>NZ_CP042861.1:0-4649235 GCF_011045655.1 Providencia sp. PROV061 | reverse complement strand
CTTACTTACTGCATATTGCCGATCGTTAGATCAGAAATAGACCTGCGATCATACCGCAAAATTAGTCAGAGATCTCCATTCTTTTACACAGTTTTTATGCTTTTTATCCACAGGTAAATGTGATAAGGCACCCGTTATAAAGAAGAAATAGACTGGGTTATCTTAATTTGCTGTCATTTTTCCACATGCTGGGGATAACTTTAGACGATTTACGGTAAATATTCTGTATGATCAAAAAATATTTTTAGATCTCTTGAAGATCCTTGCGCTTTGGGGCGGAGTCCGTATAATCTTCCTCCCTGTGTACAGTACTGATGTGATTTTTACACGAAACTGAGGTAAACTTGTTGGGCTATATCGCTCTATTTTAACGTTAATGTTAGGCAGGGCGGGGGCAAAAGCAGGTTTTCAGCCAGTATGCGGATGTAATCATTCGTCGGCTGTCACAACATATGTCGGCAAACCGGTCAGCCAGGCTATAAATAAAAGTGGTTTGATTGCGTCATTTCATTGACGTGACCCCCTATGTTTTATTACAATCCTGCCTCTTTCTATATTGTTGCGATAGAGGCACAGGTGTAAATCAGTTTCCACTGGTTGCCAACGCGTTTACTGAATCAGTAATAAATTTAAAAGTTAGGTAGAAATCGTTATGAAACGCACTTTTCAACCGTCCGTACTGAAGCGCAACCGTTCACACGGTTTCCGTGCTCGTATGGCCACTAAAAATGGTCGTCAGGTTCTGGCTCGCCGTCGTGCTAAAGGCCGCGCTCGTCTGACCGTTTCATCTAAGTAATAAAGCTAGCCCTCTATTCAAGTGGTTACGCTCGCTTTTACCCGGGAGTTACGTTTGTTAACTCCCAGGCATTTCGATAATGTCTTTAAGCAGCCGCAGAGGGCGAGTTCCCCAGAGATAACAATCCTTGGTCGCCTAAACGAGCTGGGGCATCCCCGCATCGGTCTTACCATCGCCAAAAAAAATGTTAAACGAGCTCATGAGCGAAATCGTATTAAACGGTTAGCGCGTGAATATTTTCGTCTGCATCAACATGAGTTGCCTTCAATGGATTTTGTGGTATTGGTAAGGAAAGGGGTCGCTAATCTGGACAATCAACAGATCACGGAAGCATTGGATAAGTTATGGCGTCGTCACCGTCGCTTGGCTCAAAAATCCTGATCATGCTGATCAGAGGCTACCAACTGGCAATTAGCCCGTTGTTAGGGCCTCGTTGTCGCTTCAATCCTACTTGTTCAAATTACGGAATTGAGGCATTGCGCAGGTTTGGTATGCTAAAAGGGAGTTGGTTAACGGCGAAACGCGTATTAAAATGCCACCCTTTACACGCTGGTGGAGATGATCCTGTCCCACCTAGAAAAACTGATGATAATAGAGAATTATAACGATGGATTCGCAACGCAATCTTCTACTCATCGCTTTGTTGTTCGTGTCGTTCTTAGTTTGGCAGGCCTGGGAGAGCGATAAAGTTGCTCAGGACGTTAAAACTGTTCAAACTTCGCAACAAGCGGATATGCCAAGCAGTGATGCTCAAGCCGTAACTGGCAGTGGGCAAGGTAAGCTCATCACAGTCAAGACTGATGTACTGGATATTCGCATCAATACTCGTGGTGGTGATATCGATGAGGCTGACCTGTTAGCCTATCCTGCGACCCTTCATTCGGAAAGCCCTTTCCGTTTACTGGAAACTAACCCAGGTTTTGTCTACCAGGCACAAAGTGGTTTGATTGGTCTTCATGGCCCAGACAACCCAGCAAATAATAATGGCGAACGTCCGCTGTATAGCGCAGATTCTACAACTTTCACATTAGAGAAAGGCCAAGACGTCTTGCGCGTACCAATGACATTTACTGATAACAACGGTGTTGTGTATCAGAAAACGTACATTGTAAAACGTGGCCAATATACTGTTGAAGTTGAATACAGTATTCAAAACCCAACAGCTCAACCACTGAGCCTCGCTTTCTTCGGTCAGTTAAAACAAACTATCGAGTTACCAAAAGAGCGTGATACCGGTAGCAGTAACTTTGCTCTGCATACTTATCGTGGTGCGGCGTATTCTTCTGATGAAAACAACTATAAAAAATATAGCTTTGGCGACATCGAAGATAAAAACCTCGACTTGACCACTAAAGGTGGCTGGGTGGCAATGTTGCAACAATATTTTGCAACGGCGTGGATCCCTGCAAGTGCAGAAAAGAGCACTTTCTATACCATCGACCTAGATAAAAAGTCTGCCATCATTGGTTATAAGAGTGAACCAATGACTATCGCAGCTAATGGTGCAGGTACTTATTCATCAACATTATGGGTTGGTCCTGAAATTCAGTCTGAAATGGCCGCAGTTGCACCACATTTAGACTTAACCGTTGATTATGGTTGGTTATGGTTTATCTCTCAGCCACTGTTTAAACTGCTGAAATTCATTCACGGTTTTGTGGGTAACTGGGGTATTGCCATCATCGTTATTACCTTTATCGTTCGTGGTATTATGTACCCGCTGACTAAAGCACAGTACACCTCGATGGCGAAAATGCGTTTACTGCAACCAAAACTGGCTGCAATGCGTGAGCGTATTGGTGATGACAAACAACGTATGAGCCAAGAAATGATGGCGATGTATAAAGCAGAAAAAGTAAACCCACTGGGTGGCTGTTTACCTCTGCTGATTCAAATGCCTATCTTCCTTGCACTTTACTATATGTTGATGGGTTCTGTTGAACTGCGCCACGCACCGTTCTTTGGTTGGATTCAAGACTTGTCTGCACAAGACCCGTACTACATCCTGCCTGTATTGATGGGTGTGACAATGTTTGTGATTCAGAAAATGTCACCGACCGCTGTGACTGATCCAATGCAGCAGAAGATTATGACGTACATGCCAGTCGTGTTCACTATCTTCTTCCTGTGGTTCCCATCAGGTCTGGTTCTGTATTATATCGTGAGTAACTTAGTCACCATCATCCAGCAACAAGTGATTTACCGTGGTCTGGAAAAACGTGGTCTGCATAGTCGCGATAAGAAAGAAAAGAAATAAATTGAATTTTAGGTGAGCCTTCTGCTCAGCTATCGATATAATATTAAGGCGGCCATTTAATGACCGCCTTAATTTTTTTATAGGAATGACAGAGAAACATCATGCAAATCAACGATACTATCGTCGCACAGGCAACACCTCCCGGTCGTGGTGGTGTCGGTATTTTACGTGTATCTGGCCCGAAAGCGGCACAAGTTGCTGAAATCGTGCTAGGAAAACTCCCTAAACCACGTTATGCGGATTATCTGCCATTTCGTGATGAGGAAGGCTCTGTTCTTGACCAAGGTATTGCGCTTTACTTCCCTGGACCAAATTCATTTACGGGAGAAGATGTCCTTGAGCTACAAGGACACGGTGGCCCTGTTATTCTTGATTTATTGTTAAGAAGAATATTAACGATTGATGGCATTCGTATTGCGAATCCAGGTGAGTTTTCTGAACGTGCATTTTTAAATGATAAGCTCGATTTAGCGCAAGCTGAGGCGATTGCTGACTTGATTGATGCGAGTTCAGAGCAAGCGGCACGTTCAGCGATGAATTCGTTACAAGGGGCTTTTTCTTCCCATATTCACCAATTGGTGGAAGCACTCACTCACTTGCGCATCTATGTGGAAGCCGCTATCGATTTCCCAGATGAAGAAATTGATTTCCTGTCTGACGGTAAAATTGAAGCTAAACTCAACGAAGTCGTGGCAGATTTAGAACAAGTTCGCTCCCAAGCACGCCAAGGCAGTTTATTGCGTGAAGGCATGAAGGTGGTTATTGCTGGGCGCCCAAATGCAGGAAAATCGAGCTTGCTAAATGCATTGGCGGGCCGTGAAGCTGCGATTGTGACGGATATTGCGGGAACGACGCGTGATGTGTTACGTGAACATATTCATATTGATGGTATGCCATTGCATATCATTGATACCGCAGGCTTACGTGAAGCCAGTGATGAAGTGGAACGAATTGGTATTGAGCGTGCTTGGAAAGAAATCGAACAAGCGGACCATGTGCTGTTTATGGTAGATAGCACCACAACCAATGCTACAGAGCCGCAAGAGATTTGGCCTGAATTTATGGCGCGTTTACCTGATGAACTTCCGGTCACCGTCATTCGTAACAAAGCAGATATGACAGGCGAACCGGTTGAGTTTATTGATAATACTCGTTATCCGTTAATTCGTTTGTCCGCACGCGAAGAAAAAGGCGTTGATTTGTTGCGCGATCACCTAAAAGAAGCCATTGGCTTTAACAGTAATATAGAAGGTGGTTTCCTTGCTCGTAGTCGTCATTTACAAGCACTGAATGCAGCAGCCGTTCACCTTGAACAGGGCTATGACCAGTTAGTGAATGCTCGCTCCGGTGAGTTACTGGCGGAGGAATTACGTTTAGCTCAGCAGGAACTTAGCGAAATCACTGGTGAATTTACTTCTGATGATTTATTAGGCCGTATTTTCTCAAGTTTTTGTATTGGGAAGTGATACGGTATCATCTATCGTCTATAACCTACACGGTATTACGTGTAGGTTTGCTTTATCGGTAGTCCCCTCCATTTTTCCTGCCTTAATTCTCTATTAAGTTCTAGCAAACAAGTAATATATAAGCTTTACCTTACTAAGGTATGGCACTGACTGTTTTGTGGGCCATACTTATTAATATATTTTTCACACGCTGTAGCGTGTAATTTATGTCTTACCGCCTATAGCGTGTAATCTTGACATTACCGGCTATAGCGTGTAATATAATGTTTACCGGTTGTAGCGTGTAAATATTGTTAGGGTGAAAAATAAGGTAGGTTTTAAAATGAAAGTGACGAATACCCGACAACTTAGTGCTTATATGAAGGATGTCAGAGAGACGAAAAAGTTATCTCAAAGCAAAGTCGCTAGCAAAGTAGGTATTCGGCAAGATACTGTTTCTAGCTTTGAACTCTCTCCTGACTCTACCAAATTAGAAACCTTTTTTAAGATTTTATCTGCCCTCAATTTAGAACTTGATATTAAACCGCGAAATGAAAGCGGCTCATCAAATTCAGACTCCGGATGGAAGGAGGAGTGGTGATGGCGACTTTGCATGTATACATGAATGGTTACTTGGTTGGGGATTTGATTCGTTCAAGTACTGGTGCTCACCAATTTACTTATAATAGTCACTGGTTGGAAACATCAGGTGCTCGACCTATTTCTTTATCAATGCCACTTAGGCACCAAGAATATCGAGGAGACGAAGTTTATAATTTTTTTGATAATCTCCTACCGGACAATATTGAGATACGGAATCGAATTGTTAGTCGTTATCAAGCGGATTCAAATCAACCTTTCGATTTATTATCTAAGATTGGCCAGGATAGTGTGGGGGCTTTACAACTCATTCTAGATGGGCAAAGAGTCAGTAATATCAGAAAAATTGAATATAAACCCTTATCTAATAAGCAACTAGAAAAAATATTAACAGGGTATAAATCGAATGCACCTTTAGGCATGATTGAAGATGAAGATGACTTTAGGATCTCACTTGCGGGCGCTCAAGAGAAAACCGCATTACTCTATTTAGATGGGCATTGGTGCTTACCTCAGAATGCGACTCCAACTACCCATATTATTAAACTTCCCATTGGTAAAATAGAAAGCCATTCTTATTCGATAGATATGTCGGATAGTGTAGAAAATGAGTATTTATGTTTATTGATAGCAAAAGAGTTTGGCCTAGATGTGCCTCGTAGCTTTATTTTAAATGTAGGTGAAATAAAGGCGTTAGCGGTTGAACGTTTTGACCGTAAATATTCTTCTGATTCCTCGTGGATTATGCGTTTACCACAAGAAGATTTTTGTCAAACATTGAATATTTCACCGGCAAGAAAATATCAAAATCATGGTGGACCGGGTATTTCTGAAATTATGAATTACTTATTAGGTTCAATAAATGCAGAGAAAGATAGATATCAGTTTATGAAGAGCCAGGTTTTGTTTTGGTTACTTGCAGCGACGGATGGCCATGCTAAAAATTTTTCATTATTTATTGAACCTGAAGGCCGTTATCAGTTAACACCTTTTTACGATATTTTGTCCATGTATCCTAGTTATGGGGGGAGGGGAATTAACCCTAGAGATGCCAAATTGGCTATGGGGCTGAAGGGAACAAGGGGGATGAAATACAATATAGAGCAAATTTTCCCAAGACATTTTTTTTCAACGGCCAAAGCCGTTGGATTTGATCGTGCTGAGATGGAAAAAATCTTAATTGAATTTGGTGAGCAAATGGAAAGTGTTATTAAGAAAGTGAGAGAACAATTACCCACAGATTTCCCTGAGCATATCGCAGACTCAATTCTATCCGGATTACATCACAAAGCAGCGAGATTAAATAAAGGCTGGGACTAATTATGCCCCTTTAATCTTTAATTCGACTTCCGTGCGTAAACACTGTCGCTTTCCCCTGACGACAGAATCCAACTAACGTTAAGTTGGCTTTCTCTGCTACCTCAATAGCAAGCGCGGTGGCAGCAGAAACGGCAAATAAAATTTCAGCGCCACAACTGGCTGCCTTTTGCACCATTTCATAGCTGGCACGGCTAGAAACCAGTACTGCACCTTGTTGCCATTGGTTGCGATGTTTCATACCCAAAAGTTTATCGAGTGCAACATGGCGACCGACATCTTCGCATCCACCGACTAATTGCCCTTCTGGTGAAATCCATGCGGCCGCATGGGTACAGCCCGTTAATGCGCCAATTTCTTGCACTTTTTTCAATTCATGTAATGCATTATCGAGGTGCGAGAGAGAAAAGGTCTGGGTAAAAGGTAGCGGGGTGATAGGTTTGAAAATTTCTTCAAGTTGTTCTGTTCCACAAATACCACAGCCTGTACGCCCCGCTAGATTACGACGGCGTTCTTTTAACTCCATAAACCGGCGGCTAGATAATTCAACTTGTACTTCAATTCCGCGGTTGCAGCCTTCAACGATATCAATTCCACGAATTTCATCACCTGACTGTATTATTCCTTCCGAAAGGGCGAACCCGATAGCAAAATCCGCCAAATCTTTTGGCGTCGCCATCATCACTACGTGAGATATGCCATTGAAGACTAAAGCAACAGGATATTCCTCCGCAACATAATCATTAACGGGTAAATTAAGGTTGCCTTTTTGTTGCACGGTTGTTTGGTTTAAGCCAATCATTTTGATTAATTTGGAGTCATTTGTAGTATTTGTTTCATACATTAGATGAATTCCTAGCATTAATGATACATAATATTAATTATGGGTAAAAAGAATTTACACCATTTGCCAGGCAATGAACCTGGATACGTAAGGAAGACGTTGAATAAGAACAGTTTACCTGATTATCGCGATTGACGTTAGGTAAACATGAGCAATGTAAATGAGGAGATCCCCATGCAAGTCAGCAGAAGGCAGTTCTTTAAGATCTGCGCTGGCGGTATGGCAGGTACGACTGCAGCGGCTTTGGGTTTTGCACCCGCTACCGCGTTAGCGTCAACGCGCCAGTATAAATTACTGCGTGCGAAGGAAACCAGAAATACCTGTACCTACTGTTCTGTCGGCTGTGGGCTGTTAATGTACAGCCTCGGTGATGGCGCGAAAAATGCAAAAGAGAGCATTTTCCATATTGAAGGGGACCCGGATCATCCGGTAAACCGTGGTGCACTTTGTCCGAAAGGTGCTGGACTTATCGATTTCATCCACAGTGAAAGCCGCTTGAAATACCCAGAAGTGCGTGAGCCGGGTACCAATGAGTGGAAACGTATCACGTGGAACGACGCGTTTGACCGTATCGCTAAGTTAATGAAAGAAGACCGTGATGCGAACTTTATTGAGAAAAATAAAGAGGGTGTCACCGTTAACCGTTGGCTGACCACTGGTATGCTGTGCGCATCGGCGGGCAGTAACGAAAGTGGATTTGTAACACAAAAATTTACCCGCGCTCTCGGCATGCTTGCCGTCGATAACCAAGCGCGTGTCTGACACGGACCAACGGTAGCAAGTCTTGCTCCAACATTTGGTCGCGGTGCGATGACCAACCACTGGGTTGACATTAAAAATGCAAACCTAGTTGTCGTTATGGGTGGTAATGCGGCAGAAGCGCATCCAGTCGGTTTCCGCTGGGCGATGGAAGCTAAAATCCATAATAAAGCCAAATTAATTGTGATTGACCCACGCTTTACCCGTACTGCGGCAGTGGCGGATTTTTACACGCCTATCCGTTCTGGTACAGATATCGCGTTCTTATCAGGTGTTATCAAATACTTACTGGATAATGAAAAAATTCAGCGTGAATACGTGGAAGCGTATACCAACGCCAGTTTAGTTATTCGTGAAGATTATGGTTTTGATGACGGCTTGTTCACAGGTTATGACGAAGAAAAACGTCAATACGACAAAACCACGTGGAACTATGAGATGGATGAAAACGGCCTTGCGCTGCGCGATCCGACTCTGAAACATCCACGCTGTGTGTTAAACCTATTAAAAGAGCACGTCAGCCGTTATACACCTGAAGTGGTGAATAATATCTGTGGTACGCCGATCAAAGACTTCCTACAAGTTTGTGAGTATTTGGCTGAAACCAGTGCTAAAGATAAAACAGCCTCGTTCTTATACGCATTAGGTTGGACTCAACATACCGTGGGTGCGCAAAATATCCGTACCATGGCGATGATCCAATTACTGCTGGGTAATATGGGGATGTTAGGTGGTGGTGTAAATGCCCTGCGTGGACACTCCAATATCCAAGGTTTGACTGACTTAGGCTTATTGTCACAAAGCTTGCCGGGTTATTTGACCTTACCATCAGAAAAACAAACGACATTAGAAAGTTACTTAGCTGCAAACACGCCAAAAGCGACGGTTGAAGGCCAGGTAAACTATTGGGGTAACTACCCGAAATTCTTTGTTAGTTTGATGAAGACATTCTATGGCGATAAAGCGCAGAAAGAAAATAATTGGGGCTTTGATTTATTACCGAAATGGGATCAAGGCTACGATGTACTGCGTTATTTCGAAATGATGGATAAAGGGGAAGTGAATGGCTATATCTGCCAAGGCTTTAACCCAGTAGCGTCATTCCCGAATAAAAACAAAGTTATTAAATCGCTTTCTAAGCTGAAGTATTTAATCACCGTTGACCCGCTGAACACCGAAACGTCGAATTTCTGGCAAAACCACGGCGAAATGAATGATGTGAACCCGGCAGAAATTCAAACTACCGTATTCCGTCTGCCATCTTGCTGTTTTGCTGAAGAAAATGGTTCGATTGTGAACTCGGCACGTTGGTTACAGTGGCACTGGAAAGGTGCGGATGCCCCTGGGGAAGCTATCAGTGATGGTGAAATCCTGTCTGGTATTTTCCACCGTCTACGCCAACTGTATGCCTCTGAAGGCGGTGCGGTACCTGAACAAGTTCTAAGTATGACTTGGAATTACTTTGACCGTGATAACCCAACGCCAGAAGAAGTTGCTCAAGAAAACAATGGCTATGCTTTAGTTGATTTGAAAGATGCTGATGGCAACGTTATTGCGAAAAAAGGTGAGCTGCTTAGCTCGTTTGCTCAGTTACGTGATGACGGTACCACGGCGAGTGGCTGCTGGATATTTACGGGAAGCTGGACGCCAAAAGGCAATCAAATGGCTAACCGTGATAACTCTGACCCAACAGGTCTGGGGAATACATTAGGTTGGGCATGGGCATGGCCTCTGAACCGCCGTGTGATTTATAACCGTGCATCAGCAGACCCAATGGGTAAACCATGGGATCCAAAACGCCAAATCCTCGAGTGGAATGGTAGCAAATGGATAGGAATGGATATTCCTGACTATAGCAATGCCGCGCCGGGAAGTGGTGTTGGTCCGTTTATCATGCAACCGGAAGGGATGGGACGTCTATTCGCACTGGATAAAATGGCCGAAGGCCCATTCCCAGAGCACTATGAACCAATTGAAACGCCATTGGATACCAATCCACTGCACCCGAAAGTTGTGTCAAACCCTGCGGCTCGTGTGTTTAAAGACGACTGGGCCCAAATGGGTAAAGCGACAGAATTCCCTTATGTGGGAACCACTTATCGCTTGACTGAACATTTCCACTATTGGACAAAACATGCCTTGCTAAATGCCATCATTCAGCCACAGCAGTTCATTGAAATTGGTGAGCGTCTGGCGAATGAAAAAGGTATTAAACAAGGCGATACGGTGAAAGTCAGCTCTAAACGCGGTTATATCAAAGCGAAAGCCGTGGTCACCAAACGTATTCATACGCTGAAAGTGGCAGGTAAAGATATCGATACAATCGGTATTCCTATTCACTGGGGCTTTGAAGGTTTGGCTGTGAAAGGCTTTATCGCGAACACGTTAACGCCGTTTGTCGGTGATGCGAATACTCAGACACCGGAATTTAAATCGTTCCTTGTCAATGTGGAAAAGGTGTAAGGAGATAAATTATGTCAATGCAATCTCAGGACATTATTCGTCGCTCTGCCACCAATTCCCTGACTCCCGCACCTCAGGTGCGGGATTATAAGGAAGAAGTTGCAAAGCTTATCGATGTGACGACCTGTATCGGCTGTAAAGCTTGTCAGGTTGCCTGTTCCGAGTGGAACGATATCCGTGACAAAATCGGGACTAACGTTGGGGTATATGATAACCCAACAGATTTAACCGCTAAGTCATGGACGGTAATGCGCTTCTCTGAAGTGGAAGAGAACGATAAATTTGAATGGCTGATCCGTAAAGATGGTTGTATGCACTGTGCTGACCCGGGCTGTCTGAAGGCGTGCCCTTCGGAAGGCGCGATAGTACAGTACAAAAACGGTATCGTTGACTTCCAATCGGAACACTGTATTGGTTGTGGTTATTGTATTGCGGGTTGCCCGTTTGATGTACCACGTATTAACCCAGAAGATAACCGCGCATACAAATGTACGCTGTGTGTTGACCGTGTTGAAGTCGGTCAAGAACCTGCATGTGTGAAAACATGTCCAACGGGTGCTATCCACTTCGGTAGCAAAGAAGACATGATTAACATGGCTGGTGAGCGTGTTGAAGAGCTGAAAACCCGTGGTTATGCGAATGCAGGTTTATATGACCCAGAGGGCGTTGGTGGTACGCACGTGATGTACGTTCTGCACCATGCAGATAAACCTCAGTTGTATCACGGATTACCAGAAAACCCGACAATCAGCCCAACAGTGACTTTCTGGAAAGGTATCTGGAAACCGTTAGCAGCGGTTGGTTTTGCTGCAACATTTGCGGCGGCCATCTTCCACTATGTGGGTATTGGTCCAAACCGCGTCTCCAAAAAAGATGAAGAAGAGGCTTTAGAAGATTTGCATAATGCAATGTCATCTGACACTTCGAAATCAAAAGAAGGGGAGGATCAGAAATGATGCCAGATGATAACGACAAAATTATCCGCCATAAACCGATTGAAAGGATCAATCACTGGGCGGTTGTGATTTGCTTTTTGTTCACGGCAATCAGTGGATTAGGGTTCTTTTTCCCTTCACTAAACTGGTTTATGAACATTTTAGGTACGCCACAACTGTCGCGAATTTTGCATCCATTTGTGGGTACGGCGATGTTCTTGCTGTTCGTATTTATGTTCTTCCGCTATTTCCATCATAACTTCATTAATAAAGAAGATATCAAGTGGGCAAAAAATATCGGTAAAGTACTGAAAAACGAAGAGGCGGGCGATGTCGGCCAATATAACCTCGGTCAGAAAGGGGTGTATTGGGTTGTCACTATCTGCTTATTAGCGCTGGTGGTCACGGGAGTGATTATGTGGCGCCCTTATTTTGCAGATTACTTCCCAATCCCTGTTTATCGTGCAGCGATTCTTATTCACTCGCTCTCTGCGATTGCGTTGATCATCATGATTGTGGTTCACGCTTATGCAGCGATTTGGGTGAAAGGTTCAGTACGTGCGATGGTTGAAGGTTGGGTGACTCGTGGTTGGGCTAGAAAACACCATCCATTGTGGTACCGCCAGCTTTTGGAAAAAGAAAAACAGCAAAAACAGCAACAAGAGAAAAACTAAGTTTTATTATTGTTGTTATCAAACCCACAAATGACTAATGTTATTTGTGGGTTTTTTATATCTAAAAAATATAAACATTCAATTTATTTGAAAGAAATAAAATTAGATATATTTATTTGATGACCTGTTTGCGATTTATTATCATTATAGTTAATCAAAATAAGATTAATAAAAAAATACACATCAAATAAAGATGCTCTTATTTCGCGTATGATTTACAATTTTTTTAAACCAATAATAAACAAATAAACATTTATTCGTTTTTATATTATGTAAAAAAAAGGCATCAACCCTTTAATTTATTGATAATAAACTATTTTTGTGATTGTTGTTTTTTTGTGAATAGCTATTGAATATTGATATTAGATCAATAAAGGTCTATCTTAAATGGTCACTGCTGATTAATTCGAGACTTTGTTTTTTATTTTAATTTAAAAGTAAACTAATGTTCTGATATTTGTTTTTTTTAAGAATGTTATAATGCATATATATTAAAAGAATTAATTGCTGGACATTGGTGATATTATTTAATAAAAATAGTAATGTAATTATTAATAAATATAAAAATAGTCATATATTCAAATATCTTTTTAACACAGCTAAATAATAGAACCCTAATTCATTCCATTTACGATAGCTAAATAAAGAGGTACCACATGGATCTTCCTTTACAAGGTATTAAAGTACTGGATTTCACCGGTGTACAATCAGGACCATCTTGTACTCAAATGTTAGCGTGGTTCGGCGCAGATGTTATTAAGATTGAGCGCCCTGGAGTTGGAGATGTCACGCGTAACCAATTAAGGGATATACCTGATGTGGATGCGCTGTATTTCACGATGCTTAATAGTAATAAGCGATCAGTGGAATTAAATACAAAAACTCCAGAAGGTAAAGAGGTTATGGAGCGGCTGATTAAGCAAGCCGACGTCCTCGTTGAGAACTTCCATCCAGGTGCAATTGACCATATGGGTTTCACTTGGGAGCACATTCAAGAATTAAATCCTCGTTTGATTTTCGGTTCCATCAAAGGTTTTGATGAAGACTCTCCTTATGCAGATGTTAAAGCTTATGAAAACGTTGCCCAAGCCGCAGGTGGTGCCGCATCAACCACAGGGTTTTGGGACGGCCCGCCATTAGTGAGCGCCGCAGCATTAGGTGATAGTAATACAGGTATGCACTTGCTCATTGGCTTACTCGCAGCGTTATTACATCGCGAGAAAACAGGAAAAGGCCAGCGAGTGACTATGTCGATGCAAGATGCCGTACTCAACTTGTGCCGTGTCAAACTTCGTGACCAGCAACGTTTAGAGAAAATTGGCTACCTTGAAGAATATCCACAATACCCAAATGGCACATTTGGTGATGCAGTTCCTCGTGGCGGTAATGCTGGCGGTGGTGGCCAGCCTGGCTGGATCTTAAAATGTAAAGGCTGGGAAACTGACCCAAATGCTTATATTTATTTTACTATCCAAGAGCAGGACTGGGAGCAAACCTGTATTGCTATTGGTAAGCCTGAATGGGCAACTGACCCCGCTTACAATACACCAAAGGCTCGTCAACCTCATATCTTTGATATTTTTGCTGAAATTGAAAAATTCTTAGCGGATAAAGATAAACATGAAGCGGTCGAGTACTTAAGTAAATACGGTGTACCTTGTGCTCCTGTACTCAGTATGCGTGAAATAGCACGAGACCAATCTCTGCGTAAGAGCGGAAGTATTGTTGAAGTTGAGCAGCCAAAACGCGGGACTTACTTGACGGTGGGTTGCCCGATGAAATTCTCTTCCTTTACACCAGATATCAAAAGCGCACCATTGTTGGGTGAGCATACAGAGCAAGTCCTAACTGAGTTAGGTTATAGCGCAGATGAAATTGCGACTATGCGAGCGAACAAAGCGATCTAATTTTAAATATTGGGGTGAGAAATCACTCCATTTAATCTTTTAATCAGTTATTTATGAGGTAGACATGTCTGCTGATCAAACCCAAAACCTGACTGATGGTATGCATATTATTGTCGATGCACTTAAAAAAAATGGCATTGATACAATCTACGGTGTTGTTGGAATTCCAGTGACTGACATGGCAAGGCATGCGCAAGCTGAAGGTATTCGCTATATTGGTTTCCGCCATGAGCAATCTGCGGGTAACGCAGCTGCAATCAGTGGTTTTATTACCCAAAAACCGGGTATCTGTTTAACGGTTTCGGCGCCGGGTTTCTTGAATGGTATGGTTGCTCTTGCTAATGCAACGACCAATGGTTTTCCAATGATTCAAATCAGTGGCTCAAGCGACAGAGCGATAATTGATTTGCAGCAGGGTGATTACGAAGAGTTAGACCAAATGAACACGGCAAAACCCTTTGTAAAAGCGTCTTATCGTGTGAATAAACCTGAGGATCTTGGTATCGCACTAGCCCGGGCAATCCGAGCTTCGGTATCAGGTCGTCCTGGTGGGGTTTATCTTGATTTAACAACGGAAGTGTTGTCTGCCGTGATGGACAAGGATGCAGCGGATAAAACCATTTTTACAGTTGAAGACCCTGCACCAAGACAAATTCCATCACCAGATTCAGTGAATAAAGCCCTTAAGTTGCTCGCCTCGGCTAAGCGACCATTAATTATTTTGGGTAAAGGTGCAGCTTATGCCCAAGCGGATGACAATATTCGTCAATTTATTGAAACAACCGGTATCCCTTATTTACCGATGTCAATGGCTAAGGGGCTGCTGCCAGATACACATCCTCTATCAGCCGCATCAGCTCGCTCATATGCCTTATCCAGTGCAGATGTTGTGGTATTAATGGGAGCACGTCTTAACTGGTTACTTGACCATGGTAAAGGTAAGCATTGGTCACCAGAAACGCAATTTATTCAGTTAGATATTGAACCTTCCGAAATTGATAGTAACCGCCCAATAGCGGCCCCAGTTGTTGGTGATATTTACTCCAGTATTGAGTCATTATTGGCAGGACTTAAATCAACCCCTGTTAAATCACCAACAGAATGGATTGTCAGTATTGATGAGCACAAGAAAATCAATGTCGAGAAAATGGCAGTTAAGTTAAACACTGACACTTCCCCGATGAATTACTTCAACGCATTACGTGCAATCCGTGATGTGCTGGTCGATCACCAAGATGTCTATGTCGTCAATGAAGGCGCTAACACGCTTGATAATGGGCGAAATATTATTGATATGTACCAACCACGTAAACGCTTAGATTGTGGAACATGGGGTGTTATGGGGGTCGGAATGGGTTATGCAGTGGGAGCCGCTGTAACAAGTGGTAAGCCTGTTGTGGCGATTGAAGGCGATAGTGCTTTTGGCTTTAGTGGTATGGAAATCGAAACGATTTGTCGCTACAAATTGCCTGTCACTATTTTGATTTTCAATAATGGTGGGATTTACCGTGGTGATGGCGTAAACCTCCATGGTGATCAAGACCCTTCTCCTACCGTTTTAATGGGCGGAGCGCGTTATGACAAAATGATTGAGGCTTTTGGTGGCATCGGCTACCAAGCAACAACACCTGCAGAGGTACAGGAAGCCTTGAGGGCCGGTTTAGCATCGGGTCATCCAACTTTGATAAATGTTGTTATTGACCCTGCAGTTGGAACGGAAAGTGGCCATATTGGTAATTTAAATCCGAAGTCTGTCGTAAAAAATTAACGCAGCATAACGTTAACTAACAAAGATAACCCTACGCGGCTCATTTTTAATGAGTGGCGTACGGGGTCTTATTGCCAAAAATAGGTGGGTCTTATGGCTGATTTTATGTATAAGATTTTTATGAGCGACCTATTACCTATCATTATTATTATGGTATTAGGTTATGTGAGTGGTAAACGAAATGTGTTTACCAGTGACCAAGCGAAAGCATTTAATAAGTTGGTATTAAATTACGCATTACCTGCTGCATTATTTGTTTCTATCGCACGCGCTAATCGAGAAATGATATTTGCAGACGCTAAATTGACTATTATTTCATTTGTGGTCTTGCTCGTTTGTTTCTTTTTCTCTTTCTTTAGCTGTAAATATATTTTTAAACATAGTCGTGGCGAAGCTGCGGTATGTGCATTAATTGCAGGTTCTCCGACAATTGGTTTCTTAGGGTTTGCGGTTCTAGACCCTATTTATGGTGAAACTGTTTCAACTGGGTTAGTTGTCGCTATTATTTCCATCATCGTTAATGCCATTACAATCCCTATTGGCCTATTCCTACTGAACCCATCTGATGCGGAAGGGAAAAAGGGTGGTGGCGGTATGGATGCATTAATATCCGCCTTTAAAGAACCCGTCGTATGGGCTCCGGTACTTGCGACCGCACTGGTATTGGTTGGTGTGAAAATTCCTACCGTTTGGGACCCAACATTTGATTTAATTGCGAAAGCAAACTCTGGTGTTGCGGTATTTGCCGCCGGTCTGACATTAGCCGCTAATAAGTTCGAGTTCGATGGTGAGATTGTTTATAACACGTTATTAAAGCTAGTTTTAATGCCAGGGTTAATGTTACTGGCGGGTATGATGTTTAATATGGGAACAGAGCAACTGCAAATGATGGTATTAGCTGGGGCATTGCCACCTGCTTTCTCTGGAATAATTATTGCAAGTCGCTTTAATCTGTATACCCGGACAGGAACTGCGTCGCTGGCGGTGAGTGTACTTGGTTTTATCATCGCAGCTCCAGCGTGGATCTACATCTCTCGACTCGTTTCATAGAAAGAGTCAATGGGGCAAAATGAGTTGCCATGGCGTGAGAAATGACGCCATGGCAGTTTTGTAAAAAGGTGAATTATGACTTCTTCAAAACCGCTTGATGGGATACGCGTTCTTGATTTTACTGGGGTTCAGTCAGGCCCGTCATGTACACAAATGCTTGCTTGGTTCGGTGCTGATGTGATCAAAATTGAACGCCCAGGCGTTGGGGATGTGACACGTAATCAATTGCGAGATATCCCTGATGTGGATGCGCTGTATTTTACGATGTTAAACAGTAACAAACGCTCTTTAGAGCTCAACACCAAAACGCCAGAGGGAAAAGCCGTGATGGAGAAACTAATACGTCAATCTGATGTATTAGTTGAAAATTTTCATCCGGGGGCTATCGACCATATGGGGTTTACGTGGGAGCACATCCAAGAACTCAATCCTCGATTAATTTTTGGGTCGATTAAAGGGTTTAATGAGAATTCACCCTATGCGAATGTGAAAGCCTATGAAAATGTTGCTCAATCTGCTGGTGGTTCAGCATCAACGACGGGTTTTCCTGATGGCCCTCCGACCGTAAGTGCTGCGGCATTGGGGGATAGTAATACGGGTATGCATTTATTGATAGGCATACTGACGGCGTTATTACACCGTGAAAAAACAGGTAAAGGGCAACGCGTTACTATGTCAATGCAAGATGCGGTGCTTAATTTATGTCGTGTGAAATTACGTGACCAACAACGTTTAGAAAAACTCGGTTTCTTAGAGGAATACCCTCAATACCCAAATGGCACGTTTGGTGATGCGGTTCCTCGTGGGGGGAATGCGAGTGGTGGCGGTCAGCCGGGAACAATGCTCAAATGTAAAGGTAGCGATGTTGACCCAAATGCCTATATTTATTTTATTAATCAAGACCATAATTGGGAAAATACCTGTGATGCTATTGGGCGCCCAGAATGGAAAACCGATCCTGCTTTTGCCACTACACAGGCACGTGCAAGTCATATCCAAGATGTATGGGATGCAATTGAAGAAATCGCTAAAGACAAAGATAAACATGCACTAACTGATTATTTTGATCAGTTTGATGTGCCATGTTCTGCAGTATTAAGTATGAAAGAAATTATGGATGACCCTTCTTTGCGTCGTAGTGGTTCGATTGTCGAAGTTCAACAACCAAAACGAGGCTCATATTTAACGGTGGGTTGCCCAATGAAATTTTCAGCGTTTATCCCTGAAATTAAAAGTGCTCCATTGCTTGGGGAACATAATAGCGAAGTATTAAAAGAGCTTGGTTATAGTGATGAACAAATTATGGAAATGAAAAAAAATAATGTTATTTAATTAATAATATTAAACTAGCTCTTAATATGATTTTCTAAAAAAGCTAATTAATATTAGCGGCTATATTCAGATATTAGATATATTCAAATATAGCCGCTAAATTCAGGCGATTACTACCTCAATCAATTGGAATTATAGAAATATTTTTCCCTATTTAGTTTTTATTTTTTTATTAATAAATTCTTTGAATAAGGATTATTGTATGAGTATTGCTGAAATAAAAAAAAGCAGTAAAGTCGCAGCCGTTGATTTTATTCCTGCATGGGGAGACTTAAATGGGAATATTCAACGTTTAGTCGAAGCGACAGAAAAAGTGGCTGCTCAAGGGGTAAATTATGCCGTATTTCCAGAAACGGCAGTGAGTGGTTATTTATTTTCGGACTCTACGGAATTAGCACCTTATTTAGATACTATCCCTGGCAAAACGACTGCTGCAATACTGCCTGTATTGGCTCGAACAGGAATGTATATGAGTGTCGGTATCGCGGAGCGAGATAGCGAAACAGGGCTCGCCTATAATTCAGCCGTTTTGATGGGGCCGGAAGGTATTATTGGTAAATATCGTAAAATAGGCCTGAATTCTCAAGATCAAAAAGTATTTGCACCGGGCAATACTGGTGTCAAAACTTTTGAAACACCGATTGGCCGTATCGCATTATTGATTTGTTATGATGATACCTACTGGCAATACGTTCGATTAGCTGCATTAGAAGGGGCGCAAATCATTGGTTGGCATTCAGTATCCGACCGAATGATGCCAAATGCCACCCCTGCTGAAATGTTGGGCGACCACTCAACGGTTGCGCATGTACAACATATGAGCGCATTCAATGGGTTGTGGGTTATTTGTGCTACCCGAAGTGGAATTGAAACTAACCCAATTACTAAAGGGCAGCTTTACTATAATGGGGGCTCAAGTGTGTGGTCGCCATCAGGGCATAAAGTGGCTCAATCTCCCGTGCTTAGCCCGCTAGAGCTAGAACCCGGGCTAAATGGCATATACTGTGCGACGATTGATTTAGACGAAGCAGATAAGCAACGTGATGCATTACTCGCGAAGCGCCGCCCTGAATTATATTTCCCAACACTGGCTTTTCACCGCAGCCCAACAGATATCAATGCGACAGAAACAGTAATACAAACGACGCTTATTGCTGCTCAGTGGGAAAAATCTATTTCTAAGTTAGATGCAATTCAAGTGGGAGAAAATGAATTGCTGGTTTTACCCGAGCTCTCTGCGCTTCCTTATACGAATGACCCGAACCTTATTTTGTCCCATGCTGAAAAGCAAGGGGGAGCATTTGAACAAACACTGTGTCAGGCTGCTCATCAAGGAAAAGGCTATATTGTTGGAAGTTATCCTGAAATTGAGATTGATAAAGTGTTCCACACCGTCATTCTTGCGGGCCCATCAGGGGAAATATTAGCCCGCTATCGTGTCACACATCTTAATGAACGGGATAGCGGCTGGGCAACAGCGGGTAGCGCTGTGAGTGTGACAGCAACGCCAATTGGGCGTATTGCACTGGCGGCGGCACATGAATTAGACGTTCCTGAATTAGGGGGGTTATACAGTATGTTACGTGCTGATATTCTTGCTGCACCAGCGGGCATCCCATGTGATTTAAAAGTGGAAATTGATAGCCATCTTTTTTCGGTTGAAGAGCCGCCAACAGGGCGTGTCGATTTTATCCCTTATGCAATTGCTACATTAAACCAGTTATGGGTGGTTTGTGGCGGGCGAAACGAGCGTGATTCTACGTCAGCGGCTATTTATGGGCCAGAGCCTGTTGTCCTTACTCCCACATTGACAGCACAAAGAGGGGCTGAAGATGTGCGTTTGCAAGCTCAGGTACCCGCACCTTTTACTTGGATTAACCAAGAACGGTTGGTGAGTGGTCAGCAAGCTATTTGGTTTCCGCCGCTAACACAGTAGATTATAGTTCAAGCGAAGTTTGAGTGAAAAAGGCGGGGGAAACCCGCCTACTAATATGTTATTACAGGGTGTGCTGGTGGTTGAGTGCTTCAATGGTTTTCTTGGCACCGTTATCACGCAGTGAAAGGTAAAATGCAGTCACCTTTTCAGTAAATAGTGAATTATTAACCAGTTCTTCGGTAAACAAACTGTTGAGGGACAGCAATGCGCGAACACGGCTTTCATCATCAGTGCTGTTTGCAACCAGCTCAGCCAATTTTACAGCCTGTGGGTCGCTGACTTGAATTTCTGCGCCATGATCATCTTTTCCGCTGACATAACGCATCCATCCCGCAACGGCTAAGGCTAAATAATCAAATGATTGGCCATTTTTCAGGTGAATTTGGATAGAATCGAGTAAACGTTGGGATAATTTCAACGTTCCATCCATCGCGATTTGCCAAGTACGATGTTTCAACCCCGTATTTTTAAAACGCTCAATCAGGGCATTAGCATAGGCTGGTAAATCCACATTTTTGATGGATAACGTTGGTGCTTGCTCATTGACCATCAAGTGATAAGCGGCTTTTTCATAAGCGCTATCCTGCATGCACTCATTAATATATTGGTAACCAGCCAAATAACCTAAATAAGCAAGGAAAGAGTGGCTACCATTTAACATGCGCAGCTTCATTTCTTCAAATGGAACGACATCCGTGACTAACTGAGCGCCCGCTTTTTCCCATTCAGGGCGACCTGCGACGAAATTGTCTTCAATCACCCATTGGCGAAATGGCTCACAGGCAATGGCGACTTTGTCAACGACAGGGCCTAGCTGGGATTGAATTTTCTCCGCTGTGTCTGGTGTCATGGCAGGCACAATTCTATCCACCATGGTAGATGGAAAGGTGACATTGGCTTCAATCCAATTGGCCAATTCAATATCCTGTTTTGCAGCCATCGCTAAAATGACATTTTTCGTGATATGGCCATTTTCAGGCATATTGTCACAGGACATGACCGTAAATGGTGTAATACCCAGTACCTTACGGCGTTTTAAGGCTTCAACAATCAGACCCGGTAGTGATTTCGGGGTATTTGGTGAGGCTAAATCATGCGCAATAGCGGGGTTCGCAAAATCAATCGAACCTGTCGCGGGCACATAGCAATAACCTTTTTCAGTAACCGTCATGGAAACGATGGCAATATTAGGGTCTAACATGCGATTGATAACGGCATCAATTCCGTGAATGGTTGGGTGTAATGCTTCTTTTACCACACCGACAGTACGGGTTTGCCAATTATCGCCTTGCATTTCAACTACGTTATAAAGGCAGTCTTGAGCGAGTAAATCTTCAATTTGTTGCTCGCCACCGACTAAATTGACCTCACAAAAACCCCAATCACTCTGCTGTTCCGTAGCTAAAATATCCGCAAAGATGGCTTGGTGGGCGCGGTGGAACGCGCCGAAACCTAAGTGAAGCATTTTTACCTTTACCTGCTCCCTATCATAGCTTGGTACTTTGATTGTGGCGGGTAATTGGTTTAGGTTATTGGTTGACAGTTGCATATTTCACTTTACCTTTTTGTTGTTCAGCCTCTTCAACCGCATCCAACGTGCTGGTTAAATCACGATCTTTCACTTCAGGCATGATAATGGCACTGATTAATGAAATGGCAGAGTAAATGATGATCATGATTGCAATTGGCCACCAGCTTCCGGTGATGCTACAGAAAATACCCGCTAGAACTGGGCCTAAACCAGAGGCAATTAAGCCACCAATTTCTTTGGCCACAGCCATACCAGTAAAACGGTTACGTGAGTTGAACATTTCAGCCATCGTAATATTTTCTAAGGCAAATAATCCGAGTACTGAACAGTTATGAACGATAATAATACAGATGGTAATTAAGCTAACGCTGTTCGCACCATCGACGATGATAGATAACATCGGATAGGCGAGCAACATGGCAGATAAACTAAGAATAATATAAGGAATACGGCGCCCGAATTTATCAGATAGCAGACCAATCACAGGAATGGTCAGGAAACCGACAACGGAGCTGATCATGATCGCATCAGTTGGAATACTTTTATCAAATAATAAGCTTTGAACTAAATATCCCGCTAAGAAAGTTTGAATTAACCCAGAGTTACCCGCTTGACCGAAACGAATACCAGTTGCTAACCAAAATGCTTTAGATTTAAACATGGCAAAGAAACTTTCTTTCGGTGGCGTTTGTACCGCAACTTTGGCTTCTTGCTCTTCCGTATTTTGTACTTTCTCAAATACTGGGCTTTCTTTCAGATTCAGTCGTAACCACACGGCAAACAGCATCACAACGAAGCTTGCCAAGAAAGGTACACGCCAGCCCCACGCCAGCAAGTCTGATTTGTCTAACCAGAAGAACATAACCGCCCAAATCGCAGTGGCGCTTAATGTGCCGCAGTTTGTCCCCAGACCCACGAGTGAAGCCACAATACCGCGACGGCCTTTTGGTGCATATTCTGCCAGCATGGTACCTGCGCCTGAAATTTCAGCGCCTGCCCCTAGGCCTTGAATAATTCGCAAAAGAACTAATAATAGCGGTGCGAGGATACCTACCTGTGCGTAGGTTGGTAATACCCCGATTAATGTAGTACACACCCCCATCATGGTGATGGTGATAAAGAGTACTTTTTTACGACCGATTCGGTCGCCCATTTGACCAAAGAAAATCGCACCAACAATACGTGCGACATATCCGGCACCGTAAGTTCCCATAGCAAGAATTAATGCCATTGAAGCGGATTGTTCAGGGAAAAATATTTCATGGAAAACAAGTGCTGCGCCTAACGAGTAAAGCTGGAAATCCATAAACTCCAGAGCGGTTCCTAGCCAGCCTGAAACTGCAGCTTTGGTCAGATCGCCAGAGCTGCGTTCCACTTTCCCTGATGGATCAATTGACTGAGTATTCATATTATTATCCTATTAATCACGTAGAGTAGTATCCAAAATCGGATTTAGTTTTTTTAATTAAATTAAAAGGTTAAAAGAATTTTACAGCAGGTCTTCTGGTCTTTTTCAAAGGTTAATATTGCCTCTTGCGCTTCAGTGAATGGGAACTGATGCGTCAAGATTTTCGTTGGGTCAATTTTTTTAGATTCTATCCAGCTAATCACCTCAGGGAATTTTTTGGCATTCAAACGTGAAGAAAACAATGAAATCTCTTTGCTGGTGATACTTTGCTGTGTAACGGCACTTGCTTCACTTGAAAAACCCATAATAGAAACTCTTGCTGCGGGAGAAGCAATCAAGACGGCTTCTTGTAAGATAGCGGGATGGCAAGCTGCATCAAGTACTAACGTTGGGCGAAGACCCAGTGTTTTGAGTTGCTCTGGTAGTGGGGTTTGTGAGTTATCAATGACAATATCAGCACCACAATCTTTTGCTCTAGCTAAACGCTCAGCCACGCGGTCAACTACAATCAAGGTTTTGACTTGATAAACCCCTTTGAGAACCTGTGCGCAGGTTAACCCAATCGTACCCGCACCATAGACTAATGCGATGTCATCTTGAGTTGGGTGAACATGCGAAGTCACGTTGGCGGCAATAGAGTATGGTTCAACGGTAACGGCACATTCATCGCTGATTGAATCAGGAATGGTATAAGCGTTTGCTGCAGGGACATTAACATATTCAGTGAATCCGCCATCAGTATGAACGCCTAATACTTCTAGTGTCTCGCAAACATTTGGTTTACCAATTGAACATGGGTAGCAATGACCACAACTGAGAACAGGGTCGATAGAGACACGTTCACCAATGCGTTTACTGTCTACGCTGGAACCGACTTTTTCAATGACACCGAAAAATTCATGACCAATCACTCGTGGATATTTTGCAAATGGGTTATGGCCACGGTAGATATGGCTGTCAGAACCACAAATACCGGCTAATCGGACTTTTATTTGTACTTGATTTTCAGTTGGTTCAGGAACTGAACGCTCTTCAATCAATAATGTATTAGGTTCTTTAATTACTACCGATTTTACAGCTTTCATATTTAACTCCGAATAAAATAAAAATTACCAGTTCCACAACGTGCCGTCTTCGAGACGAGCAACTGGAAGATAAGCTGGGTTGTACGGGTATTTCGCTGCCAGTTTTTCATCAAAATCGATACCTAAACCGGGCTTATCACTTGGGTGCATATAACCATCGTTGAACGTCCAGTTGGTCGTAAATACGGACAACATTTCTTCGGAGTAGCCCATAAACTCTTGAACGCCGAAATTTGGTACCCATAGATCAAAGTGTAAGGCGGCAGCATGGCAAATAGGGGATAGGTCAGATGGACCATGAGAACCGGTTCTGACTTGGTAAAGTGAAGCGAAATCAGCAATCCGGCGCATACCCGTGATCCCTCCAGCATGCGTGATTGTGGTGCGGATATAATCGATGAGTTGCTCTTCAATCAATTGTTTACAATCCCAAATGCTATTAAAAACTTCACCTACAGCGATTGGGGTGACGGTATGTTGACGAATTAATCTAAAACAAGCTTGGTTTTCCGCTGGTGTTGGGTCTTCCATCCAAAATAATCGATAATCTTCAATACTTTTACCGAAGCGAGCTGCTTCAATAGGGGTCAAGCGATGGTGCATATCGTGTAGAAGGTGCTCATTGAAGCCATATTTGTCCCGAACGGCTTCAAACAGTTTGGGCATAAAATCGAGGTATTTTTCGGTTGACCAAAATTGCTCTTCAGGGTGATGGCCTTTTGTGGCAGGTTCATAAGCAAGGTTTTTTCCTTTACTCTGCCCATAGGTGGTTGCCATTCCTGGTATGCCGCACTGCACACGGATCGCTTTAAAACCTTTTTCTTTATATTTCGCGTAGTTA
Organism: Providencia sp. PROV061; assembly: GCF_011045655.1. Taxonomy (NCBI): domain Bacteria; kingdom Pseudomonadati; phylum Pseudomonadota; class Gammaproteobacteria; order Enterobacterales; family Morganellaceae; genus Providencia; species Providencia sp. PROV061. The sequence goes on along the minus strand of NZ_CP042861.1, from coordinate 4,624,287 downwards.
TCTAGTGTTTCGGCAATATCGGTACCCGTGGTATGGCAATAAACCATCACTCCTTCACGAGAAGCGCCACCGAGTAATTGATAGACTGGAAGGTTGGCAATTTTGCCTTTAATATCCCACAGTGCCATATCAATCGCAGAAATGGCGGACATCGTAACTGGGCCTCTACGCCAGTAAGCTCCCTTATAGAAGAACTGATAAATATCTTCAATTTTATGTGGGTCACGGCCTATCAACTGAGGACAGAGGTGATCTTGAAGATAGGATGCCACTGAGAGTTCTCTCCCGTTAAGGGTGGCATCACCTAGTCCATATATGCCTTCATCGGTGGTAATTTTTAATGTAACAAAATTACGACCGGGGCTACATACAAAGACTTCTGCTTTTATGATTTTCATTTTGGCCTAAATCCCTATTACTTGTTAACCAACTGATCAACCAAATCACCCCGCATTACTCAAACTGGTTTATTTATTGGTTAACCAAATTTTCTTTTTTTCACTCTATCAATCGGTAAATTAAAAAACAATGACTAAAAAGACGACAATAAGTGAATCTGATCACAAATTGGTTAACTAATTTTGTGGAAATAGTGGATAAATTGGTTGACCATTGTTGTGAGGGACGATAATCTACAATGGAAGAACTAAATTTAATTCGACAACGCGTTGTACATATATATGAAAACTCAATACCGCTCGTACCAATACCTAGGTCAGCAGTTAAAAGAGCTCATTGCATCTGGTGAATATCCGATAGGAAGTCGTTTAATGCCAGAGCGTGAGATCGCTAAAAAATATGATGTTAGTCGCTCATTGGTACGTGAAGCACTCATCATGTTAGAAATTGAAAAATTGGTTTCTATCAAGAAAGGTTCTGGTGTTTATGTCATCAATCACCCAGATCTATTAATTGATGAAGTCAAAAGCTTAGACCATGGCCCTTTTGAAATACTGCAAGCTCGCCAAGTGATTGAAAGTGCGATAGCTGCATGTGCGGCCTTGTCAGCAACAAAAGCCGATATCCAAGAGATCCGCGCATTACTAGAGGATGAGCGAATCAAAGTTGCGAATAATGAAAGTGACGATGCGAATGATCATAAGTTTCATGTGTTAATTGCTCGCGCAAGCAAGAACGACATGATGGCGAAGATTATTGATGATATCTGGGCTGTGCGGTTACAAAGCCCTATGTGGGATAAGCTACATGAGCATATCGACAATACGACTTACCGGAAGAAGTGGTTGATTGATCATGAAAATATTTTAAATGCACTACAAAAACGTGATCCTGAATTGGCTAAAAAAGAGATGTGGCAGCATTTAGAGAATGTCAAAAATACGCTAATGCAGCTTTCTGATTTTGATGACCCCAATTTTGATGGTTACTTATTTGAAACAATTCCTTATCAGACTATTTTTGAATAATCGCAGGAGAAGTACTTATGGAGCATACGTGGCGTTGGTACGGTCCTAATGACCCTGTTTCTTTAAGTGATGCTAGGCAAGCAGAGGCGACGGGAATCGTCTCTGCGCTCCACCATATTCCTAACGGTGAAGTTTGGAGTGTTGAGGAGATTTTAAAGCGTAAAGCTATCATTGAAGATGCTGGGTTAGTTTGGTCTGTCGTGGAAAGTATTCCTGTTCACGAAGATATTAAAACTCAACAAGGTAATTTTGATCTCTATATTCAAAATTACCAACAAAGTATTCGTAATTTAGCATCCTGTGGTATTAAGACCATTTGCTATAATTTTATGCCAATTCTAGATTGGACGCGTACTGACCTTGCTTATACGCTACCAGATGGCTCCAAAGCGTTACGGTTCGACAATATTGCCTTTGCCGCGTTTGAAATTCATATTTTAAAACGTGAAAATGCGGCGGCGAGTTATTCAGAACAAGAAGTTAAAGAAGCGGCTGAGTATTATGCCAATATGTCATCTGATGATATCGAAAACCTGATTAAAACCATCATTGCAGGGCTACCGGGCGCAGAAGAAGGTTATACATTAGACCAATTCCGTGAGCGCTTGGCGCTGTATAATAATATTGATGAAAATCAGTTACGTGAGAACTTACGTTATTTCTTGCAGAAAATCGTTCCTGTATGTGAAGAAGAAAATGTGGTTTTAGCTATTCACCCCGATGACCCTCCGCGCCCAATTTTAGGCCTGCCACGTATTGTTTCTACCATTGAAGATATGCGGTTTATTAAGCAAAGCTGCGATAGCATTCATAATGGGTTTACTATGTGCACAGGTTCTTATGGTGTGCGAGCCGATAACGACCTAGTAAAAATGATTAATGAATTTGGTGATCGTATTCATTTCACACATTTACGTTCAACGGTGAGAGAAAACAACCCAAATACTTTCCATGAAGGAAATCATATTGCAGGTGATGTCGATATGTTTGAAGTGGTCAAAGCCATTTTAGCGGTTGAACAAAAACGCCATGCTGCGGGGCTTGCACCAATTCCAATGAGACCAGATCATGGTCACCAAATTTTGGATGATTTGAAGAAAGTGACTAACCCTGGTTATTCCGCTATTGGCCGCTTAAAAGGCTTAGCAGAGGTGAGAGGGTTAGAATTAGCGCTGAAACGGATGTATTATCCAGAATTATTAAAAGTATAATTTTCTTTTCAATATTGGCTTTTATTATTTGGTATTTATGTGATATCAAAGGGTTGAGTATGCATAAAAATACGCGACTAAATTATAATTAGTCGCGTATTGAACTAGTTGTTAAGTTATTTTAATTTTTTTTATCAATACTCCAATCCTGTTTTGCAGAAATAGTCAATAAGTCGCCTGACTTAATAATATACGTATAGTAGCCACCAACTATTGAACTATTACGATCCGCTGTTGATTTAACTTTAATCTTTTTATTACTGAGGGGCAGTTTGGGAATAGAAATTTTATTTAGCCATTTGTCATTTTTAATTTCAATATATATACTATCGTTGGTTTTAAAAATATCCTTTATCATTTTTTGTGTAATAGAATCTTCATTCTTAAACGTAAGCTGATAAGCTGATTTTTGCTCCAACGAATCTACGTCATTTTTCATTTCAAACTGCCAATAAGACTTACAGGAAACCGTACATTTTTCACCTGTTGAAATCCTATGCTTCTCTTTATTCACGATCAGTGTACTACAATAGGCCGCAGTAGGATCAATGGTAATGGATTGATTATTTTTTAGTGGCGGTATTGTAATTTGGTCAGCCCAGTGACCATTTTTTGATTCAATAAGAATATGGTTGTGCTGATTTAGTGCTGCATTCAATACCTCAATGGTGATATTATCGTCATTATTAAATTTTAATTTATGGTAATTAATTTCATTAGATTTAGGTTTAGATTTGTATTTAATAATTTTATTTCTTAGGGTATTAATTTCTTTCCATGTTTTCTCGTCATAGATTTTTATGTATTCATCTTTGTATTCTTTATTCATTAATAGATTTGATTCTGAAATTAATGAATCAGTTTCTTCGTCAGCATAATCTGGTAGCTCAGCGGCTAAACTTGATAAAGTAGGTAATAATATTATCGTATCATATTCAGATAAATGAATATTTTGATAAAAATTCCAAGCTTCAAAGGTTAGTTTATCATCTTCTATTTTTAATAAATAGCCAGTGCCTTTATCTGTAACCCCGTTTTCACCTAATGTTAAACTTGGAATATCAATTAATGTTCCAAATGGACGTTGAATAGCTTCAATAATCCCAAAGCCATTATGAATGTGACCACTTAACATAATTATTTGGGGATAACGAGAAAATAGACTTTTTAGTCTTTCATCTTGCGGTCCAAATCCGCCATATAAGTATGACCGCCAATGTGAACAATTGAATGCTTGATGTGTCATCACAAAAATCGGTTTATTCGCATCAGCGCCTTCAGCCAGTTTTTTTTCTAACCAGAGAAGTGATGCTTCATTTAATTCCATTTGATTTTTTAAAGGAACATCTGTGTTCAAACAAATAAAATGATAACCATCAATCCATGCATCAATGCACATTGTATCTTCTTGCCGGTCAATATTGCATTTTTCTAAGTAAGAGTCATATAATCCGACTAAATCGGGGTCTAATGGCTCATGGGGTTCGGCCCCAGTTCGGACATCATGGTTGCCTAACATCAATAATAAATTTTGATGATATTTTTTTGGAAATTGTTCTAGGAAAATATCAAAAGAATCTTTTCTATGTTGATGATAATCACCAATATCCCCAGCCATTAATAACCCTTCGGCTCCACAGTGATTAATATTTTTAATAGACGTTGCCAATACTTCTTTATCATGATCTGAGCCTATATGAATATCACTAATTACACCAATTATCATACGAAATTTCCTTTTAAAATGAGTTGAAAATTATAGTCCATTGTTTTTTGTCTGATTGGGGTTTTTTATTTCAATTGTACTGTCTTGAATTTCATTAATAAAACTGTTTTGGCAAGAAGATAAAAATAAAGAAAACATAAAAAAAGAAATGATTTTCATTGTTAGTCTCGAATTATTTAAATTGATTTTTATTTAAAGTAAAATTATTCATTAATAAATTTCAATATTACTTTCTTTTAGTAGATAAGCTCTCCTATTAAGAAAAAAATTAAAGGGTTCTTTTTTAAACACCAAGTCAGGATTCGATTTTTTATTAAAGTATTCCTCAGTCATGAATGAATAGCCAGTTTTATTTTCTAATGAATGTAATAAATCCAGTTCGTTTATTGTAAGTGTTTTAAAGTTTATACCGATTTTTTTTATTTCTTTTAAAAATTCTATCATGGTACAATGTTCGAATGATGATTTTGTTTGAATAAGAATTTCATTACTCATCATTTTCTCAACGCTCATACTTTTTTTCATTAATTCTTTATGAAAAACTAAACCTAATATTTCAGTTTTTAAATTTATTTTTTGTATACTTTTATGGTCAACGTCGATATCTACAGGTGATATTATGATGTCATAGTGGTGGTTTTTTATTTCATACAAAATATCATTTGAGATCTTGCATTCAACTTCAATGCTAATACTCTTATTTTTCAATAGGTTGTTTATTATCGAATGTATCCCATAGAATGGAAATCCATCAATAAGAATTTTAATTTTTTTTTCATTGTTTGGCACAGTTAAGTTGTTTAATATTTTATTTATACTTTCATAGTGAGGGTTTATTTTATTAAATAGCTCCATGCCATAATCGGAAATGAGTATTTTATTTTTTTTTTAACTAAAATATTCTTTCCTAGCTTTTTTTCGAGAAGAATCAAACCTTGTGATATCGCTGAAGACGTGACATTGGTAGACTCTGCCGCTTGATTTAGCGAACCATTTTTAGCCAAAGCAATAAACTGGTTTAATTGTTTCGAGAAAAACATAACTGTCCTTAGTCGGTTGGAAAACTCTAAATTAGGATCTCAATCCATTAATAATCTATTACGGTAGTTTAATCTAAAAGTTGTTTTTATAAGTTAAATTAATATAAAATACAGCTATTAGAATTCTAATTAAACATTTATCTATAATTCGCTAATAAATAAAATTGAATAAATAGGAAGTATAATTATTAGTGTGATTAATAACTCTCTCATTTCTACGGTCTCCGCTATAATTTAGTTTTAAAACTATATCAAAGAAAATTAATGCAGTAATTTAAATATCCTTGCTAATGTTTCAATAAAAACTTTATTTAGCTGTATCTATTAGCTTATTAATTATTCTTATATCGTTAAAGTTTGATTAACCCCACATATTTTAACAAGAATAGATGATTTTAAGGCCACCACAATCGGTCATTTATGATATTGAAATAGATTGATTTACACCTTTGAAAATACCTTTATCATCGGTGATTTTGTATCATAATTGTTCTTTGCTTAAGGTAAATTTGTCTGCATTTTTTCCTTTGTTGCCTACAAAACCCTTATCAGATCAAATACCCGTCTTGATACAAGGGCATCAAGGTAGCGACCTAACCGTTTTTGTTTTATCCTGAGCAGTAAGTGGCAGCAATTTCCGCCGATGGCATAAAATAGGAATGATTAATTTGAGTATAGGTTTACCCTATGCTCAAAAAATTGTTCAGAAAATAGAAAAGTGAGAACGCAATGGGTATTCGTATTGTTCCTAAAGAAGAGTTAGGACAAGAAAGATTGAAAGAAAAGGGAATTGGTTTTATTCCACCAGTTCTGTTTCCTAACTTAAAAAGTTTATATCAACGCCGTGCTGAGCGACTCAAAGAACTTGGTGCAGGAGAACATCCTTTTGCAGATTATCTGAATTTTGCTGCTGAAGTGGCAACCGCACAACATAATGCACAGCATGATAATCCATTAGAAATGGATATGGCATCTATCCTTGAGCGCTCAACAAATACCAATAATTCGCCATTGGATGCAAAAACATTTCCACGGACAATGCATTGGCACAAATTATTAACGGCTATTATTGCCGAATTAATGCCAGTCGTGCCTGAGTCTGTACGCCCGGCGTTAGAAAACCTGAATAAAGCGTCTGAAACAGAACTCGAAGCCATGGCAACTGCGTTGCTAAATGAAGAGTTTGAAAAAGTTCCTGCGGATAAATCGATGTTTATTTGGGCTGCATTATCGGTGTATTGGGCACAAATGGCAGCAAATATCCCAGGTAAAGCGCGTGCAGAACATGGAGACCATCGCCATTTCTGTCCTGTATGTAATAGCATGCCAGTGTCGAGTATTGTGCAAATTGGTACATCACAAGGTTTACGTTATTTACACTGTAATTTATGTGAAACTGAATGGCATATGGTGCGCGTTAAATGCAGTAACTGTGAGCAAACAGGTAAATTGAATTATTGGTCATTAGATGATGAAAATGCGGCAGTTAAAGCAGAAAGCTGCGGTGATTGCGGTAGCTACTTGAAAATCCTTTATCAAGAAAAAGAAGCTAAAGTTGAAGCTGTCGCGGATGATTTAGCCTCAATTATTTTAGATGCACGCATGGAAGAAGAAGGCTTTGCGCGTAGTAGTATTAATCCGTTCTTGTTCCCTGGTGAAAAATAAGCGGTAAAAGAGAATCGTGACTATGTCTGAATCAGACTTGGCTTTATATCGCCAACTTCCTGCTATTGATAAATTATTGCAGCTCGATGAAGTGCAAATATTGGTTGAACAATCAGGGGCTCACTGGGTCACTGCATGTTTACGTGAGATGCAAGAGCAAGCTCGAGCCAGTATTGCTCAGGCAGGGAAATTACCTGCTTGGCAGGAAGATTGGGTAAAAGAGTTAGCACAACGCCATCAAGCTTTAGGGCAAAGCGCCCTAAAAAACGTGTTTAACTTGACGGGTACGGTGCTACATACCAATTTAGGCCGTGCGGTCATGTCAACCACGGCGGTGAATGCAGTTAGCCAAGTGATGAGTTCGCCTGTCACATTAGAATATTCTCTAGATGGTGCGATGCGTGGGCATCGTGACCGTGCGATTGCTGACTTGCTGTGTGAGCTCACTGGCGCCGAAGATGCCTGTATTGTTAATAATAATGCTGCCGCAGTTTTATTATTGCTAGCAACGGTTGCAAATGGCCAGCAAGTTATTGTTTCTCGTGGTGAATTGGTTGAGATTGGTGGGGCTTTCCGTGTGCCAGATGTGATGGCGCAGGCAGGCTGCCAATTAGTTGAAGTGGGTACAACGAATCGGACTCACTTACGTGACTATGAGAATGCGATTAATGATCAAACTGCACTATTAATGAAAGTGCATACCAGCAATTACAGTATTGAAGGATTTACTGCAGAAGTTGAAGGTGAAGAGCTTGCAGAGCTAGGTAGAAAGTACCAATTACCAACGGCAATTGATTTAGGCAGTGGTTCGATGATTGATATGACGGCTTATGGGCTACCCGCAGAGCCTATGCCACAAAGTTACCTTTCTCAAGGTATTGATTTGGTTTCGATTTCTGGAGATAAACTTCTTGGTGGCCCACAAGCAGGGATTATCTTAGGGAAGAAAAAATGGATTGATGCAATTCAAAAACATCCATTAAAACGTGCTTTACGGGTTGATAAAATGGTTCTAGCTGCACTTGAAGCAACGCTAAAACTGTATTTAACTCCCGAAAAACTCACAACAGAATTACCCACATTACGTTGGCTAACACGAGATCCTGAAACTATTCGTGATAGCGCAGAAAGCATAGTTGTTGCTCTACAAGCCTTTTATGGGGACAAATTTATTGTTGAAGTTGAGCCTTGTCTCTCACAAATAGGGAGCGGTTCACTTCCTGTCGACCGTCTTCCTAGCTTTGCGGTAACATTCACACCGCTAAATGGAAAAGGTAGTACATTAGAGCAACTCGCTACGCAGTGGCGCCAGCTACCTCAACCAGTGATTGGGCGCATGAAAGACGGTAAATTGTGGCTTGACCTGCGCTGTCTTGATGATGAACACGCGTTATTACAGGTTTTACTTTCATGATTTTTGCGACAGCAGGCCATGTTGACCATGGTAAAACTTCTTTAATTCAAGCCATTACTGGCATAAATACCGCACACCTCCCTGAGGAGAAAAAGCGCGGAATGACCATTGACCTAGGGTATGCCTACTGGCCACAGCCAGATGGGAGCTCTATTGGTTTTATCGACGTTCCAGGACATGAAAAATTCTTAGCCAATATGTTGGCTGGGATTGGTGGTATAAACCATGCGCTTTTGGTAGTAGCTTGTGATGATGGAGTGATGGCGCAAACCCTTGAACACCTTTCGATTTTAAGGCTAGCGGGTTGTGAAAATATCAGTGTTATACTGACGAAGGCTGACCGAGTCGATCATTCGCGAATTGAACAGGTTACGGAGCAAGTCACCTCCGAGCTGGCTAAACAAGGTTGGCCAGATGCAAAACTATTCATTACGTCTATTGAAGATGGGCGCGGTATTGATGCGCTGCGTTTATATCTGCAACAACTTCATCAGCAAAGTGGTTCACATCCCAATATCCAACGTCGTTTTCGTTTAGCCATTGACCGCGTTTTTTTGGTTAAAGGTGCAGGGGTAGTGGTGACTGGCACTGCATTAGCGGGAAAAATTCAAGTTGGTGAGTCACTATGGGTGACAGGAGCGGATAAGCAAGTTCGCGTCAGAGGTATTCATCGGCAAAACCAAATATCTGAATTCGCTGTTGCAGGTGATCGCGTGGCCTTAAACTTGGTGGGCGATATTGATAAAGAAAATATTACCCGAGGGGATTGGTTACTTGCAGAGCAACCTGCGTTTATTGCAACACGGGTTATTGTTGAATTGGAATGCGATGCATTAATTAAGCACTGGCAACCTGTGCATCTTTACTATGGTGCAAGCCACATCACTGGGCGAGTGTCATTATTAGTGGAGCAAGGGGAAACCCCCGTGCTTGCTGAGTTAATTTTAGATACCCCATTATGGTTAGTCGAGAATGACCGGTTAATTATCCGTGATATTAGCGCTCGCCAAACGTTAGGTGGGGCTCGAGTGATACGTTTGGTTTCCCCACGGCGAGGTAAAAGGCTTCCGGAGTTTTTGGATTGGTTATCTAAGCTTTGCCGAGAACAAGATGAACTGGCTCACTTTAAGCTACAGCTTCCTCAAGGTGAACTTAATTTACGGGATTACAGTTGGGCGCGGCAACTCACCCATGATGTGTTAGATAATTTATTGGCTCAAATGGATGTGGAGCGTGTTGGCAACCATGTTTTATCCACATTTAAAGCGCAAATAGCGAAAGAACGTATCGTTCAAACCCTTGAAGAATTCAATGAAATACACAGTGACCAAATCGGTGTAGGCAAAGCACGTTTAAAACGTATGGCTCTGCCTTCAATGAGCGAGGCATTAGCATTTAAATTCATTGATGATCTCATTGGTGAAAATGTTATTAAGCAAACTCGCGGTTGGTTGCATATGCCCCAACATGGGCTGGTGTTTGATGCCCAACAGCAATTGATTTGGCAGCAAATACACCCATTATTTTCACGTAATGAAGCGTGGTGGGTACGTGATTTAGCATTAGAAAGTGGCTATGAAGAAGATACGATGCGTCGCGTTCTAAAAAAGGCGGCGCAAATGGGATTAATTACGGCGATAGTTCGTGACCGCTATTATAGCCATGAGCAAATTAATTATTTTGCGTCACTTATTCACCGTTATTGCATGGAAAATGAAGTCATTTTTGCGGCTGATTTCCGTAACGAATTAGGGATTGGTCGGAAACTTGCGATTCAAATTCTTGAGTTTTTTGATAAAAGCGGTTTTACTCGTCGTAAAGGCGATGGTCACCATTTACGAGATAAAGGCATTTTCGTTGAATAAATTGAGTGTTTTAATCCGTTATAGTAGTGCCTCATAGCAACCTCCAATATTAAACTTGTGGTAAAACTGATGAAGAAAAAGTTATTTGCAGGCTTTTATCTGGCATTGATCTTTATTGGCTCCCTTTTCTTAGTCTTTGAAAAAGGTAGCGTAATTTATCCTGCTCTCATATCGGTCAGTGTATATGCCGTTTTATTCGGTATTTTAATGGTGCTAACAGCTCGCTGGTTATTTTCCGCTATTATTACCAGCACATTATTTATCATCATAAAATTCCTGAATCAGTTAAAAGTTCATTATTACAAAGAACAACTCTTCTTTAGTGATATCAATATTATGACAGACACATCCAATATGGGGACCTTGGGTCATTATTGGTTAGCAGGTGTCGCACTGGTTGGGTTGCTTATATTATTAGTCATTAATGGGGTTATTAGCTGGCGATTGCTCAAGCCGAGTAAATCAAAAATGACTCGTGTTATTGGTGTTGTTCTTATTGTTGCGGGTTACTTTGGTATTAACTTCACAAGCTCACATTATTATGACAGATGGTCTCAGACGTTGCCAAAAGGCCGAGGGACAGTGACCAATATTATTATGTCGGCACAAAATGCGAGTTATCAATCCCCTGAATTTGCAGGCTCAGCTGATTATTTTATGGAAAAAGCAGCAGCAATATCCCTAGAAAATAATGCAGTCTCAGAAAAACCAGACATCGTTTTATTACTGCAAGAGTCTACTGTTGACCCACATATTTATGACTTACCTGAAGGAACTAAGCTTCCTGATTTATTTATGTTCCAGCAAGATAGTGGCGTAAGTGCGCATAGTCAGATGCGGGTACAAACTTTTGGGGGAGGAACTTGGTTATCTGAATTCTCAGCGCTAACTGGCTTAAATAGTGATGATTTTGGTGCGCAAAAAAGCGGTGTCTTTTATTTTATCGTTGACCACCTTAAAAATAGCTTATTCAAAGAAATGAAGGCCAACGGTTATTATACTGTGGTACTTACCCCCTTTAATAAAGGTGCATACCATTCAGGGCATGCCTATGAAACGCTTGGGGTTGATAGAATTATTCAACCACAAGAACTTGGCTATCCAGGAAAACTGCAAGATAACTTATGGACAATCAGCACCGATGATATGCTGAAATATGTAAAAGAAATCTTAGCGAAAGAAACAGATAAACCCGTATTTATTTTCTCTCTTACAATGTATGAGCATGGTCCTTACAAAGAGAGCCATAGTGATGACTACGGTATAAAAGACAAAATTAAAAACTCAGATGCTGCAGGTGAATTTAGCCATTATATGGACAAAATCGTAACCTCAGATGCATCAATACGTGATTTCGCAGAATTCATTGAAAAACGTAAGCGTCCGTTGATGTTTTTATATTTTGGTGACCATCAACCAGGAATTAGCTTAAATCAGTATAATTCTTCATTTTCATCACCCGCTTACCTAACACAATTTACTTTGCGGGATAACTTGAAATCAGGAACTGCAATAACAACGGGCCAGTTAACAGATATTTCCTTCTTAGGCGGAATCTTATTAGAAAGGGCAAATTTAAACATTTCCCCATTTTATGAAGCCAACATCAAAATGCGTCACTTATGTGATGGCAAACTCAATGATTGTGAAGACCAAAAGTTACTTGATAGCTATCGCAACTATGTTTATGGAACTTTAGAAGCAGCTAATGCCAATAAAGGTGATATGTAAGAGTATGTTATTATCAGCCGTAGATATTTACGGCTGATACCCTCTTTTTTGTTATTTCCTGCCTAAAATATTAATATTTTCTTAAAATTTATTATTTTTTTACGCTTTTTTGTTTTAATAACAAAACCATTCGTTATTTTTTTTGTCTTAATTTTAGTTAATTTTTCTGTGAAATTAGGTGCTCATTTCGAGCTTTAGAATGGTTTAACGCTAGAAGACAATGAATATGAAATATTTGGTCACGGGAAGTGCGGGTTTTATTGGTTTCACGCTTTGCCAACGTTTATTAGAGAGTGGGCATGAAGTTGTCGGGATTGATAACTTAAATGCGTATTACGATCAAGGGCTTAAACAATCCCGTTTACATTTATTGGAGCAGTTGCCGTTATTTCGTTTTATTCATCTTGATATCACAGACCGTGAGACTGTCCGTGTATTGTGTACACAAGAACAATTTGACCGAGTCATTCACTTAGCGGCACAAGCGGGTGTTCGTTACTCGTTGGAAAACCCATTTGCTTACGCAGATAGTAATTTAACTGGCCACCTCGCCATTTTAGAAGGTTGTCGCCAAGCAAAAGTGAAGCATTTAGTCTATGCCTCTTCAAGTTCGGTGTACGGCGTAACCGATAAGACGCCATTTACTACTGACATGGCAACCGATCACCCGATTTCACTCTATGCGGCAACAAAGAAAGCCAATGAATTAATGGCGCACTCCTATTCACATTTATACCAGCTACCGACCACAGGGCTGCGGTTCTTTACGGTTTATGGCCCTTGGGGGCGCCCAGATATGGCTTTATTTAAGTTTACGAAAGCTATTTTGGCGGGCGAGCCTATCGATGTCTATAATAACGGCAATCTCAGTCGTGATTTCACTTTTGTTGATGATATTGTCGAAGGTGTGATCCGTATTTCAGATATAATTCCACAAGCGAACCTGAATAATCATTCGGCATCACCTGCAGAAAGCAGCGCGCCATATCGAATCTATAATATTGGTAATGGGCAGCCTGTTAAGTTGATTGAATTTATTTCTGCACTGGAAAAGGCACTGGGTAAAGAAGCGATTAAAAACTTTTTACCTATGCAAGCGGGTGATGTGTACACCACTTGGGCGGATACGGAAGACTTGTTTAATGTGACAGGTTATCGCCCACAAGTTTCTATTGAGCAGGGTGTTCAGGCATTTGTGGATTGGTACCGTTCTTATTACCACCAATAATATCAATAAGCTGTAACATCTTTAGCAGGATTTGAGAGGCAAGTTTGAAAATAGCAATCGCAGGAACCGGCTACGTCGGCCTATCTAACGCCATGTTGCTGTCACAAAACCACGAAGTGGTTGCGGTGGACATCATCCCTGAAAAAGTGGCGATGTTAAACAACCATCAATCACCGATTGTTGATGCAGAAATTGAACAGTTTTTAACGGAAAAGACCCTCAATTTCCGTGCCACAGAAGATAAAACTGAAGCTTACACTGGTGCACAATACGTCATTGTAGCAACGCCAACCGACTATGACCCAAAAACCAATTACTTCAATACAAGATCGGTTGAGTCTGTTATTCATGATGTGAATGAAATTAACCCAGAAGCGACGATTATCGTGAAATCCACTATCCCTGTGGGCTTTACAGCGCGCTTACGTGAAGAGTTTGGTTATACCAACGTGATTTTCTCTCCTGAATTTTTACGTGAGGGGCGTGCTTTGTGGGATAACTTGCACCCTTCCCGTATCGTGGTGGGAGAGCGTTCAGAGCGTGCGAAAATTTTTGCTGATTTGCTACTGGAAGGCGCAATTAAGAAAGATGTGCCCGTGCTATTTACCGATGGAACCGAAGCCGAAGCCATTAAACTGTTTGCCAACACTTATTTAGCCATGCGTGTGGCGTACTTTAATGAACTCGATACCTACGCAGAAAGCCGCGGTTTAAATGCACGTCAAATTATTGAAGGGGTCTCTTTAGACCCACGTATTGGTAGCCATTATAACAACCCATCATTTGGTTACGGCGGTTATTGTTTACCGAAAGATACCAAGCAGTTGTTAGCTAACTACGATGACGTGCCAAATAACCTTATTAACGCCATTGTGGAATCAAACCGCACCCGTAAAGACTTTATTTCCGATGCAATTATTGCTAAAGCACCATGCAAAGTCGGTGTTTATCGCTTAGTCATGAAAGCGGGCTCTGATAATTTCCGTGCCTCTGCGGTACAAGGTGTGATGAAGCGCATCAAGGCCAAGGGCATCGAAGTGGTGGTGTATGAGCCGGTTTTAAAAGAAGAAGAGTTTTTCCGTTCGAAGGTTATCCGTGATCTCGATACTTTCAAAGCACAAAGCGACATTATTCTAGCCAACCGTATGGTGCCTGAATTGGAAGATGTGGCAGAGAAAGTTTATACCCGCGATTTATTTGGTAACGATTAAAACGCGTTTATGGGGTAGGTTGGCATCGTGCTAACCTATCTCTGCATATTAAGAGCTAATAACCCTATCTATTTTGTGCCATAGTGCACAAGTTACCTATTTTTAAGCGCCACTCTGCAACAATCGCTAAGAAATGTTGTTTGCCATTTGCTAGCATCCGTCAATTGATTAAAAATTGGCTATTTTGTTATGCAGAAAATCATAAAAAAACAAAGAGACGGTTTTATCACCTTTCAAAAAGAAGGTGAGATAGATTTTTGGCAAATTGTTAATGATTATATTGATGGGAAGATCGCGGGTAAGAATTTAAGTAGCGGAAATATTGAGAGAAGTGTTGCTCGTATTCATGTAAATGGACAAAGTTATATTATTAAATGCGAAAAAGAACGCGATAAGCGTATTGAAAAACGGCTGATGCGTATTATTTCTGGCCCTTTTTATTCACGTTTATTGAAACGTTTAGTGACTGCACAAAATAACGGTTGTACCGTAACGAATGATATTTACTTTGTTGCAGAAAAAATGGTCGGTCGTGAGTCAGTAGAAACATGGATTATTGCGGAGTATGTGGAAGGAACTGTTTTATCTGAAGTTGATGATATCAAGCCTTATTATGCAGAGATGAAAGTCATTATCAACCAATTGCATTGGTATGGTTTATCTTCTAATGATATCCATGCAGGGAACTTTGTTATAACCAATGAAGGACTTAAGGTTATTGATTTATCAGATTATGGTAATTTTGCTATTTGCAAAGCGAATGATTTAATTGCATTACAGCGTTTTTACGGTATCGAACCCGATAGCAAAAATTTTGTTTATCGTTTTATTCGTTTTAGAGATCACTTTCGTCATTGGTCAAGAAAGATAAGAGGGAAGAAAACTCGGCTCTAGTTCGCTATGCCAAGTTTTCATTACCACAAAATTACCGAAAAAAACAAAGTTATCGATCACAACAAAACTATTGATAAAGCGCATCTAAAAATTCAGGGATAAAACTGCCTGTCCCATGGCAACGCTGGGTTGCGGTTTCTCCAGCTTGTTTCATGATAGCGCAAGCAGCGGCAACATTTTGTAGCCTATCACCAGATAGAGCGAAACATGCAGCAACCACCGCGGAAAGAGCGCATCCCGTACCGACCACACGAGTCATTAAAATATGGCCGCCAGTAACCGCAAAGGTGCGTATTCCATCGGTGATGTAATCCACTTCCCCGCTTATCGCAACAATTGTCTTAGCTTGTCTCGCTAATAATTGTGCTGCGGGAAGAGCGTCATCAGTGGTGTTAAGGGAATCAACGCCTCTGCCGCCAGCACTGTTTCCTACCAATGCCATAATTTCAGAGGCATTACCGCGAATAGCGGCAGGCTTGAGAGTCAGCAATTCATGGCAAAAATGGGTGCGAAAGCTAAGCGCACCTGCGGCAACAGGGTCAAGTACCCAAGGTTTTTTCGCTTGATTCGCACTGTTAACCGCACATTTCATTGCATGTCGGCGCTCAGTGGTTAATGTGCCTACATTAATCAGCAAGCCATGTGCGATAGCGGCAAACTGCTCCGCTTCTTCGGGTTCAATGACCATGGCGGGAGAGCAGCCGAGCGCTAACAGGACATTGGCAGTGAAGGTCTGAACAACATCGTTTGTCATGCAATGAATAAGTGGGGATTGAGAAGTAAGCTGTTGTAGTACCAATGATTTTGTCGTGTTGCTGATGTGTTCAAATTCTAACATGATCCCCTCATTAATAGTGATAGAGCATAGGTTCGTTGATTTATTCTACACTCTATCTGTTTTAATGAAAGAACCGCTTAATCAGCAAGGTATTTCTCCATGACCATTCCACCAGCGCCTTGAGCAACAATTTCGTATGAATCATTGGCGGGGTAAATACGTGTCTTAATATGAGGAAAAATAGAGAGTTTTTCTTCAATAGACTTTTTGGTCATCTCAAAAAAGTGATTTTTAGGTGTTAGGGTTCCGCCGCACACCACCACATCTGCTTGAGTCGTTAAAATCGCATTAGCGATGGCAATACCATAATAATAGGCTGCCTCGCCAAGTGCTTCGAGACACAGGGCATCGTCCAATGTGAGAGCTTGGAAAATAGTATGGTAGCTAATTTCAGACTCATTATTAACTAATTCATTGATTATTGAGCTTTTACCCAACCTGAGTTGCTGGATCACCCGTGACTTAATCGCAGACAGTGAACTATATTGCTTTAAACAGCCAAATGACCCGCATTCGCAGCGTTGACCATTAATATCAATTGTCGTATGACCAAAGGCTTGAGCGGTGCTAATGGGTGCTGGAGCGTATTGATTGTTGATGATGGTACAGCTGCGAATATCGGTATCACAGGTTGTAAATAAAAACCTTTGGCTATCAGAGGTATAGCGTAAACGATACTCTGCAAAAGCCGCAAAACTAATCCCACTTCCGAGTAATACGAAGCAAGGGACTTTACTGGATATATAGTCGTGAAGTTCTTTTATTCGTGAGTTATATTGATGATATGGCAGTTTATCGCGTTCTAATATATGGTCGATGGCGATGCCTATACCCAACAAACTTTTTACGTTAAGTCCATGTTCAGCTAATAAAATATCTAATTTATTGAGCAGATGATCCACCATATTTTCTGCGGTTTCTAGGTGCTCATATTTGACCTTTACCATCCCTAAAATATCCAACTTTAGGTTCTGTAAAACTATCGTCGAATATATATCACTCATTTCAATGCCAACTAGGTAGCCATCAGCAGCATTGATATTATAGAGGATAGGTTTGCGGCCACCGGTCGACTCTCCGAGCTCAGAAGTCGAAATTAAGTGATTTCTCCCCAGTTCGTCGAGTAACCGAGCACAAGTTGCTGGTTTCATGCTAGCCAGTGATGTCAACGTCTCTGCCCTAATGGGACCATGGTTTAAAATTAACCGGTAAAGCGTTTTGAGTTTTTGTGTTTTTGAATTTTTTGAGGTGCGAAATTCATTTAATAGTGTATGTAACAAGCGCCTCACTCCTTTTCATTCCGACTCTTGCGCTAAAGATTAGCAAATATACGCATAAGATTCTGCTTCATGTGACACATCATATCTAAATTCTTTTTCTTAAAATGAGATTAAGATCGCTGTTCTGTTTCTAAATTGCTTTATGATCGATTTTAACAATTTTTAGTCGATGTCAATTTGGAGACAACTATGCATCATACAAAAGATATTCTAGAAAGCTTAAGCTTTATTCAGTCTCGCACAGATATTAAACCAACAGTGGGCATTATTCTGGGTTCAGGATTAGGCCCGTTTGCGGACACATTAGAAAATGCAGTACATATTCCTTATAGCGAAATTCCACATTTTGCCAAATCTGAAGCCGTAGGGCATGCCAATGAATTGGTGATTGGCACCATCGCAGGTAAAAATGTGGTTGCGATGAAAGGCCGTTTCCACTACTACGAAGGCTTTACCCTCGACCAAGTCACTTTCCCTGTGCGTTTGATGAAAGCATTGGGCGTCGAAAAATTGATTATTACCAACGCCTGCGGTGCAGTAAATACCGATTTCAACCCAGGTGACCTGATGATTATTACCGATCATATTAATTTAACTGCAAATAACCCATTGATGGGGCCAAATAACCCTGAATTAGGGGTGCGTTTCTTGGATGTTAGTGAGGTGTATAACAAAGAATTACGCCAAACAATCAAGGATGTAGCGGCCGAACAAGGTGTTTCTGTTCGTGAAGGTGTTTATGCATGGTGGACTGGTCCAACTTATGAAACACCTGCCGAAATTCGCATGATCAGAACCTTAGGCGCTGATGCTGTTGGTATGTCTACTGTACCAGAAGCTCTGGTCGCTCATCATTCACAAATTAAGACAGTGGGCATCTCCTGTTTAACTAATATGGCTTGCGGTATTTTAGAACAACCTCTTAGCCATGACGAAGTTATTGAAACTGCAGAGAAAGTTAAAGCCACCTTCTTGAAATTGGTGACGGGTGTGATCGCTCGCTTCTAGTTTTTAGGTTCTTTTTCTCAAAACAATATAAAGATGTTCATAACGCTAAATAAGGTGAATATTGAAATGAAATTTAAAGGTCTAATTTTAGTTTCTTTAGGCGCTTGCAGTTATGGCATTCTTTCAACACTCGTCGTGTTGGCCTACCGCGCAGGATATTCCTTGAATGATGTCATCGGTAGCCAAACGGTATTAGGTGCGATTTTACTGTGGTTTTTTGTTGCCGCAGGCGCATTAATTAAAAAAGCACGTCTAGTATGGCCAACACGACAACAAGGCCTATTAATGTTACTCACTGGGACGACAACAGGGCTAACCGGACTCTTATATTATGCATCATTGCAATATTTGTCTCCGGCGCTTGGTGTCGTCTTATTTTTGCAATTTACATGGATGGGGGTTGCCATTAATGCGGTTGTCAGCCGTCAAGCTCCTCCCATAATGACCATGGTGTCGGTTGTGGTGATATTAATTGGGACAGTATTAGCGACAGGTTTGTTAAATAGTTCAGGGATCGTATTTCACTGGCTTGGTGTGCTATTAGGACTATGTGCGGCATTATCGAATGCTATTCGTGTTTATGTCAGTGGTGCATTAGCGGTTAAAACAGATCCTATGATGCGCTCTGCAATTATGGTAACAGGGGGCGCAATTTTGACATCGATTATCGTTCCGCCAACATTCTTATTGAGCGCATCAACGTTTCATTCTCTATTTTTCTCTTATGGTTTACCCCTAGCTTTCTTTGGTTCTTTCTTTGGTATGTGGATGTTTGCCAAAGGTACTCCACTGATAGGTACCAGTTTAGCGACCATTGTTAGCTCAATGCAGTTGCCCGTCACGATTTTATTATCTGTGACTGTATTGCAGTTACCTCTTGAGTTCATTCAGTTTATTGGCGTTGCTGTCATCCTTATGGGTGTCGCCATTGCTGAGTTGAAAATAAAAACAAATAAATATAACTCCAAACGGAGCCTTGTATGAATATTAAATCCCGCTTGAAAATCATGCTTTTCCTGCAATATTTTGTTTGGGGAAGTTGGTTAGTTACACTCGGCTCCTACATGATGAAAACATTGAGTTTCTCAGGTGCAGAAGTCGGTATGGTGTATAGCTCAAAGGGTATTGCTGCCATTCTAATGCCCGGGCTTATCGGAATCATTGCAGATAAATATATTCCAGCAAATCGTTTATATATGATTTGTCATTTGATTGGGGCTGCCGCATTGTTTTATGCTGCAACAGTCACGAGTTCAACAGTGATGTTCTGGGTGATGTTAATTAATGCAATGGCCTTTATGCCAACTATTGCACTTTCAAATAGCATCAGTTATTCATCATTAAGCCAATATCAGCTCGATTCAGTGAGTAACTTCCCACCTATTCGTGTATTTGGTACGGTAGGTTTTATTGTTGCTATGTGGAGTATTAGCTTATTGAAATTTGAGCTAAGTAGTATGCAGCTTTATATTGCAGGTGGCTGTTCATTACTTTTAGCGCTTTATTCATTAACCTTGCCAAAAATTGATGTTAATAAAAAAGCGATTTCAAGTAGCTGGATCAGTAAGCTAGGTTTAGATGCTCTGGTGTTATTTAAAAAACCTATTATGGCGGTATTTTTCTTATTCGCTATGTTACTTGGTGCGGTTTTACAAATTACCAATACGTTTGGTAATCCATTCTTGCATGACTTCGGTCTGAATCCGTTATACCAAGATAGTTTGGTGGTTCAGTATCCATCGATATTATTATCGATCTCTCAGATGGCAGAAGTGTGCTTTATCTTAGCAATTCCATTTTTCTTGAAACGCTATGGCATTAAAACTGTCATGCTATTAAGCATGTTTGCGTGGACATTACGCTTTGGATTCTTTGCCTTTGGTGACCCATCAGCAATTGGCTTGATGTTCTTAATAATGTCGATGATCGTATATGGCTGTGCATTCGACTTCTTCAATATTTCAGGCTCTATTTTTATTGAAAGAGAAGTGGATACGCGTATGCGCGCGAGTGCTCAGGGCTTATTTATGACGATGGTTAATGGTGTTGGTGCCTATTTTGGTGCGATATTAAGTGGATTGGTTGTCGACTATTACACGGTGGATGGTATTAAAGATTGGCAAATGATCTGGTTAGTTTTTGCTTCTTATACTGTTGTATTAGCAATAATCTTCCAATTTACCTTCCATTATCATCACGATAAAGACGCCGCACTGAAAGAGGCTAAGTCTAGCTAAGATAAGTTGTTAGAAATAACATTTAATCTAAGGGAAAACCATCAATTTGGTTTTCTCTTTTTTTGTTGGTTTTAACACTAAACATAATTACGCTTGCCGCGCAATATATGCTCAGTTAGCGTTTCTTCCGCAAGGGTAAATTCTTTTGCTTTGAGTTGTTCAACTAATTGCTGATGTTGGCGTGTAGACTCATGATAATATTCATTGCGATAAATAGGGTCAGGTTGGAAATAGACTCGCTGGCGAATATTATCCGCTAAATCTAAGAAAACCGAGTTATCCAGTAATTCCAAGAAGAAACGGTGGAAGCGTTCATCTTCTTTTATCCAACCTTGATAGTCATTTTTCTTCAATAATTCATCTTGCCGCTCAATAATCGTCTTTAAGATAGAAAAATGTTCATCAGTTAAATATTCACGAACTAATTTAATTGCATGGGACTCAATTGCTAAGCGTAAATCATAATTATCTCTGGTTTCTTTTAACGATAGTTTCTGAATAAAAACACCTTTACGAGGGATAATTTTGACTAAGCCTTCATTTTGTAATTGATATAAGGCTTCGCGAATTGGAGTACGACTCATACCGAGTTCCTCAACTAAGCTATTTTCAGAGGTGTAACTTTCCTCTCCAAATTGCTTGCTGAGAATTTTATGTTTAATTGCAGTATAGGCCTGTTGGCTTAGTGGTTTATCTTTCATCAGGATCTTGTGTTAACAATAGAAATTTTAGTGAGTATAGAAAGGAATAGATTGGTATACAAGTAATACACTAGTTTTATATTATTTAAGGTGCTGTTAAATTCTGGTGGGTAATTGAACTTAGCTTGTTGAATAAACTGGCATCCTTGCCAGTTTTTAGACTAATACAGCTCAGGGCGTCGGTTTTGCATACAAGGTAATTTTTCTCGTGTCTCTGCGGTATGCTGTGTTGATATTTCAGCAAAAAATAGCGTTTCATCGTAGCCAGCAGATGCGATGGTTACTCCAAGCGCATCACAAACAAGGCTGCGACCAATAAAAATATTACCTGTTTGGTCACATGCGCAGACAGGGATTGTGTTCTCTAAAGCGCGTGCTTTAACTAATGTTTGGTAATGCTCCTCTTTTAGTGGCCCGCTAACCCATGCTGTGGGAACGAGTATAAGGTCAGCGCCAGCTAAGGTTAGTTTTCGAGCAACTTCTGGGAAACGCAGTTCATAACAGACTAAAACGCCAATTTTGCCAAATTCCGTTTCCACAGGTTTTAATTCATTATTACTTTGAATGATATTAAGGGATTCCTGATATGAAAAGGCATCGTACAGGTGTGTTTTTTGGTAGTGATAGATAAGCTCACCTTGGCGGTTCAACATAATTGTCGTGTTGAAAGCTCTTTTCGGCTCATTCGGGGCACTTTCATAAATACCACAGGTCACATAAATACCGTATTGTTGAGCGGTTTTTGCTAACTGAGAGACAAAAGGGCCATCGACAGCCTCTGCGACATCGGCATAGCTAATACCACTATCCACTGGAACAAAAGCCATAAACATTTCCGGCAATAGGACGAGGTCGGCACCACCTTGAGCGGCTTTTTGTATAGCTTCGCATGCTTTTTTTAAATTTAGAGCTTTATCTGAGCTACTGGCTAGCTGAGCAATTGCAATCTTCATAGAGCCTCCTTATTCAAAAAATTTCGCTGCACCTGAAATTGCCGCTAATGTTTCACCGGCATCAATGCGCTTTTTAACATCAATTTCAGCATGTTGGGCATTAAGGGCTCGTTGGCGATACTCTTGTAGAGTAACTTCATCTGCGACTAAAATGCCATCGCCATCTGCGATGATTAAGTTACCAGGATGGATCGTTACGCCATCTATGCTAATCGGCACATTAATTGCGCCTTCAATACCTAAAATTCGAGTTGTTAACGGACTCACTTTACGTGCATAAATAGGAACGCCAATCTCACGTAATGCTTTGATATCCGTGACACAACCATCAATGACAGCACCAGCAATTTTCTTTGCCCGTGCCATATAAGAAACCATTTCCCCCCAACAAGCACGATCATAATCCCCTGACATATCGATACAGACAACATCGCCTTCTTGCACAATGTCGAAAACCTTGTGTACGGCAGATGAGTCCATATGTGGAATACGAACAGTTACAGCATTACCAATAAATTGGCATTGTTCAATTTGTGGGCGTAATGTTTTGAGAAAACCGAAGTCAGTCATGTGTCCAATAGTTGACGGGCAAACATCACGGCAACTTTCGATAATTTCCGAGCTAAAACAAGCAACACGAGGATTTAATGTAAACATAGGGACACCTTTATTTATTGTATTGAACATAATGTATATGGGTGAAAATTAATCAGGATTAACTGCAGCAGCTAATGGTTTATCTGGCTGAATGAAAAACCAGCAAACAATCGCTAAACTGATAGGTATCACATTGAAAAGTAAAGCGACGGTCCAGCCGAAATGCTGTGCAAGCCAGCCACATAGAATGGGGGAAATAACACCACCGAGATTGCCCCATAAATTCATCCATCCACTGACAGAGCCTGCATATTGGCGGCCCTTATCTGCTGCAATCGCCCAAGAGGTCACAACTGGTAATCCTAGAGAACCGAGTGCAAGAGTTAACCATGCAACACTTGCAATGGCACTTTCAGTTTGAGCAGCACCGCAAATACCCACAATAAAGAGAATAAAACCGGTAATGGCGATATATCCCCTAGCGACTAACTGTGAGTACCCTTTGTTGAGTAACCAATCAGAAATTGAACCTGCAGTGAGTACCGCGATACAAATTGCTAGCCAAGGAAAACTGGCGGCAACGCCCATTTGGGTTAATGAGAAACCACGAGCCTCTTGTAAATAGGTGGGGAGCCAAATCATAAATAAGGTGGTCATATAGGCGACAAAAAAATATTGGAAACCAACAGCCCAGAACGGACGTTCTTTCATAAATTTGCGCCAAGGGGCTTTAACATCAGCACCTCCTTGCTCACTAATTGTTCGGCCTCCTTGGATAAATGCAATTTCACTTTGAGAAATTTTTGGATGTTGTTCAGGCT
This sequence comes from Providencia sp. PROV061, assembly GCF_011045655.1. Lineage (NCBI taxonomy): Bacteria > Pseudomonadati > Pseudomonadota > Gammaproteobacteria > Enterobacterales > Morganellaceae > Providencia > Providencia sp. PROV061. The sequence goes on along the minus strand of NZ_CP042861.1, from coordinate 4,600,440 downwards.
TATTTCTGGCAAAGAAATACCAAATCATACCGATAAGAATACCAATCACACCGAAGATATAGAAAACGGCATGCCACCCGAACGAAATCATAATAAATACGGTAAGGGTGGGGGCAATCACAGGCCCAAAATAGGAACCGGCAAGTAAGAAGCTAGCGGCTCGTGCCTTTTCATTTTGGCGAAACCACCATGTATTAAAGACGGCATTCGCAGGGTAGAGCGGCGCTTCTCCAACACCAAATAGGAAGCGTACGATACATAGCCAAATATAGGTAGGGGCAACGACCGTTAATATTGTGAATGCGGACCAAACGTAAAGGCTAATGGTTGCGATAAGCCTGCTACCAAACCGTTCTGCAAGTATTCCGCTTGGAATTTGGGCAAGTGCATAGCCAAGCGAAAATAACGCACCCAAAAATCCAAATTGAACTTTGCTCATTCCTAAATCGGTCATCATATGTTCGGCAACAATGGAAATATTGGCGCGATCCATATATGCAATCAAACCGATAATAAAAAATATTGCTGCTAATCCCCAACGTAAACGCCCTGGTGAGTCTTTTGTTGCTGGTGTTACAACAGAATCATTATGTGACATAGAGTTACCTTTTTATTGGTTTGTCGAGGTAATCAACCTTATTGTATTTATATTGAATTCAACTTGTATACAAGATGGATGTTAATAAGCAGTTATTGTGGTGTCAAAGATCTGTTTTGTTATCTGTGATTGAACTCAAAACATTTGATTGATTTATGAGCGAGATCTTATTTTTGGGAAAATACAGGAAGAAAATAATATTTATGATTAAAAATCAAATGATTATGTATTTCTATGGAAATTGATTTAATCGTTTCTATTCATTATTTGGAAAGAAATAATGAATATCGTGGTAATAGTCTATTTTTCCCCGAATACTTCTTGGGTAAAAATTTTTTAATATCTTCGAAGGGTTGTTGTGGAATGCAGGTTCAAAAATCGTGACAATTAGCACCTATTTCGAGTTAACTTGAGAATCTTTTCAAAGAAAAAAGCCAAACGATAAATAAGCTCACTTCATCGGTTGGCTTTTTTATGGATTAAAATCGCAACAGAGTGATTATTCGATGTTCTGAATCTGTTCTCTCATTTGTTCGATTAATACTTTGAGCTCAACTGCTGAAGTTGTGACTTCGCTATTAATTGATTTTGACGCTAACGTATTCGCTTCACGGTTAAATTCTTGCATCATAAAGTCAAGACGGCGGCCAGTTGCCTCTTTTTTCTTCAAGATATTACGTGTTTCTTTAACGTGTGCTTCTAATCTATCCAATTCTTCTGCAACATCAACACGTTGAGCCAATAGAATAAGTTCCTGTTCCAAGCGGTTGTTATCCACTTGAATGTCAGCTTCTTCTAACTTGTTTTGTAAGCGTTCACGTTGCCATTGTAGAATTTCTGGCATGTGTTGACGTACTTTGGCGACCTCTGCTAGCACACCGTCAAGTCGCTGTTCAATAAGTGTATGTAAGGATGCCCCTTCAGCTTCACGGCTTTGGATAAAGGCATCAATCGCTTCATCTAACCCTGCCATTAGTTGTTCGCTAATTATGTCTAAATCTTGCTCGCCAGCTGACATCACTCCAGGCCAACGCAAAATTTCTAATGGGTTGATTTCACCTTCATGGCTGTAATTTTTAACCCAATTCGCAGCACTGATTAATTGGCGGGCTAATTGCTCATTTAGGATTAACTCGCCACGATTTGCGCCATCTAACTCAAAGCGTAGACTACATTCCACCTTTCCACGAGTTAAGCGAGAACGCAGGCGCTCGCGAATGACGGGCTCAAGGCTTCTGAATTGCTCAGGTAAGCGAATATACGTTTCTAAATAACGTTGGTTCACGGAACGCAGCTCCCAGGCCGCATTCCCCCATTCACCCTTGATGTCCCGACGGGCAAAAGCGGTCATACTACGGATCATAATTCGTTCCCATTATCGTAAAGATTTAGGAGATTATAACGCTATGCAGGATGACAGGATAGGCATTATCGCTTGAACAACGTATAATGCGTCCCAATTTGAGTTGATAATGGAGATAACACCATGCGCCCAGCAGATAGACAAGCAGACCAAATGCGCCCGATTACCATCACGCGCAACTATACTAAGCATGCAGAAGGCTCTGTTCTTATTGAGTTTGGCGACACGAAGGTGTTATGTAATGCAACTGTTGAAGAAGGTGTTCCTCGTTTTTTAAAAGGGCAGGGGCAAGGTTGGGTTACAGCGGAGTATGGTATGTTACCGCGCGCAACAAATTCACGTAATCAACGTGAAGCTGCACGAGGAAAACAAACGGGTCGTACGATGGAAATCCAACGGTTAATCGCACGTTCTTTACGTGCTGCTGTTGACCTTAAAAAATTAGGTGAATACACCATTACTTTAGACTGTGATGTTATCCAAGCGGATGGCGGTACACGTACAGCAGCGATTTCTGGTGCCTGTGTAGCTCTAGTTGATGCACTGAACAATATAGTTGAGCAAGGTAAAATTGCAAAAAGTCCACTAAAATCAATGGTTGCAGCCGTTTCTGTCGGAATTGTAAATCAAGAAGCCCTATGTGACCTTGAATATGTTGAAGATTCTGCAGCTGAAACAGATATGAATGTTGTCATGATGGATGATGGCCGAATGATTGAAGTGCAGGGCACCGCAGAAGGCGAACCATTTAGTCATGAAGAGCTACTTGCTCTATTGGCATTAGCTAAAACAGGTTTAAATACCATTTTTGAAGCTCAGCGAGAAGCGCTGAAGTAAGTTAATCATTAATTAGGCGGCTAAATAGTCGCCTTTTTTATGTCTGCTGGTTCATCAACCAATTAGCAGCTTTGAATATAGATAAATAATCATCAACGAGGAGAATGACCAATGAAAGCCTATCAGCGCGATTTTATTGAACTTGCCATGAAAAAACAGGTACTTAAATTTGGTGAGTTTACGCTGAAATCAGGTCGTAAAAGCCCTTATTTTTTCAATGCGGGGTTATTTAATACAGGGCGTGATCTGGCACTTGTCGGTCGTTTTTATGCACAAGCATTACAAGATAGCGCAATTGAGTGTGATGTCATCTTTGGCCCTGCGTATAAAGGGATCCCTATCGCAGCGACGACGGCGGTAGCACTTTCTGAACACCATGACATCGATATGCCATATTGCTTCAATCGCAAAGAAGCTAAAGACCATGGGGAAGGTGGCGTGTTAGTTGGGAGTCCTTTGAAAGGGCGTGTTGTGGTAGTTGATGATGTCATTACTGCAGGAACGGCAATTCGTGAGTCAATGGAAATTATTAAACAACAACAAGCGACGTTGAATGGTGTTTTGCTATGTCTTGATCGCCAAGAAAAAGGTAAAGGTGACATTTCAGCAGTGCAAGAGGTTGAGCGTGATTATGGCTGTAAAGTTTACTCAATTATTACCATGAGCGATTTAATCACTTACCTCTCTGAACAGGAAGGTATGCAGGAACATTTAGCGGCTATGAAGGCTTACCGCGAACAATACGGAATCGAGTAAAAAAAGCCCTCGCCCAATGATGGGCGGGGTGAGTAGTATAAACAATCGGTTATTGTAACTGAGCTAGAATTAAAGGCCAGCGCGATTCAAACTCGACGGTTGGCCGATAACGAAACTCAGAACGTACAAAACGTGAGAGCATCCCTTCACAAAAGGCTAATAACTGAGAAGCAAGCAGTGACTCATCATGAATAAACCCATGACCATCACGTATTTTTTTCTCTTTTAACACCTGTCGCAATTGCGATTCTATACGTTCAAATAATTGATTAATACGATCTTGAAGCCTATCTTGCTCAAACATCAGAGCGTGGCCCGTCATTATACGCGTTAGCCCAGGGTTTTTCTCTGAAAAACCAAGTATTAGCGCTAGTATTAGTTTAATTCTAATTATCGTATCTTTTTCATCACTTAAAATCAGATTAATGCGCGAAACCAATGAGTCTTCAATAAACCCAATGAGGCTATCGAACATTTTCATTTTACTCGGAAAATGACGATACAGCGCAGCCTCTGATACACCAACCGTAGCAGCAAGTTTTGCTGTTGTAATGCGTTGGCTACCATCACTACTTTCTAACATTAACGCAAGAGCCTGTAAAATCTCATCACGTCTGTTACGTTTTTGTGTTGTCGCTTTTTCTGCCATGTCTAATAAGACCCCTGCTAAAACAGCAAAACAAACTATCCAAAATTTTGCTCTTAGTAAAGAGACTTACAAAGCAAAATGGATTTAAAAAATGTTTAAAATATAAGTAATGTTGAGCAAGTTTCCTGAAAGAAAATATACGGCTGATTGTTTTTATTCATAAAGATAGAACCTAATTCAGGTTCTATCTAGCATATTTGTTATCAGGATATTCTATTTATTGACGGCCGGAATGGCCGAAACCGCCAGCCCCACGCTCTGTTGCGTCAAAATCATCAACAATATTAAATTCCGCCTGAACAACCGGGACAAATACCATTTGAGCCATACGTTCACCGGGTTCAATAGTAAAATTTTTATCACTACGGTTCCAGACAGACACCATAAGTTGCCCTTGATAATCAGAGTCAATGAGCCCAACTAGGTTACCAAGTACGACGCCATGTTTATGTCCTAAACCTGAACGAGGTAAGATGACAGCAGCAAGGCTTTCATCAGCAATGTGAATGGCTAAACCCGTTGGAATAAGTTCTGTTTGACCTGGCGCCAGATCGATAGGTGCATCAAGGCATGCACGTAAATCTAAACCAGCAGAACCTGTAGTGGCGTAGGCTGGTAGAGGAAATTCATTACCGATACGGCTATCAAGGATTTTTAGGTCAATTTTTTTCATAACGTTGAAGTATCTCGTCAAGTAAATAGTGGCTTAATTCGTTTTTATTGCAGTGAGGCAAACGTGTATCACCGTTAGCATCAAAAATATGTAACGCGTTGTTATCGCTATTAAATCCATTGTCTGCTAGTGAGACGTCATTGGCACAAATGAGATCGAGTTGTTTTTGCTGTCGTTTTTGGCGTGCGTATTCTTCCACATTTTGGGTCTCAGCTGCAAACCCAACAACATATGGCCTATTGTGTTTTAGGTTGCCGACACTAGCCACGATATCTGGATTTTTGATAAGTGTAATCGAAACTTCATCACCTTGTTTTTTTATTTTGTTTTCAGCAATGTTTTTTGCTCGGTAATCTGCAACTGCGGCGCAACCAATAAAAATATTTTGCTCTGTAATGGTTTGATGAACTTGCTCATACATTTCTAGGCCGCTCGTGACATCAATCCGCTTAACCCCTTCTGGTGTTTCAATATTTACAGGGCCCGCAATCAAAGTGACGTCAGCACCACGTTGACTGGCTGCCTTAGCAATGGCAAAACCCATTTTCCCCGAACTATGGTTGCTGATGAAACGAACGGGGTCGAGTGCTTCCCGTGTTGGGCCAGCAGTGATCATTAATTTGATACCTTGTAAGTCGAGTTTAGGGGTAAAAAACTCACTGGTTAGACGAACAATTTCTAGTGGGTCAATCATGCGACCAGGACCAATATCACCGCAAGCTTGGCTACCTGCGTCCGGCCCCCAAATCATACATTGGCGTTGTTGCAGTTTGATTAAATTTTCTTGCGTTGCTTTTGCTTTGTACATTTGTTGGTTCATTGCTGGCACAAGTGCAATCGGTGCAGCGGAAGCAAGACAAACTGTTGTGAGTAAATCATTTGCCATTCCTGCACTGAGGCGAGCAATTAAATCCGCAGTAGCAGGCGCTAGAATAATGATATCTGCCCACTTAGCGAGTTCAATATGTCCCATAGCAGCCTCAGCGGCTGGGTCGAGTAAGTCATCGGAAACAGGATGCCCTGAAACGGCTTGCAAGGTTAAAGGTGTAATAAAGGCTTTTGCACCTTGAGTCATCACAACACGCACAATCGCACCTTTATCGCGCAAACGGCGGGTAAGTTCAGGGATTTTATAAGCGGCAATGCCCCCACTAATACCAATAACTATCTGCTTACCTAATAGTGATAGTTGATTCATTATTTTTATCCAATTCGGTCAACATGGGAGGCATATTACCACAGAGAAGCTAGAGGTGGCGCGCTCGATTTTTCGTCACAGTACTATTTTTGCGAAGCGCTACGCAAACCCATATGTGAGGGGTTGTGAATGTTTTTTAGGCTAGATAAAAAGGATGCAAGGGATTTAGGGACAAAGAATATGATGAGTGAACATCTAGATTTACCACCAAGAGAAAAGCTACTCGCATACGGGGCGGCTGCGTTATCTGATGCTGAGCTACTCGCTATTTTTTTGCGTACAGGGAGCCAAGGTGAACCTGTTTTGCAGCTTGCGAAGCGTTTAATACAGGAGTTTGGTTCAGTGTATTTGCTTCTACAAGCAGACTACGAAAAACTAAAACACTGTAAAGGAATGGGGAGTTGTAAATTTACCCAACTACAGGCCGTCAGTGAACTAGCTCGACGCTTTTTCTCTGAACAATTTTTATATGAAGATGTGATGACTGGGCCTGAACAGTTGAAAGCAAAGTTGTTGGATTTATTCGCAGGGCAAGAGCGTGAAGTTTTTGTCGTGATATTTTTAAATAATAAAAATCAAATTATTTGCCATGAAGAGTTGTTTAAAGGTACTTTGAACAAAGTTGAAGTCCACCCCAGAGAAATTATTCGCTTTGCCATAAAAATGAATGCGAACGGCATTATATTAGCCCATAATCATCCATCGGGTAACCCAGAACCCAGTACAGCTGATAGGCAAGTGACAGAGCGAATCCAGCGAGCTTGCGCTATTATGGGGATTAAACTACTTGACCATTTTGTCGTCGGGCATAAGCAATGTGTCTCATTTGTAGAACGAGGGTGGTTATAAAATTATTTTTTTGCCTAAAAAATGACAACTTTCTTTGTGTTGGGCTTGAGTGAAAACGATTGAAAGCGTATACTACGCCACCTTTAAGGATCTTGGGTTTGGCGAGAAGGGCCTATCTCAGTAAATTTTTACGTCTTAGTAAAGTAAATCTTTATTCAGGTATTAACGGTTTTTTCAGTCAATGAAAGTTTGCTGAGATGGGCTCCTAAGCCTGACGAGGCGGCCATACCCAGAACAAAAAAGCTCGAGCTGATTAGATTTTTGGAGAATAGACATGTCACGAGTCTGCCAAGTTACTGGCAAGCGTCCAATGAGCGGTAACAACCGTTCACACGCATTAAACGCGACCAAACGTCGTTTTTTGCCAAACCTGCACTCTCACCGTTTCTGGGTTGAGTCTGAGAAACGTTTCGTAACACTGCGTGTATCTGCTAAAGGTATGCGTGTTATCGATAAAAAGGGTATTGATGCTGTTCTTGCTGAACTGCGTACCCGTGGTGAGAAGTACTAAGGAGCTAAAAAATGGCTAAAGGTATTCGCGAGAAAATCAAGCTAGTCTCTTCTGAAGGTACAGGTCATTTCTATACCACTACGAAGAACAAGCGCACAATGCCAGAAAAACTGGAACTGAAAAAATTCGATCCAGTTGTTCGTAAGCATGTGATCTACAAAGAAGCAAAAATTAAATAATTTTGCTTTCTGCGTTAAAAACTCAGCTTCGGCTGAGTTTTTTTTTACCTAAAATTTGGGTTATCGATGATATGCGCATTCGAAGCTATGACCATTATAATGAAAGTAGTAACATAGAGAGTATTCATTGAATTAATAATGATATTTGTTGTCGAATGACTATTGTCTTTTACATATAGACTTGATTAAGAGTGCCTGGTGAAAAAACAGTTTAAAAAAATTCTTGTGATCAAGATGAGGTTTCATGGGGACATGCTGCTGACAACACCAGTTATCAGCTCATTAAAACACCAATATCCTGATGCTGAAATTGATGTTTTGCTTTATCAGGATACTATCCCTATCCTCTCTGAAAATGCTGAAATTAACGCTTTGTACGGCATGGCGGGGAAAAAAAGTGGTGGGCTAAATAAAGTATGTAATTTTATTAAGTTACTGCTAAAGCTGCGTAAAAATAAATATGATTTAGTTGTTAATCTAGCAGACCAATGGATGGTGAGTGTATTGGTTCGAGCAATTCCTGCTAGTACAAAAATTTCCCATCAGTTTGCCCATCGAGACTCTAAATATTGGTGTAATAGTTTTACGCATCTGACAGAGCCTGAGGGTGAACATGTTGTTCTAAATAACTTATCTGTGCTCAAGCCGTTAGAAATAAAAGAACTAAAAACACATCTAACTATGTCTTATTCAGAGCAGGATTGGAAAAATATTGATGAAAGGTTATTAAGCCTTGGTGTCCATAGCAGCTATGTTGTCATCCAACCAACAGCGCGCCAAGCTTTTAAGTGTTGGGATAATGAAAAATTCTCAGCTGTCATTGATGCATTGCAGTCTCGGGGTTATCAAGTGGTTTTAACTTCGGGGCCGAGTAAAGAAGATTTGGAATGTATCAGTGATATTGCAAATGGCTGCCAAACAAAGCCCGTTACTGAACTAGCAGGGAAAACTTCATTTCCTGAGCTAGGCGCATTAATTGCTCATGCCGCTTTATTTATTGGTGTTGATTCGGCACCCATGCACATTGCTGCTGCAGTTAAAACGCCAATAGTGTGCCTTTTCGGTGCGACAAATCATATTTTTTGGCGGCCTTGGAGCGATAATGTCGCTCAGTTTTGGGCGGGTGATTATGAAACTATGCCACCGAGAGAAGAGCTAGATCGTGATAAAAAGTATTTATCCATTATTCCAGCTTCTGATGTAATTAAAGCAACAGAGAAAATGTTGCCGATGAATATTCGCTCTATGATGACAAGGTATTAACATGAATCTGGCATTTTGCTTATATAAATACTTTCCGTTTGGTGGGTTACAGCGGGATTTCCTACGTATTGCAACTGAATGCCAGTCACGTGGTCATCACGTCCGTGTTTATACCCAATCATGGGAAGGTGATAAGCCTAGTGGTTTTGAAATTATTATCGTACCGATAACTTCAAAGACGAATCATGGGCGAAATGCACAATATTGTGACTGGGTGTTAGCTCATTTAAAGCAGCATCCTGCTGAGCGGATAATTGGTTTCAATAAAATGCCAGGGTTGGATGTTTATTATGCAGCTGATGTCTGTTATGCACAAAAAGTCGCTGAAGAAAAAGGGTTTTTGTATAAGCTGACACCTCGCTATAAACACTATGCCGCATTTGAAAAAGCGGTTTTTGCAGTGGGGAAACCGACACAGCTATTAATGTTAACGCCACATCAAATTAGTCATTTTAAAAAGCATTATGGAACTGAAAATGAGCGTTTTCATATGCTACCTCCCGGTATTGCCCAAGATAGAAAATATGATAAACAAATTGCTGACGCCAAAAGAGTTTATCGTGAAAAAAATCAAATACCTGAATCTGCATTTTTAGTATTGCAGGTGGGCTCTGACTTCAAACGTAAAGGTGTTGACCGGACCATAAAAGCCATTGCGGCATTGCCCGAAGACATTAAGAAAAACACGTTATTGATGGTAGTTGGCCAAGATAAACCGGTGAAATACCAGCAGTTAGCGAAAACGCTAGGAATCGGCTCACAAGTCTCTTTCTTTAGCGGACGTAATGATATTGCCGAATTAATGGCAGCAGCCGATATATTAATGCATCCGGCTTATCAAGAAGCTGCAGGTATCGTGTTATTAGAAGCGATTACTGCAGGTTTACCGATTATTGTCACAGAAGTGTGTGGATATGCTTCATTTATTAGCCAAGCTCAATGCGGTATTGTGGTAAATGAACCTTTTGAACAAACCGTTTTAAACTTGGCTTTAGAAAATAGTTTAAAAAATCCGGCTCAATTAGCACAATGGGCAAGTAATGCGTGCTATTTTGCGGATACAGAAGATTTGTATAGTTTACCAGAAAAAGCCGCAGATATTATTTTAGGGGGAAGCAAATGATTGAGTTAAAAACCCCTTTTAGTGAATTATGGAAAAATAAAGATCCCTTTATCGAAGCTGATAAGTTACAAGGTGAAGTTTTTCGTGCGTTAGAGACACGTAAAACGCTGCGTTTTGAACTTGAAGGGCGTAGCTATTTTATAAAAATTCATTATGGGACTACACTGAAAGAAGTCCTTAAAAACTTATTATCTTTTCGGTTGCCGGTATTAGGGGCTGATAGAGAGTGGAATGCTATTCATCAACTTACCCAAGTTGGAGTGGATACTATGAATGGCCGAGCTTTCGGGCAAAAAGGGGTTAATCCTCTTCGTCGCCACTCCTTTATTATTACTGAAGATTTGACCCCGACGGTGAGTTTGGAAGATTATTGTGCAAATTGGTTAGATAACCCGCCAACTTTCAGTACCAAGCAAATGATTATTCGTCGGGTCGCGAAAATGGTGCGTAAAATGCACGCAACGGGTATTAACCATCGTGATTGTTATATTTGCCATTTTTTACTGCATTTGCCATTTACGGGAAATGAAGAGCAGCTAAAAATATCGGTTATTGATTTGCACAGAGCACAACTCAGAAATTCTGTTCCAATTCGTTGGCGAAATAAAGACTTAATTGGTTTATATTATTCATCATTAAATATTGGGCTCACTCAGCGTGATGTTCTTCGTTTTATGAAAGTCTACTTTGGCTTATCGCTACGAGATATTTTGCAACAGGAAGCGTCATTGATCGCTAAAGCGGAAAGCAAAGCTGCACAAATTAAAGAACGTACAATTAGAAAGTCATTGTAAGTCAAAGAAAGAAGAGAGATATAAATGTTCTTCAATAAAGAAAATGCGGTTACACAACAAATTGATTTATCGTCATCTGATGCGATTGTTAATAATGATAGCTTACATATTTCCTATGGGATTGACCGTAATTTTCTATATGGTTGTGGGATCTCGATTGCTTCTTTATTGAAAACCAATCCTGATATCTCTTTTTCATTTCATGTATTTACTGACTATTTTGATGATGAGCAAAATAAATTATTTAAACAGCTCGCTGAGCAATATAAGACGAGTATTAAAGTTTATTTAGTTGACTGTGAGCAGCTTAAATCGCTTCCAAGTACCAAAAATTGGTCATATGCAACTTATTTTAGGTTTATTATTGCGGACTACTTTTCAAACCAGTTAAATAGAATGATCTATATGGATGCAGATATTATGTGCCAAGGAACGCTGCAGCCATTGCTAAATATTCAATTTAAAGATGATGAAATTGCTGCTGTTGTGCCTGAAAGGGATCGCAATTGGTGGCAAAAAAGAGCGGATGCTTTAGGAGTCCCAAGTATTGCTTCGGGGTATTTTAATGCAGGGTTTTTAGTTTTAAATTTAGTGAATTGGTCAAAATTTGATATCTCAACTAAAGCAATGGATTTACTTTCCCAAGATGCTGTGAAAGCAAAATTATCCTATTTAGACCAAGACATTTTAAATATGCTATTAACAGGGAAAGTCATTTACCTTGATGGCAAATATAACACTCAATACAGCATCAATTATGAGCTGCAAAAAGGCAAAAAAGAAAATCCAATCACGCCTGAAACGGTATTGATTCATTATATTGGCCCAACTAAGCCTTGGCATGAGTGGGCGAATTATCCAACAGCTCAACCCTTTATTAGTGCAAAGGACGCATCGCCTTGGAAAGATATTCCCTTACTGAAGGCTAAAAGCAGTAATCATTTGCGTTATTGTGCGAAGCATATGTTTAACCAAGGAAAGGTTTTCTCTGGGATAAAAAATAATCTTCAGTATTTCTGGGTTAAACTAAATTAAATAATAATTGGGTAAGTTATGTCTTTTTTAGAAAGAAATGAAAGTATTCTCTCAAAGTATAACAAGACTTTGGTACTAATTTTTGTTGTTCTTTTTTTTGTGGAAAATGTAACGAGATATAAGCATATTCTGTTCTATTTGATGATAGCGACATCTTTGGTTTATCTATCTTTAGATACAAAAAAAGTGTTGGAAAAATTAAATAATAAGCTATTATATTTGGTCGGTTCTTTTTCTTTATTTCTTTATATATCAGTAACTTATTCGGATATACCAAGTGTATCGATTAAGACCCTCAACAATAATTTATTAAATTATGGAATACTAAGTTTATCTCTTTTATTGCCGATTATTTTATATAGAGAAAGCCTAAAAGATATTTCAAAACTATTATTAACGAGTTTTACTGCATCGTTAGCCTTAGTTTTACTTGTTGAGTTATACCGCTACTATATAGCTTATCAGCAGGGTATCTTGCCGTTTACTACCTATGATTTTAGGCATGTTTCGGATGCGTTAGTTTTTTTCTTTCCAATACTTCCTATTCTTTGGTATTTATTGCCTAAATCTAAACTTATTTATTTCTATATTTTAAGTATTGTATTTCTGTTTGTTTTACTTGGAACGCTAGCTCGGGGGGCATGGGTTGCAGTTGCAGTCGCTGGGTTATTATTTTTGTGTTTTAAACGTCCTTGGAAGCTAATTGGGGTTGTATTATGCCTTTCATTAGTTTCACTTATTTCTATTAAGCTAATTTACCCTGATACAAGTAAACAATTATTTTATAAGCTGGAGCAGACAGACAGTTCTTACCGTTATGCTAATGGAACCCAAGGAACCGCTTTTGAGCTCATATTGGAAAATCCAGTTATCGGATATGGTTTTGGCGATAAAATTTACCATGAAAAGTATAACAGTGTTGTAAAAAATCATCCGAAATGGACATTTAAGAAGTCTATCGGGCCCCATAATATTTGGCTTTATATTTGGTTTGGTGCAGGTATTGCAGGGTTAGCGATATTTAGTGCGGTATTTTTGTCAATGTGCTATTCCTCAATGCAAGGGATTAAAAATAGGTCTGAAGAACCGGAAATTTACTTTGCCTTCATTGCATTGTTGTTAAGTCTTATTGGCTTTTATCTGGTTCGTGGGATGTTTGAACAAGTGGACCTTAAACCCTTAGGTATTCTTTTGGGGTTTTTAATCGCCATGATGGGGCATAGTTCAACCAAGCAGAAGAGAGTGTGCCATGAATAACCTGATAACAAATAAATATCTGCTAAATGAGGGGGCTAATGCTAGTAATACCTCTTTACCATGTCTTGATGTTATTTATGGTTCGGATGAAAACTATCAGTTTGGTGCGGGTGTTTCAGCGGTCTCTTTACTTATTAATAACCCAAATACGTTCTTCAGATTTCATTATTTTTTAGATAAAGTCAGCCCTAGCTTTTTAGAGAAATTGAAGGTTATTTCTCATCAGTTTTCAGCTGAATTTCATGTTTATGAATTGGATAATCAATTATTAAAAACATTGCCGGCTTCTGATGTTTGGTCCTCAGCGATGTATTTTCGGTTAGTTGCTTTAGATTATCTTTCGAAAGATTATGATGTTGCCTTATATTTAGATGCGGATGTTATCTGTGATGGTCAATTAGATTTGGCAGCCAATTTAATTGAAGACAAAGTTTGTGGTGTTATTGCTGATGACATCGGTGTAAGAACAAAAAGTGAAACGCGACTACACACACCACAGTTAGCTGAGACCTATTTTAACTCGGGTGTTATGTTTGTGAATTTAAAGAAGTGGCATGAAAAACGAGTTACTCAGCAATGTTTTGAGTTATTGTCTGCAAAAAATGCGAAACAACGGTTTAAATACCCTGATCAAGATGTATTAAACCTTATTTTAAGAAATGACCTGATACTGCTTAATAAAAAATTTAATACAGTTTACACCCTAAAAAATGAGCTGTATGACCGAACACATCAAAAATACCAAACCATTATTACACCCGAAACGGTTTTAATTCATTACACTGGTGTGAGTAAACCTTGGCACACATGGGCGAATTATCCTTCTTCTCAGTCTTTTTATAAAGCATTAGCACAATCACCTTGGACAAAGGATGATTTAAAACATGCCACTAAATTTGTTGAAAGGAAAAAGGAATATAAACACCTATTAAAGCGGGGTGCGTATTTATCAGGTATTTTGTCGGGCATTTGCTATTTGTTTGAAAAATACGCAAAAAAAAGAAAATAATATGATGATTAATAAAATTATCTTAACAGTTTCTCCTATATTTTCTATACCGCCTAAAAGCGCGGCAGCAATTGAATCGTGGATGTACAATGTCGCCAAACGATTAGACATTGAAAACCGAATCGTTTGTATACGAAATGATGGGTATAGTGCTCATTCTGTTGTTAATAAGTATTGTGAAATTGAGCGTATTAAGTTTGGAAAAGTGTATACAAGGCTATTCAAGAAATGGACAAGATTAGATCCATATTCTTATGCAGATAGAATTGTCAAAATTAAACATCAATTTTCGCCAAATCCGAATGAAAGCGTTATTTTTGTTCACAATCATATTAAATCCTTCAAAAAAATAATTAAGAAAGAAGGGCATAATAACGTTGTGTTACACATGCATAATTTGTATGAGCCTAAAGATGTCCCTGAAGACATAAAAATCATAGTGCCAAGTCATTTTATGAAAAACTGGTACAGAGAACGTTTACCAAATGCGCTTATTGAAGTGGTCCGTAATGGGTTTGATGGTGAAATTTATGCTCAGCCTCCTGAGGTCAAACGTGAGGATTTTGGGCTAACAGCAGAAGATAAAATAGTTTTATTCGCTGGCCGAATCGCTAGGGATAAAGGATTACTTGAATTAATGCAGGCGTGCGAGACTTTTTTTAAAAAAGGCCCTCGTTATAAGCTCGTCATTGTGGGTGACCCAAATGCCGCGTTAAAAGGTGAATTAGCGCAATATCAAGATGAAGTAAAAGATTATGCAAAAAATTTGGATGAACAATGTATTTTCTTAGGTGGTGTTCATCCTGAAAAGATCCGACACTATTATTCTCTTGCGGATGTGGTTGCTGTACCTTCCATCGCCCCAGAGCCATTTTGTATGGTCGCATTAGAGGCGATGGCTTCCGGGCGCCCTGTGATAGCGAGCCAGCGAGGAGCAATGGTGGAATTTATTTCACATAATGAAACTGGGTTTATTTTCAGGGAGCCACTTTCGCCTTTAAGTATGGCAGAAGATATTACTAGTGCGTTAGAGCACCCAAATAGCCAAGACATAGCCTATCATGCCAAAAAACATGCTTATGATAATTTCACTTGGGAAATTGTTAAAGATGAGCTCATGAGGGTGATTGCAAAATGGTATCCCTAAGCAAGAAATGTGAGTTTATATATGCCAGAACTACCAGAAGTTGAAACCAGCCGCCGTGGAATAGAGCCACATTTAGTCGGAAATACAATCTCTTATGCAGTTGTACGCAACAGTCGATTACGTTGGCCGGTCAGTGAACAAATTAAAAGCTTATCAGATGAAGCGGTTCTGAGTGTCCAACGCCGGGCCAAATATCTACTGATTGAATTGCAAACAGGTTGGATTATTGTTCATTTGGGAATGTCTGGTAGTGTGCGTATTTTGACCGAAGAATTACCTGAAGAAAAACATGACCATGTAGATTTAGTTATGCGAGATGGCAAAGTGCTGCGCTATACGGACCCTCGTCGTTTTGGCGCATGGCTCTGGTGTGATGATTTAGAAAACAGTTCGGTACTTGCACACTTAGGACCTGAGCCATTATCAGATGCCTTTAATCCCCAATATCTTTATGAATTAGCGCAAAAGAAAAAAGTGGCCGTTAAGCCGTGGTTAATGGATAACAAAGTGGTTGTTGGTGTGGGTAATATTTATGCCAATGAAGCATTATTTGCGACGAAAATATCACCTGAAAAAATCACTAATACATTAACATTGGCTGAAATTACTGAACTCGTGCAACAGATCAAAAAGGTGTTACAACGCTCCATTGAGCAAGGCGGCACGACACTAAAAGATTTTTTACAGTCGGATGGTAAGCCGGGTTACTTTGCCCAAGAATTGTTTGTCTATGGGAAAAAGGGGGAACCCTGCTCAATGTGTGGTACGCCAATAGAAAGCATTAAACAGGGGCAACGCAGTACTTTCTTTTGTCCGCAGTGTCAAAAATAGTGCGCTTTTGCTATTTTTTATTGAGTTTCTTTAGCATTGCCTCAGCAACCACTGGGGGTAGGAAAGACGAAATATCACCATCGTGAAGGGCAACATCTTTGATTAAAGAAGAAGAAACAAAGGACAAACTTTGCGATGGTAATAAAAATACGGTTTCCAAGTCAGGAACAAAATGGCGGTTCATATTCGCTAATTGCCACTCATATTCGAAATCAGCCACAGAACGAACGCCACGAATAAGAATATTAGCGCCATTTTTTTGTGCAAAATTAGCCATCAATTCAGAAAACCCAACAACTTCAACATTATCAAGGTGAGAAGTCACCTCTTTAGCAAGGGCAACGCGCTCATCAAGGGAAAACATCGGGTTTTTTCGTTGGCTATTTGCAATAGCCAACAAGACATGGTCAAACATTGCTGCTGCTCGGGTAACAATATCAACATGTCCTGATGTCACAGGGTCAAACGTACCAGGGTAAATAGCCTTATGTTTCATGGCGATAGTATCTCGTTGTTTGTATTTTCTATTCGAAAAAATAGCATGAATAAGCGCTAACATTATCGGCTATCTAGCATGGTTGCAACTGTAGATAAGATTTTACTGCTATTTTTAGGTGCATATTCTGCACACTTTTATCTGAGCTTTATGGTAAGATAGCGCCAATTTTGGTAAGTGAATCAGATCGAATGTTATTGCTGCGTTTATATCAGGTACTTCTTTATCTTATCCAGCCATTTATATGGGTTCGCCTATTGCTGCGCAGCCGTAAAGCGCCTGCGTATCGTAAACGTTGGGGCGAACGTTACGGCTTTTGTGCAGGAAAAGTAAAACCTCAAGGCATTTTATTACATTCAGTTTCTGTCGGGGAAACTCTTGCAGCCGTTCCACTAGTCCGCGCACTTCGCCATCACTATCCGTCTCTGCCAATTACAGTAACAACAATGACGCCAACTGGCTCAGAGCGCGTTCTTTCTGCATTTGGCGACGATGTTGACCACGTCTATTTACCTTATGACCTCCCTGGTTCTATGCGACGTTTCCTAAAACAAGTCGACCCAAAGCTTGTGATCATTATGGAAACTGAATTATGGCCAAACATGATTAACCAATTGCATAAACGTAAAATTCCATTGGTTATTGCAAATGCGAGACTTTCTGAGCGCTCTGCTGCTGGGTATCAAAAGCTCGGTAGCTTTGTGAAACGTATGCTACGTAATGTCACTATGGTCGCAGCACAACATCAGGAAGATGGTGAACGTTTCGTTCAATTAGGGTTGCGGCGGATGCAATTGAGTGTAACAGGGAGCCTGAAGTTTGATATCTCTGTAACGCCTGAATTAGCTGTCAGGGCAATAACTTTACGCCGCCAATGGGCAGCACATCGCCCAGTTTGGATAGCGACCAGCACTCATGAGGGTGAAGAAGCCATTGTTTTAGAAACACATCAACAGTTATTAAAACGATTTCCTGATTTATTATTAATTTTAGTACCACGCCACCCTGAACGCTTTGCAAAAGCGGAAGAATTAACTCAAAAAGCCGGTTTAACGTTTATTCGTCGTAGTGCCAATACGATCCCTACTGCAGATGTTCAAGTGGTGATTGGCGATACTATGGGCGAATTGATGTTGCTATATGGAATTGCGGATATTGCCTTTGTTGGGGGAAGCTTGGTAGAGACTGGGGGGCATAACCCGCTCGAAGCGGCAGCCCATGCGCTACCCGTATTAATGGGGCCTCACACATTTAATTTTAAAGATATTTGCGGAAAACTGACTCAAGCAGATGGCTTAATTACGGTGACAGATAGTGAATCGATGGCTCAAGCCGTGACGAGTTTGCTTTCTGATGAAGATTACCGGTTATATTATGGACGTCATGCCGCCGAAGTTCTTCATGAGAACCAAGGTGCCCTTCAAAGATTATTAAAACTATTGCAACCCTATTTGCCTCCGCGAGAGCAATAATGCCAAGTAATGTCTTTTTTTGAATATTAACTTGAACATTACAACAATAGATTGTGAATATTTTCTGGCACATCCTAGTATTGCATTTAAACTATAGTACACTGCCTCGTTTATTATAGAGTCATTCGATTTGGTTTATTACTATTAGAGTAGTATCCAAATGGAATGTTGGAACTTTTGCTTATCTTTCTAAGACTATATGCCAGCCATTAATCAATCAATTTCAAATAAATATGTTTATGTATGGGTCATAAGCTATGCCATCGTTTGGATCTTAGCGAGTTTTTATTTCGACCCTACCGTACCTTATGACACAGTAGAAGCAGTGAATTGGGGGATGAATGGGGAGTGGGGATCACCTAAAAACCCATGGTTTGTTGGCGTAATGATGTGGCCTGCAATTTACCTCGATATCCCCTATAGCTTTTATTGGTATTTTAGCCATTTTGTCGGTATTGCATTTGGTTTACTTGGGGTATGGAAACTAGCCTTCCGTTTAACTGGGCGTCGCGATTTTGCTTGGTTTGCAATGCTAATGCTGAATTTATCAGGTGTCATTAATTTCGATATCATTCCTTATAATGATAACTATATTCTAGTGACATTATGGCCTTGGGTTATTTATTTCTTTTTACGTGCGGTTGATGATAATCCTGCATGGTGGTTACCGTTTGCCTTATTTGCAGGCCTTGCAACAATGGGGAAATATTCAACGTTGGCGCTAGTTGGGTCTGTTTTCTTGTTAACTATATTTGTGAAACAGGTTCGCCAAAGTTACCGTCATCCTGTTTTTTACCTTGCGATTGCAT
The DNA here is from genome assembly GCF_011045655.1 of Providencia sp. PROV061. Taxonomy (NCBI): domain Bacteria; kingdom Pseudomonadati; phylum Pseudomonadota; class Gammaproteobacteria; order Enterobacterales; family Morganellaceae; genus Providencia; species Providencia sp. PROV061. The sequence goes on along the minus strand of NZ_CP042861.1, from coordinate 4,581,591 downwards.
TGTGGTTTGCTTTGGTATTGCCAAATTTCTTTTGGTTGATGGCAACGGACTTTTCGGCTTTCAAATGGGTGGATTCACAAATCGACCCTGGGTTTAATCTTCACACCACACAAGCGGCATTAAGCGTGTTTTACCCATTAGTGATTGCGGCGATTGTCGTTTATAGCTGTGGTGGAAAGCTAGGGTGGCCTAAAGCTTTGCCTAACCGCATGGCTAACTTCATTATTTTATTTCCATTAGTGGTGATATATGGCTGGTTCTCTTTCCACGATGGTGGTCGAATAACTGAATGGCTGCAGCCATTTATGGCTATCAGCGCACCGTTATTTGTTGGCTCAATAATAGAAATGCCAAGAAAACCGTTTAAGAAGTCATTAGTGGGTTTTGCAATTTTTGGTGTTTTAGTGGTAGTTGGCTATATTACCGTTCAGGCTGCGAATATTCGTGGAGCGGGGCAAAAATTTATTGGTGTTAAAACCTTAATTGCAGATGGGGAACAGCGTTGGTATGAACGTTATAACACACCTGTAAAATATGTCGGCGGCGAAGATAATCAGTACCAATGGTTTATTATTTATGGCAAGGACAGGCCACATGTCATTCAGCCTTGGTCTATGGAAAAGCATATGCCACCGAATGTGTATAACCGTGAGATTACGGAAGCTGAAATTCGTCAACATGGTGCTTTATTACTGGGTAAAAAATACGATGATTGTGCCCATGAAAACTTCGCTAAGGTTCGTAAGTTCTGGCCACAGTTTACGATAGAAAAAGAAGATGTGATTTATCGTTCTGAGCCAGATGCAGAACCTGAAACCATGTGCTTTGGGTTTATTGCGCCAGAGAATATGAAATAGGGCATAGTAAGCTGATATAAATAAACGGTTACTTTATATTCAAACGCTAACCGTTTATTTTATCGTGTCAATTAGTTGCTGATAAACTTCGTCAGCACTAATACTTGCCATTGAATTATCAACTGATTTAATCGTATGCTGCCCTTGCCCATATCCTCCAATCAAGCCGGGGTCAGTGGGGCCAAACAGGGTAAAATTGGGTTTATCAAGCGCGGCTGTTAAATGGCTAAGCCCTGTATCGACAGAAACCACGGCTTTAGCATTAGCAATTTGCTGTGCAACTTCGGCTAAAGTAAGTTTAGGTAAAACCTCTACAAAATCAAAGTCTTTTGCTAATCGCTCTGCGCGCTGTTGCTCATGAGGTGTTCCCCACGGTAATTTGATTTTGATACCACTCCCAGCCATTAGCCCGATGAGCTCTCGCCAATTTTCTTCAGGCCAGTGCTTATCATCACGAGTAGTTGAGTGCAGGAAAATGACATAAGGGCTTTGATGCTCTTCTGTTGACTGCAAAAAGTGGCGAGCAATTGCGTAATCCCCTTGCTGTGTTGGGCAGGCGTAATCAAGACTCTTGGCAAATAACTGGCGAATACGTTCAACGGCATGTTGTTGCTTACTAATTGCGTAACGATGGTCATAAAAGAAGCTGGCTAATGGTTCGCGAATACTATGGCGGTCATAGCCATGTTTATCGCCATGAGCTAAGCGGGTGACAAGAAAGGCGCTCTTCAATAACCCTTGCGCATCAATGATTGCGTCATAATGAGTTGCTTGTAATTTCTTGCGAAATTCTGCACGTTCGGCTCTGATCGGTGCAGAAAACCAATTTTTACGCCAGCGACGAATGGCCACAGGGATCACTTGGTTAACGGCACTATGCCATGTTGGAATTTGTGCAAAGCCTTCTTCAACGACCCAATCGAACTGGATATCGGGTATGGCTTGTTGTGCATCGGTCAGCGCAGGTAATGAGTGTAAAACATCTCCCATTGAAGATGTTTTGACTAATAATACTCTCATCATTCAATACCTATATTTAACCGAGCTAACGCATCGATAACTAATTGGGGTTGGATATCAATCAAACTTTGGTGATAACCACTTTCACCGTCACCTTTACGCACTTTGTGGTACCCCGTAATTAGGCGGATCACTTCTGCTTTATCTGATAATGGCGGTGTAAAGTCAGGGCTACTTGGGCCATATAAGGCGACAAGTGGCTTACCTAGCGCTGCCGCAACATGCATCAAACCAGAGTCATTACTGACAACTGCAGTACAAGCATCGATTAGATTAACAGCTTGTTCTAAAGATGTTTTCCCTGAAAAATTATGGCAATGCAATTTAGCATCATCGGTCAGCTCTAAACGAATGGCTTCACCCGCTTCGTGGTCTTTTTGTGAACCAAATAGCAACACTTGATAGCCTTTTTGGCTAATGAGTGTTTGAGCAAGAGAAGCGTAGTGGTAGTGGGGCCAACGTTTGGCGGGCCCAAATTCTGCGCCTGGGCAAAAACCAATAACAGGGCGAGAACCTTCAACCCCAAAGATTTGCAGAGTCTCAGCGACTTCTTGCGGTATAGTCACCAGTTTAGGCGGTAAAATGGGTGTCGGAATATCAGCAGCTGATCGAATAGTTTGCTTATCATAAGCAAGCGCAACATACCGCTGCACCATTAAAGGAAAAGCGTCTTTATTGAGTGGGCGAATATCATTGAGTAGACCATAGCGCATTTCACCACGCCATCCCGTTCTTTTGGGGATTTTTGCGAAGAAAGGCACAAGTGCAGACTTTAAGGAATTGGGTAACACAATCGCTTGGTCATAGCCATTTGCCTGTAAACTTTGGCCTAATCGACGACGTTCACCAATTTCCAGTGTACCATGCCCAAGCGGCATAGGAATGGCTTCGCTAACTTCAGGCATTTTGGCGAGTAAAGGACGGCACCATTGTGGCGCCATCACGTCAATCTGTGCATGGGGATGTAAAGCCTTGATCGTGCGATAAAGGCTTTGTGACATCATCATATCCCCTACCCATGAAGGGCCGATCACCAATATTTTCATAAATGATTTTTCAGAAATAAGCGTTACGCGTCTTTATTGAGCAAGTGCATATATTCGGTGACACCTTCTGCAACCGTTTTAAATGGTGCAGTATAGCCAGCGGCACGTAGCTTAGTGAGGTCAGCTTGTGTGAAGCTTTGGTAACGACCTTTTAATTTTTCAGGGAACTCAATGTATTCGATGGCCACATTTTTATCTTTGTGGAATTCAGTAACAGCATCAGCAACAGCTTGGAAAGATTCCGCACGTCCTGTACCACAGTTAAAAATACCGGAAACATTATTTTCCCAGAACCATAAATTGACCGCAGCCACATCACCCACATAAATAAAGTCACGGCGGAAAGTATCGCTACCTTCGAACAGTTTTGGGTTTTGCCCTTCATTAATTTGTTTATTTAAGTGATAAGCAACGCTTGCCATGCCGCCTTTATGGTCTTCATTTGGCCCATAGACATTGAAATAGCGGAAACCACAGACTTGTGAGTCCGCTTCTGGCAGAATTTCACGTACATATTGGTCAAATTGGAATTTTGAGTAACCATAGACATTCAATGGTTTTTCGAATTGGCGTTCTTCAATAAAGTTATCACTGCGGCCGCCATAAGTTGCTGCGGAAGAAGCGTATAAGAACGGGATTTCACGGTCTAGACAATAGTGCAGTAACTCTTTGGAATACTGGTAGTTATTGTCCATCATATATTTTCCATCCCATTCAGTGGTTGACGAGCAAGCGCCTTCATGGAATACCGCATCGACATCACCGAAATCATCACCCGCAATGATGCTGCCAATAAAATCTTCTTTATCTGCATAATCCGCAATATCAAGGTCAACAAGGTTAGCGAATTTAGTGCCGTCTTTCAGATTATCAACGACTAGGATATCTGTACGGCCGATTGCATTTAGGGCTTTAATAATATTGCTGCCAATAAAACCAGCTCCACCAGTGACTATGATCATTGGGTATACCTCAAATGGGTTAAGAAAATAGAATCGTAATTGGTGACTATAATAACATCTCTTGGCGCAGACGGTAGCATTGATAGAAGAGAATTGAGCTGACACTTAAATGAGAACAAGGTAAATATCGTGATCTTGGCTACAAACTTGACTTATTTATGCTGTGAATATCGCCACACATAGAGACTATTATTAAACTCTATTAATAGTCTCTATACAGGAAAAAATCATGTCAGAAAGATTTTATCAGCAGATTCAAGAACAATTGGTACAAATTGAAGCCGATGGGTTATTTAAAAATGAACGCATTATTACGACTTCACAAGATGCTGACATTGAAATTGTAGGTGGCCAGCGGGTTATTAATTTCTGTGCAAATAATTACCTTGGTCTTGCTAACCATCCCGCGCTCATCGAAGCCGCTAAACAGGGAATGGATAGCCATGGTTTTGGTATGGCGTCTGTACGCTTTATTTGTGGAACGCAAGACAGCCACAAAGTTTTAGAGCGCAAATTGGCAGATTTTCTGGGCATGGAAGATGCGATTCTCTATTCATCCTGTTTTGATGCAAATGGTGGGCTATTTGAAACCTTGTTAGGGCCGGAAGATGCGATTATTTCAGATGCATTAAATCATGCATCCATTATTGATGGGGTTAGGCTAAGCAAGGCAAAACGCTACCGCTACAGCAATAATAATATGGTGGAATTGAAAGCACGTTTAGAGGAAGCCAAAACAGCAGGAGCTCGCCATATTTTAATTGCCACAGATGGCGTGTTCTCAATGGATGGCGTTATCGCTGATTTAAAATCCATTTGTGACCTTGCGGATGAATACCAAGCATTGGTGATGGTGGATGACTCACATGCTGTTGGTTTTGTTGGGGAAAATGGTCGTGGTAGCCATGAGTACTGCGATGTGATGGGGCGTATCGATATTATCACGGGGACATTAGGTAAAGCCCTTGGCGGCGCATCTGGTGGTTATACGGCAGCGAAAAAAGAGGTCGTTGAATGGCTGCGTCAGCGTTCTCGTCCTTATTTGTTTTCGAATTCCCTCGCTCCTGCGATTGTTGCCGCATCTATCAAAGTGATTGATATGATGAAAGAAGGCCATTCATTACGTGAAAAATTATGGCGTAATGCCGTGTTATTTAGAGAAAAAATGACCACAGCGGGTTTCACCCTCGCTGGCGCTGACCACGCCATCATCCCTGTCATGTTAGGTGATGCCAAACTCGCCCAAATTTTTGCGAAAGAGCTACTCGATGAAGGTATCTATGTCACGGGCTTTTTCTACCCTGTTGTACCACAAGGCCAGGCACGTATTCGTACTCAGATGTCTGCAGCACATAGTGAGGAGGATATTTTACACGCTGTTGAAGCATTCACCCGCATTGGTAGAAAACTAAAAATAATCAAATAAAAGGTCTTTTATGAAAGCACTGTCCAAACTGAAAGCTGAACCAGGTATATGGATGACAGATGTTCCGAAACCGGAACTCGGGCACAATGATGTGATGATCAAAATTCGTAAAACTGCGATTTGCGGTACGGATGTACATATCTATAACTGGGATGAATGGTCGCAGAAAACCATTCCTGTCCCAATGGTTGTCGGTCATGAATATATAGGGGAAATTGTTGCGATTGGGCAGGAAGTCAAAGGCTTTAAAATTGGTGACCGAGTGTCAGGGGAAGGGCATATTACTTGCGGCCACTGCCGAAACTGCCGTGGTGGCCGTACTCATCTTTGCCGCAATACGATTGGGGTGGGGGTTAACCGAGAAGGGTGTTTTGCTGAATATCTGGTGATCCCTGCATTTAATGCTTTTAAAATTCCCGATAATATCCCCGATGAAATAGCGGCTATTTTTGACCCATTTGGCAACGCGGTTCATACGGCTCTTTCCTTTGATTTAGTGGGGGAAGATGTGCTGGTTTCGGGTGCTGGCCCTATAGGTATCATGGCGGCTGCAGTGTGCCGACATGTGGGGGCTCGCCATGTTGTTATCACGGATGTGAATGACTATCGACTTGAATTGGCGAAAAAAATGGGTGTTTCCCGTGCAGTGAACGTCAGTCGTGAAAATTTAAAAGACGTGATGAATGAGTTGGGGATGAAAGAAGGTTTTGATGTTGCACTGGAAGTTTCTGGTTCACCAGCAGCTTTTCAGACCATGTTAGACACCATGAACCACGGTGGCAGAATTGCACTATTAGGGATTCCCCCTGCTTCGATGGCAACAGATTGGAGCCAAGTAATATTCAAAGGACTGTTTATTAAGGGAATTTATGGCCGTGAGATGTTTGAAACATGGTATAAAATGGCGACACTCATTCAATCTGGTTTGGATTTATCACCGATAATTACCCATCAATTCTCGATTGATGAGTTCCAAAAAGGCTTTGATATCATGCGTTCAGGCCAATCTGGTAAAGTGATTTTAAACTGGGATTAAATTAATTATCTCGATTCCCCTTTTTGGCTTTTTTGAACCAAGAAGGGGAATCGAAAATGATCTACTGCTGTTGCTTGAAAAGCGGGCGCTTTTGGGCTCTATCGCCCTGTACCAACAAAGGTTGTAAAGCCTTATCGTTATAAATACTCTCAACCACAAACATAATAAAATCAATCCCCTGTGGCTTAGCAGGCGGTAATGTAAACTCACATATACCGAGTTCTTGCGGAATAATCACATTTTCTGGTTGGCTAGCCGCTTCGGGTTGCCCAACAGTAGCATCTTTGGTTGGTGGTGTTTTTATTTCATCTTGTACTGCTTGCTTGGTTTGAGGTTGTGTCGGTGTTTTTTTCGCTTCTTCAGATAACATTCTTAATGATGTTGGCTGTTTAGTTGAAGATTGAGGGCTAAGCAGAGCGCTAACGGCCACTAACTCGACATCAGCAGGGAGTTGGGCAAGGTATTTTTGTAAGGCGCGTACGGTAGATGGGTGTGGATGGCCAATTGCTACCGCACTACCGTGTTTGCGCGCATAGGCAACGGCTTTATTCAATTGAGTGCGCGTTTCTTCTTCCGATTGGTGGTTATCAATAAAAATATGGCGACGTAACGAGGGAACTCCGTATTCTTTGGCGGCATTACCTGCTTGGGTATTCCCAATCGTTACGCTATCAAGAAAAAAAAGATTTGATTGTGATAGGCTGCGCATCACGTTCTGCATACCGGGTAAGCTTGATGTCATCTCGCTCCCCATATGGTTATTCATGCCTTTTGCATAAGGAACTCGGGTTATCGCATTTTTAATAATACGGTCAATTTCCTCTGCATTCATTGATGGAGCTAATGTGTCTTTCTCTAGCGGTTGTTTGCTCAATGGCTTCATTGGCATATGGATGAGAATATCGCGCCCTTGCTGATGGGCTTTTTCTGCGACTTCACGGCCATGAGGAGAGCTCGGTAAAATTGCAATAGTTACCGCAGGGGATAACGCTAGAATTTGGTTGTCTTCTTTAACGCGATAACCAAAATCATCAATCACAATCGCCAATTTTGCCGCACTCACCGGTAGACACATCATTAATAATGACAAAACAATGAGTGGTCGAACGGGTAAGTGCTTCAGCATAACGTTATCCTAATTAATTGAATTTAAAATTTATCGCCCTAACTATATTTATCGGCCTAACCATGGACGTGGGTTTACGGTTTTACCTTGTCTGCGGATTTCAAAATAGAGTGCTGGTCGCTCTTGGCCGCCACTGCTACCCACTAAGGCGACCGGCTGCCCTGCTCTAACCTCTTGGCCGACATTCACTAAGGCGCTCTGGTTATAGCCATAGAGGCTCATATCCCCTTTACCGTGTTCAACGACGACAACTAGCCCATAGCCTTGTAACCAGTCAGCCAGTAGCACGCGCCCATCGGCGATAGCTTTGACTTGGGTTCCTTCATTAGCCGCGATAACCATGCCTTTCCAACGTAACTCGCTGGAAATGACATCTCCATAGTTATGGAGTAATGAGCCGCGAACAGGCCAAATAGCTTGCCCAGCAGGGCGTCCTAAACCACCTGTACGTGACATCAGTGAGCGTTCACTTTCAGATGGTTTATAGGTTGAGCCTTTCTGTTTGGCTTGCCGTTCTTTTTCAGCCACTTGCACGCGAATACGTGCCGCTTCTTTGGCTTCTCGCTCTGCTCGGGCTTTGGCTTCACGTTCAGCGCGGGCAATCTTATCGCGTAATCTCGCTTCGTTTTGTTTTAGAACAGCAAGATTTTTTTGGTCTTCTTTTAATGTACTTTCAAGGGCATTTAGGGTTTTTTGCCGCGAAGCGCGTGCGTTATCCAGCTTACGCTTTTCTTGTTGTTGGCGTGCCAGCGTTGTTTTTTGTTCGGCTTGTTTTTTTTGTTCGAGTTCTTTTTGTTCTTGTAATTCTTTAGTGGTTTCTTCTAAAGCAACAATATTTTTTTCACGCGCCTGATTTAAATAGCTGTAATAGGCCAAAATACGTTCTTCTCGTTGGCCTTCTTCACCTTTGAACATTAAGGTTAACCCTTGGTGTTTACCTAACCGAAAGGCCGCATCTAGTTGGTCAGCTAATAATTTCTCTTGTTGTTGTTTTTTGATTTGTAGCTGCTTGATATTGCTATTTAAGGAAACAATTTCTTTATCTAATTGTTTTAGCTGGCTTTGAGTCTCATGCAGGCTACGACCGGCCGCAGAAATACTTTGTTCTTGTTGTTTGAGTTGCTCAAGTAGTGCTGAGCGCTTGGCTTGTTGTTCTTTTACGCTTTTCTCTTTTTCAGCAATACTTTTGAGTAAATCATGTAGCTGGCCTTTATTTTCAGTGATCTGGTTGGCAAACACAGTTTGTGTTGGGGCGAGAACAAGCAGCCCTAACCCAAAGAGAGCGCTAATAGCCTGACGAATAAATGAAATTTTCATTCGATAATGTGTATTGGCCATCGTGATAAATCACCTCAATTAAATGCAATAGCTGATTATTTCATCTGCAAGTGATGGTTTCCAGCACTGTCTAACAAATAGTATTGAAAACATTTATAAATTCGGATTTTTGCCCTGAACTAGAACTATATTAAGTTAAATAATACAGTTTTATTATCACTGATTTATTTTGTATAGCCAGTATTCAATACTTTTTTCTTATTCACTGCCTATTTGAAGCACGACTTAGACCTGTTTCGCACGTTTATGTTAAAATATTTGCGTACCGCCTCGAAATAGAAACGCGGTTTTTCAGTGAACAGTGTTAATTTTGCGTGCCTTAGCGCAAAAAAAACAAGCGAGTTTGCGGGAATTGGCTGTAATTAGCTCAACACAAAGGTATACTCAGAACCCTTTGATATTTGTTTTTAACTAACGGGAGTGATTGCCCCCCATGATCCAAGAAATCATGCAATTTGTAAGCCGGAACATGTTATTGAGTCTGGTTTGGATAGCGCTATTAGTGGCTGTGGTTGTTATGACCTTTAAAGGCCTTTTCTCTAAAACGAAAGTGATTGCTCGTTCACAAGCGATTACACTGATTAATAAAGAAGAGGCGGTTGTTGTCGATTTACGTTCTCGTGACGATTTCCGTAAAGGGCACATTATTGATTCTATTAACTTAACACCGTCTGAAATTAAAGAGAATAATTTAGGTGAATTAGAAAAACACAAACAGAAACCAGTGATTATCGTTTCTGCAAGTGGTATGGAATCAGGTAAACCTGCTGAACAGTTGGCACAACACGGTTTTGAAAAAGTCTTTGTCCTGAAAGAAGGGATCTCTGGCTGGGCAGGTGAAAACCTTCCTTTAGCTCGTGGTAAGAAGTAAGTGAAGATATCCAAGGAGCATACATCAGTATGTGACTTGGGTAGCGTAATGCAGCGAACACCCCTGTAGCTCAGAATAACAGGGTTTCCCTTAAATTATTTGGGCTACAGGTAGGCAGCAAGTGAAGATATCCAAGGAGCATACATCAGTATGTGACTTGGGTAGCGCAATGCAGCGAACACCCCTGTAGCTCAAAGAATAACAGGGAAAATTCATATGGAAGTTAAAGGTACATACACTATGTCAGAACAAAACAACTCAGAAATGGTCTTTCAAATTCAACGCATTTATGCAAAAGACGTTTCATTTGAAGCACCTAACGCACCACACATCTTTCAACACGAGTGGCAACCAGAAATCAAATTAGATTTAGATACTTCTTCAACTCAGCTGTCTGAAGGTGTTTATGAGGTTGTTTTACGTGTCACGACTACGGCAACTTTAGGTGAAGAAACAGCTTTCTTGTGTGAAGTGCAGCAGGCGGGTGTTTTCTCTATCGAAGGCATTGAAGGTACTCAAATGGCACATTGCTTAGGTGCATACTGCCCGAACATCCTGTTCCCATATGCACGTGAAGCGATCACTAGCTTAGTGGGCCGTGGTACATTCCCACAATTGAACTTAGCGCCAGTTAACTTTGATGCACTGTTCATGAACTATTTACAGCAGCAACAAGGTGAACAAGCGCAGAACTCAGAAGCTCAACAGGACGCTTAATGAATACTGCTTCAATGACAGTGATCGGTGCCGGCTCGTACGGCACCGCTTTAGCCATTACGCTTGCACGTAATGCACATCAGGTTGTGTTATGGGGCCATGATCCAAAACACATTCATCAATTAGAACAAGACCGCAGTAATCAGGCGTTTCTGCCTGGTGTTTCTTTCCCTGATAGTTTATCTCTCGAAACGGACTTAAAACGCGCCGTTGAGTCGAGCCCCAATATCTTGATTGTCGTACCGAGCCATGTTTTTGGTGATGTACTAAAACAAATCCAGCCATACTTACGCGCAGACTCCCGTATTATTTGGGCGACTAAGGGCTTAGAAAGGGATACTGGCCGTTTGTTGCAAGAAGTGGCACGTGAGGTATTAGGCAATGAAATTCCGCTGGCAGTACTTTCTGGCCCGACATTTGCGAAAGAATTAGCCGCAGGTTTACCAACGGCAATTTCCGTGGCGGCAAGCGATAGCCAATTTGGTGATGATTTACAAAAATTATTCCATTGTGGCAAGAGTTTTCGCGTCTATAAGAACCCTGACATGGTTGGAGTGCAACTGGGTGGTGCTGTAAAAAATGTCATCGCAATTGGCGCAGGGATCTCCGATGGTATGGGGTTTGGTGCGAACGCACGTACCGCATTGATTACCCGTGGTTTAGCGGAAATGAGCCGTTTAGGTGCAGCTTTGGGAGCAGACCCTGCAACTTTTATGGGGATGGCAGGCTTAGGTGACCTTGTGTTAACCTGTACCGATAACCAATCCCGTAACCGCCGTTTTGGCATGATGCTAGGCGATGGCGTTAGCGTTGAAGATGCAGAAAAAGAGATTGGCCAAGTGGTTGAAGGCTATCGTAATACCAAAGAAGTCCGCGCACTGGCTGAGCGGGCAGGTGTTGAAATGCCAATTACTGAGCAAATTTATCAAATCCTCTATCGCCATAAAAATGTGTTAGAGGCAGCGCAAGCCCTATTAGGGCGTGCGACGAAAGATGAAATTGCCGATATGCCAAAGCTGCATGATTAATAAAAATAGATAGGTGAGTGATTATGTCGCGTGAAGAACTGGATAGAATTTGGGGTTTCATTAAAGATGAAGCGAAGTCTCTTGCGGACTGCGAACCACTTCTTGCCAGTTTTTTTAACGCGACATTATTAAAGCACGACAATTTAGGCAGTGCGCTCAGTTATATGCTAGCTAACAAACTGAGCTCACCTATTATGCCTGCTCTTGAAGTGCGCGAAATTGTGGAAGCCGCTTATCGCAATGACGAAAGTATGATTTTCTCTGCGGCAATGGACTTAGCGGCGGTTCGCTTACGTGACCCTGCCGTTGATAAATACTCCACGCCATTATTGTATTTAAAAGGTTTCCACGCCTTGCAAGCCTATCGCATCGGTAATTGGCTGTGGAAAGAAGGCCGCCAAGCGCTGGCGGTTTATTTGCAAAATCAAATCTCCGTTTCTTTTGGTGTCGATATCCACCCAGCGGCCCGTATTGGTTGTGGCATTATGCTTGACCACGCGACGGGTATTGTGATTGGGGAAACGGCAATTGTCGAAAATGATGTCTCAATTTTGCAATCCGTCACATTAGGCGGTACTGGGAAAACCTGTGGTGACCGCCATCCTAAAGTAAGAGAAGGGGTGATGATTGGTGCAGGGGCAAAAATCTTAGGTAATATTGAAATTGGCCGTGGCGCAAAAATTGGCGCAGGTTCTGTTGTACTTCACCCCGTTCCACCACACACCACGGTAGCAGGGGTTCCAGCACGCATTGTCGGTAAACCAACCAGCGATAAACCGTCCTTAGAAATGGATCAAAACTTTAATGGTAGTATTTGGGGTTTTGAAAATGGGGATGGGATTTGAGAGAGTTAATTATTTCTGAAACTCGTTATGCCTATTTTTCAAAGATCTTTCTTTTGAATATGTTACCTGCTTTAAACTGAGCAATAGATTTTTTTAGGTGTTCAGCATTGACTGGAGAATATAATAAGTAGGCGGTTTCTGTCAGTTTACTATCACTATTTACAGTTTCAGTAGTCGTATTTTTAATTTGATTTTTAAGACTAATTTTCACCTAATCTCCTCCTTCATTATTTAATGAGAAAATAAAAGCTTATTTTCATAAATCGAGCTGTAATAGGATTCAAAGAATCGGAGTCCATACTATACAGCTCGAATATGGCATTAATCTTTCAATAACGCCCCTGCATACCCCAACTGCCTCCATGCCTCAAACACCACGACTGCCACAGAGTTGGATAAATTCATACTGCGGCTATCTGCCAACATCGGAATACGAATTTTTTGCTCCATTGGCATGTTATCTAGCACATAAGGCGGTAACCCCCGGGTTTCAGGGCCAAACATCAAATAATCATTTTCTTGATAGCTAACATTACTATGGCTTGGCTTACCTTTAGTGGTTAAGGCAAACACACGGGCACCGCTTTCAGATTGGTTATTATCTGGGTTTAGCCCTTCACTTTTTAAAAAAGCAAAATAATCATGATGGTGCTTGATATCGGCAAACTCGCTATAGTCCAACCCTGCACGGCGTAGGCGTTTATCATCCCATGTAAAGCCAAGAGGGTGAATAAGATGTAAATCAAAGCCAGTATTGGCACAAAGGCGAATGATATTGCCAGTATTTGGCGGTATTTCTGGTTCGAATAAAACAATGTGTGGCATAACGTTAAGCTGATATTTGTGATAATAAATGATGGGAAGAGTTTACGCGCAAATGGGTTTGTTTTCATGTGGAACTTTTATAGCAGCCGTAAAAATTATTTGTACCCTGAAAACAAAAAACGAGCCATAAAGGCTCGTCTCTGAAATAACTCGTTGAGGTTAGCTGTTATAACCATTAGGGTTCATGGACTGCCAACGCCAAACGTCATCAGCCATATCTTGAATGGAGTATTTTGCCGTCCAACCTAAGTCACGTTTAGCTTTTGCAGGTGTTGACCAGTACTCAGCAATATCACCAGGGCGACGGGCTGAAATAGTATAAGGGATTGGCTTGCCAACAGCTTTTTCAAATGCAGCAACGACTTCCAGAACACTTGTTCCTGTTCCCGTGCCTAGGTTGTAGATATGCAATCCGGCTTGCTGGCTGACTTTATTTAGCGCAGCAATATGGCCATCAGCTAAATCCATCACGTGAATATAGTCGCGAACACCCGTACCATCTTTTGTCGGGTAGTCACCGCCAAACACTGCTAACTCTTTGCGACGACCTACTGCGACTTGTGCGATAAACGGTGTCAGGTTGTTTGGAATACCATTAGGGTCTTCACCCATCAAACCTGAATTATGAGCACCTACAGGGTTAAAATAGCGCAACAATGAGATAGACCACTCGTTATCTGCAATATTTAAGTCAGTCAAAATACGTTCAACCATATATTTACTGGTGCCATACGGGCTATTGGTATTACCCACCGATGCTTCTTCCGTTAATGGGATATGCTCAGGCTCGCCATATACAGTTGCCGATGAGCTAAAAATCAGGCTCTTAACACCCGCTTTTTTCATGCTTTCTACTAATACCAATGTGCCATTGACATTAACATCATAGTATTCAATTGGTTTTTGTACCGACTCACCAACAGCTTTCAACCCAGCAAAGTGGATGACAGAATGAATTTGGTGATTGGCAAAGATAATATCTAAGATAGCCTTGTCACGTACATCACCTTGGTAAAAGGTGGGTTTAACACCTGTGATAGCTTCAATACGGTTAAGCACTTCAAGGTTGGCATTATGCAAGTTATCTAAAATAACCGGCTGCATCCCTTGCTGGATCATCTGTACACAGGTGTGGCTACCAATGTAACCAAGGCCACCCGTGACGAGAACTTGTTGATTCTTCATCTCAATATTCCCAAGTCTTAATATTCGTAATGATAGTTATAGTCGTCAGACCTTGCATCGATACCATTCAAGATCACACCGGTAATGTCGATATCATTTTGCTTAAAGCGTTTCAGTGATAGATCAACATCTTTCACGGTATTCACACCGTAGAAAGCAATCAGTAATGAGGTACCGACATATTTACCAATAATCGCAGAGTCCGTTATTGCTAAGATTGGTGCGGTATCGATCACCACAATATCGTATTGGTTTTTGACTTTATCTAATAACTGCTTAAAGCGCTCACCCATTAATAACTCAGAAGAGTGAGTGACGTTTTTACCACGACAAATTACATTGAGATTTTCAATCACGTTAGTATGAATGGTCGGTGATTCTAAACTTTGCTGCGATAAGTAATCAGATAAGCCTGCTTTATTGTTTAACCCAAAGGCTTTGTGCAAACGGCCTTTACGTAAGTCGGTATCGATTAATAATACTTTTTTACCTGCGTTAGCCAGTACCACCGCCATATTGGAGGTAACAAAGCTTTTCCCAACACCCGGTGACGCACTGGTGACCATAACTAGGTTGTTACCTTGGTTCATTACCGAGAAGTACACACTGGTACGTAATGAACGGATAGCTTCGACAGCAGTATCTGCTGGGTTTTCTATCGCTAGTGGGCTCTTATTACCAGCTTCAATGAGTTTTTTCTCATGAGCAGAGAATGGGATAGTGGCATAGACGTTGACACCCAATGCATCAATGTCTTCCGTGCTCTTAATTTTATTATTAAAGAACTCGCGGGCAATTACATACGCACAGCCGATAATAAAGCCAAGGATAGTGGCGAGAACGACAATCAGCGATTTCTTTGGCGCCACTGGTTTTGGTTGGGATTCAGCAGAGTCAATAATACGCACATCCGCCGTAATACCGGAGTTTAACACACTCAGCTCTTGTTGCTTAGCCACTAATTGGGTGTAGATGGCCTGCTCTGCTTCAACATCACGGGTTAAACGGACGATTTCTTGTTGGGTATTGGGTAACTTTTGGATATTTTTACTGATTTTTTCTTTTTCACGTAACAACTGTTGGCGTTTATCTAACAGGGACTGATAAGCGGGGTGGTTACGGGTATATAGCTGCTGAATTTCCACTTCTTTAAAGGTCAATTCATTAAGTTTTTCTTCGACCTGTAATGCGGTATCTAAAGCGGCTTTAGCTTCTAAAGAGAGGTCAATGGATTCATTCTTTTTACGAAAGGCATTGAGCTGGTTTTCGTAGTTATCTAATTTCTTTTTAATCGTAGGTAAGTAGTCATCTAAAAATACGAGCGTATTGTTAGTGACTTCTTTTTTACGTTCGGTATTTTGGTCAACATAGTTTTGGATAACACTGTTGAGGATTTTAACATTCTCAGTTTTATCCGCCCCTTTAATGGCTAAGCTGATAATACCAGTGCCTTTCCCGACTTCAGCGATGGTTAGGGTGTTGCGTAAGTCTTCAATGGTGGAGTAACGGGCATTTTTGATTAATGAGAACTCTTCGCCAGCTTCAGCCGTGAAACTAGAAATCAATAAGTTAATTTCCCCTTGTTTGAGGACTTCACCTACTTTACCTTGTAAGACTTGGCCATCTACATTGAGGGAATAATTGTTATCCCCTAAATAAGTTAGGGTAAATGGCTGGTCAATTAAACTTTCAGGTAACTGAAATAGGGCAACATGAACGGGAGCCACTTCACCCAGTAATTTACTGACAAAGCCTTCAGGAGCTGCTTGAGTGTCAAGGTTCAGGTCTGTAACGGTTTTACCTAACACCATGCGGGACTTGATAACTTCAATTTCGGAATCCACTTGGTTATTGCTGTTACCAAATGGCATGACATCACTCATTTGGTCCAGCAATGAAACCTGACTAAGCTTATCGTATTGCAATGTGGCATTGGCTTGGTAAATTGGTGTTGCCAATAGGCTATAGGCTACGGCGATAGCCGTGAAAATAACGATAAAAAACCCAATTTTAATGGTATTGGATTTCAAAACTTTAAACAGAGCGAGCAGATCGATTTCATCTGAGGCAGGGGAGCTATTTTTTTGTGTGTTCATAATAGGTTAAATGTTAAGTCATCCAATAAATAAAATTAAATTTTGCCTTGCCAAGCAATTGCGGCTTTTTCCATCAACTGGTAAACATGTTCAAACATTTCATCGCTGCGTTTATGAGGGTCAGGGATTTCGGCTTTATTAATCCATTGCCCAAATAACATCACTTTACCGCGTGTTTCAGGAAACTGTTGGTGGATTTTAGCAATATGATCGTTTTCCATCACTAGGATTAAGTCTGCTTTATGGCATATTTCGCTAGTTAACCGACGTGATTGATGGTTTTCAAGGGAAACCTGATGTTGCTCGGCAATCCGGATGGCACTGTCATAAGCGGGCATGTCATTTTTGGCAATAATGCCCGCTGAGTGAACAGTTCTTTCGGGAAAATGCTGTTGTAATAAACGCTCCCCCGTAGGAGAGCGGCAGATATTTCCCATACAAACAACAAGAATATTATTAAACATATCGATTACCAGTCGTGAATACGCTTGGTACCTTCGGTTAACTGATTATATGAAGCGATAGTTGGTAATAACTGAGTGATTAGACGGTTCCAACGTACCACAGGGGCTGCGGTAACATAGACTAAGTCATAGGGCTGCAGTTTAAATTCAGTTCCCATCACGAGTGAGGTGGCATCCGATAAGTCTAGCTGATAAACCGCGGCCATTTTTTTCGGTAACAGAGCATCAAGCTCTTTGTCTTCCGCGGGCTGGTTTTTAATTGGGCGGATAACGAATACCCCCGTCGCATTGGCTGTGTTTTGGTCTATCCCGCTCGCTTTGCTTAGGGCTTCAGTAATGCTCATACCAGCACGGTCAATGGTAAGTGTTGTTGGTTGACCCACTTCACCCATGACAAACACTTTTTGGCTATCATTACGTGGCACATATAGTACATCACCCGGTAGCATCAGGTAGTTTTGGGTTAAATCCCCATACTGAACCAAATCTTGTAATGACACTTTGATTTCTTTGCCATTACGGGTAAGCACGACATTATCCCAATCGGCTTTCTCGGTTAAGCCACCGGCATTATTAAAGGCTTCTAAGATAGTGAGTGGAACGTTAGTGATAGGCAGCGTACCCGGTTTGGCAACTTCACCAGATACATACATTTTTTGCGAACGGAAGGCAGCAATACTCACATCCACTTGTGGGGATTCGATATAGGTGGCTAAACGGTTGCTGATCAGGGTACGGATTTCAGTGACCGTTTTACCGATCACTTTGACTTTACCAATATACGGGTAGTAGATAGTGCCGTCAGAATGAACCCAGTTACCTGAGTCCTGCGCACTACGGTATGAACCCGCAGGGATAGTGAGCTCTGGGTGGTCCCAAACCGTAATGGTTAGTACGTCACCTGCACCCACGCGGTATTCATAGTGAGTCAGTTGCTTTTCTAACTGTGCATTGGGTTTAGCAATGGTAGGTGCAGTGTACATATCATCCAACAATTTTGGCGAAATTGGGTAGATATCAACCAATTTGCTAATATCACGGTCACCCGTATCAACCACATTTTTGCCTGAGGTTGACATATAGGCACCGGGGGTGACGGTGCAGCCTGTAAGTAATATACTAATTGTTAATAGTGTAAGTGGGAAAGGCTTCCTAAACACGGTAACATCCTATGATAAAAAATGATTAGATAAGGTATAAGTGATGATGGTAAGCGCTTAATGAACCAGTAAAGCTTTACTCAACCTCACTGATTTCTACGTTCCATGGCATGAGATCCGACACATTATCTTTCGGACTTCGTTTTGGTAACTCGGTAAACAGGTGTTGGAAGTAATAATAAGGGTTCATGTCATTAGCGCGGCAAGTCATCACGAGGCTATACAAGTTTGCACTCGCCTTTGCTCCGCCTACCGAAGTTGAGAACATCCAATTTTTGCGACCTGTCGTGAACGGCCTTATATCTCGTTCGGTCACATTGTTGTCGATACTTATATCGCCGTCTTCAAGGTAGGTAAGCAGCTTAGGCCACTGGTTTTGCGTATAAGTGATGGCTTTGCCAAGTAATCCTTTAGGGAGAACGTTTTGACTGTCAAGCCATTGCTTGAACTCATCTAAAATAGGTTTGGCTTCTTCTTGTCGTAGTTGGTGTCGAGATTTTGCATCAAGCCCTTTGGCTTTCTTTTCAAGACCGTATAGTTTGCTAATAAAGTTCAGTGCTTTTTCTGGCTTGCCCGCTTTTTTTGATGGTGAAGCTTTTTGAGCATCAGTGAACTTTCTGCGTACATGCGCCATGCAAGCAGCTTGAGTCACGTCCTCAAGTTTATCGTATGCACTGTAGCCATCCGATAGCAAGTAACCAGAGTAACCACCTAAAAAGTCTTGTACGCACTCTGCTCTGCGGCTGGCTTGATAGTCGTAGATAACCACTGGGTTATTGACGAACTCACCGCTACGATAGACCCACATATATGACTTAGATTGTGCTTTCTTATCTTCTTCACGTAATACTTGAACAGTGGTTTCGTCCGTGCAGATGAGCTTTTCTTTCAATAACTCACTTTTCATTGCATCAATAATGACTTGCACTTTGCTTCCTAACTGAACGCACCAGTTGGCCAGTGTAGCGCGACTAATATCTATACCAGAGCGATTGAGAATATCCACTTGGCGATAGAGTGGCAGAGCATCAACGTATTTTGCTGTGACTACAGCGGCGAATGCATCTGCACTCCCTAGGCTTTTAGGGATCATACTTGCGGGTTTTGGGGCTGTGATAATCTTTGTTTCAGTCTGTGTTTTTTCACACTGCCGGCAAGCGTACTTGGTTCGCTCGTGACGTATAACACTAACCTTCTGTGGGATGATTTTCAGCTCTTCAGAAGTTTCAACACCACATTGATGTAAAGGCTCGTCGCAGCAGTCGCAATAAGGGGCATTGAGTTCATGTTTATGAACTTCACGCTCGAGCTCTTTTGGAAAAGGCTTACGGCCTGTTTTTTTCTTGTCGTCGTCGGATTTAGCCGTACTCTTTTGTTGCTCCGCTTCGTTAAACGTACCTTTGGGTATTTTTTCACTTTGTGATGAGAAGCGCTTTGACTTACTTAAATTGAGCTGTTCAATCAACAACTCAATTTTGGTTTTGAGCTCGGCAACCTCCTCTTGCTTTGCCTCAAGGAGTTTATCTTTTGCTTCGTTCTGTTGGTGAAGCTCAAGCAGCATAGCTTTTAGCTGGTCGATATCATCAGGGAGGTCGGTCATGTCTGGGCTCTGGTCATCTCAATGACTTAAGTATGACAGCAAAAAAGGATCGTTCAAGCCCAACGTGACGATCAGTATCAGCGGTCACACTTCTAGATTATGAAGTGGACGATGAGCTTTGGCATGTTCGAGCGTTAACCCCGAAAGAAGCCAACCCAGTTGTTGCTTAGTAATATGAATGGCTCCGTCCTCACTGGGTCTTGGCCACTTGAAGGTCCCTTTTTCTAAGCGACGATAGTACAGCCAGAAGCCATTAGTATCCCAAAACAAGATTTTCAATTTATCTCGAGTACGATTGCAGAAAATGAACCAAGACTCACTAAACGGATCCATCTCAAGAGTCTCCGCGACAATCAACGATAGTCCATCAATGGACTTACGCATGTCCGTGACTCCAGAGATGAGGAAAACCTTACCTGTTGGTATCATTGTAGCGCTTCAAACCAAGTCTTAATTTGTTGCGAGCTAAGCGTTGCCGGCAGTTCTGCTCGAATGCCATTATTGAGAATTAACACAACACAACTTGTGCTCACGGTAGGCTCTGTCACCACGATAGGTTGAACCCTGGTTTCAGGCTCGGATTGCGTGAGCTTTTTCGACCAATAGTGAAAAGTCTGATAGCTTATGTTTTGCTCCGAGCAAAACTGCTTAATGCCTAAATTACTTTGTCGTTGCTGCTCTAGAATTGCAGCCCAGTATTCTCGTTTACTTTGTTGTTCCATAGTCCCTCCAATGAAAAAGCTACTATGGCAAATGACGAGTTTGTTTAGTATGTGTGGTTCATTAACCGCTTACTGATGATGTTAGTCATCATTCCCACTTATACATATTATTACAAATGGGAGCAGTTTATATTGATGCTCGTAATTTGGTAAAAATGTGATAGTTATAATACAGTTTACCGAAATGATAACTACTAAAGTGATCAGTAGAAGAAAGTGGATAAGTTAAATTTCAGAGAAAGTTTGAATGTTTTTTAGTGTTTGTCGCACAATGGACTGTGCTGTCTGATAGTCATTAGCTTCTGCATAACATCTTAGCTCAGGAGCGTTACCAGACGGCCTTAGATGAATAATATTGCCATTTGATAATGTCATTCTTAAACCATCAATGGTATTTGAATCGAGCAAACTTTCGTCACAAAAACCTAAGTATTGTAATAAATGTTGCGGGCTATCTTTTGCTTTTTCGAGAATAGCTTTACTTTTTTCTGTTGCGAAGTTTTGTATTCTATCTCTAAAGGTTACACGCTGTGGCAATGAATTGACTAATTCAGCAATTCCTTTCTCTTTTGCAGCAGATAACAACATTAAGAAGGGTAATATGGCATCTCGGGTTGGTAGTGCAGATAATTGTTTACCGTTAATTTCAATATTAGACCCTAAAAGGAAGCCTCCATTAGCTTCAAAACCCGCTATTTTCTTATAATTTTTTGCTAAATCAGAAAATGCTTCAATAACATAAGGAGAACCAATTTTAGTTTGTTTTACACATTTAAAATCTTTATGGGATGCAATGATAGTATTGCAACTAACAGGGATTGCTAGCGCTTCAATATTCATCTCTAATGCACATAACAAACCTAATATATCCCCGCGTAACCATTCGCCGTTTTCATCAGCAACAAGTGGGCGATCGCCATCTCCATCAGTAGAAAAAATAGCATCAAGTCTGTATGATTTTGACCAATTTCTTGCTTTTATCTTGTCCTCTTCAGATACAGCTTCAGTATCAATTGGAACAAACTGGTCACTGCGTTCGAGAGAAATAACTTCAGCACCAAGCTTTCTGAATAAAGTTGGATATATATCACGACCCGCACTAGAATGCTCATAAATACCAATACGCTTGCCAGCTAATAAATTTTTATCAAAAATAGATAAATAACGGTTGATATATTCTTCAGTTGCTAAGGTATTTATTGATAAGGTCTGTGGGGTAACATCTGGTATTTCAAATTGCGAGTTATTATTTAAAATCGCCATCTCATCAATTTTAGTGATTTCTCCGTCAGGACGATAAAATTTTAGTCCGTTCCTATTAAAAGGAATATGGCTACCGGTTACCATAATACAAGGAGTATTATTTTTCATTGCAGTATATGCAAGGGCCGGTGTTGGAATCACACCATAGTATAGAGGTTCTATTCCCAACTGTTTTATTGCTTTGATACAAGCAGTAGCAATAAATTCACTACTTGGACGGTTATCTATACCAATGGCCATTTGGCTAAAATCGAATTTATCTTTGATGCTATTAATAAAAGCATGAGTAAAGGCGGCACAGGACTCATTCTTAAATTGAGTTACTAAACCGCGGGCTCCACTTGTACCAAATAGTATACCTGAGGTTTTGATTATATCTAGACTAGATAGCATATTCATTATTTCTTAATAAATTGAGGTAATTTGGATAAATTTTTCATGAGCAAAGGGTATATCCAAAAGATATTATTTTTTTTAAGTACTAAAATGTCTTCTTTAGTCTTTTTTAATATATTTAAAAAACTACGATTACTTTCACCACCGACTCGCATTTTAGTCACTACTTTTGGTAAATAAGAGACGGAAATATTATGTAACCATAAATAGCGTAATAACGAGTCATAATCAGCAGATATTTTAAAGTTAAGGTCGAAATTACCATATTTTTTATAGAGACTTCTTTTCATAAAAAAGGTTGGATGTGGTGGCATCCAGCCTTTTTTAAGATTTGAATGTTTATAATTACCAGAGACCCATCGCCTAACGACATTAGATGTATTTTCTTTTGAAACATATTCCAAATCCGCATAAATGGCCTGCGACTGCTCGTTAATTAAGATACTAACTAAATCTTCAATAGCATTTGGATATGCAAAAATATCATCAGAATGAAGAAAGCCAATAATATCACCTGTAGAGTTTTCAATACCTTTATTTAGAGCATCATATATTCCCTTATCTGGCTCGGATATGATTTTAGAAACTTTTGTACTGTGTTTTTTTATTATATCCAGAGTGTTATCTTTTGATGCTCCATCAATAATAATGTATTCAATATCGAGGTATGATTGATTCTCAAGGGATTTCAATGTGTCAATTATGGTGTTGCTGCTATTATATGTAGCGGTAATAATAGAAACTTTCATTATTTATTTCCGCCATATTCTTCTAGCCTAATAATATCATCTTCTTGTAAATAATTACCTGACCGAACTTCTATCAAATGTAAATCAATTTTACCAGGATTTTCAATTCGATGTTGAGCTCCAATAGGAATATAAGTGGATTCATTTTCACTTAAAATAAAGCTTTTATCACCGTTAGTAACTTTTGCTGTTCCTTGTACAACAACCCAATGTTCAGCACGATGATAATGTAATTGTAATGCTGTTTTTTCACCAGGTTTTACTTTTAGGTGTTTGACATGAAAGCGTTGGCCTTCTGCAATATCATCATGTGTCCCCCATGGGCGATAGGCTTCTCGATGTTGCTCACATTCAGGGCGACCAGCATTTTTTAGTTGGCTAACAATACTTTTTACATCTTGTACATTATTTTTATTAGCAACTAAAACTGCATCTTTTGTTTCCACAATAACTAAATTGTCAATACCTACAGTTGAGACAAGTTTGTTTTGAGAGTAAATATAACTATTCGTTGTGCTTTCAGTTAGAACATCACCAATAATTACATTAGATTTTGCATCTTTAGGGGAAACTTCCCAAAGTGAACTGAAGGAACCAACATCACTCCAGCCTGCATCCATAGGAACAACTTGAACGTTGCTGGCCTTTTCCATAACGGCGTAATCTATTGAATTATCAGGGCATGAACTAAAAATATCAGGCTGTATACGAATGAAATCTAAATCATTTTTTGAATTAAGAATTGCTTGCTCACATATTTTAAAAATTTCAGGACAATGTTTTTCTAGTTCATTAAGGTAACAAGATGCTTTAAATAAAAACATACCACTATTCCAGAGGTATTTTTTACTTGTGAGGTAACTTTCGGCCGTAGTTAAATCTGGCTTTTCGACAAAGCGTTCAACAGTGAAAGTATGATTGTTTACGTAATCACCTTTTTTAATATACCCATAACCAGTCTCTGGACTAGTAGGAATAATTCCAAATGTAATAAGATTTCCTTGTTCTGCAGCTTCTACGGCTTGCTCTATTACTTCAGCAAATGATTCATTATCTTGAATTACATGGTCTGCCGCGAGAACTAAGAGTAGAGGGTCATCACCTGCTTGTATTGCTCGAATGGCTGCTAGTGCTATAGCGGGTGCTGTGTTGCGGCCAATAGGTTCTAATATTATTCCACTATGTTTAAAGTTTTCCTGTCTTAATTGTTCTGCAACAATAAAACGATGTTCTTCGTTACAGATAAATACTGGAGGTTGGTGTTGTAGTGTTTTTAACCGTACGACAGTTTCTTGTAACATAGTTTTCTTACTTGTTAAGCTAATAAACTGTTTTGGGTATAGGCTACGGGAAAGAGGCCATAAACGGCTACCTGAGCCTCCCGCCATAATAACAGGCAATAACATAATAATTTACCGTAAATTTAAATGGTTATTGATAAAATAGGCTTTTGTATTATCGTGAACTTTTGGAGAGTTAAGGAGCTCATCAATATTCCACCACTGATAGTTTTTATGTTGTTCTAGTGGTAACTTATTGAGGTCGATATCTTTTTCTATTAAATATCCCAAGACAACATAATGAGTAGAGAAATTATCCTCTGAAAAATTATCCTGATAGAGATGTTGGTAATGACCAATAAATGTAGCATTATTTATATTGTAGTCGAAGCCAAGTTCTTCAAATGTTAAACGCTGAAAAGCGATATCAAATGTTTCATCCTTGCAAATACGCCCTCCTGGTACAAACCAATAACCTTGAGCGGGTCGATTATTTCGGAGCCCTAATAATGCTTGGTTTTTTGAGTTACAAATGACCAGATCAATAGAAACTAAAGGGGTAGATGCAACGATAGTTTTAAACGTATCTAATGCCAATCGCTGCGCCATAGTTATTTAATCCACTATTTACGAAAGTTATGTTGATTATGTAGGAACCATTGATAGGTTTTATTTAACCCATTTTCAAGCTCGACCGAATATGTCCAACCTAGCCTTTGTAGACGAGAGACATCCATTAACTTTCTTGGCGTACCATCAGGCTTAGTACTGTCAAAAACAACATTCCCCTTGAAACCAACAACTCTGGCCATAGTTTCAGCCATTTCACGAATAGTACAATCAATACCTGTGCCAACATTAATATGGGATAACATTGGTTGAGTGTTTGCCTGGTATGTTTCTTTATTTAGTTCCATAACGTAGACTGACGCGGCAGCCATATCATCGACATAAAGAAATTCGCGCATGGGCGTACCGGTTCCCCAAACAGTGACTTCTTTATCATTATTTAGTTTCGCTTCATGAAAACGGCGCATTAATGCAGGAATAACATGTGAATTTTCCGCGTGAAAATTATCATTTTCACCGTATAAGTTGGTTGGCATAACACTGCGGTAATCACGACCATATTGTCGATTATACGATTCGCAAAGTTTGATACCAGCAATTTTTGCAATTGCATAAGGTTCATTTGTTGACTCAAGAACACCAGTTAATAATGCACTTTCAGACATCGGTTGTGTTGCTAACTTTGGATAAATACAAGATGAGCCTAAAAATAGTAAGTGTTGAACATTATATTTATGAGCTGAATGGATAATATTACATTCCATAATTAAATTCTCATAAATAAAATCGGCGGGATAAGTATTATTCGCATGAATACCACCCACTTTAGCAGCGGCTAAATAGACTTCATCAATTTTATTTTGGGCAAAGAAATTATCAACAGCTACTTGGCTTGTGAGATCTAATCCGTGACGTGATTTTGTGATTAGCTCAATATCGGGACGGTTTTGTAATTGTCTAATTATTGCTGAGCCAACCATGCCATTATGGCCAGCAACAAATACTCTTTTTTTCACGTAGTGATCCTTAATTCTCTAAAGAAATAGCAACATCAAAACCGTTTGCTTTAAGTAAAGCATGTTGTTTTGCTTTTTCTATATCGGATGCAACCATTTCAGAGCACATTTCTTCCACTGTGATTTCTGGTACCCAACCTAATTTTTCTTTTGCTTTTGAAGGATCGCCTAAAAGGGTTTCAACTTCAGCCGGACGGAAGAATTTAGGGCTAACACGAACGATAATATCGCCAATATTTACACTTGGTGCTAGTGTATTATCTACACTGGTTACGGTAGCTATTTCATCTACGCCATTACCACTAAATGACAGTTCAATCCCAGCTTCTTTAGCAGACATTCGTACAAATTCGCGTACTGAAATTTGTTTCCCTGTCGCGATAACGAAATCATCAGCGTGATCTTGTTGTAACATCATCCATTGCATACGAATATAATCTTTAGCATGACCCCAGTCACGTAGCGCATCCATATTACCCAGATATAAACACTGTTCTAAGCCTTGTGAAATATTAGCAATGGTACGAGTTATTTTGCGAGTGACGAAAGTTTCGCCACGACGAGGGGACTCGTGGTTAAATAAAGTACCATTACATGCATACATGCCATATGATTCACGGTAATTTACGGTGATCCAGTAAGCATACATTTTCGCGACAGCGTATGGTGAGCGAGGATGGAAAGGTGTGGTTTCTTTCTGTGGTATTTCTTGAACTTCTCCATACAGTTCTGATGTTGATGCTTGGTAAAAGCGAGTTTTCTTTTCTAGGCCGTTAATACGGATCGCTTCTAATAAACGTAATGTCCCGATAGCATCGACATCAGCAGTATATTCAGGAGATTCAAAAGAGACAGCCACATGTGACATTGCGCCTAAGTTATAAATCTCATCTGGTTGGATTTCTTTTACTAAACGGATTAGGTTTGAAGTGTCAGTTAAATCACCATAGTGTAATTTAATTTTATCATTATTATTAACGACAGAGTCAATTCTTTCCGTATTGAAAGAAGAGGCTCTACGAATTAAACCGTGAACTTCATAGCCTTTTTCTAAAAGAAATTCTGCGAGATAAGAGCCATCTTGGCCAGTTATTCCTGTAATAAATGCGATTTTCATTGTTTACTCTTTTATATGCTATTAATATAAATCTACTTAGTAGTATTAATTACCATTAAATCTAATTATACTCAAAGATGTCATAAATGATTTAACTGAATTGAATTTTTTTATGTTTTTAAATATAAAAACAAGATATAGGATGGGTCCTAGAAACTTACCAAAGATACGGTTGAAACATATTCTTCTTGAGATGAATGCATTACGGTCATTGAATATATCTCCACTGCATGTAACGGGATGAGAGCCAATGATTTTAGGTACAGAAATACCATTTAAATTGTTCTTTATAAAGTTCGATAAAAATACTGGTTCATCGCATAGAAAATATTTGGTACCTGCTCCCATATCCTCTGGGAAATAAATTTTATTTTTTAACAAAGCTTCTCGCCTACAAGTTATTTCAATAGTACCAATACTTAATATTGTTCTATAATTGTGTGAGAAAATAATTTTTTTAAACTTTGGTGCCGGCTCGGTATGACCTAAGAAACTATATTGAAATGTAATGAAGTCAGTTTGTGGGTTTTGTGTATATTGCTGAGTAATTAAAGTATAAATATTCTTATTGTATATAACGTCATCATCGCAGAATAAAATTATATCACCTGATGAAACGTCAATGCCTTTATTTCTACTTTTGGCTACACCGATGGATTTTATATCGATATATTTAATGTCATTTCGATTGTGAAATTTTTCAGTAATATTATTAAATGATATATTGTTAGTTTGATGAATAATAATTATTTTAACATTATCATGCTGCTCTGGTAATGTATCTATCAATGAATAGATACGATCGCCAAAGGTTGAATAAATCATGTCTAATTTCATAGTTTCCTTAACTTATTTGTTTCTAGTTGAAAAGTATACTTTGATATGAATATTCCGCTCTGGCAAATAGAGTGGTTTTTAATATAAAAGGAATGAGTACATAAATAATTGATAACATAAAGTTATTATAGTTCCCTTTAACCATTGACTTGTTAATTATAAAGTAAATTGGAAAGATAATAAAAAACCAAAAATAAGATGCTATTCTAGAAAGTAATCCAAAATCATATCCCATAATAAATGAAAAATAAAAAACGCTAAATAGAAAAATGGTGAAATCAAAGTAATCTTTTGTCTTGTTTTTACGATAGATATAGAAAAAATAGATAATCAAAGGAAGGTAATATAATCGCGTTAAAATATTTAAAATATCTTGTGGTTCAGCATGCTTACTTTCGAAGTATATGGAGTATTTTAAGTCTAATAATTGAACTATGTAAAATGCTATTTTTGAACCAAAAATATATATAGGTATGGTAATTAAAAATATAAAAAATAAAGGTATATTTAATTTTCTATATATGTAAGTCAGAGGATATATTATTAAAAATATAAATGCGCTCTGATGTAAGCTAATCGAAATTATTAGTAAAAATACACTTTTGAAATTTTGTTTATTAAAACATAAGTAAGATATTAAAGGGAATAGTAGTAGGGCAGCGTATTGTCTAATTCCATTAAGTTGATTTATATATATTCCAGTAACAGACATAAATAAGAAGAATATAATATACACTTTAAAATTAAACTTGTTTCTGAGTATCGAAAAATAAATAAATAAAGGCAACGCCTGAATAAATGAAAAGAAAAAAAATAGAGATTGGCTAGGTAGATTTAGAAAGTTGAAAAATCTCACTGCGTAATAAAAAATAAATTCATAACTATCTAAGTATCTATCATTCAAGAAGGAGTGATTATAAATGTTTATATAAGTATGATAATCGGTTCCAACACCATCTTGAATTGCAGAAGTCAAAAAATATATTAAAAAAAGTGGTAGTAGTGATAGTATATTGTATACTATTTTACTTCTATCAAGAATATATAAATAATAACTACCAAATAATAAAATAAATATATATATCATTTGAGTATAGTTACCTTATAGCATTAGTTTTAGATAGTGCATTTATAAGGAAAGTTAATGAATTTTTTCTCTGCTCTTCAATAATAGTATTAATTTTTGTATAATCTATATCTTGAATGTTTTCAAGACAAGTATCTAATTCATCTTCTGTTATAAATCTATCTGTTAAGCCTAAAGAACCAAGTAAACTAAATAATCTAGACTCACCCCTATTTTTGTTTTTTATACAAACAAAATTTTTGTTGAAAATTATTGAAAAGCAAACGCAGTGAAATGAATCGGTTATTACCAGAGTGCTATTCTTAATTTGTTCTAACCATGAGGTTACATTTATATATTTATTATAGAATATTCCTTCGGAGTAATAAATATTTTTTGTTTGAATATTCAAAGTGTTACTGATTTTCTTTAGTTTATTTTTAAAGTCTTTAGTTATATCTAATTTATAGTATACAATTGTTGGTTTTCTTTGATTGTTAGATGAAGCTATACTAGAACTAGAGATGATTTTATCAAAGAACTCTTTTCCTGCCAAAAGAGTAGAATCTAATACATGAGTAGAATTAACCGAAAAAATATCATTACAAATTTTTACACCAGAATCTTCTCTGACTGAAATTGCATCAAACTTAGATAGGTAACTTTTAATAGAATTTGTAATTATTGGGTCATCGTTTTTTTCCCAATGGTCAACCCCAAAGCTAGCCGCATATGAAATCTTAATTGTTGAGTCAGAAGCGAACTGTAAAAAATAAGCATGATAGTCATGTTCACTGAAAAACATGCTATAGCGCCAGACTTGGTCACTTCCTACAATTAGTCCAGCATAATTCGAAGCAATTTTTGTTAAGTCAGATGAGTTTAGGTAGACATCAGTTGTTCTAGTTATCCATTTTTGCCTAAATTCTTCAAATACATTATTGTTCATTGTGTACGAGAAAAGGTTAGACTTACCCAAGAAAAATTTGATTATATGTCCTAGAAAACCATATTTTATTTTATTTTTTATTTGATTTTTGTCATAAGGAATATAATCTATATGTTGTGCGTTATAGCCTAAACCATTAACAACAGACTCTAAAGCAGAGGCTTGTAGAACTGCACCATAATTATGGTCTGAATATTGAAAGTTTAATATTCCTATTTTTATTTTTGTCATTTTATATATCTTAATAGTTAAGTTAAGTTAAGTTAAGTTAAGTTATGGGTGAATTTTTTTTTTATAAACGAAGAGAAAAAATCTTTTTCTTTTTTTGTTAATCCAATGAACCAAATAAAAAAAGATATGCTTAATAAAGATAAGAAAATATACAAAGTGAATTGAGGAAATCCTTCAGATAAAAATTTATTTATTAAATAAATAATGGATAATGAAAAGAACGAAACAAGACTAACGGGAAGAATCACAATTTTAATAAATCCAGATATTATATATCTATCTATTTTATTCAATATTATAATCCTCGCAATTAAGCAGATTATAGATAAAACTATACTAACTATAAAAACCATCTCGGGTGAAGGAGATTTTTTTAGAATATAAAATGAAATTGGTATATTCAAGAGTGTAATGCTTCCAATAATAATTTGATATAATTTTATTTTCCCAGTTGCATTACATGCAGACATCAATGAATTTGATAAGCTTATAATTAAAGATTCAATAATGATTAATTGGCAAAATATAGTTGTATAATTAGGCACCGATAAAAGCCATATATTTAGAATGTAGTCCATTCTAAATATCATTGGAGAGGAAATAAAAAAAATAAAATAATAAGATAATTTTGATCCAGTAGAAATAAGCTCTTTTGTTCTATTTCGATCATTTATAGAATATGATTTTACTATTTGAGGGCTCATGGATAGCTGTATTGCGGTTACAAAACCATATATAGCGCTATTTACTTGCGAAGATATGGCTTTAGCTGCGTTAACTGTAGGGCCAAAGAAAATGTTAATTAACACATTAGAAAATTGATTTGTACATACTCCAGCGAGTGCTCCAAAAAAATTCCATCCAGTATATGAAAATAGTTTCTTGAATAAATTAGTATTCCAATACAGTCTATATTTTGTAATGGAAAAGGTAAATTTATTATAAAAAATATAAGTCATCGATGTAAGAAAGGCAACTAAACACATCAAGCTAGAATATACTTTAAGCTTATTTGGCTGTTCTTCATTAATAAAAAATAATATTACTAATTTTAAGGTGACATCGATAATGCTTATTATTGCATAAACATTCAATTTTTCATGTGCTATTATATTCGAACTATAAGGGATGCTTATGACACTGAAGCAAAATGAAATCATAGCACATTGAAAAGCCCATAAAGCTGAGGGTAGTTTATCTTTTGGAATATTTAATTCAAAATGAATAAACCATAGGCCAATAGTTTCAATTATGATTAATGCTATAATTGTTATTAGTATATTTATATTAACGCTCATGACGAAAGTATTTGATAATTCTACTTTATCATTTCTACCTATTTCAAAAGACAAAAACCGTTGTGTAGCAGAGATCATCGCGCTACTTATGAAACCTAACATTGTTACAACGCTAGCTACAACGGTATAAATACCAAAGTCAGTTACACCTAGAACATCTAAAACTATTCTTGATGTATAAAGTGTTATTACTATCATGAACAGCATTCGTACATATAAGAATACTGTATTTTTAATAATTGTATTATTGTTTTTAATTTTAGACATTAAATTGTAAATTATTGATTTTTAGTAAAAATAGATAAATACAGTCTTAATTATTGTAACTCTAAGTGAATTGTAAACTATAATTAGTGTCTTTTATAAAAGTTACTAGTATCTAAACGCGGTGATTTAGCTAATACACTATTACTTGCAGGATGACCAAGAGCAATGATGACAATTACAGCCTCAGAATTTGGAATATATCCGAGTTTATGTAGTTTTTTTTCATCTTTAAATGAATTACACCAATTCAAAGGGCAGCTTTTTAAACCTTTTGCCTCTATTGCATACATTAGGTTCATTGCGAAAATTCCTCCATCTGTGTATGGCTGATTTCGTTCGCCTGGTGTATAAAATGCGCTGAGTTCACTAGAGATTACTGCTATCATTGGGATATTATCAGTAAAGCCAGTGTTCCCGTTCTGTAAGCTTAATATTTGTAATTTTTTCTCGCCTTCAAAAAAGTGTATTCGCCAATGCTGCCGGTTACAAACTGATGGAGCTGTTATTGATAGTGAAACTATTTCTTTTAGTATTTCATCATTTATTTTTTTATCGGAAAAATTGCGAAAACTATGCCTAGACCGCATTAGACTTTCTAAACTAACGATTTCTTTATCACTTTCTTGATATTTATAGTAGCCACTAATTTCTGTTTTTGGATCGTTTAGATCGTTTAAGTTAATCAATTTTAATAGATTTTTGTAGAAAATCGGAAGCTCATAATCATTGTCAGTGTGAAATTTTTTATATGCTTTTATGGCGCCAAGTGAAATATAGTAAACTTCATCTTTTGCAAATTTTGATTCATATTCAACTGTATTATGTATTAATCTTGTTAATGCATCCTTCCCAAAAGATGGTCTTGGGTTTGGTAGTGTGAATGCTTTTTCTATACGGTGTTTATCTTGCAAAATCCAAGCTTCTAATTGTTTTTTATTTTTGTTTTTTTTATTATCTTTAGCATAATGTTTTCTAAATTTATTATAATCATATAGTGAATTAATGATTAGTAATAAAGAGTAATAAATATTTTTTAATGGTTTTTTTATACCTTTTTTTAACATCATATATCGTCTCTAATAATATGGGATATGAAAACCCATAGCTACCGCACTGGGTTGTCGGGTCCCAGAGCACCATTGAATTTGTAAATGCATACTTATTAATTGAAAACATTGCATTTTTTGCTAACTTGTTCAATTGATAAGCATAGCTTATTGTTTTTTGACTGCCAAAGGGTATGCCTCAGCATTTATTTGGTCAAGTAAAAAGCGCTTAATAATACCATTAAAGCTAGTTACTGACTATCACCGTGATAGTGTTAGGGAATAGTCCTAAGGGGAGTAGCAATACAATAAATTATTTTAAATTATCAGGTTATAATCCTATTCTTACGCCTTGTATGTGATTATATATTTAAGTTAAGTTATTCCTTGTATATCATTGCTTTTAGTGTGGGTTTAATAAAAACGAGATGCTTATATCTCCATATTTATCCTAATTTAGAGTAGTAATAGATTAATAAAATGCTTAATTGATTATATTAATTCACTTGGCTATCGGTAGAAATTATATGTGTAATATATTTTTGACTAGGATGACAATTTTTTTTGGATAAAAAAACGGATTATGCCAAAACATAACCCGTTTTCGATTAAATATACTCAATGTGTGCCAATTACCACTTAAACGGCACGTTTACTGTAACGGCTGCACCTAAGTCATTGCGTGTTTCGTAATCAGTTTTAGATACCCAAACCTTCGCGTCAGTGCTGATGTCATAGTCAAAGTTATGCCACCAACCGAAATCAACACCTTTGATGGTTTCTGATTTAGGGAATAACTTGTTGCCATCAAAGTTAGATTTATTCACTTTCGCATACATGAGGCGGGTGCTAACACGGTTGTCATCATCGAGAGTGTATTCCACTTTGGTCGTGAGCATGCGCCCGTCACCGCCCATTGCGTGGCCTAGTGATGCACCTTGCTGATAGTAGCCCTCAGTATAGATAAAGTGGCGATACATGACGTTATCTTTATTCCACTCTGTGTGGGTGTTCGCGCCTTCAATATACCAATTTAGTGGCTGGCCCCATAAGGTGTGGTAGCCTTCGATACCACCCATAAAGGCGTTTTTCGATGGGAAGAGGTTAGCTTCGTCTTCACCGACCATTTGGCCATATAAGCTGACAGGTAGGTCGACTAATGGGTAAAGTTTTAGTTTGAAATCTAAACCGGCTAACTGGTTACCTGGGTCTTTGTTTTTGTCGCCTGTATTATCTTTCCCGCCCATGGCATCCCAGAAGGAATCCCAGTTATTAGGGCGGCCATCGCCTCCCCACATGACCACGCGTGAACCACCGAGTTCGAAGAAATCAGTTGGGTTCATGGTCATGCGCAGGCCAATCAGTTTAGTATTTTTGGGGTCATACTGTTTGAATTGTGCAGCTGTTAACTGATATTGCCATGAACCAATCCAAGAAAGCCATGGTGTTTCAAATGGGCTTTGGTCTGCACGCTGAATTAAGAAACCGGTCATAGGGCGTGCGGCATCAGTACGAATTAAGCTACCGTCGTGACCGGGGCCCCACCATTGTGGGATCTCACCAAAAGTTACCCACTGGTTCCAAATTTTTACACCACCATATGAACCATTGAGGTTGTAATCAGAACCATTTTCAACACGTAAAGCACGTTCGCCATTCGCGGTGAGGTTTAAGTCTACATCGTCAGTGCTGTAGTTACCTGAAACGGTATAGCGAATATCACTATATTCACTTTGAGCAAAGCCTTGTGGCATTGAGTTGTGGCTAGATGCAAGGTGAGTTTCTAGTTGAACACTGTTTTTCTTACGGTCAAGGTTCTTTTTAATGCGCTGAATAATGGCTTCTTGTTCGCTATTAGTAATATTTGCATTATTTAAAGAACGCGTGATTTCTTCTTGGGACAGTGGCCAAGTGGATAAGCTAATTTGAATAACGTTACGTTCAGAAAGCCAAGCAAGGTCACTGCGTAAGTTGTTATCTGGTAGAACTAATCCCCCTGCAATGCTTTGTGCACTGATGGTTCCGAGCACAGCAAGTATTGCTAGCTTAGTGAGCTTGAAATTTTTCATTGATAAATCCATTTGAAGTTGAGTTCGCCTAATATTGAACAGGTTAATAAATGAAAACCTATAAATAGAGTTAAAATATGATTATTATCCGCCACATTATAAGTATCTTAATTTGCATTGAGTTGGGCTTCTGTGCTTTCTATTAATTCAGCTATCACACTTTAACTAAGTAATAACAGAATATCAGATTAATATGTTAGGTATAGGAATTAGTAACATCTTAAGATGTAAAGCGATATACTTTTTACTAGGCTAGTACGTTGCTAATTTCAAAAATTCTTTTCTATTATTCTTTTTTTTGCGTGTGAAAAACAGCAAAATAGAGTTTTATATTGGTTAGGTATTTGGGAGTTGTTGTTTTTAGATGCAATATAGGACTATTCCCTATTAATAGGTATAAGTTGACTGAAAAAATAAACCCCCATATTGAGAATGAAAATAAGGGGGTTTATTTGTATGAATAAAATTAATTTACCGGCCGTGTTCAGGTAGCCAGATTTGTAACCTTAAACCACCTAATGGGCTATCATCAGCCTTCACCCAACCTTTATGTTGTGTTATCGCGGTTTCAACAATTGCAAGACCTAAACCAGTCCCACCCGTCTCCCTGTCCCGAGCTTCATCCGTGCGGTAGAACGGACGGAAAATGTGCTCACGGTCAGCAGGGCTAACACCAGGGCCATCATCATCGACAGTGATTAAAATACCGTTATTTTCTTCTTTGAAATCAACGGCAATATGCGTGTGCGAATAGCGTAGTGCGTTACGCACAATATTTTCAAAAGCACTCCCGACAGCAGAAGGGTTGCAATATAGCGGCCAAGGTCCGGGGTTAGAAGTGACCTCGAGGGTTTTGTTCATTTGCTCGGCTTCAAAGCTAGCATCATCTAAGATATCGCCCCAAAGTTCATCGGCTTTGATATTTTCACGCAAGATCTCGTTTTTGTGCTGGCTACGAGATAGCACCAGCAAATCGTTAATCATGCTATCTAGGCGATGGGTCTCGGTTTCGATGCGTTCTAACTCTTTACTTTCCCCATGGCGACGGCGCAATAAGGCTGTTGCTAACTGCAAACGTGTCAATGGAGTTCGTAATTCATGAGAAATATCAGAGATTAAGCGTTGCTGTGCGCTAACCATACCATCAAGGGCGCTGATCATCTGGTTAAAGCTATTCCCAGCAGACAAGAACTCTTGTGGGCCGGCTTCTAGCTCTGGGTGTGGCCGTAAATTTCCTTTCGCCACATCGTCGGCCGCCATTTTTAACTTACGAGCAGGGCGGGCAAGACTCCAAGATAGCCATAATAATAACGGAGCACTGATCAGCATTGTGGCAATCAGTAATAAGAAAGGCCTATCAAACAATAAGTTAATAAAGTCAGATTGCGGGCTGCTTGCTGGGCGAACTAAATATAGCTGGTAGTGGTCTTCCCCATCGCGAATGGAGAATGGCCCGAGGATTTCAGCTCGTCCATATTTTTTCTTTTTCGGGTGATCTGCGTTATCGGACTGGCCAATAAAGTTACGTATCACCTGCATTTCACTTGGCATAGCACCAATCACACGGCCTTCACTGGTGACGATAATCAACCGTTGGCCGGGAGGTGCCCATTTTTTGATGGCGTTAGAAATACGCCGCCACCAAAGTAGGTCATTCATCGGAGCTTGTGCGAGTTCGGCTTCAATATGCTGCTCAAGCATCTCCCCTTGGCGTTGTTCACTTTCCATAAGGACGGTGATTTGCCGAGAGTCGAGTTTGGGCACCATCAGCACTAGCATTAATACTAGTGCGAGGGTAAACCAGAAGATCGCAAAGATCCTTGCGGTTAAGCTGTTGATCATGTGGCAGAAACCATTAAGTATCCACGGCCACGTAAGGTTTTAAACCACGGCTGGCCATCAGTGCGTTCCGGAAGTTTGCGGCGTAAGTTTGAAATATGCATATCAATAGCACGGTCAAACGGTGTTAAGCGCTTCCCAAGTACTTCTTGGCTAAGGTGTTCACGAGAAACAACTTGGCCTAGGTGCTGTGCGAGCAGATATAACAACGTAAATTCGGTACCTGTTAAGTCCAAAATTTCATCATCAAAGCTGGCTTCTTGGCGGCCTGGGTTAAGTTGCAGTTTATCAACTTGTAAAACAGGGGTATTGCTATTGTCGCCTTGGGTTTGCTCGCTCCAGTTAGAGCGGCGTAATAAAGCACGAATACGCGCGACCAGTTCACGGTCATTGAACGGTTTAGGTAGATAGTCGTCTGCACCTAATTCTAGGCCCAGAACTTTATCTAGCTCACTACCGCGAGCCGTTAACATGATTACGGGGGTCTGATGGATTTGGCGCAGTTCTTTTAATGTCTCAATACCATTTTTTTTCGGCATCATGACATCAAGTAGTAACAGGTCAATGGATGAGTCAATTTGCTGTAATGCCTGTTCACCATCATAGGCGATGACAACATTGAAACCTTCCATTTCCAGCAGTTCTTTTAATAGCGACGTGAGTTCACGGTCGTCATCAACTAATAGGATTTTATGCATTTTTTAAGTCCTCCAACTGCCAAAATACGATAACAATCTGTACGATTCCATGACTTTACGTTCTTTTACATGCTCTGACGCTAGTTTGCAGCCACAGGTGTATATTTGTTCACATTGAATCACGAGCACAGTTCGGAGACAAGGTGTCAAATGCTGAGAACAACACATAGCAAAGTACATAATACAGTACATAAAACCGCAATGTTAGTTTTAGCTTCTGCGTTTGTGTTCGGGCCAGCGGTTGCTTTTGCAGAAGAGCCACAAAGTGCTGCAAATGAAAGTTCAACACCTTTGATGTTACAGATGCAGTCTGAGCCAACTGCGCCATCAGGCAATACGGTTGTGCCCTTTCAACATCATGAGTTATTTAGCAGTGAAGAACGTGCCAGTACCTTTATGTTTAATGGTATCACGTTAAATGAAAAACAGCGCCAGCAATTACGCGATTTAATGGCAACACAGCGCCATTATCATGTTGATAACACTGCTTTAGTTAAAGAACGTGAAGCGCTGCACAAATTAATTATAGCGGATAGCTTTGATGACAAAGCGGTTCGTGAAGAGCTTGAAAAGCGAATGCAAAAAGAACTGGAACAACGTGTTGAAATGGCTCGAATTCACCATGAATTGTACCAGTTGTTAACGCCAGAGCAGAAAACTGAGCTTGAAAATATTCACCAACACAAAATGGCGGAATTTCAAGCGATGCAGTTTCAGTAAATTTAGTTGTTAGTACCTGTAGTAATGCCTGTAGTAATGCAAGTTAGTTAGTTTCATATATTGAGTTCCATAGTAAGTAGTGAAGTAGCAGTAAGTGAAGTTTTTCCTTGCCATAGACACCATCCCTGTCTTTTATAGCCCCTGTTAGGGGCTTTTTTTTTGTTTCTAAACTAGTCCTTTATTCATGGTTGTTAACTATAGTTGACAACTAAACGAAGATTGCTAAGATAAAAACATAAAGACAAGGAGCAGTCTTATGATCACGGTTCTAACAACGGAATGTTTTGATAGTTGGATCAAAAATCTTAGAGATATTCGAGCTAAAACTAAAATTCTAATGAGAATTAGGCGGTTAAAAAATGGAAATTATGGTGATGTTCAACCCATTGGTGATGGCTTTTCGGAACTGAGGGTACATGAAGGACAAGGGTATCGTGTTTATCTAAAGCAGAAAAACAATGTTATTGTAATTTTACTTTGTGGTGGGACAAAGGCAACGCAGCAGAAGGATATCCATAAAGCTAAACTTCTTTTTGGTGAAGTTGAGGGGGAACTATGAATACTAAATTAAAAGAATTTGATATCGCTGAGTATTTAAACAGTGAAGAAGAAATACAAATGTATCTAAACGAAATTCTAGAAGAAGGTGACCCTAGTCTAGTTCTCGCTGCACTTGGTGATATTGCGAAGGCAAGAAATATGAGCCAATTAGCTAAAGAAGTTGGAATGAGTCGTGAAGGTTTATATAAGGCGCTATCAGGACAGGGAAATCCAACATTTATGACGATTATAAAAATCGTTAATTCTCTCGGATTAAAGCTACAGTTTAAGAGTATCTAAAAAATAGCTTATCTATGATTAGGCTAGCCATTAGCTAAGCTCACTATAAAAATAACGTATCCACCAAAGTAGGGTTCACTTTATGACTCAGATATTAACGACGCAAGATTATCGCAATATGCCTTGGAAAAATGGCCAAGGGTCGACACTTGAATTGGCACGCAGTCATGGTGAAGGTTTAGATGATTTTGATTGGCGAGTGTCTATTGCAGATGTTAAAGCGGCGGGAGCATTTTCGTTTTTCCAAAATCGACAACGTATTATTGGAGTATTGGAAGGGGAAGGATTTATTTTACATGTGGATAAGAACCCTGCGGTGACGTTAAAGCAAAAAGAGTTTTTTGCTTTTAATGGGGAAAGTGAGGTTTATGCGGAGCTTATCCAAGGTGCAATTCGTGATTTTAATGTCATCTATAATCCTGAAAAATATCAAGCCCGCTTACAATGGGTGAATACTGCGCTTATTAACTCTTGGGTCAGTGGAGCAAGTGAGATCTTAATTTTTAATATTACCCCTAATTTGGGGGTGACTATTAATTCAGATTGCTTTTATTTAAAACCATTCGAGACTCTACTAATCAAAGAAAATCGAGAGAATCTACAATTTACTATTGAGCAAAATACAGAAAATGATTTTTGCATTATTGAGTTATTTATTAAATAGTTAGAATTTTTTCACTCTAAATTTAAGTACTATTTGTATGAAGCTTATATAGTACTTATTATTGGAATAATATTCTGCCCATTTTGCAATTTTAGTCAAAACGTTATCAAATTCATATATTAGATAATTATGGCTTTATTCCTATTGTTATTTTTCGCAAAATTCATAGTCTTTAGCGTTGTTAAAAAATAATACCTATATACTAAAGGAAAATGTTCTATGAAGATGAAAGCGCTTGTGGCAGTTGCTGTTTCTGCTGTCATTTTAACGGGTTGTAAAAATTTAGACCAAGGGATGTTGACTAACTCAGGTATGCAATTATTCCAAGCGGCAACACTGAGTGATGCAGACGTTAAAAAATTCAGTGATGAATCATGTAAAGAAATGGATGCGCAAAACAAAATCGCACCAGCGTCTAGCAAATATGCAAAACGTTTAGATAAAATCGCAAAAGCATTGGGTAACGAAGTTGATGGTACCCCAGTAAACTATAAAGTTTATATGACTAGCGATGTAAATGCATGGGCGATGGCGAATGGTTGTGTACGTGTATACAGCGGCCTGATGGATGTGATGAATGACAATGAAGTCGAAGGTGTTTTAGGTCATGAAATGGGCCACGTTGCATTAGGTCATACACGTAAAGCTATGCAAGTTGCTTATGCAACGGTTGCTGCACGTACTGCTGCATCATCAGCGGGTGGCGTAGCAGAACAACTGAGCGCATCACAAGTTGCTGCACTGGGTGAAAAACTGATTAACTCACAGTTCTCTCAGCACCAAGAAAGTGAAGCAGATAACTTTTCTTACGATTTACTGAAAAAACGCGGTGTTAAAACTGAAGGTTTAGTTACTGGTTTTGAAAAATTAGCGAAAATGGGTAGCAGTGAAACAAGTATGTTTGATTCTCACCCACCATCAAGCGAGCGCGCACAAAACATCCGTGACCGTATTGCTGCTGACAAAAAATAATATTTAATTATTGATGTTAGTTGGATGTCATTCTGGTGTAGTAATGTGATGATATATTGCTACACCAATCACTTATTCCCTGCTGTTTATCTCAATATTACTTTTCTTATATTACAAATCAGAACTTATCCCGTTGTACTCCTGTAATTGACTCTCTATCTTGTTAATTAAACGATATTCAGGTTTTTTCGTAATTTTGCAAATTTTCGTTTGATAAAACGTTAGCAAGGAAAAAAGATGGAAAAAGTGCAGAGAATTTCTCTTTTAGCTAAGGGAATGGGCATGCTGTTATCGGGAACCTGCCGTTTATTAACTGGCGTTCGCACTCGTTGGGTCGGGTGCCAACCTTCAATGGCTTCACGTATTTATTATGCCAATCATTCCAGTCATCTTGATGGTTTGGTTATTTGGTCTGGGTTGCCGCCGTTAATGCGCCATTTTGTTCACCCTGTTGCCGCTAAAGATTATTGGGTTAAGACACCATTTCGGCGTTATTTAGTTAATAAGGTTTTTCGCGCTGTATTAGTCGATAGAAAAGGCGATAAGCCCGCACAAAATAATACATTAGCTCCTTTAGAATCAGTATTAGAGTCAAAGCATTCATTAATATTTTTTCCTGAGGGTACGCGTGGAGATGGGGAAACGCTAAGTCAATTTAAAAGTGGGCTCTACCATCTCGCGAAAAAATACCCTGATGTTGAAGTTGTTCCAGTCTATTTGGAAAATTTAAATCGTGTATTACCGAAGGGGTCAAAGCTTGTTGTGCCTGTGATTTGCTCAGCTATCGTTGGTAAGCCTCTGGAGCCTATTATGGAGAATGAAAATAAAATCGACTTTTTGCAGCGAGCCAAAGAAGCACTTGAGGAGCTAATGCCATGAGTATTGGGGACAGGGAATTAGTATTATTGTTGTCAGGTGTGTTTGGGATACTAGTATTTGCTAGTGTTATTGGTGGTATTCTTGCATATCGTTATTCAGGTGAAAAAAGTAACCCAACCATTGATAATTTGAATGCTCGTATCCGCGCATGGTGGGTTATGTGCATTATTTGTGTACTTGCTGTGGTGCTTGGCAATATAGGTGTCGTGATCTTATTCGCACTGATATCGTTCTTTGCACTAAGAGAGTTTATTACCTTAACGCCAACACGGCGAAGTGACCACGAGGCATTATTTTGGTGCTTCTTTGTTTTTATTCCATTGCAATATGTATTGGTAGGTATTGAATGGTATGGGTTATTTTCAATTTTCGTACCTGTTTTTGTATTCCTTTTCTTGCCTACCCGTATTGCTTTAGCTGGAGATACCTTTCATTTTCTTGAACGCACTGCAAAAATTCAGTGGGGGATGTTGGTGGCTGTTTTCTGTTTAAGCCACGTCCCTGCGTTATTGATGTTGAATATTCAAGGCTATGAAGGCGAAAACGTAAAATTATTACTTTTCTTGATTATTGTGACGCAAATTTCAGATGTGTTGCAGTATGTTTTTGGCAAGTTAATGGGTAAGCGGCCTATTGTGCCTAAGTTGAGCCCAAATAAGACCATTGAAGGTTTTATTGGCGGAGTATTATCTTCAGTACTCATTGGTGTTTGTCTTTACTGGGTAACCCCGTTTAGCTGGTGGGTTGCGGGGCTGATGTCATTCGCTATTACCATTATGGGGTTTGTGGGTGGGTTATGTATGTCAGCAATTAAGCGTGATAGTGGTATTAAAGATTTTGGGGCGATTATTGAAGGGCATGGTGGGATGCTGGATCGTATTGACTCATTGTGTTTTGCTGCGCCTATTTTTTTCCATTTAACGCGTTATTACTATACATAATCCCATTTTATTTTCGTTTTTGTTCGTTAATCAAAAGAGCACCAAAATGGTGCTTTTCTTTTGTTTTATAGGTACAGCATCGAAGGAATTTAAGTGTTATCATTAATACTTAATTTTTATTTCAAACTAAGGTATGACTAGGGTAATACGCTGTATTTTGTACTCTAGGGCTTTTTTTACCTTGAAGGATTTACCTATTGGGGTGATCGGCTAGAATTATGTAAACTGGATCACAATAAAACATAAAAGCTTGATGGAAAGCAGATGCATAATTCACTCTTTGCCGTATTATGCTGTTAGGTGAATCAATTCAGCACTAGTCAGTCAGTGTAATTAGCGTTAAAAAGATTAACAGCGTAACGGTTTTATCGATTTGCAATTTTATGTTCATTAATCAGAGGTCATCATGGTCAAGCAGATTAAAAGAATTGGGGTTTTAACGAGTGGTGGTGACGCGCCAGGCATGAATGCCGCTATCCGCGGTGTGGTTCGTGCGGCACTAGGTGAAGGTTTAGAAGTCATGGGTATTTTTGACGGTTACCTTGGCTTATATGAAAACCGCATGAAGCAATTAGACCGGTATAGCGTGTCGGATATGATTAACCGTGGTGGTACCTTTTTAGGTTCAGCTCGTTTTCCACAATTCCGTGATGAAAAAGTGCGTGCAGTCGCATTTGATAATCTGAAGAAAAACCATATTGACGCATTAGTTGTCATCGGTGGTGATGGCTCTTATTTAGGGGCTAAAGCACTGACGGAAGCAGGGTTCCCATGTATTGGTCTACCGGGAACGATTGATAATGACGTTGCTGGCACAGACTATACCATCGGCTATTTTACTGCCCTCGAAACGGTTGTTGAGGCCATTGACCGCCTTCGTGATACTTCGACTTCCCATAAACGTATTTCGATTGTTGAAGTCATGGGGCGTTACTGTGGTGATTTAACATTATCTGCTGCGATTGCAGGGGGCTGTGAATTCTTAGTATTACCTGAGCAAGAAATGGCTTTTGACCGCGAAGAACTGTTATCTGAAATCAAACGTGGTATTGAAAAAGGTAAACGTCATGCGATTGTCGCTATTACCGAACATGTTTGTGATGTGGGTGAGTTAGCGAAATATATAGAGCAAGAAACACATCATGAAACTCGCGCAACGGTTCTAGGCCATATCCAGCGTGGCGGATCTCCAGTTGCTTATGACCGCATTTTGGCATCACGCATGGGAGCTTATTCCATTCAACTTCTGTTAGAAGGCTATGGCGGGCGCTGTGTTGGTATCCAAAATGAAAAATTAGTTCATCATGACATTATTGATGCTGTTATGAATATGAAGCGCGTCTTTAAGAAGGATTGGTTTGATACGGCGAAGAAGCTGTACTAATTCTTCCTCTTCTTTTTCTTCGTCATATTTTGAGCTGTGACGTTGTTGGCAGCTCTCGGTTACTCGG
Source organism: Providencia sp. PROV061 (assembly GCF_011045655.1). Lineage (NCBI taxonomy): Bacteria > Pseudomonadati > Pseudomonadota > Gammaproteobacteria > Enterobacterales > Morganellaceae > Providencia > Providencia sp. PROV061. The sequence continues at coordinate 4,538,109 of NZ_CP042861.1, read as the reverse complement.
GTCACATACTTATGTATGCACCCGAGCCGCCGCCTAGTCACAACTCAAACTATTTGGAGAAACTAGCGGGATATATAATGAAAATCAATCAAATGCAGTTCAATGCTTAATGGGATAGTTATTTGATTATTTGAAGTCCATTGCTTGTCAAAAGTATTTATAAAAATCACAAATAGATTTATTTTACATAAGTAGTAAATATAGTTTGTATATTTTCAATATTGGGTTATGGCAACAATCGGTCCACAATTGGAAGGGTAGGTAAAGCGACAATTATGATATAGATGCAAATTTTCAGTGTAGTACGCTATTCCGTGCATACGTGTCGATGAAGGATATGGTTGCACTTAATTGATGTTAATTTGATGCACTTGTATTATGAGTGTTTTGGGTTGGGTAACTTATTAATTGTATTGAGTAATTATGCTAACGATGAGCTTAAGCTTCATATAATAATTTTTAGTTAATGCTTACCTTTTTGAGAAAAGTTTGCTCTGAACAGTTTGTTATCTCGTCCTGGTGAAATATTAAACATTCGCGAATATTCACGGGTGAACTGCGATACACTGTTATAACCAACTGCAGAAGCTGCGTGAGTGATACTCACACCATTTGTTAACATCTGATTTCTAGCATGAATTAGGCGTAGTTGTTTCTGAAATTGTAGAGGGGTAAGTGTGGTGAGTAATCTGAAATATTTATGGAATACTGGTACGCTCATACCTACGCTACTGGCTAGTTCTTTGATTTTGATTGGGTACATAAAATCATTACGCAATTTTTCTATTGCACGACTCACTTTCACAGAATGACTGTCCATTGCACCAAGAGCCCTGATGGCTTCTCCATGCTCACTCCTGAGCAACCAGTAATGTAACTCACGTATTAACCCTTTACCAAGGATGTTAAGTGCTTCATGTTCTTCGAACAGCCTTACCAGACGACATGCAGTATCTGCCACATTAGTTCGAATGGGTTCAATATGGATATTACTTGCCGATCGATTTCTCTTAATTTTCATAGCGCTCAAGAGTTCACTAAGGAGCGAAATATCCAGTTCTAGAACAAGTGAATAATAGGGCTCTCCAGCACTAGCCTTTGTTATCAGGCCCTCTATAGGAATATCTGCGGATATAACCATCGCTTCTCCGGGACCATACTCAAAGCTGTTAGAGCCTGTTGTTACACGTTTTCGTCCCTGTAACATCATCGCGACAAGTGGCCTTGATACTGCTACCTGTAATTCTCCTTGATGGATAGAGCGTACGATAGTCAACCCCGAAACAGGTGTAGTAATAACACCGTTAAAAACGGCCCGAGCATCGGCATAGTGACGGCAGAGATTTAATAGTTCGTTGTTCATATAGTGTTTCCAAGCAAGATCATATGTGAATATTATGTTTTTTTCACACTTGCAACACCATATTTCCCCCCTTAAATGCCATAAAAATATTATCAGGCAAAAAAATATCCAATATCAGGCAATGCAGTACTCCTAAATTCCTTTACTGTATATGTATCGACAAGGCAATAAAAGTAAATACATATAATGAGCAAAATTTCTTTCGGAATAAGGGCCCACCTCTAATCCTATTATTTCTAATACTCAGCTTAGCGATAAAATCATTGATTCCTAAAAAGGTAATGAAGAGTAGTAAAGAAAGTTATAGCCGAAATTCTGTTTATAGATATTGAAACTTTAGATGAGTAGGTAATCTGAGACTGCTTATATCAGACTAAGACTTTTAACTTATAAGGTATATTTATATGAATAATATTCAAAAATTTTATGATCTACGTTCTAAAAATTCTATTATAGATGATTCAGTTTTACTGAGTCTTTTTGACTCCCTTCCTATAATTACATCAGATGAGATGTTAGGTAAGTGGAAAGGTGGTGATTTCAAAACAGGTCATTGGGGGAATAAAGCCTTAGCGGAAATGAAATGGTACGGTAAATGGTTTAAAAGCAAATTTGATGTGCTTCCAATCATTTGTTTCAATGATGAGGGTAAACTTTTTTCTAATAAGATAATGAAAGGAGAAGCATCTATTCTTGATGTGAGCTTTAGAGGAAAAACGTCTGCAACCATGATTTATGATGGAGTGCCAATCTTTGACCACTTTAGGAAAGTCGATAATAATATTGTTTTCGGGCTAATGGATGGTAAGCATATTGAAGGGTTTCCCGACATTGTTGATAACGGTAAATACTATTTCTTTTTTCTAGAAAGAATAGCCAAATATCCTGCTAAGTTTATTGAACAATAAAAAAACACAATTTTAATTGTGTATTAGGAGTGAGTGAATAAGCCACTTTATATTATATAAATTTTATATTTAAGATATAAAGAGTAAATGATATTTAATTTATTTAAAGTCTGGTTTATTCGCGCTGTCATTAAATCAATCATTAATTTATATAAAAAATAAAGAGAATACTATGTCGATAAAAATACTTGGGTATGCAGCTAAAAGTAATAAAAGTCCACTAGCTCCTTTTGTTTTCGAACGTCGAGATCTTCGCGAAGATGATGTTTTAATTGATATTGAATACTGTGGAGTCTGTCATACTGATATTCATCAAAGTAGAAATGATTGGGGTGTTTCTCAATATCCTATTGTTCCTGGACATGAAATTGTTGGACGTATTTCTAATATAGGAAATAAAGTTTCAAAGTTTAAAGTTGGTGATATTGTAGGAATTGGATTTATAGTAGATTCTTGTCAGGACTGTACATATTGTAAATCAGATTTGGAACAGTATTGTGAAGAGGGTCCAACTCAAACCTTTAATAGTTTAGATCGTTATGATGGACGAATGACTTATGGAGGATATTCTAAAAAAATTGTTTGCAGTGAAAATTTTGTTGTAAAAGTACCTAAAAATTTAGATTTAAAAGCAGTTCCACCAATATTATGTGCTGGTATTACAACTTGGTCTCCGTTAAGGCATTGGAAAGTAGGTAACGGAACTAAGCTTGCTATTGTGGGATTAGGTGGCTTGGGTCATATGGCTATTAAACTAGCTCATGCTTTAGGGGCAGAGATTACATTAATAACTAGTTCAAAATCCAAAATAGCTGATGCGATCCGTTTAGGTGCCCATCATGTTGTGTTATCAACAGATGAAGCTAAGATGGCAGAGATTAAAAATCAGTTTGATATCATCATTGATACTATCCCTTATGAGCATGATTTAAAACCATATGTTTCTACATTAACATTAGATGGAACATTGGTTCTTGTTGGTTACATCGGTGAATTTAACACGAGTTCAGTTCCGTTATATCTTGGAAGAAAATCTATTTCGGCTTCATTAATCGGTGGTATTAAAGAAACTCAGGAATTACTTGATTTCTGTGGGGAACACAATATTGTTGCAGAGATTGAGTTGATTAATATAGAAAATATTAATCAAGCATATGAACGTATGTTGAAACGTGATGTTAAATATCGCTTTGTAATCGACAATAGTTCGTTCTGATAATGTTTTAGTCGATTCTTGTAGCGCGGCAGAATTGATTGTATTTATGCCAATATGATATGAAAAGCACCATTACAAAGTTTAATTAAGGTATTAGGCTGAGCTAGAAATCTCATTTCAGAGACTCATTGCATGAATGCATTTGGTTCTGCCGCATTAAGAATAAGTAGGGTAATTTAGTTGCTTTCCAGGATGAGTTACTCATGACTTTAATTTGAAAAGCGTTCAAATGTCTTCACTATTTCACTAATATCATTGCTCTATGCATCCGCTGATATCTGGTTTATTTGTTAATACAGATTACCTCTATAGAAATTAATGAGTAAACCACCCGCTATGTGGGGTGGTTATCACTCTATTTTCCTAATTGCTCAAGGGAATCAATAAACATATCCCATAATTGCGGATTATCTAATTTAGTGGCAGCTTGGGTATGGCATTCTGCTTTAATGGGTAGACGAAAATCTGTGACTGTCATTCCCGTTGTTAGAGCACCTTGCAATTCAATATTAATTGGAGCTTTGATTGTTTCCATTATCGATGGGTCGATAACATAAGCAACAGCGCATAAATCATGAACTGGGGCATGGTCACTATGTCCTTTTTGCTGACGATAACTAGCAGTGTAGTTATTGAGGGACTCAACAACAAAATGGCTTAGTCGAGTATTTAACGCCTTAATCTTTTCTATGATTTGGTCATCTGGGCGTGCTTGATAGGCTAGGTCTAATCCAACCATTGTGATAGGCCAAGTTTCATTAAATACGATATGGGCGGCTTCAGGATCTATGAGGATATTAAATTCAGCAACAGCTGTGCTGTTGCCTGTATGGTAGCCACCCCCCATTAAAACTACCTCTTTCACTAATCCTACAATTTCTGGCGCCTTTCTTGCTGCTAATGCAATATTTGTAAGTCCCCCTATCGGAACGAGAGTTACTGTTTTTGGCGGATGAGATTTAATGGTATCAATAATTAAGTCAACGGCATGTCGTTTATCAATAGGTAGTTTAGGTTCTGGAAGTTGTGACCTATCAATACCTGTTACTTTATGAGTTTTTAAACCTTTTTGTATTGTCCTGACTAAAGGGCGAGAACAACCTGCTGCGATAGGAATATTATTTGCACCGATTAATTCCATAACAGCGCGTGTATTATAAGTGACTTCATCTAAAGTTTTGTTTCCAGCAGCCGTTGTTACGGCAAGTAAATCAATATTCGGATTACCTAATGCTAAAAAAATAGCCATTGCATCATCATGACCGGGGTCACAGTCGATAATAATTTTATTTTTAGACATTTTTTTTCCTTTTATTAACATTTAGTAGGTGGTTGTTTAGCTCTTGTTTAAATGACTACGGTATGTATCAAGTACCACTGCAACGATAATTACGGCTCCTGTTATAAAGCGTTTTGTGGGCTCGCTTGCACCAACTTGTGCCAACCCAGCAGCCAGAACGGAAATAATCAATGCTCCAAGAAAAGTACATATAATTGAACCTCTTCCTCCCATCAAGCTTGTACCGCCTATCACAACAGCAGCAATAACCTGTAGTTCCATTCCAACACCACTATTTGGGTCAGCGGCCTCAAGGCGCGCCACTTGGAACAGTGAGGCCAAACCAGATAATCCTCCCATAAGTGCAAATACAGCGATCTTATAAGGCCCGGGATTAATGCCTGATAATCGGACCGCTTCTTCATTCGTACCAATACCAATCAAATGACGGCCAAACACAGTTCGAGTTAAAACTAAATGCCCGACTATAATGACTACTATGGCAATAATAAAAGAAGGGGATACTCCGAAGAAAACCGGGTCGGCAATATAATCATAAATAGAACCAATATAGGCCGTTCTAGAGTCAGTCAACTGATAGGCTAATCCTCGAGCCATTTCCAACATTCCGAGAGAGACGATAAATGCGGGAATACGCCAAGCAACCGTAATGAAGCCCGTTAGTGATCCAACTAGTGTTGCGAGCATTACACCAGAAAGAGCTGCTAGCCATGGGGGCCATTGGAAATTTAAATACGTTACGCTTACCACAGCTGCTGCAAGAGCCAACAACGATCCAACGGAAAGATCTATACCTGCAATAATTAATATGAATGTCATCCCAACAGACATAACAATTAGGTCAGGGATTTGATTCGCAATAGTACTAAAGGTATTCATGCTTAAAAAGTGTGTGCTAAGGCATGAAAATAGCACTATCATCGCCAATAACGCGCCGATTAATCCGATGTAGCTATTTAACTCTTTCAATGATGTATAAGGGGTTTCTTTTGTTGTTGCCGCTTGTTTAGTCGATAATTTGTTATTCATTTTTTATCCTCGGCTATTCGCTAGAAGTATTTTCTACATGCTGATATGCAGAAAATGCTGCTGCTAAAATTTGCTCCTGACTCCAGTCACCACGTGAAAAGGTATTCACTAGTTTGCCATCTGAAATTACTGCAATACGGTCGCAAATGAGCATGAGTTCGCGTAAATCACTGGAAACGACAACAATGCCTTTTCCCTTAGCCGTCAACGCATTCAGTAACTGGTAAATATCTTGTTTTGCACCAATATCTATACCTCGAGTGGGCTCATCAAATAAAATAATCTGACAATCTCTTTCTAACCATCGGCTAATTAATACTTTTTGCTGATTACCTCCTGATAAACTCTTTACAGGCTGCGAAGGATTTGTCGCGCGGATGCCTAAGTTTTTAATATATTTATTTGCTAAATTGGTTTCATCAAGTGAGCTAACGATTGATAGAAAGCTTGTTTTATCGCTATTACCCAAGGAGATATTTGCTGCTATAGATTGTGGTAATAAAAGGCCTTCGCCTTTACGATCTTCTGTAACCAATGCGATACCGTGCTTAATTGCATCCTTAGGAGATCGTATTACTACGGTTTTTAACGGATCACCAACCTGTAATGTGCCGCTGTCGATTTTATCAGCACCGAAAATAGCGCGTAAAAGTTCTGTTCGTCCAGAACCTACTAGACCGCTAATACCTAATATTTCACCACTGTGTAGCGTGAACGATGTATCCTGAATAATTCTTCCACGCTTAAAGTTTTTCACTTTCAAGATCGGATGACCGACCTGGTGCTGATTTAAATTAAATGAACTTTTTAAATCACGTCCGACCATCAGTGAAACTAGCTGATCACTGTTATAGCGTTTAATATCATCCACACAGACTAGGTGGCCATTCCGTAGTACTGCAATATCATCAGCAATTACCGCTAATTCATCTAATCGATGGGAGATATAAATCAATGAAACACCTCGGGCTTTAAACAACATTATCTGTTTAAACAGTAATTCAACTTCACGGTTACTGAGCATTGCTGTAGGTTCATCAAGAATAAGAACTCGGCTTTCGCCAATTAAGTTTCTTGCGATTTCAATCATCTGTTGATGGCCAATGCCTAATTTACCAACAAGTGTATTAGGATCGATCGATTGCAATCCAACCATGGCCATCACGGGTTGAGCTACTTCGTTTAACTTTTTCCGATCAATCCAACCAAATCGGTGAGGAAGCTGTTCGAGAAACAGATTTTCTGCTACCGATAGCGTGGGCAGTAAATTGAGTTCCTGCATCACCATGCGGATACCCAATTTTTCAGCATCTTTCCTGCTGTTAGGCGTGTAAGGTTTTCCCTGATAAATAATTTGTCCAGAGGTTGCGCTGGTTAGTCCTCCAATTATTTTGGCTAAGGTACTTTTTCCGGCGCCATTTTCCCCAGTCAGAGCCAATACTTTTCCTGAATATAATGCTAGTGTCACATCCACTAAGACAGGTTCACTATAGGTTTTACTTATTCCGTGTATTGCGAGGATCTCTTGCCTATTTTTCATATCCTGACCTTATCGGGTAAGCTGCTCTGATATCCGAAAGGTGCAATACCAAAGCAATGAACCATGATTAACCTATTGTTTAATAATAAGTTTTATTGGGGTCTCAATATTGCTGGATAAATCACTTTGTTTTTTACCATTTTTGAGCGCATCAAGTGCGGCATCAATGCCAAATACAGCTTGCTGGGAAGCGAATTGATCTGCTGTTGCTAATACTCGGCCATCATTCAACATCGGCTTAATTGCTTCGATATTGTCATAACCTACCACCAGAACCTGTCCTTTTTTTCCAGCTGAACGAATTGCAGAAACTGCACCTAATGCCATGTTATCGTTATTTGCTAACAGTGCTTTGATATCGGGATATTCACTCAGCATTGCAGCGGCTACCACATTAGCGTTGTTTATTTCCCATTGACCGGATTGAATAGAAACCACTTTCATTCCTCCCTCAGCCATTGCTTGCTGGAATCCCTGAGTGCGTTGTTGAGAGTTACGGGAGGTTGGAATGCCTTCAATAATACCTACTTGATCACCTTGTTTAAGGTGCTTTACTAAATAATCACCAATATCTTTAGCTCCTTTTTGATTATCAGGACCAACAAAAGGAATATTTAGATTTTTATCTTTGAGTACACCTTCATCAAATTTATTATCAATATTAATAACGATTATTCCTGCATCAATTGCTTTCTTAACTACAGGTAGGATTGCTTTAGAATCAGATGGTGCAATGATGATAGCATCCACTTTAGATACAATCATTTGCTCTACAATCTGGATTTGATTTGCCGTATCCGTTTCGTTCTTTATTCCATTAGATATCAAATCAAACTTATCTATATTTTTTTTCTGATAATCTTTTGCTCCTGTCTCCATTGTCAGAAAAAACTCGTTTGCCAATGATTTCATGACTAGGGCAATTTTTGGTTTATGCGTCTGCGTATCGGCGGCAAATGCAGGTATGATGAAGAAGGAGGAAAGTGCTATTCCGACAGTTGCACCGATAATGCGATAAAACATTTTATTTTTCATTTGGTTATTCCTATAGGCTTAGGGGACTGAATAATTCTCTAAACAATTGCTGCTTACGGTGATAAACGAGCGAGTTACTGGGCATGTTTGATGCGCCTTTACGTTCAACTTTCAACGATGCAAACGCAGAAGCATACTGCGCTGCATTGACGAGCTCTTTACCGTTAGCAATGTATGCAGCTAGTGCTCCAGTAAAAGCATCGGCAGCTCCACTGGTATCGACAACAGCTGATTTATAGGCAGGAATATGGGTATAAACTTTGCCATCAAAGATTAGGCAACCTTGATTACCTAACGTGATAATGACGGATTTTGCACCTTGAATATGAATGCTTTTGGCTGCGTTTTTTGCCGAATTAATATCGTCAATAACTACTCCAGATAATGCTTCGGCTTCAATTTTATTTGGTGTAATAATATCTATTAAATGCAATATTTCTTTGATTTCTGGAACATAAGGGGCTGGGTTCAATACAACAATAGCTTTCCCAAGTTTTGCCTGCATTATTGCATAACGAGTTATAGGGAAATTGTTTTCTAGCTGAGTCAAAAATACTCTGCAATTACGAATGATATCAATATCTAATAAAATGTCCTCTTCGGTAAATGTTTCGTTGGCACCAAGAGTGACACTGATCATATTGTCACCAGTAGCATCAGAAACCCATACGATTGCTATTCCAGTTGGTGACATTTCATTTATAAGAAAAGAAAATGATGAAATCTCAGTCTTTGTTAAATACCTCTTGGCTTTTTTTGAAAACTCATCTGAGCCTAATTTAACCGTTAAGTGAACGTTATTATTAATTTTAGCCGCAGCGATAGCTTGGTTTGTCCCCTTTCCTCCGGCATAAAAATGTGTTGCAGAAGCCCGTATGGTTTGACCAATCTGGGGTAGTGCTGTTATTTCAGAGACAATATCAACATTAAACGAACCTAGGATGTAAACACTTTCATTAATATAGCTGTTTTGTGTAGTTCGATTTGAATTTGGTGCAATATCCTTGCCGCTTTTAAAGCCGTTTAATATCGTTTCTGTAAACGATTGTTCAAATAAGGATTCGTCATCTGGTGTGTTTTTTAATTGTACGCCACCATGAAACAATGAGAATAGTGTACTTTGGCATAGCTCATTTAAGTCATTACGAATAGTTCGAGTAGTTACCGATAATTCTTTAGCTAATTCGCTAACATAAGCTTTTTTATCAGTTATCAACTTAATTCGAATAGCTTTTTGTCGTTCTTGTTTTTTCATAAATACTCACCTCCAAGTTTTATAATATTAAATTAATGCTAATGTTTATTGAGTGACGTTCAAAAATAAACACATAAATTGGAATTTTTTTTTCCGATTTGGGTAATTAGTTAAATGTTCAGGAAGCTCGAATAAAAATCTAGTGTCAACGGATTACAATCTATAGTTATAATCCGTAATCTATACACTCTCCTTGCATTTGTTACAAATAACAAATAAGTCAGTTTTTCAGGGTGTTTCATACTAAAAGGTAATTACGATGCCGCCTATGAATTTATCAAGCGAGTATTAAAATTTTCCACTACTGAGTGACAGCTAAAATATTCAGCATTGATAAATGTGTCTATTACAGTAATGTGATTTTCCACTTAATTAAATCGTAATAACATAAAATGATTAAAAATCAAATGCATCAGTAACTATTCATTCAATCCTGTAACTCTGGCCAGTTACTTTTAATTACTAATTAGGCTAATATGAAATTCAATAATTCTGCGAATTCTAATTTTAAAGCAAGTAGTTTTGGTATTTTTTTTGATTTTTTGCATCCTGTTCAAAATTTTAAATCCGATAATAATTAAAAAGCAATTCTTTTATATCGATTATAGTATTACTAAGAACAAAAAATTATTTCTTTCTCATAGGCTAATTCGATAAATATTAAGAGTCAGTTATCAATAGAGAGGTTAATATGAATATTCTTATTATTTCAGGAAGTCCAAATTCGAAATCACTTTCATCTGCCTTACTTGATTATATTCAGCAATGGCTTGGTGAATATAATGTATTGATTGAACGGGTTAGTGTGAATGAATTTGATTCAAGTGTGTTATTAAAAGCAGAATATCAACATTCTCAAATAGAATTGTTTATTAAAAAAGTTAATAGAGCAGATGGTGTTATTATAGCTTCCCCCGTTTACCAATCATCGTATAGCGGTGTGTTAAAGTCATTAATTGACTTATTACCACAAGGTTCATTTGCTAATAAAAGAGTATTGCCAATTATGTCTGGAGGCAGTGAATGTCATCAATTAGCCTTGGATTATGCTTTTAAACCCTTATTGATGGCATTAAAAGCTGAAGAAATTATGATTGGAATTTATATTAGTAATAAACATTCAAAGTATTCTGAGCAATCTCAGAAATATATTTTTAATGATGAGATTATTGGTAGAGTAAATAATACTTTACGTTTTTTTATCGCTCACTAAATAAAACTAGGAATTATATATTACAAGCTGAACTATACTCGATTGTTGGATTGGGGGAATAAAAATGAGCTATCAACGTAATTTATTTTTGAGTTGGCTAGTGCCTTTAGCTTTACTGATGATTTGGCAATTTTCCGTAAATTCAGGCTGGGTATCAAACCGTATATTACCAGAACCACTTCAAGTAATGAATGCGGGGTGGAGGTTAATAAAAAGTGGTGAGTTATGGGAAAATATGGTTGTCAGCACATTACGTGCCTCTATCGGTTTTATTATTGGCGGCTCGATAGGGCTTATTTTAGGACTAATTACAGGGCTATCCCGATTAGGTGAAACTTTATTAGATAGTTCGATACAAATGATCCGCAATATACCACATTTGGCACTTATCCCTTTAGTTATTTTATGGTTTGGTATTGATGAGAAAGCTAAAATATTTCTCGTCTCATTAGGTACTTTTTTCCCTATTTATTTAAATACATTACATGGCATTAGACATATTGACCGCGGTTTGATTGAGATGGCAAAAAGCTATGGACTAAATGGATATCAACTATTCCATCACGTTATTTTTCCAGGGGCACTGCCATCAATATTGGTTGGTATCCGTTTTTCTCTTGGGCTGATGTGGCTAACATTGATTGTTGCTGAAACCATTTCTGCAAATGCAGGGATCGGATATTTAGCAATGAATGCGCGCGAGTTCCTCAGAACTGACATTGTAGTATTTACCATCATTGTTTATGCCTTACTGGGTAAAATAGCAGATTGGTCGACCTATTTATTAGAAGTTGTACTTTTGCGTTGGCATCCTACTTGGCAGAAAAAAAAGGTTCCAGCATGATGATAAATCAACCTATTAGAAATGAAGGCATTACAGTTAATGTTAACCAGATTACTCAACAGTTTGGTGCTCATGAAGTACTTAAATCCCTTAGCTTTACAATTCCTGCAGGGCAATTTGTCGCCATTGTTGGGCACAGTGGCTGTGGTAAGAGTTCCTTATTACGCCTAATAGCTAATTTAGATTTTCCCTCGTCAGGGGAAATCACGAGCGAAACACTATCACTAGCTCATTTTTATAATAATACACGCATGATGTTCCAAGAGCCGCGATTACTACCATGGAAAAAAGTTATCGAGAATGTAGAGCTTGGACTTAAAGGAAAATGGCGTAATGAGGCACTTGAAGCACTAGATGCCGTTGGACTGCTTGATAAAGCTAATGAATGGCCTGCAACATTATCTGGTGGACAGAAACAGCGTGTCGCATTAGCAAGAGCACTTATTCATCGTCCTCGTTTACTATTACTTGACGAGCCTTTAGGTGCACTTGATGCATTAACTCGAATAGAAATGCAGCAGTTGATCATTAAGCTATGGCAAGAATACAAATTTACCGTTGTGCTTGTAACACACGATGTGCATGAAGCTGTGTTTACCTCTGAACGAGTATTGATGTTAAAGGATGGCGGGCTGTATTTTGATTTACAAGTAAATGAAGATTATCCCAGAACACTGACTAACTCTAGGTTGATTGAACTTGAATCGAAGGTATTGAGTGCACTTACAGAGTTTTAGAGGTATTAAAAATAATTTCTGATTGTTATCAATTGAATAGGGATTAAACATGACAGCACAGCAAGAACTACAGATATTTTGGTTTTTACCGACGCATGGAGACGGGCGCTATTTAGGCACTCAGAAAGGTGCTCGTCCCGTGACATTATCTTATTTGCAGCAAATTGCTATCGCAGTGGATAGTTTAGGTTTCCATGGTGTGCTGATCCCAACAGGTAAAAGCTGCGAAGATTCGTGGTTAATTGCTGCAGCATTGGTTTCAGTGACCAAACAATTACGTTTTTTAGTAGCGGTTAGACCAGGTCTTCAACCCCCTTCACTAGCTGCTCGCATGTCCTCTACTTTGGATAGACTATCAGATGGACGATTATTGGTAAATGTGGTTACAGGAGGTGATCCGATAGAAAATAGAGGTGATGGGATTTTTTTAAATCATGAAGAGCGATATAAAGTGACAAAGGAATTCCTTGAAGTTTATAAACGGTTGATCCGTGGAGAGCAGCAAGTTAATTATCAAGGAGAACATATAAATGTTGAAAATGCAGGATTGCTATTTCCACCAGTACAACCATTAGGTCCTCCATTGTATTTTGGTGGCTCATCGCCAGCTGCGTTAGCGGTTGCAGCAGAACATATTAATACATATTTGTCATGGGGCGAACCAATTGCTGATGTAACTGAAAAAATTACAGCTGTGCGGAAACTAGCAGATGAAAAGGGTAACCAATTGGAATTTGGAATTCGCTTACATGTGATAGTGCGAGAAACAGAGCAAGAGGCTATTGATGCGGCGAATAAGCTGATTTCACATCTTGATGATGAAGTGATTGCTCAAGCTCAATCTATTTTTTCGCGTATGGATTCAATGGGGCAGAAGCGTATGCAAGCACTCCATAATGGCTCTAAAGATAGCTTATTTATTGCACCTAATTTATGGGCCGGTATTGGTTTAGTTCGAGGCGGAGCCGGAACGGCTTTAGTTGGTTCACCTGAGCAAGTTGCAGAACGAATTAGGGGATATCAAGCCGTGGGTATTAGTAAGTTTATTTTTTCAGGTTATCCGCATTTAGAGGAAGCACACCGGTTTGCAGAGTTAGTAATGCCGTTATTACAAGGACTAAAAGAGTTCTCTTTCTCTAGTTCATGTATTAATACTGGGCCATTTGGTGAAACAATTGCCAATGATTCAAGGCCAAAATAAGTGAGTGAAAACTATTTGAGGTAATTAATCCTATCAGGAGTCCTACTATGAAAAAGTTAATACTATTTGCTTCATTATTGCTGATTTTCATCTACCCCAACTTTATTTTCGCAGAAGTGAAAAAAATTAATATTGGGTATCAAAAAGCCAATATTTTTGCAATATTAAAATATCGAGGTTCGTTAGAAAGCGAATTTAAAAAATATGATGTTAATATTAATTGGATTGAATTTCCCGCAGGACCGCAAATGTTAGAAGGGTTAAATCTAGGAAGTATTGATTTAGCCGCGACGGGAGATGCACCACCTATTTTTGCTCAAGCAGCACAAGCTGATTTTGTCTATTTAGGTCATTCACCAGCTAATCCCAAATCAGAGGCAATTATTGTTCCTGAAAATTCATCAATTAAGTCTATCAATGATTTAAAGGGAAAACGGATCGCATTAAATAAAGGTTCTGATGTGAATTATTTACTTTTGGCCGCATTGCAACATGCGGGGCTTAATTACAGTGATATTATCCCAGTTTATTTACAACCATCAGATGCGAGAGCAGCCTTTGAGAAAGGGGCAACTGATGCATGGGCGATTTGGGATCCTTTTTTAGCTGAAGTTGAAACTAACTTGTCAGTCCGTCAAATCGTTAATGGTGAAAATTTAGTTCCTCATTACACCTTTTTCCTTGCTAGCCGTAACTTTGCTGAAAAAAAAATTAAATATGTTGAAGTAATTATTGAGCAACTAATACAACAAAGTGAATGGGTTAATACACATCCTCAAGAAACCTCAGAAGTCTTATCAGTATCAACAGGGCTAAGCAAAGATATATGGTTAAAAGCATTACAACGCGCAAATTATGGGTTTATTCATATGAGTGATGATTCGTTTGCGAAGCAACAAAAAATTGCAGATATTTTTGTAAAAGCACGTCTAATTCCTGAACCTGTTGATGTTAAAAAAGCACAATGGATAATTAAGGAAAATTAATTTTTTAATAAAAATATTTAAATCTAATAATTGATAAAGTTTTATATAAAGTCGCCAGCTTAATACGAGAATATTTAACACGGTTTTTCGTATAATCAGATGTTTTACTACTTAATGTTATATCATTTGCCGCTTTCTAGTAGATGAAATTGTCTCCTGCGATAAAAACTTAAGTGGCTGAGTTTTATTAATATTGACGAATATTTACTCTGTCATTTTATTGGTAATAATATATTGGAGGTGGAGAAATGCAGGGAATAAAACGTAGAATTGTATTTATAACGATTTATGAAGTTATTGGCTGGTTTATTTCCGCATTGGCACTGGCTTTTCTTTCTGGTAATTCAGCAGGAACTACAGGGCCATTAGCCTTAGTAATAACTACTATTGCCGTTAGTTGGAATTTTATTTTCAATACCGCATTTGAATATTGGGAATCGAAACAAAAATCACGTATTAGAACATTTAGACGCCGTTTTGTTCACGCTATACTTTTTCAAATAACACTAGTTGCTTTCTTAATTCCTTTAATTGCATGGTGGCTGTCAATTAGTCTTTTACAAGCATTAATATTCGATTTTGCCTTAATTATTTTTATCCCAATTTATACTTTCTTTTTTAATTTGGCTTTTGACAAAATCTTTGGTTTACCAAAATCAGCATTGCCGCAGGAAAATAAAATGACATGATAATGTCAAGGTTGTGTTTCCTTCTATTTGTTACCTAAGGAAACATTGATAATAGGGTACTCTTGTAAATAAGGAAATAGATTTAAACGTTTTTATCCTATTCTAGGTTGCAGATCAAATACTCTATTTACCAAATATACTTTTTCAGAAGGCTGGCCATAATAAAAATGGCCAGCTGACTTTTGCGAACGCTAATATCGCTTAAACCCTTTTGAGTGTTACATGGCTTTTTCCTAATGTGGAATAAACGATACGTTTTAAAAGAGGGTTATTTGTAAGTCTTTATCTTTTATTCTTTGTTCACATATTCCTCATTCTTATAAGTTTTTCTTTTTAATTATTTCCCGTAATTGATGCTATCTGTCAGCCTCTTCTTATCATAAATTTAATGAGGAAATGTGGATGACACGTTCATGGCAGGTAACAAAATCACAATTTACGACGGCATTGCTATTGCTGCTAGCAACAGGGGCTTGGGCGAAAAATATTCAATTGTTGAATGTGTCTTATGATCCGACTCGTGAGTTTTATCAGCAATATAATCAGGAGTTCAGTGATTATTGGAAAAAGAAAACGGGCGATACCGTTACCGTTCGGCAATCTCATGGTGGCTCAGGTAAGCAAGCCATATCAGTGGTGAATGGATTAGAAGCCGATGTTGTTACCTTAGCTTTAGCCTATGATGTTGATGCTATAGCACAAAGTGGCCGTATAGATAAAAATTGGATAAAAAAGCTCCCCGATAATTCAGCTCCTTATACATCGACTATCGTCTTTCTCGTTCGTAAAGATAACCCGAAAAATATCAAAGATTGGGACGACTTAGTCCGCAAAGACGTTTCCGTGGTGACACCAAACCCGAAAACCTCCGGCGGAGCACGTTGGAATTACTTAGCAGCATGGGGCTATGCGTTAGATAAAAATCAGCAAAACCCTGAAAAAGCGAAACAATTCGTTAAACAGCTCTATAAAAATGTGGAAGTACTCGATTCGGGGGCTCGCGGCGCAACCAATAGTTTTGTTGAACGCGGTATAGGTGATGTATTAATTGCTTGGGAGAATGAGGCTTTACTCGCTATCAATGAGTTAGGGGAAAGTGGGCAGTTTGAGATAGTGACGCCAAGTATTTCGATTCTTGCTGAGCCAACTGTCGCTGTTGTTGATAAAACTGTCGATAAACGTGACCGCAGGGCAGTTGCCGAAGCTTACCTAGAGCACCTCTATTCAGTTGAAGGGCAGGAAATTGCAGCGAAAAACTACTATCGTCCACGAAATGTGGAAGTGGCTAAAAAATATCAGCAGCAGTTTCCTGAGCTTAAGTTACTGACGGTAGATGAAAGTTTCGGAGGGTGGCAAGCGGCACAAGCAACTCATTTTGCGAATGGGGGGGTGTTCGACGAAATCATCCAACGCTAATACTCTTCATATTTCGCACTGTAGCGTTGTTGGCTACGTTCGCTAACCCTAGTCACATACTGGTGTATGCTTCTAGGGATTAGCTTTTCTTGCCGCCTAGCTACAGCACGAACTATTTTGAGTAATGATAGTTAAGGGCGGGTATAATAAAAACAGGATTAAAATGGGGTATTATTCCTAGCCTGTGAGGGGCAGACTAGGAATGAGGTTAATTTATTGCCACTGGTATTTGACACCTAACTGGCCAAGATAAAATGTTTGGCGGTTGTTGCCACCTGAGGTGATACCTGCATTTTTTGGGTTTTCCCAAGTACTAGGTTCAACCGCGAAGCCGCCCCATAGTGTTAGTTTTGGTGTTAAGTTATAAAAAACTTGTGTCCCGACACGGTAGCCGTCTTTAACTTTCTGGGTAGTGCGTTTGTTACTATCGTAGTTATGTTCATTTAAATAATAACGAAAATAAGGCATTACGCTCCAGTCCTGGTTTAACGTGATAGGAAAATAACCGCGAATTTGGTTTTGTTCCCATGTCTTATTAAAGTCTTTATCCCATGTCCAATCGGTGTATAGATAGACTTTGGCGGTTGCAGAGTCGTTGACCTTATAAACAAGTCCGTGTTCGGATTCCCACTCATAACTATTGGGGGCATGGAAATTATCGTAATGGTAAACCGCATCCCAAAAGTTAAATGCCCACTTATCATTGAAATTGTATGTCCCGCTAGGCATTAACCAAAACATAGTATTCGATGGCCGTGCCTGTGTGCCCGGTGCGGAGTCATTTGATTCCTTACGATAGGTGACATTCAAATTGAACTGACCAATATCGCTCGCATACATTTTCCGAGTAGCGCCAATTTGCGTACGATTACGAATAAAAGAATCTTTGGATGTTGAGAAATTGTGGTTGTAGCTTCTTAATGATTCCTTATGTTCCAGAAAAAAGCTCCATTTTGATTCAGGATTCGCTAAAAATAGCTGGCCAACCATCGTGGTTTTGTCGTAGACCTTACGACCGCTGGTATTATGGTGTCCTTCAAATTTTTCGAGTTCCATATAGACGTTGGAAGAAACGCGCCAGTAATCATTATTGACCTGATCAGCTGCGAAAACGGATGTTGTCAATCCTGTGAGAGTAACAAAAAGTAAACCATTCAGTGAAGTTTTCATTTTAACCCTTTAATTTTTATGTATATTTTATTTTTTATGCCTTAGTCCAAGGCGTTAGTGTCTGGCCTTTATACCGTGGGGTATAAAGGCTAAATCATTGTTAATAATTAATAGGTTGTGTAATTAATTGATTGTGGAGTAGGTTTCACCATGACCATAAGGGAACAGCACTTTGTTACCTTGTGAGTTTTTAATATTAACGGGTAGCAACCCTTGAGGTGGGTTTAGCGGCTGGCCGTGAGTGTTAGCAAATAATGTCCGTAAACCGCTGCGAATATTGGTTTCTAACGAATTGCGGTTATTATTGGTGATATCAAATCCGGTAATACCGTAGATGGCAATATTTGCGTTTACATCGTTTAGGTATGCGATGTCATAGGGGTTACGTGAAGAGATAACAACAATAGGGGTTTTAAGTTGGTTTGCAGCATCAATGATAAGCTGAGCATTCGTTGGCGTATCCTTTAAATTATAGGTCGTCAGTAATACCAAATCTTGGTTTTGAACCAGTTTTTTTGCTTCATCTTGTGTTAGCGTATTTTCATTCAATTTAACGACACTTTCGCCTGTAAGAATAGCAACCCCCGTTTCCTGTGCGATATCATTTAACTGTTTTTGAATTAAGGTATTGCGTGGCTTTTCATCAGAAATAATGAAAATTCGATTTAGCGGTTTTAATTGATAGGGCAGCACATTCTCATTTTTAATTAATGTGATAGCCTGCTCAGAAACCATATTTTCAATATCTTTATGGCCTTTTGATGCGACGACTTGTTCTGCTTTCACTAAGTCTATTGGTTGTGCTGTAATTTCTTGCTGAAGCTTTTTCAGCACTACACGTTTTGCGGATTCATCAATACGTTTTTTCAGTTCTGGGTTTTTCTCTGCTTGTGTTTCTAAATAGCGGTACATGTTATCTAAACGAGAAACCGCTTGGGAGTCCCACATTTTAATTGGCATAAGAATAATATCTGAGCCAGCGAGTAACGAGGTTTCTACCGCCCAATTAATATCGAAGTTGTCAGCAATAGCCCCCATGTCCATGGCATCTGTCACTATCAAGCCATCATAGTTGAGCTCATCGCGTAAAATACCATGCAAAATAGGTTTGGAAAGCGTCGCTGGGGTGCCAACTTGTTTACCTGCAAGTGTGGTGATCTTATCGTCATCCAGTGCTGGTACAATGATATGTGCGGTCATGACGGCATCAGCACCATGAGATAACGCGTATTTGAATGGGACGAGTTCAGTGTCTCGCCATGTTTTCGCGTCGGAATTAACAACGGGTAAATCAACATGGGAGTCAGCAGAGACATTTCCATGACCCGGGAAATGTTTAAGTGACGTCAATAAATTATATTTATGAATGCCTTGAATATAGCTGGTGGCCAGAGAGCCAACTAAATTTTTATCATCTGAGTATGAGCGTACCCCAATCACTGGGTTATTTTGGTTGTTATTAACATCAACAACTGGGCCAAAATTGATATTAAAACCAAGACTGGATAGCTCATATCCGTGGATCATCCCTGTTAGCTCTGCAAGGGCTGGGTTACGTGCTGCGCCTAATGCCATATTTCCGGGCATTTCGGTGCCTACGCGTAAGCGGGTGACATAACCCCCTTCTTGGTCGGTACCAATAAATAGTGGAAGGTTACTGCGGGAAGATTGAAGTTTATTAATTAACTCCACAGTTTGTGGTGTATCAATCAGATTTTCTCTAAATAGGATCACCGAACCGAGGTGGTACTGATTGATAACCTTAGAAACTTCATCATTCATAACGAGAAAAGGAGCGGGTTCTCCATGGCTGTCTTTATTCCAATATCTGAAATCTAACATGAAGAGCTGACCAATTTTCTCAGCCTCGGACATATTATTTACTATTTCTTGTGCAGACTTTTGTTTGTCTTGCCATAATTCATTCAATTGGGCTTGTGTTATTGGGTTAGCCATTGAAAATGCACTGAAAATACAAGCACTAAGTAAAGTGAATTTCTTCATTTTTCATTTTCCCTAAGTTATTTTTCAAAAAATAATAAGTGGCTGGATATATTTATGATGTGAGAGTGCTCACAGTTGATAGTATTCTCTCTTTCAGAGTAAGAGGAATAGAGTACAAATAGATAGAGAAGGGGGCTTTATTTATCTCATTGATATTAAATAGCAAATTATCAAGAATAATTAATTTTGACCTAGAATAATTTCAACTTGATATTATTTTGTTATGTGACGTAAGTATAAATTATAATTAAATGGTATTTAAATCGACGGTAGAGCGTAAAAAATTAATGTTTTCACTAATTATTTACTTTTTAATATATTTTATTCTTATATTTAAGTAGTTTTCTAATTTAAAATATATAAGCCATATGATATTTCACATGGCTTATTTTTTTAAGAGAAATAAGTTAGTTACAAACCAAAGGTTACCATTGGTATTTTACGCCAATTTTACTTAGGTATAGCGTTTGTTTATTATCATATCCTGACGTAATTCCATTCTTTTTAGGTGATTTCCATGTTGAAGGCTCATAGGCAAACTCACTCCATAAAGTCAGTGATGGGGTGACTTGGTATTCCACGAGAGAGCCAATGCGGAAGCCATTTTTAATTTCCTGTGTTAAATAATTATTTTTATCATAGGTATTTTCTTGTAAGAAATAACGTGCATAGGGGGTGATTTTCCAGTTGGGTTTAATGGTAATGGGTAGGTACGCACGAACTTGTGATTGTAAAAAGCGGGTACTGAAATGTTTATCCCATTGGTTATCAATATAAACAGTGAATTTTGCTTTTAATGCATCTGAATATTTATAGGTCACACCAAATTCGGTTTCTGCTTCATGGCTGCTGTCATTGAAATAATTACTGTAATAAAAATAAGAGAGCCAAAAGTTAAAAGACCAATCATCATTGAAACGGTACTCGCCGGCAGGAGTTAAGCCATATAAACGATTCGAAGAACGTGCTTTGGTGTTGGGTTCGACATCGTTTGACTCTTTTCTGTAACGAAAACCAAGCTCTAAGTCTGATGTTGGGGTGTTAATCATTTTCTTGATAGCATCAATTTGCGTGCGATTTCTAATGTAAGAATCCCGTGAAGTCGTGAAGTTACGGCCATGATTCCTTAAAGATTCGCGGTGTTCAAGAGCAAAGCGCCAGGCAGATTGCGGGTTGAAAAGCTTTAGTTGCCCAACGGTGCTGATTTTATCGTAGACTTTATTATTAAATGAATCCCGTTGTCCTTGATATTCTTCTATTTCCAAATAGATATTGGTATTAACTCGCCAAGAGTCATTATTTAATTCAGAGAAACAAATTGTAGGGAATATAATTATGATGCTATAGATTAAACCAACTATATATTTCATATTTATCCTTCAGGGTGAGTTTTATTAGTGTTAATTATCTAGTTGAGCGATTAGAGAGATAAATGTGTATTAACTTTTATAGATTGTCTACCGTTATTATTTAATAGATGATGAATGGTATATATAAATTAAAAATCTAATAAGTTGCATCTTGTTGTTATTTTTGGGAGTTTTATTATTGTCGGTATAAAGGTGTATTTTTATTTATAACTTTATTTAAGATTTTTAATCATATGTTTATTTGTTAGTTTTAAATTTAATTAATAAATATTAATTAAATTTAAAACTAAGTGGTAATTGTATTATATGGTTGGTAATTATGAGAATAATAAAAATATTGATGTGATGCTTTTATTCATGTTGGAATTAATTAAAATAAAAAACCGCCAATATTTGGCGGTTAATCTCAAGGTATTAAAATAACCTTATTTAGATTTTTTCGCTTCAGCAGCCGCTTTAACAATAACAGCAAAAGCGTCAGCTTTCAGAGAAGCACCACCCACTAAGGCACCATCGATATCTGGCTGGGTAAATAGCTCAGCTGCGTTGCTGGCATTAACAGAGCCGCCGTATTGGATGATAACTTGTTCAGCAATGGCTGCATCTTTTTTCGCAATATGAGTACGAATAAATTTATGGATTGCTTGTGCTTGTGCTGGTGTTGCTGATTTACCTGTACCGATAGCCCAGATTGGCTCATAAGCGATAACGGCACCTTGGAAAGCTTCTGCACCTAAAGAATTCAATACGGCATCGATTTGACGAGCGCAGACTTCTTCGGTTTTACCCGCTTCATTTTCAGCTTCAGTTTCACCAATACACAGTACTGGGATCAGACCTTGTTCTTTTAAGACAGCAAATTTCTTAGCGACAAATTCATCACTTTCGTTGTGATAAGTACGGCGCTCTGAGTGGCCGATAATGATGTATTTGGCGCCAACATCTTTTAACATTTCAGCAGAGGTTTCACCTGTAAATGCACCTGATAGGTTAACGTCAACGTTTTGTGCACCTAATGCAATGCGACTGCCTGCTAACGCATGTTTAGCTTGAGTCAAATAAATCGCAGGTGGTGCAATAGCCACATCACAGCCATCAACGCTGCTGAGTTCATTACGCAAGCCAGCGACGAGGTCATTGACCATCTGTGTGCTGCCGTTTAGTTTCCAGTTACCCATTACCAATGGATGTCGCATGTTATTTCCTCCAACCAGAGAGTTTGAATGATTAATCAATAAGTTATTCATCACACGCTTATGTTACACGCGTAACGTGACAATGTTGTCGCCATTCACCTTCTGCATTATAAGAACAATGGATAATAATAGCTTTGCTTTTCATCATGCTTGTTCTTAGAGCGTGATCACAGTCAGTTTAGGGTGTTTGTTGTTCTAGCTTAATCGGTTCAACAGCAAAAGTAAGCACATTATTGTCACTTTTTACTAAAATATATCTTAAAGCGCCTAATCGAGCTTCTTCCGCGTGAGTTGCACTATTATTGGCAATAAATTTATTTAAGGCTTCCGTAAGCTCAGGGGCTTTATCCAGTGAAACTTCAGGGGCAAATATACGGACCATTGCCATGGTATAACTTTCCATTAATTGTCGATTTTTTTGGTTTTCTTGTGGGTTATCAGACGGTAGTAATGTGAGCTGTAAACTTTTAATTTTTTCACTTCCGCGTTCTAACACCGCAGAGGAATAAATTTGTTGGTTAATTCGAGAAGCTGCTCGAATATAGGGAGCTGCGATATCTTGGCTAGCAATTACTTTATATTCATGAAGATATAAGTCTTTGTATGCTTGATTGAATTGGTTACGTAATTCAGGAATAGTGAGGTTAAAAGAAGGCGCATCAGGGGCCAAATAGGAGACCTCAAAGTCAGTATCTGGCAGCGTTGGGACTTTTTGAGCAAAAGCCAGTTGTGGCACACTAAGTACAAAAATGGTTATGATGGCGTATACAGAACGAAATAAAGTTTGGGTCATTTTTGAGCCACTCATTTTTAGTTTTCCACATTGTATCAGGATTATAGGTAATGACATTACAACAATGGGCTTTTTCCTTCAAAGGCCGTATCGGTCGCCGGCCATTTTGGGTAGGTATTGCAGTCATTTTTATTTTAATGACGGTAATTGCCCTGTTACAAAATGCACTGCTATTCTCTGAAACACTTGCTATATCGTTATTTATTTTACTACTTTACCCTTTGGCCGCTATCTTTGTGAAGCGTTTACATGACCGTGGAAAATCGGGTGGGTGGTTTGCGCTGATTTTATTGGCATTTGCTCTTTTTTCAATCGACGTCAGCCAATTTGAACCTGTATGGCAATGGGGGATAGGGCGCTTTTTACCATTATTAATTACTATGATAATGGTACTTGATTGTGGAGCTTTTGTGGGGATGGATGGTGTTAATCACTACGGTGAAGAAACAGAAACGGTGGATTATTTATAGCGCTAATGCCATGTAGCCCGACTACCATATAACATGAATGCTACCCTGAAACTATTTCAGGGTAGCATGCTAAATTACCAGTATTGTTCACTCGAAATATGGCCAGGTTTGCGGCGTAAATGTTTAACCATGTTACGGTTATTTTTTAGTGTATCGCGAGTGTCCCTGACCATTTCAGGGTTACCGCATAGCATAACGTGGCAGGTGTCAGGCGAAAGGGCTAGGCCAACAGCGTCTTCGAGTGCATGATTTTCAATTAAGGCTGGAACACGGCCATATAATGAACCTGTACATTGTTCGCGGCTCACCACGGTGACAATTTTTAATTTCCCTTGATATTGTTGTTCCAACTTTTTCATTAAGGACAAATAACTTAAATCTTTCTCATAACGGACAGCGTGGAGTAAAACAATGTTCTCGAAGCGCTCAAGGTCTTTGCCTTCCTGTAAGATGGACAAAAAAGGCCCAATGGCGGTACCTGTTGATAACATCCATAAGTTTTTACATTCGGGTATTTCGTCTAAAACGAAGAAACCCGCTGCTTCATCCGTGATCTGTAACGTATCATCGGGTTTTAATTGTGCTAATTTTGGGCTAAGTTTCCCTTCGGGGACTATGACAAAATAAAATTCAAGTCGGTTATCACTAGGTGCGTTGACGTAAGAATAAGCTCGCTGAATACGTTCGCCTTCGATTTCGAGTGCCAGTTTGGCGTATTGTCCGGCGGTAAAGGGTTTAATTGGCGCCTCAATGACTAAGCTGAATAATGAATCAGTCCAAAATTTGGCTTCAATCACTGTTCCTGTTACCCAATTTGCCATAGATCCCACCTCTTCATATTTTAAAATCGACCATCTGAAAAATAACTCATTTTTGATGTGAATGAGCCAAAGCATGGTTCACTAGGATTTAATACTAAAACAGTTCATTATTTATGCTTATCGATAATGTGTTCCAGTGTTTTATTCTTAATATTGGTCTATTTTAAAGTTCAATGTACAGTTATGTTGACAATGCTGGCGAATATTACTGCCATTGTTGAAAAATATAAAATGTCGCACTACTACGAAAAGATGGCTGCTTTTGTTATCTTAGTCACACTCAAGCAAAACGCATTATTTGCTATTTATTAAAAATGGCATAAAAGCGTAGAGCAGTATTTTTATATTGATAATTAAGCACCTAAATAATTTTGCGTTATTACAATGAAATAATGCGGCGTTATTTTGTGTCCGAAATAGCGTGCATTTGAATTATTGGATGTATTTGAGAGAAAAATGAGAAAACTGGAACATTTTAA
Source organism: Providencia sp. PROV061 (assembly GCF_011045655.1). Lineage (NCBI taxonomy): Bacteria > Pseudomonadati > Pseudomonadota > Gammaproteobacteria > Enterobacterales > Morganellaceae > Providencia > Providencia sp. PROV061. The sequence continues at coordinate 4,513,074 of NZ_CP042861.1, read as the reverse complement.
TTTGCTATTAATGCTAATTGCATTGGCAGCAGTCGGCCAAATGACACAAACTATTTATGTTCCTGTCATTGCTGAAATTGCCGCTTATTTTAATGAGCCCTCTGGTGCTGTTCAACAAGTAATGGCGGCTTATTTATTTTCTTATGGTTTTTCGCAGTTAGTTTATGGGCCGCTATCTGACCGAATTGGTCGCCGACCTGTTATTTTAACCGGTTTAACGATTTTCTTATTTTCAACGGTTGTGGCAATTTTCGCGCCAACGCTAAATATACTTACAGTGGCAAGTGGGTTACAAGGGCTAGGAACTGGTGTTGCCGGTGTAATGGCAAGAACAATGCCTCGAGACTTATATAAAGGCACAGCGCTGCGTTATGCAAATAGCCTATTAAATATGGGGGTGTTAGTCAGCCCATTATTGGCTCCCATGTTTGGTGGAATATTAGCGCACTTTTGGGGCTGGCATGCTTGCTATATTTTCCTATTTATCTTAGGTGCCTCAGTATTATTGAGTATGTATCGTTGGCTACCAGAAACGCGGCCGGTTTCCCCAGAAAAGCACAGAATGTTGGCCTCATATCGTGAATTACTTTCAAGTGGTTCATTTCTCTCTTACCTTGCTATGCTAGTTGGTGCGTTAGCTGGGATAGCGGTATTTGAAGCCAGCAGTGGTGTATTGATGGGCGGTGTATTAGGGCTAAGCAGTATCACCGTGAGTATTTTATTTATATTGCCGATTCCTGCCGCTTTCTTTGGCGCTTGGTATGCAGGGCGAGAGGGAAAAACGTTTTATAATTTGATGTGGCACTCAGTGCTTATTTGTTTATTGGCTGGCTTTATGATGTGGGTGCCAGGCTGGTTTGGGATTATGAATATATGGACATTGTTAGTCCCAGCAGCAGTATTTTTCTTTGGCGCTGGTATGTTATTTCCCTTAGCAACGACAGGAGCTATGGAGCCTTTCCCTTATTTGGCAGGTGCCGCAGGAGCACTCGTTGGCGGCTTACAAAATGTCGGTTCAGGTGTTGCGACTTGGGTTTCCGCCTTGTTACCACAGAACGGGCAGTTTAGTTTAGGATTGTTGATGTTTTTAATGTCGATGCTTGTATTGTTGTGCTGGTTACCTTTAGCAAAACGTATGAATCACTCAGAACGCATAGTTTAATGGGATATGGTCAGGCTGCAAAAGACAGCCTGACCATCAAATTACGCGCTTAGCAGTATATCAGCTTGCTTTTGTGGCGGAATTGATAGCACCGATGAATACAAGGAGCTAGGTTCCTCTTCTGACATTGATGATATAAGTTCCGGCAACATGACTCCTGAATTAAATATCACTGGTTGGTTATAATCTAGAAATTTTGTATTTTCTGCTAATTGTCCTGTTGGATTTTGAGTGTTTTGTTGGAGCCAAATCAACTTTGGTACAGTATGGTCCTGCAAGTGTTGGTCTATATGAATGATTATTCCATCCAGTTTTAACTCAGGGGTACTGTCTATCGTGCCTTTTATTGTTAATTGATTTTGTTGTACTGAAAAATACCATTCCTCTATTGGTATGCTTTCTTGAATTTGTTTTTGGTCATCACTTGTCCTTAGTGTGACCCAAAAAGAGTACTGGCCATCAGGCAAGTTTAGGTGAGTAATATCCACCGTTTGTTCGAAGTTTACATCCGCAACTAAAGGTTGCTCGACTGTGTAGTAGATCACATCGGGTATTGCTGAGTAATGCCTTGCGTGAGTATCAAGGTGATTGAGCGCAATAAAGTTCAAAGAGGTATCAACCTGCGAATCTTGGCCAAATGGGTCAGATAATGAAAAATATTGTTGATGTAACCGGCCTTTTTCAACCCACTTGGCGCAAAGTGCACTTTTTGAGGTGATTTTGTCGAGATTGACTTTACCTGTCGAAAAATCAATTAAGCCTTCTTCTGTTGCTGCCCAGTAAATAGGGGCACCTTGCCAATAATTATCGAGAATCAGCTGGTTGGGTAATAAATAGCCATCACTGTTTGTTAATACACGGCAAGCTAATGAATCCGGGTTGTTATAGTGGGAGATCAACTGCCCAAGCTCTTTTTTGTAGTTCAATTCATGTACAGTAAACTGAACCAATTCGCCTTTATCTGCAATATTGAAGCTCTCTGTACGTCGGATTTGCAATACTTCGGTCGATAACCCATTCGGAGTTGCATAAGTGACGGTTAATGCATAGTCACCATTAATATCAAATGGACGGCCAACCCCTGTTTTTAGGTTATGGTAATCGGCCGGCAAGCTTCCTATGGTACGGTCAACCGTGATGGTGCTATAAGGGTGTGGGGTATTATCTGCCATTTTAGTAAACTGATGCTGTATCCAATAAATCGCTACATCACGTTGATGAGGGAATTGCTCAATTTGCGTTAGGTGATAATATTTTGAGTAATTCTGTTGAGTTAGTGTGACCCATTGTTTGTTAATTTGATCCCAGCGTTGATAAAAGCCGTCTCCTGCAAACCCGCCATCTTCAGTATCCTCCCCTTTAGTTTTATTGCTTTGCCAGCGTATTCTTTTGCTTAAAAATTGGTGAATTTTTTGGTTGTAGACATCAGGATGAGGCAAAAATGCATCATAAGCACCGCTCCTAAAAGGCACAAAACTAGAAAACATGGTCGGCATAGCCTGTTTTAAGTGACTATGGAGATCGTGATAAGTGACATAATATTGCCTAGATTGGTTATAAGCTGGGTTTTTGCCATGGCTGTGAGGGTCGTAAGGGTATACTAACTTATCATCATCACCTAGTTTATTGGTATGAGGCAAGCCAAGACCGTGACCAAAAATCTCATGAAACATCACGTTAGGTTCATGAACTCCGCCACCGTTGTTGGGCGACCCAAGCCCTAATAGCGCAGTGCCAACATTTGAAGGTAGGGTTTCAATCGCAGTATATTGATAATCAGAATCAGCATTGTTAGCAGTTTGGTATTTATGGCTCTTATTATAAGCCCAAAAGATTTGTGCACTGGGGTGATAGTCAATCTCTTCAGGGTTATCATAATGAGGATGAATAAACGGAATGGTGTTGCTATTGGTGTTAGTCCTAAGTGGCGTTAAGCTTGGGTGACTCACTGTAGCAGGAAGGCTATGCACTGTCAGCTGCCCAATAGGCAAAATTGTCGCTGCTTCCTGCCCCCAGCTTAAAGGAGAGTAGGGATAAATGCCATGACCTTGTTGATATAAACTGTGATTATCAACCTGAACAATTAGATGGCTATCAAGGGTAACATTAGGTGAAAATAGACCATATTGGTTGGTTTCTTCGGTGATAATGGGTTTGCCATTAACAGTGATAACAAGGTTGATATCCGGTTGTATCCACTCGCCTTTTAGCGGAGCAGTAAAGCGTTGCTGATGCCAATTTTGTGCGGAAACATTCATCTTTTGGGGGAGCGCTGTTAATTTTTGGGGCAAATGATCCGGGCCAGTTAGTCTCACTCGACCTAATATTTTTCTTTCTTTATTGCTGACGATGGCTTCAATATTAGGGGATTTAGCCGCCGTTTCGCTAGTAATTTCTACATTCAATAACGCCCAGCGGTTAGCCGTTAAGCTCATATGCTTATCGGTCATATTCTGCAGGTGAGTTTGCGCAAGTTGAATATGATGGATTTGCATATCACTTGGTGTTGGGTTGTAACGCCGTTGAGGTTCATGATAAACAGGGTCTGGAGTGGAATATGTGCGTTTACCAGGAATGCGCAGTTGTGGTGCATTTGCGGTTTGTAACTGAATGGAAAAGGGTTGGGATTGCTGCCCGTTAGGTAGCATAGCAATAAAATCAAATTGATCTGAGTGGGTTTTAAATTTTGCATTATTGGCAATGTATTGCCATTCGTTGGTGGTGTTATTTAGCGTTAATTGACCAAATTTGGGCTGCTCAAGGATTTTGTAACCCTTAATATGGGGGCTATTTGGTAGTTTTCCTGTTATGGCACCTACAACTAACTGATTTGGGAGCTCATCTGGGTTTTCTGCTACTAAAATAGGTAGAATTTGAGGAACGCTTTCTTGCGCATCATGTCGAGAGATCGCCGGTTTTGTTTGTTTCAATTGGAACTGGCGAAAAATGATATTTTCACCAACAAGTTTTAAGGTATTCTTTTCATAGCGGATTTTAACCGCAGGAAGCTGATTTACTGCCATTATTTTATTTACATCGGTTTCGACAGAATGGGCAATCTGTTGCCAAGATGATGTTTTTGTAATTGGAACGTCATGTAAAGACAACACCTTGTTATACTTCATATTTTCTATAGATATTGAGAAATATTGGCTGTTTTTTCGTAACTCATCGGTTAGCTTCAATGAGTTTATTGCTTGGGTTGGTAGGGTGATAATTTGCTGGAAACTGTGATTTTCTAAGGTGCGGCTGGCTTGCTCAATAGGCTCTACTGGATTAATTTCATCAATGAGTTGTTGGGTCGATGCTGATAGTTTTTTGTGTTTATTTTTGACTATCAATAAACTGCCGCCGGTGAGTTCCAACCAATGGCGAACTAGCTCGACTTGTTTGTCATTGGCATTTTCAGGCAAGACGACGATATTATAATGGCGATGCCATTGCCCGCTTGGTAATAATAAATCAGCGAGCTGAGCTTGTGCTCTGGTTTCTCCATTAATCCATTCATGGGGTGAATTAAAGCCTTCGACAAACAAATTTTGCTTGGGGTGGAAACTAAATCCAGAAAAATGTTCAGTACCGAGGGCACTCAATAAATAAGTTTTTTTATTTTTACCTGCTAACCGGGGTCTATCACTTAACCAATTGAATAACTTAAATGCTTTTTCGCCGTCAGCGGATAGTTCAGGGTTATCCTTTAATGCATTTATCAAGGCGGTATCTTGTTGAATAATTGCCACTCTCCCTTTTTTATACCATCCTAGTTGTAAGTTGCCTTGCTGTATCTCATCAGCAAATATTTTAAGGTTATCCATTACCATAATCCATTTTTTGAGGGTTAATTTTGAATTTTATTGAAATATTATTCTAAATAAACTGCAAAAAACGGTCTAATTTATTATTGTTTTAATAACTGCATTTTCATTGATTAACTAATTAGTTATTAGAAGAAAGTCATACTTGTAGGGATAAAATAAAAAAGGCCATATGATTCATATGGCCTTTGGGATATTAGAAATAAAACAGATTAAAAGATGGATTAGCCACGATCTTCCCACTCTTGGGCACGAGCTACGGCTTTTTTCCATCCCTCGTATTTGAAATTACGTTCCGTCGTTTCAATACCTGGTTTGAATACACGCTCAATGGTCGCCTTGCTCTGTAACTCATCAAGATTACTCCAGAAACCAACGGCTAAGCCTGCAAGGTAAGCGGCTCCCAATGCAGTGCTTTCTCGCACTTCAGGGCGTTCAACAGGAGTACCTAAAATATCTGACTGGAATTGCATTAAGAAGTTATTGGCGACAGCGCCACCATCAACACGTAGTGCTTTTAAGCGCTCACCTGAATCTGCTTGCATTGCATCAAGTACATCACGGGTTTGATAAGCGATAGATTCTAATGTTGCACGGATAATATGGTTGCGGTTTGCACCACGTGTCAGGCCAAAAATAGCACCGCGCGCATATGGGTCCCAATATGGAGCTCCCAAACCAGTAAAGGCAGGAACAACATACACGCCATTGCTGTCTTTCACTTTAGTGGCAAAGTACTCTGAGTCTGTTGATTCATCAATTAATTTCAATTCATCACGCAGCCATTGGATAGAGGCACCTCCGACAAATACAGCGCCTTCAAGTGCATAATTGACTTCACCTTTTGGGCCACACGCGATAGTCGTCAGTAGGCCATGATTTGAACGTACAGCAGTCTCTCCCGTGTTCAGAAGTAGGAAACAGCCTGTTCCATAGGTATTTTTGGCCATTCCTGATTTGACACACAGTTGGCCATACAGAGCGGCTTGTTGGTCTCCCGCCATTCCTGAAATTGGAATACGAGTCCCACCTTTCCCCCCAATATTGGTTTGCCCGTAGACTTCGGAAGAAGGGCGTACCTCAGGAAGCATTGCTCGTGGAATATTGAGCGCTTTGAGGATTTTGTCATCCCACTCGAGGTTGCGGATATTGAACAACATGGTTCGAGAGGCATTGGTGTAGTCGGTGACATGAACACGCCCTTGTGTCATTTTCCAAACGAGCCAAGTATCGACAGTACCAAACAATAACTCCCCTTTTTCAGCTCGCTCACGTGCGCCTTCAACATGATCTAAAATCCATTTGACTTTTGTACCGGAGAAATATGGGTCAACAACCAGACCGGTGTTTTGGCGAATATACTCTTCTAAATCGCGGTCATTTTGTTTCAGATGGGTACAAAAGTCAGCAGTACGGCGACATTGCCACACAATTGCATTATAAACAGGCTTACCTGTGGCTTTTTCCCAAACAATAGTGGTTTCACGTTGGTTAGTGATCCCAATCCCAGCGACTTCATCGGTACGGATATCCGCTTTAGCGAGTACTTCCACTAGTGTTGAGCTTTGTGATGCCCAAATTTCCATTGGGTCATGTTCCACCCAACCTGGCTTAGGATAAATTTGGGTGAATTCACGTTGTGAAATACTGACAATATTCGCATCATGGTCGAGTACGACAGCACGTGAGCTGGTTGTGCCTTGGTCGAGTGCAACAATATACTTTTTCGCAATAGTGGTTTCAGTAGTCATAATTTAAGCCTGTTCCGAGGATTTGGTGTTTTTAACGGATAATTTTTCTGTTTTGGTCTCTTCTTCACATACCATGCAAGGTAAGTGGCGACCAATCAGTTTGCGATAGGCGAATGCGCCTAGCAGACCACCAACAATAGGTGCTGTCAATGGGACAAGGAAATAAGGAATATCGCGGCCACCAGTCAGAGCGATATCACCCCAACCAGCGAGATAAGCGACAACCTTTGGACCAAAGTCACGAGCAGGGTTGAGTGCGAACCCAGTGAGCGCGCCAAATGACCCACCGATAACGGCAATCAAAATACCGATTAACAATGGTGCAAGTGGGCCACGTGGGACACCATTGCCATCATCGGTTAGCGCGAGTATTAAGCAAACAAGAATGGCCGCAATAATGACCTCAATAAAGAATGCATGAGGAACACTAATTTGTGGTGCTGGGTAGGTTGAGAAAACACCCGCAGTAAATAAGCTTTCTTGTGAGCCTCTAATGATGTGATGGACTTGGTCGTAATCGAAAAATACAGGGGAATACATTGAGTAAACTAATGCGGCAGCAAAGAAACCACCTAGCATCTGTGCGATGATATAAGGAACAACTTTGCGCTTATCAAAACACGCGAATAGCCATAGTGCGAGAGTAACGGCTGGGTTTAGGTGGGCACCCGAGGTGCCAGCGGTTAGGTAAACGGCTAAAGCAACGCCAAAGCCCCATATAATACTAATTTCCCACAGGCCTAGTTGTGCGCCCGCTATTCTAACGGCAGCAACACAACCTAGACCAAAAAAGACCAGTAGCGCAGTCCCTAAAAACTCTGAGATGCACTGACCCGTGAGTGATGTAGTCGTCATTTGGCTCATATGTTTCTATCCTACGAAAATGAAAAATATTGTAATGTTTTTTTAAGTTAAGATTTTCTAATCGAAAATCATTAACTGTAAATTTATCGTTAAAGAACATAAACGAGAAATATCGAAATTGAAAAGTGTGTGTTACATCACTAAAGCGAAACAAAACAATCAAAAATAGTGATGGATTCGACCTTTGTGATGTGATCTGACCAGTGTTTTTTAATGAAGGTTATTACGATTCAGAAGGAAGGAACTGGACACAGAGGATCATGCTACTTACAATCGTGTAAAAGCTGATAAGGGAGACCAGAATTATGTCATTTGAAGTATTTGAGAAACTAGAATCCAAAGTGCAACAAGCGATTGATACAATCACACTGTTACAAATGGAAATCGATGAATTAAAAGATAAAAATGGTGCGTTAAGCCAAGAGCTTGAAACAGCAAAATCAGGCACGGATTTACTGGTGCGTGAAAATGAACAGTTAAAACAAGAGCAGCAAGCTTGGCAAGAGCGTCTTCGCACTTTGCTCGGTAAGATGGAAGAAGTGTAATTTCTCGTCATACTTCGCGTTGTAGGGGTGTTGGCTTCGTCTCTTCGCCCTAGTCACATACTTATGTATGCTCCTAGGGTCTTATCGACTTTGCCGCCTACCTACAACACGAATTATTTAGAGAAATTTTTGTTATATCTCGCATTGTAGGGGTGTTGGCTTCGTCTCTTCGCCCTAGTCACATACTCATGTATGCTCCTAGGGTCTTATCGACTTTGCCGCCTACCTACAACACGAATTATTTAGAGAAATCTTTGTTATATCTCGCATTGTAGGGTTTAGAGAAACTTTCGTCATACCTCGCGTAGTAGAGTATAAAAATAAGGGCTGCAAATTATTGCAGCCCTTATTTATAGAATTTTTAACGGATTATGCGTCGATATTGTCATCTTCGACAAAACCGTTGTTCTCATAAGGTGTTAATGGCTCTTCAGAAAGGATAATACCGGTGTTATCGGCATAAAGGTAATCACCTGAAAAGAAAGTCACACCGCCGAAATTAACACGAATATCACTTTCACCGATGCCTTCATCTGGGCAACCTGCCGGCATCGCAGCAATAGCTTGAATACCGAGGTCGAGTTCCATCAGGGTATCTACCTGACGAACCGCACCGTAAACCACAATTCCTTCCCAGTGGTTATCAACAGCTAACCTTGCAATTTCAGCATCAATAAGTGCCTTACGGACAGAACCGCCCCCATCAACGAGTAGGATACGCCCTGTACCATCCTCTTCCAGCAAATCATACACTAGGCCGTTATCTTCAAAACACTTAACTGTAATGATTTGACCGCCAAATGAAGTACGTCCACCAAAATTGGAGAAAAGGGGTTCTACCACGTTGACGCTTTCTTGGTAAATATCGCAGAGTTCGGAAGTATCATATTTCATAGGAGTTAGGTCTTTTTTGCTGCAAGAGGCAACCAGTATATCCCTTTTGAACCGTACTTGGCAAAGTTACCCGCCTAAAAATAGGCGGAAAAAGTCAAAAAAACGACAAATAGTGAATATTATTTGCTCATTACGACGCCGATGGAAAATAAAACGTTGGTCACGAGTGCAGCTTTCACCATATTTTCCAATAGAGGGCGCATACCTTCGGGGGTTGGGTCGCTGAGAACACGGCGTAAATGGTTCATTAGCATTGGTACGGCGAGTAAAAATAGCCAACCGCTCCAGCCGTGTAAATAAATTAGATTAAAAAAGGCCAAACATAAAATAGCCGCAACAATAATAATGGTGTGATAAATTCGAGCCCCTTGGGGACCTAAGCGTACCGCTAAGGTATTTTTACCTGCTTTAATATCATTTTCGATATCACGCATATTATTGATATTCAATACTGCGACAGAGAGCAACCCACAAGCCGTTGCGGGTAGGACAGTGATGATATTAAAACTATTTGCTTGTAAATAATAAGTCCCAATAACACTTAGCCAGCCAAAGAAGATTAAAACAGAAATATCCCCTAACCCCAGGTAGCCATACGGTTTTTTGCCCACGGTATAGGTAATTGCAGCGACGATAGCAATAAGCCCTAATGCGACAAAACCAATGGCATCCTCGGGTTTTTCGCATGCGACAATAATTAACAGTAAGCCGGAAAGACAGGCCGCCGTAATATTTAGCTTCAGTGCCTTTTTCATATCCGCTTGCGTGATAACGCCTTTTTGCATGCCACGTAATGGACCAATACGTTCAGCCGTATCAGAGCCTTTGACCGCATCACCATAGTCATTCGCAAGGTTAGATAAAATCTGTAATAAACCCGCTGTGATAAGTGCTAATAAAGCGACAGGCCATTTAAAATTATTAGTTAAATAAGCGAGTGCAGAGCCTGTCACAATCGCAATCACCCCTAATGGTAGGGTTTTAGGGCGGAGACTTTCAATCCAAGCTTGTTTACGACTTATTGTTGAGGATGTCGACTGCATGCAGTTACCTATAATTCAAACTCTTTAGAGATGTGATCTTAATAATTTAATAACCCATCATATAGAGAGATACCTGAGTATTTTCAATGTAATGGGCAGAATATTTCATAGAAAAAAGTGCAGCGATAAAAGCTGCACTTTAGTCGATGTATATTAAGGATACATGAAAACCAGATAATTAATAAGATTATAAAATAAATCTACTCAAGTCTTCATCTGCCACCAGCTCATCTAAGTGCTGTCTGACATAGTCTGCATCGATTTGGATAGTTTGCCCGTTACGGTCACTGGCATCGAAAGAAATATCCTCCATTAAGCGTTCAAGCACTGTGTGTAAGCGACGAGCACCAATATTTTCGGTTGACTCATTCACTTGCCATGCTGATTCTGCAATTTTACGAATACCGTCAGTCGTGAATTCAATATTCACGCCTTCTGTTGCCATCAGCGCTTTATACTGTTCAGTTAATGAGGCATTTGGCTCAGTCAAAATACGCACAAAATCTTCAGTTGTCAGAGCTTGTAGCTCAACGCGAATTGGCAAGCGGCCTTGGAGTTCAGGGATTAAGTCTGATGGGCTCGAAACTTGGAATGCACCTGAAGCAATAAACAGAATATGGTCAGTTTTGACCATGCCGTGCTTAGTGGAAATGGTGCAGCCTTCGATTAATGGCAGTAAATCACGTTGAACCCCTTCACGGGATACATCTGGCCCCGAACTTTGGCCACCGCGTTTACAAATTTTGTCGAACTCATCGATGAAGACGATACCATTCTGTTCAACCGCTTCAATCGCTTGTTCTTTTAGCTCTTCAGGGTTGACTAATTTAGCCGCTTCTTCTTCAACTAGCAGTTTGAATGCCTCTTTGATTTTCATCTTACGAGGTTTCTGTTTTTGGCCTGCTAGGTTTTGGAACATGGATTGTAACTGGTTAGTCATCTCTTCCATGCCTGGAGGTGCCATAATTTCAACACCCATAGGGGATGCAGCGACTTCAATTTCAATTTCTTTATCGTCTAATTGGCCTTCACGTAATTTTTTACGGAATGCTTGGCGGGCTGGAGAATGCTCATCCGTTGGTTCAGATTGCCCCCAGTTATTTTTTGCTGGTGGGATAAGAACGTCTAAAATACGTTCTTCAGCCATTTCTTCGGCGCGATAGCGATTTTTTTCGATAGACTGTAAACGCACCATTTTAACGGCAGAGTCAGTTAAATCGCGAATAATCGAGTCAACTTCTTTACCAACATAGCCGACTTCAGTAAATTTGGTCGCTTCAACTTTGATAAATGGCGCATTGGCTAATTTTGCAAGGCGGCGGGCAATTTCAGTTTTACCTACCCCTGTTGGCCCAATCATCAAAATATTTTTTGGGGTGACTTCGTGTCGTAATACTTCGTTTAACTGCATACGGCGCCAGCGGTTACGCAGAGCAATCGCAACAGAACGTTTGGCTTTATTTTGGCCAATAATATGATTGTCGAGTTCGCTGACAATCTCGCGTGGAGTCATTTCGGACATACTAGCAATCCTTATGATTTTGAAGAAATTTCTTCAAAGTTGACATTATGGTTGGTGTAAATACAGATATCACCTGCAATAGCGAGCGCTTTTTCAGCGATTTCTTTAGCACTTAAGTCTGTATTTTCTAACAAAGCACGTGCGGCTGATTGTGCATATGGGCCACCGGAGCCAATCGCAATTAAGTCGTTTTCCGGTTGAACCACATCACCATTACCCGTAATGATCAGTGAAGTGTGTTCATCAGCGACAGCTAACAAGGCTTCTAATTTACGAAGCATGCGGTCGGTACGCCAATCTTTAGCAAGTTCAACGGCCGCTTTCGTTAAATGGCCTTGATGCAGTTCGAGTTTGCGCTCAAACAGTTCAAATAATGTGAATGCGTCTGCGGTGCCACCGGCAAATCCGGCAATGACTTTGTCGTTGTATAAACGGCGAACTTTGCGGACATTGCCTTTCATGACGGTATTACCCATCGTCGCCTGTCCATCACCACCAATTACGACCTGGCCATTACGGCGAACACTTACGATTGTTGTCATGAGTTAGCCCCTGGTTTTATTACAAAAAAGAATGCGGTTAAATGTGATTTTCAAAAGATTAAATTCAAGTGATAGTTGTCTAATTAACTATCACTTGAACTAGGTTGAAGACACAAAGTACCGCTCATGAGTACATTAAAACAGTACATGGGGGGGAAGGAGGAATTTTTCAACCCCCAGAAGCACGAAGAATACAACCGGAAACACCTGCACCTGCTGCGCGGTCACGCATTTTTTCGGCAGTGGACTTGGAATAAGGTCCTAAAACGATACGGTGCCAACCTCCACCTGCGCTTACACGGCTTTCAATACCTGAGAATGCTAAAGTAGCTTGAACAGACTCGGCTTGTTCTGCTGTACGGAATGAACCACATTGAACAACCATATTTTGCAAGCTGTTTGTCGGTTTAGTGCTTGGTGCCGTTTGTGGTTGAGTTGCAGGCGCGGTTGGTTGAGCCTCAAGTTTTGGAGGGATATTGGCCGCCGGTTTACGTTGTACTGGCTCGATAGGTTGAGCAGGCTCATTGATGAGCACTTGTGAACGCGGCACTGGTTTACCGTTTGCAGGTATTTCTTGCAAGTTAGTGACAGGCTGGCGTCTGTCAGAATCAATTTGCTCTAATAGCTGGCGCTGTTCAGGTGTTAAATCTGATGGGCGCACAATATTATTCCCCGTGCTCGGCTGTTGAATATTTGGCATATCCACACCACGACGTTCGAGTTCCTTAATATAACGCCAACGTTCTTCAGGCTTTGGTGGAAGCGTACTACCCGGTGTTGTGGGAGTGGCTACCTGAGGTTGTGGTGTGTCCTTTTTATTTTGAGTGATATAAAACAGGCCGCCAACAAATAGCACGACAATCGCGACAGCAACAACCAATGTTGTCATTGGTAGTCCTTGTGCTTTCTTTGATTTACCTTTGCTTTTTTTACGGGCGGATGAGCGCCCTCGAGCTACATAATCTTTTTGTGCCACGCTATTAATTCACTAGTTATCAATTGTTAGTCATCATTTGGGTTAACATGTTACTTAACCTGAGCAACTTTGACTAGCTTTTAGGCGCTTTTGTGCTCTCTCTAATGATTAAATCAGAATCTAGGAGACGTGAGCCTGGATTAACATTGTGCCCATGAATCTGTTCAAGTAGTAATTGCATCGCATGATGGCCAATTTCAGCACGAGGTTGGTTGATAGTCGTTAGGGCTGGCAAGGTATATTTTGCTTGCTCTAAGTTATCGAAACCAACAAAAGAAAGGTCATCAGGGAGCTTTAAGCCCATTTTTTTCGCTTGCCACATCGCACCAATTGCCATGATATCACTATGGCAAAAGATAGCTGTCGGTGGTTCAGGAAGTGACATCAATGTTTTCACTGCTTCAGCGCCACCCTCATGGGTAAAATCACCACGAATAATATAATTTTCACGCAGTTTTTCACCTGTGCGTAACATGGCTTTTTTATAACCTTCTAAACGATATTGGCTTAAAGGCATATGGTCAGGGCCTGCAATACAAGCGATCAGTTTATGGCCTTGTTTTTGTAGGTAATGTGTTGCGTTAAATGCGGCGGTGAGGTTATCGATATGTACGGTAGGCAGTTTTAGCTCAGGTGCGAACTCATTGGCCATCACAATTGGAGGGAGGTTTTTTTGCTCTTCGGTTGAGATATCGAATGGAATATTGGAACCCAGTAAGACCATGCCATCAATTTGTTTGGTAATAATGAGATTAATAAAAGCATTTTCTTGTTTTTCTTGGTGTTTACAGTCCCCAATCAAAACAAAATAGCCTTCTTGAGCGGCAATTTCTTCAATGCCGCACACGACATCACTAAAGAAAGGGTCGCGAATATTAGGAACGAGTACAAGAATAGTCTTTGATTCATTGCGCTTATAGCTTCTAGCAAGGTTATGAGGATAATAGCCAACATCCATCACCGCTTGTTCGACTTTTTGGCGTGTTTGCAAAGAAACTTTTTCCGGGTTCATAAGTGTTCTAGACACCGTCGCTGTCGAAACGCCCGCGGCACTAGCAACATCTTTCATCGTTGCCGTGTTATTGTGTTTTTTACTTTCCACAACGCCTTCCTTAGATTGATTTAATCGTTTGCTTTTTTTGAATGGCGCAAGTACGTCATTATTAGTGGTTATTCTAATTGGTTTCTCAAGAATATCTGTTACCTAGTTTGCATAAAAAATGTGACTTGCGTCATTTTTTAGAGCTACTTCGCAAATTTTGAAAATAATTCTAAGGGCAAAAAGATAAATGAAACTCAATGTGTATGAAAAATACTCAATTTGGTCGTTTAGAATTATATGGCAAATAATTCAAATTTATCAACATGCTGCAAAGACAATACTGGTATGGCCTATAAAGTTAAATGGTTAGGTAAAATGAATCCTTTAGCATTGATAATGAGTTAACAATCGGTCGGGTCCACATCGATGTTCCATTTTACTTTGCGACTTTCTGGCTGTTGAAGAATTTCTGGCAACAGTTTCGCCATAAATTGTTGTAAATAAAGCCGCGAAGGGTGTTGCAATAGCAATTGCCAGCGGAATCGCCCGCCACGTTTGGCTTGAATCGACGGCGAGGGGCCTAAAATCCACATTTTGGCATCACTTTGTGGATGTTCACTAATATATTGCCGTACATTTTGCAAAAATTGGCGCGAATCTTGGTTATTGTGGTCTTCTGAACGGATCAATATATGACTGGTGTAAGGTGGTAACATTGCGATTTGCCGTTCTTCCATTGCTTCTTGGGTAAATGCGTGATAACCCTTTTCAAGAAGCGTGAGCAACAATGGGTGTTCGGGATGGTGGGTTTGCAAGAACACTTCACCTTGTTTACCAGCTCGTCCTGCTCGACCAGAAACTTGCACGTATAATTGAGCAAACCGTTCGGCTGCACGAAAATCACTCGAGAATAAAGCCCCGTCGACATCTAATAAGGCGACTAAGGTGACATCAGGGAAATGGTGGCCCTTGGCTAACATCTGTGTGCCAATAAGAATTCTAGCTCCCCCTTCATGTACTTGGTTTAAATGCTGTTCCAGTTCCCCTTTACGGCTCGTGGTATCACGGTCAATACGGGTAACGGGGGTATCAGGGAACAGTTCACAAATCCCTTCCTCAAGTTGCTCCGTTCCCATTCCAACAGGCACTAAATGAGTTGAACCACATTGTGGGCACTGACGAGGAACCGGGCGCTGGCTATCACAATGGTGGCAGCGTAATTGATGGAAATTTTGGTGCAAGGTGTAATAGTGGTCACAGCGCTGGCACTCTGCAATCCAGCCACATTCATGGCAAATTAATGCAGGGGAATAACCACGACGATTTAAAAATAGAATGACTTGGTTGTTTTGTGCAAGGTGTTCTTTAATGTGTTGAATTAATAAGTGAGAAAGGCCAAATTTTAACGGCTGGCCTTTTAAATCAATAAGGTGCTGAGCCGCAGGGCGTGCATTACCTGCACGAATAGTGAGATTTAATTGCCGATACTTATGCTGCTGTACATTGAATAAGGTTTCTAGTGATGGCGTCGCAGTACCCATCACAATGGGAATATTGTTCTTTTTAGCGCGGAAAACAGCTAAGTCACGTGCATGATAACGCCAGCCATCTTGCTGTTTATATGAGCTGTCATGTTCTTCATCAATAATAATAATGCCAAGGCGGGCAAAAGGGGTGAACAGCGCTGAGCGAGTGCCAATAATAATGGCGTTTTGTCCTTGCTTAGTGCGTAACCAAACCGCTAAGCGTTCGCTATCGTTCAAGCCTGAGTGCAACACATCAACAGGCGCATTGAAGCGCTCGCGAAAACGGCTAATCGTTTGTGGGGTTAAGCCAATTTCAGGCACCAAAACTAAAGCTTGTTTACCTTGGGCAAGGACATTTTCCAATACACTCAGGTACACTTCCGTCTTACCGGACCCTGTGATCCCAGCGAGTAGCCATGGCGAAAATTGGTCATCTTCAGCACGTATAGCACCGACAGCGGTCGCTTGTTCACTATTAAGCCGCAACCTTTCCCCACAAACTGTAAAGCTTGGTTGCCACTTTTCGCTAGTCGGTTGAACGGGATGTAACTCAATATAAGCTTTCTTTTTCAGTGCTTGCAGAGCACTTTCACTGATTTCAAGCTCACTTACTTGATGGCGATAAACGGGTCTACGACGCAAAAGTGCAAGAGCTTGTTGCTGCTTTGGGGAACGTTTTAGCTCATTAAGGTCAACGGCTAAGCCTTCATCCGTCACTTGCCATTGCCAAATAGGGGTAAATTCCGCAGGTTTACCTTGGCGCAATAGTGTGGGTAATGCGTGGAAGAGCACTTCACCTATTGGGTAATGATAGTATTGTGAAGACCACAATAAGAGCTGCCAAATATCGTCAGGGAAGAGCGTTTGGTGGTCGAGAACCAGTTCGATGGCTTTTAATTTATCTTCAGCAAATTCGCTTTTATCGCTGTGCTTTACCACAATACCCAAGGCTTGGCGCTTGCCAAATGGCACCATAACACGGCTGCCAATCACTGGTAGTGGCATGTTATCAGGAAGGCGATAATCAAATGTGCGGTTTAAAGGGACAGGTAAAGCCACCTGAACGACGATCATATCTGGGTTTCCGTCTATTTTTTATGCGATAATGCGAGCGATTGTTGACTAGAGTACCACAAAATTTACTCGGTTTTCATTGCGTGATAAACAGAATTTCTGTATGATCCGCCGCCTTTGGTATCTATTTTTACCAATATATTAAATTCAATCAACACGACGTGTGGTGTCCGGCGTTAGGGCTGGAATGGCGACACGGCCTTAATAGAGGTTCTCCCATGAAAAAAGGTATTCACCCTAAATACGAAGAAGTTACTGCAACTTGTTCTTGCGGTAATGTAATGAAAATTAATTCAACTGCTGGTCACTCGCTGAACCTGGACGTTTGTGGTAATTGCCACCCGTTCTATACTGGTAAACAGCGTGATGTTGCGACTGGTGGTCGTGTTGATCGCTTCAACCAACGTTTCAGCATCCCAGGTTCTAAAAAATAATCGAACTTGTGAAATGCGAAAAAAAGGGAAACTGAGTTTCCCTTTTTTAATGCCTAAAATAAGTGTTTTTATGTCTAAATGAAGAAATTAGAAGCGGTAAAGCACGGCGAACATAATATCATTATTCGTACTTTCACTTTAGACTTGAGCGCGTCGCCATCATCGTTATAGCTATCTTGAATAAAACATAAGGAAAGGCACTACGTCGCAAGGCGTGCGACGTAGTTAAAGTTTTGAGATACGTAATGGTGACTAATTGGGGCTAGTATTCCCACGTTTCAGGGTCGATACCTAATTCGCGCATAATTTCTTTTGCGGCTTCAGGGATCTCGTCATTACGTTCTTTACGTAAATCTTCATCATTTGGCAGTGGTTGGCCTGTGAATGCATGTAAAAAAGCTTCACACAGGAGCTCACTATTTGTCGCGTGTCGCAAGTTATTAATCTGACGACGAGTACGTTCGTCAGTTAAAATTTTTAGTACCTTCAAAGGGATAGATACTGTAATTTTTTTTACTTGCTCACTCTTTTTGCCATGTTCAGCATACGGACTGACATACTCACCATTCCATTCAGCCATGGGTTACCTTGGATATTTTCAATAATAATAAAAAATAATATGCATATTCTTTTTAATAGAAACTTAATCTAAGCCCTAAATCGAGAACGTCTGCATATATGTTAGACGTGACTTAACTTATTTTATCACAAGATATTATATAAAATTAACGAGTTAAGTTCACTTATGCGATTGACTATCAATTTACACATAATTATTAGGGCTGATTATTCCATTACTAGATATAAACGTAAAGAGGTTTAGACGTCTAGATATGTTGACGTCTAAACATCCGATGGGTATGATTTAGCCTATCACTGTTCAGGAGAAGCGTTTATGACTTACAAGCCGTCAACCATCGCAATTCATAATGGATTAAATGAAGACCAACAATTTGGTTGCGTCGTGCCTCCCATTTATTTATCCAGTACCTATAATTTTACTGACTTTAATGAACCGAGAGCTCATGATTATTCACGTCGTGGAAATCCAGGGCGTGATATTGTGCAAAAAACATTGGCACAACTTGAGGGTGGTAGTGGTTCGGTAATGACTAACAGTGGGATGTCTGCGCTTCACCTGTTATGTACAGTTTTTTTGCAACCGGGGGATTTACTCGTTGCGCCACATGACTGTTACGGCGGAAGCTACCGGTTATTTAATAGCCAAAGTCAGCGTGGGGCTTATCAGGTGCAATTTGTCGACCAAAGTGATGAATCTGCATTGCAGACTGCATTAGCGAAAAAGCCCAAATTAGTGTTAATCGAAACACCCAGCAACCCACTATTAAGAATTTTTGATATACAGCATATTGCACAGTTAGCTCATGATGTAGGTGCATTAGTTGTTGTGGATAATACTTTTTTAAGCCCAATTTTGCAGCAGCCTCTTTCGCTAGGTGCAGATTTTGTGGTGCATTCATGCACTAAATACTTGAATGGCCATTCTGATATTGTTGCAGGAGTGGTGGTTGCGAAAGAAGAAAAATGGGTAACAGAGCTTGCTTGGTGGGCGAATAATATTGGTGTTACTGGGGGCGCTTTTGATAGCTACCTACTATTGAGAGGTATTCGGACATTATCTCCACGTGTATTACAGCAACAGCAAAATGCACAAGAGATCGTAAAATATCTTAAATCACAGCCTTTAGTAAAAAAATTGTATTATCCTGCATTAGAAGATCACCCCGGGCACGAAATAGCAGTGAAACAGCAAAAAGGCTTTGGCGCGATGCTGAGTTTTGAATTTGCAGGTGATGAGCCACAACTTCGCCATTTTCTTCGTTCACTCAGCCTGTTTACACTAGCGGAGTCATTAGGTGGTGTGGAAACATTGATTTCCCATACGGCCACAATGACACATGCAGGTATGTCAGCAGAAGCCCGTGCGCAAGCGGGGATCACAGATAGCTTGCTAAGAATTTCAGTGGGGATTGAAGATCCTCAGGACTTAATCACAGACTTAGATCACGCATTTCAGGTTGCGGCACAACGTTAGCGGAGTTTTTTGATGAGTGTACTAACAGCGGTTGAGGTGGCTCCTTGCCACCGCCAGTTACATAAGTTTGGGGGCAGTAGTTTAGCCGATGCGAAGTGCTATCAACGCGTTGCAACAATTATGGCCAACTATAGCCAACCCGGTGATTTAATGGTGGTTTCTGCCGCGGGTAGTACAACAAATCAGTTGATTAACTGGTTAAAATTAAGCCAAAGCGATCGTATTTCGGCTCATCAAGCTCAGCAATCATTACGCCGCTATCAACTTGATTTAATTGAATCTCTTTTACCTGAACAAAAGGCTGCAGAGCTAAGCCAGTTATTTATTCACGATTTAGAGCGTTTAAGCGCATTGCTGGATCAACCCATAAATGATGCGATTTATGCAGAAGTGGTCGGGCACGGTGAAATTTGGTCAGCTCGCTTGATGGCAGAAGTGCTTGCCCAAGCTGATATGGCAAGTGCATGGCTCGATGCACGTTTATTTCTGCGTGCGGAACGTGCGGCACAGCCACAAGTTGATGAAATACAGTCACGGTATTTGTTACAGCAACAGCTAACGCAATTACCTAACCGTCGTATTGTGGTAACAGGGTTTATTTCACGGAATCAGCAAGGTGAAACCGTATTACTCGGGCGCAATGGCAGTGATTATTCTGCAACACAAGTTGGTGCGTTGGCGGATGCTGCTAAAGTGACGATTTGGAGTGATGTCGCTGGGGTATATAGCGCGGATCCTCGCAAAGTGAAAGATGCGTGTTTACTGCCTTTGTTACGTCTTGATGAAGCGAGTGAATTAGCGCGTTTAGCGGCTCCTGTTTTACATACACGGACTTTACAGCCTGTTTCTGTGAGCAACATTGATTTGCAATTAAGGTGTAGCTATCAACCTGAACAGGGTTCAACAAAAATTGAACGGGTGCTTGCATCAGGGGCTGGTGCGAAAATCGTGACTAGTCATGATGATGTGTGTCTGATTGAATTGCGTATCGCCGCGGGGCGTGATTTTAAACAAATCTGCAAAGATGTGGATTTATTACTTAAACGTGCTCAATTGCGCCCTTTGGCTCGCGGTATTCATCATGACCGTTCTTTACTGCAATTGTGCTATACCTCCGAGATTGTCGAAAGTGCCTTAAATACCCTTGAAGAAGCCGGTTTACCGGGGTCATTATCATTACGTGAAGGTTTTTCTCTGGTTGCATTAGTCGGTGCGGGGGTGTGTAAAAAACCGTTACATAGCCACCGCTTTTATGAGGAATTAAAAGGGCAACCTGTTGAATTTATTTGGCATTCAGAGGACGATATCAGTTTAGTTGCTGTTTTGCGTTCTAACCAAACGGAACATCTAATTAAAGGGATGCACCAAAGCTTATTCCGCGCAGAAAAACGCATCGGTTTAGTGTTATTTGGTAAAGGGAATATTGGCGCGCGTTGGTTAGAACTTTTTGCCGCGGAGCAACACAAAATTTCTGCACGTAGTGACTTTGATTTCGTCCTAGCTGGCGTAGTAGACAGCCGCCGTAGCTTACTGAATTACCAAGGGATTGACCCAAGTCGTGCACTAGCTTTCTTTGATGATGAAGCCGTAGAGCATGAGGATGATAACCTATTTTTATGGATGCGTTCCCAC
Organism: Providencia sp. PROV061; assembly: GCF_011045655.1. Classification (NCBI taxonomy): domain Bacteria; kingdom Pseudomonadati; phylum Pseudomonadota; class Gammaproteobacteria; order Enterobacterales; family Morganellaceae; genus Providencia; species Providencia sp. PROV061. The sequence continues at coordinate 4,492,196 of NZ_CP042861.1, read as the reverse complement.
CCTTATGATGATTTAGTGGTGTTAGACGTCACAGCCAGTGAAACGTTGGCAGATGACTATGTAGATTTTGCCAGTTATGGTTTTCATGTGATTAGTGCAAATAAAATTGCGGGGGCGGCGCAAACGGCACAATATCGTCAAATTCGCGATGCGTTCGCAAAAACAGGTCGTCACTGGTTATATAACGCGACGGTAGGGGCAGGGCTACCGATTAACTATACAGTACGTGATTTAAAAGAAAGCGGTGACTCTATCCTGACTATCAGTGGTATTTTTTCTGGAACGCTATCATGGCTATTTTTACAGTTTGACGGCTCCATCCCATTTAGTGAGCTAGTAGAGCAAGCTTGGCAGCAAGGGTTAACTGAACCAGACCCACGTATTGACCTGTCGGGGCAAGATGTTATGCGCAAATTAATTATTTTAGCCCGTGAAGCGGGTTATGACATCGAGCCGGATGATGTAAGAGTTGAGTCTTTAGTGCCAAAACAAGCACAGGCAGGTTCTTTGGACGCGTTTTTTGAAAACAGTGCGGTTATTAACGAGCAAATGCAGCAGCGCTTAGAAGCAGCGCAAGAACTTGGGTTAGTGCTACGTTATGTCGCACGGTTTGATGCGGTAAAAGGCAAAGCAAAAGTGGGGGTGGAAGCGGTGAAGCCGGAACATCCACTGGCCTCATTATTACCGGGTGACAATGTGTTTGCTATTGAAAGCCGTTGGTATCGAGATAACCCATTAGTGATCCGTGGGCCTGGAGCGGGGCGCGATGTGACTGCGGGTGCTATTCAATCGGATCTGAACCGACTCTCTCAACTTTTATAATCATTTATTCAGTGCATTGGTGTTCTCTTCGGTATTGAGGGCACTAATGCATCATGAAGATTTTTAATTTATCCCTTCATTTTCTGTTTTTTATTCTGATGATTTAATTCTTAAACATTATTCATGTCTTAAAAGTGCTGAATCGACGATATATTGCGCTGAAACAATACTTAAATAAGAAAAATTAATAAAAATAAGGCTGTAATTAAATTTCAGAAAAATCCCCCAAAGTCATTTTTTTCTGATATGAATATACACTGAAGGGTAAATTTAGCGGCCTGCATCACAAAACGACAACTCTAACGCAGCCGACTGAAATTTTGTTACAGGAAACAGGTAGCAGTCTGTTAACCGTGAACCGTGCGGGAATGCATTCTGCCAGAAGCACAAGGTCAGGAGTCTCATGAATCAGCAATATTCCGCAATGCGCAGTAATGTCAGTATGCTGGGTAAGCTACTCGGCGATACCATCAAGGAAGCCTTAGGTGAGGACATACTCGACAAAGTTGAGTCCATTCGTAAGCTTTCCAAATCTTCTCGTGCAGGTAATGAAGTTCAGCGGCAAAAACTGCTGATGACATTACAAAATCTTTCTAATGATGAATTGCTACCCGTTGCAAGGGCATTTAACCAATTCTTAAACCTGACAAACGTCGCTGAGCAATACCACAGTATTTCGCCTCACGGCGAAGCGGCAAGTAACCCAGTAGCATTGAAAAATCTGTTTAGCCGATTAAAAGGCAAAAACTTCACTGATGGTGATATCCAAAAAGCAGTTGAACAGCTTTCAATTGAGCTGGTTTTAACGGCTCACCCAACGGAAATTGCTCGCCGTACGTTGATCCATAAATTAGTTGAGGTAAACAACTGTTTGTCACAACTCGACCATGATGACATTGCGGATTATGAACGCAATAATATCATGCGCCGCTTGCGTCAATTGGTGGCTCAATCATGGCATACCGATGAAATTCGTAAAATTCGTCCAACACCCATTGATGAAGCTAAATGGGGTTTTGCTGTTGTGGAAAATTCATTGTGGGAAGGGGTTCCTGCTTTCTTACGTGAATTTAACGAACAACTTGAGGACTCTATTGGGGCAGTATTACCGGTTGAAGCCAATCCTATTCGTTTTACCTCATGGATGGGTGGAGACCGTGATGGTAACCCGAACGTAACTGCGGATGTGACTCGCCAAGTTCTATTGCTGAGTCGCTGGAAAGCGGCAGACTTATTCCTCAAAGATATTCAAGTATTGGTTTCAGAGCTTTCGATGACGGAAGCGACCCCAGAGCTGCGTGCGCTAGCTGGGGGGGATGACGTTGATGAGCCTTATCGCCAAATCGCGAAAAATTTACGTAGCCAACTATTTTCGACGCTAGAGTACTTAGAGCGCCGTGTAAAAGGCGAGCAAGTTTTACCACCAGCAGACCTATTGGTGGATAATGCTCAATTATGGGACCCGCTATACGCGTGCTACCAATCATTAATTGCCTGCAATATGAAAATTATTGCCAATGGCCAGTTGTTGGATACTCTGCGCCGTATTCGTAGCTTTGGTTTGCAACTGGTACGTATTGATGTGCGCCAAGAAAGTACTCGTCACACTGAAGCCATTGCAGAGCTGACTCAGTATTTAGGGTTGGGTGATTACTCGCAGTGGTCAGAAGAGGAAAAACAACAGTTCTTGCTGGAAGAACTACAATCTTTACGCCCACTTATCCCGCAAGATTGGCAGCCGAGTGCAGAAACACAGGAAGTGTTTGAAACTTGTCGAGTGATTGCGAAAGCCAAAAATGATTCTGTTGCGGCTTATGTTATTTCAATGGCGAAAGTCCCATCAGATGTGTTGGCGGTTAAATTACTGCTAAAAGAGAATGGGGCGTCAGTCCGCTTACCCGTCGCGCCACTATTCGAAACACTGGAAGATTTAAATAACGCAGAAAGTGTGATGACCAAGCTGTTAAGCATTGAGTGGTATCGCAACCTTATCGATGATCGCCAAATGGTGATGATTGGTTACTCGGATTCTGCTAAAGATGCAGGGGTAATGGCAGCTTCATGGGCGCAGTATCGCGCGCAAGATGCACTGATTAAATTGTGTGAGAAAGAAGGTGTCACTCTGACATTATTCCATGGGCGTGGCGGCACAATTGGCCGCGGTGGTGCGCCTGCACATTCTGCATTACTTTCTCAACCGCCGGGTAGTTTAAAAGGAGGGTTGCGGGTAACCGAGCAAGGCGAGATGATCCGTTTTAAATTCGGTTTGCCGCAAGTTACCATTAGCAGCCTTGCGTTATACGCCAGTGCTATATTAGAAGCGAACCTTTTACCGCCACCAGAGCCAAAAGATGAGTGGAAGTCCGTGATGGATTCGCTATCTGATGTGTCTTGTGCGATGTACCGTGATTATGTACGTGAACAACCGGATTTTGTGCCTTATTTTCGAGCAGCAACACCGGAGCTAGAGTTAGGTAAATTACCGCTCGGGTCACGTCCTGCAAAACGCCGCCCAACAGGTGGTGTGGAAACTTTGCGTGCGATCCCATGGATTTTTGCATGGACGCAAAACCGCTTAATGTTACCCGCATGGTTAGGGGCAGGAGCGGCGCTAAAACATGTCATTGAGAAAGAAGGCAAACAAGCCATTCTTGATGAAATGTGGCAGCAGTGGCCATTCTTTAATACGCGCATTGCGATGTTAGAAATGGTTTATGCAAAAGCAGATTTATGGCTGGCGGAATATTACGACCACCGCTTGGTGGAAGAGCGCTTATGGCCATTAGGGCAAAAACTGCGTGACCAGTTATCTGAAGATATTAAAAGCGTGCTGGCGGTTTCAAAAGATGAAGCGCTAATGGCGGATTTACCTTGGATAGCGGAATCCATCGCATTACGTAATGTTTATACTGACCCATTAAATGTCTTACAAGCAGAGCTTTTACACCGCTCCCGCCAACAAGAGCAGCCCGACCCACGTGTCGAGCAAGCCTTGATGGTGACGATTGCTGGTGTGGCAGCAGGCATGCGTAATACGGGTTAGTTTGTTGATTTTTAAAGTACTTGAATAATATGAGGGCTACCAAATGGTAGCCCTCATTATTTTTACGGGTTATTACGAGTTGGATGAACCATCGTCTGGTTTATCATGATGAATCAAGTGATACGCAGAACGAGCTCGAGGGTGAATAAAGAAATGGTTAGCTGGCGCATTATGCGTTTTGATATGCACCATAGAGACATTAGTTTTCTTACCTTGTTTGTTATGGAAAGCATAAATTACAAAAGGCAGTAAGAAAATAATCACAAAGCTAACCGCAAGTAACGTCACATAGGTGGTATTGCTCGCACCATTCGGTAAAGAACTCGGTGGGAAGAATGAAATCACAAAGGCTAAGATAGAAACAATTAGGCCGACTAACGCAATGAGAAGTTTAATGCCTTTACCTCCCGGTATATTGAAGACACGTTTTTTCTCTGGTTGTTTGCAAACTAACTGCATATAACCTAAAAATAGCATGAAATAGCTACATAAATAGATAACTACCGTTAAGGCTAGAGCAATAAGGAATGACATATTACCACCGCCCCCAGTATTGGTGAGGACGATAATCGCTACTGTTGTGATCAACAACTGCGAAATCACCAGTGTTACCGGTACGCCATTTTTATTCACCTTGGCAAAGCCTTGCGGCAGAATACCTTTCTGTGCCGCGACATACATCCCGCGGGATGGCCCCACAATCCAAGAAGCAATCTCAGCCAGCACGCCAAGCAATAATAGTGCCGCAATAATTCTCACTGCCCATTCAAAGGATGAATTAAAGTGTGTGACAAGCACATTGAATGTTTGTACCACACCAGCAGATAAATTAATTTCACTGTTTGGGATCACCGCTGCTACCGATAACCCACCAATTGAGCTTAAACAAATTGCCGCTATCATGAGTAAAAACATCGCTGCGGGGTAATCTCGACCGGGGTTTTTCATTTCATTAACGTGAGTTGCTGAAGCTTCAACACCCATATAGCTCAAAATAAAGGCGACAAATACCACGAGTGTGCCAATTTTGGTGAAATCAGGAATAAAGGTTTCAGTACTAATTTCAATGGCCAATGGAGAGCCGCTGGCTAAATAGCTGATCGCTAGAAAGACCAAAATTAGCGCTGGAAGCAAGATGCCTGCGAAAAAACCGACTTTCGCAATCGTGGCAGTATATTTAGTTCCGCCAAATTGTGTGAAAGCCAATACCCAGAGAATAACAAGTGCCCCTATCGTTTTGGTGATTGGGTCTGTATTAAGTTCTGGCCAATTCAAAATATAAGACAGTGCCCCTAATACGAAATACAGCATAGGAATGAAGCCAATCGCAATTTGTAAATAACCAAATGAAATGGCGGCAAATCCCCAACGTTCGCCTAATGTATTAGAAACCCATGCAAATACACCACCTTCCTCCCAACCTTCTACGGTTGCCATTTCTGCGGCACACAATGCGACAGGAATAAACCACAATAATCCTCCTAATAGCAGGAAAAATACGAGGCTAAAGCCAGATGTTGCAAATGTTGGATATTCATAAACGGCCATCACCATTGATGCAGTGATGGCAAAAAAGCCAAGTAGTGTCAGTTGCTTTGCGGCTGGAGCTGTCGTTGTTGCCATACGAGTTCTCCTCAAATCGATAAACAATCTGCCTTTTCAGGGCGGATCTCAGTAGGAGCCAAAGAGCCTAAGGCTCTTTGGCTCGTTAACAACACAATCATGAATAAAAGAATTAACTGTGATTAAAGCCGCCGCCTTCTTCTTCTGTTAGCGGTTTATTGACAGGGTGCTTATCGAAATACTCTAAGGTGCGTTTGAAGTCATCAATGAGTAATGCGGCTAAATCTAAACTAACCCCATGACGCACTAGAATACGTTGAATAACAAGGTCTTCACGGTTTGCTGGCATGGAGTAAGCAGGAACTTGCCAGCCACGACTACGCAGTTTGTCTGCGATATCATAGAGGGAATATTTGCTGGTGGCGGTGCCTTCTTTCAGTTTCCATGCTAATGCAGGGATACCAGTTTGGCTATCACCATCAAAAATCATTTCAAATGGCCCTAATTTTTCAATTTCACGGCTGAGGTATTGTGCAGTTGCATAGCAAGCGTTGTGGATTTTTGCATAGCCTTCGCGACCCAGTCTCAAGAAATTATAATATTGAGCAATGATTTGACCGCCAGGGCGAGAGAAATTCAGTGCGAATGTTGGCATATTACCGCCTAAATAATTCACATTAAAAATCAATTCTTCTGGAAGGTCTTTGGCTTCACGCCAAATAACCCAGCCAGCGCCTAATGGCGCCAAACCAAATTTATGGCCTGATGCATTAATGGATTTTACACGTGGTAAGCGGAAATCCCATTCTAAATCTGGTGCACAAAATGGAGCTAAGAAGCCGCCACTAGCACCATCCACATGGATAGGAATATCCAGTCCAGTTTCTTTTTGCAGTTTATCGAGCGCATCGTGTACAGCTTTTACGGGCTCATATTGGCAGGTAAATGTCACCCCAAGGGTCGGTACGACACCAATAGTATTTTCATCGACACGTTTGAGCACCTCTTCCGGTGTCATGATGAGGCGGTCACCTTCAAGAGGGATCTCTCGGAGTTCAACATCGAAATAACGAGCAAATTTGTGCCAACAGATTTGAACTGGGCCACAAATTAAATTAGGTTTATCGGTCGGTTTTCCTTTAGCGGCTTGTTTTTTGCGCCATTGCCATTTTAGCGCTAGCCCACCAAGCATTGCAGCCTCTGAGGACCCGATGGTTGAGCAACCAAGGGTATTTTCTGCATCCGGTGAATTCCATAAGTCCGCTAACATATGTACGCAGCGGTTTTCAATTTCTGCTGTTTGTGGATATTCGTCTTTATCTATCATGTTTTTGTCGATAGACAAATCCATCAAATCACGAATTTCATCATCCACCCATGTCTGGCAAAATGTTGCTAAGTTTTGGCGTGAATTCCCATCTAGCATTAATTCATCGCGTACTGCACTAAATACATTACGTGGTGCTTGTTCTTTCAATGGAAACTTGGTTTTTGGTAATGATTTGGATAATTCTAATGATGCGTAGACATCATCCATTCCACTGTGTTTTGAATTTAATGCATTATTACTCATGTTTTAATTCCTCAATGACCATGTGGTAATTAAATACTATTAATCTTGAGCTCAATATTAAATATACGCCGTCTTTTGAAAAATTCAAAAGTGTTCAAATAAAAAAGATAATTTAATGAAAACCGTCATAATTAGAAAGTAACAGTAGAGTGAATGATGGGTTATGGTTATTTTGGTTATAGATAATTTTTCCCAAGAGCTGATTGTGTTCATAAAATGATGCTAAAAACCACTCAATTTAACTAAATTATTACATTTTTATGGTTTTTATTTCTATGTATTTAGCTTTTTAGTTGTTTTTATTTGATTTTATATGGGCGAAAAATGTAGTGGAAATAAATTAATGTTCATAAAAAACTAATATTTCAATAATGTTAAGTTATGTAACTTTTATTTAAACCCTGATTTTCATAATGTTTAAAGTTAATTTATACCGTTAACCGTTAAATATAATTATTGTGGCAAAATGAATTTGAATATAAAGAAAATAATAGCATGAGTTATATTGTGGAAAAGTAGTTCGCGAATCTAATCAGTTTAGATATCACGTTAATATATTTACCTTAAAGGTACTGGTTCTTTTTTAAGCAAGAAATAACTAGTTCTAGCTATTTGATATTTTTTTCTGGGAAAATAGAAGATATTTATAAGAATAGAAGAAAATAGCAAAGGGATGAGGCAAAATATTCGCCTCATCCGGCTAAATTAAGGCCTAACTCCCAAAGTATGGCAGATAGCATAGGTGAGCTCAGAGCGGTTCAGCGTGTAAAAATGAAAATCTTTCACGCCTTCACGGCTAAGAATTTTGACCATATCCATGGCGATTGATGCGCCGACAAGGTTACGGCTCTCAGGGTCGTCATCTAGCCCTTCGTACATTTTACTCATCCATGCAGGAATGCGTACGTTAGTCAGTTTGGCAAAGCGCTCGAGTTGACGAAAGTTAGAGACGGGTAAAATCCCCGGCACGATTTCTACATCAATACCTGTCGCGACGCAGCGGTCACGAAAACGTAAATAGCTCTCAACATCAAAGAAAAACTGAGTGATTGCACGGTTAGCTCCCGCATCAATCTTCTTTTTTAAACTAATTAAATCGGCTTGAGCGCTTTTGGCTTCAGGGTGAACTTCAGGGTAGGCCGCAACAGAAATATCAAAATCCGCTTCACCTTTTAACAGCTCAACTAGATCAACAGCATACATATCTGGTTTACGGCTGTTGTCAGGTAAATCACCACGCAATGCAACAATATGGCGAATACCATTATTCCAATAGTCACGAGCAATGGCTTTCAGTTCTTCAGGGCTTGCATCAATACACGTTAGGTGAGGGGCTGCAATTAAACCGGTTTTATCCTTAATATCTTTGATGATACTGTGCGTTCTATCGCGTTCGCCAGAATTTGCACCATAAGTCACAGAGACAAATTGAGGTTTCAGGTTTTTGAGCCTATCAATAGATTTCCATAGTGTCTGCTCCATCTCTTCACTGCGAGGTGGGAAAAACTCAAATGAAACATTAATTTGGCCATCTAACTCAGCTAAGTTTTGATTTAGCGCTTCGCGCTGATTTGCGTGAAAAAAACTCATACCCTGTAACCTCGCAATTTGCAAACTAACTATTTTTTGTACGTTATTATATCCATTTGTGCGTCTATACGTTTAGACGTCCAAATAGAAATTACCAGATCGGTACCAATAGTCAATACTTAAATTAAATTATGACGCTGAGGTTTTTTCAAAGACAACAGGAAAATAATTCATGATAAAAAACGCGACTCTTTTCAGAGTCGCGTTCGAATCAATGGCTCGTCAGATTTACTCAGTGAAACAGAAGTGCTCAACCATTTGGCTAATTAATTGGCGAGTAGGTTCAATAAAGCGCATATCGATAAATTCATCAGGCTGATGTGCTTGCTCAATAGATCCAGGGCCAAGAACCAACGTCGGGCAGAGCTCTTGGATAAACGGCGCTTCAGTACAGTAATTCACGGTATCCGCTTTCTGCCCCAACAACTGTTCAATTACTGCCACCATCTTGTGGTCCGTTGGGCATTCATAGCCAGGGATCGGCGGATGCATGGGCTCGATCGCCAAGCGACCTGGCCAACGGGCACTAACAGGCTCAAGAGCTTCATTGAGTAGTTCATCTAAGTCCTGCAAAGTCAGGCCGGGGAGTGGGCGAATGTCCATGTGTAATTCACAACAACCACAAATTCGGTTGGCAGCATCACCGCCATGAATATGACCAAAGTTCATCGTCGGGTAGGGAATGACAAATGCAGGGTTGTTAAATCGTTCTTTTAACGTATTTCGTAAGTCCATCAAATGGGAAATAGACTCATGCATTAATTCAATGGCATTGACCCCACGTTCTGGGTCACTAGAATGCCCCGATTGCCCAGTAATGCGGATAGCATTTGATAAATGTCCTTTGTGCGCACGAATCAGTTGTAATGACGTTGGTTCTCCAATAATCGCAAAATCCGGTCTTAGCGCTGTACTGGCTGCAAAATAACGTGCGCCAGCCATCGATGTTTCTTCATCCGCAGTGGCCAATATATGCAGTGGGCGTTTGAGCTGAGTTAAATCCATATCGCGTAACGCATCAACAATAAAAGCAAAAAAGCCTTTCATATCTGCGGTTCCGAGCCCATATAACTTGCCGTCATGCTCTGTTAGCTCAAACGGGTTTTTGCTCCAACGTCCATCATCAAAGGGCACGGTATCGGTATGGCCGCATAGCATCAGCCCACCATTTCCTTCACCAATAGATGCAAGCAAATTATATTTATCTCGCGTTTCCGGCACAGGTTGAATGTTGACTGAAAAACCTAACGTCTCCAGCCACCCACCGAGAAGTTCCACTAGGGCTTTATTGCTTTGGTCCAAATGAGAATCAGTCGCACTAATCGACGGAGTCGCAATTAATTGACGATAAATCTCAATAAATGCAGGTAATTTAATATTCACTGTTGACAGCCTTTATCCATAATAGTATCAATATTCATGCACTTTATTTGAATAAAAATACACATTAAACTGTTTGGGTCACGAGTACAAGGTAGAAAGCATATGTTGAACACACTCATTATCGGGGCCAGTGGCTATACTGGAGCAGAATTAGCCGGTTATTTGCAACGCCATCCTGAAGTTAATCTTCAAGGATTGATGGTATCGAAGCAAAGTGCGGATGCAAATAAACGTTTTTCTGATTTACATCCTCAGTATAAAGGCATCATAGACCTTCCCGTTCTGCCATTAACCGATGTCGCAGAAGCAGCGGAAGGTATTGATGTTGTTTTTCTTGCCACTGCACATGAAGTAAGCCACGACATAGCCCCTCAGTTTCTTGAAGCGGGCTGCGTTGTGTTCGACTTATCGGGTGCTTATCGTGTTCAAGATCCTGCGTTCTATACGCAATACTATGGCTTTGAACATACAAATACTGAATGGCTAATGCAAGCAGTTTACGGTTTAGCAGAATGGCAGGCCGATAAAATTCGTCAAGCGCAACTGATCGCAGTACCAGGGTGTTACCCAACGGTTTCCCAATTAGCACTTAAACCATTGATTGAAGGCAATTTGCTAGATGAAGCTATGTGGCCAGTGATTAATGCCACCAGCGGAGTCTCTGGAGCAGGTCGTAAAGCCTCAATGACCAACAGCTTCTGTGAAGTGAGTTTGCAACCTTATGGCATTTTTACCCATCGCCATCAGCCAGAAATTGCGACTCACTTAGGGAGAGAGGTTATTTTTACACCACATTTAGGAAATTTCTCTCGAGGCATCCTTGCAACGATTACGTGCAAAGTGAAAACAGGTGTTTCGGCAGAAAAAATCACACAAACGTTTAAAGATGCTTATCAAAATAAACCGTTAGTGCGGCTATATGAAAAAGGCGTTCCTGCATTGAAATCGGTAGTTGGTACGCCGTTTTGTGATATTGGCTATGTATTGAAAGGTGAACACCTGATTTTAGTGGGTACAGAAGATAACCTACTCAAAGGTGCGGCAGCACAAGCCGTTCAGTGCATGAATATTCGTTTTGGTTTTGCTGAAACTCAGTCTTTATTTTAAGAAGGATTAACCCCATGCAACCCTTAGTGATTAAATTGGGCGGAGTGTTACTTGATAGCGTCGAGGCACTTGAAAAATTATTTACAGCGATTCAAACCTATCGGCAAGCACATCAACGTGAGTTGGTGATTGTACATGGCGGTGGCTGTTTAGTTGATGAATTGATGCAAAAACTGCAATTACCTGTTGTTAAAAAGCAAGGGTTACGAGTCACGCCAGCAGACCAAATCGATATCATTACAGGGGCATTAGCGGGTACGGCGAATAAAACATTACTGGCATGGGCAACGAAGTATCAACTTCCAGCCGTAGGGCTTTCTCTCGGTGATGGGCAAAGTGCCACAGTGACTCAATTAAACGAAGAATTAGGTCATGTCGGTGATGCCAAACCTGGCGATGCGAAATTATTGAAATTATTGTTGGGTGCAGGCTATTTACCCATTATCAGCTCTATAGGTATCACACCAGAAGGTGAGTTGATGAATGTAAATGCGGACCAAGCTGCAACCGCTATCGCCCAAGCCTTAAACGCAGATTTGGTTTTACTGTCTGATGTGAGCGGTATTTTAGATGGTAAAGGCCAAAAAATTGACGAAATGACGACGCAAAAAGCGCAAAAGCTCATTGAGCAGGGAATTATTACCGATGGAATGATTGTGAAGGTCAATGCGGCGTTAGACGCTGCGGCAGCCTTACAACGCTCTGTTGATATCGCAAGTTGGCGTCATGCAGAACAACTTCCCGAGCTGTTTAATGGAACAGCAATCGGAACACGGATCTTGGCATCATAAATGAGCCATGGAATAACTATATTAATTGAGCGGATAGGTACGTTATGAAAAAGGGCATTAAAAAGATTGTATTAGCATATTCAGGTGGCCTGGATACATCAGCAATTATTCCATGGCTAAAAGAAAACTATGATGATTGCGAAGTCGTGGCCTTCGTTGCGGATGTGGGGCAAGACCGTGAAGATTTAGTAGGCGTAGAGAAAAAAGCTCTACAATCAGGTGCATCCGAGTGCTATGTCGTCGATTTACGTGAAGAGTTCATCAAAGAATATATTTACCCTGTATTGAAAACGGGGGCACTATATGAAGGTAGCTATTTATTAGGTACGTCAATGGCTCGTCCAATCATTGCTAAAGCGCAAGTTGAAATTGCCTTAAAAGTGGGTGCAGATGCTGTTGCCCATGGCGCAACAGGTAAAGGTAATGACCAAGTGCGTTTCGAAAGCACCTATACGGCATTAGCACCACAGTTACAAGTGGTTGCACCATGGCGTGAGTGGGACTTACGTTCCCGTGAAGCGCTGCTCGATTATCTGAAAGAGCGTAATATTCCAACAACAGCTAGCCTTGAAAAAATCTACAGCCGTGATGAAAACGCATGGCACATTTCTACGGAAGGTGGTGTTTTAGAAAGCACATGGAATGCTGCAAACCAAGATTGTTGGGTATGGACTGTCGATCCGCAAGATGCACCAGATGAAGCTGAATTAGTTACCGTTGGTGTCAAGCACGGTGAAGTCGTTTCGGTAAATGGTCAAGCATTGTCTCCACTTGGCTGTTTAGAAGCATTAAATACTTTAGGTGCAAAACATGGAGTGGGCCGTATTGATATCGTTGAAAACCGTTTAGTGGGTATGAAATCTCGTGGTTGCTATGAAACCCCGGGAGGCACCATTATGATGGCGGCATTACGTGGTATTGAACAACTGGTTCTTGACCGTGACAGCTACAAATGGCGTGAGCAACTCGGCTTAGAAATGTCATATGTAGTTTATGATGGCCGTTGGTTCGCACCACTACGTCACTCGCTGCAAGCGGCTGCTGAATCATTAGCACAAGATGTGACAGGGGAAGTTGTTCTGAAATTATATAAAGGGCAAGTGACTGCGATTCAGAAAAAAGCGGATAAGAGCCTGTATTCTGAGGAATTTGCCACATTTGGTGAAGATGAAGTTTATGACCACAGTCATGCAGGTGGGTTTATTCGTCTTTACTCACTGTCTTCACGTATCCGTGCGCTGAAAGAACAAAACAAAGCGAAATAAATCAAATAGTAGTCTCCCGGCAGCCAAGACTGCTGTCGGGGTTAAAAACTTATTTTATTAATCAGGTAGGGATTAGTTATGGCACTTTGGGGTGGACGTTTTAGTCAGCAAGCGGATCAACGGTTCAAACAGTTTAATGATTCATTGCGTTTCGATTATCGCCTGGCGCAACAAGATATTATCGGCTCAGTCGCATGGTCAAAATCACTAGTAACAGTTGGTGTATTGTCTGATAGCGAACAACAAACTTTAGAACAAGCGCTAAACTCCTTACTGAAAGAAGTGCAAGATAACCCTGAAATTATCCTGCAAAGTGACGCAGAAGATATTCATAGCTGGGTTGAAGGTAAGCTGATTGATAAAGTTGGTGATTTAGGGAAAAAATTACATACCGGTCGTAGCCGTAATGACCAAGTGGCAACAGATTTAAAACTGTGGTGTAAAGACCAAGTCGCATTGTTGCTTGAAGCGGTAACCGAATTACAAAAAGCGTTGGTCATCACCGCAGAAAATAACCAAGATGCAGTAATGCCCGGTTATACGCATTTACAACGTGCCCAACCGGTGACATTTGCCCACTGGTGTTTAGCCTATAGCGAAATGCTAGCGCGTGACGAAAGTCGTTTAAAAGATACCTTAAAACGTTTAGATGTTAGCCCATTAGGGTGTGGGGCATTAGCAGGAACGGCTTATGATATCGACCGTGAGCAGCTTGCCTCTTGGTTAGGTTTTGCTTCTGCAACGCGTAATAGCTTGGATACGGTATCAGACAGAGATCACGTTCTTGAATTATTATCGAACGCAAGTATCGGTATGGTTCATTTATCCCGCTTTGCTGAAGATTTAATTTTCTTTAATAGTGGAGAAGCTGGCTTTGTTGAGCTATCAGACAAAGTGACATCGGGTTCATCACTCATGCCGCAAAAGAAAAACCCTGATGCATTGGAATTGATCCGTGGAAAATGTGGGCGTGTCCAAGGTGCATTGACAGGTATGATGATGACCCTAAAAGGGCTCCCTCTTGCTTACAACAAAGATATGCAAGAAGACAAAGAAGGGTTATTTGATGCATTAGATACTTGGTTAGATTGCATGCACATGGCTGCGTTGGTTCTTGATGGTATTCAAATTCGCCGTAGTCGTTGTGAAGATGCTGCGAAGCAAGGTTATGCGAATGCAACTGAACTCGCTGATTATCTGGTTGCTAAAGGTGTTCCATTCCGTGAAGCGCATCATATTGTGGGTGAGGCCGTTGTTGCCGCAATTGGGCAAGGTAAAGCTTTAGAGGAAATGGCTTTAAGTGATTTGCAAAAATTCAGTAGCACTATTCAGTTGGATGTCTATGAAGTTTTATCACTACAATCTTGTTTAGATAAGCGGTTAGCAAAAGGCGGGGTATCTCAGAAACAAGTGGCAAATGCTATTGTAGAAGCAAAAAAACGATTAGAGCTGTGATCGGTTATAGAAGATAAAAATGGGGGGTAGCATGACTACCCCAATTCCCATAACGCGTTTGTTTTTAAATATATTTAATGGTTAACATTCTTAATTGCTTCTCCTCATTGATCCAATTGTATGAGTATTCATTTCGACCATCATTAATAACGTTCCAATCTTTTTCTTGAGTAATATTATTTAGCCCAATATTTGTCATTGTAGACTCAGTATTATTCAAGCAACTCAATTTAATATGTGTATCAGAGACAGCATTCGTACAAGTTGGGTGAACCACTGCGCCATTGAAGCTAATAGTGCCTGATTCTTGGCTTTGGTTCGCATAGGTATTGAATGTACTGAATGCTAAAACTAATATTAAAGCTGTTAATGAACGATTAAATACTCTTTCTGTTATTGATTTTTGCATAATAGAGTCCTACAACTTAATTCGTTTTAAATCAGTTGGTTATGTAATGTGTTTTTAAAGTTGGGTTATTTTCTAATTAAGCGTGTTGCACGGATAATAATGCATATCCTTTTTCTTTATTAGTCCAATTGAATTGGTAAATACTCGTGCTTCCATTTAATTCTTTCCATTCTGGTGATTTTTTCTCTTTGGAAAAGTTAATTGGGCTAGATTCCATTTTGTTTTTTTCATTATTAAAACAATTCAAAGTTGTGTTGTTTTGATTAATGTCATAGGTACATGGTGGAGAGACAATCATGGCTTTAAAAGTAATGGTTGTTTGATTTCCTTCAGCTTGTACATTCGTAGTAAAGAATGATGTTGCAGCTAAAGCGAAAGTTAAAGTTAATACTGAAGTGATTTTTTTAATAGTCATAATGTTTGCTCCTAATTTCAAATTTCTGTAATTCGGTTTGTTTAAGTTTTCATATATCTTGCTATGGGAAGAATTATAAAATGAAAAACTCTAAAAAGGTGTAAATCTAAAAGCTAAAAATGTATTAAAATATAATTCTAAATGACCTGCTTTAATATATCTCTAGGGTCATTTTTTAATGATTTATATTTATAATATTCCGTTAAATTTGGTTTGTTAGTGTTTAATGTTCTGTGTTTGCATCAAAACCCCCCTTTTGGGTGGTTTAATCTATTGTGGCGTTTTTTAAAGCCGCCTTGAATATATTCATTTTTAGATATAAAAAATGGCTGTTATATTGAGATTTTTAATTTGTTTTTAAATACAAATTTACAAAGTTTAATTGAAAGTGAAAATGAATATGACAAAATGTTTCAGAAATAAGGCATTGTGATTTCTTTTTTAAACCTTTGGAGAGTGATGTTCTTTGTTTCCAAAATAATATTGGTTAATACCACCTTATTATTAATGAAAACGTTTCAGTATTGCTCTAAATTATGTTTTCGATACTTGAATTGGTATTTGATGCTTTTACTCTTCATTTTTATTACCTCATTCATATTGGTATTCATCAGTATTTTGAATTACCTATTTATGTTGTTATACCCCCTAGAGGATTTTTATTGGTATGTGCAGTTTTCAAACTTATGCTTGTATCACTGCTCATCATATACATGCATATCTTATATCGGCATGCTTGTTGTTTTCTGTAATAACTTTGTTTGCTATTTAGATCATTTATGGGGAAGGTAAAGCTGATAATAGTGTTCATAGTATTTAGCCCTCCGTATTATCATCATTGATGAGGATATTGCAGAAGTTAGGTGACTATATAAAACTATTAATTTGAATTGATGCTGTTCTATGCTTTTCTTTTCTTATAATAAATATAGGGTGTTATTTTGAGTTTATCCACAATAAAAGTGTGTGTAATTATGTGTAAGATTTTAAAGGATTTTATACATGACGTTATTTTCACTCATGAAATTATAAAACTAAAATAATAAATTAATGCAAATTTAAAAAAATTACTTCTTCTTTTTTTTAAGATCGCATCCATGTACTAGCTTGAAATGTTTTTGAGGTTGGTCAATTGGATTTTTACTTTAATATCGATCTTAAGTAGAGTTTACACTTATATTTAATACTGTTTTAAGTATGATAAGTAAAACTTAATGTTTTTCTGGTGTTGTGTTTTCTTTGTAAATAACAGGAGGGTAAATAATGACACATTTTGTTTCTAAATATTACATTTTATTTCATTTTATTGCGGGTTTTGTACAGAAAATGAGGTTTTCTCCCTATTTTTCAATTTATCAATAGATAAAACAAAACAATATCGATATAGTGATTGGTATTATCTATCTTTGGTTTGACAGAGAATTCACGAAAGGAAAAGAAATATGAATATTCGAGATTTAGAGTACCTTGTCGCACTCGCCGAACATAAACACTTTAGACGTGCCGCGGATTCTTGTCATGTTAGCCAACCTACTCTTAGTGGCCAAATTCGTAAATTAGAAGAAGAACTTGGCGTTATGTTGTTAGAAAGAACCAGCCGCAAAGTTCTTTTCACTCAACAAGGTTTATTATTGGTTGAACAAGCCCGTACTATTTTGCGTGAAATTAAAGTATTACAAGAAATGGCCGCCCTCCAAGGGGAAAGTATGTCGGGCCCATTACATATTGGTTTAATCCCAACGGTTGCGCCATATCTATTACCTCATATTATTCCGCAATTGCACCAAGCTCATCCGAAATTAGAAATCTATTTGCATGAAGCGCAAACTCAGCAATTATTAGCTCAGTTAGACAGCGGTAAATTAGATTGCGCTATTTTAGCGGAAGTTAAAGAAACGGAACCTTTTATTGTTGTTCCGTTATTCGAAGAACCGATGAAACTGGCTATTTATGAGAGTCACCCATGGCATGATCGTGATACGATTGAAATGAGTGAGTTGTCAGGTGAAAAGCTATTAATGTTAGAAGATGGCCACTGTTTACGTGACCAAGCGATGGGCTTCTGCTTCCAAGCGGGCGCGAAAGAAGACACACACTTCAGGGCAACGAGCTTAGAAACGTTAAGAAATATGGTGGCCGCAGGGAGTGGAATTACACTTTTACCTGATTTATCGGTACCAAATGAAGTTTGTCGTGATGGGGTATGTTATTTAAATTGTATTGAGCCTGAGCCGAAACGTACAATTGTATTAGTTTATCGCCCGGGTTCACCGTTACGTGGGCGCTATGAACAATTAGCTGAGACCATCTATAACTCAATGGATAACTATTATAAAAATAGAGTTTAAGGTTAAGCCGCCAATATTATTTTTTAGTTGATGATGGTTGCCAGGTTATTGGCAACCATAAATCACAAAATAATTAAAATAGTCGATTTAAACCATTTAAAGCCGCAACACGGAAAGCTTCCGCCATTGTTGGGTAATTGAAGGTTGTATTCACGAAATATTCTATAGTATTACCTTCACCTTTTTGTTCCATGATAGCTTGGCCGATATGGATAATTTCAGCCGCTCTTTCACCAAAACAGTGAATACCTAGTATCTGTAATGTTTCTCTATGGAATAATATTTTCAAACTACCGACATTCATACCTGCGATTTGTGCACGTGCTAAATGTTTAAATTGTGCCCGACCGACTTCATAAGGCACTTTCATTGCGGTCAATTCTTGCTCTGTTTTACCAACTGAACTAATTTCAGGAATGGTATAAATCCCTGTTGGAATATCTTCTACTAAATGAGCATCACCTAAACTACCACCAATGGCTCGGGCCGCAATTCGTCCTTGGTCGTAGGCCGCAGAGGCTAAGCTTGGGTAGCCGATGACATCACCAACAGCATAGATATGTTCATTAGTGGTGCGATATGCTTTATTGACTTTAACTAAACCGCGGCCATCAGCCTCAATCCCGACATTAGCGAGACCTAAGCTATCCGTGTTACCCGTTCTACCATTCGCATACAGTAAACAGTCTGCTTTGACTTTTTTACCCGACTTCAGGTGAACAATAACACCGTCTTCGACCCCTTCGATTTTTTCATATTCTTCATTATGGCGAATAACAACGCCACTATTCCAAAAATGATACGACAAGGCATCTGACATTTCTTGGTCAAGAAAGGCCAATAGATGATCGCGGGTATTGATTAAATCAACTTTAACCCCTAATCCACGAAATATAGAGGCGTATTCACAGCCTATCACTCCGGCACCATAAATAATGACATGGCGAGGTTCGTGAGTTAGGTTGAGGATCGTATCACTGTTATAAATTCGAGAATGATTGAAATCAACATCGGAAGGACAGTATGGACGAGAACCTGTGGCAATCACGATTTTATCCGCACTTAAAACGTCACAACTACCATCTGCGTAACGGACACTGATATGTTGCTCATCGATAAAGGTGGCTTCACCCGAAAACATTTGGCAACCATTACGCTCATAAAAACCTTGGCGCATGCGTGTTTGTTGGCTAATTACCGTTTCAGCATGACGAAGAATTTCAGAGAAAGAGGAGCTTAAGCTACGGGAGTTATCACTATAAAGAGGGTTTTGGTTGAATTCGATAATACGGCTAACAGCATGACGGAGGGCTTTTGAGGGAATGGTTCCCCAGTGGGTACAGCCTCCGCCGACATTATTATAACGTTCTATAACAGCAACGTTTTTTCCTTGTTTCACTAGCCCCATGGCGGCGCCTTCACCACCAGGACCGGAACCAATGACTATTGCATCAAAATGGGTAAGTTGCATGAGGTAAGACCTGCTCTAAAACAAAATGACAACAAGATGTTATCATTAGTTGGTTATTTCACCTAATTTCCTCGTCGTTTTTCAAATTGATACAGCATTGGCTACACTCGCTTACCCTAGTCACATATTTATGCATGCTTCCAAGGATTTGCTGACGCATTGTTTAATAAAAGGTTGGTAGTATATCAGTGTTAAAAAACTAATTGAAAAAGGCTAAGTTAAATTCTGAAAATGAGTAAATTGTAGTGATAGTCGCTTTTTCTCCAAAACAGTTTAACTATTTTCAGGTATGCTAGGCGAAGAGTAAGGCTTATTACATTTACCTTTCATGATAAGAAACTAGGATCACCGTGAGTAACACAATTGGCGTTAGAGCAAAACAAAAAGAAAAAACTCGGCGTTCACTCGTCGAAGCCGCATTTAGCCAATTAAGCGCTGAACGGAGTTTTACTAGCCTTAGTTTGCGAGAAGTTGCGCGTGAAGCTGGGATTGCACCGACTTCATTTTACCGTCATTTCAAGGATGTTGATGAACTCGGGCTGACGATGGTCGACGAAAGCGGCTTGATGTTACGCCAGCTAATGCGCCAAGCAAGGCAGCGTATTGCAAAAGGCGGGAGTGTGATCCGTACATCAGTCTCAACTTTTATGGAGTTTATTGGTAATAACCCTAACGCCTTTAGGTTATTATTGCGGGAGCGTTCAGGAACATCTGCTGAGTTTCGTGCGGCAGTCGCTCGGGAAATTCAGCATTTTATTGCGGAATTGGCCGATTATCTTGAACTTGAAAGCCGTATGCCTCGCCATTTTACTGAAATGCAAGCAGAGGCCATGGTAACGATTGTCTTTAGCGCAGGTGCAGAGGCGCTAGATATCGATGAAGAAAAACGCAGAAATCTCGAAGAACGGCTGGTATTACAGTTAAGAATGATAGCGAAAGGCGCCTATTACTGGTACCGCCGGGAACAGGAAAAACAAAATCAAACTGACCCAGACCTGACTAAATAATAAGGAGAATCAATGATGGATCAAAAAAGTTATGAAAGAAGCACATTATTGCTAGCCTTTGTGATTGGCCTTGCAACCCATGGAACCTTTTCAACGCTGTTTAACTCGCTGGTCGATTTTTCATTTTTCCCAATTTTAACCCTGATATTGGCAGTGTATTGTTTACATCAGCGCTATTTGCATCAAGCGATGCCTATGGGGCTGCCAAAATTTGTTGCCGGTAGTTTTTTTATTGGGCTTTTTGGCTATGCCGCGATTTTACGTGTGCAAAACCCTGAAATAGGCTCTAATTTTATTCCCGCAACCTTTATTGTCATTATCGCATTGTGGATGTACTCAAGCTGGAAAGCACGTAAGAAAGAAAAAGCGGAGCTAGCACTTGAACAAGAAGTTGAAAATTAAGTTTATACGACTTTTCTAATAGTAAGGCGCCGCAGTTCACATCACTGCGGCGTTTTTGTTTTTTAGTAAATTAATAGCGGCTCAGTAATACCCCACTTTCCATATGGTGGGTATAAGGGAACTGGTCGAATAAGGCTAATTTCTCTATTTTATGGGTTTTAGTCAGCTCAGCTAAGTTATCGCATAGCGTTTCTGGGTTACATGAAATATATAGGATATGCTCATAACCCTGAACTAGTTTCACTGTTTCTGCATCTAAACCACTGCGAGGCGGGTCGACGAATATAGTATTGCATTGGTAATCGGCTAAAGAAATACCTTCCAAGCGCCTAAATTCACGGGCACCTTGCATGGCTTGGGTAAAATCCTCTGCGGACATACGAATAATTTGTACATTTTCAATATTATTGGCTTCGATATTATATTGAGCAGCGGCCACTGAGGGCTTTGCAATTTCAGTCGCTAATACGCGTTCGAAGTTTTGCGCTAATGCTAAAGAGAAATTTCCATTTCCGCAGTACAGTTCCAATAAATCACCCGTCGAATTCTGCGTTGACTCAATTGCCCACTCCAACATTTTGATATTGACCTGTGCATTAGGTTGCGTGAAGCTATTTTCAACTTGGCGATAAACCATATTTTTACCCATAACAGGTAAGACTTCATCGACATAATCATTATCTAACATGATTTTTGTTTTTGACGCTCGGCCAATCAATTGCACATCAAAGCCTTGTTCAACTAAAGCGGCTTTTAACGCTTTTGCTTCTGCCATCCATTCTTCACCTAATTTTTTATGGTAAAGCAGCGAAACAATCAGCTTATTACTTAGTGTTGATAAATAGTCAATTTGAAATAATTTATGGCGCAGTAATTCATTTTGCTTAATTAACGGCAATAACGCCGCCATCATGTCATTGATCAATTGGCTGGCAACAGGAAACTGGTCAATACGAATACGCTCTTTCGTTTCTTTATTGAACATAATATGAAACAGGTCATCACCTTCATGCCAAATACGAAATTCAGCACGCATCCGATAATGGGATGTTGGAGATGAAAATATTTCAGGTTCAGGGGCGTTAAAAGGAGCCATCATCGCCTTTAAACGATCCGTTTTTTCTACGAGTTGTTGTTCGTAGTCTTCAGTATGCAAGGTGTTTGGCATGTTTGGCTCCATAAAGCAGTAATAAATTCGTATCAGGAGCGAAATTGTAGGGAATGCGGCGAAGATGTCCAGTTTTCATTATCCATCCGTAGACACTCACTACTATTCAACTTACGATAATAGGCTGTGGTTTAGGGAATTTGGTGTGAATCCAAGACTGACGCGCAACGGTAAAAGTCCGATACCTGCCACGCATCCAATCGCTTCGTTGAATATTCGCGCGGATCTTATATTCAACCTCGCGGAATGTTAATTAAATTGATTTTCCGAGTGTAACCATAATGAATAATAAAAAGTCGCTGCCGCTATCGGCCGCTGGGCTTGCAGTACTGTGCGCTACTTCTTCTTTGGCAAGTGCAAATGACAAAACTGACCAAGTGGTTGTGTCAGCTAATCGTTTCGAACAACCTATTTCTTCTATATTAGCGCCAGTGACGGTGGTCACTCGTGAAGATATCGACCATTGGCAATCCAATACCGTAATAGATGTATTAAGGCGCTTGCCGGGGGTGGATATTGCTCAAAATGGGGGGATGGGGCAACAAAGCTCTCTTTTTATTAGGGGAACAGAATCTCGTCATGTTTTAGTTCTAATTGATGGCGTTCGTTTGAATCAGGCGGGCATTTCAGGTTCATCTGATATGAGCCAAATCCCAATTTCTCTGGTACAGCGCATTGAGTATATTCGCGGCGCACGCTCAGCGGTTTATGGTTCTGATGCTGTTGGTGGTGTGGTGAATATTATTACTCGTCGTGATAACGATGGCACTACTTTAAATGCAGGTATTGGCTCACACAGTTATCAAAACTATAACGGTTCGACTCAGCAAAAAATTGGTGAGAATACAACGGTAACGGCAGCGGGTGCTTATACTCATACAAAAGGGTTTGATGTTGAAGCCAGAGGAAATACAGGCGGGGGCCCTCAACCTGATAAAGATGGTTTTTTGAATAAAACATTATGGTTAGGTGTTGAGCATCAATTCTCTTCCGCTCTTTCTGCTTATGCACGCGCTTATGGTTATGACAATCGTACGAGTTATGACGGTACGCCAGCAGACACTCGTAAGCTATACAGCAGAACATATGAGTCTGGGTTGAAATATGCGAATGGTAAGTACTCTACAAGTTTGCTTGGGAGCTATAGCCATATGAAAGATTACAACTACAACTATCACAATGGGCGGTATGGTAGCGGTTCTGTAATTGATGAATCAGACCAATACAACTTTCAATGGGGTAATAGCTATAGATTAGAAAAAGGAAATATCAGTGCTGGGGTTGATTATCAACGTCAAAGCATTGAGCCCGGTGGTTATACGATGACAAGTAAAAAAGAAACCGTCAATAACACAGGTATTTATCTTACAGGACAATATGCACTCATCGACTCTGTCAATGCGGAAGGGGCAGTACGTTCAGATCACCATTCTGAATTTAACTGGCACACGACATGGCAATCAGGTTTAAGCTGGGAATTTTATGATGGATATAAGTTAATCGGCTCTTATGCTACAGCGTATAAAGCCCCTAACTTAGGTCAGCTTTATACGGATAATGTTGCTTGGAACATCAAAGGAAATCCAAATTTAAAACCAGAAGAAAGTAAGCAGTGGGAAATTGGTTTAGAAGGCGAAACAGGGTTATTGTTTTGGCAATTAACTGGGTATGAAAACGAGATAACTAATCTGATTGATTTCACTTCGGATCCAGTGACGCAAACTAGTTCTTATAACAATATTGGCAAGGCAAAGATTAAAGGAGTCGAGTGGAATGGTGAATTACAAACAGGCCTATTTAGCCATCAACTCACGTTACAGTATCTAGACCCAAGAAATGAAAAAACAAATAAAGTGCTTAATCGTAGAGCAAAACAACAAGTCAAATACCAGCTAGATTGGAACATTGCTGCTGTAGATATGGGGTTGACTTACCAATATATAGGTAGTCGTTATGATACCAATGAAACTTATCAACGCACTAAAGTCGGCGGCGTTAGCATCTGGGATCTCACCGCTGCATATCCAATCACTTCACATCTCACAATTCGTGGTAAAATAGCTAATATGTTCGATAAAGACTATGAGACCGCGTATGGTTATCGCACCGCTGGAAGAGAATATTTCCTTACAGGAAGCTACAATTTCTGATAACAACCTATCTGTTCGCCCGACCATTCTAGTGTTTGACTCTGGAGTGGGCGGGTTATCTGTTTATCGTGAAGTCAAAAAAATGATCCCGAATGCTCACTATATCTATGCATTCGACAATGAAGCCTTCCCTTATGGTGAAAAAAGCGAAGAGTTCATTATTGATAGGGTCTATCAAATCGTAAATGCAATAGCTGCAAAACATCCTTTAACCATTGCGATTATTGCGTGCAATACCGCAAGTACGGTCAGCCTTCCTAATTTGAGAGCACATTTTACGTTCCCAGTTGTTGGGGTTGTTCCAGCCATTAAACCCGCAACCAAGTTAACGCGTAATGGCGTAGTTGGTTTATTGGCGACGAAAGGCACTGTAAACCGCGAATACACCAAAGAGCTGATCGAACGGTTTGCAACAGACTGCAAAGTGATTTCTCTCGGTTCTGCGGAATTAGTTCAACTCGCAGAAAGAAAGTTGCATGGGGAAACCTTACCGTTAGATGAAGTCGCCCAAACGGTCAGGCCATGGATTCGAATGCCAGAGCCGCCCGATACCGTTATTTTGGGTTGCACGCATTTTCCTCTATTAATAGAAGAACTCGAAAAAGTGCTACCAAATGGAACTCGATTCATTGATTCAGGTTCTGCAATCGCCAGAAGAACCGTTTGGCTCATTAATAATCAAGAAGAAATCGCCAATTCAGAGGAAGAAAACTTCGCATATTGCTTATTAATGGATGACAACGCAAAAGGATTACAGCTTGTTCTCGAAGCAGAAGGGTTCAAAACGCTGGAAAAACTAGCTATCTAAGTTAAATTTGATGGAAAACTGAGCGAACGAAAAAAAATATGAAAAAAGGGGTTGCCAGATTTTTCTGACTCCCTATAATGCGCCACCACTGACCGGGAACAAGACAACGCAAAGCGCGATGAACACTGAAACGGCAGCGAGAGATTCTGAAAAGAAAAAGCAAAAAATTGCTTGACTCTCACGGAGGAAAACGTAATATACGCCTCCTCGCAGCAACGACCGAAAGGTTGGTTTTCATAAAGAAAAGCTGCAACGCTCTTTAACAATTTATCAGACAATCTGTGTGGGCACTCACAGGACACTATCAAAAAAATATTTGATTTTAAGTCTTGAAGAGTGACTAACACGTTAATTCATATATATGAAATAAGGTAGTAACGCTTATTTTGAAAGGATAACGCGAAGGCAAGCAGAGATAACCCGAGACAGTACTTAGGTACGGCGAGGGGAAGCGATGCGAAGCCGACAAAGTTAGCCGAACAAAAGAACGTTACGGTCAGTAAGACATTCTTTGAGCATCAAGCTACTTTTAATTGAAGAGTTTGATCATGGCTCAGATTGAACGCTGGCGGCAGGCCTAACACATGCAAGTCGAGCGGTAACAGGGGAAGCTTGCTTCCCGCTGACGAGCGGCGGACGGGTGAGTAATGTATGGGGATCTGCCCGATAGAGGGGGATAACTACTGGAAACGGTAGCTAATACCGCATAATCTCTCAGGAGCAAAGCAGGGGAACTTCGGTCCTTGCGCTATCGGATGAACCCATATGGGATTAGCTAGTAGGTGAGGTAATGGCTCACCTAGGCGACGATCCCTAGCTGGTCTGAGAGGATGATCAGCCACACTGGGACTGAGACACGGCCCAGACTCCTACGGGAGGCAGCAGTGGGGAATATTGCACAATGGGCGCAAGCCTGATGCAGCCATGCCGCGTGTATGAAGAAGGCCCTAGGGTTGTAAAGTACTTTCAGTCGGGAGGAAGGCGTTGATGCTAATATCATCAACGATTGACGTTACCGACAGAAGAAGCACCGGCTAACTCCGTGCCAGCAGCCGCGGTAATACGGAGGGTGCAAGCGTTAATCAGAATTACTGGGCGTAAAGCGCACGCAGGCGGTTGATTAAGTTAGATGTGAAATCCCCGGGCTTAACCTGGGAATGGCATCTAAGACTGGTCAGCTAGAGTCTTGTAGAGGGGGGTAGAATTCCATGTGTAGCGGTGAAATGCGTAGAGATGTGGAGGAATACCGGTGGCGAAGGCGGCCCCCTGGACAAAGACTGACGCTCAGGTGCGAAAGCGTGGGGAGCAAACAGGATTAGATACCCTGGTAGTCCACGCTGTAAACGATGTCGATTTGAAGGTTGTTCCCTAGAGGAGTGGCTTTCGGAGCTAACGCGTTAAATCGACCGCCTGGGGAGTACGGCCGCAAGGTTAAAACTCAAATGAATTGACGGGGGCCCGCACAAGCGGTGGAGCATGTGGTTTAATTCGATGCAACGCGAAGAACCTTACCTACTCTTGACATCCAGAGAATTTAGCAGAGATGCTTTAGTGCCTTCGGGAACTCTGAGACAGGTGCTGCATGGCTGTCGTCAGCTCGTGTTGTGAAATGTTGGGTTAAGTCCCGCAACGAGCGCAACCCTTATCCTTTGTTGCCAGCGATTCGGTCGGGAACTCAAAGGAGACTGCCGGTGATAAACCGGAGGAAGGTGGGGATGACGTCAAGTCATCATGGCCCTTACGAGTAGGGCTACACACGTGCTACAATGGCGTATACAAAGAGAAGCGACCTCGCGAGAGCAAGCGGAACTCATAAAGTACGTCGTAGTCCGGATTGGAGTCTGCAACTCGACTCCATGAAGTCGGAATCGCTAGTAATCGTAGATCAGAATGCTACGGTGAATACGTTCCCGGGCCTTGTACACACCGCCCGTCACACCATGGGAGTGGGTTGCAAAAGAAGTAGGTAGCTTAACCTTCGGGAGGGCGCTTACCACTTTGTGATTCATGACTGGGGTGAAGTCGTAACAAGGTAACCGTAGGGGAACCTGCGGTTGGATCACCTCCTTACCATTGAAGTGTTTTTGTGAAGTGCTCACACAGATTGTCTGATAGAAAGTAGAGCAATGGCTTTACGTGGGAGACTTATTCGAGAGGATAAGACTTACACGAAAATAGCAAAACGGTGTTTTGCAATTGAATTTTCGTGTCCCCTTCGTCTAGAGGCCTAGGACACCGCCCTTTCACGGCGGTAACAGGGGTTCGAATCCCCTAGGGGACGCCAATTGCGCCGATATCGAGTGAAAGACGATGTCCCCAATAATGATTAAGCCAATTACGTTGTAGTTGGTTTAACAATTATGCTCTTTAACAATCTGGAACAAGCTGAAAATTGAAAACAACGCACATTGTTTATCGCTTAAACAATGTGAGAGTCTCTCAAAATTTCAGACCTGAAATTTTCGGTCACAAACTCGAGCGGCATGCGCGAGCAGTGTGAAATTCAAGGCGGACAGCGCGCAGCAAGCGCAGCGTACTTAGGTACGTGAGCATTGCGAGCACTGCCCAACGAAGAAGTTCACCACGCACAGCCATGACAGTAAGGTGAACGTTGAAACAATTTCGGGTTGTGAGGTTAAGCGACTAAGCGTACACGGTGGATGCCTAGGCAATCAGAGGCGATGAAGGACGTGCTAATCTGCGATAAGCGTCGGTAAGGTGATATGAACCGTTACAACCGACGATTTCCGAATGGGGAAACCCAGTGCAATCCGTTGCACTATCGTTTGATGAATACATAGTCAAACGAAGCGAACCGGGGGAACTGAAACATCTCAGTACCCCGAGGAAAAGAAATCAACCGAGATTCCCCTAGTAGCGGCGAGCGAACGGGGAGCAGCCCAGAGTCTTAATCAGCATTAGCATCAGGAGAACGGTCTGGAAAGTCCGGCAGTAAAGGGTGATAGCCCCGTATCCGAAGGTGTTAGTGTTGTGAACTCGACGAGTAGGGCGGGACACGTGTTATCCTGTCTGAATATGGGGGGACCATCCTCCAAGGCTAAATACTCCTGATTGACCGATAGTGAACCAGTACCGTGAGGGAAAGGCGAAAAGAACCCCGGCGAGGGGAGTGAAATAGAACCTGAAACCGTGTACGTACAAGCAGTGGGAGCCCCATCACTCAAGTGCCTCGGCAATTGAGTGATGGCTTAACAACCACCACAAGAGCAGCGCAGAATTTGCTAACAAGATTGGTCGATTTTTTCAAGCCGTCGCGCAGTGTACATAGAAGTACACGAGCAACGGAAGTTAAAAAATCGGGCAAGATTGGCCGCAAAGACAAGCGGGACATTTGAGGATGGGGTGACTGCGTACCTTTTGTATAATGGGTCAGCGACTTATATTCTGTAGCAAGGTTAACCGTATAGGGGAGCCGTAGGGAAACCGAGTCTTAACTGGGCGAATAAGTTGCAGGGTATAGACCCGAAACCCGGTGATCTAGCCATGGGCAGGTTGAAGGTTGGGTAACACTAACTGGAGGACCGAACCGACTAATGTTGAAAAATTAGCGGATGACTTGTGGCTGGGGGTGAAAGGCCAATCAAACCGGGAGATAGCTGGTTCTCCCCGAAAGCTATTTAGGTAGCGCCTCGTGAACTCATCTTCGGGGGTAGAGCACTGTTTCGACTAGGGGGTCATCCCGACTTACCAACTCGATGCAAACTACGAATACCGAAGAATGTTATCACGGGAGACACACGGCGGGTGCTAACGTTCGTCGTGAAGAGGGAAACAACCCAGACCGCCAGCTAAGGTCCCAAAGTCATAGTTAAGTGGGAAACGAAGTGGGAAGGCTCAGACAGCCAGGATGTTGGCTTAGAAGCAGCCATCATTTAAAGAAAGCGTAATAGCTCACTGGTCGAGTCGGCCTGCGCGGAAGATGTAACGGGGCTAAACTATGCACCGAAGCTGCGGCAGCGATATGTAAATATTGTTGGGTAGGGGAGCGTTCTGTAAGCCTGTGAAGGTGTGCTGTGAGGCATGCTGGAGGTATCAGAAGTGCGAATGCTGACATAAGTAACGATAATGCGGGTGAAAAACCCGCACGCCGGAAGACCAAGGGTTCCTGTCCAACGTTAATCGGGGCAGGGTGAGTCGACCCCTAAGGCGAGGCAGAAATGCGTAGTCGATGGGAAACGGGTTAATATTCCCGTACTGGTGATAATTGCGATGGGGGGACGGAGAAGGCTAGGCTATCCGGGCGACGGTTGTCCCGGTTTAAGGATGTAGGCAGGTGAATTAGGCAAATCCGGTTCACTACATGCTGAGGTCCGATGACGAGTCACTACGGTGATGAAGTAGCTCATGCCCCGCTTCCAGGAAAAGCCTCTAAGCTCTAGATTATCATTAATCGTACCCCAAACCGACACAGGTGGTCAGGTAGAGAATACTCAGGCGCTTGAGAGAACTCGGGTGAAGGAACTAGGCAAAATGGTGCCGTAACTTCGGGAGAAGGCACGCTGGCATTAGGTGAAGTGATTTACTCATGGAGCTGAAGCCAGTCGCAGATACCAGCTGGCTGCAACTGTTTATTAAAAACACAGCACTGTGCAAACACGAAAGTGGACGTATACGGTGTGACGCCTGCCCGGTGCTGGAAGGTTAATTGATGGGGTTATCCGTAAGGAGAAGCTCTTGATCGAAGCCCCAGTAAACGGCGGCCGTAACTATAACGGTCCTAAGGTAGCGAAATTCCTTGTCGGGTAAGTTCCGACCTGCACGAATGGCGTAATGATGGCCAGGCTGTCTCCACCCGAGACTCAGTGAAATTGAACTCGCTGTGAAGATGCAGTGTACCCGCGGCAAGACGGAAAGACCCCGTGAACCTTTACTATAGCTTGACACTGAACATTGAGCCTTGATGTGTAGGATAGGTGGGAGGCTTTGAAGCGTGGACGCCAGTCTGCGTGGAGCCAACCTTGAAATACCACCCTTTAATGTTTGATGTTCTAACGTTGCCCCATTATCTGGGGTGCGGACAGTGTCTGGTGGGTAGTTTGACTGGGGCGGTCTCCTCCCAAAGAGTAACGGAGGAGCACGAAGGTTGGCTAAGCATGGTCGGACATCATGCGGTTAGTGCAAAGGCATAAGCCAGCTTGACTGCGAGAGTGACGGCTCGAGCAGGTACGAAAGTAGGTCTTAGTGATCCGGTGGTTCTGAATGGAAGGGCCATCGCTCAACGGATAAAAGGTACTCCGGGGATAACAGGCTGATACCGCCCAAGAGTTCATATCGACGGCGGTGTTTGGCACCTCGATGTCGGCTCATCACATCCTGGGGCTGAAGTAGGTCCCAAGGGTACGGCTGTTCGCCGTTTAAAGTGGTACGCGAGCTGGGTTTAGAACGTCGTGAGACAGTTCGGTCCCTATCTGCCGTGGGCGTTGGAAGATTGAAAGGGGCTGCTCCTAGTACGAGAGGACCGGAGTGGACGCACCACTGGTGTTCGGGTTGTCATGCCAATGGCATTGCCCGGTAGCTAAGTGCGGAAGAGATAACCGCTGAAAGCATCTAAGCGGGAAACTTGCCTTGAGATGAGTCTTCCCTGACCCTTTAAGGGTCCTAAAGGAACGTTTAAGACTAAGACGTTGATAGGTTGGGTGTGTAAGCGTAGCGATACGTTGAGCTAACCAATACTAATGAACCGTGAGGCTTAACCTGACAACACCGAAGGTGTTTTAGAGAGATTGGGTTGTTTTTCAAGAAAGAGTGAGAAGCCGCAAGGTGAAGGACACGCAGCTTGTTTGAGATTGAAGTTCTGGTTTAGTGAAGAAAAAACTAAACGGGAACAAAACAGAATTTGTCTGGCGGCAATAGCGCGGTGGTCCCACCTGACCCCATGCCGAACTCAGCAGTGAAACGCCGTAGCGCCGATGGTAGTGTGGGGTCTCCCCATGTGAGAGTAGGGAACTGCCAGACATTAAATTTTAAGGTTGTGTCAGTACTGACTGACCGCACCATATTGCTGATATGGCTCAGTTGGTAGAGCACACCCTTGGTAAGGGTGAGGTCCCCAGTTCGAATCTGGGTATCAGCACCATATAATCGGCATTTAAAAAGAATTTACCTAGCGGCAATAGCGCGGTGGTCCCACCTGACCCCATGCCGAACTCAGTAGTGAAACGCCGTAGCGCCGATGGTAGTGTGGGGTCTCCCCATGTGAGAGTAGGGAACTGCTAGGTTTTAAATATAAAGAAGCCACCCATTGGGTGGCTTTTTGCATTCTACTAATAGAATAATTTTCACTAATTATCTTATTTTCTTAATCCTGCTATTCACTCTTAATCCAGCCTGATAGACTTATCTTATCTTTGTTTTATTTGTACTGAAGGCTGTAATGAACCTAACGTCTGAACTTAAATCATTTAATAGCTTTGGCATTCAAGCAAAAGCACTATCAATTGTTTTTGTGGATAACCAAGAATCTCTACTCCAGCAATGGAGCGAGGCTAAAAATCAGCAACTCCCAGTATTATTATTAGGAGGGGGAAGCAATGTTCTATTTGTTGAAGACTTTGCAGGTGTAGTAATCATCAATCAGCTAAAGGGTGTACAAATAACAGAAGATATCAGCTATTGGTATGTTCATGCTCAAGCAGGTGAAAATTGGCATCAATTACTTGAAACGTTATTGAGTGAAGGTGTTTGTGGTGCGGAAAATTTAGCGTTGATCCCAGGTTGTGTAGGTTCTGCGCCCATTCAAAATATTGGTGCTTATGGTTTAGAGCTAAAAGATATATGTCAGTATGTTGATGTACTTTCTCTAGATACAGGTAAAGTAACACGGCTAACGGCTGCAGAGTGTCAGTTTGGCTACCGTGATAGCATTTTTAAGCATGAATATCAATATGGCTATGTCATTATCAGTGTTGGGTTAAAACTTGCTAAAGAATGGACGCCTAAGCTTATATATGGTGACCTTGCTCAGCTTGACCCCAATACAGTAACACCAGAACAAGTATTTAACTCTGTATGCCAAACGCGCAGAAGTAAATTACCTGATCCGGCAATAACAGGTAATGCAGGGAGTTTCTTTAAAAATCCTATTATTTCAGCAGAAAAAGCACAAGCCATAAAAATAGCTTATCCAAATTGTCCTCAATATAACCAAGAAGATGGAAGCGTAAAGCTAGCAGCAGGGTGGCTTATCGACCAATGTGGTCTGAAAGGTCATGAAATCGGTGGTGCTGCGGTACATAAACAGCAAGCATTGGTTTTAATTAATAAAAACCGAGCAACAGGGCAAGACATTGTCAATCTAGCAAAATATGTGAGCCAAAAGGTTTTAGAGCGTTTTGGTATACATTTAGAGCCAGAGGTCAGGTTTATTGGTAAAAATGGCGAAATCAACGCAATGGAATGTATTCAATGAAAGAAAGAAACACCCCACTAGATCTCATAAATATCTTGGCCGATGCACAAGTGCATTCAGGAGAACAGCTAGGAGATAAACTAGGGATGACCCGCGCAGCGATCAATAAGCATATAAAAACGCTACGTTCGTGGGGAGTAAATGTACAAACGGTAACCGGTAAAGGGTATAAGTTACCTTTCCCTATTAACCTACTTAACGAAGATACAATAAAACAGCGAGTTGATGACGTAAATATTATAGTTGAACCCGTTATTGATTCTACTAATCAGTACATGTTGGAGAGAATTACTGAATTACAGTCAGGGGATACGTGTCTTGCTGAGTATCAAAGTGCTGGGCGAGGCAGAAGAGGAAGGCAATGGATATCACCATTTGGATGTAACCTTTACTTATCCATGTACTGGAAATTAGACCAAGGTCCTGCGGCGGCAATAGGGTTAAGCTTAGTTGTTGGTATTGTTGTCGCTGAAACGTTAAATAAATTAATTGGTAATAAAGTCAAAGTCAAATGGCCTAATGACCTATATATGAATGATAAAAAGCTTGCAGGAATTTTGGTTGAATTAACGGGTAAAACAGGGGATGCAGCTCATATTATTATCGGTATTGGTATTAATATTGGCATGAATAAAGAAAATTCTGACAGTAGCGAAAACATAACTCAAGCCTGGTCCTCTCTATCTGACGAGTTTGAAAATATAGAGAGAAATGAATTATCAGCAAATATAATTCAAGCTTTGAGGAATTCATTGGTTTTATTTGAAAAAGAAGGGCTAAAATCATTTTTAGAAAGATGGGTTGAGTTAGATAATTTTTTAAATAGAAATGTTAAGCTATTGATTGGCAATGAAATAATAACGGGAATTGAGCGTGGGATTAATGAGCAAGGTGCATTATTGCTACAAAAGGATAATGGCGGAATAATTCCCTACATCGGTGGTGAAATATCCTTAAGACCAAATGAATAATATATTATTGGCCGGGGAGAAACCGGCCAATATAAATAATCACTTTCTTAATCTAACACTCTGAATAGAATGATTCTCACCTTTAGTCATAATTAAACTGGCTCTTTCCTTTGTTGGTAATATATTTTCTTCAAGGTTTAGTCCATTAATTTCATCCCAAATAGAGCTAGCAATATTAATTGCCTCTTCTTCCCTAAGTTTAGAATAACTATGGAAGTAAGAATCAGGATCTGAGAATGCACCTTGCCTAAATTTAAGGAACCGACCGATATACCATTGCTTTAATAATTCAGGTGCAGCATCAACATAAATGGAGAAATCAACAAAGTCAGATACAAATACATGATGGGGGTCTTGTGGATAATCCATATCACTTTGTAAGACATTCAGCCCTTCGAGTATTAAAATATCAGGTTGATCAATTACCTGTTCTTCATCAGGGACAATATCATACGTTAAATGCGAATAAACCGGAGCCTTAACATTACGTGCACCTGATTTTATTTGCGACACGAAGTTGACTAGTTTTCGCATATCATAAGATTGCGGAAAACCTTTTTTCTTCATGATATTCCTATCTTTTAATACTTGATTAGGATGTAAAAAACCATCAGTTGTGATCAAGTCGACTTTACGGTGTTCAGGCCAACGAGTGAGTAGCGCTTGCAGCAAACGTGCTGTTGTACTTTTACCAACGGCCACACTACCTGCTATACCAATAATATAAGGCACTTTTGCGCCATTAGTTCCAAGGAATTGCTCTAGAACAGCCTGACGACGTAAGTTTGAACTAATATAAAAATTCAGTAAACGCGATAAAGGTAGATAAATTTCTATAACATCTTCCATAGAGAGTTCTTCGTTAATCCCTTTTAACTCTAGAAGTTCACTCGATGTTAATGTAAGCGGTACTGAATCACGTAAAGTTGCCCAGTGTTCTCTATCAAACTCTAAGTATGGCGTAGTAATAAAATTTTCTTTCTTTTTCATAAACCAACATCTGCCTATTTTATGCAGGTTGGACAGGTTGCCTAAACACCCGTATCCATAAAATTTGCTAGCATCATAGCGAGGGAAAGTGGGGAGGCGTAGGTTTTTTTCTATTTTTTATCAGTTTTTTTTGATGCAGGCAGAAAAAATGATACTGAGTGATGAAAAAAACACCTAAGAATAAGAGGGTAAAACTGTGATATCGAATAAAAAATAATAATTTTAAAAATTTTAAGCCTTTTTCTCCCTTTACTGACCAAATGATAATGGACTATAGTTAACAGCTGTTGTTGATGTTTTAAGCTCAAAACAGTTAAAAAATCAACAAAAATGCGAAAAGCGAACAAAATGTGAGCGAACAAACAAAAAAGTTAATTTTTTTGTTGCAACCTGCGCCGACTCTACCTA
Source organism: Providencia sp. PROV061 (assembly GCF_011045655.1). Classification (NCBI taxonomy): domain Bacteria; kingdom Pseudomonadati; phylum Pseudomonadota; class Gammaproteobacteria; order Enterobacterales; family Morganellaceae; genus Providencia; species Providencia sp. PROV061. Next base: position 4,457,628 of record NZ_CP042861.1, on the reverse strand, counting down.
GAATGCGCAGCACTTGATGCCGGCATAGCTCAGTTGGTAGAGCAACTGACTTGTAATCAGTAGGTCCCGAGTTCGACTCTTGGTGCCGGCACCATTAAAAATTTGGATAGGTGGGATACCCAAGCGGCCAAAGGGAGCAGACTGTAAATCTGCCGTCACAGACTTCGAAGGTTCGAATCCTTCTCCCACCACCATCTCCAAGAAATTTTCTTAAGAGAAAATTTTGAGGAACAGTTTAACAGCTGATAACTCAGGTAGCCGAGTTCATTGCGGGCATCGTATAATGGCTATTACCTCAGCCTTCCAAGCTGATGATGCGGGTTCGATTCCCGCTGCCCGCTCCAAGATGTGCTGATATGGCTCAGTTGGTAGAGCACACCCTTGGTAAGGGTGAGGTCGGCAGTTCGAATCTGCCTATCAGCACCACTTCCTTTATGTTCTCACTTATCTCCCTGATTTGTCTCCTGAAAAAAACAAGCGAAATAATTCTTGCTTGGTTGATGTGGTTTAACCACCGATTCCGTGTCTTAGAGGGACAATCTAATGTCTAAAGAAAAATTTGAACGTTCAAAACCGCACGTTAACGTTGGTACTATCGGCCACGTTGACCACGGTAAAACTACTCTGACAGCAGCTATCACTACTGTTCTGGCTAAAACTTACGGCGGTTCTGCTCGTGCATTCGACCAAATCGATAACGCACCAGAAGAAAAAGCGCGTGGTATCACCATCTCTACTTCACACGTAGAATACGATACTCCAACTCGCCACTACGCACACGTAGACTGCCCAGGACACGCCGACTATGTTAAAAACATGATCACTGGTGCTGCTCAGATGGACGGTGCAATTCTGGTTGTTGCTGCGACAGATGGCCCAATGCCACAAACTCGTGAGCACATCCTGTTAGGTCGTCAGGTTGGTGTTCCTTACATCATCGTTTTCCTGAACAAATGTGACATGGTAGACGACGAAGAGCTGTTAGAATTAGTCGAAATGGAAGTTCGTGAACTTCTGTCTCAATACGATTTCCCAGGCGACGACACTCCAGTTGTTCGTGGTTCAGCTCTGAAAGCGCTGGAAGGCAACCCAGAGTGGGAAGCGAAAATTGTTGAATTAGCAGGCCACCTGGATACTTACATTCCAGAACCAGAGCGTGCAATTGACAAGCCATTCCTACTGCCAATCGAAGACGTATTCTCAATCTCAGGTCGTGGTACAGTAGTAACAGGCCGTGTTGAGCGTGGTATCATCAAAGTTGGTGAAGAAGTTGAAATCGTTGGTATTCAAGACACGGTTAAAACAACTTGTACTGGCGTTGAAATGTTCCGTAAACTGTTAGACGAAGGTCGTGCAGGTGAGAACGTTGGTGTTCTGCTGCGTGGTACTAAGCGTGAAGAAATTCAACGTGGTCAAGTACTGGCGAAACCAGGTTCAATCAAGCCACACACTAAATTTGAATCAGAAGTTTATATTCTGAGCAAAGATGAAGGTGGTCGTCATACTCCATTCTTCAAAGGTTACCGTCCACAGTTCTACTTCCGTACAACTGACGTAACAGGTACTATCGAACTGCCAGAAGGCGTAGAGATGGTAATGCCAGGTGATAACATCAACATGATCGTTACCCTGATCCACCCAATCGCGATGGACGACGGTTTACGTTTCGCAATCCGTGAAGGTGGCCGTACTGTAGGTGCGGGTGTTGTTGCAAAAATTATTGCATAATACATAGCTTTATCTAGTTTTAAAAAAGGGCACCTTATTTAGGTGCCCTTTTGTTGTTATAAGCAAAATTTTGACTACATAAAATTACAGTATTACGTTGCTATATATTAGCCGAATTATTCATATTAAAAGTTATTTTTTCTTTTGATTTCATTTGCTTGTGTAATTAATCGCTCAGTGGTAAATGATCTTTGTAAATCATTAGTAATGATAATTGAAATGCAAATCATTTTTATTTAAACTATCTGTATGTGATTTATACAGGTAAGCATCATGTACATCTGCCTTTGTGAAGCCATTACTGATAAACAGATCAGAAATGCCGCAAGAAAGTATCAAGTGACCTCACTAAAGGGTCTACGACAAATTCTGCCTGTAGGCTTAGAATGTGGAAAATGTATTCGGCAGACGAAGGCAATTTTATATGAAGAGCAAATGATTTTTGAGGATGCGTGCGCAACTGAAGTCGCATAGTATTTAATACCAGTCAAATTATTCCCACCATATTTATCACCTTTTGTTTAAATACATTGTGTAAAAATCACACTAACATCAATTTCAGTACTACACTTAAAAGACTGGAAGCGATGGAGGGTAGAAATGAAAGGCGATAAAAAAATGATAGCCCACCTAAATAAACTACTGGGCAATGAGTTAGTTGCAATTAACCAATATTTTTTGCATGCACGCATGTTTAAAAATTGGGGGCTTACACGTCTCAATGAGATGGAATATCACGAATCAATTGATGAAATGAAGCACGCAGATAAATATATAGAGCGAATTCTTTTCCTCGAAGGTATTCCTAACTTACAAGATCTTGGCAAATTGAATATTGGTGAAGATGTTGAAGAAATGCTGAAGTCAGATTTACAGCTTGAAATCGATGGGGCAAAAAATCTAAAGGAAGCTATTAAGTATGCAGATTCGGTTCATGACTACGTAAGTCGAGACCTGATGATTGAAATTTTAGCTGATGAAGAAAATCATATTGATTGGATAGAAACTCAACTAGAGCTGATTAATCGTTTGGGAATTCAAAACTATCTTCAAGCACAAGTTAAAGAAGAATAAAGTCTTATTCCGTACTGTTGTTTTATTAAGTTAATAACTAACCTCAACCACTGTGTATTCCATGGTTGAGGTTTTTTCCATTACTCCCCTAGAAAATTCGCACATATTTTCCTCGATTGCTTGCGTTTCCCTATAATTTACGTATAATGCGCGGGCTTACTGATGAGTAAGCCCTATATTTTAGGACTGAAATATCAGTATTGAGTTAACAATTTGTTGCTCATTTAGACAATACTTCCGATTTGGAAGTTACATCAAGAACGATTACACTCTCCCATCAATCGAAATGGGTACGAGGAGTAATCATTTACGTTTATAAAATAGTTGGAGCTCTGGTCTCATGCAGAACCAAAGAATCCGTATCCGCCTGAAAGCTTTTGATCATCGTTTAATCGATCAATCAACTGCGGAAATCGTAGAGACTGCTAAGCGCACTGGTGCGCAAGTTCGTGGTCCTATCCCGCTGCCGACACGTAAAGAGCGTTTTACCGTTCTGATTTCTCCGCACGTTAACAAAGATGCGCGTGATCAGTACGAAATTCGCACTCACAAGCGTCTGGTTGACATCGTTGAGCCAACCGAAAAGACCGTTGATGCTCTGATGCGTCTGGACCTGGCTGCCGGCGTTGACGTGCAGATCAGCCTGGGTTAATCAGGTCGTCGAACGATTGAGAGGTTGAAACAATGAAAGGTTTAGTCGGTAAGAAAGTCGGTATGACTCGTATCTTCACTGAAGATGGCGTTTCTATACCTGTAACTGTTATCGAAATTGAAAATAACCGTGTTACTCAGGTTAAAACTGCAGAAACTGACGGTTATAATGCAATTCAGGTTACTACCGGTAGCAAAAAAGCTAATCGTGTAACTAAGCCTGAAGCAGGTCATTTCGCTAAAGCTGGCGTCGAAGCTGGCCGTATCCTGCGTGAATTCCGCATTGAAGACAGTGCAGAATACACAGTAGGTCAAAGCATTAGCGTTGAAATTTTCGCTGACGTTAAAAAAGTCGACGTTACTGGTACATCTAAAGGTAAAGGTTTTGCCGGCACAGTTAAGCGCTGGAATTTCCGTACTCAAGATGCTACTCACGGTAACTCCTTGTCTCACCGTGTTCCGGGTTCTATCGGTCAAAACCAGACTCCGGGCAAAGTGTTTAAAGGCAAGAAAATGGCAGGCCAACTGGGTAATGAGCGTGTAACTGTTCAAAGCCTAGATGTAGTACGTGTTGACGCTGAGCGCAACCTGCTGCTGGTCAAAGGTGCTGTTCCAGGAGCAACTGGTAGCAACCTGATCGTAAAACCGGCTGTCAAGGCTTAACGTCGAGGAGATAGGAATGGAATTGGTAATGAAAGACGCGCAAAGCGCGCTGACTGTTTCCGAAACTACCTTCGGGCGTGATTTCAATGAAGCGCTTGTTCACCAAGTAGTTGTTGCGTATGCAGCTGGTGCTCGTCAAGGTACTCGTGCTCAGAAAACTCGTGCTGAAGTTTCTGGTTCAGGTAAAAAACCATGGCGTCAAAAAGGTACTGGCCGTGCACGTTCTGGTTCAGTAAAGAGCCCAATTTGGCGCTCTGGTGGTGTTAGCTTCGCAGCTAAACCACAGGACCACAGTCAAAAAGTTAATAAGAAGATGTACCGTGGTGCTTTAAAAAGCATCCTCTCTGAGTTGGTACGTCAAGATCGTCTGATCGTTGTCGAGAAGTTCTCTGTTGAAGCACCTAAAACTAAGTTGCTGGCACAGAAACTGAAAGATATGGCTCTGGAAGATGTTCTGATCATCACTGCTGAATTAGATGAAAATCTGTTTTTAGCAGCGCGTAACCTGTATAAGGTTGACGTTCGTGATGCAGCAGGTATTGACCCGGTTAGCCTGATCGCCTTCGACAAAGTGGTTATGACTGCTGATGCTGTGAAGCAAGTTGAGGAGATGCTGGCATGATCCGTGAAGAACGTCTGCTAAAAGTACTGCGCGCGCCGCATGTATCTGAAAAAGCTTCTACAGCGATGGAAAAAAGCAATACCATCGTTCTCAAAGTTGCGAAAGACGCGACTAAAGCAGAAATCAAAGCTGCTGTACAGAAACTGTTTGAAGTTGAAGTTGAAGGTGTTAACACTTTGCTGGTTAAAGGCAAAACTAAACGCCACGGTCAGCGTTTCGGTCGTCGTAGCGACTGGAAAAAAGCTTACGTCACGCTGAAAGAAGGCCAAAATTTGGACTTCATTAGCGGTGCTGAGTAAGTCGGAGGAGTAAAGAACAATGGCAGTTGTTAAATGTAAACCTACGTCTCCGGGCCGTCGCCACGTAGTTAAAGTGGTTAACCCTGAGCTGCATAAGGGTAAACCTTATGCTCCGCTGTTAGAAAAAAACAGCAAATCCGGTGGTCGTAACAACAATGGCCGTATCACTACCCGTCATATCGGTGGTGGCCATAAGCAGCATTATCGTTTAGTTGACTTCAAACGCAACAAAGACGGTGTTCCTGCAGTTGTTGAGCGTTTGGAATATGATCCAAATCGTTCTGCGAACATTGCACTGGTTCTATATAAAGACGGTGAACGTCGTTATATTCTTGCACCAAAAGGCCTGAAAGCTGGCGACCAGATTCAATCTGGTGTTGATTCAGCAATCAAAGCTGGTAACGCACTGCCGATGCGCAACATCCCTGTTGGTTCTACAGTTCATAACATCGAACTGAAACCAGGTAAAGGTGGACAGTTAGCGCGTTCAGCAGGTACTTACGCTCAAATCGTTGCTCGTGATGGTGCTTATGTCACATTACGTCTGCGTTCTGGTGAAATGCGTAAAGTTTTAGCTGATTGCCGTGCAACTCTTGGTGAAGTTGGTAACGCTGAACATATGTTACGTGTTCTCGGTAAAGCTGGTGCTAGCCGCTGGCGTGGTGTTCGTCCTACCGTTCGCGGTACTGCGATGAACCCAGTAGACCATCCACATGGTGGTGGTGAAGGCCGTAACTTTGGTAAACACCCAGTAACACCATGGGGCGTTCAAACCAAAGGTAAGAAAACTCGTAGTAACAAGCGTACTGATCAATTCATCGTACGTCATCGTTCTAAAAAATAATTAGAGGATAAACCATGCCACGTTCTCTCAAGAAAGGTCCTTTTATTGACCTGCACTTGCTGAAGAAGGTAGAGAAAGCGGTGGAAAGCGGAGACAAGAAGCCTCTTAAGACTTGGTCCCGTCGTTCAACGATCTTTCCTAATATGATCGGATTGACCATCGCTGTCCATAATGGTCGTCAGCATGTTCCAGTTTTCGTAACCGACGAAATGGTTGGTCACAAACTGGGTGAATTCGCACCGACTCGCACTTATCGCGGCCACGCGGCAGATAAGAAAGCTAAGAAACGTTAAGGATAGGAGGAAGAGATGGAAACTTTAGCTATGCATCGCCACGCTCGTTCTTCTGCCCAGAAGGTTCGCTTAGTTGCCGACCTGATTCGCGGTAAGAAAGTGTCGCAAGCTCTGGAAATTCTGACCTACACCAACAAGAAAGCTGCTGGTTTAGTGAAGAAAGTACTTGAATCTGCAATTGCTAACGCAGAGCAAAACGATGGCGCTGACATTGATGACCTGAAAGTTGCGAAAATTTTCGTAGACGAAGGTCCAACCATGAAACGCATCATGCCGCGTGCGAAAGGCCGTGCAGATCGTATTCTTAAGCGCACCAGCCACATTACTGTGGTTGTGTCCGATCGCTGAGACTCTGGAGACTAGCAATGGGTCAGAAAGTACATCCTAATGGTATTCGCCTGGGTATTGTCAAACCTTGGAACTCTACCTGGTATGCGAACACCAATGAATTCGCTGACAACCTAGACAGCGATTACAAAGTACGCCAGTACTTGAATAAAGAATTGGCAAAAGCGTCAATCTCTCGCATCGTTATCGAACGTCCTGCGAAAAGCATCCGTGTGACTATTCACACTGCTCGCCCAGGTATCGTTATCGGTAAGAAAGGTGAAGACGTTGAAAAACTGCGTAAAACAGTAGCGGATATCGCTGGTGTTCCTGCGCAAATCAATATCGCCGAAGTTCGTAAACCAGAACTAGACGCTAAATTAGTTGCTGACAGCATTTCTTCACAGCTGGAACGTCGTGTTATGTTCCGTCGTGCTATGAAGCGTGCGGTACAGAACGCAATGCGTCTGGGCGCTAAAGGTATTAAAGTTGAAGTCAGTGGCCGTTTAGGCGGTGCTGAAATCGCTCGTACCGAGTGGTATCGTGAAGGCCGTGTGCCACTGCACACATTACGTGCTGATATCGATTACAACACTTCAGAAGCGCACACCACTTATGGTGTTCTCGGCGTTAAGGTATGGATCTTCAAAGGTGAGATTCTGGGTGGTATGGCTGCTGTTGAACAAGCTGAGAAACCAGCTGCTCAACCTAAAAAGCAGCAGCGTAAAGGCCGCAAGTAAGGAGAGTCGCTGATGTTACAACCAAAGCGTACAAAATTCCGTAAGGTGCACAAAGGCCGCAACCGTGGTCTAGCGCAAGGTACGGATGTTAGCTTCGGCACTTTCGGTCTTAAAGCTGTTGGCCGTGGTCGTCTGACTGCACGTCAGATCGAAGCGGCACGTCGTGCTATGACCCGTGCTATTAAGCGTCAAGGTAAAATCTGGATCCGTGTGTTCCCAGACAAACCAATCACTGAGAAACCACTCGAAGTTCGTATGGGTAAAGGTAAAGGTAACGTAGAATATTGGGTTGCCTTAATTCAGCCTGGTAAAGTACTGTACGAAATGGACGGTGTGCCTGAAGAGCTGGCTCGTGAGGCATTCTCTCTGGCAGCAGCGAAACTGCCTATCAAAACCACCTTTGTAACTAAGACGGTGATGTAATGAAAGCACAAGAGCTGCGCGAAAAAAGCGTTGAAGAGCTGAATGCTGAACTTTTGAACCTGTTACGTGAACAATTTAATTTACGTATGCAGGCTGCAAGCGGTCAGCTGCAACAGTCTCATCTGTTGAAACAAGTGCGTCGCGATATCGCACGTGTGAAGACTTTACTGACTGAGAAGGCAGGTGCGTAATGAGCGATAAAATCCGTACTCTGCAAGGTCGTGTAGTTAGCGATAAAATGGAGAAATCTATTGTTGTTGCTATCGAACGTATGGTGAAACACCCTCTGTATGGTAAATTCATCCGTCGTACGACTAAATTGCACGTACATGACGAGAACAATGAATGTGGAATCGGTGACGTGGTAGAAATCCGCCAAACTCGTCCACTGTCTAAGACTAAGTCTTGGGCCTTAGTTCGCGTTGTAGAAAAAGCTGTTCTGTAATAGAATAACTTTTCTTGATGAATAAACGGCTCTTTTTGATTGAGCCGTTTATTTTTTTCTGTCCAACACGATGATGTGGTGTTATAATGCCGCGCCCTCGTAGTATGGGTATATTTGAACGGCCTCTTCATAATGAGGTGGCTCAGTAGTAGTTGACATTTAGCGGAGCACTAAAATGATCCAAGAACAGACTATGCTGAACGTGGCCGACAACTCCGGTGCACGTCGCGTAATGTGTATCAAGGTTCTAGGTGGCTCGCACCGTCGCTATGCACATGTAGGCGACATCATTAAAATTACTGTTAAAGAAGCAATTCCACGCGGTAAAGTTAAAAAGGGTGATGTCCTGAAAGCGGTAGTGGTGCGCACCAAGAAGGGTGTACGTCGCCCTGACGGTTCTGTCATTCGCTTCGATGGTAATGCTTGTGTGTTATTAAATAATAACAGTGAGCAAGTAATCGGTACGCGTATTTTTGGGCCGGTAACTCGTGAACTTCGTAACGAGAAGTTTATGAAAATTATCTCTCTGGCACCTGAAGTACTCTAAGGAGCGAACTATGGCAGCGAAAATCCGTCGTGATGACGAAGTTATCGTGCTAACTGGGAAAGACAAAGGTAAGCGCGGTAAAGTAAAGCAGGTTATTTCTTCTAGTAAAGTTATCGTTGAAGGTATCAATCTGGTTAAAAAACATCAGAAGCCTGTACCGGCTCTGAACCAACCAGGTGGCATCGTTGAAAAAGAAGCGGCTATTCAAGTTTCTAACGTTGCAATCTTTAACGCGGCAACTGGTAAGGCTGACCGTGTAGGCTTTAGATTCGAAGACGGCAAAAAAGTCCGTTTCTTCAAATCTAACAGTGAAACTATCAAGTAATTTTTGGAGTATACGATGGCGAAACTGCATGATTACTATAAAGACGAAGTAGTTAATAAACTCATGACCGAGTTTAGCTACACTTCTGTCATGCAAGTCCCTCGGGTCGAGAAGATCACCCTGAATATGGGTGTTGGTGAAGCGATTGCTGATAAAAAACTGCTGGATAATGCAGCAGCTGATTTAACAGCGATCTCAGGTCAAAAACCTTTGATCACCAAAGCACGCAAATCTGTTGCAGGCTTCAAAATCCGTCAGGGCTATCCAATCGGCTGTAAAGTAACCCTGCGTGGCGAACGCATGTGGGAGTTCCTTGAGCGTCTGATTTCTATTGCTGTACCACGTATTCGTGACTTCCGTGGCTTGTCCGCTAAGTCTTTCGATGGTCGCGGTAACTACAGCATGGGTGTTCGTGAACAAATCATCTTCCCTGAAATCGATTACGATAAAGTGGATCGCGTACGTGGTTTAGATATTACTATCACCACTACTGCGAAATCAGATGACGAAGGTCGCGCACTGTTAGCAGCGTTCAACTTCCCGTTCCGCAAGTAAGGCAGGGTACTCATGGCTAAGAAATCTATGAAAGCGCGTGATGTTAAACGTGCTAAATTAGCTGAGAAATTCTTCGCAAAACGCGTAGAACTGAAAGCTATCATCTCTGATGTTAAAGCATCTGATGAAGATCGCTGGGACGCTGTTCTCAAGCTGCAAACACTGCCACGTGATTCAAGTCCTTCTCGTCAGCGTAACCGCTGCCGTCAAACAGGGCGTCCGCACGGTTTCCTGCGGAAGTTTGGTCTGAGCCGTATTAAAGTCCGTGAAGCCGCTATGCGCGGTGAAATCCCGGGCCTTAAAAAGGCAAGTTGGTAATTCCATTTGAATCACGGGAGTAAAGACAGATGAGCATGCAAGATCCCATCGCGGATATGCTGACCCGTATCCGTAACGGTCAGGCCGCGAACAAAGTTGCGGTCACCATGCCTTCCTCCAAGCTGAAAGTGGCAATTGCCAAAGTGCTGAAGGAAGAAGGTTATATTGAAGATTTTAAAATTGAAGGCGACATCAAGCCAGAACTGGAACTGACTTTACGTTATTTCCAAGGTAAGGCTGTTGTAGAAAGCATTCAGCGTGTAAGCCGCCCAAGTCTGCGCATCTATAAGAAAAAAGATGAGCTGCCACAAGTTATGGCTGGTTTAGGTATCGCTGTTGTTTCTACCTCTAAAGGTGTCATGACTGATCGTGCAGCTCGCCAAGCTGGTCTTGGTGGCGAGATTCTCTGCTACGTAGCTTAATTCGGGAGGAAAGAATGTCTCGTGTGGCAAAAGCACCCGTCGTCATTCCTGCCGGCGTAGAGGTAAAACTCAACGGTCAGGTTATTTCGATTAAGGGTAAAAACGGCGAGCTTACTCGTACTATCCATAATGCAGTTGAAGTTAAAAGCGAAGACAATCAACTGACTTTCGCACCACGCGAAGGTTTTGATGATGCATGGGCACAAGCGGGTACTACTCGTTCACTGTGTAATGCAATGGTTGTTGGTGTTACCGAAGGCTTCACTAAAAAGCTTCAACTGGTCGGTGTTGGTTACCGTGCAGCAATCAAAGGCAATGCAGTAAGCTTGTCTTTAGGTTTCTCGCATCCGGTTGAACACGCACTGCCAGCAGGCATTACTGCTGAATGTCCAACACAAACTGAAATCGTACTGAAAGGTGCGGATAAGCAAGTGATTGGTCAAGTTGCAGCAGAACTGCGTGCTTACCGTCGTCCTGAGCCTTACAAAGGTAAAGGTGTTCGTTACGCCGATGAAATCGTGCGTACCAAAGAGGCTAAGAAGAAGTAAGGTAACACTATGGATAAGAAAGCAGCTCGTATCCGTCGTGCGACCCGCGCACGCCGTAAGATCCAAGAGTTGGGTGCGACTCGCCTGGTGGTACATCGTACTCCACGCCATATTTATGCGCAGGTTATCGCACCGAACGGTTCTGAAACATTGGTTGCAGCTTCTACTACAGAAAAAGCTATCAATGAGCAAGTGAAATTCACTGGAAACAAAGATGCAGCAGCAGTAGTTGGTAAATTAATTGCTGAACGCGCACTGGAAAAAGGCATCACTGTTGTTGCTTTTGACCGTTCTGGTTTCCAATATCATGGTAGAGTCCAGGCACTGGCAGATGCTGCCCGTGAAGCTGGCCTTCAGTTCTAAGGTAGAGGTGTAAGATGGCTCACATCGAAAAACAAGCTGGCGAACTGCAGGAAAAGCTGATCGCGGTAAACCGCGTAGCAAAAACCGTTAAAGGTGGCCGTATTTTCAGCTTTACCGCACTGACTGTAGTTGGTGATGGTAACGGTCGCGTTGGTTTTGGCTACGGCAAAGCGCGCGAAGTTCCGGCAGCAATCCAGAAAGCGATGGAAAAAGCCCGTCGCAGTATGAAAACCGTTGCTCTAAACAACGGCACATTGTTCCACCCTGTGAAAGGTACACACACTGGTTCTCGTGTGTTTATGCAACCTGCTCACGAAGGTACCGGTATCATTGCCGGCGGTGCAATGCGTGCTGTTTTAGAAGTAGCTGGAGTTCGCAACGTACTGGCTAAAACCTATGGTTCCACTAACCCAATCAACGTGGTTCGTGCAACACTGGATGCTTTAGACAGCATGAAGTCTCCAGAAATGGTCGCAGCTAAGCGTGGAAAATCCGTCGAAGAAATTCTGGGGTAATCGGCTATGGCTAAGACTATTAAAATTACACAAGTTCGCAGTTCAATCGGTCGTCTGCCTAAGCATAAGGCAACACTGGTCGGTTTAGGTCTGCGTCGCATTGGTCATACAGTAGAGCGCGAGGATACTCCTGCTGTACGTGGTATGGTCAACTTGGTTTCCTACATGGTTAAAGTTGAGGAGTAAGAGATGCGTTTAAATACTCTGTCTCCGGCTGAAGGTGCCAAGCACGCGCCTAAACGCGTAGGTCGTGGTATCGGTTCTGGTCTCGGTAAAACCGGCGGCCGTGGTCACAAAGGTCAGAAATCTCGTTCTGGCGGTGGCGTACGTCGTGGTTTCGAAGGTGGCCAGATGCCTTTATACCGTCGTCTGCCGAAATTCGGCTTCACTTCACGCAAAGCAATGATCACTGCAGAGATTCGTCTGTCTGATTTTGCTGCTGTTGAAGGCGATGTTATTGATCTGAACGCACTGAAAGCCGCGAACGTTGTTGGCATCCAGATTGAATATGCGAAAGTTATTCTGTCTGGCGAAGTGAACCGTGCAGTTACTGTACGTGGCCTTCGTGTTACTAAAGGTGCTCGCGCTGCAATCGAAGCTGCCGGCGGTAAAATTGAGGAATAAGTGACAGATGGCTAAACAACCAGGATTAGATTTTCAAAGTGCCAAGGGTGGAGCTGGCGAACTTAAACGCAGACTTTTGTTTGTAATTGGTGCGCTAATTGTTTTCCGAATTGGTTCTTTTATTCCAATCCCTGGTATTGATGCCACTGTGCTTGCCAAATTGCTCGAACAGCAACAAGGCACCATCATTGAAATGTTTAACATGTTCTCTGGTGGTGCTCTTAGCCGTGCTTCTATCTTTGCTTTGGGTATCATGCCGTATATTTCGGCATCGATTATCATCCAATTATTATCAGTGGTTAATCCACGGTTAGCAGAGATTAAGAAGGAAGGAGAAGCAGGTCGTCGGAAGATAAGCCAATATACTCGTTGGGGTACTCTGGTATTAGCAATATTCCAATCTATTGGTATTGCAATGGGTCTACCGAATATGCCAGGGATGCAAGGGTTAGTTATTGATCCGGGTCTCCCGTTCTACTTTACGGCTGTTGTTAGCTTGGTCACGGGGACTATGTTCCTTATGTGGTTAGGTGAGCAGATAACTGAAAGAGGTATCGGTAACGGTATTTCTATCATTATCTTTGCTGGTATTGTTGCGGGATTACCGCCGGCTATTGGCCATACCATCGAGCAAGCTCGGCAAGGCGATCTGCACTTCCTCCTGTTGCTGTTGGTTGCGGTGTTAGTATTCGCGGTTACATTCTTTGTTGTGTTTATGGAACGTGGTCAACGTCGTATCGTCGTTAATTACGCTAAACGTCAGCAAGGCCGCCGTGTTTACGCAGCACAAAGTACACATTTACCGTTAAAAGTGAATATGGCGGGTGTAATTCCTGCAATTTTTGCTTCCAGTATCATACTATTCCCGGGTACAATAGCTTCTTGGTTTGGTGATGGAACTGGCTGGGACTGGCTGACTACAATTTCTATGTATTTACAGCCTGGTCAACCGTTATATGTGTTACTTTATGCATCTGCGATCATCTTCTTCTGTTTCTTCTATACGGCGTTGGTTTTCAACCCGAGAGAAACAGCAGATAACCTGAAGAAGTCCGGTGCATTTGTACCAGGAATTCGTCCGGGAGAGCAAACGGCCAAGTACATTGATAAGGTAATGACTCGCTTAACATTAGTTGGCGCATTATATATTACCTTCATCTGCCTAATCCCGGAGTTCATGCGTGACGCAATGAAAGTACCTTTCTATTTTGGTGGTACTTCCCTCTTAATCGTGGTTGTCGTTATCATGGACTTTATGGCTCAAGTGCAAACTCTGATGATGTCAAGTCAGTATGAGTCTGCATTGAAGAAAGCAAACCTGAAAGGTAAGTAATCATTTAGTGTGATTATGGTTTGCTTAGAAGTTACGGAGAGTAAAAATGAAAGTTCGTGCTTCCGTCAAGAAATTATGCCGTAACTGCAAAATTATTCGTCGCAATGGTAGCGTTCGTGTAATTTGTAGTGTTGAACCAAGACATAAACAACGTCAAGGTTAAGAAAAAGCATTTTTTTCTTGCAAAGTTGGGTTGAGCTGGCTAAATTAGCCAGCCAATCTTTTTTATCTAAGATACATTATTGTTTGAGTATCCTGAAAACGGGCTTTTCAGCACAGTAATGTATATTTTAACTTAGGAGTGCATAGTGGCCCGTATAGCAGGCATTAACATTCCTGATCATAAACATACTGTAATCGCTTTAACATCGATTTTCGGTATCGGCAAAACTCGTTCACAGGCTATCTGTGAAGCAACTGGTATTGCTGAAAATGTTAAGATCAGTGAGCTGTCTGAAGAACAAATCGACAAGCTGCGTGACGAAGTTGCTAAATACGTTGTAGAAGGTGACTTACGTCGTGAAATTACCCTGAGCATCAAGCGTCTGATGGACCTTGGATGTTACCGTGGTTTACGTCATCGTCGTGGTCTTCCTGTGCGCGGACAGCGTACTAAGACTAACGCTCGTACCCGTAAGGGTCCGCGTAAGCCGATCAAGAAATAAGTCGGGGTATTGAATAATGGCAAAAGCACCAATTCGTGCACGTAAGCGTGTAAGAAAACAAGTCTCAGACGGTGTGGCTCATATCCATGCTTCTTTCAACAACACAATCGTTACTATTACAGACCGTCAAGGTAACGCATTGGGTTGGGCAACTGCCGGTGGTTCCGGTTTCCGTGGTTCTCGCAAATCCACTCCGTTTGCAGCTCAGGTTGCAGCAGAGCGTTGCGCAGAAGCCGTGAAAGAATACGGTATCAAGAACCTGGAAGTTATGGTTAAGGGACCGGGTCCGGGTCGCGAATCAACAATTCGTGCTCTGAACGCCGCTGGTTTCCGCATCACTAATATTACTGATGTGACTCCTATCCCTCATAACGGTTGTCGCCCACCGAAAAAACGTCGCGTTTAATACGTTTCGTTTTTTTTAGGACTGTTGGAGAAAGAAAATGGCTAGATATTTGGGTCCTAAGCTCAAGCTGAGCCGTCGCGAAGGAACAGACCTCTTCCTGAAGTCTGGTGTTCGCGCGATTGACACCAAGTGTAAATTAGAACAGGCTCCAGGCCAGCACGGTGCGCGTAAACCGCGTCTGTCTGACTATGGCGTCCAGTTACGTGAAAAACAAAAAGTTCGTCGTATCTACGGTGTTCTGGAACGTCAATTCCGTAACTATTACAAAGAAGCAACACGTCTGAAAGGCAACACAGGTGAAAACCTGCTGACTTTGCTGGAAGGTCGTCTTGATAACGTCGTTTACCGTATGGGCTTTGGCGCAACTCGCGCAGAAGCACGTCAAATGGTTAGCCATAAAGCTATCATGGTAAATGGCCGTGTAGTTAATATCGCTTCTTATCAGGTTTCCCCGAATGACGTTATCAGCGTTCGTGAGAAAGCTAAAAAACAGTCTCGTATTAAGGCTGCTTTAGAGCTGGCTGAACAGCGTGAGAAGCCAACTTGGCTGGAAGTTGATGCTGCTAAAATGGAAGGTGTGTTCAAACGTATTCCTGAACGTACTGACTTGTCTGCGGACATTAACGAACACCTGATCGTCGAGCTTTACTCCAAGTAAAGCTTAGCACCAAAGAGAGGACACAATGCAGGGTTCTGTGACAGAGTTTCTAAAACCGCGCCTGGTAGATATCGAGCAAGTGAGTTCGACGCACGCTAAGGTGACCCTTGAGCCTTTAGAGCGTGGCTTTGGCCATACTCTTGGTAACGCACTGCGCCGTATTCTGCTTTCGTCTATGCCGGGTTGTGCGGTGACAGAGGTTGAGATTGATGGTGTACTGCATGAGTACAGCACCAAAGAAGGTGTACAGGAAGATATCCTGGAGATTCTCCTCAACCTGAAAGGGCTGGCGGTAAAAGTTCAGGGGAAAGATGAAGTTATTTTAACCTTGAATAAATCTGGCATTGGCCCTGTGACTGCAGCCGACATCATCCATGATGGTGATGTCGAAATCGTCAAGCCACAGCACATCATCTGCCACCTGACTGACGAAAGCGCATCTATTAATA
Source organism: Providencia sp. PROV061 (assembly GCF_011045655.1). Lineage (NCBI taxonomy): Bacteria > Pseudomonadati > Pseudomonadota > Gammaproteobacteria > Enterobacterales > Morganellaceae > Providencia > Providencia sp. PROV061. Next base: position 4,441,791 of record NZ_CP042861.1, on the reverse strand, counting down.
TGCGAATTAAAGTACAGCGTGGTCGTGGTTATGTGCCGGCTTCTGCCCGAGTTCATTCGGAAGAAGATGAGCGCCCAATCGGTCGTTTGTTAGTCGATGCTTGCTACAGCCCAGTAGAGCGTATTGCCTACAATGTTGAAGCAGCTCGTGTTGAGCAACGTACAGACTTGGATAAGTTAGTTATTGAAATGGAAACTAACGGTACAATCGATCCTGAAGAGGCGATTCGCCGTGCGGCAACCATTCTGGCTGAACAACTTGAAGCTTTTGTTGACTTACGTGATGTACGTCAGCCTGAAGTTAAAGAAGAAAAACCAGAATTCGATCCTATCTTATTGCGCCCAGTTGACGATCTGGAATTGACTGTCCGCTCTGCTAACTGCCTCAAAGCAGAAGCTATCCACTACATCGGTGATCTGGTACAGCGTACAGAAGTTGAGTTGCTTAAAACTCCGAATCTTGGTAAGAAATCTCTTACTGAAATTAAGGACGTCTTGGCATCTCGTGGTCTTTCTCTGGGCATGCGCTTAGAAAATTGGCCACCAGCAAGTATTGCTGATGATTAAGATCACAGGTTAAGGTTTTACTGAGAAGGATAAGGTCATGCGCCATCGTAAGAGTGGTCGTCAATTGAACCGCAACAGCAGCCACCGCCAAGCTATGTTCCGTAACATGGCAGGTTCTTTAGTTCGTCATGAAATCATCAAGACGACTCTGCCTAAAGCGAAAGAACTGCGTCGCGTCGTTGAGCCGCTGATTACTCTTGCCAAGACCGACAGCGTAGCTAATCGTCGTCTGGCATTCGCACGTACTCGTGATAACGAGATCGTTGCAAAATTATTTAATGAACTGGGACCTCGTTTCGCAGCTCGTGCAGGTGGTTACACTCGTATTCTTAAGTGTGGCTACCGCACAGGTGACAACGCTCCGATGGCTTACATCGAGCTTGTTGACCGTGCTGTTGAGTCTCAAGAAGCAGCTGCAGAGTAATCTGCTGTCGCTTTCAAGAAAACCGGGTATATTTGCCCGGTTTTTTTGTACCTGCTATTCTTACTTCTTCAAATAAATTTATTCCCTTGATTTTTTCGTGGTTAACCCATATCTACAGGTAAGTATTATGAGCATGTATAAGATAGGTGAACTTGCTAGGCTAGCAGATGTGACGCCTGATACGATTCGTTTTTATGAAAAACAAGGTTTGATGGGACATAAAGAAAGAACAGAAGGTGGGTATCGGTTATTTACGGAACAAGACCTACAGCGACTGCGTTTTATTCGTTATGCAAAACAGTTAGGTTTTACTTTAGAAGCTATCACTGAACTACTTTCAATACGAGTGGATCCTGAACATCATACCTGCCAAGAATCTAAACAGATTGTTGATCTCAGATTACTTGAAGTTGAAAAAAAGATACAAGAGCTTATTATTATGCGCGATTCGCTGAAGATGTTAAGTTCAGCATGTTGTGGAGAAGAACATGCGACAACCTATTGCTCCATTATGGAAATACTAGAAAAAGGCGCATCTAAAGTTTATTAATTATACAATCTGCTAATTATATGAGGGTATATCATGAGTAAATATCAACATAAACGTGGTGAGATTAAAGATAATGCGATTGAAGCATTACTACATGATCCACTATTTCGCCAAAGAGTTGAAAAAAACAAAAAAGGAAAAGGTAGTTATACAAGAAAAGAAAAAATAAGAAGTCAGTTAACTGGGAGGCCAGCGGTAATAGGTTTATTTACTTATTACCACTGGCCTTTTAGTTAATTTTTATTTTGTTCTTTTAAAAGATCACGAATTTCTGATAACAGAACTTCTTCTTTAGATGGTGGGGCCGGCTCTGCTGGTGCGGCTTCTTTTTCACGGCGAACTTTATTCATGACCTTAATTGCCATAAAGATAGCGAACGCAACAATAACGAAGTCAAAAACGGTTTGTATAAACATACCATAATTTAGTACTACTGCTGGTAAATCACCTTGCGCTTCTTTTAATACTACGCTGAATGATTTGAAATCAACACCTCCGATTAGTAAACCTAGCGGAGGCATAATGACATCAGCAACTAATGAAGATACGATTTTACCAAATGCAGCACCAATAATAATACCAACTGCCATATCCACTACATTGCCCTTCATAGCAAATTCGCGGAAATCTTTTAAAAAGCTCATTAGACGACCCCTTAATAAATAACTCAATTGAAACAAAACATGTATTAGGTTAACAAATTATAGTCGCTAAAATTATTAAGCTACAAATATTTGCTATTTTTATAAAAAGAATGGACTTGGCTGAAATAATTTTTCAACTTCGGGTACATACTTTTTATCTGTAATAAACATAATGACATGGTCACCTTGTTCAATTATATGGTAATCACTAGCTATAATGACTTCTTCTTCACGAACAATTGCACCAATAATAGTTCCAGGAGGAAGTTTAATTTCAGATATTTTTTTGCCAACAACTTTTGACGTATTTTCATCACCGTGTGCAATTGCCTCAATAGCTTCCGCAACGCCTCTTCTTAAAGATGAAACATTGACTATATCCGCTTTTCTTACATGGCTTAATAAAGCAGAAATAGTTGCCTGTTGAGGTGAAATCGCAATATCAATCACCCCACCTTGAACGAGTTCAACGTATGCAGAGCGTTGTATAAGAACCATTGCTTTTTTAGCCCCCATTTTTTTTGCTAACATAGCAGACATAATATTAGCTTCATCATCATTTGTTAGGGCAATAAAAACATCCATTTGCTCAATATGTTCTTCTGTGAGTAGTTCTTGGTCGGATGCATCGCCATAAAATACAATGGTATCATGCAGCAATTCAGCAAGTTCTGTTGCGCGCTTCTGGTTGCGCTCAATAAGTTTCACGCTGTAATCTTTTTCTAGTCGCCTTGCTAGACCGGCTCCGACGTTACCACCACCGACTATCATCAAACGTTTGTATGGTTTTTCTAGTCTTTGCAGCTCGCTCATTACGGCTCGGATATGTTGTGTTGAAGCAACAAAAAAAACCTCATCACCCGCTTCAATAATTGTTGAGCCTTGAGGGCGAATAGGTCTATCTTGACGGAAAATAGCGACAACACGAGTATCAATATGTGGCATGTGTTCGCGTAAGCTCGATAGTGCATTACCAACGAGTGAGCCGCCATAATAAGCTTTTACAGCAACTATGCTAACTTTGCCTTCTGCAAAGTTTACAACCTGAAGGGCGCCAGGGTATTGAATTAATTTATAGATATAGTCGATAACTAGTTGTTCTGGCGATATTAAGTAGTCAATCGGGATTTGTTCAGGTAGAAACAATTTGTCGGCTTCACGGATATATTCAGTCGCCCTGATACGCGCTATTTTATTTGGGGTATTAAATAGGCTATATGCAATTTGGCAGGCAATCATGTTAGTTTCATCTGAATTGGTAACGGCTACTAACATATCCGCATCTTCTGCGCCTGCATCTCGAAGCACTCTAGGGTGAGAGCCATGACCATTTACCACTCGAAGATCGAATTGATCCTGTAATTGACGTAACCGATCAGCATCGGTATCAACGACGGTAATATCATTGTTCTCATCAACTAAATTTTCAGCAAGCGTTCCGCCAACTTGCCCAGCACCTAGAATAATGATCTTCATTACATCTTCCTATATCAGAGAGCTGGCTACAATTTACTACACTTTTTTGACTAAGCGTGCATAAAAGAAACCATCACCACCATTAGTACTTGGTAATACTTGTAACCCAGCATCGGTTCCATCATTTAGACTGGCGTCATTATGTTTAGATAGGAAATTTTGTATTTGCTTTCCATTTTCTTCGGGCATAATTGAGCATGTCGCATAAAGTAGAGTACCGCCCGGTTTTAAATAAGGCCAGATAGCTTCGAGAATTTGAGCTTGTAGTTGCGCCAATTCATTTATATCCGAATCACGGCGTAGCCATTTAATATCAGGATGACGCCTAATAACGCCTGTAGCGGAACAAGGTGCATCAAGTAAAATACGGTCAAATTGCTGATCTTTCGCCCATTTTTCAGGCTGTGTGCCGTCTCCTTGTATAACAACAGCATGTTGCTTAAGACGAATTAGATTTTCTTTCACTCTTTTAAGGCGATATTCATCGATATCTACAGCAATAACATTCGCTCTAGGGGATAATTCTAAAATATGGGTTGTTTTTCCACCTGGTGCTGCACATAAATCTAAAATACTTTCCCCATTTTGAGGTTCTAGCAATTCAGCGCAGCCTTGAGCTGAGACATCTTGTACTGTTGACCAGCCATCTTCAAAGCCCGGAAGACGAGATACTGCGGTGGGTTCATCTAACCGAATAGCATTTGGATGTGAGGGGTGCAAATGTGCGGTTATCTCAGATTGTTCTAGTAAGTTGAGATATTGTGCAGCAGTGTGATGTTGAGAGTTTACTCTTAACCACATAGGTGGGCGTTGGTTATTTGCTTCAATAATAGATTGCCAATCCTCTGGATAGGCAGTTTGTAGGCGTTTTAATAACCAGCTTGGATGTAAATATTGGCTAGTGTTGTTAGCAATCCTTTCTTCTAATTGTACTTGTTGGCGCTGAAATGAACGTAATACGCCATTAATAAGCCCTTTTAATTGGGGCTTTTTCAGTGCAACTGCGCCATCTACTGTTTCTGCTAATGCAGCATGAGGCGGTATACGAGTATAAAGTAGCTGGTAGATGCCTACCATAATTAAGTAATGTAGGGTTCTTTGTTTACCCGTTAATGGTTTTTCCATTAGCTGGCTAATAAACCATTCAAGTTTAGGTAAATAACGTAAAACGCCAAAGCAAATTTCTTGTAATAAAGCTTTATCTTTATCATTGATATTGCGTTGTAAGTCAGGCAGTACAGTGCTTAATGATTGGCCGTTATCAAGGACTTGGAAAATTGCTGTTGCCGCGATACTACGCAAATTATATGTGTTTTTCATATGGTGAGGATGAATTCATTAGTGACTGAAATAAAACTGCCTGAAGGTATCAGGCAGTTTACAAGTTCGTTATGCTAGAACTTGCTCTGGGGTAAACCATTCGCGACGAGAGTTTAGGATATCTTGTGCACTCATTGCTTTTTTGCCAGGCGGTTGTAGCTGAGTAATATTTAGTATGCCATTTCCTGTGGCAATGCATATACCTTTTTTGTCAGCGCTAATAATTGTTCCTGGTTGCTTATCATGTGCTTCTTCGAGTGCTTCAGCTTGCCAAACTTTAATGAGTTGTTCTTCAACCATGAAATAACTCATTGGCCAAGGATTGAAAGCACGAATACAGCGCTCAATATGTACAGCATCATCTTGCCAATTAATGCGAGCTTCTTCTTTTGATAATTTTTCAGCGTAATTTGCTAATGAATCATCTTGTTTTTCAGCTGTGCATTGGCCTGAGGATAGCATTTCAACAGTATGAATTAATGCTTCTGGGCCTATTATTGCTAACTTGTCATATAACGAGGCGCTTGTATCACTAGGGTTAATTGGACAAATTGCTTTGTAAAGCATGTCTCCAGTATCTAAACCTGCATCCATTTGCATAATAGTCACACCCGTTTCAGTATCACCAGCCCAAATAGAACGTTGAATTGGTGCCGCTCCTCTCCAGCGAGGTAACAAAGAGCCGTGAACATTCAAGCAACCTAAGCGAGGAATATCGAGAACGGCTTGCGGTAGAATCAGGCCATAGGCAACAACTATCATTAAGTCTGCATTTTGGTTTTTTATCCACTGCTGGTTTTCGCTATCTTTAAGAGATACTGGTTGAAAAACAGGGATTTGGTGTTCTTCAGCGAGAACCTTGACAGGGCTCGGAGTTAACTTTTTACCTCTTCCCGCAGGTTTATCATGGCGAGTGAGGACGCCAACGATTTGGTGTCTAGTATCTAAGAGAGCAGCTAAATGTTTGGCCGCAAAATCGGGGGTACCCGCAAAAATAATTTTTAATGGCTCTGACACGTTAATTTCCCTATTTATATGTAGCGAATTAGCTATTTTTGGCTTCTTTTGCTCTTAGTCTGTCTAACTTTTCAACTTTCTGGCGGATGCGCTGACGTTTTAAAGGCGATAAATAGTCAACGAATAGTTTACCAACAAGGTGGTCCATCTCATGTTGGATACAGATAGCTAATAAACCATCAGCCTCCAGTTCAAAAGACTCTCCGTTATAGTTTAGCGCGCGAACTTTTACCTGCTCAGCACGAGGGACGAAGCCATGTTGTTCTGGAATAGACAAGCAACCTTCTTCGATCCCCGTTTCCCCTGATTTATCTAGTAATTCAGGGTTAATAAGAACTAAGCGATCATCACGAGTTTCAGACACATCAATAACGATGATTCTCTGGTGGATATCAACTTGTGTTGCTGCAAGGCCAATACCTTCTTCTTCATACATGGTATCGAACATATCATCAACGATACGCTGTATAGAAGCATCAACTTTGTCTACTGGCTTAGCAATTGTGCGTAAGCGTTCGTCTGGGTAATGTAATACGTTTAAGACTGACATAAATTTTTCGAGCAGTTTCCAAAATGTGAATGGGAATTAATGACTATTCTAGACATTTCTCATTCATATTGACAGTATTGGTTATGATTTGTTCACTGAAGAACCTATTTGTTGATGAGTCAGGATGACAATAATGAATATCCAAGAAATTTGGTTAAGAATGTCACAGGTTAAAAGGTTATTACCTCTGAATGCAGTAAGAATAATTAATGAGCTAAAACAACTAAATAAAATTAGCTATCAGACTTTACACCATCATGGTTTGAATGAAATACAGCAATTACAGTTTATGAATGTCTCTATGCACCGGCTTGAGAAAGTACAGGCATGGCTTTCAAATAAACATCATCAAATGATTACTTTCTGTGATTCCCATTACCCTTTTTTATTAAAGCAAATTTACCGTCCTCCTCTTTTATTATTTGTCGTGGGAAAAAGTGAATTATTGGTAACGCCACAAATTGCTGTAGTTGGAAGTCGTAGAGCAAGTGAATACGGCAGAATATGGACTAACCTATTTGTGAAGAGCTTTGTCCATCATGGTATAACCATCACCAGTGGGCTTGCATTAGGTATCGACGGTATAAGCCATAAGGCTGCCCTTGATAATCGAGGTGAAACAATTGCGGTTTTAGGTAGCGGGTTAGCGAATATTTATCCACGTCAACATACTGAATTGGCTGAAAAAATCAAAAATTATGGTGCTTTGATTTCAGAATATTGGCCTGATGCACCACCATTACCTAAACAATTTCCCAAGAGAAACCGTATTATTAGTGGGTTAAGTAAAGCAGTTATTGTAATCGAAGCAGGGATGAAAAGTGGCTCACTGATAACCGCTAGGTATGCATTAGAGCAAAACCGCGACTTATTTACATTGCCTGCTCCATTAGGTAACTCTGCATTTCATGGCAACCATTGGTTATTACAGCAGGGAGCTTATCTATTAGCTGAACCTGAGGATGTTTTACAGCATATAGGTGATGGGTTAAATTGGATACAAACCGAATTACCTATAGAACAGGCACCACTTGAGTTTAATGTGGTAGAAAATAAAATTTTAGGTATGGTTGGGTACCAAGCGACACCAGTAGATGTCATTGCAGAACAAACCCAAATTCCAGTTACTCAAATTATTACCATATTAACTGAGATGGAAATTAATGGGGTAGTTAGCTCGGGGGCTGGTGGGTATACCAGAGTAACTTAGTTAAAAGCAACAGTAGAGAAAAACATGTCTAAACAACTGCCCTTCGATACAGAAAAAAATGAACATTGTCCAGAATGCGATTCTTTGCTTGTTATCCGCAATAGTTCACATGGGCCTTTTTTAGGTTGTTCAAGTTATCCACAATGTCATTATATGAGACCGCTAAGACCTACGGTGGAAAGTCATATAATTAAAGTATTAGAAGGTCAACATTGTCCTAAATGTAGTCACGACCTAGTGCTTAAGCAAGGCCGATTTGGCATGTTTATTGGTTGTAGTAATTATCCTGAATGTGAACATATTGAGCTAATTGATAAACCGGATGAAACTAAAATTTCTTGTCCGCAATGCCAAAAAGGGAATTTATTACAGAGAAAATCGCGTTATGGTAAGACTTTTTATGCTTGCGACAATTACCCTAACTGTCAGTTTATATTAAATAATAAGCCTATTAATGGTAAATGTAAGTATTGTGAGTATCCATTACTTATGGAAAAAAGGGGGGGACAGGGAGTAAGATTATTTTGTGCCAGCAAACGCTGCGGTAAACAACAAGAAGAATAATGAGTTAAAACTATGTCAAATATATCTACACCTGCAATTGAAAGTATTATTAGTTCATTACAACATGAGGAGGTTATTGCCTATCCAACAGAAGCCGTATTTGGTTTAGGTTGTGACCCTGATAGTGAAACAGCGGTATATAAGTTATTAGAGTTAAAGCAACGCCCTTGGGAAAAAGGATTAATCCTTATCGCTGATAGCTACGAGCAATTAAAAGACTATATAGATGATGAGCAACTAACAGAAGAACAAAAGCAAGCGATGTTTGCAACATGGCCGGGGCCAGTAACATGGGTGATCCCGGCAAAAGTAACGACTCCAAAATGGTTGACAGGTCGGTTTGATACTATCGCAGTGAGAGTTACAGACCATGAATTAGTAAAAAAATTATGCCGTCATTATGGCAAACCTTTGGTATCTACAAGTGCTAATTTAAGTGGGTTAGAGCCTTGTAGGACAACTGAAGATGTTATTGCACAGTTCAACGGGAGTATTCCTGTTCTTGATGGAATGGTCGGTGGTCGTCAAAACCCATCTGAAATAAGAGATGCAAAAACAGGGCAATTATATCGTAAAGGATAATATTGATGGAAATGTTTGCGGTTTTTGGTAATCCAATTCAACACAGTAAATCACCTGTTATACATAAAATGTTTGCAGAGCAAACAGGGGTTTCCCTTGAATATGAAAAAGTCCTAGCACCAATCGAGGGATTCGAACAAAGTCTAATAGGTTTTTTTTCTCAGGGTGGAAAGGGCGCAAACATTACTTTGCCATTTAAGGAGCGTGCTTTTCAGGCTGTTTCTGAATTAACTGCAAGAGCTCAAGTTTGTGGCGCTGTTAATACGGTGATGAAGCTTGATGATAATCGATTGTTGGGCGACAACACCGATGGAATGGGGCTTTTGTTAGATTTACAACGTTTAAAGTTTGTTCATCCAAATAGCCGAATATTAATGATTGGTGCTGGTGGTGCGACACGTGGAGCATTATTGCCACTTTTAGAATATGGCTGTGATATCACTTTGACAAATAGAACCTTTTCTAAGGTTGAATTATTAGTTAATGAATTTTCAGCACTAGGTAAAATGTGCGGGAAAGAGATCTCACAGATCGTATCTGCTGATTTTGATCTGATTATCAATGCGACTTCATCTGGTGTAAGTGGAGAGGTTCCTGCAATCAATCCAAATGTGTTTAGCGATCAAGTTGCATGCTATGACATGTTTTATCAATCATCATTAACGCCCTTCCTTGAGTTTGTGACTCAACATCAAGTGACTAAAATAGCCGATGGCCTAGGTATGCTAGTAGGGCAAGCCGCGTTTTCTTTTAAACTATGGCATGGCATTCTTCCTGAAATTACACCTGTTCTATCTGCCTTATATAAGGAATTGAAAGGGTGAATCAGCAAATTCAATTCCCTGATAGAGAAGAGTGGGATGCGCTATCCAAGCAAGTACGCTTTCCTGTGTTGATCAGCGGAATGCTTGCGGAATGTGCAATTCCTCAGTCATTGTTATTTCAACGTTATGGTAAAGAAGAAACACCTTTGAGTTTATTTCAGCAGTATCGATGGGATATAGAAGAAGAGTTTGAAGCCTTGATTGAACAAGGCCTCGATGATGACGATGGGCTTTACATATTATCAGAAGCTAAATAGTTATTTTTCCATTCGACATAGTTATTCGCTGAATAACGTAAATGGCTTAACTCAGCATCAGTCAATTTTCGGATGGCTTTTGCTGGGCTCCCTGTATATAAGTAACCGGATTCGAGCCTTTTCCCTTGGGTCACTAAACTGTTAGCCCCAATAATAACGTCATCTTCCACTATAGCTCCATCAATAACAATTGAACCCATTCCAACCAGCACTCTATTTCCTATAGTGCAACCATGTAACATAACTTTATGACCAATGGTGACATCTTCTCCAATAATTAACGGGTTCCCCTCAGGGTTACTTGCGGATTTATGTGTGACATGTAGAACTGAGCCATCTTGAATATTGGTACGTGCACCAATAGAAATATAGTTAACATCACCACGCAAAACAGAAAGAGGCCAAATACTGACATCATCAGCTATGCGAACATCTCCAATTACAACAGAAGATGGGTCAATGAAAACGCGTGCATTAATAGAAGGGTAAATACCTAAATAAGGACGTAAAAGTGTGTTCATAGTGATAACCGTAAAAAAGAAATAAAAGATAGCAGTTAAATAACTCATTAGTTCATTATGAATTTATGAGCGAGTAGGTTGCTAAAGTTAGAATTATAGGCATGAAGTCGTTTCTTTTATAACCGTTATGCGGTGAAAAAGCACAAGGTGGCTATTTTATCCGCAAACAGAGTTTTTTTTTAAAAAAAAGGTTGTGTAATTCTGAAGGCTCCCTATAATGCGCATCCGTTGTCACGACAAACCGGTTAGAAGAAAACTTCGTAACCCAGTGATAACAGAGGTGAGAAAGAAAAAAGTTGAAAATAAACGCTTGACTTTCTAAATAAAAAACGTATTATACGACACCTCGCGACAACGACCTGATTCACGGAATCCGGTTCAAAAATCGAAAGATTCAGTCGCAACGCTCTTTAACAATTTATCAGACAATCTGTGTGGGCACTCACAGGACACTATCAAAAAAATATTTGATTTTAAGTCTTGAAGAGTGACTAACACGTTAATTCATATATATGAACTAATAGGTAATATGTTTTCGCAAGAAGACATACGACAGTAAACATTCTTTGAGCATCAAGCTTTTTAATTGAAGAGTTTGATCATGGCTCAGATTGAACGCTGGCGGCAGGCCTAACACATGCAAGTCGAGCGGTAACAGGGGAAGCTTGCTTCTCGCTGACGAGCGGCGGACGGGTGAGTAATGTATGGGGATCTGCCCGATAGAGGGGGATAACTACTGGAAACGGTAGCTAATACCGCATAATCTCTAAGGAGCAAAGCAGGGGAACTTCGGTCCTTGCGCTATCGGATGAACCCATATGGGATTAGCTAGTAGGTGAGGTAATGGCTCACCTAGGCGACGATCCCTAGCTGGTCTGAGAGGATGATCAGCCACACTGGGACTGAGACACGGCCCAGACTCCTACGGGAGGCAGCAGTGGGGAATATTGCACAATGGGCGCAAGCCTGATGCAGCCATGCCGCGTGTATGAAGAAGGCCCTAGGGTTGTAAAGTACTTTCAGTCGGGAGGAAGGCGTTGATGCTAATATCATCAACGATTGACGTTACCGACAGAAGAAGCACCGGCTAACTCCGTGCCAGCAGCCGCGGTAATACGGAGGGTGCAAGCGTTAATCGGAATTACTGGGCGTAAAGCGCACGCAGGCGGTTGATTAAGTTAGATGTGAAATCCCCGGGCTTAACCTGGGAATGGCATCTAAGACTGGTCAGCTAGAGTCTTGTAGAGGGGGGTAGAATTCCATGTGTAGCGGTGAAATGCGTAGAGATGTGGAGGAATACCGGTGGCGAAGGCGGCCCCCTGGACAAAGACTGACGCTCAGGTGCGAAAGCGTGGGGAGCAAACAGGATTAGATACCCTGGTAGTCCACGCTGTAAACGATGTCGATTTGAAGGTTGTTCCCTAGAGGAGTGGCTTTCGGAGCTAACGCGTTAAATCGACCGCCTGGGGAGTACGGCCGCAAGGTTAAAACTCAAATGAATTGACGGGGGCCCGCACAAGCGGTGGAGCATGTGGTTTAATTCGATGCAACGCGAAGAACCTTACCTACTCTTGACATCCAGAGAATTTAGCAGAGATGCTTTAGTGCCTTCGGGAACTCTGAGACAGGTGCTGCATGGCTGTCGTCAGCTCGTGTTGTGAAATGTTGGGTTAAGTCCCGCAACGAGCGCAACCCTTATCCTTTGTTGCCAGCGATTCGGTCGGGAACTCAAAGGAGACTGCCGGTGATAAACCGGAGGAAGGTGGGGATGACGTCAAGTCATCATGGCCCTTACGAGTAGGGCTACACACGTGCTACAATGGCGTATACAAAGAGAAGCGACCTCGCGAGAGCAAGCGGAACTCATAAAGTACGTCGTAGTCCGGATTGGAGTCTGCAACTCGACTCCATGAAGTCGGAATCGCTAGTAATCGTAGATCAGAATGCTACGGTGAATACGTTCCCGGGCCTTGTACACACCGCCCGTCACACCATGGGAGTGGGTTGCAAAAGAAGTAGGTAGCTTAACCTTCGGGAGGGCGCTTACCACTTTGTGATTCATGACTGGGGTGAAGTCGTAACAAGGTAACCGTAGGGGAACCTGCGGTTGGATCACCTCCTTACCATTGAAGTGTTTTTGTGAAGTGCTCACACAGATTGTCTGATAGAAAGTAGAGCAATAGGCTATACGTGGTAGACTTATTCAAGAGAATAGGACTTACATGAGATACCGCAGCAGTATGTGCAATATCTTGTGTCCCCTTCGTCTAGAGGCCTAGGACACCGCCCTTTCACGGCGGTAACAGGGGTTCGAATCCCCTAGGGGACGCCAATTGCGCCGATATCGAGTGAAAGACGATGTCCCCAATAATGATTAAGCCAATTATATTGTAGTTGGTTTAACAATTATGCTCTTTAACAATCTGGAACAAGCTGAAAATTGAAAACAACGCACATTGTTTATCGCTTAAACAATGTGAGAGTCTCTCAAAATTTCAGACCTGAAATTTTCGGTCACTTTAGCGAGTGGCATGAGCGAGCAGTCAGTCCTTCGCGGCGGCCAGCGCACAGCAAGCGCAGCATACATAAGTATGTGAGCATTGCGAGCACTGCCCAACAAAGAAGGAATGCACGCACAGCCATGACAGTAAGGTGAACGTTGAAACAATTTCGGGTTGTGAGGTTAAGCGACTAAGCGTACACGGTGGATGCCTAGGCAATCAGAGGCGATGAAGGACGTGCTAATCTGCGATAAGCGTCGGTAAGGTGATATGAACCGTTACAACCGACGATTTCCGAATGGGGAAACCCAGTGCAATTCGTTGCACTATCGTTTGATGAATACATAGTCAAACGAAGCGAACCGGGGGAACTGAAACATCTCAGTACCCCGAGGAAAAGAAATCAACCGAGATTCCCCTAGTAGCGGCGAGCGAACGGGGAGCAGCCCAGAGTCTTAATCAGCATTAGCATCAGGAGAACGGTCTGGAAAGTCCGGCAGTAAAGGGTGATAGCCCCGTATCCGAAGATGTTAGTGTTGTGAACTCGACGAGTAGGGCGGGACACGTGTTATCCTGTCTGAATATGGGGGGACCATCCTCCAAGGCTAAATACTCCTGATTGACCGATAGTGAACCAGTACCGTGAGGGAAAGGCGAAAAGAACCCCGGCGAGGGGAGTGAAATAGAACCTGAAACCGTGTACGTACAAGCAGTGGGAGCCTTGATTTATCAGGGTGACTGCGTACCTTTTGTATAATGGGTCAGCGACTTATATTCTGTAGCAAGGTTAACCGTATAGGGGAGCCGTAGGGAAACCGAGTCTTAACTGGGCGAATAAGTTGCAGGGTATAGACCCGAAACCCGGTGATCTAGCCATGGGCAGGTTGAAGGTTGGGTAACACTAACTGGAGGACCGAACCGACTAATGTTGAAAAATTAGCGGATGACTTGTGGCTGGGGGTGAAAGGCCAATCAAACCGGGAGATAGCTGGTTCTCCCCGAAAGCTATTTAGGTAGCGCCTCGTGAACTCATCTTCGGGGGTAGAGCACTGTTTCGACTAGGGGGTCATCCCGACTTACCAACTCGATGCAAACTACGAATACCGAAGAATGTTATCACGGGAGACACACGGCGGGTGCTAACGTTCGTCGTGAAGAGGGAAACAACCCAGACCGCCAGCTAAGGTCCCAAAGTCATAGTTAAGTGGGAAACGAAGTGGGAAGGCTCAGACAGCCAGGATGTTGGCTTAGAAGCAGCCATCATTTAAAGAAAGCGTAATAGCTCACTGGTCGAGTCGGCCTGCGCGGAAGATGTAACGGGGCTAAACTATGCACCGAAGCTGCGGCAGCGATATGTAAATATTGTTGGGTAGGGGAGCGTTCTGTAAGCCTGTGAAGGTGTGCTGTGAGGCATGCTGGAGGTATCAGAAGTGCGAATGCTGACATAAGTAACGATAATGCGGGTGAAAAACCCGCACGCCGGAAGACCAAGGGTTCCTGTCCAACGTTAATCGGGGCAGGGTGAGTCGACCCCTAAGGCGAGGCAGAAATGCGTAGTCGATGGGAAACGGGTTAATATTCCCGTACTGGTGATAATTGCGATGGGGGGACGGAGAAGGCTAGGCTATCCGGGCGACGGTTGTCCCGGTTTAAGAATGTAGGCAGGTGAATTAGGCAAATCCGGTTCACTACATGCTGAGGTTCGATGACGAGTCACTACGGTGATGAAGTAGCTCATGCCCCGCTTCCAGGAAAAGCCTCTAAGCTCTAGATTATCATTAATCGTACCCCAAACCGACACAGGTGGTCAGGTAGAGAATACTCAGGCGCTTGAGAGAACTCGGGTGAAGGAACTAGGCAAAATGGTGCCGTAACTTCGGGAGAAGGCACGCTGGCATTAGGTGAAGTGATTTACTCATGGAGCTGAAGCCAGTCGCAGATACCAGCTGGCTGCAACTGTTTATTAAAAACACAGCACTGTGCAAACACGAAAGTGGACGTATACGGTGTGACGCCTGCCCGGTGCTGGAAGGTTAATTGATGGGGTTATCCGTAAGGAGAAGCTCTTGATCGAAGCCCCAGTAAACGGCGGCCGTAACTATAACGGTCCTAAGGTAGCGAAATTCCTTGTCGGGTAAGTTCCGACCTGCACGAATGGCGTAATGATGGCCAGGCTGTCTCCACCCGAGACTCAGTGAAATTGAACTCGCTGTGAAGATGCAGTGTACCCGCGGCAAGACGGAAAGACCCCGTGAACCTTTACTATAGCTTGACACTGAACATTGAGCCTTGATGTGTAGGATAGGTGGGAGGCTTCGAAGCGTGGACGCCAGTCTGCGTGGAGCCAACCTTGAAATACCACCCTTTAATGTTTGATGTTCTAACGTTGCCCCATTATCTGGGGTGCGGACAGTGTCTGGTGGGTAGTTTGACTGGGGCGGTCTCCTCCCAAAGAGTAACGGAGGAGCACGAAGGTTGGCTAAGCATGGTCGGACATCATGCGGTTAGTGCAAAGGCATAAGCCAGCTTGACTGCGAGAGTGACGGCTCGAGCAGGTACGAAAGTAGGTCTTAGTGATCCGGTGGTTCTGAATGGAAGGGCCATCGCTCAACGGATAAAAGGTACTCCGGGGATAACAGGCTGATACCGCCCAAGAGTTCATATCGACGGCGGTGTTTGGCACCTCGATGTCGGCTCATCACATCCTGGGGCTGAAGTAGGTCCCAAGGGTACGGCTGTTCGCCGTTTAAAGTGGTACGCGAGCTGGGTTTAGAACGTCGTGAGACAGTTCGGTCCCTATCTGCCGTGGGCGTTGGAAGATTGAAAGGGGCTGCTCCTAGTACGAGAGGACCGGAGTGGACGCACCACTGGTGTTCGGGTTGTCATGCCAATGGCATTGCCCGGTAGCTAAGTGCGGAAGAGATAACCGCTGAAAGCATCTAAGCGGGAAACTTGCCTTGAGATGAGTCTTCCCTGACTCTTTAAGAGTCCTAAAGGAACGTTTAAGACTAAGACGTTGATAGGTTGGGTGTGTAAGCGTAGCGATACGTTGAGCTAACCAATACTAATGAACCGTGAGGCTTAACCTGACAACACCGAAGGTGTTTTAGAGAGATAGAGTTGTTTTCGAGAAGTGAGAAGCCGAAAGGTGAAGGACACGCAGCTTGTTTGAGATTGAGGTTCTGGTTTAAGGAAGGTGAAAACCAAATTAAACGGGAACAAAACAGAATTTGTCTGGCGGCAATAGCGCGGTGGTCCCACCTGACCCCATGCCGAACTCAGCAGTGAAACGCCGTAGCGCCGATGGTAGTGTGGGGTCTCCCCATGTGAGAGTAGGGAACTGCCAGACATTAATTAAAGGTTTATTGCTCAATAAGCAGTAAACAGCCGAAAGGCAAAAGAATAAGTGGAGCGGTAGTTCAGTTGGTTAGAATACCTGCCTGTCACGCAGGGGGTCGCGGGTTCGAGTCCCGTCCGTTCCGCCACTTAATTTAGGGGCGTAGTTCAATTGGTAGAGCACCGGTCTCCAAAACCGGGTGTTGGGAGTTCGAGTCTCTCCGCCCCTGCCAGTTACCAATTAAGTAATAATAAAAGAAGTATCTATTGATAACCCGATTAGTTTAATCGGGTTTTTCTTTATTCGTATGACTATAAATATAAAGTTATTTTTCCCCTTCTGCTAATTTTCAATTTATTTTATCCCATTAGCTATCCCACTGTTTTGTATCTCTTAATCGTATTCACTATTTAAATACACTGTGATGTTACGTTCTCCCAGCTACTTTTTATTTTCACCATCTTATATTTATTTTTCGTATCATCAGTGAGTTGTTACTTACGACTTTATACTTCTCAATGTATTCACAGGTTGAATAATATTTTGTTGTGCTCAATATTTAAGTTAGAAAAATGAGCGTATATATAAAGTTGGTAGTTTAATTTTTATTAAGCTCAAAAATTATCTTGCTGAAAAAGCAAAATATCATTGTATTGCTGTATGAATATTGGTCAGTTATCTGTTATTGATATATCTTATTAAAAAACAAAATGAAGTATCAATTAAGATTATTTTGCAGAGATCTATAGTTTGTTTATGGGATCATAGGAAGGTGAGTGGATTTGTTACTCACCTTCTTATTTTTTATTCACTTAACTGTGCATTTTTTATTGGAGTTTTAATCAGTTGATTGATAAGAGCTTGCTGATCGTTTTTCTGGAGCCAAACTGCATACAAAGGTTTGTTTATTGAGGTTTCTGAGAGCGTTTTTAAGCCCGGATATTGATATACCCAATGAGCAGGTAAAAATGCCGCTGAAAGCGATACAGGAAGTAATTGGCGGGTAATATGGGCTGAGGTAGTGATCATAACAGGTGTGTCATCTTGAGTTAATGAAGGTTCATTTTTTGGATGGAAGTCAGCACCCCATTCAAGCCTTATAAAATTATATTTTGTGAGTGCAATATTTTTTTGGGAAGCCATGAGTTGTAAGTCAATCGTACCGATGATTGTACTTTCAAACTCATCCATTTTAGGTGGTTCAGTTGCGATTAATAAGTCTAATTCTCTAGAATGTAGTTGCTTAACAAGAGACTGGCGCGTTGAAACCCTAGCTTCGAGCCGCAGTTCATCATGTTGATTATAAAGTTCTTCTACCCAGTCAGTTAGATAACCTTCCCAAAGTGAAGCTGTTGCACCAATAGAAAGCTCTGTGTGTTGTGAGGCATGAGATATTTCTTTTTTAGCTTGCAGCCAGGTATTCATTAACGATTCAGCATATGGAACAAGCCTTTCTCCTGCAGCTGTTAACCGGATATTATTTCTATGCCGCGTAAATAGGCTTGTACCTAATTGTGTTTCTAATTGCCTAATACGGAAGCTAACCGCTGATTGCGTTAAATAGAGTGATTCTGCGGCTCGACCAAAGTGCCTAGTTTTACTGACCTCTAAAAAAGTTCTCAATAACTCGCTGTCCACATGCATCTCCAATTATTTTTGTCGTGATGATTTAAATGTTTTGTTTTACAGATTGTCAATGCTGTCTAATACTCCGCGCCATATAGAGTTTGACTGTAATAAGTTAGGAGTGTGTCAGATGGCAGATAGCTTCATCACGACTAATCGTTTTTTTGATAACAAACATTACCCACGTGGCTTTTCTCGTCATGGTGATTTCACCATTAAAGAAGCTCAGTTGCTAGAACGTCTCGGCCAAGCTTTTAATGAGCTTGATACAGGTAAACGTGCACCTCAGACAGAAGAAGAAAAACTTTTCGTCGCTGTATGCCGTGGTGAACGTGAACCGGCTACCCCAGAAGAAAAAGTTTGGACAAAATATTCTAGCCGTATTAACCGTCCAAAACGCTTCCATACTTTATCTGGCGGTAAACCGCAGATAGACCCATCGGAAGACTACACTGATACAGATGATTAATATTATCATCGTATGATAAGAGGGACTTCGGTCCCTTTATTTCTACGGGATAATAAGTACTTATCTGTCCACTCTTCTCAGCTTACTTGTTTTTGCAAATGAAGCAATAACTTATCCATTGCTCGATACCCCAAAGCTTCTAATAAATCTGAACGTTCAATAGTTTCTGCGGCATTAAGGTCGGCGATTGTTCTAGCAACCCTTAAAATTCTGTGCCAAGCTCGAATGGAAAGACCTAGCTTATTTAATGCATGTTCTAAGAATAACGCATCTTTTGTTGTTAGCAGGCAAAATTGTGTGGTTTCTCTTGGTGTTAGTAAACTATTAATTTTTCCAGCTCGCCTAAGTTGCCTATTTCTGGCTTCGATGACTCTTTGTCTAACCTGTTCACTTGTTTCACCTTGGTTAGTTTGATTACTTAATGAACCGAGAGGTAACAATGGAATCTCTATTGAAAGATCAAATCGGTCAATAAAAGGCCCTGATATGCGTGAAAGATAACGTAGTATGCGAGTAGGAGCTGAGCGGCTCATTTCTCCTTGGTAATGGCCTGTTGGGCTAGGATTTAGGGCCGCAATTAGCTGGAAACTGGCAGGATAGCAAACTTTTGCTTTTGCTCGAGAAATGCTAATTTTTCTAGATTCTAGGGGTTCTCGTAAAGAATCTAATACCGAGCGGCTAAATTCGGGTAATTCATCTAAAAATAAAACACCATGGTGTGCAAGTGAGATCTCACCAGGTTTGGGAAGAGAGCCACCACCAATTAAAGCGGCAATTGATGCACTATGGTGGGGTGCTCTAAAAGGCCTTATTGGCCAATTCATGTCTTCTTTTGTGTTTTCACTTAAACTATGTAGTGAAGCAACTTCTAAGGCTTCTTGAGAGGTTAATGGGGGGGAGTAAAGTCATTAGACGGCTTGCTAGCATAGTTTTTCCTGTCCCCGGAGGACCTAACAAGAGTAAATTATGTCCACCTGCAGCACAGATTTCTAATGCCCGTTTCCCATGTTCTTGACCAATAATATCGTTGATATCACCTTCTTGCTTGGTTGGGATAGATGCTTGATGAACTTGTTGATTACAAACTAATGTGTGTTTGTTATGTAAAAAATGGCAGAGCTCTAATAAGGATGTCGTGAAATAAACGCTATTATCTGGAAGTAGGCCTAGTTGGTGTTGGTTCTCCGTTGATAGTATTAAAGAGCGCTGTTGTTTTAATGCTGATTGGGCCGCTGGAATAGCACTGTTGACATAGCGAACATCGCCAGACAAAGCAAGTTCGCCTAAAAATTCATACTGTTTTAATGGCTCGTGGGGGATTTGCCCTGATGATGCGAGTATGGCAATAGCGATGGCAAGGTCATACCGACCACTTTCTTTTGGTAAATCTGCTGGGGCTAAATTAACCGTTATTTTTTTAGCTGGATATTCAAACCCGCTATTTAGTAGAGCGCTTCGAACTCTATCTCTTGCTTCTTTTACTGCTGTTTCTGGTAGCCCAACAAGTGTTAAACCTGGAAGCCCATTACTAATATGTGCCTCAACAGTAACAAGAGGTGCTTCTAACCCAATTGATGCTCTAGTGTAAACAATTGCTAATGTCATAAGCCCTCCAATATTTTTTACAGAGTAATATTCTGCTGAAATTAGGTTTGTTTATCTTGAGTTGATAACATATTTGCGAAGCTGCTCGATAATTTAATTGCTTAGTTACTAGGCTGTTTCAATTTGCGTCGAGTAGCTTCGAGGACTTGTTATAACAGTGATTGCGTTAATTTTATAAAGAGTGGAAGCTATACTGAACTTGGATATTCATAAGAAAAAGTAATTAGTTTTTTGGCGTGAATCTTAATGGTATTGAATGGCTGGTGCGGATGATGTAGCTGATTATGCTATGTATTCTATTGAATTTTACTGAGAAACGGTAGTTTAAGCAGTTTATAATGCTAATTTGTTGATAACGATATGATTTTTAAATAATTTAATGTTTTGAAAATAAATAAATTAAATAAAAGTTGTCAAAACGATTTTAAAATGATAACTCTAAATAATAGATAATTAAGAATATTGAAAAAGTAAAACTCATGAACGCATTTATCCAAGCAGTTAGCCTAATTATTATTAGCGTGGTGGTGATTATTATCCCACCGTGCGGGGCTGCACTTGGACGACGAAGGCTAAAATAACAGCCAGATCTCACGAGAACCCCGCACCGAAAGGCGCGGGGTTTTTTTTGACATAAATGTTGATGAATGCAAACACACTAAATAAAACATAACAAATACAAATAGATAAAGTAGACGGACAGGAGATAAAGCATGAACGGAGCACAATGGTTAGTTCAAGCATTGCGAACACAGGGAGTTGATACCGTATTTGGGTATCCTGGTGGCGCAATTATGCCAGTTTATGACGCATTGTATGATGGCGGAGTTGAGCATTTGTTGTGTCGACATGAGCAAGGGGCTGTAATTGCTGCGATTGGATATGCACGTTCAACAGGGAAAACAGGGGTATGTATCGCAACATCGGGTCCTGGCGCAACAAATGTTATCACGGGATTGGCTGATGCATTGTTAGATTCCGTTCCTGTTGTCGCCATTACTGGGCAGGTTGCTTCTGAGTTTATTGGAACCGATGCCTTTCAAGAAATCGATGTTTTAGGGTTGTCCTTAGCTTGTACTAAGCACAGTTTTTTGGTTGAAGATATCGAGGATTTACCTCGCATTCTTGCTGAGGCTTTCGCAATCGCAAATAGTGGGCGTCCTGGTCCTGTACTGATTGATATTCCGAAAGATATTCAGCTACAACAAGCTGAGTTGTCTCCATTTTTAATGCCGGTAGAGCAAGAAGTCACTTCACCTTTATCTGAAATACAACAGGCAAGAATGCTATTAGAACAATCAGAAAAGCCTATGTTGTACGTTGGTGGCGGTGTTGGAATGTCTGGTGCCGTTAAAGAATTACGTGAATTTATTGAGTTTACAGGTGTTCCTTCAGTTGCAACGTTAAAAGGGCTTGGTGCCGTGAGCCCTTTAGATGAAAACTATTTAGGCATGTTAGGTATGCATGGTACTAAAGCAGCCAATATTTCAGTGCAACGCTGTGACTTACTCATCGCTGTTGGTGCTCGTTTTGATGATAGGGTAACAGGTAAGTTGAATACTTTTGCACCGAACGCCAAAGTGATTCATATCGATATAGACCACGTAGAATTAGACAAATTACGTCAAACACATGTTGCGCTACATGGTGATGCAAAAGTATTACTCCCTGAATTAATGCTTAAAAAATCAATTGAACCTTGGCAGCAGGAAGTTCAGCAACTTAAAAAAGAGTTTGGTTGGCGTTATGACCATCCTGGTGAACCTATTTATGCGCCACTGTTATTGAAACAGCTGTCGGATAAAATGAAACCAAATACGGTTGTGACCACCGATGTAGGGCAACACCAAATGTGGTCAGCACAGCATATCACCGTTGATGGCCCTGAAAATTTCTTAACCTCTAGTGGGCTTGGCACCATGGGGTTTGGTATCCCTGCGGCAATTGGTGCACAGGTTGCTAGGCCTGAGGATACTGTAGTCTGTGTATCTGGGGATGGGTCATTTATGATGAATGTCCAAGAGTTGGGAACCATCAAACGTAAGCAACTTCCTGTAAAAATCCTTTTGATCGATAACCAACGCTTAGGCATGGTTCGCCAATGGCAGGAACTGTTTTTTGAGCAGCGTTATAGTGAAACGATTTTGACGGATAACCCTGATTTTGTGGCATTAGCCAGTGCGTTTGGTATCAAAGGCCAACGAATTACTGATAAGTCAGAAGTTAATGCTGCATTAGATGAATTGCTGAATAGCGAAGGTGCCTATTTATTACAGGTATCAATTAATGAACTAGAAAATGTCTGGCCGTTGGTTCCACCTGGGGCTAGTAATGAAAAAATGATGGAGAAACCATTATGATGCAACATCAAATCTCGATATTGGCCCGTTTCCGTCCTGAGGTTTTAGAGCGTATATTAAGGGTCACTCGCCATCGTGGATTTCGTATTAATTCCATGAATATGGGGCAATCAACAGACGGCGACAATGTTAATATTGAACTCACTGTAAGTAGTCAAAGGCCATTAACTCAGCTTTGTGCACAGTTAACTAAGCTTTCAGACATTACAGAAGTTGAAGTACTACAACAAGAATCACGACTATTACGCACACAAAGTGCAATGTAAGGAATATACAAATGACTAAGAAAGCTGACTTTATTTGGTTTAACGGTGAAATGACGCCATGGGCTGATGCAAAGGTTCATGTTATGTCTCATGCTCTGCACTATGGTACATCGGTGTTTGAAGGCGTCCGTTGTTATGACTCACATAAAGGTCCTGTGGTCTTCCGCCACCGTGAGCATATGCAACGTTTGCATGATTCAGCGAAAATTTACCGTATGCCTGTCAGCTATAGCGTTGAAGAGTTAATGGAAGCTTGCCGTGCAACTTTGCGTAAAAATAACTTAGTCAGTGCGTATATTCGTCCATTAGTGTTTATTGGTGATGTTGGTATGGGCGTTAACCCACCAGACGGTTACAAAACCGATGTTATTTTAGCGGCGTTCCCATGGGGGGCGTATTTAGGTGAAGAAGCGTTAGACCAAGGTATTGATGCGATGGTGTCTTCTTGGAACCGTGTGGCGCCAAATACTATCCCTACAGGGGCGAAAGCAGGAGGTAATTATTTATCTTCTTTGCTAGTTGGTAGCGAAGCTCGTCGTCATGGTTACCAAGAAGGTATTGCATTAGATGTTCATGGGTATTTATCAGAAGGTGCAGGGGAAAATATTTTTGAGGTGAAAGACGGCATCCTGTATACACCTCCGTTCACATCCTCTGCATTACCAGGTATTACACGTGATGCAATTTTAACGTTAGCAAAAGATTTGGGTATTGAAGTTCGTGAGCAAACACTATCACGCGAATCTCTTTATCTTGCTGATGAAGTCTTTATGACAGGCACAGCTGCCGAAATTACGCCAGTACGTAGCGTTGATGGTATCCAAGTCGGCATTGGTCGTTGTGGCCCAGTAACCAAGCAAATTCAGCAAGCATTCTTTGGCTTATTTGATGGCACAACAGAAGATAAATGGGGCTGGTTAGATCCAGTAAACCCTTAATAATTAAATTGAAATAGATGTTACAGGCGGACGTTCCCCGCCTGTTTTAAACACGGGAGTTAAAGATATGCCTAAGTACCGTTCAGCAACAACAACTCATGGTCGTAATATGGCTGGGGCTCGTGCATTATGGCGTGCAACAGGCATGACCGATGCTGATTTTGGAAAGCCCATTATTGCTGTTGTTAACTCATTCACACAGTTTGTTCCAGGCCACGTACATTTACGTGATTTAGGCAAATTAGTTGCAGAGCAAATTGAAAATGCAGGTGGTGTTGCGAAAGAGTTTAATACAATCGCAGTTGACGATGGGATTGCCATGGGACATGGCGGAATGTTGTATTCCTTACCTTCCCGTGAATTAATTGCAGACTCGGTTGAATATATGGTAAACGCACACTGTGCGGATGCCATGGTGTGTATTTCAAACTGCGATAAAATCACGCCAGGCATGTTAATGGCGTCATTGCGCCTCAACATTCCGGTTATTTTTGTTTCGGGTGGCCCAATGGAAGCGGGTAAAACTAAGCTTTCAGATCAAATTATCAAGCTCGATTTAGTTGATGCCATGATCCAAGGGGCGAACCCAAATGTGAGCGATGCAGATAGCGAGCAAATAGAACGTTCAGCATGCCCAACGTGTGGCTCTTGCTCAGGAATGTTTACTGCAAACTCAATGAACTGCTTAACTGAGGCACTGGGGTTATCTCAACCAGGAAATGGCTCATTATTAGCGACTCATGCAGACCGCGAAACTTTATTTATCAATGCAGGTAAGCGCATTGTTGAATTAACTAAACGCTATTACGAACAAGATGATGAAAGTGCGTTACCACGCAATATCGCCAATAAATCTGCATTTGAAAATGCGATGACGTTGGATATTGCGATGGGTGGTTCAACTAACACAGTTCTGCATTTGCTTGCGGCGGCTCAGGAAGCCGAAATTGATTTCACCATGGATGATATCGACCGTTTATCACGTAAAGTTCCGCATTTGTGTAAGGTTGCACCGAGTACACAAAAATACCATATGGAAGATGTTCACCGTGCTGGTGGTGTTATTGGTATTTTAGGTGAACTGAGCCGTGCAGGTTTGTTGCAAGAAAACGTAACTAATATTTTAGGGCTAAGTTTCCAAGAAACATTAGCGCAATATGATGTGATGTTAACGAAGGACGAGTCTGTTAAATCGATGTTTTCCGCGGGCCCTGCTGGGATCCGTACGACAAAAGCCTTTTCACAGAATTGCCGCTGGCCGTCATTGGATACTGACCGTGAGAATGGGTGTATCCGTAGTATTGAGCATGCGTATAGTTTGGATGGAGGGCTGGCTGTCCTGTCTGGAAATATTGCAGAAGATGGCTGTATTGTTAAAACCGCTGGAGTTGATGAAGGCAGCTTAACATTCCGTGGCCCAGCCAAAGTGTTTGAAAGCCAAGATGACGCAGTAGAAGCCATTCTGGGTGGCAAAGTCGTTGAAGGAGATGTGGTTGTTATTCGCTATGAAGGGCCAAAAGGTGGTCCAGGCATGCAAGAAATGCTTTATCCAACTTCATACCTCAAATCAATGGGATTAGGGAAAAGCTGCGCATTAATAACGGATGGCCGTTTTTCGGGCGGTAGTTCTGGCCTTTCTATCGGTCATATTTCGCCAGAAGCAGCGAGTGGTGGCTTATTAGCATTAGTTCAAGATGGCGATATTATTGATATTGATATTCCAAAAAGAACGATGGTGCTGGATGTGAGTGAAAGCGAATTGAATCAACGCCGTGAAGCTGAATTAGCTCGAGGCGATAAAGCTTACACCCCGCGTAATCGCCAGCGTGAGGTTTCTTTTGCTCTGCGTGCTTACGCTTCTTTGGCGACGAGCGCAGACAAAGGTGCTGTTCGTGACAAGTCGAAATTAGGGGGCTAATTGTGGCTGCAGCAAAACCATTACCGGCTGCCCCAACCGGAGCAGATTACTTAAAAGCGGCGCTAAGTGCGCCGGTTTATGAAGCTGCACAAGTAACACCTCTTCAACAGATGGATAAAATATCTTCACGCTTGGGCAATACCATTTTAGTAAAGCGCGAAGATAGGCAGCCTGTACATAGCTTTAAGCTCCGTGGTGCTTACGCCATGATTGCGAGTTTAACCGAAGAGCAAAAAAGCAAAGGTGTGGTGACCGCTTCTGCAGGGAACCACGCTCAAGGCGTTGCATTATCGGCAAACCGTGTGGGTGTGAAAGCAAAAATCGTCATGCCAGTCGCAACAGCAGATATCAAAGTGGATGCAGTACGAAGCTTCGGTGGCGAAGCTATTTTACATGGCGCTAATTTTGATGAAGCGAAAGCGAAAGCCATTACAATGGCAGAAGAGGATGGCTACACCTTCGTTCCACCTTTTGATCACCCTTCAGTCATTGCAGGCCAAGCTACGATAGCACTGGAACTACTGCAACAAGATGTTCATTTAGACCGAATTTTTATCCCAGTAGGTGGCGGTGGGTTAATTGCGGGCGTCGCTGTGATTATTAAGCAGTTAATGCCAGAGATTAAAATTATTGGTGTGGAGTCTGAAGATGCCGCCTGTCTAAAAGCGGCATTGGAGGCTGGGCACCCTGTTGATTTACCGCGTGTTGGCTTGTTCGCAGAAGGTGTGGCAGTCAAACGTATTGGCGATGAAACCTTCAGATTGTGCCAGCAATATGTTGATGATGTTATCACTGTTGATAGTGATTCCATTTGTGCAGCATTGAAAGATATTTTTGAAGATGTTCGCGCGATAGCAGAGCCTTCAGGCGCTTTGGCATTGGCTGGATTGAAAAAATATGTACAGCAGCACAACATCAAAGGCGAACGTTTAGCACATATTTTGTCCGGTGCGAATATGAATTTCCACGGGCTGCGTTATGTTTCTGAGCGCTGTGAAATTGGTGAACAACGAGAAGCTTTGCTGGCAGTGACCATTCCTGAGCAAAAAGGGAGTTTCTTACGTTTTTGCCAGTTACTAGGCCATCGAGCCATTACGGAGTTTAACTATCGATATACGGATGCCGATCCTGACCGTGCTTGTATTTTTGTTGGGGTGCGTTTAAGTGGCCGTGATGGCGAGCGCTCGGAGATTATCCAAGAACTTAGAAGTAACGGCTATGAAGTCAATGATTTATCAGATGATGAAATGGCAAAACTTCATGTGCGTTATATGATTGGTGGTCGCCCATCAAAGCCATTAGATGAAAGATTGTATAGCTTTGAATTTCCAGAGTCTCCAGGTGCATTACTGAGATTCTTAGAGACACTTGGGACTCATTGGAATATTACGTTATTTCATTATCGCAGCCATGGTACAGATTATGGGCGAGTGCTGGCGGCGTTTGAACTGGCTGGGCCAGAAGTACGTTTTGATAGGCATCTTGATGCGTTAGGTTATGAATATCATGATGAAACAGGAAACCCGTCTTTCCGTTTTTTCTTAGCGCCGCAAGATAGCCAAAGAACCTTAGATTGAGTTGTCTGGGAGTAATTCCCAAAACGCTTTAATTAATGGTTCACTCAGGCGTTTGCTTAATAGGCAAACGCCGAGTTCAAAAGGTTCTACCATTGAAATATTATCGAGCTGTGAAATACGGCTGCGTACGGGTTCTGGGCTGTTATCAACGACCACACTAGGAATCAAGGCAATACCGCATCCCAAAGCCACCATTGACACAATTGCCTCATGGCCTGATACCGTCGCATAAATGACAGGGTTATTGATATTATGGCGACGGAACCAGAGTTCGATACGTTTACGAGATGGGCCGTGCTCAGGCAGGATAAAGGGGACGGTAGACCAATCAGGTTCCGCTTCTGTTACCATGCTTCGTACAGCACAGGGTAGTGATGGCGCAATCAAAACGAGAGGGATTTCGCCGATTTTTGCAAAACGGACGTTATCAGGTAAGCGCTCGGGTTTCCCAGCGATGCCAAGATCAGCTTCATGAGTTTCTACTTTTTCGACAGCATCCGCTGCGTCCCCTGTCGTGAGTTTAATTTCCACTAATGGGTGTAGCGCACGGAATTTATCTAAAACTTCGGGTAAATGACTATAAGCTGCTGTAACTGAGCAAAAAAGATGTAGTTCCCCACTGAGCGATGGACTTTGCTGGTTGAGAGCATGTTGCAGCTGTTGATATTGCAATAATGTTTGTTGGGCAAATTGCTTAAGGTGTTCTCCTGCTTGGGTCAATTTGACTGAGCGGTTATCTCGCACAAATAGTGGGTGACCAAGCTGCTCTTCGAGGCGTTGTATTTGCCGAGACAACGTGGAAGGACTGACATGCATCGCTTTAGATGTGCGCCCGAAGTGGCAACTTTGTGCTAAATGCAAAAAAAGCTTGAGATCGCGAATGTCCATTTTGCCCTCTAATTAACATAATTAATGGCGTTGCAGATATTGCAACATTGTATTGTTAATATATCAATTTAAGCAATGCGAAACATCGCATATAGTAAATCCATAAACGCTCAAAAATGAGCGACAGGCAGATTGCCTGACATAACGAACACAACAGAACAATGGAGTATGACAATGGCGAATTATTTTAACACATTGAATTTGCGTGAGCAGTTAGCTCAATTAGGCAAGTGCCGTTTTATGCAGCGCGAAGAGTTTGCAGATGAAGCAGGTTTTCTGAAAGGTAAAAAAATCGTCATCGTCGGTTGTGGAGCGCAAGGTTTAAACCAAGGCCTGAATATGCGTGATTCAGGTTTAGATATTGCTTATGCATTACGTGATGAAGCAATTGCAGAGAAACGTGCTTCATGGCGCAAAGCGACAGAAAATGGTTTCAAAGTTGGTACTTATGAAGAACTGATCCCTACCGCTGATTTGGTTATTAACTTAACGCCAGACAAGCAGCACTCAACCGTTGTTCGCGCTGTTCAGCCTATGATGAAACAAGGTGCAGCACTGGGTTATTCACATGGCTTCAACATTGTTGAAGTTGGCGAAGAAATTCGTAAAGATATTACTGTTGTGATGGTAGCGCCAAAATGCCCAGGTACTGAAGTTCGTGAAGAATACAAGCGTGGTTTTGGTGTTCCAACGCTGATTGCAGTACACCCAGAAAATGACCCGAAAGGTGAGGGGATGGCGATTGCCAAAGCGTGGGCAGCAGCGACTGGTGGCCACCGTGCAGGTGTTTTGGAATCCTCATTTGTTGCAGAAGTTAAGTCTGACCTGATGGGCGAGCAAACTATTCTGTGTGGAATGCTGCAAGCGGGGGCATTACTGAGTTACGACAAAATGGTCGCAGACGGTGTTGAGCCAGGCTACGCAGGAAAATTAATTCAGTTTGGCTGGGAAACTATCACCGAAGCACTGAAACAAGGCGGTATCACGCTGATGATGGACCGTTTGTCTAACCCTGCAAAAATTCGTGCTTATGCATTATCTGAACAACTGAAAACCATTATGGCGCCATTGTTCCAAAAACATATGGATGACATCATTTCAGGTGAATTTTCTGCAACCATGATGGCAGACTGGGCAAATGATGATAAAAACTTGCTGACATGGCGTGAAGAGACAGGCAAAACAGCATTTGAAAATTACCCTGAATATGAAGGGAAAATTGCGGAACAAGAGTACTTCGACCATGGTGTTTTGTTAGTTGCTATGGTTAAAGCGGGTGTTGAATTAGCGTTCGATACGATGTTAGAAGCGGGTATCTTAGAAGAATCGGCTTACTATGAATCACTGCATGAATTACCACTGATTGCGAACACCATTGCTCGTAAACGTTTATATGAAATGAACGTGGTTATCTCTGATACCGCAGAATATGGTAACTATCTGTTCTCATTCGCAGTTGTGCCAATGCTGAAGGATTTCATGACGAAGTTACAAGCAGGGGATTTAGCGAAACCAGTTGCCGATAATGGCACTGATAATGCACAGTTACGTGATATCAACGAAGCTATCCGTAACCATCCGATTGAGAAGATCGGTAAGACGTTACGTGGTTATATGACGGATATGAAGAAGATTGCGGTCGGCTAACTCATTATCCTTCCCCTTTCACGCTCTAGGGGTGTCAGCTTCTTAAGATTACCCAAGTCACATACTTTAGTATGCTCCTTGGGATAATCTTATTTGCTTCCTACCTAGAACGCGAAATGCTTTGGATAATCACCATGTTTTCTCTTGCAATAGTGTAGAAAAAAGCATTGATGTTATAAAAGAAAAAGAACAAAACCACATTATTCGGATGGATGATGTGGTTTTTTGTTTTTTATAAATAGAGAAGATCGTTGCTCAAGAGTTGGGTCGGTTTCTGCTACAATCTGTAGCGAATTCCTTTTTGAATAACTGAGTGATGTAGATAAGCCATGCGATTGAATCCTAGCCAACAGCAGGCAGTTGAATTTGTCGATGGCCCGTGCCTTGTATTGGCGGGGGCGGGGTCAGGCAAAACACGTGTTATTACCAATAAAATTGCGCATTTAATTCGCCAATGCGGTTATCAGCCTCGGCAAATTGCAGCGGTGACTTTCACCAATAAAGCGGCGCGGGAAATGAAAGAGCGCGTGGCACAAACCTTGGGTAAAAAAGAAGCGCGTGGTTTGATCATATCCACCTTCCATACATTAGGCTTGGAAATTATTAAGCGTGAATATAAAGCGCTGGGTATTAAAGCCAACTTTTCGCTATTTGATGACCAAGACCAGATGGCATTGTTGAAAGAACTCACTTTTGACTTACTAGAAGAAGATAAAGACTTACTCAAACAATTGATCTCAGCGATCTCTAATTGGAAAAATGATCTTATCTCGCCACAACAAGTTATAGGCCAAGCACGGAGTGAGAAAGAGCATCACTTTGCCGAGTGTTATCGCCGCTATGAACTTCATCTGAAAAGTTGCAATGTGTTGGATTTTGATGACTTAATCAGCAAACCTACCATGTTGTTATATCAAAATGAAGAAGTTCGTGAACGCTGGCAGCAAAAAATTCGCTACTTGCTGGTGGATGAATATCAAGATACCAATACGAGCCAATATCAGTTGGTTAAATTGCTTGTGGGGCAGCGAGCAAGGTTTACGGTTGTGGGTGATGACGACCAGTCAATCTATTCATGGCGTGGCGCAAGGCCACAAAACTTGGTTTTATTGAATCAGGACTTCCCTAAGTTAAATGTCATTAAGCTTGAGCAAAATTACCGTTCATCTGAACGAATTTTAAAGGCTGCAAATATTTTAATTGCCAATAACCCTCATGTATTTGAAAAAAAATTATTTTCTGAATTGGGATATGGAGCGCCACTTCGGGTTCTTACGGCAAACAATGAAGACCATGAAGCCGAAAGAGTGATTGGGGAGCTTATTGCACATCATTTTATTAATAAGACGGAATATAAAGATTACGCCATTTTGTATCGCGGTAACCATCAATCGCGTATTTTTGAAAAAATGTTGATGCAAAATCGTATTCCGTATCGCATTTCGGGGGGGACTTCGTTTTTCTCCCGCCCTGAAATTAAAGACTTATTAGCCTATTTGCGAGTATTAACTAACCCTGAAGATGACAGTGCTTTTTTACGCATAGTAAATACTCCACGTCGAGAGATTGGTCCCAAAACTATCCAAAAACTTGGGGAATGGGCAAACCAACGAGGGAAAAGCTTATATCAAGCCAGCTTTGATCTAGGGCTTGAACAAATTTTAAAAGGTAAAGGATTAGAAGCATTACAGCGTTTCACTCATTGGATGGACAGTATTGTTAGAACGTCGGAACGCGAACCTTTAATTGCGGTGCGTGATTTACTGCGCGAAATGGATTATGAAAGCTGGTTATATGAAACGTCGACCAGTACTAAAGCTGCTGAAATGCGAATGAAAAACGTCAACCAATTGTTCACATGGATGAGTGAAATGGTGGAAGGTGATGATCTCAATGACCCAATGACATTGAGCCAAGTGGTTACACGCTTTACGCTGCGCGATATGATGGAGCGTGGTGAGGATGATGAAGAATCAGACCAAGTTCAACTCATGACGTTGCATGCGTCTAAAGGCCTTGAATTTCCTTATGTTTTTTTGGTCGGTATGGAAGAAGGGCTGCTGCCACATCAAAGCAGTATTGATGAAAATAATATTGATGAAGAACGCCGTTTAGCTTATGTAGGGATCACAAGAGCGCAAAGAGAGTTATTCTTTTCTCATTGTCGTGAGCGTCGTCAATATGGTGAATTGATCCGTCCCGAATTAAGCCGTTTTCTCCTTGAATTGCCACAAGATGATTTACAATGGGAGCAACAGCGTAAAGTGGTTAGTGCGCAGGAGCGTATGCAGAAAGGGCAATCAGCTTTAGCCGATATTAAAGCGCGCTTAGGGCTAAATAAAAAAAGTGAGTAACCACAACTAATTGAATTTCCACACTAGAGTAGGTCTAGTGTGGAATATATTATCAATTTGAACTATTACGTTCTTCCAACTCTAAAACCCAATTCACATAGCCCTGCCATTGAACTTCTTGCTGTAAATTTTCCGCTCGTAGAGGGTGAGCAGATAACCAACGATAAGGCAGTGTAATGGTTAACCTTTGTGCATTCACATTAAGTCTTAGTGCAGGCAAGGTATCATCCCGTCTGCGGCTCGCAAAAATAATGGCGAGGCGGAGTAAACGACATAAATCATATGCATGCTGTATGGGTAGCGCATTTTGTTGGCTTAATGGTGTTAAATCGATAGGGCCTTGCTGATTTTTCAATAATGCAGCAAGTAACCGTTTTTGAGCTGGAGTGAAGCCAGGTAAATCAAGGTGTGTTATGAGGTAGCTCGCGTGCTCGGGGCCTTTACGGAAATCGACACTCAAGCCGATTTCATGTAAGGCGCATGCACTCGATAGTAAATCACGACAGCGTGTATCTAAGCCCCAATCTTTCGCGACTTGTAAATAAAAATATTCTGCAAGTTGACGGACTCGGCCAGCTTGTTCGATATCGACTTGGAAGCGCCGTTGAATATTGCGAACGGTACGAGCGCGAATATCCTGCTCAATAGGAAGCTGTAACATACCATAGACAAGCCCTTCACGAAGTGCTCCGCCAGCAAGTGTCATGTTATCAATGTCTAATGCTTCAAAGATAGCAATCAAAATAGACAAGCCGCTTGGAAAAACAAGGGCACGTTCGAAGGTTAAGCCGTCAATTTCAAGCTCTTCAAGTTTTTGGCATTGAATGGCTTTGCGCTTAAGCTGTTGTAACTTAGAAAGGGTGATCAGTTCATCCATGCCTTGGGCAATCATGATTTCCTGAATGGCTTGTACAGTACCGGATGCTCCAACACATATTTTCCACCCATGTGTCTTGAGTGACTCTGCAATAGGGGCGATGACATTATGTGCAGCGGCTTGAGCCGCTGAGAAGTTTTCTTCGGTTAAACTTCTATCGCCAAAGTAGCGTTCAAGCCAAGTCACACAACCCATTTCAAGACTATAGAGTTGCTCCGCTTTTGCGCCAGTACCTGTAACAAGTTCAGTACTTCCCCCACCAATATCAACCACTAAGCGTTGATCTGGCCCACCAGTTGTATGTGCAACACCTTGATAAATTAAGCGAGCTTCTTCTTCCCCTTGAATAACTTTTACAGGGTTTCCTAAAATTTGACTGGCTTTTTCGATGAAAACATCGGCATTTTTAGCTAAACGCAAAGTCGCAGTCGCGACAACACGAATTTGTGTATTCGGAATATCTTGTAAGTGCTCCGAAAACAGGCGTAAACATTGCCAGCCTCGCTCCATTGCTTGCTTAGAAAGCAGGTTGTTGTTATCTAACCCTGCAGCAAGACGAACTTTGCGTTTAACCCTAGAGATCACCTGAATGCTACCAGCAGTTTCACGTACGACTAGCATATGAAAACTGTTTGAGCCTAAATCGATGGCGGCATAAAGAGAAGAAGATTTCAGCATATCGTTTTTACTCAGCCTGGACGTTTATGGTTGTTTCGTGGGCCATTGTGGCGACGCTGCGAATTCGAATTACGGCGCTGGCCTCCAGGGCGTGGGCGATGGCGGCGTTTTGGTGCCGGTAAATCGCTCAATAATGCATCACTGTTATACTTACTAACAGGGATTGAGTGTTGAATATATTCTTCAATAGCAGGCAGGTTAAGTGAATATTCTTCACAGGCTAAGCTAATTGAGTTTCCGCTTTCACCAGCACGACCAGTACGACCAATACGGTGTACGTAATCTTCACAGTCATCAGGTAAGTCGTAATTAAATACATGAGTAACTGATGGAATATGTAAACCACGAGCTGCAACATCAGTTGCCACTAAAATATCTAAATGGCCTTGTGTGAATTGCTCTAATATACGCAGTCGCTTTTTCTGTGCGACATCGCCGGTCAACAAACCTACACGATGACCATCAGCAGCTAAATGCGCCCAAATATCATCACAACGGTGTTTTGTATTGGCGAAAATAATACAACGCTCTGGCCACTCTTCTTCAAGAAGCGTTTGGAGTAAGCGCATTTTTTCTTCATTAGAAGGGTAAAATAACTCTTCTTTGATACGATGACCTGTTTTTTGTAAAGGTTCGACCTCAACATATTCAGGGTTATTCATTTGCTCGAAAGCTAATTCTCTTACTCGGTAAGATAAAGTTGCAGAAAACAGCAAATTAAGCCTTTCTGCAGCACCTGGCATACGACGGAAAATCCAGCGAATATCTTTAATAAAACCAAGATCATACATGCGGTCGGCTTCATCAAGTACCACAACTTGAACCGCACTTAAGTCGACATGGCCTTGTTTCGCGTAGTCGATTAAACGGCCTGTTGTACCAATAAGGATATCAACACCGTTTTGTAAAACCTTAAGCTGCTCATCATAGCCGTCACCACCGTAAGCTAGCCCCATTTTCAGGCCAGTGTACTCAGCTAGCTCTTTCGCATCCGAATAAATTTGTACCGCGAGTTCGCGTGTCGGTGCCATAATCAGCGCACGAGGCTGATTCGCTTTTTTACCCTCAATAGCGGGGTGAGTTAATAAATAATGGAATGTAGACGTTAAAAAAGCTAACGTTTTACCTGTACCAGTTTGCGCTTGACCCGCCACGTCTTTGCCTTCGACAGTAAAAGGCAAGGTGGACGCCTGTATAGGCGTGCAAAAATTGAAGCCTTTTTTATTCAGAGCTTCAATGACTTTAGGGTGCAATGCGAAGTCGGAAAACTTCTTTTCTGTCAAGTGTGCTTTACTCATAGTATGTTAGAATATCAGTTAACGGTTGGTTTACGAAAGTGTATCTTTTGAAATAAAGCATACTGCTGCCAATAATGTTACACTAAGTCTGCAAAAGATGATCCTTTGGAGTACAACATGAGCGATAAAATTATACATATAACTGATGCAAGTTTTGCAACTGAAGTTCTGAACGCAAGTTCACCTGTTCTAGTCGATTTTTGGGCTGCATGGTGTGGTCCTTGTAAAATGATCGCGCCTATTCTTGATGAAGTTGCTGAAGAATATACAGGCAAACTGACCATCGCAAAACTGAATATTGATGAAAACCCTGCTACCGCTCCAAAATATGGAATTCGTGGTATCCCGACCTTGCTTTTATTCAAAAATGGTGAAGTCGCAGCAACGAAAGTTGGGGCATTATCAAAAACGCAACTGAAAGAATTTTTAGACGAAAATCTGTAAGTTATCGTTATATGTAAGCTAAAACGTTTAGCGGTATATCTATTTTATCTAGAGAGCCGCTAGACGTCTTCACTTAAGCATGATAAGTTATCGTCATTCCTCGTATAGCACCCATATGAATTACCTTGTATTCCATTGCTCTTATCTTACATATCTAGCTTGTTAGTTCAGTATTGTGATGATTGTTATTGATCAAAAAACTGATGGCGTAATGATTTTAAATATGAAATTGGAAAGTTTAGACATTGAGTTATAGCAGTATTCAATATCTTCGGTTTCAATGCATCTCTCATATGAATTAAAGATAGCGCATAAGCGAACGCAATGAAATTCAATATTTTTATATCATAGGGATATAAAAACGAAGTGGGACAAGGTTAGTCTTTAGCAATTATGTGTTTTTTAATGCTAATCTGACATTAAATTTGCGATATTGGGATGGATGTTGTCCTAAATGTACAAAAAACTATTGCTAATATTGTGTGTGTTTCTAATAATATGTCACACATCATCAAGATGAGTTGCAGTCAAATGTTAGAGCAATCTTAGTAATGGCTAGCACAAGATTTTTTTGCATTGTTGTTTGCTTTTGGTAAAAATTAGTGAGCAACAGGGCAGTATAAAGTTAAACTGGCACTTAATAGTAAGCTGCCGTCAATTTACGTTCATAGTTCGAGAATTACCCCGAGTTAAAGAACCCACCATTATGAATCTTACCGAATTAAAAAATACGCCAGTATCAGAATTGATTACGTTAGGCGAAAACATGGGGCTAGAGAACTTAGCCCGTATGAGAAAGCAGGATATTATTTTCTCTATTTTGAAGCAGCATGCGAAAAGTGGCGAAGATATTTTCGGCGATGGCGTACTGGAAATATTGCAGGATGGATTTGGTTTCCTCCGTTCAGCAGACAGTTCTTACCTCGCAGGTCCTGATGATATCTACGTTTCTCCTAGCCAAATCCGCCGTTTTAACCTACGTACAGGTGACACAATTTCAGGAAAAATTCGTCCTCCTAAAGAAGGTGAACGTTATTTTGCCCTCCTGAAAGTCAACGAAGTTAATTACGACAAACCTGAAAATGCCCGCAGTAAAATTCTTTTCGAAAACCTCACTCCATTACATGCAAACCGTCGTCTGCGCATGGAACGTGGTAATGGTTCAACTGAAGATTTAACTGCTCGTGTACTAGACTTAGCGGCTCCAATCGGTCGTGGTCAACGTGGTCTGATTGTGGCTCCACCGAAAGCCGGTAAAACAATGTTACTGCAAAATATTGCAGCGAATATTGCACACAATTACCCTGATTGCGTTCTGATGGTTCTGTTGATCGATGAACGTCCTGAGGAAGTGACAGAAATGCAGCGTTTGGTTAAAGGTGAAGTTATTGCTTCAACTTTCGATGAGCCTGCAGCACGTCACGTCCAAGTCGCTGAAATGGTGATTGAAAAAGCGAAACGTCTAGTTGAACATAAAAAAGACGTTATCATTTTACTCGACTCTATTACGCGTCTGGCTCGTGCATATAACACGGTTGTACCTTCCTCTGGGAAAGTATTAACCGGTGGTGTGGATGCTAACGCATTACACCGTCCAAAACGTTTCTTCGGTGCTGCTCGTAATGTTGAAGAAGGTGGAAGCCTGACAATCATTGCAACTGCACTGGTTGATACCGGTTCTAAGATGGATGAAGTTATTTACGAAGAGTTTAAAGGTACAGGTAACATGGAACTGCACCTATCTCGTAAGATTGCAGAAAAACGTGTTTTCCCTGCAATAGACTACAACCGTTCAGGTACGCGTAAAGAAGAGTTACTTACATCGCAAGATGAGTTACAAAAAATGTGGATCCTACGTAAGATTATTCACCCAATGGGCGAAATCGATGCGATGGAGTTCCTCATCAGTAAGTTAGCGATGACAAAAACCAACGAAGAGTTCTTTGATTTTATGAAAAGAGCGTAACCGTTAAGGTTCTCTACGTATTATAAAAAAGGTGCCTGTTATGGCACCTTTTTTTTGTTTTCATACTCGATAGTGGTGTATAAAAATTAAAGCCTACCATATTAAGCAGGTTTAATATTTTACTGATTTATTTTCAATAAATTAAGAACATGTTTTATTTGGTTCATTTATAAATAGCATTGGGTAGCAGATGGAGTTTTTATTAAAAAATTAATAATAAACGATAGGAAATACTAACGAACATTCTTTAATTGATTGAATTAAAAGACAAATTTATGGAGATATTTATTTTGTGATTAGCATTAAATTTATTTTCGCCACTTTATTATTTAATCATCAAGCGCCTATTTAAACATCAATCGATTAACTCAACTTTAGAGTATTGCTTTTATGGCATGCATATTGCAGCTATTCAGTATAAAATTACTGGATGTTTCGTTATTAAATCAAACACACTAATAAAGTGTAAAAACTAATAATGTTACAGGAATCTCTTTATGAATAAAGATTCGTCTTATAGCGAATTTTAGTACCAAGATGATAATGCATTGGCGTATGCTGGTTTATCTGCATTCGCTAAAAAATTAGTTTTGAAAGTTAAATATAAAGATTAAGAGAGTCAAACAGTGGACACCATACACTTTGTAACCAATCTCTTCTACGTTTTCTTGTTTTCATTAGTTTTTATTTTTCTGGCTCGAGTTGTTGCAATAAAAATCGGGTTAGTTGATAAACCTAATTTCAGAAAGAAACACGTAGGATTAGTTCCTCTTGTTGGGGGAATTTCCGTTTTCTTTGGGATCTGTTTTGCGTTTTATATTACCGGAGAATATATCCCTCATAAGTGGCTATATATCGCTTGTGCAGGGTTATTAGTCTTTATTGGCGCATTAGATGATAGGTTTGACATCAGTGTGAAACTAAGGGCTGGTATTCAAGCGATCGTTGCGGTTGTTATGATGACAGCGGCAGGGTTGAAACTTGATTCACTCGGTCATGCCTTTGGCCCATGGGAACTGGTACTGGGTCCATTCGGTTATATCGTTACCCTATTTGCAGTATGGGCAGCAATTAATGCTTTTAACATGGTTGATGGCATTGATGGGTTACTCGGTGGCTTATCTTCTGTTTCTTTTGGCGCTCTCGGCTTTTTGCTTTATCAAAACGGTAACTATGCGTTAGCATTTTGGTGTTTTGCCTTTATTGCAGCTATCCTTCCTTATATTCTTCTGAATTTAGGTGTGCTAGGCCGTCGTTTTAAAGTTTTCATGGGAGATGCGGGAAGTACGCTGATTGGGTTTACTATTATTTGGATCCTTGTGGCTTCGACCCAAGAAGAAGTACATCCGATTAACCCAGTTACCGCTTTATGGATTATTGCGATCCCACTAATGGACATGGTTGCCATTATGTATCGCAGAATTCGTAAAGGGATGAGCCCATTTTCACCCGATCGCCAGCACATTCATCATTTAATTATGCGTTCTGGTTTTACACCAAAAGGGGCATTTGTACTGATTACACTATCAGCGGCCGCTTTAGCATGTGTCGGTATTATTGGTGAACACTTAACATTTGTACCTGAATGGGTAATGTTGGCATTATTTTTGCTTGTATTTATGATGTATGGTTACTGCATCAAACGAGCTTGGAAAGTCGCCCGTTTTATTAAGCGAGTGAGACGTAGAGCACGTAGAGGAGCAGTACGGTAACGACAAAACGAAAATAGAGGTTCTGTGCAGTGAATAACTCAGAAACACAACCGAGTCAGCATCAATCGCCAATAGAGCCGGAATTGGATATCCGTGGTTTATGTCGCTCACTGTGGCAAGGTAAAATTTGGATCGTTGCATTTGCCGTTATTTTTGCAGCAATTGCCTTGGGAGCGTCCTATTTTATGCAGCCGAAGTGGAGTGCGACAGCAATTACGGATTTACCAACCGTCAATAATCTGGGAAGTTACTATTCTCAGCAGCAATTTCTGCGCAACCTCGATTCCCGTATTAATACTACGGGGCAAGAAGGGCAATTACCGACAATTGCAAAAGAAGCTTATCAAGAATTCACAAAGCAGCTTGGCTCTTATGATACACGTCGTCAATTTTGGCTAAATACGGATTACTATAAGCAGCGCTTAGAGAATGATCCTAAAGCAGATGCCGCATTATTGGATGAGCTCATCAATGATATTGAGTTTACGCCAGCAGATGAAGTCAAAAATTTAACCGATAGCATTAAGTTAGTGGCGGAAACTTCCGCAGATGCGAACCAGTTGCTGCGTCAATACACTCAGTTTGCTAACCAACGTGCCACAACGAATCTAAATGATGAAATTAAAGGCACTTGGGCAACGAAAATGCAATCCATGAAGGCATTAGTTAAACGTGAAGATATGGTGGCCAAGGCCGCTTATGAGCGACGTTTGAATGCACTGGAACAAGCATTAAAAGTTGCAGAAAAACAAGGTATTGTACGTAACCAAAGCGCAACACCTGTGGATGAAATCCCAGATTCAAAAATGTTTATGCTAGGTGCCCCTTTATTACAAGCACAAATTGAAACATTGAAAGCAACCGGCCCCGATCACGACAGTGATTACGACCAAAATATTGCCATGTTATCAACATTGAGCGTCGGGCCTACCCTCCAAGATAATTTTCAAGCATATCGCTATTTACGTACTCCTGAAGAGCCCGTTAAACGCGATAGTCCTCGTCGAGCCTTTATGATGGTTCTATGGGGAGCCATAGGGATGTTAGTAGGTGCCGGAGTGGTACTTGCTCGCCGCCGCCCATCTTGATTTTGGGATAAGCCACTGGCGAATTTTCCAGTGGCATATAAAGTTATTAAGATTATACAAAGCAGCTCACTGCGAAAGATAAATATAAGAGAGTCACTGTGAAAGTATTGACTGTATTCGGCACACGACCTGAAGCTATTAAAATGGCACCACTGGTTCATGCATTGGCTGAGGATACAGACTTTGAAGCTAAAGTTTGTGTTACGGCACAGCATCGTGAAATGCTAGATCAAGTACTGAAACTGTTTGAGATCATTCCAGATTACGATCTCAATATTATGAAGCCAGGGCAAGATTTAACTGATATCACTTGTCGTATTCTTGAAGGGTTGAAAAGCGTTTTTGCTGATTTTCAACCGGATGTTGTTCTTGTTCATGGCGACACAGCTACAACGATGGCAACTAGCCTTGCGGCATTTTACCATCGTATACCAGTAGGGCATGT
The DNA here is from genome assembly GCF_011045655.1 of Providencia sp. PROV061. Classification (NCBI taxonomy): domain Bacteria; kingdom Pseudomonadati; phylum Pseudomonadota; class Gammaproteobacteria; order Enterobacterales; family Morganellaceae; genus Providencia; species Providencia sp. PROV061. Next base: position 4,401,292 of record NZ_CP042861.1, on the reverse strand, counting down.
TGAAGCGGGATTACGTACAGGAAACCTGTATTCGCCATGGCCTGAAGAGGCAAACCGTAAGATTGCTGGTCATTTAGCGATGTATCACTTCGCGCCAACTGAAAATTCACGCCAAAATTTGTTAAAAGAATCTATCCCTGACAGCCATATTTTTGTCACCGGTAATAGCGTAATTGATGCGTTATTGTGGGTACGTGATAAAGTCATGAGCGACCAGCATATGATGGAGAAATTGGCTGCAAATTACCCATTTATCGACCCAAATAAAAAAATGATTTTAGTCACGGGCCATCGTCGAGAAAGTTTTGGTGGTGGCTTTGAACGTATTTGTCACGCTTTAGCAGAAATTGCACAAGCGCATCCCGATGTGCAAGTCGTATATCCAGTTCACTTAAATCCAAATGTGAGTGAGCCTGTTAAACGTATACTGCATGATATTGATAATATTATTTTAATTAGCCCTCAAGATTACCTACCGTTTGTTTATTTGATGAACCATGCTTATTTAATTCTAACAGACTCAGGTGGTATTCAAGAGGAAGCGCCTTCTCTCGGTAAGCCTGTTTTGGTGATGAGAGATACCACAGAACGACCAGAAGCTGTTGATGCAGGTACTGTTCGTCTTGTGGGAACAGATACACAAAAAATTGTGAAAGAAGTTAATCGGTTACTGACAGATGACGCGGAGTATCACGAAATGAGCCGCGCACATAACCCCTTATGGGGATGGTCATGCATGTCAGCGTATTCTTGCAGCATTGAAAAGTAATCAGGTGAAATTATGAGTTTTGAAACTATTTCTGTTATTGGCCTTGGTTATATTGGTTTACCAACAGCAGCAGCCTTTGCATCACGTAAAAAACAAGTGGTTGGTGTCGATGTTAACCAACATGCCGTTGATACTATTAACCAGGGTAAAATCCACATCGTGGAGCCAGAACTGGATATCGTGGTCAAAAAGGCGGTTGAAGAAGGCCATCTGAAAGCTTTTACTAAGCCGCAATCTGCAGATGCTTATCTGATTGCTGTGCCTACGCCATTTAAAGGCGAGCACGAACCTGACCTCGCGTATGTACGTGCTGCTGCTGAGTCTGTGGCTCCGGTGCTGAAGAAAGGGGATTTAGTCATCCTTGAGTCTACATCGCCAGTAGGAACAACAGAGCAAATGGCAGAGTGGATGGCAGCTGCTCGCCCTGATTTAACCTTCCCTCATCAAGCAGGGGAAGAAGCCGATATCGATGTAGCGTACTGCCCTGAGCGTGTGTTACCAGGCCAAGTGATGGTCGAATTAATTAAAAATGACCGCGTTGTTGGTGGTATGACGCCAAAATCCTCTCTGCGTGCAAGTGAGCTATACAATATTTTCCTTGAAGGTGAGTGTGTAATTACTAACTCAAGAACTGCGGAAATGTGTAAGTTAACGGAAAATAGCTTCCGTGATGTGAATATTGCTTTTGCGAATGAATTATCATTAATTTGTGCGGAACAAGACATCAATGTGTGGGAGTTAATCAGCCTCGCGAATCGTCATCCACGCGTTAATATTTTGCAACCAGGCCCAGGTGTTGGTGGGCACTGCATCGCGGTTGACCCATGGTTTATCGTTGCGCAAAATCCAAAACAATCACGCCTCATTCATACCGCTCGTTTAGTCAATGATGGCAAACCAATTTGGGTTGTTGACCAAGTGAAAGCAGCAGTGGCTGATTGCTTAGTGGAAACCGGTAAAAAAGCCAGTGAAGTGACCATTGCCTGTTTCGGCCTGTCATTTAAACCGAATATTGATGATTTACGTGAAAGCCCAGCAATGCACATCACCAAAATGGTAGCGAACTGGAACCCAGGTAAAACGTATGCGGTTGAGCCACACATTGATGAATTACCGACCTCTTTAAAAGGCATTTCTGAGCTAGTTTCGATTGAAAAAGCCGTTAATGAAGCGGATGTGATCTTAATGTTAGTTGACCACAATATGTTCAAAGGCATCCAAGGCTCTGCGATCCCACAAAAATGGGTTGTGGATACAAAAGGAGTATGGCGTTGAAACGCATTTTAATCACTGGAGGCGCCGGGTTTATCGGCTCTGCTGTTGTTCGTCATATTATTGAAAACACTGACGACAGCGCAGTGGTTCTGGATTGCTTAACCTATGCAGGTAACTTAGAGTCCCTTGCAACGGTTGCGAATAACCCGCGCTATGCTTTTGAGCAGGTGAATATTTGTGATAGAGCTGCATTAGATGCCGTTTTTGAAAAATACCAACCCGATGCCGTTATGCATTTAGCGGCAGAAAGCCATGTTGACCGTTCAATTGATGGCCCTGCGGCATTTATCGAAACCAACATTGTGGGAACTTACACATTGTTAGAGGCGGCGCGCCATTACTGGTCTGCACTGAATGATGAGAAAAAAGCGGTTTTCCGTTTTCATCATATTTCGACAGATGAAGTTTATGGCGACCTCGAGGGGCCTGATGGTTTCTTCACAGAAACCACGCCTTATGCGCCAAGTAGCCCTTATTCCGCATCGAAAGCATCGAGCGATCACTTGGTTCGTGCATGGCAAAGAACCTATGGTCTGCCGACGATGATCACCAATTGTTCAAATAACTACGGGCCGTATCATTTCCCAGAGAAATTGATCCCCTTAATTATTTTGAATGCTTTAGCGGGTAAGCCTCTGCCTGTTTATGGGAAAGGTGAGCAAATTCGTGACTGGCTGTTTGTTGAAGACCATGCACGAGCACTGCATTTAGTTGCGACAACAGCGCAACCTGGCACCACCTATAATATTGGTGGTCATAATGAGCGTCGTAATATTGACGTTGTAGAAACGATTTGTGAGCTGCTTGAAGAGCTGCATCCGCAGAAGCCACAAGGTGTGGCGCACTACCGTGACTTAATCACGTTTGTGAAAGACAGACCGGGTCACGATATGCGTTATGCCATTGATGCCGCGAAAATTGAGCGCGAATTGGGGTGGACGCCACAAGAAACCTTCGAATCAGGTATCCGCAAAACGGTGCAGTGGTATTTGAACAATGAAACGTGGTGGCGCCGCGTACAAGACGGTTCCTATGCGGGCGAACGTCTAGGTCTAGGAAATTAGGTGACAGTATGAAAGGTATTATATTAGCTGGAGGGTCGGGGACGCGTTTGCATCCTATCACTCGCGGTATTTCTAAACAGTTATTGCCTATCTACGATAAGCCGATGATTTACTATCCGCTTTCAGTCCTGATGTTGGCGGGAGTCCGTGAGATTTTAATTATCTCTACCCCTGACGACTTGCCGATGTTTAAGCGTTTATTAGGGGATGGTAATGAGTTTGGGATTGAGCTGAGCTATGCAGAACAGCCATCACCAGACGGCCTTGCGCAAGCGTTTATCATTGGTGAAGAGTTCATTAACGGTGATTCGTGCTGTTTAGTATTGGGCGACAATATCTTTTTCGGCCATTCATTTAGCCCAAAATTAAAATCTGTTGCTAAACGAGTAAATGGCGCAACGGTTTTTGGTTACCAAGTGATGGATCCTGAGCGTTTTGGTGTCGTGGAATTTGACGATAATTTTAAAGCACTGTCGATTGAAGAAAAGCCGGTTAAACCTAAATCGAATTGGGCGGTGACAGGGCTGTATTTCTATGACTCACAAGTAGTTGAATTTGCAAAACAAGTTAAGCCTTCTGAACGAGGTGAGTTAGAAATCACGTCAATTAACCAAATGTACTTAGAACGTGGCGAATTAAACGTTGAATTGCTCGGTCGTGGTTTTGCTTGGTTAGATACAGGCACCCACGATAGCCTCATTGAGGCAGGTACCTTTGTGCAAACCGTTGAAAAACGTCAAGGTTTCAAAGTTGCTTGTTTAGAGGAAATAGCATGGCGTAACGGCTGGCTGACAGACGAGCAAGTCGCTTTTTCAGCGCAACAGCTGAAAAAAACAGGTTATGGGCAATACTTAGAGGATTTATTACGTGTCCGTCCGCGCCAGTATTGAGAGCCTGCCATGGGAGAGCGAATTTTTTCATCGCTCAACGGCAAAGTTGAATTTTACGGGGGATAATCTCGAGACCCTCCTTGCTTATCAAATAAATGAATACGATATCGTGCAAGCAAAAGTCGCCGCGTCTGAAACGCAGCTGATTGATGATTTGGCTGGTATGGGTTTTTCATTTGTTGAAGGTGAAATCGATTTCGCTCTTACTATTGGCACAGAAAATGCTTATTTAAAGGCAGGTTTAACAGCGGAAGAGCACATTGTTGTTGCACAAGTGGATGATATTCCTACTTTACGGCAAGCCGCTGAGTCTGTCTTTAGCAAAAGCCGCTTTAGAGCACCTTGGTATCGTGATGGTGATAGCGGTCAGTTTTATGCGTTGTGGATAGAAAAATCAGTACTTGGTACGTTTGATCACACTTGTTTACTAGTTAAAGACGCGTCTGGTGCGATATTGGGCTTTGTGAGTTTACGGCATCTTGATGCAGAAACAGCACGGGTTGGCCTACTAGCGAAAATACCAGAAGCGAAGGGGCAAGGTGTAGGGCGTAAGTTGATGTCTGCAGCATTTAATTGGTGTGTGGAACACCAAAAAGCACAGTTAAATGTGGCCACGCAAATCAGTAATGTTGCGGCATTAAATCTTTATTCACGTAGCGGTGCAGCAATTGCCAGTACCGCTTATTGGTTATACAGGGGACAACATGATTCCATTTAATAAACCACCAGTTGTAGGTACTGAATTAGAGTATATGAGACAAGCCATGGAAAGTGGCAAACTGTGTGGTGACGGTGGCTTCACGAAACGTTGTGAAGAATGGATGGAAAAACGGTTTAATTGCCCGAAAGTGCAGTTAACGCCATCTTGTACGGCCTCATTAGAAATGGCGGCGATCCTGATTGATACTAAGCCGGGTGATGAAATCATCATGCCAAGCTTTACTTTTGTATCAACCTCTAACGCATTCGTATTACGTGGCGCTAAAATTGTATTCGTTGATATCCGTCCTGATACCATGAATATTGATGAAACTAAAATTGAAGCCGCAATCACTGAACGTACGCGTGCCATCGTTCCTGTCCACTATGCAGGTGTTGCTTGCGAGATGGACACCATTATGGCTATTGCGAAAAAACACAATTTATTCGTGATTGAAGATGCGGCACAAGGTGTGATGTCGACGTATAAAGGCAAAGCACTGGGGACTATCGGCCACATTGGCTGTTATAGCTTCCATGAAACTAAAAACTATTCTTCAGGCGGTGAAGGTGGGGCAACGCTTATCAATGATAAAGACTTGATTAGCCGTGCTGAAGTGATCCGTGAAAAAGGAACGAACCGTAGCCAATTTTTCCGTGGTCAAGTGGATAAATACACATGGCGTGATATCGGCTCAAGCTACCTGTTGTCTGATTTGCAAGCGGCTTACCTATGGGCACAGTTAGAAGAAGCCGACAAAATTAATGATCGCCGTTTACTATTATGGAAACGGTATGATGAAGCGTTGCAGCCATTGGTTGATGCGGGACGTTTAGTCCTAGCAACTGTGCCAGAAGGCTTAAAACATAATGCCCATATGTTCTACATCAAACTTAAAGATATCGAAGAGCGTACCGAATTCAATGATTACATGAAATCTCATGGCATTTTGACGGTATTCCACTACGTTGCATTACACACTAGCCCGGCAGGTATTGAGTTTGGCCGTTTCCATGGTGAAGATAAATATACAACATCAGAAAGTGATCGCTTAGTGCGTTTACCGATGTTCTACAACATGACTGATGACGAACAGCAGACGGTCATTGAGCGAATCAAAGCGTTCTTTGCCTAATGTCTCTTGCTAAAGCATCGGTTTGGACTGCTGGCTCTACCCTGATTAAAATCGGGGTAGGCCTGTTAATCGTTAAGTTGTTTGCAGTCTCATTTGGGCCCAGCGGTGTGGGGCTGGCGGGTAACTTCCGCCAATTAATTACTGTACTAGGGGTGTTATCTGGTGCAGGGATTTTCAATGGTGTCACAAAATATGTTGCAGAGTACCACCAAGACCCACAAAAATTACGTGCGGTTCTGGGAACTTCATCGACGATTATTCTAGGATTTTCAGCGCTACTTGCGCTTATCTTTTTACTTTGCAGTGCGCCAATTAGCATGGCGTTATTTGATAGTGAAAAATACAGCTCAGTTATTCAAATAGTCGCCTTAATTCAAATGGGTATCGCGTATGCGAACTATTTTCTGGCTATTTTGAAGGGCTACCGAGACGCATCAGCAAACGCATTAGCCATTATTTTAGGTAGCGTAATTGGTGTAATTGCTTATTATTTATGCTATCTAGTGGGCGGGTATGAAGGTGCACTAGCGGGGTTAGCATTAGTTCCTGCACTTGTGGTATTGCCTGCGGCTGGGATGATAATTAAACGCAAGCAGTTTGCGTTATCGTCATTGAAGCCAGCATGGGACAAAGCGATTGCGACTAATTTAGGCAAATTTACGGTCATGGCGATGCTAACGGCAGTCACACTGCCAGTCGCTTATATCATGATGCGAAACTTACTTGCCCAAACCTATAGCTGGGATGAAGTGGGGTTATGGACCGGTGTGACCACCATTTCAGATGCCTATTTGCAGTTTATTACCGCGACATTTTCAGTGTATTTATTGCCGACGTTATCGCGTTTGCAGCATAAAAATGAAATCACAGCAGAAATTGTTAAAGCATTGAAGTTTGTTTTACCTGCTGTTGCCGTTGTGAGTTTTACAGTTTGGTTACTACGTGATTTCGCGATTTGGTTGCTGTTCTCAAAAGAATTTACAGGGATGAGAGACCTGTTTGCATGGCAGTTGGTCGGTGATGTATTGAAAGTGGGGGCTTACGTATTTGGCTATTTGGTCATTGCCAAAGCCGCATTGCGTTTTTATGTCCTCACTGAAGTGAGTCAATTTTTATTATTAACGGGCTTTGCCCATTGGCTTATCCCTGAACATGGTGCAGTAGGTGCAACTCAGGCTTATATGGCCACTTATATTGTCTATTTTACCTTATGTTGTTGCGTATTTTTGATTTACCGTAGGCGAGCATGACAACCTTAATACATGTACTGGGATCGAACCTCCCACACCACAATCAGACGGTACTGACGTTTTTTAATGACGTCATTTGCCAAGAAATGGCTTCGTCATCAACGCCGCATTTTATGGTGGTAAGCGATGATGCGCAGCTTGCTGACGCTTATCCTCAGCTAAAAATAGATGTTTTTGCGAATAAACAGGCCATTGCTAATAGTGTTATACAGCGTGCCAAGGCAGATCGCCGTACTCGCTTTTTCTTTCATGGGCAATTCAACGCCCCTATTTGGTTAGCGCTATTATTTGGTCAAATCAAATCCCATCAGTTTTGGTGGCATATATGGGGAGCTGACCTCTATGAAGAATCTAGCTCCCTAAAATTTAAGTTATTCTATATTTTGCGTCGTTTAGCGCAGAAAAAAGTAGGGCATGTGTGTGCAACACGTGGGGATTTGTGCTATTTCCACCAGTCGAACCCTAAAGTGCCTGCCACTGTGTTGTATTTTCCAACACGAATGGACCCCGCATTGACAATTAGCGAGCCTAAGGCACGTGAAGGCTCTCAACTGACTATTTTGTTGGGTAACTCAGGTGACCGTTCTAATCGTCATGTAGAGGCGCTGAGTGCGATTAAACAGCAATTTGGTGATGAGGTTAAGGTTATTGTCCCAATGGGCTATCCTGCAAATAACCAAGGCTATATTGAACAAGTCGAACAGGCTGCAAATAGTGAGTTTACTTCAGGGCAAGTAGAAATTCTGAAAGAGCGCATGGAGTTTAGCGAGTACCTTAATTTGCTCAAATCCTGTGATCTTGGCTATTTTATTTTTAATCGCCAGCAAGGTGTTGGTACGGTTTGTTTGCTAATTCAATTTGGTATTCCTTTTGTGATCAGCCGTCAAAATACATTTTGGCAGGATCTAACTGCTCAAAATGTCCCTGTATTTTTCTATGGTGACAACCTGACGATACCACTAGTGGATGAAGCTCAGCGCCAAATGAGCTTATTAGATAAACAGCATATCGAATTTTTTGCTCCTAACTTTACTGAAGGCTGGAAAGCCGTTCTCAGTGCCGTGGAGGAGCGAGCATGACACTGACGGAGTTAGGTGGCTTAGCACTGGCCTACCTGATATCAATTATTTTTATTGGTACTTTGTTGTACAAAGAGTTTTTACGTGCTCGGTTTAACTTCAATATTTTCTTTTCAATGCTGTATTTATTGACGTTTTACTTTGGTTTTCCATTAACTTGTGCGTTAGTGTTCCAATTTGATGTTGCGGTTGTGAAAGCGGATTACTTACTTTACGCCCAACTAGCGGCTACCAGTTTTTATGCGATTTATTATGTTGCTTATAAAACACGGCTTTCTAGGCAACCAGACGCACCACGGCGTGCGTTGTTTAGCATGAACAAAGTGGAAACGAATCTAACCTGTCTGTTATTGATACTGATTGCAGTCGTGACAGTAGGTATCTTTTTCATGCAGAACGGTTTTTTGCTGTTTAAGCTAAAATCCTATAGCCAAATTTTCTCCAGCCAAGTTTCTGGCGTGGCATTAAAACGCTTTTTCTATTTCTTCATACCGGCAATGTTGATTGTTTATTTCTTGCGACCGACACAGAAACGTTGGATTTTCTTCCTCGTTAGTACCGTTGCATTTGGTTTCTTGACCTATGTTATCGTTGGAGGAACCAGAGCGAACATTATTATTGCTTTCGCACTATTCTTATTTATTGGGATTGTCAGGGGTTGGATTACGCTGTGGATGCTAGCTGCAGCCGGGGTCGCAAGTATTGTAGGTATGTTCTGGTTAGCCTTAAAGCGCTATGGGCTAGATGTCAGTGGTGCCGAAGCGTATTACACTTTCTTGTATTTAACACGGGACACATTCTCCCCGTGGGAAAACTTAGCATTACTGTTAAGCCACTATGATGAGATGGACTTTCAAGGCCTAGCGCCGATTATCCGTGACTTTTATGTTTTTATTCCTTCTTGGGTTTGGCCAGAACGCCCAGATACGGTATTGAATTCTGCCAACTATTTTACGTGGGAAGTACTAAACAACCATTCTGGACTGGCAATTTCCCCAACACTGATTGGTTCATTGGTGGTGATGGGTGGGGTGATTTTTATACCACTCGGAGCCATAGTTGTGGGGCTTATCATCAAATGGTTTGATTGGATCTATGGCATGAGCCTGAAAGAACCGAATCGCTATAAGGCTGCCATTATGCAGGCATTTTGTTTTGGTGCCATTTTTAACATCATTGTTTTAGCGCGTGAAGGCGTGGATTCTTTCGTCTCACGGGTGGTTTTCTTCTGCTTAATATTCGGACTGTGTCTGGTGTTAGCAAAATTACTGTATTGGTTATTTGAAAGTGCAGGGCTTATTCGCACAAAAACAGCTTCTTTTTTAAGAAGCCAACAGCGTGAAAGCCGCTAAAGGAGTATCATGGAATCGTCATCAACTCAGTCTTCATCCGTTACACAGCCATCTATTCCACAATATAGTATTCGTGGTCATAATATTTGGGGCTTTAAAAATATGGCCCATTTTTTAGACTACTTATTTGCTGGTGGGGAAACGAAAACGGGAACGCTCGTTGCGATTAATGCAGAAAAAGTGATGATCGCTGAACAAGATACGGCTTTAAATACGTTACTAGGCCAAGCCGAATATTTATATGCTGACGGAATTAGTATTGTCCGTGCTATTCGTCGTAAATACCCCCAAGCTGAAGTTTCCCGCGTGGCTGGTGCTGACTTGTGGGAAGGGTTAATGGAACGGGCCGGTAAAGAAGGTACGCCAGTTTTCCTAGTGGGTGGCAAACCAGAAATTCTAGAGCAAACTGAAAGCAAGCTACGCTCGCAGTGGAATGTGAACATTGTAGGTTCGCAAAACGGCTATTTTACTGCTGAAGAGCGAAGTGCATTGTTCGAACGCATTCGTGCAAGTGGTGCAAAAATTGTCACTGTTGCGATGGGTTCTCCGAAACAAGAAATTTTTATGCGAGATTGCCGAAGTGTGTACCCAGATGCCTTATATATGGGCGTTGGGGGGACTTATGATGTGTTTACAGGGCATGTAAAACGTGCACCGAAAGTTTGGCAAAACTTAGGGTTGGAATGGTTGTATCGCTTACTATCTCAGCCTTCCCGTATTACTCGCCAGTTTAAATTACTGAAATTTTTAGGTTACTATTACGGCGGTAAGCTGTAATTTTTATAGTGATTTGATTTTTATCGTTATTATCGATGTATTTTACTGGCCGCAAGTAGGCCTAATCCCTTGCTTGCGGTCTGAATTCTCCGAATGACTGGTCTCTTTCTTCAAATATTTCTATAATCCCTCAAAAATAATCATATTCGCACCAGTTTGTGCTTAATCTTGCGGCTATGGCATTTTTTTAATCGCCTAATTGATGCTTTTCAAATAATTGCAGTGATTATTACTAACTGAGTTTCAATTAAAACTGCATTTTAAATATCTAATTTTGACAGGGGTATGTATGGGAAATCCACAGCAAGGGCTTCAACGTGGGTTAGAAGCACGGCATATCGAGCTGATTGCGCTCGGTGGGACTATTGGCGTTGGGTTATTTATGGGGTCGGCCAGTACACTAAAATGGGCTGGGCCTTCTGTCTTACTGGCTTATATCATCGCAGGAATTTTTGTTTTCTTCATTATGCGTTCAATGGGGGAAATGCTATTTCTTGAGCCTGTAACCGGTTCTTTTGCTTCGTTTGGTTATAAATACTTAAGTCCGTTTTGGGGATGTCTCACTGCGTGGGGCTACTGGTTCATGTGGGTGGCCGTTGGTATCTCAGAGATCACTGCCATTGGCGTATATGCTGAATATTGGTTCCCTGACGTGCCTCAATGGATTTTTGCCATTATTGCCGTGGTATTAGTCGCATTAGCTAACCTAGCTGCTGTTCGGCTGTATGGAGAGCTTGAGTTCTGGTTTGCCATGATCAAAGTGACCACAATTGTAGTTATGATTTTAATTGGCTTAGGGCTGATTTTTTTTGGCCTTGGTAATAATTTTGAACCGATTGGGCTAGCAAACCTCACTGAACATGGTGGTTTCTTTGCAGGGGGTTGGAAAGGTTTCTTATTTGCGTTGTGTATCGTTGTGGCCTCTTATCAAGGGGTTGAATTAGTTGGGATCACGGCAGGTGAAGCGAAAAATCCTCAAGTTACATTAAAAAAAGCGATCAATAATATTTTATGGCGCATATTAATTTTTTATGTGGGTGCTATTTTTATTGTTGTGACACTCTTTCCGTGGACGGAAGTGGGTTCACAAGGTAGCCCATTTGTTCTTACGTTTGCGAAAGTGGGGATTGTGTCCGCAGCCGCTGTAATTAACTTTGTGGTGTTAACTGCGGCGTTATCTGGTTGCAATAGTGGCATGTATAGTGGTGGGCGAATGCTATATGCCTTAGCGCAAAATAAGCAATTACCTAAGTCATTATTGAAATTAACGAAAAATGGCGTACCAGCACGTTGCGTTGGCTTTACTATTCTCTGTTTAGTGGCGGGTTCTAGCTTGAATTACATCATACCGAATCCAGAAAAAGTCTTTGTGTATGTCTATAGTGCGAGTGTGTTACCAGGTATGGTGCCTTGGTTAGTGCTATTGACCAGCCAAATCCGTTTTCGCCAACAAAACAAAGAAAAGCTTATTGGGCATCCTTTCAAATCGATCCTTTTTCCATGGGTTAACTATGCGACCTTATTATTTTTAGCCTGCGTATTGGTTGGGATGGCGATTAACCCAGATACCCGTTTATCTTTAATCGTTGGCGCCATCTTTTTAGGGGGCGTTTCACTGCTCTATTTCATTATTCGCCTGTTCAATAGCCGCAATGCAAAAGTTTAGTGGTAGTCCTTCGACGGATTTTTATTAGTCGTACAGTGAAAAAGAGGGTAAATATGCTCTCTTTCTCAGCGAAATGGATAAAAGGCAAGCAATCGATATTTTTATTTCAAAAAGGACTAGACAGCGGGAGGATAAATCCGTACTATCCTCTCCCGCAACGGCGTTAAGCGCCCGTAGCTCAGCTGGATAGAGCGCTGCCCTCCGGAGGCAGAGGTCTCAGGTTCGAATCCTGTCGGGCGCACCAGTTTTAGCGCTTCGCTACGGTTGGCAAAATGACGTTGTATGTAGTAATATAGCAACGCTTTGAAAAAAGTGAAGTTATGGTGGCTATAGCTCAGTTGGTAGAGCCCTGGATTGTGATTCCAGTTGTCGTGGGTTCGAGTCCCATTAGCCACCCCATTTTTTTGTGACATTGCGAGGGTGGCGGAATTGGTAGACGCGCTAGCTTCAGGTGTTAGTGTCCTATGGACGTGGGGGTTCAAGTCCCCCCTTTCGCACCACGAAGAAATGTAATAGGTATTAATAAGTACTACAAAATTTCGGCGAGTAGCGCAGCTTGGTAGCGCAACTGGTTTGGGACCAGTGGGTCGGAGGTTCGAATCCTCTCTCGCCGACCAATTTAAAGAAACCCGTCTTAACCGACGGGTTTTTTGCTTTTTATGCTTTATAATCATCACACTTTGACCCATCGCGTTGTTGTCTGCGTTAGTCTCCTAGAATCACATATTTGTGTATACTCATCGGTATATCTTCACTTGTCGCCTAGTTATAACCTGAATTGTTTAAAGTCTACTTAGTGCTGTTTCTTCAATAATGATTGGCTATGGTTAATTGCTTGTTTTTATTTGTAATTTAGCAGGTTAACTAGCCTGTGTCGTAAAATAGATACAATTCATTATATTGGTGTCGTCAAAAGGAGACATTTTACTTGTTGATTTATAAGGGAATATAAATAACTGTTTTATGCTGTCTCTAAACTGCGACAAAATAGCAAGATAAGATACAGGCACCACATTAGTGAATTCTTTAATGTTAGGGGGATTTCTTTCCAAGAAGGAAAATTATGTGTAAAACCGAGAGATGAGAGCGAAGCCAAAAGAGTAAACTTAAAAAAAACTCGGTTTAAAAAAGTTGGCATGCATTGTGCATTATTTTATATGTAGATGCTCATCTCACTTCTTATGACAGCGAAGCTTCATAAACCCAGAGATGACGCAAAGCCGATTATCGGTGCCTATTGTCCAACTTAGATGATCAAGAGCTCATCCTCTTACCATCAACGAACGGGCGAAACGTTGAGTGAGGCACCATCCGTCTGTAGACCTGATTGTATTTTACACCTGCCTTGTGCAGGTGTTTTTTTTGTTTATGTAAAAAGCCAAGCCCCTTAGAAAATGACTAAGAGGCTGAAAATAAGATAGGTATTAGCTTCTACCTTTACTAAACCATTTACTGAACCAGCGAGTAATATAGGTATAGCAGAGGATAATGAATGTAATAATGAAAATGTCTTTACTAAGATCTTCGGTATTAAAACCAATAATCATAATAAAAACAAAAGGTGATAATACTAACAGCAGAAGATCAAAGAATATTTGTAAACGGTTTGGGGTTGCAATAATCCAGCGCCAAATAGTTTTAATTACATTCATATCGATATCCCTAATTCATTCAAAGCAAAGATGTATATAAAGCTTTATACACTATGTGTTTATTTTATAACATAGCCAAGTGTGTTTTGCTGATCCTTAAATAACGATTATTGATTAAACATTGAGTTATTGATCTGTAATGTTACCAATCATAAACCTCATATTCTCCTTTTACGATGATTTAATACGACTAACGCAATGTATTTAAATTCTTTTCTGCGTTTTGATTGGGGAAGCTAGGCTTAGTGGCAGTTAAGTTTATGAATAAAAAAACTCCACTAAAAGGTGTGGAGTTTTTAGAAAAGGATAAGCAAGAATATTAGTTTCGTTCTTGTTTCAATGAATGGTTTAATGCATCTTGGCGAATTTTTGCCGCATCACTAGATTTATGTTGCCTGTCAAACGCATCGGCTAACCATGATGCATCCTGAACATCAAAACGTTGTGCTAAAGCGGCCTTAAAGTAGGTCTCTGCTTTGTCCCATTGGGCATGCTGTAGCGATAAAACACCTAATGTACTGTTGAGTAACGGGGTGGCACCGTTTTGCTTTTGCAGATGTAAAAGGGTTTTTTCGATAACTTCAGGGCGTTCACTATTCAGTTTTGGCACTAGCAGGAGTAAGCGTTCATCATATTGCTGTTTTAAACCATCAATAATCATTTTTTCTGCACTTGCAGTATCACCACATTCAATTAAATGTTCTGCTAAGAAAGCTTGCAATGCGGTTTCATGACGAACTCGGCGAGGTTGTGCTTTCCACCAAGCTTTTAGCCCATCACTACCCCCTTCAGCCATATATTGGTTCATCAACCCTTTGTAAGCCTTTAATTTCAATGCATCGAGCTCATCTTCATTGTGTAACTGTACTTTAGCCATAACAGGAAGTAATTCAATCAGTGACTGATAGGCGCCCGAACGTAAATAAGCTTGTTCCGCAAGACGCAATACTTCAGGGTGTCTTGGGGCTTTGTCGAGAAGTTTATCAATACCATTGCGAGCAGCATGGACTTCTCCTTCCGCTAATTGGATACGGACACGGCTGATATCGACAGGAAGCTGGTCACTTCCTGCGGCTTCGGCGGCTCTATCCAAGTATTGGTGAGTGCGATATTCATCACCACGCTGTTGAGCAGCTTCGGCTGCCATGAGGTAGTTAATGACCGGTTGTTGAGAAAAATCAGCATGTTTGCTCATTAATTTTTCAACTTGCTCGAAATCACCTTCTGCTAATTTCAGTAGCGCTTTTTGTGTTTGAGTATGCGCTTTGTGGTATTTACGACCACTTACCCAACCTCGGGTACGTGATGTCGTGCTGATAAAGCGGCGGTAGCACCAACCAAGGAATAACAGCACAAACTGGAGCAAGATAAAGCCCAAAACGAGGCTGGTTACACTGGTCGTAATGTCATAATTATCTGTACGGATAAAAACATAACCTTGGTGACCCGCTAATAATGGGCCTAAGATTATCCCTGCAATAAGTACTATAAATAGGATCAGGACTTTTATCATAATTACCCCCTATTGCCAGCAGGCTCTGCTGATTCAGAAGGGTGTGAATTGTCAGCTGACTCTGCTTTTTGCGTATCCGTGGCAGGAACAGCGGCATCTGCTGCGGCTTCTGTTGGCGCTTCAGTCGCATCCGCTGCGGCATCAACGGCACCATCGCTAACTTTTGTATTGTCGGATGACTGAGAAAGTAAGCTACGAACCCGTGTTTGCATGATTTTTTCTAGCTTTTCTTGGCTTTCCAAGGTATCAGGCATGTCAATATCAATCGGCTGATTGATTAGGTCGTCAATGGTTGATAGGAATGCTTTGGTTTCAGGCGCCTCAGTATCAAAATAGGCTCTTACCCAAGTCGATGCCTGCTCTAATGACTGTTTGTAGGTGGCTTCTTGATAACGTGGTACGGCTTGCGCTGCAATTAATAGCTGAGAGCGAATGTTTTCACGTAGGTAAATGTCTTGATTTGGTGCAAGGAGAGGGGCTTCTGAGCCATCACGAGCTCGTACTGTGACAAAGTCATTTGCAAAACTTTTCCAGCTACGCGCCAAATTTTGTTTCCAATCCGAAATATCATCGCTAACGTCAGCGTTATCTTCAGTTTTCGCATCTCCACTGTTTAAATCCGCTAAACGTAAGTTATCGACTTCATTGCTTAGCTGGTTTAAACGTAAAATAATGCCGTCATAGTCAACTTGGTTGATTGCGGCTAATTTAGCCATATCACTGTTAATTGATTTACGAATGTCGAGTAGGCTTGGGTCATTCATTTCTGCCAAGCTTGAGTCAGCACTTTTTAGCAGAACGGCCGCGGTTACTGGGTCGCGATCATTCCACAGCTTTCTTCCCGCCATTTTGACCATAAAGTCAGCTTGTGCAAGTAGCCAACTTTTAACATCAGCGCTAGATAACGCAGTAACGTGCGCTTGCAGCTCTTGCATGCGGCGGTTGAGATTCTCTTCATATTCACGAGAATGGCTTTTTATTTCAGCATTAGCCGCAACTAATGCATCTAACCGCTGCCTGTCTGAGTTTTGTTGTTCGATTAAATCACTTAATTTTTGTTTTAATTCATTGTTTTCATTGACTAAGGTGGCATTACTTTGTTGAGTGAAATAGTACAGCCCACCGCCAATAGCGATGATAATAGCGATAGCAATTACACCGCCTATCAGACCAGAACGTTTTTGTTCCGAAGAAGGTTTAGTTTTTGGGTGCTGTTGTTCTGCACCAGCTTCTGGGGTAACCGTCTCGGTTGTTTTATCGTGTTCCGTCATAAATTAGCATCCCATATCGATTGAAATTAATGCTTCTAATAAAGCATTATTATCTGCGCTATTAGCTACACAGACCTTTTGCCATCCGCCTCTGCGGGCTTGGTCTGCAATCCGTTCACTGACGACAAGTAGGCGGCGGGAAAACCACCAAGTTTGGTATTCTTCAGTGATTAATTCTTCTAACAAGGCTAACATTTGACCACTCGTGATCACAACATCTGTAATACCGGTTTGAAACCACTGCTGATTGAACAGAGCTTTATCATAATCAACCGGGTACCTTGTATAACATTCACAATAACTGACTTGCGCACCTCGAGCCCGTAATGTTGACGCGAGAAGCTCTCGCCCACCATTTCCACGTAATAACAGGGCGTTTTTCCCTTCGAGAAATTGAAGCTCAGGGTGTGTCAGTAGTATTTCACTGGTTTCGCCTTGCTCCGCCCAACGTATGTCTTTTCCGGTTACTTGCTGAAAATATTGCCCTGTAGAGCGGCCAATTCCGTAGTAAGATAACTTATCTGACCAGCTACGCCCCATTTGTTCAAGTGTTAAATTTGCATATTCGACTGCATTTTTAGATAAAAGAAAGACTAAATCATTCGCAGTAAGGCTATCAAGTTGAGGAATAAGGGTATTTAATTCAGCACCGGGCCCTATGCGAATTAAAGGAGAGGCGAAGGCTTCCCCCCCTTTGGTGGTGATTGCCGTGATCAGCTCTGAACATGCGGGCTCAGGGCGAGTGACAAGCACTTTCATGCAGGCGGGTTTCCTTGATAGACATCCGCCAAAATATCCCTTGCACCGCGTTCAAGTAATTCTTCAGCCAATGATACCCCTGCTTGGTTAGCTTCACTTGGTGAAACTCGTCGTTCTCCACGAATAATCACACTACCGTCTGGCGCTCCAACCAAGGCGCGTAGCCATATTTTGTCATCTTGCCAAATAGCATAACTGCCAATGGGAACTTGGCAACCACCTTCAAGGCGCATATTCATTGCTCGTTCGGCAAGAACACAGGTCGATGTTGCGTCATTATTTAGTTTCGCGAGTAACTCACGGGTTTTACTATCATTTAAACGGCATTCGATGCCGACAGCACCTTGGCCAACGGCAGGCAAGCATTGTTCAGGGGCAAGGGCGGTTTTAATTCGAGTTTCTAACCCCAAACGTTTTAACCCTGCAACGGCCAAAATAATGGCGTCATATTCACCGTTATCTAGTTTTGATAAGCGTGTTCCGACATTGCCGCGTAAGTCACGAATGACTAAATCAGGGCGGAGCTCCCTTAATTGGCATTGACGACGCAAACTCGATGTTCCGACAATACTGCCTTTTGGTAGTGCCTCAAGGTTGTCATAGTGGTTTGAGACAAAGGCATCTCGGGGGTCTTCACGTTCACAAATCGTGACTAATCCTAAGCCTTCAGGAAATTCAACAGGGACATCTTTCATCGAATGAACGGCAATGTCTGCGCGCCCTTCTAATAAGGCAAGTTCTAATTCTTTGACGAATAACCCTTTCCCGCCAACTTTCGCGAGAGGTGTATCAAGGATGATGTCGCCTTTTGTCACCATAGGCACGAGTTCAACCAGCAAACCTGGGTGAAGTTGCTCTAATTTGTCTTTGACAAAGTGCGCTTGCCATAGGGCTAAAGGGCTCTTGCGCGTTGCAATACGCACGATATTTGTTGATGTCATTTTACTGTTTTCTCTGGCGAAAAATGCCGCAGATTAACCATACAATTGGCCTTAGTTTTAACATGTTAAGGATATTTTTTCCAGTTAGGCGCAAAACCACTCTCTGAATTGTTGATAACTGATTTACTTTTTCTTCCATGATGCAAGAACGCGATTCAAAATGAGATGACCTAGAATAGCTATTAAGCAATTTCTTTAGCTTATCGTGCTATCTTTCGTGTGAAACACTCTGCGGTTTGTATTAATTCGTGTTGAAGCGAGTAAGCGCAGACACTGTGCGTATTGTACTTAATATCGTTTGATTTTGCTGTTTTACTAAACAATTGGGTAAAAAGAAATTATTCCATTGAAAAACAAGGGATATTTTATAGATTAAAAAATAAAAAGCCTTTTTATACAATATGTTGAAAAGCATTTTGTATCAAAAATAAGCGTATAAAATTATGTGATCTACTTTACCCTTTTGATGCAAGGTGTTAAATTGATCACGTTTCCGACAATCCATTTGAAAATTATTTTAAATCTATCTCTATCTGTTGGGTGCTGGGAAATTCTCAGGTTTGTATTACTTTCATTCAATCAGGCGTAACCTTTGTATCTCTATATTGAAACCTTAAAACAAAGACTGGATGCGATAAACCAATTACGGTTAGAACGTGCAACAGCTTCTATGAGTGAAACCTTCTCGAAGGTTTATAGCTTGCTGCCTGTCTTGTTTCATTATCATCATCCAATGATACCTGGTTTTATTGAAGGTAATGTCCCCCATGGTGTCTGTTTTTTCTCTCCTGATACAGAGCAAAAAAAATGGTTGGCACCTTTCGAACGTTTTTTACCCACGATTGAAACTGAAGCGAATGGCGAATTACCTATTACGGGTATTTATTCGATGGGAAGCACTTCATCTGTTGGGCAAAGTCAGTGTTCAGATATTGACGTTTGGGTTTGCCATCCTTCTTGGTTGGACCACGAAGAAAAACGTTTTTTGCAAAAGAAGTGTACCTTAATTGAGCAGTGGGCTGCGTCTTTGGGGATTGATGTCACTGTTTTTTTAATCGATGAAAATCGTTTTCGCCATCATGCTAGTGGGCATATTGGTGGGGAAAACTGTGGTTCAACGCAACATATCTTATTGTTAGATGAATTTTATCGAACAGCTGTACGTATGGCGGGTAAACGTTTGCTGTGGACTATGGTGCCAGTTGAAGAAGAGCAGCATTACGATGAATATGTTATGGGGCTATATGCACAAGGCGTGCTAACACCGAATGAATGGCTTGATTTAGGTGGTTTAAGTGAGCTTTCTGCGGCGGAATACTTCGGTGCAAGTCTATGGCAGCTATACAAAAGTGTTGATTCCCCCTATAAAGCCGTATTGAAGAGTATTTTACTGGAATCCTATTCATGGGATTACCCTAACGGTAAGTTATTAGCGATGGAGTTTAAGCGTCATTTACATGCAGGCGAAATTGTGTGTTATGGCTTGGACTCATACTGTTTGATGTTAGAGCGTGTGACACGTTACCTGACTGAAATTAATGATCTAACTCGTCTTGACCTTATCCGCCGTTGTTTCTACCTAAAAGTATGTGAAAAACTATCTGAAAAAGAGGATAACACATGCTCAGGCTGGCGCCGTGATGTGTTGTCTCAATTGGTTGAATCATGGGGGTGGGGAGCAGAACGTTTGTCTATTCTCGACACACGTAATCAATGGAAAATTGAGCGTGTCCGTGAGGCACACAACGAGTTACTTGATACGATGATGCAAAGTTATCGTAATCTCATTCGCTTTGCGCGTAGAAATAATTTAAGTGTTAGTGCAAGCCCACAAGATATTGGGGTACTAACCCGTAAATTATATGCGGCTTTCGAGGCGCTCCCTGGTAAGGTGACATTAGTTAATCCACAAATTTCACCTGATTTGAGCGAAGCGCATCTCACCTTTATTTATGTACCTGAGGGGAGAGCTAACCGTAGTGGTTGGTATTTGTATAACCAAGCGCCAAATATTGAGGCCATTATTGGTCATCAACCTCTTGAATATAATCGCTATTTAAATAAATTAGTGGCATGGGCATATTTTAACGGCCTGTTGACTGAGAATACTCAGGTTTATATGCATAACGGGAAGTCTCAGTGTGATGAACGAAAGCTGCTTGAGTTGATGCATGATGTATCAAGCCATTTCCCTATCAGGTTACCCGCTCCAACGCCAAAAGCGCTTTATAGCCCTTGTGAAATCCGCCATCTTGCAATCATTGTTAACTTAGAAAAAGACCCAACACAGGTATATTCTGAGCAAGTCGTCCATGTTGATTTTAGAAAACTGGATATTTTCAGTTTTGGAGAATCACAACGGTGTCTGATTGGTAGTATTGATTTGTTGTATCGTAATTCGTGGAATGAGGTAAGAACGTTACATTTCAGCGGAGAACAATGCATGTTAGAAGCACTTAAGACCATTTTAGGGAAAATGCATCAAGATGCATCACCTCCTGAAGCAGTTGAAGTGTTTTGTTATAGTGAGCACTTACGCGGGCTGATTCGTACCCGTGTACAACAGCTGGTATCGGAGTGTGTAGAACTGCGTTTATCAAGCAACCGAAATGACCCTGGGCGTTTTAAAGCATTACGTATTGCCGGGCAGACGTGGGGTTTATTCTTTGAGCGCCTAAATGTATCTGTGCAAAAACTTGAAAATGCCGTTGAGTTCTATGGGGCTATCTCCCATAACAAACTACATGGCTGGCCAGTTAAACTTCAGGCGAAGGGTGATAACCATTTGCCTGCTGTTGTCGATGGTTATGCAAGTGAAGGGATTGTACAGTTTTTCTTTGAAAATACCGCAGATAACACCGGTTTTAATATTTACGTTTTAGATGAAGCAAATCGGGTTGAAATTTATTCCCACTGTGAAGGGTCAAAAGAAGACCTCGTCCGTGACGTGAGTAAATTCTATTCTTCTTCCCACGACCGGTTTACCTATGGTGCAAACTTTATCAATTTCAATTTACCGCAGTTTTACCAAATCATTAATCAAGATGGTAAAAACCAAGTTGTTGCATTTTCTGGTGCGACATGGCCATTTACGGCAGAAGATGATGACGTTGGGTATGAAAGGCAATCTAGCCAACCACAGCACCCACAAGCACATTATTATTGATGGTAGGCAGTTTTGCGCTGCCCACCGTATAAATTCGTAAAGCTTAGAACGAAAAGGGCTCTTGGCTTTGAAAAGCAATTGCCTCGGCTAGTTTAGTTTTGAATTCATGCCCTGAACGGTCACAAACCCAATTACCTTGTTTATAATCATAATGGTACCCACCCTGTTTAGTTGCTAACCATATTTGGTGGAATGCCTCTTGTTTGTTAATAATAATTTTACTGCCATCTTCAAAGCTAAGAGTCATCACACCACCATTGATTTCACAATCAATATCGGCATCACCCTCATAATTATCTAAATGCTCCTCGATGGTGCTCAGTAGCGTTTCTGCTAGCTGATGAAATTCGCTGTCATTCACGATTAATTTCCTGTTTGCTCACAATGGTTTAATGGAAATTATTATTGTTAATTGAAATTATAGGAGGGAACCTGCATTGGGGTCAATCTCAGCATACCCGCTAAAAATTTCAGACTAAATTTAGCCTAAAGTATATAATATTAACATGCTGGATAAACAGGCGTGATTTGCGAGGCCACTCCTGTTATTGTGTAAAATATCAGATGTCAAAAGTGAGTATTACGGGCGAAAAAGAATGAAAAAAAGTTTAATTGGGCTTAGTGCACTAGTTGTTTTATTTACCCTTTCTGGCTGTGGCTTAAAAGGCCCGTTGTATTTTCCGCCGGAAGAAACTGCAGCTCCGGCTAAGGCATCTGATGTGCAATCTACCGCACAAGACAGTACTGCCAAAGAGCATGCTCAAACCACGAATAATCAGTAAGTCGCCTCTATGGAGCGTGAAATGCAATTTTCTAAAATGCATGGCTTAGGCAATGACTTCATGGTTGTTGATGGCGTTACACAAAATGTGTATTTTTCGCCTGAATTGATTTGTCGGTTAGCAGATAGGCATACAGGCGTTGGGTTCGACCAATTATTATTAGTTGAAGCCCCTTATGACCCTGACCTTGATTTTCATTATCGTATTTTTAATGCGGATGGCAGTGAAGTCGCTCAATGTGGTAATGGAGCCCGCTGTTTTGCTCGTTTTGTTAGGCTCAAAGGCTTAACGAATAAGCAAAAAATAAAAGTCAGCACTCAGTCGGGTCGTATGACATTAACCATAAATGAGAATGATGATGTCTGCGTTAATATGGGCGAACCTGATTTTGAACCACAGAGAGTGCCATTTCGCGCAGTTAAAGAAGAAAAGACCTATATTATTCGAGCACAAGAACGTACAGTGCTGTGTGGGGTTGTCTCAATGGGTAACCCGCATTGTGTCATTCAAGTTGAAAGTATTCATACGGCAGAAGTCGAAGTTTTAGGCCCCGCTTTAGAAAATCATGAGCGTTTTCCAGAACGTGCCAATATTGGCTTTATGGAAATTATCAGTGCTGACCATATTCGCTTGCGCGTTTATGAACGTGGAGCAGGGGAAACTCAAGCTTGTGGTAGCGGAGCATGCGCAGCTGTCGCGGTTGGGATTACTCAAGGGCTACTAGCGAAGCGGGTTAAAGTCGATTTGCCGGGGGGCTCATTAGATATTTCTTGGGAAGGTCCTGGGTCACCTCTTTATATGACAGGTCCTGCAACGCATGTTTATGATGGGGTCATTCAACTCTAATTTTGAATAGCCGAAGAGGAAAAAATGGATAAAACCAAAAAAGCACAGGAAATGGTTCATCAAATTGATGAGCTTGATGTCGTGCGCTATTTAACGGAAAACCCTTATTTTTTTCTTCGTAATGCACAGCTGTTGGAGCAACTAAAAGTCCCACATGTTGTGCGGGAAGCGATTTCATTGCCTGAGTTAGTCATGAGCCGTCAACGGTTGAAAATCAAAGAGCTCGAACAAGATATTCGGTTTATGGTTGAGCAAGCTCATGAAAATGTAGAGCTTTTTGATGAGTTGTTAGTGTTGGTGATTGAAATGTCATCAGCAGAAAGTTTACAGCAAATGCTGTTAGCGCTAAACCGTTGGGCAAAAAAACTGGGTTTATCCGGTGCTCAGGTACGCTTGTTTAGTGACAGTTGGCATTTGTCTGCACCTTTGGATGCACATCAATTAGTTATCTCGCGTCGTGTTTTTGAACCCGTGAGGATTCAACGCTTTGGTGATAAGCGTAACTACCTCGGCCGGTTAAATGGCCCTGAAATCCAACTACTTTTACCTGATGCGTTAAATGTCGGCTCAGTCGCCATTTCATTGTTTGGTCATCATGGTGAATCAGGTATGGTCATCTTTACTAGCCGTGATCGTGAACATTATCAACATGGTATGGGAACGGTCATGTTGGAGAAAGTCGCTCAAATTCTACCGAGGTTATTATGCCAATGGATAGAACGCCTGTAAAAAACCAGCCGGAAGGGCTGATGAGCCAAATTGAGGCCTTTCTGTATTATCTGCGTGTTGAACGCCGGCTAAGTCCGGTTACTATTACTAACTATCGTCGCCAACTGAGCGTTATTGTGGAAATGTTAGTCTCATTAAATATCCACGAATGGCAAAAAGTGGATGCGACGATTGTGCGCAATATTGCGGCTAAAAGTCGTAAATCGGGTTTACAAGCAGCAAGTATGGCGTTGCGGTTATCATCGCTGCGTAGTTTTTTTGATTGGATGGTACACCAGGGGGAATTACCCGCAAACCCCGCAAAAGCAATCCATGCCCCTAAATCCAAAAAGCGACTTCCTAAGAATATGGATGTGGATGAAGTCTCCCAACTTTTGAATATGGATAGCGGCGACCCTCTTGTTGTGCGTGACCGAACGATGCTTGAAGTGATGTATGGCGCGGGGTTACGCTTATCTGAACTAGTCGGGCTAGATGTTCGCCATCTTGATTTAAATACGGGCGAAGTGTGGGTAATGGGGAAAGGGAGTAAAGAGCGCAGAGTGCCAATGGGTAAAACTGCGGTGAGTTGGCTACAACGTTGGCTTGAGATGCGAGAGCTCTATGACCCTGAAGATGACGCCGTTTTTATTTCAACCCAAAGCGGTAAACGTATTTCGAATCGGAACGTACAGAAACGTTTTGAGCAATGGGGAATAAAACAAGGGGTTAATAGCCACATTAATCCCCATAAATTACGCCACTCTTTTGCGACACATATCCTTGAATCAAGTGGGAATTTACGTGGAGTGCAAGAACTTCTTGGGCATGCAAATTTATCGACAACACAAATCTATACGCACCTTGATTTTCAGCACTTAGCAAACGTTTATGATGTGGCTCATCCGAGAGCAAAGAGGGAGAAACCTTAATGCATTTTTACCGTCCGTTATCACCCATTCTGGCGATCACGTTTGATTTGGATGACACGCTTTACGATAACCACCCAGTTATTGATAAAACGGAAGAAGAAGTTTTACGTTTTGTTCGTGAATATGATCCGCGCTTTAATCATTTTAGTAATGAAGATCTTTATGCTTTTCGCCGTCTTGTTGAAGAACAAGAGCCTGATATTTATCATGATATATCACGTTGGCGTTGGCTCTCTTCCAAAATGATGCTTTGCCATTATGGTTACTCGAAAGAAGCGGCACAAAAAGGGGCGGATGACATCATGGCGCATTTCACATATTGGCGAAATAGAATTGATGTCCCGAAATCCACCCATGAAACATTGTGCCAACTTGCAGAAAAAGTTCCGTTGGTGGCGATTACTAATGGTAACGCAGAGCCGGAAGCATGTGGGTTAGGCCAATATTTTCAATTTGTATTGAAAGCGGGGCCTGATGGGCGCTCAAAGCCATTTTGTGATATGTATCGTTTAGCAGCAAAGCGACTTGAAATTGAGCCACAATTTATTCTTCATGTCGGGGACAACCTGTTAACGGATGTTGAAGGTGCAATTAACAGCGGTATGCAAGCTTGCTGGATAAACACAGAACAAAAAACACTGATGGAAGAGAAAGAGGGTCGTTTATTACCGCATGTAGAAATTTCGCGGTTGGATTCTCTCTTATCATTGGTATAATTATTTCCTGTATAAAAATACAGTGGCAATAGCCATTGTTAATAACCTCACAGTGGTATTAACCACTGTTTTGCTTTGATGGTAACTATGGACGTCTCTTATCTGCTTGAAGGCCTTAATGACAAACAGCGCGAAGCGGTTGCCGCCCCGCGTACCAATTTACTTGTCCTTGCGGGGGCCGGTAGTGGTAAAACTCGGGTGCTAGTGCATCGAATTGCATGGCTGATGTCTGTGGAAAATGCTTCCCCATTTTCAATTATGGCAGTGACGTTCACGAACAAAGCGGCAGCAGAAATGCGCCATAGAATCAATCAATTGATTGGTACTAGTGAAGGCGGTATGTGGATAGGAACATTCCATGGCTTAGCGCATCGTTTATTACGCCAACATTATATGGATGCCAATTTACCGCAGGATTTTCAAATTCTCGATAGTGATGACCAATACCGTTTAATTCGTCGCTTACTTAAGGCGATGAATTTAGATGAAAAACAATGGCCACCACGTCAGGGTATGTGGTACATAAACGGTAAAAAAGATGAGGGTTTGCGTCCTCAGCACATTGAAGCTTACGGAAACCCAGTCGAAGCCACATGGCTAAAAGTATACCAAGCTTACCAAGAAGCCTGTGATAGAGCCGGACTGGTGGATTTTGCTGAGCTATTATTACGTGCCCATGAACTGTGGTTAAACAAGCCCCATGTACTACAGCATTATCGTGAGCGCTTTACGAATATTCTCGTCGATGAATTCCAAGATACCAATAATATCCAATATGCATGGATCCGTGTACTCGCTGGGGAAACTGGCAAAGTCATGATTGTTGGTGATGATGACCAATCAATCTATGGCTGGCGTGGGGCTCAAGTAGAAAATATCCAGCGCTTTCTCAATGATTTTC
Source organism: Providencia sp. PROV061 (assembly GCF_011045655.1). Classification (NCBI taxonomy): domain Bacteria; kingdom Pseudomonadati; phylum Pseudomonadota; class Gammaproteobacteria; order Enterobacterales; family Morganellaceae; genus Providencia; species Providencia sp. PROV061. Next base: position 4,375,148 of record NZ_CP042861.1, on the reverse strand, counting down.
CTGGTGCAGAAACTATCCGCCTTGAGCAAAACTACCGTTCAACGAATAATATATTAAAAGCGGCGAACGCATTGATCGCGAATAACAGTGACCGCTTAGGGAAAAATTTATGGACAGAAGGCGGAGATGGTGAACCCATTTCCCTCTACTGCGCTTTTAATGAGTTAGATGAAGCACGTTATGTGGTTGGGCGCATTAAACAATGGCATGAAAATGGTGGAGCCCTACAAGATTGTGCCATGCTGTACCGGAGTAATGCACAGTCTCGTGTATTAGAAGAGGCGCTCATCCAAGGTGCTATGCCATATCGTATTTATGGTGGGCAACGTTTCTTTGAACGCCAAGAGATTAAAGATGCACTTTCTTATTTAAGATTAATAGCAAATCGTAATGATGATGCTTCCTTCGAGCGGGTGGTCAATACACCAACACGTGGCATCGGAGATAGAACATTAGATACTGTTCGCCAAACTGCACGGGATCAACAACTAACATTATGGGAAAGTTGTGAGTACTTACTTCGCGAGCAGGTGTTGGGAGGTCGGGCAGCCGCTGCAATCGAGCGTTTCTTAGAATTAGTCGATGCATTAGCTAAAGAAACCCAAGACATGCCATTACACGTTCAAGTTGATAGAGTGATTAACGACTCAGGCCTACGAGCGATGTATGAGCAAGAAAAAGGCGAAAAAGCACAGGCTCGAATTGAAAACTTGGAAGAGTTAGTCAATGCAACCCGTGATTTCAGCTATCAAGACGAAGACCAAGACTTAATGCCATTGCAGGCTTTTCTTTCTCATGCAGCATTGGAAGCAGGAGATGGACAAGCGGATGTTAGTCAAGATGCCGTTCAATTGATGACTTTGCATTCGGCTAAAGGCCTGGAGTTTCCAGTTGTATTCATTGTGGGAATGGAAGAAGGTATGTTCCCAAGCCAAATGTCGATGGATGAAAGTGGTCGTCTTGAAGAAGAACGTCGCCTTGCTTATGTCGGTATTACCCGAGCAATGGAAAAACTGACTATCACCTACGCTGAAAGTCGTCGTTTATATGGCAAAGAAGTTTATCACAGGCCTTCTCGTTTTATCGGTGAGCTACCAACCGAGTGTGTTGAAGAAGTTCGTTTGCGAGCGCAGGTTTCAAGACCAGTTAGCCATCAACGCCTTGGTACCCCGATTAGCCAAAATGATTCGGGTTATGCATTAGGGCAGCGTGTAGTTCATCCTAAATTTGGAGAAGGCACGATTATTAACCTTGAAGGTAGTGGTGAACACTGTCGTTTACAAATCGCTTTCCAAGGCCAAGGAATTAAGTGGCTGGTGGCTTCATATGCGAAGCTTGAGAAACTGTAATAGACAAGTATAAATAAAGTAGAAATCTGAATAATATTTCTACTTTATTTATTTAAATGAAATATAGGTTTAAAATAATTATAATTTGTTTTTATTATACAAATAATAAATTAGTCACTCCTTTGTCTTTAATATAAGATAAAAACGCAATATAGATATCAAATTATGTTTTTAATTATATGAAAATCAAAGGAATTAATATGAAAATTGATTTTAATTTAAATAGTTATGATTTTAAAAAAATAGACTCGTTAATTTTTTCTGCTGAAAATCGTTTAAATAAAATTAAGAAACTGAAGTCTTCATTAGTAATGAAAATTCAAGATGAATATGGCTATGAATATTTATCTGAAAAAACAAATATAAATAGTGAAGTGACCGCTAAAATAGATGAGGTAAATAAAGCTATTAAATTTTTTGAAGGTAATTTACTAGCAATGAAAAATCTTGCTAGCAAATATAACAAGGAAAATATCGGTAATGAGATTTTATATTTTGAGGCTAGTAAGTTTTCTAAGTATAAAATAGAGTTGGAAATAAATAAGCAAAATAAAAATATTGGTGGTGACCATAAACTACTAGAAAGTATTTTTGTAATCAAAAAAATCCCTCATGAGACAAAAGAGGGTATGTTAAATCATGAAAAATCTACTTTAGTAAAGATAAATAATGAAATAACCCATCTAAATACTTCGTTTAATAAAGTTAAAACAGGTATTGTATCTATCTCAATAAATTATCATAACGCTAAGCTAAAATCATTGAAAAATAGAGCATCTAAGTTATTAGAAGATGAACGAAAAATTGATTTACAGTTAGATAACATAGAAATTGAGACAATAAAAAATAAAAAAGAGATAGATGATGAAATTGAAAAATTTGTTTCGTCTATAAATGATTTGAAATCTCGTTCAGTACAGCTATTAAATAAAGGAAGAGCTTGGGGCTCCAGTTCGGTTGTTACTGATAAATATAGCCAAAAACAGATAGATGATTCGATGAGAATGTTAGAGGAAAAAGTTCATAAAAATGTAAAAGTATTTGATGAACAATTAAATGTGTTTAAAGGCCTAAGTGAGTTGAACGAACATAAAACTAATTCAGAAATAGAAGAAATAAGGTCATTACGTAGAAATATTTCATTGTATAGAGTAGAAAGCCCTAGCATAGCAAAAGATAAGCATGTATTAAATGAGTTAAGTAGGATAAGTGAACTACAGGAATCAAATTTACTAAAAGTATTAGACGAATTAAATCAATATATTGATAAGCTAAATATTGAAATGGAAAAACAAGGCGAATTAGAAGTGAATTCAGGGCCTTTTAAAAATCATCTATCTTTAAATATTAAAAGATATAATGAAGAAATGCATAGCATTAAAGAAACTATCAAAGATGTTGAACTTCACTGGTCAATTCGTTCTCAAAAAATGATTGAAAATCAAGATGGTAATACATTAGTTCAACCCGTAATTCAAAGCGAATTAATTTCAGAACGAATTACGGCTTTCCAATCGGCGGAAGAGGGGAATAGTGAAGTAAATAAAAACCTAGGGCAGGTAAGTCTTCTTAACCCAGTGGCACGTTGTTCTTGTGGTGGTATTGGAAGAACTGCATTCTGCTAAGTCAATCAATCGTTTAATTTGATTTTATAGTAAGCACTCAATATGGATGGAGTGCTTTTTTACTATGGAATGAGTATGTTATTTATGTAATTTTGAATCTCTTTTCTAGTTTACTCTATGATAACTATCACTATCTTTTTAGTGATTGACTTTGATATGCCGTATCAATCATCAGGATTTAAGTTTTTAATTTTAAAACTATATCTCAATGAAGTATAAAATATTACCTAATTAACTTTTCTAAGACTCATCATGTCAATGGATAAACTTATTGATTCACTTTCCTCACAAGGTTGGTATGTGTGGGACGATTTCATGAGCCTGCAACATATACAAACCATCAAAAATAGTATCCCAGATACCCTACAGGATGCACGTATTGGGCGCGGCGATACCTTACAAGGAAATAAAAGTATTCGTGCTGATCAAACTATTTGGCTAGAACCTGAAATGGGGGAGCCTATCGTTAATTATCTCGATAAAATGGAGCAGGTTAGGCAAGAGCTTAACTGCCAGCTTTATCTTGGTCTGCGTGATTTTGAAACGCATTTCTGCCGTTATCCTAATGGTGGGTTTTATAAAAAGCATCTTGATAACCCAAGAGGACAAGGGCGTCGCAAGGTAACCACTGTTTTATATATGAATGAAGCATGGCAAGCTGGAGATGGAGGTGAACTTGTTGTCTATGATAAAGAAATCAATCAATTGTTTGAATTAGAACCGCTTGCAGGTCGAATGATTTTTTTTATGTCTGAAGAATTTCCACATGAAGTGTTACCTACTCAACAAAAAAGAGAAAGTATTGCTGGCTGGTTTTTAACAGAAAAAATACTTTAATCCGTTCAGGCTATTACCACCTCTTATTGAGGTGGCTGATAGATATTCTTCCATATTTATAATATCTAATTAGTACTATATTATTTTCTTTAAAATTTAAGATTAACTTTATTCAATTTATCTTGTTTTAATTGGTTATATCAGTCATTTTAATTTTTTATTTTTCAATGTACACATAAAAGGAGTTTATAGATGAACAGCGTTGATAAATTTGGTTATGGTGACAAGCAGATTCAACAAGGAATGAGTATCATGGAATATGAAAAACAATTAGAAACAGCATTTAATAGCTTAATGAATAAAAATAAAGGCGATATTGTACCTATTAATTATGATATTGATCATTCGTCACTAATACAGACAACAAATTGTTTTTTTTCACAAAAAGAATATAGTTTTATCATTGAGCCAAATTATTATATTGCTGAATGTCAATTTAATAATTCAATGTGTTATTTAGTGAATTAAGCATTGTCTGGGTAGTAAAGCACAAAACAGTAAGGTAGATATCTTAAATTATATACCACCTCTTATCTGAGGTGGTATTGTTTTATTTTAAACGTTTAAATTCATTTCCTGAAAAAGTCATTACAGCGTTTCCTCTTTCAATTTGATAATGGGAATGATGACGTTGTTTATCCAGTTCATTAAGTTGCTGCGATTGATGTTCATTCAATTTCCATTGAATTAACTGTTTCGCAAGCTTTTTGTTAGCGTGCTGGCTGCGTTCAGATTGCACTTTGACAGTGATACCCGTAGCGACATGTTTTGCTCTAACCGCAGACGAGGTTTTATTAACGTGCTGCCCTCCAGCCCCCTGTGCTTTAGTAAATTCAAACTCAATTTCACTCTCTTCAATTGGTTTAATGGGAGAGAAACGGGTGACACTCAAAAACCAATTTTTACGTTTATGTCGTGGCCTAATTTGGCTTTGGCACTGCCATTGAATAGTGCCAGTCCATTTTTGGGATAGTATTTCTGCATTCTCACCTTCCAATGAAATTAAGGCAGATTTCAGTCCGTAGCGTGATGGAAAAAACTCAAGTGCATCGGCAATGACTGAAAGCTTTTTAGCCTCTTGGAAAAAACAAGCAAGTGCTTTTTCCACCGCTATGCAACATTCTTCAGGCCCCTGCGCAGAGGAAAACTGTAATAATATCATTAGCAATCTCCACTGGTTTTATAGGTTATAACAGGTTTAAGGCGTGCAACAACTTGGATGATGCCAATATTCACCATGCTTTCAATTACAGTATCAATAGATTTATAAGATTGAGGGGCTTCTTCGTAAATCAATTGTTTGTTTGCGCAGATAACACGGCTACCTAATACCGTCCTTGATAATTGAGTCGGTGTATATTTATGTGATAAACGCCCTTTACACTCAGCCCGCATCCACTTCCGTCCAGCTCCATGAGCAAGAGAATTCAGACAAACTTGACTTGGTTGTGGAGAAACGAGATAACTGTAATCACCTCGAGAACCAGGGATAACGACTAGCCCGCGATCTGATGGTGTCGCTCCTTTTCGATGTATCCACCCTTCAATACCATTGATTTTACAGTATTCAACTAGGTTATGATTAAGGTCGAGTACGAGTTTTCCCTTTGATTTTACTTGTTGCAGCATACGTAAACCGATCATTTGCCGATTTAGTTGGGCAAAATCTAATGCATTCTGATGAGCTTCCAGATAATCTTTTGCATCTTGAGTATTGTCTATAAGTCCATCATGGCTATATTTTTCTACATGTTGGCGAAGGATTGATTGGCCTAAGCCACGAGAGCCACTATGCACTAATAACAGTAATTGTTGTTTATTTAATCCACATATGCTGAACAATTCTGGATTTAATATTTCATCAACGCCCTGAAATTCAGCAAAATGATTTCCGCCACCAATAGAACTTAATGATGACATAAAGTCATGTGATTGCATGTTATTTGGAACATGCTCTTCAAGCCATGACAAAGGCGCATGATCTGACATTTCAGAAAGTTGTTTTTCGAGTTTATCGAGGTTAACTTTCGATTTTTTAATATCAGTTTGGAACAGCGCCATTCCACAACCGATGTCATTACCAACTAGCGCAGGATAAAAGCGCTTGGTTGAGAAAAATGCCGCACCAATTGGGTATCCACGGCCTGGATGTAGGTCAGGCATGCCAACAACAGAGACCATATTAGGTAAGTTTGCGGTTGTTTGTAACTGTTGGATTGCTTTACTTTCAATCCATGTTGATTCTGTGGCGATATAGCTGACTTGCTGATCCACAGTATGTAAGGTATTGCCCATAAGCTATTAACTCATTTTTAATTGAAAAATAAGGTGAATTAGCAGGCAAAATTAAGAAAATAGATTAACTAACGAGAGTGGCTATTTCTGAGTGTGCCCGCAAAGAGTTTGATTAATTGTTGTCATGGTAAACCTCCTTGCAGTTAGTAGATGAATATAAAACGCTGCGGATACTAACGGTAACTTTTTTCTTTTGCAAGGGCTATTTTAAAGATAGCCGATTTTTAGCCTTTTTCTTAAACCAATATATAAAATCAATATGTAAATTAATTAATATTATACGAACTAATAATTAGATAATTAAATTTATATTTTTATTTATTCCAATGGAATTGAGCGTGAGTGAAATATAAAAGTTTGCTATCATTTGGGCGGGTGCTTGAGCCTTTCTGGTTCAAGCTTATTATATTGGATAAAATGTTTGGGTTAGAAATGGAAAAGCCCCGTTAGTTATTATTAACCAACGAGGCCCAAACCTAACCGAACAATTAGGATTGTGCCTCTTAACTATTAAGAGGTCAAGGGAAATGAGCAAGTTCGCAGTGATTGCGTTTGTTTCGGCGTGTATTACCGTGTTCGGTATTTCACTATTAATGCGGGATAGGCTTTGCCTAATTGTCATTAGTCATGGAAATACAGTTGTTCAAACAACGTTTTCTTACGAAGAATAATGTTGCTTTACGAGGGAGTTTATTCCCTCGTAATTTCCCGATTTAATTGTGAGTATTCAGGTTTGGAATTAAGTGCCCAATTAAAAACACCCCAAGATATTATTGAATCTTTGGGGTGTTTATTTAATTAGTTATCTAAATAAATAATTAAGCAATATGTACAGTTTTTCCACCAATAATTGTACGTAATACTTTTACATTTTCAATATCATCAGCAGGGATCTCAAATACATTGCGATCTAGCACGATCATATCAGCAAATTTTCCAGCCTCTAATGAGCCGAGTACATCTTCACGGTGCTGTGCATAAGCAGAGTCAATGGTTGCAGAGCGCAAAACTTCAATTACCGTCAAATCTCGGTCATTATCGAGTCTCGGTGCTTTTTGGCCATTAATATCGCGGCCACGGCGTGTCGCTGCGACTTTTAAATCATACCACTCATCGAAATCATCGATTGGCCAGTCACTACCAAATGCAACAACCGCGCCAGCATCGACAAATTTAGCGATGGGTTCAAGTTGCTCAAAACGTTCATCACCGAGCATTTTTTTCTCAAAAGCCGCTAGCTCTGGAGTTGGGGCTGCCCACTGGAAAGATAAACAAGCGATGGTTTTTAAGCGCGCAAAACGGGCGTAATCATCCGCATGGACTAGTTCATTGTGAGCGAGTCCTGGGCGAATATCTTTTTCTGGGTGCGCTGCTCGCATTTTTTCAATCGCATCTAATACGATGGAAACGGCACCTTCACCAACAGTATGCAAGTGAGGGTCATAGCCTGCTGCGGCAATTTTTTCCATTAATTCATCAAGAATTTCAGCTGTGAAATACAGATCACCATAGTTATCCGTTTCTACCCAATTAGGCGTGTCATCTGTGCCTTGATTAATGCGGTATGGCTGCAATAACGACGCTGTCATTGTTGGAAATTGCATGACACCATCAACAAACATTTTAATATTATTCAAGCCAATACCTGGGGTTGGTGTCCAATCAGCTTGGTGCCATTTTTTGGCAAATGCAACGGCTTTATCCACGGCTGCCGCTACTGAAGCAACATCTGGTGTTTCATCGGGGGTGATTTCACGAGCAGCTTGGAAACGGATCGTAAGGTCACCACGTTGCTGTAATTGAGAAAAGGCTTCAAGCTGTTGTTCTGAAACGCGGGCGTCCATCACCATAGTCACACCTTGCTGGTTAAGTACTTTCTGTACTAATTCAGCAACTTCAATTGCTTGGTCGTCACGAATTGAAGGAATGCTATCGGCAGCACGCATAGCGGGTGCATCTTCAAGGATGCCATTCAACTCACCGTTCTCGTATTTGCCAATTTTACCATCAGGTGGCTCAGGCGTGTCTTTAGTGATACCAAATAGTTCGAGAGCACGGCTATTGGCTAGCAATGTATGGCAGTCATTTGAAAATAATACGACAGGGCGTTTTGTATTGAGCTTGTCCATATCTTCACGATACATATCAACACCCGCCGGGATCATTCCTTGACGTAGCCATGCAGTGACTTTGAGCCAATCATTTTCCCCGGTACGAGGGTCTTTATCGAGGTGATCTTGTACACGCTCTAAAATTTGCTCGATAGTTAACGATTCATAATTTAAATGACAACCGAAGAGTTGAATACCGCCCCAAAAAGGGTGCATATGACCATCAATGATACCAGGCATCATCATTTTGCCTTCGAGATCGATACTCTCTGTTTCAGGGCCAACATACTGATGAAGTTCATCAGAAGTGCCTGTGGCAAGAATGTAACCATCACGAACAGCAACTGCATCGACAACGCGATTTTTATCATTCGCAGTATATATATAACCGTTAAAATAAATAACGTCAGCTAATTGATTATTCATTGTAAACCGTCTGTATCAGTGGTGCTTTGGTGGCACCAGAGCTAAAAAAACAACGGGGAAGGCAAGTGCTCCCCCGTAATCATTTATAAGACTTGAAATGCTTAGTTAATAATCATTTCAGTTTCATCGTCAGAGATTGCAGGTGGACGACGAGTAAAACCATGGGTCAGCAGTGCTAAGTAAATTGCCCCTGCGGCTAGCCACCATAAACCCACTTTAAAGGCTTCGCTATCAAGGCTTGTCCATAACCATAATGTTAGGATAACACCAATAGAAGGCATAATCAGGCAAGTGATAATTTTTGTATTATCCAGCGGTGCTTTACGGTCAATGTAAAAATGTTTAATGACCGATAAATTCACAAAAGTGAATGCAATTAAGGCACCAAAACTAATCATTGAGGCGACCATGCTGAGTGAAAGCACTAATGAAAGCAGTGATGCTAACGCAACAAAGATAATTGAGTAAACCGGTGTATTGAGTCTTGGATGCAGATAAGCAAACAGCGAACGTGGTAACACACCTTCACGGCCCATCGCATAGAAAATACGCACAATACTGGCTTGTGAGGTCATTGCCGAGGCAAATACACCGATAACATAAGCGGTGATAAAGCTAGAAGCCATCATCGCACCACCAACTTGTTTCATTACCGCAAGGCTAGCAATATCGGTATTAGGAATGAAATCTTGCCACATCGGGTAAACCAAGTGCGCACCATAGGAAATGATGACAAATAGCGTACCTGCGATAAACACGGTGTATAGAATCGCTTTTGGTAACGCACTACGTGCATCTTTGGTTTCTTCTGCCATGGTGGAGATCGCATCAAAGCCAAGGAAGGCTAGGCATAGCACCGCTGCACCGGCAAATAACCCTGATACTTGTTCTGACATTACCGTAATAGGTGCCAATAAAGCATCAGTATCCAATACAAACGAAGTTTTAAAACTTAAGTATAGGAACACTGCGATAAATACAAATTGCATTAAAATGATTAGCATATTCATTGAGGAAACTAATTTAATTCCCAAAATATTCATAATGCTAACAATTGTGATGGTACTGCAAATAATCACATACATTGGGATATCGGGGAACGCTTCATGAACAAAGATCCCAATTGCAATGTAGTTAATAATTGGCAGAAAGAGATAGTCGAGCAATTGTGCCCAACCCACTAAAAACCCGAGTGTGCCGCCAAAGGTTTTTTGCACGTATGAATAAGCAGATCCTGAAAGAGGAAGTGCGCTTGTCATGCGGCAATAGCTCATGGCGGTAAAAAAGACGGCAGCTAATGTAATTAAATAAGCGATAGGCAGATGGCCCTCACTCAATACAGTAACTTGTCCATAGGTGGTGAAAATTCCGAGTGGCACCATATAAGCCAGCCCGAAAAAAACTAACGCAGGAGTGGTCAGTACGCGTTTCATTTGAACGGTATTCTGTTGCATTTTTAAGCCCTTCCCAAAAGCCCTTAACAACGTTAACTCTGTCTGAATGCACAGGCCGAGTGAACCTAAAATGCAGCCGTACTCGTCATACTTCGAATCACAACGTTGTTGGCTTCGCTCGTCGCCTAGTTATGTTTTCGAATTATTTAGAGTCTTAACGCTACATGGTTGTATTAAATTAAATCTTAGAACCGTCTGCATTCAATTTCAGAAAACCTCGCACCAGGACATTTTTAAAATGAAATGTCATCGTGCGCACTTTAATGAAACGTCAGTGATGAATCGGACCATCACCATCCGCTGGGGTGAATACAAGCGGCGTACAATATAATTACCAAGTTCCTATTAAGCAATCATTAATTGAAAAAAATAAACAACTACTTTTATTTCAAAGAGTTGTTTGATGGATGTGTTTATTAATTGAAGTGGATTTAAGATAAGTTAAATGATAGCTATTATGTATAGAAAATCAAGATGAATTTTTCTGTTTAACTTATTGATTTTATGTGATTAAATTTATTTTGTTACAATTGCGTATATATAGATAAGAACAAAAAGATTTAAATTAATTTTAATTTATCATGTGGTAGATAAAGAATTTACTACTTAATTAAATAGCCTATTTGCATTAATTAAATTAACTATTTGAGTTCCATATAATGAAACACCGACTTCGTTTAGAATATAAAACGAGAGTCGGTATTTAATATTAACGCTATTTACCGGCTATCTGAGTTTCTGTAAACAGTTAGCCATTATTTTTTTCTCAGTTTCTGCTGGGTATATAATGCATCTAATGTAAATAAAATTAATGCAACCCAGATAAACCCAAAAGTGACTAACAATTCAGGTGTCATAACTTCACCGTACACAAAGACGGCGAGTAAGAACATAATACTTGGCCCCATATATTGGAAAAAGCCTAGCGTTGAAAGCCTTAAATGGTTAGCTGCTTCTGTAAATAGTAACAGTGGCACTGTAGTAATTACCCCGGCAGCAATCAGAAGTGCATTCAAATGCCAATCATTCATTGCCATATCACTCGTTGGACTATCTGCAAAAAATAATAAGAAGATAATCCCGACAGGAAGCAGCCAAAGTGTTTCGAATGTCATTCCTGTTTGTGCGTCGACCCCTAATTTTTTACGTAATAATCCATAGGTGGCAAATGTAACAGCTAAACTTAGCCCAATCACAGGCACTGAGCCAAATTGCCAAAGCTGGATCAATACACCTGTTAGTGCAAGACCAACAGCAATCCACTGCATGCGGCGAAAACGTTCTTGTAAGAATAGCATTCCAAACAGTACGTTAACTAGTGGGTTAATAAAGTAACCTAAGCTAGCTTGTAGCATATAACCATTATTAACTGCCCAAATATAAATTAACCAGTTACAAGCAATTGTCGTTGCCGTTACACCAAGAACTAATATTTTCTTTGGTTGCTTTAGTACTTGGCGAACATAACTCCAATGCCGTGAAACTGTTAATAATAAAATCATAAAGAAAAATGACCAAATAATACGATGAGTCAGGATTTCTTCTGCGGGCACTTCTTGGATGCTTTTAAAATAAATAGGTGCGACACCCCAAATAAAATAGGCGCCTAAGGCACATAACACGCCTTTGGTAGTATTTTGCTGGCTCATTGTTGGCTCTGAAATTGAATTAAAGACTAAAAAGATACTTATACAGAGAGACCGAGCCGATTTAAGCGGCTCGATTTTTGATACCACTAATGTGACATTGCTCAGGTTTTTTTACAAGTTATTAGTTTAGTAGGTGACTAATTATTTATATTTTATTTCTATCCAACCAGATAAGTTGCCGTTGCTGTTGCAATATGCTGGTTGTTTTCATTATGAAACTCGCAGCGGGTAACGGCTATTTTATTACCGTCTCTTAATAAGCTAGCACTAGCAGTAAAAATTTGCCCTCGACCGGGGCGTAAATAATCAACTCGTAAGTCGATTGTCCCCATTCGGGACATTTTATCGACAATCTCGGTGTGGGTTAATGGATTAATACGCTGCAAAATACGATTGATGCATACCATCCCCCCTGCAACATCTAAAACCGAAGCGATCACACCGCCATGTAAAATGTTCTGAGTAAAATTACCAATTAATTGTTGACGATTTTCAACAGTAAGCTGAACAAAATCATCATTTAAACTCATTAATTTAATACCAAGTAGCTGGTTAAATGGCATTTTATAAATAAATGCATGGCTCATTAAGTCACTGGCTTCTTCTAAAGTATAAGTACGGTCATTCATCGTTTTCATCCTTTAAAAATATGTGAATAATAAGTTAACATTATGTGTAAATTATGTCTCTAACAAACGAATGAATAATCTTTCAACAGTTATTCAGTTTTGTGTGTAAAATAGGACAAACTTTTTTTGGACGATGTTGAAAATAGGAATGACTAATGCGCGCTTTACCGATTTTGTTAAGTGCAGTGCTCTGCTTTTGGTCTGCTTCATTGTTTGCGACTGAAAATACAGGTGTTCAGCCTGAAGAAGATGTCAAAAATACCTTGCCAATACGTGGAAGCATCATTTCAGGATTACTGCAACACCATGATAACCCATTTGTGCTGTATCCATATGAATCGAATTATATCCTTTATACCTATACATCCTCGATGAATAAAGAAGCCATTTCTAGCTACAATTGGGGTGATGATGCGTTAAAGGACGAAGTTAAATTTCAATTAAGTTTAGCGTTTCCATTATGGGCGGGTATTGCGGGTGATGACTCAATTTTAGCTGTTTCTTATACTCAGCGTTCTTGGTGGCAGCTAAGTAATAAAAAAGAATCTTCACCATTTAGAGAAACTAACTATGAGCCTCAAGTGTTTGTTGGCTGGTTAACCGACTACCAATTTGCGGGTTGGACGTTGCGTGAGATTGAAACAGGTTTTAACCACGAGTCAAATGGTCGTTCAGAGCCTACTTCTCGCAGCTGGAACCGAGTATATGCAAGGGCAATGGCGCAAAATGGTAACTGGCAAGTTGATCTCAAACCTTGGTACCGCATTCATGAAAGTGAAGGGCGTGATGATAATTCTGATATTACCAAATATATGGGTTACTATCGCTTAAAAGTAGGGTATGCGTTGGGAGACAGCGTGTTTACTACGACTGGGCGCTATAACTGGAATACAGGGTATGGTGGTGCAGAATTGGGGTGGAGCTATCCAATTAGTAAACATGTGCGTTTTTATACCCAGTTGTTTAGCGGATATGGTGAGTCGATGATAGACTACAATTATCGCCAAACACGTTTTGGTATCGGTGTTATGCTAAACGATATGCTGTAATGGAAGAAAAACTCAGCTCTCTATTTTGTTCTGAGTTGAATACCAAGTCATGAATCAACAACTTCGCTGCTCAATTGGGCAGCGGCTTGTTTTATCGATTGAGGAAGTTTGTGTCCACTGCTTGCGTCATTAACCAACTTTCATTGGCTGAACATGTGCTCAATAGTACATTCGGCTATCAGTCATTTCGCCCTGGGCAAGATGCCGTCATTGGGGCTATTTTGGATAACCGTGATTGCTTAGTGTTAATGCCAACAGGGGGGGGAAAATCCCTTTGCTACCAAGTTCCTGCTTTAGTTAAAGAAGGTGTCACACTGGTCGTTTCACCATTAATATCATTAATGAAAGACCAAGTTGACCAATTAAGGTTACATGGGGTTAATGCTGCGTGTTTAAATTCATCGCAAACGTCACAAGAACAACGTCAAATCATGGAGCAGTGCAGTCAGGGGGAAATAAAATTACTGTATGTTGCTCCTGAACGGTTGTTAACTGATTATTTCTTAAGCCAATTAGCAGGATGGAACATCACCTTGCTAGCAGTGGATGAAGCCCACTGTATTTCCCAATGGGGACATGATTTTCGCCCTGAATACCGCGCACTAGGCCAATTACGGCAATCATTACCTAATGTACCCGTGATGGCGTTAACCGCAACTGCGGATGAAACCACACGTGCAGACATTATTCGCTTATTAGAGCTACATGAGCCATTAGTCCATGTGAGTAGCTTTGATAGGCCAAATATTCGTTATACCTTAGTCGAAAAATATAAGCCTTTAGATCAACTTTGGTTTTTTATTAAAGGGCAAAAAGGAAAAGCGGGTATTGTTTATTGTAATAGTCGCAGTAAGGTTGAAGAAACGACAGAGCGCTTGCAAAAGCGAGGCTTAAGTGTTGCGGCATACCATGCAGGGTTAGACGCTGCCCAACGGGAGTGGGTACAAGATGCATTTCTAAAAGATAACCTACAAGTTGTCGTGGCGACAGTGGCTTTTGGGATGGGAATTAACAAATCAAACGTTCGGTTTGTCGCTCATTTTGATATTCCGCGTAATATCGAAGCGTATTATCAAGAAACAGGGCGGGCAGGTCGTGACGGTGTTGAAGCCGAAGCCATTTTATTTTATGACCCTGCAGATATGGCATGGTTACGTCGTTGTCTTGAAGAAAAGCCTGCGGGTATGCAGCAAGATATAGAACGGCATAAGCTGAATGCCATCGCGGCTTTTGCTGAAGCACAAACTTGCCGCCGTTTGGTGCTACTCAATTATTTTGGTGAAAATCGCCAGCAGCCTTGTGGCAATTGTGATATTTGCTTAGACCCACCAAAACAGTACGATGGGTTAGTGGATGCGCAAAAAGCGCTGTCCTGTATTTATCGTGTTGGTCAGCGCTTTGGTATCGGCTATATTGTTGAGGTTCTGCGTGGCGCTAATAATCAGCGTATTCGTGACTTAGGCCATGATAAACTGCCCGTCTATGGCATTGGTAAAGAACAAAGTAATGAACATTGGGTCAGTGTGATTCGCCAACTGATCCATTTAGGTATGATCACACAGAATATTACGCATTTTTCAGCGCTTCAATTAACGGAGGCAGCACGGCCAGTATTACGTGGTGAAGCTGTACTAAAACTCGCAGTTCCTCGTGTTTTAGTGGTAAAAAGCCGTAATCAACAAAACAAAATTTATCATGGCAATTATGATAAAAAGCTCTTTGCTAAACTGCGTAAATTGCGTAAATCCATTGCAGATGAAGAAAATATTCCGCCATTTGTGGTGTTTAATGATGCAACATTAATAGAAATGGCTGAGCACACCCCGACTTCACCTGCCGAATTACTGTTAATCAATGGTGTTGGCGAACGCAAGCTCGAACGTTTTGGAGTAGCATTTATGGCGCTTATCCAAGACCATCTTGAAGGTTATGAATGAATAGATAAGGAAACTGCAGGATGACGCCTGAAAACCTAAAAGAGAGTTGGCTGAATCGAGAAACTCAATTTTCTGCTTTTACAAATGGCCCGCTTTTAGATTTCTGGCAACACCGTGAAGAATCTCAATTCGTGGGGGTTGATGATATCCCCATTCACTATGTCCGTTTTATTCATCCAAAGCATCATAAAGCGATTGTCATTTCACCGGGGCGCAGTGAAAGTTATGTGAAGTACCCTGAAGTGGCTTATGATTTTTATCATTTAGGCTATGATGTGTTTATTATTGATCACCGTGGGCAAGGGCGATCAGGGCGCATGTTAGCGGATCCTCAAAAAGGCCATGTTGAAAAATTCACTGATTACATTGACGATTTTGAAAAGTTCATTGAGCTTGAGGTTAAATATCGGCATTATCCAAAATGTTATGCATTAGCTCACTCAATGGGGAGTGCTATCTTAGCCGGGTATTTGTTGCGAGATAACGTCACTTTTGATGCTGCAACCTTATGTGCGCCGATGATTGGTATTAATTTACCAATGCCTCGTTGGATGGCGAGCTTTATTGTTGATAGAGCCGAATCTCGCGAAAGTGTCCGTAATGATTATGCGGCTTCTACTGGGAAATGGCAGCCATTACCTTATTTAATCAATGTATTAACACACAGCCCAGAGCGTTATCGGCGCTACTTACGTTATTATGCCGATTATCCTGAATTGCGCTTAGGTGGGCCGACTTACCATTGGTTACGTGAAAGTTTTGTGATTGGCGATGAGCTAATTGCGAAAGCGGGAGAAATTGATGTACCACTGATGGTGTTGGAAGCCAGCGAAGAAAAAGTGGTCAGCAATAAAGAGCTACAAGCTTTTTGTCAAAGCCGACAAAAAGCGCAAATAGGACGAGAAGAAAAATTACCTCTCATCATTGAAGGGGCACACCATGAAATCCTATTTGAAGTGGATGCATTAAGAGCGATGGCGCTTAATGCTATCTGTGATTTTTTTGAGCAGTATTAGTTAGGGTTTGAATATGAAATATCCTGTAGTTGCTTCCGATTTGGATGGGACACTGTTATCTCCCAATCATGATTTAACGTCTTATACAAAAGACACCTTGAAACAGCTAGTGACTTCCCAAGATGTGCATTTTGTGTTTGCAACAGGCCGTCACCATGTGGATGTTGCTCAAATCCGTGATGGTTTAGGCATCGACGCGTATATGATCACATCTAACGGTGCACGGATCCATAATACCCGCGGTGACTTAATTTTTGAGCACAATGTTGACCCTCAAATAGCTCATGAACTGTGTTTGATGGAATTTGATAACCCTGAACTTATCACTAATTACTACCATGGTGATGATTGGTTTATCAACAGGGAAAGCCCTGAACAAAAAGAATTTTTTAAAGAATCGGTATTTAACTACCAGCTGTTTGACCGCCATAATTTTGTCACTTCTGAAGTCTGTAAAGTTTACTACACCAGTGAAGATCATGACCTGCTGGTGGATTTACAGCAGCGCATTCAAGCACGCTGGCAAGATAAAGTGAATGTAACGTTTTCATTGCGTAGCTGTTTAGAAGTTATGGCTGGTGATGTTTCTAAAGGTGAGGCTCTGAAGCAAGTTGCGGCACTACATGGCTATACACCGAGTGATAGTATTGCTTTTGGCGATGGCATGAATGACAAAGAAATGCTGACTATGGCTGGAAAAGGCTGCATCATGCAAAATGCTCATCAATTGCTAAAAGATGCGTTACCACACATGGAAGTCATTGGTTCGAATAGTGATGATGCTGTTGCTCGTTATCTGAGAAATAAATACCTTAATAACGCATAATGTATTTTGTTATTTGAAATAGAGGAACCAGATAGGCAATATGTTTATCTGGTTTTTTATTATCTCAATTAGATGAAAAACGTAAGTTCCCATAGCGAAAATACAGCGAAACGTGCTTTTTGTGAAATTTAGGCCACTTTTCCTATTTTTTCTGACAAAAAGTAAATTTAAACTAGGGGGATGAGTGTTTCGGTCGATATTAATGGATAGCACTGTTTTCACAGGTTGCATATTGCACTGTTGAGGGTTCCTTAGGATGAAAAAAATTGCGTTAGCACTGTTGTTAGGCTCGATTTGTTATAGTTCTGTTTTAACCGCTAAACCTACCACTGCGCCAGCACCGGCGACAGCAGCACAAGAACCCTCGATTGAACAAATTACGCAGTTAGCACAAAAAGGTGATCCTAAAGCTCAATTTCAGCTAGGAGAGCGTTATTTTAAAGGTTTAGGTGTTTCTCAAGATTCTAAAGCAGCGGCTGAGTGGTTTATTAAGGCGGGGAACCAAGGGAATTCAGATGCACAGTTTCGCTTAGGTACGATGTTTGTAAATGGTTTTGGTGTGCGTCGTGATTATGACAAAGCGATGCTATGGTATGAACAAGCAGCGGCTCAAGGTGATACCCGAGCTGAAACCAACATGGCTATGATGTACGCACAAGGCTTAGGTGTCAGTCAAAACCTAGAAAAAGCGGCATTTTGGTTTAGAAAAGCAGCGCAAGGCGGAAATATACTTGCTCAATTCCAAATAGGCCAAATGTACTCGATTGGGAGTGGCGTTGATTTAGATGACGAGAAAGCAGTGTTTTGGTTTAGAAAAGCCGCGAAACAAAAGGATGCCAAGTCTCAAGACCGCTTAGGTGTCATGTATTCTGAAGGACGTGGTGTGAAGAAAAACTTGCAGCAAGCCTACGCATGGCTTGCAACTGCGGTGTATAGCGGCAACGCAGAAAGTCATCGTCTACAAAATAAGATTGCGGCTCAGTTAAGCCCTGAAGAATTACAGCAAGCACAAAAATTAGCGGAAGGTTATATTAAATCGTATGGTTTTAAAGCCAGCTAATGATTAAGCAGATGTGTGGGATACGATTTTGTATCCCACCAGTATGACAACAGATAATACAAGATAGCACCAAGAAAGCCGATAAAAACGATTGTTTCCCCAGCCTCGACGAATAGCTAGCTGTTGCTGTTGTGATGATAGCTTGCTACAAAGTACACGAAACCCAACGATATAAACCGCACAATACACTTGCCAAAGGTACAGTGTATTAAATGCAAAAGCTTTCCCAACAATTAATAAGATAATTAATGGAATTAAAAAGAATAAAATCGACCCAACACGTTCAAGTTGGGCGATCCTCAACATCACTAATTCGTCTTTTTCATTTAATTGTAATGGCATAATACGGCTTACAATTCCCCTGACTTACGACTAGGATTACGCCCTGAAAGATTGTTTGTCGCACTTTGCAGAGAATTATCACGGACATCCACCCTTGCTTGGAATGGTGGGAATGGCAAGGTAATTCCTTGTTCAGCAAAGGAAACTAAGATGTTTTGGTGAATTTCATGGCGCGCAGGTAACCGGTGGCCCATTTCAGCGGCATAGACACGTAATTCAAAAATCTGAATACCTTGTTGTAAATCAACAAGATATACTTCAGGTGCTGGGTTATCTAAAATCATCGTAGAGCGTTTGGCTGCACGTAAAATGGTATCTGTCACTAATTCACTATTGGCATCAGAAGGTGCAGGAATAGTCATGACAATACGTGTGATCGTGTCAGACAGTGACCAGTTAATAAATTGTTCAGTAATAAATGCCTTATTTGGCACAATAATTTCTTTTCTATCCCAGTCTGTCAGCGTAGTGGCACGGGTGTTGATCTTGGTAATACTCCCCGTCAAGTTACGGATAGTTACTGTGTCCCCAATCCGGATCGGTTTCTCAAATAAGATCATTAACCCTGAGATAATATTGGCGAAAATTTCTTGTAAACCAAAACCAAGCCCGACCCCCATTGCCGCAACAAGCCATTGCAGTTTTGACCACTCAATTCCTAACATAGAGAAGCCAACAATGGTCCCTATAATAGTTATCGTATACTTTGTTAATGTGCTAATGGCGTAACCAGTACCTGGTGTTAAATCCAAATGTTGGAGTACGGCCAGCTCAAGCAAAGCCGGTAAGTTACGAACCAATTGTGCGGTAACGATAATAGTCAAAATGGCAATGAAAATAGACCCCATGGTGATAGGTTGTACGGTATCAACGCCATTAACCGTTGATGTCACATCCCATAAGCGAATATTTTCAAGAAAAGAGAATGCGGTATGTAGCTCGGACCACAGCCAAATCAATGAGACCAAGGCAATCATGGTTAAAATCGAACGAACTAACCCAACGGATTGGGTACTGATGGTATCTAAGTCGATAACCTGTTCTTCGATATCAATATTTCCTTCACTACTGGCGTTTGCTTGCTGGTTATCGTCCTCACCTTTAGCACGTTGAGCTAATATCTCAGCACGGCGTTGTTTCGCACGCTCGAAGGCTAATTTACGGCGCTGCATTGACATCCAACGGCGGATCGTATGATAAACGATAAGGATAACAAACCAAATGGCGACAGAGGTTTCTAAACGAGCAAGCAAGGCCTGTGAAGTTGAAAAATAACCTAAAATGGAGAAGAACCCAGCAACGATAGGTGCGAGTAATATCATCCACCATAATGCTTTATTAACAATATTCTCACCGGAGCCATGTCTATCTAAGTAGAGAGGGATTTGTGAGCGGCGTAAGTTGTTGGTAATTAAGCTAAGTGCGACACATAAAAAGATAAAGCATAAGCGGCCAATACTAGCTGCAAATTCCCTATCGCTATAATGTTCAAAGGTAATAATTGCCATCACGAGTGGAACGATGACAAAAATCGCCATTCGGTAATAACGCATCGCACGTTTAACAGAATCTTTGTCCCAACCGAAGTGAGAAATAAATAACCCAGTAGGGCGAGAAAAGGTTTCGCTGATCATAAACAGCCATAGTAAAGGTGTCGTCGCACTGACACCATAACCTATCGCCGCGGCCATGGGATATTGCCATGCACTTTGTAAGCCATAACCGATGGCTGACCACATCATAGGGAGAGGAAGAGCAACAATTATTGACCAAAAAATAGTTCGAATGGTTAAGTAAAACCGGTCTTGTGTCACCTTACCAATCCGTAAACTGGAGCGGTCAAGAAATGCTTGGTAGTGCTTGCGAGTGCTAATACTGAAAATGACTAATGCTATCGAACCTAAAAGATACAAAAATGTATCTTGTGTTGTCAGCATAACACGTAGAGCACCGGCCAGTTGGGACAAGGTATCCAGAGAAAGTAATTGAGTAATATCCGTTACTAACATGACAGGATAGCTGATGCTTATTGGCGGAACATCTGCGACCCAGAAAAGATAACGGTTTGAAGCATCTTTGACTTCTTTTAATGCATCGGTCAATTGCCCAGTGGCGACATTGAGCTTTGTTAGCTCTAACATTTCAGCATCTAGACCTGAAATTAAAGAGGTTAGTAGCTCACGGCGGGTTTTAATCAATGACTGATAAACTTGTACTTGAGCTGTATTGAGCTCATGCTCGCTTTCTTGCTCGGTTGTATCTATTTTACTTAGCCTATCGAGGCTATCTTCATAATTTAAGCGTTGAACGCGTAAATCTGCCATTTCCCGATCAAGCTGCTGGCTCTTTGGAATATCAGGCAAACGGGAGAGTTGTGTTCTGAGCGCTTCCCCTAATGTACTTGAGCTGCTGATCCACTGAGCTTGCTCGCGAATAGTTGTGAGCGCTTGTCGAGCATCGCGGATACTCGTTGAAATTTCAGCTTGGCTATTGGTGATTGCGCTCATGCGCTGTGCCTGAGCGGTTAATTCCTGAGACATTTTACGGTTAATATCAAGCTGCTCAGTTAAAAATGGGGTCAGTTCACCTTGCGCAGCCAACATCTCGGTATGTTCTAACGCTAAAATTGCTTTTTGTTGGCGTTGGGTATTTTGGAAATCACGCAGGTTTTGTAACTCAAGTTCCATACGTTGATAGCGTTTTTTGTATAACTCCAACGTAAGGCGTGAGATTTCTTGGCGGTTATTGGCAGAAAGCTGCGCCATTTCCAGTTCATTAACTGTTGATTTGCGAGCACTTACTTCGGCTTGAGCTAATGTGTACTGGGCATCGGCTAATGGCGTTGAGGGGGTACTCAGAGACTGAAAGCGCGAAGAGGCTTCAGTGAGTAAGCGTCTAGCTTCAGAAAGTTGTTGTGGCAGAATACTTAGTGATTCACTGATTTCGCGGCCTTTATCTTGCTCTTGCTGAGTTAAGCGGCTTTGATCGAGTAATTGGCTGCTAAGCTGAATAATACGTTGTTCAAGTTCACCTAAGCTGATACCCACAGGTATAGGTGCTGGTTCATCACTTTCATTGAGGATTTTTTGTCTTATTTCTTTGATAATTCTAGGGAAGTTATCAATGGCTTCTTGATAAGACTTGGCCTTTGCATCGGAATCACGTGTTTCACTCATCCAATTCAAAGCACCCTGTAATGCTTGTGCTATCTCTGCATCTTTGGGGTTGGTACTTGACTCAAGTTGTTTGAGCTCCTGCTTAATCTGTGCTTCATCCTGCGCTGCAGTCGGTGCTGCAACGGAAGAAAAAACGATTAACAGGCTAAGAAAAAAACTGATAATCACACGCACAGTGAGGAGCTCCTTCAAGGGATAATAATTTAATTAAGCGTCAGCAGGTTCTTCTGTTACTGTATTTGCAACAGTTTCAGCGAGTAATTCGCCCATACGAGTTGCATAACCGGGGATCAGTGATGAATTAAATATCACTTTGTTAGGTTCAAATAAATTAATCACCGTTGAGCCCAGTTTAAACAGCCCCATTTCCTCACCTTTCTTCAAGAAAACGGCACCTTCAGAGTCCAACTCAGGGTAAACCCAGCGCTTAATGACGCCTTCACGACTGGAATTGACGCAACCGCTCCAAACCGTCTCAATACTACCAACGATGGTTGCACCTACAAGGATTTGTACCATTAAGCCAACAGGGGTGTCAAAAACACAAATCAAGCGTTCATTCCGTGCAAACAGGTTGGGAACATTTTGTGCCGTTAATGGATTTACAGAGAATAAATCGCCTGGCACATAAATCATCTCTTTGAGTAAACCATCACATGGCATGTGTACACGGTGATAGTCACTTGGGGAGAGGTAAGTGGTAATAAAGTCACCACCACGAAAATGCTCTGCTAATTGGTATTGGCCAGCAAGTAACGCTTCAACTGTGTAATTATGGCCTTTAGCTTGGAAGATAAGGTCATCATTTATTGGGCCTAATTGACTAACTGCACCGTCAGCAGGTTGAGCAAGTTGGTGTTCTTTCTCCACAATTGGGCGAGCGCCTTCTTTTAGCAGACGGATAAAGAAATCATTAAAAGTGGCATAAGCAGTAAGCTCACTTTTTTGCGCTTCATTCATGTTCACTTTATAGACTTTTGCGAACAGTTTAATTGCCCATTGCGTCATGAAACCCGCATTGCGACTTGCGAACCAGCCTGCAAATTCAGTAAGACATTGTTTTGGAAGCATATATTGCAAGCGAATTTTAATTTTATCTAGCACGTTAACCTCTGATTTTTAAAGGTATGTTAGCAAAAGGGCGGCTATTGTACACAGTTTACTCGTCATATTTCAAACGGCCGCATCATTGGCTAACCATCATTAAATTATTTAGAGCGGGTTTAGCGTCAGTGAGTTATTTGTAAGCACTCACTAACATTATTTATCTTTCGCCGTAAAATTACCACGAGGTTTGATTTGTTCCATGCTTTCTAAAATGCGATGGTAGTTTTCAAAGCGTGATTCAGCAATTTTATTTGCTTCTACGGCTTCACGTAACAGGCAACCAGGGTCATCTAAATGTTTACAGTCACGGAATTTACAGCCGCCAAGGTAATCTTTAAATTCGACAAATCCTTTGGTCACTTGTTCCGTTGTTAGATGCCATAAACCAAACTCACGGACACCAGGGGAGTCAATCACATCACCGCCCAATGGGAAGTGATATAAACGAGCTGTTGTTGTTGTATGTTGTCCTAGCCCTGAGTTGTCTGAAACCTCATTAACTAAAATCGCTTCTTCGTTATGTGGGAGTAATGCATTTAATAAACTTGATTTGCCCACACCAGACTGACCAACAAATACAGATACTTTACCTGCTAGCGCGTTAGTAAGCGCTTCCATGCCTTCATTGGTATGGCTTGAAACTTCGAGAACTTGATAGCCAATATCACGATAAATTGTCATTAAATCGCTTACCCACTCACGGTTTTCGTCGTCGAGTAGGTCGACTTTATTGAGAACGATAACAGGCTTAATCCCGGTGGTTTCGCAGGCAACTAAATAGCGGTCAATAATATTCAGCGAAAGCTCAGGTAAAATAGCTGAAACCACAACAATTTGGTCAATGTTAGCGGCAATCGGTTTTAAGCCATCATAATAATCGGGACGAGTTAGAACAGAACGGCGCTCGTGAACCGCTTCGACGATGCCATTTACTTTGATATCACTTTGTGTGTTCAAGGCTGGTCGCCACACCACATTATCCCCTGTAACGAGGGACGAAATCGTTCTGCGCAAGTTACAGCGTTGGATAGTCCCGTCACTTGCTTGAATATCAGCATGCTGCCCAAAACGGCTAATGACTAAGCCTTCTTGCGCTTCACCTAATTGGCTATCATCAATTTCAACTGTTTTTTGCTTTTTAAGTCTTTTTTGATGATTTTCTTGAACTCGGCGCTGTTGGCCTTTCGAAAGTTTCTGTTTAGCCACCTGTCCTCTCTTTACTATGGGCTGTATTTTAGGGGGTTACTCACGCCTGTCACTGATGGCATGAAGAGTGCTATCATACCTTAACTTCATAGAATGCAGTTAGGGTATATCATGCAAAAGAATGAGAATAATTTAATTTGGATCGATTTAGAAATGACGGGGCTCGATCCTGTTCGTGATCGTATTATTGAAATAGCGACCATTGTAACAGATAGTCATCTTAATATTTTAGCAGAAGGCCCTGTAATTGCAGTACATCAAACGGATGAACAACTCGCTTTGATGGATGAGTGGAATGTAAATACCCACACTAATAGCGGCTTAGTTGAACGTGTACGTAAAAGTACCGTGAGTGAGCGTGAAGCTGAGTTAGCCACAATTGCGTTTTTAGAAAAATGGGTTCCTCAAGGGGCATCCCCAATCTGTGGTAATAGTGTTGGGCAAGATAGACGTTTTCTGTTCAACTACATGCCTGAATTAGAAAGCTATTTTCATTATCGCTATCTTGATGTCAGTACATTAAAAGAGCTTGCTCGCCGATGGAAACCTGAAATTCTAGCGGGTTTTTCGAAGAAAAATACTCACCAAGCTCTTGATGATATTCGTGAATCTGTGGCTGAATTAGCTTATTACCGAGAGACATTTATTAAAGAATAAATGTTAAATTAACGAATAAGCCGCAATCTTGAGCGGCTTTCATAAGCTGTTCTCTCCCAATAAGTTAACAATGTTAACGTATTGAAATCAATTTATTACAACGGGTGTTGATAAAATCACCATTGTGATTGAATTGTCAGCAAACGAATAAAAAAATAAAAATTTTGAGTGTAAGGGCTTGCTAGTATCTGAATTTTTCGTATAATGCGCTCCCCGTACCGATGAAGTTTTTGTTATTAAGTCGGCACGTGAAACATCCAAAAATGTGATGCGGGAATAGCTCAGTTGGTAGAGCACGACCTTGCCAAGGTCGGGGTCGCGAGTTCGAGTCTCGTTTCCCGCTCCAAATTTTTTGATGTTTTAGCTAAAGCACTATTTTCGTGATGCGGGAATAGCTCAGTTGGTAGAGCACGACCTTGCCAAGGTCGGGGTCGCGAGTTCGAGTCTCGTTTCCCGCTCCAAACTTTCTTAGTGTTTTAGTCAAAGTAGTACCCACCAAATGCGGGAATAGCTCAGTTGGTAGAGCACGACCTTGCCAAGGTCGGGGTCGCGAGTTCGAGTCTCGTTTCCCGCTCCAATATTTTCTTAGTCTCTTAACTTTTCTTCTTAATTAATTCTTACACAATACCTATTTAACTTAAGTAGAATCACCTAGTGTGCATATGAATTGCGCTTGTTCACTGTTTTTATCCTTTTATACCTTGAACACTAGGATCTACATGGGTTTTGCGATCTTTTTTGGATCAGATCCAGATTTCCTCTTGCATTCGTTTTCAGGTCGCCATAGAATAGCCACCCCTTAGCAATAGGGTGTTTTGCTTCCATCTCTAAGATGATGATTAGAAGTTTAAATAATAAACAAAAATATGCTTTTTTATTTACTTCGAGTCACTTTTCATTTTAGTCTTGTTTTTTGGTAACTTTTGTATTGCTAGTAAACGTAAAATCAGTATTTTTCTTTTCAATGTGCCATTAGAAAGTTATCCACAGCCCGCTCAATCAATCTGGGTTTTTATCGCGATTTGAAATAACTTATTACACAGAGTTATCCACAGGCTAATTAACAAATTTCTGTTGTGCTATTTAATTCTAGTATTTAAATAGCATTGTTGTAACTTATTGATTTATTTGTTAAGTGATTTATTTTGTCAAAATGCGGCTAGCACATCTTGCAAATTCTTTACCTATTGTCAGGTAAGCATTTTTTACTTTATTCACATCAATTTGACAATTCTTCATTTCAGATATATAGCTGACTTTTTTCTATGCATCTCTCGGTAAACCTTTGTTAATCGCACGTACAAGGCGTTTTTGCTGTGAAGTTTGAATTGTGACTTGGTTTGCATTACGTCGATTAAGCTGTTGTTGTATAGACCATTGGAAGTGCTCATCTAGCATTTCGTTAATTCCCAACCTATTTTGTAAAGCCAGTACAATACTGTCTTGATAAGGTGCGTTACCTAACGCCACACTGATATTTCGCAACCACTTAATATAACCAATGCGGCGGATTGCAGAGCCTTCGGTCACCTTTAAAAAGGTTTTTTCATCCCATGAGAACAAGTCGAGCAACTCTGGTGTATGTAAGTCCTTTCTTGGACTGAAATCATCTTCATCAGTAAGTTGGGAAAAACGGTTCCATGGGCAAATAAGCTGGCAGTCATCACAACCGTAGACCCGATTTCCCATTAGAGGGCGAAATTCTTCAGGGATAGCACTATCTAGCTCAATGGTAAGATAAGAAATACAGCGCCTAGCATCTACAGTGTAAGGTTCGACAATTGCACCTGTTGGGCAAGTTGTCATACAAGCAACACAGCGGCCACAATCTTCTTCTGCGGGTTTATCAACAGGAACGGGTAAGTTAATCAATAATTCACCGAGAAAAAACCAAGATCCTGCTTCACGATTTAAGACTAATGAATGTTTTCCCGTCCATCCTAAACCCGCTTTGACGGCGAGAGGGCGCTCTAAGATTGGCGCAGAGTCGACAAAAGGCCGAAAATTAAGATCGTCGATGGTGGTGCCATCGGCCAGTATCACTCCATTAAATTCACGACAATAGTCTAAAATACGATCTGAAAGTTGTTTTAGACGTTTTTTTAATAGTTTGTGGTAGTCTCGTCCTAGGGCATAACGGCTGATATAACCTAATTCAGGGTTATTTAATGTGCTAGCAAATGCAGCTTTGGCAGGCAAGTAATTCATACGCACGCTAATGACACGTAACGTGCCAGGGTGCAGTTCGTGTGGTCTGGCTCGCATCATCCCATGGCGACTCATCCATTCCATTTCGCCATGAAATTGTTTATCTAGCCATGCTTGTAATTTGGGCTCTTCCGCTGAAAGGTCAGTATCGCAGATCCCGACTTGTTGGAAACCTGCTTCAACACCCCATTGTTTAATATTCTGAGCGAGAAGATCGAGATCGAGGTATCTTGGCATCAGATCCTATATTGAGAAAGATTAAAACGGCTGGCACTCTAACATGACCTGCGTTATTCATCAAAACGCATGAAAAAATGCCTTCAATATTGAGAACAATTATAGGATATTTCTGAACTCATCATTCAAGCAATGTTAATTAAGAAAAAAGCCCCATCTTAGGTTAAGATAAGCAGTAATATTGATGTTTGTTGATATCTCTTTATGCATTTTGATCAGCAAGATAAACTATGCATTTAAAGGATAAACAGGCGACACCGCCTATTAATGACATAATAAAAGAACAATATGAAAGAACGTACAATACAACTTGCCAATGAAGCGCAAACTGTCGCTTTAGGTAATGCTATCGCTAAGGCTTGCCATCAAGGCACAATTATTCACTTATATGGTGATCTCGGAGCAGGGAAAACCACCTTTAGCCGAGGTTTCTTACAAGCGCTGGGCCATCAAGGTCACGTAAAAAGCCCAACCTACACTTTGGTTGAACCTTATGAATTAGCAGATCGTCAAGTTTTTCACTTTGATCTCTATCGGTTAGCAGACCCTGAAGAACTTGAATTTATGGGGATTCGTGACTATTTTTCTGGAAATTCGATCTGTTTGGTCGAATGGCCGCAACAAGGTAAAGGTTTTTTACCTGAAGCGGATCTTGAGCTCCATCTGACCTATCAAGGCGAAGGGCGTCAGGCTCACTTTGTTGCTTTTTCTGCCAATGGGGAGTCGTTGTTAGAAGCATTACCCCTACTCTAAGGAAGCTATTGCTCATGTTGAATGCATCAATCCACAGAATAACAAAAAAGGGTTTTTTTACTGTTTTCATCTTGTTTATGGCATTAGCTATGTGGCTGTTTGAAGCAAAAGCACAAGCGGCAACATTATCAAATATTCAAGTTAATAACAGCCCATCACAAGCAGAAGTGGTGCTAAGTTTTATTGATGGTAAGCCCGACTACTCCTATTTCCCATTGCATTCACCTGAGCGCCTTGTTGTTGATATCAAACAACGAGGTGAGATTATTGGTTTACCACTTAAAGTTCCCGCAGGAGACCTTGTAAAACTGGTACGGGCGAGCCAACCTTCTGATAACCAACACAAACGCTTAGTTTTAGAGCTATCTCGCGCAGCGAAAACAAAAGCGGCACTTAAACAGGTTTCAGGTGAATATCAGTTGGTATTAACGATATCGACTGGAAATGCATCCGGTTCTACCTCTTTTAATCAAACCAATAATACGGTTAAAGCAGCGGCAAATAATACTCAAGATAAACCATTGAAGATGAGTAACCCTGCACCTGTGGCTACACCAACACCAACCAAATATAAAAATATGCCAAAGGGTAGCAAGCAGGTCGTCATTGCTATTGATGCAGGGCACGGTGGAAAAGACCCTGGTGCGATAGGCAAGAATGGTTATAAAGAAAAAGATGTGACTCTCAGCGTCGCTCGTAAATTATACCAACGCCTTGAAGCCGACCCAATGTTTAAGCCCGCGATGACACGTGACGGTGACTATTTTATTTCTGTTAGTGGTCGTTCTGATGTGGCACGTAAGAAAGGGGCTAATATGTTGGTGTCAATTCACGCGGACTCGGCTCCGAATAGCAGTGCACGGGGCGCATCAGTATGGGTATTGTCTAATCGGCGTGCAAACAGTGAACTGGGTAGTTGGCTGGAACAACGTGAAAAACAATCGGAATTATTAGGTGGGGCGGGTGATGCACTGAGTGGCGCGGACCCTTACTTAAGCCAAGCCGTTTTAGATTTACAATTCGGTCATTCTCAGCGTGTGGGGTACGATGTTGCGGTTAAAGTGATCGAACAGCTGCGAAAAGTAGGTAATATTCACAAAAGAACCCCTGAACATGCAAGCTTAGGTGTATTGCGTTCTCCTGATATCCCATCGATTTTAGTCGAAACTGGGTTTATTAGTAATGCAGCGGAAGAGCAGTTGCTAAAATCGAATGAATTCCAAGACAAAGTCGCAGAAGCTATCCATTTAGGGTTACGTCAATATTTCTTGGCGAATCCAATACAAGCAGCGCCACAATAAGGGGGAGGCATGGCTATACATATTCTATCCCCACAACTTGCCAACCAAATCGCAGCAGGTGAGGTGGTTGAAAGGCCTGCGTCAGTGGTTAAAGAGCTCGTTGAGAATAGTCTTGATGCAGGGGCAACGCGTATTGATATCGACATTGAGCGCGGTGGAGAAAAACTGATCCGTATACGTGATAATGGTTGTGGTATCAGTAAAGATGAACTGATTTTGGCTTTAGCTCGCCATGCGACCAGTAAAATTGCCACATTAGATGATCTTGAAGCCATTATGAGTATGGGGTTTCGCGGTGAGGCACTAGCGAGTATCAGTTCTGTTTCACGTTTAACGTTGACATCAAAGCCTGCAGACCAGACAGAAGCATGGCAATCCTATGCAGAAGGTCGGGATATGGAGGTAATAGTTAAACCCGCAGCGCATCCCAATGGCACAACGGTTGAAGTATTAGATTTATTCTATAATACGCCAGCTCGTCGTAAATTTATGCGCACAGAAAAAACTGAATTCGGTCATATCGATGAAATTGTTCGCCGAATTGCGCTTTCTCGCCCTGATGTGGCTATCAACCTGACTCACAATGGGAAATTAGTAAAGCAATACCGAGCGGCTCATGATGAGGCACAGCAAGAGAGGCGTCTTGGGACGATTTGTGGAACGGGCTTTATGCAAGGCGCTTTGGCGTTGTCTTGGGAACATAGCGATCTTGCTATCAAAGGGTGGGTCGTTTCTCCATCAATGACGTCGGGTAGTGAAACACAATATTGCTATGTCAATGGCCGTATGATGCGTGATCGCCTGATTAATCATGCTATTCGTCAAGCTTATGAAGGGCATTTAGACGAAAACCAGCAGCCAGCTTATGTCCTGTATTTGACCATTGACCCAAAACAAGTTGATGTTAACGTACACCCAGCAAAACATGAGGTTCGTTTTCACCAAGCTCGTCTGGTACATGATTTTATTTATCAAGCGGTACGAACAGTATTATTAGAAGCCGCATCTATTGATGAGCTTCCGGGTATCGAACCTGTAAATACAGAACTGGAAAATCGGCCTTCTGCGGGGGAAAATTATTTTTCTTCTCCTAGTGTGGCTCCTAAGCAACATAAGGCAGAAAACAAGACGATAGTCGAGAATACCCTTCTAGAGCCTAAAACACCTTATAAGCAGGCTAGCCACTTAAAGGATAATGCTAAAAATCACGCTTTTTCTTCGCCGAAATCAACGTCAGGTTTTTCAGAAAATGTACCAGCAAAAACGTTTGGCTCAACTTATGACAAAAAAGCAGGCGAACTGTATCAGAGCTTAATGTCCATTCCGGTTGCTCCTGAAGATAAAAAGCCGCTTTTTCCTGAACGTAACCCAATCAGTTCACCGCAAATATCCTCACAACCTGTAGCAAAAAATGCGGATAACTACCTTTTTGGCAAAGTATTGACAATTTACGCAAAAAACTTTGCATTAATTGAGTCTTCGTTGGGGCTAATCCTGTTATCCTTAACGGAAGCTAATTATTTATTGAAGTTGTCACAATTGTCACCGAGTGGTGGAGCCTTAAAGCCCCAACCATTGTTAATACCTCTAAAATTGTCACTTAAAAATGATGAAATAGAGGTTTTACAGCGGTACAAGGAACAATTGACAATATTTGGTATCGAAGCCACGATATTACATGGAAAAGTAACAATTCATACGGTATCGTTACCATTAAGAACACAAAATTTATCACAGCTTTTTTCTGAGCTACTCGATTTTTTATCGAGAAAAGAAAGTGTCACTGACGAAGAGATAGCACAATGGCTCGCTAAAGCAGTTTCACAGGTTAAAACAGAAGAAAGTTGGAGTTTAGCACAGGCTGTTCAGTTGCTGGCTGATGTTGAGCGGGTATGTCCGCAGTGGGTGAAAAACCCTCCACCAACATTATTACAATTAATTAATTTACAATCCGTGGTAGCTACACTAACAAATGAGTGATTTAGCAACTCAGAAAAAACCTGACGCAATATTCCTAATGGGTCCAACGGCCTCAGGTAAAACCGCTTTGGCGATAGAACTTCGCAAGCATTTGCCTGTGGAAATTATTAGTGTCGATTCGGCATTAATTTACCGAGGGATGGATATTGGCACAGCAAAACCAACAACAGAAGAACTCAGCCAAGCTCCCCATCGTCTGATTGATATCCTCGATCCGTCTCTACCATACAGTGCTGCCGATTTTCGCCGTGACGCATTAAATGCCATGGCTGAAATTACCTCACAAGGTAAAATTCCATTATTAGTTGGCGGCACAATGTTGTATTTTAAAGCCTTATTAGAAGGGCTTTCACCTCTTCCTTCAGCTGACCAAGCAGTTCGTACTGAAATTGAACACATTGCGAAAGAACAAGGGTGGGGGGAAATTCACCGTCGTCTTACTGAGGTTGACCCAGTTGCCGCGGCAAGGATTCACCCTAACGACCCACAAAGATTATCCCGTGCTTTAGAGGTATATCTCATTTCGGGACAAACTTTGACTGAAATGATACAAACAGCAGGGGAAGAATTGCCTTATAATGTGTTTCAGTTTGCTATTGCGCCACAAGATCGTAAAATTTTACATGAGCGCATAGAACAACGTTTTCATCTGATGATAGATGCGGGTTTTGAAGAAGAAGTTCGCAAGTTACATCAACGAAATGATTTACATGTTGACCTCCCTTCAATTCGTTGTGTGGGGTATCGGCAAATGTGGTCATATTTAGATGGTGAAATTGGCCATGATGAAATGATTTATCGGGGGATTTGTGCAACTCGCCAATTGGCAAAACGTCAAATTACCTGGTTAAGAAGCTGGGAGAATGTTCATTGGCTAGATAGTGAACAACCTCAGCAAGCGCTTAGCACCGTTATGCAGGTTATGCGTGCATAGGACTGATGTTTGTGTACAATTAGAACGTTAAGCGCAATTTTTGAGTAGTTACTTTTTGGAATCTAAAAGATTCTCTTTTAAAAACAACAAAATAAGGAAAACATAGAATGGCTAAGGGGCAATCTTTGCAAGATCCGTTCCTGAACGCATTACGTCGTGAAAGGGTTCCGGTCTCTATTTATCTCGTTAATGGCATCAAATTGCAGGGGCAAATTGAGTCTTTTGACCAATTTGTCATTTTATTAAAAAACACAGTTAGCCAGATGGTTTATAAACACGCTATCTCGACTGTTGTCCCTGCTCGCCCTGTTTCTCATCATAGCGGTACTGCGGGTAGCACTGGTAATGGTAATTACCATTCAGGTAACCCTGCAGCGCAAGATGGCGAAGTAACTGAGTAAGTTTGTACGCTAAAAGACAAGGAAAGCATGGGTAGGGAGACTGTACCTGTGTTTTTCCTTTGCAATTATTGTTTAGCCTAAGAGGTTACACCTTGTTTGATAGGTATGAAGGCGGTGAACTAGCTGTATTAGTCCATGTCTTTTTTTCTCAAGAGAAAGACGTTGATAATCTGGCAGAATTTGAGTCACTTGTGACATCTGCTGGGGTAAAACCAGTACAAATAGTCACGGGCAGTCGTAAAGCTCCTCATCCAAAGTTTTTTGTTGGGGAAGGTAAAGCAGAAGAAATTGCCCAAGCTGTTGAGGAAAGTGGTGCAGATGTGGTGTTGTTTAATCATACTCTAAGCCCTGCTCAAGAACGTAATCTCGAAAGGATTTGCCAATGTAAGGTGGTTGACCGTACAGGGGTAATTTTAGATATTTTTGCTCAACGCGCACGTACACACGAAGGTAAGCTTCAAGTTGAATTGGCTCAATTAAGGCATTTATCGACTCGCTTAGTGAGGGGATGGACGCACTTAGAGCGACAAAAAGGCGGGATTGGTTTACGAGGCCCCGGTGAAACTCAACTTGAAACTGACCGCCGGCTATTAAGAGATAAAATTAAACAAATCTTATCTCGTCTTAGTCGGGTGGAAAAACAGCGTGAACAAGGGCGTCAAGCGAGAAGTAAGGCAGATATCCCGACTATTTCGCTTGTCGGTTATACCAATGCTGGTAAGTCTAGCTTGTTTAACCGCATGACGGCCGCTGATGTTTATGCTGCTGACCAGTTATTTGCAACACTTGACCCAACACTTCGTCGTATTGATGTAGAAGATGTTGGTGTTGTCGTTCTTGCAGATACTGTGGGTTTTATCCGCCATTTACCCCATGATTTGGTTGCAGCTTTTAAAGCAACCCTGCAAGAAACACGTGAAGCAACGTTATTGCTGCACGTTATCGATGCAGCTGACAATCGCTTGGATGAAAATATTCATGCAGTTGAAAGTGTGTTAGAAGAAATCGAAGCGGATGAAATACCAACACTTTTAGTGATGAACAAAGTTGATATGCTGGAGGATTTTGTCCCGCGTATTGACAGAGATGAGGATAACAAGCCGGTTCGTGTCTGGGTTTCAGCGCAAACGGGTGATGGTATCCCATTGTTGCTACAGGCATTGACGGAACGTCTTTCAGGTGAAATCGCACATGTTGAATTGCGTTTACCACCGAATGAAGGCCGTTTACGTAGCCGTTTCTATCAACTTCAGTCAATCGAACGTGAATGGCAGGAAGAAGACGGCTCAATTGGCCTTGAGGTGCGTATGCCAATGGTGGATTGGCGGCGTCTGTGCAAACAAGAGCAGCAATTACCTGACTATGTTATTTAATCGCTTTGGTTATTAATAATGCTTTGGCCGTTAATAATTTGGCCGTTAATAATATAGTTAGGCAATGGAATTGATATTAAGAGCCCTATCGCTCTTAGCCCTGAAAATCAATCATAAAGAATGGAGCTAAAACATGGCGTGGAATCAGCCCGGTAATGACGGACAAGACCGCGATCCGTGGGGAAGCGGCAATAAAGGCGGCAACTCTGGCGGGAACAAAGGTGGTCGAAAACGTGGGGCTTATGATCTCGACGATCTCTTTCGTAAACTAGGCAGCAAGCTTGGTGGAAATAAAGGCGGCGGTGGTGATGGTGATAATAAACAACCATCACAAATCAGTGGCCGTTTAGGTATGTTAGCTCTTGCTGCTATCGTTGTTGTATGGGCAGGTTCAGGCTTCTACACCATCAAAGAAAGTGACCGTGGCGTAGTATTACGTTTTGGTGAATATAGTGGTATTGTTGGGCCTGGTTTGAACTGGAAACCAACCTTCATTGATAGGGTCATTCCTGTCAACGTAGAAACCGTACGTGAACAAGCGACAAATGGCATGATGTTAACGTCAGATGAAAACGTGATCCGCGTTGAAATGAACGTTCAATATCGTGTTACCGACCCTGCGCAATATTTATTTAGTGTCACAAACCCAGACAATAGTCTGCGTCAGGCGCTAGATAGTGCTGTGCGTGGTGTAATCGGTCAGTCTGCGATGGAGCAAGTACTGACTACGAATCGTGCTTTTATCCGTGATGTTACACAAAAAGAGCTCGAAGCAACAATTGCACCATACAAGATGGGTATCACACTGCTTGACGTCAACTTCCAAGCAGCGCGTCCACCTGAAGATGTTAAAGCGGCATTTGATGACGTAATCTCAGCAAGGGAAGAAGAACAAAAAACCATCCGTGAAGCGCACGCTTATCGAAATGAAGTTCTTCCACTGGCAAAAGGTAACGCACAACGCCTAATTGAAGAAGCTGAAGCGTATAAAGCGAGTGTGGTCTTCAAAGCAGAGGGTGAGGTGGCAAGTTTTGCGAAAATGTTACCTGAATATCGTGCTGCGCCAGAAATCACCCGTGAGCGTTTGTATATCGACACAATGGAGCGTGTGTTAAGTAATACACGTAAAGTGATTGCGAATGATAAGAGCAACAGCATGTTAGTGCTGCCGCTGGATCAAATCATGCGCGGTACAAATTCAGATGCGGCTTCAACGTCAAAAGCTAATCCGTCAGCAAGAATGGCGACGCCAAGCAATAGTTCGTCATCATCTGCTGCAACACCAGCACAGCCAAACAACGCTGTTCGTGGTGATGCTGTTAGAGTAGGGAGACAATAATCATGCGTAAATCGCTAATTGTTATCGTTATTGCCATCTTGGCAGTTGCATACGCATCTATCTTTATTGTTCCTCAAACTGACCGCGGTATCGTATTGCGTTTTGGTAAAGTTCTACGTGACTCTGAAAACAAACCGATCATTTATGAGCCGGGTCTGCATTTCAAAGTTCCATTTATTGAAACTGTGAAAATGTTGGATGCACGTATTCAGACTCTTGAAATTCAAGCTGACCGCTATCTGACAAGTGAAAACAAAGACTTAATGGTGGACTCCTACCTGAAATGGCGCGTGACTGATTTCAGTCGTTACTATGTAGCGACTGGCGGTGGTAATCCATTCCAAGCGGAAACCCTGTTAAAACGTAAATTTAGTGACCGTTTACGTTCTGAGTTTGGTCGTTTAAGCGTTAAAGACATTATCACTGATTCACGTGGTCGTTTAACTGTTGATGTGCGTGATGCTTTGAACAAAGGTACTGCAATTGACGACTCAACAAAAGAAGCGGATGCAGCGATTGCGGATGCAGCAAAACGTGTTGAAGAGGAAACGAACCTGAAGCCACTGGTTGTGAATGCAAACAGTATGGCGGCGTTAGGTATCGAGGTTGTCGATGTACGTATTAAACGTATTGAGCTGCCAAACGAAGTTTCTGAAGCTATCTATGCGCGTATGCGTGCAGAACGTGAAGCAGTTGCACGTCAACATCGTTCACAAGGTCAAGAAGAAGCGACTAAGATCCGCGCTGTTGCAGATAAAACAGTAACAGAAACGTTGGCTGAAGCAGAACGTACCGCCCTAACTTACCGAGGTGAGGGTGATGCGATGGCAACGAAACTGTTTGCTGATGCATTCAACCAAGATCCCGAGTTCTATGCGTTTATTCGTAGCTTGCGTGCCTATGAGCAAAGCTTCAAGAGTGGTGAAGACGTGATGGTATTAAGCCCAGACACTGACTTCTTCCGCTTTATGAAGGCGCCAACTAAGCTTCGCGCGACAGATTAATAACAAGCTAAGTTGCGTGCAACCTAGCAAAATAACTGTTAATCTATTAAAGAAAAGCCCGCTTCGGTGGGCTTTTTTTCGCCTGTCGTTTTAAGTATAGGATTTTTCAGGGAAAATTTGAGCTGCTCAACTGATGGCATTCATTTTGAGTTTACGGCAGAAATAAAAAATACCATTTTACTTGCTTTCCAGAAAAAAATTTTTGTATTGCCAAAATATCACTGGAACAGTTCATTTTTGATGGTAGAATTCATTTTTAAGCAACCGAGTGTATTTCAAAATGGGTAAGAACGTTGTCGTACTGGGCACCCAATGGGGTGACGAAGGGAAGGGCAAGATCGTTGACTTGCTGACAGAGCGTGCTAAATATGTAGTTCGCTATCAGGGCGGCCATAATGCTGGCCATACTCTTGTTGTAAACGGTGAAAAAACCGTTCTCCACTTAATTCCATCCGGTATTCTTCGTGAAAATGTCATCAGCATTATTGCTAATGGTGTTGTTTTAGCGCCAGACGCATTAATGAAAGAGATGAAAGAATTGGAAGACCGCGGTGTTCCTGTTCGGGAACGTTTACGTCTTTCTGAAGCATGCCCACTGATCCTGCCTTATCATATCGCATTAGATAATGCGCGTGAAAAAGCACGTGGTTCCAAAGCGATTGGGACAACAGGTCGTGGTATTGGTCCTGCTTATGAAGATAAAGTTGCACGTCGTGGTTTGCGCGTTGGTGATTTATTCGATAAAGCAACGTTTGCAGAAAAATTAAAAGAAATCGTTGAATACCACAACTTCCAACTTGTTCATTACTATAAAGAACCAGCTGTAGATTACCAAAAAACGTTAGATGATATTATGGCTGTGGCTGATATCCTAACTGGCATGGTAATTGATGTTTCTGATCTGCTCTATAAAGCAAATCAGAAGAATGAATTAGTGATGTTTGAAGGCGCACAAGGGACATTATTAGATATCGACCACGGTACTTATCCTTATGTAACTTCTTCAAATACGACTGCTGGCGGTGTGGCGACGGGTTCTGGTTTAGGTCCTCGCTATGTAAACTACGTATTAGGTATTATCAAAGCTTACTCAACACGTGTTGGTGCGGGCCCATTCCCTACTGAGCTGTTTGACGAAGTGGGTGAGTTCCTGCGTGAAAAAGGCCAAGAATTTGGTGCAACTACAGGCCGTAAACGCCGTACTGGTTGGTTAGATATCGTTGCGATTAATCGTGCGGTACAAATCAACTCACTGTCAGGCTTCTGTATGACTAAACTGGATGTTTTAGACGGTTTAGAAGAAGTCAAAATTTGTGTAGGCTACCGTCGTCCAGATGGTAAAGTGTTAGAAACAACACCTTTAGCTGCTGATGAGTGGGATGGTTTAGAGCCAGTTTATGAATCAATGCCAGGTTGGAAAGAAACAACTTTTGGTGTGAAACAAAGAGAATTACTGCCACAAGCAGCTCTGAATTACATCGAACGTGTTGAAGAACTAACGGGTATTCCAGTTGATATTATTTCAACGGGCCCAGATCGTTCAGAGACCATGATCCTGCGTGATCCATTTGATGTTGAGTAATAACACTGACTGCGCCTTAAACGGGCGCAGTTTTTTTACTGCTTTACCTCCTTCCAATATGTCGCTTCTTTGATAAAACAGTCAAAATTCCCCATAATGATTGAATTAAGTCACTTTTGTGTGCAAATTCTGTGCAATTAAATGCATATTTGACCTGTGTTATACGTTAAACTGTATTTAGCAACATATAATTTATTAGCATGCTATATTTTATTCAGAAAACTGAATGTGTTGGGTTAGAAATAGTAAATGTGAATTTTAAAAGAAGTCACATGTTTTTAGGCCACTGATTTGCGGCCAACAGCGTTATAGCTAAAATTTTGAGGTGATTGTGCAACTGACTAGTTTTACAGATTATGGGTTACGAGCTCTTATTTATCTGGCTTCTCTGGGTGAAGGGAAAATGACCAGTATTACTGAGGTCACCGAGGTCTACGGTGTATCTCGTAACCATATGGTAAAAATTATTAATCAACTCAGTCACTTAGGTTATATTAAAGCCACTCGTGGCAAAAATGGCGGGATTACACTAGGACAACCAGCAGAATCAATTCGTATAGGGGACGTTGTTAGAGCATTAGAACCCCTGACTCTTGTTAATTGTAGTGGCGAGTTTTGCCACATTACACCTGCGTGTCGTTTAAAAGGTGTGCTACACCAAGCAATACAGCAGTTTTTACAAGAACTTGATCAATACACGCTGGCGGACATGGTGAAAGATAACAGCCCGCTCTATCAACTACTGCTTGATTAGCATTTGCGGTAGTTATGAATTCTGATGACAACGGAGGTAACGATGTCACAAGATCCTTTTCAGGAAAGAGAAGCAGAAAAATACGAGTCCCCAATTCCAAGTCGAGAATATATTCTTGACCTTATCTCGAAGCGTACTGCACCAGCTAACCGCGAAGAAATCGCACAATTATTGAATTTATCGACAGAAGATGAATTAGAGGCATTACGTCGTCGGTTAAGAGCCATGGAACGTGATGGTCAACTGGTCTTCACTCGCCGTCAGTGTTATGCATTACCGGAGCGTTTAGACTTATTAAAAGGGAAAGTCATTGGCCACCGTGATGGTTACGGCTTCCTACGTGTTGATGGTAAAAAAGAAGATTACTATTTATCTCAAGATGAAATGAAACGCGCCATGCATGGCGACGTTATTTTGGCGCAACCTTATGGGCAAGATCGTAAAGGGCGTACAGAAGTTCGGGTTGTTCGTGTGTTAGAGCCGCGTAATAACCAAATTGTTGGTCGCTATTTTATTGAATCGGGTATGGGGTTTGTCGTACCGGATGATAGCCGTTTAAGCTTTGATATTTTGATACCGAAAGATCGTGTTCTTGGCGCTCGAATGGGTAATGTAGTGGTGGTTGAATTAGTCACTCGTCCACAACGTCGCTCGCAAGCGGTGGGGAATATCATTGAAGTATTAGGCGAAACAATGGGCACAGGTATGGCGGTGGAAATCGCTTTACGTACTCATGAAATCCCACATTCATGGCCACCACAAGTTGAAAAACAAGTCGCTGACCTAAGTGAACATGTCCCTGAGTCTGCGAAAAAAGGGCGCGTGGATTTACGCGACTTACCGTTAGTCACGATTGATGGTGAAGATGCTCGTGACTTTGATGATGCAGTGTACTGTGCACCGAAGAAAGGCGGTGGCTGGCGCTTATGGGTGGCGATTGCGGATGTAAGCTATTATGTCCGCCCACAAACGGCTCTGGATACAGAAGCGCGTAGCCGCGGTAATTCGGTATATTTCCCATCTCAAGTCGTTCCTATGCTACCGGAAGTCTTATCGAACGGTCTGTGCTCACTTAACCCTGGTGTTGACCGCCTGTGTATGGTGTGTGAAATGACGGTGTCGGCATCTGGTAAGCTTTCTTCATACAAGTTCTATGAAGCGGTTATGAGTTCTCATGCAAGGTTAACTTATACAAAAGTATGGAAAATCTTGGAAGGAGACGAAGAACTGCGCGAGCACTATAAAGCGCTAGTGCCACATATTGAGCATTTGCATCAATTATATAAAGCACTTGATGCTGCACGTATTGAGCGTGGTGCGATTTCTTTTGAATCTGAAGAAGCGAAATTTATTTTTAATGCGGAGCGACGTATTGAAAGTATTGAGCCAGTAGAGCGCAATGATGCACATAAATTGATTGAAGAGTGCATGATTTTGGCTAACATTGCGGCGGCTCGGTTCGTTGAGAAAAATGAAGAGCCTGCATTGTACCGTGTGCATGACCGCCCTAAAGAAGAAAGCGTGATGAATTTACGCTCTGTTTTTAGTGAATTAGGGTTGACTTTGCCGGGCGGAATGAAGCCTGAGCCGAAAGATTATGCGCAGGTAATGAATGAAGTGGCTGAACGCCCTGATCATGAATTACTACAAACCATGATTTTACGATCGATGAAACAAGCGATTTATGATCCTGAAAATCGCGGTCACTTTGGTCTAGGTTTGAAATCGTATGCTCACTTTACATCACCAATTCGTCGTTACCCAGATCTGACGTTACACCGCGGGATAAAATATCTGCTGGCTAAAGAACATGGTCATTCAGATAAACGCTGGACGGAAACGGGTGGCTGGCATTCAGACATGGATAGCATGTTACAGCTTGGCGAGCACTGCTCAATGACTGAGCGCCGTGCTGATGAAGCAACACGTGATGTGGCTGACTGGCTGAAATGTGATTTCATGCAGGACCAAGTAGGCCAAACCTTTACAGGTTTAATTACCAGTGTGACCGGTTTTGGCTTCTTTGTTCGCCTTAATGATTTATTTATTGATGGTTTAGTGCATATTTCAACGTTGGATAATGACTACTATCGTTATGATGCGGTCGGTCAGCGTTTAATTGGTGAATCATCAGGTACCACTTACCGTCTTGGCGATGAAGTGGAAATTCGTGTTGAAGCGGTGCATATGGATGAACGCACCATCGATTTCGCATTAATTTCAACCACTCGTAAAGCGAAAAACCCGGGCAAAACGGCGCGGGACAAAATGAAGCAAGAAGTTAAAAATGCTACACGCCCAGCTCGTCGAAAAGCGGATGCGAGTAAAGATAAAAACTTCGAGCCTGATTCTGCATTTCGTCGTTCCGATAAAAAAGGAAAAAAAGCTGAGGCTAAGCCAGAGGCGAAAGGGAAAGGAAAAGGCAAAAAGCCTTCCGATAAAACCAGAAAAATTACAGCAAAATTAAAAGCTAAACGCGTTGCAAAAAAATCCCAAAAACAAGAGGGATAATGGTATTGCTGTAGTTATTAACCATCGTTATTAACCAAAGTGGCGCTAACACGCCACTTTACTATTTATTAATATAAATAAGAAATTTATGAGCGAAATGATTTATGGCATTCACGCAGTGAAAGCCTTACTTGAGCGTTCACCGCAACGCATTAAAGAAGTCTATATTTTGAAAGGTCGTGAAGACCGCCGATTAATGCCGCTGGTGCATGAAATCGAAGCGTTAGGTGTTGTTGTTCAAGTGGCGAACCGTCAATGGATGGATAGCCAAACCGAAGGCGCCGTTCACCAAGGTATCATTGCGAAAGTATTACCGGGTAAACAGTATCAAGAAGGTGATCT
Source organism: Providencia sp. PROV061 (assembly GCF_011045655.1). Classification (NCBI taxonomy): domain Bacteria; kingdom Pseudomonadati; phylum Pseudomonadota; class Gammaproteobacteria; order Enterobacterales; family Morganellaceae; genus Providencia; species Providencia sp. PROV061. The sequence continues at coordinate 4,333,678 of NZ_CP042861.1, read as the reverse complement.
GCCTGATTTATTGGAGAACACATCATCGCCATTTTTATTAGTATTAGATGGCGTAACAGACCCACATAACTTAGGCGCGTGTTTACGTAGCGCTGATGCCGCTGGCGTTCATGCTGTGATTGTTCCTAAAGATAAATCTGCTCAGCTTAATGCAACCGCGAAAAAAGTGGCCTGTGGCGCGGCAGAAAATGTTCCACTTATTCGTGTGACGAATCTGGCAAGGACATTGCGTTTGCTACAAGAATACAATGTATGGATTGTGGGAACGGCGGGTGAAGCTGACCATAATTTATACCAAAGCAAATTAACCGGCTCGATAGCCTTAGTTATGGGAGCTGAAGGCGAAGGCATGCGCCGTTTAACTCGTGAGCACTGTGATGAGTTAATTAGTATTCCAATGGCGGGCTCTGTGTCATCATTAAATGTGTCAGTGGCGACAGGGGTTTGTTTATTTGAAGCGGTGCGTCAGCGCTTACCTGTTTCTGTAGAAAAATAATATTTAATGTAAAACGGTATCCATCTCTTGAGTTTTATCTCAGGGATGGGTATAGTTACGCGTCAATTTTTTAGCCGCACTCAATAAGTTCCTTGCCTCCGCGGGCCGCGGTTAACCCAGACAGGAGGCTAATAATCCGTAAGGAGCAACTACTAATGCGTCATTACGAAATCGTTTTTATGGTCCATCCTGACCAAAGCGAACAGGTTCCGGGCATGATCGAGCGTTACAGTGCTGTTATCACTAACGCACAAGGTCAGATTCACCGTCTGGAAGACTGGGGCCGCCGTCAACTGGCTTACCCAATCAATAAACTGCACAAAGCACACTATGTTCTTCTGAACGTAGAAGCGCCGCAGGAAGCGATTGATGAGCTGGAAACTAACTTCCGCTTCAACGATGCCGTTATCCGCAGCATGGTTATGCGCTTAAAACACGCAGTAACAGAAGCTTCTCCAATGGTCAAAGCTAAAGACGAACGTCGTGGCCGTGACATGTCTGATGAATATCAGGATGAAGAAGTAGAAGAAACTGGGGATTCTGAAGAGTAATTGCGCAGGTGACCACTAATCGTTTGGTGTTAACAGGCACAGTCTGTAAAGCATTGATTCGAAAAGTGAGTCCGTCAGGCATTCCTCACTGCCAGTTTGTTTTAGAACATCGTTCACAGCAGCTGGAAGCAGGACTGTCAAGGCAAGCATGGTGCAGAATGCCCATTATCGCCAGCGGACAAACCTTACAAGCCCATACTCACAGTATAACGGTCGGCAGTTGGATTACAGTAAGCGGTTTCATTAGTACCCATCAAGGGCGCAATGGAATTAGCAAGATTGTCCTCCATGCCGAGCAGATTGATTTGATAGATTCTGGAGACTAGCCATATGGCACGTTATTTCCGTCGTCGCAAGTTCTGCCGTTTCACAGCGGAAGGCGTTCAAGAGATCGACTATAAAGATATCGCAACGCTGAAAAACTATATCACTGAAAGTGGTAAAATTGTACCAAGCCGTATCACCGGTACTCGTGCAAAATATCAACGCCAGCTCGCTCGTGCTATCAAGCGCGCTCGCTACCTGTCTCTGTTACCATACACTGATCGTCATCAGTAATTGGTACAGTCCATTAACGACTAATAGAGGATAAGGTAATGCAAGTTATTCTGCTTGATAAAGTAGCTAACCTAGGTAGCCTGGGTGATCAGGTTAACGTTAAATCGGGCTATGCTCGTAACTTCTTAGTTCCACAGGGCAAAGCTGTTCCTGCGACTAAGAAAAACATCGAATTCTTCGAAGCTCGCCGCGCTGAACTGGAAGCTAAATTAGCTGACGTTCTGGCAGCAGCACAGGCTCGTGCAGCAGCTGTTACTGCTCTGGGTTCTGTAACTTTAGCTTCTAAAGCTGGTGACGAAGGTAAACTGTTCGGTTCAATCGGTACTCGTGATATCGCTGACGCAATTACTGCGGCTGGCGTTCAAATCGCGAAAAGCGAAGTTCGCCTGCCAAACGGCGTTCTGCGTACTACTGGTGACCACGAAGTTCACTTCCAGTTACACAGCGATGTTTTCGCAGAGCTGAACGTTATCATCGTTGCTGAGTAATCAATAATGATGATATGCATCACTGGGTTATCCATGATGCGAATAAAAAACACCGGCTAAGTCCGGTGTTTTTTATTTTCTAGACAATATTTTTGTATTTATTGATTAGCTAAGCATTGGTAGTCGAGTAATTCACCCGCAGAACCTAAGTTCAAATCCCAAAAATTCAATCGGTTGGCAAGTAATACCTTAGAACCATCTTTAAGCTGTACCATTGCTAGCCCAAAATTACCCATTTTATCGTGATGCTTGATGACATATTCGTTTAGTTGATGAAACGAATTTTCTACATGGGGTGAGCCTTCTGGAAATTTTTTGGCTAAGTAATGATGACCCGCTAGTTCAGAAGATAAAGAAGCCCAATGTGTTGTTATTGTCGATGAAAGTTGATTAAGCGTTTCATTTATCTCAGGTTTTAAGCAGGCAATATGAATATGGAGTTGGTCTTGTGAGCGGCCATATTGGGAGTTTACCGCAATGGCCAATAAATGTTCAGGAATTGGGTGGGGTGTTTGTTGTGACAAACTGCCCCTTTCTTGCCAAGCGATAGCAAAATAGTCGGGTGAGTTTTGTTCCAATAATTGGCTAGATTCTATCCCCGTGATCTTTTCAGTCGGGATAATTAAGTTGTGTAAAGGCCCTTTTTTATCTTTGAATAATACATAGTGTTTTTCCTGTTCTACTTTCAAGCAGGGCAGCGTTGTTGGAAGTAATGGAATACATTGAGTATTAACGATGTTCCACAGCGCATTTGAATTGATCTTGAACCATGAAATATAGCTAACAATCACGATAAGTAATAAAAAAACCACACCTAAAAATATGTTAATCCATTTGCGCTTTAGCATGATAGTTTTTATCGCTTAACATGTTAGTGAGAGAGACTATTTATTATATATCGCTAAATTTATATATTGTTAAGCCAAGGTGGGGTAAATAGTGCAAATTCAGACTAAGTATTAGGGTAGCGGGATGCTACCCTAAAGTCGGTGTTTAAACTAAGGTGTACGGTAATAGCTTCCGTCACTTAACCGCGCGAAACTATAAGTTTTCCCATCAGAGCCAGTAGTTTCTAATAATTGAACTTCACCTTTTGTATTTGCTTTCAGACGAATTTTTTGCCCTTGGCGTAAATTACTCAGTGGTTTCTCAGCCCCTTCAACGCGAGCCATAATAAAAGCATCATTGGCTTGTAAGTTATTATCACGAAAGAGTTGTGCGAGCGTCTTCCCTTTTTGTACTCGGTAGTTTTGCCATTCATTAGCAGAAGGGCGAGTTGTTTTGGGCTCAGGCGTTTTTTCTGGTGATGTTACCGTCGTAGGCTCATTAGGTTCAGGCTCAATAGGTTCTGGGATAATTTCGGGCTCAGTAGGTAAAAGAGGTGAATTATCTTCAGGTGCCGGCACGGGCTCTGGTATCGGCGGTGTAATAGTCGGTTCAGGCACAACCTCAGGGGTAGTAGGTGGTGGGATAACGATAGGCTGGTTTTGAACAATATCGCTGGGGGATTTTTCGCTTGCAGGCCAAAAAAAAGCGACCACGACAATTAAAGCGAGCAGTGCAATACCATAGCGATGAAATTTTGAAAGTTTAAACATCACTCCTCCTTGATGAGGCAATGAGTAAATTAGACCGTATTAATACGCATACTAGCACCCTTTTTAGGCTTTTTTAGCGTTGGGCTGAATTTTTCAGAGAACACTGAATAAATTTGTCGGGAATCAATCAGTTTTATTCTTTAGATTCATTGTTTGGGTTTACCCATAAGGATGGGGCTGCTATTCTTGGATTTTCTCAAAATCATATGGGTATTTTCATGGCAAACCAAAATTTCGATTCGGTAGAAGCTCAAGCGAGTTATGGCATAGGTTTACAAGTTGGGCAGCAATTATTAGAGTCAGGGCTAGAAGGTTTAGTGCCAAATGCAATTCTAGCAGGCCTCGTTGACGCTTTAGAAGGCAATATGCCATCGGTACCTGTTGAAACTCTGCACAAAGCATTGCGTGAAGTGCATGAGCGTGCCGACGCTGTTCGTGTATCCCGCCAGGCAGCATTAGCGGAAGAAGGCCAAAAATTCCTAGATGAAAACCAAAAACGTGATGGTGTTTCAACGACTGAGTCTGGCTTACAATTTTCAGTGATTAACCAAGGTGATGGTGCTATCCCATCTCGCTCAGACCGCGTACGTGTTCACTATACAGGGCGTTTAATTGATGGCTCTGTGTTTGATAGCTCAGTACAGCGTGGGCAGCCAGCAGAGTTTCCTGTAAGCGGCGTTATTCCAGGTTGGATTGAAGCATTGACCCTGATGCCAGTCGGCTCTAAATGGGAATTATATATCCCCCACCAATTAGCTTACGGTGAGCGTGGTGCAGGTGCATCAATCCCGCCATTCAGTACATTAGTATTTGAAGTTGAATTACTTGAAATTTTATAATTTCTGTTAGTTCAGTTCACAGTTAAAAAGCTTCATTGTCTTTGGACTTTGGGGCTTTTTTTATGGCGTTAATTTCACACAATTGCTACTCTTGCAGTAAAGGGTCATCAGAGAGGTGAATAATATGCTACAGCAAATTTGCGAATTAGCTCAAGAAGCGGGTTATGCGATTATGGAAACTTATAATGCGCAAGAACCTTTACAGGTTGAACACAAAAGTGATAATTCGCCTGTTACAGAGGCTGATATTGCCGCCCACAATGTGATTACCGCGGGCCTTGCTCGTATTGCTCCTGATATCCCCCAACTGTCTGAAGAAGATCCTCCTGAATGGCCAGTCAGGCAGAATTGGCAACGCTATTGGTTGATTGACCCATTGGATGGAACGAAAGAATTTATTAATCGTAATGGGGATTTTACGGTTAACATTGCCCTTATTGAGAACGGTGTACCAACGATGGGGGTAGTTTATGCCCCAGCGAAAGGGCTGCTGTACTACGCTGAAGGTAATCAGGCATGGAAGGAGGAGGGTGGCCATAAGCAACTTATTCATGTGAATGATGCCAAGCCACCAGTCATTGTTATCAGCCGTTCCCATCAAGACAATGAATTAATGGATTATTTAAAACAAATGGGTGAACACACGACAGTAGAAATTGGTTCTTCACTCAAATTTTGTTTGGTTGCGGAAGGAAAAGCACAGCTTTACCCACGTTTTGGGCCTACAAATATTTGGGACACTGCAGCTGGACATGCGGTTGCCATTGGTGCAGGGGCAAAAGTCGTTGATTGGCATGGAAAAACGCTCGATTATACACCTCGAGAGTCTTTCTTAAATCCAGGTTTTCGGGTGATTTTATTCTAAACATCAATAAAGGTTGGGAAGTGATTTCCCAACCTAATTAATAACTAATCATCTAGTTGCAGCACTTTGGCAGTGGCTGTACGAATATCTAAACAGGCTTTTGCATCCGTTTTTAAGTCAATCCCATAGGTTGGAATGATGTCTTTTAAACGTGTTTCCCATCCATCGGCTTTGAGTTGCTCATCAAAACACGTTTTTAATACGTTTAGCGCAATAAATGCCGCTGTGGAGGCCCCCGGAGATGCTCCCATCAATACAGTAAATGATTTATCCGCACTAGTAATCAGTTCTGTACCAAACTCTAAAACCCCTTTTTTATCATGGTCAGGCTTAATAATTTGTACTCGTTGCCCTGCAACCACCTCTTTCCAATCCTCATGCTGTGCTTCTGGGTAGAATTGTTGCAGCATAGCAAATTGGTGAGCAGAAGTTTGCAGGACTTGGCCCACTAAGTATTCTGCGAGTGACCAGTTATCTTTCGCAACCGCAAGCATTGGTTCAATGTTATTCAATTTAACCGATTCAAACAGGTCTAAATAAGAGCCGTGCTTAAGGAATTTACTCGAAAAACCGGCATAAGGCCCGAATAATAGAGAACGTTTACCACCAATAATGCGAGTGTCCAAGTGTGGAACAGACATTGGTGGTGAGCCTTTGTCTGCTTTACCATAGACTTTTGCATGGTGGCGAGAGGCAATTTCTTCGTTATCACAACGCAGCCAGATACCACTGACGGGGAATCCACCATACCCTTTTCCTTCAGGGATCCCTGATTTCTGTAGTAATTCGATTGCTCTACCGCCTGCACCAACAAACACAAACTTCGCGGAAGTCATTGTTTTCTCGTGCGTGAGTAGGTTTTTAACTTCAATATTCCATCTGCCATCGGCGGTTTTTTTAACATCGATGACTTCATGTTTATAGTGAATTGAAAAACCGGACTGTTCACTTAATTGTGCGATTAATAAATGCGTTAGCGCACCGTAATCGACATCAGCACCGGTATTAACACGGGTAACCGCAATCGCTTCTTTAGGGTCTCGACCTTCCATGATCAGAGGTGCCCACTCGTTGATCTGCTTTGGATCATCACTGTATTCCATGTTGTGGTAACAGTGGTTAGCAGACATCTGTTGGTAGCGTTGTTTCAAGAATTTTACATTGTCTTCACCCCAAACAAAGCTCATGTGTGGGCATGGGTGAATAAAGTCACGTGGGTCTTTAATTTTGCCTTTGGTGACCAGATAAGACCAAAGCTGACGAGAGAGATCGAATTCGGTATTGACTTCAAGGGCTTTACTGATGTCCACCGTACCATCTGGATTTGGTGGTGTATAGTTCATCTCACAGTTAGCGGCATGCCCTGTTCCCGCATTGTTCCACGGGTGGGAACTTTCTTGGGCACAGTCGTTTAGCCTTTCAAAAACGGCGATCGTCAGTGAAGGTTCAAGTTCTTTGAGAAATGTACCAAGCGTTGCACTCATGATCCCTGCACCTATGAGAGCAATATCGACATTCTCAGCAATGGGTTTGCTCATGATGCCCCCTATTTTTTTGTTGGAGTGAAGCAAAGATCGGTGCCTTCTTGATAGACAACATAAGCACGACGCCAAGGTTCATCACCAATAAGCCGCCATTTATGGCCTGTTCCTGTATTATCTTGCGCAAGTAAAATATCACCTGGGTTGATGATAAATTTAGAACCATCTTTGGTTTCGAATTCTAAAGTACCTGAAAGTGTAATGACATAGCGAGGAACTGGGTCTTGATGCCAATCAAAAGAGCCGCCAGAAACTGTTTCACGAAAGGTAAGCTCGTTGACTGCAATGGTAGGGGTTTGGTTATCGCCTCCTGCTATATTATTGAGCTCAAGAGTGCCCTCTTCAAATAGAGAATTTCCATCTTCTCCTGTCCACATACGAACGCAACGTATCATTTTATTTAGCTCCTTAATCACCGACTGTAATGTATAACAATTATTTGATATTCATTGGATGCAAAAATAAGACTCTTAAAATGATGATATATAAAATTAATATTATTTGAATTTAAAGTTTTTTAGCGAGTAGGTCAAAGCTAAATATGTTTTATCTTGGCTTTATGATTTTATTTTTTAATTAAACAACAAAATAATAAAAGTTGATTGTCTTTTTATGATTTGTTTTATTTTTATCGTTCGTTTAATGACTGATAAAAAATAGGAGAGCTCACGATGACTTATTTTATCATTATGAGCTATAAGTATAGGATCAGCTTTTTAGAATAGAGTTTAGGGCGAGATATTGGATTAGCATAATGGTTTTACCATCAACTATTTCTCCCGTTCTTATCGCATCAACGGCTTTAGAGAAGGGCCACTCTAAAACTTCAATATCTTCCCCTTCTTCTTCAAGCCCACCACCTGCGTTACGACGATTATTATCGCTATATTCAGCAATGTAAAAGTGGAGTTTTTCGGTGACTGAACCAGGGCTCATAAAGGCTTCAAAAACTTTTTGAATTTTATCGACTTTAAAACCCGTTTCTTCTTCTGCTTCAGCAATAATACGAGCTTCTGGTGAGGCGTTTTCTAGTAAACCAGCGGCGGCTTCGATCAGAAAATCAGAATAGCCATTAACATAAACAGGCAGACGAAATTGACGAATTAAAATAATGCTATTTTTTATTTTGTTATATAACAAAATAACGGCACCATTGCCTCTATCATAGACTTCGCGCTCTTGTTGTTGCCAACTACCATCTCGACGTTGTAACTCATAAGTATATTTTTTTAAAATATACCAATTATCTGAAAGCAGTTTCTCACGAATATTCCGTATGTTAGGGAGTTTTACAGTCATTAAGCAGCCTTAGTAACCAAAAATGATTTTGTTAATTTAGCACTGTTAATTTCTGTATGAAATAGGATTTAGATGGGACCTGCTTTAGAGCATATCCCATTGTAAACTTGCGGGTTATTTAATTATTTGGATTTGTTTAACTTCGACTTCTCTTGAATTCCAGTCTTTATCAATTTTACCGCGAATTTCAACTTTGTCTTTTGGCGTTACATTGATCCCGTTCCAACGCTTTTCACTGATTTCTAAATTAATGGTGCCAGTACCATCAGTGAACTCATAATGTTTATGGTCGAGTTGTTTAACGATATTCCCACGTAAAATAACCCAGCTGTCATCTGACATATCAAGTGCTTTTGCGACAGTCATTTCCCCACTATTTGGGCCGATGAAACCACCGGTTGGAGAGGTTTGGGCTGTTGTATTTGTGGCAGCGCCAGGGCCGTCAAACCCGCCATTTGCAGCGAAAACAGGTGCACTTGCGAGTGCAGCAACTAAAGCAATTACAGGTAATTTTTTCATCATCGGTATCTCCAAATTGGATGTAAACTTGTTTGTATGGAGGGTATTAAACCAAGTAAATCTTAACAGGATCTTAAGAAACTTAACTAACGAATTATATTTTTAATTTTGCCAATAATAGCTAGTCATATTATAGCTGATAGGATAAATATAATAATATTCTAATATGGGGGTAGATTATGCGAATTCTACTAATTGAAGATGACCGGTTAATTGGTGATGGCTTAAAAGTGGGCTTAACCCAATTAGGATTTACCATTGATTGGTTTATGGATGGTAAACAGGGGCAACTCGCTTTATTTGATGCACCTTATGACGCTGTTGTACTCGATCTTTCGTTACCAAATATTGATGGAATGGATATTTTGAAGCATTGGCGTAAGGAGGGGCGTGATGAGCCAGTCTTGATTTTGACGGCACGGGATGCTTTGGATCAGCGTGTTCAAGGACTTCAACAAGGGGCTGATGATTATCTTTGTAAACCATTCGCTTTAATGGAAGTCATGGCGCGTTTGCAAGCGTTGATCCGCCGCCGAAGTGGGCAATTATCTTCTAAACTTACGCATGGTGATGTCGAAATGGATCCAGTTGCAATGACGGTGACACAGCAAGGTGAACCTGTACAACTAAAAGGGAAAGAGTTTGCTTTACTTTCTTTATTTATGCATAACCCAAATAAAGTTTTTTCTCGCCCTTTAATTGAAGAAAAATTATATAACTGGGATGAAGAGGTCTCTAGTAACTCGGTTGAGGTACATATCCATCATTTAAGGCGTAAATTAGGCAATAAGTTTATTCGAACCATTCATGGTGTTGGTTATCGATTAGGTGATGATAAATGATGAAGACATTTAGTCTTAGGCTGAAACTCACTTTAATGCTGCTCTTGTTAGCTTTACTGACATGGGGGATCGCCAGTTCGTTAGCGTGGTACCAAAGCTATAAAACGATTAATGAGCTGTTTGATACCCAGCAAATGGCGTTTGCTAAACGGTTATCTGTTTTACCATCAGGCTTTGAATTGAGCCAGCCTTCACTGACTAAAACCAAAAAACTATTGCGAAAGAACCGTGGCCATCAAGATGACGATGCACTGGCATTTGCTATTTTTACACCAGGCGGCGAAATGGTATTAAACGACGGTGATAACGGTAGAGACATCGTCTATCAATTTAAGCGAGAAGGGTTTAGCGATGGGATGATCCAAGGAAGTGACGACCCTTGGCGTTTTGTGTGGCTAAAATCTCAAGATGGTCGATATATCATTGCAGTAGGGCAAGAGTGGGAATACCGACAAGAAATGGCAACCGATATTATGGTTGCACAATTTATGCCTTGGTTGATTGCTTTGCCAATCATGTTATTACTATTTTTATGGCTGTTGACACGAGCTTTACGCCCATTGAAGGACGTAGCAACCCAGTTGTATCACCGAAAACCTGATGAACTAACCCCAGTACAAGTGACGCGAATTCCCAGTGAAGTAAGACCTATTATTGACTCTATGAATGTACTGTTTGGCCGTATTAATGAAATGTTTGCTCGTGAACGACAATTTACCTCGGATGCGGCTCATGAACTACGTAGCCCACTTGCAGCATTAAGGGTGCAGGCAGAAGTGGTACAAATTGCAGGGAATAATGCAGATATCCGTAATCATGCAGTGGCTAATTTATCGGAAGGTATTGATAGGGCGACAAGGCTCGTTGACCAACTACTGATGTTGTCTCGGTTAGAGTCATCCACGCAACTTGATGATATTACAGTTGTATCTTGGCCTGAGTTAATTGAAGCGGCGATAAAAGATGTAGAGCCGGAAGCTAAAGAGCAGCAAACAACGATAATAAATACTTTAGTTGCTAGCCCCCCTGATTTTCAAGGTCAGCCATTACTACTCAATGCGTTGCTGAGAAATTTGCTCAATAATGCAATCCGTTATGGAAAAATAGAGGGGCGAGTGGAGATTATTTTGTATGCTGATCACCTTGAAGTTCAAGATGATGGTAATGGCGTGACACCTGAAGTTTTACGGCGATTAGGTGAGCGCTTCTATCGTCCGCCGGGACAAGAAAAAACTGGGAGTGGCTTAGGGCTCTCTATTGTTAAACGGATTGCGCAATTGCATCATTTACAAGTTATTTTTACTCATGGCGTTAATGGGGGCTTTTGTGCCAAAGTGTATTGGAATGAAACTAAAACGTGATAATAAGCACATTAATTATGATTGTTTATTAAAATAATAATCATAATTATGCATATTTAATGTAAGGGCATTTTAGCATAACTCACTATTTTTAACTCAAGTGAGATAGGGCTAACTACCTGTCGCGTGTGAGAAATTGTAGTGTGCGAAATTGCGCACACTACATACTAACTTAGTAACAGCAAAAGGTAGACGTTATTGGTTTAGTGATGAGACTAACAAACTAATGACTTTTTGAACTTCTTGGGTATTTAATTCACCATCTTTGAAAAACAACACTTTCCCTTGATTATCCAATACGATAATTGCTGAACTTTCTGGTTTCAAGCCCCATGCGTTCTTCACCGTACCTTCGCTATCAACAATAAATTGTGAATATGGAAACTCTTTTTTGCTATCTTCAACGCTGTTTTTCACAAATACACCCGTACCGAAAATTGCATCATCGGTATTAATGATTGTTGTTGTTTGATAGCTATCGTGAGGGAACTTGGCTTGCTTGATAGCCTCAACTAAGGGGGCATTGAGTTCTTTTGCTGAAGAACGGCCAGCAATGTGTTGGATAGTACGCACCTTTCCAACGAGCTGTTGGCTTTTCCACGGTTGATAATCCAATTTCCCGTCATTATTCATGACAAGCTCACCCTTGTCAGTGACAGAAACAGCAGGAACAGATTGGTTTAATTGAATATTTGCTGCAGAAGCTACTGCAGATACCCCAAGCAAGCATATTAAAAGTAAATAATTTTTTATCATAAAAGCCCCTTGATTGATTATTTTGCCATGTGAGCCTAGTGGTTTGTCTGCTGACTACTATTTATAGCATAGCTCATCGGATGAGTTACAAGAGATAATTTAACATTTTTTTAAAATTTAGAACAAAAGCAAAGTTTATGGGGTTTTAACAGTTAATTTACAGTGTCATGTTATGTCAGTAAATTGAATAAAACTGCAATTTTAGAACCAAAATAAAAATTTCTGGTCTATGATTATTGTACGGTATGAGTTATTGAATATCGTAAGAACAAAGGGGAGGCAAAGTTCTAATGAAAATTTTTAACCGTTATAACCCATCTAAGATTGCTCTTTACGTCAAAACGCTATTCCGTGGCAGGCTCTATATTAAGGATTTTGGGGCATTTGAGTTTAACTATGGGAAAATTCTACCACCTAAAATCAGTGATAAGCGCCATTACAATGTGATGAGTGAGGTCAATAAACAGGTTTCATTATTGCAGGCAGAACTGGGGTAGGTTAATCAGCAGTTTTTGGTTAACAACGCGCCACATAGGTGGCGCATTGAAAGAAACGGCTTCGCTATCAAGCATTAATGTCCTGTATCTTTTGTTTGTTGTTTTGCGCCAGCCGTTTCAATAGTATTTTTTCCGGGTTGTACAACGACAGGTGATGGCGCTGTAGTCAGGCGAGTTACGAGTAATTGGTCAATTTTGTAATTATCAATATCGACGACTTCAAATTTATAGCCCGCATATTTCACATAATCTGTCCGTTTCGGCATTCTTCTTAGCCGGTACATCATAAACCCTGCGATGGTTTCATAGTTGCTAAAGTCAGGGAAATCATCAATATCTAAAATGCGCATCACATCTTCAATTGGCGTTCCGCCTTCAACTAACCACGAATTCTCATCACGTACTACGATTTGCTCTTCTTGCCCTGGGCCAATTAAGTCCCCCATTAAAGTGATCATTACATCATTGATGGTAATGATACCCATGACTAATGCATATTCGTTGAGAATCACAGCAAAATCGACGGCGTTTGTTTTAAATGCTTCTAAGGTATCTGATAATGAGAGGGTGTCAGGGATCATGAGCGTATTTCTAATGTGAACACCATCTTTTAAACTTAAGCTCTGCCCATTGAGTACACGGTTAAGTAATTCTTTCGAATCAACATAACCAATAACATGGTCAATACCCCCTGCACATACTAGAAACTTAGAATGTGGCTGGGTTGAAATTTTATGTTTGATGCTTTCTTCTGACTCGTCTTTGTCAAAATAAATGATACTTTCACGCGGAGTCATCGCTGATGGTACAGTACGTGATTCCAGCTCAAACACGTTCTCAATTAATTCGTGTTCTTGTTTACGTAACACACCCGCTACAGCACCTGCTTCAACGACCGCAAAAATATCATCAGAAGTGATATCTTCATTGCGTGATGTAGGTAATTTGAATAATTTAAAAAACAGGTTCGCAAGGCCATTAAAAAACCAGACGAATGGGCTCAGTACCACTAAACAGAAGCGCATCGGATTCACAATACGAATCGCAATGGCTTCAGGTTTTACCATACCGATGCGTTTAGGCGTTAAATCAGCCACTAAAATAAACAAGCTTGTCACAATGGTGAATGACAGGATTGATGAAACTTGTTGAGCCCAGCTTGGGGATAAAAATTGAATAAAGATATCGTACAAAGCTGGAGAAAAAGCAGATTCCCCCACAATACCGGCAAGGATAGCAACGGCATTTAAACCAATTTGAACGACGGTAAAAAACATTCCCGGCATTTCTTGTAATTTAAGCACGCGAGCCGCATTAATGTTGCCTTCGTCGGCCATAAGTTTAAGTTTAATGCGGCGGGAAGCTGCCAGAGAAATTTCTGACAAAGAAAAGAATGCGCTAATTGCACATAATAATAGAACAATTAATAAACTGTTGAGCATAAGTTATCCAGCCAATCAAAGGAAGAATCCATAAAATTCAAAAATCTCTGAAGGCATAGTCTCGTGTATTTAAATATATTGAGTATGCAAATATATGTTGCGCAATATGCGCAAATTGTTGATATGTTGCATTAGTATAGCACTGAGGTGATTTATCTGCCTAGATATTCATCATCATTCAAGCTGCTTTAAGTCATATTGAAAAGCAACTTGAATGGTTGGGAAGATGAACTCACTGTATTATGTTATTGATTTATTTGTTTAACGAAGGTGGTAAACAGATACCAATCCCTCCTAATCCGCAATATCCATTCGGGTTTTTGTATAAGTACTGCTGGTGGTAATCTTCGGCAAAATAGAAAGTGTCTAAGGGCGCTATTTCGGTCGTGATTGCACGAGAGTCATGCTGCGCTATCATTGCATTTTGGTAAGCTTGCAGTGTTTCCATCGCTTGCTGGTCTTGCTCATCTGACACAGTATAAATTGCGGAACGATATTGGCTTCCCATGTCATTTCCTTGGCGCATGCCTTGTGCAGGGTCATGGTTTTCCCAAAATAATGTCAATAGTTGAGAGTAACTGATAACTTGCGGATCAAAAACGACACGAACCGCTTCTGCGTGGCCAGTTCGCCCAGAGCAAACTTCCTCGTAGGTCGGGTTAGGGGTCACTCCACCACAATACCCAGCAGAAGTTGAATAAACCCCAGCTTGCTGCCAAAATAATCGTTCAACTCCCCAAAAACAACCCATGGCAAAATAAGCAATTTCCATATTCTTAGGAATAATCTCAATCGAATGATGGTTAAGCGCATGATATGGTGAGTAAGTCATAGCAGTTGCTCTGCCGGGCAGAGGTTGTGCAATACTTGCAGAGTGAAATTTATTAAAAGGCATAATGATTCCTATATGTATTGACCACACAAATAATCTAAAAATAGGGATAAAAACTTGTGTATATGGCGAATTTTACTCAAAATAAATTGATATGAAGTATTTAGTCAATCGAACAATCACCTTAGGAGTAGGCGTGTCGAAATACCCTCTAATTTGTTTTCTCTGCCTAACTGCGGCAGTGCCAGTGGTACACGCAGCTAATCTTCGTCTTAATATTGAAGGCCTTGAAGGACAACTTAATCAAAACGTTCGAGTACAACTGTCTAATATATCGCAAGATGAAGTTGTGCCAAATGGTCGTTTTCGAGCCCGTGTTGAGAAAGCAATTAAAGAAGGTTTAAAGCCTTTAGGTTACTACCAACCCACGGTTGAATTTAGCTATGAAGAAAAAACCCCGCCTGCTCGTTCCGTTTTAACCGCCAAGGTCACTCCTGGAGAACCTATTTTATTGAAGGGAGTGACTGTTGAATTGCAAGGTGGAGCAAAAACGGATCCCGACTATGAAAAGATGCTCAAACAATATACGCCAAAGCTTGATACAGTTCAAAATGATGGCGAATACGAAGAATTTAAAGGACGTTTTAGTAGTTTAGCTGTTCGCAAAGGTTATTTTGATGCGATGATGGAGAAAAGCCAACTGGGTATTTCTCTTGATCACCATGCGGCTTATTGGGATTTTGATTTTAACAGTGGTGAACGTTATCGGTTTGGTGCAATTTCTTATTCAGGTTCACAAATCCGAGAAGATTACCTGAATAACCTAGCCCCTTTTAAAAAAGGGGAATACTACACATCAGAGCAACTTGCTGAGTTTAACCGTCGGTTAGCTGAAACAGGTTGGTTCTCTTCTGCAATTGTGACACCGCGTATTGTGAGTGCGCGCAAAGCAAATTCTTATGAGTTACCGATGGAAGCGGTAATGACCCCTAGAGCGAAAAACTTTATTGAGCTTGGGGGAGGCTATGCCACCGATGTCGGCCCTCGCGTTAAAGCCACATGGAATAAGCCTTGGATTAACTCTCGTGGGCAGAGTTTAACGTCAAATATTAGTTTATCCCAACCAGAACAATTAATTGATGCGAGTTATAAAATTCCATTAAAAGCGAACCCGCTTGAGCAATATTATGCGGTTCAAGGGGGCTTTAAACGGACAGATTTGAATGATACACAAGCGAATACAACAACCTTGAATGTGTCTCGTAACTGGGATTATTCATCCGGTTGGCAATATGGCGTAAACATGCGTTGGATGCTGAGTAACTTTACCCAAGCTAACGTGACGAATACGACGATGTTGCTGTATCCCGGGGCCTATGTAAGCCGCATTCGCCAACGCGGCGGTGTGATGCCAACATGGGGAGATAGTCAACGCTATTCTATTGATTATTCGAATAAAATTTGGGGTTCAGATATCGACTTCGCTGTACTACAAGCCAAAAATGTATGGATCAGAACGCCATGGGAAGGTCATCGCTTTGTCGTTCGTGGAAATATCGGTTGGATTGAAACCAATGACTTCGACAAAGTTCCACCGGACTTGCGTTTCTTTGCGGGTGGTGACGGCAGCGTGCGTGGATATGGTTATCAAAAGATCTCGCCAGAAGATAGTAAAGGTAAGCTGACAGGGGCATCAAAATTGGCGGTAGGCTCTGTGGAATACCAATATAACTTTACAGGAAATTGGTGGGGAGCGACCTTTATTGATAGTGGTGAAGCCGTTGATAACTTTAAAGATAATGATTTTAAAACGGGTGCGGGAGTCGGTATCCGCTGGGTCTCACCGGTTGGTCCAATAAAATTAGACTTAGCAAAACCTATCGGTGATCCAGATAACAACAAAATACAGTTTTATATCGGCTTGGGGACTGAGTTATGAGGTGGTTGAAGTGGCTAAAATGGACCAGTCTTTCCATTTTATTAATTCTCGTTCTGGTTGTTGCCGCACTCAGTTGGGTGATTGGAACGCAATCAGGTCTTCACTTTGCATTAAATACAGCGACACGTTTTGTTCCTGAATTAACCATTGATAAAATTGACGGTGATATTAGTAACTTAACGCTAAGTGGCGTTAAATATCAAATGCCGGGAGTTGATGTTAATGCGGGGAAATTAAATTTAGCGGTACGTCTAGGTTGTTTAACAAGCCGTGAGCTATGTGTCGACAACTTAGGCACGGAAAATGTTACTGTTACTGTCGATACCACCCAATTTCCCCCTGCTGAAGAAACGCCACCATCTGAACCTTTGACTGAACTCAAGGCGCCTTTGACTATTCGTTTGAATCAATTGGCTTTGGTTTCAACGCACGTCAATGTGGATGGTATGGATATTGATTTAGCTAAATTTACCACAGGGGTCACGTGGGAAGGGAAAGCGATCACTATTATTCCAACTGATATCATTGATTTGGCGATTAATTTACCTGAAACCAAATCAGATGCCGTCGCTGAAGAAAAACAGCCAGAGCCAACGCCGATTAATGAACAAAAATCATTAGCAGATGAATTAAAAGCGCTATTTTCTAAACCGTTACTTGCTGAATTACCAGAAGTTATTTTACCTGTTGATTTGAATGTCGACGGTATTAATGCTTCGAATTTTCAATTAACGGGTGCGACTGATCTCAAAATTAACCAATTGCACCTGAGTCTTTCAAATGAAGGGCAACAAGTTCTCGTTAAACAGTTAAAAGTCGATGCACCGCAGGGGAATATTGCGTTATCTGGCACGGCGACCTTGCAAGATAAATGGCCAGTCTCATTGTCAGTCGTGGGGGAAAGCCGTTTAGACGATTTAGATGGGCAAAAGGTAGATCTCTCCTTAAAAGGCGGTTTGATTGATGAGCTAAAATTGGCATTGAATTTACATGGGCCAATTAATGCAAAACTAGATGCAGAAACGGATTTGTCACAAGCAGACCTGCCTATTTTGCTTACATTAGAAAGTGATAAGTTAACGTGGCCGTTAGTGGGGGATGCGCAATATCAACTCGATGGGACACGTCTGCGCCTAAATGGCCGGCCATCGGCTTATGATATGTCTGTACGCTCAGCGATCACTGGGCAGGATCTCCCTCCTTCTACCTTGCTATTAGATGCGAAAGGTAATGAAGAGCAAATTAATTTAACTCGCTTACGTTTAGCCGCTTTGCAAGGTAATGCGGATATTACTGGCGTTGCGGACTGGAGCAAGGCGATTAGTTGGAATGCAGTATTGACTCTTTCGGGTATTAATACGGCAAAACAGTACCCTGAATGGCCTGCTAAAGTGGATGGCAAAATTGCCACACGCGGAAGTTTATACGGTGGCAGCTGGCAGTTGGATATTCCTGAAATTATCTTAGACGGTAATGTTAAAAATAATCTTTTAAAAGCACGGGGTAAAGCCAAAGGTAACGCAGCAGGCCAATGGGATATTCCGAACTTTAATTTGGCATTAGGTAAAAACAATGTTGATGTAAAAGGTTCTCTTGCCGATAAATGGAATCTTGATGCCAAAATTAATGCCCCTGCACTCAATGGTTTGCTACCGGGCTTAGGTGGTGTGATTGCGGGTGATGTGAAATTACGTGGTAATTTACAAACACCAGAAGCCCTTGTTGACCTTACGGCACGTGGTGTGAAGTGGCAGGATGACCTTGCTATCGAAAATGTTGTTATCAAAGGAAATGTGGCAACAGGCGAACAAATTAAAGGGGATTTATCCGTTGTTCTGCGTCAGCTAAAACAAGGCGATCTTGTCGTCAATAACCTGACTTTAGATGCGAAAGGCAGTGAAAAACAGCACACTTTAAAATTAAATATGAAGGGTGAGCCGGTTTCTGGGCAATTAGCATTAGCGGGGAGTTTTGACCGGCAGACTGAAGTGTGGAAAGGGAATTTAACCAATACCTTATTTGATACGGTGGTGGGTGAATGGCGCTTAAACCAAGCAATGTCACTCGATTATGCCAACCAAACACAAGAAGTGACCATTGGCAGACATTGTTGGGTTAACCCGAATGCCCGTTTGTGTGTACCAAAACCGATTAAAGCGGGTAAAAGTGGTAGCGCGGATATCGTGCTAGAACGTTTTGATCTCGCAATGCTTAAACCATTTATGCCACAAGATACTCGAGTCAGTGGCGTATTTACGGGTAAAGCCAATGCCATTTGGAAAGCGGATGGCAGCATGCCACAAGTGAAGCTGGACTTGCGAGGAAATGATGTCAAAGCGGTTCAGTTCGTGGATGGAACCCGTTTGCCTATTGCTTTTGATACCTTAACGTTAAGTGCTGGGTTGAAAAATGGTAAGGCTGACCTTAGTTGGTTATTTGGGTTGGCTAATAACGGACAGATGCGCGGTAACATCCAAGTGTCTGATATTGAGAAACGTCGCTTGTTGTCGGGTAATGTTGAAATTAATTCGGTGACATTAGATTTAATCAAGCCGTTACTGGGCCAGAAGGAAGTGGCGAATGGCCGTTTAAGTGGAAATCTACGCTTAGGCGGGTCAGCGAATAACCCATTATTAAATGGTAATTTAGCGCTTTCGAGTTTAGAAGTGAGATCTGCAATGATCCCGTTTGATATCAAAAGTGGTCATTTAGGTGTTAATTTCAACGGCACGAGCTCAGTCATGAATGGTCAGATAAACACGCCAGAGGGCTATCTGAACATTGATGGTGACGCAGATTGGCGCAATATTGATGCATGGCGTGCAAAAATCATGGCGCGAGGTAATAACCTCCGTGTTTCTTTACCGCCGATGATCCAAATTGATGTTCAACCGGATATTGTATTTGATGCATCACCTTCGGTACTCACGTTAAATGGTACGGTCAATATTCCATGGGCTCGAATTACTGTTCAAGAGCTCCCTGAGTCGGCGGTAAGCGCATCTTCAGATGTGGTGATGTTAGATAGCAACTTACAGCCAATTGAACAAAAAGCGCCATCCATTCCTATTCAGACCAATTTGGATATTAAAATTGGTAACGATGTTCGATTGGATGCGTTTGGCTTAAAAGCGCGCCTGACGGGTTTATTGAAAGTGGTTCAAAATATCCATGGCTTGCACATCAATGGTCAGGTGGATATTCCAGCTGGTCGTTTCCGTGCTTATGGGCAAGATTTGATTGTACGTAAGGGGCAAATTCAGTTCTCAGGCCCTGCGGACCAACCATTCTTAAACTTAGAAGCTATACGTAACCCAGACAACACGGCAGATGGCGTGATTGCAGGGGTGAAGGTCACTGGGCTTGCAGATAAACCGAAAGTAGAAATATTCTCTGAACCGGCGAAAACACAACAAGAAGCGCTGTCTTACTTATTAAGAGGAGAGGGCTTAGACAGTGGGGACGCAAATGGTTCACAAATGACATCTATGTTAATAGGCTTAGGTGTAGCACAAAGTGGGCAACTCGTGGGCAAAATTGGTGAGACATTTGGGGTCTCTGATTTAGCCGTCGATACCCAAGGTGTGGGGGATGGTTCTCAAGTCGTTGTAAGTGGTAAGATCACTAATGATTTACAAGTGAAGTATGGAGTTGGTATCTTTGACTCATTGGCGACGTTAACTTTACGTTATCGATTGATGCCAAAACTGTATTTAGAAGCTGTGTCTGGTGTTAATCAGGCATTGGATCTCCTTTACCAATTTGAGTTTTAGATTATGCGTGTAATTGTTTATGGCAGCTTAAGACAAAAGCAAGGAAATCATCACTGGATGACTTATGCCCAACTACTTGGTGAGCATAAGCTAGAAGGCTATGAACTGTATGATCTTGGATATTATCCAGCGGTTGTCAAAGGGGATGGGGCGATAGAGTGCGAAGTTTATCGAATCAACCCGTCCATTTTGACAGAGTTAGATGAGCTAAAGAAAAATTCTCAAGACTATGTGAGGGAGCTCATCCCAACGCCGTATGGCAATGCTTGGATTTATCTATATAAACATTCCGTTGATGGTCTACGCCAAATAAAAAGTGGCGACTGGTTGAAACGTGATGAAGAAAAGTAGCTATCCAATATTATATTGAATGCTATAGTTATATAGGACGCCAGCTATGATAGCTGGCGTTTTTTATAGATTAATTAACTGATTATAACCCATAAAAAAAGCCCTGGTATTAACCAGAGCTTTCATAATCTCCCTATAGGGGGATTATTTTTTTGCAGCGCGTTCGAAAGATTCGATGATCTCTGCTTTTGCAGATGCCGCGTCTTCCCAACCATCAACTTTAACCCACTTACCTTTTTCTAAATCTTTGTAATGTTCAAAGAAGTGAGTAATTTGAGCACGCAGTAATTCTGGCAGGTCGTTCACATCTTTAATGTGATCGTATTCTTTGCTTAATTTAGTGTGCGGAACAGCCACTAATTTTGCATCTTCACCAGACTCGTCAGTCATTTTCAGTACGCCAACAGGACGGCAACGGATGACTGAGCCTGGTTGTAATGGGTATGGAGTTGGAACTAATACATCAACTGGGTCACCATCTAAAGACAGGGTATTGTTGATGTAACCATAGTTGCATGGATAGAACATCGCTGTTGACATGAAACGGTCTACAAACAGCGCACCAGACTCTTTATCAACTTCATATTTGATAGGATCTGCGTTCGCTGGGATTTCGATGATAACATAGATATCTTCTGGCAGATCTTTACCTGCCGGTACATTGTTCAGGCCCATTTAAATGTATCCTTTGTGTGAATAATGAATTTACTCATTTTAATTTGTCACTGGCATCGCATTTATTGCCGCCTTTAGGCAAATTAAATAATAGAGTAGATAGCGTGAGGGACATTATAGCCGTAAAAGGGGACAAAACTCACTAGTTGGTGAAAAAAAGGGACAAAAAAGGCGGGAAGCCCCGCCTTATAATTAATGAATTAGATTATTCCGTGTCAGGGAATTCACGCATAAATGATTCTGCTTTTTCTACCATCGACTCAGTTCCGACAAAGAACGGCGCACGTTGGTGTAATTCGCTAGGTATGATATCTAAAATGCGGTTTGCTCCATCACTGGCTTTACCACCGGCTTGTTCTGCTAAAAATGCAATTGGGTTACATTCGTACAGAAGGCGCAGTTTCCCATTTGGATGGCTTGCCGTACTTGGGTAAATATAAATTCCCCCTTTGAGCAAGTTACGATGGAAGTCTGCAACCAAAGAACCGATATAACGCGTGGTATACGGGCGATTTGTTGCTTTATCTTCTTCTTGGCAATATTTAATGTACTTTTTAACACCCATCGGGAACTTAATATAGTTACCTTCATTGATGGAGTACATTTTTCCTTCTGATGGGAACATCACTTTTTCATGAGACAAGCAGAACACGCCCAATGATGGGTCGTAAGTAAACGCATGTACACCAACACCAGTGGTGTAAACCAACATCGTTGATGAACCGTAAACCACGTAGCCCGCAGCCACTTGGCGGTTACCAGGTTGCAGGAAATCCGCTTCTGTAACCGGTTGGCCAATTGGCGTGATACGATGGTAGATTGAGAAAATTGTTCCAACGGAAACGTTTACATCGATGTTTGAAGAACCATCAAGTGGGTCCATTAAAACAACATATTTTGCGTTTTCTGCGCGGTCTCCTTCGAAAATGACAATTTCATCTTCTTCTTCAGAGGCGATACCGGCGACTTCTCCGCGTGCTTTTAAAGCCGCTTTCAGTTTTTCGTTTGCATACAGGTCAAGCTTCATCTGAACTTCACCTTGAATATTCGAAACACCGTTAGTGCCAAGAATATCGACAAGTCCAGCTTTATTAATATCACGATGGATAATTTTAGCGCCCAGTTTGATAGCTGATAATAAAGAAGTCAGCTCACCTGTTGCATGAGGAAAATCTTGTTGCTTTTCGACGATGAATTCGCCTAATGTTTTCATGACGAAGGTCCTGAATAAAATTGACAGAGGTTTTGCGGGGCATTTACCCTCGCGCGGGAAGAGTTTAACTAAATAAAAAAAAGATTAATAGGTTAATGCATTTATAAACCTGTTTTTGATGGGTAGAATAGTGACCAACCTCATGCTAATTGGATGAAAAAGAATGCACATACATATTTTAGGTATATGCGGTACCTTTATGGGAAGCTTAGCAATATTGGCTCGTTCTTTAGGACATAAAGTGACGGGTTCGGATGCCAATGTGTATCCACCGATGAGCACATTGCTTGAAAATCAAGGGATTGAGCTTATTCAGGGGTATGATCCGGCTCAGCTTGACCCAATACCGGATATGGTGGTGATTGGTAATGCAATGACGCGTGGAAACCCTTGTGTTGAAGCCGTATTAGAAAGAGGTTTGCCGTATACTTCTGGCCCACAGTGGCTCCATGACTATGTGTTACCGGAACGTTGGGTACTGGCTGTGGCGGGGACACATGGTAAAACGACCACCGCGGGGATGCTTGCGTGGATCTTAGAAGACTGCGGTTACAAGCCAGGTTTTCTAATCGGCGGTGTCCCAGGTAACTTTGATGTCTCCGCTAAGATTGGTGAAAGCCCGTTTTTTGTCATCGAAGCTGATGAATATGACTGTGCATTCTTCGATAAACGTTCTAAATTTGTTCATTACAGCCCGAAAACCTTGGTATTGAACAACCTTGAATTCGACCATGCGGATATCTTTGAAAACCTCGAAGCGATTCAAAAACAGTTCCATCATCTTGTACGTATTGTGCCCGCCAGTGGCAAAATTTTCACACCGGACAACGACAATCATTTAAAACAAGTGATTGGAATGGGCTGTTGGAGTGAACAAGAGCTGGTGGGTGGGGAGCATGGCGGATGGCAAGCTGAGAAGCTCAGCCACGATGGCAGCCATTTTGCGGTGTATTACCAACAAGAAAAAGTTGGAGAAGTCACTTGGTCACAAGTGGGTAACCATAATATCCAAAATGCATTGATGGCGATTGCAGCGGCTCACCATGTGGGCGTTCCAGTAAAAGAAGCTTGTCTCGCCTTGAATAGCTTTATCAATGCACGTCGTCGTCTTGAGCTACGAGGCGTTGAAAATGGTGTCAGTGTTTACGATGACTTCGCACATCATCCAACCGCTATTTTGGCGACGTTAGAAGCACTTCGCAGCAAAGTTGGCGGAACTTCACGTATTCTTGCGGTGCTCGAACCTCGCTCGAATACGATGAAAATGGGTATCAATAAAAATGATATTGCGCCTGCGCTTGGCCGTGCAGATGAAGTGTTTCTTTTCCAACCCGCCAATATCCCTTGGATGGTGACAGACATCGCTGAAAAATGCGTCCAACCCGCGCGTTGGAGTGCAGATATTGAGGCATTCACCAATATGATTATTGAAACCGCACAACCGGGCGATCATATTTTGGTGATGAGCAACGGTGGCTTTAGTGGCATTCATGGCAAATTGCTCGCAGGTTTGAAAGCGAAAGCAGAAACAGAGCGAGATGATTAAATTCTCTTAGCTAGCTATTTGATAACCCCAGTGATTCTTATGATTACTGGGTTTTTTTTATGTTTGGCATACCCAATGGGCACTGTTCTGTGACGAGACTTAATGTTATTGGACTATTCATTTCTTTTTTTAAACTTCCCATATAACAATCTACTGAATCAGTAAAAAGGTGGAATAAACAACCAACAGCAATGGCTTTAAGCTTCCATGATGGCATGAATAATAATACGACATAGACAACTGCAGCCCAAAAGGAATGGAGTGGGTGGAAACCAATGCCACAGCGCTCTGGGTCGAAAATCGGATCAGCTAGCAGATGATCTAAGTCGATAGCTATCGTGGCAATCATAATCAGGGCCGCTAGTTTCCAATTTTTTCGCCAAAATAGGTAACCAAAGGCAATTGGCATTAGGAAGTGAAAGCCGTAGTGTATGAAGTTACGGAAAATATCAAATAGCAAAATGATGTCTCAAAATAGAATAGAAACAGACAAAAACAATAAGAGGGAAATCAATTTCCCTCTTAAGCTAATGTATATCAATAGATTAAAGCTCTTGTTCAAATAACGCTAGAATCGCTTCATACAGTTCTTTTGTGGTGAAATTATTTGCCGGTGTTGAGAAGATAGTATCATCACCAGCAATACTACCTAAAATCCCTTCTGCTTTGCCTAATGAATCTAACAAACGTGCAATAAGCTGTGCAGCTCCAGGGCTAGTTCTGATCACGACAACAGAAGGGTTATAGTCTATATCCAAAACCAAGTTTTTGAGTGGACTGGTAGCGGTAGGGACACCAGGCTCTGTAGGCAGGCAATATACCATTTCCATTTTTGCATTACGGGTGCGAACTGCACCAAATTTGGTAAGCATTCTGGAAATTTTTGATTGGTTAATATTTTCGAAGCCTTCTTCTTGCAAAGCTGTGACGATCTCAGCTTGCGAGCTAAATTTTTCTTCTTTAAGTAGGGCTTTAAAAGCCTTAACCAAGTCTTCTTGTTTAGACGGAGTGCGCATAATTAACCCATTCTTTTGCATTGAACCAAGTTGTATTATCCGTAAAAGTGCATTTTTATGCAACAAAATTGCGTTATGATGATTTTATAACCAGTGAATAACTTAAAGTTAGATAAGCTTGTTTCGAGCTGATAGTCAGAAGTATTTATTTATCGTAAATTGTGGGAATGAAAAATTAGCATAATAGAACAATGAATTTTTCAGATGTCTGCTGTAAATTTATTGTTAATAAAAATATTTTTGATTGAATAATATACACTAAAAACAACTTATTGTGCGAAATGCAATACCCTGAAAAACTATTTGTTAAAAAAGTGCCCGTTATCTCATTAACAGATAAGGAATTTGTTTAGAATACTGGCAATTAATAAACAAGTTCTCTTGCGTTAAACTCTCTCTCTATCTGTTAACAAATTGTTTTTTATACGTAATGTGTTAAGTGTATAACAAATAAAGTGATATCTTTTTAAAGTACAAATTAAGGAGTTTCAGAATGAAAGTTGCAGTCCTAGGTGCAGCAGGTGGTATCGGTCAGGCTCTCGCCCTTCTTCTCAAAAACCAGCTCCCAGCAGGTTCAGAACTCTCCCTCTACGACATCGCACCAGTTACTCCAGGTGTTGCTGCTGACCTAAGCCATATCCCAACTGATGTTAAAGTGACAGGCTTTGCCGGCGAAGATGCAAAACCAGCATTGAAAGGTGCTGACATTGTTCTTATTTCTGCGGGTGTTGCACGTAAACCAGGTATGGATCGTTCTGACTTATTTAACATCAATGCGGGTATCGTCCGTAATCTGATCCAACAAATTGCTGAAACCTGCCCTAAAGCATTGATTGGTATTATCACTAACCCAGTGAATACCACCGTTGCTATCGCTGCGGAAGTCCTGAAAAAAGCAGGAGTATACGATAAAAACCGTTTATTCGGTGTGACGACGTTAGATATCATTCGTTCTAATACGTTTGTTGCTGAGCTGAAAGGCAAAAATGTTAATGACCTTGAAGTGCCTGTGATTGGCGGCCACTCAGGTGTGACTATTCTGCCATTGTTATCTCAAATTGAAGGTGTTAGTTTCACTGATGAGGAAGTTGCCGCGTTAACCAAACGTATTCAAAACGCAGGTACAGAAGTCGTTGAAGCGAAAGCCGGTGGCGGGTCTGCAACTTTATCTATGGGCCAAGCAGCTGCACGTTTAGGTTTATCTTTAATTCGTGGTCTCCAAGGCGAAAGCAATGTAGTTGAATGTGTTTACACTGAAGGTGATGGTGAACACGCTCGCTTCTTCGCACAACCAGTTGTTTTAGGTAAAAACGGTATCGAAAAGCACTTACCAATCGGTAAATTAAGCGCATTTGAAGAGAAAGCGCTGAAAGACATGCTAGATGTATTAAAAGCAGATATCGAATTAGGTGAAAAATTCATTAATGGCTAATGCCAATTAATTTTTCCTAATAGTGAATGTGAAGGGTTGAGTTTCGTTTAGAACTCAACCTTTTTTATTGGGTAAGTCATCATGAAGCATGCTGTCGCATCCAATGGTCCCAATGCGGATCTGATGGTATTTTCTCTACTAAAAAATCAATAAATGTCCTGATTTTAGGTGAGTGTGTATGGGCTGGGTGGTATAAAGCATATAGGGCAAATGGGGTGGATTTAGGGTCATAATCCAATAAGACAGGGAGCAACTCTCCGTTTTCAATATAATTGCCTAGCATATAAGTAGGTAAACAAACGATACCTTGATGGCAGCGTGCTGCCTCTAATAACCCTAAACTACTATTTACCTCAATCATATTATTAATTTCTAGAGGATATGCGCTACCGTCTTTATCCGTCATGCGCCAGGTGTCAGGAATATTTGGATTAATTAAACAATTGTGTGATGCAATATCGGCAGGGGATTGAGGAATACCATATCGTTCGAAATAAGTACGGCTTCCACAGTATACCCAATTAATATTACAAATTTTCCGTAATGCAAAGTTTTCAGGTGGGTGGCTGGTAATTCGTAATGCAATATCGAAATCAACTTCATTTAAATTAATAAGTTCGTCATTAAGGTCAACAGACAAACTCACTTTAGGATTGGTTTCTCGGTATTCACTGTATATTTGCATTAAATGACAAACTCCAAATGCAATAGAACAGGTAATTTTTAATTGACCTTGAGCATGTTGATAGAAGCTGGCGGTATTGACCAGTGAGTCATCGAGATCGGCCAATAAGTTTTGCGATCGTTGCAATAAATAGCGCCCTGCGTCTGTTAAAATAAAATTTCGCGTTGTGCGCTTTAGGAGTACAACCCCCAATTGATCTTCGAGTTGTTGAAGGCCTCGACTAACTGATGATGGTGTTACATTCAGCTTCTTTGCAGCCAGGCTGAAGCTATTACACTCGACGATTTTGATGAATAACTCTAAATGCCGAAAAATCGCGTAGCTGTCAATTTTTGCTTTAAATGCAAAAGTGTTTTTATTTATTAGCATTGTCATGCCCTATTAAACCCGTTTATTCCAGCATACTATAATTGTGAATTTATCGCAGTTTACTCATGCCACTCCAGTTTTAAAAAAAATGTAGCTTCTACACAATATTGTTGTTCCTAACTTTTTTAATAATTAAATCTATAACGTTGAGGAATAGACTATGTCTAATAGTATTCAGGCAAGTGCAGATAATCCGATTAATACAAAAAAGATTCCCTTTACAAAATATGATGTTGGTTGGGTTATTTTATGCATTGGTATGGCAATTGGTTCAGGGATTGTTTTTATGCCTGTGCAAATTGGTATCAAAGGTATTTGGGTCTTTATTGCTGCAACAATACTTTCTTATCCAGCAATTTATTGGCTACAAAATTTATATCTCAGAACATTATCTGAATCTGAAGAATGTAATGACTACGCCAGTGTTATTACACAATATTTAGGTAAAAACTGGGGGATAGCATTAGGGATTGCCTATTTTTTGATGTTATTGCATGGAATGTTCTCTTACTCGCTGGCGGTCACCTTCGATAGTGCTTCTTACATTAAAACGTTTGGATTGACGGAAGGGCTATTATCTGATTCTGTTTGGTATGGGTTGATTATTATTTCAGTATTAGTCGCAATTGCTGCACAAGGGGAGCGGTTACTGTTTAAAGTCTCTGGTCCAATGGTTATTGTAAAATTCGGTATTATCGTACTGCTTGGTATAGTGATGGTTCCATATTGGAATTTTGCCAATATCACAGCATTTCCTGATTTTCTCCCATTTATGAGAGATGTTTTTTTAACACTACCATTTACCTTATTTTCTATATTGTTTGTGCAAATATTGAGCCCCATGAACATTGCGTATCGTAAAATAGAAAGTAATAAGCGTATCGCGACATACCGAGCAATACGCGCTAACCGTGTTGCGTATATTATT
Organism: Providencia sp. PROV061; assembly: GCF_011045655.1. NCBI lineage: Bacteria > Pseudomonadati > Pseudomonadota > Gammaproteobacteria > Enterobacterales > Morganellaceae > Providencia > Providencia sp. PROV061. The sequence continues at coordinate 4,305,267 of NZ_CP042861.1, read as the reverse complement.
CTCGCCGTTGCAGTCTTGTTTTTTGCTTTTTCTTTTACTTTCTCAATTAGCCATGAGCAAGCCGTATCGGCCTTTGAACAAAATATTTCAGCATTAGCGATTGCTGCTCAAGTGATACCTGGGGCAATAGTGAAAGTGATGACCGCATTACTCAATATTTTTGCAATCTTGACGGCATTCTTAGGAATTTATTTAGGCTTTCAAGAAGCAATCAAAGGCATTGTTGTCAATCTATTGAGTCGATTTATTCCTGAAGAACGCATTAACCAAACAGTGCTACATTATGGGGTATGCTTAGGCGTTATCATTGCACTGTGGTTTTGGGTTTCAACACGGTTTTCTATTCTGTTTTTCATGCAACTTGGCGGCCCATTATTTGGTATCGTTTCTTGCTTAATTCCTTGCTATCTGGTTTACAAAGTTCCGGCATTACACAAATTTAAAGGCCCAACAGTGTGGTTCATCATTTTCTTTGGTGTGCTGTTATGCCTATCTCCATTCTTTAAATTTTTCGAATAAATAATGATGTTGTTGAGAGGATCTCATGAAGAAAAAAGCGGTATCTGAATTTCATGTTGATACACAAGTCACCCAGCTAGGGAGAGACCCTGCTAAGCAAGCTGGTTTTGTAAATGCTCCCGTTTATCGTGGTTCGACGGTCGTATTTCCAACTGTTGATGCCTTAATCAATGATAGGGCGGAATTTAATTATGGTACAGCGGGCACGCCAACAATTAAGCAATTGGAGCAAGCTTGGTCCGCTCTTGCTGGAGCCGAAGGGACGGTGCTTTCACCATCTGGTTTAGGCGCGATTGTGTTGGCATTGCTGACAACATTGAAAACAGGTGATCATTTATTAATGCCTGATAGTGTTTATCGGCCAACACGTAAGTTTTGTCATGGTCTGTTGGATAAAATGGGGATCATCACAACCTATTATGACCCGATGATTGGTGCTGACATTGAAAAACTGGTAACGCCAAATACCAGCACAATTTTTTTAGAATCTCCAGGTTCTCAAAGTTTTGAAATTCAAGATGTGCCTGCAATTGTTGAGGTTGCAAAACGCCATGACATTGCGACGATTATTGATAATACATGGGCGACACCTTTATTTTTTAAAGCTCATGAACTGGGTTGTGATATCTCGCTGGAAGCAGGCACCAAATATTTAGGCGGCCATTCTGATTTGCTAATGGGAATTGTCTCGGCGAATCAAGCGTGGTGGCCGAAACTACGTGAAACTTATGATTACATGGCCATGTTGCCGGGAGCAGAGGACTGTTTTCTTGCATTGCGGGGTTTGCGAACCTTACCTATTCGCTTAAAAGAAGCTCAAGAAAGAGCTTTAAATATTGCACATTGGCTGCAAGAACGAACCGAAGTGATTCGTATTTTACATCCTGCATTTGCTGATTGCCCAGGCCATGAAATTTGGAAGCGGGATTTTACTGGTTCATCGGGGCTGTTTTCCATTGTACTTGACCCTAAATATACCCAAACAGATATTGCAAAAATGCTGGATGGTTTATCAATTTTTGGTATGGGGTATTCATGGGGCGGTTTTGAAAGCTTAATTATTCCATTTAATTGTGCTGAATATCGAACTGTGACTAATTGGAACCCTGGTGGACCGACATTACGACTGCAGATTGGCTTAGAAAATTTAGATGACTTAAAACAAGATCTCGCTGACGGTTTTTCTCGGATGAAATAAACAAGACCGTTCTTTATTGGAGAGCCATCTAAGGATAATGCCGTGAATAAATTGATTTATTATTCACGGCGTTATAATTATATCAATTCAATTTTTAATCTTCTGCTGGTGTTTTTACTCTGACTTTTCTTTCTAATAAATCCCCTGTAATTGGGTCATAATAACGACTTGGCCAAATTTCAGCGGGGTGGATCGCTAAGAAATTGGCAATAATCCATTCCCCTTTAGGCCAAGGGCGTGATAGTGCATTTGCTAACGTTGAAGAGCTTAGTCCTGCCTCGCGCGAAATTGCGGCAAGAGTTGTCCCACGCTTACGTAAAGCTGCAATGATATCTGCAGGGTGCCAGTCCGACTTCCGTAAAATCATTTTTTAGTCCTTTTTTCACTTAGAATCATGTAGAGTTAGTGGTACGAGTAACCGAAAATTATGATACATTCAGTACATCCGTTTAGTTATTGGAAATAAAATAACAGAAATTTCCCAAAATAATTTCTGATTTTTTCTTAAAAATTCATTTTATGAAACTATCGTGGTTTTTATGAAATTAAATAGAAAGTCAGAATGAATAACTGTGAATTAGGATAAAACTTTGATGTTAAAACTAACTCTTTCTAGTTAGGGATAGAAATGGCATATTTAATGCTACTTTTTACTCGTACTCGTAATATATCTAGATTAGTTAATAAAATTAGTTAAATTATTAGTGAGTAAATTATTTAATTGTCTGTTATTAAAAGAAATTAGAATGCTAATAACAAATATAATTTGTATATTATTATTTATAGGCATAAATAAAACGAATGAGTTAATGAGGTTTTGAGAAAATATAGATAGTTTTCAACAACTGAAAATTAAATTGTCATCATGACTAGGAGGGTCAGCATGTACAAGGAATGGCTAACGGCAAAAGAGCTGCTTGGGTTACAAGGGCTTCCCATGACAACTCAAGGTATTAATGCAATGGCAAGGCGTGAAAACTGGGTAAGCCGTAAAAGGCGAGGTATTCAAGGCAAAGCGTTGGAGTACCATATTAGTTCTTTACCTATCGATATTTTTGAGGGGCAGTTTGCTAACGAAACTTCATCTCCTTATCAAGTAAAACGAAATGATAATGCCTTTATTTGGCAGGAAGCTTATAACCAGCTTTCTAATGATGAACGAGACACTATCCTGACATTTATTATGCGTGAAGGCACATTAGCACTAATTGATTTAATTAATAATAAATAATTTACAATTACTTAAGGTGTAAATAATTAATATATAAAAATAATATTATATTGAATTTAAAAAATTTTTTAACAGATGACATTTTAGTAAAGCTGCAACAGCAGGTTTCATAATATAAGTGTGAAGTGAAAAATGAAAAAATTGTGGTTCACTGCCAAAGAATTAGCTGGGTTAGAAGGACTCCCGACATCACCCCAGGGAATTAACCTAATGGCAAGACGAGAAGGCTGGAAAAACCGCCGTAAAAGAGGGGTGCAAGGTAAGGCTGTTGAGTATTATTATGAAAGCTTACCGGGGGAAATCCAAGGGCAACTTAGCCTGCATGAGCCTTCGGTAACTTACCAAAGTCAAAGAACAGATGCATTACAGATCTGGTCAGAAGCGTATTATCAATTGACAGAGTCTGAGCGCAATAAAATAGTGAAATATATCCTGCGTTATGGTTTGTCGTCACTGCTTGCGCAAATCGATGAAGAAGACAAAGGGGAAAAATAGCGTTTCCCCTTTTCTTGACCTGTTTTGCCTTTTCTAGTGACTAAGAATGGCGTTGGATTGCGATATAAGCTAAGCCGATCAATGCATCTTTATAAATTGAATCTTCAATTATGTTTAAGGCATCAATCGCTTTTTGTGCTTCTTCTTGGGCTCTTGCATAAGTATATTCAAGGGAACCACAGCGTTTCATAGTTGCAAGAACAGTATCTAACAGATGACGCCCATTACCTTGTTCAATCGCTTGGCGGATCAATGCTGACTCTTCTTCATTACCATTTTGCATCGCGTGAAGTAGGGGAAGTGTAGGCTTACCTTCATCTAAATCATCCCCCGTATTTTTCCCCAGCTGAGCATTGTCTGCATCATAATCGAGTAGATCGTCAATTAACTGAAAAGCTGTCCCAATATAACGGCCATAATCTTGTAGTGCTTTTTCTTGCTCTGGTGTCGCATTGGCTAAAATCGCAGATGCATGGGCTGCTGCTTCAAAAAGGCGTGCGGTTTTACTGTAGATCACTTGCATATAGTTTTCTTCAGTAATGTTAGGATCGTTGCAGTTCATCAATTGCAAAACCTCCCCTTCAGCGATCACATTCGTCGCTTCAGACATCAGTTTTAGCACCCGCATTGAATCGAGATCCGTCATCATCTGGAATGATCGAGTGTAAATAAAATCACCAACTAAGACACTCGCGGCATTACCAAAAACAGCATTTGCGGTTTGCTTTCCGCGACGCATATCGGACTCATCAACGACGTCATCATGCAGCAAAGTTGCTGTATGAATGAACTCGATCAATGCAGCAACTTGGGTATGTTTATGACCCGAGTAACCTAAGGATCGACCAGCAAGCACTGCGATCATAGGCCGGATCCTTTTACCGCCACCACTGACGATGTAATAACCAAGCTGGTTAATTAGCGCAACATCTGAATTCAATTGACTGAGGATGGCTTCGTTTACCGCTGACATATCCTCAGTTGTCAGTTCAATAATAGATTCTAAATTCATCTTAATTTATTCATATTATTAGTTTTTGGTTCATTCCCGAAATAAAAAGTTGGGAGACCGATAGAACAGTTATCTTTCTAGCATAACATTATTAATTATAAGATTATCAGGTGTGATGCAAAAAATGTTTAAATAAGTAACAATTGAGTGAATAGGGACAAAATCAACGTTCAAAAACGGTTATTGAGAAAAAAGTCGTATTTTTTGTCATCTAACCGCATTATTGGCTTGTGTTCTGCTGCTTTTTTGCGTAGAATTCGCGCCCTATTGTGAATATTTTATAGCGTGCTCTGGAATTGAAATATTTAGCGGGTACGCGGAAAGCGGAGTTAATATGTACGCGGTTTTCCAAAGTGGTGGTAAACAACACCGAGTTAGCGAAGGTCAAACTGTCCGCCTAGAAAAGCTGGACATCGCAACAGGTGAAACTGTTGAATTTGATCAAGTTCTGATGGTTGCTAATGGCGATGAGATCCAAATCGGCGCTCCTGTCGTTGAAGGCGTTAAAGTGAAAGCGGAAGTGGTTGCACACGGTCGTGGCGAAAAAGTTAAAATCGTCAAATTCCGTCGTCGTAAACATAGCCGTAAACAACAGGGTCATCGTCAGTGGTTCACTGATGTTAAGATCACTGTCATCGCTTAAGATTTAGGAGAGCAGATTAATGGCACACAAAAAGGCTGGTGGTTCGACTCGTAACGGTCGTGACTCAGAAGCAAAACGTTTAGGTGTTAAACGTTTTGGTGGTGAAGCTGTATTAGCAGGTAGCATCATCGTTCGTCAACGTGGTACTAAGTTCCACGCAGGTAACAACGTAGGTTGTGGCCGTGACCACACTCTGTTCGCATTAGCGGACGGTAAAGTTAAATTTGAAGTTAAAGGTCCAAACAATCGTAAATTTATCAGCATCGAAGCTGAATAAGTTTTCTGACCTTTAATTCAGAATTAAAGCCCTGCAAAAACCTTTTGCGGGGCTTTTTATATTCAGATATTTGATCTTTAATGAACTACACACGTATTAAAGATGCACCATCTCTGAGTAGAACAGCCATCCAGCGTTATGCGGCTCAGAAGCGGAGAGAGAATTATGAAATTTGTAGATGAAGCCAAAATATTGGTCGTGGCAGGAGATGGTGGCAATGGTTGTGTCAGCTTCCGCCGTGAAAAATACATCCCTAAAGGGGGACCGGACGGTGGTGACGGTGGCGATGGTGGGGACGTTTACTTACAAGCAGACGAAAACCTCAACACGCTAATCGACTATCGTTTTGAAAAATCCTTTCGTGCAGAGCGCGGCCAGAATGGCCAAAGCCGTGAATGTACAGGTAAACGGGGTCAAGATATCACAGTTAAAGTGCCTGTAGGAACGCGTGTACGCGATTTAGGGACCAATGAAGTACTTTGTGATATGACTCGTCATGATCAACGTCATATGGTCGCTAAAGGCGGCTTCCATGGGCTTGGAAATACCCGTTTTAAATCTTCAGTGAATCGTGCTCCACGTCAACGTACCATGGGGACAAAAGGGGAAACTCGCGAAATACTGTTAGAACTAATGCTGTTAGCAGATGTTGGTATGCTTGGTATGCCGAATGCAGGTAAATCTACCTTTATTCGTTCAGTGTCAGCAGCAAAACCAAAAGTTGCTGATTATCCATTTACCACTTTAGTCCCAAGCTTGGGTGTCGTGCGTATGGATAACGAACAAAGCTTTGTGGTTGCGGATATTCCAGGGTTGATCGAAGGCGCAGCGGAAGGTGCAGGCCTTGGGATCCAATTCCTGAAACACTTAGAACGTTGTCGTGTCTTACTTCACTTGATTGATATTTGCCCTATTGATGAGTCTGATCCTGTCGAAAATGCGAAGATCATCATCAGTGAGTTAGAAAAATACAGTGAAAAGCTGGCAGCAAAACCACGTTGGTTAGTCTTCAATAAGATTGATATCTTAGGTGAAGAGGAATCAGCACAGCGCGCAGCAGAAATTGCCAAAGCGATGGGCTGGGAAGATAAATTCTATATGATTTCAGCAGTTAACCACGAAGGTGTGAAAGCACTGTGTTGGGATATCATGGAATTTATGAATACTCAACCGCGTGATATGGCAACGACTGAAGATACACAGCAACCTGAAAAAGTTGAATTCATGTGGGATGATTATCACAAAGAACAACTTTCTGGTACTGAAGATTTTGATGATGACTGGGATGACGATTGGGATGAAGATGACGACGAAGGTGTCGAAATTATTTATCAAAAATAGTTTATCTTAGAAATGTAAAAAGGCGCGAAAGCGCCTTTTTACTGTCTAAATCGCGTATGATCAGTTTTTCTGATACAGATCTTTATACAAACGGCTTTCAAATCGCACTAATGGTACTCGACGAGTACGTTGCTGGCTCTGTGGTACCGCATAAGCAGAGATAAATTGCACAAAAGCCACACGTTGACCACTGGCGGTTGTGATAAAACCAGCGAGATTATAAACCCCTTGTAATGCTCCCGTTTTGGCGGAAACTTTTCCATTAACACCCGCCTCATCAAAACCACCACGGTAACGCAAAGTGCCATCATGGCCGGCAAGTGGAAGCATAGAAATAAAATCGAGTTGTTGATCATTTTTAGCGATAAACTGCAAGATCTCCATCATGGTTGATGGGGTGATTAAATTATGGCGAGATAATCCCGATCCATCTACCATCACGGTATTGCCAAGGTCGATCCCCGCTTTTTGCTTCAGTACTTGTCTTACCGCATCGGATCCTGAACGCCAAGTTCCCGGAACACCATAATATTCACGCCCAATGGTACGAAAAACGGTATCCGCTATCATATTATCGGATTTTTTGAGCATCACTTTTAACAAGTCATGTAGCGGCTTAGATTCGGTTTTGACTAATACTTGTGATTGAGCCGCAGGAAATGTGCGTTTTTTCACATGGCCAGTTAGTTCAATACCCGCGGTGGTTAACTCATTTTTGACAATTGCTCCGGAGTAACTCGCTCCATTTTGTACCGCAAAGGCAAGTGGCAAGGGCTCGCTGCGTTGAGTTAAACAACCTGTTAGGGTGTAGCGGTTCAGTTCACCAGGAACGACATCAAGTTCGCAATAGCGCGCTTCAGGGGAACCTTTAGCTAATGTTTTGACTTCGCTGAACATATTGACAGGGTAAAAACTAGCCGCCTTAATGAATGCAAAATCTCCTGCTTTTTCAGCAGGGTAAAGAGAAACTGAAAAACAGTTACGGTCAATGATAGCCGCAGCGGGTGGCGCACTAAAGCATTGGGTCATATCATTCCAAACCCATCCCGGTGCTTTGTCATGGCTAGTAAAAGCAGAAATATCAACGACGAGATCGCCGTCAACTTTATGGATCCCAAGCTGCTTTAATGCATTAGCCATATTGCGAATTTGTTGGCGGGTTAATGTCGGGTCACCACTGAAGCGGATCACTAAATCACCCGTCAGTGTGTTGTTGCTAAGTTTTGCATCAGTTTCAAAATTGGTGACAAAACGGTAATCTGGCCCCAGTTGCAATAGGGCAGCAAGAGCGGTCACAACCTTTTGTGTACTTGCAGGTAATGCCATTTGCTGTGCATTATAATCAATTAATGGGGTGCTACTTCCCACTTTTTGCGCGACCAGAGCAAGGTTAGTGCCATCAGGTAAATATTGTTTGTATTCATCAATAGGAATCGCAAAAACTTGCGTACTAGCTAAGGTAATTCCTAAAGAGATTATCCATTTTCTGGTTAAAGTTAATAATGACATATATTTCACGCATTAGGGTGGACATATAATACATACTAAAGTGTAATGCCCAAGAAAGTAAACGGTGACCCGTTATTAAGTCTCAGTTAAAATAGCGTACATTATGATAAGATAAATGAGTACATAAGTCTGATTGCGTTTTTTTACTAGAACACCCCCGGTTTTACGCAGGTGTTCGGTGTACTGTTGTTACAAAATCAGGAAGATACTTGTTTTTAGATAGGATTGAACCGAGGTATTTATTAATGAAACAGATCCCGATGACGGTACTTGGTGCGGATAAGCTAAGAGAAGAGCTAGAATTCCTTAAATCTGTCCGTCGCCCAGAAATTATTGCATCTATTGCAGAAGCGCGTGAGCACGGTGACTTAAAAGAAAATGCAGAATATCATGCAGCACGTGAGCAACAAGGTTTCTGTGAGGGCCGTATTCAAGAAATCGAAGGGAAACTTTCTCACGCTCAAGTGATTGATGTAACTAAAATGGTCAATAACGGTCGTGTTATCTTTGGCGCGACTGTGACAGTATTGAATGTTGATACTGACGAAGAGCTAACGTATCGTATTGTTGGTGATGATGAAGCAGATATTAAGATCAATCTGATTTCTGTGAACTCACCGATAGCACGCGGTTTAGTGGGTAAAGAAGTTGATGATGCGGTCTCGATTAAAACCCCAGGTGGTGATGTCGAGTTCGAAATTCTTAAAGTTGAGTATATCTGATTCCTATTTCCCTGAATTGGTTATATTATTTCCCTGATTTAAAGAAAAAGGCCGCAGGCGGCCTTTTTCATCATATAAAACATGCTTTCAATGGCATTTTTATATAAATGATGGGGGATTATTTAGGTAAAATGATTTTGCGGTCTGCCGAAGGACGGTAGATAACAAGAATTTTACCAATAATTTGTACATTTACTGCACCAGTTTCGCGAACAATCGCATCAGCGATCAAATTTTTAGTATCACGGTCTTCGCCTGCGATCTTGACTTTGATAAGCTCATGATGTGCTAATGAGAGTTCAATCTCAGCCAAAACACCTTCGGTTAAACCATTGTTGCCGATCATAACAACAGGGTTTAAATGGTGAGCGAGACTTTTTAGGTGCTGAATTTGTTTTTTATTAAGATTCATTGATTTTTTGCTTGGTTAGTATTGAAAATGGCTTATTCTACCGCCATCTGATATCTATCACCATCAATTATATCTTTTTGATGGTAAAGAAGCAGCAAGTTAGGTGAAGTTCTTTTAGTATAGTTGGAAAGCACAATGGCCAATAAAAAACGTTCGGCAAGCTCAAGTCGCTGGTTGCAAGAGCATTTTAGTGATAAATATGTTCAGCAAGCACAAAAAAAAGGGCTACGCTCACGTGCATGGTTTAAGCTGGAAGAAATCCAGCAAGGTGATAAAATTTTTAAACCAGGTATGACCGTTGTTGATTTAGGAGCAGCCCCTGGTGGTTGGTCGCAATACGTTGTTAGCCAAATAGGTCATAATGGGCGGGTTATTGCTTGTGACTTATTGCCGATGGACCCAATCGTTGGCGTTGATTTCCTGCAAGGGGATTTTCGCGATGAAGCCGTTCTCGCCGCTTTGTTAGAACGCGTTGGCGACAAAAAAGTACAGGTGGTCATGTCTGACATGGCTCCAAATATGAGTGGGACACCAGCGGTTGATATTCCTCGCTCTATGTATCTAGTTGAATTAGCTTTGGATATGTGCCGTGCTGTATTGGCGCCTGGGGGGAGTTTCATTGTTAAAGTGTTTCAGGGAGAAGGCTTTGACGATTACCTTAGGGATATCCGCTCCCTGTTTACGAAAGTAAAAGTTCGTAAACCCGAATCTTCGCGCGCACGGTCACGTGAAGTATACATTGTAGCGACAGGGCTAAAACTGTAGTACCCTGAGCGTTATTTGTTAACACAGTTGTAATATGAGGTTAATCCCTTGAGTGACATGGCGAAAAACCTGATTCTCTGGTTAGTCATCGCAGTTGTTCTGATGTCCTTGTTCCAGAGTTTTGGCCCAAGCGATTCGAATAGTCGCAGAGTTGATTATTCTACGTTTATCAATGAGTTAGCCCAGGATCAGGTACGTGAAGTTCGTATCACAGGTCGTGAATTGAACGTCAGAAAGGCTGATAATAGCCGCTATACAACTTATCTTCCTATGCAGGATGAGAAGCTGTTAGACACTTTGCTAAATAAGCATGTGACGGTTGTTGGTGAACCACCAGAAGAACCTAGCTTACTGACATCTATTTTTATTTCCTGGTTCCCAATGCTTCTGTTGATTGGTGTCTGGATTTTCTTCATGCGCCAGATGCAAGGCGGTGGCGGCAAGGGGGCAATGTCATTTGGCAAAAGTAAAGCCCGCATGCTGACAGAAGATCAGATCAAAACAACATTTGCAGACGTTGCTGGGTGTGATGAAGCCAAAGAAGAAGTGGGCGAAATCGTAGAGTTTCTACGTGAACCTGCTCGTTTCCAAAAACTTGGCGGTAAAATTCCAAAAGGCGTCCTGATGGTAGGGCCTCCAGGAACAGGTAAAACATTACTGGCAAAAGCTATCGCTGGTGAGGCAAAAGTTCCATTCTTCACCATTTCCGGTTCTGACTTTGTGGAAATGTTTGTGGGGGTGGGTGCTTCTCGTGTTCGTGACATGTTCGAACAAGCGAAAAAAGCAGCGCCTTGTATCATCTTTATCGATGAGATCGATGCGGTAGGTCGTCAACGTGGTGCGGGTCTTGGTGGTGGTCACGATGAGCGTGAACAAACACTGAACCAAATGCTAGTTGAGATGGACGGTTTCGAAGGTAATGAGGGGATCATTGTTATCGCAGCAACTAACCGTGCTGACGTACTTGACCCTGCTTTATTACGTCCAGGTCGTTTTGACCGTCAGGTAGTCGTTGGCTTACCAGACGTTCGTGGCCGTGAACAAATTCTGAAAGTACATATGCGTCGTGTTCCTATTGACCCAAATGTAGATACTTTCATTCTTGCACGTGCAACACCTGGGTTTTCAGGTGCTGAACTCGCAAACTTAGTGAACGAAGCCGCATTGTTTGCTGCTCGCGCGAATAAGCGTGTTGTTTCTATGGTTGAGTTTGAAAAAGCGCGTGACAAGATTTGGATGGGTGCAGAGCGTCGTTCTCTGATGATGACTGAAGAGCAAAAAGAATCAACGGCTTACCATGAAGGTGGTCATATGATTATCGGTCATTTAATGCCAGAACATGACCCTGTCCATAAAGTCACGATCGTTCCGCGTGGGCAAGCGTTAGGTGTTGCTTTCTTCTTACCAGAAGGTGATGAAGTCAGTCGTAGCCGCTTGAAGCTCGAAGGTATGATTGCAACGGCATATGCAGGTCGTATTGCAGAAGAACTGATTTATGGTCGCGATAAAGTCACAACGGGTGCTTCTTCCGATATTCAGTTTGCGACGAATACGGCGCGTAACATGGTGACTCAGTGGGGCTTCTCTGACCGCTTAGGCCCAATGCAGTATTCGAAAGAAGAAGGCCCAGCGTTCTTAGGTCGCTCTTCAGGTAATGGTTCAGGAATTTCTGATGAGACAGCACGTATTGTCGATGAAGAAATTAAAAAAATTCTGGACCACTGTTATCAACTGGCATACAAAACATTGGAAGACAATATTGATATTCTGCATGCGACTAAAGATGCATTGTTAAAATATGAAACCATTGATATGCCACAGATTGATGACCTGATGAACCGCCGTCCAGTGCGTGAGCCAGCAGGTTGGGATGAAGACAAAAAAGTGAGTAATGTCACTGGTTCGTTCGGTACAGGTGCGCCAAAAGCGGAACCTACAGCGGAAAAACCACAGTCTGAAGAACCAGATAACACAAATAATAGTAATAATGCTGATGAATCAAACCCATCAGATAATAACGACAGCAAACCACAATAAGCGGTCGTGAAATAAAATATTAAGACCCCAGTTCGCTGGGGTTTTTTTCGTTAAGGAAAAATAACAATGCAAATCAAAGCGAGAGGCAGTGTCCTTGACTTATCCACACCTAAGGTGATGGGGATTTTGAATGTCACTCCTGATTCATTTTCAGATGGTGGCACTCATAATCGTTATCATGATGCGCTTGAACATGTGGCAAAAATGGTGGAACACGGTGCGACTATCATTGATATTGGTGGTGAATCTACCCGTCCAGGGGCTGCCGAAGTTTCTGTGAATGAGGAACTTGATAGGGTTATTCCTGTTGTTGAAGCAATAGCCCAGCGTTTTGATGTATGGATTTCAGTCGATACCTCTAAAGCCCAAGTTATGGCGGAAGCAGCAAACGCAGGTATGCATATCATCAATGATATTCGTTCTCTCCATGAGCCAGATGCATTAGACGTCGCCGCGAAAACAGGTTTACCCGTTTGCATTATGCATATGCAAGGCCAGCCAAGAACGATGCAAGAAGCGCCAAATTATGAAAATGTGGTGCGTGAGGTAAAAGACTATCTTGATGCTGAAATCACCCGGTGTGTGAGCGCAGGGATAGAGAGGCGACAAATTATCCTTGATCCAGGCTTTGGTTTTGGTAAGAACTTGTCGCATAATTACCAGTTATTGGCAAACTTAGAACAATTTCATAATTTCGGACTACCGCTATTGGCAGGGATGTCACGTAAATCTATGATTGGACAATTATTGAATGTTCCACCACAAGAACGCCTCGCAGGCAGCCTAACTTGTGCAGTGATTGCTGCGATGCAAGGGGCACACATCATTCGAGTTCATGATGTCAAAGAAACCGTGCAAGCGATGCAAGTGGTACAGATGACTCTGTCAGAAAAGGAAAAATAAGCGTATGAGCGACCGTAAATATTTTGGTACTGATGGTATTCGTGGCAAAGTGGGTGATAGCCCAATTACCCCTGATTTTGTTTTAAAATTAGGCTGGGCGGCAGGGAAAGTCCTCGCTCGTCATGGTTCACGTAAAATTATTATTGGTAAAGATACGCGTATTTCTGGCTATATGTTGGAATCTTCATTAGAAGCGGGCTTAGCAGCGGCGGGTTTATCCGCATCTTTCACAGGTCCAATGCCAACCCCAGCGGTTGCTTATTTAACACGTACTTTCCGCGCAGAAGCGGGAATTGTTATTTCAGCGTCTCATAACCCATATTATGATAATGGGATTAAATTCTTCTCAATTGATGGGACTAAGCTGCCTGATGAAGTCGAAGAAGCCATTGAAGCTGAAATGGAAAAGCCGATCACCTGCGTTGAGTCAGCTGAATTAGGTCGTGCAAACCGTATTGTAGATGCTGCCGGCCGTTATATTGAATTTTGTAAAGGTACGTTCCCGAACGAACAAAGCCTTGCAAGTTTAAAAATTGTCATTGATTGTGCTAATGGGGCTACTTACCACATCGCACCAAATGTGTTCCGTGAGTTAGGGGCAGAAGTCATCACTATCGGTTGCGATCCTAACGGAATCAATATCAACGAAGAGTGTGGCGCTACAGACGTTCGCCAGTTACAACAAAAAGTTTTGGAAGAAAAAGCACATGTCGGTTTAGCATTTGATGGTGATGGTGACCGCATTATTATGGTCGATCACCTCGGTGAAAAAGTTGATGGTGACCAAATTCTCTTCATTATTGCTCGTGAAGCGCTACGCCAAGGCCAGTTAAAAGGTGGGGTAGTGGGAACATTAATGAGTAATATGGGGTTAGAAATCGCCCTAAAACAGCTAGGAATTCCTTTTGAGCGTGCAAAAGTGGGCGACCGCTATGTTCTCGAAAAATTACAGGAAAAAGGTTGGCGCATGGGGGCTGAAAACTCAGGCCACGTGATTTTATTAGATAAAACGACCACTGGTGATGGGATTGTTGCAGGCTTGCAGGTATTAAGCGCTATGGTACGTAACCATATGAGCCTACATGACTTATGCAGTGGTATGAAATTATTACCACAAGTGCTAGTTAACGTACGTTTCAAAGGCCAACACGACCCATTACAAAGTGATGCAGTTGTTGCAGCGAACGAAGAAGTTGAAAAACAATTGGCAGGAAAAGGCCGCGTATTACTGAGAAAATCAGGAACAGAGCCATTAATCCGAGTTATGGTTGAAGGTGAAAACGAAGCTGATGTGACTGCAATGGCAAACCATATTGCTGATGCAGTAAAAGCAGCTGGCTAAGTTGTTATTGGTGAAGCTGAGCGATATTTTGATGATTTGTTGTTTTTTTCTGCAAATAATCAAATGGAATTAAAATAGACTTGCTTGTCGGCTCAGCTTTGGTTAGTATTCGCACCTGCTCAATCCCGTAAGAGTGTTTCTTTACGGCCGAAATGAGCAGGTGTGCAGTGATAAAGGTCATAGCATTAGGCTATGCACCGCAACTGAATAGGTAACTCAAATGTATGTAGCTCTTTTGATTATTTTCTTGCTAGCGGCTATCGGGCTTATTGGTCTGATTATGTTACAGCAAGGTAAAGGTGCTGACATGGGAGCTTCATTCGGTGCGGGCGCTTCTGCAACACTGTTTGGTTCATCGGGCTCAGGTAACTTCATGACCCGTATGACTGGAATCTTGGCTGCTGTGTTTTTCATCATCAGTTTAATACTTGGCAACATGACTGCCAACAAGTACGGAACTGGTAGTGGTAGTAAGTGGGAAAACATTAGTGAACCTACAAAAGTCGAGCAACCAACAGACGTTCCGGCAGCACCAGCTACACCAACGAGCGATATCCCTCGTTAAGTGTGAAAGATTCCGAATGAAGGCAACTAATGCCATCATTAAGTAGTAAGCTCAGCGATGAGTAAGAAGTTAAAATTTGAGGTTATTGATTAAATATTGATAACCTCGCCTCAGTGCCGAGGTGGTGAAATTGGTATACACGCTACCTTGAGGTGGTAGTGCCTACAAAACGGGCGTACGGGTTCAAGTCCCGTCCTCGGCACCATTATTTAAGATGCTTGTGATTTACAGGTTATCTGTGTAGAATATGACACGCTTTCGAACGCGGGATGGAGCAGCTTGGTAGCTCGTCGGGCTCATAACCCGAAGGTCGTCGGTTCAAATCCGGCTCCCGCAACCATTTCTTATTCAACATACCTTGTCAGTATCGTGGTCTATAGTAGTTATCCGGTGTAGTAATCAAGTGCAGTTATCTAACAGCTCTCAAAATTTCTCATCGATTTCTCTAGATTTTACAGGTATAATAAGAATATGGTGAACCCGTGCACTACAGGGTCCAGTTGCATAAAGCCCCGAATTTCGGGGTTTTTTGTTATTTGACAATCGAATTAACTGGGCTTTTATAGCCCTTTTTTTATGTCTGGGGGTGGGCTTGTCCACATTAGAACAGAAATTAACAGAGATGATCTCAGCACCTGTGGAGGCGCTAGGCTTTGAATTTGTAGGCTTAGAGTTTGTCCGTGGCCGTACATCAACACTGCGTGTCTTCATTGATAGTGAAGAAGGCATCACTGTTGATGATTGTGCTGATGTCAGCCATCAGGTCAGTGCAGTATTGGACGTTGAAGATCCAATCTCTGTCATTTATAACCTGGAAATATCGTCACCAGGGCTTGAACGTCCATTATTCACCATTGCGCATTATGAGCGTTTTATGGGGGAAGAGGTGGCATTGACTTTGCGTATAGCAATGCAGAACCGCCGTAAGTGGCAAGGAATTATTAAGGCCATAGACGGTGAAATGATTACGGTTACTGTAGATGGTAAGGATGAGGTGTTCGCCCTCGGCAACATCCAGAAAGCTAACTTGGTACCCCACTTTTAATAAAGTTCAATGAGGCAACTAGGATGAATAAAGAAATTCTGGCTGTTGTAGAAGCGGTTTCTAACGAAAAATCCCTCCCTCGTGAAAAAATCTTCGAGGCTCTGGAAACTGCATTAGCGACGGCGACTAAAAAGAAATACGAGCAAGAAATTGATGTTCGTGTGGAAATTGACCGTAAATCAGGTGATTTCGACACGTTCCGTCGTTGGTTAATTGTGGAAGAAGTTACAATGCCAACGCGTGAAATTACGTTGGAAGCGGCTCAGTATGAAGACCCAGCGCTCCAGCTTGGAGAGTACGTCGAAGATCAAATTGAATCTGTTGTATTCGACCGTATTACTACCCAAACAGCTAAACAAGTTATCGTACAGAAAGTGCGCGAAGCAGAACGTGCGATGGTTGTTGACCAATTCCGTGAGCAACAAGGTGAAATTATCACTGCTCAGGTGAAAAAAGTTAATCGTGAAAATATCACGTTAGACTTAGGCAATAACGCGGAAGCCGTTATTCTGCGTGAAGATATGTTGCCACGTGAAAACTTCCGTCCAGGTGACCGTATCCGCGGAGTCCTGTATGATGTTCGTCCTGAAGCACGCGGCGCGCAACTTTTTGTTACGCGTTCTCGCCCTGAAATGCTGATTGAATTATTCCGCATTGAAGTGCCAGAAATCGGCGAAGAAATTATTGAAATTAAAGCTGCTGCTCGTGACCCAGGCTCTCGTGCAAAAATCGCAGTTAAAACTAATGACAAGCGTATCGACCCAGTTGGTGCTTGTGTTGGTATGCGTGGTGCACGTGTTCAAGCCGTTTCTAGTGAATTAGGCGGCGAAAGAATTGATATTGTGTTATGGGATGATAACCCAGCTCAATTCGTTATTAATGCAATGGCTCCGGCTGATGTTGCATCTATCGTAGTCGATGAAGACAAATGTACGATGGATGTTGCCGTAGAAAGTAGTAATTTGGCACAAGCCATTGGACGTAACGGTCAAAACGTTCGTCTGGCAGCTCAGTTACTGAAAAAACACCGTGGTGATGACAAATGGGAATTAAATGTCATGACCGCAGAAGAGCTTAATGCAAAACATCAGGCAGAAGCACATGCTTCTATTGATACATTCACCAAGCATCTTGATATTGATGAAGAGTTTGCCACTGCACTTGTTGAAGAAGGCTTCTCGACGTTAGAAGAACTGGCTTACGTGCCTATTAATGAACTTCTGGAAATTGATGGTCTTGACGAAGAGACTGTTGAAGTTCTACGTGAAAGAGCGAAAGCGGCCCTCACCACAATAGAATTGGCTCAAAAAGAGAGCCTAGGTGATAATCAGCCAGCAGAAGATTTATTGAATCTTGAAGGTATGGATCGTACTCTTGCCTATAATTTGGCTACTCGTGGAATCTGTACACTGGAAGATCTTGCTGAGCAGGGCATCGACGACCTGATTGATATTGAAGGTCTGGATGATGAGAAAGCAGGTACGCTCATCATGGCCGCACGTAATATTTGCTGGTTCGGTAACGATGCGTAAACACTGTAGCAGGAAGGAACGGCATGACAGAAACTGTAAAAACATTGGCAACGGAAATTCAAACCACAGTTGATCGCCTGGTACAGCAATTTGCTGAAGCAGGGATCAAAAAAGGTGAGAATGACTCTGTTAGCCAGTCAGAAAAAGAAGCTTTACTGAGCCATTTAAACCGTGAACAAGGCGGGGTAGCGGGTCAGCCAAGCAAATTGACACTACAGCGCAAAACTCGTAGTACGCTGAGTGTCCCCGTCACCGGTGGCAAAAGCAAATCGGTAAATGTCGAAGTCCGCAAAAAACGCACTTATGTGAACCGTGATGCTGAAGAAGCAAAAGCGGAAGAGCAGGCGCAGCGTGAAGCGGAAGAGCAGGCACAGCGCGAAGCTGAAGAACTGGCACAACGTCAAGCAGAAGCAAAACGATTAGCAGAAGAAACAGCTAAACGTGAAGCGGAAGAAAAGGCAAAACGTGAAGCCGAAGAGAAAGCAAAACGTGAAGCAGCAGATAAAGCTACGCGCGAAGCAGCGGAAAGAGAAAAAGTGAAACCAAGCGAAAATCAACAAAAACCAGGCAAAGCTGTAGAAAGTAATGCCGACAAACAACGCCGTGAAGCTGAAGCTGCGGAGCTAAAACGTAAAGCTGAAGAAGAAACTCAGCGCAAAGTTGAAGCAGAAGCACGTCGCGTAGCTGAAGAAGCACGCAAAATGGCAGAAGAAAACGGTGAAAAGTGGACTGCTGAAACGAAAACTGAAGAAGACAGCGATTATCACACAACAACTTCAACGCACGCTCGTGCAGCTGAAGATGAAAGTGATGAGAAAGAAGAAGGCCGTCGTTCACGTAATCGTACTGCAAAAGCACCTCGCCAGAAGAAAGGTAATAAACTTTCTGAAAAAGCAGATCGCGAAGAAGAACGTGCCGCAGGCCGTTCGGGTCGCAGCAAAGGTAAGCAACGTAAAGGTAGTTCTTTACAACAAAGCTTTACTAAACCAGCAGTTGCGGTTAACCGTGATGTTGTGATTGGTGAAACAATCACTGTTGGTGAACTTGCTAATAAAATGGCAGTAAAAGGTTCTCAAGTCATCAAAACGATGATGAAGATGGGCGCAATGGCGACTATCAACCAAGTGATTGACCAAGAAACTGCACAGTTAGTTGCAGAAGAAATGGGTCACAAAGTTATTCTGCGTCGTGAAAACGAATTAGAAGAAGCGGTAATGAATGACCGTGATACAGGTTCTGCACTTCAAGAGCCACGTGCGCCAGTTGTGACCATTATGGGTCACGTTGACCATGGTAAAACCTCTCTACTTGACTACATTCGCTCAACGAAAGTGGCATCAGGTGAAGCGGGTGGTATTACTCAGCACATTGGTGCTTACCACGTACAAACTGATAAGGGTATGATTACCTTCTTAGATACCCCAGGTCACGCCGCGTTTACTTCAATGCGTGCTCGTGGTGCTCAGGCAACGGATATCGTTGTTCTGGTTGTTGCTGCAGACGATGGTGTTATGCCACAAACAATTGAAGCTATTCAGCATGCGAAAGCAGCGGGTGTACCAATTGTTGTTGCAGTAAACAAAATTGATAAACCAGAAGCTGATCCAGACCGCGTTAGAAATGAACTGTCTCAGTACGGTGTTATTTCTGAAGACTGGGGTGGTGATACTCAGTTCATCAGTGTTTCTGCTAAGAAAGGTACCGGTATTGACGAGTTGCTCGATGCTATCTTGCTGCAAGCTGAAGTTTTAGAACTGAAAGCGGTATATGCAGGCATGGCAAGCGGTGTCGTTGTTGAGTCGTACTTAGACAAAGGTCGTGGCCCAGTTGCAACAATCTTAGTTCAAGAAGGTACACTGAACAAAGGCGATATCGTCCTGTGTGGTTTCGAATATGGCCGTATTCGTGCAATGCGTAACGAATTAGGTAAAGAAGTTCAGTCTGCAGGCCCTTCAATGCCTGTTGAGATCTTAGGCTTATCTAACGTACCTTCAGCGGGTGATGAAGCTACCGTTGTACGTGACGAGAAAAAAGCACGTGAAGTTGCCTTGTATCGTCAAGGTAAATTCCGTGATGTTAAATTAGCTCGCCAGCAGAAATCTAAACTGGAAAACATGTTTGCTAACATGGAAGAAGGTAAAGTGTCTGAGCTGAACATCGTTCTGAAAACCGACGTACAAGGTACTTGTGAAGCAATTACCGACTCTCTAATGAAGCTGTCGACTGATGAAGTTAAAATTAAAATCATCGGTTCTGGTGTAGGTGGTATCACTGAAACTGACGCAACATTAGCTGCGGCATCGAATGCTATCATCTTAGGCTTCAACGTACGTGCAGATGCTTCTGCTCGTCGCGTGATTGAAAGTGAAAGTGTTGACTTACGCTACTACTCTGTTATCTATAGCTTAATTGATGAAATTAAACAAGCTATGAGCGGTATGTTAGCGCCTGAGTACAAACAGCAAATTATTGGACTTGCAGAAGTTCGCGATGTATTTAAATCACCGAAATTCGGCGCGGTTGCTGGTTGTATGGTCACTGAAGGCACCATCAAACGTAATAACCCAATCCGCGTATTACGTGATAACGTGGTTATTTATGAAGGTGAGCTAGAGTCACTACGTCGCTTTAAAGATGACGTCAATGAAGTTCGTAACGGTATGGAATGTGGTATCGGCGTTAAGAACTACAACGATGTTCGTGTAGGCGATATGATTGAAGTTTTCGAAATTATTGAAGTTAAACGTTCTATTGACGGTTAATTTTGTGAGTACCCACGAAATGTCGTGGTGAGAAAACAGTATGAATGAGGGGGCGCTTGCCCCCTTTATTGTCAGGAGATATAACGATGGCAAAAGAATTCAGTCGTGCACAACGCGTTGCGCAAGAGATGCAAAAAGAAATTGCGATCATCTTACAACGTGAGATCAAAGACCCACGTATTGGTATGGCTACCGTTTCAGGTGTCGAGTTATCTCGCGATCTCGCATACGGTAAAGTCTTTGTGACCTTCTTCAATATCGCTAACGATAAAAGCGAAGAAGAAATGGTTGCAGATGGCATTAAAGCATTAAATGAAGCATCAGGCTTTATACGTTCATTAATTGGAAAAGCAATGCGTTTGCGTATTATTCCTGAGTTAACATTTGAATATGACAACTCTCTTGTTGACGGTATGCGGATGTCTAATTTAGTGTCAAATGTGATCCGCGATGATGAAAAACGTCGTGCGGATGTTAGTGATAAAGAGGAAAAATAATGGGGCGTCGTCGTAGCGGCCGTAATATTGACGGCGTAGTGCTGCTGGATAAACCCACGGACATTTCTTCAAATGATGCGCTGCAAAAAGTGCGGCGCTTTTTTAATGCCAATAAAGCTGGGCACACGGGGGCACTTGACCCTCTCGCAACAGGTATGTTGCCTGTTTGTCTCGGCGAAGCGACGAAATTTTCCCAGTTTTTACTCGATTCAGATAAACGTTATCGCGTGATTGCACGTCTTGGGCAACGTACTGATACGTCAGATTCACATGGCGAAATTATTAGTGAGCGTAACGTAGAGTTTACACAGCAGCAACTAGATGATGCTTTAGAATTTTTCCGCGGTGATACATTACAAGTTCCTTCAATGTATTCAGCGTTGAAACACCAAGGTCGTCCGTTGTATGAATATGCGCGTAAAGGGATTACAGTTGAGCGTGAAGCTCGCCCAATTACAGTGTATGAATTGCAGTTTATTCGTTTAGAAAATAATGAATTAGAACTGGAGATACACTGTTCTAAAGGAACCTATATTCGTACAATTATCGATGATTTAGGTGAGATGTTAGGCTGTGGTGCGCATGTGATTTACCTGCGTCGAGTGCAAGTGGCTAATTACCCTTATGAGCGAATGGTAACATTAGAACAATTAGCTGCTTTACGGGCAAAAGTAGATGCGGGTGAAGGCTCTTTTGAGTCATTGCTCGACTCTCTATTGTTGCCAATGGATACGGCAGTCGTTCATTTTCCAGCTGTAAATATTACAGAAGAAACAGCGGCTTATTTTAAGCAGGGTCAACCTGTGCGAGCCGCAGTCCAAGGCCTTGAAGAAGGTTGTATGGTCCGAGTCACTTGTGGCGCAGAGCAGCGGTTTATCGGTATTGCTCTGGTGAGTGAAGATGGCCGTATAGCACCGAAGCGTTTGGTTGTGGAAAATGAACAGTCCGTGTAGTGGCGCTTATTGCTTTGCTGCCTTAAGCAGCGTAGAATAGCGGCGCTTAATCTTGAGATGCTAAATTAGAGATTGGCTCTCATCACTTACATTAATCATTTTGGAGTTTATTATGTCTCTAAGTAATGAAGCGAAAGCTAAAATCGTTGCTGAGTTCGGCCGCGGTGAAAATGACACTGGTTCAAGCGAAGTTCAAATCGCTCTGCTGACAGCACAAATCAACCACCTGCAAAGTCACTTTGCAGAGCACAAAAAAGATCACCACAGCCGTCGTGGTCTGCTGCGTATGGTTGCTCAGCGTCGTCGCTTACAAGCTTACTTGAAAGGTAAAGATATCGCGCGTTACACTGCTCTTATCGAGCGTTTAGGTCTGCGCCGCTAATCTTACTCTAGATAATTTGAGTTGCAGCTAGGCGACAAATGAGTGAGTTACTAGGTACATACATGAGTATGTGGCTAGTACGAGTGAATGTAGTCAACAACGTTGCAACTTGAAGTATGACGAGTAGAGTCAGTTTCAGAGAAAAGGGGCCAGAGGCCCCTTTTCTTCTAAAAGTTATTTTGAAAGTTGAAGTAATACTCGAATTATACTTAACTTAAATGCTAAGCTATAAATCGTAGTGAGTTGTTTTTATTAATGCCTCTTCGCTACATCCGATTCGCGCGGCTAATGAGAGAATTGATCACTAGAACATCAGTATTCTCATTAGTCGCGAGGCTGTAGTAGGAAGAGTAAACCAATGCTCCCTGAGAATCTCAGGTAGCCTTACAAAAAGGGTAATATAGTGTTAAATCCTATTGTTCGTAAATTCCAATACGGTCAACATACTGTTTCGATTGAAACCGGTATGATCGCACGCCAAGCATCTGCTGCTGTTATGGTTAACATGGATGACACTGCAGTATTCGTGACTGCAGTTGCACAGAAAAAAGTGAAAGAAGGTCAAGATTTCTTCCCTTTAACTGTTAACTATCAAGAACGTACATATGCAGCGGGCCGCATCCCTGGAAGTTTCTTCCGTCGTGAAGGTCGTCCTGGTGAAGGCGAAACGTTAATCGCACGTCTGATTGACCGTCCTCTACGCCCTCTGTTCCCAGAAGGTTTTTATAACGAAATTCAAATCATTGCGACCGTTGTATCTGTTAACCCACAAGTTAACCCAGATATCGTTGCGATGATTGGTGCATCAGCGGTATTAGCACTGTCAGGTGTTCCATTCAATGGCCCAATCGGTGCTGCACGTGTTGGTTTTATCAATGACCAATATGTTCTGAACCCTACAGCAGACGAACTGAAAAACAGCCGTTTGGATTTAGTGGTTGCAGGTACTGATAACGCGGTATTAATGGTTGAATCTGAAGCTGATTTGTTGAGCGAAGAGCAAATGTTAGGTGCAGTGGTATTTGGCCACGATCAACAACAAGTTGTTATTCAGAATATCAATGAATTAGTGAAAGAAGCTGGGAAAGAGAAATGGGATTGGCAGCCAGAGCCAGTTAACCAAGCTCTTCATGACCGTGTTGCACAATTAGCTGAAAGCCGTATGGGCGATGCTTACCGCATCACTGAGAAACAAGAGCGCTACGCGCAGGTTGACTTAATCAAAGAAGAAGTCACTGCAGTATTAGTTGCTGAAGACGAAAACGTTGATGTTTCTGAAGTTGCAGATATTTTAGCAAGCTTAGAAAAACAAGTTGTTCGTAGCCGTGTTATCCGTGGTGAGCCACGTATCGATGGCCGCGAAAAAGATATGGTTCGTGCACTGGACGTTCGTACGGGGGTTCTGCCACGTACTCACGGTTCTGCGTTGTTTACTCGTGGTGAAACTCAAGCACTGGTAACTGCAACTTTAGGTACAGAGCGTGATGCACAGGTTATCGACCAATTAATGGGCGAATATACTGACCGTTTCTTATTCCATTACAACTTCCCTCCATACTCTGTCGGTGAAACTGGCATGGTGGGTTCACCAAAACGTCGTGAAATCGGTCACGGCCGTTTAGCGAAACGCGGTGTGTTAGCTGTGATGCCTGACCACGCAGATTTCCCATACACTGTACGTGTTGTGTCTGAAATCACTGAATCCAATGGTTCATCATCAATGGCATCAGTTTGCGGTGCGTCATTAGCACTGATGGATGCTGGTGTGCCAATTAAAGCCGCTGTTGCAGGTATTGCAATGGGTCTGGTAAAAGAAGGCGAAGATTTCGTTGTTCTGTCTGATATCTTAGGTGACGAAGATCACTTAGGTGATATGGACTTTAAAGTGGCTGGTAGCCGTGAGGGTATCAGTGCACTGCAAATGGACATCAAAATTGAAGGGATCACGCGTGAAATTATGCAAGTTGCCTTAAACCAAGCAAAAGGTGCGCGTTTGCACATTCTTGGTACGATGGAACAAGCAATCAATGGCCCACGTGAAGAAATCTCTGAATTTGCTCCACGTATTTACACTATCCGCATCAATCCAGACAAAATCAAAGATGTCATCGGTAAAGGTGGTTCTGTGATCCGTGCGTTAACGGAAGAAACGGGCACGACTATCGAGATCGAAGATGACGGTACTGTGAAAATTGCAGCAACTGATGGTATTAAAGCGAAAGAAGCAATTCGTCGTATTGAAGATATCACAGCAGAAGTTGAAGTTGGCCGCATTTATCCAGGTAAAGTAACCCGTATTGTCGACTTTGGTGCATTTGTTGCGATTGGCGGCGGTAAAGAAGGTCTGGTTCATATTTCTCAAATCGCGGACAAACGTGTTGAGAAAGTGACTGATTACCTACAAATGGGTCAAGAAGTTCCTGTTAAGGTATTGGAAATCGACCGTCAGGGCCGTATCCGTCTTAGCATGAAAGAAGCGGTAGCAACTGAAGAAGCAAGTGCACAACCGCAGGACTCAGCAGAGTAAGCTGACTTAACAGCGCTCTATTAAGTTAGGGCGCTATCAGCCTAAATTTGCTGAAACCATCATTTGTAAAGCGTGGTAATGTAAGGGCGGAGTATGTTGAACAGTATCTGTCTTCGGGTGAGAGATTATCGCACGTTACCGCGTGTGCTCTTGACGCTTATCTTTTTTGTTATTATTGGATGTAGTAGCAAAGATTGGCGAAAGAACGAGGTATTTGCCGTTCCACTTCAACCTTCATTGCAACAAGAAGTGATACTGGCTCGTATGGAACAAATCCTTGCGAGTCGGTCTTTAACCGATGATGAATACGCACAGCTTTTATATGAGCGCGGTGTGTTGTATGATAGTCTCGGTTTAAGGGCGCTGGCACGTAATGATTTTTCAACTGCGTTAGCCATTCGTCCTGATATTCCTGAAGTTTTTAATTTTTTAGGGATATATTTTACGCAGGCAGGCAATTATGATGCTGCCTATGAAGCGTTTGATTCTGTTTTAGAGCTTGATCCAACTTACAATTTCGCGCGAATGAATCGTGGCATCGCATTATATTACGGTGAACGGTACAAACTAGCGCAGGATGATCTGCTGGCGTATTATCAGATAGATCCAAATGATCCTTTTCGTACTCTGTGGCTTTACCTCGTAGAGAAAGACATAGACCCGCGTATGGCGCAAGATAATCTTGCTGCCCGCTACAACCAAGCGGAGAAAGGGCAATGGGGCTGGAATATCGTAGAATTCTATCTTGGCAATATCAATGAAAATACATTGATGGAGCGTTTGAAAGAAACATCTACGGATAACACTTCGCTCGCTGAGCATCTCAGTGAAACTAACTTCTATTTAGGTAAGCATTACCTAAGTCTGGGGGATAAGGATAGCGCAGTTGCGTTATTCAAACTGACGGTAGCTAACAACGCTCACAGCTTTGTTGAACACCGCTATGCATTGTTGGAATTGGCGCTGTTAGGCCAAGAACAAGACGACCTTTTAGAATCGGGCCAGCAATAGCTGACGAACATTTCATGATAAATTTTTAAGTCATCATCCCTCGGGGTGACGGCCTATTTGTTCGTTTAATAAACACAATTTGAGCCAGTTCACATTTTAAATGAAAATGACCGAAATGATTTTCGCATGGTTATGTAAACTGGCTGCCATTATGTATGAGGCACCTTTACATGACTACTGAGACCGATATTTCTTTTGCTGAGTTAGGTTTATCAGCATCTATTTTGACAGCACTAAATGACCTGGGATATGAAAAACCATCACCAATCCAACAGCAATGTATTCCATTGTTAATGGATGGCAACGATGTATTAGGTATGGCACAAACAGGTAGCGGTAAAACTGCTGCATTTAGTTTGCCATTACTGCATAACATCGACCCAGATTTAAAAGCTCCGCAAATTTTAGTACTTGCTCCAACTCGTGAGTTGGCTGTTCAGGTAGCGGAAGCAATGAGTGATTTCTCTAAACATATGAACCGCGTTAACGTTGTTGCCCTGTATGGTGGTCAACGTTATGACGTACAATTACGTGCACTGCGCCAAGGACCACAAATTGTTGTGGGTACACCAGGCCGCCTTCTTGATCACTTAAAACGTGGCACGTTAGATCTTTCTAAATTAAAAGGCTTAGTCTTAGACGAAGCTGATGAAATGCTGCGTATGGGCTTCATTGAAGATGTTGAAAACATCATGAGCCAAATTCCAGCTGAGCACCAAACTGCGCTGTTCTCTGCAACAATGCCTGAGCCAATTCGTCGTATTACACGTCGTTTTATGAAAGACCCGAAAGAAATTCGTATTCAGGCTAGCATTACAACCCGTCCAGACATTGCTCAGAGTTATTGGACAGTGTACGGTATGCGTAAAAATGAAGCGTTAGTGCGTTTCTTAGAAGCAGAAGACTTTGATGCAGCAATTATTTTCGTGCGTACCAAAAATGCAACATTAGAAGTGGCTGAAGCGTTAGAACGCAATGGCTACAACAGTGCTGCACTAAATGGTGACATGAACCAAGCACTGCGTGAGCAAACTTTAGAGCGCTTAAAAGATGGTCGTTTAGATATCTTGATCGCAACTGACGTTGCAGCGCGTGGTTTGGACGTTGAGCGTATTAGTTTAGTTGTTAACTATGACATCCCAATGGATGCCGAGTCTTACGTTCACCGTATTGGCCGTACAGGCCGTGCGGGTCGTGCGGGCCGTGCGTTACTGTTTGTTGAGAACCGTGAACGCCGTCTGCTACGTAACGTTGAACGTACGATGAAACTGACTATTCCTGAAGTTGAATTACCAGATGCAGATCTGCTGAGCCAACGTCGTCAGGCGAAATTTGCTGAGAAAATTCAACAGCAATTAGAAAGCAGCGATTTAGACCAATATCGTTCACTGTTAGCAAAAATGTCTCCATCAGAAGATGTAGATATGGAAACTTTAGCCGCAGCATTACTGAAAATGGCACAAGGTGAACGTGCTCTGATCCTGCCACCAGATGCGCCACGTCGTCCACGTCGTGAATTTAATGATCGCGATGATCGCCGTGGTGATCGCCGCAACAGCAACGGCAATGGTTTTGACCGTGCAGAACGTGGTGAGCGTGGCGGACGTCGTGAGCGTCGTGATGTCGGTGATATGGAAATGTACCGTATTGAAGTTGGCCGTGATGATGGTGTGGAAGTTCGTCACATTGTTGGTGCGATTGCTAACGAAGCGGATATCAGCAGCCGTTATATCGGTAATATCAAATTGTACGGAACGCACTCGACAATTGAATTACCAAAAGGTATGCCAACTGACGTGTTAACGCATTTAAGTCGCGCACGCATTTTGAATAAGCCAACTCAAATGCAGCTGATCGGTGATGCACAACCGTTCGAACGTCGCGGTGGTGGTGAGCGTCGTGGTGGTGGTCGTCGTGATGGCGGCAGCGAAGGTGGCTTCGGTGCAGGTCGTCGTAATGACCGTGGCGGTGAGCGCGGTGGCGAACGTCGTGGCGGTGGTGAACGCCGTGGTGGTGGTAACCGTGATCGTGGTAACTCTGCTCCACGTCAAGATGGTACTAATGCAGCACCTCGTCGTCGTAGCAGCAGCCATAACGCGTAATTGCTAGGTTTTAGGGAAGTTATTCCCTAATAAAATGAAAACCCGCACTTCTTGGAAATGCGGGTTTTTTGCTAGCCATTTTTACCTAAGTATGTAGTAGCGATAAAGCGTTTTTTCTAAATCTTGTGCTGTACTGATAAAAAGTAGGATAACAACGTTATTTGTTTGCATATCAAATTCATATAAACAACGATATTGGCTAGTTATATCGATTCGCTCCCGAATTAGTAGACCATTATCGGCTAACATTTGATTTGGGCGATAACGCTTTGGATCTTCTGATATTGCTCTAACGGATGATAAAAGTAGCTCATCAACAAACGCGGCTGCTTGAACACTGCTCATAAAATTGATTTTAAACGATTCTACATCCTGTAGTGACCATAATGCAGTTTCTGCGAGGGTGACCGTATAGGGTTGTTCCATCACAATTTCCTTTCATTATTTTCTTGCTGCACGTAATTTTTCTAGCGCTTCTTCTGGTGATAAGATTCTCTTATTTTTAACATCATCTTTTGCTGCCATCACCAATTTTAGCAGTGCATTTGCTTGGCGCTCTCTTTCCCTTTCTTTTAGCTCTATTTCACGTTCTTCACTTGTTTGGATAAACAGCTCAGATTGCCCATTTTTTGTTACAAAAACGCCGCCCTTAAAGAGCTCAGGGTTACCAAGGCCTTCACGTGCTGCTTTTTGCGACATTGTATTAGACATATTTTGTTCCTATAAATAGTGAACACACAACCCAGAATAACGTATTGTGTATTTTTTGAACTTATATTTCTGATTATAGAAAAAATCAGTTAGATGTACAAATTTATTATTAATTTATACACCAAGTTTGTGCGTAGGAAGTTGAAGCGCGACTCAAACTAACCCCAATGCCTCTTTTAGTGGCTTGAGATAACGGCGGCTGACAGGTATATGTTCACCGGAACTGAGTACCAACTCGGCTTGTCCACCGTCGCCAAACAGAATTTCATTTAACTGAGTCATGTTAACCAAATATTGGCGATGGCAGCGCACTAAAGGTGTACGAGTTTCTAATGTGCGTAATGTGAGCTCAGTAAAGCCTTCTTGCCCTTGTGTGCTCATTACATACACGCCACTCATACGTGAGGTGGCATATAGCACTTCATCAAGCTTCATCAAATAGATGCGGCTATGGCCAGTACAAGGGATAAATTTGAGCGGCTCATTGTTGCTGAGCAGTTCAAGGTTCTGTTTTTGCTTACCTTGACGTAGGCGGTTTAAGGTTTTTTTTAATCGCTCTGTTTCAAGGGGCTTTAACAAGTAATCAAATGCATGCTCTTCAAAAGCTTGGATGGCAAATTCATTAAAAGCGGTAAGAAAGACGATATAGGGGCGGTCTTCTGGATCTAACATACGTACCATTTCAAGGCCAGTTAGGCGCGGCATTTGAATATCAAGAAAAACCACATCAGGCTTTTTTTTGTGAATGACCCCAATCGCTTCAATCGCATTTGCGCATTCACCGATAATTTCAATATCATCGTGTTCTTCAAGTAGGCAACGCACATTTTCCCGTGCAAGAGGTTCGTCATCAACAATCAATACATTCATAGAGGTAATTTAATCATTATTATGTTGTAGCCAAATAAGGCAGGCGAATTTTCATTCGAGTGAATTTTTCTGGCTCATGTTCTACGCTGATACCATATTGTTCACCATATTTTAAACGTAAGCGTTTATCGACTAGCCCCATTCCTAAGCCATCGGACTTTTTAGTCGGCTTGTATAGCCCCGCGTTATCTTCTATTTCGATGTAGACATGTTCACTGCCGATATAACTACGTATTGTAATATATCCTGTTTCTAATAACTGTGAGGTGCCGTGTTTAATTGCATTTTCAACCAGTGGCTGCAGGGTAAATGCCGGAAGTTCAACCTGTTTGACTTCATCTGGGATCTCAATATGAATTTGTAAGCTTTCTTGAAAGCGGGCTTTTTCTATCTGCAAATAGGCGTTGATATGTTCAATTTCCTCACCAAGCGTGGCATTTTGTTCAGGTCGTTTTAAATTATTGCGGAAAAATGTCGAAATATATTGCACAAGCTGGCCTGCTTGCTGGCTATCTTTGCGGATCACGGCTTGCAGCGTATTGAGTACATTAAACAAAAAGTGGGGGTTCACTTGCGCATGAAGTAGTTTAACTTCGGATTGTAACAGTGATTGTTTATTGCGCTCATATTGGCCCGCGAGAATTTGCGCGGAAAATAAGCTGGCTATGCCTTCACCAAGGGTACGATTTATGGAGCTAAATAGGCTATTTTTCGCTTCATACAGTTTAATTGTACCAATGACTTTTTCGTTTTCCCCGCGTAATGGGATCACTAATGCAGAACCGAGTTTACAGGTGGGGCTTAATGAACACTTGTAAGGCGTTTCATTGCCATCGGCATATACAACTTCATTATTCTCAATAGCTTGCCTTGACTGACTCGACGAAATCGGTGTTCCCGGGCGATGGTGATCAGCGCCAATACCAATAAATGCGAGTATTTTTTCACGATCAGTGATGGCGACGGCGCCAATTTCTAGTTCTTGATAAATAATCTTGGCAACTTTCATACTGTTATCAGCATTAAAGCCTTTACGCAGAATTCCTTCAGTGGTTAAGGCGATTTTTAGCGCCTGAGCAGAGAATGCAGTTGTGTATTTTTCAACAATAGCGCGGCGGTCGAGTAAAATACGAATAAACATGGCTGCGCCAATCGTATTTGCGATGACCATAGGTGCAGCGATATTTTTAACAAGTTCGAGGGCTTCATCGAAAGGTTTTGCCAACAATAAAATAATTAGCATTTGTATGATTTCAGCAATAAAAGTGACACAGCTGGCAATCATAGGATTAAAAATTTTATTAATTTCGCCACGTTTCATAAAGTAACGATGAACTAACCCGCCAATCAACCCTTCAACAATCGTTGAAACCATACAGGCAAATGCACTCATACCACCCAATGAATAACGATGCAACCCACCAGTAAAACCAACGGCAAAGCCGACAGCGGGGCCGCCTAATAGGCCCCCAAGCACGGCACCAATGGCGCGAGTATTGGCAATAGAATCATTGATATGCAAACCAAAATAAGTACCGATAATGCAAAATACTGAGAAAATCAGGTAGCACATCACCTTGTGAGGTAAGCGAATAGTGACTTTAAGTAATGGGGTAACCAGCGGGGTACGACTGAGGACCCATGCGATCACTAAGTAGACGCACATTTGCTGGAGGAGGAGTAATATTAAGTCAAATTCGTACATGCTCGTCATATTTCACATTCTGGGGGTGTTGACTACGTTCAGCTCCTTGGGTCACATACTTGTGTATGCTCCCCAAGCTATCTTCTCTTGTCGCCTACCCATAATGCGAACTATTTAGAGCATGGCTCGTCATGTTTCACATTCTGGGGGGGGTGACTACGTTCAGCTCCTTGGGTCACATACTTGTGTATGCTCCCCAAGATACCTTTTCTTGTCGCCTACCCATAATGCGAACTATTTAGAGCATGGCTCGTCATGTTTCACATTCTGGGGGGGTTGACTACGTTCAGCTCCTTGGGTCACATACTTGTGTATGCTCCCCAAGATACCTTTTCTTGTCGCCTACCCATAATGCGAACTATTTAGAGCATGGCTCGTCATGTTTCACATTCTGGGGGTGTTGACTACGTTCAGCTCCTTGGGTCACATACTTGTGTATGCTCCCCAAGCTATCTTCTTTTGTCGCCTACCCACAATGTGAACTATTTAGAGCATGATACGTTGTGGGATTTTTATTTTGTGGCGGAATTATTTATTCTTGCTATCTATTCGTGGTCTTTATTCGGCTTGAAATTATATCGTAAGTCACTGGTTAAGTAATCGACATTTGAGAAAAGTACACTCATCAATATTTGACATAAGGCTGAAACCGCTTCAATATTAGTCAATGACCTACCTTTTCGTGATCTTGCGCACGAATTTATTAACGCTGTATTTAACTTTCTTGTCATACTCTAGGGATGGTAGTTTCCCCCGTTATTATTTAAGGTTCACATAAATAATGAAAAAAAGAACAATAGCACTGATTTTGCTGATGCTTATCTTAATAGCAGCAGCGGCACTTTTTCATTCCCATAACCAATACTTATTGTTACAGGGGGAAGTCGATGCACCTGAAGTTATCGTAACCTCGAAAGCAAAAGGGCGGGTGATTGAGCGCCATATTGAGCGTGGTGATGATGTAAAACAAGGGCAACTTCTCTTAACATTAGAAAGCCCTGAGCTACAGGCGCAGTATGCAGCATCAAAAGCGGCAAGAGACCAAGCAAAGGCGCAGCTAGAACTCTCTATTAATGGTACTCGCGAAGAAACTATTCGTGATCTTCAAGCCACCTTGGCACAAGCCAACTCTCAATATCAAAATGCCTCTCGTGAATATGCTCGTTTAAGTAATTTAAAAAACAAAGGGTATGTTTCAGCGAATGAGTTAGATAACGCACGTAAGGCCAAAGAAGTGGCATTTTCGCAAGTTCAAGGGGCAAAAGCACGGTTGGAAGAAGGCTTACATGGTGACCGTATTGAATTACGTCAGCAATATGAGGCGGCGCTTGACCAAGCAGAACAAAAATTAGCTGAATTGCAAGTTCAGGTGGATGATTTGCAAGTTAAAGCCCCGGTTGATGGGGAAGTAGGGCCTATCCCCGCTGAAATTGGCGAACTATTTAATGCAGGAAGCCCTTTGGTTTCATTAATACGCCTACCGCAAGCTTATTTTGTCTATAACTTGCGTGAAGATATTTTAGTTGATGTGAAAAAAGGCGATAAAGTACAGCTGGATATCCCAGCGTTGGGTAATAAGGTGGTTGAAGCTGAAATTCGTTATATTGCACCAAAAGGTGACTATGCTACTAAGCGAGCAACACGTGCAACGGGTGACTTCGATTTAAAAACATTTGAAATTCGCTTATATTCTGTAGAGCCGATCGAAGGGTTAAGGCCTGGCATGAGTGTGTTATGGCACTGGGATAAGTAAAAGGTGTTGCCATGAAATTTAAGTTCGCTTGGCACGGTTTTGAGCACGCCTTTAGCCGTGAAACCCAAATGGCTATTCGTAGCCCTGTTTTTCATTGGTTAAGTTGGCTGTTTCCATTAATGCTGTTTACGTTAGTTAGCGCTAACTTTTCAGAGGGGACATTAATGGATTTACCCGTTTCTGTGGTGGATGACAACCATAGCCCCGTGTCTCGGCAAATTATTCGTGACCTTAACGCAGGCCCGCACGCTGATGTAAAAACGATTGATGATAATTTGAGTACGTCATTAAAAAGACTCGGTAGTTCAAAAGATTACGCGTTATTGTATATTCCTCATAACTTTGAAGAAGATGTCTTACGGGGGCGTCAGCCTGAGCTGCGGATGTATTATAATGCGCTCTTTTATGCATCAGGTAGTTATGCGATTCAAGATTTTAGTGGGCTAGTGGCAGAGCTGAATGCGAAGTATCGCCAAGAAATGGCTAAGTCCATGGGAAAGGCATTGCCGCCATTAGCTCAAGTCACACTTTCTTATGACAGTTTGTTCAATCCGAGCGGTAGTTATATTTATTATCAACAGTTTGCTGCAACTATTCATATGCTACAGCTATTTGTTGTTACCGCAACAATCTACACCATGTCACGAGGTTCTACCTTACAAAGTGTTAAACCGTTTGTCATGGCGTTACTTGGGAAGTTAGCTCCTTACACCTTATTTTTCAGTATATTGCTCGCCGTAGAGATTGCGGCGCTAGTCACTATTTTTGATGCTAAAGTGGTAGGGAACCCGTTATATATGATTGTATTAGGGTTTTTCTATGTGATAGCAGCGCAAAGTATCGGTTTATTGCTGTTTAGTTTTACCTCAAGTGCCATCATGGCGTATAGCTTGATAGGGATGCTGGTGAGTATCGCCTTAGCCTTTTCGGGTATGGCTGTGCCTGAGCTATCAATGATATTGCCTGCACAGATTATTTCTAATATTGAACCACTTACACATACATTGAATGCTATGTTTGATATTTTCTTGCGGGAGATTTCTTTTACTCGCATCGTTCAAGTGTGTCTATTTTTATTGATTTACCCATTCGTGATTGGCTTTTTAATCCGTAAGCGACTAGTAAAACGGTTAGAAAACCAAGGAGGGGTTGTCTAATGGCTATCTATTTTGCAACCTTTCGTAAAGTGCTGCTGGGGATGTTGGAAAAACCGATGTGGCTGTTATTATTGGTTTCTCTATGCGTTATGAGCTTAGTTTATGCCAAGCCTGTTCTTTGGGACTTACCTGTTGCAGTTATTGATATGGACCACAGCACAGCAAGCCGTGAGTTAATCCGTGATCTTGATGCGACGCCGAAGGTGCAATTGCAGAGTTATGATAACCTTGCTCAAGCTCGTCAGGATATGATTGCGAGAAAGTTATTTGCGATAATTATCATTCCAACAGATTTTCAACAACACTTATTGAGTGGTAAAAATATCACTGTGCCAGTGTATGGTGATGGCACCAACCGGCTAGCAAGTGGGCAAATTCAGCAAGAGTTATCAAAAGCCTACCAAACACTGCTCAATGCCTATAACACCCAGTTACTCACTAAAGCAGGCTATAGCCAAGAACAAGCGAAAGTGATTATTACCCCTATTCGCAGTGAAACTGAGCCACTGTATAACCCAGGGATCAGCTTCGCAGCAATCGTTTTTCCTGGCTTGTTAGTGATGTTATTACAGCACTCCCTGTTGATTGCCTGTGTGCGAGTCAGTATCGCGGTTCGTTCTACGCCGAAAGGAAAACCGCCATTAGCCGTTTATTTAGGGGCGCTATCTGCTTTAATTCCGATTTGGTTATTTTTATCTACCGTATTTTTTGCCCTTTGGCCGTGGGTATTGGGTTACCGGCAAGAAGCGCCATTGTATGTGATTTGGATGTTCACGTTCCCATTCCTCTTGGCTGTTCTGGGGCTTGGCAAGTTAGTGACGGAATGTTTGCGCAGTGTCGAAATGATTTATTTAACTTTGGCATTTATTACGACCCCTGTGTTTTATATGTCAGGTACGATTTGGCCACTGCAAGCGATGCCTGATTGGGTACGTATGATAGCATCGGCTCTACCATCAACATGGGCCACAAACGCCATGGCAGGTCTTAACCAAATGGGACTACCGTTTAGCGATGTCCTGATGGATATCGTGATGATGCTGATTTTAGGGGTTATTTATACGGTCATTGGGGTATTTATTGGTATGCTCCGAGATGGCGAACTGCGTCATATTAGCCATATGTTTAACCGCTGGCGCAGGCATCGGCATTAATATTTAATCGTGTTTATGGTCTATTAGAAAAGGCGGCCTAAAGAAATAATGACTAATTAATCGACAAATGCTAAACTCAACCACAATGTAGTCACAATGTAGCTACGTTTGATATGTGTAGGGGGATGATATGTCAACACTATTGAAAACAACAGATGTTCGTAGTCGAATTGATGAACAATTAAAAGCGGAAGCCACGAGTGTATTACAAGATTGTGGTTTGACTATTAGCGCAGCTATTCGTTTGTTTTTAGAACAAGTAGTTCAAGAGCAAAGAGTTCCCTTTGAAATAAAACGTAAGCAACCTTCGCTGAAAACTACACTAGCGTTGAAAGAAGCTAAAGCTATTGAGCAGCACTACGATTCAATTAACGAAATGATGGTGGAGTTAAGCAAAGTTGACTCAGAAGCCAAGTAATAAGCGAGCTAAGCAACCAAGGCAGGTTGCTTATACACCAACGTTTAAGGAGTCATGGGAACGATATAACCGAGCGGGCCGTAGGGATATGAATGCGGCTGTTCTCGTTATGGAAATACTGTTTTCTCAAAAAATAATACCAAAAGAATATCTTGACCATGAATTAGAAGGTCATGAATGGCAAGGAGCTAGGGAGCTTCATATTGGTGGTGATTTCTTACTGGTTTATCGCTTGTCAGATAAAGGTAATTTAATCACTTTCGTTGATATTGGTTCGCACAGTGAATTATTTGGTTAAGGTAATGAGCTATAGTTCGAGCTCATTACCTATTGTATATCAAGGCACTAGCAACAACCCTGCAATTTGTCGCCAATAACCATTACAGTTTTGGTTTACGATATTCAGCGGAATATCCCCATTTTCATTGGCTTTAAACTGTTTGATTATCTCAAGGGATTCTATACTTTCAGGGGAAATGCGCACAATATCTACAAGATCATGCATTGAATGCAGGTCATTGCCAAGGTTATAGCAAGCACCACTGAGCGTTTGAATGCCATTTAATGTAAACACCTGTTGGTGTTCTTGGGAAAGCACCTTGCGCCCTTGTGGGTAGTTTATACAGCAAGTTTCACACTCGTCTTTTTGCTTATTTTCAGAGCGCGCAGTAAAACAGCGTGCGGAATAGGCAAGTGGTAAGTGACCGTAGCTCATCACTTCAACATCAAATTTGCCACGAATACCGATGTCATCACATTGGTGAAGTAAATTGACTAGCCAATCACGAGAAAGTTCTACAGGCATACACCAGCGCACCATGCCTTGGCGTAAGAGAATATTTAAGGTTTGTGCGTTATAGCAATTCAAACCGTGGCCCGCGACAAAAGGAAGTCCTCTCTCGGCTAACATGTTGACCACACCAAAATCATGGGCTTCAACGAGAAACTCGCCATTATCAACTAATTTGCTGATCTCTTTAAGTTCTGAAGGTGCTTGAAGGAGAGCAAGGGTGCTCAGCACAATCTGTTTACCACTTTTCGCGAGTTGTTGTGCGAGTTCTATCCAATCATTGGGCTTCATTTCTCGACGTTTACTGCACACAGTCTCACCGAGATAGATAATATCGGCGTCACTTTGAACGGCGTGTTGATAAAAATCTTCCAGCGTTTGCTTTGGCCAGTAATAAAGAATAGATCCTAACGAGTACTGCATGATATTTACCTTTTAAATTACTGCCATTTACGATGATAGGCACCCAATGTAGTTTGGCTTCCTTCAGAAAGCCCACCTAATGCTTTTAGCCATTTAGGGTCGGTGACAAAGTTATTCGGGTTGGATTTGTAGCGGTCGATGGCTTGGCGCCAAATACGGGTCACTTCAGTCACATAAGCAGGACTGCGCTGGCGGCCTTCAATTTTGACAGAGGCAATATTCGCTGCCATTAATTCAGGTAATAATTCAATGGTGTTGAGGCTGGTGGGCTCTTCAAGGACATGATATTTCTGTTCATCGACAAGATAACGTCCTTTACATAGTGTTGGGTAACCGGCATTTTCATCTTTTTGGTAACGGTCTATCAACACATTATTAAGGCGTGATTCCATTCCTTCCTCAGTTTGTTGCCAACGAACAAAACGGGCTGGAGAGCATGCTCCTACGGTATTTGGCGACTCACCCGTGAGATAAGAAGACAGATAGCAGCGGCCTTCAGCCATGATGCATAAACTACCAAAAGCAAATACTTCAAGCGGTACAGGGCTATTTTTGGCTAATTGTTTCACTTGGTGAATAGATAGCACGCGCGGCAGGACGACACGATGGACTTGAAAATTACGTTCATAGAAGCGTATGGCTTCAGTATTGGTCGCAGAGGCTTGAACAGAAACATGCCTTTCAATATGCGGGTATTTATTTGCCGCGTACTCTAACATTGCGATATCGGCTAAGATCAAGGCATCGGCACCGAGATCCGCGGCAAGATCGACAGAGTTTTGCCAACGTTCGTAACCGTTAGGGTGCGCAAATGTATTAATCGCAATATGTAATTTTCGTTTACGGTTATGGATATAGCGCTCAGCTTCGTGCAGTTTTTTTTCAGTAAAATTGAGTCCTGCGAAATGGCGCGCATTGGTATCATTTTTTAATCCAATATAAACGGCATCAGCACCGTTATCGACAGCCGCTTTTAACGCGGGCAAATTCCCTGCTGGGCAGAGTAATTCCATTGTCCTATCCCTGTATAAAATTTAATAGCTGCCATTCTAGTCAACAGAACTGTTATAGATTTTGATTTAGAGCAGAGAAATTGTTAATGGATATCAGTATTCGTTAATTAAGGTTGTTAGGGAAATAAGGGGACTGGTGGGTAATAAAGAAACTGTATCAAATAGTAGAGAATAAGTTTATTAAATAGGGAAAATAAATCATTTTTGACTAAATTTTGAACGTTAATTGGATAGTATCGGTAATTAGAGATAGTTTTTTATCAATGGGAAGTGAGAAATAAATATTGGCGGGATGGGCAAAAATTGATATAGGATCAAACCAATAATGTCATTTTTTGGCAAGATAACTTATCGTGAGTCAAATGTTAGGTTAATGACTTCAATAAGTGGGGTTATTAGCGTTGAAAATTTAATCATCTAAATATGCAATATGTTACCCTAAATAATTCGAGCTGCTACTGCGGTTAAGTAGTTACACGAAAACGGGCAGACAATTACTACGGGAGTCAGTACTGTGTTAGGTAAAATTCGTTCTCAACTCATCACAAAAGGCCCTTCATTTTTGAAACTGCCTTTAAAAGTGACCCCATTCGCATTACAGCGTCAGGTTCTCGAGCAGTTGCTAAGTTGGCAATTTCGCGAATCAGTAAAAGAAGGGGAACTTGATTTTCTCGAAGACAAATGGCTAAAAGTTGAAGTCCGTGACTTAGCGTTAGTCTG
This sequence comes from Providencia sp. PROV061, assembly GCF_011045655.1. NCBI lineage: Bacteria > Pseudomonadati > Pseudomonadota > Gammaproteobacteria > Enterobacterales > Morganellaceae > Providencia > Providencia sp. PROV061. The sequence goes on along the minus strand of NZ_CP042861.1, from coordinate 4,266,771 downwards.
GTTTATCAGTTTGCAAGATGGTCAATTGTCTGTAAAACAGCATGCAGAGGCTGATGTTAGTGTGAGTGGTAATGCGAATGATCTAGTACTGATCGCCGCGCGCAAAGAAGACCCCGATACGCTCTTTTTCCAACGTAGATTGGTGATTGAAGGGGATACTGAGCTCGGACTTTATGTGAAGAATTTAATGGATGCTTTCGAACTCGAAAACATGCCAGCACCGCTGCGTTTTGCTCTATTACAATTAGCCGATGTGATTAAAACCGTGCATGAAGCTGAGGACGCAGAGCATAAATCGCCTGCGTTAACTTCATGCTAATTCGAGTTGAAATCCCTGTCGATGCAATGGGTATTGATAAATTATTGCGTGAAACATTTCCAACTGAAGCGGAAGCTAACCTTGTTCAACATTTGCGTGAGGATGGTTTGTTAACTCTCGGGGTTGTGGCAACAAATGATGATGGTGAAGTGATTGGCTATGTTGGCTTCACACCCGTTGATGTTAACGACGAAGACGTACAATGGGTAGGTCTTGCGCCATTAGCGGTAAGTAAAGCGCATCAAGGCCAAGGGATCGCAGAAAAACTGGTCTACGAAGGGTTAGATAGCCTTAATGAGTTTGGTTATGGTGCTGTCGTTGTACTGGGAGATGAACGCTACTATTCGCGTTTTGGTTTTGAACCGGCTTCAAGCCACGGCGTAAGCTGCCAATGGCCTGAACAACAGGCTCATTTTTTGGTTTGTGGCTTAGAAAATGGCGAAATCGGGGAACACCAAGGTTTGGTGACTTACTCTTCACACTTCAATAATTTATAGTTAGCTAAGTAGTCAGTTAAATCATCAGGCTGGTCAATGACCAGCCTTTCTTTTATCTTTTTATTCAGTTGCTTAACTTGATATTCTATTTTTGACGCGGCTGAGCGAGAACCAATAAAACAAGAAAATACCAGTTCTAGTGGCATTTTTCCTTTCAATGCTTTTGCCCCTGTTCCTGCCTTATGTTGCTCAAAACGACGTTGTACATCGGTGGTGATACCACAATACAAGGCGTTATTTTTCTCTCTTACTAAGTAAAGATACCAATCACTTTGTTTTGATTGTTTTTTTTCTAGGGTTGTTTTTATCATTCTGTGCTGATTTATAAGAAGAAAATATTAGGTTAACAACGAATATATTCGTTAAGTAAGATATTTATAACATATTAAAATTTAAATAAAAAATGATATAAAACTGTCACAAAGTTGTAACCTCAACCTAAGTTAGCATTCAAATTATTTGAATAACTATAGCAAAATTAGCTAATTTTCTTTTCAAAATAAAGCGCATAATATGATCCATGTCACAGAGGGACAGTAAAAATCCCAACTAAAAATCAATTTTACAAGAAGGTATATACAATGAAAAAATCAACATTATTAGCTGCTGCTTTAACTTTAGGTGCTGTTTCATTTGGTTCAATGGCGGCTGAAGAAGTTCAACATACTAATCAGCCTGCAGCTGGTTATGTCTCAGTAACGGGTGCTGTGAGTGTAAATGACCTGACCGCACAATTAGCCAAAAAAGCTGATGAAGCTGGCGCAACTTCATTCCGTGTGATTTCTGCTGGCGGTGAGAATAGCATGAATGGTACTGCAGCTATTTATAAGTAACTCTATTCGTCATATTTACTCGTCATACTTCGAGCCGTAGCGTTGTTGGCCGCGTTCATTCGCACTAGTCACATACTTATGTATGCTCCTAGCACCTCGTTCACTTGCCGCCTAGCTACAACTCGAATTATTTAGAGTAAAGACTTGGGTTAGATGGTCTAAAAACCCAAGTTAATTAGAGTGATAAAACTAATTAGAACCATTTTTTAATTAGTTAGGCTATAGTAATAGCGAATTTTATGCCTACGTTCAGAACAGTTTAAGCAAGCTTAGGGGTAACCCGAAAGCTTGTTCTGAACGGGTTTATATGGAAACCGCTATGACGCCTGAACAAACTTTAAAACACATCCAACGCTATATTGCTCGCCAACACGTTTTTTCCCTTTTTGCTCATCACAACAATGATATCTGGCCTGCCAGTTGTTACTATGCATTTGATGCGAAAACGATGTGTCTGATTTTAATGACAGACCCGAATTCCAAGCATGGGCAATTGATGGTGGCTAACCCGCAAGTGGCTGGCACAATATCGGCGCAAACTAAAGCCGTGAATACAATACAAGGTATTCAATTTACAGGTGAAATTAAAATATTAGAAAGTGAGGAAGCACAACTCGCTCGCGGTTTCTACTGCCGCCGCTTCCCTGTGGCAATAGCAGCGAAACTGCCAGTTTGGCAGCTTCACTTACAGAATGTCAAAATGGTGGATAATAAATTAGGTTTTGGCACCAAGCTATATTGGGAATGCTAAATTTAACGAAGCCTATGGATTACCTGATTTGAGCTACCGCGCCAAATTAAGCGCGGGTCATGTAAATTCTGCTCAAATTTACCGTCAATCACGGTATTGACAAAACTCACCACTTTTTGCTGTTCAAGCGTTAAATCACCCAATGTGTATCCTGTCCATAACCAGATGTCTTTATCTGGGCAAACTGCTTTAACGCGTTTTACCAACTTGAGCACCGCAGGTAAATTGGCTGGGTGTAGTGGGTCTCCGCCCGACAGGGATAATCCCTGTCGACGAATACGAGTATCTTGCAAGTCTTGGATAATTTGGTCTTCCATTTCTTGGGTGAATGGCACACCTGAATCCACTCGCCATGTACTTTGGTTGTAGCAACCACGGCATTGATGAACACACCCTGCCACAAACAGTGTACAGCGGGTTCCGGGGCCATTAACCACATCAACAGGATAATATTGGTGATAATTCATGGCATTAACCTATTTGGCCGTTACCTAAATGCTTAATACGGCGTTTGACTTCCTCTTGTTTTCCTGCATTAAATGGCCTTGCATCTGGGCTGCCTAAATAGCCACAGACACGGCGGATAACTGAAACGCGGTTAGTATCATGATTACCACAAGCCGGGCAGGTAAAACCTTTGCTGGTGCAGGAAAATTCACCGGAGAAACCGCATTCATAACATTCATCAATGGGGGTGTTAGTTCCATAATAAGGCACATGTTGATAGCTGTAGTCCCACACGTCTTCTAAGGCTCTAACATTATGTTGTAAGTTTGGATATTCGCCATAACAGATAAAACCGCCATTCGCGAGTGCAGGGTAAGGCGCTTCAAAATCAATTTTATCGTAAGGATTCACTTGTTTTTCAACATCTAAGTGGAAGCTGTTTGTGTAGTAGCCTTTGTCGGTAACACCTTGTATCACACCAAATTCAGCGGTATCGAGACGGCAAAAACGGTCACACAAATTTTCACTTGGTGTGCTGTATAAACTGAAACCATAGCCTGTTTGGGCTTTCCACTCATCAGTGGCTTGACGTAAGTGGCTGACAATCTCGACAGCTTTTTCGCGCAATTTTTCATTATCATAGACATGAGTTTGTGTGCCAAAAAGTGCATTGATGGTTTCATGCAACCCAATGTAACCTAAAGAAATAGATGCACGACCATTTTTGAATATCTCAGCGACGTTATCATCCGCTTTTAAGCGAACTCCACAAGCGCCTTCCATATATAAAATTGGCGCAACACGTGCTTTGACGGTTTCTAAACGGGCAATGCGAGTCATTAAGGCTTTTTTGGCAATGGCTAAACGTTCATCCAGTAATGCCCAAAACGCATCTTCGCTGCCCTGTGCTTCGATAGCAATACGAGGCAAATTGAGGCTGATAACGCCTAAATTGTTGCGCCCATCGTGAATTTGTTGCCCATTTTCTTCATAGATACCCAAGAAACTGCGGCAGCCCATCGGCGTTTTAAATGATCCAGTAACATCAACGACACGGTCATAGTTAAGAATATCGGGGTACATGCGCTTACTGGCACACTCTAAAGCGAGTTGTTTTATGTCGTAATTAGGGTCACCCAATTTATGGTTTAGGCCATCTTTAATTGCGAATACGAGCTTAGGGAAAACCGCCGTTTTACGATTTTTGCCAAGGCCCGCAATGCGGTTTTTCAGAATAGATTGCTGAATTAATCGTGCTTCTTTAGAGGTTCCGAGACCAAAACCAAAGGTGACAAACGGGGTTTGACCATTTGCGGTGTGAAGCGTATTGACTTCATACTCTAAGGATTGAAAGGCGTCGTAACACTCTTTATCGGTGCGGCTGTGTGCATAACTTTCTGCGTCTGCTATTCCCCATTCTTTGGCGACTTTTAGGTGCTTTTCGTAGCTGATAGCGACATATGGCGCTAAAATTTCGTCAATACGGTTAATGGTTGTGCCCCCATAAATATGGCTCGCAACCTGTGCAATAATTTGTGCTGTAACAGCTGTTGCGGTTGAAATAGACTTTGGTGGCTCTATTTCTGCATTTCCCATTTTAAACCCGTTAGTTAACATGCCTTCAAGGTCAATTAACATACAGTTAAACATCGGGAAGAACGGTGCATAGTCGAGATCATGATAGTGAATTTCACCACGTTCGTGTGCGATAACGACATCTCTCGGCAAAATATGTTGTTTTGCATAGTGTTTAGCGACAATACCGGCGAGTAAATCGCGCTGTGTCGGGATCACTTTACTGTCTTTATTGGCGTTTTCATTAAGTAAAGAGACGTTACTTTGTTCGATTAGCCCACGAATGTCATGTGTCAATTGGCTGCGTTTTTCGCGTTCGCTGTCTCTATCGTGGCGATATTCAATATAAGCACGGGCTAAGTCTTTATAAGGCCCTGCCATCAATTGGTTTTCGACAGCATCTTGAATTTCAGCGATATCTACTCGGTCACGGCTGCAAAGTTGCTCTGTGACAACAGAAGCAACCTGAAGACAATAATCGTCATCCTTAACATTCACAGCAGCCGCTGCACGTTTAACGGCTTCCTGAATTCGTGGAAGGTCAAAACCGACCTGACAACCATCTCTTTTTATAACAACCGTTCCCACGGGCATTCTCCTTGTTAAGTTATCCACAATACGACTTCAGCTATTCGCCATGTTTATCACGGGGACTAATCTGTGGATAAAATGTGAATAAATACTATATGTTGTGTCATTATGTGTAATTAAAGCACAATATGTGGGATTTTGCTTTTATTTAGATCGCCAATATTTGATTTAAAACAAAGAAAAAAATAATTTGTATGAAGATCAAAAGCGCAGAGGAAATAAATCTTTTCAGTTGCCAGTATTCATTTCAGTGAGCTAAATAAAAAAAGAGATGTGATTTTCTTTATTCGCAAAGCATGAAAATGACTACTGTGGCGGGGAGTTTATTCTGTATCGGAGGTAGGCAGTAATGAAAGACACCCCACCCAAAGCATGGGGTGTTTGGCTCGAATTAATCGTTATTTACGTACTGCGATTGCTTCGATTTCAATTTTCACGTCTTTTGGCAGACGAGCAACTTCAACGCAAGAGCGCGCTGGGAATGGTGCATTATGTTGTTTGAAAAATTCTTCGTAGGTTGCATTCACTGTCGCAAAGTCATTTAAATCTTTTACAAATACCGTTGTTTTCACGATATTAGCCGCACTTAAGCCAGCTTTTTCTAAAATTGCTTTTACGTTAGCCAGTGATTGGCGAGTTTGTGCTGCGATATCTTCAGGCACTTCACCCGTTTTAGGGTCAACAGGGATTTGCCCTGATGTGATAACCATACTACCCAAATCTACGCCTTGAACGTAAGGACCGATCGCTGCTGGTGCGTTTTCTGTATTGATTTCGTATGACATAACTACTCCGTTTCATCACGTAAAGAAAAAATACTCGTCATATGGCAAGCCACAGCGGTGTTTGTGGCTTAGTGTGACTTTGAGTATAACTTTATGGGGTGTTAGGCGCCATTATAAACATGGATTGCACCTACACAACACCGCAGTCTACGCAAAAACAACCTATTGGTTATTGATCACAGCGTCTCTATCGAACTCTTTTTCGCAGAATTTGCACGTCAGTGCGACTTCTTTGCCGATTTTTTTCACACGGAAACTGCTTGATACAGGTTCATTATGGCTAATACAGTTGCTGTTTGGGCAAATTAACACATTGTCGATATACTGAGGCAGTGTGAGTTCAAGCTTTTCTACCACCTGGTAATCTTCAATACGGTTAACGGTGGCTTCAGGGGCATACATGGCTAATTGGTTAGCTTGCTCTGGGGTTAAAAAGGTATTTTCGATTTTGATAATGTCTTTTTTACCTAGATTGCTTGATGGCAAATTTAAACCAATTGTGATGCGTTCATCTGTTTTTGTTAGTTTAAATAACTTTAGTAATTTGAAACCAATTTGAGCAGGAATGTGGTCAATAACGGTACCGTGGCTGATTGCTTCAACTTGTAATTTATGATCTTGTGTCATGGTATGTCCTCCTCAGATAGCTAATTCTTTATTTAAAACTAGAGATAACAATGCCTGCCTTGCATAAATCCCATTTCCTGCTTGTTGGAAATAGTAAGCATAAGGTGTGCTATCCACATCAACTGCGATTTCATCAACCCGTGGTAGTGGGTGTAAGACTTTTAAATTCGGTTTTGCACAATGCAGGTCAGCCGCACTTAAAATAAATTGTGCTTTCACATTCGCGTATTCAGAGGGGTCGAGGCGCTCTTTTTGTACACGGGTCATATACAGAATGTCGAGTTCTGGCATCACTTCATCAATATTATTATGCAGGCTGTAGGTTGCGCCTTTTTCTTCTAAAATGTGCAGAATATGGTTTGGCATTGAAAGCGCTTCAGGGGCAATAAAGTAGAAGTGATTGCCTTCAAATTTAGACAGTGCTTGGGTTAAGGAATGCACGGTTCTGCCATATTTTAGGTCACCGACCATGGCAATTTGTAGGTTCTCTAAACGGCCTTGCGTTTCTTGGATAGTAAACAAGTCGAGTAATGTTTGTGTGGGATGTTGGTTTGAACCATCGCCTGCATTAATGACAGGAATGTGGCCTGCAAACTGGCTAGCGAGGCGAGCGGCACCTTCTTGCGGATGGCGCATGACAATAGCATCGACATATTGGCTGATAACAGAAATGGTATCGGCTAATGTCTCCCCTTTTTTACCGAGGGATGTGTTGGTGCTATCAGAGAAACCAACAACGGAAGCGCCTAAACGATGGATAGCCGTTTCAAATGACAAGCGTGTGCGTGTAGAGGCCTCAAAGAAACAACTTGCGATGACTTTATGTTTTAGAAACTCAGGTTGCGGCTGTTTTTTTAATGAAGCCGCAACATTAAGCACTAATTCAAGGTCTGAACGGTCTAAATCATTAATCGAGATGATATCGCGGTGGTATAAAGGATTCGGCATTGTTGTTCTCCTGTGTCAGCAAGACATGTTAGGTCTATAGGCCAAAAAAAAGCCCCTCAATTGAGGGGCTTTTCTATAAATAAGAAGGGGAAAAACAGGCTGTCCAGACCGCCAGAAGGCAGTGCAGTGGAGGTATTCTCTGTAAAAAATAGAGCAGCAGCGTTCATGGTTTCTCCCGGCAAATTGTGGCGCATTATACGCATCTCATTCCATGACGCAAGCGTTTGCATAAAGAAAAATATATTTTTTTTATTTTTGCGTTTTGGTGAATATTTGAACTAACTGAAAAATGGGAGAAATAGTATCTCTCAATAGGGAATGTGCTGAGCATTGGTGTTTTTTAAACCAAAATTAAATCACATGATTGAATATACAGTACATTTATTTACACACATTTTATGTACGAGTAAGATATTTTTTCTTTTTAATTAAATATGATCATTATGAAATCACGACTTTTTATTCTATTGGCATTCCTTCTTTCTGGCTGTTCATCTGTTTGGGTACCTGTTTCCGGTGGCTCAAAATTCACTCAAGCTGAGGCGAATGCAGTTTGTAAACCTGAAGCCCTTCATTTGTACCCAATCAAAAATGAAGTTGCGCAGCGCTCTGTTATGTCTTATGTCGAAAAAAAATGCAAAAAAGATGATGATTGTGGAAAAGACAAAACTTATAAAGAACAAACACCAGTTATGGAAAGCTATGTGATTGATGTCAATGAAGATACCCGTAATAATTATTACTTGGAATGTATGGTATCCAAAGGCTGGACAAAAAAAGATAAGTATATGTGGGAATAGTATACAGGCCGCTAAATAGCCCAGTAGGTAGAGGTTACTTGGCTATTTAGCGTGATAACTTTTATTTTTGCCCAAGCCTTTTTGCTACTTTCTCTAATTTCATCATTAGTAATAATGTAATCGAAACTAATACAATCGTTAGTGCCGAACCATCAGCAATATTGCCTCTATCGGTTAAACTGAAAATGGAAACAGGTAATGTCGCCCAGCCCGGGGGATATAACATCATCGTGGCGCCAAGTTCCCCTAAAGACAGCGATAGGCTTAATGCTAATGCTGAAATCATCCATGGCATCAATAGTGGTAGGGTGACATGGCATAAACGATACCAAGGGGAAGCGCCTAAGCTAAAAGCAACATTTTCAATATCGGGAGAAATACGGGTTAACCCAGTGGAAACATTGCTAAACGTAAAAGCAGAAATCAACACAAAATGAGCACTAAATACAATCCAAAAAGTGCCGTTCATCTGTAAATAGCCTTGGCTGAATGCCACAAGGATCCCAAGCCCAATAGAAACAGAAGGAATAGCGCTGGGGAGATAAAATGCAATACTCAGCCACTTTTGTATTTTCCCACTGTGTCTTCTTAGTGCTAACGCAGCCCAAAGCCCACAAAACAGCGCAAATAGACTGGCACTAAAACCAACCACTAGGCTGGATAAAATGGCATCCCAAGCTGGCCCACTAAACGCATTCACAAAGTGTTCAAAAGTAAAGCCTGAAGGCAAAATGCCATTCCATTGGCGGCTGAAACTCGACATTAAAATCATCACTAAAGGCAGTAAAAACAATAAACCAAATAAGCTGATGGCAATGATAGTGGCAGTGGCTCGTCCTTTTTTAGACCAAATCAACATAATTAATTCCTTACCCCAAGGCGAGTGGTCGCCATTCTGTATAGGAAAAATAACCCGAGTGAAAGCAAGATGTTAATTAAGGCAATCATGCATGCCACGGTATAATCTGACTCTAATATTGCCTTGCTGTATACCATCATCGGCAAGGTATTGACGCCTTTCGCCCCGATAAACAGTACGATGCCAAATTCATTGGTGGTTAACAGCAGGCACAGGCTACCCCCTGCTAATAAAGCGGGAAGCGCCGCAGGGAAAATAACTTGCGCGATAACCCGTGCAGGGTGTGCGCCTAAAATACTTGCCGCTTCTAACTGGCTTTTGTCGATTTGCCGCAGTGCCGCCATAAGGGGACGCATGACTAACGGGGTAAAAACGGTAATTTCTGCCAAAATCACCCCATGGATAGAATAAAGAAACTCAACGGGGGGGAATTCTAAATCAAACAATGCCATCAAGGTGCCATTGAGTAGCCCTGCAGAACCATAAATGAAGGTAAAAGCGAGGGTAATCAAAAAGGTCGGTAGAGCAATAAAAGTATCAATCACTTGCGTGATAAAACGGCTTCCCGGAAAAGGAATAAACACTAAGATCAGTGACAATACACTGCCTATCACAAGGCAACCTAAGGTGGCCAAAATGGCAATGTAGAGTGTATTCCATAACCCATTAATAAAGCGTTTTGACTCAATAAGTTGCCAAAATGCATCCAACCCCCATCTACCCGCCTCATTTTGTAGTGCTTGTTGGGCTATCAACAATAAGGGATAAAAAAACAACGTAACTAACACCAGTAGTGGCGGCAATATCCAATAAATGGGCTTTATCGTTATTGATGAACCTTTTGGCACGCTAATATGTGACATGTTATTCCTCAATTAAAACGGTATCCGCAGGTGAAAACCATAAAGTGAGTTTGTCGCCTATTTTAGGCGGTGAGGCCAAATGGGTGATGGCAACACTCACGGTTTCAGCAGCAACATCACAAATTAAATGCGTTAAATCCCCCTGCCAGCGAATAGACGTCAATGTGGCCTGTAATTGATTGGTGGCATTGGAATTTGGTACTAGCGTGATGTGCTGTGGGCGGATACACACCCATTTGTGAGTGCCTGCTCGCATGCCTAATGTATGAGCCTCCAACAATGTTCCACCACAACTGACATTCACTTTTCCAGGGCTTGTTGAAAAACCAAGCGCAGTAGCGGCTAGAATATTGGCTCGGCCTAAAAACTCAGCAGCAAAACGGTTGGGTGGGCGGTGATATAAGGCATTTTTCTCACCATGTGCGACTAAGTAGCCATCTTTCATAATGCCAATTTTATCACCAAGTGCGAGAGCTTCAGTTTGGTCATGAGTCACATAAAGAATAGTTAAATCGGGCAGTTCGCGGTGTAAACGGGCAATTTCTTCAACCATATTATGACGAATTTGCGCATCTAGTGCGGAAAGCGGTTCGTCGAGTAACAGAACACGAGGCCTTACGGCTATCGCTCTAGCAATCGCAACTCGCTGTTGCTGCCCCCCTGAAAGTTGGTGAGGGTAGCGGGTTGCGTAATCCGTCATTCCGACGATTTTAAGGGCTTCAACGACTCGCTCGTTAATGAGTGCTTTAGGTTGTTTCTGAGCTCGTAAGCCAAATGCGACATTCTCTTCCACTTTCATATGGGGAAATAGCGCATAATTTTGTACAACCATACCGAGTCCGCGTTGGTATGGGGGAAGGTGGGTGATATCCATATCACCTAATAAGATGCGCCCGCTATCAGGTTGAGCAAACCCCGCAATGGCTCGTAATACCGTGGTTTTTCCTGAACCAGACGGGCCAATCAACACCAATATTTCCCCAGAGTCGATGGTTAAATCTAAAGGTTTTAGCACGACATTATTATGATATGAGACACGTAAAGACTCTAATGTGATCCCTGAGTGCTCGGTTTGCTGCATTGCAGTAGTGGCTTTTCGTTTCATCAACATCACAAGTTACTCACCATCAGTGACTTTTTGCCAACGGGAAATATCATCGGATAGGGAAACTTCAACTTCATCCCAATTAGGCTGCCAAGTTTTCACACCTTCTAACATTTGGACAGCGCTCTGGTATTGCTTATCAGATGGTGTGATATCTGAACGAACAGGCATACCCCATGAAAGCTCACTAACACGGCTTTGTGATGGTTTATCCAGCAGGAAATTAATGAGTTTTTTACCGTTTTCGGTTTCAGGGCCGTTGTTAACTAAGCCGACAACATAAGGTAAAACCAGTGTACTACGTTCCCCATTGGCATCTTTTGGCCAGAAAATTTGGACATTAGGGTTACGTACCATTTGGGATAAATTCATTTGTAAGTCGCCATTAGCGACATAGAGCTCCCCTTTATTCACGAGGGCGGTAAGCTTACCTGTCGAGGCGGATGGGCCAACGTTATTAGCCTGCAACTTACCGAGATAATCAAACCCTGCGTCTTTGCCATTAAAACTGTGGAAAACTTGTAACATCACTGCAGTACCATCCCCAGCTTGTCCCGGTGTTGAATATTGCAGTTTATTTTTAAAGCGAGAATCGAGTAGGGAGTCCCAATTTTCAGGAGGAGACTTAAGCAGCTTAGCATTATAGATAAAGGTCAGGTAATTATTGACCAACGGCGTGTAAAAGTGATTTGAATTAGGAATACTTGCTGCATTTTCTGGCGTAAATTCAGCTAATAACTGGTTTTTTGCAGCACGTTGGATAAAAGGCGGAACGGTAATAAGCACATCGGCTTGTGGATTGGTGCGTTCTTTAGCGAGCCTTTCAACTATCGCCCCTGAACCACTTTCGACATATTGTACTTTAATGCCTGTTTGTTTGGTAAATGCCTCGAACTGATTTTTATACCAACTGTTGTTGCCATCGTGCAGGCCATCAGCGGAGTAAACAGTCACAACATCAGCGGCAAAAACAGAGGTAGAGCAAAGGGTTGCCATTAATAGACCAGCTAAGTAGGTGCTTTTCATGGTTATCTCCTGTTAAGGTAAAATGTATTCTGGTATATACCAGATGTTTTTTACGCTAACGGGTTTATATGACAGAAAGATGAAATGCAGCTAAATAGCTAAAATTATTTTCTATAATTAGAAATAATCACAAAGTATCGACTTCGATGCGCAAGCTATCGTGGCGCCAGTATTCAACATCATAATCTAAAATTCGCCCATGTTGGTCATAGTTTAAGCGTTGCAACAATAAGGCTGGACGGCCAACCGTAACCCCCAGTGCTTGTGCTGCTTGGGCAGGCATTGCCGTTGGGTAGAAAGACAAATGCATACTGGTATAGATTAAATTGAAATGAGCTTCGTACACTTCCGTTAAACTGCCGTTGAGGTCGTGGCGTAGCAGTTCAGGAACGCGAGCAGGTAAACAATGGTTCTCACAGTAACAAACGGGCCTGTCATCAGCAAAACGTAGGCGGGTGAGTAAATAAATTTGTTCAAATGATTGAAGTTTTAACGGCTCCATAGCTTCGAGAGGAACGGTAATAACTTTTCCATCCAGTAAAACTGTCTTCGGTTGGCGACCTTGTTCGAGGCAAAGTTTATGGAAATTAGTATTTTGGGTTGGGTCTAACCAAAGGCGCTCAGGTGTGACAAACCAACCACGACGTTCAGACCGGTAAATTGCCCCACTGGATTCTAGCTGTGCCAAACTTTCGCGAATAGTGACACGAGTGGTATTGAAAATGGCACAAAGTTCGCGTTCCGAGGGGAGTTTATCACCACATTTTAGCGAGCCATTTTGAATCTTTTCCTGTAATTGGGCTTTGATAAGCAGATATTGCGGGGCTTCATCCGCTGATAATTTCATGGTTATTTCCTGTCATTGTTTCAGTCATATTATACATAGTTATATGAATTTTTTGTTTCACGAGCACTTTTCCTTTGACCTTTTGAGCAGCCTACGACCATTATAATGGAAATCTGGTATAGACCAATAGGTAAATTGAATGACAAACAATAATTATTTGCTATTAACACCGGGGCCGCTTACGACGTCTAAAACGGTGAAAGAAGCCATGCTGTTTGATAGCTGTACATGGGATGATGATTATAATTTAGGCGTTGTACAAAATATTCGTCAACAATTAGTGGCACTGGCAACGGCCAAAGCAGGGTATTCTTCGGTACTGCTTCAAGGAAGTGGAAGCTATGCGGTTGAAGCGGTTTTAGGTAGTGCAATCGGTGATAAAGAGAAAGTTTTGATTATCAGTAATGGCGCTTATGGCGCTCGAATGGCCGAAATGGCCCAGCGCTTGGCTGTGGCTCATTATGTTTATGATTGCGGTGAAGTATCGTTGCCAGATGTGCAACAGATTGAACAGTTATTGCAACAAGATAGCCAAATCACTCATATTGCGATGGTGCACTGTGAAACTACGACAGGGATTTTAAACCCGATAGAAAAAGTCGCGAAATTAGCGAAGCAGTATCAAAAACGCTATATCGTGGATGCAATGAGCAGTTTTGGTGGGGTCCCTATGGATGTTGCTGAGCTTAACATTGATTTTTTAATTAGTTCTGCGAATAAATGTATTCAAGGGGTTCCGGGGTTTGCTTTTGTTATCGCCCGTACCGAGGCGCTTGAACGTTGTAAGGGGCGCTCTCGTTCATTATCGCTAGATTTATACGCACAGTGGCGCTGTATGGAAGATTTCCAAGGTAAATGGCGATTTACTTCTCCAACTCATACTGTATTAGCATTTGCCCAAGCACTCAAGGAGTTAGCTAAAGAAGGTGGCGTAGCCGCTCGCTTTCAACGTTATCAAGGGAATCAATACAAGTTGGTGTCCGGTATGCGTAAATTAGGTTTTACCACGTTGTTAGAAGATAGCCTTCATTCGCCAATTATCACCGCATTTTACTCACCAAATTCATCTGATTACCAATTTAAGCAATTTTATCAGAGTTTAAAATCTCAGGGTTTTGTTATTTATCCGGGCAAGGTCTCGCAAAGTGATTGTTTCCGTATTGGAAATATTGGTGAAGTTTATGAAAAAGACATTGATGCATTGTTGGTAGCAATAAAAAAAGCCATTTACTGGGAAAAATAAGGAAAAGAAATGGACCGTATTGAAGCCGTTATTCTTGATTGGGCGGGTACCACTGTAGATTTTGGTTCTTTTGCCCCTACTCAGATTTTCATCGAAGCATTTAAATCTGTGTTTGATATAAATATTACATTGGCTCAAGCGCGCATTCCTATGGGACTAGGAAAATGGCAACATATTGAAGCACTGGGTAAATTGCCTGAAGTAGACGCTTTATGGAACGCAAAGTTTGGCCGCTCAATGAGTAGTGAGGATATCGATAAAATCTACGCGGCCTTTATGCCATTGCAAATTGCTAAAGTTGTCGATTTTGCTGCGCCAATCACCGGAGTTGGCGACACAATCGCTACATTACGCAACCAAAATATTAAAATTGGCTCTTGTTCAGGTTACCCTCGTGCCGTGATGGAAAAGTTAGTTCCAGCAGCAAAGGCATTGGGCTACCAACCCGACTACTGGATAGCAAGTGATGATCTACTTGCTGGTGGGCGTCCGGGACCTTGGATGGCATTACAGAACGTCATTGAGCTAGGTGTTGGTTCCGTATCCGCTTGTATCAAAGTGGATGATGCCGTTCCCGGAATTGAAGAAGGGCGCAATGCGGGAATGTGGAGCGTTGGGTTAGCGGTTTCGGGTAATGAATTTGGTAAAACATGGGATGAATATCAAGGGATGCCAATTGATGAAGTTAACGCGTTGAAACAACAAGCCACAGAGAAACTATATGCTGCTGGCGCTCATTATGTGATTGATACTTTAGCTGATTTGCCATCAGTTATTGAAATAATTAATAGCCGATTGGCTAATGGTGAAAGATCCTAATTAGTATATATTATTTCTTTATTAATCACTTTTTTCTATCTGAATGGCCTACTTTTATTTGATATAAATTTTCAGCAAAGTAGGCCAAAATATTTTTGCAGGTGAGGTATGAGGAGCAGAGTATAACGGATAACAATATAGGGAGTCGCATGTGTCTTCGGAGTCTAATCTACATAAAACAGTCGATTTTTTACAGGAGTTTGTTGATGAAGCTCTCTTAGATTTACAAGTAAGTACGCTATCAGAAGATGACTTTGAGTCCTTAGTGAGAGATAAACGGTCTGTGTTAAATTGGCTTAGCAAATTTGGACATTTTCTCAGTGAAGACAGCTTTCATATGGGGTTCAGATTAGAGAAAGGTTCTGAAATTGATGGTGCAGTACTTGGTGTTTACGCGACTAAGCGTGGTGACTTACATATTTTTTTGATTGAGTCTTTTGTACGAGACCTCCCTGAGCACCCTCTAAATGGGCGTTTAACTACTTTAGTTATTATTGCGGTAACTTTTTTCCTTACTCAATATCCAGATAGTAAAGCCGTTTATATTATTGAACCTGATGAAGGCTTGATCTCACATTATCAAAAGTTTGGTTTCAAATTATTAAGGGATGAAAATGTTATGTTTGCAACCAGTGACGCTTTGCAATTAATTCAGCTATCGTTACTTACGGAATTACTGTCGAATCAATAGTGCTATTAAAATAGTCTATTTTTCACCATGCTGTAAAATTATTGTGGAATTTGATACAATACAGCTTGGGAACATTAATGATACGGGGTGATTTATGGGGAATAATAAGGTTGAAAGATTATCGCCTCAAGAAATGCGCGATATTATGTTAGCGAATGCTAAAGTATTAATGTCTGACCGGTTTAGAACAACAGCCCCTGAAGTTACTGGTCAAAAAAAGAAAGTGATATCAACACTTCAAAAATAAAGATTTTTACAATGTAATTTTGTTGTAGCACCTGATCTATCCCTGATAGCCACTTCTAACTCGTCAAACTTTTCTGTAGACATCCTTTGCTTAAATTGATGTCTACAGAGCAGCATAATTAAAATATATTAGCAGGCAATTCTGGCGCTAATGTCGCCACCATCACCGCTTTGATAGTATGTAAACGGTTTTCTGCTTGGTCAAAGACAATGCTATAAGGCGATTCAAAGACTTCTTCCGTGACTTCTAAGCCACCAAACATATTGAATTCTTTAGCTAATTGTGCGCCCAATGTGGTGTCTTCATTATGAAAGGCAGGCAAACAATGTAGGAACTTCACATTTGGGTTGCCAGTGAGCTTAATCACATTCATATTCACTTGGTATGGTTTTAATAAATTAATGCGCTGTGCCCATACTTCTTTGGCTTCTCCCATCGATACCCACACATCGGTATAGATAAAATCAGCATCTTTAACGCCTTCGGCGACATCTTCCGTGAGCGTGATTTTCGCACCCGTTTTTTGAGCTAGTGCTTGGCAAGTGTTCACTAAGTCTTCCTCCGGCCAGCAACTTTTTGGCGCAACAAGGCGTAAATCTAAACCTGTGAGAGCAGCGGCTTCTAACATCGAGTTGCCCATGTTGTTACGCGCATCGCCTAAATAGGCAAATTTAATTTCTGAGAATGGCGTATTTGGTCGGTGCTCTTGAATGGTCAGCAGATCGGCTAATAACTGTGTGGGATGGAATTCGTTAGTTAATCCATTCCATACAGGCACTCCCGAATGCGCGGCTAAGAGTTCTACCGTGTTTTGGGCGAATCCACGGTACTGGATACCGTCATACATCCGACCCAACACTCTAGCGGTGTCTTTCATGGTTTCTTTATGGCCGATTTGGCTACCAGAAGGCCCTAAATAAGTGACTCTAGCACCTTGGTCAAATGCTCCAACTTCAAATGCACAGCGTGTCCGTGTTGAGTCTTTCTCAAAAATAAGGGCAAAGTTTTTCCCTGAAAGGAGGGGCTGCTCTGTGCCCGCTTTTTTTTCTGATTTTAACCAAGAAGAGAGTTTTAAAAGTGAATGAATTTCGCTAGAAGTAAAATCAAGTAACCTTAAAAAAGGTTTATTATATAGGGGATTCATAATTGGTAGCCTTTTTGATTTGAATTAATATTCAATTTATATTCATAAAAATTCAAAATCAACCCCCAATGTAAAAGAAATTATCTTTAAATATATGGTTTCACTGTCAACCGTGTGGGAGAATGGCGCAAAGAAAGATGAGCGACAAAGAAACAAAAGGGGTGTGGATATGGTAGATAAAGCTGAACTCGATGCGCAGTACGAAGAAACTCGCTTGATCATCGAGGAATTACTGGAAGATGGTAGCGATCCTGATGCATTGTATGCGATTGAGCATCACTTCTCTGCGGACAACTTTGCTCTGTTAGAGAAAGCAGCCGTTGAAGCTTTTAAACTAGGCTATGAAGTCACGGATGCAGAAGAGCTCGAAATTGAAACGGGTGAAACCCTGATGTGTTGCGATGTAATCAGTGAAAGTGCTTTAAATGCAGAGCTGATTGACGCACAGGTTGAGCAATTAATGAAGTTGGCTGAAAAAATGGGCATCAACTATGATGGTTGGGGCACGTATTTTGAAGACCCAGATGCAGAGTATGACGACGAAGATGGTGATGATATAGACCCTGAAGATCGCGTGCATTAATTATTAGTCGCATCATATAATTACTTAAAAGGATAGCTAAAAACTATCCTTTTTCGTTTAGCGTAGAATTATAATGCCTTTAACATACGAATTTCACAGTCACTATGACCCGTATTTCCTAACGGTTCATCAATAAATTCAAACCCTAATTTTTCATATAACTTAATAGCTGCTTGAAGTTCTTTGGTCGTTTCTAAATAGCAACGGGTGTAGCCTTGCGCTTTAGCAAACTCTAGTGACATCAGTACGATTTGCTTTGCTAGGCCTTTGCCGCGTAACACGGAAGATAAATACATTTTCTGTAATTCTGCCGTATCGTTATCGCCTCCCGCGACTTGTGAAACACCGCCACCGCCAACAATTTCGCCATCCATTTCCACCACCCAGTAAGCACTGCGCGGTTTGCTATAAACCTCAAATAAGGTATCTAAAATAGGGTCAGCAACGGCAAAGCCTTTGTCTGCGGTTAAGCCATGCTCAGCAGAAACTTCGCGGATCACTGCGGCAATACCTGCGTTATCTTGTTGTTCGATAGGACGAATTTTGTAGTTTTGTGTTGTCATGTGAAACTCTTGATTATTATTGTGTACAACTCAGTGTAGAGAGAACCAGAAGGGAACTTCAATCTGAGAACTGCGAACGCAGTCATTTGATGATACTCGAATAAAAAGCCCTTATCAACGAATCGATAAGGGCTTAAAAATGATTAGCTAATTAATAATTATAAAGAGGCGATGGTCACTTTTTGCGCTTCAATTTTAGCTTTTGCTTCAATATTGGCAGTTAAGCGTTCACGTTCTTTTTCAACAACGGCAGCAGGCGCACGGCTCACAAAACCTTCGTTAGCTAACTTGCTTTCAATGGTTTCGATTTCTTTCACCACTTTTTCCAGCTCTTTATCTAAACGAGCCAGTTCTGCGTCTTTATCGACTAAGCCAGCCATTGGGATCAGCAGCTCTGCACCGCCAACGAGTTTAGTGACGGAAACCGGTGCTTCTTCACCATCAGCCAGTACGCGGATGCTTTCTAAACGTGCCATTGATTTGATAAAGCTTTGGTTTTCTTCAACGCGACGTTTTGCATCAGCAGAAGCGCCACGCAGCATCACATCCAGTGGCTTACCTGGGGAGATGTTCATTTCTGCACGAATATTACGTACAGCAATAATGGCTTCTTTGATCCACTCAAGGTCGCTCAGCGCAAGTTCATCCACTTTAGCCGCATCGAACTCAGGGAACGCTTGCAACATAATGGTATCGGCATCAATACCTTTAACCACTTTGACGCGCTGCCAGATGGTTTCAGTGATAAATGGAATGATTGGGTGAGCAAGGCGCAGTAAGCCTTCTAATACCTCAATTAAGGTGAAGCGAGCCGCACGTACTTGTGCTTCGTTACCTTTATGAACAGCAGGTTTAGACAGCTCTAAGTACCAGTCACAGAATTCATTCCATGTGAAATCATACAAAATACCCGCTGCGATATCGTAACGGTGAGTATCTAACGCTTCACGGTAAGCTTTCACTGTTTGATTGAATTGCGCCATGATCCAGCGGTCAGCTAGTGAGAAGCTCATTTCGCCGCCGTTTTGACCACAATCTTGGCCTTCAGTATTCATCAGAACGAAACGGCTCGCATTCCATAATTTATTACAGAAGTTGCGATAGCCGGACAGGCGTTTCATATCCCAGTTGATATCACGGCCTGTTGAAGCCAGTGCTGCTAAAGTAAAGCGCAGGGCGTCAGTACCGTGTGCTTCGATCCCTTCTGGATATTCTTTACGAGTACGTTTAGCAATTTTTTCAGCCAATTGTGGCTGCATCATGTTGCCAGTACGTTTTTCAAGTAAATCTTCCAAAGAGATACCGTCAATCATATCTAATGGGTCGATAACGTTCCCTTTGGATTTCGACATTTTTTGGCCTTCTTCATCACGGATCAGGCCTGTCATATAAACGGTTTTGAATGGCACTTGTGGCTCGCCGTTTTCATCTTTGATGAAATGCATGGTCATCATGATCATACGGGCAATCCAGAAGAAAATAATATCGAAGCCACTGACTAATACATCTGTTGGATGGAATGTTTTCAGTGCGTCGGTATTTTCAGGCCAGCCGAGAGTAGAGAATGTCCACAGACCGGAAGAGAACCACGTATCCAGTACGTCGTCGTCTTGGCGCAGAGCAATATCCGCACCTAAATTATTTTCACGACGAACTTCGTCTTCATCGCGACCCACGTAGACATTGCCTTTTTCGTCATACCATGCAGGAATGCGGTGGCCCCACCACAGTTGGCGAGAAATACACCAGTCTTGAATATCACGCATCCAAGAGAAATACATGTTTTCGTACTGACGAGGAACGAACTGAATACGGCCATCTTCAACGGCTTTAATGGCATCACGAGCCAAAGGCTCGGTACGCACGTACCATTGGTCGGTTAGCATAGGCTCAATAACCACACCACCACGGTCACCGTAAGGCACCGTCAGGTCATGAGGTTTCACTTCAACCAGCAGGCCAAGTTGTTCGAATTCTGCGACGATAGCTTTACGCGCTGCAAAACGTTCCATTCCACGGTAAGCTTCTGGGATTTCGCAGCTATAAGCGGTAGATGGGTTACCGTTGGTATCGAAAATTTCCGCTTCGTTACGAACGTTGCCGTCTAAGTCCATCATGTTAATCATTGTTAACTGATGGCGTTTACCGACTTCATAGTCATTAAAGTCATGAGCTGGAGTGATTTTCACACAGCCAGTACCTTTTTCCATGTCAGCGTGTTCATCACCAACAATTGGAATACGGCGGTTAACGATTGGCAAAATAATTTCTTTACCAATTAAATCTTTATAACGTGGATCTTCAGGGTTAACGGCGACACCGGTATCTCCTAACATGGTCTCAGGACGGGTAGTTGCGACCACTAAATAGTCTTTGCCTTCAGCCGTTTTTGCGCCATCAGCCAATGGATAACGCAGGTGCCACATAGACCCTTTGATTTCACGGTTTTCAACTTCTAAGTCAGAAATTGCCGTGTGCAGTTTTGGGTCCCAGTTAACTAAGCGCTTACCACGATAAATCAAGTTTTCTTTATAAAGGCGAACGAACGCTTCTTTAACGGCTTTAGATAAGCCTTCATCCATAGTAAAACGCTCGCGATCCCAATCAACAGAATCGCCTAAACGGCGCATTTGCTGTGAAATTGTACCGCCGGATTCCGCTTTCCACTCCCAGATTTTGTCAATGAACGCATCGCGGCCGTAGTCGTGACGGTTTTTACCTTCTTCTGCTGCAATTTTACGCTCAACAACCATCTGAGTTGCGATACCTGCATGGTCAGTTCCCGTTTGCCATAAGGTATTTTTACCTTGCATACGTTGATAGCGGATCATCGTATCCATGATGGTTTGTTGGAAGGCGTGCCCCATGTGCAGGCTACCAGTGACATTCGGTGGTGGAATGACAACACAGAAGCTGTCTTGGGTGGTATCCCCATTAGGTTTAAAATAACCGCTTTTCTCCCAGTGAGCATATAGAGATTGCTCAATTTCTGCGGGGTTATACGTTTTATCGAGCGAAGGCTCATTCATTGGGCTATCTGGTTTCTTTTCCATTATCTTTTTGTATTCAGTAAGTTGGCGGCGCCGCCATAGTCAAATTGAAGCCGACGCTACGGTAAGTTTTATACCGCTCACGCGCCAACTGTTTTAAAGTTTCATCAATAGGTACGAAGTCTACCACTTCATGGAAAGCCGTGGCAAAATCTGCGAACTGATTTTGTAAATTAATCAGGATATCACGTGGGGTATTTCCCCGTTTAGCAGGCCAACAAATTTCAATCGGTGCACCATAACGCGGCCCTTCACCCGCCAAATTATGCGGGACAAACTGGTGTGGATCGCGTTGCCACAAGGCCTCATCAATCTTTTCAGCTTGTTGCTGTGTTTCGCAAGCAACTAAAACACGCTTTCCACTGCGCCACATTTGTGCGGCAAGCTCACAAGCTAGCCATTCATGGGCTTCAAGTTCAGGATGTGGTGATGCCTGTTTTAGTTGGTAAAATGTACCTTTTTTCATATACCCGTCATACTTCAATTTGTAGGGGTGTTGGCTACGCACTTTCGCCTTAGTCACATACTTTTGTATGGGATGTGGGCTACGCGTTTTTGGTGACCAAGCGCAGAATTATGTCTATGTTGAATTATAACCTTTTTTATAGCTGCCTCAAAATGGCTTTCTTGGTGTATCAAAAAACCAAAAATAATATCCCGAGTCGCATAAATGCTCATCGGGATATTTTTACAAGTGATGTACAGCTAAAGCGCTAAATGGGATTACTCATCACCATTAAGGCCTGCACGGTTCAATAAGAACTGCGCTAGCATGGAAACAGGGCGACCAGTAGCGCCTTTTGCTGCACCTGAACGCCAAGCAGTCCCTGCGATATCAAGGTGTGCCCAGTTATATTTCGTCGCAAAGCGAGACAAGAAACAACCCGCGGTGATAGCACCAGCAGGACGGCCACCCGTATTGGCTAAATCAGCAAAATTAGGCGTGATTTGGTCAAAATACTCATCAGCTAGTGGTAGACGCCATGCACGGTCACCCGCTTGCTCTGACGCGTTTAATAACTCATGAGCCAATGGGTTGTGGTTTGACATCAACCCAGTGTAGTGACTGCCTAATGCAATGACACAAGCCCCTGTTAAGGTCGCGATATCAATAACTAGCTCAGGTTCAAAACGCTCAACATAGGTGAGTGCATCACACAGAACTAAACGGCCTTCGGCATCAGTATTGAGGACTTCAACTGTTTGCCCAGACATGGTAGTAAGAATATCACCCGGACGATAAGCACGCCCACCAGGCATGTTTTCACAGCCTGCTAATACCCCAATGACATTAATTGGCAACTGCAATTCAGTGATAAAGCGCATTACACCGTAAACAGAAGCCGCGCCGCACATATCGTATTTCATTTCATCCATGCCTTCGGATGGTTTGATTGAAATACCGCCAGAGTCAAAGGTTAACCCTTTACCTACGAGTACGATAGGTTTGCAGTCTGGATCTGGATTGCCTTTATATTCCATGATGGACATCAGCGATTCATTTTGTGAACCTTGACCCACCGCGAGATAGGCGTTCATTCCTAACTCTTTCATCTGCTCTTCGCCGATCACTCGTGTGGTCAGTTTGCTGTCTGAAATGTCAGCTAATTGACGTGCTTGAGACGCTAAATAACCTGCGTTACAGATATTTGGTGGCATATTACTTAAATCTTTTGCCGCTTTAACACCTGAAGCAATCGCTAAACCATGGGAAATAGCACGTTCACCACTGGTCAATTCACGGCGAGTTGGCACATTGAAAACCAGTTTACGCAGTGGACGACGATGTTCTGTTTTATTACTTTTCAGTTGATCAAACACATACAGTGATTCTTTGGCTGTTTCGACGGCTTGGCGCACTTTCCAGTAATTATTGCGGCCTTTAACGTGTAATTCAGTTAAGAAGCAGACGGCTTCCATTGAGCCAGTTTCATTCAATGTGCTGATTGTTTTCTGAATAATTTGTTTAAATTGGCGCTCATCTAATTCGCGTTCTTTACCGCAACCGATAAGTAGAATGCGTTCAGACAGAACGTTGGGTACATGATGGAGTAGCAGGGATTGCCCTACTTTACCCTCAAGTTCGCCGCGGCGCAGCAGGGCGCTGATATATCCGTCACTGATTTTGTCCAGTTGTTCAGCAATTGGGGACAGACGGCGTGGTTCAAAGACTCCGACAACAATACAAGCGCTGCGTTGTTTTTCCGGGCTACCACTTTTTACACTAAACTCCATGCGTTCTCCTGAATCTTAAAGACAAAGGCCGATGCTCCCGCTAAAATTAGCGTTTCGCATGATCTACCTCATAGAGAATGAACTCTTTATGTTAAACTAACCATCTATACGCGAAATAGCTCACGTTGTATGCTGTTAATTGCGATACACCATGAAGTATGGCGAGTATATCTGGTTTCTCGAATATTAAGCATGTTCTGATATTTCAACCAGTATAGAGAATGCTTTTATATCATTGTAGCCATACAATAAACTAGAGTATATGTTAGTAAATGGCAGACATCGAACGAACTTAGCCATTTTCTTCCCAAAAGACAAGTTTTCACAGGCGTAATAAGCGTGATCATTATTAGATATTTGGTACGGGAAACCCTGAAAAGTCAGTTAGCCATACTTTTTGTATTGATGCTAATCTTTTTTAGCCAGAAGTCGATAGATATTCTTGGCGCTGCGGTTCAGGGCAACATTCCCTCAAACTTAGTACTTCCTTTACTGGGGTTAGGTGTGCCTGAAATGGCGCAGCTTATCTTACCTTTGAGCCTATTCCTTGGGCTTTTGATGACCTACAGTAAACTTTACACTGAAAGTGAAATCACGGTAATGCATGCCTGCGGTTTAGGTAAAAGTGTTTTAGTAAAAGCCGCGTTAGTCCTAGCGGTCATTACCGCAATGGTTGCGGTGGCTAATATCACGTGGATGTTGCCGTGGTCATCGCAATATCAAGAGCAAGTATTGGCTGATGCGAAAGCGAACCCTGGGCTAGCTGCGATGGTGGAAGGGCAATTTAAAACCACTAAAGACGGCAATTATGTTCTGTACATTGGTGATGTAAAAGGTAGCAACTTCAAGAACGTATTTCTTGCACAGCTACGCGCTGCAAATGAACAACGGCCTTCAGTTGTAGTGGCTGATAGCGGTTATATGAAAGAAGACCCCGATGGCCGACAAGTCGTTGTTTTAAACGAAGGTACTCGCTATGAAGGAACCGCGTTATTGCGAGATTTTCGAATAACTGACTTTGTTAATTACCAAGCTATTGTTGACCACCAAACCGCAGAAACGCGTAGTGACCGAGTCGAGCAAAAAAATATGCTACAACTGTGGTCTGAAAATACTCCTGAAGTGAACGCGGAGTTCCATTGGCGTTTAACGATTGTATTCTCCGTTGTCGTTATGGCCTTGATGGTCGTGCCATTAAGCGAGGTTAATCCACGTCAAGGACGGGTATTAAGTATGCTTCCAGCGATGCTGCTATACCTCATTTTCTTTTTATTACAAAGTACATTGCGTAATAGTGCCGATAAGGGTGACCTTGACCCAAGGTATACTATGTGGGCGGTGAATGTGGGGTATTTGATATTAGCGATAGTCCTAAATGCGTGGAATACCGTCCCAATGCGACGTATGCGTCTTAAATTGAGTAAAGGGGTTGCCTGATGTTTGGTGTTTTAGATAGGTATATCGGTCGGACCATTTTAAATTCGATTTTAGTGACGCTATTTCTGCTCGTTTCACTGGCAGGGATCATTAAATTTGTCGAGCAGCTTCGCAAAGTGGGTGATGGCGACTATACGGCATTGAGCGCAGGTGTATTCACTTTATTAACTGTCCCAAAAGATATTGATATCTTCTTTCCAATGGCAGCCTTGTTGGGAGCACTCATGGGGTTAGGGGCACTGGCTTCACGTAGTGAGCTAGTCGTCATGCAAGCTTCCGGTTTTACCCGCTTACAAATCGCATTATCGGTGATGAAAACAGCAGTTCCATTGGTCATTGTCGCAATGTTTATTGGTGAGTGGATCGCACCTGCGGGAGAACAGTGGGCAAGAAATTATCGCGCAGAAAAAATCGTGGGTAACTCATTAGTTGTGACAGATGAAGGTATGTGGGCAAAAGATGCCAATGATTTTATTCATATTCAGCGGATTAATAATGCGACATCGATTCAAGATGTGTCGATTTATCGTTTTGATGACCAACGTAAATTGAAGTCGGTGATGTTTGCTGCGAATGGTGAGTACGACTCGACAAATCAGCTTTGGGTGTTATCTCAAGTGGATGAGTCAATTCTAAGTAGCGAGAAAAAAATCACAGGTTCACAGCGATTGACGGTGGATTGGAAGACCAACCTAACCCCGGAAAAACTAGGAATAGTTTCACTGAATGCTGATTCGCTATCAATCCGCGGCCTGTATCAATATGTCTCGTATTTAAAAGAAAGTGGCCAAGTGGCTGCGGTTTATGAGCTGAGCATGTGGAAAAAAATCCTCGCACCACTTTCTGCGGCAGTCATGATGCTAATGGCAGTTTCATTTATTTTTGGGCCGTTACGTACCGTTCCTATGGGCGTTCGTGTTATTTCAGGTATTGTGGGGGGATTCCTCTTTTACGTACTTAACCAAGGGTTCGGTAATTGGAGCTTAGTGTATTCGGTGCCACCGATTATTGCAGCAGCATTGCCAAGCGTCCTATTCCTGATAGTAAGTATCACATTGTTAGTTAAACGAAAATAACCGTTTATAGGCAAATAAAGGGCTGTGAGTCTTCGGGGTTCACAGCCCTTTTTCTTTTTAGCATCGCTGACTTAGCAGGACATTACCTAAGTGACTAATAATCCCTAACAGTTTGTTTTGAGGGCGAAACATAATATATTGCAGCTTGTTTCCCTCTGATGCAGGGATATACTCACCTTTAACACCAATGACATTGCAACGGCTTTTGTTAGCTAATTGTTGGGCGTAAGAAAATATCCCGCCGTTGGCGGCGTATGATTGATTAAGTGAGTAGGCATTGTGGCGTTTTTTTCGGCGAGAATTATCGACTAACTGTTTATATTCAGCGGTTTTTTCTAACTATTTTTGATTGTTTCCCAGTTTAAGATATTTCTGTTGGTTAAGGTCGTTTTCTATCTGAATGGATTTCTGGGGAGTAGGATGAACTAATGCATGACCGCTAATTTTAAGCAGTTCTGAGGAAAAATTTGAAAAGTTTCCCCTTCTAATCATACTAGCGCCAAGTAATTGGCGGGGCAGAAATATAGCTATTTTCATCTGATTCCTATTTTAACGAAATGAGAGAGAAAATAATCCTAGCTTTTCCACAGGTAAAGACATTGTATAAAGCGACATTGAGGGTGAAATAATAGCTTGAAGGGCCAAGCTATTATATTTATCAGGTAACGACATGGTTTCGCTAACTATTTTGGCGTTTATAACTCAGCGTTTTTTACTGTTAGCTAAAAAGTGTATAACCGAGTGCGCTGATAAAGGCGATAAATGGCGGTTGTGGCCGAAATAATTTTCTTTTGGGGAGGGCTGCGTGAGGCTGGGGATCCATCGCTAAAATATTTTCACCGCTTTTATTAGCCAGTTGTTGAGCTAAAGAAAAAATGCCTCGTTTCATCCCATTATGTGTTTTGAATTTGAAAGCAGCAGAACATTCTTCTCGATAAATACGCCGCTCTTCTTGTCGACAGGCTTTAATCGCTAGCATTTCAAGATCATCAGAATAGCTTTTGGGGATTGAGATAGTTATCGATCTTGCTTTTAACTCTTTTGGGCTGTTAATACAGTGGTTTTTAATATCATTCAGAATGTTATTAAA
The DNA here is from genome assembly GCF_011045655.1 of Providencia sp. PROV061. NCBI lineage: Bacteria > Pseudomonadati > Pseudomonadota > Gammaproteobacteria > Enterobacterales > Morganellaceae > Providencia > Providencia sp. PROV061. Next base: position 4,239,720 of record NZ_CP042861.1, on the reverse strand, counting down.
CTCGATTGGGCTAATTTTACGTTGTGGTTCGGAATGATAGTTCAGTATTGTTGAGGAGTTCTTGGTTCTCATTATGGACTCTTATAAGTAAGTGACATTACTAAAATATTATCGAGAACCTAATAAAATTGATTATAAAAAAGGCTAAGAAAATTATCAAAAACAGCCTGAATATCTCAGGCTGTTGTCGCAATTAATGTAATAACGCGGGTAAATCCACGTTTTAAGGTTGGGGTGTAACTCGCCATTGCTTGTAACGCTTCGGCGGTACTCCTTCAATGCTTCCCATACGCATGGTTAGCAGACAGTGAAGCGACCAGTTCGTTAACTCCAATTGTTAATTTACTGAATTTACTGTTATCTTTGCGGGTCATCACCACAAATACCCCAATATTTTGCTGTGGGATCATCGCCATATAGGTATTAAACCCACCGCCACCGCCAGTTTTTTGATAAATTCCCGGAGTGCCGTTTTTAGGCTTCATATACACCCACCCAAGGCCGAGTCCATCAGCATGCCCTGCAACATCCATCCCTTTAATTTCCAAAAGCTTTTCACGTGGAAAATAGATGCCTTGTTCACGGGCAGCGGTGACTTTTCTTAAGTTACTGTCTGTCGATAAAAATTGCTGCATCCATTTTTGCATATCTGCAGGGGTAGAATACACGCCACCACTTCCTGCTGCCGCGAGTGTGTTATGGCAAGGGCTTGGTTTTGTTCCTTCCATTAACCGTGCGCACTGCGCATTGTTAGGGGTATAAGTGGTATTCGTCATTTTGGCGGGAGATGCCACATAGTGGTTAAATAATTGGGGATAAGAGACTCCCGAAGCTTTAACCATCGCATCAGCCAATAAGTCATATGCTAAGTTGGAATAAGAAGCTTCTGTGCCTGGTGTAGCATCTAACTTACCTGTTTTTAGCCATGTCCAACGGTTATCTTGAGTTGGCCAAATAAAAACAGGGCGGCCCCATTTTCCGCCGGGTTGTTCTCGAGGTAATCCACTGGTATGGCTCGCTAAATGATATAAGCGAATAGGCTGCCCGCTGGCATTATCAGGCACATTAACGCCGTGGTAGGCATACTGCTGTAACGGATCAGTAATTAACAGCTTCTTATCCTGTTCGAGCTTAATTAATATTTCGCTTGTCATTAATTTGGTAATTGATGCAATGCGAATTAATGAATTTGGACCGGGTTTTTTACCATTGCCAGGTGCGGTTTCACCATAATAGCGTGATAACGCCTGATTATTATCGATAACAATGATTGCCATGCCCCGTGCATTGCTTTCATTAAAAATGCGATTAGCGTATAAATCGACAATCTTAGCGACGCGCTCGTAAGTCCTTCTATCTCCCTCAAAAACTTGCCAGTCAGAGGATTCAATATCATTACTTTGCAAAAACTTTGGTGCTTTTTCTGTCTTACTTGAACATGCCATTAACACTAAGGATAATGCAGATACAGACAGAATTTTTAGAAATGATTTCTTCATGTTGGAAGCCAGCCGATATGATTGTTTGCAAATGGCCTTTCAGCCATATTATTTTTTCTTCGCGAAAATCTTCATTACCACACCAATTAAGATGCCAATAAAGATACCTGTTGCTATCCACCCAACAAAACCCATGATTAAACCTTAAATATTGACATTAGATTGCAGATAAACTAACAAAAATAATGACCTGCCGCCAGTCACAGAGCCTCGTGATAAGAAAAATAATTTGGGAGAAGTTAACATACTCATTAATAGATATATAAACAAAAGAAGCTTTCCTTGTGATTTTATAAGATCTAAGGAATATGCTTTTTTTTTAATCGAACAAACCGTATCTTCACGAATAAGTGTTGCCAGTAGGCACAAGGCAAGTATAATGGCAGCGTTTTCCAAGAAACACATCACTTCGTGCCGGAGTGGCGGAATTGGTAGACGCAGTTGATTCAAAATCAACCGCCTTCGGGTGTGCCGGTTCGAGTCCGGCCTTCGGCACCATAAGAACATCAAGAGACGTCAACCGACGTCTTTTTTTGTATCTGAAATCCAGTGTTTGCAAGGCCTCCCCGCGTTTTCAGTCAATGCATGTCAACTTAACTCAACCCACATCAACCTCCGAGTGAGTATACATCTGAGTATATCTTCGCTTCGATAATATTTGTATACTCATTATATCTCGAATTACCAATGCTAAAGCAATGCAGGCGCAGCCTGTGGCGTAGACACTTAGTTGTTTGTGTAACTCGAAATCATCAACAGTAATCTGAGATATCTTGTTTATATACTCACTCTGGGGTGAAGAGGACAAAGAATATGGCATTAACCGATACAAAAGTTCGTGCAGCTAAACCTGAAGAGAAAGCTTATACACTGACAGACAGTGATGGCTTGTTTCTTTATATTCACCCCAATGGCTCTAAATATTGGCGCTTCCGTTTTCGCTTTGGCGGCAAACAACATTTAATGGCCTTTGGCGTATACCCTGAAATCTCTTTAGCAGATGCAAGAGAAAGAAGGGATGCTGCCAGAAAGCAAGTTGCTTTAGGCATAGACCCACGTGAACTCAAGAAAGAATTAAAGGAAGAACAGCAAAAGGAATTTAATACCTTTGAGAAGGTAGCTTGTGATTGGCACGCAACGAATAAGAAGTGGTCAGAGAGTCATAGTCATCGAGTACTTAAAAGCCTTGAAGACAATATCTTTGCTGCTATTGGTAAACGTAATATTGCTGAACTGAAAACTCGTGATCTACTCGAACCGATTAAAGCCGTAGAGATGTCTGGACGTCTTGAAGTTGCAGCACGTTTACAACAGCGTGTGACTGGTATTATGCGTTACGCAGTACAAAGTGGTTTAATTGATTATAACCCCGCGCAAGATATGGCAGGTGCTGTTGCCACAGGTAAACGAGTCCACAGAGCTGCATTAGAACTTAAACGCTTACCTGAGTTCTTACAACGTATTGATGATTATAAAGGAAGACCTTTAACTAAACTTGCAGTCAAACTTACCTTGCTAGTTTTCATTCGTTCCAGCGAGCTTCGTTTCGCTCGCTGGGATGAAATCGATTTTGAAAATGCCATGTGGACGATCCCTGCTGAACGCGAAGCGATAGAAGGGGTTAAGCACTCCCATCGTGGATCAAAAATGCGTACTCCTCACTTAGTCCCTTTAAGCCGACAAGCCATTGAGATTTTAAAACAGATCTATCAATTCAGCGGTAACCATGAATTGATATTTATCGGCGATCACAACCCTAGAAAACCGATGAGTGAAAATACGGTAAACAACGCATTACGAGTGATGGGCTATGACACTAAGACAGAAGTATGTGGGCATGGCTTCAGAACGATGGCGTGTAGCTCGTTGATTGAGTCAGGGCTATGGTCGAAGGATGCAGTAGAAAGGCAAATGAGCCACCAAGAACGCAACTCAGTGAGGGCTGCTTATATTCATAGAGCTGAACATATTGAGGAACGGAGGCTGATGGTGCAGTGGTGGGCTGATTATCTGGATGCGAATAGGGAGAGGGAAATTTCGCCGTTTAGTTTTGCGAAATTAGGCAATGAGATAGTGTGAGGGTTGCAGATACAGTTTTGCATACCTTGCTAGATATTCATCAAAAGCTGGTTAGCCAAGAAAGCGATTTAATTGCTTAGGTATGAAGGAGGGCTAACAGGACACGGTCTTCGCCACGAGATGGGGACTATCGTGAGAAAGGTTTTAATTTAGCATGGGTTGAAACCCAGCTGGCACATATCGATAAAAACGCGAACCGTGGCATGTATAACCATGTTCAGTATGTGGATGGACACAAATAAATGATGCAGCGGTATGCGGATTACATGGATGAGTTGGAGGGGAGCTTGGATAATGTGGTTAGTGTGAATTTTAAGTAACTAAAATAGCCATTCGTACGTAAATGCGTATAGATGGCTTTGTAAGATGGGTTATATTCGCGATTTCATGCAATTTATATCGAAAATTAGTGAAGCGGACTCCCTAAGCAGATGGTAATCCAAGTTTGTCAAAGAATGCACGGTTACGCTCTCCTGCAGCTTTCACCAATTGATCAAAACTAATCACTTCGATATAAGCGTGGGAAGGTTCGTTATAACCGAAATAGCCCATCCCATCAGATGTGATCCGCAAATTGCCCCGACGACAGCGTCGGTGCATAGATTCAGTGAGGTCACAAAGAACGTAACAATAGCCAGGTATGTCATTATTACCTGGAATTGGGCGGCCATTCTTTGTCGTTACCTTCCCTTCACGTATACGCTCTAAATAACTGAGTGCTTGATCAATAGGATCTTTATCTTCACCTTCTCGCATATCATTTCGCATTGGCCGTTTGATTTCGACAACGGTAATGGAGGCAAGTGGGAAGCTGTTTTGGTCATTAACAAGAAGTGGGTTGTCAAATACTTTCATGCTGAGTAAATCAGGTTCCTTTGTAGAACTATTGCCAGTGATAGGCATCGAGTTGAGCGTTTTATCCGAAGCTAAATAGTTATGAAATGCCAAACGTTCGTCAATTAACCAAAGGTTGCAGGAATCAAGGAAAATCTCGCCGGAATCTTTGCGCATAGGCATGATAAGTTCATGGATCATATCTTCACGGGCATATTTTCCGTCTTCTAGCCGCTCAATAGATTTTTGTAGAAGGTCAATAATCACCTTGCGGTGAGAAACATAATTGGCAAGATCTGACTTTTTAAGGTCCCCAGCTCTGCGTAGGTACTCGCTTAGTCGCTCCTTATATTCTTCTACATGTTCTTTATTCTGGGGCTGCATGATATCGTGGCCTTCGCTCACCAGTTGGCGCTCTACTTCATACCACTGAGCATGTAAATGCAACTCTAGTTCTTTATCTGACTTCTCAGGGTCAACGATCAGTAAATCTTCTGGAACATAATTCGCAATAGGGCGATAGCGTGGTGCATGGTTGTCGATGAAATCATCCACTCTAACTTTTCCTGCGGATACATTTTTTGTTAGAACGTCTTGAAGGTACTCCTTGGTTCGAGCCAATATTGCTTCCCGAATATCTTTGAAAGTTACTTCATTGAGCATGTCTTCAACATCTTCAGTAATATCAAACGAAGTTCGTTCACTTCGCACATGTTGATTTAGATATTCGGAAGATACATAGCAGGTATAGGTGAACTCACCGGAAGAGTCAGATATTTTTGCGTAGAGACCAGGAAGTTTGCCTTGTATAGATTCTTCCTTAACAAGTCGATTAGCAGCACAGAGTGCTAACTGATGTTTTTTATTAACAGAGGCACGGAATTTGATATGAGTTAAGTCAAACGGATGGTCCCGAATTGTAATAGTTTCGATAAATGCGCTGGCATGCATATGTTCTTCGAGTAAATTATCAAGGTCAAAAATCTCGCCCAAATCCTCTAAAAGAATCTTAGGAGCGCTTCCTTGCCGCACAAAGTACCAGAGTACATGTTCCAATAATTGGTTAGCTATAGACAGACCTCTTGAAGGAACATGCTTGCGAAGGTTTTCATCAAAATTAATCAGTTTAATAATCGTACCTGGTTGTTGAGATGTGGCCTCAACAAGTTTTTCACCATGAATTCCTGATTTATCATTGAAGCGAAATATGCGTTTTTTAAGTTTGCTGTCAATATCGAAAAAGTGGCTTTCTATTTCAACTAAATCAAATGCCTTTAACCACATCAGACGACCAACACCTCGGCATCCCTTGTCAATTTTATGGTCGGAATCTAGAGTTTTAAATGACTTAACGTTGATTTCATTAAAACCACAGCCATTATCAATTATGGTGAATCCGATAATTGGCGGCTGAGACTTTATATCTAAATCCAAGTTAACTTGCGTGGCTCGATTAATGCGGAGAGTGATCTTTCCATCAGGAAGATTATTCATCTCTTCAATTGAATGGATGGAGTTTACCACAGCCTCGAATACAGGCATTAAACCGTGATTTTTGGGCAGCGAAGTGTTTCGTAAACGGCCTTTTAAATTTGTTTGTAAACTCACTGCTTAGCCACTCCCTTTTAATCGCTATTGCTGAAAAATTTGTGTACCTGTAAGTGAGCAATATTCCACTTATATGACTTAGTATTGTTCTAATCAACAAATACAGTGAATATAATATTATTAATTAGATTATTGTTTCTCATTGTAGCTGTATTTTACTGTGATTAATGGTGCTGATTGGACTGTTATGTATAGTAATTATAAATGCACAAATTATTTAAAGAAACATTGCAATCTTAAATTTGCTCAAGGATATACTCCCCTCCATCAGCAGCTTGTTGCTGAATAAAATCCAATTTTGCAACAAATGGAGATATATCTATTTGCTGTAATGCAAAAAAAAGTTGTTGGTACCAAAATGCCCATTCTTTGCGCTTTAGAGTATCTGCACTTTTAGGGGCGGCTTCTTCTATTATTCTCCTTGTAAGATGAGTGGGGTCTCTTGGAGTTATTTCATCTTCAAGGATAGCTTCCAGCGAGCGAAATTTTCCTTCAACTCGGCTACAAATTTCGTAGATATCATCCCATGTATTTAGCTTGTTTAGTAACGTTGTGTCTTGCACATTCCACTGAACTTGAATTGTAGGTTCAGGATCTGACAGGTTATTGATTTGAATTCTAATAAAATCTTTAGCTTCCTCATTGTATGGATAGAATGCTATACGACCAGTTTTATTCGAATCTTCAAATAGGTCTTTTGCTTTTTTAGCGTCTTGATTGCAAACATCACATAGCGGAATGAGATTATCAGGATGTACAGCAAAAATAGGATACTTTGACTTGCATAACTGATGGTCGTAATCTGCGCGCCACTGATCACCATCTGGCACACAAGCTCTGAATGAAGCCAACTCTTTCATACCACAAGCCTTGCATATATTGCCATTAATAGTTTGTTGCCTGTATTCATTGAAATGCGCTGTGATATTCGTGTCTTCAGCTGCTTCAACAATAGAAGTCAAATCTTTGGTTGAGCAATATAAATGAGTGCTCAACGATTTTAGGGCTTTGAAACATGGTTCAGGTAAAAAATTAAGTATACGCCTTTGAGGGGTATTAAAAAATGTCTGTAAATCCTGATTGTCCCTCATTATTTCAAATAATCGCTGTTTGATACTCTGGCCTGCTTCATTTAATGTATTGAAAAATTTTTCAAATTTATCTCTAGTTAAATCATTCTTGGCTCTAGAATCATTTTCTTTTGCGTTATCCCAGCAAGCTTGTCCTACGTGACTAGTAGTAAACAATGTTCTATTAAACGTATTTGTGCTTACAGCTTGCTCTAAAAAATATAGAAGTTCTGCATTTAGTAGCCTAAAAACCTCAAATCGCGGAGTATTGTCTGCTAATCGAAATAACATTACTGGCTTAACTTCCTTATTAAGTAGGCTTTTTCTGGTGACAATCCAAGGTGTTGTTCAATCCAATTCTTGGCGTGTTCATCACCTTGTTTTAACTGCTTACGAATTTCGTCTATGACACCTTGCGATATAAGCGAGCGTAGCTCAAATAAATCTTTAATCAATACATCAAATGATGCGCCGTAAGTTTCATTTTGGACTACTCTCATGTCTATTAAGCAGTTATCGTTTCGACGAAACTGATAAACATTATTTCGTTTTAATGATGAAATCATAAAGGGGGAGTGTGTTGAAATAAATAACTGGTTTTTTTCATTATCAACACCTATCGCACTTTCAACAAATGAATGGAAATAGGTTCTCCAGGATGGGTTTAAGTGTGTTTCAGGTTCATCAAGTAAAAATAGAGCTCTGCTATCTTTATATATCGAGGCCATAGATAAAATTTGAATTAATTGTGCTTCACCATCAGACAAGTCATCAAATTCAATACACTGTTGTCCATCCGTTAGCTTAAGAGATAGAATATGAATAGGTGATTTCCATTTTTGTGGTCTTCTTACTGTACCACTGAAGTTATCTTGTCTGAGGTGATGTTTGGTCTCACCTTGCCAATATTGCGCTGCTAAAAGTTGTAATCGATAGAGTTTTTCAAACAATATTTGCGGAGTGAAGAAACTACTCTCAAGAATGTTTTGCACACTATGACAGCTAAAATCTATCATGATTTCACCCGCTAAATAGTCCAATTCAAATTGGTTAAAGAACTCCTCTGAAGTTTTGTCTAATCTCGGTAATGCTTTAAATGAAGAAGAATGAATTTTACTTAAACAATTGATTAATTTTGCCATATCCAACAGGGCACTTGCATCATATGTAAATTTACGCAAGTCATAACGAAGCGTAACTGAATGAATCTTATTGAAACGCTGCTTTCCTTGCCATATGGATTTCTGCTCTTCGTCTGACATCATTCCCATACTTGCTAACATTAATGAAGTTGTGTCTTGATCAAAATATTTAAGGCGTGGTAATGCCGTTGCTCTTAAGCCGATATTAATGTTATCAGATGGTGATGATAATTCGGGTAAAGCTGGAAACAGGGCTGGGTAGCGAACTTGGTAATAGCTATAAACGTTCTTGTATTGTTGGTCAATCAACTCAATATCTGCTTCTGTTAGGTGTTTACCTTTTTCATTTTTCGTTTTATTGATGACTAGTAATCTTTGCTCCCAGGCTCGTTTTATATTCATCACGTCCAGATATTGAATCGAGTTCTTCATGAAAGCGCGCTGTAGGTTTTCATTTAAACCAGATGAATAGCCAATTATCTGGCTAGGTAAAATCTGTTCTTCTATATTTTCATTTTCAGAAGACGTTAGATCTAACCAAACACCATTACTATAGATAGTCACAGTACCATTTTGCTCGATACTGATTGAGTAAGTATTTGTTTGGGTTTCCGAATCATAAACTTGGTTGTTATAGCGAAGCTCAATTGATAAATTAGAGAACCAATTACGACATTTAAAGTCACTTCGTAAAAAACGTTCCAAATAGCCAAAGGTTTCAGCAATCAATTCTAATAGCTGAGATTTGCCAGAACCATTCAAACCAATAAAGGCAATGATATTTCCTTCGGTGGAATCAAAATTAAAAGTTTGATTCTTCAATCCCTTATATTGTCCTCTTAAGGCTAGTGACAATAAATGCATCAGATATTTTTCCTTTCTCGTGCTTTTTTCTCTTGTTTCAGTGACTTACGTTCAGCTTTAATCTTTTCTAACAAGGATTCAGCACTATTTTCACCACTAATTAAATCTGGGTTAGCAGCACGCCAGTCAGCAGTAAGTTCGCCACGGAATGCTTTGGCAAGAATAGATTGAGTAAGGTTATTCACACGATTCAGTGCTACATTGGTTTTTTGCTCTATACTGTCAGCAAAGTCAAAAAGCTTTTCAACGTACTGAACGATTTCGGTTTGCTCTTCGATTGAAGGCAAAATAAACTTGAGTGCGGCAAGTTCCTTAGAATTTATATTATTTACACCACTCGTAGATCTTGAACCAATTTCTATGACATCTCTTACCACTCTCGAGCTCATTATATTCAAAAGGAAACTGGGTAATATTTTGTTCTCATTGCACCGGATTCGAATTAGATAGCCAGCATATAAAAAACCTTCATATTTTTGCTCAACTAATGCGGGTTTTGCTACTAAATCAAGGCTTCCATTCGATCTAATTACTAGTATATCTCCAGCTTTTAGAGCTAAAGTTTTCAGCTCTTTTTCTGTAAAATCAGCATACTTTAGATCTGAGGTATTTAGTTTTCTGTCACTAATGTTTGGAATTCTTATAACAGGGGTTTGCCCGCCATTGTAGTCACATTTTTTAGAGGTTCCATACCGTATATCAGTGGCTATTTCTCCAACTGTAACTGTAATGGGATTGTCTACTGAAACTAATTTCCCACTCACTGCTGCGGATAGAACAGATTGGCGAAAAGTATTCAAAAGCTCAGAAATACGTTCGAGACGAGTTTTGGTTTGTTCTACCTTGGTTAAGAGGGTATTGAGTTTATCAACGATACTTTTTTGTTCAGCTAGAGGGGGAAGTGGAACTGGTATTGTTCGCATATTAGCCTGAGTAAGCTTTAGCCGGGTTCCTCCATTGACATAACCTTGATAGTCAAATTGGTTTAAGTAGTGGAGAAGTAATTTGTTGTTTAAGCCATTTGGCCAACCTTTTAAAACGTGGGCGTGATTATTTACCCAGGTTTTCCCTGTCAGCAAATATGCTTTAGTTTTTAAATGGTCGAAAAATGGAACACCATCTTCACCGAGTGCAACTAATTCTTCATTAAAAAGATACCCATCAATTTTCCCTACTTCACCAGTAGCACCATAATATGGGAAAAGCTCACTAGCAAGTTTTCCTTCTATTCTAGACTGACGCTCATTGTTATTGACAGGGATTCGCATAGCATCAAGAATTTCAACGACTATTTCTAATTTTGTGGAAACCCAATCATTTGGAAAAATTTTTGCCATTACTCAATTCCTCCCAACGCAGCCAATAGCCCTTCCAGCTCACATAGTGCGGCTTCCAATTCTTCTTTCGTTTTTTGTGCTAATATACTTGGTTCAGGCAAGTCCTCTGCATCCACACTGTTTTTATCTTTTAGCCAGCTAATATCCAGTGAATCATCTTTAGTTTTGGAAATCCACTCGCGGCTAAAACAGCGCCAACGTGAATAGGCTAGACGGTCATCGACACCTTGGTTTTCTGCTATAGTTTCTTTATCGACGTCAATCTCTTGGGCATTGAAGCTATATTCACCTTCAGTTCGTTTACTGGTACCGTCTGAGTTGTCACCGAACACTTTTTCAAACGCGCCTAGGTGTGGGTCTGTGCCAAATTCTTTTGATGTAAAGCCAATATCCGAATTACCAAACGGAGTACGTTTACCAAAGCTAGGCATATTAGTTCGTAGATCGTAGACCCAGACATTCTCAGTGCAATTTTCTTCTTGATATTTGTTTTTAGCTGAGCCTTTAGTGAAAAACAGAACGTTGGTTTTAACACCTTGAGCGTAAAATATACCTGTAGGTAAGCGCAGTATGGTATGTAAATTACATTTATTCATTAAATCACGGCGTACATCTGTGCCCACACCTGCTTCAAACAAAACGTTATCAGGCAATACCACTGCAGCGCGACCACCAGGTTTAAGGTTACGATAGATGTGCTGCAAAAACGCTAATTGCTTATTGCTGGTTTTATAAGTGAGGTCATCGCGGGTATTAGATGCTTCACCGCCTTTACTGGTACCAAAAGGTGGGTTTGCTAAAATAACATCAGCTTGTTTTAATGACTTACCTGCCTCACCTAAGGAATTCCCTAAGTGAACTACGCCTTCGTTATCTCCTTCCATGCTATGGAGTAAGCAGTTCATTAAGGCTAAACGTCGGGTGTTGGGGACCAATTCGACACCGACAAAGGCTTTGTTTTTTTGAAAATCGGCGTCTTTCGCGCTTAAATCCATATAGTCATCGGTTTGTTCACGCATGTAGAGATCTGCCGCAACCAAGAATCCAGCTGTACCTGCCGCTGGGTCTTGTATTATTTCTCCAACTTGAGGTTTGATACAACGCACCATGCTGTTGATCAATGCACGAGGTGTAAAATACTGGCCAGCACCCGATTTAGTTTCACTCGCGTTCTTCTCTAAAAGTCCTTCATACAAATCACCTAGGCCGTCTTTCTGCGCGCTGAACCAGTCGATTTGGTCGAGAGTTTTGATCATTTGCTCTAAGTGACGAGGTTCACGCAAGCGTGTTTGTGCATCGGCATAAATAGCACTAATTAGTGGGTCTTCGTGAACCTGAACTTCAATGGTTTTACCTGGCTCGTTTGGATCGGCTTCTGTACGCTTACCTGTAGATAAAGCTAATAGCATAGCTTTATAGTCATTGAGTAGGTTAATACCTGACTTAGCATTGATATCGGTCCAACGGCATCCCTCTGGTAACGGATGTTTTTTTAATGTCCCTGCTTCTGTATTTTCGTGCACCATTTTAACAAATAGTAAAAGTACCAATTCGGTTACATAATCACTGTAGTTGATTCCATCGTCACGCAGTACGTCACAAAGATTCCAGAGTTTTTGAACGATGTCGTTGTTGGTCATAATTGTCTCTTCATTAAATTTTTATGTCTATTGAGCTTAGGCTATTTTCTGTGGCCAAATGGCATCACTGAGCTCATTTAATACGGTATTAAGTTGATTACCGAGTATCTTGTCAAATTGCTTAGCACCACCTTGCTCAGAAAAACGATTGTTCACGAACTCATGGTCAATGATAACTTCGTGTACTAGTTGTTTTGCTAAACGATCGAGCCATTTACGCTGTGCAGGGCTCCAACTATGGCTTTGATAAATACGTTGCATTGCTTGCGCTACTCGTTGGTTAAAGGGGATTAGTGGTTCCCTTAGGACAGCTCGGCGGATATGACCAATAATACTGGCGGCAATGTCTTGGTTAGTTTGATTACGTACGGCACTTTGCAATTTGGCTTCTGAATAACCCGCACTATCCAATAATAATTTTACTTCCTTCAATTGCTCACGGGTAAGATCTCTAGGTTTATTGATAATGACAGAAAGAGCGGCACTTTGGTTGAGCTGTTCTTTAATAAATTGAGTAAAGCTATCCAAATAGTCTTCAGGTTTTTGGTGTACACCATAGCTTTGTGTTCGTTCACGAAGCTCATCAAAGTGTTCAGAAATCAAAGGTTGGCGTTCGCTACCCAGTAAATGATTAACTTCAGCCAATTGGTTTAGCAGGCCACTGTGTTGAGTGATGAAGATTGCTGCTTGTTTAGGTCCTAGCTCCTGTAAGTGCTTATGTAGATTTTTAGGCTCTACCCCCCACAAATCTTGTAGCTCGTTCAGTTTTTGTCTTAACGTTGGTTTATTTTCCGCTTTTTTCTCTGCTTTACGTAAAACACGCATGACTTTTTGGCTGAGTTGACTAAGAACAACATCTGCATGGCTTTGCTCTGGCGTATCTCCTGGGGCAATCAAAGCTTGTTCCAATAGTTCTGGGGTGGTAATTTCATCAACCAATTGTTCCAGTGTGATGTTAGGATCTTTTACTAATGGTTTCATTGTATTGACGTCAGCGAGAGCTGCGTATATATCAACAGGATCGTAGATACGAAATACAGTTTTCCCAATATCATCACAGCGGCGCGTAGCACGACCAATCATTTGCTCGTACAAAATTCGTGATTTAACGCGACGCATAAACACCAAGTTACTGATTTTAGGTACGTCAATTCCGGTAGTGAGTAGGTCGACAGTAATGGCAATATTTGGGTAACGTTCATTTTTATATTGTCGAATTAGTTTGTCTACTTGATCACTTTGACCTGTGATTTTAGCTACCGCAGCTTGATTATATTCACCGTTGTACAGCGCTTTGAATTCATCATCCAGTAAGCGCTTAACCATGTCAGCGTGTAGGTCTGTAGCACAGAAAATGAGGGTTTTCTCATCACCAAATGGGTCAAGCTCTTGAACCAATTGCTCACAGATAACTCGATTAAAGTTTTCGTTAATCACTCGCCGGTTGAAAGCATCTACCTCGAAATTGAGTTCATCATCCAGTTCCGCACACTGTACTTCACCCGTTTGAGTATTGATTGCACTGACTTTTTCACCTTTGGCAAAAGTAATACCATTCTGGGTGAGTAGTGTTTCATAGCGGATTGGAGGTTCGTGGTCAATCAGCCAGTCATCTGCGACAGCTTCACGGTAGGAGTAAGTGTAAACGGGCTTACCAAAAATCTCGCTAGTATGTTTTGCGGGTGTGGCTGTTAAGGCTATTTTGACTGCGTCAAAATATTCCAGTACTCGGCGATAGCTGGAAAGATATTGGCTGGTATCACGCGTGGATAGCTCACCATCAGTCATCTCTTGGTCTAGAGTATAACCCCTATGAGCTTCATCGATAATGATGCAATCAAATAGATCAACTGGTGGTGGAGTATCGCTTATAAAAATACGATGAACCATGGCTTGTACTGTCGCAACCTGAATACGAGTTTCGGCTTCTGTTGCCATATCACTAAGCTCAGCAATATTATAAATTTTTGATAATGTATGGTTTTGTTCTAACGGTGCTTCGTTAAAGGCATCAATCGCTTGTTGCCCAAGAGCTGTGCGATCAACTAAAAATAAAATACGCTTGAATCGTTCAGTTTTTAGAAAACGATACATTAAGCCAATGATAGTTCGTGTTTTACCTGTTCCGGTTGCCATAGCCAATAATGCACTACGTATTTCTTTAGCTAATGTATTTTCCACTGCGATAATGGCTTTTTGTTGATAATCACGTAGTTTAAGATAACCAAATGGCTCTGTCTTAAGTTTTTGCTGAGCGGCATCTTTACTACGTTTAAGCTGGTCAATGAGGCCTTCTGGTGTATGGAAACCTGGTAATGCGCGCTTAGTATTAGCGGAATCGCGTACATCTCGAAACCATGTACCTGATTGCTCGGCTAACTGCGGTACATAGGGACGTCCATTACAGGAGTATACAAATGGAACTATATAGTGGCTATCACTCTCATCTGGCCAAGCAATAGTTTCTCCAGCTAGTTCCCATGCGCCTTGCATAGGGGCTGTTATGTTAAAGCCTTTACTGTAGCGTTCGGCTTGAGAGATTTTCCCTGCGACATTAGTATTTTCTTTTTTCGCTTCCACTATTGCGATTGGTGTGAGACCTGAAAATAGCACGTAGTCAGCTCGACCTTTTTCGTTCTTATGATTGGTTGGCCATTCGGCTATGGCAATGTTTTTTCCTTTTTCAGGACGAGTACCTTTTTGAAAGGTAAGAGCTTCGCTATCAGCTTCCCAGCCAGCTTCTGTTAATTGCTGGTCAATAAGAATCCGAGTTAAGGATTCATCTAAGACAATATGTTGAGTTGCAGCATATGCATTACGGTTGAGCTGTTGTCGTTGTGAGGCCTGGACTTTTTGATCTTGGCTTGCTAATTGAGCGAGAAGTGCCTTGATTTTTGTTTCATAGTCTTGTCGTTGTTGATTCAGAGCTTGTTCATGATCTGCCGCTTGCTGTGCTAATTCACGTGATTCTGCATCCATTGCGTGAGCAAGAGCTTCATACTCATTTTTTTCTTGAGCGATGAGCTCGTTAAGCTGTTGGCTTGAACCAAGGTCGATGTTGGCTTGTTGTAATTCATTTTTGAGGCGTGTGATTTCATTTTGTAAATTACGTAGCTGTTCGCTGGGATCTATTGGGGGATGGAACGGGCCAGGTTTGAATTGGGTTCCCATTTTACCAAAAGACTGATGAAACCAGATAGCTAGTTTGCGAGCGATGATTAAGCCATTAATAGCTTCCCGGTGCTGAGTCTTGAACTGGTGAGTAGCCTTATTACCTTCTATGCGCAGAGTATGAAATAGTTCCCTTACAACAGGTTCTAGTTTCAGCTCACGATGTATTTTATAGAGTAGGTCGGCTTGTGTAGTTTGTGCATCGAAAGGTATTCCAGCCAAAGCTGCAATATGTTGAGCTAGTGCTTCTCCCAGCTGACGAAGTTTAATGAGTGTTGTGTTAGGGTCACTAGAAAATGTTTGTTCTGCAGAGCGGGCTAGCTCGACAAATAATGGATCATGTTCAGCAAGGAATTCAAAGTTGCTGGTTTGATTGGGGAAAATCATAATACAGAAACTCCACTTTACTTATTGGCCAGTGTCATTTGGGATTCGTTCTAACAGGTCACTCAATTGGCAGTCGAATAGTTGACACAATTTATCAAGTGCTTCCAGATCCACTTTTTGAGCAGTCTCTTTATAGAGTAATGTTACTGTAGCGCGACTAAGCCCCGTCTCTCTGGCGACATCTGCAATGCGTAGCTTATGTTCACCCATCATGCGGGCTAGGTGGCAGCGGATCATGGTTGCGGCTCTTGCTGAATAGTTCAAATATAGGAAGAGTATAAGTATATCACAAATTGCTAATTAACGTGGTAATTTGTAATTTTAAATTATATTTTTTAGCTTAAACTCTCATTTTTAATTATTTGGACTAAAGAGAATATTCAAGGAGGGAGGATAGATAAATTTTCTTATTACCCAAACAACACATTTCATCTATTATTTTTTCACTCCCTCAGCTCATCATTTATCTGCCAATTATCCAACGGAAAATTTTTTTTCAATCATTACCAACAGAGCAACGTCAGTTTGTTGGTAAACAAGTGTTGCCCAAGTTGCATACTCTCTCGCATCAGAGGGTATGTAGTAGGTTATGACATTATGCTAATTTGAATAGCCATTCTTGGTGTTTTCTTAAAAATTCAAAATTACTAAAATTTACCATCACATTTTATCCTTCAAAAAATTCCTCATCGATACGTTTCAAGTACAGGATTTGTTCGTCACGACTGCCGATATTATAGCGAAGCATCAATTTCGCTAATTCTTGCCCATTGATAAGGACGATACGCATGCCTAAGTTTTTTGCAGTTTGTATTGCTGATTGAGTGAAGTCAGATGTAGTGACAAATATGCCTTTCTGTGCTTTCTTGAGGTTAAGGGAACCGAAGAAATCACGGATATCTCCTGAACTGACATTATTTCCTTCAGCGTAACGCTTAGCTTGTATATAGACTTGATCTACACCTAATGGATCTTGACTAATGACTCCATCAACACCGTTATCACCACTTTTGCCTAGAGTATGAGCCATTCCTTCATTGGTGCCGCCATATCCCATAGCAAGTAATAAATCAATAAGTAGTTGTTCAAAAAAGGCAGGACTAACTTTACGAGTACGAGTAAGAATTTCTGATGCTAGAGTGTCATTGATTTGTATGTAAGCCTTACGGAGAACTTCATCTGGAGTTATTTCTTCAATATTTTTATCATCAGATTGAGTTAATTTTGCTCGCCCATTATCTTGACCTTTAAATGCAATGAACTCATCGAACTGTTTTAGGTAATTATTATCTACGATAATGTTAGGGTCGTTAACTGCCAATTGTCCTCTTTCCGTTAAGACAAAATGTGCACGGCGTGTAACTTCAAGTAATCCAGCTTTAGTCAAATAAGTTCTAGCCCAACCTATACGATTATCTAAAACAGTTTGTTTACCACTAGGTAGACGTTCTTCCCGTTCAGCATCAGTGAGTTGAAATTTATCAGATAATTGATTGATGACATCGCGAAGTTTAACTTCTTTTCCACCAGCAGCACCTACAATTTCTAAAAACGGGCGCATAAAGGTTTGGTAGTTAGGTATCATTTATCACCTTTTAACTATGAATTCATACATTAAGGTTGTCATATTTGAAGCATCATAAGCTTTTAGTTTAAAAACCTGTCAACTTGTTCTGGTTAGTACGTCTATAAGATGTTTTTTCTGTAAGACATAAATAAAATTATTAATTAAAACAAAAAGTAAATTGTTTATTTTAGCGTATTAATTATAACGACTCTTATTGCTGAGCTTAATAATTAGAGGATATGAGAAAATTAGCAAAAGAACAATGATTCGTGTTGAGTTATAGCGTGGTTGAGACTGTTATTTGTAAAGTAGTCACGACATTGCACACAAAACCAGTCCATGACCTTTAAAATTGGTGAAACTGACTGAATGTGTGTATTCAGCCGTTCCTTGCCTCGTAAGCTCTTGAGCTTGCTGATGAGCAGTGGACAGTGTTCTGCTGTTTGAGGCTCTAAATGGGTAAACCATGACTCTGTCTGTGTTTTGTACAGTGTGGCAGACCCACCTTATAAATTAGAATGCCCTCGGGTAGTGCAGGCAGTACGTTTAGTGCATACGGCACCTAAAACGCACTGAATCGCATCAGGGATGGTATAGGGATTGTGGATGAGTCATGGTGGACATTAACTGGAGGAGGTGGATAGTTTACTGTTAGTAGCGCTAGTGTCTTAAGATGCAAGGTAGGGGTTGGGGCCTCTAGATTCAGCAATACGATTCTGTAACCATTGCTCAATTTCACTCCGTAACCAACGTGAGCTACGGCCTAGTTTGATAGGCTTAGGAAACTCACCATCTTGGATCAGCTTATAAAACCACTTATCCGTTAACCCCGTTAGTTTAGTGATAAATTTCATGTCAATGAATTGGTCGTTCAGTAGTGGGATGTCAGTTGTTTGAATAGTCATTGTTTGTTTCTCCGATAATTGAAAAGGAGAAGGATTCGAAAAGGGATAATAGGTGTGACGGGAATCCTTCAAACAATAACTGGCTGGCGTTATTTTTGATTTAGCGTGAAAGATTTACTTTTGCCCATATATGAAAATTACCCCCTGAGTCAGGGGGTAATACATTATGATGTCATTTTTCACTTGCCTATTTTTTATTTCGTTTTCGTCCAATTTGTCTTGCGGTCGGAATATCACTGATCTGATAAATACGGCGTTCTGTACGCTGACTATCTTTGCCTAAATAACTTAATATATATTTCATACCACTACGTCCATCCTCGTCGGAATATTCAATAACACGCTCACCAGGAACTGGATAATATGGTTTTGGTTCACAGTGGTGTGCATAACCTTCACCTTCAGTAACTTCTTCCCATATATCGCGAATATCTTCCCAGAAACGCCATACCTTCTGATGACGTTGACCATTAATGTAAAATGCTGCGTGAATATGCAAACGATGTTGCTCTCCATATTCTAATACCCATGCAAAACCTACAATGCTAGAAATATCTTTTACTTGTTCAATTAACAATGTCATATCCGAAGTGATTTGATGAATATCGGCATATTTAAATGATTCACTGTTTTTACGATAAGCAAAGTCGATACGCAACATAAGGAGTTTTGAATAATATTCAAATAGGTCATCTTGATGATTAAATAAATCATGTTGTAATAAATAGTCTGGTTTGTGATTAAAATTAATTGTGCTTTTCATAATGGTTATCCTCAGTGATTAATGTTTCTCATGGGATAACGGTATGTTTTAAATTTTGAATGAAATAAATCATTATGGTTCTACGCGGGAAATTATCATCAATCATGAATTGCTAAGAAATTTCATTTAATCAGTGAAAACTTAAAAATCAGTAGGTACTGATTCAAATATTTCTTCTGGCTTATTTTAATCCCATTGATATGGAAGAGTGGATACTCGACTCACCTTTCATGAATCTAACTACAGTTATTCATAGTAATGACTGAGAATGAATAGCCAGATTGAACTCAATACTATTTTGGGGAGTGGATTAATCAATTATGATCTTTATAATATTAAATAACCTTCTTTATTAAATAATACTAATTAACCTTAATGAAATATTTTAACTAAAAAATGGAGAGGGAAAGCATGGGTTAACTTGTCTAGGATTTGAGTGCTTTGAATGTTCAGACTTTGACTAAGCGCTCCTTGATGACAAGTAGGTACTACATTAGAATTGTTTTCTTCCATAAAAAGCATCTTTTGTGATTGAGTACCTGGAATTTATCTTGTTTTTATCAAAATTAGTCATGAATAAATCATGGAAATTTTATGTGAAAAACAAGTATAAATCATGAGGTTTTAATGGTAGCATCTTGTCATTATCACGGCGTGATTTACTGGAGGAGAGATGGCTTTTAATTATAATGATTACTCAACGGAATTCAGTAAGAAGACACGTTCTGAGTATGATGTCTTATTGAATAGTAATAAAAGGGAATTAATTTATTATATTCATCGCTTACAGAGTTATAGAAATTGGCGAGCTTATATTTCAGATTTGAATTACAATGATATTAGTAATATAAAAAAACAAATAGAAAACTCGATAAATAAATTTACATATCATGATGGTGATATAAATAAATTCATTGATAGAATGTTAAATAATTATCATAATCACGGCATTCGAGAAAGTGAATTTGAATGGTTGAAAAGTGATGAGCGAGCATGTTTTTTAGTATTATTAACCTTATTAATTAAGGATACTAGACCTGATGATTTAATCGGTATAGAAGAAAATAACAAACTTAATCTTCAATCTGGCTCTATTTATTACTCTATCATTGCTTGGTTTGATAAATTCACTGAGCCAAGAAGTCAGCGAAGTGGAAGGCATGAGAATGAAAAAAAATTAAAAAAATATTATGAAAGGTGCATGGGCTTAGACGAAAATTCAGTTTTCAGCTGGCTTATGGGTATGAATGATGTAGGTGAAATAAATTATTGTTATAACTACTTGCAACGCTTAGGTATGAATACGTTAGTTGTTGCTGTGAGTAATGAGAGCGCAGAATTTATATTTCGCCTAGGTGAAAAATATAATGTTAATAAAAAAGCAGTTTTAATCGCTTTTTTTGACTACCTATACTTATCATCAGATATAGGTGTTTTTGCTGCTGAAAACTTAAAAATGAAAATGGCGAGTGCACTCTCTTCTTGGAAAAATAGAAAAAATAAAGAAGGCTATGTTGATGTGCATTTTGATATCAAAAAAGAAAATATTCCTAAGCTGGATGAACTTAAAAAACGATTTAACGTAATGTCTAAAAAGGATGTCGTCAATGCGTTGATAGAATATATGTATGATAAAAAAGAATAGTCTTTCTAGATATATTCAATAGCAAGTTTAAAATTTTTTCAGATATATATCATTTTAGTGATATCTCATCCTTGATATCTCAATAAACCATCAGCCACCCATTTGGGTGGCTGATTTATTTTGAGGTTAATATGAAAAAATTATCGGGCAATGCCCTTATTCGTCGTCATCTCCGACGCTACCCTCGTTCACTGCGTCAAACCTTATTAAAAGAGCTCAATCAGCTTGTTACCTATCAGCCTGTGATTGGTATCATGGGCAAGACTGGTGTCGGGAAATCCAGTCTGTGTAATGCCTTATTTCGCAGTCAAGTTTGTGTTGTCAATGCTGTTGTCGCTTGTACTCGGCAGCCCCAACAGGTCAAGTTACGCTTTGGACGGCACACACTAACGCTAGTTGATTTACCCGGTGTCGGAGAAAGCCAAGCGCGTGATGAGGAATATCGTGAACTCTATCGTAAGTGGATACCTAAACTCGATATGGTGTTTTGGGTTTTGAAAGCCGATGATCGCGCATTTTCTATTGAAGAACAGTTTTATCAAACAGTATTCACGGAGTATAACGGACAGCTACCGGCTATTACTTGGATTTTGAATCAAGTTGATAAGATAGAGCCTGTAGAGCAGTGGCACTGGGCATCCGCACAACCTTCAAAACAGCAGCAAGCTCATATCACATTGAAACGACATGCTATCGCCAAACAAATGCATATCTCTGCAGATTCCATCATTCCGATATCTGTTAAAGGCCGATATCATCTCCCCCAATTGGTGGAGGCGATTATTACTCGTCTCCCAAAGCAGGCACGTAGTCCCTTAATCCCACATCTACAAAATGCCTATCAGACCACAACGGTTATCAATCATGCACGTAGCTCTTTCGGTGATACGGTCGTAGATATCATTGAGCGCGTGATTGATTTCGCTCCACTTCCCCAAGTCGCTCGACATGCTCTCAAATCAACAACGCATCATATCGCTCAAGCAGCGCGCTCTGTTTGGTCATTTTTCTTCAATTAATTCAATTGCATCCCTGAAATACTAACCTATAGATAAATGATTTTACGTTGTCATGATCGAATTTGTCGATCGAACCGATCGGTTTTTTTCATTATCCATACGGAAATGATGGCTATACAATCTCTCAGAGGTATCAATGAATTAAATTTAATTATAAAAATCAATGCGATAAGTCGCAGGGTTTGTCACGTTATTAAGAATGGAAAACCATCAGTCTCTTATTTAGAGCTCACTCTTTGTTCGCATTAATGAGTTCTTACGGTCCTATATCTGAATAGGAAAAATAGCTAATTGGAAAATATCATGAAAACAAAACTCATTATTTCTGCATTTTTTATTTCGGCTTTAACACCGACATTTACTCACGCTTTTGGTAACCAACACACTTGGATGAGTAACAAAACACAAGGCGTGACCGAGTTTGTCATTCTGGGGCAGGGCCAGTCTCAGCTTTATCTGTCTTGTGAAGATAAAGGCGATAAGCCTATTAGGATTATTTTTACCGATATGAATGGTCATCAGACTAGCATGGATTCCGGGCAGTATTTGGAAATGAAATTTGACGGAAAGGAGATATATCAAATCAGTGACAGTTCAAGCCGAGTCGGCTCAAGTCACGTCGAAGTCGCGTGGGATAATTTACGTCATGAAAAACAGGTCACCGTCTCTGCTGACGGCGGCCAGCCCGTGACCTTTACCTTAAAGGGGGCAGCAAGCGTTATCCCTGAAATCGGGAATAACGGTTGCTGGACTCAATTTATCCTCTAAGTGCCCTTTGGACTCAACGATAAGAGACCTAACTCACTGAAGCCACGGGATAGTAAAAACCGTGACAGCATTAATCGAGTGGGGGATGCCCCCTTATTCGAGATCAAGTCCGACATATCCGTGATTTTTATGCTCATTCCATCATAAGGATACTCATTATGAAAAAACTCATTTTTGCACTTTCGCTGGGGCTGATGACGTGTTTCGCCTATGCAGAAAAAGCTCCTATTCGACTCAGTGAAGGGCCCAGTAATGCCGGGCGTTCATACAGTAAAATCTATATCACCTCAAACGTTGATAGCGTGGTCATCAAAAAAATCTTAGTTAATCGCGGCAATTGTAAGGATGCGGAATACCGTCCTTGGAAGCCCATTAGGCTGAATTTTGGTAATACCTACACACGTCTATTTACGGGTAAAAGCCCGGGAATACCGTGCAATGTCATCGAAGTCGCCGTGGATACCAACCAAGGCGTTTGGACATTTGATTTCAATCCCTAATGTGATCATGTCAATTCTTACCACTAAAGGCCTGCTGCTTATCAGCAGGCCTTTTTGTTTACTGTCGTCATGACACTTCTTAGGTATCGGTAGTCAAACAGGTGGTTTGTAGTCCTTTTCACTCATCATTTTTATTACCCGTTATTAATTTATTAACAGGAGAAATCATATGTCTTCCTCTTATTCTGCTTCTGCGCTAGAACCAAACTCATTTATTCTCGCTAATGTCGTGCCGCTTTCAGCTAGACCAAATTTCTGGCAAAGCCACTTTGGTACAGTGAAAGGCTTCGCCACGTTTGAAGTAGTGATTTTCACTATCATGGGCCAGTTCTGTGATGAATATACGGGCGGCTATTGGGAGTACTGCACTTTACCCAACGGTGGCGCATTTATTTATCCTGATTTGGGCTCTGAAAAACTCACACTGTTCAATATGCACAATGGCAATGAAGAGATTCTAAGCCCTGAGGCAGCTGGAGTGGCTGTTTGCTTGATGCTGTATAGCCAGTGGTCGTTTAGAACGGAAAGTGAGCTGCTAGTTGAGCGTTTCTACCAACTTCGTGACTACGCTATTCAACACACTGAAAGCTCAGCTATTTTCCATCTTATCGATTAACTCTCTCTTAATTCATTCTTTCAGTTTTACCTATCTTATTTATATTCAAGGAAATTCATTATGACTCGTTTAGCTTCCCGCTTTGGTGCGGCGAATAGCATTCGTCGCGACCGCCCGTTAACTACAGAAGAATTATTTCGTACTGTACCGAGTGTTTTCTCAGAAGAAAAACACGAATCCAGAAGTGACCGATATACTTACATCCCAACCATTACCTTACTCGATAGCCTTCAAAAAGAAGGTTTTTATCCGTTCTTTGCTTGTCAGACGCGGGTACGTGATACCAGTCGTCGAGAGCATACTAAGCACATGCTACGGCTCAGGCGACATGATCAAATCACAGGAATCCAAGTGCCTGAAATTATCTTACTTAACAGCCATGATGGCTCAAGCAGCTATCAAATGTTGCCGGGATTATTTAGAGCGGTGTGTCAAAATGGTTTAGTTTGCGGTGATACCTTTGGTGAAGTGCGTGTACCACATAAAGGCGATGTGGTAGGCAAGGTGATTGAAGGGGCTTATGAAGTATTGGAAACCTTTGATTCAGTGGCTGAAAAGCGTGAACAAATGCAATCTCTCATGTTATCTCCACCAGCACAGCAAGCCTTGGCACAAGCAGCTTTGACGTATCGCTTTGGTGAAGAATATCAACCCATTACCGAGGAACAAGTATTACAGCCTCGTCGCTGGGAAGATAAGAAAGATGACCTTTGGACGGTATACCAACGTTTACAGGAGAATTTAATCAAGGGAGGATTATCAGGTAGAAATGCAAAAGGTAAACGCGCTCGTACTCGTTCGGTGAATGGTATTGATGGGGGTATTAAATTGAATAAGGCATTGTGGATAATGACTGAAAAGATGTATGAGTGTTTTTCAATTAATTAAATATAATATTTTATCGAGGAATATACCTAAATATATTCCTCTGTTTTTTATTATATTAGATAGCTTTGTAAGACTTTAACATGTCTGTGTTTTTTAAAATGAAATTATAATGATTGTCAGACTCTATATCCTTTTCATAACAAACCAACCATTGATTTAATATTATCCAGACAAATGCTGCTCTCGAAGTCATTAGTACTTTATTATCTAAACTATTAATACCGAAATCTCTTTTTATTTCATCTTTTTTTTGTTTTTTAAGGTTAGGGTTAATTTCTAACTCAATAGGGAGATTCATGTTCCACAAATCATCATAATCTAAGGTTTGATTATAATCTATTGATTCATTGGTTTTTTCTGCCTCGATTATACGAGAAAAATTAAAGTTTTTATATTTTATTTCCGTGTCAGAATCCTCATGGTAAGCCCTGAATATCCAATTTCTACCATCAAATAAAATGACTAGAGGTGATAAAATTCGATTTTCTTTATTATTACTAGTTGTTGAGTTATATTTAATTTTAATTTTATTTTTATTAAATATAGCTCTTGTTATTATGGCTACCTTGTTTTTTTCTAAAGGAGACTGAATGAAGTCTATATTTTCATATCGTATAATATTTCGACTTCTAACGAACTTATTTTTATCAAAACCTTCTGATAGCATCTTTAGTGCATCTTCAGAGCTAAAATCAACAAGAGATTGATACTCTAATTCATTTAATTCAAACTTTTTGCTTTTATTATCATAATAGAGATTTTTCTCTCTTAATTCTTTATATTTAGATATTATTCTAGTTGCAGTTATTTCAGAGATATCAAATTCACTTGTAATATCTGTTCTTGACAATGCACCAGTATAAAAAATTTTGAAATCTATAAATGCTAATCTAATAGCTAAGGCTTGGTCATTTTTTAAAATATCAATAAATGAGTTTAGTGACATGGGATAACCTTATAGGTATAAAAACATACCTAATTTTAGCATAAATTTTTTAAAAGAACATTTATCATTTTAACCTTAACCCCTATAAAGCAACCATTAAAACTCAATATTGCTATCATTTTGATAATCATTCCGGATGTTGTGCGGTAGGTTAATTAATTTTTTTATTTTCTAATATTGTTGACATCTTAAGATTGACAGGTTAGATTTAAATTGAAAAGAAGGAAATGGTTTTCTTCTAGTAGGATTACAAGAGGAGTCTATAATGGCTACAAATCCACCAAATGATAATCGTCGTATTGGAATGGTTCGTGAACGTTCTCAGGTATTGAACCCTGTGACAGGTACATGGGTTAAACGGGATGCAAACACAGGTCGTTTTATGGATGTAAAATCAGATGGTACACCATTCAAAGGTGTCAGAAAGGAAAAATAGAGCGGAATTGTTAGTAGCAATGATCCGCTTTATTTGTTTTTAGCACTTTTTCTTGACCGTTTAAGTGCGTAACCTTAATAGGCTGTTGCCTATGATCTCAATTTTATAGAGGCAAGTCAACAGCCCTTTTAAAAAAGAGCATATAATGCAATATCAATATTATAATTTAAGATCTTTAAATGCAGGGCAAGTTGTCGAAATTAGTCTTTCAGGTAATGCGGCTAATGTTAAATTAATGGATGCTAATAATTTCCATAGCTATAAGTCTGGCCGTCAACATCGTTATTATGGGGG
The DNA here is from genome assembly GCF_011045655.1 of Providencia sp. PROV061. Lineage (NCBI taxonomy): Bacteria > Pseudomonadati > Pseudomonadota > Gammaproteobacteria > Enterobacterales > Morganellaceae > Providencia > Providencia sp. PROV061. The sequence continues at coordinate 4,213,742 of NZ_CP042861.1, read as the reverse complement.
GTATGTTACTTCATCATTAACAAGGCTAGATGTTCCATTTAGTGGTAGTTGGCATTTGGCTATTGATTTAGGGGGACGCTCAGGGTCTGTGAGATCAAGCGTTAGAGTGTATTAAAGTAAAAAACTAGAAATTTCTTAAGAAAGCATGAAAGCATTAGCGATATTTGGTAGTACAGCTAGGAATGAGAGAGAGTTTGATTCAGATATAGACATGATAGGAATTTATGAGGGCAGTATCATAAAATCAGTTAATCATGCTAATGTCAGCTTGTTCTTATACCCAGAAAAAGTACTAAATGAAAAAATGCTTTCAGGGGATTTGTTTGCTTTACACTTGGTAAAGGAGTCAATACCAATATTTGGTGAAGAAACCCTTAATAAGATATACTCAAGGTTTAAGTATAAAGATAGCTACAGGGAAGAAATGGATACTTCCCTGATGCTTGCCTTTAAAATACTTAATCTATATGAAGAGCTGACTGTTTTTAATGAAGCAAACAAAAAACTAGTATGGAGCCTTCGTACTTTTATAATTTCGGTATCTGCACAAGATCAAACTCCTGTTTTTTCAAAAAAACTAATAGCAGGATATTTAAAGCTTTTATCAATAAATTCTGAATCAATACTTAGACTAATAAACATGAAAAGTATGAAAAGTAAATTACCGAAATGTATTCTTAATGAATTCAAATCATTATTCGATGAACTATATGTTAAGTTTGGAAGTAAACACCTATTAGCAAATGAGTCATTAATTAATGATATAATTGATGGGATTAAGGGCTTAGATAAAGTCAGTGACTATTAAATAGCTTTTTTATGAGTATACTCTGTGAGTATATATTTAAGTATACAATAATTTTCACATAAAATTATATTGCTTAAAAACAATGTGTTGGCTATTAAAAGCGAGTCCGGCCTTCGCACTATCTTGACGTATGCTAACGTCTCAAATCATCCATAAAATAAAAAATATCTAAAAAAATCAATGACAACTTTATCCAGTGGCATCTTATAACGTCTCTTGATGTCCATCCCCAAAAGGGGCCAAATAAGGGGCACTTCAATTCGATTGTTATAGGTGCCCCCTCAATGCCACTCAACGTTAAGCAAATAGAGGTTTTAAAGCCCAAACGCATGGCGATAGCGGAGAGCTTTATCTTAGGCTGTTTAATCGCGGTAGATGAGCCTTTAGAGCTAGATTTTATGGCTTTCCCTGCCTCCAGCAACGCGTACAGCCACAAAATGTCTCTGCTCTTAGATAACCCTGCCTGACATATGCCAAGCCCTACAAAGGGCTGTAGGTTTTCACTCTTACCATTCTTGATTCAGCCTTTAAACGTGAATTAAATTGGTGTACTTAACCTAAATTCAGGTAATATGAACAATGAATAGTTAAAGGCCAACGATTACAGGAGAGAGTATGGCATATCCGACGTATTTAGTGTTAAAAGGTAAAAGCCAAGGTTTGATTTCGGCAGGGTGCTCATCTCAGGATTCAATCGGTAATCGCTATCAGATAGGCCATGAAGACGAAATTCAAGTAATAGGCCTAAATAGCGGTTCTTTTCGCGAGCAGAATGCTTCATATAAACCCGTCGTATTTACTAAGCCGATTGATAAATCATCTCCTTTACTTTCGGTGGCTTTGGATAGTAACGAAGTGCTAGAAGCAAAATTTATGTTTTACCGCACCAGTCAAGCGGGGCAACTTGAAAAATACTACGAAATCAAACTTACTGGTGTTTCCTTGATTGAGATTTCCGACATATTTCCTGATTCAATAAAAGATAATGAATCCATGCCATATCAACGGGTTCAAATGAAATACGAATCTATATCAAGAAGTCATTTAATGGCGAATACATCAAGCTATAGTATCAATAGTGAGATGGTTAAGTAGTTTTTAGTATCAAAAGAGATGAATATTACTTACACATCTCTTTTGATATAACATATTCATTTGGTGCAAAAATAGATGATTTATAGCACGTGTAGTAGCCTTTCGATGCTAAATCAATGCTGACATAGGCAGAAAAGAAAAAGCTAAATATGATACCCACTACCCCGATTCCGGCAAACAAACTGGCTAATTTATTATTCATTTTTTGTGGTTTTTTTGTATATCCACATGTAAAAGATAGGTATGAAAAATAAATAATAAAAGGTGCTGCAAAACAAAGTAGACCAGTTTGAAATGAAAATAAAATTCTATCTTTCATCATGAAATAATTTTTATAATAAATGATAGAGTTATAGAAACAAAATAAAGCTAAAAATAAAAGAAACGCTGCAATTAAATACAATTTAAATGGGTTTATTTTAACCACGACTGAACCTCCCCCACTGTGAGAAAAATTGGTCTGGGTGATAAGGTGTTTCAGGTTTTCTTGGCCTGTGAGTTTTTAAGGCTTTAATAATACTCTCACTAATTTGGAATTCATCATCTAATTTATACAGAGCATAAGCGATTGCTGCTCCTAGTAAAAATATCCCCACGGATATGACAATAACGCTTCCTCCTGTAATTAATCCTGCGGTTGTTAAACCTCCTACAATGGCAGTACTTATCTGTGTGCTAATAGCTAATTTTGCCATATCCATGGTGATGTTCACAAAAAAATCCACTAGTGAATATTCACTTTTGAATATTAATTCTACTACTCTGTAAGCTGCTGAAAAAACGATTGCGAATCGAGTTGCACCAACGGATATGTTATTCATACCTTGGGTTCCTACACCCATGTATAGAATGCGAGGATTGTTGATTAAATACCGAGTCCCATTTAAGTAAGCTCTAACTCCAGCATGCCCAGATAGGCGAATATAAACATTACCGTTTGGGCCAACATATTCAGTTGCTTGGATATTAATATTTCTAAATTCATTGATAATTCTAGTAACACGATGAGCCTCATAGATATTTGATGAGTAATTAGAAATAAAATCACCAATACCAAATAAAGCCTCTTTAGGGTCTTTGAAAGGCGTCGGGGTGGACATATTCTTTAAAATATAATCTGCTTCTTCAATTGTAGCTACTGCAGCAACATTATCATCGTCTTTTTCATTGTTAAGAATACCTTTAATCTTTATTAGATTAGCTTGATAATAAAGCTCATCATAGTTAGGTACCTCTTCGAAGCTAAATTTCGCGTCCGCATCAATGAGTGTTTTTGATACGGGATCATATTTATACGCCATGTTAATTCCCTTTCTAAAATTTAGCTTAGGTTAAGTTTATGAGAAGTGTTGATAGTATTCAATGAAAATATAAATGAGATTATGGATCCTAATAGATAACCCAGTCTGACACATGAAAAGCCCTGATTACACTACTGAGGTAATAGGACTATAATCTATGATATTCAATAGGTTGCCTTCATTTTTCATTGGCTTATTGCAGAGGGATAGTTAATTTGATCGCCAAATCAGGGACGATATTAGGGAAATGTGAATTCCCCTAGTTTCCCCATAAACTAACAAAACCTAAATTGTCTAAATCCTTATCACCTAAGATTTACTCTTCTTCACCCTCTTGTAATTAAGCCACTTTGTTTGAGTTGAATAGAAAGTTCTACAAGAGGCTGTCTTAAAGCAACTTCTAATTTTGACGTGTTCTCAATTATCCATTGGTCAGAGAGAATGGCTGGGACGTTTAAAATCATTTTTTCCAGTAGTTGTTCGCTGGCAAGTTTGCTAGTCGTTAGCGGTTGGGGATTATCACCCACACGCCAGATAGCATGATTAATCGACATCATCTGTTCCTTAGCTTAATGCAGCTTCTGTGAGAGCATTCGCAAGGTGGAGCTGGGTTTGTTGAGCGGATTGCAGTCGGGACTTGAGGTGTTCACAAACTTGAATAAGCTCATTGGCTTTCGAGATTATTTTATCCTGCTCATTTTGAGATAATAGAGGGAAAAGGGTCATTTCAAGCTGCTTGGTAGAAATGTGTGGCACACCATTACTTCTACCTGGATCAATGGCATTAATAAAATAATTAGACTCTAACCACTTACTCAAAAAGCCACTAAGAATCATATTTCCAATACTGCTAAACTTAGCCACCCGTTGTAATAAAAGGCAGGGCAAATCACACTCGCGTATAAATGCATATTTCAATCCAGTATTAATTATAGGTCTATCAAGTGATATGACAATATCTCCAACATTCAAACTAAATCCTTCAAACTCTGAGAGCCTGGAATCAGGCAATTTCACTGAATCAGCCCAGTTAATATGCCCGTGGGATATATTGGCATTTCTGACTAATCGAATTCCATTATCGCTAAACCATTCACTTTTAAATGCGTAGCCATTTTGAAAGTTAAATAATGTACCCAATCGGCACCACTCCCATCCCATCGGTAATTCAAAAGGTTTTTCTTCATCACTAATCGGTGGCAATGGTTTTTGTTTTTTAATTTTGCCGTTTTTCACCATCTGCGCTTTTTCTTGTTCAATACGTTTAAGCAGTTCAGATGCAGGTTCGTCATTAGGATCCTGAGGTACCAGCTTACCCATAACAGCCAGTTGCAGAATGGTTTGCTTTAGCGCATCGATGCTCGCTTCGGTGGTAAACAGCGTGTCGAAATGCTGATTGATTCGTGACCAGTTTTCAGAGAGTTCTTTTTCGTTTTGGCTATCAGTAAGCGTCGCTAACAGGGTATCAACTAGTTGCTGATGCGCTTCTAGACTCGTTAGTGATTGTTGTTCCAGTTGATCGCAGAGGGACATTAGTTCGTCAACTTTATTGACAATCCTTACTTGTTCTGCAATTGCTGTTAATTCAACAACTGCATTGATGGCTTTATCGGTTCCTAATCTTGGTAAGTTCATTCCATGGGTTGATTCATTTGCGTAAGCAATAAACCTTGGAGATTTAAGTAAAAGGCGAAGGTAACCAGGGAGAATATTGCCGTAGACTTTTATAGGAATAATTTCGGTTGTACATACACCACTATCATCAGCAACCAAAACTTTATCCAGATACGGTCGTAACTTCCCGTAGAGGACATCATTTTTATTAAATTTATTCTTTGAACTTTTAAATGGACGCTCAGAGAATTTAACTCGGTTTAAGAGTCTGGATGTACTCTTTTCAATATCTTCAAGTTCAACTATCCACGTATCTGCATCCGTATCTGTTGGTTCTGCCTTATCACACTCGCCATAGTTAGTAATAAAACCTAACCTTACCCACTCCCATCCCTCCGGCAATTCAAACGGCTTTTCATCTTCACTAATTTCTGGCAGCGGCTTCTGTTTTTTAATTTTGCCTTGCTTCACAAGCTCCGCTTTCTCAGCTGCAATGCGCTTTAGCAGCTCTGAGGCGGGTTCATCATTTGGGTCTTGCGGTACTAATTTACCACGTACTGCCAGTTCTAAGATCAGCTCACGCAGTTTCTTAATACCATAAAGATCAATTTTACCGCTGCTGCCACGTCCTGCGGTGGAGCGAGTTTGTAGCGCAGAAGACCAAATATCGATATGGTCGGTAATCAGTTTCTCAACGGTCATCAGTTTGTTTCCTTATTGCCAGTCAATGCGGTACCGAGGATATCGCGTAACTGATGACGCAGTTTACTGATTTCAGCTTGTTGTGCTTGGTACTGCGCCAGTAATTCGTTGGGATCGTGGCTGATCGTTTCACCTTGATACGGGTTTTTGATATCGAGGTTAAAATTACGGGCAATGATTTCATCAATGCTGACTTTCCACGCTTGATTGTTTTCTTCACGGCTGGCAAAGCCATCGGCTTCATTGCCCCACCAGTCGATTTCTGTTTGGAATTCTTCAAACTTCATCGGTTTGGTTTTGCTATAGTTTTTAACTCCCTCAGGGTAGGGGTGCTCGTAGAACCAGATTTCTTTGGTTGGCTGGCCTTTGGTGAAGAAGAGAATATTGGTTTTGATTCCGGTATATGGGTTAAATACACCATTTGGCAAACGAACAATGGTGTGTAAGTTGCACTCTTCGGTCAGCAGTTTTTTGATTTTGGTTTTGACGCCTTCACCAAACAGTGTGCCATCTGGCAGAACTACGGCTGTACGGCCTTTATCGGACAGCACTTCAATGATCAATTGCAGGAATAGGTCGGCGGTTTCGCGGGTCTGCATTTCTGCTGGGAAGTTTTTCTCGATCCCATCTTCTTCAGTGCCGCCAAATGGCGGGTTGGTAATAATGACGTCGAATTGCTCATCCCAAGCGGATAGAGGCTTGTTTAATGTATTGTCATGACGAATTTGTACCGGAACTTCAATACCATGCAGTAGCATATTCGTGGTGCACAGCAAATGTGGGAGCTGTTTTTTTTCAACACCAAAGATCTGCTGTTGTAGCGTTTTATGATCTTCAGTTGTCTTAACATAATGCTCTTTCACATGGTCGAACGCACAGGCAAGGAAGCCGCCAGTACCACACGCTGGGTCCATAATCGATTCACCCAATCTCGGGTCAATACGGTTGACCATAAAGCGAGTGACCGCACGTGGAGTATAGAACTCACCTGCGTTACCTGCGCTTTGTAAGTCGCGTAGAATTTGTTCATAGATATCACCGAATAAGTGGCGTTCGGTGCTGTTGCTGAAGTCGATTTCATTCAGCTTATTGATGACTTGGCGTAAGAGCGTACCATTTTTCATGTAGTTATAGGCATCGCTAAACGCTTGTTTCACCACAAAGCCCCGTGGGTTTTTATCGATAGGCGCGGTCAGGTTTTTTAAAGCAGGGAATAAATCGTCATTAACGAATTCGAGCAGTTCATCCCCTGTGATTCCCTCGCTGTTTGCCGCCCAAGTACGCCACAAGTAACGCGAGTTAATAGGGAGTTGGTAGTCGTCTTGCTCGAGTTCAAGCTCTTCTTCCTGAGTATCAAATATTTTCAGAAATAATAGCCAAGACAGTTGCCCAAGGCGTTGAGCATCACCGTCTACACCTGCATCTTTGCGCATGATGTCTTGTAAGGATTTAATGACTGAGCTAATCGACATGTTTGTATTCCATTGGTAAAAATGAAGCCACCGAGAGCTGATAACTCACGGTGGTAAAATAATATGGGTTATTAGGCCTGGCGAGGTGGTAACTGATAAATTTGGTCTTCCAGTTCATTGACGGCTTGCTCGTATGCTTGTTTATTTCCAAAACTACTTTTGATGATTTCTAGCGGACGGCCTAGGCTGTCGAACGGTTTTAGTTTTAGCACCTGAATATCTTCGATTTCCTGCACACCTTCATCCGCGTATTTATCCAGCAAGGTATTGAGTACATGCTGTGCAGGTTCTGAATATTTGGTGAAGTAATTACGTTTACGCACGTTGTCAGCCCGTTCTTTACGCGTCAGGGGAGGTTGACCATAAACCACATGACAAAGGAGATCGAATGGGTCAAGGTCTTTACCCACTTCTTCTGCTAACACTTCCCAAAGCACACCAAGCTGCTGAAGTTCATCAATGATAACCTGTTTGCGCTCGGCAGAGTGCCATTTTCGAATGAAGTTATCAAGAGAGGCAAAGTCTTTATCTTTGAGTAGCGTTTTACGGGTGTAGTCCTGAAAGGATTCGGTGACTAATTTGCCATCGGCATCGTAATATTGGACGCGTTTTGCTAGCACCTTTACGGTGACGCCGTTGACATGATATTTGCGAATTCTGTTTTCTTCGCACTCTTCGAAAGCACCATTGGCACTTTCTGATGTGGCGCCATAGTGAGCGGATGATTCTTCTGCGCCCATAAATACGTCGTTATCTAACGTTTCGCTTTCTGACGTTTCACCTTCGAGTATTTCATTGAAATCCGATTCAGGATCGGAAATATCTTTAGGTGTTGTGCGGATCACTTTTTCAGGCACGCCATCAAAGCGCTCATCTGCAAACAGTTCGGTGGCTTTTTTGAAATCGAGAATGGTGAACCAGAGTTTATCGAACTTCTCGTTAATACGTGTTCCACGCCCGATGATCTGCTTAAATTTGGTCATGGATTGAATGTTTTGATCTAGCACGACCAGTTTGCAGGTCTGCGCATCCACACCCGTACTCATCAGTTCTGAGGTGGTTGCAATCACTGGGTAAGGCTTTTTCGGGTTGATGAAATTATCGAGTTGCGCCTTACCGATGTCGTCATCGCCAGTGATTTTCATCACGTATTTTTCATTTATTCGCACTTGTTCTGGGTTTAGGTTTACCAACGCACGGCGCATACGTTCAGCGTGGTCAACATCGTTACAAAAAACGATGGTTTTATCCATAGGATTAGTGCGTTTTAGGTAGTCAGTGATGGTTTGTGCGACCAATTGGGTACGCTCATCAATCACCATAGTGCGGTCAAAGTCTTTTTGGTTATAAATTCGGTCATCAATCAGTTGGCCTTGTTTATCAACTTGGCCTTTAGTGGGGCGCCAACCTTGTAAGTCGACATCGATATCGACTCGAACCACTTTATAAGGCGCCAGGAAGCCGTCTTCGATGCCTTCTTTAAGTGAATAAGTATAAACGGGGTCGCCAAAGTAATCAGTGCTGGAAACGTCATCGGTTTCTTTTGGTGTTGCGGTCAAGCCAATTTGAGTTGCACTGCTGAAGTACTCAAGAATTTCTCGCCATGCGCTGTTTTCCGATGCACTACCGCGGTGGCACTCGTCGATAACAATCAAATCAAAGAAATCGGGAGCAACTTGCTTAAAGGCTTTTTGGTGTTCTTCTGGGCCTGTAATTGCTTGGTAGAGTGCCAATTGAATTTCATAAGCTGGGTCAATTGTTCTACCTGTCACCTTTGCCATTGCGCTGCCAAAAGGTTGGAAGTCGTTATTTTTAGTTTGGTCGACAAGGATATTGCGGTCGGCAAGAAACAGAATGCGTTTTTTATTTTTAGCTTTCCATAAGCGCCAAATAATTTGAAATGCGGTATAGGTTTTGCCAGTACCTGTCGCCATTACGAGTAATACACGTTTTTGCCCAGCAGAAACGGCTTCTACAGTTTTATTAATGGCTTGTAGCTGGTAATAACGAGGGGATTTGCCGCTACTGTCATCGTAATAGTCTTGGCTGATGACAGGCAATTGTTCAGCGGTAAAACCTTTCCAAATACAGTATTTAGTCCAAAGCTGTTCAGGTGTTGGAAAATCGTCGAGTGTAATTTCGGATTCAAGCTGCGCAGGATTTGTTTTGTCGTGGAAGATAAAACCATCACCATTAGAAGCAAAAATAAAAGGGACATCGAGTAGGCGCGCGTAATCTAGCCCTTGCTGCATCCCTTTTCCCATCTCGTGTTTATTCGCTTTAGCTTCTATGACTGCAAGTGGTAACCCCGGCTTATGGTAGAGCACTATGTCGGCTGATTTCACTGTCAACCGTGCTGCTAGCTTACCACGCACAACGACTTTACCATCGCGAAGTTTGACTTCTTGGCGGATCTGCGACATCAAGTTCCAACCCGCATCTTTAATTGCAGGGAGGATAAATTTAGTGATGATGTCTGTTTCAGTCAGATGAGTTTTATTCATACCAGCCATAGCAGCTCTCTCAACGAAATTGGGATTAGTGCTTAATTATACACAGAATATAGGAGTGAGTTAGGTTATAAAATGAATAGCATTATAATTATTAAAATCCATTAATATTTAAATTGTTTATATGCAAATCACTCTTCTATTTTAAGCCGATGTTCCTCTGTAACATTCTTCGCAGCAATACACAAAATCCCCTTTTGGCAGTTCGGGCAACATTTTTGATTGAGTGTGAAGTAGTCACGACACTGTACACAAAATCAATCAGTGACTTTTGAAATTGGGGATACCGAATGAAATTACTGACTAAGTTTATCTGATGGCAAACTCTTTTGAGGAGAATCGCCTATAAATAACCATTTGTTATGTCTTTCCATCTGTAGCTACTTTATCAATCGTATTATGGCGGATATTCAGGTAGTCAAATTTATTATTAAGTCGCTACAATTTAGAGCCAAACTATTGAGCTCTAACATAGATTATTTAAGGCTTTCTTCTTAGTATGTAAATTAAACACTTTTGTTGGATGACACCACACACCTTAAGAAAAGAGATAACTAAAATGCCAGCTGCTAAACGTCCTATTTTTAATTTAGAGCTTGATTTACTTCGCACTTTTATTGCGGTTGTTGATGGTGCAACTTTTGCCGCCGCCGCAGAATCTGTTTGCCGAACGCAATCAGCGGTGAGTCAACAAATGCAACGGCTGGAGTCACTCATTGGCAAGGAGTTATTTGTCCGGCAGGGCAGAAATAAAGCATTGACGGACTCTGGTACACAACTATTGAGCTATGCCCGCCGTATTTTACGTCTTAATGATGAGGCATGTTTATCACTAGTTTATGAAGAAATTGACGGAGTATTAAAAATTGGTTCGCCAGATGACACCGCGAATACAATATTGCCTGATTTATTAGCCAGATTTTCAGGAGCTTATCCAAATTTAATCATGGATATTATTGTCAAACGCAGCCCATTTCTTATGTCAATGTTAGAGGATAATGAACTCGATTTGGCGATCTCAACCGAGGAGCATGTTGGCTACCCTAAAATTGTCTTACGTGTTTCCCCTTCACTATGGTATTGCGGGAAACATTTTAGTTTTAACTTAGAGCAGCCGCTGCCATTAGTTGTGTTAGATGAGCCGAGTACTTATCGCGAGATGATGATCAATCACCTCGAACAACAGCAAATACCTTGGCGCATTGCTTATATGGCGACAACACTATCTGGAGCACGCGCTGCGGTTAGGGCGGGATTGGGTATTATGGCTCGCTCAATTGAGCTTTCAGGGGAGGATTTACGCATACTCGGTGAGGATGAAGGGCTACCAGTACTTCCGGCAATTCGATATAACCTGTATCTCAACTCAAAAAGCCCAACCAAAGCCGCACAAATTCTTTTTAACTCATTAAAAAATGAACAAACAGCCGTTATCTCCCATAACAACTAAAATTAGGAATAATTATGACCCATTTTCACGGTATTTTTCCTTATCTTGTTTCACCAGTCGATCAAACTAAAGGTACTGTTCTTGAATCATCTCTTCGTCACCTAATTGAGCACCTCATTTCGAGCGGAGTTCACGGATTGAGCCCATTAGGGAGCACTGGTGAATACGCATATTTGTCACAGGAATTACGAAATGAGGTGGTTCGCATTACAGTTGATCAAGCTGCGGGGCGAGTACCTGTATTAGCGGGGGTTGCCAGTTTCTCAACGTCAGATGCATGTTTTCAAGCGGAACAGTATGCCAATTTAGGTGTGGATGGCATGGTGCTGATATCGCAAAAAATGTACCCTCTGAGTGATAAAGCCCAATTGGGTTATTTCCAAACAATAGCGGAGTCTTTTCCTGAAAAATCCATGACGGTCTATACCAACCCTGGTTTGCTGGGGGATGTACTGTCTATTTCTCTTTTGAATGAATTAAGCTATATCCCTAATATCGAATATGTTAAAGATGCATCGAGTAATACTGGAAGGTTATTAACGATGCTCAACACCTTCGGTGAGCGGGTTAAAATTTTTAGTGCCTCAGCTCATATTCCTTTATTAGTCATTAAATTAGGTGGTGTGGGCTGGATGGCGGGTCCTGCCTGTGTGTTGCCAAAACAGTGTGTTGAACTGTATGAGTTGGCCACTAGAGGGGATTGGGATACAGCGTTAGCAAAACAGAAAGAAATGTGGCAAATCAACGAAGCTTTTACGCAATATGCATTAGCGTCATGTATTAAAGCATCTTTAAACATTCAAGGGTTTAATGTTGGTGACCCGATCCTTCCACAAGAACCTCTCAATGATGTTGCTATTGCTCATTTACAGCAAATTATTGCTCAGTTAAATGAATAATAAGAGGAAGGAAAAATAGAAGCCCATTCAGTGTGGGCTTCTATTCGTTAGTCGGTCTTATTAAAGACCAACACGCAATAGCTGTGTGATAGCTGATATAGTTTTCGCTTCAAAAGATAATACACTTTTAGCAAGCTGCGCAGCTTGTTCATTTTTCATTACCAGCCCTGCATTGTCATAGAATTTGCTCACAATATCCTCCAAAGACATTGGATTTTGTGGGTTACCGTATTGGATATCTAATCGTTCCGTTATTGTCTCACCATGGGTTAATGTGACAAAAATTAGGCCGGGAAAATAGGTTGGGAAAGGAATTTCATTTTCAGTGGGATAACGATAGCTGACTTTTTTCGCGAGGTTTTGGATATCTGCTCGCTGTAAATTTTCGGTAGAGAGCAAACTTAATGTTAATTTGTCTTCGATAAAACCAGCGGCAAACAACCACGGGAGGCTAAATTTCGCTGCATAGGCACTCTGAGGTGCCCATTTTTGTTCTGGTGGCTCACAAATTAAGGCCGCTGCAACGGGATCGACAACGCATTCTACTTTTGCAATTTGATCGAGGGTTATTCCTCGTTGTAATAATCGTCTCCCACAATCGACGGTGGCATGAGCAAAATGGCAAACAGGGTAGGGCTTAATGGAAACATTCATGAATTGCCAAACATTACCTAAGTCTTGGGCGACTTGCTCTGGATGTGCCTTTTCACGGAGACCATGTGTTTGGTACAGACTATAGCGTCCTTCAAAAATAGTTTCTGGCCCTGTCATTCCGCCTTTAGCTAAACATGCTGCAATAATGCCTGATTGCGCAGCCCATCCCGCATGAAAACATTTTGCTGACGAGCTATTGGTTAGGTATTCAGCAACACCACTGGCTTGGCTTCCTGTTAGGCCTAGAGCGTTAACTGTTTGTTCCCGAGTTAATTTGAGTAATGAAGCTGCACAAGCCGTCGCACCAAAAATACCCGCTATAGCTGTAGAGTGGAAGCCGCGTAGGTGAAACCCGCTATGACTTGCTAATCCCACTCTGGCTGCGACTTCCCAGCCAATAATCCATGCAGTAAGGATCTCTTTTGTTGTCGCCTGTAAATATTCACCGAGTGCAAAGGCTATAGGAGTAAGTACGGCACTACCGTGAGTGATTGAGTCGGTGTGTGTATCATCAAAATCTAATACATGCGCAGAAATACCATTTGCTAAAGCGGCGGTGGTAGTTGAAACGGTTTGGTTACTTCCCCAAATTGGAATTTTTCCTTGATGATCAGGTAAATAAGCGACTCCCTTACGGCATTGTGTTGCGCTTTGTTGGAGGCTTCCGGCAAGTGCAACGCCTAATGTATCGAGTAAATGATATTTGGCGCGTTCAATAACTTGCGGTGGAATATCAGAAAATGATAGGGATGTGATAAATTGGCTTAGCTGTTGGCTTAATGTCATAGATACCTCTGGTGAATGAAAAAGCCAGCACTTGACTGGCTTTAAGAAAGTAAAGATTTAAACTTTGCTAAAATGCATTAGTCATTAAGCCAACCGGATGCTTTGGTTTGTTCTATTACTCGAGTGACTTGTTCAGGAGCATTTCCCACATAGGTCGTTGGATCTAATAGGGCATCAAGTTCTTCTTGCGTTATATGGTCACGAATGCGCGTGTCACGGTTAATGGCCTCAATAAAAGTGATGCCTTCTTCTTGGCCAGACATAGAAGCTTCATAAACAATTTCATGGGCAGTTTGTTTACCCGCTTTGTCTGATAAAGCAAACATGACGCGCTCAGCGAGCATAAATCCACCTAAAATATCTAAATTTTGGCGCATCTTATCGACATGCACGTTTAATCCCCCTAATACCGTTTTCATGTTATCGAAGATCACCGAAAGCATCAGGCACATTTCTGGCATCACTTTCCATTCCATCTTCCAAATCGCACCATCTCTTTCGTGTTGGTGTTTCATCATGTCGGTAAGCACAGAAAGGTTAGCTTTCAATGTATTACTGACACAGGCCGCATTTTCGACAATGGCAGGGTTACGCTTGTGTGGCATCGTTGAGGAGCCAACTTGACCTTTACTAAAAGGCTCTGAAAGTTCATCAATTTCATTGTGGGCTAATAATAAAATTTCATTGGCAATTTTCCCTAATGTGCCACTAATTAAACCGATCAGCATGCCATATTCACTAAATCGGTCACGAGCCGGCTGCCAAGAAATCTCAGGGGTGCCTAAACCGAGTCGATTTAATACACGAACTTCAAGCTCATCTGCTTTGTCGCTCAATGAGGCCTTAGTTCCAACAGCGCCAACAACGCTACCAACGAATAAGCGAGGTTCGATTTCTTTTAATCGTTGATAATGGCGTGCTAATTCCGTTAACCAAATAGCAGTTTTGTGGCCAAAAGTAATCGGTAGGGCTTGTAAGGCTAAGGTTCGTCCAGGCATTGGTGTATTGCGATGTTTTTCGCTTAACGATAATAGAGAACGCCCTAATATTTTGATATCACGTAAAAAAATGTTATGAGCCTCTTTTAGTTGAAGCACTAAGCCTGTGTCCATAACATCTTGTGTCGTGGGCCCAAAATGGACATATTCACCAAAATGTTCAGGGCAAGCATGCTCTAAACCACGAATGGTTGGAACAAGTGGATGACGAGTTAAACGCACTTGCTCTAAGATGAAATCCATATCTAACTTTTCAAGTTTTGCCGTATCAGCAATGACCTCTGCGGCTTGCTTTGGAATTAAACCTAATTCAGCTTGTTCAATCGCTAATGCAGCTTCGTAATCAAGCCAATTTTGCATTCTGACCTTATCAGAAAAAATAGCGCGCATTTCTTCTGTAGACCATAAGTTTTTTAATAATACAGAATCAAAAACACTGGTACCCATAATATTCCCCTGTATAAGAATAATATTGAAAATTAAAAGGTGGTTATTTGTTAGAGAGTTGCTTTATTTATGCAATAAAAAATAAAAATAAACACCTTAATAAGATTAATGTTAATAAAAGACTTTCTTATGTATTTATTTTTCCATTTAAATCAATTTGTTATATTTTAATTTATTGTTTATTACATATCGATTTTAATTCTTAATTTTCTCTTAAGTTTTCATTAATTTAATTAATGCTCATTTATATGATGAAGATCATCTTTTTAAATAAGTCATGTTTTAAAAGGAAAGTAATTTGATATACATAATATGAAATCGAACTTTTAAAAATAAATAACCTTCCTTTTAATTACTAGGGAATCTATTTCTATATTTGGAGAAATAAACAATGACATTAAATAAATATACAAAATTAATACATAGTGGACGACAACCTATTACAACATCAGGACCAATTAATCCGCCAGTAATGAGAGCGAGTACTATTGTTTTTGATTCAATTAAAAGCTGGCGTGATGTTCGCGATCGCCGCGCAACGGAACGTGTTTTAAGTTACGGTGCGCGAGGTACAGAAACCGCATTTGCACTCGAAAGCCTGGTGACTGAATTAGAAGGGGGCTATAGAGCGCAATTATTTCCTACGGGTCTAGCCGCGATTGCAGTCACTATTATGGGCTATGCACACAGTGGTGGGCACGTATTGTTTGCAGATTCTGTTTATGAACCTGTACGTAAAATAGCCGATGCTTTTTTAAAACCAAATAACATCGCCTACAGCTTCTTTAAAACAGATGCTTCAGATTTTGAGCAAAAAATTCAAAGTAATACACAACTTATTTTTGTTGAATCCCCAGGTTCATTACTTTATGAAATGTTGGATTTACCCGAAATATGCCGTATTGCACATGAAAGAAATATCCCAGTGGGTGTTGACAACACTTGGGGTTCAGCATGGTTATATAACCCGTTGGAATTAGGCGCAGATGTCTCTGTGATTGCAGCGACAAAATACCTTTGTGGGCACTCTGATGTGATGATGGGAATTATGGTTGCGACAGAAAAAGCGTGGAAACAAATTGGCGCTTTGCCAGAAGCTTTAGGTCAAGCCAGTAGCCCCGATGATGCTGCCTTAGTTTTACGAGGGATGCGTACTTTAGGACAGCGATTAGCTGCGCATGGCAAAGCTGCACTAGCGATTTCGCAATGGCTGGAAACGCGTTCTGAAGTGGAAAAAGTCTGGTTCCCTGAATTGCCATCTCATCCACGCCATGATTTATGGAAGCGTGACTGCAAAGGTAGTAATGGCTTATTAACCATTGAATTCAAAAAACAATATACCGCGAAGCAAACAGAAAACTTTATTGATGCTCTAGCCCTGTTTGGTATCGGCGCATCGTGGGGTGGGTTCGAAAGCCTCGCACTACCCGTTAACGTAGTCGGCGCAAGAACAGCATCAGATTGGAGCGAAGGTCATGGGCCTTTTGTTCGTTTACATATTGGCTTGGAGTCTGTGGATGATTTGATAGCGGATATTACACAAGCATTTTCAACATTAAATCAATAACAATAAAGCTGCACCAATACTGGGGAATTCTTCTATGACAGGTTTAATCATTGCCGCGCTAGTTACAGCGCTGGTTGTTTACCTGCTGGCTCGGGGTTATAAACCTCAGCCAGTCTTGTTGCTAGGGGGCTTACTTTTGTTGCTCCTAACCGCATCTTTAGATCTTAATTCATTGTTACCAGAAAATAAAACCACGCATTTTAAGTACTTTGATATCTTCCAAATTTTTACTGATATCATGAGCTCTCGATTAGCTGGCTTAGGGTTAACATTAATGGCGATTGCTGGATTCTCCCGTTATATGGAGCATGTGGGAGCTAGTCGCGCATTATTTGCTATTTTTGAAAAGCCGCTAAAGACCATTAAATCACCTTATTTGCTATTAGTGATTTCATTTCTAGTGACGCAAGTTCTGGTGATTTTCATTCCAAGCCATGCAGGGCTGGGGATGTTATTAATGGTGACAATGTACCCTATATTAATTCGTTCGGGAATCAGCCCACTCTCTGCTTTAGCGGTTATCGGTTGTTGCCAGTTTATCGACCATGGACCCGGTTCTGGTAATGTCATTATGGCAGCGAAAACCGCGGATATTGAACCCGCTGTTTACTTTGTTCAACACCAATTACCCGTAACTATCCCTATTATTATTGCAGTGGCAATCACCCATTTCTTTGTTCAGCGTTGGTGGGATAAGCGTGAAGGGTTTGTTTTTGACTTGAGCAAAATTGATACTATTAAAGAAGATGGCGGTAATAAAGTCCCATTGTCTTATGCGTTGTTACCAGTTATTCCATTGATCCTAATTATCGGGTTTAGCCCATTATTACACCCATATATTAAGTTGGAAGTTACCACCGCGATGATTATCAGTACCGTCATTGCACTGATTTTTGAATACGTCCGTTTACGTGATGCGAAAGCCGTCATGGACAGCTTTATGTTGTTCTTTGAAGGAATGGGGAAACAGTTTGTTTTAGTCGTTTCTTTGATTGTTTCAGGGGAGTTTTTCGCAAATGGATTACTCAAAAGTGGGGCGGTGGATACGTTAATTAGCGCAGCTCAAGATGCCGGCTTTGGTATTGGTGCGATGATTATTGTTATGAGTGCCATCCTTGCACTCGCGGCTTTCCTGATGGGTTCAGGGAATGCAGCATTCTTCTCTTTTGCTGCATTGACACCGAAAATTGCTGCTTTCCTTAAAGTGGATGTGGTGACACTCATTTTACCGATGCAAATTATGACAAGCTTTGGGCGTACTGTGTCACCTATCACTGCAGCAATTGTTGCAATTGCAGGAATTGCAGGGGTTTCGCCGTTCCAAATAGTAAAACGAACGGCAATCCCAATGGCAGTTGCTGCAATCGTTAACCTTGTCGTAACTTTCTACTTTTTATACTTCTAATTAGACTCGCGCATTTATCCCTTAAACTTTTCGTTACTCTTCGGTTTAAGGGATTTTTTTATTGATAAGCGGGCTATTATTCATCCTTTATTCATCCTTTTATCAAAAGCTATCTCAATGATAGTATGGAGTTTGATGGTAACCAATTGTTTTGTAATATATTTTGTTTTATCTACTTTACCG
The DNA here is from genome assembly GCF_011045655.1 of Providencia sp. PROV061. Lineage (NCBI taxonomy): Bacteria > Pseudomonadati > Pseudomonadota > Gammaproteobacteria > Enterobacterales > Morganellaceae > Providencia > Providencia sp. PROV061. The sequence continues at coordinate 4,195,851 of NZ_CP042861.1, read as the reverse complement.
GATAAAAATAAGTGAAAAACATCAGAATAGCGCCTTCATTTAATCCCATCAGAAATAACATTAGAAAACAAACGATTAGGCTAGTTTTCTATGCGAATGAATTAATCTAACGCGATAAAGTCATTTCAAAACCATAAACGGATGTAAATAAATATCTAAATAACTCAGTTTTTGATTATTTAAGATATATTTCACTGCTTAAATACTCTTGTAATGCGTTTGTTTGTTTTTATGGGTTATGTTGGCGTTTAATGCTTATGGTGAGTTGTTTTTTGGCTTAAAGATCTGCATTCAACGCCTTAACGCGGTGCTAGTGATAATGTTAATAAATATTTCGTTTTTTATTTTCTTTTAATTTCAATGCGTTAATTTAATATATTTCGTTACATTCTACCGGCGAAATACATACTTTAGCGATATCTGATTACTCATTTTATGGATATTATTTGTTTCGTTCTTCACAACAGATAAAAATTTTTAATTAAATGACTTAATATAAGGTAGATAACATGAATAAGACTTTAATTGCATTATGCTTAGCGTTAACGACAACTTCTATTTCTGCAATGGCTGCGGATGCCGGCTCAGGTAAAATTACGTTTAAAGGCACAATTAATAGCGGTGCATGTACAATTGCACCGACTGATGTGAATAAAGAAGTTCAATTAGGTAATATTGCCGCGGTTAATTTAGATGCTGCGGGTAAAAAAGGCCCACTCAATTCATTTGAATTAAAATTACAAGATTGCCAATTAGACCCAAGTGCTTCAGGTACTCCTTATTCTAAAGTAAAAATTACGTTTAATGGCCAACCTGATGCCACAAACGCATCTTTATGGTCAAGCACTGGTAGCGCAAATAACGTTGCAGTTTCATTCTTAGATAGTACAGGTAAAACGATTAAACCCGGTGAGACTTTAGAGCAAACACTGAAAGCGTCTGACACCACAATTATTTTGTCTGCTCAAGCAGAAGCAACTGGTGCCGCCACTTCAGGTAGCATCAACTCTATCGCAAACTACGTATTAAGCTACGAATAAGATAGCCATCATGCCTAAGCAAAAGCTTTACGCTAATTAGCGTAAAGCTTTGTATTCCCACTATCGATTATCATAAGAGTGCCAACATGTATTTTAAGAAAAAAAATATAGGTTATATTATCTCACTCATTATGTGTGGTGGGTATACAAATGCGGAAACTTTTAATATCAATGCCCTTAATTTGTCTGCAGACGACAATATTGACCTAAGCTATTTTGAAAAAAATAGTTTAAGTGAAGGTTTATATGAATCGGATATTATTTTAAATGATAAAAAAATTATCCGCGGCGAAAAAATTAAGTTTATTAATCATGACGGAACAATTGAGCCGTGTATTACGGCACAATTAATAAAACGTTTTCCCTTAAATGAAGAAGCGAAAGAAATATTACTTTCTGCTCAAGAAAATGATTGTATTAATTTATTCTCTCTCGATAAAAACGTGGCTATCGATTTTAATGATAGCGAACAAGTCCTGAGTATTTCGATACCTCAGAAATATATGGCATCGACTTATTCTTCGTGGGTGAGCCCTGAAATGCGCGACTATGGGATTGCGGGGTTAATTTTAGATTATACGATTAGCGATAATCATTTAATCCGTAAAAACGAAGAAACACGTAACCAACTCTATGCCTTCGGGAATGTGGGCGCTAACTTCGCGCAATGGCGTTTACGGGCAAATTACCAATATGAGAATAAATTGGCGGGCGAAGATGGACGGGGTAGCAAGAAACGCAACTTAGATTGGGACCAAGTCTACGCTTTTAGGGACATTGCCAGCTTATCGGCGAAGTTGTTTGCCGGGGAAATTTTCATTAAATCAGACTTGTTTGATAGCGTGCGTTTCAAAGGCGTGAGCATGTTTACCGATGAAAGCATGATGCCACCGAACCTCAGAGGGTATGCCCCTCAAATTACCGGGGTTGCCGCCTCAAACGCAACGGTCACCTTATCACAAAATGGCCGTATCATCAGTCAAGTGAAAGTGCCGGCGGGCCCTTTTGTGATTAAGGATTTAAGTCAATCCATCATGGGCACCATTGATGTGACCGTGGCAGAGGATAACGGTAAAGAAACGAAATTCCAGTTTACGACAACCAATATTCCGTTTTTAACCCGTAAAGGGCAAGCGCGCTACACCTTGAATTTAGGTCAGCTATCCCCGAAAAATGGCACCCATGCTAACGACAATTTTATGACTGTCGAAAGCTCTGTTGGGGTGTTTAACCATACCTCTGTTTTTGGCGGAATCGTGGCAACATCAGGGAATAAATACAAAGCCATTAACCTCGGTATTGGCCAAAACATCGGCATTTTAGGGGCTTTTTCGGTGGATATCACCCAATCTTACGCCGATACCTTATTGGGGCGTGAGAAAGGCAAAAGCTACCGTATTAACTATGCCAAAGATTTACCGAGTATTGATGGGCAGTTGACATTAACTGGGTACCGTTTTGCCGACAGAACCTTTAACTCTTTATCCAATTTTGTTGAGCAAAACTTTGTCGACAGACAAGATATCGATACCAATAAAGACAAACATGTTTTTTCATTGTCTTACGCTCAGCAATTACGTGGAATGAATGCGAGTGCGAATATCACCGCATCACGTAAAACCTATTGGAATGGTAAGCAAAATAACTATTTCAGTGTGGGGCTCAATAAATTCTTCGATGAAGGCGTCATGAAAGGTGGGAATATCTCCCTGTCTTTAAACCAAGTCCGTGGGGCGAATAATAAAACGGATAACCAAGTTTATTTATCCGTCAGCAAACCATTAAGTACTGAAAACCAAAATGCATCAATATCGTATTTCGCCTCTTACAGTGACAGCAACAAGCGCTATGCAAATAACGTGAATTACAGTCGTCATGTTGATAGCAACACGAACTATAATTTAACCGCATCGACCCAAGATGGGTTATCGGAAGGCATGGTGAGTACCTATGTGTCACACAGCGCGGATGCCGGCCAAGTCCAAGTGACGGGGTCATTATCGGATTCCATGACGTCGCTAAGTATGACGATGAGTGGCTCGGTCACCGCGACACAGCACGGTATTTCTGCGCACCGTTTAACCTATCGTGACCAATCTCGTTTAGTGGTTGATGTGCCAAATGCGCAAGGCGTGATGATTGAAAATGGCCATGCGACGACGAATAGCCGTGGGTTAGCCACCATCAGTAACGTTCCGACCTACTATAATATGGAATACAAGGTGGATGTGAACAACCTGCCAGACACCGTAAACATTGATGATAATGTTTTAGCGTCTACACTCACTGATGGGGCAATCGGTTATGCTAAAATGGATGCAGATATTGGTAAGTCACTGATAACACGAATTAAGCTGGCTAATGGTCAATACCCACCATTAGGCTCAGTGGTGAAAAATAACGTAACGGGTAAAGTTTCAGGCATTATTGCTGAATCCGGTATCGTCTACTTAACCGGGTTGAACATGGGCGACCAACTTAGCGTTAACTGGGGAGATGCACAAGCGTGTACGTTCTTAGCGGACAGTCTCCTGGCTAAAAGTAGCGATTCAATTGCTTGTCGTCACTAATGTGATTTCAATGGGTGAAAAAATGACATTATTTAAAAAAGTACTTTCCGTTGTTTTACTCTCAAGCGTCATGAGCCAAGCGTATGCCGTTCTTGGGTTAGATAGAACCCGTGTTATTTTTAATGAAGCCGATGGCGGAACCAGTATCGTTGTTGAAAACCAAGATACCGCCTCTTCGTTTTTAGCGCAGACATGGATAGAAAACCAAAAAGGTGAAAAGCTGACTAACTCACTAGTGGCATTACCTTTTTTACAAAAAATTGGCCCTAAACAGAAAAAACAAATCAAAATTGCGTATATGGATGGGCAAAATACCTTACCCACGGACAGGGAGAGTCTGTTGTATTTCAATGTATTAGGTATTCCACCGCAAGGTAAAGAAGCGAATGCGGTTCAGTTTACTATCCAATCACGCTTAAAACTGTTTTATCGCCCAAAAGGTATTGACTACACAGTCTCTGCCGAGAAAGATTTTCAGCGCGATTTAAAAGTCACAAAACAAGGTGGACAGATTACGTTGTCGAATCCAACCCCGTTTAATATTGTGATCACCAATATCAATGTTGATCAAAGTAAAGATAAAGATTTCCCTGAAGTGCTTGTCGCCCCGTTCAGTGATTCGACCGTGACCTTGAAAAACCCGGCATGGAACAGTTTTGAAGTCGCTTATATTGATGACTTCGGTGGTCTGAAATTTAATAAATACCAGTGTGCCGCAGCACAGCCTTGCCAATTATTGCCACAGGCGAAAAACAAATGAAAAATAACAAAAAACAATCAATAAAAGCACTGCAAGGTATATTAGGGATAATGCTTCTAGCCTTTGGTCATGATGTCTATGCAGGCGCGGATTGTGTCCCTAACGGCGGACACAACTGGAATCCGTCACCACTGATAAATATAGATATGAACACGACGCCTGGTTCAATACCCGCGGGTACGATACTAGGAACGGCATCTACAGGCTTTTTTTCATGGAGATGTAATTTTAGTGGAAATACACAAGATAGAATGATTTATTTTGTTAATCAAACACCAGCAACAACAAAAGCGTATTTATTGTCAAACGGTGTTCGGCTCTATCAATATACGGACCCAAATAGACCCGTAGAAATTACCGCTACAAACACACCTAGGATAGAAGTGGGGTATTGGAGTCCAGGTCAGTATAATATTGCTTTCATATATATCTATGAGCTCAAAAGAGGTGTAGGGCCGTTAAAATCGTTTGATACAGGTTTATTTACTGTGGGCTATCATGTTGATGGAACAGGCCGAAATTTTGGCGATATATACCGCGCCCAGATTGTGGGAAAACTGGTGAACTATTGCCCAACACCGATTGTCCGTATGAGCAATAAAGTGGTTGATTTTAAAGAACTCACTGCTGAGAATTTTGAAAATGGTCAAATAGTTAGAGAAAACTTTTCATTAGATTTAGTGCCCGATTCAACGTGTGAAGCAGCATTAGAAGTCAGTGTTGCATTCCAAAGCAACAGCGGCGTGGTAAATAAAAAGTACATCGTCTTTGACAATGGCCTACAAGCTGCAATTACAGACAGAACCAATAACCAGCAGGTCGCATTTGATCAGTATTATTATAAAGGGAGTATCAGTAAACAGCAGCCTGGCTACTTCCCTTACAGTGTCGAATTATCCAAGAAAGATGCCGAAGCCATTAAATCAGGGCAATTCAGTAATACCGTGAATGTTTTATTTAGCTATCGTTAGTAAGTTTCAGGTTTGTATTAAGTCAATATCACTTCTATGCGGTGGTATTGGCTTAGCCTAAAATGGCGGAGAGATAATGAGGTTTTTCTGGTTTAAAATTACACAGGCATTTTGTGTTGTTTTTGATGGAATTATTTAATTTAGGGTAGTATTCAATAATTCCCTAATGACTATTTAGGGTCAGCAGTTTGAGATACTAAAGGCGTCTTTTTTTATGTTTTAAATCACAATGTTATAAGAAATCTTCTACTTTTCCGTTAATACATTTCAATCCAACTCATCCTACATCAAGTATCTGTTATTGGTATCTCTTGATTCAATTAAAGCCGTAGAGAATCTGTACCCTTTTATGTTGTGACTCGCTTACAACAACGTGTGATCGTTATTATACGCTATGTGCTACAGAGACGGTGTTCTTAGATAGAGTGGCTTTTATGTATCTAGGGTCACATTTTGTACATTTACTTGGTGAACTCTTGAAAATATCGCCAATAACGCGTGATTACTTGGTCATAATTTCAAGGCGATTTTGGATGAGATCAATAGAATAGGGATATAAGGGTATTTACGATAATCCCACGAACGATAAATAAACCATGGTCAGTTTTACGGGCGAGAAGTGTTTATTAGGAGATCTTTCATGAAATTATATAGCGAAGATTTTTTTATCACACCGCAGCAGCACATTACAGTTGAGCCAAGGGTACCTCAGCCTATTTTTCCTGAACATACACATGATTTTAGTGAGATCTTTTTGGTAACTCAGGGTATTGGCCTACATGTACTTAATGGGAGGCCTTATACATTATGTCCTGGGATGGTGTGCTATATAAAATCCTGTGATTATCACTTATTTGATAATGTTTCCAACCTAAATTTAACCAATGTACTTTATCGCTCAGACTCCAGTTTTACCTATTTAAATAATATCAGTCATTTTTTTCCGACAGATGCTGAAAAAAACATTTCACATTGGCTCTTAAATAAAGAGCATTACAATAAAGCACAACAAATTATTGATAAACTCAACGAAAGCGATAGCTCTGATCTTGCTTATACTGAAAGCCTTTTTTTGCAGTTAATTGTTAATTTACAAGATGGCCGTTATAACCATATTGGTGAAGGGAATAATGAACAACGTATTATCCAGATGTTACGCTGGCTAAATATGAACTTTACCGAAGATGTCGATTGGGGGCATTTAACCACTCAATTTTCAGTGTCATTACGGACCTTTCATCGTTATATGAAAAATAATTTAGGCATATCACCACAAAATTACTTAATAAAGTTGAGGCTATCAGAAGCTTATTACCAAATTCGTTTTTCAAATAAAACCATTACGGATATTGCATTGGAAAGTGGCTTTAATGATAGTGCATATTTTTCGACGTGTTTTAAAAGTGAGTATAATTTCACACCCCGTGACCTGCGTCATTGCAGTAATTAAAAAAGATCGTAATGATCATCCCTACACTTTTTTGAGGTGATCATGATACAACGCATTCTTTCGATCAACAGCAGTGATTATTTTATTAGGCCTGAAAATACCGTGACGATAGAAATGCGGGATTCTCAGGAAGATTTTATTGTTCATAGCCATAATTTTAATGAGTTTGTGATTGTTTTTTCAGGAAATGGTTTACACCATTGGAATGGTATTGATTATCCAATTACTTGTGGAGATCTGTTTTATATTAATGCGGAAGATTGTCATGGCTATCACTCAGTAAATAATTTAAAACTGGTTAATGTATTATATAAACCTAATGAGTTTCTCATTAAAAAATCTATTGAAAAGTATGTTCCATTAAGTTATCAGCCGATAACATCTAGGCACTGGAAATTGCCGCCTTCCAGCTTATCAACGTTGACGCCCATTATTGAGAAAATGGCATTAGAATGCCAAAAACCGGATATTCCATCTATTCATCTTTGCGAAGGCCTATTTTTACAGTTAGCTATTTATATTTATCGTTTACGTTATCAGCCAGAACAAGCTCCAATAAGTTTATTACACCAAATGGATCAGCTAATAAACTGTTTAAATTTAAGTATCAATACGTCATTTTCATTAGAAAAATTTGCTCAGGAGCATCAGATGTCTGCGCGTTCATTGCAGCGTTTATTTAAGTCGAAAACAGGAATGACGGTAATGGAATATCTGCAACAATTACGTTTGTGCCAAGCGGCGTTATTATTGCGTAGTACCTCGTTGTCGATTAGTGAAGTCGCTGGGCAATGTGGTTATGAAGACAGTAATTATTTTTCGAGTGTCTTCCATAAAAAAATGAAAATGACAGCAAGTGCATATCGCCGTTGTTTTTTACAAAAAGATAAATTGAGGTAAGTGCTAGCCAATAGACTAGCACTGCCTAGGGGGAGATTAGTCTAAATAAAATACCGACCTTAACTCATCACTGATTGGGCTATTGTCAGGGTTTGATGGCATAATATCCGACATATATTTCCACCATTTTTGGCACACTTCCGTTTGTGCAACGCTATCCCAGCGTTCCTGTGATTCAATTTCCACGTAGCCGAATAATAAATTTCGTTTGTTATCTAAGAAAATAGAATAGTGATGTGCACCTTGTTCTTTGAGTGTCAGCACTAATTCAGGCCAAATTTCATCATGTCGGCGCTGATATTCTTGGTGGGCGTCAGGAGCAATTTGCATCACAAATGCTTTTTTTATCATGGTATCACTCTCTAATAAATCGCTTGATATAATTCAGTGATGTCTTCTAATGTGGTGTCACGTGGATTACCTCCAGTACACACATCATCAAAGGCGGCTTGAGCAAGGGATGGAATATCTTCCAGTTTCATGCCGATCTCACGCAGTTTTTCAGGAATACCAACGTCCTTGTTTAGCGCAAAAACAGCAGCAATGGCGGTATTTCTGGCTTCTTGAAGTGAAAAGGCATCGATATTTTTTACACCCATAGCACGAGCGATATCACGATATTTTTCCCCAGTATAATCAGCGTTATACGACATAACATGAGGTAATAAAATGGCGTTAGCGACACCGTGTGGAGTATTGTAAAACGCTCCAAGGGGATGAGCCATACCATGAACTAACCCCAAGCCAACGTTAGAAAAGCCCATTCCTGCCATGTATTGTGCTAGTGCCATCGTTTCAACACCTTGCGGGTCGCCCTTAACGGATTGCCGTAACGAATTGCTGATCAACTCAATGGATTTAAGGTGTAGAGCATCGGTAAGTGCCCAAGCCCCTTTCGTGATATAGCCTTCAATAGCATGGGTGAGAGCATCAACGCCAGTTGCAGCCTTTAAGCTTGCAGGCATGGATGCCATCATTGATGGATCAATAATGGCAACAATCGGAATACTATGGGGGTCAACGCACACAAATTTACGGCACAGCTTGTTATCTGTGATGACATAGTTAATCGTGACTTCAGCTGCAGTTCCTGCGGTAGTTGGGATTGCGATAATAGGAACTGCTGGGTTTTGGGTTGGAGCGACACCTTCTAAGCTCACCACATCTTCGTATTGTGGGTTATTGATAATAATCCCAATCGCTTTAGCGGTGTCTTGTGGAGAACCTCCTCCGATAGCGATAAGACAATCTGCATTAGATTGTTTGAAGTGTTTTAACCCTTGTTGGACGGTATCAATGGTTGGGTTAGGAATAACGCCATCATAAATGGCGTAGTCCAATTTAGCGTCATCTAATAATTGGGTGACTTTACTGACTACATTATATTTAACCAGATCCGCATCCGTGACAATCAGTGCTTTGTTAAATTGGCGTTTTTGAATTTCCTCGACAAGGTGGTTAATTGCCCCTTCGCCAAAGTATGAGGTTTCATTAAGTATCATTCTATGGGTCATCGCTGACCTCCCAATCAATTAAAATAAAAAACTGTTACACTAGGCGGCCATTCCCAAGCCAACAATATTTGCCGCTAAGATAATCACTAAACAGCCTAAACATAAAATTCGAACGGGTTTTCTGCCGGTGCCTTTCCATTCTTTTAGCGCTAACCCCACGATACCGCCACACAGAACATAGAAACTCATATGTAGCATCCAGCTCATAAAGCCGTATTGTGATGGGATATTTGCATGTCCCCATGCGTAGAAGAAAAATTGGAAGTACCACATAGCGCCACCTAAAATGGCAAATAAAATATTGCTGACCAGTAGGGCTTTGGGGACAGAGATATCTGATTTGAAAGAGATATCTTTACGATAGATAAGTCTAATAAAACAATAGCCTAAATTGATTAATGCACCGCCACCCATGATGATGACGTAACTTGGTAATGCCACATAAAGAGAAGAAACGCCAAGGGCAGCGGACGCCTCGTGCATAGGGACGGCTGCACTCATTGCGAATGACATACCGGCTGAGAAAATGCCGCACATGACTGCCAGTAATAAGCCTTTTTTCAGGTTGAACTCTTCGGCTTGCACTCCGGTCGCTTTTTCTTTTAGTAACCCGGCATAGGAAACGATGGCAACCCCAAGAACAGCCACAAGGACGCCAAGAATTGTTAATTTTCCGCCCGTAGAGGCAATCAATTCGCCAAATGTGCCTTGAATAATTGGGGTCATTAAGGTACCAACAATGAGCGTAATACCAATGGCAATTCCGATGCCCATTGACATACCTAAATAGCGCATAGTCAGACCATAGCCAATATTACCCACCCCCCACATAGCACCAAATAAAAAAACGGGGATCAGAATATTTGCACTAAAAGAGCTGTAGTAGGCCCAAAAGTCAGGAAGTAAAATATAACTGATGGTCCAAGGTAAAATAATCCAAGAAAAAATCCCGGCAATGGACCACATAGTTTCCCATGACCAGTTTTTAACTTTTTTTAATGGTGCGTAGAAGCAAGCCGCCGAAGCTGCGCCGACAAAATGCCAAAAAATACCGAGTAAAATTCCACTGCCCATGAACTATTCCTCACTGTTTATTATCGTTTTAATTTCTCTGTGGAAGGGAAGGCCTATCCACAGAGAAACAGGCTTTATTTCAATGCATCAGACATTGGTGTGACATTGAATCGCTTGGCAAGCGCAATCAGATTCTCTGTTGAAATAGTTTGTTTTTTACCGCCCATCGAGAGAACTTTGACAAGTATCTCAGCGGATTTTTCTGCGGTATCAATTAAACCAAAAGCGTCATCTAAGGTTGGGCCGGAACCAAAAATTCCATGGAATGGCCAAAGTACTAAGCCATGTTGTTTCATTTGTTCCGCTGTTTCTAAGCCGATGCCATCTGTGCCAGGCACCATCCATGGCAGCACACCGATACCATCAGGGAAAACAACCAAACATTCGGTACTCATTTCCCATAAATGACGCGTGATGGATGCACTATCGAGCGGTAAAACATAGCTCAGCGCAATGATATTGGTTGCATGGCAGTGCATGATGACGCGGTTAGCGCCATTAGTGGCTTGCATACGTGTGATATGTGATTGAAAGTGAGCAGCAAATTCCGAGGTTGGTATTGCACCATTCACAAAGCCCCAAACAATATGGTAACCCTGACCTTCATTATCGATACGAACTAGACCCAAGTTATCTGCAGGGTCTAAGGCAACATTACGGAAAAATTTACCAGAACCTGTGACAATAAAATATTGGTTTGCTAGCTCTTTAACTGGTTCAGTTGTTTCGATATAACGCGGGTCAGCGTGAAAAGTGTGTTTAAATGGAGCAACATCGTCTTCAGTTAGTCGTAAGCTCACATTACCGCCATTACGTTCATCCCAGCCTTTGAGCCACATATCGCTGGTGGCTTTTATCATCCCTTGGACAAACCAAGATGTCAGAATATCTTGCATACAATTCACCTTAACGTGTTAATAATGTTGATTTTTCGTATTGTTTAACTTCATCTAACCATTTTTCGCCTACAGGAACATTGTTGCGTTCGCAGTATTCATCCCAAACAGCTTGCCATGGCAGGCATTTTTGTTCTTCCAATAGCGCGAGGCGAGCTGTGAAGTCCCCTTCTGCTTCGAGTTGACGCAGTCTTGCGGTGGGTTCAAGTAAGGCGCGTAGTAACGCTTTTTTCATATTGCGAGTTCCAATGACCCACGCAGCAATGCGGTTAATCGATGCGTCAAAGAAATCGAGACCAATGTGCACACGGTTTTTTAAGTTATGGCGAATGATTTCATTGGCAATCGCTTGAGTTTCATCATCAAGTAAAATGACGTGGTCACTGTCCCAACGCACAGGACGGCTGACGTGCAGTAATAGGCGTTCAACATAAGGAATGACGGCTGAAATTTTGTCTGAAATAACCTCGGTTGGATGGAAGTGGCCGGCATCTAAACATAATGCGGTTTTACGTGTGATGGCATAGCCCAAATAAAACTCACTGGAGCCTGCGGTGTAAGATTCGGCACCAATACCGAATAACTTACTTTCGACGGCATCGATATGATATTTAATATCAATTTTTTCACTGATAATTTCATCCAATGACTCGACTAAGCGTTGGCGTGGCGCATAGCGGTCGACGGGGAGATCTTTCATGCCGTCAGGGATCCAAATATTCATTACGGAAGCACTATTTAATGACTCGCCAAAATACGCAGAAATACGGCGACAAGCTTGTCCATGACCAATCCAATAGTCTCTAATTTCCTTATTACTGTGAGTTAGCGTCGCTTCGCTACTGAGTGGATGGGAAAAATAAGAAGGGTTAAAATCGAGTGCGATATGGTTTTTTTTCGCCCAATCAACCCAATTGGCAAAATGGCGAGGTTCAATTTCATTACGTTCGACGGCGGTATCAGCTTCGAGATAAAGAGCGTGCAGGTTAACGCGTTTAGGGCCAGGAATTAAGCTCATTGCTTTATCCATGTCTGCGCGTAATTCAATCGCATTGGTCGCTTTGCCGGGGTAATTACCTGTAGCTTGAATACCACCGCTTAAAGCGGTTGCAGATTTTTCAAAGCCAGCTACGTCATCTCCCTGCCAGCAATGCATCGATACAGGCAAGTCAGCCATGGCTTGCATCGCCAGTTCAGTATCGATACCAAGGTCAGCAAAACGTTGTTTGGCAATAAGATAACTTTCTTTGTAATTAGACATGAAATTTTCCTTATAACTTATCGATATACGGTTAATAACCTGAGTTAGGCCGTAATGGTTTTAAATCGTTTCCAAGGTTCATCCAGCGCGATGCTTTGAGGTTGAAACCAACAAAGCTCGGTATTTTCTGCAATAATGGTGCGCAGGGTTGGTACATCTGGAATGGTGTTTAGGGCAATCAACTGATACCCAATGTTTCCTAAGGTGGACGCTTCAATCGGGCCTGTGCTCACAGGGACTCCGCAAGTGTTGGCGCAGAGTTGGTTAAGTAGGGCATTTTGGCTACCACCACCGACGATATGCAGCTGTTGTAATGGGGCATGGTTTATTTGCTGTAATTCAAGAAACACTTGACGATAAAGCAGTGCTAAGCTGTCGAAAACACAGCGAGCTAGCTCAGCGATAGTATTTGGGACGGGTTGTTGGTTTTCCTGACAAGCCTCTTTAATGGCCTGGCTCATCGACTCAGGGTTTAAGAAGCGGTTATCATTGGGGTTAATAAGATAAGTGAAGGCAGGGATAGCTTCTGCTGACGCAATTAGGCTGCAAATATCTTGCACGTCATGTTCAAGACAAATGCGTTGGAATAACCATAACCCCATAATATTCTTTAGGACACGGTAGTGGCCATTTACTCCACCTTCATTGGTAATATTGGCAGCAAATGCGTATTCACAAGTACAAGGAGTAGTACGTTCGAGGCCCATTAATGACCAAGTTCCTGAGCTTAAATAGGCACTATGGCTATCGGTTATCGGCGCCGCAATGACAGCGCTGGCCGTATCATGGCTTGCTACGGCAATCACCGGAATTTTTTTACCTTTGGGCGTTTGCCAGTGGCCAATGATATTACCTGGTTGCTTGATTTCACCTAATAAACGGCGTGGTATTTGTAGATACTCGACTAACTCATCATCCCAATCACTTGTTTCCAGGTTAACCATTTGGCTGGTGGAAATATTGGTATATTCATGGTTGATTTGCCCAGTCAAACGGTATGCGAAATAATCAGGGATCAATAATAAATGGTGTGCTTGTTCCAGCCATTGAGGGTGTGATTGTTGCAAGGACTTCAATTGATATAAGGTATTGAAAGGGAGAAATTGGATCCCTGTTTTTTGGTAGATATTTTGAACACCAAGGTCGGTTTGGACTTGCTCCATGACACCTTGGGTGCGGTTATCACGGTAAGAGAAATTGCGACCGACGGTGGCACCATCACGGTCAAGTAGAACATAATCAACGCCCCAAGTGTCGATGCCAATGCTGTCAATATGGATGCCAGATTGCTCTACATGGTGTAAGCCAATCCGTATTTGAGTCTCAAGATCATCCAGATCCCAATAACAATGATCACCTTCAGTGATCAAATGGTTTGTAAAACGATGAATTTCATCTAATGATAATTTTTTATTATGCACATCATAGCAAGCCAACATGACACGACCGCTAGATGCGCCTAAATCAATAGCAACAACATGGCGAATATTCATGACTTTTTAATCTCTATTACTTAACTTATAGTCATATACTAGAGATAGTGAATAGTGAGCGCGTTTAATAGAGCGTCACTAAAAAGGAAAAATGGCAATATATTTAAAGTCGTAGTGATCTTATTCACAGACTTGAAATCTCTCAGTGTTTTTACCAGAACCATTTAATCAGGAGCGAATAATGAAAGACCCTCACCAAATAGCCGAATGGGCTAAAGTTAGAGAAACCTCAATTGAAATTGCTCAAGCTATTTTTGAATTAGCGAATAATGATGAAGTATTAGCGGAACAAATTTGGGAAGAAGGTTCTGATGAAGTTTTACCTCTGGCCTTCTCGAAGACCACCGCGGATAGGCTATATTGGGGGGAAGAAACCATCGAAAGGAAAAATGTATAATTCGTTTTGTGTTCTTCTGAAGAGATAAAAACCTCGCGTTGGCGAGGTTTTTATTGGCGATCATAAGGTGTTAATTTATCTTACTTGCCATTAAAAGATGAGATATTTTGAGAAGGGCGTAAAAACAAAAGTAAGATAGCCATCACAAAATGACCATTCGCTTTGTGACTATTTGTATAGCAGTAACAGTTGGTTGGATTATTAGTAATAAGTACGATAAGTCAGGCACTGAGAGAAATATTAGTGCCTAGATATGAAGGTCAGCTGGAAATATCGTATTTTTTTAATCGGCGATACAGTGTCGCAATACTTAAACCTAATATTTGTGCCGCTTCTTTCTTTCCTCCCATGGAGTAACCCGTTTTTTCAAGTACGTGTTGTATGGTTTCTTTCTCATAATGGTGTACAGGCAGCGCAGCGATTTTTGTAATGGAATGTATTGATTCTGTTGATGAATTTGTTTCTGTAATATACTCAGGTAAATGGCTATGGTTCATTTCAGGCAGATCGCCTTGCATTACATAAATATACTCGATGACATTACGCAGTTCACGTATGTTACCCGGCCAATGATAGCCATATAAATAATTCATTACTGTATCAGGGATCTTTTGCTTTTCTCTATCATATTGCATTGAAAATTGGTCAGAAAAATATTTCGCTAAATCAGCAATATCCTCACGATGCTCCCGTAATGCAGGAACAGGGATCGGCACAACATTTAATCGGTAATATAGGTCTTCTCGAAACGTTTTGTGTTCGACCATCTCTAATAAATTTTTGTTTGTGGCTGCAATAATGCGGACATCGGTAGGTATTTGGTTATTTGAACCAACTCGGGTGATGGTTTTATCTTGTAAAACACGCAGTAGCTTAGCCTGTAATAACAAAGGCATATCACCAATTTCATCGAGAAATAGGCTACCTCCATGGGCTAATTCAAACTTACCTATACGCCCTTTAGGATCTGCTCCGGTGAATGCGCCTCTGATATAGCCAAAGAGCTCGCTTTCAAGGAGTTGCTCTGGTATTGCCGCACAGTTTATGGTGACAAAGGGCTGAGCATGTCGAGCACTTTGTGTATGTAGAGCATAAGCGACGACCTCTTTTCCTGAGCCACTTTCCCCCGTGATCAGTACATTTGCATGACTGACAGCGACCTTCTTGATGGTTTGTTTGAGGTTCATCATAGTCAATGAATTACCGATTAACTGTGAAGGGGCTTCGCTGATTTCAACGGATGATTGATTGACATGAGTAATATAATCACGGGCGTCCTGAAAAATGATCATGGTTAACGTATCATTTTCCAGTGAAGTAAAAGTAACATTACGGCAGAGTACATGATAGCGCTGGCCTTCTAATTCTAACCATGCTTCTTCATCGCCATATAAAATATCCCCTGTAAGTTCAAAGGACAGTGATAGGCCTATAATATCTTTATTAAAAAAGCGGGATGCAGAGCGGTTGGTATGCCAAATTTTTTGTTGGCTATCAATGGCTATTACGCCTCTATCCATAGCATCAATTAATCGTCGAAATGCATGTAAAGATTCTTGGGCTCTCAAGCGTTCAAGACACTCAAATACCTTACTCGATATCATTTCGGCTATTTGTTCGATGAATGTGATGAATTTATTGAGTTGCTGAAGTAATACGGCTCGCTGTTGTTTGGTCGAGCAAATAATGCCAATGACACCAATGACTTTACCATTTAAAAAAATCGGTGCGTTAAGGTCTAATTCTTCCGTACAGGTTTCTCTATTTTCACATAGATGGCAGAGGTTATTTTCCCCAGGATCTTTAATTAATACGGTTTCTTGTACTCGTAAAACATGACGATAAATATAGCCGTTACGTGAAACGTTTTGATTAAGCATGTGTTTGTAATAACCCGTTCCTGCAATACGGATCAGATATTCATCAATAATTTCGACATCTGTTCCGGTCACGCCAGAAATAGCTTCTGCGTAATGGCAAATTTCATTTTGGATAGTACTCAGAATGGATGTCATTTTTTCCCTTGTTATCAAAATTGATAAATATTAATAAATTTAATTGAGATGATAATTATAATTTTATTTTTAAATCAATATATTAAATTATTTATATATCGCCATCACACTATTTATCATATTTGATAATTTATCAATGAGGTAAATCAATGATATCGAATTTAGTAAAAGCAATTCTATATGGTTTATTTTAAATTTTGTTTTATATCAACTGACTACATTATTTTCTCATTATAATCATACGTAAATGCCGATCTTGGCATGTGTATTGCTACCTAAGCTGTAAACCTATTTTTTATTAAGACTTAATTGTCTTGTTTATTAATAATAAGTTCATGAGGTTTTCCATGCAGGAGCAATTAAAGTACTACATTAATCACAGCCGTTTTAAGCAGAAACCTACGGCGAACCTTGCCTCTTTTTCGCAAGCTGAATTACATAAAGCGTGGCAATTTCACCGCTCAATTCCTGAGTATGCACCAACACCGCTCTATCATTTACCTGCACTCGCCAAGTCATTAAATGTCGGACAGATTTACTTAAAAGATGAGTCTCAACGCTTTGGCCTCAAGGCATTTAAGGCATTAGGTGGCGCCTATGCAATGGCCTGCCATATCGCCGAAGAGTTGGGGAGAGATATCTCTGAGCTTCCTTATAACGTTATGGTCAGCAATGAGGTTAGAGAACAATTAAATGGCATTACTTTTGCCACCACGACGGATGGTAATCATGGGCGAGGCGTGGCGTGGATGGCACGTCAACTTAAACAAAAATCAGTAGTTTATATGCCTAAAGGTTCTTCCCATGAACGCTTAGATGCCATCTTGAATGAAGGTGCGACCGCAGAAATTGTAGATATGAATTATGACGATGCGGTACGTATGACAGCCGAAATGGCAAGAAAATATGGCTGGGTGGTGGTGCAAGATACCGCTTGGGCTGGCTATGAAAAGATCCCGCAGTGGATTATGCAAGGTTACAGCACGTTAATGTTTGAAGCTTTGTCACAGTTACATGAAGTGAAACCGACTCACGTTTTTGTTCAAGCTGGTGTTGGCTCATTTGCTGGCATGGTGCAGGGGATGTTAACGGCGCTTTATGGAGAGGATAGACCGAAAGTGATTATTGCTGAAGCTCAAATTGCGGATTGCCTTTACCGTTCAGCGGTTGCTGAAAATGAAGAAGCGATCTCTGTTGGAGGCGATCTACAAACAGTTATGGCTGGGCTGGCATGTGGTGAAGCCAATATTGCAGGTTGGCAATTATTACGAGACTACGCCGATGCTTTCTTTTCTTGCCCTGATTTTGTCGCAACGCGAGGGATGCGGATATTAGGTAACCCATTACCGACTGACCCTCCGATTGTTTCGGGTGAATCTGGTGCTGTCACTACAGGGTTACTTTCTATTTTAATGCAGTCCCAAAATTATGCTGATGTGCGCAACAGGCTAGAACTGAATGAAAATTCACGCATTTTGCTTATCAGTACTGAGGGCGACACGGATATTCAACGTTATCGGGATATTGTTTGGGATGGTGAGTTCCCAAGCTTTGGCCAATTTTAATCGGGGTGAAAAATATGTTTTCAGAAAATCGTCTTAACGAAGTCATCAAGAATTGTCAGGCTTTAGTTCGTGAAAAAAGTTACTCCGGTGAAGAGGGCAATGTTGTCCGTGTTATTAAATCCATGATGGAAGATTATGAATTTGATGATATTCATGTTGATAGATACGGCAATATCATTGGTGGAATTGTAGGGAAATACCCTGGAAAAACGCTGGTTTTTGATGGACACATCGATACGGTTCCAGTCGATGAAAGCCAATGGACGCAAGACCCATTTGGCGGAGAAATTAATGACGGCAAAATTTATGGTCGTGGTACGACCGATATGAAAGGTGCAGTTGCTGCCATGATTTCAGCCATTGGTTTTTTCGGCCAAGACTATCTGCGTGAGTTTGCTGGGAAAATTTATGTTTCCTGCATCGTACATGAGGAATGTTTTGAAGGTGTAGCGGCACGCCTAGTCACTGAAAATTATCATCCTGATTATGTGGTTATCGGCGAGGCTTCTGAGCTTAACCTGAAAATTGGCCAACGTGGTCGCGCAGAGGTGGTGGTAGAAACATTTGGTAAGCCAGCCCACTCCGCAAACCCGCAAGCGGGTATTAACGCGGTTTATAAAATGGCGGCATTGGTTGAAAAAATTAGAACATTAACTCCGCCTGTTCACCCCGTTCTTGGTTTAGGGATCCTTGAATTAACGGATATTAAATCTTCACCATATCCCGGCGCATCGGTTGTCCCTGAATATTGCCGCGCGACTTATGACCGTAGGTTATTGGTTGGTGAAAGCAAAGATAGCGTAATTGAACCTATCCAAAAAGTGTTGAAAGAAATGATTCAGTTGGACCCCGAATTTAAAGCGCGGGTGTCTTATGCCTATGGTACGGAATCTTGCTATACCGGTAGTACCATTGAAGGAGAGCGTTTCTTTCCCGGTTGGGTGTTAGATGAATCGGATGAATTTGTGCAGTGTGTTTTATCGGGACTCAAAAAAGTCGGTATTAACCCAACCATTACCCAATATTCATTTTGTACCAACGGTAGCCACTATGCGGGGGAAGCCAATATTCCTACGATTGGCTTTGGGCCTTCCAGAGAAAATCTGGCTCACACCATTGATGAATATATCGAAATTGGACAATTAACAGGCTCAGTCAAAGGCTACTACAGCATAATTTCTAGTATTTACAATAATAACAAATAGTTATCTTTTGATGCCTTAGTGACTACTAAGGCATTGATAAAGGAAGAGAACAATGAAAACACTATTTAAAAATGCCACCATCATTGACGGTACAGGAGAAAGTCAGTATCACAGCGACTTACTTGTTAATGAAGGTAAAATTATTCAAATCGGCGATATTAGCGCCAACACTCAGGACCAGGTTATTGATGCAACCGGTAAAATCATTTGTCCCGGTTTTATTGATACGCACACTCACTCTGATTTATCGGTGTTATTAAACCCCGTAGTTTCCGCAAAAATTCGCCAAGGGATCACGACTGAGTTGTTGGGGCAAGACGGCGTTGCATTGGCACCTTTGCCTGAACAATATATTTCCGCGTGGCGTAAAAATATTGCTGGCCTCGATGGTGACTCTGATGAGATTGACTGGCACTTCAAAAATACAGCGGGATATCTCAACATGTTAGAGGCGCGAGGAAGCGCTACGAACCTCGCTTATCTTGTTCCCCACGGTAATATCCGTATGGAAGCCATGGGATTAGATGGTAAGGCATCGACGCAGGAAGATGTCGCCAAAATGTGCCAGATTCTTGAGCGAGAGTTACAAGCAGGGGCCTATGGGCTATCTACAGGCCTTATCTATATGCCTTGTGCTTTTGGCGATACCGCTGAGATCACCGAACTTTGCAAAGTGACAGCCAAATATAATGGGATTTTTGTGGTTCATCAGCGCAGTGAAGCGGATGACATCATTCAGTCGACTCAAGAACTTATTGATATTGCTCATGCATCCGGAGTTTGGCTACATATTTCTCATATGAAGGTCTGTGGTAAGAAAAACTGGTCACTGATCGATGAAATGCTATCGATGCTTGAACAAGCACAGCAAGAAGGAATACGCATCTCTTTCGACCAATATCCTTATGTTGCTGGTAGCACCATGTTAGGGGTGATTTTACCGCCGTGGGTGCATGCAGGTGGTACGGAAAAGCTACTCGAACGCCTGAAATCTTCTGAATTACGCCAACGTATGATTGACGATATCGAAAAAGGGATCCCTGGATGGGATAACTTCATTGATTTCGCTGGGTTAGATCAAATCTTCATTACCAGTGTGAAGCAACAGAAAAACCAAGATGCAGTAGGTTTAAACTTAGTTCAACTTGGAGAGTTACGTGGTAAAGACTCTTATAACGCCACTTTTGACCTGTTATATGAGGAAGATAACGCTGTTGGAATGGTGGATTTTTATGGGACAGAAGAGCACGTGATTAAATTTTTGTGCCGCCCAGAGCAGAATGTTTGTACGGATGGCTTAATGGGGGCAGGTAAGCCTCATCCCCGTGTTTTTGGAGCATTTCCTCGAGTACTTGGGAAGTATGTACGCGAAGAAGCTTGTTTAACTTGGGAAGCAGCGATTCGCAAAATGACCGGCAAACCAGCAGAGGTTTTGGGATTAACCAATAGGGGATTACTTAAAGAGGGTTACCAAGCCGATATCGTAATGTTAGACCCACATACCATTACAGACAAAGGTACTTTTGTTGAACCAAATCAATACCCTGAAGGTATTGAGCTTGTGATGGTTAATGGTCGAATTGCGCTGTTTAATCACATTGAAAGTTATGCCTGCAGTGGACAAGTTTTACGGAAAGGAACGCTGAGTTGATCAATCAATAATAGCTGCAACACAGTCTCTTTTTCGCTGTGTTGTGACATAAAAATCGTTGGAGATAGTTATGTTTGACACAATTATTAGAAATGGGCATTTAGTTCTTGAAGAGGGTACGGTTCGCGCCGATTTGGCAATTAAAAAAGGCAAAATTGCTGCTTTACTTGGCCCTGATGAGCCCGCTGAATGCCAAAAAGAAATTGATGCGCAAGGCCGATTAGTTCTACCGGGTTTAATTGATGCGCATATGCACACACAGGCTCCATTTCAAGGGATTTCCCCGCAACTTACCTTTTATCAGCAAAGTATTTGCGCCGCATTTGCGGGTGTCACAACCTATATGGATTTTACCAATACTTGGAAAGGCTCAAGTGTTCTTCAGGCGCTAGATGACCGTATTGAGGAAATGACTGAGTCTGCGATTGATTTTAGTGTACATGGCAAATTTGTTGAAGCTAACGAGCAGTTATTAGATGAAATTCCACTTCTTGCGGCAAAAGGGTGCCCAACATTTAAATTATTTATGACTTACCGTAAAGAAGGTGTGATGGCAGATGATATGACTCTGATGCAGGTCTTTAAACGTGCAAAAGAAAATAACTGTATGCCATTGATCCATGCGGAAAGTAATGCGATAGCAGAAACCGCGGTGGATGAGTGCATCAAAAATAACACCCTAACTTGGCGTGACTTTGCCAATAGTAAGCCCGTTATTTGTGAAACAGAAGCTTTTGGCCGCGTGGCTAAACTCGCTGAATCAGTTGGTGTTCCTCTTCTGATTGTTCATACCACAAATGGTCCTTGTCTAAACATTGCACAACAAGCACAAGAGCGAGGCCAAAAACTGTATATCGAAACGGGCCCTCACTATTTAACGCTGTTCGATGAACTCTATGATGATATTGAAAATGGGCATCTGGCCATTTGTTCGCCTCCACTGCGCACTCGTAAAGAGCGGGATGAACTTTGGGATGGCATTAAGAACGGTACGATCACCTTGATTGGTTCCGATGATTGCACTTTCACTCGTGAGGAAAAGGAAAAGGCTTTACAGCGCGATGCCAATGGCAAAATTATCCCCGATTTTACTAAGGTGGTGAATGGGTTATCTGGCCTCGAAATCCGTTTTAATTTGATGGTAACCGAAGGTGTAGAGAGCGGAAAAATCACTATGAACCAAGCGGTTGCACTATGTAGCACTAACATTGCGAAAACCATGGGATGTTATCCACAAAAAGGGACGCTATTACCTGGAGCTGATGCTGACATTGTCATTTTTGATCCGAATGAGGAATGGGTTATTTCAGCCAATAACTTACACAGTGGTGCTGGCTATAGCCTACATGAAGGATATAAAGCGAAAGGAAAAGTTAAAACAACCCTTTTACGTGGCGAAATCATTATGGATAACAACACCTTTATGGGAAGTAAAGGCCAAGGGAAATTTATTAAACGTACTTTGAAATTAAACTAAAACGACAATAAATATGAGGCTAGACTCATGAATAATGGACAAAATATTTCACAGGAATTGCTTGCTAAAGCCAATCAGGAATTGCTACCTACACAGGAAAAAGACAGAACGTTAAAGACGCGCGACTTGCTGGTGCTTTGTTCATCGATGGTGATCAACGTTGTGGGGTTGGTGATCCCCGCTCAAGTACTTTTAAGAGGAGGATATTCCCCTATTGAAGTGTTAATTGCTTGTTTTTTCGGTTTTTTATTAGTCACCGTGTTAATTACGTTAACTGGTGATATCGGTACACGTTACGGTGTTCCTTTCACCATTTTTATTCGCGACTGCTTAGGAAAACAAGGGGCGAAAATTGGTGCGATATGTCGAGCCATCGTCTGTTTAACATGGTGCGGTGTGATTTTATTTTTAGGGACACAGGCGATTAATGCGATTATCGAAATTGTCACTGGGGTTTCCATGTTTTGGGTGATATTCATCACTTATGCATCCTTACAGCTATTCAATGCAAGCCGTAACGTAGACAGTATGAGTAAGTTTGGCACATTGGCAGTCCCCATTTTGGCATGCGGATTGGTGTCATTGGTTGCTTGGTTATTACAAGAACACCAAATTTCTTTACCCGATATTGTGACGGCTTCTCCATTAGAAGGAACCGGGTTCAGCTTTATTACTGTTATTGCTATCTTTAGTGGAGGATGGTTATCTGAAGCTCTAAATGGCAGTGACTTAACCAGAAAGCTAAAATTACCTGAAAACAGTGCATCAAGTAGCTTCTTTGCTCGTAATAAACGCACTATCTTTTGTTTTGGGCTTGGGTTTGTTGGTACAGGCTTATTGCTCACTCTTGCAGGGTTGATTAGTGCTTATCTGACGAAAAGCGATAACCCTATTGGGATGCTACAAATTGCTTTTGCTGATAACGCAACCATATTAATTATTAGCTGTATTATCATTGTATTTGCACAATGGACCGTCAATACCTGTGCGAATATTTTTCCCGCAACATTAATTATGCTTAATTTCTTCCCTAAATTAACTTTTGCAAAAGCGACATGGCTAGTTGGGTTGATTAGTATTTTAATGATGCCATGGTTATTATTAAGCTACCTTGATTATGTGCAAATGATTTTCTCTGCAATACTCGCTCCCATATTGGCGATTATGCTAGTACATTATTACCTTATTCGTAAATGTCATCTTAATTTAGAAAACCTGTACAGCGATGATATTCCTAACTGGCGAAAACCGGGTATTACTGCGCTAGTGATTGGGTTGGTATCAGGTATGATAGGTTATAATTTTGCATTCTTTATTGCATTTCCGATTACAGCAATTATTTATTATCTACTAGCAAAGAAAGCCAATATTTAAAAATAGTAATAAAATAAAGCCAAATTTTAATTATTCAAATATTAACCATTTAACTAAGTGGGGCACTAACGCTATCTGAATATTTATTATCTATATAATAAACTTATTTTTATAATTTATTTATTATCCTAGAAATAAGTATGATGAATGCTAAAAAGGCGTCTATATTCTAGACGCCTTTAATAATGAAGATATTTAATTAACGTTGGCTATCAAAGTAATTCGATATTTGTTTAAGATTGGCACCAGTTGCAAGGGCGAGTTGTAAGAGAATGCGAGACTTTTGTGGGTTTAAAAAGCCAGACCCGATAGCAAATGATTTACTACTCACATAGCCAGAGCCTGTTCGGGTTGCCATCACAACAGGAATACCTTTGTCACTGAGCTGCTTAATTGCCTCCTCCATGTTACTTGAGACATTTCCATTACCACTGCCCGCAACAATAATCCCTTTGGCTCCGTTATTGATAGCGGCATGAAGCATAACTGGGGTCTGGTCTTGGTAGGCATAAATAATTTCGACATTAGGGAGTTTATCTACCTTACTAACATCGAAAAAAGTACGGTCAACAGGCTGTGCAGGGGTATAGTAGAATTTGGGTTTTCCACTGACAAAGACTCCAAGATAGCCAGGTTCATAAGATTTAAATGCATCAGGAGTGGTTGAGTTTGCTTTGGTGGTATAAAAAGCAGAACCAATGCGGTCGTTTAAAACTACCATGACTCCGCGATTTTCAGCTTTCTTATCCGCAGCAAGTACGACGCTTTCAAGCAGATTCATTGGGCCATCTGCACTGATAGCGGTTGCTGGTCTCATGGCTCCGACAATAACGATAGGCTGTTTATTTTGGGTGGTTAACTCTAAGAAGAACGCTGTTTCTTCAATTGTATCCGTCCCATGGGTGATAACGACGCCTTGTTGTTTTCCTTCATTCAGTAAATGATTAACACGTTTACTGAGATTTAATAGGATCTCGCTGCTAATATTGCCGCTGATGGTGTTAGAAATCTGTTCTCCTTTGACGATAGCAACATCGTTGATTTCTGGCACGGCATTGATTAACACATTAATACCCAGTGAGCCCGCTTTATAGTCGGTGGTATCAAGGTTGGATTTGGAGCTTCCTGCGATGGTCCCCCCAGTGGCTAAAATAGTTACGTTGGGTTTAATGGCATCAGCTGCGAGTGAAACAGAGGTATATAAGATCAGGCTAGAAAGTAGTGTATTTAATAATGTCTTTTTCATCATATTTCCTTAAAAAAACCTTATAACATCATCAGCTATAAGGTTTCATAATTGGCTTATATTGATTTGCTGTTTTTATACGGATAAACGTTGTAGTAACCCTGTAAAGATTGAAAAACCAGTGAATAGCTGTTCTTCATCGATATCAAATTTGGCTTGATGGTGGCCAGCTTTGATATCAGATCCAATCACAAAATAAGCGGCCTTTCCGCCATGAGCTTGTACGCGTTTAATCAACAGTGTGGCATCATCACTGCCATTAAAATTCATGGTGCGCTGTACTTTTTTTACGGCTGGAATAGTTTGGGCTACTTCGGTGATATAGTCAGTCATTTCATCGTCAGGAATGAAATCAACGGCTTCCCCCATGACCTCAGTTTCGAGTTCAACATCAAAGCTGAGTGCTACACCACGTGCACGCCTTAAGGCTTCTTCGGTCATGTAATTGTTAATTTTTTCATTTTCGCCACGTACTTCAATTTGCATTTGTGCGTATGAAGGGATCACATTACGGCCTTCTCCTGCATTTAATACCCCGACATTAGCGCGGGTCATTCCTTCACCATGGGTAGGTAGGCTTAAAATCTGGATAGTCGCGTTACAAGCGGCGAGTAATGCATTTTTTCCGGCATGTGGCTCCATACCTGCGTGCGCGGCTTTACCTTTAAAACGTAGATCCATTTTTAATGTCGAAAGGTAACGTTCCGGTGCGGCTACAATCACTCCACTTGGGATATCACAGCCAAGATGCCCGCAAGCAAAGTAATCAACATCATCTAGAATGCCACTTTCGGCGATAGGTTTTGCTCCGCGTACACCTTCTTCAGCTGGCTGGAAAATGAGTTTAATAACACCTTTTAGTGAACTATTTTTATTTTCCATCAACCATTTTGCGACACCGAGGCCGATAGCCATGTGCCCATCATGGCCACAAGCATGCATATAGCCTTGATTAGTAGAGTTAAATCCTTCTTGATTTGGAATGTGCTCTGCCGTATCGGTTTCTTGTACATTGACACAATCAATATCAAAACGAAATGCGATAGTGGGCCCCGGCCGTCCGGTATCAAAGATTGCTGCACATCCTGTGTAGTCGCCGATCCTTTCGAGTAGCGCATCATCGACTCCACGTTCTTTGGCTGCGTGCTTGGCTTTTTCAACAATGGATGGATTGCGCCCACGAATAAAATCAGGGTTGATGATCTGCTCCCCTGTTAATACGTGGTGCCCCATTTCTTCAAGTATTTTAATTAAGGTCGCCGTGGTATAAAACTCCCCCCAACCCGTTTCTGGGTAACGGTGGAATTGACGTCGCCACGTAACTAATGAGGCATTATCTATTGTAGTCATTTTTATTTTCCTTTTAATAACCCATTCTACGCATACAGAAAATATGCATAAATTAACGTTGCTATCGTGCCTACCGCTAAAGGTACAGAGGTTCTTTTCACTACTTCAACAGGACTCACTTTGATAACCGATGCGACAATAATGACGACAGCTGAGACTGGAGAGATTGCTCGAACTAAGTTAGACGTAAATTGCATTGGAAGAGCAACCATAATTGGATCAACATGGGCTTGATTCGCTATAGATGGAATTAATTCAATGAAAGAATAAAATACCGCGTTACCACTACCGCTAATAAAGGTGATTAATGCTGTTAAGCCGGAGAAAATAAACATTAATCCAACGCCTGCATTATTCACGTTTTTGACCACGCCCGAAATCATATCGATGATGCCAATAGCATTAAGGCCAGCAACAAGCGTACCTGCGGCAACAATCAGAACAACAACTTGAGAAAAGCCTTCACCCATGCCTTTAAAAAAAAGCCCAGCTTGAACCATTTGTTCTTTTGGATTGCCTTTACGGATAAGTTCAGTGGCAAATGCAAGAATAAAAGAGAAGAGTGTGATTTCAACAAGCCCCACTTTGATTTCTCGAAAACAGAGTCCTAAAACGATAATTAGAATAAGTGGAACGAGCGGAAATAAGGCGTAGTAAGCAGGGGGTAGTTCTTTATTACCTTCGAGTTTACTTTCATCAACTTCAGTAAATGCGGATGCACCTTGGCGCTTATCCATATACTTTTGCCAAAAATAGTGTGCAAATCCCATTAATAATAAAACAGGAAGTGAGACAACAGCATGGTGTAACGTGACGTAGTCGACAACATGTTCAAAACCCAGTAATCGAGCCGCAACAACATTATCACCCCCTAGTGGTGTTGGCATAATTGTCGCCGTAGTTGCAATAATACCTGCCGCTGTCATTGATGACATTTTGGCAGCTCTCAATATTGGATATAAGGTCGCCATTAAAATAACGGCTAATGAAGCTGCGCTGGGGATCACTAATGATAGTAAGTTTCCTAACCAAAAAACGATTGGGACTAGGATATAAGGAGAACGAATTTTTGAAATAGGTTTTGCGACTAAATGAACGGCTGCATCGTTTGCACCAATGCGTGACATATAAGAAGAAAAACCAAATAGGACCATGATTATGATCCCTGCGCCACCAAACTGTTTTATAAACCCTAGCTGTATTTGTTTTAGTGGATCAAGCCAAATATTCCCTGTACTTTGTTTTATATCTAAAATGGGCATCCCTAACATTGCTGCGCTGAGCATCAGCGCAATACCAGCAGTGAACAATACAATCTTTGCTTCGTAGTTCTTCGCAATTGCATAACCCGCCAGTATCAACACTATTACACTGATAAATATAACAGTCATAGCTGCCTCTCATTATTATTTCTTTATTGGAAGTATCTTCATAAGAAGATATATCAATATTAGTAATTCGCTTTTTAATATCAATCAAAAAACGTACTATAATTGATTTTTATCATGAACAATTACTTTTCTTTCACCTTGAATCTAATCCAACTTGTATCTTCTTATGAAGTATCTTAATGTGAAGATATATTTTTATTGAAATGGTGGTAAAAGTTCAATGACGATGAGAAAAGTATCTTTAGTGGGTATCACACTAGCGCTAAGTGCCGCTTTTTTATGGGGTACTGCGGGGACGGCTCAAAGCTTTGTACAGGGTGCAACAGCACCTTACTGGATTGGTGCATTTAGATTGCTTGTTGCGTGTTTTTTCTTCCATCTGTTGTTTTTTTATCGTGGTGCAAGCCGCCAATCACTAAAAATAAATGAGCGACAGCAAAGCGAAAATTCTTCGAATAGGTCAAGGAGATATTGGCGATATATTACTATCGCAGGTATTTGTATGGGGTTATATAACTTAACGTTTTTTGCAGGTATAAAGGCGACAGGGATTGCCATTGGTACAGCAACAACTATTGGTAGCGCACCTATTTGGGCTGGCTTAATGCAGGCGATTCTTCTCAAGAAATCCCCATCTTTACTTTGGTGGCTTGGAACTTTTTGTGCGACGGCTGGAGGGACATGGATGGTTCTTTCTCAAAGTAGCAGTTGGCAAATCAATATGGGGGGCTTACTTATTTGTTTAAGTGCTGGCTTTTGCTATGCACTTTATACGTTGATGAGTAAGAAATTGGTTAGCATTGATTCTCCATTAACCATTACTAAGCATACATTCAGTATTGCTATATTTATCGCGGTTCCAATTGCTTGGATACTAGCGGGAACGCCAACTGTCAGTTGGGTGAGCATTGCAGTCATATTTTATCTTGGATTATTAACAACTGGAGTGGCTTATCTTTTATATACTCAAGCTTTGAAACATATTAGTGCTCCAACAGGAGTGGCATTGGGTTTAATTGAACCAATTGTGGCATTTTTCCTGGCGATCGTTGTTGCCCATGAAAATGTTAATATGTTTGCTATAGTAGGGCTATGTTTGATTTTGGCTGGGTTATGGTTAGTTTTAAAGTCTGAGGGACGGGTCAGTAAAAAACCTAACTAAAGTGATTAAGGCAAAATGAAGACAGCTCAATGTGAGCTGCACCCTGAGGTTTATTCCAACTTTGGGGTTTTTTATTAAGCCCCATTTTTTTCGTTGAGCTCAGATTTTTGTGATTGAATAAGTTTTTTCAGTAGCATTGCGAGTTGATCTTTATTTTCGTCATCTAATCCTTGAACTAATGATTTTTCAATCGCGACGTGAGTTTCCACAGCTTCAAGGGTTAGCTTTCGTCCCTCTGGTGTTATTTTTACAATCACACCACGTCTATCCGCAGGATCTGGAATTCTAACAATAAATTTCTTTTCTTCTAATCGATTAATTCGGTTAGATAACCCACCGGAGGAAATAAGGATTTTTTTTTGAAGTTCTTTTGGTGAAAGCTGACGATCAGGATTCCTAGCAAGTGCTGCTAGTACCTCAAACTCACCCACATTTAGATTATAACGAGCGAGATTGGCATCAATAAATTGAGAAATATAATGGCTCATGCGTACTATGCGGGCGATAATAGGTAAACCACTCAAGTCTAATGTAGGGACGGTTTCCAGCCACTCTTGTATTAGTGTATCAACAAAGTCTTTATCTGACATTTTTTTGATTTCTTTCATGACTAAAATCCAGTATTGAGCTTATTTGTATACTAAGTCTGAATCAACCTAACTCTTTATATTTTCAATATAAGTTTATCATGAAAAAGGAGCTTTTCACACACTTACCCCTATTCAGAGTATTGAATTAATCGGAGTGTCAGCAGAAACTCAATTTTTACATTTGACTTAATATAAGATTTTTCGATTGCATGTTCTTTTTATAATTTAGCATTGGTAGCTATGTATTGTCACATTTGAATCGGTAATACATAGCTATGATTGGCTTTTTATTACATTAGGGGTACCGTCCGGTTCAGGCGAGTTTATATCGTTAGGACTTTTAATTCTAAACTCAAATTATATCATGTGGTTGCTGGTTTTTTCGCTAAATTTGCCAAATAGTTTAGCTTGCAGATATACCTTTGGTGAAGTGAGAGTGCCACATCGAGTACCAGCAATGCACTGGTTATTTACTTTGCGGTGCTAGTGGGTTTCAAGTTTTCTATCGGGTTAGAAATATTATTGAAATGAAAAGGTTACAGCTTATTAATATTCATAAAAGCAGCGTATTCTATTTAAAAATACGCTGCTAAACTACCAAGTTAGTGAATTGGGTTCGAAGGCTTTGATTAACTAATTAAATGCAATAATGACGACTGCATTTCCTGTGTAATATCCAGGCGTTACCGTTCCTGATGCATGCAATTCAGAAGTGAATGTAAATGAATTCGCCGCATTGTTTCCAGAAATATTCATGTTCGCGCCATTCCAGCCATTTTGATTATTAATTAATGGATTTGAATAAAAGTTAGAAGTCGAATTTAAATATACATAACGCTCACCCGTGGTTGAGCGAGCAAATAAGTTGATATTTGTCGCCTGTGTACAAGTGATATTGCCAGAAACTGAGTTTGTTTTACCATTTAAACTCGTGTTACTGAGCGCCCCGTGATTAACAAAAGAAGGCAAAGAAATACTACATGTTTGATTTGTAGGTGGAATTTTACCACAAACGCTACCTGGCCATTGGATTGCATTCCTAACTCCCGGGGTTGGTTTATGGTTGACATAAAATAACCCAATACAAGTTGCATTTGGGCTATCAATGACAAACGATGCACGATAAGGAATTCCTTTTGCACTACGAAAAGCCGCTGCGACTTCTTCCGCTGTTCGATACTGGTTAATTCGAATGCAGTTACCATAATCTAAGCAAGAGCCACTCAACGACGGCGCACCAGATGCATACAGAACATCAGGGCCTACCCAGCATTCTGTTGACCCATAACAAGGGTTAGTGACACCACTTGCTTCACTCCAAGAAAGAATGT
The DNA here is from genome assembly GCF_011045655.1 of Providencia sp. PROV061. NCBI lineage: Bacteria > Pseudomonadati > Pseudomonadota > Gammaproteobacteria > Enterobacterales > Morganellaceae > Providencia > Providencia sp. PROV061. The sequence goes on along the minus strand of NZ_CP042861.1, from coordinate 4,165,168 downwards.
CCATCTCAACACGAGGCCAGGCTCCAGAGGTCATACTCACAGGCATTACATACGCAATCGCATTGGCTGGGCGAGAAGGAAATAGAGACGCTAATGCGATGATTAATAATAAAATACTCAAACGGCTTGTATTTAACATTCCGTATATTTTTGCTTTTTTCGCATACATAATGATTTACTCATAATCTAATTTGAACGTGGCACTCGCAGCCCATGAACCGAGCACAATTGATTTATTTTGCAATGCAACTGGCTCAGCTCTCACATACGCTTGAAATCTTAGGTCATTATTATTTCCGGTATATAACCCTTGGGTATAACTGCCACTATTAATTTTGATTGCCGCACCGGAAATACTTTCAATACCAACAGCCACGCCAGTTGCTTGGCTTCCTGCATCTAATGCCAATAAACCAGGTAAAGCTGAACTTTCTGCGCCAATAAATGTGACTTTCACTTCATGGCCTAATGCTAAATCGCAATTGATTAAGCGAATGGTAAAAGGTTGGCTATTTGTTTGAGTATTTAGATACAGGTATTTATCCACTATCGTACCGAAATCTAATTCAATCGATTCGTCGCCCGGATAAACGTCACAAGCATCTTCAATTAGCGTGCCATCAAACTCCACATCTGCAGAAAAAGCCGCAGTGGCACCCAAAAACCATAAGCTAAAGGCAAAGCTCATATTACGTTTAATATTCATAGTTATGACTGCCGCCTCCTATTCAAAAATAATGGTTAACGTGCCTGATGCAGTAAAATTATCCCCTACAAGTTCGCTTCCTGAACGCATGACAGGAACGGCTGAAAGGGATGGTAATGAAGCCGCATTAATCAAAAAGGCTTCATTCAATGGTTGAGGTTGGCCATTTTTTTGAATTTGAATTCCTAATTTGCCATTATTCAACGGTGTCACTGTTCTTAATGTCGCATTATCAAATCCACTTCCTGCAGGTGTTCCTCCGAATATCAAGCTGATATCCCACGGTTGTGTCATATCGCCAACACAATTTAATTGAAAAGGAATAGATTGCTTGAAGGCGGTACCGTTGATTTTTCGTACACCCACTTTACCGAATGAAACTTTTATTGGGTCGTCATGGCTTAATTGGCAAACAGGAGGAATAATTAGCGTGCCATCAAATGCCCAATTTGCTTGCGCTGAAGATATGGACATCACCATTATAAATCCTGCCATCCAATGCTTAATTTGATTGTTATTCCACATAATCATTCTCACTGATACTCAATTTTCAGTGTTGCCAGTGCTGTAAAAAATCCGCCATCGGTATTCGTAAAATTGGCATTACTGTTTTTTACTGGGGCAACCTCTAAGGTTGGCAGCGCTGTATATAACACATTGAAAGGCTGGTTAATAACTTGCTTAGCATTGTTCACATAAAAGGAAAGACCGAGTTTTGGGTTACTCGTTTTCAATGCGCCATTGCTATTAAATGATGTTCCATCGCCGACAAGCGTGAGCTTTATAGCGTTTTTCGCTAGATTTGTGCAGCTGAGTCTCATCGGTACAGTACGCTTGTATTGAACTCCATCAATGCGTGGAAGCAATATATCGCCAAAATGTATAGTTTCTTGTTGGTTATTATTCAAAATACACTCGGGCGGTGTCACCAATAATCGACCTTTTAGCTGGATACCAAGTGTTGATGCTTGGCTTTGGCTAAACAGGCTAAGCATCATGCAGACCGAGAGAAGATAACGGAATAATTTCATTGATATCATCCTATTGGTAATCCAATACCATCGTGAGATTGCCCGTAAAATCCCCACCTGATGTTAAGTTTACCCCTGTAGGTTTAACGGGGACGGCATACAAAGCAGGCGAATTCCCATAATTAAAATTGAGTGTCGCGCCATTGCTGAGTCGGGTTCCATCACGGTAAATGGCAATACCTAAATTCGGGAGATTGGTCGTCACGGATGACTCACCATTAATTTGCCTATCAGTCCATCTCAGCGTCATCTTTAATGTATTCTTATATAAGCCATTACATATCAAGTTGTAATTGATAGGTGAGCGCCCATAAGCACCGTCAATCTTTGCCTGATGTATATCGCCAAAATCTACAGAAGTCGTTGTTGCACCGCCAAGGGTACATTCCGGCTCACCGTATACCGTCACACGAATTTGGATATTAGTGCTGAGATTTGCAGCGATAGCTTTGTAAGAAAAGCTGAGTGAAATCAGAGCACCAAAGAGAATTACCCCAACTAGGACAAGTGCTTTAAAGCATATCGTAAGAAAATAAGCTCCTCTCATCTCCATGCCCCTATTCATAACTTACCTGGAATCTAATTAACGCCTGATAAGCTCCAGCATTTAGTTGAGCAGAGGTACGTACTGGCGTTACATAGTAAGTTAATTGGTTTTGCCCAGGTGAAACCAATTGTGGTGTACTGTACTCACCTAAGTTAATTGGTGAACGCGCTGCATCACTTAATTGCAGGCCAATCCCCTGAACACCGATAACAGCTGCCAAGCGCGGGTCTTGGGTATCTATAGGAGCCAAAAAGCGGATCTTCATTGACGGCATTTGTTGGCTCCACAAAAGATTCCCCTGTGCAGTGCGGCTGCGACTTTCACCACTTAGACAATCTTCTAAACGCAGTTCAATCGCAACAGGGTTACCAGTTTGCCCAACATGCTGAAGCTGTCCTGTACCCACAGTACCTAAATTAATAGTTTGATATGCTGATGACATTGCTAAACGACAAGCACTTTCCGTCAAAGCTCCATGGACATATAGCGTGCCATGTGAACCATCTACATCCCAGCTATCAACTTTATTTAGGGCTGTTCCCATCGCCATGCTACTGAATAAATTCAGCGCTAAACTTCCTAAGCCCACATAACGGAGCATCCTGCTTGTGTTTGCCATGATATTCTCCTGCTATCTCATCGCGCATTTCAGATCAGTCTATTTTTTTTCAGGTACCACATGGCAGCTATTTCCCTGACATGTAAACGACAGTGTTGGGCGACCACCATAATCATTGATATAGGTCAGCACAGGTTTATTACCTAATGCGTCTGCACTGACGTTCAGTGCTTTGCTGCTTTTGGGGGCAACCATTACGGGCTCAAACCCTGCGACTGTCTGTCCATTTTTGTTGGGGACTGCATCGACAAAAGAAACGTAATAGGCAGTTGGGTTATTAATCGTATACTGGTTACCCTGACGCGTAAGAGTCACTTTTTCCTGCCATGGGTTATCCATTTGTTCACGTGTTGGAATGATTGATTTTGGTCGATAAAACAATTTAATACGTGTCTGTAATGCCAGTTGCAGCGTATTGGGTTTATCACTTTTCGGTGGAATCTCACGCAAATTAAAGTAATACACGGATTCTCTGTCTTGCGGCAGAGAAGCGGCACTTGGCAGAGCTTGGATTTTGATTTGGCTTTTTGCCCCCGGCTCAACACGCTGTACCGGTGGCAATACCGTAAATGGGTCGCTTATTTTTTCACCTTTCTCATTTTCCACCCAACCTTGAGCGAGATAAGGTAATTGTTTGTTTTCGTTGCTGATGTTTAAACTGATCGATTTTTCGTCTCCCGTAATAATCGCTCGAGTTCTGTCTAAGGCAACTGCCGCTTGAGCAGAAGATAGCGTTGTTGAAATCAACACAACACCAGCCAATGCGAATACTGCTTTATGGGCGTTTTTTTTGTTCATCAATTTGTTTTTCATCATGTTATTCATCATATTGTTATCTTCTATGGTTAAGGAGCACTCATCGCTCTTTGCGTACCACTCATTTTTATTATTTTTGTAACCAGCGGCTTGACTCCTTTGGCGCTGTTCTTTCAACAACAGGCACAACGAGTTCTGATGCTCTCGGCATTGCTTCTAATGCACGACTCGCTGATTGTGTCTTTATGGTCGCTGGCGATGTGGCTTTTGCTCCCGGTTTGTGGCACGGTAATAACCAGCTTGCCTGTAAGTATTCATCTTCTGGCAAGGTATCAGGGAGTGTGATTTCACACTGCACTTGGTCATCCCAACGAACTTGCAAGGTATCTTTTGCGTTTAAACCAGTGAGATAGGTATTTCCATCATCACCCACCATACCAACTTGCTGACCACGACCATTTAAGACAATTGCCCCGAAAGGTGGTGTGCTATTGTCCGACAGCCTTAACAACGCCATCGCACTGTTTCCTGCGACAACATCAAATTGACGGTAGCCAATTGCCCCTTCCGTTAAAGTGCCTTGCTTTATAGATTGAGACACTTGCGCTTCATCTGGTAATGCATTCAAATCAACGCTAATTTGGTTACGGTAATAGCTATTCACGTCACTAATAACGGCTTGTCCAAAGCGGTTAGTGCGCACAATCGAGCCGTAACCACGTAATGGGATATTAGGTACTCCATCGGTATCAACAAATATGCGAGTACCACCAATTTGGCTACCACGATGCAGTACGGCACCTTTCTCCGTTGCGGTGAAACCACCTTGTAAAGAGAACCCCGCAGATCGATAACGGTCTTGTTGGTACGTTGCGTTCGCGTTGAGCTGTGCTAAGTCTCCCTGATGAGTGTAATAGCCGCTCACAAGTGCACCTGAACGTGCCCATCCGGTACTTAACTGATAGTTATTTCTTTCATCGATGGTGCTGTAGTAACTCACGCGCTGTGAGTTATCATTTTTATCCCAGCTACTGTTATAACTAATGGAACTTTTTTCACCCCAAGGCACTGTGAGTGACGCGTATACGCCATCATCATTGTTTTCACGATAACGATTTCGATATGCCGTCAAGTTGAGGCTAAGATTCTTCCATTTCCCAATATCAAAATAGCGAGCTAACGAAATACTATAGCGGTCGTTATCCGGTTGATCCCAATAGGTTTGATGGTAATAATTGATGAATGCACTTAGCCCTAACTCTGAAAATTGTTGGTTATAAGAGATGGTATACATTTCTTTGCTGTTGTATTGGCGTGCACCCGTTTCCTGCGCATCCAAATACTCAGACATACTCATAAAACCTTGCTCAGAGAATCGATATCCTGCAAATGTCACTTGGCTGTTATAGGTATCAAAACGTTTAGAGTAACTTAAACGATACGAGCTTCCGCGATACGTTTTATTGCCAATATCACCTAAGTTGGTTAAATGCGCCCGAGCATGAGTAATATCGAATGACAATGCGCCGAATACCATTAAGTCACGACCAATCCCTATAGCCGCGGATGCATAGTTTTCTGCACCAATTCCACCACCATATAGTGACCAGCCGTTGTTAACCCCCCAAGAGAATTCGCCACTTGCAAAGGTATCGCCACTAACATGATGGCGCCAATTTGTTGGGCGCCCTGCGGCTAATTTGTAACGCAGTTGCCCCGGGCGTGTTAAATATGGAACACTTGCAGTATTTACAGTGAAAGTCTGTGTTGAGCCGTCTTGTTCTTTAACTTCAACATCGATTTGCCCAGCTAATGCATCATTTAGGTCTTGGATACGGAATGGGCCCGCAGCGACTTGAGTTTGATAGATAATGCGTCCTTGTTGGCTCACGATGACGGTTGCATTACTTTTTGCTACCCCAGTAATTTCTGGTGCGTATCCACGTAGATTAGGTGGTAGCATATTGGTATCGGTAATCAGGCTAAGCCCTGTAAATCTGAAACTATCAAAAATATCAGAGGTTAAATAATCTTCACCTAAGGTGAGTTTTGCGCCTAAGGATTTGATTGCTCGGTAGACATAATAACGAGTCCAATCTAGTGATGTGGTCGTGCTTTGCCCTTGCTGCTTATCAATACGCATTTGCCAGTCAGCACGAACACGCCAAGCACCCAAGTTAACGCCAGCAACCCCATTACCGCTGGTACTGTAGTTGGTTTGTTGTCCTGAGCGGGTTTGTTGGCCCACTTGTGCATTTAAGTTGTAATCAAACAATGCGCCGGGTAACCCTTCTTCCCAGCGTGCAGGAGGATCCCAATTCTCAGCGGTATATTCGAGGTAGGCTTGCGGCAAACTAATATACATAGCCGAAGTTGCAAGGTCGGCTTTAACTTCAGTTCCGGGTAAACTTTCAAGCGATAAACATTGTCCTTCGTGCCACCACTTTAACGTCGACATCAATTCAGGTTTGATACCGAATTTTTCAACTAAAGCAGGGCTCAGGCAAGGGAGGCTTTCATTCGACTCACCTTCAGGTGCATAGTAAAAGACAGTTTCTTCCGGCATGCTTTGCTTGTTTAAGAAAACCGTAAAACTGTATTCACCAGGCATGAGATAGCCTGGACGCGCAAATTGGCTTAGATCAATGTTGTTACGATCATTGACGTCTAGCATATCCATATTAAATTTAATATCGGATGCGTGACCACCAAAGCTAATAGCCAACGCGACTAAAAGCCCTAATCTGCAAGGCCGAGTTATCTGTAACACAGGCGTGTGAATGAAATTCAGGGTCATCATCTCGACCTTCTTTTGCGTTCTTTTATCCGTAATGTCATTTCGCTCACGAAGCTCATCCTACAAAGGGGAGTTTCATTTATAAGAGGAACCGACTATTCATAATCCAGTTTGAAACGTAATTGACTGTAGTATTGGCCTGATGCCAATGGGCGGTTATTCGCCACCAACCGTAGCCGATAGGTGAGATCTTTTGTTCCTGCTGTTAGGGAGCTCACTGACATTCCTTGGCCAGGTATGGCAATTTCACCATCTCCCTCACGTTGAATTTGTAATCCAACACCTTGAGCTTGTCCGTTCACACCAAATAACCCCCTGTCATGGGAGCCATCGAATGTTACGCGAAAGTATTGCCAATTCGGTTTGTCGGGATTTTGGCGTTCAAGAACACAATTCACTAATCGGATAACAAAAGGGCGAGCAGGTCCTTGCCCATCACGGCGAATTTGAGTCAGCGCAATACTTCCCATATCAATAGTTTGATCACGGCTGCCGACATCAATTGCACATGCTGTTTCAATAATGCTTCCATTCATACTCACTGAGCCTTGAGCATATGCAGTTGATACCGCAGTCAACGTGCCTATACTTAAGATCAATGAAAACACTCCACTGGTTATCGAATTATTCATTGCTCCCTCTCTTACACCCAATTCAGTCGGAATGAGCCAACAAATTAATTTGTTGGCTCAAGATGAATTACTCGTAAGACAGAGTGAAATCCGCTACTGAGCTAAAGTCACCGGCAGTGATAGTGTCGATATCGCCACCATTACCTTTTAAGTAAGCAGCGAAATTCAGTGTGTTGTTACCATTTTGAATTTGTTGGAATGGTGCTGCTGTTCCTAAAGTCACCACATTGCCGCTACCATTAGTGATCTGAACACCAGCGCCTGCGCCAGTACCAACAATACCCAGTGTTTTATTGGTATTGTCGAAAGATGCAGCAGCACCACTGAAGGTTAATTGAACACCTTTAGTCAGTTTAGTGATATCACAGTTCTCTAAAGTGATTTCGAATGGACGTGGAGTTGATTTACCGCCATCAACTAATGCCATGTTAGAAATTTGACCTAATTCAACTGTTTGGTCGATTGAGCTAGGAGAGATTGAGCATGGAGCATCGATAATAGCGCCTTTGAACGTTACTTTACCGTGGCCTTGATCTGCTGCGTTTGCTGCAGAAGCTAATCCCAGAGCCATAAAAGTTGCCATTGCAATAGATTTCATTTTCATGAATATAAAGTCCTATGTTTATTGTTAAGTAAAGAATGAGTGTCAGTTTTCATTGCTCATTGCAGACACTCTATTTGCAATGAACTGGAAAAAAGCAAAGCACTAGTATTTGATTTAAAAATCAAATACTAAAAATGAAATTGAATTGTTAATAATTAAAAAATATATTTAGTCTTCTATTAAAAAAACTTGAATTGGTACTTTAAATAACTCAGATAATTGAGATAAAAAATCAATGTTAATATGGTTAACTCCTGATTCATAACGGGAAATTTGCTGTTGGCTTACGCCAATATATCTCCCTAGTTCCTCAGCAGTTAATTTCATTTCTTTTCTGTGTTTTTTTATTTTTTTTCCTACAATAATATTAAATGTTGGTTTTATTATATTTTCTGACATAAGGTTAAACCTATTTCATAAATTGACTAGATCCAGAAAACCATCCTTCAGCTTTAAAATAACATTCCATATTATGGATATAATTTACTGAGTTATTTTGAAATCCAACACCATCTAATAAACAATTAATATCAATATCAAGCGAGTTCGCAATTTGCTTAATCTGCTCTAGGTGTAGTCGAATAACTCCGCGCTCAATACGTGAAACATGTTGCTGAGAGCATAAAAGTAAATCAGCTAACTCAGAGCCACTTAATCCTTTTGCTCGGCGGGCTTTATATATATTACCCCCGACAATTTCTTTAGGAGATAAGTTAGATTGCATAAAATCTTCCTCACGAAACTGAATGATTTACTAATTTAACTGTTGTCAAAATGCACCAAATTGACAATAGTTGTATATTGTTAGTTAAATATTTCATTAATGAATGAATAATTTTAATTTTGTATTTTATTTTTAAAATTATTAGTTAATTATTCCAAATAAAGCATTTCAGAATATTACAATGTGTAAGTTTGAAGTGGCATGGAGAGTTTGAATGTGTGAAAAAATTAATAAATTCAATGATCTTTTAATAATGGAATGTACTTATTTTTAGTAATGTATACATAGCGTTATTTACACGCTACGTATTTGACGTGTATTTTCATTTAACTTAAGATGCACCTAATTCATTACGTTTGTCAATTTGGTGCATTTTGACAACTCTTTTAGCGCCTTTATCCCACCATATAGCACCTTTCTTACCACACTCCCCGAAATCTTGCAGGGTTACTTGCTGTGTATCGTACGGTATGTTGTATATTCGTATGCCCCAAATAATCCTGAATTAAACGCGTATCGGCACCTCTATCCGCTAATGCATAACCACATGCATGTCGTAACATGTGGGGATGAATACCTAGGGTCAGCTCAGCTAGCTCGCCAAGTCGTGAAAAAAGTTGATAAAAGCGCTGGCGAGTCATGGCAGTCCCTCTTTCAGATAAGAATAACCACTGGCTTTCTTTCCCTTTCCATGTATTTCTAATTTTTAGCCAAGCTTTAATGAGTGGGATCTCTTCATCAATCAGTGGGTGATTAACTGAAAAACCATTCTTTAAACGGTGTACATAAAGTTCATTACTTTCTAAGTTAAGATCAGATAATTTTAGCGATAGGGCTTCGCTTGCCCTTAGACCATGTATAAAGCACATATAAATTAAGCAAGAATTACGTTCGGGATGTCGCGACAAATGACAAGCAGCTAAAAGTCGAGATATTTCCTGTTGAGTTAAATACTTACGAGTGGACATGAACGTTTCCCTATTTAGTCAAAAAAGGTCAATCATATCTAAATTAATCGACCTAACACATTAATTTTTTTAGATAAATATAATGCCTTTATTCTATGAGTGAAATAAAAAATTATTTATTATCCGCCAAGTCGGTAATTGAAGACTAATTAACTAAAGTTTTATATTTGGTTAATCAATTTTTATTCTGTGTTATAAATGCGAGGGAAAAGGGATTATTTGCCTACGAAACAATACTTACTCGTCGATGAAAGCAGCTAATTTCCATTTTTCGTGTCGGCCCACTCACCATTCTACGAGTTGCTTTTAATGGCCCCATGTTGTTTTTTCCCGCTGTCTTTCTCCGAGTATTTTATGGTTAAATTCCTACCCGTTTCTTTAAAGGGAAAATTTCTTTAAGATGAAATGGAGTTAAGTCAAATAAAGTCACTATTAGGTTCCCATGAGAATACTATTAATTGAAGATCACCTAAAAACCCAAGTGTGGGTCAAAAATGGGTTAGAAGAAGCGGGTTTTCTCGTTGATGTGACTAATGATGGTCGCGATGGTCTCTATTTTGCCTTAGAAAACAGTTATCAATTGGTGATCCTCGATATCATGCTGCCTGGTATGAATGGCTGGGAAATTTTAAAAATCTTACGCACAGCTAAAAACATACCGGTGATTTGCCTCACTGCGCGGGATGCCGTTGATGACAGAATTAAAGGTTTAGAGCTTGGTGCCAATGACTATCTCGTGAAGCCGTTTTCGTTTTCTGAATTATTAGCTAGGGTTAAAAACCAATTAAAAATTAACCAGCCAGCCTCAACCACCATAACTATTGCGGATTTAAAAATCGACTTAACTCGCCACGATGTTGAGCGGGCTGGAAAGAAAATCACCTTAACTCGGCAAGAGTTTTCCTTATTGCTGTTCTTCGTTCTACATTGCGATGAAATTTTACCTAGAACCTTAATTGCTAGCGAAGTTTGGGGCATCGATTTTGAAAGTGACACGAATATTATTGATGTGGCTATCCGTCGATTGAGAAAAAAAATCGATGATGAATTTGACGTTAAACTCATCGAAACCATTCGAGGGATGGGATACCGTTTAAATAGGCCAATAGAATGAAAAAGAAATCACTTCGATTCAAACTTATTTCTCTGTTTATCATTCTTATGGTTACTAATGCTGGAGTGGTGACATGGATTTTGTATCATTCACTCAAAAATGAACTATCTCAACAAGATAATAATTTACTGGTTAACCGTGCGGAGCAGCTTGCCAAACTCATCGCTGGTGGCATTGATATCAAAACACTTCCCATGTATTTCCAAAGCATGATGGACATGCGCCAAGACTTGATCCAAATCTCTGATGCAGCAGGGCAAATATTGGTCACAACCAATCGCGAGTTATTGGGCTCCCAACCTCTTCAGTTAGTCAATCTTGAGCAGCTAAATATCAATGCCATTAACCATTGGCAAACTGCTCAAGGCATCCCTATTTCTGCGGTCTATTTTTCGATGAATTCTCCAATAGGGCCGCTCCATGTGGTACTTGGTAAAGTTTCTGTCGACCGTAGTGGCGTGTTGGCTCAATATCTCACCCAAAGCGTGGTGATTTCTGTCCTCTCAATTTTGCTGATGGGGCTACTTAGCTTATGGCTGTTGAAAAAAGGGTTATCCGACATTCAAGCATTGAGCCAGATAACGGTCAAAACAGACGTTCATGCATTAAATGATCCAATCGATATTGATCAGCTACCACAAGAGCTAAAAGAGCTGGGCGAATCAATGAATACGATGCGCCAGCGGTTAAAGCATGATTTTGTCAAACTTACTCAATTTGCTGATGACTTGGCGCATGAGTTGAGAACCCCAATTAATGCGATTCGGGTACAAAATGAAATTACACTTCAGCGCTCGCGCAGTGTTAGCGAATATGAAGGGATGATAGTCAGTAATATTGAAGAGCTCGATAAACTGTCACAAATGATCCAAAGTACTTTGTTTATTGCCCGTGCGGAAAATAAAAATATTACCTTAAATCGAGATAAACTTTCTTTATATACGTTAGTTAACGATGTTTACGAACTCTTTTCTGCCTATGCAGAAGAAAAACAGATTGAGCTGTATTGTGAGCCCTCATCCCTGACTCTGGATGCTGACCCAGTATTACTCAGCCGAGTTTTAGTGAATATTGTCTCCAACGCGATTAAATATTCTCACTCAGGCACTCGCGTCGTTACCCAAATTATTGCGCTGCCGCAACAGCGAGAAATTAAAATTACTAACCAAGGTGAACCTCTACAAAATAGTGATGAAATTTTCACCCGTTTTTGGCGCGGGGATAATGCTCGAACGACAGAGGGAACAGGACTCGGGTTAGCGATTGTGAAAGCGATAGTCGGATTACATGGCGGATCAGCGAGTTTTGAACACCATGCAGGAACCAGTACCATTACCCTGAAATTTCCTACAATTAAGTAAGATGACAAATTTGTCATCTTACTGTCAGCCACTTTTGTCGTACTTTCGGTATAACTAATTTCATATCCTTTTTGCTATGGAGCGCATGATGAAAAAGTTACCTAAAATTCCCGCATCTCAAATCACGGATGAAACCCTCTTTTTTATGAAACGCCGTCAGCTACTTAAGGCTTTAGGCATTGGAGCTGCAGGTTTAACCGTTGCGACGACGGCTAATGCAGGGCTGTTTTCTTGGTTCAATGACGATACGCCAACACCTCCGATGACGCCAAGAAAACCTCTGACATTTATTCAACCTGAAGAGTTTCAGCCATCTTTAACCCTCACCCCTGAAGATAAAGTGATTGGTTATAATAATTTTTATGAATTTGGGCTCGGTAAATCCGATCCTGCCGAGAATGCCCATACTTTAGTCACGGATGAGTGGACGGTGACAATAGATGGCGAAGTGAATCGTCCCCTGACGCTTAATTTAGATGACATAAACACTAAGTTTCCCTTAGAGGAGCGCATCTATCGCATGCGCTGTGTTGAGGCTTGGTCGATGGTCATTCCATGGGTTGGCTTTCCTTTAGCGAAATTATTGGCTTTAGTCGAACCCACTAGCAAAGCTAAATATGTGGCTTTTGAAACACGCTACGCACCAGAACAAATGCCAGGACAAAAAAGTCGTTATATTGGTGGTGGTTTATCGTACCCCTATGTTGAAGGGCTACGCTTAGACGAAGCTATGAATCCACTGACTTTGCTGGCGACCGGCGTTTATGGAAAAACATTACCCAACCAAAACGGAGCACCGATCCGGTTGGTCGTACCATGGAAATATGGCTTTAAAGGGATTAAATCTATCGTCAAAATTCGCCTTACTGAGCAAATGCCTGACACGACATGGAACCTATCAGCGCCGAGCGAATATGGCTTTTTTGCCAATGTGAATCCAGATGTAAGCCATCCTCGTTGGTCACAAGCCACCGAGCGTTTTATTGGTGCTGGGGGCTTAGGCCAAGTGACCCGCCAGCCAACATTGTTGTTTAATGGATATGGCGAACAAGTGGCAAGTTTGTATCAAGGAATGGATTTGCGGAGATATTATTGATGCCCCAAGACAATAAGTTCATCGTTGGATTAACCAAAGGGTGCTTTCATCTTATTGCTTTGCTCCCTTTGGTATGGCTGATTTTTTTAGTCGATACCCAACGGCTTGGAGCCGACCCTGCCAAAGATATCCAACATTTTACAGGAATAGCGGCTTTACGTTTGCTCGTTATTATTGTACTGATCCCACTGGTTGCGAAATTATTGCGATTTACTGCCTTGTTTCAGACGCGAAAATTACTGGGGTTATGGTGTTTTTTCTGGGCTGTGCTGCATTTAAGTAGCTATCTATTACTTGAAATTGGCGTAAATAATTTGGCGCTATTTTTCGAAGAGATTTTTTCGCGGCTCTATTTAGTGATTGGCGCGATAGCTTGGTTGTGTTTATTGTTGATGGCAGTCAGTTCATTCAACCGTATACGCCTTTATTTGGGCGTATGGTGGAAAAGAATTCATATGCTGCTTTACCCTACGCTCATATTGGCGCTTTGCCACTATACTTTGTCATTAAAAACCTTAACACCTGAACCATTTATCTATTTAGCCATCGTGGGAAGTGCGTTTACTTATCGCATGCGGAGCCAGCAAACACAACGAATAAAATCTTAATAAAGGTTGACGTTTTTTAATTGTATTCCTACCTGATATTATCTAATGCCAGTACTGAAGTTTCTCAGTATTAGGCATTCACTTTATCAAAGCACAAAATTATATGTGTGAAATATAATCTCTTAATACTCATTATTAGTGTAATAAATGCCCTGGTTTTTAGATTGTGTTGGAATTTATTGGGTGCTAGTGATGATTTCTGTGGTATATAATTTCGATTATAAATTTTACGGTAATTTATAATTAATTTGTTGGTGTTTGTAAATAACAAGGTTAAGATAAATCTTAAAAAAATCTCATATAATTTACAAACACAAAATCTGAGTAAATCTACTTTTTTAAGTTGTATTTCGTGGTTGAAATTTAACCATAAAATACATCTCATTAGTAAAAAATATGTTTTAATATTTTTAAGTGTATCAAAATGTAATTTTTTGGGTGGTAAGCTTTGGTTTTTAATCTATAACATACTGTTATTTATATTATTAATTTAAGTGTGATTTTTTTTTGTTACATTTCTCCTATATTAATAGAGCGATAAATGTTTTTAATAGTAATCAATTTGCTCTATCGATTATACAAAATAAATAATCAGACATATAATAATCAAAAATTTTAGGACGGTATCTATGGTTCAGATTGGTGCCTATAATTAATTTTTAATATAAAGGTTAAATTAAATGACTTATTTTTCTAATGAGATAAATAAAGAAATAGGGCAGTATCTGAGAGGAATTAGAAAAGAGCGAAACTTAACAGGGGAAGAGTTGGCAAAAAGATTGAATATTAGTCAACAGCAGATATCTCGATATGAAACGGGAAAAACAAAACTGACATTTGAAATGATGGACACAATCCTTTTGATATTCAATAAGTCATGGAGAGACCTTTTTAATCATGTAATAGATAGATACGATAATGAAAGATTACAATGTATTATAAAAAATGAAAATAATTATTTTGCTATCTTAGATAAAGACACTAAAAAAATGTGGCGTTAATTCAGTTAATAAAAATCTAACCTATTTTACAAAGTGTAATCAGTAAATATAACTTGTATATATGATAACTTTATTAAAAATAATCATTAATTTAATTAAAAATAATGATTATTTTTATCTAAAGTTGTTATTAACAACTATTTGGCGAAACATACATTATACGAGTATTATACAGGATTAAATAATCATGAAATTGAATAAATTTGTAATGGGTGCTGTATTTGCATCAGGCTTTGCTTCGTTCGCAGCAATGGCTGCTTATACTGGTACACCTACTAACGGTACTATCGAATTTTCAGGTGAATTAGTGAATTCTGCTTGTGGTTTAAGTGAAGAATCAAGTCCTGTAAAAGTAAACTTTTATCAGATCCCTGTTTCTAATTTAAAAAATGGTGAGCGTGCAGGTAATATCAAGAAAGATATCGTTCTGCAAGGGTGTGATACTACCGTTGCACAAACTGCAACTGTAACTTATACACCATCAACTATTAACCCTAATGATAATACATTAGCGGCGTTCACTTCAGGTACTGCAAGTGGTGCTGGTATCGGTTTAAGAGACAATGGAAATAAAGATGTTGTTTGGGGACAAGCTTCTACAGCAGTTAATTTAACTGATGGTAAAACTGCAATTCCATTCGTTGCTTATTTAAAATCTGATAATGCATCTAATGCAGTAACTCCAGGTAGCTTTGATTCAACCATCAATTTTAAAATTGATTACCAATAATTTGTAATTGATTTTATACCAAGATGCGGAGTGTTAAATACTCCGCATTAATAAAATCTACCAATAACTAAATGGTATTATCCATGACTATTCGGGTTGCAAAAATAGCACTAGGCTCTAGTTTGCTATGGCCTCTATTAAGTTGGGGAATGACCGCCAATAACACCCCCGGTGATATTGTAATGCAAGGTGAATTAATAGAAGCCTCATGTACGATTGATCCTGAAAGCCGAGAACTTTGGGTTAATTTTGGTGAAATCAGTGCCCGAGAGATCACTCCTGAAGTCAATATGCTGGTGAGTAAGAATTTTGCTATAAAGCTCGTTGGATGTACGTTGCCTTCTAATGATAAAGGTAGTGCATCACGCGCGCAAATAACCATGATGGGGACATCTGTTAATGATGATCAACTTTTACAAGTAAGCGGCGATTCAGAAGGGTTTGGAATTCAATTTAGAGACTCTCACGGCGAAATACTTAAACTTAATAGAAAAATGCCGGATTACTCATTATTAGAAGGGCGCAATAGATTAGATTTTACTGCAATTTTAGTTGCTTATCAAAAGCATATTAAGGCAGGTGATTTCGCTGGAGTTCTAAGGTTTAGAATGGATTATTTCTAAAGCTAATAATAATTACATATAAAAGAGAATTGAGCTAAATCTCTAGCCTAATGAGTGAATACTGAGTAACTAAAATGATTATTTTAAATGGAAATATAAATAATATAAAAAAACTATTTGCAATATATATTGCAGTACTTTGCTATTCACCAAATATGTCTGCAAATGATCTTGTTGAGTTTAATGTTGACGTATTAGATGTTGGTGACCGTAACAATATTGATTTAACTCGATTCTCTAAAGATAATTTCGTATTTCCTGGGACATATTTATTAGATCTCTATATTAATGGACAATCATTGTCTCAGCAGAAGGTCACTTATATTACCGATCCTCACGATAGTGAAAAATCATTAGTTTGTTTTACCCCTAAGCAAATTGAAATGTTAGCGCTCAAAGAAGATGCGTTAAAAAAAATCCAAGCCATATCCCCTGAATGTTCAAATATTTTACCTATTTCAGGCGTTAAAATTAATAATCATGAAGGCAAACTGGATATCACTATTCCACAGGCATGGATGAAATATTCCGATCCTAGTTGGGTGCCGCCTGAGCGTTGGGATTCAGGGGTTTCAGGCCTTATATTTGATTATAACCTGACAGGGTCAGTTTCTCGTTCTTTGACGACACATACAAATAAACACTCATTATCAGCATATGGCCAAACGGGATTTAACTTGGGGGCATGGCGTTTTAGAGCTGATTATCAAGCTAATTATAACGAGCGTGGCGATAGAAAATTCGATTGGAACCAGTTTTATGCATATCGTCCTCTGATCCACATGGCGGCTAAGCTGACACTGGGTGAAATTTATCTAAGTTCTCAGGTTTTTGACACGATTCGTTTCACTGGTTTTAACCTTGCCAGTGATGAACGTATGTTACCGCCGAATCTACGAGGATATGCACCACAGATTAATGGTATCGCGAAAAGCAATTCAAAAATTGTTGTGACTCAAGCTGGGCGTGTCGTTTATGAAACGACGGTACCTGCGGGGCCATTCAGTATTCAAGATTTGCAAAGCTCAATCCGTGGAACCTTGGATGTCAAAGTTGAAGGTGATGACGGCGAGGTATCGACTTTTCAAGTTGATACGGCAAATATCCCTTATTTAACTCGCCCGGGTTATGTGCGTTACAACGCTTCGGTCGGTAAGCCATCTCGATTTAATCACAAGCCTGAGGGGCCAATGTTTGCCACGGGAGATTTCTCTTGGGGGCTGAGCAATAACTGGTCACTCATTGGCGGCCTACTTTTTGCGGGTAGGGATTACACCGCAATATCTGCTGGGTTAGGGCGCGATTTATCTATATTTGGTGCACTTTCTGCAGATATCACACAATCCATTAGCCGAATGCCGGGTGATAACACACAAACGGGTTCTTCTTATCGTCTGAGTTATTCAAAGTCATTTGATGAACTTAACAGTACGATTACTTTTGCGGGTTACCGCTTCTCGCAGGATAAGTTTAGAACGCTGTCGCAATATTTAGATGAGCGTGAAAACAAATATCTGGGTATTGGCCGTCAAAAAGAGATGTATACCGTTACAGGGAATAAAACTTTTTGGGCGGATGATCCTGATTGGAGAACGACAGTATTCTTAACTTATACCCATCAGACCTTTTGGGACCAAACATCTCAAGATAGATATGGCTTATCTGTGGGGCGAACATTTCGTCTAATGGGCATCAATGGTGTCTCAACCAATATTGCGGCTTACCGTTCTGACTATCGAGGTCGACGTGACGATAGCATTTCACTTTCGGTTTCAGTTCCTGTTGGTGATAGCCGTTGGGCTGGATACGACTTGCAAAATAGTGGTAGTAAGACCAGCCATATGCTGTCTTACAGTGATAACAGGGATACGAATAATTTATGGCGAGTTAGAGCCGGCCGAAGCAGCGATGATCGAGTCCGGTTTGATGGATATTATCAAAAACGGACGCAACTTGCTGAAGTTAATACCAATGTGAGCTATCAAGAAAGACAAACGGCATCGATCAACGGGACATTGCGCGGTGGCTTCACTGCTACTAAGCATGGTGCTGCATTGCATAACAGCACCGGTACAACAGATACAGCAAGAATTATGGTCGATACCAACGGTGTTGGTGGCGTGCCGTTTAACCATGAAAAAACGCGAACTAACTGGGCTGGTATTTCTGTTGTGCCTGATATTGTCAGCTATTACAGCTTCGACACACGTATTGATGTCGATAAGTTAAAAAATAACGTTGATACCAATAAGGCGATCGCAACCTCGACATTAACAGAAGGGGCAATCGGTTATCAGCGATTTGATGTTGCACAAGGTGAAAAGCTCATTGCCACCATTCGTTATAACGATACAGTACCTCCGTTTGGTGCTGATGTGACAAACGCTGATGGCATTAACATTGCCATGTTAATGGAAAATGGGTTGGCGTACTTGATGGCAGTAAATCCTAAAGAAACGTTAACAGTATCTTGGGGTGGAAAAGCGCAATGTAAAATTCAACTGCCTGAAAAAATAAATTCGGGCATGTCAGTTTTGCTGCCTTGCCAATAATGTAATGACAGTTTGAAAAAGTATTCTATAAGGTAGAGAAAATGGCGATTCGTATAAATAAATGGGTAGGTGGTTTGCTAGTTATGATGGTTGGCGTAGGGCAATCCTATGCAGGTATTTCACTGGATAGAACACGACTGATTATTACAGGCGATGAAAACTCTGCGAGTGCTAATTTATCAAACACCAGCTCAAGTATTCCTTTTCTTGCTCAGTCATGGGTTGAAGATGCCAATGGGAAAAAAATTACATCGCCATTAGTTGTATTGCCACCATTACAGCGCATTAATGGGGGGCAAAAAGGGGTTGCTCGTGTTTCAAAAACAGCCGAGATAGATAAGTTACCTCAAGATCGTGAAAGTCTATTTTATTTAAATGTGCGCGAAGTTCCGCCAAAACCCGATAAACCGAATGTTTTACAGTTAGCGATGCAATCGCGTATTAAATTATTTTATCGGCCGACAGCCATTATTCCTAAATCTAGAAGTGCGGTTTGGCAAGACCAAGTCATATTTTATAAACAGGGAAATAACTGGCGTGCTGAAAACCCAACACCTTATTTTGTAACCATTATTAGCCTTAATAATAAACCAGTGGCAGAAGGTGGAAAAAAACTAACCGATTTTCCAGGAGTGATGATTGCCCCTAAATCGCATCTCGATATTAAGGTCAATAGTTCAGGCGAGAGTTTCACCATGATGTATGTGAATGATTATGGTGGTCATCCAGAACTTAAATACAGTTGTAGCGGAAATACGTGTAAAGCGTTACCACCAGAGCAACAGATTCGCTAGGAGTATTGATATGAACATTAGGTGCTTAGGGATCGTGTTATTGGGATTAGGAAGTTTCTCCGCAGTTGCAGAAATTGCGGATGAAAAGCTGTCTCGCCAAACATTGCTAGACGTACATAGTACTGTGCATTTGACAGGAAGCGTTTATGCATCACCTTGTGTTCTTGAATTAGAAACACAAGAGCAGTATGTCGATTTAGGTGACATCAATGCCAGAGAATTTCACCGCATTGGCGATAGAAGTACTCCTGTTGCATTTAATATTCGGCTCAAAGATTGCCAACGCGGGGCATCCAAGTCATTTGTGAATGCTGCTGGAGAGGCAACTCAAAATGCTCAGCGTTATTACTTGACGGGAGAAAGCGCAGTTTCATTGAGTATTGCGGGAGATACGGATTTTTTTAACCCTGATCTTGTGCGAGTTACAGGCGATGTTCGAGGCGCAGGATTACGTATTTCCAGTAAAGATCATCAAAACTTAATGGTCAATCAGCCAACAAGTTCATGGGTGATCAAACCTGGTGATAACAACATTACACTTAATGCCTCATTGGAATCTACAGCACAGTCTGTTTCAGCGGGAACTTTTAGCGGATTAGTTAGGCTAAAACTGGAGTATTTATAACCATGTTTGTATCCAACAACAAAAAACTAAAAGATATGACTATTGTGGCCGGTCTACTCACAATAGGGTTAATGCCGTTATCTGCTTTAGGCTTTCCTCACGGCTCCGCTATACCTGATGGGGGGACTTACACATTCGAAGCGACAATGAATAATCAGCTACTGGTCAATGAGAAAGATGCTGAAACAGTATTCAATTTTGATGTGGGTAACTGGCCTTTTTTCGATATTTACTGCCAAAGTTATATGAAGCCAGGAGGTCCTGGAAATTCAGATCCTGATTCAGGAATGACATTTGATTTAATGTCAACCATTCCTACATCAATGCAAAACCCAGGGTACCTGAACCTTAATGAATATTTTGATGTAAAAGTTGAAATTCAAATAGGGGGAAGGGTTGGTCAGAAAGTTACTGTCCCAGTGAAGGATATGTGGAATGGGGGATCTGACCCAATAGAGTGTACACCACCGAGTGTTAATAGCCGTGATTATGGTGTCGAGCTACGGACAGGGTCGAGTGGAACAATCACGTTTAGGCTGAAAAAACCGATTATTAATGGCATTACCATCAACCAAGCTGAGCTGGTACAGGTTTTTGCCAAAAAAGGCAGCCCAGCGAATGGCAGTACAGCTTATGCGCCAATCCCTTCAACTCGGGTTGTTTTAGGAGCAGGGATTATCACAGTTGCTGATGAGTGTACGATTAATGAAGGTAACCCAATTAATATTGATTTTCTTGATGTAGCAAATACGAGTGAACAGTTAAATGGAATTAATTATGCTCAGCCCTTTAAGATCCCAGTTAAATGTACCGGTGGAAGTTTTACGACAGGTGATTTAAATATCAAGCTGTCACTCTTACCGGGGGCGTCAGGCAGTGCGGATTTTAACCCTGATTATTTCGGTACATTAAAAAACGGCGTGAAACGCACAAATCTTGGCATTGTGGTGACTGATAATGTGGCGGGTACATTGGTAAAACCAAATCAAGCATACCAAGTGCCTGACTTTATTAATAACCAAGGTACCTGGGACCTAACGGCTGCGCCAATAGCTGCGCCTGGTAGTAGTGTGGAAGAAGGTGAATTTACAAGTACCGGGACAATCCTTGCTGAATTCCAATGAGGCCGATCATGCGAAATAATAATCAGATAAAGCGTACAAAATATTTATTGTCGATTGGCTTATATTTATTAGTCTCGGGGCCGATGAGTGCGAGTGTGATCCCAACTAATATGGGAAGCTATTCATTCAGAGGCATGGTTATTGCTACGCCATGTCAGATAGCGCCTGGAAGTGAGAAGGTCCCTGTTGATTTTCAACAAATCTCGGTCAAAGATCTTTATAAAGAAGGCAAATCGAAACCTTTAAATTTCTCAATTCATTTAACGAATTGTAATACGACTATATTTAAATCGGTGACAGTGACTTTTAATGGAATTGAAAATAAGAATCTTCCTGACCATCTTGCGATTAGTGACCAAAGTGAAGCTAGCGGAATCGGTATTGGGTTATTAAACTTAAATGAAACACCCATAGAATTGAATACGCCATCATTAGCACAAAATCTGGCAACAAATAATACGGAAATTCAATTTAAGGCTTATGTCGAGGCTGAGCCTGAAGCGAGAATTAACCAAACGATTACCTATGGGAATTTTTATAGTACTGCGTACTATACATTAAATTATCAATAACGAATGAAAACATGATGTTTGCAATCAAAATTAAAGATAATAAAAAAGAACGTTATCCATGGGTTCTTTTAAGTTTTGTCGTTATATTTTTTGGCATTATATTGCATATTTATCTGCCGAATATGGGCGGAACAGGTTTGTCATTACCATTCAATATAATTAGTAGTTTTTTTATTGCTTTTTTTATTGTAGTGGTTAATATTACACAAATTAAAAATTCAAGCTTATATTACTCTAAGTCGAGTAATTATATTACGATTGGATTGGTCTTATTATTAGGCTTGTGTTTTTTTGCGCCTAAAGATTACCAGTTTAATGCATACTTGACAGCATATTGGTTATTGGGCGCGTTATTTTTTTATCAAGCTTTACTGCAAATAAATATTTCAGAAACTGTATTGAAAATAATTGTTTGCAGTATATTATTTTCTGCTATTGTTGAGAGCCTATTTTCAATAGCACAAATTTTTAATTTTTTTCCGATATCAGGGGATAGGCCATATGGCGTATTCCAACAAGTTAATGTTCTCTCTAGTTTTATTTGTGTTGGCATTGCCAGTGCAATAGGTATGTTTATTTTAATGAGAACTGTCACATGGTATGCGTCAGCCATTATCATTGTGAGTCTCGTTTTAATGAGCGTGGTATTGCCATTGTCTCAATCATTAACTGGATATTTAAATTTATTATTAATTGTTATTGTTTTTTATTTTTTTGCAAAGTATCATCGTAAATATATTTTTTATTCTTTAATGTCGATTGTTATCGGTCTTATTATTGGCTATGGAATAAAAATTGGTTTTAATATTTCTGACTTTTCTGAAAGTAAATTACAGACATCGCACATTAGATGGGTGTTATGGCAGCATAGTTTATATTTATTTAGTGAAAATATTTTATTTGGTACGGGTGTTGGTAGTTTTGAATCTGTATTTTTAGAGCGCTTTGGTGGTGGGTTACTTGGAACCAGTGAAAGGGTCATATCACATCCACATAATGAGATATTACGTTGGATGGTTGAAGGTGGGGTAGTTGGCATTGCTGCGATATTGTTAGTTATTATTGGTAGTGGGTATCTACTTTATTCTTCATTAAAAAATAAAAATAATAATTATGTTTTTTTAGTTATTGCGTTACCAATTGTTTTTCATATGATGACAGAGTTTCCATTGTGGCTATCAATACCTCATGGGGTGGTATTGATACTACTAATACGTTGTGCCGATATTCCAACTAAAAAGTATCATTTAAATAAAATTGTAGGGTATTGTTCGAAAACAATTATTGCGTTAGGTGGTTTGTTATCCATGGGGTTGCTGTATTTTACTTTGCAAACGCAGCAATATTTAACGTATATCGAAAAAACAGGGCAACAGTTTCTTCTTTCTATGAATGAGCCCGATTATAGCGAGTGGAAATATTACTTAATCAATGATCGTTATAAATTGGATCTCAACATGGGGTATTTGTTACGCTATAACGAGACACAGAACCCCTATTACTTGAATTTATTTTCGTCTTGGGCAGAAAGCTATTCTCGTTCTTGCCCAGATATTAATGTTTATTTTTCTTGGATCCTTGTTTTAAATGAATTAGGTGAGAAAGAGAAAGCAAAAAGCGTCAAAGGAAAAGCGATTTTTTTATTTGATAATAATGAGAAATTAGAAGGATTGAATTTTTAATTATTCACGTGGTAATTCGTGTGTTAATTAAAAATCTAAAGGATTTATTGGTGTTAATTATCAATAAATAGGGCGTTTTATTAATTAAAATCTATATTAAAGGAAATAACATGAAAAAGTTAAATGCTATCGAAGCTGCTGCTGTAGTTGGTGGAACAAAACAAGTTTGTACTGATTCTTACGAGAGCATCACTGTTGGTGGTGTTAAATCTTGCCAATTAGTAACGACTTGTACTGATAAGCACGGTAACAAAACATACAAAGCGAAAGCTGTTGGTGCATCAAACTGTGATGTAACAGCTCCATAGTATTAAATTTAATTTTTATTAATTGATACATGGGGAGTTATCCCCATGTATTTTTCGTACCTGAATGGAATTAACTGTTATGAATACTCGTTTTAAACCAATAACTATCACACTTTATACTCTATTTGTTATTATTGCTTCTTCACTCATGACGGTTTTGTTCTATCATATTTTTGTTTTTAATACTTTCTCAAATGATGATGCACAAGGCTCTTCTTTTATTGAATTTAATAGTGAACAAGTTCTGTTGAGTCCAATAAAAGAAAATAATAGCATCATAGAAGTCCTTTCTTATGGTTGCCATTATTGTGCAGTAAATCATGACAATGTCAGCCAATTCGAAAAAACACTCCCTGAGAATGTCAACTTTAAAGTCGTTCATTTAGCCATGGATAATAATATGGGGCTGGCTGCCTATGCGCCTATTTTTGCGACATTGGAAGAGATGGGGGTGGAATCTCAATTACGTCAGGATCTTTATACTGCCGTTATCAACGATAAGCTTGATTTAGCTAATAAAGATGTCTTAAACCAATGGTTAAAACGGCATAATATTGATTCAACCCAATACCTAAAAACCAGTGAAAGCCAAGCCGTTCAAGAACGTCTAAAAAATATGCTTGAAATTAGCAAATTTTATCAAATTACTGGAACACCTGCCTTTATTATCAATAAACGCTATGTTGTTTACCAAGACCGTGATTTTGCAGACTTTACTGCCTATATGCTTGAGTTATTAGATAAAAGTAATAAGGAGTTACGGTGATCCGGTTTTTCATTGTCTGGACGGTATTTACAGCGAAAAACTGTTTGATGCCGTTTAAAAAAGGATATCAAAAACTCAATCATAGTGGACTTGCCTTTTTACGGTTGTTATTGCGCCGAGGCTATATCACATCGGTATTATTTGTTTCTAATTTATTATGTCGTGTAGGTTTATTAGGTCGTCAATATCGTAATCGGAATAAAGTCGCCACGGAAAACTTTCGTAGTTTAATGGAAACGAAAGGGCATATTAATATGGGCTGGATAGCCGTTCGACGCTTCATTTTGGAAGAGGCAGCCACATGGGGACAAAACCAAAAAATCATGGCGCAAGTTCGAGTTTGTACACTTGAACTTGATAGCGTCGTTGCGCCCTTACACCAACAAAATAAACCCGTTGTACTTGCTCCGTTGCATATGGTTTCTGATGTTTTAGCCACCATGGTTGGGGCGGGGGTGACTCCTGGGAATGCGACGGTGGTGGTTTCGTCGAGCGCAGAGCAGCAAAAGTATAACGCTTCGGCACGTGAGTTAGGCCAGGTGAATTTATCTTATTGTTCTATTCATCAGGGAAATAAAGTATTAGCTAGCCAATTAATGACTGCGATGACAGAAACGGCGGCAGGGCAAAAAAATATGATTGTTTTCCCTGATATTACCCCTGATTACACGGTTCAAACAGAGGAAGGGGCGTCGAGCAAATTATCGTGCCATTTATTTAACCGTGCAGCAAAGCTACACAATGGTGTCGTGCGTTTGTCTAGTGCGATTTCGGCACAGGTAGTTTTTTATCATCTGTACTACCAAAACGGTTTACAAATCAAAGTTTATCCGCCTGTTGCAGCAAAAGACGTTGCAACTCAAATGCCAGCCATCATTGAAAATGCGGTTCGTCATTATCCCAATGATTGGCTTTTATGGCATAGCCATTCACTTTATTTTATTAGCCATTAAATAATAATGAAAAATATTATTCCAAATTTTGTTTCTCAAGAAGAAACCAATGAATGTGGCTTAGCATGTATTGCGATGTTAGCACAAACCCAAGGTCTCAACGTTTCTCTTGAAACTCTGCGAGAGGTCTATCCAGCATCGGATCATGGAACTTCTTTGATTGACCTTTCGTCCATTTTAGCCAATTACGGTATTGCGACGACACCGGTGTTATTTGAGCACCAAGAGCTCAATAGTTTACCACTTCCCGCTATTTTACATTACGGAGCAAGCCATTTTGTGCTGCTTGCTTATCGCAAGGGAAATAACGTGTGTGTGATGAACCCTGCAATTGGGCAGCAGTGGCTACCTTTCTCTGCATTAAAAGCGGAAATCAGCGGTTATGCATTAATTTTAGAACCGGATACCGCGCTGGAAAAAATTGAATCATTAGCACCGGAAGACAAAAATGATGGGGCAGGGAAAAAAGCCCCTCATGCAATGAGCCTGAAAGAAACCTCAGAGATTCGCGGTGTTTATTGGTTGATGATATTCGCTTTTTTGGTTTCTTTAACGCTATTTTTAATGCCAGCCATGGTGAGCAATGCAATCAACCAAGCCTTTTCCGACGCCAAAAATGCCATTTTCCCTTATGGCTGGTTTATTGTTGCCTTTGTGGTTGCAACACTATTAGCCCTTGGTGTGAGAATGCTGAGTGAGAGATTCGTAAAACACTTTGTGTTGATTAAAAGTGGGGTTGGTTTCTCTCGTTTATTGAGTAATCCATTGCGATTTTTTGAAAAACGCGCACCCGGGGATGTTTTTAGCCGTTTTGTCGCTTGGCAGGGGGCATTAACCGAAAAAATTGAGCTGGATAACGGGCTACGAACGGATTGGGTTATTTGTGCGATAGCATTAGGTACCATGTTTTGGATTGCTCCCGTATTAGCGGCTATTTCAGCTGTGGGTGTTACCGTGATGGGCTTAATTAGTGTATGGGCGATTATTCGTGATCGGTGGTATACCCAGCAGTTACAGCTAAAATCGGCAGAATTAAATGACTTTTTTATGGAGACGCTGCAAGGCATTCTGACCATAAAAACAGCAGGGATAGAAAATCAGCGTAAGGCGCAATTTGCATGGCTAAGCCGTGAATTGTTTACCTGTATACAACGCAGAAATGTGTATCAACAAATTAAAGATGGCATCTATCAATTAACTGGTAGTTTGGAGATGGTCATTTTTATGTTGGTGGTTTTACCCATGGTGGCCAATGAGTTAATTTCGTTGGGGGATTTCTTTGCTTATAGTTTCTTGCGTCAAATCTTTACCAATTATGTGACGCGTATTTTTTATGCGATTATACATAAGTCGCAACTGCATATTATTGATACACGCGCCCATTCTTTATTCCCTAAGAAAAGCGAGCAGGACACCGCACCATTCCACGAAAAACAAACCTCAGTACAAGGAAAAGCACCACACTTATCTTTCAAGGGGATCCATTTCAGTTATGACCCTGCAAAACCGATTTTAAATAATGTGTCATTAGACTTACCTTCAGGCACGCAGGTTGCCATTGTTGGGGAGTCAGGGGCAGGAAAAAGCACGTTATTACGTACCATTGCGGGTTTATTCAGCCCACAGCAAGGAGTATGCGAATCCAATGGTGAAGCCGTCAGTGTGCAGCAGCTTACGCAATTGGTTTGCTTGCAAAGCCAAGAAGATATTTTATTTAATGCGACCGTCTTAGATAACATTACGCTATTTGACCCTAACTTCCGCGAAAAAGATAAAAAAAGAGTCGAAGTGCTGCTTGATAAATTGGCACTCGGCGCAGTGATTACTCAATTACCTGGTGGGGTTAATGCGTTAATAAGAGAAAGCCATGCGGCGCTGTCACTTGGGCAACGTCAACGTTTGTTATTGGCTCGTTCGTTGTACAGTGCCCGCCCTATTTTGTTATTGGATGAGCCCACCGCCAATTTGGATGAAGAAACGGCGAAAATAGTCATGGCAACCATTCAGTCACATTGCCAGAAAACAGGTAAAACATTGATTGTTGTCACTCACAGTGAAGAGTTGGCGGCTAATTTCGATGCACTTTACCGAATCGTGGATGGGGAATTAAGTCTTGAGAACAGCACCAATAAAGCCCCTTGTGTCACAGCAGGCACGCCTCAATCTGAACCTTCTTTGTTAGCGGCAATGGAAGGAACTTCCTTATGACCTCCCGCCATGTAGCACCAAAATTGGGTTTAACGACCCAACGATTACGCACTTTAGGTGGGTTAGTGGCATTGCTTGTGCTGGTCGTGGTGATCGGTCGTTTTGTGTGGCAATCACCCGCCCCAGCATTGCATGAAAACGTAATTTTATCGGTGGAACGTGGCGATATTGAAAAAGTCGTCATGGTAACGGGGACATTAAAGCCCTCAATGCAAGTTAACGTAGGTGCTCAGGTTAACGGGCAAATCAGAAAATTATATGTAAAACAAGGCGACAAAGTGGTTAAAGGGGAGTTGTTAGCAGAAATCGACCCAACTATCCAGCAGTCTGAGCTCAAAAATGCAACCGCCCGGTTATCCAGTGCTCAGGCGCAAAAACGGGCTGCGGAAGCAACTTTAATACAGTACATCAAAGCCTATCGGCGTCAGGTAGTGATGCAGCGAGATGGTTCTGGTATTCGCAGTGAATATGAACAAGCGCAAGCACAATATGAGGCGCAATTACAGCAGGTTAATGTCAATGAGGCGTTAATCACACAATCAGAAATGGATGTACAAACTGCACAAGCTAACCTCAATTTTACACGAATCATCGCGCCGATTAGTGGCGAAGTACTGGGTATTGTGGCGAACGAAGGGCAAACCATCGTTTCTTCACAGACGGCACCGACCATTTTAGTGTTGGCGAACCTAGATAAAATGCAGGTTCAGACACGAATCTCGGAAGCAGATATTCAAAAAATCCACCCAGGCCAACCCCTCACATTCTATGTGATTGCGGACCCTGAAACGCACTACGAAAGTACGATGGGATATGTTCAACCCATTCCCCCCGAAGCACTTGATGAAAGTAATAATAATTCTGGGGGGCAACAGAACAGTGCAATTTATTACAACGGAACGTTCGAGGTTGATAACGCCGATCGTGCATTAAAGACATCAATGACAGCGCAAGTATTTATTCGTGTTGCACAAGCGAAAGATGCTTTACGACTCCCCGTTAGTGCTCTGGGGCGAGCTGTAGGTGCAAACCAATATGAAGTGACCGTGATCAACAATGAAAAACCGGAAACTCGCACCATCAAAGTGGGGATTAATGATCGCCATTTCGTCGAAGTACTTGAGGGCATTAGCGAGGGCGAACAAGTTGTTATTCAATCAGATAATGTGGCGAGTTAATGATGGCGACGACACGAAATGTATCTTTTACCCGTCCTCTGATTGAACTTCATCATGTTTACCGTGAGTTTTCAGCCGGTACGCAAACTATTCCTGTTTTGAATGATATTTCGCTATCAATTAACCAAGGGGAAATGGTCGCTATCATTGGCGCATCAGGTTCAGGTAAATCGACTCTGATGAACATCATTGGTTGTTTAGATAAGCCTTCTCAAGGAGAAGTGTTGATCAATGGGATTGCGGTTCATGAGGTGAATAGCGATCAGTTGGCAGAATTACGTAGCCAATATCTTGGGTTTATTTTTCAGCGTTATCACCTAATGCCTTACCTGACTGCAGAAGAAAATATTGCGATCCCAGCTTTATATACGGCGATGCCAGAAGATGAGCGGAGCGCTCGAGTTGCTTTATTAGCAGAAAAGTTAGGGTTACAAACGCGCTTGGATCACAAACCTTATCAATTATCTGGTGGGCAACAGCAGCGTGTCAGTGTCTGCCGCGCCTTGGTTAATGGTGCGCAAATCATTCTTGCGGATGAACCTACAGGGGCATTAGATAGCGCTAGTGGCCACGCATTGATGGATATTTTACATCAACTTCATCTCGATGGTCACACTGTTGTGATTGTGACCCACGATAAAAATATCGCTCAGCAAACTCAGCGAATTATTGAAATTAGTGATGGAAAAATTGTTTCTGATAAGCAGAACCAAGCTCAGACAGACACAAAACAACGGAACCAGCTTCCTTCTGTTGAAGATAATGGCCGTGCATCGGTGTGGCGCAATATTATTGAGTCTATTCGTATGGCATGGCGGGCCTTACTCGGTCATCGCATGCGTGCATTTTTGTCGATGTTGGGAATTATCATCGGTATTTCTTCTGTGGTGTCATCAATGGCCGTGGGGGAAGGGGCAAGACGCTCCATCATGGATGAAATTGGGAAGCTTGGCAGCACGACTCTGGAAATTCGCCCTGGTACTGGGTGGGGGGCTAAGCGGCCTGATATGGAGCGTGCATTATCGTTAAATGATGTTAAAAGTCTAAAGCAGTTGCCATGGATTGAGTCTGTTTCCCCCGTCGCGAGCAGCATGACGATGGTCGTTAATAAAGGCTTGGATAACTCCATCATGCTTAATGGCGTTTCAGAAGAGTATTTTGCGGCACAAGGGTTTCAGCTTTTACATGGCAGTTTCTTCAGTACGCTCGATATGGCAGACAGCGAACCCGTTATTGTGTTGGATGAAGGAAGCCGAGAGGTACTTTTTCAGCCAGAAGAAGAGCCGTTAGGGCAAATTGTGCAGATTGGTCATTCACCATGGCGAATTATTGGTATTGCCCGTAAACCGGGGCCCAAAATGTCGAGCGGCTTTGTTATGGGGTGGGTACCTTACTCATCGTTACAGCAACGTGTGGTCGGGGACAAACCCATTGAATTTATTTCGTTGCGCTTCCCTGAAAACTTAACTTCTCAACAAGCTGAATTACAGGTTGAGCGTTTGTTATTACGCGAACATGGTAAAAAGGACTTTTTTATTGAGTCGGATGACCAGCTCGCAAATGCATTACAAAAAACATCCGACTCAATGTCATTACTGATCACTTCGATTGCCGCTATTTCCTTATTGGTTGGGGGCGTTGGGGTGATGAATATCATGTTGGTTTCTGTGACGGAACGAACTCATGAAATCGGGATCCGCCTTTCCGTCGGAGCGCGTCCTCAAGATATTATGAACCAATTTTTGATAGAAGCCGTGATGATTTGTTCGCTTGGCGGGTTAATTGGTATTGTCGGTGCATGGTTAGCGGGGTGGGTTTTCTCTTATTTCACCACTGAATTTACGATGGTATTTACCCTGTTCCCCGTTTTATTAGCGTGCGGTTTCTCCGCTCTAATTGGTTTGGTTTTTGGTTATTTTCCTGCTCGTCGGGCTGCCAAACTCAACCCAACGGAGGCATTGGCACGCGAATGAATATCAAATCACTTTATATTATTTCTGCTTTATTTTTGCTAAATGGTTGCGGCAGTTTTACGCGTACGGAATACCAACGCCCTGAGCTCACTTTGCCACAGCAGTGGGATGATAAAATACGCCAATCCGGTGCAAATGACGTGATGACATCAGCTCAGGCATTGAACCTAACTGAAAATTGGTGGGATAACTTTAAAGATCCTCAGCTATCCCAACTGATCAATCAGGTATTAGAAAATAATAATGATTTAGCCACAGCGGCAATTAAATTAAAGCTGGCGCGAAGTACGGCCGGGTTAGCAAATACCAATATAACCCCAGATTTCTCCCTTGGGGGCTCAGCAAGTAATACAAAATCTATACGTCATGGAACCTCCCCCCAAGAGAGTTATAGCTCAAATCTAACCTTAAATTATGAAATCGATTTATGGGGAAAACTGGCACGTATTCGTGAAAAGAATGAGTGGGAAGCAATAGCAACCGAACAGGATTATCATGCAACAGCATTAGTGGTTATTAATACGACTGCACAATTATATTGGAATATTGCACTGTTAAATCAACAGATTGATAACCTGATAGCGAGCCAAAAGATTGCAGAAAAAAGTCAGCAGCAAATTAAGTCATGGTATTTGGCAGGAAAAGTTAGTCAGCTGGATTTCTTACAATCACAGCAAACGGTGATTAGTCGAAAAAATGAATTACGACGGCTCATTAAAGAACGTGATAGTTCCCGTAATGCATTAGCGCTATTGTTAAACCGCCCTGCAGAGCAACATGTGCGTGAGCTCACCGCACTTAATCGAAATCAACGGATTGAAATTCTTAACGCGACACCGTTGGCCGTATTAGCACAGCGGCCGGATATTCAAGCTGCCGAGTCACGTTTACGTTCCGCGCTTGCTGATTCTGACGCTGCTAAATTGAGCTTCTACCCGACACTGTCTTTGCAAGGTGCGCTTAATGCGGGTAGCCAGCTGTTTTCTCAATGGTTTAGTGACCCGACACGTGTTGTTGGGGGTTCGATTTCTTTGCCATTTATTCAGTGGAATACGGTGAAATTGACCATTGAACAATCCGACTTACAAGTGCAACAAGCTGCAGTGGCATTTCGTAGTGCGGCTTATACCGCCTTGTCAGAAGTCGATAATGCGATGGAAGCCCGTTTTGCTGCGGATGAAATTCGTCAGCAATTACAACAGTCATTATCACTTAGCCAGCAGCGGCTAAAGCTAACCAGCAGCCGTTACCGAGCAGGTGCCGTGGATTATCAAACACTGCTTAATGCGCAAGATGACCTTTTAACTATTGAAAATTCATTAGCTCAAAATCAATACGATTATCTTTATGCAACGCTACAGCTTTGGTTAGCACAAGGTGGCGGTAGCGCCCAACAGGAGGACAACCCATTATGAACCAAAAATCTCACTTTAAGCGCGTTGTTGTCACAGGTTATGGGGCTGTCACTCCTTTGGGGGATACGGCTTCAGCATGTTGGCAAGCGATTATGGATAAAAAGCTCGGTTATCGTTACGTTGATAAAACTGCACAAAATATCCACAGCCATTTTTTAGGGCTTATTGATAATGAACCCAGCTTAAAAGGGGTTCCTGCGGCTATTCGTCGTCGTTTACCACGCCATACGCGTTTAGCCTTGGGGGCAGCGCGAGAAGCCATGGATATGGCCTTCGCAGGCACGCCATTAACTGATTTTTATGACCCACTGATGTGCGGTGTCATTATGGGAACAGGATGGGCAGGGCTTGATGAAAGTTATATGTCGGTCAGTGAATTCGAAGCGACAGGGATGACCTCGCCTTTCAACTGTTTTTATGCAATGCCAAATGTGACAACGGCGGCTTGCAGCCAGTTTTGGAACTTGCGTGGATATCAAAACACGACCATCGCGGCTTGTGCGACAGGCACTATTGCGATTGGTGATGCTTTTGAAGCGATTCGTCATGGACGAGCCGATATGATGCTCGCTGGTGCAGGAGAGTCCTTGCGGACAGATTGTGCTGTATGGAATATCGATGTTCTTGGTGCTTTAACACGTGAAGCGGAAGACCCGACTCGTGCCAGTTGCCCATTTAGTGCAGATCGTAGTGGTTTTGTCCTTTCTGAAGGTGCGGCCGTGTTGTGTTTAGAAGAGCGTGAGAGCGCTATTTCTCGTGGGGCCACCATTTTGGGCGAGATTACGGGGTATGCAAATTTTTCTGATGCTTTTGATTTTACATCACCAGCAGAAGATTGTGTTGCTCGGGTGAAAACTATTGAAATGGCTTTACAACAAGCGGGAGCCGCTCCTGAATCTCTCGATTATATCAATGCCCATGGGACCTCAACAGCTCTTAATGACTTAAATGAAACAGAATCATTGAAAAAGGCATTAGGTGCGGCAGCTTACCAAGTCCCAATATCCAGTACGAAATCCTATACCGGACATTTAATCGCCGCTGCTGGTAGCTTTGAAACCATTATTTGCTTGCAAGCGATGGCGCATGGCGTGATGCCCGCAACCGCTAACTTACATCACCCGGACCCGCAATGTGACCTCGATTATATTCCTAACGAACACCGTATTGGTGAAGTTAAGCGTGCACTAAACCTGAGTTTTGGCTTCGGTGGGGCAAACGCGGCGCTGATTTTAGAGAAAGCGTTATGAGAACGTTACGTTATACCCTTGAGGATGCAAAACAGTGGGCATCATTTTCTGGTGATGATAACCCGATTCATTTCGACCTTGAATGGGTCAAAGCGAAGGGCGGAGATCAACTGAGTGTGCATGGCATGCGTGCACTACTCGATGTGAAACAATTCGCGAGTGAGTCATTAAATCACCCATTATTGGCTTCACAAGAGGTTATCGACTCTGAGTTTATCAAATGTGTCGTGCGGTTACGCAATCCGCTATGGAACGATAAAGATTATCAATTAGTTGCACGAAATAAAGCGGGATCGGTGGCTTTACTCTCTTCTGATGAGCAACAAAACTGCTTAACTTGCCAATTGTCACTCACCCCTCCACCGGTATTACATGAAATCGCGAATGAAATAATGATTTCGACCGCAGAGATGGTGAAATTGCAGTCAATATTTTCTCAGTTTTCCAACGAAATGTATGAATGGCAGTTTATTGACGCAGTTTTGTTCTGGTACTTAATTCATGATAGCTCGTTATTTGAACAACAAGAGATCGCACAATGGTTGCCGGTCGGCTCAACATTGAAAGATATTTTTTGCCGTTATCCTATCGTACAAACCCACCAAGAGGTGGTGTTTGACCGTGAACTTCTAACGAAATGGGCTCCTATCACCTCTCCTGAGCCTATTTACCTACGTATTTTGCCGGCCTTAGTGATCGCGGATAGTGAGAGTGGTCGATTAGTGAGTATTAGTATCGCCGCCCGCTACAGAGAAAAAATAATAAATAATTCAATAACATTGAAAGTTAATTCAATAACTCAATAAGAATGCAAGGATAAAACAAATGAGCCAATATCAAGAAATTTATATCAAAATTAGTGACATGATCTGTGATGCAAAAGATTTAGAAGCAGAAGAGTTGAATGCGGAGATGACTTTAGTCCAGTTAGAGTTCGATAGCTTAGATTATGTTGAACTTATGGTGCTTGTTAAACGTGACTTTAATGTTGCTTTAGATGCGGAATTTTTCCTAGAACATCCAGAAATTTCGGTGAAAGCGCTGTGTGAACATATTGATAAGGAGTCGAAATCTTAAAATGGCAAATAATCAATGGATACTCGTGACGGGAGGAAGCCGGGGAATTGGGCTCGCACTAGTTAGTGAATTGCGACGCCACTGGAATGTGGTTTTTACTGGGCGTAGCGTTGATGGCGTTAATGAAACACAAGCGAATCTTGAAAACCCCAATTTAGATACATGGGTGAAAGGATCCCCGTGTGATGGTAAGAATGAAGCACAAGTTGACGCGCTTTCTAGCTCGTTATTGGAACAATTTGGGGCTCCTACGGCTATTATTCATAATGCGGGTATCACTAGGGACGCCTTACATATTCATCAAGATGCTGAAATCTGGCGAGATGTGCTAGAGAATAACGTCATTTCCGTGATGAATTGGCACCGTAAATTATTACCTGCAATGTTGATGGCGGGGAGCGGCTCAATCGTATTGATGTCATCAATTACTGGGTTAAAAGGCAATATTGGCCAAACAGCTTATGCGGCGAGTAAATCAGCGATGATGGGGTTGACGCGTTCATTGGCTCATGAAGTCGGGCGTTTTGGGTTACGTGTGAATTGTATTGCTCCGGGGCTTATTGATAGTGATATGACCCGTGCAATGCCTGAAGCTAAATTAAAAGCTATGTGCCAAAACATCCCGTTACGCCGCTTAGGGCAACCCCAAGAAGTGGCAGAGCTAGTTGAATTTTTGATTGGCAATAGCAGCCAGTACCTAACAGGTCAAACATTGGTCTTAGATGGTGGATTAACGGCGTAATTGCCCGTTTTAAGTGCTGTTAGCAGAACAAATATTCACTCGATAATTTATATTTTATATTTCCCCTTAAACGTCTTAGTCGATTTTCGTTTAAGGGGATTTTTATGAATTGAGACTCGGAAATAAATGAAAAACAGTAAACTCAAGTTAAAGAAGAATGGAATTATATTTATTTCAATTTAATTCATTATTAAACATTAAAAATAATTATATTAATTTTAATCTGGCTTGAATGACTCGATATAACGCATTAAAACCACACAATTTATATTGGATTATTGATCGTGCACAATACCTCACGGTGCCTCGGTTATAGAATGGTAATTTGAAGTCGATAAATAAATTAAAGATAAAAATAAATTTCAAAAAAGCCATTTTAAAACTTTGAAGCAATGTTAAGTGAGGCAGATATGAGTAAAGCATTATCTGAGGGAGTACTCCAATCGGAGATCAGCCGCAGGAAGCTAATGCAAACCAGTACCGTCGGGGGACTCGCACTTGCAAGTGGAGCGCTAAGTTTACCTTTTAATAGTATTGCTGATACCAGTGAAATCACACCCAAAACAGCCATACCTGAAGAAAAAATAGTTTGGAGCGCATGTACCGTTAACTGTGGGAGTCGCTGCCCACTGCGTATGCATATTGTTGATGGTGAAATAAAATATGTCGAAACCGACAACACCGGCGATGATGTTTACGGAAATAAGCACCAAGTTAAGGCCTGTCTACGTGGGCGCTCAATGCGCCGTCGTGTCTATAACCCTGACCGCTTGAAATACCCGATGTTGCGCGTTGGGGCACGTGGTGAAGGTAAATTCAAACAAATTAGTTGGGATGAAGCCTACGATTTAATCAGCGATAATCTAAAACGGATTATTGCCGATTATGGCAATGAAGCTGTGTATTTGAACTATGGAACTGGCACATTAGGTGGCACAGTCGCACGTTCATGGCCGCCAGCGAATTCACCTATCGCCCGTTTGATGAACTGCATGGGCGGCTATTTAAACCATTACGGTACCTATAGTACAGCACAAATCAGCTGTGCGATGCCTTATACCTATGGTAGCGGGGCGGGTAATAGTGTTTCCGATATCGAAAACTCCAAGTTGGTGGTTCTGTTCGGAAACAATCCTGCCGAAACCCGTATGAGCGGTGGTGGGATCACTTATCAATTAGAGCAAGCGCGTGAGCGTTCTAATGCAAGAATGATAGTGATCGACCCGCGTTATACCGATACTGCTGCTGGACGAGAAGATGAGTGGATCCCGATCCGCCCCGGAACAGATGCTGCATTAGTGGCAGGGATCGCCCATGTGTTGATCACTGAAGATATGGTTGATCAACCCTTCTTAGACCAATATTGCGTGGGTTATGATGAGAAAACGCTACCCGCAGATGTTCCGAAAAATAGCCACTACAAGGCATATATTTTAGGGCAAGGGGATGACGGTGTAGAAAAAACACCACAATGGGCTGCGCAAATCACCGGTATTCCTGCTGATAAAATCATCAAATTAGCACGTGAAATCGGTTCCGCAAAACCTGCTTATATTAGCCAAGGTTGGGGGCCACAACGCCATTCGAACGGCGAGCAAACCGCACGTGCGATTGCGATGTTACCGATTTTAACCGGTAATGTTGGTATAAGTGGGGGAAATACGGGGGCTCGTGAAGGGAACTATGATATTCCATTTGAGCGGATGCCAACATTAGAAAATCCAGTCAAAGCAAGTATTTCCGTATTTTTATGGACTGATGCGATAGAGCGCGGCCCTGAAATGACTGCAACTCATGATGGGGTAAGAGGTAAAGATAAACTGGATGTTCCGATTAAGTTTATTTGGAACTACGCCAGCAACAGTTTAATCAATCAACACTCTGATATTAATAAAACGCATGACATTCTTCAGGATGATAAAAAATGCGAAATGATAGTAGTGATTGATAACCATATGACGGCTTCAGCGAAATATGCGGATTTAGTCCTGCCAGATTGTACCGCGTCTGAACAAATGGATTTTTGCTTGGATGGTGCCGCTAGTAATATGGGCTATGTGATTTTCGCCAGCCAAGCCATTGAACCACGTTTTGAGAGCAAAACGGTGTATGAAATGTGTACACAAATCGCACGCCGTATGGGGGTTGAAGAGAAATTTACCGAAGGGCGAACCCAAGAAGAGTGGCTACGCCATTTGTATGAAATTTCACGACAAAAGTTACCTGAGCTACCTGATTTTGAGACATTCCAGCAGCAAGGGATTTACAAAAAAATGAACCCACAAGGGCATGTCGTGGCACACAAAGCTTTCCGCGAAGACCCAATTGCGAACCCATTAAATACCCCGTCAGGAAAGATTGAGATCTATTCATCACAATTAGCGGATATCGCGAAAACATGGACGCTAGCGGAAGGTGATTTGATATCAGCACTCCCAATGTATTCCCCAGGCTTTGAAAGCCATGATGATAAGCTCACCGAAAAATATCCACTGCAATTGAGTGGCTTCCACTATAAATCGCGCGTTCACTCCACTTACGGCAACATTGATGTGCTTAAGGCTGCTTGTTTACAAGAGATGTGGATCAACCCTATTGATGCAAAACGTCGCAATATTAAAGATGGTGACATAGTGCGTATTTACAACGATAGAGGGGAAGTGCAGATCGCTGCCAAAGTGACTCCACGCATCATCCCAGGGGTTGTTGCAATGGGGGAAGGGGCTTGGTACGCGCCTGATGAAAACAAGGTGGACCATGGTGGTAGCCTAAACGTCCTGACGACTCAACGCCCGTCACCGTTAGCGAAAGGTAATCCGCAACACAGTAATTTGGTTGAAGTGGCAAGGGTATAGGGGGATAAATCATGACAACACAATATGGTTTTTATATTGATTCTGCACGGTGCACGGGATGTAAAACTTGTGAATTAGCGTGTAAGGACTACAAAAATTTATCTCCTGCGGTGAATTTTAGGCGCATTTATGAATATGCGGGGGGAGATTGGCAAGAAGATAACGGTGTGTGGCATCAAAACGTATTTAGTTATTATTTGTCGATTTCATGTAACCACTGTGAAGACCCTGCTTGTGTGAAAGTGTGCCCAAGTGGCGCGATGCATAAACGTGAAGATGGCTTTGTCGTTGTGGATGAAAGTGTGTGTATCGGCTGCCGCTATTGCCATATGGCCTGCCCATACGGTGCGCCGCAATTTGATAGCGAAAAAGGGCATATGACCAAGTGCGATGGTTGCTATGAACGTGTTGCCGTCGGTAAAAAACCGATTTGTGCCGAGTCTTGTCCACTGCGTGCATTAGACTTTGGTCCTATTGATGAGTTACGTGAGAAACATGGCAATTTGGCAGAGATTGCGCCACTACCAGAAGCGCACTATACCAAGCCCAATATTGTCATTAAACCCAATGCCAATAGTCGCCCTGTCAATGATACGACAGGCCATTTAGCCAATCCTCGGGAGGTATAACATGGGCAATGGATTACACGAATGGCCGCTGATTTTATTTACGGTATTAGGCCAAAGTATTGCAGGTGGCGTGATTGTGACAGGGCTTGCATGGTTATCGACAGATGATAAGCCACAAAAACAGCGCATTGTGAACGCAATGTTTGCGTTATGGGTATTGATGGGCTTAGGATTTTTGGCATCGATGATGCATATGGGCTCACCGATGCGTGCATTTAACTCGATGAACAGAGTATTTGCGTCATCATTAAGTAACGAAGTGTTGTTTGGCTCCATTTTCTTTGCTTTGGGCGGCTTATGGTGGCTGTTATCTGCAATGAAAAAGATGCCAACAGGGTTAGATAAAGTGTGGTTAATCATCACCATGTTGATGGGGCTGTTATTTGTTTGGGCAATGACACGAGTTTATATGATAAGCACGGTGCCAACATGGAACACACCACATACCACTATCGGCTTCTTTATGACCCTGTTTGTTGTCGGACCAATTTTAGGCACTTTGCTATTACGAGTGGCTAAATTTCCGTTTAATAGTGGTAAATTAGCGGCGATTAGTATCGTGGCTTATATTGTGACTATCGCGTCGGTACTACTGCAAAGCGGAGAAATTGCGCTAATTGCCACTTCTGTACAAAAAGCAGTGGATTTAGTCCCTGATTTTGGTGTTTTACAAGTGATACGTTTAGTGGTGACCAGTTTCGGGTTGCTGCTATGGATTTTGCCTGTTGTGCGACAAAATCAGCCTTCGGTATTGAGTTTACTTCTTGGTACCGTGCTGGTACTGATTGGTGAATTTATCGGTCGTGGGCTATTCTATGGTTTACACATGACAGTCGGCATGGCTGTGGCTTAATTGGTAAACCTTTCAGCGCAGGAGATGGTTTCCCTGCGCTGATAACTTCAGAGACAATCAAATATGCAAGAAGCACGCTTTCTTGAACACGTCGCAGTGACAGGGCGAGTTCTGGGGTCCTTATTTTATTTCTCACCAGAAAATGAAAATAACGCAGAGATTATCACGATTCTTCAGGAGCCGACTTGGCATGAAGAATGGCCATTTGCCTTACCTTCTTTAGCGAAAATTAGCCAGCTTTTGCAACCCAGTGCTCAGGAGAATAAACCCCTCAGTGAAGCATGGCAGCGCTTGTTTATCGGGCCTTATGCTTTACCCGCGCCTCCTTGGGGCTCAGTCTGGCTAGACAAAGAAAGAATTGTTTTTGGTGATTCAACCGTTGAGCTGCGCCAATGGATGCGAGCCAAAGGTGTTGAACCCGTAACGACACAAAAAGAGCCAGAAGACCACTTTGGGCTGATCTTGATGTTAGCGGCTTGGCTCGCTGAGCAAAATCGCAGAGCTGATTTAGAAGAGTTACTCGCTTGGCATCTATTACCTTGGTCGGCACATTTTCTCGAAGTATTGATAGATTCGGCTAACAGCGATTTTTACCGTGCATTAGCAATATTGGCAAAAGAAACATTGGATGGATATCAACAACAGTTAACTTTACCTATATTAGAGAAAGTGGTGTTTTACAAAGATACATTATAAATAAAAATAGCACCCCCAAGTAGGGTGGTGCTATTGGTTTTTTATATCAATCAGCTATTGATATTTACTGTTGTGACTCACTTTGTTGCACATAGGGTGTATATACCCCTGTTAAACTCTTAAGGAAGGCAACAATATCATCGACATCTTTTTGTGGCAGTTCTTTACCCACTTGATAACGCAGCATCAGTTTCACTGCTTCATCTAAGGTTGCTACATCGCCGCGGTGGAAATACGGTGCGGTTAGCTCGACATTACGTAGTGTTGGGACTTTTTGGCGTAACTTATCGCGCTCATCAGAGGTGACATTCATACGACCAATATCTTGAGCAGTGATTTCACCGAACTCATAGTCTTTTTTCAGGCCCAGAGGTTCGAAGGAACGACCACCTAAGATCACGCCACCATGGCAGGTTGCACATTTGTTCTCTTTAAATAACTGATAACCATGGAGCTGCTGTGCGGTTAATGCAGTTTTGTCACCTCTTAACCAATTATCAAACGGAGAGTCTGGAGTGATTAAGGTTTTTTCGAACTCTGCAATCGCATCGGTGATGGTGTCACCCGTAAAACCTTCTGGGTAAACCGCATTAAAATCTTGTTTTAAGACAGGGTCTTTATCCAATTTTTCAATGATTTCATCCCATGACTTTGATGCCATTTCGATAGGATTTAATGGTGGACCACCAGCTTGGGCTTGTAAATCAGGTGCTCTACCATCCCAAAATTGCTCGACATTAAATACAGAGTTAAATACCGTTGGCGCATTGATTGGGCCTACTGCGCCACCAACACCAATTGATGTTTTACGGCCATCAACACCACCTGCATTGAGTGCGTGGCAGTGCGCACAAGAAATCGTGCTATCCCCTGACAGGCGCGCATCATGATACAAGCGGAAACCTAATGCGACTTTTGCATCATCAACATCCAGTGATTTTGGAATTGGTTGAATTGGTTCGTTGCGATGTTCAGCGGCGGTATCTTGGCTGGCATAGTGCTCTTCCCGCTGTTTAGCTATCCAATTCAATAGGTTATTACGTTCTTCATCACTGACACTACTGGCCCAATGAAGTGCAACATAACGTGTTGGAGGCATGGTGTGGTTCTGCATAACCCACTCAATTTTATTTAATTCACTTTGTGGTACAGGTTCTCCTGCGATGAGTGCAGCGCGAGCTGCCTCAAGGTTGAATGACTTATAACCTAGCTGAATATCGTATTCCATCAGTTGCTTAGCAATGGGGAATGATGCATAGGCAGGTAAATCAGTTGACGGTGTGTGACAGTAATCGCATCCCTTTTCGGCAAAGAATTGGAGGACTTGATTATTTTCTGCAATTTTAGATGTCTGAATGTCATTATTTTCTCTTCGTTGATTATCGTGATACCACACATATCCAGATAACCCAAAATAACCGAGTAAAAGCAAAAATATGACAGCGACCGTAATGCGAGTAAGTTTTTTCATTACACTATCCTTGAAAGATTGCGGTCAAATATATTTAAATATTTTTTAATTAATATAATTCTACAGCCGGACTATGATGGATAAATAAGTCCGAGAGGTTCTTGATTTTTATCAATGATGGCCATCGGTTTAAGCGATTGTTTAAATAAGATTTACCTATCAATGAAATAATAGTTAAAAAAATAAGCTGATGATTAAATTTTATTAGATTGAATTTAAAGGATATTGTTTCAAATTAATCTTGCTGCAATAGGTTTTTAGTTCAATTTAATAGGTGGGTATTTATAAATGAATAATTCTTAATTATTAAAATAAATTAAGTAAAACTAATCGAAAAGTTTAGTTTTTACCTTTTTAATTGTTGTGGACTAAATGCATATTACAAAATAAGTAAAATATAAATTATTTAAGAAAGCAACATTCCTGGAAATTATTGATTTTAGATAACCATAATATTGGCAAATCAAAAGTAATGATCTACATCATCATTTTTGTACTTTCACCATTTTGTCATAAAATAAACATATTGTTGTTATGAATCTGACTTAAGTTCGTCGTAACTCAGTTAGGAGATAGCATTATGTTTAGTGTCGATACCCTGCTGCACGATATTTTTCCTCATCAAACACCAGGCAAATGGAAACGTCGCTTATTAAAAAAGCTTTTGTTTGAACAGGAATTTCACCAATTTGCTCAAGATTATCCGCACTTAAAGGGCTTGGATCTTATTGAACAAATCATGGAGTTCTTTGATATTTCTAGTGAAATGGTTGAGGGTGACTTAGAAAATATTCCGACTCAAGGACCTGTTGTCTTAGTTGCTAACCATCCGATAGGTTCACTCGATGGCCTTGCATTATTACGTGTGGTTGCTGCCGTTCGTCCTGATGTAAAAATAGTGGCAAATCAGTTTCTCAATTATATAGAACCACTAAAAAGCTTATTTATTTCAGTGGATAATATGAATAACCGAACTAGTCGACAACAAGTTGAAGCCATGCAACAGCATTTGGATAAACAAGGGGCATTAATTGTGTTTCCTGCGGGGGAAGTCTCTCGATTTGGTCGCAAAGGGGTTCGTGATGGCCACTGGCGTACAGGTTTTTTGCGTTTAGCCGCAAAGGCTAGAGCCTCTATCGTTCCCATCCATATTCAAGGGCGTAATAGCCATTTATTTTACTTAACCTCGTTGGTTTACAAGCCATTATCTACTTTAATGTTAGTCAGGGAAATGTTTAAGCAGCGAGGAAAAAGATTAAAAATTCGTATTGGTGGCAGTATCCCATTTATTCATTGGCATGATGGTCATACGGCGGCTCATGAGTTAGCAGGGCGCTTTCGCCGCCATGTCTATTTGTTGGGTAAAGGTAAGGAAGGGCTATTTACCAGTGAATCGCCAATTGCTTTACCAGAAGATAGAATTGAATTAAAAAAAGCGTTAGTGGCCTGTGAGCGGCTAGGAACTTCTCCTGATGGGAAAGCGATTTACCTTTATCACCGAAACCAAGAGGTAAGGTCACCGATCTTACGAGAAATTGGCCGATTACGCGAAATTGCATTTCGTGCGGTAGGGGAAGGTTCCGGCAAGCGCCGTGATTTAGACAGCTATGATGACGATTATTATCATCTGGTTTTATGGGATGAAAGCGAACTTGATATTGTTGGCGCTTATCGGTTTATACCGACTAAAAAGCAAATTGAGACCAAAGGCCTTGAGGGTATTTATAGCTCTAGCTTATTTCACTATGACCAAGCCATGATGCCAATATTAGCGCAAGGTATTGAGCTTGGTCGGAGTTT
Source organism: Providencia sp. PROV061 (assembly GCF_011045655.1). NCBI lineage: Bacteria > Pseudomonadati > Pseudomonadota > Gammaproteobacteria > Enterobacterales > Morganellaceae > Providencia > Providencia sp. PROV061. The sequence goes on along the minus strand of NZ_CP042861.1, from coordinate 4,121,728 downwards.
TATTCAGCCCAAATATTGGGGAAAACGGGGTTTAGATTACTTATGGTTAGGTATTGGCGCGTATTTGGCAAAATATCCACACTATCGTTATCTTTTTGGTCCTGTATCTATTTCGGGCTCAATGCCGATTGCGGCACGTGATTTACTGATTACTTTTTATCGGCTCTATTTTTCAGCGCCACACAGCATTGCACAGTCACATCAGCCGTACCCAGCTTCTTTGCCACAGGTATTAGCCCAATTTTCAGGGGACAATTACCATGAAGATTTGGTTAAATTGAAAAGCTTACTCAATAACATTGGCTGCTCGATCCCAACGCTTTATAAGCAATATACCGAATTATGCGAACCTGGCGGCGTACAGTTTATGGATTTCGGTACAGACCCCGCGTTTAACGATTGCATCGACGGCTTGGTGCTGGTGGATTTAACTAAATTAAAGCCAGCACGTTATCAGCGATATATAAGGGTACATTTGGTTTCACAAGAAGAGTATAAAGGGCAAGTGTAAGAGGGGGGACTAGCCCTCTTACACTATTGGGGCATTACGGTATAGGAACTGCTCCGCTTTTATAGGTAACTATCAGTTAATAAAGTTATTATTAGCGATTCTTACTGTACTTTATTTATTTAACATTCATATTAGTAATGTGTTTGCTAATTGAAAGAAAACAAAATAACTGCATTAGCGTTAAACTTGCCTGCTGATGTGAACTTACCTGCTGTGGCTGCCTTAAAATTAAGTGACGCCATTTGCCCTCGAGCAACCAGTTTATTATTACTATCTAGAGTAGTTTGGTTTACTGAAATATCAACCGGAAGATTACTTAAATAGGGAGTAGCTAGTAAACTAGCCCTTACATCAACAATATCAGTGCAGGTAAAAGCGCCTGTAGCCTCTCCAGACCAAGAGCCATTTTGGCCACTGACAGAGGAACCCAGATCAATACTAGTAGGGAAGCTAAAATTACAAGAAGTGTTTGATGGAGGTACTACCCCACAGCCTGCATTAGGTAATAAAGTGCCATAAGATGTCCCCCAGGTTGATATTTGAAAAACTTGGAATCCATAACAAACTGAAGCGAAATCTGTATTTGGATAATTTCCCCACATTGTAGCAAGAGTTTGTGTATTAGCCGTTCCATATTGTAGCCTCCAAGCATTAAAAGCATCAATTGCTGTCCCATTATTGCGGATGATGACTTTTTGCTGCATGCCATAGGGTAGATTTATACCACCAAACGTTTTTGAGTCTGCACTAGAACCTCGATAATCATAGGGACCAACCGTTACAATACAACCGGAGGGATTATAACAAATGATACTATTGCTATCTTCATTCTGCCATCCCCACTGAATAGTGACATCATTACCATTTCTTTGGATAAATGACCCCCAACTTATAGAATATGCATTCATGTTGTAAATGAAGGTTAATATAGTAATAAAAAATACCTTTATTACTATGGCGTTATAATTGCTACTTAATACTAAAATTTTCATTTTCGAATACCTATAATTCAATGCAGATTTTATATATTCAGTTGTATTCTAGAAAGAATGTTAACGTTGATATAAAGGTTCCATATGAAATTGTTTTATTTGTCAATGCAGAAGGCTCTCCTTGAATAAAGGCTTTAAGTCTTATTTCGTTATTACCAGCTGACAATTTCTGTGTGTGATCTTTTGTGTTTATATCGATTTTTTCTCCGGTATCTGTTTCTAAACTAATTGCAATACCATTAGCGTGGCTTACTGGGTCTAATGCAAGATAACCAGATAAAAACGAGTTTTCATTTCCATTAAATGAAGCATTAATTTCGCGACCTAAAGATAAATCGCAATTAATTAATCGAATACTAAATGATTCACTTAAAGTACGGCTATTCAAATAAAGATATTTATCTGCAATTGTCCCAAAGTCTAATGTAATTAGTTCATCTCCGGGGTATAAATCGCAAGCATCTTCGACAAAGATACCATCAAAATTAATTGTTTCGGCTATCGATGGTAACGAATGACATATAAACACGGTTAAAAATAACAAGATATAAAATTTTATTATCGAGAACATTATTATTCCTATTGAAATGAAACGGTTAATGTCGCAATAGCATTGAATGTATCTCCAACCAGTTTAGTTCCTGCTTTTTTGACAATAACAGCGGATAAAGTGGGTAATGTCTCTTGATCAATTACAAATGCTTTATTTAAAGCGATAGGTTGCCCATCTTTTTGAATCTGGATGCCTACATTATTTCCATTTTGATCAGATTTAACTTGCAGTGTTGCATCATCAAAGCCTGTCCCTGCGGTTGCGCCAGATAATGTTAAAGATATATTCCAAGGTTGTGTTAGATCGCCATCGCAAATAAGTTCATAAGGAATTTTTTTCTTATAGTGTATTCCATCAACCTTATTAACACCGACTTTACCAAATGAAACTTTGATAGGATCGCTGTGACTTAATCGGCATTTTGGCGGTATAATTAACGAACCATCAAATCCCCAATTAGCATAAGCTATATTTGCTAAGAATATCAAAAGAAAACAACATATCTGATACTGAACTTTATTATTGGTTGAGTTTTTTTTCATTATTGATAATCCACATTAAGTGTTGCAAGTGCAGTGAAATCTCCACCATCAGTATCATCAAAACTTGAGTTTGTATTTTTTACTGGAGAAACTTCTAATGATGGTAACTCTAAATAGTTAAAATTTATTTTTTTATTAATATCTTGTTTTATGCCATTAATATAGAAGCTTAATCCTAGCTTTGGATTACTGGTCTTAAGAATGCCATTATTAAAGTTACTAGGATCACCTTGAATACTTAACGCTAGGTTATTCATGGCTAAATTAGTACAAGTTAACTCAAAAGTTAATGTATGCTTATAATTTACTCCATCAATCCTGCTTAATAAAATATCGCCAAAATGAACCATTGACTTTTGACTGTTATTTAAAATACACTCAGTAGGTGTGGAAATTAGATTCCCATTAAACCCTACAGTTAGTGAGGCGGAATAAGAAAAAGTACTAAAAACTAGTAATGTATATAAAAATTTAATTTTCATATTGGCTCTTAATTTATTGATATTCAATTTTCATAATCATTTCGGCACTGAAATTCCCTGCATCGCTCAACATTGAACCATTAGGTTTTATGGGGACGGCATAAATAGATGGCATGGCACCATATATAAAATGAATATTTGAATTGTTGGATACTATATTATTATCTTGATAAATGGCGATACCAAGGTTATCTCTATTCGTTTTTATTGCATCAACACCATTAACTCTAAAGTTATTCCAACTCAATTTCATTTTTAATAAATTAGTAGATAAATTTGTGCATTGTAAATTGTAGTTAATATTCGTTTTTTTATATGATGACCCATCGATTAAATCTTGCTGGACATCACCAAAATCAATATTTAATGTACTTCCTTCTACAAAACTACAATTAGGGGGTTCTATGACCGTAATCGTTAGGCCAATAGAAGCCATTGAAGCACTGGCTGTATTAAAACATATTAATATGGAAATAATGCTAATAAAAACCTGCGATTTAAATAATAAGTATTGATATGATGGTTTCATATTTTAATCCTAGTCATAGACTAATTGGAATCTTATATTTGCTTGATAGCTACCCGCATTAAAATGACTATTGATTCTCACCGGAGTAATGTAATAGGTTAATTTATTACTGCCCATTGATAATAGTTTTGATCTCGTAAAAAAACCCGGTTTAATTTTTTTAAAATTTTCATCATTTAACTCAAGAGCAATGCCTTCAGCACCATTTACTATTATTAATTTGCTATCCGTATTATCTGATACAGCAAGAAAACGAATTCTTACGGCAGGCATGTCAGAGCTCCAAGTTATGTTACCTTGTTGATCGTGATTGCGGCTTTCACTCCTTAAACAATCTTCTAATTGAATATTGAAAGGAATAGGAGTGCCTTTATGCCCTAGAAATTTAAATGCTGAAGAACTATTTGTGCCCAAATCTACTGTTTGGAATGCAGATTGCATGGCTAACCTACATGCACTTTCGGTAAGCATCCCCTTAACCTGTAAAACACCATTGGCACCATCAATATCCCAATTATCAACTTTGCCAATATCAGTAGCTAATGTCTGAAAGGCAAGTGTACTGAAAATAATCCCTATTAAAGGAGCTCTATAACTCACTTTTTTACTCATACCTTCCTCTATTACTATTTAATAAATAGATTATTTATTACTTGGAGATACCTTGCATTCATTTGCTTGGCAGTTAAAACTAAGATTAGGGCGGCCACCATAGTCATTGATATATGTTAGTACTGGGGTATTGCCTAATGTAGCAACATCGACACCTAATGGCTGGCTATTTTTAGGAGCGATCATAATCGGCTCGAAGCCTTTTACCGTATCCCCTTTAATTTTTGTTGCCGCATCAATAATGGTTATATAATAAGGCGTTGGATTAAATGCAATATATTTACCCCCTTGCTGTTTTAAAACTAATTTTTCTTGCCATGGATTATCGATATCATTCTTAGTTGGAATGATAGATGTTGGTCTATAAAAAAGCTTTATTCGCGTTTGTAATGCAAGTTGTAAAGTATTTGCTTTATCACTTCTCGGTGGAATCTCACGTAAATTAAAATAATATACTGATTCAATATCTTGTGGTAATTTTGCTACGTTAGCTAATGGTTGAATTCTTATTTGGCTTTTATCACCAGGTTCAACACGTTGAACCGGAGGTAATACGGTGAATGGCTCATTAATTTTTTCACCCTGTACATTTTCAATCCAGCCTTGAGCAAGATAAGGTAATGTTTTATTTTCATTACTAATATTTAAGCTAATAGATTTATCATTGCCATTAATGATTGCTCGAGTACGATCTAATGAAATAGCTGCATTTGCTGTTGACATATTCATTAAAAAAACTGTTGCTAATATAATTTTAGAACTATTAACCAATTTTGGGGTAGGATAGGTATCCTTTTTACTTACATTTAACTTATTCATAAACGATATAATCTCTTTAAGTTTAACTTGATGATGTTCATCATTTTTTTTGATTTAAATAATTAATATTAATAATTTTTTAAAAATATTAGTAAAGTGTTATTTCACACATGGTAGCAGTAATGTGTTTGCTAGATTTATTTCTGATGAAACGCTATCTGGCAATGTTATATTGCACTGTATTTCATCATCCCAAAAAACACTCAATTTTTCTTTAGGATTTAAGCCTGACAAATAAACACTGCCTTCATCACTAATTATTCCAACTTGCTGTTTACGTGTATTTAATACAATGGCACCAAATGGAGGTGCATTATTATCCGATAAGCGGATATTTGCCATTGCACTACTACCCGCTATAACATCAAATTGGCGATAACCAATAGCACCCTCTGTTAATGTTCCTTGCTTTACAGAATGGGTAACCTCTGCGTTACTAGGCAAAAGATTCAAATCCACATTTATATTACTACGGTAATAACTATTAACATCAGCAACAACAGCCTTACCAAAATAATTTGACCGTGTCACAATTCCATTACCACGCAAAGGAATATTCGCTACACCATTGGTATCAACAAAAACGCGCGAAGCGCCGAGTTGGTTACTTCTATGGAGTACAACCCCATGTTGCGTTGCCGTCAATCCACCTTGCAATGATAGTCCGGCAGAACGGTAACGATTCTGTTGGTATGTTGCATTTGCATTAAACTGAGCCATATCGCCTTGATGTGTATAGTACCCACCAAGAATTGCTCCCGACTGTGTGATCCCAGTATTAATTTGGTAGTTGCTACGCTCATTAATACGGTCATAATAATTTACATTCTGTGTTGTATTACTTTTATCCCAGTTACTGTTAAAGCTCACTGTAGAGGTTTCACCCCAAGGCATAGATAACGCAATATAAACCCCATCATCATTTATATTTCGATAGTTATTACGGAATGCGGTTAAGTTAACACTTAAGTTTTTAAATTTTCCGAGATCTAAATACTTTGCTAATGATAAACTATAGCGATTATTGTCAGGTTGATTCCAATATGTCTGATGGTAAAAATTTAAATATGTGCTTAGTCCACTGCCGCTAAACTGCTGGTTATAAGAAATGGTATACATTTCTTTGCTATTATATTGTCGAACGCCACTTATTTTGGCATCGAGATATTCAGACATACTCATAAAATCTTTTTCTGAAAAACGATAGCCAGCAAAGGTAATTTGGCTATTATAATCTTCAAAACGTTTTGAATAGCTCAATCTATAAGAATTACCTTTATAATTAGTTTCATTATTTGAAGTGATTTCTTTAATTTTTGCATGTGTTCTTGTCACATCAAATGAAAGAGCCCCAAATCGCATTAGATCGCGACCAATTCCCAAAGTCGTTGAGAGATATTTTTGTGAAGCAATCATACCGCCATATAGGGACCAACCATTATTAATCCCCCATGAATATTCACCACTAGCGAAACTATCACCATTAACACGATGATTGGAATCACTAGGCCGTCCTGCTGCAAATTTATAACGAACTTGCCCTGGGCGAGTAAGATAGGGAATACTTGAGGTGTTCACTGTAAAAGTTTGCGTTTTACCATTTTGTTCCTCTACCCTTACATCTAATTCACCCGATAAAGCATCATTAAGGTCTTGAATGCGAAAAGGGCCAGCAGCGATTTGAGTTTGGTAAATAGTACGACCTTGCTGACTAATAATGACGGTTGCATTACTATTTGCCACCCCAGTAACTTCAGGTGCATATCCCCTCAAATTGGGTGGTAACATATTAATATCAGTAATTAAACTGAGTCCTGTGAATCTAAAGCTATCGAAAATATCGGAGGCTAAGTAAGATTCACCGAATGTTAGTTTGGCACCTAATGATTTAATATCTCGAAAAATGTAAAAACGATTCCAATCAAAAGAATGGGTTGACTCGGAAGATGGGTGCTTCTCAAATCGTGATTGCCAATCAGCTCTGAATCTCCATGCACCTAAATTCATTCCTACCACACCGTTACCATTGGTGGTATAGCTCGTACTTTGGTGGCTACGTATTTGTTGATTTACTTGCGCGTTCAGATTGTAGTCAAATAGAGCACCCGATATACCATCTTCCCAACGAGTAGGCGGATCCCAATTATCTGCCGTATATTCTAAATAGGCTTGAGGAATATTAATATAGAGTGTTGATGTCGATAAATCGGCTTTTGTAGTTGCTCCAGATAAGCTGTTTAAATCTAAACAGGAGTCATTATGCCACCAGACCAGCGATGATATTATTTTGGGCTTTAGTCCAAATTTCTCAACTAAGCTTGGATCTAAACATACTTTACTGTCATCAATATCTTCATCTGAGTTATAATAAAAAACACTTTGTTCAGATAATATATTTTTGTTTACATGAATGCTAAAAGTGTATTCCCCTGGCATGAAATAACCAGTTTTAGAGAAACGGCTTAGATCAATATTAGCGCGATCATTTATATCTAAAATATCCGTATTAAATTCTATGTTAGCAGCGGCAAATCCGGTATTACAGATAATAGTTATCATGCTAGCTAATATATATAATCGACTAACTGATGATAATTTAATATGGATTTTATGATGCGCCATAATACTTGACCTTATTCAAACTCATTTATAATAAGAGAAAGTATCTCCTATTTAGAAAAATGTTCATGTGGATAGAGTTGTTTTTTATATCACTCATAATCTAATTTGTATTTTATTAGACCAAAATAATTGCCTGATTTTAAAGATTTATTATTTCTTTTTATTCGTAGTTTGTAATTTAAATTACGAGTGCCATCAGTTAATTCTTGTGATGACATTGCCTTTCCTGGATATACTACTTCACCACTAGTACTGCTAATTTCAATACCAATCCCTTCAGCTTGCCCATTGGTAGTAAACAAACTACCATTATGAACTCCATCAAATGTTATTGTAAAATATTGCCAGTTTGGTTTTTTTGATTCAGGTCTCTCAAGTACGCAGTTAATTAATTTAATTGAAAAAGTTCTTGCATTGCTTTGACCATCTCGAGTAATTTGAGATATAGATAAGCTTCCCATTTCAATGGTTTGATCTTTGCTGTTTATATCAATAGAACAGGCAGTTTCAATAATACTTCCATTCATTGTGATTAATGATTCAGCCGAACAATATGATGACAAACTAGTTTCTAATAATAGAATGAATGTCAACCATGAAAATTTATATAGCATATATTCGCTCTATTATTATATTTAATGAACCTAAAAACCTATCCGTGTGTTTTTAGGTTGAAATTAGAAGGTTGCTAATTTTACTCGTATGATAAAGTGAAATCTGCTACAGAACTGAATTCACCCGCAGTGATAGTTGAGACATCACCACCATTACCTTTTAAATATGCAGAGAATTGTAATGTATTGCTACCATCTTGAATTTGTTGGAATGGTGTAGCTGTGTTAATAGTAACAATTTCGCCATTACCACTAGTAATTTGAACTCCAGCACCACTACCTGTACCAACGATACCTAAGGTTTTACTATCTTCATCAAATGATGCGGATGCACCAGTAAAGGTTAATTGAACACCTTTAGTTAAGCTGCTAACGTTACAGTTTTGCAGTGCGATATCAAATGTTTTAGGTGATGATTTTCCGCCATCGGCTAAAGCCATATTAGAGATTTGGCCTAATTCAATCGTTTGGTCAATACTTTCTGGTGCAATTGAACATGGTGCTTCAATAATAGCACCTTTAAACGTGACTTTACCGTGGCCTTGGTCAGCGGCATTCGCAGCAGAAGCACCACCTAAAACTAATAAAGTTGCCATTGCAATACTTTTAATTTTCATCAATCTTTTCCTTTACGGTTAAATATATAAATATGATTATTGTTAATCTCATTATGTTAATTTCATAGTGAGATTAATTAATAACAATCAGAGTTAATTGTTATTAATTAATAACAGTGTTATCTGCCATTAAAGATTAAAATAATTCTCTTGAGTCATTGATATATAAACTTCTTTTTTTTCAATTTCTGATTTTAATTTAGATAAATCCAGATCAAGATAAATTGTTAATTCGATTAATTTTTCAAAACTTAGTTTTGTTGCTCCTCGTTCATATCTTGATACTTGTTGTTGACTTACATTTAGTTTTTTTGCTAATTCAGCTCCACTAATTCCTTTTTTCTTTCTTAATTTTTTTATTAAATAGCCTAATTTTATATTTACATTTTCTTCATCATTCATTCGCACTACCTTAATATGAGAGATAAAAATATAATGAGTTAATCTTTTTTAAAGAAATAACAAACATCTACTTTAAAATATACGGATATCAACATGATTTTAGATGTTGATATGTCACTAAGACCATTTTCGTAACGTGATAATTGTTGTTGAGATATACCTATAATTCTGGCTAAATCAGACCCACTTAAGCGATATTCTGATCTTAGCAGTTTAATTTTTTTACCAATGTTCTTGGCAACTATGTTTGTAATGTTTTTTTTGTTTTCTAAAACAGTTAAGCAAGTAAAAATAGAGTCCTTCATTTATTAGGATACCGATTTAAGTTTCAATTTTTGGATAGCTGTTTAATTTGTGAGTATAGGCTACACTTGATAGGGGTATTTTCTAAATATAAATAATCAGTATGTTAAATCGATAAAATCGATTAATTACAATATATGTATCTAATTACAAGCTAAATAAGTAGTACTCTAATAATGACTTGTTTAATGGCTTGAATCTTAAATAAAAATAAGAAACATTATTAATTGAATGGTTATTTTTATAACATATTGTTAATATAATTTTATTTGAAATAAAATATCAATATAAGATTATTCTCACTAAAGTAGTCGCGAAATTTGTATTTATTAAGATATTTTTGTCCATTTTGGAATGTTTATTTTGGTGGTGTACTAATAGAATTAGTGCTAATTGTATAAATAAGACGGTCTAAATATGATTTTTTACTTTTGTATTTAGATATTTTAATTTTAATGGGGATATTTTATTTAAGCAGTTGTGACCTTAACCAAGGATGTTTGATTTTAGGGGAATACTGAGACTTAAAACCGATCAATCTCAGTATTAATAAAGGTAATAAACTTATGACTTAACTTATATCACTCGCATCGTGGCGTTCGCGTACTTGCTGTGCGGGGTCACCTTGTAGGCGATTAACACGGCGGCCGCGCTGTACCGCTGGGCGTGCATAGATTTCATCAGCCCAACGAATAACATTTTTATATTCATGGACAGATAAAAATTCTGCAGCATCATAAAGCCAACCTTTCACTAAAGCGCCATACCATGGCCAGATAGCGATATCTGCAATACTATAGTTCTGGCCTGCGACATATTTGTGTTCTGCTAAACGCTTGTCTAATACATCTAATTGACGTTTAGTTTCCATCGCAAAGCGGTTAATAGGGTATTCAAATTTTTCAGGGGCGTAGGCATAAAAATGCCCAAAACCGCCACCTGCAAAAGGTGCTGAACCCATTTGCCAGAATAGCCATGATAAGGTTTCAGCGCGTTCTGGTTGAGTTGTGGGTAAAAAAGCAGAAAATTTTTCAGCTAAATAGGTCAGAATAGAACCCGATTCAAATACTCGGATAGGCTCCTTACTGCTTCTATCGACTAAAGCAGGTATTTTTGAGTTAGGGTTAATTTCAACAAAACCCGAACTAAATTGGTCGCCTTCACCAATATTAATTAACCAAGCGTCGTATTCAGCCTCTTTAATGCCAAGGGCTAATAGCTCCTCTAACATGATAGTGACTTTTTGTCCGTTGGGAGTTCCTAATGAATATACCTGTAGTGGGTGCTTACCTATAGGTAAAGATTTTTCGTGAGTTGCACCAGAAATTGGGCGATTAATATTGGCGAACTTTCCGCCATTACCTTGCTCCCATTGCCAGACTCTCGGGGGAATATAGGGGGTGTTTGCCATGAGTTATCTCCTTAACCATTTTCAAAGGTGGCGATTATTTTCTCATCAATTCTTTAATTATAAAGGCCCCCCACTGTAGCAATCTGTCGTGAATTCTCCACTGTTTTTATCATATTTGCTTTGGTGGGTAGGATAAATAGCACAGAGTGCAAGAACACATAGGGGATAAACGAAAGAGTTAATTATTAGTTCTAAACTATTTTTGGGTTTATGAGTAATTGTATATACGCACAATGATGACCGAGCTATTCATAGGAATTTATATGTTTTTTGGGATGGCTTGATAATAACAAAAGGTAAATATGTTCATTTGCAATAAAAACCAGAGCTTAAAATGAGACTTAAGTTAAAAATTTGTTAACAAACGAATTGTGCAGATCACTAATTCAAATAAAAAAAGGGTGTGAATAATTTGTGAAGATTGGCACTAATTTATCGGAGTGTATTTTATACATTGATAGCATATCAGTCATATTCAGGTGTATCGGAGTGTGTCCATGCTTGCGCCAAATTCAAACATCTACCAAAGCTTATTACAGAGAGCAAAAGTGCAGCCAGACGCTGTTGCGATTGTATTTGAAGAGCAAAGTTGGAGTTATCACCAATTACTTGAAAAAGTAAATAAAACAATGTATTGGCTAACTACTGTAGTACAGCTGAAAAAAGGTGACCGGATTGTACTTGGCTGGGGGAATACGATTGAGTTTTGCCAATTATTTTATGCCGCGGTAGGTCTGGGTATTCAGGTAATTCCTTTGAGTACCAAAATGAAAGAGTTTGAAGGTAAAGAGCATTTGTCTTGTATTAATGCAGATGCTGTTTTTTGGGATGATACATATCAACCATGGTTAGCACAGCTCAGTGCAAAAGGGATGAGTCTTTCTCAGTGGCGTAATGTAATATTCACTGATGAAATTAATTTTATTAACCAAGTTAATGAAGAAGACCCTGCTGTTATAATATTTACCTCGGGTACAACAGGGGTGCCAAAAGGTGCGGTGATCACGCATAAAAATATATTGTCTGCAGTATATGCCTATCAGGAAACATTAAAGTTATCTGAACACGATAAAACAATTTTAGCAGTACCGATTTATCATATTACGGGGCTCTCTGCTATTTTGGCGTTATTTATCCATATTGGTGGGACGATTTATCTTCATAAAAAATTCAATGCAAAAGATATTATTTCAACAATTGCAAAAGAAAAAATAACATTTTTACATGGTTCTCCAACAGTATTTATATTGTTAATTAAGAAAATAAAAGAAAATAAAAGCATTAACCTAGAAAGATTTAATTCATTAAAAATGATTGCTTGTGGTGCAGGGCATTTAAATGAAGGTACGATTAAAGAGCTTTCTTATATATTTGCTAAAACATCCATTCATTCTATTTATGGTTTAACTGAAACCTCTTCACCAGCAACTTTATTTCGTGAAGATATTCGTTATAGCGATAAGAAGTCTAGCTCTGGTACACCAGTCCCTGGGTTACAGGTGACCATACGTAATGATAAAGGTGAAAATCTTCCCGCGAACTGCACAGGTAATATTTGGGTTAAGGGGGATGTTGTTATCCAACGTTATTGGCCGGATAGTCCTGCGAATACCACATCATTTAATGATGGTTGGTTTTTCACAGGGGATATTGGCTATATGGATAATGATGGTTTTCTTTATATTCAAGATAGAATTAAAGATATGATTAACCGTGGTGGTGAAAAAATATATTCTATTGAAGTCGAGGATTTAATTTCTAATTATCCAGGAGTTAATGAGGTCGCTGTTATTCCAATTGAAAGCACAATTTATGGTGAAGAACCCATTGCATTTATTATTCCTGAGAATCAAGTGTGTTTAACCAGTAAAGAAATTATTGAGTGGTTAAAAGATAGGGTGCCAACGTATAAAGTTCCAGTAAGAATTATGTTTACGCGTAACTTTCCTAGAACTTGGAATGGGAAAATAAGCAAGAAAGATTTGAAATTACGATATTACTCTTTAAATAACTAAAATATAAATTAGTTTTTAATTAATCAAAAAGGGGCTATGAAATATTAGCCTTCAGGTAGGTTTTATCATGAATAATAAATTTATTTCTAAACAAGATGCCGCTAAATTAATTAATAATGGCGATACAATTTGTACTGTGGGAATGACATTAACCAGTGCTGCTGAATCTATTTTATCAGCAATTGAGCAACGCTTTTTATCCGAGGGTACACCAAATCAATTAACACTGGTTCACGCAGCTGGGCAATGTAACCGTATTCGAGGGAATCAACACTTTGCCCATGAAGGGATGGTGAAGCGGATCATTGGTTCCCATTGGGGGTTAGCACCTCGATGGATGCAAATGATTAACGATAACCAAGTTGAAGCATATTGCCTCCCTCAAGGGCAAATGGTGCATTTATATGGTGCAATGGCCGCAGGCTTACCGGGGCGCTTATCCAAAGTAGGGTTAGGAACATTTATCGACCCTGACCTTGAAGGCGGTAGGATGAACGCTAAAACGTTGGTACTTCCCCCTTTGGTTGAAAAAGTGAATTTCAAAGGGGAAGAATGGTTATGGTACCCAGAAATTCCCTTAGATGTGGTGGTGATCAGAGGAACTCACGCTGATAGTAAAGGCAACCTCACCACCGATGAAGAAGCCATGGCCCTAGAGGTCTTGCATGCGGTACTGGCGGCTAAACGCTTTGGTGCCAAAGTGATTGCACAAGTGAAATATTGCGTTGAAGAAGGGACTTTACATCCCAAGCGTGTCACTGTTCCTGCGAGCTTTATTGATCATATTGTCGTGTGTGATAACCCTGAAGAAGACCATCGCCAGTCTTCGAGCTGGTTTTTTGACCCAACGCTATGCGGTGATATTCGCACGCCTATCCAACGAACTACGCCATTACCTTTAGATATTCGCAAATTGATTGGGCGAATTGCATGTCGTTATCTATACGAAAACTGCGTGATTAACTTAGGAACCGGTATTCCAAACGATGTTATTGGCTCAATTATTCAGGAAGAAAATGCAACCAAGCGCGTCGATATCACCGTGGAGTCAGGGATTTGGGGGGGCGTCCAAGCAGGCGGTATTGATTTTGGCATAGGCCGTAACCTGTCAGCGATGATTAGTCACCAAGACCAAATGTTGTACTACAACGGTGCAGGCGTTGATATCACGTATATGGGCGCAGGGGAAATGGATGCCAGTGGCCATGTCAATGCGACGTTGTTAGGCAATATTTGCCCTGGTGCAGGTGGGTTTATTGATATTACCCAAAATGCTCGACACGTGGTGTTTTGCTCAACGTTCACAGCAAAAGGGTTAGATATTCGTTGTGAAAATGGGCAATTAAATATTGTGCGGGAAGGGGATATTAGAAAGTTAGTTAACCAAGTACGGCAAATTTCATGGAATGCGGATGTCGCGCGAAATATTAACCAAACCATGCATTTTGTCACGGAACGTGCGGTGTTCACTTTAGGGGGAAAAACCCCGGTACTGGTTGAAATTGCCCCCGGTATTGACCTAGAGCGTGACATTCTTGCCCATATGGACTTCGTACCTGAAATTTCTCCTGATTTGAAAGTGATGTCTTCTTCACTATTCGAAGAAGCGCCTTTTGGACTGGTTTCGTATTTGTAGTTTCAATATTAAAGAGGAATTTATCCATGTTAGTAAAAGATAAAGTCGCCATTGTGACGGGTTCTGCAAGAGGTATTGGTTTTGCGATTGCTCAGGTACTTGCGGAAGAAGGGGCAAAAGTCGTTATTTCTGATTTAGCCATGTCATCAGGTGAAGAAAGTGCAAAACAGCTACAAGAGCAAGGCCATCAAGCCATTTTCATTCCTTGTGACATTGCCAAACGTGAAGAGGTAAATGCCTTATTTTCTAACGCATTAGCGCATTTTGGGGCGATTGATGTACTGGTAAATAATGCGGGGATCAACCGAGATGGCATGCTGCATAAATTAACGGAAGATGATTGGGACAAAGTGATTGATATCAATCTGAAAGGGACATTTAACTGCATGCAAGAGGCGGCAAAGCTAATGCGTGAACAAGGAAATGGCCGAATTGTCAATATTTCCTCGGCAAGTTGGCTTGGGAATGTTGGGCAAGCCAACTATGCCGCATCCAAAGCTGGGGTTATTGGCCTGACTAAAACGGCTTGTCGTGAACTCGCCCGTAAAGGGGTCACAGTCAATGCGATTTGCCCAGGGTTTATTGATACGGATATGACCCGTGGTGTGCCTGAAAAAGTGTGGGACATCATGATCAGCAAGATACCTGCGGGTTTTGCAGGAGATCCGCGCGATGTTGGCCAATGTGTTGCATTTTTAGCCTCTGATAAAGCGCGTTATATCAATGGCGAAGTAATCAATGTTGGCGGCGGAATGGTGTTATAGGGGGAAATAATGAAACAAGCGAATGATATTGTCATTGTGAGTGGTGTGAGAACGGCAATTGGCACGATGGGGGGAAGTTTTGCAAATACGCATCAACATGACCTCGGGGCCGCGGTTATCCGTGAAGCCGTGAAAAGAGCTGGAATTGCTCCCGAAGATGTTGATGAAGTCATTGTGGGTAATGTTGGGCAAATCGCAGAAAGTGGTTTTATCGCTCGTATTTGCCAACTGCGAGCAGGGTTACCAAAAGAAACCACCGCTTATTCTGTTAACCGCCAATGTGGTTCAGGGCTACAAGCGTTAGCCGATGGCATGATGTTGTTGCAGACCGGCCAATCAGATGTTGTGGTGGCGTGTGGTACTGAAAATATGACAATGCTGCCGTACTACTTACGCAAAGCGCGCTATGGCTACCGCATGGGAAATGATGTACTGGAAGATGGGTTAACGTCCATCCTAACTTGGCCAGAAGGCCCTTACCACAACGGAATGACGGCAGAAAATGTTGCAGAGCAGTTCAATATTACCCGTGAAGAAATGGATGATTTTGCATGGGATAGCCAGCAAAAAGCGTTAAAAGCGATTCAAGCCGGTTATTTTGCTGACCAAATATTGCCAGTAGAAATACCTGAAGGCCGTAAAGGTACACGTATTTTTGATACCGATGAACATCCGCGTGATACACCACGTGAAAAATTAGCAAAATTGCGCCCTGCATTTAAAGCTGATGGTGTGATTACGGCAGCAAACTCTTCAGGTATCAATGATGGTGCTGCGGCATTAGTGATGATGCGTCGTGAAGAAGCGGAAAAACGTGGTCTGAAGCCAAGAATGAAAGTGGTCGATTGGGCTGTAGCAGGTTGTGAAGCGGCCATTATGGGCTTTGGACCCGCGCCAGCAACCCGTCGATTAATGGAAAAGCTCAAAATGGATGTAAAAGACATTGATTTAATTGAGTTAAATGAAGCATTTGCTGCACAAGCCATTGCAGTTATGAATGATTTGTCTCTTGATAGCACTAAAGTGAATGTGAATGGTGGGGCAATTGCTCTGGGTCATCCAGTGGGTGCCAGTGGGGCTATTTTACCTGTGAAGTTAATGTATGAAATGGAACGCCGTCAGGTTACTACCGGGTTAGTGACTATGTGTATCGGTGGTGGTCAAGGGATATCAATGTTGTTCGAAAGAGAATAAGAAAAGCTGCAAGCAGAAAGCCCGACGTGGGGCGTCGGGCTGTTGCTGAAGTAAAACAACAGGTATGTCACTTATTGCCAAGAGCCGTACCTGTTTCACTACAACATGAGGATCTTATCTATGTTTTCTACAAATGCAAAGTTAGATTATGTGGCTCAGGGGAAAAAAACCAACGCAAAGATATACCGTAACCTGATGCCGTTGTTGATTTTAGCGTACATTATTAGCTTTATTGACCGAACAAATATTGGCATGGCAAAAAATGCGATGTCGATTGATTTAGGATTATCTGCAACCGCGTTTGGTATTGGTGCGGGGCTTTTTTTCTTAACCTACTCGATTCTTGAGATCCCAAGTAATTTGATAATGGAGAAAGTAGGCGCGCGTTTTTGGATCACGCGGATCATGATCACTTGGGGGTTATTATCTGCGGCAATGGCGTTTGTGACAGGGCCGACTTCTTTTTATATCTTGCGGTTATTACTGGGAGCGGCTGAAGCGGGCTTATATCCTGGGGTTATTCTATATATGACATATTGGTTTAGCCAAGAAGAACGGGCTAAAGCAACAGGGTTATTTTTACTCGGGGTTTGTCTTGCAAATATTATTGGGGCGCCGCTGAGTGGTTTATTGCTGAGTATGGATGGCTTATTAGGCTTCCATGGTTGGCAATGGATGTTTGTTATTGAAGGCTTGCCAGCAGTTATCCTAGCATTTGTTGTGTGGTTCGTGTTGCCGAATAAACCAGAAGATGCAAAATGGTTAGATGAAGATGATCGGAATTATATTAAATATAAACATGATCAAGACAAAAACAGTATTAGTGTGAGTAACAGTAAATTCTCACTCAAGGCGGCATTTAAGAATAAAGCCTTTATGATGATTGTTGCTATCTATTTTACTCACCAGTTCTCGGTCTATGGTTTAAGTTATTTTTTACCGACTATTATCGGTGAATATGGCAAATTAACACCTATTCAAATCGGCTTATTAACAGCGATTCCATGGATTTCAGCCGCAATTGGTGGCATTTTTGTCGCGAGAAAAGCTAATACACCGCGTCGTTCATCACGTATTTTAATTTCAGGTTATGCAGTAATGGCCGTAGGGTTAGTGATTGGTGCACTGGGTGGCCCAGTTGTCGGTTTAATTGGCTTTTGCTTAACGGCATTTATGTTTTTTGTGGTTCAATCGATTATTTTCTCGCTTCCTCCGACTTATATGAGTGGCAGCATGTTAGCGGGAAGTTTGGCACTATTGAACTGCTTAGGGCTGTTTGGCGGCTTCCTTGGCCCGTTCATTCTTGGCTTTTTTGAAGATTATACAGGAACAGCCACTTCTGGATTATGGTTTGGTGTCGGTTTGCTAGTTATCGGAACGATTATTGCGTCACGAGTGAATACTAACGGTATGAGCGAAGCTGAGCCATTACAAGTATCGACTTCAGTGGAAAGCAAATAATTCAACATCGCCATTTACAATAGGAAAGTCTGCATGAAAATTGTTATCGCACTTGATTCCTTTAAAGGAAGTTGTTCTGCAAGGTTAGCATGCCAAGCCGTTGCTGAGGGTTTCAAGCGTGTATCCTCTGAGTTAGATATGACGTTATTACCCATATCTGATGGCGGAGAAGGTTTGTTGGAGTCACTAGAGAATAGCCCCGCGCTTTCTGGTGTAACACCTTACATTTTTAGCTGTACTGGGCCTTATGGTAGTAAGGTTGATGCAGGGTTATTAGTATTGGAGGGAAAAACCGCTTTTATCGAAATGGCGCAATGTTGTGGGCTGGAACTCGTTCAACGTGAGCATCGTCGAGTTGAAAATGCCTCAACTTATGGCTTGGGTGAAATGGTCAAGCATGCACTCGATATGGGTTGTTCTCGTATTGTTATCGGGATAGGAGGAAGTGCAACTAATGATGGTGGTGCAGGGTTTGCTCAAGCATTGGGTGCTCAGTTTTACGATAAAAATTCTCAGCTTATTGAGACGCCAATTTGCGGAAAAGACCTCATTAATATTGCAAAGATTGATTTTGATAAATTTGACTCGCGAGCCGCTAAGGTTGAATTTAATGTCTCTTGCGATGTTGAAAACCCTTTATTAGGCAAAAATGGTGCGACTTATGTTTATGGTCCCCAAAAGGGGGCCGACCAAGCCACACTTGACCAGCTTGAAATTGGGATGGCTCACTATGCGAAATTAATGTCAGCAATAACGGGAAAAGATGTTTCACTGGAGGCTGGCAGTGGTGCAGCGGGTGGATTAGGTGCGGGGCTTCGTTGGTTTGTTTCGGCAAAGCTCGAAAAAGGAATCGATCTCGTTTTGGGGCTCCTTGGCGCAAAATCTTATATTCAACAAGCGGATTTAGTCATTGTAGGAGAGGGGCGGCTTGACAGTCAAAGTGCGAATGGTAAGGCTCCTGTGGGAGTGGCTCGTATGGCCAGTCATTATGGTGTGCCTGTCATTGCGCTTTGTGGGGGGTATAGTGAAGATAGCCGTATCCTATACCAACATGGCATTACCGCAATGTGGTCGCTTTGTCCGGGGCCAGTTTCCCTTGAGCAAGCCATGACAAATGGTGAACGTTATTTGGCAGATACAGCAGAAAATTTGCTGCGTACCGTACTCGCAAATCCGAATATGCAAATAAAACCCTAAAGTGAGGCGGTAATATGCTACTGACTGAAAAACTAGCCAATGATATTGTCACGCGTGCAATGGGAATTATCCATCACAACGTCAATGTGATTAATAGTCAGGGCGTGATTATCGCTTCAGGTGAAAAAAAGCGTATTGGTGAAACCCATGAAGCCGCAGTGGAAGTGATCCGCTGCGGCAAACGGATCACCATCTACAATGAAAATGAAGCACGAGCTTATTCGAATGTGGCACCGGGGATAAACCATCCGATTGTTGTGGCTGATAAAGTGGAATTAGTGATTGGCGTGAGTGGTGACCCTGTTGTGATCCAGCGTTATGCCGAGCTCGCTATACTGACGGCTGAGCTGCTAATTCAACAAGAAATTGAGCGGCGTAGTATTAACTGGCAGCATCGTTTGCGTGACATGCTATTTGTCCAGTTTATAGAAAGCACAACGCCAGCACAGGGGCGCAGTGCATTACTAAAATTGCATAATTCCGGTTTTGCGTTCACTTTACCGACTATTCCTGTGATTATTAATATTGAAGCTATTCAGTACCGCCCAGAAATACTCGATACGATCATTACTGAATTATCAGCTATGGAAAAAAGTGATGTGTTATTACTCAATAGCCGCGAAATTTTGATGCTATTCCCATCAACGCATTATCAAAATGAATCGTTTATTTCTAATCTTCATTTCATTCTAGATAGCCAACTTAGCCAATATTATATTGGTGTTGGTGTTCAGGCAGATACGCAAGAACATGTGAGGGATGCAGTACATTTTGCACGTTCAGTTATTGAAGTTGGACGGCTAACGGTTCCCGATAAACAAGTCTTTTTATTTAAAGAAATGGCATCTTTATGCCTCTTTAATGAATTGGAAAATAGCTATCTATTTAATTTCTTTTTAGATATTTGCCATAAAATATTGTTGCATGATTCGGGCGATATTTTGCTTGAAACCCTTGAGCTGTTTTTATCGCAAAATGGCGAAATAGGTAGCACCGCGCAGCAATTAGGCATTCACAGAAATACATTAAGTTATCGGTTACAACAAATTAAAAAGCAAACCAGTTTGGACCCGACAAGGTTTACGGATCTCATTCAGTTATCTGTTGCGATGCATGGCTACCGTCGACGTTACCCAAAACAACAGCCATGGCTCGATGCATTAAGTTAAGGAGCCGTATCATTACTTTTGTTGTAAAACCCAAATAGCGGCTTCAACGCGCGATTTTAAATTAAGTTTCTTTAGTAAGTGTTTGACATGGACTTTGACGGTGCTCTCTGTGATTTGTAATTTATTCGCAATCATCTTATTTGATAGCCCCTGTGAGATTAAATCTAAGATATGGGTTTCTCTTGGGGTTAGTGCTGATAGATTATGCTCTGTAGGGGCTCGGTTATCTCTTAAAGATTCAGCTAAAATGGAAGCGAGCGTTGGGCTAACGACCATTTTACCACTTGCGGCTTCTTTTAATGCAATAATTAATTTTTCAGGCTCCATGTCTTTGAGTAAATAGCCATCAGCACCTCGTTTTAACGCATTAATTAAGTCTTCGCCATAATTGGACACCGTAAATAAGATAATACGGCCTGAAAGTTCGCGGTTACGTAAATTATCGAGTACTTCAAAGCCATTCATACTAGGCATATTGAGATCTAATAGGATTAAATCTGGGTCTTGTTCTTCCGCAATTTTAATACCCGTTATTCCATCGTCTGCTTCACCAATTACCTTTAATGTGGGTTCTAAACTAATTAATTGTTTAACACCATTACGTAGCATCGGGTGGTCATCAATCAGTAAAATGGTAGATTGCCCAGTCAGTTTATTTTCATTTTTCATTAATGAGTTACTCCAATTTAATTAAGCCAAAGTCAGTGGAAATACGACATTAACAATAGTGCCACCCTGAACTCTTGGCGAAATTTGATATTTCCCATTTAGGCTTAGCGCTCTTTCTCTCATAATAATCAATCCATAATGGTTATTTTTTGTTGTCTGAGGCTGAATACCTTCCCCATTATCTTCTATTGTCATGGTGATTAATCCGTTATTTTCGATTAATGAGACTTGTGACCAGTTCGCATTAGCATGTTTGAGAATATTGCTTAAAGCTTCTCGGATTATCTGGATAATATGAATAGATTGATGTGGAGAGAGGCTTTTGGCTGGAATTTGGTAATTTAATCCAATTTGAAAACCAAGGCGCTGACTGAATTCTTGGATTGTGCTTTCTAAGGCAGGGAATAGGCCTGGTTCAGTTAATTTTAGTCTGAAGGTTGTTAAAAGCTCACGTAATTGACTATAAGCGGAATTTATTTCATTGCGCATTTCGTTTAATAGTTCTTGGTGCTTAGTTGGCAATGTTTTAGGTTGCATTTGTAGATAACTAATTTGCATTTTGAGGCAAGATAATGATTGTGCGATGGAATCATGCAATTCTCTCGCAATCGCCGATCGTTCATCCATAATCAGTAACTGCTGTTGTTGCTCTAATTGGTGCTCCATCGCTAGCATTCCAGCGATTTGTTTAACTAGCATCAGCACTAAATTATTTTGTTCTTCAGATAATGGCTGGTTTATATCCATTTCAGCTAAAATCATGCCATAACGCTGTAAATTATCAGAAATCTCCCATGATATTACTTTAAGGTGTTCAGCCATCTTGGGTGAATTGAGATATTGATCCTTGTTTTCAGGACAATGAATTTCATGAAAGCAGGCATCATTGTTTTCTTCATATAGCCTCAATCTAATATTTTGCAGTGGGATTAAGCTTTTAAGCTCAAATAACACTTTTTCTAACCTGATTGATAGTGGCCCAATGGCATGTAGGGTTCGATTAGATTGGTATAAATAGAGTAATACTTTATTTTTCTTTTGCAGATCGGCGGTTTTTTCGATAACTCGAGATTCTAATTGATGGTAACTCTGTGCGAGCTCATCCGACATTTGATTTAACGTATGGCCCAGTGAATTTAGCTCATCTTGTTTTTTGCCTACAGGAAAGCGCTGACTAAAGTCTTGGTGACTAATCGCGTTCACCATATGAAGTAACTTAAGCCAAGGTGTATAAATTTTCTTTCTAAAATGGCAGATAGCAAAAATAAGTAGCAATGAAACGAGGCCAATAAATACCATTTGAGTGATTGCTACATAGGTTATTTTTCGTTCTGTTTTTTCATCAATATTACGAACTAATGCATCGAGTTTATTAACAAAGGTAACGACCGCGAGACGTGCATCATTAGGAGAAACTGCATGGTTAAGAGCAGGTTTTAATTCTGTAACCCAATATTGATAAAGCTCAGCAAATTGCGGATTTAAATCTTCTATATCGACAACTTGTGTTAGTTCATTGCTTAATAAATTTTTTTCAAGCTCACTAATATATACGTCAGAATATTGGTTGAGTGGTACTAATGAAAGTAAATGATAACTTTGCATCCGCAATGAGCCTGATTTATTTATTGCATGTGCATTTCCTTGCACACTAATAATCATACTATTTGAAATTGTCATGCCAATAATACCGAGTACGGCAATCAATAGCATTAAACCAATAACTTGGTTAATGATTGAAAATCGGTGATAAGCAATAGACATAAATGATCCTTTCTACTCTATACGTTTATTTATTATTTTTGATAACGTAGATATTGTTTCTCTATTATATAAAATTGAATATGCCACTTCGGTATTACTCCTTAATATCCCATTGAATTATTCGCTTTAAATTTCAACAAATAAAATTACCGGGCAATGATTTTTTTTGTTTTAATTCAATCAATTATTGTTTTGTACTCCTAATACTCCTCTGGTGGTTAACGAGAAAAATCACGCATATTTCATTTAAATCTCTCTTGATTTAGATCAGCTTCACGGTGGTCTATTCGCCACACACTGCGAGCAGAAATTGTATTTATCGGGGTGATTTATGTCTCAACGAGATAATGTTAATAGTGTAGCTGCACAGTCAAATAATGGTGTTATACAGGATTGGCGTCCTGAAGATACTCGGTTTTGGCAGCAAACAGGGCAGCGTATTGCCAATCGTAATTTATGGATTTCTATTCCATGTTTATTGCTCGCATTTTGCGTATGGATGTTATTTAGTGCAGTTGCGGTTAATTTAAATAAAGTGGGTTTTAATTTTACGACAGACCAATTATTTTTATTAACCGCATTACCTTCCGTTTCAGGTGCTTTATTAAGAGTCCCTTATTCATTCGTTATTCCTATTTTTGGTGGGCGCCGTTGGACTGCTATTAGTACGCTGTTTTTAGTGATCCCATGTATTTGGCTAGGTTATGCGATTCAAAACCCTGCCACGCCTTATCAAGTCTTTGTCATTATTTCCCTACTTTGTGGTTTTGCCGGCGCTAACTTTGCATCCAGCATGGCCAATATCAGCTTCTTTTTCCCTAAAGCTCGCCAAGGCGGTGCACTTGGCCTGAATGGTGGGCTAGGAAATTTAGGGGTCAGTGTCATGCAATTGGTGGCGCCTTTTATCGTTGGTGTTGGTGTATTTACTTTCGTTGGTGGGACTGGAGCGGCTCAGCCTGATGGCTTAACGTTGTGGTTAGAAAATGCCGCTTGGATTTGGGTGCCATTTCTACTGCTTTTTACGGTGATGGCTTGGTTTGGCATGAATGACTTAGCGGCTAATAAGGCATCTCTTAAAGCACAATTACCTGTTTTGAAACGTGGCCATCTATGGGTATTAAGCCTGTTATATCTGGCGACATTCGGCTCGTTTATCGGTTTTTCTGCTGGTTTCGCGATGTTATCGAAAACCCAGTTTCCAGACGTCATTATCTTGAAGTTTGCCTTTTTTGGCCCTTTCCTCGGTGCGTTAGCTCGCCCAGTCGGTGGCATGTTATCTGACCGTTTTGGTGGTGTGAAAGTCACATTACTGAACTTTGTGGTCATGGCTGTTTTCTCCGGCTTGCTGTTTTTTACGTTACCAGAAAACGGTCAAGGAGGCTCTTTCGGGGCGTTTTATGGCGTATTTATGGTGCTGTTTTTAACGGCAGGGCTAGGCAGTGGCTCAACCTTCCAAATGATTGCTGTTGTTTTTCGTAAATTAACCATGGACAAAGCCATCTTAAGAGGAGCTTCAGAGCAAGAAGCCCAAAAAGAGGCGGTAACAGAAAGTGCTGCAGCTTTAGGGTTTATCTCTGCTATTGGTGCAATAGGTGGCTTCTTTATTCCAAAAGCGTTCGGTACATCATTAACACTGACGGGTTCACCGGCAGATGCAATGAAAGTGTTTTTTATATTTTATCTTTCCTGTGTGTTTATCACGTGGCTGGTATATGGCCGTAAACACAAATAATAACAAGTCATAAAAATCAATTTTAGCAATGTACGGCGCCGGTCGCCGTCTCTTTGGAGGCAATCCGATGAGCAAGTTTTTAGATAGATTTCGGTATTTTAAGCAGTTGGGCGAAACCTTTTCAGGTGATCACGGGCAAGAGTTAAATGTAAACCGTGATTGGGAAGATGGTTATCGTAGCCGCTGGCAGCATGACAAAGTCGTGCGTTCCACCCATGGTGTCAATTGTACGGGCTCTTGTAGCTGGAAGATTTATGTCAAAAATGGGTTAGTGACTTGGGAAACTCAACAGACGGATTACCCACGAACTCGCCCAGATTTACCTGATCATGAGCCGAGAGGATGCCCTCGTGGTGCGAGTTACTCTTGGTATTTATATAGCGCAAACCGTGTTAAATACCCAATGATGCGTAAGCGCTTACTTAAACTATGGCGTGAAGCAAAAGCGGAGCAGCAAGACCCTGTTGCAGCGTGGCTATCTATTATCAATGACCCACAGAAGGCACAAAGCTATAAACAAGCTCGTGGTCGTGGCGGTTTTGTTCGCTCAAGCTGGCAGGAGGTGAATGAACTGATTGCGGCAGCGAACGTCGCGACGATTAAAGAATTTGGTCCTGACCGCATTGTTGGCTTTTCACCAATTCCCGCGATGTCGATGGTTTCCTACGCCTCGGGTGCTCGCTATTTATCGTTAATTGGTGGCTCATGCTTAAGTTTTTATGACTGGTATTGTGACTTGCCACCTGCGTCACCCATGACGTGGGGCGAACAAACTGACGTACCTGAATCAGCGGATTGGTACAACTCGTCTTATATTATTGCTTGGGGTTCTAACGTACCGCAAACGCGTACGCCAGACGCACACTTTTTTGCAGAAGTGCGTTATAAAGGGACGAAAACGGTCGCGGTGACGCCAGACTACGCGGAAATTGCCAAATTATGTGACCATTGGTTGAACCCGAAACAAGGAACGGATAGCGCCATGGCAATGGCGATGGGGCATGTGATCCTCAATGAATTCCATGTAAAACGTGAAGCGGAATACTTCCGTGAATATGTGCGCACTTATACCGATATGCCGATGCTTGTCATGCTAGATAAGCGTGAAGATGGTTCTTATGCCGCAGGCCGCATGCTACGGGCATCTGATTTACATAATTCATTAGGCGAAGAAAAAAATGCCGAATGGAAAACTATTGCGATTGATGAAGAGACAGGCGAATTATGTGCTCCACAAGGTTCAATGGGATTCCGTTGGGATGGCGGCCAAAAATGGAATTTAGAACCGCGTGCTGGACAAGATGCACATAACATTAAAATGAAACTCAGCTTGGCAGACAGCCATGATGAATTTGTCGATGTTGGTTTTCCTTACTTTGGTGGCTTAGAAAGTGAGCACTTCCAGCATGTTGAACTTAAAGATGTTTTATTACATAAACTGCCCGCTAAACGTATTCAGTTAGCTGATGGTAGCGAATCATTGGTTACTAGTGTTTATGATTTAATGCTAGCGAACTACGGTATTGACCGTGGTTTTGGTGATGAAAACTGTGCGGTTGATTACGATGATATGAAAGCGTATTCACCTGCGTGGGCGGAAAAAGTCACTGGGGTTAGCCGCCAAAATATTATTCGCATAGCGCGTGAGTTTGCCGATACCGCAGAGAAAACCCATGGCCGTTCTATGGTGATTGTTGGCGCAGGGATTAACCACTGGTATCACATGGATATGACCTATCGTGCGATTATCAATATGTTGATTTTCTGTGGTTGCGTTGGGCAAAGCGGCGGCGGCTGGTCTCATTATGTTGGGCAAGAGAAATTGCGGCCACAAACGGGTTGGTTACCTTTAGCCTTTGGTTTGGACTGGCAGCGCCCACCTCGCCATATGAATAGCACATCTTTCTTTTATAACCATTCAAGCCAATGGCGTTATGAAACAGTCGCAACAGAAGAGTTGTTATCGCCTCTAGCCGATAAGCAAGCCTTTAGCGGCAGTTTGGTTGATATGAATGTACGTGCAGAACGCATGGGGTGGCTGCCGTCAGCACCACAATTAAATGTCAACCCATTAAATATTGCGAAGAATGCTCAAAGTGAAGGGATGTCACCCACTGACTATACTGTTAAGCAGTTGAAAGAAGGGAATATTCGCTTTGCTTCAGAGCAACCTGATGACCCTCAAAATTTCCCACGAAATCTGTTTATTTGGCGTTCAAATTTATTGGGTTCCGCAGGGAAAGGCCATGAATACTTACTGAAATACTTATTAGGAACTGAAAATGGTATTCAAGGCAAAGACTTAGGTCAACAAGGCGGCGTCAAACCAGAAGAAGTGGAATGGCAAGATAAAGCGGCAGAAGGGAAAGTTGACTTAGTGGTGACTCTCGACTTCAGAATGTCGAGCACCTGCCTGTTCTCGGACGTTATTTTACCGACTGCTACTTGGTATGAAAAAGACGATATGAATACCTCGGATATGCATCCATTTATTCACCCATTATCAGCTGCAGTTGACCCAGCTTGGGAATCCAAAAGCGATTGGGAAATTTATAAGGGGATTGCCAAAGCATTTTCTGAGGTCAGCGTTGGGCACTTAGGCAAAGAAACGGATGTGGTGACGCTGCCGATTCAACATGATAGTGCAGCCGAGATGGCACAGCCTTTTGATGTTAGAGATTGGAAAAAAGGGCAATGCGAGCTTATTCCAGGGAAAACAGCGCCGCATATTATCTGTGTTGAGCGTGACTACCCAAATACTTATGCACGTTTTACCTCTCTTGGCCCATTGATGGATAAATTGGGTAATGGTGGTAAAGGGATCAATTGGAATACACAAGATGAAATTGATTTCTTGAAAAAACTCAATAAAACCCAGCCTGACGGTACCAATGCTGGGCGGCCAAAAATTGAAACGGCAATTGATGCCGCGGAAGTCATTTTAACACTTGCACCTGAAACCAATGGGCAAGTGGCAGTAAAAGCATGGGATGCGTTAAGCAAAGTAACGGGCCGCGACCATACTCATCTTGCTCGTTATAAAGAAGACGAAAAAATCCGTTTTCGCGATATTGTTGCGCAGCCGCGTAAAATTATCTCAAGCCCTACATGGTCAGGGTTGGAAGATGAACATGTTTCCTACAATGCCTGTTACACCAACGTGCATGAAATGATCCCATGGCGGACGCTCAGTGGTCGTCAGCAATTGTATCAAGATCACGAATGGATGCGCGCCTTTGGGGAAAGCCTTGTGGTATATCGCCCACCGATTGACACTCGAGCGGCTCAGCCTCTTATGGGGAAAAAATCGAATGGATTTCCTGAAAAAGCACTGAACTTTTTAACACCGCACCAAAAATGGGGGATCCACTCTACTTACAGCGACAACTTATTAATGTTGACGTTAGGCCGCGGTGGTCCAGTTGTTTGGCTTAGCGAAGAAGATGCCCGCGAACTGGGTGTTGAAGATAACGATTGGGTTGAAGCTTTTAACAGTAATGGTGCATTAACCGCTAAAGCGATCGTTAGCCAACGTATTCCTGATGGCATGATCATGATGTACCACGCCCAAGAACGACTGATCAACTTACCAGGCTCTGAAGTTACGGCTCAACGTGGCGGAATTCATAATTCGGTCACGCGTGTTTGCCCGAAACCTACGCATATGATCGGTGGCTATGCGCACCTTGCCTATAGCTTCAATTATTACGGAACCGTAGGTTCTAATCGTGATGAATTTGTGGTTGTTCGCAAAATGAAACAGGTTGACTGGCTGGATGGTGAAGGTGATGCCTACCAGCAGACCTTGAGCGGAAAGGAGAAAGCATAATGAAAATTCGTTCTCAAGTCGGCATGGTGCTAAACCTTGATAAATGTATTGGTTGTCACACTTGCTCAGTGACCTGTAAAAACGTGTGGACTAGCCGCGAAGGGGTAGAATACGCATGGTTTAATAACGTCGAAACCAAACCAGGTATTGGTTACCCCCATAATTGGGAAGACCAAGAAAAATGGAAAGGAGGCTGGATCCGCACCATTAAGGGTAAATTGGTTCCACGTATGGGGAACAAAGTTGGCGTTTTATCAAAAATCTTCGCTAACCCAGATGTACCTGCTTTGGATGATTATTATGAGCCGTTTAATTATGACTACGGCCATTTAAAAAATGCTAAAGAAGGTAAGCACGTACCGACAGCACGCCCTCGTTCATTAATTACTGGTGAGCGAATGAGTAACGTGAAAATGGGACCAAACTGGGAAGATGATTTAGGC
The DNA here is from genome assembly GCF_011045655.1 of Providencia sp. PROV061. Taxonomy (NCBI): domain Bacteria; kingdom Pseudomonadati; phylum Pseudomonadota; class Gammaproteobacteria; order Enterobacterales; family Morganellaceae; genus Providencia; species Providencia sp. PROV061. The sequence continues at coordinate 4,092,846 of NZ_CP042861.1, read as the reverse complement.
GGTGAATTCGCCAAACGAGCCCAAGATAAAAACTTTGAACATATTCAGAAAGAGATGTATGGGCAGTTTGAAAATACGTTCATGATGTATTTGCCACGCCTGTGTGAACATTGTTTAAACCCAGCTTGTGTCGCGACCTGCCCAAGTGGTGCAATTTATAAGCGCTCAGAAGACGGTATTGTTTTGATTGACCAAGATAAATGCCGTGGCTGGCGTATGTGCTTAACTGGTTGCCCGTATAAAAAAATCTATTTCAATTGGAAAAGCGGTAAATCAGAAAAATGTATTTTCTGTTACCCACGTATTGAGTCAGGCATGCCAACGGTTTGCTCTGAAACCTGTGTTGGTCGTATCCGCTATTTAGGGGTATTGCTGTATGACGCCGATAAAATTGAGTCAGCTGCCAGTGTCGAAAAGGAAACCGACCTTTACCAGAGCCAACTTGATGTTTTCCTTGATCCCCATGATCCAAAAGTGATTGAAGAAGCGCAAAAACAAGGGATCCCATTAAGTGTGATCGATGCGGCACAGAAATCCCCAGTGTACAAAATGGCGATGGAATGGCGCTTAGCTCTGCCATTACACCCTGAATACCGCACGTTACCAATGGTGTGGTATGTACCACCTTTGTCACCGATCCAGTCAGTGGCGGATTCAGGGCTATTAGCTAATAAAGGTGTATTGCCGGATGTCGAAAGTTTACGCATTCCAGTGCAATACCTTGCGAATTTGTTAACCGCAGGAGATACCGAACCGGTGTTATTGGCGTTAAAACGTATGTTAGCGATGCGCCATTTCAAACGGGCAGAAACAGTGGAAAACCAATGTGATACCAGTGCATTAGAGCAAGTCGGCTTAACACAAGCTCAGGCACAAGAAATGTACCGCTATTTAGCCATTGCTAACTATGAAGACCGTTTTGTCATTCCATCCAGTCATCGAGAATTGGCGCGTGAAGCATTCCCTGAAGCGAAAGCTTGTGGCTTTAGTTTTGGTGATGGTTGCCATGGCAGCGATAGCAAAGCGAATTTATTTAATAGCAGGCGCATTGACGCCATTGATATCACACCAAAAAATAATCAGGAGAAAGCACTATGATGACACTAAAAGTGATTTCTCGGTTATTGGAATACCCTTCGGAAGCGCTTTGGTTACATCGTGATGAGCTCATTGAAGTGCTAGAACAGGCTGATGAGCTGCCTGTCACACGGGCTGTTCAACTGATGGTGTTTGTGCGTGAGTATCTCAACGAAGACTTACTTGATATGCAGGCGCAATATTGTGAACTGTTTGATAGAGGGCGCGCGACATCATTATTGCTATTTGAGCATGTACATGGCGAATCCCGAGACCGAGGGCAAGCGATGGTTGATTTAATGGCTCAATATCAGCAACAGGGTTTGCAAATTGATTGCCGTGAATTACCCGATCATTTGCCCATTTATTTGGAATACCTCACGGCATTACCGACCGATGAAACTATCGAGGGGCTACAGGATATTGCGCCAATTTTAGCGCTGTTAGGGGAAAGGTTGAAACAGCGAGAAAGCCGTTTCTCTGTTTTATTTGATTTTTTACTTGAGCTTTCCCATAGCGACATTGCTGCGGAGCAATTAAGCAAACAAGTAGCAACCGAAGTACGGGATGATACCCCAGAGGCGCTAGATGCAGTTTGGGAAGAGGAGCAAGTGAAATTTTTTGCCGATGAAAAAACATGTGGTAGCGAAGTTGCAGCGCATCAACATCGCTTCGCCAATGCGGTGGTACCACAGTATTTGGATCTCAGTGTGGGCAGCCATGTAGGAGTTCAAAAATGAATTTTATCAATCAATTTTTCTTCGATATTTACCCCTATATCGCTGGGACGGTATTTATTGTCGGTAGTTGGTTACGTTACGATTACGGGCAATACACGTGGCGAGCGGGTTCCAGCCAAATGTTGGATAAAAAGAACATGCGTTTGGCATCAAACTTATTCCATTTGGGGATTATTGGGATTTTTGTCGGGCACTTTTTAGGTATGTTAACGCCTCATTGGATGTATGAATCTTTTCTGCCAATGCACATTAAGCAGTTAATGGCGATGATTGGTGGGGGATCAGCAGGTGTGATGATGTTAATTGGTGGCGCGATGCTATTGAAGCGCCGCCTGACAAACCCACGAGTGAGAGCAACTTCATCCTTTGGTGACATCATGATCTTAACCTTGCTAGTGGTGCAAGTTTGCTTAGGGTTACTTACCATTCCATTCTCAGCACAACATATGGATGGTAGCGAAATGTTGAAATTAGTGGGATGGGCACAGTCTATTGTGACATTCCATTGGGGGGCATCCAATTACCTTGAAGGGGTTGGCATTGTTTTTAAACTGCATATTGTGTTGGGGATGACGATATTTTTACTCTTCCCATTCTGCCGTTTAGTGCACATTTGGAGTGCACCTATCGAATACCTGACTCGTCGGTATCAATTGGTGAGAAATCGCCATTAGGTTTGGGTTCCACAAGGAGGTGGGCCAATACATTGCTTTTGTACAACTTGTTCTTGTGTAAACAACAAATATTGCTATTTTGGCGCCCCATCTCATAGGAGATGGGGTTTTTTGTTTTATTTAGTGTTGGTTGGCTCAATATAGCCAAGGCGGCGGGAAATCAGTAAGCAAACGTGGGCAAGTTCTTCATTAACACGGTCTATTTTGGAAACCATTCTGTGAGTCGGCCCAGCGACACTAATCGCGCCGATAATATTACCGGTATAATTAAATATCGGCCTTGCCACACAGGTGAGCCCTTCTTCATTTTCTTCATCATCTAAAGAAAAGCCTTTTAAACGAATATCAGCCAAAACTTCATACAGTTTCATGCGATCGATAACTGTTTTTTCAGTGTATTTGGTTAATGGTTTATCTAGTACAGCATCAATTTCTTCTAACGGCTGGAAGGCTAATAAAGCTTTCCCTATACCAGTACAATAAGCGGGTAGTCGAGCACCCAGTTTTGCGGAGGTTTGAATGGATAGCGTTCCTTCACTTTTATAGAGGTAGACCACATGGCCACTGTTATAAACCCCTAAAAAGCAAGTTTCAAACGTTGAACTCGACAACGTTTTTAAATAAGGGATTGAAACTTCAACTAAATTAACATTCATTAAGCCTTTAATGCCTAATTCGAGGCTTTTTAAGTCAAGGTTATAGCGTTCTGTAAGATGGTCTAAGCTGACATATTGACGCTCTTTTAGTGTTTCTAATACACGAAAAGCCGTGGTTTTTGGAATCTCCGTATTTTTGACCAATTCGGCCAAAGAAATTCCGTCAGAATGGTTACTAATCTCTTCAAGTATGGTCAGTACTCTGTCGATATTCGACGAGTTTGCTTGACTTTCTTTCGTCATCGTAGGTTCCTCACTCACGCTAAGCCCTCTCATTGTACTCATTTTTTAAACGTCGTTCCATTTTTACCTCGATGTTACCTTTTTCTCTGAAAAAACATGCAGTACGTAATGTATTGATCTTCATTGAGTTTGACTTTTTGATTGTGATCGCTGTCGTTATTCTTACGAAATCGGAACGACATTCCTAATTTTTGATGTATGTTATTAAAAGAGGAACGATGTTCCGTTATTTTAAAGGGATAAACATGTTGATAGTGACCATTGATACAGGGACAACGAATACCCGAGTTAGAGCATGGAAAAATAACACGGTTGTTCGTGAACAAAGTGTTGAAGTTGGTATTAGGGATTGTGCAAAAAATGGCGATAAAACGCTGTTAATTCAATCGATAAAAACAGTACTAGATAAGCTGTTGTCAGGGGTGAGTGCCGAAGAAAGAGAAAATTATCAGCTCGTTGCATCAGGTATGATTACATCCGAAATTGGGCTGTGTCACTTACCTCACCAAGTGACTCCTGTCTCAATGCAGCAACTTGCTAAGGCCACAATGCCTTGTGTTATCAAAGAGATCAGTGAAAAGCCGATTATTTTTATACCAGGCGTTAAAAATAACGTGACAAATATGACGTTTGATTCAATTGAAAGTATAGATGTAATGCGCGGTGAAGAAGTTGAAGTTTTTGGCATTTTAACACAGCAACCGGATCTTGGCCCAGCCTTAGTCATTTTGCCCGGGTCACATTCTAAGTTTGTACGTCTTGATGAAAATAATAATGTGGTTGCATTGGCAACAACGATGACAGGGGAAATTTTCGATACATTAACGCACCAGACTATCTTAGCCAGTTCTTTAGAACACCAGTTTGTTCAATATTTAGATAAAGAATATTTACGCAGAGGTGCTGAACTTAGCCTACAAGTGGGGATTGCGAGAAGTTGTTTTTCGGTGAGGCTACTAGACCTTTTTACGGAAGCGACACTTGACCAACGCTCAAGTTTTTTATTGGGAGCTATTTTGGCGTCAGATTTACTCGCAATAAAACATAGCCAAGCTCTTAATATTACTAGCGATATAAAAATCGTTATTAGTGGAAAACCTATTTTAGCAGATGCACTTAAAGAATTAATTAAAAATGATAGTTATTTCACTGGGGAAATACGCCTATTAGACGATAAAAAGGAACAACCTTTTTCTGGATTGGGTGCAATTTCAATATTAAAAGAAATGCAATACAAATAAATACTATTAATGGTTTTTTATTAGGTGATTGTTATGAATTCTAAAAATGAAATACCACTTATTGCAATATTACGGGGAATAAAACCTGACGAAGTTTTAGAACATATCACTATCCTTGCAGATGAAGGTTTTAATTATATAGAAATTCCTCTTAACTCTCCCGAGTGGGAAAAAAGTATTCCATTAGCGATTGAAAACTATGGAGATAAATTGAAAATTGGTGCCGGTACTGTACTCAATAAAAGTAATGTTGAAAAGTTGGCAATAATGAACGCTAAAATTATTGTCACTCCCAATATTAACGTTTCTGTGATCACTACTGCTCTTGAAAATAAGATGGAAATATTTCCAGGTTGTGCAACAGCAACAGAAGCTTTTACCGCGATTGACGCCGGTGCTGTTAATTTAAAAATTTTCCCTACAGCGCCTTTTGGGGTTAATTATGTGAAATCGCTGATGTCAGTGCTCCCAAAAAATATTGCTATTTATGCGGTAGGAGGCATCACTCCGAATAATCTGCATGAATACCTAGGTATTGGCTGCCATGGTGCAGGACTGGGAAATGATCTTTACCAAATAGGCCAAACACCAGAGAAAACCAGAGAAAAAGCGAAAGCATTTATATCTGCATATATCGCATTTAAAAATCAAACTAATTAATCCTAAAGAGATATTAAAATGAAATACGATTATGTTTTTAAAAATGCCACTGTAATAGATGGTAGTGGTAAAAGCGAGTTTGTCAGTGATATTGCAGTTAAAGATGAACGGATTATTAAAATATCAAAAAATATAAGTGAAGATACTGAAAAAATAATTGACTGCTCAGGCTTGATTTTATCACCTGGATTTATTGATGTGCATACTCATGACGATTTAATTGTGATTGATAAGCCTGAATATATTGAAAAAACATCACAAGGTGTAACGACAATTATTGTTGGTAATTGTGGTATCAGTGCAGCGTGTGCAACATTAAAGGATGAAGTTCCTGACCCAATTAATTTATTAGGTGAGTTAAACGAATTTCAATTTTCTGATTTATCCAGTTATAAACAAAAAATTAATAATGTGATGCCAACCGTTAATGTTGCGACGTTAATAGGGCATACAACCTTAAGAAATAATTGTGTGACAGACTTATTAAAACCCGCGACACAAGACAATATCGCTCATATGAAGCAAGTATTGGCCTGTGCGTTAGATGAAGGGGCTTTAGGATTAAGCACTGGTTTATCTTACGGTAACGCAATTAATTCTTCGACTGAAGAAATTTGTGAGTTGGCTGAATTATTAGCAGAGCATCAGGGAATTTATACCACTCATATGCGAACTGAATATGACGGTATCATTGATGCGATGCATGAAGCCTTCCATATCGGCCGTCATGCAAAAGTTCCTGTGCAAATTTCCCACCATAAGTGCGCTGGTGCAAAAAACTGGGGACGCACAAAAGAAACGCTTGCCCTCATTGAAAAATACCAAGCCATGCAGGATATCAATTGTGATTGTTACCCATATCGTGCGGGTTCATCAAACTTAGATATCACACAAGTTACTGAAGACTATGACATCCTAATAACTTGGTCGACACCATTCCCTGACGTTGCGGGTAAGACATTAAAAGAAATAGCCGCTATGTGGAGTAGCGATGTTTTCCAAGTTGCTGAAAAAATTGTTCCTGCGGGAGCGATTTATTTCCAAATGCACGAAGATGATGTTCGTCGTGTGTTACAGCATCCAAGCAGTATGGTGGGTTCTGATGGCTTACCACGTGACCCTAATCCACATCCACGCCTTTGGGGAACTTTCCCACGAGTTATTAGCCACTATAGCCGTGATGAGCAGCTTTTCCCAATGACCACCGCGATTTACAAAATGACAGGCATGTCAGCACAACGTTTTTCTTTAAAGGATAGAGGCCTTATCCAAGAAAATTATTTTGCAGATATCGTTGTATTTGACCCTAAAAAAATTAATGAAACAGCCACGTTCCAAGACCCAAAACAAAAAGCGGATGGTATTGAATATGTGTTTGTTAATGGTGTTCTGACCTATACCAAAAAAGAAATGACAGGGAATAGAGCAGGTAAATTCTTAGAAAGAAATAAATAAAAGAGAGATAAAAATGATTAAAAGATTCGGAATTGAAGGCTCAAAAGGTACTGGCGGGCAATCTTTGCCTTTTGCTAAGGCCGTGTTAGCTGACGGATGGCTGTATGTTTCAGGGCAAACACCCATGATTGACGGGGAAGTGATTGATGGCGGAATTATCGCTCAATCTAAATTGGCTATCGAGAATTGTTTAAACATTATGAAAGATGCGGGATTTGCGACGCAAGATATTGTGCATATGAAAGTGGTATTAAGTGATGCGCGCTATTTCCAATCTTTTAATAAAGTATTTCAGCAATTCTTTGCAGATAATCCACCTGCACGGGTGTGCTTTGTCGCTGACCTTGTCGTCGATTGTATGGTTGAAGTGGATATTACCTGCTTCAACAGCAAATTCAAATCTTAATTGCTAAGGCGATGAGAGGCTACTATGGAACATAATAATTTCTTAATGTGGTTTTTGTTATATGCATTTGTGATGATGTTTGTGGGTTGGTATGTCACAAGGCATCAAAAAACGGGTGAAGATTTCATTCTTGGTGGAAGAAAGCTCCCGATGCTACTCACTCTCGGTTCAACCGTCGGGACGATGGTGGGAACGGGCTCGAGTATCGGTGCAGTCAGTTTTGGCTATTCCAATGGCTGGGCGGGAATGTTGTATGGGATTGGTGGAGCGACGGGGATCTTACTAACGGCTTGGCTATTTGCACCAGTAAGAAATTATCGCTTTATGACCATGAGTGAAGAGATCTGCTATTACACAGGCGGCAGCCGTTTAGTGAAAAACTTGGTTGCGCTATTAATATTCTTGGCATCGATAGGCTGGCTCGGCGCTCATATTCTTGGAGGCGGCTTATATCTAGCATGGGCGGCAGATATTGATATTACTGTTGCGAAGATCATTATCGCGGTTGGCTTTGTTTTTTACGTGGGGATTGGTGGCTATAAAGCGGTTTCATGGATTGATACACTGCAATCAATTGTTTTATTCCTCGGATTTATCATTCTAGCGGTTGCTTCGGTAAGTTATGTCGGTGGTTGGGATGTTGTTGTTAAGAGTACAGACCCTGACGCCTTTACTTTATTTGGTATTGGTAAATTAGGCATTTTACCTGCGATATCATTGGCTGTGGTAATTGGTATTGGTGTGTTAGCGACACCGTCATATCGCCAACGTATTTATTCAGCGGCATCCACTAAAGCTATCCGTCAGTCCTTTATTATTACAGGTTTACTGTATATGGGCTTTTCGTTCCTACCAGCGATTATCGGCATGGCAACTCATGTGATGGAACCGAATTTAGAAAACAGCAGCTTTGCTTTCTTATATGCAACTAACGCTTTACCGCACGTATTAGCAATGGTGGTATTGATTGCAGGTATGTCTGCCAATATGTCATCAGGTAGCTCAGATGCTATCGCGGGTGTTTCTATTATCCTACGTGATATCTATACGATGGTAACTGGTAAGATGCCACCACCTGAGAAAGCGATCAATTTATCTCGTATCTTCTTACTTGGCGTCATCTTGTTAGCACTTGTCTTTGCATTAACTTCAAATGACATTATCGGCTACATTACAAAAATGATTTCAATGATTATGTCAGGCCTGTGTGTGACCGTGTTATTGGGTAAATTTTGGCATCGTTTTAACTGGCAAGGTTGTATTGCTGCATTGGTTGCGGGAAGTTCAACATCATTAGCGATTATTTTGACGCCAGAATGGTCTGCAAAATTAGGCAACCCAGTAATCCCTGCATTAGTCATCAGTTTGGTCTGTGCGGTTGTTGTGACATTGATAACACCAAAGAATAAACTCAGTCGTGAAGAAGTACTAGAAAACATTACTCACGAAAGAGAAAACACAGCCAAAAGTCAGTAACCAGCAAGTTGAGGGAAGATAATGACGAAACTGAATGCATTGGCGGGCGTAGTTCATAAGTCAGCCATATTAAATCAGGATGGTATTTCGGTGAATGTCCTACATGAGGATGTGTGTTTACCAGCGGTGGTAGTAAAGCGTAATGAATTGGAGAATAACATTGCATGGATGCAGCATTATTCGAATGTGGCGAATGTTTCGTTGTCTCCACACGGTAAGACCACCATGACGCCTGCCATTTTTAAACGACAAATTGCTCAAGGTGCATGGGGGCTAAGTGTAGGAACAGCTTATCAAGCCAAGGTGGCAGTGGAGTCAGGTGTTAAGAATATCATTATTGCTAATCAAGTCGTGGGTAAAACCAATATTCGATTACTTGCGGAACTAGTGCAATTAAATCAAGCCAATATTTATTGTTGTGTTGATAATGTGATTCATGCAAAACAGCTGGCTGCCATTTTTTCATCGTTAGATTTAACCATAAATGTTCTGATTGAGTTAGGGGTTAATGGTGGACGCTGTGGATGTCGAAGTGAAGAAGAAGCCATCACATTGGCAAATGAGTTAACCAAACTTCCTTCTTTAATGATTGCTGGCATTGAATTCTACGAAGGCGTTATTCATAGCGATGATGCCCAAAAGGATATTGAAGAGATACAGCAATTTTTACAGCGAGTGTTAACCACCAGTCAAAAACTGGATAACTTAGGTGTATTTGCACGCTATTCAGGGGAGTTATTAATAACTGGGGCAGGTTCAGTTTGGTATGATCTGGTCAGTAAAAAGATGGCAGAGTTTCATCTTTCTAAACCTATTCGGTTTGTGATCCGCCCTGGATGCTATATTACACATGACCACGGTATTTATGATGAAGCCCAGAACGCATTGAAAATGCGGGACAGTGTGGCCTGCCAGTTAGATGGCGATTTAATGCCAGCGATGGAAATCGTGGCATTAATTCAGTCTGTGCCTGAGAAAGGACGAGCGATTGTTAATTTTGGTAAAAGGGATGTCGCCTTTGATGCAGGTTTGCCTCAGCCTTTAATGCAATATCGAGAGGATAAGCCAGTCTGTTTTCAAACTAATAGTGCAAAAACAGTCGGTTTAATGGACCAACATGCCATTTTATCTTTTGATGAAAATTGTGATTTCCAAGTTGGCGATATACTAATATTTGGGACATCTCATCCCTGTATTACATTTGATAAATGGAAAGTGATTTATCTTGTTGATGATAAATATGATGTTATAGAGGAAATGCCGACCTTTTTCTAATGTTGTATTATTAACTCACTTTATTTTATATCGGTCACTTGTTTTAAGTGGCCGATTTTTTTATTCATCACATTCTTGTGATCGAATTCATAACAAATTGTGCATTTGCACAATTATATTCAATTTTTCACGTTAAAAACTAGTCATTTTTACAATGCCTTCCTGATAAGCGAATTATATAATTTTATTAAATAAAAAAGTCTAATTGACATTCATTTTGTTGATTAATTGGGTGGTAATAAAAATGACAGTTAAAATCGTGTTTCTCGATCATGACACTTTCCCTGAAGGAATAAATATTAAGAAAATAAATAAAGAATATAGTTTAGAACTATATGGAAAAACATCGGAAGATGAAATTATTGAGCGAGTGAAAAATGCAAACATTATTATTACCAATAAAGTAAAAATCACTAAAAAAATTATTGAATCTGCAAAGCAACTCAAATTCATTTCTGTCGCTGCAACAGGAACGGATGTGATTGATATTGGTGCTTGTAATGAGCGTAATATATTAGTTTCTAACATCAGAAATTATGCAATAAATACAGTGCCTGAGCATACGTTCACCTTGATTTTAGCCTTACGTCGTAGCTTATTAGCCTATGCACAATCAGTACGAAATGGTCGTTGGCAAGAATCAGGCCAGTTTTGTTATTTTGATTATAAAATTAATAATTTAGCTGGGTCGACGCTTGGTATTATTGGTGATGGTGTCTTAGGTAAGGCAGTTGCTGATATCGCAAAAGCTTTTGGTATGAAGGTGTTATTTTCCACATACAAAGGTACGAATAATATGGGCCCACTATATACACCATTTGAGGATGTTATTGCGAAAAGTGATATTATTTCTATTCATTGTCCATTACTCAAATCCACCAAGGATTTAATTAGCTTTTCAGAATTCGAACAGATGAAACCGTCTTGTATTTTAATTAATACAGCACGAGGTGGGATCGTTAATGAAGAAGCATTATATGGCGCTCTAATAAATAATAAAATATTAGGTGCAGGGTTTGATGTTTGTATTTCAGAACCACCCGAAAAAGAAAGCTATATGATGAAATTAACTCAGTTATCAAATTTTATTCTTACCCCTCATATTTCATGGGCTAGTTTTGAAGCCATACAAACCTTATCAGACATGATGATGGACAATATCGAAGCCTTTTTATCTGGCCATCCTCAAAATTTAGTTAATTAATTCACTCATTGATTTAAAGAGGTCATTAATATGTTTTTAGGAAAAGAAATTCGTTTAAAAAGATTATTAAATAAAAAATCTGGCCGCCTTCTTGCGATTACTATGGATCATCCGATTACACGTGGTGTATTACCGGGAATTGGTGATATTAAATCTGTCATGAAACAGGTTGTTGCGGGTGCACCTGATGCCATTACGATGCATAAAGGTATTATTGAAAAGGTTTATCCTCCGTATGTTGCTTCCGATGTTTCTATCATCATGAAAGCGACAAGTTATTCCATACCTTACCATGAAGCTTATGACACACCCGTTGCTGACGTTGAAGAAGCGATTCGTTTAGGAGCAGATGCAATTTCAGTCGGTTGTATTATGGGCGGACCTGAACAAGCACAGCAATTGACATTTTTAGGTCAAGTATCAAAAGCCGCTGCTTCCGCGGGACTGCCTTTAGTCGCGCATATTTATCCAAAAGGTCCAATGATTGAAGATAGTTTTGATGCGAAAAATCTCGCTTACTGTGTTCGCGCAGGCGCTGAGCTAGGTGTCGATATCATCAAAACACTTTGGTCAGGTTCTCCTGAGACATTTAAATCAGTCGTTGATAGCTGCCCAGCAATGGTTGCTTTAGCTGGTGGTGATATGGGGAGTGATCTTGTTAGCTTCCTAACAAATACACGTAAAGCATTAGATATTGGTGTTGGCGGTGTGACATACGGGCGCTTTGTATGGCAGCACGAAAACCCAACAGCAGTCATTAAGGCTCTGAATGCATTAATTAATGATGATTGTTCGGTTGACCAAGCTATCGCGGAATATAAGCAAGCTGGTGGCAAATAACTAACGTTCATAGCTGTTATGCATGGGGGAGGAAAAATGAAAGCAGCGGTATTGTATGCGCCTAATGAACTTAGAGTGGCAGACGTTAAATATCCACAAGTTGGTAAAGGCGATGTGGTTATTAAAGTCAAAGCAGCCGCGATTTGTGGAACTGACGGACGGATTATTTCAGGTAAAAAAACTAAAGGTGTGCGTTACCCTTCTGTAATAGGACATGAATTTTCAGGGGAAATTGTCGAAGTCGGTGAAAATGTGACTGACCTAAAAGTCGGTGACGCAATCGCTGTTGATCCTGTCGTGCCATGCCGTTCTTGTGTTTATTGTCGTATCGGTAAAGAAAATGTCTGTTTAAACCGCCAAGCAATCGGTTATGAATTTGACGGTGCTTTTGCGGAATATGTTCGAATACCAGAGGTTGCTTTGTCATCGGGTAACGTCTTTAAGATACCGCAAGGGATGTCTTTTGAAGCCGCAGCATTAGCTGAGCCGTTAGCTTGCTGTATCAATGGACAAAAAAATGTGGGTATTGAGCTTGGTGATACGGTGGTCATTATTGGTGCGGGGCCTATCGGGTTAATGCACGTGCAACTTGCGCGTTTCTCAGGTGCGACAAATATTATTGTGAGTGAACTCAATGAACAGCGCCAACAGGCTGCGTTAAATTGCGGTGCAACACGCGTCGTTAATAGCCAGCAAGAAAACTTACTGGATGTCGTAAAAGGCTTGACGGAAGGTGTGGGGGCAGATGTTGTGATTATTGCCATTGGCATCCCTGGATTAGTTAATCCTGCGTTGGAACTCGCTAGAAAAGGCGGGCGTGTTAACTTGTTCGCTGGTTTTTCAAAAGATGATATGGCGCAAATTGATGTCAATATTATTCACTACAACGAGCTTATTCTTACGGGAGCCAGTGCGTTAAGCCGGGAAGGATACCAACAAGCTTTGACACTGATTTCTTCTGGCTTAATTGATATTGAGAAATTAGTGACTCACCGATTTGTTTTAGATGAGATCAACGAGGCCATGGCAACCGCTCAAAAAGGTGACGCGATTAAAATTATTATACATAACAATTAAAAGCAGGCGTTGGAGGCAGCATGATGGACAGTGTCTATTTGGGAATTGATGCAGGTAGCAGTAGTGTGAAAGTTTGTGCGTTTAATTTCCATGGAGAATTATTGGCAAAGGCTTCACGTGATACCAATATTATTTCCAAATCTCCCAAAAATCATGAAATTGACTTAAATGATTTTTGGAGAAAGACCGCAGATGCAGTTAAAGAAGTGACTTCTCAAGTAAAGAATATCGTATCTGTGAGTTTCTCTGTTGCTTGCCCAACGCTGGTTTTATTGGATAAACATAATAAACCTGTCGCAAATGGGATTACTTACCTCGATGGGCGTTCCGAAGGCTTCATACAGCAAACACTTGGGGAAAATATAACGCATGTTCGGGCGCTTTCTTGTAATAGCCCAAGTCCGTCTGCATGTTGGGTAGGAACGTTAGGATGGCTACAAGAACAACAGCCGGAATTAATGCAAAAAGTTCATAAAGTCGTGCTACTTAATAGTTTTTTATCTTTAAAGTTAGGGAGCCAAAAAGCCGCCATTGACCCGACCCAAGCTGCGTATTCTGGCGCAGTGGTTTTGGCGAAAGCTCCTAAGTGGTCAAAAGAATTATTAAGGTATTGGAAGTTTAATCACGATATTTTGCCGCCGATTTACCAATGCACCTCTGTGGTTGGTAAAGTGAGTAAAGATGCCGCTCAAGAAACGGGATTAAAAGAAAATACGCCAATTATTTTAGGGTCGGCAGATACCGCCGCTGCAGCATTCGCGGTTGGGTTACTTGACCCTGAAACGGCTTTTGAATCAACAGGAACATCGGGAGTCATTACGTTTTGCTTAGAAGAGCCAAATTTTGATCCTCGTTTTATGAACCGGTACCACATCGTCCCCAATCAATGGTTGGCCCATGGTGCGATGTCGACAACAGGGGGAACATTCAGTTGGTTAAATCAGGCTATTTGGCCGGAAGTTAATGACCATGAACAGTTGGAAATATTTTCAAAATCATCAGTACCTGGTGCCAATGGCTTAATTTATCTGCCTTATTTAGCTGGAGAACGTAGCCCTATTTGGGATGTTAATGCATCGGGAGCGTGGATAGGCTTACGTCTAAATCATACTCGCGATGATATGGTCAGGGCGGCATTTGAAGGTACAGCATATGGTTTAAAACAGATTTTAAATATTGCTAATGAAAAATGGGGAGTGATATTAGATGAATTACTCAGCGTAGGGGGAGGATCACGTAATACGTTATGGACTCAAATTAAAGCGGATATTCTTCAGGTTGAATATAATATTGCCCAAACAGCAGACGCAGCGGCTTTTGGCGCCGCAATGGTTGGTGCGACAGGAGCTGGTTTTTTCTGTGGCATTAATGACCCTGATTTACCGATTATAAAAACAGAAGATATCACATTCACACCAAATCAAGATAAAAAAACGCAAGATACTTATGACAAGCAGTTTAATATTTACAATGGGCTGTATCCTTTATTAAAAGAAACAATGCATAGCTTGTCGAGTAAATAAAATTATTTGAAGTAAGTTTAAATTAAATAACGTTCCTAAATGTTAATTTTAATGAATTAGCAGGGATCGTTTCATTCTTAAAAAAGCAGGTAATAAAACGTGTATTAAATAATAAACTGCTCTGGAGCGAAAATAATGATAAATTCAAATCCGATTAAGCCAAAGACGAATTATCGTTGGGTGGTATTAGCCCTGATTTTTATCGTCTATGCTGTAAATTATGCAGACAGAAGTAATATTGGTGCGGTTCTACCTTTTATTACTGATGAGTTTAAATTAACTAATTTAGAAGCGGGATCTCTCGCGAGTATGTTTTTCCTCGGTTATGCTTTATGCCAAATACCCGCGGGCTTTTGGATGGCAAAACGTGGGATCAGAGGAATGGTGTCATTATCCATTCTCGGTTTCTCCGCCATGACTTGGTTCATTGGCTTAGCCCAATCTGCCTTTGCAATCAAGTGGTTGCGTCTTGGCCTAGGTATGGCAGAAGCGCCAACTCCTGTCGGGCTAACGTCGACAATTAATAATTGGTTTCCAGCAAAAGAAAAAGCAACTGCCACTGGGGTTTATATTGCTTCAACGATGTTTGCTCCGATTATTGTTCCACCATTAGTCGTTTGGATTGCATTAACTTATGGATGGCGCTGGGTCTTTATTCTGTTCGCTATTCCCGGTATTTTTCTCGCTATTATTTGGTATTTATTTGTTAGAACAAAACCAGAGGAAAGTCGCTTTGTTTCACAAAGTGAATTAGATTATATTCGTGCCGATAATTCAGAAATTGCAGAAAAGAAAATAGAAGGCAATATTGTTCTGAGTCCTAAATTTAATACGCTAGATAAATTTATTCGTGTTAAATCAGTCACGCCATTAAGTTCAGCTTCCCAAATATTTAAATCTAAAAATATTTGGTGTAATACCATTTCTTATTTCATGATGGTCAGTATTTTATATGGAATATTAACCTGGATACCTTCTTATCTGGTGAATGAAAAAGGCTTTTCATTTATGAAGATGGGCTTTGTTGCATCAATGCCATTTGTTGGTGGGTTTATCGGTTCGATTTTTGGTGGCTGGATTTCTGATAAAGTTTTTGGTCGTCGTCGTAAACCTACGATGCTATTTACCGCAGTAGCGACGATTGCCATGATGTTAGTGATGTTGAATGTTCCTGAAAGTACGACTGCAGTTGCGCTTGCCCTTTTCTCGGTTGGTTTATTCTTGAATATTGGCTGGCCTGCATTTACTGCTTATCCAATGGGAGTTGCTGATAATAATAACTACCCAATTGCGATATCTGTTGTGAATAGTGGAGGAAACTTAGGTGGCTTCGTTTCACCTATGATGGCAGGGCTATTGTTAGATATGACTGGTAAGTTTGATGCTGTTTTCTCTTACTTTGGTATCTGTGCGGTGATTGGCTTAATTATGATCCTGTTACTTGATGAACCGAAATAATAAAAAGTCGTATCAGGTGGGGCAATACCCACCTGAATTTTTAACTTATTGATAATAAAAATTTCTAAAGGATTATTTTTATGAAAATAGTCATTGCACCTGACTCATTTAAAGAGAGTTTATCTGCATTGAAAGTCGCAACGGTTATTGAGAACGGGTTCAAAGAGGTATTTCCACATGCAACTTATGTAAAGTGTCCTATTGCGGATGGAGGTGAAGGCACTGTTGTGACGATGGTTGAGGCTACCCATGGCGAAATCTATCACCTTGATGTTATTGGTCCTTTAGGCACGAGTGTTCAAGCATTCTATGGTTTATCTCAAAATAAGCAGCAAGCATTTATAGAAATGGCTGCGGCAAGTGGGCTAGAGCTAGTCCCTGTTGAATTAAGAAACCCGTTACTTACGACATCATATGGAACAGGAGAATTGATAAAAGCCTGCCTAGATACTGGGGTAAAGCAGATTATTATTGGTATAGGCGGGAGTGCAACTAATGATGGCGGAGCAGGAATGTTGCAAGCACTTGGGGCCAAATTATTAGATTCACATGGGCAACAAATTAAATTAGGAGGACAAGCACTTGCCGACTTAGCGTGTATTGATGTCAGTACAATAGACCCTAGGATAAAAGCTTGTCAATTTAGTATTGCTTGCGATGTTTCGAACCCATTGATTGGTAAAAATGGTGCATCTGTAATATTTGGCCCCCAAAAGGGTGCGACAAATGAACATATTGAAATGTTAGACAAAAATTTAGAACATTTCGCAGATATCATTAAGCGAGATTTGCATGTTGAGGTTCATTATATTGCAGGAGCCGGTGCAGCAGGAGGGATGGGAGCAGCTTTACTTGCTTTCCTAAAAGCGGAACTTAAGCCTGGCTTTGATATTATTGCACAAACCTTGAACCTTGAATCACATATGGTAGGGGCGAGTTTAGTCATTACAGGGGAAGGGCGATTAGATAGCCAAAGTTTGAATGGCAAAGTGCCTTTCGGCGTCGCTCAGTTAGCTAGAAAACATAAAATACCCGTTATTGCCATTGTTGGAAGCCTTGGTGATGACCTCAGTCATTTACAACAATATGGTATTGATTCAGCGTTTAGTATTTTGCATAAAATCAGTTCACTAAAAGAAGCACTGAATAACGCTGAAAGTAATTTATTTAATTGTACTAAAAATATAGCGAATACGTTGAATATTAAAATTGACAACAAGAATTGAAGTAATAATTTGAAAATTTAGCTTTGTTTGCTTTATTTTGAATTGAATTTATTTTTCTTGATTTTTTCAATGAATATTGAATACTGGAACCAATTAAATTAATAATAAACATTATTAAAACTTATAGTTTAAAATCTTGTTTCTATTTTACAGCACCAGTAAAAGAGGTTGAAATATGTATGATTATTGTCTTACCTCCAAATTAGCGCAAGAAATCGTTGATAGAACCATGAAGATTATTGATTGCAATATTAATGTTATGGATGAAACTGGATGTATTATAGGAAGTGGAGATAGTAATAGATTAGGAGAATTTCATGAAGGCGCTTTGCTTGCAATAAAGCAAAAGCGAACGGTTGTTATTGATGACGCCACTGCAAATCATTTACATGGGGTTAAACCAGGTGTTAATTTACCTCTTTATTTGAATAGTAAAATTATAGGTGTAATAGGATTAACAGGAGAACCAACCCAAATTAAACAATTTGGGGAGTTGGTTTCAATGACAGCCGTAATGATGCTAGAGCAGGCAGAGATTTATAACCATTTGAATTTAAACGATCGTTTTAAAGAAGAAATTATTCTAACTTATATCGAAAATGGAACAATTCCCGATAATATAACTGAATGGTCTAAAAAGCTTAATATTAATTTTTCTATTCCACGAGTTGCTATAATTATTGAATTAGATAGTGGCCAATTAGGTGTGAATAGTGCATTTAGTGAATTGCAAGAAATTAAAAAGCTAATTGAATATAAGAATCCTGATAACTTAGTCGCTATTCAATCTTTGACGGAAATTGTTTGTTTAACTCCTGCGCTAAATAAGTTCAATCGATGGGATATTGATAATGCAAAAAAGAAAATTATAAAATTAGAATCAGACATTCAGAAGTTATTTAAATTACAAGTGAAAATATCATTAGGTAATTTTTTTTTAGAGCCCGCAGAGGAATCGATTAAAAAATCATATGAAACGGCTAAAATTACCATGCAAGTAGGGAAAGCTAAGAAACCTCAGTTAAAAATTTACTGTTACCAAGATATTATGCTACCGGTTTTATTATACGGTTTAAATTTTAAATGGTCTTCAGAAGAACTATTAAAACCATTGAATACATTATTACATGAAGATTCTAATGGTGTGCTAATTAAAACATTAACAGTCTGGTTTAAAAATAATTTATTATCTCGTGAAACAGCTAACGAGTTGTTTATTCATAGAAATACATTAGATTATCGTTTAAAAAGGATATCTGAGATAACAAAATTAGATCTATTAACGATTGAAAGTAAGGTATTGTTGTATGTTGCTTTACAGCTGAAAAACTAATCCAATAACACTATTGAGGAGCAGTTCTCATAGCGTAATCGAAGAAATGTCATCCTTGTTGGGAATCGCCTCAAACTCTGATGCGACGAAATGGCAGTAAATTTTTAACTTCTTATCTCACATCCTGATTAGTTAGCGGTTATTTGCCGATTCGCAAGTGCTTCGAGCATGATAAGGCTTTTTACCTACATCACATGACCACCCAATGAGTAGCCTATCAGGAAAACAAAAACGTATTAACATCAAACTAAGCTAGCACAGATTGTTTTTAATCTGCTAGAGATCAATCTATCTTCTATTTTGCTCAATAACGTCTAATTTAATCATATTTTAATTCCAATATTTTTTATTGGTATTTTTACTTAAATGTATAGCCTCTATATTTTAACTATCACCATTAGGTCAGTGATGTAATTATCGATAATAACTTAAGGTGTTCTGTTTATTCATGGTGGGTTTTCTAGAAACTGACTTTATCCAACGTATATTAATTTAGTTAGTTAATCTTAAAAAATAACCTGATTGTGATTATAGAAGCTAATTTTTTGGTTTTTTGAGGCTTAAAGATAAGATTTATATAATTATAGATTTATTGAAAATTACTTTTTATTACCATTTGAAATATTTTGCAATGAAGTTTTTTTCTAGTAGATACTTATTTAATTCGTTTGTTCTTAATTGTTTCTATTTTCATTTCAATTTAAAAAAATGTTTTATTATATTATTGTTTTCTAGGTGTCATTCATATAAAAAACACAAAAATTTAATGTATCTATATGATATTTATTGTTTTATGTTTATTTTTCTTTTTGGCTTAAATGTAACAATCAGTGAATTGAGAAACATTATGAAAATATTTAATTGTTTTTTTTGAGATGTTTCTGATTAATTATTTTTCAGTAAACTTTTCGTTTTAATGATTTTATCTAATTCTAGTTTTATTATTATCTTCCACCTCATTTTTTTTCACTAATAAGAACCCGTTTTATGAGTATAAAAAACTTTATTAGTAATGATTGGGTTTATTTTGTGGTTTTTTATTAAAAAAAGGTCGGTTTAATTAGATGTACATCACTCGTTTATCCAGTAATGGAGTATTTAAAATAGAGTATTCTCTGGATTATATATATATATCACTAACTTACAATGTGAGTAGTTAATTAATCTTCAGATTTGACATAACTAGAATGAGATATAATAATGGCACCGCATTGATGCATTGTTTAATTATTTTATTTATTAATGGAGTTTGATAAATAGGAATAGTTATTAGTGTCAATCCTTAATATTTACTAATCGAATATATTTTAAGAAAAAATTAAAATAATCAGATTGATAATAACTCATTATTTTAATTTGTGTCGTCTTTTTTATCTAATGGAAATGTATAAAATGAAATTAAATAAACTTGCTTTAGTATTAGGTTTAGGTCTGGCAGTAGTTGCTGGTTCTGCTTCTGCAAACCAAGGTGGCGGTCAAGTCACTTTCAAAGGTTCAATTATTGATGCTCCTTGCTCAATTCCACCAGGTTCTCAAGCATTTGAAGTACAAATGGGTGCTATCGCGACGTCTGCATTAAACGGTGGCGGTAAAAGTATTGCTCGTGACTTCAATATCCAATTAGAGCAGTGTGACATCACAACTCTGAAAACTGTTCAAACTACATTTACTGGTATTCCAAGTACTTCGGTAACTGATGGTTTAGCTATTGCTGGTACTGCGAAAAACGCGGGTATCGTGATCACTGATTACAACGGAACTAAAATTGCTTTAGGTGCTAAATCACCATCTCAAACTTTATTAACTGGTGCGAACACATTGCGTTTCCAAGCTTATTTGCAAGGCGATGATGATGCAGCAAACAAACCAGCTGTACCAGGTGAATTTGATGCAATTGCAACATTTGCTCTGAGCTACCAGTAATTGGTATAGCCCGTACAAGGATGTATGGGCACTAATTTTAATGCATTGAAATTGGTTATTAAGTTGAAATGGAGTCGCTATGAATCACTTTGGCATCATTGTCATGGTGCTTTCAGGAATGATATTTGCCCCGATAGTTAGTGCGCAAAATCAAAATTCTCGGGCACAAAGTCAGTTCAAAGGAACTGTTACCATGGGCGGTTCAATCATTGAGAGCCCTTGTGCAATAGATGCAGATAGCCGAGATCAATCAGTTAACATAACGACTGTACCGGTTAGCCAGATAATTCACGACAGAGAAAGTCCTACAAGTGATTTCTCTATACGCCTTATCAATTGTGTTTTAACACCGGTAACTCCTGGAACTCCTAATTGGCAAACTTTCAATATTACATTCGATGGTCCAACAGATGGCCGTAACTTCGATGTTTTTGGGCATGCAAATGGATTGTCAGTAAAAATTTCTGATACAGCTGGAAATGTAGCTATACCTGGTAGAGCAATGCCTGATTTACCCATTAGCGCAGGCAATACAACTCTGCATTATAAGGTGCGGGTAGTATCTAATAATAAACGTTTAAAACCAGGGAATTATCAGACAACTATCCGTTTTAAAATGGATTATTACTGAGTTATTACTAAGGGACTATTATGGCTCTGCAATTAAAAAGTAAAAATAAAGTATTTAATAACTCAGTAAGTTATTTTTTAACGCCTGTTGCTACCATGGTGTTTCTTGCTATTGCTCATATAAATTTAGCTAATGCAAATAATGATAGTATTGAGTTTAATACAGATGTTTTAGATCTTCAGGATAAAAAAAATATTTCCTTAAACGAGTTCTCTCGTGCGGGCTATGTTATGCCAGGGAAATATCCATTTAAAATTAATTTAAATAATCGCGACTTAGCTGACATTTTTGATATTGAATATATCGAGGATCCTAATGATCCAAGTATGACGGAGCCTTGTTTAACGCCAGATGTTGTTGAACATATTGCTTTGCGCGATGAATGGAAGAAAAAGGTTGAGTTTGCTAAAAATGGCCAATGTTTAATTCCAGAAACGATCCCTGGAATGACAGTAAGTGGTTCTTTAGCCAAAGAAACAGTCACAATTACTGTACCTCAGGCTTATATCGAATTTACTTCTGATAACTGGGATCCGCCATCTCGTTGGGATGAAGGTGTACCCGCCCTAATTTTTGACTATAACTTGAATGCTAACTTAACAAGGCCTGCGGATTCAGCCAATACCCAGTCAGTTACTGGTAACGGTACAACTGGCTTTAACCTTGGTGCGTGGCGTTTTAGGGCAGATTGGCAAGCAAGTTATAATCGCACTAATGGGCAATCGACCGACCGTAAATGGGATTGGAGCCAATATTATGCCTATAGAGCAGTAAAAGAGCTAAATGCAAAGCTCACGATGGGTGAGCAATTTTTACGTTCAGGACTATTTGACTCATTCCGTTATATGGGGGCCAGCCTGATCTCTGACGAAAGAATGCTACCACCAAACCTACGTGGCTATGCACCGGAGGTGACTGGCGTTGCAAGAACCAATGCAAAAGTGATCGTGACTCAGCAAGGACGTGTTATTTATGAAACACAAGTTGCTCCGGGGCCTTTTCGTATTCAAGATTTAAGTGATGCGGTTAGCGGTAAATTAGATGTACGCGTCGAAGAGCAGGATGGCTCGGTACAAGAATTCCAAATGAATACCGCCTCCATTCCTTATTTAACTCGTCCAGGCTCAGTTCTGTTTAAGATTGCAGGTGGCCGACCGAATAATATGGAACATGAAACAGAAGGGCAAGGGTTTGTTACGGGGGAATTTAGCTGGGGGGTCTCCAACGGTTGGTCATTATTCGGCGGTGCAATAGCAGCAGGTGACTATAACGCGTTATCACTCGGTGTTGGTCGAGATTTACTCGCCTTTGGTGCAATTTCATTCGATGTCACCGAGTCACGCGCGAAACTGAAAACAGATAACAAAATCTATACAGGGGCATCGTATCGCTTAAGTTATTCAAAACGTTTTGAAGACTATGATAGCCAAGTCACTTTCGCAGGATACCGATTCTCTGAACGTGACTTTATGAGTATGAACCAGTACCTCGATCGTCGTTATAGAGGTGTGGAATTCGATAATAGTAAAGAGCTGTATACGATTACATTTAATAAGTATTTCACCAGTGCAGATCTGACCGCGTATCTGAACTATAACCACGAAACCTATTGGAATAAGCCAGCGGTAAAACGTTATAACCTTTCTATTGCGAAATATTTTGATATTGGTCGTTTTAAAAATATCAACTTAAGTTTAACGGCATTCCGTAACAAATTTGATAATAGAAATAATGACGACGGGCTATATATGAATCTTTCTTTGCCTTGGGCAGATAGAGCGTCAATTAGCTACAACAATATGGTGACAAGAGATGGTAACTCACACACCGTCAGTTATTTTGATTCCATTGATGATAAGACGAACTATCGCGTGGGTACTGGGGTAAGTAACCGAGGCCGTGGAACTATTGATGGTTTCTATACACGTTACGCTGATTTAGCAACACTTACTGCAAGTACCAGCTATATCAATGGCGATACTACCTCAGCTGCATTTTCTTTACAAGGTGGTGCTACAGTCACAGGGCATGGTGCTGCATTGCACCGCATTAATACCCCAGGTGGAAGCCGTGTGATGGTGGGAACTGAGGGGGTGAAAAATGTGCCTATTCAAGGTTTTGGGCCGACCACTGAAACCAATATTTTTGGTAAAGCGGTAGTTGCTGATATCAGTGATTACTATCGTACCAGTACATCCATTGATGTGACTCAATTGCCTGACAACGTAGAAGCCATCCGGACATCTCAGCCAATTACGCTGACAGAAGGGGCTGTAGGTTATCGCGAGTTTGAAGTGTTATCGGGTATTAAAACCATGGTGAGATTGGCATTGGCAGATGGAAGTTATCCGCCATTCGGTGCAACCGTGAGAAATGAGAAGAATAGAGAGCTCGGTATCGTAACTGATAATGGGTCTGTGTATATCTCAGGTATCAACCCAAATGAAGTTTTAGATGTGTATTGGGATGGAAGTGTGCAATGCAAAATTCAGGTTCCAGAAAATATTACCACGGCTGAATTTAACTCACTGTTATTACCGTGTACAAACAGCCCAAGTGTTGAACCTGGGTATATGCCAGCAAAAGCCGTTCCTGTTGGGCAGTCTGCTCCAGTTTACAAGCCTGCGCCGATTAAACAGGGCGTAGCGCCGAGTCAGCGTTGGTTATTAAAACCACCGGATATTGCTTACAGCACAGATTATACAGAGTAACCCAAGTTGCTTGATTTTATAAATAGTTGGTACTTATGAATATTAAAAAAATTGTATTTTTCACTACAACAATCACGTTATCTGCGGTGCTATGCGGGCAGGCTCTGGCTGCTATTGCACTTGATAGAACACGCGTCATTTATAATGGGACTGAAAAAACCATTAGCTTGAATATTAAGAATGAAAACACAGAATTACCTTATCTTGCGCAGGGTTGGATTGAAGACGCTAATGGTAACAAAATTGAAAGCCCACTCACGGTTTTACCACCAGTTCAACGTGTAGAACCAGGTGACGGTAGCCAGGTTAAAATTCAATCTCTTCCTGATATCGCTACATTACCTCAAGACAGAGAAAGTGTTTATTACTTTAACTTACGTGAGATTCCACCACGTAGTAAAGAAGCTAACGTTTTACAGATTGCATTACAGACGCGTATTAAATTGTTTTATCGACCAAAAGCGTTATACGCCACTCGTACGGATTTAGAAAATCCATGGCAGGAAAAAATTACGTTAACGCGTAAAGGAGATGCCTACGAAATCACAAATCCAACTGCTTACTTTGTCACGATTGTGGATGCAAGTTCAAGAGTGGGAGGAGATACGGTGAAGCAATTTGAGCCTGTGATGATCTCACCAAAAAGTAACGGAATGCTTAAGGGTAGCGCAAGTGCCATGGGGGCAAAACCAGTTCTAACTTATATCAATGATTATGGTGGAAGGCCTAAATTGACGTTTGGTTGCGCCGGTACAACTTGCAAAGTTGAATCTTCGACGGACAGATAACGGAGAATAATGTATGAAAAGGACTCTCCAGTTCAGCACTATCTTATTTGGCTTAGTTCCAGTATTTACCTTTGGAATAAGTAGCTGGGATATTGATGGATTACACGGAACATTGACAGTAAATGGCATGATGACCGAGGCACCTTGTACGATGGATGTGACCAATTCAAAGCGCCAAGAAGTGTCTCTAGGGGAGATCCCTTCTTATTCACTCCGTAAACCTGGTGATAGAGCTGAGCCAGTGTCATTCGAATTAGAATTTAGGCACTGCATTCGTACGGAAAGTCGAATGAAAGACACTCGAACGGGTCGTGCACTTTGGGATGCAATGCAACCGGTGATAACGGTTTCTTTTGTTGCCGTATCGGATAAGCATTTTCCAGAAATGTTAAGTGTAAAAGGTGTCTCTGGCGTGGCGTTAGAAGTGACGGATGCACAACGAGAAGATATCAGGCTAGGAAGTCGTGGTCGTCCACAATTTCTCGATGCACCGCAAGGCACACTTCAATATTTTGTAACACCAGTGAGAACTCCCGAAAAACTGACGGAAGGAAGTTTCAGCGCCGTAATGGACTTTAAGGTGGATTATGAGTGATTTAAATAAGCAGCGGTACCTGCTGGCATCATGTCTCGCTGGAATATTTTTTACATCGGTTTCCTATGCAGGATTACCTGATTCGCGTATTAGCCCATCAGGAAGTACAAGGGCGACAATTACGCCAGGTATGATAACCGTACCGATTAAAGGGGTTGTTTTGGCACCACCACCTTGCAAAATTAATGGCGGAAATATAATCAAAGTTAATTTTGACGAAATCATGAGTACACGGATTGACGGTAACGCCTATGCAAAATCGATAAATTACAATATTGATTGTGAAAAAAGACCGACATCACAAATGAAAATGACGTTGGTTGGTATTCCTGCCTCCTTTGATAGTGGTGCGATTGAAACAGACATTCAAGGTTTAGGGATCGCTTTTCGTTATAACGGAAGCAAACTTCGATTAAACCAAGAAATTAAGTTTGTGTATCCAAATGCCCCTCAATTTGAAGCCATACCTGTTCGTGATTTATCCACAACATTAACAAAGGGTGGGGTTTTTCATGCGGGCGTCACTATCAAACTTGATTATCAGTGAGGGGAAAATAATGAAAAAAATAATGAAAAGACTTCCTCTGATAATGAGTTTGTTAGTTATACCTGTTAGCGCTGCGATGGCAAACGATGTGGAATTTACTGGAACCTTGTTACTTCCACCGCCTTGCACTGTTTTTGAAGATAAAGTTCACGTCATCGAATACAAAGACATTGGTTTACATAAGGTTGATGGCGTTAACTTTGCGAAACCGATTAATTACGCATTGAAGTGTGAAGAAAACTTAAAAGGTTGGGACTTAATGCTAACTATCAAAGGGACAGCAACAGATTTTGATAAGTCGGCACTGGAAACTAATGTTCGAGATCTTGGCATGCGTATTACCCAAAATGGCCTCGGTTTTGAAATTAATAAACCGTTAAAGATTAGCTATGGGCAACCACCTGTTTTAGAGGTTGTTCCTGTAAAGAGATTGGGAGTTACGTTGCCTGAAGGAGGCTTTGCCGCAACAGGGACATTGCTAGCGGAGTACCAATAATGAACAAACTAATTCAATGTGCAGTAGCTAGTGCCTTACTTATCAACGTTAGCACTGCTTTCGCTGTGCCTGATAATTTAAGGATTATCGGTAATTTAGTGGAGGAACCCTGCACTATTTTACCGGGTGATGAAAACATCCTGATGGAATTTTTTGATACACCAGAAAAAAACTTTTACGCCTATGGTGAAACGCCTCCTAAAGAGTTTGCGATTAAACTGGCCGACTGTGACACAACGATAGGCAAATTTGTGGAAGTGACGTTTTCAGGAACACCTAATCTTGCACTTCCTGGTTTTATTGCATTATCAACAGGTAGTGTTGCATCTGGTTTCGCAGTGGGGTTACAAAACTCAGATAAAACACCACTGGCTATTGACCAGAAAGGCTCGAAGTTAACGTTACAAGATGGTGCTAACCAATTGAGGTTCTATGCCTATTTAAAAGGTGAACCGGATGCTATTGCAAATAAGACAATAAAAGTAGGCCCTTACAGTGCTGTAGCAACATTTAAATTAGATTATGAATAATAAGGCTGTGAACTAATATGAAAGTATTTTTATCGCTATTAATTGGTGCAGTCATGTTTTCATCTACTGCATCAGCCTCTGTTTTTTCCTATATCACTGAATCAAAGCCCGGTAATAACCCAAATAATGGGGATGCAAACTATAAGTACGTCATTGCTCGCTGGGACCCTGAATTGCCAACTACGCGTAATCCTTGCTTTAGATGGTCGAAATGCTATCTCACCATAAGCCATAAGCATACAGCTGCTGGAACACCAGGGGCGGCAACCGTCGAGTTGGCCGAAATTTCTAAGTATGAATACATGCGTGACGTTCAGAATATACCCGGTGTTTTGGCAAAGGCGACAGCTCCAGCAACACAGTGGGCTGTTCATACTGGGGTTAGGCTACAGAATAATCAGGAATGTGTGGGGCTGTTTTACCAAGATCGTACTGGGGTTACGAGTAACGGTGGGTTAATTCCCGGCTCATTATGTGGTATTGCGCCTCCACCGATTGGGGCTTGTAAGATTAACAATACGATCCCTGATATTAACTTTGGTTCGATTAGTGAAGCTGAACTTGCTGGTCAATCAAAACAAGTAAACATTAGTGTGACCTGTAACTTAGCGATGGATGTGCTAGTGATTGCCACAGGTGTTAACGTGACAAATGGCCGTGTTAATTTACGACCAGATAACAGTTTATACGCGAATTTGTATCTAGGTGGAAACGATACGCCAGGAGAAGCTGGTTACAGAATTCATGTGCCTGCTGGTGGAACAAATTCGGTAACCATGAAAGCTGTATTAGGTACTAATGGCCGAGTTCAAGCCGGTCAGTTTGAAGGTGCCGCAGCCCTTATTTTAACTGTGCCTTAATAAATGGTGAAAATATGTATTCAGAAAATGGCAGTGAAAAAATCCATTATATGGTAGGTCAGAGGATCTTAGAAAAGCGTAGAGAACTGGGGTATACAGGGTTTCAGTTAGCTCAGTTATTAGGTGTTAGTCAACAACAGATTTCACGCTATGAAAGAGGCAAAATCAAGATTGATTTGTTTCACTTGTTTAAACTTGCATTTTTGATGGGAACACCAATTGATTGGTTCCTTGAAGATATCAGCTCTCAGCTCAGTGAAAATGGGCGACTGGATGATACGCAATAATAAGTCTTTAAATGGTTGTTAATGATAAATAGGTTGAGATGACGATTTTATGTCGCCTAACTGTAATAAAAGTCGCTAAGCAAACACGTACAGTAGAAAACTCAACCTATTTATTTGTCGTAACAAACTGCCAACCCTTTCTTTTATAGAGTTCTCCTCGTTTTTTATCTCTCTCTTGCCTTTTAACACTTTAAAATTCATAGATTCAACAAATTAAATTGATGTTTTTGTGCGTTGCAACAACTTTTTAGTGAATGCAAATGCAAACTAATATCATTTGCGCTTATTTGCGTGTAATATACGCTACATTGTGGATCACCAAATTTTATCATCAGTACTTTTATCGATGGACGGAGGAAATTAGATGTTTGCAAAATCATTAGTTTCGGGTATTGCGTTGTTATCTGCGTTAGTGTTAGCTGGTTGTGATAACGCAAAAGACACGACAGAAACAGCTCAAGTCGCAGAAAAACAAACTATCACAATAGAACATGCCCAAGGCAAAACTGAAATTCCTCGTCATCCGCAAAAAGTCATGGTGATGAACATGGAAACATTGGACATCATGGATGCACTCGGGGCTCCAGTTGCCGGTGTTCCACAAACCAACGTTCACTTCCCTGAATTCTTAACTAAATACAGTGGTTCTGAATACATCAATGGCGGGACATTATTTGAACCTGCTTATGAAGCCTTAAGTAATGCTAAGCCTGACCTGATTTTAGGTGGTAGCCGTGCTCGTGATGCCTATGACAAACTCAGCGGTGTTGCACCAACTATTTCATTAGATATTGATAACAAAAACTTTATTGGTAGCTTAACTGAACGTACTAATGAACTTGGCGCGCTATTCGGTAAAGAAGAACAAGCCAAAAAACTGATTTCTGACTTCAATACTAAAATTGAAGGTATCAAAGCTAAAGCGCCGACTGCGGGTAAAGCGATGGTAATCTTAGTTAGTGGCGGTAAAATTTCTGCGTATGGACCAGGTTCTCGTTTCGGTTTTATCTTTGATGTATTAGGTTTTGAACCTGCTTATGTGTTTGAAGAAAACACGGGTCGCCACGGTAATATCGTTAATGCAGAATTACTGGTGAAATTAAACCCAGACTGGTTATTTGTTATCGACCGTGACAGCGCAATTGGCAAAACGGATGCACAGCCTGCTGCGGAAGTATTAGATAACGCATTAGTTAGAAAAACCGCTGCATGGGAAAAAGGCCAAATTACTTACCTTGACCCAACAGCAGTATATATTGCCGGTGGGATCCAAACTTATTCTCAGTTAATGGACGATATCAATACAGCATTAGAGAAGAGCCAAGCAAAATAACCGATGAAAACGCTTTATCTTTTTTGTGGAATTGTCGCGTTATTGGTTTTAGCGGTATTAAGCTTGTTTATTGGAGCGGGTGACGTGTCACCCGTTTCGCTTTTCACCGACCCAGAGATGCAAGACATCTTTTTTATTAGCCGAATTCCCCGAACCGTCTCCTTGATTTTAGCTGGTAGCGCCATGAGTGTTGCTGGGCTAATCATGCAATTATTAACACAAAACCGTTTTGTTGAACCTTCCCTCGCAGGAACAACCCAGTCAGCCAGTTTAGGTTTATTGGTCGTCATGGTGCTTTTCCCAGCAGCAAGTATTATGACTAAAATGGTGGTGGCCAGCGGTTTTGCACTTCTTGGCACCATGTTGTTTATGGTGCTATTACGTCGTGTGATTTTAAAATCTGCCCTGATAGTTCCACTGGTGGGGATTATGTTAGGGGCAGTTATTAGCGCATTGACCATTTTTACCGCTTATTACTTCGACTTACTACAATCTCTTGGTGCATGGATGAGCGGTGACTTTTCTAGCATCATTCAAGGCCGATATGAACTTTTGTGGTTAGTGGGAATATTAACATTAATTGCTTGCTGGATTGCCGATAGCTTTACGGTGGCTGGTATGGGACGTGAGTTTTCAATTAATGTTGGCCTAAATTATCGCAAAGTGATGACCATTGGTTTATCGATTATCGCTTTAATCAGTGGCGTCGTGGTCGTGGTGGTCGGGGCATTACCTTTCCTAGGCTTAATTATTCCAAATCTCGTGAGCTTAGTGATGGGCGATAACATACGTAAAACCATCCCATGGATTTGTATTGCTGGTGGTGGCTTAGTTTTACTGTGTGACATTATTGGGCGCTTAATTCGCTATCCATTTGAAATCCCAGCAAGTGTGATTTTAGGTGTCGTTGGCGCGGTGATTTTTTTATATTTATTGTTGAAGCAACAACGTTATGCAAAAAGTTAATTCATCAATAGCGTTACCTAAAAAAGGGGTAACGCCGTTGCAAAGAATATGGATACTACTGGCACTATCGCTGCTATCCATTGTGCTTTATATGACGGTCAATTTGGGTAGCAATCTTGCTTATATTTTGCCGCATCGAGGCTATATTGTTCTCACCATGATTGTGGTAGCTTTCTCGGCTGGGGTTTCAACAGTTCTCTTTCAAACGATTGCTAATAATAAGATATTAACCCCATCTATCATGGGATTAGAAGCATTGTTTGTATTATTACAAACCATTTTTATCTTCTATAGTGAGAGCTTTCCATCCTCTTGGTTATTGAATATTGGTAAGTTTTTATTAGAGTCCACACTACTTGTACTGTTCTCTGTTCTGCTCTACCGCTGGTTATTTGTGTCAGTTAAAATGAATATCAACCTAGTATTGATGGTGGGTATCATTCTTGGCACATTATTTCGCAGCGTAGCGACATTGCTGCAGCGTTTAATGGACCCTAATGAATTTTCCATTTTACAAAGCCGGATGTTTGCCACCTTCACAAAGGGAACACCTGAGCTAATTCTATTCACATTAATGATTACGGCAGTCGTCGGTGTCCTATTGTGGCGCATGCGTTATTGTTTTGACGTTATCGCGTTAGGGCAAGCCAATGCGGTGAATCTAGGAATTAATTATCGCCAGCAAGTCACTGTCATTTTGTTGCTTATCTCAATATTAGTTGCAGTTTCTACAGCATTAGTTGGGCCTTTAACATTCTTAGGTTTGATGGTCGCGAATTTAGCTTATTTAGTGGCTGGCAGTAGCCAACACCGCTATTTGCTACCCGTTTCCTTTCTACTTGGTGTCATTGCGTTGATTGGTGGGCAGTTGATTCTAGAATATGGCTTAAATATGGCTGGGACATTATCAGTTGTTATCGAATTTGTCGGCGGTATTTTCTTTATTTATATGGTGTTAAGAAGGTTTTAGTATGATTGAAATTAGTCAGATATCGAAAAGTTATCAGGATACTAAAGTCTTAGATAACGTAACAACAACAATTAAAAATAGCGGTATTACCTCAATCATCGGGCCTAATGGTGCAGGTAAATCAACACTGTTGTCGATAATTGGGCGCTTGTTACAGCCTGATCACGGTGGTTACGTCAAAGTGAATGATTTAGACGTATCGACAACACCGAGTGATAAATTAGCGAAATGTTTGTCAGTTTTACGCCAAGAAAATCAATTTGCCAGCCGTTTAACAGTCGAGGAATTGGTTGGTTTTGGGCGTTACCCATACACTAAAGGCCGTTTAACCATTGACGATAAAAAGAAAATTGATGAGTCACTCTCTTTTCTAAATTTGTCAGATTTACGTCACCGTTATTTAGATGAATTATCGGGTGGCCAACGCCAACGGGCTTATGTCGCAATGGTTTTATGTCAAGATACAGAATATGTTTTACTTGATGAGCCATTGAATAACCTGGATATGAAACATGCGGTGATCATGATGAAACTGCTGCGTAAAGCGGCAGATGAGCTAGGCAAAACCATTATCTTAGTAATCCACGATATAAATTTCGCTTCCGTTTATTCGGACTATATTGTCGCTCTGAGAAACGGCCGCCTGTCTTATCACGGTAAGCCAGAAGAGATCATGAAATCTGACATTATTGAGGATATTTTTGATACTCCGGTTGATATTAAACGGGTGGATGATCAGTATATTGCTCTCTACTACTAAATTTTCGTCATCCTTCGAGCTGTAGCGGTGTTGGCTACGCTCAGCTACTCGGGTCACATACTTTTGTATGCTCCCCGAGATATCTTCTCTTGCCGCCTTGCTACAGTTCGAATGATTTAGAAAATTAAATGGTTATCATCCTTCGAGCTGTAGCGGTGTTGGCTACGTTCAGCTACTCCGGGTCACATACTTTTGTATGCTCCCCGAGATATCTTCTCTTGCCGCCTTGCTACAGTTCGAATGATTTAGAAAATTAAATGGTTATCATAGTTTGAGCTGTAGCGGTGTTGGCTACAACCTAAATGTACCGAATAGAAGACCGTTAGTGGCAGAATGAATTCATTGCGGTGAAATTTCAATGTCTTCATCGGTTGTCAGCAAGTCCAGTGATTGCAACACTTCTAAGCGTTTTATCCCATCAGCATTAACCACTAAACGCGCCAGCTCATTGTAGGTTTTTTTGTTAATTGTGACACGGCGGCAAAGGTAAATATGGTAGACCTTTTCACCAATGATTGCAGGTTCATCATCATTTACAGTGAGTTCTTCATAGCTAATATCGATATATTTTAGAAAATCTGAAATATTAAAGCGTGTGATATCAGCAATTGATGATTGGTTTTTTTCAAACACCGAATGGCGGTTATGAAGCAATACATCTTTGCGGTAATACAGGATATCTTCCATACGTTGGACATTAACTAAATTAACCCAATGGGATTTTTGTCGCATTTCACGGATATCAGGGGAGAGCATGTTTTCACTGATGAAGCGAAAAGACTCTTTGCATAGCCCGACAGGGGCCTTAACACCTTCACGATAAATACGTAGCTGTCTATCCGGGATCCACTTTTGGAAAACGCGATAGAGTTGCTCACGACCGATTTCTTTCAGCCTATCTTTGAAAATATAGCCAATAACCATAGCTAAAAATAAATTTGCACTCAACGCGCCATATTTTCCTTGCCAAAGAAAGGCGATTAACGTGGCAAAAATCATTGAGATTGCTGCAGCGATACCATAAATGGAGTGCAATAATAATGGCAACCCACGTTTATGGCGGATCTCTAAGTAAAGGTAGCGATTGATGTATTTTTTCAATAAATTGCGACGATATGTCACTAATTCGGCATCAGTTTCATCACTGGGAAAACAATCAGGGTATTGTTTCTTTAGGTAACGCATTTCTTGATACCAAAAATGACGGATTTCTTCACGTAACGGTATTTGCTTCTCAGCTAATAAATCACGCAAATAATTCATGGTGTAGTAGGTCATAAATTCGTCGCAATAAGAAAATGCATTTGAGCGAATGCTTTCTTCAATTTTTCCCGCCAGTGGCGCTAACGCCCGATAAACCCCGAGGCATTTCGCCATGTTCGCCATAAACTCGGTTAAGTATTCATCTGTTTGTCGTTGGGCGTTTTGGCTTATCATTTTGACATTAATTCGTACCGTGCGCTTAAAGGTTAAAGCATAGCGTTTTAACTTGTTCTCATACTCGTCCAATGAGGGTGGGTTTAATGGGTCACATTGTTCTAACCAGCGTTTTAAGTCATCTAATTCGCCATTTTCTTCTGGTAAAGCTGAAAGCTTAACCGTGGGTGGGCTTAAGCGGATATAGTTTTTGAGGCTACGTTGAAGGCTTGATGGCGTGTATAGATCAGGGTTGACTTGCAATGATGATGGAAGAAAGAAAAAACTTTCGACCTGATAGCGGATCTCTTTTGATTTACGAGGCAATAGAACTTTTTGTTTGATTTCAAACTGTTTTTTACCGTGGATCTTGAGAGACTCTTTAATCATATATTGCCTTATTTGATGCGATGACTCATTTTTACCCTAATGATTGCAGTGCTAATGATTGCAGCATAGCACGTTTATTTATTGAAGAACTTTAAGCAATAGCATACAGGAAGCAATAATGACAGTCTGTGAGGGAATGTTGAAAGATGTGGCAATTAAGAAGTGTTATTATAACGAGGCACATTGCTATGCCTCATTATCGTTTAGCTATTCGTTATTGAATAACTTATTTTTTTGCAGCAGGGCGTACCGCTGTCACTTCTATTTCTACTCTCCAAGCTGGGTTAGCCAGTTTAGCGACTTGGAAGGTAGAACGAGCTGGCAGATTAGTAATTTTCTCAGACTCATAGAACTTATTGTAACCAGCCATGAAGCCAGCGAAGTCCATAGTACCTTGAGTTTCTTCACCACCAACTAAAAATACTTGCATTTTAACAACGTCATTCATTGTCAAACCCATACCTTCGAGGTTAGCTTGGATTTGTTTTAATACGTTGATTGTTTGTGCTTCGGTATTACCATAAGACTCTAAAACGCCTTCTTTAGCGTCTGCAGAGATTTTAGAAGGGACTTTTCCGCTTAGGAAAATGAGGTTGCCCGCATTGATTTCTACTGATTCAGAGATAGGGAATCCTTTCACTGG
Source organism: Providencia sp. PROV061 (assembly GCF_011045655.1). Classification (NCBI taxonomy): domain Bacteria; kingdom Pseudomonadati; phylum Pseudomonadota; class Gammaproteobacteria; order Enterobacterales; family Morganellaceae; genus Providencia; species Providencia sp. PROV061. The sequence goes on along the minus strand of NZ_CP042861.1, from coordinate 4,058,436 downwards.
AACGCGTTTAACATCATCAGCTGCATTCGCACTTGCTACACCTAAAATCAAAGGCAGAGAAAGCAATAAAGTTTTATAGCGCATGTAAACTCCTTAACATTATCAAAGTAAATAGGATCTATTAATTTTATCAAAAATTAAACTTTCATTTAACTTTAAACTATTCGCTAATAGATCCACAGTAAAAATCGTTATTTTCCCCGTTTTTTAGTTAAAACGAGAAAGTTTATACGGCGTAGGGTCGATAAATGGTGTTTCACCCATTAACAATTCTGCCGTTAATCGACCAGATGCAGGGCTTTCTGTCATACCCCAGCCTGTAGCGGTGTTGATGACCAGACCTGGATACTGCTCGATGGTTGAAATAATTGGAATTTCATCATCCGTTGGTGCAACAGTACCACCCCAACGCTCAACCACTTTAGACTCTTTAAATACTGGGAACTCTTTTCTCAGTCTTTCTAGAACGCCATCTAAGTGTTCATTGTTTGGTGTATTTGTTGCCGTACGGAACTCTTCGAATGGTGTCTTCTCGTCTAAATTCCAAGATGTTGCCATCATGAAGGAGTTGAATAAGTCTTTACCAAGAGAGAATTCTAATGGTAATTCACCGCCACCTAATACATGTAGGAATCTTGGGCCTAACAGGAAGCTGTCTTTAACAATAGAGCTGGTAAAGATACGTGGTGCAACAGCATAAGTCCCATCAGCTTGTTCACGGAAGTGAATACCGTTAGGTAAGTGTACGTTACCTTTTGGTGCACCTGGTACGCCAGTAATACGCTGTTGTGACAGATAAACGTTTAGTGTTGGAACGTCAATACCTAAGTTACCCATGAACAGACGCGACCAAATACCCCCCGTCAGAACAACACGAGACGTTTTGATTGCACCTTTTTCAGTGACAACATCAGAAATTTTGCCGCCTGCAGTTTCAATACCACGTACTGCACAATTAGTGTAGATGCGAATACCGATTGATTTAGCGTAGTTTGCCATCGTTGGCGTAACAACTTCTGGGTCAAGGCTACCAGAGTCTTCTTCGAAACCACCAATTTTCCATGGGGTTTGCGCATCAACCAGACGATTAGCCAGTTCAGTACCTTCAATCATACGGGTACGTAAAGGCGTATCGAAACCTGGGTTTTCAGATGCAGACTTAATCCACGCTCTTGAAATTTCTAAATCTTCTTCGCTTGAAGGCACTTCAACGCGGCCTTGAACACGGTAGCTAGTATCAGCACCGATTTTTTCGTTCATACCGAGCCATTGAATTTTCCCATAGTGGTGTAAAGGGAAAATAGCTGGAGAGGTTTTGTAGCTGATGATTTGGCTATATGCACGGCCTGATTGCTCACCGCCCACAACACCTTTTTCACAGATAACAACATTAAGACCTTTCTCTGCAAGGTTAATTGCGGTCATGATCCCTTGAAGGCCAGCACCGATGATGACTGCATCCGCAGACTCAGGTAATTTGCCTTCAGTACCGGCAACAGCAGGTACACGTGATTTAGTCGATTCAAAACGACCTTCACGATTAATCATAGGAACAACCGCAGCACCTCCTGCTAGAACACCAGCAGCACCAACCCCTAATAATAGCTTTCTTCTCGAGATTTTCATCTATAACCTCAATAACAATCTTGTTTTTTATATAGTAAATAATTTCAAATTGAGATAATGATCTTATCATATATTTTGTAATTGTTAAGTGGCGGTAGCATTTGTTAATAAAGGTCATTGAAATGAAATGCGACGTAAATTGATCTGCTCAGTGCTGTAAAGGCTTTGTAGGTGATTACTTTATTTTAGAGATATAAGAATTAATATTTTTTTAATGTTAATGTCATTAAAAGTGTACAGGTGTAAATATGAAAATTTAGCTTAAAGGCAATAATTGATGAGGGGGTCAAAGAGGGAGATTAATATTTCACCATAGATGAAAATTCTGAATATCCCTTAAGTTCTAAAATTGGGAAATTAATATATAAATGAGTTTTAAATGTACTTTTTGAGCTATTTTTGTTCACTTGATTATTAATCATCCATTTGTTAAGGCTTGCAGTATTTAACCGTATTTAATATTGATTGGCTAGGTTGCATAAATATTGCCCACTAGGTTAGCTGGAGAGATGTTTTATAACAAATTGATAATAAATGTTATTTTGTTTCTGTGGTGAAGTGTCTAAACAAAAATAAATAACCTAGTCTTTATTAAGGTTAATTATCGTAATCATTTATGAGATAGAATTAGATAAATTTAAAGCAATAGATGTTTTTCATTATTTTTAATGTTGTTAAAAATAACCACTTATTTTCTGATGGCAACGAATAGTAAAAAGTAATAGGACGTATGACAAGAGTGAATAATTAAGATTAAGTAATGAATGATAAATTGAATAATAAGCTAAACTGGCTTTAATGATAAAAAATACAGAGTTATTCATGCAGTTAATAATATTTTCATAAATAGTTACTTTTACTTCAGGTACACATCATTCAGTTATTTTACTTTATTAGTCGATATGCACCATGATAGCTTCACTTATTAGCGATATATTCATTTCCTGTGGGGATTTGCGCGAAAAAATTAGCATAATCCTCGGAGCGAACCTGTTGAAGGATGGTTTCAAGCGCTGATAGCGGTGCTTCTGACCAATCGCAGCGAATATCAATGTCTGCGTATTGCCGGTCATTCCATACTTTTAATGCAGCGGAGCGGATGCCTCGATAATCACCACCTTCATCGGCACCGGCTTGCATGGCAATGAGTAATCGAACAGCCAGATCTTGGTCAGCATTTTTATAATAGCTTTGATAAATAGCGCTTAGAACCTGTTCACCTACTAACATATTTCCAGCAATGGCTAAGTTGGGTTCCGATAGACTTCCACACCAAGGTAAGCAATATTGACCTGTCCAATCAGCTGTATCACCATAGTTATCCATAATAATTAATTGTCGCCGTTCACAGTCAATATCTTCCTTAACCAGATGATCTAAGCTTTTATTCGCATTATGGCCTTGCTGCAAATATTCAATACCTGTTAAGCCAGCAATGGGGTTGGTCATTGCTTGAGTTGCGATTGCCCCCGTTTGGCTTTTGCCATGTAAGACCAATGCACCAACCGCAGGGCCACCCGTTGCCGTCGCTGCACCTATTTTTCCTGTCAATGGGCAGCGCGCCACAATTGAAAATGTCATTTTACACCTCATAAATTAGACCTTGATCAAATTTATCATTATAAATTCTTGCTTGAAATATAATTTATCATCATAAATAAAGAAAAAGATAAAATTATTAACAAAATTGACACAAATCACACTTCACAATCATATAGCAATGTCAGCACTCAGGGGGAAGCAAATGAAAATGCGTTTATGTAGGTGGATAGCCAGTTTTTGGCTTTTATGCTTTATTTCGCTACCGACATTGGCGGTGAACCATCCTGATGTCTTGTTATTAGGGCAAGTTGCTGAGCCGCAGTCATTAGACCCACAAGTGGCAACCGCTGCGAATGATTCTCGAATTTTGGTTAACTTGTACGAAGGGTTAGTTCGCAATGCGGACGGTACATTAACGCTTGAACCTGCTTTAGCCCAATCATGGTCTGTTAGTGATGATGGCCTGACATATACTTTCCATTTACGCGAGAATATAAAATTTCACGATGGTAGCCCATTCAATGCGGATGCAGTTAAATTCACATTTGAGCGAATGTTGGATAACCAGCACCCGTACTACCATACAGGGCCATTCCCATTATCATTTTTCTTTTCTGCAATAGACAAGATAGAAACTCCAGATGATAAAACGGTGGTGTTTGCCTTAAAAGAACCGTTTGCCCCGTTTTTATCGAACTTAGCGACACCTGCAGGGCTGATTGTTTCACCCACAGCAGTAAAGAAATATGACAAAGACTTTAGCCGGCACCCCAGCGGAACAGGTCCCTTCAAGTTTGATGAGTGGACCGCAAACCAAAGGGTGGTCGTATCCGCTAATGAAGACTATTGGGATGGTAAACCCAGTTTAAAACATGTTGTTTTTCGGCCTATCACTGACGCCAATACTCGGGTAGCCGAAATGTTATCGGGGGGAATTGATGCCATGGTGGAAGTCCCTGCTGATAACGTCCCATTATTTGTTAATGACAACCGCTTTCATGTTTATGAAGCCGTAGGGCCTCATGTTTGGTACGCCATGCTCAATGCGTCTCAGCCACCGTTTGATGATGTGCGTGTGAGGCAAGCCGTTAACTATGCGGTAAATAAAGACAATATTGTGAAATACATTCTTCAGGACTCTGCGGGAGTAGCACAAGGGCCCATCCCATCGGCATTTGATTGGGCATTTGATGCAGAAACCAAGGCTTATCCTTATGACCCTGAAAAAGCACGCCAATTAATAGCAGAAGCAGGGGCTCAAGGGCAAAAAGTTATTTTTTATGTCACGGAAGGGGGCTCAGGGATGCTAGACCCGATCCCCATGGCGACAGCCATTCAAGCAGACCTGAAAGCGGTTGGGCTATCTGTCGAAATTCAAACCTTTGAATGGAATACTTACCTATCAAAGGTCAATGCAGGTCTAAAACAAGCGCATATGGCCGAAATGGCGTGGATGACGAATGACCCAGATACTTTACCCTTTTTAACCTTACATAGCGCTTCTTGGCCGGATAAAGGCGGGTTCAATTCTGGTTATTACAGTAACAAGCAGCTCGATAGGTTATTAGACAAAGCTCGAGTCACCAATAATCTCGAGGAGCGCGCCCAGTTATATCGGCAAGTACAAAAAATTGTTCATCAAGATGCCCCTTGGTTATTTGTGGCGAATTGGAAGCAAAATGCGGTCGCTAATGAGCATGTTAAACATTTCAAATTGCAGCCTAACTTTAACTTATTACTTAAAGACGTTCGTAAAGATTGATTAATGTGAATTGAATATTCAATTAATCTTTTGATTTTATGGGGAAAAACTATGTGGTTATACTGTTTGAAACGCATTTTAGCGACCATACCCATACTGATTGGTTTGACGTTAATTGTCTTTTTTATCATGGCAATGATCCCTGGAGACCCTGCTCAAGCGCTGCTTGGCCCTTGGGCGACTCCTGAAAATGTGGCTAGAGTAAAAACAGAGCTTGGGTTGGATAAGCCGTTATATCAGCAATATTTTATTTGGATGCATAATTTAATTTCGGGTGACTTTGGCCGTTCATTTGTTCTTAACCGACCTGTCGTTGATGAAGTTTTAGAGCGATTTTCTGCCACATTAATTTTGGGCGGAAGTGCGTTGTTACTGAGTTCAGTTTTAGGGTTACTGGCTGGAGTCCTTTCCGCCATTCGCCAATTCAGTTGGAGTGACCGATTTATTACACTTGCTGTTTTATTGGGTATCTCAATGCCATCTTTTTGGATCGGCTTATTGATGATTATGCTTTTTTCTGTTCAATTACAATGGTTTCCGGCATCAGGAATGTACGATATTTGGCAAGGCGGTGGCCTGAGCGATTTATTGCATCACCTTGTTTTACCCGCAGTGACGCTTTCATTAGTCGCGACAGGGGTGATAGCGCGTTTGACGCGCACAGCAATGTTAGAGGTACTGCGACTTGATTTTATTCGTACCGCAAGAGCAAAAGGCTTGAGTGAGCGCAAAGTGATTTTTCGCCATGCATTTCGCATGGCACTGGTTTCCGTTATCCCAGTCATTGGTATCCAAGCGGGCTTTGTTTTTGGTGGTGCGGTGTACATTGAAACCGTTTTTCAGTGGCCGGGGCTAGGCGCCATGTTAGTGAAGGCTGTGGCAACCCGTGACTTGTTTTTAGTTCAAGGGGGCGTATTGATTGCAGCAGCGTCCTATGTCTTTATCAATTTACTTGCGGATGTTGCGCAAGCCATGTTAGACCCGAGGTTGAAATCATGAGCCAGTCAGTGACCCCTGTTATTCAGCATCGTCATCGCCAATCGATTGGCTCATTATTACTGGCGAACCGTTTAGCAACTTTGGGCTTATTTACGTTATCTATCATTATGCTCTTGGCATTTTTAGCGCCTTGGCTACCTCTTGCTAATCCTGATGAAACAGATTTAGTTAATCGGCTACTTCCCGCTTTTTCATCTGGCCATTTATTAGGTACTGACCATTTAGGGCGAGATATTTTGTCTCGATTGCTGTGGGGAACACGAGTATCTCTATTGGTTGGTATTTCCGCAACACTAATTGCGGCAATATTCGGCACCCTGATTGGCTTGGTAGCTGGGTATGTAGGCCATCGTACTGATACATTATTGATGCGTTGTATTGATATGATAATGGCATTTCCATACATTTTATTAGCCTTAGCGATTGTAGCGGTACTTGGGCCAGGGCTACTCAATGCGTTGTATGCTATCGCATTAGTGAATATTCCCTTTTTTGCTAGGAATATTCGTGGGTTAACGGTGGGTTTACGTGATAGAGATTTTATTCAAGCTGCAAGGTTGTCAGGTAAAAACCACCTACAAGTCCTATTAACGGAAGTGTTACCGAATGTCTTGCCAATCATTGTGGTTACCATGTCAACGACCATTGGCTGGATGATCTTAGAGACGGCAGGCTTGTCATTTTTAGGGCTAGGTACTCAACCACCGAATGCAGATTTAGGTTCAATGCTAGGGCAAGGGCGCGCACAAATGTTTGTTGCTCCTCATGTGGCATTGGTACCTGGTATTATGATCTTTCTTATTGTGATTAGTTTTAACCTGTTAGGGGATGGCGTGCGTGACATTCTTGATCCCCGGTTAAAATCAGGAGCCTTACAGCGATCACAACCGATGACACAGACTGACAGAGTTAATATTCCTGCGAAAACGGGAGGCGAACAAGTGGTATTAGAAGTCAAAGACTTGTCGGTCGCTTTTCGCCAAGGAAATCAATTACGCCCTACGGTAAAAGGGATCAGTTTTACCGTAGGTGCGGGGGAATGTTTAGGGCTAATTGGAGAAAGCGGTTCGGGTAAGAGTGTTACGGCTTTATCGGTAATGGGGTTGCTTGCATCGCCTCCTGCGTTGGTTACCGCTGGTGGTATTTATGTAGAACATGAAGAAATGTTGTCATTACCGTTATCCGTTATGCAACGCCGTCGCGGTGCGAAGGTATCTTATATTTTCCAAGACCCACTGACGACACTTCATCCGCAATTTACCATTGGTGTGCAATTGCGTGAGGCCATTACCGCTCACCAATCGTTGTCATTCTATGAGGCGAAAAATAAAGCCATTGAATTATTGGATAGCGTTGGGATCCCAGATGCGCAGGAGCGTTTTGATGCCTACCCCCATGAGCTTTCGGGCGGGCAGCGCCAGCGTGTAGGGATAGCGATGGCATTGGCTAATGACCCTGTGTTGATTATTGCCGACGAGCCGACCACCGCATTAGATGTTACGGTGCAGGCGCGTATTTTAGAGTTACTCAACCAACTACGCCGTGAACGTGGTGTTGCACTCTTATTTATTACCCATGATTTCGCGGTTATTAACCAAATTTGCGACCGTGTTGCCGTCATGCAGCAAGGTGAGATAGTTGAAACAGGGGAGACACAAACGGTATTACGCCAGCCTCAGCATCCTTACACACAACGCCTGATCGCCAGTGTCCCTAAATTAGGGGAAGGGCGTGGATTTTTAAAACAAGTCCAACAACTTTATGGTCATCAGCCCAATGGTAATGATTTAACATCGGCTCAGGAGGTTTAATGAAAAAAGTGATTGAGGTTAATCAGTTGGTGAAAACCTTTGGGCAGCCAAGAAGCCTATTTCACCCTCGTGGACGCCAAGTTCACGCACTAAAAAATATTTCATTATCGCTCTATGAAGGTGAAACCCTTGCTGTTGTAGGGGAGAGTGGCTCAGGAAAAAGTACCTTAGCGCGTATTTTAGTTGGGTTGGAGCGTGAAACCTCGGGGAAAATTGCGGTATTAGGGCAAACTCGTGCCGAATGGCTGCAACAAGGTTCACGTGCATTTGGGCAAGCCATTCAGTACGTTTTTCAAGACCCGGTTGCTTCTTTGAACCCCCGTAAAACGATAGGCGAGACATTAACGGTTCCATTGAAATACTTAAAGCACATGAACACATCACAAAGAGCGAAGCGTTTGGCGGAATTACTCGAAGCCGTCAATATGCCAATCGACGCTTTAGCTTGCTATCCTCATGAGTTTTCAGGAGGGCAGGCACAGCGGTTAGCGATTGCGAGAGCATTAGCTGCTGATGCACGAATATTGGTACTTGATGAACCCGTTAGTGCGCTGGATGTTTCGGTACAAGCGCAAGTTTTATTGTTATTAGAACAACTTAAACAACAGTTTTCATTGTCGTATTTGTTTATTAGCCATGATTTGGCGGTAGTGGAGTCGATTGCAGATAGAGTTGCCGTACTCTATTTAGGGGATTTGCTAGAATGTCGAGATACCCGCAGCTTATTTGCCGCACCGGAGCATGAATATACGCGAAATTTATTGGCAAGTGCCCCACGAATTCGTGTTGATTCAGTCGATTAGAAACTTATTTAAACCAGTTGAGAAGCTAATATGAGCACCAATAAGCCAATGACGATAGAGTCAGTGCGTATTAAACGTACTGATGAAATCGTCAATGCGATAAAAGAAACCATTATGGCCAATAACCTCATACCCGGTGACCGTTTGCCACAAGAAAAAGAGCTAATTGAACATTATAACGCTAGCAAAAGCACTGTGAGAGAAGCATTAAAGTCATTGGAAGTTCAAGGGTTAATTAAAACAAAAACTGGGCCTGGTGGTGGCGCGTTTATTGATTCAATGACTGAAGCGCGAGCGATGAGTTTGTTATCGAACTATTTATTTACGCGGGATATATCAATCAAGGATATTTATACGTTACGTAAATTATTAGAACCGGTGGTAGCAGTCAGTGCCATTGATAATATCGATAACGCAGGAATTCAAAAGCTGTACGATACCATCGCCATTTATGACCATGAGCCCGTAGATGAAAATGAACGCTGGCAGCAACGAATGGCAGAACTGGATTTTCATGCGGTGGTCGCCAGCTATTCCGATAACGTTTTATTAGTGTTTATCTGCCATTTTTTACAACGCTTACTCAAAGACTTAGCCGTTTGTCAGGACATTTATTTAAAACCTGAGCCTGTCGACAGGCGTCAAGGCATCGAATACCAATATCAATTAATCGAGGCTTTACGCCGTAAAGATGCCGCTAAAGTTCAATCGGTAATGGAAGCACATATGGCTTATGCAGAACAAGCCATGTTAGCTCTACAAGCCACATTACAAGAACGTTTCTTAAGTGAAGATAGGTAATATAATGATAGATAAAGTATATCTGACCTCTGTATTAAAAACATTATTATGCACACCTAGCCCTGTAGGGATGACTGAACAAGCCGTTGCGCAAACTCACCAATGGTTGTCGGAGTTGGGGTTTACACCAAAATACACACGCCGCGGGGTGCTCTATATCACACTCGGTTCTGAAGAACCTAAACGTGCATTGGCCGCACACCTTGATACATTAGGGGCGATGGTGACACAACTCAAACCGAATGGGCGTTTGGCACTGCGTAATACAGGCACATGGGCAGCCCGTTTTGCGGAAGGTGCAAGGGTGACAGTATTTAGTGATGATCACCAATATCGTGGGACAATTTTGCCATTAAAAGCCTCAGGGCACCGTTTTAATACTGAGGTAGATACCCAAGTAGCCGATTGGGATAATTTAGAAATTCGCCTTGATGCCCCCTGTTATAACTTTGCTGATTTGCAATCCCATGGCTTAAACGTCGGTGATATTGTTGCAGTGGATGCTCAACCCGAATTCATTGATAACGGTTTTATTGTATCGCGTCATTTGGATGATAAAGCCGGATGTGCAGTGATGTTAGCCGCATTAAAATCACTGGTGGATGACGGTATTGTGCCAGCGGTATCTTGCCAAATGATGTTCACGATTTCAGAAGAGGTCGGTATCGGAGGCACCCATGGTTTTGGTCCGCAAGTTCAAGAGTTATTGGCGATTGATAACTCCGTTTCTGCGCCAGACCAAACCACAAGGGATGACGCCCTCACCTTAGCTTTTCGCGACAGAACCGGCCCGTTTGATTTAGCAATTACGCGGCATTTATTACAATTATGCCAGCAGTATGACATTCCTCACGTCCGCGATACGTTTAAACATTATCGTTCGGATAGTGCTGCAGCAATTGATGCAGGATGGGATATTCGTGCGGCTTTAGCATGTTTCGCACTAGACAGCTCCCACGGTTGGGAAAGGACTCATTTGGACTCATTAGTCGCGCTCGCGACTTTAGTGAGACGCTATATTGAAAGTGATTTAGTCCCATTACCGGGGCAATCATTGCAAGGATAATAATTTGCGGTTGATGGTAAAAAGCCCTCTTCTCATTAAGTGACCCCTAATAATTGGTTACCCAGCTATTGGGGGATTTCACTCATGTCAGCTTTTTGATTTTTTTATTAATTTCACTGTTAAATCAATGTGATATTTACGTCATAAATACATGGTACGACAATCTTGTATTTACAATGTAATGACAACGACATTACACTTCTGTATGCTTAGCTGAGTAAGCAATCAATTGGGAGGTCGATATGTCGACTCAAAATGATGTTGCCGTGACTCGCTCATCTCTTAACCTGAGAATAAAACCGGAAGACAAAATCCTGATCGACCGTGCTGCGAATGCTGTGGGAAAAAACCGTACTGAATTTGTTCTGGAAGCGGCGCGGCGTGCAGCTGAAGAAACGCTGGCCGATCTGCGGGTGATTAACGTCAGCGCCGAGGTTTACCAAGAATTTATCAGCCAGCTTGATGCCGCGCCTAGTAGTAATGAGGCATTGAGGAAAACGATGATGTCTAAATCCCCTTGGGAGGAATGACATTGAAGCTAACAGCGCCAGAACCACTAAAAACAGGCCATTTACTGGAAGGGTTTTCCTCTGGTGAAGAGGCATTGGATCTCTGGTTAAAAAACCGGGCAATGAGTAATCAAAACTCAGGGGCCTCGCGCACTTTTGTGACCACTTCGGATAACCAAGTAATGGGTTACTATGCCTTGTCCACCGGGGTTGTGAGCACCAATCAAGCCGTTGGACGATTTCGCCGCAACATGCCCTCTGACATTCCCGTCATCTTACTCGGCAGGCTAGCTGTAGATACAAGGGCGAAAGGTCTTGGAGTTGGTAGGGGGTTAGTTAAAGATGCCTGTCATCGTGTTATTCAGGCTTCTGGGCTGGTGGGCATTCGAGGGGTTGTGGTTCACGCATTAACGGACAATGCTAAACGGTTCTATGAGCACATTGGTTTCGTCCCTTCACCACTTGACTCTATGATGTTGATGATAACGCTTGCCGATCTACAATTCGCATTGGGTATTCACCCGAACTGACCAAGCTTGGGATCCCGAGTTTTTATCAAAGCCCTCATATCATTGAATGTAAGAGGGCTTTGAACAGGTTAATTGTTAACTTAGATTGGCTTGTGATAAATATTTTTGCATCTCATCTGCGGGTACCATACCGCCACCTGTTGCCCATACCAGATGTGTTGCGTTGGCCAGTTGCTTAGGCGTGAGTGATTTGGATTGCAAATAATCTGTGTTTTGCGTGACATGCACACAGCCAGTCATACCCGCCAAGGCCGAAGGCTCTAATTTAATAGATTCGGTCTGGTTGAGTAAGCCTAACAGGTTATACATTTCGCTATCATCGATAGTGTAATAACCATCAATCAACCGCTCCATCGCGCGCCCCACAAAACCGGATGCGCGGCCAACGGCAAGGCCATCAGCGGCAGTGATATTATCGATACCAATCTCTTGAACTGACACGCCATCATGTAACCCGGTATGTACTCCTAACAACATACAAGGTGAATGCGTTGGTTCTGCAAATAAGCAATGGGCGGCATCCCCAAAGGCGAGTTTTAACCCGAAAGCAACGCCACCGGGGCCACCACCAACACCACAAGGTAAATAGACAAATAGCGGGTGGTCGTTATCCACTGTAATCCCTTGCTCTACAAATTGTTTTTTTAGACGAAGGCCTGCGACGGCATAGCCAAGAAATAGGGTCGTGGAGTTTTCATCATCAATAAAAAAGCAGTTTGGGTCTTTTTCTGCTTCTTTACGGCCTTGTTCAACGGCGATGCTGTAATCTTGCTCATATTCCACAACATTTACACCATGTGAACGCAATTTGTCTTTTTTCCATTGTCTGGCATCTGCGGACATATGCACGCTGACGCTAAAGCCAAGTTTAGCGCTCATAATGCCGATGGACATGCCAAGGTTACCGGTTGAGCCCACCGCGATGCGGTATTGGCTAAAGAATTGACGAAATTGTTCAGAGATTAAAATCTCATAATTATCATCTGTTGATAATAAACCTGCTGCTAAAGCCAATTTTTCTGCATGGGTTAAAACCTCATAGATGCCTCCGCGGGCTTTGATTGAGCCTGAAATTGGTAGGTGGCTATCTTTTTTCAGTAACATTTTCCCTGTTATTGGCGTTTGATACCGTTTTTCCAGCGCGGCCTGCATGTTGGGAATATCGATAACTTCAGATTCAATAATCCCTTGTGTCGCTTGAGTTTCTGGAAACGCTTTCATCAAATAAGGCGCAAAGCGGTTTAAGCGCGCTTCTGCATCTTGAACATCTTCAATGGTTAGCCCGACATAAGGCAAACCCGCTTGCGTCGTCGTGACCTTTGGGTTGAACCACGCAATTTGCTTTAAATCGATTAAGTCCTGAACTAAAGGGTAGTCAGCAATTAACTTATCAACATTTATCTGAGTCATAATTACTCTCTTTTAAATCACAAATGAAAGTGCAAAAGTCCCTGCCAGCGCGACGAAAGACGCAATCAACGTGGCGACACTATAAAAACGGAATGTTTCGGCTAAAGTCGCGTTACAGTACTGTTTGACTAACCAGAACAATGAATCAGTGACGATAGTGCAGCCAATTGCGCCTGAGCCAATGGCTAATGTCATAATTTCTGGGCTAATGTGTGGGTACATTGGCATTAGCGGAGCAACAATCGCCGTTGCGCCCATCATCGCAACGGTGGCAGAACCGACAGCGGCATGAAGAATAATGGCGACTAGCCAAGCCAGTAAAATTGGGTGCATATCAATACCAGATAACACCATCGCTAAGGAATCGCTCAGTCCACTGCCTTTTAAGATACCGTTAAATGCTCCTCCTGCGCCGATAATCAATAAAATATTAGCGATTGAGCTAAAACTCTCTTCGGTTTTGCTGAGTAATACGCTCATACCCATGTTACGTCGGATCCCTAACATGTAATAAGCGACAAAAGCAGCAATAAACATAGCGGTTATTGGGTTACCAATAAACTGTAAGAGGGTAAATAACTGGCTATCTTTGCTCATGTTCAAGTCAGCGGCAGTCTTGATTAACATGAGGGCAATTGGCAATAACACCGTGAACAGTGTCGCACCTAAAGAAGGTAAGTCTTTTTCTTCACGTACCTCAAGATCTGAGAACGCTTCTGGCACAGTTTTAAACGGTAAGCGGTCACCTAAGAATTTGAGGAACAGTGGCCCGCCGACTAATGACGCGACTAGGCCTACGGCTAACCCTGCAACAATCACCGTACCAATATCAGCACCTAATTCATTTGTGACAAATAGAGCAGCAGGGTGTGGCGGTACGATGCAATGGACGGCCATCAGCGCAGTACACAATGGGATCGCTAACTTTAATAATGAAGTATTGGTTCTTTTGGCAATGGAAAATGCGAGTGGGATCAGTAACACCACACCGACCTCAACAAACAGGGTGATACCGCAGATTAACCCAATGAGTACCATGGTGACATCGGGAGTTAACCAACGGCTTTTTTGTAATGTCACCCCAATTCGCTCTGCTGCCCCGGAGATTTCCATCATTTTTCCAAGAATAGTTCCTAGCCCGATAATGGCAGCTAAGAAACCAAGTGTCCCCCCAATGCCATTTTCGATAGAGTTGACCATCTCCAATGGATTCATTTGCATGGAGATACCGACAAAGAAGCTGGCGAGTAAAAGTGCTAAAAAGGGATGAAACTTAAATTTAATAATTGAAACGATGATTAGTAAAATACTGATAACTAAAGTACCAATCATCCACATTGTAGAGTCCATATCCTACCTCTGATCATCTTGTTATTGTTTTTCTATTGGATAATAAATATTCAGTGGTGACAAACGATGAAACACGAGCTTTAGATGAATCAAATTAACTCAAAGGTGTGATATTAGTCATATAAAACGGAGAATAGCGTCTTTGGGTCATATAAATTCATCTTAAAAAGGGTATTGTAGAAATCACTGAGTATCGTTGTTTTTATTGGAGGCGTTGATGTCAGAAAATTTCAATCAATTTGAGCAATCTGGATTTATTCAATGGAATAAACGGCTATCAAGTTATCAGCTATCGCGCCTACATACCTTTGAAGCAGCAGCACGGCATAGCTCTTTTGCATTAGCGGCACAGGAGCTGGCATTAACACCCAGTGCAGTTAGCCACCGAATTAATACGTTAGAAGGGGAGTTAGGTTTTAAATTATTTGAGCGTTTTCATCGGCGTATTGAGCTGACGATTGATGGTGAGCGAATTTATTGGGCACTACGCAAAAATTTGGATGATATTAACCAAGAAATTATTGATATCAAGAACCAAGAAATCTCGGGTGAACTTACGGTGTATTCACGGCCATCCATCGCCCAGTGCTGGTTAATTCCCAAAATTGCGGATTTTGCTAACCAATATCCCTCTATTCAGTTAAATCTATTAACGGGCAACGATGACGTTAACTTTCGTGGCTATGGCATTGATATTGCTATTTATTATGATGATATCACTCGGCCCAATTTATATTGTGAAGATTTAATGTCAGAGTCAATTGTTCCGGTCTGTAGTCCGCAATATGCTAAACAACATGATTTGCTTAATAATATTCATCAATTGAAAAATTGTACTTTGCTACATGATAGACAAGCTTGGAGCAGTAACTCTGATTATGATGAATGGAAGGCGTGGAGTGAACATTACCAATTAACCTTGTTTCCTCATCGCCGAAACCTATGCTTTGATCGCTCTGATTTAGCGATTGTTGCCGCAATGAACCATGCCGGTGTGGCGATGGGACGTAAACAATTAGTTGAAAAACGCTTAAAGCGCCAAGAACTGGTAATGCCATTTGGTGATATTTCGCTGAAGTGCCAACAGCGCCACTATTTTGCGATGCTAAATGATAAACGAAACCCGAAGGCGGATATTTTTATTCAATGGTTAAAACAGCAAGTTAACGCAATACCACAAGTAAAATGATGCTTATTCGAGTAAGATAACCTCTTGGTGATGTTTTTAGAGAATGGAAAAACCTGAAGCTATGGCCCCGAAAACACAAAAAGTTGCCACGATCAAAGATGTCGCTGCCAAAGCTCAGGCAGGGAAAACCAGTATCTCACGTTATTTGAATGGTGAATTTCATTTGCTTTCTGATAATTTGCGTCAACGCATTGAAAGCGCCATTCGTGAATTAAACTATCGCCCAAACCAAATGGCGCGTAGCTTGAAACATGGGCGGACAGGCTTGATTGGTTTGATTATTGCCGATATCGGTAACCCATTCTCTGTTGAAGTATTAAAAGGGGTAGAAGCCGAGTCAATCAAACAAGGTTTCATGACCGTGGTTTGCAATGCAGATAACAGCATTGAGCGTGAATGCCAATTTATTCAATTGCTAAAAGGTTACCGCGTTGATGGGCTTATCATAAATTCAGCGGGTGTTAACGAACAATTCATTGAAGTGCTGAAAGAAACCACCCTACCTTTCGTCTTGTTAGATAGAAAAATCGACAATTTTCCCAGTGACATGGTGGGGCTAGATAACCCCGCTTCTGCACAAATGGCCTTTAATCATCTGATTGAACAAGGGTTTGAAGCGATTTGCTTCGTGACTGAGCCCATTGTGTATAACAGCGCACGCCAAGAGCGCTTACAGACCTTTCAAGCGTTATCGCAGAGCCATCAACATATCCAAAGCGAATTTCATGAAGTGACCTTGCCTGACCCTGCAAAATTAGAGGCCATTGTTGCCGATTTTTGTACTGCACATCGTGGTATGCGCAAAGTGATTGTTGCCGCTAATGGCGTACTGACCTTGCAGCTGGCGTATGTCATGAATAAACAAGGGTTACGTTGGGGAACGGATATTGGCTTTTTGAGTTTCGATAACCTCGAATGGGCGGCATTGGCTGGGCAAGGGGTAACCTCAGTGTCTCAACCGACAGCGGAAATGGGGCATAAAGCGGTGGAGTGCTTATTGGAAAAACTTGAAAACCCAGATAAGCCACCAATGCAATATTTATTTAATGGGGAATTGCTGATCCGAAAATCGACGACATTGTAGTCTTTGGGGCTAAGTTATTCGGTTCTTAAAATTTGGTTACCATTTACCAATTTAGCTTAAGGTTTATTACATGTATACTGGTGTGTAGACTAAATTATAACCATTTTGAGAGCATAGGGAACATATGAAAAAGATAGGGATATTATTGCTAGCTAGCCTTGTTTTAGCGGGTTGTAGCACCAGAAGTCAGGTCAAAGAGTATACCTGCCAAGTAGACCAAAGTTATAATCACATCACATTAGAACGTAACGGCAAATTTACCTTTCCAACAGGGGCAAGTAAGGTACAAGTCTTTTTCAATAATGGTCAGGTCAATATTGTTGATTTTGTTGGCTATGAGTATATGAGTTATCCGCTAGTGAAAAGTACAGAGCAGCGACGCGTTGAGAAAATAAAAGATTTTAACATCGTGATAAATAAAGGTGATTATTATTCTGATGTCAATGGCATGTTGGAGATTTACTCACCCAGTCAAAAAACCGTTGGATTATATTATTTAGCACCATCAACCAGTAAACTTAATTCTATCCAGTTTCTGACGGAGTGTGAGCGAAGCAATGTTGCTCGCCCGGGACACGCTCATGCGCATTGATGGTTAAAGAGCCAAAGAGCCCTAATAAATTAGGGCATTCCAGCTATTTTGCTATTTCAGGGTTAACACAATTTTGGCTTAGGTCGCCCTTTAAGGCGGCTATTAGGTTATCAACAGCGCACTCGACCATGGCGTAGCGGGTTTCATGGGTGGCAGAACCGATGTGTGGCAGAGCAACCACATTTGGCAGCGTGAGTAGCTTAGAGTTGCTTGGAAGGGGTTCAACTTCAAACACATCTAAACCCGCCCCGCGAATTGTGCCACTTTCTAATGCATCGATCAGGGCGGCTTCATCGACGATACGGCCTCTTGAACCGTTGATCAAAAATGCACTGGGTTTCATTTTTGCCAACTCATTTTTACCGATCAACTTTTCGGTTGACGCTGATAATGGCAGCACGACACAGACAAAATCCGATTCTGCCAGCAACGTATCGAGGTCACAACGACGTGCCTTAAGTTGGGTTTCTGCATCGGGGTGGATATGGGTATTGTAATAGAGAACTGGCATCCCGAAGCCTAAATAAGCGCGTTTGGCAACGGCATAGCCAATGCGGCCCATGCCTAAAATACCGATAGTTTTCCCATTCACATTACTGCCATATGCATCTTCACCAATACTTTGAGTCCATTGGCCATTTTTGACCATCTCAGCCATTTCGATAATGCGGCGTGCACTGCAAAGCACTAACGTAAAAATGGTATCGGCGGTGGTTTCGGTTAATACATTAGGTGTATGCATTAATGCAATCTTTCTAGCATTCATTGCATCAATATCAAATTGATCGATACCAACGGAAATGGTCGATGCCGCTTTCAAATTCGGAGCATTGGCAATGTCATCTGCCGTGATAGGATAGCTGGCCCCGATAATGCCGTCAGCGCGGGATAACGCTTGTTTAAAGCTAGCGAGATTTTCAGGTGTAACGCTATCAAATACAGTGACATTAAAGTGTTGCTGTAGTCGTTCAAGTTGATCCGTAGGAATGGATTTATATAAAATAATATTCTGTTTCATAGTATCCCTTTTAAGCATGCTTCGTGATGACAACATCACTGTTTTGTTCTTGGTTTGGTTTGACTATCAAGGTAAAGAAAACCGAGGCTAATAATGCGAGTCCCATAAACATATACGAAGCACTTGGGCTACCGGTTGCTCCATTTAAATAGCCAACAAACCATGAACCAAAGAATGAACCTAATGCGCCCATACTATTGATTAATGCCATTGCACCACCAGCAACATTCTTTGGCAACATTTCAGGGATAATAGCGAAGAAGGGCCCATATGGGGCGTACATTGCTGCACCCGCAATCACTAATAAGGTATAAGAGAACCAAAAATTCGTGCTACCGAGTAAGTACGAACCGAGGAAGCAAATCGCACCGAGTAAAAGCATTGGCCAAACGAATAGTTTGCGGTTATGCATACGGTCAGATGCCCATGATACGAGGATCATCGCTAAGGTTGCCGCAAGGTAAGGAACGGCAGAAAGCCAGCCTGTTTCTACCATCCCAAGGTTAGATGCTCCACGAATAATAGATGGCAGCCACAGTACGAAGCCATACACACCGATGCTCCAGCAAAAATACTGGGCGCACAGTAAAATCACGTTACGTGATTTAAAAGCTTCACGGTAGTTACGGACAGGTTTGATGTTTTTCTGTTCGTCACTGAGAATTTTATCTAATGTCTCTTTTTCAGTCTGGCTTAGCCAATTCACTTGGCTTGGTTTATCACGTGCTGTTCTCCACCAGAAAAAAGCCCACAAAATCGCTGGAACCCCTTCAATGATAAACATTTCACGCCAACCGAATGCTTGAATGAGATAACCGGATAGCACGGACATCCACAACACCGTGACTGGGTTACCTAAAATTAAAAAGGTATTGGCGCGTGAGCGTTCTGATTGAGTGAACCAGTTACTGATATAGATGAGCATCGCTGGCATCACGGCGGCTTCAACGACACCCAAACTAAAGCGAATAATTACTAGCATTGGGATATTACTGACCATTCCCGTTAAGCTGGCAAACATTCCCCAGAGAAAAATACAGGCAAAAATCAGTTTGCGGACACTGCGCTTTTCCGCGTAGATAGCGCCTGGTATTTGGAAAAAGAAATAGCCAAGGAAAAATAATGAGCCGAGTAGTGACGACATCCCTTTGGTAATGCCTAAGTCAGCGTTGATACCTGCAGCGGCGGCAAAGCTGTAGTTTGCTCTATCCAAATAAGCAAGGCTATAGGTGATAAACACGATTGGCATGATGCGCCACCAACGTGACGCTGCTGGAGTATTCATTGTCATAATCGATTTCCTTTTAACATGCAGCTTTAGTGGTGGCTGCGGGGAGTAATGCCATTTCATGCTGCAATTGCGCTTGAGTTGGTAAGCCTTCACTATCACCTATAACTTGAATGGCTCTAGCTCCAACAAAATTACCTCTTGCAACAGCTTGCGGTAGTGTTAAGCCTTCAAGTAAGGCGCTAATGACGCCAACGGCAAAACCATCGCCGGCACCGACGGTATCAATGACGTGTTTAACATGAACGGCAGGAGCCATACCTTGTTGGTTACCCGAAGTTTTATAATATGCGCCGTGTTCTCCAGTTTTAATCACAACGGCTTCAACACCTTGAGCGAGGTAAAAGTCAGCAATAGACTCGGGTTGGTCGAAGCCCGTCAGAATTTTGCCTTCTTTTAAGCCTGGTAAGACCCAATTAGCTTGGAACGCGAGTTGGTTGAGCTGTTCTACCATCGCTGTTTCACTCTTCCATAGAGAAGGGCGCAAGTTTGGGTCAAATGACAGTGTTTTTCCTGCATTTCGCACCCATTTCGCGGCGTACAGTGAAAGTTGATAGCTGGTGGGTGAAAGCGCAGCAGCCACGCCACTTAAATGTAAATGGCGGGCAGATAGAAAATAGTCTTCATTAAAGTCTGTTAAATCTAAGTGACTTGCCGCAGAACCTTGACGAAAATACTCTACGATGGGATCGGTTCCATTTTCGGCTTTAGATTTGAGTTGAAAGCCAGTTGGGTAACGAGAATCTACCGTAACACATTGAGTATCTATATGTTCATTATCCAATGTGGCTTGGATAAAACGCCCAAAAGAGTCATTACCTAAGCGGCTAATCCATCCCGTTTTTAACCCAAGGCGTGAAAGGCCAACAGCAACGTTGAGTTCAGCCCCTGCGGCACGGCGAACAAAGTTTTCGACCTCATGTAATTTCCCTGTTTGTGTGGCGACGAACATCATCATGGCCTCACCAAGAGTTACGACATCTAATTGGTTTTTCATAAAATTAATTCTCCCTCTAACCTAGAAAGCCTTTAACAGAGAAACATAGTATTCAGTGACTGCACGTAAATCATCGCCTTCGAGTGGAAACTCGATACCACAAGGAACGTCATTCGGTAGGGCGGTTAGCACTTCTTTCCAAGTGCCATCGCTGTCATCAAGTGCTACAGCAACACGTTTGTTGTCACGCAATTGGCAGGCTTTAACGTGAATGTAAGCGACTTGGGGAGCAAAAATATGTGCGGCTTTTAACGGATCTTCCCGATTCCAATGCCAGTTCGCCATATCAAACGCCATTTTTATGGGCATATTCTGGGTTTTGACATCAGCAAAAAAGCGTTCAAGAGGCGCAATATGACCACCGGCTTCTGTTTGGTCGTTCTCAATCACTAATTGGGTGGTGTATTGATTGATGACACCAATAACTTCGGATAAGTCATAGCACTCAGGTAGCTCACCAAGTGATAGTTTTAAAAAGCGTGCATTGAGTTGTTTGGCATCTTCGAAATAGCCTTGTAATTTGGTGATTGCGATAGGAGCTCGTTGTTGAAATAGGGTATCAGGAATAGAATAGACAGCTTTTAGTTGCCTTGCTTGTAGCTTATCAGCAATATCCGTCAGGCTATCATTCGGCAGCAAAAGCTCTTGGCGGATCTCCACGCCATCTGCATGGCTGTTTTGAATCACTTCGAATAAGGCTTGTTGGCCGCCTAATTGTTTTACGGTTTGCGCCCCATAGGCCGCAGTGACAACAATAATGTGTTTGCTCATGACTTTCCTCTGTCTGATTAAAGGGCATTTTGCCCATTTGTCATTGCGAATAAAGCATTATGGAACCGGTTCCATAATGCTTTCTAGTGAGGAAAGAGCAAAATTAGAGCTGTATCACTAATCAAATGGCGATTAATGTTTAATTGCAGATCTTTATCACAACTCTAGATGTAATGGGTGTAACGCTTATTATTCATTCTGATAAATGAATTTATGGTATATAACTAGTTGATTACTAATTTTTTATCTTTCTTGATATACAGCTAACATGAAAATATGCCTAGTAAATGCGTGATTCTTCATAATTAATTATTGTTAGCTGTATCTCAATTTCGTCTTCTTCGTCTTTTAATGAAATAATATTTCAATATATTAATTAAGGTGTGAAATTTTAGTGCAATGCTACATTATTTCACAAACTCTACCCTGGCTACACCACAGCAACTCATAAATATAATAAGTTACGAAGATGAGGTTCTGAGTATGAAAGTAATGAAATTAACCGCACTTTATAGTGCGCTTCTGTTAGCTAGCGTTTCATGGGCTCAAGCAAATACCAATGAAAGTGCCGGCGTCTATAAAAAAGCCTGTACACCTGAGTTAATTCAAGCAGCAAAAAGCAATGCAGATATTTGCTATGGCGTGAATACGGCTAGTGATATTCAAATTACTAAAAAAAACGATGATAAATATAAGATAAAAGTTGTCATTATTGGTGAAAGTACCAATAAGAATTATATGAATACTTATGGCTACCCATTAGAAAATACACCGTTTCTTTCATCGGTAAATGGGCGTTTTTTCAATAATTTTATTAGTGCGGCATCCAATACGGTACCGACCTTAACGCGAGCTTTAGCGAAAAATGATTTAAAGACGATCACTCAGCACCATGAAAAGCCGTATTACAATAATAATTCAGTTGTTGATTTAGCCAACAAAGCGGGTTATGAAACTTATTATATCGGTAATAATGGCAGTTTTGGTGATGATGAAATTGGCTTTACAAATTATTTTCTAAAGGCGAATTATTTTTTACCGGTTAGAGACAGCAAGCCTGGTTTTGAAAACCTTTTCGTGCAAGAAAAGTTTGTCGTTGATGACAGTGTGAATAAACTCACCAATGATTTTAAAATGTTACCTGCCTTTAAAGCCGCGTTAAATAACCCGTCAGAGAAAGAAAAAGTCATTTTTGTTCATATGTGGGGACCTCACCATGATGGTTGGCCGAAAGGAGCTTGCGAACTTGTTAAAAATAATTACAACATTAACCCTGAGCAATTTGATACTGGCTGGGGAAGTATAGCGAACTGTTATGTTTCAGCGATTAAACTGAGTGATGATTTTATTGGCGATATTTATAGTATCTTGCAAGAAAATAATAAAAATGGGGATTACCCGTTCTCCATTTTATATTTTTCTGACCATGGACAAGGGCTAGTCAAAGCCAATAAGCAGCACGTAAAAGCACTGGAAGCAGAGTATAAAGGGTATATCAAAGACGGAAATCTATACTTACGCCATGGTCAACTCGTGAAAGGGGCATATCAAGTCCCATTAGTGGTCATCAATTCGGATGATACTAAACGTGAATTTCGCGATGAAATGTTAAGTGAGTGGAATTTATTTGATTACTTCGCGTCGTGGTTAGGAGTAGAAACTAACCTAACCTCCCCAGCGAAAAGTATCGTGGCGGAGACTATCACACCTGAAAAAGATATCGATGTCTTTGTTTTCCCACGGGACGAGTTTGTGAAGTACGATAGCTTGCCGCAGGATACCGTATTATCACCAGCCACAGTTAATACCAAAGTTGTCGCTGACAATTAATATGTCAAAAAATAAGGCAGAACCGAGCTATCAGTTCTGCCTTTATTTTTATTCAACAAGTTATTGACTCAATGCATCTGCAACTGCTTTAAAGCGGGCAAATTTATCACGTAACTGTTGATACCCAACGGTGTTTGGTTGGTAAGTCGTGATTTTGGGTGTGCTTGCCGCAATAGCGACATCAAAACCTGAATAGTAACCTGTTCCGACTGCGGCACAAAGTGCAGCGGCTTGGCAACCTGATTGCTGTACATTGACGACATCTAACGGCAAGTTACTGGCATCACAGAACATTTGCATCCACAGTGGTGACTGTGTTGGGCCACCCGTGAAACGAATAGATTCTGTTGTATTATCAAGGCCAACAATACGGTCTTGGTGCAATAAATGTGAAAATACAATCCCTTGATAGATAGCATAAACAATATCGGCATCCGTATGGTGTGAACTCAATCCGAGTAGACCACCGTGCAAATTACTGTGGTAGTTAGAACCGTACAGCCAAGGGAAAAATAGAATATCGTTTGGCCGCGTTGCCCCTTCAGCCACACAGTGATTCAGTACATCATAATCTTGCAAACGTTGATTGAAGAAGTGACGAGTGAACCACGCGAGGTTACTGGCGGAAGTCGGGCTGCCTTCGTGGACAAAATAGGTACCTGGAATACAGTATTTACTCCATACGTATGGGTAATCTGAAGGCACAATTTCATCGAAGACACGGGTTGAAATGGTCCAAGTTCCGGCTACGGCGCTGAGTTTATCTTTTTGGCTCACCCCTGACGCCAACGCTGCACCCACCACGTCAAAGAAGCCACCAAATACAGGGGTTCCTTCTACAAGTCCAGACTCAGCAGCGGCTTTGTGGGTTACCGTTCCTGCAAGTTGAGCCGAATTAATCACCGGTGCTAGTTTGTCATTTGCCTCATCAATACCAAATAGTTGGCATAATTTAGGGTCATAACTCGACAGGGTTTGGTTAAATAATTGGCTGCCAGAAATATTGGTTTCTTCGCAGGCAATTTGGTCGGTTAGACGGTAGCGAATGTAATCGTGGACCATCAAAACATGTTGAGTATCGCGATAATTATCGGGCTCGTGTTGTTTTAACCAACGTAGCAGCGCCACAGGATGAGAAGCCCATAATTGCTGCAAACTCAATGGATAAGCTTTATCCGCGGTGCCGTCTTGGTGCCATTCATCAACAATAGATTGAGCTCGTGAATCAGATGACACAATCCCATTCCTAACCGGTTTTCCTTGGCTATTGAGTAAATACAGCCCTTTGCCGTGAGAAGAAAAGCTGACACCGGAAATTTGGGCGGCGTTGAGCTGGCTATTTTGAATCGCTTGGCGAATCACGCTGCAAGCCGCTTCCCACAGCATTTCCATATTGCGTTCACTAAAACCTGCTTGTGGACTCTCAGTGGGAAAAGAATGTTCAGCAACGGTAATTTCTTGGCCTTCTGCGGTGTAGATACCCGCTTTAATGACGGTACCACCAAGGTCAACACCCATAAAAAATGCATTCATTATCGGCTCCTTTAGGCGTTGTGCCAGCCTGCTTGTTGCATTTTGTCTTCCATCCAATGACGAGCTTTGATAATTTCAATCAGTGGCTCATCGGCTTTTTCTGTCCACATTTCAATCAGGAAGGAGCCACGGTAATTTAAACGTTTTAATAATTTGAATAAATTAACAAAATCCACGCAGCCTTCACCGAAAGGCACATCACGGAATTGGCCTTTACAGGTTTCAGCCACCGCATACGTATCTTTTAAGTGAATTGCTGCGACGTGTTCAATTCCTTGGGTGAATTCTTTTTCGACATCATTGCCCCATGCCGTTAAGTTGCCGACATCAGGATACACCTTGAACCAAGGCGAGCGAATTTTATCGGAAAGCGTTTGCCATTTGCTAATGGAATTCATAAATGGCGTATCCATGATTTCTACCGCACACATCACTTGAGAAGCGGCCGCAATTTCACTGACCCATTGCATGCCTTTTTCGAAATTGGCAATCGTTTCGGCATCTTGCTCTTCATAGTAAACGTCATAACCCGCGAGCTGAATAGTGCGAATGCCTAAGTCTTGAGCGAGCTTAATGGCTTTTTCCATTAAGGTATAGGCCATCATACGAGTGCCTTCATCATGGCTACCGAAAGGAAAACGGCGATGGCCCGATAAACACATACTTGGAATGCGAATACCTGTTTCTTGAATGGCTCTAACCACTTCCAGACGTTCAGCGGTGCTCCAGTCTAATCGAGCCAGACGTTCGTCAGTTTCATCTACTGACATTTCCACAAAATCATAACCTGCAGATTTTGCGATAACTAATTTTTCTAACCAACTGCTGTTTTTCGGTAATGCTTTTTCATAAATACCAATTGGATGCTTGCGCATGGTTTTCCCCTTGAAAAATTAACTTTGTGTCGATGCTTTATTAAGGCGTTGGTTGCGGTTCATCGCACGTTTAGCACTCCATTTTTCTTTGAAGAACTTGAATGCTAGTGCCAAGATGAGCGTGATCCCCCAAACTGCGAGGTTAAAGTGCAGGCTTACACCAAGCAGGCTTAAACCTGTCGCAATGACCTGTAAAACCAATAAGGCACAGAACACTCGGCTAACCTTACCAACCCCCCCAAATGGGTTAGTTCCACCTAATACGATGGCAAGAATGGTGAGCAGTAAATAGGAGTCCCCGTAGCCCATACGTGCAGAGTTAAAGCGAGCCATCATGATGAGCCCAGCTAATACACATAACAGGCTAGAAATGGTGTATATCGCAATCATGACACGGTCGGTACGAATACCGCTGAACCACGTTGCATTGATGTTACTGCCACTCATATAGATATTTTTACCTAAACGCGTACAGCCTAGAAACAGCGCTAAGAGAATTGCGGTAACAATGAAAATAATCATCGCAATTGGTACCCCAAGCACCGTATCGGAACCAATGGCACGAACAATGGGCGGCATGCCACTCAGCGCTGCTCCTTTGGTGAGGTAAACGCCAATACCGCTAATAATAGTCATAGTACCGAGAGTGACTAGAATAGGGTGTGCCCCGATATGGGAAATCATCAGCCCTGTTAAGCTACCGATAATGACCGCAATTACAGTTGCGCCGATCAATGCGAAGACCAGCCACATCAGCTGTGTGCCCGTCCCTGCATCCACTGGCAGGTAATTGATAAACACCCAAGCCATAAACAGGCCAGTTAAGTTAGCAGTACTAATAATGGCGAGGTTTAAGCCGCCACTTAACATAGGTACAAACATGGCAAAGGTGAGTAAGCCCAATTCAGGTAACTGAAAAGTGATACTCAAAAAGGTATTTTGAGTAAAAAAGTGCCCTGGCATGGCAATACTAAACGCGGCGATAGCCAGAACAAAGATTGAAAGCAGTCCGATAACAGAGCCATCAATTTTAAAAAAAGCATTTTTTTTCATGGTGATATTCCTGTTAAACAAAACCTACGTCCGTCTCTTTACGTTTTTTATAGTGGGTAATACAAATCGCAATGAGAATAACCAGCCCGATGACGATATTGACGAAGTAGTTTGAAACACCAATCAGGTTAAGGCCGTTTTTCAAGATACCAATCAGGAAAACCCCCATTAATGTACCTATCACCGAGCCTCTGCCACCGGATAAACTGGCTCCACCCAGTACAGCCGCGGCAAGCACATCTAGCTCTCCGCCCACAAGGGCACTCGGTACCACTTCACTCATTCGGTAGGTTTGCAACATACCGCCAATCGCTGCCATCGCGCCAAGGTAGCCGTAAGCAAACAGGTAAATCACTGAAACACGGATACCAATACGAGACGCAGATTCTTGGCTGCCACCGACGGCATATAACTGACGGCCGATGTGCGTTTTATTCATTAAAATCCACGTTAAGAAGGCAATGCCAAGCATCACAATTAACGGCAAGCCAACTTGGTAATATTCGCCATCCACTTCAAAAGGCAGGATAGTCACAGGGTCAACCCACCAATCTGGCAAGTCATAAATACTGTGACCGTTGGTTAACCACATCAGCATTCCAAACAGCAGTGATTGCATACTGATGGTGATGATAATTGACACAACATTCAGCGAGTAAATCAAAATGGCGTTAATTAAGCCAAAAGCGATACCGATGATAATCGCCAATGTGATACTAACGGCAGGGCTTGCAATAAAACCTTGCAATAACCAAGTGGCAATCACGTATTGCACTACGGAAGCCACTGCAGCAAACGAAATATCAATACCCCCAGTGACGAGAACCACAAATAATCCTAAGGCGAAAATACCCGTAACGGCGTAGCTTTCACTGAGGTCGAGTAAATTTTGAATAGTCAGAAATTGTGGGCTCATCAATGTGAAGAACACCACCATGATAAGAATGACCCAAGTCAGCCAACCTTCGACAGATTGTGGTCGTAACTTTTGCCAATTAGCCATTGATGATTTCCTCCAATTGTTGCTCATTGATGGAATCTGTCACAATTTCTCTGACGATAGCGCCTTGTTTCATATGTAAAATTCTGTCGCAATTGTAATAAGCTTCGGAGGCTTCATCGGTAATTAATAAAATGGAGATACCGACACCTGATAAACGGTGAATCAGCTTGTAAATACTGTCTTTTGCACCGATATCAACACCAACGGTTGGCGAATCTAAAATCAGTACTTTAGGGCGAGTTAAAATCCATTTGGCAAGTACCACTTTTTGCTGGTTACCGCCTGAAAGTGTTGAAAGGGCGTTATTTGGGTCGGTGACTTTAATATCTAAGTCGGCTATCCACTCTTGTACGATTTCTTGGCACTGTTTTTCATCGATTAAATGCCAAGGTGTTTTGAGTCGATCAAGAATCGAAATCACCATATTGTCTGCGATGGATTGTTGTAAAATGGCACCTAAAGTCAGGCGGTCTTCAGAGACATAACCAATGCCACGCTTAATGGCGTCGGTGTTGTTTTTTAACTTAACAGGCTTGTCTTCGATAAATAATTCGCCGCTATCTGGATGGGTAATACCAAATAACGATAATGCTAATTCGGTACGGCCTGAGCCTAACAAGCCACATAAACCTAACACTTCACCGCGTTTTAAATTTAAGTTGATATCACGATATTGCCCAGCTCGACTGAGGTTTTTTAGCTCAAGTACTGTGCGTCGGTCTTCCGCGTTATTAGGTGGCTTACGTTCATGGACAATATCTAAGCCAGTCATTAACTCAGTAATTTTGCGGGTAGTTAAGCCTTCAGCAGGCCATGTGCCAATTTTTTGACCATCGCGGATCACGGTGATGCGGTCAGAAATCTCTTTCACTTCTTCTAGTCGGTGACTTACGAAAACAACAGTAATACCCTTATCTTTTAGGTAATTAACTGTTGATAGTAGTTGGTTGACTTCTGTTCGGGTCAATGAAGCTGTTGGTTCATCCATAATCACCAGACGTGCATCAGCAACTAGGGCGCGGCAGATAGCAACTTGTTGGCGTTGAGCAATGGGTAAAAATTGCACAGGCGTGTCGGGGTCAATGGTGAAAGCCAGTTCATTGAGGATTTCTAAGGCTTTCTCGCGCAGTTGTTTTTTGCGAAACCAGCCAAAATAGCCTTTGAGGTTTAGCTCAAAGGCGATATTTTCGGCAACGGTTAAATTTGGAAATAACGACAAATCTTGGTAGATAACTTGTACGCCTAATTCACGCGCTTTATCTGGTGTCAACCGGTGATAACTTTTTCCATCAATTTCAATTTTGCTACCGTCATCAGGGGCATAGACACCACTGATGGTTTTAATTAATGTGCTTTTCCCACACCCATTGGTGCCCGCTAAACAGTGCACTTCACCTTTGTTGAGCGTCAAATCGATATTGCGTAATGCACGGTGACCACCGAAGCTTTTGGAAAGGTCGCGCAAGGTAATGAGTGGATCGGATTTGTCAGCTTTTGAGGTGCTTGTCATAAGTACAATTCCTACTGCAAATAAATTGGTGTTGGCTTGTTCGTGATGAGTTCGAGCCGCTGCGTTAGTGCAGGCGACTCGAACTCAAAGAACATTAAAATTAATATCTTGATAAATATTGTATTTTTGTTTTGAACATTATTTTGACAAGGTGAAATTACAGACCGACTTCGACCAATTTTTTCGTATTTTCAATATTCAAATTAACGGGGTTGTCACTCAAAATCGTGTTGCCACTGACTTTGATTTCACCCATATCACCAATAGACACGCCATCTTTAATTTCTTCACCATTCATCATGGCAGTCGCAACCTGTACAAATACTTGTCCTGCGACTTTTGGATTAGAAATATAGCCGCCATCAATTGCGCCTTTTTCCAGTAATTTGATGCCTTGGCCAGGTGTGAATGTCCCGAATACACAGGTTTCATCATTTTTACGGCGTTTATCAATGGCTCGGCCTGCACCGATAGGGCCTTGTGAACCAAATGACATGATACCTTTTAAGTCTTTGTGCTTAGATAACAAATCATTAGCTGTACGCATTGAGTCATCAACGGATTCGGCAACACCAAAGCGGTCATCGACCATTTGCATTTTCGGGTAGTTCGCTTTCTGGTAAGCAATTGCAGCGTCGGCCCATTCGTTCACTAATGGTACTGTCAGGCTTCCCACAAACATGGCGTATTTGCCTTCTTCACCCATACAGGCCGCCATGTCTCTCATATGGTTAGCACCCATGCTTTGGGTATCAAGTAATTCAAAGTCCCAATCTGCATTTTTTTGATTTGGTGATTCGTGGGTAATAACTTTAATTCCAGCGTCTTGGGCACGTTTTAATACAGGCTCAAGCACTTTAGCGTCGTTAGGGACAACGCCAATGACATCCACTTTTTTCGCGATTAAATCTTCGATAGCACGAACTTGTTCCGCTGGGTCAGCCGTTGTTGGGCCAACTTGGAAGGCATTTACAC
This sequence comes from Providencia sp. PROV061, assembly GCF_011045655.1. Classification (NCBI taxonomy): domain Bacteria; kingdom Pseudomonadati; phylum Pseudomonadota; class Gammaproteobacteria; order Enterobacterales; family Morganellaceae; genus Providencia; species Providencia sp. PROV061. The sequence goes on along the minus strand of NZ_CP042861.1, from coordinate 4,028,509 downwards.
CGAGTTTTTTGCCTTCTTCAGTAATACCTTGTTCCATCACATTAAACCAAGGAATACCACCGACTTTAACGACGACACCCATGGTAAAGGGCTTTTGTGCTTTTTGTGATTCAGCCATCGCGACATTTGAAAATAGTGCAACGCTCATTAAACAAGGTAAAACTAGCTTCTTCATGTTCATAGTTGTATTCCTTAGTGTAGATGGATACTAAATCAAGAAATTCCATTATTTAGAAATAATGAACTTCTTATATTTAGATATGCCTATAATTAAGTGCTAAGGAATTATGGGTAAATAATATCCCTGCACTTATTTAATACAGAAAATAAAATAGAACTTATTGTTTTTTACTTACATCACAGTTACATGATTTTTATTTTTATAACTTATTTATCGCACTCGATAATTCTAAGGTTAGAGAACTTTTCTTGAAAACTATTATCATTTAGTTTGTTTGTAATTAATACGTCAATATCATCAAATGTACAAACTTGGCTAAATGCATATTTTCCTAATTTACTATTATCCGCGAGCAAAACTTTATTTTCGGAAACCTGTAACATAATATTTTTTAATTTTGAGTTTATTTCACTGCCATCGCGAATACCATTTTCGATATTGAACCCTTGGCATGAAAGAAATAAGGTTTTTATCTGAAAGCTACGGATAATACTTTCTGCAATTGGGCCATGAAAATCATCATGGCGTTCTGAATATTCCCCGCCAATACCAATAACACGTACTCGGTCACGGCAGGCCAAGGCTTGGATAATCTTGACCGAGTTTGTCACTACCGTAATGTCGATATCAGGTATTTGCCGTGCTAGAAACCAGCAAGTACTACTGTTATCTAACATAATACAGTCACCAGGCTGAATTAATTTTAGTGCGGCCTTTGAAATCTTCATCTTGGCATCAGGGTGCTCTTCGGTTCTTTTGCGAAAAGACTCTGCGCCATCAACCATTTGACTGAGTTTGACCGAAGAAGGCATAACATTCACCATCGACATTTCTTCTTGGTCGATGGCTACCGCGCCCCCAAAGCTACGGATGATCTTATTTTCCCGCTCAAGGGCAGTTAAATCACGACGGATAGTTTCTTGAGAAACGAGACACAATTGAGCTAAATCACGTACTAACGCCGAACCATTCTGCGAAACATGAGAACAAATTAATTTATGGCGTTCGGCTTGTAACATATTTAACTCCTATTCTTTCCACGATATTTATTCTGCCCGTGTTGCTTTTTTTTTGTCGTGATTGGATTCAAGTAATCTGTTTTTGAAAAAAACAAAGCCTGCTAAAGTGATTTTGATCTTAATTTTAAGAGTGCTAATGTGGCTTGTTACATAATAATTAGATTTGAATCACTATATTTGCGGTGTTTTTTTTGCTTTTCTCTTAATAAACAAAAAATATTGGGCTAACTCGGTCATTTAACCACATCTGTATTATGACTTTATTTGACTGAATATGCCCGAATAAGACCGACTTGGGCGATTTTGTTACGAATTTGTAAAGTGAGGTGCTTTTTAAATGGCCTAAATCTGTTTACCTTAATAGCCAGATAAAGGTTATCAACACACAAAAAACATCACCATAATAAATTTTTGTTGTTGATATTAAAGCATATTTAAGCAAGCTAGGGAGTTGTTATGTTAGAACAATTGAAACAACAGGTTTTTGAAGCGAACCTTGCCTTACCCAAACATAACCTAGTGACATTTACTTGGGGAAATGTGAGTGGTATTGACCGCGAAGCTGGGCTAATGGTGATAAAACCTTCTGGCGTTGACTATGAAACCATGAAAGCAGAAGACATGGTGGTGGTATCGTTAGAAAGTGGAGAAGTAGTCGAAGGGAAATATCGACCGTCTTCAGATACCGACACGCATTTGGCTCTGTACAAAGCATTCCCTGAAATTGGCGGTATTGTTCATACTCACTCTCGTCACGCCACGATATGGGCTCAAGCGGGGCAGCCATTGAGCGCCTTAGGGACAACCCATGCCGATTACTTCTACGGTGAAATTCCTTGTACCCGTAAAATGACAGAAAGTGAGATTGAAGGGGATTATGAAAGAGAAACGGGCCATGTGATCATTGAAACCTTTAAGGAAAAAGGCCTGTCAGCAAAAGATATTCCTGCCGTATTAGTGAATAGCCATGGCCCATTTGCTTGGGGGACAAGCCCCGATAACGCAGTGCATAACGCCGTAGTGTTAGAAGAAATTGCCTATATGAATTTATTTACCCGTCAATTAAGTTCACAAGTAGGTTCAATGCAACAAGTATTATTAGATAAACACTATTTACGTAAGCACGGTAAAAATGCATATTACGGGCAAAAATAAAGTAGCTAAAAATTTAATTAAATAGAATTGGCGAACTAGAGTAATTATTGATTCTATGATCAATAACGGATTTTTTCGTCAATAAAATAGCCACAATGAATATTTTATGTGGCTATTTTACTGTTATTTTAAATAAAGGAATTTCTCGGGTTTATTTGATTAAACCTGTGGTTGTTTATAAGATAATTAAATTTATTTAAACTAAGTATATCTCTCTAAGTTGCTTAATATCATTATCTGTGAATTTAAGTTCATCTTTAATATACCTTTCAACAGAGCCAGATATTTCCTCCATTGTATTAAAGACTTCTAAAATAAATGATTCTTGAGTATCAATTAGTGAGAGTAAATAATCCAGTACATTTTGGTCTTGGGTTATTTTTCGATATCCCGCCATTTTAATTTCGTTACGTTCAAGCCGGTTAAAATGGGTGATCATATAATCCTGTACAATGGTTTCTTTTGGCACTCCTAACATGGAAAGTACCAGCAATGCACCATAACCCGTTCGGTCTTTTCCTCCACGGCAATGCTGAATACTTGGGGCATTTTGTTTATTTAATAAAACCTCTATCATTTGCTTAAAGGCAGCTTTTGACTTATCACTCACCACAAATTGGCGATATTGTTCCAATATTTGTAACCCATCGCCGTTAATCATTTCTTTCGGAATGTGTTGGATAACACTTTCGATTAGTGCTTTGTCTTCATTATCTGGTGATGCGGCAAATTGTGCTGCTAATTCAGCAGTTTGAGCCGTTGCATCAAGATGATAGGTTTTCTTTTCACCAACATAGCAATTAGGCGATTTATTAATTTCATTTTGAGTACGATAATCGATAATGCTGTTAATCCCTAGGTGGGAAATATAGTTGACCGCTTGTTGATTCAAATTAAACAAATGGTTGGAACGGTATAACATTCCCCATTTCACCTGTTTTCCGTCTGTTGTGGTATAACCCCCAAAATCACGGAAGTTATTTAATCCCTCAATAGGCAATGTTCTTTCAGCGAATAATCTACGTCCGTTGGCATTTTGTAAAATAAAATAGATACGTTGTTTAGCATTTAATGGGTCTTGAACTGTAATGGTATTCTCTAATTTATCTGTAATGAAATTCTCAGGATAAACTTGAGTATCAGGTCTATCCGTCCAATATAATGCTAGAGGAGAGGATGGAATTTCACTAAACTTTATTTCGAGTGTTGATTCACTCACTCTGTTGACTTCGATTTCCATATATTTCCCTTTATCATCCTAAAATTCCGAACACAGAACAAATAACACCTAAAACCATAATGGCGACAATGAGTGCAACGGTATGTTTCCCTTGAAATTTACGAACAAGGAAGAAAATACCGAGGGCAAAGAGAAGAGTGAGTAAGTTAGGTATTACCTTGTCAAACATCTCTTGTACTTTGATAGATTGCTCACCGACGGCAATGGTTAGCGGAGTGGAAAGCTTGACGGTCGTCGCTATCAAGGAACCTAGGACCATGACCCCGACAACGTTCGCTATATTAGTAATTCGCTGAATAATATTTGATTTTTTCGATTGCTCGATTAAATCAACGCCTTTGTTATAGCCATAATGAATAAAGAAATATTTGGTGCCGATATTGACGATATTAAACAGAATAAACATTAAGATAGGGCCAATAATATTACCTTGCAGTGCAAATGCGGCTCCGATGCTGCCGCAAATAGGCAACCACGTAAATTTTAATAAGCTATCACCTAGGCCTGCAAATGGCCCCATTAAACCGGCTTTTACAGAAACGACAGCTTCTTTTTCTTCTTCTGTTGTTTTTTCTTCTAATGCAGCGGTGACACCGAGAATTAATGCGCCAGCGTTAATTTGCGTGTTAAAAAACTCGAAATGGCGTTGCATGGCTTTAATACGTGTTTCTTGATCTGCTTTTTCATACAGTTTATCGAGAACGGGCACCATACAATGCGCAAAACCAATAGTTTGCAGTTTTTCATAGTTGTATGAGAATGACATGGTTTGAATTCGCCAAAACATACCATTAAGCTCTTTTTTCGTGAGTTTTTTATTTTCAGAGGTGGTTATTTCACTCATAGGTCATACTCCTCTTCTTCATTTTTATGGGAGGTTGGTGCCGTTTTTTCTTCTGGTGTTTGACGCAAACTGCTGGCAAATGCCATGTCATAAAGCACTGCAAATGCCAGAGCGATAAAAGTAATTGGGATAATTGGCAGTTTTAAATAGGTTGTGAGCATAAAACCGAGCAAAAAGAAAAACCACATTCTGCCTTTAAGCAACATGAGTAGCAGAATACAGATACCGACAGCAGGGATCAGTTTAGATGCGACCCCCATACCGGTAAGAATACTTTCAGGTACGGCATTTAATATGTTATTGACTAAGTCACTACCAAAATAAACGGCAATAAAGCAGGGAATGGCGCGAATAAAAAACCACAGTGGCGTCGAAAAATAATGGACTTTTGTTAGGCCACTGTAGTTTCCATCAAGAATGGATTTACTGGCCCAGACATTTAAGAAACTGGCAAAAGAACGCCAGATAATCAGTAATTGTTGGCATAGAATAGAGACTGGCACGGCAAGGGCGATACCCGCTGCAATTCCGCCATTGGAAGCAATACCGAGTGCAACTCCAATAATTGAACCAGCGATAATATCGGGTGCAGAATAAGCGCCGACGTTACCAATTCCCATCCACATCAATTCTAATGTGGCGCTAATGGCTAACCCTTGAACCATATCGCCCATGATAATACCGGCCACAGTACCGGTGAGCAGTGGGCGTCTTAGCATTTGCGGACCGACATCATCCAATGAGCAAATGCCTGCCCAAATTGCAATTAAAATGGCCTCTACTAACATAATAGGCTCCTTACTTATTGAGTGAAAATAAGTATGATTAAATGAATTAATTGAGTAATGTTTTCAATTCAACAATGGGATCTTTAGGAACCATTTGAATTTCAACGGCAACGTTATTGTTGATAAGTGACCTAAAGGCTTGTTCTTCATCCGGTGTTACAGCAACCGCACGGGATAAATTACGACGGCCTTCTTGCATACGCATCCCGCCGACATTCAGTTTTTCCAGTTTTAAGCCACTTTCGACAAGCCTGTTCACATCAATACTGTTAGTAAACAGCAGCATAGTGCGGCGTTTAATTTCCGCTTTTTTTAAGACTTCAATGAATTTATCGACGCCAAAAACGACTACTTTTAGATCTGGTGGAGCAGCCATAGTAAGAACTGATTGTTGAACGGTGTCATTGGCAACTTTGTCATTGACGATAATCACCTGTTCAATATCAAAATTTTTAACCCAAGTGGTTATAACTTGGCCATGGATAAGTCTGTCATCAATTCGAGCAACATTAATTGGCATGGTATTCTCCTAAAGTTCGCTATCATTTTGTGCTAATGGTTTAAGTTGTTCACCGACATTAAGGCAACTGTCAGGGAATACATCATTAATGACTTGATGAAGTTCATGTAAAGGGAGGTCTCGGCTGCTGAGTATTTCGAGAAAAGTAGGAACATTGATTCCGCAGTACAGCACAACATCATTTTGGGTAATAACGAGCTCGCTGGCTAAATTGCAAGGAGAACCGCCTAATAAATCCACTAAAATTAAAACGCCATCGCCTTTATTAACATTTTGATATGTTTCAAATAAATGTTTTTTTACCTCATTAATATTGCTTTCTCTTTGAATGGAAATCACGCTGATATCTTCTTGAGAGCCGATTAGCATTTCAGCACATTCCAATAACCCTTGTGCAAAAGGCCCATGGCTAGCCAGTATGATAGGTATTTGAGAGCTCATTTTTTCCCCTTATATTTATTTTTTTATTTTAGTAATAAAATTACTTTTATATATTTATTTTGAAGTAACAATATCACAAAAAAGGGGAATGAAAAGGGGGAGTTCCTAGAAAGGGTCATTTTTGTGAGCAAGATCGAAGTGGCTACTTAGAGCCACATAGAAGATATTAAGGAGGAGAAAGCCGATTAGTTATTGCTATTTAAGCGAGAAAAGCGCTCCGCACGAGTGCTAATTTGTTTTTGAATTCTTTCATCATATTGTTTAATAAATAGATTAGTAATCAGCATATTAATTACAGTCAGTTGCGAAATTTTTGAGCGAATAGGGATAAGCCTTGAAACGTGCTCCGTGGAGATCGTGTGCAAGACTGTTTCTGCTAGCGATGACACCGAGCTTTGCCCCATTTTCGTGATAGCAATGGTCGGAACTTTCAATTCTCTGGCAAGAGTGAGTAGTTTGATACATTCGTGGTTTTCACCAGAATGAGAGATGACAATGACAAGATCGTTCTGATCTAATGTATTCACAATACTGAATTGGATGCTGTAATCAAGGTGACAATTAACATCTTTTTTTATTTTAATTAGTTGATATTCAAATTCTTTTGCAACTAATCCACTACTGCCTGCACCATAAATGACAATTTTTTTACTCTTACTAATTAATTCATTTGCTAGCTTAAAGGCATTTAAATTGACCAAAGCGCAAGTTTCTTCTATGGATGATTTTTCAATCAATCCTACTTTGTGATTAACGGTTTCCATTGAATCACTAATATCAATATCTTCTTGTAGTAGAGTGCCGTAAGACTTGTGATTAATCGATGAAATTAAATCAATTTTTAGATCGCTAAAGCCTTGGTAGCCTAACTTATGGCACAGGCGCAAGATAGTGGTGGTACTGACCTTATTTTCTTGGGCTAGGGATTGAATGCTCATACTTTGCATGTTTTTCTTATTAGCAATAATGTACTCAGCGACTTGTTTTTCTTTGGTGGAAAGGCTGTCTCTGGCCTCTCTAAGTTTTAGGTCTATCATTATTTACCCTGCTAATAAATTAAAATTCGTCATTACGAAATGGATCCTACCATATCTTAAAAATAGGGAAATGGTGACTTTTCTTTATTGTCTTCGTGTCACGATAATGGGGCTTATGGCTTAGGATAGAAAGTAAGGTCGGTAGGAAAAAGTTAATAAATATAAATAGTTAGTTATATCCCTATTGCTTAATAATAACCAAAGCAATAGGGATTAGTTTGTTTTTAAAGTGTGACGCCCATTTTAAAAATTGCTAATTCACGGAAATCATTGATTTCATTTTTTGTAGGTTCACCATTAACGGTTTTGACAACCAACTGAATGAAGTCATCTAATAACTGATTCATGGATTTTCCTGTTAATAAGGCACCTGCATTAAAATCAATCCAATGGGGTTTTTTGGCGGCTAATTCATTATTGGTCGCAATTTTCATGGTGGGGACAAAGCCACCATATGGCGTGCCACGACCTGTTGTAAATAACACCATATGGCAGCCAGCTGCTCCTAAGGCACTGGTGGCAATGGCATCATTACCCGGCGCGCTTAACAAGTTGAATCCTGGGGTTGTCAGGCGCTCCCCGTATTTTAAAACATCCATTACTTGGCTAGTGCCAGCTTTTTGTGTGCAGCCGAGGGATTTTTCTTCGAGTGTCGAAATGCCTCCGGCTTTATTACCTGGAGATGGGTTTTCATAAATTGGCTGGTCATGGGCAATAAAATACTGTTTGAAGTCATTGATCATATTGACCGTTTTCTCAAACGTCAGTTCATCATGGCAGTGGTTCATTAGAATTTGTTCAGCACCAAACATTTCAGGTACTTCGGTTAACACCGTAGTTCCGTTATGACTGACTAAAAAATCAGAAAAACAGCCTAACAATGGGTTAGCCGTGATCCCTGAAAGGCCATCAGATCCACCACACTCAAGACCAAATTTCACTTCGCTCAGTTTGCCTGACTCACGTTTATCTTGCTGTACTAATTGATAAAGTGCATTAAGGTGCTCTACACCGGCTTCAATTTCGTCATCTAATTGTTGGCATACCATAAATTTCACGCGTTCATCATCATAGTCACCTAATGTTTCTTTAAAGGCGGCGACTTGATTATTTTCACAGCCTAAACCGATGACTAAAACGCCACCTGCATTAGGGTGCTTAACCATATCTTGTAAAATAGTACGGGTTGTTAAATGGTCATCACCGAGCTGGGAACACCCTAAAGTATGGTTATAAAGATAAACACCATCAATATCAGAAGCGCCATTATGTTGTTTATTAAAGCGTTCGATCATTTTTCTCGCCAGTGCATTAACACAGCCGACTGTTGGTATCACCCAAATTTCATTACGGATAGCGACATCACCATTTGCTCGGCGATAGATTTGCACTTCTGGATCCGGCCGTGTAACGGCAATTGTGTTGTGTTCAGGGCGGTACTCATAATCATTTAAGGCACTTAAATTGGTGGCGGTATTATGAGTATGAACATGCTCTCCAGCCGTTATGGTCGTCGTTGCATGGCCGATGGGTGCGCCATATTTAATAATATTATTGCCAGACTCAATCAAGGTGAGGGCAATTTTATGCCCTCGATCAACATCTTGTTTTAATGTTACTGATTGCTCTGCAACACTAATGGTTTCCCCTGCTTGTCGGTTAACTAAAGTAATGGCGACATTGTCATTGGGATGTATTTTAATTATATCTTTTATCATATTGCGTTCCCTGAACTGGAAATCGGATTAAGCATGATCAGCCATAAAAAGTATGAATGATCTTTTGTTGTCTAAATTTCATTCATTATACGATCCGGTTTACAACTTTAAAAGATGTTATACCAATTTATTATAATTTATTTATTAGTGAAGTTCTATTTTACCCATCGTCGAAAAATTTCGTTATACTGTGGACATTGATGGCCAGCGAGTCGGGTGGTTATGTGAAAGGAGAAAATAATGAGCTCACAAGAGAGTGAACCGCGCCTATACCAACAAGTTGCGGCTCTGGTCAAAGAACGTATCGAAAATGACGAATACCCAGTTGGCACTAAATTACCTGCGGAACGGTTACTTGCTGACGAAATGAAGGTGAGCCGTACTGTGATCCGTGAAGCCATCATTATGTTAGAAGTAGAAGGCTATGTGGATGTACGCAAAGGATCTGGCATACATGTTATTAGTAACCGGTCTAATAACTCAGTCAATACAGAAACGGGATTAGAGTTTAGCCGCTGTGGGCCGTTTGAGCTCTTACAAGCAAGGCAATTGATTGAAAGCCATATCGCCGAGTTTGCCGCGACCCAAGCCACCAAAGAAGATATTTTAAAACTAGTTGATATTCAAAAGCATGCTCGCAAAGAGGATCGTTTTCGTGATTCAACATGGGATCTTGCTTTTCACATGCAAATTGCCGCGTCGACCCATAACAGTGCGATGGTGGTGATCGTTGAGCAAATGTGGAGCCAACGCTTACGTAACCCTTACTGGCTCAAGCTTCATGAGCACATTGATAACCGTTCGATTGAGAGCTGGTGCGATGAACATGACCAAATTTTGCAGGCGTTAGCGCGTCGAGACCCTAAAGGGGCGCGGCAAGCTATGTGGCAACATTTGGAAAATACCAAAAAAATGTTATTCAATGCGACCAGTGATGACTTCGAATTCACCATGGATCGCTATTTCTTCGCAGATAGCCCAACCATGGATGATAACAGCTAGTTATTCCTCATCATCTTCCGATATTTGCTTCAGCGCGGGGAGGTTAACTAAAATAATTTTCCCGTATTTTGCATCAATCCAGCCTAGTTTTTCCCATGCGACTAAACGCTTATTGATGGTTTGCCGTGTGGTATTAATGATGGTCGCTAAGTCATCTTGTGTGAGATATAAGCTTAGTTGAATTCCTTTTTCATGAGGTTCGCCATAGCCTTCTGCTAAGCTCAATAAGCGTTTGGCGAGTCGGGCTGAAACAGATAATAAGGCACTGTCATTGATAATGGTAAAGGCATTACGAATCACTTTGCAGAGTAAAATATTCAGAAATTGGTAAAAAACGGGGTGTTTTTCCAAGATCATGGTTAAGTCTTTCGGTGATATCGTCAGTAATATGGTTGGGCTAATCGCTTTGGCATCATGGGTGCGCGCTGATTTATCTAGCATGGCAATTTCGCCAAACCAATTGCCTGGTGAAAGATAGCGAAATACACATTCACGGCCATCTGAGGAAATTGAACTTACTTTTACTGAACCTTGAATCACCGCATATAGACCACGAGCAGGGTCACCCTGATAGTGAACCATTTCACCATCTGGATAGAAACGTAATGTGGCGCATGTCATTAAGATGGAAATCAAATAATCAGGTAAGTTACTAAACCAACTATTTGTTTTTAATATTTCAAGAATATTTTCATGCGTTAGAACTAATTGGCTGTTTTGTACCGCAATGTTCATCTGAATGCTCCCTGCATGATTGGCTAACTTTATCATGACATTTGGTAGGGTTATGTTCAATCATGAACCGCCGTAATATTCGAGTAAACCTCATAAATAAGAAATAAGGTAATAGAAAACCCGAGCCATTAATGTGGCTCGGGAGGGATTTAAAAGATAATTAATTAATCTTCAAATCGTTTTTCAATACCTAATCTTTTTAATGTCAGAATCAACAGACCACCGATAAAGGTGACCAATGCGATAAAATAGAGTCCTGCACGGGCAGATTCAAAGGTAGTTTCAGCCCAAACTCGTAAGTTTGGTGCCACAAAACCACCTAAGTTACCCACTGAGTTAATCAAAGCAATACCCGATGCAGCTGCGGTGCCGCCTAAGTATGCAGATGGGAAGCTCCAATACAGAGGCTGCATCGCCAAGTGACCAGCCGCTGCCACACACAGGGCAATAATCGCAATGACGGGAATGCTATCGAATAAACCAGAAACCGCAATTCCCGCAGCACCTAACATAAAGGTAATGGCAGCAACTTTACGACGTTCTTTTAATCGCTCCGAAATACGTGGTACATAGTAAACTGCAATGGCCGCACACAGTGGTGGAATGGCGGTAACAAAGCCTACAAGTATGCCGACTTTACTGCCCAACAACGTACCGATTTGGGTTGGTAAGAAGAAATAAATCCCATAGCCACATACTTGAACGGTAAACCAAATCAGACACAGGTAGAGAACGCGCATATCTAATAATGCTCTCAAGGCGCCTTTCGGGCTATGGCCTGCTTTGGCATCTTCTTCCAAGGCTAATTTAGCGGAAAGTGCACTTTTTTCCTCATCTGTCAGCCATTTGGCTTTTTCAGGGCGGTCATCAAGGTAAAAGAACACCCAAATCCCGACAATAGATGCTAATAAGCCTTCTACGACAAACATTAACTGCCAGCCGTATAAACCGAAGGCAAATGAAGTTCCTTCCAACGACAATAATGAGCCAGATAATGGGCCGCCAATGATAAACGCCAGTGGTGCCCCAAATAAGAAGTAGCCTGTCACCCGTGCCCGGATATTTTGTGGGAACCAGAAGGTTAAATACAGAATAACCCCCGGAAAGAAGCCAGCTTCACTGACACCAAGTAAGAAACGCAGCACAATAAAGGTGGTTTCATCATGAGCAAACATCATGGCGGCAGAGACTAGCCCCCATGTGACCATAATGCGTGATAACCATACCCGAGCGCCAATTCGGTACAACAGAATATTACTTGGCACTTCAAATAGTGCGTAGCCGATAAAAAAGATCCCTGCGCCAAATGCGTATGCAGCGTCACTTAACCCAGTTGTTAATTGAAACTCTTGTTTTGCAAAACCAATATTTGAACGGTCTAAATAAGCCAATATGAACATTAATACCACCATAGGTATTATTTTTCGTATTGCTTTGCTGGTAGCCGATGATAAATGATCCGTATTGGTGGACATGGTTCACCCCAGTTTTTTGTAAGATAGTAATGTTATCTATTCATTTTTATTATGTGTTTAGCCCGCCGCTGAATAACCAGCAGAGTAGAGTATAGAGCTAATGTACTCGTCATACTTCAAGTTGCAGTGTTGTTGATTGCACCATGAATTATTCAGAGTATAAATAAGTAATTTAAAATGAATAATTCTTGTTATTAATTTCCCTTTTTCATGTTGTTAGAAATGAAATATTGAAAAAGGGAATGATCATTATTTCACGTTAAATTTGGCTAATGCTTCAGGTTTTAACGTCGTACCTGCCCCAGGCGCGGTTGGTGTGGTATAAACACCATCAATGACTTCGACTGGGTCAACAAAGCAATCCAGTGTCCATGGAATAAATTCCAGTAAAGAACAAGCGGGATGTGCCATTACCAGATGCAATTGTGCCTGCATCATATCGCCATGGTGTGGTGTCACTGGTAAATTAAAGGCCATACCTAAGTCAGCAATTTCCCATACCGCTGTTAAACCGCCACAGCGTGTTGCATCAGGTTGTAAGTAATCAACGGCACCCGCCAAGACAAATTCTTTAAATGAATCATTGTGATAAAGTAATTCACCTAATGCGATAGGTGTATCCATATAAGCAGCAAGCTGTTTATGGCTGGCGACATCATCATGCCATAATGGTTCTTCAAACCACTTAATATTGAAATCATTTAAACGGTGGCCATATTGCTTGGCAATACTGATATCCCATTTACCGTTTGCATCGACCATTAGGTCGATATCGTCGCCAATTGCGTTACGAACAGCTTCAATACGTTGTAGATCTTCGCGTGGATCTGGTTTACCAATTTTCATTTTTATTGCTTTGAAGCCTTCTTCGAAGATCATTTTTTTACAATCATCGACTAAGTCTTCTTGGCTACGCACTAACCAACCGCAGTCGGTGTTATAGGCGTTAACTTTATTGTGTTTTGAACCGCCAAACAGTTGCCATAGCGGCTGATCTGCGGCTTTAGCTTTAAGGTCCCAAAGGGCGATATCGATGGCAGAAATCGCCATTTGCATCAAACCACCACGACCTACCCAGATATTGGTTGAGCTGCGAGTGAGTTTTCGATGTAAATAGCGCACTTCTGTTGGGTCTTCGCCGAGTAACATTGGGCCGAAAACATCTTCAATAATAGTGGTGATTAAACGGTCAGTGGCGATGTCGGCATGTGTCCCTGTGTGGCCATAACCGACTAATCCACATTCTGTTTTGATCATGACACCCGGCATCCCCCAATGGGTAATGCTGTGAGTTGAGTCACCAATTAGGTCATTAGTGACAGGTACGTGCATGATAAAAGTACTAATTTCTTTTATTTTCATTGTTGTTCCCAGGTGTTGTAAGGTGGTTGAATGCCAATCTAACAGTGGGAAGTGGATTAAACTGTCAAATGATTTACAGATTGTGCCTGTATGGCGCTTTTTACTGATAAATATGAGCTAGATCTCTTTATTTTGTATGATAGATTATGGCGTATCTTTAAAATTGGTATAACAGCTTAATAGGTGAAAATAATGGGAAGCAGGGAACAATAAAAATTTTTATCAGGGTATGGGGTTCAATCTAGAGTAGGTTTAGAATAATGGCGGAAACCCAGCTTTATAGTGGATAAAACATGTCTAAACGATTTCTTTTATTGCTTTGTATTTTATTTACGAATTATCTTCCCCAATCTTTGGCTTCTGAGACCGTCAACAACACTGACGATTGGCAGTTGGCAGACATCCCACCAAAGCTAGTGCAAACAAAACAGCCTGAAATTATTTTTGCGATGATTGCTGGAGAAATGCGAGCCGTCGCAGAACTCAATGCAGAACACGGTTTTTATGCCTATTCTCCTTCGGGGGATTATTGTGCAATGCAGTTTGGCAATGGGTATGCCTTTGTAAAAACAGTATCGTTTTCTAACCAAAAACCGCGTTATGTACCTGAAGTGGATAGGCTAAATGATTTACAAAATCCCATTTATGATTATTTGGTCACGCACCAAAAAACAGCGGTATATAACTCAACTCAGAGTAATAGTAAGCAAATTGCCTCTTTATGGGAAAACCTGCGCTACCCTGTGTTAGCGCGGATGATTAAAACGGATAAAGCAGGAGAAAAGACTGCTTGGCTAACGATTCGCCTAGGGGATAGGCTGGGCTATGTGCGTTTAGATGATGTAGCATTAGATAAAGGCATTCCAATTTTAACTTATCACCATATTCTCAAAGACAGTGAAAATAAGCATTTTCGTGACACGTCAACGACGACATCCGTGGAAGCATTTCGTGAACAAATGAATTATTTAAAACAGGCGGGTTACCAAACGCTTTCGCTTGCCGATGTGGAAGATTATCTAAATAAATCTGCAAATCTACCGGGTAAGGCCGTTGTACTGACATTTGATGATGGTTTAAAATCAGTTTATCGCTATGCATTACCGATTTTAAGGCATAACCGCCAGCAGGCGACGCTATTTATTATTTCTTCACGGATTAAAACACAGCCACAAAAATGGTCAGCGCATGACTTACAATTTATGAATAAACAAGAGATAAAAGATAGCCGAGATGTTTTTAATATCCAATCTCATACTCACTTTTTACATCGTTTAGATAACCATAATTCACCCATTTTATTTAGCCGGAAAGAACATACGATCATGTTGGATTTCAAACGATCGATGAGAATTCTAAGCCGTTTTGAACCTGAGCAGCGTTACCTTGCATATCCATTTGGTGGTTATAACCAATCAGCGATGGATGCGGCTAAAGATGCGGGGCTACATCTTGCCGTCACTACGATTCAAGGAAAAGTTAAATTGGGGGATAACCCTTTTGCGCTCAAACGTTTGTATGCTTTTCGGACTGACCCATTAGAGAAATTTGCTCAGATGGTAGGAAATAGTGAAAAAAGCGTCATAAATCAAAATATTATTATTGACAGATAATCAATATAGCGAAGTAAGCACTGGGTTGTTTGGCTCAGTGCTCATCCGCTTGCTTGCCCGTTCCCATCTCTTTTAAAAATTGTTGTTGGTAAACAAACAATTCTTTCGCGCTAATACAATGATAATCCATCGAAAACTGTTCGGCGGTTTGCTCAATGATCTTAGCAAGTGCAGGGTAATGGCGGTGGTTCCAATTCGGAAATAAATGATGTGTAAGATGTAAGTTTAACCCGCCTAACCAATAGGTTAGCCAACGAGGTGTGGTTTGCCAATCATAAGTGGTTGAAAAAGTATGAGTATAAAAACCATGCGGCATATTGCCTTCTTTGGGGGGCGTATAAAAAGTTGCTTTCGCCCAATGGGTGCCAAGTATTAATACAACAAATACGAGGGAGGCAAGCATTTGGCTAAATAAGTAAGTGAGTAGCAAGGTACCTAAACTGATATCAGTGATAACAAACGCAGGTATGACTATTGCAACAATCAAATGTAGTAACTTAGCCAATAAAAATGCCCCAATACCACGACGGCCTTGATGGCGCATATGCGGGGCGACGCGCGTCAAATGAAATCTGTCCATCCAATCAAAGAACCAAATCAATGCAGGGAAAGTCATTGCGGCAATTAATGGCCAATACAGATGCTGAGCTCGCATAAACGGGTACCAGCGCTGATAAGGGGTTTGACGTAAGACGAAATTTTCTTCGATATCTAAATCATAATGACGAATATTGGTGTGAGCATGGTGAAAAATAATATGCCTGACTCGCCAACATTCAGGGTCTAAACCCAACGGAATAGTGACCCAAAAATTGAGCCAATAATTGGCTTTGGCCTGTTTGAAAATCGCATTATGGGAAGCATCATGAACTAAATTAATCGCCAATAATAATGCGAAGCAGATAAACAGGGGATAAAAAATAAAAAAAGCCCAAGACGCGTTAACACATAGCGCTATGCCGTAACTGCCTAGGCAGCACAAGATTAAAACCAAGCTTTTTAAATAAAAGCGTAAGTCAGCGAACCGGTGATCTGCACGCTGTTGTAAATAGTGTTTAGCGGCCTTGTTCAACGCTTTTTGGAACGCTTGATCATGGCGGTGTTGGTAGCCTAACGGCCTTAGCTGCTCAGGCGACATCACGCACCTGTATGGGTTTTCGGCCGATACCAAGTAACATTAATAAACTATGCAGCCACAGAGCCGTGGTAAAAATTACCCAAAATGGCGTTGTCCATTGCCAAATAAATAAAATGCAAATTAATAGTAAGCAAGCGATAAAAAACCAGCTCATCAGGCCAATTTTGCGGCCATCTGAAATACCTGATAGTGCCACGGTACCTAAGGCTAATAAGATAAATAAAATCACTTGCTGTTGAGTCGTTCCCTGATAACCATAGCCATAAATATAGACATAACCAATAACTAGGCTAAATAGGAGAAGTGTTCCCATTACTAATGCGATTTGGTTCACGCGAAATAAGGGGACGGGTTTTTCCTTGGGTTGACTGCGACGTTTAATGATACGCCAAAAAGGCAAATTACTATCAATAAATGGGTTTTCAGAAGCGGGAGCCCCTTTGATGCCAAAATGGTGTTCCGTTTCAGGTAATTTGGAAAACGTACCAAACAGTTTATCCCAAAAAATAAAACTGCCGCCAAAATTACGGTTGGAATAGTGCCCTTCTTTCACATGGTGAACTCGGTGGTGCTGTGGTGTTACCATGAATTTTTCCAACCAACCCAAACGCGGGATCAGCGCACTGTGGTTAAAAAATTGAATGGTATAGTGCAATATTGAAACGGTTATAAACACTTCTAAAGGGATCCCCATTAATGCCAGCAACATAAAGAATGGGATTGATGTGAGTGATGAATACCACGAATTACGCACGCCTAATGATAGGTTATAGTGCTCCCCTTGGTGATGTACCACATGAACGGCCCATAAAACACGGTAGGTATGGTGTAAACGGTGTAGCCAGTAAAAACCAAAGTCCCAAGCAAAAATCGTAAACACCCACACCAGTGCGGTTGGCCAGTTTTCAACGAGATTGAACGAATAGTGGGTCACGACAAAGCCGTAACAAAAAATCTCTAACCCTCTAAACAGCCACAGCATAATATGGCCAGAGTTCAGGTTGAACACCAATTCTTGCCAGCTAACGCTTCCTTTTTGTGTTTTGGCTATCACCAAACCTTCTGCGACCACAACCGCTAACATGAAAACAATCGGAAAGGTTAATTCATTCATTAGTGTTTCTCTTTAAGACAAACTTCGCAGTGTGAACAATCACTAATGCCCCACAAGCGGTGAGTGCGCCAGTGACCACATCAATAAATAAATGGCGTTTTAACACCAATACAGAAGCACAAATAGCAAGGGCCCAAATTACGGCTAGAACCGTGCGAAATTTTTGTTGTGTTGACCATAATGCATTCAGTACGACGAGAGTCAATGAGACATGTAGAGAAGGTAGTAAATTTTGTGGGCTATCAATATTCATTAAAGCAGATAAAGCCAGTCCGGATAAGGTTGATAAGTCGTAATCGTGGTATAGCATAGTCGTGGGGTAGCACAAATAAACAGCCCCAGAAACCAGCGCACAGAGTTGCATGGCATACATAAGTGGGCGCGCTTTTCTTAGGGGACAGAGAAAATACCCAAGTGGGATAAACAGAAAAAAGGAGAGGTAAAGCCAGATGGCATCGGGGGAAAATGGGACGGCATTATCTAGTTTACTAGGGAGTAAAATATGAGCTTGCCCAGTCACTTGCCCGGTATATTGGTAAACAATACCTACGGTTCCCCAGCCGAGTAGGCAATAAATAAAGCGAGTGAATAATTCCCTGTTGTTCATTTTACTTCCTTACGGGTTATACGTCGCTTTTTAACCGAGAGTGCTTGCGTAATAGCGGCTGATGATAATTGCCAATCTAATTGCGTAATATCAACGTGTTGGCTTGCAAAGTAACTTGCTAGCTGTTGCTGGCAATGGGATAACTCCATGGGAGAGCATTCAGCCTGTAAATATAATGAGTTGCCTTGCTGTGTTAAGCGAAAATCAGCAGTAACAGGTAAGTGATTCACAATAACCCGCGCACAGGGATCTGCAAAAATAGTCACCATTTTGCCGTTATAACCCGGAAGTTGAAGCAAATCATCACAGCGACCCTCAATCCGTTCTATCGCCATTTCAGGGGAGCCACATGGGCAGGTGTTTTTTTTCACCACTAACACATCATCCAGTTGATAACGAACGATAGGCTGTGTTTTACGGGTAAAATCCGTAATAATCGGCGAAAAACGGTTATTATCAAGCCAATTAGGCTCAATATGCACAAACGCTTCATTTAAGTGTAAAGTACCATGAGAACAAGTACAGCCTAAAAAACCTTCCGTTGCTTGGTAGACCTCTCCAACATTGGGGAAGCAATTCTGTAATTTTTGTTTATCATGGGGTTCTAATACTTCAGCCACGGAAATGACTTTCTGCACATTTAGTTGAAGTTTCTGTTGGTTAATGGCGTCAGCTATTGCGCATAGCACTTGGGCTGGCGCAACAATAATTGATGGTTGATATTGTTCAAGTGCAGTAAGTTGCAGGTCAAAATCTGCAAAAAGGTCATAAAAACGCAGTGAAATCCAACGGTTATTGACACTTTCATACAGGTTATTATTAGCACGTAAAAATAGAGCAACACGTTCACCACTAAACAGACTTTTAGGTAGCATTTTAGCTAACATGCTGCCAGACCAAACATTTTGTTCTTCTGGGCTAACAACGAAAAGGCCTCGACGGCCTGAGGTTCCAGAGGACAACCCGACACTGTAGCGCCCTACTTTAGGGGCAAAATCCCGAGATTGCTCACTTTTTTGTGCACATTCTAGAAGTTTTTGGCTAGAAAGCCCGGCGGTATTCATCTCATCAAAATTATCCATCATGACTTGTTTATTCATAATGGGAAAATTAGATAATGGCTGATTGATATATCGCTGAAAGTAAGGGCTTTTCGATAACACTTTGCGCTTAAAATGTGCCAAACGTTTTTGTTGATAAGCTTCTAGCTCGTCACGGTTGCGAAACGTCAAATGACGAGCGCGCCAGTAATGCCAAAGCATCGAGAGGATCACAATAAATCCCCTTCGTGGCACAGTTGGATAACCACATTGCGTTTATCAATTTCATGTAATTTATTGAGTGTTTCGTAATAAGCCTGCTTATCATCCATGATGATATTGGCAATGGCCATAGGGCCGCGCAATTCACGGTAATTAGTGGGAGACCATGCTGCGTCACCTGCGAGCAATATCCAGCCTGAGTCAGTTAGTACACACAAACCAATATGCCCTGCAGCATGCCCAGGGAGCGGCACAATGAATAACGTCTTCTGTTGATTTACCGCATAGCCTTCGCCCAAAACTTGTAATTCATTAGGTAACGCCACCTTTGGGAAACCTTCATAAAATACAGTACGTTGTTCAAAGTCTTCTGGTAGAAGACCACTGACAAAGGCATTTTTCAATGCAGCAAACCCTGTTAAAGGGCGTGTTTTAGCCCAGCCATCTCCTGAGCAAATAATGGGGATGTCAGGGAAGTCACGTAGCCCCGCGATATGGTCACCATGAAAATGGGACAAAATCACCCCATTGATATCATTAGGTTTTAAGCCATCATTAGCCAATTGATTGACAAGGGCGTCTTTGCTTTCGAAATACACTGGGGTAACGGTTCGATATAACCGCATAATGCCATGGTGCGTATGATCATAAAAATGGGTAGCATAGCCTGTATCAAACAGCCAACGCTGGTGTTCATCTTCAATCAGCCATGCTCTTGCTGGGAATTTACAGGATTTAAAACTAGCACCTTTTAAAGCCACACAGCCTGGATGTGTGCAGTAACCCACCTCATATTGATGAATTTTTAGCATGGGTTCTCCTGTTGTTTCAGCCATTTAGCGGTCAAATGAATACCTTGTTGCATACTATATAAAGGATAGTAACCCAGTTCTTGCTGTGCTTTTTGGTTATCTAATGTCATGGTGAAATAGGCTGCGCCAAGGCTATAGCGTGTGAGTAATGGTTCTTTTCCTGTTAAATAGCCAATGCCTTCTAATAGGCTGGCAATAACATACAGTAAAGGGTAAGGAGCTGAACGAATTTCGCAATCTAAGTTGAGTTCACTAAATAACTGATTTAATGTCTGTTTTAGTGCTTGGGGCTGTTGGTTGGTAATATTATAAATGGCGCCATTAGGGAGTGTTTCTTTGAAAGTCGCCAACTGCATGCTGTGAACCACATTTCCCACATAGGTGAGGTCAAAATGGTTATTTCCCCCATTAGGTAACACCAATTTTCCCTTACGTGATTTTATTTGGGCGAGCAAACGCGGTAGCAAAACGCGATCATGGGGACCAAATAAACCTCGAGGGCGCAAAATAGTGTAACGAGTTGTCGGAAACTGCTTAACACACTGCTCAATCCTAGTTTCGGCTAAATATTTTGTTCTGGCATATTGGTTAGCGAAATGTTTATTAACCGTGGACTCATGAATATTTTGCTGGTGGGTGAAATTAAAATAAATGGCTGGGGTGGAAATATGGATAAAGCGTGAGACTTTGGCTTCCCCCGCGGCGGTAGCTAAAATTTGAGTTGCATGAACATTTGTTGTCTCAAAATCTTGACGTTTGCCCCAAGGTGAAGAAAGAGCAGCGCAGTGCCAAATGGCATCACAGCCAGTCATCATCTCTTTGGCCTGTTGCAAAGAAAGCTGAGCCAGTTCACAAGGGATAAATTCAGCTCCCATTTTTACTAGCTGTTCTCCTGCTTGCGGGTTTCGCCCACAAGCGACGACTTCAAAACCTCGCCCCAGTAAGTACTCACTTGCATTTCTACCAAGGCCACTCGTGGCACCTGTGACGAGGATCTTCATGGCACTAATACCATGGCGCACAGCGCTAACCCAGCGGCAGTGCCAATTAGCATGGCACTGGGCTTTTCATAGAAACGGCCTGTGATAATTGCTTCGTGTAATGCTGAAGGGATAGAGGCCGCAACTTGGTTCCCACGATGGGAGTAGATATCGACTAATTGCTCTGTTGTTACGCCCACACGTTGGCGCATATGTTCTAAAGAAAGATGGCTTGCTTGGTGTGGGATCACGGTACCAATTTGTTTGAGTTGTATATCTGATTCACTGAAAACCTGCTGCATAAAATCTTCAATCAAAGAAGATGCGAGGCGAAACAGTTTTTTCCCCTGCATATGGAACAGAAAATCATCATCAATCATCCCTGCGCGTGGGTTGCGTCTTGTGCCACCTGCGCGAATTTCACAAAAATCAATGCCTGCGGTATAAGTGGTGTGTGTGTAAGAAATAATTCCACTATTCCCATCCCCTTTTTCCACAACAACACAAGCTGCACCATCACCAAAAATCAACGATGATTCTTTATCTTGCCAATCAATACCACGCGAGGCGATATCCGCAGAAACAATTGCAATGCGTTGATAAGCACTGGTGGCTAATAACCCCGCAGCAACCTGTAGCGCAGTGATAAAGCTTATGCAACTTGAATTAACATCAAAGCAGGCAATCCCTTGATTTAAATTTGATTGTTCAAGGATATGTGCTGCGGAGCAAGGCAAAGCTTGCACGGGAATTGCAGACGCATTAATTAGCATATCAATACTGCTTGGTACGATATGGTTCGCATGCAATGCATTTTGAATCGCCAGGGAAGCTAACACTGCTTGTGAATCGGTATGACTTGCATGGAAGCGATATTCGATACCTGAATGTTTTTCAACAAAACCTTTTGGTTTATTGAGCTTTTCATCAAGCATTGAGGAGTAAATTTTGTTTTCAGGTAGTGCCACACCAGAAGCAATGATTTTTAGTGGGGTGATTGACCTATTACCAGACATATAAGTAGTGCCTATCTCATCATAATATTGACAATAAATATCAAAGTTCAAATATTTAATATATAGGAATTACGGAGAGGAATTACGGAATTATTCTGATTCACTCTCTCTTGAAAATGTTCCATAAACTTCATCAATCAATTCATTGATGGTGTTTTGCCATAATTTAGGCAATGAAGCCTGCCATACCACATCAATCCCCCATTGGGCTTGTTCACAATGTTGAATTGGAATAAAGCGGATATCTTTTGAGCTAATATTTCTTGCACTATAGGGTAAAAGACTTATGCCAACCTCAGCGGCTACAAGGGCAATTAATGTTTGAATATCATTTGCTTCCTGAGAGGGTGTAATTGATAAGCTTTCATATTGTAGGTAGCTCTGAATTTGCTGATGAAGCTTTGAACCACGCTCTGCGCGTAATAACAATAAAGGAAAATGGGTTAGATATTCTTTCATTGATAATAAAGAGACCGATTTTTGTGCTACTGCTAAGGCAAGAACTTCAGATTTTAATGTTTTGCTCTCTAAGTTATCGGTTGTTTTAAAAGCAAATTGACGAGTAAAAGCAATATGCAATTCATGGGCTTGTAGCTGTTTCTCCATTTCGTGAGAAGGCATATCATCCAGTTGGATTGGAATATTTGGTAATTTTTCACGTAGCCGTGCCACAAAGAAAGAGGCTTCTTGAAATGTTGATATACCAAACCCGACGGTTAACTTTATAGGGGGCTGTTCTCGAAGCACTGCGGATTGGTGTAAAAATTCAGTGGTTTGAGTGAGTACTTGTTGTGCATAGGGAAAAAGTATTTTCCCATGAGGAGTCAATATTGCACCATGACGTCCCCGCTCAAATAGTACTATATCCAATTGTTTCTCAAGAAGTTGAATTTGTTTTGTTAAAGCTGGCTGACTAATATATAGGCGTGATGAGGCTTCGCGGTAATTTTTTGTCTCTGCGAGAGTGATAAATGCACGGAGTAGTCGAGTATCCATAGTTGTTAGCCAGTTCCTGATAATAGAAGACGCTATAACATTTCTATTATGAATGCTATAGCGAGCCATTGACTTTAACTATTATTGCTTTTCTTGATGATAAGGGGAATTCTCAGAAGCAAAACGGACATGGCGAATATCCGTTTCGTAACCCAGAGTTTCAGTGATGATTCGGTAGAGCTCAGGGCGTCTTCCGGTTAACCAGCGACGGCCATTCGAGGTAGGCAATAAATCTAATTCAAGATCCGCGATGACGATATCATCATCTATTGCGCAGCTTTCTTTAATTACTCGTCCGTAAGGGTCTATGATCATGGCGTTTCCGGTTCGAATTTCATCATCATCTAAGCCAACTCCATTACTAAATAAATAAAACACGCCATTATCGTGGGCTCTGGAGGGTAACCAGCGCATTAGCCATCCGCGCCCATGTTCCCCTTGACATGCATCTAATAATGCTTGAGGATTTTGTTTTCTATTTTCCCAGAGACGAAGGTCGAGCGGTTTCATGCCATGAGGGCTACTCGAATGAGTTCCACCTGTTTGATGGGGGGCAAGAATAATATCTGCACCAAGTAGCGCGTTGACGCGTGGATTTTCAATTAAGTTATTATCCCAGCAAATTAAAATACCAACTTTTACTTCCCATGGCGTATCGAAAACAGTGTAATTGTCTCCGCTATGAATGGCGGGGTGCTCAAAGGCATGTAATTTACGATGAGCGTGGTATTGGCCATCTGGCATACAAGCGACCCAAGTATTGTAGCATTTGCCATCTAACCCTTTTTCAATCAACCCAACCCCGATAATCATGTCTAATTCAATGGCCCGTTGGCGGATTAATGCTAATGACGGGCTATCATGTAAAGTTTCACTTAAAGCATAAACGGCATCATCTGGTAGCTTCGGCACGTGCCAATAACCAGTAATACACATTTCAGGTAAAACCAGTATTTTTACCTTCTGTTGGGCGGCTTGAGTAATAAACTCATGGATACGTTCTAAATTGTAGGTTTTGTCGCTAGGACGGTGTTGGAACTGGACAGTTGCAACCTGAAGCTGTGATTGTGCTGGCATCATTTTTATCTCCTTAGTTAGGGAAATAAAAACATGTAATTTGAGCTAAAAATAATGAGTTATTTTCTCATTCCATAACGATAGGTTATTGAATGAATCTGTCTGGTCACCAATATTAGCATTTTTATACATAAATTAACGTAAAAAGAGATGTTGAAATATATATAATACGGAAAAATAGCCTAGTTAAGTGTAATCTTCCTAGGTTGTCCATTTTGGTTTAAAGCGTATCAGGTCAATTATTCCTCAATGAAATGCTTTCATTTAGTGAATCAAGCATACAAATGCTCTTTATTCTCGGTATTAAAAGCACAAATTTAACCTAAGCTATATGTGAAACATACAATAATAGTAAGCATTTACTTTGTTGTTTTGACTGATTTCTTGTGAAAGTGCGAGGTAAAACTCTTGTTTTACTCGTTTTATAGCTCCCTGTAGTGCAATTATTATGTTTTCTTTTTGTTATATTTCATTTTTACCTTGTTGATCTGCAATAGACTTTTGTGTTTTGTTACAATTGGAAACAAGTATAACATATTGTTATTTATACGTTATTTTTGTTGGTGATTGTTGTTTTTTACTCGAAATGTGAGTTATCGATGGCTATTAATATTGTTATTACTCTTAATATGAATAACTTGATTTATTTATGAGTAGATAGCGACCAATAAAAAAAAATTGCAGTTTTTTATATCCTATAACTCTTATTGTGAGTAATTAAAAATACTATTAAATTAAATTAAATTAAATTAAATGATAAGAATAAAAAAACCATTGTTAGTTGTTTTTTTGAAGCAAACATTAAAAATGTAAAAAATAAATTAATTTATAAAAATAAGTATATAAAAATACTTAGGAATCAATGAATACCATATAAAATTAATTATAAATGCCTTCATTCCATTATAAATTAAGGCGTTGTTATATTTTTGGATGTTACCATTGATAGTGGTAATTTGTTATTTTTCTTTAATATCAATTAGTTGTATATTATTTGTTTATTTAAAAAAGAATAATAACTAATATGAATTATGTGTTTTTTATCTTATATGATAATGCAAACTAAAAAAATGAAATATTGATAGGTTTCAGTGGCTTTAATTTATTCTATCGATCGTTACAAACAGTTTTACTTTTATATATTGAAAACTATAATTAACTCAAATTTCGTGTTTTAATTGGTTTGTTCTTTTTTGATTTTTTATATAATCAGTGCAATTTATTATGTGAAATTTTTTGATTTGTAATATAATTTAGCCATTTAATATTTTAGGTTATTTTGGGCTATTGTTGATGATAAATGTAAATCGTATAGTAGGCAGAGAGATTAGAAAAAGAAGAAAGCATTTAGGGCTTTCAGGCATCGAATTAGCTAATC
The DNA here is from genome assembly GCF_011045655.1 of Providencia sp. PROV061. Taxonomy (NCBI): domain Bacteria; kingdom Pseudomonadati; phylum Pseudomonadota; class Gammaproteobacteria; order Enterobacterales; family Morganellaceae; genus Providencia; species Providencia sp. PROV061. The sequence goes on along the minus strand of NZ_CP042861.1, from coordinate 4,002,999 downwards.
TTGTTGGTGTTAGCCAACAACAGATTTCACGTTATGAAAGGGGTGAGTGCAATATAAATATTGAAAACTTGCACACCCTTGCTAACGCTTTAGATACAGAAATGATTTGCTTTTTTATTGATGATGTTTTTATCAATAAAGAAAGTAATTAATTTAAAAAATTAAGAGTAATCTAATTATAAAAATATTCATATTTAAGGTTAACTAAATATCTAAAAAAATAAAAATGTAGTGTTTTTATTTTTTTAGTAAAAATCTAACTTTCTTATTTTTACCTTTACATTCTCAGCAAATAAATATCAACCTAGTAATTTATTGATTATTAGGTGATTGGTACATCTGTCGTCTTTTTATAGGAAAATATAAATGAAATTAACTAAGATTGCATTAGCTACAATTATCGCTTCTTCATTTGGTATTGCACAGGCAGCACCTGTAGATCAAGGTAGTGGTGTCATCAATTTTACTGGTAAAGTTATTAATGCACCTTGCTCAATCCCAGGTGACGGTACAATTAACGTTGACCTCGGCCAAGTTGCAAATAAAGTATTAGAAACTGGTAACAAATATAGCCAAAGCGTTCAATATAATATCCAGTTAGAAAACTGTGATTTAGGTGAAGTTAAAGATGCTAGCGATGTAGTTGTCTTCCCTGCAGTTAGCAAAGTTAAAGTAACTTTCACGGGTACTCCAGATACTACAGCAAAAGAATTACTGGCTAATACAGGTACTTCTAAAGGTGTTGGTGTTCGTTTAATCAACGCAGATGGCGCAACAATGAAAGTTGGTGATACCAGTGTTGAGCTGCCATTAGCGGATGGTCCAAATAAATTAGTATTCAGTGCACGTGTTGAAGCAAATGGTAGCAAAGTTGAAACTGGTAGCATCATTTCTCAAGCAACTTACGCTTTAAACTACCTGTAATTTTTTATTTAAAATAACAGGCATATATTTGCCTGTTATTTTTCTTTCTTTATTTTTATTTTTCTTACAGGGAACATCATGTCTCTATTTCCTCAGTTTAAAATAAATAAAATATTATTTTCGATTGCTTTGGCATTTTCCTTTTCTGGAATGTCTAATGCAGTGGAATTTAATATGAATATTATTGATGCTAAGGATAGAGATAATATTGACTTAAGTCAGTTTTCTAACCCAGACTTTATTCCTGCAGGTGAATACCTAACGGATATTACATTAAATGGTCGAAAATTATCAGGGCAATATTTAATTAAATTTATTGAAGAGAGTAAAGATACCTCAACACTCTGTGTTACACCAGAGATGGTAAATATTTTTGCATTAAAAAAGAAAGTTAAGGAAGAACTTCTGCAAAATAATAATGGCCAGTGTATTGAGCTATCTAAAAATTTAGATATTAATTATCGCTTCGACAAAGCTAACCAGAATATCTTATTTTCTATTCCTCAAGCTTGGTTAGAATATGATGACCCGTACTGGGTTCCACCTTCCCAATGGGAAAATGGAATTATGGGTGCATTTCTTGATTATAACCTGTTTGCCAACTATTCCGCTCCTAAAAATAATAGTGAAACATTCAGTGGTAGTAGTAACGGTACCGCAGGCGTTAACTTAGGGGCTTGGCGTTTCCGCGCTGATTATCAATATCAATATAATCGTTCCCAAGGTAAAACGAATGAACGGTTTGATTGGACTCAGTTATATGCCTTTCGTGCTTTGCCTCAAATGGGTGCAAAAGTTTTACTTGGTGAGTCTTATTTGAAGACTGACTTATTTGATAGTTTTCGCTTTATAGGGGCATCTATTTTTAGTGATAATCGAATGCTTCCACCGTCACTACGTGGTTACGCGCCTCAAGTGACGGGTATTGCTAAAACGAATGCAATGGTGATTATTTCACAGAATGGGCGTGTGATTAAACAAGTTAAAGTCGCTCCAGGGCCATTTAATATTCAAGATATTACTGAAGCGGTGCAAGGCACTTTAGATGTCACCATTGAGGAAGAGGACGGTTCAAAAACCACTTATCAAGTGACGGCGGCATCGCTGCCGTTTTTAACTCGTCAGGGGCAGCTGCTTTATAAATTTACCATGGGGCAATCTGACCCATTTGGCCGCTCGCAGAAAGTTGACCCTAAGTTTATTGTAGGGGAAGCTTCCTATGGTTTATTTGGTGACACATCCATCTTTGGCGGGTTAATTGCTACGGTAGATAATAACAATTACCAAGCGATAAACTTAGGAATAGGGCAAAACATGAATATGTTTGGGGCTATTTCCTTTGATATTACTCGCACTCATGCAAATGTAGATAACTTTGGCTCTTACTCGGGTAACAGCTACCGTTTAAATTATTCTAAACGTTTTGAATCTACCAATTCGCAGGTCACATTTGCAGGTTATAAGTTTTCTGAAAAAGAATTCTTAACTATGCCTCAATACATTGATGCAGCGAATGGTGTGCTTGATTTTAGACGTGACAAAAACGTGTATACCGCGTCTTTTAACCAATATATCAGTCCGTTGGACTTAACTGTCTATTTTAATGCTTCTCACCATCAATTTTGGAATAGTGAATCTACAACAAACTTTGGTATGAGTTTTAGTAAGTTATTTAGCATAGGGCAAATTAAAAACATTTCCGGCACCTTATCACTTAATAAAATTAAATATGAAGAGACGGATGATAATCAAATTTACCTTTCTTTCTCCATGCCACTTGAAAATGGTGCGTCAGTCAGTTACGACGCTCAATATGCAGATAATGACCATAGCTTTGGCCAATCGGTAGGTTATTACAGCCCGAACGAGAATAATAACTACTGGAGTATGCGTGTTGGTGGTGACCAGCACAAGCTTGGACGTGCTGAGCCAAATATCAGCGGTAGTTATCAATATTCATCGCCTTATGGCGTATTGAATGTTAATGCGACAGAGAATGTGAACTCATATCGTGCTTTTGGCGGTAGTTGGTATGGCTCCATGACAGCAACGAAATATGGCGCAGCTATGCACCGTAACGGGACTAACAACGAACCTCGAGTGATGATTGATAGTGACAATGTCGCTGGGATTTCTATTAATAATGGTGAATCTGTCACGAACCGATTTGGGATTGGTGTTGCGACAAGCTTAAATAGTTTTTCTAATTCAGATGTTTACATTGATATGAATACACTGCCTGACGATGTGGATGTCAATGACAACATTATTGGTAAAACATTAACTGAGGGTTCAATTGGTTTTCAGAGAATAAAAGCGAACCAAGGAAAACGTATTTTAGCAGTTATCCGTTTGAATAATGGGAATTATCCACCGCTTGGTACCAGTGTGACTGAATTAAGTACAGGAAGAGAAGTCGGAATTATTGCAGATAGTGGTGTTGCTTATTTAACGGGTGTGGCTCCAGAAGAAAGCTACATAGTGAAATGGGCTGCTGGCGCAAACCAATGTAGTTTGAATTTACCTAATATTGCCGAAAAAAATCAGGGGAAAGTCCTGATCCCTTGCCAATAAAGGAATGATGTATGAGTAAAAAGTATGTAGTAGCTTTAGGATTTTCATTAGTTTTTGTCGGCATGCAAGTTGCGTCTGCTGCGATTAATATTGACCGTACACGGATCATTTTTCCAGGCAAAGATAAATCAATCAGTTTGGTTATTAATAACCAAAGCAAAACAATGCCCTACTTAGCTCAATCTTGGATGGAAGATGAAAAAGGGAATAAGGTTTCTGAACCTTTTACAGTTTTACCTCCAATGCAACGCGTTGAGCCGAATGCTAAAAACCAAATTAAAATTATTAAAACAGAGGGAATAGATGCTCTTCCACAAGATAGAGAATCTCTGTTCTATTTAAATGTGCGTGAAATTCCACCGGTGACAGATAAAGAAAATGTCGTACAGATTGCGATTCAAAGCCGTCTCAAAATGTTTTATCGACCACCTCAAATCGAAAATAACAGCGATAAAGTATGGGCTAAAGAGCTGAAATATACGCACACAGGTGGGCAATTACTTATTGAAAATCCAACTAAATATTATGTGACATTGGGTTATCTCAGTAATAATAACCAGAAAAATTTTCCTGGTTTTGAAAGTGTGATGATTGCCCCGCTTTCTAAGGAAAGTGTTCCCGTACCAGCAAGCAGTTTTAATCAGTTATATACCGGTTATATGGATGATTACGGTGGCATGAAAATGTTGACTTACCAATGCGCTGCGTCGACCTGCCAGCTGTCAAAAGAGAGCCAATAGGATTTTAGATATGAGAAATTGCTACTTTTCAATATGTCTTTTTATGCTATCTCTATGTGGAAGCCAAGCTTATGCAGATAGTAGCATGATGAGAGGTGATCTTAATTTTACGGGAAATGTGGTGGCATTGCCTTGTAAGATTTCATTTTACTCGATAGATCAAAATATTGAATTAGGACCAATATCTCTGAATTATTTTAATGAAATTGGAGACAGAAGCCCTAAGCATGAAATCAAACTAAAGTTTGATGATTGTATTTTTCCAAAACGCAATCGCGATGATAGGGTTCCGGTTGTTCGGATCATGTTTATTTCAGAACCAACTGAAAGTACAGACCGTAATTTATTTGGTGGTAAAACCATTCTAAATGGTTATGGGATTCGATTAATGGATAAAGATGGCAATATTGTCCCCAATGGTGAATACCGTAGTTATCCAATCTATTTTGATGATAACCAGCAAATTACGATTTATTCCATGCTAGAGAGTTATCTACCAAGAAATGAATTAACAGTGGGTAATATTAAAACGCAAATTACCTTAAATATTACTTACATATAAGGTGTATAAATCATGATACACAAGTTTATTCAAAAATATGGTTTTTATATTTTATTTCTATTCGTTTTTATTAGCCCAAAAACCTTTGCATTAGATTGTGTGGAAAAGGGGACTGGAGTCGTCGAAAAACCCGCAGTTCCTGTAGGTCAATTGGCCATTCCTGCTGATACAACGGCAGGTTCTATTATTTGGCAATCCGACCCTTTAACAGTAACCGTTTATTGTGACAATGTACTTGGTAATGCTGTTGACGTTGTTCATATGTATTTTAATCCGAAATCTCAAAAACTTGGGACAGGGTTATTACTAGGCGCGAATTACCAAGGCCAACAATTGGAACAAAATGAGCAGCGTGTCAACTTAGGGACTCCACCTATTCGCCGCGGAGAGAATGTCACGGTAACAGTGACTTTTACACTATATATCAAAGTGACGGGTATTGTTCCTCCTTCAGGTAACTACACAGGGGATAACCAATTTACGGTTTTCCAGTTTGATGGAAGTGGTGGGATAAACCATACCAATGGTGCAAAAAACTTGAAGTATTCTATTACTGGGCTACGAGGTATTCGCTTCCTCAAGTGTGGGGCTGATATTAAAGTTTACCCAGAGTCACAGCAAATTGACTATGGTCAGTTAATGATCACTGAGCTTAATCAAGGAAAAGAGTTTAAAAAAGATTTTCAGATACAAGCGGTGAAGCGGGGCTGCTTAGATAATTTTTCCATGAATATTAACTTCGAAACTACAGACCCGTTAAATGGAGAGTATGCCATTGATCTAAAAAACGGGACTAATTTAATTATTTCGGATGATAAAGCGGAAAAAATAAAATTTAATTACTTCCAGTTTTTCGGAACACTCCCCTTAGGGAGTACATCGATTACACGTGACTACAGTGCGACGGTTAAAAAGGTGGGAGCGGTAAAAACAGGACCATTTAGCGCCTCAACGATTGTCCGTATTAACTATTATTAACATTAATCCGAAGAGATGACTAAAAATACATGATGAAAATCAATAGATTGATTTTCGGCTGATAACGCAAAGCGGGAAAAATCACACTGTTATCCCACGTTGTCAACAACCAAAGAGCAGGCCAAAAGCCTGCTCTTTGCTATGTTACATCGTTATGTAGTGATATAGGCTAACGAAATTTAGCGCATTCCTTTGCGCTAGAGTGGCAAATCTTATTTAACGCATTTACTGCAAGTCTCATTTTGGACTTGTTCAAAGAAGTTATTGCCTTTGTCATCAACGAGAATGAATGCAGGCAGCCCCTCAACTTCCATTTTCCAAATTGCTTCCATTCCTAATTCTGGATACTCAAGGCAATTTAAACTTTTCACATATTCTTGAGCGAGAATCGCAGCTGAGCCACCGATACTACCTAAATAAAACCCTCCGTGTTTTTTACATGCATCAGTTACTGCCTGAGTTCGGTTGCCTTTCGCCAACATTAGCATGCTACCACCGTGGGATTGGAACAGGTCAACATAGGGGTCCATGCGGTTACCGGTTGTCGGGCCTAAAGAACCGGAAACCATATCTTCTGGTTTTTTGGCAGGTCCTGCGTAATACACCATGTGGTCTTTAAAATATTGAGGCAATTCTTCACCGTTATCTAAACGTTCTTTAAGCTTAGTATGCGCAATATCTCGAGCAATAATCAGTGGCCCGCTGAGAGAAACACGTGTTGATACCGGGTGTTTACTCAGCTCAGCCAAAATATCTTTCATTGGGCGGTTGAGGTCGATATGTACCACTTTTCCTTCAGCTTGGTTACGCATAGATTCAGGAATGTATTGGGCTGGGTTATGCTCCATTTTTTCAAGCCATAAACCGCTTTTGGTAATTTTAGCTTTAATATTACGGTCGGCAGAGCAAGAAATGGCTAAACCGATTGGGCAAGAGGCACCATGGCGAGGTAAACGAATAACTCGTACATCGTGAGCAAAATATTTACCACCAAATTGTGCGCCAAAACCAAGATGACGAGAAGCTTCTAATAACTCATTTTCTAGTTCAATATCACGGAAAGCACGGCCGTACTCATTACCTGTGGTTGGCAGGTTGTCGTAGTATTTTGCAGAGGCGAGTTTGGCGGTTTTCAGTGTTGTTTCCGCTGAAGTACCGCCGATAACGAAGGCAATATGGTAAGGCGGGCAAGCTGTTGTTCCTAAGTTCCGCATTTTTTCAATTAAGAAATTTTTTAACTTGGCTGGGGTTAATGTTGCTTTTGTTTCTTGGTAAAGTGCTGATTTATTTGCTGAGCCGCCGCCTTTGTTAACAAATAGGAAGTGATATTCATCGCCTGTGGTCGCAAAAATGTCAAACTGTGCTGGCAGGTTTGTGCCAGTATTGACTTCATTAAACATATCTAGCGGTGCATTTTGAGAAAAACGCAGGTTTTCGTGTTGGAAGACATTATAAATCCCTCGAGAGAGGTACTCTTCGTCATTGCAGTCTGTCCAAACTTGTTGGCCTTTTTTCCCAACAACCGCAACCGTTCCTGTATCTTGGCAGTTTGGCAAAATACCTTTTGCAGAAATTTCAGCATTGCGAAGTAATTGTAACGCCACGTATTTGTCGTTTTCGCTGGCTTCTGGGTCTTGTAAGATAGCGGCGACTTGTTTCTGGTGCGCAGCTCTTAAAAAAAACTGGGATTCATAAATTGCGTGTTCTGCAAGGAGAGTTAATGCCTCAGGTTCTATCTTTAAAATTTGCTTACCAGCAAATTGTTCTACAGAAACATATTTATCAGAGACTTGGAAATACTCAGTTTTATCCTCAGATAATGGATAAGGTTCTTGGTAAAAAAACTCTTTATTAGCCATTTTGCTCACTCACATATTAATTTCAGTGGAATTTCCAAAGGTAATCACCCGAAGGCTTATGTTTATTCTTTAATTGATTTAACTCGAAAGATACAAAGTAAAATTTATAGGTGTAATAATGAAACAAAAATCACAAAATAAGTTACTAAAAGTTACAGTTTAGATTGAAATTATATCAATTTGATTATTATATTCAAAGAGATGCAAAGGATAATATGATATTGGTTAAATTTATTGAGATAAAAAATAAGGATTAATGAAAATTAGATTTCAATCACATAATAATATTATCAACTGCGACTTTAATTATTTGTTATAGATGTTACCAGTTATTGCCTTTGTTCTATATATAATCACGATATATATCTACTGGATATAACTACCATCAAAACTCGACGAGTTAGTTATGGTAAAGGCTTATTGTATTTTTATCTCGCATGAAGTTTTAAAATTTATATCATTAAATATATGAATTAAAAAATTAAAAAATTAAAAATAATAAAAACTATTAATTCCATAATTATTATTATTTTTATTGTGAATTGTTTTAACTCTATGAATTCCATTGGATTTGACTTAAGTTTTATCTTCGGATGTATCATGTAAATCTATAGATATGGACAGACTGATTCTATATATCGCTATGTCGCTTATTTTTCTCAAAAATCTGTTTTATTTATTGAGAATTCATAATGAAAGGCAAACGAAGTTGTGAAAATGGCTTTCAATTTGCAAAAACAGTGTTTATCATGCATGCCTTATGAAGTTTAAATGGCGCTACTGGTTTTGGGCTTTGCTGGGGAAATTATTTACTTATGTTACTTAAGTTGACAGAGTAAACCTCCGACAAGCTTATACAGTCTTTAACGGTGGCGGTTCTATCTGCATTATTCCTAGGGATAGAGTGTATAATAAATGACTGAGACAACCTCTCTGACACCACTCATTGAATTAAAATCTTTAAGTAAAGGTTTTGATGGCAAACAAATTATTTCTGAGCTTGACTTAACCATTCAGAACGGTGAGTTTTTGACCATTCTGGGGCCTTCTGGTTGCGGTAAAACGACTGTTTTACGTCTTATTGCAGGACTAGAAGATGCCGATGGCGGTCAAATTATTCTTGATGGTCAAGATATTACGGATATTCCAGCGGAAAACCGTTTTGTAAATACCGTCTTTCAAAGCTACGCTTTATTTCCTCATATGACAGTCTTCGACAACGTGGCATTTGGCCTGCGCATGCAAAAAACGCCTGCGGCTGAAATTCAAAAGCGTGTCGACCAAGCCTTGCGTATGGTGCAGCTAGAAGATTTTGCTGAGCGTAGACCCAACCAACTATCTGGTGGTCAACAACAACGCGTGGCGATAGCCCGTGCGGTAGTGAATCGCCCGAAAGTCCTACTACTGGATGAATCATTGTCTGCGCTTGATTATAAACTGCGCAAACAAATGCAAAATGAGCTAAAAGCGCTTCAACGAAAACTGGGGATCACGTTTATTTTTGTGACCCACGACCAAGAAGAAGCCTTGGCCATGTCTGACCGTATCATTGTGATGCGTGAAGGGAAAATTGAGCAAGACGGTACTCCTCGCGAAATCTATGAGGAACCGAAAAATCTGTTTGTAGCTCAATTTATTGGTGAAATTAATATTTTTGATGCGAAAGTATTGTATCGCATTGATGATAAACGTATTCGAGCCAATGTTGAAGGGCATGAATGTGATATTTTCACTGAGCTCTCTGTCAAAGAAGGGCAACACGTCAGTGTGTTATTACGTCCTGAAGACTTGCGCGTTGAAGAAGTGAATGATGCAGATAACCATCCGGGGCTGATTGGCTACGTTCGTGAACGTAACTATAAAGGCATGACGTTAGACTCAGTGGTTGAAATGGAAGATGGCAAAATTGTCATGGTTAGCGAATTCTTTAATGAAGATGACCCCGATGTCGACCACTCCCTTAACCAAAAAGTTGCTGTGACTTGGGTTGAAAGTTGGGAGGTAGTTCTGGATGATCATTCGTAAACATAAAATTTTGCAGAACGTTATTATCACTGGGGTGGTCGCCTGGCTGCTGCTATTCGTCTTCTTGCCTAATATCATGATTATTGGCACTAGCTTTTTGACGCGTAGCGACACCAACTTAGTTGACTTAGTTTTTACGTGGGATAACTATGTTCGCTTGTCTGACCCGATGTATGCAGAGGTCATGCTGCACTCGCTCAATATGGCGGTGATCGCAACCTTTTTCTGTTTAGTTATTGGCTATCCATTTGCCTTTATATTGGCAAAGCTACCTAAACGGGTGCAACCTTTGATGCTGTTTCTGTTAATTGTGCCATTTTGGACCAATTCATTGATTCGTATCTATGGGTTAAAAGTTTTTCTCAGTACCAAAGGGTACTTAAATGACTTTTTACTGTGGGTTGGTGTTATCGATAAACCGTTGAAAATTATGTATACACCTGAAGCCGTCATACTAGGTCTCATTTATATATTGTTGCCGTTTATGGTGATGCCGCTGTATTCAAGTATTGAAAAGCTGGATAAGTCATATATAGAAGCTGCAAGAGATCTCGGTGCGAATAAATTTCAACGGTTTGTGAAAATCATCATTCCTTTAACGATGCCAGGTATTATCGCAGGCTGTTTGCTGGTTTTATTACCGGCAATGGGGCTGTTCTATGTCGCGGATTTAATGGGTGGTGCGAAAAATCTACTGATCGGTAACGTAATTAAGAGCCAGTTCTTAAATATTCGTGATTGGCCATTCGGGGCAGCAACCAGCATTTTCCTCACGGTGATGATGGGGTTATTGCTGTATGTGTATTACCGAGCAGCTAAGCTTCTGAATAAAAAGGCATATGAAGAATGATCGGACGTACTCTGCGTGGTGGCTTCATGGCCATCATCTACGCTTATCTTTATATTCCAATCATCATTTTGATTGTTAATTCCTTTAATGAGTCGCGTTTTGGTATTCAGTGGCAAGGGTTTTCAACCAAATGGTATGAATTACTAGCTAATAACGATAGCTTATTAGAGGCTGCGGGGCATTCATTAACCATGGCGGTTTTGTCAGCGACTTTCGCAACAGCCATTGGCACATTAACCGCCGTTGCATTATTTCGCTATCGCTTTAGAGGAAAACCTTTTGTTGGTGGCATGTTATTTGTGGTCATGATGTCACCTGATATCGTCATGGCGATTTCGTTATTGGTTCTATTTATGATCCTTGGGGTCTCGCTAGGTTTTTGGTCATTGCTTTTTTCCCATATTACATTCTGTCTACCCTTTGTAGTGGTGACGGTGTATGCAAGGTTAAAGGACTTTGATGTGAAGATGCTAGAAGCTGCACGTGACCTCGGTGCGGGTGAGTTTACCATCTTAAGGAAAATCATTTTGCCATTAGCGCTCCCTGCGGTTGTGGCAGGGTGGCTACTGAGTTTTACATTGTCGATGGACGATGTGGTGGTTTCGTCATTTGTTACGGGGCCAAGTTATGAGATTTTACCATTGAAAATATATTCAATGGTAAAAGTCGGGGTCTCCCCAGAAGTAAACGCATTGGCGACAGTATTGTTGATTATGTCTTTACTGCTCGTTTGTTTAAGCCAATGGGTGATGCGGGATAAATACTCGAAAAAAGCGAAATCATAAATGAGTGATGGTGTTGGTTTTTTCTATAACAGCGCCTTTTTGATGCCATACGGCGAGAGGGTGGGCTTTATTTAGCCTATAAGATATATACCCTAAATAATTCAAGTGGTTACTTGATGCATTAAGGGATAAAAACACTTTGTTGAGGGAAACTCAGTAATGAAAAAATGGTCCTATCTACTGGCAGCAGGGTTAATGGCTGCAAGTATTGGCACGGCAACTGCCGCTGACGATAACAAAGACGTACTGTATTTCTATAACTGGACAGAATATGTTCCCCCCGGTTTATTAGAGCAATTTACCAAAGAAACGGGCATCAAGGTGATTTACTCCACCTATGAATCAAACGAAAGCATGTATACCAAGTTAAAGACCTATAAAGAAGGGGCTTATGACTTGGTGGTGCCTTCTACTTATTTTATTGCCAAAATGAGTAAAGAAGGAATGCTACAAAAGATTGATCAAAGCAAATTAACCAATTTTAAAAACCTTGACCCAAACTTAATCCATAAAGAATTTGACCCGAATAATGATTATTCAGTGCCTTATATTTGGGGTGCGACAGGGATAGGTATTAATGGTGAAGCTGTTGACCCACAGTCTGTCACCTCGTGGGCGGATTTTTGGAAACCTGAGTATAAAAATAGCTTGCTGATGATGGATGATGCACGGGAAGTTTTCCAAGTTGCGCTCACTAAATTAGGTTATTCAGGTAATACGACTGATCCGAAACAAATTGAAGAGGCGTATAAAGAGTTGCAAAAATTACGCCCAAATATTTTAGCCTTCAACTCTGACAACCCAGCAACACCATTTATTGAAGGTGAGGTTGATGTGGGAATGTTGTGGAATGGTTCTGCATTCGTCGCGCGGCAAGCTGGCTTACCGATTGAAGTGGTGTGGCCAAAAGAAGGTGGGATTTTCTGGATGGATAGCTTAGCTATTCCTGCTAACGCCAAAAATGTGGAAGGGGCCCATAAGTTAATTAATTTCTTATTGCGTCCAGAAATTGCGGCTCAAGTGGCTGAATCTATTGGTTACCCAACACCAAATTTAGAAGCTAAAAAATTATTACCTGCTGAAATTGCTAATGACCCATCACTTTACCCAAGTGAAGAAGTTCTGCAAAAAGGCGAATGGCAAAGTGATGTGGGGAATACTAATATTATTTATGAAGAGTATTTCCAAAAGCTAAAAGCAGGACGTTAATTATTGTTTTAGTCGCAAGCTAAATAGGGTTTGAAGATAATAAAAAGGCATCACGATTGTGATGCCTCAGACTGCTGACAAACATATTATGTTTGGCGGCAAGTCGAATAGGTTTTGAAAATAAATTAGGAAAATCAATTTATTGATTTTCGGCTGATAACACAAAGTGGGAAAACCACGCTTTTATCCCGCTTTGTCAACAACCTCAGGCATCACGATTGTGATGCCTTTTTTAATGGCTAACGTTTGGCATTATGACCAACAAACTTCACAAAGGTATCTGCCCACGGTTGTAGGAAATCTTTACTTTTGGGTGAAATATTACCTTGTTCATCAACCATTCCTTCATACCACTTCAAATAGCACTCTGGTTGGTTCATTGTCGGCATATTCAAAAATGCCAAGCTATTACGCAAATGTTGTTGTGCAATAGCTGTACTAATATTGCCAATAGATACCCCTAGTACTCCAGCAGGGATGCCATCCCATGAATTATCTCCCCATGGGCGAGAGCCTTGGTCAATCGCATTTTTCAATACGCCAGGCATTGAACGGTTATATTCTGGGGTGGCGAAAATAATGCCATCACAGGCTTTAATTTGAGATTTGAAATTAGCCACAACAGGAGACACATTTTGGTCTGCATCTTGGTTATAGAGAGGGAGTTCACCAATATTGATAAATTTAAACGTGAAATTTGTGGGGAATAATTTAGTCATGGCTTTAGCGACAACTAAATTATATGAATCAGCGCGCAAACTACCCACAATGACACCAATATTGTATTGATTTGACATGATAAAACCTCTTTCACGGGGAGTTAATTAGGAATACTGCAAACCGCTATTTATTGAATAGAGCATTGTTTCACTCTCACTATTAAACATCATAATCTGAGGATGTGCAAAACTAAGTGAAATTAAAATAGATAACTAAATATCAAAAATATTTGATATTTTTAAATTAATTATGGGGTTACAACTTATCATAATTCGATATTGTGAGTCCTCTTCCACTATTTAGATTTACCCATGAACAAATCAGGGTTACTTGATTTTAGTCAAAATGAAACATACCGACTGGTCGGTATCATTCATTGCATGAATAAATCTGCTCAGCATAGAAAAAAAGATCCCATTAAGCTTCAAGTGGAGTTACTGAAAGCTGCTCGTATTATTGCTGGCAGAGAAGGGATCTCTTCACTCTCACTTAATGCAGTGGCAAGGGAAGCGGGTGTTAGCAAAGGCGGGTTAATGCACCACTTCCCAACGAAGCAAGAGCTTATTCATGCACTGTTTGTGCAATTGCTGGGGATTATGGATGAGAGAATACATACCATTATGGATAATGACCCAAATCCCTATGGGCGTTTTTCTCGTGCTTATTTGCACTATATTGGTGAGTTAAAAGAATCTGATGAAAGTTTTCAGCTCGCGTTATTGTCTTTGGCTATGCCAACTGAGCCAGTGTTACGTCAGTGCTGGCGAGATTGGGTAACCAACCATTTGGAAAAGGGGGATGAGTTCGATAACAGTTATTTAGGCGCGTTAGTGCGTTATGCGGCTGATGGGTTGTGGCTTTCGTCATTGACTGAGGGAGAAACGTTATCACAGCAAGAACGTGATGCGATTGTTAGCCGGTTAACGACAATATCATTTGAACAAATTCCATAAGTAAAAATAGCACGTAAGTAAAAATAATAGTGGTAATGATAGTGCAATTTTATTCATAAAATAAGCACATGAGGCGACAGTGAAATATAAAATCAATGCTTTCATTCTATATGATGCAGTTGATGGCACTTTATCTTTAAAAGAAGATGAGGTGGATGCACAACTGTCGATAACGGCTAATGCGTTGTTGTTTTATTTTATTCAACACAGAGGTGTTGTTTCCCGAGATGAGGTGTTAAAAGCGGTATGGGATGATAATGGATTAGTTTCATCGAACAGTAATTTAAACCAATATCTAAGTATATTAAGAAAAGCATTTCGTCCATATGGTATTGAAAATATTATTGTGACGGTGGCGAGGGGGCGATTAGAGTTTAATTCAGATGTTTCACTTGAATTAATTGATGATATTAAAATTCCTCCCTCTGAGTTAATCCCTAGCTTAAGTGAAATAGAAGAGGCTAAGGTTGTTTTATCCCCAATTCCCAAACCTATCTCTGAGCCTGCAGACCTCAAAAAAATAGAATCAACATTGACGCCAGAAAAAAAAGAAATCTGTTGGTATCTCGCTAGCGGTGTCTTTTTATTGTGTTCCGTTTTACTCGCGGTCATGGCTTATTTATCAAACCAGCCGTCAGTACCGATTAAGATGACAGTACTTGAGCACACTAATTGTGATGTGCTATCGAATGAAAAAATGATCAATAACTCTGTCGCACTAAACTATGTACAAAATTTTGATAAGGTTAGAAATAACTTAAATTTAGCCTGTGCCGAGAAAGAACGGTTTGTTTTTTTCTATGGAGATAAATTGCAGACTAATGGATTGGGTCGAGTATTTCTTGCACATTGTGCAGTAAATGAAGATAACCCATTTAGCTATTGCGATAATTACTTTTACTATTCTTGGAAACCATCATGAAGATATCAGGAAAAGTATTATGCTTACTGAGCTTTTTGCTATTTATTATTGTTGTGATTTACACTCAATCGGTCTTACTTTCCAATAAACAAGATGGTTTATTAATGTGCTCGACAAAAGGCATTATGCGTTTTGAAAATATGCAGGATGAAAACGTTAATGGCAATATTCATTTCAATTTTGGTGCCAATGGCAAAGGAGCCATCGTTGTTGAAGGATATACCGATTCTAAAGCGGGCTGGTTGTACTTACAGCGCTATGTGAAATTTAGTTATACAACAAAACGAGTTTCTCCCACAGAGCGCCATTATAATATCAGTCAATGGGAAGCAAGTGCTTCTTCTATTGATGAATCACCAGATGTGATATTTGATTACTTTATGCGAGAAATGTCAGATAGCCATGACGGGCTATTTCTTAATGCCCAAAAGCTCAATGACAAAGCTTTATTACTCAGTTCAATTAACTCTCCACTTTATATCTGCACGTTAAAGCCTGGCAGCAAATTTGATTAATTCAGTTCTCATTAAATAAATAAGCTTAGCGGTGAAGCCGTTCACTTCATCGTTAACTGACAATCCCACTTCCCTTTATTTCCTATTTTGTCGTATTCCCTGCTGTAGTATTCACAAACTGCAATATCCTCAATTTAGCTATAAATTGACATCATGACAGGTAGACTATCTCTTGGTTAGAACCTAACTCGCGGATATCTGATGTAGGCAAAGCTTATAACCGAGTGAGCAGACCCACAGTTATCATTTCACAAATTACCCCCCTTTATCAGCTCAATAATATTTTATTAACAATCTACCTAGCTAACGCTAAATCTTTATTTAGCCCATTTTTATCTGCAACACAGATGCGTGAATTTTTAATTTTTTCAGTATGAATATGTAAATAGCTTAATTAATTACTCTAATTTTCAGGTTAAAAGACTAAATATTGTCGTTTTATGGATTTATATTTTGTTTTTATTTTTCGGTTCTATAGTGAGTTTGAAGCCAAAGGCTGCGTTCAATAGATCACCGCGCAGACACCATTGGCGTAAATGATTACCCAGATATTTCAAGGGACATGTACTCGGACACATTAGCTTGGAATATCGAAGGTAAAGAAAAATAAAGAAGGCTTCTCGGAGGAAACAACAATGGGTGATGCATTAGGTCTTATTGAAACAAAAGGTCTGGTGGCTTGTATCGAAGCGGCTGATGCGATGTGCAAAGCGGCGAATGTAGAGCTAATTGGTTACGAAAATGTCGGTTCAGGCCTCGTTACTGCAATGGTTAAAGGCGATGTCGGAGCAGTCAAGGCAGCCGTCGATTCAGGTGTTGAATCAGCACAGCGTGTTGGTGAAGTTGTGACTTCACTAGTCATTGCTCGTCCACACAACGATATCAATAAAATCGTTATTAAGCATAAGGCATAACTTTTTCCGGAGGAAAAAACATGGGTGACGCATTAGGTCTTATTGAAACTCAAGGGTTAGTGGCTTGTATTGAAGCTGCAGATTCGATGTGTAAAGCCGCAAATGTTGTGCTGATTGGTTATGAAAATGTTGGGTCAGGTTTAGTTACCGCCATGGTCAAAGGCGATGTAGGTGCGGTGAAAGCTGCCGTGGATTCAGGTGTTGAATCCGCCTCTCGTATTGGCACCGTCGTGACATCACTGGTTATCGCTCGTCCTCATAGTGATATTCAGAAAATCGTCGCCCAGTATAAAGTCACGGAATAAAACAGGAAATTACTTATGAAAGAAGCACTTGGTCTAATTGAAACCAAAGGTTTAGTGGCTTGTATTGAAGCTGCTGATGCCATGTGTAAAGCCGCAAATGTTGAGTTAATCGGTTATGAAAATGTTGGCTCAGGTCTGGTAACAGCGATGGTTAAAGGCGATGTCGGTGCCGTTAACGCAGCGGTTGAGTCAGGTGTTGAGGCTGCAAAACGTATCGGAACCGTGGTGACTTCACGCGTGATTGCGAGACCACACAACGATATTGGCAAAATTGCACAGCAACACAAAGCCTAAGTAATTGGCTGATAAAGCCAATCACACGACAAGTTAATGAATTAATTTTGGCTCCGATACGGGGGAAGACATGGTTGCATTAGACAAAGATCTGCAATCCAGACAACTGGCAAGAGAGCTAGTTAGAAACGCGAAACAAGCGCAGAAAGAGTTTGCGACATTTTCGCAGGAAAAAATCGATAATATCGTTAAACACATTGCAATTGAGTCCGCACTTCATGCAGAAGAGCTGGCAAAAATGGCCAATGAAGAGACTGGGTTCGGTAAGTGGCAAGATAAAGTCCTGAAAAACACTTTTGCTTCAATGCGTGTTTATGAACACATTAAAGATCTCAAAACCGTTGGCATCATTAATGATGACAAAGTCAACAAAGTCATGGATGTGGGGGTTCCTCTTGGTGTGATCACGGCGTTAGTTCCTTCTACTAATCCAACATCTACCATCATCTACAAAACGTTGATTGCCTTGAAGGCGGGTAATGCCATTGTCTTTTCCCCTCATCCAAATGCCAAAGCTTGCAGTTTCCGCACATTAGAAATTGTCAAAAAAGCCGCATTAGAAGCGGGTGCGCCAGCAGGAATTGTCGATGGCGTCACGATGCTAACTCTTGAAGCAACGAAAGAGCTGATGCACAGCAAAGACGTTTCTTTAATTTTGGCAACGGGAGGTGAAGGCATGGTACGCGCTGCTTACGCATCCGGTACACCAACCATCAGCGGTGGTCCAGGTAATGGCCCTGCATTTATTGAACGTAGTGCCAATATCAAGCAAGCGGTGAGTGACATCATCACCAGTAAAACTTTTGATAATGGTGTTATTTGTGCTTCAGAACAATCGATCATTGTAGAACGCTGCATTTACAACGAAGTTCATCGTGAACTGCTCGCTCAAGGCGCTTACTTCATGAATGAAGATGAAGCGAAACGCATGGCATCCATGTTGCTTAGAGCGAACGGTACTATCAACCCTGAAGTCGTTGGTAAAGATGCTATCACACTGAGTCAACGTGCAGGCTTCACTGTTCCGGCTAACACACGTGTGTTGATTGCTTTACAAGACACCGTATCACCGAAAAACCCATACTCCCGCGAAAAATTATGCCCAATTTTAGGGATGTATATCGAGGAAGATTGGCAGTCAGCTTGTCATCGTGTGGTTGACTTACTGACCAACGAAGGCCTCGGTCATACCTTGGTGATCCATACGCAGAACGAAGATGTTATTCGTCAATTCTCTCTGGAAAAACCCGTCAATCGTATTTTGATCAATACACCAGCGGCACTGGGCGGAATTGGTGCAACGACCAATATCACACCTGCTTTAACGCTCGGTTGTGGGGCAGTTGGTGGCGGTTCTAGTTCAGATAACGTCGGCCCGATGAACTTGCTGAACATCCGTAAAGTCGGTTATGGCGTACGTTCCATTGATGATTTAAGACAGCCAGCTCAGCCTTGTGCACCTGCACAGCCAACAGCATCAACTTCGGTAAATCAACCGCAAGTGAGTATTTTTGATGACAACCGTTTCCGTAACCCTGTTACGGCAGCATCACCAGCCGCGGCTAACCCAACTGGCGATAACCGATTTGGCAGCACTGTAACAACGGCTGCGACTGCTGAGGCGGTGGTTTCTCAAGGTGACATCACTGAAGAAAATGTTGAGCAAATCATCAAGGCTGTTCTCGGACGCCTAAATAAGTAACTCATTGGAATAAGGCGGTATAAACCATGATCCTCGCAAAGGTAGTCGGACATGTTGTTGCAACGCAGAAATGCCAAGAACTTAGCGGCAGTAACTTATTAATGGTTACCAAGCTAGGGGATGACCTTGAACCGTTGAAAAACAAAACGTATGTGGCAGTCGACAGTGTTGGCGCAGGTATTAACGACATTGTGTTAGCTGAAGCTTACTTCGCTTTGAATAAAGACAATTACAAAGCCATGTCAGTGGTTGCCATTGTTGAGAAGGTTTATACCAAGGAGTAAAAACAGCATGAACCAGTTTTTGATTAAACCTAAAGTCCAATTCGGTGCTAACGCATTGGATTTTATCTCACAAATGAGTGCTCACCATGCCTTTATCGTCACTGACAAAGCGATGGTGAAGTTTGGCTTAGCTGATGAAGTCACTCGCAGGCTAACCCAAAGTGGCATCACATTTTCGATTTACGACGATGTTGTGCCGGACCCAGACATTTCAGCCATTGTTAACGGCATGAAAATCATGGATATGCAATATCCAGATGTGGTGATTGCACTCGGTGGTGGGTCGGTGATTGATGCTGCGAAAGCTGTTATTTACTCCCTCTGGCACACCAGAAAAAACGTCAATCGAGTCAAACCGCAGTTTATCGCGATCCCAACCACCAGTGGGACGGGTTCAGAGGTGACTTCATTTTCAGTCATCAAGTCACAGTCTGAAAAGTTGGTTTTAGTTGACGAATTCATGCTGCCAGATGTCGCCATTTTAGACCCTGTACTGGTGAAATCCGTACCAGCTTCGATTACTGCAGATACAGGTATGGACGTGCTGTGTCATGCACTGGAAGCTTATGTTTCTCGCACCGCATCTGATTTTTCGGATGCCTTAGCAGAAAAAGCAGTGCAATTGGTTTTTGGTCACTTAATTGATTGTTATCGCGACGGTAGCAACTTAGTGGCACGCGAAAAAATGCACAACGCTTCATGTATTGCCGGTATGGCCTTTACTAACGCATCACTTGGGATAACTCACAGCTTAGCCCATGCATTAGGCGGCGTATTTCATATTCCACATGGTCGTGCCAATGCCTTATTGATGGCTCAAGTCGTGGCTTTCAATGCGGATTTTGAAGGCCGCTGTGATAGCGAAGCCGCGAAACGTTACGCGAGTCTTGCAAGAAACTTGAATTTACCTGCTTCAACAATACGTGAAGGCGTTGAGAGCTTAATTATGGCAATCAACGTATTGAAAGATGAAATGAATATGCCAAAAGGCATTCAAGCAACCGGTATTAATGAATTCGATTTTAACGCCCGTTTAGGGGAAATGGTTGGGCAAGCACTGCGCGATAGTTGCACTCCGACCAATCCACGGGATGTGAGCAAGGTGCAACTGGAAGTGCTGTATAGACAGTCTTTTTAACAGTTAACGCTTTTATGTGATGAACAACAAACTAGAAAGAACATCAGGATAGGCTAACATGAATAAATATGCTTTGACCCCACGCGTAAAAATGCTGGCTGAACGCTTAAGTGCCCGCAATAGCTCAATTATTACTGAACGTGCCAATATTTTAGAAGCGCTTGGCAACCAACTGTCTGGCGCACCGCAGGCGATTAAACCTGCACAACGTTTTTATGAATTTATCCGTCATTTTCCTGCATTTATTGCCCAAGATGAGTTGATTATTGGTAGCCAATCATCAACGCCTCGTGGGGCGATTTTCCATACTGAAAATGAAATCAACAGCCACAGCATTTATACGTTTTTAGCTGGCGATAGCGCCATTGATGCACCCGATTACTTAGCGGTATTAAACATCGGTTTTTTAGCTATCAAAGCGCAATTAGAAAATAAAGTTAGAAATATCGGCAGTGCAGTTAGCCGTAATAGTATTGATGAGGCGAATAACTGCCGCTCGGCAATTTACGCATGTGATGCCGCTATCCATTTTGCGCAAGCTTTAGCTTCTAAAGCAGAGAGCATGGCAGCAGCAGAGTCTAATCAATATCGTCGCGCAGAGTTACAAGAAAGCGCAGCAATTTTACGTAATGTGCCAGCAAAACCAGCACAAACATTCAAAGAAGCTTGCCAAGCGTTCTATTTACTGCAACTTATCCTGCATTTAGAAAATGGCAGTTATGCAGTTAACCCAATGGGGTTCGATAAAGCAGTTTACCCATTCTACCAACGCGATATTGAACAAGGCCGCTTAACCCAAGCACAAGCTTATGAGATTGTAGAAAGTTTATGGTTGAAACTGGCTGAGCTCTCTGAAGTTCGCTCAACCAAGCAAGTCGATGGCTACCCAATGTTCGATGCATTAAAAGACGGTATTTATCTGAATGACCCTCGTGTATGCATTAACGAATTATCAGCTATGATGTTATCTGCTCATGAAAACATCAGTGCCATCAATAACGGCTTAAAAGTTCGTTTATATTGCGGAAAAAACAGCATTCAGCCGCAATACGCCGCGCCAAATGCTAGCTATGTTGCTCCAACGGCACAAGCGGAAACTGAATTCAAAGTGATGGAAGGGTTAACGCCTCGCTTACAACGCTTGCGTAACCGCTACTTAGAAGCGCGCCCAAGTGTGTCTATCTATCGTGCACTCGCCTTCACTGAAGTTGTCAAAAATAACCCTGGTTTACCGCCAATTCTATTGCGTGCGAAAGCATTCCGCCGCGCTTGTGAAACTGCGCCAATCTTAATTCAGCCGGAAGAACTGATTGTAGGCCATCCATGTGGTAAAGCCCGTGCGGGTGCTTTCTCTCCAGATATCGCATGGCGCTGGGTGGTCGAAGAACTCGATACCATGAGTACGCGCCCACAAGATCCATTTGTTATCTCAGAAGAAGACAAAAAAGTGATCCGCGAGGAAATCGCGCCATTCTGGGAAGGGCGCTCATTGGATGAAATTTGTGAGGCTCAATACCGCGAAGCGGGGGTATGGGAATTCAGCGGTGAAACGTTTGTCAGTGACTTGTCTTATCACCAAATCAACGGTGGTGGAGATACTTGTCCGGGTTATGATGTGCTGTTATTCACCAAAGGAATGAATGGCATTAAAGCAGATGCTCAGGCGAAACTGGCTGAGTTAAGCATGGAAAACCCAGAAGATATTGACCGTATTTATTTCTATAAAGCGTCAATTGAAACCTGTGAAGGGGTAGTGGCGTATTCACACCGTATTGCTGCGCATGCTCGTGAATTAGCCGTGCTGGAGTCAGACCAAAAACGTCGCGAAGAATTGCTGACTATCGCACAAGTCAATGAAAACGTGCCAGCGAACCCACCGGCGACGTTGCAAGAAGCATTACAAAGCATTTGGACTGTTGAGTCACTGTTTGAAATCGAAGAAAACCAAACAGGTCTTTCTTTAGGACGTCTCGACCAATATTGCTTCCCAATGTATGAAAATGACATCAAAACAGGCCGTTTAACCCAAGAACAAGCATTAGAAATGATGCAGGCGTTTATCATCAAGTGTGCTGAGTTAATGTGGATGTCGAGTGAGCTGGGTGCGAAATATTTTGCAGGTTATCAGCCATTTATCAACTTAACGGTGGGTGGGCAAAAACGTTCTGGTGGCGATGCTTGTAACGACTTAACTTACTTAATCATGGATGCGGTTCGTTTCGTTAAAGTGTATCAGCCATCGTTGGCTTGTCGTATTCATAACCAATCACCACAGAAATACATGGAAAAAATCGTTGATGTCGTGAAAGCCGGAATGGGCTTCCCTGCCTGTCACTTCGACGATTCCCACATCAAAATGATGTTGCGTAAAGGCTTTGACTTTGAAGATGCGCGTGATTACTGCTTGATGGGCTGTGTTGAGCCACAGAAATCAGGCCGTATTTATCAATGGACATCAACTGGTTACACCCAATGGCCAATCGCGATTGAGTTTGTATTAAACCGTGGTCGCATGGTGCTATTCGATAGCTACCAAGGCTTAGATACCGGTGATTTACGTGACCTGAAAACATTCGAAGACTTTGATAATGCAGTGAAAGCGCAGATTGCTCATATTATTCGCTTATCCGCTATCGGTACCGTTATCAGCCAGCGAGTTCACCGTGATGTGGCACCAAAACCCTTAATGTCTTTGCTAGTGGAAGGCTGTATGGAAAAAGGGAAAGACGTTGCAGCGGGTGGGGCGATGATCAACCACGGCCCAGGGCTGATTTTCTCTGGTCTTGCAACCTATGTTGACTCCATTGTCGCGATTCGCAAATTGGTTTATGAAGATGGTCGCTACACCCTTGAGCAAATTCGTGATGGATTATTAGCTAACTTTGAAGGCTATGACGAATTACGCCGTGACTGCTTAAATGCGCCTAAATTTGGTAACGATGATGACTATGTTGACCAATATGCGCTGGATATTACGGAGTGGACAGAGCGTGAGTGTCGTAAGTACGACATGTTGTATTCAACACTGAGTCACGGAACTTTATCCATCTCCAACAACACGCCGATTGGTGAATTAACCGCAGCGAGTGCCAATGGTCGCTTAGCGTGGATGCCGTTATCCGATGGTATCAGCCCAACACAAGGTGCGGATAAACAAGGCCCAACCGCCATCATTAAATCAATCAGCAAAATGAATGTTGAAACGATGAATATTGGTATGGTGCATAACTTTAAGTTCTTAAAAGGCTTATTGGACACACCAGAAGGCCGCCACGGCTTAATCACCTTGCTAAGAACCGCGTCTATCTTAGGAAACGGCCAAATGCAGTTCAGCTATGTCGATAACGAAATGCTGAAAAAAGCCCAGCAAGAGCCTGAGAAATACCGTGATTTAATCGTTCGTGTCGCAGGGTACAGTGCCTACTTCGTTGAACTCTGTAAAGAAGTTCAAGATGAAATTATTAGCCGTACTGTAATTGAGAAGTTCTAAACCCATGTAGGCAGGTATGAATTTATACCTGCCATTTTATAACAACAATAATAAATTCTGATTTATAAACATAGTGTTAGAGGTGCAATGATGAGCGCGGCAGAGATTAAAGGTCGGATATTTAATATCCAAAAATACTCGATTTATGATGGCGACGGTATCCGAACACTGATTTTCTTAAAAGGGTGCAATATTCGTTGCCCATGGTGCGCTAACCCAGAAGGGTTAAGTAGCCAGTTTCAAGTGATGTTTTCCCACGATAAATGCGTCAATTGTGGGAAATGCGTTGATGTCTGCCCGACAGGGATCCACTACAAAACTATTAATGAGCAAGGTGAGCAAATTCACCGCGTGAATCGCAGCATTGATTGTATCGGTTGCCGTAAATGTGAAGAAGTATGCATTGGCGGTGCATTAGACATCATGGGTAAAGATGTCACTGTGGCCGAAATGATGGATATCATCATGCAAGATTATGATTTTTATATTTCTTCCGGTGGTGGTGTGACAATCGGTGGAGGCGAAATGAGCCTACAAACCGATTTTGCAGTCGCTCTACTGCGTGAGTGTAAAAAAATGATGATCAACACCGCAATAGAAACCCAAGGTACAACATCGTTAGAAAACTATGAAAAGTTAGCTGAAGTTGTCGACCTATTCCTCTATGACATTAAACATATTGATACTGCGCAGCATAAAAATCTATTCGGTATTGGCAATGAAAATGTTCGCCGCAACCTCGAAAGATTGATTGATCTCGGCGCGAACGTGGTTGTCAGAATGCCATTAGTTCGTGGCTATAACGACTCGTTTGATGCCATTACAGGGGCGATTAACTATGCGATGGAATTATCCAAACGCGGCAATGTAAAACGCATCGATATTCTGCCTTATCACCAGTTGGGCCGCGGTAAGTACGACAAACTGGATATGATTTATCCCGTTAAACAAGACCCAACCTATAGCGCAGAAGAATTAGACCAACTTGAAGCATTCTTCAAACAATTTGATTTCGATATTCGACTGGTTCGTCACTAAGTAGGAGAGACAGATGAAAAGTTTAGGCGTAATTGAAACTCGGGGACTGACATCCGCAATACAGGCTGCTGATGCGGCGTGTAAAGCCGCCAGTGTAGAAATTGTAGGTTATCGAAAAATCGGCTCTGGACTGGTATCCGTTTGTTTCCAAGGCGAAATCAGTGCTGTTCGCACCGCAGTTGACCATGGTATTGAAGTGATCGCCAATAGTCAGCTACTCGTCGGCTCATTAGTGATTGCGCGGCCTGAAGAAAGCGTAATCAGTAAATTGCTAACAGTGAAAAGTAAAAAAGGTGAGTTAGAGAAAAGTCTTCAGCCAGAAGTAAAAGCAGAAAAGTTAGTGGAAAAAGCGGTTGTTGAGGCTAAAACAGAAGCGCCTGTGGTTGAAGTTAAAACCGACATCAATGTGAAAGACATCAAGAATGACCCGCGTAAAGGGAAAAAATCATGATGAATGAGCAATTAATGGGGAAAATATTGGAGCGGCTTTCAGCCTATACACCAGCACAAGGCAGCGTTTCCAACATTGCTATCCCTGTCGGAATATCTAACCGCCATGTTCATCTTTCACAACAGGACGTTGAAGCCTTGTTTGGCCAAGGATATCAGCTGACGCCATTTAAAGATTTAAAACAGCCCGGGCAATTTGCGGCGAAAGAATGCGTCATGGTGGTGGGACCAAAAGGGTCGATTAGCAAAGTCAGAGTACTAGGGCCTGTTCGCCCAAAAACGCAATTAGAAGTGTCTAAGGCCGACTGCTTTGCGCTTGGTATAAAAGCGCCGGTAAGAGAGTCAGGTGACATGGCAGGTTCAGGCAATGCTTTACTGATTGGCCCAGCGGGGCATGTCAATCTTGAGTCGCAGGTTATTTGTGCTCAGCGTCATATTCATATGAGTGTGATGGACTCAAGAGCATTAAATGTGGTGAATGGGCAAAAGGTGAATATCCGTACTGAAGGTGAACGCAGCTTAGTGTTTGATGAAGTTGTCGTGAGAGTGGATGAACGCTTTTCTCTTGAGTTTCATATTGATACCGATGAAGCAAATGCCGCGGGCTTACGCAATAACGATAGCGTATTTATCGCGGGCTAAGGAGTGGTGGCAGAATGAACGAAAAACTGATCGAGCGAATTGTGCAGCAAGTTTTACGTCAGTTAAAGCGACAAGTTCTGGTGGTGCTATCGCCTGTTGAGGGGTATCAGCAAGCTATTTACCAAAGACTGGCACAGTTAGATTCTGTTTCTTTTTCCTTTTATGCCACCGCATCAATGCACCAGTCTTTTGATGTTGAAAAATGGGCTGAATTGGGAAGTGTTATAAATAAAAGCACCTTATCAATAAATAGTTTAAATCATTATGACAGCCTGTTTTTACCGTTTATTGATGCAAAAGTCGTTGGTGAGATAGCCAATGGTT
This sequence comes from Providencia sp. PROV061, assembly GCF_011045655.1. Taxonomy (NCBI): domain Bacteria; kingdom Pseudomonadati; phylum Pseudomonadota; class Gammaproteobacteria; order Enterobacterales; family Morganellaceae; genus Providencia; species Providencia sp. PROV061. The sequence goes on along the minus strand of NZ_CP042861.1, from coordinate 3,976,802 downwards.
TGTTTATGAGTGAGGAAAGTGAGTTAGTCTTTCATGCATTATCACAAAACATGCCGATATTGGCACTGAAATACCATTGTTGCCCTGAAAGTGAATTAAGTCAGGTTTTAGGTTTAAATAAAAATGAAAATTATAATCAGTTGATTAAAGAAAATATCACTAAAGCAATCAAGTTAGGTGTTTATTTTGATTCATTTAATGAAATAGAAAATAAATTTTTAATTCGTGATATTACTGAAAATTTAAAACCTGAAATAAATGATGAACATCCAAATCGCTATATTACTTTAAAGGAAGTAATGAATAACCCTAGGGGGTATTGCGCGAATGAAAATAAATTAACAGATTCAGCAATCGATTATTTAAAGTCTCTTAAAAAATAAAGTTATTTAATCAAATTAAAAATTAATCTTTCTATTTATTGTAGGAGTATTATCTATGTCCCCTAAAGCAAAGTCATGGCTTTGGATGCTGGCGGTTATTGTTTCTGAAACCTCAGCAACATCGACCTTAAAAATGTTTGATAATAGTGAAGGTATGACTAAATCATTATTATTGGCATTAATCGTTGTGCTATATGTTATTTGTTACTATTCACTTTCTCGGGCAGTAAAATATATTCCTGTTGGTTTGGCTTATGCAACATGGTCAGGTACAGGGATCTTAATGGTTTCTACCCTCGGCATGCTATTTTATGGGCAACACCCAGACACTGCGGCGATGATCGGTATGGCCGTGATCGCGAGTGGCATTGTGATCATGAATCTATTCTCCAAAATGGGCTCCGATGATCCGGAAGAAACTGAACCATCTAAAGATGAAACTGAGTCTTCATTATTATCAACAAAAAATAACACAGCTCATTAATTCAAAGTTAAGGGGAATATTATGTTTACTGGATTTTTATGGTTAGCGCTTTCTATTGGCTCTGAAATAACGGGTACTTCAATGATAAAAAAGACCAATAGCTTTAGCAAATTGGGTCCATCTGTATTAGTCATTGTTGCTTATTGCTTGTGTTATTTCGCACTAACCCGTGCAATGGGTTATATCCCAGTCGGTGTGGCTTATTCATTATGGTGTGGGTTTGGTATTGTCGGTGTGACACTCGTTTCTATGATTTTATATAAACAAAAACCCGATTTCCCAGCAGTATTTGCGATGGGCCTCATTATCACTGGTGGGATCATTATGAATACATTTTCAACGATGTAGTAAAAAAGAAAACGCCGTACTTCAACATACTTTCTGTTATTTATCTTTAGCCCTCATTTTTATGAGGGTTATTTTTTGCTTATCATCTGAGCCCTGTGGTGGTTTGGCTACATAAAATGACGTTCTGGCGATAAACCGCAAAGTCTGTTGTATGTTAATTTATTACACATAAGTAATTTAATTTAGGAATGGATTTATGCAAATTATTGAATGGGATGATTTTACCCGTGTTGAAATGCGTGTTGGGACTATTGTTAGTGCACAAGTCAACAGTAAAGCCAAAAAGCCAGCTTATGTTATGGAAGTTGATTTAGGCGAATTGGGTATTAAGCGCTCTAGCGCACAGATCACTGTCAATTATACGCCAGATGATTTGATTGGTAAGCAGGTACTATGTGTGTGTAACTTTGAAGTCAAGCGTATAGCAGGCATTAAATCGGAAGTGTTGATCACGGGGGCACCTGATGAAAAGGGGGCGATTGTTCTTGCTGAATTTAACTTACCTTTGCCGAATGGGGCGCTTTTAGCCTAATGCCTACATTGATTGATTTTATGGTGATAACCCACTAAAATAATTGTGTTAATAATTAACACAAAGGTGATCTTATGGCTCGTACCACAAGTGTGACAATCGGAACGCAATTAGATGAATTTGTAAATCAACTGATTTCATCTGGAAGGTATGGTTCAACAAGTGAAGTTGTTCGCTCCGCACTGCGTTTACTTGAAATTCAAGAAAAACAAACGGCTGCATTGAAGATGCTAATTGAAGAAGGTGAAAAAAGCGGTGAATCATCATTCACACTCCATGATATAGCCAAAAAAATGAAGACCGCACATAATGTATAAACTTTCTAACTTAGCCGCTAAAGATTTTGAAGGAATATTTGAATATACTTTGGTGAATTTTGGTGTCAGTAAAGCGGATGAGTATACTAAAAGTTTACATTGTGCGTTAGAAATGTTGAGCTCCAATCCTTTGATAGGACTGAAGTGTGCGGAAATTTCAGAGGGGATTAGGCGTTATAATCATTCTAAGCATGTCATTTTTTATCGGCAGAGAACCAAAGATATCTTTGTTATACGAGTTCTTCACCAGCAAATGGAACCGCTGAAACATTTTTATTTTGATGAATTTGATAGATAGGCCAGTCACTTCCTCTATAGCAATATTACCACCTATAGTCCTATACTCTTGCTATTCATTGACCGTGGGAGTGCAACCCTTTGCGATTACCTGAGCTTCATTTTCGCCAATATTCGAACGACGTCATTTCTCATCAACATGATGGGCAGTGGCAAGTCGTTTTGTCGTTATCTGGGCAGATGGAAATTAATATGTACCGGCAACATTTTCTGTTAAATGCAGGAAAGGGGGTCGTGATCCCGCCTAGTGTGAGTCATGCATTTAGCGGGCAGCTAGGAAATCAAAACTACGTATTAGAAATGCCAGCCACAGCACAATGGGCATTAAATGAAAAAATGACGCAATTTACTCTGACACCTGCCGCAATTGGTCTTTTGAATTGGTTGCAAAACTTCCCACAAGCTCCGGAACATAATTTTACGGTTGCTCGTCTATTGTTGGCACAGTTAAAACCTGAAAATAAATGGATTGATGAGCTTTCTCAATGGGTGGAACTGCGTCTACACCATCCTATTAGTTGTGAAGATATGGCAACGGCTTTTTGTATGTCAGTGAGTACGCTTCAACGAAAAATAAAGGCTGAAACACAGTTAACGGCGATGCAGTTTCTATTACAAAAACGCATGGAAGCGGCAGGGCGCTTATTATTATCCAATAAATCAATAGAACAAATTGCATTAGCGGTGGGCTATGACTCACATTCGGCATTTAGTCATGCATTTCGCCAATTTTATAGCAAAACACCGAATGAATATCGTTTGCAGGGAAGTCACTTACGGTAGGTTATTTTGGGGAGCTTTGTTGCCAGATAAAAATTAGCCACCTCGCCCGCAGCCAATTTTTATCTTTTTACAGCTTAGACCATGCGGATCCCTTCAAATGGGTTCCAGTTGTCCAATCCTTTGGTTTCTTTAATATAGTAAGCATAATTGGCAACCATGGCCCACAGCGCTGACATACCGACAGATACCCCTGTAAAGACGGCATTAGGGATTGTTCCACCAATCATAAAATCAATAATATTCAAAACTAGACCAACCCCAAGAGTGATACCAAGCATCACCAACCCTTTCTTCCACAGCCCTAAAATCAAGAAGTAAATAATACCGAAGAAGAAGGCAAAAATGTTCATATTAATGAGAATACGCTTACCGAAAGAGGCGGCTTTCAACGCTGCTTTGAATTCAGGCGTATCAGGAGCACCATGCTTATCAAAAAAGTCGAAACGTTCTTGCCATTTATTAGAATATTGTTTCTGTTCCATTTTCCATCTCTTGCTTATTAATAAGTATAAAATAGGGATTGATAATACTTGGATAACCATATAAAAAAGAGGTAAATAGTCTTAATATGACTATTAAGGGGCATTTTTAATAACGAATCAAGCAAAGAGAAATAAAGGAAGAATGATTAAGATAAATAGTAAACGGATAATGGATTAATTTATTGTAAGACTTACCTACATTATTTGGTATTTGACTTATTGGCTATTTGTTCAGAAATTGAATTTGCATAGTTGCCATGTAAAAAATCAGTATTTACATTGGCTTGTTTGAGTTTTAGTTCGAGTAAAGCTAATTGCTTACTCACCGACGTATAATTGGGGTCGTCCACAGAGAGACCTTGTAGCATATGGCTTAGCGTTAGTGCATCTTTCCTTTGTTGTAATTCAGTGGGTAAATAGCCCGAGTTCTTTAATATTCGATACCCAGCCCTAAGTTCAGGTGGAACTAAACTATCATCTTCAAGCTGTAACATTTTTCCCTCCCCATTTAAATTTGAAAGCTCCCCTTTACTCAGAGCTTCTTGAATATGGCGTTCTGCCCAAAGATCAATGACTGACATGATAGTGACTCCATGAATTGATTTTTTACTATTATAGCCTTCCATATCAATATAAAGAAAGTTGGTAGATTATTCTTTGTTGGGGTTGTTATTCCGAATTATAAGTAAGGTTTTATCGAGTGTTTATAAATAAGGTTTTTACTATTAATATGAAATAAAACTGCTAAAAAATAATATTTAATTAGTGATAAATGACGAATAAACGTCATAGATAATATGAAAATTGTTATATTGACCACACTTATAGAAATTAATTTATCTGATTTACTTTGGTTTTAATTGGTGCCTTTATTTAAATTAATAATATTAATGACTAATAAAAATGAATTATCCCTAATTATGTTGAATTTTATGTCTAAATTGTGTGAATTTTGTTGATTTGAAATGATCTATTTGTAAATGGTAAAAAACAAAAACATTGTGTAATGTCCGTTTTTCTTGTTTATAAGGAGAAAATATGGAACAAAAGAAGCAAGAGGGAAGCCGTTTTTTGCGAACGGTTGAGTGGCTAGGTAATGCACTACCACATCCCGTCATTTTATTTATTATTTTAATTGCAATTTTATTAGTTTCCTCAGCAATTGGTCAGTACTTTGGTGTAAGCGTGCCAGATCCGCGCCCAGAAGGCGCAAAAGGGCGGGCAGAAGACGGTATTATTCATATTGTAAGTTTATTGGATGCCGAAGGGATCCGAAAAATTATTGCGAATGTCGTCACCAACTTTACAGGTTTCGCACCATTAGGGACGGTATTAGTGGCATTATTAGGGGTTGGAATTGCAGAGCGGGCCGGCTTACTTTCCGCGGCTATGCGCTTAATTGTCACCAAAGCTCCACGAAAATTAACCACAATGGCTATCGTGTTTGCGGGGATCATGTCAAACACCGCCGCAGAATTGGGCTATGTGGTACTTATTCCACTGGCTGCCATTATTTTCCACTCATTAGGTCGTCATCCTTTAGCGGGTCTTGCCGCCGCATTTGCTGGTGTTTCAGGTGGTTATTCAGCAAACTTACTATTAGGTACGGTTGACCCGTTACTTTCGGGTATCACTCAGCAAGCTGCGCAAATCATTGATCCAACTTATATCGTGGGTGCAGAAGCAAATTGGTACTTTATGTTTGCCAGTACGTTTTTAATCACTATTTTAGGTTATTTGATCACCGAAAAAATTGTGGAACCCCAGTTGGGTCCATATACAGGTGGTGCCGTTGATGAAGATGAAAATAGCCTTTATGCTTCTGCAAACGTTACTCCACTCGAGAAAAAAGCGTTATTCTGGGCATCAGTTACCTTCTGGGGATTAGCGGCAATTTTGGCGTTGATGGTGGTACCAGAGAACGGAATATTACGGAATCAGGAAACGGGATTAGTCAGCAACTCGCCGTTCTTAAAAGGTATTGTGGTCTTTATTTTTGTCTTCTTTGCCGTTCCAGGCATCGTGTATGGTTATATTGCTAAAACTATGCGCTCGGATAAAGACATTGTTGATGCAATGGCTGGAGCAATGAGTACGCTCGGTTTATACCTTGTCATTATTTTCTTCGCGGCACAATTTGTTGCTTTCTTTGGTTGGACAAACATCGGGCAAGTTATCGCAGTTAAAGGTGCCAACTTCTTAAATAGTATCGACCTTCACGGTGGTGTGCTGTTTATTGGCTTTATTCTTATCTGTGCATTTATTAATTTAATGATTGGCTCAGCATCAGCCCAATGGGCGGTAACGGCACCTATTTTTGTTCCTATGCTAATGTTAGCGGGCTATGCGCCAGAAACTATTCAAGCGGCATACCGAATTGGTGATTCGGTCACGAATATTATCACACCGATGATGAGCTACTTTGGCTTAATTATGGCGATTGTTGTGAAATATAAGAAAGATGCAGGGATTGGTACACTTGTCTCAATGATGTTGCCTTATTCCATCATTTTCTTCATTGGTTGGTCATTATTCTTTATCGTATGGGTATTTGTATTAGGGATTCCTGTAGGGCCTGGTTCCCCGATTTATTTCACACCGGGAAGTTAGCGTTTTGATATTTAATTGAAAAACCATTGGTTGCCCTATTTTTAATTCATTGGATGAAGGGCAACCAATGAGGATGTAAGTTATGATTTTGTTATTTTAAACATAGGAACTAGATTAGATAGTAATTATAAAAATAAACTGCTGTGAGTGAGACAGTTTATTTTACTAAGTACCAACAATTACAATATTACGGTAAAAATTATTTTTATACTTAATAGAATGAAAGAGCTAATCAAATCCCTCCCAGAAATAGTCCTTTAGTTTTATTTTATCGTTCAAGTCAAAAATAATACCTTCATCTATAAGGGCTTGTTTGTGACGTAGATAGCACTCGCCTTTGACTGATAACTTACCCTGACTATTAATAATACGGTGGCAAGGCAAAGAACTTCCCGCAGGGATGGTTCTAATAACTTGGCAAACTTGGCGTACATGAGCTGGGTAACCTGCCATTTTTGCCAACGTTCCGTAAGTGACAACTCTACCTCTTGGGATACTCCCTATAAGACTATAAATGATGTCTCGGAAAGATGGCGCGTTGTTCATGGTTATAGCCTCAATTACGATGGGTGTTTATCAACCTAAATATGTAGGCGTTGGTGGGCAGTGCATGATTAAATTGTATAGCAAGTTTGTCAATGTGATAGTTTTCTTTGGCGGAAATCACCACAATGGGATGAGAGGGGGAAGTATCTGTTTTATGACTTGAGTTTTAAGCTGTAAATGGTGTTGAATTAAGTAATTATATTTTTCATGGGCGTAGAGGATCTTTGATTTGAATTATCTCTTTCTTAATATCACACGCCTTCTTTATATTTCTACTATTTTTACTAATAGTAAGTGACATTGTAGAGATTAAGGCAAAAATCTCATTATCTCTCCTCCATTTTAGGCTAAGCCAATACCACCGCACAAAGGTGATATTGACTTAATACAAACCTAAAACTCACTAACGGTAGGTAAATAAAACATTCACAGTGTTACTGAACTGCCCTGATTTAATGGCTTCAGCATCTTTCTTGGATAACTCGATACTGTAAGGGAAATAGCCGGGCTGTTGTTTACTGATACTCCCTTTATAATAATACTGATCAAACGCAACCTGTTGGTTATTGGTTCTGTCTGTAATTGCAGCTTGTAGGCCATTGTTAAAGACGATGTACTTTTTATTTATCACGCCACTGTTGCTTTGGAACGCAACACTGACTTCTAATGCCGCATCACACGTTGAATCGGGCACTAAATCTAATGAAAAGTTTTCTCTAACTGTTTGACCACCTTCAAAATTTTCAGCCGTGAGCTCTTTAAAATCAACCACTTTATCGCTCATGCGGACAATCGGTGTTGGGCAATAGTTCACCAATTTCCCGATAATCCTCGCCTGATAGATATCCCCTAAACTTTTTCTCTGGTAATCACTGTGATAACCAACATTAAAAACACCGGTATCAAAAGATTTTAACTCTCCCGTACCTCTGACCACTCGATACGTGTAACCAAATAGCACATTTTTAGGGCCCGCCTCCCAGACGCCCACTTCTAACTGCGGGGTGTTGGCCGCAGTTATTTCAACAGAGCCACTATACATACTGTCCTGATAAAGCCTAACACCGCTGTTTTTAAGTGTATTTTTTATGGTTGTTGGCGTTTGGTTGTTAAACCAAATTGTCCGCTCCGCCTTTGAGCCTGAAAACACACAAGCCCATGAAAAGAAACCACTACTGGCAGAGCCCAATAGCGTGCCGGGAGCAACGGTGCCGGGGGTTGTATTCATATCAATATAGACTTCAGGGAGTGGGTTCCACGCATTTCCCGTCGAGCCGGGTACACTATTACCCGGTCGGCATGTCACTCCGGCATACGCGGCAGAAGTTGACATCAGAAGGAGAAAGAACACGCCACTTTGCCATGACCGTTTTTTAAATTTCATTTCAGTAAGCTCCCACATTTGTATTTTTTATTTCGCCTGTGGCAATAATTGGCAAGGCTGTGCTGCGGCACACTGGTATTTATTAAATTTCAGACCACCGAAGTCATCAATATAAGCGACTTCAAAACTGTTCCATGCCGGGTTTTTCAATGTCACGGTCGAATCACTGAACGGGGCGACAAGCACTTCAGGAAAATCTTTATCCTTACTTTGATCAACATTGATATTGGTGATCACAATATTAAACGGGGTTGGATTCGACAACGTAATCTGTCCACCTTGTTTTGTGACTTTTAAATCGCGCTGAAAATCTTTCTCGGCAGAGACTGTGTAGTCAATGCCTTTTGGGCGATAAAACAGTTTTAAGCGTGATTGGATAGTAAACTGAACCGCATTCGCTTCTTTACCTTGCGGTGGAATACCTAATACATTGAAATACAAAAGACTCTCCCTGTCCGTGGGTAAGGTATTTTGCCCATCCATATACGCAATTTTGATTTGTTTTTTCTGTTTAGGGCCAATTTTTTGTAAAAAAGGTAATGCCACTAGTGAGTTAGTCAGCTTTTCACCTTTTTGGTTTTCTATCCATGTCTGCGCTAAAAACGAAGAGGCGGTATCTTGGTTTTCAACAACGATACTGGTTCCGCCATCGGCTTCATTAAAAATAACACGGGTTCTATCTAACCCAAGAACGGCATACGCTTGGCTCATGACGCTTGAGAGTAAAACAACGGAAAGTACTTTTTTAAATAATGTCATTTTTTCACCCATTGAAATCACATTAGTGACGACAAGCAATTGAATCGCTACTTTTAGCCAGGAGACTGTCCGCTAAGAACGTACACGCTTGTGCATCTCCCCAGTTAACGCTAAGTTGGTCGCCCATGTTCAACCCGGTTAAGTAGACGATACCGGATTCAGCAATAATGCCTGAAACTTTACCCGTTACGTTATTTTTCACCACTGAGCCTAATGGTGGGTATTGACCATTAGCCAGCTTAATTCGTGTTATCAGTGACTTACCAATATCTGCATCCATTTTAGCATAACCGATTGCCCCATCAGTGAGTGTAGACGCTAAAACATTATCATCAATGTTTACCGTGTCTGGCAGGTTGTTCACATCCACCTTGTATTCCATATTATAGTAGGTCGGAACGTTACTGATAGTGGCTAACCCTCGGCTATTCGTCGTCGCATGGCCATTTTCAATCATCACGCCTTGCGCATTTGGCACATCAACCACTAAACGAGATTGGTCACGATAGGTTAAACGGTGCGCAGAAATACCGTGCTGTGTCGCGGTGACCGAGCCACTCATCGTCATACTTAGCGACGTCATGGAATCCGATAATGACCCCGTCACTTGGACTTGGCCGGCATCCGCACTGTGTGACACATAGGTGCTCACCATGCCTTCCGATAACCCATCTTGGGTCGATGCGGTTAAATTATAGTTCGTGTTGCTATCAACATGACGACTGTAATTCACGTTATTTGCATAGCGCTTGTTGCTGTCACTGTAAGAGGCGAAATACGATATTGATGCATTTTGGTTTTCAGTACTTAATGGTTTGCTGACGGATAAATAAACTTGGTTATCCGTTTTATTATTCGCCCCACGGACTTGGTTTAAAGACAGGGAGATATTCCCACCTTTCATGACGCCTTCATCGAAGAATTTATTGAGCCCCACACTGAAATAGTTATTTTGCTTACCATTCCAATAGGTTTTACGTGATGCGGTGATATTCGCACTCGCATTCATTCCACGTAATTGCTGAGCGTAAGACAATGAAAAAACATGTTTGTCTTTATTGGTATCGATATCTTGTCTGTCGACAAAGTTTTGCTCAACAAAATTGGATAAAGAGTTAAAGGTTCTGTCGGCAAAACGGTACCCAGTTAATGTCAACTGCCCATCAATACTCGGTAAATCTTTGGCATAGTTAATACGGTAGCTTTTGCCTTTCTCACGCCCCAATAAGGTATCGGCGTAAGATTGGGTGATATCCACCGAAAAAGCCCCTAAAATGCCGATGTTTTGGCCAATACCGAGGTTAATGGCTTTGTATTTATTCCCTGATGTTGCCACGATTCCGCCAAAAACAGAGGTATGGTTAAACACCCCAACAGAGCTTTCGACAGTCATAAAATTGTCGTTAGCATGGGTGCCATTTTTCGGGGATAGCTGACCTAAATTCAAGGTGTAGCGCGCTTGCCCTTTACGGGTTAAAAACGGAATATTGGTTGTCGTAAACTGGAATTTCGTTTCTTTACCGTTATCCTCTGCCACGGTCACATCAATGGTGCCCATGATGGATTGACTTAAATCCTTAATCACAAAAGGGCCCGCCGGCACTTTCACTTGACTGATGATACGGCCATTTTGTGATAAGGTGACCGTTGCGTTTGAGGCGGCAACCCCGGTAATTTGAGGGGCATACCCTCTGAGGTTCGGTGGCATCATGCTTTCATCGGTAAACATGCTCACGCCTTTGAAACGCACGCTATCAAACAAGTCTGATTTAATGAAAATTTCCCCGGCAAACAACTTCGCCGATAAGCTGGCAATGTCCCTAAAAGCGTAGACTTGGTCCCAATCTAAGTTGCGTTTCTTGCTACCCCGTCCATCTTCGCCCGCCAATTTATTCTCATATTGGTAATTTGCCCGTAAACGCCATTGCGCGAAGTTAGCGCCCACATTCCCGAAGGCATAGAGTTGGTTACGTGTTTCTTCGTTTTTACGGATTAAATGATTATCGCTAATCGTATAATCTAAAATTAACCCCGCAATCCCATAGTCGCGCATTTCAGGGCTCACCCACGAAGAATAAGTCGATGCCATATATTTCTGAGGTATCGAAATACTCAGGACTTGTTCGCTATCATTAAAATCGATAGCCACGTTTTTATCGAGAGAGAATAAATTAATACAATCATTTTCTTGAGCAGAAAGTAATATTTCTTTCGCTTCTTCATTTAAGGGAAAACGTTTTATTAATTGTGCCGTAATACACGGCTCAATTGTTCCGTCATGATTAATAAACTTAATTTTTTCGCCGCGGATAATTTTTTTATCATTTAAAATAATATCCGATTCATATAAACCTTCACTTAAACTATTTTTTTCAAAATAGCTTAGGTCAATATTGTCGTCTGCAGACAAATTAAGGGCATTGATATTAAAAGTTTCCGCATTTGTATACCCACCACACATAATGAGTGAGATAATATAACCTATATTTTTTTTCTTAAAATACATGTTGGCACTCTTATGATAATCGATAGTGGGAATACAAAGCTTTACGCTAATTAGCGTAAAGCTTTTGCTTAGGCATGATGGCTATCTTATTCGTAGCTTAATACGTAGTTTGCGATAGAGTTGATGCTACCTGAAGTGGCGGCACCAGTTGCTTCTGCTTGAGCAGACAAAATAATTGTGGTGTCAGACGCTTTCAGTGTTTGCTCTAAAGTCTCACCGGGTTTAATCGTTTTACCTGTACTATCTAAGAATGAAACTGCAACGTTATTTGCGCTACCAGTGCTTGACCATAAAGATGCGTTTGTGGCATCAGGTTGGCCATTAAACGTAATTTTTACTTTAGAATAAGGAGTACCTGAAGCACTTGGGTCTAATTGGCAATCTTGTAATTTTAATTCAAATGAATTGAGTGGGCCTTTTTTACCCGCAGCATCTAAATTAACCGCGGCAATATTACCTAATTGAACTTCTTTATTCACATCAGTCGGTGCAATTGTACATGCACCGCTATTAATTGTGCCTTTAAACGTAATTTTACCTGAGCCGGCATCCGCAGCCATTGCAGAAATAGAAGTTGTCGTTAACGCTAAGCATAATGCAATTAAAGTCTTATTCATGTTATCTACCTTATATTAAGTCATTTAATTAAAAATTTTTATCTGTTGTGAAGAACGAAACAAATAATATCCATAAAATGAGTAATCAGATATCGCTAAAGTATGTATTTCGCCGGTAGAATGTAACGAAATATATTAAATTAACGCATTGAAATTAAAAGAAAATAAAAAACGAAATATTTATTAACATTATCACTAGCACCGCGTTAAGGCGTTGAATGCAGATCTTTAAGCCAAAAAACAACTCACCATAAGCATTAAACGCCAACATAACCCATAAAAACAAATAAACGCATTACAAGAGTATTTAGGCAGTGAAATATATCTTAAATAATCAAAAACCGAGTTATTGAGATATTTATTTACATCCATTTATGAGTTTGAAATGACTTTATCGCGTTAGATTAATTCATTCGCATAAAAAATAAGTCTAATCATTTGTTTTTTAATGTTATTTTTGATGGAGTTAAATGAAGGCGCTATTCTGATGTTTTTCACTTATTTTTATCCGGTAAAGTAGATAAAACAAAATATATTACAAAACAATTAGTTAGTATTTGTTATGTCTTCTAAATCTATTATGGTCTTATTTATCCCATGCATTTCTAGGACGAATATGGGATGAAAATGTGAGTTTTCTACTATTAAAGAAAAAAGGATTACGACCTCAACGTAACAATAGCTTGTCACTTTATGCAAATCAGTCGACAGGCCTATTACAAAATACTGGATAGGATTGAGGAGCGAAAGAAAGCTGAGCCATCATTAAGGTCGGGGGATACAATCTTGTTCTTCGGAGTATCAGGAAATACATAAAGAACATAATATTCAATGTTCTATGATAGATAGCTACGATTGTTGCCAAAATGCTTTAGCAGAACGAATTAATGGAATATTGAAAATGGAGTACTTTCTGATAAAACCGAGTAATCTAGAGCTAGTGAGAAAATTAGTTGAAGATGCCAAAAACGAAGGTAAAAAATTCATACTAACTAGGAGGCGCTGACCAAAAGACTCTGCTTTTAGTGCTGCCTTAAATTCAGGTGTACTTGGCGCACCATGTTTAAGAATTTAAAACATTTCTACGATTCTTGAGAATATTGTTTTTATTCCATTTTTTTATTCTATTATGGTTAACTAATAAAAATGATATGGATAATAACGAAATATTTAAAGAATGTAGGAATGAATAATCTTAATAACTTCAATAGGTAGGGCATTTAGTTAAGGGCTTAATAAAGCCTCAAGAAAGTTTATAGTCTTAAAGTTTATTATTTTTTTAGGTACGGGTATCACCAAGTTTTGGTGATATAAAATTCCATTAAAAAAGAAATGTTAACATCTTGTTAATTAATGACATGTGGCGTTTAAGACTTGTTGGATAAAAAAACTGTTTTTTTTAAATATATGAGATAAGTAACTATATTTAGTGATGGTGTTTACCCGAAAAATGACGAGTTCGTTAGACATTGTTTCATAAACCTTACTTATATTAAGGGTAACCAGATATTAATAGTTAATAATCAGCATTTTCAATAAATAAAATTAATGTTTGGTTTTATTTATTACTCGTATGTGAGTTTGTTATTTTTATTTTATTTAATTAGTATTGCTCGCAGTTAGTTATTCTTACGTTATTCAGTATCTACTTTGTATTTTTCAGAAAGGAAATAAAAATGGCAGCTAGATATCCTATTGCCAAAATAGTAGGGAGCAGAATAAAAAAGCTTAGAAGGGAGTATGGATTAACAGGAACTGAAGTGGCAATGGCTTTGAATGTTAGTCAACAGCAGTTTTCTCGCTATGAACGAGGTATTAACAGAATAGATATCGATTCTTTAGTTATGATTGCAGACTTCCTTAAAGTCAGTGTTCATTATTTCCTTGAAGATATAGATTTAGAACAATCAAATAGCTGGACCTCTGAATATAACTCATTATTAAGTCATGGTTTTTATTCAAACAATAAAAAAAATGAAGGTTAGTATTTGTTTTAAGGATCTCCTTATATTTACGGTTCATATTAGTGGTTATATTACTTCACATGTTATCGAACATCTCAAGTCATTAAAATAATGATAAGAATAAAGTTAACTAAATTCTAGTTATATCAATAAAACTATTGGTATGGCTGTGTACCAACTAAGGTATTGCCTTAGTATATATTAATAATATCATGAAATAAGGGTTTAAAATGAAAAAGACGCTATTAGCATCTTCAATTATCGCATTAACATTCACTGCTGCATCAACTTCATTTGCTGCGGATGTAGGAAGCGGTACTATTGAATTCAATGGTACTGTGAATACTGGTGCTTGTACCATTGCTCCTTCTTCTGTTAACAAAGAAGTTCAATTAGGTTCTGTTCCAGCTGCATCATTACAAACAGCTGGTTCACAAGGTCCAAATGTTGATTTCACATTAGAATTAACGGATTGTATTTTGGACCCTACCGCAAGTGGTACTGATTATTCTAAAGTAACAGTTAAATTTACGGGCCAAATGGATGCAGCTGGCACCTTATGGGCAAGTACTGGTACTGCTACCAATGTTGGTGTGTTATTCCAAAATGCAAGTGGAACAAATTTAAAAACAAATGATACTGTTGAGCAAAGCTTAAACGCAGGGACAAATGTTATTAATTTATCTGCTCGTATGCAGGCATTAGGTGCAGCTACAGCCGGTTCTGTTAAATCTACAGTCGCTTACGTTTTAGATTACCAATAAGTATTAATATAAAAACATTAAAAAAATAATAAATCTTATATTTGCTGATTATGCTGTGTATAGCAATTGCTTCACAGCATTTTCAGTTATATGAGTTCATTCAATAAATCCATTATAGAATATTGCGGCTAATGAAAAAGAACAATTTTAATAAAAACATAGTGACTAGTTTAGTATCTAGTTTATTGTTTTACACTTACTATGTTAATGCGGATTCTGTTCAATTTAATGAAGACGCATTATCTATTTTGGGTAATACTAATATAGATTTAAGTGCATTTGAGAAAAATAAAATTAGTGAAGGTTCTTATTTTTCTAATGTATCGGTAAATGGT
Organism: Providencia sp. PROV061; assembly: GCF_011045655.1. Taxonomy (NCBI): domain Bacteria; kingdom Pseudomonadati; phylum Pseudomonadota; class Gammaproteobacteria; order Enterobacterales; family Morganellaceae; genus Providencia; species Providencia sp. PROV061. The sequence goes on along the minus strand of NZ_CP042861.1, from coordinate 3,961,691 downwards.
CGAAGAATCAATTATTTTGATCAAATAAACTTTTTAAATAAAGACGAAAATATACAACCTTGTATTTCTAGAAACTTAGTAGAAGTTATTGGGTTAAAAGAAGAATTTATTAAAGAAGTACCAACATGGGAAAATGGTCAGTGTTATGATCTTGCATCACAGGATAAAAATATTCAGGCAAGATTCGATGATGAAAAGCAAGAGTTAATGCTTTCAATACCTCAAGCTTATTTTCAGTATTCTGATGACAATTGGGTTCCGCCCATGCAACGGGAAGTTGGAGTTAATGCACTCGTATTGGATTACAACTTTGTTGAAAACTATATTAAGTATAAGAATGCTCGAGATATTAATAATTTTAGCTCATTCGGTTCTATTGGTGCGAATGTAGGGCGTTGGCGTGTTCGCAGTAATTATCAATATCAAAAAGATTTTAATGATAATAAAAATGATAATTTTAAATGGGTGCAAACTTATTTATTTACAGATTTACCTAGTTTATCCGCAAAATTTTTTGCGGGTAAGTATTATACAGTAAGTAATGTATTTGATTCTGTACGCTTTAACGGCGTTAGTGTCTTTACGGATGAGAACATGCTACCGGCTTCTCTAAGGGGGTATGCACCGAGTGTCACAGGAACCGCGACAAGTAATGCGACAGTCACTATCTCACAAAATGGACGTATCTTGAATCAAATGAAAGTGGCACCAGGGCCTTTTTCAATTGATAATTTGAGTTCCTCTTTATCAGGGACTCTTGATGTTAAAATTACAGAAGAAGATGGCTCTATACGTGAGTACCAAGTTTCCTCGACCAATATTCCTTTTTTAACACGCCCAGGCATGGTGCAATATAAACTGAATGCAGGCCGGTTAGACCCAATGGGATATAAAAACATCAATGATGACTTTATATCAACTGAAGCTTCTTGGGGGATCCTCAACAATTTATCTATTTTTGGTGGTATTTTTGCAACCTCTAATGATGAATATCATGCCTATAATGCAGGTGTTGGGGTAAATATGGAACGCTTTGGTGCAATATCTTTTGATATTACACAGTCGAAGAATCAACTACAGGATATCGCTTTACGTACTGGTGAAAGTTACCGTATTAATTATGCAAAACGTTTTTCGAATTCAAGTCGATTGGATTTAACAGGGTACCAGTTTTCTAATGAAGGCTTTATGTCAGTGAATGATTATATTAGCTTAAAAGAAACTCCGTTAACGCCACATTATCGGCAGAAAAATGTATTTACGACTTCTTTTACACAACAACTCCCTGATTTACAGGCAGATATAAGTTTAAGTTACTCACGGGAAAGTTATTGGAAAGAATCAAAAAATAACAATACTCTCAATTTATCGTTTAATAAAACCATAAATACAAGTTTTATAAATAATGCGATTTTATCATTATCAATTGGTGAAAGTAGCTACGTGAAAGGTAAACGCTCTAAGCAAGCATATCTTTCGTTAAGCGTCCCATTTGGTGGTGAAAGAAACTCACGGATTCAATACTTTAGTTCTTATAATGATATTGATAAGAAATATAATAGTAATATTAATTACAATTCTAAAATTAATGATAATAACGTTAGCTTAGGTTTATCAAGTAAAGACTTTTTTGAAAATGCGGCAATGAATGCATCCGTTTATCGTGATACGCAATATGGTACTGCACAACTAACGGGTTCCTATGGCGAAGATTACCATACATTAAGTGGGTCACTAGATGGCTCCTTGACGATTACCAACCAAGGCCCAGTCTTACACCGACGAGTTTATGATAACCAAGCTCGTATGGTTATTGATACAGATAAAGCGAAAGGGGTATCAATTAATAAAAATGAATCAGTTACGAATGGGTTTGGTTTAGCCGCAATTAGTAATGTTCCAACCTATTATAGGTCGACCCAGTATGTAGACCTTAATAATGTACCAGACAATGTCAGCATTGATGACAGCGTGATTGAATCAAATTTAACTGATGGTGCGGTTGGTTATTCAAAACTCAATACATTAGTGGGGGAAAAAGCGTTAGTTACAATTAAATTCCCTGACGGAAATACGCCCCCATTTGGTGCTTTAGTTTATGGCTCTGATAATAATAGTGTATTGGGAATGATTGCAGAGGAAGGGCAAGTTTATTTAACGGGCTTCCAACCAGATCAAAAATTAACGGTTAAATGGAGTGGTGACCAGTCATGTCGAATTATGTTAGGAAAACAAAGCCATTTAGCCAGTAAGAATATAACCTGTAATAAAGAATAGAAAATCATGAAAAAATTTAAATTAATAATAAGTGCTTTAATCTTGATTAGCACATACACACATGCATCAATTTCTGTTGACCGTACTCGCGTTATTTATGATAAAGCAAGTAAAGGTGTTAGCGTTGTGATTGAGAATATTGATAAAAAAGACCCTTATTTAGTTCAGTCATGGGTCGAGAATGAAAATGGTGAAAAAATTTCAGAGCCACTAATTGCTTTGCCTTTATTGCAACGTGTTGAAGCGAATCAAAAGAAACAGGTTAGAATTAGTTTATCAAAAAATGACGTGAAAATACCGAACAACCAAGAGTCTTTATTTTACTTTAATGTCTTGGGTATTCCACCGAAAACTAAACTAGAAAATGCTGTTGAAATTGTTATTCAATCACGCTTTAAATTATTTTATCGTCCAAGTGAATTGAAAAAATACCCTAACAATGATTGGCAGAAAGAATTGAAAGTGGAAAAAATGGGAAACTCGTTAAAATTAACTAACCAGACACCCTATCACATTGTTGTGATTAATGTTAATGATAATGAATCTAAAGTTCCTGATTTTAAAGAAATTGTCATAAAGCCAAATAGCAATTCAACATATTTTCTATCAGATAAACAAGTGAAATCGCCGAAAATGGTTATTACTTATATTGATGATTATGGAACACCAAACTTATTGAAATATACATGTAATACAACTTGCTCCTTATCAAATGAAAAGGATAAGAGATAAATTATGTTAATTTTTAATAAAATAAATTCATTCGCTATATTATTTTTATTTTTGCTAAGTTTTCAATCAGTAGCTGCGGTTAATAATTGTATACCGAGTTCAGGAGCTACAACTATAGAACAAGAATTAACCTTTGATATTACAAATAGTAGTACTTCAATTCCAAATGGTACCTTATTGACATCAGCATTGAGCTCATATATATCAGTGAGATGTGAGTTTACTGGCTCATCAAGTACAACTAATGCCGTTTACTTTAAAAATACAATGCCAACTGCAATTAAAACATTATTGATTAATAGTGGTGTCAGTGTGACGCAACAAAATGCAATTTCATCTCCTAGTCCAGTAACGATAACCAACCCAACTGTTCCAAATATTTATTTGGGGTATTGGAGTCAACCAGAAACAGGAATTACACGCAATATTGCTTTCATGTATAACTTTTATGTTTATAAGGGGGCAAACGCTCTTAAACCTTTTGATACAGGGCTATTTTTATTAGGAACCCATGTGGATTATTTAGGTAAGGATTTAGGCGGGCCAACTTATGTGCGCATTAAAGGTAACTTAACCTTGCTCTGCCCTGCACCTGCGGTGAATATCACGGCTTCTAATGGGGGAAGTGTAAACTTTGACTCAATTTCACCTAAACAAATGAATGCGGGAGAAGTGGTTAGCCGAACTTTTAATTTAGGTATGTCAGTGCCACAAGACTGCGAAACAGGGCTAAATATATCAGTACGTTTTGAACCCAATAATAATACGGTGCTAGGTGGAAAATATCTTGATATGGGCAATGGGTTACAAACACTATTAACCCGTAATTCAACTGATATTAACTATAATGAAAGCTACAGTATTGGTGAAATCATGCCACAATCACCGATTAATGTCCCTTTTACTGCGACATTAAGCAAGATAGCGGGCAGTACTATCGCTTCTGGTCCGTTTTCTAAAACAGTTCGAGTTGTTGTTTCATATTAAGAGTGTTAATTGACATTTTTTCTATGGTGTTATATTGAATATACATATTCTGATGCTGAGTATTATTAAATGAAAAAACTCAAATTAGTATTAGTTGATGATCATCCCATTGTGCTTTCAGGTTTGAAAGATACACTTTCTCAATCAATGAATTTAGACATTTTAGGTGCTTACACTCAGGATGCTGAACTATTTGCTTTTTTGAAAAAAAATGAGGTTGATGTGATCGTAACTGATTATATGATGCCTAATAATACCCAATCTAGCGATGGACAGAATTATATTCAATTTTTACGTCGTCAATATCCAAATATTGCAGTGATTGTATTAACGATGGTTTCTAACCCAATGATTGTACAAATGTTATATGATTCTGGGGTGAGTGCGGTGGTGTCAAAAGAGGCACCATTAGGTGACCTAATGAAAGCTATCACATTAGCGGGGCAAGGTCGCCAATATCGTGTTCCTGTTGCAGATATGACAACGACATTAAAAAGCCGTAATGCAGTAACATTAAATGATAGGGTAAAGACATTATCACCTCGTGAACTTGAGGTACTGCGCCTTTTTGTTCAAGGTAAGCCTATTGTTGATATTGCTAAGCAATTAAACCGCAGTGATAAAACTATCAGCCTACAGAAAAATGCTGCAATGCGTAAATTGGGTGTTGATAATAATCAAGCGTTAATTAGTTATTGCCTCACACATCATTTGTTTGACTAATTTTTTTTATCCAATTAGCTAATTGGTTGCAGATATTCTGACTAATCTGGGTATCAATGTATGTTGATGTCCGTGAATCTAATGCTGTTTCAAACTCACGAAGCTGATTAGCTAACTCACGTTGTTCAACACTAATTAATGCACCACGGATACGATGGGATAACTGTTTTAATTCTTCTGTGTTGTTATTTTCAACCGCTTGGCAAAATTGAGTAATATCGCTCACAAAATGACGAATAATTTTTTCTCTATCTTCCCCATTTAGCGGGTTAATCACTTTTATTGGCCCCATTTCTGAAGCTGAGGAGGAGTAAATCGGGAATAAACGGTTGAACAATTGAACTAAGGTTTCTAGCTCTATAGGTTTTACAAGCCATGAATCCATTCCAGATTCTAGGCATCGCTCTTCTTCTTCTTTTAATCCATTAGCAGTAACACCAACAATCGGGCATGTTTCGCCTTCACTGCGCAGCTGCTGTGCAAGCTCATAACCATTACGATAAGGCATATTAACGTCTGTAAGGATGATATCAACAATTTCGTTATCCCAGATCACCAACGCTTCTTCACCATCATTGGCAATAAATACCTTACAACCAAGTAGTTCAAGTTGCTCTTGTAGAACAACTTGGTTAATGGGGTTATCTTCAGCAATTAAAACGCGAAGCGGGTATTTATGCATATGAGTTTGTATACGAGATGTTGGACAAATAAGGGGTATCGGTTCTTTATTATTTTGTAGTAAGAATAACTGCTGATTTAACTCGGATAGCCTGAAATTCATTTCAGTGCTTACCCATTGTTGCCCATCCCAATTAGTTGGCAGAGGAAACGATGGAATTAAGATGCCGACGGCAATAACGGATGAGGTATCTATGGGGAGGCTATTTTCTGTGAAATATACATTGGCCCCCCAACGTTTTAGCCATTGCGTTATATTTTCAGTCAATAATGGGTTTGGGGTTTGCAACCAAATATTGGTGTTTTTGAGTGATAGCCAGTGTGTTTGCTGTATATCGAGTGCTAAAGGTAGTGTCACGAGAAACGAGCTACCAACTCCAGTTTCGCTTTGTAAGCTTATTTGCCCATCCATCAATTTGATAAGCTTAGAGCAAATAAATAGACCTAAGCCAGTGCCACCATAAGCATGAATTTCTGAATGAGCTTGATAAAATGGCTCAAATAATTTTATTTGTTGTTCAGGGCTAATTCCAACACCTGTATCACTGACACGTAGTAATATATTATTTTTATTACTTCTTTTAAGTTCAATAGTAACAGTACCTCTGTGGGTAAATTTAATCGCATTACTGAGTAAATTACCTAAAATTTGTTGCAGTCGGGCAGAGTCACCAACTCTATTTGCTTGTACATTTGGGTCAATAATAGCAAATAGGAGCAACCCTTTTTGCTGAGCAATTCCTTGATATAGTTGGACAGTTTGTTGTACTAGTTCTAATAAATCAAATGGTTGATTATGAATTTGAATTTGATTAGCTTCTATTTTGCTAATATCTAAAATATCACCAATTAACTGCATAAGTAATTGGGATGTTGTTGATATTCGATCAATAAAGTGAGCTTGTTGAGATGAAAGAGAGGTATTTGCCAGTAATTCTAATGTACCTATTAGACCATAAAGTGGGGTTCGTATTTCATGGCTCATTGTTGCTAAAAATGTGGATTTAGCTCGGTTGGCTTCTTCTGCAAGTCGCTTAGCATCATCAAGTTGTTTTTCAGTTTCTGCTTGGATCGTAATATCAGTAAATGCGCATAAAATAACAGGGCGCTGCTGGTAATAAGTTGCTGTGCTTACGACATAAAGAACATGTTCCCCAGACTTTAAATTAGTTTTAACCTGTTCTGTGTCAGAAAGAACCTTGATAAGTAATTCATTATATTCATTTGAGTCGTGGGGAGTAGATATATTGGTTATTTTTAGCCAATAACGAGCTAACTCATTCGCAAAGCGTAACTGCTGGGTTTCTTTATCTATTACACATAAGCCGATAGGGGTTGTCGCAATAAGTGTTTGGTTAAAAGATTCATTTTCTAAGATAGCTTGCTGGGAGTCTATTGCGGGTTGTAATATTTTTCGTTGGTACCAGCGGTGATATCCCCATCCACAAAATAAACTAAAGAAAAGTGCAATAACTAAACTGATAGGAAGCCACAGGTTGTCTTCAAAAAAAGCCGCATAACTAATTCTATAATATCCAGTCCATTCATCAGTTTTAGATGAAAGTTTAAGAACTAGGCCATCTCGGGTATAGAAAATACCTTCTAATGCTTCTTCTTCAGGTGCTTGGGTTGTTCCAAGTAGCTGACCATATTTTGCATGAATCAGCCAAAATTGATGTGTGAGTGTGGGGTTTAACATTCGCTCCAGCACGCTAAGCCTTGCTTGGCTTAACATACTAACTGCATAAATATTTTTAGGAGAAATGTGAGCATTCTGCCATAAATGTTCATCAAAACCAGCAGGGATGATCCCAATGAGAATATGATCAAATGGCTCAGGACGTAACCAGATAATGTCTTTTGAATCGCTTTCTTGTGATTCTAAAAATTGAGCATGAATAGTAGGTAAATTTTTTCTAATACTATCAATGACGGAGTAATACAAATTTGGAGAAATAGATTCATTTCCTAAAACTGTTCCAACGGAAGGAACGCTGATACTAATTTGGTCGTGTTCGTTGACAAAAAATACTGCAGCAGCTGGAAAATATGAGCCTCCCCAAAAAGTAGAATAGTAATCAGCTAAATAGGCCCCTAAAGAAAATAATATACTGGGAACGTTGGAACACTCTAAACTCTTGTCACAAGCTAGGGTAAATGGCATTGCAACTAAAGATTCTTTACCTTCGAGTAGATATAATGGCGACCTTGTTGGTAAGAACTGTTCTTGTATTGCATAGGTTCGGCTTTCAACTAACTCTATTAAATCTTGATTTTGCTTATTTAAAGATCGTAAAAACTTTTCTTGTTCATTGATATAGCCTATTAGTGACCTAAAATCGACTTCTAGGCGTTTAGTTTCTTGTTGAACAATTCGCTCTGCACTCCAAATCAATGTTGTTATTAGAATGAATAACAAAGGAAAAGCAATGGTAAGAATGCTATTCGTGCGTCCTGATGTGCGAGTTATCCTTGAAAATGCAGTCGGAGAAGGGGTAGGCATAGCGCTGTTCTCATCGATTATAGGCAAACTCCATGATTTTCATAATAATATAAAATAAACAAATTAAACAATATTTCTTTACGCTAAAGGTTATACAATTGCTGAATTATAATAGTCTTTCAAATCATCTAATTCCCAGCCAAAACCATTTAAATTAGTGATATAGTGTGAAAGTTTAGGATGATGACTCACGACATAGAATAGCCTATGGTAAAAATCTGGGAAATTAATACCGAGTATAAGAATAAATTTAAACAATACATCTACGGTTAACGCATTCTCTCCTCGTTCATAGCGCGATAATTGCTGTTGGCTAATGCCTAACTCTTTCGCAATGTTCTCACCACTAATTCCTAATTCTTGCCGGTATTCTTGTAAGCATTTACCAACTAGTTGGCTGATATAATAAGTTGTATCTTTTTTCTTTTTCATGAGGAAACTTGACCCTAGTATCATTGATTCATAAAACTATTTTTATAGCTAAGAGTAAATTATGACGAAAAGAAAATTTTAGAATATAAGGTATTCCTTAATTGAAAGTTTTAAATAAGATTAAGTCATTTATTTTAGGTTCATATGCAGAGTCTTATTCTAAACATTATAGTTATTTGCACTTTGTTTTATGGGGTTATTTTTATTACTTAACAACATGTTAAGCAGAAATTGTGAGTTGTTCGGTAAGGTTGAGTAGGTTTTATTACATTAAGGCTTAGTTACCTTTTTATTACAAATTATTATTAGCACTTATTGATTAATATTGTATTTGATTATTTTTTTAGCTCAATAGCTAGGAATAAAAAATGATATTGTGGTTTTTTAATGATTTATTTTCATAACTATTAATATAAAAACTTATTTTTAGGTTCTTAGATAAGACAATAGGCTAATAAAAACACGCAATATGAGTTAAGCTTGGCTGTCTAATGGATGAAATGAGAAAAGGGTGAGAATAATAATCTAATTATAAACTTTAGTGTTTGGTTTTTTTTAGGTAATTCCTGGTTATTTGGTATAAGTCAAGTTAATTGACTTTATATTATAGCTGATTGTATATCAATATTCTGTATAGTGGCGGACTAACCATGTCTAGTAGACCGAAAGGGTATAGAAATAAGTGTTTAGGTTAGATAAAAAAAAGATTATAGATTTCAGATTCTTTAGCCGAGTACTCAACTTGAGCTTAGAAATATAAAAGCAAAAAACCGCCTTTTGGGGCGGGTTCTTTAAATATGTGGTGCCCAGACTCGGGAACATTCAGCTATTTAATGAATTGATTTTCAAAGTAAATCTATTTTATCTTTTTGTCAAGACCCATAATATGCCCCTTTTTTCTACATTGATTGCCATGTTCTGAGCTGACACCCCACCACGGTAAATAATTCAGCTCGGGTGGGGTGGTCTATGAAATCTACCCTCTCAGGCAAACAGCACTGTTAGTGACTCACAGCGAAGATGAAGCACAATTGATGGCTGAAAAATTAACTATCTGAAAAAGGGCAGATTAATTCAGAATGATGATCAATTGAAAGCTGTAAAGCATATGGGGAAGACATCTGATTCGGTATAGCCCAGATACAGGTCCCCTTGATCCGCAGAGGTGAAAATAGATTTGGAATTTAATATGAAAAAACGAGTTATAGGTTTGTTTTTATTGATAGGACTACCTTTGGTTGCAATAGCTGATAATATTCACGTGACGGTGAATTCCTCTATGTACTCTTACCCTGATAATCGGGCGTGTATTAACCCCATTTAACGAGATGTATGCCAGTGTTGATGTAAAAAATACAAGCACAATTCAATGCCAGTCAATCTTGTCAAAATAAAGAGGGCAGTAAGAGTATTTTTGTACACCAAAAGATTACAGCAACTGTGACACTGAGTAATGGAGATAGTTGTCACCAGAGGCTCTCTGCCATTGCATTATTTCATGGATTTGATCAAACAGGTCAGTATTTGCTGGTAAATGAAAGTATTGATGATTTTAGTACATATAATCTTGGTAACAAGATCATGTTGTTTGATATTTCGGATGGACAATGCGGTTTTTCAAAAAAACCTTCAGGGTGACTATTATACCCGCTCTTCAGGAAAGGGATATACAGATGATTTTCCACACAGCATTAGCTCAATGAAAATACCTCGAAAGAGGTAAACTGACAATAAAAATATAACTTGTTAATTTACTTGCGTGAATTATGTTCGCTTTAATCGTTATGATTAAATTTCGTTATTTTGTATTTCATGACCTTGTGGGTTTTATCCAGTATCTGTGTAAATGGTTTCTGATAAATTATTTAGAAAGGCATATGGTTTATGGTTATCACAGATGAAGCATACCAAAGATGATATGCATATTTATTGGTTTTTTGATTTGTTTTGTTAGGCTATGGTGTGAATGGGGCGAATAGATGGAGATATATCTTTAGATGATTTTAATGGCGCATGTGTGAAATTGTCAGAGTTTTTTCCGATTAAAGATGGGATGTGATATAAATAACTCTGAATAATACCAAGTATATAATCCTACACTTATAGCATATGATAACCTGACTTATCACTCATTATTTTCGACTATTAAAATAAATAATAAAAAAATAATATATATTTTTTCCATTATGGAGATTTTATGTCATTGAACACAAATGATGGTTCTAAAGTATATACACCTCTCTCTTTGGCTCTATATGACTGGTGGGTACTAAATATATCTAATAACTATGCATGGCGTTGTAATACTGATGAATTTTTAATTCCTCACTTTAAATCTCATCTTGGTAACAACCATATGGATATTGGTGTTGGGACTGGTTTTTATTTAAAAAAAGCTGCAGATGAAATTAATAAAATATCACTTTCCGATCTTAATATTCACAGTTTAGAATATGCTAAAAAATATATTTCTGATGAGAAATTAAACTCTTGTTTCTGTCATGATATTTTTAATAGATTTACTGGTGAGTTGAGAGGGGCATTTGATTCAGTATCCATATTTTATTTATTACATTGCTTGCCAGGGAAAATGAGTGATAAGAAACAAGCGATAATAAATATCAGTGAAACACTTAAGGATGATGGCACTTTATATGGTGCGACTATTCTTGGAAAGGGGGTTAAGCATAATCGTTTTGGAAGTAAGCTAATGTCAGTCTATAATAAAAAAGGAATTTTTAGCAATGTTTATGACTCTGCGGATTCACTTGAAACGACACTTGCTTCTTTGTTTGAAGATGTTTCTGTTAATATTCAGGGGGCGGTTGCATTATTCACTGCTAAAAATAAAAAAATCAAGTGTAGTAAAATATAATTATCTGTAATAAAAAATGATTTGCTTATATAGGTGACAATATATTCTTTTTTTGATTTTACACATGATGTTATTCAGCTTAATCGGATAACTGATTGGGGGAATATTTTAAGAAATAAAGAGTGGCTTTCACTTCGAAGGCCACTGTCATCATCAAATGGGGGAGATGTAAAAAAACAAGCTTGTGTTGTTAATACTCAACAAGAGTAAAGTTAATTATAGAAAACCGGCCGCTTTAAATTTTGCTAATGCATCCGTTTTTTGTGCTGCAGTTAATGGGCGTAGTGGACGGCGGGGGGCACCAACATCAATACCATGTAATTGCATTGCAACTTTACCTGCAGCAACACCACCGTATTCTACCAGCACACGAATAATTGCAATTACTTTATCCATACATGCAGCGATACCATCGTAATCACCAGTGTTAAATTTCTCAATTATTTCAAGATATAAAGGAGCCGCATAGTTATAGGTGCTTCCTACAGCGCTTAACGCCCCACAAGCTAACCCTGCCGGTATAAATTCATCTACACCAAATGGAATGTCGTATTTACCGCCATCAACACGTAAACAACGTTGAAATTCATACATATCAGGAGAATTAAATTTCATTCCGGATAAATTCGGAATTGTTTTTCCTGCCGCTTGTAAAAATTTTTCCATGTCAATGTTTAGACCTGACATAGTAGAGTGGTAGTAATAAAAGCCTTTAGAAGGCGAATTCATCGCTGCTAAACGACAATATTCAACTAAGTCATCTACATTGCTTGGTTTAAAGAAACAAGGACCAATTACTGATGTAGCTTGAATATCTAACGTTTCAGCATGACGGGATAGCTCTATAGTGTCTGCAATACTGAGTGCACCTGTATGAACAATGATATCTAGTTGTCCTTGACTGGCAGCAGCCCAGCATTCAGCGACTTTTTTGCGTTCTTCGACAGAACAATGGATACCTTCTCCTGTTGTTCCTAATACGTAAGCACCAGTGACACCACTTGCAATAAGATGTTCTGCAATTTTATCAATGACAGGATAATTAATACTGCCATCGGCAGCAAAAGGTGTATGAGGTGCAGCGATTAATCCAGAGAGTTTTTTCATTATCATTCCTTTTTTGGAGGTTGATTTCTTTATTTATTATGATATGGAGTTTTACTCTATATTAAGGCTCAATCGTTCAGAACGCAATAATGAAATTAGCGTTAAAGAAAGAGAAAAATGAAAGTGTGATCTTTAGCTGGTTTTTGTTCAAGACCACATAACACTGATTATAAACTCATGCTGAATTGGTATTTTTTAATGCATTTAGTGTACGCAGTTTTTGCTCTTTGACCATTTCAGGTTGAGCTTGGACAAGTAGGGTATATAGTAAGTCTAAAACGAACAGTTGTGCTGTTTTTGTACCAATAGAATCACCTTGTAATTTCCCCTGTCGATTACCATTAATCAGATAATAATTGGCATATTCCATAATGTGTGAACCTAAATTATGCGTTAGCGCAATTGTGGTAGCCCCTGCTTCTTTTGCAAGTTTCAGTGCATGAACTGTTTCCGGTGAGTTTCCGGAATGGCTGATACCAATCGCGATATCACCCGGTTTCAATAAGGAAGCCTGCATATACATAAAATGGTTATTGGTAACAGCATCCACTCGATATCCAATACGCATCAGTTTATTTTTTAGATCCTCTGCTGTGATCCCTGAGGAACCCACACCGCAGATAAAAACATAATTCGATGATAGCAACGCATTTACAGCATCTTGAACTTGCGTCATATCAAGTAAATTTAATGTTTCTGATAACACATTATTGATGGTTGCTTGTAATTTTAAACCTATAGTATGGATATCATCCTGATGGCTAACTTCAGCATCAAGGATTGGTGATTCTTCACTATCCGATGTCGCCATTTCAATGGCTAAATCCATTTTAAAGTCTTGAAAGCCCTTATAGCCTAAAGTGCGGCAAAAACGCACTACAGTTGCCTCACCCGCCTTAGTCGCTTGGGAAAGTTGTGCGATGGAAAGCTGAGTGACTTCAACAGGATGAAACAGGATATATTCAGCAATACGCTGTGATACTCGCGTCAGGCTATTTTTCATTGCCCCTAGTGTGTCGAGTATTTTACCTGGCTTCAGTCTGGTAACTGACTGTTTTGTCATGAAAATTATCCTTGTTTGCCGAAGTTCAAAGGGAATGGAATTCTGCTAACAAGAGTATCAATTCTGGCGGGTTAAAAAAAGCCTTGCTCTTATAATTATGTGATAATAACAAAACGCTTTATTCCATTTGCATCAATATACAATTTATTGATGCATTAGAAATAAAGCGTTTAATTGGAACTGATGAAAATTAACTTGTCAGCAAATTAAGGTTTACCTTAATTACTGCTTTTTTTAATATACTGTTTCCTTCCTCTGCTGCTATACCTGGTTTATGGGGTTCATAAGGCATAAAAATAGCAAACATAGAGGGTGTTAATGACAATGTTTGACAATTTTCAATGACATCTGTGAGTTGGTAGTCATCCGCTTCACTGTAAACAGTGGCATTTTTAGCCGAATTTCGAACGCCGTAATCTATAACTTCCTCACCGGATAGTAAAATTTGTATATCAATATAGCGATGATGTAATTCTGCACATTTTTGTTCTCGAGATTGTGTTTCAAATGACATTACATTCATGAATACATCATTATCATCAATAGGGTAGCTTCCCGGTTCTAAAGAGAATGGGTCGAGTGCGAGTGCCTTTTTAATTATATTACGTAATACCAAATTCATTTCAGGCATTACTGCCGCGTCAGATATATGACCAAATAACATAGATACCTCCTATGAGTTCCTTGATATTTCACTATCATCCAATGAAATTTGTTTTGCTGCCGAGAAAAATGGCGCAGTAATTGTACCAATAATGACTACTGACATAGCACCTATTACACCATAGAAGAAAAAGTTAAGGTCACTGCCATAACGGGCTGCTAATACAGCAATGATACTTACTATAATGCCTGCGACCGCACTACCTGCATTAGCACGTTTAACAAAAATACCTAACATAAATAGTCCGGTCATAGGGCCACCCATTAAACCGATTAAGCTGTTAAAAGCATCCCATATTTCAGACTCGTCAGATAAAACTAGCCAAATTGTGGCTAAACTACTGAATACTCCAGCTATAATTATAACTAATCTGGCGACTTTCATTTTTTGTTCTGAACGCCGTTCAACTTTACTTAAGCGAATATAGATATCAGAATTAAAGCAACTAGAAATACTATTTAAGCTACTAGATATGCTCGATTGAGCAGCGGCAAAGATAGCTGCAATGATTAGCCCAGAAATACCCACTGGCATTTCTGTAACAATAAATAAGGGTAAGATACCTCCGGTATTAAAACCTTCAGGTAACAAACTTGGATTTTGTTTGTAATACACAAATAGGGCTGAACCAATGGCAAAAAAGAAAATAGGAATAATGGCAACTAATTTAGCATTTGTGATTAAAGTACGTTTAGTTTGTTCGATAGAATCAGTCACAATGTAGCGCTGGACAACATCTTGGCTTGCAGTAAATTGTTGAATATTGGCAAATAAAAAACCAATCATTAATACAGGAATAGTACTGTCAGTCCAACTCCAGCGTAACTGTGCATCCGGGAAAAATTTATCAGCCTGTGCTGTTGTGGTAAAAATCTCACTAATACCTCCATCAACTTTAAAACAAATCATGATAAAGATTAAAACAGCACCACCTGAAAGTAACAATCCCTGAATAACATCTGTCCAAATAACGCCTTCAATCCCTCCCATCCATGTATAAATAATACATAATAGACTAATCAGTACAACTAATATAATAGGGTCTATCCCTATGAAAGGACGTAGTGCGAGTACGGTCAAATAAGTGATAATTGCAATACGACCAATATGAAATAACATAAATGACAGGCTGGCAAATAAACGACTTCGTATATCAAAACGGGCTTCTAAATACTCATAGGCTGAAGTGATTTTTAATTTTCTAAAGAAAGGAATATAGAAATAAAATACTAATGGCAAAATGGCGATCGCTAAATATTGGCCAATAATAAAAGTCCAATCAGAAGTATAAGCTTTCGCTGGAATTGACATAAAGGTAATTGAGCTTAATGTTGTTGCAAAGACAGAAACGCCGGCAGCCCAACCGGGAACCCGCCCCCCGGCACGAAAATAATCATCCGCTGTTTTTTGGCGTTTAGAGAAATAAACACCAACGAGTAACATTGCGGCTAAATATCCAAATAGCACTGCATAATTAACGAAACCAAAATCATGTAATTGCATTTTTTTAGTCCTGCCATATGTAAGGTAAAAGGTAAGGAGTACGACAGTTTTTTAGTGTTTCCTAGCCCAAAGAACGGCTCCCCAAAGTCCAGCATTATGATGATAGTGAGCAGCTAAAATAGGGACTTGTAACGCCTCGGGCTGTTGTCTGATAGCTGCTTGAACAAGCTCGATATATCCATTTGCTAATCCAACACTTCCACCAAGAACAACACAGTCGGCATCTATTATTGCTTTAATATCAGCAACTAAATTAGCTATAGTACTTGCTGAGTTTTCAATTATTGTTTTCGCTTGAAGGCTTCCCTGGTAATAGGCAGTAAAAATAGCTTTAGCATCTTTACCTGCAAGTTCATTTACAGCTTGTGAAGCAATGGCACGGCCGGAAGCGATAGCTTCGACACATCCATAACGACCACAGCCGCAAAGAGGGCCATGAGGATCAGCTATAGTGTGGCCTAGATGGCCTGCAATACCTCGTTTTCCTAGCTGTAATTGTCCTTGTTGAATTAGGCCGCCCCCAACCCCTGTCGATACTGTAATAAATGCCATATCAGAGATATTTTCATGGCGGTAATCATATTCAGCCCATGCAGCAGCTTGAGCATCATTGAGTAACCAGCAAGGCAAACCGGTTATTGTAGAAAGTGTTTTTTTTAACGGGAAATTTTTTAATCCTCCCAAATTATTAGGATTTAATGCAGTTAATACGCCATCACAGATAATCCCTGTAGAGGCTACGGCGACACCATCTGCATACGCTTTTAGTGGTGTAGTTATCGCCACCAAAGCTTCATAGAGTTGAGTTGGTGATGCACTTGCAGGGGTTGTAATTTGAGTATGGTGCGTAAGTTGATTGTCTCGACTGATTAATGCAGCCGAAATCTTTGTTCCTCCAATATCAATTGCTAATATATTCATTTAACTAATTCCTGCTGTAACTTGAGGGCATGGGTAAACCAATCACAGACATGTTCAAGTCGGGTTAATGCGGAACCAACTGTGACAGCCCAAGCTCCAGCTTGTATAGCTCTTGCTGCAATCATAGGTGTGTTATAGCGGCCTTCGGCTATTACACGGCATCCATTTTCAGCGAGTGCTGCCACTAATTGTAAATCAGGTAATTTTGGTATTTCACCACCGGTATAGCCAGACATAGTTGAACCAATAAATTCTGTTCCTAATTCCTGGCAATACATTCCCTCATTAAATGTGGAACAATCTGCCATTGCCAACCTATTGAAGTGGTGTATGCAAGCCAATAACTCATTGACTGGAACTGGGCGTACACGATCCGTACCATCAAAAGCGATAATATCGGCACCTTCTGTTGCTAGTGCTTCTACATCACTTAACCAAGGTGTGATCCTGACAGGACTATCCAGTAAATCGCGTTTGACAATACCAATAATTGGCACATCAATAAGAGGGCGAGTTGCTTTTAAATTATCTATTCCCTCAATTCGTACTGCTACTGCACCTGCATTAACTGCAGCTTGAGCCATTGCAGCAACAATTTCTGGCTTATCCATAGGGCTATTATCGACAGGCTGGCAAGAAACGATCAGCCCTCCTTTTTGTTGAATATCCGTAGTCATCTTTTCAATCAATGCCATTTTGAACTCACCATTTTATTTTGAAGTATAACTCCAATTAATGTTATTTTATGAAGCTAAATTCCTCAATTACGAAAGTCGTAATTTGTGAAGAAGATCAAATAATAAAATATTTTTCTTAATTTATTGATAAATATGAAAAAATAATATAGTGAGTAATGGAGTAATTACTCACTATAATTTTTGGCATCTTTTTACATAAGATTTAAAAGTGGAATTGTAATCCTAAACGATACCTAGTTTGACGGGCGTCACTGGTCGGGCTTACCGCAACATTTCCAACTTCAATATAAGGAGTGAATGTGTCACTCAATTGGTAAGAGAAAGAGACATTATGTTCATAATTACGTTTCTTATTATCATATTTTATGCCATCGCTATACATTTGTGTGTAGTCATATTCAATTTTGTATTTATTATATTTATAGCCAATAAACGCATCAAAGCGATTTGTTTTTTCGTCATCAACAGCTTTTTTTGTTTTTCTGGCATAATCAAAACGATAACGGCCTGCAATATATAAACCGTTATCAAAATTATATTGCGCCTTTAAATAAGGTTTATAAATTGATGTGTCTGTAACTGTTTCAAAAATTAATCCCGGTTGTAACGTTATACTTTTATTTATCTTATGGTTGTAACTTAGCCCCATTTCGATAGCATTATTAACAACATCACTAAATACTTTATCTTTTTCGCCGTCAACACCACCTGACTTTATACTGGCATCAATATAAAATCCGATACCATTTGAAAATGAATGAATAAAGGCAATGCGATCTTTATTTATTCTGGATGAATCTGAATATTCATGACGAAAGTCTAGTGTAGTCGCATTTAATTGAAATGACATAAAAAAAGTACAACATGCCAATAAAATTTTATTATTAAACATAGTTTTTACCTGAGTGGATAAGACTCCATAAATTTAATATGGAGTTCTTGGTTGGTTATTATAATTTATAAATTTAACTGGTTTAGTTAATAATTAGCTCTTTATCTTTTAATGTTAAAGTGATTACAGAATTAACTGCCTCACCTTTTGTAGTTTCACCTCCGATTAAATATAGTGAATTACCATGCTCAATAGTGATTCCATAACCAAGAGGGATCGGTAGTTCACCAATTACTTTCCATTGATTATCAATCAACCCATAAATTTCTTTATGCCATTTTTTGTCTAAATCCTGATGTGCAAAATAATGTTTCTGTGAATACTTAGCCTGAGACCCAGGGAAGTTAGCACCCCCAGCAACAAGTAAGGTATGAGCACTATAACCTGCAAATGCACCAGCCAAGCCATCTTGCTGCTGCTCAGGTGATGGTGGAGGAAGTTTCTGTACAGTAGTATTCCACTGTAGTTGATTATTTTCTAATATAGCCGTTTGTATTTCACTAGTACGTAACCCAGGCTTTAATTCACCGTTAATCAAGGTTATTGAATTGTTATCATTTACTAATGAAGAACCCGCAGTTCCATTAAAAGGAATAGTGCCTAATGAACCCCATTGATTATTATCTGCATTATAAGTTAGTATGACTCGATTAAAAAAATAGCCTTCTATGGGTTTATTAAAGTAATCATTAATAACTTTACTTTTAATAGATGAATTGTTTTTAGCATGATTTAAATTAATGAAATATTTATCAAATATTTGCTTGTTTACTCCTCCAAGAATGATAGCTTTATTGGTGCTGATACTAACCCCTGCATGACCAACCAAGCCATAAGGTGAACTAGTATCTATTTTTTCCCATTTGTCTTCACTTGGTGAATAACGATAAACATCTGTTAATGAGCTTATTGTTTCACTCTCAATATTTTCTTTTCCCGCTCCGCCGAATATATAAATATTATTATTTAACTTAATTGCTATAGCTTGGTCTCTTGGCGTACCCGGAAAATCAGCTATTTTTTCCCATTTTTTTTTATTTTCATTAAGATCAAGTTTATACCATGAGTTTCCTGTACTACCTAAACCTATGTAAATAATATTTTGGTTAATTACTCCGGTTCCATTTTTTAATGTCACAGGAAGGGCGGGGAGTTTCTCAGCAAAACTGGTCGATGAGAATATTGGTGAAGACAGTATTATGGTGAAAAAGAGATAAGATATTTTCTTTATTATTTTCATACGCGTTCACTCTTGTAGTGGTTATAAGTGAGATTTCTATTTAGAATTAAACTCCAATATAAAGCATCAAATGAAGCATAACTTCAAATTAATGTTTTATAAAATGTGAAGATGGTCAAGTTATCTTTTTAAACTCTATATTTTTTCCTTACCTGAAGGTTAGTCTTAATTTAATTTTGAATTAATACGAGCTATGTAAACATGTGTTACTAATTGATAATATTGATATTTATATTACGTTGGTGATATAAGAACACGCAAGCCATGCTAACGCTTACTGTTATAAAACATCCCGACATAGTTGAATATACCGCTCCGGGTTTCTTTCCATACTCCAGATAAAACTCATTAAATAGCGCAGCATATTGCTACACCTATTATTTTATGTATATCTGCCAGACACATTAAAGCGTAGCATGACTGTATCAGCTCAGATTTAAGCTGACAGGTTTCGTAGATAGAACACAATTCAATCTGATAGCCTAGTGTGAATGAAAAGCTGAAATTGACATATCTGTTAAAGTTAATGATTTGTTTTTATGGAATACTTACACAAGAAAATAAGAGATAGGTTTATGAGGGGGTAAAGGTGTCTTTAACAGCAAAGAACATCTGCAAAAATGGCGTGAAATCCAGTCAATAAATAACGTGTTGCAACGGCCTGAAATCTACCGTAGCTAGAAAAGCAAAAACCCGCCTTTTGAGCGGGTTCTTTAAAGAAGTGGTGCCCGGACTCGGAATCGAACCAAGGACACGGGGATTTTCAATCCCCTGCTCTACCGACTGAGCTATCCGGGCAACGGGGCGCATTAAACCGTATTCAGCCGTTTGCGTCAATGCATTTTTAATAAAAAACCACTTTTTTTTACTGAGTGTTTTCTTTTTCAGCAAAATGTGTGTGTTTAGTATGCGTTAGTTGTTTTTTTAACTTAACGCTCCTTTTTTACGGCATAGTGCGATTGTTAGGATATCCTCAGAAAGGTGTTGTGCAATCTCGACATCTTGAATGTCTCTTTGTACTAATAAACGGTTTAAACAGCCTTCAAGTACTAGTTCCATTTGGTTAGCAACCAATACAGAGTCTTCAATATCTAGCTCTTCTAATAGGTTTTTAGTGAAGTGAAACGAATTGTCTTTTTGCAAGCGACTTAATTGGTGGATAGGGTGCTCTGCATCTGGGTAATAATTACATGCAGAAATAAATAAACAGCCAGGGAAACGCCCTTGGCTGACTTTTTCTGATAATTGTTGGTAGCGAGCCATTAATTTTTGCTGTGGGCTTAGGGACTCATCTAGCAAAGTCTGTCGCTGCCATACTTCGATTTGCTGGCTATGATAGCGTAAGCAATCATAAATAAGCGCCTCATCGTCTGGCCAGAACTGGCGAATAGTAGAGAAATCAGATTCAATTTCACTGAGTAAATTCTCTGTAGATGCGGATAAGCCTTGAATTTCCAATTGATTTAACGCATGGCTTAAAATAATTTCGCGTTGGATAGGCATTGTTAACTCCATCACAATAATGTCTGATTTTTATCCATCATAACAATGTTCAATTGTGAATTATAGCGGTTTGCAGTGCTATTATGAGTCGTCGTTTTCGAAGGAGAACGAAATCAAATAGGAAATTAAGAGGGGGAGTTTAAAGCAAACAGGAGGGGGAAGAACCCCCCTGAAACGAACTTCATGGATTTATATCGGTCTTAGTTGATCAACTTAGCTTCTAATGCAGCATCGATATAATAAAACTGAAAGACTTTTTTCATAAAATCATCAATATCATGTGTTCGTAATTCGAGAGCTTGTAAAATATCTAAAAGACCTTGGATCGTAATCGCATTTTTACCTCTTTCATAACGAGAAACTTGTTGTTGGCTAATTTTTAAGCGAGAAGCTAATTGTGAGCCAGTTAAGCCCACCACTTTTCTACGGTGTTTTAAAAAGCTTCCAATATAAACGGTTACATTTGTATTTTCATTTCTTTGAGTATTTAGCATTACTCCTCCAAATATATAAATATTGAACAAATAAGTTATTTTTCTATTAAAGTTTCGTGATGTTTAATTTGTGTCACTCAGAGTGATTAAAAGATAGTTATCAGACTTTTCGGATATTATTAAACAAGGGTCAGTTAATTATTACCAATATTTATGGCGGATTGATTTTAAATTTTTGATAGATGATTTCTATCTTTGGTACTCTCAATTTGTGTGTGATGAGGGGTTTTTTAGTGTTATTGTTTGTCTGCTTCCGCTTTATTAGTGATTTGTTTTGATGGTTATTTATTCTTACTTTATTTTTGAATTTATATTTCTATTTGTGATTTTGAAGAAATGAATGAAGCAGCTTGTCATTATATGATTATAGTCATTGTTTGTTACACTTATATGTAGAGTATTAATATAGATATATTGTTAGAAAAATACTTATTTCTGATTTTAATTTAATTATTAACAACCGAGTTCAATATATTTTAAATATATTTTTAATAAATGGCTTAGTTTTTTATCTGAATGATTATTATATTTTTATAATTTCCTCCGTGACTTTGTATAGAATAACAAAAATAATATGTTATATGTAGGCATAGAAAACCCGTGCGATTTGCACGGGTCTTTATAATATTAATTGATACTAATATAAACTATAGGATCATACCGCCGAATAAGAAGCCGAATGAAACAGCTAATGCGACAGCGATGGTACCTGGAATAAAGAATGGATGGTTAAAGACAAATCGGCCAATACGTGTTGTCCCTGTATCATCCATTTGTACTGCTGCAACCAGTGTTGGGTAAGTAGGCAGAATAAATAGACCAGAAACCGCAGAGAATGATGCGATAGCCGTTAATGGGCTTACATTCAGCGCTAATGCCATAGGCATCAATGCTTTTGCTGTTGCAGCTTGTGAGTATAGTAAAGCAGAGCAGAAGAAGAAAATTACCGCTAACATCCAAGAGTGCTCATGGATTAAATCACCGGCAGTTTCTTTGATCCAGTCAATGTTATGCTGTACGAAAGTATCACCTAACCAAGCAACACCTAAAATACAAATACATGCGCTCATACCTGCTTTAAAGGTACTTGAGTTCAAGATTGCATCAGTATTAACACGACAGAAAATAGTGATTAATGTCGCTACAGTCAGCATGATAATCAAAATAGCATTTGTGGTGTTCATTAATGGGGTTTCGACAATCCCTAAGCTTGGGCTGTTAATGATGGCATAACAGACAACGCCAACAACCCCAAGTAAGAACAGCAGTACAGAAGACTTAGCACCGGCTTTGATTTCTTTTACTTGGCTACCACGCAGTTCAACTAAACCTTCAGCTAAACGTTTTTGGTAGATAGGGTCATCGGATAATTTAGAGTTAAAAGTCCAAGAGATGATGAACGACATCAAAATGATAGCAAGGAATGTCGCAGGTAATAGAACACTTAAGAGAGAGATGTAACTGACTGTGTTACCTGCACCAACCATTGCAGGGTTTTCCATGACGGATGCCATGTAAACCACTGCAGCAGAAATTGGTGATGCTGTAATACCTATCTGAGCAGCAACAACCGCAGTTGATAATGGACGGCACGGTTTTACGCCTTGCTCTTTTGCAACTTCTGCAATAACAGGCAGTGTTGCTAAAGAGATATTACCTGTCCCTGCGAAAAGTGTCAGGAAGTAGGTAACAATGGGTGCAAGAATGGTGATGTATTTAGGATTGCGGCGCAGTAATTTTTCGGTTTGGGCAACTAAATAGTCCAGACCCCCAGCAATTTGCATTGCAGAGATAGCGGCAATAACAGCCATGATGATTGAGATAACGTCAAATGGAATGGTTCCTGGTTTTACGCCAATAGCAGCGAGTACCAGTACCCCAAGGCCACCGGCGAAGCCGATACCTATCCCACCTAAACGGGCCCCCAAAAAGATGGCCAGCAGGTAAGCGGTTAATGAACCACACATACTAAACAAACTCGTCATTTGCCATAGTAGCTTTTTCATTGGAGGGACTATGGAACAACAAAGTAAACGAGAATACTGGGCTGCAATTCTAGAGCAGCAACGACAAAGTAATTTAGGCATTAAGCAGTTTTGCTCGGAGCAAAACATAAGCTATCAGACTTTTCACTATTGGTCGAAAAAGCTCACGCAATCCGAGCCTGAAACCAGGGTTCAACCTATCGTGGTGACAGAGCCTACCGTGAGCACAAGTTGTGTTGTGTTAATTCTCAATAATGGCATTCGAGCAGAACTGCCGGCAACGCTTAGCTCGCAACAAATTAAGACTTGGTTTGAAGCGCTACAATGATACCAACAGGTAAGGTTTTCCTCATCTCTGGAGTCACGGACATGCGTAAGTCCATTGATGGACTATCGTTGATTGTCGCGGAGACTCTTGAGATGGATCCGTTTAGTGAGTCTTGGTTCATTTTCTGCAATCGTACTCGAGATAAATTGAAAATCTTGTTTTGGGATACTAATGGCTTCTGGCTGTACTATCGTCGCTTAGAAAAAGGGACCTTCAAGTGGCCAAGACCCAGTGAGGACGGAGCCATTCATATTACTAAGCAACAACTGGGTTGGCTTCTTTCGGGGTTAACGCTCGAACATGCCAAAGCTCATCGTCCACTTCATAATCTAGAAGTGTGACCGCTGATACTGATCGTCACGTTGGGCTTGAACGATCCTTTTTTGCTGTCATACTTAAGTCATTGAGATGACCAGAGCCCAGACATGACCGACCTCCCTGATGATATCGACCAGCTAAAAGCTATGCTGCTTGAGCTTCACCAACAGAACGAAGCAAAAGATAAACTCCTTGAGGCAAAGCAAGAGGAGGTTGCCGAGCTCAAAACCAAAATTGAGTTGTTGATTGAACAGCTCAATTTAAGTAAGTCAAAGCGCTTCTCATCACAAAGTGAAAAAATACCCAAAGGTACGTTTAACGAAGCGGAGCAACAAAAGAGTACGGCTAAATCCGACGACGACAAGAAAAAAACAGGCCGTAAGCCTTTTCCAAAAGAGCTCGAGCGTGAAGTTCATAAACATGAACTCAATGCCCCTTATTGCGACTGCTGCGACGAGCCTTTACATCAATGTGGTGTTGAAACTTCTGAAGAGCTGAAAATCATCCCACAGAAGGTTAGTGTTATACGTCACGAGCGAACCAAGTACGCTTGCCGGCAGTGTGAAAAAACACAGACTGAAACAAAGATTATCACAGCCCCAAAACCCGCAAGTATGATCCCTAAAAGCCTAGGGAGTGCAGATGCATTCGCCGCTGTAGTCACAGCAAAATACGTTGATGCTCTGCCACTCTATCGCCAAGTGGATATTCTCAATCGCTCTGGTATAGATATTAGTCGCGCTACACTGGCCAACTGGTGCGT
This sequence comes from Providencia sp. PROV061, assembly GCF_011045655.1. Taxonomy (NCBI): domain Bacteria; kingdom Pseudomonadati; phylum Pseudomonadota; class Gammaproteobacteria; order Enterobacterales; family Morganellaceae; genus Providencia; species Providencia sp. PROV061. Next base: position 3,937,002 of record NZ_CP042861.1, on the reverse strand, counting down.
TCAGTTAGGAAGCAAAGTGCAAGTCATTATTGATGCAATGAAAAGTGAGTTATTGAAAGAAAAGCTCATCTGCACGGACGAAACCACTGTTCAAGTATTACGTGAAGAAGATAAGAAAGCACAATCTAAGTCATATATGTGGGTCTATCGTAGCGGTGAGTTCGTCAATAACCCAGTGGTTATCTACGACTATCAAGCCAGCCGCAGAGCAGAGTGCGTACAAGACTTTTTAGGTGGTTACTCTGGTTACTTGCTATCGGATGGCTACAGTGCATACGATAAACTTGAGGACGTGACTCAAGCTGCTTGCATGGCGCATGTACGCAGAAAGTTCACTGATGCTCAAAAAGCTTCACCATCAAAAAAAGCGGGCAAGCCAGAAAAAGCACTGAACTTTATTAGCAAACTATACGGTCTTGAAAAGAAAGCCAAAGGGCTTGATGCAAAATCTCGACACCAACTACGACAAGAAGAAGCCAAACCTATTTTAGATGAGTTCAAGCAATGGCTTGACAGTCAAAACGTTCTCCCTAAAGGATTACTTGGCAAAGCCATCACTTATACGCAAAACCAGTGGCCTAAGCTGCTTACCTACCTTGAAGACGGCGATATAAGTATCGACAACAATGTGACCGAACGAGATATAAGGCCGTTCACGACAGGTCGCAAAAATTGGATGTTCTCAACTTCGGTAGGCGGAGCAAAGGCGAGTGCAAACTTGTATAGCCTCGTGATGACTTGCCGCGCTAATGACATGAACCCTTATTATTACTTCCAACACCTGTTTACCGAGTTACCAAAACGAAGTCCGAAAGATAATGTGTCGGATCTCATGCCATGGAACGTAGAAATCAGTGAGGTTGAGTAAAGCTTTACTGGTTCATTAAGCGCTTACGCCAGCAGAACAATAATAAATTCTACGGCTAACATAGTGTTTACTCCTCGACAAAATGAAAATTAAAATTATGAAACTGTTATGTTAATTATTTGTGTGTGTATCAATCAAAAAAGGCACGCTTTCTATTGAGAGGCGTGCCTTTATTTTTAAGTGTTATTTATGATAAACATAAATTTTTTAGTCATCAAAGCGTTTTGCTTTATAAGCTGGGTGTTTTAAGTTCTCAATAGAGAAAATATCATCCAGTTCAGCTTCGGTCAGCAAACCGCGTTCTAAAACAACTTCGCGGACGCTCTTACCAGTTTCAGCACAAATTTTACCCACGATGTCACCATTATGGTGGCCAATGAATGGGTTCAAGTAAGTGACGATACCGATGGAGTTAAATACAAACGCTTCACAGATTTCTTTGTTTACTGTAATGCCGCTAATGCATTTTTCTTGCAGATTACGACATGCGTTGCTCATTAAAGAGATGGATTCGAACATCGCTTGGCCAATCGCTGGTTCCATTACGTTTAATTGCAATTGACCCGCTTCAGCAGCCATTGTTACGCAGATATCGTTACCAATAACTTTGAAACAAGCTTGGTTAACAACTTCAGGAATTACAGGGTTAACTTTTGCTGGCATGATAGAAGAACCAGCTTGTAACTCAGGTAAATTGATTTCTTTCAGACCTGCACGAGGACCGGAAGATAACAGACGTAAGTCGTTACAAATTTTAGACAGTTTCATTGCCAGACGTTTTAAGCCCGCGTGAACTGTGATGTAAGCGCCGCAGTCAGAGGTTGCTTCGATTAAGTCTTCTGCAGGAACGCATGGTAAACCAGTCACTTCAGCTAATTTTTTAACGGCAAGCTCTGAGTAACCAGGTGCAGTATTCAAGCCTGTACCGATAGCAGTAGCGCCTAAGTTAACTTCGAGCAGTAATTCGATGCTGCGTTTTAAGTTTTTCTCTTCTTCTTTTAAGAGAGTAGCGAAAGCATGGAATTCTTGGCCGACGGTCATTGGAACAGCATCCTGCAACTGGGTACGGCCCATTTTCAGAATGTCTTTGTATTCTTCAGCTTTAGCTTCAAAGCCTTTTCTCAGGTATTCAACAGATTCAATTAACTTCAGTACTGAGTTATACACTGCGATACGGAACCCAGTAGGGTAAGCATCGTTAGTGGATTGACTTTTGTTCAGGTGATCATTTGGGTTGAGGAATTCATATTCCCCTTTTTTGTGACCCATCAGCTCTAAACCGATATTCGCCAGTACTTCATTGGTATTCATGTTCAGTGATGTGCCCGCACCACCTTGGAATACGTCAACAGGGAACTGATCCATGCATTTGCCTTCATTCAACACAACGTCACAGGCTTTGATAATAGTCTCTGCGATATTACGAGGAATAGTTTTCAGTTCTTTGTTGGCTAAAGCTGCCGCTTTTTTTACCATAACCATGCCGCGGATAAATTCTGGGACATCGTTAATAGTGCGGTCGCTGATATAAAAGTTTTCAATCGCACGCAGAGTATGAACACCATAATAGGCATCAGCTGGAACTTCTTTTTTACCTAACAGGTCTTCTTCGATACGAGTATTGTTTGACATGAGAACCTTCTTAATTAGATTACAGTTACTGTCCGTTTATGCGCTTTAAAAATCTATACTTCGTAAAACAAAATTCACAGGTGATTAATATTGCAAAGTAAAACTTTACAAGCAATTAACACCGTCTACTACGTTGTCAGCATTATGATCTACTGATTTATGGGTAGATGATATGCTTTTAATCATCTATTGCCTTGAACCTAGATCACTATATAGTTTGATTTATGCAACAGATTTCACGTTGTGTGACATTCATCACAGATAAGTATCATTAATGAAAAAAATCTGTGAGTTGAAAAGCGTTATCTCTGCCCCAATTATTATGGCTATACTAAAGAAAAAAGCGAATATTGATAGTTGTCTCTTAGATGCAGTTCACAAAGGTTTCCCTAGGGGCGTAAAATAATCGATAGCTTATTGAAATAAAGGAGAACTTGTGCGCTGGTTACCACTCATTCTGATATGTATTCTCGTTTACATTGAATCCGTGATTTTTGTGCGGGTTGCATCCGAAGTTGGTGTTTTAATGACGCTAATTTTGGTCGTTTTGACATCCTGTTTAGGTGTGTCACTCGTTAAAAATCAAGGTATGAAAAATGTACTACAAATCCAACAAAAGTTAGCATCGGGTGAAAGCCCAGCAGCTGAAATGATCAAGAGCGTTGCATTGGTTTTAGCGGGCTTCTTATTGATTGTGCCGGGGTTCTTTACAGATTTTATTGGCTTACTATTGTTACTTCCGCCAATTCAAAAGCTTATTGTAATGCGCTTAATTCCTCATATTCGTTTCTACCAGCCGGGTTCAGGTTTTAACCAAACAGGAAATAGCGGCTTTCAACGTGGCGATACTTTTGAGGGGGAATTCCAACGTAAGCAAGATGATCCTTCTTTTACAATCGATAATTCAGATAAAACAGATTCATCAGATAAAGACGATCGCCCTAAACCATAAAACCACCCTCTTTATGGGGAGATAAAAATGAAAAATTTTTTATCTCCCCCCTTGAAGTCCCTCTTCTTCGCCCCAATCTGCTCAAACATGGTACTAGTTTATTTAAGACATGCTGGTATCGTCCTTTTACCTAGTATGGACTTTATTTATAGGAGAACTATTAATGAAAATTCGTCCATTGCATGACCGTGTTATCGTTAAGCGTAAAGAAGTTGAATCAAAATCTGCCGGCGGGATCGTTCTGACGGGTACTGCTGCAAGCAAATCAACTCGTGGTGAAGTTCTTGCTGTTGGCAACGGCCGCATCCTCGAAAATGGTGAAATCAAAGCACTGGATGTGAAAGTTGGCGATATCGTAATTTTTAACGATGGTTATGGCGTGAAAGCTGAAAAAATCGACAATGAAGAAGTTCTGATTATGTCCGAAAGTGACATTCTGGCAATTGTTGAAGCGTAATTTTCACTTAAAACTTCTCAACGAACGAAAAGAATTTGAAGGAAAGAGATAATGGCAGCTAAAGACGTTAAATTTGGTAGTGATGCACGTACGAAAATGCTTCGTGGTGTGAATGTTCTGGCAGACGCAGTAAAAGTGACTTTAGGTCCTAAAGGCCGTAATGTAGTTTTAGATAAATCTTTCGGTTCACCAGTTATCACCAAAGATGGTGTTTCAGTTGCACGTGAAATCGAATTAGAAGACAAATTCGAAAACATGGGCGCTCAAATGGTGAAAGAAGTTGCTTCTAAAGCTAACGACGCTGCAGGTGACGGTACAACAACTGCAACTGTACTGGCTCAAGCTATCATTACTGAAGGCTTAAAAGCGGTTGCTGCGGGTATGAACCCAATGGACCTGAAACGCGGTATCGACAAAGCAGTTGTTGCTGCAGTTGAAGAACTGAAAGCCTTGTCTGTTCCTTGTTCAGACACTAAATCAATCGCACAGGTTGGTACTATTTCTGCAAACTCCGACGAAACCGTGGGTAAATTAATTGCAGAAGCTATGGATAAAGTCGGTAAAGAAGGCGTTATCACAGTTGAAGAAGGTACTGGTCTGGAAGATGAGTTGGATGTGGTTGAAGGTATGCAATTTGACCGCGGTTACTTGTCTCCTTATTTCATCAACAAACCAGAAACAGGTGCAGTTGAATTAGAAAACCCATTCATCCTGTTAGTTGACAAAAAAGTCTCTAACATCCGTGAATTACTGCCAGTATTAGAAGGCGTTGCTAAAGCAAGCAAACCACTGTTAATCATCGCTGAAGATGTTGAAGGTGAAGCACTGGCAACTCTGGTTGTTAACACCATGCGTGGTATTGTTAAAGTTGCAGCGGTTAAAGCACCGGGCTTCGGTGACCGTCGTAAAGCCATGCTGCAAGATATCGCAATTCTGACTAACGGTACTGTTATCTCTGAAGAGATCGGTATGGAGTTAGAAAAAGCGACATTAGAAGATTTAGGTCAAGCAAAACGTATTGTTATTAACAAAGACACTACCACTATCATTGATGGTGTGGGTGAAGAATCTGCGATTGCGGGCCGTGTTGCACAAATTCGTCAACAAATCGAAGAATCTTCTTCTGACTACGACCGTGAAAAACTGCAAGAGCGCGTTGCTAAATTAGCAGGCGGTGTTGCTGTTATTAAAGTGGGCGCAGCAACTGAAGTTGAAATGAAAGAGAAACGTGCTCGTGTTGACGATGCTCTGCATGCAACTCGCGCAGCGGTTGAAGAAGGTGTTGTTGCTGGTGGTGGTACTGCACTGGTTCGCGTTGCAGCGAAACTGGAAGCACTGACTGGTGAAAACGAAGAACAAAACGTAGGTATTCGTGTTGCTCTGCGTGCGATGGAAGCGCCAATGCGTCAAATCGTTACTAACGCAGGTGAAGAAGCCTCTGTTGTTGTTAACAACGTGAAAGCAGCAAAAGGTAACGAAGGTTACAACGCGGCGACTGATACTTACGGCGACATGATTGACATGGGTATCTTAGACCCAACTAAAGTAACGCGTTCTGCTCTGCAATTCGCAGCGTCTATCGCAGGTCTGATGATTACCACTGAAGCGATGATCACTGAACTGCCAAAATCAGACGCACCTGACTTAGGTGCTGCTGGTATGGGCGGCATGGGTGGAATGGGCGGTATGATGTAAGCCAGCTGGCGACATCAAGCTTAAGTAGTCACTAACTCAGTTAGGGCTACCCACCACAAAACCGGTATCGTTAGTGTTCCTAGCGGTGCCGGTTTTTTATTGGTTTTTAATAAATATATAACCATTAATTATTGATGAATGTAATACCTCGAAACGATGTACAATTAATGCGTTATACGATTTATTTTTGCGTCAATGTTGCTTCACAGGTTATATTTAACGTAAGGTAAATGGTTTGAATTAGTAAAGAATAGAGCAGGTTCTTGGTTAATTTGTGGTAAACTCTATTCGGCTGGTGATGTGCGGCAATTATGGCGCTGTATGTTAATCACCTCCTAGATATTTCAATTAATAGATTATTGAAACTAAAGCGATTTTCAAACCAGCTGCAAAAACACAATGAAAAAATGAGGGAAAACATGCGAATTAAAGTCTTGCTTGGTGCTGCTGCATTATTGCTTTTAGCAGGTTGTTCAACAACAACTAATTTGACTGCGGCAGGCTCACAAGTTCGTTTTGTTGAGAATCAACCAGGAAGTGATTGCCAACTTCTCGGTCAGGTTGCAGGGACTCAAAGCAACTGGTTGAGTGGTGTGAATAATGAATCTAGCTCAATGCGCAGCGCAGCAAATGATTTACGTAATAAAGCCGCGGCAATGGGCGGTAACGTGATTTTTGGTGCATCAAGTCCAAGTGAAACTGTGTTATCTAGCTTCATTCCATTAGATAGCAAAATGGTTGGCCAAGTTTATAAGTGCCCCTAAAATGAATTCATAGCGCCCAAATGATGATTTGGGCGTTTTGCTTTCTAGTTCTGCCTTAAATTAAGGTCAAGCAGTGTTTTACTTGGCTCTCCCCCAATTTCCCGAGCGAGCTTAGGTACAAGGTACCCTGAGACTTTACTCAATAATTGCTGTATTAATTGTCTAGCTTCAGTATCACTCACTAAAAAGTGAGCGGCACCTTGGACTTTATCTAATACATGTAAGTAATAAGGTAAAATACCCGCATCAAACAGAGCATTACTTAAATTCATCAGAGCTGTCACGTTGTCATTAACTTGGCGCAGTAATACGCTTTGGTTTAATAATGTCACACCTGATAACTTTAGTTTTTGCATAGCATTGGTGAATGACTCGTCGATTTCGTTAGCGTGGTTAACGTGTGTCACCATAATTACTTGTAACCTTGAGCTAGCAAGGCGTTTACAGAGAGTTTCAGTGATACGTTCTGGTATCACTACAGGCAAACGAGTATGAATTCTAAGGCGTTTTATATGTGGGATCGCCTCTAATTGGCTGATAAGCCAATCGAGTTCATGGTCTTTTGCCATCAATGGATCACCACCTGAGAAGATGATTTCATTGAGTTCGGTGTGGTTTTTTATATAATCCACAGCCATCAACCAGTTATTTTTATTTCCTTTGTTGTCTTCATAAGGAAAATGCCGGCGAAAACAGTAGCGACAGTTGACTGCACAGCCACCTTTTACCAGCAGTAATGCGCGGTTGTGGTATTTATGCAGTAAACTTGGAATTTCATTATCCTGCTCTTCTAGTGGGTCAGTAGAAAAACCTGGATGTATATCAAACTCTGCTTTTGCGGTTAGTACCTGCAATAACAGAGGATCTAGTGGATCGCCTTTCTTCATACGGGAAATAAAGGGCATTGGAACGCGTAAAGGAAATAGTTTACGTGCCTCACTGCCTTCTTTTGATAAAAGGTGATTTTCTAGGTTAAGTATTTGCAGCAATTCATCTGGATTAGTGATTGCTTCTGCAAGTTGTTGTATCCAGACTTCTCTGGATGAGGTATTTTGAGTTACAATATCGACCATTTTTTGGCTATGCCATTTTTAGTTTATAAATTAGAGGATCACCATGGCTACTTATAGTACCAATGAATTCCGCTCAGGTCTTAAAATCATGTTAGATGGCGAGCCTTGTGTCGTTTTAGAAAGTGAATTCGTCAAACCGGGTAAAGGTCAAGCGTTCGCACGTGTGCGTATCCGTAAACTGATTTCTAACAAACTGTTGGAAAAAACATTTAAGTCTACTGACTCTGTTGAAGGTGCAGATGTCATGGATATGAACTTAACTTACCTGTACAACGACGGTGAGTTCTGGCATTTCATGAACAACGAAACTTTCGAACAGTTAGCAGCGGACGAAAAAACCGTTGGCGATAACGCGAAATGGTTAGTTGACCAAGCAGAATGTATTTTAACACTGTGGGACGGCCGTCCTATCGCGGTCACTCCACCTAACTTTGTTGAGTTAGAAATTACTGATACTGACCCTGGCCTGAAAGGTGATACCGCAGGTACAGGTGGTAAACCTGCAACACTGAGCACTGGCGCAGTGGTTAAGGTTCCTCTGTTTGTTCAGATCGGTGAAGTGATCCGTGTTGATACTCGTTCTGGCGAGTATGTTTCACGCGTAAAATAACGGTTGATCCTATACTGAATCGTTAAAAATAAAAAGCCGTGGTCGGAATGCCACGGCTTTTTTTGTCTATTTTTTAAGGCCTAACAGCACTTAAACCCACCTTTACCACCGTAACGTGCATCTTGGCGCTCTTTAAAAAACTCTTCATAGGTCATGGGAGTTTGGTCAGGGTGCGTTTTTTGCATATGAGCGACGTAGTTGTCGTAATCGGGGACGCCGACCATCATTTTTGCCGCTTGGCCTAGGTAGCGGGCTGCTTTTCCCAGTTCTCCAAACATAAATCCTCGTCATACTTTGTGTTGTAGCGGTGTTGGCTGCTCTCGGCTACCCAAGTCACATACTGTTATGTATGCTCCTAGTTTCTCCTTCATACTTCACGCTATTGCTGCGTTGGCTTCATTCGCTAACCCTAGTCACATACTGGAGTATGCTCCTAGGGATTATCTTCTTTGCCGCCTTGCTCCAACGTGAATTATTTTGGAGAAAGAGTATATGTCCTAAACAGTGACAAGCTTTTCCGCGAAAATCAATGATGGCGTGTATTTGCCACGATTTCTTCATAGTTGGCTGGCATGGCTTCGTATGGTACTTCATTCGCTGTTGGTTGGTCGGATTTTAATGCCTTCAACGCAGTGCGAATGGAGAATAGAGCTAGCAATACCACAACAATCATAAAGAAAATAGTTAATCCTGCATCTAAGCGGTTATTGAAAATTAACTGAGTTAATTGAGATTCCGTATATTGAACTGGAATATTACCGCTATCAATCATTGCTTGGAATTTATTTGCGACAGCTAAGAAACCAACACGGGCATCTTCACTGAAAGTTTTCTCCCAGCCTGCAGTCATCGTACAGATTAACAACCATGTAGTTGGGACTAAAGCGACCCATGCATATCTTTGGCGCTTCATTTTAAACAGTACCACAGCACACAGCATTAATGCCATACCCGCTAACATTTGGTTCGCGATACCAAACAATGGCCATAAGGTGTTAATACCGCCAAGTGGGTCGACAACACCTTGGTGAAGAAAATAACCCCAAGCAAGCACACATAGCGCGGTTGCTATCAAGTTTGCGGGTAACGAATCGGTACGTTTCAAGGATGGAGAAACCACACCCAGTAAATCTTGCAGCATAAAGCGTGCCGCTCGAGTTCCTGCATCCACCGCGGTTAAAATGAACAACGCTTCAAATAGGATGGCAAAGTGATACCAGAAGGCGACATTCATTAGACCGCCAAGGGCACCGTGGAGAATATACGCCATCCCAACAGCCAGTGTTGGAGCACCTCCGGCACGTGAAATAATACTGGTTTCACCCACATCATTAGCAATGCTGTTAAGCTGTTCAGGGGTGATATGGAAGCCCCAACTACTGACAACTTGGGCAGCAGAAGCGACTACATCTTGTGTACCTGCGGGGGCTAACATTGCCATGGGGCTATTCATGGCGAAATAAACACCCGGGTCAATCACACAAGCGGCGACTAACGCCATGATAGCTACAAAAGATTCCATCAACATGCCACCATAGCCGATAAAGCAAGCTTGGTTTTCATTCGCCAACATTTTGGGTGTGGTACCCGATGATATCAGTGCGTGGAAGCCAGAAACGGCACCGCAAGCAATGGTAATAAATAAGAATGGAAACAAGTCACCTGCCCAAACCGGGCCTGTACCATCAATATATTTGGTCAGCGATGGCATTTGTAGATTTGGATTGAGGATTAAAATACCAATTGCCAAACCAATAATAGTACCGATTTTTAAGAAGGTTGATAGGTAGTCTCGTGGGGCAAGTAGCAGCCAAACAGGAAGTACAGCGGCAACAAAGCCATATCCCACTAACATCCAAGTGAGTTGAACACCAGTATAGTCAAAATAAGGTGCCCAAGTTTCGCTTTCAGCGACCCAACCCCCAGAGATAATTGCAAATACGAGGAAAACTAACCCTATAATAGAAACTTCACCAATGCGTCCTGGGCGTATATAACGGGTATAAATACCCATAAAAATCGCCAATGGAATAGTAAAGGCAACGGTGTAAGTTCCCCATGGGCTATGAGTGAGGGCTTTTACGACAATCATAGCGAGTACGGCTAAGATAATCACCATAATCATAAAACAAGCAATTAAAGCCAGAACCCCAGCCGTATTACCCATTTCTTCTTTAACTAATTCACCCAGTGAACGGCCGTCTCGACGTGTTGAAACAAACAACACCATAAAGTCTTGTACGGCCCCTGCTAGCACAACCCCAGCAAGTAGCCAAAGCATGCCTGGTAAATACCCCATCTGTGCCGCAAGTACAGGGCCGACAAGTGGGCCAGCACCTGCGATAGCGGCAAAGTGGTGGCCAAATAATACTTTTTTATCTGTTGGTACGTAGTCTAAGCCATCGTTATGACGAATTGCTGGTGTCATACGAGTTGCATCAACTTGGAGTACTTTTTTAGCAATAAAAAGCCCATAATATCGGTATGCAATCAGATAAATACACACGGCTGCAACAACGATCCACAGGGCATTAATCTGTTCACCTCGATTTAAGGCGATGTAACCCAGTGAAAAAGCACCAAGTAATGCGAGCACAATCCATATTAATTGTTTACCCATAGCCATCCCCATCTGTTCAGTTGATTACTTTTTGTTATTTGTTTAAGTAAAACTGAAAAAGGTATAACCATACTTAAGTCAAAGAAAAAGTAGCTAAACCGATACACCTAATTGAAATTTGAGATAAATTTCATAATTGTAGCCAGTATCACTAATTTAGGATTATTTATTGGATTTTATTTGGTTTTGGACTAGTGGTTGTCTATTGAATTGGTTTTTTATCTTGATTTATTATTTATTTTGAAATTAATGACTGTTGATGTGTTTTTACCGATGAGGGGATGGGTAAAGGTAGGGCAAATAATCGGAAGTTAAAAAACCTCCGATTATTAATTGGTTAACTAGGTATGTCTTAATTTTTGAATTATTTTTTTGCCAAAAAGTGTAGTAATTAGGCCAAACATGATTAAAACAAGGCCAGCAACTTGTACGCCATTAATGTGCTCATCAAGAAATAATGCACTACTGCTTAAACCGAAGACGGGAACTAACAATGAAAAAGGAGCAACACGCCACGCTTCATAGCGACCAAGTAAGACACCCCAGATCCCATAGCCAACAAATGTTGATAAATAAGCTAAATAGATAATGACACCAAAGACCGACCAATTAAAACCAGATAGCCCTTCAATAATTGCTTCTTCACCTTCTAAAATCCATGAACTAATTAAAAACGGAATAATTGGGATCAGAGCACTCCAACTGACTAAAGATAGGGGCTGCATTTCTCTGCGTCTTCCTGTTTCATAATAATTCTATTAGTGATATTACCACAAGCCCATGATAATCCAGCAATTAAAGTGAATGCTAATCCGAGTAATGGGATATCATCAAGCCCACCGGCAGTGGCACCATTGGCTAACACCGTCAGCCCTGCAATCGCGATAAACATACCAATAAAGTGGGTTGGCTGTAATGATTCCTTTAAAATCATTGCGCCAAGTAATAGGGTAAAGAAAGCTTGGGATTGCAATATGACAGAGGTTATACCCGCGGGCATACCAACTCGAATAGCACAAAATAAGAAGGCGAATTGACCAAAGCTAATCGTTAGCCCATAGAGAAGTAATAATTTGAATGGAATTTTAGGGCGTTTAAAAATAAAAATAGCGGGAAAGGCCACAAACATGAAGCGTAAGGCACCTAATAATAACGGTGGAAGTGCAGTTACCCCGAGCTTAATGATAACGAAGTTAACTCCCCAAATAATCACCACACAAAGGGCGAGTAAGATGTCTCTGAGACTCATGCTGTTTTCTCGATGAACTTGCCAGATAAGACACCTACTTTACCTGTGTATAATTTTGAGTGCGATGGTTATGATGCTTAATCATAAAAAACAGTATAAAAAGGTTAAATATTATTGCTGATTTGCGCTTATTTGTTATTTTTCGTTGCTTGAGTCTTGTTACATGAATGTTTATAATGGATTTTCACTTCATACGTATTCAGGACGACCTGAATTAACGTCATTTAAATATGGGGACGACCCCGAGTATTTAACGGGAGCAACCAGCTATGGCTTGGATCGTCCTTTTATTTGCGGGTTTATTAGAAGTTGTATGGGCTGTTGGCTTAAAATATACCCACGGTTTTACACGTTTAACACCGAGTATCATTACCATTATTGCGATTATTGCGAGTATGGGTCTGTTAGCTTACGCAATGCGTGACTTACCTGTCGGCACGGCTTATGCAATTTGGACCGGTATTGGTGCAGTGGGTACGGCAATTGTTGGGATTATTTTTCTTGGGGAATCAGCGAATATGTTTCGCTTATTAAGCCTTGCCTTGATTATTACAGGGCTAATTGGTTTAAAAGTATCAAGTTAGCTTTCAAATTAAGCATTTTTTAATTAAAAATGAATAATAAGCGGGTGACAGAGAAAGTTACCCGCTTTTTTTGATATTTTTGGGGACATAGAGAAAACAATTCTTATGTTATTTTTCGTTATAACGCGATGGCCAAATTTCAGATGGTGCAACACCCAAAAACTCGGCAATAATACGTTCTCCTTTTGGCCAGCGTCTTGACAGGGCATTATTTAATGTTGATGAGTTTAACCCTGCTGAACGTGATATTTGTGAAAGAGAAGAACCTTTTTTCTTTATTGCTGCAATAATATCAGCCGAGTGCCAATCTTGTTTCATATGATCTCCAATAGTTAATATATAAATATAATTTAAATTATTTTAATGAACTGTAATTCAATTGAGATATAAAGATAAAAAAATAATTCTTAATTTTGAATACCTTTAAATTTTGGCCTTTGAATATTTATTTTTATGTGTTAAAGATATAGATTCAACGTTTTTATTATCTTTATTTTTATTTAAATAACTAAAAGGTGATTTTTATGGATATAGAAAGCAATAGGATGGAAAAAATAAGTGCTAGTGTGAAATTAGACCTATGTAATTATTTTAATTGGAATGATATTGATGTTAATTATAATATTATTGATATTGACGAAAAAAAGATATATGCATTGTCAAGCGACTATGAATGGCAATTAATTTATTGGCATCATGATATGGATTTATCATTAAAAGAACGGTTATTTGCGGGTGTTCAATATTGGAGTAATTATTCGGAAGCATACCAGAAAATTTTAACTAAATTAGATAAAGGAAATAAAAAAATTGATTTTTGCAATAGATACAATAATTTATTTGAGATATTTTCACTCAATGCGAATCATAAAGTCCCATATGATCATTTACTTTCATTGTATCGATGGCGTTCAATAGTTTCTGAATATGCATATGAAAAATGGTCTGAAAATAAAACGGTTGCATTACCGTTACGCCAAAAAATTGAATTAGACGAAACCGCACCTATTATTTGCAGGGGTAATGAAATCTCTAATTATATACGTTTTGGGCAGTTGTCATTTTCAAATAAAGAAGTATTAACCATCCGTTTGTTGCTTTCCCACCGAAATATAAATGAAATTAGCCGTATTCAAGGCTGTTCGGAGGAGGACGAATATATAAGGGTTAACAATATCAAGAAAAAATTAAACTGTGAAATGGTATCTCAAAAGGAATGTTTTTCGGTAATGAAAGATCACGGGATTACATTAGCAAGCTTAGAAAAATTAATGCCTATTAATTAATTTAACTATTTGTTTCATATAGGGATATGGGATCATTTTATGAAATGGAAATTACGTTTTGGCGCTGTAGCAGGGCATACCTTAGAATTTTATGATGTTGCAATTTTTGCAGCGATTTCATCATATTTAAGTGCAGAATTAACTCGGCTAGGTTATCAGCAAGCAACGGAACTTGTGTGGGGGATTTTTGCTTTACGCTTTCTTATACGACCACTAGGTGGGTATGTGATTGGCCGTTATGCAGATAAAGTTGGTAAAAAACCAGCAATGATTTTGGTAAGTATTCTCACCGGTAGTGCAACATTATGTATGGCATTTTTGCCAATTGAACTCTTAGGGGTATATACGCCTTTAGCCATATTATTTCTTCAAATGTTGCTATCTTTTAGTTTTGCGGGTGAAAGCCCATCACTGTCTACCTATTTATATAAAGACTCTAAGCCCCAAGAACGAGGTAGAATTTCGGCGTTGTTAACCGGAAGTGCGGTTGTTGGTGTTATTGGCTCGTTAGGAATCGTGTTAATTCTCGAAAATATATTAGACCCTGAAACCATGCAAAGGGTGGGGTGGAGGATACCACTACTATTAGGTCTAGGTAATATACTGATTTGTTTTTGGTTTCGCTATCGCTTACCAGACCAACCCATTGAGTATGATGGGTGCCAAAAAATAGATTGGCTTAAGGCATTTAATATTTTACTGGTTGTTATTCCTGGTTCGGTTATTTTTTATACCTTAAATTTTTCATCTTCTTTTTTGCTTAAGGAGTTAGAGCTAGAAGAATTTAAAAGTATATATTCAATGATATCATCAACTTTATTATTGATTTTAATGGCAATAGTTGGCTGGTTAACAGATAAATACAGTTACGCTGAACGGGTTTTTAACTTAGGGGTAAAGCTTGCTGCCATACTATCAATTCCTATTTATTACCTAATGTCGACTAAGGTTTTATCATTAGTACTTATCTCCCAATCGTCAATTATTATTATTTCAGCAATGGTTTTATGTAATTGGAATTATGCCATGGCAAAACCAGCCAATGGACAAGTTACGACTTTAAGTATGGGATACAATCTTGCATCGACGATTATAGGCGGGTTAACGCCTTTAATTATCAACTATTTAGTCATCATTGATGTTTCCTTGGTTGGTGTTTTTGTTTCGTTGAGTTCGTTAACTCTATTTGTTTCATTGTTATTGAGTAAAAAACAAAGGTTATTAACTATTTAAATGTAAGGGTGACATATGAATATAGAAAATAAACACCTAGAACTTTCTTGTTCTGGTTTTGGTGATAAGTTTTTAAAGTATTTCGATTGGAATGATATAGATGTTACTTATAGTAGAGTAGATTTGATTAATCATTCTGTAAGGACTATTTCTAGTAATTATAATTGGGTTCTTATGGTTTGGGATGATGATTTAGATAAGAAAGTAAAGGAGCGATTAATCCCTGGTATTCAATATTGGAATAATTACTCTGCCGAATTTCAAAAAACATTATCTAAAACAGATAAGAAAGAAATGAAAGTGGATTTTTGTACTCAATATGGCGGTGTATATGAAATTACATCAATAAATTCAATAAAGAAATTCTCATCTAATGAGTTATTAGAGCTCTATAAATTAAGAGCTGTTATTTCTGATTACTCCCAGCATGTCTGGAAAGATAATGAAAATATTATTTTACCACTTAGGGCGGACATAAGCTTATCTCAACAAATTGAAGATAATAACCGAGATATTTTAGATTTTCATCATTATATGCGTTTTGGTAACATTCGTTTTACCCGTAAAGAAATGATAACTATTCGTTTATTATTATCACATTGCCGAGTAAAGGAAATTAGTTATATTCAAGGTTGTTCGGAAGCGACAGAAAATAAACGTATTCTACGCATTAAAGAAAAACTAGGTTGCTCTTATACTTCACCTAGTGGTTTATTTCAGGCTTTAAAAGAAAATGGCATTACTCTTGCGTGTTTGGAATCTTTGGTGAGTTACCCTTAAATATGAGAATATTTTTCTACAAGGAAATTGATTAATAGAAAAGGGATAAATAATGAAATGGAGATTCATGTTTGGCGCCGTCGCAGGTAATGCTTTAAAGTATTATGATATTGCTGTGTTTGCGGCTATATCCACTTATTTAAGTACGGAATTAACTAATTTAGGTTATACACAAGCAACGGAAATGGTATGGGGGATTTTTGCATTACGTTTTTTAATCCGCCCACTAGGTGGGTATGTTATAGGCCGATATGCTGATACGGTAGGGGAAAAATCAGCTCTAGTATTAACAAGTATGATAACCGGTACGGCAACATTAATGATGGCACTGTTACCCATTGAATTATTAGGGAACTATACGCCATTAGTAATATTAATTTTACAATTAGCACTTTCTTTTAGTTTTGCTGGGGAATTTCCTTCTTTAATCACTTATTTATTTAAGGATTTAGATGGGAATATTCAATCTAGAGTTTCATCAATTATTGTTGGTAGTTCTTTATGTGGAGTAATCGCATCATTAGCTGTCGTTTTCATGTTAAAGAACACATTTTCTGAAGAAGCGATGCAGTCAATTGGCTGGAGGCTCCCACTATTAATTGGTTTAATTAATATTTTAATTAGTTTTTGGTTTAGAGCAAAATTACCGGATTATAAAAGTGAATTAGATGAAAAACCAATATTCAGTTGGCTCCATGTATTTTGGGTTTTCTTATTTACCATTCCTGGTACTGTCACTTTCTACTCTCAAAATTTATCAACTTCATTAATTATTGAAAAATTAATGATAGACGAGATAAAGAGTTTTTATGAAATATTTTCGTCCGGTCTATTGTTAATTTTTATGCTGATATGTGGTTGGTTAACCGATAAATATAGCTCAGTTAAATCTGTTTTTAATATGGGAGTCATTGGGATGGTATTGCTTTCAGTACCACTCTATTTTTCATTGCAGCTAGATAATTTACTTCTCGTCTTTTTCGCTCAAGTCGTTATGTCCGTATATTCAGCGATGATATTGTGTAATTTATCGGCCGTACTGATGGATAAATCTAATGGGCAAGCAACAATACTAGGCGTAGGGTACAATGGCGCCTCTGCCTCTATCGGGGGGATAACGCCTTTAGTCGTCGGTTATTTAGGTCACTTTAACTTAGGTTATGTTGGGCTATTTGTTGCGGTTTGTGGGCTTTCCTACTTTATATCTACTTGGTTGCCAAAACCAAATCCTGTTTAGTGTTAGTCATGATTTAATCCCCCTTAAGGGGGGTTAAATATCAATACATCATAGGGTTACAGTAACGAAAAATCAGATAGTTACCTTATTAACTATATAAATATTTTGCTTTTCGACATAGTATTTGACGCTATTTTCATACCATGATTTAAGTTCAGATGATGCGTTTATCAGGTTATCTAGCCTTTCTTTTGCAGGTTTCGTTCTCGGCTTTTTAGGTTGTATTGTCATCGAAATATCTCTTAACGTCATGTTCCAAAAGCAAATCTGATAAGGCCATCATAGCACTTGATATTGACATGCTAAAACTTAGCTCTCCGGCAGTTTCGTTATTTTAACTATCTGGCTGCTACTTCTATGAAAAGATAAAATAAATGCGATCAATAAAACATACATCATCGCACCAATCAGCCATACCCAGCCATCCCATGTTGCGAGTGTTTGACCAAAAATAAAACTAAATAATAATGGACCAATAACCCCAGTGGCATTGGTTAAACTGACTAAAATCCCTTGTAATTTACCTTGGTTAGCTTGATTAACTTGAGCTGACATCAACCCTTGTAGCGCTGGCAATGCAATACTGCCACCAGCGAGTAAGACCAATGTTGGGTAAATCATCCAGCCTTCTGTCAGTAATGACAAAATAATGAATGCGGCCCCATCCACGATAAAGCCGACAATGATTGTCACTTTTTCATTGAATCTTTTGGCTATTGCGCCTGCGACAAAGGCTTGAAACAAGGCATGCATAACGCCTAAGCCTGCTAAGGATAACCCAACTTGCATGCTATTCCATTGGAAGCGGTTTTCGGTAAATAACACCCAAGTTGTTGCAGGGATTTGGCCAATTAACTGCGCTATAAAAAAGACGAAAAGTAGCAGAATCACGGGTTTTACCACTTGCATGAAGGGAACAGGTGATGGTAGCTCCCCATTCTGCTCACCCTGTTCAGCGACTTTGTGTTGATCTTTAAAAATAAACCAGATCACGACAAAAGAGCACGCATTCAAAATAGCCGCAATAACAAAAGGAAGATGAGGAGAGAGTTGTCCTGCAAAACCCCCAATCGCAGGCCCTGCGATTAAGCCAATACCAAAAGCTGCACCTAAACGACCAAACCACTTGGTACGTTCTTGTGGCAGTGTATTGTCTGCAATAACAGAAGCGGCTACTGCGCCTGTTGCACCAGTGATCCCTGAAATTAAACGGCCTAAATACAGCATCCAAAGTGAGCTCGATAAAGCCAACAAAGTGTAGTCCAGCGCTGCTCCGGCAAGGGAAAGAAGCAAAATGGGCCGGCGGCCGAATTTATCGGACCATTTACCCAATATTGGAGCAAAAAATACCTGCATGATGGCATAGAGTGCGAGCAGCATGCCGTAATGATTAGCCAAATGTTCTATGGAAACATATTCACGCAGTAAAGCAGGCAAAACAGGCATGATCAAACCGATCCCCATCGCATCAAGGGCTGTGATCATTAATGCCGTGATCGCAAATTTATTCATTATCCATTTCTCTATCGGTGATAGAGTTGGAATATATCCCTATCAGTGATAGAGTGTCAATAGAAATTAAGGGGAAAGCGATGGCACGATTGGATAAAGAAACCATTATTACGGCGGCATTAGATTTGTTGAATGAAGTGGGAATGGAAGGACTAACAACACGAAAACTAGCACAAAAGCTAGGGGTAGAGCAGCCGACACTATATTGGCATGTGAAGAACAAGCGGACATTATTGGATGCATTATCTGTTGAAATGCTAAAACGACACCATGACCATTCATTACCCGTTGAGGGGGAATCGTGGCAGGAGTTTTTGCGCCATAACGCATTAAGTTTTCGCCGAGCCTTGCTCAGTTATCGTGATGGAGCAAAGGTACATTTAGGAACACGCCCTAGTACAGAACAATACGCCACCGTAGAAAAGCAATTACAATTTATGATTGATAGCGGTTTTTCATTAAAAAGTGGCCTTTATGCAGTGAGTGCAGTGGGGCACTTTACATTGGGTTCAGTACTTGAGCAGCAAGAGCATTTAGCCGCTCAAAATGAGCGAGATACCACATTGGATGAAGGGATGCCGCCATTACTTAAAGAGGCGATACAAATTATGGATCATGATAATGGCTTTGGTGCTTTTTTATTTGGCTTGGAGTCATTGATTCAAGGTTTTGAACGGCAATTGATGGCTTGAGAGAAGGTCATTAGCACAACTGAAAATAGGTTGTGCGAGTGACACACTTTATTTAGAACACAGTTTTTCAATTTGGCGTTTCTGTTCCGTCAATTTTTTGACCGTTGCTCTAGCTGCTTTTTCATCAGATTGCATTCTTGCTGAAAAGGCTTCAAGGTCATTGCCTATCACATCTTTTAGAAGTTTATATTCACGCGGGGCAGTACATTTACATTTTTTCTCCGTAGCAGCTTTAATTTTCGCCCGCTTTTTGTTAACAGAAGACTGAGGTTCCCCTGGGTTTGGTAAATAGGTATATTTGCTTGATTTTATGCAATCATTATATAAATCCATCTCTGTTGGTATTTGGTTAGCTTGTTCTTCCTTAACCGTAAATGAATCTGCTTGAGAGGGTAATATAAAAGCGCTAGACATAACGAGTGAAAAAATAAAGGTTTTAAGTTTCATTTTAATTTTCTCTTACCATGAAAAATATCAATAAAAATTAATTTAATATATTGATATTTATGAAATAATTTATTATTAATCGAAGATAATCATAACAAGAGCAATATCAGTGAAGTCTCAGGTTAATCTGAATGTGTTTTGTATGTCGAATATTCACCTTTAAACTGTTTTAAATGTGCCAAATAGAGTAATAAAAACAGTTATTTTTGTTTTATTTAATGATTAGATATATTTATTCGTCATATAAAATGGTTTTGCTCGATAAAAAAATACCCCAGTGCCAATGACAATGGGGTATTTAGATTTATTTTATTTTGCAATTACAGTGTGAATACACCAATAATTGCAATTACACTAATGATTGCTGAACCACCGTAAAAAACCCATTTCGTCGCAGGGACGTGGATTTTAAAATCGTGCAGCGTATGGTGAATACGGTGCATACCACACCAAACTGGCAAAATAATCATCAGTAATAAGAATACGCGGCCAATAAAGCTTTGGCTAAATGCCATAATGCGCTCATAGCTAAGCATTTCTGGTGCAACGCCGAGAGGAATTAAAATCCCTAACAGAATGATGATTGCAGGGCCAATGACGGCGCTCCACATACCACCGGCACCAAATAATCCCCAGAAAATCGGCTCATCGGAACGTTTAGGCGTTAGATTCATCAGATTCTCCTTAGATTAAAATAATAATGCGATAGCTAAGATTGCTGCCGTAACAACAATCGTGAGAGCCCAGAAGCCTTTAACGATAGGCTCATCAGACATTTTCTTATCTTTCACAATAATACTGACGGCTTTTGGTGCAAGATTAAACCACGTGGTGGTGTGCAATAATGTTGCTGCCAAAGTAATAATGTTAATGATAAGAATGATTGGGTTACTTAAGAACCCAACAAAGCCAGCCCATGATTCAGGGCCACTCTTGAGTGCAAATACCCCATATAGGACTAAGATACTAAACCAGACTTGAAGGACTGAAGTACTTTCACGCATGATATAAAAGCGGTAAAAACCTAGCTTTTGCCACCAATCGCCCTTCATTTCCCTTACATAGGGTTTACGTTTTGTTGTCATGACTTCAATTCTCCTTATCGTGGCTTCAGCATGGCGATAACAAAGTCTTGCGCACTGGCAACTTTACCTTGTTGGATCGCACCCGCAGGGTCGACATGCTTAGGACAGACTTCAGAGCAGTAGCCTACAAACGTACAACTCCAGACACCATTGTCACCGTTTAACAAGGTCATGCGTTCTTTCGCACCATGGTCTCGGTTATCTAAATTGTAGCGCTCTGCCAATGTAATCGCGGCTGGACCGATGAACTCTGGGTTCAGTCCAAATTGTGGGCAAGCTGCATAGCACAGACCACAGTTGATACAGCCTGAGAATTGATGGTATTTCGCCATCTGGGCAGGCGTTTGCTTATTTGGGCCTTCAGAAGGTTTACGGTCATTACCGATAATGTACGGTTTGATCGCCTCTAAACGCTCAATAAAGTGAGTCATATCAACAACAAGGTCGCGCTCGATTGGGAAGTTACCTAATGGCTCAACTTTCATGCCTTGCGGGTATTCACGCAGGAATGTTTTACAAGCCAGTTTAGGCACTTTATCCACCATCATGCCACAAGAACCACAAATCGCCATACGACAGGACCAGCGGTAAGACAGGTCTGGAGCGAGATTATCTTTGATATAGCCTAACGCATCTAACAAAGAAGTTTGCTCGTCGTAAGGGACATCATACGTCACCAAATGGGGCTCACTATCCGTTTCCGGATTGTAACGCATGATCTCCATTTTTAGGTGTTTCATATCATCCATTAGCTTGCTCCTTCTTCGCCTTATCTTGAGCTTCAGCTTCGGCACCGTAAACACGTTTAGCTGGCTGAGATTTCGTGATTTTCACGTCACTGTATTCTAAACGAGGGGAGCCCTCTGGGTTATAGAATGCCAAAGTATGTTTAAGGAAATTAACATCATCACGCTCAGTACAGCCTTCATCGAGACGTTGGTGTGCACCACGTGATTCTTTACGGTTGATTGCAGAGTGAGCCATACATTCCGCCACATCAAGGCCAAAGCCTAATTCAATGGTGTACAGTAGGTCAGTGTTAAATACGCTGCTATGGTCGGTAATTTCGACATGTTTGAAGCGTTCTTTCAGCTCAGCAATTTTATCAACGGTTTTTTGCATTAATTCAGGAGTACGGTAGATACCGCAGCCTTCTTCCATTGAAATACCCATTTCGTCGCGAATTTTCGACCAGCTCTCTTTCCCTTTTTGGTTCATGAGCTTGCTGAGGTCAGCTTCGATATCACGAGTACGGGCTTCGATAGCATTTGCATTGGCTGGTGTTGCTTCAGCAGCATGGCGAGCAGCTTCTTCACCTGCCAGACGACCAAATACGACTAATTCAGCTAATGAGTTAGAACCTAAACGGTTTGCACCGTGCAAGCCAACAGAAGAACACTCACCGACAGCAAATAGGCCTTTGATGCGTGTTTCTGTGCGTTGATCCGTTTCGATACCACCCATGGTGTAGTGAGCGGTTGGGCGAACAGGAATTGGGTCTGTTACTGGGTCAACACCCACGTAGGCTTTCGCCAATTCACAAATAAATGGTAAACGCTCATGCAGTTTTTCTGCGCCAAGGTGGCGAAGATCTAAGTAAACAACATCACCGCGGTGGGTACTGATGGTGCGACCTGCACGCCATTCGTGCCAGAACGCTTGGGAAACTTTGTCACGTGGACCCAGTTCCATATATTTATTTTCAGGTTTACCCAGTGGAGTTTCAGGCCCCATTCCGTAGTCTTGCAGATAGCGATAGCCGTCTTTATTGACAAGGATCCCCCCCTCACCACGACAACCTTCGGTCATTAAGATACCAGAACCCGGTAACCCAGTTGGGTGATATTGAACAAATTCCATATCACGCAGCGGCACGCCATGGCGGAATGCGATACCCATACCATCACCGGTTACAATACCGCCATTGGTATTGTAGCGATAAACGCGTCCAGCACCGCCAGTTGCCATCACGATGGCATTAGCACGGATCTGGACTTTTGTTCCTTCCATCATATTTAACGCGACAAGACCACGGACTTGGCCTTCATCAACAATGATATCGAGAACAAAATGTTCGTCAAAACGTTGGATTTGTGGATATTTTAATGAAGTTTGGAACAGGGTATGGAGCATGTGGAAGCCAGTTTTATCAGCAGCAAACCACGTACGCTCAATTTTCATTCCACCAAAACGGCGAACGTTAACTGAACCATCTGGTTTACGGCTCCACGGGCAGCCCCATAGCTCTAGTTGGGTCATTTCTGTTGGGCAGTGTTCGACAAAATAGTCGACAACATCTTGCTCACACAGCCAGTCCCCACCAGCTACAGTATCATTAAAATGATAGTCATAGGAGTCATGAGCCTGAGTAACTGCTGCTGATCCCCCCTCTGCGGCCACAGTGTGACTACGCATTGGGTATACTTTTGAGACCAGAGCAATCTTGATATTGGGATTTGCTTCAGCGGCAGCAATTGCTGCACGTAAGCCTGCGCCCCCGGCCCCGATAATCGCTAAATCGGCATTGAAGGTTTGCACTGCGCTTCTCCATTGTTCAAGTGTAAAATTGATAAATTCTTTTAAATACTTTTGATAATTAGCTACGTCATTTTCAGTTCAACTTAAAGCTAAACTACGAAATATCTGTTTTTTAATAGTAAATAATATAATAGCTAATAATGACTTATCATGCTGTGAATTATAGCGAATAGTACTCAAGATAAATTTGATATAGAGGGGGGTTTTGGCCAAATTTAGCGATAAAGTGTGAGGTAGATCTTCTTTTTATAAATTGTTTTTACATTGCTCGATTTTCTAGGCTGTTAACATCGAATAAAAAGGAATTTCAAATAATTATCATTAAATTTACATAAAATTTTAGTGTATAAAACCAAGGGAATTAGTCAGGTTTTACCAATAATAAGTGAATAATACTATTATTATAGCTGAAGAGTTTCATTCATATTGAATGCTAATTTGCGAGGAGTCTCACTATTTATTTTTAGAAGAAGTTCAATTTCGAAGAGAAAATTTTAAAATAGATTGAGAAAGCGAATCGTTTCGCTTTTTTAGTAACAGTTATGTCACATAACATAAGAAATAATCATGTTTCTGACAATTTTCTTTATCTTTCCTCATTAACTCGATGTATAGCTCAAAGTAAAGGCTTTGCCTAATCGTATAAAGCAAGAGATAATCTGGTTATCTCTACTTACTCATCATGTCGACAGTTACAAGTACTTACGCCCAGATAAATGTGCATTATCAGTGTAAATGCATTGTGTGTTGCAAGTGAGGTGGGTACACTGCACGACTAAGTTTATTTTGGAGTTATCTTAATGAGTGATATAGCGAATTGGCAGCCAACCGCCCCCATCGCTAACCTGTTACAGCGCGCAAAAATAATTGCGGAAGTCAGACGTTTTTTTACTGATCGCTGTGTACTTGAAGTCGAAACCCCCGCAATGAGTCAGGCAACAGTCACTGACATTCATCTTGTTCCATTTGAAACGCGTTTTGTGGGTCCTGGTGCGGCACAAGGCATTAATTTATATTTAATGACTAGCCCTGAATACCACATGAAACGCTTATTAGCGGCAGGTAGTGGCCCTATCTATCAGTTATGTCGTAGCTTTAGAAATGAAGAAGCAGGGCGACATCATAACCCTGAATTTACCATGTTAGAGTGGTATCGTCCGCATTTTGATATGTATCGTTTGATTAATGAAGTGGATGATTTACTGCAACAAGTTTTAGAATGTGAGAGTGCAGAGCTTCTTTCTTACCAACAAGCGTTTTTACGTTATTTGGATATTGACCCGCTGTCCGCTGAAAAAAGCGAATTACGTGAGGTTGCTGCCCGTTTAGATTTGAGCAATATCGCGGATCAGGAAGAAGATAAAGATACCTTACTTCAACTGCTATTTACCATGGGCGTTGAGCCTCATATTGGTAAAGAAAAGCCTGCAGTCGTGTATCATTTCCCTGCGACTCAAGCTTCTCTTGCGGTGATTAGCACGGAAGACCACCGCGTAGCTGAGCGTTTTGAGGTGTATTATAAAGGGATGGAACTGGCGAATGGTTTCCATGAACTCACCGATGCAAGCGAACAACGCCAGCGATTTGAACAAGACAACCGTAAGCGTGCGGCAATGGGGCTACCTACTGCGCCTATTGATGAGCACTTATTGGCGGCTTTAGAGCATGGTTTACCCGATTGTTCTGGTGTAGCAGTTGGGGTTGATAGGCTGATAATGATTGCATTAAATGCAGACAAGATCAGTGATGTGATCGCATTCCCTGTCACTATTGCTTAACTAAGACGGTTAACTTGAAGAGAATGCAGCCAAATGAAATGGCTGCATTCTTGTTTTTGGTTCAGAAAACTATTTTTGCTTCTGCTGTTCCAAGAACTTAACCCCTAAGTCAGGGAAGTCTGTGAAGGCGCCATCGACATCGGCTTGGTTATAAATAATGTCATAAAGCTGTTGCCCATCTTTGGCGTATTTTGGCAGCTTATCAACACGGATAGTGAACGGATGAACTGCCATTTTGTTATCATGAGCTTCTTTAACCATGCCATTCACTTTGATATTAGTTGGCGTGGATTCTTCACTAATTAGCATATGATAGTCAGGGCCAATACCATCTGCATAGGTCGCAATTTCTTTCATGGCGCCGGGTTTCATCATCCAATCATAATTGTAATTAACCCAAGTTCCGTCAGGTTTTTGCTCTTGAGTTTCATTCCAATCGGTGTAAGCAATCAATTGAATTAATTTAAGATCCATTCCCATTTCTGGCATCAAGGTATTTTTGATACGTTTTAGGTCATTAGGGTCAAATGACTGTAGATAAACGTTGGAATCCTTGGTGGTATAGCCATACTCTTTAAGGACTTCGAGTGTTTTTTTGGTGATATCTTTGCCTTCTTGTAAGTGGAACCAAGGGGCTTTAATTTCTGGGTAGATACCAATATTCTTACCCGTTGACTTGTTTAATCCCTGAACAAATTCAATCTCTTCTTGGAAAGTATGAACGCGGAAGTCTGATTTGCCCATTGGGAAGCGGTTCGGATAGCTTTGCACTTTTTTACCATCAACAATATCAAATCCTTCTGTAAAATTGAGTGATTTGATTTCATCAAGGGTAAAGTCAATCGCATAGTAACGGCCATCTTTACGAGCGCGGTCAGGGAAACGTTCAGCAACATCTGTCACGCGATCGAGATAATGGTCATGTAAGACCACGAGCTCGTTATCTTTCGTCATAACTAAATCTTGCTCAAGAAAATCAGCACCTTGTGCGTAAGCCATTGCTTTTGCAGGTAGGGTATGTTCCGGTAAGTAACCACTTGCACCACGATGTGCAATGACAACTTTACTTGAAGCTTGAGCTACAGCAGACACTGACATCACTAAAACCATACTAGCCACCAATGTTTTTAATGGAAAGCTCATGATTATATCTCCTTGGCACTTTATTTGGGTAAAAAAATGGGCTACATCATTTTTTGATATAGCCCACGAGTCTAGCGATTAACAATGAACATTTGATGAATGTTTATTGTGAGTTTGCTAATTCGCGTTTATGTTTGCTTTCGCTCAACATCACGATAAACAGTAGAACAACGGCCAGTGCTGAACCACCGATCATGACTGCGAAGCCACCGTCCCAACCGAAGTAGTCTACGGTATAACCAACGATAGCACTTGCTGCTACAGAACCACCGAGGTAGCCGAACAAGCCTGTGAATCCTGCGGCTGTACCTGCTGCTTTTTTCGGTGCAAGTTCAAGGGCGTGCAAACCAATCAACATAACAGGACCATAGATTAGGAAACCGATGATCAACATACATGCCATATCAACATTTGGGTTACCAGCTGGGTTCATCCAGAACACGATAGTTGCAATGGTTACCAGAACCATGAAGAACACACCAGTGGCTCCACGGTTACCACGGAAGACTTTATCCGACATCCAACCACACAGTAACGTACCTGGGATACCTGCGTATTCATATAAGAAGTAAGCCCATGAAGATTTGTCCATTGCGAAGTGTTTAACTTCACGCAGGTAAGTTGGAGACCAGTCCAAAACACCATAACGCAGTAAGTAAACGAACACGTTCGCAATCGCAATCATCCATAATAGTTTGTTAGGGAAAACATACTTCATGAAGATTTCTTTTGCAGTTAACTCTTCCTCATCTGATGCTTTATAGTCAGTTGGATAGTCGTTTTTGTACTCTTCAATTGGAGGAAGACCACAAGATTGCGGGGTGTCGCGCATTAACGCAAATGCAATGATTGCAACAAGGATAGCAGCCAATGCAGGCATATACAGCGCAGCTTTCCAGTCGTTAAACCATGCCATACCTAACATGAACAGTAATGGAGGGATACCACCACCGACGTTGTGTGCACAGTTCCAAACCGAAACGATACCGCCACGTTCTTTTTGTGACCACCAGTGAACCATGGTACGCCCACAAGGAGGCCAACCCATACCTTGGAACCAACCACAAAGGAACAGTAATACGAACATTACCATGATGCTTGATGTTGCCCATGGTACGAAGCCCATAATTAACATCACTGCGGAGGCGAGAATCAAACCTGCTGGTAAGAAATAACGCGGGTTTGCACGGTCGGAAAACGACCCCATGATAAATTTAGAAAATCCGTAAGCAATTGAGATCCCTGATAATGCAAAACCAAGGTCACCTTTAGAGAAACCTTGTTCAACAAGATATGGCATCGCTAACGCAAAGTTCTTTCGGACTAGATAATACGCTGCGTAACCAAAGAAAATACCCATGAAGATCTGCCAGCGAAGCTTACGATAGACAGGATCTATCTTATCCGCTGGCAGCCTCTCTATATGAGGTGCTGGTTTAAAAATGCTTAACATATACGCCTCCGATGGCATGCTAATTTTTATTTACACTTCCATTTCTCTATTTCAGAGAAATATTGAGTGTTTATTATTGGTGAAGTAACAAAAACGAAAGTAATCGAGTAATTTAAGAGTCTTTATTTTCTTAATTGCTCTAAATTGTAGTCGTTAAAAAACAATTTATCTGTAATCCAACGCACAATTATTGATTTTGTTTATGAAGTTGCATAGTAAATGACATTTGTGAATAGAATGGAACTAGAAATGTTAATTATTTTGTGATTCTCATCACGATTTTGTTCTTTTGAACACTGAATATGCATCAATTGCTTTCGTTTTTGTTCCTTATCAAACATTGATCGCGTTTCTGGGCTATATTTAATAATAGATTATAAAAATAGAATCTATACTTATCGATTATAGAAATGTTTATTAATGTGAGGAATGCGACATGAATGGCTCATCTGTGACTGAGACGGATGTCATCATTATTGGTGGTGGCGCAACAGGTGCAGGAGTCGCTCGTGACTGCGCTCGCCGAGGTCTAAGAACTGTTTTACTCGAAAGGCATGATATTGCGACTGGCGCGACAGGGCGTAACCATGGGTTACTTCATAGTGGCGCGCGTTATGCAGTCACAGATGGTGAATCCGCCAGAGAATGTATAGAAGAGAACAAGATTTTAAAACGTATCGCGCATCACTGTATAGAGCGAACTGATGGTTTGTTTATTACTTTACCTGAAGACAGCTTAGAGTATCAGCAACAATTCATTACGGCTTGCCAAGCTGCGGGTATTGATGCGACTGCAATTGACCCCAAAGAGGCTATTCGCCTTGAACCTTCTGTTAACCCACATCTAATAGGTGCGGTTCGTGTTCCTGATGGCACGGTTGACCCATTCCGTTTGACTGCGGCAAATATGTTAGATGCCAGAGAGCATGGCGCGAAAGTGTTAACTTATCATGAAGTTATTGGTTTGATTCGTGATGGCGACACCGTATGTGGCGTGACGGTTTATGATCACCACGCCAAGAAGCAATATGATATTTACGCGGAAATTGTCGTCAATGCAGGCGGGATCTGGGGGCAAAAAATCGCAGAGTATGGCGAATTAAAAATTAAAATGTTCCCTGCGAAAGGGGCGCTATTAATTTTAGGCCATCGCTTGAACAACATGGTGATAAACCGTTGCCGCAAACCTGCAGATGCCGATATTTTAGTTCCCGGCGATACGATTTCCCTGATTGGGACCACATCGACTCATATTGAATATGACCAAATTGATAATATGTATGTCACCCCTGAAGAGGTGGATATTCTTATTCGTGAAGGTTCAATGCTATCACCAGCACTTGCAACAACACGCATTTTACGTGCATATGCAGGTGTTCGGCCATTAGTTGCCAGTGATGATGACCCATCAGGGCGTAATGTCAGCCGCGGTATTGTGCTGTTAGACCATGCTAAACGCGATGGCTTAGAAGGGTTTATCACTATCACTGGTGGTAAGTTAATGACATATCGTCTGATGGCTGAGTGGGCTACTGATAAAGTTTGTGAAAAATTAGGCCACAGTGCCAAGTGTACAACAGCAGAAGCGCCACTACCGGGCTCGCAACATAGTGCAGAAGAAGCCTTACGCAATGTTGTTTCTATCCCAGCCCCTATTCGTGGCTCAGCGGTTTACCGTCATGGTGACAGGGCTTCTGCAATTCTCAGTACGGATAGGCTCGATAAAAGTTTAGTTTGTGAGTGTGAAGCCGTTACTGCTGGTGAAGTACGCTATGCCGTTAATTCATTAACGGTGAATAATTTACTTGATTTAAGGCGTCGTACTCGTGTGGGGATGGGAACTTGCCAAGGTGAATTATGTGCTTGCCGTGCTGCGGGGTTACTCAATCGTTTTAATGTCACAACGCCTCATGAAACAGAGCAACAACTGAGTCACTTCCTTAATGAACGTTGGAAAGGTGTACGTCCAATTGCTTGGGGTGACGCATTGCGTGAAAGTGAATTTACCAGCTGGGTATATCACGGGTTATGTGGCATGAATGAAGCGACACTTGGCAAGGATGCACAGAAGGAGGCGGACAATGAAATATGATGTAGTGGTAATGGGCGGCGGTTTAGCTGGATTAATGAGCGGTATCCGTTTGACCCAGTCTGGTCTATCTTGTGCAATTGTTAGTGCAGGGCAAAATGCATTACATTTTTCATCAGGCTCCTTGGATTTATTAACCCATTTACCAAATGGACAAGTGGCTGAAAAACCACTAGAAATGCTTGATGCGCTAAAGGAACAGGCGCCAGCACACCCTTATAGTTTAATCGGAAAGACGCAAGTTACTGAGCTAGCGCATATGGCTCAGTCAATATTGCAGCAAGCAGGAGTTCATTTAAAAGGCTCTTGTGAAGAAAACCATTATCGTATTACACCTCTGGGCCATAAACGGATGACTTGGCTTAGTCCTGAGTCTGTTCCGACTGTCGGTTTGCACCATAAAATGGATGTTAGCAAGATTGCTGTGGTTGGTATCGAAGGTTTCTTGGATTTTCAACCTCAGATGGTGGCTGATGAGCTACAACGTGAGGGGTTACAAGCAACATCGCATTATGTGCATTTACCATTATTAGACCGATTAAGAGAAAACCCGAGTGAGTTTAGAGCGGTTAATGTTGCTCGTTGGCTTGATAGACCAGAAAATATGGCACAAATGGTTGCTGAAATTTCTCCGTTGGTCACAGATGCAGAGGCGATTTTTATGCCAGCCTGTATCGGACTCGATAGCGATGAACCTTTACATGAATTACAAATGAGCTTAGGTAAGCCATTATTTTTACTACCGACTCTTCCTCCTTCGCTATTGGGGATTCGTTTGCATGAAATGTTACTGCGTCAGTTCCGTCGCCAAGGTGGAATTGTGATGCCTGGTGATAAAGTTACCGCTGTGAATTGTGTTGATGGCCGAATTGAATCTGTCCAGACTCGTAATCATGGCGATATCTCTTTAAAAGCTAAGCATTTTGTTCTGGCGACGGGAAGCTTTTTTAATAATGGTTTGGTGGCAGAGTTTGACCGTGTCTATGAGCCTTTGATGCAATTGGACCTGTGTGAAATTTCAGAACGTGCAAAATGGACTAACAAAGAGTTTTTCGCTTCCCAGCCCTATATGGCTTTTGGTGTGAAAACCGATGAAAAACTACGCGCACAAAAAGAGGGGAAAGCCATTTCTAATCTTTATGTAGCCGGCGCTGTTTTAGGCGGTTTTGACCCTCTCACTCAAGGTTGTGGTGCGGGCGTATCGATAATTAGCGCATTATATGCCGCTAATGAAATTATTAATGAACTGAGTAAGAATAAAACTATGCAGGTGGAGGTGGCACAATGAGTATTCAAGATGCAAGCTTTGAAAGCTGTATTAAATGCACTGTGTGTACCACTTATTGCCCTGTTGCAAAGGTTAATCCTCTGTATCCTGGCCCTAAGCAAGCAGGGCCAGACGGTGAGCGTTTACGCTTAAAAGATCCGATGCTGTATGACGAAGCGTTGAAATATTGTACTAACTGCAAGCGTTGCGAAGTCGCTTGTCCATCAGATGTGAAGATTGGCGATATTATTGCTCGTGCGCGTAATACTTACAGCCAACAGAAACCTAAAATTCGTGATGCTATTCTCAGCCATACGGATTTAATGGGGTCGTTATCGACGCCATTTGCACCAGTTGTCAATACTATTACAGGGTTAAAACCTGTACGTCAAATCCTTGATAAAGCATTGAAAATAGACCACCGCCGTGAATTACCTAAATATTCGTTTGGGACTTTCCGCCGTTGGTATGCAAAACAAGCCGCTGAACAAGCTAAATTTGAAGAGCAAGTTGCGTTCTTCCATGGCTGTTATGTGAATTATAACCACCCTCAATTAGGTAAAGACTTAATTAAAGTCTTTAACGGCATGAATATTGGTGTTCAGCTACTTAAACGTGAAAAATGTTGTGGTGTGGCATTAATAGCCAATGGCTTTATGAAACAGGCTAAGCGCCAAGCCAATGTTAATTTAGAGTCATTGCAAGAAACTATCCTTGAAAAACATGTACCTGTTGTTGCAACTTCATCAACCTGTACGTTTACCATCCGTGATGAATATACGCATGTACTTGATGTTGATACTTCTGCTATGAGGGATAACATCGAGCTCGCAACGCGTTATATTTATCGTTTACTTGAAGAAGGGCGTGAACTCAAACTGAAACATACGCCTTTAAAAGTGGCTTATCACACACCATGCCATATGGAAAAAATGGGGTGGACTTCCTATACGTTAGAGTTAATTAAACGTGTACCAGGGGTTGAGCTAATTGTGTTGGATTCACAATGTTGTGGTATCGCAGGAACCTATGGTTTCAAAAAAGAAAACTATGAGGTTTCTCAAGGAATAGGGGCAGGGCTGTTCCGTCAAATTGAAGAAAGTGGTGCGGATATGGTGATTACAGACTGCGAAACTTGTAAGTGGCAGATTGAGATGTCGACGAGTAAGAAGTGTGAGCACCCAATTTCACTTCTAGCAAAAGCTTTGTGATCTGTTACTTATCGAATTGTAGGGTTGTTATTTTTTGTTTTAGCTCAGTTAAACTTATTTGGAGATAGCATTTAGCTATCTCCTTTTTTTGTTTTTAGTGTTGATTGGCTAACTGTTTTTTATCTGAGTTTGCAAAGAAAGACTTCAAGATAAAGTTCAAAAGCACACCATAAGCAGGCAAGAAAAATAGCATGCAAATAAGTAGCTTAAAGACATAGTCAACTAAAGCAATCTCTACCCAATTTGCAGCCATAAATGGATCGCTACTGCGGAAAAAAGCAATAAAGAAAAAGGCGATAGTGTCAATCAAGTTACCAAAGAACATTGCACAGGCAGGTGCTACATACCAACGTGCATTTTGGCGTAATCGATTGAAAACACTGACATCTAATATTTGACCCAGTACATAAGCCATAAAACTCGCTGCGGCAATACGTGCTACAAATAAGTTAAATTCAGATAATGCGGTAAAACCTTGCCATTCACCTTGGAAATATAAAGCTGAAATAACGTATGAAATCAGTAATGCGGGCAGCATAACTGCAGTGATAATTCTGCGTGCAAGCGGCGCGCCATAAATACGAACGGTTAAATCAGTAGCTAAGAAAATAAATGGAAAAGTAAACGCACCCCAAGTGGTATGGAAGCCAAAAATATTAATTGGCAACTGCACGAGGTAGTTACTAGAAGTAATGATTAAAATATGAAATAACGAAAGCCAAATTAACGCAGTGGCTTTTTGCTGCGCAGTAAAATCAAACATATTGTACCTTTTTAGTCACAATGGGGTGAGGGAACCCATGAAATACATCCCAACACTTGGGAGCAGCGCATCATACTCTTGTTGCGCAACAAATGCAAAACTGTTCATTTATCAATGGATATTTTATTATATAATCAGTCTATTGATCCCTTTTAGAAGTGTTTTTTAATGTCTGATTTATTTGCTAACCCAACGAAAACCCTTGATACACTAGGGCTGCGTTGCCCTGAGCCTGTGATGTTAGTGCGTAAAACGGTTCGTAACATGGCCGATGGTGAAACGTTGTTAATTATTGCTGATGACCCAGCAACCACACGTGATATCCCAGGTTTTTGCCGCTTTATGGAGCATGATTTATTAGCAGTAGAGGCTGACTACGCACCATATCGTTATTTGTTGCGTAAAAAATCGAGCTAGTTGTTACTAGCTAATTTCTTTTTGTATGTTAATCCCTGCCAAGAGGTAGGGATATTATTGTAGGCTTAATACTTCCTGATAGCTTAACCCAGTAAGTTGGCAGATAAGTTCAATACTTGTACCAAGTTGCAAACCTTTAAGTGCAACTTCATGTTGTTTTTTGTTTGCTCCAACATCAATGCCTCTATTTACACCAATATCAATTCCCTCTTGTAACCCTTGATTTTTTAATCGTTGCGCGATGTTCATAATAGCCTCTTGGTTATTTTCTAATTGGTATATAAGTTGATTAACCACTGTCTCAAAATGAGGTGAATCCATAGTAATAAATAAATAGTTGAAAATAGTGATGATGTCATCACTATGATGATAATTTTGATTCATCGCTTCAGCTAGTAGCTGCGTGACTTTTTCTATGTTATCTCTTAAGTCTCTGTGCTTCATTGCGAGTTCCATGACGGCAACTTTGCGATGATTTACGAGTTCGTTATCATCAATAACAGTAATATCAACGAGTGGAAATGGCTGACTATATAAGTTTGATGCAATTTCTGGCCATGGGAAACAGTGTGTCCATGGTTTAGCATATGGATAAGGCGTTATCTTCCCATGATAAAATAAAACAGGCACAACCAGC
The DNA here is from genome assembly GCF_011045655.1 of Providencia sp. PROV061. Lineage (NCBI taxonomy): Bacteria > Pseudomonadati > Pseudomonadota > Gammaproteobacteria > Enterobacterales > Morganellaceae > Providencia > Providencia sp. PROV061. The sequence goes on along the minus strand of NZ_CP042861.1, from coordinate 3,902,930 downwards.
GGTAGATCACGATGACCTTGTTGTAAATGTTGGTTCATGGCAAGGAATGCATAATGCATCATTCTCCAACACATTAGTTTATCTGGTGTTGATTGGTGCTCAACTAACATATAAATATACCCTTCACCTTGCTGTGTCTCGACAGTGTAGAGAACATCTGAAAGACGAGTGCGTAGCTGGTTATCAATGAAAGAAGAGTTTGTTATCGCTAATGTTTTGAAATCACATAATTGCTTAATATGGCCGGGTAAATGGATATCAAAAAAATCACGTGCATTATCAATTTTAGACATAAACCCTTTAAATGCAGCATCATGTGGTGTTGAACTGTGATTTTTTACCATGCCAAGTACCTGCTAAACGTCATGCCGAAATAATCTATTTACAAAACGTATTTTAGCGAAGATTGAGACTGATGGAGAAAAAGTTAGTCCTAATTCTCTAATTAAGGTTGTATTTAACATATTGTAATACAACAAAATATTGGAATAGTTGTAAATAAAAACGCCACTAAGTGTGGCGTTTAAATCAATTGGTATAAATTATTTTTTCACTTGAGGTAACTTGACTCGCAGTAAACGTACAGCGTTCGCAGTGACGAGTGCTGTTGCACCTGAATCAGCAAGTACGGCGACCCAAAGCCCGGTAATTCCCAATAAACTGGTCACCAGAAATATTGCTTTTAGCCCCAAGGCAATCGCTATATTTTCACGAATAATTTTCCGAGTCGCACGAGATAATGCAATAATCTCTGCAAGTCCAGTCAAACGGTTATGGGTTAATGCAGCATCGGCGGTCTCTAATGCCACATCAGTACCACTACCCATGGCAACACCGATACTAGACGCTTTCATTGCAGGAGCATCGTTAATACCATCACCGACCATCATTGTGCTGTGGTTACGATTAAGGGCCATAACTGCTGTCACTTTATCTTCTGGTAATAACCCTGCGCGGTACTCCATGCCTAATTGGCCCGCGATAGCGCTTGCAGCACGAGGGTTATCGCCTGTTAGCATTACAGCATTCACATTGAGCGCTTTCAGCATGCTCATCGTATCTACTGCATCGCTGCGCAATGTATCTTGCAGTGCAGTTAAACCAATTACGCGGTCATTTTCGAGTGTGACAACAACCGTTTTTCCTTCAGCTTCTAATGTTTCGACCTTATTTTTCCATTCACTATCGAGTGGAATATCAAGGCGGTTTGGCGCACTCACTAGTATACGTTTACCATCAAGTACACCCTCAACTCCTTTTCCAGCTAATGCTTTACGATCTTGTGCTTCAACGATGCCTAACGATAACGCCTCTGCTTTATTCACCACCGCTTTTGCCAGAGGATGATGTGAACCCACTTCAACGGAGGCGGTAATTTGGACTAATTCACTTTCGGTCATGCCTTCTACAGGAATAAGGTCAGTGACATGAGGTTTACCTTCCGTGAGTGTGCCTGTTTTATCTAAAGCAATTGTCGTGATAGTGCCCAGTTGTTCAAGTGCCGCACCGCCTTTAATTAATGCACCTCGGCGTGTTGCTGTTGCCAGTGCAGACGTTATCGCCGCAGGGGTTGAAATCACTAATGCACAAGGACAACCGATTAATAACAGTGTTAAACCTCGGTAAATCCAAGTCTCCCATGGTGCACTGAAGAATATTGGTGGAATAATAATCACTAGTGCTGAAATAAGCATAATGATTGGGGTATAAACCCGGCTAAAGCTGTCAATAAAACGTTCTATCGGCGCACGGCGTTCTTCCGCTTCCTCAATTAGCTGTAAAATGCGGTCAATCGCATTTTGACCTTGCTCTGATACCACCTGCATTTGAACGGCTCTATCAACAGATAAGCAGCCTGCAGCCACCTTTTCACCGACATTACGCTCTACAGGAACGGACTCACCTGTTAACGCACTTTCATCAAAGCTGGCAAAACCTGACACTAACACCGCATCGGTAGGTAAACGTCCACCCGGTGCAATCTCAATAATGTCTCCTGGTCGTAATTGCGCAACAGGAATCGTTGTTTTTTGCCCATCTTTGATTAAAACGGCGTCTTCTGGTACCAGTGCCATTAAGGCGCTAACCCCTCGTCGGGCTCTTCCGGCAGAATAGGATTCCAACATTTCGCCTAACATAAACAGTAAGATAACCATCGCGGCTTCTTCTGTTGCTTGAATAAAGATTGCGCCTATTGCGGCAACGGACATCAAAGTTTCGATAGCAAAAGGTGAACCCGTTCGCATTAAGCGCAATGATTTACGTGCGATCGGGTATAACCCAAATAGAGTGGTTAAAATAAAGGCGATATTACCCAACTGTGGATTGATAAACTCAATTCCCCAACTAATCGCCATTAAAATCGCTAATATAATAACGGGCTTAGCTTCATTGAGTAAGCTTTGTGGTGGCGCGATAGTTGCCGCACTGTTGCCACCGACTTCAAGTAATTCATAACCCGCAGTTTCAACGGTAGAACGAACCGCTACACTAATATCGGTGTTGGCATCAACCACCAGTTTTTCCGTAGCAAATAACACTTTGGCTTGTTTTACTTCACTTATTTGCCTAACTGCAGTTTCAATTTTGTTTGCACAGCTTGGGCAATCCATACCACGGATGATCCAGCTAAAGCGCTGGCCTGCCGCTTGGGTAGGCTCAACTTCATTGCTGATATCCGCAGTTAACCCGCAGCTATTGCCATGTTTGTGATCATGACCAGAATGGTCATTGGCGGCGTGATCATGAGTTGAATGACACTCACCACTGTGCCGGTGACTGCCTTCATCGTCGTCAGGATGTTTCTTCACACTACCATGTTCATGAGTATGTGAGTCATCACTAACTTTTTGGCTATTGCCCGCTACAGTAGATGAACAGCAACTGTTGCTAGAGCAGCAGCTACTTGTGTGATTATGTGTTTCTTTATGGGAATGTGAGTGCATAAGCGCCCCCTTATCAAACAATGTGTTCTATCATTGTGGATAAGTTTACACTCTGGAGTCTACTCCAGAGTCAAACAAAAATAGGGCGGCCAATTGATAAAATTCTCAAATAGCACTTTTTATCAATTGGCATGGTATGACTAAAAGGTGTGATTATAAGTAAATCGCTCGCACAATGAAAAACTGTCCAAGGAAGTATAGTGCTGCAACAACGGCTTTTGAGGCTTTAAAGGGAATACGGAATCGAGCAATTAGCCAAATACAGTTAGAAAGAAATAGCAGTGATGCGCCAATCATGATTGAGAAGTTGTATTCACGACCGAGACCAAAATATTGATCACCAGCAACCCATGCCATAATCATGCACATTATTAATGATGCAAAAACAATAGCTTGTAGGCCTTCAAGCTTGCCCCAAATGAAAACTAAAGTAATGGCAGCGACAATCAGAGGTGCGGCAAGCCAAGGTAGATAGAGCCCGAAATTAAATTGCATTCCGAAGCTGATGGTATAAATCAAATAACTCAGGAACATCAACGCGACGGAAGCTAGTAAGTGCTCACTTGAAAGCATGCGAGAAAGATCTGCAACGAGAGAAACTAGCAGCCCCGCAAGAATAAGATAATTTTGCAGGTTAAGGTCGTCGGAACTCCAACCCCAAAGTAATAAAAGTAGCAGTGTGATTGGGCGAAATAACCAACGTTGCCACCCGGGTCCTCGATAGGCGGCATCGACATATAACCAACCGGAAAAGAGTACAGCGAGGAATGGCCAACTAATCATATACACATCCTTATATGTTCAATGAATGACACGGCAGGGATCCGGTAACTTAGAAACGTGTCCTGTTTAGTTAAATAAGATAAACTATCACGACGGACTTTTTAAGCAAAATGCACACATTATGAATAAGCCAATATTACTGATTATCGTTTTAGCGATTATTGCGGTGCTCGCCACTAAGCGTTTTTTTGACCAACGCAAGCAAAATGAACTTAATGATAACGCTTTGCCTGTAAGCTACTTAGTAAAGGTTGATAGCAAAAAAGACTACCCTTATCCTAACATGCGTTCTCGAGAGCGGGATGTAGTTTCACCTGAAACTTTTCGCTATGAGATTCACTTTAAAACGCTATCAAGCGGCGAAATTATTAAAACTATTGTAACGGAAGAACAGTATCAAGGCGTTGAGCTTGGCCATGAAGGCAAGCTCATTATGCAAGGTACTCGGTTTATTCGTTTTGAGCCAGCGTAGAATAAGTTATTCACCTGATTGTTTTTTCTTTGCTTCTTCTAAATCGGCTTTATTTTTTTTCTGCATGGCTAGCATTTCGAATACGCCAAAAAAGAAAATGCGTAATTGAACTAAACCAGAGATTTTCTCTCCTTTTGGCAGCGTTGCTTTTAGGAAAATAGTTTGTAGTGCGTGCATGAAAATCATAAAAACCATTGCAATATCCATAAAATATTTCAATGGTTTAGGGAATGGGTGGATGAGATTAAAGACCATAAAGCCCCAAACGCAAATCATGAGCAGGCGTCCAATATTGATAAACATGTTTTTGTCCCTAAAGTGAAGTTCGAATAAAAAGGCGATATGCGACTTGCCCTGCTATTTTTTCGCGATGAAGTTGCCAATTAGCTGGGATGTCAGTAAGTGGTGACTCCGCTTCTGACTCAACGTATATCCAGCTTTCTTCAGCTAACCATTGGTTTTTTTCTAACAATTGAATGGTTTCATTGAGCAGCCCTTTGCGAAATGGTGGGTCAATGAAAACGACGTCAAAAGGTATACCTGCTTGGCTTAAAAAATTTAGGCTATTGTGATTCACTACGGTTGCGTTATCGGCTTGTAAGCGAGCTTTATTTTCAGCCAGTAATTGTGCGTTTTGTTTATCGAGCTCAATAAAGGTGACCGTTTCTGCAAAACGAGAAAGTGCTTCAAAGCCCAGAGAACCACTGCCTGCGAAGCAATCTAAGCAACGCGCATCCCGAATAATTGGCATCAACCAGTTAAATAATGTTTCTTTAATTCTGTCTGTGGTTGGGCGTAAGCCCTCACTATCACGAACTGGCAGCTTTCTTCCGCGCCATTTCCCACCGATAATACGAATTTGCCCTAAAGAGGGAGATTGTGGTTTTTTTGCCATAATGTTTATTGTTGCTTAACGGGTTTATGTACTTAAATTTGATTGTTACTATTGTATACCTGTCAGGCGATAAGTTGCAGTGTTGTTATCTCTGATTGGCTGTATTTCAATTATAGTGCTTCATTTTCACAGTTTTAACACGAAAATTCAGATTAAATTGGCAGGATTTTTCTTTCAGATATGTGTTGCTGAGCGATGAAATGGTAGACTGCATATAATTTTATTGCGATTTGATTATCGAGTGCCATATTTTTACCGCGAGGAGTGTAGTGGCAAATGGCTAAAGACAAGAAAAAAGGTTTTTTCTCATGGTTGGGGTTTGGGCGTAAAAATGAAGAAGAAACCCAGCAACAAGAAGCTCAACAGAATGATAATGATATAGTCAAGGACGTTGAAAAACAATCAACCCATGAAGCTGCGGTAGATGCCGCAACAGCCGAAGTAGAACGCCAACATCAAGCAGAGCAAGCCGCGATTAAAGCCGCTGAAGACGAAGCTGAACGTCAGTATGAAGCACAGCAAGCTGAGATTGAGGCAGCAACAGAGCAAGCAGAACGTGAGCGAGAAGCGAAACTAGCAGAACTCCAAGCCGCCCAAGAGCAAGCAGAACAAGCGCGTCAGGAAGCCCAAGAGAAAAAACTAGCGGAAGAAAAAGCTGAGCGTGAGCGTCAAGAAGCTGAAGCAATGCGTATTGCTGAAGAAGAAATGGAACGTCAGCGTCAACTTGAGCTAGCTGCGATTCAAGCGGCAGAGGAGGCCGAAGAGCAACGCCGTCAGGCGGAGTTAGCTGTCATTCAAGCAGCCGAAGAACACGCGGAACGTGAGCGCCAAGCAGCAGAAGTCGCACGTTTAGCCGAAGAACAAGCGGAACGTGAACGCCAAGCAGCAGAAGCGGCACGTTTAGCCGAAGAACAAGCAGAACGCGAACGCCAAGCAGCAGAAGCGGCACGCTTAGCCGAAGAACAGGCTGAACGCGAGCGCCAAGCAGCAGAAGCGGCACGCTTAGCCGAAGAACAGGCTGAACGCGAGCGCCAAGCAGCCGAAGAAGCCCGTTTAGCCGAAGAACAAGCGGAACGTGAGCACCAAGCAGCAGAAGAAGCGAGAATTGCAGAGGAAGAAGCTGAAGCTGAGCGCTTACGTTTAGAAGAAGAAAAAAATAATTCACCAACAGAGCAAGAAAAACCTAAAAAAGAAGGTTTCTTTGCTAGGCTAAAGAAAGGGTTATTAAAAACTCGCCAGAATTTAGGTTCAGGTTTTTTTGGGCTGTTTTCAGGTAAAAAAATTGATGATGACTTATTTGAAGAGCTAGAAGAACAGCTATTGATTGCCGATGTCGGGGTTGATACCACTCGTAAAATCATTGATAACTTAACGGCACATGCAAGCCGTAAAGAACTCAAGGATGCAGAAGCGTTATATGGCAAATTGCGTGAGGAAATGTCTGATATTTTAGCGAAAGTGGATAAACCACTCGTGATTGAAGATAAAAAACCCTATGTTATTCTTATGGTTGGTGTTAATGGGGTCGGGAAAACGACTACAATTGGTAAATTAGCACGTCAATATCAGTCGGAAGGAAAAAGCGTCATGTTAGCCGCGGGGGACACTTTCCGTGCAGCAGCCGTTGAGCAACTTCAAGTATGGGGTGAGCGTAATAAGATCCCTGTGGTAGCCCAACATACTGGTGCAGACCCTGCATCTGTTATTTTTGATGCGATTCAATCAGCACAAGCGAAAGGGGTTGATGTTTTAATTGCAGATACCGCTGGACGTTTACAAAATAAATCGCACTTGATGGAAGAGTTGAAAAAAATTGTTCGGGTAATGAAAAAACTCGATGAAAATGCTCCCCATGAAATTATGTTAACGCTAGATGCAAGTACTGGACAAAATGCGGTAAGTCAGGCAAAACTTTTTGATGATGCGGTCGGTCTAACAGGTATCACATTGACTAAACTCGATGGCACAGCAAAAGGTGGCGTAATTTTCTCTATTGCCGACCAATTTGGTATTCCAATTCGTTATATTGGTATTGGTGAGGGTATTGAAGATTTACGTCCATTTAAAGCAGATGACTTTATCGAGGCTCTATTTGCCCGAGAGGAATAATTTTCGATGATTCGCTTTGAACACGTTAGTAAAGCTTATCGCGGTGGCCGCCAAGCACTCCAAGGGGTTGATTTTCATCTTCAACCTGGAGAAATGGCATTTCTAACAGGCCATTCAGGCGCAGGTAAAAGTACATTACTTAAACTGATTTGTGGTATTGAACGCCCAAGTGCGGGTCATATTTTATTCAATGGTCATGATATCAGCCGCTTGAAAAATCGAGAGATCCCGTTTCTGCGTCGGCAGATCGGGATGATTTTTCAGGATCACCACCTGCTTTTTGATCGAACGGTATATGACAATGTCGCAATGCCGCTAATCATTTCTGGTGCCAGTACCGAAGATATTCGTCGCCGAGTTTCTGCGGCATTAGATAAAGTCGGGTTATTGGACAAAGCTAAAAACTTTCCAATTCAGTTATCTGGTGGGGAGCAACAGCGTGTCGGTATTGCCCGAGCGGTAGTGAATAAGCCAACGATGTTATTAGCGGATGAACCAACAGGTAACCTTGATGGTGAATTGTCAGAAGGGATAATGCGTTTATTCGAAGAGTTCAACCGTGTAGGGGTGACCGTTTTAATGGCAACCCATGATATTGCATTGATTGAGCGCCGTAACTACCGTGTTCTTACATTAAGTGAAGGCCGTATGCTTGGAGGTCAACATGGCTAAGAATGTCCGAAAAAGTAAGCCGGAACGAGCCAAGCAATCGAAAAGTAAAGCATTAAAAGGCGGTTGGAAAGAGCAGTGGCGTTATTCGTGGTTGAATGCGCTCGCTGATATGCTTAGACAGCCTTTAGCCACCTTTTTGACTATCATGGTTATTGCCATTTCACTCACGTTACCGAGTCTTTGCTATATTGTGTGGAAAAATGTTTCGCAAGCTGCGGAGCAATGGTACCCAACACCACAACTCACTGTTTATTTGGATAAATCTCTTGATGAACAAGGTGGGCAAAATGTGGTAACGCAGTTGCAAGCGCTTGATGGGGTTGACCATGTGAATTATCTTTCACGTGACCAAGCCATGAGTGAGTTTCGCAGTTGGTCTGGTTTTAGTACTGCGCTCGACATGCTAGAGGAGAACCCACTGCCTGCGGTGGCCATAATTACGCCTAAAATTGATTTTGAAGGTTCTGATGTATTAACAACACTGCGTGATAGGGTTAGCCAAGTCGATGGCATTGAAGAAGTTCGCATGGATGATAGCTGGTTTGCACGGTTAGCCGCACTAACAGGTTTGGTGGGGAAAGTTGCTTCTGTCATTGGGATTTTAATGATTGTGTCACTGTTCCTTGTGATAGGAAATAGCGTACGGCTCAATATTTTTGCTCGCCGTGATACAATCAATGTGATGAAGTTAATTGGTGCTACCGATGGGTTTATCATGAGGCCATTTTTAAATGGTGGCCTTGTCTTGGGCGCATTAGGTGCCATTATTTCCTTGATTATGACCTTTCTACTTGTTTGGCAGTTAGCAGACGGTGTTGCAAAAGTAGCCAGTGTGTTTGGTACACAATTTCAGATTGAAGGGTTGTTATGGGAAGAGTCTTTATTGATTCTATTGTTATCGGCTATGGTTGGTTGGATAGCAGCATGGTTAGCAACACTTCAACATTTACGACACTTTACACCTGAGTAACGAGTTGTTTTCTCATCATTTTTATTAAAGAGTCATGATTTAATTATATCATGACTCTTTGATTCCATTGCAAATTTGCGTTAAAAATGAACTTAGTCTGAATTGTTTTGTCCTACATTGACCTACTGTTAACAAATTTTGTATATAATTTATTTAACGCGGTTAAACTGGTAGACTAAAAGTGTTTGCCTCATGGTTAACCAATGCGGTTATCAATACAAACTAATCTGTTTTCTATTATTTTATTGAGGATCTGAATGACCAAAGACATGCAATCATTAGCTCTTGTTCCACAGGGGAGTATTGAAGCCTACGTTCGGGCGGCTAACTCTTACCCGATGCTTACCGCTGAGGAAGAAAAGGAACTCGCTGAACGGCTGCATTACCATGGTGATCTGGATGCTGCAAAGCAACTGATCTTATCGCATTTGCGCTTTGTTATTCATGTTGCTCGTAGTTATGCAGGGTATGGTTTACCGCAAGCTGATTTAATTCAGGAAGGTAATATCGGCCTGATGAAAGCGGTGCGTCGTTTCAATCCTGAAGTTGGCGTTCGCCTTGTTTCCTTTGCGGTTCACTGGATCAAAGCTGAAATTCATGAATACGTTTTACGTAACTGGCGTATTGTGAAAGTCGCGACGACAAAATCGCAGCGTAAGTTATTCTTTAATTTAAGAAAGAATAAAAAACGTCTTGGTTGGTTTAACCAGGACGAAGTCGATATGGTTGCCCAAGAGTTAGGGGTAAGTACTAAAGATGTGCGTGAGATGGAATCACGTATGGCTGCACAAGATATGGCATTTGATATGTCAGATGACGATGACAGCAGTGATTTTGGTGGTCCGGTAGCCCCAGTCTTATACTTACAAGACAAAGCATCAGACTTTGCTGGCTCAATTGAAGATGATAATTGGGAAAGCCATGCAACTGATCGCTTAGCAGATGCACTAGACTCTTTGGACGAGCGTAGTCAGGATATCATCCGAGCTCGTTGGTTAGACGATGACAACAAAACAACGTTGCAAGAACTTGCTGATAAATACGGCGTTTCTGCAGAACGCGTTCGTCAGCTTGAAAAGAACGCCATGAAGAAGTTACGTTTGGCGATGGAAGAAGACGAAGACAGCGAAATGTAATTTATTACTGGCTAATTCGTTGCTCACTAAAATTATCTGCATTTATTGCCTGTTAAGAGGTGGATAAATGCAGATAATCATTTCTACTTTTACATTTTTAATTGTTCAATTAATCACTGTATAACTCTAGCGGTAAGCCATCTGGATCTGTGAAAAATGTAAAACGCTTTTGCGTGTAGGGGTCAACCCGTATTGCTTCACAAGCCACACCTTGTTCAGTTAAATAAGCGACCCATTTATCTAAATCATCGACACCGAAGGCTAAATGACGTAGCCCTGTGGCTTCGGGGTAACTTAGTCTCGCTGGTGGATTAACAAAACTGAATAACTCAATTTGGTAATGCTCACCAAAAGCTAAGTCTGCTTTCCACGAATTATTTGCTGGACGGTAATGTTCTTCAAGTAAATTTAAGCCCAAAATACGGCAATAAAAATCCTTACTGACGTCAAAATTGGATGCGATAATAGCAACATGATGAATTTTATTTAACTTCATGCTGTTTTTCCCATATATCAGGTTGTGCGGTGGCATTGAAGCCATTTGCCGACAAGAAAAGCTGCATTGCTTCTTTTTCTTGCCGGGCAACCCCACTAATGTCAAATTTCCATAGTGTAATATCAGGGATTGTTTGGCAAATTTCTTCTAATAAATATGATCCTACACCTCGTCGGCGAGTGACCTCTCGCACACAAAAATCCCACAAAGTGGCAGTGCTATGATCCACAGTAATTTTTGCTGCGCCAAGAAGGCGGTCATTAAAGCGAGCTGCATAAAATTGCTCACCTGCTTTACACATTTTGGCTAGCTCAAAAGGGCTCTGGTCAGGCCAGATTTTATGTAAGTCCAGATATTGTTGCTCAGTAGGATTGACCAGCGGGATAATAGTGAGTCTCATGATATTTTGTTTGTTTCCCTGTAAGAGTTGCAGTCACTCATCCTGCCAGAGTGATCTACAACCGATTTTTTGATTTTAGAGAGAAAAATTTGGTGATACTGAATTTTCCGAATTTCACTCGGATTAATTTAAATTTAACCCGAATATAACACTAGTATTTACAAAAAACCTACTTTAACACATCAGTTTTTTATTCTGCTTCTAATGTAAAAACCTGCCATATCCATTTGCTATTTAGCATAATTATCTTGTTTAATGTTATGAAATATATAGCCTTATTCGCTGTATTTTGAAATATCAGGCATTGTACCTGTCAACCATAATAATCTACTACAAATCAAACACAAACACTCAGAACCATGAAGACGGGGACGATAAAATGAAGAATATGAATAAAGCATTATTAGCGGGCTGTATTGCGATGGCATTCAGTTCAGCGGGATGGGCAAAGGAAATTAAAATAGCGGTTGTTGGCGCGATGTCGGGGCCTGTGGCTCAATATGGTGATATGGAATTTACAGGTGCGCGCCAAGCGATTGCAGATATTAATGCTAAAGGTGGCATTAATGGAAACACATTAGTGGCAGTCGAATATGATGATGCTTGCGACCCAAAACAAGCGGTTGCGGTAGCAAACAAAGTCATTAACGATGGTATCCGCCATGTTATTGGGCATTTATGTTCCTCTTCAACACAGCCTGCATCCGATATTTATGAAGATGAAGGCGTCATTATGATCACCCCGGCAGCAACCAATGCGGATTTAACCACGCGTGGTTACCAGATGGTGTTGCGTACAACAGGTTTGGATTCAGACCAAGGACCAACAGCCGCTAAATTTATTATGGAAGATATCAAACCAACCCGTATTGCTGTTGTTCACGACAAACAACAATATGGGGAAGGTTTAGCACGCTCTGTACGTGAAAGCCTCAATAAAGCCGGCGTTAAAGAAGTGATGTTTGAAGGGGTAACAGCGGGTGACAAAGACTTCTCTGCTTTAGTCGCAAAATTGAAAAAAGAGAATGTGGATTTTGTTTACTTTGGGGGATATTACCCAGAAATGGGACAAATCTTACGCCAAGCTAAACAAGCTGGCTTGAATATTCGCTTTATGGGGCCTGAAGGCGTCGGTAACTCTTCATTATCGAATATTGCAGGTGATGCTTCGGAAGGCATGCTGGTAACTTTACCAAAACGCTATGACCAAGTCGCGACTAACCAACCGATTGTTGATGCCATCAAAGCGAAGAAAGAAGACCCAACAGGGCCATTTGTTTGGACAACTTATGCTGCTATCCAAGGTTTAACGACGGCAATGGAGCGTACTGGCAGCATCGAGCCTGAAGATTTAGTGAAAGACTTGAAAGCAAACCCGGTCGAAACGGTCATGGGAACGTTAAGCTGGCAGCCAAACGGTGACCTGAAAGGGTTTGAGTTCGGTGTATTTGAGTGGCACAAAGATGGGACATCCACCTCTGTAAAATAGTACTCAGCAGTGTTCCAGCATAGTGAATAAGAACCGGAAGTGAGTAACTTGCTTCCGGCTTCTGTTCTCTATATAGGACAAGTAGTTCGAAAGGATAGTCTTATGTCAGATCAAATTCTCTATTTTATTCAGCAACTTCTGAATGGTTTAACCCTTGGTAGTACCTATGCATTGATAGCCATCGGATATACGATGGTATATGGCATCATTGGGATGATTAACTTTGCCCACGGCGAAGTGTACATGATAGGTAGCTATGTCTCTTTTATTGTGATCGCAGGCCTAATGATGCTTGGGATCGATATCGGCTGGATCTTGGTTGCTGCGGCCTTCATTGCGGCAATCGTGGTCTCTAGCGCCTATGGTTGGAGTATTGAACGCGTTGCTTATCGGCCAGTTCGCCATTCTAAACGCTTGATTGCGTTGATCTCTGCGATCGGGATGTCTATTTTCCTACAAAACTACGTCAGCCTGTCACAAGGTTCCCGTGATTTAGCTCTACCCAGTTTGATCACAGGGCAATGGGTTCTAGGTGAAAGCGATGGTTTTGAAGCCACGGTGACTAAGATGCAATTGACCATCTGGGTGGTTACCGTGCTTGCGATGTTAGCTTTGACGCTATTTATTCGCTATTCAAAGATGGGAAGAGCCTGCCGAGCCTGTGCGGAAGATCTTAAAATGGCCAGCTTATTAGGTATTAATACCGATCGAGTTATTTCATTGACCTTCGTTATCGGTGCGGCAATGGCTGCTGTAGCTGGTGTACTGCTGGGGCAATTTTATGGTGTGATTAACCCATATATTGGCTTTATGGCAGGAATGAAAGCATTTACCGCGGCAGTGCTAGGGGGAATTGGGAGTATTCCGGGTGCTATGTTAGGCGGGTTAATCTTAGGCGTTGCAGAAGCAATGACCTCTGCATATTTAAGTACAGAATATAAAGATGTTGTATCATTTGGTTTATTGATAGGTGTGTTATTAATCATGCCAACCGGCATTCTGGGACGCCCGGAGGTCGAAAAAGTATGAGAAAAGAAAATTGGATTAATGCCGTTGTTGCTTCCTCGACTTTCTTCGTGCTGGCGCTGTTTATGATGGGCTTGCAACTTGCGCTCGATGGCACAAAACTGATCGTGACAGTTGGGGATTCTGTGCGTTGGAACTGGATCATTGCTGGCATTGTGGTGATCTTTGTTTATCAATTGGTTCGCCCAACGTTGAGTAAAGTTTGGCAAGGGGTTCCTAAGAAGGCGTGGGCTATTCCTGATTTTGATGGTTCGACAACCAAGCAAAAAATTCTTGCGGTTATAATTATTATTGCTGCAATTATTTGGCCGTTTATTGTTTCTCGCGGAAGTGTGGATATTGCCACCCTAACATTAATTTATGTGATGCTAGGCTTAGGGCTAAATGTGGTTGTCGGGTTATCAGGATTACTGGTTCTTGGATACGCCGGTTTTTATGCCATCGGAGCTTATACTTTTGGTTTATTAAATCATTATTATGGTTTTGGGTTCTGGGAAAGTTTACCGATTGCAGGTTTAACCGCTGCGTTAGCGGGCTTTTTACTAGGGTTCCCTGTTCTAAGGTTACGTGGTGACTATCTTGCCATAGTGACGCTTGGCTTTGGGGAGATTGTTCGTATTTTATTACTGAATAATACTGAAATCACGGGTGGGCCAAATGGGATCAGCCAATTACCGAAACCGACTTTTTTTGGCTTGGAATTCAGCCGTACCGCGAAAGAGGGTTGGGACACCTTCCATAACTTTTTCGGCTTAGATTACAGCCCGGGTGACCGAATTATCTTCCTGTATTTTGTCGCTTTACTATTAGTGGTTTTAACCTTATTTGTTATCAATCGGTTACTGCGTATGCCATTAGGTCGTGCGTGGGAAGCATTACGCGAAGATGAAATTGCCTGCCGCTCATTAGGGTTAAGTCCAACTCGAATAAAATTAACCGCATTTACTATCAGTGCAGCCTTTGCAGGGTTTGCAGGGACGTTATTTGCCGCACGGCAAGGTTTTATCAGTCCAGAGTCTTTTACCTTTGTGGAATCGGCATTTGTGTTAGCCATCGTCGTTTTAGGAGGAATGGGTTCACAAACCTCCGTTATTTTAGCCGCAATTATCTTAGTTGTATCACGGGAAATGATGCGTGACCTTAACCAATACAGCATGCTGCTATTAGGGGCGCTAATGGTGCTGATGATGATCTGGCGACCACAAGGCCTATTACCGATGAAACGCCGTCAAATGCAGGTGAAAAAAGTCCCTGAAGGGGAGGGCGTATGAGTCATATAACCACGCCTTTGTTACAAGTGAATGGCTTAACAATGCGTTTTGGTGGGTTACTTGCCGTCAATAATGTTGAGTTAACTATTAATCAAGGGGAAATCGTCTCACTGATTGGCCCAAATGGGGCGGGTAAAACCACCATTTTTAACTGTTTAACCGGTTTTTATAAGCCGACCAGTGGCACGATTTTATATCGAGAAAAACATCTTGAGGGACTGACCGGGCAGGCGATTGCACGCCTTGGTGTCATCCGAACATTTCAGCATGTGCGGTTGTTTAAAGAAATGACGGTAATTGAAAATTTACTTGTGGCGCAGCATCAACATTTAAAAAGTGGCATTTTTTCTGGGTTATTGAAAACCCCTGCATTTCGTCGAGCAGAGTCTGAAGCGCTTGATAATGCGGTAAAATGGCTTGAGCGTGTTGATTTACTCCCCTTTGCAAATCGCCAAGCGGGTAATTTAGCCTATGGTCAGCAGCGTCGGTTAGAAATTGCTCGCTGTATGGTCACTCGCCCTGAAATTTTAATGCTGGATGAACCTGCGGCAGGTCTTAACCCTAAAGAAACCAATGATTTGGATGACTTAATTGCTGAGTTGCGTACTCATCATAATGTTTCAATTCTATTAATTGAACATGATATGAAATTAGTCATGGGAATTTCAGATCGTATTTATGTCGTGAATCAAGGAACGCCATTGGCGAATGGCACACCGAGTGAGATTCGCCAACATCCAGATGTGATAAAAGCCTATTTGGGGGAAGCTTACTGATGCTAGAGTTTAAAAAAGTTTCTACCCATTATGGAAAAATTCAAGCGTTACATGAGATTAGCTTGAATATCCAAAAAGGTGAAATTGTGACCTTAATCGGAGCAAATGGCGCTGGGAAAACAACGTTGCTCAGTACCCTTTGTGGCGATCCACGAGCATCGGAAGGCCAAGTCATTTACCGAGGCGTGGATATCACTCAATTGCCCACTTCGAAAATTATGCGTGAAGACATTGCTCTAGTACCAGAAGGGCGGCGTGTATTTTCTCGTATGACTGTGGAAGAAAACCTCGCAATGGGGGGCTTTTTTGCTGATCGCCAACAGTACCAAGAACGTATTGAGCGGGTTTATAAGTTGTTTCCAAGGCTATATGAGCGCCGAAGCCAACGTTCAGGAACGATGTCAGGTGGTGAGCAACAAATGCTAGCGATAGGCCGTGCTTTAATGAGCCAGCCAGAGTTGTTGCTGCTTGATGAGCCATCCCTCGGGCTTGCTCCCATTATCATTATGCAAATTTTCGATACAATCCAACAGCTACGTGAAGAAGGAATGACGATTTTCCTTGTCGAACAAAACGCCAACCAAGCGTTGAAGCTCGCAGACCGTGGTTATGTGTTGGAAAATGGGCATATTGTGTTAGAAGACAGCGGTAAAGCACTTTTAGCCAATGAGGCGGTTAGAAGCGCGTATCTCGGCGGCTAAAATTTTCGTCATCCTTCACGCTGTGGCGTTGTTGGCTTCATTCGGTTAGTTGGGGCACATACTTATGTATGTTCCCCAATTTTCGTCATACTTCATGCTGTGGCGTTGTTGGCTTCATTCAGCTATTTGGGGCGCATACTTGTGTATGCTCCCCGAGATATCCTCATTTTGCCGCCTAGCCACAACGTGAATTATTTATTAAATCATTAAATTGCTATTGGCTATGCTATCGAGTTATAGCTGTGGTGGGTTCGTTTCAATTTTTATTTTTAGTGTTAACTTGTCCTGTTTTTCAGCAATTAACTTATCCTGTTCATCAAATGTAAAATGAGTCGTCGTTTCTGCTATAACCTCTGAATTATTAACTTTTTTTCCAGTTTTTGTATTGATTAAATTAAAGTAACCTTCAGATTTTACCTGATAGCTATTATTATCTAAAATATTAATCATGATTGATGATTTGCCATGATCTTGAAATAAAAATTCGGATTGGGTTTTACTTATCATTTCCGAGGCTTTAATAGTGCCTTCTGCCAAATGGGCTTGATTTGCAATATTACAAATATGGCATATATGTGAAGGCGGTAATTTTCCTAGGTATTTCTTAATATCCATTATGGATTGTAGTTTTATTGGGTTATCTTGTTGATTTTTAATAAGGATATTCATTCTTGGTATGTCAGAGGCGATTTGTTTAAAGTGGGATTCTTCTAATTCAATATATCCACTTGATCTTATTTTATTTTCAATTACAAAAAAAGGATTTATATCTTGTTTTATTTCTAAATTAATTACTTGATTTTCATTTGATATATTATCGAATGAGATATGGCAATTTTTTTTAGATGATGAGAATAGTGGCAAATAGTAATGCTTTCTAGCAAAATTAATAGCTTCTTTCTCTTCGGTGATATAAAACCAAGATTTATTTTTAATTAAATATGGCAATAGGCTGTTTAAATTAATAACTTTATTTATATCAAAATTTCTTTTGTTTTTTGGGATGAAATAATTTCTTACCCGATTAAAAAAATTAGTAATGTTGATGCTCATAAAATTCTCCAATTTTAAACAGGAGGAAAAATAACCTGTTTTTAGAAGAAATAATTGCAAGAAGCGTGAATAGCTAATAAATAGCGCATCTACTTCTATACATCGTTACAATGTTCTGTGAAGCGACTCTCAATTTTGTTATTTGCTTGTTTCTATGCATAAAAACAAATGTATATACAACTTTCTCTCTAGAAACATACAGCTACTTGTTGTTGTATAACATCCCTCGTATTCCAACCTTCACACTTCCTACAAAATTTCAAATTTAAATGTATATACTTTGTGAAGTAAATGTATATATATTTACTTCATCGATAAACGCTCTCAATGAATAGATAGTATCGAGCAAGTTGATAGAAAAATAATCTGTTGATTTATAATCAATTAATTAGTTTGAAGACGCACGTGCATCGCCACTAACTGGGTATCTCGCAGATTATTATAAATAAAATTGTTAATTTAAAGTTAATTAAAAATGGATAATAGGGGATACAACCATGTTAAATCGTACTGACTCAACTCGAGTGATCCGCGCACCACGTGGCAGTGAGAAAAGCTGTAAAAGCTGGCTGACAGAAGCGGTATACCGCATGATCCAAAATAATTTAGACCCAGATGTTGCTGAGCACCCTCAAAGCTTGGTGGTCTATGGCGGTATCGGCCGTGCAGCACGTGATTGGGAATGTTATGACAAAATTTTAGATGTGCTGACCACATTGGAAGATGACCAAACATTACTCGTGCAATCAGGTAAACCTGTTGGTGTGTTCCCTACCCATCCAGATGCCCCACGCGTGTTGATCGCAAACTCAAATATTGTTCCTCACTGGGCGAATTGGGATCACTTTAATGAGTTAGATCGCAAAGGCCTAATGATGTATGGCCAAATGACGGCCGGCTCTTGGATCTATATTGGTTCTCAAGGGATCGTTCAAGGCACCTATGAAACCTTTGTTTCGCTTGCTAAACAGCACTTTAATGGCAACGCCGCAGGGCGCTGGATCTTAACCGGTGGCCTTGGAGGGATGGGAGGAGCACAGCCATTAGCAGCAACTATGGCAGGTTTTAGCATGATAGCGGTCGAGTGCGATGAAAGCCGTATCGATTTTCGTCTAAGAACCCGTTATGTAGACAAAAAAGCGACTTCTCTTGATGAAGCATTGCAATATATCGACGATGCCAAAGCCAATGGCCAACCCGTTTCTGTTGGGCTATTAGGTAATGCGGCTGATGTTTACAGTGAATTGGTGAAACGCAATATCACCCCTGATTCAGTGACCGACCAAACGAGTGCCCATGACCCAGTACATGGCTACTTACCACAGGGTTGGACACTCACCCAATGGCGTGAAAAACAACAAACTGCCCCTGCTGAAGTGACCAAAGCTGCGAAAAAAAGCATGGCAGTACAAGTAGATGCGATGCTAACGATGCAAAAACGTGGCTCAGCAGCTTTTGACTACGGCAACAATATTCGCCAAATGGCAAAAGATGAAGGAATTAGTAATGCCTTTGATTTCCCAGGTTTTGTTCCTGCTTATATCCGCCCATTATTTTGTGAAGGTGTTGGACCATTCCGTTGGGTCGCGTTATCAGGTGACCCAGAAGATATCTATAAAACAGACCAAAAAGTAAAAGAATTATTACCAGATGACAAACACTTACATAATTGGCTCGATATGGCACGTGAACGTATCGCATTCCAAGGGCTTCCTGCTCGTATTTGTTGGGTCGGTTTAAAAGACAGAGAAAGATTAGGGCGTGCTTTCAACGAAATGGTGAAAAGTGGTGAGTTAAAGGGACCGATTGTCATCGGTCGTGATCACTTAGATTCAGGCTCTGTTGCGAGTCCACACCGTGAAACGGAATCCATGAAAGATGGCTCTGATGCCGTATCAGACTGGCCTTTATTAAACGCACTGTTAAATACCGCAGGTGGGGCAACATGGGTCAGTTTACATCATGGTGGTGGTGTTGGCATGGGCTTCTCACAGCATTCAGGTGTCGTCATTGTATGTGATGGAACGGACGCTGCTGATAAACGTTTAGCGCGCGTTTTACATAATGACCCTGCAACGGGTGTTA
The DNA here is from genome assembly GCF_011045655.1 of Providencia sp. PROV061. NCBI lineage: Bacteria > Pseudomonadati > Pseudomonadota > Gammaproteobacteria > Enterobacterales > Morganellaceae > Providencia > Providencia sp. PROV061. The sequence continues at coordinate 3,883,651 of NZ_CP042861.1, read as the reverse complement.
TGCGTCATGCAGATGCAGGTTATGACATCGCCATTAACTGTGCGAAAGAGCAAGGCTTGAACTTGCCGATGGTGAAGTAATGTCCTTTGCCGGCTGCTTAATCGGTCGGCATCTTTCTGGAATAGAAGGAATTCAGTATGAATGCTGCGTTAACTCAGAAAAGACAAGGGCCACTGGCGGGGATCAAAGTGATCGACTTAAGCCGTGTGTTAGCAGGCCCTTATTGCACCGGTATGATGGCCGATCTTGGTGCTGAAGTGATCAAAATTGAAGTGCCCAACCACGGTGATGACAGCCGCCATTTAGGGCCATATATTGATGGCGAAAGTGTTTACTACGGTTTGATTAACCGAGGTAAACGCAGTATTGAATTGGATCTTAAAGCGGATGAAGACCGAGCGATTTTATTTCAATTAGTTAAAGAAAGTGATGTGGTGGTTGAAAACTTTCGCCCTGGTGTGACTCAACGACTTGGTATCGATTTTGAGAGCTTAAAGCAGCACAACCCTAAATTAATTTACGCCAGTATTTCAGGGTTTGGACAAAACAGCCCACTTGCCAGTTACCCGGCTTATGACATTGTGGCACAAGCGATGTCAGGCCTAATGAGTGTCACGGGGTTCCCAGAAACAGGGCCAACACGTAGCGGTGAGTCAATTGGCGATGTGTGTGCAGGGATGTTTGCGTCATGGGCGATAAGCAGTGCGCTATTTGCGAGAGAGCGTCATGGCGAAGCGGCACAGTATATTGATGTGGCGATGGTAGATGTCTTATTGAGCATGCAGTTAACTGGGCTTTCAAACTTATTTGCAAATGATAAGGCCCCGAGCTTAGTGGGGAACCGCCACCCAGTATCCACGCCATTTGATACCTATCAAGCAAAAGACGGTTTAGTCGTTATCGCGATTGCGAGTGAAAAGCTATTTCAACGCTTTTGCGAATGTATGGAAAAACCGCAGTTATGCCACGACCCGCGCTACGGTGATGACCCAAGCAGAACGCAGTATCAAGCTGAACTTAGAAAAGAAATCGAAAGTTGGACACGCCAAAAAACGGTTGAAGAGGTATGTGACATATTATTAAACGCGGGGGTTCCTGCTTCACCCATTCATAATTTGCACCAAGCCACACAAAGTGAACATGCCGAAGTGAGGAAAGTACTGACGTACCTGAATGATGGAGGAACACCATTGGTTTCTCAACCGGTTTTTTTTAATGGAAATAAACCTCATTCGACCCGCCGTGCCCCGAAATTAGGTGAGGCAAACTTAGTTTATAAACCAGCGAAAACAACAATTAAAAATGCGGAGACGATGCAATGAGTTTTGATATTAATGAAACGGAACAAGCGGTTGTAGATGCGGTAGAAAAAGTTTGCCATGACATTTTACAGCCAAATGCACAAAGATACGATGAAACCGAAACCTTTTGTGCTGAAAGTTTACAAGCGTTAGGGGAAATGGGCTGTTGGGGAATTAATTTACCTGAACAGTATGGCGGTTTTGGTATTGGCAGTGTGGCGATGAGCAAGGTCGTGGAAGCGGTTGCAGCAGCTTGTGCATCGACGTCATCGGCTCTAACGGCGCATTTTTTGGCGACAGATTCAATTTTAATTGGTGGGACAGAAGAGCAAAAAAATCATTGGTTACCAAAAGCCGCTGCTGGGGAATTATTAGGTGCATTCGGCTTAACTGAGCCGGCTGCGGGCTCTAACCCTGCGGATATGCGTACTGTGGCTGTACGTGAAAATGGCGGATGGCGTATTCGAGGAAATAAACACTATATCACAAACGCCAAAGAGGCTGATTTTATTGTGTTATATGCTAAAACCGATGTTGAAGCGGGAGCCCGTGGCATCAGTGCATTTATGATCCCTAAAGGCACTGAAGGTGTGGCATTTTCTCAACCTGAAAAAACCATGGGATTAAGGGGTAGCACGATTTATGAATTAGCGCTGAATTGTTGGCTACCGGAATCGGCATTACTGGGAGAGGAAAATAAAGGGTTCCACACCGCCATGGAAGTTTTAGATAAAGGGCGTGTTGAAGTGGCCGCAACGTCACTCGGTATTGCTCGGGCTGCGATGGAAAGTGCTTTAGGTTGGGTAAAAGAACGCCAAATTGGTAAAAAGCCATTAGCCGCATACCAAGGAACTCAATGGCGTATTGCGGATATGCACACGCAATTGGAGGCTGCTCGCATGTTGACTTGGCAAGCTGCAGAATTGCGTGATTCAGGGGAGCGTTTTAGTTTGCAATCTGCGACGGCGAAATTGTTTGCCGCTGAGTGCGCGGGTTTTGTTACGGATGCAGCATTACAGCTTCATGGCGGCTACGGCTATATTCGTGACCTCCCTCTTGAACGTTATGTGCGTGACGCACGGATTTTACGGATTTTTGAAGGGACATCAGAAATACAAAAAATTATTATTTCACGTGCTGTTTTAGACGCCCACTAATTAATTTTAAGTATTAAATGAGTAAGCGGGACAGGCGTTTACTCGTTTATGGAGCACCACAGGAAGCACTACCTGACAACAGGATCATGGAATTAAAAACACAACAACAATCAGGTTTAAGAATGTATTTCAATTAGTTATTCAGGGTGAATAACAGATAAAACATCACCCAGCGTAATGCTTAATAACTGTACCTTACAACTGTAGTTATTGCGGTTCCATTACGATTAATTGGTTCATTCTTTAAGCCAGCCTTGCTTAAAGAGGAGTTACCATGACAGTTTCAAACGACATCGCTACAGGGCAAAAAAACCGGCAGGAGAATGTCCCCTTAATCGAAGCGCGTTCCATCGATTACATTCCAGAGTCCGAGCGCCATGGCACTTTATCGAGCCAATTCACACTTTGGTTCGGTTCTAATTTGCAAATAACGGCAATTGTAACGGGGGCCTTGGCAGTCGTGCTTGGCGGAGATGTATTCTGGTCATTAATTGGCTTGTTTATTGGCCAATTATTAGGTGGTGCGGTGATGGCCTTGCATGCGGTGCAAGGGCCGAAATTGGGGTTACCACAAATGATCTCGAGTCGTGTACAGTTTGGCGTATACGGTGCCGTCATCCCTATTTTATTAGTTTGCATGATGTATGTCGGGTTTTCTGCTAGTGGTACCGTGCTGGCAGGGCAAGCGGTTGGTCAGTTGTTACATGTGACTGATTGGGTTGGAATTATTATTTTTGGTGTGGTGATTATCGGCATTACAATTTGTGGTTATCGCATCATTCATATTTTAGGGAAAGTAGCGAGCGTTATCGGCGTGATTACGTTCTTTTATCTATTTTTCCGTCTATTTTATATGAATGATGTTTCGGTATTACTGGAAAACCGCCATTTTAGCTGGACGAACTTTTTATTAGCGATGTCATTGTCTGCTTCTTGGCAAATTGCATTTGGGCCTTATGTTGCTGACTATTCTCGTTATTTACCGACTAAAACCCCGACAATTAAAGCCTTCTTGGCTGTGGGTTCAGGCACAGTAATTGGTACGCAAGCCTCAATGATTTTAGGGGTTTTTGCCGCAGCGCTTGCTGGCAATAAGTTTGCCGGTAATGAAGTCTCGTATATTGTGGGCTTAGGCAGCACAGGTTTAATCGCGGCGTTGCTATACATCAGTATTTTCTATGGGAAAGTGACAATAACTGCATTGAATGCCTATGGTAGCTTTATGTCTATGGCTGCGATTTGGTGTGGTTTCCGTGGGAAAAGCCAAATTTCTCGTGGCCAACGGTTGTTCTTTATTATTCTAATGGTCAGTTTTTCAACACTACTTGGGTTAGCGGGCCAGCACTCATTTTTAAAACTCTTCTCTGCTTTCTTATTGTTTTTACTTGCATTCTTTACCCCTTGGAGTGCAATTAACTTAGTTGACTACTATTGGGTCACTAAAGGTCGCTACGACGTTCCCGAACTTGCAAACCCAAATGGCCGCTATGGGCGTTGGAATAAAGTCGGGATATTCACTTACATTGCCGGTGTATTAATACAATTACCATTTATATCAACAGGTTTTTATACCGGGCCTTTAGTCGAAAAACTCGGTGGTGTCGATATTTCATGGATTGTTGGCTTAGTAGCAACAAGTATTCTTTACTATGTTGCGATTAAAAAATGGCCTATGTCAGTCGCAGATCGGTTGATATTACCGACAACAAAATAACCATTTCATAAAAAACTAGCATTAAAAAGCGTAAAAATTGAGATAGCCAGTAGCAGTGTAACTATCACTGTTACGGTTTCTCTCAACCTAAAAAACGGTTTTAGAACATTACCATACCCACCAATCGTTGAAGAATTGGGATAGGAGTTGCTATGAAAATTTTAGTCGCAGTGAAGCGAGTGATAGACCATAACGTCAAAATAAGAGTAAAAGCCGATGGTTCAGGGGTTGAATTGGCGAATGTCAAAATGGCAATTAACCCATTTGATGAAATTGCCGTCGAAGAAGCTGTGCGTTTAAAAGAGGCGGGAAAAGCAACAGAAGTGATTACGGTTTCCATCGGTGACATTGGTTATCAAGAAACATTACGTAGTGCGATGGCGATTGGCGCTGATCGTGGGATTTTAGTCCAAAGATCTGGGGGGGTAACACTAGAGCCACTGGATATAGCGCGTTTACTTCAACAAATCGTAGAAAGGGAACAGCCAGATCTTATTTTATTAGGCAAACAAGCTATTGATGATGATTGCAATCAAATAGGTCAAATGCTCAGCGCATTATTGGATTACCCGCAAGCGACATTTGCTTCTCAAGTTAAGCTTGAAGGGCAATCACTGCAAGTTACGAGGGAAATTGACGGTGGTTTAGAAACGTTAGAAATGCCATTGCCAGCGGTCATCACAACAGACTTACGGCTCAATGAACCTCGTTATGCAACTTTACCTAATATCATGAAAGCGAAGAAAAAAACGTTAGATATTATCGATATTACTGATATGGATTTTACCCCATTAGGGCAAATTAAAACGCTTAGTGTCTCAGAACCCAAAAAACGAGCGGGGCAATGTACATTGCTAAGCAGTGCGACAGAGCTAGTCAGTGCATTACAAGCGAAAGAAGTGATTTAATCGAGGAAAATACCTATGAGCCAAATATCTGTATTAGTGGTTGTCGAGCATGATAATCAAACAATAAAAACCTCTACTTATCATAGTATTAACGCTGCAAAACAACTTCTCACCGCAGGTGGCCATTTGCACTTATTAGTTGCAGGAAGTGAGACAGAATTGGTCGCTCAGCTAGCTGCGAGTATAAAAGGCGTGAGTAAAGTCCTAGAAATACAATCAGATAACCTTAAAAACCAACTTGCAGAACCGATGGCTCATGCGGTGGTGAATATTGCAGAAGAATATACTCATTTACTGTTTCCAGCGACGACATTTGGTAAAAATATTGCCCCACGGGTTGCTGCAAAGTTAGGGATCGCACAAGTTTCAGATATTACTCAAGTTATTGATTCTCAAACTTTTGTTAGACCTATTTATGCAGGGAATGCGTTAGCAACGGTACAAAACAATGGTCAGAAAGTGGTCATTACGGTGCGTAGTTCGGCATTTTCAGGGGGATATGAAACGCAAAATAGTGCTGAAATAGAGAAAGTTTCCCTTGCCGATATACCGCTGCGTAGTCAATTAAAAAGCCAATCGTTAACTCAAGTTAGCCGTGCGGAATTGAGCTCTGCAAAAGTGGTTATTTCAGGCGGGAGAGGCTTGAGCTCAGGTGAAAATTTTGCGTTATTGGAAACGATAGCTGACAAGCTAGGGGCTGCGGTTGGGGCTTCACGTGCTGCGGTAGACGCTGGTTTTGTGCCAAATGACTACCAAGTAGGACAAACAGGGAAAATTGTCGCACCTGATTTGTACATAGCTGTAGGAATTTCGGGGGCAATTCAGCATGTTGCAGGAATGAAAGAAAGCAAAGTGATCGTTGCTATCAATAGTGATCCTGAGGCACCGATTTTCCAAGTTGCGGATTATGGCATTGTTGGCGATCTGTTTGAGATCTTACCTGAATTTGACAAAGCATTGGCGTAATGGAGGGGCTCATGGCTATCGACAATATTGAGAAAATAAATGAGGCACCCGAGCGGGAATCGATGGAGTTCGACGTCCTGATTGTCGGTGGTGGGCCCGCGGGGTTATCTGCAGCAATACGTTTAAAGCAGCTAGCGGCAAAGAAAGGAACAGAAATTTCGGTTTGTTTAATTGATAAAGGTGCACAGATAGGAGCTCATATTTTATCTGGTGCAGTGATAGACCCACGTGCTCTCGATGAATTGCTACCAGATTGGCAGCAAAAGGTTTCGGCTTCTTTAACACCTGTAAGCCATGACCGTTTTTTATGGCTAAAAGAAAATAAAGCGAGTCATTTACCCCTCTCTTTATTGCCAAACTGTTTGAAAAACAATGGTAATTTCATTGGTAGCTTAGGGGAGATAAGTGCTGCACTAGCCGCGGAGGCAGAAGAATTAGGTGTTGATGTCTTTGCCGGTTTTGCTGCCACGGAGGTGTTATTTGATGATAAAAACCAAGTGATAGGCGTCACAACTGGAGATATGGGGCTTGATAAATTAGGCAACCCAACACAGATGTACCAACCGGGTATGAATTTACTGGCAAAAATGACCTTTTTTGCGGAAGGGTGCCGTGGTCAGCTAGGTAAGCAATTGATAAATCATTTTAATTTAGCCACAGAGAGCGGTAAACAAACCTATGGTTTGGGGATCAAGGAAATTTGGCAAATTCCAAAAGAGCAACATCAAGCAGGGTTAGTTGTCCATTCCGTTGGCTGGCCGCTAGATAACCACACCTATGGTGGTGGCTTTGCTTATCATTATGGGGATAACTTAGTCGCAGTGGGTTTGGTGGTCGGGTTAAATTATGAAAATCCGTATTTATCACCGTTTGATGAGTTTCAACGCTTAAAAACCCATCCTGCTTTTAGTGATTTCTTATCGGGTGGAGAACGGATCAGCTATGGTGCTAGAACGATGGTGGCGGGTGGGTTAGCCGCGTTACCTGAACTAAGCTTTCCCGGAGGTGTGTTAATTGGTGATGATGCAGGTTTTCTTAATGCAGCCCGAATTAAAGGCACCCATTGTGCGGTGAAAAGTGGGTTATTAGCAGCAGAAGCTTGGTTCAGTGCTAACCAGAATGGAATGGTTGATTATTTACAGTTTAAAAAGCAATTTCGCCAGCTATTTGAAGAGAGCTGGTTATATCAAGAGCTTTATCAAACACGCAATTTTAAGCCCTATATGAAAAAAGGGCTAGTGGTTGGTTCAATGCTATTTGGTGCAGAACAACTGTTATTTAAGGGGCGTACCCCGTGGACGTTGAAATTAAAACAATCGGATCATGAAGGAATAAAGGAAGCCAAGGGTTTTACACCGATAGATTACCCAAAACCCGATGGTAAATTAACGTTTGATAAGTCTTCTTCCGTATTTTTATCGAATACTAACCATGAAGAAGAACAACCCTGCCATTTAAAACTGGCTGATATTAATGTCCCTATCCAAGTTAATTTAATGAAATATGCTGCGCCCGAGACGCGTTATTGCCCCGCGGGAGTTTATGAAATTGTAGGGAATAAAAGCGAGGAAAAACTGCAAATTAATGCGCAAAACTGCCTGCATTGTAAGGCTTGTGACATTAAAGATCCGTTACAAAATATCACCTGGACTGCTCCCCAAGGAGGGGAAGGGCCTATTTATCAAGGAATGTAAAACGAATTTATTGTGATGTAGTTGTGCTTGATATTTTTGTTTTATCAGTCGCTTTGGGGCAATTTTGCCCCATTTTTTTATTTTTGCATTAATTCTCAATTCGAGAATGTAATTTTAATTTGTAACGCGAGCCAGCTGTGATCATATTAACATAGCTAATTAGAGTGTTACCTGTCCAAGTGCGACGGCTAAGTTGTAAACAAGGTGAGTTTTCTTTAATTGATAATGATTGAGCAATAGATTTTGTGGCTAATGCAGCTTCAATGGTATGTTCCATTTCACTGACAGGAAAATGGCGTTGCAAATAACCGCTAGGAGTTTCAGTGTCACCATATTTTTGCTTAACAAAGTCGGGCACAATGGCGTGGTTAACATAGCGTTCTTCTAACATTAAAGGAATATCGTTTTCAAAATGTAGTACTTTACAATAGCCCACATCACTTCCTTCACTAATCCCGAGCTGTAGTGCAATTTCTGCTGATGCGGGAATAATTTTTAGTTGCAGCTGGTGGCCGCTATATTTATTACCACTTGTTGAGATCTCATCAAAAATATCAAACGCTTTTGTTACGGGGAGCTCATGTTTTTGAGTGGCGACAAATGTGCCTTTGCCCGCAATACGATGTAGGATCCCTTTTTGACTTAACTCTGAAATGGCTTTATTCACGGTCATACGGCTTACATTGAATTGAGCACATAGCTCTAATTCTGTCGGTATTTGTGTTTCAGGCTTAAAAATACCTAAATCAATACTGCGTAAAATGTAAGACTGAATTTGCTTATATGCAGGTTGTAATGTCATCGCTGTTATTCAAAATTATTGTTAAAGGAAGGAGTGGTAACATTGTTTTATTGCCACATTTCACTCACAAACTTTGTATTGAATGCAAGTTTATCAGTAATTACTGGCTTTGCTAGTAGGAGATACCTATTTCTAATGATTAACCTGAGTTAAATAGCTGTTTAAGGTGCTCGTCCTTATCTGAATTATTTAATTATAAGGTAAGTTTTACTAGGGCTATATACCTTTATTTATTATCATAATGTTAAATTTACTTAGCGAAATAGGCATTTATTCATGCGAGTTCAATATTTCCATGTCAGTCTTACTCAATGTGACTATCAAAATGTCAGCCCAATGGGAATGGTAAGATTGATTGCCTCCCAAAAAGTATTTTTCTTTAATCAAGGTGATTTTTCAAATAGTGAAATTTTTTTAGAACGCTTACAACAAGGCGATACCTTGGTTATTTGTGCAGAAGAGATGAATGATGGCAGTTATTGGGCTGAGTGGGTTTACCATGAAAAGCATGGTCGACTTGAGCCAGATAGAACCATTAGTTTTAATCGCTCACTAGGAAAACAGTATTTAATTTCGTTAGCCTTAATGGCCCTGATACCTGCAGTGTATTACTGTTTTATTAATGCAGATGATAGCTTCTTAATGATTATCTTAGTCTCACTTTTAGGTTGTGCTGCCTTTGGTGGAATAGTTTTGTTTGCTCTTGCACTGGCCGAGACTAAGCATATTTTAAGTCCAAAACGAAAATCAATTTTAAAAGCGTTGGATTTAGTTATTGATGGGCAATATCAAAAGAGTGAACAAGAGCAACAAATTGAAATTTTAGGAATTAAAAGCTCAAAAAATAAAGCCAATAAATTACGTAAATCAGTAGATAACTATCGTGATAAAGCGTCATTACTCGTCACCCGTGGGAAGGTTAATATTACATCAACCCTTAGCTTAACTGTTGCGAGAGGGGATGCAGAACAAAAGCTCAATCATGTTGGTTTGCAGATTAATAAAAGCCATATGGATGTTCTAATTTCAGCAAATGAACCCTTATTCAACAACCACAATCTATTTATTGCTCAAGGTGATGAACTTGAAGTTTTTCATAAAAATATCCAAGCGCATTCAAAAGAGCAGGTCATTTTTGGTATTTACAATCACCAAGACGGGCTTGCCTATAGCTTGATTGGTAAGGGGGCTCCTCAAGAACGAGGTTTTTATTTCGGGCTGTGGGGGGGCATTTGTTTACTTTTAATGTTCTTTGTCTTTATGGCCGGAGGGTTATCAATTTCTGAAACCCTAGAGAAAGGTGGATATTGGGATTATTGGGACTGGGTTAATATTGTGGATACAGGTGTGCTATTTATCAGTTTCGCAGTAACGATTTTATTCGGTATCAGTTTTCTTATTGCTTTGTGCGTGGCGATATATTTTAAATTATCTCAGCGTGGAAATGGGTATTATCAAGCGCAATATATTTTGAAGCATCTACGTCGTAAGAATGGCCAAACGGATTATGTGACGGAGGTGCGCTCATGAACCCATTTCTGAGTAAACGTTTTCTCTTTTTGGCTTTGGTGTTTGTATTAAGCCTCGCTTTCACTTTTATTATTTTTATTCGTACTGGTACGGTTGATTGGCAGTGGAAAAACCATAATGAAAATAGCTTCCCGATTGGTAGTTATGATTTTGCAACAACATTTCCAGCAGAAAATGGGATGTTAGTTATAGCTCAAAAAAGTGGCCGCTCTAATTATTATTACTCGTCTTATAATACTTATATGCCTTCAAGTGAATATGATAACCAGATTTTATTTGCAGATAATAATGGCGTGCATTTTATTACTTATAGCGATCAAAGTTTTTATAATGCAGTCTGTGAAAGAAAACAGTGTTTAATGATGTTCAGTGATGGCTATCAAAAAATTAACTTAACTGATTTTTCAGTGAGTGAATTTACACCTTGGAGTAAAAAAACTGGCAAGCTATTTTCAACGTTGATTATGGGAAAAATCTACTTATCTAAAAGCTCTCCTTTCTATGTTGTTGCGGATAATGAAAATATTTTTATCAGCGCTGATAAAGGAATGACATGGGAACATTTTATGAATGTTCGTGATTTAGCTAAATCATTATTCCCTGAAGAAATTGAAGGTAATTCAAATTTTTCCTATGCAACATATCGAGATAAAATCGTAATGTGGTACAGCTATGGTAATCAAATGGGCTCATTAGAAGTTATCATGGATATCCCGACTAAGCAGGTTATTAGTAGCAAATGGTTGCCTGTTAGAATTAATGAAGCTGCACAAAATCTTAAAGGCGATATTTTTGTGGTTGCTCAAGAGCCTTCACGTCGTTTGTTTTCTTTGATGCAATTTCATACAAATGGTCATTTTGAAGTAATCGCAGAAAGCGGTTATAACCACTTGAATAGCTTAAACGTTGGAAATCAAGGGTTGATTGTTTCGAATTCAATTAGAGGTTCACAACAATATCTAATGATGGATTTTGTAACAAAAGAGATCAGTTATCGTCCTGAATTTCCTTTGTATAACAAAATATACAATATGGCGGACCAATCCTTGATTGAAATAGAAAGTACTTATTCAAATGAAAGTGCGCTGACTAAAGGAGCACAAGTTTCTTATCAATCATTGCATTGATGCGTAAAGATGATTTAGTGTGTTCTCATTCAATAAGGATAGGGTTTTCCCTATCTTTTTTGTTATTGTTATTTAAAGGTTAAGCTAATACTAAAATAGGTATAGTTTGCAGTTTAAGGAGAGGAAGAGTACGTTTTAATGATAGACTAAAAATAGATAAAAATTAAACGATTTTAACTCATTATATGGAAGTAAGTTGTATAATTAGAAATATATAATAAAAATAAAAGAAATGTAGTTAATAATATATAGTATTAACTATAGATGATGATATTCAATATCATCATTAAAGATTACTAGCTAATTATTCTTTATAGATGTATTAATATTTAATCAACCATTTGATTAAATATTAGTAAACCTTGGTTACTTTATGAGTATTGCAGTCATTAAAAAACAAACTAAATGTCAGATAAAAAATAAGTAAGATTGACTAGACCCTACTTTTCATTTAATGCAAAATAGCAATGCAAAATTAATTCTAATTCTAATTTTATTTTAATTGAGATAGCTAAATGAATATATCCAAAATCAGCATTGCATCTATTCTTATTGCAAGTGCATTATTAAGTGGTTGTGCTAAAGAATCTTCTCGTTCTTTAGCCGTAGAAAAAGTTGCGACATATAATACTCAATATTCAGGCCCAAAAAGCCCAATATCAATAGGGAAATTTGATAATCGTTCTAGTTATATGAATGGCATTTTCTCTGATGGGGTTGATCGTTTAGGTAATCAATCTAAAACCATTTTGATGACACATTTACAGCAAACGGGTCGTTTTAATGTATTAGACCGTGCAAATATGCAAGAACTTAAAGAAGAAGCTGGTATTAAAGGTCAGTCGCAACAGTTAAAAGGTGCAACTTATGTAATTACTGGTGATGTTACTGAATTTGGACGAAAAGAAGTTGGGGATCGCCAGTTATTCGGTATTTTAGGTCGTGGTAAATCACAAGTAGCGTATGCCAAAGTCAATTTAAACGTTGTTAATGTTCAAACATCTGAAGTGGTCTTTTCTTCACAAGGTGCTGGTGAATATGAATTATCAAATAGAGAAGTGATTGGTTTTGGTGGCACTGCCAGTTATGACTCAACATTGAATGGTAAAGTATTAGATTTAGCAATTAGGGAAGCGGTAAATAACTTAGTTTCTGGTATAGAAAGTGGTGCATGGCAGCCAGCTAAATAAGGAAATACGATGAAAATTAAATTATTGGCTATGGTAGCCGGCGTAATTTTATTAAATGGCTGCGCTAATGAACCCAAACCACTATATAACTGGGATGGTTATCAAACAACGGTCTACCAATATTACCAACAAACAGAAACTGGCCCTCAAGAACAAATTCAAGCTTTGAAAAAGAATTTGGAAATGAGCAAAGCAAAAGGTTTAGCAACTCCGCCAGGGTTGCATGCGCATTTAGGGTTATTGTATTCAACAACTGGAGCGGTTGATCTTGCAATGCAAGAATTTACTGCGGAAAAAGCATTGTATCCAGAATCTGCGGCTTACATGGATTTTCTCATGAAAAATAAAGGAAAAGTAAAATGAAACATTTACTTATAGTCTGCGGATTGGTGATGACATGGTTATTAACGGGATGTGCTCAGCCAACTAAAGTTGATTACACGGCATTTAATCAAAGTAAGCCTAAAAGTATTCTGGTGCTATTACCACAAAACAGTTCACCAGAAGTACAAGCAAGTCATGGTTTATTATCACAAGCGACTCTTCCTTTAGCTGAGGCTGGCTACTATGTTTTCCCTGTTGCTGTTGTTGAGGAAACATTTAAGCAAAATGGGATGACAAATGCAGGTGACATTCAAGCTGTTCCACCTGCAAAATTGCGCGAAATTTTTGGTAATGATGCCGTACTTTACTTGAATATCACTGAATACGGTACAAGTTATCAGGTTATTTCTAGTGATACTCGTGTCACTGCGGATGCGAAATTGGTTGACGCTAGAACAGGAACGTTATTATGGAGTGGCTCAGCGACTGCATCTAGTGCTGAAAATAATTCCTCGTCAAATGGTATTATTGGGGCGTTAGTATCTGCTGTTGTTAACCAAATCGTAGATACAATGACAGATAAAAGCTATGCAATTGCAGGTATAACAAGTGTCAGGTTATTATCTGCAGGTAAGCCTAATGGTATCTTATATGGGCCTAGATCGCCTAAATATGGTAAAGATGCTCAGTAATTATTAATTATTGAATAATGGGCGAAATAGAATAAAATATTTTGCCCATTTTATTTAAGTTAAATATTATTTAAGTGAAATTAACTTATTTAATTATCGTTTTACATTGTTTATACGTTTTTTTAATTGGGATGATTAAACTAAAAATAATAATATTAAACTCTTATTTAATATATGAGTTAATACTGTGACTTGAATCAAGTTGTTCTAGTCTATCTCACTAATAGTGTGATATAGGTACAATATTATGACAATAGCGATTACTTTGGTAACCCAACTGTTATATATATAATAATAGTCGGTTGTACTAATTCCTCGTTGATAGGAGTCATAGTATGTTCTTGTTAAACGAATCACTTATATCAAGGTATTTCTTCTATATGAAGAAATGGTTCAATATTGATATTTCTTTAGCCTTCTTCTTTCCAAACAAATAACCTTTCTCTTTTCCTTTTTTAAAATTTTTTTAACTTATTTAACTATAGGTTAGATCTCTAATATTTATTATTTAATGAAAAATTAAAGGTATTATCATGGCTAAAAGAATTGTAGAACCATTCCGTATTAAAATGGTAGAAAATATCCGTATTCCATCAAGAGAAGAACGTGAAGCGGCGTTAAAAGAAGCGGGATATAACCCATTCTTATTACCAAGTAGTGCAGTTTATATTGATTTATTAACTGACTCAGGCACCAATGCGATGAGTGACCACCAATGGGCAGCAATGATCACCGGTGATGAGGCATATGCAGGATCTCGTAACTATTATGATTTAAAAGATAAAGTGAAAGAGATGTTTGACTATGATTATGTCATTCCTGCTCACCAAGGTCGTGGTGCTGAAAATATGTTATTCCCTGTTTTATTAAAAGTAAAACAGGAACAAGGTGGAGCTAAAAAACCGGTCTTTATTTCTAATTTCCACTTTGATACAACAGCAGCTCATGTTGAATTAAACGGTTGTAAAGCAATTAATATTGTTACCGAAAAAGCCTATGACTCGGATACTTACGATGACTGGAAAGGCAATTTTGATATCCAAAAATTAAAAGATAATATTGCTGAGCATGGTGCAGAAAACGTAGTCGCAATTGTATCTACTGTAACTTGTAATAGTGCAGGCGGTCAGCCAGTATCAATGGCGAATTTGAAAGAAGTTTATGAAATAGCTAAACAGCATAATATCTTTGTTGTCATGGATTCTGCACGTTTCTGTGAAAATGCGTATTTTATTAAAGAGCGCGACCCTAAATATAAAAACTCGACTATTAAAGAAATTATTCTTGATATGTATAAATATGCTGATGCATTAACGATGTCAGCGAAAAAAGACCCATTATTAAATATTGGTGGGTTGGTTTGTATTAAAAATGACGAGAAAATCTTTACGTTGGCAAGACAACGCTGTGTACCAATGGAAGGTTTCGTAACCTATGGCGGTTTAGCGGGTCGTGATATGGCTGCAATGGTACAAGGTCTTGAAGAAGGGGCTGGAGAAGAATATCTACATTATCGTATTGGCCAAGTTAAATATTTAGGTGACCGCTTACGTGAAGGTGGAATTTCAATTCAATATCCTACAGGGGGACATGCCGTATTTGTCGATTGTAAAAAGCTGGTTCCTCATATTCCTGGTGATCAGTTCCCTGCGCAAGCGGTGATTAACGCACTTTATTTAGAATCAGGTGTCCGTGCGGTTGAAATTGGTTCATTTTTATTAGGGCGTGATCCTGAAACTGGTAAGCAAAAACATGCAGATATGGAGTTTATGCGGTTAACCATTGCAAGACGTGTTTATACCAATGACCATATGGATTACATTGCAGATGCTCTGATTGGTTTAAAAGATAAATTTGCAACCCTCAAAGGGCTGGATTTTGAATATGAACCGCCAGTATTAAGACACTTTACTGCTAGATTAAAACCAATTAAATAATAGGTCGCTCGTATGGTTCCCGTGCAATGCGGGAACCTCATCCTTATTCTTAAGGTAAACACCATGAATAATTCGGCAGCCAAAAAAGAACCCTCCATAATGGTAGGGGGTTTTGTGCTAGGCGGTGCCATGATTGGGGCGGGGATGTTTAGCTTGCCTACTATTATGGCTGGAGCTTGGTTTATTAACTCTGTAGTTATCTTGTTAGTTGTTTGCTTTTTTATGTTTCATTCAGGGATTTATATTTTAGAATGTATATCGAAATATGGAGCAGGAACGAATTACTTTTTTATCTCTAAAGAATTATTACCCAGATGGGCATGCTATATTGCAAATATGGCATTAATATTTGTACTCTACATACTAATTTATGCCTATATATCAGCAGCAGGTTCAGTTATTAAAGAAGCTGCCGCCATTTACGGATACAATATTAATTTAAGATTAATATTTATTATTTTTACATTAATTCTAGGTGCGAGCATCTGGTGGAGTGGCGTAGGGGCAAGTCGTCTAACATCATTATTTTTATTCATTAAAATAATTCTGTTTATTTTAGCTTTCTCCGGTTTATTTTTTATCGTAAAAACAGATTTACTATTAACTTCCCCCGTTGAAGGAGGACAAACAGCGTTATTACCTTTTGTTTTTATTATTATTCCTTATGCAATTACTTCTTTTGGTTATCATGGGAATGTTTGTAGCTTGTATAAGCTGTATCATGAGAATGAAAGAAAGGTCGTTAAAAGTTGTGTTATCGGTTGTGTATTGGCATTGGTGCTCTATTTTCTCTGGATCATGGGGACAATGGGAAATCTGCCGCGGGCAGAGTTTTTAACAATAATTAATAAAGGTGGTAATTTAGATGCTTTTATTGAATCACTATATGCGGTACTGAATAGCAAAAATATTGCGACATTCTTACTGTGGTTCTCTATTAGTGCTGTATTTTGTTCATTCTTAGGTGTTGCAATTGGGTTATTTGATTACATTCTTGCTTCGTTGAATTTTAAGGACAACCCATCAGGTAGAATGAAATCTGCATTATTATGCTTCTTGCCTCCTCTTATTCTTTGCATGTTATTCCCAAATGGTTTTTTAATCGCAATAGCATATGCAGGCATGGCTGCATGTATCTGGGCGATTATTTGCCCTGCAGTTATGGCATTAAAGGTAAGAGAGCGTTTTCCTGATTCGAGATTCAAAGTGTGGGGCGGAAAAGGGTTAATCTATGCCGTTATCGCCTTTGGAGTAGTCGGCATTATTTGCCAATTGTTAGCGCAGTTTAATTTGTTACCGATATACCGTTAATTTTTCAAAATACAAGCTGTAAAATAACTGAAAAGGTACAGTGAGGGTTCGCTGTACCTTTTTTCTATCCAACGATATGGCGGATTGTAGGCTAATATTGAAATATAACGGTTTTTTTAAAGTACATTTTAATATTTTGACCTTGATAAATAATGGGTTTAAAGGCCATTTTTTTAATTGCTTTAACCGCTTCTTCTCTAAAACCTAAATCAGGAATTTTGTTATTTAGTATTTCAACGGATTCAATTTGACCATCTAATCCAACTAATAACCGAATTTGCACTTTAACAACTTTTGTATAGCCTAAGGAACGAGCCTCTTTCGGATACCTAGGAGCCGCATCCTGTAAAATTGTATAGGAAATACCACTCGAACCGAGTGCGGTATAGCTGCCATCACCATTAGCAGCAAATTGGCTATTACCAGATAATCTATTATTCCCTTTACCACTTTGACCACTTTCTGAAGCTGATGGGCTTGTGGAAGATTGATTTTCAGCAGTTGAATGGAGTGGTATTTCTTTAGCTGCTTCTTGTGAGCCTTGCTGCGTTTCATGGCTTATCTTATTGGCAATAAGTTGATTTTCTGTGTTATTTTTAGTGTTATTGTTCAGTAGCTTACTTTGTTCTTTTGGCTTTTTCCCTTGTACGGACTGACTGATTTCCGGTTTTGTTTTTTCTTTTGTTTTTTGTGTGAGTAAAGGCGATTCAACCGTGTTATCAACGGGAATATTCACAGGAATCAATGAATTTTTAAGTTGAGTTTTTGAAGGTATTTTACTTTCATTAGGTTGAGACTTGCTCATCTGCTTCTGTTGGGAAGCAGCTTCAGCCCTTGAAGGGGATTCTGATATAACTTCATGTGATTGCACTTGTTTTTTATTGCTCTGCTCTCCTGTGCCCTCTGAGGAGCCCATTTGTCCCCCTAGAGATAGAGTTATCGTTTCCATACCCTCGACTATAGGTATCGCCCTACCTGTTTGTAGGGCGATAAACATAATGGCAATAATATGGATAACGAGTGACAGTGCTAAAGCAAGTTTATAACGAATAGTCACTGAAACATTTCCTGTTTTAATCAATAGGTAGCTTTAATGCCTGCAAAAAATGAGCGCTCATTTCCAGGAATTAATGAGCCATAACCTGCGGTAACATAGTCGTAGTAAGTTTTGTTCATTAAGTTAGTGACCCCGCCATATAATTCGATGTGTTCAATCGGCGCGTAACGAACACTGAGGTCAATGAGTTCACGTGATTTAACTACGCCATCTTCTTCTTTATTGGCATCAGAAAGGAAATTATTGTACGAACCATAATAGGTATACTGAATGTCTCCCGATAAATCATCGGTAAAATCGTATTTTACTTTTAGTTTAACGGAGTGCTCTGGCACTTTAGTTAAACCACTTTTCGTGTAATCAATGGTATTTTTGCCGTTTTCTTCCAAAAATTGGCGGCCATGATTGTTATAATCAGAACGTCCTCTGAGCCATGAATATGATTCTTGGAAGGTGAAATTACCGAGCGTTTGTTGGAAGTCAACATCGGCTCCCCAACGGCGAGTTTTCAACAAATTCATTGTCTTCGCATCATTGACACTAGTGAGATAAATACGATTTAGCTGGTTATTCGTATTAGATGTCCAGAATGTGATATTGACAGTACTAAATGCTAATTTATCTCTTAAACCGATCTCAAATAAGTCATATTTCTCATCTTCTGCCTTAGTCGGAGTATAAATTTTCTCACCATTAACGACAGATTGGTCGCTGATTTGCAAGCCATCGGGAAGGGTGTAGCCTCGTTCATATCGCCCATAAATTCGGCCAGTATCGCGATAAAGGTAAGCAAGAGAAAGTTCAGCTGCCGTATTCCAACGGTCTGAAGTGCCAGACCCATTTACTGTGCCACTTTTATCAAATGACCATTCCGACAATTCACGTCTAAGCCCTTGGGTAAATACAAATTGATCTGATTTAAGACTGTTAAGAGCATAAATTGCCTTTGTTGTTTTATCATAATCAAAATTATGAGGAACCCCATAATATCGGCCTTTACTATCTTTTTTATAGCTCCCAATATAATGAATAGAAGCCTTTTGTTTGGCATAATCTATGCCAAAAAGTAGATTGCTATCATCGAGATAGCCGATATCTAATTTGATTTTTGTTCCGTGGCTTTTTTGATTAACTTTTTGTTCCCAGTTGGCATTATTAGTATAAAAACCATCAGTGTAGAAAACATCTGTAGCAAAATTGAGTTTTTCCGTAAACGCATTTTGGTAACTTAAATTATAGCTATCGACTTCGCGGTCACCGATCAAATAACCACTGATCGTTTTTTTAATTAGTTTACCATTCTCATCAATACCGACAGTGACGGTTTTGTCTGGTGGAACGTAGTCTTTACCATACTTTTTGATATTACGTGATGTGAGCGTTTTTACGTACTGAGAACTTTCAGTGAGATGACTTCCTCTCAACATGAGGCTTTGATCTGGAGTCAGATCCCATCTACCGCCTAGTGAATAATATTCTGAATTACGGTAGGTATCTTTATAGTAAAGATCACGGTTTAGTTTACTGGCAGTACCTAAAATTGAAAAGGTATCACTCACCCGAGCTCCCAAATTAGCATTTAAGCGATATCCTTCTGAGTTCCATTCAGATAAAACACTTGTTTTGGGATTAGCCATACTTCTCAGGTTTGACGTTATATTAATGACTCCACCTGCAGTCCCTGAGCCGTAAATAACGCTTCCGCCACCGGGAATGATTTCAATACGCTCAAGTTGTTCAACGGGAATAATATCGTAGTTAGTGGTATAAGGGTGATTTGCTAATGTGGTAATTGGAGCCCCATCAAGTAACACTTGTAGGTTACGTTGTGAGGTTTCAGCCCCTTGCCCCCGCAAGTCTATGTTGCCCTGCCCAGAGGTATCGACACTAATACCAGGAACAGATTTAAGCACATCAGAGATTGTGCGGTTTCCTTTGCCTTGAATATCTTCTTTTGAAATAACAATAATTTGCTTGGTATCTCGTAAACGTTCAATTTCAACATAGTCAGGTCGTGCATAGCTATCTTGTAGCTCAATTGCATCAGCAGCTTCTTGAAGCTGTGGTGATTCAAGCTCTTTATTGGTTGCATGAGTCGTAAAAGAAAGTGTCGATAACATAATGAAACAAATAAAATTTGGCTTAAATTTAACCATATTGTTTCCAACGGAGGAAATGTTTTTCATTGGAGTAGGCTTGCCTTTTGTAATGATAATGCAAATGATAATCAATCTTATTATATTGTTATTGATTTCAAGATCAATTAATTTAAAACAATTTATAATATGGCTAATTATTTGATTTAAGTGGAAATAAATTGTTGACTTAGGCGGTATATCTTACTGAGTGGATAGTAACTTTTACGCTAGGTTAGGTGTGAAAATAGAGATAGGGGGACATTTACTCAGGTTGGATGCTCTCATTTAGCGATCTACTTCAAATTACTCAAATTAATTTCAAATTTTTAATTTTCTCTGATTCCCAAAATCAAATAGTAACCCTCTTGAAATGTAAGTATTTTTACTTATATCGAGTGCTGGTTAATCAAATCTAGGGATTAAAATATTTTTCTATAGCGCCGATAAAGTTAAATATTGTCAGATTATCCCACCAAAAGAGAAATTCTATGCAGAAACTTCGAAATTACTCAATTCGCACTGTGGTCTTCGTATTATTAAGTATTTTGTGTCTGATCTTGGGTGGAACGAATGTATACAGTGGTTGGTCATTATCACGCATTGCTGATGGAAATGATATTGATAGGCAATTGGTGCAACAAATGACCGTTCTTAGTCAAGGAAATGATCAGTATTTTCGTTTTGTCACACGACTAACTCGAGTCATGGAAAGTAAAAGCCAAGGGAAAGATGTGGATTATGCCCCTGTAAAAGAAGCGATGTCCAATATGGGGAAATATTTAGAGCAAATGAAGTCGATTTCTCCTGGACCGATGGATCCTGAAGTATCAGATTTGGTGATCAATAATTGGCAATCACTGCTAGATGATGGCGTCACGCCTCAACTCGCATTGAGTATGGACAACGATTCGGACAAATATTTAGCGCATGCCCATAATGTAACACCTGCATTAAGCCGAGCTTTTGGCGCTTCAATTCAGCAATTTAATCAGACGGCTGATGAATTGATCAGCCATACTCGGCAGAATGTCGATAGCGTGATAGATATTACACAAGTGGTCATGATCGTTACAGCTATATTAGGGATCTTCATGCTCATTTTTACGGATCGCTATATGGCAGAGATGATGCAAAAACCATTAGGGCTACTGAGGCAACATTTTACTCAAATTGCGAAAGGGGATTTAAGCCATCCTGTACAGCCGTTCGGAAATAGCTGTGTAGGAAAATTATTTCCAATACTTGAAGGGATGAGAAAAGATTTAAGTGAATCGGTCAATACAATCCGACAAGGAAGTGAAAATATTTATCTGGGGGCAAGTGAGATTTCAAACGGTAATAGCGATCTTTCATCTCGAACAGAAGAGCAGGCCGCCGCTTTAGAAGAGACGGCTGCGAGTATGGAGGAAATTACCGCTGCAGTTCAACTGAATATGGAAAACACACACCAAGCTAATCAATTAGTAGGCGAAGCGTTCGTGGTCGCTAATAAAGGGAATAGCATTGTTGATTCTGTTGTCGTGACCATGACTGAAATCTCCCAAAGCTCACAAAAAATAGCAGATATTATCAACATGATTAACGATATTAGTTTTCAAACGAATATCTTAGCGCTCAATGCTTCTATCGAAGCGGCTCGTGCTGGTGTGCATGGACGCGGTTTTATGGTAGTCGCTGCAGAAGTGCGCAAGTTAGCGAGCCACAGTGCGGAAGCCGCGATGGAAATTGAACGGCTAATTGCCGATTCAGGAGCTTGCGTTCAGAAAGGAACGGGTTTGGTGAATGAAATGGGAAAAACGATGGAGAATATCTTACAGGGAATTAATGAGGTAACAGCAATTATGGAGCAAATCACCGTGGCTTCAGAAGAGCAGAGCAAAGGAATAGCCCAAGTTGGAGTCGCGATTACACAGATGGACGGCGTTACACAGCAAAATGCCTCTTTAGTTGAACAAGTGGCAACTGCAGCTAGTTCATTAGCGGGGCAAACGCAAGAATTACAACAAGCGGTTCAGCAGTTTAATTTATCCACACAAACGGTCTAGCACATTATTTTTTGCAAATAAAAAGCCCTCACTGCATCACAGTGAGGGCTCACAAAAACACTGCATTAACCGACTAGGATTAGTTCATGCCGTATTTTTTCAGTTTCTTACGCAGAGTGCCGCGGTTGATACCCATCATCAGGGCTGCACGGGTCTGGTTTCCACGGGTATATTGCATAACCATGTCCAACAAAGGCTGTTCTACTTCAGCCAATACCAGCTCATATAAATCATTAACATCTTGATTATTTAATTGAGCAAAATAGTTCTTCAGTGCTTGCTTAACTGAGTCACGTAACGGTTTTTGAGTTACTTGATCTTGTGAATTTACAGTAGCAACGGTTAGTACGTCAGAATTTACGCGTTGTTCGAACATAGTTCTGTCAGCTCTTATCTTTATTTACGCAAAAATTTTCAAAAAATGCTTCCAACACCTCCAGCTGTTCGCTGGCATCCTCAATGGTGTTGAATGAGCGCCGAAACTGGTCATCAGGTGCATGTTCTTTTAAGTACCAAGAAACATGTTTGCGCGCTATACGGGCTCCTTTGCCTTGACCGTAAAAGTCGTGCAATTCCTGTACATGCGCTAGCATAATACGCTTTACCTCTGCCATTGGCATTGGTGGCAATATTTCACCTGTGTCCAGATAATGCTGGATTTCCCGGAAGATCCAGGGTCTTCCCTGAGCCGCTCTGCCTACCATCAAGGCATCCGCCCCTGTGTAGTCTAAAACAGCTCTGGCTTTTAGCGGGTCAGTAATGTCGCCATTGGCAATAACCGGAATGGTAACAGTCTGCTTAACTGCCCGAATATTGTCATATTCAGCTTCCCCATTAAACAGACAGGCTCTAGTTCTGCCATGAATAGTGAGAGCTTGAATGCCGCAATCTTCGGCCAATTTGGCAATCTCTATGCAGTTTCGCTCTTCAGGTGACCAGCCTGTGCGGATCTTAAGGGTGACAGGCACATCCACTGCTTTGACGACACCTTCAAGAATCGATTTAACGATGTCTGGATAGCGTAGTAGTGCAGAGCCTGCAAGCTTACGATTCACTTTTTTAGCTGGACAGCCCATGTTGATATCGATGATTTGAGCGCCACTCTCAACGTTGATTTGAGCCGCGGCAGCCATTTCATCGGGATCATTGCCAGCTATTTGCACGGAACGAACCCCAAGTTCATCGCGATGAACCATTCTGAGTCTAGATTTGTCGGTCTTCCAAACTTGAGGATTAGAAGAAAGCATCTCTGATACTGTCATCCCAGCACCCATGTCATAACAGAGCGACCTAAACGGTTTATCTGTAATGCCTGCCATGGGGGCAGCAATAAGACAGTTTCTCAACTGATATTGTCCGATTCGCATAACTAAATGGGGGCCATACTGTGACTGCAAGGGCGCGTATATTACGCATTTTTTACGAGATATGAAAGGACAAACTTTGAGCAAACGGTTATTTATCACTAATTTTTTTATCTTGCATCTCTGCAATTATAAAATTAGTTATATTTAACAAATAGTTAATTAGATATTATAACGATTTATTAAAATAACTGTTGTGCTGTTCAAATCTCGTGCAGAACAGATTATCGCCAGCTATTGAGCAATATTTGAGCTATAAGATAATCTATTCTGGCGTTGTTTTCAAAGAAATTATTCTCTAATTTTAATAAAAAAACTCATTAAAAATGCTTGACACCCGTAATCCTGCACCATTCTTCTTTTTCAGCAACAGGGTCGATTTCAAAAGTTGAACGATAAGCGTCAGCCACTCCTTCTGCTTGAGTGGCGAGCACGCCAGAAAGACCTAATAACCCACCTGGGCGGGGTAGCACGCTAATCATAGGGGCGAGCTCACGCAATGGGCCTGCAAGGATGTTAGCAACCACGACATCAGCTTGTAAGTCATTAGGCTGGTCTTTTGGTAGGTATAGGGATAAACGCTCTGAAACACCGTTACGTTGCGCATTATCGCGGCTTGCAGTGATAGCTTGAGGGTCGATGTCGATTCCGATCGCATGAGCGGCACCTAATTTTAATGCGGCGATCGCTAAAATCCCAGATCCGCAACCAAAATCGATCACAGTTTTACCTTCTAGATCAAGGCCATCTAACCATTGGAGGCACAATGAGGTGGTTGGATGCGTGCCAGTACCAAAAGCGAGGCCAGGATCTAACATTACGTTGACTGCCGTTGGATCGGGCACATCGCGCCAACTTGGGCAGATCCACAAGCGTTCCCCAAAGCGCATCGGATGAAAGTTATCCATCCATTCTCTTTCCCAATCTTTGTCTTCTAATTGTTCGATTTTATGGATAAAACCTGGACTCAATATCGGACTATTTTCTAGTTGAGCGACGACAAATTTCATGTCGGTTTCTGCGTCATATAGACCGATAACATCGGTGTCACCCCAAAGGCGCGTTTCCCCCGGAAGCGGCTCAAAAACAGGAGTATCGTGGCTGTCTTGAAAGGTGACAGACACAGCACCGCTTTCGATTAACTCATCGCCAAGGGCTTCGGCATCTTTTGCGGTTGAGTTTATTTTGATTTGTATCCAAGGCATTGTTTTTTCTCTTCTAAAATGCTCGTCATTCTTCACGCCATAGCGTTGTTGGCTGCGCTCACTAACCCTAGTCACATACTGGTGTATGCTCCTAGGGATTAGCTCGTTTGCCGCCTATCTATGACGCGAATTATCTAGAGCATTGCATTTGTTCATTTACATTAGGTAACGCCAAATTCACCTATCAGTAGATAGGAATCAGTGAGTGCTAGTTACCTGTTCGTTTGCTGGTGATTGTACTGGATTTTTGCCAAAAAGATTACCTAGAAGGAAGGCAATAAGACTAAAAATCAGTGATGGGACGATAGCGTGAAAGCCCATGATTTCAATTTTAAAACTTGCCAATATGGCATAACTGACGCCTCCGATGACCATACCACTGATAGCACCTGTTCCATTGGCTTTTTCCCAGTAGAGCCCGAGGACTAATGGCCACAAGAAAACAGCTTCTAAACCACCAAAAGCCAGTAAATTCAGCCAGATAATCATCTGAGGCGGGTTCCATGCTGCAACTAAAAGCAATGCACCTAAGACCAAAGTGGAAAGGCTAGAGATCCGTGCAAGACGCTTTTCATTTTTGATTTGTGTTGGCATGGTATTCAGATAGATATCTTTTACGATGGTTGCCGAGGACTGTAGTAGTTGTGCGTTGATCGTTGACATAATTGCGGCCATCGGTGCCGCTAAGAAAATTCCCGCTGCAAATGGTGGTAGAACTTGTACCATCAAAGTAGGGATCACTTGGTCTGGGATTGTGAGGTCAGGTAAAATTGCACGACCGAGAGCTCCCGCAAAGTGCATACCAAACATCAGTATCGCCATGACGATGGTTCCCAAAATAATACCTCGATGAACTGCTTTACTGTCTTTATATGAAATACAACGTACCGCAGTATGAGGTAAACCAATCACCCCAAAACAGACTAAAACCCAAAACGAAGCTAAAAATGGCCCGCTTAAAATGTCATCTGCACCTTCAGGTGAAACCAATTTTGGGTCTATGGTATGCATTTTTTCTATGGCTGCGGGTAAACCACCTGCATGGTAAATAATTGCAACCAGCAGGATCACCGTACCTAAAAGCATCACTAGGCCTTGCAGTGCGTCATTCAGGACGCTGGCTCTAAACCCACCAATTGCGGTATAGAGTGCGATAGATACCCCAAAAATTATTAACCCGTAAGTATATGGAATACCTGCTGCTGTTTCTAATAAGCGCGCACCACCAATAAATTGCACTGTCATCGCGCCAAAAAAGGCAATGAGTAGGCTAACACTGGCAAACCACACTAAAAACCGACTTTGGTAGCGTGCATACAGCATATCGTTGAGTGTAACGGCATTATAGCGACGCGCCAAAATAGCAAATTTTTTACCTAGCACGCCGAGGGAAAGCCAAATCGCGGGGAGTTGGATCATCGCCAATAGCACCCAACCTAGGCCATATTTATAGGCAGCTCCTGGTCCTCCAATAAAAGAACTCGCACTGATATAGGTTGCTGTGATGGTCATCGCAAGGACAAAGCCGCCCATTGAACGATTACCTAAAAAGTATTCATTTAAAAACTCGCCTTTTGTTCGTTTTTTATATGCATAAATGGATAGCAAAAAGACGAGAGCTAGGTAGCCGACGAGAGGCAGGAGAACTTCAATCTGCATCATTCTCCTCCAAAGAGATGTCTTTAAAAATCAGTTTAACCATCATAATGCAGAGCAAAATAAAAATGATGGGTAAGATGAGACAAGACCATTCAAACCACAGTGGTAGCCCTGTAATTCCAAGCGTGTTGTCCGGTAGGTAGGCACTAATAACCCAGCCGACCAGATAGGCGATAGTCAAATAAAATGACCAGCGCGCTTCTTTATTTGATTGAAGAAAACGTTTATCCACCCGTTATTCCCCTTCATTCCCATAAAAATAATCAGCAATTGTACGATAATCTGTGGACTGAGTGTGAAAAATACCAGAAGAAAAGTGCACTAAAGCGTATTTAACACAAAAAAATACCGTAACGCAGGGCGTTACGGTATCGATTGACGATAAGTTAAACAGGTTATCGCTGACTTATTCAGCAATACCCAGTTTTTTCTCTAAATAGTGGATATTAGTTCCACCTTTTTGGAAGTTTTCATCGTTCATAATCATTTGGTGCAATTCAATATTGGTTTTAATACCATCGACGATTAATTCGTTTAACGCATTTTTCATACGAGAAATAGCGATTTCACGAGTTTCACCATAGGTAATTAATTTACCAATCATTGAGTCATAATACGGAGGTACAGTGTAGCCTGCGTAAATATGAGATTCCCAACGTACGCCAAAACCACCAGGTGAGTGGAAACGGGTGATTTTACCCGGGCTTGGGATGAAAGTATTCGGGTCTTCTGCGTTGATACGGCACTCAACAGCATGGCCATGCACCACGATATCTTCTTGCTTCACAGATAATGGTAACCCAGAGGCAACACGCAGTTGCTCTTTAATTAAGTCTACACCAGTGATCATTTCAGTTACTGGGTGTTCAACTTGAATACGGGTATTCATTTCAATGAAGTAGAACTCACCGTTTTCGAACAAGAACTCAAAGGTACCTGCACCACGATAACCGATTTCAATACACGCATTAGCGCAGCGCTCACCGATATTACGGCGAATTTCAGGTGTAATACCCGGTGCTGGTGCTTCTTCAACCACTTTTTGGTGGCGACGTTGCATTGAACAGTCACGCTCAGCCAAGTAAACCGCATGGCCTTGGCCATCAGCCATGACTTGAATTTCAATATGACGTGGGTTTTCAAGGAATTTTTCCATGTAAACCATATCATTATTAAAAGCGGATTTCGCTTCAGCACGTGTCAGGTTGATCGAAGATTCTAAATCTTTCTCATTGCGTACCACACGCATACCACGACCACCACCACCACCAGATGCTTTGATGATGACAGGGAAGCCGATACGTTTTGCGATGGCTTTATTTTTTTCAGTGTCGTTCCCTAATGGGCCATCAGAACCCGGAACACAAGGTACACCGGCTTTTTTCATCGCGTTAATTGCAGAAACTTTATCACCCATTAGGCGGATGGTTTCAGCTTTTGGACCGATAAAAACAAAACCAGAGTTTTCAACTTGTTCTGCAAAATCTGCGTTTTCAGCCAAGAAACCATATCCTGGGTGAATCGCTTGAGCACCTGAAATTTCCGCTGCGGAAATAATCGCAGGGATATTTAAGTAACTTTTCGCTGATGCTGCTGGGCCGATACAAATTGTTTCATCAGCCAGTAACACGTGTTTTAGATCGCTATCTGCCGTAGAGTGAACCGCTACTGTTTTGATGCCGAGTTCTTTACAGGCACGCAAAATACGTAATGCGATTTCTCCGCGGTTAGCAATAACAATTTTTTCCAGCATGGAAACGCCTCGTTATTCGATGACAACTAATGGCTCGTCAAATTCTACTGCATCACCGTTTTGCAACAGAATGGCTTTAACAACGCCTGCTTTATCTGCTTCGATTTGGTTCATCATTTTCATCGCTTCAACGATGCAAAGTGGGTCACCAACGCTGACCGTTTGACCAATCTCAACGAATGGTTTCGCTTCTGGGCTTGGCGCGCGGTAGAAAGTACCGACCATTGGTGAGCGAACCTGGTGACCAGCAACCGCAGCAGGTGCAGCTGGCGCTACCATAGCTTCAGATGGTGCAACCGCATTAGCCAAAGCAGGTTGTTGTGCAACCGGTGCTGAGTAATATTGTTGAGGTGCAGCCATAACCTGGGAAGCAGGTGAAACGCGGCTGATACGTACTGACTCTTCACCTTCAGAAATTTCCAGTTCAGAAATGCCAGACTCTTCGACCAGCTCGATCAGCTTTTTAATTTTACGAATATCCATGGATATGATTCCGTACTCTTATATTTGGATTGAATTAATTAGGCGCAGACGGTTAACCGCTGCCTGTAAAGCAAAACTATAACCATCAGCACCTAGACCACAAATTACACCGATTGCTTTATCGGAGAAATAAGAATGTTGGCGAAATGATTCCCTAGCGTGCACATTAGACAAGTGGATCTCGATAAACGGGATACTCACCGCGAGTAATGCATCACGTAGTGCAACACTGGTATGCGTGAATGCAGCCGGATTGATGAGAATAAAATCAACATCATGACGTGCAGCATGAATTTTATCGATTAGTTCAAATTCTGCGTTTGACTGAAAATGACTCAATTTTACCCCTAACTGGCTAGCCTCTGACTCCAGCTTGGATACGATATCGGCAAGAGTTTGGTTGCCGTATTTATCGGGTTCCCGTGTACCTAGCAGGTTTAGGTTTGGCCCATTCAAGAGTAAAATGTGAATATCTTCTGCCATTATGCTGCTAACTCCGACGATATTATCAATAGCCCGACAACATAACGCGATGCTAAGCGTTTGTCATCTTTTATCATAAAAATAAATGGATTTTCTACTGACAAGGTTCGTCATTATAATTATTTCGTGACATATAGCAGCAAAATACTGGTCTTATCAGAGAAAATACCCGAATTTATTTTAGAAAATGTGCGGTAATCCCTATTTAGGCGAAAGTACCGCAATAAATTGGTGACTAACCTCGCAGGTTAACTAGCGTACGCCCAGTCACTTCATTTTTTAAGAGTTTTTTTGCATATTCGACAGAATCTTCTAATTTAATCTCATTGCTGACTTGCTCATAGAAAGACGGAGGTAGAAGTTCCGCGAGTCGTTGCCATACTTTAGGGCGATTTGCGGCAGGGTAGTAAACCGAATCTACACCTTGTAGGCGGACATTACGTAAAATAAATGGCATGACACTGGTTGGTAAGTCGAAGCCACCCGCTAAGCCGCAGGCGGCAACAGTCCCATTATAGTGTGTTTGCGCAAGAAGATTAGCGAGTAATTCACCACCTACTGTATCAATCGCACCCGCCCACAACTGTTTGTCTAATGGTTTAGCAGGATGAGTGAAATCACTACGAGGTAATACCCTCTTGGCACCTAAACTTTGCAGGTAGCTGCTGTTTTCTTCACGACCTGAAATCGCGACAACCTCATAACCTAATAAAGAGAGTAATTGCACGGCAGTACTACCTACACCACCGCTTGCACCACTTACGATGACTTCGCCTTTATCAGGAGTCACACCAGCTTCTTCTAGGGCATTTACGCAAAGCATTGCTGTAAAGCCGGCGGTGCCAATAACCATCGCTTGTTTTAAGGACAAATTTTCTGGAAGAGGGGTTAAATACTTTGCGGGGACTCTTGCTTGAGAGGCTAACCCGCCCCAATGCGTTTCACCCACCCCCCATCCAGTCAGTAGTACATGTTGGCCAACTTGGAAACGAGGGTCTTCACTGTGGTGGATCACACCTGAAAAATCGATACCAGGTACCATCGGGTATTGGCGAACAACGCCCGCTTTTCCACAAATAGCTAATGCATCTTTATAATTAAGTGTAGACCAATAAATATCGACTATAATATCTCCGGCTGGAAGCATTTCTGTAGTTAATGGTTGAATGCCAGAGACGATTTTTTCGTCAGTTTGTTGTAGGACGAGAGCTTTCATCTTTCACTCCTATATAATGATTAAATATGTATTTTGAAAATGACTAAAATTTGAGTGTATTTCATTGACGTAGTAACAGTATTTAAGCTATTAATATTGTAATTAATTTGTAAAAATTTATTTTTTTCTGGCATAAATAGGCTTTTATCATGCAAAATATCGCATCTTGACGGATTCATTTTGCATATTGACATAAATTTGCCGCGTTTCTGGTAGATAATAGAGCGAACACTCAGCGAATTCACCCAATTTGTATTGGAAATAGCCAGTGTGTAGCAATAATAAAAAGAACTAAATAATATTTGAACTTGTTGCCATAATAACTTGTCACACTGGGAAGAAAAAGATGGAGTATATAACAACCAAAGAATAGGTGTTTTTTTGTGTGTTTTTATCCTGTAGGTAAATAATACAATTAATATCTGTTTTTGGGGTTTTTATCTGCTTCGTTTAGATAAGAAGCATGTACAGTACGGTACGTGAAAAATAGATGAATTAACCATATTTTAGAAGCAGCTCATTAACGCCTTGAGACCGCTTCAAGTGGTTGGTAGAGTAGACGGGTTTAAATTCGTCCCCAGCTTGCAGGATAACTCTTTCGTTATGTTTAAAAAATTTCGTGGCATGTTTTCTAATGACTTGTCTATTGACTTGGGTACGGCCAATACCCTTATTTATGTCAAAGGACAAGGCGTAAAATTAAATGAACCCTCTGTAGTTGCTATTCGTCAAGACCGCTCTGGATCGCCAAAAAGCGTTGCTGCTGTCGGTGGTGAAGCGAAGCAGATGCTGGGACGTACACCAGGTAATATTTCGGCAATCAGGCCAATGAAAGACGGTGTTATCGCCGACTTTTTCCTGACTGAAAAAATGTTGCAACACTTCATCAAACAAGTTCATAGCAACAGTTTTTTACGCCCAAGTCCGCGAGTCCTTGTTTGTGTCCCTGTTGGTGCAACACAAGTTGAACGTAAAGCCATTCGTGAGTCAGCGTTAAGTGCGGGCGCACGGGAAGTCTTCTTAATTGAAGAACCTATGGCCGCAGCTATTGGTGCCGGGTTACCTGTATCAGAAGCAACAGGCTCAATGGTTGTTGATATTGGTGGTGGTACTACAGAAGTCGCTGTTATTTCGTTAAATGGCGTTGTTTACTCTTCATCTGTACGCATTGGTGGTGACCGTTTCGATGAGTCCATCATTAACTATGTACGTCGTAACTATGGCTCACTGATAGGTGAAGCGACAGCAGAACGCATCAAGCATGGAATTGGTTCTGCATTCCCAACAGATGAAGTTTACGAGATTGAAGTTCGCGGCCGTAACCTTGCGGAAGGTGTACCACGCGGATTTAAGATGAACTCCAATGAAATTTTAGAAGCATTGCAAGAACCGCTTACAGGAATTGTCAGCGCAGTCATGCTAGCACTTGAACAGTGTCCTCCTGAATTGGCCTCAGATATCTCAGAGCGCGGTATGGTCTTAACCGGTGGTGGCGCGCTTCTTCGTAATTTAGATCGCTTATTGATGGAAGAAACTGGTATCCCAGTTATCGTTGCTGAAGATCCTCTAACTTGTGTCGCTCGTGGTGGCGGTAAAGCGTTAGAAATGATTGATATGCACGGTGGCGACCTGTTTAGCGAAGACTAAATGGCCTTTTAGAAACAGTTGGGGCTGTCCCCAACTGTTTTGACTATTTTTTGTTCCTCTGACATTAGTGAAACTTAGCCACACATGAAGCCAATTTTTAGGCGAGGTCCATCCCTACAGCTACGCATTTTTATTGCGGTAATCATTGCACTTGTACTGGTGGTGATTGACCATCGCTTTGAGCCTTTCAATAAAGTCCGTAACTACTTAGACACGGCGGTTAGCCCATTCTATTTTTTAGCCAATGGCCCACGTCAATTTCTAGATAATATCTCCGAAAGCTTCTCTTCAAGAGAACAATTGCAATTCGAAAATAAAGCCTTACGCCAAGAGCTATTACTGAAAAAAGCGGACAACTTGCTTTTAGAACAACTTAAGCAGGAAAATGCGCGGTTAAGGGAGTTACTTGGTTCGCCACTTCGTCAAGATGAACACATGATGGTCACGCAAGTTATTTCAGGCGCGAATACGCCATATCGTGACCAAGTGGTTATAGACAAGGGCAGCAATGAAGGCGTTTATGAAGGGCAGCCGGTTATTAGTGATAAAGGCGTAGTTGGTCAAGTGGTTGGGGTTAGTAACTTTAATAGCCGTGTTCTGTTAATTTGCGACACTACCCATGCACTGCCAGTACAAGTATTACGTAATGATGTCCGTGTTATTGCTGCAGGTTCCGGATGTGCTGATGATATCCAATTAGAACCGTTGCCTGAAAATACCGATATTCGTGTTGGTGATGTCCTTGTCACGTCAGGGTTAGGAGGGCGTTTCCCCGAAGGTTATCCTGTAGGGGTGGTCTCTGCCGTAAAACACGACACACAACGTGCTTATACTATTATCAGCGCGAAGCCGAGTGCCGAATTGCAGCGTTTACGCTACCTTTTGCTACTATGGGGAAATGATAGCGACCCTAAAACGCCACTACAGCCTTCGGAAGTTTATCGTGCAGCAAATGAACGATTAATGAAAGTATTGCCGCAAGTGTTACCTAATCCGAATGAAATTCAGGGGCCTCCATTGCCACCATCAATGGCTCCGACGTCACAACCATAAGTAGAGGAAACACAGTATGGTTATGGGCAAGAGAGTAAATTAGCATGGATGAGTATCGCGGAAATGGCCGTGCCATCATTTGGTTATCGTTTTTTATTGCGTTGATTTTACAAGTCATGCCTTGGCCGGAACAACTCAGTTTTTACCGGCCATCATGGCTTCTGTTGATTCTCACTTATTGGGTGATGGCATTACCACACCGAGTGAGTGTTGGTACGAGTTTTATTTTAGGGATTATCGTAGATTCCATTCAGGGCTCTGCACTGGGAGTGCATGCTCTTTCTTTTAGCATTATTTGCTATCTCGTCTCTTATAAACACCAATTGTTGCGTAATATGGCGTTGTGGCAGCAAGCTCTGGTGATTATGTTACTCACTATCATTCAAGATCTTGCTGTTTTTTGGGCTGAATTTCTATCATCACAAGTATTATTCCACCCGCAAGTATTTTGGAATAGCTTAGTGAATGGTATTCTATGGCCATGGCTATTTTTGCTTTTACGTAAAATACGTCGGCAATTTTCAGTATGTTAGGGTGTTAGTTGTCGGTCTGACTGGGAATACAGTTTATGTGTTTAATTTATCTTGCGTCCGGCTCACCCCGTCGACGTGAACTTGTTCAGCAACTTAATTATACCTTTGAGGTTTTACGTCCAGAGGTAGAAGAACAGTGGCAGGAGGGGGAGTTGCCTCAAGACTATGTTCAACGTCTTGCACGAGATAAATCTTTAGCCGGTGTTGCGATTGCACCCGATAATCAACCGGTTTTGGGCGCAGATACAATCGTTGTTCTCGCAGGGGAAATTTTAGAAAAACCGCGAGATAATCAGCACGCAGAAGAGATGCTAAGTGCATTATCAGGAAAAACCCATCAGGTCATGACGGCTATTGCCTTATCCAACCGTCAACAGACAATGCAGTCACTAATTGTGACAGATGTGACATTCCGCGAGTTATCTTTAATCGAAATACGGGACTATATACAATCTGGTGAGCCAATGGATAAGGCAGGCGCTTATGGAATACAAGGAATTGGTGGGCGTTTTATACGTAAAATTAATGGCAGCTACCATGGGGTTGTTGGTTTACCACTGGTTGAAACAGACGAGCTAATTCAGCGATTTTTAGCGTTAAGTGATGGTAAGGGGAAGTCATGACTGCGGAACTATTAGTAAACATTACGCCATCTGAAACGCGCGTTGCTTATATTGATGGTGGGATATTACAAGAAATTCATGTTGAACGAGAAGCAAAAAGAGGGCTAGTAGGGAATATTTACAAAGGCCGTGTGAGCCGTGTTTTACCGGGAATGCAGGCGGCCTTTGTTGATATTGGTCTAGATAAAGCCGCTTTTTTGCATGCTTCTGACATTATGCCTCATACGGAATGTATTGCGGGTGATGAACAAAAAAACTTTCATGTCAGGGATATTGCGGAGCTCGTTAAGCAAGGACAAGATTTAATCGTCCAAGTTGTTAAAGACCCCCTTGGTACCAAAGGTGCTCGCCTAACTACGGATATTACACTCCCTTCTCGCTATTTGGTCTTTATGCCAGGAGCTTCCCATGTGGGAGTTTCACAACGTATTGAAAGTGAAGATGAAAGAGAACGCCTAAAAGAGTGTGTTTCACAGTATTGTGATGAAAATGGGGGCTTTATCATTCGTACGGCAGCAGAAGGGGTCGGGGAAGAGGAAGTTAAACAGGATGCTGCATTCTTAAAACGCCTGTGGGCAAAAGTGATTGAACGAAAAAAACGCAATGTGACTCGCACTAAAATTTATGGTGAATTAGCACTTGCTTACCGCATTATTCGTGATTTTGCCGGCGCTCACCTTGATCGCATTCGTGTTGACTCTCGTTTGACCTATACTCAATTACAAGAATTTATCGAAGAGTATGTGCCAGAAATGACAGCTAAGCTCGAACTCTATCAAGGGAATCAGCCGATATTTGACTTGTTTGACGTTGAAAACGAAATTCAGCGAGCAATGGACCGAAAAGTGGAGCTAAAATCAGGTGGTTATTTGATTATAGACCAAACTGAAGCCATGACGACCATTGATATTAATACGGGCGCATTTGTTGGGCACCGTAATCTTGAAGAAACTATCTTTAATACCAATATCGAAGCAACCCAAGCGATAGCAAGGCAACTGCGTTTACGCAACTTAGGCGGCATTATTATTATTGATTTTATTGATATGGCTGACCCGGAACATCGCCGCCGTGTATTAGCGTCATTAGAGCAGGCATTGAGTAAAGATAAAGTTAAAACAACCATTAATGGTTTTTCGCAACTGGGCTTAGTCGAAATGACGCGTAAGCGTACAAGAGAAAGCTTAGAACACGTATTATGTGATGATTGCCCGACTTGCCAAGGGCGCGGAACCGTTAAGTCGGTAGAAACGGTATGTTATGAAATTTTACGTGAAATAGTTCGTGTTCACCGTACTATCGATGCAGATAGGTTCTTAGTTTATGCATCCCAAGCGGTGGTTGATGTCCTTAAAGGGGATGAGTCACACGCCCTCGCAGAAGTTGAAATCTTTGTTGGAAAGCAAGTTAAAGTTCAGACTGAGCCTCTTTACAGTCAGGAACGTTTTGATGTCGTAATGATGTAAAAGGAGATTTGAGTGAGACGACTGCCACGTGTAGCACTGGTGACGACTGCGGTTATATTATTGCTGTGCGCGTTAGTGCTGTCAGGGCTGCGTTTTCTTCTGCCAAATATCGACAACTATCGGCAAGATCTGATTGATTACGTTGAAAAAAAGACCGATGTATCGGTACAAATTGGTAAAATTGAAGGGGCTTGGCAATCTTTTGGCCCTGTACTGACGTTGTCCGATGTCGTTTTACAGAATAAAACTACCGATATTACAGCGAATACTATTACGGTTGAATTAGATATTTGGAGCTCGTTATTTTCTCTGCGCTGGCGTTTTCGTGACTTAACCTTTTACCAGTTAAATGTAGATCACAAAGTCCCTTTCAGCCTTGGCGATTCCTCGGAGGGGCAGTCTTTAGATGGTATTGAAGAGCTATTTTTAAGGCAATTTGACCATTTTGTACTAAAAGAAAGCCAATTAACCTTTCTCACACCTTCAGAACAAAAAACGACGCTGATTTTGCCTGAACTTTCTTGGCTCAACGATAACGACAGGCATCGCGCTCAAGGTTTTGTTAGTCTCGAAACCATCAATAAGCAGCATGGTTATCTGCAAGTAAAGCTTGATGTGTCAGATAAAAATGGCGTGTTAAGCGACGGTATTTTTTATTTGCAAGCGGATAATATTGATATGCAGCCATGGCTTAGCCGCTGGCTACGGGATAACACGTCATTACGGGACGCAAATTTTAGCCTGTCTTCTTGGGTAACACTGAAAAATAACCGGATTGATAGCGGCCTTATTCAATTACGGCAAGGGGAAGCCAATTGGGGAACCGGCGAATTAGCGCAAAACTTGCAAGTTAATGATTTGCTTTTGCGAATGAAAAGGCAGGGAAATGGGTGGTTATTTAACATTCCTGAGCTTGATACCTTGAAAACCAATGAGTTTATCTGGCCACGAGGGAGCGCCTCTGTATTGTATTTGCCTGCCAGCAAAAAATATCAAGATAATGACCATTGGCGCATCCGTGCAAAAGATATTGAACTTGAACGTTTAAGTGAAATTTTACCCACTTTTTCCTTTTTAACGCCTGAAATGGTACAGGATTGGCAACATCGCCAACCAACTGGTGTGGTGAGTGAATTTGCGCTTGATATCACGCAAAACATGCCTGAAAACGTACAAATCAACATGGACTGGCAAAATGTTAGCTGGAAAAAATGGAAGGAGCTGCCTTCAGTTAATCACTTTTCAGGTGTTTTAATTGGTGGGATGCAAAGTGGTAGCGCCACCGTTAGCTTACAAGATAGTGAAGTTGACTATCGTGATGAATTTAAAGCGCCTTTCTCGATAAAAACGGCAACAGGTCAGTTCCATTGGGTCAATAATGCCAGTGAATTTAAATTGTGGAGCCCATCATTAGAGCTACAAGCTCAGTCTCTTTGGGCAAATGGTGAGTTTCGTTACGCAAAAGCGAAAAAAGGAAATTATGCCGATCTCGCCATTCTTGCCGGAATCCGTTTAGATGATGCAGGGGATGCATGGCGTTATTTCCCACAAAAATTAATGGGCCAAGATGTGGCAGATTACCTGACGAAAGCGATTATTGCCGGTAGCGTAGATAATGCGACTTTAGTCTATAAAGGCGACCCTGCTCATTTCCCCTATGATAACAATGATGGGCAATTCCAAGTTTATGTCCCTTTGCGTGATGCAACATTCGAATATGACAGTGAATGGCCTGCGTTATTGAACTTAGATATGGACTTAGACTTTAGGCGTGCAGGGCTATATATGCATGCGCCAAGCGTGAAATTAGCGGATGCCACGGCAACCAACCTTGATGCCAATATCCCTGATTACACTAAAGAAATGCTGTATATCAATGCAGATATCAGTGGAACTGGAAAACAAATTCAGCAATATTTTGTGCATACCCCGATGAACCACTCAATTGGCGATACGCTTGAAGAGTTACAAATTGGGGGGGCTGTTAATGGCCAATTAGGGTTATCTATTCCATTGGTGGCGGGTAAGGATGTTGTTGCCAAAGGAAAGGTCAATCTAAATAAAAATGATTTATATATTCAGCCAATTGATAGCACTATTTCTGCTTTAACGGGCAGCTTTGAGTTTAACAATGGAGATTTACGCGGTGACAACCTGCGTGGCCATTGGTTTGAACAGCCCATTACTGTTGATTTCACCACTACAGATCAAGCAAAAAATTATTTAGTGGATGTGAATGTTAGCGGAAACTGGGCGGTGAATAAGTTGGCAATGTTACCTGCTGAGATTAAACAAAAATTATCAGGAACCACTGACTGGAAAAGCCAAGTTGCCATCACCATTCCAAATACGGCGAAAGAACCTGTTGGCTTGCAAATCGATGTCACGGCAGGGCTAAAACAACTGAAAAGCCAGCTACCCGCTATTGATAACGCTCTATTAGCCGAACTTGGGCAAATTAATGTTCAGGCTAAAGGAACAACAGAACAGTTGGTGGTTGGTGGTGATATCGGTAAGCGCATTGGTTTTAATACTCAATGGGGGCTGAGTAGTAAGCCTTTAAGCTTATTAAAAGCCCATGTTGCTCAATGGCGTGATGGTATTCCTGAATTACCTAAAAATGCAACTTTTGTTGTTGATTTGCCACCTATTACCGATATGAACTGGGAGAAATTAGCCGGGTTGCTAGTGTCATCCCATAGCCGCGAAGGGGGGATGAATATTGGTTTACCTGATATGCTTGAGGTCAATATTCCATCAATCTACCTCGCTGGGCAGCAATGGAATGCAGTAAATTTTTCCTATGACTTACAACGGGCTGAGCAATTAGTCAGTATCAATAGTGAAAACTTAAAAGGTTCGTTACAAATCTTTGCTTCACAGCCTTGGCAGGTCGCCATTGATTATTTGTATTACAACCCTAGTGAATCCTCTAGTACTCAAATCAATGACCTTGCTACGACACAAATCGATTTTAGCCAATGGCCGCGGTTCCAGTTTCACTGTAAAGAGTGTTGGGTCGCTGGGCAGAAATTGGGGGAAATTAGCGCTAATATCCAACCTAAAGGCACTTTATTGCAACTGACAGATGGCACGCTAGATAACAGCGTCACGAAATTAAAGTTAGATGCTATTTGGAACAGCGAAAAAGGCAATAAAACACAAATTGCAGGTTCATTAACCGGTGAAGCTTTTGACGAAACGGCGGCGTATTTTGGTATATTGGTTCCCATTATCCAATCACCTTATACTATTGAATTTGATTTAGATTGGGCTAATTTGCCTTGGTCACCAGATATCGCCTCTTTAAATGGTAAAATGTCTGCAAAATTGGGCAAAGGAGCGATTGCACAAATGGGCGGTGGTCGTGCCGGGCAAATATTGCGTCTAGTCAGTTTTGATGCCCTGTTGCGTAAACTACGATTTGATTTTAGCGATACATTTAGTGATGACTTTGATTTTGACTCCATTAAAGGGGATGCGACCATTAAAAATGGTGTACTGGTTTCGAAAAATACCTATGTTGATGGTTTAGTTGCCGATATCGCTTTTAATGGCCAAATTGACCTTGTTAAACGCCAAATTAATGTTGAAGCCGTCATTACACCGGAAATATCTGCTACAGTAGGAGTAGCAACCGCGTTTGTGGTAAACCCATTTGCAGGCGCTGCCGTATTTGCGGCAACGAAAGTGCTCGGTCCACTATGGAGTAAAGTTTCCGTTATTCGTTACCGAGTAACAGGTAGTTTGGACGAGCCGAAAATTGATGAAGTATTACGTCAACTGAAGGAGACTCAAGAGTAATGAAAAATGGCAACGTTGCACTTTTGCAGTTATGTAGCGGAAATAATACTAAACACAATTTGGCGCAAATCGAACAACAGATCAAACAGTTACCAGAGACTGTTGAATTAGTACTGACCCCTGAAAATGCATTGTTATTTGCGGATGCGGCGACTTATCGTAAACAAGCGGAAGAGCAAGGAAAAGGTCCTTTGCAAAGTGCGATCAGCGAAATGGCCAAACGTTATCATGTTTGGATTTTAATTGGCTCAATGCCAATGATTAGCCGTGAAGATCCTGAGCGTATTACAAGTAGTAGCTTATTATTTGATTCCGAAGGAAATATTAAAGCTCGCTACGATAAAATTCATATGTTTGATGTCAATATCGAAGACGAGCAAGGCACTTATAACGAGTCTGTGATTTATCAACGCGGTGAACATATCACTGTCGTTGATACACCCGTTGGTCGTCTTGGCATGACAATTTGCTATGATTTACGTTTTCCTGGTTTATTCCAAGCATTACGTGAACAAGGCGCAGAAATTATCTCTGTACCAGCGGCATTTACTCGTTACACCGGGCAAGCACATTGGGAGCCGTTATTACGTGCCCGTGCGATAGAAAACCAATGCTATATTTTAGCGCCTGCTCAAGTCGGTGTGCACGGCACACGTCGCACATGGGGGCACAGCCTTGCGGTTGATGGGTGGGGTAAAGTGATGAAAAAGAACGTGGATGCAGTCGCGTCTACGGTACTGAATATTAAAACGGACAGCTTGAGTGTCATGCGAGAGCAAATCAAAGTGGTGAAACATAACCGCTTTAGACCGCAATTGACATCCTTGATTAAAAAAGAAACCAAAGAGTAACGAATATGAGTTTAGTTTCTGTCAGCGAACATTTGCTGGCCGCCAACCGTCTTGGGCAAGAAAATCTGTATGACATTTTAGGTTTGTTATCTGAGCGCCATCTGGATTATGCGGATCTGTTCTTTCAATCGAGCTTCCATGAATCATGGGTGCTTGAAGATAGGATCATCAAAGATGGCTCTTACAATATCGACCAAGGTGTTGGTGTGAGAGCAGTCAGTGGTGAAAAAACCGGTTTTGCTTACGCAGACCAAATTTCGCTACATGCGCTGACACAAAGTGCGACCGCAGCACGCAGTATTGTGAATGAGCAAGGCTCTGGTAAATCACAAATTTTAACTAATGTTGAATATAAAAAACTGTATTCAGCAGCAGATCCACTGCAAAGCTTATCGCGGGAACAAAAAATTGATTTGCTGCACCGTGTTGACCAAGTTGCACGCGCAGAAGACCCACGTGTTATCGAAGTCAATGCCAGTTTAACGGGTGTTTATGAACAAGTGCTAGTCGCCGCAACAGATGGCACTTTGGCGGCAGATGTTCGTCCGTTAGTGCGTTTGTCGGTCAGCGTGCTGGTGGAACATGACGGTAAGCGCGAACGCGGTGCAAGTGGCGGTGGTGGCCGTTATGGTTACGAATATTTCTTGGAAATTCACCAAGGGCAAGTGGTTGCTGAGCAATATGCACGTGAAGCGGTGCGTATGGCGCTGGTGAATTTGTCAGCGATCGCAGCGCCTGCTGGAATGATGCCGGTTGTGCTGGGTGCTGGTTGGCCAGGGGTTCTATTGCATGAAGCGGTAGGCCATGGTTTAGAAGGTGACTTTAACCGTCGCGGCACCTCTGTTTTTTCAGGTCAAATAGGCGAACAAGTGGCATCACCTCTGTGCACTGTGGTGGATGATGGCACGATAGCGGGCCGTCGAGGCTCTCTCGCCATTGATGACGAAGGGGTACCTGGGCAGTATAACGTCCTAATAGAAAATGGTATTTTACGTAATTATATTCAAGATAAACTGAATGCACGCCTGATGGGAGTTGCTCCAACAGGTAATGCACGCCGTGAATCTTATGCGCACTTACCTATGCCGCGTATGACCAATACCTACATGTTAGCAGGTACATCAACGCCAGAAGAAATTATTGCGAGTGTGGATAAAGGCATTTATGCACCAAACTTTGGTGGTGGTCAGGTAGATATCACCTCAGGTAAATTTGTATTTTCAACATCAGAAGCTTACCTGATTGAAAAAGGTAAGATTACTTCTCCTGTGAAGGGAGCGACGTTAATTGGCTCGGGTGTTGAAGCTATGCAGCAGATTTCAATGGTTGGTAATGACTTAGCGCTAGATAAAGGCGTTGGTGTTTGTGGCAAAGAAGGCCAAAGTGTCCCTGTTGGTGTAGGCCAACCTACATTAAAACTGGACAAACTGACTGTTGGCGGTACCGCATAATCGTTCTTGGCGATATAAACTAGGCTCTGCTCGCCCTTGTAACAACTTCTTGTCGATGTTGTGACTGGGGCGATTGTGTGCCTGCAAAGCACAAAACAACTGAGGTGTTATGAATAAACGTTTTTTACCCGTCGTATTGATGGCTATTTTGATTGTGATTAGCCTTTATTTTAATGGTGGAGATAAAACACCATCTGAACCATCCGTTAATCAAAGCAATCCACCTTCTCGTGAAGCGATAACGCCAAAAGAAACACCACAACCGATTGATAAGCTGACTGCACAAGATAACGTGGTTAGTTTTATGGAAAAATATCAAAAACTTCCCGCTTTCTATATGACGAAAAAACAAGCCCGTGAAGCCGGATGGGATGCGAAAAAAGGTAATCTTTGCGATGTGTTACCTGGAAGAGCGATTGGCGGCGACCGTTTTTCTAACCGTGAGAAAAGTTTACCCATTGCACAAGGACGCCAATGGTTTGAAGCAGACATTAATTATCGCTGTGGTCATCGCGGGGCGGACCGTTTGCTATACTCATCAGATGGGATGATTTTTGTGACTCATGACCATTATAAGAGCTTTACACAAGTCAACTAAAGGAAATACCTTGATGAGCAAACAGGTGAGCTTTGATTTCAGGCAGATAAACTCATTGAATGATTTTTATGACCAATTTGCTCAACAATTTTCCCTTCCTGATTGGTTTGGTCATAATCTTGATGCTTTGTGGGACATGGTTTCCGCAGGCATTGAGTTACCTGTAACCATCACGTTTTCACATATGACCGCGGAACAACGTATAAAATTCGCAGATGTTATTGATGTGATGAATGACGCACAAGACATGTGGGAAGAAGAGTTTATTTTTGCTTTAGATATAACAAAAAGCTCTAACTAATATTCCTATCACTCATGGTAAAGTCTAAATAAGATAACTGAGCTGATAGGGGTCTTTAGGATGAATAACGTTACTTGCACTGCATTTCCACTAAAAGAAAAAAAATTTCTTATTGTTCATGGCTACACGGCATCCCCTGAAAAAAATTGGTTTCCATGGTTGAAATCAGAGCTTGAAGCCTTAGGCGCTTTTGTTAACGTCCCCACCATGCCTGACTCTTTAGCCCCCAACCCTG
The DNA here is from genome assembly GCF_011045655.1 of Providencia sp. PROV061. Lineage (NCBI taxonomy): Bacteria > Pseudomonadati > Pseudomonadota > Gammaproteobacteria > Enterobacterales > Morganellaceae > Providencia > Providencia sp. PROV061. The sequence continues at coordinate 3,841,033 of NZ_CP042861.1, read as the reverse complement.
AAAGGTGGCAGCAGCGCTTGCAGCATTTACCTTTTGATATTGATGAAAATACGATTTTGATTGGCCATAGCTTAGGTTGCGTTACTGCATTGCGGTTTCTTCAACATGCAGGGCAATCGGTGGCAGGTTATGTATTGGTATCAGGGTTTGACGAAGAACAGCCTACATTGCCTGAATTACAGCCTCACACCGTTGAACCATTGAATTATGACGAACTCATAAAAGTGGCAAATAATCGAATATCGATTATATCAACCAATGATGAAATTGTGTCGCCGGGGTCTTCGAAAGCATTGGCAGAGGCCTTAAAAACACAGGTTATTATTGAGGAATCTGCTGGGCATTTCCTTGATAGAGAAGGCTATACTGAGTTCAAAACACTACTTGATACGATCAAAACGCATTTTAGCTAGTTATGGTTGGTAAGAATACTAGGCACACTGGTTTTGAGTATTTCAATCAACTCTGGGTCCATATATGGGTAATCATCAGGAATATCCAGAACATGAAGCGGTTTGTATTCCAAAAGGCGGGGAAAATCTGCTTTTAAGCGGTTTTTATGTTTTTGCTCCATCACAAAAATTACATCTGCCCAGCGGATTAAATCCGCATTAACAGGGCGCTTCGCATTGCGGCTTGTTCCCGCTGAACGGGTGACCCAACTTTCATGGTTGCGCCAGATCTGTTCAGCGGTTGGACTACGCCATTGGTTTTTACTGCAAATGAATAAAATATTCACGAGTTGTTGTGTATCTCTTCAAGGCTAATACGGGCAAGCTGTATATTACTTACTTGCGGGTATGCCATACCTAATTGGGCTGCACGGATCATTTTTTCGCTACGGCCGTACATTTGTTTCCAGTTTTTTTCAGGTGTATAGCAGTCAACTAGTCGTGAATTTAGTTGATCACGGGATTTATTGATACGAGCTTTGGCTCTGCGCCATGCTCTATTTCGGGTATTATCCATATCTTCCTCATTATTTATCGGGGGTCAGCAGCCGCGATAATACGGGTCAGAGTATGTCTAACAATGGCATGATAGGTTGTTTCGGCAGCGCTATCAACACGCTTCTGGCTTTTTCAGATTATTGCTTAATTTACAAAGAAAAATCCCCTAGCCATAGCATAGGGGATAATTCATTAAGCCATTTCAGAGAGATCTTTCAAATATTGAAAGATTTGGCGATAAGCTTTTGGCGGTTTGTTGCCTTCACGCTCTTTTTTTGCATTACGGACTAATGCACGCAGTTGTTGCCTGTCTGTTTGTGGGAACAGGGCAACCACGTCTTCAATGACTTCATCACCGCCATCTAATAAACGGGTACGTAAGTCTTCCAGTTTATGTAAAATTACCACTTGCTGGTTGTGGCGATTTTTAAGCTTGTCCAGAGCCTCAGTAATGGGCTCAACCTCACGTGAACGTAATAACTTACCAATCAATTGCAATTGGCGGCGACGGCCTTCACGTTTGATTTTTTGGGCAAGTTCAATGGCTTCAAGTAATTGAGTATCTAACGGGATGCGTTCTAATTCACTTTTACTTAAATCAACGAGCTCAGCCCCTAACTTTTTGAGGATCTCAGCATCGCGTTTAATTTCGCTTTTACTGACCCAAATGATTTCCTCGTCTTCTTCGTCTTGCGGCGCTGGGATATCATCCAGCCAGTCATCAGGCTGTTTGGCCATATCGATTTTCCTTTTTACCGAACACAGTGGTTTAATTACGCGTAATTAATATGATTTACTGTGTTGTGAGTGTTAACATTCATCTATTATATATTGTAACTGGGAAAACCCCTCTATGACTACCTAGCATTTGCTTGTTAGGGCAGAAAATCACGTTTCCCCCACATTATTGATTGGACTAAAGCATGAGTGTAACTGAACAAGTCACCGAACAACGTAAAAAACTCGAAGAAGCCGTCGCGCACGCATTAGAATTTGCTAAAACACGTTGTGATGCTGCGGAAGTCGCAGTAAACAAAAGCACTGGGATTAGTGTAAGTACCCGCCAAGGGGAAGTCGAAAATGTTGAGTTTAACAGTGATGGAGCGCTAGGGATCACTGTTTATTATCAACAACGTAAAGGCAGTGCGTCTTCAACAGATTTAAGCCCTGAAGCTATTGAACGGACTGTTCAGGCGGCAATTGATATTGCTAACTATACCTCAGAAGACCCGTGTGCAGAGCCGGCAGACAAATCTTTGCTGGCTTTTGAAGCACCAGACCTCAATTTGTTTCAAGCGAGCGAACTTTCTCCTGAAGAGGCGATCCGCTTAGCGTCGATTGCGGAAATGTCAGCATTAAATGCAGACTCCCGCATTGTGAATACGGAAGGCGGTAGCTTTAATGGGCACTACGGGGTTCGTGTATTTGGTAACTCCCATGGCATGCTGCAAAGCTATTGTTCAAGCCGCTATTCGATGTCAAGTTGTGTGATTGCTGAGCAAAATGGTGAAATGGAGCGTGATTACGCTTATACGATTGGCCGTAGCTTAGGGGCATTACAGTCGCCTGAGTGGGTTGGGCAGGAGTGTGCTCGTCGTACTTTGTCTCGTTTATCGCCACGTAAATTACCGACAATGAAAGCCCCTGTTATTTTTGCTGCAGAAGTGGCAACAGGCCTATTTGGTCACTTAGTGGGTGCCATTAGTGGCAGCAGTATTTACCGTAAATCTTCTTTCTTACTCGATAGCTTAGGAAAGCAAATTTTACCAAGCTGGCTAACTATCAATGAGCAACCCCATTTAATGGGCGGGTTGGCGTCATCACCTTTTGATAGCGAAGGCGTACGCACTTGTGAGCGCAATATTGTCGAAAATGGCGTTTTGCAAACGTGGTTAATGACCAGCTATTCTGCAAGAAAATTGGGTTTACAAAGTACTGGGCATGCTGGAGGCATCCATAACTGGCGTATTGCAGGGCAAGGGCTTTCATTCGAAGCATTGCTGAAACAAATGGGAACAGGGCTAGTCGTTACTGAATTAATGGGACAAGGGGTTAGTGGTATCACTGGTGATTACTCTCGTGGGGCTTCAGGTTTTTGGGTCGAAAACGGTAAAATTCAGTATCCTGTGAGTGAGATTACCATTGCTGGTAACCTAAAAGAGATGTGGGCGAATATGGTTACTATCGCTGATGATATTGAAACTCGCAGTAATATTCAGTGTGGTTCGGTACTGATCCCAGAAATGAGTATTGCCGGGGAGTAGGTTTCTACTCTGCCCATTTAAAGGCAACAAAAAAGGCACTCAATTGAGTGCCTGAATATGTCAGAGGACTTACCTGAGTTTTTTAAATAAAACTTTTTTCGCTAAGCCTTCCTTAATTCAGCCGTTATCGTTATTAACGGTGGAACTCACCAGCCGCTTCTGGCTGATAAACGATTTCCAGTACGCGAACACGCGTTTGAACACCGTTTGGCAGTTCCCAGCTGATTTCATCGTTTACATGCAATCCCAACAAAGCTGCCCCAATCGGTGCCATAACAGACAGCTGCTCTGCACTATCTTTCAGGGACGCAGGGTAAACTAAGGTGCGTGTGCGTTCTTCGTTGCTGATTAAATCCAAAAAGCGAACGGTACTGTTCATCGTGACCACATCCGCAGGGATCTCTTGCGGGCTTAAGATATCTGCACGGTCAAGTTCATCATTGAGCGCTTCGGCAACTGGTGTGCCCGCATAAGCCGGCTGTTCCATCAGTGCATCTAAACGTTCAGCATCTAAATCATTGATAATAATTGTTGGCTTTGTCATACCACACTCCAATAGAGACATACAAAGCAAACACCCCCCACCCATAAGGTAGGGGGTGTCGCTAGAAATAAGTTTGTTTAAAATATTAGGCGCTATACGCTTTAAAGGGAAGAGATCATGATCACGATCTCTAAGCCTGCCTAGATAAAAAGCTACTGATTGATATTATCAGTAGCTAGCTTGAAACTCAGCTGCTTTTCATCAGCGATATCAGCTATTCTTCATCAAACCTGTTTTCGAATAGGTTGATAATTGCGGACAAGGCCTGGTTTTCATCTGGGCCGCTAACTTCGATATCAATCTTACTGCCTTGTTCTGAGTCTAACATCAACATCGCAATAACGCTATCGGCCTCAGCCTCAATTTGATTATTATTACGCAAAATAACTCTTGAGTTAAATTGTTTAACTAAATCATAGAGTAACATAGCAGGCCTTGCATGCATTCCAAGCCGATTTTTGAGCGTTATTGTGGCTTTTACTGTCATTGCTGTTATTTGCGCTTTTCCAATGTTCTGTGGCGTGACTGCACGTTTTTACCACGGGAACGGAAATAGTCGGCAAGTTGCTCTGCGACATACACGGAACGGTGTTTACCTCCCGTACAGCCAATAGCAACAGTTAAGTAGCTACGGTTATTGGTTTCTAACATCGGCAGCCATAATTCTAAATAGCTACGAGTTTGATAGATGAAGTTATGGACTTCAGTATGCCTATCCAAGAATGCAGCGACTGGCCGGTCAAGGCCTGTCATCGGGCGCAATTTCGGGTCCCAGTGTGGGTTGGGTAAAAACCGTACATCGAATACATAATCGGCATCAATAGGAATACCATGTTTGAAACCAAAGGATTCAAACACCATTGTCAGTTCACGCTCACGCTTGCCCATCAAACGTGTTCTTAGCATTTCAGCTAATTCATGAACGGACATTTCAGAAGTATCGATGACTAAATCAGCACGAGAGCGTAAAGGCTCAAGTAACTCATTTTCTTCATCTATTGCGCTCTCAAGTGAAAGATTTTTACTTGAAAGTGGGTGCAACCGACGAGTGTCACTGTAACGTCGAATAAGCGTGTTACGGTCAGCATCTAGAAACAACAATTGAGGAGAGAAGGTTGAAGGCAATTTATCAATCGCTTCTTCGAAAATCTCTGGATTATCGGGCATATTACGCACGTCGATACTAACCGCTGCTGAAATGTTACGATCAGCCAGTGAATTCGCTAACTCCGGTAGTAATACAACCGGTAGGTTATCTACGCAATAGAAACCCATATCTTCCAGCGCACGTAAGGCAACGGATTTCCCCGAACCGGAACGGCCGCTGACTATCATCAGCACCATGAGCTTGCTCCCTTTTGTTTCCTAATAATGAGTTTCTTGAAAAGCAGTACTTGCCAATTAATATTATTTAGAAACCATAACAATATCATTTGCATATGGCAAGATACATAATTTATCACTTACTCTGTAATTATGCTGTATAGCTCTTCATCACTTTGTGCACTGCGTAGGCGTTTACAGAGCGTTTTATCGGCTAGTTTTTTGGCGATAAGCGACAACGTATGCAGGTGCGTTTTACATTGGTCAGATGGCACAAGTAAAGCGAAAAGCAAGTCAACAGGTTGATTATCAATTGCATCAAAAGCAATGGGTTCTTCTAAATGTAAAAAAACACCGACAGCACGGCTACTTTCACCTTCATTCAGCTTTCCATGAGGAATGGCAATACCACCACCAATACCTGTTGTGCCAACTTTTTCTCTGGTTAATAACGCTTCAAATACCGTATTTTCAGGTAATTCCAATTCAACGGCAGCCAGCTCACTAATAATTTCTAAAGCTCTTTTTTTACTCGTGCACACAATATTATTACGTGTACAGGCTGATGATAAAACAACGTTTAACTGGATTTCTATATCACTATTCATTTTATTGTTCACTTAGGACTACAAAACCAGATGGTGTATCCCACCATCTGGTTTGAAACATTATTCGGCTAATTAATAAGCCGCATCAATGCATTAATGTTGTCTCAGTTTTTCTTTATGTTTGGTTAATTGGCGCGACAGCTTGTCTACGAGTATATCTATAGCAGCGTACATATCATTTTCTTCCGCTGATGCGTGGAGATCCGCTCCATTAACTTGCACGGTTGCTTCAGCAATTTGCTGAACTTTTTCAACTTTCAAGACAACTTGGATACCATTAATGCGATCAAATAATTGCTCCAATTTTTTGAGTTTTTTCTCAACAGTCTCGCGCAATGCAGGAGTAACTTCAATATTGTGTCCAGTAATCTGAAATTCCATACAATCTTCCTTATTTTATCAATTAAACCAGTTGTTTACGCTGGTTAGAGGGCGGAATGGATAACGATTCTCGATACTTAGCAACAGTTCTGCGAGCGACTTGAATGCCTTGTTCTGCAAGCATACTCGTCAATTTACTGTCACTCAATGGTTTTGCTGGGTTTTCAGCAGCAACCAGTTTTTTCACCAATGCTCGAATTGCGGTTGAGGAGGCTTCGCCACCTGTGTCCGTATTGACATGGCTGGAGAAAAAATATTTCAACTCAAAAATGCCTCGTGGGCTATGGAGAAACTTTTGAGTTGTTACTCGTGAGATGGTTGATTCATGCATGTCCACTTGATAGGCGATATCGGCCAGTATCATCGGTTTCATGTGTTCCTCACCCAGCTCAAAGAATTCTTGTTGCTGTTCTACAATACAAGTCGCGACTTTTAATAGTGTTTCATGGCGGCTCTCAAGGCTTTTAATCAGCCATTTTGCATCTTGTAGATGACTACGAATATATTGAGAATCATCTTCATTTGCTGAATTGTTTAGCATCGAAGCATAATGGTTATTAATACTTAGTTTAGGGATGCTATCTGTATTTAATTCAACTTGCCAGTGCCCTGCGATTTTTTTCACTAAAACATCTGGAATAACGTATTCCGACTCCCCAGTATTGATGGATTGGCCTGGTTTTGGATTCAGCGTTAAAATTAAGTCTATCGCAGTTTTTAGGGCATCTTCTTTTAAACGAGTTAATTTCCCCAACTGACGAAAGTCACGGTTAGCCAATAAATCAATATGATTACTGATAATGAGCTTTGCATCTTGTAGCCCATCAGTTTCCTTAGGGTAGAGTGACAATTGGATTAATAAACACTCTTTTAAGTCTTGTGCTGCGACACCCAATGGGTCGAAATGCTGAATACGTTTTAGGACAGCAATGACTTCTTCAATACTAATCTCTGGGTTATCAATCCCTTCATGTATATCAGAAATGGCTGTTGTCAGGTAACCGGAATCATCTATTGAATCAATAATAGCTGTAGCTATTGCTCTGTCCGTGTCAGTAAAAGGGGTCAGTTCAGCTTGCCACGTCAGGTAATCTTGTAATGTTTGCGTAGTTTCACCTTGATAAACAGGGAGTTCATCAAAATTATAATCATTACTGGTGCCTGACGGCGTTCCTGCCGTATATATTTCATCCCAATTAGTATCTAAAGGGAGCTCATCCGGCATATCATGGTTTTCGAGCGCATCTTTGGTATCAAGCTCACTGGTATCCGCATTTTCATTCAGGGAGTCAATAGATTCAGTCTCGGGATTTAATTCTTCTTGCTCAAGCAGTGGGTTTGTTTCCAAGGCGAGTTGAATTTCTTGCTGAAGCTCAAGTGTAGACAGCTGCAACAAGCGGATAGCCTGCTGCAATTGAGGGGTCATTGCAAGTTGTTGACTGACTCTAAGCTGCAAACTTTGCTTCATGAATCTGCTTTAATCTCCCTAAAAAAATGACAACACGATAATTTATAAACGGAAACCTTCACCCAAGTATACACGTTTTACTTGCTCGTTCTCTAAGATCATGGTTGGTGACCCATGAGCAATTAAGTGCCCTTGGCTGACAATATAGGCTCTTTCACACACATCTAAGGTTTCACGCACGTTATGGTCGGTGATTAACACACCGAGGCCGTAATCCCTTAAGTGCTGAATAATTTTTTTGATATCTAAGACGGAAATAGGGTCAACACCCGCAAAAGGTTCGTCTAATAAAATAAATTTTGGGTTAGCAGCAAGTGCACGAGCAATTTCCACACGGCGGCGCTCCCCACCAGATAGCGACTGCCCCATGCTGTCGCGAAGATGAGTAATACTAAATTCTTCCATCAGTTCTTCAGCACGTTCTTTACGTTGTTGGGAACTCAAATCTTCGCGAATTTCTAACACAGCCATTAAGTTATCATAAACACTGAGGCGGCGAAAAATTGAGGCTTCTTGAGGAAGATAGCCAATTCCGCGGCGCGCACGTTCATGCAGCGGTAGAAGGCTGATATCTTCACCATCAATCATAATTTTGCCAGCGTCCCGCTGAACAATACCCACCACCATATAAAAGGTCGTTGTTTTACCGGCACCATTTGGCCCCAATAAGCCAACGATTTCACCTGATTTAACTTCCAAGCTGACATCTTCAACGACTTTACGTTTTTTATAGGCTTTAGCTAGATTTTCAGCGGTTAGTGTCGCCATAACAGTTATTTACTCTTACTTGCTGATGAATTTTTATTTGCCGCAGGGCCTTTTTCTTGCAATTGTGCCGGCAGTATTACGGTGGTGACGCGTTTACCTTTATCACTAAACGCTTCCATTTGTTGCGTTGGAACTAAATAGGTAATTTTGTCACCCTGAATATTGCTGTCTAACTGCTCAAGATAGGCATTACCTGTTAATGTGACGAGTTGTTTATCAACCTCATAACGGGCTTTGCTGGCATGGCCTTTAATCGGTTTACCATCATCCTGTAATTGGTAAAAGGTAACCGGGGTCCCAAAGGCCTCAATCACAATTTTATCCGAGTCACTACTTGGACGTGTTACAACCACTTTATTGGCTCTGATATCAATAGAACCTTGTTTAATAACAACATCATCAGTAAAGGTGGTGACGTTTTTTTCTAAATCAAGAGATTGTTTGACCGAATTAATCGTCATTGGCTGCTGCGTATCACTCTTTAATGCCATCGCAGGTAGGCTAAGAGCCAAAATTGCACTGGCAACAGCTCCTTGAATAAAACGTTTCTTAGTTACTTGATTCATTTTAATGCTCTTCTGGTTGTAACACATAATGAGTTTTTACATCTTCGATTAATTCAGCCGTTTTTGTACGAAGGTTTCCCTTCATTTTCATACCGGTAGAATTGAGACCATGTCCAATAATGGTCACTTTATCATCAGATGAAACGTCTTGTGTTGTCAAATTGACAACTGCACTCTCAGTTGTAATTCGTTGGATCTGCGACTCTTTGGTTAAGCTATCAACCTGAACATCGCTATATAAATAGAGAATTCTATCGTTCGTTAACCGTGCTTTGAAAGCCTTAACCGTCCAGGTTGGCTCGCCAGCTTCGTTATAAGTGGTTAGAACAGGTTTCGAAAACCACGTGATTTTTCCTTCAGTATAATTATCTATTTTCTCTGAAACGAGTTTATACGCTAAATTACCCGTTGGATTATAGACAAAAGTCACTGAATCATCAGTTTGATAATTAGGTTGCCCATCATTAATTACTTTATCCTCTGCACTGTCGGAATCATTACCCGCTAAATTCCAGCCGATAAGGCCTAATACTACTAAGGATAAAATAACAATTAACCACTTCTTCGCATTGCTCATGAATTCAATCTATTCGTTATATTGATAAACCTTTTGCTTCTTCCAGTTTGTCTTGAGAAAGCAAAATAAGGTCACAAAGTTCGCGGACTGCACCTTTTCCCCCACCAATACGAGTCACGTAATCAGCTCTCGGTAATAACAAAGGATGGGCATCAGCGACGGCGACGGATAAGCCTACTTTGGCCATAACAGGCCAGTCAATCAGGTCGTCTCCAATATAAGCTATTTCTTCAGCTGATAATTGTAGTGTATCTAACAGTTCGTAATACGCCAAAAGCTTATCGCTTTGACCTTGGTAAAGATATGTAATGCCTAATGTTTGAGCCCTATCTTCAAGAAGTTTCGCTTTTCTTCCTGTTATGATGGCGACTTCAATACCGGAAGTTAATAAGCAGCGTATCCCATAGCCGTCACGGACATTAAAAGCTTTGAGTTCCTCGCCATTATTCCCCATATAGACCAAGCCATCTGACATGACACCATCAACATCACAGATCAGTAATTTGATTTTTTCTGCTTTATTTAAAACAGTATTGGCAACAGGGCCATAGCAGGTTTCCAAAAAGGTAGACGTCATGGTATTTCCTTATGTTATACAACACCGGCTTGTAGCAGATCATGCATATGTAGCACACCGACTAATTTATTATCATTTGCGACTAATAACGAAGTCACGTGCCGAGATTGCATTAAATTTAGTGCTTCAACCGCTAACATTGTTGATGATACCCGAATTCCACCGGGGGTCATTAAATCAGCAATTTTAGCGTTATTTAGGTCGATTCCCATATCAAAGATACGGCGTAAATCCCCATCAGTGAAAATACCTTCAATATTCATGTCATCATCACAAATGACTGTCATCCCCAGTTTTTTACGGGTGATTTCCACTAAAGCCTCACGTAAAGACGCGCTTTTAGGAATATGGGGGATTTCATCACCCGTATTCATTAAATCACGAACGAGGAGTAAAAGTTTGCGCCCAAGTGCGCCACCTGGATGCGAAAGCGCAAAATCATTCGCCGTGAACCCGCGTGCAGTTAATAAGGCAATAGCTAATGCATCTCCCATTACAAGTGTCGCTGTTGTACTCGTGGTCGGTGCTAGCCCCAAAGGACAGGCTTCTTGAGGTACTTTGATACACAAGTGGACATCTGCATATTTTCCCATATTACTTTCAGGGTTGTTAGTCATACAGATTAAAGGCACTTTAATTCTTTTTAAAACAGGAAGTAAGGCTAAAATTTCCCCTGACTCGCCAGAATTTGAAATAGCTAACACAACATCTTTATGAGTAATCATCCCAAGGTCACCGTGGCTAGCTTCCCCTGGGTGAACAAAAAATGATGGCGTTCCTGTACTTGCTAGTGTAGCGGCAATTTTACGGCCAATATGCCCCGATTTCCCCATTCCCATTACGACGACTTTGCCTTCACAGTTAAAAATAAGCTGGCAAGCGTTGTCAAAGTCAGTATTGATATATTGTTCTAGGTTTTTTAAACCTTCGTGTTCGATATGGAGAACTTCTTTACCTACTTTCTGAAAATCGAAGTTTGACATTTCTAGTTCCATGCGTAGCTTTTAAGTTAATCGGATTAGCGAAATCAAATTGTATAACGAATACTTAGTATCAGTAAGTATTTTGTCAGTTAAGCACTTTTTAATGTTAGTTTTATACTTAATGAGTATTTTAGGGTGCTTCGATGTAGAATTTAATACGTACAAGATGGTTTTATTAGCATCTTGAACCAAAAATAGATATGCAAATTCGCGTATCCTCAAGTTAGGTAATCACAACATTCTAAGAGCTATCTGCTGTTAATAGTGATAGTTTTTGCTGACTATAAATAAATTATATTGTTTTTTCTCTGTTTCCTTTTGATAAAAACAGAGTTGTAATTCTAAAAGTCATATTTTCGACGCTATAATACTATAAATTCTATTTTGTTGTGATATTTGACGATTTTCAGTTTATCTTTCGGTAACATCTGAACGGATAAAAACATTTACGCGTGGTGTATAACGAGTTATTTAACATGCAAGCACAGACAGACAACTTAATTGAAGTACGGAACATGTCCTTTACTCGAGGAAATCGGAAAATATTTGAGAATATTAATCTGACCGTTCCCCGTGGAAAAATTACGGCAATTATGGGGCCGTCAGGGATTGGTAAAACCACATTACTGCGCTTGATTGGGGGCCAATTACGGCCAAACGAAGGTGAAATTTGGTTTGATGGTGACAATATTCCAACACTGTCACGCTCAAAGCTGTATCAGTCCCGTAAAAAGATGAGCATGCTGTTTCAATCAGGGGCGCTATTTACGGATATGAACGTATTCAATAATGTGGCTTTCCCTCTACGTGAGCACACGAATCTGCCAGAATCGCTGATTCACACTACGGTAATGATGAAATTAGAGGCGGTTGGTTTACGTGGCGCCGCAAAATTAATGCCATCCGAATTGTCAGGTGGTATGGCACGGCGTGCTGCATTAGCGCGTGCTATCGCACTTGACCCAGATTTAATCATGTTTGATGAACCTTTTGTCGGTCAAGACCCGATTACTATGGGGGTTTTGGTTAAATTGATTGATGAGCTTAATCAAGCACTGGGTGTGACCTGTGTCGTGGTTTCCCATGATGTTCCAGAAGTATTGAGCATCGCAGATAATGCTTATATTGTTGCACAGCAGCACGTCATTGCTCAGGGAACAGGTGAGGAATTACGTGAAAACCAAGACCCTCGTGTGCGACAATTTCTTGATGGTATTGCGGATGGGCCTGTTCCATTCCGTTTTCCCGCCAATGATTATCTAGCTGATTTATTAGGGTAAAATAAGATGATAATAAAGGCGATAGCAGCCTTCGGACGCCGATGGATTGATATATTTTCCGCGTTTGGTCGAGCAGGTTACATGCTGTTTCGCGCCTTACTCGGCAAACCAGAGTTTCGTAAACAATGGCCATTATTGATGAAGCAATTGTACGCTATTGGTGTGCAGTCATTGCTGATCATCGCTGTCTCAGGGTTATTTATTGGGATGGTTTTAGGGTTACAAGGTTATTTGGTTCTCACTACGTTTAGTGCTGAAGCTAGCTTAGGTATGATGGTGGCACTTTCACTATTACGTGAATTAGGCCCTGTTGTGACCGCCTTGTTGTTTGCTGGACGAGCGGGTTCTGCATTAACAGCTGAAATTGGCTTAATGAAAGCGACTGAACAAATTTCTAGCCTTGAAATGATGGCAGTGGACCCGCTTAGGCGTGTGATAGCCCCACGGTTTTGGGCTGGTTTTATTAGTATGCCGTTGTTATCTCTTATTTTTGTTGCTGTCGGTATTTTAGGTGGCGCACTAGTTGGGGTTGACTGGAAGGGGATTGATGAGGGCTTTTTCTGGGCTTCAATGCAATCTTCCGTCGATTGGCGGCTAGATTTAGTCAACTGTGTGATTAAAAGCTTAGTCTTTGCTATCACAGTGACTTGGATCGCATTATTTAATGGCTATGATGCCATCCCAACTTCGGAGGGGATAAGCCAAGCTACAACAAGAACAGTTGTGCATGCGTCATTGTCTGTTTTAGGACTGGATTTCGTACTTACCGCACTGATGTTTGGGAACTAAGTCATGCAAAGTAAAAAAAGTGAAATATGGGTTGGTTGTTTTATGTTGCTGGCGATTGCCGCAATTATCTTTTTATGTTTAAAAGTCGCTGATTTAAAATCGATAGGAAGCCAATCCACCTATCAAATCTCAGCCTCTTTTGAAAATATTGGTGGCTTAAAAGAAGGCTCACCAATTAAAGTTGGTGGTGTGGTGGTTGGCCGCGTTGCCAGTATCACACTAGATAAAAAGAATTATGTTCCTGAAGTTAAAATTGATTTATTGAGTGAATACGACAATATTCCTGATTCAAGCTCGCTGTCAATTCGCACGTCAGGTTTGTTGGGTGAACAGTATATTGCAATGAATATCGGCCCAGATGATGAAGAATTAGGTATAGCAATCTTAAAAAATGGCGGGCGTCTTGAAGATACTAAGCCAGCTATGGTATTAGAAGACTTAATTGGCCAGTTTTTATATAAAAGTGGTGATAGCCAAGGTGCAGAGCCAGAGTCAACTGCACAGTAATTTGATGCTCCCTTTGAAGAATAAAGGAATGAATTATGTTTAAACGTTTAATGATGGTTGCTATGTTGGCAATTGCGCCATTTGCCATGGCAGTAGACCAAACCAACCCTTATAAATTAATGGATGAAGCGGCGGCGAAAACGTTTAACCGCTTGAAATCAGAGCAACCTAAAATTAAGCAAGACCCTGAGTACCTTAGAACAATTGTTCGTGAGGAATTATTACCTTATGTACAAGTTAAATATGCAGGGGCTTTGGTGTTAGGAACCTATTATAAAGGGGCAACTCCAGCACAGCGTGAGGCTTATTTCAAAGCGTTTGAAGATTACCTTGAGCAAGTTTATGGTCAAGCATTGGCCATGTACCATGGTCAAACGTATCAAATAGCACCAGAGCAACCGTTGGGAGATAAAAACATTGTTGCTATTCGTGTGACTATTGTTGATACCAACGGCCGCCCTCCCGTACGTTTAGATTTCCAATGGCGTAAAAATAGTAAAACTGGCTACTGGCAAGCTTACGACATGATTGCAGAAGGTGTGAGTATGATCACAACTAAGCAAAATGAATGGGGTGATATTCTACGTAAGCAAGGTGTTGATGGCTTAACAAAACAGTTGGAAATCAGTGCAAAAGCACCTATTACTTTAGAAGAGAATAAGTAATATGAGTCAGTTGTTAGCATGGGAACTCATTGAAACAACGCTATATTTCAACGGGACATTAGACCGTGATTCGCTCATGTCGTTTTGGAATAAAAAAGAGTCATCGCTAGAACATACTGAAAGTATAGATGTTTCTGGTCTTAAACATGTGGACTCAACAGGGTTGGCGATGCTCGTTCGCTTAAAAGGTGAATTCCAAGCTAAAAACCGTTCACTGAATATTACTGGTGTCAGTGATAACTTGAAGACATTGATTGAGCTATACGGGGTTCAAGAGGTTATCCTCAATTAGGTTAAATATCCTAAATTGGGTCAAGTTATGTAAAAATGAGCGCCTCTATGTGCTTTTCGGCACGAGAGGCGTTTTCTTTGGTTTAAGTGTTAAGCCTAATCCTTTAGGATAGAGGATTAAGCTCTGGCTGTTCTTATTGCGATGTTTCTGTATGCAACGCATGCAATTTGCACTATTTAGAGTAAAATTATAAATCACAAATAATTAATAAATTGAGTCATTATGGATACCAACGAAATTAAGCAAGTATTGATGGAAAAATTGTCTCTGAATGAGGCTATTGTTACTGGTGATGGTAGCCACTTTCAGGTTATTGCTGTCGGTGACATGTTTGACGGCATGAGCCGTGTTAAGCAACAGCAAGCAATTTATGCACCTTTAATGGAGTATATTGCGGATAACCGCATTCATGCTTTGTCTATTAAAGCGTACACCCCTGCGCAATGGGAGCGCGATCGTAAACTTAGTGGCCTTTGATTTCAAAGCCTAAGCGAACAGACTGTAAAATTCGACATACGAGAATACTTGAATGGATAAGTTTTTAGTTAAAGGACCAACCCGCTTAGAGGGTGAGGTCACGATATCTGGCGCAAAAAATGCGGCATTACCAATTCTGTTCGCTGCTCTGTTGGCTGAAGAGCCAGTAGAAATACAGAATGTCCCTCATTTGAGGGATATTGACACAACGATTAAATTATTAAATCAACTTGGTACTAAAGTAAAACGCAATGGCTCAGTATATGTCGATGCAAGCACGGTAACGACATACTGCGCGCCTTATGACCTCGTTAAAACCATGCGTGCATCCATTTGGGCTTTAGCGCCATTGGTTGCCCGTTTTGGTCATGGTGAAGTCTCTTTACCAGGTGGTTGTGCTATCGGTGCTCGCCCTGTTGATTTACATATTTCTGGTTTAGAGCAATTAGGCGCAAAGATTGCTTTAGAAGATGGTTATGTGAAAGCAACGGTTGATGGTCGCTTAAAAGGTGCTTGCATTGTGATGGATAAAGTCAGTGTGGGGGCGACAGTCTCTATTATGACAGCGGCAACCTTAGCTGAAGGAACCACAATAATTGAAAATGCGGCACGTGAACCTGAAATTGAAGATACTGCTAACTTCCTAAATACCCTAGGTGCAAAAATCACTGGGGCAGGGACTGACCGCATTGTAATTGAAGGTGTTGAACGTTTAGGTGGTGGAGTTTATAAAGTACTGCCTGACCGTATTGAAACGGGAACATTCTTGATTGCTGCTGCGGTTTCACGCGGTAAAGTCATCTGCCGTAATGCTCGCCCAGATACACTGGATGCGGTGCTAGCTAAATTGCGTGAAGCTGGGGCTAAAATTGAAATCGGTGATGACTGGATTAGCCTAGATATGGAAGGCAAGCGTCCAAAAGCGGTGACATTACGTACAGCACCACACCCAGGGTTCCCAACTGATATGCAAGCACAGTTTAGCTTACTTAATCTTGTTGCTGATGGGGCGGGGATGATCACTGAAACGATTTTTGAAAATCGTTTTATGCATATCCCTGAGCTGATCCGTATGGGAGCTCATGCTGAAATTGAAAGCAATACTGTGTTATGTCACGGTGTTGAAAAATTAACTAGTGCGCAGGTAATGGCAACAGATTTACGAGCATCTGCAAGTTTAGTTATTGCGGGCTGCATTGCTGAAGGGACAACGACAGTTGACCGTATTTATCATATTGACCGTGGTTATGAGCACATCGAAGATAAGCTACGTGGTTTAGGTGCCGATATTCAGCGCGTACATTCAGATGATTAATGCATTGGTAGGGTGAATGGGGCTCCTCCATTCAGCGAATCAAAAAAGGTTGTTCGATATCGAGCAACCTTTTTTTACGAAAGAGTATTTATCAATGATTATCCTGCCTGCTCATCAGGAATTTCTTCAATAATCACATCAATATTTTTAATTTCGCCATCTCGTAAGATTTGCACTGCGGTCTTGCTTCCAGGGCGAATTTCTGCGACTAGATCCATAGTTTCTGCGGCTGAAATGGCAGGTTTGCCATCAACCGATAAAATAATATCCCCTTGTAGTATGCCCGCTTTAGCTGCTGGCCCATTTGGGGCAACTTGGAAAACCCGCAAGCCTTGTATTTGGTTAATATTATTGTTATTTGACCTAATTTGAGGCAGTTCACGCGCCGTAATACCAATATAACCACGGATCACTCGGCCATCACGGATTAGCTTATCCATGATTTTAGTGGCAAGGGCGGTTGGAATGGCAAAGCTTAACCCCTCAGAACTAATGCCTTGGCCTGCTGTGAAAGAAAGTGTGTTAATGCCAACTAACTCCCCCTCGGTATTAATTAATGCCCCGCCAGAGTTACCCGAGTTGATTGAGGCATCGGTTTGCAGGAAATTTTGCCGACGGGTAGAGCTTAACCCTACGCGACCCGTTGCACTGATAATCCCCTGAGTTACGGTTTGGCCTATGTTATAAGGGTTACCAATAGCGAGTACGACATCACCAACATGAGTGACCCGTTGCGTATTAATTGGAATAACGGGTAGGTTATCAGCGTCAATTTTCAATACGGCGAGATCAGTCAATGGGTCCGAGCCAACCAGTAAGGCATCAAAAATAGCACCATCTTGTAAAGCGACTAAGATTTGGTCTGGGTTATCAACGACGTGTTTATTCGTGATAATGTAGCCATTTGGGCTCATGATCACACCCGAACCGAGGGATTTTAATTCACGCCCTGACTGGGAAAAACTACCTTTTGAGCTACTGTAAACATAGACTACTGCAGGCGCAGCACGGCGTACTGCTTTATTATAACTGACGGGCTCGCTATTTGTTTTACCATATAATAAGTCGGCTAAACCTTGGGGGCGCAACGAAGGAACCGCAACGATAATAATCAATGCAGTCAACAGGCCAAGCATGACAGATAAGGTTAGCTTCTTCACCATAGGATATAGAATATTTAGTTATTGCTTAAACATGTTCAGAGCATAACATAAAAAAACAGGTACAGCAGAGTGATACTGTACCTGTTTTGTTGATTTTCAGATGGTTTTTGATGAATTAATTTTTCATCAGTAAATATAAGGTTTCACCGTCACGTAATACTTTCATTGCTAATACAGGAGGTTTAGCATCAATAATCTTACGGAATTGTTCAATAGTCTCAACTCGAGCGTCATTAACACCAAAGATTAAATCGCCTTTTACGAGGCCAATGGCGGCAGCTGGCGATTTTGGTGCCACGCTATCAACTTGTACACCTTTAGTATTGCTAACGGTTGCATTCGAAATTGTTGCACCTAATAAGGATTCGCTCAATTTTTCAGCTTTAGTTGTTGAGCCTTCATCGTTCTCAAGAACCACTTTGACTTCCATCGGTTTGCCTGAACGGATTAAACCAATAGTGATCTCTTTACCAATTTGGCTGGTACCGATTTTGGCTCTTAACTCTGCAAAGCTATTAATGCGTTTACCATCAACGGAAACTAACACGTCACCGGATTTAATACCCGCTTTAGCTGCAGATGATTTAGGTAAAACTTCACTCACGAAGGCACCACGCTGTGCATCAATATTAAATGCTTTAGCGATATCGGAGTTCATTTCAGTACCTTTGATGCCTAAGATCCCGCGTTTTACTTCACCATGTTTAATTAACTGCTCGCTAAGGTTTTTCGCCATATTACTTGGGATCGCGAAACCGATACCGATATTACCGCCGCCAGGTGCCAAAATCGCCGTGTTAATACCGATTAATTCACCGTTTAGGTTAACGAGAGCACCACCAGAGTTACCACGGTTAATGGAAGCATCGGTTTGGATAAAGTTTTCTAGGCCTTCAAGGTTTAAGCCGCTACGACCTAATGCTGAGATAATGCCAGATGTTGCTGTTTGCCCTAAACCAAATGGGTTCCCGACTGCAACCGCAAAATCACCTACACGCAATTTGTCAGAGTCTGCAATACTAACAGCAGTTAAGTTTTTGATATCTTTTGCATTGCTTATTTTCAATAACGCGATATCGGTTTGTGGGTCTTTCCCTATTAAGTTAACGGCAATTTCACGGCCATCGTTTAATTGAATTTGTATTTTGTCGGCGCCATCAATTACATGGTTGTTGGTTAAAATATAACCTTGCTGAGCGTCAATAATGACACCAGAACCTAAGCCTTCAAATGGACGTACGCTTTGTTGCTGTTGTGGTATATTCGGGCCAAAAAAGAATTTAAGCTCTTCTGGAATTTGTTGGTTCTGTACGCGAGTACCAGACACATGAATATTCACTACAGCTGGCAATACTTTTTCAAGCATTGGAGCTAAGCTAGGCATGTTCTGGCTTTGTGCTGTTGCAGGTAAAGTGGCAGGCAATGCTGCGCTACTAACCGCAGGAATAGCCGCTAAAGATAAGCCTAAACTCATTGCTACTGCGGTAAGAAAAAAGTTTTTTCTTTTCATAATTCAGTCGATTCTCTCAAGAATAAGTTATCAACTCACTGTGAATGCAGTTTTAGAAGAAACACAATGCGTTGAGATAATATTGGTTGGTATCAGATTCAATTTTACTGATGACTATGACCACCGATTATGCGCAAAAGTTCCCATGACGGGTAGCGAATATCCACTCTTTTACATCTATTTACATGTACCTTAAGTGAAACTTTAACTTCTATACAGTAGATAAATAAATTATTAAATTATATTTGGATGGAAATCTTGTTCAGAATTATTAACTAAAAATTTAATAATGGAAGACACACGGAAAGTGATAAAATTTAGTAGGTTTTATAGGAAATCACCAGTAAGCACTGCTTACTGGTGATAAAAGATAAAAATTTACTTTTCTTTCTCTTCAATAGGACGGAAAAGACCCGAAGCACCATCTGAGTAATCTCTTGGTGGCATTTTAACAGGCGCTTGGTCGTTATCTGCTTCAGATTCGGTTAAACGATAGTTAAATGGGTTGTCTTGTGCTGGCATATCAGGCATTAATTCAGATGAACTTTGTGCCATGTGTTGGTAAAGCTGGCGGTAATCGCGCGCCATTTTATCCAATAATTCTGCGCTACGAGCAAAATGGCTAACAAGCTCTTTACGGTACTCTTCGAGTTCAGTACTTTTTTTGTCTAGCTCAGCTTGCGCTGTTTTTTGTTGGCGAAGCTTTGGGTTGCCATAGCGCACAACTAATGCACCGATGATAAAACCCACAATCAATCCGATTAATGCATACTCCCAGGTCATGCTGACTCCTTCATTACTTCAATGTTCACAGATTCAATGTTCGCAGAAATTAAATGTTGTTACCGTTACTATACCTTAAATAATTCAAGTTGCATGTAAGCGTCAAGTAAAGCGTCTTAACATATTGTAATTTGGCTAGTTAAGTGATGACAAAATCTACAAGCCCTGAGTAGGTAGGTTAAATTAGTCAACAACTTATTAAGAGTGGAATCTTAAATCGAATTTCCTTACTCTATAGCGGCTCGTTAACCGAAAGTTAAATGATAACTGAATCTGGTTATAATAAAGGCAGTGTATATCAAATAACGGTAAAAAAACCGAAAAATTTTTAAGGATTATTCAGTTAATGTCGCCGATGACCCCTACAATGCGTTATCAACAAGCGCTGGCTGATGGAAACTATCAGCCAGATGACGTACAAAAGCTCGCTGTAGAACGCTTAGATAAAATATATCAGCAGCTTGTTAATACAACTTCTCCCACTTTACAAGATAAGCCCTCAGGTTTAAAGCAACGCTTTAGCCGCCTTCTTGGTAAAGCATCGACAGCACCAATTACCCCAGTAAAAGGGTTATATATGTGGGGCGGAGTAGGGCGTGGAAAAACATGGCTGATGGATATGTTTTACGAAAGTTTACCGGGTAACCGTAAACTTCGCTTACATTTTCATCGCTTTATGAAGAAAGTACAAGAAGATTTGATGGCATTACAAGGGCAAGAGAACCCGCTGGATATTATTGCGGATGAGTTTAAAAAACAAACAGATGTGTTGTGTTTTGATGAATTTTTTGTGTCAGATATTACCGACGCTATGATCCTTGGCACTTTACTCGAAGGTCTATTCGCTCGAGGTATCACACTGGTGGCTACCTCAAATATCATCCCTGATAATCTCTATCGTAACGGTTTGCAGCGAGCTCGTTTCTTACCTGCTATTGAGCAAATTAAAAAATATTGTGATGTAATGAATGTCGATGCAGGCATTGATTACCGCTTAAGAACTTTAACCCAAGCGCATCTTTTTTTATCCCCAATTAATTCTCAAAATCGTCAGCATTTAGATGAGGTTTTCGTTAAATTGGCGGGTAAGCAAGGGGAGCAAAATCCCGTTTTAGAGGTTAATCATCGTAAGATGCAAGCCATTCATGCTGCGGAAGGGGTGCTAGCAATCGAGTTTAAAGTTCTGTGTGAAGAGCCTCGTAGCCAAAATGACTACATTTACCTATCAAATTGCTACCACACTGTGTTGCTGTACAATGTCCCCGTGATGGGAGCAACAGATGAAAATCCAGCGCGTCGTTTTTTAGCGTTAATTGATGAGTTTTACGAACGAAAAGTTAAATTAGTCATTAATGCTGAAGTGCCAATGGAGTCGCTGTATCAAGGGCAACTTTTGGCTTTTGAGTACCAACGCTGCTTGTCTCGATTGCAAGAAATGCAAAGTGAAGAGTACCTGAAAATACCTCATTTAACTTAAGGTAAACGACAAAGCAGGGTTATTAGCGAACAAGTTGCCTGAATTGCATGATTTAAGCACAATATACGATGTTTATTTGAGCAAACGTAAAAAAAATGCATTTGGGGTCGATTTTTGTTTCTGACTTCTCTATAATCTTGCGACCCCACGTTACAGCGTTGTTTTTTATTTCCCAAAAAATAACGCATTAATGCCAGTTAGGCTGCTCGAAGGGGTAGGTTTACTGGACAAAGAGTCGTGTGAACCTCAGAAAGCTTATGAACATGAGTGTTCACCAACGTGTAACTTCAATATTGGGTAAGTTTTAATGAAAACTTTTACAGCTAAACCAGAGACCGTAAAACGCGACTGGTACGTTGTTGATGCAGATGGCAAAACTTTAGGCCGTCTTGCAACTGAAATTGCTAGCCGTCTGCGCGGTAAGCATAAAGCGGAATATACTCCGCACGTGGATACTGGTGATTACATCATCGTTCTGAATGCAGAAAAAATTGCTGTTACCGGCAATAAACGCGAAGACAAAATCTACTATCGCCACACTGGCCATGTAGGTGGAATCAAGCAAGCAACTTTCGAAGAAATGATTGCTCGCAGTCCTGAGCGTGTGCTTGAAATCGCGGTTAAAGGCATGTTGCCAAAAGGACCTCTGGGTCGTGCAATGTACCGTAAACTGAAAGTTTACGCAGGTAATGAGCACAACCACGCGGCTCAACAACCGCAAGTTCTTGACATTTAATCGGGATTATAGCAATGGCTGAAAATCAATACTACGGCACTGGTCGCCGCAAAAGCTCATCTGCTCGTGTCTTTATTAAGCCGGGTAGCGGTAACATCACAATCAATCAACGTACACTGGAACAATACTTTGGTCGCGAAACTGCGCGCATGGTCGTTCGTCAGCCGTTAGAGTTGGTTGAAATGTTGGAAAAATTGGATCTGTACATCACTGTTAAAGGTGGTGGTATTTCAGGTCAGGCAGGCGCAATCCGTCACGGTATTACTCGTGCACTGATGGCTTATGATGAGACTCTTCGTTCTGATCTGCGTAAAGCTGGTTTCGTTACCCGTGATGCGCGTTCTGTTGAACGTAAAAAAGTGGGTCTGCGCAAAGCACGTCGTCGTCCACAGTTCTCCAAACGTTAATTTATTACCCTTTGGGTATAAAATTGATGAAAAAACCCGTCTTAATGGCGGGTTTTTTATTGCCTATTGTTTTACTTACACTTTTATTATTGATGCTAGAATAGCTGTGTCTAATTATGATTCTTTATAAAAGAATGAATATAATAAAAGAGAAAAATAATAATTTAGTCTAAAATCAAAAATAATTATTAGTGGAGCAATATTGGGATAATTCTACTAAATATAACCCAAACCCTAGAGTTCACTTTAGGTTTTTTATTCTTGCTGTCCTTATTTTTTCGTTTGAAAACTCTAATTTTTTATCTTTTTGAACCTAAAAATGAAATAAATCTGTGATTTTTTCGGTGTGCTCCCCCTAAGTTGTACAAAATCTGTTAGAATATGCCCCTGTTTTTTTATTTCACATTTCTCGCCTTTACTGTGCGGGAGGGTTGTGTTGACTTTCAGTATGGATAAATGAGAGTTAAACACAGGGGATTTTAAAATGGGTAATGGGTAATTAAAAATTAATTACATTTCGTCCATTTTGTATTTTGGAGGTTTTAATGGCTGTCGCTCCTAATAAACGTTCGGTAATGACATTGTTCTCTGGCCCTACTGACATTTTTAGCCATCAGGTACGGATTGTTTTGGCTGAAAAAGGGGTAAGTGTTGAAATTGAACATGTCGAACCCGGTCATCTGCCTCAAGATCTGATTGATCTCAACCCATACCAAAGCGTTCCAACATTAGTTGATCGTGACCTGACTCTGTATGACCCACACATTATCATGGAATACCTTGATGAGCGTTTTCCTCATCCGCCATTAATGCCTGTTTATCCAGTTGCACGTGGGACTAGCCGTCAATTGATGCACCGCATTCAAAATGATTGGTATTCATTAATGAGCAAAATAGAGAATGGTAGTGCGCAAGAGGCAGCAAATGCTCGTCGCCAACTCTCTGAAGAACTGATTGCGGTTTCTCCTGTTTTTGCTGAAATGGAATTCTTCATGAGTGAAGAGTTTAGTCTCGTAGATTGCTATTTGGCTCCATTGCTATGGCGTTTACCTGTACTCGGTATTGAATTGAACCCATCTAGCAGCAAATATCTGCAATTATATATGCAACGTGTGTTTGCACGTGACGCATTCTTAGCATCGTTGACTGAATCTGAGCGCGAAATGCGTTTGTCTACAAGAGGCTAAAAGAATGATGGAAATGACAGCAATGTCACCACGTCGCCCTTATTTGTTACGTGCCCACTATGAGTGGTTGCTTGATAACGATATGACTCCGCATTTGGTGGTTGATGTCACCGTTCCAGCGGTTAACGTTCCGATGGAATTTGCTCGAGATGGGCAAATTGTATTGAATGTTGCGCCAAGAGCTGTTGGTAATTTTGAAATAACCAACGAAGAAGTGCGTTTTAATGCTCGCTTTGGTGGGATACCTCGCCAAGTTTATGTCCCAATGGCCGCAATTATGGCGGTATATGCACGTGAAAATGGGGCTGGAATGATGTTTGAGCCTGAAGCTGCTTATGATGCAGAGTTATCAGCAGGTTTTGAACAGGTCGAAGAGCTTGAAGACAACATTTCTTTAGTTCATGAAACTGAATCTGTGGATGAAAATTCGCATGAGCCATCAGGGGATGAACCACCACGACCACCAAAAGGTCGGCCTTCGTTAAGGGTTGTCAAATAATCCATTAGCCGGGTTAGCAGTTAATGAATGAACAGAGGGGAATAAACCCTCTGTTTTTTATATAAATAAATCATTAAACCCCTAAAAATAATAAAATCCCTTCAGCAGCATTGCGCCCATCAGCAATAGCAGTCACAACAAGATCTGAGCCTCTTATTGTATCCCCGCCGGCAAACACTTTTTCATGGGAGGTTTGATAAGGAAAGGGACTGTTACGGTTTGCTATAATATGACCATATTTATCGCGCTGGATTAACGGTTTATCTAACCAAATTTGGTTATGAGGAATAAATCCATAAGCCACAATTATGGCATCGGCTTCGATAAAAAAAGCTGAATCTTTAATTAGTTCTACTTGATAACGACCATTTTCTAATTCGCCATTTTGCGTACGAGCGGCATAAACTCCCATAAGTTGTTGCTGTTTATTAATCACAAATTCAGTGACTTGCATATTAAAATGGAACTGGGCTCCTTCATCTAATGCATTAGCGACTTCTTTTCGTGAGGCTGGCATACTTTGTTCATCTCTACGATAGAAACAGCTAACCTGCTTCGCTCCTTGACGAATAGCGGTACGTACGCAATCCATTGCAGTATCTCCACCACCTAATACGATGACTCTTTTTGCGTGTAAATTAATATAGGGTTCGCCATTAGGGTTGGAAAGTTGCATTAAATGGTGTGTATTTGCGATTAGATAGGGAAGTGCTTCAAAAACGCCCTGAATCGCTTTTTTAGGTAAGTTACCTCGAATTGCTTGGTAAGTACCAGTACCAATAAAAATAGCGTCATAATTGCAAAGAAGCTCGTTTAGAGAGACATCCGTACCTACTTCAGTATTTAATTGAAACTGAATCCCCATTTCTGTAAATATTTCCCGTCTTTGGACCATTAGCTTCTTTTCTAGCTTAAATGACGGAATACCAAAGGTTAGTAGGCCCCCTATTTCAGGGTGTTTATCAAAAACGACGACATTTACACCATTTCGAATAAGCACATCTGCGCAAGAAAGACCTGCAGGGCCTGCACCAATAATGGCGACACGTTTGTTTACAGAGCTAATATGGGAAAGGTTTGGCCGCCATCCCATCGCAAAAGCAGTATCATTAATATACCGCTCAATATGACCAATAGTCACAGAACCTGTTGTATCATGAAGTACACATACTAATTCGCAGAGTTTTTCTTGTGGGCAAACGCGCCCACAGATTTCAGGTAAACTATTGGTATGGTGAGATAATTCGGCAGCTTCGATAATTTTATCTTCAGCAGCAAGCTTGAGCCACTTCGATATTGGGTTATGTAGTGGGCACTTCCATTCACAAAAAGGGCTACCGCAAGAGAGACAACGGTTGGCTTGCTGTTGTGCATCGACGGTATTATTGGATTCATAGACTTCAGTAAACTCTATTTTACGGATTTCCAGCGCTTTTTTGGGGGGCTCGCAACGTTGGGGGCCGAAAATATTTGAACTCATGGCATTCCTTACTGAATTTTGTCTGATTTTACTTGAGATAGCTTGGGCTTTTACTTTGATTTTAGCGGCCTTCCACAAGAAACAGTAGCGTTATTGTTTTGATTTTTATGTGATTTTGATTAAAAAACACCCAAAATAAATTTTTACTTTATCTAATACAAAGAAAATACCTGATTGTTTTTTATCATTAATAGTAAAAAATGGCTATTGAATGAGCAGGATCGACATTTCGAGTGAATAATCATCCGAAACTGCCTTGTTTGATATATGATTCAAAGAGAATTTAACTAAGGGGTGGTTATGAAAGTACTTCGCGGCCTTGCGCAATACTATGTCGATTTAATGATGAAGCTCGGGCTGGTGCGATTTTCTCTGTTACTCGCATCTGCACTTGTTGTTCTCGCCATGATAATGCAAATGGCAGTGACAATTGTTTTAAGAGGGCATGTTGATAGCCTCGATATGGTGGGGTCAATTTTCTTTGGGTTAATTATTACCCCATTAGCTGTTTACTTTTTGTCGGTGGTGGTTGAGCAGCTTGAAGAGTCTCGGCAGCGTTTATCGCGAATGGTTGATAAACTTGAAGTTATGCGAAAACGTGATGCTGATTTAAACACTCAGTTACAGGGAAATATTGAACAGCTTAACCTTGAAATTCTAGAGCGAGAAAAAGCAGAGCGTGCTCATTTAGAACTTCTGGAACAATTAAAACAAGAAATGAAGTACCGTGAGCAGACGCAAATTGAACTTGAGCAGCAATCTGTTTTACTTCGTTCATTCCTCGATGCCTCACCTGATTTAGTTTATTACCGCAACGAAAATAATGAGTTTTCGGGGTGTAACCGGGCAATGGAACTATTGACTGGAAAAAGTGAAAAACACTTAGTTGGGTTAACTCCATTAGATATTTATGATGTTGAAATTGCCTCTAAGGTTATGGAAACCGATGAAAAAGTATTTCGTCATAATGTTTCTCTCACTTATGAACAATGGTTGGTATATCCAGATGGTCGTAAAGCCTGTTTTGAACTTCGTAAAGTGCCTTTTTATGATCGCGTTGGTAAACGCCATGGTCTGATGGGCTTTGGGCGCGATATAACGGAGCGTAAACGCTATCAGGAGGCGTTAGAGAGCGCGAGTAGGGAGAAAACCACCTTTATTTCTACAATCAGCCACGAGCTTCGTACCCCCCTTAACGGCATTGTTGGTTTGAGCCGAATTTTATTAGATACAGATTTAACTTCGGAACAATCTAGCTATTTAAAAACTATTCATGTAAGTGCCGTTACGTTAGGTAATATATTCAATGATATTATTGAGATGGATAAAATTGAACGCCGTAAAGTTCAGTTAGATAACCAGCCCATCACATTATCTGAATTTGTGAATGATTTAGAGAATTTAAGTGGATTATTGGTGCAGCCAAAAGGGCTTAAATTTGTCATGGATGTTGCCCCTGCATTACCGAAAACGGTGTTAACTGATGGGACTCGTTTGCGGCAAATATTGTGGAATTTAATTGGTAACGCAGTTAAGTTCACGCAAAAAGGTGAAGTGAAGCTTAGTATTTGGCAAGAAGCTGAAAATAAACTGTTTTTCAGGGTTCAGGATAGTGGCATAGGTATACCTAAGGGCGAATTAGATAAAATCTTTGCAATGTATTACCAAGTAACAGATTCTGCTGGAGGTAAACCTGCAACTGGAACGGGTATTGGGCTTTCTGTATCTCGTCGCTTAGCACAAAATATGGGAGGCGATATACAAGTTGAAAGTGAAATAGGCCAAGGCTCCACTTTTACTTTATCTATCACAGCGCCTGTTGTTGAAAGTCATGTTATTGAACAGCAAGATAGTGAAGACGATTACCCATTGCCTGCATTACATATTTTACTCGTAGAAGATATTGAACTGAATGTTGTTGTTGCTTGTTCTGTATTAGAAAATTTAGGAAATACGGTTGATGTAGCAATGAATGGGAAAGATGCTCTCGAGATGTTTGCCCCTGGAGAATATGATTTAGTTTTATTGGATATCCAATTACCTGATATGACAGGCCTAGATATCTCTCGGCAACTCAAACAGCAGTATGATAAGCAAGACTTACCACCATTGATTGCTTTAACGGCAAATGTTCTTAAAGATAAAAAAGAATACTTTGATGCAGGTATGGATGGGGTATTGAGTAAACCATTATCAGTTCCAGCATTGACCCAAATTATTGAGCAATTTTGGGGGGAACAATCTACTCAACCTGAAGAAATATCGGGTGAGCATGAGACTTCGAGTGTTGATGAATCTAGGCTCGATTGCGATATGCTAGAACAGTATATTGAGTTAGTTGGCCCTAAGCTTATTTATGATGGCCTAGATGTCTTTGAAAAAATGCTGCCGGGTTACTTAGCTATTCTTGATTCAAATATGGTGGCTAAAGACCAAAAAGGGATTGTTGAGGAAGCTCATAAAATCAAAGGCGCAGCAGGTTCTGTTGGCTTAAAGAACTTACAGAAAATTGCACAACAGATTCAATCTCCTGATTTACCTGCATGGTGGGACAATGTGCAAGAATGGGTCGATGAATTAAAACAGGATTGGAAAGCAGATATAGAAACTTTGAGAAACTGGGTTGATGAGCGTACAAAAAAATAACCCCAACCGAAGTTGGGGTGCGCGAATACTGCGCCAACACCAGGGAAATCGTTGATTTGCATATGCTTTTTGTTTTTTGCAAATCATAAAATTAGGTATATCACTGTAAAGGGCAACATCAAGATACCAAAATTTAGCGAATCTGTTACAAGATTCATTAAAATCTGTGATGAAGATTGATGTTTATGCACCTTAGCGCCTGAGAGATAATTTACTACAAATGGAGGAAGATATGAAATCAATTGCGGTTATTTTAAGTGGCTGCGGTGTTTTTGACGGAAGCGAGATTCATGAGTCAGTGCTAACTATGCTAGCTTTGAGTCAATATAATGCTGAAGTTCATTTTTTTGCGCCTGATGAGTTGCAACCTACTGTTATAAATCATATAAATGGAGAGTTAAAAACAGAAAAACGTAACCAAATGGAAGAGTCTTCACGTATTACACGTGGTAAAATATCACCTTTATCGTCAGCTGATGCTTCAAAGCTAGATGCCCTCATTATTCCTGGTGGTTTTGGGGCGGCAAAAAATTTATGTGATTTCGCAGTTAAAGGAAGCGAGTGTGAAATTAATAAAGAACTATTAAGTTTAGTACGCCAAATGCACCAACAGAAAAAGCCGCTAGGGCTGATGTGTATTGCTCCAGTGATGCTTCCTAAAATGTTAAATACATCAGTAGAACTAACTATTGGAGATGATAGTGAAACGATTGCTCAAATAGAAATTATGGGGGGGAAACATATTAAATGTGCTGTTGATGATATTGTAATTGATGAAGTTAACCGAGTTGTTACAACACCTGCTTATATGCTAGCTCAATCAATTTCTGAAGCAAATACGGGTATTAATAAGCTTGTTAAGAAAGTATTGGAAATGGCGTGATTATTTGAATGCGAACTATTGTTTCTAGATTATGGCACTGGTTAAAGAAGATCACATTTTCATTACTTGTGGTGTGGATTTGTTCAGTCATTTTATTTAAATACATACCAGTGCCTTTTTCTGCAGTGATGATTGAACGGCAAGTTAGTGCATGGATAAACTTAAATTTTTCTTATGTATCTCATTCTGAATGGGTAGATGAAAATCACATTTCTCCGTATATCTATTTAGCAGTAATTGCAGCGGAAGATCAAAATTTTCCTCATCATTGGGGGTTCGACCTTGATGCAATTGAGCGAGCTTACAAACATAATTTGAGTAATAAACAAACAATTAGAGGGGCTTCAACTATCTCACAGCAGACAGTAAAAAATGTGTGGTTATGGGATGGAAGAAGTTGGTTAAGAAAAGGCTTAGAGACAGTAATGACTCCTGTTATGGAGCTTTTATGGTCAAAGAAAAGAATACTGACCGTTTATCTTAATATAGTAGAGTTTGGTGATGGTATTTTTGGGGTCGAAGAGGCTGCAAATAAATTCTTTAATAAGCCTGCTAGCAAGCTTTCAATGAGTGAGGCTGCACTATTAGCTGCGGTTTTGCCTAATCCTCATAGATATAGTGTAAAAAAACCATCTTCTTATGTGCTCAAAAGGCAAGCTTGGATCTTGAACCAAATGCACTTATTGGGAGGTAAGAATTATCTGAAAATAAACCAGTTGATGAACGAATAAGAAAAAAGCCATGGTTTTTAACCCACGGCTTTTGTTTTTATAACAATATATTATTGTTTATGATTAATTAAGATAAGTGAAAGCAGTCGTTACTCGACGAACACCATCTGTTTCACTAGCGATTTTCGCCGCTGCATCTCCTTCTTGCCTTGTTAATACACCTAGCAAGAAAACCTCACCGTTTTCAGTAATGACTTTCACACTACCAGATTTAACGCTATCACTCGCGAGGATTTTAGATTTAACTTTGGTTGTTAACCAAGTATCTTTTGAGGCTGTACCTAAATCAACAGGCTCACCACTACGGACTTCATTATAAACTGCGATGGTGCCATCAACGTTAGAGGCTATTTGTTTTGCTCGTTCAGCCCAAGCCATATCAGGGCTTTGGCCTGTTAGCAGAACATTTCCTTTATAAGCGGTTGCAATGATACGAGCCTTGCCCGTAATTTCTTTATCTTTGTTCAGTTGCCCACTAACTCGAGCTTCTAAGGTGCCATCGTCAACTTGTTGACCAACTGTACGAGGGTCAGTTGCGCTTTTTGTTGCAACAGCAGCGGAACCGACTACAGCAGCACCAATACAACCTTGTAATAGAATAGTACTAATGACTATGGCAAAAACCGGAATTAATCGCATTTTATCTCCTTAATCGTCCTGATGTGGGAAAAGAGTATTATCTATGAGGTCACATAGACAATTTACAGTAAGAAGGTGGACTTCTTGAATTCGAACACTTCGTTGGGATGGAATACGAATTTCAACATCTTGGGGGCCAAGTAAACCTGCGAGTTCCCCTCCGTCATAACCTGTTAGGGCGACAATTGTCATGTCTCTAGTCACGGCTGCTTCAACCGCCTTAATGATATCGCTACTATTACCATGGGTTGAAATTGCCATCAAAACATCACCATGTTGCCCTAATGCTCTAACTTGTTTCGCATAAATTTCAGAAGGCTGCTTACTACCCGAAATCGCAGTTAACACTGCATTATCTGTATTAAGTGCTAAAGCGGGTAAGCTAGGGCGTTCGGTTTCAAAGCGATGGATCATACTTGCAGCAAAACGTTGTGCAGTAGCGGCAGAAGCACCATTACCACAACATAAAATTTTGTTGCCATTGAGTAGAGATTGAACCATCATCATCGCGGCTCTTGAAATGGCATCAGGCAGCGCTTCAGCAGCTGCTATTTGAGTTTGTATACTTTCAGTGAAGCAAACTTTTATTCGGTCTAGCACGATTTTTTCCTTTGTCGCCTCGATATAATTCAAATTATTTTTGTATATTGCCATTATATTTGAATTATAGCTTTGTTGACTGCATGATCAGCGTATAAAACTGATTATATCATTTGTTAATAAATATCATTTTCGTTGAATGCATTTTGTATCCAGTCAAATTGGTTTCCCGTGATGGCGCAGATATCAAAACGGCATGCACTGGTTTCAAAACTTTCTTGTCTTTGTGAGAGCCAATATTTGGCAGCAGCTAATAGTTTTCGACGTTTGTGCCAGTTTACTGATAAAAGTGCATCTCCGTAATCACAATTCTTGCGAAACCGAACTTCAACAAATACCCAACCTGTATTATCTCGCATGATGAGGTCGATTTCTCCGCCTCGGTTCCTTGCATTACGTTCAACAAATGTTAATCCCTGCTGTTTCAGGTATGCGAGCACTTGATTTTCATAGTACCGGCCTGTTAACCATTGTATGGCTTTTGGCATAATTCTCATGACGTCCTTGTCTGAAAAAAAATGAAGTATTCAGTGATATTATTGTGAGGAAACCACTTTGCCTTGTTTAAATTGCAACCAAGGTAATTCTCGGAACACTACACAGTTTGGTGTAGTACTCAAGGTTCCTGATGCACCATTGATACGAAATTGTCCCGATTGCTGTAGTTTGTCGTAATTGTTGGCTAAAGACCATGCGTCAATACCCATGGCATATAAGCGGAATAAAGAGTAATCATTGTTCAGCTTTTGTTGGGCTTGTTTACGTAAGTTATTGTTTGCACCTGCGAGTAAAGGGATTTCGCTAAATTTAACGCCATCCATTTCAAAGCGGTAGTCTGCGCCAGATCCAGCTTGGTTACTGCGAGAGCTTGCATAAAGCGAAGGGCGAGAACGAGAACTAATTGCCATTTCAATCATTGGCTTGATTAAGGTCAGCTCATCACGAGTGGCAACAATATAAACGCCGTCAATCGCACCAGTTGAATCGACATATTGTGAGTCTATCGATTGTATTCCGGTATTCACAGGCGTTCCTGTCATACGGATACCTGCGCCGCGATTAATCGACTCTTTTAAAGAAGGGACAGACCCAAAGGTTTGCATTAAAACGGTCCCGCCGCCTTTTTCTTGCCACCCTTGTGCAAAGGCTTTGGCTATCCTATCACCGAAAGCATTAGCGGGAACTAGTACCAATGGCATTTGCTTACCTTCAGCTTTCATGTAAGCGGCAGCATTTTGTGCCTCATCTTCTGGCGATAATGAAAAATAGCAAAGATTAGGTCGAGGCTGTAATTGGTTCGCATCAAGCTCATTGAGAGCGAGCACACTAACAGGCGCTCCCATTTGGGTAATAACTTGAACGTCACTTTTTAATAATGGCCCAACAATAAGATTGAAACCTTCATTTTTCGCTTGTTCAATAAGCTCAGGCATTTGCTTGTTTGTGGTATCAAACACTTTGACGCTTTGGGTATTCACAGGGGCGGCATCAATACGCAAAGTTGATGTCACTACGTCGCTATCGCTAGAAGTGGGAGCATTACCTGTTGTTGCTGCAACTTGTTCATAAATTTGGTCAAGCACATCATTTCCACTACTTGGTGGCGGTGTTATGGCTGTTTGAGTAGCGGGCCCTTGAGGCAGGCCTTTTTGTGCATCCATAAAGCCTTGCATAATCGCTTGACCGAATACTTGTCCTTGCCCACTCATGGGTAAAAACAATGCAATCTTAGGGTTTTTGCCCACTTGAGGTATCATGGCTTGTTGCAAAAGAGTCGGCGTTGCCGTCACTCCAGGGTTATTCGAGTAACGCATTTTCCAATCGTTATAGCCTGCAAGTAAAGCATCTGTGTCGTCTCGGTTGTTTTGATAAATATCTAAAAGATCGACCCAGCCTTGGAGAATATTTTCATCTGCCCCAATTCCATGAATTTGTTCTGGCGTTAACTGTGTTAACATCTGCCATAACCCATCAATATTAGCTTGGCGTTCAGCGGCTGTTTTTAATAAAGGTTCTTGGCTAATGTAGGCCCTTATCGCCTCCATTGAAGGCTTACCTTGTGCAGCATCAATGATTGCTTGGTAACGGCTAGCATCATCAGATGTGCTTTGCTCAGGCGTTTTTTGGGTTGACGGAAAGTATTCCGAGACAATTTGGCACCCTGACAGTGCAAATGTGGACAGCATTGCTGTGCAGATTAACCCTTTTTTCAAATGCAAAAAAATTGAAGGACGCATACTGTATCCAATGGTGTATTTTTCAATTGCTTAATTTTAAACCGGCTATTCGGATGAAACAATGAACCAACCTAATCAAGCTGTGGTTATGGCATCCACGCTGTATATTGTCCCTACCCCAATTGGTAATATGGGGGATATAACGCAACGCGCGTTGGATGTTCTTAAACATGTTGACCTTATTGCAGCAGAGGACACTCGGCATTCAGGCATTCTATTACAGAATTTTGCGATAAATGCGCGGTTGTTTGCTCTGCATGATCATAATGAACAGCAAAAGGCAGATCAATTAATTAGTCGACTTCAACAAGGTGATAGTATCGCATTAGTCTCCGATGCGGGTACACCTTTAATTAATGATCCAGGTTATCATCTAGTTAATCGTTGCCGCGAAGCGGGTATTCGTGTCGTACCTTTACCGGGTGCCTGTGCTGCTATTACCGCGTTATCAGCAGCGGGTTTACCCTCAGACCGTTTTTGTTATGAAGGTTTTTTACCCGCTAAAACAAAAGGGCGTAAAGATGTTTTACAATCTCTCGAACAAGAAACTCGCACGCTGATTTTCTATGAATCAACCCACCGTTTGTTAGACAGTTTAGCAGATATGGTGGAAGTCTGGGGGCCGGATCGCCATGTTGTTTTAGCACGTGAAATTACGAAAACGTGGGAGTCCATTGAAGGCCGCCCAGTGGGAGAATTACTCGCTTGGGTAAAAGAAGATGAAAACCGTCACCGTGGCGAAATGGTGTTGATTGTCGAAGGGTATAAAAAGCCAGCTGATGACTCCGCAGTTTCCCCTGAAGTGGTGAGAACATTAAATTTATTACAAAAAGAATTACCCCCTAAAAAGGCGGCTGCAATCACGGCTGAAATTTATGGTCTCAAGAAAAATATGTTGTATAAGTTGATGCTTGATAATCAAAGTGATGAATGATTTTTGGGCAAATACCACGATTTGATTGATATAAGTGGTAAATTGCCCACGCTAGAGTCTGTACAAGCAACAACAAAGTGCCTATAATTCGCCGCGGAGTTGGCCAGACAACCGCTGCTTTATCGTAGTCCCTTCGGGAGACGGGTAGAGGGGAGGAAAGTCCGGGCTCCATAGGGCAGGGTGCCAGATAACGTCTGGGAGGCGCGAGCCTACGACTAGTGCAACAGAGAGCAAACCGCCGATGGCCTGTTTACAGGATCAGGTAAGGGTGAAAGGGTGCGGTAAGAGCGCACCGCGCGACTGGCAACAGTTCGTGGCACGGTAAACTCCACCCGGAGCAAGACCAAATAGGGGTTCATATGGTGCGGCCCGCATTGAACTCGGGTAGGTTGCTGGAGCCAGTGCGCAAGTGCTGGCCTAGATGAATGGTTGTCCATGACAGAACCCGGCTTATCGGCCAACTCCACAGACAAATAAAAAAGGCTATAGCACTTTTATTGCTATAGCCTTTTTTATTACTCGTCATATTTCAACTTGTAGGGGTGTTGGCTGCTCTCGGCTACTCTAGTCACATACTTATGTATGCTCCTAGAGATATCCTCCCTTGCCGCCTACCTACAAGCTGAACTATTTAGAGCTGTTTATTGCCGCAAGCTAATCTTGTCACCTCGTTTTTCTGAAATCATCAATATCGTCACGCTCTGATGCAAATCAATACGCTATGTGAATATGTAATTACAATAGTGGTATTTATAATGCATGTTAAAGAGATGTGCGTAGATGATAAAGAAATCACGTGTAAGGTACCAACGTCGCCCAGGTACAACTGGGGGAAAACTCCCTTGGAATGATTGGCGAAATGCATCAACATGGCGTAAATTTGTACAGTTTACGCTATTGGCGATCAATATTTATATTGGAGTTACCTTCTATTACTGGGTACGATATTACGAAACTGGAGGGGCGACAATTCACCTTCCTCGCCCTGGTGGAATTGAAGGTTGGCTGCCGATTGCGGGGTTAATGAATTTAAAATATACCTTGGAAACGGGGAGTTTTCCGCCAATTCATGCGGCCTCAATGTTTTTATTAGTCTCTTTTATTGTGATTAGCTTACTGTTCAAAAAAGCATTTTGTTCATGGATGTGCCCGATTGGCACAATATCAGAGTACACTGGTAAGTTAGGGAAAAAAGTCTTTCGTTATCAAAACCAAATTAGCTTACCTAAATGGCTCGATATCCCTTTAAGAGGCCTAAAATATTTGTTATTAGGTTTCTTTCTTTATATTGCATTTTCCATGTCTGCGCAGATGATCCAATATTTTATGATGTCGCCTTATGGGATCATTATTGACGTAAAAATGTTGGATTTTTTTCGTTATATTAGCTTGTTTGCGCTTACTACTGTGGTCATTTTAGTGATAGCAAGCTTGTTTATTCGTAATGCTTGGTGCCGTTATTTGTGTCCTTATGGCGCTTTGTTAGGCATTTTTTCGTTATTTTCGCCATTTAAAATTCGGCGAAATGTGGAAAGTTGTATTGATTGCGGAAAATGTGCCAAGAACTGCCCATCACGGATACCTGTCGATAAGTTAATTACTGTAAGAACGGTGGAATGTACGGGATGTATGACTTGCGTTGAGTCTTGCCCTGTTGCATCAACGTTGGATTTTTCATTGCAAGTGCCAACAAAAAAACGTCAATTTCGCTTATCGGGTTGGATGATGGCAATTCTAACCTTAGCAGTTTTATTTATTATTATTGGTATTGCTATGTATTTTGGCGTTTGGGATAGCCCAGTACCTGATAATTATTGGTTTCATATTATACCAAATGCAAGAATGATAGGTCATTGATGCACAATAAAAAGCCCCGCTACAGATGATGAGCGGGGCAACTTGTTGTTTTGTCATGATGACAGATTTTGTACTGCTTATTTATACTTATTTACTCGCTTATATTTATTTTCTCACTTACTGCTTACTACCACATCAATTAACCGCTTGCTTAACCATCTGCAATAATTGACGTACATCTTCTGGGCGAGTGTTGCCCGTTTCTTTATCAATGATGGAACTATAAATATGAGGAATGATTTTTTTCACGCCTGCATCAAGGGCAATTTGCAAAATTTCAGCAAAGTTATCTAAATCAATGCCGCCTGTAGGCTCTAAAGAAAAATCAAAGTCAGCGCAAGCTTTGGCAATGGCTTTATATTCTTCAATATATGTTAATCCTTTCATATTAAAGAATTTAACTGAGTCAGCACCCATGTCTTTAAGCATCATAATGGCAGTTTCAACCGGAACAATGCCATCTGGCGCTTGAGAGCTTAGTGGGCCTGTAGAAATTTTCACCATACCTACCGTGCCTGTTGGTGATATGAGCGCATTCACGAAGGTTTCGTTTTGGCCTAATAGTGCACGGCTAATTGGTGCACCAGTGAATACTTGGTTAACGTGTTGTGGTTGAACTTCTTTTGCAATTAACGACACCATGGTTGACTGATTTGGGTCGCCAGCGCCGAGACCAACTGATAATGCATTATCGGTTTCTTGTGCATAAATGCGCATATCAGCAATTGCACTTTCTAAGTCAGGGTAATTTTTAGATAAAACACCAACAACAACAAAGGTTTCTGCTGCGGCATAGATATCTTTTGCATTTTGATGGCTGCCTGCCAGTACGTTTAAACAGACACGGTCACGATAAAAATTCGGTGACAATTTCATCTTAAATTCCTTCTACTAACAAACGAATATTCTTAGAAATAACATCAAGTTGTTCAGTGCTAACACTGCGAATGTCAGCCTCTACTTTTCCTTCGTTGGCTTTGTACTCACGGAAGTAAATCGCGGTATCGCCCTGTTTTAGCTCAGCCATGATTTGGTAAGTGGTTTTGCCTATCATTTTTTCATCAAAGCTAATTTCGGTACGGGCAATATCACGTCCTGCACCATCCCAGACGACTCGAGCAGAGATACCTTTAATGGCATTTAAATCACTGATGAATTGACTCATTCGATTAACCATCTCTGCGCCTGTTTCTTTGGTAGCAGTCAGGTACTGTTCGATAGCGAGTGTGAGCCCCAAAATACCTTCTTTACCTACTTTCATCGCACGGCCAATACCTTGGCTTTGGCGTTTTACCCACTCAATATATTGTTTTTTACCGATAACCAGACCGCTTGTTGGGCCTTCGATTGCTTTTGCTCCGCTGTAAATCACAATATCGCCACCGGCTTGGTAGTAAGCGGTAAGTTCTTCTTCTGCTGCGGCATCAACGATCAGGGGGAGCTGGTGGTCATGAGCCACTTTGGCGGCTTGTTCCACGGTTAACATGCTTTTTTGCACGGTATGGTGTGATTTGATGTACAAAATAGCGGCTGTATTGGGGGTGATTTTTGCTGCTAACTGGGCGGCACTGCACTCATTAGCAAAACCCGCTTCGACTACTTTACCGCCACCTAAGCTTACCATTGTGTCCACAGGGGCACCAAAATTAACGTTATGGCCTTTAGGTAAAATAATTTCACGTGGAACAACTTTGTCGGATGAATGCAAATTGAGCAGTAAATCATCATCATCTTGTACAATCACCGCTGCAACAGCTTGTGCAATACCAGCAGAGGCACAAGACACAACCATCGCAGCTTCAACATTTAATAGATTAGCAATATATTCGCCAGTTTTATTAACTAAGTCTTTAATTTCAAAATAATTATTTAATCCATAAGCAACACGTTCAACAACTTCTGGAGTTGGCGTTGAAACACCCAGAATTGTCATGCGGCCAGAGGCATTAATAACGTGTTTTAACTGATATTTATCATAAATCGATTGCATGTTCTGATTCACCTTGTGCATGAATAATGTGTTTTCCACCGACGATAGCAGCCAATGGTACGAAGCGGTGAGTGCCTATACGGTGTTCGCCTTCTGCATCCGTGAGCTCTGTTTGCTCTTCTTTAAGGTCAAAAAGGGTTATGTCGGCGTCAAAGCCCGGCCTTAAATAGCCTTTTGCGGGTAACGATAAGAAGTTGGCGGCTTTTTCGGTAACGCAGCGAAGCACTTGTTCCGCACTAAAGCCCATACACAGAAATTTGGTCATCACAAAAGCGAGGCTATAAACAGGGCCATTAACGCGGTTGCGGTGGTAAATATCGGAACTGATGATGTCAGGGTAAGTGCCAATGCGCATCGCTTGCTCTGCAACTTTAAAGCTAAAGCTTTCACCGCCATGACCAACATCTAATATGACACCCCGTGCGAGTGCGCGAGCAATTGATGGTTTTAGGTAGCCATCTTCGCCTAAAATCTTATTGGGTTTGCCATTAAAGCAGTGAGTGATGATATCGCCGCGCGTCAGTAAATCAGCGACTTCATCAATATCCGGCGGGTTGTTGCCAATATGCACCATGAGTGGAAGATGGTGTTTTTTCTGCATTTCTTTAGCTTTAATCAGTGGGGTAATGCCATTTTCACCAACCACGCTTTTACTCATACGGGCTTTCATACCAACAACAAAGCCGGAGTGGCGCTCGATAGCGTCTTGAAAGCAGGCTTCATTGATGTTGTTCATATCCGACAATTCATTTTGCGCAATGATGCCAATACGTGAAATATTTAACAGAGAAAAGACATTCGTTTTTGATTTCTGGGTGAGCTGATAAAATTTATCAATATCATCAGCACCGACACTACCTGCATCAACCAGTGAGGTAACTCCGCCAGCGGCTCCTGCTAAATCAGGGTCATCGAAGTAAATAGGTGACTCAACAAAGCAATGAGCATGAGAGTCAATCCACCCAGCACTGACATAAGTTTTTCCTTGTAGGTCAATGACTTTTTCGGCTTGCTGATTATTCGCTAATTCAGGGCCTGCCGCTTCGATTTTTCCATCTTTAATAAGAATGTCGATAATCGAGCCATCGATACGCTTACCTTGTTTGATGATTAAAGTGTACATAGTTGTCCTCTCTATACTCGATACTCGTCATACTTCAAACCGCAGCGTTGTTGGCAGCACTTCCGCTACCCTAGTCACATACTTTTGTATGCTCCTAGGGATATCGTCGTTTGCCGCCTAGCTGCAATTTGAATTATTTAGAGTATACCTAAGTGCGTATTCTAAATGATGTCAACCGCAGCGTTGTTGGCAGCACTTCCGCTACCCTAGTCACATACTTTTGTATGCTCCTAGGGATATCGTCGTTTGCCGCCTAGCTGCAATTTGAATTATTTAGAGTATACCTAAGTGCGTATTCTAAATGATGTCAACCACAGCGTTGTTGGCAGCACTTCCGCTACCCTAGTCACATACTTTTGTATGCTCCTAGGGATATCGTCGTTTGCCGCCTAGCTGCAATTTGAATTATTTAGAGTATGCCTAAGTGCGTATTCTAAATGATGTCAACCGCAGCGTTGTTGGCAGCACTTCCGCTACTCTTTGAACTATTTCGAGTCTGTTTTTAACTTATGTTATTCAGTAACCCGGAGCATATGCCCCGGGAGAGTGTTGGTTAAGCGACGATTGGGAAGAAATAACCGAACAACATAGCACCTAAAATGGCGCCACCGGCAACGGGTTTTTGCCATACATAGAAAATCAATGCGCCAATTAAAGAGCCAATTCCGATTGGAATGGATGCGGCCATCGCAGCTAAAATAATTAATGGACCTAAGAAACGGCCAGAGGTATTACCCGCACCCATCATGACGTCAGCACCAAAGGTTGAGTTAGCCTGAGCAATCGTGAATTTACGTGCAAATACAATCAGTAAGCCGATTAATACGCCAAGGAATAAGCCAGTTAGTAACGACATCCAGAAGTTAGTGACTAAAAAATCCCAACCAGCGGCTAAAAATAAGGCGGGAACACCGAGGCCAATACCGGTTTGCAGTGCACCACCGATATCTAAAATACCGACCAATGAACCTTCGATGATCCTAGCAAATAAGAAACTTGCACCAAATGCTGCGACTGCGCCATAAACCCCGGTATCTAACCCTGCACGTAACATGGCGACGAAAGCCACTTCGTTAAATGCCCCAAAACCGTAGACGACATACATGTGGGTACCTGCGAAGATCCCTGCGGAAAGCAACCCAACAAAAATCGGGAAGGACCATTCTGCGTACCAAAAATCTTGTTTGTTAATTTCTGTTGTCATGATTATTTCCCGCTCAGCAGACCGTGGACGTATTCAAGCCACAATGGTTTATCTAGGTTGAAAGAGGTGATCATCTTTAGGTCGAATTCACGGAAGAAGCCGCTGAGAACGAACAGGAGAACCACTGTTATCATCATTGTACGAGTGATACGGTTCCAGCCGTTGTCATCAACGCCTTTACCAATCAAGATACCTAAAACTAAACCAGGGATAGCATTCCCCATGATTAGCTGAGCACAACCACCAAATAATGTTGCCCAGAAACCTGAACGACGCCCTGCATCCATGGCGGCTAACCAGAAGATGACTGGCATCACGGTATTAACTAACAAGTTTGCGGCAGGCACTAGTACGTTAATGGCTGTCGTTTGTAGTGCAGCAGGAACTGCGGAAGCGGTTGTGTTTAAGAAGGCGACAACTAATGCCCCAATGATGGCACAAGCGATAGCCATTTTTTTCGGGTTATGCAGTGTGTCAGCGACACTACGGTTTTTGGTTAATAGTGCAGCCGCGCCCCAGTTTGGGATGATGCGGTGATCAACATCTTGTGTAAATGCCCCAGCAGCAACTGACGATGCCCATGCGTTAAAGAAGAACCCTAAGCCGAAAGAAAAATGAGACGCTGGGTCGCCTTCACAAGCGTTCAGCTCACCCAATGTACGGAATGCCCCCATACCTTGTACGGTTGGTGCGTGGAACATACGCGCAGCCCCTGCGCCTAAGCCAAAGCCGCAGAGCCCACCGATGATCAGGGACATGCCCAATATTTCTAAAAAAGATGCAGTTTCACTCATGGAATTAACTCCAGACCTGATTGCTATTATTGTTCTGTAAATGGTATTTCGTTGACAGAAAGTAAAGTGACATCCAGCGAAACGTCGAGTACAACACGAAAATGTTCACGTTTGCGTGGCAAAAAGAGAAAAAGAAATTTTTCTGTCCGCGAATGAGAGTGAGCACTAATCACTTCAACATCCTTTGGTTCTATCCGTAGGATGATATCTGTGCTGTTCTTCAGTACGGTTTTTTGAATTGAATTTAAGGCGTCAGCTATTGCTTTTTGCTTAGTGTCGCCTTGCCCTGTAACCCGTACAACCGTTTCGATAGATTTTTTCATTAAGCGTTGCCGTATTTTTTATTGAATGCTTTTACCAAGCGCTCGCCTAATTCTTCCTTGTCCATAAAACCGAAACCTAATACATTGCAACCGTCTGCAATCGCGGTTTCTCCCTCTTCAATAGAGCGCATCCCATAGCGAGCTTTATAGCCATATTTAGTTTGAGCGGTAATTGCGCCAGCGCCACCACTACCACAAAATGAGATGCCTAAATCGGCTTGTTCTGCGTTCATGACATCACCGAGTTTCATATCAGCAGCGACCCCCGGAACAACAACCGCTTTACCACCCGCAGCTTCAACACCGGCAGCTACTTTTTGGCCTTTACCTAAACGGTCACCGATAACAACAACTATCTGTTTCATAAAATATTCTCCAAATCCTACCAAATTAGTAATTAATCATTTGAACGTGCGACTTCAAAGTGAACAGAGAGTAAATAAGTCTCTTCAGGTGCTAATCCAGGAAGTGTGTCAACAACCCGCTGTGCGAGCACTATCGAATGTTCAGAAATTTCATCGAATAAGCTGATATCGACTTCTGGTAAGGCTTCACCCGTTTTTGCTCTACCGACCATGGCACGTAAATGAGACTCCAACATCTGTTGTTGTACATCTGTGGTGTAGCAGTCCTCCTGCTTGAGCCAGTCAGTAATCACTGCTAGCAGTTTTTGTGTCACCTCATCAATATCAAGGTTATGTTCTAACATTTTAAAAACGACAACTGATTCACTCATAACTATTTAAAATCCAAAGTAATATTGCAAGTTAGACTACTCTGTTCCTTCATGCTTAATACCTTAGTCTGTTCTTGTTCATTTTTGCAGGCAGGAAATTTCCACTTATAAGTGGAAATTGTTTGGAAATTAATAAATGTATCTTTGGTATGTTTTTTGCTCTATTTGGAAGATAAGTGGAAAAATTGATATCAGTCAACTATCTAAACAAGATGTAAATAACAATACTTTGGATAAAATATGTTATTTATCAATTGACTATTTTTTTAATTAAAAAATGGAAACAAAAAAAGGAACTGGAAAGGGAAGTGGAAGCTATAAATGGAAATGATGTTGCGTGGGTTGTACTCGCTTCCATTTAGTCACTTTGGCCGTAAAATAGACAGTTTAGGATAGGAAAATATTTATAAGAGTTGTGGTTAGGATCACGTAAAAGTCAGCAACTTCCACTTTTCCACTACAAAGTGGAAATTGCTACCAAGTTAGAGGATACGCGCTAAGCTATCTTTAGCTATTACTTGGAACTCATTGAAATTTTTGACACTCACTAAGCGACGTGTTGTCTTTTCTTTTACAAAGGTAACGAAAAGGTCATAAATAGCCATTGCTTCTTCATAGTCTGTTTTACTGATAGCTAATAAGAAAATGACATAAGCATTTTCTTTGGTTTCTTTATTCCACTCAATGCCTTTCGGGGCGACAACGGTTGCAACCACTGTTTTATTGGCAAGTAGCCCTAAAGAGTGAGGCAATGCGATACCTTCCCCGAGCAAGGTGGAAACAATTGATTCACGCTCTTGTAGTGAAGGGTAGAAATCAGGTGTGACGTAGCCTTCTTGCTGCAATTTATTGCAAACCATTTGAAAGAGCTCTTCTTGGCTAATTTTTTCATTAATTACCATGAAGAACCGTTCATCAAAAAAGCGCTCGATGATATAAGGGCGAGTTTGGTCAACCATGGCGAGGCGGCCAACTTGCTCTAGCTGATAGGGTGTTGGGAACGGTGCAATTTTAATAACAGGCTTATTTTTCTCTGAAATTCGTACAGTGGTAATCACGAAATCTTCAGAGACTTCATCCAAGGATTCATACTCTTGTAACGTTAACCCTCGGCTAAATTTGAGCTGTGGAAATTCACGCATGATTTTAGATTCAACCACGCGAAACGTGGAGTTCCCTGCATCAGTAACTACCAGTACTTCTGTTTGGCGAATGGAGCCAGCGCCATAGTTACGTTCGAGGCTGACTCCAATATGAACCGCAAGGTAACCTAGTTCATCTTCACTGATTGGGTGGGGGAGTAATTGCTTACTTGCACTGGTTAACGCGCTCAGTGTGACATCATAGGCGAACGGGTAATATTGTTTGATATCAGATAATAGCGGGTTTGGTGTGGAAATATGATACTGCAAACGGGTGATCAGCGATGCAAGATGAGTATTGAGATCTTTTTTGAGTTTTTCATCGCTCCGTAAGTCATAATTATATAACTCATTAATATAATTTAAAATATATTCACACAGCTCATTATGAGTACCACTTTTTTGCGTGCTAGAGTCTTGGTTACTAATGCGTTGGGCAACAATTTGGTCATGTAAATAGCTAAGTTCTGCCCCTGAAAGGTCATTGCCAAGAAAGTAGATTAAACCTTTGGATATTTCATCACAGGCTTTGCGGATCACTTCTTCACTGTCATCATTTTTGACGGAGGTGGTGAGTTCATGACCACGAGTGATACGCAAAATAGTCACCGCACAATTAAAAACTAGGTATAAATGCCCTTCGTTGCTAATCCGAATATCAAAGCGATTCATACTGTTATGTAAAACTTTATCGATATATGTCAGGTCTAAATTATCAAGGCAATCAGGGCGGAAAGTGGTTAAATCAGGGGTTATCTGTGCGGAATAGCGGCGCCATAAAGTTTCGGTCATACAAGCTCGAACTGCCCACTCGCTACCGTTCAAACGAATGCCTTGATGAGGGATACTTTCTAATGCAATTTGGTATTTATGAAGCTGTTCTCTCACCGCGCCCATATCTTGCTGTAAAGTGCCACGGCTGATAAACCACTCTTCAGCGATATCATCAAGTTTTACGGGGAGTGATAACATCAAGAGTTTTAATAGCAGGGCATCAATGCGCTCTTTGCTAGTGCGAGGAATCTGATTGTCTTCATCACTTTGTTGAGTAAAGGTAGCAAATAGGGCTTCGTCTTCAATTTTTAGTCGGTAACCGCG
The DNA here is from genome assembly GCF_011045655.1 of Providencia sp. PROV061. Classification (NCBI taxonomy): domain Bacteria; kingdom Pseudomonadati; phylum Pseudomonadota; class Gammaproteobacteria; order Enterobacterales; family Morganellaceae; genus Providencia; species Providencia sp. PROV061. The sequence goes on along the minus strand of NZ_CP042861.1, from coordinate 3,796,520 downwards.
ACCTCGCTCATATACAATATGAGCACTATATGGCTGTATCAATTCATTGATTTCATTGATATCAGAACGAATAGTTCGAGTAGAAACGGAGAAATTTTTGGCTAACTCGTCTTGAGGCACTACCTCATTGAGAATTTGAGCAAAAATTTGATTATGTCGCTGTTGAGTGAATAGAGCCACGGAAACACCTTTAAAATCAAAACGAAAAAGCATTTGAGCAAGAAAATGACTTGTTTTTTGCTCGCTAATGGCAGGACTCTAACACAAGCATGTCAATATGTAGGATATGTAAATCATAAAATTTGCGAATCCGTTCGCAAAATTCACTCTGCTATAGCAGGAAAAGGGCTAGCTTTGCTCTCCAAGATCGATTAATAGCCCTCTAAACGGTTTATTTGCACTAATGATGACTTGATTGTCGTCTTGGATAAAAGCCCCATCATTGCAATTCATTTCTAACTGCTCGCCTTTTGGTGTACGCAATGTCGCTCCACCATGTATAGACTGAAGGAATGAGTTTTTTCCTTTTAGCGTGATCGCTGTTGACTCATTAGTTGCCAAATGAATTTGGGTGATCCAAATTTGTTGACGTAACTGAATGCTTTGACTTTCCCCGTCAGGAGATGCGATAAGTTTGTTCTCATTTTCACTAATGGCTATTTTTTGCAAAGGCAAAGATTCTTGCTGTGGGCAAGCATTTAGCCAGAGCTGTAAACGTGTCAACGGTGTTTTTGGGCACACATTTTGTTCGCTGTAGCTTAGGTCTGGGCGCGGTGAAAAACGCACACACTCACCTTCATCTGCTTGGATGGTGTTACCTAGGCTATCTCGATATTCTGCATGCCCTTTTAGGATGATATTTAAGATATCGACATGTGGATAGGTTCTTGGCTGTAGTGCATTTTGTGGTGCGATAACTTCTTGGTTCAGCACTCTGAGAGTTTTAAAACCCATAAAGTCTGGGTCAAAATAATGGCCGAATGAAAAGGAATAACGCGCTTGTAGCCAACCATAATCAGCTTTTCCGCAATGGTTAGCGGGTCTTAATGTCATCATAATGGTTAACCCTCATTGAAAATAAATAAGTTAATAATCTATTGTTATAATAAATAGCTGGACGTTGAATTGTTAGCCAGTTAATCTGTTTCCTTTGTTCAAATTTCCTGAAAGAGAAACTTCATGAGTAAAGAGAGAGCATTAACGCTTGAGTCATTAAGGGTTATGGATGCAATCGACCGCCGTGGTAGTTTTGCTGCAGCCGCTGAAGAGTTGGGGCGAGTCCCATCTGCGCTGAGTTATACCATGCAAAAATTAGAAGAAGAGCTCGATGTCATTTTATTTGACCGTTCAGGGCATAGAACTAAGTTTACCAATGTCGGTAGGATGATGCTACTTGATAGAGGAAGGATCCTACTTGAAGCCGCTGATAAGCTAACATCTGATGCGGAAGCGCTTGCAAAAGGATGGGAAACGCATTTAACCATCGTGTGTGAGGCTTTAGTTCCTGTTCATTCACTTTTTCCGCTGGTGGAACGATTGGCGGAAAAATCAGAAACACAGTTATCGTTAATTACTGAAGTATTGGCGGGAGCATGGGAACGTCTTGAAAGCGGTAAAGCGGATATAGTCATTGCTCCTGATATGCATTTTCGATCCTCTTCAGAAATTAACTCTAAATCGTTATATACCGTTAATCATATTTATGTAGCGAGCCCGGATCATCCCATTCACCAAGAACCTGAGCCGTTATCTGATGCGACTCGAGTGAAATACCGTGGAATTGCAGTGGCTGATACCGCTCGTGAGCGGCCTGTGATCACGGTGCAGTTGTTGGATAAACAACAACGATTGACGGTGTCAACGATTGAGGATAAACACAGAGCCTTGTTGGCCGGCCTTGGTGTTGCGACGATGCCGTACCCAATGGTTGAACAAGATATTCGCGAAGGGCGTTTAAAGGTGGTTGGCGCAGAGTTTAGCCATGAGACGAATATTATTATGGCGTGGCGGCGGGATAGTATGGGGGAGGCTAAGTCGTGGTGTCTCCGAGAAATCCCCAAATTATTTAGAGTGTAAACTCGTTATATTTTGAGCCGTAGGGGTGTTGGCTTCATTGAGTCACCCGAGTCACATACTTATGTATGCTCACGGGATGACTCAATTTGCCGCCTACCTACAACTCAAACTATTTAGAGTTTACGAGTAAGGTTTGCTGGTAGCGATTCAAAAGAGTAAAACTATCTCAGTCATAGCTCAGTTGTAGCACGAATTATTTAGAAGTTAACCGTGGCTGAAAAGATAAAACCGCTCGACTAATTTGTCGCCTACCTACAACTTAAACTATTTAGAGTTTACGAGTAGGGTTTGCTGGTAGCGATTCAAAAGATTTAAATAAAAAAATACCTCCCAAGGGAGGTATAAGTTGGACAAACAAATAAAGTCAATAAGGTAATAAGGGTGATAATGAAATCGGAATTACCATTTTTTATTTAATAAATGGTCAATACTAAATTTCCCTGGGCCGGTTACTGCTAATAGTAAGAAACCGCCTGCGATAGTAAAGTTCTTCATAAACATTAAACTATTTGGTGCAACGCTAAAGTCGATATGGAACAGTAGTGCCGTTAATACGGTAAAGCCTGCAGTAAATAGGGCTACAGTTCGTGTTAAGAAACCAAATAGAATGGCTAAACCGCCACCAAGTTCTAATAAAATGGTTAAAGGTAATAAAAAGCCTGGAACACCCATTGCTTGCATGTATTGTTGTGTTCCTGCGTATGCATCTCCCAGTTTTCCATACCCAGCAACAATGAACAGAATTGGCATCATAATACGAGCTAACAATACCGCACCATTTTCTAAATTTTTCATTAAGATTCTCCAGACTAATAAGCCATTAAATATAAAGTATTTGCGATATGTGTCGCTTTGTAATGTTGTTTTCAGCACAAATAGGTAAGAAAACATTTGATGGGCTTATAATAGTCATTTGCTTATTCAATAAAAAGCAAAGCTTATTAACAAAGATAGTCAAAAAAATTGAATGGTGATGAAGGGGAGCTAGCTAAAGTGAAGAGGCTTAATTTAGCATATTGATTTTAATTGAAATTACTTCTTTCCTGCATTGATCGTACTTTGAATTGTCCTTGCTATACCCCACATTGTGAAGGCTTTTTTCCCTAATTGAAGTATGCGTTTGGGTTTTTTCAGTGAATAAATCGAAAGCAGGCCTGTAGCCGCAATAAATAAAGGACGGAAGGTAACGAAGGTTTTCCATGTACGGTCATAAGGAGCGGTCACTCGTAGCCAATCTTCAGAACTTGCAGCAAGGTCGCTCCGTTGCTGCTCAATTCTGTTGAGTAACCGTTGTTTTTTTGCGGCAAGTAATTGGCGTTTATTTCTGGTCATTATCTTTACCTGCTAATGCATTCGCGTCTTGGCTTAATTGCTCCCGTGTGGAGCTCAATAAGGTAGACTGCTTTGCTTTTTTAAGAGCCCAAATAGCAAAGGTAATGGCGAGTAGGACTAAGCACCCTGTTGTTATAGCAAGTGCTTGATAACGATAAACAGGGTCAACAGACCAAAAAATAAGACCAATTAAACACATTAGGCCAAAAGCAGTAAAAAGAAGCGCTAGTCCAACTAACAATAACAACTGGATAAAATTAACTTTCTCTTCTTCGAGCTCAACGGCAATGAGTTGAAGGCGAGTTTCAACAATATTAACGGTAATACTGGCAATGCGTTGCAGTATTTCAAGGACCCCTTTACCGGGGCCCTGACGTTGTTGATTTTGTTCCATAAGCAATTAACGTTTCGCGAGAAGTACGCCAAGAACCACACCAACAGCAGCACCGATACCGATACCAGTCCATGGGTTTTCTTTGACATAGTTGTCTGCACGGCCCGCAATTTCTTTAGTTTGCTCAGTGATCCTTTCGGTGGTTTGACCGAGTTTAGCGCGAGATGAGTAAAGTACATCTTTCGCTTTGGATTTCAAGCTTTCAATCTCTTCTTTCGACTTCTCGCCTGTATCATTCAATACGGCTTCAAGAGAATCTGCTAACGCTTTTAGTTCTGCGCGTAGGTCTTCTGATGAATGATTTGATGACATATAGAACCTCCTATCAATAGAAAAGAAACATCACTGTATTAACAATAACTGTTTTTGCATTAAGTGCAATGAGTTATTCAATAATAAATTAGGGGTTAAGAAAAAATGTAAAAAACAGTATTTATAGAAATGCCATAAATATCAGTTAGTTAATTTAATTGCGGGGAGTGGGGATACTAAGACGTAAAATTAAGTAAAAATGAAAATGCGAGAACTGAGAGTTCCCGCATGGAGAATTAATTCGCTTTTTTATTTGAGAATTTTTTCTTAACGACAACAGCAATGCTACCAATTAAGCCAAGGATCAGTAGCCCTACAGGGATCAACATCAAAATGTTCATAATATGATGTTCATATTGTAGGAAAATCGGGCTTTTACCAAAGCCATAACCAATTGCAGTCAAAATTAACACCCACAGTAGGCCACTTAACCAATTGAATACTTGGAAACGACCGTTTTGCAAGCCAGCTAGCCCTGCTATTGTTGGAAGTAGTGTTCTGACAAAAGCTAAAAAACGACCAATTAACAAGGCAGCGAGGCCATGACGGTGGAACAAGCCATAAGCGCGTTGGTGGTAGTGTTCAGGTAAGTGCTCAAGCCAGCCTTTAACTATTCGTGTGTTCCCCAGCCATCGCCCTTGTATATAACCAACCCAACAGCCTAAACTGGCGCCAGCGGTTAAAATTACAATAGTGAGCGGATAACTTAATGTGCCTTTAGCGATGAGAACACCAACTAAAATCAATAAGCTATCGCCAGGTAAAAACGCTGCAGGCAACACCCCGTTTTCAAGAAACAAGATAGCGAACAGCATGAAGTAAATCGACCACACTAACGATGGGTTAGATAGGGTGACATAATCTTGGTGCCAAAGGGCGAAAAAAAGTTCTTTAACTAATTCCATTAATGTTTCCTAAACGGCAATAACAGCAACAAACTTGTTGTTGGGCAGGGAGAAATGGATTAAGTGAATGCCAAAGTGAAAGTAGTGTTTCCTCAGGCTGTTAGTGTAAAGCACGCTCACTTTAACAAAACAGAAAATAACTAAACAGTAAATTTTAAGCTTATTTTTAGAATTCATTTAAGTTTTGGCCGATTTTTACGATTTATTGCGCGGCATGGAACGATGTAAAGTGCTTAAAAATGGCGTTTAACCCGCTTTTTACCGAGAGTATGCGAAATATACTTGTTAATTTATCTTTTAATGTAAAAAAATAACGATAAAACAATAAAGGCTAATTATTGCATTTTAAGACTATTTACCGTATCTTATCGCCATAGCAAAGGGGAGTAACTTCTTCTTGTCGGTTTATCGTCATTACGGTGTACACATTACACCCGGTAGCCGAGCACCACAGTTCCCTATTTTTAGGTTATTTGTGTTGTAAGTGAGACCTTGCCAGAAGGCGGGGTTTGCTCATAATTTACAACCAAAAGAAATAGCTTGTGGTTAACGAATTTTAAGCGGCTGATGTCTTCTGGATATCAGCCGTTTTTTGTTTTTTAAGGGAAAGGAAAATGCACTCAGTTGGTAACCCGATTTTATGGGGTAGTTTTGCCGTTATTATTTTACTTATGTTACTCATTGATTTGTTCTGGCAAGGGAAACACAAAGGCCAAGCAATGTCGATGAAACAAGCTGCGGCTTGGAGTATCGTGTGGGTAACGCTTTCGCTTCTCTTTGCAGCGGGTTTTTGGTGGTATCTTAATGAGAACGTAGGGCGTGAGTTTGCTGATAGCCAAACCATGGCGTTCTTAACGGGTTATTTATTAGAAAAAGCATTAGCTGTTGATAACGTATTCGTTTGGTTGATGTTATTTAGTTATTTTGCCATTCCTGCAACTTTACAGCGTCGTGTGTTGGTTTATGGAGTATTAGGCGCTATCGTACTTCGTACGATTATGATTTTTGCAGGTAGTTGGTTAGTCACACAATTTAGCTGGATTTTGTATGTATTTGGCTTGTTCTTGCTATTTACTGGTTTGAAAATGGCTTTTGCCAAAGAAGATGACTCGCCAATAACGGATAAACCGCTAGTAAAATGGGTTCGTTCTCATTTACGTATGACGGATGAATTACATGGTGAAAAATTCTTTATTAAACGTAATGGCGTCCTATTTGCGACCCCACTTATTTTAGTGCTGATTTTAGTTGAAATTAGTGACGTGATATTTGCGGTGGACAGTATACCCGCTATTTTTGCGGTGACGACTGACCCATTCATTGTTTTAACATCGAATTTATTTGCAATTTTAGGCCTACGTGCCATGTATTTCTTGTTGTCAGGGGTTGCTGAAAAGTTCTCAATGCTAAAATACGGTTTAGCGGTAATTTTAAGCTTTATCGGTATAAAAATGCTATTGATTGATATTTTCCATATCCCAACACCGATTTCGTTGGGTGTGATTGCGTCAATTTTAGTCGTGACGTTAATCATTAATGCAATTGTTAATAAACGCAACGAAGCAAAAAGTTAATTTATCTTTTTTATTTTTAAATCCTCTGCTGTAAAAAGCAGGGGATTTTTTTTAACCCCCTGAAAACGCTCAACCATTTTGTTCATCCCATTCTACTATAAGAAACAAAACTCTATTGAGATCACAGTTATGTAAAATGTTTGTTAAACAAAGTCAATCATTGTGTATATTTTGAATAATTGCCTTTTCAGGCGACTATTATTCCTTATACTTGCTGTGCAAACACATTTAATTCCTAATAAAGATAAATAATATAGGTCTATTATGGATACAAATAAAACAGGGTTATGGCGAGTTATTAGCCAAGGTAGTCTAGTCAAACAGATACTGGTTGGCTTGATAGCGGGTATTTTGCTTGCATGGTTATGGCCATCTGCTGCAAAAAATGTCGGGTTGTTAGGGGATTTATTCGTTAGTGCGTTAAAAGCTGTTGCTCCTGTACTGGTTTGGGTGTTAGTAATGTCATCCATTGCTAACCACCGCCAAGGGCAAAAAACCAATATCAAACCTATACTGGTGTTGTATATTTTAGGAACATTTTTTGCCGCGGTTGTCGCCGTTATTGGTTCTTTCCTGTTCCCGTCAAATTTAGTCTTAGCGGTAGGTGATACACAGCTAAATCCACCGGGTAATATTGCTGAAGTGTTAAAAGGCTTGCTAATCAATATATTTGCGAACCCTATCGATGCACTGATTAAGGGCAATTATATTGGTATTTTAGCGTGGGCGATCGGGCTGGGTATTGCACTGCGCCATGCAAATGAAACCACAAAAACTTTAGTTCATGACTTTTCTAATGCAGTAACACAACTGGTACGGGTTGTGATCCGTTTAGCGCCTTTAGGGATTTTTGGCTTGGTTGCTTCCACTATCGCAACGACAGGCTTTGCAACTTTAAAAGGCTATATTCACGTTCTCGCAGTATTGATTGGCTGTATGCTGATTGTTGCTTTCATTGTTAACCCATTGATTGTTTACTGGAAAATGAAACGTAACCCATACCCATTAGTTCTCGCTTGCTTACGTGAAAGCGGGGTAACAGCATTCTTTACACGTAGTTCAGCAGCAAATATCCCTGTGAATATGGGGATGTGTCGTCGCATGAATCTACATGAAGATACTTACTCTGTTTCTATCCCATTAGGTGCAACCATTAATATGGCTGGTGCAGCGGTAACGATTACAGTACTGACGTTAGCCGCTGTACATACTCTAGGTATTCCAGTTGATATCCCAACGGCACTGTTATTAAGTGTGGTTGCTGCGGTGTGTGCATGTGGCGCATCAGGCGTTGCCGGCGGTTCACTATTACTGATCCCATTAGCTTGTAACATGTTCGGTATTTCAAATGAAATTGCGATGCAAGTGGTCGCGGTTGGTGTGATGATTGGCGTATTACAGGATTCAGCAGAAACGGCGCTTAACTCTTCAACTGACGTGTTATTTACTGCAGCGGTGTGCTTAGCGGAAGATGAGAAACTGGCTAACGCTGAAGCGCGGCTATCTCATCGTGATTAATTGTTAATTAAATATATTTTGAAAGGGCAGAGACAGCGAAAGTGAACTCTGCCCTTATTTTAGTGGGTTATTGAGTTAAAACTCATTACGTAAGCGGCGATAACCTTCGACTAACTGCACATTAGTTGCGGCAACTTCTTCTGAAAATTGCAAAGAGGCGCGGTCAACTTGCTTAAACTGAGATAAATCACTGTGGGCATTTACATGTACGCAGGATGGAATATATAAAGCAGGGGGTAGCGTTAAACCATCAACAACAGCGTTATAGCGAACAACACAGTTTTCCCCAATTTTGCAATTAAATAGAACGCTATTAAAACCAATAAATACTCGTGTAGCAATATTACAAGGGCCATGGACAATGGCACGATGTGCTATTGAAGTATGTGAGCCAATTTGTACTCCAGCCCCACTTTTAGAATGGATAACAACACCATCTTGAATATTTGAATGTGGGCCTATTACTATCGGTGACATATCCCCCTCTTCATTGAGCTCATCAGCTCGGATGACTGCATATGGGCCGATATACACGTAATCTTCAACAATGACTTTGCCACAAATAATTGCGGTAGGGTCGATATAGGCTTTTTCTGAAATAACAGGGGAGTGTCCTGATGGATTTTTACGCAGCATGAGTACTCCGTTTCCAGTGCGTGTGAACAACTGCATTATGTGCATGTAAACTTTCTTGATGCTCTATATTAATGTTCACTTCGTCATAGTGACATTGATGACGAAAAGCCATGACTAGTTTTCTCGCTGCATCTTCACAAAACATCAGGTTTTGGGCATTTGCGATAGCGAAAGCTTGTTCATCATTACGTTTAACAACAGTTTGTACAGGTGTTGAAAGCACGTTTTCAATTTGATTAATTAATTCAATGATGGGAAATATTTTATGACTAGCTTTCAACGCTATGGTTACCCATGCCCAGCTGCGTTGGCTATGTGGTGTAGCGGGTAACCCATTTTTAGCTAGCCAGTTGAAAACTTGAGTGGGATATAATGGTTGTGTCTCGTCCTCAAATTCAATAGCAAATTGTTGTTGAATCACTTGGGTACTGAGTGCCGTGGCACTAGGACATGTCGATGAATAAGGAACCCCAACTTTTAAACAGATAATAAATGATTTGTTGAAATTTGCATTTATTTCAAATGGATATGCTTTCCATCCATGCTGGTGAGAAACTAAAGAAGGGCGAGATAATAAAATATCGCCATAAAGTCGAAGAGATGACTTCGATGATACATGGCTATGGGATATTAAAATCTGCTCTAGAGCCTGTTGAATCAAATTGGGGGTTAGTTCATGCTGTGTGAGTCCATCTAAGGTTTGATACAGCCGGGACATGTGTATTCCTTTCTGTCCTTGTAAATCAGTACCGACATCAACAAGTGCGTTGATTGGACGACCCGCTATCTCAATAGGTAAAGCAATCCCTGTCATACCGACCCAGTCTAGCTTGATATTGCTATAAATATCATTTTCATTTTGCGCATCCGGTAAAGATGAACAACGTAATTCAGTTGATACTGTCATAACCCCTCAGCCATTCTTAATTTACAAATATTGGTTATGTTATAACATAACAATTGTTTAGGGTGAAGAAAAAGAGGTATAAATATCAGTTAGGTTAAGGAGTGCAGTTCCCCCTCAGATAAAAGGCTCACCTTAGGGGGATATGAAGAGGCTAAATCTGATATGCGGTTTTCATCCCTTGCTCAATTGCTCGGCGGGCATCCAGTTCTGCAGCAACATCCGCACCGCCAATCACATGGGCATTGATCCCGTGTTCTGCTAGTTGTGTTTTTAATGGGCGGTAAGGCTCTTGCCCAGCACACAAAATGACATTATCAACAGGCAGGCACTGTGTTTTATCTTGATAGCGAATATGGAGCCCTTCGTCATCAACTCGCATGTATTCCACGCCATTTAGCATTTGAACACCGCGTTTCATTAGTGATAAACGATGTACCCAACCGGTTGTTTTACCGAGGCCTGCTCCCACTTTACTGTTTTTCCGCTGTAATAAATACAATTGACGAGCTGATGCCATAGGGACTTTTTGTGGGGGGAATACACCACCTTTAGAATGAATTGTGGTATCAATATTCCACTCTTTATTAAAGAGTGAATTATCTAAACTGCTGCTTTTCCCTTCTTGGGTTAGCAATTCAGCAACATCAAAGCCAATCCCTCCAGCGCCAATAATAGCGACACTTTTTCCAACAGAGCGTTGTTTGGTGATGACATCGATATAGGAAATGACTTTATGGTGCTCAACCCCTTCGAGCTGGATTTTTCGTGGGATGACACCCGTTGCAATAATGACTTCATCAAACCCCGATAAACAGTCAACATCGGCTTGTTGTTCAAGGCGTACATCAACATTCAATAATTGTAATTGGCGGCAAAAGTAACGGATGGTTTCATGGAATTCTTCTTTGCCAGGTATCTGTTTAGCGAGGTTAAATTGACCACCTATATGGTTAGATTTTTCAAACAAAGTGACACGATGCCCACGCTTTGCCGCGTAAATTGCACAAGATAACCCAGCGGGCCCAGCACCAACAATCGCAACGGATTTACTCAGTGCGGCTTTTTCGTTGGGATAATCCATTTCCCTAACAGCTTGTGGGTTAACTAAACAACTGGCCAGTTTTCCACTAAAAATCAGGTCGAGACAGGCTTGGTTGCAACCAATGCAAGTGTTAATTTCATCTGCTCGATTTTCTGCGGCTTTACGAACAAACGCTTCATCAGCTAGAAATGGCCGAGCCATTGAAACCATATCCGCTTGGTGATTGGCAATAATATGTTCTGCAACAAAAGGGTCATTGATGCGGTTAGTGGTTATCAGTGGAATATTCACTTTCCCCATTAATTTTTGCGTAACCCAACTAAATGCACTGCGAGGAACTTGCGTTGCTATCGTCGGTACTCGAGCTTCGTGCCAACCAATACCGGTGTTGATCATACTCGCACCCGCGTTTTCAATTTGTTTGGCAAGTAATTCAATCTCTTCCCACGTTGAGCCATCTTCAACTAAATCCAGCATGGAAAGCCGGTAAATAATAATAAAGTTAGCGCCAACGGCTTCCCGTATTCGCCGTACGATTTTAATGGGAAAACGAATTCGGTTTGTGTAACTTCCACCCCATTCATCGGTTCTATGGTTGGTACGTTTGGTGATAAATTGGTTAATTAAATAACCTTCGGATCCCATAATTTCGACACCATCATAGCCAGCTTGTTGAGCTAGCTTGGCTGTTGTCACGAAGTCATCAATCGTTTTTTCAACTTCATCAGTTGAGAGTTCTCGGGGGGCGAATGGAATAATCTCTGCTTGAATAGGACTTGGTGCAACTAATTTAGGATGCAGGCCATAACGCCCTGCATGTAAGATTTGTAAGGCGATTTTACCGTCAGCTTGGTGGACGGCATCCGTGATTTGTTGATGAAATGAAAGCTGGCTTTTATCATTTAATACCGCGCCATGAGCGGTAAGTGCTCCTTCTGGATTGGGGGCGATCCCACCGGTAATGATCAGACTGACACCATTTTCAGCGCGTAGGCGGTAAAAATGTGCTAGCCGCTCGCTGCCTTGCGGGTGCTCTTCAAGCCCAGTATGCATTGAACCCATCAAAATACGGTTTTTTAGGACGGTATGGCCTAAATCAAGCGGGGTAAAAAGGTGTGGAAAATTGCTCATTATTATACTCCCATTCGGGATTTCATTAACAGGTCAGATGAGTTAACTGTAGCGTAATGAAGCTGCAATTTGGTAAAGATGTTAAAATTTTGTGATTTTTATCATATGTTTTCGGTTAAATAGCTGAGTGTCATAAAAAAATAGGTGTTTTTTTATTTTTATGTCATAAACAGAGATTAAAAAAAGAGACACACAGCATAAAGAACGATATAGGGGAAACCATGATGAAAGAGATTTGCCAAGCTATTACTTTAGAAGGTGAATACGTTCGCCTTGAACCTCTATCCCACCAATATGATGTCGAATTGGCAGATATCATTCGACGAGATGGGTTGAATAATTTGTGGTATGCCTTAGTTCCTGAGCCTGAGCATTTCTCTCAAGATGTGGAAAAGCGCCTGGAAAATTTCCAGAAAAAGGAATGCTTACCTTTTGTGGTGATCGATAAACGAAGCGGTAAACCAGTTGGTATTACTTCTTACAATCGTGTGGACCATGCAGTAAGGCGGGTTGAAATCGGAGCCACTTGGTATGGAATAGAAGTACAACGCACCGCATTAAATACAGAAGCTAAATATTTGCTCTTAAAGCATGCTTTTGAGGAATTAAATTGCGTTGCAGTGGAGTTTCGTACACATTTTTTAAATAGCCAAAGTCGTCGAGCCATTGAACGGTTAGGGGCTAAGCTCGATGGTATCTTGCGTAATCATATGAAAACTAAAACGGGTGAACTGCGTGATAGCTGTGTATATAGCATTATCGAGTCAGAGTGGCCGTCAGTAAAACACCACTTAGAATGGCAGATGGTGAAACCGCGCTAAGGTTAGCTGTAGGTAAGTCGCCCACCGAAAGGTGTGCGATGATGCCAACATCAAGCTTTAACGTTTCGAGGGTTTTATCTGCTTTATGTAGCGCTTGTACTTTTACTTCTGTTGGCCTCGTTCCTGTGATTTCGCCTATATTTTTGCCAATAACCGCTTTATTGATTTCAAAAGCCGCCACAACTTCAGCACCATGTTCTTGCAAGTAACGGATCAAAAATTACTTATTTTTCCAAAACCATATTGAACTGCATGTACTTTTTTCATCATTTTTGTTCTATATGAGAATTATCTATAAACTATGCAGTAAAACAGTAATGTAAAAATATTGTTTTACATCAAGTGCTTGAATGAGTAATTTTTAATAAATTTAGTTGCCATTATGATGTTGTTTTTATTATTAATTTGATATTGGTAAAAGTTAAATATAGATAAGGTGTGAGAAACTGATTTAAATAAAAAATAGTAGGGCTCATTAAAATTGCAGAAAACGACTTTCAAATGATAGCAATTGCTTATGCTATCGCATTGAATTATAAGAGGAGTGATTGAGTTGAACACAATTTCAGCATACGGTTTCGAAACACTAGACCTAAGCTAAAACTACACGTATAATCCTCTCCACTTTGGCCCCTTAGCTCAGTTGGTTAGAGCAGTCGACTCATAATCGATTGGTCACTGGTTCAAGTCCAGTAGGGGCCACCAAATTTATCAAGGAGTTAGATGTTAATCATCTAACTCCTTTTTGTTTTTACCTCATTATCGTGAGTGTTTAACTCATAATCTAACTGGCTGTGAGTCTTCGGTTTTAACATTTTAAAAATCAATTTCAACACTTATCGTTAGGAAAACAGTGAAATTGTTTTTGCCGTTCAACGTGTTCTTCCTTTATCCATCCTACTTTATCCGCAATGGCAAAGAATAAAGAGTGTATAACGTAAATGGCGACAAAAATTCTGAAAAAATGGAAAACGGACATAAAAAATGTTTTTTATATATTAATTCGATAAGGCACCAAGTGTTGGAATAAAATATATTTTAAATATGCACTTAAAGAATATTACACTGCACGACCAAGGTGGTTAATCCCTGTGGAATTAAATGTTAATCTAAGAGTGTGTTTTTATTTTTATTAATCAATGAGTTGTTTCATTTTTTCTGTATGAAACATTTGGTTACATAGTTTATTTCTATGTACATTAGAACTTACTGGGTTTACCGCAGTTTGGTCTATTTTTTGCTCGATGATTGTTTTGTTATGATTCGTTTTTGGTGTTTTTCTGGAATTATATAGCGATATTTCAACCCGTTTACGCTAAGTCACTTATCCTAGAGAGATACAAACTGGCCCTCCGGTTTACAGTCCATTCATAAGCTTTTATTATCCTTAACTCAAATCTTACCGTGCGCACTGGCTGAGATGACGGAAATTAATCGATAATTATGTCGACTTAACCCAATTTGTTATTCTGGATAAAGGATATCGCTATGCCAACTCCATGTTATATTTCCATTGAAGGAAAAACCCAAGGCAACATCACTGCCGGTGCATTTACGGCGGATTCTGTGGGTAACATCTATGTACAAGGTCATGAAGACCAAATGTTAGTGCAAGAGTTTTCTCACGTTGTGACTGTACCGACAGACCCACAATCTGGCCAACCTTCAGGCCAACGCGCACATAAACCCTTCCGTTTTACCGTGGCTTTAAATAAAGCGGTTCCGCTGCTGTATAACGCGTTAGCATCTGGCGAAATGTTGCCGAAAGTGGAACTGAAATGGTACCGCACATCCGTTGAAGGGAAGCAAGAGCATTTCTTCACCACCACATTAACGGATGCGACTATCGTGAATATCGATTGCCAAATGCCACACTGCCAAGACCCAGCGAAAGCGGATTTCACGCAGTTAATCGAAGTCTCTCTGTCTTACCGTAAAATTGACTGGGAACATACCGTTGCAGGTACATCCGGTGCCGATGACTGGCGTGCGCCGCTCGAAGCGTAAGTTCGAATTTAGCGAGCCTTTCGAGGCTCGTTTGCGTTTTTAGCTTTTTCTCCCGTAGAGGAAATTCCCATGTCTTGGACAGACCCCAATAAAAACAAACGACTTGGCAGCCCCGAAAATAACCCGCTTATTCACGGTGGTGGGTATGCGGGTGGCAGAACCTATGCACAGGACCAAGCCTTGCAAGAAGCCCATGGTCAACTGCTAGACCGTATTATGAGTGGCGAAATGGGGACGGGATTAGTATTCACCTGTACCATTGGTGGGTTACCTGAAAATACCTTTCAAGTGACCCAGTTTGATTTGCAAGAAGGGCTTTCCCAGCTCTTTTCACTGTCGATTCAGGCGGTCAGCCCGTTACCCGAGATTGATTTTCAAACGGTGCTGGGTGTGGCCTCCTCGTTGACTGTAAAGCGAGATGGAAAAATTCTTCGCACAGTACAAGGCATTTTAGCCGGGGCAGAGCAAGGCAACACCGATGGGGTAAAAACCTGGTATCACTTTGTGATACGTCCTGAAATGTGGGTGATGACGCTTAAGCAGGACAGCCGAATTTTCCAAAATATGACGGTGCCGAACATTCTTGAGACGCTATTGAGCGAGTCTCATATCAAATTTGATAAACAGCTTTATCACCCCGAAGAGCATCTGAAACGCGAGTACATCACTCAAAAGCGTGAAACCCTGTATGAATTCTGGTGTCGGCTTGCTGCCGAAGAGGGAATTAATTACTGGTTCGAAGAAGGTCCACAACTGTTTTACAGTGACCGCCACTTAGGCATGAAAGCGGGTATTTCGCTCACCTATAATCCGCAATCTGAAACCGATATCACCGACAGTACGGCCACCACATGGCGTTACGCTGAACAGTTGTGCAGCGATATTCGCGTGGATAAAGACTACAATCAACTCAGGCCCTCTTACCCGCTGAGTCACCAAGTCACTGGTGAAGTGCATCAGCAACATGAGGTGTTTGAAAGTTACGGTCGCTTTCAAGAAGATGCAGAAGGTAAACCCTTAAACCAAATTCGTTACGAGCAATCTCAAAACCAGCGTCAAGTGGGGTCAGCCACGACTAACTGCATTGAGTTAGCACCGGGACGTATCTTTACCTTGTCTAATCACCCTAGTCCTCGAATGAATACGACGTGGCAAGTGATTAGCGTATCCCATCACGGTGTGCAACCTCTTGCTGATAACGGTGGCGGTGAAGGGACTCAATTGAGTAACCAGCTTTCCTTTATTCCCAGCACTCAAGAGTGGCGACCGCCCTATCGGTATAAACCCACAGCGGATGGGGATGAGCTGGCTACCGTTGTCGGGCCACCGGGTGAAGAAATCTACACCAATGCGCAAGGTGCCGTGACCGTCTATTTTCACTGGGACAGGCGTGGTAAGCCAGACCATAGCGCGTCTTGTTGGGTGCGAGTCGCCCACGGTTGGAACGGCGATGGCTTTGGGTTTATGTCCATCCCCAGAATTGGGCAGGAAGTGATTATTTCCTATCTTAACAATGATATAGATAAACCAATTATAACTGGGTGTACATACAACGGGCGAAATAAGCCACCATTAGACTTGCCAAGTGAGAAGACTCGGACCACGTTTAGAACCAAAACCCATAAAGGGGACGGGTTTAATGAACTGCGTTTTGAAGATGAAAGTGGTCGAGAAGAAATCTATGTGCATGCGCAGCGCGATAACAACATTCACATTAATCGCAACAAAACCCAATATGTCGGGAATGATGATAGTCATACTGTGGCGAATGACCGTAAGCATGAAGTGTGCCATGACGAATTTATACACATCATTAATGAGCAGACCTTACAGGTTGATGTCAATCAATTTGAGCAAATCGGGAAAGACCGTATTACACGCATTGATAACAGCTGGAAAGAAGTTATTCACGCGAGTCACTTTCAAGAAGTGGGTGAAAACAAACAGTGTGACATCCAAAATGATTACATGTTAAAGGCTGCAGGCGGTATTCATACCCACACCAAAGTGCATACGTTGCAAGCCAGTGAAACAGTGATTATTCGTGGTAAAGCGGGGTCGATTCAATTGGATGCACAAGGCGTGACTATCACAGGCAATATCCTGCTAAAAGGTAATGTGTCAGTGACCGGAGGGGCACCCGAAGCGGTCGCCTCGTTGGAAGCGGCGGTTAATGAAGGGTTACCGTTAGCGGAGGATTGCCGTGCGAAAGCGATGAAAAAAGGAACGACCTAATGCACTGGAGTCCGAATACAATTTATAAGGAGTATTGGGTCGCACAGTGCCGTTATACGCGAAACAATGAACAATTTCATGGTATTATGACGGTTGCTGGCGCTAACCAATCGCAGGCGATTGAACGGATGCGCCAGTACTTTACGGCTCACTCCGGACAATACACGTTTGCTGATTATGAAATATTAACGCCTTTAGTCACTTATATTGAGCAAAGCTCAAAACTGGCGCTACCGTTAGTTCGGCAAGTACGTGAACAACATGAGGCAAATGTGTTGGCTGTATTGGTGGATGAACGCAATCTTACCCATCCTAGACCGTCAGAAAAAGGGGATATCCATTACGCGGAGGGGCAACCCGCATTTAGTGATGGGGTTCACCTCTATGCGGTGATTGACAGCGGTGAATACCATAGGCAAACGGGGCAGCATCTTGTGCCGATGTTACATGGCAGCCAATTGCCGTGGCAATCGTTGTACCAAGGAGAAACCCAAGACAACCTTGAGGACCAAGCGCCTTATTTGATACACCTTCTCCCTAATCATGCCGGAGAGGTCTTTCTTGAGCACTGTTCTAGTTTACCTCACAAAGGCACTTTAGGAATGTTCATTCACAGTCTTAAATCTTTTACCGATATTCATCGTCAATTACGTAAGATGACGTATTTACGTAACCAGCGCCTTAATAGTTGGAATTTTTTCCGTTTTTACGATGTGTCACATTTTATGCCATTTATTGAATCATTGACCCATGGGCAGTTACTTAATGTGGTGAGTGGAGTCAAGGCGTTCTACGGCTACAGTGCCAATTACCCTGATGGGGTCAAAATCACCTTTCATTCTGATTATTTATATGATACTCGCCCCCGTGAGCCATTGTTTATTAATGAAAAATTGTATCGGCATTATGCAGCATTGACCTTGGTGCAGACATTGAATAAAGCCAAACAATTGATAGCGCAGTGCCCGCCCTTGTCAACATCGAGCGAGCTATCAGGCTCTGCCGACTTAGAGGCATTTTGTTTACGTATCATGAATCAGGCTTTTTTAAGTGATATCAGCCAAACACAAGCGTTGTTGTATTATGTCCTTGCTCGCCATGCCTGTACTCAAAACGAAACGTTATGGCAATCAGCAACAGAGCAAGCAAAGCCTTATGAAGCAAATGCCGTGACGTTTAATTATCACCGTTATCGATACTGCTTATCGTCACAAGGAGTGACCCCGTGACCTCAAAATACTTAACCCCAGAAGAAAAACAGCTCCGCAAAGTCGTCGAGGCAGTGAATCAAGCATCCCCCAGAAATTTACAAGCCGATGCGGTCGTTTGCCCCTGTGAGAATGAACATCGTCCAGTGTATCCTGTGCGTTATGCCTACTCAAATTTGTATGGTGATAAAAATGCGAAAGCGGCGGTTCCGCCCGCTATTTCTACGTTACTGTCGGCTTCGTCAATCTCTGACACTAAAGGGTTTTCGGCTCGATTACTGCGCACAGGCTGGGTTTATGTCTTTGAGGAAGGTGAATTTCCCACCCGCCTTGATACTAAAGGACAGTTGCTGATTTTTAAGCATGTTGTGCAACATTACGATAATGGGTATGTCTATTCGGATGATGATAACTCCAGTGAAGCAGTCAGTGCGAAAGAAAAAGGGGATGCAGAGGAAGGGTTTATCCCTTGTTTGCGTGACCCATTAACTCAATCGGTACAAGCCCAATCTTGTCAATACCCGTATTTACCGATTAAAAAAGACGTCATGGAGGCGTTGTTTTTATTCAGTGATAGCCCCCTGTCTGATTATGTCTTAGATAAAATGGAAACGGATGCGTCTTATCGACAGGCGTTTATGCAAAAAATCAATTTGGTGGATTTTAATGGGAATCCCCATGCACTTGAATTGAACGCTGAGCATATTGACTATCTGGTCGAAGAATATAAAACCGAGTCAGACCAGTTTTCCGCCTTTACCGAGCACACAAAGTCCATCGGTAACCCACTACCAAAAGAGTATTTTTCCCATATCACGGGAATGAATAGTGCCAGTAAAACTACGGATACCCTGTTAAACCAAGCGGAACAAAATTTAGATTACAAAGAAAAAAGTTGTTTAGTCGCACTGTATGACCCAATCGGCTATCAAAAAGATATTTTATCGCTTTATACTTTCGTGACAGCAACGTATGCGATGTTCCAACGTTATTGGCAGTACCCAAATAAAGTGGGTCACTATCTTTCGGCGTTAGAAACCCAGTTTGATAATCCCGACGTTGCGAAAACGGAGCAAGGAAAAGCATTAAAAGATAAATTTACCAAACACATTGATGTTCAGGGATGGAAAACCTATTGGCCGCAAATTGAAGCGGGTAATCAAGAGTTTGAAACATTGCAAGCCAATATTGTCCAACTCTACCGTGATTTTTTAAGCAACCCAACAGTTAAAAATCAGGTCGGTGGTATTAAAAACTATCTTGACCATGCTTTTTTAATTAAAGAACAATATCAAAAAGGGGATTTTTGGCACTCGGCGTTTTTTGATGAATTAGAGGCCTACAGCCAACTGCATGAACAGCTATTCGCCCCCTTGAACAGTTCACCGTCAGGGCGCGTCACACTCGATTTATTGTTATCAACCGACAGTGATGACGGGGAGGTTTGGAAGGAATTTATCACCAACTTGCTGGATGTATTGAATGAAGATGTGATAAAAAATAAAGCGCTCAGTGAATTTAAAGAGCGTGTTTTACCGTCATTACGTTTAGCCGTCATGATATGTTGGGATGCCTTGGGGTACGCGTATACGGAAGCACATACCCATCTGAATAATGCCAAAAATTCTGTACGACGTATCAGCCAAGCGGGGTTGGATTTTCTGGCGCATAAAGTGCTCCCCGCTTTTTTGGCGTATTTCGGTATTTCCGTGAGTTTTGATGAACTCGCGACCTTAAGCGCTGAAGAGTTCAGAAAATGGATGAGTTCACTGAAAGGGATGAGTCAGCCACTCCAACGTTTTTCGAAAAACATGAAGAAGGTCTTTGACTGGGATAATCGATTAAAATCGGCAGGACTCAAGCGCGTTATTACCACTGCCAAATTTAACCTGATAGAAGGTTATCGCTCTACGGGGCTACCAACTGATAAACACGCCTTAATCAGCCACATCAAATTGGGGGCAGATGTCTACACATTGCTCACGAGTATCATTGAATTCAATGCAGTCGCCCATACGAAAGAGTTTGATAAGCAAGACCCATTAAATACCGCCGCCGTAAATATCTTTCGCATTCAAATGGTGGCCCATATTTTAAATACCGCAGAGGCAGTGGTTGAAATACGTCAAGCGGCTAGAGGATATGCAGCAGCGGTCACATTTCCGCCGCTTCAGCGGTTACTCACCAAAATTCAGTTGCCTGAAATCCAAACCAAATTAGGTAAAGTGGGATTAAAAGGGCTCGGGTATACCGTGGCGATTTTAGGGGTTGCCTTACCTATCGCCGAAGCCTCCGCGGAGTTTTATAACAGTAATTACATTACGGGCTCGGCAAAAATTGCGGAAGCAGCAGGGACATTGGCGTTGTCGGTGGGGTTAGCGGCATACGGTGCCACGGAAGGCGTGGTGGCGACCGCCGTTGCGGCATTTGCGTGGGAATTGATTATTATCGGTGCCATCGTATTCGGAATTGGTATGGCGATTTACAATTACTTTAAAACGGATGCGTTTGAAGAGTTATTGAAGCAGTGTTTTTGGGGGAATGGGGATAAGTATTTTGCGGGAGGGGGCAAACGAGATGATGGGCAAAATATCAATAGGCCAGATATTAAATATGATCAATTAGAAGACTATATTAAATATATTGAAGATAATCGAAATTATTTTGGAATGGAACTTCAAGAATTTGCGAATCTTTTCTTTACTTCCCAGTTACAAGTCAGTGCTATTCCAAAATCAAAGGCGGGGTTAGGGCAAAGCCATTACGGGGCTGCACATTATGTCATCCAATATCAGTTTACGCTGGGCAATTTTCAATGTGGTATTTCGGATATTGAATATCAATTGGTTGAAAAGAAAGCTTTGTTTGCTTATCCCGCTGGAACACCTATGGCCTCTTTACCCAAACAAAGGGATACGGTAGTCAAACATCGTGGGATTGATTATTTGGCTTCACAGCAAACAAAATTTAATGCAGTCTTTGAGACAGCTTTGCAAGATGCGTTAGCCAATACGACACTGCGTGATGGAGAGCTTGTACTGAGATTTGAAGTCGAAGCGGGTATTTTTGCAAGGGATCCTCTGAGGCAATCTATTCCATCCATTTATTGGTATTACTTGGTGGATCGTCTGAAAGGCGAAATTGCGCCACTGCGTTACCGAAACGGTGATCCTGATGATAAACTTTATGGCTGTATTGATGAGGAAGGCACCGAATGACGAGTTTATATACAGCAACAAAGCACCCAGAGCAATTAGAAACCACGCCATTGATTGAAGAAAGTCATCACTACGATGATCCGTTGGAGCCTCAAAAACTGGTATTTTTAGATGCGGTCAATAAACAGCGTTGTGTGATTACCTCCCCACAGCGAAATAGCCAGCTCACCAACACGATACCTTTTTTTATCGTGCTCTTAATAATGGCATTTTATACGCTGTTCGGGTTTATTGAAAACCATAAGTCAAATTATTTTACCCTTCAAGATAGGTCTAGCTACTACAATGAAAAATATGGGGTAGATAAGTTACCAAAAGAGTTATCGCGATATTTGCCATATATGAAAGCTAAGGAAATAAGTCTTGGAACATATTTGGTCGATTACTATACTGATAAAATTTATAAAAATGATAAGATTAAGATATTGATGATAATTGGCTGGCTAATTTTTTTCCCCGGTTTTTTGTGGCTATTAGGTTATCTCTCTTTCTTTACTCCTCAAGTTTATCTCATTGCTGATAGGCAACGAGGAATATTATATAGCTATGGGATGGGAAAAGTACGTTTAACACGCTATGAAGATGCAGAATTCGGCTATGCAGGTAAAATGCTGGCGATTAAACTGTATGGCATTGATGAAAGAGTAGGTCAACTAAAAACCATACTCTATCGCCCGAATGTCTCACATTACTCCAGTTTTCTGACCAGCACCGACAGTGAAAACCATCGTTTTATCACGTTTCTCAATGCTTATATGCAAGAGGGGCGAGATGCCGTTTCATCAGTCGATTACCAAGCCCGTAAACCCTTTTTGTCTTTTGGTAAGAACCCACTTCCTGCTGATTTTGAGCAACAGGTCGAACAGATTTTAGCAAAGCTTGATCAGGAGAAAAAACGCAGTGCGTAGTCTTGTGAACGGCAGAAAACTCATTTTAAAAAATGATACGACGAATACCGGTGGTACGGTGCTGACAGCTTCTTCTCTCGCCAAACAAATCCAAGGTGTAGCGCGTGTGGGCGACTCTGTCTATTGTCCTTCATGTAAAAAAACAGGGACTATCGTTGAAGGCGATAGCTTAATGAAAATTAATGGTATCCCTGTTGCGCTAGAAGGTCACAAAGTCGCTTGTGGATGTTCTGGGGGCTGTGTGCTTGTTGCTGTAGGCTAAATGTTAATGTGTTTTAACTTCTCATATAGGTCGCATATCATTGTCACGTGTTGCTGCTTTACTTTGGTTACTCGTTAGTGAGATAAAACTAACCGTTTAAATGGCAAGAATTGAATCCATTAAAAACCATCAATAATTAGTTTATCCCTATGAGTATCTACCTAAAGTAGATATGGTTACTATTCACTCAAGGCCCTTAAAAGGAATTGTATGCAGGATTTACTGGATGTAATTATTGATTTCCTCTCCTCGTTCAAGTGGCGTACTGCAGTAATGATTGTTGCAGGTGTCGCTGTGCTAATTAGCGGATTTAATGATTATTTTGTTATTGGGTTCTTTTCTATCGCTTTAGTGTTGTACTCCCTAGATATCTGGCGGTTTATGGGTAAAACAAGAAAATTAAACAATCCTTTTAAATGACTTAGGATTAAATGTGTTGATACCGATAATTGGGCTTATAACAACGGTCATTATTGATCTTATTTTGATATATTTAATTTTTTGCTGTTTTAAAGGAATTCGAAGTTCGAGTCTTTCAACTGTATTCATCAGGTTTGCTCTTGCATCATGTTGTAGTATCGTGATGTTGTATAGTATTTCAATTAGCTTATTATTCTTAGGCTCATTTATTCGCTAAAGATATAATTATTTTTGGTGCTAAATAATTTAATTAGCAGTGGTTTTTTATCATGTCCTTTACTACCTGAATGTCTAACAAAAAATATTTTAGATAATATTCTTATGGGAAAAAGGCACTGGAAGTATTCACATGGCCATATATTTATTGCTCAAGTAAAACCTGTTATTATTAAGTTGAGTTAGTTATTGCTCTTCTTTTTTAATAATATCTAGTCCATTGGTTGGATCTTTATCCTTGTTTAACCATAAATTATATATTTTAGTCATTTCATGTAGAGCTGGTATTTTCATTTTAGTCCGTAGTCAAATTTGAATAAACTTATCTTTTTTGTTTTTCTTTATATAGTCGCGTAAGTAGAATATTTTCCCCTGAGGATTGCATTTTGATACTAATGCATCTAGTACCTCTCTGCGAATTTTGGTGCTAAGAGTAGTAGGATAATATTTTAGATTTTAAAGGACGTATATTTAATTATAACCAATTAAATAAGATACATATATTATTTATATCAAATAAGTTAATGGGTTAGGTAGAGTTCATACAATTAGGTATTAAAATAAATGTGTAAATTCCACGATAAGGAATTAGTATTGTAATTTAGTGTAAATGTTATATTTGTTTTTTATCAATTCAGTATGAATATAAATTATCCAAATAGGATAAGATATGTTTACCAGTATCATTTTGTAAGTTTTAATGTGTTTTTAAAGTAAAATTTGTAAGCAAATTGTCTAACTTTTTTAGAGTTATAAAGTAATATACATAGGTATAGTCACTATGTTTATTTTATTTTCAGATGATAATGTTAACGTTATCATTTGCTGTATAAGGATGAGTGATGAGAATTTAACCTATAGACGGCTAACTGTTAACGTTAACTTAAGCTCTGAGCATTGTGTTTCAGTCTGTGATTAATTGTTTCATTTTATGTGTTTGTAACATGATTAAAGGTTGGTAAAAACAAGTTTTTCAATGGAGAAATATGAACAAAACGGGGTGTAACATGTGTAAGGAGTAAATGGAAAATAATTCATATTTGTGTATTTGAAAAATATAAATTAAATTCAGGTCCATAGCTTGATACTTGATATAGGAAAATAATTAAATTTTATCTCTAATATTAAATTGTCTACTCTAATATTATATTTTCTGGTGATAAAAATGAGAGTTGAAAATGACATATTAAATAGTGCGGCGTCTTCATTTTTAAAAAAATTAAGAAAACAAAATGGTATCACAGAAGGTGAATTAGCCATATTATTAAAAATAAGCCAACAACAAGTCTCAAGGTATGAAAATGGAAAAACACAATTGACCATAGGACGGGTAAATCAATATCTTGAGATATTTGGCTTGGACTGGAATTACTTTACTAATGAAGTAATTAAAAATGCTAAAAGATTAAATGGCATTTAATTGTTTTTTATTAAAATTTAATGCTATTAAATAAGATGGGCGATAATTATATTTTAATTATTATCTGTCGGTAATAAAAACAAACTAAATAAATTAGGAGTATATATGAATATTAAAAATAAACTTGCTGTATTATCTGTAGTTGTTTCTTCAATTATTTGTAGTTCAACATTTGCTGCAGAAAATGATCCTCTCCCTGCATTAACAGTTAATGGTGGTAAAGTAACATTTAATGGTGAGATTACATCTGGAGCTTGTGCAATTTCTGGATCAGATACTGACAAAATTGTTACTTTAGATACAGTTAAAACAACAACTTTTACTGCTGCAGACCAACTTGCAATGCGAGCTAAGCCATTCAATATTAATTTGGTTGAGTGTGATACTGCAACTCGTAAATCAGTTCAAATTTCATTCAATGGGCAAACTGTTGATGGTAAGCCTGGTTTATTAGCAAATACTGCTGGTGCAGGCTCTGCGGAAAACGTAGGTCTACAATTGTTTAATCCAGATGGTAGTCCATTAGAAATTGGCGCATTAAGTTCAAACGTTGATTTAACTGATACAACTACTATTCCATTATCTGTTGATTATAAATCAATAGGGGCCGTAGTAACTGCTGGTAAAGTTCAATCTGTAGCTAACTTTATGCTTACCTACAATTAATTTTATTAATGATTGGCCAGTGATGGCCAATCATTAATCATGGAGCTTGTTTATATGCTAAAAAAAATATTCGTTATATTATCTTTATTTTTCTTTTGCCAATCGGTCTATGCTGGCGGAGTCTCACTAGGTGCAACTCGATTAATTTATCCAACTGAAAAAAATCAAATAACATTAAAAATATATAATAGTGATAAAGATGGAAATTACCTTGTTCAATCATGGGTATCGGATGATCATGAAAAAAAAAGTACTGATTTTGTAATAACACCGCCTTTATTTGTAATTAAATCAAATTCAGATAGCTTATTGAATGTTGTTTTTACTGGGGATAAAGAACAGTTACCTAAAGACAGAGAGAAGTTATATTATCTAAACTCAAAAGTTATTCCATCTTTAACAGAACAAGAACAGAAGATAGATAATGCATTATTAATATCAACGACAACTAAAATAAAGCTGATTGTTAGACCTAGTGAAATTAAAGGAAATTCATTTGAGTCATACAAAGATTTAAAATGTAGTTATGAAAATAATAAATTAAGAATTGATAACCCAACTCCATTTTATATGAATTTAGTATCTTTGACTATAAATGGTGTTGAAGTATCAAAAGCAGAAACGATAGCACCAAAAACATTCATCCATATTAATAATAATGATAAGAGTAAAAAATTATTTTTCAATTTCATTAATGACTATGGTGTTCAGATAAAAAATATACAGTGTAACTTTGTTTAATTCTGGAAGTATATCTATGCGAATAATAAGAAAATTTTTTTTGATTAGTCTATTTTTACATTCTAATGACTTACATTCGCAAGATTACTTCAATCCTTTATTTTTAGGTTCTGATGTTTCTTCTATCGATGATTTGTCTTATCTTTCGGCAGGCAATAATGTTACACCTGGAAAATATTTTTTAAACTTAAATGTTGGTGATGGATTTATTAGAAATGTTAGTGTTGAGTTCAAGCAAAGTAGTAATGATAAGAAAGTTATAGCTTGTTTTACAAAAGAAATTGTGAGTTTGATTCCCTTTAATAAAGATACTCAAGAAAAAATTAATCTGTCAAAAATAAATGATAATGAGTGTATTGATATTGATAAATACATAAATGATTTTAGCTATAATGTTGACTTGTCAAAGTTAACACTAACACTCTCAATACCACAAGTATATCTTAATTCCATTAGATCAACCTTGGCAAGCGAGAATGATTGGGATGATGGTATTTCTGCACTAATGACAAATTACAATTTAAATGGGTCATATTCAAGAAATAATAGAATGAGTAACTATTCTTCTCTGTTTTTGAATTTAAATAATAGGTTGAACTTAGGTGCTTGGCGCATCAGTTCAAACTTATACTATAATCAGAATAAAATAGGGTCAAAATCAAATCATGAATGGAAGTCAAATAATATTTCAATCTTAAGAAATATAAATTCAATTAAAAGTACACTTATTGCAGGACAAACTGTTTTAGGTTCAATGATTTTTGACTCAAATCCGTATATAGGTATCACATTATCTACTGCAAATGAAATGCTACCAGATAGCGAAAAAGGATATAGCCCAACAATTAAAGGTATAGCAGAGTCTAGATCAAAGATAACAATTAAACAAAATGGAAATATATTGTACCAAGAGTATATTAATCCAGGTCCATATAATATTGATAATTTAAACTCTGTTGGTACAAGCGGTGACTATGAAGTTGAGCTAACGTCAGGTGAAGGCGTCGTAACAAAGTATATTGTTCCATATTCTTCTTTACCGAATTTACTACGAAAAGGTAGTTATAATTATTCACTTACTTTTGGTCAGCTAGATATAACATCAGCCAAAAAAGATAAGTTTGCTCAAGGGACAATTGGAATTGGCTTACCACTAGATTCAACTCTTTATACGGGGTATCAAATTGCGAGTGGCTATCTAGCTACTGGAATCGGTTTAAGTAAAGATATTGGTGCATTTGGAGCTTTATCTATTGATACAATACAAGCACAAGCTAAAATACATGATAAAAAATATAGTGGTGGGTCATATAGAATATTGTATGCGAAATCATTTAGTGATATTGGTACAAATATTCAGTTGACAGGATATAGATACTCAACATCTGACTATTATACTTTTAGTGAAGCTAATTACAGAAATAGTTACAAAGGTGAAATAAATGATTACTTATTTTATTCAAGTAATGAAAGGAAAAAGAACAGCTTTCAAGTAAATATTTCTCAAAGTTTAGGTGACTATGGACAATTATATGCATGGGGAAATGTTAATTCATACTGGGGGAGCGACTTAAAATCTAAAAATATTCAAATAGGCTGGAATAAGACATTGACTCAGTATAATAATATTATACTATCAGCTAGCTATAATAAAAATACGTATAGCCATAATACAGACAATATATTTTACTTATCATTATCTATCCCATTGTCAAATGCGATGGACAAAAATAGAATGTATATTACAAATAGTACCACTTTCAATGACTCAAAGTATAACACTATGACAAGTCTATATGGTACTGCATTAAATGAAAAATTAAATTATAATATTTATCAAACTATAAATAATAATAATGATAATAAATCAAATTTAAATCTACGTTATAAAGCAGATGTAACAGAACTTAGTGCAGGAACATCATTTTCAAATAATTCAAAAGAGCTTGATTATGGAGTCACTGGTTCTGTCCTTGTTCATTCTGGTGGTTTACTTTTTGCTAGAGAGGCAAATGATACTGCAATTTTAGTTTAAGCCAAAGGGGCTGCTGGAGCTAAAGTGGATAAAACAGGTGAAAATATTACTATCAATAATAGTGGTTACGCTTTAATTCCTTATGCAACGGCATATCACTATAATGATATAGGTCTATCACCTGAATCATTAGGGGCAGGTTATGATATTGATGGTAATGTTATAAAAGTAGCTCCGACACGAGGAGCTATCAGTAAAGTTATTTTCGATGTACGTAAAGGGTATAATTTTTTAGTTTCACTTCAGTATCAAGAAAAACCAATTAAATTTGGAACAGTAGTAGTTAATGATTCTGGAAAAAATATATCTATTGTAAATGATGATAGTACAGTTTATTTAACTGGTGTTAAACCTAATTCAAGCTATACAGTAAATATAGATAAAGATAAACTTTGTAAGTTTTCTATTAAATATGATGAAAATGATAAAATGAAAAATATTAACAAAGTTAATGTGGCGTGCCAATAATAGGAACTATATAATGAAAATAAATATTATTTTTTTAGTTATATACTTCATCGGTTTTTTTGCGTACGCAGTCGATGTCACAGTTAATGTTAATGGTGAAATATTAACACAAAGCTGCAATGTGACGGGTAAGGATTTAATTAAAAATATCAATTTTTTAGATTTAAATCCAAGTGATTTTAATCAAATTGGCTCGACTAGTGCTACGCAACCTATTTCAATACATCTCGAGAATTGTTCTGGTAAAGTTAATAATATGTCATATAAATTTTCTGGGGAGGAAGATGATAACGACCCAACTTTATTGAAAATATTAGGAAAGGCAAACAGTCTTGAAGGTGATATCGCTACCGGACTTGCTATTGAAATATTAGATAAATACCGGAAAAAAATTTCATTAAATACAAAGTATGCTTTGAATGAAGTTATCACAACCCCAAGTTATGATTTGAATTTCTATTTAAGATATAAGTCAACTCAAATAAATATAGGATCAGGTGATGCGTCATCTTTACTTTTTTTGGATATTTATTATGAATAAAATTATTGGGTTTTTAATAATATTCCTACTTCTTCCTAGAGTTGTTTTTAGCGAACAAATAAAAATTAACATTAATGCAAATGTTATGGAGCGTAGCTGCACTGTTTCTAATGATACAGCTAGTTTACTAGTCGGACTTAATCCTAACGATTTGAATGGAAAGCAGGTCGGTATTCCTTTCACTGAAACACCATTTTCAATTGTTTTAGAAAATTGCCCTAAAAATATTAATTCTGCTCATATTATATTTACAGGTGTAAATGATACTATAATGACTAATTTATTAAAAAATTTAGATGAAACAGATGCTGGTGCAAGTAATATTGCAATAGGAATTTATGATAACAATAAAAAAATTATAGATATAAGTAATAATAAAACAACTTTAAAAATTGACCATAACTTAGTGAATAATATTTTTAATTTTTACGCTTCTTACGTTAAAACAGGAAATACTTCTTCTGCAGGTAAAGTGCTCTGTATTGCAAATTTCGAGTTGTCTTATGATTAATAGAATATTAATGGCTATATTTTTTGTTTTCTTTATTACCAATGCATTTTCTGGTACAACACTTGTTGGTACACGGTTTTTAATTAATAACGAAAATAAATCATTAAATATAAAAATAATGAATGATGAAAATAGTGATTATTTAATAAAAAGTGAATTAAGTGATAAAAGATTTATCATATCACCACCACTTTTTTTACTTCCTAGAAACAGTAATAGTATTATAACAATATTACCAACAACAGCAATTGATAATATATCAGATGAATTAATTAACTTAACTGTTACATCAATTCCAAAGTCAGATTTAAATAGTGGTGAAAATTCTATTTCTCTAGCGATTCGCTCACATTTTAAAGTTATTTATCGACATCGTAAAATACGAGAAAGTGATTATGATAAAATAAGTTTAATCAATTTTAATAAAGAGTTTTATTTGATTAATAAATCAAAATTTATTTTTACAATTTCAGTTTCAAAAGATAAGCAATATAATAATGAACGGATAGTAAATATAGTTCCAGAGGAAAAGGTGAAATTAAACGATATTTGTAAAGGTAATACATGCCATATATGGGTTAATTTTTATGATGAGAGTAATGACGTAATTAAATCACTGGATTTATCATATAGTAAAAATTAGGAATTAATATGAAACAATGTAGTACAACGTTTTTTTTTATTGCTTTTTTATTTCAATCGGGTCAAGCTTTTGGTATCCCTGAGTACACGTATAATACTAATTCTATGACTAACATAGAGATCACTGGGCCTGCCGACCAAATACCATTTGGTGAGATTATTAAAAACTCTGGTTCTCGGAGAGGAATAAGCATATGTAATAGTAATAGTATAAACTATACACTTGGTCGAATAGAGTACCAACCAATAGCTCATTGGAATGGGCAATCTTATCAAGCATCACCTTCTCACCCGATGATTTATTTATTTGAAACTGGTATTTCTGGATTTTCATTTTCCCCTATTGGGGGATTTAACGAAAGTTTTGTCCCGTTACCGGTTAAAAATACAGTCGTTTGGGAAGGTAGTTTAAGTAATAATTCACGAATAGCATCTCCTATTAAAGTCACTATAGGTGTTTTTATCTACAAAGGACCGGATAGAATTATTGGAAGTGTGGTGATTCCAAGTCAAAAAATGTATCGATATGCGTGTTATGATGATGTTGGAAATCTGCAAGAGATAGTTAATGTACAATATAACCCAATAACTGTTAATGCTACTGTTTCTAGCTGTGCACCAACAAATAAAATTGTCTCTGTTGAAATGGAAAAAATTCCAGCAAGTATTATTGAAAAGGCAGACGCATCAGAAAATATAAGCCTAAAAAGACAATCATTTTCACTACAATGTGACCCTAATATAAATGTATATGTATCAATTGTTGATTTATCTGATACAACAAATAAAACTACGGTTTCAACGCTAACAGCTGATTCTTCTGCATCAGGTGTTGGATATGCTGTAATAGGTTTAAGCGGACAACGATTACAATTTGGCCCAGATGGCTCTGCTCCAAATATTCCAGGCCAACAGAAATATTATATTCAGCGTTCTGGTACCGCTGAAAAAAATAACCCAATTAGTTTTAGCTTGGGTTTTGGCTATGTACGTAAGCCAGAAGAAGAATTCAAAACGGGAACAGCAAATGCAATGATTGGCTTAACATATTCTTACCAATAATTAGCTGTTTTATATAAAGTTGCAGTTAGTGATAAACTAAATATCTGACTTGAAAATTAGAGTAGGTACATTCTTTAGCGTTGACTCTCTAATAGCTCAGTTTTTTTAGCATTAATGAGAATGGCCATTTTTTATGTTTTACTAGCCCAGTAAACTTGATATATCTATTTAAACCATTTGTAAATTATATAAATCCACACATGAAGGTAGTGTATATGGAAAATAAATCGAAAAACAATGCGCAACAGTTTGAATTGGATATTCAGTTTATGACTCAGGCTTTAGCTTTGGCTACGGATGCGGCGAAAAATGGTAATGAACCCTTTGGTGCGGTATTGGTTAAAAATAACCAAGTCGTTATGACTGGTGAAAATCATATCCATACTGAAAGTGACCCGACCTATCATGCGGAGTTAGGTCTCATACGCCAGTATTGCTCTGAACATAAAGTCATGGATTTATCAGATTATACGCTGTATACCAGCTGTGAGCCATGTTGTATGTGTTCCGGTGCAATGGTATGGAGCCAATTAGGTCGGATGGTTTATAGCCTTTCTCATGATGAACTCGCAGAGATTGCAGGTTTTAATATTATGTTAGGTAGCGATGAGATTTTTGCCAAAAGCCCCTTTAAACCTGAAGTGGTTAAAGGCGTCTTAAAAGAGCAAGCTATTTCTATTTATACGCAATATTTTAAGCCAAATTTATAGCCTTGACTGCATCATTATCTATCAATGAAGTAGGGTGGCTTGTGCCACCCGTATTAGTTTGAAAGTTAAAATAATTTTTTCTGTGGTGGGCCTGAGAAATTCATTTTGCCAATGCTATTCATTAACACTTCAACGACAACAGGTTGCTTCAAATCGACGGCTTGGCGTAGTGTTGATTCGAAATCTGTAGCTTTATCTATCGTAAATGCCTGAATCCCCATAGATTGAGCGAGTTGGCTAAATGAAGGCGTGAGTAACTCATTATAGTATTGGCGGTCTGAAAAATATTTTTCCTGAATACCTCGCATTACGCCATAACCTTGGTCATTCATAATAATCAGAACAATGGGGAGCTGCTCTTGTGCCATGGTGGCCAATTCACCTATGCCTAACATTAACCCGCCATCACCCACTAAGCCAATAACAGGCACATTCGGATTTGCTTTGGCACTGCCAATTGCCATAGCGAGTCCTAGACCAATCGCACCGGCTAATGAGTGAATGTTGTGCATTGGTTGGGTCGCTTTGAGTAAACGGCTTCCCCATAAACTCCCTGATACCGTAATGTCTCGGACAAAAATACCGTTACTCGGTAAGACTTGCTCCACGGCATCACTGAGTTGGCTATAAGGGCCACATTGTTGCCTGAGTTGCTCTTCTGCCAGTTGCACCGCCTCTTGTACTTGTTTTTTCCATTGAGCAGAGATAGGGCGCTTGGCTTGTTCGATTTTATCGGCAAGTGCTTCAAGTAAACTTTTGCAATCCCCAGTTACTGTTAAGTCGGCTAAATAGTTGCGATTAGCTGCGAGTGGATTTATATCGATTTGTATGATGGGGTGTGGCAAAGGTAATGACCATGTTTTGGTTTCATTACTGCGTAAACGCGAGCCAGCGACGATAGTTAAATCGCATGAACGCAGTAATGCATCAATGGAATCTGCATTATGAAAAGCACGTAAGCTGAATGGGTGGTTATCCGATAAAATACCTCGCCCATGGGTGCTGCTGATGACGGCAATCCCGGCATCAGCAAGGCGTTTGACAGCATCTTTTGCTTGTAGAGCACCTGCGCCAACCCATAATAGAGGCTGTGTAGCGTGTTGAAGTTTATCCCAAATTGCATTGACTAGCGATGTACAACAGTCAGGCAGCGTAGAAGGGAGAAGTGGCACACTAAGCACGGATAATGGCACTTGCGCACTTTGAATATCAATTGGAATTTCGATAGAGACAGGGCCACAAGGTATCGTTTGAGCAACCTGAATGGCTTTATGTAGAGTAGCAACGGCTTGTTCGGGGGTATGAACACGAAAAGCTTGCTTTGAACTCGAACGTAAAAAACCGAGTTGGTCATGGGTTTCATGAATAAACCCTGCGTCCATATCCAGATAAGCTTTTTCAACTTGCCCAGTAATATGGATCATGGGGGAGCATGCATTCATGGCTTCAATCATTGAGCCAACAGCATTCCCAGCTCCTGCTCCCGTACTGGTTAACGCTACCCCTAATCCAGTAAAACGGCTATGTGCATCCGCCATGGTAACGGCTCCTGCCTCTCCACGACTTGGCGTAAAATCAATCACTTTTCGGCGCCCGATAGCATCTGCTATGGGTAAATTATGAATTGAAATAACCCCATAAACCGTTGTGACTTGGTATTGTTCGAGTGTTCTGGCGATAGCTTCGCCAACTGTAATCATTTCAGACATTTTATTCTCCTCAATGCTGTCATAATCCGGTGACGGATTTGCTATTCACACCAACGGTTTGGTTGTGGGTTAAGTGCCAGAAATAGGCTTTTTTGTTGCATATAGGCTTTGAGGCTTTCAAGGCCTTTTTCACGGCCAATGCCACTTTCTTTAAAGCCGCCAAATGGCGTTGAAATAGAAAAAACTTTATAGGTATTAACCCAAACGGTACCGACATCAAGCGCATCGGCGAGCTTAAACGCCCGGGTGTAATCTTTTGTCCAAATACCTGCTGCAAGCCCATAAACAGAATCATTAGCTTGTTGAATTAAATCGTCTTCATCATCAAATGGCATAACGACGAGTACGGGACCGAAAATTTCTTCTTGGCAAACAGTAGATTGGTTATTTAAGCCTTCAATAATCGTCGGTAAAAAATAGTTGCCATCTTGGAGTACAGGGTCAGCCGGTGCGGTTCCACCAATACGGATCTTCCCGCCTTGTTGTACGGCTTGTTCGACATAGTTTCTGACGCTGTCTCGGTGCGAAGGGGAGATTAATGGCCCCAAATGAACGCGCTCTTGCCTTGGGTCACCAATAATCAGGTTGCGGGTCAGTTGCGTTAATTTTTCCATAAAAGATGAGTAGATATCTTTAGCCACAAACAGACGCGAACCCGCGATGCAGGCTTGCCCCATCGAACTAAAGATACCGTAGCAAACACCGTGTGCAGCAATATCAAGGTCAGCGTCTGACAACACGATAGTTGGGGATTTACCCCCAAGTTCGAGTGACGTGGTGATAAGTTTATCTGCCGCAATGTGAGCCAGTTGTCGTCCCGTATTGGTGCCACCCGTAAAGGAGATTTTTTTCACCAGAGGGTGGCGAACCAGTGCATCACCGACAATCGACCCCTTACCCGGGAGCACGCTCAATAGGCCGCTGGGTAAACCTGCTTGCTCAAATAGCTCAGCTAATTTTAATGAAATTAGAGGCGTGGCTTCCGCAGGTTTTAAGATGACTGCGTTACCGGCAGCAATTGCTGGGGCAATTTTTTGCATATCACTGGCAATTGGGGAGTTCCATGGCGTGATTGCGGCGATCACGCCAATGGGTTGGTAAGTACTTATGGTCATCAGTTCTGGCTGGCGGCGAGGCGGAAGCTCACCACCTGAGACTTCACAAACCGCGGCAAAGTAGCGAGCAGTTGCTGCTGCGCTCATTACTAAGCCACGCGCTTCTGCCCAAGGCTTGCCGTTATCTAAGGTTTGTAATTGGGTTAATGCTTCGCAGTTTTCATCAATTAAGCGACTAACCTTGTATAAGATAGCCGCCCGTTGGTGAGCGGGAAGGTTGCGCCAAGAAGGCATCCTCCAGGCCATATCGGCTGCAATCACGGCGTCTTCGACATCTTCCAAACTTGCACTGTTGAGGGTGGCAATCACTTGGTTATCTCCCGGAAAACGCGACTGCATTTCAGGCCCGCGACCTTGCTGCCATTGGCCACCAACAAAAATATCCATGTTGTTCATTATTTGGCTCCTATTAAATAGCTTGCTGCCCAGCGACACGGCGACAAATTTCAACAGCACTTAAGGCCGCTAACATCGATGTTTTTGGGTTGGAAGGGAGAGGATTTCCATTGAGTTCAATATAGAAATGGCCAAAATCACCCATAACATCAATGCGATGTGAATTGTGTGTGGTGTTCGGGTCAACAACTAATTGAACTTGTGTGGCATCCATCCCAATGCCATACAGCGCGACAGTGGCAGCGACATTGGCATTTGCGGGAAAATTCAGAGCCGCTTCACGAGCACTGCCACTAAAGAACACCGTAGGCTGTGTCACTTGTGACAAATCGACATAACGCTCAGCCGCGCCATTGCGCCAACTTGCGGGGCTTTTACGTGACTGGTAGGTCACCTGAGTGATATTGGCTTCTTTTGCCGCACGTAAGCCATCAAGCCCTGCAACAGCGCCAGTCAGTGGGATCAACTGGCTGTGGTGGCGTTGGGTTAAGGCGACCAAGTGTTGTTCAAAGTCCGTGTCTGCAAGTGCACCTGTAGAGATAATGGCCAGTGTCCAGCCTCTTTCTAGTACCGTTGGTGCATATTGCTTAACGGCTTGGTGCCCCGCGCACTCCAACACTAAATCAGGGGGAACGATATTATTATCAAGGCTATCGATAGGTGTGACAGCCCCTTTAAAGCGTTCCAAGATAGCTTGGTGGTGATGAGGCCGAGCAATAATGTAGCGCAGTGTTATCTCATCAGGTAAGCGAGTAATCACTTCTTGCGCCATTGCACCATAACCAATCAACATGAGTGTTTTCATCATTAAGTCCTTTAAATATGATGGCTAAAGCCACCTGAAACATCTAAAGCGGCACCCGAGGTAAACGACGCCATGGGAGAGGCTAGAAAGACTAAGGCACTCGCGGGCTCTTCGGGTTTTCCTAAACGTTGCATTGGTATGCCTCTTTTTTTAGCGATATCGCCAATCCATTGTTCCCAATCGAGATTCTTGTCAGTGCGATTTTCGAAGCGACGTCGCCATTGGTCGGACTCTACCATGCCAAGTAAAATAGAGTTCACGCGGATCCCTTTAGGTAACAGTGTTTTCGACAAGTTTAGTGTCATGTTTAATAGTGCTGCTCGAGCTGCCGAGGTGGCGACCATATGCGGTTCAGGTTGTAAGGCCAGCAGTGAATTGACACAGGTAATAGAAGCAATATTTGATAGTTCTAAGAATGGCAAAAAAGCATTCACGGGGTTAATCACACCAAATAGTTTGAGTTGGGCTTCATGTAACCACGCTTCTTCGGGGGTATCGCTATAGCTTGCGACATAGCCTTGCCCTGCGTTGTTAATCAATATATCGACTTGGCCATATTGCTGATGAACCTGTTTTGCGAAGGCTTCGGTTTGTGTTTTATCAAGAACATCACAAGAGTGTGCGATAAAATGCCCTTGGGGGTAGAGCTCTTGTAATGTTGTGAGTGCTTGCTGGAGTTTGTCTTGATCACGGCCGCAGAATGCCACTTTACAGCCTTCATCCAGTAAGAGTTTGACGGTTGCAAAGCCGATGCCGGAGCTTCCTCCTGTCACGACAGCAACACGGTTATTTAACTGTAAATTCATGAGTCTTCCTTTATTCGGCTTGGCAATAGAGCGTCTCTAAAAATTGTTGTAAGTGGTGGTTAAAGGCGTCTGGCGCATCTAAATAACTGGCGTGTCCCGCTTGGTTTATCAGAAAGTAAGGGCAGTTTTTTTGTCGTGCGAGTCGTTCTACTTGTGCTGGTGGCGTAATGGTATCTTCTGTGCCAACCAGTATTTCCAATGGGCCATCATAGCGATTTAAATATTGGCTGATGTCATCATGAGCTAGCATCCACGCAGCAGCTAAGAAACCTGTGGGGTTGAGCTTCTTCATGTTCTGTTGAACCCAATTGACTTTCTCGGTAGTTGCGTTGGCCGATAGCAGCGTAGCAGCACGGTTTTGCGCATATGCCTCAATACCGGAACTAAAAACAATATCTTGCCGCTGTTGGTAAACTTGTTTTTGTTGGTCAGGGCTTTTTGTGGCATAACCTTGCGCGGGGTTCGCTAATATTAAGCCTTTCACTTTATTGGGATATTGCGCTGCAAAAGCGCTTGCCATTATGGCGCCAAGAGAATGCCCTACTAACACGATGGGTGATAAGGCTAATTTATCAATGAAAGCATTTAATGCATTTGCGTAATCAATTGCGGTAGGTGTTGCCGTCTCTAGATCATGGCTTTCTAAATAGCCGGGGGCATCCCAGCTATAGAGATGGTAATGGTCTGTCAGTGATGGGCTCATCAGTTGGCTTACCC
Organism: Providencia sp. PROV061; assembly: GCF_011045655.1. NCBI lineage: Bacteria > Pseudomonadati > Pseudomonadota > Gammaproteobacteria > Enterobacterales > Morganellaceae > Providencia > Providencia sp. PROV061. The sequence goes on along the minus strand of NZ_CP042861.1, from coordinate 3,759,054 downwards.
ATGAAGCAGAACCAGAGCTGATACCATGCAGTAATACGACAGGGTGTCCTTGGCCGGCTTCCCGCCAACTTAGGCGATATGGCCCAAAGTCTGCCACCTGTGGTTCTGGGAGTTTTTTATTGAGCAAATTCATCACTGACGACTCCTGTTAGTTACGTTTAACTTTTGATAAAGGGTGATCTTCGGGATATGTCGGGATCGCCGGTTTTGGTGTGCCGATCATGACGCACATTAAGGCTTCTTCTTCCCCGTGGTTAAATAAGCCACGATAAATGCCCGCAGGAACTGAGATCAGGTCACGCTCTTTGAGAACCGTTTCATATTCCTCATTGCCATCTTTTACAAACAACGTGATGGTGCCTTTCAACATAAAGAACACTTCTTCAACATCGGGGTGCAGGTGTAATGGGCCTTCGCACTTGGCTGGAAGAACCATGGTAGAGAAGGTAAAGTTCTCTGCGGGAACGGTGTTGACATCATTAGCAACGCCAGTCGCACCAGTGCCGATATAGCGCATTTGTGCGCGGCGATATTTAGGGTCGTAATCCGCTTGGAATTTCAGAGCATTCCAGTCATATTTACGCCCCTCGAGGCGAGCAATGCGTGACTCAATCCATTGTGCCATTGGAATATCTTGTGGTTTGATTTGCGGTTGTGACATGGTGTTATCTCCAATAAAAAATGAGTTAATATTTTTTCAGTAAAGGCACTAGTAACAAGCTGCCGAATAAACCTATGACGACGATAAATAACAACCCGCTATCCATAGTGTGAGTGACAGTAATAAGAACCCCCATTGCCAGCGGTGCAGCAGCGCCGGCCAGGTTTCCTAACCCATTGAAAATACCGCCTGCTAATGCACTGACCTGTTTTTGTGTGGCTTTTGCGAGTAGGGCAAAGATATTGGGTGCGCCTGCCCCCCACATGAACATGCTAAACGCCATCATAAGAATGATGCTGTAGGTGCCAGTGAGAAATAACACGCCAGCAAGACCTAGGACGGCACCAAGTAATGAAATAAAACAAACGAGTGCGCGGCGATCGTAGCGATCTGATAACCATGCTCCGATAGCCTCACCAAATAACATGGCGATAAAGGGAAGGGATGACAGGATCCCAGCATGTTCCAAGTGGATAGACTTACCTTTAATTAAATAGCTAGGTAACCAACCATTCATCCCCCAAAGATAGATAAGAAAAGCGATATTAAACATGCAGATAATCCAAAAATGGCTATTTTGGAATAAGCGTTTTTTATGGGCTCGCATCGCGGCCAGTTGCTCGGCAGGCAGTGCTTCACCCGCTGTATTTTTAGTTTGTGCTTGGCGCTTGACTAAATTAGGGTGACGGATACCAATGACCACTAACCACCAAACAGGAACGGTAAAGGCCGCCATGACAAAAAATGTACTTTGCCAACCATAGTTATTAAGTAAATACAATGAGATAGGAAAGCCTAACGCTGCGCCTAACGGTGTGCCTAATAACCACATCATAGTGGCTCGAGCTTGCATTTTTGGCGGAAAGGTACGGCGCACAATGGCATAAGCGATTGCCAGCAAAGGCCCTTCGGCAATTCCTAGCAATACACGCAGAAAAACCATCGTGCCATAGTGGTGTGTGAATCCCATAAAAATCATGAGAAAACACCAGCTACTGATCATAAATAACAGCATTTTAGTGGGGTGAAATTTATCACCAATGCCGCTTAGTAACATGGAAGAAACACCATAAGCGAATAAAAATGCGCTCATCAGTAATCCCAAACGGGTTGGGTCAAAATCAATTCCCAGTGCTTGCTGAAATTTTTCGTCAGAAAATAGAGCCGCAATACTGATTTTATCGAAGAAAGCTAGTAACACACAGGAAAACAGGCCGATTGGGATCAACCAATTGATCTTTTCAGGAACATCTTGCTCGATTTGATCAGGTTCTGAGTTTCGTAAGGTTATAGTCTGGTTAGCCATGAGATTTCTCCTTGCTGGGCACTATTTCAGTGACATTAGTGAAAATGTGGGATCAGCAAGTTGTGAAGGGTCCAATTTGCGGTGGCCTTGTATCCAACGTTTACCTAGCTTGATGGCACGAGCATCATTAAATGCAATCATTTGCACCAATTCATTGCTTTCATTTAAAGCAAAATGAACCTCTGAATCAGGAGTATGCCGTTGAATATGATTTAATTTTTGTGAGGTTGGGACACCTAAAATTTGGATGTTGTCTTGGTATTGATCTGACCATAACCAAGCGAGTTCATTAAACCCTTCAGATTGTGGGTTAAGCATGGCTTTTGCTGTGGTGATAGCTTGGTTTTGCGCATAAGCCCATGACTGTAAACATAAAGACAGTGTGGGATGGCAAGCGACGTCCCCCGCAGCATAAATATTGGGGTGAGAAGTTTGCCCTTGGTGATTAATCACAATACCGTGGGTGACATCAAGCCCTGCTTCTTTGGCTAGTTCGAGATTTAATTCAACACCAATCCCCATAACAGCGAGATCGAAGTTTTGCGAAGGCTGCTTTTGGCAACTAATTTGTAATCCAGTTGTTGTCGGCTCGCCAAGTTCGATATTTCCACAATCGGTTATGACATGAACGCCCGCTTGTGTATGACGTAGTGCCAGAGCCTCTGAAACATTTTGCGGCACACTGCGTTCGCACAATCGGCTTTGCCGCTCAAAAATTGTGACATCAATACCCATTTTTCGTGCGGAAGCAGCGACTTCTAAGCCAATCCAACCACCACCAATAATGGCAATTTTTTGTGCTGATAGTAGTGCAGTGCGTAATTTCTGAGCGTCATCCCACGAACGTAAGGCAAAGACTTTTGGGTGTTGCTGCCAGCGGCTTGACAGGTAGCGAGGTCGGCCGCCTGTCGCGAGCAGTAATTTGTCAAACGTAATGACACGGCCATCACTTAAATGAACGTATTGGTTTTGACTATCAATTTTAGTGGCACGTAGTGGGCGAAACCATTGTAAATTTAAGGCGTGAGTTTCTTGTTCGCTGAATAAACGTGATAACGATAAACTCTCCTGCGTCAGTGCCGCTTTAGACAGCGGTGGGCGCTCATAAAAATCATGGTTTTCATCGCTAATCACCGAAATAATGCCTTGATAGCCTTCATCTCGTAGGGTTTTTGCCGCCCAGCCACCTGCCTGGCCCCCACCGATAATGACAATACCGCCTTGGATTAATGAGCTCATGGTGTTACTCCTTAACTTGGCGGCGAGTTTCATAATCGAGACCGCCTTCTACAGCCCATTCCGTAAATGAAACTAAGGAATGTTCCAGTTCGCGCGGTTGCCACTTATCGGTAAGGTAATCATCATTGGTGTAATATTCGAAAGCACCACCTGTTGGGCTGTTGACATACCAAAAGTAAGCGGATGAGATAGGGTGGCGGCCTGGGCCAATAAAGGTGCTCCATTGATGGCGGTTCATTGCTAGGCCGCCGCCAATCACTTCATGGATATCACGAACCGTAAAAGCGACATGGTTGAGGCCGCTGCTACGATGAGGAAGCTTCAGCAAAAACAGGTTATGGTGGCAACCGTTTATTTGTGTCCGTAAAAAGACGGCACGGTCGATATAACGGTCAGAAACTTGAAAACCCAGTTTTTGGCAATAGAACGCTTCTGTAGAAGGTAAGTCATTAACAAAGAACACCACGTGGCCGACGTTAATAGGGGTGGCTTTTTCGTAAACCGGGCTAGGTTTATCAATGCGGCGAATATCCCCCCATTGGTTGATAGCGGTGACTTCTAATTCAACCGTTTTTTGTTTGCTGATGGTGAAAGCGACAGTCATGCCATTTGGGTCACGGCATTGTGCGCCATCTGGCGTCAGTTGAAAGCCATCACAAGGCCTAATTTTCTCAATGACCTCTTGGAGTTTATCCGAGTTTTCAACACCCCATGTAATGCGGCGCAGTGTTGAACCCGCTTCAAAAGGGGCTGGCAGATTTGGGTCTTGGTGTGAAAATAACTGTATTTCTGCACCAGATAAGGTCGTGAATAACGAGGCGTTATCAGAGGCCGCTTTGAGGCCAAAATCATGTAAAAATTTCTGGCAGCTAGGGATATTTTCAACACCAAATTCTAATTTTTCTATTCCAATCACTGACATTGTAAAGTCCTCTATCGATTGGTGTTATTGCCAAAGGTTTTTTTGGACAAAAAGAACCTGAGGCTTATGGCAATAAACCTAAAAATGTGTGGATGATATTTGGTTAACGCTAAACGGCTTTTGCTTGGCTCATACCACCAATAAATTCAGTGAGTTTTTGGGCTGCATAGCTCACTTCATTTTGTAATCGCCGGCACTCTTGTGCAGGGATGCTACTCATTGGCACCATGATGCTAATTACCGCTTCTACGCCATTCGTTTGGTTATAAACAGGGTAAACAATGGATGAAATCCCCCGACGGTAAAATGATTCACCAATCACATAGCCTCGCAGTTTGTCAGCTTGGATCATTTGCCAAAATTCCTGCTTACAGCCTGCGTTATCGGGGAGTTCATCATCAGGGTAAAGCGCATCAAATTCAGCGCGAGTTAACCCGCTGAGTAGCATTCGGCCCAGTGAGGTTCGGTGCGCTGATAAACGCGTGCCTACGCTAACATGGTTAATTTTTGATTCTGCGCCACTGACTCTGGCGATATAAATAATGTCCCGACCATCTCGGATAACCAAGTGGCTGTTACATTGGCTTCGGTCTCTAAGTTGCTCAATAATGGGCTGGCCTAACTGGGTTAAATCGAGTGATGCAATATAGCCAAGACCAAGGCTGAGTACTTTGCGGCCTAATGAAAATGCCCCAGTACGTGGATGTTGGACGAGGAAATCCAAGTGCACTAAGGTTTGGATCGCACGGTAAGCCGTTGCTTTGGGCATATCGACTAAGCGGAGGATCTCTGCAAATGTCAATTCGCGATGCTGTTGAGCGAGTAACAGAAGAAGCTGTAGCCCTTTTTCCAAACCGGGTACTAGATATTTACACGTTGAATTCATGGTCCTCACCTCTTTACCGACTGAATGGCGAAATTAGTTAAAAATAAAACCACCATTAACTGGGATTAGCTGGCCTGTGACAAAATCGGCCATGGGCGAAAGCAAATACAAAGCGGTTCCCGTAACGTCTTCGGGCATCTGCTCTCCTTGTAATGCTCTGCCATTTTCATATAGCTGGTGGCGCTCAGCGGGAACGTATTCGGTCGCTTCGACTTTAGTGAGCCCTGGCGCAATTGCGTTGACGCAAATACGGTGAACACCGAGTTCACGTGCCATTGAGCGTGTCATACTGATGATAGCCCCTTTACTGGCGACATAAGCCATTAGCTTGGGGGCTCCCCAAAGTGCGGTATCAGAGGCAATATTGATAATTTTGCCGCGGGGACTCTGCTTTAAAAAGGGGAGAGCGGCTTTGGTGACTAGCCACGTTCCTCTGACGTTCACTGTCATGACCTTATCCCATAGCGCCAAGTCATATTCGTCGAGCAGCTTCCCACCCACTCCGGTTGCCAGAGCCGCATTGTTAATCAGCCCATCAATTGCGCCTTGTTGACCAATACTGTTGAATGCATGAGTGATTGAGTCAGGATCCGCTAAGTCGAGAGAAACACCTTGGGCTTCAAACCCTTGTTGTTGTAAGGACTCGACACTTTCTTGTAATCGTTGTTCTAGGATGTCACACAAGATAACTTGAGCACCTTGTTCTGCGGCGGCTTGTGCGAAACTCAAGCCAAGTCCTCTCGCAGCTCCTGTGATTACAATGCGTTTTCCTGTCAAGATATCATGCATTTTCAGTTTCCTTATTGTTGATTAAGTCAAACTGCTTCTTCGCTTCGCGTTGCATAATGCGGCGTAGGCGGGATAAACCCACATCGTGCTGATAAAGAAATTCTTTATCGCGTGCATTTGGTGTGAGGTTTTCTAAAATAATGCGATCTTGTTCTAAAACATCCCAATGCAGTCCTTCTAGGCGGTTGCGGTACATAAAGCGCCATAAATCACGTTGCCAGTCTTTCACTTTGCGAATACGCCAAAAGAAAACACGAGTATGGTGACGGTCTTCAGGTACGACCATGCCGATAATCCAAAAGTGCCCACCAGGGCCGAAGCGTTTTTGATATGGGATAGATAAACGCAGCCAATTTGCACCCGTACTCGCGAATTCCACCCAGTCAAAGTTGACACCTATTTGGTCATTTTTACGGAAAATAAAGCCATTTTTTGTTGCTTCTAGGATCATTTCTGATTGTTTGTCACCTTCTGCCATTGAGTGTGATGATGAATGGAGATAGGTGCCATGCATTGGGTCCATCACGTTTTCGAGTGCATATTGGTAATTGCACTTCCACGATGCGGTACAGAGGAAATTGCTGTGGTTTTCGTCATCAGCTAATTCTTCAGGGAATTCAAGGGCAGGAGGTGTTTCACCATCAATTACCGCAAAATAGAGAAAGATAGCACCATGAACTTCTTGAACGGGATAGGTTTTTAAACATTTTTGGCCTTCAAGAGGGCATTGACTGACCGCTGGAACATCTTTAACGACGCCATCTCCACCGACTTCGACACCGTGATACCAGCAGGCAATGCGTTCACCTAAGTTCCAACCCATTGATAAACGGGCACCACGGTGAGGGCATCTATCTTCTAAAGCATGAATTTGGCCTTTATCATCACGCCAAAGCACGATTTGTTCTTCTAAGCGAGTAATACCGATAGGGTTACTACTGACTTCCCAACTGGATAAAACGGGGTACCATTGCCCACGTAATCCGACATCCAAATAATCTTGGTAGTTTTGAAGTTGTGTATTTGTCATCATCATTTGCTTCCGTTTATCAAAGGTGTTTTTGTTTTCTTTTCTTAGTATGACAATGTGCTAGTAACCATTGACGAGAAGAAATTCGCGGAAACTGCTTGTGGACCAAGGTTGCCCTTGTCTGTCATATAATTGCTGTTGATTTAAGGCACTAACTAATTCTTCAAGTGATTCAGTGCCTGCAGCGAATAGCGTTTCCAGTGCAAAAATGAGCTTGTTTTCATACTCATCAGGCATACGTGAACGTGTTTGCCAAACGATATTCGGTGCACTTCCTGGCGCTTGAATACTGCCTTTACCGCCTTCTCGTGCTGGGATAATTTGATTATTTGCTGGTAAATACGGATTAATATTTTGAATGGGTTCCATTTCTACTCCTCAATCAAACTGATTTCGATTCGGTTGTTGTGAATGCGTGTCTGGTAGGTTTTGAGATCTCGCCCACCAGGTTCGCGTAAACATTTACCCGTTTTAATATCGAAAACGGCTTCATGTAATGGGCATTCCACTTTGCCATCTTCAACAAAACCTTGGCTTAACAGGGCATAGGCATGTGGGCAAACATCTTCTAAGGCATAATATTGGTCTTCAACTAAGAAGATCCCAATTTCGGCATCATCAACTTTGGCTGAAAAAGGAAATTCTTCTTGAACTTGTGAGACATCGCAGACAGCAATCCAGCTCATGGTTTTCTCCTTTTGAATGTGTTGTAACATTTTGTTTCATATGCGAAACATTGTTTTTTATTTAAAACCAGATTAATTGTATGGGTGATTATTAGTCAATCAAATGTTGGATAAATGTAAAATATTCGTTTCAAAATGTGGGGTGTGTCGAGGTTATGATGGAGTTTGGTTTCATATGAGAAACTTTCGATAGGTTTATTCAAATAGGACTACTCGTTTATGGTGTTTGGGAAGGAAGTCATGGAGAAATGTGAAAAATAATCTATAGAATAATAAGCTCAATATATAAATTAATATCAATAGGATATTGCATATAAGCTCTTAATATCCTATTGATGGTATATTCAAATAAATTATTTCACCTCAAAGCGTTGCAAGTCTTTACTGACCGTCACAGGGCCTGAGTATTGTTTTCTGACTTCATTAATCCACACGTCATCAGTAATCGATGGGTCATCCGCGGGGACTAAGTGGGTTAGGACAAGGTGTTTTACATTAGCTTGCTTGGCTATTTTTCCGACATCTTCTGCTGTTGTATGGTGAGAAATAATCGCTTTTGCCAGCGTTGAACCGTTGCCGATACGGTTGGCTAAATTTTCCACACCAGAGACTAAGACGACTTCACTAATTAAGTAATCAGCATCTTTAGCAAATTCAATAATTTGGCTATTATCAATCATATCACCAGTAATAACGATAGTTTTTCCGCCAGATTGTATTTTATAAGCGAGAGCTTCGTCTGAGTTAAAAGGTGGGTGTGGAACAAATAAGGCACTAATTTCGACATCATCATTTTTGAGTACAGGGCCTTCTTGAATATCTTTTGCTGTAACTATTTGGCGCAAATCAGGTTTACCTTCATCTTTAACGCGTAAATCAATATCGCGACTAAAAGTATCCCAAACACCTTTTGTCATACTTTCCGTTCCAACAGGGCCATAAACAGCGATATTATGATTTAAACCACTGTTCCATGCATTTAACAGTAGGGCTGGGTAATCGGCAACATGATCACTGTGGAGGTGGGTAATAAAGATAGAATCAAGATTTTTTAATGGGGCTTTTGATTGAACTAATCGCAAACTTGCTCCGTATCCCGCATCAAATAAGTATATTTTATCGTTCTTGATAAATGCCGTCGATTGCGGCAAGCGTTTTTCATTTAATAATGAAGGACCGCCTTTTGTTCCAAGCGTAATAATTTCATCTGCACTAGTAAGATGGCTAACACCAAATAGCGCAGCACCGATAGAAAGAGAAACGAAGAGTTGTTTTAGTTTCAAAATATCACCTCTTTATATTATTAATAGATTGAGTTTTATGAATAATATTTATTCATTTCAGGGTATTGGTATATTGTTAACATATGAATAACTCTACGTTTATGTGTGGTGGGATACTATCGTTCTTATGGACTAGGTGAATGATTTAGAAGATTATTTATGTTAATTAATAGAGAATAGTTCTGAAAATAATTATTCAATTTAACTATAATTCTAATATTATTTAATAGAGAAAGTTATATTGTTTGCTCATCCTATTTAAATTGGATTTTAAATTTATATTTAACTTTGTTTAGGGTTATTAATGAATAAATAATAGGCTCTATTTTTAAATGGAATCATTATTGTATTACTAAATAATTGGTTCGATTTTTGAAAAATGAGTCTGCCAATTGTATTTCCACAACTTTTCTTGATCTCAAGTGAAGTTTTTTTTATGTTTTAGCGCGAAAATACCCTCACAATGCTAAGGGGATATCTCAGTGAAAAGTGGTATACAGTTACGCATCAAAGGGAAAGTGCAAGGTGTGGGGTTTCGCCCCTATATTTGGCAGTTAGCCCACCAATGCAAATTATTAGGTGATGTTTGTAATGATGGTGAAGGGGTGCTAGTGCGTTTATGTATTGGTTCGGATCTCACTGAATTTACTCAGTTATTGTACCAACATTGTCCGCCATTAGCCCATATAGAAAGTATTGAACCGCAACCTTTTCAATGGGATAAATTACCCGACACCTTTACTATTCGCCGTAGTGGTGAAGGTAAAATGGACACGCAAGTAATTCCAGATGCTGCCACTTGTGATGCGTGCCAACAAGAGCTTTTTGCCCTATCAAATCGGCGTTTTCATTACCCGTTTACAAACTGTACGCATTGCGGCCCCCGTTTCACTATTATTCGTCATATGCCTTATGATAGACCCAATACCGCAATGGCCGATTTTCCTTTGTGTCCTAATTGCTTAGAGGAATATCAATCCCCCGCAGATAGACGATTTCATGCGCAACCTAATGCGTGCGCGGTGTGTGGCCCTGAAATTAAATTGTGCGACCCATCAGGAAAAACGATTGCAAATAAAGAGAACGCATTAGTCTTGGCAGCTCAGCAGTTATTGGCAGGTAAAATTGTTGCCATTAAGGGGATTGGGGGGTTTCACCTTGCTTGCGATGCGAGTAATGATCAGGCGGTAGAAGCTTTGCGCGTACGTAAATGCCGACCAACTAAGCCACTTGCGGTAATGGTTCCATCACTGAATTGGTTAGAGTTGCACAATATGCCGCTTAGTGATGGCCTATGTGCATTATTAAAAAGCCCTGCCGCACCGATTGTGTTGATTAAAAATTGGAAAAATCATGTATTAAGCCAATATATTGCGCCAAAGCTAGCGGAAATAGGTGTTATGTTACCTTCTAATCCGTTGCAACACCTATTGATGGTACAAGTTAATTGCCCATTAGTGATGACATCAGGAAATGTATCAGGAAAGCCCCCTGTATTGAGTGAGCAAGCTGCTCTGGCTGATTTAACGGATATTGCTGATTTTTTCCTCACTCATAACCGCGATATTGTCCAACGTGCAGATGACTCACTGGTGCGTTATCATGATGGGCAAGCGGAAATGCTCCGTCGTGCGCGGGGCTATGTCCCTGATTCGATTGATTTACCTAAAGGGTTTGAAAATTCCCCACCAATACTGGCTTTAGGGGCTGATCTTAAAAATACCTTTTGTTTATTGCGAGACAAAAGTGCAGTAATGAGCCAACACCTAGGCGACCTTGATGACATGGATATTTTTGAACAATACCAGTCTGCGATTGCATTATTTGAATCTATTTATCGTTTTACGCCAACCGCTATAGTTTCTGATATGCATCCTAATTATGTGAGTACGCGCTATGGCGAGGCGTTATCACAGCAATTACGAATCCCATTGATAAAAGTGCAGCATCATCATGCGCATATCGCAGCGGTAATGGTTGAGCATGGTTTACCACTAAATGGAAGTAAAGTCATTGGGTTAGCTTTGGATGGTTTGGGGTATGGTGATGACCACCGGCTATGGGGAGGTGAATGCTTACTAGTGGATTATAAATCCAGTCAATACCTAGGAGGCTTGCCCCCAGTTGCACTGCCGGGAGGGGAATTAGCTTCTCGGCAGCCATGGCGTAATTTCCTTGCGCATTGTTTACAATTTGTCCCCCAGTGGCAAAAGCAAGAGAGCGTTGCTTATTTAATGTCATTTCCTTGGCAAGGCTTACAAAAGGCGATTGATAAAGGAATTAATAGCCCAACGGCTTCATCTACTGGGCGGCTTTTTGATGCGGTTGCTGCGGCGTTAGGTATTTGTACGGCACAAACTAGTTGGGAAGGGGAGGCCGCTTGCCAACTGGAAGCGATTGCAATGAAATCTCCCGTGAGCGTACATCCGGTCACTATGCCGTTAGTTGGTCAACAATTAGATTTACATACATTTTGGCAGCAATGGATGGCGTACTGTGCGCCTAAACCACAACGCGCACATGCATTTCATGTAGCGTTAGCGGAAGGTTTTGCTGAGCTAGCAAGGAAATCAGCGAACCAATATGGTACTAAGAAAATTATTTTGTCAGGTGGTGTGATTCATAACCAACTATTGCGAGAACTATTAATGAATAATCTATCTGAGTTCGATGTGTTATATGCAAAACAATTTCCTATGGGAGATGGTGGGCTATCATTGGGGCAAGTCGCTATCGCTTCTGCGATGTTGAAAAATTAATCTATTACTGATGGGCAGTATTATATTTATAGGATTGTATATCTACCTATTTTTCAGATTTTCATTTTAATAGATTATATTGTCTTTTTGATATTGATTCTTATTTGACATATTTGTTTTTATATTAATAGTTGGATTGTTATTAATACACCTATTCTGCTTAATTAATTATATTACGACAATGAATCTAAATATCATAATGAAAAATAAATAGTTTTTTATTTTAAATGATGTGATGTATAACGCAGTATTGAAAATCAAATCTATTTTTTTATATTTTTCCTCTTGTTTTAACACAGGTTACTGAATCGATTTTTCTAGCAAATATATAAAAAAAATAAAATTTCTTATTGCCTATTGATGAAGATCAAATGATTTAGGAGCGGTAGGAATAGGATCTTATTTTATATTTATGCATCAGGTTACTTAAATAAGAATTTATTTCATTAGAGTTGGTTTTGTTGGCTTCTTAAATAGATAAATACAAACAGAAAGCGTATGCATCATTTGTGTATAGGGCCTTGTGGTATTTATAACCTTAAGATAATAAACAAAAATTTCCTTCTAATGAATAGGTTTTAAGCCACCCATAATAATAGGAAAAAAGAATGATAGGAGATAACTCTATTATTTCTTCGCATGGCATTAACCGCCGTGATTTTATGAAGTTATGTACAGCATTAGCAGCGACAATGGGATTAAGCGGGAAGGCTGCTGCCCAAATAGCTGAATCTATTAGTGACCCAGCTCGACCTCCTGTCATTTGGATTGGTGCCCAAGAGTGTACGGGGTGTACGGAATCTTTGCTGTGTTCAACCCATCCAACTTTGGAAAATTTAATTCTCGATACTATTTCATTGGAATACCACGAGGTGTTGTCTGCCGCCTTTGGTGAGCAAGTTGAGCAAAATAAACATGATGCAATTGAAAAGTACAAAGGAAAATATGTTTTAGTCGTCGATGGTTCTATCCCACTAAAAGATAACGGTATTTATTGCATGGTGGCGGGGAAACCGATTGTTGAGCATATTCGTGAAGTGGCTGAACACGCCGCGGCCGTGATTGCGATTGGTTCTTGTGCTTCGTGGGGCGGTGTTGCTGCGGCAGGAGATAACCCAACAGGAGCCGTGGGTTTAGATCAAGTCATTAAAGATAAAACCGTTATCAATATTCCAGGTTGCCCGCCTAATCCACATAACTTCCTTGCGACGGTCGCGCACTTAATTACGTTTAATCGTCCACCAAAACTGGATAGCAAAAATCGCCCAATGTTCGCGTACGGTCGATTAATTCATGAACACTGCGAACGTCGCCCTCATTTTGATGCGGGCCGCTTCGCAAAAGAGTTCGGTGATGATGGTCATCGTGAAGGTTGGTGTTTATACCATTTAGGCTGTAAGGGGCCTGAAACTTACGGGAACTGCTCCACATTGCAATTCTGTGATGTCGGTGGCGTCTGGCCTGTGGCGATTGGTCACCCTTGTTATGGCTGTAATGAGGAAAATGTCGGCTTTCACAAAGCGATACATCAGTTGGCGAGCGTGGAAAACCCAACACCACGGGTGGATAAACCGGATGTCAATAATCGCGAAGGTGGCCAAATTTCATCTACAGCTGTGGGGTTAATTGGTGGTGTTGTCGGGTTAGTGGCTGGAGTTAGCGTGATGGCAGTACGTGAATTAGGTCGTCAAAAACGCCAACAAGATACTGACTCACGGGGAGAATAACCGTGAATAGACGAAATTTTCTTAAACTCTCCGCAGGGGGAGCATTACTTGCGGGAAGTTCACCCAGCTTGGCGGGGCCTGAAAACCGCCCGCCAATTCCTAATTCTTTAGGGATGCTATATGACTCGACCCTGTGTATTGGGTGTCAGGCGTGCGTGACAAAATGCCAAGATATTAACCACCCAGAACGTAACCCGGTCGGGGAACAAACTTGGTCAAATAATGACAAACTCACCCCTTATACCAACAATATTATTCAGGTTTGGAGCAGTGGAACAGGCGTTCATAAAGACCAAGAAAAAGATGGCTATGCCTACATTAAAAAGCAGTGTATGCACTGTGTTGACCCTAATTGCGTGTCGGTTTGCCCTGTTCAAGCGCTGAAAAAAGACCCAAAAACCGGCATTGTTCATTACGATGCCAGCGTATGTACTGGCTGCCGCTATTGCATGGTGGCGTGTCCCTTTAATATTCCGAAATATGCTTACGATGACAAATTTGGTGCGATTCATAAATGCGAGTTATGCAACCAAAAAGGTGTCGAACGTTTAGACAAGGGTGGCTTGCCCGGTTGTGTCGAAGTTTGCCCAACGGGAGCGGTAATTTTCGGGACGCGGGAAGAATTGCTCGCGGAAGCCAAAAAACGCTTAACACTCAAAGTGGGGGATGAGTACGGTTACCCAAGACAAACCTTACATAGCAATGACCCGAATGTGATTAAAGTGCCGAAATATGAGGCTCATGTTTATGGAGAACTTGAAGGCGGTGGTACACAAGTCATTGTTCTTTCAGGTGTGCCCTATCAAAATCTTGGGTTGCCTGAATTGGAGCAGTTGTCTACTGGGGCTCGTTCTGAATATGTCCAGCACACCCTTTATAAAGGGATGGTATTGCCGCTCGCGGCGTTGGCAGGGTTGAGTTTCTTGGTGTATCGCAATACCAAGAATGATAAACACGAAGGAGACGACTCAAATGACGACGCATCATAAAGAGCAGCCGTTAGGCGGGCGTTTAGTCAGTTGGCCAATTATGGTATTTGGGCCATTAGTGCTGATTTGTGTCATCTTGATTGTTAAACGTTTGGTCTTCGGCTTAGGCTCAGTTTCTGACCTAAATGGTGGCTATCCTTGGGGGATCTGGATTGCTTTTGACTTACTAATTGGTACCGGTTTTGCTTGTGGCGGTTGGGCGCTGGCTTGGGCGGTGTATGTATTTAACCGCGGTGAATATCACCCGTTAGTGCGCCCTGCGTTATTAGCCAGTTTGTTCGGTTACTCCCTCGGTGGTTTATCCATTACCATTGACGTAGGTCGTTACTGGAACTTGCCTTACTTTTACATCCCCGGTTTCTTTAACACCAATTCGGTGCTATTTGAAACGGCAGTGTGTATGACGATTTATATTGGTGTGATGGCACTGGAATTTGCTCCTGCACTGTGTGAACGTTTTGGTTGGAAGGTTTCATTAAAACGCTTAAATAAAGTGATGTTTTTTATCATTGCGCTAGGGGCGTTATTGCCGATGATGCACCAGTCATCAATGGGGTCATTGATGATTTCAGCAGGATATAAAGTCCATCCTATTTGGCAAAGCTATGAAATGCTACCACTACTCTCATTGTTGACCGCATTTATTATGGGCTTTTCTATCGTCATTTTTGAAGGGTCATTACTTCAAGCCGCATTACGTGGGCAGGGTGCTGATGAACGACCACTGTTTGTTCGTATCACTCGGATCTTGCAGGTACTGTTAGTGCTGTTTTTGGTCTGTCGTTTTGGTGAGCTGATTTATCGAGATAAGTTGCACCATATCTTCAACACCGATTTCTACGCCATGATGTTTTGGATAGAAACCGCATTAATGGTTTTCCCATTGGTTATTTTCCGCATGCCATCACTGAGGAATGATTCACGGTGGTTATATGCAAGCGGTTTAAGCATGTTGATTGGCGCTGCCATGTGGCGGATGAGCTATTCCCTCGTTGCATTCAACCCAGGGGGCGGATACGACTACTTCCCAACAACAGAAGAACTTTTAATTTCAATAGGTTTCGTGGCAATAGAGGTATGCGCTTATATCTTATTGATCCGCTTATTACCTGTTATTCCAGCATTGAAAAAAACAACGATGAGCCATTCAGAGGCCCGAGGTAAAGCATGAGCCAACGTATAACAATAGACCCAGTCACTCGTATCGAAGGTCACTTACGCATTGATTGTGAAATTGAAGATGGAAAAGTCACCAAGGCTTGGGCTTCAGGCACGATGTGGCGTGGTATGGAAGAGATAGTCAAAGGAAAAGACCCTCGTGATGCATGGATGATCATGCAGCGTATTTGTGGGGTTTGTACTACAGTGCACGGTATTGTGTCGGTACGCACGATTGAGAGCGCCTTAAATATTGATGTGCCAGTGAATGCGCAGTATATCCGTAATATGATTTTAGCCGCGCATACTATTCAAGACCATATTGTCCATTTTTATCAATTATCGGCGTTAGATTGGGTGGATATCACCTCTGCGCTGAATGCAGACCCAAATAAAGCGGCAGAAATTTTGAGAGGCGTTTCGACGTGGCCACTGAATAGCCCAGAAGAGTTCACGCGAGTTCAAGATAAAATTAAAAAACTGGTTGCCAGTGGGCAATTGGGTATTTTTGCTAATGGATATTGGGGGCACCCAGCGATGAAACTATCGCCTGAGGTGAACTTAATTGCTGTAGCTCATTACTTACAAGCCCTCGAATGTCAGCGTGATGCTAACCGTATTGTGGCATTATTAGGAGGTAAAACGCCGCATATTCAAAACCTTGCTGTTGGTGGTGTCGCAAACCCTATCAACCTTGATGGTGTTGGGGTTCTGAACCTTGAACGCTTGATGTATGTAAAATCCTTTATTGACCGTTTAGGGGATTTTATCGAGCAAGTGTATAAGATTGACGCAGCGGTGATTGCAGCAGGCTACCCTGAATGGCTCGAAGTCGGTCAAGGTGCGAAACATTACATGTGTATGCCTGAAATGCCAATGGACGGTAAAAATGGGAATTTTCTATTACCTGGCGGGTATCTAGAGAACAGTGACTTTAGTACTTATCGCCCCATTACTAGCCATACAGATGAGTATTTGATCAACGGTATCAAAGAAAGTAGCAAACATGCATGGTACAAAGAAAATGAGCCACAAGCACCGTGGGAAGGCACCACGAACCCGGATTACACCGGCTGGGATGATGACGGTAAATATTCATGGGTAAAAGCACCAACTTTCTATGATAAAACCGTTGAGGTCGGGCCGCTCGCTGATTTGTTGTGTAAATTAGCGGCAAAACATGAACCGACAGAAAAACACTTTAATGATGTGGTAAACCTGTATCAAACACTGACAGGTAACAATATTAGTGTGGACCAACTGCATTCCACATTGGGGCGGATTATCGGACGTAGTGTTCGTTGTTGTGTACTGAATGAAACCTTGTCAATTCAATGGCAAGCGCTGGTGGACAACATCGCAAAAGGGGATCACACCACCTTTGTAAAACCCGTATTCCCAGAAAATGCCACCATTAAAGGTGTCGGTTTTGGTGAAGTACCTCGAGGTTTATTATCTCACTGGGTCGTGATCAAAGACGGTAAAATTGAAAATTACCAAGCGGTAGTGCCTTCTACTTGGAATTCAGGCCCACGTAATTTCAATGATGAGCCAGGCCCTTATGAGCAAGCATTGGTAGGAACTCCTGTCGCTGACCCATCTAAACCCCTTGAAGTGGTGCGGACCATTCACTCATTTGACCCTTGTATGTCTTGTGCAGTGCACATTGTTGACCCTGAAGGTGGCGAAGTCACTAAGGTTAAGGTGCTGTAATGCGTATTTTAGTCTTAGGTGTTGGCAATATACTGTTGAGCGATGAAGGGATTGGGGTACGCATCGTTGAGGCTTTAGAACAGCGCTATCACCTACCTGAATGCGTAGAAGTGCTTGATGGTGGAACTGCTGGAATGGAGTTAATTGGCCCAATGGCAGATAGAGACCATTTGATCATTGCCGATGTTGTGTTATCGAGCCAGAAGGCTGGCTCGATTTTAGTCTTGCGTGATGACGAAGTCCCTGCGCTGTTTACACGTAAAATTTCCCCACATCAACTCGGTTTATCAGATGTGCTATCCGCTTTGCATTTAACCGATGAATTCCCACAGCGGCTAACATTAGTTGGCGTTGTACCTGAATCCCTCGAACCGCATATCGGTTTGACGGCAACAGGGCAGGCCGCTTTAGAGCCAGCTTTACAAAAGGTTATTGAGGTTTTGCGAAGCGAAGGCTTGGAAATCATAGCGAAAGAAGAGAGTTTGCATGCCGGATGACATATTAGGTTATGAAACTAACCCTCGGCCTCAGGTTGAGGCCGCATTTACGCGCGTTGCTGAACAATCGATGCATGATTTGTCATTTTTGCATCCAACGATGCCTGTGCACGCCAGTGAGTTTGCCCTGTTTGAAGGGCAATGGGTGGGTGCGGTGATTACGCCATGGATGCTCAGCGCGATTATTCTACCGGGGCCTGAGCAATATTGGCCTCGCCGCGTGGTCGGTGACAAGGTTGGGTTAATCCTCCCCTATGGTGAAATGACTTATACCGTAGGTGAATTAGACGGCTTAACTCAATATTTTGCTTGCTCATTAATGTCGCCATTAGAAAAAAAAATGACACCAGAACAAGGTATTCACCTAACGGATGATTGCCAGCGAATATTGTTATCGCTCCCAGTTAGTGACCCGAATATTCCTCAAGCACCTGAACGTAGAGCATTGTTTGCCCGCCACTTAAGGGGGCAGGATGCATGAGGTTTCGTTATGCCAAAGTACGATAGAAATTATTGAACAGCAGGCGAAAAAAAATGCAGTTAACCGAGTCACCGGTGTTTGGCTTGAAATCGGCGCACTCTCTTGTGTTGAAGAGAGTGCGTTTCGCTTCAGTTTTGATGTCGTTTGCCGTGGTACGGTTGCAGAAGGCTGCCAGCTCCACATTATTTACCAGCCCGCACAAGCATGGTGTTGGGATTGCAGTGAAATAGTGGAAATAGACAGCCACCAATCGGTTTGTCCATGCTGTCAGGGGGTGAACCTGAAAGTGGAAAGTGGGGATAGTCTGCGCATCAAAGAGTTGGAAGTGGAGTAGCTTTTTGAGCTGAGCTTGAGGTGTATCAACTAGACTCAATGGACTATGTATTAATCTAATTTAACAATTTAGCGGTTGGGAGTGAAACTTATGTGTAGTACTTGTGGATGTGCGTCGGGAGAGCGCAAAATTGAGGGGGATGACCACGATCATCACCATGACCACCATCACGGCCATGATCACCACCAAGGTCACAACAATCATGATCACGACCATCACCATGATCATGAACCTAATGGGCAAACGGTGATCATTCATCACCATTATTATCATCAAGGTGATGTCCACAACCATTATCACCAATATGAACCCGCACCTGCTGAAAGCAAGTCTAAAAAGCATAAACACAAACATAAGCATAAACATATTTATCAAACGGCTGAGGCAAGTTTTAAACCAGCAGGGGAACACCATGACCTTGATTATGGCCACGGTGAAGCAGGTACCCATGCACCGGGGATTAGCCAAAAACGCATGCTACAAATTGAGATGGATGTGTTAGATAAAAATAACCATCTGGCGGAACATAACCGTAAGGATTTTTGCCAGAAGAATATTTTAGCGCTAAACCTCGTTTCTAGCCCCGGTTCAGGAAAAACCACCTTGTTGACAGAAACGTTGTTAAGACTGCGTGACAGAATTAATTGCGCAGTGATTGAAGGTGACCAACAAACCACTAATGATGCACAACGGATCCGCGAAACGGGTGTGCCTGCGATTCAAGTGAACACAGGAAAAGGCTGTCACTTAGATGCACAAATGGTCCACGATGCAACAGCACGTTTAGAGTTAGCCGATAACAGTTTGTTATTTATTGAAAATGTCGGGAATCTCGTGTGCCCTGCCAGTTTTGACTTAGGGGAACGCCATAAAGTAGCGGTACTGTCAGTCACGGAAGGGGAAGATAAACCTCTCAAATATCCACATATGTTTGCGGCAGCAGATATCATGTTATTGAACAAAATCGACTTACTGCCATACCTGAATTTTGATGTTGATGCTTGTATCGCCAATGCTAAGCAAGTGAACCCCAATATCCAAGTTATCCAAGTGTCTGCGACATGCGGCGAAGGGATGGATGCATGGCTGGCATGGTTGGAGACACAGCTATGTGCTTAGGTATTCCGGGCAAAATAGTTGCCGTTGGTGAAGACATTCACCAACTCGCTCAAGTGGATGTTTGTGGTGTAAAACGCGATGTGAATATTGGCCTCATTTGTGAAGGGGAAACCGCCGATTTATTAGGCCAATGGGTATTGGTACACGTCGGGTTTGCCATGAGTATCATCAATGAAGAAGAAGCGCAATCTACCTTGGATGCGTTAACCGCGATGAGCCAGCTAGACCACGAGGTCAGCGATTTTAGTGGTTTAAATGCAGGAGCGGCAGATGCAGTACGTCGATGAATTTCGCGACCCTGTTCTTGCAAAAGCGCTGTTGGCGCATATTCATCAACGGGTGAATGAAATACCCCAAGCGAAACGACGCCCATTACAACTCATGGAAGTCTGTGGTGGCCACACCCACGCGATTTTTAAATTTGGTATTGACCAGTTATTACCCGCTGACATTGAATTTGTTCATGGGCCCGGTTGCCCTGTGTGCGTTTTGCCAATGGGACGAATTGATAGTTGTATTGAAATTGCACAGCACCCTGAGGTTATCTTTTGTACTTATGGCGATGCAATGCGTGTTCCGGGGGAAAAGGGGTCTTTACTCGACGCCAAACGCAATGGGGCGGATGTCCGTATCGTTTATTCACCGCTAGATGCTTTGGCATTGGCAGAGCAGCATCCTCATCGGCAAGTGGTTTTCTTTGGCTTAGGCTTTGAAACCACAATGCCGAGTACGGCAATTACCTTGCAGCAGGCGAAGCGACGCCAATTAGCAAATTTTAGTGTATTTTGCCAGCACATTACGATCATTCCTACCTTGCGTAGCTTACTTGAGCAACCGGATGTCCGTATTGACGGCTTTTTAGCACCGGGACACGTGAGTATGGTGATCGGAGCGCATCCCTACCAGTTTATTAGCGAAGACTTCCATAAACCCTTGGTGGTCACAGGGTTCGAACCCTTAGATATTTTGCAGTCGTTAGCCATGCTAGTTGACCAAATCGCTGATGGTCGTTGTGAGGTAGAAAACCAATATAAACGCGTTGTGGCCGATGAAGGTAACCTGTTGGCACTTAAAGCGTTAGAGGAAGTTTTTGAACTTAAACAAACCAGTGAATGGCGTGGGTTGGGGGAAATTGCAGGCTCAGGGGTTCAATTAACTCAAGCTTACCAATTTTTTGATGCTGAGAAGCGTTTTCAGGTACAACCCCATAAAGTGGCAGATGACCCGCAAGCACGCTGCGGTGAGGTGTTAACAGGGCGCTGTAAACCGAACGAATGTACGTTGTTTGGGCGCCGTTGTACGCCACAAACGGCTTTTGGCGCATTAATGGTTTCTTCTGAAGGTGCCTGTGCAGCTTATTACCAATATCGTCGGGAGGCATAAATGAGTCGTGATGCTAACAATGTGGTGACGATGGCCCACGGAAGTGGTGGGCAGGCGATGCAGCAATTGATTGAACAGTTGTTTTTGCAGGCGTTTGCAAACCCAGCGTTGAATGAGAGGGAGGACCAAGCTCGACTTGCCTTGTCGGAAATGACCGCATTGGGTGACCGTTTGGCATTTAGTACCGATAGCTATGTCATCGACCCGATTTTTTTCCCGGGAGGCAATATTGGTAAAATAGCCGTTTGCGGCACAGTGAATGACGTTGCAGTTAGTGGGGCTACCCCCAAATATCTTTCTTGCGGTTTTATCTTGGAAGAAGGTTTTTCCCTGACTGAATTGCAGGTTATTGTCGAATCTATGGCGGCAACGGCAAAAGCGGCCGGTGTGGATATTGTGACAGGCGATACCAAGGTAGTGCAGCGCGGGGCCGCAGATAAAATCTTTATCAATACGGCAGGTATTGGCGTGATCCCGTCCAATATCCAGTGGGGAGCTCAGCATATTCAAGTTGGGGATAAAGTGATTGTTAGCGGTACGTTGGGTGACCACGGCGCGACTATCTTAAACCTGCGCGAACAACTCGGGTTAGAAGCGGAGCTTTGCAGTGATTGTGCTGTATTAACGCCATTGATAGCTCCGCTGCGTGAAATTGACGGCATTCGGGCATTACGAGACGCAACTCGTGGTGGCGTAACGGCAATTCTACATGAATTTGCCCAAGCCAGTGGCTGTGGAATTGCTGTTAATGAGGGGGATTTACCCGTCTCTTCTGCAGTTAGGGGCGTGTGCGAGCTATTGGGTTTAGAGCCGTTAAACTTTGCCAATGAAGGCAAACTAGTGATTGTGGTGAAACCTGAAGCGGAAAATGCGGTGCTTGCTGCACTACACCAGCACCCATTAGGGAAAGATGCCGCCACGATTGGCTGTGTGACTGAGCAAAAACAAGTCAAATTAGTTGGGATCTTCGGTACATCAAGGTTATTAGATTTGCCTCACAGCGAGCCTTTACCCCGTATTTGTTAATTAAAAACGCCCTATAGATAAAACCTATAGGGCGTCCAAATTTATTAACGTCTTAACATGCCTTTATCGATGATAAACTCGATAATGGTCTCTAAGCCGACTTTTTTCTTTAAGTTAGTAAACACATAGGGCTTTACTGGTCGCATTCTTGCGGTATCGGCTTCCATCACTTCTAATGAAGCGCCGACATACGGAGCAAGGTCAATTTTGTTTATCACCAGTAAATCGGAATGGGTGATCCCTGGCCCACCTTTACGTGGAATTTTTTCGCCTTCAGCAACATCAATAACATAAATGGTTAAGTCTGCCAGCTCTGGGCTAAACGTCGCGCTGAGGTTATCGCCGCCGCTTTCCACAAATACGATATCAAGGTTTTTATGGCGGATGGCTAACTCTTCAACGGCCGCTAAATTCATTGATGCATCTTCACGAATAGCGGTATGAGGGCAGCCGCCAGTTTCAACACCAATAATGCGGTCTGCATCTAGTGCTTCGGCACGGGTTAAAATTTTGGCATCTTCTTGGGTGTAAATATCATTGGTGACAACGGCAATTTGGTAAGTGTCGCGCATGGCTTTACATAACACTTCTAATAATGCGGTTTTTCCTGAGCCGACCGGCCCACCGACACCAATTCTTAAGGGTTGATTATATTCTTGCATAGCATTTTCTCATGAACGAAAAAGTCGTGTGTATTGGGTTTCATGCCGACTACTGGCAATAATTTGTGCAGGTGTAAAACTACCAATATCGTCTAATGGCCAGATTGCCGATTGCGCAACCACTTCGGGTATGCGCTCAGCAAGGGTAAATAAAATATTTTGCCCCGCGCTTTGCCCTAAAGGGATAAGCTTAACACCGGACATCACCGTGTTTTCTAGCCAACCCCATGCATACGCGGTGCACAATTTTTCAACGTCAATTTGCCAATTTACCGCGGCGAGGGCGAAGGCCATTAGCTGGGTTTGTTTCACGCAGGTTTGCAGGTTAGCATCCAGTTCAATGCCTAGTTGAGGCAGCAACCGTGCAAAAGCAATTCCTCGTTGCCGCTCTTCTTGGCGTAGTTCTTTGGTTTCACGGCTGGCAATCATAAATTCACACCAATATTTCACCGCTTCAATATCACCAAGGGAAAGGGAAGTCTGAATTTGCCGTAAAACGGGAAGCTCTAATGTTGCAATGGCATGCGTCATTTGTGCGGTTAGCCAGCCTGCAAGGGTATTTGGTGTTGTTACCCAGCCTTTTTCAATCGCCCATTCTAAGCCTTGTGAATAGGTAAACGAGCCAACAGGTAAAGAAGGACTAACTAACTGGTATAAGCGCAGATCTGCTAACATAGGCACACTCCCTGAACCTGATTAGTGATGGTGATCATCGTGGCCGTGATGGTGGTGGTGACCACCTGATGAGCCGCCATAAGCCCCCGGTTCCGGTTGGTATTTTTCTAAACCGACACTAACCGTGGCACCTAACCCACGCGCCATATCATCTAACACATGATCATGAAAATAACGGCACCAACCCGCTTCAATTTGCAAAGGAACATGGCGGTTGCCTAAGTGATAGCAAACGCGGGCGAGCAACAGAGCGTCATCGCTGTAAACGGTAGAAACTTGCTCTTTCGCGGCTTCGATTGTGACTAACTCACCATCTTCAGTGGATAAAACGTCGCCTTCCTTCAGGATGGTTCCGCGTGGCAAAAATAGCCCCGCTTCTTGCCCATCACTTAAGGTAACTTTTAAACGGCTTTTGGTGCGTTCATCCATGGTTAAGCACAGGGTTAATGCACTTGGTGAATGGGGTTGTGGGGCAACCACTTTAATAAATTTTTTCATTTTCTGGCTCTTTTAATTAGGGGTCAGAATAAAAAGTAACGTTGTGCCATCGGTAACTCAGTCGCAGGTTCGCATACCAGTGGGATACCATCGGCTTTGACGATATAAGTTTGCGGGTCAAGTTCGATATGTGGCACATAACTGTTGTGCACCATAGAGGCTTTGCTAATATTTCGGCAGCCTTCAACTCGGCCTATTTGGCTCTGTAAGCCTAATTTTTCAGGAACACCTGCTTCAATACCTGCTTTTGACATAAAAATCATTGAGGTATGGTATTTCGCTTTACCTAACGCTCCAAACATCGGGCGGTAATGTACAGGCTGTGGTGTTGGGATTGCGGCGTTAATATCTCCCATTGGCGCATAGGCGACCATTCCCCCTTTCATAATTAGGGCGGGTTTGATGCCAAAAAATGCAGGGTCCCATAATACGATATCAGCTAACTTGCCTATTTCTATCGAACCGACTTCATGGGCGATACCGTGAGCGATAGCGGGGTTAATGGTGTATTTCGCCACATAACGTTTGATACGGTTATTATCGCTTTCTGGTGTGTCACCTTCTAAAGTTCCGCGCTGTAATTTCATTTTATGGGCGCACTGCCAAGTGCGAGTGATAACTTCACCAACGCGACCCATGGCTTGTGAGTCTGAAGACATCACAGAAATTGCGCCCATATCGTGCAAAATATCTTCCGCAGCAATGGTTTCACGGCGAATACGAGATTCCGCAAAAGCCACATCTTCTGGAATTGATGGGTCGAGATGGTGGCAAACCATTAACATATCCAAGTGCTCATCAACGGTATTGATGGTGTATGGCATAGTTGGGTTGGTCGATGCAGGCAGAATATTCGGTTCTCCGACGGATTTGATGACGTCAGGGGCATGGCCACCGCCAGCACCTTCCGTATGGAACACGTGGATCACTCGTCCTGCAATGGCTTTCACGGTTTCTTCATAAAAACCGCCTTCATTTAACGTATCTGAATGGATAGCCACTTGCACATCCATTTCATCAGCCACATTCAAGCAGTTGTGAATAGCCATTGGGGTAGCGCCCCAGTCCTCGTGAATTTTTAAGCCAATGGCACCCGCTTCAATTTGTTCGCGAATCGCTTCGGGCCTACTGACGCAGCCTTTACCAAATAGCCCGACGTTGATCGGCAGTTCATCAACAGCTTCTAACATGCGGTACATATTCCAAATACCGGGGGTGACGGTAGTGGCATTAGTGCCAGCCACAGGGCCAGTTCCACCGCCTATAAAGGTGGTAACACCGGAAACAAGACCTTCTTCTGCTTGTTGTGGGCAAATAAAATGGATGTGGGTATCAACGCCGCCCGCGGTGATAATTTTACCTTCGCCTGCAACTACTTCGGTACCGGGGCCAATAACAATATCGACATTGGGTTGAACATCAGGGTTACCTGCTTTACCAATCCCCGCAATACGGCCATTTTTGATCCCGATATCCGCTTTAACAATGCCCCAATGGTCTAAAATAATGGCGTTGGTGATTAGCACATCGACACACAGGTCACTGGTGACTTGGCTTTGGCCCATGCCGTCACGAATAACTTTACCGCCACCAAATTTGACCTCTTCACCATACGTGGTGAAATCTTTTTCGATCTCTAGAAATAATTCTGTATCAGCTAAGCGTAAACGGTCACCTGTTGTTGGACCAAACATATCTGCATACGCTTGACGAGAGATTGTTTTCATTATTAATTCTCACTCTCTAATTTACCCATGACTTTGCCATGGAAACCATATATTTCTCGCTTGCCGCTAAAAGCCACGAGTTCAACTGTGCGGCTTTGTCCTGGTTCAAAACGTACTGCCATGCCCGCAGGGATATTCAAACGAAAACCGAGTGTATTTTCGCGTTCAAATTTTAGGGCGTCGTTGACTTCATAAAAATGATAGTGAGAGCCAATTTGAATCGGGCGGTCACCATGGTTGGCAACTTGTATCGTTTGGGTTTCTCGGCCTGCATTTAGTTCGATATCACCCAAAGCGTGGTTGACTTTAATTTCACCGGGGATCATTTTGTTACCTATACAATCGGGTCGTGAATAGAAACCAGTTTTGTGCCATCAGGAAATGTACATTCCACTTGGATGTCTTTGATCATTTCTGGCACGCCTTCCATTACCTGCTCTGCGGTTAATAGGGTTCGGCCTTCGCTCATTAATTGGGCGACAGTTTTACCATCACGTGCGCCTTCCATAATCGCACAACTGATCAGCGCGACGGCTTCAGGGTAATTGAGCTTTAGCCCACGGGCTAAACGCCTTTCAGCAACGAGGCCTGCTGTAAAAAGCAATAATTTATCTTTTTCTCTTGGGGTTAATTCCATTTTTTGCTCCTAAAAAACGTTTAAGTTGCCCAAATACGCGGTGGTTCTGGGCAATAACCTAACCAATATTGTCTTGTTGCCTGCCAAATATGGGCAAAGCAAGTCATCATCGGCTCGGTTTGAGAACCTAATAACCGTAATACTAAAATGCCGTCTACATCAGTTAGCCCATATTCAAGCGGTCTCACTTCCGTAGAGAAAAACACGGCCAAACTCTCGTGAAGTTCAGCTTTTAACTCATCGCTGGCGGGGTAGATATGCAAGGAGCCGACCATAGGAAATTCACGCATGACGGCTGATTGTTTTTGCGAACCTTCGATAAATATGGATTCCGCCAAGGTGAGTTTGTCATCAATATAAAACTGCAAGCGGCCCCGAATATCACCGTTGTCGAATTGCTCGTTTAATACTGGGCGCCCTAAACATTGGATTTCCCAGCTGATAAATTTTGATGAACTAGCGATTCGAACGTGGGTTTCTAAGCGAACTTGAGCCTCAGGGAAAAAAATATTTTCTTGAGGTAGCCATTCTAAGAACCCATTGGGCGCAACAGTTAATGTTTGTACTTGTCGTGCAATACCGCCCGCACTGCGATAAAATTTTGTCGCACCGGGCGTGGTCAATAACGCATGGGCGTGTGGTTGAACATCAATATTAATAAGGAGTTTATCCCCCCCGACAACGCCACCGGGTGGATGAAGTAAATAGGTGTGTGCAATTCCTTGCTCGGGGTAGAATGGCCGCTGAACCATTAAAGGGCCGATATGTTGTTTATCCGTTAAGCGGGTGACGCCACGTTTTAGTTCATATCGTAAGAAGATTTCAGCTAACCAGCCTGATCCTGAAAAATCAGACATACTTTCTCCTGCAACTCAGTCAACTAAAAATACGCGAACATGTTTAGCTATACCCCAGCCAAAATTGGGTATTTGTGATGTAAAAGCTAATGCAAGTAGGGTAGGATGTGAATGAACGCCAAAAATCATTATTATTATGCAGTGTCGTAGGCTGCATGTGTATGCCGCGCGATTCTACACCTTATATCGAAAATTGCCTTTCAATTAAACAGCATTTTATTTAGAAAATATAACAACCATCAAAATAACAGTAAAAAATGAGCGTATATCTATATTGCGATTTCAACGTAACCGGACTATATTCTCAGCCGCACTGATATAGAGCTGATATGTTTCATTACTTTATATCTATTCAACAATCCCTTTTCTTGGGAAGTCATTCTGACATTAACAGCAGTTTATAGAGATTATGGAATATAAATTCTTTCTTTCAGAAAGCCAGATGGTGTTAAAAGCGTTTTATATTGAAAGCGCGATGATAGCCATGCTAACTGGCGCGAAAGGAAATATCGTGATCAATGGCCAATCCATTGAAATTGAAAGCGATGTCACCTTAATTATTCCTAAATACAGCCAAGTTTCCTGCAATATTGTGTGTAATACCGTGAAGCAGCCGCTTGAGTTGCACACGTTGTCGATGTCAGCAGAAGAATTACAAGCGGTATTTTTATTACTGAAAACATTGATGAAGTCCGGTGCGCCTCTGACTAGCCACCAACCCATCTACCATATTTCTCCCCCAGAAACTGTGAGAGGTAACTTTAGTTTGCTAAAACAATGCTTACCATTAAAAAAACAGAGTGCATCCCAAGAAGCATTGTTAATGAAACAGAGCCTATATTTTATTTTAATGGCGATATATCAAGAAGGTATCGATATTCTGAATCTTTTTCGTTTCAATTACGATGAACCGAAAAACCAAGCGATCACCCATTTGATAACTCAAGAACCGCAAAAAAAATGGCATTTAGACGATGTTGCGAAAGCGTTATTTACGACCCCTTCAACGTTGCGCCGCCATTTGAACCGCGAAGGGGTGTCTTTTCGCCAATTATTGTTAGATGTTCGCATGGGGATGGCATTGAATTATTTAACGTTTTCGAATTATTCTGTTTTTCAAATTAGTCATCGCTGCGGTTTTGGTAGCAATGCTTATTTTTGTGATGTCTTTAAGCGAAAATATAATATGACACCTTCTCAGTTTCGGTTGCAATCAAGGCAGTCGAACGACCCTAATTTTATTACTAATTTGTCCTTGCGATCTAACCCAATTGAATTTGACAAAGAAATTGATGAGTAGTTGTTAAGATAGGTCAAATAACGACTTAATTTTGACGGTTTCTCTAATAAATTCGCTGTTCTATTGATGTAGCGCCTAGCAATCAGGGCATTAAATTTAATATAACTCATATTGGTTACTCTACACATAGCGAATATCTCACCGATAGCGACACCAATGAAAATAACGGCATTGGTGGTTTGAAATAAAAAATAAAACCTATCTATAGAGGGATGTATGATTAAAAATATCGTTGCAGCAATGTGCCTGATGGGGCTCACACTGCAAGCTCAAGCCGTGGAACCTACTCAATCACAAACCTTACGTTTAGCTATTGGTTCAGAGCCCACTGAAGGATTTGACCCTATGCTTGGGTGGAGCCATGGCAGCTATCTACTGTTGCATAGCCCATTATTGAAACAAAAGGCTGACCTCTCATGGCATAGCTATATGCTTGAAAGTTATCAACATAATGCCGATGGTAAACAGTGGACACTTAAGCTGAAAAAAGGCTTAAAATTTTCCGATGGCTCACCATTGACCGCCAAAGATGTGGTTTTTACTTATAACAATGCCGCGGCAAGTGGCGGTAAGGTGGACATGGGCAACTTTGCCAAAGCAGAAGAAGTTGACCCGCTAACCGTGAAGATCACGTTATCTTCCCCACAAAGTACCTTTGTTAATGTACTAGGTTCGCTAGGGATTGTTTGTGCAGATAAATATGATGCGAAAACCTATGCACATAACCCGATTGGCGCAGGCCCTTATCGCTTAGTCGCATTCCAGCCGGGGCAGCAATTGATTGTCGAGCAAAATCCGTATTATGCAGGGCCAAAAAATGACTTTGGTAAAATGGTCTTTGTCTTCCTTGATGAAGATGCGGCCTTTGCTGCGGCACAAAGCAATCAACTGGAAATCGTTCGTATCCCTGCCGCAGTAGCAGCGAATGCTAATGATGTGAAAAACATGAAATTGGTTGAGCGCTATAGCGTGGAAAACCGCGGTATCTCTTTCCCGATTCCACCCGCGGGTGAGAAAGATGCTCAAGGTAACCCTATCGGTAACGACATCACTTCTGATGTTGCTGTCCGTAAAGCGATTAACTATGCACTTGACCGTAAACTATTGGCAGAATCCGTATTAGAAGGCTTTGCCGTACCGGCTTATACTGGCGTCGCAGGGCTGCCATGGAATAACCCAGACTCCGCTTTTAAAGATGGTGACCTTGAGAAAGCCAAATCTATTTTAGAAGGGGCAGGGTGGAAGCTGAATAAAGAAGGCCTACGTGAGAAAAATGGCAAAGTGGCGAAACTGACATTATGGTATGCCAGTGGTGATACCACACGTCGTGACCTTGCTCAGGCAATCCGTTCAAGCTTAAAACCGATTGGTATCGAAATGGATTTAAAATCGGGAAGTTGGGAAACCGTTGAGCTACAGATGCATGCTAACCCAACATTGTTTGGTTGGGGAAGCTTAGACCCGATGGAAATTGTCCATAATTACAGCAGCAAAGCAGCTGGTGTTGGTTTTTATAACCCCGGTTATTATAAAAATGCGGCAGTTGATGAACTAATCGAAAAAGCGTTAGCACAAGCTGACCAAGACGCAGCGATTCCATTATGGCAACAAGTGGATTGGAATGGTAACACGGGTGTTGGTATTAAAGGTGATGCTCCATGGGCTTGGTTAATGAACCTGCAACATATTTATTTGCTGAATAATTGTGTTGATTTAGGGACTAGTGCCCCTGAAATTCATGGTTCTTGGTCAGTATTAAATAATGTCGATGAATGGGCGTGGACCTGTCAGTAATGCGAACCGCACTCGGGCTTTTATTGCGATTTATTTGTTTATTAACCGTAACGGCAGCGGGAATTTTTATCCTGCTGAGTTACTCGCCTATCGACCCAATAAAAGCCTATATCGGCAATGACTTACTGCATGTTCCCCCTGAGCAATATGCGCTAATTGCCGCGCGATGGGGGCTTGATCAGCCATTATGGGTACAGTTCTGGCGTTGGTTTTCACAAGTGTTACAGGGGGATTTTGGCTATTCCATGCTCTATAACACCCCAGTAATTCAAGTGATTGCTGACCGCCTTGCGCCTTCTTTAGCTCTACTTATTAGTTCTTGGCTGTTCTCTGGAGTTGTTGGTTTTGCGTTGGGTTTAGTGGCTGGGCGTTATTTAAACCGCTGGCCAGACAAACTCATCTCAACATTATGCTATTTACTGGCTTCAATTCCTGTTTTTTGGGTAGGTTTGCTGTTGTTGTCTTTGTTTGCGGTGACATTACAGTGGGCTCCGATATGCTGTGCTTGGCCGATAGGCTTGGATGAGCAAACGGCAACATTTTCACAGAAACTTCATCACCTAGTTTTACCTGTCATTGCGTTGGGTATGTTAGGCGTGGGTAATATCGCATTGCATACACGTGCCAAAGTTGTTGAAGTGATGAGCAGTGAATTTATTCATTACGCACAGGCTCAAGGGGATAATGGTTGGTCGATGATTGGGTTTCATGTACTAAAACATGCTATTACCCCGGCAATTTGTTTACAGTTTGCTTCTATTGGTGAATTACTAAGTGGGGCATTATTAGCAGAAAAAGTATTTGCCTATCCAGGCTTAGGTCAGGCGACGATTGATGCAGGGTTGCGTGGAGATATTCCGTTATTGATGGGGATTGTCATGTTATGTGCCGCGATAATATTTTTTAGCAATACGGTAGCTGACAGCCTACTAAAAAAAGTGAATAAGGGAGTGATGAGAGCGTCATGACATATAACCCTAATCGCGCTTTATTTAAGTTAGCTTTTTCGTTGCTTTTGCTGGTTGTTGTCAGTATCTATGCGTTTGGTCTTTCCCTCAATGATATTGAAATGAATTTACTCGATAGGCGTTTGCCACCTTCGTGGGCGCATCTATTTGGTACAGATAATTTAGGGCGTGATTTATTTGCCAGAACCTTTCAAGGGGTGGCAACTAGCTTGCAAATCGGCCTTATGGCAGCGGTTACCAGTGGTTTTATTGCACTTGTCATGGCCGGTTTATCTTCAATAAGCAAAGTGATGGACTATGTAGTGCGTGGCGTTATTGATGCCATGTTGGCATTGCCACATCTTTTATTACTGGTATTGATTTGTTTTACGCTGGGTGGCGGAAAAATGGGGGTGATTTGGGCCGTTGCACTGACGCATTGGCCAAAATTAGCCTTAATTTTACGTTCGGAGTTACAACGAGTTAGCCAGTCAGATTATATTATGTTATCTCAACGTATTGGTAACAGTGCGTTTTACCGCTGGCGTTATCACTATTTACCGATGATTTTGCCTCAATGGATGGTAGGAACGTTGTTAATGTTTCCCCATGCGGTTTTACACAGTGCGGCGTTAAGTTTCTTAGGCTTTGGTTTATCGCCCCATGAGCCCTCACTGGGTATTTTATTGTCCGATGCATTGCGTTATCTCAGCACAGGAGCTTGGTGGCTGGTGGTTTTCCCAGGCATTGCCTTAGTTGGGCTAGTGTTATTATTTGACCAATTTGCTAAAGCCTTGCAGCAGCTTTGGTTGAAGGGGGCCGTATGTTGAGTCTTGATAATCTCACCGTGGATGTCGCGCAATTTCGTTGGTTAGGGCGCAAGCGTTGGGCTCCGTTACTACAAGGGATTTCATTGGATATTCGGCCCGGTGAGATGGTTGCACTGGTGGGTGGGAGCGGGGAAGGCAAGAGCTTGTTATTACAGAATGTTTTGGGGTTACTTCCCCATAATATGCGCTGTCGTGGCGGTATTCACCTTAATGGTAAAAAACTGACCGAACAAAACAAAGCGCAGCACCGTGGTAATGTATTATGCTATATACCTCAAGGGGTTAGCGCACTTAATCCATTAATTCGTATCGGCCCACAATTAGAACGTGCCGCAGTGTTAAGTGGGCAGCATATTAAAATGCACGATGTTGCGCGGCACTTACAGCAATATAATTTGCAAAGCTCACTAGTGGATAGCTACCCAAACCAGTTATCCGGTGGAATGGCAAAGCGGGTACTCGCCAGCAGTGCGACACTCTCTTGCGCGCAATATATTTTAGCGGATGAAATTTCATCATGGCTGGATGATGACCATGCTACACAACTGCTCGAAAACATTAAATCGCTTTGCCACGATGGCCGAGGTGTTTTATGGGTCACCCATGATTTATCCATGGCTGTACGTTTTGCTGACCGTATTGCCTTATTGCGTAACGGAGCGTTGGAAGAAGTGTTAAGCAGCCAAAAGCTACAACAAGGCGGCGGTGGAAAATGGCTGCAATCGTTGTGGAATGCGTTACCGGAACATCAATTTATGGCAAGTAAATGAGTATCACTGAACCTATTTTACAAGTAAATAATTTATGCATTGAACAAGGTGGGCAGCGGCTGTGGGATGGCTTTAGCTTATCACTGACTAGCGGTGAACGTCTTGGGATATCTGCGCCCAGTGGTTTTGGGAAAACCACGTTGGGCCGAGTATTAGCTCAGTGGCAAAAGGCATCCCAAGGAACCATTTTGTTTGAAGGGCAACCGTTACCTCAACAAGGTTATTGCCCAATTCAATTAGTCCCCCAACATCCCGAAAAAAGCTTTAACCCCTATCGCAAGGTGGGGGCGAGTTTATTTGATGCTTGGCAGCCAGAAACCCATTGGTTAGAGCGCTTTTCGATTAAACCTGCTTGGCTTGAAAGGCTTCCCAGTGAGTTATCGGGTGGTGAACTTGCTCGTATTGCGTTACTGCGAGCCCTTGACCCGCGAACGAAAATTTTAATTGCCGATGAAATCACCGCACAGTTAGACGCCAATTTGCAAAAAGAAATTTGGCAGTTGTTAGTGAAATTATCCGAAGAGCGACCACTCGCAATGGTTATTTTTAGCCATAACAAAGCGTTATTAGAGAAAGTGTGTAGCCGTATTTGGGGAGTTAGCAAAACCTAGATGAAGTTCGTGTATTGACAAAAATATTTTTTTATTAATAATCGTCCCGTGTCCTAGGACGTGAGACAAGGCGGAATTTAGAATATGAAAAGTCAAGATATACTGATTCTTTTAAAAATAATTTCGATGCATATCGATTTGAATCGTCAGAATTTCGATAGTGATACTTTTCATTTATATGAAAGTAAAGTTGATTGGGGGGATATGTTTGAGGGGCAGGATGCTTCGGGAGAGTCATCCGCGGATTTTTCTTTAGCTCATGTTGATGATGATATTTTAGTCGTCGTAGAGGATGAATGGACAGAAAAAGGGCTAAAGCCTAGTTATAATGAGGAAAGCGCGATTAAAAGCCGTTTTTCTGTCAGAAACCTTGAGTTTTTGACAGGAATTAGTAAGTCACAAATCAGTTTAGGCTTAAATCGTATGTACGATGTTGGTCTAGCGAAGCCAGATAGAAGATTAGCGATTCCCAAGGTGAATACTAAGGCTTTATTTGATTTTATTGCTTTTGGAATCAAGTATGTTTTTCCTGCAAAGGAAGGTGAGCTGACAAGGGGAATTGCAACATCAATAGCAGCTCCTGTATTAAAAGGAAAACTAATGACATCAGGAGAATTTCCTCTTGTATGGCCAGATCCAAGAGGAAAGACAAAAGGATTTGCTATTGAGCCATTACATTCTAATATTATTCGTGCAGTTCAATTAGATAGTAGGCTGTATGCAATGTTAGCTTTAGTTGATGCGGTTAGGATTGGCAGACCGAGAGAGCACAATCTATCCTTAGAAAAACTAAAAATCATTTTTGAGGAAGTTAAATGAGCGAGAAGGTTAACTTACAAAAAAGTATGTTACTGGTGGTTGCAGATGCATTAGGTGAAGAGCTATTAGCTCAAGTTGTCTTTGTTGGCGGTTGTACTACAGGTTTGTTAGTCACTGATGAATATACCAAAGAGCAAATTAGATATACTGATGATGTTGACTTGGTGGTCGATATAGTTGGTTATGCTAAGTGGAGCCAATTACAAGAAAAGTTGAGAGAACGAGGATTCAGGGAAGATCCTTTTGATGATGTTATCTGCCGAATGTTAATTGGTGAACTCAAAGTTGACTTTATGCCTGTAGACCAAAATGTATTAGGTTTTAGTAATCGTTGGCACAAAGAAGCTGTAGAAATGGCATGCCAATATCAATTAACTCAGAATGTCACTATAAATTTAATTCGGCCTGAATATTTTGTTGCCACAAAATTAGAGGCGTATCTAGGTAGAGGGAATGGTGATTTATTAAGTAGTCGAGATATTGAAGATATTTTAAATATTTTCGATGGAAGAGAAAGTATTGTTGAAGAGATCTCTCAGTCAAGTACAGCATTAAAAGAATATATTTCAAATAATTTAGCTTTATTGATTAATGAATATGATTTTGAAATGGCAGTACAGAGCACTAGCCAAGGAATTCGTTCACGAGAAGATGTTATTTTTGAAAGATTAACCGAATGCATCAAACATTAACGCGAACAGCTAAAGAGCTCTCATGGTTATTTGCAACTCAAATGGGGGCTGATAGAAAACAAAATAAAGATTTATATGCGTTAATTGACCGAGGTAATTTTAATTTGGTGATTGCTTTTGACGTTTCAACGTCATCTCCAGCTACTACTGAAATGGCTAAATTCTTCTTTGAGATAGTTATTCAAGAATTAAATTCAATAGAGCAGAGCCACTTAACTGAAAATATCGTTGATCATATTTTACAGCTTGGATTTAAAGGAACTAAAGCTAAATATAAAATTGGGAAGGCGAGCTTATTAGTTATTGGAACTTTTAATTCGGGGGAATCTGTTTTCTGTTTTCATACGGGAGATATTCGTTTAGGTAACTGGAAAAAAGATAAATCGATAAATTGGCTTACTAATGTTCATACTGGTGCTAATCCACTCGGCGAACCTTTTGTACAAAGTATGTTGAAGGATGAAAATAGAAAAATAGTCACTCGATGTTTTAATTTACAAAAAGCATTTTTACTTGATTATAAAGAAGTCACTGAGGTGGATTGTCGGCTAATTATTGCAACAGATGGTTTTTGGGCTGAATGTGATAATGAAAAGCAACAAGCCATTATTGAAGGAAGTGAATTTTCAGTTCAAGATGACTTATCTGTATTGGTTTTAACGTGGGATCGTGATGATAAATTGCCATGTAATCAAAATGGGCTATTGATACTTTGATACCCACAGTAACTTAAAGTGCCACTTGGCTAATTACATGTGTGATTAGCCTGAAAACGAAGTTCACTCTAGGCATTTTTGACAAATGTCATAGGGATATCTAAACCCATCCTCTATTTTAAACCCCTTAAATGAAAATGATAACCATTACTGTTATTGGGGTGAATATATGTCTTATCGTTTAAAACGGCACCAATTGGCGCATTGTATTGCACTCACTTTAGGTATAGGAACTTTGGCGACACCAATTGGGTTCGCTGCACCAGCAGTGACATCGGACAAACTGATCGTCACGTCTTCAACAGGTCAAAACCGTTTGTCACCGAGTGAACAGCAAGAAAAAGGCAAGCTTGAAAAAGTGGCTGGTGGAACAAATTTAGTTGTTATCGAAAAAGAGACTCGCCTTGCGACCTTACAAGATGCTCTTGATTATCAGCCAGGGCTAGTGATTCAAAATTTCTTTGGGGGGATTGACCAGCCACGTTTGAATATTCGTGGGTCAGGAGTACAAAGCGCACCGCTTGCTCGGGGTGTGTTGCTGCTCCAAGATGGCTTACCCGCAACAGATGCAGACGGCAGTTTTCACATCAGCACCTTAGAAATGCGTGATGCGCGGATGGTAAGTGTACGCCGCGGCGCAAATAGCCTTAACCCACAAAGTAATAGTTTGGGAGGTGAATTGGATGTGCTCTCTTACACGGGGCGAAACGAGCAAGGCCGCCTACGTTATGAGTACGGCTCCCATGGTCGCGAAGGGTTACAAACGGCATTTGGTGGAGTTTCTGACGATGGGGTATTTGATGGTCGTGTAAATTTCACTTATGACCATTTTGATGGCTATCGCAAACACTCTGCTTCTCAACGTAAAACGTTACGCAGCAACTTTGGTTATGTGACTAATAACTTTGAAAACCGAACTTGGTTGAGTTGGACAGATTTGCGCTTTGACGTTGCGGGGCCTGTTTCTGAAGAGGTACTCAATAATAACCCTACAGATGTGTACCCGATGGTGTGGCTACGTGACCCACACCGTAATGTTGAGCAATTCCGAGTGGCTAACCGCTCAGACTGGCAAGTGGATAACCAAGCGATTGGCGCTGGAGTTTGGCACATTCGTACTCATGATAATTTTACTACTCCCGCTTACTACCGTTTTAGCCGCAGCCACAGTGAAGGGCTACAATTCACCTATAATATTGAAACTGAACCCGTGACATACCGTACGGCACTTGCATGGGACCAAATGACCTTGCAGACTGAATTAATGCAAAACCGTAAAGGGACACCGGCAGACAAAACAAAAATAGGCAAATATGATGGCCGAGCTGAAAACCTCTATGGCAGTGTGGGGGTAGACTTACATATTACACCAACAGTGACAGTTAACTTAGATGTCAAAGGTACGCATGCACGCCGTCACGTAGAAAAACGGCAAAGTCATTTGTCGTTAGACCAAAGTTGGACATTTTGGACACCAAAAGCGGGGGTTATTTGGCGCCCAACGGAAAGCCAGCGCTACTTTGCTAATATCAGTGCGAGTGAAGAACCTGCAACATTTTGGGAAATTATTAACTCTAGCAATGGAAAACTGACGAAACTCTCACCACAAAAAGCCATTACTTATGAAATTGGTGGAGAAGGGGATGTTACTGATGGGTTGAAATGGAACCTTGCGCTGTACCGCAGTCAAATTAAAGATGAGTATATTACCACTTATGACAGTGCAGGGACGGTTGTTGGCGTGTTTAATTATGCCGCGAAAACCCGTCATCAAGGCTTAGAAGCTGGGCTGACAGGACGTGTTGGCGCAGGGCCGGGGGATATCAATTACCGAGTTTCATGGACTTATAATGATTTCCGTTTTATGGGGGGAGAGTATAACGGCAACTATATCGCAGGTATTCCTCGCAATATTGTCGCTGCCGAGGTGTTATATGAAATTGGGGATTGGAGCTTCGGGCCAAATATTCATTGGGCGCCAACGGATATGGCTGTTGATCACCAAAACAATCTCGATATTCAAAAACGTAAACATTACGCCGTATTAGGGCTTAAAGGTAGCTATAAACCAACAGAGCAGTGGTCTGTGTATTTATCGATGGATAATTTAACGGATGAACGTTATGCGACAACATCAGTTGCTAATCAGACCGTCACAGCAAAAGATAGCACCTTGTTCCCCGGTATGGGCTTTAATGTGAATGGTGGTGTAACCTATAACTTCTAATAATGAATAAACGCATTAATACTCGTTAATGCGTTATTCTTAAAATGGGCGCTGTGCAGAAATAGATAATTTCGTTAAGTAGTTTTCATTATGGATATGCACAGTGTCTTTCTCGATATCAATAAACCCTTTTTGCCGCCACCCAGAAACTAACCGACTGAGTGTTTCGTAACGTATGCCTAATTTAGCCGCGAGCTGGCCCCGAGATAAAGGCAAAACAATATTTGAAGTCAGTTGCTTATGCTTTAAATCGAGAATATAGGCCGCTAGCCGTTGTTCAGCAGAACTCGAAGTTAGCCAGTCGATATGGTTAATGTTCTCATATAGTTTGCTACTAAAACGCCTTAGCAGTTTTTCCATAATTTGCGGGCAGGCATGGCATAGTCGTAAAATATCGCGTTTATCAAGTAGCAAAGCTTCACCGTCGGTTTTTGCCCGTAAACTCATGGGATAACGGTTGTGAGGCATAAAAACGGCTGCGATGGCAACAATTTCCCCCGTACAAAACAAACCAAAAATTTTTTCTTCACCCAAATAGGTGTGGCGATACACTTCTATTTGCCCGCTGATCATCAAGGGGCAATGCTTAAATGGTTCCCCTTCATGGTTCAGAATTTCACCACTTTTAAAGCGAATATGGCCACAATTTTCCAGCAGTAATGCCAGTTTCTCATCTTCTACCCCATTAAACAGTAAGCACGATTTAAGGGCATTGAGTGATTGTGCATGGGGGAAAACGTTTTTGACAAATGTCATAGGTCATCCTCTTACGCCGTCTTAGAATGGCTTAAGTATAAATGATAATCATACACATTATCAATTGAGATGTTAGCAGAGAGCTGAATAACCCTATGATAAATAATGCTTTTAGACTCGCCGCCGTTTTTCTAACTTTCGGTGGAATAGCCAATGTATATGCATCACAAGCTGTTGATTTCACAGATATGTCAGGTGATAAAATTCATTTATCAGCCCCTGCAAAACGTATTGTCGTGATCCCAATCCCTGCCGCTTCGATGTTAGTTGGCATGGATGAAAGCAGCGAAAAATTAGTCGGAATGCATCCTTTTGCAAAGGTTGCTGCGCGAGATGGCATGCTAAGCCAAATGTTTTCTCCTGTTCTACAAGTGAATTCAAATGTGGTGGGTAACAATTTTACGCCAAACATTGAAGCATTACTTAATGTGGAGCCCGATTTAGTGTGGCAATGGGGTCATCGAGGGGATGATATTATTTCCCCTATGCGTGATGCAGGGCTGACTGTTGCTACGTTAGATTATGGGCAAGAACGCTATACGCAAGAGTGGGTTCGCCTAATGGGACAAACACTTGGCCACAATGATAAAGCACAGAAGATGATCCAGTGGCGCCAAGAAGTTGTCGATACACTCTCAGCAACTACCGCTGAAATACCAGAAGCGCAGCAGCCCCGAGTCCTGTATTTATCCCATTTTAACCAGAGTATTCAAACATTTGGCTCAACATCACACAACAATGCAGATTTTGCACTGGCGGGTGGGGTGAGCTTAAACCGTGACCTCACTGGGCCAAGAACCCTCAATATTGAGCAAATTCTGGTTTGGGACCCTGACATTATTCTATTAGGTAATTTCGAAGAAGGGTTATCGCCAGCTGATGTTTACCGCAACCCTATGCTAAGTGAAGTCACCGCCGTGAAAAACCAGCGTGTGTATAAGCTCCCTATTGGTGGTTTTATCTGGGATGCACCAAACCAAGAAACACCACTGTATTGGCAATGGTTATCGATGATTTTTCACCCGGAAACGATGAAAATGCCATTGCGTGAGGAAATTCGCCTGAGATATCAGCAACTTTATGGCTATGACGTGTCAGATGAGCAAATTGACGGAATTTTGCAAATAGAGATGAACAAAAGTAGCCAACACTACCTTTCTTTGATGGGGAAACCGCATGCGTAAGCCCCAATATCTTTGGTTCATTTTTGCTATTGGCCTATTGTTGACTTT
Organism: Providencia sp. PROV061; assembly: GCF_011045655.1. Lineage (NCBI taxonomy): Bacteria > Pseudomonadati > Pseudomonadota > Gammaproteobacteria > Enterobacterales > Morganellaceae > Providencia > Providencia sp. PROV061. The sequence continues at coordinate 3,719,316 of NZ_CP042861.1, read as the reverse complement.
TGTTTTGGCCCTAAGCTGTGGGCGTTACCCAGTTTCGTTTTCCGCGGTTTGGCATATTCTCTATGACACTATTTTTGGTAATGAAATGATGGGGAACTATAGCCGAACGGAACAAAATGTGGTGCTGAATGTGCGCTTACCGCGTGTTCTGATAGCAGGAACGGCAGGGGCTGGGCTGGCGGTTGCGGGGGCGGCTTTGCAAGGTATTTTCCGCAACCCATTAGTTGGGCCGCAAATTATTGGTGTTTCATCAGGGGCTGCATTGGGTGGCGCGCTAGCTATTTTATTATTTTCTTCTTTGTTGGTCACCATTTCATTGGCTTTCATCGGTGGATTGCTAGCTATCGTGCTGGTTTTTTTACTTGGTTTGAATCGCCAAGGCAGCCAGCTATTAATGTTGATTCTTGCTGGAGTCATTATTAATGCTTTTTTTGCTGCATTAATTTCGTTAATTACCTATTTTGCAGACCCAAACAACACGTTACAAACCATTGTTTTTTGGCTTATGGGCAGCTTTGCCAGTGCGTCTTACCTCAAACTCAATATTGTTTTTCCGGTTGTGCTGGTCTGTGTCTTGGTCATTTTTGCGCTGCGTTTTCGTATCAATGTGCTGTCCCTTGGGGAAGAAAATGCACAAGCTTTAGGAATGAAAATTAATAGAACCCGCTGGGCTGTGTTACTCAGCGTAACCTTGATCACCAGTGCGACAGTGGCGGTATCCGGCACCATCGGCTGGGTAGGGCTGATTGTTCCACATATTGCACGGCTAATGGTAGGGCATGATCACCGGATATTACTGCCTGCCAGTGCGGTCATTGGTGGGATTTATATGGTAGCTGTCGACACCTTTGCACGCAGTATGACGAATGCAGAAATTCCATTAAGTGTGATCACCGCACTGATCGGCGCCCCTATTTTTGCACTACTGATCCACACATTGAATAAAAAGGTGGCCGATTTATGATCCAAGTTGAACACCTTAATTTCAAAATAGCCCAACGCCAATTATTTACGAATGTTAGTTTTCGGCAACCAAAGGGCAGTATTGGCGCGATTTTAGGGCCAAATGGCCGCGGAAAAACAACTTTATTAAAACTACTACTCGGCTTACAAAAAGGATCAACAGGCAATATTTCCCTAAATGCACCCGTCGCTTATGTTCCACAGCTTAGTGGTTCACTGTTTCATTACTCTGTTCGCACTATGGTGAGTCTCGGGCGTATTCGTCATTTACCTTGGTATGCCTCACCCAATGAAAAAGATAACCAAATTGTAGAGCAGTGTTTAGCGTACTTAGGCATAAGCAAATTTGCTGACCAACCCTTTAACTGCCTCAGCGGCGGGGAAAAACAAATGGTCATGATTGCGAGGGCATTAGCCAGCGAACCAGAAATTCTGATTCTTGATGAACCGACATCCGCATTGGACCTTGCCAACCAAGACAGTGTGCTCAGCGTTTTACGTGATTTAGCCATACATCGCGGAATGACTATCTTATTCACGAGTCATTATCCACAACATGCGCTGCATATCGCTGATTATTCACTGTTGTTATTTAACGGCAGCGGTTGTTTATTTGGTGAAACTGAACAAATTTTAACGGAAGAAAACCTGACACAACTGTACCAATTACCCGTCGCAATTACGCCAATGGATTATCAAGGCCGGCAGACCCAAGGGGTCATTCCGCTATTTAGATAACTGAATGAAAACGATTGAATTAAGGAATATTAAACGATGAGCAATAACACAATAACACCTTCAGAAGCGCTGATTATCAATCAGTTAATTAATTATACTGAACAAGGTATTGCAAGCCGCGTATTAGCGAAAAATGGCGGGGGAAATATCACCTTATTTGCTTTTGATAAAGGCCAAGCGCTGTCTGAACACAGCGCCCCTTTTGATGCGATTGTGATGGTTGTTGAAGGGAGCTTACAACTTACCATCGAAGGAAAGCCTGTAATGGCTAAACCGGGGGAAGTTGTCAGAATGCCTGCTAATATTCCTCATGCGGTAGATGCGCTTGAGCCCGCAAAAATGCTGTTAGTTATGTTACGTGAGCCTGAAACGGCTTGTACACATTAACTTGGAGGTGAAAATGGACCAATCATTTACCGCCCACGAAGCAGGGCACAAATTTCTAGCACGCTTGGGGAAAAAACGTTTACGCCCAGGGGGAAAAGAAGCAACCGAATGGTTACTTAGCCAATCAGGGTTACACAAGAACAGCCAAGTTCTTGAAGTCGCGTGTAATATGGGAACCACCGCCATTGAAATTGCCTCCCAATTCCATTGTCATATTACGGGTATTGATATGGACAAGCAGGCGCTCGTACAAGCACAAAAGAATGTTGCGAATAAAGGGCTAACAGATTTAGTGACAATCCAAATGGCGGATGCATCAAAACTACCGTTTGAGGACAACAGTTTTGATGTGGTTATTAATGAAGCCATGCTAACCATGTACGGCGATAAAGCGAAAGCGAAGCTATTGCAGGAGTATTATCGAGTACTAAAACCGGGTGGCTGTTTATTAACCCATGATATTGCATTTAAGGATGCCCAAGCTGTTCAAAGTGTGGTTTCCCAAATGCAGCAAGCGATTAATGTTAAAGCACAGCCATTACCTGAAGCGCAATGGGTAGAATTATTTCAACAAGCGGGCTTCCAACAAGTGGTATCTCACACTGGGCCAATGACGTTGCTATCACCAAAAGGGTTGATTTACGATGAAGGCATTTTGGGTGCCCTAAAGATTATCCGTAATGCATTGAAGAAAGAAAATCGTCCCCAATTTTTGCGTATGTTCCGTCATTTTCGGCAAAATCGTGGAAAGTTGAATTATATTGCAGTCGTTAGCGTGAAGTAATTAATAGGAAGATCTTGCGCAAGGATGCGTGACTAGTACTGAATAACCTTTCATTATCTGTTGTTAATAATAATAATTCTTATATTTATCTTGATTCTTAGTTACTGTTGATAATAATTATTTGATAAAATAATAAACAGTAATTTAGTTATGCATTGTGATTTATTTTTTAGATTCAATAACAGCAATTCTAATAATGTAAAGGTTTAATTTAATGAAAATAAAGCATTTTTTTATTATCTCTCCTTGCTTTCTCCCTTTTATTTCCCCCTCCGTATTTGGTGCCGATAAAAAAGAAGAGTCCATAACCGTATCTGCTACACGTGGTTATAAAACCGTTTCAGAAATGGCACAAACCACATGGGTGATTGATAATGCTGAAATTGAGCAGCAAGCTGAAGGTGGAAAAGAATTAAAAGATATTTTAGCGCAGCTTATTCCAGGAATGAGTGTCAGTGGCCAAGGGCGGACAAACTATGGCATGAATATGCGTGGCCGTTCAATGATTGTGATGGTGGATGGAGTACGCCTTAACTCTTCTCGTAGTGATAGCCGCCAATTAGATTCTATCGATCCTTTTAATATTAATCATATCGAAGTTATTTCAGGCGCAACGGCGATGTACGGTGGTGGTAGCAGTGGTGGCTTGATTAATATTGTGACGAAAAAAGGCCAAGAAGAAAAACAAGTTTCCCTGCAATTAGGTGGAAAAACAGGCTTTAACAGTGGTAAAGATCACGATGAAAATATTGCTGCAGCAGTAAGTGGTGGTAATGAGAACGCTCACGGACGTGTTTCTGTTGCTTATCAACGCTATGGCGGTTGGTATGATGGCAAAGGTAATGCGATTAATATTGATAATACCCAAACAGGGCTGCAATTTTCTGATCGTTTGGATGTGATGGCGTCAGGTACTATCAAAATCGATGAAAAACAACAGGTTCAAGCTGTTTATCAGCATTATAAAAGTGAGTCTGATGGTAAACACGGCCTCTATTTAGGAAAAAATTTTTCCGCGGTTAAAGGGCAAGGTGAAGCTTATAACAGCAGCAAATTAAGTTCTGACCGTTTGCCGGGAACTGAGCGTAATTTGCTCAATTTACAATATTCAAATGCAGATGTATTTGGGCAGGATTTTGTTGCACAAGTTTATTATCGTGATGAATCACAAAAGTTTTATCCTTTCCCAACCCTTACAGGCAAAGATGTTACAAGTATCAGCTCATCGGATCAAAAAACCAATTTTTATGGAACTAAGCTGACGTTCAATAGCCAACCTATCGATGAATTAACGTTAACTTATGGTGTGGATGCAGAGCATGAGCAATTTCGTGCGAACCAAATGTTTTTTGATTTAGATAAAGCGAAAGAATCCGGGGGAATGGACTTAACTAAAGCTTTCCAAATTGGCCGCTATCCAAGCTATACCACGACGAATATGGCGACATTTTTACAAAGTAGTTATGACATTACGCCAATGTTCACGTTAAGCGGTGGTGTACGTTATCAGTACACAGAAAATAAAGTCGATGATTTTATTGGTTATGCACAGCAAGAAGCGATTGCTAACGGCAAAGGTAAATCAGCAGATGCAGTACCGGGTGGGAAAACGGATTACAACAACTTACTATTTAACGCAGGGCTGCTGCTTAACCTAACCGAAGAGCAACAAACATGGTTTAATTTCTCTCAAGGCTTTGAAATTCCTGATATTGCTAAGTATTACGGAACAGGTGATTATGCGAAGACCCCAGATGCCAATGGCCACTATCATCTCAATAAAAGTGTTAACATTAATGATACCAAGGTAAAAGGAATTAAGGTTAACTCTTTCGAGTTAGGATGGCGTTACACAGGGGAAAACTTACGCACACAAGTTGCTACCTATTATTCTTTGTCTGATAGAAGCTATGGCATTAATAAAGATGACATGACCATCTATATGAAAACCGATAAACGCCGTATCTATGGGGTAGAAGGTGCGGTGGATTACTTCTTTGCTGACTCAGATTGGAGTGTTGGAAGTAACTTCAATCTACAAAAATCAGAAACTAAAGTGGATGGTAGTTGGGAAAAATGGAGCGTTGATTTTGCGAGCCCATCAAAAGTGAATGCCTATATTGGTTGGGAGCCGAATGACTGGGCGCTACGCTTACAAAGCCAGCAAACGTTCAATTTAACGGATGCGGCTGGTAAGAAACTCGATGGTTATAATACCGTTGATTTATTAGGAAGTTATATGCTACCAGTGGGTAAAGTTAGCTTTGCTGTCGAAAACCTGCTGGATAAAAATTACTCCACAATTTGGGGACAGCGGGCACAAAGCTTATATAGCCCTAAATATGGCGCTGCAAACCTGTACGATTATAAAGGCCGTGGCCGAACTTTTGCCCTTAATTACAGTGTGACTTTCTAATTTGATATTTTAACTAATGATAAGCCACTGTACAGTGGCTTTATTCATACCAACCTATTTAAATTTAAGGTAAAAGATTTTCCATGAAATTATTTCTCTCAGGATTATTGTGCTTACTAAGCTTTTGGGGGCAGGCAAAAACGCCAACGGTGATTACCGACTTACAAGGTCGTGAAGTCACAGTTAATCTTCCCGTTGAAAAATTATTTTTGGTGGATAGTCGTGATATTTTGCCAGTGGATATTGCTGCGGGTAAAAGTGGGATATCTCGTATTGCGGGTTGGAGTGATTCGCTTACGCAGTACGCGCCAGATTTAAAACAAGCTTATTTCAGTGTGTTGCCTGAATTAGACAAAATTCCAACCTTAAAGAAAACTCGTGAAGCGGGTCTTCAAGTTGAAAAATTGATCGAATTAATGCCTGATGTGGTAATTATGCATAAGGCTAATTATGGTGCGATGCGTGATAGCCAAATTTTACCGCAACTTGAAGCCGCCGGTATTCAAGTTATTTTTATTGATTTTCGAATGGATATCGCGAAAAACACGCCGAAAAGCATTTTATTATTAGGGAAATTATTAGGAACACAAGAAAGAGCTGAACAGTTTGCGAAACTGTACCAAGAAAAATTAGATGCGATTGAAAGCCAATTAGCTCAGCCGTTTCCAACTGTTTTGATTGAAGCGAATGCAGGGTTATTTAGCGATAATTGTTGTCAACTTTATGGGCGTTCAGGTTACGGTTCTTTAGCGGCCCTGGCAGGTGGAAATAATCTAGTTGCAGATAGCTTTCCTGCAAAAGGGGCTGAAAGTTCCATTGAGAATATTATTACATTAAACCCAGAATATTATTTACTGACAGGCGCCGATTGGCACAACTTTAATCGTCGTTCGCTCGCAGTAAGCTTAGGATATAATGCAAATAAAGCTAACGTGCAGAAGCAGTTATCAGTATTAATGGATAGACAAGGGATCTCATCATTAACGGCAGTTAAAGAAAAGCGCGTTATGGCGATTTACCATAATTTTTACAACAATCCGATGAATATATTTGCCATTGAAGCTATGGCTAAATTTATGCATCCAGAACGATTTAGCGCATTAAATCCAGAACAAAACTTAGTCGAATTCCAAAATCAATTTACAGAGATCCGAGAAACTGGCGTGTTTTGGGTGAGTTTATAAAAATAGGGCTGCTAACTTTTTGTTGGTAATAGAAACTAACAAAAAGTTAGGTCGCTAATTTGTCTCTGCATAGCTTCCCATTTATCAATAAACTCTCTGAAACCCCTTGTTCTATCATATCTCCCAGTTTTTTTATAAACTGGGAGTATTGCTATGTTAGTCATGGCAACTAAAAATTTGTTAGCTAGAATCAAGAGATAGATCACAAATTGCTCAAATCTTGATTGAGTCTCCATTATTATCTAACTAATATTTAGTTAGGCTTAAAATAAGTTTGGTAGAAAATGAAAATTATTCAAGACAACTTTGAAATGTTATTAGCAGTTATGAAAGGAATTGCGGGCCAATTTGGCGACAATTGTGAAGTGGTATTACATGACCATAGCAAAGGGTTAGAAAGTAGTATTGTTGCAATTATTAATGGCCATGTTACGAAACGAAAGGTGGGAGACCCAAGTAGTAATTTAGGGCTTGAGGTACTGCGTGGGACAGATGTTGATGGCGACAAATACAATTATTTTACCCAAACCAAAGATGGGAAAATGTTGCGTTCAACTTCAATTTATTTACGTGATGAAACTGGCAAAGTTTCTGGGGCGCTTTGTATTAATCAAGATATCTCAGAATTTATTGCCGCAGAAAAAGCCATTCAAGGCATTACACAACGTAATAGTATTGAGCAAGATACGGTTAAGGAAGTTTTTGTCACGGACGTTAATGAAATTTTAGATCACCTTATTCAAGAATGCATGCAGGTTATCAAAGTCCCTGTCATCAATATGGGTAAAAAAGAAAAAATGGATGCAATTAAATTCTTTGATGATAGAGGTGCTTTCTTAATCAAAAAAGCAGGTGAGAAAATCTGTGAGTTTTTAAATATTTCCAAATATACCCTTTATACCTATTTAGCGGAATTAAAAGGGGAAGACAATAATGAAGAATAAGAGAGGTTTTTATGCCAATAACGCCTTACGTTGCTTTAGACTTACAGCAACTTGAAAAAAATGTCAGAGGCATGACAGGCAAGCTAACACAGCAAGGTATTGAACACTGGCCGCATATAAAAACACATAAATCAGTAGAATTAGCGAAATTTGAGATCGCCTGTGGTGCAAAAGGAATTACATGTGCCACATTGCAAGAAGCGACGGTTATGGCGAAAGGCGGAATTGATCATATTCTGCTTGCTTACCCAATGATTGGTGAACAAAAATGTCAGCAATTTATTGAGTTAGCTAAAAAAATAAAATTAAGAACGATTATTGATAGCCTACAAGGTGCTGAACAATTATCAGCAGCAGCAAAGCAAGAAAACCAAATTATTGAGGTCTATATTGCTGTTGATTATGGTGCTCACCGGGAAGGTATTCAATTAGATGACTTAGAGCCATTTGCACTGGCAATACAAAAATTACCTAATTTGAAAATTATTGGTGTATTTACTTATGCAGGAACAATATACCAATACCGAACCGAGCCTGAAATACGTAAAGCGGCAAAAGCAGAAGCAGATCTTTTATTATCTTGCCAAGAACGGTTAGAAAAATTGGGTATTACAGCGCCTCGGACATCTGGCGGGTCAACACTATCTTCATTCTATGCTGATGAATTAAAAGGGATTACAGAGTCACGGGCTGGGAACTTTATTTTTGGAGATATGAATGCTATCTATGGTGGTATTTATACGCCTGAAGATTGCGCTTTAACAATAAGAACAACTGTTGTGAGTATTCCTATTGAGGGGTATGCAACAGTAGATGCAGGGACAAAAACATTAACTTCTGACCAATCTGCAGAACCAGGCTTTGGTTATATAGTGGAAGACCCAACTATAAAACTAGTTAAATTAAATGAAGAACATGGCTATCTTCGCTATGACCCAAAACAAATTAAATTAAATATTGGTGATGTATTAAATATTATACCGAATCACAGTTGTGTCATTCCTAATTTAACAAACAAAATATATGCATTAAATAATAATGAAATAGACCATATTATTACACCAGACGCACGATATTAAATATCGGAGAATAAAATGTATAAATTAAATGAACAGCAACAACATGAGTTGCTAGAGCTTCTTTGTGCCTTAATTCGGCATAAATCCGAAAACCCGCCAGGGGAAGAACAACAAGTTGCTGAATTTATATATCACTATTTTAAACAAGAAAATATTGATGTTGAAATGCAAGAGGTAGCTCCTGGTCGTCCAAATGTTATTGCACATTTAAAAGGTTCAGGAAAAGGTAAACATTTATTATTTAACGGTCATATAGATGTTGTGCCTTGTGGTTGTGGTTGGAGTACCGAGCCATTCGACCCTGTGATTAAAGATGGAAAGGTTTTTGGGAGAGGGGCTGCAGATATGAAATCTGGTGTTGCTGCAATGATGTATACGGCAACATTATTAAAACGTAATCAAGATACATTTTCAGGTAATTTAACTTTAGTATTTAATGTGGATGAGGAGAGAATTAATCTTGGCATGCTGCATTATATTAAAGATGGAATTTCTGCAGATTATGCCATTATTGGTGAGCCAACTTCTCTTGGTGTATGCATCGCACATAAAGGCGTTAGCCGCTATAATTTAAGTACTAAAGGCACTGCAGGCCATGCAGCAAAAACTCGTTATCCTGATAGTGCAATTTCTAAGATGTCTAAAATACTACCTGCTATAGAACAACATCGCGCTTCTGTTGAGGAAATTAGTCATCCACTATTAGGTAGTGCTTCAATGATTATAACCACTATTAATGGTGGTACAGCTCCGAATATTGTTCCTCAGCATTGTGATATTGAAATAGATAGAAGACTCGTTCCAGGGGAAGAAAAACAAGAAATAGAAGCGAGCTTACATCAAGCTATCGCGCAATATAACAAAGGTGAAGAGATAGATTATCACTTAGATAATTACTTATTTATTCCCGCTTCAGATATCCCAGCGGATCACGAATTAACTAAAGTTGCATTAGATACAGTGAGCCGTTTCACAGAAAAAACAGCGCTACCGGAAATATTTGAAGCGACATGTGAGGCGCCTTTTTTCTCGGTTACCAGCCAGATCCCTACACTTATTATGGGGCCTGGGGGACTAGCTCAAGCTCATGTTAAAGATGAGTTTGTTGAAATAAAAGAGTTATATCTTGCGGCTGAAATTTATTATGACATGGCAAATATATTGCTGAATAAATAGGAAAAGTGAATGAATATTGAGAAGAAATTAGAAGAAAAAGGAATTAAACTTGCCACACCAGGGGCACCAAAGTTTTCATATGTATCTATTAAGCAGTATGGTGATTTACTTTATACATCAGGCCATGATTGTCAAAAAGATGGCGTATTAATTTATAGCGGTACGTTAGGTAAAGAATTAACAGTCGAGCAAGGCCAAGAAGCAGCAAAACAGTGTATTGTTAATATATTTTCCTCGTTAAAAGCCTATTTAGGAGATTTAGATAAAATTGATGAATGTATAAAATTATTGGGCTTTGTACAAAGCACTGATGATTTTAAAAATCAGCCACAAGTCATGAATGGAGCTTCAGATTTTTTAATTGAAATACTCGGTGATAAAGGTAAGCATGCACGTTCAGCAATAGGTACGAATACATTGCCTTTTGATACGCCAGTGGAAATAGAATTAATATTAAAGCTAAAGTCGTAAATAATAGATAACAACTAAAGATTATTAATAAAATAAATCTGCGGAGTAAATATTATTCCGCAGGGTCCTGTTACGTCTTAAAGGTACTTAATTATGTCACTACATGCGAGTAAAAGACTAAAGCGCTGGCAGCTTATTGCGCTTACATTTTTGTTGATAGCAGGTATCATTAACTTTTTAGATAGAGCATCACTCTCTATTGCTAACTCTACAATAAGTAAAGAATTAGGATTTAGTGCAACCCAAATGGGATTACTGTTATCAGTATTTTCATTTGGCTATGCGTTATGCCAATTACCTATAGGTATGGTAATGGAGCGCTTTGGAGTTAAAAAGATTTATGGCTTTGGTTTGTTTTTATGGTCGTTAGCACAAACGGTTACAGGGCTATTATCTTCATTTACCCATTTAATTATTGCGCGAGTTATTTTAGGTATTGGTGAAGCCCCACATTTACCTACAGGCGTTAAAGTCGTTAATGATTGGTATAATATTCGTGAACGAGGGTTACCTATGGGGATTGTTAATATGTCCTCTACGTTAGCTCAAGCGCTGGCTCCACCTTTGCTCATTGCATTAATGTTAGCTTTTGGCTGGCGTACAATGTTTATTATTATCGGTATTAGTGGGATTATTCTGTCTATACTTTGGTTTATTTTCTATCGTAATCGTGAACAATTAGAATTAACAGATGATGAATTAAACTATTTAAATGACGGAGCTCCACCATCTTCAACGAATAAAGTTTCTTTCAAAGAATGGGCATCATTATTTAAACAACGTTCTTTATGGGGAATGATTATTGGGTTTAATGGTGTGGGTTATATGGTTTGGCTATATCTAACATGGTTGCCCGCTTATCTTGAAAACTCAAGAGGTTTAAGTCTAGAAAAAACTGGCTGGGTTGCCGCAATACCCTTTTTATTTGGTGCGCTTGGAATGCTCGTAAATGGTGTTGTTGCAGACTATGTGGTGAAACGTGGTGCTGACAAAATGAAAAGTCGTAAATGGATGATTTGCTTAGGCTTATTATTTGCTGCCATATTTACACTACCTGCTGCTTATACTGACAGCACATTTTCAGCTGTTGCTTGTATTAGTATGGCCTTGTTTTCTATTCACTTTGCAGGGACTTCTGCTTGGGGATTGATTTTAGTTTCAGTGCCTTCTCGTTTAATTACCTCAGTGAGTGGTATTCAAAATTTCGGTGGTTTTATTGGAGGGTCATTTGCTCCGATTATTACCGGTATTATTATTGACCAAACACATTCATTTACCTTAGCTCTTGTTGTTTGTGCAACGGTCGCATTCCTTGCATCATTGGTTTATTTCTTCTTTGTTAATGAACCAATTAAAGACCCTGCAGAGGTGGAAGTAAAAGTAGTATAGTTAAATATTTATGGCCACTTTTTATAAGTGGCTTTTCTATAAAAAACAAATCTTATATTGATGCTCTAATTAGGTCATTGTTTGTAATTGATTGTTTTTATTGTCTGTTATTCGATTTTTTAATTCAGTATAAATTTAATCATCAAAATTGGAATATGTAATTCTAATAAATAATATGCTAATAATAACCAGCCACATGATTATATGTTTTTAATTTTCCAAAGGAGTTTAAAATGAGAAAGGTTATTATATCTAGTGTATTATTTGCTGTATCTACAATTTCATTTAACTCAATGGCAGCAGACAAAAATACGGTTACACCTGAGAATATGACTTGCCAGCAATTTATTAATTTAGATCCTCAAAGCTGGGCACCTGTTGCGTTATGGGTAACAAACCAAGAAACGCAATTTAAAGGTGGAGATTATGTTGCGCTAACAGAGCAAAGTGTTGCTGAGGTCCCTCAGATTGTTGAGTTTTGTAAGAAAAAACCGGAAGGCACTCTGCAAGATTATTTAGCATCTAAGAAATAATGCTAACTATTATGCCATGGAGGGCATAATAGCCATTAACAATGAGAAAAATGAGTTTTTATACTGTGGTAGATTAGAAACTACACTTTAGAAACATTGAATCGATATATCTTTATATTTTTATTTATTTACAGCTAATTTATCGACTAAAAAATCGATAAATGCACGTGTCTTAGCCGGTAAAACAAAAGTATTTGGATAAAGTAATTGAATATTTTGTTTCGGTAAACGGTATTCGGGTAACACATGAACTAAACGCTCATGCTGCAAGTCGTCGTCAACCATCCAAGCAGGGCAGATAGCAATACCTAAAGAGGCTAGCACCATATGGTGAATAACGGCCGCAGAATTAGACTCATATTGGTTTTTAATTAAAGGTAAGTAATATTTTTCATTTTTTGAATTCTGTAAAAAATATTGAGGATCTTGCCAGTTTAATAGCGCATGGTTAATCCATGGGACATTTGCTAAATCAGTGAGTTGTTTGATTGGGTATTTTTTTAGAAATTCAGGAGTGGAGACTAAGTAAATCTCATATTCACCTAGTTTTTTCATTTTAAGAGATGAATTTTTTAAATTACCTAATCGAATAGATAAATCGAGTTTTTCTGTGATCAGGTCATCTAATGATGAGTTAAATGAATATTGTAACCTTAACTTAGGATAAAGGCGGCAAAATTCAGGGAGTAGCGGCAAAATAAAACGTTGGCCAAATTCACTCGTTGATGAAAAACGTAGCAAACCAGCAATATTCGTTCCTAAATTTTGGCTTTTTTCGAATGCTTCATCTATTTGATTTTGAATACGTTTAAAGTCGTCATAAAAATGTTTTCCTACCTCTGTTAATGCAATATTTCGCGTGTTTCGTGTTAGCAAGCTTACATTAAGCTGACCTTCTAATTGTTTGATATCGACACTAACCATAGAGCGACTTAGCCCTAAAATATCTGCGGCTTTAGTGAATGAACCCGAATCAACAACCTGTAGAAAACTGATAATCTTTTTAAGATTTCTTTGCATAATGATAACGATTGTTCTTTTTTATTAAACAATCATGTTACCTCCCTTGTATCGACAAAGAAAGTACTTAAACCTATTCTTTGCCACCGGAGGAAGTCCATGACTTATCGATACAAAATTGCCACAGTATTTTTACTCGGTTTCTTTATTGATTGTATTAATATTTTTATGTCAGCGATAGCATTGCCTGACATTGCTGCATCATTTTCAGCAAGCCAATCTCAAGTGGCTTGGGTTGCCAATGCCTATATTTTAGGTTTAGTTCTGGTGATGCCAATCAGCTTATGGTTAGCAGGTAGGTTAGGTAACCAAAAATTACTGTGTTATTCCATGCTACTTTTTTCTATTGCAGCTTGGCTCAGTGGAAGCAGTGATTTAATATATAGCTTAATTTTTTGGCGCTTTATCCAAGGGGCTGCGGGAGGGTTATTAATTCCGGTAGGTCAGGCGTTAGTTTTCGCATTATTTCCAAATAATGATCGCCAGCGTATATCAACATTGATTATGACAGTCGCGTTAATTGCTCCCGCATTTTCACCTGCAATTGGCGGCCTAATTATTGATTCTTTGTCTTGGCATTGGGTCTTTTATTCTAATTTACCTTTCTCATTACTAACGGCAGTACTCGCTTGGATATGGATAAAAAATGATGGGAAAAAAATAAGAGAAAAGCCAGATATTTTGGGGCTAATAATGGTGAGTTTAAGTTTGTTAAGCCTATTATTATCATTCTCTTTTTATAATGATTATCACAATTTGCTATTGGCTTTGGCGAGCTTTTTTACTTCTGTATTCGTATTTATTGTTTACCTTAAATATGCCCAAAAATGTCGAGAACCTATTTTAAATTTTCAGTTATTGAAAAATAGCAATCTGCGTAATGCTTTTATTGTTTACTATGCTGTTCCCGGTATTTTTACGGGAGTTAATTTACTCAATATTTTTAATCTACAAGAGAACATGGGGTTCAGTGCAGCAAAAACCGGGCTATTTATGGTGCTATATGCATTGGGGGCGGTAATATCAATGTTAACTGGTGGACGTCTTTACTTACAGATAGGAAAAAAACGATTATTTATTATTGGTATTACATTACATAGCCTTGGTATTTTTCTGCTTTATTGGGTCTCATCTTCCAGCCAGCTCAGTTTATTGATAATTGCTTATTTATTGATGGGGATGGGTGGAGGGTTGAGCGCCAATACTGCACAAATTAGCTCGTTGATGGATTTCAAAGACAAAGATTTACTTCAAGGTAGCGTGTTATGGAATATTAATCGACAAGTCGCATTTAGTGTTGGTGCAGTCGTATTTATTTCTATATTTAGCTTAATGACTTTCTCGAGTGATTTATTACGTTATCAACTTACGTTTCTTATTGCATCAATACTCGGGTTACTTTCATTAATTTCAGTGATCAAGGAAAAATAAATGAGTGAAACAATGGAAAGAGCGCAGCAAAGCGTGGTGGATTTACATATTCTTATTGAGGATATTTTTACAGGGCGTCGTGGTAATAAAAGTTTGGCGCCGTTATTAGCCAGCTTCGATGACAACTTCAAAATGGTTACCACACAAGGCCATTGTATTGGATTAAATGCAGTGACTCAGTTATTTAGTCAGAATGTAGGGGCTAGAACATCATTTTCTACAGAGTGTATTAATCTGATTCCATTGCGCGAAGACAATGGCTATTGCTGGGTTCAGTATCAAGAAAAACAGCAAATAAATGGTATTGAGTCGTTAAGAATTTCGACTGCATGTATCAGGGTCGAACCCGAAAAGTGTGTTTGGGTTTATTTGCATGAAACACCGGTAGTGTAGCTTTCCATGGTTTTAGTGACCATAAAAAACACCTGCCGGAGCAGGTGTTTTTAGATATAAATAAATCAATTATTCGTCAAGGAAGCTGCGCAGAACTTCTGAGCGGCTTGGGTGACGTAATTTACGTAACGCTTTCGCTTCGATCTGACGGATACGCTCACGGGTAACATCAAACTGTTTACCAACTTCCTCAAGGGTGTGGTCAGTATTCATGTCGATACCAAAACGCATGCGTAGCACTTTTGCTTCACGAGCGGTTAAGCCTGCTAACACTTCGTGAGTTGCAGAGCGTAAGCTTTCTGACGTTGCAGAGTCTAAAGGCAGCTCTAAAGTTGTATCTTCAATAAAATCACCTAAATGTGAATCTTCATCATCACCGATAGGGGTTTCCATAGAGATAGGTTCTTTAGCGATCTTCAGTACTTTACGAATTTTATCTTCCGGCATTAGCATGCGTTCTGCCAGTTCTTCTGGCGATGGCTCACGGCCCATTTCTTGCAGCATCTGGCGAGAGATACGGTTCAGTTTGTTGATAGTTTCAATCATGTGAACCGGGATACGAATAGTACGTGCTTGGTCAGCAATTGAACGCGTGATAGCTTGACGGATCCACCAAGTTGCATAAGTTGAGAACTTATAACCACGGCGATATTCAAACTTATCAACGGCTTTCATCAGACCGATGTTACCTTCTTGAATCAGGTCAAGGAACTGCAAGCCACGGTTGGTGTATTTCTTAGCGATAGAAATTACCAGACGTAAGTTTGCTTCAACCATCTCTTTCTTCGCACGGCGTGCTTTCGCTTCACCGATAGACATACGACGGTTGATATCTTTAACTTGTTCGATAGTCAGACCCGTTTCTTCTTCAATTTGACGCAGTCTTTGTAGGCAACGCAGAATTTCTTCTTCAACTTCAAGCAGTTTTTCTGACCAAGGCTTGTTCATTGCTTTTGCAGCAGTTAACCAAGTTTCACTGGTCTCATTACCACTGAATAAAGTAATGAAGTTTTTCTTCGGCATCTTACACTGCTCAACACATAGTTTCATGATGGTACGCTCTTGTAAGCGAACTCTGTCCATCATTTCACGCATGTTATTGACCAGATAGTCAAATTGCTTAGGAACTAAACGGAATTCTTTAAATACTTCGGAAAGCTGCTCAATAGCGGCAGCCGTTTTTGCATCACTACGGCCATATTGTTTAATATGTTGACGCGTTTTTTCATATTGCTCACGAAGATCAGAGAATTTTTGACGCGCTAATTCAGGATCGATGCTGTTATCGTCATCGCTATCGCTGTCATCGCCGTCTTCATCTTCTTCGTCTTCGTCATCGTCTTTATCAAGCTCTTCTTGTGGTAATTCAGAGCCAACGTGAGTCGCTGTTGGTGCAAGATCTTCTTCCGCGTTAGGGTCAACAAAGCCAGTAATTAAATCAGATAAACGGCTTTCTCCTGCTTCAACACGGTCATATTGCTCAAGAAGATAAGTGATAGCCTCAGGATATTCAGCAACAGAGCACTGAACCTGATTAATACCATCCTCGATACGTTTTGCAATGTCGATTTCGCCTTCTCGAGTGAGAAGCTCGACGGTTCCCATTTCACGCATATACATGCGAACAGGGTCGGTTGTACGGCCGATTTCACTTTCAACACTGGACAGCACTTGTGCAGCGGCTTCTGCTGCATCTTCATCAGTATCGGAAGTATTTTCAGCCAAAATTAAATCATCGGCATCAGGTGCTTCTTCCATGACCTGGATGCCCATGTCATTAATCATCTGAATGATATCTTCGATTTGATCTGAATCGACGATATCTTCCGGCAGATGGTCGTTGACCTCAGCATAGGTTAAGTAACCTTGCTCTTTACCCTTGGTTACGAGTAGCTTAAGCTGCGACTGCGGGTTTTGCTCCATAAGACGGTATCCACACTTCTGAGTATTTAGATTGGTGTCGGTCGGCGAAACATTCGGCCAACAAGAACATACAAAGGGAATATTTATTATTCGCTACGCCCTTTATTTTCGTAGCATTTTACAGGCATTTGCCTTGTGTTTATCGGCACTTAAGCCGTTTAAAATATTAATTCTGTTTTGGGTTAGATTATGTTTTCACTCTGGAAAGAGTGATTAAGCGGACTTCTTCGCGCTCTTCTGGGGTCAGCCCTTCAGTTCGTTCTTTTGCTATCAAATAGTCGAAACGTTCGTCGAGTGCGCTATTAAATAGATGGTTTAAGGCATCTATAAAAGTATTTTCCGCTATCTCCTCTATTTCTATATCGTTCCACGTTGCCAGTTTTTCAAGCTGTTTCGCAAATTTATTATCACGATAACGCTCTAGCAACTGCCCAGTTGACATTCCGGGGGTGGAACGGCAGACATCGACCAATTCCTGAAATAGAGAAAGCCCCGGCATTTGAATATGGGCAATTCCCTCTAATGAGGGAACAAGCTCCGAAAAGTTCGGATTCTGTACCAACAGCGCGATAAGTATTCGCATTGTGGTTGGTTTTAATTTGGGAGCCTGATAGTTAACTTGTTCTGTGCTCTCTCTATCAATCATAGCAAGAACTTGAGAAATATCCGGTATACCAATAAAATTTCCTAGCTCTTGTGCCATATAAAGGCGCAGCGTTTCACCAGGTATTTGCTTAATCAAAGGGATAGCCAGTTTACTAAATTTTGCTTTCCCTTCTTGCGTTTTTAAATCTACCTGTGGCACAAGTGAATCAAATAAAAAAGCAGAAAGGGTTTGAGCATCCTTCATGCGTTGCTCAAAAGCGTCTTTGCCTTCTTTACGTACTAATGAATCTGGGTCTTCGCCGTCTGGTAAAAACATAAAACGCAATTGACGGCCGTCCGTCAGATAAGGTAGGGCTGTTTCAAGTGCTCGCCATGCCGCTTCTCGGCCAGCGCGGTCACCATCATAGCAACAAATAACCGTATCTGTTGAACGATAAAGTAACTGAATATGTTCTGAGGTTGTTGATGTACCCAGTGAAGCAACCGCATAGCGGATATCGTACTGAGCAAGTGCAACAACGTCCATATAACCTTCAACTACCAGTAATTTTGATAATTCATTACTGTTTTGTGTTGCTTCATAAAGGCCAAATAACTGGCGACCTTTATGGAAAATATCGGTTTCAGGGGAGTTCAAGTATTTAGGAAGAGCATCTCCTAATACGCGTCCACCGAAGGCAATCACACGACCGCGCCTATCCCGAATTGGGAACATGACACGCTCTCTAAAGCGGTCATAGACTCGGCCATTATCATTTGTCACTAACATGCCAGCATCATCAAGCTGTTTGCGACTTTCTGGGTTTACAGCAAACTTTTTGAGCAAGTTGTCCCAGCCCGCAGGGGCGAAGCCAATCGAAAAATGCTCTATAATTTCAGTGCTTAAACCACGTTGGCTTAAATAATCTTTCGCTTTATTAGCAGAAGGATGACTTAAGGCAGCACAGTAAAATTGATTAATTTTTTCCATCAACTGATATAAATTTTGCCGTTGATGAAGTTCTATTTGGCTTGAACCCGTTCCTTTTTCATATGGGACATCAAGGCCGTGTAGCGCAGATAATTCTTCGATAGCTTCGACAAAATCGAGTTTGTCGTAATTCATCAAAAAATCGATGGCATTGCCATGCGCACCACAACCAAAACAGTAATAAAATTGCCTTTCACCATTTACAGTAAAAGAAGGCGTTTTTTCATTATGGAACGGACAACAAGCGTGATGGTTTTTACCCTGTTTTTTTAACGGGACTTTTGCATCGACTAAATCAATGATGTCGGTTCTTGCTAACAAGTCATTGATAAATGAACGCGGAATTCGTCCAGCCATAAGCCTCTTTTTCGCCTGTTGATGAACGATAATAAGCCGCGCTTCCTTGTGGAAAGCACGGCCTTTAACTGCTTAGCTATTTACTACTACAAAAACTGAGTGACTACGAGAGAAACTAAAGTTTTGTATTAGCTATCGTCTGCAATGAATGCGGCTTTCACCGCAAACAATTAGTACAGACGAGTACGGCGTGCGTTTTCGCGAGCCAGTTTCTTAGCGTGACGCTTTACAGCTGATGCTTTAGCGCGTTTACGTTCAGTCGTTGGTTTTTCATAGAATTCACGACGACGAACTTCAGCTAAAACACCTGCTTTTTCACAGGAACGTTTGAAACGACGCAGTGCAACGTCGAATGGCTCGTTTTCACGTACTTTAATTACCGGCATGTGCCTCTCACCTCAATAGAAATCGGTTTGTTGCTGGTACTGATTCACCAGCCTTCATTTAAAATGGTGCGGAATTTTACTTCAATGAGTACGGGTTTGTAAAGTGCCGTATAAAATTGAATCACACAAGATTACCTGATTAGCAGTTCATTTGATGAAAAAGCAAACAAAACCAGATAATAATGAGAATTAGCCACACGAAATTTTTTATTACAGGGGACTGATTATAGACTATACAGTCAGGAAAGTCAGCCTTTTGACAACATTAATTACGCGATTGAACGAAAATAGTGATAGACTTGCGGTTATGCAATAAACAAGGGTAGTGCAATGCGTGTTTTAGGTATCGAAACCTCTTGCGATGAAACTGGTATCGCAATCTATGATGATGAGCGTGGCTTATTAGCCAATCAATTATACAGCCAAATTAAAGTTCATGCAGACTATGGTGGTGTCGTGCCTGAATTGGCTTCACGTGATCATATTCGTAAAACAGTGCCGTTAATTCAAGCGGCGTTGAAAGAAGCCAATTTAACCAGTGAAGACATCGACGCTGTAGCTTACACTGCGGGCCCTGGTTTGGTGGGGGCTTTAATGGTTGGTGCAACTGTTGGGCGTTCATTAGCTTTTGCATGGAATGTTCCTGCCGTGGCCGTTCACCATATGGAAGGCCATTTATTGGCACCGATGTTAGAAGAGAAAAGCCCTGAATTCCCTTTTGTTGCGTTACTGGTTTCAGGTGGGCATACCCAGCTTATCAGTGTGACGGGAATTGGTGAGTATGAGCTACTTGGCGAGTCCATCGATGACGCGGCAGGTGAAGCGTTTGATAAGACAGCTAAATTATTAGGCTTAGACTACCCTGGAGGCCCTGTGTTATCTCGAATGGCAGAGCAAGGCACAGCAGGTCGTTTTGTTTTTCCTCGTCCAATGACCGACAGACCAGGGCTGGATTTCAGCTTCTCAGGGTTAAAAACCTTTGCCGCCAATACCATTCGTGAAAATGCGGATGACGACCAAACCCGTGCAGATATTGCGAGAGCCTTTGAAGATGCGGTGGTAGATACGCTTGCGATTAAATGCAAACGTGCATTGGAGCAAACTGGTTTTAAACGCTTGGTGATGGCCGGCGGCGTTAGTGCTAATCGTGCTCTCAGAGCTAAAATGGAAGACGTCCTCAAACAGCGCGGTGGTGAAGTTTTTTATGCGCGCCCTGAGTTTTGTACAGATAACGGTGCGATGATTGCGCTAGCGGGGCTTATTCGT
This sequence comes from Providencia sp. PROV061, assembly GCF_011045655.1. Taxonomy (NCBI): domain Bacteria; kingdom Pseudomonadati; phylum Pseudomonadota; class Gammaproteobacteria; order Enterobacterales; family Morganellaceae; genus Providencia; species Providencia sp. PROV061. The sequence continues at coordinate 3,698,900 of NZ_CP042861.1, read as the reverse complement.
CTTAAAGGTGGAACAACGACAGGGCTTGGTGTAACAGTTCGCCCGCGTTGGCCTTTGGCTGAATTACCACCCTTAGAAAAATAATCATTGTTAATGAATTCATATTTTTTGTAAAAAGGGCTGGATGACAGCCCTTTTGCTATTCAATTAGATATTAATGTAAAACAACAACCGCATCTTCAAGTCGGCTTGAGCGTGCTTTTACCATCGTTGATGTCTCTGTGCTTTGCTCTACCAGTAATGTACTTTGTTGTGTGATGGTTTCGAGCTCACTGACTGCTTGGGTAATGTCGGCGATACCAGCCGCTTGTTCAGAGGTTGCTTGGCTAATATGGGTGATCAATTGCGTGACATTTTGTATTTGGTCAACAATCTCCTTCATGGTATCTCCGGCTGTATGGACTTGATTTTTTCCTGAATTGACTTTCTTTTCACAATCATTAATTAATTCGCGAATATCATTCACTGCGCTTGCACTGCGGCTTGCTAGGCTACGAACCTCATTGGCAACAACGGCAAAGCCTTTGCCTTGTTCACCTGCACGTGCGGCTTCTACCGCGGCATTTAACGCGAGTATATTGGTTTGAAATGCGATGTCTTTAATCACGTCAGTGATGGAGTTAATTTTGCTGGTGCTACTGACAATTTCATCCATGGTATCAACAACAGCTTCCATCATGGCACCTCCACTTACTGCAGTTTCGCTGGTGGTATTGGAAAGCTGATCAACTTGAATCGTGTTATCAGCATTCATTTTTACGGAAACAGCCATTTGGTTCATTGTCGCAACGGTTTGTTGCATGTATCCGACGGTTCTCTGAGTATGTGTTTCTAATTCATGACAGTCAGAAACCAAAGATTCACTGCCTTTGCGAACGTTATCAACTTGTTCGGAGACATCTTTGATTAACCAGCGGCAGATTAACCCCAGTTGCCCAATAGAACGTAATACTAAGCCAATTTCATCTGTGCGCTGCATATGGTTAACGCTATGTCGATTTCCTCGTGCAATACCAAGTGCTTGTTTGGTGATGTCTTCCAATGGCGCTGCTAGCATTTTTTCAAATACCACATTACCGATCAGTAACGTGATAAATGTACAGGCACTCATCATCATAAGAGGTGCGATTGACTGGGGAATGAAGCTTGCCATGATGAGCCAAAGAATAAATAACAAACTCATGATTAGCCGGATACGCGAACGCGTTGAATATGTTGAAAAGTGAAATGGCATTTTTTTAGAAAGCACAATTCCCTTAAAAATTTTTCGTTGGCTTTTATTTTCATTCATTGCGTCATAAATGGGTTCTACCGTAGCAATTTCTTCACGTGTTGCGCGTGTCCGAATAGACATATAGCCTGTAATAGCCCCTTTTCGTTCCATTGGAATGATATTGGCTCGAACCCAGTAATGGTCGCCATTTTTGCGACGATTTTTCACAATACCAGTCCAAGGTTCTCCTTTTTTAAGTGTTGCCCACATGTCGGCAAAAGCTTCCTTGGGCATATCCGGATGGCGGATAATATTGTGTGGACGTGTTAATAACTCATCTAATTCATAACCACTAACCTGTACAAAGAAATCATTAGCGTGGACAATATTTCCTTGCAAATCGCTGGTTGTCATCAAGGTGATATTTTCATCTAATACATATTCGTTTTGAGTGATATAAGGGGTTCTGCTCATTATAAATACCATTATTATTGTTTAATTTTCCTTTTATATAGTCGACAGCTTTTAAATATTCCTTAGTAATAAATTTGCAATTATTTAACTTTTTTTTAAAAGTGTGCGCTGGTTATGGCAAAAATGTAACGTAGCACAAATTGCTATCAGTACAGTTTTAAGGAGAGATATCGAACGGTTGTTATTGGGGGAGTTTTTGGAAATTTTAAACAAGGCAAATAGCATAAAAAAAGAGCTGAAATCAGCTCTTCTTAGGAAAAATCATATTAACGATTAGTCATCTAGTTCTTGTTCTTTGGTTTCTTGGGCTATTTCTTTATTGGTTTTTTGCTTTTTGTTTTTTAGTTTTTGCCAAATACGGCTTTCTTGACCGCGCCAAAGGCGTTGTATATTACCGTGATGGCGAACTAACACTAAACAAGACAACATGGCGACAGGGAAGGTGAATTCAGGTTTAAACCACCAAACATAGAAGGGGGCAAGTAAGGCGCTGACAATCGCGCCGAGTGATGAGTAACCACTAAGCAATACCGTAAGTAACCATGTCCCTGCGACTAAACCAGAAAGATCCCAACCAATAGCAGCAATTGAACCAAATGCGGTTGCTACCCCTTTTCCGCCTTTGAAACGAAAGAAAATGGGATATATATGCCCAAGACAGGCTGCAATTGCAACAAAGCCAAGATAGAATGGCTGCACATTTAAATAATAAGCAAGCCAAACTGGTATCATCCCTTTTAATACGTCACAAATGAGTACTCCGGCAGCGGCTGCTTTACCGCCTACACGTAATACGTTAGTTGCACCAGGGTTACCAGAGCCGTGTTGACGGGGGTCGGGTAGTCTCGCCAAACGGCAGATCAGTATCGCACTCGAAACTGAGCCACAAAGATAGGCGAAGATTATCATGCCAAGCGCGGTTGCACTCATAGCTAACTCCAAAAACGGTTAAGGCCATAAATTCACTTCAGTCTTGGATAATACGCATATTTTTGCTGAAGTGGTATCAATTCAGTACATAAATGAGAAAATGACGTGATGGATATCGTATTTATTGAGCAATTATCAGTCATCACCACGATTGGTGTATATGACTGGGAACAAGATATTGAACAGAAACTCGTGCTCGATATCGAAATGGGATGGGATAACAAACGCGCGTCTATGAGCGATAATGTAGAATATTGCCTAGATTATGCCAAAGTTAGTCAGGCTATCCTAGCTCATGTAGGGAATAACAAGTTTGGGTTAGTAGAACGTGTTGCTGAAGAAGTTGCACAGTTATTGATGACACAGTTTGCTAGCCCATGGGTTCGTATTAAGGTGGCTAAGCCGGGAGCCGTGGCGCGAGCCAAGCAGGTTGGGGTTATTATAGAAAGAGGCATGAAAACCGCTTAAATGATGACTGGCGGTGTTTAGCCGCCAGTTTTATGGTCGTTAGATGATTTGTTGCTGCTGCCAATCTGTTACCGCTTCAATGCGTTGTTTTGTAAGTTCTTGGCGAATTTCAGGGCCTTTAAATCCCTGTTCAACGATAGGTTTGACATCAACCGCTTGTGCGATAGTAAAAGCCTGCTTGAAATATATCCCTTGTGGGTACGTTTGCTGTTCGAGCCCTAACCGGCCTCTTGCATCCGCTTCACTGATTAAACTCAGTTGTTCAATACGTTCTGGTTTACGCCAGCTATCAAGCCCATCAAAAATCGCAATTAGCTCATTAGCAGGTAATTTATTGATAACATGAATTTTATCATGATAGCGTGCCGCTAGACGGGCTAAGTCACGAGCCGTAGTGGGTACTTTTAATCTTGCGCAGAGAGTTTCTATTAATGGAATACCTGCCTCACCGTGGTTTGGATGACTCGGCCAAATATCAGGCGGTGTCAGCGCTTTACCTAAATCATGGCATAAGGCAGCAAAGCGAATATCCACATTATTAGATAGCTCGGCAATCACTTTCATTACCATTAGAGTGTGGATACCCGTATCAATTTCAGGGTGCCATTTTTCAGGGGCAGGAACACCAAATAACGCATCAACTTCAGGAAAAAGTACAGCTAATGCACCACATTGGCGTAAAACATCAAAATACACCTGTGGAGAATTTGATTTCAGCGCTTTTTCTGTTTCCGTCCAAACGCGCTCAGCGGTGAGGTAAGATAATTCCCCTGTAGCGGCCATTGTTTGCATCAAGGTTAATGTTTCTGGTGCGATAGTAAAACCATGCTCAAAGTAGCGAGCAGCAAAACGAGCAACCCGCAAGACCCGTAAAGGGTCTTCAGAAAATGCATCAGAAACATGCCGTAAAACACGGCTCTTGAGGTCTTTCACTCCTTGGTATGGGTCAACAATTTCACCTGATTCACTTTGTGCTATCGCGTTAATTGTCAGATCGCGACGTAGCAAATCATCTTCAATGGTCACATCAGGTGCGCTATAGCAGCTAAAACCAGTATAGCCCGCACCAATTTTACGTTCTGTTCGGGCTAAAGCGTATTCTTCATGGGTTTTTGGGTGCAAGAAAACAGGAAAATCTTTTCCGACTTGTTGAAAACCTTGCGATAGCATTGCCTCGGGGGTTGTACCAACCACCACGTAGTCTCTATCTGAAATAGGTAGTCCAAGAAGTTGATCACGCACTGCGCCACCCACGAGATAGACTTTCATTTGAATGGCCTCAATTACATCCAACCATCATTACGTTTTTTACGACGCGGAATAATGTGCGGTAAAATCAAACCTAAAATTAAGCCAACACCGGCAACACCACCGCCATACATAAACCATTGTAAGATTAATTCGCGACGGCGATCATCTAAGTTGACCTCTGCAATCTCTAGCTTTTTACCGGATTTGATCAACTCATTTTTTAATTTTTCATTTTCGGCTTTTAGCTGGCTGACGATATTGTCATTATCAGCCACTTTTTGTTGCATATCTGCAGTTCGTGTATTCCACGTACTGTCGATATTGTCGAGTTGTTGACGTAGCTTTTGATTCTCAGCTTCAAGTTCTGGAATGCGGGTTTTCATGCTTGGAGTATTGCTGAGTTGGTCAACAGGTAACCAGACCGTTCTACCTTTTTCATCGCGAACTTGTGCAAATTTGTTATCTGTGGAAAGCAGTTCAACCGCTTCCCCGGCATTGAGCGTACCTACAATACGATATTTTGTGCCAGGTCCACTATGAACGTATGTGGATAAATCATCTGACACATAACGTTTTTCTGCTGCATGTGAATTTAAGGAAAGGCCTAGCCCCATGATTGAAATTAATAATAATGGAATTTTTCGCATGGTATTTACAGTCTTTTGATGGTGAATGAGTTTTATATTAATTGAATACTAATGAGTAAAACGCGAGGGTGCAAATCCTAAACGCAGATGTCTCTACAGTCTAAAGGAGAATGAGAACTATCCTAACTGTCTAAATTACCCTTATTTTTACTTTGTTTTCAATATAACTCACTGAAAGAAATATGACAGGTAGAATTTTTGTTTATCATACAGTTTCTTTTCTCAGCTTAGCTTGATTGGGGTAATATGAGTGAAGTGAAATAATTAAATAAGGATATGTATGAGCCACGTAGAGGTTGAACTCAAACTTGCCGCTAAGAGTTCCGCAATAGAGGCTGTACGACAGTGTCTATCGACATTGTCTCACCAATACAGTGAGCCGACGAAGTTAACCAATATCTACTTTGATACGGCAAATAAGCAGTTACGTCAGTGGGATATGGGCTTACGTATCCGCGGTTGTGATGGTCGTTATGAAATGACAATGAAAACGGCTGGGCAGGCGATAGGCGGCTTACACCAACGGCCTGAATATAATGTTGACATTGATTCACCTGAGCTTGATTTAGCCGCATTACCGGCTGAAATTTGGCCTGAAGGCACTGATGTTTCACAGCTTCAGTCTGAATTAAATATCCTCTTTAGCACCAATTTTACCCGTGAAAAATGGTTAGTGACTTTTGAAGATAGCGAAATAGAAGTGGTTTTTGACCAAGGTGAAATTTCCTCTGGCGCAAAGGATTTGCCTATTCAAGAGTTTGAACTAGAACTAAAAAAAGGCTTTATTGCTGATGTACTCAATTTAGCGAAGAAATTTGCAGATATCGACGGCTTACATTTGTCATCACTTAGCAAAGCTGCACGTGGTTATTCATTGTTATCGCCGACAAAAGCGCCATTAACTCCTCCAAATTCGGTGTTTGACTATGAAGAGTACCCCCTCGAAAAATCATTAACGCATATGCAATTACTTTGCCAGCAGCATGAAGACTACTGGTTAGCAAATGGCAGCAATGCACGCCAAGGCTTCAGTGAGTTTTTACGTTTTGTTCAGGCATTTTTAGTGCATTACCAAAATTCTGTACCTCACTTTATTCATGACACTCCACTGGAACAATTACGTTCAGATATTGCCGATGAAGCAATTAGTGCTGAGGATTTTTGCTATAGCAGCCAGTGGTTAAAGTGTAAATTAGCCTTTATCCAGTGGTTAAGTGCTTTAACCTATCAAGAAGCCCATTAAGGTATTGATAATATGCATGCTTTTCCTGAGTTATTACAAAGCCAAGGTGAACGCGTTTTAAGCCAGTTAGCGGAACAAACGAATGAATTATTACCGTTAAATGAACAAAAAATTCAAGTGCTTGCATTTAGTGATTTTGTGTTAAAGCAAGTATTAGCACATCCGCGGTTTTTACTTGAAATTCGCTCTCGACCACCACAAGCCGATGAATGGAAAAGTTATGCATCATGGTTAGCTCAAGATTTGTCATCTGTTAGCAACGAAGACCACTTGATGCGAGTGTTGCGCTCATTTCGTCATCATATGTTAGTGCGCTGTGCATGGATGCAAGTGCTAGAAATAAGCACGCAAAAAGAAACGATTTATCAGCTCAGTATATTGGCGGAAACTTTGGTTGTTGCAGCGCGAGACTGGTTGTATCAAGAATATCGTCAGTCATGGGGAACACCTTGTAATGCAGAAGGAAAACCGCAGCCGCTGTTGGTTTTAGGGATGGGGAAGTTGGGGGGCCGAGAGCTCAATTTTTCTTCTGATATTGACCTGATTTTTGCTTATCCAGAAAATGGGGTTACCCAAGGTGGCCGAAAAGAGTTAGATAATGCGCAATTTTTTACGCGTTTAGGGCAAAAATTGATCCGCGTACTCGATCAAGTGACGGAATATGGCTTTGTTTATCGGGTCGATATGCGTTTACGGCCATTTGGAGATAGCGGCCCGCTGGTTTTTAGCTTTTCTGCACTTGAGGATTATTACCAAGAACAAGGGCGAGACTGGGAACGCTACGCGATGGTTAAAGCCCGTATTATGGGCGCTGATAGCCTCCATTATGAGGAGTGTTTGCGAAAGCTTTTGCGTCCTTTCGTTTATCGTCGCTATATCGACTTTAGCGTGATCCAATCCTTACGCAATATGAAAAATATGATTGAGCGAGAGGTTCGGCGTCGTGGTTTGGTCAATAACATCAAATTAGGTGCTGGAGGGATCCGCGAAGTTGAATTTGTTTCACAGGTTTTCCAACTCATTCGAGGGGGACGAGAACCTGTTTTACAGTCGCAATCTTTATTTTCAACGTTACAAGGGATCCGTGAACTCGCATTGTTAACCGAAGATCAGGTTAATATTCTGCAAGATGGCTACCTTTTCTTGCGTAGAGTCGAAAATTTACTGCAATGTATTGATGACCAACAGACACAAACACTCCCCGAAGAGGCTTTAAATCAAGCGCGTTTAGCGTGGGGGATGGGCTTTGCTGATTGGCCTGCATTTTATCAGGTTTTGAGTCAAAAAATGGTTGCGGTGCATCAAATATTCACCGAGCAAATAGGACAGGAAGATGACTCTGAGAACATTGATGTATTCGATGAAATTTATATCACATTATGGCAAAGTGAATTATCAAAAGAAGAATTAGCCAGCTATTTGCCGTCTAAAAGTGAAGAGATTGCACAACGTATCATTCACGGTATAGTGATGTTCCGTCATGATCTCAATAAACGCACCATTGGTCCTCGAGGGCGAGATGTTCTTGATGAATTAATGCCTAAATTATTGGCTAAAGTCGGTGAGCGTGATGATGCAGGACAAGTCATTGAGCGCATCACACCACTGTTACTGAGCATTGTTAGCCGCACTACTTACCTAGAGTTAATGCTTGAATTTGATGAGGTTTTGACGCACGTTATTCGTTTATGTGCGGCTTCACCTATGATAGCGGAACAATTAGCTCGCCACCCATTGTTACTTGATGAGTTACTCGACCCTCAATCGTTATACCAACCCTTACCGCTAACGGCCTACCGTGATGAGCTGCGCCAATATTTAATGCGCGTTCCTGAAGATGACGAAGAACAACAACTTGAAGCATTACGTCAATTCAAACAAGCTCAATTATTGCGTATTGCTGCTGAAGATATTTCAGGTGTTTTGCCGGTAATGAAAGTCAGTGATCATCTGACTTACCTTGCGGAAGCAATTATTGATGCGGTGGTACACCAAGCGTGGCAAAAAATGGTAAAACGCTATGGTGAGCCAGCGCATCTAGAGCAAAGTGACAAAAAACAATATGGGTTTGCGGTATTAGGTTATGGAAAGCTAGGCGGCTGGGAACTGGGCTATGGCTCTGACTTAGACCTTGTTTTTCTCTTCGATTGCCCTTTAGATGTGGTCACCAATGGTGAACGTTCCATTGACGCTCGCCAATTTTACTTGCGTGTTGCTCAGCGTATTATCCATTTGTTTAGTACTCGAACCCCTTCTGGTGTGTTGTATGAAGTTGATGCGCGACTCAGGCCTTCTGGTGAATCAGGAATGTTGGTCAGTACCATACAATCATTTGATGATTACCAAAAAAATGATGCTTGGACATGGGAACATCAAGCGCTAATTCGAGCTCGAATGGTGTTTGGTGATGAGGATTTACAACGGCAATTTATACAGACTCGCCACGAAACTTTGTGTATGCCAAGAGACCCTCAAACTTTGCAACAGCAAGTGCGTGATATGCGGTTAAAAATGCATCATCACCTAGGAAGTCATCAAGTTAATGAATTCGACTTAAAAGCGGATCCTGGTGGGATCACTGATGTTGAATTTATCGCACAATACTTAGTTTTGCGTTTTGCCGCAGAAAATAATGCGCTAACACGTTGGTCTGATAATGTGCGTATTTTCGAGTTGATGGCGCAGTATGGTTTTATGCCAGAAGATGAAGCGAATGCTTTAACTCTAGCGTATGTCACAATGCGTAATGAGCTCCATCACTTAGCATTACAATCACTACCAAGCCGTGTAGAGATAAGCCAATTTTCTCAGCAACGTGAACAAGTTTTAGCGAGTTGGCAAAAATGGCTTGAAGAATAAAGAACAAACGCATTTTATTTAGCTAAACAGCGCAATATGCTAGTATTGTTGCTAATTATTATCAGATTTCCTTTTTAAGACTGGAGTGCAGGATGAAAGTAACTCTTCCGGATTATAAACAAGCCGGTGTGCTGGTGGTTGGTGATGTTATGTTAGACCGTTATTGGCATGGTCCTGCAAACCGTATCTCGCCAGAAGCCCCTGTCCCGGTTGTTAAAGTCACAATGGTCGAAGAGCGTCCCGGTGGTGCGGCTAACGTCGCGATGAATATTGCGTCATTGGGTGCAAATTCACGCCTTGTGGGGTTAACTGGAATTGATGACGCGGCAAAAGCACTCACTAAAAATTTAAATGCCGTACAGGTTCGTTGTGATTTTGTGGCTATCCCCACCCATCCAACCATTACTAAATTACGCGTACTTTCACGTAATCAGCAACTTATTCGCCTCGATTTTGAAGAAGGTTTTGAAAACGTGGATGTTGCCCCTGTACTGGAGCGCATAGAACAAGCACTGCCACACATTGGCGCACTAGTACTGTCTGACTATGCAAAAGGGGCGTTAACTCATGTTGAGAAGATGATAGCGCTCGCCAACAAGGCCAATGTTCCAGTCTTGATTGACCCGAAAGGAAACAATTTCGAACGTTACCGTGGGGCAACTTTATTGACGCCAAATATGTCTGAGTTTGAAGCGATTGTTGGGCCATGTAAAAACAACCAAGACGTTGAAGAAAAAGGCATGAAGCTGCTTCAGTCATTGGAGCTTAAAGCGCTGCTAATTACGCGCTCAGAACAAGGTATGAGCTTAATTCGCCATGATGAAGCCCCATTGCATTTACCGACTCAAGCACAAGAAGTGTTTGACGTGACGGGGGCAGGGGATACGGTTATTGGTGTTCTCGCTGCCTCTATTGCATCTGGCCGCCCATTACATGAAGCCTGCGCATTAGCTAATGCCGCGGCAGGTGTGGTGGTGGGCAAATTAGGGACTTCAACAGTTTCGCCTATTGAATTAGAAAACGCTATTCGTGGCCGTGCTGACACTGGTTTTGGTGTTATGACTGAAAGTGAATTAAAACAAGCGGTTGAGAATGCAAGACTGCGCGGTGAACGTGTGGTGATGACTAATGGCTGTTTTGATATTCTCCATGCTGGGCATGTGTCTTATTTAGCTAACGCGCGTAAATTGGGTGACCGCCTAATTGTGGCTGTAAATAGCGATGCTTCGACACGCCGCTTAAAAGGTGAAACACGTCCAGTTAACCCATTAGAACAGCGTATGACCGTTCTAGGGGCTTTAGGGGCAGTAGATTGGGTCGTGGCTTTTGAAGAGGACACTCCACAGCGTCTAATCGCAGAAGTTTTGCCTGATATCTTAGTTAAAGGGGGGGATTACCGCCCTGAAGAGATCGCGGGCAGTGCGGAGGTATGGGCCGCGGGAGGCGAAGTTAAAGTACTTAACTTTGAAGATGGTATTTCTACAACCAATATCATCAAAAATATCATGAAAACCAGTTAATTTATCATTATTAATTAGCGAGTTAATAACCTCACGTGGATATGTAAAAACGCCGTGAGGTTTTTATTTATCTAAAATCAATGTGGCGTCAAATGTTGACGTCATATTTTTTTTTGCTTTAGATTTTGATATCACAATATGACGTCATGGAATAGACGATAGGGGGGGAATATGATTAAAAGCAGTAATGTGATGACGATAGACGGCCATCCTGCATCTGTTATCTATGAAGCTGAAATTAAAGCGTTTCGTGGTAAGTTTTTAGATGTAAGTGGTTACTGTGATTTTGTTTCTGATAGCATTGAAGGGTTAAAAAAAGAAGCGCGAATTTCTTTAGCAGAATACATCGAAGGCTGCCAAGAAGAGGGGATTAACCCGTTCAAAGAACAAGAAACGGTAAAGTCATTTACGCTACGTTACCCAAGCCGCTTAGAGGCTTATTTAAATGCGGTAACAACTGAGCATAATGTTTCTAAAAATCAGTATATTGTTCAGCTGCTTGAGCGTGAATTGAATATCAAATAATAAAAGTGACGCCTTAATCGGTGTCACTTTTTCAATTTAATTACTCAGCCGTTTTTTCTTCTACATTTAAATGGGCTTCGAGTGCGCTGACGCGTTGTTCCATCTTCGCTAATTTTTCACGGGTGCGTAATAAGACTTGAGTTTGAATATCAAATTCTTCACGACTGACTAAGTCTAATTTGCCGAGTTGTGATTGTAACAGTGAACGCAGTTTTTTATCAAAATCTTCACCTAAATCGCGTACGCCTTGTGGTAAAGCGCCTTGAATTTGGCGGGCAACTTGTTCAATTTTTTTCGGATCGAGCATTTCGCGGGTCCTTAAGTTTATCAAAATATTGTTGTGAATTGTTGGGACTAGTTTAATACCTCTTGCTGCCTTGCGCTAGCTTGAATTATTTAGAGAGAGGTTTAGAGCCGGTAGTGAAATTAACCTTGATAACTCTAAGTTTTTATTCATGTTTTTTTGGCTAAAAGTGTGAGTCATTCGCCAATTTTGATTATCATCGTTGCGAACTTGAATTATTGGCGTTATATTAATTGCGTATATCTCAGGGCGGGGTGAAAGTCCCCACCGGCGGTAAACATGCATCACGCATGAAGCCCGCGAGCGCTTTATCATTTTTATGGTAAAGGTCAGCAGACCCAGTGTGAATCTGGGGCCGACGGTTATAGTCCGGATGGGAGAGAATTAACAGTATCTGCATGTTTGTGCGATTACGCACAATAGTGTTCTGCATACCTGAATAGGTAAATGCCTTTTATTGGCTATTTATATATTCACCATTTCTCGTATTCCTAAGACTGCCTTGATTCTGGTAACTAGTTAATAACTATTTAAGAGGTTTTTTACCATGGATCATTCGCTACTTTCTGTATTTGGCAATCCTATCGAACGTGTTGAAAATGCTATCGAGGCATTACGCCAAGGTAAAGGTGTTCTTGTTCTTGATGATGAAGATCGTGAGAACGAAGGCGATTTAGTTTTTGCAGCAGAAACTATGACCGCCGAGCAAATGGCATTTACCATTCGTTATAGCAGTGGGATCGTGTGTCTTTGTATTACTGAAGAGCGCCGCAAGCAACTCGAACTACCTATGATGGTAGATAACAATACGAGCCAAAATCAAACAGGCTTTACTGTGACCATTGAAGCCGCACAAGGTGTGACGACAGGTGTTTCTGCCGCAGACCGTATCACCACTATTCGTGCCGCAATTGCAGATAACGCCGTTCCTTCAGACCTTAACCACCCAGGACATGTTTTCCCTCTGCGTGGCCGTGAAGGCGGGGTATTAACGCGTCGTGGCCATACTGAAGCGTCTATCGACTTAGCAATATTGGCAGGTTTCAAGCCAGCCGGTGTGCTGTGTGAGTTAACCAATGATGATGGTTCTATGGCTCGTACCCCAGAAGTGGCTGCGTTTGGTCAGCAACATGGTTTGACTGTGGTGACGATTGAAGACTTAGTTCAGTATCGTCAGTTGCAGGAAAAGAAAGCGAGCTAATCTTTTTTCTCGTCATATCTTGAATATTATCTAATGTAATGGTTTTAGTTATTTAGGTAATAAATAGTCTGTTAAGCATATAGAATGTTATAAAGGCCACTGAGTTGCACACCTCGTGGCCTTTTCAATTTTTTTGATGATCATACTCATAATTAGCCCACTGTGTTTTTTGCTGGAAAGCGTATGCTGTAGGGAGAAACTAATTGAGTTGGAGTTGAAATCATCATGTCATTAAATACTTCGATGGTAAAAAATAAGATCCCTGCCATTTTTATTGGTCATGGTAGCCCTATGAATGCGATTGAGGATAACCCTTACACTCAAGCGTGGGAAAATCTCGGTAAAGCCTTACCTCGGCCACGCGCAATTTTGGTGATTTCAGCCCATTGGTATACGCGCGGTACTGCTGTGACTTCGATGTTAAAACCAAAAACGATTCATGATTTTGGCGGGTTCCCCGAAGCCTTGTATCAAATCGAATATCCAGCTTCTGGTTCTCCTGAATTAGCTCAGCAAGTTGTTTCATTACTCGCCCCTGAGCCAATTTACCTTGATGAACAAGAGTGGGGATTAGACCACGGTACATGGGAAATTTTGCTGCGTATGTATCCAGAAGCGGATATCCCCGTGATCCAACTGAGTATCGATGGTAGCAAGCCCGCCACTTGGCACTATGAACTCGGTAAAAAATTGAGTGTTTTAAGGGAGAAAGGCGTGCTGATTATGGGCAGTGGCAATGTTGTCCACAATTTACGGGCGATGAATTGGCAGAACTCTCATGCTGAGCCGTACCCGTGGGCAATATCTTTTGAAAAATTTGTATATGACAATCTGCAAAGTCATGAAACGCCTCACCCACTGACTAAAGGATTAGAACGGGAGGATGGTAAATTATCTAACCCATCACCAGAACATTACTTGCCTATTTTACCTATTTTAGGAACTTGGGATGGTCAAGAAGAGATCAGTACACCGATTGAAGGAATTGTGTCGGCATCGTTAAGTATGTTGTCTATTCAGGTAGGGTAAGTTTTCTGCAATATAATTGACTAACAAAAAGCCCAAATCATATTGCTATGTTTGGGCTTTCCTTTTAACGCTAAATACGATTAGTCGATGATCGTATGTGGATAAAAGCGTGATAAGTCTTGAGTGATCAGTTCCTTATCTTCACGAATACAGATCCCCGCAGGTTGATCATTCACCAACCAGCTTCCGACTAAGGTGTAGTTACCTTCAAATTGTGGAAGTGGATGGAACTGTTGAATAATCATACCTTCTTCGCCGTATGGGCCGTCTGCGGCTGCAATTTCCTTACCATTTTCGATAATACGGATATTAGCTCCTTCACGAGAAAATAATGGCTTAATAACGTATTTTTCGAGTTCTGGCTGGGTTTTGCCATCCGCAAAATAGGCAGGCAGTAAATTTGGGTGATCTGGGAACATTTCCCATAACATAGGCAATAAGGCTTTGTTAGAAATGATGCTCTTCCATGCAGGTTCTAACCAGCGTACGCCAGCGTCTTGCAATTTAGTCGAGAAAATTTCTCTTAGCATAAATTCCCATGGATATAACTTGAACAGGTTGCTAATCACCTGATCTTGGGTATCCGAAAACTCACCTTTTTCACCTAGGCCAATTTCATCGATATATAAGAATTCAGTGGCAATACCCGCTTCATTTGCACAGTCTTGTAGATATTGAACGGTACCGCGATCTTCTTCAGTATCACGGCAACAAGACATATGCAACAAACGAAAACCATACTGATCTTTTAATTGCGTAAAGCGCTCGATCAATTGCTCTTGAATGCTATTAAACTGATCGGCATTTTCAGGGAGTTTTCCTGCTTCAATTTGATCTTCTAGCCAGATCCATTGGAAAAATGCAGACTCGTATAGTGAGGTTGGAGTATCCGCATTGTTTTCCAATAGCTTAGGTGGGTTAATACCATCGTAAGCGAGGTCAAGCCTAGAATATAACGAAGGTTGTTCGCTTTTCCATGAGCTGCGAACAAATTCCCAACAATGCTTAGGGATCTGAAAACGTGCCATTAACTCATCGCTTTCAACAACACGTTCAACCACTTTTAGGCACATTTGATGCAACTGCTCGGTTGCATCTTCGATTTCTTCAATTTGTGCCATAGTAAATTGGTAATACGCATCTTCTGACCAGTAGGGCTCACCATACATAGTATGAAATTCAAAGCCAAACTCAGAAGCTTTTTCGCGCCAGTTTGGGCGCTCTACTATAGGAACTCGTTTCATTACTTATCAACCACCCATCGAACGGGAAGAAGAGGTTGATTTTGCAGAAGAAGATGAACGCTGTGCCATCGCTTGTTTATTTACGGTGTCACCAAAACCGCCACGGGTAACTGTTGAAGTTGTTGGTGGTTTAGGTGCCATGGCTGTTTTTGGTACGCTCATGGAACGGCCACCTGCAACAGCAGGGCCATAGCTTTTACCTGAAGCGTCAACAAACTTACCATTGGCAGGGCTAGCTGGGTTTTTTGAGCTGAATAATGGTTGTGATGCAGCGCTACCGCCCATCATACGGCCCATCATATAACCCATCATTAATGGCATCCACATGCTACCGCCGCTGCTTTGTGCTTGAGCCGTTTGTTCACCATTTGTTGAGCTAGTGCCAGCAATACCTGCTTGAGCCGGAGCTTGAGTACACATAGCTTCACCAAACTCAGCAATACAGTCAGCTTGAGTTTCATATTTAGGTGCAGTTTTAGCGGCTTCTTGTAGCGCATTATTGTAGGCGATAGTGCACTGTTCTGCTTGTGATGGGTTCGCTTGGCTACAGTCTTGTGCGTTTGTGTACAATGAGACGGTTTCATCACTTTCTTCACAAGCGGAAAGCATAAATACGGCACTGACCGCAACAGCCACAGGCGCTAAACGGTATGAACGCCAAGACTTACGGAAGGCGCTCTGATTAATATCTTTGGTACGCTTCATGGTCATGGTAATTACCCTGAATTTAATTAAGTAAGATGTTTTTAGATGTTAGCTCTAGGATAGGGGATAAACGCTGAAAATTAAAGCAGAAATATAGGAGAAATGAGCTGAATTTATCATTTTGATAACTTTTTGCTATTTTTTCCTATTTAGCATGGTATTAGTTAAAGGGAAAAATAATATTTTTATTTTATATCAATGTGTTAACTATTGGTTGTTTTTTGCTCTAGCGCGCAGTAATAAGAGTGAGAATTAACTGAATTTGTGCCAGAGGCTAATGAAAAGGGGTTGTAAGCGGTTCAATTAGTGCAAATTAGCAATTCTAAACGATTTACTTGGCTTCCTTCAAAAAATAACCCGCTATATAAGCGGGTCATTATATCATTTTCAAATAAACTAAGAATTTTAATTCATTTTTGGCGCGTTGGTATTACGAATAATACTACTTGCAGAGGTTGAAATCTCTTTACCTAAATTCGCATTTAGGCGGGCAATATCGTCTTCGTTCAGTGTGCCACGAGCAAATTCGATATTCAGTTGGTTAATCATGTAGTCATAACGTGCATTAGACAGGTTTTGTTTCGCTTGGTATAGCGCAGTTGTTGCTGTCAACACGTCAACAATGGTACGAGTTCCTACTTGATAGCCGGCTTCCATCGCATCTAATGAGCTTTGTGCGGAAACAACGACTTGTTTGTAGGCATTAATGCTACTGATTGACGATGATACGTTATTAAATGATGAGCGAACTAACTGAATCACATTACGGTAAACGCTTTCTAGTTGTTCACTAGCACCTTGGAAACCATATTGTGCTTGTTCAACCTGAGAACTGACTGCGCCACCAGTATACAGTGGAATGCTTAAATTTAAGCCAATGCTATTTTGACCATTATAGCTGTTGGTCGCACCACCACCATATGGAGTATTATAACCGCTGCCGTGTTGGTAACTATTTGTGACTGATGTTGATGCATCTAAGTTAACTGTTGGCATGTGGCCTGTTTCTGCTAAGCGAATATTTTCACGAGAAACATCTTGTGCTAAACGTGCGCTTAATAGGCTGAGGTTACGCTCTTCTGCTTCTTTTAGGATAGCGTTGATATCGCCCAACTCATTGGTTTTAAAGCGGTCGATATTTAAAGAAGCAAGTTGGCTGTAGTACACGCCACTGACTTGACGCAGTTTTTCAATCGCATTTTCTAAATCATTGCGGCCAGCGACTTCTTGTGCAATAACGCTATCATAGTTTGCACGGGCGTTTTGCACGTCGGTAATGGCAACAAGGCCAACGTTAAAGCGTTGTGTAACTTGGTCTAATTGGCGATAAACGGCTTCTTTATTTGCTTCAATATAAGATAACGCGTCAATCGCTTTTAACACATTAAAATACGCAGTTGCAGTATCTAAAATTAATTGCTGTTGACTTGTTTGGTATGTGACATCAGAAATACCCGCGGTTTTTTCTTGGATAGTCAATTGACGCCATTTCGACATATCAAACACAACTTGAGTGAGTTTCAGTGAAGCATTTAAACCTGTGCTTTCAGTATTTCTTGCGTCACGGTAACCACTGCCGTAGCTAGCCCCTGCACCTAAACCTAATTGTGGCAATAATGGGCTGCGAGATTCATTAATTTTTTCAAAAGCTTGATTACGTTCAGCTAATGATTTTCTTAATTCAGGGTTACTTTCTTTGGATTTTTGGTAAACCTGTAGTAAATCTTCTGCATAGCTATTGGTACTGAGACCCACAAAACTCATCGAAATTAAAAGGGGAAGCAGTTTCTTCATTTTGATTCCTTGATTAAATAGCAAATTAAGTTGAGTCTGTTGCCTAAAACGTACCATGCCTAACTAGGCGATAGATATTAAATTATCCGTTTTAGAGACAGTTATTAAAAACAGACACTACGTTGCTCTTTGATTTGAATAATGGCGCTTATTGTAACAGAGTATCACTTCTATTAACGGTAGCCTTTTGTGCCATTTTGTCTCAATTTATTAAACATTACCTCATCTAAGGTTAAAAAACCTTAAAAACTGTTTTAATCCACAATTATTTCCTTAAGATGGAATAATTGGGTTTGGAGAATGAAATGACAAAACAAATAGAGCAGCCAATTAAATACGGCAAAAATGATGTTGAAATTATATCCAAGCGTAAATTATTTAACGGTTTTTTTCAAATGGTTGAATATCAATTTCGTCATCGCCTTTTCGCGGGGGGATGGAGTAAAGAAATTCGCCGTGAAGTTTTTGAACGCGGCCATGCTGGCGTGGTTTTACCCTATGACCCGAAAGCAGATAGTGTTGTTTTAATTGAACAAATTCGGTTGCCAGCGATTGAGACTAGTGAAACACCCTGGTTACTTGAAGCAGTAGCTGGAATGATAGAGCAAAACGAATCACCGGAAGAGGTTATTCGTCGTGAGGCCGTTGAGGAAGCTGGGCTTATTATTGGTCGCACTGAAAAAGCGGTAAGTTATCTTTCTAGCCCTGGCGGTACGACTGAACGTATGCATGTATTTATCGGTGAAGTTGATAGCAGCCAAGCGAAAGGTGTTCATGGGCTAGCGTCAGAAAATGAAGATATTTGCGTACATGTGGTTAGTCGAGAGCAAGCTTTTCAATGGGTTGAAGACGGCACAATTGATAATGCAGCAACAGTGATAGCGATTCAATGGTTACAACTTCACTATCAAAAACTTCATGAAAAGTGGATGAAACTGTGTTAAATAACGATTAATCTGATGAAGTGTGTGCTGATTATCAGAAAGTTAGAAAGTAAAGCTTTAAGATAGTTGTAAGTATGTTGAGCTTTTATATAGTTGTAATGAATAGATTAGGTACTAAATAATATTTAAGAAAAGGAATACTTTTGGACAGCCAGCTTGAAGTGACTGCAAAGAACTCTAAAGTTGTGAGAATTTTACAGGTTACTGATACGCATCTTTTTGCTAATACAGAAAATACGCTTTTAGGGGTAAATACTTACCGTAGCTATCAGGCGGTACTTGATGCTATCTCAGAGGAAAATCTCCCAATCGACTTAATTGTGGCGACAGGGGATTTAGTTCAAGACCAATCACCACAAGCTTATCAGCATTTTGCGGATGGTATTGCGCGTATTCCTGCTCCTTGCGTATGGCTTCCTGGTAATCATGACTATCCACCGGCTATGGTCAAAACACTCAGAATTGCTGGGATTTCAAGCGCTAAACAAGTTTTAATTGGTGATGAGTGGCAAATCTTGATGCTTGATAGCCAACTTCAAGATGTACCTCATGGCGAGCTTTCTGAGCAACAGTTAGAGTGGATGAAAGCCAGCTTAGATGCTGAACCTGAACGTACTACATTGATTATGCTGCATCACCATCCTCTAGCCTCGGGTTGTACTTGGCTTGATCAGCACAGTTTGAGAAATTCACATATTTTAGCTGATTATTTAAAAAGCTACTCAAATGTTAAAGCGATGCTATGTGGCCATATTCACCAAGAAATGGATGAAAACTGGCACGGTATTCGGTTGTTGGCAACGCCTTCTACCTGTGTGCAATTTAAGCCTCACTGTACTAATTTTGCGCTTGATACCGTCGCGCCAGGCTGGCGATATTTAGAATTAAGTATTAATGAACAAGGGCAAAGGCATATTACAACCCGCGTTCATCGCTTAGATACAAGGGAATTTAGCCCTGACCTTGACTCAGACGGTTATTAATTCGCTTATGTCAACTCTACTTTATATTCATGGTTTTAATAGTTCCCCTCAATCAGCTAAAGCCAATAACTTAAAGCAATGGATTGAGGTGAATTATCCACAAGTTAATATGATTGTACCGCAGTTACCGAATTACCCTCAGCAAGCTCAAGCTATGTTGGATGATATTGTCCAACAGCATCCGCATGAGAAAATGGGGTTAGTCGGCTCTTCGCTCGGCGGTTATTTTTCAATTTGGTTTTCAGAGCGTTATCAGCTTCCTGCTGTCGTCGTAAACCCTGCGGTACGTCCTTTTGATTTACTGCAAGATTACTTAGGCGACAATACAAACCCATATACTCATGAACAATATGTGTTGGAAGAAAAGCACATTAATGAGCTAAAATCCTTATACATTGAAAGATTAACATCCCCTCAGCTTATCTGGTTGTTACAACAAATGGGCGATGAAGTACTTGATTATCGAGAGGCTGTTGCCTATCTTTCAAAGTGCAAACAAACTGTGGAACCTGACGGTAATCATGCCTTTATTGGTTTTGACGCTTACTTTTCTCAAATTGTTGATTTCCTACAATTGGCAGAGAAATAGTGTCAAAACGTATGAACACTGTTATTATCAACAGTAACTCACTGATTGAATAGTTCAATTAATCACCTATTACCGCAGAATGACAACATGACTCAATCTAGTTATAACGCAGAGGCCATTGAAGTCCTCAGTGGTTTAGAGCCTGTTCGCCGTCGTCCGGGGATGTATACCGATACCAGTCGACCGAACCATTTGGCTCAAGAAGTAATTGATAATAGCGTCGATGAAGCGCTTGCGGGGCACGCGAGCCATATTGAGGTTATTTTACATGCCGATCAATCCCTTGAAGTAATTGATGATGGGCGCGGTATGCCTGTCGATATTCACCCAGAAATGAAAGTGTCAGCGGTTGAGCTGATCCTGGGGCAATTACATGCGGGGGGGAAATTCTCCAATAAAAACTACCAATTCTCAGGTGGTTTGCATGGTGTCGGGATTTCTGTCGTCAATGCGTTATCAAAACGTATTGAAGTTACTGTTCGTCGTGATAGCCAAGTGTATCAAATTGCCTTTGAAAACGGCGATAAGGTTGAAGATTTACATGTAATAGGGACTTGTGGAAAACGCAACACAGGGACTAGCGTGCATTTTTGGCCAGATGGCAGCTATTTTGATAGTCCAAAATTTTCAGTAACTCGTTTAACTCATAATTTAAAAGCCAAAGCTGTTTTATGCCCTGGCGTGAAAATCACGTTTAAGGATAAGCTCAACGATACAGAGCAAAGTTGGTGCTACAGTGACGGGTTGACCGATTACCTAATGGAGTCAATTGACGGCCTTGAAGCGTTACCCCCAAAGCCATTTACAGGTGAATTTTCAGGGGAAACAGAAGCCGCACAATGGGCGTTGCTCTGGTTGCCTGAAGGTGGTGAATTACTGACGGAAAGCTACGTTAACCTTATCCCAACAGCACTAGGTGGAACCCATGTTAATGGTTTACGCCAAGGGTTGCTCGATGCGATGCGTGAATTTTGCGAATTCCGCAATATATTGCCTCGTGGTGTTAAGCTCTCAGCTGATGATATTTGGGAGCGCTGTACTTATGTGCTTTCCGTTAAAATGCAAGATCCACAATTTGCGGGGCAAACCAAAGAGCGTCTGTCTTCTCGTCAATGCGCTGCGTTTGTTTCGGGCGTGGTAAAAGATGCCTTCAGTTTATGGCTTAACCAAAACGTGCAAGTGGCTGAACAGCTTGCAGAAATGGCAATTTCTAGCGCGCAGCGTCGAATGCGTGCAGCGAAAAAAGTGGTGCGTAAAAAACTCACCAGTGGCCCTGCTTTACCGGGTAAATTAGCTGATTGTAGCTCGCAAGACCTGAGTATGACGGAATTGTTCCTTGTAGAAGGGGACTCCGCAGGGGGCTCTGCAAAACAAGCGCGTGACCGCGAATACCAAGCTATCATGCCGCTACGCGGTAAAATTCTCAATACATGGGAAGTGTCTTCTGATGAGGTTTTAGCTTCCCAAGAGGTACATGATATCTCTGTTGCCATTGGAATAGACCCTGATAGCGAAGACCTTAGCCAATTACGCTATGGGAAAATTTGCATCCTTGCGGATGCGGACTCCGACGGCTTGCACATTGCTACATTGCTATGTGCGTTATTTGTCCGTCATTTCCCAACATTAGTAAAAGCAGGGCATGTCTATATGGCAATGCCGCCGTTATATCGTATCGATTTAGGCAAAGAAACGTTTTACGCCCTTGATGAAAGCGAAAAAAATGCTGTACTTGAACGCCTTAGCCGCAAGCGAGGTAAACCCAATGTTCAGCGATTTAAAGGGCTGGGGGAAATGAACCCACTGCAATTACGTGAAACGACATTAGATCCAAATACTCGTCGTCTTGTACAGCTAATTATCGATGATGAAAACTACCAAGAAACACTTGCGGTCATGGATATGCTTCTTGCGAAAAAACGCTCTGAAGATCGCCGTAATTGGCTGCAAGAAAAAGGCGATATGGCTGAAATTGATGTCTAATATCCGAATTGCGATGAGAAAGGAACGAATTGAATGAGTGAAATTACTCATGATGGCGTAGAGCGCTTACCGCTTCATGCTTTCACTGAAAATGCCTATCTGAACTATTCGATGTACGTCATCATGGATAGGGCATTACCGTTTATTGGCGATGGGCTTAAACCTGTTCAGCGCCGTATTGTGTATGCAATGTCAGAACTTGGCTTAAGCAACACTGCAAAATATAAAAAATCCGCCAGAACTGTGGGTGATGTTCTCGGTAAATATCACCCACACGGTGATATCGCTTGTTATGAAGCGATGGTCTTGATGGCGCAGCCGTTTTCTTACCGTTATCCGCTGGTGGATGGTCAAGGAAACTGGGGGGCACCGGATGACCCAAAATCATTCGCAGCAATGCGTTATACCGAATCACGACTATCCAAATACGCTGAAATTTTACTCAGTGAACTTGGCCATGGCACCGTCGATTGGGTACCAAACTTTGATGGTACGCTAAACGAGCCCAAAATGTTGCCTGCACGTTTGCCAAATATTTTGTTAAACGGTACAACGGGTATTGCGGTTGGGATGGCGACAGATATTCCACCACATAACGCCCGAGAAGTGGCTCAAGCTTTGGTTGCTTTACTGGATAAACCTACGCTAAATCTTGATGACATCATGGCATTTGTGCCGGGACCCGATTTCCCTACAGAAGCAGAAATTATTTCTTCCCGTGATGATATTCGTAAGATTTATCAAAATGGGCGCGGCTCTGTACGCATGCGTGCGGTGTGGGAAAAAGAAGATGGTAATGCTGTTATCACGGCTCTCCCTCATCAAGTTTCTGGGGCGAAAGTTTTAGAACAAATCGCCAGCCAAATGCGCGCGAAAAAATTGCCGATGGTTGAAGATTTACGCGATGAATCTAACCATGAAAACCCAACACGTTTGGTGATAGTTCCACGTAGTAATCGTGTTGACCTTGAACAGGTTATGACGCACTTATTTGCGACAACGGATTTAGAGCGTAGCTACCGCGTTAACCTTAATATGATTGGTTTAGATAACCGACCTGCGGTAAAAGGGCTTGTTGAGATCTTAAATGAGTGGATCGCTTACCGTCGACAAACTGTACGTAATCGCTTAAATCACAGGTTAGAAAAAGTATTAAGACGCTTACATATTTTAGATGGTTTATTGATTGCTTATCTGAATATTGATGAAGTCATTGAAATTATTCGTACAGAAGATGAACCCAAAGCGGTTTTAATGTCACGTTTTAATATCAGTGATACCCAAGCTGAAGCTATTTTAGAGTTAAAATTACGCCATTTAGCCAAGCTCGAAGAAATGAAAATTCGTGGCGAGCAAGATGAATTAGCCAAAGAGCGCGATGATTTACAAGCGATTCTTGGGTCTGAAAGACGTTTAAATACGCTGATTAAAAAAGAGATTCAAGCTGACGCCAAAGATTACGGTGATGACCGTCGCTCCCCATTGCATGAGCGTGAAGAAGCGAAAGCAATGAGCGAACATGAAATTTTACCGTCAGAACCGATTACCGTTGTGCTTTCTGATATGGGGTGGGTGCGAAGTGCTAAAGGGCATGATATCGAACCGACTAACCTAAATTATAAAGCGGGAGATGGTTTTAAAGGGGCTGCGCGAGGTAAGTCAAATCAGGCGGCGGTATTCCTTGACACAACAGGGCGAAGTTATTCTGTGGATCCGCTTGAATTGCCTTCAGCGCGTAGTCAAGGTGAGCCTCTAACGGGTAAGTTAACTCTGCCTCCAGGTGCATCCATTGAACATGTATTGATGGCGCCTGACGAGCAGAAATATTTAATGGCTTCTGATGCAGGGTACGGTTTTATTTGTACCTTCAATGATTTAGTCACTAAAAATAAAACTGGTAAGGCCTTAATTTCTTTGCCTGAAAATGCAAAAGTATTGGCACCAATTGAACTGCATAATGAACAGGAAGATTTGCTGTTGGCAATTACCAAGGCAGGGCGTATGTTAATATTCCCTGTGGCGGATTTACCCCAACTTTCAAAAGGTAAAGGGAATAAAATTATCAATATTGCAGGTGCGCAAGCGGCAACTGGCGATGATTTATTGACTTGGTTGATGATTTTGCCTGTGGGGGCATCAATGACCTTGCATTTCGGTAAGCGGAAGCTGAAGTTTAAAGCAGAAGACTTACAAAAATATCGTTCAGAACGAGGTCGTAAAGGGACGTCGTTACCGCGTGGAATGCACAATATTGAGCGTATTGATATTGAGCCAGTAGAGTCTGAATAATTAACAAAGAACAAACCTTATAAACCTTTTTCAGTATGAACTTCAAAAGGTTTATAAGTAGATAATATTCATCATGGAGCTGAAAAGCTTCTTACAATTTGGGGTTAGTATGTTAGCGCTTATTAGAGCGATCATTGTTATTATTTATACGATTGCGGTGTGTGTAGGGGGCGGGATTTACTGTCTATTTAGCCCTCGTAACCCAAAACACGTAATGACATTTGGTCACATGTTCGGGCGGTTATCAGTCGTTTTTGGGATTAACATTATAAATCGTGTACCCGAGAAAGCTAAGAGCTATGGCCCGAGTATTTATATTGGTAATCACCAAAACAATTACGATATGGTGACTATGTCAAATGGGGTATTACCAAGAACGGTAACCGTTGGTAAAAAAAGCTTGGTTTATATACCTTTTTTTGGCTTTTTATATTGGATAACGGGTAATATTTTAATTGACCGCGCTAATCGCTCTAAAGCCCATAACACAATCACGCAAGTTGCTGACCAGATTAAAAAACGTAAAATTTCTGTGTGGATGTTTCCTGAAGGTACTCGCAGCCGTGGTCGTGGTTTACTGCCATTTAAAACGGGGGCATTTCATGCAGCGATTGCAGCAGGGGTACCGATTGTGCCTGTTTGCGTTTCTAGTACACAAGGTAAAATTAAGTTAAACCGTTGGAATAACGGTACTGTCATTATTGAAATGCTAGACCCTATTGATACATCGCTTTATAGCCGAGAGCAAGTGAGGGAGTTATCTGAGCATTGCCATGCTTTAATGGAAGCCAAAATAAAAGAACTCGATCTCGAAGTCGAAGAAATGGCAAAACAAGGCAAATAACTTAATTCATTGAATTTATTTAAAAATGGGCAATATACAAATATTGCTCATTCTTTTAGGTTGAATACAGCATAAATTGACTTTATTGTTTCCTACCTGTCTTATTTCCTTTTTTAATTACTTACCCTTACTATTTATAATCTTATTAATTATATTTTTACACATTTGCTAGATATTTTTAGAATTTAGCCTTTTTTCGCGATATCATGGCTTACAAATTATTGCGACCTTAAATTGTTGTATCTAAGTTGTTATATTGCTGGGTCCAATCATAAATTAGCCATTTTATAGGCTGAAAATCTACAATACTAAATAATAAAATGCGCTGGAATTTTTGTTTAGCGGAGAATTTATGTCATTCAATCGATGCCAAGCCCTGATAGCGGCGGGGGTGGCTCTATGTTTGTCCTATGTGCCAATTTATGCAAATGCAGAGGGGGCGACAGCTTTACCTGTGCCACCATTATTAGAATCACGGTCTGGACAGCCATTATTTTTAACATTACAAAAAATTCATTGGTCTTATGATGGAAAATATTCAGCCGATATTTGGGGAGTAAATGGTTCTTCCCCTGGGCCGACAGTCAAAGTAAAAAATGGCGATGACATTAAGCTTATTTATAGTAATCGCTTACCTGAAGCCGTTTCGATGACAATCAGCGGGTTGCAAATACCAGGAACACAAATTGGTGGAGCGGCAAGGTTAATTTCACCTAATGCGGACTGGTCTCCAGTGATCCCGATACGCCAAAATGCAGCAACGCTTTGGTATCATGCAAATACTCAAGGGAAAATGGGCGAGCAAGTCTACAATGGTTTATTGGGGATGTGGATCATCGAAGATGATGTGACGAAAAACTTGCGTTTACCTAAACACTATGGTGTTGATGATTTTCCTGTCATTATTCAAGATAAGCGTTTAGATAATTTTGGCGTCCCTGAATACAAAGCCGATGAAAATGGGTTTTTAGGCGATTCATTACTGGTTAATGGCGTACAAAATCCATACATTGAAGTTTCTCGAGGGTGGGTACGTCTACGATTATTAAATGCGTCGAACTCCCGTTATTATGTGATGAAAATTAGTGATGGTCGCCCATTTTCATTGATTGCATCTGATCAAGGGTTATTAACTGTACCTGTTAGTGTTCAGGAACTCCCATTAGCACCGGGGGAACGGCGTGAAGTCTTGATTGATATGGCGAAAACGCAAGAGTTAACCATTACTGCGGGCGAGTCGGCTACCTTTATGGACCGTTTAAAAGGGCTATTTGAACCATCGAATAGCTTAATTTCAACCAATGTATTAACTATCAAGGCAACTGGATTAATGTCATTGGTAACGGATGGTTTACCGGCACAATTAGTTGAAGATAAAACGCAAGTCACATCCAGTATTACACAACGTAATATTCACCTTAATGATGGTTTTGGTATTAATAATGCGACTATTGATACAAACAGGGTTGATTTCTCAAGCCGCCAAGGCAATTGGGAACGTTGGGTTGTGACGACGAATGAACCGCAAGCATTTCACATTGAAGGTGTGCGCTTTAAGGTCTTAAACCGTAATGGTAAACCAACACCGCCAGAAGATTATGGCTGGAAAGATACAGTGTGGGTTGATAGCCGAGTTGAATTATTAGTTCAAATGATGCAACCGTCCTATAACCATTTCCCGTTCTTATTTTATAGCCACAATTTAGAGAAGGCGGATTTAGGGTCTGTAGGGCAGTTGGTTGTTGCACCGCAAGACACCATGCAATAATTCGTATTACAACAATATTGAATATCCAATAAGCAGGCATTTAGCCCGCTTATTGGAAGGATAACAAAGCTAGCTTAGCGCCACTCGAATACCAAAGGCGATTAATACAACGCCGAGAACCTTATCAACGTATTTTTGCACTTTTGCCAGGCCTTTTCTTACAGGGGCACTTTGGATTAAAAATACTAAAATAGGCCAGTAGATGACGGCTAAACCCCAAATAATAAAGGCAAACCACAGCTTTTCGCCAACAGTGGAATTAATATCTAGCACTTGGGTAAAAACCGCTAAAAAGAACAGCGTGGCTTTTGGGTTTAATACATTACAGAGAAAACCTTGCATAAAGGCTTTTTTGAATGAAACAATTTCGTGTTTACTGGTTGTTAGATCAACGCTATGGCCGGATTGCGGAAGTAAGCTTTTGACACCGATCCAAATTAAATAGGCTGCACCCGCGTATTTTAAGATATTAAACAGCCAAGGCGTAGTTGTAATCAAGACAGCGAGGCCTGCAACACAGTAAGACATATGCAAAGCGATAGCGACTATCACACCACATGCAGACATTAATGCGGCAGAGCGTTGATAGCGTGCTGAATTTTTAACAATCAAAAAGAAATCTGGCCCTGGAGAAAGCATACCGAGTGCAGCGATGGTCGCAACCATAATACTCGTTTCGTACATGTTATAATCTCTTTTCCCGTTCAATGTTGGTAAATAAAAATGACCTGCTAATGACACTCATATTTAGACTGGTCTTAGAGGGTTCATTTTGTTTTTAAATGTTATTTTTAGTCATAAGTTTATCAATTCGAGTATAAGTGATTCAAACCTGTTTAAGGAAGTTTAAATTTAGTCGACGAAGCAATTCTCTTTCCGTATAGTGTGCTCAATTTTTATATCTTGTTTCTAAGGTGAGTAGATGAATATTAGCTTAATCGCAGCAATGGCGATCGATCAGGTTATCGGCATGGAAAAAGCGATGCCTTGGAATTTGCCGGGGGATCTAGCGTGGTTCAAACGAAATACGTTAAACAAACCGGTTATCATGGGCCGTGTTACCTATGAATCAATTGGGCGCCCATTGCCACAACGTGTGAATATTGTATTAAGTAGTGCTCCTGGTACTGATTCTGATGTTATTTGGGTAACGTCAATTGAAGAAGCATTGGCTGCAGCGCAAGCAATTGAAAATGTTGAAGAGGTGATGGTAATTGGCGGTGGTAAAGTTTATCAACAATTTTTACCGCTAGCGAATAAATTATATTTGACTCACGTTGATGCTGAAGTTATCGGAGATACTCATTTTCCGGCTTATGAGCCTGATGAATGGGATTCTATTTTTACCGAATACCATGAAGCTGACGAAAACAATACCCATGGTTATTGTTTTGAGATCTTAACTAAAAGAGACTAATTTTTAGTTAGAATGCAAAAATGGCGCTTAATTGCGCCATTTTGCTATAACTTGCAATTAACTAGGCAAAAAATTACTCTTTACGGCTTTTTTGATATGACTTTTGCTGGTGGTACTGCTTAGTTTCCCAATGGAATAGCGTTAATTCCCCTCCCCAGCAGCAACCCGTATCTAAAGCATAAACGTTATCAGGAGTGCATTTCCCTTCAAGGGATGCCCAGTGACCAAAAAACACTGAGTAATCCTCAGGAATTTTACTGGGTAGATCGAACCAGGGTTTTAGCGGAGCGGGCGCTTTTTTAGGGTTTTCCTTGCAAATCATATCTAGCTGTCCGTTTGGAAAACAGTAGCGCAGGCGTGTTAAGGCATTGGTACTAAAACGCAAACGAGCTAGCCCCATTAAGCTTTCAGACCAGTTATTTGGCATGTCACCATACATGGAGTCGATGAATAATGGATATGCATCACTAGACAGCACGGCTTCAACTTCCCTTGCACACATTCGTGCTGTTTCGATATCCCATTGTGGTGTTATACCTGCATGAGTCATCAAGATCTTTTTTTCTTCATCAATTTGTAATAAAGGTTGGCGACGTAACCAATTGATCAATTCATCAAGATCAGGTGCATGTAATAACTCATCGAGGTGATCTTTCGGCTTGTTACGACTAATTTTACAGTAAATTCCTAACAGATGGAGATCGTGGTTGCCAAGCACTAAACGTGCGGCAGAACCAAGGCTTTTTACATAGCGTAAAACTTGCAGTGATTCAGTTCCGCGGGCAATGAGATCGCCTGTTAACCACAGTGTGTCTTTGGTTGGATCAAAATGGACGCTTTCCATCAAGTCACGGAGCTCACGATAACAACCGTGAATATCACCTACTAAATATGTCGACATAATTAATTAATCAGTGTTGGGATAGCAAGACGAAAAGCAGGGATATCAACGTGGAAACTGTCCCCTTGTGTGCTTATCATCACATAATAACCTTCCATCGTACCCATTGGAGTTTCAAGGATTGCGCCACTGGTATAACGGTATTCTTTTCCTGGTGGGATAAGCGGTTGTTCACCAACCACGCCTTCACCTTGAACTTCGGTCTTATGGCCATCACTGTTAGTAATGAGCCAATAACGGCTCATTAATTGAATAGGCTCTCGTCCTAAATTACGAATGCAGATAGTGTAAGCAAACACATATCTCGCAATATCGGGTTGAGATTGGCTTTCTATATAGACACTCTGAACTTGGATGCTTACATTCGGCTCATTAAGCATAGTGCCTCCTTCAACAGACTATTCTGAACGGTTAGAGAGATAGTTTGCCATTTTACAATATTGTTCAACAGAAATATTTTCTGCTCGGGTGCTTAAATCAATACCCAGTTCTGTTAACTCTTCAACGCTGAATAAATCCCCTAAACTATTACGAATCGTTTTACGGCGTTGGTTGAAAGCTTGTGTGGTAATACGGCTTAAAAATTTAATATCTTTTACCGGATACGGGTTTTCACGATGAGGAATCAACCTAACAATGGCTGAATCTACTTTTGGCGCTGGTGTAAATGCGGTTGGTGGTACTTCCAACACAGGCACCACGTTGCAATAATATTGCGCCATAACACTCAAGCGCCCAAAGGCTTTGCTACCTGGTCCTGCAACCAGACGATTCACCACTTCTTTTTGTAACATGAAATTCATGTCAGAAATAGAATTGGTGAATGTGAATAAGTGAAACATTAACGGCGTGGAGATGTTGTAAGGCAAGTTACCAAAAACACGCAGGGGCTGGCCCGCTTGTTTGGCTAATTCACCAAAATCTACTGTCATTGCATCTTGCTGAATGATAGTCAATTTATCTTTTAGTTGAGGATGAACGTGTAAACGTGCAGCAAGGTCACGGTCAAGTTCAACTACGGTCATTTTATCGATTCGGCTACCGACAGGTTCGGTTAAGGCACCTAAGCCGGGACCAATTTCTACAATGGACTGATCTGGCAGCGGGTTCATGGCATCCACGATGCTGTCGATAATAAATTGGTCAGTTAAAAAGTTCTGCCCGAAACGTTTGCGGGCAAAGTGCCCCTGATGGACTCGATTATTCATGTATTCTTAGATGTCATTTGGATAGCTAACTTTAATGCGGTGATAAAACTTCCCGCATCAGCATGACCCGTCCCCGCGAGCTCAAGGGCTGTCCCATGGTCGACAGAGGTACGGATAAAAGGCAGGCCGAGAGTGATATTTACTGCTCTGCCAAAACCTTGGTATTTTAACACAGGAAGGCCCTGATCGTGATACATTGCTAACACTGCGTCTGCATGGTCTAAATACTTAGCTTGAAATAGGGTATCTGCAGGCAATGGCCCAATCAAATTAATTCCTTTTGTACGTAGGCTTTCAAGTGCAGGCTCTATAGTATCAATTTCTTCGGTACCCATATGGCCGCCTTCTCCTGCATGTGGATTTAAACCACAAACATAGATGGCCGGTTTTTCAATACCAAATTTGGTTTGTAAATCATGGTGTAAAATGGTGATGACTTCATGAAGGCTTTGTTGGGTAATAGCGGCCGACACGTCCTTGAGTGGCAGATGCGTTGTGGCTAATGCAACACGCAGTTCTTCGGTAGCTAGCATCATCACAACGCGTTCACAGCCACTTCGTTGTGCAAAAAATTCAGTGTGACCACTAAATGACATGCCTGCATCATTAATAATCCCTTTATGTACGGGACCTGTTACAAGCGCTGAAAATTCGCCATTTAAACAGCCGTCACATGCTTTTGCTAAGCTCTCCACAACATATTGGCCATTATCAACATTGAGTACACCTGCCTTTGCAGGCGTTGCTAAATGAACAGGTAGAACGGATAAGTGACCTGCAGGCTGTACTTCATTAATTGAATTGGGGGAATATTCAGTTAATGTCAGAGGCAAATTTAGCGCTTTGGCACGCTGGAGTAATAAATCAGGATCGGCACAAGCAACCAACTCAACAGGCCATTGCTGTTGAGCTAGCTGAATAAGTAGGTCTGGACCAACCCCGGCTGGCTCGCCGGGGGTGATAACAACAGGCTTAATTTGTTTTTTCATCTGTAGATTGGCTGTCACGACCATCAACCATTTTCACGTAAGCAGAAGCACGTTGTTCTTGCATCCAGCTTTGTGCTTCTTCGTTAAATTTACGATTAAACAGTAAACGGTAAGCTTGATCTTTTTGCGCCGCGTCTGTTTTATCAACGTTGCGTGTGTCTTCTAATTGAATTAGGTGCCATCCAAAGTTTGATTGAACAGGTTGGCTTAATTCACCTTTATTCAGTCTCATTAGCGCATCGCGGAAAGCTGGGTCATAGATATCAGGCATATTCCAACCTAATTCACCGCCTTTTAACGCACTACCTGGGTCTTCAGAATTTTCTTTTGCTGCATCTTCAAATGAGATTTTGCCTGAACGAATTTCCTGAGCAATTTTGGTTAATTTTTGTCTTGCCTGTGCATCATCCATAATTGGTGATGACTTAATCAAGATGTGGCGTGCTTTCACTTCTGTGACAGAAATAGGTTGGCTGCCACCACTGACATCGTTAACACGTAAAATATGGTAGCCGACACCAGAGCGAATAGGGCCGACAACATCACCTTTTTTCGCATTTTTCAGTTGTTCAGCAAACACAACGGGTAATTCTTGCAGGCGTGACCAACCCATATTACCGCCTTTCAGTGCTTGAGGATCTGCTGAATAAGCGATAGCTAACTTACCGAAATCTCCGCCTTTTTTCAGTTCAGCTAAAATTTTATCCACTAATGCTTCAGCGGTTTTTAGTTGTTCCTGTGTTGGGTTTTCTGCTAACGGAATCAAGATATGGCTTAAATTAACGCCCATCTCATAATTTGCTTGTGAGCTCATTTGTTCAGCAAGAGAATCAACCTCTTGAGGTAAAATGGTCACTCGGCGGCGAACTTCATTGTTACGCACTTCAGCAATCAGCATCTCTTTACGAATTTCGCTACGATACTGATTCATATTGATGCCATCAGCGGTTAAACGTTGTTGCATTTGCTGTAGTGTTAAACCGTTTTGACGAGCGATATCAGTAATAGTTGCATCCACGGCTTCATCTGGAATATTGATTTGCATTTGGCTAGCCATTTGCAAAATGATGTTATCCATAACGAGACGCTCAAGGATCTGATGACGCAGAGTTTGATCATCAGGCACCTGTTGACGTGCGTTCTGAGCATTCAGTTTTACTGTGTTGATCATATTCTGGACGTCACTTTCCAGCACAACACCGTTATTGACGACCGCAGCCACTTTATCCATTTGCTGAGGCGCAGCCAAAGCAGTGGAGCTTGCGAACATCAGTCCCAGAATAAGCGTTCTCCAATTCTTCATAATGGTCCTATAAATATTGACTTTGATTCCGCAAAAGCGGGCTAATCTCTTTTTACTCGTCATACTTCAAGTTGCAGTGTTGTTGACTGCGCTCATTCGCCCTAGTCACATACTTGTGTATGCTCCTAGCGACTCAATCACTTGTCGCCTAACTGCACCTCGAATTATTTAGAGTAAATGCTCGTCATACTTCAAGTTGCAGTGTTGTTGACTGCGCTCATTCGCACTAGTCACATACTTGTGTATGCTCCTAGCGACTCAGTCACTTGTCGCCTAACTGCCCCTGAGTTATTGACAGTAACTCTATGTTATTTTTATCAGAAAGCACGTTGATAAGGCATAATGCCACTTTCTAACATCTTCTGACTACCTAAACTATGATTGTTATTTAGGCCTCTAAGTTCCACATTGATTGACCATTTATTATCATATTCACTGCTGAACTTCTCTTTTTGCCAACCAACTATCTTACGTTCATAGCCAAGATTGACCGCCCAGCAGCAAGTATTGTATTGCAAACCAACAAGTTGGCTCGCAGGTTGCTGTTGTTTGGTATCATAATAATATGAGCCCACAAAACCCCAGCGCTCGCTTAATGGCCAACTAACTACAGTACCCACCTGTGAAATACCACGTTGGTATTCAGGCAGTGTATAGGTATAGCCGCCATTCGCAGTATCTTCACGACGGAAGGTCGCTTGAATATAATCGCGGTCAACGAAACGGTAGTTCAACTGAACTAAACGATCGGCATCTAAACGGTATTCTGCAACCGCATTCCCCATGGTGACATTACCGAGGCGGCGGTCATATTGTAAACCACCACGCAAGCCCCAGTTATCATCAATTCGCCACATACTGTCGGTAGCCCACAGTAAAGAACCTGTATTGCTTTTATCGTCAATTGGGCGGTTTGAATTCCCTGCTCGAGGGCGTTCGAAATAATAAATTTGACCCACTGAGAAATTAAACCGCTCAGCTAAAGCATCATCATACACGCGGGTTGTAACACCTGTGGTGAACTGGTTTGCAGAGGCGATACGGTCAAGGCCACTGTAAATTCGGTCACGGAATAAACCACTATAGTCTGACTGCAACAATGAAGAGTCAAAGTTATTGATATTATCTTGATCTTTATACGGAATATATAAATATTGGACACGTGGTTCTAATGTTTGAACGAAATCACTACCTTGGAAAAGGTCTCGTTCGAAGACAACTTTTGCATCGCTTTTAAACATTGGTAGAACACGTGTCACATTTTTTTCTAAGCTTTTATCTGTATTCGAGCGTGGGATATCTTGGTCGTAATGAGTCGCATACAATTTGATGCTGTTATTCATATTTGCCCAGCCATTAGATAATGGCAGGTTTACTTCTGGCTCGATGTGTAAGCGAGTTGCATCAGGGTTATTTTTCCCCACACTCGTAAAGCGAGCAGCTTGTGCGTAAGTATGCACATCAAAGGCACCTAAATTATTTTTATAATAATTGAAGTCCACTTGTGGCTCTGCTTTATAAGCACGTTTGTTGGGGTTATCAGCAAAAATTTGGAATTGTTTGTGAGTAACTTTTGCATTCCAGTTTGTATCTGAATAACCTGCACTGAATTTTTGAGTGGCATAGCCATCAGTGGTGCTACCATACTGGGAACTAAAGTCAGTAAAATAGCTAGGGTCGCTCACTTTGGTATAGTCAGAGCTGAAGTTCCAGTGTTCCGCGTAAGTCCCAGAATGGCGCCAATAGAATAACCAACGGTCATCACTATCACGGTCTTCACGCTTACCACGTTCTTTGTCCTTGATATAAGCTCGGTCATGATTTAGAAAATCAAAGGCCACGGTGCCTGTACCAGGAGCAATGAGGTAACGGAATTCATTGTTTAATTTTACACCACGGTGGGTCATAAACTGTGGGGTAATCGTGGCATCGTAGTTTGGCGCAATATTCCAATAATAGGGTAATGAGAACTCTAGCCCATCGTTACTTGAATAGCTTCCAGTCGGAATTAAAAAACCGGAACGGCGCTTATTACCAATCGGCAATTGCATATATGGGCTATAGAAAATAGGCACGTCACCGACTTTAAAACGTGCATGCCAAATTTCAGCCACTTCTTCTTCGCGGTCGATAATGACTTCAGAGCCCGCAACACTCCAGCTATTATTGCCGGGTAAACAGGTCGTGAATGTGCCGTTTTCCATAATAGAATAACGGTTTTCACCACGCATTTTCATTTTCGTCGCGTCACCACGCCCCTGACGGCCTACCATCATGTAGTTACCATCATTCACATCAGTGTTTTTATTATCTAAGTTAGACCACGCAGAAGGGCCTTTTAAGATAATTTGTGGGTCATCGTAGTGAACATTACCGGTGGCGGTTACTTCACGGACAGGAAGTTCACCCGCAGTTTCTGTTTGTGTGAGTTTAACCTTATCAGCGGTTAATGTTTGGTTCCCTTGTTGAATATCGACATTACCTTCATATTCAACAAAATTAGGGTATTCACCACGGACATCTTCAGCGGTAATGTGAATCGGCAGGTCGTTAGGGTCACCTTTTACAATCGGTTTTGTGTAAACAGGGACACCCAGCATACACTGCTGTGCAAGGTCAGCATGCGCTTGCTGACTATAAATTGCCGCCCATACCATGGTGGCGAGTAGTGTTGGATAGCTTTTTTTCATCATTAAATATGGGGTTCCGTCATCATTGGCATCGCCAGCAAACGCTCAAAGACTAACTTAGCCAACCACTTTGCGCCAGTATAATGTAAGAAACTTTACGCGCGGGTAGTTATGCATAGAGCTGAATGAATAGTATGATAATGCAAAATTGCATTTTGAGCATTGAAGAATTGAGGGATATATGCACTATTGGGGCAAAATTATTGGCGTTATACTCGCAATCGTCTCTGGATTGGGTTTTTGGGGGGCGCTAATTGGGTTAATTATTGGGCATGGTTTTGATAAAGCATCGATTCAACGTAAATTTGCAGGGAGAATGAATAAGCGTGATCGCCAAATTATTTTCTTTGCTAGCACTTTCCAAATTTTGGGGCATTTAACGAAGTCCAAAGGTCGTGTAACCGAGACAGATATTCAGCTTGCAACCAATTTAATGGACAGAATGCAATTACATGGAGAAACACGAAAAGCGGCTCAACAAGCATTTAGAGAAGGCAAATCCCCTAACTTTCCATTACGTGATGTATTAAAACAATTACGTATGGCCTGTTATGGCCGTTTTGACTTAATTCAGATGTTTCTGGAAATTCAATTACAGGCGGCTTTTGCAGATGGGCAGCTACATCCAAACGAACGAAAAGTATTGTTTATTATTGCTGAGGAATTGGGTATTTCTAAGGTTCAATTTGAACAGTTCTTGGATATGATCCAAAGTGGTCGCCAATTTGGCCAAGGGTACTCTCAGCAGCAATCAGGAGGGTATTATCAGCAATCGAATGGCCCAACCCTTGAAGATGCTTGTAAAGTCCTTGGTGTGTCCCCGAGTGATGACCCAACAAAAATTAAGCGTGCCTATCGTAAATTAATGAGCGAACATCACCCAGATAAATTGGTTGCGAAAGGTTTGCCACCAGAAATGATGGAAATAGCGAAGCAGAAAGCGCAATCAATCCAAGCCGCTTATGACTTAGTTAAGAAGGAGCTCGGCTTCAAATAAATTTCCCCGTCATATTTCGCGCCGCAGCGTTGTTGGCTGCGCTCGCGAACCCTAGTCACATACTACTGTATGCTCCTAGGGATTTGCTCTCTTGCCGCCTAGCTGCAACACGAACTATTTAAGGGAAATCAGGGGAATAATTAAAATGGATTATTTCGCTCCCGTTTTTTGTTGGCTGCGCTCGCGAACCCTAGTCACATACTACTGTATGCTCCTAGGAATTCGCTCTCTTGCCGCCTAGCTGCAACACGAACTATTTAGGGGAAATCAGGGGAATAATTAAAATGGATTATTTCGCTCCCGTTTTTTGTTGGCTGCGCTCGCGCACCCTAGTTACATAGTTATGTATGTTCTTAGGGTAAAAACAAACGGGAAAATAATCAGCGCAAAAATAGAGTGAGTTAATTTCTGCACTGGTAATATTGAAATCTAATCAATCGATTAGAGACCGTTAAAAATCCGGTGGGCAGGTAAAATGCATTGGCGTGCCGTATTCAGGGTGGGTGATGTATAATTCCTGAGCATGTAATTGTAAGCGAGTCGCTAGCGCTTTGGCCTCATCGTGAGCATAGAAGCGATCACCAAGGATAGGGTGACCTAACGCTAACATATGGACTCTAAGTTGGTGCGAACGACCCGTAATAGGGGAAAGCTTTACGCGAGTGGCTTGTTCTTCATATTGTAAAACTTGGTACTCGGTTTGTGCTGATTTCCCTGTTTCGAAACACACTTTTTGCTTAGGGCGGTTTGGCCAATCACAAATTAACGGCAAATCAACCAAGCCTTCTTCTTTTTCTAAATGACCCCAAACACGAGCAATATAGAATTTTTTCGGCTCACGCTCTCTAAATTGGCGTTTAAGTTCGCGTTCAGCTTTTTTGTGCAGTGCCACAACCATGACGCCACTTGTCGCCATATCTAACCGATGTACGGATTCAGCGGCGGGAAAATCACGCTGAACACGGCTCATAATGCTGTCATGGTGCTCTGGCGCTTTTCCGGGAACAGAGAGTAACCCGCTAGGTTTATTCACCACAATGATGTGATCATCTTGGTAAAGTATATGCAACCAAGGTTCAACAGCAGGTTGGTAGGGTTCCATCATAACGTGTGTAACTCCGAAGCTTTTAAATAATTTCTCCCTCAGATGAGGGAGAAATAAGTGACTATTTTAGTTTACGCTTACTATAATTCAAATTACTAATAATAAGCTATTTGAATGAGCGACAGCGTACTCACAGCAAGTCGGCTACTGATGAGTTACCACAACTAAACGAATCGCATCTAGTCGCCATGTAGCTTGGTCGATATTAGTCATCAGTTGTTGGCGTTCTTCCTCAATAATATCAAGTTCTTCATCACGAATATTTGGGTTGACCGCTTTTAGTGCTTCTAAACGAGAAAGCTCCAACGTTAGCGCCTTATCAGCTGCTTCTTTTGCATTCTCTATCAATGCTTTGGCTTCTTTTTCGATCATTGGCTCAGATAAGCGTAATACCGAATGAACCTCATTTTGTACTGCATTGACCAGTTTGCTTGCCATATGGCGGTTAATGGCATTTAATTGGCGGTTAAAACTTTCAAACTCAACTTGAGATGATAAGTTATTACCTTTTAAATCAATTAATAAGCGTACCGGAGTTGCGGGTAAGAAACGGCTAATTTGCAGATTCTTAGGCGCTTGAGCTTCTACAACGTAAATCAGTTCAGTCAATAAGGTGCCAACAGGCAGCGCTTTGTTTTTCAATAAAGAAACCGCACAGCTGCCGGTATCGCCAGATAGCACTAAATCTAAACCATTACGAATAATAGGGTGCTCCCAGCTGATAAACTGCGTGTCTTCACGAGAAAGTGCTTGCTCTCTATCAAACGTGATGGTGCAACCATCTTGAGGAAGTCCTGGGAAATCAGGTACTAACATATGGTCTGAAGGTGTGAGGATAATCAGGTTATCACTTTTATCTTCTTGATTAATACCGACAATATCAAAAAGATTGAGTGCAAAGTTAACCAATTCGGTATCGTTATCACCTTCACCAATTTCTTCAGCCAACAGATTGCCAGACTCGCCACCGTTTGAATGCATTTCAAGTAAACGGTCACGGCCTTGTTCCAATTGCAATTTCAAGCTGTCATGCTCTGCACGGCAGGTTTTAATAAAATCATCAAAACCTTCTGTGACTGTCGGTTCAGCCATAAATTGCAGTAATGGTTGGTAGTATTTATCGTAGATAGCTCGGCCTGTTGGGCAGGTATGTTCAAAGGCATCTAAGCCTTCGTGATACCAGCGGATCAACACAGATTGTGCGGTATTTTCTAAATAAGGCACATGAATGCTGATATCACGGCTTTGTCCAATACGGTCTAAACGGCCGATACGTTGCTCGAGTAAGTCTGGATTAAACGGCAGGTCGAACATCACCAACTGGTTAGCAAATTGGAAGTTACGCCCTTCAGAACCGATTTCAGAACATAATAGAACCTGCGCGCCTTCTTCTTGAGAGGCGAAATAGGCAGCAGCTCGGTCACGTTCTAATAACGATAACCCTTCGTGGAACACGGCAGCACGAATCGCTTCGCGTTCACGTAACACTTGCTCCAATTGTAGTGCAGTTGCGGCTTTCGCGCAGATCACTAACACTTTTTCATGGCGGTTTGCGGTCAAAAAGCCCATTAACCACTCAACCCGCGGGTCAAAGTTCCACCACGTGGCGTTTTCACCTTCGAACTCTTGGTAAATTTGCTCAGGGTAGAGCATTTCTTTTGCACGTGTTTCAACGTCTTTTTTACTGCCCATAATACCAGCCACTTTAATTGCGGTTTGGTATTGGGTGGGCAATGGCATTTTTAACGAATGCAATTCACGACGAGGGAAGCCTTTGACGCCATTTCGGGTATTTCTGAACAACAGGCGGCTAGTACCATGGCGGTCCATTAACATGTTGATCAGCTCTTGGCGCGCGGCATTGCCATCTTCACCTTCAAGGTTTGCAGCCTTTAGCAGTGGTTCGATATCTTGTTCTTTGATTAATTCGTTAAGTAAATTTTGCTGGTCATTAGTCAGTTTGTCACCCGACAGCAACAGTGAAACCGCATCAGCAACAGGACGGTAGTTTTCTTGCTCAGCAATAAAGTCTTGGTAATCATGAAAACGGCTAGGGTCAAGTAAACGCAGGCGAGCGAAGTGGCTTTCTTGGCCAAGTTGCTCTGGTGTTGCCGTTAATAGCAAAATAGAAGGAATATTTTCAGCTAATGTTTCAATAACTTGATATTCACGGCTCGGGGCGGTCTCACTCCACTGTAAGTGATGAGCTTCATCGACAACCATCATATCCCAGCCCGCTTCAACTAATTGGTCAAAACGCTGCTTGTTACGACGGACGAAATCCAGTGAACACAGAACGAGTTGTTCTGTTTCAAATGGGTTATCGCTATCATGCTGTGCTTCACTGTAACGGCTATCATCAAACAAAGAAAAACGCAGATTAAAGCGGCGTAGCATCTCAACCAACCATTGGTGCTGTAAGCTATCAGGAACAATAACTAAGACGCGCTCTGCACGGCCTGCCATTAATTGCTGGTGGATAATCATCCCCGCTTCAATGGTTTTACCTAAGCCGACTTCGTCAGCGAGTAATACGCGCGGATGGTGGCGTTTTCCCACTTCATTGGCAATATGTAATTGGTGTGGGATCAGACTTGCACGAATACCGCGTAGGCCTGTCGCTTGGTGTTTGACTTGCTCGCTTTGGAATTTGCGCGCACGAAAGCGTAAAGCGAAACGGTCCATACGGTCAATTTGCCCAGCAAATAGACGATCTTGCGGCTTATTGAATGTGAGCTTGCTGTCGAGGAACACTTCTCTAAGGCTCACACCGGTTTCTTGCGTATCTAAACGTGTGCCGATGTAAGTCAATAATCCTTTATCTTCTTCAATGCTTTCAACTTGAAGTTGCCAGCCTTCGTGGCTGGTAATGGTATCACCTTCATTAAACATCACTCGGGTAATAGGGGCATCACTGCTAGAGTAAAGGCGGTTTTCGCCACTAGCAGGAAAAAGCAACGTTACCATTCGGGCATCAATTGCCACGACGGCACCTAATCCAAGTTCGCTTTCTGTATCGCTGATCCAGCGTTGACCAAGAGTAAATGGCATAGATTTAACTTAATTCCATAAAATTGAGAGTTTATTTTTTAGATTTTTTAAGACAATTTTTATCAGTGTCTTCGCCCAGTGTTGGTGTAGCTCATTAATAGTTACACAAGGAAGAGTTCGAATTATTTTAAAAATAGTCGTTACCTGATGATTAATTATACACATTTAATTATTCAAATTGCAGCAAAGTGAGCACTAAGGCGTTTGCTGGGCTTGTGGCCGAGACAATGAGTCAGTCTATTTGAATTATAATGAGTATTGTTGATTATCACGCATAATTTGTGTAGCCAGACGTGCGAGACACCAAAGGGGCGATATATTAATTCAACCGAAGGCTATCGTCACCTGTTAAAAAAACATCAAAGGTAGAATAAATTTTAAAACAACAGGGTAATTTGCCCAGTTAGCAGGGTATCAAAGTCATCTTGTAAGAAAGGCAAGATAGCATCTGCTATTGGTTTGATTTGCTTGGAAATATAATGTTCGTAATCCGGTTTTGCCGTGATGATTTCCAGCGGTTCAGGCCCTGCCTGAGTGATAATATAGTTTATCCAACCACCATTTTGATATTGCAAAGGGCGCTGTAATTTTAAATTATAGTCATCAGCGGTACGAGCAGCTCGAACATGCGGAGGAACATTTTTTTGGTAATCAGTCAATTTTCGGCGCAGGCGTTTACGGTAAACTAAACGGTCATCATATTGGCCTGAACGAATATTTTGCACATATTCACGAATATATTCACGGTAAGGTTGGCGATAAAAAATACGGGTATAGAGCTCTTTTTGGAATATTTGTGCTAAGGGGGTCCAGTCCGAGCGAATGGTTTCCAGCCCTCTAAATACCATGGTGTCTTTACTCAGCCCTGCATAGCGTTTTTTACTCCCCATTTCAGCACCACGTACCGTTGGCATCAAAAATCGGCGGTAATGGGTTTCATATTCAAGCTCTAAAACCCCCTCTAATTGCCATTCTTCAGCTAAATGTTTTTTCCACCAGCTATTCACGTAATCACGTAAAGCAAAGCCAATTTTTTGCGCTTGCTCTTCATTGTGGGCATCTCGTAACCATACAAATGTGGAGTCGGTATCCCCATAAATAACTTGGTAACCCTGTGACTCAATCAAACGTTTGGTTGTACGCATAATTTCATGGCCACGCATGGTGATTGATGCAGTCAGTCTTGGGTCAAAAAAACGGCACCCTTCAGCGCCTAGTACCCCAGCAAATGCGTTCATAATAATTTTCAACGCTTGGGATAGTGGCGCATTATGCTCTTTTTTGGCTTTATCCCGTTCTTGCCAGATATGGCTGACAATATCGGGTAAACAGTGGGTTGTACGAGAAAACCAAGCTTGGCGAAAACCGGGAACAGAATATTCAAGGTCTGGATGCGCTAATCCTTCAATCATACCCGCAGGGTCGATGAGAAAAGTTCTAATAATTGAAGGATATAGGCTTTTATAATCCAAAACTAATACGGAGTCATATAGCCCAGGTTGGGAGTCCATGACAAAGCCCCCGGGGTTCAGTTGCATTTTATGTTCCGTAAGGTTGGGCGCGACAAAGCCAAGGCGGTGTAGACGGGGAATATAAAGGTGTGAGAATGCTGCGACAGATCCGCCCATTTTATCAACAGCAAGGCCAGTTACTGTTGAACGTTCTTGCAAGAAAGCCATTAAATCGGTTTTTTCAAAGATCCGATGGACTAAAATACAATCTTGAATATTGTAGTGTGCTAGAGCGGGTTTATCGTGAGCAAAGCGGCGGTTGATTTCATCCATTCGGTCATAAGGGGTATCAATCGCTTTACCTTCGCCAAGGAGTTCTTGAGCGACAAACTCTAAACTAAATGATGAAAAACTCCATGTTGCTGCTTTTAATGCATCAATACCATCAATAATTAACCGGCCTTCAGCAGCGGCAAAAAATACACCTTGCTTAAAGCCATGCTCTCGCCACTCCAATTTTTTGTTTTGTCGACCAAACAATAATGGGATGCCATAACGCTCAGCATGCTTTTGTAATACTTGTAAGTCGAATTGGATTAGGTTCCAACCAATGATGGCATCAGGGTCGTATTGGTGAAGCCATTCATTGAGCTTATGAAGTAATTGCGGGCGGCTATTCACATAGATTAAGCGATGTTCAGAGCTCAATGCAGGCCCTTGTTCTGGCCCTAACATAAATACCACATTGTCACCACAGCCAGACAGCCCTATAGAATAGAGTTCACCATGTTGGCTGGTTTCGATATCAAGGGAAACAGCTTTGATTAAGGGGCGGTAGCCTTCGCAAGGTTTTAGTTGAAACTCCCCTTGCTGATTTTGAGAAAACCAGACAGAGGCCGCGATAAAGCGTTCCATTAGATACCGTTCACTTGGGCGAATATCTGTTTCTAATAATTCGACACCCAATTCGTTGCAGCTTTTTTCAAGATTCTGTAATTGTCGATATTGCTGGCAATAAATCGCATAGACTTTTTCGTGTTTAAAATCAATTAATTCAAGGAGCCGGTAGGTAATATTGGGTTGTTCATCTAATAGATGCTTTACTTGAGGGAATTGAGATTCAGCTAAAAAACCAATGGCTTTTTGATAGGGAACAGTGACCTTTTGAGGTTGGTTATCAGTGAGTAGCCAATAAGAGACCTCAACACCGTGGCGGGTGTCTTTCCAGTGACGGCTAAGAATAAAGCCTCTTTCTGCTGGAGCGATAAGTTGGGTCATTAGGCTACTCGCATAAAACTCGCATAAAAAATAGTTACGATAAATATACGCGAATAGTGTGAATTTATACAGTGCTAATTATTGGAA
The DNA here is from genome assembly GCF_011045655.1 of Providencia sp. PROV061. Lineage (NCBI taxonomy): Bacteria > Pseudomonadati > Pseudomonadota > Gammaproteobacteria > Enterobacterales > Morganellaceae > Providencia > Providencia sp. PROV061. The sequence continues at coordinate 3,655,616 of NZ_CP042861.1, read as the reverse complement.
ACGCTTGTGATACTCAGTAAAGCAGACGCAGCGCTTTGTCCCTGTAATAGGTATTGAGTATCACCATCGTAGGCAATATTCCCTTCTGCAATAACCAGTGTCCGCGGGGCAATTTGTAAAGCATCATCAACATTATGCGAAACCATTAACAATGTGATTGATTTTTCTGCACAAATTCCCCTGAGTAATAGCAGCATTTCTCGGCGTAATGCAGGGTCGAGAGCTGAAAAAGGCTCATCAAGTAATAAAATTGGTTGATTGCGGATCATGCAGCGTGCTAATGCCGCGCGTTGACGTTGCCCCCCCGACAGTTGTGCTGGTAACCTATCTAAACATTCACTCAGGCTGACACGGCTCGCCATTTGCTCAACTCGCTGAATTTGCGTTTTATTCAGGCGTAAATTGGGTTGCAGTCCAAGACCAATGTTTTGCCGGATTGTCAGGTGTGAAAATAAATTATTTTCTTGAAATAACATAGAAACAGGGCGCTTAGCCGGAGGGCTAAAAGTATGGTCTTCGCCATTGAGCGCAATTGTACCGCTTTTGGGAAATTGAAAGCCGCTAATCAAGCTTAATAGCGTACTTTTCCCTGCACCACTTGGCCCCATAACTGCCACAGACTCACCGAACTGAACAGAAAAATCAAATGACATTGTCAGGTTGTCGTATTGGTAATCTAGCTGAGTCAATTTAATCATGGTGTTTTCCTGAGATACGTTCAATCAAGCTAAATAAGCAAAAGCAAAGCAATAGCAATAGCATGGCAGTAACAGCCCCATCGTTTGACCGGTAAGCCCCTATTTGCTGATAAAGATAATAAGGGAGTGTGCGGAAGTTATCATTGCCAAATAACGCGACAACACCAAAATCACCAATTGAGATAACACAAGCAAATGCGAGAGCTTGGGAAATAGGTTTGCGTAATGCTTTAAGTTCAATAATTCGGAAACGATTAAAACCAGAAATGCCAAGTGATTGGCACAATGGGTTATAGCGTTCAGCGCTGTCTCGCATAGGGTTTTCTAATACTTTTAACGCATAGGGAATGGCTAACAAAGCATTAGTCATGATAACTAATGGGTAAGGGGATTCAGGTAAGCCTACCGTTTCATTAAAAAAGATAAAAAAACCTGTCGCGAGCACGATACCGGGCATGGCTAAAATAATTAACCCACTAAGTTCTAAGGCTTGCCCTAGACGAGCCGCTTGGCGTAAGCGCAATTCACGGCTGCTCCATAACAACATTAAGGTAAGTACCACGCAGACAGTACCAGCACACAGTGCAATAAACACAGAGGTTGCCGTGGCTTGCCATAAGGCGGGTTGCTGCAATACCGCCCAAAGTTGCCCATTTAACCCATCGAAAATAACCGCGAATAGTGGGGGAAGTAGCAATAACATGGCAGCGACAATGAGCAGCAGGTCACGAATACGACGAAATGCGTTATCAGCGGGGTCAACCCATTGCGCTTGTTGGCTAAACCCCACTGAAAATACACTATTTACTCTATGGCAGATAAACATTAAACCGACACAGAAAAACAGCTGGATGAGCGCCAAAAGGGTGGCTCGTCCTAAATCAAAATCATAATTAAGTGCTTGGTAAATAGCCAATTCGATGGTGGTTGCTGCCGGGCCGCCTCCCAGAGCGAGAACAGTCGCAAAGCTGGCAAAGCACAGCATGAAAATTAATGCGGCAGTGGGTAATATTTGTCGCCGTAAATAGGGCCATTCTAAAATAGTGAATTGCTGCCACTCATTAAACCTCAGTTGTGCTGCAATCTGCCGTTGCTCAATAGCGATATTCTCTAAAGATTGCAATAGCATACGTGTTGCCAGTGGCATGTTAAAAAATACATGCGCTAACAAAATGCCTTTTAGGCCATAAGGTGAAAAGGTGTAATCAAGCCCCAGTAATTGACAAAGTTTAGCCAGCCAACCCGTTTGCCCGTAAACTGATAAAATACCAAACACGGCAACTAATACCGGAAGAACCAATGTCATTGCACATAGGCGTAAAAATAGGGTTCGTCCAAAAAAACGACGGCGGTGCAGTGCTCTTGCAAGAAAAATAGCAGGGATTACAGAAAAAATGGCGGATAAAAAAGCCTGCCAAAAGGTAAACCCAATCACATGCCACAAATAGCTATCGCTAATAATGTCAGCCATTGAAATTTCAGGTGCAAAAAACCACAGCGCACCAAAACTAATGAGTGCAACCGTAATCAGTAAACCGGAGGCCAACGCCCCCGGTAGTAAAGACAAATTAATCAGCGACTGACGGCGGCTTGCCATAAACGAGTCCAGTTTTGGCGTTCTTTTGCAACTTCTTGAGAACTAAATTGTAAGGCTTTTTCAGGTAGAGGTAACTGGTTGTATACCTCAGGTAAGGGAATATCAATGACCGGATACATCCAGTTTGTTGTTGGCAAGGTATTTTGGAATTCAGGCGTTAAGACAAACTGCAAGAACTGCTTGGCAAGCTCCGGCTGTGGGCTATTTTTCAGCCTTGCTGCCACCTCAACTTGCATATAGTGACCCTCATTAAATAATGCCGCAGCATAGTTATCTTTTTGGTCATTAAGCATTTGATAACCCGGCGATGAGGTATAACTGAGTACAAAATCACCTTCCCCTTTTAAGAACAGGCCATAAGCTTCACTCCAACCTTTAGTTACGGTGAGTGTTTTGCCTGCCATTTTTTGCCATGCATCCGCAGACTTGTCGCCATACAGTTTTTCAATCCACAGCATTAAGCCAAGTCCGGGCGTACTGGTTCGAGGATCTTGGTAAATAATTTTCCAATTATTTTCACTATTTAATAATGCATCCATACTTGTTGGTGGTTGTTTAATTTTATTAGTGTCATATATGAATGCGAAATAGCCATAGTCATAAGGAATGAAGGTTGAGCTATCCCACGAAATAGGCAGCTTCAATGCACTGGTATTAATGTCGGCAGAAGCAAACAGGCCTGTTTTTTCAGCAGAATCTAATAAATTATTATCTAACCCTAAAATCACATCTGCTTTGCTTTTTTTTCCTTCCATTCTGAGTCTGTTTAGCAGGGCTACACCATCCCCCAGCGCCACTATTTTTAATTCACAATCGCACTGCGCTTCGAAATTTTTTTTAATTTGTGGTCCTGGACCCCACTCTGCGGCAAAGGAATCGTAGGTATAAACAGTAAGCGTTGGTTTATCCGCCCATGCTAATTGACTTAAACTGAGTGCACCAAAGGTAAAGAACGATGCTATAATTTTGTTTTTAAACATGCTTTTTCCTGCGCTAAAAGATAGTGACACAGGATTTGAGGAGAAACCGGTGCAGATATGCAGACGGAGGCTCAAATCCCTACGCCGGTATTAACCGGATCAGGTTCTACGGGTTATTTCTCAGCCGAAATAAGTTCGGCACCCCGTTGAGATGTTCACTATTGTAGTGACTTCAGACATATCTGCAAACTGTATTGATATAGGTTTACCAGTTTAGGTATGTGTGAAACAATTAGGCATCTTTCAAATTTGGTTATTGAGGTAGTCTGTGATTGATGATGATGGCTACCGCCCGAATGTAGGAATTGTAATTTGTAATCGGCAAGGGCAAGTTTTATGGGCCCGCCGCTATGGTCAGCACTCATGGCAGTTTCCTCAAGGAGGCATCAATCCTGGGGAATCGCCGGAACAGGCGATGTATCGTGAGCTATACGAAGAAGTCGGGCTACAGCGTAAAGATGTCAGGTTATTGGCATCTACCCGTAATTGGTTACGTTACAAATTACCCAAGCGTTTGGTGCGTTGGGATACAAAACCTGTTTGTATTGGGCAGAAACAGCGTTGGTTTTTACTTCAACTTCAATGCAATGATGCCGATATAAACGTGCAGCGCAGTAAATCGCCAGAATTTGATGGCTGGCGATGGGTCAGTTATTGGTATCCTGTTAGGCAGGTGGTTTCTTTTAAACGTGAAGTTTATCGGCGTGTCATGAAAGAATTCGCTCCCGTAGTTATGCCTTTACAGGAACAAAAATTACCACAACGGCCCTCTTTTAATAACCGTAGGCGTGGAGCAAAGTAGCCTATGTTGACGCGTTTACGTGAAATTGTCGAAAAAGTTGCAATGGCGACAAGTTTGACTGATGCGCTAGAAGTGTTGGTGAATGAGACCTGCAAAGCAATGAGAACAGACGTTTGTTCCATTTATTTAGCTGATCACCCTCGCCAATGCTATTACTTAATGGCAACCCGCGGGTTAAAAAAACCTAGCGGGATTGCTATTCGTCTAGGTTTTGATGAAGGTGTCGTAGGGGCCGTAGGGCGCCAGTCTGAGATGCTCAATCTAGCCGATATTCGTGAACATCCTCAATATAAATTCCTGCCTCAGCTTAAAGAAGAACAATTAAAAGCTTTCTTAGGTGTTCCCGTGGTATACCGTCGCCAATTATTAGGCGTGCTGGTCGTACAGCAACGGGAAAAACGGCTGTTTAATGAAACCGAAGAATCTTTCATGGTAACGTTGTCGATGCAACTCGCCGTGATTTTGTCGCAAGCACAAGCAAAAGGTATTTTTGGGCAATATCGGCAAAATAGAATTAAAGCGATTCCTGTATCACAAGGAATTGCAATGGCTTATGGATGGCAAGATAGTTCCCAACCTTCTTTAGATAGTATTTTTCAAGCAAGCGCTATTGATATCGACAAAGAAAAACAACGCCTTGTCGCCGCCCTCGAAAGTGCTACAGCGGAATGTCGTCGTATTAGTAAACGTTTTATGGCGAGCTCAGCAAAAGAAAGTGCGGCGATATTTGATCTCTACAATCATTTACTGAGTGACCCACAGCTAAAAAAACATCTGTTTGCCGCCATCAATGATAACGCAACTGCTGAATGGGCAGTTAAAACAGTTATTGAAAATTATGTAGAGCAGTTTTCTCGCCTGCGTGACCTTTATTTAAGGGAAAGAGGGGCCGATTTAAAAGCATTAGGTCAACGCTTATTATTTCATCTTGATGATTCACTTACCGCAAATGAGCAATGGCCAGAACGTTTTATTTTAGTTGCTGATGAATTAAGTGCTAGTGTATTGGCGGAGTTACCTATTGAGCAACTTGCTGGTGTGGTCGTGCGTGACGGAGCAACGCATTCTCATTCCGCTATCTTAATCAGAGCTATGGGAATTCCTGCGATTATGGGGGCGGATATTGAGCCTTCGTTATTACATAACCGCCATTTAATATTGGATGGTTACCGTGGTGAGCTCTTTATTGAACCTGAAAATTTAATTGTTCAGGAATACCAGCAAATCATTGAAGAAGAAAATGTTATTAGTCGCTTAGCGGAAGGAACTCTTGAACAAGATGCAACACTTAAAGGCGGCGAACAAGTTCATATTTACCTTAATGCAGGTTTAAGTCCGCGCTACGAGCAACAGATTAACACAGGGGTTGATGGCGTTGGCCTGTATCGTACTGAACTGCCTTTTATGTTGCACAATGGTTTTCCCTCGGAAGATGAGCAAAAACAACTCTATAAAGAAGTTTTACAACTTTTCCCTACCAAGCCTGTAGTGTTAAGAACCCTTGATATAGGGGCTGACAAACAGTTGCCATACATGCCAATTAGCGAAGAAAACCCAAGCTTAGGCTGGCGCGGTATTCGCATCATGTTGGACCAGCCCGAGATTTTTTTAATCCAGCTAAGGGCTATGTTACGGGCGAATATGTTTTCAGGTAATTTACGTATTTTATTACCGATGGTGACCAGTGTTAATGAGATAGACGAAGCAATTTTGCTGATAAAAAGAGCAAGGGACGAAGTGAGTTTTTTATTAAAAATGCCAGTTGAGATGCCCCAAATTGGTATTATGCTTGAAGTTCCTTCTTTGCTATTTCTATTACCGGAAATAAAAAAACGCGTTGATTTTATCTCTATCGGGACTAATGACTTTACACAATATTTACTTGCTGTTGACCGTAATAACACCCATGTAGCGGCGCTATATGATAATCTTCATCCCTCAATTGTGCGCTTTTTAGCAAAAGTAAGTGAAGAGTGCCAACGCCTTCAACTCCCTGTAAGTGTTTGTGGGGAAATGGCAGGGCAGCCACTCAGCGCAATGGTATTAATTGCTCTAGGATATCGCTCCTTAAGTATGAGTGGGCGTAGTGTTCCTCGCATGAAATATTTAATCCGCCAGCTTGACCCAACCTTGATGTCGCAGTTAGTACCGAAGTTATTGGCTGCGGAAACGAGTGATAGTGTCAGGCTAGAGGCGAGTGAATTTATGGAGCAACACCATTTAGGCGGTTTTGTACGTGGTGGGATTTAACTTACAACAAGATGTAAGTATTTAATTTGGTTTAGTTTGAAAAATATCAAGTATAAATGACTATACTTTTTGTTGTATGCTTCAGGGGCTTCACAAATTGAAGCCTGTTGAATACGTAATAGTCGACGAGTAGTTGGCTTAATGATTAAAAAGTGGGGAACAATGAGTAACAACTACTTAGCATTTCCGGAAATAGATCCTGTTATGTTCTCAATTGGGCCAGTATCGTTACACTGGTATGGCTTTATGTACCTTGTTGGCTTTGTTTTTGCCCTTTGGCTAGCAGGGCGTCGCGCTGCAAAACCCAATAGTGGCTGGACAAAAAACGAAGTAGAAAACTTGCTGTATGTTGGCTTTGTTGGCGTATTTGTCGGTGGTCGGTTAGGTTACGTTTTCTTTTATAATCTCCCTGTTTTTCTTGACGATCCTTTATATCTATTTAAGGTTTGGGATGGTGGCATGTCCTTCCATGGCGGCCTAATCGGTGTGATATGTGCCATGATGTGGTTTGCTCACCGTACTCGCCGTCGTTTCCTGCAAGTATCTGACTTTGTTGCACCATTGATCCCATTTGGCTTAGGCATGGGCCGTATTGGGAACTTTATTAATGGGGAGCTATGGGGACGAGTAACACTCGATACGCCATGGGCATTTTTATTCCCACATTCACGCAGTGAAGATATTCAACTTGCCGCACAGGACCCTTCGTTATTACCCATATTAGAGCAGTATGGTGTGCTACCAAGACACCCATCACAGCTTTATGAAATGTTCTTAGAGGGAATTGTTCTGTTCCTTATTTTGAACTTATTTGTGCGTAATCCTCGTCCAATGGGGAGTGTTTCTGGGTTATTCTTGATTGGTTATGGTGCATTTAGGATCATAGTTGAATTCTTTAGGCAACCAGACGCACAGCTTGGTTTATTTGGTGGTATTAGTATGGGACAAATTCTATCAATTCCGATGATTATTATTGGAGTTCTGATGATTGTTTGGGCTTACAAATATGGCAAAAATGTGCCAGCCCATAAGCCACTAAAAGAGCCTACAAAGAGTTAATAAATACAATTATTGGGGCTAACTTAGTCTGTTGAATATAACTATTTTGTAAATAAAGCAATGAAGTACAGCAAGACAAAGGTTAGCCACTTAAGTTATTTTTTTAAAAGAGAGTCACTATGAAGCCGTATCTTGATTTATGCCAACGTATTATTGATGAAGGGCAATGGGTTGAGAATAAACGAACAGGTGTTCGTTGTTTAACCGTTATTAACGCTGACCTTGAATATGATGTGGGCAATAATCAATTCCCCTTGATTACGACTCGTAAAAGCTTTTATAAAGCGGCGATAGCTGAGCTTCTTGGTTATCTACGTGGCTACGACAATGCGGCTCAATTTCGTGAAATTGGTTGTAATACATGGAATGCCAATGCAAATGAGAACCAAGCATGGCTGAATAACCCTTATCGCAAAGGTGAGGATGATATGGGCCGCGTATATGGTGTTCAAGGGCGCTCATGGCAACGCCCAGATGGAACACATTTAGATCAGCTGAAAAAAGTCGTCAATAACTTAAAAAATGGAATTGATGACCGCGCAGAAATTATCACTTTTTATAACCCTGGTGAATTTGAAATGGGTTGCTTGCGTCCCTGCATGCATACTCATACTTTTTCATTGTTAGGTGATACCTTACATTTAACATCTTACCAACGTAGCTGTGATGTACCGCTCGGTTTAAATTTCAACCAAGTACAATGCTTTGTTTTACTCGCTCTAATGGCTCGTATTACAGGGCATAAAGCAGGTAAGGCTTACCATAAAATTGTGAATGCACATATTTATGAAAACCAACTGACTTTAATGCGTGATGTCCAACTAAAACGTGAGCCGTTTGCTTCCCCTTCATTGTTTATTAACCCCAAAATTCAGTCATTAGAAGACCTCGAAACATGGGTGACTTCGGATGATTTTACTCTCGAAGGGTACCAGTGCCATGAGGCTATCAAATATCCGTTTACTGTTTGATTAGCGAATAAATTGTTTACTAAGATGGTTTTATCGAAAAGCCATCTTAGTATTGTGTTTTTACATTTCATCAACCTCCCTCCTTTATCTATCCCATCTTTCTTAATGAATTTTATCTTGGTTCATAATTAATTTACTTTCTTGCATTTATTTTGAATTAACTATTTCTTTGCGAAGCAGCTCGCAAATTGACTTGTATTGTTATGCATTTATTTATTTTGTTGCGAAGCGTTATGCAGTTTGTAATGACAAACCTCGCTAGACAGATTTTTTTTGGCAATCTCTGTCTTGCATATAAAAAGTGGGGTCACAACAAAATGAAAGTTGAATTAAATACAACGCAGCGTGGTTTCACCTTAATTGAGATTATGATTGTTTTATTTATTTGTTCTTTTGTTATTTTTTCTGGTTTATATCAATGGCAACAGCAAGTAGAAAGGCAGCGGTTAATCGATGCGGCTAGGCAAGTATCTGAGTTTATTTATAGCCAAATGACAGAAGGTGTCTATTTAAATAGGTATCAAATATTATCCGTTAAGGCTGGTAGAAATGATTGGCAGCTTGATGTTAAAGATGCGAACAGCAAGCAAGAGGTTGGCAAGTTAACAGCAAAAAGGCACCAAGGAATAGAACTTAGTAAAGCAAGCCGTACTTCAATTCAGCTATATGGTAAGCAGGGAACGATCCGTGCTTTTAGCATAGAGCTAAAAAATCAGGATCAGCAAATCACAATTTATATTTCTTCATTAGGCCGTATTAGAAGCTGTAGTCATAAAAAAATGACAGGGGTACCTAAATGCTGAATCCCTTAAATAACGATAAATTAAAAAAACAGCAGGGATTTACACTCATTGAAATATTAATGGCAATGGCTATCAGTAGCATTGTTTGTGTATCAGCGATGAGTGCTATTCCTACATTATTTAAGCAAACCTATCGAACTTACATTCAATACCAAATAGACAAGGATATAAGGCAAACATTGATAAATATGGAAAAAGATTTTAGAAGGATAGGTTACTGTAGTAGCCTAAATTGTGGTGAAGAACCTTTAAAAATCACATCAAAATTTTTAAGCAAAGGGAATAACTCGTGCATTATTTTTGCTTATGACCAAGATTTATCGGGTAGGTGGGAAGATATTAAATCCAAATCTAAAGATTCTGATTATTTTGGTTATCGGTTAAATAATGAAAAATTAGAGTCTAATCGAAATGTCCGAAATTGTGATGGGACTCGTTGGCAATCATTATTTGATGAGAAGCTAATCAAAGTTAAAAAATTAGCATTTGATTGGCGGGAAAATACCCAATTACTTGAAATGGAAATAAGCCTTAAAACAGAGTTATTACCTAATCAAACATTTAATTACCGGATAGCGGTCTTAGTTAGAAATCTATGAAGAATATAGAGCAACAACAGGGAAACGTTTCTCTGCTTATGGTTATTATTTTTATCACAATAGGCACATTATTGATTAAATCGGTGCATTTTTTCCAAGAACGAGCTCGGGATGAGTTGCATAAGGAAATTAAATATTTCGATGCTTTTAATAAAGCAGAGTCAGCTCTTGCTTGGGGGGGAACATTACATTGGGATAGTCAATATAGAGGATTAAAGCGTTGGGTTTGCCAGAAAGAGGAAAATCAACAATGGAAAAGTTGCTTAAAACATTACAAAGGGGTGGATTTCGTGCTGTCGGGGCAAAGTCATTATCGCTTAGGGAATGATATTAAAGTTTATCGATGGGTAGTATGGGATGCAAATAAGCAACAGTTTTTCTCTCGTAAAAAAGGGTGGTTAGATTATTGCCCAGTGATAAAAAAAGGATTTTGCTAATGAAAACAAAGCAGCAAGGATTTGCATTAGTAGAGGCAATGATTGGCGTGGTTATTTTTGCTATTTCACTGGTAGCTTTGGTAAACTATTCGCAATATATCATATTGAATTTTAATAAATTGTATATGAATTCTTCGGCCATTAGAGTGTTACATAGTACATTAGAGAAAAGCTCAATGTTAGGGGAACCAATATCAGGGGAGAAAAATTCTTCCATAGATCCAAATTTGCGTTACCCTGAGTGGAAAATACAAACAACTCGCTTACCGCGAGCCGATAACTGTACTGAGTTAATGGTATCGTTAACGATAAAAAAACAGCCATTTTCATTAAGCCGTTGGTATTGCTCAACAGGAGAGTACTATGTTCCAAGTGTATCATTCTAATCAATTAGATTTATTAAAAGATCTAATGACTCATTTAATGAAAAATGAACCACTTTCTCACCCTTTTGAGCAAGAAATAATTTTAGTACAAAGCCCTGGAATGTCACAATGGCTGCAAATCGAACTTGCTAAGCAGTTTGGTATTGCTGCAAATATTAGCTATCCCTTACCTGCAACGTTCATTTGGGACATGTTTAGGCGAGTCTTACCGGATATTCCAAAAGAAAGCGCTTATACCAAGCAAGCTATGACATGGAAACTAATGACAATATTGCCAACTGTCATTAATGAGGAAGAATTTGAACCTTTAAAGCATTATCTTCAAGAAGATACAGATAAACGTAAACTTCATCAGCTTGCTGGTAGGATTGCTGATTTATTTGACCAATATTTGGTTTATCGCCCACAATGGGTTGAAGTATGGCAAAAAAATGAACTAATAGAGGGGCTAAGTGAAAATCAACTGTGGCAAAAACGTTTATGGCAGTGCCTTGTTGATTATTCAAATGAACTAAAACAGCCACCTTGGCATCGAGCTAATTTATATCAACATTTTATTGATACATTATCATTGAACCCTGATTTAGGAAAATTGCTGCCAAAGCGTATTTTTATTTGCGGTATCTCATCTCTTCCACCTGTTTATCTACAAGCTATCAATGCAATAGCAGAACATACAGATGTTCATTTAATGTTCACTAACCCATGTCGCTATTATTGGGGGGACATTCAAAGCGCGTCGTTTTTAGCTAGGTTACAGCAAAGAAAACTTCGCCATTATCTTGATAAACATGAAATTTCACGCTTTAAACTCGAAGAGCATATTCCTAATTTATTTAATGAAAATGGCGAACAGGATATCGCAAATCCACTACTCGCCTCGTGGGGAAGGTTAGGTCGAGACAACCTATACTTTATTTCTCAAATCGATAGTGCGAATGAAATTTCGGCCTATGTTGATACTGAACGAGCCAATTTATTAGAGAATGTTCAGCAGGATATTTTAGATCTCGAAAACCATGCTCAATTAGGGACAACATTAGAAAATTATGAAACGAGTATTGGTAAACGACCAATCAATGAGCTAGATGATTCGATAACATTCCATTTATGTCATAGTGCACAGCGTGAAGTCGAGGTATTACAAGATCATTTGCTTTCTCTCTTTGAGCAAGATTCATCGCTAACACCGCGTGATGTGATAGTCATGGTGGCCGATATTGACAGCTATGCACCCTATATTCAGGCTGTTTTTGGTAATACGGCATCAACTCGTTATATCCCATTTTCAATTTCAGATAGAAAAGCACTGCAAGCTCACCCAATTTTACAAGCATTTATTATGCTACTCGACTTACCTCAGAGTCGTTTTTCAACGGAGCAAGTTCTTAGCCTACTTGAAGTTTCTGCTTTTTCTCAACGTTTTGGTATTGATGAAAGCGAGTTAAGTTTATTACGCCGCTGGGTTAATGAATCAGGGATCCGCTGGGGGCTTGATGACGATAATGTACGTTCTTTTGCTTTACCAGTGATAGGGCAAAATACATGGGAATTTGGCTTAAGTAGAATGTTGCTTGGCTATGCAATGGATAGCAGAAATGGCCCGTGGAATGGTATTTTACCTTATGATGAGTGTAGTGGCTTAGCCGCCCAGCTTGCCGGGAAATTAGCGCTATTAATTAATACACTAAGAGAATGGCGCTCTTTATTAGCACAAGAACGCCTACTTGAAGAGTGGAAAGAACTTTGTCAGCAACTACTTGATAGCTACTTTATGGTTGATGGGGAAACTGAACTTGTTCTCGCACTATTAACAGAACAGTGGCATCAAATCATTGATAATGCGATAACTTCAGGATATGAAGAACAAGTTCCATTGCGTTTAATTCGTGATGAACTTTCAGTTCGCTTTGATGATGAAAAAATTAGTCAACGTTTCTTGGCTGGAGCCGTTAATTTTTGCACTTTGATGCCAATGCGTTCAGTACCATTTAAAGTTGTCTGCTTACTGGGGATGAATGATGGTGCTTATCCGCGAAATATACCACCATTAGGATTTGATTTGATGGCTGAAAAGCCTATGCGTGGAGACCGAAAACGCCGGGACGATGATAGATACCTATTTTTAGAAGCATTAAATTCAGCATCTAAACAACTTTATGTTAGTTATATTGGGCTTTCTATTCGTGATAACCAGCCTTGTAATCCATCGGTATTAGTTACTGAATTAATTGATTATATTTGCCAAAGCTTTTGTTTAGTTGGTGATGAAACTTTGACTATTGATGAAAGCGCTAAACGATTAAGTGAGCATCTGGTCATCCAGCATAATAGAGTCCCATTCGCAAAAGAAAATTTCTTGCCTGAAACGCCTTATCAGAGTTTTGCGAGTGAGTGGTTACCTGCCGCAAAAACAACAAATAAAGTTGATGAACCATTTTGTTCAATACTTGAAACTCGAGAGCCCATTACTGAAATTTCTTTAGAACAATTATTACGATTTTATCGTCACCCTATCAGGGCATTTTTTCAACAGCGTTTGAAAGTCCATTTTTCTATTGAAGAAACCGAACTGCCAGAAGAAGAGCCATTTAACTTAGGTAGATTACAACGATATAAAATTAATGATCAAATTTTAGATTTACTTGTCAAAGATAAGAACATTGAGCCTTTTTATTCTGCTTTAAAAGCATCGGGTCAGCTGCCTGCTAGGCAATTTGGTCAACTTTTTTGGGAACAGCAGTTGAACGAGATATCGCCATTAGCTGAAAAAGTTAAAGAATATGATATGCAGCTATTTGATTATCCATTAGATTTTCAGTTAAATGGGATAAAAATTACTGGTTTATTGAAAAATATTCATGAAACAGGAATGGTACGATATCGCCCGGCTTACTTAACTGCTAATGATGGGGTACAGCTATGGGTGGAACATTTGCTATTTAACTCGCAAATTGGTGAAGGGGAAAGCCTTGCACTAGGAAGAGATAATAGTATTTGGCAGTTTGCTGCTATTAGCAAAGAAGATGCATTGGCTTATCTACAAGATTTAGTCGTAGGCTATTGTGAAGGGTTTAATTCCCCGTTAATTCTTCTTTCTCAAAGTGGTTGGAGTTGGGTTAAAGCTTGCTTTGATAAAAAGACAAAACAGTACGATTTTTCGAGTGAAGAAATTCAACAAAAAGCATTATCTGCTTTGCTCCAAAGCTTACAAGGAAGTCAGATGCAAAAAGGTGAGATGGAAGACGATTATGTGTCAAGAACTTGTAGAAGCATTGATGATGCGATGATTAAATCTTTGTTATCAAACACTCAACGGTTTTTATTACCGATGACAAAATACTTGAAATGACAGGAGAGCAACAAAGGATGCAATATTTATCCAAAAATATCGCTCATCTATTTTTATTACTGATAATTTTTTTCGGTGGTCAAGCAATAGCAGCGCAACCACTTTGGCAAGTTTTGCCTGAAACAGTAAATAAAAGTGAAAGAGACCCTAGGGAATATAAAGCCATCAAACTTAGTAATGATATGACGGTTTTATTGGTATCAGATGCCAAAGCAACAAAATCATTGGCTGCGGTATCGATACCTGTTGGTAGTATTGAAAACCCAAATAGCCAATTAGGGCTGGCTCATTATTTAGAGCATATGGTTTTAATGGGTTCCAAAAAGTACCCAGAGCCAAGTAGTTTCTCTGAATTTTTGCAAAAACACGGTGGTAGCCATAATGCAAGTACCGCTTCTCATCGTACTGCTTATTACTTTGAAGTTGAAAATGGTGCATTAAAAGAAGCGACGGATAGGCTTGCAGACGCATTAGCTGAGCCACTTTTAGACCCGATTAATGCAGACAGAGAACGTAATGCAGTTAATGCAGAACTTACAATGGCACGTTCTCGTGACGGGATGCGTATATGGCAAGTACGTTCTGAAACATTGAACCCATTACACCCGAACTCACGTTTTTCGGGGGGGAATTTAGAGACTCTGAAAGATAAACCTAATAGCAAACTACAAGATGAGCTTGTGGGTTTTTATAAGCAGTATTATTCTGCAAACCTAATGAATGCAGTGCTTTACGGCGACCAATCTATCGAATCATTAGCGAATATTGCACAGGAAACATTTGGGCGTATACCTAATTTTAACGCAAGTGTTCCCGCTGTTAATATCCCAGCAGTAACGGATAATGAAAAAGGCATTATTATTCATTATGTGCCAGCGCAACCGCAAAAAGCCATACAAATTGAATTCAGTATTAAAAATAATATGGCAGATTTTCGCAGTAAAAGTGACAACTATATTAGTTACTTAATTGGTAATAGAAGCCCCGGAACATTGGCTGATTGGTTAATATCGCAAGGGCTTGCTGAAGGTATCAGTGCCTCTGCCACTCCAAATTTAGATAGAAACTATGGTTCATTCTCTATTTATGTGACATTGACTGATAAAGGGTTACAAGAAAGAGACGAAATTATTGCAGCTATCTTTTCTTATCTTGAGTTAATTAAAAATGATGGGGTCAATAAAAGTTACTTTGATGAAATAGCAAAAGTTCTTAATTTATCATTCCGTTATGGTTCAATTGTCAGGGATATGAACTACATTGAATGGTTATCAGACCAAATGATTGATGTTCCTGTTAATCATGTTCTTGATTCAGATTACATTGCAGATAAGTATGACCCTGAAGCGATTAAACAGCGTTTATCAGAGCTCACTGCGCAAGAGGCAAGGATTTGGTTTATTAGTCCAAATGAACCGAATAACAAAAAAGCCTATTTTGTCGATGCACCGTATCAGGTCAATAAAATCACAGCAAAACAATTTAAAACCTGGGCAAGTTTAGAATCTAAAATGAATTTTAAATTGCCTGCTTTAAACCCGTATATTGCTGATAATTTATCACTAATTAAAGCTGATAAGGTTTATAAACACCCCGAATTCATCTATCAAGATGGCAATACACGAGTGTTATATATGCCAAGTCAATATTTTGCAGATGAGCCAAAGGCGAGTATCACTTTATCATTACGTTCTAACCAAGGTGATAAAGATGCTAAGCAACAAGTAACGGGCTCTTTATTACAATATATCGCTTCATTGAAAATGGATGAACTGCAATATCAGGCATCTGTAGCTGGCATGTCTGTCTCTGTTTCTCAGGGAATCGGTCTGCAATTAAATGCCAGTGGTTACACCCAACATTTACCTGAACTCTTTTTATCCATGATAAAGCTATACCTGAATTTTGAGCCAACGGAACAAGAATTAGCTCAAGCAAAATCTTGGTATAAAGAGCAAATTGAAGTTGCTAATAATGCGAAAGCTTATGAGCTAGCGATGCAACCGCTTCAGCGTATTAATAGTGTACCTTATTTTGAGCAAGAACAGCGTTTAGCCGAGCTAGATAAAATTTCATTGCAAGACATCACTAACTACCGTGAAATGATAGTTAAAAGTGCAGCATTACAAGCGCTGGTCTTTGGTAATATGACTGAGTCGCAAAGCATTAAAACTATTAAAGATGCACAGCAATTATTAAAGAGCGAAGGTACCAATTGGTGGCGTGGTGATATTGTAGTTATCGACAAAAATTACCTAGCAGATTTCCATAAACAGGGGAATAGCTCAGATAATGCACTTGCTGAAGTCTTTATTCCAGACGGTTATAGCCGCATTGATGGCGCAGTATTATCAGGTATTCTTTCTAAGGTAATTCAGCCTTGGTTTTATGACCAATTAAGAACCAATGAGCAACTGGGTTACGCAGTATTTGCTTTTAAAGCAGGGCTGGGGGATCAGTGGGGAATGGGCTTTTTAATTCAAAGTAATGCCAAAACACCGAGTTACTTGAATACTCGTTACCAACAATTTTATCTTCAAGCATTAGAGAAACTGAAAAAGCTGCCGATAGATGAATTTAATCAATATAAACAATCCATTATCACGGAGATGAATCAACCACCTCAAACATTCTATGAGGAGGTAGGCCGTTATTCATCTGATTTTTCGAGAAATATTTTCAGTTTTGATACTCGTGAAAAAGTTATTGCAACTTTAGGGACAGCAACGAAAGAACAAGTCATTGAGTATTATGAAAATGCAGTTATAAAGCACAAGGGGTTAGCAGTAAGCTCCCAAGTTATAGGCCAAGGAGTTGATACTAAAGTAGGGTATGCTCATCTGAAAGATTGGGTGCTTTACCCAACAGCTTCTCAGTTGCAAAAGATTTTACCAATAAAGGAAGATGCTGAGTGAATAAAGTGCAGGTAGAGTCCCAATTACTGAATGTTTTTTCCTTACCTCTGCGTGGGCAGCGGTTAATCGAAGCATCTGCAGGAACGGGTAAAACATATACAATTGGTATACTTTATCTGCGGCTTTTATTAGGTCTGGGAGGCGTTAATGCGTTTCCTAGGCCGTTAAGTGTTGAAGAAATTTTAGTTGTAACATTTACTGAGGCTGCGACGAATGAGTTACGGGGACGTATTCGTCAACGTATTCATGATATGCGCTTAGTTTGCTTAAGAAATGGCGTTGGTTTCGAGTCGCAGCCTGAGTATCTTGAATTATTAGCTGAGCTTTCGGGGGAATCCCAAAGAAAATTCGCTGCGCAATGGTTGCAGGCAGCGGAAAGGCAAATGGATGAAGCCGCGATATATACTATCCATGGTTTTTGCCAAAGAATGCTAGTTCATAATGCATTTGAGTCGGGAGTATTGTTCGAACAAACAATGATTCAAGATGAATTTCCGATTCAAAAACAAGCTTGTGCAGACTTTTGGCGCCGCCATTTTTATCCTCTGAATTACTCCATGACGAAAGTCATTCAGTCACTGTGGACTAGTCCTGAAGCATTACTTTCGGAGATTAAACCTTTCTTGCAGGGTGACATTCCTTTAATTATTAACCAACCGAAACAAGTAGAAACTCTAGAAGAACGGCATCAGCGGCTAATCTTGTTAATTGAGTCAGTTAAAACGGCCTGGTTAGAAAACTCAGCGGATTTTGAGAAGCTTATCACTGATTCAGATGTGGATAAACGAAGTTATAGTACTCGTTTTCTACCTACATGGCTGATAAAAATAGGCGAATGGGCTCAAGAAAAAACAGAAGATTATCAGCTTCCTAAAGATCTTGAACGTTTCTCACAAACGGTATTACATAAAAAATCAAAAAGTGGCTTAGGGCCAGAACATATTGTTTTCCAAAGTATAGATGAGCTACTTTCTCAATCATTAACTCTAAAAGATCTGGTTATTCCACTGGCCATTTCAGAGGTGAGGGAAGCGATTACTAATGAAAAACATAATCGTGGTGAAATGGGGTTTGATGATTTATTGACCCGTTTAGACGGTGCTCTTGCTCAAGAAAGTGGGAAATTTTTAGCTCAAGCTATTAGTCAACGCTTTCCTGTTGCGATGATAGATGAGTTTCAAGATACAGATGCACAGCAATACCGTATTTTTCAAAGAATTTATCGGGAAGTTAATGACAGCGCATTACTTTTCATCGGCGACCCTAAACAAGCTATATATGCTTTTCGGGGCGCAGATATTTTCACCTATATCGAAGCAAAAAATGAAGTTAGTGCTCACTACACATTAGAGACTAACTATCGTTCATCGCAAAATATGGTTGAAGCTATTAATCACTTATTTGGCCGTTGTCAGTCACCATTTATTTTTGAGCAAATTCCTTTTCAACCCGTTAATTTCGCTAAGCAAAATAGCGGTAAAAAACTTATTCATGATGGCGAAGTGGTCAAAGCACTTACATTTTGGCAAGTGGAAGCAGAAGGTGTCTCAGTTGCTGAATATGAACAGGCAACAGCTTCACAATGTGCAGCGCAAATCGCACAATATTTACAAGGCGGGTTTCAGGGTAGTAGCTATTTTGACAATAAAGGAGCACATACTCCTGTAGAAGCTTCTGATATTACTGTGTTGGTTCGTAGCCGACGTGAAGCAGTATTGATTCGTGATGCTTTAAATCGGTTAAATATCCCTTCTGTGTTTCAATCTAATCGGGAAAGTGTATTTTCAACACCAGAAGCGAGAGATTTACTGTGGTTACTACAGGCAGTTTTAACACCAGAAAAAGAACGTGTTTTACGCAGTGCATTGGCGACAGGAATATTGGGTTTAACCGCTAAACAAATTGATGACCTAAACCATGATGAAAAATCGTGGGAAAAAATTGTAGATGAATTTGCTCGTTATGGCATGGTGTGGCAAAAACGAGGCGTGCTCCCCATGCTTAGAATGGTCATGGCGCAGAGGCAAATTGCAGAAACGTTGTTATCAGGTGCTGATGGAGAGCGTCGCTTAATGGATGTGATGCATATTGGTGAGCTGTTACAAGAAATGTCATTACAGCTTGAAGGTGAGCACACACTAACACGTTGGCTAGCGCAACAAATTGCCCATCCTGATCATCAATCTGACGTACAACAAATGCGTCTTGAAAGTGATAAACATTTGGTGCAGATCAGTACCATACATAAATCTAAGGGCCTTGAATATAAGATTGTTTGGTTGCCTTTTGCGAGCAATTTTCTACCCCAATCTAAAGGTTTATATCACGATAGAACGGATTATGCAGTACGGCTAGATTTAAACGATAGTGAAGAAAATGTTGCTCTAGCTGATGAAGAGCGTCTAGCAGAAGACCTACGCTTATTATATGTAGCACTCACAAGGGCTATCTATCACTGTAGTGTCGGTATTGCACCATTAATTAAAGGTAACAGAAAAAAAAGTGGTGAAACCGATTTACACTTATCTGCGCTGGGTTACGTCATCCAAAAAGGGCAAGCAGGAGATAGCCTACTACTGAATGATATGCTGGCTGAAATTAGCAATGACGTTATTGATGTTGCAGTGATTAATCAGCCTAAGTCGGAACGCGTATTGTTAGAACAAAATGATAGCGTAAACTTATCGGCAAGAGCAGTGACTCGTCATTTTAATGACCATTGGCGTGTTACCAGCTATTCTGGGTTAAGTTACGGTTCAAGCCATACTGAATCAGAAGAATCAGTTTCAGCATTGCAATTTGCTAATTCATTAGCCCCTAATATGGATATTGAGGCTAGTGTTGATGTGGAGCAACAGGAAGACGAGTCTCTTATCCTAACTCCTCATCAATTTCCTAAAGGTGCATCACCGGGAACATTTTTGCATAACTTGATGGAGGAGATTGATTTTAGTGGGCATGTTTCTCAAGAATGGTTGTCTGAAAAACTTGAATCCTCAGGGTTTGACATACAGTGGGCACCAATGCTGCAAGAATGGCTGCATGCAATTGTACAGGCACCACTATCAGAAGACGGCTTATGTTTATCTGCATTACAGGCTCAAGACCAATTGGATGAAATGCAGTTTTATCTCCCTATTGATTCCCTATTGAGTGCCAGTCATTTAGATAAGATAACGCACCAATATGACCCATTATCACAACGTTGTCCTCCGCTAAATTTTGAGAGAGTTCAGGGTATTTTAAAGGGGTTTATTGACCTCACCTTTTACTGGAAAGGCAAATTTTATCTTCTTGATTATAAATCAAATTATTTAGGGAAAGATGCCAGTTTTTATACCCAAGAAGCCATGGCTGAAGCGATGATAGACCACCGCTATGATTTGCAATATCAACTATATTTGTTAGCGTTACATCGTTACCTCAAGCAAAGAATGCCTAATTATGATTATGAAACTCATTTTGGTGGCGTTTATTATTTATTTTTACGAGGCATAGATAATATTCACTCAAGTAACGGCATTTTCTTTTATCGCCCTATAGAGCCTTTTATTGAAGCGTTAGATAGCTTATTTAAAAATGTTCAGCAAGGGGAAGCAACTTAATGAAGTCCCTATTTAATCAAGCTATTGAGAAGCATATCTTTACACCTCTAGATGTGCAATTTGCTTACAGCATTTCTGATGATAAGTGTCCTATAGTACTTATGATTGCCGCACTCCTTAGCGCAGAAACTATGGTTGGGCACGTTTGCCTAGCACTGGCGGATGTTGACCCCGAAAAATTGTTTGCGGGAAGGCACCCAGAGTTAGCAACTGCGTTTTGGCAAAAAATGGGAGAGCCGAGTGAGCAAGAGCTCTATCAAACGCTCAGACAAGCAAATGCAGTGTCATTATCAACAGAAAACAAAATCTCTCCTTTGGTGCTTTCAGGGGAATACTTATATTTTCAACGGATGTGGCAATATGAGCAGTATGTTGCGAAATTTTTCTCTAATACATTAATAGATAAGCAAAATAATGTTCAAATTAAGAATGTACTAGACAGCTTATTTCCCATTACTGATGATATAGATTGGCAAAAAGTTGCAGCAGCAGTTGCTGTAACGAGTAAGGTGTCAATTATATCAGGGGGGCCAGGAACAGGAAAAACCACAACAGTTGCGCGTATCCTTGCTGCATTAATTAAACTTGAAACTAAGTATCACCATAAAATTAGAATAGAGTTGGCAGCTCCAACCGGTAAGGCGGCAGCTAGGTTGACGGAGTCCCTCGGCGAGGCGATGAAAAAAATGCCTTTAACCGATGAAGAACGCGCTGTTTTGCCTAATCATGCAAAAACATTGCACCGTTTACTAGGGGCTCAACCTGAGAGCCAGCAGTTTCGCTATAACCGAGATAATCGTTTATCTCTTGATGTACTGATTGTTGATGAAGCCTCAATGGTAGATTTACCCATGATGAGCAAATTACTTGAGTCATTACCTGAAAATGCAAAGTTAATATTTCTAGGTGATAAAGACCAATTAGCCTCAGTCGAGGCAGGGGCAGTATTAGGGGATATCTGTCAGTTTGCTGATAACGGTTATAGTGCAGAAAGAGCGTCCCAACTTTCGGCGTTAACAGGGCATTCAGTTGAATCTTATGCATCACCAAGCGGCCCAGTTATTCGTGATAGCCTATGTTTGCTACGTAAAAGCTACCGTTTTTCGGCAGATTCAGGGATTGGCCAACTCGCTTTTGCTGTAAATGAAGGTAATGTTTCTAGAGTTCAACAGTTACTAAATCAGCAGCGGCCAGATGTACATAGTTATATTCAAGAAACCGCAGATGATTACGCGAAAATTTTATTAGATGCCGCTGAAAATTATAAGGAATATCTATTAGCGGTTAAAAATAAAGAAGATCCTGAGCAAGTTTTGAAAAAATTTAACCAATATCGGGTACTAACAGCTCTGCGAGAAGGCCCTTTTGGCGTCATTGGCCTTAACGATAAATTGGAAAAATTATTTCATAGGCAAGGGATAATAAACCGTCCATATAATTTATTGAATAAACACTATGCAGGCCGGCCAATTATGATTAGCCGTAATGACAGCCCATTAGGACTCTTTAATGGGGATATAGGCATCATTTTACCGGATGAAGAAAATACACTGAGAGCCTATTTTCAATTTCCAGATGGGACTATTCGTGGGGTACAACCTAACCGACTTCCACAACATGAAACAGCTTATGCAATGACCGTTCATAAATCACAAGGTTCGGAGTTTGCTCATACCGCATTAGTTTTACCAAATGTATATTCTCCCGTAATGACTCGTGAGCTGGTGTATACGGCGATAACTCGAGCTAAAAAAGAGCTATCTCTTTATGGCAGCCCAAAGGTATTACGTCGAGCAGTTGAAACACCAACCAAGCGGCGAAGTGGTTTAGCGACCCAATTAATGTGACTAGTTTATATGTAAGTTACGTGAATATTTAACCCAAAAGTAAAGGTAATGAGATGGATAACCAGCAAGCAATGACGGCAATTACAGTAACATTAAATGCAAGACTTGAACCGATTAGGCGTGGTGATTTAGAAGATGCATTTAATGAAGTCATGAAAAGCATGGGTAAAAATATCCATGTTACAGGTGGTGGAACATTATTAAGTGATAATGGCGAAGCGCAAGAATGCGATATAGAAATAGCACTTGAAGAAGCTAGTGACGAAAATATCAGTTTAATTATTCAACTTTTTTCTTCAATGTTAGCTCCAAAGGGCTCTCGTTTATTCATTCATGGCGAAGATGTTCGAATCGATTTTGGCTCAGATGAAGGCATGGCTATTTATTTCAACGGGACAGAGCTCGCTGATGACGTTTATGAAAATGGGGATATCAATGAAGTATTCGATACTCTAGATGAAGCAGTGGAAGATATTGGGAGTATTCACGGGGTCTGGGATGGCCCGACAGAAACGGCATTTTATTTTTATGGTACTTCTTTCGCTGAGATGAAAGCTGCAATACAGCCGCATTTAGACTCCATTCCTTTGTGTGAAAAAGCAAGGGTTATTCAGATAGCTTAGTGGCTATTCATTTGTGTTAAAGCCATAGCCCAAACTATGCATCCTTGTATAGTTTGGGGTTAAAGTAATTGACTAAATAGCAATCATTTTGAATATTCTAATATTTACTTATCAGCTTGGTTTTTTAAATCTAAAATCAATATTTTAGAGCGGCGCTGGTAGTTATATAAAGCCTGTTTTTTCATTGGTAACATCTCAATCTCCGCGGGGGTAAAACCACGCTCTTGAAACCAATGGATGCTACGAGTTGTTAGTACAAATAGCTTGTCTAAACCAAATTGTTTTGCTTGTACGGCAATACGGTGCAGTAACTCCTCTCCCCTAGATGAACTACGGTAATCAGGATGAACAGCGACACATGCCATTTCACCTAATTTTTCTTCTGGGTAAGGGTAAAGCGCCGCGCAAGCGATGACTAAGTTATCACGTTCAATAATGGTAAATTTATCAATTTCCATTTCTAATTGCTCACGTGAACGTCTAACTAAAATCCCTTGCTGCTCTAATGGGCGAATAAGTTCTAATATTCCACCAATATCATTAATGTTTGCACGGCGGATTTGTTCCGCGCTTTCCATGACTATTTGGGTACCAATACCATCGCGAGAGAATAATTCTTGAATTAAAGAACCATTTTCTTGGTAGCTCAATAGGTGGCTACGGCGGACACCCCGGCGACAAGCTTTTGCGGCTCCACGTAGAAAACGCACGGTTCCTGAGTAGTAATCGCCCTCAGATTCCAGCTCTTGAATACGGTTTTCTGCTTCATTTGGGAATAATTCGGACAAAATATTGCCTTCTTTATCTACTACACCTTGTGAGGAGCAAAAACCGATCAGTTTTTCCGCTTTCATTTTTACTGCTAATTGAGTTGCAATTTCTTCAGAGGTCAGATTAAAACTTTCTCCTGTGACTGAGACTGCAACCGGCCCAATCAACACAATGGAACCATTATCTAACTGATTATTAATGGCTTCTTCATTAATACGGCGGATTCTTCCGCTGTGGCAATAATCAATGCCATCATCAACCCCTAGAGGTTGAGCAATAACGAAATTACCACTAACCACATTAATATGTGCGCCTTGAAGCGGGGTATTACCTAAGCTCATAGATAACCGAGCCGTGATATCTAATTGTAAAGCTCCAGAAGCTTGTTTTACATATTCAAGTGTATTCGCATCTGTTACGCGAGTATGTTTATGATAAACCGCATCATATTTGTGTTCAGCTAAGATATCCTCAATTTGAGGCCTAGCACCATAAACGACAATAATTCGGATGCCTAAACTATGCAATAATCCTATATCATTGACAATGCTAGGAAAATTTTCATGCGCAATCGCTTCACCACCAAGCATAATAATGAATGTTTTGCCGCGGTGGGCGTTTATATAAGGGACCGAATGGCGAAACTCATCAACCAACTCGGTGCTGCGCTCTTTCATAACAACCCTCTTAATTGAATTTTTATTCGTTAATAATGTATTTTTATTCTTTTTGTCGGGAAATATCAAGTAAAAGATGGGATAAAAAAAGTAACATTTTTATTTTTATCGTTTACATATCTCTAAATTTAACTAGATATACTCTACGAAAATTAAATTGCATAAAATTGACACAGAAAGTCACTCACAAATATTTTCTCTCGGTATGATTAGGTTATACTCATTAATGTAACTCTATAGATGCTTTGGTATATTCTTAATGACAGAGTGCAAATGATTAGTTAGAGTGCGTATTTCAAGTCTAATTATTAGCAATTATCCTAAAATCACTTTATTTTTCAGTTCTAGGTTCGGAATTATTGATGAGTCACCAAGATCACAACCCATCGAAGCGTCGTTTTATTCAGGGCGCAGCTGCAGTTATGTTACTGAGCATTAGCCCATTCGGTTTTTCTGCGAGTAGCAGCGTGGTGGCTGTGCGCATTTGGCCTGCATCCAGCTATACCCGGGTAACATTGGAATCTAGTACTCCATTGAAGTACCGCCAGTTTGTGCTTAATAACCCTGAGCGTATTGTGGTCGATCTTGAAGGGGTGCAGTTAAATAATGTATTAAAGGATATGGGAACCCAAATTCAAACACGTGATCCTTACCTTAAACTGGTTAGAGTTGGGCAATTTGATCCGAAAACGGTTCGCTTGGTATTTGAAGTTAAAAATAAAGTTAGTCCTCAATTCTTCTCGATGGCCCCTGTTGCGGAATTTAAGCACCGCTTAGTTCTTGATTTTTATCCAGGTAAAGGTGTTGACACCAATGATGATCCTCTATTGGCATTACTTGAGGATTATAATAAAGGTGATCTTGAGGAAAGCATGCCTGCTCAAGCGAAGAAGCCTGGAAAAGCAGGAACGGATCGCCCCATTATTATTATGATCGACCCAGGGCATGGTGGTGAAGACCCTGGTGCGATAGGCAAATATAAGACACGTGAAAAAGATGTGGTTTTACAGATCGCACGGCGCTTAAAAGCTTTGATAGATAAAGACCCTAAAATGCGTTCCTATATGACTCGTAATGAAGATGTCTTTATTCCGTTAAAAGTCCGAGTGGCGAAAGCACGTAAAATGCAGGCTGATTTATTCGTTTCAATTCATGCAGATGCGTTTACTAACCGTTCAGCCCGCGGTTCTTCTGTTTTTGCGCTATCAACGAAAGGTGCGACCAGTAATACGGCTCGCTACCTAGCACAAACACAAAACGAAGCGGACTTAGTGGGCGGTGTGAGTAAAAGTGGAGATGTGTATCTCGACCATACGATGTTTGATCTCGTGCAAACAGCGACGATTAACGACAGTTTGAAATTTGGTGACGAAGTACTAAAACGGATGGGAAAAGTTAACAAGTTGCATAAAAATAGAGTTGACCAAGCCGGGTTCGCGGTGTTGAAGGCTCCAGAGATCCCATCAATTCTCGTTGAAACGGCTTTTATTAGTAATTTAGAAGAAGAGCGGAAATTGAAAACAGCTAAATTCCAACAACAAATGGCAGAATCCATTTTTGAAGGGGTAAAAGCTTATTTCCGTAATGGCGGTGCATTAGCAATTCGCAACTAATTAATTTAAATCAGATTAAAATAAAGAAAGGTGATAAACGTGTGTGAGTCGCCTTTTTTTGTTTTTATCGATGGGTAAAAATAGAATTTATTATAGTGGTACTAAAAAGGTAATTGAATTAGAAAGGGTATTTGAAAGAATTGGTTGCGGGGGCTGGATTTGAACCAACGACCTTCGGGTTATGAGCCCGACGAGCTACCATGCTGCTCCACCCCGCGACTGAAGAGGTAAAAAATTGGTTGCGGGAGCTGGATTTGAACCAACGACCTTCGGGTTATGAGCCCGACGAGCTACCATGCTGCTCCATCCCGCGACTGAATTTTTACGACTTTATACTGCAGATTTTTTGTTACTTTACTGATTTAATCAGTAATTGGTTGCGGGGGCTGGATTTGAACCAACGACCTTCGGGTTATGAGCCCGACGAGCTACCAAGCTGCTCCACCCCGCGTCCGATGCGGGCACTATACTCGGGATGAGATCTGATGCAAGTTTTTTCGTGTTTTTTTTTCAAAATTTAGCATTTACAGAACAAAATCTGTTCTTTCTGCCTGTTTTTTGCTCTTTAGTGAGTAGAGAGAGGAAAATAACCTAACTAAATATATTTACACGTTTCATTCCCTAATTGGGTTTGCTATTGTGCGCTTCATATTGGATTGTTGGATTTATTTGGGTGGTAGAGCATGAATATAGGGCTAACAAAAATCGTCAATAAACAAATAGTAAAAAAATGGTTAGTAACCAGCGTATTTCTTTCCTTATTAGCTGGATGCCAAACCCATCCAACGGATAAAGGCCAACAATATAAAGATGGTCGCTTAGTACAAGATTTACAGAAAGTAAATCAAGTGAATGTACAGGGGCGACCAATAAATGCGCCAGATTTTAATCAACAAGTTAATGAAATTAAAAATGCATCACCGCGATTGTTTAAAAATAACAACGATACCTATCATGCTATAGAAAACTGGTTGATGGCGGGGGGGAACCCGGCTCAATTGGCAAATTTCAATTTAACCGCTTTCCAAATGGAAGGCGCTGATAATTATGGAAACGTACAATTTACAGGGTATTACACACCTGTGATCGAGGCGCGCCGTATGGCTCAAGGTGAATTTCGTTATCCGTTGTACGGTATGCCGCCAAAAGGAAAAACACGCTTACCTAGCCGAGCGGCAATTTATAATGGTGCCCTGAGTGATCATTTAATTTTAGCTTATAGTAATTCGCCGGTTGAAAATTTTATGATGGAAGTTCAGGGAAGTGGTTATGTTGATTTTGGGGATGGCAGCCCACTGAATTTCTTTGGTTATGCAGGTAAAAATGGTCACGCCTATAAAAGTATCGGAAAAGTGCTGGTAGACCGCGGTGAAGTTCCTCTGAGCCAAATGTCATTACAAGCTATCCATGATTGGACGAATCAGCATAGCGAGCAAGAAGTTCGCCAGCTATTAGAAGAAAATCCGTCATTTGTATTTTTTAAACCGCAATCATTTGTCCCTGTTAGAGGCGCAAGTGCGGTTCCTTTAATTGCTAAAGCATCTGTTGCATCAGATAAAACTCTCATTCCACCGGGAACAGCCTTACTCGCGGAGATCCCTGTGTTAGATAATAATGGGAAATTTACGGGGCAGTACGAAATGCGTATGATGGTAGCCTTGGATGTTGGTGGTGCGATTAAAGGGCATCATTTTGATATTTACCACGGTATAGGCCATGAAGCCGGAAAAATGGCCGGTTTTTATAACCATTACGGGCGAGTTTGGGTGCTGAAAAAAAGCCAGCCGCTATTTGGTTCAATGTAGTTACAGTTTTAACTGAGGTTGTTCGTTATTATGCAAGCTAAGCTTTCTGATGCTTGGATGCAGCGTTTTGCTGGGATCGGGCGTTTATATGGGCAACATGCTCTTCATCTTTTTGCACGTTCCCACATTTGTGTCATTGGCATTGGTGGGGTAGGCGTGTGGGCCGCGGAGGCGCTTGCTCGTTCAGGTATTGGGCATATCACATTAATTGATATGGATGATATTTGTGTGACTAATACCAATCGCCAATTACATGCCATCAAGTCGACAGTTGGGCAACCAAAAGTTGATGTGATGAAAAATCGTATTTTAGAAATTAACCCCGAATGTGTAGTGAATGTTATTGATGATTTTATTACTGTTGATAATGTCGCTCACTACCTTAGCACGGGGTTTGATTATGTCATTGATGCCATTGATAGTGTAAGGCCTAAAGCTGCGTTGTTAGCGTATTGTAGACGCTTTAAAATACCCATTATCACCACAGGTGGGGCTGGTGGACAAATCGACCCAACACAGATTCAAGTGACAGACCTAGCTAAAACGGTTCAAGACCCTTTAGCCGCTAAGTTGCGGGAACGCTTAAAATCCGATTTTAACGTTGTTAAAAATGGCAAAGGAAAGCTCGGGATTGACTGTGTTTTTTCTACTGAACAGCTTGTTTATCCGCAAAGTGATGGTACTGTGTGTGCGGCAAAAAGCACTGCGGATGGCTCTAAGCGTATGGACTGCGCTTCAGGCTTTGGTGCGGTGACTATGGTTACAGCCAGTTTTGGGTTTATTGCTGTCTCACATGCACTTAAAAAGATGATAGCAAAATCACAACGGGAAATGGAACAGCAGTAAAGTGAATGAGGCTATTGCGATAGATAGCCTCATTCAATGAATTACGCAGGTGTCATTTCATTTGCAATATTTTGAATTGCCGTAATGAGTGATTGAATACCATTTTGGCGGGATTCGCTGAGCTGGCTAGGTAAGCCGGTTTGAGCTAATAAGCTATTAAAATCAATTTCCATGATTTCTTTCGCTGTTTTTTGCTCTATTGCCGCTAACAAAATGGTAAATAACCCTTTCACCACTCGGCCTTCACTATCCCCATAAAAATGAAATGTTTCATCATCATTGAGAAGTGCTCCAATCCAAACTCGGTTTTCGCAGCCTTTAACCTCTTGAGTTTGCAGTTTTTCATCATCAGACAGCGCTGGCAATTTTCTCGCAAATTGAATTAATAAACGGTATTTATCTTCCCATGCTTTATGTGTGGAAAACTGTTCAACTATTTCTTGAATTTTAATCTCTGTACCGAATGGGTGCGGAGCAAGTTCATGGTTAGTCGAAGTCATTAGGCTTCCTTTATTGATTTATTCATTGAGTATAGAAAGTGAAACGGTGACTGCATCGATAAATTTATCGACGTCTTCCCGGTTGTTGTACGGCATCATTGAGATACGCAAGCAGCCACTGATATTTAATGCATCCATTAATGGTTGGGTGCAATGTTGACCATAGCGTAATGCAATATTTTGTTCGGTCAAGAGGGCACCTAGATCACTATGGTGAATATCTTTGAAGTTAAATGATAGCAAAGGAGAATCAGGCACACTATAGCGAATAAAGCCGGGAAGTGCCGACAGTTTTTTAGTAGCATATTCGATTAGTGAGCAAGTATATGTTTCTGCTAGTGTTAAATTTAATCCTTCCAGCCACTCTAGGGTAGCAGAAAAGGCAATTACCCCTGCAATATTCGGTGTTCCTGCTTCGAATCGTTGTGGGATAGGTGCAAGAGTGAAATCGTCAAATGTGACGTGGGTCAACATTTTTCCTCCACCATGCCAAGGGGTCATTTGCTCTAAAAGTTCTGTTTTGGCGTAGCAAACTCCAAGCCCAGTTGGCCCATATAACTTATGTGCTGAAAATGCATAGAAATCAATATTCAGCTCACTGACATTAATCGGGCTATGAACGACACCTTGTGCGCCATCAACAACGACTAAAGCTCCTACTTGGTGAGCGAGCTGAGTCACCGTTTGTATATCGGGTTGATAGCCAGTTACATTGGACATTTGAGTGATAGCGATGACTTTCGTTTTTTCAGATAATTTAGATTGGAGTACATCAAGACTCAATGTCAGGTTCTTTTCAACTGGCCATTTTATAATTTTTGCGCCAGTTTGCTGTGAAAGCATAATCCAAGGTAATAAATTTGAATGATGTTCTATTTCACTGACAATAATTTCATCGTCAGGTTTTAATGTTGAGCGAAAATAACCTTGTGTAATTAAATTAATTGACTCAGTTGTTCCGCGTGTCCAAATAATATTTTTTTCACTGGAAGCATGAATATATTTTGCAGCACGGATTCGCCCCTGCTCATAATCACGTGTTAATTTCAATGATTCAGATGACTGCCCTCGATATACCGAACTGCCCGACAAGCGATAATAGTCATTAGATGCATTGATCATGGCGATAGGCTTTAATGCCGTTGCCGCACTATCAAAAAATAGTGTTGATGAGTCTATCGCTGGGAAGGCGAGGCGAAATGTGGTGGCGCTAAAATGATCCATGAGTATTTTCTTTTTAGTCAAAATTTCAATGTGTTTTGATTTTACTGAGTGCGGTATTAGTTGATTGTACATTTATTAGTACATTTATAGTTACTTTCTGATTAATTTAAACTTATCATTTTTTAATCTAGCCATTGAAATATTTTGTTACGTTTGGTATTAATTGTTAGCAATTTTTCTAGATGTGGTTTCAAGATGATTCAGTGTTTTGCGTTGCAATGCAATGCCTTTTGTTTATAAATTTATTTTTTTAAGTACTTAGTAAATAATTTTCAAGATTTATCTTAAATATCTTACTGAAAGTTTTTTCGGTACACTTACAATTATCTATAGTTATTTGTATTTATTAAGTTAAATTGCTTAAGTAAATACCGAAATAGCATTAAAAAAAGAGTAAAAAAAAGCACCGCGCGTTGGCGGTGCACTATATAAAATCACTATGGACAGACAGGGTAAATGTACAGGAAGTGAAAAAACAGTAGCTAAAGCTACAAAGGTCTGGTTCAACCAGACAACTTGCAAACACAACATCACAACCACAAAGCCAAAAGTTTCAAAGTAACTAAACTCTGTAACTTTTCGTTCCGGCTTAGGAAGTGTGCATACTATAGGTATTTACTAGCGTATCCTCAAGGGACAAATTATAATGCTTCGGATGAAAAAAACTAATGCATAACAAGATGCCAAGTAGAAGTGATTATGTCTAAAAGATTACCGCCCCTAAATGCACTGAGAGTCTTTGATGCTGCTGCTCGTCATTTAAGTTTTACTAAGGCAGCAGAAGAATTATTTGTAACTCAAGCAGCCGTTAGCCACCAAATGAAAAGTTTGGAAGATTTCCTTGGGCTGAAATTATTCCGTCGGCGCAACCGATCATTGTTATTGACAGAAGAAGGTCAAAGTTATTACCTTGATATTAAAGAGATTTTCTCTTCTTTAAACGAGGCGACGCGTAAGTTGCAAGCCAGAAGTGCAAAAGGGGCATTAACGGTTAGTTTATCCCCAAGTTTTGCGATTCAGTGGCTGGTGCCAAGGCTTTCAGGCTTTAACCAGGCCTATCCAGGAATTGATGTGCGGATCCAAGCTGTAGATAGAGAAGAAGATAAATTGGCAGATGACGTTGATGTCGCTATTTTCTACGGTAAAGGTAATTGGCCAGGGCTAAGAACAGATAGGCTTTATGCTGAATATTTAATGCCGGTATGTTCACCATCTTTATTAACTGGAGATAGCCAACTAAAAATTCCTGAAGATTTAGCAAAACATACGTTACTTCACGATTCTTCACGAAGAGACTGGCAAGCATATGTTAAGCAACTAGAGTTACAAAATGTCGTTAATGTACAGCAAGGTCCCATTTTTAGTCATAGTGCGATGGTTATTCAAGCTGCTGTTCATGGTCAGGGAGTTGCACTGACGAATAATGTTATGGCTAAAAATGAAATTGACGCAGGGCGCTTAGTTTGTCCCTTTAGTGAGGTGTTAGTTAGTAAAAATGCATTCTACTTAGTTTGCCAAGAAAATCAGGCAGATTTAGGCAAAATAGCTGCATTTCGCCAATGGATTCTTGGGCAGGCGGCAAGTGAACAAGAGAAATTAGGTTTTATTACGGGTGACCAAGATGTGGCGCTTATTCAGTAATCAAGTATTTAAATAAAAGGTGTTACTGTGAATAGTCGTTTGATGTTAATTTTTGCAGGAATTAGTGGCTTCTTTACTGTTGCTTTTGGAGCTATTGGTTCACATGCGTTATCGTCAATTATGAGTGTCCATCAAATGGACTGGATTGAAATAGGGCTACGTTATCAAATGTTGCATACTGTTGCACTAATGGTGCTAGGGGCAATTTTATTACGTAAAATAATTCTGTGGTTCTATTGGTCAGGTGTGTTTTTCTCTGTTGGGATACTTCTTTTTAGCGGTAGCCTTTATTGTATGGCACTATTGCAGGTAAAATACTTCTCTTATTTTACGCCAATAGGTGGTGTATGTTTCCTAATTGGTTGGCTGTTAGTGGTTATTGGCGCTATGCGTCTAAGGAAATCGGCGTCACGCAATGAGTAATAAAATTGCACTATATTGCCGTCCAGGCTTTGAAAAAGAATGTGCAGCAGAAATTACAGATAAAGCAGGGCAAAAAGAAATTTATGGTTTTGCCCGCGTAAAAGAAAACAGTGGTTATGTTATTTTTGAGTGCTACCAAGCAGAAGATGCGGACAAACTCGCACGAACGTTGCCTTTTCGAGAATTAATTTTTGCTCGTCAAATGATTGTAATAGGGGATTTACTTAAGGATTTACCGCCTGAAGACCGTATTACCCCGATTGTAAATGCATTGAGTCAGCAAGTTGTGCGGGCAGGAGATCTCCGTGTTGAAGTTGCTGATACCAATGAATCGAAAGAACTCTTGAAGTTTTGCCGCAAGTTTACGGTACCTTTGCGTAATGCATTACGTAAAGAAAAAATCTTATTGCCACTCGAAAACTTTAAGCGGCCCGTTATTCATGTATTCTTTATTGCCCCTGGTTGCTGCTATACCGGGTATTCGTATACCAATAATAGTTCAAATTTCTATATGGGGATCCCAAGGTTAAAATTCCCATCAGATGCACCGAGCCGTTCAACCTTAAAACTTGAGGAAGCTTTCCACGTCTTCATTCCTTATGAAGAATGGGAAGAACGTCTAGCTAGTGGGATGAAAGCTGTCGATCTTGGAGCATGCCCAGGGGGATGGACTTATCAATTAGTGAAACGCAGTATGATGGTGGATGCTGTAGATAACGGTCCAATGGCGGAAAGCCTTATGGATACAGGGCAAGTTAAGCATCACCGTGAAGATGGTTTTAAATTTAAGCCTACTTCCCATAATATTACTTGGTTAGTCTGCGATATGGTTGAAAAACCAGCTAAAGTTGCTGCGCTAATGACTGATTGGCTTGCTCAAGGTTGGTGCCGAGAGGCCATTTTTAACTTAAAATTGCCGATGAAAAAGCGCTATGAAGAAGTTTCACATATCTTAGAAAAGATGAAAACACAGCTTAAAGAGCAAGGTGTTAATGTGTTGATTCAAGCTAAACAGCTTTATCATGACCGCGAAGAAGTAACTGTACATGTGATGAGGATATGGTCGGCAAATCCAATGGCACGTGAGTATTATTAATTTATAGAATCAGTTAATAAAAAAGCCACTTCATCATTAAGTGGCTTTTCTGTTTTCTATTAGTTGGGTGCATAACGCAACTGATTCAGATTCCCTCGTATCGGGATATCGGTTCTTAAAGTCGCAATATCTCGGCAAATCAATGCAATTTCCTGCTGATTGATGAGCTTTTTCTGCCATTTCTCTTCAAGGTTATCTAAATTGGCAAATATATTTTCAATAGAGTGATATTGTTGCAATAGTGTCGTGGCACTTTTAGGACCAATCCCTGCAACACCGGGAACTTTACTACTACTGATCCCTGCAAGCCCCCAATAATCAGGAAGTTGATTAGGAGAAACGCCAAATTCCTTTTCGATAAAAGGGATATCTAGCCAGCGCTTTTGAAAATAATCGCGAATTCTTAAGTTAGGGGAAAGTAGTTGGCAGTAACCTTTGTCTGTGGATACGATGGTAACTGTGTGCCCCGATCCCGCAATGCGTGTTGCTAAGGTAGCGGCTAAATCATCGGCTTCATCCCCTTCAGACTGCCAGCAGTGAACCCCTTTTTCTTTAAATAAGGCTATTAGGGTGGGGAGTTCAGCATGCAGATCTTCAGGCATAGGTTGTCGCCCCGCTTTATAATCGGGGAGTTTTTCATGGCGCCAGCTTTGGTGACGTCCTTCTTCATCAAACACTGCAACAATGTGCGTGGCATCAGTATGGGCGATCAACTGCGATATTGCAGATAAACAAGTTTCTCCACACGGGCTTCCTTGCACCGCGTGGATACGGCGTATTAAGTTTAATGCATCAATAATTAATAAGTGGATCATAAATACGCCAACATTTACTTATTTCACGATTTCATAGCAAGGTTCGTATGCCGTACCACCCGGTAATTTCATACGATGTTGCTCAACGAAGCCTTGTAATAACACATCCATACGCTTCATTAGCTCACTATCGCCGTGAATTTTGAATGGCCCATGTTTTTCGATGGCTTTCATACCAAATTCTTTCACGTTACCAGCCACAATACCGGAGAAAGCGCGGCGTAAATCTGAAGCCAGTTTCTCAGGTGCTTGCCCTGGGTGGAGGTTCAGTGATGCCATATTTTCATGCGTTGGTTCGAATGGATGTTGTAAATTGTGAGCAATTTTAATTGACCAGTTGAAGCTATAGGCATCACCTGTGCTACGGCGATTTTCTTTAACTTGTGGCATGCTGCGTTTCATTACACGAGCGACTTCTTGAGCATCATCAATAATAATTTGGTAATGCTTACTGGCTTCATCACCTAAAGTGTGTCGAATAAAGTCGTCTAATACTTCAAAGTATTCCGCACTTTCTTTTGGGCCCGTTAAAATCAGTGGTAGAACTTGTTCACTGTTGGCTGGGTCCATTAAAATACCCAATAAATACAGTAACTCTTCGGCGGTACCGACACCTCCTGGGAAAATAATAATCCCATGACCTAATCGAACGAATGCCTCTAAACGTTTTTCGATATCAGGCATAATGATGAGTTCGTTCACTAATGGGTTTGGTGGCTCAGCGGCGATAATTGAAGGCTCAGTTAAGCCGATAAAACGGCTATTTTTGTATTGTTGTTGTGCATGGCCAACTGCTGCACCTTTCATCGGTGCTTCCATGGCACCCGGGCCACAGCCTGTACAGATATTTAGCTCACGCAACCCAAGCTCATTACCTACCTTACGGCCATATTGGTACTCAATTTCATTAATTGAGTGGCCGCCCCAGCAAACAATCATACTCGGGTCTTCATCGATATGCAGGGCACGGGCATTACGCAAGATAGAGAAAATCATATTGGTAATATGTGTGCCATTTTCGAGGTCTAAATTAAATTGTTCTTTGGCATGGGTAATTTGCGCATGGACGAATAGAATGTCACGCAATACGGCAAATAGGTTTGCTTGTAAGGTGCGAATAATTTTACCATCAACAAAAGCTTTTTCTGGTGGGTCGATAAGTTCAAGCTTAACGCCACGCTCACGGCGTAATACATTGATATCAAAATCTTTACTTTTTTCTAATAGCTCTTTACTGCTATCAGTTAAGCTGCCTGAATGCAAAACGGCTAAAGAACAATTTCGAAATAATTGGTACAAATCGCTACTGGCCGTGCGTTTTAGCATATCAACTTCAAGTTGAGAGAGTAGATCCATAGATCCTAATGGACTGATATGAGTAATCAAGTAGTACTCCTTTACCCCATGGGTTCTTGATATGTGAATTGTACTGCAAATGTATTAATTACACTTACTTTTCAACTATATATACTTATTGTCGTGATAAGCGACCTAGTTCTGGCGTAAATTCTTCATTACTACGCCATGGGTTTATATCAAGCCCTCCACGGCGAGTATAGCGTGCATAAACACTTAATTTTTCAGGGTTACACAATTGCATAATATCAGTGAAAATGCGTTCAACGCATTGTTCGTGAAACTCATTATGATGGCGAAATGAGACCAAGTAGCGTAATAAGGCTTCACGATCAATTTTGGGTCCACAATAGTGGATCTGCACAGAGCCCCAGTCAGGTTGGTTGGTAATTAAACAGTTTGATTTTAATAAATGGCTCACTAACGTTTCGTCAACAACTTGTTGCTGGGTGCTATTCGCCAAATAATCTCGATTAAACTCATAATTATCAATATCAATCTCTTGTTCATCAATACATTCGCCAAGTAATGGCTGGATAGGTTGATGAGCAAAGTGCTCTAATTTATGAAGTGTAACGCTTACTTGGCCATTAGCACAGCGGCTTAAATCATTTTGCAAAGCGCTTCGCACATTTTCCCAAGTTTCAAAACGTGTTTGGTTAAAACTATTTAGGTAAAGCTTAAAGCTCTTAGATTCAATTAAGTTTTCGCTATTTGCATCAACACTAATCGAGCCTATTGCTACTTGGGGAACACCGCGCTGATTTAGCCATGAAAGCTCATACATTGTCCAAATGTCAGCACCGTGAAATGGAAGTGCTTTAGCGTGAATGGCTAAAGGGTCACGATTTAAGCTACGAGGGACAGCTTGTAATAATGTGGCATCATACTGATCATGATAATCCGTTTTCTTTCCAAGAGTTAAATTATTAAGTGCGGGATTATTCTGGTAGTGTGACATATAGGTCCTTATACTTCATAAACTGAAAATGAGGCTAATAGGTAAAATTGGGATATTTTCTTCGTCTGTGAACTTCTGTCATAATACCATTTATCGACAACATTGACGCCTTTCTCTTTAAATTGACGACAAAAAACACATAATTATGAATACTTCACATTCTGCCGCACTACATAATTTTACTCAGAAATATATTTCACAATGGCACCAACAAACGGGGTTACCTCCCGCCTCAACAGACTTATATGGTATTCCATCGCCATGTATTGTCCGCACAGGTGAAAACTGGGTTTACTGGGAACCTCAACCATTTCCAATAAAGGATGCGAGCTTAGATAAAGTTGCGACAGCATTGGAGATTAATTTACAAGGTGATATCCATGCTTTTTATACTGCACAGCTTGCTGGCGATATGAAAGCCACATTTCGTGATATTACGTTGAGTTTAGTACAGGTGTGGAATGAAGATGATTTCATCCGTTTGCAAGAAAATTTAATTGGTCATTTAGTGACTCAAAAGCGTTTAAAACTATCACCCACGCTATTCATTGCAACGTTGGAATCAGAGATTGAAATGATATCAATGTGTAATCTCACGGGGGAAATTATATTAGAAAAATTTGGTAGTCAGGAAAGGCGTGTACTTTCTTCGAATTTAACAAGTTTTCTCGATGAGCTAGTGGTTGTTGTTGAGCCTCAGGGGTAAGTGTTTTTAAGCGGGTTTGTGTAAGTAAATGCCTACAATTAAGCTAAGTAATTTCTTAAAAAATATTCTTTATATTGTAATGATAATTATTTAACTTTTAATTTCATGGCGTTACTATCTGGTTTGTACTTTTTGCGTATTTTTACCGTGTTATTGTTTATTTTGCTAGGTTGTTTCATTAATAGATTTAATGCATTCTTATCGCGCTGGACAGGGTAAACTCGTTTAGCTTTTTATACCTTCATGTGAGGTGTAAAAATTTTTTAAAACAAGGCGATGGAACGCGATTAGGTGATAAATCTATAAATTTGTTTTAATCAACAGGATGTTGAATGACGGGAAGTCATTTGCAGGATGCGTAAATTTTAAAGTATGAGCCAGTCAGCTTCGGTTGACTGGCTTTTTTAGTTAATACCTATTGTAGCGGGGTGATTTAAAAAAATTAAAGGTACTTTAATTTATTTAAATCAATGTTCTAATCTAATTGAATTTTTAGTTAGCGAAGCAATAATACCTTGGGTCATGGAATCGCGT
The DNA here is from genome assembly GCF_011045655.1 of Providencia sp. PROV061. Classification (NCBI taxonomy): domain Bacteria; kingdom Pseudomonadati; phylum Pseudomonadota; class Gammaproteobacteria; order Enterobacterales; family Morganellaceae; genus Providencia; species Providencia sp. PROV061. The sequence goes on along the minus strand of NZ_CP042861.1, from coordinate 3,617,724 downwards.
AGCGCTTCTCGGCGGCGAAATTCAGCACGACGCTGGCTTTTCACTGACTCTATATCTCGTACAGGTTCTTGAATAGGTAATTGGAACCAACCATCAGGTGTTTTCGTGGCACCGCATTCTTGCCAAAACGTATCATAGCTTGATTTCAAATGCTGGCTCTTAATATGACACTGGTTTGAAATTCCTAATATTGATTTTACATCAAAGAAGGCTGCTACTGCATAAACCGCTGACATTAATAAATTTTTGGGCCTCATACCGTGCATTTGCTTAGTTATCAACCTAACTTGATCGACACTTTGTTCAGTGGAAGGGCCTTGCAAAGAGCACACGTACAATTGTCCTTCTGGGCCGAAGGAAAAACTCATTAAATAAATATCGTCACCGGTCTCATTTCTCAAGTGTAAAGTGAGGTCGCCTTCTCGAGGGTATTGAGAGTAAATCAATGTTAATTGAGCGAACTCTCCTGATTTTAATTCAATGTTTGCCACGAGAAGCCCTTCTCGCTTAGCAGAAAACATAGCTTCAATAGCTTCGGGCTTGAATGTACTTTCAATTAAATTGAGCGTGTAGCTGGCGGTTGATAGTTTTTGTTTTCCGCTCCAGCTTTTATGTAGATACTTATTTATAGGGCGTTCGATAAAATGAGGAACGCCTTCAATAACTGAAGAAAATTGCGCACTACGGTAGTTTTGGCACATAACTTGATAATGCTGATATTGTGACGAAGGTAGCTTTGAAATACGTATTTTTCTTTTTAATTCAATATAGTTAGAGTTTAAAGCTTTCCAGACTTTATTTTCCTTGCGCCACTGTTTTAGTCGTCCCATAGATAAACCATTTTGTTGTTAATTATTCTGTAAGTACTAAATTGATAAAACATTTAATCTTACATGTGCTATCTGCAACAAAATATAAACGAATCTTATTAAATGAGTTGTTCGATTAATAGCTACGATAATAATTATTATCGATATGCAAAATAAATAAACTTGTATTTGCTGAGGCTTAACCCCATGTATCCGACAGAATTATGATAGAAAATACCGTATATTTGCTGCAGCCATCACTAAATGAGTTTAAGTATGAATATTGAACAACGTATTATTGAGAAACTTCGTCACTTAGAAGAGGAAATGAAATTAAAATCTCTTTGGAATGAACAACCACCTTCACCCGAGGCTTTTAACAGCGTAGAGCCTTTTTGTATTGATACGATGGAGGCTATAGAGTGGCTGCAGTGGATTTTAATACCTCGTCTACAACTGTTAATTGAACAAGGGGCTACGCTGCCAACTAATTTTGCGGTCGCTCCTTATTTTGAAGAAGCGTATAAGCATGATGAAGAAGAACAATATACTCTACTTATCAATTATTTGCGTGAGTTAGATGGTTTTTTCTCCACTAAGACCTGCGGGTAATTTATTGATGCTGGAAATTATTTATCACGATGAATATATGGTAGCGGTTAATAAGCCTGCTGGTATGTTAGTGCATCGCAGTTGGCTGGACAGTAAAGAAACCGTATTTGTGATGCAGACACTACGTGACCAAATTGGCCAGTATGTTTACCCCATTCATCGCCTCGATAGGCCGACGTCAGGTATATTACTATTTGCGTTATCGAGTGACGTCGCAAGGCTGTTATCGGCTCAATTTGAAAACCATCAGTTAGAAAAAGTGTATCACGCTGTCGTTCGCGGTTATTTAACCGAAGAGCAAACCATCGATTACCCGCTATTAGAAGAGTTAGATAAAATTGCGGATAAACATGCATCACGTGAACCTGTTTTACAGGAATGCGTTACCCACTGTAAACCGATAGTGACAGTTGAATGCGCTATTGCGATTGGGCGATATGAAACATCAAGATTTAGTTTAGTTGAGTTAAAACCTGAAACTGGCCGTAAACATCAATTGAGAAGGCATATGTCTCATCTTCGTCACCCTATTATTGGTGATAGCAAGCATGGAGACTTACGCCAAAACCGAGGGGTGAATACGCATTTTTCAGTGTCTCGCCTGATGTTACATGCCAGCTTATTAAATTTAAATCACCCAATAACAAAAGAAAATATATCGTTAGTGGCTACGTGGGATACACAATGGTTATCATTAATTGAGCAATTTGGATGGTCAGATACAGTTGCAAAATTAGGGATAAACGTTATTAACTCATCAAGTTAACTATGAAATAGAGGGAATGTTATGTCAAAAATAGGCATTTTTGTTGGAACTGTCTATGGTAACTCTTTAGCTGTTGCGGAAACAGCACAAGAAATTTTAGAGCAGCAAGGGCATGAAGTGGTTGTTTTTGATGAGCCCACCTTGAGCGATTGGCAACTTTATAATTCAGGTAATGAAATTGCACTTATTGTGACTTCGTCTACAGGGCAAGGGGATATACCTGACACCATCGCTCCGTTATATAGTGAAATCAAAGATGTTGTCGGTTATCAACCTGATTTACGTTACGGAATAATTGCTTTAGGTGATAGCAGCTATGAAAGTTTTTGTGGCGCAGGTATTCGTTTCGATGAACTGTTAGCTGAACAATCAGCGACCCGTATTGGCGATATTTTATTTATTGATGCAATTGAGGTGGATGTTCCTGAGGAGTTTGCTAAGCCTTGGGTTGAAGCATGGGCGGAGCTGCTTTAAATGTCTGCACCGTAGTATTACCTATATTAATGATAAATATTGGCAGTGCTACGGCGCAGTAAATTAATCATTTCACCTGTAAATTATTTACGGGTCAATTTTTCTAGATCTGCTTCAATTTCTGCGATCTTATTTGAAACCACATGTTCAAGATGGCGTAAGTCATCGAGAATTTTGTGTTTTAAATCAATGTCAGTTTGATCTGTTTGGCAAATTTGATCTAGTTCTTCAATGGCGTAACGTAGGTTAGTGTTAATTTCATTAATTTCTTTGAAATTATTATTACCATCCGCAATAGTTTTACGCTGGCGTGGGTATTTAAATTTTACGCTTTTAGCGAAAAACTCCCCTTTATCTTTGCGAAAATAAATTTTTAAAATGTCATTATTCGCTTCTTGGCGTAAGGTGTAGCGGTCAATATCTTGAGGGTTACTGATGCCTAAACTTTTCAAATTATCGTACATGTTAGCTCGCTTTACTGTAGAGACAGAGTCGGTGAACAAAGTGATAGTGTGAGCAGGCCGTAACAATATCGGTCTATTTCTCGTTAATAAGCTATCTATCCCATTCGTTTGGGTGATAGATATAATGATGTTATTACACAAACAGCATCATTATAATGAAAAATAAAATAATACAGTTTTATTAGAGGTAAACGGCAAAAGCCACGGACATATTATGCGCGATTTGTAGAAATTGACAAACTTCTCTTTGCAATTAATGCGCTAATATTAAAAGGTAACACTGATATGGCCACCCGAGTTGCATACGGGGGTATGCGATTCGGGATAGCTTTAGTTTTTTAACCTAATTACAGTGGCTCACTATAAAAGTTTATTATAAAAACCAGTAACAGGTTTGGCGTGAGATTTTAGGCGTTTAATTACTCATCAATCGTTCTTAATAATTCATTAATACCCACTTTACCGCGAGTTTTCTCATCAACTTTTTTTACAATGACGGCGCAATACAGGCTGTAGCGACCATCTTTAGATGGCAAATTACCTGAAACAACTACGGAGCCAGCAGGGACTCGGCCGTAATGAATTTCACCTGTTTCACGGTCATAGATTTTGGTGCTTTGCCCCAGATAAACCCCCATTGAAATAACGGAACCCTCTTCAACAATCACCCCTTCGACCACTTCAGAACGAGCACCAATAAAGCAGTTGTCTTCAATAATTGTTGGGTTAGCTTGTAATGGCTCTAATACGCCACCGATCCCTACACCACCAGATAAATGCACGTTTTTACCAATCTGTGCACATGAACCAACGGTTGCCCATGTATCTACCATTGTGCCTTCATCGACGTAAGCACCAATATTGACATATGACGGCATTAATACGCTATTTTTAGCGATATAAGCGCCTTTACGAACAGCGGCAGGAGGAACAACTCGGAAGCCTTCTTTTTCGAAGCGAGCTTGGTCATAATCCGCAAATTTCATTGGAACTTTATCGAAATAACGGCTTTCTGCACCGTCAATCACTTGGTTATCTTGAATGCGAAATGATAACAAAACAGCTTTTTTCAGCCATTGATGGGTAACCCAAACACCGGCAATTTTCTCAGCTACACGTAGTTCTCCGCTATCGAGTAATGCAATGGTATCTAACACGGCTTGTTTTACTGAGTTTGATACCGTATTTGGTGTGATACTGGCTCGCTCTTCGAACGCTTGTTCAATGATCGCTTGTAAATGCTGCATTGATTGTATTTTCCTCTTGAATGTTATAAAAAATGAACGTTCACCATAAAAATGTGATGGACGCTATATTTTATCCTTCGATTTTAGGGCCTCTGTCAACCTTTCTGATAACTCTTGTTGCATATTTTTAGTCAACGCTTTGTGTTCCTTATCAGCTAAAACAAAGAAATCTTCCACTTTTTCGCCAATTGTCGTGATGCGTGCGCCATATAGAGAAATTTCCATTTGAGCAAAAATATGACCGATGCGAGCCAATAAACCTGGTTGATCTAAGGCGAACAGTTCCATATAGGTGCGACGGTCGTTGGTGGAATGTAGAAAATTGACTTTTGTTGGCACGGTAAAGTGACGTAATTTTGACGGCAGAGTACGTGGCTTAGGCAGTGATATTTCTGGTTGCTGAACGGCTAATAACAACATTTTTCGGATGTGGTCGTATCTGTCTTTGGACAGAGGACTACCGTTAGGCTCAAGAACGACGAAGGTATCCATGGCCATATTGTCTTTGTTAGTAAAAATTTGAGCACTGTGAATACTTAAATTTCGCCGATCCAATTCGCTGGCGACAGCGGCAAATAAATGGGGTTTATCATGGCCCCAAATAAAAATTTCTGTTCCGCCATGTTTAGGTTGTGTGCTGATTAATACCAAAGGCTGGCTCAAATCATGGGCTAGTAAGTGCTTAGCATGCCATGCTAATTGGGATGGCGTATGACGTAAAAAATAATCGGCATGGCAGCGGGACCATAACCCCTGCAGTTTTTCTTCATCAATTGATGATTGGCGTAGTAATGATAAAGCTTGATAACGATGATGACGAATGCGTTCGCGTAAGTCAGGGGTGCTCTGCATGCCTTGATTTAATTGATGCTCTGTAGATAAAAAAAGTTCACGAATTAAACTTTGTTTCCAGCTATTCCACAGTGTGCTATTTGTCGCGCAAATGTCTGCAACCGTTAAACACATCAAGTAGTTAAGCCGTGAAACAGTTTTAACTTCCCCTGCAAATTGTTTAATAACATCGGGGTCTTGAATATCACGCCGTTGAGCTGTCACCGACATCAATAAGTGGTTTTTAACCAACCATGAAGCTAATTCAGCTTCTTTGACAGAAAAATCATGCAGTAAGGCAAAATCATAAACAAAATCAGAGCCAAGGTCGGAATGATCTCCTGATCGGCCTTTAGCTATATCGTGAAAAATGGCAGCTAATCGTAAAAGTTCAGGCTGCAATAATTTGGGATAAACACTGACACACAGTGGATGATCACGACGATTTTCTTCTAACGTAAAGCTATCAATTTTTTGCAGTACGCGAATAGTGTGTTCATCAACGGTATATGCATGAAATAGGTCGAACTGCATTTGACCAACGATATTGCTCCAGAGTGGGGTATAAGCGCTCAGTACACTATGAAGGTGCATTGGGACAAATGCACCTTTGATGGCGCGAGGGTGGCGTAGAATTTTGATAAACAGTTTTCGGGCTTCAGGGATTTCACATAATGGCACTGAAAGGTTGCGCCGCGCATAACGTAGTTGCCGTAAAGTAGTGGAATAGATCCCTGTAATATTTGGGTAGCGAGCCATTTGGTAAAACATTTTTAAAATAGCGGCTGGCTGCTTGATAAATAACTCTTCATCAATAACGTCAATCAATGATCCACGTAATTGGAATAGAGAATCAATAGGACGGGGCTTTTCGTTGGGGTTAAGCGTTAAAATAGCTTCATCAAATAACTGCAATAGCATTTGATTGAGTTCCCGAACACGGCGAGTGACGCGATAGAAATCTTTCATCATTCGTTCAACGGGTTGGTTTTTTTCGCCTTCATAACCCAGTAACCGAGCCACACTAAACTGGCGGTCAAATAGCAGTCGATTATCATGACGTTTCACCACTAAATGGAGCGCAAAGCGAATTTTCCATAAAAATATTAGGCACTCTTTGAGTTCTTGGCGCTCTTCTTCAGTGAGAAAACCAAAACCTACCATTTCATCGACGGTGGTTGCACCAAAATGACGCCGCCCGACCCATAGTAAGGTATGGATATCCCGTAATCCCCCGGGGCTACTTTTAATATCGGGTTCTAAATTATAGCTAGTGCTATGGTAGCGTTGATGGCGTTCTTGTTGTTCTTCAATTTTTGCAGCAAAAAAGACCGCGGAAGGCCAAAAATCATCGCTAAAAATAGTTTTTTGTAATTGTAAAAACAGGGCGACATCACCACAAATTAACCGTGATTCAATGAGATTAGTCGCGGTGGTTAGATCTGCATTTCCGGCTTCAATGCATTCAGCGAGGGAACGGACGCTGTGGCCGATATCAAACCGCAAATCCCATAATAGAGTGATAAATTGCCCAATTTCACTAGCGATGTGTTCTGGAAGCTGGTTTTTACTTAAAACTAAAATATCAATGTCAGAAAGTGGATGTAGTTCATGGCGCCCGTAACCCCCAACGGCGATTAGTGACATATCAGGCTGCTTATCAAATTGAAAGGATTGCCATAATCGAGTGAGTAACGCATCAAGGTAATCACTTCGCAAGTGAATAAGGTCGACAACATCTTTACCTTGGTTGAAAGCCTCTTCCAGCCACTGATCGAAATCATCGACATGTTGTCTTAATAAATTAAGTTCAAGGTCATGAGTACTAAATTGATTAGGGGGGAGGTAGGAAGCTGAATTTACAGTCATCTTTATCTTTCCATATTGATAGCAATAGGGGGGTAGCTACCAGCTTACGGTTTTTTGATAAAAATGAACAGAGGAAGAGCCTTCGGTTAGGAAGGCTCAATGGAGAAGATTATTCGTTAACTAATACTGCAGAGATAAACGGCTCTTCTTCTTTACGTAGAGTGAGGATTTCACAGCCGTTATCCGTCACAACTAACGTGTGTTCATATTGTGCAGACCAACCTCGGTCTTTGGTTTTAACTGTCCAGCCATCTTTCATGGTGCGAATACGGTGATCGCCTGTATTGACCATAGGCTCAATGGTAAAAGTCATCCCTTTTTGTAGAACCACGCCACTGTCGTCAGCATCATAGTGCAGAACTTGTGGTTCTTCATGGAAACCTTGGCCAATGCCGTGGCCGCAATATTCACGCACAACTGAGAAATCTTGTTTTTCGACAAACTCTTGAATGGCTTTACCTAAAGTACGTAAGCGAATACCCGGTTTAACCATTCGGATTGCTAAATATAAGCTGTCTAGTGTGACTTGGCAAAGGCGCTCACCTTGAATGGTTGGTTTACCAACAATAAACATTTTGGAGGTATCGCCATGGAAACCATCTTTAATAACGGTGACGTCAATATTAACAATATCGCCATCTTTTAAGATTTTATCATCACTAGGAATGCCGTGGCAGATGACATCATTGACAGAAATACAAACAGATTTAGGAAAACCGTGATAATTCAGGCACGCAGGGATAGCTTGCTGTACGTCAACAATATGTTGATGACATAGGCGATCTAATTCACCCGTACTAACTCCCGGCACAACGTGCGGAGCAATCATTTCTAACACTTCTGCTGCTAAGCGGCCAGCAACACGCATTTTCTGAATATCTTCTTCAGTTTTGATAATAATAGCCATGAATTTAGTCCATTCATGCCAACATTGAATTTGATGGCATGTTAAAAAAGAGGGGGAAAATAGGTAGCCCATTTTACATCGATGAGATATATGGTAACAGCCACCGCATTTTCTGCCAACTAGCTATCGAGCGGACTCGAAAGTCGAAGTCACTTTATAGTAGATAAGGAAAGGAGTGGAGCTTGTTCATTTTGAGCTTTCAACAGCACAAAATGCAAAAAAATAGTAACGAAGACCATCTAGAAGGTATTGCAAAAATAAGGCTTTTTTATCTTACCGAATAGCGTCTATAATTGACCTGAGCAATGGTTAAATATTGCTCAGGTCAATGGCTTTAAATCAAAACCACTTTTAGGCATTTTTGTGAGCGAAAAAAGCAACAAAAGTTGGCTTCTAGGTTGGTTTTATGGTATAAAGCGCGCCGGCAATCCATTTATTTCTTATCACCATCATCGAAATGTCATTTTATGGCATCAAGATAAAGTCGTTGATAAAATATTGGATGTGCGAAACTTAAAACTCAATTGTGTAATAACACACACAAATCGACACGTGCACCGGGGTGCTCTTATGCGTTTTAACGCAGCTTTGGAGTCGGTAGCATGGGATTTGTGGAGGCATAACCCCAATTACTTAAATACAGAGGTATTAAATGGCAACTGTTTCCATGCGCGATATGTTACAAGCAGGCGTACACTTTGGTCACCAGACTCGTTACTGGAACCCAAAAATGAAACCTTTCATTTTCGGTGCGCGTAACAAAGTTCATATCATCAACCTGGAAAAAACTGTTCCAATGTTCAACGAAGCTCTGGCTGAGTTGACTAAAATTGCTTCTCGTAAAGGCAAAATTCTGTTTGTCGGTACTAAACGTGCTGCAAGCGAAGCCGTTCAAGAAGCTGCTAACAGCTGTGATCAGTATTTCGTTAACCACCGCTGGTTAGGCGGAATGTTGACTAACTGGAAAACCGTTCGTCAGTCAATCAAACGTCTGAAAGATTTAGAAGTTCAATCACAAGACGGTACTTTCGACAAACTGACTAAGAAAGAAGCGCTGATGCGTACTCGTGAACTTGGTAAGTTAGAAAACAGCTTAGGCGGTATCAAAGATATGGGCGGTTTACCTGACGCTCTGTTCGTTATCGATGCAGACCACGAACACATTGCTATTAAAGAAGCAAACAACCTGGGTATCCCAGTATTTGCTATCGTTGATACTAACTCTGATCCAGACGGTATCGACTTCGTTATCCCTGGTAACGATGATGCAATCCGTGCAATCAAACTGTATCTGGGCGCTGTAGCAAGCACCGTTCGTGAAGGTCGTTCACAAGATCTGGCTGTTCAAGCAGAAGAAAGCTTAGTAGAAGCTGAGTAATAAGGCCCAAACCCTTATTTAGGTATTGCTATACAGGTACTGCTATATGTTAGAAGGGGCCTGATTTAGGCCCCTTTTATATATGAATCAGAACTATCCACGTGGGGAAGACTCCCACGGGGAATATCGAGGAATAAATCACATGTCTGGAATTACCGCTGCATTGGTAAAAGAACTGCGCGAACGTACTGGCGCAGGTATGATGGAATGTAAAAAAGCACTCGTTGAAGCTAATGGCGACATCGAATTAGCGATTGATAACATGCGTAAATCAGGTCAAGCAAAAGCGGCTAAAAAAGCAGGTCGCGTTGCAGCTGAAGGTGTTATCCTGACTGAAGTTTTCAACGGTGGTAAAACAGGTGCTCTGGTTGAGCTGAACTGTGAAACTGACTTCGTTGCTAAAGACGCAGGCTTCTTAGCATTCGGTAAAGAAGTTTTGGCTTCTGTTGTTGCTGACAAAAATGCTGACATCGATGCGCTGAAAGCAAAATTCGAAGAAGCTCGTACAACATTAGTTGCGAAAATTGGTGAAAACATCAATATTCGTCGCGTTGCTATTCTGGAAGGCGCACAAGTAGGTAGCTACCTGCACGGTGCTCGTATTGGTGTTTTAGTTGCGGCTGAAGGCGCTGACGAAGAATTACTGAAACACATCGCTATGCATATCGCTGCAAGCAAACCTGAATATGTGACTCCAGATGATGTTCCTGCTGATGTTGTTGCTCATGAGCACCAAATCCAGTTAGACATCGCAATGCAATCTGGCAAACCACGCGAAATCGCTGAAAAAATGGTTATCGGTCGCATGAACAAATTCACTGGCGAAATCTCTCTGACTGGCCAGCCTTTCGTAATGGACCCAAGCAAATCTGTTGGTGACTTACTGAAAGAGAAAGGTGCTACTGTTTCTGGTTTCCTTCGTTTCGAAGTAGGTGAAGGTATCGAGAAAGTTGAAACTGACTTTGCAGCAGAAGTTGCTGCAATGAGCAAGTAATCAACTAAGGGCCGCCAATTGGCGGCTCTGTTTTATATACGTATATTCCCTGCGGTGTTAGCGTCATAGGCATTGCGCTAGAATTCTTGTGTATAAAAAAATTATATTTAAACTAATTCAAAATTTAGGTACGTAGAACACTGTAATTCTACGTGTGTTACCCCAATAAATATCTGTTAGGACAGAACACCATGGCAACCAATGCAAAACCCGTTTATCAGCGTATTCTGCTTAAATTAAGTGGCGAAGCCTTGCAAGGGGCAGAAGGTTTTGGTATCGATGCTAGCGTTTTAGATCGTATGGCTCAGGAAATTAAAGAACTCATAGAACTGGGTATACAGGTCGGTGTGGTTATTGGCGGTGGTAACCTGTTTCGTGGTGCTGGTTTGGCACAAGCTGGAATGAACCGTGTTGTCGGAGACCACATGGGGATGCTAGCAACTGTGATGAACGGACTCGCAATGCGTGATGCATTACATCGCGCCTATGTGAATGCAAGACTGATGTCTGCGATCCCACTTAACGGTGTCTGTGATAACTATAGCTGGGCAGAGGCCATTAGCTTGTTACGTCACGGCCGTGTTGTTATTTTTTCTGCAGGAACAGGCAACCCATTCTTTACAACAGACTCCGCTGCATGCCTACGTGGTATTGAAATTGAAGCGGATGTCGTGTTAAAAGCGACAAAAGTTGATGGTGTGTATTCAGCAGACCCTGCTAAAGACCCAGACGCAGTCCTTTATGAAAATCTGAGTTACCAAGAGGTTTTGGAACGTGAACTTAAAGTGATGGATTTAGCGGCATTCACATTAGCACGTGACCATAACTTACCGATTCGCGTATTCAATATGAATAAACCGGGCGCTTTACGTCGCGTTGTTATGGGCGAAAATGAAGGAACTCTGATTTCTCACAATTAATACTCAGAGACATGACCTGAGTTTAAATGTATTATCTAATATAAATTCAGACAATTTAAGCGAGGTCGCATGCGGCCTTTAATAACCAGTTCTTAAGGGTTGAAAACGTGATTAACGAAATCCAAAAAGATGCTCAAGACCGTATGGAAAAGAGCCTTGAAGCATTCAAAAGCCAAATTAGTAAAGTTCGCACAGGCCGTGCATCTCCAAGCCTATTAGACGGTATCACTGTTGAATACTATGGTTCAGCGACACCTTTGCGCCAATTAGCTAACGTCACTGTTGAAGATTCACGCACATTAGCTATTTCTGTTTTTGACCGTAGCATGTCACCTGCGATTGAAAAAGCAATCATGGCATCTGATTTAGGCTTAAACCCATCATCAGCGGGTACTGTTATCCGTGTTCCACTTCCTCCATTAACGGAAGAGCGTCGTAAAGACTTAATTAAAGTGGTTCGTGGTGATGCAGAGCAAGGCCGTATCGCAGTCCGTAACGTTCGCCGTGATGCTAACGACAAAGTGAAAGCATTACTGAAAGATAAAGAAATCAGTGAAGATGACGAGCGTCGTTCACAAGATGATATCCAAAAGCTGACTGATAGCTACATCAAAAAAGTTGATGAAGCATTAGCGCAAAAAGAAGCAGAGTTGATGGAATTTTAATCCATCATAATAATAAAGCCACCAATGCAAACTGTAAAAGTGTGCGTTAGCGTGGCTTTATTATTTTTCAAGCTTATTAAAAAATCCTTTCTAACCTCTAAGCTGATATAATCTCAGTATTGAATTAATACAGAGTACTCAATCACTATGAAATGTCTGACAATCCTAGGTTCTACAGGCTCAATTGGTACAAATACACTTTCTGTTGTTCGCCAAAATCCCGAAAAATTTCAAATCGTTGCTCTAGTGGCAGGAAAGAATGTCACTGAAATGGCGAAACAGTGCCTTGAGTTTAATCCGAAATATGCCTCAATGGCGGATGAATCGTCAGCAAAAGCGCTAAAAACTATTTTGACTGAGAATAATTGTAAAACTGAAGTTTTGTCAGGAAAACAAGCTGCAATTGACCTTGCTGGTCTGGATGATGCTGACCAAGTTATGTCAGCCATTACTGGGGTTGCCGGTTTACTTCCTACTTTAGCGGCAATACGCAAAGGTAAAAGAATATTATTAGCGAATAAAGAGTCTTTAATTACTAGTGGCCGTTTATTCTTTAATGAGATTCGCAAGCACAATGCAACAGTATTTCCTATTGATAGCGAGCACAATGCTATCTTCCAGAGTTTACCTGAAATTATTCAACTGAATTTAGGTTTTGCCGATTTATCAGCTTCCGGTATCTCAAGTATTGTTTTAACCGGATCTGGTGGGCCATTTAGGGATATACCGTTATCGCATCTTGATAATGTGACCCCTGATGAAGCATGTAACCACCCAAATTGGTCGATGGGGCGAAAAATATCAGTCGATTCAGCGACAATGATGAATAAGGGGCTAGAATATATCGAGGCTTGCTATTTTTTTAATGCGAGCGCCGAGCAAATGGAAGTGATTATCCATCCTCAATCTGTTATTCATTCCATGGTTCGGTATAAAGATGGCAGCGTGATAGCACAACTGGGCACACCTGATATGCGCACTCCAATTTCATACAGTATGGCTTATCCTCAGCGTATCATGTCTGGTGCGAAACCTCTTGATTTTGCAACACTTTCATCATTAACATTTGTTCAGCCTGACTATCAACGCTATCCTTGCTTGAAGCTCGCAATCGATGCCTGCCACCAAGGGCAAGCCGCTACGACGGCACTTAATGGTGCGAATGAAATGACAGTTGCTGCTTTTCTCGAAGGCAAAATACGCTTTACGGATATAGCAAAAATTAATCGCAATGTATTAGATAGCCAAGTTTTTTCTGAACCTGTTTCGATTGAAGAGGTCTTAGAAATCGACGAACGAGCGCGTAAAAATGCAGAAAAAATAATCGCTCAGACAATTTAACGCTGGTATGTGTTTTATTTAGTTGCTGATAGCCATAATAACTCTTTAATATGTGATGTGTTTAAAAAAAGAAAAATAACATAGTACCTCTTAGAGATTTAAGGATGTGTCTTATCAGCAAATTCAATAATAGTAGTTATTATTGGTCTGTATACTCAAAGTGGTACTCACAAGGATTAATATTTAATGAACTCTAGTGGTGAAAATCTCTCTGATTCAATGATGCCTAAGCATGTTGCTATCATTATGGATGGTAATGGCCGATGGGCTAAACAAAGAGGGAAGCTCAGAATTACAGGTCATAAGGCAGGCGTTGAATCTGTCCGTAATTCTGTGCGCTTTGCGGTAAAAAATAAGATTAGTTCGCTCACATTGTATGCTTTTAGCAGTGAAAACTGGAGAAGGCCAGAGAAAGAAGTCAGTTCTCTCATGGAGCTATTTGTTTTTGCTCTTGATAATGAAGTTAAGAACCTACATAAAAACAATGTAAAACTAAAAGTCATTGGTGATATTAGCCGTTTTAGTGAACGCCTCAGAAAAAGAATTGATAAGGCAGAAGCATTAACGCAAAACAACACTGGGCTAAAACTGAATATTGCAGCGAACTATGGTGGCCGCTGGGATATTAGTAACAGTGTAAAACAAGTATTTGCAAAGGTACAAAGTGGTGAGCTTTCTATTGATGATATCAATGAAGAAAGTATCGATAACCATATTTGTATGCATGACCAAGAAAATGTCGATTTAGTCATAAGAACTGGGGGGGAGCATCGCATAAGCAACTTCCTATTATGGCAAGTCGCATATGCGGAATTTTATTTCACCAACGTTTTGTGGCCAGATTTTGATGAAATGGTGTTTCAGAGTGCAGTTGATGCTTTTAGTAAGCGTGAGCGCCGTTATGGTGGAGCTGAATCAGATGATGAACTGGGCAAAGAATAGGGGAAAGATGTGCTGAAATATCGTTTGCTTACTGCGATAATTTTAATACCGATTGTTATTGCGGCGCTGTTTTTACTTTCCCCAGCGAATTTTGGGCTTGTCGTGATTGCGGTTTGTGCTTTAGGTGCTTGGGAATGGGCACAATTTGTCGGCTGGCACTCTCAAGCTAAGCGCATAGGCTTAGCGGTTGTTTTTGCTGCAATATTACTTGCAATGCAATTTTCTATTTCCGATATAAATCAGTTCTCCTCTGAGCCTATGATTTTGTATGGTTTATGGGCTGGCCTTATTTGGTGGGGGATAGCGATTATTTTAGTTGTTACCTATCCCGCCTCCGCTTCTTGGGGCAAATCAGTTGTTATTCGCTTATTATTTGGCGTGTTAACGATTATCCCATTTTATTGTGGAATGATGGTTTTAAGAACCGTTGGTTATCAAAGTGATACATTCTTTGGAGCTTGGTGGTTATTGTATGTCATGTTGCTAGTTTGGGGGGCTGATTCAGGCGCCTATGCATTTGGTCGTACTATCGGGCGCAACAAAATGGCACCGAAGGTATCTCCTGGTAAAACATGGGAAGGCTTGGTGGGTGGCCTTATAACTGCTGGGATTATTTCATGGTTATTTAGCGCCTTTGCGCCAATCCCCGTGATGCCTGATTATTTGCTAGTGACTTCAATTATTGTTGTTGTAGTATCTGTGTTTGGAGATTTAACTGAGAGTATGTTTAAGCGCCAATCAGGTATTAAAGATAGTAGCCACTTAATTCCAGGGCATGGCGGTATCTTGGATCGTATTGATAGCCTAACAGCAGCAATCCCAGTTTTTGCTGGGCTAAATTTGTTAATTTTTAACGGTTTTGGTCTTTAGGAAGATACATGGGATTTATTTGGAGTTTAGTTGCCTTTATTATCGCAATAGGTGTGCTAATTACAGTACACGAGTTCGGCCATTACTGGGTTGCTCGCCGCTGTGGTGTTTATGTTGAGCGCTTTTCTATAGGGTTCGGCAAAACCTTATGGCGCAAAGTCGATAAGAATGGTACCGAATTTGTTTTGGCGATAATCCCGTTAGGGGGTTATGTCAAAATGCTTGATGAGCGAGTTGGTAGCGTTTCTCCTGAACGTCGCCATCAAGCGTTTAACAATAAAACTGTCGGTCAACGAGCTGCCATTATTGGTGCAGGGCCAATCGCGAACTTTTTATTAGCAATTGTTGTCTATTGGATAGTCTTTATGATTGGTGTTCCTTCTGTGAAACCTGTCATTGAAGACGTAAAGCCAGGCTCTATTGCGGCAATTGCAAATTTTGAACCAAAAATGGAACTAAAATCTATTGATGGCATCGAAACTCCTGATTGGAATTCAGTTCGTTTAGCATTGGTCGGTAAAATCGGTGACCGTGAACTGACAGCGCAAGTATTACCCAGTGGTTATAATGAACCGATTACTAAAACGGTTGATTTAACCACTTGGCAGTTTGATCCAGAGAAACAAGATCCGATTTTGTCGGTAGGTATAATGCCTGTCTCTGCAAGAATTGACCCTGTTATCCAAAAAGTAACGCAAGGGTTAGCTGGTGAACGGGCAGGTTTGCAGAAAGGCGACAGAATAGTGAGTGTTAACGGGGAAGTTCTGGGCCTGTGGGATCCCGTTACACGAATTATTCGTAATAACCCGGGCGTCCCGTTAAAACTTGAAGTGCAACGGTCGCAGCAATTGATTTCACTCACGTTGACCCCTGATAGCCAAGATGGGCCGCGTGGGGAGAAAATTGGGTTTGCAGGCGTAGAACTTTCAGTGTTACCGTTAGCAGATGAATATAAGATGGTGCAACAATATGGGCCATTTTCTGCGTTTTACCAAGCCAGTGATAAGACGTGGCAGTTAATGAAGTTGACGGTCAATATGATGGGTAAACTGGTTGTTGGGGATGTCAAACTCAATAACTTAAGCGGTCCGATATCTATCGCTAAAGGTGCGGGGGTATCCGCCGAGTCAGGCTTGGTATATTATTTGATGTTTATTGCGCTTATTAGCGTCAATTTAGGTATCATCAATCTGTTTCCATTGCCTGTTTTAGATGGGGGGCACTTGCTCTTCTTATTAATTGAAAAAATTAAAGGAAGTCCGGTGTCTGAGCGAGTACAAGACTTTAGTTTTCGGATAGGTGCAATGGCATTGATTCTGTTAATGGGACTTGCACTTTTTAATGATTTCTCTCGCTTCTAATTTTTGTAAGCTGGGGACCAGTAAGGAATACGCATAACAACGATGGCGATGAAAAAGTTGCTCATAGCGTCGCTGCTTTTCGGCAGCGCCACTGCATACGGTTCAGACGGATTCGTAGTTAAAGACATTCGTTTCGAAGGTCTACAACGCGTCGCCGTTGGTGCAGCATTATTGAACATGCCAGTTAGGGTTGGCGATTCAGTTGATAACGATGATATCAGCCGTTCGATTCGTTCCCTATTTTCAACCGGTAACTTCGAAGATGTTAGGGTCCTGCGTGATGGAAACACGCTGATCGTTCAAGTTAAAGAGCGGCCAACGATTGCAAGTATCACCTTTACAGGCAATAAGTCTGTTAAAGATGATATGCTCAAGCAGAACTTGGAAGCTTCAAATATCCGCGTTGGTGAGGCACTCGACCGCACGACAATTGCAAATATCGAAAAAGGTTTAGAAGACTTTTACTATAGCGTTGGTAAATATAATGCAACAGTAAAAGCTGTTGTAACGCCTTTGCCACGTAACCGTGTGGATTTAAAATTTGTTTTCTCTGAAGGTGTTTCAGCTCAAATTCAGCAAATTAATATTGTAGGTAATAAAAATTACACTACAGCAGAATTAGTTAATAAGCTGCAATTGCGTGATGATGTTCCTTGGTGGAACCTTGCTGCTGACCAGAAATATCAGAAGCAAAAACTGGCGGGTGACTTAGAAACTCTGCGCAGTTTTTATCTTGATCGTGGTTATGCGCGTTTTAATATAGACTCCACGCAAGTCAGTCTGACCCCAGACAAAAAAGGCATTTATATTACTATTAACATTACTGAAGGCGACCAATATAAAATATCGGGTGTCGAAGTTAATGGTAATACGGCGGATCATTTAACTGAAATCCAAGAGCTTATCACTATTACACCGGGAGAATTATATAACGGTGCTCAAGTGACAAGTATGGAAAACAAAATCAAAGATATGTTTGGCCGCTATGGTTATGCATATCCTCGAGTAATGACACAACCTGAAATCAACGATGCAGATAAAACAGTTAAATTGCACTTAAACATTGATGCAGGTAACCGTTTCTATGTGCGTGAGATTCGTTTCCAAGGCAATGACACCAGTAAAGATACTGTTTTACGTCGTGAAATGCGCCAAATGGAAGGTGCATGGCTCGGAAATGATTTAGTTGAACTAGGTAAAGAACGTCTGAATCGTACAGGTTATTTCGAAACTGTTGATGTAGAGACTCAACGTGTACCTGGTAGCCCTGACCAAGTAGATGTTATCTACAAGGTTAAAGAGCGTAATACTGGTTCAATGAACTTTGGTATCGGTTTTGGTACTGAAAGTGGTGTGAGCTTCCAAGTTGGGGTTACACAAGATAACTGGTTAGGTACAGGTAACGCAGTTGGTATTAACGCAAGTAAAAATGACTACTCAACTAACGTTGAATTCTCATTTACTGACCCGTACTTCACCGTTAATGGTGTGAGCTTAGGCGGCCGTATTTTCTATAACGACTTTAGTGCGAAAGATGCGGATCTATCAGGCTATAACAACAAAACGTATGGCCTAGACAGTTTCTTAAGCTTCCCATTTAATGAAAATAACTCTTTCCGCGTCGGTGCGGGTTATGTTCATAACCGACTTTCGGATATGCGTGCTCAAGCTGCCATGTGGGATTACCTTGATTCTATGGGTAAAAATCCACCAGTTACAGAGAACGGACGTAATAAAGAAAGCTTTGATGCGGATGACTTCACACTTAACTTAGGTTGGACTTATAACTCGTTAAACCGTGGTTTCTTCCCGACATCGGGTAATAAAACGAACGTATCGGGTAAAGTGACAATTCCTGGTTCTGATAACGAATACTATAAACTACGCTTTGATACAGCGCAGTATTATCCACTGGACGAAGACGAAACTTGGGTAGTTCTGGGGCGTGCACAAGCAGGTTATGGTGATGGTATTGGCAGTAAGCAAATGCCATTCTATGAAAACTTCTATGCGGGTGGTTCAAGCACCATTCGTGGTTTCCGCTCGAATAATATCGGTCCAAAAGCGGTTTATTTGAAGAAAATTAATGGAAAAGATGGCCCAGAGCCTGGAAGCCCATCAAGTGATGCGGTCGGTGGTAATGCGATGTACGCGGCATCATTTGAGTTAATCACTCCGACTCCATTTATTGACGAGAAGTATTCGAACTCCGTTCGTACCTCTCTCTTTGTTGATGCAGGTACGGTATGGGACACTAATTGGAACAGTATTCCTGCGGCTTGGCGCGAAGGTATGCCTGACTATGGTAAGGCAAGCAATATCCGAGCTTCTGCGGGTGTGGCTTTACAATGGATGTCTCCACTTGGACCACTGGTCTTCTCTTATGCGCAGCCGATTAAGGACTACGAAGGGGATAAATCAGAACAGTTCCAATTTAATATTGGTAGAACGTGGTAATCTATTCCAGTTTCTATCTATGAAGGCTCCCATTTTTTTGTGGGAGCAACCAAAATTTCCAGCCATACGTATGGGTTAAGGAGTTTAGTGTGAAAAAATTGTTGTGTGCAGCGGGTGTGAGTATTGCTTTAGCAATGTCTGCGGGGGCTTATGCTGAGAAAATCGCTATCGTCAATGTTGGTGAAATTTTCCAAAATATGCCAGCGCGTGAAGCCGTTGCTAAACAGCTTGAAAGTGAATTCAAAAGTCGTGCGACTGAGTTACAAAATCTAGAAAAAGATTTGCAAACTCGTGTTGAAAAATTGCGTCGTGATGGTGCAACAATGAAACAAAGTGAGCGCGAAAAGCTTGAATCTGAACTCATGACTAAACGTGATCAATTCGCTGAAAAAGCTCAAAAATTTGAAGAAGACAACCGCCGTCGCCAAGGCGAAGAGCGTACTAAAATTTTAACTCGTATTCAGAACTCTATTAAGGCTGTTGCAGCTAAAGAAGGCTATGATGTCGTTATCGATGCAAATGCAGTTGCTTATGCAAAAGATAGCGTTGACATTACAAGTCAGGTTCAAAAACAGGTTAAATAATAGATGTCTTCAATTCGATTGGCTGACCTTGCTCAGCAGTTGAATGCGCAATTACACGGTGATGGTGATATTACCATCACCGGTATTGCTCCAATGCATTCAGCGAATAATCAACAGATTACTTTTCTATCTGACAGCCGTTATAGTGACAAATTGGCAGATTGCCAAGCTGCAGCGGTGGTTCTCACAGCAAAAGATCTTGAAGCATGCAAAGTGGCTGCGCTGGTAGTGGATAACCCATACCTTGCTTATGCACGCATGGCTCAAATTATGGATACAACGCCAAGCCCAGCTGAAGATATCCATGCATCAGCGGTAATTGCTGATGATGCAAAACTTGGTAAGAATGTCGCAATTGGCGCAAATGCCGTTATCGAAAGTGGTGTTGAGCTTGGCGATAATGTGGTGATTGGCGCAGGTTGTTTTGTGGGCAAAAATACGCGTATTGGTACAGGAACCCGTTTGTGGGCGAATGTCAGCGTATACCACAATGTTGAGATTGGTGAACACTGTTTAGTTCAATCTGGCACAGTCATTGGCTCTGATGGTTTCGGCTATGCGAATGATCGTGGTAATTGGATCAAAATTCCTCAATTAGGCACAGTGATCATCGGCGATCGTGTTGAGATCGGTGCGAGTACAACCATTGACCGAGGTGCTTTAGATAACACAGTAATTGGCAATGGGGTTATTATCGATAACCAGTGCCAAATTGCACACAATGTCATAATTGGTGATAATACCGCAGTTGCTGGTGGTGTTATCATGGCTGGTAGTTTAAAAATCGGCCGTTACTGTATGATTGGTGGTGCCAGTGTCATCAACGGCCATATGGAAATTTGCGATAAGGTCACAGTAACAGGAATGGGGATGGTCATGAGACCTATCACTGAACCAGGAGTATATTCTTCAGGGATTCCTTTACAGCCTAATAAAACTTGGCGTAAAACAGCTGCTTTAGTCTTAAATATCAATGAGATAAATAAGCGACTGAAACATGTTGAGCGTGAATTAGATAGCCAAAATCAAAAAAAACAGTAATCATTTTGTAATTCAGGCTAAAATAGTTATCTGAGTTACGTTTTCCGGCCTGCCAGTTAACCTAATTTAAGGTTAAAGCAGGCCGATTCATTAATTAAACCGTATTAATAGACAGGAAGAGTATTTCGATGAGTGATAATCATACTCTGAATATAGAAGAAATCTTAGAACTGCTTCCGCACCGTTACCCATTCCTTCTGGTTGACCGTGTATTGGATTTTGAAAAAGGCAAATCATTACGTGCAGTGAAAAATGTGTCATTTAACGAGCCATTTTTCCAAGGACACTTCCCTAGTAAACCTATTTTCCCTGGTGTATTGATTTTAGAAGCCATGGCGCAAGCGACAGGAATTCTTGCGTTTAAAAGCGTTGGAAAATTAGAGCCGGGTGAGTTGTACTATTTTGCAGCGATAGACAATGCGCGTTTTAAACGTCCCGTTCTACCAGGAGACCAAATGGTCTTAGAAGTAGAATTTATCAAAGAACGTCGCGGAGTTGCACGTTTTAAAGGTGTTGCTAAAGTTGATGGAGAAGTGGCCTGCGAAGCAGAAATGATGTGCGCCCGTCGTCGTGAGGTCTGATATGATTGATAAAACAGCCTATATTCATCCATCCTCTATCGTAGAAGATGGAGCTATCATCGGTGCCAATGTTCATATTGGCCCTTTTTGTTATATTGGCGCGAATGTTGAAATTGGTGAAGGCACTGAACTGAAATCTCATGTTGTCGTTAATGGCCATACAAAAATTGGTCGTGACAATGTGATTTTCCAGTTCGCTTCCATTGGTGAGATTAATCAAGATCTTAAATACCAAGGCGAACCAACGCGAGTTGAAATCGGGGACAGAAACCGTATTCGTGAAAGCGTAACCATTCACCGTGGTACTGTTCAAGATGTTGGCCTGACAAAAGTGGGCAATGATAACTTACTGATGGTGAATGTGCATATTGCTCATGATTGTATCATTGGAAACCGTTGTATTATTGCAAATAACGGTACTCTAGGTGGTCATGTAACACTTGGTGATTATGCCATTATTGGTGGGATGACCGCAGTTCACCAGTTTTGTAAAATTGGTGCTCATGTTATGGTTGGTGGCTGCTCTGGTGTTGCACAAGATGTGCCGCCTTATGTCATTGCACAAGGTAACCACGCGACACCATTTGGTTTAAATCTTGAAGGTCTAAAACGCCGTGGTTTTGAAAAAGAATCACTACATGCTATTCGTAATGCATACAAGGTGTTATATCGTTCAGGTAAATCGTTAGAAGAAGCTCGTGAAGAAATCGCAGAAGCGGCAAAAGCGAATGAACACGTTAAAGTGTTTAGTGATTTCTTAGAGGATTCAGCGCAGTCTAAACGTGGTATTATTCGTTAATCTAGTATTAATGAATCGAGGCCTTTAATAAGGAGCGAATTTCGGTGAATAATAGCCGCCCACTTACTATTGGCCTTGTTGCCGGAGAAACATCTGGTGATATTCTCGGTGCGGGGCTTATCCGTGCACTTAAAGAGCAAATACCAGATGCTCGCTTTGTTGGTGTTGCTGGTCCTTTAATGCAAGCCGAAGGTTGTGAAGCTTGGTATGAAATGGAAGAGCTTGCCGTCATGGGTATCGTTGAAGTCCTCGGCCGCCTACCTCGGTTATTATCCATCCGTAAGGATCTAACCCAGCGTTTTACCGAATTACAGCCAGATGTTTTTGTTGGAATTGATGCCCCTGATTTTAATATTACCCTTGAGGGGCGCTTAAAATCGAAAGGGATTAAAACCATTCATTATGTTAGCCCATCAGTTTGGGCATGGCGTCAAAAACGGGTATTTAAAATCGGTCGTTCAACGGATTTAGTATTAGCTTTCTTACCTTTTGAAAAAGCCTTTTACGATCGTTTTAATGTTCCTTGCCGTTTTATCGGGCACACAATGGCGGATGCCATTCCATTACACCCTGATAAACAAGCCGCTCGACATCGGCTGAATATTCCTGAGCATGTTAAATGTTTAGCCTTACTGCCAGGAAGTCGTCATTCCGAAGTCGAAATGCTAAGCGCAGATTTTCTTAATACAGCGAAAATATTACAGCGTAATATCCCGGATTTACATATTGTGGTGCCGTTGGTGAATGAAAAACGCCGCCAGCAGTTTGATGAGATAAAGCAAAATACTACGCCTGAACTGCAAATTCATACTTTAGATGGCCAAGCTCGTGATGCAATGATTGCAGCAGATGCGACTTTATTAGCATCAGGAACGGCAGCACTTGAATGTATGCTAACAAAATGCCCAATGGTGGTGGGGTATCGTATGAAACCTTTCACCTTCTGGTTGGCAAAACGGTTAGTGAAAACGCCGTATGTTTCTTTGCCTAATTTGTTAGCAGGAAAAGAGATTGTCAAAGAGTTACTACAAGAGGATTGCCAGCCTGATAAACTTGCACAGCAGTTGCTTCCACTCCTAGAGGGTGGCGAGCGGGTTGAAAACCTGAAAGAAACTTTTTTACAATTACATCAGCTTATTCGTTGTGACGCAGATAAACAAGCTGCTGAAGCTGTATTAGATATGGTCAAAAATTAATGGAATTTATCTATCCAAAAGCAAATTTAATCGCGGGTGTTGACGAAGTGGGTCGAGGCCCATTAGTCGGAGCTGTAGTGACAGCAGCGGTGATTCTTGATCCCAATAACCCTATTATAGGGTTGGCAGACTCAAAAAAACTCACCGAAAAAAAACGTGAGAAATTATTTGATGAAATTCAAGAAAAAGCATTGTGTTGGTGTATTGGTCGCGCAGAACCAGAAGAAATTGATAATATAAATATATTACATGCAACTATGTTAGCTATGCAGCGCGCTGTTGCCGGTTTATCCATTATTCCTGAGTATGTTTTAATTGATGGTAACCGTTGTCCTGAATTGCCAATGCCTTCACAAGCAGTAATTAAGGGCGACAGCCTAGTACAAGAAATTAGCGCAGCATCCATTTTAGCTAAAGTGATTAGGGATAGGGAAATGGTTGAGTTGGACAAAGCTTTTCCTGAATATGGTTTTGCGAAGCATAAAGGCTACCCAACCGCGTATCATTTAGAAAAATTGGCGCAGTATGGTGCAACCGAATTCCATCGTAAAAGCTTTGCTCCTGTGAGAAGAGCTTTAGACAGCAATAAGTAGGTATTAGGTCGATGGCATCACCTCGTTTTATTCATTTACGTGTTCATAGTGACTATTCCATGATTGATGGGCTAGCCAAAACAGGGCCACTGGTTAAAAAAGTGGCTTCAATGGGTATGCCTGCATTCGCGATCACCGATTTTACTAACCTTTGCGGGTTAGTCCGGTTTTATGGTGCAGCGCATGGTGCAGGGATCAAACCCATTATTGGCGCTGATTTTTATGTGGAAAGTGAATTATTAGGTGATGAAATATCTCACCTAACTGTTTTAGCACGTAATAATGAAGGCTATCAAAACCTTACCTTACTAATTTCTGAAGCATATCAAAAGGGCTATGGTGCGGTTGGGCCAACGATAAAACGAGAATGGCTGGCCAAGCACAAAGACGGCTTGATTCTGCTGTCCGGTGGCCGTAAAGGGGATGTCGGGCAATTTCTATTAAGGGGAAACCAATCCTTAGTGGATGAGTGCCTTGCATTCTATGAAACTCATTTCCCAGATAGCTACTATTTAGAGTTAGTCAGAACAGGCCGGCCTGATGAAGAAAGTTATCTACATGCGGCTGTCGAGTTAGCGACTAAAAAAGGCCTACCTGTCGTTGCAACGAATGATGTTTGTTTTATTGAAAGTAGTGATTTTGACGCTCATGAAATACGTGTTGCTATCCATGATGGTTTTACATTAGCAGATCCCAAAAGGCCTAAAAATTATAGCCCTCAGCAATATTTACGTTCCGAAGAAGAGATGTGTGAGCTGTTTGCTGACATCCCTGAAGCGCTAGAAAACAGTGTAGAGATTGCTAAGCGTTGTAATGTGACGATCCGTTTAGGTGAATACTTCTTACCTCAATTCCCAACAGGGGATATGAAAACAGAAGACTTTTTAGTCATGCGCTCTAAAGAGGGGCTCGAAGAGCGTTTAGAATTTCTGTTTCCTGATGAAAAAATCAGGGCAGAAAGGCGTCCTGAGTATGATGAGCGTTTAGATATCGAACTCAACGTAATCAACCAAATGGGTTTCCCTGGCTACTTCTTGATAGTTATGGAGTTTATCCAATGGTCGAAGGATAACGGCGTACCCGTTGGGCCTGGACGAGGTTCGGGGGCAGGTTCCCTTGTTGCCTACGCACTCAAAATTACTGACCTTGACCCGTTGGAGTTCGATTTACTATTTGAGCGTTTCTTGAACCCTGAGCGTGTTTCGATGCCTGACTTTGACGTCGATTTCTGCATGGAAAAACGCGACCAAGTCATTGATCACGTAGCCCAAATGTATGGGCGTGATGCCGTTTCACAAATCATTACCTTTGGTACGATGGCGGCAAAAGCGGTTATCCGCGACGTGGGGCGTGTACTTGGGCACCCATATGGCTTTGTTGATAGAATTTCTAAATTAGTGCCGCCAGATCCCGGTATGACACTAGAAAAAGCATTCGAAGCAGAGCCACAGCTCCCTGAAATTTATGAAGCTGATGAAGAGGTTAAAGCGCTTATCGATATGGCGCGTAAGCTCGAAGGGGTCACTCGAAATGCCGGTAAACATGCGGGTGGGGTGGTTATCGCTCCAACTAAAATTACTGACTTTGCGCCACTGTATTGTGATGCGGAAGGTAATAACCCCGTCACGCAATTCGATAAAAACGATGTCGAATATGCAGGGCTAGTGAAGTTTGACTTCCTCGGCTTACGGACGTTGACGATCATTAACTGGGCGTTGGAAATGATCAACGCGCGTCGTGCTAAGAAAAACTTAGAGCCGGTTGATATTGCGGCGATTCCGCTGCACGATCAAAAAAGCTTTGATATGCTGCAGCGCTCAGAAACCACGGCAGTATTCCAGTTGGAATCCCGTGGAATGAAGGACTTAATTAAGCGATTACGTCCCGACTGCTTTGAGGATATGATCGCTCTGGTAGCATTATTCCGCCCCGGGCCATTACAATCAGGCATGGTAGATAACTTTATTGACCGTAAGCATGGTCGTGAAGAAATTTCGTATCCAGATGTACAATGGCAACATGAATCATTAAAACCTGTTCTAGAGCCCACATATGGTATTATTTTATACCAAGAACAGGTTATGCAAATTGCTCAGGTTTTAGCCGGTTACACGCTTGGCGGTGCAGATATGCTGCGTCGTGCGATGGGGAAAAAGAAACCTGAAGAAATGGCGAAGCAGCGTTCTGTTTTTGAAGAAGGAGCAATCAAAAACGGGGTAGATGGCGAGTTATCAATGAAAATCTTTGACTTGGTAGAGAAATTTGCCGGTTATGGGTTTAATAAATCGCACTCAGCAGCTTATGCTTTAGTTTCTTATCAAACATTATGGTTAAAAGCTCACTATCCCGCTGAATTTATGGCTGCTGTAATGACCGCTGATATGGACAACACGGAAAAAGTGGTCGGTTTAGTTGATGAATGTTGGCGAATGGGCTTAAAAGTATTGCCACCAGATATCAATAGTGGGCTTTATCACTTCCATGTGAATGATGAAGGTGAGATAGTTTACGGTATCGGTGCAATTAAAGGGGTCGGTGAAGGCCCGATTGAGGCGATTGTTGAAGCGCGTCAACAAGGCGGGATATTTAAAGAGATTTTTGACCTTTGTGCGCGAGTTGATATTAAAAAAATTAATCGTCGTGTGATGGAAAAGCTTATCATGGCAGGGGCATTTGACCGATTAGGCCCTCACCGTGCGGCATTGATGTCTTCCCTTGAAGATGCATTAAAAGCGGCTGACCAACACGCTAAAGCAGAGGCAATAGGCCAAGCAGATATGTTTGGTGTATTAGCGGAAGCACCTGAACAAGTTGAAAGTTCATACGCCAGTGTGCCTAAATGGCCAGAGCAGGTGGTATTGGATGGTGAACGCGAAACGCTTGGTTTATATTTAACAGGGCATCCAATAACGCGATACTTGAGCGAAATAGAGCGCTATACTAATGGGCTTAGATTAAAAGATGTGAACCCCACCCCTCGTGGTCAAGTGACAACTGTGGTAGGTTTAGTACTTTCAGCTAAAGTCATTACAACCAAGCGTGGAAATAGAATAGGTATTTGTACGCTTGATGATCGTTCCGGTCGTCTGGATATTATGTTATTTTCAGATGCACTCGATAAATACCAACATATGTTGGAAAAAGACAATATCCTGATAGCCACCGGTCAGGTCAGCTTTGATGATTTCAATGGTGGTAATAAAATGACAGTGCGTGAGTTAATGGATATTAGTGAAGCAAGGGAGAAATATGCACGAGGACTTGCAATTTCACTGTCAGATAAACAAATTAACGATCAATTGCTGAACCGGCTTCGCAGTACTCTTGAACCTCATCGTTCAGGAACGATCCCGGTTCATCTGTATTACCAGAAGGATGATGCCAGAGCCAAGCTTAAATTTGGTGTTGTTTGGCGTGTGACGCCAGTGGATCCCCTTCTGAACGATCTTCGAACTCTGCTGGGTAGTGAGCAGGTAGAATTAGAATTTGACTAAAATAGGAATATTATGAGTCTGGATTTTCTTGATTTTGAACAGCCAATCGCGGAATTAGAGGCGAAAATTGATTCTCTAACAGCGGTTAGCCGTCAAGATAACAACTTAGAAGTCAACCTAGATGAAGAGGTTGCTCGTTTACGTGAAAAAAGTGTTGAACTGACACGTAAAATTTTCTCTGATCTAGGAGCTTGGCAAATCGCTAAACTCGCTCGTCATCCACGTCGTCCATATACATTGGATTATATTTCTCGCATTTTTACTGATTTCCAAGAATTAGCAGGTGATCGTGCTTATGCAGATGATAAAGCCATTGTGGGTGGAATGGCGCGTTTAGATGGTCGCCCAGTTATGATTATTGGGCATCAGAAAGGGCGTGAGACAAAAGAAAAAATCCGTCGTAATTTTGGTATGCCAGCCCCAGAAGGTTACCGTAAGGCATTGCGTCTGATGGAACTGGCTGAGCGTTTTAACTTGCCTATTATTACCTTTATTGATACTCCTGGGGCTTATCCGGGCGTTGGTGCTGAAGAGCGTGGTCAGTCAGAGGCTATCGCACGTAATTTACGTGAAATGTCACGTTTATCTGTCCCAGTCATTTGTACTGTTATTGGTGAAGGTGGCTCTGGCGGTGCTCTTGCCATCGGTGTTGGTGATAAAGTCAATATGCTGCAATACAGTACTTATTCTGTTATTTCACCAGAAGGCTGTGCTTCCATTCTATGGAAAAGTGCAGATAAAGCACCACTAGCGGCAGAGGCGATGGGGATTACTGCTCCACGTCTTAAAGAACTGAAATTAATTGATAATGTTATTCCTGAGCCATTAGGCGGTGCACATCGTAATTATGATGAAATTGCGGAACAGCTAAAAGCACGCCTGAATGAGGACTTAAACGAATTAGATGCATTAGATGCCGAAGCGTTGAAAAACCGCCGCTATCAGCGTCTGATGGACTATGGTTATTGCTAATTATTAACCGCTAATCGTTAATAAAAACGGGAGTTTGCTTTTTGCCAGCTCCCGTTTTTTTATTTTTAAGCTAGTCATTTTTAATGATAACAGAGTGTTTTGATTTAAATTATTCATCTGCTGAAAATAATAATAGATAGGAATTAGGGTGCGACAATATAATTATTTGCTGTATGCTTTTACTTGCGTATTGATATGGAGTTTTATTCCTATTGTCTCTCGTTTTGGGCAAGAAGGTATGGATAGCTTCCAATTCCTTTTTTGGTCAAACTTAATTTCAGCGATATCTGTAATTATTGTTGCACTTGCTTCTGGGTATCGGCTGACAAAACTGTTTATCTTGCCAAGAGATGTACTAATCAAAGTCTTTGTTCTTGGTTTTCTTGATTGTTTATTCTACTTGTTACTGTATTACGGATATTCCATTGAAAATGGTATCGCCGTATTGGTCATTCAATATAGCTGGCCATTAGTTATTATCTTGTTATCAGTAGTATTGCTAAAAGATAAATTAGCTGGAAGACAAATAATTGGCATCATAGTTGGTTTTATTGCGGTGATTATTACTTTTACTAAAGGGCAAATTACACAGCTACATGTTGAAAACCCAACAGCGTTATTACTGGTTTTTAGTGGTGCATTTTGCTTTGCACTAATGTCAGTTTTTTCTCGCCAATATTCGATAGACCCCTATATTAGTACTGTGTGGTTATTTATTTTTTCAACGCTAACTTCTTTTGCCTTACTGATACTATTTAGTGAAATGCAGTTACCTTCAAAAGCAGCTTTTTGGCCAACACTGGTTAATGGCATTTTAATCAATGGGGTGTCTTATATTTTGTGGTTTAAGGCGATGAATACAGGTCATTCAGCGAAAATAGCTTCTGTGGTATTTTTATCTCCCGTATTATCGGTACTCTGGTTAGTGTTAATCTTAAATGATGTTTTTGAAATTGCGTATGCAATTGGGGTATTACTGGTAATTATTTCTG
Organism: Providencia sp. PROV061; assembly: GCF_011045655.1. Taxonomy (NCBI): domain Bacteria; kingdom Pseudomonadati; phylum Pseudomonadota; class Gammaproteobacteria; order Enterobacterales; family Morganellaceae; genus Providencia; species Providencia sp. PROV061. Next base: position 3,588,565 of record NZ_CP042861.1, on the reverse strand, counting down.
GTGTTCTGTGTGTTGGCGCAAAAAGCCAAAGTCAGAAGTCGTAAGAAGGGCGAATAAATGGCGCAGCATTCGCAAGTAATTGTTGAACAAGTTCTTAATAAAATAAGTGGTATTCAAAAAATTCTAGTGGGATTCAGTGGTGGTATTGACTCTACAGTTTTATTACATGCACTTTATCTTATTCGGCAACAACGGCTTCCTTCACTAGAAATTCGTGCTATTCATATTCATCATGGCTTGAATAGAAAAGCAAACGAATGGGAGCAGCATTGTGCTCAATTATGTTCACAATGGGACATTCCTTTTATTTGCCGACATGTCGTGGTTGATTCAAGCCAAAAAGGTATTGAAGCAGCAGCACGAGAAGCTCGTTATCAGGCTTACCGAGAAGAATTACAAGAAGGCGAGGTATTAGTTACGGCTCAACATCTTGATGACCAAGCAGAAACTTTCATGTTAGCGTTAAAGCGTGGTAGTGGGCCAGCAGGGTTGTCTTCAATGCCTGAATTATTGAGTTTTTCAGCGTGTTGCGGTTCAACATGGCTATTACGCCCATTACTTTCAACACCCCGTATAGCGCTAGAAGCTTATATGCAAGAACAACAATTGTCGTGGGTTGAGGACGATAGTAACCAAGATGACCGTTATGATAGAAATTTTTTACGTCTTCATATTATGCCGACTTTGTCTGAGCGCTGGCCACATTTTTCTCATGCTGTCGCGCGCAGTGCCGCGTTATGTGCTGAGCAAGAATCATTACTCGATGAGTTATTAAAAGAGACCCTTGAAGGTATGATGGATTACCGAGGGGGCCTATTTATAGATGATTTGCAAGGGTGTTCATCTTCCAAACGTAATGCTTTAATTCGTCGTTGGGTTGGTTTGCACCAATTACCAATGCCGCCATTTAACCAATTGGAACGTATTTGGCAAGAAGTCGCGTTAGCTCGGCAAGACGCTGACCCTATTTGCCGCTTAGGGCAATTTGAAATTCGTCGTTATCAAGGCGCATTGTGGGTTGTTAAGCGCATTAATAGTCTATTAAATAAACAGTTTGAATGGGCTTTTCCTGAGGCTATTGAGTTACCTGAATCCTTAGGAATATTACAAGTTATGGAAGGAGAGGGGCAGATACGGCCACCACTTTCGCATGAAAATGTGACAGTCCGTTTTGGGCTGCAAGGCACATTGAAAATAGTAGGACGCCATCGTTCCAGAAGCAGTAAGAAGATCTGGCAAGAATTAGGCGTAGCTCCATGGATGAGAGAAAGAGTGCCATTAATTTATTATAACGACCAGCTCATTACCGCAGTAGGGTGCTTTATTACCCCTGAGGGGTTGGTTGATGAAGCGTCTCTGGGCATTGCCATCGATTGGCAAAAAGAGGGTGAATTTAAGGTATTAAATTAATGAGAAGCCCCTTATGACTGTGATTACCATAAGGGGCTATAGAAGGACTCAAAATCGTGAGTATTAGTGAGAGTGGTCGACAACAATTGTGCCGATTTCAGGATGACTGAAGGAAATTATGCAATCCAATCTTAACTCCTTGGTTCCATCATGTGTCTCAACAATCAGGTACTCAACTTTTTTTCGTAGGAGTAAATCACTGGCCTTCCCCTCAATATTCACGCCGTCATTAAGTATTATTTGCAACTTTAGCTGACGTTGGCATGCGATTTCTAGATATTCGTAATCATCACAATTGATAGGTTGATATTCAGTATCTGTAGACATATTCCCTCACCACTGTGTTAGTGGCGGTTATTGCCGCCTTGAACATGTTGTACTAAGCAAAAATGTGCTTAGTACGATAATAGCACAGTAACTTTAATAACTATAATCACAGCGCAGGGAAAAAGACAATTCTTATTCACTAAATCAATACACAACGTATTTTATCAGTAATGTCCGAATTTTCTTATGTTTGACATATTTTTATTAGATGAAATGCTATGATGTTTATATTGGTTAACAAGTTAAAACACATGGTTTTAAGGGAATTATAATGAAAAAATCACTAATGTTAGTCTTAATGGCGGTTGGAAGTATTACGTTAGCTGGCTGCCAGAGTGCGACAAAAAATATTGATGTAGCACCAGTCGATAAAGTCTATACAGGGGTTTTACCTTGCGCGGATTGCTCTGGTATTGAGGCAACATTGTTAGTTAACCAAGATGGTAGTTATGTTGAACAGCTCGTTTACTTAGGAACGAAAGATGGTGATACAGCTTTCCATGATACAGGTAAATGGGATATAGAAAATAATAAACTACGAGCAACTAATCCTAAAGGTGAAAGTACTTATTTTGCCCAATCAGCAGATGGTCAATCAGTGACCTTGCTGGATTTAGACGGTAACCCGATTGAAACACAGATGAATTATACGTTAGACCAAGTTAAGCCAAGTAAAAAAGTGGGGCAGTACCGCTATATGGCTGATGCAGCTGTTTTCAAAGAGTGCGATAGTGGTCGCCAATACGCTGTTTCTGGTGTTGAATTAGAAAAAGCGTATGGAGAAACTGGGGTAGATGGTGGTACACCTGTCTATGCTGAAATTGAAGGTTATTATACCATTCGTCCTTCAATGGAAGATGGCCAGTTTGATTCCGCATTAGTCCCAACAGGTGCAATTAAGTTCGACAAATCTGCTTCTTGCAACTAATTCGTACTTTTTTCTTTCTTAAGAAGACCCACTTCAACTGAAGTGGGTCTTTTTCTTTTTGGGCTATAAATTACCAATTAAAACGCCGTATTACCCATCTTTAATTTTTTTCTTATCATTATTTGATATCAATATAACTTTTTTATTGACGCAAAATATTTATATAAATGTGAGGATTGTCATGGCTGTTGGTCAATGGGAGACAATTGTTGGTTAGTTTGAATTATCGAAAATGCTGGGAAGGCAGTATACTCAATTCAACTAGAGATAATTAATTGCTTTAGTGTGTAGGGTTGGGTTAGATGATAAGTCTATAAGAAAACTTATAAGTTATAGCGGTAATAAAAAATAGAACGAATCAAAGGATAAGGAATGAATAAGAAAAATATTTATCTATTTTGTTCTGCAGGAATGTCTACCTCACTGCTAGTTAACAAAATGAGACAGCAAGCAGAAAAATACGATGTACCTGTCAATATAGAGGCCTTTCCTGAAAGCTTAGCTTCAGAAAAAGGTGTAGATGCGGATGTGATATTACTCGGCCCGCAAATTGCTTGGATGTTATCGGATATCCAAAAATTATTACCTAACAAGCCAGTTGAAGTTATTGATTCACTTTTGTACGGAAAAGTGGATGGGCTCGGTGTACTAAAAGCTGCCGTTGCAATTATAAAAAAACAAACTGCAAGCTAATACCAAAAAGCTATTTACAACCTCTACAACATAATAACTCCATCAACATTAACGTTATTAACATAACGTAATTAGTTAAGAATGGAGCATACTCAAAAAATTGAGGGTATTTTTATGAGTCTTTTTATCACTTCGCTTGAAAAGGTACTCCTTCCATTCGCTGTTAGATTGGGAAAGCAACCTCATGTTAATGCAATAAAGAATGGTTTTATTCGAATTATGCCTCTGACCTTAGTTGGGGCAATGTTTGTGTTAATTAATAATGTTTTTCTGAGTTTTGATACAGGGTCATTTTTCTATTCTTTGGGGGTTAGACTAGAGCCTTCAACGATAGAAACACTAAATGGTTTTAAAGCCATTGGTGGAAACGTTTATAACGGGACATTGGGAATTATGTCCTTAATGGCACCTTTTTTTATTGCGATGGCACTGGCGGAAGAACGTAAGGTTGATCCACTTGCTGCTGGTTTGTTAGCTGTTGCTTCTTTTATGACAGTCACACCATATGACGTCAATGGTGCTTATGCCGTTGGTGCTAATTGGCTCGGTGGGGCTAATATCATTTCAGGGATCATTCTAGGGTTAGTCGTTGCTGAAATGTTCACTTTTATTGTTCGCCGTAATTGGGTGATTAGATTACCAGATAGCGTACCACCATCCGTATCTCGTTCATTCTCTGCACTTATTCCTGGTTTTATCATCTTATCAATTATGGGAATTGTGTCGTGGGCGCTAAGCGGTATTAGTAGTAATTTCCATCAAATCATTATGGACACAGTATCCACACCACTTGCTTCTATGGGGAATGTTGTTGGCTGGGCATATGTTGTATTTACCTCTCTATTATGGTTCTTTGGTATCCATGGTTCTCTCGCATTAACCGCATTAGACAGCGGTATAATGACACCGTGGGCATTAGAAAACGTGTCTTTATATGCAGAGTATGGTTCAGTTGATGCTGCGATTGCTGCGGGTAAATCCTTCCATATGTGGGCAAAACCGATGCTTGACTCCTATGTATTCTTAGGTGGAACGGGCGCTACATTAGGATTAATTATCGCTATTTTTATCGCATCACGTCGTGCCGACCATCGTCAGGTTGCGAAATTAGCATTACCGGCAGGTATTTTCCAAATTAATGAGCCGATTATTTTTGGTCTACCGATCATTATGAACCCGGTTATGTTTATTCCATTTATTCTTATTCAGCCTTTATTGGCAGGAATAATGGTCGCGGCTTATTATTTAGGGATTATCCCACCAGTGACGAATATCGCACCATGGACAATGCCGACGGGGCTTGCTGCATTCTTTAATACTAATGGTAGTATCGCTGCCTTACTACTTGCATTATTTAACCTTGGTGTGGCTGTACTCGTTTATCTTCCGTTTGTTGTGATTTCTAATAAAGCACAAAACACAATCGATGAAGAAGAGAGTGAAGAAGATATTGCTAACGCACTTAAGTTTTAAAATAAGGGGGAGCTTACTCCTCCCATCAAAATAGAGATAAAAGTATGTTTGAACTTAATGATATCCAAGAAGATGCGGCTATGGATGAACTTGAAGAAGTTGTCATGGGGCTGATTATTAATGCAGGGCAAGCAAGAAGCTTGGCTTATACCGCATTAAAAAAGGCGAAAGAAGGTGATTTTGTGACGGCAAAAAGTTTAATGGCACAATCGCACTCTTCGCTGAATGAGGCGCATAAAGTGCAAACTCAATTGATTGAAAGTGATATGGGTGAAGGACGAATCAAAGTTAGCTTAGTTCTGGTTCATGCACAAGATCATTTAATGAATGCCATGTTAGCCCGTGAATTAATTACAGAGTTAATTGAGTTACATGAAAAATTAAACCATTAGAGAGGGAGCCATGATGCAGGCACTGATGAATAGAACCGACACTAATGCTGAAATTAAACTCGTTCAAGAAAGTGAACTTTTTAATAATAAAACCTTTCATGTCTTTATTTATAATAAAGTTGAGAGTGCAAGTGGACTGCATCAACATGATTATTATGAATATATGATTGTTCTAACGGGGCGTTGTTATCAAATAATTAATGGGAAAAAAGTTTTATTAGAGCGGGGAGATTTTATTTTTCTCCCAATAGGGTCGCATCATGAAAGCTCTTATGATTTTGGGCCTACACGGATACTCAATGTTGGAATTAGTAAATCATTTTTTGATAAACATTATTTACCACTATTACCAAGTTATTTTGTTGCATCGCAAGGCTATCAATTAAAAAATGAATTTATGGCTTATATAGAGTCCGTGATTGCATCATTAAATTTTCGTGATAGTGAATTTAATGAATTTATTGAGTTGGTTACATTTAATGTCGTAAATCGATTACGCCATTATCGTGAAAAAAGTATGCGAGATGATGCCCCTCAATGGCTAAAAAATACATTGGAAGAAATGCATGATATCGCTATGTTTAGTGAAAGTGCTCTACAAAATATGATTTCGATAACGGGAAAATCACAAGAGTACTTAACTCGGGCAACAAAACGCTATTATGGCAAAACGCCAATGCAGATTATTAATGATATCAGAATTAATTTTGCTAAAAAGCAACTCGAAATAACTAATTATTCAATTACGGATATTGCTTTTGAATCCGGTTATAGCAGTCCAAGTTTATTTGTTAAAAAATTTAAAGAGCTAACTTCATTAACACCAAGTGATTACAGAAAAAATCTATTTAGTGTTGAACAAAAAATGGTAGGTTAAATTATTACCTAAATAATCTTCCCATTTCTATGCGTCTCAAGCATATCCATCTTTTTCTATAAAGATGGTGTGCTTTTCTATGTCTATTATAAAGGTACAATGAGGTTAATATGACTCAGAATCAGAAATTAAAAGTTGTCACCATTGGGGGAGGGAGTAGCTACACTCCTGAATTATTAGAAGGTTTTATTAAACGTTACCATGAGTTACCTATTACTGAATTATGGTTAGTGGATGTTGATGAAGGTAAAGAAAAATTAGATATTATCTATAATTTATGCGAGCGCATGGTTAAACATGCCAATATACCACTCAAGATATTTAAAACGCTTGATAGGCGAGAAGCATTAAAAGACGCTGATTTCGTGACGACTCAATTAAGAGTTGGGCAATTAAAAGCACGTGCGTTAGATGAATCAATCCCCTTAAAACATGGTTATTTGGGGCAAGAAACTAATGGTGCTGGTGGCTTATTCAAAGGGCTGCGAACAATACCTGTGATTTTTGATATTATTAAAGATGTCGAAGAAATTTGCCCGAATGCTTGGGTAATTAATTTCACCAACCCCGCAGGTATGGTAACTGAAGCTGTTTATCGACACACTAACTTCAAACGTTTTATTGGTGTTTGTAATATACCTATCGGTATGAAAATGTTTATTACCGATGTTTTGAAACTATCCGATAGCGATGAATTATCTATCGACTTATTTGGTTTAAATCATATGGTTTTTATCAAAGACGTTATTGTAAATGGTTCATCACGGTTTAATGAGTTATTAGAAGGGATTGCTTCTGGAACATTAAGCGCAAATTCAGTTAAAAATATTACAGACCTTGCTTTTGATGAAGGATTAATTCGTGGATTAAATCTGATCCCATGCTCTTATTTATTGTACTATTTTAAACCTAAGGAAATGCTAGCGATTGAGCTTGGCGAGTATTATAAAGGGGGGGCTAGGGCTCAAGTCGTGCAAAAAGTTGAGCATCAACTCTTTGAACTATATAAAAATCCAACATTAGATGTAAAACCTAAAGAGCTTGAATTAAGAGGTGGAGCTTATTATTCAGATGCCGCTTGTGAAGTCATCAATGCAATATACAATGACAAACAAACGGAGCACTACGTTAATATTCCACATCATGGGCATATTGATAATATTCCTGAAGACTGGACAGTCGAAATGACATGCTTATTAGGTCGTGATGGCGCAAAACCGCACCCACGAGTAAAGCATTTTGATGATAAAGTACTTGGTTTAATTTATACCTTAAAAACTTTTGAAATTACCACTAGCCAAGCTGCAGTAAATGGTCAGTTTAATGATGTTTTATTGGCGATGAATCTAAACCCATTAATTCATTCTGATAACGATGCGCGTTTAATTTCTAAGGAATTACTAATCGCCCATAAAAAATACCTACCGAACTTCGCTAAAGCAATACAACAGCTTGAGCAAGAAGGTTAATTAGCCAAATAGCTTATAGTGTCAAGGGAGAGCATATGGCTGTATTACTTATTGTAAATGCCGATGATTTTGGACTCTGCGAGGCCGTTAATTACGGCATCATTGAATCTCATCGTAATGGGGTTGTTTATTCAACAAGCGCGATGATGAATATGCCCGCAATATCCCATGCGGCTAAATTAAGCCAAGAGAATCCGAGTCTGGCAGTGGGGATGCATTTTGTTTTAACGGCTGGGAAGCCTTTCTCATTAATGCCTACTCTCAGCCGTGATGGGCTGTTGGGTAAATGGCTTTGGGATATTGATATTAATGATTTACCATTGATTGAGATTGAACAAGAACTAAATCTGCAATATCAAAAATTTATCGAAATTTTTGGTCAAAAACCGAGCCATATCGATAGTCATCATCATGTTCATATGATTGAGGGTATTTTTCCAATTGTAGTTGCTTTCGCCCAAGAAAAGGGGGTCGCGTTACGTGTTGATCGCCAATTAGAGAAAAATTGGCCGCCATTATCATATCAAGTGGCAAGCACTGACTGTTTCAGTAGTGAGTTTTATGGTGATCAAATTTCAGAAGCGTTATTTTTGAAGATTATTAATGAAGCTAAAGCACAAGGTAATAATTCTATTGAAGTTATGACTCATCCTGCGTTTATTGATAATGCGCTATTAAAAAGTAACTATGCTTATCCACGTTTAAATGAATTGGAAGTATTAACATCTGAAAATTTAAAATCACAGATTTTGGCGGATGATTTTAAGATTGGTTCGTACCGAGACATCTAAAAAAGAAGCCCAAATTCAAATAATCGAAATTTGGGCTTTATTTTCTAGCTTTTAACTTATTTTATTTACCGAGCTTACCTTTTAGGAAGCTAATGACATTTTCTAAGCCAACCAATTCTTTATCATCACTACGGCGTGATTTATATTCAATTTGGTTGTTGTCTAAGTTACGGTCACCAATAACGATAGTGTATGGAACACCAATCAGCTCCATATCGGCAAACATCACACCTGGGCGCTCTTTACGGTCATCGAAAATCACATCAATACCATTTGCTTTTAAGTCAGCGTAAAGTTTTTCTGCAACTTCTTTAACACGATAAGATTTGTGCATATTCATTGGTAAAATAGCCACTTGGAACGGAGCAATTGCGTCCGGCCAAATAATTCCTCGGTCATCATGGCTTTGTTCAATAGCAGCGGCAACAATACGCGTTACACCAATGCCATAACAGCCCATGGTGACGATTTGGTTATGTCCATCTTCATTTTGGACTGAAGCTTTCATTGCTTCTGAGTACTTAGTCCCTAACTGGAAAATATGGCCAACTTCGATACCACGTTTAATTTGCAGTACACCTTTACCGTCTGGGCTTGGGTCTCCTTCAACAACGTTACGTAAATCAAAAGCTTCTGGTAACGCCAAATCACGTTCCCAGTTGATGCCAAAATAGTGTTTACCATCAATATTTGCGCCTGCACCAAAGTCGCTCATTACTGCAACGCTACGGTCGATAACAATCGGTAGTGGCATATTGACTGGGCCTAAAGAGCCTGGGCCAGCATTCACTGCATTTCTGATTTCAGCTTCCGTGGCGAATTCTAATGGGCTGGCCACTAATGGGTGTTTTTCTGCTTTGATTTCATTTAACTCATGGTCGCCACGAATTAATAAAGCGACGAGCGTGTGACCTGAATCTTTTTTCGCATGAACAATCAATGTCTTAACAGTTTTTTCAACAGGTAAATTGAATTGCTCAACGAGCTCTGCGATTGTTTTTGCATTAGGCGTATCAACAAGACGCATCTCTTCTGTTGGAGCGCAACGTGGCGTTGTTGGTGCTAATGCTTCTGCGAATTCAATGTTAGCGGCATAATCAGATTCGGTAGAGAAAATAACGTCATCTTCACCATTTTTTGCTAATACTTGGAATTCGTGGGATGCGCTACCGCCGATAGAGCCAGTGTCAGCTTGAACGGCACGGAAATCAAAGCCAATACGCGTGAAAATTTTGCTGTAGGCTTCGTACATCGCATCATAGGTTTCTTGCAATGATTCTTGGCTAGTGTGGAAAGAGTATGCATCTTTCATAATAAATTCACGCGAGCGCATCACACCAAAACGTGGGCGAACTTCATCACGGAATTTGGTTTGAATTTGGAATAAATTCAATGGCAATTGTTTGTAAGAGGTGATTTCGTTACGGACTAAATCTGTAATCACTTCTTCATGGGTCGGGCCGAGAACAAACGGGCGTTCACCACGGTCAACAAAACGCAGCAATTCAGGTCCATACTGTTCCCAACGTCCACTTTCTTGCCATAAATCTGCAGGCTGAACGACGGGTAGAGATACCTCGATAGCGCCTGCATTTTCCATTTCTTCACGGACGATGGTTTCTACTTTACGTAGAACACGAACACCAGTGGGTAACCAGTCATACAGACCGGAAGCAAGTTTACGGATCATTCCTGCACGCAGCATCAGCTGATGGCTGATAACTTCTGCATCCGCAGGGGTCTCTTTTAGAGTTGAGAGCAGATATTTGCTAGTACGCATTGTATAGGTTCCATTAGAACAACAAGTTATGGCAAATGACTTATTTGCCAAGGTATATAGTGAGCTAGTCTACCAGTGACGGAGGCTTGCCAAAAGGGGTTAACGTGATTTTTCGTATGGTTCGATAGCGAATACTTCAGTCACACCATCAATTACCCGCCAACGAATATTAAAATCTAATAAATGGACTGCATAGTCACGTGTTTCAGTAGATTGTTTTTTATATGCGGGGCGGGGGTCTTGCATTAAAACTTGTGAAATAAATTGTTTAATACCCGGGTACTGATTTTGATAATCATCTAATTCAGTTTTTATTTCTGGGGTAAATATAACCTGCATATCATCTGAAGGTGTGTCCTGTGCGTACCCTGCAGTTGCGGTCGGTATTGCCTCGGCAAAGGGTAAGTAAGGTTTTATATCGATAACAGGGGTGCCATCTACTAAATCAAGGCTACCAAGCTCAAGGATCACTTGGCTGTTTTCTATTGTTATTCCATGTAATTCAACAAGAGACATGCCTATTGGGTTTGGTCTAAATGTTGAACGGGTTGCGAAAACACCCATTTTATCATTGCCACCTAGTCTTGGAGGACGCACTAGCGGTTTCCAGCCATTTTTCATTGTTTGATGAAAAACGAATAGAACCCAAACATGGCTAAATTGACTGAGTCCTCGCACCGCATTTGGGTCGTTGAATGGAGAATGCAGATGTAAGCGTCCCGCACCCCCCTGAACAAGTCCAGGTTGGCGAGGGATTGCAAACTTTTCTTTATAAGGTGATTCAATGTGCCCAATAACATTAAACTGAAAAGGTTGCATAAGATATTTATTCAACAATTTGTAATGCACTGCCTTCACAGATAGTTGCCTGATAACAACCTGGAGAGGTCATGGTTTGGCACTGGTGTAAAAGTACGGCATCAGCCGCAATATAGGCAGCTTGTGTTAACATACTGTTTTTTGCGGTATTCAAATTTGCCGGAGGGCTTTGAACGCTTTCTCGACAAGATTCCCCAGAAACAACACCTAAATCTTTGAAAGGCATCCCTAATAATTCTTCTGGGCTATTCATTAATTTAACGTTTGCTGTGTCTGGCTCTGTTACTTTCGGTACAGGTTTAGACAATTTCATACTAGTGAAACCTTTATTTTGCCCTGGACTCGTGTATTGGTTAATTCCACACCCGGCTAACACAAATGTTACCAAAGTGAGCAATAACAGTCTCATAAGTTATACCTTTCTTATATGATTCAAAATAATGCCGCGTTGTTTTTATAGTCTATAAATTACAAAAAATACTAGACGGCGTTAAGCCGTCTAGTATTTTAATCGTTTTTTAAATAATAAAAAAGATTACCAACCTTTAACTGCACCACCATCGAAGACTTCATTAGCTTTGTTTGCTACTTCATCTGATTGATACGCCTGAATAAATTTTTTCACGTTCTCACTATCTTTATTATCTTCACGAGCAACAATAATATTTACGTATGGAGAATCTTTATCTTCAACAAATAAACCATCTTTTGCAGGTGTTAATTTAGGTGTAGCACTACTTGCCCAAGTCGTATTGATAATCGCTAATGCAATTTTTTGGTCATCTAAAGCACGAGGTAATTGAGGCGCTTCTAACTCAACAAATTTCAGGTTTTTCGGGTTTTCAACCACATCTAAAACAGTTGGCATTAAGCCAGTACCATCTTTTAATTTAATTAAACCTTGTTGTTGTAATAACAGCAATGAACGGCCTAAGTTAGTTGGGTCATTTGGTAACGCAATTTGAGAGCCATCAGCGAGTTCATCTACTGACTTAATTTTTTTAGAGTAAGCCGCAATTGGATAAATAAAGGTATTTCCAACAGGAACTAATTTGTAGTTACGATCTTTAATTTGTTGATCAAGATAAGGCTTGTGTTGGAATGCGTTCGCATCGATATCGCCTTTACTTAATGCTTCATTAGGTAAAACGAAGTCATTAAATGAAACGAGCTCAACATTTAAACCGTACTTTTCTTTAGCAACTTTCTGTGCGACTTCAGCAACTTCTAATTCTTTGCCCATGATCACACCAACTTTGATGCTGTTGGCATCTTTCTCTTTTTCACCACAACCAGTGAGAACGAGTGTGCCTAATAGCGCGCCGACAACTGCGATAGATTTTAATTTAATAGACATTGGTTTACCCCTTTAAAACGGACTTTATAAGCACCTTAACGGCGCAGCTATTTTACTAACTATCGATGTGAAACTTTTTTCATTAAATACTCGCCACCAAACTGAATTAGGTTTACTAAAATGACGAGGAGAACAATAACGGTATTCATCACAACAGGGTTATAAGTTTGATAACCATATTGTAGTGCGATTTGACCTAAACCACCGGCACCAACTGCACCACCCATTGCAGAATATCCGACTAACATAATTAACGTGATAGTGGCTGCATTAATTAAACTTGGCAATGCTTCAGGGATCAAAATCTTACGAATAATCTGAAGTGGAGTTGCTCCCATCGCACGGGCTGATTCAATTAAACCACTTGGAATTTCTAATAACGCATTTTCAACCATGCGAGCAATAAACGGCGCAGCGCCAATTGTTAAAGGAACGATTGCTGCTTTTAAACCAATAGTCGTTCCAACAAGAAACGAAGTTAATGGAATAATCCACACCAGTAAAATAATAAATGGCACAGAGCGGAAAATGTTTACTACAACTGCAAGAGCACGATATAGCCCTACATTCTCCATTACTTGGTCTTTGCGTGTAATATAGAGCAATACACCTAATGGTAAACCTAAAACAAAACCCAAAAAGCCGGAAACAAAGGTCATTGTGATAGTGTCAATTGTGCCGTTAATCAGCAGGTAAATCATTCTCTCAGACATAACCCAAAACCTCTACTTTCACATGATGCTCTTTTAAAAATGCAATTGTGGATTCAACCCCACCATTGATGCCATGTAGCTCTGCGAGCATCACACCAAATTTCACGCCGCCGGCGTAGTCAATTTGTGAACTTAAAATATTAATATCAATATCAAATTTGCGTACAGCCATTGAAATTAAAGGTGCATCAACAGACTGCCCTGTAAATTCGAGCTTGAGTAATGGTGATAATTCCTTACCTGGCTCCGTTTTTAATCGTTCTTTATAATCATCTGGAATATCAATAACTAATGTTGATTGAATAAACGCTTGAGCAACAGGTGTTTTTGGGTGAGAGAATACTTCACTCACTTTGTCTTGCTCAATTAATTGACCGCCACTTATTACAGCTACTTGATCACAAATACGTTTTACAACATCCATTTCGTGGGTAATTAATAAGATAGTTAAGCCTAATCGACGGTTAATATCTTTTAATAATTCTAAAATTGAACGGGTTGTCGCGGGGTCTAATGCACTTGTCGCTTCATCACATAGTAATACTTTTGGTGAATTAGCTAATGCGCGAGCTATAGCAACACGTTGCTTTTGTCCGCCCGAAAGGTTTGCTGGGTATGCATCTTTCTTTTCAGTTAACCCAACTAAATCGAGTAATTCACTTACACGCTCTATAATTTTTTCTTTAGGCGTATTATCAAGTTCCAAGGGGAGAGCAACGTTATCAAAGACGGTACGTGAAGATAACAGGTTAAAATGCTGGAAAATCATGCCAATGCCGCGACGTGCTCTCGTCAACGTTTTTTCAGTCATTGATGTTAAATCTTGTCCATCAACAATAACTTGGCCTGAAGTTGGGCGTTCAAGCATATTCACGCAACGAATAAGCGTACTTTTACCCGCACCTGAAGCACCAATAACGCCATAGATCTGACCAGCAGGCACATGCAAGCTAATATCAGTAAGCGCTTGAATGTTACGGCTTCCTTGCTGGAAAACTTTATTAATATTTGAGAGCTTTATCATTTATAGTTTCTAACTTTATCTGAATTGTTTTTAGATAGTGTATCTAATAAGGTTGGATGTTAAGGCGTCTAGACGTCTAAGTCAATAAAGATTGTTCTATTTATTCTATTCTCCTTTTATTTCTTTTCATGAGATACTAAAAAGATACTAAATTTTAGGAGTAAACAGGTGAGTAACGGGATCCCAGCAGTCTTTTTAGATAGAGATGGAACAATTAATATCGATCATGGTTATGTACATAAAATTGATGATTTCGAATTTATTGAAGGGTCAATTGAAGCGATGCTCGAATTAAAAAAGATGGGTTATGCATTAGTTATTGTAACTAACCAGTCAGGTATTGGTCGGGGAATTTATACAGAAGACCAGTTTATGCAACTCACAGAATGGATGGATTGGTCATTAGCAGATCGCGGTATCGACTTAGACGGTATTTATTTTTGCCCTCATCATACTGAGGCTACAGTAGAAGAATATCGCCAAGACTGTAATTGCCGTAAACCAAAGCCAGGAATGCTACTAGACGCGCAGGCTTTTTTAAAAATAGATATGGCATCATCTATTATGGTGGGTGATAAACTTGCTGATATGTTGGCAGGCAAAGCCGCTAAAGTCGGTACAACTATATTAGTGAAAAGTGGTGAGCCAGTCACCGATGAAGCAATCAATAATGCAGATATTGTTATTAACAGTATCGCAGAGTTGCCAGAAACGCTAAAAAGAATCAAAAAGTAGCCTTTTTGGGTGGTAAATAGGCAGTTAGAAAAAAAATGTAAAAAAACACTTGCCAGATTTTTCTGACTCCCTATAATGCGCCACCACTGACCGGGAACAAGACAACGCAAAGCGCGATGAACACTGAAACGGCAGCGAGAGATTCTGAAAAGAAAAAGCAAAAAATTGCTTGACTCTCACGGAGGAAAACGTAATATACGCCTCCTCGCAGCAACGACCGAAAGGTTGGTTTTCATAAAGAAAAGCTGCAACGCTCTTTAACAATTTATCAGACAATCTGTGTGGGCACTCACAGGACACTATCAAAAAAATATTTGATTTTAAGTCTTGAAGAGTGACTAACACGTTAATTCATATATATGAAATAAGGTAGTAACGCTTATTTTGAAAGGATAACGCGAAGGCAAGCAGAGATAACCCGAGACAGTACTTAGGTACGGCGAGGGGAAGCGATGCGAAGCCGACAAAGTTAGCCGAACAAAAGAACGTTACGGTCAGTAAGACATTCTTTGAGCATCAAGCTTTTTAATTGAAGAGTTTGATCATGGCTCAGATTGAACGCTGGCGGCAGGCCTAACACATGCAAGTCGAGCGGTAACAGAGGAAGCTTGCTTCTCGCTGACGAGCGGCGGACGGGTGAGTAATGTATGGGGATCTGCCCGATAGAGGGGGATAACTACTGGAAACGGTAGCTAATACCGCATAATCTCTAAGGAGCAAAGCAGGGGAACTTCGGTCCTTGCGCTATCGGATGAACCCATATGGGATTAGCTAGTAGGTGAGGTAATGGCTCACCTAGGCGACGATCCCTAGCTGGTCTGAGAGGATGATCAGCCACACTGGGACTGAGACACGGCCCAGACTCCTACGGGAGGCAGCAGTGGGGAATATTGCACAATGGGCGCAAGCCTGATGCAGCCATGCCGCGTGTATGAAGAAGGCCCTAGGGTTGTAAAGTACTTTCAGTCGGGAGGAAGGCGTTGATGCTAATATCATCAACGATTGACGTTACCGACAGAAGAAGCACCGGCTAACTCCGTGCCAGCAGCCGCGGTAATACGGAGGGTGCAAGCGTTAATCGGAATTACTGGGCGTAAAGCGCACGCAGGCGGTTGATTAAGTTAGATGTGAAATCCCCGGGCTTAACCTGGGAATGGCATCTAAGACTGGTCAGCTAGAGTCTTGTAGAGGGGGGTAGAATTCCATGTGTAGCGGTGAAATGCGTAGAGATGTGGAGGAATACCGGTGGCGAAGGCGGCCCCCTGGACAAAGACTGACGCTCAGGTGCGAAAGCGTGGGGAGCAAACAGGATTAGATACCCTGGTAGTCCACGCTGTAAACGATGTCGATTTGAAGGTTGTTCCCTAGAGGAGTGGCTTTCGGAGCTAACGCGTTAAATCGACCGCCTGGGGAGTACGGCCGCAAGGTTAAAACTCAAATGAATTGACGGGGGCCCGCACAAGCGGTGGAGCATGTGGTTTAATTCGATGCAACGCGAAGAACCTTACCTACTCTTGACATCCAGAGAATTTAGCAGAGATGCTTTAGTGCCTTCGGGAACTCTGAGACAGGTGCTGCATGGCTGTCGTCAGCTCGTGTTGTGAAATGTTGGGTTAAGTCCCGCAACGAGCGCAACCCTTATCCTTTGTTGCCAGCGATTCGGTCGGGAACTCAAAGGAGACTGCCGGTGATAAACCGGAGGAAGGTGGGGATGACGTCAAGTCATCATGGCCCTTACGAGTAGGGCTACACACGTGCTACAATGGCGTATACAAAGAGAAGCGACCTCGCGAGAGCAAGCGGAACTCATAAAGTACGTCGTAGTCCGGATTGGAGTCTGCAACTCGACTCCATGAAGTCGGAATCGCTAGTAATCGTAGATCAGAATGCTACGGTGAATACGTTCCCGGGCCTTGTACACACCGCCCGTCACACCATGGGAGTGGGTTGCAAAAGAAGTAGGTAGCTTAACCTTCGGGAGGGCGCTTACCACTTTGTGATTCATGACTGGGGTGAAGTCGTAACAAGGTAACCGTAGGGGAACCTGCGGTTGGATCACCTCCTTACCATTGAAGTGTTTTTGTGAAGTGCTCACACAGATTGTCTGATGAAATAGAGTAGCGGTATCGATAGGCTTGTAGCTCAGGTGGTTAGAGCGCACCCCTGATAAGGGTGAGGTCGGTGGTTCAAGTCCACTCAGGCCTACCAAAATCGAATTGATGCGTCGTTATAGATTAGCTCACTTACCTAAGTAAGCTTCGCCAATCTATGCCTTGCCTGAATTCGATTTGTCATTTAATGACTTATATTGATACCGAAAATACCTTTATGGGGCTATAGCTCAGCTGGGAGAGCGCCTGCCTTGCACGCAGGAGGTCAGCGGTTCGATCCCGCTTAGCTCCACCATAATTTTTCTGATTATTCAGAATAGATTAGTAATAGTCTATTGCGAATAATTATGCTCTTTAACAATCTGGAACAAGCTGAAAATTGAAAACAACGCACATTGTTTATCGCTTAAACAATGTGAGAGTCTCTCAAAATTTCAGACCTGAAATTTTCGGTCACTTTAGCGAGTGGCATGAGCGAGCAGTCAGTCCTTCGCGGCGGCCAGCGCACAGCAAGCGCAGCATACATAAGTATGTGAGCATTGCGAGCACTGCCCAACAAAGAAGGAATGCACGCACAGCCATGACAGTAAGGTGAACGTTGAAACAATTTCGGGTTGTGAGGTTAAGCGACTAAGCGTACACGGTGGATGCCTAGGCAATCAGAGGCGATGAAGGACGTGCTAATCTGCGATAAGCGTCGGTAAGGTGATATGAACCGTTACAACCGACGATTTCCGAATGGGGAAACCCAGTGCAATTCGTTGCACTATCGTTTGATGAATACATAGTCAAACGAAGCGAACCGGGGGAACTGAAACATCTCAGTACCCCGAGGAAAAGAAATCAACCGAGATTCCCCTAGTAGCGGCGAGCGAACGGGGAGCAGCCCAGAGTCTTAATCAGCATTAGCATCAGGAGAACGGTCTGGAAAGTCCGGCAGTAAAGGGTGATAGCCCCGTATCCGAAGATGTTAGTGTTGTGAACTCGACGAGTAGGGCGGGACACGTGTTATCCTGTCTGAATATGGGGGGACCATCCTCCAAGGCTAAATACTCCTGATTGACCGATAGTGAACCAGTACCGTGAGGGAAAGGCGAAAAGAACCCCGGCGAGGGGAGTGAAATAGAACCTGAAACCGTGTACGTACAAGCAGTGGGAGCCTTGATTTATCAGGGTGACTGCGTACCTTTTGTATAATGGGTCAGCGACTTATATTCTGTAGCAAGGTTAACCGTATAGGGGAGCCGTAGGGAAACCGAGTCTTAACTGGGCGAATAAGTTGCAGGGTATAGACCCGAAACCCGGTGATCTAGCCATGGGCAGGTTGAAGGTTGGGTAACACTAACTGGAGGACCGAACCGACTAATGTTGAAAAATTAGCGGATGACTTGTGGCTGGGGGTGAAAGGCCAATCAAACCGGGAGATAGCTGGTTCTCCCCGAAAGCTATTTAGGTAGCGCCTCGTGAACTCATCTTCGGGGGTAGAGCACTGTTTCGACTAGGGGGTCATCCCGACTTACCAACTCGATGCAAACTACGAATACCGAAGAATGTTATCACGGGAGACACACGGCGGGTGCTAACGTTCGTCGTGAAGAGGGAAACAACCCAGACCGCCAGCTAAGGTCCCAAAGTCATAGTTAAGTGGGAAACGAAGTGGGAAGGCTCAGACAGCCAGGATGTTGGCTTAGAAGCAGCCATCATTTAAAGAAAGCGTAATAGCTCACTGGTCGAGTCGGCCTGCGCGGAAGATGTAACGGGGCTAAACTATGCACCGAAGCTGCGGCAGCGATATGTAAATATTGTTGGGTAGGGGAGCGTTCTGTAAGCCTGTGAAGGTGTGCTGTGAGGCATGCTGGAGGTATCAGAAGTGCGAATGCTGACATAAGTAACGATAATGCGGGTGAAAAACCCGCACGCCGGAAGACCAAGGGTTCCTGTCCAACGTTAATCGGGGCAGGGTGAGTCGACCCCTAAGGCGAGGCAGAAATGCGTAGTCGATGGGAAACGGGTTAATATTCCCGTACTGGTGATAATTGCGATGGGGGGACGGAGAAGGCTAGGCTATCCGGGCGACGGTTGTCCCGGTTTAAGGATGTAGGCAGGTGAATTAGGCAAATCCGGTTCACTATATGCTGAGGTCCGATGACGAGTCACTACGGTGATGAAGTAGCTCATGCCCCGCTTCCAGGAAAAGCCTCTAAGCTCTAGATTATCATTAATCGTACCCCAAACCGACACAGGTGGTCAGGTAGAGAATACTCAGGCGCTTGAGAGAACTCGGGTGAAGGAACTAGGCAAAATGGTGCCGTAACTTCGGGAGAAGGCACGCTGGCATTAGGTGAAGTGGTTTACCCATGGAGCTGAAGCCAGTCGCAGATACCAGCTGGCTGCAACTGTTTATTAAAAACACAGCACTGTGCAAACACGAAAGTGGACGTATACGGTGTGACGCCTGCCCGGTGCTGGAAGGTTAATTGATGGGGTTATCCGTAAGGAGAAGCTCTTGATCGAAGCCCCAGTAAACGGCGGCCGTAACTATAACGGTCCTAAGGTAGCGAAATTCCTTGTCGGGTAAGTTCCGACCTGCACGAATGGCGTAATGATGGCCAGGCTGTCTCCACCCGAGACTCAGTGAAATTGAACTCGCTGTGAAGATGCAGTGTACCCGCGGCAAGACGGAAAGACCCCGTGAACCTTTACTATAGCTTGACACTGAACATTGAGCCTTGATGTGTAGGATAGGTGGGAGGCTTTGAAGCGTGGACGCCAGTCTGCGTGGAGCCAACCTTGAAATACCACCCTTTAATGTTTGATGTTCTAACGTTGCCCCGTTATCCGGGGTGCGGACAGTGTCTGGTGGGTAGTTTGACTGGGGCGGTCTCCTCCCAAAGAGTAACGGAGGAGCACGAAGGTTGGCTAAGCATGGTCGGACATCATGCGGTTAGTGCAAAGGCATAAGCCAGCTTGACTGCGAGAGTGACGGCTCGAGCAGGTACGAAAGTAGGTCTTAGTGATCCGGTGGTTCTGAATGGAAGGGCCATCGCTCAACGGATAAAAGGTACTCCGGGGATAACAGGCTGATACCGCCCAAGAGTTCATATCGACGGCGGTGTTTGGCACCTCGATGTCGGCTCATCACATCCTGGGGCTGAAGTAGGTCCCAAGGGTACGGCTGTTCGCCGTTTAAAGTGGTACGCGAGCTGGGTTTAGAACGTCGTGAGACAGTTCGGTCCCTATCTGCCGTGGGCGTTGGAAGATTGAAAGGGGCTGCTCCTAGTACGAGAGGACCGGAGTGGACGCACCACTGGTGTTCGGGTTGTCATGCCAATGGCATTGCCCGGTAGCTAAGTGCGGAAGAGATAACCGCTGAAAGCATCTAAGCGGGAAACTTGCCTTGAGATGAGTCTTCCCTGACTCTTTAAGAGTCCTAAAGGAACGTTTAAGACTAAGACGTTGATAGGTTGGGTGTGTAAGCGTAGCGATACGTTGAGCTAACCAATACTAATGAACCGTGAGGCTTAACCTGACAACACCGAAGGTGTTTTAGAGAGATAGAGTTGTTTTCAAAGAAAGTGAGAAGCCGAAAGGTGAAGGACACGCAGCTTGTTTGAGATTGAGGTTCTGGTTTAGTGAAGAAAAAAACTAAACGGGAACAAACAGAATTTGTCTGGCGGCAATAGCGCGGTGGTCCCACCTGACCCCATGCCGAACTCAGCAGTGAAACGCCGTAGCGCCGATGGTAGTGTGGGGTCTCCCCATGTGAGAGTAGGGAACTGCCAGACATTAATTAAAGGTTTATTGCTCAATAAGCAGTAAACAGCCGAAAGGCAAAAGAATAAGTGGAGCGGTAGTTCAGTTGGTTAGAATACCTGCCTGTCACGCAGGGGGTCGCGGGTTCGAGTCCCGTCCGTTCCGCCACTTATCAAAGCCTCGTGATAAAAATCACGAGGCTTTTTTGTATTACTAACATACTGGATTTTATGGATAATGACCTATTGTAGGTGACTTGGGGCATTGTTTGGAGAAATACAGTTTTACGTCTGCTTTTAATTAGTAATTAGCTTGGTAAGTATATTATCAAATCGTTCTAGGGTTGTTCGTTATTTTGTTGGGGGGTTAAGCTATATTAATATTAAAAATACGCTTTAAAGCTTTCTTACCGTAGGTAGTAAAAGTAATTTCTCGATAACCTTTTGTTTTCTCTATCCATTCTTTTTCTGCAAAAAATTTCAATAGTAAGGTTCCTGCTAGTCCCCCTAGGTGCATACGTCTTTCACTCCAATCCAAACAAGCACATGCTATTTTTCGTTTTGTATTAGGCTCAATGTCGATACCTAATTTTTTAAATTGATTGGCACCAATCATTGATAATTTATTTTCTCTAGCTGTAAACCAGCCATTTTTATCCATAAATTCGTAGATCTGAACGGCAATTTCTCCGGCTAAGTGATCATAGCAAGTACGTGCCTTTCGCAGATGAATAGGTGTTGTTATAGGTGGGGTGTACTCCAATTTCATGGATACCCCCATTAATGTTTCTAATAATTCGGCAATGTCTGTGCCTGCAAGCCTATAATAACGGTGTCTTCCTTGAGATAGACAACTAATTAAGTGGCTGTTTAAAAGTTTAGTTAAGTGTGCACTCGTTGTTGATGGGGCTATATTTGCAGCTACGCTTAATTCTGTTGCTGTCCAAGCCCTGCCATCCATTAATGCACACAAAATACTGACCCTTGAAGAGTCAGCAATCGCAGAGGCAACTTTTGCGATAGATTGTTCTAATGGCTCTTTTTCTTCAATGGGAATACTATCTTTGCTTGGTATCATGGTTGGCTTTCCCACTTCTTTGTTACTTCAGCGGCTAATATATTGTTGTCTGTTATTAATATTAACCTGTTATTGTGGTCGCTGTATTGAACAAGGATATTAATTTGGTGAAGTGCGAGTTGAGAAACAATTTCTCCAAGTTCGCCAGGACGTTCTTGTTTTAATTTGCGGATCACTGGTTGTATGATACTTTCAACCTGTAAACCCTCAGTAGTTAAGGCATCTCGTGCTTTTTCTGGCTGGGTAACAAGAAAGTGAGCATGACTTTTTTCTTCGATAGAAAAAACGCCACCACCTTCAAGGCCAATACCATGTTTCCCTAATGTTGTCGCCAATAGTGCTAAAGCACCTACTTGGTTTTCAATAATCACATGAATATCATACATCAAAGCTATCCTCGTTATTGAATGAGTAATCCTTTAAGGTATGGGCAACTCGAATTCGATAATGGGAAAAAATGGTTTGTTGTCCTTCAACTTGTGCATCGATATGCATGAAATGGTTTTTCCATTGTTTTACTGCTTCTTCTGTTTCCCACCATGAAAGTGAGAGAATTTTTCCTTCTGTTGTAATAGATTGAAAGCGTTCGACAGCAATAAACCCGTCAATGTGCATAAGTTCAGATTTAAGTTTGGCTGCCAATTCAAAATAACGCTCTTTTTGCACTGGTATTGGGATGGCTTCAAAAATTACGGCAATCATAAAACTCTCCTTAATGTAGAAGCTCAACTATAACGGTTTAATTTATAGATACTTCGATGGTGAGCGAAATATTAAAAATAGGAGAGGAATGTAAAAAATGGGAAAGAAGGGCGTGGGTTACTTTAAGGACTGATATAAACTATAACCTGCTATTGACCCTGCAACATCATAGGCAAAATCATGCCAACTCCACCCAGTACCATTAGGCCTGCTGTCATAAAGCTCTTTTGCTGCGCCAAGAGAAACTGAAAATAGAATACCAAATATGGCAGCATCGCGGTGTTGCATGTTTTGTTTATCTGCATAAGCATTACCAGCCGCAGCCATCGCGGCTGAAAATGCAAAATGCTGCGCTTTATCTTTACCTTGCCAATTATCATTAGCCCAATGAAAACCAGTACATCCTGTTGAAATGAATATAAGTAAGCTAATGATCAGTGATTTAAACATTTTTGGTAAGATACCTAAAAAATTAAAGTAGCAAAGTAAAAGCGCCACCGAAGTGACGCTTTGTTTAAATTCTAAAGGATGCGGCTAATTAACCGGTCGACTCGTATTCGACGTAGTCGTCGGATTAATTTTTTCACTTTAACAGGATAGGTTTGGATGCTATCTAGTTCGCGAAAATGGCTAACAACCTTAGTATGAGTTCGAATGCACTCTAGCTCGTGATTGCGTTGCTCTTGCAGCTGTTGTTTTGGATCGTGAATTAATACTGCGTTTTCAAGATCTAACCCCCAAGCGCGTGGGTTTAAGTTGTTACCCGTGATCAATTGCCAGTGATTATCAACCCACATCCCCTTTAGGTGATAGGTATTGTCTGCGTCTTTCCAGAGCCTTACTGTTAACTGCTGGTTATCAATAAAGCGTTGCAAGCGACTAACAAAACGTCGCAAGTTGATCTCATAAAGGTATGGCAATGCACCAATAATTTTAAATGGCTCTTCAGGTGGGATATAGAAGTCGTTGGCAGTTTTGTCACCAATGATAATTTCTACTTGTTTGCCATCACGCAGTAACCGACTAATAACCCTAACTAACACCGCAGGCAAATTAAAATAAGGCGTACAGATTGTTAGTTTATTGTTTGTTGCACTCATTAAATGCGTGATAACACGGTTTAAATCGTTTTTCTTACCGAGACCAACAAAGGGAGTGACGGACAGCTCATCATTAGTTGCATTCCCTGAAAACTGATAGGACGCTCCCCGTAAGCACAAACGAAATTGTTTAATTAAATGCTTAAACTCAGCTGTTTTTGGTCGAGTTGGCGTATTTAATAAATGAATGGCATCAGCTTGTAGTAATGCGTCATCAATAAATTTTTTCATTGATGCGGTAAGTTGGCTATTTTTGATCAGGTGATAGCGGTCGTAACGGTATTTACTATGACGTTGTAAATAGACGTCATTAATACTTGCCCCGCTATAGAGTAGAGTATCATCAAATAAAAAGCCTTTTAGATGCAAAACACCCAGAGCTTCCCGTGTATTTACAGGGATGCCGTAGATAGGGATTTCAATTTCAGGGTAATGTTTTGCAACATCATAATACCAATCGGCATTAGTGGCGTTTGCTGCAACCCCGATGCGACCTCGCTGAGCACGGTGCCAGTCTACGAGAATTTTGATATCCAATGATGTATTAGCTTGTTTTGCAGCGTATAAAGCATGAAGTACGTCTTTACCTGCATCGTCTTTCTCTAAATACAAAGCCGTTATGTAGATAGTATTTTGAGCCTGAGAAATTTGTTTAAGCAGTTCATCACGAAAATCTTCTGTCTTATATAGCGTTTTTACATCAGCAATTTCTTGAGAGAGTTTTGGTAAACTTAACAAATATTGTTGATGTTTTGCTTGTTTTAATTTTGACAACATCACAGTGTAAATTTTCTCTTATTAGTCTAATAGCAACTCGCTTTGCGCACATTTTTAAGCGAATGATCTATGGATGATAGCATATTTAGCTAAACCATTTAGTATAAATTGACGACTTGTTTAATTACTATACAAGTTAAGCCGTGTCCTTAGATATTTCTATAAGTGAAGTGTCAGATTAACGACTCCATCTTCAAATTGAACGTCAATCTCAAAACCAAGTTTTTTAGCTAGGCTTATCATATTGCGGTTTTCAGGCATAGTTATGGCTGTTAGCTTTTTAATGCCGTGGCTTCGCGTATAGTTAAGTAACTTTTGCATAAGTTGATAACCGAGCGTTTGCCCTTTCATATCAGAGCGAACCAGTACTGCAAATTCAGCCTCTTGGTTATCAGGATCAGCCATTGCTCGCGTGACGCCAATAATTTCAGGCGTAGTATTGGGGTTTTTTACCGCAACGAAAGCCATTTCACGGTCATAATCAATCTGTGTCATATTGGCAAGATCATCGTGGGTAAATTCGCTGATCTCGCTAAAGTAGCGATAATAAAGATCCTCTTTAGTCACTTGCTCTATAAAGGATTTTAGCAAAGGTTCATCTTCAGGGAGGATCGGTCGTAGTAAGCAGGTAAGATCTTCTTTTAAATGAATTGTTTCTTCTAGCTCACTAGGATAAGGGCGAATTGCCAGCCTTGATGTTGTCGCATCATCTGTTGGGCTTAATGCCATGGAGACATCAAGTAAAGTAAATTCATCCCCTGAGGCGAGCAATGGATGAATATCTAACCTTGTAATATTTGGGCAATCAATAATTAAATTTGAAACTCGTACTAATAAAGCAGATAACCCTATGATGTTTAATGGTTCTAAAGCACTTCGGGATTTTATTTTATAACCTTTAATAGCATTAATAACTAGGTAGCGAGCTAAAGCCATATTTAGCGGAGGAAGAGCTACAGCAGCTTGGCTCTCTTGTTGCCACTCAATACCACCTTCTCCTAACATGATAAGAGGGCCAAAGACAGGATCTAGTTCAACAGCGATCCTGAGCTCTTGAGCACCTGCTCGATTAGCCATACTTTGTACTAGTAGCCCTTCAATTCGTGCATTAGGGAAATTTGTTGAAACACGTTCCATAATCGCTTTAGCTGCATCTTCTACCTCTTTAGCATTGCGTAAATAGAGCATGACCCCTTGTACTTCTGACTTGTGTACAATATCGGGAGAACGTAGTTTTAAAGCAACGGGGTAACCAATTTTCTCTGCGATTTCAATGGCTTCATTGCTCGAATGTGCAATCCAGGTGGGTAAGCTATTTAACCCGTAGGCTTTTAAAATTGGCTGAACTTCATGAGTATCCAAGTGTAGTTTATTATTTTCCAATGCTTGCTGAATATATTCATGAGCCTGTTGCGTATTAGCGGTGATACCTACTGGGAGGGCTGGCGTTTCTTTTAATTGTTTTTGGTTACGGCGATATTCCACCATATGCATATACGCCGTGATTGCCCCTTCTGGAGTGCGGTAGGTAGGGATCCCAGCTTCACTAAATAGGCGGCGAGATTCTTGAGAGGAATATTCTCCACACCAGTTGGTTAAAATGGTTAGCCACTTTCCGCGTGGGTGTTGCTTAATAGTTTTAATAATTTTTTCTGCCATGGTTTTACTTTCAGTTATCGCACTGGGAGTGTGGATAAGTAACAAAGCGTCATGGTCATGGCTATCGAGCATTTTGTTCAGTACATTGATATAGCGCTCAACGGTGGAATCATCTCCTAAGTTAATCGGATTTTGTGTCGATAAATCAAGAGGTAATAGTGAACTTAATTCATTTTCTGTTTCAACACTTAACGTTGCAAGTTTACCATTACGTAAGAGAAGTTCGTCTAATGCCATCGCGGCTGGGGCAGAACCATTACTCATGATTGAAAGACGCTCACCGCGTAATGGAGTCATATAGCTTAATGTCTCAACCGCAGAAAACATTTCGTGAGTATCTTGCACGCGAAGAAGACCTGCACGCTGGATAGCAGCATCGTAAGCGGCATCTAGGCTAGGTTTATCGCCCAGTAGTTTTTGTGCTTTGCGGGTTCGACCACTTTTTATCACTAATATAGGTTTATTGCGTGAGGCACTGCGAGATGATGATAAGAAACGTCGTGCATCACTAATGCTCTCAAGGTACAACAAAATAGCGCTGGTTTTGCTGTCACGCGCTAAGTAATCGAGTAAATCGTCAATATCTATATCGATGCTATCACCAAGGGCAATAAAATAAGAAAAACCGATGTCTCGGTGCCTTGCCCAATCCAGAACGGTATTCGATACAGCAGCAGATTGAGAGATAAAAGCGAGTTTTCCTTTTAAGATTGGTATTGGAGAAAAACTCGCATTCAAACCTTGCCATGGTGCGAGAAAACCTAGGCTATTCGGGCCTAATAGGCGAATTTGATATTGCTGGGCGACTTTTTTTAATTCATTAAACTGAATTGAAGGGGATGACAAAATAATAACCACTTTACAGCCAGCTTCCCCTAATTGCTGTAAACAGGAGATATTACGTGAGTAATGGGTACAGATAACGGCAAGATCAGGTTTGAGCGGTAATTTATCTATAGAAGGATAAGCAAGTACGCCGAGGACAGAGTTTCGGTTTGGATTAACAGGTAAAATAGGACCTTTAAAACCGCTGGTAAGTAGGTTTTTCATCATCACCGAACCTGCACGGCTCGGGTTTTCAGATGCTCCCACGACAACGATAGACTTTGGCCGGAATAAAGATTCTAACTGACTGACTAAACCCATGGTTGATAACCCTTTGCTTTGCTGAACGAGATAAGCGTTCAATAGATAAAAAGTGGCTGAGTGATACTTATGAATACTATGCCTTATCTTTGAGATTGCGCTAGTTTATCTGGTGAGTTTAATTAATTTATACAAGCACGTTCACGTTTTATCAGCACGACGATCTAAAAGTTGTCATTTAATGGTACTGGGCTCGAAAAGAAAGAGAAAAACAGTACCAATAAATAGTTAGAGGTGGGATTCGGTAAGTAGCTTCTGTGCAATAGGGTGATGCGGTTTCCCTTCAAGGTATTTTTGACGGAAAAGATTGAAGTGGCTAAAGAGTTGTTGTGAAGCGTCTAAATCTCCCGCTAATTCTAAAACGGTAGCTGCAACTTCGGCGGTGCAATGTTGTTCTTCCCTTGATGGCGTACGGAGTAAGTAGTCAGTTCTTGCTTTGGTATTAATTGAAAGCATTGGAATATCATTAAGATAAGGGCTTTTTCGAAACATTTTTCGTGCTTCAGGCCAGGTCCCATCGAGTAAAATAAATAAAGCGGGTTTATCCGACAAAGTCGGTTCATTGACTACGATGCGTTCATTTTGAGCGTAGCTTTCTGGAAAAATAAGGTAAGGCTGCCTTGTGGTGTCTTGCAGTGCCGCCAATAGCTGCGTATCAGGCTCTGTTCTTGACCATTGAAAGGCCAAAGTGTCGGGCAAAACATCCGCAATCAACTTTCCTGTATTACTTGGCTTAAATACCTCACCATCAAACATAATCAAGCAAAATTGGCTTTTTGCTTGTGATGATATGGTGTCTTGGCATAGGCATTGTGGGTTAGGTAACAAACAATATTGGCAACGTTTTACTCGGCAGCCTCGTGCCCTAAACGGTTTAGTCGATAATGCGAGGCGCTGTTGACGCAGGTGATAAACGGCATTCGAAGTCATGTTGAATTATTTTTTTTAGGCCTAAAATTAAGGCGCATATTGTACGCAAAACGATTTCTATACGATAGAAGTATATTCAATAACTTTTAGATGAGATAATAGTGCGAATCGGTAGCGTAGCCATGCAACATCATGTAATCTTCGCGCCATAGCTTAGTAGGGGATAGTGATGAACGACTCGAATGATTTTAGTGGTAAAAACGGCAAAGTAAAAGTGATGTATGTCCGCAGTGAAGAGCAGGACAACAATAAAGGTAATGATAAACGCCGAGGCGGTGGCCGTGATGATAGGCGCGGTAATGACAAGCGTGGTGGTGATAGACGAGATGGTGCCCGTCAAGATCGTGGTGGTCGCCCAAGTCGCCCTGAAGGCGGGCGTGAAGGTCGTCGCTCTGATAACCGTAATGAAGCACCTCGCGAGCGTTCACCATGGCGCACTGTTTCTAAGCCAGATAGTGAAGAATTAACCAATGACCATGGCGGAATTGTTGGTAAGAGCCAAATTGACCCTGAACAATTGCGTAAACAGCGCCAAGAAGAAACCCGTATTTATGGTGAGAATGCCTGCCAAGCCATGTTTAAAAACCGCCCTGATGCGATTGTTCGTGCATGGTTCTTGCAATCTGTCACGCCGCGTTTTCGTGATGCGTTAAAATGGATGGCGGCAAATCGTAAGGCTTACCACGTTGTTGATGACGAAGAGTTATCGAAAGCATCGGGAACTGAACATCATGGTGGTGTCTGTTTTATCATCAAAAAACGCGGTGGAATGAGTGCTGATGCTTACTTGCAGCAAGCGGCAGGTAATGACTGTGTATTAGCACTGGAAGATGTGGGAAATCCACATAATCTGGGCGGAATTATGCGTAGCTGTGCGCATTTCGGTATCAAAGGTGTGATTTTGCAGGATGCAGGCATGCTGGAGTCTGGGGCGGCAATTCGCACTGCAGAAGGTGGTGCTGAACACATTAAAGCGATTGATGCAGATGGATTAACAGATACTTTGGATAAATTCCGCAAAGCGGGTTATACCATTGTGACGACTTCTAGCCATAAAGGCAGTCAAGATCTCGCAAAAGCGAAGTTACCGGCCAAAATGGTCTTAGTTTTAGGCCAAGAGAGTGATGGTTTAAGTGATAGTACGTGGGATCAAGGCGATATGAGTCTCTATATCGGTGGAACAGGTAAAGTGGAAAGCTTGAATGTCTCTGTTGCAACAGGAATTATGTTAGCCCAGTGGTGGCAACAAAACCAAGTTAAATAACCACCTACGTTTTATCAGAAAAATAAGACCATACATAAAAGGATGTATTCCCGCTATGTATGGCTTTTTTATATCTATCACCAAGTTATTCCACTGGGTTGGGCTAATTAATGAGCACCACCGTCTTTTGAACCTGCCCCAAATGGTGGCTTAGCGAACCAGACAATGACCATCAGTAGGATAAAAATCCCAGCTGAGAGCCAGAATATCTCATTTGCTGACATAATCAGTCCTTGGTCAGTAATCGTTTTAGCAAGATAGGCCGCACTTTGCTGCTCATTCATACCTATTTTTGCCAGTTCACTGTACATCTGTTGGGCATTTGGGTTGTATGGGTTAACAAATTCAGCGAGGTTTTCATGATGCATTGACTCTCTTTGGGTCCACATTGTTGTGGTGATTGATGTCCCAATGGCTCCAGCTAGGGTACGAGTAAAGTTAGATAAACTCGATGCAGAGGCCATTTTTTCTGGCGGCAGGCCAGATAATGTAATGGTTGTCAAAGGCATAAAGAAACAAGCGATGGCTAAACCTTGCACAAATTGCGGCCAAGCAGCTTCGGCAAAACTCATCCCAGGTTCGAAAGTATAAGCACGCCAATAGTAGCAAACAGCATAGATAATAAAGCTGAATGTAACTAAATAACGCATATCAATTCGGTTACCAAAACGCCCTATAATTGGCGTAATCAATAGCGGTAATAATCCTACAGGTGCAGAGGCTAACCCAGCCCATGTTGCGGTATAGCCATAAACTTCTTGTAGCAATTGGGGCAGTAGTACAATCGTTCCAAAATAGAGCATGTAAGCAAGGCTTAAGGACAAACAGCCAATCGTAAAATTGCGTTCTTTAAATAGGGATAAGTCGATGACGGGATGGTCATCGGTGAGTTCCCATACAATTAAAAAGGCAATAGCGACAACAGCAATAACGGTCAGGACGATAATTTCAGTCGAGTTAAACCAATCCAGCTCTTTGCCTTGGTCAAGCATAATCTGTAAAGCACCAATACCAACAACCAATAGCACTAAACCAATAGTATCAATGCGCTGAATAGATATTTTAGTTTCACGGCCTTTTAAGGTGCGCATGATGGCAAAAATGATCGCAATACTAAATGGTACATTGATAAAAAATATCCAGCCCCAATGGTAGTTATCACTAATATAACCACCAAGAATCGGTCCGCAAATCGGAGCAATAACGATAGTCATTGACCAAAGGGCGAGGGCCATATTGCGTTTGGCTGGAGGATAATTGTTAAGCAGTAGGCTTTGAGATAAAGGAATGAGTGGTCCTGCGACTAAACCTTGTAAAACTCGGAATAAGATCAGCATCTCTAAGCTGCCAGAAATACCGCATAGCCATGAAGTTAAAGCGAATAAGCCTGTAGACCATAAAAATAGCCTGACTTCACCTATCCTACGGGCTAGCCAACCAGTGATGGGGATGGAGATGGCATTGGCAACGCCGAAAGAGGTTATTACCCATGTTCCTTGCGAGTTGGATGCCCCCAAGTTTCCTGCAATGGTTGGAATAGCTACGTTAGCAATGGTGGAATCAAGAACTTGCATAAATGTTGCCAATGAAAGAGCAATTGTCATCCATGCGAGTTTTGATCCCGTTAAAGGTGCTGTCGTCACGATTGCACCCCCACTATTTATTTCCTAGGTTATTATTAATTATCTCAGTAACTATTTTGTCCGCAGGAGACATATCTACAGCTAATGCAGCAGTATGGTAAGCAGGGGTATCACGCATCCCTTTAGAAAGCACTTTGCCATTTTTATCTAATGTATCAACCGTAACTTCGGTGGATAAACCGATACGTAATGGATATTCTTCAAGTTGGTTTTCATCTAAGGCTATACGTACGGGTAGGCGTTGGACTACTTTGATCCAGTTACCACTGGCATTTTGTGCAGGTAATAAAGAGAACGCGCTACCTGTTCCCATATCAAGTCCCACAACAGTACCGTTAAATACGATATCTTTACCGTAAAAATCAGTAATGACCTTCGCAGGTTGGCCGATACGCATATCCGCAAGTTGTGTTTCTTTAAAGTTCGCATCAATCCACATACCATTGGAAGGAACGATGGCCATTAATGGGGTTGAAGGGGTGATTTGTGAACCCACTTGTACACTGCGGCGTGAAACATAGCCATCAACAGGGCTGACGATTTTCGTCCGTTGCAAGGTGAGCCAAGCGTTTCGAACTTGTGTTGCTGCTTGCTCTACTGCGGGTTGTTTTTCAATTGAGCTATTTAACACTATGGCTTGATTAGCATTATATTGTTCTATTGCCATGTCTAATGCCGCTTTAGCACTGACGACAGCTTCTCTTGCGTGTTGTAGTTCTTCTTTACCAATGACATGGCTACTACCTAAAACTTCTCGACGTTTTAAATCATTTTGCAACCGGTTTAATTCAGAACGTTTGACCTCAATATTGGCTTGTAGCTGGCGGCTATTAACCATGTGCTGGCGGGTTTGACGCACACTATTTGCTAATTCTGTTTTTGCTTTATCGAGAGCTAATTCAGCATCACGTGGGTCCAGTTCAACCAAAACAGTTCCACTTGTCACGAAATCTGTGTTGTCCACATTGACAGTCATCACGCTGCCGGAAACTTGGGATTGTATTTGTACTTGGTTTCCCGCGACATAAGCATTATCCGTTGATTCATAGTGACGAAGAACGAGATACCAGTAAACTCCCCAGCCAACACCTATAATAATAAATATTAGAGTCAATAAGATAAGCGCACTTTTACGTTGCCTTTTTTTATTTCGTTGGGGAGTTTGCGTTTGTTGCATTTCCTCAGGGGAACTCATACTCGTATTTCTCCACTTCTCTGGATAAGGATCACGGTTGTTTCCAGTAGTTAGGTAATAACCACTGGAAACTGAGACTACAAATGATTTTGCTGTTTGATGGGATATCGTAAAGCATAAGGGTGAAAGGATAATGAAATATTATGGGCTGAAAAGTTTTTTTTCACCTTTGAGCTTAAGAATGGCTCAAATACATTAACCTTACAAATGTTATGGTCAATCTTTTATAGTATCCAGTTTTGTCAGTAATTTACGCATCAGCGTGTTAAGCTGTTGTTTCTCATCAGCATCTAAAACAGACCAAATATCAATTAATGCGCTGTGTTGAGGTGGTAATAGGCCATTTAAAAATTCCGTCCCTTTTTCTGTGAGGTGTAGATGAAGGCAACGTCTATCGTTGTGACTTTCTTTGCGCTCAATCCAACCATTTTTTTCCAGTTCATCTGCAATTCGTGTTGCATTGGTTCGTGAGGAACCAAGAGCCGCACTGAGTTCAGATGGCTGAATACTGCGGGAGTCTTTTGTATCAAGGATCATAAGTGCCATAAACAGGGTTTCATTAATACCTTGAGACCTTAACATATTATTTCGTGTTTCAAGTAACTTCCCATGAACATGCATGCATAGGCGTGTCAGTAGGATTTCTTGATACGGAATAGGGCTTTCATGTGAATCTTGTTGTTCTACACGAGCATTGAGTAGCTCTTCAGTTGGTGTAAATGAACTTTCCATTATTGGGATACCTTATTAGTTTCAGTTGGTAAGATTACAACTGTCATCAACCACCTAAATGGTATATTAAAAGATAGAATTAGCAATTATACTTAATTAATATCGCCGATTTTATTTTGATAATGATACATGATTCATAAATTTTATGAATGTAATTTACCTATTTTTGTATAGCAGGCTGACCTTTTTACACTGATAGTGTCATTTTTGGTTATAAAACAACCAAGCCAATGCTTAATTAAAGGCTAATTTCAATCATACAAAACAATATATAATCACACGACATTAACTCAATACCATTTTTTTTGTTACCCAATAATTACAACTTAGATAGATATTTTTAATGGATAGGTGTAATTACTTATTTTTGTATAATTTAAACATTATCTGATATAGCAATAATTTGATTTATTAACAGTTATACTACCTTTTCATAGAGTCATTGTATTTGTTTAACTGTGTCATTCCCTAATATTTACTTTGTTTACTATTACAGTTGATAATTATTGGCCTTATGATGAACTGTTTATTTATTCAATATTCAACAGATTTGATGGGTAAAATTGAGTCACATAAGTTTAATGTATTATGAGATTTTATATGTTTATGTGATCTCGAAAATTTTCATCATAAAATGTATTGATACAGATATCAGTAATGTTTAGTCATCAGTTGTGGTGATGATGGGATCATAGCGAATACCGATAGCCCAAATAATTAAACTTAGAGTGGTTAAGATTGCACCTGCAATCGCAACTCCCTCCCAACCCGCGTGTTCATAGGCATAGCCTGAAAGTAGAGATCCTAGTGCGCCCCCAATGAAATAGCTGGTCATATAGCCTGCCGTTAGGCGGTTACGAGCTTCAGGTAATATTCGATATAACGTACTCTGACTGGTGACATGGACGGCTTGTACTGCAAGGTCTAGCACCAAAATACCAATGATAAATGCGACCAGGGAATATTTCGCTAAACCGATGGGTATCCAGGATAATAGTAATAACACCAACCCAATAGTTGTAATGAGCTTTCCTTTGCCTTTATCGACAAGATGCCCTGCTTGGGAGGCCATAATGGCACCTGCGGCACCGACTAAGCCAAATAAACCTATAGTCCCTTCGGAATAATTGAATGGCGGACTGGCTAATAAGAAAGCCATTGCGGTCCACAGTAAACCAAAATTGGCAAATGATAATGCACCGAGAGAAGCGCGTACCGCAAGCACTGGAGTGCCGAAAAATAACCGGCCAATAGAACCAATGAGCTGGAAGTAGTTTAAGTTAGCTTTTTGATGGTAACGGGGGAGTTTAATGGCTAGAACAATCATTAACAGCATCAATAATGCAAAGGCCACCCAATAGATCGCTCTCCAGCCACCGACCATAGCAACAGCACCTGAAACCGTTCTTGCAAGTAAAATGCCCAACAATAACCCACTCATAATCATTCCTACCGCTTTACCACGTTTATGAGGCTTAGCAATAGATGCTGCTAGTGGGATCAGGACTTGTGCAACAACTGAAAATAGTCCAGTAAGGGCGGTACCTAAAAGGATTTGCCAAATATTATTTGAAAGCGCTGTAATTAATAGCCCTAATGCCGAAAGAAAGGTCATCGTTAAAATTAAACGCTTGCGTTCAAACAAATCTCCCAACGGGACTAAAAAAAGTAAACCTGCCGCATAACCCAGTTGGGCCGCGGTGACAATAAACCCAGCCATATTAGTGGTTAAATTAAACTGCCCCGCAATGGTGTCTAAAAGCGGTTGAGCATAGTAATTACTGGCAACGACAAGACCTGTGGCAATGGCCATTAAAATAGTGAGGCCCGTTGTTAGCTCTGCAGTTTGGGTCTGTTTCATGAGGATTACCTATTATTAGCTAGGCGTCTACTATAAACAAAATTTATTACCTTGGTTTATTTCTTTTTGTCATTGATGTAAAAAAGCCACCGGCTAGGGTGGCTAAAGTGACTTAATCGAGCTGTTTATACTTACTTAGCGGCTTCTTGTGCTTCTTTTACCCAGCCATCAAAAGTGGATTGATGGGCTTTGATCCAAGCATTTGTGTGGCGCTGAATATCCGATTGAGACGCTTCACCATTATGCATTCTTAAGTTTTGCGCGTTAATATCGGCAATAGGTAGTTTCATTACTTCAAATAATTTTGCTGCAGCAGGGTTATCTGCAGCCCATTTTTTATTGGCGACGATATGCATGGTATTTGGTGGGAAACCATAGTTTTTTCCGTTAGGTAATGTGGTGTCTGTTTTTTCACCGTTTGGCATTGATGAGAATGGCACTTCTAACCAAACTACATCACGGCCCGGCTTGAGGACATCACTTATCCAATAAGGCGTCCACGTATAATATAAAATAGGCTTACCTTCTTTATATCGGGTAATGGTATCTGCCATCATTGCCGCGTAGTTCCCTTGGTTATGGTCAACCGTTTTTTCTAAGTCATAGGCTTTTAAATGGTTATTGATGGCTGCTTCACAGCCCCAACCGGGGTTACATCCCGTTAAATCCGCTTTACCATTACCATTTGAATCAAAGAGTTTGGCAATTTTAGGGTCTTTGAGTTGTTCAACATTGGTAATCTTGTATTTTTCAGCGGTTTTTTTGTCGATGAGGTAGCCTTGAGCCGCATTGACAACATAATTACCTTGACGATAGAACACATTATCACCACCAGCGGCGTCATATTGCGCATTATGTAAAGGAACCCAGCTGGTGGCTAAGTAAGTCGCATCACCGTTCGCAATTGATGCGTAAGCGACATTATAGTCGACTTCTTTGATCGGTTGGACATCATAGCCGAGCTCTTCAAGGGCTTTCGCAACAATCAGTGTTTGGAATGTCTCCTCACTGATCGTACTTTGCACAGGGTTAATTTTTACCCCTTTACCTGGCAGGTCGTTAGCACTTGCAAATGGGACGGTAAATATGGCTGTTAGTGCAGATGCAAGAATGATTTTATGTTTCATTATATTGTTCCCTCTGTTTTTTCGCAGCGAGCTTGGCTTTAAAGTTAAGAGCCAAGTTAGGTGCCACGTGAGTGGCACTTAGGTGAATGGAGGATGTTCTGATTAATGGTTTTTTTTACAAAATGGGCGCATGACTAGCCCAATAGGGCCTTTTTGATACCAACGACATGATGTTTTGCCGCGAGTATCTTGCCCTAAAGATTGGGTAAAACGGTCTAAGATGATAGCCAGAATAACAATACCGACCCCTCCGACAGACGCGAGACCCATATCAAGGCGACCAATACCCCGTAAGACCATCTGGCCTAAGCCTCCGACGGCAATCATTGAGGCGATAACGACCATCGACAGCGCTAACATTAAGGTTTGGTTCACCCCGGCCATAATGGTTGGCATTGCTAATGGCAATTGCACTTTAAACAGCATTTGGCGAGGACTTGCACCGAATGATTCAGCGGCTTCAATTAAGTCAGCTGGGACTTGTTTGATCCCTAAAATGGTCAAACGAATGATTGGCGGTAAAGCAAATATAATGGTGACGACGACACCGGGCACATTACCGATACCAAATAACATAACAATCGGGACTAAATAGACGAATGCAGGTGTGGTTTGCATCGCATCAAGTAATGGGCGAATAATCTTAGCGGCTCTATCACTACGTGCCAACCAAATACCCAGTGGTAGTCCTATCACAATACAAAACAGTAAAGATGTGAGCACTAGAGATAGTGTCACCATCGCTTCTGACCAAGCACCAATCGCCCCGATGGCTATCATCGAAATAAATGTGGCCACACCCATTGCGCGTCCGGCTAATTGCCAAGTGAGTAATGCGAAAATAATAATGGCAACAGGAGCTGGTAGTGATGTAAGAAATTGTTCAAACCCGCTCAGAATGAAATCAATGGGGGCGCGTATTCCTTGGAATACAGGACGAAAGTTGAGAACAACCCAATCGATAGCATGCGTAACCCATGAATCAAGGGGGATCAGTGTGTTTTGGAAGGGGTCCATAATATTAAACTGATCGGGCACGATGCTATCAGTCGGTGCGGCATCAAGCCAATCACTCGAACTGGTATCAGCAGGTGTTGTTGTGTCTGATGCATTGCCCCAAGGATCATCCGAAGAGGTATTTGTCTCGCTAGAGCTTGTCGCTGCCCATGGGTCATCAGCTGGTGTATTTTCAGTACCTTGTGTTGGTGTCTCAGTGACTTCAGTATCAGCCCATGGATCTTGCTGGTTCGTCGTTGTTTCTTGATTTTGCTTACTCATTTGGTGTCTCCTTATCCAGCGCTTGTAACAGCATTCCTTTTGAAATCACGCCTAAATACCGGTTTTTTTCGTTAATAACAGGAACGGCGCAAGGGGCTTGTGCTACTGTAGAAATAACTTCATTTAAGGATGTACCACCTTGAATTGGTTCGATATCAGTTAAAATTGCGGCTTCTATACCTGCTTTTTCGTGAAGCGCTTTTTCTAAGGATTCAACAGAAACTACTCCGGCAAAGGTATGTCCTCGGGAAATTAAATAACCGTGATAGCGATCTTCATCATTAAGGACTTTTAGCGCGGAACGGGGACCAAAACCCGGTGCGATGTGTAATAGGGCATTTGGCCGCCTACGCGCGATGTCCTTAGCACTGAATACTTGGCTGATATCCACACCGCGGAAAAAGGTCTTAACATAATCATTCGCTGGATTATTGAGAATTTCATCAGGCGTACCAACTTGAACGACAACGCCTCCTTGCATGATGGCAATGCGGTCACCAATTCTCATGGCTTCATCAAGATCATGAGAAATAAAGACAATAGTGCGTTGTTTATCTCCTTGTAAGGAGAGCAGTTCATCTTGCATTTCAGTACGAATTAATGGGTCAAGGGCTGAGAACGCTTCGTCCATTAATAGAATATCAGGGTCATTGGCTAGTGCTCTGGCTAACCCGATACGCTGACGCATCCCTCCAGAGAGCTCATCTGGGTATGAATTCGCCCATTTTTCAAGATTAACTTGCTCAAGTGCATTCATGGCTTTCTTATGGCGCTCTTCTTTTGGAATACCAGAAAGTTCCATACCAAAAGCGGTGTTATCAATGACGTTCATATGAGGCATCAATGCAAAAGATTGAAACACCATACTAATTTTTGTTCGCCTAACTTCGCGTAATGCTTTGTCAGAGATATTGGAAATATCCTCTCCATCTATCATGACTTGCCCGCTAGTAGGTTCTATCAGGCGATTGAGGAGGCGCACCAAGGTAGATTTTCCTGAGCCAGAAAGTCCCATGACAACAAAGATTTCGCCTTCTTCAATCGTCAGATTAACATCTTGAACACCTACGGTTAGGCCTGTTTTTTCAAAGATATCATCTTTATTCATACCTGATTCTAATAGCTTAAATGCTTGATCAGGATTGTCCCCAAATATTTTATATAAGTTTTTAACTTGTAATTTTATTGCCATATATTATTTACCCAATTTTCAATCAATAAGGAAAATGTATTACCTGTATTGAGAGTGATGAATTCTATAGTGATAGTTAACACTATGTTTCCTAACTATGATTATCCTTTGAAAATTATTAGGGCATAGATTCCTGTATTTAGTTTAATTGATTAGCTAATTATGGATTAAATTCAAATTCCTCCGTTTGAGTTATTAGTAAAATTTGCAAGCAATAAACCCTAGCATAATAAAATCAGCTGGCAACCCTAGGTTAAGTATAATTAATCAAAAAAGTTAGAGGTGAAAAATGATTTTATTAATATAAATAAAAGTGTCATTGAGCTATAGGATGATAATTTTTATGATTTCCATATCAAAGTTAACTTACTGGTGAGGTTGAATTTATTCAAAAATAATACACTTTGCTTTTATTAATATGGGGACTACTGATTTTATTTAATTTTTAGGTGGATAGATGTTGAACTGATGGATGAAAAAATTGAATTTAATAGCTTATTGATTAATTAAATTAATGAAAGATGAAGTGAAACTTGATTGAATTGAAATTAATGGCCAGATTAACTCATTAAAAATGAGTAATTAAACAGATATACATATAAAAAACGAATAAATCAGTCTATTTTTTGAACCAAAAAATACCATGATGAATAAAATCATTATAATTCATCATGGTATGGTTTTTGTTGTGAATGATGTTTATCAATAAGCTAAATTAAAGCTTTGGTTAAAAGTCCCAGTCATCATCTTCGGTACTGACTGCTTTACCAATAATATAAGATGAACCAGAGCCCGAAAAGAAATCATGATTTTCATTTGCATCAGGAGATAAAGCAGATAATATCGCAGCACTGACATCGGTGACCGTATCAGGAAATAAGGCTTCATAACCTAAATTCATTAATGCTTTATTCGCATTATAATGAAGGAATTTTTTGACATCTTCTGACCAACCAACTGTGTCATAAAGTTCTTGTGTATATTTTACTTCATTTTCATATAAATCGAATAATAATGAAAAAGCAAAATCCTTAATTTCTTTCTGAGTATTCTCATCATATTGTGCTAATGATTTTTGAAATTTATAGCCAATATAATAGCCATGTATGGCTTCATCACGAATAATTAAGCGTATAAGATCTGCGGTATTGGTTAATTTGCCTCTACTTGACCAATACATTGGTAAATAAAAACCTGAATAAAATAGAAATGATTCTAAAAAGACACTTGCTATTTTTTTCTTTAAAGGATGTGAATCACAATAATAAGATAGGATGATCTTAGCTTTATTTTGTAATGCATTGTTTTCTTCACTCCAGCGGTATGCATCATCGACATCAACCGTTGAGCAGAGTGTTGAAAATATTGAACTATAAGAGCGGGCATGTACTGCTTCCATAAAGCTAATATTCGACAAAACCGCTTCTTCATGGGGGGTTTGAGCATCTGGCATTAAGCAAGGTGCACCGACCGTATTTTGAATCGTATCTAGCAGGGTAAGACCAGTAAATACACGTATCGTCAACTGTTTTTCTGCAGCAGTTAGGGTATTCCAAGACGGAATATCATTAGATAATGGCACTTTTTCTGGAAGCCAAAAATTGCTTGTTAATCGGTTCCATACTTCTAAGTCTTTATCATCCTGAATACGGTTCCAGTTAATGGCTTTTACTGGTGTGTTAGATGCGCTGGTGGTCATAATATTTTCCTATTACAAAGTGCAAGATACGCAGCCTTCGACTTCAGTTCCTTCGAGGGCAGTTTGGCGTAATCGGATGTAATACAATGTCTTGATTCCTTTTCGCCAGGCATATATTTGCGCTCGGTTAATATCTCGTGTGGTGGCATCATCTTTAAAAAATAGAGTCAAAGATAAACCTTGGTCAACGTGCTGAGTTGCCATGGCATAAGTATCAATAATTTTTTCAGGGCCGATTTGGTAAGCATCTTGGTAATATTCTAAGTTTTCATTCGTCATGAAAGGAGCAGGGTAGTAGACACGACCAATTTTACCTTCTTTACGAATTTCAATTCGTAAAACAATCGGGTGAATGCTTGATGTTGAATTATTGATATAAGAAATGGACCCAGTAGGAGGTATTGCTTGCAAGTTTTGGTTATAAATCCCATAGGTAATGACAGACTGCTTTAAAGCTTGCCAATCTTCACGAGTTGGAATTTCGATACCCGAATGTCGGAATAATTCCTGAACGGTTTGTGTTTTTGGTAGCCAAATATTGTTGATATATTTATCAAAATAATCACCAGAGGCATAGGTTGAATGTTCAAAACCAACAAATGCAGTTTTTCTTTCGATGGCTAATTGGTTTGAAGTTTTTATTGCGTAATAGGTGACCGTATAAAAATAGATATTGGTGAAATCGAGCGCTTCTTCTGAGCCGTAATAAATATGCTCCCTTGCCAAGTAGCCATGTAAATTCATTTGACCTAACCCAATCGCATGCGATTGTCGGTTACCTTCAGCAATGGAAGGGACAGAGCGAATATCGCTCATATCTGAAACTGCGCTCAATGCTCTGACTGCCGCAGCTATTGATTGGGCGAAATCCGGTGAATCCATTGTTTTAGCAATATTCATGGAGCCTAAATTACAGCTAATATCTTTACCAATTTGTTGATAGCTCAAATCGTCTTCATAAACGCTAGGGCGATTAACTTGCAGTATTTCTGAGCAAAGATTGCTCATATTTATGCGCCCTGCGATAGGGTTAGCTCGGTTGGCAGTATCTTCAAATAAAATATACGGATATCCAGATTCAAACTGAATCTCAGCTAAAGTTTGGAAAAATTCCCGAGCATTAATTTTGTATTTTTTTATCGCTTTGTTATTGACCATCTCATGGTATTTGTCTGTAACGCTAATTTCAGACATAGGAACCCCATAGATGCGCTCAATATCATAAGGAGAGAACAAATACATGTCCTGGTTATCTTTCGCTAGCTGGAAAGTAATATCGGGGATAACGACCCCTAAAGAAAGTGTTTTAATCCGTATTTTTTCATCTGCATTTTCACGCTTAGTATCAAGAAAACGCATAATATCAGGGTGATGAGCATGCAAATAGACGGCACCGGCGCCTTGCCTTGCACCTAATTGGTTGGCATAAGAAAATGCATCTTCTAACATTTTCATGACAGGAACAACACCAGAAGACTGGTTTTCAATCAGTTTTATTGGGGCGCCTTGTTCCCGCAAATTGGTCATTAGAAAGGCGACTCCGCCACCTCGTTTGGATAGCTGCAAAGCCGAATTCACAGAGCGGCCAATAGATTCCATGTTGTCTTCGATTCTTAAAAGAAAACAAGAGATTAGCTCACCGCGTTGTTTTTTACCGCAGTTAAGGAAGGTGGGAGTTGCAGGTTGGAAACGACCTGTAATAATTTCATCGACATACAATTTAGCAAGAGATTCACTCCCTTGCGCAAGCGTTAAAGCAACCATACAAACGCGATCTTCATAGCGTTCGAGATAGCGTTTGCCATCAAAAGTTTTCAGCGTATAGCTCGTGTAATATTTAAAGGCACCGAGAAACGTTTGAAAACGGAATTTATGAGCGTATGCCTGTTTAAATAGTGCTTTGATAAATTCAAAGTCATATTGTTCTAATACACTGTTTTCGTAATAATTTTCTTGTACTAAAAAGTCTAATTTTTCTTTTAAATCATGGAAAAATACGGTGTTTTGGTTCACATGCTGTCGAAAATAGTGGTGAGCCGCTTCTTTGTCTTTATCAAATTGAATACGGCCTTCATTATCATATAAATTCAACATCGCATTGAGCGCATGATAATCCACATCTGATATATTTTGCATTTTATCCATTTGGAATAACTCTAG
The DNA here is from genome assembly GCF_011045655.1 of Providencia sp. PROV061. Lineage (NCBI taxonomy): Bacteria > Pseudomonadati > Pseudomonadota > Gammaproteobacteria > Enterobacterales > Morganellaceae > Providencia > Providencia sp. PROV061. The sequence goes on along the minus strand of NZ_CP042861.1, from coordinate 3,546,371 downwards.
TTGTTTGTACGTTGCCAAAACGTTTTTAGGCCTTGTTGAACGGACTGAACATCTTTATCAGTACCAAGAAGTTCAAAACGATATAGGTAGGGGACATGGCATTTTTGCGCAATGATATTTCCAGCTATCGCATAGGCATCACCAAAATTGGTATTACCCGCAGCAATAACACCGCGGATAAGTGTGCGGTTGACTTCAATATTAAGAAATTGGATCACCTCTTTTGGGACAGCACCTTTGCTACCACCACCACCGTAGGTCGGCAGCAATAAAACATAAGGTTTTGTCGCAATTAGACTATTTTCGTGGCTTCCAATAGGCAACCGCGTTGCTGGGACACCTAGCTTTTCAATAAAGCGATGGCAATTTCCTGAGCGACTTGAAAAATAGATGAGTGATTCCGTTTTCATAACACCACCTAAGCGGCTAATAAGCTAATCATGTCTGGTCGAAAACCTGCCCAATGTTTGTCTCCCGCAATAACAACGGGAACTTGCTGGTAGCCTAATTTTCTGACTAATTCAAGAGCTTGGCTGTCTTCAGTAAGGTCAATGATTTGGTAGGAAATAGATTTGCGATCTAAGGCTTGATAAGTTGCATTACACTGAACGCAGTTAGGTTTACTATAAATGGTAATCTCAGCCATGTTATTTACCTTTTGAATGTTTAATAGCAGTAAAAATAAGGTGCGTGACATATAAATACTATATATAGATTTTTAACTTATCAACCACACAATATGTAGTGAATAAAAAATATTGAATGATAATTATTCTAATTATTAGCTAGGTGGTTATTAACATTGAAAATAAAAAAGTATGGTATTGGATGATTCAGATAGACTCTCTAAGAAAAAAGATCATTGCAAAGTGGAAATAATTTACTCTATAACTGTATATACAATCAGGTAATTGAGTCCTTTTGAGGAGATACTATGTACCATCAATATTTAGCAACACCGGATAAATTTCCTAAACCGTGGATACATATTACGGCTGATGATGACGGAATAACGAGCCTCTATTTTGTGGATGAAAAAACAGAAAAAGAAACGAAGAATGAGCACTCCAAGCTTTGTGTGAAAGAATTAAAGGAATACTTTAATCATAAAAGAACCGTTTTTACGGTTGCATTAAATCCACAAGGAACAGAATTTCAGAAAAAAGTGTGGAAACATCTTTGTGGGATCCCTTACGGGGAGCGATGGAGCTATAAAGATTTGGCGTTAAAGTTAGGCTCCGTAAATTATTGTCGTGCGGTCGGTATGGCAAACTCACGTAATCCAATCTCATTAATTGTTCCTTGTCATCGCGTACTTGGGCATGATGGAAAATTAGTGGGGTATACAGGGGGCTTAGATATTAAAGATTGGTTACTTTTGCATGAGAAGTAAACACTAAATAATTAGTTATAGGTAATACTATTGGTTGTAATAATTACTATTGATAAGAATTATTGTCGAAATCAGAACCTATTCTATCGATAAATAATATTTTTTTATCTTTTTAGTCCATTTTCGTGATCTAGGTTGTAGACAAGTAACTGAGAAATCTGATGTACTGAGCTTGATACAGATGGTGTGTCTATTTTATTTTAAAGGTAATATTTGATGTCTAAAGTTAAAGGTAACGTTAAGTGGTTCAACGAATCTAAAGGTTTTGGTTTTATCACTCCAGAAGATGGTAGCAAAGATGTATTTGTTCACTTTTCTGCGATTATGGGCGATGGTTTCAAAACCTTAGCTGAAGGCCAAAAAGTGGAATTTGAAATTACTGAAGGTGCTAAAGGCCCATCTGCTGCTAACGTTATTCCTCTGTAATTTTTATAATTAAGATTAAAACGAACAGCTGAAAACTCGCCCTAGCTATCTAGGGCGAGTTTTTTTATTTATAAAAATAAAAAAGGCCTGATATAAACCAGACCTTTTTATCAATAAATTGTCTATAAATTAAACAGTTGAGGTTATTTAACTTCTTCGCCTTTAGCTTGTAAATCGGCATGATAAGAAGAGCGAACGAATGGTCCACAGGCTGCGTGAGTGAAGCCCATTGCCATGGCTTCTTCTTTCATTTCATCGAACTCAGCAGGGCTGACATAGCGTTTGACGGGTAAGTGATGGCGACTTGGTTGTAAGTATTGGCCTAGTGTAAGCATCGTTACACCATGACGACGTAAGTCGCGCATAACCTCGATAATTTCTTCATTGGTTTCACCAAGACCGACCATTAACCCCGATTTAGTTGGGATATTTGGATGTGCTTCTTTAAATTTTTCGAGTAATTTTAAAGACCATTCATAGTTAGCGCCAGGGCGAACTTGGCGGTAAACACGTGGCACATTTTCAAGATTATGGTTAAACACATCAGGTGGTGTTGCGGTTAAAATCTCTAATGCGCGATCCATACGGCCGCGGAAGTCAGGAACCAGCGTTTCAATTTTAATTGATGGGCTTTTTTCACGAATAGCACTAATGCAATCAGCAAAATGCTGTGCTCCGCCATCACGTAGGTCATCACGGTCAACAGACGTAATGACGACATAGCGTAGTGCCATATCTTTAATAGTTTGCGCTAATTTTTCGGGTTCGTTGGCATCTGGTGCATTTGGGCGACCATGGGCAACATCACAGAATGGGCAGCGGCGGGTACAAATAGCCCCCAAAATCATAAAGGTCGCGGTACCATGGTTAAAACACTCAGAAAGGTTAGGGCATGATGCCTCTTCACATACAGAGTGTAAGCCATTTTTGCGCATGGCTGCTTTAATGCCTTGAATACGAGTGGAATCAGCAGGAAGCCTAATTTTCATCCAGTCAGGTTTACGTAGAATTTCTTCTCGTTCAGTCACAACGTTTTTGACAGGGATCAGCGCCATTTTGTCGGCGTCACGATATTTAATTCCGCGTTCTATCTGAATTGGTTTACTCATAATATGACGGTTCCAGTTATCTTTTATGCTGATGGATAAGTGATAATTCTAAATAAAACCGAATGGAGACTGTTATCCATTCATTAAAATATTTTTTAAAAATGTTAAAAAATTATAGCATTATTATTGAACAATATGAAATCCTAGTGTGTCACAGAATTGGCGAATTAGCACAGGCTGAACATCGGAAACTGATACTTTGGGAGCAAGATTACTCATTTGAGTCATCTTTAATTCACTGTAACCACAAGGATTAATACGATTAAAGGGTTCAAGATCCATATCAATATTCAATGCGAGCCCATGAAAAGAACAGCCTTTCCTTATGCGTAATCCGAGGGAGCAAATTTTGTCGCCATTAACATAGACACCGGGAGCATCAGGGCGAGGATACGCTGCAATATTAAAATGGGCAAGGGTATTTACGACGGTATTTTCTAATGCGGTAACTAGCTCACGAACACCAATTTTATTGCGTTTTAGATCGAGCATAACATACATCACTTGTTGCCCTGGCCCATGATAGGTAACTTGGCCGCCTCTATCACTTTGGATAACAGGGATATCACCAGGGGCAAGAACGTGCTCCGCTTTTCCGGCTTGGCCTTGGGTAAATACGCGAGGATGTTCAACTAGCCAAATTTCATCATGGGTTTCTGGCGTACGGTGTTCTGTGAATTGGTGCATCGCATCAGAAACAGTTTGATAAGGAGCAAGGCCAAGTTGGCGTATGGTTATACATCTATCTGACAAAATTTAGGTGTCCACGTTGTCTTTATCGTTGCGGGCAGTATAACGCCTATGTTTGCCATACTTCAAGTTAACATACGACTGGATGCTTGCATAAAATGTGATTTAGATTGGAAACAAATGTTATTTAGGAGTGAATATATTGCATTTTAACGTAGGGCATAAAAATGAAAAAGGCCGAATAACAGTAGACTATTCGGCCTTTGATAACTTGTTGTTTAAAGTACAACTTTCACTAACTCTAATGCACCTAACTCAGTATACAAGGTTTCAACTTGTTCAATATGAGTTGCATTGATAGTAATAGAAACTGAGTGATAATTGCCTTTGCTACTTGGTTTTACGTCTGGGCTATAGTCACCTGGCGCATGACGCTGTACCACTTCAATCACTTGATCAACCAGTTCAGGCTGTGCCAAGCCCATCACTTTGTAGGTTAATGGGCATGGGAACTCAAGCAGTTCACCTAATTTCGTTTTCATGGGCACTCCTAATTTTTAAATTGGGCTGCTGGCTGAAAAAGATTGGCTGGTATTAAACCAGCCAATGAGATGTATTCATCCAACAAACATTTCGGTACTTATCTATTTCGATATTTACTATATGGGGACGACTTATTTTAGTTTCAAGTCTTAACCAAACCAGCGATGAAAGAGTAATTTTATGTAGTCAATTAACCGACTGAAAAAACCACCTTCTTCAACATCTTTTAACACTGCTAAAGGGTGCTGTTCGATGATTTTACCATCAAGTTGGAAGCTAATTGTCCCTACTTGTTGGCCTTTGGTTAATGGTGCTTCTAGTTCAGTTGTCGTTAATTCATAGCTGGCTTTTAAATCTTTTAAGCGGCCTCGTGGGATAGTGAGGTATAAATCTTCGGTTACACCTAATTTTACTTCATTTTCATCACCAAACCAGACTGGTACACTGGCAAAATCCACATTGGCTTGTAATGGTTTAACGGTTTCATAAAAGCGGAAACCGTAAGTGAGTAATTTTTTACTTTCGGCATCACGGCCTTTGCTACTTTTACCCCCCATAACAACGGAGATCAGGCGCATGTCACCTTCAGTTGCTGATGCGACAAGGTTATAGCCCGCGGCATTAGTATGGCCTGTTTTGATGCCATCAACAGCTAAGCTCTTATCCCACAACAGCCCATTGCGGTTTGTTTGACGGATGTTGTTAAAGGTAAACTCTTTCTCTTTATAAATTGCGTATTCTTCAGGCACATCACGTACTAGCGCTTGCCCAATAAGAGCCATATCACGTGCTGAACTATATTGGCCCTCAGCATCTAACCCATGAACGGTTTGAAAATGGGTATTTTTCAACCCTAATTTGTTCACGTAACCATTCATTAGCTGAACAAAGTTGGCTTGGTCACCCGCAATATAGTCGGCCATTGCAACACAGGCATCATTACCTGATTGCAAGTTAATGCCACGAGTTAACTGAGAAACGCTAACACGATCGCCTGGTTTTAAGAACATCAATGATGAGCCTTTAAATACTGGGTTACCAGTAGCCCACGCATCATTTCCAACCGTGACAATATCATTTTCACCAATTTTGCCTGACTTAATTGCCTGACCGATAACATAGCTGGTCATCATTTTTGTCAAACTCGCCGGGTCACGGCGTTGGTCAGCATTACTTTCAGCGAGAACTTTGCCTGAATTATAATCAATTAAGATATAAGCTTCTGCATCAATAGCGGGTGCTGCAGGAATTGATGTATTTGGGAAGGTTTCATTAGCGTTCGCAATGTTAGCAGTCATAAGAAGGAGTGCGGAACCCAGCACAGTATGACGCACGATGCGTGATGGAGCGACATTATTCATGGTTTTACCATTACATCCGAAATTCGGTTAACACAAGGAGGCGCAGTTTAGCAAAAGAACGGGATAAGAAAAAAGTGACTTTTGCGCTGTACCAATGATTTTTTGTCAGTTGAATATTGCCTGTATTTAGGTTGCCCAAAATATGATTGAGCAACCTAAAGTTACATAGCTCTATGGCGCAACGACCATTGACGATTGTTTTTTTTCAGACTGTAAACGGCCTTGAACCTCAACAGCTTGTTGCCTTGTACTAAATGGCCCTAGCTGTACTCGGTAAATACCATTATAGGGTTGTAGACGGCCTGGAACATTAAATTGTGTTTTCAACTCATTCAGCATATTTTGCGCGTTGGCTTGGCTACTAATGGCACCAGCTTGAACAAGAAAACCACGCTCTGGAACCGGTTCTTCAGCTACAACGGCTGCAGGTGGCGGTGTTGGTGTTTGCAGGTTCATGTCTGGCATAGTAGGCTGCATCGGTTCTTTGGGCTGCTGAACTGGCAATGTATTTTCCGGAGTTGGCAAGTTTTCCATCACAGGGGTGCCCATTGGGCCAGAACCTAATTGTGGGCGTCCCGGTAAAGCATAGCTCTGTTTCACAAAGTTAGAACCTACTGTTCCTGTCCCTGATAAGGAGCCATCTTGGGCAACTTGAATGGCATCAATTTTAATTTTTGTCGTAGGCATTAAATTCAGGCGGTCAGCGGTAGCTCTTGAAACAGCAATACTTTTACCTGGAACATAAGGCCCGCGGTCATTAACACGAACAACCATCATGCGGCCATTCATCATATTGGTGATACGTACATAACTTGGGATTGGCAAAGTCGGGTGAGCCGCTGTTAATTCCACTGGGTTAACGCGTTCCCCAATCGCAGTCATATTACCTGCAGACTCAGCACCATAAATGGATGCATAACCCACTTGGCTAAATTGTGATGGGTCACGTACGATTTGGTATTGTTGACCATTACGTGAGTAATCATTATTTGCGGTTGGATGATACGGCTCATAATGAGGCTCTGCACCTAATACATCTTGAGTGGGTACATTGGTTGGCACTTGGGCTGGTTGTTTAACTTCATCTGTCACACAGCCACTGAGTAGCGCGGCTGTGACGCCAAGCATTATCCATTGTAAACGCATACTAAGCCTCATTTTATAAACTTTTAGAAAGGAATTTTCGGTGTGTATGTATCGACATGATAATACCGAATCCAGCCATTAAAACAATCAATGCGGAGCCCCCATAACTCACTAAAGGGAGGGGGACACCAACCACAGGTAATATACCACTGACCATACCGATATTCACAAATACATAGACAAAAAGGATTAAGATCAAGCCGCCAACCATAACTCGACCAAAGGTGTTTTGTGCGCTAGCAGCAATATAAAGCCCGCGAATAATCAGTAAAAGGTATAGGCCAAGTAAAATGAGCACCCCAACTAAGCCAAGTTCCTCTGCTAACACAGCAAAAATAAAGTCGGTATGTCTTTCTGGCAAAAATTCAAGCTGTGATTGAGTGCCATGTAGCCAACCTTTCCCCATTAACCCACCAGAACCAATTGCAATTTTTGACTGGATAATATGGTAACCAGCCCCTAATGGGTCAGTTTCTGGGTCTAATAACATCATGACACGGGCTCTTTGGTAGCCATGCATTAAAAAGAACCACAGCAGGGGAATGAAGGCCGCGAGCGCAATCGCTGCAACAGTAATAAGCCGCCAACTCATTCCTGCAAGGAACAAAACGAACAAGCCTGAAGCTGCAACTAAAATTGAAGTACCAAGGTCTGGTTGCGCCGCCACCAATAATGTGGGTACAAAAATCAATACTAGTGCAATTACGGTATTTTTGAATGAAGGAGGGCATAGGTCTCGGTTCATAAAACGAGCGACCATTAAAGGGACGGCAATTTTTGCAATTTCAGAGGGTTGGAACCGAATGAACCCTAAGTCTAGCCAACGTTGAGCCCCTTTACTTATCTGCCCAAAGACATCAACAAAAACCAGTAAAATAACGCAGAAGATAAACAGGTGAGGTGCCCAATTTTCATACATTCTAGGGGGGATCTGCGCCATCACTATCATTACGACGAAGCCTGTCGCTATCTGCCCTAATTTACGCTCCATCATTTCAGGATCTTGGCCGCTAGCACTCCACATAATAAATGCGCTGTATGCAAGCAACGCGATAATAATTAGCAGCATAGGCACATCTATATGCAGACGTGTGGATAACGAAATTTTTTTCTTATCGTCTGTCATATTCTTTATAGCTCATTGTTATTCATGGAATTGCGCATCAGCGATCTTCTCCTGCATTGGTTGCTGACACTGCGACTTCGGTTCGGTTATCACCAAGAAGAACGTGGTCAAATATTTGCCGCACAATATCACCGACTGCTGGGCCTACGCCCCCATTTTCTAAAATAATCGCAACGGCAATAGTGGGTTTATCATACGGAGCATAAGCAATCATTAATTTGTGGTCGCGCAAGTGCTCTGCCAGCTTACTGGCGTTATAGGTTTCATAGCTGAAGACTTGTGCGGTACCGGATTTTGCTGCAGCTTTATATGGTGTGCCAATGAAACTGCGGCGGCCAGTACCATTTGGTGCATTGGCTACACCGTACATTCCATGCTTAGCTAGTTCCCAAAAACCTGAGTTAATATCGCCAATTTGTTTGGTTTCTTTGTCTTCATAAGGCACCATGGCATTACCCAACTTTGTGCCGTAGAGTAAATGAGGGGTCTTAACTTGACCATCATTTATTAATGTCATCAATGCTTTTGACATTTGAATTGGAGTTGCTGTCCAATAGCCTTGTCCTATCCCAACAGGGATCGTATCACCTTGATACCAAGGTTTTTTATAGCGTTTTTGTTTCCATTCACGGGTTGGCATTATGCCAGAACGCTCTTCAGCCAGGTCAATACCCGTATAATCGCCAAAACCAAAACGGCTCATCCATTCAGAAATACGATCAATTCCCATATCATAAGCGACTTGGTAGAAGAAGGTATCCGCAGATTCAATAATGGATTTCGATACGTTAAGTTTACCGTGTCCCCAACGCTTCCAGTCGCGGTAGCGTTTTTCTGAACCCGGTAATTGCCACCAACCAGGATCAAAAATAGTCGTATTTGGCGTGATTACTTTTTCACTCAATGCGGCGACAGAAATAAAGGGTTTTACTGTTGATGCAGGGGGGTAAAGCCCTTGAGTTGTCCGGTTAATCAACGGCCTATCAGGGTTATTTAATAACGCTTGATAATCTTTATTTGAGATACCGTTAACAAACAAGTTAGAGTCATAACTTGGATTAGACACCAGAGCCAAAATTTCGCCATTACGTGGGTCAGTGACCACAACGGCAGCACGGCTAGTGGTTAACAGTTTTTCGATATAGATCTGTAATTCGAGGTCAATGGTAAGGTAGATATCTCGACCCGCTTGCGGTGGTTGTTCATGAAGTTGGCGAATAACACGACCTCGGCTATTCACTTCAACTTCTTCATAACCTGTTTTGCCGTGTAAGATGTCTTCATAATAACGTTCAATACCTAATTTACCGATATCGTGGCTAGCGGCATAATTGGGTAATAAACCTTCTTTATCAAGACGTTCAACATCTTTGTCATTAATTTTTGCCACATAGCCAATCACATGGGTTAGTGCAGAACCGTATGGGTAAGAACGACGTTGGTAGCTTTTGACCTCTAAACCAGGAAAACGGTACTGGTTAACAGCAAAACGAGCGACTTGGACTTCGTTAAGCTGTGTTTTTAGTGCAATAGAGGTAAACCGACGTGAGCGCTTACGCTCTTTTTCAAAATTAGTGATGTCTTCGTCAGTTAAATCGACCACACTACGAAGATTATCTAAGGTTTCTTGTAGATTACTGACTTTTTCGGGCACGATTTCTAACTGGTAAAACGTGCTATTAAGTGCGAGTTGGGTTCCTCGACGGTCATAAATAATCCCACGGCTTGGTGCAATAGGCACCAATTTGATTCTGTTATCGTTTGACCGCGTTTGGTAATCTTCATGACGGACAATTTGTAAGTGATACAAATTCGTCACAAGAATAGACGTTAAAATGACAATCACACCGAAGGCGATAAGCGCTCGGCGGATAAACAAAACTGATTCAGCGGTATGGTCGCGAAAAGGGGTGCGTTGTGTTTTCATCCCATTGCCATTTTGAACATATTTAAACCTGACTATTCCCTGTGATAAGGGTGGTTAGTCGTAATACTCCATGCGCGATAAAGACTTTCAGCAACAAGGACACGAACCAGTGGATGGGGCAGCGTAAGTGGTGAAAGCGACCAGCTTTGCTCCGCGGCTGCTTTGCAAGCGGGTGAAAGACCCTCGGGACCACCGATTAATAAACTAACATTACGGCCATCTTGTTTCCATTTATCGAGCTGTACGGCAAGTTTTGGGGTATCCCAACGATCCCCTGGAATATCCAAAGTGACGATGCGATTTCCTTTACCTACAGCTGCGAGCATTAATTCGCCTTCTTTTTCTAGAATGCGCTTTATATCTGCATTTTTCCCGCGTTTTCCTGCTGGAATTTCCGTTAATTCAAATGGCATATCTTTAGGAAAACGGTGGAGGTAATCCATAAAGCCGGTCTGGACCCAGTCCGGCATTTTTGTTCCAACGGCGATGAGCTGTAATTTCAAACTCAGCTCCAAAGCTTTTCTAATTCATACATACGACGACTTTCTTCTTGCATAATATGAACAATGGCATCGCCAATGTCGACGACAATCCAATCAGAAATGCCTTGCCCTTCAACACCCAATGGCATTAAACCATTTTTTCGGCAAGCTTCGATTAATCTGTCAGCGACTGACATCAAATGGCGGCTTGATGTCCCTGTACAGATGATCATCTGATCGGTAATACTTGATTTCCCTTGAACATCGATAGTAATGATATCTTCTGCTTTAGCATCATCAAGCTGATCGATAATAAATTGTTGGAGTTCAGTTCCTTGCAAAAGGTTCACCTTTTATTCAAATAAACAGAATATCACGTTAAACACTGTTTGTAGTTTGTAGATAAAATAATAGCTGATAACGAATCAAACATATTAACAGCCCTGCTATTTTACCCTAGATTTTAAGAAAAATCGGCTAAATTATTTTTTATTCATTGTGGAGTGAAATTTATAGGGATATCCGTACATTTGAGCAAGAAGTTTGTGTTAACTTTACAAAATAACTCTAGAAACTGTACTCCTGAAAAACATTTTAGGATGAGATAGGTATTATGCAAATAATTAAGCCAAAAGTTTTTATATTTGAAGGGATTAATCATCTTCCTGTTAATATTCATCGACAAGTGAGTTCCATGGTTGAATTTATGACGGATTTTTCCCATGAGGACAGGCAAAACAAAGTTAATGGTATTATTTGCTTTGGCCAGCAACTCCCTGAATTACAGGGGCTATTCCCTGCTAACATTCCAATATTAACCAGTGATAAACTACAAGATACAACGTTCTGGGACTGCTTTTTGACGAAATTGTATACGTTACAAAGGTTAGATGGCTTATACAACGAGTTAACACATCACAACATTATTCAATTTCATAGCTGCCACAAATATCTCATCATGGCGTATTCCCCTGTTGGCTATCAGTATACAGGGCGTTTAGTGGCGAGTATTAAAAGCAGTACCGACCTCGTGTGTTTTTTTAATCAATATAAAGCTTGTTTAATGGAAATATTGGCGACAGTGCCAGCAAGAAACACGGAAGTTAATGCGTTGAGCCATATGCAAGGTTATTTCAAACACAAAGCCACGAAGGATGAGAAAAAACGCTTATTATGGCTGATTAACGACTATTTAGCGGGGAATTTACCGTTAAACAGGCCGTTAGAGATGATGAAACAATTGCTTATTCAATACCCAGACAACTATTTAATAGAGCAAGTCATTTTTGAGCCATATCCGAATAGTTGTTCAATAAGGGAGCTCCCTTATTGCTGGTAAAGATGATGTTGATGAATATATTGCAGAACTGCATCTGGAATTAAATCGTGACAAGAGTCGCCTGAATTTAATTTTTCGCGGATCTCTGTTGCTGAGATATTTACCAGTGGAGTATCTCCAATAAAAATATACCCATTCGCCACTTGGTTTAAGACAATAGGGTCTGTTGTTTGATGTTCTAACAGCCAGTTTTGCATTTTAGGATCGGCAAACTGTGTGGCATATCCCGGTCGGGAACAAACCAATAAATGGCAGTTATCAAGTATCCGCTCCCAGCCGTACCATTTATTAATCGATAATAAGGAATCTTGACCAATAATAAACGCCAGAGGTTTTTCTGGCCCAATTTCTTGGCGTAATTCAACCAGTGTTTCTATCGTGTAAGAAGGGCTATTTTTCTCTAATTCACGTGTATCGATAGCAAATAAAGGCGCATTTTGAATTGCGAGTTTCACCATTTCTAAACGTTGTGATGGCGTCGCTTCTGGTTGTGGGCGATGGGGGGGAACGTGGTTAGGTAACAAGATAACTTTTTCGAGCCCAACTTGTTGAGCAAGTGCTTGCACTGGACGTAAATGGCCAAAGTGAATGGGGTCGAACGTCCCACCGAATAATGCGAGCAAGTTATGTTGTTTTGAAAATGAGTTACTCATGAATAAAATTCTCTGCAAATGCTTTACCACATAATAGCATAGACAGTGACTGCAGGTCAGGCCATGGAGAATGGCTAAAATCTTGTTTAATATTGATTTCTGCTTGCGTTAATAACATTAATGCAGATTGTAATTGATGCAATGTTAAACGTTGTAAGGCTTCCGTGAGCACACCTCGGCGGTTTTGCCACACTTTGTGTTGATCAAATAATGTCTTTAACGCGGTTGTTGCCGACTGGCGTTTTAATGTAATAAGTAACATTAGATCGCGCTGGATTGATCGCAATAAAATAACAGGCTCAATATCTTCTTGCTGCAATTGCTCTAAAATATGCCATGAACGGCGGGATTTACCCGCCAATAGGGCATCAACCCAATGGTAGGGAGTAAAATGCGCAGAGTCATTAACGGCACTCTCAACCCGAGGATAGGTGAGTTTACCATCTGGATAAAGAAGAGACAGCCGCTCAAGTGCTTGCGCCAAACCAAGTAAATTCCCTTCATAACAGTAACAAAGTAGCTGGTTAGCTTCGGTTTCTAACGAAAGCCGCATACTGTAGGCGCGTTTAGAAACCCATTGTGGTAACCGCTGATATTCAGGCGTTAGGCAGCTGATATAAATAGCATCTTGGCTAATTGCTTTAAACCAAGCACTGTTTTCTTGTGCTTTAGTGAGCTTATGACCACGTAACACAAGCAGGAGATCTGAATGCAGTAATTGCGCCAGTTGGTTCAGCTTTTCAGCCATGGCGGCATTAGGGCCATTTTCAGGCAACAACAGCGTGAGAGTTTGACGGCTAGCAAATAGGCTGAGAGCTTGGCAGAGGCTAAAAATCTCATCCCAATCAGTATTTTGCTCTAGAGAAAACGAAAAATGCTCTTCAAAGCCTTGCTCTTGTGCCGCTTTGCGGATGGCATCTTGGCTTTCTTGAAGAAGAAGGGGCTCATTGCCCCAAATTAAATAGCGGCCTCTTAGAGACTCTTGTAACGAAGAGGCCAGCTGTTCAGGGTAGATACGTGTCATTATGGTTGAGTATTCGTATCAGCCGCTTGGTTTTTTGCTTTTTCAAGTTCTGCTGAATGAACAAGCAATAATTTACGCACGATATTGCGTGCAGCTTGTTCTTGCATTTCTTGCCTTACAATTTCTTTTTCCGCATCTTTCGCCAGTGCTTCTAAAGGGTTGTCGAAGAAAGTGCGTTCAACACGGCTTTGTAAAGGATAGATAGCACCATCAGGCATTAACACTTGCACATTCATTACCAGTGTTAATTGTTTCTCTGCCGCTTTACCATCTTGATAAACGGACACAGTTTCAGTGTTCTCATTAGAACTCAGAACTTTCAAAATGGGAACACCGGCTCTTCCAGTTTCGAGAATGGTCACATTATTGAGCCGCAGTTGTTCCCTAAGCGCCCTTGTAAGGTAGCTATATGGATCACTTGAACTTAGCTGCAAAGTTCTCAGTTCCTCAGGAATTTGAGTTGTTCCTTGAAGACGAAAACCGCAACCTGCGGTGACTAGCACCGCCAGGCTCAAAAATAAAGTTATCAGATAACGCACCTGGCCTCCTTATCAGCCAACAACCTAATATTAACCTACAACAAGGTTTAGCAATTTGCCTGGGACATAGATTACTTTGCGGATGCCAACACCTTCAAGGTATTTCGCTACGCTCGGTTCATTTTTTGCCATATCTAGGACAAATTCTTGGTTTGCATCAGCCGGAACGGTGATACGACCACGAACCTTACCATTAACTTGAACGACAACCAGTTTGGTATCGTCAATCATGGCTTTTTCATCAGCAACAGGCCATTGTGCGAAATCGATGTCTGTTTGGTGACCGAGCGCTTTCCACATTTCAAAGCAAGCGTGTGGAATGATTGGTGATAACATCAGCGTGATAGCCTCAAGAGACTCTTGAACTAATGCACGGTCTTGTTCCGTTTCTTGTGGTGCTCGAACTAATTTGTTCATGAATTCCATGATAGCAGCAATAGCAGTGTTGAATGCATAACGACGGCTGAAATCATCAGAGACTTTCGCGATTGTTTTGTGCAGATCACGACGTAAGTCTTTTTGTTCAGGTGTTAATGTGCTGATATCTAAAGGTGAAGTTGCACCTTTTTGTGAGTGCTCGTGTACTAAACGCCAAACGCGACGAACGAAGCGATTAGCACCTTCAACGCTGGATTCTTGCCACTCAAGGGTTAACTCTGGTGGTGCAGCAAACATCATAAATAGGCGAACGGTATCCGCACCGTATTTTTCGACCATTAATTGTGGGTCAATACCGTTGTTTTTCGACTTAGACATTTTGCTCATACCAGTATACACCAGTTCATGGCCTTCATTATCTACGGCTTTAATAATACGGTTTTTGTCGTCACGTTCAACAATGGCGTCTGCTGGGGAAACCCAAACACGCTGACCATCGCTGCCCGTATAATAGAATGCATCAGCAAGCACCATGCCTTGGCACAGTAAGCGTTTTGCTGGTTCATCTGAGTTGACTAACCCTGCATCACGCATCAACTTGTGGAAGAAGCGGAAATACATTAAGTGCATGATGGCATGTTCGATACCACCAATATATTGGTCAACCGGTAACCAGTAGTTTGCTGCCTCGGGGTCTAACATGCCGTCGTCATATTGCGGGCAGGTATAACGTGCATAGTACCAAGAAGATTCCATAAAGGTATCGAAGGTATCGGTTTCACGTAATGCAGGTTGACCGTTAATGGTCATTTTTGCCCACTCAGGGTCAGCTTTAATTGGGCTGGTAATGCCGTTCATCACGACATCTTCTGGCAAAATGACAGGTAACTGGTCTTCAGGAACAGGAACGACAGTACCATCTTCCAATGTTGCCATTGGGATTGGTGCCCCCCAGTAACGTTGACGTGAAACACCCCAGTCACGTAAGCGGTAGTTTACTTTACGTTGACCTGCACCTAGTGCGACAAGTTTATCTGAAATGGCATTGAAGCCAGCTTGGTGGTCTAATCCACTGAATTCACCTGAGTTAATCAGTGCATTTTTTTCGGTCATCGCTTCTTGGGATAAATCAGGCTCATTGCCATCAGCATCGGCAATAACTGCTTTGATGGGTAAGTTATATTTGTGAGCGAATTCCCAGTCACGTTGGTCATGGGCAGGAACGGCCATAACAGCACCAGTACCGTATTCCATTAAGACAAAGTTAGCGACCCAAATTGGCAGCTTTTCTTGGGTTAATGGATGAATAACGAATAAACCGGTTGCCATACCTTTTTTATCCATGGTTGCCATATCTGCTTCCGCAGTTTTGGTATTACGGCACTCATCAATAAATTGGGCTAATTTAGGGTTATTTGTCGCGGCTTCTTTAGCCAGAGGGTGACCTGCTGCAACAGCCACATAAGTTGCCCCCATAAAAGTATCAGGGCGAGTGGTATAGACTGTTAAGGTTTCATCACGGTCTGCAACATTGAACGTGATCTCAGTCCCTTCGGAACGACCGATCCAGTTGCGCTGCATGGTTTTGACTTGCTCTGGCCAGTCATCTAATTTGTCAAGGTCGTTGAGCAGCTCTTCTGCGTAGTCGGTAATTTTAATAAACCACTGTGGGATTTCTTTGCGCTCAACAGGGGTGTCACAACGCCAGCAGCAGCCATCAACCACTTGTTCATTCGCCAAAACAGTTAAGTCATGTGGGCACCAGTTAACCGCAGAGGTTTTTTTGTACACTAAACCTTTTTCATACAATTTAGTGAAGAACCATTGTTCCCAACGGTAATATTCAGGGGTACAAGTCGTGACTTCGCGATCCCAATCGTAACCGAAACCGAGCATTTTCAGCTGGTTTTTCATGTAATCGATATTGGCATAAGTCCAAGGCGCAGGAGCAGTATTATTTTTAACCGCAGCACCTTCAGCAGGCAGACCAAACGCATCCCAACCAATTGGTTGGAGAACGTTTTTCCCCAACAAACGTTGGTAACGAGAGATAACGTCACCCATGGTGTAGTTACGTACGTGGCCCATGTGTAGTCGACCAGAAGGGTAAGGTAGCATGGACAGGCAGTAGTATTTTTCTTTGCTGTTGTCTTCAGTCACTTTGAAAGTTGCTTTTTCATCCCAGTGACGCTGTACTTTAGGCTCTATATCTTCTGGACGATATTGTTCTTGCATGGCACCGATAATCCTATGGTGAATAAATGCTACATCTGTAGCGTGAATGTCTTTCTTAATTGAGATCGCATAGCATAGCGGATCTACACCGAAAACAACAATAGTTGATTAGCTGAACCTACGAGGGAGGCTGGATATTGCTTTTCGGGGAACGGATCAGGATATTTTACGCTGATAACCAAACAACTTAACTAAAAAGTTTGTTAAATGGTAGTGGTTTATTGATCTATTTCGAATTCAGGTTGTTGCTGTTGATTTATTTGCTAATAGCGCAGTGATAAGACGAGGGAGCTAATGAGCTCCCTCTTGAATATTAATGGAGGATTTTTGCGAGAAAATCTTTTGCACGGTCGGATTGTGGGTTAGCAAAAAAATCTTCTTTTTTACTGTCTTCAACTATCTTGCCTTCATCCATAAAAATAACACGATTAGCCACTTTTTTGGCGAATCCCATTTCATGGGTAACCACCATCATGGTCATGCCTTCATTGGCTAATTCAACCATAACATCAAGCACTTCGTTGATCATTTCTGGGTCTAACGCTGAAGTAGGTTCATCAAATAGCATAGCGATAGGATCCATACACAGTGCTCGAGCGATAGCGACACGCTGTTGTTGCCCACCTGAAAGCTGAGCTGGAAATTTATTGGCATGGCTGGATAAACCTACGCGTTCCAATAATTTCAAACCTTTTGCTTCCGCTTCTTTTTTATCGCGGTTTAATACCTTAACTTGCGCTAATGTCAAATTTTCAATAATCGACAAATGAGGAAATAGCTCGAAGTGTTGGAATACCATCCCAACTTTAGAGCGAAGTTTTGCAAGGTCAGTTTTTTTGTTATTAACTTGAATATCATTCACAAAAATCTCACCCTGTTGAATCGGCTCTAAACCATTCACTGTTTTTATTAATGTGGATTTACCAGAACCAGATGGCCCGCACACAACCACAACCTCACCTTTTTTAACTTCAGTTGTGCAGTCTGTAAGCACCTGAAATTGGCCATACCATTTGGATACATTTTTCAGGGTTATCATGAAACAGTCCTTTTCTTAAGATAATTCACTAACATAGAAGCGCCAAAACTGACAATAAAGTACACCAGACCCGCAAACAGTACCATCTCTACTTGTGTCCCATCACGCTCACCAATATTGGTGGCGGTACGGAAAAAGTCTGTCAAACTGAGCACATACACGAGGGATGAGTCTTGGAACAGCACAATCCCTTGAGTTAACAACAACGGCACCATGGCTTTAAAGGCTTGCGGTAACACCACGAGCCGCATAGTTTGCATATTTGTCATTCCCAAAGCTAACGCCGCAGAGGCTTGTCCTCGTGAAATACTTTGAATACCAGCACGAATAATCTCAGAGTAATAGGCCGCTTCAAAAAGAGAGAAGGCTATCATTGCAGAAATTAAACGAATATCATTTTTTGGTGATAAGCCTAGAACATTTTGTAATAAGCTAGGCACAATTAAGTAGAACCACAGCAAAACCATGACTAGTGGAATGGAGCGAAATGTATTCACATACAAGGCAGCAAACCAGCTAATGGGTTTGAATGTGGATAACCGCATCACAGCAAGGACAGTACCCCACAAAATCCCCACCACTATCGCGGTCAGTGTAATTTTCGCGGTGACAATAAAGCCATCGATTAAAAAGGGCATACTCGGAGCAATTGAGCTCCAGTCAAATTCATACATCATTTTACCGCCCTCCAAGAGTGCCAGGTAAGCGAACTTTGCGCTCTAATAACGTCATCAGAATCATGATAATGACGTTAATACCGACATAAGCTAACGTAATTGCGGTAAAGGATTCCCATGCGTGAGCAGAATAGTCCAATAGCTTTCCTGCTTGTGCTGCCATATCGACTAAGCCAATGGTTGACGCAATGGCTGAGTTTTTAACCAAGTTCAACATTTCTGACGTCATTGGTGGCAAAATAACCCGATAGGCATTGGGTAATAGAACGTAGCGATAGGTTTGTGGCAAAGTCAGCCCCATTGCGAGTGCGGCACTTTTTTGCCCTCTAGGTAGTGACTGAATGGCTGCGCGCACTTGCTCAGTCATCCGCGCTGCGGTGAATAACCCAAGGCAAAGCATTGAGGAAATAAAGAATTGATAGTTAGGATCTAAATCCATTTTAAACCAATCCCCGATTGAACGCGGGAGAAGTTCTGGAATAACTAAATACCAAGTAAAAAATTGTACAATAAGCGGCACGTTACGGAATAATTCTACGTATGCGGTACCTAAAAAAGCTAAAAAACGGTTAGGTACTGTACGTAAAATACCGAAGAATGAACCGACTAGAAATGCAATAATCCAAGCGCAAATAGAAAGTGTTACGGTGACTTCGAGGCCAGATATTAACCACCCTAAGTAGGTGGTATTCCCAAATGGGGCTTCCTGAAGGAAAATCCCCCAATTCCAGTTAATAGACATGATATTGACTTCCTGTGGGCAATGTAATTCCCGAATACTGTCGTAAGAGAGGATGCAAGGCGGGGAACGACCGCCTTGCAATTCTTACTTCAGTAATACCCTGTTTGTCTTTTTATTAGTTTAATGCTTTGTCATTTGGTTCTTTAAATAAGGCTTTCATTTCATCGGACAAAGTAAATTTCAGGTTCAGATTTTTTGGTGGAATAGGCTGATTGAACCAGCGGTCAAAGGATTTCTCTGCGACCCCCGAGGTCTGTGCTTTCGCAATGGTTTCGTCGATAAGCGCTTTAAATTGAGGGTCATCTTTACGCAACATACAGCCATAAGCTTCTTCAGTTTGCGGTTTGCCAACGATTTCCCAGATATCCGGTTTTTTCGCTTTTGCTCGCTCACCCGCTAACAATGCATCATCCATCATAAAGGCGACAGCACGGCCTGACTCCAAGGTACGGAATGAGTCACCATGGTCTTTCGCGCTGATAATGCGCATTTTCATATTTTTTTCATCATTTAACTGATTCAACAGAATTTCAGAAGTCGTACCTGAGGTCACGACAACATTTTTACCGGCTAAGTCAGCAAAGTCTTTTACACCGGAATCACCTTTGGTGAGTAAGCGTGTCCCGACCACAAAGATAGTGTTAGAGAAAGCCGCTTGTTTTTGTCTTTCTACGTTATTGGTTGTTGAACCACATTCAAAATCAAATGTGCCATTTTGCAGGAGTGGAATACGGTTTTGTGATGTAATGGGAATGAGTTTGACTTGCAGATCAGGCATGTTTAATTTTTTCTTCACTGCATCAACAATGGCATTTGAATAATCCTGCGAGTAACCAACCACTTTCTGGCTATTATCATAGTAAGAGAACGGTACGGATGATTCACGATGACCAACAACTATTACACCGTTGTCTTTGATTTTTTTCAGAGTGCCGTTTAATTCTTCTGCTTGGACTGCGCAGGTTGCACCTAAAATCATCATCGATAATACAAGTTTACTTATACGCATAATTACAACTCCTTTAGAACATCGGTGTAAACCCGTTGTAATTTTAAGGGGTCATCACGAGATAACGCCTGAATTACTGTGGTTTTGTAGTGTTGTGTTTGCAAATGTTTCGCAGATTTAGACAATACCGCGATTATCCGCTATATGTTTTATTGTTGTTAAAAAGTAATTAAATTTGTTAATTAATGAAAACAAATTGTTTCAATTTCGGGAGCTGTCTCGCATATTATTTGGGTAATTTTTGAATTACCGCACTAACATGGTGATTTGCCACTTAATATTGTCCTAAACTGATAGTCACGCACTGTTAAGGTGCAATCTATCTTCGTTTCATGTCATATATTGGATAAAGCAATTTACGTGCCTAGTTTTGATGGAACTGCATTTTTGTTCATTGGGAAGAGAATAATATTTGTAAAGTTAGCTGATGACACTTGTACGGAATATTTTGCTGTGTAAGATGTAACCTCTATTTAACTTATAGACGGTGTAACGGTATTAATCAAAGACTGGTTTTTATCGTTATGGTTATCAAAGTCGCATAATTAGTATTATTTCAGGAAGTTATACCAAGGTGCGCATGAACAGGCATTTAAAATTAGGTAAAGGATTAGTGATATTCGCCTGTCTGATGGTATTGATTTGTATGAATCAACGTGCCGTCGGAGAGCGTCTGCTCGCCAATTTTTTTGTGCCAGATGTCTTAGCTCAAGTGCAAATTAATACTGGAGCTAACCTTTCCTATATCGAACAATCACAAGTAAAACAAGGTGATGGCAGTAGTACACATCTTTCTAGTTGTGAACTGAGCGCCAAGTCATTAATGACTTTGTTACCTGCTGTGCTTGAACCATTCTTCTTTATGTTCCTTACTTTGGCTGCGCTAACTTTATTTTGTACTAATCTATTTATATCTAGAGCAAATAATGAAGAGAAGCATGCCCCTCCAAGAGTCAGAAGACACTTACAATTTTGTAATCTTCGGAATTAACACACAACGAATAGGGATTCGGTTGTGTAATTTATTCTGGAGGAAACAATGCGTTTTTTAATTAATTCATTTTTTATATTTTTTGCACTATTTTCGAGCAGTTTATACGCTGCAGATACGGGGTGGTTGCAACCTGCGAATACGGGGTGGATGAATGACAACACTCCACGGCATGCGCAGGTCAGGTTATTAAGTTCAGCACAGGAAAATGGCAAAATTGAGGTTTTGCTTGATGTGAAACTTGATGAGGGATGGAAAACCTATTGGCGCTCGCCAGGCGAAGGCGGAGTAGCGCCTGAAATCGTATGGTCGTCACCTGTTGAATCAACGGATTGGCAATGGCCAACACCAGGGCGCTTTGATGTCGCGGGTGTTTCAACTCAAGGTTATATGGGCGATGTGGTTTTCCCCATAACAGTAACAAGTAATGAGAAGTTGGACAAACTGGCAGGAACGTTAACATTATCAACATGTAGTAATGTTTGTATTTTAACCGATTACCCATTTGAGCTCGATTTAACAGAACTTGTTCCTGCTGACTTTACTTGGGCGTTTAACCAAGCCAAAGGTGCGGTTCCACCATCAAGTGGTTTAGTTGAGCAAACCAAAGTTGGTTTTGCTAATGATAAGCTAATCATTGAATTACAAAAAAACACAGGGAACTCGTGGGAACAACCGAACATCTTCACTGATGTGGTTGAAGGGGCGGCGTTAGGCGTACCTGTAATAGAAACATCAGGAGAACATTTAACAGCAACAATAGATGTTGGTGATGATTGGGGGGGCGAGTCTCCTGATTTAACCGGAAAAACCATTTCTTTTGTGGTTTCTGATGGTGACATTTCCCAGCAAATTAGCCATCAAGTTAGCACATTTACTGGCACAATAGCGTCAAAAGTGAGCGGTGCTTCTTTATGGCAAGTAGTGTTATTTGCACTTTTAGGTGGCTTGATCCTTAATCTAATGCCATGCGTTCTTCCTGTGCTCGCCATGAAACTGGGCTCAGTCTTAATGGTTCCGCAAGGTGAGCAGAAAACCATTCGTCGCCAATTTTTACTGTCTTCTTCAGGGATTTTGGTTTCCTTCTGGTTACTCGCCTTACTGATGACCTTACTGCGGGTCGGTCAGCAAGCCGTTGGCTGGGGCATTCAGTTCCAAAACCCGTGGTTTATCGGCTTTATGGTGGTGGTAACGGCGTTATTTACTGCAAATTTATTTGGTTTATTCGAAATAAACCTAGGTAGTAAGGCCAATACACGCTTGGCGACCGCAGGTGGTCATGGCAATAGTGGCCATTTTTGGCAAGGAGTATTTGCGACATTACTGGCAACGCCTTGCTCTGCACCATTTTTGGGCACAGCTGTGGCCTTTGCACTGGCTGCACCAATGGAAGAGTTGTGGTTGATCTTCACGGCATTAGGTGTCGGAATGAGTTTGCCTTGGCTATTAATTGCCGCTTTTCCTGCTATTGCGAGGTTGTTACCAAAACCGGGTATGTGGATGCTCAAATTGCGTGCAATACTTGGAGTCATGATGCTAGTTTCCAGCTTATGGCTAATTAGCTTATTAATTCCGCATTTTGGTGTCTCTACTTCGACCGCGATTGCTGTCATTTTCTTAGTGTTATTAGTGGTCTTTATCGCGATAAAACGTGGTGTAAGGGCGGCTATCTTGCCATTTATATTATTTGCCGTTTTTGCTGGTGGATTTGTTTGGATGACGCAAGAACAGCACTCTGGTAGCCGTTCTCTCGTTAAAGATACGGTGAATTGGCAACCGCTAACTGAACAGGCAATTGCTGATGCGCTAGCGGATAATAAACGCGTATTTATTGATGTTACCGCGGAATGGTGCGTAACCTGTAAGGCAAATAAATACAATGTATTGCTAAGAGATGATATTCAACAGCTGCTTAGTGAACCTGATGTTGTTGCTTTACGTGGTGATTGGACGAAGCCTTCACCTGAAATTACGGCATTTTTACAAAAACGTGGGCAGGTCGCTGTTCCATTTAATCAAATCTATGGCCCTAACTTGGCCGAAGGCGAAGTACTTTCAACGATACTTGATCGTGAATCGCTAATATCCGTTATGAATCAGGCCAAAGGAGCCACAAAATGAAAAAAACAATTTTAGCTGTTTTATTTTCGTCACTAATGATTGGATCAGTAGCACAGGCGGCACCTTTGAGTGCAGACCAAGAAGCACAAGTGCGTAAATTAGTGCGTGATACTTTGGTTGAAAACCCAGAAATTCTCGAAGAAGCTATCGTTGCCCTGCAAGCCAAACAAGGGGAAAAACAACAAGCCCAAATGAAAGAAACGTTAAAAGCGGAGCACGATGCTTTATTCAATGACCCAACCAGCCCGCGTATCGGTAAAAAAGATGCCAAGTTAGTTTTGGTTAACTTTACTGATTTTAACTGCCCATTCTGTAAGCGTTTCGACCCACAACTGATGGATCTTGTGAAAAAATACCCTGATGATGTGGCTGTGGTAATTAAATACTTACCATTTAAAGGCCAGACTTCAATGGATTCAGCTCAGTTAACCATGACACTGTGGCAAGAAGACCCGAAAGCATTTGAAGCTTTACACCATAAATTTATGCAAAAACAGGGCATGCTATCAGATGCAAATATCAAAGATGCTCTCAAAGCCACTGGCAACGATAAGCTAAAAGCGAGTGATAAGAGCCGCGATGGTATTCGTACCAATATGATATTGGCAGAAAAATTGGGTGTGAATGGAACGCCAGCAACATTGGTGGGTGATGAAATGATCCCAGGTGCTATTGATGCACAGCAGTTTGAGGCGGTAGTGAAGGAGCAGCTCGCTAAGCTCAAATAATCCTCGTCATACTTCGCGCTGTGGCGTTGTTGGCTTCGCTTACTAACCCTAGTCACATACTTATGTATGCTCCTAGGGCTTAGTTTCACTCGCCGCCTAGCCTCAACACGAATTATTTAGAGGATAGATTGTGCCTCGTCATACTTCGCGCTGCAGCGTTGTTGGCTGCTCTCGACTACGTGGGTCACATACTTGTGTATGCACCCCACGATAGTCTCGTTTGCCGCCTAGCCACAACGCGAATTATTTAGAGGATAAAGATTAAATAATCCAAACTCTAGAATTAGAGGATAAAGATTAAACAATCCAAACTCTAAAATTAGAGGATAAAGATTAAACAATCCAAACTCTAAAATTAGAGGATAGGAAAAAAATATTTAATTAAATGCTAAAGCATTCATTTTAAGTGGATGTTTTGGTTTCTTACATCTTTGATTTGTACTATTTGATAACAAATAGGTAAGTAACTATATGAATAAAATAAAAAAGTGGTCTAAAGAAATTATTGTTTTGGCAATTATTTTATTTATTGCCTTTACGGTGATGGATTTATGGCGCAAACCACAAACCCTTGCGCCCGTATTATTGGAGCAGCACACTCTAGTGAATGGTGAGAGCGTTTCATTAGCTGAGTTAAGTAAAGAAAAACCGATTCTAGTGTATTTTTGGGCAACTTGGTGTGGGGTATGTAATTTGACTTCGCCAACGGTATCAGAGTTAAGCCAATCAGGTATGCCAATTATTTCGATCGCGATACGTTCAGGTGAAACATCTCGCTTAATCAAGGGAATGGAAAACAAGGAATTAACGTTTCCTGTGATTAACGATACCAGCGGTCAGCTTTCCAATGCGGTTGGGGTCAGCGCAACTCCCACATTTATGGTAATTGATAACGGTGAATTAGTTAGCTTTACATCGGGTTGGACTAGCTCTTATGGTCTAAAAATGCGTATGTGGTTGGCATCCTTTTAACTTTCCACCATCCCCTTTGACCTAAAAAAGGGGACTTTTCTGCCTATAAGTTTAATTTATCATTATGGTAAACTCATTCGGCTATATAAATAATAAAATAGGTGAATGGGATGGCTATGTTTAAAAAAGTGGTTGGATTATTTTTAGGCGCGGTATTAATCACGGGATGCTCCCCTGATGTGGAAGAAAAAACGACAACTAAAGAACCATCAGGAACAATAGAAAATTCAAAAATAGAACAGCGTTATGATGAAATAAAAGCTAATTCAACAGAAGATAAAATCAATGCGTTTAATGCAAAAGGAGATGATGACCCAACGATGTTACGGGGCATTTTTCTATCTGACATGGCGGAATCATTGCCTATGCTGATTGATGACGTAACACTATTGACGGAAGTGACTGCTAAAAATGGCATGTTATTTTACCAATACACTATCAAAGGGATCCCTGACAATATATTGGAAGGTGATAGCTGGCAGCAAAATATGCGTGAGATTTTAAATCGCAACTATTGCGGTAAAAATGCAGGTATGGATATTTTGCATGAAATGTTTCCCGAAGGCATTACGCATAATTATCATAAGTCTAACAAACTCATTTTTACCTATATTGTTACCCCTGCAATTTGCCAATAGCATTCATTGGAATGCCTGATAATATTTGTTTATCAGGCATATCAATGATTAAAATTCTAAATTACGAATAAAACGGTAGTCCGCTGATTGTGGTTTTAAACGATACAAATTAGCGGGTCGGCCACGCTCGTGGCGTTTTTCTCCGGTATCAATTAACAAATCAGCTTGTTCGAGTCGGCGCCTAAACGATTTATTTTGTAAAGGCTTACCAATCAAAACTTCATGGACATGTTGTAGCTCTGCTAAGGTAAAAACGTCAGGTAATGCAAAACCTGGAACTATCGAATAGAGTGATTTTTGCTTTAGGCGTTCTCTCGCTTGTTGATAAAGTTTGAGGTGGTCGAATGCAAGAGTCAGTTGTTCAATTTCATCAATAGAAACCCATTTTACAGAATCCACGGTATCAATATGGGCTTCGCAGGCTTGGTAAGCAATTAGAGCTGTATAGCAAACAGTGACAGACCAGCCGCGAGGGTCTCGTTGGTGGTTTCCTTCCGTACAAAGTTGCTCAACATAAGGAGGAATAACTCCTGTTTTTTCTTTTAGCTTGCGTAAAACAGTCTCTTCTAAGGTTTGATCATTTTGCTCGTCAATAAATCCTCCCGGTAAGCCCCATTTTCCTTTTTCAGGGAAACTTGCTCGCTCAACCAGTAATACCTTCAACGTATTTTCATGATAAGTAAATAAAACGGCATCGACAGTGAGTAAAGGCGATAAATAATCTTTTCTGTCATAACTAGCAAGAAACTCTTTTTCATTCATATTGTTACCACTCAACGCTAAAGATGAAGTTTAGGGTTAGATCATACAGGTAAAAATAGTTATTGTCATTAAGACATTTAACACTTGACTTATTTGTGTCTATAAGACAATAATTAATTAAGGTCATAAAGACAATAACGAGGAATCCACTATGATTAACTTTAAATATTTCAAAGCAGACTCATCAACTTTTGTTATTCAATCGGTGAATGGGAAAGTGCGTAAGCAAGGTAAGGGGCTCAGTTTTTGGTATAACTCCGATAAAACTTCCATTGCGGCGCTTCCATTAAATGCCCAAGAAGCCCCATTTATTTTTAATTTACAAACGTCTGATTTCCAAAGTTTACGTATTCAGGGGCAAATTTCTTTTCAGGTAAAGCAGCCGGAAAAAACCGCGGACGTCTTAAATTTTAATTTATCTAAGGATGGGAAAAGCTACTCTTCTGAAGATCCCCTTAAATTAAGTGACCGAGTTGTGCGAGCAGCTCAAACA
The DNA here is from genome assembly GCF_011045655.1 of Providencia sp. PROV061. Classification (NCBI taxonomy): domain Bacteria; kingdom Pseudomonadati; phylum Pseudomonadota; class Gammaproteobacteria; order Enterobacterales; family Morganellaceae; genus Providencia; species Providencia sp. PROV061. The sequence goes on along the minus strand of NZ_CP042861.1, from coordinate 3,519,828 downwards.
GTGATTCAAGCCAAAATACAAACTACTTCATTGCGAGATGCATTACTAATTAGCCAATCATTAGTGATTTTGGTGAACCAGCAATTAGCAGAGCAGGCGGTTATTGAGTCACTGGGAATTGAAATTTTGGATGTTTCTATTTCCGCCATCGCACCATTACCTGAAACGCTCAAAGCGTTAGAAGCACAAGCGAGAGAATCCATACTGAAAGAGGCTGATGATGCCATTTATGCAAGACGTAAGTTTTCTGTAGAACAAGAACGAACAATTAAAGAAGCTGAATTAGAAACAGATTTATCTGTTCAGGCCAAAGAACAACAAATTGAAGAGGCTCGTCTTGATAATGAGCGAAAAATATTGCGAGAGCGAGCCGAAATAGAGCAAGAAGAGTTAATTGCACAAGTAAGTGCAGAGGCAAAACGCAATGAGCTGGTTGCGCTTAGTGTTGAAAACCAGCGTATACAGTCTGATGCAGATGCTTATTCCATTGAATCTAAAATGAAAGCTTACAGTCAATTACCCGTTGAAAACTTAAAAGCGTTAGCGTTGGCTAAAATGGGACCTGAGCAGTTGATGGCGATGGCATTCGAATCATTGGCACAAAATGCTGGAAAAATTGGTGAGCTCAATATATCGCCTGATTTATTTAGCCAGTTAATGAAAAAAGGAGGTAAATAATGCAAAGGAATAATGACGTGCGATTTGTATTAGTCATGCGTAAAACGCGTTTACAGGAATTGATTGAACGCTTTAACACCTGGCCTCAAGCCAAATTTTACTTGGAGCACAACCATGTTGAAGTGAGCGATTATTTAAATGAACATGATTTATATCTGCGCCAATTAGTGCAAGCCGAATCGGTATTGAAATCATTGGGTAGATTTCAATTATTGGAACGAAAATTATTACCGAGTTACCAATTTTCTAAACAGGATATTGTTGTTGTCATTGGCCAAGATGGTTTAGTGGCGAATACCTTGAAATACTTAAATGGACAGCCAGTTATTGCTATTAACCCTGACCCTGAAAGGTGGGATGGCCAACTACTTCCTTTTGAAATAGGCCAATTGCAGGAAGTCGTGATAAATACCTTAAAAGGAAAAATAGAGCAAAAAATAGTGACTTTTGCACAAGCTACAACCAATGATGGGCAATCACTATTAGCGGTAAACGATTTATTCATTGGCCCGAAAAGCCACACTTCGGCACGCTATTTATTGAACTGGAATGGGGAACAAGAGTTTCAATCATCTTCTGGAATAATTATATCCACAGGACTTGGGTCAACGGGGTGGTTTCAATCTATTTTAGCGGGAGCACAGGCCATTATGGGAGTAAGTACTCACCCGTTGGCAAAAGGATTTGGTTGGGGGGAAAGTAAATTACAATTTAGTGTTAGGGAGCCGTTTTTAAGTAAAACGACAGGAACCAAATGGGTATTTGGCACGATTGAGCCGAGTAGCCCGTTAGCTGTTGAGTCATTAATGCCAGATAACGGCGTTATTTTTTCTGATGGCATTGAAGATGATTTCTTACAATTTAATTCAGGCTGCATTGTGACGGTGAAGATTGCGGACACACAGGGGTTATTGGTTGCTTAGCTAATTCCCCACCTCATTTACAGGTACCGAGGTGGGGTCAACATCGTTACTTTTGACGTCTATTCATAGCAAAACCAAGAATACCAAACATAATGGCGATTCCCCACATTGGATGATTACTCCAACGTGCGTAAGGGGTTAGCCCTGTTGTCGGTGTGACTTCAGTGGCAAGAGTCGCTGTTTTAAATTGTGGTAGCATATCTTGTATTGAACCATCCGCACGGATCACCGCAGTTATCCCGTTATTAGTGGAACGTAATAATGGGCGTCCCAATTCTAACGAACGCATACGTGCCATTTGGAAATGCTGCCATGGGCCGATAGATTGGCCAAACCACGCATCATTTGAAACAGTAAGTAAGTAGTCGCTATCAGGTTTAAAATTATCTCTGACCTGTGTACCTAAGATAATTTCATAACAAATAGCGGCAGTGAGGTGAATATTCCCTACAGCGAGTTGGGCTTGTTGGTAATCACCACGGCTGAATCCAGACATCGGTAAGTTAAAAAACGGTGCAATAGGGCGCAGGATATCTTCTAATGGAACAAACTCCCCAAATGGCACTAAATGATGTTTGTTATAACGGTTTTTTGATGGGTAGAGATACGGGTTTTTATCCCCTAATACAATAATCGTATTAAAGAACTCATATTCCCCATCCATTGGCCTTGCATCAACGATCCCTGTGATTAATTGAGTGTTCGAAGCCGCTAACAGCCGGTCGAGGGATTTTAGCCATGCTTGGTTATCCAGTTCAACAGAAGGTACGGCAGATTCAGGCCAGATAATTAGCGATGCTTTACCAATATAAGGACGAGATAACTCCATATAGGTATCTTTGGTTTTCTGTAAAAAACTGGCTTCCCATTTCATTGATTGCGGGATATTACCTTGAACTAATGCCACCTGCATTTTGTTGTCTTCAAGCGGGGTAAACCACTGAATATTTTTGGCAACTAATGGGGCAAACAGTAAAACTACCGCTGTGGCTAATGCAATAAAGCTACGACGTAGGATAGCGAGCACTAACAAACCACTAATGCTAAATAATAGCAATGTGATCATTTCGACGCCGAATATTGGAGCGAGCGATTTCATGGGGCCATCAATTTGGCTGTAGCCAAATTGCAGCCATGGGAAACCAGTGAGAACCCAACCACGTAAAAACTCAGTGACTTGCCACAGGGCAGGAGCAAGAAATACTAAACGCCAAATATTGGCATGTGGGGCAAATTTAGCCATCAATGCCCCAAAAAGCCCTGTATAAAGGGAAAGGTATGCTGCCAAAAGAATGACAATAAAGACGTTAACAGGCCCTGGCATCCCCCCAAAATCCGCGATACTGACGTAAACCCAGTTAACGCCACTACCGAATAAGCCAAATCCCCAAGCGAAACCGATAGCAAAAGATTGCTTGGCTGTGCGCTGCAAGGTCAGTAATTGGAGAAAAAGGATAGAAAGAAGTGCGGCAGGCCAGATGTCAAAAGGCGAAAAAGCCAGCGTTCCACTGGCTCCGAAAATTAAAGCCAGCAGTAACCGCAACCGCTGACTTTGATAAATAGACGTTGAGTTCATTAAGTCTGTTCTTCTTCCAAAGTTGGAACTGGCGCGTCGTCTGGAATTTTCACGTGAAGCAGAAGGATCCGGCGACTATCTGCCATCGCAACTTTAAATTGATAGTTGTCAATTGTGATGGTTTCACCACGAGAAGGTAGATGACCGAAGGCTTGCATAACGAGGCCACCGACCGTATCAACCTCTTCGTCACTAAAATGAGTCCCAAAGGCTTCATTGAAATCTTCAATCTGCGTAAGGGCGCGCACAGAATAAGAATGGCGGCTAAGTTGACGAATATCAACATCGTCTTGGTCGTCGTATTCGTCTTCAATTTCGCCCACGATGAGCTCTAAAATATCTTCAATAGTCACTAGACCAGAAACACCACCAAACTCATCGATAACGATAGCCATATGGTAGCGTTGAGAGCGGAATTCTTTGAGTAGTCTGTCTACTCGCTTACTTTCAGGGACAACAACCGCTTGGCGTAATACCTTATCGATACTAAAAGGCTCAGCGTCAGTACGCATAAATGGCAGTAAATCTTTTGCCATTAATAACCCTTCGATATGGTCTTTATCTTCACTAATAACAGGGAAGCGTGAGTGAGCAGAGTCAATAATGACATCAAGGCACTCATCAAGCGTTTGGTTACGTTTTAAGGTAACAATTTGGGAACGCGGGATCATAATGTCGCGCACACGCTGATCCGCAATATCCATTACCCCTTCAAGCATTTCGCGGGTGTCAGGATCGATCAAATCGTTCTGTTCAGAGTCGCGGATTAATTCGACCAAATCATCACGATTTTTAGGTTCACCATGGAATAGGTGATTTAACAGTGCAAAGAACCCTTTCTTAGGACCAGGGTTATCGCTACTCGAAGAGTTATCGTCGCTCATGGCGGTTAATTTTTTTTTCCTCAAAAAATACTCGTCATACTTCGAACCGCAGCGTTGTTGGCTGCACTCGGCTACTCGAATCACATACTTATGTATGCTCATCGAGATATCCTCACTGGCCGCCTAGCTGCAATTCGAATTATTTAGAGTATTTACTCGTCGTATCTCGAACCGCAGCGTTGTTGGCTGCACTCGGCTACTCGAATCACATACTAATGTATGCTCATCGAGATATCCTCGCTGGCCGCCTAGCTGCAATTCGAATTATTTAGAGTATTCACTCGTCGTATCTCGAACCGCAGCGTTGTTGGCCGCACTTGGTACCAAAAGTAGCCCAAGTCAAAGTATTTGGAGCTTAGGTTAGTTAATAAAAACAGTTTACTACATTCTTTTTTAGCACAAAATTGACGGTTTATCTGCAAAATAACCGTCAATTTTTTGTAAAGTAATGCTTTCTTTGAGAAAGATATCTCAAAAAATTATAGTTAGGTCACTCTTTTTCTGCAAGATATGGGTCTTCATAGCCCAACTCAGCTAGAATTTCAGTTTCTAAACCTTCCATTTCTTCCGCTTCATCATCTTCAATATGATCATAGCCTAAAAGATGAAGGCAACCATGAACGACCATATGAGCCCAGTGCTCTTCTGCCGTTTTTTGTTGGTCAATAGCTTCTTGCTCAACGACTTGGCGGCAAATAATTAAATCACCAAGCAAAGGCAGTTCAATTTCTGGTGGAGCCTCAAAGGGGAATGACAACACGTTAGTCGGTTTGTCTTTGCCACGATAGGTTAAATTTAAGTGATGGCTTTCCTGCTCATCAACTACCCGAATAGTGACTTCACTTAGTGCTTGAAATTTCGGTAAAACAGCGGCTAGCCAACGCTGAAACTCGGCTTCCGAAGGCAAGCCATCAGGGTTTTCACACGCAATTTGTAAATCGAGAATAATGTCACTCATTTATAGATTTTCCTGCTTTTCAAATTGCTTTTGTTGTTCTTTTTCTTTTTCTTCACGTAACTGCTGGCGACGTTTATTGTCTTGTTCTTCCCAAGCCTCATAAGCCATGACAACTTTTGCAACGACTGGATGGCGAACTACGTCTTCACTGTGGAAGAAATTGAAGCTTAAATCATCGACTTCGGAAAGCACTTCAATGGCATGACGTAACCCTGATTTACTCCCGCGAGGTAAGTCAACCTGAGTAATATCACCCGTCACAACCGCTTTGGAATTAAAACCAATACGTGTTAAAAACATCTTCATCTGTTCGATGGTGGTGTTTTGGCTCTCATCTAAAATAATAAAAGCATCATTCAAGGTACGGCCACGCATATAGGCCAGCGGTGCGACTTCGATAACATTACGCTCAATCAGCTTTTCAACTTTTTCAAAGCCTAACATTTCGAATAGCGCATCATAAAGTGGGCGTAGATAAGGGTCGACTTTTTGGCTGAGATCCCCAGGTAAAAAACCAAGTTTCTCACCTGCTTCAACCGCAGGACGGGTTAGCAAAATACGGCGAACCTCTTGGCGCTCTAACGCATCTACCGCCGCGGCTACCGCTAAATAGGTTTTCCCAGTTCCTGCAGGGCCAATGCCAAATGTAATATCATGGTCTAAAATATTGGCGATATATTGCGCTTGATTTGGAGTACGTGGTTTGATCACACCACGTTTAGTCTTGATATTCACCGCTTTACCGTAGTCAGGAACGCTATCGGCAGATTGCTCTAAAACACGGCTATCCAGAATGGCTAAGTGAATATTTTCAGGGTCGATATCAGGGATAACACCGCGCACAGGCGCGGTATCGACATACAGTTGACGCAAAATTTTGCTCGCCGCTTGAACATTCAGCGGCTTACCCGATAACTTAAAACGGTTATCGCGGCGATTAATTTCGATAGCAAGGCGGCGTTCTAGCTGCTTGATATTATCGTCAAATGGCCCGCAGAGGCTCATTAAACGCTGGTTATCTGCGGGTTCTAGAAAGATTTCTTGTGTTGCGATTTGCAAATTTTTTGTCTCGGTCACTGAATATCCTATGGTTGTGGCTTAGGGTTGAAAGCTGCCAACACCTAGCTCATCTTCTTTACGAGTACGTGCAATAACAGACTCTGGTGATTCATGAACGCGAAGACCCATTTGATCTTCTGTACGAATGACTTTACCGCGCAATGAGTTGGTATAAACATCCACAATTTCGACATCCACAAATTTACCGATCATATCCGGTGTGCCTTCAAAGTTCACAACACGGTTATTTTCAGTACGTCCAGACAGCTCCATGACGTTTTTACGCGATGTTCCTTCAACTAAGATACGTTGAACGGTTCCCACCATTTGGCGGCTGAAGCTTAATGCCTGCTGATTAATACGCTGTTGCAGTAAGTATAGACGCTGTTTTTTCTCATCTTCGGTTACATCATCAGGTAAATCCGCAGCTGGGGTGCCTGGACGCGCAGAATAGACAAAGCTGTAGCTCATATCAAAGTTCACGTCTGCAATCAGTTTCATGGTTTTTTCGAAGTCTTCGGTTGTTTCACCAGGGAAGCCCACGATAAAGTCTGAACTGATTAGAATACCAGGGCGTGCTTCACGCAGTTTGCGAATAATGGCTTTATATTCAAGTGCGGTATGAGCGCGTTTCATCATTGTTAGAACGCGGTCTGAGCCACTTTGCACGGGTAGATGCAAGAAACTGACTAATTCAGGGGTATCGCGGTAAACTTCGATGATATCGTCAGTAAATTCAATTGGGTGGCTAGTGGTAAAGCGGACACGGTCGATGCCATCAATAGCCGCGACTAAACGCAGTAATTCTGCAAATGAGCAAATTTCACCATCAAAGGTTTCACCACGGTACGCATTCACGTTTTGACCCAGTAGGTTAACTTCACGTACACCTTGTGCGGCTAACTGTGCGATTTCAAAAAGAATATCATCACAAGGGCGGCTAACCTCTTCACCACGGGTATAAGGCACTACGCAGAAAGTGCAATACTTGTTACAGCCTTCCATAATGGAAACGAATGCGGTCGGGCCTTCAGCGCGAGGTTCTGGTAAGCGGTCAAATTTTTCAATTTCAGGGAAACTGATATCGATAACAGGGCTACGCGTACCTTGAACTTGATTAATCATTTCAGGCAAACGGTGCAAAGTTTGCGGGCCGAAAACGATGTCAACGCTTGGCGCACGTTGGCGAATAAAATCCCCTTCTTGCGAAGCAACACAGCCGCCTACACCAATGATGATGTCAGGGTTTTTATCTTTAAAAAACTTCCAACGACCAAGCTGATGGAAGACTTTTTCTTGTGCTTTTTCACGAATGGAACAGGTATTAAGCAGTAATAAGTCTGCTTCTTCTGCAACTTCAGTGAGTTGATAACCATGGGTATTTTCTAATAAAGAAACCATTTTGGATGAGTCATACTCATTCATTTGGCAACCCCAAGTTTTAATATATAGCTTTTTATTCGTCGACATGTCGTATATCCGGTGTTTTCGAAGCGGCTAGTGTAATGGACTCCGAAACGCGTTGTAAATCCAAAGTCCTACCCTTTATATTTTTGGGAACTCGCATGCATTTTGATTAAGGACATCATTGTATGATGGGATAAATGCAAAGATATTTAAAATAATATCACTACACGAAATCTAAGGGCAGGCAATTTGCCTATTGTTTTAAAATTAGCACGTATTGTATTCATTTGCGGCATCAGTGACCAGAGGATGTTGCAAAATTGTGGTTGTTTTTTGTGCAAATCAAAGTGTTTTCAGCAAAATATACTATTTGTAAGGTTATTAAGGTGGAGGAATGAATGACCTCTAAGACTTCAATGCCTATATTTCCTGTGAGAACCCTCATTTTTCGGTACAATACCTTTATCAACGTGGTCACTGTTATCAAACAATAACCTTTATTAAACAGTAACCTTTATTAAACAGTAAATAGTAGCGAACGTATGAATAAATTAATCGAATCTTATGATGTTGTCGTCGTTGGCGCGGGTATGACTGGCGCGGCAGCAGCATTGGGCTTTGCTCAAGAAGGCATGCGAGTTGCTTTGCTTGAAAAAGCACAACCTGTGGCCTTTGACCCACAAAGTGCCCCTGATGTTCGTATTTCTGCGATTAGCCGCGCTTCTGTTGAATTGTTGGAGCAATTAGGGGCTTGGCAACATGTTAAGGCAATGCGAAGTGCCCCATATCGCCAGTTAGAAACATGGGAAGAACCAGATAGCAATGTGATTTTTGATGCTAAAAGCCTTGGGCTACCTGAACTTGGGTTTATGGTAGAAAACAGAGTACTACAGCTTGCGTTATGGCAAGAATGTGAAAAATACAGCAATCTAGACCTTGTTTGCCCGGCGAAACTCATCAATTTATACCAACCTAAGCAGCAAAAAGAATGGATGTTAGCATTAGATGATGGCCATACTTTACAAGCTAAGCTTGTGGTCGGAGCCGATGGCGCTAATTCGCAAGTCCGTAAAATGGCAGGAATTGGTAGCCGCGGCTGGCAGTATCGCCAGTCATGTATGTTGATTAGCATTCAAACACAGCAACCTCAGCAAGATAAAACATGGCAGCAGTTTTTCCCATCAGGGCCAAGGGCATTTTTACCTCTGTATGATAATTGGGCCTCATTAGTCTGGTATGACAGTCCCGCAAAGATTAGGCGTCTACAAGGTATGTCAATGGAACAATTGACGGGAGCAATATCCGAAGCCTTTCCTGAACGTTTAGGGCCTGTTATCGCAATTGCGTCAGGGGCATTTCCACTGACTCGTCATCATGCAAGCCGCTATGTGATGGATGGGTTAGCATTGATTGGCGATGCAGCCCATACTATCAACCCATTAGCGGGGCAGGGTGTGAATTTAGGCTACCGAGATGTTGATGCTCTGTTGAAAGAAGTGATTTACGCGCGTGAATATATACAACCTTGGAATTCTCTTGGTGTATTGAAACGTTACCAACGACGTCGTTTGCCTGATAATTTAATTATGCAAGCTGGGATGGATGTTTTTTACATGGCATTTAGTGAAAACTTACCAGGATTAAAAATATTTAGGAATCTTGGGTTGATGGCGGCACAGCGTGCTGGAGAAGCGAAAAAGCTGGCGTTGAAGTATGCGTTAGGTTTATAGAAATTATCTTGAATATAATAAATAGGCCGCTAATTAGCAGCCTATTTATTATTAAGTGAAGAAGTTAGTGCTATTTATTATTAGCTAAATCAACCGGTTGAATATTACTTGTGTCTGTATTGATGCTGTCATCTTCAGTAATCACAGAATCCAATGTTTCATTTTTTGCTGAAAACGCATGAGCCAGTTTTTCGGTATCCAGTTCTTTTTCCCAACGTGCAACAACGATACACGCACACGCGTTACCCACTAAGTTAGTTAAAGCACGGCACTCAGACATAAAGCGGTCAATACCAAGGATTAAGGCCATACCTGCAACAGGAATGCTTGGAACAACCATTAAGGTTGCCGCTAATGTAATGAAACCCGCACCAGTAACGCCAGCAGCACCTTTAGAGCTAATCATTGCAACGAGCAACAGCGAAATTTGCTCCCAAATCGTCAATTCAATATTGGTAGCTTGAGCAATGAATAATGCAGCCATGGTCATATAAATATTCGTACCATCAAGATTGAATGAATAACCTGTTGGGATAACTAACCCGACAACTGATTTTTCACACCCTGCATGCTCCATTTTGCGCATTAAGCTTGGCAGTGCGGCTTCGGAAGAAGAGGTACCTAAAACTAACCAGAGCTCATCTTTGATATATTTAATTAGCGCAATGATGGAGAAGCCGTTGTATTTAGCAACTGCTCCTAACACTAACAACACAAATAGAACGGATGTAATGTAGAAAGTCATTATCAGCATCATTAAGTTGCCAATAGATGAAATCCCATACTTACCAATGGTAAAGGCCATTGCCCCAAATGCCCCAATAGGCGCGAGTTTCATGAGCATCGCAACCATTTTGAACACAGGTTCAGAAAAGTTTTGCAGTAACTTAACGATAGGCTCGCCGTGTTTACCCGTTGCAGCTAGCGCTAACCCAAAAATAACCGCAATAAATAGAACTTGCAGAATATTTCCATTTACTAATGGACTAATGACGGTATCGGGGATGATATTCATCAAAAAGCCAACAATTGAAGACTCGTGGGCTTTTTCAACGTAAGTAGCAACTTTAGTGCTGTCTAAGGTTGCAGGATCAATATTCAGGCCAGAGCCTGGGCGAATGATATTGGCAATAATAAGACCAATAATTAATGCAATGGTTGAAAAAGTGATGAAGTACAACATCGCTTTACCTGCGACGCTACCAACGGCCTTCATGTTTGACATGCCAGATATACCAGTAACAACAGTTAAGAAGATAACTGGCGCAATAATCATTTTAACGATTTTGATGAATGCATCACCAAGCGGTTTTAATGATTCTCCAATGTCTGGAAAAAAGTGGCCAAGTGCGATACCCAGAACGATGGCTACGATTACCTGAACATATAAAATCTTATATATTGGTTGCTTTATCATGTTTCGCATAAATTTTCTCTGTAAAAATGTTGCGTTTGGCAATTTATAATTATTAGGTTTAAAACTTTTATTAGAGTTTCTGAGAACTAATTTAGTTGGAATGGAAGAAGGGGCTGAATCTATTAGTACCAGAGGTTGATAATAATTTAACTGGTAATAATCATACCTAACTACAATTCGAGCGCAGATTACCACTTTCGATGGTTATATAGAAATGATTGAAGTCACACATTTGATAGAAAAGTTATGCAAACGTAAATTTTATGAGGTAAATGTTGCTTTAACATCACTTTAAACGATTAAGCTATTGGTTAATCGGTAATATTAGGATTAAATAAATAAGCAAATGACCAAAAAGTAATCATTTAAACTAAAAATAGGGATGTAAATATAGAAAACAGTAGAGAGGGATACTTTACTGCTTAAAAAATGGAGTTATCTGCTAATTTGTTATTTTTTATTTAATTTATCAATAAAATCGATAAGTAAAATTAAGACTGCCTAAGCATAGTAAGATAGAGCAGGGAGTTAATTTAAGCGATGTTGAAAAGAGAATGGCTGGGGTACCAGGATTCGAACCTGGGAATGCCAGGATCAAAACCTGGTGCCTTACCGCTTGGCGATACCCCAACAAAAGAAATGGTAGCTACGACGGGATTCGAACCTGTGACCCCAACATTATGAGTGTTGTGCTCTAACCAACTGAGCTACATAGCCATATATGATTTCTTTAAAATGAATTGTGCAACTATAGGTAGGATAGTAGATGGCTGGGGTACCAGGATTCGAACCTGGGAATGCCAGGATCAAAACCTGGTGCCTTACCGCTTGGCGATACCCCATCCGGGAATTCTACTATTGATTGTTTTAAGATGGCTGGGGTACCAGGATTCGAACCTGGGAATGCCAGGATCAAAACCTGGTGCCTTACCGCTTGGCGATACCCCAATCTTAAATTCAATGCTACCGAGAAGGAAAATGGTGCGGGAGACAAGACTTGAACTTGCACACCTTGCGGCGCCAGAACCTAAATCTGGTGCGTCTACCAATTTCGCCACTCCCGCAAAATAATGGTGGCTATGACGGGATTCGAACCTGTGACCCCAACATTATGAGTGTTGTGCTCTAACCAGCTGAGCTACATAGCCATCTTTTTTTGCATTACCTTCGTCGGCGTTGCGGGGCGCATTATGCTAATTACAGACACGACAGTCAACAGCTTTTTGCACTATTTTTCAGAAAATGTGTCTGTTTGTTTGATGAATAATCATTTTGTCGATAAAGCCAGCAAAAAACAAGCCCATATTTGAAAAAAATCACTTTTGTCTTACCTGCTAGATAAATGTAATTTGGTGATGAAGCGAAATAAAACATCGAAAGAGCTCAAGAATTTGCAAGAGGAGTAAGATTAGGGGATAACAAAAACAACGGAACAACGGAACAACGGAACAACGGAACAACGGAACAATGGGTTTGACTTATGCTTCTTGTATTGTCGCAATGTGAAAGGTGATAACAAGATGATTTCTGAAGTTACGTTAGGTTGTTCATTGTCGATCTTTACTAATACCCATCATTCTTGATTTTGATTTATATTCTCTGTCTAATCTAAATTAGAATAAATATTGGTGAGTTATGGTTTGTCAAGTCAAATTGTCAAGAGGTGAAAGTGCTAAAATGTAAATATATAATACTTTTTATAATGGGGGCTTTTATTTTATCGGGGTGTTCTACCAAAAAAAATGAGTTGTGTCTTTTTGGCATGCATTCATACACTGAATCATACAGTGATTATGCCAATCCCGTTTATTTAGATACAAGTGGTAAAGAATTATCTTGGAAAGCTAAAACGGAAATCTTAAAGCAAGCGGAGCGGTATGCTCAAGATTCCATTAATGAAGATTATGTTCTTGCTGAAAGTTTATGCCCTAAACTCAATACTGGCGATGTTATTTTTGAAAAAATCCATGTTGATGTTGATACTCAAGGGAAGGCTAATAACGTTTTAACTGTTCCATTTGATTATACTGGTTCACAAGCTGCAGCCGTTCAATTATATAACGATAAAAAGAAATCATATTCATCAAGGATAAGCGGTAAGCTAGGTGATAAAGGTAAAGCTAATATGGTTGTTCGTGGACCCTGTTTCAATAATATATGCACGGAAGGCGAACTTATGGATTTTTGCAAAACTAAGCAACGCACTGCATTGACCGATAAAAAAGCTATCGATTATTTGAAGACCTATTACATACGTGAGCATCAAGTAAAAATTACGTATCCCAGTAAAAACAAAAAAGTATATGAATGTGAAAGACCTAATTTTCTCCGCTGGTAGTAGAAATTTAGTTTTTTCAGCTTGCAACAGAGTAATTTAAGTATTAAACATTATTCTGATTTATTTTTTAAAATATCATTAACTAATTGTTATTAAAAAAATTGTTTGTATTTTTATGAGCAGAACAGACTACATACTCCGTGCATTATCAAAAATATCTCACAAGAACTGGGAACACTACATCATCAACCGAATTTTTCACAAGTTGGATGACCCTGAACTTGAGTTCGTTTGCCAGCAGTGCATTCGTAAGGAAGGGCATTCTGGCAAGATTTACCTTGCAGACCTGTTTTTTCCACAGCTTAAACTGTACCTTGAGATAGATGAGGCGCACCATGACAGCGATGAAGCCAAAATAGCTGACGCTGTTCGCCGATTAGATATCATGGAAGCTACGGGGTTTATAGAGAAACGTATTCCTGCCAATAATGTAACTCTGGAGGAGGTTAATCACCTAGCTGACGAATTCGTCGTTCTTGTCAGGGAGAGAAAAGACCAGTTGAAATCACAAGGCTTGTTTCATCCCTGGGATTATGATGACCGTTATACCGCTAAAAAACATATTAACGCAGGTTTTATTGAGGTGGGTCCTTACGCTGTTTTTCGATATCACAGGGATGCTTTACAGTGCTTTGGTTACGGAGATAAAGGTCACCATCAATCAGGAGGCTGGCGTTTACCCAGAGCAGTTGTCGAGGCGATAGGACTGGCTGGGGATGTAATGGTTTGGTTCCCGCGTTTATATAAGGCGGGGGAGTGGGACAATGCACTTTCCTTTGATGGCAATCTGATAAGCGAAAAAAGCCTTAATCCTGAGCGTAACTATAAGGAAACATGGCATTACCGTATCGTAATGGCTCATTCTCGTGATGAACTGAATCGAACGCTGTATCGATTTCTTGGCATTTTCACTCAAGATGAGAAACTTTCAACCGAAGGGGTTAATGTTTTCAAACGGGTAGATACTCGCGTGAAGGTTTATTCATCATAAGATAAAAATAGTACTGTATTTTGTAGCCTATTTTGCTTCATCACAGGTTCACCTAATCTTAAAATGATGTCACATATAGGTAGACATGCTAGATTTCAATGCCTACCTACCGTAAAGAAAATAACGCCAAAAATTAGCTTTCAAACAATTTTTGTAATAATTCACCATTAAGCATCGCACGTTTAGTGAGTGCGAAAGCGCCTATTGCCGAATTATGAACCAACTGCGATGTGACGATGGGAAGATTTTCCCTAAATCCTTTCAAGGCTTGTGTGTCAATACAGCTTTGAATCGCGGGTAACAGAATTTGTTCTGCTTCCGTGATATCCCCTGCAATAACGACTTTTTCAGGGTTAAATAAGTTTATAGAGATAGCAATCGCTTTACCGATTTGCCGACCAACGTGCTGGATAACTTCCGTAGCAAGTGGGTCTCCCTTATTAGCAGCTTGGCAAATATGGGAAATCGTACAAGTTTCCAATGTAAGGGAACTTGAATAGCCTTGTTCTAAACGCTGTTTTACGCGGGCTTCAATCGCTTGGTTTGAGGCAATGGTTTCTAAACAACCAAAATTACCACAGTGGCAAAGTTCGCCAAGGGGGTCAACTTGGATATGGCCGATTTCTCCGAGGTTACCTCGGTGGTTGAGCAATATCTCTTTATTGATGACTAAGCCTGCCCCTGCGCCTCTGTGGATACGAACGAGCAGTGAGTCTTCGCAATCACGAGTTGCACCAAAATAGCTCTCAGCGAGGGCTAGGCTGCGAATATCGTGCCCTGCGTAACAGGTAATTTTAAAGTGTGCTTGCAAGTTGTCGATGAGATGCCAATTATCGACCTTGATATGCGGCATGTAGTAAACAATACCACTGTTTGGGTTAACTAACCCAGGGAGAATAATAGAAATCGCGATCAACTCTTTTAAGCGTTTCTGATTGTGTTCGATAAAGTCTTCAAGGGCGGCAATCAGTTTTTGTTCAACCGCTTGCTGAGAGGGCTCTGTGATAGGGTAATGAGCATCGACGATCATTTTGCCACCTAAGTCGTATAAGGCGATGGTGGCATCATAGCGGCCTAAGCGGACGCCAATCGTATGAAAATTTTTGTGCTCAGAAACAATAGATATAGCACGACGGCCCCCAGTGGAGGCCTGTTGGTCAACTTCTTTAATTAAACCACGTTCGAGTAACTGGCGAGTGATTTTAGTCACACTGGCTGGGGCAAGTTGGCTTTGCTCCGCGATTTGAATTCTTGATATCGGGCCATGTTGGTCAATTAAACTATAGACGACAGCGCTATTTAGTTGTTTGACGAGATCAATATTACCAATTTGCTTCAGCGAGTGGCTTTGATTCATTAGCTAGTTACTCATTTTTTGTAGACTTCGGCTCCGTTAACATAGGTTGCAAGGACGTCGAAGTCGTGGTTAAACGCGGTTAAATTCGCAATTTTACCCGGAGCAATAGACCCTAAGGCCTCATCAACTCCAATGGCTCTTGCGGGGTAGAGCGTTGCCATTCTCAGTGTTTCATCTAATGGGATACCCACGTACTCTACACTGTTTCTCACTGCTTCTATCATTGTGAGTGATGAGCCGCTGAGTGTGCCATTTTCATCTACACATAATCCATCGCGGTAGTATATGGTTTTACCTGCGAAGATAAAATGATCCATTTCACCAGTTTGAGGATCTATTCCTGCGGGCGCTGTGGCATCAGTCACTAAAATTAATTTATCACCTTTTAAGTGTTTGCTATTACGAATGTTTGCCCACTGGACATGCAAGCCATCAGCGATAATTCCCGCATATACTTCAGGAGTGTCATAAATAGCGCCAACTAAACCTGGGCCACGGCCTGAAATATATGGCATGGCGTTAAAAAGGTGCGTTGAAAAGCGAATTCCGGCTTTAAAACCCAGTTTGGCTTCTTCATACGTCGCATTTGAATGTCCAGCAGAAATAACAATGCCGGAATCTTTCAATTGGTGAATGTAATCAAGTTCTACCATTTCAGGCGCTAAAGTAATTTTAGTGATAGCGTCTGCATGAGCGGCTAAATAATCAATCATCTGCGCGGATGGTTGACGGATAAATTCAGGGTTATGCGTACCTTTTTTGATAACATTAATATATGGGCCTTCTAAATGAAGTCCTAGAGCTTGGTTCTTGTGGTCTTTTAAGTACTCTGTCATGACCTCAATACCATGCTTCATTAATTCGTCAGAGCAAGTAATCAGCGTTGGCAGGTAACTGGTACACCCTGTACGCTCATTGGCTTTTTGCATGATATCCAAATTCTTTAATGTGACATTTTCTTTATTATCATTGAATTGGACACCACCACAGCCGTTGACTTGCAGGTCAATAAACCCAGCGGATAAGATTGCACCTTGTAGGTCATGCTGTGGAATATGGGAAGGTAATTCAGAGACAGGACAAACATCTTTGATGATTTCACCATCGATGACGACCGCATGGTTATCCAGTCTTTCATGACCTGTATAAATAATGCAATTTGTTAATGCATACATGGCTTAAAACTCCTGACCTCTGGAAGGTGGGTCACCGATCAGCCTTCGCTGACCGGGTGATTGATAAACATAATCTTAGTTAAACTTTGCAATAATTTCAGATTCTAGCTGTTTGAAATATTTAAGCGTTTTAACTTTTAATTCGAGTGTTGCTGGTTCATCACAAACGACCAGTGCTTTTGGGTGCATTTGCACGCAACTCACTGTCCACATATGGTTAATTGAACCTTCAACTGCTGCATGAACTGCGTTCGCTTTATTCGCACCCGTAGCGAGTACCATTAACTCTTCAGCATCCATTAATGTGGCTACACCCACAGTTAAAGCGAATTTTGGTACTTGATTGATATCATTATCAAAGAAACGTGAGTTAGCTTGGCGCGTTTCTGGTGTTAATGTCTTAATGCGGGTACGAGAGTTCAATGAAGAACCGGGTTCATTAAAAGCAATGTGACCGTCGTTACCTACGCCGCCCATAAATAAATTAATTTTGCCGTAAGATTTAATTTTATCTTCATAACGTTGGCATTCCGCATCAACATCAGGGGCATTACCATTCAGTAAATTGATATTTTGCGCTTGAATGTCGATGTGGTTAAAGAAATTATCATGCATAAATGTGTGATAGCTTTGAGGATGATTAGCGGGAATACCAATATACTCATCCATATTAAATGTTACCACATGCTTAAAACTGACTTTTCCTGCGTTATATAAAGCAATCAATGCCTTATAAGTGGCAAGAGGAGTGCCGCCTGTTGGTAACCCAAGAACGAAAGGGCGATCAGCAGTTGGGTTGAATGCGTTAATTTTGTCAGCAATATACTGTGCGGACCAAATGCCGACATCATGCGCATTGTTAAGTGGAATTAGCCTCATGTCTCAATTACCTCTAATAAGTCTGTGAAATCTTTCATGTATATATGTATCCCTGATGTTATTCATTAGATATAGGAATACTCGTTATACTACAAATTTATTACGCGCTGGTGTTGGTACACAGTGCCGTTTTAACGGCTACACCTGCATTTTAAACGCGCTGAGAATATACAGGTTAATAACATAAATAAGTTATTTTTAATCATAAAATAAGTTTTCGATAATAGCTAGTAATTTAGTCATATCGGTAACTCTTTCGTTGACATTTATCACAAATCGAACCTATTTATTTTGCATCGCGAAACAATTAATTTAGACTATAAAATTGATACTCTCAATAACCTAAATTATGATTTAGGTGTGTGAACAATAAGATCCCGTAAATGGGGCAAAAATAGGGCGATAAAGGGGGAGTTTGTGAATATTCTTAGCTACTTACAGCGGATTGGTAGGGCACTTATGGTGCCAGTTGCTGTACTACCAGCCGCAGCAATCCTGATGGGGATTGGCTATTGGATTGACCCAGATGGTTGGGGAGCCAATAGTGCAATCGCGGCGTTACTGATTAAATCCGGTGCGGCTATTATTGATAATATGTCCGTGCTATTTGCTATTGGTGTTGCTTATGGGATGTCAAAAGATAAGGACGGTGCGGCTGCACTGACCGGTTTTGTCGGCTTTTTAGTGGTGACAACACTGTGTTCGCCTGCATCTTATTCCATGATCATGAATGTTCCGCTGGAAAGCGTTCCTGCGGCATTCGGTAAAATTAATAACCAGTTCGTGGGTATCTTAGTTGGGGTTCTATCAGCTGAATTGTACAACCGTTATAGTGGCGTAGAGCTACCCAAAGCGTTGTCTTTCTTTAGCGGTCGTCGTCTCGTACCGATTTTGACCTCGTTCTTAATGATCATCTTAGCCTTCATACTGATGTATGTCTGGCCGGTGGTTTACAACGGTTTAGTCTCTTTCGGTGAAAGCATTAAAGACTTAGGTTCTGTGGGTGCGGGTATTTACGCCTTCTTCAACCGTTTATTAATTCCTGTCGGTCTGCATCACGCACTCAACTCAGTGTTCTGGTTTGACGTTGCAGGAATCAATGATATTCCAAACTTCTTAGGCGGCGCTAAGTCAATTGATGCCGGTCTGGCAACGGTAGGTATTACAGGTCGCTACCAAGCTGGTTTCTTCCCAATTATGATGTTTGGTCTGCCAGGTGCGGCATTAGCGATTTACCATTGTGCACGTCCAGAAAATAAAGCGAAAGTTGCTGGTATTATGATTGCCGGTGCGTTTGCGGCATTCTTTACAGGTATCACTGAACCACTCGAATTCTCTTTCATGTTCGTGGCACCAATTCTGTACGTAATCCACGCATTATTAACGGGTATCTCTGTTTATATTGCAGCGACGATGGAGTGGATCTCTGGATTCGGCTTCAGCGCAGGTTTAGTCGATATGCTATTGCAGTCACGTAACCCATTAGCCGTTCAGTGGTATATGTTGATTGTCCAAGGTTTAGTCTTCTTCTGCATTTACTATGTCATTTTCCGTTTCATGATCCGCAAGTTCAACCTGTTAACACCAGGCCGTGAAGAGAGTGCAGGGGATGAAACTATTGACGGTTATGATGAAAGCGTTAGCCCTGTCGATAATAGTGACAGCGATATTCAAAAAGAAGCTCGCCAATATGTTGCAGCAGTTGGTGGCAGTGACAACATCGTCAGTATTGATGCCTGTATCACACGTTTACGTTTAGGTGTTAAAGATTCAGCGATTGTTAATGACGCCATGACAAAACGTTTAGGGGCTTCAGGTGTTATTCGCTTAAGCAAACAAAATGTTCAAGTGATTGTCGGTACACGTGCTGAGTTAGTCGCTAAAGCGATGACAGAAGTGATTGCAAAAGGCCCAATTGCAGGTTCTGCTCCAGTTGCTGCACCAGAAGAGAAAAAAGCCGCAGAGCCTGCAAAAGCAAAAGGCAATGTGATTTTATCTTTGGTTGCGCCGGTCAGCGGTCAAGTGTTCTCCCTTGACGATGTGCCAGATGAAGCGTTCTCTAGTCGCATTGTGGGCGATGGTATTGCCATCAAACCAACAAGCAGCGAAGTGCTAGCGCCAGCATCAGGTACGGTGGTGAAAATTTTCGAAACTAACCACGCATTCTGCCTTGAAACAGAAAACGGTGTTGAGCTCATAGTTCATATGGGTATTGATACTGTTGCACTGAAAGGTGAAGGTTGTGCACGTTTAGTGGAAGAAGGGGCGGAAGTAACCGCTGGCACACCAATCCTGAACTTAGACCTCGCGTTCCTTGAAGCTAATGCTAAATCGATGATTAGCCCTGTTATCATCAGCAATATTGATGATTTTGCAGGTGTCGAGATTTTAGTTGATGGTGAAGTAAAAGCAGGCGAAACGGTTATTTATAATGTTCTGAAATAGTTCAGTTTAATATTATAAGTTAGTAAGAGGGTGGCTTAGGCCACCCTTTTTTATGGTGGTTAAATAAGAAAAAGATAATCATACAGGGTATAACAAATAATGATAATCACTATCAATTGAGTTTAGTTTATAAAGAAAACATAATTAATTGTTAACTTTGTGGGCAGTGTTTGGGATAACACACTCTTTTGATAAGGAATATCCATGCAGCAAAATGATGAGATCATGAAAATATTGAAGTGTAATCTTTGTCCTAGATGTGGGGAGCAAGATTGCCCTTTTCTGACACATGATAAACGTGCTAAACAGATGATGGATGCATTCAGGCGAGGTGATTTTTTAGAAGCTCAAAAAATATATATAAGAACATTTGGACAAACACTAGCTATGCTCAGGGGGAACTTTAAAAGTAAAATCAAAATATATGAGTCAGTAACAGATAGCCTAAGATATAAATTTTTTGAGAATCAAGTAGTAACAATACCCCCGACACTTACATCAGCATTAAATGCTTCTTTATCAACCTTAAAACCGTCCCCTCTAATAATCAGCCATGCTGCACCAGTCAGTACTTTCAAACTCGGTGTCACCCCACTTTCTAATAGTGACCCTCTAGGTACTGTTATTGGGCGGTCAGTGGGATTAGGTATTGGATTACTAACATATTCACCACCAGCGGGGGCACCAGGAATAGATACACTACATGATTTTTCAAAACATGATTTTGATTATTTAACAAGGAATACAAATACAGCAAGAACACCCGTTGGGGAACAATTAAGAGTACCAGAGGAACGAATATTAAGGGAGGTGAGTCGTAACAAGGGTGTTGTTGAAACTTATGCCGTTCCTACAGAGCGTATAAGCAATGGACAAAAAACTATTGAATTAACATCAACAAATTCACCAGTCAAGACTCGAGTTATACCTGCAATTCCCACAGAACAAAAAGGGCTTTTTAGTTATTCACTACCAAATGAACAAAAAGATAGGTATATACAGATAGGAAAACCAGAGGTATTCACTGGTATTCCCTTGGCTCCCCCTAAGAGATTAAAGTCTCTACCCGGTGAAATATATGATATTTCACGGTCTTCAGGCATCCCGATTAATTCCCCCTCTTTCCCAACTTCCGTTATAAATTCAAGTTCTAACCCGCAATCCCCTTTTATTATTGTTTTTTCTGAGAACATTGGCATCAAGCCAATTTATATTGCAGCAAGCAAAGGCGGTAAGAAAAATAAAGGAAAAGAGGATGAAAGAAAAGGTGTTAAAGAAAAAGGTCATTCTTATCATCCTGCACCTAAAGTTGATGAAATAAAAGGCTTCGGTGAATTAAAGCCAGTGCAAGGAAAAACGCCAAAACAAGGTGGTGGGGGACGGCGTAATAGGTGGGTTGGTGATAAAGGGCGCAAAATCTATGAATGGGATTCTCAACATGGAGAACTAGAAGGATACAGAGGTAGTGATGGGCAGCATATAGGTGCATTCGATCCAAAAAGTGGTAAACAATTGAAACCTGCAGATCCTAAACGTAATATAAAAAAATATCTATGAAGAGGAACAAATGATGGGATTAAAGCTACATACGCAATGGTTTGATAAGCAAACTGGTGAATTTATGGGTGAAGAATATTCAGAAGATTTTGGGGATGATGATTTTCTGATAGATAAAACAATTGATCCTAAAGATGAAAATATTATTAATAACGGAGTATTTGATTTGCAAAAAGAATGGGTTATTGAAATTCAAAATTATGTTAATCATCAAATTGATTTAGATAAATTTGTGTACCAAGTTTCATTCGATTATCGGGACGAATGGTAATTATTATTCACATTTGAATAATATTAAATAAAGGGAGTTAAGTTCCCTTTCAAACTGCCGACAAAGTCCTCACTTTTTACTGAGGACTTTGATCTAATAAGATTAGTGCAAGTTATGATCTAACTGATATGTTAAAAGAATCGTCTCCCCAACAATATCAGTACGAAACCATCACCCTTGATTAACTCCACCTGGAGAATTGGAGGGGCATAGAGGTTGTGATGGGCAGCATATAGGTGCATTCGATCCAAAAAGTGGTAAACAATTGAAACCTGCAGACCCTAAACGTAATATAAAAAAGTATCTATAAGGAGAAAAAATGGGATTGAAAATTCATCTGGTTTAGTTTGATAAACAAACAGAGGAATATGTTGGTGAAGAGTATTCTCTTGATTTAAGAGATGATGGTAGCATCATAGAAGAAACTATTAATCCTGAAGAAAATATTATCAATAATGGTTGTTTTGATATGGTTTCTGATTGGGTTTCTAATCTTCAAAATCATATAAAACATAAAATTGAATTTAGTAAATATGATTATCAAGTTTCATTCGATTATCGGGACGAATGGTAATTATTATTCATATTCGAATAATATTAAATAAAGGGGAAATCTCCCTTTATTTGTATTCATCAAGTTGCATTTGTTAATAACATTGGCGAAATCTCAAACAAGGTTGTCAAATTTGCATAAGCAAGGGGCTTTTTTCATCGATAAAATATTTTCTCAATTACTGAGAGGGGTTATCTGTGGAACTGCTTCTGTGTTTATTTGGCTTTATTTCGGGGATCACCACCGCACTATTCGGCTTCGGTGGCGGTTTTATTACGGTTCCACTGTTATATGCCTTGATTACCTTAGTGTGGGGGCCGCAAAGCGATGCAGGCAGTGTGGCAATGCAAATTGCGGTGGCAACTTCAACCTGCGTGATGATTTTTTCATCAACGTTATCAAGTCGTGCCCATTACTTAAAAGGTAATCTTAGCTGGGCAATTATTCGTCCGTTTATTATTCCAATTTCAATTGGTGGCATATTTGGGGCCATTGTTGCGCTATCCGTAGATAGTGCATTAATTCGTTGGATGTTTATTGGTTATTTAATTATCACTATCTTGGATTGCTTTATTCGTCCCGGTTTTATGAAAACAGAATCTATAGGTATACAAGCCTCCCGTGGCGGTATTTTTGCCGATACCCCGATTGGCGTGGTGATTGGTGCGGTGGCGGCATTTTTAGGTGTTGGCGGCAGTGTGATGACCGTTCCACTGATGCGGCGCCGTGGTGCCAGTATGATCCAAGCAGCCGCATTTGCGAACCCATTGACATTACCAATGGCAATCACGGGCACATTAACCTATTTTTATTTTGCTATTGATAAGCACATTGATCTCGGAGCAGGGTTTCTGGGGATGATTTATATCAAAGGGGCATTAATTTTAATTATGACATCGTGGTTAGGGATCCGTTTTGCTTCTTTATTAATGCCTTACCTGAGCGATAAACGTCATGCCCAAAGCTATCCGTTACTGTTACTCGTCGTTTTAGCCGTCATGATACTGGCTTAGAATCGCGTATATCGGTGGGTAAAGATGAGGTTTTTACCCTAAATTCCTTCTGATCATCGCTTTTGCTGCACTTGGCGCAATCAAACGGTTGTTTCCTGATTGATTATGGTAGAATATATTTAATTACTATACGCTTTTGCGCGCTTTTGGCATTGAGGAATGATGACAATGAATGAGGCAGATGCTCGCCCAACAAATTTTATCCGTCAGATCATAGATGAAGATCTGGCGACTGGAAAACACACGTCAGTGCATACGCGTTTTCCACCTGAACCGAATGGCTATTTACATATTGGTCATGCGAAATCAATCTGCTTGAATTTTGGCATTGCCAAGGATTATCAGGGCCAATGTAACTTACGTTTTGATGATACAAATCCTGTAAAAGAAGATGTCGAATACGTTAACTCTATTCAAGAAGACGTTAAATGGCTTGGTTTTGAGTGGAGCGGCGATGTTCGTTATTCCTCTGACTACTTTGATACTTTGTATCAATACGCGATCGAGTTGATCAAAAAAGGCTTAGCTTACGTTGATGAGCTCAGCCCAGACGAAATTCGCGAATATCGTGGGACACTCAAAGAGCCCGGTAAAAATAGCCCATACCGTGAGCGCCTAATTGAAGACAACTTAGCACTATTCGAAAAAATGCGTGCGGGCGGCTTCGAAGAAGGAAAAGCGTGTTTACGCGCGAAAATCGATATGGCTTCGCCATTTATGGTGATGCGCGACCCAGTTTTATATCGTATTAAATTTGCGGAACATCACCAATCTGGCAATAAATGGTGTATTTATCCAATGTATGACTTCACGCATTGTATTTCTGATGCATTAGAAGGCATTACTCACTCTTTATGTACCTTAGAATTCCAAGACAATCGCCGTTTATATGATTGGGTTTTAGATAATATCACGATTGACTGTCACCCTCGTCAGTATGAGTTTTCTCGTCTGAATCTGGAATATACGGTGATGTCTAAGCGTAAACTGAACCAATTAGTGACCGAAAAACACGTAAATGGTTGGGATGACCCACGGATGTTAACCATTTCAGGTTTGCGTCGTCGTGGTTATACCGCAGCATCTATTCGTGAATTTTGCCAACGTATTGGTGTGACGAAGCAAGATAACAACGTCGAAATGGCTTCTTTAGAATCTTGTATTCGTGATGATCTGAATGAGTCAGCACCACGTGCTATGGCGGTTATCGACCCAGTTCGTGTTGTCATTGAAAACATGCCTGCTGGTGAAGAGATTTTAACAGCGCCAAACCATCCAAATAAACCGGAGATGGGAACGCGCCAAGTGCCATTTAGTAACGAAATTTATATTGACCGTGCGGACTTCCGTGAAGAAGCAAATCGCCAATATAAGCGTTTAGTATTAGGCAAAGAAGTTCGTTTGCGTAATGCATACATCATTAAAGCAGAGCGTGTTGAAAAAGATGCGGATGGTAATATTACAACCATTTACTGTACTTATGATGCAGGCACATTAAATAAAGACCCAGCAGATGGCCGTAAAGTGAAAGGCGTTATTCATTGGGTTAGCGTAGCGCATGCCTTGCCTGCAGAAATTCGTCTGTATGACCGTTTATTCACTGTGCCAAACCCAGGTGCAGAAGACGATTTCTTATCCGTTATCAATCCTGAATCGTTAATTATTCGCCATGGTTTTGTTGAGCCAAGCCTGAAAAATGCAGAGGCAGAAAAAGCGTATCAGTTTGAGCGTGAAGGGTATTTCTGCGCGGATAATAAGCTAAGTAGTGCAGATCATTTAGTCTTTAATCGGACGGTGGGGTTGCGTGATACTTGGGCGAAGCTCGAAAATTCTTAATTTTATGTCCCTGTCATACTTTGCACCACAGGGGTGTTGGCTTCATTAAGTTACCCGAGTCACATACTTATGTATGCTCACGGGATAACTTAATTTGCCGCCTACCTGTGGTACAAATTATTTAGGGGCTAGATCGAGTATTAGAACAAAAAAACGCTGACATTTATTTGCCAGCGTTTTTTATAGTAATCAGCAGAACCTACAGAATTTACTCAGATTTGTTATCCACTTTGTCTTTCAGTAAACCATGCAAATATTTATTGGCTGGGATCACATTACCTTGTGCATCTTTGACTTGGTACTCTTCGCCAGTAATGGACGATTTTGAGGCAACATTATCAATAAATTGTTCTGTAGTTTTGAGACGTTTTTCTGTTTTACGTAGTTTTAAACGTAAGTGAGATTCTGCGTCGGCAGCAGAATGTTCAGTTCCGTTACGAGTAAAAGTAAGGTTCTGTTGCTTACCAAGCTCTGCTAATAATGATTCAGTACGAATTTTTTCTTCAGGGCTTAGCGCAAGCGCTTGGGCGGTAACAAAAACGCTTAAAAAAAGAACTAAAGCAGATGAAAAACGGTTTGATAGTTGGGCTGTGAGTGACTGCACGAATTTCTCTCCATAGAAAAAAGGTGAGTAAATTATAAGCAGCCTTTTAATTTAAACTATCGGTAAGATTCCTAGAATTCAATGCATGGTAATCCATTAGGGCATAAACCGATAACCAATCCCTGTTTCGGTTAATAAGTGAATAGGGCGAGCAGGGTCATTTTCCAATTTTTGCCGTAGGTGGCCCATATAGATGCGTAAGTAATGATTATGTTCCACATAGTTAGGCCCCCAAACTTGCAGTAATAAATGCCGTTGAGTTAATACTTTACCGCTATTAGCCACGAGTTCACTGAGTAAACGGAACTCAATCGGGGTAAGGTGGAGCTCTTCACCTTGCTTGGTCACAATTCGATTAATAAAATCGATAGTGATATCGCCAAACTGGCATTTTGAGTTTTCTTGGGTGGGTTTGCCGAAACGCCGTAAAGCAACCCTAACACGAGCCAGTAACTCGCTAATCCCAAAGGGTTTTGTGAGGTAGTCATCAGCGCCTGCATCCAATGCAGCCACTTTCTGTGATTCTTCTTCGCGAGCGGATAAAACAATAATCGGAATACTGCTCCACTGACGTAGGTCACGAATTAAATCAAGCCCATCACCATCGGGCAAGCCAAGGTCTAAAATCAATAAATCAGGTTGCCGAGTACCCGATTCGATTAGGCCGCGGTGGTAATTTTCGGCTTCAAACACTTTCCAGCCTTCACCCTCCAACGCTAAACGAACAAAGCGACGGATTTCTTTTTCATCTTCAATAACCAGTATTTGATGGTTAGTACTCACAATATCGAGGGTCCTTCTATATTTCTGCCTCAATATCAGGCAGTTGTTTTAAAGGTAAAACAAAATGGAAACTGGCTCCACCTTTATTATTGTTTTGCGCCCAAATTTCGCCTTCATGCAATTGGATAATAGCACGACAAATGGCAAGCCCTAAGCCAACGCCTGGGATTGCTGATTCTTTTTGTGCCCGAGAAAATTTATCAAAAATGGTTTTTTCTTGCCCGTTTGGGATCGCATTGCTGGCATCCCATATTTCAATATGAATTTTTTGTCCTTCAACTGCGGCTCGAATACCAATCGGGGTATCGTTATTGCTATATTTTACGGCATTTTCTAAGAGATTGATTAGTACTCGCTCAATCAAATTGGCATCACAATAAAGCAATAAATCTGCTGGAATATCAATCTCTAAAGGGTGACTGTGTAAGGTGTAATCTAAGGTTCTAACGGCACTACTGGTAATTTCTTGTAGTGATTCCCACGCTAAGTTGGGTTGAATGCTGCCAGATTGCAAACGAGCCATATCCAGTAAATTATTAACTAAGCGAGAAGTGCTTAGTACTTGTTGGCGCATTTGGTTGACTTGCTCTGTTAATGGTGAATTTTCCGCTGATAAGTTCAACATTAAAATTTCAGTTTGCCCGAACAAAACGGTAAGTGGCGTTTTTAGATCATGGGAAAGTGCGGCAAGTAACGAGTTTCTCAGTTGTTCACGTTCAATGTTTAATTTGGCTAATTCAGCTTGTTTAGTCAGTTGTAGACGAGCAAGCGAGCTTGCAATCAGCCCCGTAAAGGTTTGCAGCATGCGTTGCTGCTCTGGGATCAATAACTGGCGCATGTTTCTTGGCTCAATGGCAAGAACGGCAAGGGTTTGATCGGCAGTAGTGATAGGTTGTAATTGATAAGGAACACTTGGCAAAGTATCCGTACCAGCACCGGCTGGCTGGCGTTTATCAAAACTCCACTTAGCAATGGCTTTATCAATTTGCATTGCTGTGTAGCCATCACATTGCAACGGTGTTAATTGCCCATCCTCATCAGGTAATAATAAGCAACTTTTGGCTTGGAAGGCATTATTGAGAAAATGATATCCTGTTTTTCCAATATCATCAGTGGTGATGGCTTGGCCTAATTCTTTTGTCATTTCATATAAATGACGGGTCCGTTTTTCGCGATACCGAGCAATACGAGCTTGGTAGCGCATACCCGCAGTTAAATTCCCCACAACAACCCCAACAATTAGCATCACCGTAAAAGTGACTAAATATTGCATATCCATGATAGCAAGGGAAAAATGGGGTTGAACAAAGAACAGGTCAAAACTGATCACGTTAACCAAGGCGGCAAAGACAGAGGGGCGTCGACCATAAAATAATGCGATTAACACGACACCTAATAGATAGAGTGTCACGAGGTTGGCTTTATCGAGTGCTAATAAAAAGGTACGTGAAAATAAGGTGATAGCGGCGCACATCACAATGGCCATTAAATAGCCATTCATATCCGATCGCCATTTTTCAGAGAACGGTTTTCTTTCGGGTTCTTTGTCCCACTCACTTTTTTCTTCAAGTGCGACGATCACTAGGTCTAGATCTGGGCCGAGCTTACCTAGGCGATCGGCAAAACCGGGGCGTAAATTGAACTTAAACCATTTATTTGTTTTATTACGTCGGCCAATTAATATCTTCCCTAAATTATGTTCTCGTGCGTAACGCAATATGGCTTTTTCTTCAGAAGGATCTGATAAGGTCGCTGTTTCTGCCCCTAAGTCTTGAGCAAGTCGCAATGCTTTTAAGATAGCTCTACGCTGTGTTTCAGGTAGCTGATGAAGCGAAGGGGTTTCAACATAAACAGCATGCCAGACACTACCGAATTTTGCGGCAAGCCGAGCCGCGGTACGAACTAACTTTTCATTTCCCGTATTATGGCCAACGCATAACAATAGCCCATCGCGAGTGTGCCATACGGGCGCTTGGCCTTTACCGCCACGAAATTCACGCATTTGGTCATCAACTCGGTCGGCAGTGCGACGAAGTGCGAGTTCACGAAGTGCAATTAAATTTCCTTTGCGGAAAAAATGCTCAATGGCGCGTTCGGCTTGCCCTGGTATGTATACCTTACCTTCTTTAAGACGTTGCCGTAGGTCGTCAGGGGGAAGGTCGACTAACACCACTTCGTCAGCGGCATCAAAAATATGGTCTGGAACCGTTTCACGGACTCGAATACCTGTAATGCTTCCAACAATATCATTCAGGCTTTCAATGTGCTGAACGTTGATGGTTGTCAGTACATCAATTCCAGCATCAAGTAACTCTTCAACATCTTGCCAACGTTTAGGGTGGCGGCTGCCATTAGGGTTACTAAATGCTAATTCATCCATTAAAATTATGGCAGGATGCCTAGCAATTGCAGCATCAATATCGAAGCCATTTAGGCGGCGGCCGTGATGGGTAATGCGTCTGGGTGGTAACAGAGAAAGGCCGTCAAGTAACGCGGCTGTTTCTTCTCTTTCATGGGTTTCTACCACGCCAACCAGAACATCTAGCCCTTGGGCTCTAAGCCTTTGCGCTTCTTGCAGCATGGCATACGTTTTTCCAACACCTGCACAGGCACCGAAAAAAATCTTTAATTTGCCACGCCCAATTTCATTGGCTTTGACCAAGAGTTCATCGGGGTTAGGGCGAATAGGTTCCTGATTGTTCATCACAGCCCCTAGTGAGTTTGACTGTTTATTTGTTGTTGATATTCATCAAGTGCTAGGTTCAGTTTTAGCACATTAATGACCGGTTCGCCTAAAAAGGGTAACAGTGCTTGTTCAGTATGCGTTTCTATCAATGATTTTACCGCATCCAAAGGAATTTGCCTGCTTTTTGCAATGCGTGGAGCTTGGTATAACGCTGCATCAATAGAAATATTGGGGTCTAAGCCGCTGGCAGACGCCGTGAGTAAATCCACTGGGGTGGCGTTATCTGCATCGGGGTTTGCTGCGCGCAGTTGTTTGTTACGCTCAATCATCGTTTGTTGTAATAACGGGTTACTGACCGCTAAATTACTTCCGCCAGAAGCTAATACATTGTAGGGGCTATCAACCGTCGCAGAGGGGCGACCGTGAAAATAGCGGATGTCACCCACATTTTGCCCGATCAAGGCTGAGCCAACAGTACGTTCATCTTGCATAAGTAGAGAGCCGTGAGCCTGCCATGGAAAAAAGATGTTAGCGAGACCAGTTACCATTAATGGGTAAGCAATACCGGTAAAAATGGTGAGTACTAGTAACATGATAATCGACGAACGGATCATATTCATAATCAACTCCTTATATTCCAAAAAAACTAATAAGCAGATCAATCAGTTTGATCCCAACGAATGGCACAATTAACCCGCCTAAGCCATAAATGCCTAAATTACGTTGCAATAACGATTGGGAACTCATTGGGCGATAATGGACACCTTTAATGGCTAAAGGGATCAAGAAGATAATAATCAATGCGTTGAAGATGACCGCAGAAAGGATAGCGGACGCAGGTGAATGTAATTGCATAATATTTAATGCATTTAATTGTGGCCACGTCACGGCAAAAGCCGCAGGGATAATGGCAAAATATTTAGCAATATCATTGGCAATACTAAAGGTGGTTAATGAGCCGCGAGTCATCAACATTTGTTTACCAATATGCACGACTTCAATTAATTTGGTTGGGTTAGAGTCTAAATCAACCATGTTACCGGCTTCTTTTGCCGCTTGAGTGCCAGAGTTCATTGCCACTGCGACATCCGCTTGCGCCAGTGCTGGTGCATCGTTGGTGCCGTCACCTGTCATAGCAACTAAGCGACCTTCAGATTGATATTGGCGGATCAACGCCAGTTTGGCTTCCGGTGTGGCTTCTGCAAGGAAATCATCAACCCCAGCCTCTGCCGCAATAGCAGCGGCGGTTAAATGGTTATCCCCCGTGATCATCACGGTCTTTATGCCCATACTGCGCATTTGAGCAAAACGCTCTTTCATTCCACCTTTAACGATATCTTTGAGTGCCACAACCCCTAATACAGTTTGGTTATCAACGACAACGAGTGGGGTTCCTCCCAAATGAGCAACTTTTTCGACCAGTTGATCGGCTTCTACTGGGAATTTACCGTGGTTAGCTTCAATATAACGACGGATCGCATCCGCAGAGCCTTTGCGGATCATCCGTTCGCCAATATTGACTCCACTCATACGCGTCATTGCAGAAAAAGGAACAAAAGTCGCATTCAGGGCATGAATATCTCTTTCACGTAAATTGAATTTTTGTTTTGCCAGTATCACAATACTGCGGCCTTCTGGTGTTTCATCGGCTAAAGAAGATAATTGTGCTGCATCAGCCAGTTGCTGTTCAGTGATACCCGTTAGCGGTAAAAACTCTGAGGCTTGGCGGTTTCCCAGTGTAATTGTCCCCGTTTTATCGAGTAATAGAACGTCAACGTCTCCCGCAGCTTCTACGGCACGCCCGCTGGTGGCAATAACATTGGCTCCTAGCATGCGGCTCATTCCTGCTACACCGATAGACGAAAGCAAGCCACCAATGGTGGTTGGGATTAAACAAACTAATAGGGCAATCAACACTAAAATAGAAACTGCATCGCCAGCACCGGCATAATCTGCGGCAAAAGAGGTAAAGGGGTACAAAGTTGCACAGACAAGGACGAAAATGATCGTTAATGCAGTTAACAAAATGGTGAGTGCGATTTCATTGGGTGTTTTACGGCGTTGCGCACCTTCAACCATGGAAATCATTCTATCTAAGAAGGTTTCACCGGGGTTGACCGTACATTCCACGATCAGCCAATCGGAAAGTACGCGAGTTCCCCCTGTTACAGAGGAAAAATCACCACCAGATTCACGGATCACTGGAGCGGATTCCCCTGTAATTGCGCTTTCATCCACAGAGGCGCCGCCTTCGATGACTTCCCCATCGCAAGGAATGGTATCTCCGGCACGGATCAACACAATATCGCCTTTACGTAACTGATCTGAATTCACTATTTCTTGATTGGCATCCAGCGAAGCAGACGCTAAACGCGTTGCGCTACTTTGTTGCTTTACGCCTTTTAAGCTTTGGGCTTGTGCTTTGCTACGCCCTTCAGCGAGTGCTTCCGCAAAGTTGGCAAAAATAACCGTAAACCACAGCCAAAGGGTGATCATTCCACTGAACCAAGCACTACCTTGTGTGTAATCCATTACCATGGCTAACCAAAGTAACGTAGTGATAATACTGCCAATAAAGACTACAAACATCACTGGGTTACGCCATTGCGCTTGCGGAGTACATTTTTTTATTGATTCAATAATAGATTGTTTAATTAATTGATTATTGAATAATTTAGTTTGTTTATTTTTCATTTTTTTCCCCTCATTATCCTGCAAAGCCAATGTGTAATTGTTCAGCGATTGGCCCTAATGCTAAAGCCGGCACAAAGGTGAGTGCGCCAATGAGAAGCACGGTGAAAATAAGTAACCCAATGAATAAAGGTCCTGTTGTGGGTAAAGTGGCATGGCTTTGGGCTTGTGGCTTTTTATTGGCCATTGAGCCTGCAATCGCTAAGACGGGAAGGATCACACCAAAACGACCAATAAACATGGCTATTGCAAGTAGCACATTGTAGAACGGCGTATTCGTGCTGAGCCCTGCAAAAGCGCTACCATTATTATTGGCGGCAGAAGAAAAGGCATATAGCACTTCACTAAACCCATGCGCGCTTGGATTTAAAATCCCTACACGCCCAGCTTCGGTCATTAATGAAATAGTTGTACCAAGTAGCACTAAGGTTGGGGTGACTAAAATCGCCAGTGCGACCATTTTCATTTCACGCACTTCAATTTTTTTACCCAGGTATTCAGGTGTACGGCCAATCATGAGACCAGCAAGGAAGACTGCGAGTAATACAAATAGCAACATGCCGTATAAACCGGAACCGACACCGCCAAATACCACTTCACCAATTTGCATTAACCACATCGGCACCATTCCACCCATTGCAGTAAAGGAGTCATGCATGGCGTTAACCGCTCCACAAGAGGCTGCGGTGGTGACGACGGCAAACAAAGCGGAGCCGACAATCCCAAAACGACTCTCTTTTCCTTCCATATTGGCAGAGCTAGTGGCATGCAGTTCGGCTAAAAATGGGTTTCCCACATATTCCTCTTTAACTACGACTATGGCAGCAACCACAAAAATGATCCCCATAACCCAGAGTAAGGTATGGCCTTGCTTGTTGTTACCAACTACACGACCAAAGGCAAAGCAAAGTGCAGTAGGGATTAGGAAAATCGCTAACATTTGCACAAAATTACTCAGTGCAGTTGGATTTTCAAAAGGGTGCGATGAATTAGAGCCGAAGAACCCGCCACCATTTGTGCCGAGCAATTTTATCGCTTCTTGGGACGCAACTGGCCCCATCGGTAATAGCTGTTCACTGCTATCTAAAGGATGAATAAGTAAATAATTGGAAAAATTTTGGATCACACCTTGGCTGACAAAAAATAGCGCAAAAATAATCGCTAAAGGGAAGAGCAAATACACAGTAATGCGGTAAATATCTAACCACGCATTACCGACAGTTTTACTGCCATGGTGTGAAAAAGCACGAATAATTGCGAAGGCCACAGCAAGGCCTGTCGCTGCGGAAAGAAAGTTTTGTACAGTCAGCCCTGCCATTTGGCTTAAATAGCTTAATGTATTTTCGCCGCTATAGGCTTGCCAGTTAGTATTAGTAACAAAACTAACCGCGGTATTAAAGGCTAAATCCCAGCTCATCCCTTCAAAGTGTTGAGGGTTAAGAGGTAAACGGCCTTGGCAGATTAAAATAACGAATAATAAAACAAAGCCTAAAAGATTAAATAATACAATTGCTAAGGCATATTGTCGCCAATTCATCTCAGCCATTTCACGCCCTGGTTGTTTGACTCCAGCAAGGCGCCAAAGTAAGGACTCACTGCTTGCTAACCGACGAGGTATATCATTGTCGATTAGCCGAGCAATACCGTTACCTAAAGGTTTTGCTAAGATGAATAAGATCAGTAAAAAACTACCTAAAAATAACAATGTAGTGGTAGTCATATCAGAAATCCTCCGCGTTAAGCAGGGCATAAATCAGATACGCCAGCAGTAAAACAACGAGAACTGCCCCAATAATGGAAAGTAATGACACAGTATTTTCTCCTTATTATTTCCATGAGATAAGGCTAAAGAGTTCGTTGTAAAGAAGCTGATAAAAATCACGGGTAGGATGTAAAAAAAGTATAAAAATGGTTATTTATCGAGCAAGAAGAGAGTGCTTAATAGAGAAAGTAGCGTGTGGTTTTATTAATTTATTTGTTAAATAATTGTAGTTCAAATGTACAAATAAAACATTTATTGGTTAAAAAATGTAATAAAAATACGGAATGAACAGATTTTTTAGAAAAATTTACATGTTGAGTGGTCAGATGAGTGGTTTTATTACACAATTTGCGATATCCTATCTACAGTCAATATATTTCATATTATCTGTTCGGTTTTAGTCGCTCTTTACTACTGTGTTAATGGGAAATGTGTGTTAATGGGGAATGGTAGAGCAAAGCTGGAATCGACAAATAAAGTGGCAACTGAAGGAGGATACCGATGTCCACATATCGCGAATATTCCCGTAATCAGGTACTTGCACGCCGCACTGCTGCTGTAACAGCTGGCATTATTGCGTTTCCGGTTATGGTTTTTTATCCAAAAAGAGCAAAGTTTTATAGCCATTTACATAAAGTTTGGGCAAAAACCAGTGATAAACCGGTTTGGCTAGAACGTTCAGAGACAACGCTGGAAAGTCACCGCTAATTTAGTACTTAATGGCGAGTAATAACCCCTACAATGTTGAATTGTGGGGGTTTTGTTTTTTTATTTTCTTACTTTCATTTACTATCCACTTGGGTTTTTCTCGATTAATGCCCTCGATTTGTTCTAAATAACACAGAAAAAAATTATGTTTCCGTTTATGCTTATTGATTATCAGTCAATTACGTTCAAACTGGTGGATAAACCGTTTAGCTGTGCAGTAAAAAGGACAACATAATGCATAATTTAAGATTAGAAGAAATCATTAATGAAGAATTGAAAGTTAGTGAGTTCCAAGATTTTGCACCGAATGGATTGCAAGTTGAAGGGCGACCCCATGTACATAAAATCATCACAGGGGTGACAGCTTGCCAAGCATTGCTGGATGTTGCTGTTGAAAAGAAAGCTGATGCCGTCATTGTTCATCATGGCTATTTTTGGAAAAATGAGCCAGCCATTATCAAAGGCATGAAGAGAAATCGCTTAAAAACATTATTAGCGAATGATATAAACCTGTATGGTTATCACCTCCCATTAGATGCACATCACCAGTTAGGTAATAATACCCAGCTTGCTTATATTATGGGGGTGCAGGTGAACGGCCAAATCGACCCATTAATGCCATTTGGTTTTTTTGATCAACCTATTACACCTTCAGAATTAACGTCTCGCTTAGAAACTCGTCTTGGCCGTAAAGTTCTTCATTGTGGTGATAATGCAAAAGAAGAAATTCGCCAAATTGCATGGTGTACAGGAGGAGGGCAAGGTTTCATCCTACAAGCGGCGGAATTTGGCGTAGATGCCTTTGTAACAGGGGAAGTTTCCGAGCAAACCATTCATATAGCAAGAGAAATGGGGATCCATTTCTACAGTGCAGGGCATCACGCAACGGAGCGTTATGGGATTAAAGCGTTAACTAAGTGGTTAGTTGATGAGCAGGGGCTGGATGCAGAGTTTATCGATATCGATAACCCGGCCTAATCTTCGTCGCCTTTCAAACCACAGCGTTGTTGGCTGCATTCACGAACCCTAGTCACATACTTATGTATGCTCCTAGGGCTTCGCTCTCTTGCCGCCTAGCTGTGATTTGAAAAGCATAGAAGATGGATTAATAATATATTTATAGAATTAAATTTTCGTTTTATTCGAGCGGTGGCTGTGTTGGCTTCACTCGGCTACTCGGGTCACATACTCACATACTTTTGTATGCTCCCCAAGATACCCTTATTCGCCGCCTAGCCACAACTCGAACTATTTAGAGAATTAAATTTTCGTTGCCTTTTAAATCAAAGCGTTGTTGGCTGCATTCACGAACCCTAGTCACATACTTATGTATGCTCCTAGGGCTTCGCTCTCTTGCCGCCTAGCTGTGATTTGAAAAGCATAGAAGATGGATTAATAATATATTTATAGAATTAAATTTTTGTTTTATTCGAGCGGTGGCGGTGTTGGTTTCACTTAATATGTATGTACCTAAGATTTAGTTTGATATTTGAACGTATTATCAATATGAGGGATACTTATCATAAGCTTAGATAAGTATCCCTCTGTTTTTTTTTACTATTATTCTTTAATATAGTGCTTTCTTGCTAAATTATTGTACCGCTCCTATGTCACATAGGAAAAACGTAAAATTTACAGTTGGTTAGCATATTTATCAATATTAATCACTAGTAATTTCATGATAAACAGTTAAATGTACTATAAAATTAGGCCGATAATTTCACTGTCAGTGAAGATGGCTTAAATTTTCTATTTTATTTATTTTAAATCATGTGGTTGCGATAACCTCTTAAGCTGAAATATTTGGTTACATAGTTTATTTCTATGTACATTAGAACTTACTGGGCTTATCGCAGTTTGGTCTATTTTTTGCTCGATGATTGTTTTGTTATGATTCGTTTTTGGTGTTTTTCTGGAGTTATATAGCGATATTTCAACCCGTTTACGCTAAGTCACTTATCCTAGAGAGATACAAACTGGCCCTCCGGTTTACAGTCCATTCATCAGCTTTTATTATCCTTAACTCAAATCTTACCGTGCGCACGGGCTGAGATGACGGAAATTAATCGATAATTATGTCGACTTAACCCAATTTGTCATTCTGGATAAAGGATATCGCTATGCCAACTCCATGTTATATTTCCATTGAGGGAAAAACCCAAGGCAACATCACTGCCGGTGCATTTACTGCCGATTCAGTGGGTAACATCTATGTGCAAGGTCATGAAGACCAAATGTTAGTGCAAGAGTTTTCTCACGTTGTGACTGTACCGACAGACCCACAATCCGGCCAGCCTTCAGGCCAACGTGCGCACAAGCCGTTCCGTTTCACCGTGGCGTTAAATAAAGCCGTTCCGCTGCTGTATAACGCCTTAGCGTCTGGCGAAATGCTGCCGAAAGTGGAACTGAAATGGTATCGCACATCAGTGGAAGGGAAGCAAGAGCATTTCTTCACCACCACACTGACCGATGCGACTATCGTCAATATCGATTGCCAAATGCCGCACTGCCAAGACCCGGCAAAAGCTGATTTCACGCAACTTATCGAAGTCTCTCTGTCTTACCGCAAAGTGGACTGGGAGCATACCGTTGCTGGCACCTCTGGTGCTGATGACTGGCGTGCGCCGCTCGAAGCGTAAGTTCGAATTTAGCGAGCCTTTCGAGGCTCGTTTGCGTTTTTAGCTTTTTCTTCCGTAGAGGAAATTCCCATGTCTTGGACAGACCCCAATAAAAACAAACGACTTGGCAGCCCCGAAAATAACCCGCTTATTCACGGTGGTGGGTATGCGGGTGGCAGAACCTATGCACAGGACCAAGCCTTGCAAGAAGCCCATGGTCAACTGCTAGACCGTATTATGAATGGCGAAATGGGGACAGGATTAGTATTCACTTGTACGATTGGTGGGCTACCTGAAAATACCTTTCAAGTCACGCAATTTGATTTACAAGAAGGGCTTTCCCAACTCTTTTCACTGTCGATTCAGGCGGTCAGCCCGTTACCCGAGATTGATTTTCAAACAGTATTGGGTGTGGCCTCCTCGCTGACTGTAAAACGAGATGGAAAAATTCTTCGCACGGTACAAGGGATTTTAGCGGGGGCTGAACAAGGGAATACCGATGGGGTTAAAACCTGGTATCACTTTGTGATACGCCCTGAAATGTGGGTGATGACGCTTAAGCAAGACAGCCGCATTTTCCAAAATATGACGGTGCCGAACATTCTTGAGACGCTATTAAGCGAGTCTCACATCAAATTTGATAAGCAGTTTTACCACCCTGAAGAGCATCTAAAACGCGAGTATATCACCCAAAAGCGTGAAACGATGTATGAGTTCTGGTGTCGCCTCGCTGCCGAAGAAGGGATTAATTACTGGTTCGAAGAAGGCCCACAACTGTTTTACAGTGACCGTCATTTAGGCATGAAAGCGGGGATATCGCTCACCTATAATCCGCAATCTGAAACGGATATCACCGACAGCACCGCCACCACATGGCGCTATGCCGAGCAGTTGTGCAGCGATATTCGCGTGGATAAAGACTACAATCAACTCAGGCCCTCTTACCCGCTGAGTCATCAAGTCACTGGGGAAGTGCATCAACAACATGAAATCTTTGAAAGCTATGGTCGCTTTCAAGAAGATGCGCAGGGGCAACCTTTTAACCAAATTCGCTACGAACAATCACAAAACCAGCGGCAAGTAGGAACGGCTACGACGAACTGCATTGAGTTAGCACCGGGGCGTATTTTTACCTTGTCTAACCATCCTAGCCCTCGAATGAATACGACGTGGCAAGTGATTAGCGTATCCCATCACGGTGTGCAACCTCTTGCTGATAACAGTGGCGGTGAAGGGACTCAATTGAGTAACCAGCTGTCCTTTGTGCCTAGCACTCAAGAATGGCGTCCCCCTTATCGTTATAAACCTACAGCGGATGGGGATGAGCTGGCTACCGTTGTCGGGCCACCGGGTGAAGAAATTTACACCAACTCACAAGGGGCGGTTACGGTCTATTTCCATTGGGACAGGCGCGGCAAACCTGACCATAGCGCGTCTTGTTGGGTGCGAGTCGCCCACGGTTGGAACGGCGATGGCTTTGGGTTTATGTCCATCCCCAGAATTGGGCAGGAAGTGATTATTTCCTATCTTAACAATGATATAGATAAACCGATTATTACAGGCTGTACCTATAATGGCCGTAATCGACCGCCCATTGATTTACCGAAACACAAAACACGCACGACATTTCGCACCAAAACCCACAAAGGGGATGGCTTTAATGAGTTGCGTTTTGAAGATGAAGCAGGCCAAGAAGAAATCTATCTGCATGCGCAAAAGAATTTGGCCATCAATGTGCTGAACTCACGGGGTGAACGGATTAATTACGACCGGACAACCAGCATTGGCCATAACGATGAACTGGTTGTTGCCAGTAATCGGACCGTGACGGTTGAAGGTAATCAAGCGCACAAAACAACCGGTAACTATCAAGACAAAGTTGAGGGAGACCACCACCTTTCGGTTGAGGGGGATTTGGTTAAGGCAATACAAGGTGTGGTCAGCGTGAATGCACAAGGGGATATCACCTTACAAAGCAGCAGTAAAATCACGTTAAAAGTGGGCGGAAGCTTTGTCGTTGTTCACAGCGGTGGCGTGGATATTAAAGGACCGGCGATAAACTTAAATTCAGGGGGAAGCCCTGGGGATATCCTGCAAGCGACTAACCCTGCGGTACTCAAAGCCGCTGCGAGCAGTGGCGCGGCCTTTGTGGCGCATTGTCCCATGAAGGAAGGGCAAGAGGAGGCGGAAAATGGTTAAACCTGAAACGTGCTATGCCGTTATCGATGCAGCTTCCGAGCCCGATGTCTTTAATTTGTTCGCCGAGCACGAACCGCCGGCGAGTTGCCTATACAGCGAACCGATTCAACCGGAGATTGTGTCATTAGCGCCCTATTTAGTGGAAGTGACCGAAGAGGTGCAACGCTGGTTAAGTACGCGAGAGACGCCTTGGGGAATTTATGTTTATACGCACGCAACCATGCGTGAGTTACGTCAGCATCTGCGCAAATACTTGATGGTGATGATACCGGGGCAAGAAAAACCGGTCTTTTGGCGTTTTTATGACCCTCGCAATGTGTGGGATGTGCTTGGAACCTTTGATAATTGGCGTTTGCATGTGTTTTTAGGTCCTATCACGAAACTGAAGACATTGCTATGGGGAGAGGAAACGGCTTCCCGCTTTGAGCGTGAGCGCCGCGGATTTCCGGATAATGCGAAGCTTGGGGGCAAGCTGATGCGTTTTACTGATGCAGAAATGAAATTATTATCTCAACAAAAAATAGCGTTACTAACAGCGAAAATGGCACTTTTTTTTGTTCGAGCAACTGAAAAATATCAGACCCAAAAAGAACATGAAACGACTGAAAGTTTAATCTTGCAAACTATCTGTAATCCCAAAATACGTTCATTAAAATATTTTACGTCAGATT
This sequence comes from Providencia sp. PROV061, assembly GCF_011045655.1. NCBI lineage: Bacteria > Pseudomonadati > Pseudomonadota > Gammaproteobacteria > Enterobacterales > Morganellaceae > Providencia > Providencia sp. PROV061. The sequence goes on along the minus strand of NZ_CP042861.1, from coordinate 3,480,059 downwards.
TGTGTCATGAAAAAACATGGGCATTTTACTTTGAGTATGCAAAAAGGATCGTAGATATTTGTTATGAACACGATATCAATCACGAAAAATCAATAAGTCTATTTTGTTATCTTCTTGTCTATTACGAAATATATGAGGTGGATTCTCTTCCTTCGGAATGGCGTGTGATTTTATCAATAACGGATGCAATGGACTTTTATAAAATTGAAAAGTTATCGATGATGTTAATAAATACCATTCCAGATTTTTATCGGCAGTACAGTGCGTAAGGAGATTGCCAGTGTCTAAAGAATATCCAGAGGTCGTTTGTGATTGTAAATTACCCGATGATTGCACACTTGAAGTCGAGATTGAATTTGGTCAACAAAAAGAAACTTATCGCCAAAATGGGATTAAAAAAGATTTTTTTCATATTATCGAATTTAAAGGTAAAAATAGTTTTCTAGCGGCAGAGCTTTCTGATTTTAATAATATTTTCAACATTGAAAAAAATCCTGAATCGTTTTTACCTGAAATCTCAGTGCCTTTTAAGGTAAAGACCTGTTCGAAGGTATGTGTCTCTAATAATCCTGAGTGCCCCATTGGAAATGTCTATGGTGATGTTGCCTATGACTTTGGGCAATCAACATCTTATAACAATAAAGTGGCACAAGTACCTCAAGGTGTAAAACCGATTGGGGAAGTCAAGAATACGTTTGTGGGTAAAGTCACGCCAGCTAAGGCATTAGATATTCCGTTAGTTTACACAAAACAATTTCGTCAATTTGGTGCAGAGGTGATGAATCCGTTTACGGTGTTGGCTGATTTATTCGTTGATTTATGGAATGATTTGGATGATGAATACGCCGTTAGTAGATTGAAGCATTCCCAAGAATATCGATTATCGATTGCAGAATGTGGGCACAAACCGTTTGAGCCCAAAATGTATAATGCCTCAATCAACAATAATATTTTGTTAAATGCAGGGGCTTTCGTGTATCAAAAATTTGGTTCGAGGTCGGTTTTTGATACAAAGTTCTATTTAATTTTACAGCAAAAAACCAAAATTGATTTAACGATTGCGTTCAATGAAAAAACAACAGGTCAAAATGATGTTGCGAGAAAAAAATTAACTGCACAAAAGAACCAAGCGTTGGGCCATAACGGCTCAAAACCTCACAGTGGCTGGACAAAATCAGGTACAGAACTGACAACCTCAAGTATTAAATTTGAAGGCTCGATTTCAAAAATATTGGGGATGGACAGTAAAAAATGGAGTGCTGAACTGAAACATGAATACTCACAATTAAAAAAGAAAAAAGAGCTTTCTTTGCTTGAAAAAGTAAATAAAGGCGTCGATAGTTTTAATCGATTATTATCGACCGCTCCAGATAAAAGCCCAAGTAAGTACAAACAACAAGAATATGAATTGGCAAAATTTGAGCTTATTTATCCGACAATCAAAGTCAGTGGTAGCCGAGAAATTGCATTAACAAAAAATAATCAAGTCATGCCTAAATACGATGTGTATTTACGTGGCGACCCGTTTTTTGGTTTCAAATTCACATTTGACATGATACAGGCTTTCGCTGCTTATTTTGGTATCAACACTATTGTCACCGTTATTCGAGAAAGGGGGACACAGAGTGAAGGGAAGGTCAATAGAGGGGAAGATGGGGCATTTATTGGTGTCCAGCTTGATTTAACCTTTAACCTGTCTTTAAACTGCGGCGTAAAATATAAGACAGAGAGTGATGGCATTACAAAATTTGATGAGAAAAGTAGTGATGTCCACTTATCGTTCACAATGAGCTGTGTAACGAACATCCGCGGAGGCTTTCGTTATTATGGTATCTCAGGCTTTTTTAAAGCGGAAGCGAAAGTAACCGCAGTTGTAAAAGCGGCTTGGGTTCCAAATGGAAATGGTGAGATTGTTTTTTATCATGAGGGGATAAAGGCTTATGCGAGTGTTGAATATGGTGTAGGGATCGGAAAAAAAGAAACAGAAGAGAATAATGACGCTGGTAAATTTGGTCATTCAAAAAAGAATATCAAAGTCGAAGAATCAACCAAGCCACTAGATAAGGAGTGGATTATTCATGAACCGTTATCCAAAGAAAAATCAGAGTATCGTTGGTCTATTTTCTCACCATCTAACGAAAGCTATGGGGCATCAGAGATCTGGTAAGCGTCTTTCGTTGAAAAACGTATTGAATATAACGAGTATTATAATGGTATTAGGTTTTAGTGGAGTCAGTATGGCAAAAAATACAATGGATGAAATTTATTTGATTAATTTATCCTCTAATAATGCAGGCTGCGGTATAAAAATTAATGATATGCTTATTATGGATAATGAAAATGCTACTGAAGGGATGTATTCTGCAGGCCAAAATATATCGAGTATGCTAACCAATGAACTAAATACATTAAGTTTAATTATGTATAATGATTCTGTTCTAGCAGAAGAAGAAAAACTAACACCGGAAATGTGGTGTGAGGTGGAACTAAATAAGTTATCCGAAAATGGTAATAGCACATTTATATCAGGTATTAAATTAGCTGGAAATAACGATGGAAAAATAATTATTTCCGATAAATATAAACATAATATGGATCAAGTTTATTTCGGTGGCTCCAATAGAAAAAGTGAAGGAAGTATGCTAGAAGCAAAAAACCAATTTAATTTACAAGGGCTCCCCAAATGGCAATGGGAAAAAGCAACGCCTGTAACGGAATCCGATATTCCTAAGGTTCAAGCGTTTTATTTAGAGCTACAACAAGCCTTTGCTGATAAAAATCTCAACAAATTAAAAGCAATGGGTAAAATATCATGGGATGAGTTTGCTTATGCAGATAATAGTTCCCCTGATCTATTTTGGAACTCTCTAGAATTTAAAGAAATGCTAGATGAAGGATATAAGCCAGCTAAAATAGATTGGAGTCGCTATATATTCAGTACTTATGAAGATAAACGAATATTCCGGTATGAAATTGGTTTTAGCCGACTGTCACCAATAAAATTAGTTAGCCCTGAAGGTCGAACATTTCACTACAATCCCTATTTATCCATTATTGATGGAAAAGTCACGATTGTTCGATAAGGAATTAATTTATGCCAAACATTATTCTTATTGGTGATTCTGATACAGGCCATGGAAAACATGGCCCTACCCATGTGATTACAGGTTCACCAACGGTAAAAGTCGATGGTAAAGCGGTTGCTCGGCAAGGAGATGCGTTAGCGCCTCACGGTGGGCATTCAAGAACTATCGTTGATGGTTCAAGTAGTGTATTTATTGATGGCAAGCCTGCGGCCAGAACAGGTGATACAGTAAGTTGCGGTGGCGTATTAATTGGTAATTCAACGGTAAAAATTGGTTAGAAAATACAATGTTCTGACGGATAATAATTGAGTTCGCTAGGATTGATGATAGTAAAGAAATTAGTGTTATATCAGATAGTCAATATTAACATTAAGTGGTTAATATAAGGATATTTAATGCGCAAGTTAGCGATAGGTTTAGTATTAGTGATGATTGTAATTTTTACTCTGTTAGTTAATTCTTACAATACAATCCAAAAAAATGATGAGTTAGTCTCTGCGGCAGCGTCAGAATTATTAAACCAATATCAGCGTCGATTTGATTTGATCCCTAATCTGGTCAGTACAGTTAAGGGATATTCAAGTCATGAAAGCAATGTGTTACAAGAAATTGTAAAGGCGAGAGCGTCTGTCGGGAAAATTAATGTGGATGGTCGCGTGTTTGATGATCCTGAAATTTCTGCGAGCTATCAAAAAGCTCAAGATAATTTAGGGCAATCTCTATCACGTCTGTTAGTCATTTCAGAAAATTACCCTGAATTGAAAGCAAATTCACTCTATCAAGACCTGATGGTACAGTTGGAGGGAGCTGAAAATCGTATTTCAGTTGCGAGAGGGCGGTATATAGAGGCGGTACGCCATTATAATACTCAAATTAGGCAATTCCCCTATAACTTAATTGCGGAATTTATGGGGTATGATAAAAAAATTAATTTTAACGTTGAGAATGGGCATGAAATCAAAAGAACACCAACGGTGGATTTTAACTCATGATACGTAATATTTTATTTTCCTTGCTTTTATTTAGTGCTATTGCGAGCGCATCAGTGAATAATACACCCCCATTAAAAATAGATAGGGTCATTGATCGTGCAAATTTATTAACGGCGCAGCAATTCAAAACGCTAAATAATTTATTGATTAATTTTGAAAATAATCGGAATGATGGTTCACAATTTGTTGTTTATATCGTTCCGACTACTGGGAGTGAAAATATCGAAACTTTCGCAAATCGTGTTTTTAATCAATGGGGGATAGGTAAAAAGGGGCTTGATAATGGATTACTGCTTGTTGTGGCAATAAATGACCGCAGTGTTCGCTTTGAAGTCGGGTACGGCTATGAGGGGATATTTACCGATGTTCTTGCTGGACGAATTATTCGAAAAAATATGTTGCCGTATTTTAGAGCAGAAAACTATTATACGGGGATTGAGCAAGGGATTATAAATGCCATTCATGTAGCTAATGATAGGCCAATAAGCTCAACGAATTCTCTGATAGATCTTATTCCTCTTAAAATATTACAAACACATTTTATTTTAATTTATGTGATAATATTAGGGCTAATTTATTGTTTTCAGCTTGTATTTTCAACGAAAAAATTGAAAAGAAAAATTAATCAAGTGATCGCGCAGTCAGGTAAAAAAAAGAAAAATTCAGAAAAGCGAGGATATAAGATAGGTGCAAATCAGCTAAAACGGTTAAAAAATTATCTGAATTACTCATTCTATTTTCCAACATCATTTTCGCTGTATTTCCCTGTAGTGTTTTGTTCAGTCGTTGTCATTTTTTATACACAAATAATTCTTAGTGGTATTGTTAACCCTTTTATCTTATTACTGATAGTGGTGTTATCATTATTCTTTAACCTTATTTCATTAACCGTGTTGTTTATTGGCATCAATATCTTATTTCCGATTTATCGACAGCAGAGAAAAGAATGGAAAGCGATTTGTGAGTTCAGTCGATTTGGTTCACCTTTTTATCAACCTTCATATTCAGTAAACACATCCCATAAACACGCTTCTAATTTTACTTACAGTCACGACTTCAGCTCATCAAGCTCATCAAGCTCATCAAGCTCATCAAGTTCATCAAGTTCATCAAGTTCATCAAGTTCATCAAGTTCATCAAGTTCATCAAGTTCATCAAGCGGTGGGGGAGGCGGTTCTAGCGGTGGTGGCGGTGCTTCGGGGCATTGGTAAAGTGTCTACTAAGGTCTTGATTTAGGTTTATAAGTAAGCGTCAGGTGAATCCCACCTAGCTGGTCGTGTATTAAATGTATTGATTTGGTTAAATTAATGTTCCCTTTCAGTAAGAGTACCAATAATCTTGTCATGTATTTCAGTAAATTTTGAATACCTCCATTGATGAGGAAGGTCATCGCTACGATGATCCGTTGGAGCTTCAAAAACTGGTATTTTTTAGATGCGGTCAATAAACAGCATTGAGTGATAACTTACCACAGCGTAATAGTCAACTAACCAATACGATCCCATTTTTTATCGTGTTACTCTTTATGGCTTTTTATACACTTTGGGGTTTTATGGATAGACACTCATCTAAAATGTATGCATTTCAGGATGCAATTAATTATAACAAAAGCATTTATGACTCGTATAATGAACAAGGCAGTAGCCCTCCAAAATATTTAGATAAATATGTTCCATACTTTAACAAAGAAAAATAAGTATATGGGTCTATAATAAAGCATATTATACTGGTGAGCTTAGCCGTAATAGCCAGGCAGAAATATTTTTAATAATTGCCTGGCTAATTTTTGAGCTGTACAGCTACCTAAAAGGGCTTCTCTAAATCTATTTAGTGTACTTGGCTACTCCACCTTAGTGACGCAAAAACCAACACCAAACCCGAAATAGTTAGTACTAAACCTAAGTGTTGGCTCCAACCAGCGACCATTAGACCGATGGCGAGTCCGATGTAGTAAAATAAACCTAAAATTGCCCCGGCAGTGCCTTTTCGGTCGCTATAACGGTTTAATGCATGGGCAAGTATGTTCGGAATCGCAATCCCGTAACCAATAACGACACCAATAACCGGTAAAACAAACCAAATAGAATCCATTAGAGCAAAAACTAAGCAGCCACTAACTAAAGAAATGATACTCGATAGCTTAACAAGTTGTTCAGATGTGTGTTTTTTAGCCAATAAATAGCGATTTGATATCGAACCTAAACCGACCCCAAGCGCTAATAATATCCCTGTTAATCCAAACTGTTGTTGAGTGAGCATTAATTGTTCAAAACTGAAAGGTGCCAGCTGATAATAGCTAAATAAATTAATGTTGAAAAATGCAATCAAGATCACATTTCTAATAATTTCTTTATCTGCAATCATGCGTAAAAATGTCTCAATAAATGAGACTTGCGTCACGTTTTCAGGCTTGGTCTCAGGTAAACGACAGGCGGACCAGAGAAAAAGCACTGCTGCTAAAATCGCTAAGCCGATAAAAACGGCACGATAGCCACCAAAATTGGCTAACCCAGCACCAGATAACATTCCCAAAGCGGGGCTAATTGCTAAAGCAACTCCCATAATAGAAAAAACTTTCGCTAATTCATGGCCTTGGTAGCTATCGCGCATGGCAGTTTGTGTGCCAATTGAACCTACGGCAGCGCCAAATGCTGACAACATTCTCATTAATAATAATAAATAAAAATGTGTGACAAATAACGCGCCAACAGAGGCAATACCATAAATCAATAAACCCGCCAAAATAGTCGGGCGGCGCCCTAAGGTGTCACACATTCGTCCCCAAAACACCACGCCTAATGCAAAAGCAAAGAAATAAAGCGACAGTGTTTGTGAAGCTTGTTCCGCATTTACTGAGAAAGCACTGGCGATATCAGTGAGAGCGGGGCTGTATATGGTTTCCACAATTTGAGGAAACATCATTAAGGCAACAGCAAGCCATAATGAGAGAGGATGTTTCATACTTTTTCCTGCCAATCTACTAAAAATAAAGGGTCTAATCGGATACAACGATTTAATAGCAGGCAGTTTAGTGTTATTTTTATTGTCTTATTACAATAATAAAGACTATAAATATCAAAAAAGAGACATTATGGCTTGGTTAAATCAAACAGATGAATTTCAAACTCACTGGTACCATGCCCCAGTATTGGGAATTGCAGCAAAATTGGGGCAGCATGACTCAGGTTTTCATAAACATGAAATGGGACAGCTTTTGTTTACACAACAAGGGTGTATACGGATTTCACTGGAAAATCGCCTGTCTTTGCTTCCCCCTGGTAGAATGGCTTGGATCCCACCATTTGTTCTTCATAGGGCGCAAATGAGGGCATCAGTGGGGTATCGTTCGGTTTATTTATCAGAAGAATATGCCAAAGAAATCGGGAACGATGTGGTTATTTTAAATATTTCCCCATTGCTAAGGGAAGTGCTAGAACGTATTGCTATTGCTCCGTTTGATAGTGATTGGCAGCAGGGGCGTTTGGCCAACTTATTACCGGTATTTATTGATGAATTACAGAGTGCTGCTTTAGAACCAACACTGTTAGCACTACCGCAAGATAGGCGCTTTAAAGGGGTTGATATCGAACAATTACCACCGAATTTAAACCAATTAGCGCAAACTATCGGTGCGAGTGAGAAGACGATTACACGGATTTTTTTTAAAGAAACAGGAATGAGTTATCAAGCATGGCGCCAACAGTGGCGTTATATTAAAGCCATTGAATTACTCGCACAAGAAAAGCCATATCATTATATTACTCAAGAACTTGGCTTAACAAGTGATAGTGCGTTTATTAGTTTTTTCCGTAAAATGGGTGGGATGACCCCAAGGGAATATCAGCAGCAGTAAGCTAAATGACTTTGGTAAACAAACATGAAAAAGCCCCGAAAATTCGAGGCATTAGCATATGTAGGGGCTCAGATTTAATTAAATATTATTTTTTTGATAATTCAGAGTTGAATTCACGTTTGTCATAGCCAGTATATAGCTGGCGAGGACGTGCAATTTTCAGGCCGTCATCGTGCATTTCATTCCAATGTGCAATCCAGCCAATGGTACGTGCAATGGCAAAAATAACAGTAAACATTGAAGATGGAATACCCATTGCTTTCAAGATGATACCTGAATAGAAGTCAACGTTCGGGTACAGTTTTTTCTCAATGAAATACGGGTCGTTTAATGCGATACGTTCCAGCTCCATAGCGACTTCCAGCAAGCTGTCATTCAAGCCAAGTTCATTTAGAACTTCATGGCAAGTTTCACGCATTACGGTTGCACGTGGGTCATGGTTTTTATAAACACGGTGACCGAAGCCCATTAAGCGGAAAGAGTCATTTTTGTCTTTAGCGCGCTCGATAAATGCAGGGATGTGCTCAACAGTTTGGATTTCTTCCAACATACGTAAGCAAGCTTCGTTAGCTCCACCGTGAGCAGGCCCCCACAGTGAAGCGATACCCGCTGCGATACAAGCAAATGGGTTTGCGCCAGATGAACCCGCAGTACGAACTGTCGATGTTGAGGCGTTTTGTTCATGGTCGGCGTGCAGAATCAAAATACGATCCATTGCGCGTTCTAAAACAGGATTAACTGTGTATTCTTCACATGGTGTAGAGAACATCATGTGCAAGAAATTACCCGCGTATGACAGGTCATTACGTGGATAAACAAAAGGTTGGCCAATTGAATATTTGTAACACATCGCTGCAACTGTTGGCATTTTTGATAGCAGACGATAAGCCGTAATTTCACGGTGGCGTGGGTTATTCACGTCTAATGCATCGTGATAGAAGGCAGCTAGTGCGCCTGTAACACCACATAATACAGCCATTGGGTGTGAGTCACGGCGGAAACCATTAAGCATGCGAGTAATTTGCTCATGGATCATGGTGTGGCGAGTCACCGTATTTTTAAATACGTCATATTGTTCTTGAGTCGGTGCTTCACCGTATAGCAGGATATAACAAACTTCGAGATAAGAGGCTTCAGTAGCGAGTTGATCGATAGGGAAACCACGGTGCAACAGAATGCCTTGTTCACCATCGATATAGGTGATTTTTGATTCACAGGATGCAGTAGAAGTAAAACCAGGGTCGTAGGTAAAGAACCCTTTAGAACCTAAAGTTCGGACATCGATAACGTCTTGACCAATCGTTGGGCTTAAAATATCTAGGTCAATATCACCCTTACTACCAGTCGTTAGCTTAGCTTTGTTATCAGCCATTACGGTCTCCTTAGCGCTTGATAATCGACACCCAACAACCCAGAAGCCCAGCGTTATACTGCGTCTTCGTGCATTGTTCTACCGGTATGCTTTGGAAATCAGCTAGCTATCACATAAAACCTGAAATCTGAGACCGATGACAATGTAGTTAGGTTGTTTATGAGTGTGTAGATGTTATGTTCTTTTTGTTGTTTTCCCTACAATATCATTATTTGTGGTAAGAGGAACAACTTTCATAACTTTTGTTATTAATACCCATCATAGTTCAAATTGAAGAGTATTTAACATTGCAATATTCACGTTTTTTTCTTTTACGATGAAGTGTCAACAGCACCGTTAAGATAATTCTGCCAGACCTATATGTAAGATAAATGTTGAATCATTGTCAAATAAGATAAGCACATTTATACAAAATGTTTAAATCGTGATCCTTCTCACTGTTCGGGCTAAATGTCTCCAAACATTTTGTGTGGGAATTGTAATGGCATTGTGAAGACTTTATACTAGCGGCAGGTCTCCGGATTACCCTGTAGTAGGAGTTCCCAGCGTGATCAGTATGCAACTTTATTTAAACATGATGGATTAGAGTTTGTGTTAAGTTGCATTTTGTACCCCCTGTCGCTGTCTGATTTCCACCCCAGGTCCGGAGGATGGAAAATAATAAAGAGCTGTGTGGGCAAAATTGTGAAAAAACAAAGACCTGTCAACCTTGATTTGCAGACGATTCACTTCCCGATCACTGCAATATCTTCGATCTTGCACCGTGTCTCTGGCGTCATTACTCTCATCGCAGTTGGTATTCTGCTTTGGTTGTTAGGGACATCTCTCTCCTCTCCAGAAGGTTTTCAATACGCGTCTGAAATAATGACTGGCTTTTTTGCTAAGTTCATTCTTTGGGGCATCTTGACGGCTTTGGCTTACCACATCTGTGGTGGTATTCGTCATATGCTAATGGATTTCGGTTGTGTTGATGAAACGCTTGCTGCTGGTAACTCATCTGCAAAAATTACATTTGTCATTACCGTGATTTTAGCAATTCTGGCGGGGGTTTTAGTATGGTAAGTAATGCTTCAGCTTTAGGCCGTACTGGTATCCAGGACTGGCTATTAATCCGTGGTTCTGCGATTGTCATCGCGCTCTATGTACTCTACATTGTTGGTTTTGTTGCTATTAATGACATTACCTATGACGTCTGGCGTGGTTTTTTCGCCTCTTCTGTGACGAAAGTATTCACTATCCTCACGTTGTTCTCGATTCTTGTCCATGCGTGGATTGGCATGTGGCAAGTGCTGACTGACTACGTTAAGCCTTTAGCAATTCGTTTAGTGTTGCAACTGGCTATCGTTGTAGGTCTGTTGGCTTATTTAATTTACGGAACAATTGTTGTGTGGGGTGCATAAATGAATCTGCCAATCAGAGAGTTTGACGCTATCGTTATCGGTGCTGGTGGCGCAGGTATGCGTGCTGCACTGCAAATTTCACAGTTGGGCCTGTCATGTGCTCTGCTGTCAAAAGTCTTTCCAACCCGTTCTCATACTGTTTCAGCGCAAGGCGGTATTACTGTTGCGTTAGGTAATACTCACCCTGATAACTGGGAATGGCACATGTACGATACCGTGAAAGGTTCCGACTACATCGGTGACCAAGACGCTATTGAATACATGTGTAAAACAGGGCCAGAGGCTATCCTTGAATTAGAGCATATGGGGTTGCCATTCTCTCGCCTTGATGACGGAAGTATTTATCAACGTCCATTTGGTGGTCAGTCTAAAAACTTCGGTGGTGAGCAAGCTGCACGTACTGCGGCTGCGGCTGACCGTACTGGCCACGCACTGTTACATACCTTGTATCAGCAGAACTTAAAAAACCACACGACCATTTTTTCTGAATGGTATGCCCTTGATTTAGTTAAAAACCAAGATGGCGATATTGTAGGTTGTACTGCAATTTGTATGGAAACAGGCGAATTAGTTTATTTCAAAGCGAAAGCAACTATTTTAGCAACCGGTGGTGCTGGGCGTATTTACCAATCAACCACTAACGCACACATCAATACAGGTGATGGTGTGGGGATGGCTGCTCGTGCAGGTGTTCCACTACAAGATATGGAAATGTGGCAATTCCACCCAACGGGTATCGCAGGTGCGGGTGTTCTCGTTACTGAAGGCTGCCGTGGTGAAGGTGGTTACTTGCTGAACAAAGACGGTGAGCGTTTCATGGAACGTTATGCGCCGAATGCGAAAGACCTTGCGGGTCGTGACGTTGTTGCGCGTTCTATCATGATTGAAATTCGTGAAGGTCGTGGTTGCGATGGCCCATGGGGTCCACATGCTAAACTAAAATTGGATCACTTAGGAAAAGAAGTTCTGGAATCTCGTTTACCGGGTATTCTTGAGTTATCTCGTACCTTTGCTCACGTTGACCCAATCAAAGAGCCAATCCCAGTAATTCCTACTTGCCACTACATGATGGGTGGTATTCCGACTAAAGTTACAGGCCAAGCCATTCGTTATAACGAAAAAGGTGAAGATGAAGTCATTCCTGGCTTGTTTGCAGTCGGCGAAATTGCCTGTGTATCAGTACACGGCGCTAACCGATTAGGCGGTAACTCACTCCTCGACTTAGTGGTATTTGGTCGTTCAGCGGGTCTGCATTTGAAAGAGTCCATCATGGAACAAGGTTCAATGCGTGATGCGTCTGAATCTGATATCGATGCAGCGATGACTCGTTTTAACCGTTGGGAAGGTGCACGTACTGGTGAAGACCCAACTGAAATCCGTAAAGCACTGCAAACCTGTATGCAGCATAACTTCTCGGTATTCCGTGAAGGTGATGCCATGGCGAAAGGTTTAGAAGAGCTGAAAGTGATTCGTGAGCGCCTGCAAAATGCACGTCTTGATGATACCTCGACTGAGTTTAATACTCAGCGTATCGAATGTTTAGAACTGGATAACCTGATGGAAACGGCTTATGCAACGGCACAAGCTGCAAACTTCCGTACAGAAAGCCGTGGTGCGCATAGCCGCTTTGACTACCCAGAGCGAGATGATGCGAATTGGTTATGTCACTCATTATATTTACCGCAATCTGAAACGATGACGCGTCGTGAAGTCAACATGCAGCCAAAACTGCGTGAAGCCTTCCCACCGAAAATTCGTACCTACTAATGCGTGGTGTTAATCCAGTTGCGGAGAAATAAACTATGAAATTACAATTTTCGATTTATCGCTACAATCCTGATGTGGACAACGCACCACGTATGCAAGATTACACGCTAGAAGTTCCTGAAGGGCGTGACATGATGTTGCTGGATGCGTTAATCCAAATTAAAGAGCAAGACCCAACATTATCCTTCCGTCGTTCTTGTCGTGAAGGGGTATGTGGTTCTGATGGTCTGAACATGAACGGTAAAAACGGGTTGGCATGTATTACGCCATTATCCGCGTTAATCCGTGGTGGGAAGAAAATTGTCATTCGCCCATTACCAGGTCTGCCTGTTGTACGTGACCTGATCATCGATATGACACAATTCTATACCCAATATGAAAAAATTCGTCCATATCTTATTAATGATAATAAGAACCCACCGGCGCGTGAGAATTTACAAACTCCTGCACAACGTGAAAAACTCGATGGTTTATATGAGTGTATTTTGTGTGCATGTTGTTCGACTTCTTGCCCATCTTTCTGGTGGAATCCGGACAAGTTTATCGGGCCTGCAGGCTTGCTGGCGGCGTATCGCTTCTTAATTGATAGCCGTGATACAGAAACCGATTCGCGATTAGATGATCTGAACGACGCTTTTAGTGTCTTCCGCTGTCATAGCATCATGAATTGTGTCAATGTATGCCCTAAAGGACTAAATCCAACGAAAGCTATCGGTCATATTAAATCTATGTTACTAAAACATAGTGCTTAATGATGCATATTTAACCCGCAGTGCTCAGGTGCTGTGGGTTAAAATGAAATAGCACAAAATAAAAACATAAGTTAAAAGAAACGCGTAAAGTAAAAACAATGACATGATTTAAATGCGCGGAAGCTCACAAAAGCGCGAAAACGAAATACCAACAAAGAGCGTCAGAAAGTAACATTGTTACCCATAAAAAGTAGTACTTATTAAAACGTTGTCATTACAAAAGCGTAAAAAAGTGAAAGCAAAGAAAGTAACAGCAAAAAGTAGAAAAAATAGCCAACTGCAAAAAAAGATGAAGACGACAGCCCAAGCATAGGGGCCTTTAAAAACCGCAGCCAGTTTTTAAAGGTTCCTTAAAAGGGAAACCCTTACTGATAAAGGGCCTCCCAAAGAGAGAACATGCATAAAGCACGTCCAAGAGAACCTTTATCGAGGTCGCTTAAATGCGGCGATTAGTTAACCACGGCGAAAACTAAAGCTTTAAAAGCTTAAGGGATCACAATGCAGAACGGCGTAATGAAGGACTGGCTGGATTCAAGCTTTCTGGCAGGCGCGAACCAGACTTATATAGAACAGCTCTATGAAGATTATCTGACTGACCCTAACTCTGTCGATGCCGAGTGGAAAGCAATTTTTGATCAACTACCTGGTGCGGCATTAGGTACTAGCGGTGAACAATTCCACTCCCAAGCGCGCGATTACTTCCGTCGCTTAGCAAAAGACTCTACACGTTATCACACCTCTGTTAGCGATCCAGCTATCGACGCAAAACAAGTCAAAGTTTTGCAATTAATCAATGCGTTCCGCTTCCGCGGGCACCAAAATGCGAATCTTGACCCGTTAGGTCTTTGGAAACGTGAATCTGTTCCAGATTTAGACCCAGCATTCCACAACCTGACGAAAGAAGACTTCAATGAAACCTTCAATGTGGGTTCATTTGCTATTGGCAAAGAAACCATGAAGCTGAGTGAGCTATATGAGCACCTGAAACGTATTTATTGCGGTTCTATCGGTGCTGAATATATGCATATCACAAATACAGAAGAAAAACGTTGGATTCAGCAGCGTCTTGAATCTGTAGACGTATCTAAAATTTTCTCAGTAGAAGAGAAAAAACGCTTCTTAGCAGAATTAACGGCAGCTGAAGGGCTTGAGCGTTACATTGGGGCTAAATTCCCAGGTGCCAAGCGTTTCTCATTGGAAGGTGGTGATTCGCTAATCCCAATGCTGAAAGATTTAATCCACCACGCAGGCAAGCAAGATACCCGTGAAGTTGTTTTGGGTATGGCTCACCGTGGTCGTTTAAACGTTCTAGTTAATATCTTAGGTAAAAAACCTGGCGAATTATTTGATGAGTTCGCGGGGAAACATAAAGACCACTCTAGTGCGGGTGACGTTAAGTATCACCAAGGTTTCTCCTCTGATTTTGAAACCGCAGGTTCTCGTGTTCACTTAGCATTAGCATTTAACCCATCTCACCTTGAGATTGTTAGCCCTGTAGTTATTGGTTCAGTACGTGCTCGTCGTGACCGTCTGGATGAAGGCCGCAGCAATATGGTTCTGCCAATTACCATTCATGGTGACTCAGCAGTAACTGGCCAAGGCGTTGTGCAAGAAACATTAAATATGTCTCAAGCACGTGGTTATGAAGTTGGCGGTACTGTACGTATCGTAATTAATAACCAAATTGGTTTCACTACTTCAAATCCAAAAGATACACGTTCAACCGAATACTGTACTGACATCGTTAAAATGGTGCAGGCGCCAATTTTCCACGTGAATGCAGATGACCCTGAAGCAGTGGCATTTGTAACACGTTTGGCACTGGATTTCCGTAACACGTTCAAACGCGATGTTATGATTGATTTAGTATGCTATCGCCGTCATGGGCATAACGAAGCGGATGAGCCAAGTGCAACTCAGCCAGTGATGTATCAAAAAATCAAACAGCACCCAACACCACGTAAAATTTATGCAGACCGTTTAATTGCAGAAAATGTGTTAAGTGCTAATGATGTCACTGAAATGGTTAATCTGTATCGTGATGCGTTAGATGCGGGTAACTGTGTGGTTGAAGAATACCGTGAAATGGGTCTGAACTCATACACATGGGCTCCATATTTAAACCATGAATGGGATGCATCATACAAATCAACCGTTGATATTAAACGCCTAACTGAACTGGCAACTAAAGTCAGTACTATTCCAGAAGGCGTGGTTGCGCAATCTCGTGTTGAGAAAATCTATGCAGACCGTGCCGAAATGGCGAAAGGTGAAAAACTTCTCGACTGGGGCGCCGCTGAAACTTTAGCGTACGCAACATTGGTTGATGAAGGTGTTCCTGTACGTTTATCGGGTGAAGATGCGGGCCGTGGTACATTCTTCCATCGCCATGCAGTTATTCACAATCAAACGAATGGTTCAGTTTACGTCCCACTGCAGAATATCCATAACGGGCAAGGTGTTTTTAATGTTTGGGACTCTGTTCTGACTGAAAACGCCGTATTAGCATTCGAATATGGTTATGCAACGACAGAACCACGCGCATTGACTATTTGGGAAGCACAATTCGGTGACTTCGCTAACTGTGCGCAAGTGGTTATCGACCAATTCATTAGCTCTGGTGAGCAAAAATGGGGTCGTATGTGTGGTCTGGTAATGCTACTGCCTCATGGTTATGAAGGTCAGGGGCCAGAGCACTCATCTGCACGTTTAGAACGTTACCTGCAACTGTGTGCTGACCAAAACATGCAAGTGTGTGTGCCATCAACACCAGCTCAGGTTTATCACATGTTACGTCGCCAAGCCTTACGTGGCATGCGCCGTCCTCTGATTGTGATGTCACCAAAATCTCTGCTGCGTCACCCGTTAGCGGTTTCTAGCATGGAAGAATTGGCTAATGGTACATTTGAGCCAGTTATCGGTGAAATCGATGAAATCAATCCGAAAAATGTGAAACGCGTCGTTCTGTGTTCAGGGAAAGTCTATTACGATCTGTTAGAACAGCGTCGTAAAAATGAACAAACTGACGTTGCTATCGTGCGTATCGAACAGCTATATCCGTTCCCACACGAAGATATCCAAAAAGCGTTGGCGCAATTTACTGATGTAAAAGACTTTGTATGGTGTCAAGAAGAGCCATTAAACCAAGGTGCTTGGTATTGCAGTCAACATAATTTCCGTGAAGCTATCCCAGCTGGGGCAACTTTACGTTATGCAGGTCGAGCTGCTTCTTCATCTCCAGCAGTTGGCTATACGTCCGTACACCAGGAACAACAAAAAGCCCTGGTTAATGACGCTTTGAACATTGAATAATTAAAGGATAGAAAATGAGTAGCGTAGAAATTCTTGTTCCCGATCTTCCTGAGTCCGTTGCAGATGCTACGGTTGCCACATGGCATAAAAAACCAGGTGACAGTGTTCAGCGTGATGAAGTACTGGTTGAGATCGAAACAGATAAAGTCGTTTTAGAAGTTCCTGCAAGCGAAGCGGGTGTATTAGAAGCTATCGTTGAAGATGAAGGTGCAACAGTATTGTCTAAGCAGTTACTGGGTCGCATTCGTTTAGGCGATAGCACTGGCATTCCAGCTGAAGTGAAAGAAGCACAAGAGTCAACACCTGCACAACGTCAAACTGCAAGTTTAGAAACAGAAAGCAACGATGCGCTGACACCAGCTATTCGTCGTTTAATTGCAGAGCACGATTTAAACCCTGCGGATATCAAAGGGACTGGCGTTGGCGGTCGTTTAACTCGTGAAGATGTTGAAAAACATTTAGCGGCAAATAAATCTGCGACACCTGCGGCGAAAGCACCAGAAGCGCCACAAGCGCCATTAGCGCACCGTAGTGAAAAACGTGTTCCAATGACTCGTTTACGTAAACGTATCGCAGAGCGCCTGTTAGAAGCGAAAAATACGACTGCAATGCTGACGACGTTTAACGAAGTCAACATGCAACCAATCAAAGACTTACGTAAACAATATGGCGAAGTATTCGAAAAACGTCATGGTGTCCGTTTAGGCTTTATGTCTTTCTATGTTAAAGCTGCGGTTGAAGCACTGAAACGCTACCCAGAAGTGAATGCTTCTATTGATGGCGATGATGTGGTTTACCATAACTATTTCGATATCAGTATTGCTGTATCAACACCACGTGGTCTGGTAACGCCAGTGCTGCGTGATGTCGATGCAATGAGCATGGCTGATATCGAGAAGAAAATTAAAGAACTGGCTGTCAAAGGTCGTGACGGTAAATTAACTGTCGAAGACTTAAGTGGTGGTAACTTCACTATCACTAACGGTGGCGTATTCGGTTCTCTGATGTCTACACCTATCATTAACCCACCACAGAGCGCGATTTTAGGCATGCATGCGATTAAAGACCGCCCTATGGCTGTAAATGGTAAGGTAGAAATTCTTCCTATGATGTATTTAGCACTGTCTTACGACCACCGTTTAATCGATGGTAGTGAGTCAGTTGGCTTCTTAGTCGCTATCAAAGATATGCTGGAAGACCCAACTCGTTTACTGCTGGACGTATAGCAACATAACAGGGCAGGGTACAACTTGCCCGGTCTGAAGTAACCGATGCAACCCGTTCGCGGGTTGCTAAATCAGTAACAATTGCAGGAGGCGAATAAACGCCTCTTCAGACTCAATTATGGATAGAACATCATGAATTTACACGAGTACCAGGCAAAACAGTTGTTTGCACGTTATGGGATGCCTGCACCGACAGGTTATGCCTGTTCATCAGTTGCTGAAACCGTCGATGCAGCTAAAAAAATTGGTAACGGCCCATGGGTAATTAAATGCCAAGTTCACGCTGGTGGACGTGGTAAAGCGGGTGGCGTGAAAGTCACTAGCGATATCAATGAAGTTAAAGCGTTTGCAGAACACTGGTTAGGTAAAAACTTAGTTACCTATCAAACAGATGCTAATGGCCAACCAGTAAACCAAATTTTAGTTGAAACTGCGACTGACATTGATAAAGAACTCTATTTAGGTGCTGTTGTTGACCGTAGCACTCGCCGCGTTGTGTTCATGGCTTCTACCGAAGGTGGCGTGGAAATTGAGAAAGTCGCAGAAGAGACCCCAGAGTTAATTCACAAAGCGATTATCGACCCATTGACTGGCCCAATGCCTTTCCAAGGTCGTGAGTTAGCATTCAAATTAGGTCTAACTGGCAAACAAGTTAGCCAATTTGCAAAAATTTTCATGGGTCTAGCAACATTATTCCTAGAACGTGATTTAGCATTAGCTGAAATCAACCCACTGGTTATCAGCACTGCGGGTGATTTAGTTTGCTTAGATGGTAAATTAGGTATCGATAGCAACGCGTTATATCGCCAACCTGAAATCCGTGAACTGCGTGATGAATCACAAGAAGATGCGCGTGAAGCACAAGCAGCTCAGTGGGAACTGAACTATGTTGCATTAGACGGCAACATCGGTTGTATGGTTAACGGTGCAGGCCTTGCAATGGGTACGATGGACATCGTTAAATTACACGGCGGCGCACCAGCTAACTTCTTAGATGTTGGCGGCGGCGCGACAAAAGAGCGTGTAACTGAAGCATTTAAAATCATTCTTTCTGATGAAAACGTGAAAGCGGTTTTTGTTAACATCTTTGGTGGTATCGTTCGTTGCGACCTGATTGCAGACGGCATCATTGGTGCAGTTGAAGAAGTTGGCGTAAATGTACCGGTAGTTGTGCGTTTAGAAGGTAACAATGCAGAGTTAGGTGCTAAAAAACTGGCAGATAGCGGCTTGAACATCATCGCTGCAAATAGCCTGACAGATGCAGCTAAGAAAGCAGTAGCAGCAGCGGAGGCTAAATAATGTCTATTTTAATCGATAAAAACACTAAAGTAATTTGCCAAGGTTTCACTGGTGGTCAAGGTACATTCCACTCAGAACAAGCGATTGCTTATGGCACGCAAATGGTCGGTGGTGTGACTCCAGGTAAAGGTGGCACTGTTCACTTAGGTCTACCTGTATTTAACACTGTTCGTGAAGCTGTAGAAGCAACGGGCGCAACAGCCTCTGTTATCTATGTTCCAGCACCATTTTGTAAAGATTCTATTTTAGAAGCTATCGATGCAGGCATTAAACTGATCATCACCATCACTGAAGGTATCCCAACGTTGGATATGCTGACAGTGAAAGTGAAATTAGACGAAGCAGGCGTTCGTATGATTGGGCCTAACTGCCCAGGTGTTATCACTCCGGGTGAATGTAAGATTGGTATCCAACCTGGTCATATCCATATGCCAGGTAAAGTCGGTATCGTTTCGCGTTCAGGTACGTTGACTTATGAAGCTGTTAAACAAACAACAGATGCAGGCTTAGGTCAATCGACTTGCGTAGGTATTGGTGGTGACCCAATCCCAGGTTCAAACTTCATTGATATCCTGAAATTATTCCAAGCGGATCCGCAAACTGAAGCTATCGTCATGATCGGTGAAATCGGTGGTAACGCAGAAGAAGAAGCGGCGGCTTATATTAAAGAGCACGTCACTAAACCTGTTGTCGGTTACATCGCAGGTGTAACTGCACCAAAAGGCAAACGTATGGGGCACGCAGGTGCAATCATCGCTGGCGGTAAAGGCACAGCTGATGAGAAATTTGCTGCATTAGAAGCGGCTGGTGTGAAAACTGTTCGTAGCCTTGCAGACATCGGTGATGCAGTAAAATCATTACTGAACAAATAAGTGATTCGCTAGGCAACTAGCAAGAGTAAGAGACGAAAGCCCGTGCTCATGTGAGCGCGGGTTTTTTTATGGTTTACAAAAATATTTCAAACAAATTTTATGTGGTTATGCGGTTTTCTGAAAAGAGTGTCTATACTTAAAAATGCGTATTACAGGCTTATATGAAGGAAAATTGATAATGAGGGGCAATTAGACGAGTAGGGGAGGCGCTAATCGCATTTTGTGCAAAAAATAGCAAAATTGCGGCATGTCAATTTTATAATATTGACGGCAATTCAATTAAACCAATATAACCGCTTAGTTGATAAAAACGGCTATATTAATAAAATTCATAATAAGTTTAAAATAAGATACTATTACAAATTAAATATTCTTTTTTCGAGGCTTTAATTCAATGATTATATTTTTTGTTAATCTTTGGAAAAATTAAGAACATTTGTATCATTATCAATAACAGCATTTTAACAAGTAAATAACCATTAATTGACTGACAGGTATATCAATTAACAACAGGAAAAAAATTGACGTAAATCAATTCATTGCCTCTGGCTTTATTTGTTCAAATTGCTTAAATTGGTGCTCGATCAAATACTCGGTTTTCTATTAAAGGGTATAATTATTGATGTAAATTCAGAATTCAAATCTGAGTCACGTAAAAGAAGTTTATTGTGTGTGAAGATAGGCGTACTATTATTATAGTAACGTTTGTTCTTTTAATTTTGTTAATTATTTGTTGTTTTGAGGCATTTTTTGCTGGTAGTTAAGAGGCTTTCTAAGTATTTAAAACTGGAAGCTGGGTTGCCGCAAGTCGGTGTCTTCCTGCTAGGAGCAAGGAGTCAAGATGTTTGATATTGTCGAACTGTCACGATTACAGTTTGCCTTAACTGCGATGTATCACTTCCTGTTCGTACCATTAACGCTAGGTATGGCGTTTTTGCTTGCGATCATGGAAACGGTATATGTACTGTCAGGCAAACAAATTTATAAAGATATGACTAAGTTCTGGGGTAAGTTATTCGGTATTAACTTTGCTCTGGGTGTTGCAACGGGTTTGACCATGGAGTTCCAATTCGGTACTAACTGGTCTTACTACGCTCACTACGTTGGAGATATCTTCGGTGCACCTCTTGCAATCGAAGGTTTGATGGCGTTCTTCTTAGAATCTACCTTTGTTGGTTTATTCTTCTTTGGTTGGGATCGTTTAAGCAAAAAACAACACCTTGCTGTAACATGGTTAGTTGCTTTAGGTTCTAACTTCTCTGCTTTGTGGATTTTGGTCGCGAACGGTTGGATGCAAAACCCAATCGCTGCTGATTTCAACTTTGAAACCATGCGTATGGAAATGGTTAGCTTCTCTGAGCTAGTCTTGAACCCAGTCGCACAAGTTAAATTCGTCCACACAGTTGCTGCAGGTTATTGTACCGGTGCAATGTTTATCTTAGGTATTAGCTCTTACTACCTGCTTAAAGGTCGTGATGTTGCTTTTGCTAAGCGTTCTTTTGCAATTGCGGCAAGTTTTGGTATTGCAGCGGTTCTATCTGTTATCGTTCTTGGTGATGAATCAGGTTACGAAATGGGTGACGTACAAAAAACGAAACTTGCAGCCGTTGAAGCTGAGTGGGAAACTCATGCTCCTCCAGCCGCGTTTAACTTAATCGCTTGGCCAGATACCGAGAAACAAGAAAATAAATTTGCTATCTCGATTCCTTGGGCGATGGGTATCATTGCAACCCGTTCTGTCGACACACCTGTTTTAGGCTTGAAAGACCTAATGAAACAACACGAAGTTCGCATTCGTAACGGTATGATTGCATACGGTCAGTTACAAGAACTTCTTGCAGGTAATAAAGATCCTGAACTGCGTGCGGCATTCGAAGCAAGCAAAAAAGATCTTGGATATGGTCTTCTGTTAAAACAATATGCACCAAATGTTGTTGATGCAACTGAAGCTCAAATCCAAAAAGCAGTGAAAGATAGTATTCCTAACGTTGGGCCTCTGTTCTGGGCATTCCGTATCATGGTTGGTGTTGGCTTCCTGTTACTGTTGATTATTGGCTGGGCATTCCTGTCAG
This sequence comes from Providencia sp. PROV061, assembly GCF_011045655.1. NCBI lineage: Bacteria > Pseudomonadati > Pseudomonadota > Gammaproteobacteria > Enterobacterales > Morganellaceae > Providencia > Providencia sp. PROV061. Next base: position 3,458,056 of record NZ_CP042861.1, on the reverse strand, counting down.
TAGTTCGTAACCGTATTGGTCAAAATAAACTATTGCTGCGTATTGCACTACTCGGTATTCCATTACCATGGATTGCAATTGAATCGGGTTGGTTCGTTGCTGAATATGGTCGTCAGCCATGGGCAATTGGTGAAGTGTTACCGGTTTCGGTTGCACACTCCAACTTGACAACCCATGACCTGATCTTCTCTATGGTATTGATCTGTGGTCTGTACACACTGTTCTTAATTGCTGAAATGTTCTTAATGTTCAAATTCGCTCGTAAAGGGCCAAGTAGCCTGAAAACCGGTCGTTACCACTTTGAACAGAAAAACACTTCTGCACACGACGTTCAGTAAATAGGAGTCCACTTATGTTTGATTATGAAGTTCTTCGATTTGTGTGGTGGATCCTTATCGGTGTATTACTGATTGGGTTTGCTGTCACAGATGGCTTTGACATGGGCGTTGGCTTCTTATTACCTATCTTAGGTAAAACAGATACTGAACGCCGTATCATGATTAACGCAGTTGCACCGCACTGGGATGGTAACCAAGTTTGGTTAATCACCGCGGGTGGTGCTATGTTCGCTGCATGGCCACAAGTTTATGCTGCGGCATTCTCCGGCTTCTATGTCGCTATGATTTTGGTATTAGCAGCACTGTTCTTCCGTCCGGTTGGTTTCGACTACCGTTCAAAACTGGAGAACCCAAAATGGCGTAATATGTGGGACTGGGGTCTGTTTATTGGTGGTTTCGTTCCACCATTAGTTATCGGTGTTGCGTTTGGTAACCTGTTATTAGGTGTTCCACTACAAATCGATAACCAGCAGTACCTGACTTATACAGGTAACCTGTTTGGTCTGCTAAACCCATATGGTCTGTTAGCGGGTGTTGTCGGCTTAATGATGATTGTGACGCAAGGTGCAACTTATTTGCAAATGCGTACCACGGGTGAACTGTACTTACGTGTTCGTAAAGCGACTTATATCTGTGCATTAGTTACTTTAGTTGCTTTCGCAGGCGCAGGTGTTTGGTTAGTAATGGGTATTGATGGTTATGTTGTTACTTCAACTATCGATACATTGAGTGTTTCTAACCCACTAAACAAGACAGTCGCAGTTGAATCAGGTGCTTGGTTGACTAATTTCAACACTTACCCAATTCTGTGGGCGTTGCCTGCTCTGGGTGTAGTACTACCGTTAATCACAATGCTGTTTAGTAAAGCAGACAAAAATGGTTGGGCGTTTGTGAGTTCTTCATTAACTATCGCTTGTATCATTTTAACCTGTGGTGTAGCAATGTTCCCATTCATCATGCCTTCAAGCATCATGCCAAACGCAAGTTTGACCATGTGGGATGCAACATCTAGCTTGTTCACACTGCAAGTGATGACTGTTGTTGCTATTATCTTTGTTCCAATCGTACTGGCATACACCGCATGGTGTTACTATAAAATGTTCGGTCGTTTGGACAAAAACTTCATCGAAGGCAACAAGCACTCACTGTATTAAGGAGCATAACTATGTGGTATTTCGCCTGGATCCTCGGCACGCTGTTAGCTTGTAGTTTTGCAGTGATTGCAGCATTAGCATTAGAGCACTCAGAAGACTCTAAAACAGCTAAAGATGGTGAGTAATAAAAATGCTGGTGGATAAAACCTATCAGCTATTGGATAAGGGGCCGATAAGGGCCCTTATCCTTATTTTAGCTTTAGTAACTGCAGGTGCAGTCATGTGGGATCCAACCCTATTTGCTGCGAAAACGAGTTCATTTCAGATATGGCAAGGGCTGTTGTTAATATGGGCAACATGTACCGCGATGATTTTTGGTGTGGGTTTTAAACCTAAAAAAGTTATCTTCCGTGCAATTTTCCATCCATTGCCAGCTGCCATCATTCTTATTTGGGGACTTTTTCAGGTCTTTAGATAATTCTAATTGCTAATTATGGGTCAATGGACCCATAATTATTTTTGATATCTTTACTTTCAAAGTGATTCCAAACTGGCACTGTCTTGCGTATAGTGGCACCGTTAATTAATTTAACCTAAGACGGAGTGATTGTTATGTTATTTCGCTGGCCTGTTCGCGTGTATTATGAAGATACAGATGCGGGCGGTGTTGTTTATCATGCACGCTATTTAGCCTTTTTTGAGCGAGCAAGAACCGAAATGCTGCGAAATAAAGGTATCAATCAACAAAGTATGCTTGCTGAAAACCTTGGCTTCGTTGTGCGAAGCATGACAATTGATTTTGTCAAAGGCGCTAAGCTAGATGACCTGCTGGAAGTTGAAACGCAAATTATTGAAATGAAACGCGCTTCATTAACTTTTCAGCAAAGGTTAGTTGATTCGCAAGGTAACCTGCTTTGTGGGGCAAATGCCCTTATTGCTTGTGTGGACACATCAAAAATGAAGCCGATTGCGCTTCCTAAGTCTATTGTCGCGGAGTTTAAACAGTGACTGACATGAATATCCTGGATTTATTCCTTAAAGCGAGCCTTTTGGTTCAGCTCATTATGTTCGTTTTGATCGGTTTTTCTATCGCATCATGGGCGATCATTATTCAAAGAACGAAAATTTTAAATGCGGCAACTCGTGAGGCTGAAGCATTTGAAGATAAGTTCTGGTCAGGTATCGAGTTATCGCGCTTATATAAAGAAAGCCAAGCTCGCCGTGATGAATTGAGTGGTGCCGAACAAATTTTCCATTCTGGTTTTAAAGAGTTCGTTCGTTTACACCAAGCGAATATTCATGCGCCAGATGCAGTAGTGACGGGAGCTTCCCGTGCAATGCGTATTTCAATGAATCGTGAACTCGAATCAGTTGAAGCACATATCCCATTTTTAGGTACTGTTGGTTCAATTAGCCCTTATATTGGTTTATTTGGTACCGTTTGGGGGATTATGCATGCATTTATTGCATTGGGCGCGGTAAAACAAGCAACATTACAAATGGTTGCACCGGGTATTGCTGAAGCATTGATTGCAACCGCAATTGGTTTGTTTGCAGCGATCCCTGCAGTTATGGCATTTAACCGTTTGAACTTACGTGTCAGCAAATTAGAGCAAAACTACGATAACTTTATGGAAGAGTTTTTAGCCATCTTGCATCGTCAAGCTTTCTCTGCTGATAAGAAATAAGACGGGGGAGATAAGCGAATGGCGCGCACAAGTCGCAGACGTGAGCTGAAATCCGAAATCAACATTGTTCCATTACTGGACGTATTGTTGGTACTGTTGCTGATATTTATGGCAACAGCACCGATTATTTCTCAAAGTGTGGAAGTTGAATTGCCGGATGCAACAGATACACAAACCGTCTCATCAAGTGATAACCCACCGATTATTTTAGAAGTGTCGGGGGTTGGCCAATATAATATGCGTCTTGATGGTGAGGTTTTAGAATTGTTACCACCAGAGCAAATTGCGGCAGAAGCAAAATCTCAATTAGAGAAAAATCCAAAAGCGATTTTCTTGATTGGTGGAGCAAAAGAAGTCCCTTATGAAGAAGTGATTAAGGCGCTGAATATATTACACAGCGCAGGGATAAAATCGGTTGGCTTGATGACTCAGCCTATTTAGGCTGGGTTATTGTCGTTTGAATAAGTCACAATTCTTTTTTTGGATACCAGAGTGGGAAAGACAAAAGAGAAAAAAGATAACTTAAATCGATCATTAGTGATGTCAATTGTATTGCACGTCCTATTGATCGGCTTGATTGTTATAGGCTCTTTAGTTTCCGTCGTCAAACTTGGTGGTGGCGGAGAAGAGGGAACTGTCATCGATGCGGTGATGGTTGACCCTGGCGTGGTTGTTGAGCAATATGAAGAAATGCAAAGGCAGCAAAATAACGTCAGACAAGCGGCGAAAGAGCGTAAAGAGCAAGAACAAAAGCAAGAGGCTGAGCTTAGAGAGCAGCAAGAAAAGGAACAAAAGCGTCTTCAGCAGCTTGAAGAAGAGCGTATTAAAACTGAGCGTGCAACGGCGGAGCAACAAAAGCAAGCCGAAGAACAACAGAAGAAAGCGTTAGAAGCGGCTAAAAAAGCGAAGGAAGAGCAAAAAATAGCTGAAGAAGCTGCCGCGAAAGCGAAAGCAGAAAAAGAAAAATTAATTAAAGAGCAAGCCGCTGAAAAGGCGAAAGCTGAGGCACAAGCTCAGAAAGAAGCAGAAGCGGCGAAAGCCAAAGCTGAAAAAGAAGCTAAAGAGAAAGCCGAAAAAGAAGCCAAGGAAAAAGCAGAAAAGGACGCTAAAGTAAAAGCTGAGAAAGAAGCTAAAGCTAAAGCCGATAAGGAAGCCAAAGAAAAAGCAGATAAAGAAGCGAAAGCCAAAGCGGCAAAAGCTAAGGCTGAGGCTGCAAAAAATGCGGCTTCCGTTGACGATTTGCTTGGTGATTTAACGGCATCAGGCCCTAGCAAGCAAGGTGGCGAAGCTGCGGCTGGAAAAGGTGGCGGTAAAAAATCAGGGGCATCCAATGCTGATGTGGACAGCTATGCTGGTAAAGTCAAAGCGGCTATCCAAAGTAAGTTTTATGATTCAGATACTTTCCGTGGGCGTACTTGTGAACTTCAATTAAAGCTCGCGCCAGATGGGTTATTGGTGAGTATTACACCAAAAAATAGCCCGGCCAATGACGCGGCACTCTGTGATGCAGCAATCCGAGCAGCAAAACTTGCAACGATGCCTAAACCACCTAGCAGAGAAGTCTATGATACGTTTAATAAAGCAGGTAGCACGGTTGTGTTTAAACCTTAATATTCAATAACTCAGAGCAGTCTGTATTGATATTATTAAGGCAATAGCATAAATAGTTTGTGTGGTATCTAGTTTTGTTATTATACCTTTGTTAAAATTCAGCGAATTATTGCGGTAGTAAATAATCCGCAGTAAGGGAGATAAGAATGAAGCAGGCTTTTAAAGTAGTTTTAGGGTTCCTAATGCTATGGGCGACAGTGGCTCAGGCTGAAATACGTATTGAGATCACTGAAGGTGTTAACTCAGCTCAACCTATTGGTGTTGTTCCGTTTAAATGGTCAGGTGCCGGTGCACCACCACAAGAAGTCGGCCAAATAGTCGGTGCTGATTTACGCAATAGCGGGAAATTTAACCCTATCGAACCAAGCCGTATGCCTCAACAACCGGGTACCGCTTCTGAAGTGATTCCTGAAGCGTGGACAGCGTTAGGTATTAACGCAGTTGTTGTGGGGCAAGTACAGCCTGCAGCAGATGGTAGCTTTGTTGTTAGCTATCAGTTAGTTGATGTCGCGGCTAACCCAGGTGCTGTTTTATCTCAGAACCAATATAAAGTAACAAAAGAATGGTTACGTTATGCAGCGCATACTGCAAGTGATGAAGTCTTTGAAAAATTGACAGGTATTCGTGGTGCATTCCGTACACGTATTGCTTATATTGTTGTCAACAAAGGCGGTCAGTATCCATATGAATTACGTGTTTCTGATTACGACGGTTTTAACCAGTTTACGGTTCACCGTTCACCAGAACCTTTGATGTCGCCAGCATGGTCACCAGATGGTGAAAAACTGGCTTATGTTACATTTGAAAGCGGCAGTTCAGCACTTGTCATTCAAACCTTATCGACAGGAGCGGTTCGTCAGGTAGCATCATTCCCTCGTCACAATGGGGCACCTGCATTCTCTCCGGATGGGACTAAACTGGCATTTGCATTGTCTAAAACAGGCAGCTTGAATTTATATGTAATGGACTTAGCGAGTGGGCAAATTCGTCAGGTAACCGATGGTCGTAGTAACAATACCGAGCCAAGCTGGATGCCAGATAGCCAAACTTTAGTCTATACTTCAGATCAGGCAGGACGTCCGCAGATTTATAAAATGAATATTAATGGTGGCAGCCCTGAGCGTGTGTCCTGGGAAGGAACACAAAATCAGGACGCTGATGTTAGCCCGGATGGTACTTTCTTAGTGATGGTCAGCTCCGGTGGCGGTCAGCAACATGTCGCCAAACAAGATCTGGCAACGAATAACGTTGAATTTTTAACGAAAACGTTCCTAGATGAAACGCCGAGTATCGCACCTAACGGCACTATGGTAATTTATAGCTCCTCTCAAGGCTTGGGGACTATATTGCAGCTAGTTTCGACCGACGGGCGTTTCAAAGCGCGTCTTCCGGCTACCGATGGACAGGTTAAATTTCCTGCCTGGTCGCCGTATCTGTGATGCATAATAATAATGTGTGGCAAAAAATATTAAGGATCAAAACGATGCAACTGAATAAAGTGCTTAAAGGGCTGATGATCGCGTTACCAATCATGGCAGTCGCAGCTTGTAGCTCTAACAAAAACAATGACCAAGATGGCGTAGATACTTCTACTAACCAAACTAATACTGGTCTGTCTGCGGAAGAGCTGGCACGTCAGCAAATGGAACAGCTGCAACAAAACAACACTGTTTACTTTGGCTTTGACAAATACAACGTATCTCCAGAGTACGCTGAAATGTTAGATGCACACGCAGCATTCCTGCGTAGCAACCCATCTGTACGTGTTGTTGTTGAAGGTCATGCGGATGAGCGTGGTACTCCAGAATATAACATCGCGCTGGGCGAGCGTCGTGCTAATGCAGTTAAAATGTACCTGCAAAGCAAAGGTGTTTCTGGTGACCAAGTTTCACTGGTTTCTTACGGTAAAGAAAAACCAGCTGTGTTAGGTCACACTGAAGCAGACTACGCGAAAAACCGTCGTGCAGTCATTGCATACTAATAGATAAGCGAAATTATCTATTATGAACAGTAACTTCAGACACTTACTAGTCGGTCTGTCGTTATTGGTTGGCGTAGCGGCCCCTTGGGCCGCTATTGCCCAAGCGCCAATCAACAATGTCGGATCTGGTTCAACAGCAGATCGCCTTACCCAACTTGAGACAGCAGTTAGCTCTCAAGGTCAAATTCTGTATCAAATTCAACAGCAACTCGCTGACAATCAACGCGATATCGACATGTTACGTGGTCAGATTCAAGAAAGTGAATACAAATTGAATCAAGTCATTGAGCGTCAGAAAGATTTATACATGCAATTAGACAATGCGGGCGGTGGTAATTCAGCAACCTCAGGCGATACAGCAACACCTGACACTAGCGCATCAAATGGATCATCTTCCTCAGCGACACCTACGGCAGCGGCCAATACAGGTGGAAATGAGAAAGATGATTACAATGCTGCAGTCAAATTAGCGATGGAAAGCAAATCCAAAGCTCAAATTGACCAAGCAATAGGTGCATTACAAGGTTTTATTAAAGCCTACCCTAAGTCTGGGTATCAATCTAACGCCAACTATTGGCTGGGGCAGTTAAACTACAATAAAGGTAGCAAAGACGATGCTGCTTTTTATTTCGCCACTGTAGTTAAGCAGTATCCTAAATCCCAAAAAAGCAGCGAAGCCTTATATAAAGTTGGGCTGATCATGCAAGATAAGGGACAAAAAGATAAAGCGAAAGCTGTTTACCAACAGGTATTGAAACAATATCCAAACAGTGCTGGTTCAAAATTAGCCGAAAAAAAGCTGAGTACACTTTAATTTATGGCCCCGAAGCAATATTACCGAATATTTCGGGGTTATCAGTATGATAAGTGTGCGTTTAATCTTTTTTTGCAAAAAAATCATTGCACCCTCGTCAGAAATCAGTAATATAAGCCGCCGTTGATACGAGAATACGGTTAGCCGAAAATCTCGAAAAACAGAAAGAAATTTAGTTTTAGATGGGTCGTTAGCTCAGTCGGTAGAGCAGTTGACTTTTAATCAATTGGTCGCAGGTTCGAATCCTGCACGACCCACCATCTAAAACCTATAGTAGTAAAAAAGCAATTTAGATGGGTCGTTAGCTCAGTCGGTAGAGCAGTTGACTTTTAATCAATTGGTCGCAGGTTCGAATCCTGCACGACCCACCATCTAAAACCTATAGTAGTAAAAAAAAGCAATTTAGATGGGTCGTTAGCTCAGTCGGTAGAGCAGTTGACTTTTAATCAATTGGTCGCAGGTTCGAATCCTGCACGACCCACCATCTCAAGCCATTCCTAAGCAAATAATCCAATTTAACAATCACCTAAGTAAACACTCAGTCGTTAAGCCATACCTCGACAAGCTGGTTGCAGGTTTAGCCCGTAGGGCAAATCCGAAGGATTTCAATCCTGCACGACCCACCATCTCAAGGCATTCCTAAGCAAATAATCCAATTTAACAATCACCTAAGTAAACACTCAGTCGTTAAGCCATACCTCGACAAGCTGGTTGCAGGTTTAGCCCGTAGGGCAAATCCGAAGGATTTCAATCCTGCACGACCCACCATCTCAAGGCATTCCTAAGCAAATAATCCAATTTAACAATCACCTAAGTAAACACTCAGTCGTTAAGCCATACCTCGACAAGCTGGTTGCAGGTTTAGCCCGCAGGGCAAATCCGAAGGATTTCAATCCTGCACGACCCACCATCTCAAGCCATTCCTAAGCAAATAATCCAATTTAACAATCACCTAAGTAAACACTCAGTCGTTAAGCCATACCTCGACAAGCTGGTTGCAGGTTTAGCCCGCAGGGTAAATCCGAAGGATTTCAATCCTGCACGACCCACCATCTCAAGGCATTCCTAAGCAAATAATCCAATTTAACAATCACCTAAGTAAACACTCAGTCGTTAAGCCAGACCTCGACAAGCTGGTTGCAGGTTTAGCCCGTAGGGCAAATCCGAAGGATTTCAATCCTGCACGACCCACCATTTCAAGCTATTATCAAGCAAGCAATCCAAGTAATATTTACCTAAGTAAGTACTTAGTTGTCTAATCGCTCACAACAATAAAAGCACCGCATTCCTTTGCTGTGCTTCATTTATATTTATCTTATTTTACAGTGTTTCAGGGAGTAGGGCGTTATCCTGCAAAATGCCAATAAGCAGTTCTTGCATTTTTTCTGCCATAAGCTGCATATCATTGAAGCCTTGAAGGCTAGCGAGCTCGGTAGCTACTTCATTAAAGCAACGCATTAAGCACTGAAGAGACAATGCTGCGCTCTGTGTCGTCCCACAATTAAAGATAATTTCTAGTGCTTCGATATAGGGTTTAGGCATCCACTCATGATAATTACGCCCTTTATACCAAACGTCGCATATTGAACCATTTTTGATAAAGATTAACTGCTCTATTAATTGCAGAAAATACTGTTTCATATCAGCACTTCTTGCCCACGCGACCCACAATTCGTCTCTAGTTAATGCTATCGTGACTTGATGAGCTTCATGCCAAAAATCAGAGACAACTTCAGTGAATTGTTCTGCCGTTAATTGAGGTGGTGCTAACATTTGTTGATTAATATTTTCAGGTAAGCCTTCAGTGATCCCTGTTTTATCTAGTAATACAGTAAAACCACGGGAAAAAGTGGCATCTAGACCTTGTTGCTTCATCTTTGATAGTCGTTCAGGTTCGGCAAATGTGAAATCCACTTTACGGCCTTCTTCAAAGATAACCAAACAGGTTGGCCAGTCAGGTGCATCTTCTTCCTGATTTAGTAAATGAAGAGCAACTAAAGGTTTACCAAATTGATTTACCCAAGACTTTTGATTAAATATTTCAGTTGTACCATGACCAATCAACTCAATATCAATATCTGAGTAGCTATCAATGTTTTGTTCTCGACCACGTGACCCCGTCAATACGACAGCTTCAATTCTTGGATCGAGTAATGAAATAGAGATAATTTTATTTATTAAAGATGCAGGTGGTTCCATAACTGACCTAATGAATTAAGTAAGGATGGCTACGATACCGATAAAGGCGTGTAAAAGCGAAGATTCAAACCTAAAAAGCGTAAAAAAGCTAAAGCAAAGCCATAAAAGGTTCTCTAATGAGTGAAAAGAAAGGAGACTTATTAAGCCAAGTGGGGTATCTTGTTTAGTATATAAAACAAAATGTGTGTAAACTTGCGGTTTTAAACTTGAATAAGGTAATAAAATCGCTTTTTGCTAAACAGAGGCAACCAATGAGCGTGTTTATCGATTTTGACCAGTCAGTTTATCCGTTCCCAGCAAAACCAGCACGATTAAGCTCGGATGAAAAAGAATTTTATCGGCAGAAGATTAAGTCGCTATTGGTGGAGAAAAATGCGGTAATCGTTGCACACTACTATACTGATCCTGAAATTCAAGCTCTTGCAGAAGAAACTGGGGGCTGTGTTGCAGATTCACTTGAAATGGCGCGTTTTGGGGCTAAACATTCGGCATCTACCTTAGTTGTTGCTGGAGTGAAATTTATGGGCGAAACAGCAAAAATTCTCAGCCCAGAAAAACAAGTCTTAATGCCAACATTAGAAGCCCAATGTTCCCTTGATATAGGTTGCCCTGAAGAAGAATTTATCCGTTTTTGTGATGAGCATCCAGATAGGACTGTGGTGGTGTATGCTAATACTTCAGCAGCAGTAAAGGCTCGGGCTGATTGGGTAGTCACATCCAGTATTGCTGTTGAATTAATAGAGCACCTTGATAGCTTAGGTGAAAAAATAATTTGGGCTCCAGACCGCCATCTTGGGCGTTATGTCCAACAACAAACCGGGGCTGATATTCTGTGTTGGCAAGGGGCTTGCATCGTTCATGATGAATTTAAAACACAATCATTAGAAAAAATGAAAGCCCTATACCCTGAAGCTGCGGTATTGGTTCACCCTGAGTCGCCACAAGCGATAGTCGACCTTGCAGATGCGGTCGGTTCTACAAGTCAGTTAATTAAAGCAGCACAAAATTTACCTAACCCATCGATGATAGTGGCGACGGATAAAGGTATTTTTTACAAAATGCAGCAAGCTTGCCCGGAGAAGACGCTTTATATCGCTCCAACAGCTGGTGAGGGCGCAACATGTCGAACTTGTGCACATTGCCCTTGGATGGCAATGAATGGCTTAAAAGCGATTGCTGATGCCTTAGAAGGGAATTCGCAAGACCATCAAATTCAAGTCAGTGAAATATTACGAGAAAAAGCATTACGACCATTAAATAAGATGCTAGATTTTGCAGAGAGTCTAAAATAATAAAATACAATTTCAATGAAATACTGAGCAATACAACATTAACGAACACTTATAAAGGATTTTGGGATGGATTTCTTTAGTACAGCCAATACGTTAGTGCAGATCCCACTTTGGGGATCAGTTTATGATTTATCTTACATTGAAGCCGTGGGGACCATTGCTGGTTTACTTTGTATTCTACTTGCGAGTCTAGAAAAAACGATTAATTATCTATTTGGGTTAATTAACGTTTCTCTGTTTGCAGTTATTTTCTTTCAAATTCAGCTATATGCAAATCTATTGTTACAGATATTTTTCTTTGTCGCCAATATCTATGGCTGGTACGCATGGAGCAGAGTTACTAGTTCGCAGCAAGCAGAGCTAAAAATTCGTTGGTTGAGCTTACCAAAAGCAGCTATAACATTGGTTATTTCAGTTATCGCTATTATTTATCTGACATTTAATATTGATTCGGTATTTGGTGTGCTGGCGAGATGGGCCGTCGAGTTATTAAATCTATTTGGCGCTAACCTCGCAATGCCTGCAATTGAACCTGATGCCTTCCCATTCTGGGATTCGACGATGACCATTCTTTCCGTTGTCGCGATGATTTTAATGACACGTAAATATGTAGAAAACTGGTTGTTGTGGGTCATTATTAACGTCATCAGTATTGTAATTTTCTTTATTCAAGGTGTTTATGCCATGTCCTTAGAATACTTAATTTTATTAGGTATCGCCCTAAATGGCTCTAGACTTTGGATAAAATCAGCAAAAGAAAACGGCTCTTTGCCTGTTTCTCGTACTTAGACAGAAAAAATCATCTAAAACAGCTAAAGTGGCATTATCGCCATTTAGCTGTTTTAGTTATTATTTGCTCTGAAAAATGCCAGTTCTGCCTACTTATTATGCTAAATTTCAACATTTCACCTCATTTTATAATTGACTACTAATAAAGTCCTAGTTTTATCGTGCGCTTGCCTGTTTACAGATGTCTGTTGAACGGTTAGATTAAAATTTCGATGCTAATTATCTTTTATCCTTTCGAGTACAGTGAAGGAATTCAGCTGTCTACTCTGCGCTTTGTTCGGGCGAAACCAACTTGGATAAATTTGGCATGTAAATCAACTACAGTAAAAATAATAAACATTGGATATACAGGTATGAATTATCAGAACGATGACGTCAGAATAAAACAAATAAAAGAATTATTACCACCAATTGCTCTACTTGAAAAATTTCCAGCAACCGACAAAGCTGCGTTTACCGTTCATGAAGCACGCCTGGCAATCCACAATATTTTAGCCGGTAAAGATGACCGTTTAGTGGTAGTTATTGGCCCTTGCTCGATTCATGATACTAAAGCGGCTTTAGAATACGCAGAGCGCTTGGGTAAATTACGTGAGGAATTAAAAGGTTCTCTGGAAATTGTGATGCGCGTGTATTTTGAAAAGCCACGCACAACGGTGGGTTGGAAAGGGCTAATTAATGACCCTAAAATGGATTGTAGCTTTGATATTAACGAAGGTTTACGTATTGCTCGTGAATTATTGCTGACAATCAATAACCAAGGCTTACCAACTGCGGGTGAGTTCTTAGATGTCATCAGTCCACAATACGTGGCAGATTTGATGAGTTGGGGAGCTATTGGTGCTCGAACCACTGAATCACAAATTCACCGTGAGCTAGCGTCTGGTTTATCTTGCCCTGTTGGTTTTAAAAATGGTACAGATGGCACAATTAAAATTGCCATTGATGCAATTAACTCAGCGCGTTCAGCCCACTGTTTCTTGTCAGTGACCAAGTGGGGCCACTCTGCGATAGTGAACACCAGCGGAAACCCAGATTGCCATATTATTTTACGTGGTGGTAAAGAACCAAATTACAGTGCTAAGCATGTGCAAGAAGTCCGTGAAGGGCTAGAGAAAGCGGGGCTTGTGCCTAGTATCATGATTGATTTTAGCCATGCAAATAGCTGCAAAAAATTCGAGAAACAAATGGAAGTGGCGACGGACGTTAGCGAGCAAATCCGCCAAGGTGACCGTTCGATTACAGGGATTATGATTGAAAGTAATCTTGTTGAAGGTAACCAGAATCTCGAATCTGATGAGCCATTAGTTTACGGTAAAAGTGTGACGGATGCGTGTATTGGTTGGAGTGATACTGAAAAAGTATTGCGTCAGTTATCAGATGCGGTGATCGCTCGTCGAAATAAATAATTTAAGAATAATAAGTACATAAAGCCAGATATTTTAATATCTGGCTTTTTTTATATATATACAGCACGATGGAATTTTATATTTTTTATCATACAAAAAATAAATTAGTTTTTTATTCTAAGCTGCATTATTATTTTTTTGTCATTTTTATTAATGGCATTCTTTAAAGTTAGTTAAGTTTTCATATAAAGGAGTATATAAAATGGCATTAACTGATAAATCAAGAATTAATTATGAAATCAATCTTAGAGTGCTTTCTAATAAATTGAAAGAGAATGCAGAAATAATGCAAGAAAGTATTATGAATGCTAGGAAAGAGTTAGAGGAAGATCGTGTAAGGCTGAATAATGATATTGATATTAGCATTAGAGGAGGCTGGGGGAATGATAAAGATAAAACCGATTCATTTAAATATATTGATTCGTTAAATGATTATCTTAACATAAGAGCAAGTGAATATAAGGATAATATTAAGGTATCTGAGTTAATGAATGAGTACATTGAAAACCCAGATAAAAGAACGGCTATCTTAGAACAAATCCGCCCTCTCGCTGAAAAGGTAAGTCAATTAGATGAAGTGCCTATTTTGTCTCGCAAAAACTATCCTTCAATGAATTCAGCAATTTGGTATGATTTGAAAGCGAATATTTCTGGACCTAAATTAAATAATGATTTCAAGTATGAAGTTGAATATATATTTAATTTAATGAATGCAGAAATAGATAACGATAATGGATATATTTCCAATAATGTCTATAATTATATGGAGGATGTTAAATATATTCGGGAAGGAATCCCCCGCATTGAAAAATCAATTTTAGAATATGAGGCAGACTATGTATCGGACAAAGAATCATTTCCTAGCACTGAATATTACAATGAATTTATATCAAGTTTAAAAGATAAAGTTAAAGAAGATAAAAGAATAGTTTCTATTATTAATGAAACTATTAAAGAATATGCAATTAAAAATCCTAATAGTACACTTCATTTAAGTGGGAATAGTGGTTTTTCTCCAGTAGATATTTTGGGAGAATGGACTGTCTCGTTCATAGATAATCACTTTATTAGTATAGGTTCTCCTAATGAAGTGAATATTATTAACTTGACTCCACCTGTAATGCCTATGATACCTAACGCAAATTAATCGTAACGACTGCCGGCTTGTCAAGCGGCAGTCATTGTGTCGCCCACTTACTGTTTTTTTTGAATTTGGTTAATGAAGGTATTCAATTTTGACTGTTCTTCAGGTGTTGCATTTGCCGGAGTTGCCGTTAATTGCAATCGTTCAGTATCGGTCTGGACATCAAAATGTACTTTGCCTTTCTCGCCTTTTGTATATTCCACCTCTTTTAATGGAATACGATAACAGTAAGCGAAAATGTTTGGGCGAATATAGAAATATGAGTCTTTAATCGCTAAATAGACACCATCACCCGCTTTTTTGCCAAAGTAACCAAGGAAAATGGTGAAAACAAACAGGAACATCCCTAAGCTTTGGCTTAATATAATAAAGGTGATACTGATTAAGCCAAGTGCAACAACTAAAATACGGTTATTGCGTTTGTTGAACTCAACGCGTTGGTCAAATTGAACATTTAAAGAGGTATCAAATTGGGTTAACTGATGGTAACGCCAGCGGATCGCAGAGAAAATCATTCCCATGGTAAATACAATGGTGATTGGCATTAATGCTAGGCTACTGAGTACGGCAAGGACAATGGATAACCGAGGTTTATAAGTCATCACCATCATACTAATAATTTGTACTGGGAAGCTGATACAAGCAATGATCATTAAGGTTTTCATCAGCTCGGCATTAGCAGCACCATTTGAACCATCAACGACTAATTCGCCACCTTGGATCATATACAGCAGGGAACCCAAGATACTGGCGCTAAGTACAAGGCCAACCCAAACATACATATTAAATTTGTTCATTTTATTGTTTTATCAACCTTTCAATGTGTTTTCCCTATAATAATCGGTTATTGGGATTTCTTACACTGTGAGTTAAGTTTTTTTGAGGAATAGAAGTAAATGGATAAGAAAAAAGGGCTAAGCATATGGCTTAGCCCTTCAATATTTAGAGATAAAGTTAATAATTACTTCGCTTTACCTTGGTTTGCTACTGCGGCTTGTTTTGCAGCAATTTCATCTTGGTTACCTAAATAGTAACGTTTGATTGGTTTCATGTTTTCATCGAACTCATAAACCATTGGTACCGCAGTTGGGATGTTTAATTCCAAAATTTCATCTTCACTTAAGTTGTCTAAGTGTTTCACTAAAGCACGCAGAGAGTTACCATGAGCGGCAATAATGACTTTCTCGCCACTAGTAACGCGAGGCTTGATGACTTCTTCCCAGTAAGGAACGACACGCTCAATAGTGGTTGCTAAGCTTTCAGTAACGGGTAATTCTTTATCTGACAGTTTCGCGTAGCGAGGATCGTGCCCTGGGTAACGCTCATCATCTTTTTCTAGGTCTGGAGGTGTGATAGCAAAACCACGGCGCCATAATTTAACTTGTTCGTCACCGTATTTTGCCGCGGTTTCTGATTTGTCTAAACCTTGCAGAGCACCGTAGTGGCGTTCATTTAATTTCCAGCTTTTTTCAACGGGTAGCCATGATTGTTCAACTTGATCAAGGATATTCCATAAAGTATGAATAGCGCGTTTCAGAACGGAAGTGTAAGCAAAATCAAACACAAAACCTTCGTCTTTTAGCAGTTGGCCTGCAATTTTTGCTTCTTCGCGGCCTTTATCGGACAGTTCTACATCAGTCCAACCTGTGAAGCGGTTTTCTTTGTTCCACTCACTTTCACCGTGTCTTACTAAAACCAGTTTAGTTACAGCCATAGCTAAAACTCCTATCAGTACACTCAAATTAAAAATGAATTATTGCTGACCTACATTATAGGGATAGTCAACTCGAACGCTAGTAGCAACTTGCATTTTCTCCCTATCAATGCGAAAAACAAATTTTACACGAGAGTGATGACTTGTTTTCTAGGTTCATAGATCCTGTGGATACTCTAAATTTAACTCGAATTGAATCGATACAGCAAGTGGTAAAATGATTGTTTGTGCATTCCCATGATAGATATCAATCTAAGCACTCAATTACCTCTAACAAGAAGAACCAGTAATGGTTGTTTTTTACGAGTTATTGGAGATTATTGCTTCTATCTATAATTTTACAGCATTAGATTCTCTTTTCGTATGATTTTTGTTCAAGGATGCATTCACTCTAAATTTTTTAATGATATAGCTAAGAAAAATGAGTATGAAAGTGACTAATGGATTGATAAGGTTGAATTTTTTAATGTTCATTTATGCGTTATTTTATAATCTTATATTGAGTAATATCATTTAGGTGCTTTAGGGGTATCAATCGAATTATTATATTCCTCTATCCTAAATTAATTGTTTTTTGATTTTTTTGTTTCATTGTATCTCTTTAAATTTAGCCAATAAGAAAAATGACATTCTATATAAAAACATATAAAAATAGCTTCTATTGGATTAATATAAAAAGCTCAGATTAATAATTAATAGTATTGCGAAATTCTTAGATTATTATACTTTTAGGTTTTCAGTGAGGTTATTATTTATCTAAAAAATTTATTTTAGATAAATCTTTGATAATCAGGTTTTTATTGAAAAATGAAAATAGCCATTAATATTTTTATTTAATTTAATAAATGAGGGTGGAATCACAGTAATTTTCTATTTTATACGTTTAGAATGGTACTAGTTTCTAAAGGGGGACACTATGTCTTTACATTTTGCTTTATTTTTTAAAGGCTGCATTTTATTTTTGCTATCACTTGATAGCAAAATGAAAGCTTTATTAAGCAAAATTTGCTGGTTTGTACCAATTGCTTCCCTTGAAAAAGATGAATCTGAGAATTCTAATCAATCTGAAAATGATTTCTCAGTTAATTGGTCGCAGTTATGGCAGAGTGCACAGAAGCTTTATATTTCTGTATTTGATAGCGATTTAACTAAATTAGAAAGAAATGCTTATGTTAATCCTTTAATATCATTAAATATTCGTAAACGTCACGAATTGATCTTTTTATTCCTTGTGTCCAGTTTGCGCCACATAATGATTTGTCGTCATTCTAGTGGTGCACCTGGAAATATTATTTCTTTACCTTTAGCTGCCTTTAAAAAGCACAATGCGCATTTATGCCATTGTGCTTTTTTTATTGTCTGAATTAAATTTTAAGGAGTTGTTATGTTTATTGTTTGTGTTGCGGCTTGTCCTACTGGTGTTGCTCATACATATATGGCTGCTGAATCGTTGGATATCATAGGAAAAAAAAGAGGCCATGAAATTAAAGTTGAAACTCAAGGGAGTATGGGAATTGAAAATGAGATTACCAGTGACGATTTAGCAAGAGCAGATGCGGTCATTTTGGCTGCTGATGTCGCTGTTATTAATAAGGAGCGATTTAATGGGATGATTAAGCTTGAATGCAGTGTTGCAGACCCAATCAAGTATGGCGATGCAATTATTGATGCAATTGAGGAGGAAATGAAAAATGGGGCAGTCTAATGGAACATCGAAACTAGGCATTGGTACGGAAATAAAAAATGCCATTATGACGGGTGTGTCATGGATGCTGCCATTTGTTATCGCAGGTGCAGTGATTATGGGGATATCTCGTATTGGTGCATCTTTATATGGTATTGATAATATTTGGGATTCTAGCCATCTGGAAGCTACAAATTTCGTCGTCCAAGTGCTTCATAAATTTGATGGTTTTGGAGGATTAGCACTCTCTCTTATGTTACCTATCGTCGCGGGGTATATCAGCTTTGCTATCGCGAATAAGCCTGGTTTAGCGCCTGGAATGGTCGGTGGTTTGTTGGCAAGTAATTTAGGCACCGGGTTTTTAGGGGCCTTAGCAGCAGGGTTTATTGCTGGTTATATTGTACGTTTGTTAGCTAAATATACGAAATTACCAAAATCACTTGCATCAGCAGGACCGATTTTTATTTTGCCAGTAGGTGGTACATTACTCACCTGTATTATTATGGCATTTGTGATTGGTGCACCTTTAGCGGCACTTAATCATGGTATGGAGCAATGGCTTTTATCAATGTCGGGATCTAATAAAGTAATTCTTGCTGCCGTTATTGGCGCAATGGTTGGATTTGACCTTGGTGGCCCGGTTAATAAAGCCGCAGTAACCACTGCAATGGCATTATTAGCATCGGAAATTTACGAGCCAAATACAGCAGCTCAAGTTGCTATTATTATTCCCCCAATTGGGATCGGTTTAGCAACGCTAATTTGGTCAAAACGTTTTCCTGAATCATTAAGAGAAGCAGGAAAAGCTTCTACGCTAATGGGGTTAATTGGCGTTTCTGAGGGCGCGATCCCATTTGCTCTTGCTAATCCAAAGATTATTATCATTAACATTATTGGTGCAGCAACAGGTGCAGCTATGGCGGTCGGTCTAGGTGCGATAAATCATGCTCCTATTTCGGGATTTTATGGGTGGTTAGCCGTAGATAAATGGCCGATATATATATTATCGGTTGCTGTGGGATCTGCAATTATTACTATTGGCTCTTTATTAATATTTCGTGGTAATGAAACGATAGAAACTAAAAAAACAGAAACAGCTATTCCTAAATTTAAAGTCGGTCGTTAATTAGAGAGTTATTTTAATAATGTCGTACAGTATTAATTAGCGTGAATAACGTGACGGGGCTGTTCTGCTAAAAATATTTTAAGGTCATAAAATGAAAACGGTACATTTAATTCAACATACGCACTGGGATCGTGAATGGTATTTCACTGAGAATGATTCAAAAATTGTTCTTTATTATTTCATGAATGATTTAATTAAACATTTAGAAGAAGATCCTTCTCTTGGCCCCTTTGTTTTAGATGGGCAAACCGTGGTGCTGGAAGATTATTTACAGGTTGCACCAGAAAGGCGTGATTGCTTACAGAAATTAATTAAACAAGGCCGAATTCTTATTGGCCCTTGGTACACACAAACTGATTTTTTAGTCGTTGGAGCGGAATCTATCACGCGAAACTTACTGTTGGGAAAAGTAGATTGTGAGCAATGGGGCGGTTATATGCCAATAGGCTATGTGCCTGATTCATTTGGACAAAGTGCACAGCTACCTATGTTTTTGCAAGAGTTTGGTATCAAACATGCGGTCGTATGGCGTGGATGGTGTGAACATGATGTCGCAAGTAGTGAATTTATTTGGAAATCGCAGTCAGGTCATAGTGTGGCTACTGCTGTATTACCTTGGGGCTACGGCTGCGCGAAATGGTTACCTGATAATCCAGAAAAAGCCTCTGCCGTTTTACCTGCTATCTTGGAAAAACAAGCCCGTTTTGCTCACTCAGACCAAATATTACTACCTAATGGTAATGACCAATCCCCTTTTGAATATGCCGTACCTGCGATGCTTGAGCAATTAAATAAAGCTCAAAAGGAATATTATTTTGTCAAAAGTAGTTTCAGTGCATTTTTTGATGCTTTACAAGCAAATAGCACTGAACTACCTGAATTTAATGGTGAATTGCTGAGCCCGAAATATATGCGTGTACATCGTGGTATTTTTTCTACTCGAATGGACATTAAATTATTAAATGCAAAATTAGAACAATTTGTTAGTCAACAACTTGAGCCTCTTCTATCCATTAACTGGCGGCTTGGTTTACCTTATCCACAAACTGCGATTGACAATATTTGGCGTAAAGCTATGCAGTCACACGCTCATGATAGTATCGGCGGATGTAATTCTGATCGTGTTAATAGCATGGTGAAAGCACGCTTACAAGATGGTTTAGAAAGTGCAAATCAACTGTTTGACCTTAATATGAAGATGCTTGCTCGCGGGATTGAAGCAAAACAAGATGGTAAAAAAATTATCATTTTCAATTCGTTGCCACATAAAAGAGATGCTCAAGTTCGTATTACACTTTATACACCTGAAAATGATTTTTGTATTAAAGACGATGCAGGAAAACCTTGCCGCTGGCAACTTATTCATGAAGAAAAACAAGATATGTCTTTGATTGTACAAGAATTGGCGAATAGTACGACAACGACATGGTACCGGAAATGCGAAGTCTTGCTTGAAGTGAAAGAGTTACCTTCATGTGGTTATCAGACTTTTTATTTGGTTGAAGGGGAAAATTCAGGTTTTGAAATTCAACAAAACATTCAAACTGAAAATACATTAGAGAATGAATGGCTGAAACTTGAACTGCACCAAGGGCGATTGTTATTAACTGATAAACGTAATCAACAACAATACCCAAATATTCTTAGATTAATTGATGGTGGGGACGAAGGAGATAATTATAACTATTCGCCACCTGAAGATGATTGGTTAATTAGTAGTGATGGACACTTACAGCAATTTAACTGTGTAAGAGCATCGTTAATGGATTCATTTATTCTAAATTGGCGAATTCCAGTACCACAGAATGCAATTGCCCGCCAAACCAAACAGGTTAATGCGCGTTTATCTGCCACAATGCAGGTTTCTTTACCTCATGATAAGGCATGGCTAGATGTTGAAATCACAATTGATAATACCATTGAAGACCATCGAATTCAGGTTGAAATTCCTACGGAAATTCAACAGACATTTCACTTTGCAGACCAACCTTTTGGTTTGATTCAGCGAGAAAATAATCCAGCCAATATGGATATTTGGCAAAGTGAAAATTGGGTAGAGGCACCAACAGCGCTTTATCCAATGCAAAGTCTGGTAATGCAACATGATGATAAAAAAGGTATTTGTATCGTTACTGAAGGACTAAGAGAGTATGAAATCCCAGCCAATCAACCTGACATGATAAGAATAACACTTTTGCGCAGTGTGGGTTGGCTAGGCCAAGCAGAACTAACTTGGCGGCCAGGGCGTGCATCAGGTATGGTTTTGCCGTCACCGGAATCACAAATTCAGGGGCTTCATCATTTCCATTTTGCTGTATTGCCGATAGAAAATGGCCAAAGTGCTCAACTATGGCGTGATATTGAGCATTGGCGTTTACCTGCATTTGGTTACCTAGATTCCGGTTGGTCTCAATTTAAAACGAATCCTCATTATATTGTTTTTCCTGATAATTATAGTCTATTGACGTGGGATAGTGAGCTGCACTTCAGCACGTTGAAAAAAGCACAGAATCAAGAGTCACTGATTTTACGTGGGTGGAACCCAAGTAGTGAAACCAAAACCTATACAGAACCTAAGTCGAATACGTTGATACATCAAGTTACTTTATCGGAGTCTATATGCATAAACACAGATAAAGCAGCTCCTTGTACACCTGTGTCTTGGTTAATTGACTAATTAATAAAGGAAAAATTATGCAAATACTTCCATTTCGTTGTGAGTTACCTAATGGTATTCATGCAAGACCAGCGAGTGCAATTGAGCAAAAAACAGCTTGTTTTCAATCAGATATTTTACTTTTTAATAAAAGCAAACTACGCCAAGCCAATGCGAAAAGTGTGTTGGCTCTTGTTGGGGCAGATGTCGCTGTTGGTGATGAATGTTATTTTACAATCAGTGGAGATGATGAAAATCTGGCTTATGAAAAACTAAAGGTATTTATTGAACAAGAATTTATTCATTGTGATGGATTAATGCCCAAAAAAGATAAACCAGAGCAAGGAATGATCCCTATATATCTGAGTTGGACATCATCTCAAATTATTCAGGGTTATGGTGTTAGCCAAGGGATTGCAAAAGGTAGGGCTATCTATATGAAATCTTTTGATTTACAAAAGATTTCATTATTAGAGCCATCAAATTCACAATCAGAACAATGTGAAATACTAAAACGTGCGTTACAAAGTGCTCGTCAACAATTTAGTCTAGATATTCAGCAAGCTGATAAAACAGCGGTTGATATTTTAGAGGCACAAAGCCAATTATTGGATGATGAGGATATTGAAGCGTGCTTACTTGAACCAAGAGAGGCAAATAATGCGATTGCTGCGTTATCAATGGCAATTGAAGAGCTCAGCTTACCATTTCGAAGCAGTAGTAATGAATATTTACGCCAACGTGAGTTAGATATTAAGGATCTGGGATTGCGTATAGCAAGGCATCTTGGTATCGAATCTAAAATACAACTTCCTAAATTAACAGAAGATTCGATTATTATTTGCCAAGGATTACTGACACCAAGCGAATTATTGGCATTGAGAGGGGAGTATTTGCAAGGTATTGTGATGGCTTCAGGGGCAGAAACATCACATACCGCTATTTTAGCACAATCTTTCTCTCTTCCTTTAATATGTCTTTCATCTTCCATAATTGAATCAATTCAATCTGCTCATGTTTTATTATTAGATACGCAATACGATTTATTAATTATTGAGCCTGATACATATGCAGATAATTGGTTCAAGTTTGAAAAAGATAAACTATCTCGTTTGTCTATCTCTGCTAATACGCCAAAAAATGATTATTCAGTATTGGATCCGTCTTTAATTTTTCTTGATGAAAGAATGGAAAGTAAAGAGGAAATTATTAAACGATTAACTGATAATTTAGAAGTTAATCACCGAACTGACTCTGGATCACAAGTTGAACAAGCAATATGGCAAAGAGAAGAGATTTTTAGTACGGCATTAGGTTTCTCAATTGCAATACCGCACTGTAAATCACCTTTTGTTAAACACAGTAGTATTTCTGTATTACGTTTACCGAATGAGTTAGCGTGGGGAGATAATGTTAATGTTAAATTAGTAATTATGCTAACAATTAATTATTCAGATGAAAACCAGCATATGCGAATCTTTTCTGTTCTCGCACGTAAATTAATGCATGAGTCTTTTAGAAATGAAATGTTAAATGCTAAAAAATCAGAGGATATTGTTGAATTATTGAAGCTGGAATTAGAGTTATGAGATAAGAATATAAAAAATTAAAATCTTAATAAATTAATTTTCTTTTAAGTTATTTAAAAGGATGGGATGGTTTTTTTCTAAAAATATAAGGGGTATATCTATAAATAAAAGATAGATAATGAATCATTGTTTTAACGATTAAATAAAAAATAAATATTAATTATAGGAATCAGTTTATGAAAAACTTAACTCTAGGTATCTCTACATTATTATTTTGCACAGCAGCGAATGCGACATATATTGACTATCGTCATGAATGGTTAGGGGATGAACATCGCCATGAAGACCGTGTCAAAATTGGCCATAGCATGCAAAATGGAACTTATTTTAGCCTTGAAGGAAAATGGAGAAGTCGAGATGGTGGTTTTGGTGAAAACCTATCATCAAAAGGAAATGAGGTTGAAGTTGGTTATAAATATAAAGCCACAAAAGATTTTGTTTTAACACCTTCTTTTGCTCTAGATTCAGGAGATAAAGATACGGCTTATAAATTCAGTGTCAAAGCTGCCTATAATTTAACGGATGATTTTAATATTGGAACTCGTTTACGTTATGGCGTAAGGCATTATGATAACTCTAATAAGCCTAAAAAAGATAATCAGCATTATTGGCAGAGTAATTTTTATTTAGGTTATAAGCTGCAAGATTTTTCATTAAGTTATGACTTTGAATATAAATTTGATACTGATTATCCTGCATATAAAGGTAAAGAAAAGGATTATGCACATAATCTGAATGTGTCTTGGGTTGGTAATAAGACATGGGTTCCTTATGTTGAATTAGGGTATGTGTCCTATGATGATGGTTCATATGTCAAAAATGGACAAACTTACCGTGATGCATGGCAGTGGCGTTATCGCGTTGGCATTGCATATAACTTCTGATAGAAATAGTTAATTATCTAAAGGGAACAAATATGAACAATAAATTAAAATATAGTTTTGCCCTTGCATTAATGTCCATTGGAACTGTCGCAATGGCAAATGCCCCTACGGCTCAACCTTATAATTATCGCGTCGCGTTTATGCCAGATATCCATTTTCATGATGTATATGGGCAGTTTGCTGATAATGCATTTGAAGGATTAAAAAATAGTAAAAGTGGTCAAAATGCCGTTATTCGTTCTATGTATGCGCAATTAACATCTACGCGTTTATTTAATGAAAACTATTTTGCTCTACGTGCTGCACTTGATGATGCAGGTAAGAAAGGTATTAAACTTATTGCATTACCTGGTGATTTTACTGATGACGGCCAACCTATTCACTTACGTGGGTTAGTAAAAGTATTGCAAGAGTACGAGCAAAAATATGGTATGCGTTTCTTTGCTACACCAGGGAATCATGATCCGAACCGTCCATTTGATATGCCAGCAGGAAAAGAAGATTTTCTTGGAACTGATGGTAAAACGCAGCGTATCTTTAGTTTAGGGGCAAGTGAGTGTACGGGATATAAAGGAAAGACTGCCGTTATAGAAACGGGAGCTGAGCTGCCAACAATTTGCTCTGAACAGATGGTATATAGTGGTTATGGTCGAGTGATGGATGCAATGAAATCATTTGGTATTAATCCGTTACCAGAAGATATTTATTGGGAAACACCATACTCAAACTATGGTTCTCAAGGTTACAACTATGAAGCAGCCTTAAAAGCCAGTGATTTTAACCAAAGGCAGTATGAAATTTGTACTCAAGGAACAGGCGGTAAATATAAACAAGAGGGATATGGGCCTTGTTTTAATGTTGCAGACAGCAGTTACCTTGTTGAGCCTATTCCTGGTTTGTGGTTAATGGCCGTTGATGCCAATGTCTATGTTCCTTCTGAAAAAGCAGATATTAATCACCCTAAAGCAGCTAAAAACTTTGCAGGGTCGGGGAATGCGGGTTACAACAAAATGTTGACACACAAACAACAGACTGTTGAGTGGATGGCAGATGTTGCAAAGCGCGCGAAAGAGCAAAATAAAACATTAATCACGTTTAGCCATTTCCCGATGGTTGAATTTGATAATGGTGCAGCAGATGACCTTGAAACCATTTTTGGCAAAGGTAAATTTCAGTTAGAAAGGGCACCAAAAGAAGACACTAGCCATGCAATGGCAAAAACAGGTATCGGTGTTCATGTTGGCGGTCATATGCATTTTAATGATACAGGTGTACGTAAGTATTCGGATGGCAGCTTACTTTTTAATATTCAAGCTCCTTCAATGGCTGCATATGTTCCTGCTTATAAAATATTGAATTTTAGAAATGCGAATGAAATTGATGTACAAACCATTGTAATAGAAGATGTTCCTCGGTTTGATGAGTTATTTGAGCACTATCAGCAAGAGTGGGAACACCTCAAAAATACTAATTCGTCGCATCTTTGGAATAAAGATATCTTAAGCGCAAATAATTATTATGACTTCACTAACTGGCATATTACTGAACTGACACGTTTACGTTTTATTCCTGAGGAATGGCCATGTGAAATTCGTCAAATGTTATTTAGTTTGAATGGCGAAGAGATGCTTATTTTAAGCCAGTTAGATACTAAGAAAGCTTATAATGAAGTATTAACGGCACCATTGAGTCAAAATCATGAAATTTGCGCTAAAGACCCGGGAACTGTCAATGTCACCGAAATCTACTTGAATAAAGACTCCGATGCATGGAAAAAAGCCAGTGATAAAGCTGCTACTCTTGCTAAAAATACAGGGTATCAGTTAAATGATTTTGCAAAATGGAATGGTTTTGACCTTGCTGTGGATTTTTATCGTTTACGTAATGCAGACGAGCTTGCGTTGCAAGATATACCTGTAGAAAGATTAAACCAATATCGATTTCTCACAGGAACCTTGTTATCGTCATTACCAAATGAGACTGATAAAATTAACGCGGATAGTTCATTTGAGAATATTTTTAAATTACGCTTTGGCAGTATTTTCACTGTAATTGATAAATATCTACAAGGAAATCCAAGTCGAGATTTTTATCTTAATATTGAGTCTGGGGAAATTAAGCCAATGAATGTTAATCAAACTAGTCATTAGATTAACGATAGATAACATGGCTATAATAATGAAAAATCACTAACATTATTCGTGTTAGTGATTTTTTACGGTGAAGATCATCCAATTTTTGAGTGATTATGAATTTTTAATTAGTTAACACTAATTAGAAACCAACTTAATTGGATAAGTAAAAAATAACAGATGTCCCAAATTTAACCCGAAGTGAATCGATACAGCCAGCCATAATTTACCACTCCACATCCAAGCTAGGCCATAAATCAAACCCGCTAACGTAGCAAAGAGAATTAACAGTGGTCCACCTGCAAAATGCACAGCGCCAAATAACAGTGAGGTAATCACTAGTGCGAGGTAAGGAGACCTCAACCAAAGGGTTAGACGTTGCTGTAAATAACCACGAAATAGCGCTTCTTCAGCTAATGAAACAAAAAATAGGTTACAGAGCACAAAAGCAGGTAACCAACTAGGAAAATGCCATTCAAAGGCTAATCCGCCAGCAGCAGTTGCGACCAGCAATAAAAGTGGCATAGAAATAACCAGCAGTGCCCATTGAATTTTAGTTGCATGCTTGGCTGGCCGACAGACAAATAACGTTGGTAAGCAGGCGAGTAAAATAAAGGGGACGAGTGCCTTATCAAAATTAAAATACATTGTGAAAGGGGCGCTATGTTCCCCTACGGTAACTTTATCGAGATATTTCAGGTTATTAAACCCAGGGAATAAGTGAATAAATAACCCAATCGTACAGATTAGTAAGATGATTTCACTAATAATTTTGGTGGATAGATAGTGTTGGAAACGCAAACGAATAATGGCAATTATTGTAATACAAACCAATAGTAGAACCGCTTGCCAATCAATAACGTGTGTAAGTGCTGCGGTAATAATTGTGCAAGCGAGTAAAAAAAGAGCAATTAAACGGTGTGTTGCAAGTACTGCAAGTGAAGAGGCTAACATTAACCAAGCCATAAAAAATATCCATTATGATGTCTAAATTATTAGAATAGGCGCAGTGTAATGATTTTATGTGAATTTTTTAATTTAAAATAACCTAAAAAATATAAATAAAATAAAATCAAAGAGTTATTTGTGTATAACTTAGTTACCATCTATTAAACATTAGATTAATTTGCCAACAGTTTCATCGTGTCTATTGGCAAATAAGTCAAAAATTAAAGTTTTTCAATATCGTAACGGTATTTCCCATTATCAGGGACAAAAGTGAGCCGATGTGTAATACAAGCAGGGGCGTCTTCTTGATGATGGCTGACGAATAAGAGTTGTGTGTTACCTTGTCTTAGCATTACATCAATAAACCGCAGAACTAACAACCTGTTAAGGCCATCAAGCCCTTGCAATGGCTCATCTAGAATAAGCATAGCAGGGTGTTTAACTAGTGCTCGAGCTATCAAGACTAAGCGCTGCTGCCCCCACGAAAGACTGTGGAAAGGTTGTTGAGCTGTTTGCGTCGAAAAACCTAACAGAGCTAGCCATTCATACGCTAATTGTATTTGACGATCAGAGGGGGTTTGGTACAAGCCAATAGAATCATGAAAACCGGAAATAATGACATTGAGTACACAGGTTGCGACACGGTATTCTTGGTGAATGCTATTGCTGACGTAACCAATATGGCGCTTAATATCCCATATGGTTTCTCCTGACCCACGACGGTGACCAAATAAGGTTAAGTCATTACTATACCCTTGAGGGTGATCTCCTGTAATCAAGCTCAATAAGGTGGATTTTCCAGCGCCATTTTCACCGATAATTTGCCAGTGTTCGTTTGGGTTTACCTGCCAATTTAAACCGTGCAAGATCGGTTTGTCATTGTAGCTAACAGTTCCATTTTTCAAAATAATACGAGGTGTCGTGTCATCCAGTTTTTCATCTGCGGTTGGAGCCTCAGTTTCAGGGATAGAAAGCTGTTTAATTTTCTCACTATGCTGTAATTGCGTTATTAGCGTGTTAGCAAGTACTGACTCCCTATTTCCCACCATTGCTAGTTTGCAATCAGCGACAACACCTATGTTTTCAATAAAATCAGGGAGTTCATCAAAGCGGTTCAACACTAACACTAAAGTTAAGCCTTTTTCAGACAAACTTGATAGTAGTTCGCTGAGCTGACTTCTTGAATAAACATCTAGGCCATCAAATGGCTCATCAAGGATCAGTAAGTCAGGATTACCCATCAATGTTTGGCATAACAGTACTTTGCGAGTTTCACCCGTAGAAAGGTACTTAAACCGACGAGACAACAAGTCACTGATACCGAAGCGAGCGGCAAGCTCAAGGCAGTATTCATTGTCCTTATGGTTAAATTGAATGATTTCAGCTGCTGTATATCCCGTGTCATCTTCATCATCACTGAGCATATCTGTATTATTGCGCTGCCACTCTTCATTAATGATTTTTTGTAATTGTTCAAATGATAGACGAACAGGAGAGGTGAATGTATTTTTTACGACACCAGAAAGAGGAGGGAGCTCATTGGAAAGTACTCGAGCAAGTGATGATTTACCACTACCATTGGCACCAATAAAAGCCCAATTTTCCCCTTTTTCGATGTTAAGTTGCTGAATGTCTAAAGTCTGAATTTCGCTGAGCTTAAAGTTGCCATGTTGTATTGTTATTGTGCTCATCAAGCTTCCTTATCATGATTATTTACCTTGTCATCTATCACAAATAATCAGGATTGAAGCTAAAGTCAACAACAGAACGATATGATAAGGAAAAAAGGTGAATGCTTACTTACTTTTATTGTAAGTAAGCAGGGCAAACTAGCAAATTAGCAAAGTGTGGCAACAATCACTTGGTCCGCATTGAATAATGCCATAACGCTATTATTCACTTTCAAAGATTGGGCATCGATTTCGCTATTTGGCATAGTTGAACATAAAGTTTCACCGCCTGTGAGTGTCACAATCACTTCACTGTTCTCATCACCCCGCTCTAAAGTGGTAATTTTGCCTTCAAGGCGGTTATCAAAGCCTGTTGGGTTAGGTTGTTTAGTAATTTTGACCCAAGGTGCTTTAATCAATGCAAGCACTTCTTTCCCTTCCGTTAACCCTAAACGGTTAGCGCTTTGCTCTGTCAATGCGGCGTTGATCACCGTTCTGTTGTCTGCTAAACGAATTTGTACATGTTGCTGAACTTGCATGTGGTCGCGTGCAATTAACGTCCCAAAAAATTGGTTACGGGCACTGGTTTGCAGTGAAAAACGCGAAATAGCTGCTAATAAGCTGTCTAAAGGGAGATTATCTTCTTTGAGTACATCAAAGGCTTTTTGCTGAATTTGTGCTAGTAAATCATATAGTTGAAGTAATCGCTCACCATAGTGAGTCAGTGTTGTGCCGCCACCGCCTTTACCACCTGTCGCCCTATCAACAAGGATATCATCAGTGAGTTGATTCATTTCATTGATGGCATCCCAAGCACTTTTATAGCTGATCCCTGCGAGTTTAGCGCCTTGGCTGATTGACCCTGTCGCTTTAATTTGTTTTAGTAGCGCGATACGGCGAGGATCAGCAAATAAACTGCCCTGTAGTTTCAGTGTGAGTAAAATTTCGGCCTGCATAAATTTCTCCCTTCCGGCGTGGCTGGTGATGACAGACGTAAAAAGCACGTTTAGTATGTCGTTAGTATAATATTTTGTCTAAAATAGTCTCCATTATAACGTAATTGTGCGTTATTATTTTGATTTGATTTATACTCAATATACTGAGAGTCAAGTTTTCCCTCGTCAGCGTATCTTGTAGGCTGGTGGGTACAGTATCACTGAAGAGGCTTTTTCCTATGTTAGAACTAATTAAAAGTTTGGGTTTTGCCCTGATGATGGTTCCAGTTGTTATGTTTTTGATCATGGGTTTGATCTACGGTTTGGGCGCGTTCTTTAACTTACTGTCTAAAGCACACGTACCTCATCATCATAATACTGAAAACAAGTAATTTTTAACAAAATTTCTTGTCTGACTGATTATAGACCCCCTGATTGTAAATGCAGTCAGGGGGTTTTTCATATAGCAGTGGGCATTATAATGATGGATATTGGCTATCATGGTAATTTGAATATAGCTGTCTGCGGTTTTGAATATTAAACTCTTTTTGTTCAGCCATCGTCTTTTTTATAAAACTTTCTTGAAATTCTTTTAATGTATCATAAGGATCTTGCTGAGTATTTTCAGTGAGTTGCTTAATAGCTTCAACAACGAATAATCCACATCCGTTAGGGACTTGTTGTTGGATATTCCCTTCAATATAGGTTATATCTTTTTCTATGATACCTGCCTTTTCTGCGGCTTTTGCTATTTCATTAGTAATTTCAGGGCTGACATTTTGGTATGAATTAAAGACGACACATTTCATATCTTGCTTATGTTCCGGCTGATAGAACACAGCTAAGACCCAATGGTTATCATTGATATTGATAGGAAATAACTCACATTTATCTAATGTTTTATTATTTAAAATTTTTTGTTCAATTACATCGGCTAATAAGTTGTAGCCATTTTGCATGAGTCCTATTGAGCAATTGATGGTCATGTTTGATGGCAAAGTTGGGTTATTTTTATTGCTTGAATCAATCTCATCACTTGTTGTCATCCTGTTATTATCCCAAAGAGTAGATTCCTCGGGTTCATTTTTCATCAATAGTTTAGTTAAACTAATTTTATCAATAACTTTTTCTATTGCAGATCCGACAATATAAAGGAGCTTAGAAGGGGTCGTTAGTTTCGAATCTTTTAGGTGTTTTTTGATTTTTGTATTAAGGTGTAATTGATATAATTTTTTGCTAGTTTCTTGTATTTCTTTATCTATACCTTTCTTTGCAGGCAGCTTTCCACTAAATAAATCAAATAGGATATTTTCTGCTTTTCTTCCTTCGTTGTCTTGCCGTAGAGCGATATTGTGTAATAAATCGATACTCTCTAAGCTCCCATTACCCGCTGATTCTGCTAAAGAAGCTAAAGCTTCAGGGGAAATATTTTTTTCAAATAACCCATTAAATTGCTCAATGGTTAATCCACTCATATAGTGAGCTTGGGTTGGAGAAAGCGCTGTCGGTTGAATAGCCATATTATCTCCTCTGTTTTTATCTATCTGCAAAAGTTGGATAAAATATTCAATTGTGTACGATTTGTGCCGATAAAGTTACAAAGGATATAAATTGTTCTCTATATAAAAACGATTTTACGGCTGAGGAATTTTTCATCGTTCGTGGGATTTTAGAGAAAACATGCAACAAAATTGCATCATTTCTTGCGCCAGCACACTTTTATTACGAGTTTGACTTTAAGTTATCGCTGTGTCCTGTTATATATAACGTGTCGATTAATACTAGGGTAGATAAAAATGAAAAAAGGTTTGGTATCACTTCTCGCTGGCGCAACATTGACGTTAACGATGGCTAGCAATAGCTTTGCAGCTGATAAAATTACGGTTTTTGCAGCGGCTTCTCTAACTAATGCACTGAATGAAATTTCTGAGCAATATAAGAAAGACACTAAAGTAGAGGTTGTTGCATCCTATGCGTCTTCTTCAACGCTGGCTCGTCAAATTGAGCAAGGTGCCCCCGCTAATTTATTCATTTCGGCTGACCAGCAATGGATGGATTATGCTATCGATAAAAAATTGATGGTAGAAGATACACGCTATACATTATTAGGTAATGAATTGGTGTTAATTGCACCGAAAGATGCCAAAATTGATAAAGTTGAAATTAATAAACAAACTGATTGGAAAAAACTGTTAGATGGTGGTCGTTTAGCCGTTGGTGACCCTGACCATGTCCCTGTTGGTATTTATGCCAAAGAAGCATTAAGCAACTTAGGTGCATGGGAAACAGTTGACCCGCTGTTAGCACGTACAAATAACGTGCGTAGTGGTATGGCATTGGTTGAGCGCCAAGAAGCGCCTTTAGGTATTGTATATGGCTCTGATGCTGTCGCTAGCCAAAAAGTCAAAGTGGTAGGTGTCTTCCCTGCTGATACCCATAAACCTGTTGAATATCCAATGGCAATTGTTAAAGATCAAGATAACAAAGCAACCCGTGATTATTATGAATACTTGAAAACCCCAGCGGCTTCAGAAGTATTCAAACGTTATGGTTTTGAACCTCGTACTAAATAAATGTTAAGAGAGTATTTTTTTGCAGATGTTAAGTCCTTATGAATGGGAAGCGATTTATCTAAGTCTAAAAGTATCCAGTGTGGCTGTAATTTTCAGTTTGCCATTGGGTATTTTAATGGCATGGGTATTGGTTCGCTGTAATTTTCCTGGAAAAACACTGCTCGATAGTATTATTCATCTACCACTGGTATTGCCGCCAGTGGTAGTGGGGTATTTATTATTGATCAGTATGGGTAAACGCGGTTTTATCGGTGAATGGCTATATAACTGGTTTGGATTTAGTTTTACCTTTAGTTGGCGGGGGGCTGCGCTTGCGTCTGCCGTGGTTGCGTTTCCACTGATGGTACGTGCGATCCGTTTAGCGCTTGAAGCGGTTGACCAAAAATTGGAATTAGCCGCGAGGACATTAGGCGCAACACCGTTACGTGTCTTTTTCACAATCACCATTCCGCTTTCTCTTCCCGGTATTATTGTCGGAACAGTATTAGCATTTGCACGTTCACTTGGTGAATTTGGCGCCACAATTACTTTTGTTTCGAATATACCAGGTGAAACACAAACCATCCCATTAGCGATGTACACCTTAATTGAAACGCCAGGGGCTGAGGTAGACGCTGCACGTTTATGTGTGATTGCGATTATTTTAGCCTTGATTTCATTACTGATTTCAGAGTGGCTCACCCGTTGGGGTAAAAAGCGTTTGGGGGTGGCTTAGCATGTTAGAACTCGACTTTTTTCAAAAACTAGGGGACTTACGGCTTGAAGTCACAACGCAATTGCCAACGGAAAGTATTACTGCCGTTTTTGGGCTTTCAGGCGCTGGTAAAACCTCGCTTATCAATGTGATAGGTGGGTTAACTAAACCTAATACAGGGCGTGTTGTATTAAATGGCCGTACATTGGTGGATATGGAAAAAGGTATTTGCTTACCACCTGAACAACGCCATATCGGTTATGTATTTCAAGATGCACGGCTATTTCCCCATTATCGGGTGAAAAGCAATTTGCGTTATGGCATGTCACCCGTAATGAAAGACCGCTTCGATGATATTGTTGAATTGTTAGGGATTGAAAAATTACTCAATCGCTATCCGATAACCCTTTCTGGTGGTGAAAAACAACGAGTCGCCATTGGCCGCGCATTACTTACAGCCCCTGAAATTCTCCTAATGGATGAGCCGTTAGCCTCTTTGGATTTACCTCGAAAGCGTGAATTGCTGCCGTATTTAGAAAAGCTTTCTCAAGACGTGAAAATTCCCATTTTATATGTCAGCCATAGTTTGGATGAAATATTGCGTCTGGCTGACAAAGTGATTGTCATGGCGCAGGGAAAAGTTAAAGCATTTGGCGCTTTGGAAGATGTTTGGGCAAGCAGTGCTTTACGCCCTTGGTTACAGCAAGAAACGTTAAGCAGTGTGGTAAGTGCAACTGTGCATAGCCAACACTCTGATTATGAAATGACAGCGGTGATTGTTGGTAGCCAAAAACTGTGGATCCCTCGAGTTGAAGCCCAACAAGGTGTTGATGTGCGTATACGTATTGACGCTGCAGATGTTTCTTTGGTACTCGAAAAACCACAAGTGAGCAGTATTCGTAATATTTTAGCCGCAGAAGTGGTTGAATGGATTGAAGATGGCGAGCAAGTAGATGTGAAGCTAGATTTAGGCGAAGAACATTATTTATGGGCGCGGATCACTCGCTGGGCAAGGGATGAGCTTTCTATTCGCAAAGGGCGTAAAGTTTATGCGCAAGTGAAGTCGGTGTCACTTTCCCGCCATTTATAGCAAGGACATATTTTTCTCTTCTATCCAAAAAGTAATCAATAAGAGATATCGCAGCTTACGTATAAAATACGATATCTCCTTTCATAGATTAATTTTTATGTATAAATAAAGTTAATCTCTACTTTACTGTTTGCTGTAGATAGTGCTTAACTGTTTCACGAGCGCCAACAGAGATTAGCTGCTGATAGGCTGTTTTTACATTTTTGACGATATCTTGATTTTGAGAAAACTCAAGTGGAAAGATAGCGTTAATCGCTAAAAGCCTATCAACAGCTTCCAAACCAACCCCACATAGGTGATAGATTTCAGCAAATTTATGTTGTAAAGGATCCTTAATATCTATTGCATTACCTTGCTCATCTTGTCCACTGACATATTTCATCCAGGCAGCAACTCCGAGAGCGAGAAATGCATAGTCTGAGCCGTGCTTTTGATGCCACATTATTGAGTCTAGTAAGCGTTGAGGTAATTTTTGGCTCCCATCAGCCGCAATTTGTGCAGTTTTATGTTTGATTGTCTTGTTAGAAAAACGCTTTATTAAAGTTTGTGTATATTGTAATAGGGTTGTATTGTCAGGGATGAAAAGTGTAGGTGCTTGTTCGTTTATTATTAAGCTGTACGCCGCTCTACTGTAATCAGAGTTTTGCATAGCATCGGAAATAAATTCATAGCCACCTAAGTAACCTAGATAAGCAAGAAAAGAGTGGCTTCCGTTTAGCATACGTAATTTCATCATTTCATAGGGTGTGACATCAGGCACAAATTGAGCACCGACATGCTGCCAGTCTGGTCTACCATTCACAAAATTATCTTCAATAACCCACTGGCGAAATGATTCACAAATGATGGCACATGGGTCATCTCTGCCAATTAATTGTTTAATTTCTGCATATGATTCTTGAGTCATGGCTGGGACAATTCGATCAACCATTGTACTTGGGAATGAAATGTGTTGATCAATCCATTGCGCTAGTTGTTTATCTTGTTGAGCGGCTAAACCAACAATAGCACGCCGTGCGGCCTCACCGTTTTTACGAATATTATCACAAGAAAGAATGGTAATAGGGGGTTGTTGTCGTTGAAAACGTAAACGAAGTGACGCGACGATATAACCTAAAACCGATCGTGGTTTTGTTGGGTGTGCGATGTCATGTTGTATGTTGGGGTGTGACAAATTCAACAGGTCTGTTGCAGGAGAAAGGCAATAGCCTTTTTCTGTGACCGTTAATGAAATAATTGCTGTATCAGGGGAAGCCATCTTTTCTACCACAGCATCTATGCCATCAATGCGTGGATGCATTGCTTCTTTTATCACCTTAATCGTTCTAACGGTCGATTTTTCTTCGTCTTTTTCAAGTAAAGTGTAATGGCCGTTATATTTATTTAATTGATTAATTAACACAGCTCCGCTATCGGACATCAAATTAATTTCACAATATCCCCAATTAGAGAGAAATTGTTCAAATAATAAGTGAGTGTAAAGAGCTTGATGAGCTCGATGAAATGCACCACAACCAAGGTGAACGATACGGGGAACGAGCAATGGTTTAACTTCTTGAACGGGCTGGAAAGTTTGATTATTTAAGTGAGGGGTATGTAGCATAACTCGATCCTTATAATAGAAGCAATCAATGTAGAGTAAAGACATTTCAATATGGCAAATTAAATATTAAAAAACAAACATGTTTTTAAATTAATTGGCGGTTATAGAGAGATTATTTATAATCAAATATCTTTTATATTATAAATATATTTTTAATTGAGCAGGGGTTATTTTAATGGTTACAATGTCTTTTTTGTTATATCTATTTGATTTTTCTTATAATATTAATTGTTTGTTTGTGTTTTTAATAAAAAATTAAAATAAAATTAAAATAAATTATTTTAAATAAAAGTATATGTTTTCTCATTGAAATATGATTTCGATCTCATTTCTAAATAATTTAAGAACGATCATGTTCTAAATTCAGTTTAATAGTGCTAATTTCAATAGTGCGCGCTTTTTGTCCGTTTTGTTTGAACAAAACATACCTCAAATAATGTATTCCTAAAATAAATGTAGGGGGCAGTATGAGTGACACTATTTCAGAACAATTAGCTACCGATACTGCAGCTGATAAGCCAGCTGCAGATAAAAAAACGATTAGAAAAGTGATGATGGCTAGCGTGTCAGGAACGGTCATAGAGTGGTACGACTATTCATTGTATGGTGCAGCAGCAGGGCTAGTGATCAATAAACTTTACTTTCCGAATCTATCACCCACAATTGCAACATTAGCAGCGTTTCTTACCTTTGCTGTAGGCTTTATTTCACGTCCTTTAGGGGGGGTAATAATAGCTCATATAGGAGATAGATACGGGCGCAAACCAGCTCTTATTTTTGCCATTGTTTTAATGGGGATCGCAACACTCGCTCTTGGATTACTTCCGACTTATTACCACATTGGCATTTGGGCCACGATTGCATTAGTTGTAATCAGATTAATGCAAGGTTTTGGTTCAGGCGCTGAGCTAGCAGGTGCCCAAACTTTTGTTGCGGAATATGTCCCTATGAAGCAGCGGGGGTTTTATACCTCGTTAATTAATGCATCTACAGGGATCGCCATTCTATTGTCGACTGCCGCTTTTTTTGCTGTATCACAACTCCCTGATGATGCCTTTATGAGCTGGGGTTGGCGTGTTCCTTTCTTGCTATCTATCGTTTTATTTATTGTCGCTATTTATATTCGCAAGCAATTGGATGAAACCCCTGAATATGTTAAATCAGTCGAAAAAGCAGAGAAAGATAAAAAAGAGCAAAAAATTCCGATTAAAGAATTATTTATTCATAGTCGAAAAAATTTACTCTGTGGTTTTTTTAGTTTGGCGGGGCATCAAGCAAATGGTTATGTACTTAGTGTATTCAGTATTAGCTACCTCACTAATACGTTAGGAATGGAAAAATCTGATGGATTGATGGCATTAATGGTCGCTGTACTTGTTAATACAGTCATGACGCCTGTCATGGGGAAATTAACTGATAAATATGGCACAACTACAATCTTCTCATTCGGCGCTATTTTCTTAGGGGCTTTTGCATTCCCATTATTTTGGTTCCTTGGCAGTGGTAGTTTAGTACTGGCAACACTGGGTATGTGTATTGCTTATGGTATTGGCCATGGCGCGACATCAGGAGCTCAAGGCGCATTCTTAGCTAATCTATTCCCAACACAATATCG
The DNA here is from genome assembly GCF_011045655.1 of Providencia sp. PROV061. Taxonomy (NCBI): domain Bacteria; kingdom Pseudomonadati; phylum Pseudomonadota; class Gammaproteobacteria; order Enterobacterales; family Morganellaceae; genus Providencia; species Providencia sp. PROV061. The sequence goes on along the minus strand of NZ_CP042861.1, from coordinate 3,420,784 downwards.
TTATTCAGGTATTGCACTTTCTCGTGAACTAAACAGTGTTATTTTTGCAGGCTCAACCCCAGTTATTGCAGCTGCTTTAGTTTCTGTTGGTGATGGAAAACCGACTTATGTTGTTTACTACTTGATTTTCTGCTGTGTGCTGACATTAATCGCCGTGCAAATGGCCAGAAAATTAAAACAACACCAATAAGATACAGATTAAATTTTTACTTATTTAGTATGAGGTTCATATGGATATTATTGTTTCTGAAGATAAACAAATGTTAGGTAAAAAGGCCAGCCAAGCGGGAGCACTTGCGATTAAACAGGCGCTTAGTAAAAAAGCAGATGTTGCCATTATCGTCGCAACAGGAGCTAGCCAATTTGAAATGCTGGAAAATTTAATTAATGAAGATATTGATTGGTCTCGCATTACTATTTTTCATTTAGACGAGTATATTGGCCTGAATGAAGGACATCCGGCTAGTTTTCGCCGTTACTTACAAGAACGACTTGTCAATAAATTGCCATCACTGAAGCAATTTATTGGGGTAAATGGTTCCGCTGAGAATATAGAAAAAGAAATTCAGAGGCTAAATCATATTATTCGCCAGTATGACATTGATGTCTGTTTTGCAGGAATAGGAGAAAATGCACACTTAGCGTTTAATGACCCACCTGCAGACTTTAACGTGAGCTCGCCTTATCTTGTGGTTAACCTTGATGAAGCATGTAGAAAACAGCAATTGGGCGAAAAGTGGTTTGCCCATTTGAATGAAGTACCTAAGCAAGCTATTTCTATGAGTATTTCGCATATTTTAAGTTCAAAAACTTTAATACTTAGCGTACCTGACTTACGTAAATCTATTGCAGTAAAAAATACAATAGAAGGTGAAATAACCAACCAAGTTCCTGCGTCAATTATTCAACAACATCAAGATTGCCGAATATTCTTGGATAAAGATTCTGCTTCCTTGTTAACAGGGCGCTATTAAGGAAAAGTATTGAGGGATCAAACGATGAAGGTAACCAGTGGACTATTTGATATTCAGGTAAATGGTTTTGCAGGTATTGATTTTAATGATGAAAATATTACTGCAGAAGCATTAGATTATGCACTAGATAAAATGTTAAAAACAGGAGTAACATTTTGTTTACCAACGTTAATTACAGCATCGGAGTCTTCTCTTATAGAGCGTTTTCGGGCATTAGATAAGGCCGTATCGAAAAGCCATCTTGGTAAACTTATGGTTCCTGGTTACCATTTGGAGGGGCCATTTATTAATCCAGAAGTGGGGTATGCGGGATGTCATCCTCCCTGCGATATTATTAAACCAGATATTAATTTGGTTGCTAGTTTAGAAAGAAAGGTTAGCAAGCCGATACTGCTAGTGACTTATGCTCCAGAGTTTGACCGGCAATTTCAATTTGTAAAACAGTTAGTTGCCATGGGGAAGTGTGTGGCGGTAGGGCACTCTAATATCAATTTTAGCCAAATGGAGGAAGCGGCCAAAGAGGGTGTTTGCATGAGTACACACTTAGGAAATGGTATTCCTCAATATTTACATAAATTGGAAAATACGCTTCAAGCTCAATTAAGTTGCGATGCTATTGGTGCCAGTTTTATTGCTGATGGAATACATATTCCATTTCCCGCATTAAAAAATTTATTACGAACTAAGACGGTCGCTAGGTCAATTTTAGTGACAGACGCTGTCAGCGCTGCAGGTTGTAATAAAGCAGGGAATTACCAATTTGCAGCTATGTCAATTGAACGTACTGATGATGGCACCGTGCGGGTTCCCGGGGAAGCTAATTTAGCGGGGTCTAGCCTGACATTAGACCAAGCGGTACGTAATATAGTGAACAATAAGATAGCAAGCTTTGATGAAGCTATTATGATGGCGACCACTAATCCACGCCATTATTTACAGCCCGCATTGATGAGGTGTGGAATAACCCCTCCAGTATCAGCAATTACCTGGGATGACCAACTAAATATTGTAAAGAGCACTATCAATCGTGAAGTTGTGCGTGAATATACATTTTAATTACTTTAGCGTATTGTTTTAACCAGCAAAAGCCAGGCTGCCTTACCGCGTTCTGGCTTTTTTCTTTTATTAATAAGGATTGATTGACGATAGACCCTTGAGGCATACTTTATCGATAGTTATTTACCATTTTTCTGACTTGAGAAGGGGTAAGCTGTAGGTAGGTTGCCTATTCCTATTTGATGAATGGTGCAGGGACCTAGATTAAACGGCTTTATATCGAATTATTATGATATTAAAAACAACGACTGGCTTTTTATCACATTTACCGATCACTCAGTCTATTACAAATGATAAGGAACGTATTTTTTTTGCCATTTTAAATGGCCAAATCACGACACGTCGTGAAGCAGTAAAATTTCTGAATATCCGCTCAACTACCGTATCAGAACATGTTACTGAGCTTTTAGATAACCGTTTATTGACCGAAACAATCAGCCAACATTCAGGGCGAGGTCGGCCATCAATGATACTGGTAGTGAATCCTAATCGTTTAGTAACATTAGTTTTCCAAGTCATTAGTTTGTCATTACATGTTTTTGCTATCAATTTAGTTTCTAATGTCATTGCGCATGAGCAGCTTGAAGCATCACCTGAGTGTGATAGCCAAGCATTAGCCAGCAAAATTAGCCAACTTCACAAAAATATTCTGCAAAAAATACCGAGAACAGCGGAAGTTTCGGGGTGTGTCTTCTCTTTAGGGGGGTTATTTGATCGCAAAACTTATCATTGGATACATGCATCTCGTTGGCCTAGAATGAATAATTTAGATATCAAAAGTTTATTTCCCCCTGAGTATCGTGTTGTTTTATCAAGAACTTTGGACGACGAGTTAATGCTACATGTACTTGAGCGTCGCAAAAGTACGTTATTACTGCATTGGGGGTACGGTGTCGGGGTTGCCTTTAGTACCGCAGATAATTACATCAATATAGGTGGACATGCTTTTGGTGAAATAGGGCATTGGCATATCCCAGGGCAAAATAAGCCGTGTCAGTGTGGGCAAGTTGGGTGCTTAGAAACGGTTACTGCATTATGGGCAATTGGTTCAGATGTGCTTGCTGGTAAATTTAAAGCCCATGATGATGAAGAAAATGTGGCAGAAATTTTGGCTACTCATGATCTAGTGAATAATGCAACGATGCAGCAAGCTGTTTCTCATATGGCAAATGCAGCATCAAATATTTGTCGTGTATTTTTCCCTTCACGTTTAATTGTGTCGGGGCCTTTTGTGAAAAACCCGCAAATTTGGGCTGCGTTTTGTGAGAGCTTCCAACAGCAAAATCGTTTTTTTGGCCAATCATTACCGGAACTCTCAATGAGTCAGATGAGCCGAAACTCACGAATTTATGGCGCGGCCTTACCTGTATTAGAGCAAGCGTTAATCGAATTACTTACCCAATAAGTTGTATTGATTCATCAATTATGTAGAGTTTTTTCCGGTTACTGACAATCTTTAACCGAAAAGTATGGAGAGTGTCAGTAACCAGAATTGAACTAAGTTTTCTTGTTATTTCATAACCCCGTTAGAGAACGTATTTACGGATAACTTCAGCAATACCCGGCTCCGTGTTGATGCGAGTGACTAACTTGGCCTGCTGCTTAATTTCATCAACCGCATTGCCCATCGCTACACCTAAACCTGCGGTTGTCAGCATACTTAAGTCATTAAAATTGTCACCGAAAGCCACAACATCATTCATCGTCATCCCTTGGGATTCGACCCACTCTTTTAAGCGTTGGCCTTTGCTATTGCCTTTGCGGCCGACATCAACCTGATCCATCCAAGACCATTCACAGTCCAAACCAAAATCATTTTCAATTTCGCTAACGACTCGATGAAGTTGCTCCGTATTTGGCGAGCTAACAGCAAATTTCCAAATAGAATCATAGTTATGCATCACATCAGCGTAATCTTCAACAAATTCAATGGTTGGGCGCTGTGCAACAGGTAAGGATTCGGCCCAATTCAATGTACGTTTAATGCCTTCTGTTTGTGCGTTATAGAGCATTGCATTATCAACATACATTAAATGCTGAATATCTGTTCCACGCAGTTTGTCTATCATTTGTGTGACAGAATCGAGGGTCATAGGATCTGATTTTAGAACTTTTTTGCCTAAATAGTCGTATAGGTAGGTTCCATTACAACAAATGGCTGGAGTATCGAGATCTAAAGTTTGATAAAACGGATGAATCGCAACATGATGGCGGCCTGTGACAATGATCACTTTGACGCCTTGGCGGCGTGCTTCTTGTAAGGCTGCTAAAGATTCAGGCAGAATTTTCTTTTGGTGATCAAGCAGTGTTCCATCAAGATCGAGCGCAATAACGCGGTATGACATAAACGGCTCCACGTGATTTAGTTGTTACCTATCTTACTAAAGGGGTAGAGATAGGGAGATGATGAATTTAACGAATAATGAGAAATTATTGCTATAAAAATAGTCAACTTGATATGTTTTATCATCATAACGTTAACTGAACCGTTTTAGTATCATTATTATTTGTTCTTGGTACGATATGTAACAGCCGCGTCAGTGCTATTTACCCAGTGTAATTTGCATAATATAAAGTATAGTGAAGCCAATATAGTGGATTATAGATGCGGTTTTGTATTTTTATCATGAATTAAGGAGTCAGGATGAATCAGGTTGTTTATATTGCGAGCCCCGAGAGTCAGCAAATTCACGTGTGGTCGATGAATGAGGTTGGGGAGCTTACTCTTCTGCAAACGGTAAAAACACCGGGTCAAGTGCAACCTATGGTATTCAGCCATGATAAAAAACACCTTTATATTGGTGTGCGCCCGAATTTCCGTGTCGTAACCTATGAAATTGAAGAGAAAGGGTTACTACGTTTAAAAGCGGAGACATCAATTCCAGGTACACCGGTTCATTTATCCCTTGATAATAATGGCAAATATCTATTTGTTCCTTCATATCATCAACATAACTTGTCAGTGTTAACCATTAATGAAGAAGGCGTCCCAGATCGCGTTGTTCAAGTGATTGAAGGCTTGCGTAATCCACATTCTTCCCATGTTGATGTTGATAACCAACAGCTTTGGGTTCCTTGTTTAGGCGAAGACCATATCCGTTTATTCGATTTACATGAAAATGGTTATTTAACCGAAGCAACCGCAGATCAAATTACCACAGCTGAGAAATCCGGCCCCCGTCATCTGGCTTTCCATCCTACTGAAAAAGTCATTTATTGTGTGAATGAGTTAGACTCAACGGTAGGCGTGTATCGTAAATTTACTCGCTATCGTAACATGCAAACTTTGGCAAATTACCCATTAGGTAACGAAAGTCAGCGCTGGGCTGCAGATATCCACATTACGCCAGATGGCCGCCATTTGTATGTTAGTGAACGTTCTGAAAGTTACCTCAGCCACTATCTGGTTTCTGATGACGGTTGCGAGCTAACATTAGAAGCACGTTACCCAACAGAGACGCACCCAAGAGGCTTTAATATTGATGTGACAGGGCGCTTTTTAATTTCGAGTGGGCAAAAATCAGACCATATTTCAGTTTCTGAAATTGACCCGATTACAGGGAAATTGACACAAATAGGACGGTATATGGTCGGGAAAGGTCCTATGTGGGTTATTTCAGTCATCCTTTGAGCCGTAACTGTGTTGGCTACGTTTACTAACCCTAGTCACATACTGGTGTATGCTCCTAGGGCTTAGTTTCACTTGCCGCCTTGTTACAGCTCAAATGATTTATGAAATACTCTAGATTAAAAATTCAGTAAGAATCACTTCGATTACCATTGAATTTATTGTGCTATCCCAACACTTTTGCCATTGCATTTGTTACTTTACTGAGTTGCTCGGGGGTGATGATATACGGTGGCATAACATAAATAAGTTTGCCGAATGGGCGAACCCAAACACCATTTTCCACGAATACTTTTTGTAAAGCGGCTGTATTGACTGGCTGCTTCATTTCAATCACGCCAATTGCACCAAGAACACGTACATCTGCAACACTAGGGTGGGATATTAAAGGCATCAGTTCAGCCTTAAGTTGTTGTTCGATAGTGGCAATTATTTTCTGCCAAGGACTATTGAGTAACAAACTCAGGCTGGCATCCGCCACCGCACAGGCAAGAGGGTTACCCATAAAGGTTGGTCCATGCATAAAGCAACCTGCTTCACCATTGCTAATGGTTTCTGCCACATGGCGAGTTGTGAGAGTGGCAGAAAGTGTCATATAGCCCCCAGTTAGTGCTTTACCTAAACACATAATATCGGGTGATATATCAGCATGATGGCAAGCAAACAATTTACCCGTACGACCAAAACCAGTCGCAATTTCATCAGCGATCAACAGTAGACCATATTGATCACACAAATGGCGGACTCCCTTTAAATATTCAGGGTGATAGATACGCATTCCACCAGCCCCTTGAACGATCGGTTCAAGGATGATCGCCGCAATTTTATCGCTATTTTCGGCAAGTTGAACTTCAAGAGGATGCAAATCGGCGCTGTCCCATTCGTCGTAAAAACCGCATTGAGGGGCTTCCACAAAAATATGCGGAGGTAAATACCCCTTATACAGGCCATGCATTGAATTATCTGGGTCACAAACGGCCATCGCACCGAAAGTATCACCATGATATCCATGGCGTAATGTCAGGATGCGCTGACGCTTTTCCCCTTTTGCTTGCCAATATTGCAATGCCATTTTCAGAGCAACTTCAACTGCCACGGAGCCTGAGTCAGCGAGAAACACACATTCCAGCGGCTCTGGTGTGATAGCAACCAACTGTTTACATAGATTCACTGCGGGTGGGTGCGTAATCCCGCCAAACATCACATGGGACATTTTCGCTAGTTGCGTTGTTACCGCTTGGTTTAATACAGGATGATTGTAACCATGAATGGTTGCCCACCATGAAGACATACCATCAATTAATTTTTTCCCATCGGCCATGATTAGCTCGGCTCCATGGGCTTCAACAATCGGATAAGCCGGAATTGGCTGGCTCATCGAGGTATAAGGGTGCCAAATATGTTTGGCATCAAACTGAATATCTACGTTATCCATTTGCTATCATCGTCAACTTTTTTAGATCATTTTAGTTGACATGATAATCGCAATATTTAAACTGGCAACAACTTTTTCAACTGGAGAGTTTCCGTGAGCCAATTAAAACAGTGGACAATAAAACAAGCTAATGAACTGTTTTCAATGCCTTTTTTTGAATTATTATTTCAGGCACAGCAAATTCATCGCCAACATTTCGACCCCCAGCAAGTGCAAGTCAGTACTTTGCTATCGATTAAAACTGGGGCTTGCCCAGAAGATTGTAAGTATTGTGCGCAAAGCGCGCGCTATAAAACAGGACTAGAAACTGAAAAACTAATGGAAGTTCAGCAAGTTCTGGAGTCTGCGAAAAAAGCTAAGCAAGCAGGTTCAACGCGTTTTTGTATGGGCGCGGCATGGCGGAATCCGAAAGAACGCGATATGCCTTATCTTGAAATGATGGTAAAAGAAGTGAAGTTATTAGGGATGGAAACCTGTATGACTTTAGGGATGATTGATAACTCTCAAGCTCAACGCTTAGCAGAAGCCGGGTTAGATTATTATAATCATAACCTTGATACCTCTCCTGAATACTATGGCAATATTATTACGACTCGCAGTTATCAAGACCGCTTAAATACACTCGAAAATGTCCGAGACGCAGGGATCAAAGTCTGCTCTGGTGGGATTTTAGGCTTAGGCGAAAAAGTCAGTGACCGAGCGGCCTTATTGGTGCAATTGGCAAATTTACCTAAACCGCCAGAAAGTGTGCCGATCAACATGTTGATGAAGGTTGAAGGAACCCCGATGGCAGATAACGAAGATGTCGATGCGTTTGATTTTATTCGTACTATTGCCGTTGCACGTATCATGATGCCAACGTCATACGTTAGGCTGTCGGCAGGCCGTGAATACATGAATGAGCAAACTCAGGCATTATGTTTTATGGCCGGTGCGAACTCAGTATTCTATGGGTGTAAATTATTAACGACGCCAAATCCTGATGAAAACAAAGATTTAGCACTATTTAGAAAACTGGATATTAACCCTGAGCGAATTGAAACTGGCGAAGGGGATAACCATCAAGCCGCTAAGTTAGCCGAAACGTTGTTAACCGCCGATAACCCTCAATTTTATAACGCAGCAGTATAATGACTTGGCAATCATTTATACAAAACCAGATAGAGCAGCGTAAGCAGGCTTCTATCTGGCGTCAACGGCAGTGTATTGATAGTGCCAATGGTCGTTCGCTTTTTCTGGCTGGAAAAGAATTTCTTAATTTCTCATCCAATGATTATTTGGGATTAGCCCATCATCCTCAAGTGGTTGCCGCGTGGCAACGTGGGGCTGATGAATATGGTGTGGGTAGTGGAGGATCGGGCCATATTACAGGGTTCACCAAAGCACATGATAAATTAGAGCAAGCTCTCGCTGATTGGCTCGGCTACCCAAAAGCCTTATTGTTTATTTCAGGTTTTGCCGCGAACCATGCGGTGATCACGGCATTAATGACGGCAAATGATCGTATTTTAGCGGATAAACTTAGCCATGCATCAATAATGGAGGCCTCGATTCATTCAGGGGCTCAATTAAGGCGCTTTAAGCATAATAACCCTCTATCACTTGATAACTTAATTCAAAAACCGGTTTCGGGAAAAACGCTTGTCGTCACAGAAGGCGTTTTTAGTATGGATGGCGATAGTGCTCCACTTCAACAATTGCAGGAAATCGCTAGAAATCAGCATGCTTGGCTGATGGTTGATGATGCACACGGTATTGGTGTTATCGGAGAACAAGGCCGTGGTAGTTGCTTCGCGAATGGGGTTAAACCTGAAATTTTAGTCGTGACATTTGGTAAAGCGTTTGGTTTAAGCGGCGCAGCGGTATTGTGTGATGAGTCAACGGCTGAATTTTTTGTCCAATCCGCACGCCATTTAATTTATAGCACTTCAATGCCTCCGGCTCAGGCTGTCGCGCTTCTAGCGGCAGTTGAGCAAATTCAGCTCGCAGATCAAGCACGAGAAGACCTTAACCAACATATTGCGTATTTTAGAAATAATGCTGATTTTAATGGCATGCAGCTGGCTAATTCAATGACGGCTATTCAACCATTAATTATCGGGGAAAACCAAGCTAGCCAACAGTTAGCCAATTTCTTACGCAAAAAAAATATTTGGGTGCAAGCGATCAGGCCGCCAACGGTTCCGCCTGGGAGTGCTAGGTTACGAGTCACATTAAGCGCTGCGCATCAACGTCAAGATATCGATCAATTATTGGAGGCTTTACATGACTTTATCGCTCAGTCGTGAAAAGCATAAAATTGCAGCGGCATTTGGCCGTGCGGCTAAAAGTTATGACTCAGTGGCAAGTTATCAACGATCAACAGGAACACAACTGCTTGGTCAACTGACTTCAGTCTTAAACAGTTCAGAACTCACAGCACCATTACATATTTTAGATGCAGGGTGCGGTACGGGGTATTTTAGCCATAAACTGAAAAATCAAGGACATCACATCACGGCTTTAGATCTTTCTGCTGGTATGCTCGAAATGGCGCAAACGAAAGCTGTGGCTGATCATTATTTATGTGCTGATATAGAATCCATTCCGTTAGATTCACAAACCTTTGATGTGGTTTTTTCCAATTTATCGGTCCAATGGTGCCAAGATCTCAGCAAAGCATTAAGTGAATTATATCGAGTGACAAAACCGGGGGGAGTTGTGGTGTTCACCACACTTGCAGAGCATTCTCTCGCAGAATTGTCTTCAGCTTGGCATTCACTTGACGGCTATTCACATGTGAATTCCTTTCTCAGTGTTCAGCAGATACAAAATAGTTGTCAGTCATGGAGACATAAACTTATTTTTCAGAAGGATACCGTCTATTTTCCTGAATTAATAGCGTTGCTTCATTCATTGAAAGGCATTGGAGCGACACATTTGACTGCTGGGCGTAAAGCAGGGTTAATGACCCGCCAGCATTTGCAGCAACTTGCTTTGCTCTATCCAATGACAGAGCAAGGCTTACCTCTAACTTATCATACGGTGTTTGGAGCGATTTACCGTGACTAAAATGTACTTTGTAACAGGAACGGATACAGAAGTAGGGAAAACCGTTGTAAGTTGTGCTTTATTGCAAGCTGCGGGTTATCAAGGTTTGAATACGGTGGGCTATAAGCCTGTCGCATCTGGGAGTGAGCTCACGGCGGATGGCCTACGTAATAGCGATGCGTTGTTATTACAAGCCAATAGTCGAGTAAAATTACCCTATGAGGCGATTAATCCTATTGTATTTGAAGCGCCAACTTCACCGCACATTATCAGTGAGAAATTAAATCAACCCATTGAATTTTCAGTGATAAATAAAGGGTTGGTTTATTTGAAGTCCCAAGCGGATTGGTTATTAGTCGAGGGGGCTGGTGGATGGTATACTCCGTTATCTGTAGAAAAAACTTATGCAGATTGGGTGATTGAACAGCAACTCCCCGTTATTTTAGTTGTTGGTGTTAAGTTAGGCTGTATAAACCATGCATTGTTAACCATGGAATCTATCGAAGCTGCAGGTTTACCCGTAGCCGGCTGGGTTGCCAATGAAGTTGAACCCGCAGGTATTTTCCAAGAGCAATATTTGTCAACACTTAACCGAATGATCAAAGCACCTTGTTTAGGGGTGATCCCACACCAAAAAACACTCAACGGTAAATTAGGAAGCTATTTGGATCTTTCTTTATTAACTATTTGATTATATAAAAATATCAATACTTTTCCCCAAGCCACACTCAATGCTTGGGGCTGATCAATTGTTAAATAGGGAGCCGATCTTTTTTAACGTTCTCAACTAAAATACTGTCAAGTATTTCAGTAAAAATACCACTCAGATCTTAATAAAAAATATAAAATCTGTTTTTCATAGCAGTTACTACTTAAAAATTTTTTCATTAAACTGCCATCTTTTTGTCATTTTGCCTCCATTGAGCAAATCTTAGAGATCCTGTGAATCCATGAGCTCTAAGGGCTTCAAGAGTTATCCACCATTTCTGTGGATAACCTTGTGTATTAACGTTATAAAACAAGTTCTACGCTAGGTGACAAGCGGCTTTGGGTTTATTTGATGTGATTCTGGACTTTAAATTAATCTATAATAAATACAAATGGTTAAATAAAATCAAGCCTTCAATTTATATTTGAGGTATGGCATAAAAATGCAATAGCATAAAATATAAAGTTTCAAAAAGGTCAAGTACTTTTTTGGGGATAACATTTTTATAAACATATCAGAGCGGAGATTAACAGAAAATTTAGCTTCAATACTTGAAGCTGGTTTTTTATCCAGTATCATATTGGAAGAAACTTGTTAAGGGGCGTTAATATGAGTAAGGATTTTAAGCTGTATTCTGATTTTCAGCCGGGAGGGGACCAACCCGAAGCTATCCATAAATTAAGGGAAGGGCTACAAGATGGACTTGCTCATCAAACTCTATTAGGCGTAACGGGGTCCGGTAAAACGTTCACTATTGCCAACGTCATTGCGCAAGAGAACCGGCCCACCATGCTAATGGCGCATAATAAAACCTTAGCGGCACAGCTTTATAGTGAAATGAAAGCCTTCTTCCCAGATAACGCCGTGGAATATTTCGTTTCTTACTATGACTATTATCAGCCTGAAGCTTACGTCCCAAGCTCAGATACTTTCATTGAAAAAGACGCCTCTGTAAACGAACATATTGAGCAAATGCGTCTATCTGCGACTAAGGCCTTACTCGAACGCCGCGATGTAATTGTGGTGGCTTCTGTGTCAGCTATTTATGGTTTGGGTGACCCTGACAGCTATTTAAAAATGATGTTGCACCTAACGGATGGCATGATCATCGACCAGCGCTCAATTTTAAGGCGTTTAGCGGACTTACAATATACGCGTAATGACCAAGCCTTCACGCGAGGGACTTTCCGTGTTCGCGGCGAAGTTATCGATATTTTCCCAGCGGAATCAGACGAATATGCCTTACGCGTTGAGCTATTTGATGACGAAGTTGAACGGTTATCATTATTTGACCCATTGACAGGTCAAATACAACATCGTGTTCCTCGCTTTACCGTTTATCCAAAAACGCACTATGTCACACCGAGAGAACGTATCCTTGAAGCAATGGAACAAATTAAGATTGAATTAGCGGATAGGCGAAAAGTATTACTGGAAAACAATAAACTACTTGAAGAACAGCGTATTACCCAACGAACACAATTCGACTTAGAAATGATGAATGAGCTCGGTTATTGTTCAGGTATCGAAAACTATTCGCGCTACTTATCGGGTCGTGCGCCCGGTGAACCACCTCCGACATTATTCGATTACTTGCCTGCAGATGGCTTGCTAGTGGTAGATGAGTCTCACGTTACCATCCCACAAATAGGCGCGATGTACAAAGGGGACCGCTCAAGAAAAGAGACCTTAGTTGAATATGGTTTTCGTCTTCCTTCTGCATTAGATAACCGGCCAATGCGTTTTGAAGAATTCGAAGCTTTAGCGCCGCAAACTATTTATGTTTCAGCAACACCGGGTAACTATGAGCTTGATAAATCAGGCAATGAGGTGATTGAGCAAGTTGTTAGGCCTACAGGCCTACTTGACCCGATAATTGAAGTTCGCCCAGTTTCTACCCAAGTAGATGATTTACTGTCTGAAATTCGTATACGTGTGCAGAAAAATGAACGTGTGTTAGTCACCACATTAACTAAACGTATGGCCGAGGATTTAACGGAATATCTCGAAGAACACGGGGAGCGAGTTCGTTATCTTCACTCAGATATCGATACAGTCGAGCGCGTGGAAATTATTCGCGACTTGCGGCTTGGTGAGTTTGATGTGCTGGTTGGGATCAACTTATTAAGAGAAGGCTTGGATATGCCAGAGGTATCTCTGGTGGCTATTTTAGACGCGGATAAAGAAGGTTTCTTGCGTTCGGAACGTTCGCTTATTCAAACCATAGGGCGTGCGGCTCGTAACTTAAATGGTAAGGCAATCCTCTATGGAGACAGGATCACCAACTCCATGCAAAAAGCGATTGCAGAAACAGAGCGTCGCCGTGCTAAACAAATGGCGTTCAACGAAGAACATGGCATCGTTCCACAAGGGTTGAATAAGAAAATCGGTGATATTCTGCAAATTGGCCACAAAGTGGGTGGCAAAGGAAAAAGCCGCACGAAAGACAATACCAAAAATAATAATTCGGTTGATATTCAATCAATGTCAACAAAAGAATTGGAGCAACGGATTTCGCAACTTGAAGCGCAAATGTATAAGCATGCTCAAGATCTTGAATTTGAAGCGGCTGCGCGAGTCAGAGACGAATTGCAGGAGATACGCTCCCAGTTTATCGCTAATTCCTAATTTTCATCATTTTCTTCATACTTCGCGTTGTGGGGGTGTTGGCTTCGTTCAGTCACTCGGGTCACATATTTATGTATGCTCCCCGAGCTGCCTTTATTTTCTTCATACTTCACGCTGTGGAGGTGTTGGCTGCGTTTAGTCACTCGGGTCACATATTTATGTATGCTCCCCGAGCTGCCTTTATTTTCTTCATACTTCGCGTTGTGGGGGTGTTGGCTTCGTTCAGTCACTCGGGTCACATACTTTATGTATGCTCCCCGAGCTGCCTTCACTTGCCGCCTACCCACAACGCAAAGTATTTTGAAAATAGATTTTGTGGAAATACGGGAAACAAAGGGCTAATTTTAGGGAAGGTTTTCCGCTGCGGGTCTTTAGCAGCGGAATGGCGGTTGGGGATTATAACAAGTTGATGGTTTCTTCGATGGCTTGCAGTAACAGCTTTCTATCATGGCGATACGGAATATCGTCAGCTTCGAGTACCCGTTGGATTATTTTGCGGTCAGGGCTGATATTATTGGTTTGTGTGCGTGGGCCAAGGATTAACGCATCAATTTTTTGGCAGCCAATATACTGTTCCATCATTTTTAGTTTGTCAGGTAAAGACAGGTTTGCAGCAGGGGAGCTAATTTCTTTCGCTAAATTGCCAATATAAATCATCGGGGCTTTACATTCGCGTAGTGCAGCCGCAATTTCATCCAAAAGTAATAATGGCATTAAACTAGTAAAAAAACTGCCAGGGCCGATAATAATTAAGTCTGCTTGGTGGATAGCCTGCAAGGCTTCTTTAGTTGCCTTGACTGTTGGATACAAACGTAACTCTTGTGGGATTTCATGTAAGGCATCAACATTCACCTCACCGTACACTTCATTACCCATTTCATCGACAGCCATTAAATCAACAGGAGATTCCGACATCGGGATCAACTGCGCATCGACTTTTAGCATATTACGGATAAGATTTATGGCTTCTAGTGGTCGCACACTTAAGTGATCTAATGATTTTAACATTAAATTACCTAAATTATGGCCTGAAAGCTCACCATTTCCGCTAAAACGGTATTCAAACATCGCTGAAGCAATGGACGGCTCAGTAATTAGCTGATTTAAACAGTTACGCATGTCTCCCCAAGCTATCCCACCTTCAGAGCGACGAATACGACCAGTCGAGCCCCCATTATCGGTTGTGGTGACAATACCCGTTAAACGAGAACCTAAAGAAGAAAGTGAAGACATCACGCGACCAAGCCCATGGCCGCCACCTAAAGCGACAACATGTTTGAGATCCGCCAGACTACAATTCGGCATAGTGTTCCTATATCAGTTAATTTTCAGTACTTATAAAAGCAAGTAAACCAGCGAGTTACGAAATACGTTTTTTACGCTAATGCCCGTTTTATGGCGACTAAAATAAATTGGGCGTTAATCTATCATAAAACATCATTCTTGGCTTAAGTACCGTGACAAAAAACAATAAAAGAGACGATTCTGTATTGGTGTGTAATTCCAAGGTATCTTCATCTGTCGCCTAATCACAACTAACAACGCAAATTATTTAGCGTTTTGATTAATGAATTCTGTGCTTCACTATTTATTTTTAATTGATATGCCAATTATTCAATTTGAAATATCGGTTTTGATAAGCGTTAAGTGCTGATATTTATAACGTAAACAATCAGATGGGGAGCTTGCTCCCCATTTTAGATCTATATCAATAAATGTTTAATTAAATAGTTAGAGATGTTAATCAATTAGTATGAAATTATACGGTTTGAAACCACTCAAAATGGAAAATTGTCATTGATAATAATAGCTTCGGTGATTCAACTATGTCTTTTGTAAGTCGTTGTATATAATGATATATATCGAATTGCAATTCGCTTTTTCAATTTCTATCGGCTAGAATCCTTACATAAATTAAGTGAACAGAGTGACGCATTTTGCAGTTTAAAATCAGTGACTCGGTTCCAGATAAAACTCCTAGCCTTTGCGTCTAAGTTTGAACGACTGAATATGATGCACTGGCCGTGGCCTAGAGCCACCAGGGTGCAAGATAGAAATGTCTGCATCTCCCGTACTTGGAAAGGTGTGATTATGCAGCAACTTGTCGATCAATTTGACCGGAAATTTTATTATCTTCGGCTTTCTATAACAGATGTTTGCAACTTTCGTTGCACATACTGCCTACCCGATGGCTACAAGCCAAGCGGTCGCCATGAATTCTTAACATTAGATGAAATTCGTCGTATCAGTACGGCATTTGCAGAATTAGGCACAGAAAAAGTGCGTATTACGGGCGGTGAGCCGACTATGCGCAAAGATTTCAGTGATATTATTGCTGCCATCAATGAAAATGAATCAATCAAAAAAATAGCCGTAACAACCAACGGCTACCGTATGGCGCGAGATGTGCATGAATGGAAAGCCGCAGGGTTGAACGCGATCAATGTGAGCGTTGACAGCTTAGATCCACGCCAATTTGCGGCCATCACAGGGCAAGATAAATTCTTTCAGGTGATGAAAGGCATTGATGCCGCCTTTGAAGCAGGCTTCGAAAAAGTAAAAGTCAATGCAGTGCTCATGAAAAATGTCAATGATATTGCGTTGAAGTCATTCCTAAATTGGATCAAGCACCGACCAATTCAATTACGTTTTATTGAACTCATGGAAACCGGTGATGGAAGTGATATCTTCCAACGCTTTCATATTTCAGGCGAAACTATTCGCGAACGTTTAATTGAAGAAGGCTGGTATATGCTTCCTCGTTCTCGTAGTGATGGGCCAGCTCAAGTCTTTAGTCATCCAGATTACCAAGGCGAAATTGGGCTTATCATGCCTTACGAAAAAGATTTTTGCCAAAGCTGTAACCGCTTACGTGTTTCCTCACTAGGAAATCTCCATTTATGTTTATTTGGTGAAAATGGTATTCCACTTCGTGATTTATTGGGCGCAGATGACCAAAACGAAGCGTTAAAAGCGCGTATTCAACGGGGCTTACACCATAAACGAGAAACCCATTTTCTGCATATGGGCGATAGCGGAATTACACCAAATTTATCCGTAATCGGCGGTTAACTCTTTTTTATTTCAGGAGAAAATATGTCCCAACTGACTCACCTCAATGCGTCGGGCGAGGCGCATATGGTTGATGTTTCAGCCAAAGCTGAAACTGTCCGTGAAGCTCGCGCAGAAGCTTATGTCACCATGAACCCAGCAACCTTAACGATGATTGTCGATGGTAGCCATCATAAAGGGGATGTGTTCGCCACGGCACGTATTGCGGGTATTCAAGCGGCAAAAAACACTTGGCAGCTTATCCCATTATGCCACCCATTGTTGTTAACCAAAGTTGAAGTGACCTTGAAAGCGGAACCTGAACATAACCGCGTCCGTATTGAAACTTGTTGCCGGTTAACAGGGAAAACAGGGGTAGAAATGGAAGCGTTAACAGCCGCATCCGTTGCTGCGTTAACGATTTATGACATGTGTAAAGCCGTGCAAAAAGATATGGTGATTGGCCCTGTTCGTTTATTAGAGAAAACAGGCGGCAAATCTGGACATTTTAAGGTGGAATAATGATCACAGTATTATTTTTTGCTCAGGTACGTGAGCTAGTTGGAACGGAACGTTTAGAACTTACAGACTCATACCAAAAAGTGGAAGACTTGCGCCAAGCACTTTCACAAAAAGGGGATCGTTGGGCGTTGGCACTTGAAGATGGCAAATTACTTGCCGCTGTTAATCAATCATTTGTTTCACTAGACCACCCTCTCTCAGAAGGGGACGAAGTGGCATTTTTCCCACCTGTCACTGGGGGGTAATATGGAAAACACCCATATTGCAGTACAAACTGAAAATTTTAGTGTTGGTGAGCAATATCAATGGCTTGCACAGTGTGATAGTGATGGCGCAGTGGTGATTTTTACGGGGAAAGTGCGTAATCATAATTTAGGTGACAGCGTTGCGGCATTAACACTCGAACACTACCCAGGAATGACTGAAAAAGCGTTAGCGAATATAGTCATAGAAGCAAAAGAGCGTTGGCCATTGCAGAGAGTTAGTGTGATCCACCGCATTGGCACCTTACAACCCGGCGAAGAAATTGTTTTTGTTGGGGTCACGAGTGCTCATCGTAATGCAGCATTTCAAGCGGCTGAATTTATTATGGATTACTTAAAAACGAAAGCCCCATTTTGGAAAAAAGAAACCTTACCTGAAAATGAACGTTGGGTGGAAGCGAAAGAAACCGACGAGGCGTCTGCAAACCGCTGGTAATCGCATTTTTTCCGCTAAAAAATACGAATTTGCTGAATGGTATTGTCAAAAGAATGTGTTAGACTTTGGTTAATTTCTCCGATTGCAGTATTTTTACTGGGTCGATTTTTCTTTTAGCGAAAGGGTAACCATCATGGGTCAGTTTGATCAACGTAATGATTCTCTTGTCCAGGGTGCCAATACTGGCGTTCAGGCATTTATGTCGCAAGTATACGGCTGGATGACAGTCGGTCTACTGCTGACAGCTTTTGTGGCATGGTATTCTGTAAGCAGTGGTTTGTACTACACCATTGCAACCAATAAGATTCTCTTTTTTGGAATGATTATTGCTGAACTTGGTTTAGTGATGGGCATTTCATTCCTGCTGCAAAAAATTAGTGGCATGGCAGCAACGGGCATGTTTATGCTCTATTCATTGCTCACCGGCTTAACGATTTCAGTTATTCTTGCCGCATATACTGGTGAGTCCGTTGCGGGCACATTTGTCATTACTGCGGTAATGTTTGGTGCATTAAGTTTCTACGGCTATACCACTAAACGTAGCTTAACAGGTATGGGTAACTTCCTGTTTATGGCGCTGATTGGTATTGTTGTCGCTTCTTTGGTTAACATCTGGCTGCAAAGCACCATGATGTATTGGGTGATCACTTACGGTGGTGTTTTACTGTTTGCTGCTTTAACTGCTTATGACACTCAAAAACTGAAAGAAATGGGTTCACAAATTGATGAAGACGACAGAGAAACAATGCGTAAATACTCTATTATGGGTGCGTTATCTCTGTATTTAGACTTCATTAACCTGTTCTTAATGTTGCTGCGTATCTTTGGTGACCGTCGCTAATTTGAGTGGCTTTCCTCATTACTCAGTGAAATGAGGGGATAGAAGTCGTTAAAATTGAAAACCCTTGTTACTTTGGTAACAAGGGTTTTTTGATCTAAATACTATCGTAAAATATGATTTGAATATTATTAACTTGTTTGTGATTCAAGGCGTTAATGATAGTTCCAATGCTTTTAATTGTATTTTCAAAGTGTAATATTATTTCTTTTGATCACGCTATCTTCTTCCTAAATAAGTAATAGGCCACTGAACTGGTGATTATCGCAATGATGAATAATGGCCATAAACTATGGAAGATAACTGAAAAATCAGCATTTTTTAGGTATATCTGTTTGGTGATTTCAGTGAAATGACGAATTGGGTTAATCCAAGTGATTTGTTGCAGCCAAATTGGCATGTTTTCGACTGGGGAAATATAACCTGATAGCAGCACTGCTGGCATCATAAATACAAATACTCCAATGAACGCTTGTTGCTGAGTTGAACACAGTGCTGAAATAAGTAAACCAAACCCCACCAAGGACAACCCATAGAATAACATTGTGGCATAAAAGAGGAGTAGGGAGCCAGCAAAAGGAATTTGATAGCAAAAGATCCCAATAACTAGGACTAAACTTGCCTGTGCAGTCGCTACTATCAATGCAGGTACCGCCTTACCAATAAATATTTGCCAAGTGGTAAGGGGAGAAACGAGCAATTGGTCCAGGGTGCCTTGTTCTCTTTCCCTTGCGATAGAAAGAGATGTCACAATCAGTACCCCGATCGTAGTTATTAAAGCTACTAATGAAGGCACAATAAACCATTTATAATCTAAATTGGGGTTGTACCAATTACGAACGATTAATTCACTGTTGTTCGGCAGAGTCTGTGATTGCGTTAGCTCATGTTGGTATTGAGTGACAATTTGTGCAACATAATTTGCTGCAATTTGCGCACTATTTGAATTACGTCCATCAAGGAGTAACAGCATATTAGCGTTATGGTGGCTTGCAATATCAGCACTAAAGTTTTGCCCAAAACGGACAACCAGCAGAGCCTTACGGTTATCAAGCGTTTCACGAATTTCATGTTCATTCTTCAATAATAAAACTTGAGAAAACGCACTGGCTTTGGCGAGACGTTGAGTCAACTCGATAGAATGTTCACCACTGTCTTGGTCAAAAATTGCAATGGTGGTGTTAGTGACCTCAAGAGTGGCAGCCAGAGGAAATAAAATCATCTGAAATATCACGGGTAAAATCAAAATAGCCCGTGTTTGTGGTTCTTGAAGTAATGATTGAAGCTCTTTCATAATTAAGGTGTATAGGCGATAAAACATAACTTCACCTCAATCCAAACGACGGCGAGTTTTTAGCGCCGTCAGTCCAATAAATAGTATTGCAGAAGCGATGAGTAGCAGGAAATCTATCAATAAAACAATATAGATATCACCTGCAAGAAAGAGAGTTTGTAAACTGCTGACAAAGTACCGGGCAGGGATAAAATAAGTCACAGCTTGAATAATGGCTGGCATACTATCAATTTCAAAAATAAAGCCAGATAACATAATAGCAGGTAAGAAGGCGGCATTCAGTGCAACCATCGCTGCATTAAATTGGTTACGAGTAATTGTTGAAATCAATAACCCCATCCCTAATGCCGTTGCCAAATAAAGGCTGGTAATGACAAATAATACTAATAGAGAGCCGCGATAAGGTACTCCTAAGACAAAAGTGGTGACAAACATGCATAATACCATCACAAAAGTACCAAGCACTTGGTAAGGCAATAATTTTGAAAGTAATAACTCAGTTTTAGTGATTTGGGTTGAAAGCAATGCTTCCATCGTGCCACGTTCCCATTCTCTTGCAATAACTAAAGAGGTCAAAATAGCACCAACTACGGTAATAATGATGCTAATTGCTCCTGGAATAATAAAATGCTGACTAATTGCCGCTTCATTAAACCAATAGCGCATATTAAGTTCAATTAGTGGGTCTGTTGGGTAGCCTTTATTTTCCCCTTGCTGCACCAGCCACGTTTGCCACACACCTTGAGTATAAGCTTGCACAAAGTTAGCCGTATTCGGTTCGCTGCCATCAGTAATGACTTGAATTGCGGCATGACCTTGTTTTTGCAGCAATTGGGCTGAAAAATTTACAGGAATGACGATAATGCCGCGAATTTCACCCGCTTGCATTTTATCGATTAATAAATGGCGGTTATTACTAATAGTCGCATCGATAAATGGCGAACCAGTGAAGGTATCAACCAATTCACGAGCTTGCGAACTTTGTTGCTCAAGTAAAATACCGACACGTAATTTACTTGAGTCTAAATTGATACCATAACCAAAAATAAATAGTAACATCAATGGAATAAGCACAGCTATAAGAGCGCTGCTAGGATCCCGCACAATTTGTTTACTTTCTTTCCAGCATAGTGCTTTAAGCCTACGCCATGAAAAATGAGAAGCGGTGTGAGTCATAGTGCCTCCTGTTGCTTATCATAATTCATGATTAGCTCGATGAATGCATCTTCCATGGATGGGTCAGGGTTTTCAGCACTTGCGACTTGCTGTTTCAGTTCATCAGGGGTTCCTGCCGCAATAATTTTTCCATGGTAAACCAGCCCGATACGGTCACAATACTCTGCCTCATCCATAAAGTGAGTCGTGACCATAACGGTAACACCTTTATCAACCATTCCATTGATATGTAACCAAAATTCTCTACGAGTTAGTGGGTCAACACCTGAGGTTGGCTCATCTAAAAATAAGATATCAGGCTCATGCATTAATGAGCAGGCGAGGGCTAAACGCTGCTTATACCCCAGAGGGAGGGATTCAGTCACCTGATTGATAATCGGTTTGAAATTAAAGGCCTCAACCATTTCTTGGATTTTTTTGGTTTGTTGTTGATGATGTAAACCATAAACACCCGAAAAGAATTTCAGGTTTTGCCCCACTTTTAGGTTACCGTACAGCGAGAACTTTTGTGCCATATAGCCAAGGTGCTGCCTGACTTTGTTTGAACTCGTTTTTAAATCCATTCCAAGAACGAGTGCTTGCCCATCTGTTGGCTTCATTAACGCACACATCATTTTAAAAGTTGTCGATTTTCCCGCACCATTTGGCCCCAATAAACCAAAAATTTCTCCTCGTTTAACTTGGAAATTTACGGTATCAGTTGCCGCAAATTGGCCAAATTTTTTGGTTAAATTACGCGCTTCTATGACGGTTTCTTCAGGATTAGGTGGAATTTGCGGTACGATAGCGGCTAATTCCGAACGATGAGATGGGCCCCCGCCTAATAAGTCAATAAACGCATCTTCAAAACGTGGCTGTGCTTCAATGAGTTTTCCATCTGCCATATTTAATGCAGTTAATAAATTTGTCTGTGATGCATTAGGCTTCAAAATTAAGCGAATATAGCGGCCTTGGATTACACCATCGGTAGTTTCTGGTAATACGAGTGCGTTTTGTAATACAGTACGTTTTTGTGTGGCTGGTACATCAAGTAAAAACGAGCGTCCCGCCATTTTTTCAGTTAATAACTCGGGCTTGCCTGCATAAAGCTGTTTGCCTTTATTTAATAGCAGCACATTTTTACATTGCTGAGCTTCATCTAAATAGGAAGTACTCCAAAGAATGAGCATTCCATCATCGGCAAGAGTATGAACCATTTGCCATAGTTCGCGTCGAGCTATGGGGTCAACACCAACACCGGGTTCGTCGAGTAAAAGAACCTTGGGTTTTCCTAATAATGTACAGGCTAACCCGAGTTTTTGCTTCATCCCCCCCGATAATTTACCGGCTAGCCTATTGGTAAAAGGGGCTAGGCTGGTGAATGAAAGCAGTTGCTGATAGGTTTTTTGGCGCTCTTCGCCGAGTACGCCACGCAAATCTGCGTACAAATTTAAATTTTCTTGTACGGTCAGGTCTTCATATAAACCAAATTTTTGGGGCATATAGCCAAGGCCAGCTCGCATAGCAATGCTGTCGTCGATAGGGTCGAGCCCCATCACGCTAATTTTCCCTGCATCTGGTTTTAATAGCCCTGCAATCATGCGCATTAAAGTTGTTTTTCCTGCACCATCAGGGCCGACAAGGCCTGTTACAGAGCCCCTATGAATATCGATTGTTAAGCTTTCAACGGCTGGAGTATCCAAGCCAACAAATGTTTTCTCGACATTGGATAGGCGGATACTGTAATCATCACTCATAGCAAACTCTTACTGTTTATTATCAGTAAATTGAATAGTTACAGGCATACCTTGGCGTAAAGCATCATCTGCATCATTGACGACGATACGTAGTCGATAGACTAAATCGGTTCGTAAATCCGGTGTTTGTACGCTTTTAGGGGTAAATTCGGCGGTAGGGGAAACAAACCCAATGGTACCATGGTAAGGCTGATTTGGGCGGCTATCCGTATACAGCAAGACTTCTCTACCGGGGATGGCATCACCGAGGTGCGGTTCGCTAACATAGGCTCTGACCCAAACAGGATTTGTTAAAGTGACGCTAAATACGGTATTACCTGCACCGATGATTGTGCCAGGTTCGATTGCTCGGGTTAAAATAGTCCCAGAGGAAGGTGCAGTTAAGACGGTGTCTTGTAAGTCGAGTTCAGCTTGAGCGACAGCCGCTTCGGCTTGTAACCATTCGCCTTGAGCGGCAGCTATCTCTTCTTGACGAAAGCCGCTTTGGTATTGATTCAGTTTATCTTGTGCCGCTTGAAGGGCTGCAAATGCTTGGTTTCGATTGTTCTTCGCGTTATCTAAATCATTAGCTGAAATAACGCGGGAGGCAGCAAGCCCTTGCTGACGTTTATAGAAGTTATCGGCATATTGCCAAGCCGCTTGTTTTTGAGCCACTTCAGCTTCAACTTGTGCAACCTCTTGAGTACGGTAACCACTTTCTTTTAAAGCAAGTTGGGCTTTGGCGCTGTCACGTACCCCTTTGGCTTTATTTAACGCGTTAATGTAGGGGGCATCATCCAGTAGACCAAGTTGCTCGCCTGCAATAATTTTTGCACCTTCATCGACGCTTAGGGATTTGAGTTTACCTGACACTCGAAAACCAAGATTAACCGTTCGGACATCAACATTGCCGTAGAGTGTTAATATTTTGTCTTGCTGTGATTGATAGTAGTAATAACCACCAATTGCAGCACCGATTAATATGAGAATAATGAAAACAACAACAGAACGGTTTTTATTGCTCATAGCTAACCTTACTTAAAGAATCAACGATATGAAAACAAAATTTGTTGTTAGAGGCCGCTGTTTTTAATGAAGAAATGTGGCACCAGCTGCAATAAAATCACCAGCCTCTAGTTATTATCAATGTGAATGAATCACTTTAATTATTTTATCATATCACTTTTCATATTGTTTGCGATGGCGTAAGCCTGCTAATAATATATTTGTATGTTCAATAAGAACTTGATTAATAATTTTAAATTCATTTTCATTGATATGTTTCCAACCCGTTTGGCGTAACAAAGTTTCTCGAGCAATTCGAAATGAAAGTGTTTCGCCAAGGATTGCGTGTGTGTGGATTAGCGTTGTTAAATGATTGGGGTCAGCACCAATGTAAATCGCAATCAAGCGGTTTAGGCGCGAATGTATTGGGCCTAAAGCCTGTTCATGGATTACCGTATAGGCTTCGGTCGGGTTGAGTTGTTCACGTGCTAATATCCGAGAAAAACTTAAATTTTTCTTTTCCAACTGAAAATGATTATAGGCAATGACTGTTTTTTGTAGTAAATCAAGCGCATCATCAGTTACTTGTACTGACAAAGGTTGATTTAGAAAGTTGTCAATTGCTTGAAAAACATCATGGAAATCGTCCCGAATAGTTTTTGCGATAAGCTGAGCTACCGCTAAGTAAAGACCTTCTTTTGAGCCAAAATAATAAGAAATTGCGGCAATATTTTGCCCTGATGCCTGTGCGATCTTGCGTGTAGTAGCGCCATCAAGCCCTTGTTCTCCATATACATCAGCAGCAGTGAGAAGCAATTGCATTTTCGCATTTTCTCCTCGCAACGTTGACGATGAACCTGTATTCATAACCATTCCTTTAAAAATTCAGAATTAAATAACACCTAATTAGCTCTTAATGGCTTTTCATTTTTATAAAAAGTAAAAAACGACATCTCATAGTACAATGTAAGTATATATACTATGTGGGTCGGATTTTATATTAATTTATTAACCAAACTAAATTAATATATTTATCATCTGTAAATAATGTTAGAATTTTACACAGTGTCGCACGGCAGTTTGCGCTTTATCTTCTGACTCACTTCCCCCATAACTGCCACATTCAATTTGAAGCGGTGAAGCCCGGAGTAATTTAATTTGACTACTTTTTCAGACCTCGCGTTAAACGAGGAAATTTTGCTTGCCATTAATGAATTAGGTTATGAAAGCCCTACGCCTATTCAACAACAAGCTATCCCAGCCGTGCTTGCAGGAAACGACCTTTTAGCTAGCGCCCAAACTGGTACAGGTAAAACAGCGGGTTTTACATTGCCAATTTTACAGAAGCTGATTACAACTCCTCGAGCAGGAAAGGATCGCAAGCCTATTCGTGCGTTAATTTTGACGCCAACAAGGGAGCTTGCAGCGCAAGTTGCTGAAAATGTAAAAGAATATAGCCGTCACCTGCGTATTCGTTCTTTTGTCGTCTTTGGTGGGGTAAGTATTAACCCACAAATGATGAAGTTACGTGGCGGGGTTGATATCTTAATTGCAACTCCGGGGCGCTTATTAGATTTAGAACATCAAAATGCAGTAGATCTTTCCCAAGTCGAAGTTTTTGTTCTGGATGAAGCTGACCGTATGTTAGATATGGGGTTCATTCATGATATTCGTAGGGTGATTAATAAATTACCTAAAAAACGTCAAAACTTATTGTTCTCAGCGACGTTTTCTGACGAAATCAAACAATTAGCGAATAAATTACTCAATAACCCTGTAACTATTGAGGTTGCTCCGCGAAACTCAGCTTCTGAGCAAGTGACTCAATATGTTCATCTGGTTGATAAAAAACGAAAAGCGGAATTACTTTCGTTTATGATTGGCCGTGAAAACTGGCAACAAGTTCTTGTTTTTACACGTACAAAACATGGTGCAAACCGTCTCGCTGAGCATTTAAATAAAGATGGTGTCAAAGCTGCTGCTATCCATGGTAACAAGAGCCAAGGGGCTCGTACTCGTGCATTAGCTGATTTTAAATCTGGGGATATTCGTGTGTTAGTGGCAACGGATATCGCAGCTCGTGGCCTTGATATTGAACAGCTTCCTTATGTGGTGAATTTTGAGCTTCCTAATGTTGCAGAAGACTATGTTCACCGTATCGGTCGTACAGGCCGTGCAGAAGCAACTGGGATGGCAGTTTCCTTAGTATGTATCGATGAGGCTAAGTTACTCAAGGATATTGAAAAATTATTGAAAAAATCGATTCCATTGATGGCGATTGAAGGCTATGAGCCCGACCCCTCCATAAAGGCGGAGCCTATTCAAAAAACACCACAACGCAATGAACGTCGTTCAGGTGATAGAAATCAAGGTAAACCACCACGTCGCAGTAATTCGCCATCGTCAAAGCCTAGTTCAGGGAAGGGGGCAAGTTCCCCATGGAAAAACGCCCAGAAAAAAGTCAAACAAGGGCGAAGTGACAGCTAATCTTCCATAAAGCTTGTAGCTCTTTTTAATGTTAATGGCATTAACTAGAGCTACCTGTGAAACTATTTCAAGCCTGTCACTGGTCACCCCCATCTTAGAATTTTCCTGCTCATCTATTCAATAAACGGTATGATAAGCAGGTGTTATTACGTTTTTTGTGAGCCATTTATGCGCGTTTTATTAGCTCCTATGGAAGGAGTTTTAGACCCTTTAGTACGTTGTCTATTAAGCGAAGTTAATGACTATGACCTGTGCATAACAGAGTTTGTTCGCGTGGTTGATACTCTTTTACCAGCAAAAACTTTTTACCGTTTATGCCCTGAACTAAAACATGGTAGTCGTACCCCTTCAGGGACATTAGTTCGCGTGCAGTTATTAGGGCAACACCCTCAGTGGTTGGCAGAGAACGCAAATCGAGCGGTCGAGTTAGGATCTTGGGGGGTTGATTTAAATTGCGGGTGTCCATCAAAAACAGTTAATGGCCACGGTGGTGGTGCGACGTTATTGAAGCAACCTGATTTGATTTATCAAGCTGCGAAATCAATGCGTGAAGCAGTTCCAAAAGAATTACCTATTTCGGTTAAGGTTCGTTTGGGGTGGGATAGTTCCGAATTTGCTTATGAAATTGCAGATGCGGTTCAACAGGCGGGGGCAACAGAACTTACTGTCCATGGTAGAACCAAAGAAGACGGTTATAAAGCAGAGAGTATTAATTGGTCTGCCATTGGAGAGATCCGCCGTAAATTATCGATCCCAGTGATTGCTAATGGTGAAATTTGGG
This sequence comes from Providencia sp. PROV061, assembly GCF_011045655.1. Taxonomy (NCBI): domain Bacteria; kingdom Pseudomonadati; phylum Pseudomonadota; class Gammaproteobacteria; order Enterobacterales; family Morganellaceae; genus Providencia; species Providencia sp. PROV061. The sequence goes on along the minus strand of NZ_CP042861.1, from coordinate 3,393,756 downwards.
ACTATGCAAGTGCACAGCGCTGCCTTGAAATCACAGGTTGTGATGCCGTGATGATTGGTCGTGGAGCACTAAACACCCCAAACCTAAGTCGAGTGGTCAAATTTAATGAATCTAAAATGCCTTGGGAGCAAGTTGGCAGGTTGTTATTAAAGTATACAGAACTTGAAAAACAAGGGGATACCGGCCATTACCATGCAGCCCGGATTAAGCAATGGCTAGGCTATTTACGTAAAGAATATCATCAAGCAGATGAACTTTTTTCTCAGGTTAGGTCGTTAAAAAATGCCCAACAGATTGCGCAAGTGATAACTGAAATTGTGAGCAATTAGTTATGAATAATGTTGATTGGCAAAATTTTATAGTTGCGAAATTAACTTATAGGGTCTTTACTTAATTGGTAGGAGAGCGATTTAATTTATTTAAAGCTCTACTATTATATGAGAACATTTTGACATTATAGTGAAATTACCTAGTCTGGGAGGCGTAAGATGGGTGTAATTGCTTGGATTATTTTTGGTCTAATTGCAGGTGTTTTAGCTAAGTGGCTGATGCCAGGTACTTATCACATGGGGTTCATTATGACCACCGTGCTGGGGATTGTTGGTGCCGTTGTGGGTGGTTACATCAGTACTTTCTTTGGTAAAGGAAAAGTTGATGGTTTCAACTTTGGGAGTTTTGTTGTCGCGGTTATCGGTGCGATTGTCGTACTGTTCTTAGCCGGGATATTTGCCAAATAACCATTTCCTCTACTTGGTAAATCTTCATTCTATAAGCCACTTAAATATCAAGTGGCTTATATTTTTATGGAAGAAGAGGATTACGACTCGATTGGCAGGCCGTTATCTTGCCCCCATTGGGCCCATGAACCATCATACAAACGCACGTTTTGGTTACCTAATAATGTTAATGCCATTAATACCACAGCTGCGGTCATTCCTGAACCACAGGTCATCACTGAAGGTGCATGGATATCGACACCTTGTTTAGTAAAAATAGTTTTAAGTTGCTTCGGTGATTTGAATTCACCCTTTTCAACGAGAAGATCCCATGGGACGTTTTTGCTCCCAGGAATATGCCCCATACGTAGACCCGGACGTGGTTCTGGCGCTTGAGCAAGAAAGCGTGGTTCTGCACGAGCATCAATAATTTGAATTTTTCCTTGATTTACAATATCAAGCATTTGCTCTTGATTCAGTGCGTTACTGTCTTTACGTGTGGCATGGAATTGCTTCGCAGCTGGCGGAGTGACTTCCCCGGACTGAACATCAAACCCTGCTGCTTTCCAAGCATCGATGCCACCAGCTAAAATCTTAACGTTTTTGCAGCCCATAGTGGTGAAAGTCCACCAAGCTCTTGGGGATGAAAATAAGTTATTCTGTGAATAAATAATAACTTGGGTGTCATTACCTATGCCCATGGCACTAACTGCTTGGCTAAAAACATCGGCACTTGGCAGCATATGGGGTAAATCACAGCTTTTGTCTGCAATTTCATCTTGATGAAAGAACTGAGCGTTAGGAATATGTTCTTCTAGATATTGTTGGCGGCAATCATAAGGTGCGGTCGGTGGTGGAGAAGAAGCATCGAGTACAATGATGTTATCATCAAATAGATGTGAATTTAACCATTGTGGGGTTACGAAATAATCGTTGTACATAAGCTATCTCCATCCTGGGCTGATAAATTATTTTAAAATTACTGAATTTGATTGGGTGCTGGCAGTGCTGAAGGGGATTGCGGTTGCCCTTGCTCAAGTGGTGTGGTTGAACGTGTATAAATGTTCATACCCGCTAAAACAATACCGCCTACAGAACCAAAAGCGCATAATGCGCAAAGTGCGATAACAACCTTTTTCATTTTCTATAGCCTGCCTAGTGATAAAAATCCAAATGATATAAGAACTCAAAGTATAACCGGATGAGTGTTGCAAACAAGTTAAAAGCTATTTTTTCTGTTGCAGAATGGGCGTTTTGCAAAAAGCTTCCCAATTTTTATGTATAATGGGTATTAATACAGTAGTTTTGCGAAGCGGTTGGCAAAAGCGTTTTTTACATATTCCGTATTGTTGTCAGTTTCGTTATCTTTCATTTTAACTTTGGTCACCTGCATAATTTATGTCCCTGTCGAATAAAACTAAAGAACAAATAACTCAGTGGTATAAAGGGTTGTCCGTACAAATTGACGGGTTTGTTTCCCGATCACCGCAGCGGCAGATGATCGCGCAAGTCGCAAAAAATTTAGCAGATGATGACGGCCGCCATTTGGTTATAGAAGCGCCTACTGGGGTGGGTAAAACGCTATCTTATTTAATACCAGGGATAGCGGTTGGTAGGGAAGAAGGTAAAACCTTAGTGGTCAGTACGGCGAATGTGGCATTACAAGACCAAATTTATAGTAAAGATTTACCCTTATTAAGCAAAATTATTCCTGATTTAAAATATACAGGGGCGTTTGGGCGTGCTCGTTATGTTTGCCCTCGTAATTTAGAAGCTATTTGTGCCGCGGAAGGCGAACAAATTGATTTAATGTTATTGGTGGAAGATAAAACAGAAATTGCGAATAGTGAAGAGCGGGCTATTTGTCAGCAACTGCGGCATGACTTTCAGAGTTTTGCATGGGATGGGCTAAGGGATCACCACAAACGTGCATTTAGTGATAGCTTATGGCGCAAAGTCAGCACAGATAAAATGAATTGTTTAGGTCGTAATTGTCAATTTTATCAGCGTTGCCCATTTTTTATTGCTAGGCGGGAAATCGAAGATGCCGATGTGGTGGTTGCTAATCATGCGTTAGTTATGGCTGCAATGGAAAGTGAATCGGTATTACCTGACCCGAAAAATTTATTATTAGTGCTTGATGAAGGCCATCATGTTCCGGATGTTGCAAGGGATGCCCTTGAAGTTGAAGGCGAAATTACGTTAGTTCAACTAACGGCACAGCTTGATAGCTTTATTCAGCATGTTGGGCAGTACATGGGGCAATTTCGTCCGGCGAAGCCACCAAAGTTAGCTAACCCCGAACGGTTACAGCAACTACCTCGGCAACACTGAGGTCATTGAACAGTTATTCACGTTTTATGGAACTTACTGGGTTATCCGAAAAAAGTGATGACCGCTTCGTGACATTGTCTTCTCCTTTTAACCATGTTGAGCAGGGAAAAATTATTATTCCTAAAATGGAATATGAGCCAACGATAAACACTGAAGCTGAACACTTAGCGGAAATGGCAGTATTTTTCCGTGAACAATTCACTAAAAATACTCACCGTGGAGTACTGGTTTTATTTAGTAGCCAAAGAGCGATGGAAGGTTTTCTTGAGCACGTAAAGGATTTGCGTTTGCAGCTTTTAGTTCAAGGAGATCAACCACGTTACCGGTTAGTCGAAACTCATTGCGAAAGAATTAACCAAGGGCAATCTAGTGCCTTAATTGGCTTACAATCGTTTGCTGAGGGGTTAGACCTAAAAGGGGAATATTTAACTCAGGTCCATATTCATAAAATTGCATTTCCACCAGTAACAAACCCTGTGATTATCACCGAAGGGGATTGGTTGAAATCATTGAAGCGATACCCATTTGAAGTACAAAGTTTACCTAGCGCCTCATTTAACTTGATACAGCAAGCAGGTAGGTTGATTCGTAGTCATGAGTGCTATGGTGAAATTATTATTTATGATAAACGTTTGCTAACTAAAAATTATGGTAAAAGGCTATTAAATGCATTACCTGTATTTCCTATAGAACAACCTGAGATACCTAAAAACAGTAAATAACTAAGTTAACTTATTTTATTTTTAGGTATTTGAATAACAGTTTGATTATAGTTAATGACTCGCAAATAAAATGGCCACTCTACAGTGGCCATTGGTCAATTTTAATTGACTCTATTTACGACATTACTCAATATTTGCTTCTAAGAACCAGAGGAATTTATCCATATCGCGGGAAGCTGCGGTAAACATATCCGCAGTGTCTTCGTCTTCCACCTCATCAATGGCTTTACGGATATCATTCGCGACAATAGCATAGCGGTCGGCTAACGCTTTTAAGTGGTCTTGTACACTATGGATATTAATTGGGTAAGCTTCTAACGAGGTGAAGCGGTTAACTTCTTGCGTTGTACCAATAGCAACACCTCCCAATTGAACCGCGCGCTCTGCGAATTCATCTAAATGTTCAACTAACGTGGTTCTAAAGCCATCTAGCATTTCATGGATAGCAATAAAATTACGGCCACGCATATTCCAGTGGGCTTGTTTAGTCATTAGAGAGAGATCGGTAAAATGGACCACCATAACATTAAGAATTCCAATGGTTTCCAATTTTACGCTGTCTTCCATATCATTACGTGTATATAAAAGTTCATTTGAAGATGCTTTAAATAATTTAGCTGTGCTCATGATTCATCCTCTCTTAAATATGAATTTGTTTAGTAACCTCATCTGTCAATAAATATAAAATAACCAAACTAATTTGTCATAATGTAATAAACGATTAATTTAATAGGTCTATTCGATATACTTTATTAACCGTTAATTAATTGTGGATCTTCGGTACTAATCGTTTTTGACAATAAGTGCGATAGAGATGATAAATTTTTATTTAAAGCATAAACTAGAAATAAAAATAGATTATTTCAAATTGATGAATAAAACTTTACACGAAAAAAGGTTAATAAATATCTATATATCGAATTTATTAACCTTGATTGTCTTTGTTTGCTTATAGTTTTTAGTGACTAGGACACTTTTTCGATTTTTGACTTTGGTACCGCTGTTGAGGTGGAACCAATAGAAGCACAGACAATACATAATAATGCCAACCATTGAGTCATCGTTAAGTGCTCATTTAGGAAAACAATTCCTAAAAATGCGCCCATACAAGGTTCAAGGCTCATCAATGTACCAAAAGTTCGGGCTGGTAAACGCGTTAGCGCGATCATTTCTAATGTATAAGGAAATGCGGTTGATAAAATCGCGACTGCTAGTGCAATAGGTAAAATTGAGGGGTCGAACATCACCTCGACACCTGTTTGCATTAAGCCGATAGGGAAGAAGATCATGGCAGAAATAAATGAACCTATTGCAACGGTTGCTGCACCGTAACCCGCTCCTGCACGTTGCCCGAATATAATATATAACCCCCAGCAGACACCGGCTCCGAGAGCATAGAGAGCACCGAGTGTATCAATGGAATCAATATTATCGCCGATTGGAAGTAAGAATAATAACCCAACAATAACAAGGGCTATCCATAAAAAATCAATCGGACGGCGAGAAGAAAACATCGCAACGGCTAAAGGACCAGTAAATTCTAAAGCAACAGCTATCCCTAATGGAATTCGTTCAAGAGATAGGTAAAACAAATAATTCATCGTACCTAGGGATAACCCATAAGCAAGCAATGGAACTAGCGAATTTTTTCTGAATTTTAAACGCCAAGGCTTAAAAATAACGAACAAAATAATAGTAGCAAGCAATAAACGTAAACCAGTAACACCGGGAGCGCCGATAACAGGAAATAAAGTTTTAGCTAAAGAAGCTCCGCTTTGAATAGAGGTCATTGCAAGCAGTAATAACCCTATAGGTAATAGCGGAAATGCGCTCTTTTTAGTGTCGGCAGACATAAATAAGTAAACCTCGGAAAACGTAACTTAATTGATAATAAATATTTAGAAAATAAGTATTCAGTGATGAAAAATAATTTCTTAAAGATTATCTCATAAAACAGCACGGCTTTATATTTGTTTATGGTTTAGCTATAGAGAATAAGGGGGTAAATGTGCTTTATTGGTTGTCAACATGTTGGTTTAGGTGAATAGCAGTGCTATAAACATGAGTAAGTCTCATTTTATTATGGCGAAGAGTGAAGCTTGAGCTTCTGTATTAGGCTCGTATAATTCAGTGCTTTAACTAAAAAGTCACAATAAAAATGGAAAATGAGGAACAAATGGGAAAAATTAAAAGTATTGCAGTGTATTGTGGTTCCAGTATGGGAAAAAATGAGGTCTATCAGCAAAAAGCCATTGAGTTTGCTAAAGAAATGGTTAAACGTGATATCACGTTAGTCTATGGTGGAGCGAGCGTGGGAATTATGGGGACAGTTGCTGATACCGTATTGTCATTAGGGGGAAAAGCGATTGGGGTGATCCCATTATTGCTAGAAGAACGTGAAATTTCTCATAAGAATTTAACTGAGTTGTATAAAGTTGAAACGATGCATCAGCGTAAAAGTAAAATGATTGAGCTTGCGGATGCCTTTGTCGCTTTGCCTGGCGGTTATGGCACGCTTGAAGAGTATGCAGAAGTATTTACTTGGAGCCAAATTGGTTTACATGCTAAGCCATGCGCTTTATTTAATATTAATAATTATTGGCAACCATTGATTGATATGACAAATAAGATGGCAGATGAAGGTTTCCTCCATGAAAAATACCGTCATATGGCGATTGTGAATGATTCTCCCGCTGAGTTATTAGAAAGTTTTGAATCTTATGTCGCCCCACCAATTAAAACCTACGACTAGCGTTAATATTAAAATCACAGAGAGGAATGCATGATAAGGGAAGCTATTAAAAGTGATGTAGAATCCATTTTATCGCTTTACCAAATTTTGTTTTCGGAAATGGCATTATTCGACCCTGAACGTTTACAACCAGCGGAGCAGACTAGGGAATTTATTGAAAATGCGATTATTGACGATAAATTTTGTTTATTAGTTGCTGAATTTAACAGTGAGATTAAAGGGTTTTGTATTGCACAACAACAAGCTGCTGACCCTTATAACTGTGTTGTTCCTCGAAATTTTGGTTATATCTTTGACCTAGTGGTTGCTCCTAATTTCCGTGGTGAAAAAGCAGGGCAAAAATTACTAAATGCGATGAAAGCCTGGGCAAAAAGTCGACAACTAAGCCACTTGGAGTTGTCAGTGTTAGCGCAAAACCATAAAGCGATTAAATTTTATGAGCGAGAAGGGCTAACCGAGATCAGCCGTACTATGGGGATCGCTCTTTAGTTTGGCATTTAGTCAGCCTTTCCTTTCGTGTTAATCAATTTGCTGAAAACAGCACAAGATCTAAGCGGTGTAATATGGCATAATGCGCCGCTATTTATACCTGCCATACTCTAATGACCATACATAGAGTGTATTTTGCTGCTCAAATCACTATTTTGGGTTGTTTTGCACGCTGTAGTCATAGACCCCTAATCATCGCAGGCTATTTTACACCGTTTAATTTAAGGCATAGCAGTGTTAACAACGAACAATATCACTATGCAGTTTGGCAGTAAGCCACTGTTTGAAAACATTTCAGTTAAATTTGGCACAGGCAACCGTTATGGTTTGATCGGCGCAAATGGCGCGGGTAAATCCACGTTTATGAAGATTTTAGGGGGAGATTTAACCCCTACAGCTGGAAATGTGAGCACGACTGATCCAAATGAGCGTATTGGTAAACTTCGCCAAGATCAGTTCGCATTTGAAGAATTTACCGTACTTGATACCGTGATTATGGGCCATAGCGAGCTGTGGGACGTCAAACAAGAGCGCGATAGAATCTACGCCTTACCTGAAATGAGCGAAGAAGACGGCTACCGTGTGGCTGACCTAGAAGTCGCTTATGGTGAAATGGACGGTTATAGTGCGGAAGCGCGTGCAGGTGAATTATTACTAGGTGTGGGTATTCCTGTTGAACAACACTATGGGCCGATGAGTGAAGTCGCGCCAGGCTGGAAGCTGCGGGTACTGTTGGCTCAAGCCCTATTTTCTGACCCTGATATCTTATTACTCGATGAGCCGACGAATAACTTGGATATCGATACGATTCGTTGGTTAGAGCAAGTGCTGAACGATCGTAACTGTACTATGATCATTATTTCCCATGATAGGCACTTTTTAAATACCGTATGTACCCATATGGCTGATCTAGATTACGGTGAATTGCGTTTATTCACTGGTAACTATGATGAATATATGATCGCGGCAACTCAAGCACGTGAGCGTTTACTGGCAGATAACGCGAAGAAAAAAGCACAAATTGCAGAACTGCAATCTTTTGTTAGCCGCTTTAGCGCTAACGCATCTAAATCGAAACAAGCGACTTCACGCGCACGTCAAATTGATAAAATTCAATTGGATGAAGTGAAAGCGTCTAGCCGTCAAAACCCATTCATTCGTTTTGAACAAGAGAAAAAATTGTTCCGTAATGCACTGGAATTAGAAGCGGTAACGAACGGTTATGACCAAGGGCCATTATTCAAAAACGTCAATTTATTACTGGAAGTTGGCGAAAAAATGGCAGTTATTGGTGCTAATGGTATCGGTAAAACCACATTCTTAAAAACGCTGGTGGGCGAACAGCCTGCAACGAGTGGAATGGTTAAATGGTCAGAAAACAGCAGCATTGGGTACTATGCCCAAGACCACGCAGAAGATTTTGAAACGGATTTAACCGTGTTTGACTGGATGAGTCAGTGGAAAAGTGAAGGGGATGACGAGCAAGCGGTGCGCAGTATTTTAGGCCGTTTACTGTTTTCTCAAGATGACATTAAAAAGAAAGTTAAAGTGTTATCCGGTGGTGAACAAGGGCGTATGTTATTTGGTAAGTTAATGATGCAACAGCCAAATATTTTGATTATGGATGAGCCAACCAACCACTTGGATATGGAGTCTATCGAGTCATTAAACTTAGCCCTCGAATTATACAAAGGTACATTAATTTTCGTTTCTCATGACCGTGAGTTTGTTAGCTCGTTAGCGAGCCGTATTTTAGAAATCAAAGAAGATAAAGTAATTGATTTCAAAGGTACTTATGACGAATACCTGACAAGCCAAGGTGTGGTTATCTAAATAGAGTTTTTAGATTAGAAACAAAAAGCCCTCAAATTTTGAGGGCTTTTTAATGGGTGAAGTAAACTTAGTTTTTCTTCACAAACTCAGATTTCAGTTTCATTTGACCGAAACCATCAATTTTACAGTCGATATTGTGGTCGCCTTCGACCAAACGGATACCTTTAACGCGGGTACCAATTTTTAGCATAGAAGAGCTGCCTTTGACTTTGAGATCTTTAATAACCGTGATGGTATCACCATCAGCTAACAGGTTGCCATTGGCATCTTTTACAATCAATTCATCAATATCAGCTACAGGTTCGGCATCATTCCATTCATGCGCGCACTCAGGGCAGATATACATATCGTTATCAGTATAGGTGTATTCAGACTGGCATTTCGGGCAAGGAGGGAATTGCATATTCATACTCTCAGTAACTTTATCAAAAGAATAAACAGTGGTGATATTTAAACCATCAAGCACCACAAAAGAGAGATAGTATAAGGTGAAAGGGCAATTAAATTATTTTTTCGGATTATTCTTAATTTTGATGTAATAAAAATAGGAAAAAGGCGAGAAAAGCCTCGCCTGAATGATGAGAAAAGCCAACTTGCCCGAAAATTTAGCAGTTAGCTTTTAGCACAGACTTCACAATGCGGGTCTTTGCTAAGTTTAAATTGGCGAAAATCCATGGTCATTGCATCAAATAGCAATACTTTTCCTGAATTAACTTTCCCATAATTAGCTAATAATTTAATGGTTTCCATCGCTTCTAGCGTACCAATGGTACCGACTAAAGGGGACATAACCCCTGCTTCCACACAAGTTAAGTTATTTTCACCAAATAAACGGCTTAAACAGTGATAGCAAGGGGTGTTTTCTTCATAAGTGAAAACAGATAATTGCCCTTCCATGCGAATAGCAGCACCTGAAACCAGTGGTTTTTTTCGTGGTAAACACAAGCGGTTGAGCTGTTCACGAATGGCAACGTTATCTGTGCAGTCTAAGATCACATCATGATGCATAATTAATTCATCAAGTTGTGCATCATCAAGTTGTGCATTGACGGTGTCAATTTGAATATATGGGTTAATGGCAGCAAGTTGCGCTTTAGCTGAATCAACTTTCGGTGTACCAATGGTGACGTCACGGTGCAAAATTTGCCGTTGCAAGTTAGACAATGACACGGTATCGAAATCCACCAATGTCAGATGACCGACACCAGCAGCAGCAAGGTATTGAGTTGCGGCACAGCCTAAACCGCCAAGGCCAATAACCAGTACTTTGCCAGCTTTAAGTTTTTCCTGCCCATCGAAATCAAACCCACGGAGGATAATTTGGCGGTTGTACCGCAACATTTCCGGATCGCTAAGCTCTTGCACTGTTATTATTCACTTTTTAATAAATAGTTAAACATTTCGACTTCAACCATTTCACCTGCTTCAACGCGCCCACGTTCTCTTTCAAGGACAATAAAACAGTTGGCTAAACTAAATGAACTAAACACATGTGAGCCTTGGTGACCCGTCGTGGCGACTTGCAACTGCCCTTGCTCATTGGTGCTTAGAATTCCTCGTTGAAAATCTAAACGGCCCGGGCTTTTCTTCAACGCGGTGGTCACTGGAACCTTAAAGCGTAGCGGAGCACGCCATTGGCTGTGTCCTGAAAGGCGGGCAATCAGCGGTTGAACCAATTGATAGAAGGTGAGTGCGGCGGAAACAGGGTTCCCCGGTAGCCCACAAAACCAAGCGTCGCTCAGCTTACCAAAAGCAAAGGGTTTTCCTGGTTTAATGGCTAACTTCCAAAAACCAATGGTGCCTAATTCATCCAAAATTTGTTTGGTATAGTCGGCTTCACCTACGGAAACACCGCCACTACTGATCACTAAATCAGCGTGTTGGTTAGCTTCGATAAAGGTTTGCTTGAGTTTTTCGGGCGAGTCCGGTATTACCCCTAAATCAAGCACTTCACAATTAAGTTTTTCCAGCATCAGACGAACGGTAAAACGGTTAGTATCATAAATTTGCCCATCTGCTAAAGGAAGGCCGACGGCTTGTAGCTCATCTCCCGTTGAAAAAACGGCAACTTTAAGGCGGCGATATACGGTGACATCAGCAATACCCAGTGAAGCAATTAAAGGTAGCTGAGCGGTCGTTAGTAAGGTGCCCGCAGGGAATACGGCACTGCCTTGGGTGATATCTTCCCCTGCTTTGCGGATATTACTACCTTGTTTAATTGGTTGGGTGAATACAATACCTTGGTCCGTTTGTTGTGTAGATTCTTGCATCACAACGGTATCCACTCCTTGTGGAATTGGTGCGCCTGTCATAATACGTACGCAGCAACCTGCTTTTAGTTCACCTTCCATCGGGTTACCCGCAAAAGATTTACCTGCTACAGGCATTGGCGTTTTACCATCCCAATCGGCGAAACGTAAGCCATAACCATCCATAGCAGAATTATCAAATGGTGGAACATTGATAGGGGAAATCAGGTCTGTCGCAATGATGCGTTGTGCAGAGGAGGTCAGTGGAATGATTTCTGTATCTGTGACGGTTTTCGTTTGAGATAGTAATTTTTCCAATGCAACATCTAGAGAAATCAAATCGTTAGTATGACACTGATCCATAAATAATGACCCTCATTATTGTTATCTGCCTTGAGGCTTTAAAATGTGTTCGTGATGCATATTATGGCAGAAATCCATTAGTGGGTGAATGAATAGAAATTGATTACAGATAGCTTTTGGTTAGATTTAACGAATAGGGAGGCATTACCACAGACAAAATTACGCATGAAATGACCTATTTTTAGATTATTTATTGCGTTAATCATTTCAAGTTTATTCGTTTATCGCCATTCAAGGTTAAAACATTGATAAAAAATGTGCTACTAATCACCTTATATAAGGTGTAAAACCTTTTAATGTATGTATTCATTTGGTGAATAAATTGCAGGGTAAAATGCAAATATTTCACAGCGATTAACGATGTTGTACTGGATTATCTCTACCTGCTGTTTTAGAGTACCGCACACCTGCATTTTATAAAAATAGTTATACCATTTGTGGAGGATCACATGTCATCTCTGAGTAAAGAGGCCGAATTAGTTCATGCCGCGTTGGAGGCTAGAGGCCTAGAAACGCCTTTACGTATCCAGCCAAAATCAGGCGACGAACGTAAGAAACTGATTGAAGGGCACATGACAGAGATCATGACGCTACTGAATTTGGATTTAACCGATGACAGTTTAGCTGATACCCCTCGTCGCATCGCAAAAATGTATGTTGATGAAATTTTTTCAGGGCTTGATTACGCAAACTTTCCAAAAATCACTTTAATTGAAAATAAAATGAAAGTGGATGAAATGGTCACTGTGCGTGATATTACGTTAACAAGTACCTGTGAGCACCATTTTGTTACGATTGATGGAAAGGCTACGGTTGCCTATATTCCAAAAGATAAAGTCATTGGTTTATCGAAAATTAATCGAATTGTGCAATTTTTCTCACAGCGTCCACAAGTGCAAGAGCGCTTAACACAGCAAATTTTGGTTGCTTTGCAAACATTATTGGGAACAACAAATGTAGCTGTTTGTATCGATGCAGTGCATTATTGCGTGAAAGCACGTGGTATTCGTGACGCGACAAGTGCAACAACAACAACGTCATTAGGCGGGTTATTTAAATCAAGCCAAAATACACGGCAAGAATTTTTACGTGCAGTGCGTCACTTATAATTTATGACAGCAACGACGCCGTCAAGTCGCATTGGCCAACTTGACGCTGTTCGTGGTATGGCGATTTTAGGTATTCTTTTAATGAATATCTTTGCTTTTGCTTTACCACAAGCGGCGTATTTAAACCCTTATTACACCAATAAAACACCCGACTCAGAGGCTTACCTCTGGGGGATTTTCAATGTCCTTTTTCAAGGCAAAGTTCTCGCTATTTTTTCAATCCTATTTGGGGCAACCCTTGCTTTATTACAACCCCGTTCTCTTCGTTGGAACCGGTGCCGTCTATTGGTTTTAGCCCTGTTTGGGGTGATTCATGGGGTTGGTTTTTGGGATGGTGATATTCTTTTGGCTTATGCATTGACGGGCTTGTTGGTAACCTATCTGCTTAATCAATATGAAGATGGTTTTTTATTGAAAATAGCACTATCAATCTATTTGATTGGGTTAGTTATCTTGCTCGTGTTGGGTAGTAGTGTAGACCCCTCCGGTTTTTGGCAAACCTCTGATGAGCAACTGGCATTTGAATATGCGATACATACCTCAGGGGGAATGGATGGCGTGCTTTATCGAGCGTCAGAGATGCTCAAAATGGTTGAAATGTTGGTTATCCAATATGGCTGGCAATTAGCGGCATTGATGATTATTGGCGCACTGCTAATGAAAAATGGTTGGTTACGAGGGCAATTTAGCGCTCAACACTACCGCAAGGTAGCCTACATATTTATCTTGCCATCTATATTGGTCCAAATAGTTTCGCTATACATGCAAAGCCAATTCAATTGGAGTTATTTTTCAACATCAATCATTGGTTATATTATTAATGAGCTAGTTATTCCATTTCAATCTTTAGGATACATAGCTCTGGTGTATGGCTTTTGGACGACAGTGGCAAACAGCAAAGTCGCTCTTGGCTTGCAATATGTGGGGTGGATGGCGCTGAGTAATTATATTTTGCAAACACTAATTTGTACCGTGTTGTTTTATCAATTCGGCTATTTTGGTCAATTTACGCGGGTTGAATTACTTGTCTTGGTTCCCATTATTTGGGGAGCAAATTTATTGTTTTCTTATTATTGGTTGATGTTTTTCAGGCAAGGCCCACTTGAATGGTGTTGGCGCAAATTAACGAGAAAGCTGATAGGTAGATGAGTATTCATCTACCTATCAGACTGCTGACAAACATATTATGTTTGGCGGCAAGTCGAATAGGTTATTGAAAATAAACTAGGAAAATCAATTTATTGATTTTCGGCTGATAACACAAAGCGGGAAAAACCACGCTTTTATCCCGCTTTGTCAACAACCTCATAGGTAGATGAGTATTCATCTACCTATATCTACTTCAATTTATTGACTTCATCCGGTGAAACCGCCGGATAGCCTTTAATTCCTGCTGGCATCTTAATGGGGGCTGGGATGGATTCTTGTTCACCTAAAAATTTAGGTTCCCGTTTTAAGATATATAAATCCGCCAGAGCGCCTAGCCGTGCAAACACTTCACGCACTCTCACTCTATACATTCCAGAAGGTGTCGGAACTGCTAAACATTGTGCATCAATACCTTTATGTTTGGCGATAAAGACCGCGCGTTCACAATGAAAACGCTGGGTAATAATCGTAAAATTATCGGTATCAAACACTTTTTTAGTGCGTACTACGGAGTCTAATGTCCTAAAACCTGCGAAATCGAGCACGATTTTAGAGGCTGGAACCCCTTCTTTAATTAAATCTTTACGCATGTTGATTGGCTCATTGTAATTATGAGCGCCATTATCACCACTGAGGAGCAAATATTTAACTTTTCCACTGTGGTATGCCTCTGCTGCGCCTTTAATGCGATAGGTATAATAGAGGTTATTAACACCAGAGGCATAATATTTGGATGTGCCAAGTACCATCCCAACATCGCGTGCAGGCAATTTTTCTACATCTTCATAGATATAGGGGGCGGTATCCCAGCTTATCCAGCGATCAAGCAACATTATGGTCGTAAATGCGATCCCTGCAATAATAATAAGACCAAAAAACAGACGTTTCCTCATGTCCTAGCCTTGATAATAAAAAGTCATAATCCGAAATTGTCAGCCCCAATAGGCCTGTGTCTTTAGGCTACTTGACTTAAATTAGTGACGCAAGTCGCGTAACGTAAAGTCATGTCAATGTCTGAATACCAATCGAAGTTGACTAATATTAAGCCTAATAATTGAATTAAAATTAATCAGACATTGGATGAAAAAGATAAATCACATTCTCATTAAAGAGTGAGCGGCTTCACATCATGATAGTTTTTATAGAATGAAGCTATATATTATGAAATTTTAATTCTATATTTTATGTGTTCTGTGAAATATTGTTTCTTTGGCGGTTTTTTGTGAATAACAGTTCTCTAATCCGATAGGTGAGGAAAGTATGAAATTAACGACATTACTAGCCGCGAGCGCTGTGCTTGTTACAGCAAGTGTGGCGGCAAAAGAGTACCAAATCAATCATACCGATCAGTTAAAATCACTCAATGATGCGACTAAAAGTACTGAAGTCTGGGAAAAAGCAGAAGTATTAACCGATTTTACTTACCCATGGGAAAAGGAAGTGGCTCCCAAAACAGATTTTCGCGCTTTATGGAGTGATGACGCACTATATTTCCGTTTTATTGCAGATGATAAAGATATTCAGTTAGGTGATAACCCAGATAAAGACCAAGCGGTGTTAGATTCTGACCGAGTCGAACTCTTTTTCGCGACTAGCCCTGAATTAAAACCTTATTACACGGCTGAAATGGACCCGAAAGGGCGTACTTTCGATGCAAAAGCTAATTATTACCGTGAAGTTGACCCAAGTTGGAACTGGGAAACATTACAAACCGTGGGTGAAATAACGCCAAATGGTTATGTATTAACGGGAAAAATTGATTTAGATGAATTCACTAAACTCGATTTATGGCAAGACGCAGACAAACAGACACTAATGTGTGCCATTTTGCGTGGAGAGTTCAGCGCGGGTGAACCTAAGCAAGTGCGTAAATGGATTAGCTGGATCAAACCTGATTCCGTTAAACCTGATTTTCACATCCCATCAGCCTTCGGAACCTGTAAGTTCGTAAAATAGCATTATCGCCGGTGGCTTTTGTCACCGGTATTTTTCAATACAAACCTATTATTGTGAGAAAGATCATAACCCGCAATTAAGTGGTACGAAATTGCTGTGATTTGAATTGAAATTAAAATTCATTTAATGTATTTTTTAATGAAATTAAATTTCATGAGGGCATTTGAATGTCTCTAGCCGAAAATACTCTGAGTAACTGTCTACACAATGAATTCAATCAGGAAACGCAGCAGTTTTCACGTTTGGATACGCTATCGATGGTGAACGTCATTAACCAAGCTGATAGCACGGTTGCAGGTGCCATTCAGGCTGTTCTACCTGCGATTGCTCAAGTGGTTGACGCTGTTGCTGAGTGCTTAAAGCAAGGTGGACGTTTGTTTTACATTGGCGCGGGTACTAGCGGTAGGTTAGCCGTATTAGATAGTGCAGAATGTCCACCCACATTTGGTACTTCACCTGAAATGGTGCAATCGATTATTGCGGGTGGCCAAGATGCAATGCTAAAAGCGGTTGAAAATATTGAGGATTCAGCAGAATCAGCGATTGCTGAGCTAAAAAAACGCCAACTTTGTGCCAAAGATGTCGTGGTGGGCATTGCTGCGAGTGGACGTACACCATTTACCTTAGCGGGTATTGAATACGCTAATGAAATCGGTGCGTTAACGGTGGCTATCACCACGCGAGGAAGAGGGTTATTAAGTGACGTAGCAAAATTGGCAATTGCCCCCGATGTTGGCCCTGAAGTGTTATCGGGTTCGACTCGTATGAAAAGTGGTACTGCGCAAAAAATGATTTTAGGCATGCTAAGTACTTGTGTGATGGGGAGACTAGGCCGTATTCATACTAATTTAATGGTTGATGTTGTTGCCAGTAATATCAAATTACTGCGCCGCGCAGAACGGATTGTGAGTGAAGTCTGCGGTATTGATGAACACACCGCGGCAGGGTTATTAGCGCAAGTGGATTATCATCCACGACGCGCAATTTTAATGCATGAGCTACAAATTAATGCACAGCAAGCGACGGATATCGTTCAACAACATCCAAATACCACCTTGGATAGCATGTTAGCAATTACCGTTAAGTAATGGGATAGCATGTTGAAGAGCGGGTTTATTGGCTCAGTCAACATCAGGGGGATCATATGGCTAATAAGATAGAACATCTGGAAGTACTCGCCAGAGAAATAGAAAAATATGCGGGCGGCTTTGAGAACGTGGCAACATTAACTCATTGTATGACGCGTATCCGTTTAGTTTTAAAAGATAACAGTAAATTTGATGCTGAGTCCTTGAAACAAATTGAGGGCGTAAAAGGTGTTATTTTTAATGGTGAACAGCAACAAGTGATTGTTGGGATGGGAACCGCAGCGAAAGTTTTTTCGGTGATGAACAAACGTATGCAAGGTAGCACCTCTACGACATCAGAAAGTTCAGCACCGGCGGAGAAAAAAGCGTTTTCCATTCGCCGTACGTTGAATACGTTAGCCGCTATATTTGTTCCTACTATTCCAGCTTTGATTGGTTGTGGTCTAATTATGGGGCTAATCAATATCGTCCGCTTGGTTGCTCCGGGGGTTGTCGACCAATTCCCTGAGTTATTTAAGTTATTAAAATTGATTGGTAGCGCAGTCTTTGTTTATCTTTCAATTATGATTGGGGTGAATACCGCGAAAGAGCTTGGTGCATCTACCTCAATTGGTGCGGTCATGGCTGGGTTACTTTCGATGCCGGGGTTAGCGGATATCACCTTATTTGGTTCGAAATTAGTCCCGGGTAGCGGGGGGATTTTTGCAGTGCTCATGGTGGTCGTTTTCTCTTCTAAATTTGAAGTGTGGTTTAGGAGCATTATTAAAGAAAGCTTAGACCTTATCGTGACGCCATTTGTGACCATTTTAGTCTCTGCGATGGTCGCAATTGTGGTGTTCCAACCCGCAGGACATTACTTAAACCAAATTTTGGCTCAAGGTGTTTCTGTCGCTTTATTAAATAGTGGTGGTGGTGCCGTGGCGACGGGGGGGATCTTAGGTGGCAGTTTCTTATTCTTATTACTAACGGGTTTACATCAAGGTTTGATCCCAATTCACGCTGAAATTTTACAAACTTTTGGTCTGAATTACTTGTTCCCAATTTTAGCTATGGGGGGAATGGGGCAAGTGGGTTCGTGTTTCTGGGTTTATTTAAAAACCAAAAACCAACGCTTGAAGAAAACCTTAGTCGGTGCGTTACCTGTGGGTATTTTTGGTGTCGGTGAACCACTTTTATTTGGTGTGTCATTACCATTAGGTAAACCATTCATTGCAGGTTGCATTGGCGGAGCTGCGGGCGGGGCATTAATGGCGTTCTTCCATGTCGGGATCATCATTCCTTTTGGAACAGCAGGGTTATCATTAATTCCATTAGTGGGTGATGGCCAAATATTGGATTTCTTAATTGCTGTTGCAGGTGCATGGATTGTCGGGTTCATTGCCAGTATGATAATAGGCTTCACTGATCCAGAAAAATAATTAGAAGGAAAAGCCATGTCGACACTGACGGTAAAACTGGAAAGCTTGCAGACACGCGGTAAAGGCACAGAACAACGTATTGCCACATTTTTGCTGGATAACCGCGAAAGTCTTATCGCGATGAATGCAGCGGAATTGGCACAGGCGGCTGGGGTCAGTAGTGCATCTGTTATCCGCTTTTCACGCCAAATGGGGTACCGTGGCTATCCTGAATTTAAAGTTGATTATTTGTCTGATGAGAAGCAACACAAAGCAGAAAGTTTATACGGTAATCTGAGTCGTCACGATGATACCTCTCAGATTATCGCCAAAACAGGGCAAATGTTTATTTCGGCTATTGAAAAATCACTGGATTTACTTGAGCCCTCTGTCGTAGATACCATCGCGCAAAAAATGTTTCAGGCCAAACGTATCGTGCTGTTTGGTGTCGGGTCTTCAGCCATTGTTGCCAGTGATATTTTCCATAAATTAATTCGCATTAATAAACACGCACTGTTTAGTTATGATTTGCATGTTCAGCTAAGTTACTCGGCAAATTTGGGGCCGGAAGACCTAGCTATTGCAGTAACGGCGCGTGGAAATACTCAAGAAATCAATAGTATGCTTCGTGCTGCAAAAGAAACAGGTTGCCCGACAGTCGCACTGACACGTTTTGGTCAAGATGAAGCGATAAAGTTAGCGGACTTCGCCTTGCCTTATTTTTATGATGAGCAACATTCCCAATTAGGCATCATCACCCCCCAAGTGTTACAGATGATTACTTTCGATACATTATTTTTTAAATACCTCACGTTAGCAGATAGTGATGCAAATGAAGCATTACAAAAAGGGCGACGAGCACTGATACAAGGCAAGAGTTAATGATTGTAACGGAGTTAGCGATAGGCGCACTTATTGGGCTGATTATCAGCACAACGGGTGTCGGTGGTGGTGTGATTGTCTTACCGATACTGACCTATTTTTTTGGGCTAAATGCACTAGCGGCAGTAGCCACTGCCAATTTCCTTTCGATGCTAATGAAGGTTTCTTCTTCTTATATGCATTTTCGATTAGGCAATATCCCCTTTAAAGGCGCTATGATTGTATTAGCGATTATGTTGCCGAGCACATTTCTCTCAAGTCTGTTTGTTACATGGTTGGGGGGATTACCGGGGTATGAAAAACAAGTCGAGTGGGGTATTAACCTGTTAGTGGCTGCTGCCATTATTTTTTCGCTATATTTATTTGTTCAGCGAATGTTTTTTGTTTCGATCATCAAACAAGAAGCGGCAAAAGGGGATCAGCTAAAATCCATGGCTGTACCGGCTATCCTAGCGGGTGTTGTACTTGGTGCAACTGGAGTTGGTGGTGGGGTGGTTGTTCTCCCTATGTTGCTGCGCTATATGCAACTGAATATTAAGCAAGCAATTGGTACATCGATTTTTGTAACAACCGTGTTGTCTGGTTCCTCTGCTTTAGCTTATGCGCAAGATGGCTATACGGATTTAAAACTGGCGCTGATATTGTGTGCAGGGGCATTGATTGTGATGCCATTAGCTAAATATTTACTGGTCCGTTTATCTGAACGTACTTTCCAATACATTACATTGTTATTAATTATCTGTAGTGCAGTAATGATGACAATGAATTTATTCACTTTCTAGATTTACGCGTCCTATTATTGACGATATCAATAATAGGACTAATCTCTTACGAAAAAACGGTATTTTTATCGCTGATTAAGTTCTTTTGCCATTTCTTGGTAAATAAACTGGCGCTCATAGTTCAGGTCTTCGTCTTGTAGGGAAGAAAACTGGCTTAGTGTTATGGCCAGTAAGGCGGCAGCTATAAGTACAATGACACCGCTAGAGAGTAGTTTTGTCCGGACGGTTGCTTGGGGCGCAAGTACAAAAGCGCCACTAATAACAGCGCCGAGTACTGCTCCACCAATATGAGCAGCGTTATCAATACCTGACTGCAAACCATTGATGAGAGTTAGCGCAATCATTCCAATAATATTATATAGCGGGCGTTTTAATTGGTTGCGCTCTTCAAGAGAGAGGTTTGGGTTATTTATCCCTTTTAATAAATAAATTACGGAAGCGGCAGCTAACCCCATAATGGCTCCAGATGCGCCAATACCAACGGTAATATATACCGTGTTATCAGGTAAATATAAACTATTCCATGCATTCATTGACGCGCGGTTTGCTGCGGCGTTAATGGCTTCACTGTATTGCCAATAAGCGCTAAAAAATGCCGCGCCAATACCTGAAAATAGGTATATTGCGAGCATCCTAAATTTTCCATAGGTGCGTTCGCATTCAATCCCAATAACAAACAAGGCCAATGTATTTAAAGCAAGGTGCATACCACCTGAGTGCAATACCATACTGACTGGATAACGCCACCAATCCCCCGTTAATGAAAGTTGGTAAACATTGGCACCAAATAACAATAAGTTATTTTCTTGGGAATCGAGAGGGGCGGCATAATTGAGCTGGTAAAAATAAACAACAATATTCAGCACCGCAATAAAAAGCGTTAGGGCTATTGCCCATAGGGAAAACTTAGGTTTCTGTGGAATAGCAGCATTGAGGTCGCCAGTCATGTCAATATCCTATTAATCAGTCATGGCCGTTATCTTAAATAAGTGATTTGTTTAGCGCAATTTATCATTATCTGAGAAAACAGACATTCGTTTTTTCGGATCTATAAAAAACAAAAAAGGAGCTCTAAAGAGCCCCTTTCAATCAATACCGTTATGACAAATTAAAACGAAGTCCGTTTATAGGTACGGTACTCTGGTTTCCAGAAATTACGATCAATGGCTTCATCCAATGCGCTATCAGAGGTGACCGTTGCCACACCTTGGATCTGTGCTTCTTTTGCCACTTGTTTAGCAATAATGCGAGATACATCTTGAATATCAGACAGTAGAGGTAATAGCGCACCTTCACCATTTTTGGCTAGTGGCGAACAGCTGGCGAGAGCACGGCTGGCAGCCATTAACATGCCATCAGTGACACGTTTAGCACCAGAGGCAATCACACCAAGACCAATACCCGGGAAGATATAGGAGTTGTTACATTGTGCAATTGGGAACACTTGGTCTTTGTAAGACACTGGGCTAAATGGACTTCCTGTTGCGACTAAGGCCTTGCCATCAGTCCAATTGATAATGTCTTCAGGGCGAGCTTCGACGCGTGATGTTGGGTTAGATAACGGCATCACGATAGGACGTTCACAGTGCTTATGCATCTCTTTAATGATTTCTTCTGTGAATAACCCAGCTTGGCCAGATACACCAATCAATATGGTTGGTTTGGCATTGCGAACCACATCTAACAGTGAAATTGAGTCACTGTTAACATCCCAGTCGGTTAAATTCCCACTGTTTTGGGTTAATTTGGCTTGGAAATCGAGTAAGTTAGGTAGTTTATCGGTTAATAAACCAAAGCGGTCAACCATATAAATACGTGAACGCGCTTCTTCGTCACTCAAGCCTTCGGATTTCATCTGGGCGATGATTTGTTCTGCAATACCGCAGCCTGCTGAGCCTGCACCCAAGAAAGTCACGCGTTGGTCGCTTAGCTTACTGCCTGCGGCATGGCTGGCGGCAATTAAGCTACCTAATGCAACCGATGCGGTGCCTTGAATATCATCATTGAAACAGCATAGCTCATCACGGTAACGGGTTAATAAAGGCATCGCATTTTTCTGAGCGAAATCTTCAAATTGTAATAATACATTTGGCCAGCGGCGTTTAACTGCCTGAACAAATTCATCAAGGAACTCGTTGTATTCATCACCCGTAATACGTGGGTGACGCCATCCCATATACAGAGGGTCATTCAGACGCTGTGGGTTGTTGGTTCCTACGTCAATAACAATAGGTAAGGTATAAGCAGGGCTGATACCCCCGCACGCGGTATAGAGAGAGAGTTTCCCAATTGGGATGCCCATACCACCGATACCTTGGTCACCAAGGCCTAAAATACGTTCGCCATCAGTAACAACAATCACTTTCACATTTTGTTTGGTGGCGTTTTGTAGCATGTCGTCGATGTATTCACGATTTGGATAAGAAATAAATAAACCACGTGCACGACGATAAATGTCAGAGAAATGCTCACAAGCTTCACCCACGGTTGGGGTATAGATAATAGGCATTACTTCAGTAAGGTGAGCATCTATAAGGCGATAAAATAAGGTTTCGTTGGTGTCTTGAATATTTCGCAGATAAATGTGTTTATCAATATCTGATTTAAAATCAATTAATTGGCGGTAGGCTCGTTCAACTTGTTCTTCGATGGTTTCTACTTGTTCAGGAAGTAAACCATGCAAGTTAAAATTTGCACGCTCTTCTTCGGTGAAGGCGCTTCCTTTATTCAGCAAAGGGAATTCAAGCAAAATTGGGCCGGCGTAGGGTATGTAGAGAGGGCGTTTTGTTTCGTACTCATGTTCCATGAAATATCACTCTTCGGACGATTAATCAACAAAGTCAGGGTAGATCCTAAGCTAAACAGCAAATATGTACAGTAAATAATGATAAAAAAGCGTTAAAAAATTTACTGAAAAATATTGTGCATATGATAAGGAGTTTATGCGCGGAAGGGAATGAAAGCCGATAACGGCATACGCATTACGGTAGGTAGATCACGCTTAGGCAAATAATGAATGTCTCATCGTTATTTTTACGTTTTCAAACGTTAGTTTAGCTTTTCTGCGGGTTCAATTTTTTCATGTTTTTTCTTATTTTTAGTCAGTTACAGAGAGAAAAAACGGATTCAATGAAAGTTAAATTATATTTTTAAATATCATATATTGCTGCAAGTTTTAAATTTATATAAGTTAAATTTTATTTTATATTTCATTTTTCACTAAGGAGTTTTATGAATTTAATTAATGGGGTGTTAAGAAGTAAGCGTATTTATATATTAATTATTATGGCATTTCTAGGAGGAATGAATCATTCAAGAGCAGACTATAACCCAATCGAAACACTAAGGAATATTGACAGCTATTTCTATGAAAACAAATATGGTTCATCAATTTTTGGTCGAGTTATAACAGATTATTTTTATTTGGTGATGAAAGAAAAAAACAAAAAAATTAATAAAACATTGATAAACAAAATAAATTATGACCATGCATTAGAAATGCTTCAAGTATTGAAGCGAAAAGCGAAGAAACAGAGTACAGGTGAAAAAGTCTCTCATGATATGACTTATAAAGAAGCAGATGAAATACACTATCTGGTCATGTTACGTAATAAAATACCCGAAGAAGCTTGGGTTTTAGGTGTGGTATTTTCTGTATTAGATGAAAAAGAAAAAGAATTTTATTGGCAAAAAATTATGGCAGCTTCCGGAGACCGTGGCCATGAATTATCGGTAATATACAGCTTGATGAAAGTGATGTTAGAAAAGGAAAAGAAGGCCACTAAAAAACAGAAGATTATTATTAATAAATGGTATGAACGTATGAGTAAAACATTAGCTTCTGCTAAATCATAGTTTTCATTTAAATAAGTTTGAAAACTAAATGTTATATAAGTATTAAGGTGTCAATTATTATGAAATTATATTTTTGTTTAATTCTACCGTTATTATTATTTTCCTGCATTGTTAATGGCGAGAACCGCCCCGGTTTTGTCTGTGGGCAGTTTAATAAGAATATTATAGAAGTTCCTGGCGAGTATGTTTTTCCATTTGCTGAATATGAAGGGTATAGCTATTTTGACCCAAGGTTTATTGAAAATAAAAAAGGGTGTGAGGCTAATTTTAGAGTGCTGCCAATGCGAATGTCTTGGTCTGATTTGAAACCATCTAATGAGGTAAGTAATGATGTTAAAATTATAGAAGTTTATGCTGAGCTATTAAATGGAGACCCTGAAAAATATTTTAGTCATAAGAAAAATATATATCTAAATATGGGGGTTATTAAAAGGAAAGGTGAACTATATTATGATGAAGAATTAGAGTTGTATTTTAATGAGGTTTTTATTGAGTCTAAACATATTAATGGTAATAAAGTTTATGTCAATATAATAAAGTATGGTTACTATTGGGATGAAGATAATGGTGAAGTTAATGTTTTAATGGAGTGTTCATGGAGACAGTTAGATGATAGTTATCGGCGTTGTAAATTATTATCATTAATGCCTGAATTTGGTCTTAAATATAGTGTTTCATTTGAATTTTCAAATCTTGTTAATTGGGAAGCTATTCAAGACAAGGTAAGGCTATTTTTATCTGAATATATTAAAAATTAGGGGCTAAAAATATGAATGGTCGTGATCGTAGGCTGGGAGACTTAGAATTAATATCAATAGATTTATCTAATGTTACCCGAATTTTAATAGTTAGTAAAAATCCAGAGCTTATGTATGATTAGTTTATTTTAATAGGTGTAAGTATGAGATTTGAACTAATAATTAGTTATCTAATTAAATTTACAGTTAATTGTCTTATGCTATTAATCTCAATAAATAGTTACGCTGATAATCGTCCCGATTTTGTCTGTGGGCAGTTTAACGGAACGGTTATAGAAGTTCCTGACAAGTATGCTTTTCCATTTGCTGAATATGAAGGGTATAGCTATTTTGATCCAAGGTTTATTGAAAATAAAGAAGGATGTGATGCTAATTTTAGAGAGTTAACATTAATAACGCATTGGCCTTATATGACAAGTGTTGATCCCCAAAAAAAATTTCATCTTGAAATAGATGAAAAAACGATAAGAATTATATTGAGACCAATTAGAGAGAAAGATTATTCATTAACACAAAAAATGAAAAATTATCTAAATGCATCATATTTAGGAAAGCGAAGTCAAATATTTTATGACGATGATTCCGAACTTCAATATGTTGACTATTTTGATGAATATAATGTATCTGAAAAACTATATAGTGGAAAAAGAACTCAAAAGAAAAGAACTTTTTTTTGGTTCGAAAATGAAAATGAAAATGAAATTATTGCTATCTTAGAATGCTTATGGCTACCATTGGAAAATAAATATTCAAGTTGTAATATGATTTTTTCAATATCAGAAATAGGTATACTTGCAGAGATTAAATTTAGTTTTGATAAGTATAATCAATGGAGAGATATAATGAATGAAGCTAAGGTTTTTGTCTTCGGTTTTATTAAGGATGAATATTATGAGTAAAGATATGGCTAGTTTTTCAATTAATTATAATGATATCGCAAGTTTAAATGTTATTTTATTAGAAAGTAAATTTGCAAATTCTATGGGCGAAGAAAATTTTTCAAGTATACCTAGTGAGGATGTTTTTATAATTTAAAATATATTGATTTATTTCAACAGGTGCAAGTATGAAATTTGAAATGATAATTAATTATCTAATTAAATTTACAGTTAATTGTCTTGTGTTATTGATTTCCATAAATAGTTTCGCTGATAATCGCCCCGGTTTTGTCTGTGGGCAGTTTAATAAGAATATTATAGAAGTTCCTGGCGAGTATGTTTTTCCATTTGCTGAATATGAAGGGTATAGCTATTTTGACCCAAGGTTTCTTGAAAATAAAAAAGGGTGTGAGGCTAATTTTAGAGTGCTGCCAATGCGAATGTCTTGGTCTGATTTGAAACCATCTAATGAGGTAAGTAATGATGTTAAAATTATAGAGGTTTATGCTGAACCATTAAAAGGAAACCCTGAAAAATATTTGAGTTATAGAAAACACGTGTATTTAGATATGGGGTACCTCAAAAGAAAGGGGGAGTTATATTATGATGAAGAGTTGGATCTTTATTTTACTGAAGTGACTGTGACAATACGAAGAAGTATTGGTCATAAAGATGATATGTATTTTAATAAAAAAGGATATTATTGGAAGGAAATTAATAATGAAGTGATTTTTTTAATTGAGTGTGAATGGTTACCAATTGATGAGAAGTATCATAAGTGTTTTCAATATTTTTTGATTCCAGAAATAGGAACTAAGGTTAAATTTTATTTTGATGCTAAAGAATTATCTAATAGCAATATAATGAGGGAAAAAATACGAATTTTTTTACTCGACCATGTTAAAAATTAGGAGATGATATGAGAAATCAAGAAATTAGAAAGGGTGATTTAAAGTTAACTCGTAGTGATGTTTCTAATGCAATTAAAATTTTATACGTAACCAAAGAACCAAAGTTGATGTATGAATATTTGGAAAGTAAAGGAGACCGATATGCTAAATTAGCTAATAGTGTGGTTAAAGGTGATTCTCTTTCAGGTGCTTTTGCGCTTAATTATTTAGATGAAGCTATTTTAGAGCATATTGGAGTGCAAGATGAGTTTATAATTTAGCGTATTCGCTATGATATGGCAATAGCTTATGTTCAAACCCTAAAAAATAGATTTGATGATGGAAAGGATGTAATCTATGGTGATATAAATCACATAGAGGCTAAATTATTTCATAGTAGTGTATTTTCTTATTATAATCTTCCTTCTGATGCATGGACTTTAGAACCTGTATTTTTTGTGTTACCTAGAGAACAAAGAGAGAGTTATTGGCAGAGAGCTTTAAATTCTGTAGGTGATATAGAAAGTGAAACATTATTAAGTATAAATACTAAAGATATAATGTTTAGAGCATTATATGAAGCTCCAGCGCATATGCAGCCTAAAATACATAGTTGGACTAAACGAGTTCTGGATATTGATAATGTAGTAGATGGCGTGGTGGTTACAGCCAAAAAATCTTATCAAAATATTATATCTCATATAGAAGAAGATAATATGGATAGAATAAATACAATTATTTATAATACAGGAAACCCTTTAATCGATAGAGGAACAGAGCGTTTTTCATTTTGGGATTATCCTTCACAACATTTAGAACCATTTCAAGTACAAACAGATTGGCGTGGCCAAACGGAATTTACACATAAAAATTTATTATCTGAATATTATTTAGAAAGACCTGATTATATATTACCAGAAACAGGCTTATTTGATTCACCATCAGTTAATTATCAACCAGATGTTGCTCATTATGACCGTATGATTGATGATTTAAGGGGAAATATGCCATCAATAAACAACAAGTCAACACCTCCAATTAAGTATTCACATAATATGGTTGATAAATCAATATTGGAAAGCTCTTATCCAAAAGCCGAACCGAATAGACAATTAGCACCTCGTACAACAAACCTACTTGATAGGTTTAAGGATAATGAAACACCAACAAATTATTATCTAGAACGCCCGAGTGTTGTTCTTCCGGGAACGCCAGGATTTAAAGACTTCCCTACAGATACCATAAGAAATAACCATCATTTTGAAAATATGATTGGCCAGTTAAGAGACAATATGTCATCAATGAACAACTCAATGGACTCATTTGAAGATAAATACTCAATACCCTCAATGCCAAGTATACCTGAATTTAGTTATAGTGGTTATTCTTCTGGAGGATCTTTTAGTTTTAATTAATATTTAAAAAGTCTACTTATAATAAAATAAATTATTTTAGTTATTAGTAAACGAATGGTGATTACTGATGTTTGTTTTTATGTGGGCAATGTGTTTTTTACATAATTTCTTTTTAAGATTATTGGTTTCTAACTTTATGAATCACAAGGATGTATATGAATTATAAATTAATAGTTGTGCTTTCAGTTTTTTTTCTCGGTGCTTGCCAAAATCCTCAAGGAAATAATGTAAAATATAATAAAAAAAATACAATCAATTTTTGTGAAAAAAAAGGTGTTAAAACGCCACGTCTTTTCTTTATGCTACAGATGTTATACTTTTCTGAATCTAAGGATTTAATATTTGATAGAAAAAATTAGTCATTTTTAAGGGTGAAAAAGATAATAACCCAATGTTAGAATTTTTAAAGTATCCAAAAGAAGAATTTATTAAAAAATTAAGCCATGAACAGGCAATGGATTTTTATCGTGAGAATTTAAATGAAATGGGAATGTCTTATCATGCTTGGATTTTAGCAGATGTTTTAGATGTTATTAATGAGAGAAACCGAGAGGCACTATGGCAACAGTTCGTTTTTGTGATGAATAACAACGATCCTGCGAAGGAAGCTAAATTATTCATGATGCTTTGGTATGCAATGGTAAGGGAGGCTTCCAAACTACCATCAGACAAGCAAATTAAAAGCAAAAGATGGCTGGAGAAGATGAGGCGGATTTCTTTAGTCAATAAGCTAGAGAGAAAGTTAGATTTTATGTTTGAAGAAATGATTGATGATTCAAAGTTTTATAATAAAAATCGAAGGGGTTCTAATGATATCATTTAAATACAAATCTATTATTACATTAATTTTTATTTGTATAATTTTATCATGTTTAAGTCTTTTAAATAAAGGTTATGCTTTTACTGATAAAGACAATATTCAAAAGGTTAATAATTCGGATGATAAATATTTTAGTATTTTTATTTATCTAGAAAAAGAATTTTTAAATAATCATATGAAGGCACGGGGTGAGTCATTTACCAGTGAAAAACGGAGTCGGTATCAAAAAGAAGTAAAATTAGCATATGGACGAATTATGAAAAATCGGAAAGAAAGTGATAACATTCCAATTGGTGATATTACACATCAAGAATTTATTAAAATAAAAAAAGAAGCGATGTTAAATACAGGAATTCCTTATGAAGGTTGGTTATTTAAAGATGTATTTGAAGTATTATCTATAGATAAACAGAATAAAATTATAGGGAAACTATTAAATAGCTTTTCTAATAAATCACTTAATGGTGAATCAGCGTTATTTGCTAGCATTTGGCTAGACATGAAAGAAGAAGCCGCGCAATCTGCATCGATAAAACAGCAACAAAGCCAAGCTTGGCTAGAAAAAATGCGAAAGATCCCTTTAGTTATTACATTAGAAGAGACGATAAATGAAACAGAAAAATTGTTTAATGAATTCACTTACTAGGGCATATATTAATCAAAACTAGTGAGTTCTATTATGGATGGCCACTTTGCAGGTAAATGGTTTTGTGAACAAGATTAAAGTTCTAATAGCAACTATACGGTTATTGCTGTTTATTCAAGCTCCCAGCAATAACCGTTATATTTAAATAAATATAAAATTAATCCAAATAAGCTAATTCAATATTTTGGCAGCCCAATGCCTGTAATGTATTTTCGGTAACATACCAATGTTTGATAATTGCATCTTGTTTTTCAACAAACTTAGCTTGGTCGATGGCGTGAATATCTTTACCTGCAAGGTTAATCATAATTAAAGCGGCTTGTAGTGGCGGTAAACTTGGGTTGAATGCGGCATTTTCTGCGTAGCGTCCGGTAAACAGTGAGCCATCTTTTAATTGTAACGCAATTCCTGAATGGGATTGGCTATAAGGTGCATGGGATTGGTTTGCAGCCTCAATTGCTGCACTTAATAACCGGTCACGGCTTTGGTTTTTATAGCCATGGTCAACAGGGTCTAGCAGTAAAGTGGTAATATTGAGGTCAGACGGCCCAAATGAGTCGGGTAAATAGTGGTGTAGTACCGCAGGTGTGCGACCTGGTAAATTCACCATAATTTTACCACCTTCACGTAATTCATTCATAAATTGGCGGCAGTGGCCACAAGGTGTGTAATTTACAGTAATTGAGGTAATCTGCGTTTCACCTTTCATCCAAGAGTGTGTCACTGCACACTGTTCTGCATGGATCACTTGGCCCATTGATACATGGCTAAATTCCATATTGGCACCAAAATACAAGTTACCACTTGCTCCACGTGCGATTGCACCCACGTTAAAATGGGAAATAGGAGTGAGGGCATAGGCAGCAGCAAAAGGCAATAATGCAAAGGCTAACTCAGCGTCGTCTACACTTGTTTCAGCTTTAATCTGTTCAACTTGTTCCGCCGTTAACATGCCTTGAAAATCAGATTTATCAATGATAGGTCTAAGTACTGACTGTAACTTTTCTGGAAGCTCGGCCCAAGCGGCCTTAAATCTTGAATGCATGAGTTACTCTCCCTATTTTAATTGTTTTTATTCTATTCAATAATACGTAGAATTATGTGTGATAATTATCACTATTTTGGATGTAATACATGAAACATATTCTTTTGTTGTGAGATATATCTCATATTTTATCAGTGTGCGTATGAGCAAGAGGCTAATGGACTCCTCTTACTCATATGCTTTGTTTTTGGCTCAGTGAATTAAGCTTAGCTAAAAAGATGTAAAATGACAGGGAATATAAATGGGGCAATAAGTGAGGTGATAACCCCACAGGTCATTAATGCAAGGGAACTATAAGCACCTTCAATGTAATTCACTTCGGCACAGCGGGCAGTGCCTAGGGCGTGGGAAGCGGTTCCCATCGCGAGCCCTCTTGAAGCGTGGGTTCGTACACGCAGTACATCAAATAAGCTATGGCCAAACATGGCGCCTAAGATCCCAACAAACAACACGCAAGCGGCACTAATCGCAGGGATCCCACCAACAGAATCAGCGACAGCCATCGCAATAGGAGTAGTTACTGATTTAGGTAAAATAGAACCCGCGATATCTGGGGTTGCCCCCAACCATAGTGCGATGGCAGCACCGCTGAACATGGCCACTAAACTACCTGCAAAACAAATGCTTAATAAAGATTTCCACTGGGCACGAATTTGGTGCATTTGTTCGTAAAGTGGAAAAGCGAGCGCAACGACTGCGGGTTGTAGTAAATCATTGAGTATTTTGCTACCTGCAAAATAGTGCTCATAAGAGGTATTCGTGATTACTAGTAGTGCAATCAATACCGCAATAGTAATTAATA
The DNA here is from genome assembly GCF_011045655.1 of Providencia sp. PROV061. Lineage (NCBI taxonomy): Bacteria > Pseudomonadati > Pseudomonadota > Gammaproteobacteria > Enterobacterales > Morganellaceae > Providencia > Providencia sp. PROV061. The sequence continues at coordinate 3,362,826 of NZ_CP042861.1, read as the reverse complement.
GTGGGTTTAAAATCGGTAACTTAAATGTGGTCGACAACTTACGCGCTAAATAAAACACCACAATGGTCAGCGGTAATGACCACCAAATATGTTCTAACATTATTCATTCCCCTTAGTTTTATCATTATTAATGACCGAAGAAATTGGGTCTTCGGGGGGTAAAGGAACGTCATCAGGTTGAGCCCCAACGACAGGGCGTTCCTTATGAATATAGTTGGAACTGATGGCGACAACCACCATAACGATTAAGGTACTAACTACACAGGAAACGATGATAGGAATCATTTGTTGGCTGAGTAATTCATAGTAATTCATTATGCCAACACCAATAGGAACAAACAGGATGGTCATATTTTTCAACAAAATGCTGCAACCGGGTTGTGCCCACTTCGCGGGGATAATTTGTAACGCAAGCAATATGAATAAAATTAACATGCCGACAATGCTGCCAGGGATGGAGAATGGAAGTAGTGTTGAGATAAGGTTTCCAATAATCAGGCAAAGGTAGAGTATTGCGAAAGCTCGCAAATATTGCCATCCCGTTATCAGTACCTGTTTAAATGACATGAGACTGGTCCTGTAATGTAATATCTATTCATCATACAATTAACTTTATTATTGTGCTACCGATCACAATAAAAAGCCAATAAAAAAGTGGGAAGTATTTAGCTTCCCACTTTTGATGAATAACAGACTAGAGCAAGTATGGGTTATTTAACTTGCATACCGGGTTGTGCACCACTGTCTGGGCTGAGTAAGAAGATATCTTTACCGCCAGGACCTGCTGCCATTACCATGCCTTCAGAAACACCGAAACGCATTTTACGTGGCGCGAGGTTGGCAACCATCACCGTTAAACGGCCTTCTAAAGCTTTAGGGTCTGGATAAGCGGAGCGAATACCAGAAAATACTTGGCGCGTTTCACCACCGATATCCAATTGCAATTTCAGTAGCTTGTCTGAGCCTTCAACAAAATCAGCTTGCTTGATTAATGCAATTCGCAGGTCAATTTTCGCAAAATCATCAAAAGTGATGGTTTCTTGAATTGGGTCATCGGCAAGTGGCCCCGTAAGTTGCTGTACGGGTTTGATGCTCTCTTTTGAGGCTTCAACCATCGCATCCACTTTTGCCATTTCAATGCGGTTAAACAACGCTTTAAATGGCGCAACGCTGTGGTTCAGTAATGGGGCGTTAATCGCATCCCATGATAATTCACTATTTAAGAAGGCTTCAGCACGCTTAGTAAGACCCGGTAAAACAGGTTTCAGGTACGTCATCAGAACGCGGAATAGGTTGATGCCCATCGAGCAAATATCTTGCAGTTCTTGATCTTTACCTTCTTGTTTGGCGACAACCCAAGGTGCTTTTTCATCAACATAGCGGTTTGCGATATCGGCTAATGCCATGATTTCACGGATCGCTTTGTTATATTCACGGTTGTTATAATCCTCACCGATAACTTTAGCGGCATCAACAAATTGTTGGTATAACTCTGGCTCAGCAAGGTTTGCTGATAATTTGCCATCAAAGCGTTTAGCAATAAAGCCCGCATTACGTGATGCCAAGTTAACCACTTTATTGACGATGTCGCTGTTGACGCGCTGGACGAAATCTTCCAAATTAAAATCGATGTCATCAATACGCGAAGACAGTTTTGCTGCATAGTAATAGCGCAAGCAGTCAGCATCTAAATGATCTAAATACGAACGCGCAGTAATAAATGTTCCGCGCGATTTAGACATTTTTGCCCCGTTAACCGTGACATAGCCATGAACAAACAGGTTTGTTGGTTTACGATACTGGCTACCTTCTAACATAGCAGGCCAAAACAGGCTGTGGAAATAGACGATATCTTTACCAATGAAGTGGTAAAGATCGGTTTTCGAATCTTTATTCCAAAACTCATCAAAATCAAGATCGCCGCGTTTGTCACACAGGTTTTTAAAGGAGCCCATGTAACCGATAGGCGCATCTAACCAAACATAGAAATATTTACCCGGCGCATCAGGAATTTCAAAACCGAAATAAGGCGCATCACGGGTAATATCCCATTGTTGTAGGCCTGATTCGAACCATTCTTGCATTTTGTTGGCGACTTGTTCTTGTAATGCGCCTGAGCGAGTCCACGCTTGAAGCATGTCGCTAAATGCAGGAAGATCAAAGAAAAAGTGTTCTGAATCACGCATTACAGGTGTAGCGCCAGAAATCACTGAACGTGGGTTAATCAGTTCTGTTGGGCTATAGGTTGCGCTACAGACTTCACAGTTATCACCATATTGGTCTTCGGCTTTACATTTTGGACAAGTGCCTTTAACGAAGCGATCCGGTAAGAACATGCCTTTTTCTGGGTCGAAAAGCTGTGAAATAGTACGGTTCTTAATAAAACCGTTATTTTTCAGTTTCCCGTAAATCAGCTCTGATAAAACTTTGTTTTCTTCACTGTGTGTGGAGTGGTAGTTATCATAACTAATGGCGAAACCAGCAAAATCGTTCTGATGCTCTTGGTTCACTGCCGCAATCATCTCTTCTGGCGTTACGCCAAGTTGTTGAGCTTTAAGCATGATTGGAGTTCCGTGCGCGTCATCGGCACAGATAAAGTGAACCTCTTTGCCGCGCATTCGCTGATAACGGACCCAAATATCAGCCTGAATGTGTTCCAGGATATGACCAAGATGGATTGAACCGTTAGCATAGGGTAACGCACAGGTTACCAGTAATTTATTCGCGACTTGAGACATAGTAACTTTCTTACTTCCATTATTTGAAAAGGGTCTTTGATGTTAACCGATCAAAACCATCGCTGCTAGGGGTATAAAATATTAATTGGAAATTTGTTTGAAAAAGAATTTTTACCTCTTCGTGGCTTTTCCTATCTCGATATAATAACTTTCTTCCTGTTCTCTGTTATGATTAATCTCAGTCAAAGTATATCCGCCCAATTTTCTGTAACTTATTCTAGGATATACATAGTTCAAAAATATAAATAAAGGAGCCGGGATGAACGATAAATCCCCCGAGCAGAACAAACCAGAACTGCTGACTGAACAAGTCTCCAAAGTTTTGGCTTCATTTACACACCCAACACTGCAACGTAATTTGATTTCTATCAAAGCGTTACATCATTGTGCAATGTTGGACAACGTGCTGCATGTCGAATTAGTTATGCCATTCGTTTGGAAAGGGCCGTTTCAAACTTTAATTAGCGAAAAAACTGCTGAATTAAAGCAACAAACAGGGGCTCATGCTGTTGAATGGAAACTGCGCCATGACATCACCACATTAAAACGTGCAAATGATTTGCCGGGTATTAATGGTGTTCGTAATATCTTAGCCGTCAGTTCGGGTAAAGGTGGTGTTGGTAAATCCAGTACTTCTGTGAACTTAGCGCTCGCACTGGCGCAAGAAGGGGCGAAAGTGGGGATCCTTGATGCGGATATTTACGGCCCATCAATTCCAAATATGTTAGGCACAACTTTAGAGCGCCCAACCTCCCCAGATGGTCAGCACATGGCGCCAATTATGGCGTATGGCTTGGCGACAAACTCAATCGGTTACTTAGTGACTGATGATAACGCGATGGTCTGGCGTGGCCCAATGGCAAGCAAAGCGTTGATGCAAATGTTGCAAGATACGTTATGGCCTGATTTGGATTACTTAGTTATCGATATGCCACCGGGAACAGGTGATATCCAGCTAACACTTTCTCAAAATATCCCAGTAACCGGTGCTGTTGTGGTGACGACTCCACAAGATATCGCCTTGGTCGATGCCATGAAAGGCATTGTGATGTTTAAGAAAGTCAATGTCCCAGTGCTGGGTGTTGTTGAAAATATGAGCGCACATATTTGCAGTAATTGTGGCCATGTTGAGCCAATTTTCGGTACCGGTGGTGCTGAGAAATTAGCCGAAAAATACCATACTAAATTATTGGGGCAGGTTCCTCTGCATATTTCTTTACGTGAAGACCTTGACCGTGGCCAGCCTACTGTTATGCGTGATCCTGAAGGTGAATTTGCAGATATCTACCGTGAAATTGCTTCGGGTATTTCAGCTTTGATGTATTGGGAAGGGGATAAAATCCCAACAGAGATTTCTTTCCGCGCCGTTTAATCGGTTATAGAGAAAAAAGGCTATTTAGTTTATCACTAGATAGCCTTATTTATTGTTGATACTTTTCTTTACTAAACGTGTTTTTTTAACCTTCTATTTTTCTGAATTGTTTGCGGAACATTTCTTTATTGAGTCATGTTCGCGTAGAATAACCACATCTTTTATTTAATCAGTTTTCTTTCTACCGGCAACCCGAAAAGGTGACTATGAAATTTTTAATTTTTATTGTTGTCGTGGTGCTGATCGTTATTTATTTTTATAACCGTATCGTCGCATTGCGAGAAGCTGTTATTTCGAGTGAAACAGAAATTTCAGTTCAATTAGATCGTCGTGGAAAAGTATTTGATAGCTTATTGGCAACAGTTAAAAAATATTTAAGCCATGAAAGCGAGGTGTTCAGTAAAATTACTGAGCTACGGACGCAAGCACAAACGGCGACTGGGGATAAAGCCCGTGAAGCCGAAGATGCGTTATCAAAAATGGTAACAAGTGGGGCAATTAATGTCGCGGTTGAAGCTTATCCTGAGCTAAAATCCGATGCAATTATGGCAAATTTACAAGAAGAAATCGTTTCTTCAGAAAATAAATTGTCATTTGCTAAACGTGGTTATAACCGTTCATTAGAAACTTATAATGCGTATATCGCTTCTATGCCTGCGGCACTCATTGTTGGCATTATTCCTAGCTTAAAAATTTCAAAGGAATATTGGCGTCTTGATGAAGAAACCATTAAGACTGAGGAATCACGTCGAATTAATTTTGATTAAAAGCCTTTAAACCTTTGAAGTGATAAATCATCGGGATGCCTTATGGTGTTCCGATATTTTATGAGTAGTAGATAACAGGTTACATTATGGATTTTAGAAACGTCATTCGTAAAAATAATATTCGCACACGTTTGGTGGTGATGAGCTATATTTTTTTAATGCTAATCATTGGATTACTGGCGGATATTGCAACACATCCAAATGAACAATTGGATTTGGTCGACAATGCGATGATGTTTGTGACACTTCATGAATTACCTATCGCCACTTTCATTGTTTTAGGTTTAACCTTCCTTGGGCTAATTTATATTCATTTTAGAGGCCATAAAATGATGTTAGCTGGGATGAATGCCAGAGAAATCACCCAAGAAAATGCGAATATCCCCCAAGAAAAGCAACTTTTTAATATTATTGAAGAATTAAGTTTAAGTGCCAGCTTAGGCTATATTCCTCGCTTATATATTTTAGAAACGGACGAGCCTAATGCTTTCGCAGCAGGGTGGAATAATCGTAATGCACTTGTGGGGGTGACAAGAGGCTTATTACAGACACTTAATCGGCAAGAGGTTCAAGCCGTTCTTGCTCATGAAGTTGGGCACATTATTCACGGTGATTCAAAATTAACTCTGTACGTGGGGATTTTGGCGAATGTGATTTTAACCGTGACCAATTTATTTAGTCAGATTTTTATTCGAACAGCAGGGCGCAGTCGCAATAATGCGGCGAACAAAGCGCAAATGATCCTATTAGTTCTGAATTTTGTTTTACCGTGGATAACACAAATTCTCTATTTTTATTTATCGCGTACCCGTGAATATATGGCGGATGCCGCAGCGGTTGATCTGACTTCTGATAACCAAGCGATGATCAGCGCATTGAAAAAAATATCAGGGAAGCATGAAACCCATGATTATGATGAAACGAGTACAGGCCAAGCTTACCGTAAGGCCGCTTATATTTTTAATAAGGGCGATTCTGTGTTTTCAACTCACCCTTCGATTGAAAATCGCATTGCGGTATTAGAAGGAAAAAAACAGTTTTAGTGTATAAATGACATTTTGTACGCTTTGATTTACGGCATTTCCTATCTAATGGGTGTTTTTTTAGCGAACTTTGTTGAGGTATGCTGGAACAACACGCCATTACCCCCTATAATTCCGCCAACATAACATTTTGTTGTTGTGTATTTTCATTTCTAATATTTAACCAGGTTATCATTTTATGACTGACATAGCGCATCACTGTACCATTGTAGGTATATCGGGAGCCTCTGCATCTGGCAAAAGCTTAATTGCCAGCACGTTATACCGTGAATTAAGGGAACAGGTTGGTGATCATAATATCGGTGTTATTCCAGAAGATTGTTATTACAAAGACCAAGCCGATGTCCCAATGGAAGAGCGTCTTAAAGTAAATTATGACCATCCTAACTCGATGGACCACAGCTTGCTTTATGAACATCTCAAATCACTGAAAAGTGGCCAAGCAGTAGAAATTCCGCAATACGACTATGTCGCTCATACCCGTAAACAGAAAACCATCACGTTTAAACCTAAAAAAGTTATTATCATTGAAGGTATTTTATTATTAACAGATAAGCGCTTACGTGGTGAAATGGATTTTTCTATTTTTGTCGATACGCCACTTGATATTTGCTTGATGCGCCGTATTAAACGTGATGTAAATGAAAGGGGCAGAACGCTCGACTCCGTTATTGACCAATATAATAAAACGGTTCGCCCAATGTTTTTGCAATTTATTGAGCCATCAAAGCAATATGCGGATATCATAGTCCCTCGCGGGGGAAAAAACCGTGTTGCGATTGATATCTTGAAAGCGAAAATTGGCGAATTCTGTCAAGATTAAACCGCGCAGAAATTAAAATAATGAAGGGGGAAACAACCATGCGTCTTTGTGACCGCGATATTATTCAATGGATGGATGATGGTAAATTAGTTATTAGCCCACGCCCACCAGTTGAACGAATCAATGGTGCAACTGCAGATGTTCGTTTAGGAAATCAATTCCGTGTTTTTCGAGGACACACGGCTGCATTTATTGACCTTAGTGGCCCTAAAGATGAGGTTAATGCCGCATTAGATCGCGTCATGAGTGATGAAATTGTGCTTGATGAAGATGAGCCCTTTTTCTTACACCCAGGTGAATTAGCACTTGCAGTGACGCTTGAGTCTGTTACGCTCCCTGATAACCTTGTCGGTTGGCTAGACGGGCGCTCTTCATTAGCGAGGTTAGGTTTGATGGTGCACGTAACAGCACATCGAATTGACCCCGGTTGGCATGGGCAAATCGTGCTAGAATTCTACAATTCAGGTAAATTACCGTTAGCGTTGCGTCCTGGCATGGTGATTGGCGCATTAAGTTTTGAGCCGTTATCTGGTAGTGCTGATCGCCCTTATAATAGCCGACAAGACGCTAAATATAAAAACCAACAAGGTGCTGTTGGTAGCCGTATCAGCGAAGACTGATAACCGGTGAACTTTGCGGAAATTGCGGCGTTTAATGGAGATTAAACAGGTAATTTCCGCCCATTTTCAGGGATAGGTGTGAGTTCATTTTTGTGGCGAGCGCAAGCGGAATTTAAGAGAGGGAAGGATGAAACGTTTTTTGACGACACTGATTATTTTACTCGTGGTAATTGTTGCAGGGTTAACCACACTTGTAATGTTGGTGAACCCGAATGATTTTCGTCATTATATTGTTGAACAGGTAGAGAAAAAAAGCGGTTATCAACTTGAATTCAACGGTGATATGCGTTGGCATGTATGGCCAACTTTAAGCATTATTACTGGCCCTGTTTCCCTTACTGCACCGAATGCCGCTAAACCCATACTAAGTGCAGATAATATGCGCTTAGATGTTGAATTATGGCCACTTATCTCCCATAAGCTTTCTGTTGAGCAAATTGTGATTGATGGTGCTGTTATCCGCAAAACACCGGATAGCGAAATTCAAACTCACCGTAATGCTCCTGTCGCGCCAGGTGGTGTGCCTACATCCTCCCCTTTACCAGAGAAAAATAGCTGGTTATTAGATATAGAAAAAATTAATATTTCTAATAGCTTAGTGATTTGGCAAACATCTAAAGATGAGTTTAACCTACGTAACATTGATTTATCACTGAAGAAAAGTGATAAAAAACAGGTCGCCGTTAAATTCAGTGGAAATCTAAATAAAAACCAACAAGAGTTTGTATTTAATCTACGTGCAGATATCGATTTATCGGATATTAATCAAAAGATTAGTGGGAAATTAACGCAATTTGATTATAAATTGAGTGGTGTTGATTTGCCTGAAAGTGGAATTGAAGGGCAAATAGCAAGTGATTTTCTATACACCAAAGGGAAAGTAGAAAGTGCCAGTTTAAGCCATTTGGTGATAACGGCTAATGAAAGTGCCCTGTCAGGCGATGCCAGTATACAATTAGCCGATACCCCCAAAATAATGGTCAATTTAGTGGCCGAAAAATTAGATTTAGATAACTTACTGGGTACTGTGCCTAGCAGTACCCGTATCGAATCAGAGGTGAATAATAACCGTGTTGGTGTTAAACCGGTTATTTCTGGTGCAAATCCTCAACAATATGATTTATCTGGCTTGCAGGCATTTTCCGCCAATATCAATTTAGCCATTAACCAGTTAATCTATCGTGGAATGATGGTTAGTGACGTAGTTTTTGAGGCACAAAACCAAACACCTCGTTTGACGGTTTCAAAATTACAGGGTAAGGCATTTGGTGGTGCCTTCTCATTACCAGTGACATTTAATTACAGTTCAACGCCGGCATACGTTTCCGCAAGGCCGGATTTTAAAAATATCGACCTAACACCACTATTAAAAGCCTTCAATATGCCACAAAAATTAAGTGGGGTAATTTCGTTAAATGCTGCGTTATCAGGCGTGGGTTATGATGATTATGCAGTAAAAAATCAATGGCAGGGGCCTGTCAATTTTGAGCTAAGAAATGCAAAATTGCAGGGGGTGAATATTCCTTTATTAATTCAGCAATCCGTTTCCAGAGTAACCAATAAAATTAATGCACCAGTGAATACGGGTAACGTCACTGAGGTTGATTCTTTCATTGTGGCAGGTAAATTAAATAAAGGTAATTTGAATATTTCCTCTATGAATGCAACGTCATCCTTAGTTAACATTAGTGGGCAAGGTCGTATAAATATCCCTAATGAAACTATTGATGTCAATTTAGGTGTTAATATTGCTAACGGCTGGGGCGGTGATTCACGTTTAGTCCAGCAATTGCAAGCGATGACCATTCCACTGCGTATTTATGGTAGTTGGAATAATTTAAAATACCAATTAGATGTGGAAAAACTACTGCGTGATGAGTTACGAACTCAAGCCAAAGAAGCCCTTGGTAATTTTTTAAAGAAAGAAGAAAATAAAGGGCTTAATGATTTATTGAATGCATTGTAACGATATATGTCATCATGGAGCCACCTAAAACAGGTGACTCCACTTAATATTTATGGTTCAAATTTGGATGGGGTTTTGTTCCCCTCCCTTAAATCAGCCGCTTTTTGCATATTATCAAGATGAGCTTGGTTACCTCTACTAACATTAAACTTATTGTTACTTTCTGTCTTACTCATCTTTTCAGTGATTGTTGATAATTTAGTCTCTAGCTTAGTGATTGTTTTTTGCTTTGAACTATTGTGTTTATATGATGAGGAATCTAGTTTATCCTGATACGATTTAACGGATGCCGTTAGTCTATCTAGCTGTGACTTTAACTCTTTGATAGAATCATTTTGGAAAGGTCCTGATGCTTTGTCACTTAGAATATTACTTAGCTTCGATTTAATGTGACTTAATCCAGTAGTAATATCTTTATTCAGCTTAGTAATCTCTTTTTTATGGACTATTTTTTCTGAAGTTGCCACAGGGCATTTTTGATTATGATTACTAACGCTACTCGTGTTTCCACTTACACCTTTTGATGAGTTATTTATTTTTACATTCTGACTAGTATTATTTGGTTGATTGCTAATGATATACATAATATGACCTTTATTAAAGTTAATTGTATTTTATTGGTCGAATTATTCAGTGTTTCAATGCTATTTTCTTTAATAAAACGCTACTGTTTTTATTGTTAACGGGTAAAGAGATAACATCTGCGGTTTTTAGACAAAAAAATACCGACTCTATAGGCCGGTATTGTAGTAAAGAAATAAAACTAATTAATCATCTTCAAATTCATAGCCATCACCTTCAGGGGCAGGTGGCGTGATTAACACTTTATTGACTCGGTGGCTATTGACTTCCAGTGGTTGGAAAATACAACCATTGATAGTGACTTGCTCTCCCACTTCAGGAACACGTTGTAAGTGTTCCATTAAAAGACCCGCAATCGTTTCATACTCACGTTTATCGTCTAATTCCATAGGGATAAACATGATCAGGTCTTCAAGTGGCATAAAGCCGTTGGCAATCCAAGTACCATCATCCAGTTTTTGAATGTCGTGGCGTGAGTCATTTTCTTCATCACCAACCGGCAAGTTACCTGCGATCGTTTCCATTACATCGGTCAATGTCACGATACCTTCGATAGAACCAAACTCATCCACAACAAAGGCAAAGTGAGTATGCGCCTTACGAAACTGCTCTAACGCTTTTAACAGAGACAACCCTTCTGGGAATATCAATGGTTGGGTAATCAATGCACGTAAGTTTAATGGTTGGCCTTTTAATTGCTGTTTAACCAAATCCATTACATGTACTACCCCAACAGGTTCATCACTGATAGTTTCATCAATGACCACTAAACGCGAGTGTGGGTTTTTCTCCATTAATTGCAGTAAATCTGAAGATGATTTATTAATGTCGAGATAATCCACATCATGGCGTGAAGTCATAATGCTTTCTACGTTACGTTGTGCCATACCGAGCACTCGAGCAATCATCAAGCGCTCTTGTGGGTCAAAAACCGATTGATTATCAGCGATAAGGTCAGAAGTGTGCGGGTCTAATTCCCCACGCTCATTATTACCGCTAAGAATACGTAAGACCGCTTCTGCCGTACGTTCACGTAGTGGACGTGAGCCTTTAAGGAACTTACGACGGTTAAATTGGGCAAATTGATTTAGGACTTCAATCATGATAGAGAAGCCAATTGCAGCGTATAAGTAACCTTTCGGTATGGCATAGCCAAACCCTTCGGCAACTAAGCTGAAACCAATCATCAGTAAGAAGCTTAAACACAGTATGACAATGGTTGGGTGCTGGTTAACAAAGCTAGTTAACGGTTTACTTGCCCAAATCATTAATACCATAGCAATGGTTACAGCGGCAATCATTACGCCGATATGGTCAACCATGCCGACAGCGGTGATCACGGAGTCCAGTGAGAATACGGCATCAAGAACAATAATTTGTGCAACAACAGCCCAGAAATTCGATGTCTTTCTTTGAGTATTGGTGTGTTCGTCTTTCCCCTCCAACCGCTCGTTTAGTTCCATTGTGGCTTTAAACAAGAGGAATAGACCACCCACCAACATGATTAAATCTCGAGCACTAAAAGGATGCTCAAAGAGAGTTAATATTGGTTTCGTGAGGGTAATGAGCCATGACAAGCTAAATAGAAGCACAACACGCATAATCAGGGCTAATAAAAGTCCAGTTACACGGGCTCTATCACGCAGCTTTGGCGGGAGCTTATCTGCCAGAATGGCGATGAAGACGAGGTTATCAATACCAAGAACGATTTCTAGAACGATAAGGGTAGCGAGGCCCGCCCAAATCGAAGGATCTGCGATCCATTCCATACAGTTTGTTTTACCTTCTGATATGACGGCTTATACCGACGAATGAATAATGCGGTTTGTTGAATGAAATATCAATAAAAAATCACGCTAATTGGACAATTCTTGACAAAAATGGCCTTGTATACGTCATCGATTGCATCAATAACTACCATGCTGCCCAATCCTAGGTTAATATGTGATCCCGTTAACAGAATGTCAGCACGGTCGAGGCTGACTTGGTCCTAATCAGACAGGAGTTGTTCATGTCAAAGCAGCAGATTGGTGTTGTCGGAATGGCAGTCATGGGGCGTAACCTTGCGCTCAATATTGAAAGCCGCGGTTACTCAGTGTCTATCTTTAACCGTTCTAAAGATAAAACAGACGAAGTGATTGCCGAAAATCCAGGGAAAAAATTAGTTCCCAACTATACAATTGAAGAGTTTGTTGACTCTCTGGAAAAACCTCGCCGCATCTTGTTGATGGTTAAAGCGGGTGAAGCTACGGACAAAACCATTGCCTCACTGACTCCTCATCTGGACAAAGGGGATATCTTAATTGACGGCGGTAATACCTTATTCACTGATACTATCCGTCGTAATCGTGAATTATCCGAGCAAGGTTTTAATTTCATCGGTACTGGTGTTTCAGGTGGTGAAGAAGGCGCACTGAAAGGCCCTTCAATTATGCCGGGCGGGCAAAAAGAAGCTTATGAATTAGTTGCGCCAATCTTAAAAGAAATCGCAGCACAGGCTGAAGGCGAACCTTGTGTGACCTATATTGGTGCAGATGGTGCGGGCCACTATGTGAAAATGGTTCACAACGGTATTGAATACGGTGATATGCAATTAATCGCAGAAGCCTATTCATTATTAAAAGGTTCTTTGAACCTGAGCAACGAAGAGTTAGCAGGTATCTTTGCTGAGTGGAATAAAGGTGAGCTGAGCAGCTATTTAATTGAAATTACAGCAGATATTTTCAAGAAAAAAGATGAAGATGGTAAATATCTCGTTGATGTGATCCTTGATGAAGCGGCTAATAAAGGTACAGGTAAATGGACTAGCCAGAGTGCGCTGGATTTAGGTATTCCTCTGACTTTAATTACTGAATCTGTATTTGCGCGTTATATTTCTTTCTTAAAAGATCAGCGCGTTGCGGCATCTAAAGTATTAACCGGTCCAACCCTAAAAGCTGTTGAAGGTGATAAAAAAGACTTTATTGAAAAAGTTCGCCGTGCACTGTATTTAGGTAAAATTGTGTCTTATGCGCAAGGCTTCCAACAACTGAAAGCAGCATCAGAAGAATATAATTGGGATTTAAACTACGGTGAAATCGCAAAAATCTTCCGTGCAGGTTGTATCATTCGTGCTCAGTTCCTGCAAAAAATTACCGATGCGTATAACCAAGATGCGAAAATTGCTAACTTGCTGTTAGCGCCATATTTCAAGCAAATCGCTGACGAATACCAGCAAGCACTGCGTGATGTTGTCTGCTATGGCGTACAAAATGGTATCCCAACACCGACATTCTCAGCGGCTATCTCTTATTATGATAGCTACCGTTCAGCGGTGTTGCCTGCAAACTTGATCCAAGCGCAACGTGACTACTTCGGTGCTCACACTTATAAACGTACGGATAAAGACGGTGTTTTCCACACTGAGTGGATGGAATAAAATTCGTTATCATTAATTTTTGATAACACAAAAGGCGCTAGGTTTAGCGCCTTTTTTGACTTTGAAGAGCCGTAAAATATTTAATTTATTATTATAAGTAAATCATTAATTCGACGGTGGCTTTAGCTTTTCTATAATTTATTGCATCTCATATTTTAAAAATTAACTTTATCGAGTCTGGGCATGGTTTATGCGTAATTTTCTTATCTTATTACTTTTATTGGTATTACTTGGTCCATTAGGGATTGATTTATATTTACCAACAATACCTGATATTGCGAAGGATTTAGGAAGCAGTGAGTCGGTGATCCAGTCAACGATAGCATTGTTCATTCTTGTTCTGGGGCTAGGGCAATTGATTTCGGGCCCATTAGTCGATAGATATGGACGAAAACCTATCGCGATTTTGGGCATGGTGTTGTACATCATTGGTGCTGGTGTTGCCATTGTAGCAACAACACCCACAGTATTTATTGCCTCGCGTTTATTGCAAGGGGTTGCAGTCTGTTGTACTTCGGTGGTGGCATTTAGCTGTGTACGTGACCGAATGAATGGCACAGAAGCGGCCCGCGCTTTTGGTTTTTTAAATGGAACATTGAATATTGTTCCTGCGTTAGCTCCGCTGCTCGGAGGCCTGTTAGCAGAAGCGTGGGGCTGGCGAGCACCGTTCTGGTTTCTTGCTTTGTATGCATTAGTCATATTAGTGTTAATTGCAGCTTTTTTACCGGAGACACGTCCGGCTAATTTACCTAAAGCAAAAGTTATTCCGCTGAAAACTTATTGGCGAATTTTGGGGAATCATCAATTTATTATTTTTGCCTTAGTGAACGCAGGCACGATGGGTATGGCATTAACATATGTGTCACTTGCACCAACTGTGTTGATGGGGGATGCCCAGTTAACTCCGCTCGCGTTTTCTATAGTATTTGGTGTTAATGGTTTTTGGATCATGTTTGCCAGTTATATCGCTAATTATTTTATTCATAAAATAGGGCGACCAACCTGTTTATTGGTTGGTAGTTCAATGATGGCACTTGGCTGCTTAGGATTATTGCTAGGTTTTGTCGTATTGCCGATAGAAATACAAAGCCATTGGTTAGTCTATATGTTACCTGTCGCTTGTGCTTGTACAGGGCTGGCCTTTATGATGGGAACGGCAACCAGTTATGCTTTAGAACCGTTTGGTAATGAAGCAGGCACTGCATCTGCCTTAGTGGGTTTTGTTCAAATGGCAGGGGGAGCAACTCTCGGACTCTGTGCAATCAGTTTGCCTATCGCACCAAAAATATCATTAGCATTAGTTATGCTGGTTGGCTGTTTGTTTGGATTGCTTGCAAGAAAAAAGAGCTTATCTCTTGTTAAATCAATATAGAGTAGACCGTTTGAAGATTTTATTTTTCATTATGTCGTATATAGTTATCACTAATTAATTTAGTAATTAGTGATAACTTAGATAAAATTATGCAATATCACCATTAATCGTTGTTAGGAGTCTATTCTTCTTTATTTCAATTTCTCTAGAATGGACAATTTTATTATTAATATAAAGATTAGCTTTTATGGGGTTTAAACTTCGCTCAATATTAACATGAAATTTATTCATCATCTCTTCATTTGAACGGAAGTTATGAAGTTGGTACTGGCTTATTGTCCCATCTTCAAAAATAACCTCTAAATATGGCATTTGAGTGTCTATATTTTTATCATGGCTATAAACCATGCCATAAGAACCATATAAAGAAGGGTAGATATAGCTATCAATTACATCTTTAGGGTCATAGAACCCCATTAAGGTCACAACAGGTACTCCTTGTTTATAGGGAACTTTATAGAGGATTGTTTCATTGTTATCTTTTCGATTCCAAGTGTAGCCATCTGAAATATAACAAATTGAATCATTTTTTTTAATTAATTCAATCTTGTTGTTAATATGAAGCTCACTATTGTAATCCGCGACTGATTCTATTCTTAAAATAGCACCCTTATTACTTTCATTTGCTAATGGAATGTTGATTTTTATGGCATGATAACCATTTCCATTATGAATAATAACGTTTTTGTTTTTTTTCAATAGTGAATTTAAATCGTTAGCTGTAATATCTGAACCATTTATTGCAGTAAACTCGATGGCGTTATATTGTGATAGTTCTAAATATGCATCTACCATCTCTTTTATTTCTGGATCCCATTTTTTATATCCTGTTTTTGATTTTTCACTAAATACATGCTGATTTTCAAATCTATTTTGAATTTCAATAAAAGAATTAGGTGTATAAGCGGTGTAAACGTTGTAACGCGCATCATAAGCTTCACCTCCATTCATTCCATCATGATTTAATGTACCATTTTTATACATATTTGGAATAAAATAGTTATTATCTGAATCCCACAGCCAGGTTGAATTTTTTTTATTTGCAGCTGCATGGGAGCCGCCTTCAACTCCCCCGTGATGATCACCTAAACCAAAATTGTGACCGAATTCATGGCTGATCTCATTATTATCTGTACTATATAATGTAGCTTTACCTCTACCACCAGACCAGCCGTGAACGACTCTACCATTTTTATACATTCCGACAGAGTTATAGGCAGTTATTTGGGGAGTTAGAACAAAGGAATCAGTGTCCGGAGCAGAACTATTTACACCATAATTTGCAGTGTTAACACCATCAGCATAAAAAGATTTAGTGATCAACTCTCTCATGCTGCCACTATGGCCTCCTCCCTCATCCGGTGCATTTTCTGTAAAAACTTGGCCATCAGGCATGACTACTTTTAACAAATGGATGGGTTCGTAGCGAGAAACAATTAGTTTACTGACTGGAACCGTTTGATAATATTGGCGATTTAGTTCGAATTTATTTAGGAAAAGATGTTCATTTCTTGGTGGTGTAAGTAACCCGATGTCAAAAGTATTAATGAGTAATTCATTTGGGGCACCTACATCAATGTTAGATAATGTACTTTTCTGACCTTGATAATTAAATTCAAGTTTTATTTCTGGATGGATATATTCTTTTGGGATTTTAGTAGACCATGTTTTATCTATGTATTCCAAGTTGCTAATGAAATTTTCTTTGTTATTCTGATTAATAGGGATCCATTTTTTATCTAAATCATAGACAAAAAGGACGTTTTCACCTGTTTGTAACTTTATAGTGTTTTTTCCATAATGAATGTAACTGTTATACGATGCATTAGAGCTAAACAGTATTTTCTTATTATGGAATGCATCATTTTTATTTAATGTGAAGTCACGACTCCAATTACCATCACTAGTCAATATTTTTATTGAGTCATTATTCTTTATTAGATTATTTAAATAATTTCTTTTTTTCGAAGCCTCAATGATTAATTCATTTTCATCTAAAGTTATATCAAATTTATTAGGGTATGAGTTGTTGATTTTTGATGTGTGACTAGAATAAATAGGGATGTTTTTCCATTTGCCATTTGAATTACAATGGAATAATAATACACTGTCTTTTTTTAGCTCGAAAACTTTATTTGTAGTGTGGATGAATGTTGACTCTTTAGCTTCTGATGTGAAAATAATTTTCTTAGATGCGAAATTTTTATTCTGTTTTAGTGTGAATTTTTTGATTCTATCATAATCCATTTTCATTATTTTTATGGTGGAGTTTTGTTCTAGAATTTCCTCAAAAAAATCTGCATCTACTTTTTCCCCATCGATATCTGGTAGGTTGCCAATTTCAATATCAATAATTGGAAGAGTGTTTGAGTTTACTTTTTTAGGGGGAGTGTAATATTTTATTTCTTTAATATCATGTTTTGTTAGCCAATATCCATTTTCATCACATATAAAACGAGTGGATGATTTTGAAGGTAATATAGAAGTGTTATTGCCATAATTAACTTCAATATCGTTATTGTCAGTGTTGTGTAATGTTATAGTTTTACCTTTATATTTGATGCTGTTATTTAGAATGAAAGGTGTTTTTATATTGTTATGATTAAGTTTCAAATTTATTTTGTTATTATCTAAAATTGTTTCGTGTAAGTAATTTTGATTTTTGGATATTTCAATTAATTCACTATTAGATCTCATGACAAGGTCGAAATTTACCGGTGATTTGAAATCACGAGGTAATAAATTAGTTTCTCTTATACTATTATTTGCAATTTTTGGTAGTTTAGATGGGGAAGATAGTGGTTTTTGCATGATTAAATTATGATTTTTATCATAAATATTTAATTGAATTGGATTTTCTTCTGGAATATGAGTATGCGGTTTAAACATAATTAAAGTCTTACGTTCCTTAACTAGTTTTGGCTTACTATCTCCATCTATATGGAGTTTAGATGGAATAATATTAGCTTGGGCGAAAAATACATTTCCTTTTAATTCACCATCTACATCACTAGAGTGCTGGTTGTTATTAAAGTAATGATTGGTTTTCCCATTTTCAAAAAATGAGAGATTACCGAAGGATTTGTTTATTTCTGTTATTAAATGCCAATAATCTAGAATGGAGTTAGACTTATTTATAGTATCTATATAATAATCATTGTTTCCTATTGATAAAATATGGCTTTTTAAACTATTAATCAATAATGATGGTGAAGTCGTACTTAAGTTTTTATTTGGCATAAAGTATTATCTTATCTATTTGTTGTTTCGTAGAAGCTGGTCAAATTTTTAGTTGATGGTAAGATAAAATATCTTTAAAAAAAAGATGAATTGTTTAATAGTTACTCCTAAATGATACTCTAAGTATTGGAAAGCTCACCATGAGTGAGGAAATTAATATTATTTGAACTAGTGAGGTTAAAATGAATAACTCATTACTAAAAAAGCCAATGATTACTTAGTGTGATGTATTTTGAACGCGGATACATCACCATAGAATGCGTTCTATGGTAAATATAAACGAATTAAAAGGTTTAGTACCATGAATCAAAAGCATTGGTCAAAATACGAGCTCCTTCATGAGGTTGTACAAAATCCCAATATCCATATTAAAGGTAAGCATAGTTATTATAGTGACTGCTGGGATAACGGGTTTGAGCGGTCAGTTGTGCGTTATCTACAAGGTGATGAACAAAGCCGAGATTGGCAGCTAGCATGGAATGTTGACCAACTTTATATCGGTGATTATGTCTGTATTGGTAGCGAAGCTGTGATATTAATGGGAGGGAATCATACTCACCGAATGGATTGGTTTTGCTTATATCCTTTTCTTGAATTTATTGAAGAAGCTTATGTAGGAAAAGGCGACACAGTGATTGGCGACGGAGCCTGGGTTGGCATGCGAGCCTTTATCATGCCCGGAGTTAAAATAGGTGAAGGAGCTGTAATTGCTGCTAATAGTGTAGTGGTCAAAGATGTCGAGCCTTACTCCATTGTGGGAGGGAACCCTGCAAAGCCGATTAACTACCGCTTCTCACACGATGTAATTACTGAACTATTAGCATTGAAAATCTATGATTGGTCGGAGGATAAATTTACCGCATTAAAGCGGTTTATTTGTGGATCAGATTTTGTGGCATTAAAAAATGCCAGTCAGGAATATGATCAGCGATTGATTGGTTAATTTTACTTATTGATGGGTATTCTGTGGAATACCCTTTTTTAATACAAAACTATTTTTCTTCTGTGCGAATAAACTCAACTAAAGTCGGTGCGGCTATTCTTTGATAATCTTCTGTATTTAAAATAATAGAGCGCTCTAATGTACCGGCATTAAAAGCTAGTTCCTCAAAACGTTCAAATAATAGTGGGTCAGCAATTAACTTTAAGTTAGGGTGAAAACTAAAAGGCGGAATAGCCCCGAACACACATTGAGTGAGCTCATCGACTTCCTTTGGGCTTGCTAAAGATGCGCGGGTTCCACCAATGGCTGTGGCAACCTTATTTAAATCAGCCTGTTTATCAGCAGGTAAAATTGCCAGTACGTGTTGGCGGATCCCATTTCCTTTTACATGGCATACTAGTCCTTTTGCCCCTTGCCCAAGCTGCGTGCCACGTATTTTTGCCACTTCTTCTGATTTCCCTGCTGTGGGGTGCTCCATCACACGATATTTTGCATTATTTTTATCAAGTAACTGTGTGAGTTGCATAAAAATAGAATTTTCAGACACTGTTTTTTCCCTTTAAAACCACATCAATAATAAGAAATGATAACAAGTTAATTAAGAGATACAACCGTGAAATATAGCGAGCCAAAAACATAAATTTGGGAAATATTATAAATTGCATATCAGATGCGGTTTTTAACTATATTGTTAATCTATTCTTGGGTTTTATTGTCATATCTTCTGGTGGATTAATTATTCAAAATAAAATCAATGAGTTATTTTTTCTTTTTTTTATTATGGTTGAGAATACATCTTATTAAGAATTGAGTTTGATCATTTACGCTGCATTGTATTATCGGTAATATAAAATTTTATATAACGAAAAGATAATATGACTCGTAAATTTAATTTATATCTCATTATGCCGCTTATTGCAGGGATCGCACCGTCTATTGTTGCAGCACAAGTTTCTGAGCAACTGGCTAAACCTAAGCAAGATAGAATGTTAGTCACCGCAGCGCCAAGTGATGTAACCATGGAAGCACAGGCTGGTGCTGGCTTTTTCACATCGCAAATTGATATTGGCCCATTAGGCAACCGTGAGTGGATTGATACGCCGTATTCTACAACCACGATTAGCCGCGAAATGATTAATAATCAACAAGCTAAAAGTTTGAGTGAGTTATTGAAATATGCGCCAAGTACACAAATGCAAGCTCGTGGAGGGATGGATGTAGGGCGTCCACAAAGCCGAGGCATGCAAGGTGGCGTGGTGACGAATAGCCGGATTGATGATCTGTATATGGTGTCAACAACGGCATTTCCCGTGGAAATGTTGGATAGAGTGGACATTATTAATAGCTTGACGGGAGCATTGTATGGCCCTGCAAGTCCCGCAGGGCAGTTTAATTTCACCACAAAACGCCCTGAGGATATTCAGCGTTTTTCTTTAGGTTACCAAAGCCGTAATGCCTATAGTGGCCATGCTGATTTAGGCGGTTATTTTGATGCTGATAAACGTTTTGGATATCGCCTTAATTTGTTGGATGAAGAGGGAACAGGCAGCCTTAAAGAGAGCACATTACGCCGTAAGTTAGCCTCTGTGGCGCTTGATTGGAATATTCAACCGGGTACACAGTTTCAGTTTAATGCCAGCCACTATAATTTTGTGCAAAAAGGCTATGTGGGTAGTTTTAGTTATGGCTCTGCTATTAAATTACCAAAAGCACCTAATCCACAAGATAAAAATTTAGCTTTGCATACCGCAGGAAATGATTTAACCACTGATACCGTTAGTACTCGATTAATTCATGATTTTAATGAGGATTGGACACTAAAAGCGGCAATTGGCTATCAGCAGGCGGATAGAGCGATGCGTACGGTGACCAGTACCATTCAAGATAACAATGGGAACATTAGCCGCTCATTAAGTGATTCCCCCGCATCGGGACGTTTTCGTGTGTTGAGTAATTCAGTGGTAATTAATGGTCATGTAGACACAGGCTCTATTGGTCATGATTTATCATTAGCAACAAATGGCTATGTTTGGTCGATTTATAGTGCAAAAGACAAGAGCGTGAGACGCGATTTAGGGCAAACCAATATGCACCGCCCGTCGCCAATGGAAGAGCCATCGGATGGCAAAATTCATACGGGAGGTTCACGTTATAAATCAGCTGAAAATAGCCAACAAAGTATCACTATCGGTGACACAATCACGTTTGATTCACAATGGTCAGCCATGTTTTATCTCAGCCAAAGTTGGATTGAAAGCCGTAGCTTTGATAAACAAAACCACAAAACCAGCCAGACCAATGACCATGGTCTCAGTCCTCAAGCAGCATTGATGTATAAAATCACTCCTCAAGTGATGACTTATATTAGCTATGCTGATTCGTTAGAAGAGGGGGATACCGCACCGATGAATCAAAACCTGAAAAATGAAGGGCAGACTTTAGACCCTTATCGTAGCAAACAATATGAATTGGGTATTAAAGCCGATGTAGCCGATTTAAACCTTAGTGCTGCAGTATTCCATTTGGAGCGGCCATTTGCCTACGCGGGGGATGACAACGTGTTCCGCAAACAAGGTGAACAAGTAAACCGAGGGCTAGAGCTCACGGCAACCGGCCATGTTTGGCAAGGGCTAAATGTCTATAGCGGCGTGACTTTCTTAGATCCAAAACTCAAAGATACCAAGTTAACGACAACGCGTGATAAACGTGTTGTTGGTGTGCCGAAAGTTCAAACGAATATGTTAGTGGAATACAGTTTACCGACGATGCCAGAACTGGTGTACAGCGCTAATGTGCACTATACAGGAAAACGAGCCGCTAATGACACTAATACTAGTTGGGCAGGTAGCTACACAACATTGGATTTAGGGACTCGTTATAGTACAAAAATCAATCAAGTTCCAACGACGGTCAGATTATCCGTCAATAACGTAACGGATGAGCGCTATTGGGCTTCCATTTTTCCATCAGGTATCAATGGAGAAGGGAAAGGGGGAAGTGCTTTTTTAGGTTCAGGCCGTGAAGTTCGCGCAACGGTTACGTTTGATTTCTAATTATAACAGTCTAGGAGTATGCCGTTTTACGTTAAGGTGAAACGGCGTGAAAAATATGAGAAAAACCATTTTTCTGCAATCGGTCATTTTACTGTTTGGACTACTAATGAGTAGCGCAATACAGGCGAAGACAGATAACCCCGAATTGCGTATTGCAACACCGTGGCCAGCACAAAATACTATTATTATGATGCTAGGTTACGGTGAGCAAATTGTCGGCACATCGATGATCGCGAAAAAAATTCCATTATTTCGCCAAATGTTACCCAATATTGATGATGTTCCAGTGATCAGTATTAGCAATCAATTAAGCCCAGAACAAATCATTTCATTACGTACGGAGTTACTGTTCATTGCTAAAGGAATGGAAGTCCCACAACGTGATTTATTAGAAAATATAGGGGTGAAAGTGGTTGAATACCCAGCGAATTCATTAAAATCGTTACAAGAAAGGGTTCAAGCCACAGCAAAAGAGCTGGGCCCTGATGCGCAAAGTAAAGCTATTGAATATCAACGCTATTTTGACCGTAATATCGTATTAGTTAATGAACGACTAAAAGGGCTCACTGATGCAGAAAAACGGACGGTATACCACAGTATGGGGAACGTGTTATTTACGTCTGGCCGCCCATCATTAAATCAAGATTGGATGGATTTAGCAGGGGCAAAAAATGTGGCTGAGACTTGGTTTTCGGATAAAAAAAATAATTCAGGTGAGGTCTTGTTGGAAAGCATTATTACTGCGAACCCTGATGTGATTGTTGCGATGAATAAAGAAGATGCCAATATCATACTCACATCTCCTCAATGGAAAGCAATTAGCGCGGTAAAAAACCAGCAGGTATATGTGAACCCAAAGGGAATGTTTTGGTGGTGCCGAGAAACGTCAGAGGAGGCATTGCAGTTTCTGTGGCTAGCACAAACACTGTACCCAGAGCGCTTTGTGGATATCGATATGAAACAAGAAACGGCTGATTTCTATCTGAAATTCTTTGGTATTTCATTGAGCGATGCGCAAATCGATAATATTTTGCACCCATAAAATAAAACTGCCAGCGAGGCTGGCAGCCTGTTATTTATTGATGGCGCTCTTTTAAACGTTTGATTATCGTGCTTAAATCTAGCTCTTGGTCTTGTAGTAAGACTAATAAGTGGTACATCAAATCCGCGGCTTCGTTAGTCAATTCAGCGCGGTCATTAACGGTTGCCGCCAGAGCGGTTTCAACACCTTCTTCACCCACTTTTTGAGCAATACGTTTAGTACCGCTAGCATATAAACGCGCGGTATAGGAGCTTTCAGGAGAAGCGGTTTTTCGCTCTTTGAGTAATGTTTCTAACTCAAATAAAAAGCCCCAGTCACTTTGTGCGGGCGCGAAGCAGCTTTGTGTACCGTTATGGCAAGTTGGGCCATCCGGCAGTGCGAGAGCCAGTAGCGTATCACTGTCACAATCAGGGTAGATATCCACCAAATTTAGAAAATGATTGGAGGTTTCGCCTTTCGTCCACAAACGTTGTTTTGTACGAGAAAAAAAAGTGACTTTACGGCTGTCTAAGGTGACTTGCAATGCTTCTGGGTTCATATACCCAAGCATTAGCACGTCACCTGAAACGGCGTGTTGTACGATAACAGGCATCAGGTTATCGACTTTTTGCCATGCAAGTTGGCTGCATTGTTCTGTGGTTAACATACTCTAATTTGAACTCCGTTTTCGGCTAGGTATTGTTTTAAGTCACCGATATTAATAATTTGTTTATGAAATACAGAAGCGGCTAAAGCACCGTCAACACCTGCGTCAGTGAAGGCATCAAGAAAATGCACTTTTTCACCTGCGCCGCCAGAGGCAATCAAGGGCACTTGGCAGACTTCACGGACTTTTTTGAGTTGTTGTAGATCATACCCTTGGCGTACACCATCTTGGTTCATCATATTTAACACAATTTCACCCGCGCCACGTTGTTGTACTTCTTTTACCCAATCAAGGGTTTTCCACGTGGTTTGTGTGGTACGTTTTTCATCGCCAGTAAATTGGTAAACGAGATATTCACCTGAGCTTTCATCGAACCAAGTGTCAATACCGACAACGATACATTGTACGCCAAAGCGTTCAGCTAACCGGCTGATTAATGTAGGGTCGGATAATGCCGGGGAGTTGATGGAAATTTTATCTGCGCCAAAAGACAGAATTTGCGCGGCATCGTCAACGCTTTTAATCCCACCTGCAACACAAAAAGGAATATCAATCACTTCGGCGACTTTGGCAACCCAGCTTTTGTCTACCACTCGGCCATCAGAAGAGGCGGTAATATCATAAAACACCAGCTCGTCTGCGCCTTCTTGGGCGTAGCGTTGTGCTAATGGAACAATATCACCGATGATTTCGTGATTACGAAATTGGACACCTTTAACCACTTGCCCATCACGGACGTCTAAGCAAGGAATTATGCGTTTTGCCAACATTTGATTGCCTCCGTAACGGTGAATTTACCTTCTAATAGTGCACGACCAACAATCACGCCAGCTGCACCAGATGGCGGAATAGCCGCGATATCATCTAGATCGCCAATTCCCCCTGATGCCTGAAAGGCAATATCAGGGAATTTTTGGCTAATTTCTTGGTATAAATTCACATTAGAACCCGCCAATGTTCCATCTTTGGAAATATCAGTACAAAGGACGTGTTTTAAGCCATAAGGGCGATATATTTCAATGGCTTGCTCTAAGGTTAAATTTGAATTCTCCTGCCAGCCGCTAATGGCAATTTCTTTTACGCCTTTGTCATTAATTCGTACATCTAACGCAAGTACAATGGCTTCCCCACCATAGGTTTCAAACCATGTTTTGACTAGCTCCGGTTTGGTCACTGCCGTTGAGCCGATGACGACACGGGTCGCTCCGGCTTCCAGTAAGGCTTTAACATCTTCTTCGGTACGAATACCACCACCAACTTGTACGGGAACACTCACGCCAGCTAATAATTTTTTGAGCAGTGGAATTTGGCGTTTTTGCGGGTCTTTCGCACCCGTTAAATCCACGAGGTGCAATAGTTTTGCCCCTTCTTTTTCATATTGCTGCAAACGTGGGAGTGGGTCATTGCCATAATCAGTTTGTTTGGCGTAATCCCCTTGATGCAATCGCACCACAGTGCCATCGATTAAATCTAATGCGGGAATGATCATGGTAATTACATCTCCAAAAAGTTTTGAATCAAACGTGAACCTGCTGCGCCAGAACGTTCTGGATGAAATTGGACACCATAGAAGTTATCGCAATTCACGGCACTGCTAAACGGATTGCCATATTGCGTTTGCGCGATGGTATTGCTGGAAATAGGCATCGAATAACTGTGTACAAAATAGAAATAGGCATTATCAGGGATATCCCTAAACAAGGGGGTTCCTGCTAAGGCTTTGACTTGGTTCCAACCGCTATGAGGAACTGGAAGCCCATTGGCATCCATTTTTTGTACAGGGCTATCAATTAACCCCAGTAGTGGCACTGTAGATTGGCCTTCTTCACTAAAAGAGCCGAGTAGCTGCATGCCTAAACAGATACCTAACACCGGTTGGGTAAGTGCTTTGATTAACGGAACTAATTCACGTTCAGTGAGCTTTTCCATGGCTGCGCTAGCAGTACCAACTCCCGGCAAAAAGACTTTGTCAGCTTGTAAAATAGTATTGGTATCACGGCTCACCACAGGGTTATAGCCTAGGCGTTTCACCGCATAAGCCACGGAGGCTAAATTTGCACAGCCGGTATCAAGGATGACAACGTTCATTACAGAACCCCTTTCGAGCTAGGTAACGTATCCCCTTCAACACGAATTGCTTGGCGCAATGTGCGGCCGAAAACTTTAAACAAACTTTCGGCTTTGTGGTGATCGTTTTTCCCTTTGGTTTTCAGGTGTAATGTGCAACCCATGGCATAGGAAAGTGAGCTAAAGAAGTGCTCAATCATTTCTGTGCTTAAGTCACCGACGCGTTGGTATTTAAACTCGGCCTTGTATTCAAGGTGCGGGCGACCTGAAATATCCAGTGCACAGCGCGCTTGGCATTCATCCATTGGCAGAACGAAACCAAAACGTGCGATACCGCGTTTATCACCCAGTGCCACTTTCAATGCTTCACCTAGTGCAAGACCGGTGTCTTCAACCGTGTGGTGGTCATCGATAAATAAATCGCCATTCACTTCAATGTTTAATCGGAAACCGCCGTGAGTCGCGATTTGGTCTAACATGTGGTCAAAGAAGCCTACGCCAGTGCTAATTTTGCTGCCGCCTTCTTGGTCCAGCCACACTTCAACTTGGATATTGGTTTCTTTTGTTACACGCTTCACCAGTGCATGGCGGTTGCGTTTGGTTAATTGCTGGGTGATAGCTTCCCAGTCAAGTTCTGTTGGGTTATAACGTAACCCTTTGATACCCATATTTTTAGCTAATTGAATATCTGTTTCACGGTCACCAATCACATAGCTGTTTTCGCTGTCTAATACGTTGCTGTCTAAATAGCGCTCAACTAACTGCAATTTAGGTTTACGGCAAGAGCAGTTATCTTCGGGCTTATGTGGGCAAATTAACACTTCATCAAATTTAACGCCTTGGGACTCAAATACCTGCATCATTAAATTATGAGGGGGTTCGAAATCTGCTGTTGGAAAGCTATCGGTGCCTAAGCCGTCTTGATTGGTTATCATCACTAAACGGTAATTGGCTTTTTGCAGAGCAAGTAAGCTAGGAATAACTGCTTTTTCAAAGGCGAGTTTACTTAAACTATCAACTTGAAAGTCAGTTGGCGGCTCGGTAATTAATGTTCCATCACGGTCGATAAATAAAATTTTCTGGCTCATGAATCATTCCTAATTAGCAAAGTGCTGCAATAGCTTCAATAACACGGGTATTTTCTATTTCTGTCCCAATAGTAATACGCAGGCAATTAATGAGACCGGGTTGTTTACTTTGGTCACGTAAAATAATGCCTTGGTCCCACAGGGCTTTAAAGACTTTATTTCCATCAGTGAAACGCACCAAAATATAGTTGGTTTCACTTGGATAAACATGTTCAACCACTGATAAGTCGCGTAGCGCTTCACGAAGTGCAATACGGTTTTCTGTTACCGTTTCTACACGGCTTTTCATCGTCTCGATACCTTGGGGCTCAAGGGCTTGAGCTGCAATCATCGCAACAGGGGTTGATAACGGGTAAGGGGCGATAACCTTTAATAGCACTTCAATCACTTCAGGGGATGCTAAAGTAAAACCACAACGTAAACCTGCTAATGCAAAGGCTTTGGATAAGGTTCTTAAAATTACCAAGTTTGGGTATTGTGCTAACCAGTTTGCCACACTGTATTGTGGGCAGAACTCAATATAGGCTTCATCGACAACGACTAATGCACGGCCTGCAGCCATATCTAGCACTTCGCGTAAATCTTTATTGTCGATGATATTGCCTGTTGGGTTATTTGGGCTGCAAATATAAATCAGTT
Organism: Providencia sp. PROV061; assembly: GCF_011045655.1. Classification (NCBI taxonomy): domain Bacteria; kingdom Pseudomonadati; phylum Pseudomonadota; class Gammaproteobacteria; order Enterobacterales; family Morganellaceae; genus Providencia; species Providencia sp. PROV061. Next base: position 3,335,407 of record NZ_CP042861.1, on the reverse strand, counting down.
TGGTATTGGATAGATTTTCACGGATCGCGTTAACGTTTAATGCCCAGTCTGGCAACGCCATGATTTTCTTTTGTTCAACACCAAAGGTTTCTGCACTGACGCTGTACATGCCATAGGTTGGCGGGCAAAACATCACCGCATCTTTCCCCGGCTCACAAAATGCGCGGATTAACAACTCGATGGACTCATCGGCCCCACGGCAAACTAGCACTTGTTCTGGTTTAACTTTGGCATAAGCTGCATAGTTATTGATCACCGCAACCGGTTGGCATTCAGGATAACGGTTAAGGTTGCGTTCACTGAATTGGTAATCAGGTGCAATTGGGTATTCATTGGCATTGAGCCAAACGTCGCCATTTCCCCCTAAACGTCGTGCAGACATATAAGGCGTCATGGTTTTAACATTTTCACGTGCAAGACTGGCGGCATTAAATGGTTGGCTCATGACTTACTCCTGATTTTGTTTTTTTAGTTCGTTAACGCGTAAGGTAACGGCATTTTTGTGAGCGGTGAGTTGCTCTGCTTGCGCTAAAGTTTCGATGGTGTTGGCTAAGCCTAATAAGCCTTGCTGCGACAGTTTTTGCACCGTCATTCGCTTCATAAAGTCAGCGAGGCCAAGGCTTGAATAGGTTGCAGTATACCCGTAAGTGGGTAATACGTGATTTGTGCCTGAAGCGTAGTCTCCTGCAGATTCGGGTGACCAGTCTCCGACAAACACGGAACCTGCGCTAGTGATAGAATCGACTAGGTCATCGGCATTGCGTGTTTGCAGTATTAAGTGCTCAGGGCCATAACGGTTACTAATTTCAACGCATTGAGCGATGGAATCAGCAATGATGACACGGCTGGCGCTCAATGCTTCTCGAGCAATTTCTGCACGTGAAAGTTGCGCTAATTGTTTTTCTGTTTCTTCGATCACGCGTTGGGCAAAGTTTTCATCGTCAGTTAATAAAATAACTTGTGAATCAGGGCCATGTTCCGCTTGTGATAGTAAATCAGATGCGGTAAATGCTGGGTTTGCACCGTTATCAGCAATGACTAACACTTCGGAAGGTCCCGCAGGCATGTCAATAGCGGCTCCATCATGGTTTTGACTCACTTGGCGTTTTGCTTCAGTGACATAGGCATTACCAGGGCCAAAAATTTTATCAACCGCAGGAATACTTTGGGTACCAAATGCCATTGCAGCAATCGCTTGCGCACCGCCTACTTGGAAAATATCACTGATGCCACACAGTTTCGCTGCATACAAAATCTCATCGGCAATAGGTGGGGGCGAACACAAAATAATTTTGCGACAGCCTGCGATATTCGCAGGGGTTCCCAACATCATGACCGTTGATAACAGGGGAGCAGACCCCCCCGGAATATATAAACCGACCGCATCTATTGGGCGTGTGACTTGTTGGCACACGACGCCTGCCTGTGTTTCTACTGTAATCGGAGTGGGTTTTTGGGCTTCGTGAAAACGACGAATGTTACCAATGGCGGTTTTCATTGCTGTTTTGATTTCATCACCAAGACGAGCCTCTGCCGCGTTAACAGCATTTGCAGGTACACGCACTGTTTCGATTTCAGTTTTATCGAAACGACGGCTCAGTGCTTGGAGGGCAGCATCGCCCTCGTTACGGACTTGGTCAATAATTTGGCTAACCGCAGTACTAATGCTACCAGAAGCCGCTATTGCGGGGCGCATTAATAAAGCGCTTTGTTGCTCTTGGTTACAAGCCGACCAGCGAACAGGTTGGTTAAATCCCATTTTCATGACGGCTTACTCCATCATTTTTTCAATTGGCAGGACAAGAATAGAGCTTGCCCCTAAAGCTTTGAGTTTTTCCATAGTTTCCCAGAACAGCGTTTCTGAGCTTACCATGTGCATCGCCACACGGCTTTGTTCGCCTGCTAACGGTAGAATTGTTGGGCGTTCAGCACCTGGCAGCAAGGCAATGATCTCTTCCAGTGTTTCACTTGGCGCGTGCAACATGATGTATTTGGATTCACGTGCTTGGATAACACCTTGGATACGGGTCATCATGCGGTCAATAAGCTGTTGTTTTTCCGGCGACATCTCGCCATCACGTTGAATTAAACAGGCTTTAGAGCGATAAATAACTTCCACTTCTTTTAGGCCGTTTGCTTCAAGTGTTGCACCTGTAGAGACGAGGTCACAGATAGCGTCGGAAAGGCCAGCACGCGGGGCAACTTCAACTGAACCATTTAACAGGCATGATTTAAATTGAATGCCTTTTTGGTCGAAATAGCGTTTTAACAAGTGAGGGTAGGAAGTTGCAACGCGTGAGCCATTTAAGCACTCAGCACCGGTATAGTTGAAATCTAATGGGGCAGCGAGAGATAAGCGGCACCCACCGAAATCAAGACGACGCAGGGTTTTATACTGCGGGTTTTCCCCTTGAGCACGGCGGTTTAATAACTCTTCTTCAAGAACGTTTTCACCGATGATCCCTAAGTCAACGACACCGTCCATGACCAGCCCCGGAATATCGTCATCGCGAACGCGGAGTAAATCAATAGGCATATTTTCTGCATAAGCAATCAAACGTTGTTGTTGTAAATTGATTTTGATGCCACAGCGAGAAAGCAATTCTCTTGATTCTTCACTCAGACGGCCTGATTTTTGTATTGCAATACGTAAACGTGATTTATCCAACATGACTTTACCCTTATCCCTTTTAAATTTTTTTGTTTAGTAACTCTTTGTTCAAAAATAAAAAAACCCTCGGAAGATTATCTTCCGAGGGTTCTCTCAATTCGCATTTCAGCCACCGGAAGATTCGTTGAACGTCTTCCAGCACACATCGCCCGAAAGACTAGTCAGGATGATGGTGGTGATGATGGTTGCGTGAAATACGATTCATAATGTCTTCCGTTCTGTTATTTAAGTGAATGACTAAACATTCATTGTGCTAACTAAATACTCATTGGTATTCAACCTATCCGATTTCCCCCTATGAATGCAACCTTTTTTTAAAAAATAACCAATAATAATTAGTTGTTCACTTTTTATAGTGATAAATCTCTCAGAAATTGTATTCGGAAGTTTTATGGTTTTCAGCTACTCTGTGATTAATTTCAGCTGGTTGGTCGATTAAGGAGCCATTGTATGAAAAAAGTCACTGTCATCGGATTAGGGTGGGTTGGGTTACCACTCGCCCAAGCCTTATTGTCTCAAGGCATTCATGTGGTTGGAACTAAAACGACACCAGATGGTATTGAAGCCGCTCAAGCGGTTGGAATTGAGTGTTATGCATTGAAATTAACCCCAGAACTTGAATGTGATGACGACGATTTAGCGCAGTTGATGGAACAAAGTGATGCTATCGTTATCTTGCTTCCGCCCTCTAAAATTAATACCGAATACTATGTGATGGCGATTGAAACACTGGTGAATAGCGCAATAGCCTTTCAGGTGCCTAAAGTTATTTTCACGTCATCTACTGCGGTTTATGGGGAACAAAATGGTGAAATGACCGAAGACAGCCTATTGGATGGGGTGACGGATTCGGCTAAAGCCTTGGTGGCGACAGAACAGTGGTTGCATCAGTTACCGAACATATCGGTGGATATTCTGCGATTAGCGGGATTAGTCGGTGAAAAACGCCATGCAGGGCGTTTTTTAGCGGGGAAAACCGGGGTGAAGGGGGCAAACCAACCTGTGAATATGGTGCATCAAGATGATGTGATTGCCGCCATTTTATTATTGCTCCAGCAACCGCAAGGGGGACATATTTATAACCTCTGTGCGCCAGTCCACCCAACACGAGCCGAATTTTATACTCATGCAGCACAATCTATCGGGTTAACCCCGCCTCAATTTATTGAAGAGAAGAATACGTTAGTGGGGAAAACCATTAACGGTAATAGAATTTGCCAAGAACTCGGGTTTGAATACCAGTACCCAAACCCAAGTTTGATGAATATGACCCTGTGATTATTTAATCGGGATCATGACAATTTTTTGGAACGCAGGGCGTGTGGTCAGTTGCTGGTACCAGCGTTCCAAATTGTTAAATTCGGGGCGTTCAGTGACAATTTCATGCCAAGGGTAAAATAGTGGTGCGATAGCAATGTCAGCGATACCAAATTTATCACCACTGAAATAGGCTTGGTTAGCTAATGCATTATCAGCAATGGTTAGTAACCGATTGATATTGCCATAAATAATTTTAGCTTGTTCTGGGTCTCTATCCGCTTCTGGGACACGAACAATTTTGTTCATCATCTGTTTAATGTGGTCGAATAAATTAGCACCACTCCAATCCATCCATTTATCTGCGGCAGCTCGTTCTTGTAGGTCTTGTGCGAGCAATAAGTGAGAATGATCAAACTTTTCCGTAAGGTAACGTAAAATCGCATTCGATTCCCACAGCGCAAAGTCATCATCCTGTAGAGTTGGAATTGTGCTGTTTGGATTCATTTTTATATATTCAGGTGTATCTAGCCCACCAAATGGGCCACCCACATCTTTTTGATTGTAAGCGATATTTAATTCTTCTAAGCACCAAAGTACTTTTTTGACATTGGAAGAGTTGACGCGTCCCCAAACAGTTAACATGGCAGTCTCCTAAATTGATTTTTTGGCATCGACCATGGTTAAGATAGATTAAATTTACTCAGAGGCAAATGTTTATTTGTTATCAGTGGCCTCAGTGAAATTAAAGTCTTATATTAGGTCTAGTTATCAAATTTTGTCACAGCGATGGGTTCTCGTTTAGTGATGTTGAGTCAATGACAGTAATTTAAATGTGTAGAATTAAGTGAAGGAATAACCGATGAGTAAGAAAATGTTGTCTTTAAAAACCCGCCGAGCTGGTATTGGGTTGAGTCTTTTGGTTGCCGTAAGTACCAGTGCTTATGCGGCGCAGACACCGGTTGCTCCTCAAGTCGATGCAAAAGCGTTTGTTTTGATGGATTATAATAGCGGTAAAATTTTAGCGTCTGGGAATCCAGATGAACGCTTAGATCCCGCAAGTTTAACAAAAATTATGACCAGCTATGTGATTGGGCAAGCGGTGAATGCGGGGAAAATTACCCCTCAGGATATGGTTACGGTAGGTGAAGATGCATGGGCAACGGGAAACCCTGTTCTTAAAGGCTCTTCTTTGATGTTTTTAAAGCCAAAAGATCGTGTTTCCGTATTGGATTTAAATAAAGGGATTGTGATCCAGTCAGGGAATGATGCCAGTATTGCTCTTGCCGATTATGTTGCAGGTAGCCAAGACTCATTTGTGAGTTTAATGAATCAATACGTGCAAAAGATTGGTTTAAAGAATACCCATTTTAAAACCGTTCATGGCCTCGATTCAGAGGGGCAATATAGTACTGCACGGGATATGGCATTGTTAACCCAAGCAATGATCCGTGATGTTCCCGATGAATACGCACTGCACAAGGAAAAAGAGTTTACCTTTAATAAAATTCGTCAACCAAACCGTAACCGTCTGTTATGGAACCAAAATTTAAAAGTGGATGGCGTAAAAACTGGGCACACGAGTGGAGCAGGCCATAACCTAGTCGCCTCTGCAACAGAAGGCGATATGCGTTTGATTTCAGTTGTGTTGGGAGCGCCAAGTGACCGTGTGCGTTTTTCTGAAAGCGAAAAATTACTCACTTGGGGTTTCCGTTTCTTTGAAACTGTCACGCCAATTAAGGCAGATGCCACACTGAAAAAGCAGCGTGTCTGGTTTGGTGATACTTCAGAAGTTGATTTAGGTGTTGCCGATGATGTTTCAATTACGATTCCTAAAGGGCAATTGCAAAACTTGAAAGTGGATATTCAACTAACTAACGATTCACTTGAAGCGCCTCTTGCTAAAAACCAAGCGGTAGGAACGATTAACTTTATTCTGAATGATGAAGTCGTCGAACAGCATCCTCTAGTTGCAAAAAGTGCCGTTGAGGAAGCGGGGTTCTTCGGTCGTATTTGGGATTACATCATGAAAACGATTAGCGGCTGGTGGAGTGCCATTTTCGGTTAATAATGATTAAATGAAAATGATGTGAACAAAAAAATGCCTGCATTAGCAGGCATTTTTATAGAGACGATAGATAAACAAATGCTATTCGCAGTGAGCCAATTTAATCGCTAATCCCCCTTGGGATGTTTCACGATACTTAGCGTTAATATCTTTACCAGTTTCATACATGGTTTCAATGACTTTATCGAGGCAAACACGTGGGTCACTGACACGGCGTAATGCCATGCGTGCGGCATTTACGGCTTTAACGGAAGCAATGGCGTTACGTTCAATACAAGGTACTTGAACTTGCCCTCCAACAGGGTCGCAGGTGAGACCTAAGTTATGCTCCATGGCAATTTCTGCTGCGATACACACTTGCTCAGGGCTACCGCCCATTAATTCGGCGAGCCCCGCAGCGGCCATCGAACAAGCAACACCCACTTCGCCTTGGCAGCCCACTTCGGCGCCGGAAATTGACGCATTCATTTTATATAATGCACCAATGACACCGGAAACTAGAAAATAACGGGTATAGGAATTTTCATTCACAGGGCGAATGAATTTGTCATAGTAAGCTAATACCGCAGGAATAATGCCACAGGCTCCATTCGTTGGTGCCGTTACAACACGACCACCCGCTGCATTTTCTTCGTTAACGGCAAGCGCATACATATTGATCCAATCAATGACGGCCATTGGGTCCATATTGGTGTTATCGGTTGTTACGAGTTGACGACGTAACGCTGCTGCTCGACGTGGCACACGTAATGGGCCTGGTAGTAAACCTTCGGTTGTCACTCCCCGTTCAATACCGGATTTCATGACATCCCATACGGACGAGAGATATTGCTGAATTTCTTCTTTACTGCGTAACGCTAATTCATTCTGCATCACGAGTGCGGAAAGTGATAACCCTGTGTCTTTACAATGTTTTTGCAGGTCGGCCGCATATTTAAATGGGTAAGGGACTTGAATTGCATTTTCGTCTGACTGGCCAAAATGTTCTTCATCGACAATAAAACCACCGCCGATAGAATAGTAATTTTTGCTGTAAATAACATCATCACCACTGAATGCCGTAATACTCATTCCATTTTCATGGAGGGGGAGATTGGTTGTATGAAAATTCATCCCCCCTTCAGTAGGGAAATCAACTTCATGTTGCCCTTGTGCAAGGGAGAGCCTTTCAGTTTGCTCAACATTACGCATGAAAGCAGGAATAGCGTCAATATCAATGGTATCCGGTAAGTTACCCGCAAGACCCATAATAATCGCCATATCCGTTGCATGGCCTTTACCTGTTAAAGAGAGCGAACCATATACATCAACTGCAATTCGTGTTGTGCGAGAGAGTAATTTTTGCTGGATAAGGTCGTCAACAAACTGTTTGCCCGCTTTCATTGGGCCGACGGTATGGGAACTTGAAGGGCCGATGCCAATTTTGAAGATATCAAATACACTAATCATATTCAGTGCTTCCTTTTGTAGAAAGTCATTGAAATTAGGTAGCTTCCGTTGTTGGTCGCTACCTAGTGGCTTCAATTAGAAGAATAACTTATATGTTGCCGCAGAGATAGCGACCAGACCCATAATTACGATAAATACATTACTGATTTTACCTGAGTATTTACGCATTGCTGGTACCTTGCTAATTGCATACATTGGCATCAAGAACAGTAAGATAGCGATAACTGGGCCACCGAGGCTTTCAATAATATCCAGCACACCTGGGTTCAATGTTGCCACTAACCAAGTTGTGACTAACATGAAGATTGCAGTACCGCGGTTTAACTTGCGAACATCAATTGTTTTACCTTTTGCACGGTAAGCACGTTCAACTAGGCCATTGAAACCTTCACGAGCACCTAAATAATGACCAAGGAAGGATTTAATAATTGCAATAAAGGCAATGATTGCAGCTGCATATTTAATGAATGGCTGGTCAAAATAGCCAGACAGGTAGTCAAGAATACTGATATTTTGTGCTTTAGCTTGTGCAAGATCCGCTGAAGATAAGGTAAAGACACAGCTTATCACGAAGAACATAACTGTCAGCACCATCAGAATGTGTGCAGAAGCAAGGATCCGTGAGCATTTTTGTTCAGCTGCATCACCGTATTCTTCACGTTTTGCAACGGAGAAAGCGGAGATAATTGGCGAGTGGTTAAATGCGAATACCATCACTGGGATTGTTAGCCAAATAGTGACCCAGATGCTTTGTCCGCCGGTATTTTTTGTTGCTTCAGTGATACCTTCCCAAGTTAATGTATTTAGTACATCACCAGACCAATGTGGGATCATATACAGTGAGAATGCAACCAGCACGGCGATAAATGGAAACACTAACATACTCATGACTTTTACGATGTATTTTTCACCGAATGCCACAATCGCCATCACTCCGCCTACAAGGATCAAGGCAAGTAACCAGCGTGGTGGTGCGCCAACGCCCAATAATTCGGTTAAGAATTTATTGACGTTATTGGTGATGGAAACACCATAAACAAGAAGAATAGGGTAAATAGCAAAGAAGTAGAGTAGGGTGATCCAGTTTCCTGCTGTGCGACCAAAATGTTCTTCTACAACTTCAGTGATATCACCGTCAGGTTTTGAACCAGAAAGAACGAAGCGTGTTAACCCACGGTGAGCAAAAAATGTCATTGGGAAGGCTAATACCAGCATCAGTAAAACAGGTAATAAACCACTCATACCTGCATTGATTGGCAAAAACAATACCCCAGCACCGATAGCTGTACCATATAAACCCAGCATCCATACTGTGTCAGTTTTGCGCCAAGCACTACTATTTACTGTTTGCGAGGCCGTTTTGTCGATGGAACCAACTTTTGTTGCATCCATAATAGTCTCCGAAAATATAAGTCAAAAAAATCATTTAGCGTAACTGCAAATGCGTTACGACCTTTTAATCTTTTGGTACGAACAATTACTCAATAACAATTGTTTTCTTTTGCGTAACAATCTGATTGGAAATAAAACTAAAATTGACGGTAAATTGATTTTCAATCAGTTTTGTATTTTTATCATTAAATTTTAACATTGGATTTTGAGTGTGTGAATTTATAGTTTACCAGAATAAAATGCCGTGATCATTATCTCAAAAGAGAAATATCCCCCAAGATTGCGAGATATAATTATATTTTATAAAAATGTTAAATAAATTTGCGTTAAGTTTGTTTTTATTAGCAATTGAATAGTGGGTGAATAAGTTAAGCTTTACTTAAATGTGAGCAGAATTAAATTCTGTTAGAAAAATATTATTATATTAATGATTAAAATTGAGCTGATTAAAATATCATCCATATCAATATAAATATTGAGCTGTACTGTAATAATAGTACAAGTAAATTGTTATAGATAACTGATAACCAATTGAAAATAAATGAAATATTTTTATCTTTTAGATTGATTTATTGCGTAACTAATTAGTTTGAAAATTGGAGGAAAGATAACTATATATTAATTATTTTACGTTTTTTTTGTGCTTATATTTGCCACTTTTTTTGCAACGAAAAAAATAATTAAAATAGGTAACAAGATATTTGTTAAGTAATTGTTTTAATAATTTTATTGATAACTTCAAAAAAGTTTTAATCATGAGAATGGAAATAAACAGAAACTTTGATTTAGCGCAATTTTTATAATGCTAAACATACTGGCATTAATTAATGCCAGTATTTGAATATACGTTGTTATGGTTGAAACCAACCTTTACGAATAAGAGAGGCAAAAATAAAACTATATAGCCGAGTGATAGGTAATTGAATTTTATACGCACCAACAGACCAGAGGATCTGGGCCAAACCGCATGCGACAATCGCCAGTATAAAGGCACCTGCCATATCTAAAGGCCAATGAACACCGAGGTAAATACGTGACCAAGCAATAACGACAGCGGGGATCATCATCACGAGGCCAACCCAAGTTCTTAGCCAGAAAAGAAATGCAAAAGCGAATGTAAAGACAATCGTGCCATGGTTACTTGGGAATGAAGGCGTGGCTTCATGCTCGGAGAAATTAGTGCCAATTCCCATGACAAATGGGCGGTCATGCGGCGCGAAATAGCCCACTAGCCATGAAATGGTTAAGCCAATGACGATAGCAATGGCTGCTTTACAAGCAAAGGCACGTTGGCGAGTCATATTTGGCTGGGCGCCCCAAAACCAACAAGCAACAGTAAATAGTGGAAATAATAGAATTAAGCGTTTCGCAATCACATTCGCTACAGCAATGGTTCCACTAGCGGTTTCTGGAGTCGCATTGATCAAATTGAATAGATCAAGGTTAAGTTGTTCCAGCACAGTTCAGTACCTCGGTCAGATGGTTAGTGAGACAGAATAGATATAAAAGGGGGAGATTAAAGTTTCTTAATGAGCAGGTAAAGTCCCTTTGTCTTATTATTGAAAGCTATATGCGACAAATTTACTTGCGGTTTAACATTTACTCAATAATTATTTAGTGCAGTAATGAGTTTAGATAAGTCAAGGGAGAAAAAGTGATGTGGTGGCAAAAAGAGATACAACTTAGCGCAAAAGCGAGAGGGTTTCATTTAGTGACAGAAGAAATTCTCAAGCAACTTCCTGAACTTAGCTTAATCAAGGTTGGTTTAGCGAATATTTTTATTCAACATACATCAGCATCTTTAACAATCAATGAAAATGCAGATTACACTGTCAGGGAAGATTTCGAGAGCTTTTTCAATCAGGCCGTTCCTGAAAATGAACCTTATTATAAGCATGATTATGAAGGAAGTGATGACATGCCTGCGCACTTAAAAAGCAGTTTATTGGGTGCAAGTTTGACTATTCCAATTACTAAAGGGCGTTTAAACATGGGGACGTGGCAGGGGATTTATTTATGTGAGCACCGAAATTATGGTGGAAAACGTAGGTTAATCATTACATTGCAAGGCGAACCCAGCCGTTAGAAACAAAAAACCCGATAGCATGAAAACAAATAGTTGGCTATCGGGCTCCTCAATATGGGGACATCAAAGAAAAGCAGTGGCACTAATTAAGACCCCGTCTAAAAAAGAAAGTTCTCACCTAGATGAAAAAAAGTACAATATTTTTATTAAATTTGGCTTAAATAGCACAAAAAGAACAAGCAAAGTGTTAACACCTATAAATAAGTGAACAACTTTGCTTGTTGAGATGAAAAACGGAAAGGGCTAATTATTTGTATAGATTCAAATTTTCTTTTGCGTAAGCTTCGAAATCTGTACATCCACCAATATGTTGCTCATCAATAAAAATTTGTGGAACGGTTTCAACAGGTTTGCCAACAGTTTTAGATAAATCTTCTTTAGAAATACCTTCAGCTTGAATATCAACGTAGCGGTAGTCAAAATCTTCACGTTCATTTTTCAGTTTTTCAGCGAGTTCTTTTGCACGAACACAGTATGGGCAGCCAGGACGACCAAAAATAACAGTATACATAGTATCTCCTTTTTATCTTGAGCTCAGATTCTAATTGCAATGCTCAATACTATGCCTACATAAGTTATGAAATAAAAGTCGAATTTTCCTGTTATACCTATAGGTATGACATATAATTCTCAGTTTGAGAAAGTGACACAATAATGAGAGGAGAAAAAGAATGAGCAATAAACCTCAGTCTAAAGGGACAATGCGTTCACTGGCGGACATGCCAAAGCCCATTATCGTGTTAGAAGGTGTGGGGATCATTCTGCTTATTATTGTTTTGTTAGCAACAAATGACTATATCACATTGCCGGAGCCTTTAATGCAGCCAGGGGCGATCGTGAGCATGATTATGGTCGGCATTGGCTGTTTGGTGCCCGCAATGGTCAATATTGTCTGGCGAGCAATTCATGGCCTGAGTTTTTTGGGCATTGATAATAAACAACCAGAAAAGAATGTATCTAAAAAGCCAGACTCTACAGATAATAAACCAGATGAATAAGTAGATTGAGCGTGGTTTTACTGGTGTTTCGCTCTACAATGTGTGAGAATTATTCGTTTTTTAGTTAGGGGAAAATGTGCCAGAACCCTAACAAATCGATATTGCACGACTATTTTGAGTTGAAGAAGGTTACTATCCATGGATTCTATTTGTTACCCTGACATCACTAAGTTACGTGAATGGTTAGACCAACTCAAAACCTCTTATTTCGAGTGTGATTCCTGCTCTGCATTACATTTACCTCATATGCAAAATATAGACGGTATTTTTGATGCAAAGCTCGATATTTTAAATAATGTTTTGGTGTTGTCTGCATTAGCTGAGCTCAAACCGACAGCGATTGTGACGTTAGTGGCGAATATCAGCCAAATTAATGCCAGCTCATTAACGGCAAAAGTTTTCCTTGAAATAAACAATGAAAACTTGCCTAAATTGATTGTTAGCCAATCATTTTCATTAGAAGCAGGAATGACGTATCGTCAATTCTGCCATTTTTTACAGCAAGCGGAAGAGCAAATTTCAGCTATTGTCTTTGAAATCTTTAGCAATAATTTGTTGTATGCAAATCAAGATGACTTTAGTGAAGATGATGACAGCTCTGAAGAAGGCTCTGAGCTTTCTCTTGATGACAAACCTTCAGTCATTCTCCACTAAGTTTTTGCTATGCATTGTGAAAAATATGCCACAGGGCAATGCCATTCATGCCAATGGCTGACACTAACTCCTGAACAGCAAATTATTGAAAAGCAGAGTCAACTACAGGCTCTTTTACCTGCTATTGATACTTCTTTATTTCAGCCTCCAGTGACAGGGCCGCAAACGGCTTTTCGCAATAAAGCCAAAATGGTCGTTAGTGGTAGTGTTGAGAAGCCAATTTTAGGTATTGTTGGGCGAGATGGGCAAGGTGTAGATTTAACGGACTGCCCGTTGTATCCAGATGCCTTTTCTGATGTGTTTAGTGCCATTATTCCTTTTATTGCAAGGGCAGGGCTGACGCCTTATAACATTGAGCGCAAACGCGGTGAATTAAAATACCTATTATTAACCCAAAGTCATTACTCTGGGAAATTCATGCTGCGGTTTGTGTTGCGCTCAGAGAAAAAAATTGAGCAGTTAAAAAAGGCACTGCCATGGCTACAAGAACAGTTGCCACTGCTTGCGGTGATCACCGCCAATATTCAACCCGTGCATATGGCAATACTTGAAGGTGAGGATGAGATTTTCTTAACGGAGCAGCGCACACTTCGTGAAGAGTTTAATCAAGTCCCTTTATTTATTCGGCCACAAGGTTTTTTCCAAACGAATCCTATAGTGGCTGCAAAATTATACCAAACCGCGAGGGAATGGGTTAAAGCGTTAGATATCGATAGCTTGTGGGATCTGTTTTGTGGCGTGGGCGGCTTTGGGCTGCACTGTGCTGAAAAAGACACTCACTTAACAGGGATAGAAATCAGTGCGCCAGCGATTGCCAGCGCACAGCAATCAGCGGATGAACTTGGATTAAAGCATGTTGAGTTTAAAGCCCTTGATTCAACGCGTTTTGCCACGGCGAATCAGGATATCCCTCAGCTTATTTTAGTCAATCCGCCACGCCGAGGAATTGGTAAAGAGTTATGCGATTTCCTTTCCCATGTGCAGCCTGAATATATTTTGTATTCTAGCTGTAATGCACAAACCATGGCGCAAGATTTACAACTGTTGGCTGGCTATCAAGTCTGTAAGGTACAGTTGTTTGATTTATTTCCTCATACGGCGCATTATGAGGTATTGACTTTATTAAAACGGTTAACTCATTGATAGATAATATAAAAAAAGCTTGGTTTTAATACCAAGCTTTCTATTAAAGTGAGATAAAACTAGCCTCTATGCTCAAATTCCAACGCTTTGCGTTCAATTAAACGCATTAGAACGGTCAAAATTGCATTGACCACTAAATAAATAATTCCCGCAGCAACAAACGCCATCACATTCCAGCTTTGACCAAAGATCAGTTGGCTATAGCCCATGACATCTAACATTGTAATCGTACTGGCAAGTGACGTACTCTTGAAAATCAGGACGACTTCATTGGAATAGGACGATAACGAACGCTTAAAGGCATAAGGCAAAATAATACGCATGGTTTGCATTTTACTCATACCAAGGGCTTGGCAAGACTGCCATTGGCCTGATGGGATGGCTTTAACTGCACCGTGGAATAACAAAGTGGAATAAGCCGCACTGTTTAAGGCCAATGCAACCATTGCACAGACCCAAGGTGTGGAAATAATCTCCCACAACATGGGATAATCTTGCAATGATTTAAATTGGCTTGGGCCGTTATAAATTAAGAAAAATTGTACCAATAACGGCGTACCAGTGAAAAGCGTGATATAGACTTTAACGGCTTGAGAAACCACAGGGGTTTTCAGCGAGAGAACTAAAGTAAATAATATCGCTAAGATAAAAGCCACAATGAGTGCGCTAAACGTTAGTGATAAGCTGGTTGGTAGCCCTGGAAGAATATCTAAAATTAAATCCATCATTTTGATTCACCTCGCTCAAAGCGAGTAGTACGCAATTCAATACGTTTTAAGATAACTTGACTGACTAACGTAATGGCAAGGTAAATCAAACCCACAATGGCGTACCATGTGAATGGCTCGTGAGTTCTATTGACGATTGTTTTTGTTTGTAGCATCAAATCATTAACACTGATGAGTGAAACTAACGCGGTATCTTTTAATAATACAAGCCATTGGTTGCCTAAGCCTGGAAGCGCATGGCGCCACATTTGCGGCATAATGAACCGAAAGAAAATAGTGCGTTTGTTTAAACCTAATGCAAAACCTGCTTCCCACTGGCCATAAGGTACTGCTTTTAAAGCTCCTCTTAATGTTTGTGATGCATAAGAGGCGTACAACAAGGCAAGGGCAATAACACCACAAACAAATGGGGTATAGTCAAATTCGCCACTATTAGCAAAGAAAATGCTGGGGTCGATTTGAATAGTGGTTTGCCAAAAACCGAGGTTTATATCGAACCCATCACCAAATAAATTGATCAGTTGTAATGTACCGAAATAAACAAACAACACGACCAATAATTCAGGCAGACCGCGGATCAAAGTAACCCAGCAAGTCCCTAAAAAGGCAATAGGTTTAAAACGGACGGACTCCCACGCAGTAAATAACATGGCGAGGATCAGCCCCAAAACCAGTGCAGAAACAGCAAGGCCGACGGTGATACCGGCGGCACTTGTTAAAAATAGAAAGTTGCTCATTAATTATATCAATTACTGTTGAAACCATTTTTTGTGGATAGCATCATAAGTGCCGTCTGCTTTAACTTCAGCTAAGGCTTTATTCATTTTATCCAACAGCTCTTTATTCCCTTTACGAACAGCAATACCTAAACCAATACCGAAATATTGTGGATCAGTCACTTTTTCACCAACAGCAGCTAAGTTTTCGTTACCTTTAGCTTTTAACCATTCGTCAGCAACTGCGGTATCACCGAAGACGGCATCGATACGGCCATTTTGTAGGTCTAAAATAGCAGATTGGTAGTTATCATAAGGAACGGTTGTCATCCCTTTATGTTGTTCCATGATGTATTTTTGGTGAGTGGTTCCGTTTTGAACACCAATTTTTTTATCTTTTAATTGGTCTACTGAGCTGATTTTTTCTTTTACAGCAATAAATTCTGCTGAGTTAGGGTAGTAAGTCTCAGTGAAATCTACTTGCTGTTGGCGCTCAGGGGTAATATCGATACCTGCCATTAATGCTTCAAAGCGACGGAATTTTAAGCTAGGAATTAAGCTGTCGAAAGATTGGTGAGTAAATGTACAAGTTGCATTCATTTTTTCACACATTGCATTGGCTAAATCAACGTCAAAGCCAACGATTTGGTTATTCTTATCGAACATTTCAAAAGGTGCGTAAGTCGCTTCTGTTGCAAAACGGATGGTTTCTTTTTCCGCAGCAGTTGCAGATAGGGTTACAGCGCCCAGCAGTGCAGCTAATATAATTTTTTTCATTGCTTAATCCTATATCTATTAATGTGACAGATAATTTGCAAATGCTTCTGTTTGAGGTGCAGTGAAATGGCTTGCATCCCCTTGTTCTACTATATGGCCGTTTTCCATATACACGACACGGCTAGCGGTTTTGCGAGCAATTTCCACTTCGTGAGTGACGATGACTTGTGTAATCCCAGTTGCAGATAGTTCACGAATAATATCAACAACTTGAGCGGTGATTTCTGGGTCAAGTGCCGCGGTTGGTTCATCAAATAATAAAACTTTTGGTTCCATCATTAGCGCTCTTGCAATCGCAACACGCTGTTGCTGACCACCCGATAAATGTAAGGGGTAGCGATCAGCAAATTGCGACAACCGTAAGCGTTCTAATAACTTAGACGCTTTTGCTTGCGCTTCTTGCTTTGATAATTTTAACACGCGGCAAGGTGCTTCAATTAAGTTGTCCATAACGCTCAGATGAGGCCACAGATTATATTGTTGAAATACCATCCCTACATTTTGACGCAGCTCACGAATCGCTTTCGCATCTGGAGCTGAAGAAAAGTCAAATTGCTGACCCACAATATTCAAGTGGCCTGAACGTGGCATTTCTAATAAATTGAGGACACGTAACAATGAGCTTTTACCAGCCCCGCTTGGCCCAAGTAATACCATAGTCTCACCAGCAGAACACTCTAGATTGATATCAAAGAGTGCCTGATGGGAACCATAGAAACAGTTGATGTTTTTTAATTGAATGCTCATGTGTACCAATAATATCTTATTTCACTACCCGCGATATTAATCCTATGAGCATATTTATGCAATAATTTCTGCATAAAAATTTGGTTTTTACGCTAAAATTATTCCGATTTAACGGTCAGTTGCTCTGCTTGCTGTTCTTTAGCGAGTTGTTTATCTCGCTCATAAGCCAGTTCGCTGATGCGTTTTGCCATTCCCTTAAAAATAAATAAATGTGCGGGCATCATGGCAAACCAATAGAGTAGGCCGCAAAAGCCAGCTGGGTGCCACCATGCTCTAACATCAATTGAACGGCGGTTCCCGCTATCATGAATAGTAAAAGTTAAGCGGCCAAGTCCTGGGGCTTTCATACCAAATAACAAGCTAAGTTGTTTATTAGGTTCAAGATTAATTACGCGCCAGCCGTCAATCTCATCACCGAGTTGGAGCTGTTCACGATCGGGGCGGCCGTACTTCACTTTATTTAACATCATATCGTCCATGATGGCGCGAGTTTTCCACAGGCCATTGGCATAGAAATAGCCGTTTTTTCCGCCGATTTGTTGCACTGTATACCAAAGCGATTCTGAACTGGCTGTTGTTCCAAGGGTTGCTCCCGCTTGTTTTGGGTAATAGCCATAGCCGGGACGCCAGCGTTTTCTGACTTCTGGATCATAACCCCAATCTGCGTTATCAACGGCATCGGCTTCTTCTGCTAAAGTCGTTCTAACGGCATCATCAAAAGAAATTAAGGTTTGGGGGATCAGTTCTCGTAACGCTTTATCATCCGCGGGGAGGTCGTGCTGCAAGCCTTGAATTAACTCCTTAGCGATTGACGGTGGTACGGAGGTGATCAAACTGATGAAATGCACGGAAATCATACTGATGGGGATCGGAATAGGAATAAGTAAACGCCGCTTACCACTGACTTTAATAAAGCGCTTAAATAGCTCTTGGTAGCTAATAAACTCAGGGCCACCTGCATCAAAAATCCGATTCTCAGTTGTTGGTATTTTTGCCAGTTGCGTTAAATAATACAAAATATTCGATAGGGCGATAGGTGACGATTTAGAACGAACCCAACGTGGTGGCGTTAAAATCGCTAAGTTGTAGACCATATCACGCATAATTTCGAATGCGGCAGAACCAGACCCAACGATAATTGATGAGCGGATTTCGGTAACAGGGATTTGGCTTTCACGTAGAATATCACCGGTTAAACGTCGAGCAATTAGGTGTGGTGAATAGGTGTGCCCATGTTGTAATGCACTGAGATAGATAACATGTTTAACGTTTGAGCCTTCAAGGGCTTGTTGCACGTTGCGAGCGGCTGCACGCTCACGCTCGACTAAATTGGCTTGGTCGGCCATGCTATGAACGAGGAAATAAACAATATCGATGCCTTCCATGACACCTTTTAGTGTTTCAGGGTCGTGAAGATCCACATAAATGCATTGGGTATCTTGCCAGCCTTGAGATAACATCCAATCAACACGACGTGCACCTGCTGTTACGTCATATCCTTGCTCAATGAGTTTAGGGATCAGATTCTGACCAATATAGCCACTAGCGCCCAACACTAAAACACGTTGTTTATCTGTCATGTTAATTTCCTGATTCACGCAAATTAACAGCTATTGTGACTGAAATTTTACCTATGTAAAGAAGGCCATGAGAATTGGCGTAATAAGACTCAGTACGAAGCCGTGAACAATAGCAGCAGGGACAATTGAAACCCCACCACTGCGTTGTAAAACAGGCAGTGTAAAATCCATTGATGTTGAACCACAAATGCCAAGAGCGGTTGAGCGGTAACGGTTAATAATAATTGGAATAAGCATGATTGCAGCAAGTTCCCTTGCTAAATCATTGAAAAAAGCAGCGCTCCCCATGACTGGGCCATAAGCATCGGTGAGGACAATCCCTGTTAATGAGTACCAGCCAAAGCCAGAAGCCAGCGCTAACCCCATTTTCACGGGAAGGTCTAGTAAGAACGCGGCTAACGCACCACCCGCTAATGCACTGACCGCCATGACAAACGCAATGGTTGTACCGCGGCGGTTGATTAAAATTTGCTTGATGCTCATGCCACTGTTACGTAGCTGGATACCGACGAGTAATAGCAGTAGCATTAATGCCAACTGGCTCCCTTTGTCGGCATAGTGCAGAAAATCAAAATGAGTTAGGCCAACGACAAATCCGAGTAGTAACACTCCGCATAACTGTAAGGATTCGAGTACCATTTTGATTCGTGAAGGTGGTTTTTCTTGTTTATGTTGCGGAATTTTCCAAGGATCAAATTTATCCAGCAATAACAGTGAGATTACATTCAATGAAAATATGCAACCAAAAAAGGTAACTGCATAAATTAAAATAGAAAATAAGTGAACACTTAAATTTTCAAGAAGTGCGAGAGTAATTCCCATTAAAAATAAAATAACATACACCATTGAATTCAAGGATTGGTGTACTCGATGGAGAATTTGCTTGTTTTTAATAGGAATAAGATAACCAAGCGTTAATGGTAGAAGAATAATTAAGAGTCCTGAATACATGGCCGCATCCTTAGAGGTTATCTCATCGACTAGCTAAATATAAACAAAGGGTTATACAATTTTATTTATTTAGGTTATTGAAGTACAAACCCGATTTAACGCCCCGTGCTAAAAGTTCTTTTTGTTATAAAATGTTTTTATTGGCTAACTAATAAAAAATAGGTCAAAAACACTAAAAATAAAAGTTTTACTATTTTATAACACTGCAATTAGATGCTCAACATAGTTTGCTATTTTGCTATGAAGAATTTTTATTTTACATACATAGTTATAGTAATAAAGAAGGTTAATCGGTAAGCTCTAAATATTGTTCTTTAGTATATCCAATTGACGGAATCACCCGATATGTAATGAAAACTAATAATATTTAGGGTGAACTAAAAATATTCCAAGGAGAGTGATATGTACCTGGAACGTGTGGAAATATACGGATTTAGAGGGATTAACCGCCTTTCATTAGAACTGAATAACAGTACAGTTTTAGTTGGCGAGAATTCATGGGGAAAGTCGAGCTTACTTGATGCACTTGACCTTCTTCTTTCTCCTGAACATATAGATTACCAATTCAGTCTTCATGATTTTCACTATCCCGCAGGGAATGATGAGTCACGTTACCGTTCATTGCAGATAGTCTTAAAATTTTGTGAACGCCGCAAAGGGCGTCATCAATCCTATCGTTTTCATAACTTAGCCTCAGTTTGGGTAGATAACGGTGATGACCTTAAACATATTTTTTATCGTGTTAGTGCAGAACTTAAAGATGATGACACGATAGTTGTCGATAAAAGCTTTTTAAATGCAGGTGGTAATAAACTTTCATTGGACAACGTCGGTAAATATATTAAAGAAATTATTCGGTTGTATCCTGTTATTCGCCTTCGTGATGCGCGTTTTTTACACTCACTTAATCCAGAAACGATTGTTTCAGGGCAAAAAGAGGTACGTGACTTATTTAATGCTCGTATTAAGGAACTCACTAGCGCATTGGTCAACAACCCTGAACGCTTAAGTGATGAAGATCTCTGTGATGGGGTTGATGCCATGCAACAGTTGCTTAGCCATTACTTCTCTGGGCAAAGCTCCCATATTATTCGTTCAGATAATTCAATGGTTAAAATAGAACCGCGTAAACGCGGTTGGAAAGCGCTTGATAATATTAACCGGTTAATTGCCAAACCAAATCAACGTAATATTCGGTTAATTATTTTAGGGATGTTTTCTTCTTTATTACAATCAAAGGGTAATATTCATTTAGATAAATACGCTCGGCCATTGATTATTGTTGAAGACCCTGAAACGCGTTTGCACCCAATTATGCTTTCCATTGCATGGGGCTTATTTAGCTTATTTTCTCTACAGAGGATCACCACGACGAATTCAGGGGAGCTACTTTCATTAGCGCCTTTGGAGGATTTATGTCGTCTGGTTCGTAATACGAATAAAGTTTCAGCTTATCGTTTAAATGAAAATGATTTGAGTGCTGAAGAATTACGTAAAATTTCTTTCCATATTCGCTTTAATCGTCCGTCAGCCTTGTTCGCTCGCTGTTGGTTATTAGTTGAAGGGGAAACTGAAATTTGGCTGATGAATGAATTCTCGCGCCAGTGTAACTATTACTTTGAAACAGAAGGAATAAAAGTTATTGCATTTGCGCAAAGTGGTTTGAAACCACTGCTAAAGTTTGCCAATAAAATGGGAATTGAATGGCATGTTTTAACTGATGGTGATGAGGCAGGGCGTAAATATGCGGCAACAGCGACGCATTATGCTAATAAAATTAATTCCTCAGATAGGGATAGGCTAACGATGCTACCCGCACCAGATATGGAACATTTCCTATATCGTGAAGGGTTTCGAAAACTTTATCATGAAATTGCTGATATTCCAGATAATGCGAAAGTTTCAACAAGGCGAGTGATTATTAAGGCGATCTCTCGTACATCGAAGCCAGATTTAGCGTTAGCAACTGTTAATCGGGCGGCTGAGTTAGGTCCAGATAGTATCCCTCTACAGTTGAAAAGTATGTTTTCTCGTGTGGCATGGTTGGCAAGGGGTAAAGCAAATTAATGGTGATATCGATAAATTTTACGGGTTGTTGATGGATTATTGAGAAATCCCACTCTTAGGTTTATCTCATGTTGAATCAATTGATAACTTAAGTGATATATAATTTGATCATTAGTTTTTAGCTGGCAACAAATTGGAAAGTCACCTCCTTTTACAAGTTGTCAGCGATCTTAGAGGGCAATGCCCTCTTTTTGTTCATAGGAAGCGAATAAACATGAAGGCAAAGCCTAAGAAAAAGTGGCCGATTTATTTGGCAATCATTATTGTTGCCCTAGTCACTGCTGGGTTTCTTTTTAATCGTGAGGAAGAAGAGGTTTTTCAAACCGTAGATGTCACTCGAGGCGATTTAGATAAACAAGTGCTGGCAACGGGAAAACTTGACGCTGTACGTAAAGTCGATGTGGGGGCTCAAGTGAGTGGGCAACTACAAACTCTGTATGTCAAAGAGGGTGATTATGTTAAAAAAGGTGATTTATTAGCCGTTATTGACCCGAAAAAAGCCCAAAATGATGTGACTGAGTCTGAAGCGATGACTCGTGAACTTGAAGCGAATCTATCATTAGTTCAAGCGGAACTTCGCCTTGCTCAACTGACTTATCAACGTCATTTAAGCCTAGCGAAACAGCAAGCCGTTTCCCAACAAGAGCTTGATAAAGCCAAAACTGATGTAGAAGTGAAAAAAGCGCAAGTTGCCACTTATCAAGCGCAAATTAAGCGTAACCAAGCCACTTTAGATTCGGCAAAAACAAATTTGAAATACACTCAAATTACGGCTCCAATGGATGGCATTGTCACCTTTATTAAAACATTACAAGGGCAGACGGTTATTGCTGCTCAGGAAGCACCAACGATTTTAACACTTGCGGATTTAGACACGATGCTAGTAAAAGCGGAAGTTTCTGAAGCCGATGTGATTTATTTGGAGCCTGGGCAAGATGCCTCGTTTACCGTCTTAGGCGCTCCAGATAAAAAATTCTCAGGGCAACTAAAAGATATTTTACCAACACCTGAAAAAATCAATGATGCCATTTTCTATTATGCGCGCTTTGAGGTACCCAATCCGCAACATTTATTGAAATTACAAATGACCGCTCAGGTCACTATTGAATTAGAGTCACGTAAAAATGTTCTGTTACTACCGCTATCTGCATTAGGCAATGAAATTTCACCACAAACCTATGAAGTGGATATCCTTCAAGGCAATAAAGTCGAGAAAAAACACGTTGAAATTGGTGGTCGAAATGATGTGTATGTGGAAATTACCAAAGGCCTAAATGAAGGTGACAAAGTGGTCATTGGCCATAGCGAGACGGAATACTAACTATGTCTGCGTTAATTGATCTTCAAGGGATCACTCGCCGCTACGGGGAAGGCGAAAACCGAGTTACAGTCTTAAAAAATGTCTCACTGCAAATTAATGCAGGTGAGATGGTAGCGATCATTGGTGCTTCTGGTTCAGGTAAATCCACGCTCATGAATATTATTGGGTGCTTAGATAAACCAACTGAAGGGAATTATTTCATTGATGGCCAAAGCGTTGCAACGTTAGATAACGATCAATTGGCAGAACTGCGCCGAGAGCATTTTGGCTTTATTTTTCAACGTTACCATTTACTGAGTCATTTAAGCGCGGAACAAAATGTTGAGGTGCCTGCGGTGTATGCAGGGGAGGGTAAAAACCAACGTCGTGAGCGAGCAGCCCAGCTATTACAGCGTCTAGGGTTAGGGGAGCGAGTTGATTATCGTCCAAGTCAGTTGTCTGGTGGGCAACAACAGCGCGTGAGTATTGCTCGCGCTCTTATGAATGGTGGGCAGATAATTCTCGCAGATGAGCCAACAGGAGCACTGGATAGCCATTCGGGGGAAGAGGTCATGAATATTTTAAAAGACCTCTGTGCCCAAGGGCATACCGTAATTATTGTCACGCATGACCCTGAAATTGCTCAACAAGCGGAACGTATTATCGAAATTAAAGATGGCGAGATTTTGAATGACTCGGGTAGCAAAGCCACGAAACGAACAAATTCATTACCAAAAGCTCCCCCACGAAAATTCTCTTTAGCTCAGGCGTATGGTCGGTTTAGTGAGGCCTTATTAATGGCTTGGCGTGCCATGGTCGTTAATAAGATGCGTACATTGCTGACTATGCTGGGGATTATCATTGGCATTGCGTCGGTGGTATCAATAATGGTGATCGGTGATGCTGCTCAAGGTATGGTCCTTAATGATATAAAATCAATCGGGACGAATACCATTTCAATTTATCCAGGGGAAGACTTTGGGTACGATGATGCAAAAAATCGTCAGTCCTTAAGAGCCTCAGATATTGATGCATTAGCAAAACAGCCTTATGTGTACGCGATTTCTGGCGAGCTCAACCACTCAACACGCTTAAGAAAAGGGAATGTTGACGCTTCGGCACAGCTCACCGGTGTTGGTCGGGATTATTTTAATGTTTATGCCTCTAAATTTTCAGAAGGTATGAGTTTCACGCAAGATATGGTGGATAAGCGCGCACAAGTGGTGGTTATTGATGCCAATACTAAGCGCCGCTTTTTCCCTAAACAAGAAAATGTTATTGGCGAAACTTTGCTCATTGGTAATATGCCTGTAACGGTTATCGGTGTGCTTGAAGAGAAAAAATCGACTTTTGGTTCGAGTAAGTCGCTATCGGTTTGGTTACCGGATACTACGGTGAATAGTAAAATTCTGAACCGTCCATACTATGAGAGCTTTGTTGTTAGGGTGAAAGATGGTTACGATGCGAAAACGGTAGAACAGCAACTGACCCGCTTACTCACGTTGCGCCATGGTAAAAAGGATATTTTCACCTATAACCTTGACACTTTTGTAAAAACAGCGGAAAAAACCACCCAGACTATGCAACTGTTTCTAACATTAGTCGCGGTTATTTCGCTGGTGGTTGGTGGTATTGGTGTGATGAATATTATGCTGGTTTCTGTTACCGAAAGGACGCGAGAAATTGGTATTCGCATGGCGGTAGGGGCTAGGACTAGCGATGTGATGCAGCAATTTCTTATCGAAGCCGTACTAGTCTGTTTAATGGGCGGGTTGATGGGGATTGGCCTATCGTATGGGATTAGTTTATTGGCTCAAATGGCACTACCAGGCTGGACTTTTTCTTTTGACCCGGTGGCATTAGTCAGTGCCTTTGTTTGTTCAACAGCCATTGGCATTATTTTTGGCTTTTTACCTGCTCGAAATGCAGCTCGCTTGAACCCAATTGATGCGTTGGCGAGGGAATAAATTGTTCGTATAAAGCTCTCCATGCACATTTATCAAAATAGTGCATGGAGCATTATTTATATATTATTTCAGTACTTTAAGTAATGCTTGCATATATCCCATCGCATAAGCCATACCTGCGTGCCATGGCGCATCACATGACATTTGTGGCGTATGGTCAGGGATTAATACACCTGTATAATTATTTTCTTTTAATATTGTTAATACCTTCAACATATCAATATCGCCCTCATCAATGAAGGTTTCATGATAGTGTGGCACTTTACCTTTAACGTTCCTAAAATGGACGTATGCCATCGCATCTTGACTTGCATATTGTTGTACTGCTTCGTAAACGTTGCCCTCAGACATTTCGGCAATGGTTCCAAGACAAAACTCTAGCGCATTTGATTTACTTGGTTTTATATCTAGTAATTTTTGATATAAGTGAGGTTGATTGACGAGCCTTGGCTGGCCTCTGACAAACTCTAGTGGAGGATCGTCTGGATGAGCAGCTAGGCGAACGCCTGCTTCTTCAGCGACAGGGATAATATGGTTTAAGAACCAGGTTAACCTTTCCCAGAGTTGCTCTGTTGTTGTTTCAGGACGATAACCAGCACTATGGTTATTGATTTTCATATTCCATGCCATATTATCCGGCATTGGTTCTAGAATGTCTTCATTGATGCCAGATAAACCAACAGTTTGAGCACCTCCTCGTGCTTTGTTTTCGATAACTCGCCCTGCGACTCCTGCCAGACTGAAATTATATCCAAAGACAGGAATACCTGCTTTCCCTACATTTCTAATAATGTTTTTGACGACTTCAAGCTGTTCTAATTTTTTAGGGCCGTCAAACAAAATATCATCCCAGTGGCAAGGGTCGAAATTTTCAATTGCATAAAATGTTAAGCCAAACTCTTGCATCCGGTCACGGATTTTTATTAGTTCATCTACTGTCCAGACATCACCAACAGCCGTTCCCCAGCCATCATTATCGCCAATTGGCTGGTCGCTACGTGAAAATCGTTCATTACTGTTAAAGTAGTCGACCATATGAACAACGATATGAGTTGCTCCACATTGTTTTGCAAAAGCATAATGTTCATCATTAAGCATATGTCGATATAAACCAAATCCTAGTTTCATAATTATTAACCTTTTAATTTGAAAATTTCTTAGTTAGTGAGATTTAGTGGTTTTACATATAATGCGACACTGATTGCGCCAACAATACCGATTCCACCTGCCACAAAAAATGCGATGCTATACATTCCAGACCATTCAATGATATAGCCTGTAATAATAGGGCCTAAAATTCCGGCAACATTTGCCATTGCGTGTACAAATCCACCAACCGCACCAATATTATTTTTTGCAACGGTATCTTGTAGAATTGCCCAATAGGTTGTAGCAGATAAATATAAGAAAAATATTCCGAATGCCATGAGTGCTACGGCACTTTCAACACGAGTAACATTACCGACAAGAAAGACAAGGATTGCCGATATTCCTAGACAACTAACCAACACGATTTTTCTGGAGAATAATGGTTTATTTGTTTTCTTTAAAACAAAGTCACAAAGTATTCCCCCTAGAGCCATTCCAATAGCACCTAATAGCCAAGGTATAATACTTACTATACTCATATCTTTTATACTGAGATTTTGAACATTAGATAAGTAACTTGGAAACCATGATAAAAAGAAAAATAAAATATAATTCAAACTGAAGAATGCAAGAGTTGTTGCTAATATAGTCGGACTCTTTATATAAAAAGATAATGGTTTAGATATAGTATTTGTGGTTTTTGATTCTACATTATTATCGTCAGATAAAATATATTCTAATTCTTCTTTTGATATTTTTTTATGTTGTTCCGGTTTATCTTTAGCTATTTTTAACCACCCAATTAGCCATATAAAGCCTATTGCAGCAAGTATAAAAAATGCAACACGCCAACCAGTTGTAATTATTAATATTCCCATTATAGGGCCAGCAATAGCTCCACCTATTGGATTACCAGCAGTTGCTATACCTATAGCAGTAGCAACTTCTTTTTTAGGGAACCAGTTATTAACCATTTTATTGAGTGTTGCTGCAAAGGGGCCTTCAGCTGCACCAAATAAAGTTCGGATAATAAGCATAGAGATAAAACCAACAGTTACCCCGATCATGCCGCAAAAGATAGACCAAAGAGCCATACTTACGGCAAAAACCTTTTTGGGACCATATTTATCTGATGCGTATCCGCCAATGAAATTAAATAAAGCATATCCAATAGAAAAACTACTGAAAAGTATACCCATTTCACTTGGTGTTAAGTTTAAATCTTTAGAAAAAACAGGAGCTGCAATAGCAAATGCAGAGCGATCCATATAGTTTATCATTCCTCCAAGAGAAATAAATAAAACTAAATTCCATCTTATTTTTTTAAACATAAATCACCTTTGATATAATGATATGTTTATTATTAAATTTAATAAGACATATCTATTTTTATGTTTATCACATGACGCCAAATTTATTATATGCTTCTACAGCACCCATTCCATTTGCTATTTCTTTTTGTACTTTATTCTCCATTTTTTGTTTTTCAAATGCATTTGCAATAACGTAAGACTCTACATTTTTAGGAATAATTAATACGCCTTCTTCATCGGCAACAATTAAATCACCTGGTTTAATTAAAATATTATTGATTTTGATTGGAACTCGATAATCTAATACTTTACCTCTTATTTTTTGATCTTGAGCATAACTACCTAATGAAAATACAGGGAAATCAAGTTCTAGTATTTCTCTCTTATCTCTTGAATAGCCATAAATAATAGCGCCCGCAGCGTTAAGTTTTTTAGCTCTTGTCGACATTAATCCACCCCACAGGGCGTAATTATGCGAAGAACCGGAAGCGATATAAACTTCACCTTCCTTTAAGCTATCTAGTGCTTCAAACATAATACCGAAATCTTTATTTCCTAATGGCCCATTAGATGTAACGTCAGGCGGTAACATGTAATCAGCTTCTAGTACAGGCATTGCTCGACCTACAATCTTCATATCCTCAGATAAAGGTTTGAGTATAGGAGGTAAGAACTGATGGTGTAATCCTATTTCATCTAAAATATCCCCTAGAAGAGCTACGGGTAATTCCTTTTTAATCTTGTCAAACAAATCATTATCTTTATTCATTTCATATTCCTATGTATCTAAGGTCTTAATCTTACTGTTTGGCTGTCAACCTGTCATACAGGCTAGCAGTATGGCCTTAATATTAAAAGAGGGTTAATATAGGTTTTGTGATACGACTCTAGTTTTATTATTGTTTTAATCACAGGAAGATTATTTTTTGATTTTAAATCAAATGGATATTGCTAATTTTGGGGGTTAGATTGCATCCTTTAATTGAAAAACAAACACTTTCAGAACAAGTTAGAAGCTATGTTCTATCTTTAATATCTCAATCAAATCTAAATCCAGGTGATGAAATACCAAGTGAAAAAGAGATTATTGAACGTTTAGGGGTGAGCAGGGGGGTGGTTAGAGAGGCTTTTCAAAGCCTTTCTATATTAGGTATTTTAGATATTAGTAGTGGCAAAAAGCCTAAAATACAAAAAATTAACTCAAACCCGTTAGAAACTATTTTTAACCATGCCATTGTGACTCAGCAGGTTAATTATCAGCAAATCTTAGGCCTTCGACGTGCGATTGAAGTTGATTCTGCAGTGTTGGCTGCAATGCATGGAAATAAAAATGATTATATCAAGTTAAGAAAAATTGCAGATAAAATGAGGAAATCCTTGTTGAGTTCTAATGATTGGGATTTGTTCATTGAGAGTGATATTGATTTCCACTTAACATTAGCTGAAATGTCACAAAATCCGTTATATGCATTGATGCTAAAAGCATTAAGAGGCGCATTAGGTGGTTCTATTTCAGCTGGTTTATTAAACCAAAACAACCATGATGAACATAAAAAGATCATTGATATTCATTTTGATATTTTAGAGTCAATTGAAAAACAAGACTTTGTGGCAACTGGGTTAAAGATGGATACTCACTTTAAGTTAACCATGGATAGTTTTTAGATCAGCCACCCATAATAATTTTTCTTAGTGAGATTTTTGAGTGGCGAAGGATAAGCTAAATTCCTTCGCTCTACTTTCTGTGTAACTCAGCTTTAAGGTCAATTATCAATATGTGAATCATCTGCTTGTAAATAATTTGATTTAGGGATAGTCCCATTTTTCGGAACCAAGTTCCTCAATTAAATTCTGCTAATTAAATGCGTTATTTTTAACTCCTTCATTTCCCGATAATATTTTTTTCAGTCTGTATATTCCCTCGTTTCTTAAAATATTTCATAATAAAAAACTGTCTGAAAAGATAAATTCTACTTGCGAATTGGTATCGATCATGGATATGATTTGCCTTGTAGAATAAATGAAACCTAGTTCCATATAATGGAACTTATAATAAAGCCAGTAAAAAACTAAGCAAAGACAACCACACAGCAGGTGCGATATGGCGAATAAAGCAGGTGAAGATTATTCTTTGGCTCGGGTACCCCAAAGTGCTCGTAGGCCGTTCTATGAAGTGTTAATTCTACGAATTGGCGCACTAGCTTGTGTTTCACAAGTTATGTTAGGTGCGGCTCTTGGGTATGGGTTAACTTTTTGGCAGGCGTTTTGGGCAACGATGCTTGGATCTGTAATTTTACAGGTTGTCAGCTGGGGGCTTGGAGCGGCTGCGTGCCGCGAAGGAATGTCAATCAGCCTACTGTCTCGGTGGGCGGGTTTTGGTAAGTTAGGCTCAGCACTCATTGGTGGCGCAATTGCTATCTCCTTAATGGGCTGGTTTGGCGTCCAAAATGGTTTCTTTGCGGATGGAATGTATAAAGCGACTAATGTGCTAACACCAGGGACTTGGTCACTTATTACAGGTATTGCGGTGACGGTTATAACAGTATATGGGTATCGATTTTTATCTATTACTGCCAATATCTCAACGCCGCTATTTTTATTCGCGTTAGGCTGGGCGACATATAATTTATTATCAGGTCAAGATATTGGTACGCTTATTAATGACACTGAACCCGCCGGGCCATTAATGACTATGCCTGCGGCCATCACAATGGTTGCTGGTGGTTTTATTATTGCAGCAGTGACAACACCCGATATCAGCCGTTTCATGAAAGGGCCTAAAGATGTGTTTTGGATGACGCTTATCGGCACATTTTTTGGTGAGTTACTGGTCAATATGATAGCGGTACTAATGGCGCTGTCATTACGTACAAGCCAAGTATTTGATTTAATGATGGCGCTGACAGGCCTATTAGGTGCATCGATTGTTATCTTCTCAACAATAAAAATGAATGATATCAATTTGTATTCATCATCGTTAGGTTTTTCAACACTGTTAAATGCCATATTTAATAAGCGTTTTGACCGTCGTTATTTAACGTGGGTGATTGGTATCTTTGGCACAATCGCTTCAATGTTAGGGATCTTAGATAACTTTATCGGTTTCTTAATTTACTTAGGAATAGCCATTCCTCCTGTCGCAGGGATTATGGTTGTTGACTATTACTTGTTAAAACGTGATCGCAAAGAACTAGATATCACTCGAGAGCAAGGCATATTACCACCGAGTTGTGAAGCATATAACCCAGTAACACTCGTGGTGTGGGTGATCGCAGTACTGGTTGGCTGGGGGACATCAGAGTTAGGTCCGCTACATGCAGACTACGGTATCCCAGCGCTTAACTCTTTGATTACTGGTGCAGTTGCTTATTGGATAGGCATGCGCTGGCAGGCGAAAGCGAGAGGTGTTGAAACGGTACACTTTCGCAAAGTCTCTCATTTAGATTAAGGATTAAACAATGTCAGGTACAAAAGTTAAAGTTGCTCTGGCTCAGTTTGATTCAGAACTTGGCAATAAAACCAATAATTTACAACGCATGGCACAGTTGTGCCAACAAGCCGCAGATTCAGGGGCAAAACTGATTTGTTTCCCTGAGCTGGCGACAACGGGTTATCGTGGTGACTTACTGACCACTAAGTTGTGGGATTTAAGCGATTCCATCGGAAGTGAAACTTATACGCTATTTAGCGAACTTGCTACTCGTTTAAATATCACTATTGTTAGCGGTTTTGTTGAGCGCGGTGAATATTTAGGCGATATCTATAACTCTGTCGGTGTTTGGAACCCGGGGTGTGAGGGTATTAGTGGTGTTTTTCGTAAAGTTCATGCTTTCGGCATAGAAAAACAATGGTTTGGACGAGGTGATAGTTTCCCTGTGTTTGAAACGCCGATCGGTAAAATCGGTATCATGATTTGCTATGACATGGGTTTTCCAGAAGTCGCACGAATTTTAACATTACAAGGCGCGGAATTGTTATTAGCCCCTTCAGCTTGGTGTGTTCAAGACCGAGATGTGTGGGATATTAATAGCGCCTGTCGAGCACTAGAAAATGGAACTCACTTACTTGCAGTGAACCGTTGGGGTCATGAAGAAGATCTGCATTTATTTGGTGGTAGCAAGGTTTTAGGTCCTCGCGGCCA
The DNA here is from genome assembly GCF_011045655.1 of Providencia sp. PROV061. Classification (NCBI taxonomy): domain Bacteria; kingdom Pseudomonadati; phylum Pseudomonadota; class Gammaproteobacteria; order Enterobacterales; family Morganellaceae; genus Providencia; species Providencia sp. PROV061. Next base: position 3,304,313 of record NZ_CP042861.1, on the reverse strand, counting down.
AGTACTTTGTGAAGCGAGCTGTGAGGGCGAAGAGCTATTAATCGGTGAGGTTGATTTTTTAAACCAAGCCCATACACGTTTAAAAGTGCCTTATCTGAGAGACAGAAAGCCACAAAGCTACAGTGTATTAACCCAAGGTTTAGGGTCATGAGTATTTTATCTAGCGTGGTTGATGTTTACCAATTGTTCTTACGTTCAGGTAATGAACTGACGGTGACAACGTTGGTTAATGAATTAGGTATGCCAAAAAGCTCGGCCTCCCGTCTTTTAAAGCAAATGGCTGAACTCGGATTGCTGGAAAAGAAAAACAATGCACCGATATATCGACCTGGTTTGCTGATTATGGAATTAGCTCATCGGGCTAGGGGGATGAACCCGCTAATCGATATGATGCTTGAAGCACTTGATGAACTTGCGAAAGATAGCGGGTTTACCAGTTATGTCTCAGCACTTGATGATGATATGGTTCGTGTTGTTCATGCACGTTTTGGTAATAGCATGCTGCAAGTGATCACTCAACCGGGTACCCGCTTACCCATACTGGGAACGTCAACGGGGCGTGCACTATTAGCAAGGTTACCGCTAAATGAGCGGTCAAAAATTATTGACCGTGAGCCAAAAGAAGAACGGGGTAAATTAGTTGAGCGTTTGGACTTAGTGGCAGATCGTGGCTGGGAATTTTCGATGGATGAATCCGTTGCCGGAGTCGCTTCCATATCCAGCACGGTGTTCGACCCTGCACAAAATACGTTATATGCCTTGTGTTTAAGTTTGCCTGCTGCACAAATGAATGATGAGGTTATGGTGCAGTTATCTAAGAGCCTTTGTCATAAAGCCGCTTATCTTGGGTGTATGGTGGGTGACCCATATTGGTTGCAAAAAAGCATGAATAAGTCATGAGCTTATTTCATGTTATAAAAGCAAAAAGTAGTAAGTAGTTGAAGTAAGTAGTTGAAGTAAACAGTAAATTATAAATATTTAATATTGTTAGCATTTTAAGTGCGTGAATACGCCTTCATCAGGAAAAATGGAACCTCTATTACGTGAGATTCCATCTAGAGTGAAATGAGATTAACTCGCTATTCTATGCGAGTTAATCTCAAAGTAGCTCTTTACTCTCATAAAAAATAATTAAAATTAAAGGAAGTACAATGAGTCTAAAACAAACTCTTTGCGTATATGATCTAATCGATTGCGCTAGTGTTAAAGGTGAAGACATTGTTGCATTGTTCCAAGATTTCCCACACATTGAAGTCATGTCTAAAACGGTTAAGGATCACAAAGGACAAAGTGACTTTGTTCGCATTCTTATTCCAGGAACACAAGGTAAATCACAGCATAAAGATGCGCCAACACTGGGAATCATCGGGCGTTTAGGTGGAATTGGTGCTAGGCCTTCTCGAATAGGTGTTGTGTCTGATGCAGATGGTGCGATTGCCGCACTTGCAGCAGCGCTTAAACTGGCACAAATGCATGAAAAGGGTGACCAGTTACTCGGTGATGTCGTGGTCACGACCCATATTTGCCCAAATGCGCCAACACGTCCGCATACACCTGTTGATTTTATGGATTCGCCCCTTGAAGATGCCACGATGAATCAACATGAGGCGATCCCTGAAGCGGATGCTATTTTGTCCGTAGATACCACGAAGGGAAATCGTTTACTCAATCATAAAGGGTATGCACTGTCTCCAACAGTAAAAAATGGTTATATTTTACCTGTGTCAGAGGATTTAATTCGTTTGATGGAATGGAGTAGTGGCCAAAAAGCGGTGACATTTCCATTATCAATTCAAGACATCACGCCATATGGTAATGGCCTACATCATATCAACAGTATATTACAACCTGCGGTATCAACATCTGCACCAGTGGTTGGTGTCGCTATTTGCTCAGAAACGGTAGTACCAGGTTGCTCTACAGGGGCCAGCCATGAGGTTGATATTGCGGCTACTGTAAAATTTATGATAGAAGTGGCTAAAGCATTCACAGGAAAACAATGTGTGTTTTATGATGTTGAACAATATGATTTATTGACGTCATTGTATGGTGATATGTCACACCTGCAAACAGCAGGTAATAATGCAGCAAAAAAATGATTAATTTATAAATAGTCACAGTTAATTATTAGCGTTGTCAGTGTTATTAAAATAATTAACTGTGCTCTATTGGTGAGCTATAAATTCGATTCTGTTGTGTTGTCTGGAATATCCTCATTTTCAATAGGAACAATGAGGTCTGCATGATTACCTTTTGGGCCAATAGTCACACTAAATTGAACTTTCTGGCCTGCTTTTAGTGTCCTGTAACCGTCCATTTGGATACAGGAATAATGAGCAAAAATATCTTCTCCGCCATCAGCCGGGCAAATAAAACCAAAGCCTTTTGCGTTATTGAACCACTTAACGATACCCGTCTCCATATTTTATCCTTCAAATTTACCAGTATTTGCATTTAGAACGATGTATAAAAAACACATACAAAATAAGTATAAATACGATGTTATTTGTTCGTAAAATATACTGTAATAAATTACCTTCTAAGGTCAAGAGGTACGGTTCAGGAATTGCTGGAAAGTGTTAAGAATTCGCTAATCAATAGCGCTCATTTTCTATAATATTTGATATGGCTCACAGATTGCTAACCATGGAAGCAAAGGTGATTCCCATGATACACTGTCGCTTGATGCAATATAGACAAAAAAACAGCATAGTAACTAAATGGTATAGTTTTATGATGTTATCAATATGATTGATAGAAATCGTTGATAATAAAGACTATGCTTAAATTGAAGTTAAACACTGAGCAAGAAAGTAATGAGTGATTTTCTGGGTACATTTAAAACGGACGTCATTTTTAAAGATGAAATAGAACAAACCTTACAGCCACCATCGATGTATAAGGTGCTATTAAATAATGACGATTACACCCCGATGGATTTTGTTGTCGAAGTGTTACAAAAATACTTTTCTTTTGATGAAGAACGCGCTACACAGATAATGTTAGATGTCCATATTCAAGGAAAGGGAGTTTGTGGAATTTTTACAGCAGAGGTTGCTGAAACGAAAGCGGCGCAAGTCAATACTTTTGCTCGTGAACATGAGTACCCTTTGCTTTGCACTATAGAGAAAGTCTAATTTGGCTTAATATCAATTTTGGGAGGTGCTTATGCTCAATCAAGAACTGGAGCTTAGTTTAAACGTAGCTTTTACGAAAGCGAAAGACAGTCGCCATGAGTTTATGACTGTAGAGCACCTATTGCTAGCGTTACTGAGTAATATCTCTGCTCGCGAAGCTTTAGATGCTTGTAAGGTTGATCTTGTTGCATTACGTCAAGAACTTGAACACTTCATCGCGCAAACTACACCTTTGTTACCCGAAAATGATAGCAGAGACACCCAGCCTACGTTGAGTTTTCAGCGTGTATTACAGCGCGCTGTTTTTCATGTGCAATCATCTGGGCGCAACGAAGTCAGCGGTGCAAACGTATTGGTCGCGATTTTTAGTGAGCAAGAGTCCCAAGCTGCGTACTTATTACGCAAGCATGATGTAAGCCGTTTAGATGTAGTTAATTATATTTCTCATGGCACGATAAAAGGCGAAGAGTCGTCATCAGAACAAGATATCTCCTCTAATAGTGTGCAAAACGAAGAGCAGCCGGTCCCAGAAGACCATATGGACAACTTTACGACCAACTTGAACCAGCAGGCCAAGAAAGGGAATATCGACCCTCTGGTTGGACGTCAGGCTGAATTAGAGCGTACGATTCAAGTATTGTGCCGCCGTCGTAAAAATAATCCACTATTAGTCGGTGAGTCAGGTGTCGGTAAAACCGCGATTGCTGAAGGGCTAGCATGGCGTATTGAGCAAGATGATGTACCTGACGTAATGAAAGGCTGCACAATTTTTTCATTAGATATTGGTTCATTATTGGCTGGAACCAAATACCGTGGTGACTTTGAGAAACGTTTCAAAGCATTATTAAAAATGCTGGAAAAAGATCCGAAGAGCATTTTATTTATTGATGAAATTCACACTATCATCGGTGCAGGAGCCGCGTCTGGTGGGCAAGTTGACGCAGCGAACTTAATTAAACCGTTGCTATCAAGTGGTCGAATTCGTGTTATTGGTTCAACAACATACCAAGAATTTGGCAGTATTTTTGAGAAAGATAGAGCGTTGGCTCGTCGTTTCCAGAAAATTGATATTGTAGAACCAACTCCCGAAGAAACAATTCGTATTATCAATGGGTTGAAGCCTAAGTATGAAGCTCATCATGATGTTCGTTATACCGCAAAAGCGATCCAAGCGGCGGTGGATTTATCCATTAAATATATCACCGACAGGCATTTGCCAGATAAAGCCATTGACGTGATTGATGAAGCCGGGGCGCGAACGCGACTAGTTGCACCAAGTAAGCGTAAAAAAACCATTGGTGTGCCTGAAATTGAAACAGTTGTGGCGCGTATCGCCCGTATTCCTGAAAAAACGGTTTCCTCAAGCGATAAAGATAAACTCAAGACACTCGACTCTCGTTTGAAAATGTTAGTGTTTGGACAAGACAAAGCGATAGATTCATTGTCTGAGGCAATCAAAATGAATCGGGCAGGTTTAGGGTTAGAAAATAAACCTGTGGGTTCTTTCTTATTTGCCGGTCCAACAGGGGTGGGTAAAACCGAAGTGACTGTCCAGTTAGCGAAAGCGTTGGATATCAAATTGCTGCGATTTGATATGTCTGAATATATGGAGCGTCACACGGTTAGCCGCTTAATTGGTGCGCCTCCTGGCTATGTCGGCTTTGACCAAGGTGGTTTACTGACCGATGCGGTTATCAAACATCCGCATTCAGTGGTGCTGTTAGATGAAATCGAAAAAGCGCATCCAGATGTGTTTAATATTCTTTTACAGGTAATGGACCACGGAACGTTAACAGACAATAACGGTCGTAAGGCGGATTTCCGTAATGTTGTTGTGGTAATGACAACCAACGCTGGGGTGCAAGAAACTCAGCGTCGTTCTATTGGTTTTGCTGAGCAAGATAATAGCACTGATGCGATGTCTGAAATCAAAAAGGCGTTCTCACCAGAATTTCGCAACCGCCTTGATGGTATCATTTGGTTTAACTCATTAACTCCAGAAATTATTACGCAAGTCGTTGATAAGTTCATTGTGGAATTACAAGTTCAGCTTGATGAAAAGGGTGTATCAATTGAAGTTAGCGCCGCGGCTCGCCGCTGGTTGTGTGAAAAAGGTTATGATAAAGCGATGGGTGCCCGACCTATGGCTCGCACCATTCAGGATAACCTGAAAAAACCATTAGCAAACGAGTTGTTATTTGGTTCACTAACCAATGGTGGCTCTGTAAGTATCGGGCTTGATGAAAAAAGTAACACACTGACATACAGCTTCAGTAGCGTGCACAAGGCCTCTCCGGAGGATGCGGTATTCTGACGAATAGACCACAGGTGTATCAATGCACCTGTGGTTGTCAGGCCTTGCCTGAAGAGAATATCAACGGCTACGGAAAATGATTCGGCCTTTGCTCAGGTCATAAGGTGTTAACTCTACAGTTACCTTGTCGCCTGTCAGGATGCGGATATAGTTTTTACGCATTTTTCCAGAAATATGAGCAGTCACCACGTGACCGTTTTCCAGTTCAACACGGAACATTGTGTTTGGCAGGGTATCTAAAACTGTGCCCTGCATTTCAATATTGTCTTCTTTGGCCATCTAATCCTCTAAGTTTAATAACCGTGATTTTTAACGGGCAAGATAATGCCCAAAAACCCGCACTAAGTAAAGAAGTGTCGCATTTTAACGCGATCTTTATTTTTAAGTGAAGGAATAAAATTAATGTAAAACCAAAATTCATTAATCGAAAATTGGCGGTATTTCAATCGATTGCGGTATCCAGCAGGCGGGGTCAATCGCTTTGTCACGCCACCGATAAAGAATATGTAAAAAATCCCTACGGGATATCTCTTTTGCGCCCATTGAGGCGGTATGGTGGTTAAGTACCTGACAATCAAAAAGCTGCCCATTATAGCGCAAAAAATGAAAATAGAATGTAATAAAAGCAAATTTGGATGCATCATTCATTCTACTGAACATAGATTCCCCACAAAATAGGTGCCCCATGTTCACGCCATACAGGCCTCCAACGAGTTTATCGCCATACCAAGCTTCAATGGAATGCGCCATACCCGCTTGGTGTAGCGCTAAATACCCAGCTTGAACTTCGGGTAAAATCCATGTGCCTTCTTGGCGTACAGAACAAGCTTCAATAACTTGCTTGAATGCATGGTTAACAGTAATGCGATAAGTCTGCTTTTTTAAAACTTTTTTCATTGACCGGCTAATATGGAGTTCACCAACCATGAGTACTGCTCTAGGGTCCGGAGACCACCATAAAGGCATCTCTCCAGGATTAAACCAAGGAAAGATACCATCATAATAGGCAGCTTGCAGCCTTTTTGATGAAAGATCTCCGCCAATCGCTAATAAGCCATTGGGCTCCCGCATGGCTTCAGACACGGGAGGGAATAAATAGGAGTCATCATCTAATTGGTACATATACGCCTCAGAGCGGTTGCTGTGCCCAGTGGCGCTGGCGGAACTGATAATACTGGCCTTGCATACCTAACAGCGCTTGATGGGTACCTTGTTCGATGATTTTACCATTATCCATCACACAGATGTTATCCATTTCCTCTAAGCCCTGCATACGGTGAGTAATGACAATTAACGTCTTATCGGCACATTTTTCTTTTAACAGTGCTAAAATTTGCTGTTCAGTTTGTGCATCAAGCCCTTCCGTTGGTTCATCCATTAGAATTAATGGTGTGTTATGTAATAAAGCACGGGCAATACCTAAGCGGCGTTGTTCCCCTCCAGAAAGTTGTCGGCCGCCTTCACCCATCCACGCATTAAGCTTTAATTCGTTTTCTAATAAATTGCCTAGACCAACTTGCTGCAATACTTCGCTTAATTCGATATCCGTCGCTTGTTCATTGGCGAGTAATAGATTATTGCGCAATGTATCACTAAAGACATGAACCCGTTGTGGTACTACAGACATCATATTACGTAACGATTTTTCGCTAAATTCGTTAATAGGCGTACCATTTAAGTAGATGGTTCCGCTATCAACATCCCAAGCACGGGTTAATAACTGCAGAAGAGTGGATTTACCACAACCTGTTTTACCTAATAAAGCAAGGTGTTGGCCTTTATTTAATGTTAAAGACACATTTTGAAGAACGGCAAATGGCTGTTCTGGATAGGTAAATGAAATATTATCGACAGTCAGATTTTCCAATGTTGCGATTGAAGGGCTTTCACTTGGGAAAGTTACCTCTGGTTTTGCGGTCATTAATTGGGAAACGCGAGTAGCAGATGCAATCACTTGACCCATATGTTGGAAGGCAACAGCAACAGGGCCTAATGCTTCGAAAGCCGCTAGCGCACAGAATACAAATAAAGCAATCAGTGCTCCCGGTTTTGTATCGCCCCCTACATGGTCGGCAGCCATCCAAAGAAGCAGTGTTGCTGTAACACCAGAGGCAAATAAAATAATGGCTTGAGATAATCCAGTGAGTGCCGCTTGCTGTTGTTGACGCACTTGCCACTTATTTTCGATATTAAGCAAGTTTTGGCGAAAACGTTCAGTGGCGCCAAATAATGTTAACTCAGCTTGCCCTTGCAGTGCGGAGGTTAAAATAGTGCGATAACTTCCACGTAATTCGGTTAGCTCACGGCCAATGGGTTTTCCTGCACGATAAAATATAAATGGCATTGTAAATAGCAAGAACAGCATGATGCCACCCAGTGTCCAAGCAAGACGAGGGTCGAGATAACTTAAACCAAAAATAAGGACAAAGGTAACAAAAAATGCAGTAATGATCGGCGATAAAACACGTAAATAGAGGTGATCTAGTGTCTCTACGTCAGCGACCAGACGATTGAGTAACTCCCCTTGACGAAAACGACTGATACCACCCGGCGAAAGGGGCAATACTTTACTAAAAGCAAAAACCCGTAAATGAGCAAGTACTTTAAAAGTAGCATCGTGGCTAACTAGGCGTTCTCCATAGCGGCCAGCGGTACGAAAAATAGCGGCACCACGGACACCCGCAGCGGGTAACATGTAATTAAAATAGTAAAGACCCGGAAAACCAGCAATGGCGGTTCCGGCTAAAAACCAACCAGAAAGGGTAAGTAAGCCAATACTTGCCAGTAAGGTCACAATCGCCAAGATAATGCCTAATGTAATTAAAAACCAATGGCGGCGGTAAAGGGCTAAGAAAGGTAATAAAATTTTCATTATCAAAGCTCCTCACTGCGATGGGCAAGTAACTGGGCAAAAGCGCCTTCTGACTGGCTTAACTGTGTGTAATTACCTTGTTGAATGATTTGCCCGTTAGCCATTACCCAAATTTGGTCATAATCAAGGGTTTCTTCCAGTAAATGGGTGACTAAAAGGGTCGTTTGCTGACTTGATAGCTGGTTAAGTGTTTGCATAACACGTTGTTCGCTGTGGGAGTCTAAGCTCGCAGCAGGCTCATCTAGAAGGAGCATACGAGAGGGTTTCAACAGGGTTCGTGCAACGGCAACTCGCTGAGCTTGCCCGACCGAAAGGCGAGCGGCATAGTCACCCAGCTTGGTATTTAGGCCATCAGGCAAATGGGCTAAGAATTCGGAAACATATGCATTATCAATCGCCTGTTGAATTTCCGCTTCTGTAGCATTTGGCTTGCCTAAACAGATGTTTTCAACCAGTGTTTGCTCTGGAAGGTGAGGGTTTTGCCCAACCCAACCGAGTAACTCACGCCATTTATCAGGGCATAATTCACGAAGTTCAACACCATTTATGGTGATGGAACCGCGATAAGGCAAAAAGCCTAACAATAAATTCAGTAATGAGCTTTTTCCCGCACCACTTTGACCAACAATTGCAATACGTTGTTGTGGCTCAATATTGAAATCTAATGGCCCAGCAAGGCGCACACCATCATGGGATAAAATTTCTAATTGTTTAGCCTGAATATAGATAGCCTCATCACTCAGTGTTTGGGTTCCTTGTTGAGCTTTTTGTTCGCCCTCACTGTTTAATAGTGTTTCGAGTGTTTCAGCGGCACCAACAGCTTGCGCTTTGGCGTGGTAGTATGTGCCAAGGTCACGTAATGGTTGGAAAAACTCTGGTGAAAGTATTAGGGCAAGAAAACCCGCAAATAGCGTGACAGGTAAACCATAGCTACCGAAGTTCATTTCACCCAGGTAGGAAAAACCAAAATAGACAGCAACAACAGCAATAGAAATCGATGCAAAAAATTCAAGTACGCCAGAAGACAGAAATGCCATCCTCAATACTTCCATCGTTCTGGAACGAAAATCTTCTGTTGATTCACGAATTTGCTTAATCTCTGCTTTTTCACGAAAAAATAACCGTAAGGTATCAAGGCCTCGTAGTCTATCGAGAAAACTCCCGCTTAAACGACCTAAGGCAATAAAGTTACGACGGTTAGCATCCGCAGCGCCTAATCCGACTAATGCCATAAAGATAGGAATCAGCGGGGCAGTGACGAATAAAATAAGTGCTGCAGCCCAGTTAAAGGGGAAAATAGCAATCAGGATCATAATGGGGATGATCCCAGCTAAATACATTTGAGGAAGATAGCGCGAATAGTAGTCTTGCATATCTTCAATTTGTTCAAGAATAATTGTAGCCCAGCTACCCGCTGGCTTACCTTTAACCCACACAGGGCCGAGTTCTTGAAGTTTATCGAGTACCATGGTACGTATTTCTTGGCGCACCACTTGGCCACAACGAAAGCCAACGCGTTCTCGTACATAAGTGACAATTGCGCGTAAGATAAAAACGCAAATCAGAAGAACAAAAGGGGTTAATAGCTGTTCTCGAGGAACGTTATCCATAATCAATGCTTGTAAGATAACAGTTAAGAACCAGGCTTGAGCAATAATCATTAATCCGCTCAAAATGCCTAGTAACATAGAGATCCGCAACCAGCGCTTGGCAGGGGCACTGTGTTGTTTTAACCAACGTACCAATTCAGTCTGTCTTGATTTATCCATAATGATTTAGTTAGCAGGTGTAGTTTTAATGTCATTGAGTATAGTTAGGAAATATCACCCTAACGTTGTTTTTACCATGCGTGATATTGCAGTTGACCTGTTTTAAACCGCATGGGAACGATAACTTTTGATCTGGTAACGCAATTGGTGATTATAAGAAAATCTGCGTTTTTGATCTTACCCACAAATTCGAGTATTAGAGTACATCATAACAGCTTCACCACGATATGTTACCTAATAAAAGTGGGTTATTTAAAGTGAGTTGTACTTTGTTATTAAATTGTTTTATAAAGGTAAATTTAATATTTCAGTAAATTTTTAGATGTAATGATATTGGGATATTACTGTATTTCTACGTAATAAAAAGGTGGCTTAACAAAGAAATGTTAAGCCATAGGCATTTTTCACTACAATTAGAATGTGGGGTCTATCATTAACCATTCTTTGGGTTTTAATCTATAGTTTCCTTTTAATAAATTATCCCAAGCCTGATCTTTTTCTTTCATGGTATTAAATGAGCGAGTTTGCGTATCCATTAACTCCCAGGTTTGTTCCGTTTGTTGCCATATATTGCAATCAATACTAGAACTACTTGGATAGGAATAGCACATAACCACATCATCTTGATTGTTTTGGTTAACATCGGCCATAAAGCCCACACACGGGTATGGGTCGTATTGTGAGGTACAATACCAAGCACTGCTAAGGTTTTCCCCGAGGTCGAACCAACTCTCCGGTATTGCAGGGCTATTTTGAGCTTGAATTAATACTGATTTTAGCGATCTGCGCTGTTCTTCTTCATAAGGGCTGGTTTGGAATAGTTTTTGATATTCAGGGTTATTATTGAGTTTTTCAAAAGCTTGTTGCCCTTTCTCACCTAATTGTTTTAAGTCATAAGCAAGCGAGCTATTGACTTTGATTTTGCCATTTTCAATCCCCGCAAGAATACTGTTCAGTGTGATGCGTTTAAAATCAGCAATAGGGCTGTTAATGACCAATATAATGGCAATTAGAGACAAAATTCCCGCTTTATTGATAGGGCCTAAATAGGACATCCAGGCTGATTTTTTATAGATAATTGCGATGCTATAAGCAAAAACCAATACAAATAGGAATAGGGCAATAGTAAAGGCGTATAGGCGCTCAACACTCCAACTATACTGGTTAACTCGTACTAAAATTCCATAGAGCGAAAGCACTGAAAATGCATTAAGTAACATAATGCTAATTAAGACAAAACCGTTGAGACCCGCACGGAATTGATATTGGGTTGTGCCATCGCCATACACGAAATTGATAAAAATAAGGTTTAAAATTAAAAACCACAGCATTACTGCGGAGCCTAAGCCAGCAGAGGTCAAACCTGAAAAGTAGGAAACAACGAAACCGCCTAAGAAAATAACAGCAACAATATTCAAGAGCGGTAAGAAAAAACGCGCAATAAAGCTAACAAAATTACTGAGTTGTACATTCAGTGCTGTACGTAAAAAAGCTAAACTCACGTTGAACCCAAGGGCAAAGCTCACCCAATAGATAACGTCGCTATCAAGAGCTTCACTCAAAAAAGTTAGGTTAACAATGCCAAATAAAAAACTGGCTATTTTTACGATTAATGTTAGCAACCCACCGATTATAGAAGCGAGAATACCCAGAAAGGTATTTTTAATATATAGCCCCATTAAGCAACCGTAATCAATTTTCCATGTTCTTGTGGTTTGCCACGATTGCATCCAAGGAAGTATAAAAAAGAGCAGGACGGTGAGGGTGATAAAGGCGAAGAATGGGTCTGTATCTGCAGGATTTAGAAAGTCTTGGGCATGCCAGTAATTGAGCCAGACAATTCACCCAATAATGACCGCAATGTTGAGATAAAAAATAGCGGATCTTGCATTGGTAATTAGGTAACTGATTGCTGAAGGAACAAAAATGGCGAGCAAAATAGGCAGATATAGGGTGGTGGCGCTTAGTTGGCTTTCTAGGCGGATAGAGTAATCAGTAGTGGCTGTGATGACGATGCCTTGAATCACGGCAAGTATGACAATAATAAAATAAGAATAACCGCGAATGGCATCACGTTCTAATTGTTGCCCCATACCTACACCTTATATTAATTAATGTTATGTAAAAACAGTATAGGCAGTATTAAAAAAGTACAATATAAACTTGGTCTTAAAAATATATGCAAAACCAATAGTTAGGATGGGGAGTATAAGTAATAAAAAAGGCTTCAATTGAGGAAAAATTGAAGCCTATCTAAATTACAATCACTTATTGATTATTTTGATGCTAAGCCATCAAGATAACGTTCTGCATCTAAGGCTGCCATACAACCTGTGCCCGCAGAGGTAATTGCTTGGCGGTATATATGGTCCATGACATCACCAGCCGCGAACACACCTTCAACAGAAGTTTGAGTTGCATTGCCTTGGGTGCCAGATTGCACTTTAATATAACCGTTGTCTAAATCTAATTGGCCTTCAAAAATAGCTGTATTTGGGCTGTGGCCGATGGCAATAAATGCCCCCATAACAGGGATATCTTCTGTTGCATGTGTTTTAGTACATTCTAAGCGCACACCCGTCACGCCCATATCATCACCTAATACTTCATTTAATGTGCGGTCGGTATGCAGAATAATATTACCGTTCTCAACTTTATCCATTAAACGATTAATCAGGATTTTTTCTGCACGGAAACTATCACGACGATGAATTAAATGAACTTCTGAAGCAATATTAGAAAGGTACAATGCTTCTTCTACCGCAGTGTTTCCGCCACCAACGACAGCGACTTTTTGGTTACGATAGAAGAAACCGTCACAGGTTGCACAAGCTGAAACGCCACGGCCTTTGAACGCTTCTTCTGAAGGTAGGCCGATATAACGAGCGGAAGCCCCTGTTGCAATAATTAATGCATCGCAGGTATATTCATTTTCATCGCCAATTAAACGGAAAGGACGTTGTTTTAAGTCCACTTTTTGGATATGGTCAGATATGATTTCGGTGTCAAATTTTGACGCGTGCTCATGCATGCGTTCCATAAGCCCTGGACCGGTTAAACCTTCTGGGTCACCAGGCCAGTTTTCAACTTCAGTTGTGGTGGTCAATTGACCGCCTTTTTCCACCCCAGTAATCAATGCTGGGTTTAAGTTTGCACGTGCAGCATAGACAGCCGCAGTATAGCCCGCAGGGCCAGAACCAAGAATGATTAACTTGCGATGTGTTGTTGTGCTCATGAATTCCTCTTTAATCTAAAAAGCATTTATCAGATTGTAGGAGAAATAAGAGGTTAACAAAAGTGGTTTAAGTGCGACTTAGTTTCATTTGGCTTATTTCATCAATAGGTAATACCGACAAAATGTAAAAAAATATGACAAAAAGTTGCTTGTGTCACGCATCACAATTTTTAGGAATTATCTTGAATTAAGGCTGCGAAACGTTTTACTGGAAAAAAAAGCGAAATCTTGTACTGATTTTTATTCATTTGCTTTGACAATCGGCTGCGCATTTGCGAAAACATCAGTGTAAGAGTTAATTATCTAGCTGATCAATGGAAATGGCGCATTTTTGTTCTTGCTGGAAAATTAACTTTACACTACTTACAAATTTAAAATACAAGTAAACATTGTGGGTGATAATTACATTCACACTAACTTCAGCATTATGAATAAAATTTGCTCCTGAACACGAATTCCTAAATAAAAAAGGTGGTGGCTAAGGTGCTTATTTTTAGATGTAGAAAATAACAATTAGAGAAAGAGAGATAAAGAGATGATTGACAATAAAAAGCGTCCTGGCAAAGACCTTGACCGTATCGACAGGAATATATTAAACGAACTACAAAAAGACGGGCGAATTTCTAACGTAGAGTTATCTAAACGAGTTGGTTTATCTCCAACACCTTGTTTAGAGCGTGTACGTCGCCTTGAGAGACAAGGATTTATCTCTGGCTATACTGCGTTATTAAATCCACACTACTTAGATGCATCATTGCTCGTGTTTGTTGAAATCACACTTAACCGTGGTGCTGCGGATGTATTTGAGCAATTCAATACAGCAGTTCAAAAACTGGAAGAAATTCAGGAATGCCACTTGGTTTCTGGTGACTTTGACTACCTGTTGAAAACGCGTGTGCCAGATATGTCCGCATATCGTAAACTGTTAGGTGAAACTCTGTTACGTTTACCAGGCGTAAACGACACTCGCACCTATGTAGTTATGGAAGAAGTTAAACAAAGCAACCGCTTAGTGATCAAAACTCGCTAATTAGTGCTTTTTAACCTCGCTTCAGCACAGCATTTCAGCTTTGTTGCCGCACTGCAGTTTCAACGCTGAGTTTACTCAGCGTTGTTCCGTTTTTCTCACCTCATTTGTTGCTTTATAAAAACGTAATATTTTGCTGTTTCACAGCTTCAACTGGCTGCTATCCATGCCTTTCTACTTTGTTTTACGTAAATTACTTAGCAACTGATAAGTTTTATTTCCAATTTATTGATTCTAAAGCTATAAATATTTAGGATTTTTGACGAGAAATAGAAATTGAATCATCATACATTAGATGGAATACTGCACCTTAGTGCTTTTGTGAAGCCTTGATATCTCTTAGTCGCTGTAAAACAGGCAGAGTCAGGCGTTTAATGGTAGAATAAACCTAGGTTAGTCAAGAACATCAGTTAGCAAAGAAATAATAATGAGCCAAGAATATACAGAAGATAAACATATCAAATTTAAAAAACTAAGTAGCGGAAGACGGCTATTAGAGGTTATTTTGCTCGCAATATGCTTGAGCGCACTCTTCTTAATGGTGGCTTTATTGAGCTTCAGCCCTTCAGATCCAAGCTGGTCACAGACCACTTGGAATGCCCCAGTGAAGAATTTAGGGGGTAGTGTAGGTTCATGGAGTGCAGATATTCTTTTCTCTGCTTTTGGTATTCTTGCATTTGCCATTCCTGCACTATTACTCCTAGGCTGCTGGGCGATTTTCCAATATGAAAGTCGGCGCCGATATATTGATTTTTTCTCTTTATCGTTAAGATTAATAGGTGGTTTAGCACTTATTTTATCTTCTTGTGGACTTGCGGCTCTCAATTTTGACGACTTACCTAATTTCGCCTCTGGTGGTGTGATTGGCAGTGTATTTAGTAATGCAATTATGCCGTGGTTCAATTCATTAGGTGCTACGTTAGCATTGCTGTTTTTATGGGCGATAAGCTTTACGCTGTTTACGGGATGGTCATGGCTTACAATCGCAGAAAAAATTGGTGCAGCGGTACTTCTCCCTATTACTTTGCTAACAAATCGAGCGAGGGGAGACGATTTAGATAACTATGATTACGACGTTGAAGAAACTGAAGGAGCTTTACAGCGTGCGCAAGAAGCTGAGCACAGAGCCAATGACAGCCTAGAAAATATTGATGCGGATGATGTTTTGTTTTCCGCACCCA
The DNA here is from genome assembly GCF_011045655.1 of Providencia sp. PROV061. NCBI lineage: Bacteria > Pseudomonadati > Pseudomonadota > Gammaproteobacteria > Enterobacterales > Morganellaceae > Providencia > Providencia sp. PROV061. Next base: position 3,288,778 of record NZ_CP042861.1, on the reverse strand, counting down.
CTGTGGCTGAATTAGTCACTGAAGTCGCTCCAACAACGGAAAAAAATACGGGTGAAGCGGTTGTTACTACAGAAAACCCAATTCCTTCAGTGAATCAAAACACATCAGAGCAAGATTCGGTACCTGCTTTCTCTGCAGTGGATGAGCCGAGCACATATCATTTTGAAGTACCAGAAGATTACCAGCCTAAGCTCGGTGCAAGTTTTGATTCAACATCAGATACCGTTAATGAGCCGTTAGTTCAAGCGTCACCGTATGTTGCACCAGAAGAACCGATGTTAAGTGTTCAGCATAATCAACAAATAGAACAACAAAAACAAGACAATACCGCTTATCAAGAATATTCGGATAAACAAGAAACACCTGTTAATCAAGCTGCGTTTGAAGCTCAAGCAACATCAGTGCTCCCACTTGACTCTTCAAGTACAACAGAAAGTTTTATTCCATCATCAGTTACTGAAAGGGTCTCTAATCCAGCTGCATTAGCGGCTGCGGGTATTTCAGTCGCTGCACTGGAGCGCCATGCTCAGGTTAAACAAAATATGGAGCCGGAGCTTCCACGGCCAAATCCTGTTCGTTTACCGACTCGTCGTGAGTTATATGGTATTCGCATTCCATCGTTACGTGATGCGGAACTACAGCGGCGTGAAGAAGAGGCTTCTAAACGTGAACAAATATATCAGCAGTGGTCTACGAGTGAGTCTGACCAACCTGAAACTGATGATGAGGCACAACAAGACGAATTATTACGAGCGCAGTTCTTAGAACAGCAACGTGAACGTTATGGTGAAGTTGATGAAACTGATTATGATGTACCGCTTAATAGCCTGCACTCGCATGATGAGCAATTACAAAATGAGCCAATGACTGAAAATAGAGTCAGCGCATTTACGCAGCCAGAAATTGAACACCGTTGGGCGTCAGCTTCACAACAATCCAATAATACGCATACAATTCCAGAGCCTGATGAGGCCGTGCCAGTCGTGGATAATGGCTATCAACCTCAGTTTACACAAGAGCAAGAAGACTTTGAGCCCAAAATTGATTTAAGAAAAGAGTTCTCTGTGCTGGATAGTTTTACCCCTGTTGATGATTTGGTTGACAACGAGCCAGCTGACCCATTATTTATGCCATCATTTAGCGCGACTTCTGTTACAGCAGGTACCCCACAAAATAATATCGCTGAAGGGCTTGCTAGCTCACCATCAGTAACACAAACTTTTGGGCAGCCACAGCAGCCACAGCAGCCACAGCAGCCACAGCAGCCACAGCAGCCACAGCAGCCACAGCAGCCACAGCAGCCACAGCAGCCACAGCAGCCACAGCAGCCACAGCAGCCACAGCAGCCACAGCAGCCACAGCAGCCACAGCAAGATAGCTTATTCCACCCGTTCTTAGTGCGTAATGACCAACCATTACCAAAACCAACAACGCCAATGCCGTCTCTTGATTTGCTGGCAAGTCCGCCAGCACAAGAAGAGCCAGTGGATATGTTCAAACTAGAACAAACAGCAAGGTTGATTGAAGCAAGGCTTAATGATTACCGCGTTAAAGCTGAAGTGGTTGGTTTTTCTCCAGGCCCTGTCATTACTCGGTTTGAACTTGACCTCGCACCGGGAGTAAAAGCTGCACGGATATCCACATTGTCACGTGACCTTGCTCGTTCGTTATCAACCGTAGCCGTACGTGTTGTAGAAGTGATACCGGGTAAACCTTATGTAGGCCTCGAACTCCCTAATGAGAAACGGCAAACCGTTTACCTAAGTGAAGTCTTAGACTGCGATGATTTCCGCAAAAACCCATCTCCTCTCACTATTGTATTGGGTAAAGATATTGAAGGTGACCCTGTTGTTGCGGATTTAGCGAAAATGCCTCATTTACTCGTTGCGGGGACAACCGGCTCTGGTAAGTCGGTTGGGGTGAATGCAATGATCCTCAGTATCTTGTATAAAGCCAAACCCGAAGATGTTCGCTTTATCATGATTGACCCGAAAATGCTGGAGTTATCCATTTATGAAGGTATTCCGCATCTATTGACTGAAGTGGTTACTGACATGAAAGATGCGGCGAATGCCTTGCGCTGGTGCGTGAATGAAATGGAACGCCGTTATAAACTCATGTCTGCATTAGGGGTACGTAACCTAGCGGGTTATAACGACCGCATTAAAGCAGCAGAAGAAATGGGGCGGCCAATTCCTGATCCACATTGGAAACCCGGTGATAGCATGGATGTAGAACACCCAATGCTGAAAAAAGAACCTTACATTGTTGTCATGGTTGATGAATTTGCCGATTTAATGATGACAGCAGGTAAAAAAGTGGAAGAGTTAATTGCACGGTTGGCACAAAAAGCACGTGCCGCAGGCATTCATTTAGTATTGGCAACTCAACGGCCATCGGTTGATATCATTACTGGACTAATCAAAGCAAATATTCCAACGCGGATTGCATTTACGGTATCCAGTAAAATTGACTCGCGCACGATCCTTGACCAAGGCGGCGCGGAATCTTTACTAGGCATGGGGGATATGCTGTATTTACCACCAAACTCTTCAATTCCAGTGCGGGTGCACGGAGCCTTTGTCCGTGACCAAGAAGTTCATGCCGTTGTGAATGATTGGAAAGCTCGCGGTAAACCACAATATATTGATAGCATCACGACCTGTAGTGACGATAGCGAAGGTGGTGGTTATGATAGCGGAGGTGAAGAGCTTGACCCACTGTTTGACCAGGCAGTTGAGTTTGTTGTTGAGAAACAACGCGTTTCCATTTCTGGGGTTCAACGCCAATTCAGGATAGGTTATAACCGTGCTGCAAGGATTGTTGAGCAAATGGAGCTCCAAGGTATTGTCAGTGAGCAAGGGCACAATGGTAACCGTGAAGTTCTTGCTCCTCCGTCAATGGGGCATTAATAATTTAGTGTGCTAATTGCTGGTTTAATTTAAGGGGTGTATAAAGACGTAACACCTCTTATGGTAATAATTTTAAGGTCTCTCATCGATGAAAAAAATGATGTTATTGGGTGCGTTAGCCCTGAGTTTACATATTGGCCAAGTATTGGCAGACGCAAGCCAAGACCTTCAAGAACGTTTGAATAAGGTCAATAGCTTCCAAGCTAGCTTCTCGCAAAAGGTGACGAGTCCTGAAGGGGATTTGGTTCAAGAAGGTGTTGGGGATTTATGGCTTGAGCGCCCAAATTTATTTAATTGGAACATGACATCACCTGATGAAAGCGTATTGGTGTCAGATGGTAAAGATTTGTGGTTTTATAATCCGTTCGTAGAACAAGTGACGGTGACTAATTTAGCGGATGCTACGCAGGATACGCCATTTCTACTAATTACACGTAACGACCCGAAAGATTGGAAACAATACTCAATCATTCAGCAGGGAAATACGTTTGATTTAAAACCAAAACAAACTAATGGGACTCTAAAACGTTTCTCCATTACGGTTTCTCCCGAAGGGACGATTGAGCAGTTTTCAGCGGTTGAACAAGATGGCCAAACCAGTGCTTATCAATTAAAAGAGCAAAAAAATGGTCGCGTTGATGCGAGTAAATTCAAGTTTACAGTACCAAAAGGCGTCACTTTAGATGACCAGCGTTCAAATGCTAAATAAGCTTGATTAGAGAAAATATGAGCCAGCAGTATTCATATTTGCTGGTTAATGTAAGATATTTTAAGAAGTAAAAAAGAGGATATAGTGGGTAACCTGTCTCTTGATTTTTCGCAGAATGAATTTCAACCTTTAGCAGCAAGAATGCGGCCTGAAACCCTTGAACAGTATATTGGCCAAAAGCATTTATTGGCTGAGGGGAAACCGTTGCCACGTGCGATTAAAGCGGGTCATCTGCACTCCATGATTTTATGGGGGCCCCCTGGAACAGGCAAAACAACCCTTGCCGAAATTATTGGTAATTATGCGCAAGCCGATATTGAACGTATTTCAGCAGTTACTTCTGGTATTAAGGAAATTCGAGAATCCATCGAAAAAGCCCGGCAAAATCGCAGCGCGGGGCGGAGAACCATTTTATTTGTCGATGAGGTTCATCGTTTTAATAAAAGCCAGCAAGATGCATTTTTACCGCATATAGAAGATGGCACGATTACATTTATTGGTGCAACAACTGAAAACCCATCATTTGAATTAAATTCCGCGTTGTTATCACGTGCTAGGGTGTATTTGCTTAAATCCCTTGAAGAAAATGATATTGAACAGGTCTTGTTACAAGCACTGGCAGATTCATCTCGTGGCCTTGGTGGGCAAAATATTGTTCTGCCTGATAACACGCGCAAAATGGTCGCTCAGTTGGTTAATGGGGATGCTAGGCGTTCATTAAATCTCCTGGAAATGATGGCAGATATGGCAGAGGCTGATAGCCAAGGGCAGCGTATTTTAACCGCTGATCTGTTAAAAGAAGTTAGCGGTGAACGTACTGCACGGTTTGATAACAAAGGCGACCGTTATTACGACTTAATCTCTGCTCTGCATAAGTCGATTAGAGGCTCAGCACCAGATGCTGCACTGTATTGGTTTGCAAGGATTATTACTGCGGGTGCTGACCCTCTGTATGTTGCCCGTCGGCTACTTGCAATTGCATCAGAAGATGTGGGGAATGCGGATCCTCGTGCGATGCAAGTCGCCATTTCAGCTTGGGATTGCTTCACGCGAGTGGGGCCAGCCGAAGGCGAGCGTGCAATTGCCCAAGCTATTGTTTATTTAGCTTGTGCGCCGAAAAGTAACGCGGTTTATACCGCCTATAAAGCAGCGATTAAAGATGCACAAATGCAGCCAGACTACGATGTGCCAGAACATCTTCGAAATGCCCCAACTAAACTATTAAAAGAAATGGGTGCAGGGAAAGAATATCGTTATGCACATGATGAACCTAACGCATATGCTGCGGGAGAAAATTATTTTCCTGAACCTATGCAAACAACACGTTATTACTACCCTACGAAACGGGGCCAAGAAGGCAAGTTTGCTGAAAAATTAGACTGGTTAGCCCAACAGGATCAAATTAGCACCACAAAACGCTATCGCTAAACTAGGCAATGCGGTAAGGTTATATAGCGAAATACTTTACTTTATTTGTTGTGCTGGAATGCACCTCAAAAAGTATCATTAATTACTAACAATAATCACAGGATAAGCATGCTCGATCCCAATTTACTGCGTACGGAGCTAGACGCGGTTGCTGAAAAACTGGCTCGCAGGGGTTTTACCCTTGATGTGGAAAAGCTGCGTGAATTAGAAGAACGCCGCAAAGTTTTACAAGTTGAAACTGAAACCCTGCAAGCAGACCGTAACTCGCGATCGAAAACTATTGGTGCGGCGAAGGCACGTGGTGAAGATATCGAACCATTACGTCTGGAAGTTAACCAATTAGGCGAAAAATTGGATTCTGCAAAAGCAGAGCTAGATAAGCTGCAACAAGAAATCCGTGATATTGCCTTGAGTATCCCGAACATCCCTGATGACCAAGTACCTGATGGTAAAGATGATTCTGACAACGTTGAAGTTGCTCGTTGGGGTGAACCTCGCCAGTATGACTTCGAAGTTAAAGACCATGTTAGCCTTGGTGAGTTATCTGGTGGCTTAGACTTCCCTGCTGCGGTAAAACTGACAGGAGCACGTTTTGTTGTCATTAAAGGGCAAATTGCTCGCATGCATCGTGCCTTGGCTCAATTTATGCTTGACTTACATACTGAACAACATGGTTACCAAGAGTTGTATGTTCCATATTTAGTCAACCATGACACACTGTACGGAACTGGCCAATTACCAAAGTTTGGTGAAGATTTGTTCCATACTAAACCACTGGAAGAAGAAGCTGACAGCAGTACTTATGCGTTGATCCCAACCGCAGAAGTTCCAGTGACTAACTTGGTTCGTGATGAAATTTTAGATGAAGACTCACTTCCTCTGAAAATGACGGCACATACGCCTTGTTTCCGTTCTGAAGCAGGGTCTTATGGCCGTGATACACGCGGTTTGATCCGTATGCATCAGTTCGACAAAGTTGAGTTAGTACAAATCGTTCATCCAGAAAAATCCATGGATGCATTGGAAGAGCTGACTGGTCATGCAGAAAAAGTATTACAATTACTGAACTTGCCTTATCGTAAAGTGATTTTGTGCACCGGTGATATTGGTTTTGGTTCACGTAAAACCTATGACTTAGAAGTGTGGTTACCAGCGCAAAATACTTATCGTGAAATTTCATCTTGTTCAAACATGTGGGACTTCCAAGCGCGTCGTATGCAAGCGCGTTTCCGCGGTAAGAGTGATAAGAAAACACAACTTGTTCATACCCTGAATGGTTCTGGTTTAGCTGTTGGTCGTACATTGGTGGCGATTTTAGAAAACTACCAATTAGCTGATGGCCGTATTGAAGTTCCAGAAGTATTGCGCCCATATATGAAAGGGCTAGAGTTCATCGGTTAATTTCCGTTACTCTTTCAAACATAAAGCGCGACTGACGACAGTCGCGTTTTTTTTGTGTAAATTTAAAGTGTTCTGGAAAAAGCATCCTCAGGTTAAACCTGATCCCCCCTCAATATTTTCCAAATAGCAGCATTCAATGTATGACATTAATCTACGGTAAAATAAATTTATCGGAGTGATATTGATGGGTGTAATTATTGGTGTTTTCTTATTAGCAGGTATTGTAAAAGGGGTGATCGGGCTAGGCCTACCAACAATCGCGATGGGGTTATTAAGCACATCAATGGAGCCTGCTGCAGCTGCGAGCTTATTAATTATTCCATCGTTAATTACTAATATATGGCAATTATTGATTGGCCCACAATTTATGGCACTAATCAAACGGCTCAGTGGTTTTATTATTGGGGGTCATGCTTGGCACATTATTCAGTTTTTTACCTTCTTTAACCTCGGCATCTCGTTGGACACTACCTACACTGGGTATCGTGCTTATTATCTATGGAATTTGGGGCTTAATTGCTAAAAAAACGCCATCTTTCGAGAAACATGAAACATGGCTTTCGCCAACAGTGGGTTATATTACAGGTGTAATTACAGCAGCTACAGGAGTATTTGTTATTCCAGCAGTTCCTTATTTGCAAACCTTAAAATTAAATAAAGATGAGCTTATTCAGGCTCTAGGGTTAGCATTTACCGCATCAACAGTTGCATTAGCCATCAAGTTATCCATTGACCATCAACAATATGATATTAATTGGAGTTTATCTGCCTTTGCCTTAATACCTGCTATTGGTGGAATGTACCTTGGTCAATATTTACGCAAGATTATTAGCGAGAAATTATTCCGTCGTTGCTTTTTTATTGGGTTAATCGGATTAGGTATTTACATGACGGCAAAACTAGCTTTCAGATGACCAGTTAATTAAAAAATGAATAAACTCGTTGGTATAATCAGGTAATTGGCTGAAATCTCGTGCGCAGATAACTAATTTTCGGCATGCCCAATCTTCGGTCAATTGCAGTATTTTACTAGTAGAAAATTGACTACGCTGTGCCGCTTGTTTGGGAATAATAGCAATGCCAATTCCATCGTTAACCCCTTGCATTACCGCATCTAGTGTTGGCATGCGTACCCGGTAGTTGAGCCGCTTGCCTTGCTGTTTGGCGTTATTATCAATATGCTTTTGTAATGGGTTATCTTCCATTAAACCAATAAATTCAGCATCAATAATATCAGAAAATAGAACGCTTTTTTGGCTTACCCAAAGGCTATCTTTATGGGCAAAAACGACTAATTCATCTGAGCTGAATGGCCGAATATCCAGACCAGTGAGGTCAGTAGAATCTGTGATAATACCAATATCTGCAATTTTATTTTTGATGGCAGTGACGATATTAGCACTTGGCATTTCTTTCACAGATACAGACATAGTGGGTTGTTGTCGTAAATAAGCGCTAACACGGGCGGGTAAAAATTCCATTTGAGCTGAAGTATTACAAAGAATATTAATATGCCCACGCAGGTGTCGACTATATTTTCGCAGTTCATCTTGCATTAATTCAATTTGCTGCAAAATTGTTTTCGCATGCTCAATAAATGCATGACCTGCATTCGATAATGAAACCCCTTTCACTGAACGAATAAATATATCGATGTTTAATTCATTTTCTAACCCACGTATTCGTTCACTTGCAGATTGCAGTGTAAGATAAGTTAGTTTTGCTCCTTGGGTGATGCTTCCTGCATTGGCGACATTAACACACAGTTTTAAATCAGTGGTATCGAAATACATGGAAAACAACTCCAAATTATGAAAAGAAGAGGGAAATTATCATTTAAAGGAATATATGTGAATTTTTTCGGAATAGCAAAAAGGAAAGCAATTGCTTTCCTTTTTTTAGATTTAATGATTTAACAAAGTCGTCAAATCATTAGATTTTGGTTTATTTTACTTGTGAGAAAAACAGGCTGCGATAGCTGCTGTAATAGCAAACATACATAATTGGCATAGAAACTAATAAACCTAAACCTAATGGGATAACTGAAATTATCATTAAGATTGATAAAACGATAAAGAACAGGATACCTGGTAGGAGGTTTTTCTTAACAGCTTGTAAGCTTGCTGAGATTGCAGCGCCAACAGTGAAGTCATGGTTCATCACTAATGCAGGAGCAAACCAAGTTAAGGCTGTACCCACTAATGCTGCAATGGCCATTATGATGATTGCAAAGAAGAATGTACCTGAAGACGCAAGGATAGCCGCGTCAGATGGCGAACCGTATTGGTTGCTTTCCATCAGTAAACCGAACATTGCAGAACCACCGATAATAAATGCGATGATCATTCCTACTAAGTTAGCAGCAAAGTTGATGGCTCCAACGGCAAATAGGGTACCAAATTTATTTTGGAAGCCTGCAAATAATAAGCCGATTTCTGCTTGGCCTGTTTTACGTTGATTTTCACTGATAGCAATAATACCACCGATAAAAATAGGTGTAATAAAAGTAATCAGTAAGTTCAAGAATGGGATCATTGAAATGATAAAGATCACCGCAAACAGAACGATGTTAATTAGGATCCACATTCCCAGTTTTTCTTTAACGAGAGACCATGATTGGCTGATCCAGTTAACACCTTCACCTGCATCTACTGCGCGAGGTTCTGCGTGAAAAACGAATGTATCGGCTTGAGTTTGTGCGTTAATTGTAGGTGCAGGATTGTTATCTGCACTGAAGTTTTCATTATTCATGATAAAAAAGGAACCTGTTAGTCGTAGTGAATTAGCGATATATTATTATTAATAAGTTTTTTGAGCTTATACTCATTCTTGTAACTTATCGGCAGTAGTATGCAGATAAGTTAGCTTATTATAAAGCAGACTATTCTGGTAAGATATTTTTGATTAAAATTTTCTTGTATAAAATATTTTCTATCAAAATAAGAAGGTTATCTATTCCTTAATGTACTGAATAAAATACGAATATTTAGTATATTTAGTGAAAAAAACTATTTTTTGGTTCTATCAACAAGGTTAAATCGTCAATTAAATAATCACGATTCATAATAATTAAGTAAGATTTTATTTAATTTAAAAGCTAAATAAGTGATATTGGGTAAGCATCCAGCGGCTTAATTTCTTTAAGTACAAACATACTTTGCATTTCTTTGATACCCGGTAACCGGCGAATAACCGTCATAGCAAAGTCGGCATAGGAGTCTAAATCATGGGATACAACCTGTAATAAAAAGTCAGTATCACCACCAATACTGTAGCAAGCGACGACATTTTCTAGCTCAGTCACTTCTTGTTCAAATTTTTGTGCTTCAGCCTCGCTATCACTATCAATAATGACGCGAACAAAAACCATCACACCTAAGCCAATCTTTTTACGATTGAGAATGGCGCGATATCCTTGAATAATATTTTCTTCTTCTAATTTTTTAACCCTTCGCCAACAGGGAGAGGCTGACATGCCTACTTTTTCGGCAAGCACTTGGTTAGTTATTCGAGCGTCATCTTGTAGTAATTTTAGTATTTTTATTTCTGTCTTATCTATTGCCATAAATGAAAATCTCTACCTTAAAAATGCTTTAAATGGGATAAATTTACCTAAATCTTAGCGTGTAATGACTGAGTTAGAAAGCCTATTTCTTTCTTTAAATGCCATAATTATTGGGAAATTGAATACACATAAAATCATAGGGGACAGGAATGATATTTAATCCAGCTGAGCATCGTTGCGCTATCGTCGTTAATCAGGATTTATCTAACGGGTTGGCAATGAATGCCGCTAGTGTGATTGGCGTGAGTTTAGGAAATAAAGTTAACAATATAGTAGGGGAAGATTTGAACAGTGCGGATAATATCAATTATCCCGGTGTGATTTATGCGCCATTACCGATTTTAAAATCACCGGAGCAGTATATTAAAGAGATTGAAGTGGCTGCATTAAAGGTAAATGAAATATACATTATTCCTTTTAGCTTATTGGCACAATCGTGCCGGACTTATGATGAGTATCAGCAAAAATTATTAGAACACGAATATAAAAATATTCAGTTAGCTGGTATTGGGTTGGTAGGAAATAAAAAGGCGGTGACGCAGCTTATTGGCCACTTACCTTTGTTTAGATAGGAATAATGGCAGATAAAGCAGAGGCTCTATAAAGAGCCTCAAATTGGTTAGTACATTACTTTGTGACCATAACTTTCTAGAATACTTTTAACTCGTTCCATCACTTCTTTTGATGGTGGTCTAACGCCATCTAGTTTGTATTCTTCACCCATGGTTTCCCATTTGTGTTTACCGAGTTCGTGGTAGGGCAGTAATTCGATTTTTTCGATATTGCTCATATCTTTGGTAAACTCGCCCAGTAAATGTACTGAATGGTCATCATCACTCCAACCCGGCACGACAACATAGCGTACCCAAGTTTTCTGGTTGCGTTTGGCAAGGTAACGAGCAAATTCCAAAGTACGATGGTTAGAAACACCCACTAATTTTTGATGAATTTCATCATCGATTTGCTTTAAATCTAACATCACTAAGTCAGTGACATCCATCAGTTCATCAATCACTGGGTCGTAGCGGCGCACGAATCCATTGGTATCAAGGCAAGTATGAATATTTTCTTTTTTACAGGCACGGAACCAGTCACGTACAAATTCAGCTTGTAAGATAGCTTCTCCGCCTGAGGCGGTAACACCTCCGCCAGTCGCATTCATAAAGTGGCGATAGGTTACGGCTTCTTTCATTAATTCTTCAACGGTAACAATGTTGCCACCGTGGGTATCCCAAGTATCGCGGTTATGGCAATACAAGCAGCGCATTAAGCAGCCTTGGAAAAATACAATAAAACGGATCCCAGGACCATCAACGGTTCCGCATGATTCAAACGAATGAATACGGCCGAGTGTGGTTGGGGTTTCTGTCACATTAGTCGTCGCTATTGTTTTGGTTTTAGTATCATCGATAGACATAGCAGGCACTCCAAAATATCCTTCATACCGCAAACTTTAGAGCAAAAATATCGTTGCTGGTATAGATAAAAAGCCCCCGTGAGGGGGCTCAGACTGCTGACAAACATATTATGTTTGGCGGCAAGTTTAATAGGTTTTGAAAATAAACTAGGAAAATCAATTTATTGATTTTCGGCTGATAACACAAAGCGGGAAAAACCACGTTTTTATCCCGCTTTGTCAACAACCTCAGACCCCGTAAAGCGGGGTCTTTAATTTACTTTATTTTAATGAGCTAATTATTACATTGTACTGGTGAAAGTACGAGTAATAACGTCTTGCTGTTGTTCTTTAGTCAGTGAGTTGAAACGTACAGCATAACCAGATACACGGATAGTCAGTTGTGGGTACTTCTCTGGGTTTTCCATTGCATCTAACAGCATTTCACGGTTCATAACGTTAACGTTCAGATGCTGGCCGCCTTCGATAGACGCTTCGTGGTGGAAGTAACCATCCATCAGACCCGCTAAGTTCGTTTTACGAACATCATCATCTTTACCTAACGCATTTGGTACGATAGAGAAAGTATAAGAAATACCATCTTTCGCGTAAGCAAATGGCAGTTTAGCAACAGAAGTCAGTGAAGCTACCGCACCTTTTTGGTCACGACCGTGCATTGGGTTTGCACCTGGTCCGAATGGTGCACCTGCACGACGGCCATCTGGTGTATTACCTGTTTTCTTACCATACACTACGTTAGAGGTGATGGTCAGGATTGACTGAGTTGGTACCGCGTTACGGTAAGTAGGCAGTTTCTGAATTTTCTTCATGAAACGTTCAACTAAGTCACACGCGATATCATCTACACGAGAGTCGTTGTTACCAAATTGTGGATATTCACCTTCGATTTCGAAGTCGATAGCGATACCGTCTTCATCACGAATTGGTTTAACTTTCGCATATTTGATTGCAGACAGTGAGTCAGCAGCAACAGATAGACCCGCAATACCACAAGCCATGGTGCGATAAACATCACGGTCATGTAACGCCATCAGCGAAGCTTCATAGCTGTATTTATCGTGCATGAAGTGGATGCAGTTCAGTGCAGTGACGTACTGAGTTGCTAACCAATCCATGAAGTGGTCCATTTGGTTCATCACAGTATCGAAATCTAAGATCTCGTCCATGATTGGTGCATGTTTAGGACCAACTTGCATTTTCAGTTTTTCATCAACACCACCGTTGATGGTATACAGCATGGTTTTCGCTAAGTTTGCGCGAGCACCGAAGAACTGCATTTGTTTACCAACAATCATTGGGCTGACGCAACATGCAATTGCGTAGTCATCGTTATTGAAGTCTGGACGCATCAGGTCATCATTTTCATACTGAACTGATGAGGTATCGATAGACACTTTAGCTGCGAATTTTTTGAAATTCATTGGCAGTTTTTCTGACCACAGGATAGTCATGTTTGGCTCAGGAGATGGGCCCATGGTATACAGTGTGTTCAGGAAACGGAATGTGCTTTTCGTTACCAGAGTACGGCCATCAAGGCCCATACCTGCTAATGATTCAGTTGCCCAGATTGGGTCACCAGAGAACAGCTCATCGTATTCAGGAGTACGTAAGAAACGTACCATACGCAGTTTCATGACTAAGTGGTCAATCAATTCTTGCGCTTGTTGTTCGGTGATTTTACCTGCTTCTAAGTCACGTTGGATATACACGTCTAAGAAGGTAGAAACACGACCAAATGACATTGCAGCACCGTTTTGTGATTTAACAGCGGCTAAGTAACCGAAGTAAGTCCACTGTACTGCTTCTTGTGCGTTTGTTGCTGGTGCAGAAATATCGTAACCGTATTTTGCAGCCATTTCTTTCATTTGACCCAATGCACGGTGCTGTTCAGCAATTTCTTCGCGCAGTTGGATAGTCATTTGTAGGTCTTCACCTTTTTCTAATCTTTCTTGCAAAGAGGTGAATTGGTTAAATTTGTCTTTCATCAGGAAATCAATACCGTACAGTGCAACACGACGGTAGTCACCGATGATACGACCACGACCATATGCATCAGGTAGACCAGTTAAGATACCTGATTTACGGCATTTTAAGATGTCTGGCGTGTAAACGTCGAAAACACCTTGGTTGTGAGTTTTACGGTATTCAGTGAAGATTTTTTTGATTTCTGGGTCTAAAGTACGGTCGTAAGCTTTGCATGAGCCTTCAACCATTTTGATACCACCGAACGGGATAAGACCACGTTTCAGAGGTGCGTCAGTTTGCAAGCCAACGACTTTTTCTAATTCTTTAGTAATGTAACCTGCATCATGAGAAGTGATGGTTGAAGCGACATCAGTGTCAAAATCAACTGGCGCATGAGTGCGGTTTTCGATTTTGATCCCTTCCATGACTTTATCCCACAACGTGTCAGTTGCTGGAGTAGAGCCTGCTAAGAAAGATTCATCACCTTCATATGGAGTGTAGTTTTTCTGGATGAAGTCACGTACGTTGACGTTATTCTGCCAGTCACCTTGGTTAAAACCTTGCCATGCTAAAGCGAATTTTTCATTTAACTCGGACATGATACTTTTACCTTTTAACAATGGATCTTTTAGGGATCTTAATAAATCTTTTCGTGTGTGTCAGTGGCTATTAATGTTTTTGGCCACTACGTAAATGCATAAACCAATAAATGAGGCCGACTAAAATCGCACCGCCAATAATATTTCCGATAGTGACTGGAATTAAGTTATCTGTAATAAAGTTACCAACCGTTAGGTGTGAAAATTGGTCAGGAGACATATTTATTTGAGACCAATATTCAGCGGGGGCGAACTCTTTAATCATAATGCCTAACGGGATCATGAACATGTTTGCGATACTATGCTCAAAACCGCTCGCTACGAACATCGCGACAGGTAACACTAGAACGACCAGTTTATCAGTTAAACTACGGCCGGAGTAACTCATCCAAACCGCAAGGCAAACCATTAAGTTTGCTAAAATTCCTAATGTAACCGCTTCAATAAAGGTATGGTGTAATTTATGGCTGGTGGTTTGTAATACATTTAACCCCCATTGACCATTGGCTGCGGTGTATTGTCCTGCAAACCAAATCAGTGCAACAAAGAATAACGCACCAATTAAGTTACCAATATAGACATTAAACCAGTTACGGAACATTTGCCCCCAAGTAATTCTTCCTGTGGCTTTTGAGACGATAGTGAGTACGGTGGAGGTGAAAAGATCTGCGCCACATACAACCACTAACATCAGACCTAAGGAGAAACAAATCCCGCCAATAAGTTTAGTGAAACCATAAGGCGCTTCAGCTGCCCCGGTTGTTGCTGTGATATAGAATACAAACGCGATAGAGATAAAAATACCGGCAGTGAATGCTGACAAGTAAGTAATTGCAGGATGTTTATTTGCCTTATAAAAAGAGGCATCATCTGCGACTTGCGCCATTACAGCAGGTGGCAATAAATTAAAAGGGTTGTCAGCTTTCATACCAACACTCTCTTACAAAGTTGATTAATTATAGCACGCAATAATAGTAACAAAGGGGTGAATTGATAAATTTGATATGGATCATGAACTCTCTAGAGAGAGCGGTGAAAATGGTTAGTAAATTGTTAAATTTAAATCTATCTTGTTGATATATAAGGTATAAATATTTTTTAAAATTTATTAAAAATTTTTATAAAGTCAGTTTTGAGCATTAAAATAAGTAAAAATATACGCGTAAATGTTAACTATTTAAGATGAATATGATCCTTTTGGCATATAATTTAACTTATGTTTGCATAATACCCTATTTAATTCGGGGGGATTCCGATATATATTCCTTAACCAAACCTTATTTCTGCAATATTTATCTAACAATAATGTAAATAATAAAAGATTCGTATAAATGAATCTACAAATGAAAGTGATATATGTTAACTAATCAAACAGCTTTTAATGTTATGGCTAGGTATAAAACTCAATATCTTCGAGTGTGTTCAATTCTTGCTCAATACGTTCACGACTTGCTAAAAGTGTTTTGATGACTTGGTTCACTTTGGATTCATCAATGCGGAAAGTTGGGATAGACACACTAATTGCAGCTATGATTTTATCCCGCTGACGCAATGCAACAGCATAGCAGGTCGTTTCTTCATTTATTTCTTTATTATCAACGGCATAATTATTTTCACGAACTGCGTTAAGCTGTAGGCGCAGTTCAGCCAAAGTTTGCACACTGTATTGGGTTAACGGGGTAAAACCTGAAGGATAAAGCTCGGAAATTTGTTGGTCACTGTAGTTAAAAATCATGGCCTTACCAAGTGCCGAGTAAATAGCAGGCAAACGAGTACCAATATTAGAGATTAATTGGACCTTTTGGGCTGATTGGACTTTATCAATGTATAGTACATCGGCACCGTCTAAAATCCCCATTTGACACACTTCATTGCATTCATCAACAATGTGTACCATTTCCCGATGAACCATTTTTAGCCAATAGGATTTTTCGAAAAATGAGCGGGAAAGGAGTGAGCAGGCGATACCTAAATAATACAGCTGGCTATTGTCATCATAATTAATATATCGATGTTCAACCAACGTTTTTAAGATAGGATAAATAGTCCCCTTTAAGATTTGTGTTTTATCAGAAAGTTGTGTCAAAGAAAGCCCAGTATTTTCAGCCGATAAAACTTGCAGTATTTCTAATACCCGAATTGTCGGCATGTGCCCCGTAGACATTAAACCACCTCACTGATTAATTTTGTCGCTATTTTAGGTTTAAAATACCACTATGTAAATCATCTCAGGAATACGTTTAATCTCAAATTGGTCATACCTGTTAATGGCTCAAGTCGCAATAAAGACGTGATTCTGTTCAAAATTTAGTAATAAAAAAATCATTTTTTAGCCAGTCTAATTGCTATTTCTTTTCTTTAAATTCTTTTTAATCAAATAATTATGTGAGATTTATATATAAATTGGATGAATTTGACTCAATCCATAATTCATGATTTCTTGTTTATTGTTTTTATTTATGAATACAGTTTGTATATATGAACAATAATGGGTAAGGAGATTACCGGTATGGAAAGTCGTTATATCACTCCAGTAGTGACCATCTTTGATGACAAAGGTCGAGTGGATATAGAACAAAGCATACGTGTTTATGATTCATTGAAAGGCAAAGTCTCCGGTTTTGTCACAATGGGAAGCACGGGGGAATTTTTTGCGCTTAATATGCAGAGCTCAAAAACACTAATCGACCTATGTAGTCGTTACCCAAAGGAGGAAATGCGTGTT
Source organism: Providencia sp. PROV061 (assembly GCF_011045655.1). Classification (NCBI taxonomy): domain Bacteria; kingdom Pseudomonadati; phylum Pseudomonadota; class Gammaproteobacteria; order Enterobacterales; family Morganellaceae; genus Providencia; species Providencia sp. PROV061. Next base: position 3,272,057 of record NZ_CP042861.1, on the reverse strand, counting down.
TATGCAGGAGCAAGCCGCCTTGATGTGCAAGAGTCGGTTGAATTGGCTAACTATGCATATGAAAAAGGAATCGATGGGGTGATGATCATTAGCCCATATTATTTTCCGCTGGATGATGAAGGTGTTTTCCGTTTTTACAGCACGATAGCAGCCAAAACATCTGCTAACATTTTCATTTATAACTTCCCTGAACGAACAGGTTATTCTGTCTCTCCAGATGTTTGCCTACGTTTAGCGGATAAATATCCCAATATCATCGGGTTGAAAGATACCATTCCTGACACGACTCATACCGCCCAAGTGATTGAAACGGTGAAAACCCGCTTACCTCATTTTGAGGTATATGCAGGTTACGATAATAACTTTGCTCATGTGGTTTTATCGGGGGGAAATGGTTGCATTGGTGGGCTTTCAAATATTGTTCCACAGTTTTTTGCATCGTGGATGCAGGCGTTTATCCAGGGTGATTTAGCATTAGTGGCAAAACACCAACAACGAGTAGACCAATTGATGGCTATATATGGTGTCAATGCACCATTTATCCCAACCTTTAAAAAAGCATTGCAGCTAAAAGGTGTGGTTAATTCAGACTATTGTACAGCGCCATTTATTGGCTTGAACAATATACAGATTGAGCAACTTCAGCAGTTATTAACCCTTGCTGATTCACCGCTCTGACCTTTCCTGAATCAAACACAATAGAACATCTTACCAACAGGGAAAAATATCATGGCGACAACGAAAACTTATAACAATCCTGTTTTAAATTCTGCGATAGCCAAATCGTGGAAACGTTTAGTACCTCTGATGTTTATTTTGTATTTTGTTGCATTTATTGACCGTGTGAATGTCGGTTTTGCTAAAGATGCGATGCAAGTCGACATTGGTTTATCCGATTCTGCTTTTGCATTCGGCGCAGGGATTTTCTTTGCTGCTTATGCATTGTTTGGCATCCCTGCAAACCTGATTTTAAACAAAATAGGGGCGCAAAAATGGCTAAGTATTACGACAGTTATCTGGGGCGTTCTGTCTGCAATGACAGGTTTTGTCACCAATGAGACGCAATTTATTATTTTACGTTTCTTATTGGGGTTGGGGGAAGCCGGTTTTTATCCAGGTATTCTATTATTAGCTTCCATTTATTTCCCAAATAACGTTCGTGGCTCTGTTATTGGTATTTTTGTTTTGGGTGTGCCGTTAGCGCTCACGCTAGGTTCTCCATTATCTGGTGCCTTACTTGAGTTACATGGTTGGTTAGGTCGGCCGGGTTGGTTCTGGATGTTTGTCATTGAAGGCCTTCCCGCTGTTGTGATTGGTATTTTTGCCTTCTTTTATTTGGATGATAGCCCTGAAAAAGCCCGTTTTTTAACCGAAGAAGAGAAAAAAGCCCTAACTGAACAATTAGCTAAAGAAAATGCAAAAACTGAAACCACATCAGTATTATCTGCACTAAAAAATATCAAAGTTTGGCACCTTGCACTGATTTACGGCACGATCCAAATTTCAGTATACGGTTTGATGTTCTTTCTGCCTTCCCAAGTTGCGTCCTTAATGGGGGAAAGTTTAGGCTTTAAACAATCCTTAGTTGCTGCCATACCTTGGGCTTGTTCTGCATTCGGGGTGTATTACATTCCTCGTTTTGCTGACCGCCATCCAACTCGTCGCATCGAAATCTCAGTGCTGTGTATGTTAGCCGCAGCATTAGGTTTGGCACTGTCAGCATTTGCGAGCCCTGTTTTTGCTATTGCAGCATTATGTTTAAGCGCTGTTGGTTTTTTATCCGTTCAACCAGTATTTTGGACGTTTCCTCCTCAGTTATTAAGCGGCCCTGCATTAGCAGCAGGAATTGGTTTCTGTACCACCATGGGGGCATTCTGTTCATTCCTCGCACCAATCATTCGCGTGGAAGTCGATAAAATGATGAATAGCAATACCGCAGGTATCGTGACATTAGCGGTGATCACCGTCGGCTGTGCCGTTTTAATCGCATTACTTAAAAAAAACACTCATAACAACAACCTCAAAGCATTGTCATCTAACTAATGACAATTTTTAGGAAGGTGTGACATGCAAAAAATTCTCAAAATTGATGAGAGCGACAACCTAATTGTTGCTTTGAAAGACCTGCAAGCAGGAGATATCTACCACTGGGGAAGTGAAGAAGTGACCCTAGTGACCGATGTGAAAGCAAAACACAAGTTCGCCATGGAAGCGATACCCGTTGATGGCATTGTTTCGATGTATGGTACTGCAGTAGGAAAAGCCACAAAGCCAATCGCAAAAGGTGAAGTTATCACAGTCGATAATATTCGCCACTATGCAGCTCCGGTTTCTTTAGAGCAAGATGCGCCATATGAGTGGAATGCGCCAGATGTATCGGTATATCAAGGACGTACATTTAAAGGCTATATACGTGAAGATGGGCGAGTGGGAACTGCAAACTATTGGTTAATCTTTCCATTAGTATTTTGTGAAAACCGCAATGTAACAAAGCTCACTGATGCCTTAAATGAAGCATTAGGTTATACCAATAATAGTTTGAAAAACTTTGCGTTAGATTTAACCGCAGGGGAGCAAAGGGAAGCAGCAAAACCTAAATTATTCCCACATATAGAAGGCGTGCGTTGCATTACGGTCACGAGTGGTTGTGGTGGGGCGACTTCTGACAGTAAAACGATGTGTGATGTGCTTGCTGCCTATGCAGATCACCCTAATGTGATTGGTATTACGGTGTTTAGTTTGGGCTGCGAAAAAGCACAGCGCAAAATGTTTAAAGAGTCACTGGCTGCTCGAAACTCCAATTTTAATAAGCCTGCACTTTACTTCCGCCAGCAAGAATGGAATAGCGAAGAAGAAATGATGCAAACCGCTTTGAAGCAAACTTATGAGTGCATGAAGGCTGTCGAACCACAGTCCCGTGTGGATGTTCCGTTGTCTCATTTAAAACTCGGTGTGAAATGTGGCGCTTCTGACGGTTTTTCTGGTATTTCGGGTAATCCTGCGATGGGGCTAGTTTCTGATTGGTTAGTGACCTTGGGGGGCGCATCAGGTTTAGCTGAATTCCCTGAATTGTGTGGTGCAGAAGGGGATATGGTGAAACGGTGCGTGTCTTTTGAGGATAAGAGAAAATTCTTAGATTTGATGGAGCGTTATGAAAAGACAGCAAATTTCTTTAATACTACGATTGCCGATAACCCGAGTCCCGGTAATATTGCAGATGGATTAATAACAGATGCAATTAAATCGACGGGAGCGGCTAAAAAAGGCGGAACGTCGCCGATTAGTGCGGTGTGTGATTATGCGGAGCCTATGCCTGACAGCGGGTTATCATTAGTTTGCACGCCGGGTAATGATGTTGATGCGGTTACCGGCCTTGTTGCTGCGGGGTGTAATGTGGTTATTTTTTCAACAGGACTTGGAACTCCTACAGGGAACCCTATTGTGCCAGTTTTAAAAATATCGACTAATAGTGCCATTGCAGAGCGTCTGTCAGACATAATTGATTATGATTGCGGGCCAATTATTGATGGGGTTCCACTACCAACAATTAGTAAAGGGTTATTTGAACGGGTGATTGAAACGGCAAGCGGTGACTATCAGGTTCAAGCGGACCGATTAGAACAGTTTGATTTCTTATTATGGAAACGTTCATTGGATTTATAATTAATATAAACCAATAATTTGTGAAAATGTTGACGGGGCAAGTTCCCCGTCAACGATTTAATTCACATTATGCATTATCACGCTTTGCTTTTTGCAGCTTTTCATAAGCAGCCAGCAAGGCTTGATGCGCAGGAAGTGCTTTAAGTTCTTCGTCAATAGACCACAAACCATAGAAGCATGATTCCCCAGCGATAGCAGCGGATGCTGCGTCTACTGCCTCTTGCCCATACATACGTACAAATGCGTTGTAGTATTGCGCAGGGGCACGCTCTTCTTCTTGGGATAACAACAACAGGGTTTGCAAGCAACGATAATAATTTGCACGCTCAGCAGTAAATACCGAGCTATTGAAGTCTTGTGTCCATTCAACCCAAGTAAGTGCTTGCTCGAGATCACCACCAGCCAGTGCCAACATGGATTTTAGTTCGCCAATACGCAGGTTACTCCACCCATTGTCTTTACCTACAGCCAAACCAAGTAATTCACGAACACGGGTAAAATCATCTAAACCGTCATCATCTAATTGCTCGATAAGGGCAAGATAATCTTGTTTTTCCCATTGGCTATCAGGCAGATTGATAATCGTGTCACGTAAATAAGCGCCCATCGCGTTATTGGCGATATGTAAGTCTTCTACTGGGTAAATATCAGACATACCTGGGACTAAAATACGGCAAGCGTAGACACCCAAATGGTTATAATCTGCAATATAGACTTCAGCATCTAATGTATTGAAAATACTAATAAGCGTTGCAAATTCTTCTTGAGTTGTGCCTTTAAAGCTCCAATCTGCAAAGGCATAATCGGCATCATCTTTAAACAAATCCCAGCTAATTAAACCGCTTGAATCAATAAAGTGAGTTTCAAGGTTTGTGTGTTCAGCCACTTCTTCGTCATCAAAGGTCGGTGTATTAAATACATCGAGGTCTTTTAAGCCACGGCCTTGCAGCAATTCGGTGACTGTACGTTCAAGGGCAACACCAAAGTCAGGATGAGCACCAAATGAGGCAAAACAAGTCCCGTTCTGTGGATTGAACAAGACCACACAAATTACAGGGTATTGGCCGCCTAGTGATGCGTCATAACAGAAAATTGGAAAACCTTCTTTTTCTAAGGTTTCAACGGCTTCAACTACCGCAGGATAACGAGCCATGACGTCAGCAGGGATAGCCGGTAAGCTAATACTTTCAGCAATGATTTTATTTTTAACAAAGCGTTCAAAGACTTCGGAAAGGCCTTGTACACGCGCTTCGTTGGCGGTATTTCCCGCAGACATTCCGTTGGAAACATATAGGTTGCCAACGATATTCATTGGAATATATACGGTTTGATTGTCTGATTGGCGGGTAAATGGCAGGGCGCAGATACCACGTTCTTCATTGCCGGATTGTAAGTCAATTAATTGGCTGGCGGCTAAGGCGTTGTCGGGGTCATAAAATTTAATCAAACGATTGTCTAATAACCCTTCAGGTAAACTATCATCTTCGGTTAGTGGAAACCATTTTTCATTAGGGTAATGAACAAAATCCCCTTCAGCGATAGATTTACCAAGGTAAAAGTCCGCAAAGAAGTAATTCGTTGATAAACGCTCAAAATACTCACCAAGCGCTGAAGCTAATGCGGCTTTTTTGCTCGCTCCTTTACCATTAGTAAAGCAAAGGGGACACGCTTTATCGCGGATATGTACAGACCAAACGTTGGGTACAGGGTTTAACCAAGAGGCTTCTTCAATATCAAACCCTAATTTCTTTAATTTGGTTTGAAATGCATCGATAGAATCTTCAAGAGCGGCATCTTTGCCGGGAATAAAAGTTTGGCTCATTGTCAGTCACTTGTGAATAGAGTGTTTCAAACGGCCTATGATACGGATTTTTGTCGCAAGCCTCACGCTTTTTATTTATTCACAGATAAATCATCTTAAAATTCATTATTTATCCTAAAATAATTGTATAGGTCACATAAAATTCAGCATAATTCCACATAATAACTGAAGTTTATTAATGAAAGGAAAATAGGATGAAAAACAGAAATAAAGCGCTTTTGGCGACATTGGTTTCACTGTTTGCCGTATCCGCTATCGCTCAACCTAATATTACGGTATTGGCGACAGGGGGAACGATAGCTGGTGGGGGGGATTCAGCCACATCTTCCAGTTATCAAGCGGGTAAAGTAGGGATTGATGCTTTAATTAATGCAGTGCCAGAAACCAAAAAAATTGCCAATTTAAGTGGTGAGCAATTGGTGAATATTGGTTCACAAGATATGAATGACCAAGTCTGGCTGAGCCTCGCGAAAAAAATTAACCAAGATTGCGATAAAACAGATGGTTTTGTAATCACTCATGGTACTGATACTTTAGAAGAAACGGCATTTTTCCTTGATTTAACCACGCAATGTAAAAAGCCAATTGTCTTGGTTGGTGCAATGCGTCCTTCAACAGCTTTGGGCGCTGATGGTCCTTTGAACCTGTATAATGCAGTAGTTTTAGCGACGGATAAGTCTGCTGGAGAGCGCGGTGTTCTGATGGCAATGAACGATAAAGTCGTGCAAGGCCGTAATGTGATGAAAATGAGCACCACTGAAGTACAGGCATTTGATGCAGTTAATGGTGGGGCAGAAGGTTTTATTCATGATGGTAAAGTCACTTATTTCCAAGCAGCGCAACCTCGTGGTGACAAAGCGGCATTCGATGTCAGTAAACTCGAAAAGCTCCCTGCGGTAGGCATTGTTTACAATTATGCCAATGCATCAGCGGCTCCGGTGAAAGCTTTGAGAGAAGAAGGGGTTGAAGGGGTTGTAAGCGCAGGTGTGGGTAACGGTAATATGTATAAAGCGGTATTTGACGCTTTAGCAAAAGCAGCGAAAGAAGACGTGGTTGTCGTTCGTTCAAGTCGTGTACCAACAGGTTATACGACAAGAAATGCCGAAGTGGATGATAACTTATATGGTTTTGTTGCTTCAGAAAGGTTGAACCCGCAAAAAGCGCGTGTATTGCTTCAGTTAGCCTTAACTCAGACTAAAGATCCTCAGCAAATTCAGGCATTATTCGAAAAATATTAATTATCAAAACAAGTGTTAATTTAATACAGCGGGGTGCAGTAGCCTGTACCCCGTTAGCTTTATTGTTTGTTAAGAAATTTTATACTTACGTATGTTATTTTTCAGTACAACAACATTTATCCTAATTATTTGACTCAGTAATCTGAGCTTTTTTAAGGCAATTAGGTCAATGTGGTGATAGAACTTTGAGAATTCCTACAAAATAGGAAAAATTAAGGTACAAACAGTTAATTTATTGATTTTATCTTGAACCCTTTCTTATGTGTATTCTCTATATATTTTTTATATTTATCAATTTATTACATTTTATTTTTAGCAAGGTCATCACTGGTGATAATGGCAATTAATTAAAATTAATGTGTCGTTGATCATATTTTGGCAACAAAGCTTGTATCTGTGTTGATAATTCGCGTTGCAAAAAATAGGCTAAATACATCGCAAGAGGCATAACTCATTGTGAATATTTAGATTTAAATGGAAAGTTAAATCGTATTTCGGCCGAAAAATAAAATTAAAAAATATTAGAGGAATACAAGAATGGTTAATAAAAATGTCAATACTGGCAGGAAATTGCTCGTCTTAAAAATCGCAATAGCGATGCTGCCTATTGGTTACCAGCCAATCATGCATGCGGAGCAATTTCTTGAAGATTCAAAACTTACTGGTGGCCTTTACTACTGGCAACGAGATCGTTCACGTAAAGATTTAGACCCTAATAGTGATAAATATAAAAAGTATGCGGATAATCTTAAACACTCAACGTTTAATGCCAGCCTAGATTTCTCTTCAGGCTATTTTCAGGACATTATTGGGCTTGATTTAGCGGGTTTTACAGCTATTGAGCTATCGAACAGTGGGCCTGCTGCACCAAATGAAATCGGTTTTAGTGACGCAAAATCACGTTGGGATGAAAAATGGACAGGGGATCGTAGTGGTGTGACTTTTTATAAAGCGGCCGCAAAATTGAAATATGGCCCTTTCTGGGGGAGAGGTGGCTATATTCAACCAACGGGGCAAACGCTATTAGCATCCCATTGGAGTTATATGCCTGGAACATACCGTGGATTAGAGGTGGGCGGGGTGTTTGATTTTGAGCAAAATGGTGAACTCAGCATGTCCTATATGTGGACCGACCGCTATAAAGCACCTTGGTACCGCAGTATGTATGATTTTCGTGAAGCGGATGGTAAAACTGGGATCAGCTATTTACAATCAATTGGTTTCAAATATGACTTTAAAAACAACTTAGTTCTTGAAGGGGCATATGGGCAAGCAAAAAGCTATATGGACCAATATTTTGCCAAGGTTTCCTATGCTGTTCCTGTTGTAGACCGTGATTTACGTATGTCTTATCAATTTTATGGAGCAAAAGACAAGGTTTCAGACGGCGGAGTTAATGATGTTTATGACGGTTTAGCTTGGTTGCAAGCGATGACATTAGGTTACACTTACGATGAATTTGATTTTAAATTAGAGGGAACCTATGTAAAAGCTAAAGGTAATCAAGGTTATTTCCTACAGCGTATGACCCCTGGTTGGGCAACATCAAATGGCCGCATGGATATCTGGTGGGATGGCCGTTCAGACTGGAATGCTAATAATGAAAAAGCCGTTATGGCTGGTGTTATGTATGATTTAAAAAATTGGGATTTAGCTGGATGGAAAGTCGGAACCTCATATATTTATGGTTGGGATGCTAAACCAAGTACGAATAGCCAATATGCTCAAGATGTACGCTTAAAAGAAAGTGCATGGAACTTTGATATTTTATATACCGTGCAGTCAGGTAGAGCAAAAGATACGCTATTTAAGCTGCATTTTACCAAATATGATAATCATACAGATATTCCGAGTTATGGTGGTGGTTATGGAAATATTTTCCAAGATGAAAAAGATATTAAGTTTATGGTAATGATGCCATTTACTGTATTCTAGAGTAGAAAATATTTTAGTAACAAATGACTGCTATAGGGGAACTATGGCAGTCATTTGCCTAGATAGGAAAGAGGTTTGTCATATATTTTAATATTAATGAGATGTTTTAATAGGTGTAAATACTGATATAAAAATTGAAAATAAGGTGGGTATATTCACCTTATTTTTATGGTGACTACAAAGAAGCGTTATTTACACTTTCATTGGGTATGATAGCGTCTTGTTTTAACTTATCTTTTAATATGGTAACTTTTTCCGATTGATGAGGAGGATTTTTAATTTGAGCATGGCCAGATAAAACCCCACCTTTTTTAATCGATAAGCTACTGTAATGGATAGTACCGTGGATTTCGCCATTATTTTCAATACAAATAGTATCAGATAAGCACTCACCTTCAATACGCCCATTAACTACCAGTTCTTTACAGGTGATATTTCCCGTGACTTGGCCGTTTAACATGACTTTAACAGTATTATCTTTTCCTGTTATATTTCCAATGACTTTTCCATAGATATGTACTTGCTCATTAGAGGTAATATTCCCTTCAAAAATAACGTCCCTAGAGATAACCGTATTCGATTTTTCTTCACTAATAGTAGGCGTTGATAGTGTAATTTGTTCTTCTATCTTTGCAGTCACTTCAGGCTCATTACTTATAGAAGGGGGCGCCGATGTAGGCGTGGGCTTGTTTTGTCTTTTGGTGAACATTTTACTTACCTTTTTTTGATTGAAGTATACGATCAAGAATAGCACTGATAATACGAACGAAAATAAGGTGATAGTTAAATAGCTAAAAAACCACCCTATTAAAGTAAGAAACCAGAAGAAAAAACTTGTGTTGAGAAAAAGATATGTTTTTTTCATCAGATAATCTCTTACAAATTACTAAAATACGTAATTAGTTTAGTCAATAAATGTAATTGTGCATTTAAAGTGTATTTTAACTTTATGACTACATTTGAATCATCAACTTTCTAAATTATAGTTAAAATAATAGAAAGGAAATAAAATAATTTTTATATAGTATGAAAAATTAGAAAACATCTATAATATTATTTATATACCACTTTGATATATAAGTATAATTCTAGATGATAGAATATATTCATCAGTGAAATAATATAAGGGTTTTGATTTGAATTGCAACTATTATAGTTTCTAGGAAAATTTTTTTTTAACTAAAAATTGTAGTGATAAATAGTTAAATTTAAGTTACTCATCATAAATTATCACTAATTGAGTGAAAAAAATATGGATATTTGAAATAAAAAACCCTGATAAAGTTTATTATCAGGGTTTTGGTATTTTTAACCATTACGTTTTATCAGCGATGGTTGAATACTATTACTCTTTTGCTTCGTGTGCGTCAGCATTATCACGGCAATCACCATCTGCGCAATGACCATATAGATATAAACTATGGTTAGATAGTTTAATGCCATGGCGAGCAGCGATATTTTTTTGGCGAGTTTCAATGGATTCGTCAGTAAACTCAATCACTTTTCCACAATCTAAACAGATTAAATGGTCATGGTGATGTTGCTGAGTTAACTCGAATACAGATTTACCCCCCTCGAAGTTGTGACGGGTTACGATACCTGCATCATCAAATTGGTTTAACACGCGGTATACGGTTGCTAACCCGATCTCTTCGCCCATATCGATCAGCTTTTTATAGAGATCTTCCGCACTGACGTGGTGGCACTCAGGCTCTTGAAGTACTTCCAAAATTTTTAATCTTGGAAGAGTGACTTTGAGTCCAGCATTTTTCAATGCTTTGTTGTTGTCTGTCATGCGGGTTTGTCCTGTATCTTAAATCATAAATTTAACAATAATGAGACATTTTTAACATCAATACAGTTGTCTTCTAAACTGATTTACAATTATAGGCATGGAAAATAAAAATAGAAACCATGCATTGTCTCATTATTTTGATAATCTCTTGAGAACCTATCCTATTAGGATACCTTATCGGTTATTTTAGATTACGCCACTGGCTTAGTGATTCATTTTGTACAAGACAGTGGTGTAATCTATGGGTAAGGTTTCTTTATATGATCTATTAGCCTAAAATTTCAGCTAAAGACATTTCTTCAGAGATTTGTTTTACCCATGCATCAACACGTTCATCAGTTAGCTCAGGTTGACGATCTTCATCAATAGCTAAACCAATAAAGTGGTTGTCATCTGCCATACCTTTGGATACTTCAAAGTGATAACCTTCTGTTGGCCAATGACCAACAATAACAGCACCACGAGGCTCAATAATATCGCGGATCGTACCCATAGCATCACAGAAATATTCAGCGTAGTCTTCCTGGTCTCCACAACCAAATAAGGCGACAAGTTTACCTTCGAAATCAATTTCTTCGAGAGTAGGGAAGAAATCATCCCAATCACATTGAGCTTCACCATAATACCAAGTTGGAATACCGAGAAGTAGAATATCAAAAGCTTCAATATCTTCTTTACTGCATTTTGCGATATCGTGAACTTCTGCTACATCTTTGCCCAATCTTTCTTGGATCATTTTGGCAATATTTTCTGTGTTACCTGTGTCACTTCCGAAGAAAATGCCTATGACTGCCATAAAGTGATTAACCTCTTGTTTTTCTAAGAGGACTAGAAGTGAAAATTCGCCTTCTAGAGCCCACTTAGAACGAAAATAGATAGAATATTACGCCTTATTCTGGCGAAAAAATGATGCTAAGTCTGTCAAATTTGTGTGATTTATCAAGATAACGTTATTTGAGTATTGATGTGTTAACATGCTCAAGTTGTGACATCAAAATTTCTTCGATCAATTCACTACGGCTTATATTTTTATCTTCAGCTAACTGATTCAATATCACGACAGCTTCTTCGTTCAGTTTCAATTCAACTCTACGCAATCCTTTCACTTTATCTCGTTTCAGTTGGTTGCGTTTGTTGATCCTCAGTTGTTCATCCCGTGATAGCGGGCTTGTTTTAGGTCGCCCAGGCCTTCGTTCCTCAGCGAACAAATCTAGTGTAGTTCGATCCGTTTGTTCTTTTGCCATGTCTATAACTGCTAAAAGGGTGTGCCAGTAATTCAGCGCGCCATGATACCCTAGCTAATCCCCTTGTGCTATAGCTTCATCTACGATGATTTGGTTTAATCGGTTGTAAAATGAGCGCTTTTAGTAAAAAAGCACCACTTGCTATAGGTGTGATGCTTTTTTATCCGTGTTATTGCGTTTGTTGGCGCCATAAATTGGCGTATAAGCCATTTGATTTGAGCAAGTTTTCGTGTGTATCCATTTCGTGTACTTCTCCTTGGCAAATAACACATATCCTATCAGCATGCATAATCGTGTTGAGTCGGTGAGCAATACTAATGACTGTTCTTCCTTGCGTAATTAAAGGCATATTTTCCATAATGGCAGCTTCTGACTCGTAATCTAAAGTCGAAGTGATTTTGAATTTTGGATGTGTGAAATTAATCGTTTAACATCAGCCAGTTAAAAGTGTTAGATGTGGCTTTTGACTGGCTTCATTCTTCGACTGTGTCGAGATTGTGACATGCTCACTATATTTGGTTAAATGTTGACCGCTAAAGTGTGCGTATTTCTGAACCATTTCTAAAGTCTCCCATCCTCCCATTTCTTTTAACACCATCAGTGGAGTTCCACTTTGTGCGTGCCAACTTGCCCATGTATGTCTGAGGTCGTGAAAAGTGAAATCAGTTATGCCAGAATCAGCCAATGCCTGGTAATAGCATTCACGATAATAGTTACTCCTTCGCTTTCCTTCGTTGGAAAACACATAGTCACCATCTTTTTCAATCCCATTTAGAATTTCAATGGCCACATCATTTAGAGGAACCGGTCTAGCTCGTCCTGACTTTGCATTATCTGCAGTTACATGAGCAACTCTTCTAACTAGGTCTACACTTTTCCATTTAAGCGATAATATCTCGCTTTTTCTCATACCCGTTAAAATAGCAATAGAAACAAAATCCTTCATCCACTTAACTTTGATGTTAGACAGTAGTAGTTCAGCTTCCCACTTTTCTAACCATCGAACCCTAACAGTGGGCTCTTTCATCCGTGGTATATAGGATGACTTGGTTAACCACCCCATCTTGTGTGCCAATGAAAAAGCCCTTAAAACAAATGAGCGATATCTATTCTTTGTTGCACTTGTTAACTTACGCTTAGTAATGGGGCTATAATCCGGAATTGCATTTGCTATATCATCACTAGTGATTGATGAGAGCTTTTTTCCACCTAAAATAGCGATAAAATACTTAGAGTAAGCTTGCTTAGTTTTAAAGCTTGTTTGCCCCTTGGCATCCTTAAGAGCCAAAATGATTGCATCTTCAAATATCCGATCTGGTTGCTTATCAAGCTTATCCTGCTGCCACAGGTCATGCTTTAGTTTGTCGTGATATTCTTGTGCTTTTATTTTGTCTGAGGTGCCAGTAGAGCGTCTAATTCTCTCGCCAGTTGGGGTGGATACATCGACCCAATACTTGCTGCCTCTTTTGTATATTGGCATTTGGTTTTCCTCTTACTACCGACCAAAGCCAGCCGATAGACATTATTGTCGTTAAACTGCGCCTGTTCAAACTTTTTTAGGCTTTCCTTGTTTGCTCTCCATGAGCTACCGACCCTGAACATGTAATATCTTGCAGGGTTTCGGTATACCGTTGAAGATGACAGTCGGATCATCGATGCGTATTCTTTTATTGTATAAAGAGAGTCATCCACTATTAATCTCCTTATCTATCGTCATAACATAGTGATTGAGCCACATGTTAGGTGTGTACTTTTGTTTCTTATCGGATGGTAAATATTTAGTGAATTCGGGTAGGTGCTTGAGTAGAGTTTTGGTTGATATTTCGTTGGTTATTTTTTCGTAATTCTTCAGTTCCTTGTGGCATTTCCTTGCCACTGCTCGCAATCCGTTTTCATGCTCCTGTGGTGTCATAGGCCACCTATGCTATTTAATTAAGTTCGATAACCTTTAACTGATATATTTCCGTTTTTCTTTCTGACTATCCATACCTGCATGTCTTTGTATGCATATGCACAATCTATATTTTTAGATGGAATGAAACTAATTAGGCATGTATTGCAGAAATCAATTAACTCACTATCATCTTTATTTTTAACTGTTGTTGTTATTCTCATTCTCTGCATCCTTCATTAATAAATATGCTAGGCATATTGCACGAGTTAGCTTTTTATCTTCTACCACATTCCAACCAGAGCCACATTGCCAAATTTCATCCACATAGCTAATGGCAATTTTATTCGTCTCTACCAAGCTCATTGCCATTGCAGGGCTAAAGAAATCAATCCATTCTGTTTCTTCCCACGTCTCTTCATTGTCATATTTTATGCTGGATTTTAGTTGGCGCTGAAATAACTTTAAACTTCCAGTGCGCTGTTTGATATCTTTATACTGAATGCAATCATACTTACAATTAAGAATGAATACCTTTTTATTAATCTCGAAGTCAGAGAGTTCGGTGTATTTATTCATTAATTAACTCCAGTTCATCAGGTTGATAATAATCCACAAAGCCTTCTTCGTTTTCTATGCAGATAGAAGTTGTATCGATGCCTATAATCACGCATGGTTCATCCGGCGCAATCCAGCTAGAATCATCGACTATTGGAGTAACTTTATCACCAACTTTAAATTCACCTTCCACGAATTACCTCCCCACAAACTATCTCAACATCCCGCACCTGCATTATCTGCATAGCACGACTCTCGCATTCTTGCTGTGTGTATATTTGCTCAGATACAGGCACAGCAGAACCCTGTATTAGCATGAGTAATACATATCCGATTATTTGCATGGTTATTTAATCTTTTTTATAGAGTGGAATGTTTATTGACCCTGATTTCTCAGCGTTAATATGAGTGAATCCATGCTTATTAATATAATCAACGCCATTTGATTCCATATAACCGACAGGCTCCAAGTTATTAATTAAACTCTCGCGTGATGCTTGCCATACATCGAATAACGCGCCATATAGCAGTAATATCGTATCTTCGTTATAGCTTTTTTTATTACATTCTTTTTTAAACCACTCTTCAAATTGCTGCCTTGATTTATCCATCACTCCACCTTTCTATATCCGGCTTTATATAAGCGTTCAGCGTATACATGAGCAGTAGTAGACATGCCAATATCAGTTAAGCCTTCTTTATCAGTAGAAATAACAGCCACTATGCGTTCTATTTCTTTTTTCGATAATCTTTCGCGTTCCTTATCTGCTATTTCCTTTGCTAAATCCGAGCAGTCAAAGCAAATATTTGCTGCCTGACCTTGAATTAAATTGTCTTTGCCGACATTGCCACCACAAAGGTTGCAAATATTTTTAGGGTCTGGCTCTGGTACGATAAATTTCATAATTTGTCCTTGGTATATAAAATCGTTCATATTCATTCCTCTTCATTGCATCCCTGCGGGTTAATTAATCCTTTCCCTGATTAATACTCACCCCATTCATCAACCCACGCTTCAAGTGGTGTTTTTCCTGCTTCGTAATAATCACGCCAAGCGTCTGCTTCTGCTGCGCTACCGCCGTGGTCTGCTGCTACTTGCATTAATAAATCGTGCCATTCTTCAAAACTACAATTTTCATTATTCATATATCTATCTCCTGTTTGCATCCTTGCAAATATATCCTTTGGTTAAATCACACAGGGAAGGGTCAGAATGGGATTTCTTGGTCATCCCAATCCATCGGTGGCTCATTCTGCGGCGCTTGTTGCTGTGGCTGCTGAGGTTGTCGCGCTGGTTGCTGGCTTCCTGCCTGATTATTGCTATCTTTTCTGTTTGATAGCGGCTGTACTTCACGAACATTAAAAATAGTAGCCGTTCTCTTTTGTCCTGTTTGTTTATCTTCCCACTCTTCAACTTCAACTCTGGCAGTGATACGAATTTGAGTTCCTTTCTGTGTATTCCTATCCATGAATTCTGCCGTTCCTTTCCATGCTTTACAGCGAATCCATGTTGTTTGGTCAGTCCATTGACCATTATCGCCTTTCTTTGAATCACCAACGGCTAGGGAAAATTGCATTATTGCTGTTCCGTTAGGTGTATATTTCAACTCCAAACTCCCGATTCTTCCCGTGAAGTTGCATTGATTCATGTCTTGCATTATTTCTTTCCTTAGCGTGTAGTTTCGCGTGCTCTGACGCGGTCAGTATTAGCAAGTTATCTGGATGATTATTTAGCTTATTCCCATCAATATGATGAACATGCTCTCCCTTTTTCATCTTTCTTCCATATTTGTATTCGCAGATAACTACATGAAGATATTTATTTCGATTTATTCCATTGGCGGAACTATTGGTGAACACCAAATACCCACCTTTAGATATAGTTAGCCCTCCGCCCCAATTGTGGTTTTTATCTCCAACTCGGTCTCTAAGTTTTTCCTTGGCTGATTCAGGTAATTTTCTCCCCATAGCCGCAATGGATAACTTCATTTTTACATCTGGTTTTGAGTGGGATAGTTTTCCAATTTCTTGGCGTGTTCTTACGTCAACATTATTTGATTTAAGCAATCTCATGATGGTGATAGATGCGCAGCCTATTGAATTAGCGATTTCAGTAGCAGATAGCCCTGATTTGTATTGGTTTTGTATTTCATCGAAATTAAGTCGTAATTTTGAGCCTGAGCACTTCTTGGAACAAAATCTCCTATCATTCCATTGGTTATCACTTAGCCTAGTTGCTCTTTCGAATGTAGAGCCGCACCAATCGCAGACTTTGCTATCCATTAAGAAGCCTCCGCATATTTAGTTAACTTTTCTATTTCTTCCTTGAGTTCATTTAAGAATTTACGAACTTCCTGTTCGATTTCTTGTGCTAACTCGTCATTAAAAACAATCCGTGTTTTGAAATAGGCTAGGTTTACTGGGAGGCGATTGTCGTAGCTGACAAAGTCGCACCATTTTCGTCCAGTGCACATCATTTGCCCGTGAATTTGTAATAGATATTCAGTCTTAGGTTTTCCTGTCCTAAGCGTTTCTAGGTGAGTTGCAGTGTTAGGGCATTTGATTTCAATAAGTCCATCTTCATCTACTAACCCATCAGGGCTAGCTCCGAATCCTTCGATAGATGGGTGAGGGATAAAGCCTGTTTCTGTCACTGTGGCGTCGAACTCATTGAGGCAATACATTTCCCTTGCAACTGCCTCAAGCTCGTTTCCACGCTCCATACTGGCTGATTTAAAGGACTCTTCCTTTTGTCCTGTTAGCGTTTCGCAAATTAGCTGAGCCATATAATTTCTACGAGTTGCTCCGCTTCCTTTTGCCATTACTTTTGATAAGTTACTGGCGGTAACACATCCTAGTCTTGCCGCATACCATTCGTCAGTTCTCTGCTCCACTTGGCACCTCGGTAAATTCAGCATCGATGGCTATAGAGTTTTTAATTCGTTCCTTTTCAGCGGATCCGATAATGGTTCGCTCATCCCCTGATAACTCCATCCATAATTGTTTAAATGCGTCCATTCCTTTGGCTGCTGCCGCTTCGCACTTAGCGATTAGTTCAGCTCTTTTTTCGTGGCTTTCTTGCCCGTTAATAACGCCAGTTGGCGTGTTTTCAGTAATTCTCTCGGCTTCGTCTTGGTCATAAATACCTGCAAAACCAAAAGCTAATCGAGCGCATTGAATCATTGCCTTATGTCGTAACATCCGTTTTGGGTGTGACTTCCAAGGTTGAGTGTTTCTATTACACTCATCCATATACTCAGTAACTGAGGTAGGGTGGTTTCTATCTTTGCGATAAATTTTGCAGGTGCATGAGTCGCCATCCATAACGAACTCCATACCATCGAAATTTTTATTTTCATTAATAATGCGTGACCAACCATCAACACCAACAACTGGAACAATTCCTGTTCTATCTGGGAAGGCATAAATTTCTTTAGTCCAAGGGTTTAAGTTGTATTGATTGGCGACAATGAGAAGTGATAGAAACTGCTGGTCTGTTGCTTCGGCTTTAAACGCCGTGGATTTCAATGTTTGAATTAGGTCTTTCTCATCAATAGCCAGCTCTAACTTTTTGGCAAGTGAGCCAGCCATTGAAACTAGTGAGTTACTCATATTTTTCCCTTTGATTATCTCAGTAAGTTTTCAGACTTAGCGGCTTTAAATAATCCATTCCAAATGCCATTAAGTTCAGATTCATTAAGTTTTTGTATTAGATGCGGAGTTTCATCCATGACCGCATCATAAAACCGCTGAGCCATTTCATTAGTTAGCCCATCATCCTGATTTGCTAAGTGCTCACGGTCTGGAATAGTGGCGAAGTTTTCATACTCTGAAATTCTCATGCTGCGTCCTTACTTAACTTGGCCACTGCCGAAAATATTAGGCTTCCTTTCCCTCTGGTGATGTACTCTTCCATAAGCGCATCAGTCCATTCATGCTTTAAGAGGAAATCCACTATCTCCTCAATCGGTGCATCCATTGCAGTAAAGAGAGCGTCCGTGTCTCCCTCTATTTTTTGCACTTCATGATTTTCAATTGATAACCTGAAGTCTTTATCAAACGTTATTGATGGGTAATAACCTTTTGTATTTATGTGCAATGTCATATCCACCTCGGTATCAGAGCCATGAAAGCAATTAAGGAGATAATAAAAGCTATCCAGTCCCACTTAATTTTGCTTTTAACTTCATCCTTGAAGCTATCGCTATTCAGTCGATAGCTGAGTTCCTGACGTTTTAATTCGTTAATTTTTGGCATGAGAAATCCCTCACTTATCGATTGATAGCGATTGTTATTTAGGTCCTGGTGTTGGTGCGGTGGGTTACTGCTGACCGAGGGCTTTTGCGATTGCTGCTTTGGCTGTGTCTATTGCGTCCGATAAATCACCTAGACCATCAATAGCCTCTTTGGCGCTTTCAGTTAGCTCAATCAAAGCCTCTAATAACTCTGGTGCTGCTGCGATTAGATGGGCGTTGGCTGTAGAGTTAGTCAATCCAACATAGCTTCCGTTGTCATCATATAACTCTATGAAAAACTCTCTTTTTGTAGCCATCCACGGCGCTGGACTATGCTTAAATTCCATATCACCCCCTAGCCTTTAACATTGCATCTGCCATGCGGTAGTAAGTTTCAGCTTTATCCTTGAAAATAGCGTCAATGTTATCCTGTGACCAATATCCGCTATCCATGCGCTCTGTTGCCCAATCTCCTTGCATGCATTTAGCAGCGAAATAATCACGCAATGTCATACCTGTATCAGTGCCATGTAACTCTGTTGCTGGAATTGGAAAAGCCGCTCCACCTGTTTTATCTGTCATACTCCCTCCGTTATTAACTAAACACGATGCTAGAACCTGCCATACCACGCACCGTCATCGCCTTTTTCTAAGACTATTACTTTCGACTTAGCGGAATCGAATCCATCTAAAATCAACTCGTGAACTCTATTGGTAAGATGGAAAAGGCAGGTCTTTACATCGTAATGAACCCTAACACCCTCGGTTTCTGACATTTTTAAGCGTATTGCTTTTTTATTCTCATCTACCCATATCAAAACAAACGGAAGCCCTTCGTTGACGTGTCGGCTTATCGAGACATTCCCTGTTTTCACATTAACCCTTATTTGTGGCTTATATCTTGAACTATGCGAAATTTGCAAAGCTGAAACAAAATTACATTTACTGTAATCCATCTCTATCTCCTATCTATTAATCAACTCACCAACCTATTGATAATCCACACTCTCGCAGTGGACGCGCTCATGCCCTTGAGTTCATGCCGCTCAATCGCCGCTAATAACTGGTGCGTATTTGGCTTGTACGCTGCTTTACCAGAGCTATTTGTAATATAGGAACCTTGACCCGTCGCTACACAGGCTAGCGATCATGCTACTCAGGGGTTAGTCACTACCTAACCTTTGCCGATATGCGGCTGCGGTCTATCCGATTTTCTTGTTACATAAATCCTCCGATTCAAACGGTACTTACATCTATGGCGAGACCGATTTATTGCCTTTGGCTTATTGTCGTGCTGTCAAAAAAGCTATCTCACCACAGCCCACCTTGATGAACTGTAATTAGTTAACTATCAAAAAGTAAACTCTGCTCTGTTGGTGATAGATTACTTCGACTTTTCACTTCAAATCTTTTATCAAGGAAGTCAAACTTATCCTCATCACCCCAGAATGGAACAACCAATTTCTGGCAAAACAAACCAGTTTCCATCGCATCTTCAGCTCTTGCGAAATACATAAAAGAGCCAGCCAACTCATTTTTTACGCGCGAGACTTGATCCGCTGTTCTATACATAATTTGAACTCTTTCTGGCTGAACCATATTATCCTCCTATCTCGCCGTGATGCTTCCATCACTCATAACCGGCTTGCGTAGCCGTGGTTGCTTGCGTGTGTCGCATTCCTGCGAGCGTTTCTGATCTTCGCTAACTGAGCATCAGTAGCATCTTTGTGATACTTGCTGATGTGCATAACTGGTAATCGCGGGTCAAATGTCCTTAGACACAACGGACAGGTAACTTTCGTTTTCATATCCCACCCATCTAAATTTAGGTAATAAAAAACCCCGCATTTGCGAGGTTTATCTTTTCTTCCCTAGTGAGGGTAATCCGCCTTGCATTGGTGGCGAACCGTTGTGTTTATTTATGCTTTTTAGCAGGTAATGCTTGTTCTTTACTGGCTTTTCGCTACCTAGAACCTTACGCTTAGCGTCTCTAATTCTTATCAGCTCGCTATCACTTGCATTCGCGTGGTACTTATCAATGTGATATTTAGGATTCATCGGGTTGAAAAGCCTTTTACATACAGGGCATTCAATTCTCATTGGCGTTTCCACTATATTAAGCTCTCGCAGTTACTTCTCCAGATTCCAACAGCGTACCAGATTTTCTATATTTAGCTGAGTAAATACTTGAATTTGGTAAGCAGGTGTTATCTGCTGAGTCATAAACTTTAGTGCTGCGAATTGAAATTGCTTTTTCAACTCGGCTAATTGGTTTTCGTGTTAGTGATAAAGTAGGGCGTTTTTCTTCTTTTGCTGGTTCGCCATGTATTGCTGCTTTTAAGCTTTCAGTTAATGCGTGCGCTTCCTGCAATGCTTTTCTGCGTTCCATTCTGCGTGCTCTGGCGTTGTTGTAGCCGTGAAAGTTACACATAGTTTTCCCCTTTCAGTTTGCTTTGGTGATTGGTGGTAGGTGCTGATCTCCTACTTTCGGTGTTACGTCATGCGACACGCGACTTACTTAGTTATTGCCGATTCCTATATTGCTAATCAGCCTTAGCGTTCACCAATCCCAAAACATACTGTCTTTGGTTTGCGCTTTTACAGCGCTATCTGCTTAAAGAGCTAACATCCTGTTTATCTATGGCTCCTTGCCTTCGATGAGTTAAATTTAAGACATCTTAAGTTTTAAGTCAACATTAATTTTAGAAAACTTAAATTAATTTATTTAAGAAAACTTTCTTGGGGATGGATTTGGAGTTTGATTGAGTTTGTGATGGTAAAGAAAAGCCCTCGCATGAAGGGCTGTAGGTGGATTATGGAAGTTTCTTTATTCTGGCATCAACGACAACGCCGATAATTTTACAGTTGCCATTAATAGGAATCATTCGGTATTGCGGATTGAGGGGCTTCAGATAAATAGAGCCTGCATCAGCAATGTATTGTTTAAATGTTGCTTCGTCATTCAGCTTCGCCACAACAAGTTTACCGTTGATGGGTTCAATATTAGGGTCTACAAGTATCACCATGCCCTCGGGGATACTTAAGCCGGAAGGCGAGGTCATGGAGTCACCAATAACATCAAGCCAAAAAGACTCTTCTGAGCAACTAACAGTTGTTTCGTACCAATCATCAATGGATTTTCTATGATAAGGCTCCAATGCCTCACTCCAATTACCAGCGCTAACCCAACTTATTAACGGATATTCACCTCTAGCGTGATGAAATTTAGAGAACCCTACATTATCTCCAGCGCTTTCCTTGCCGCTTAAAAGATACTCAGGGGTGCAGCCTAATGAGCTTGCTAATGCTATTAGATTACCGCCATCTGGCTCTGTAACTCCGCTTTCCCATTGAGAGATAGCCGAGCCAGTAACGCCAATCTTTTTAGCTAGATCAGCCTGTTTGAGTTTTAACTCTTTTCTTCGCAATTTAATGCGGTCGCCAATGTTTGAAATATTCATAATTAAGTTATCTTAAATCTTCTTGACTTAAGAGTCCTAAAAATACATAATTTAAGATGTCTTAAATGGAGGTTATAATTATGCTCAAAGATGAAGCAATTAAGTTTTTCGGATCTCAGCGCGCTATCGCTGAAAAATTAAATGTAACTGATTCTGCTGTATCACAATGGAAAGAAGTAATACCAGAACGTGTGGCTTTAAAATTAAGTCGCATCACGAACGGTAAACTTAAATACCAACCAGAGTTTTATAACAGAGTTGCCTAACAACTACCTCGCTCTTTAAATCCTCAACCCTGAAAAAGGGTATCAATACAAAACTTAACTCACAGGATCGTGAGCAACGGACTAACTACGTCAAAAGGAATTTAACAAATGGACTACGCAAAAAATATCAAAATCACATGTAAACCAGAAACACTCGAAACCTATTTCTTTCAAATGATGTTTAAAGATGGAAATGACGGGTTCGCTAAAGCAATGGGTATTCACCCGAGTTCAGCTAGTAGAGAGAAGAGTCGCATATTCAGCTTGGCTTGTAAGGCTATAGCTCGTTATGGCTTACCTACTGAAGCTGTATCAATGCCTGAGAGGTCTAGAAGCATAGTGATTAAAGGTGACTATGCAGAGCGATTAATTCAGGTTCTAGAAGGGAAAGGGAAGCTAAAAAGAAAAACCTCAAAGGCGGCAACCGATGAGGCTCAGATGAAACTTATTTAAACAACAATCAATGAGGTAATTATGAATCAAATAACTACTTTAGTAAACATATACAACGGCGAAGTGACCATGAGCAGTCGTGAGATTTCAGACCTAACAGGAAAGAGACACGATAATGTAATGGCTGATATTCGCAAGATGTTGGTTGAAATTCAATCTCCTGAAAAGTTAGGAGATTACACAGACACTAAAAATCGAACACAGCAAATGCTTCTACTCAACAAAGAAGAATGTCTATGTTTGATTTCTGGCTACAGCATCAAGTTAAGAATGGCGATTATTAAACGCTGGCAAGAACTTGAATCTCAAAAACCTCTCATCCCTCAAACGCTGCCAGAAGCTTTACGTCTGGCGGCAGACCTAGCAGAACAGAAACAAATCGTTGAGCAGCAATTAGCAATCGCAGCGCCTAAAGCTGAGTTTGTTGATCGCTACGTTCAAGCTACTGGCTTACTTGGATTTAGAGAGACAAGCAAGCTGTTAAAAGTGAAAGAGAACTTATTTAGAGATTTTTTAATCTCAAAACGAATTATGTATAAGTTGGCTGGGAAATTAACACCTTACTCAGAGCACCTTGAAGCAGGTAGATTTGATGTAAAAACAGGTGAGAATCAAGTAAACGGTCACGCTTATACACAAGTTAAATTCACGCCTAAAGGAATTCAGTGGATCGCTGGATTACTGGCAATGGAGCAATTGGAGGCAGCGTGAGCATGATATTAATGGCGAAAGCCATGCAGTTAAAAGTTGGTAACCCATCAAGAAAGCTTGTTCTGATAAAGCTAGCTGATAATGCCAATGACAAAGGAGAGTGCTTCCCATCATATCAACATGTGGCTGATCAGTGCGAAATAAGTAGACGAAGCGTTATTAATCACATCGATGCCTTGTGTGAACAGGGATTGGTCAGAAAGGTTTACAGAAGTGGTGAAAAAGGTAATTCATCTAATGTTTATATTCTTAATTTAGATGGTGCAAAAATTTCACCCCCTAGTGAAAAATCTGCACCAGAGGTAGTGAAACAGTTTCACCAACCTAGTGAAATATCTGCACCACCCCCTAGTGAAAAATCTGCACCCAGAACCAGTCACTCTTTTGAACCAGTCAATGAACCTAAAGATAACACCCAGCCTGTGGCTGTGACAGCTAAATCAAGGTATGCATTCGAAGGTGAGGTAATCAGATTAAACCAAAAGGATTTTACTGAATGGCAAAACCTGTATTCAAACATCGACCTCGAACACGAGTTGAGACGACTGGATATTGAGTTTAGAGCTGATAAGCCTAAAAACTGGTTTATCACAGCTAGTCAGAAATTGAATTACCAGAACAAAAACGCTAAGCCAGCTTGGACGCCATCTAAGCGAGTTATGCCGCCTAGCAGAACCCAAGAATTCATACCGGAGAACTTCTGATGAGCACAGGAATGCAAGCACTGGCTCGGTTTAGAAAACTGATGCCGGAACACATCAAGCCAAAGTTTGAAACACCTGAAGAACTCATGGCATGGCAACGAGAGCAGGGCGAAATTGATTCAAAGCGGATCACCGATGCAAATCGTGTTACCCGACTGAATAAAATCATGGGTCGATCTGGAATTAACCCGCTTCACCTAGATTGCACATTCGAGAACTATCACACCACCACACCTGAGCAGCAAACCGCATTACGCAAAGCCAAAAACTATGCAGAGAACTTTGGCAAAAACTTTGGTGGATTTATCTTTAGCGGCAATGCAGGAACCGGAAAGAATCACTTAGCAGCAGCAATCGGAAATCACCTAATACAGCATGGCAAAAGCATCCTAATCGCTACACTGCCAGACCTGATGATGCGAGTGCGAGAAACCTACCAGAAGGACGCTAAGACCTCAGAATCGAAATTAATCGATGACCTGTGCGAGGTTGACTTACTGGTGCTTGATGACGTTGGTGTCCAGCGTGGAAACCTCAACGAGGATTTGATTATCTTCCAAGTTGTAGACCGTCGATTAGCAAACAAAAAGCCAGTTGGAGTGCTGACTAACCTTGCATTCGCAGAGCTTTCAAAGGTGCTGGGTGAGCGAGTTATTGACCGTTTAAGAATGGGCAGCCCGACAACGATTAATTTCGGATGGGAAAGTTACCGCAGTCAAGTTAAGTAACACACCAAATCATAAGGACTTCTAGATGAGCATATTATTTCACAAGGATTACCCATATTCAGATTTAGATAACTGCTACAAAAATTATGAGTTGCTAATTGACAGCCAGCAATGGGTAAACCATCCACTGGTAGACACCGCAGAACACCCAATCAAAAGAAAAGCAACGCGATTGATTAGGCAAATGAACAGGTGTTTTCCAAGAGGAAAAGCATACATGCGAGTTAGTAAGCGTGAGTTTATGGCGGGCAATTAAGCGAGGTGTTGAGTGATGAAATGGCATCAGAAGGCACTCGTCAGGGTATTTAGTAGCAACATTCTTACATTTCTATTTCAACTCATTGCTTGGTGTTCGGTATCGATTTTAATCGCGATAGATAAATTAGGTGAGTTTAATCTTCATGTTTATCTAAGAGCATTACCAATAGTGATTATTCAGGCGTTAGTGATGACATGCCTAATCAGGTGGATATTTAAGTTTTGCACTAAGGATATCAATATTAATTAGAGGGTTGAGTGATGAAAGGAACAACGTTAACAGAGGGAGGCATCTAATGCAGGGAACTAATTGGGTTAAGACAGCAAACGAATTACCAGAAGATGGTCAGTGGTGCGTTGTTTGTGTGGGAGGGGTAGCGTTTGATGTAGCGTGTTATGACGACAATACACGTTATTTTCAAGGTGATAATTACAGCTATAGCCATGAGAGCATCAGTTACTGGTTAGCACTCCCACCAATGCCAGAGGGTGAATGATGGAATCACCACTTGCACGAATGATTAAGCAACAGGTATTCGACGCCAACGTTGACAGGCTTGTACTTCTCAATGATGAGCAATGGGATTTCATACTGAATGACCAAGATGAACGCGAATGGTCTGGCGGGAACTACTACGGTCACGATTATCATGAGCGGGAAATTTACATCGCCTACGATATCAAATATGTGAAAACAGGATTACGGGAGCCGTTGTTATGACCGAGCTCAAGAAATGCCCGTTTTGCGGTGGGCGCGGTGAATACTACTACTTCGAGGACTTAGGTCACTTAGTCATCTGCTCTAACACTATTTGTCCATCAAATAAGTTCGGATATGAAGATGCCGAAGAAGCTAAGCAAGCATGGAACAGGAGAGCTAATGATGAATGAGTTAAAAAAGTGCCCTTTGTGTGGCAGTAGAGTTAAATGGTGCGGCGAGAATGAGCCAGACCCAGAAGATAATCATCTTTGTGACCATATCCAGTGTACTAATGCGGATTGTGGTGCTGACTTTTCCTTTACTCACAATAACGATATTTACCCTGATAATTCTGATGACATGACAGCAGAAGAGTTAATGCAAATTGACCGTGATTATTCAGCGAAGCGGTTTAACAGGAGAGCTAACAGTGAGTGATGAAACATACAAATGGATAGTAGGCGCGTTATCAATGATGGGTTACGTGTGGATTGTTACACAGGCGTTTTGCTGGTTCGTAAGTTTGATTTTCAGCAAGCTGTTTAAACGCAAATCAAAGGAACGAAAGCAAGCGGCAATTGATGAATTGTACGATGCGTTTGAACTGGGTGAAATCAAAGATAACCAAACAATCAAGGTTGCAACTAAAGGCGGCTTAGTCGTTATGATTTATCGTCAATAGGAGGTTAAATGTCACTCAAGACATACTATCTCAGTAGTAAAAGTATCAGACAGAACGCCATCGAAGCAATACAAAACCTACCGATAGATTCAGCCAAGCCTTACGAAGTTAAACTCTCCGAACCTAAACGAACCAAAGCACAAAATGACCGCATGTGGGCAACTCTTACTGATTTGTCTGAGCAGGTTATGTGGCATGGCCAGCGGTACGACAAAGAGGATTGGAAAGACTTAATCACTGTCTTGAATAAACAAGTCAATGGCGGCGCTCAGCGGTCGGCTGTCGGGCTCGGTGGCGGTATTGTCTACTTCGGTGAACGTACTAGCAAAATGCGAGTGCGACAAATAGTAGATGTTATCGAATGCGCTCACTGGTTCGGTTCACAAAATGGCGTCAAGTTTACTGATGACGCAAAGAGAGAGCTGGAGTGGGCGCAACGCATCGGTGACAAACAGAAACTCAAGGAGCAGCAAGAGAGATGAATAGATTACAAATAGCGATAGCAGGGTTATGCGCTAAGTTAGGTTTATCGATAGCTTCAAAGCCTGAGCCATTTATCCCGTGGGTTATGGAAGATGAGCGTCATGCTTACAGCTACCCAACACCAACCAAGCGCATCACAGGTCACGCAAAGATAAACCGAGCAGCCAAGAAGCGGAGGGCGAGAAAGTGACGCCTGAAGAAAAACTGAAGCAATTAGATGAACGTTTAGATGAATTACACAGAGTAATTGATTATCTGAACGAATCACGCAGGGAGTTAATCAATCGTCACAATCTAAACAAGGAGAAGTTATGACTCAGCAAGGTAAGAATGCGATTGAAATAATCAAAGCGGTTAGAGAGCTTGAATATTTCACAACAAAGCAAGCGCAAAACATAACAGGAATTCCTTACTCAACGGCAAGTTACATTATCAGCCTAATGCGTAAATTTGCGGCTGTGTCGGTTGTAGGGAAAAGCAAAGGTACATTGAAATACAAAATATCACCTGATGCTGTGCAGATTGTTAAACGTGAATTTACTGAGGTTTTCAAGCCAGAACCTAAAAAAATAGACGATGAAATAGTAGGCCGTGGAATGGTCTATGTCGAAAAAGCCAATGTGCAAGGCATGGGTAGCGCATTCCTAAAACGCATGGATTCTTTATTGAGCGGGGTAAGGGCATGAAGAAGCAATTATTCTTTGGTCTCATTGTTGGCCTAATAGTTACCGCTGTTTGTATTTTTGTGGAGGCTGTTAAATATGGCTAACTTACGCAAAGAAGCAAAAGGCAGAGAGTGCCAAGTCAGAATACCAAATGTATGTAATGGAAATTCTGAAACTGTGGTAGGTGCTCATTATCGAATGGCTGGATTATGTGGCACAGGATGCAAGCCTAGCGATTTATTTATAGCGTGGGCATGTAGTGCTTGCCATGACGAAATCGACCGCAGAACGCGAATCACGGACGCTGAATAC
Source organism: Providencia sp. PROV061 (assembly GCF_011045655.1). Taxonomy (NCBI): domain Bacteria; kingdom Pseudomonadati; phylum Pseudomonadota; class Gammaproteobacteria; order Enterobacterales; family Morganellaceae; genus Providencia; species Providencia sp. PROV061. Next base: position 3,244,253 of record NZ_CP042861.1, on the reverse strand, counting down.
GCAAAGCAATGTCACCTAGAGGGAGTTATTCGAACTCAGGCTATATTGCAAAGCGAGGGGAAGATTAAGGCATGAATGAATATCACCTCAAATTACCGTGGCCACCGAGCAATAATACCTACTGGCGACACTGTAGAGGACGTCACTATATATCAAAAAAAGGCGAAACCTACCGAGAGCAAGTCATAGATTACATAGAACAGAAAAACCTAGATATTAAAACCACTTCCCGCATCAAAATAGTCATCACTGCAAATCCCCCTGATAAACGCAAAAGAGACCTCGATAACTTGCCTAAAGCTGTTTTCGATTCGCTTACTCACGCCAATTTTTGGGACGACGACGAACAGATAGATGATTTTCGAATAAAGCGCGGGGAGAAAGTTAAGGGCGGTTCTTTGGATATCACTATATGGGAGATAGGTGATGCAGACTGAAATAACAACCATTCCAGCGTTGCTTGTCAAGACGCACGGGAATATGAGTGAAGTCGCAAGGCGACTCAATTGCAATAGGGCAACAGTCAAGAAATATTCTGGTGATGTATTTAGTTTTGACCACGCGATTATAAATGGTCGACTGATGACTAAGTATAAACATACGAAGGGGGCTAAATGAGAAAGGCTTCATTTGAACAAATAGCTTACTTCAGAACTGAAAAGGAAATGAGGAAAAAGCTTTTCGGAACACTTCCAAAACTAAGCCCATCAGAAAGACCATGGACTAGATATATGCTCACCATGTGGGGAAGAAACTACCAAGGAGACGATTCTCCAGATGGCCTAAATATAAATGTTATTGGTCGACTAATGACAAGGGATGAATGGGATGATGGCTCAGCCACTTTGATTCGTGCCACTTTCGATAACTGTAGAAAGATGGGATACACAGGCAATGAGCTAATCGAAAAGGTAAAAGAAATTATTGCACCAAACAAATCAACACTCGGCGCACTTCGCCTCGCCAAAGAAAAAGATGACGCCGAATTTGTTGAAAAGTGTATTAACGAAATTTTACCAACGAGCAACCCGCTTCGTGATGTAGTTATTAAACGCTATAAGCAATGCAAAAGCCCGCAAAACATTCTAGAGGAGCTATCGAGGAAAACAGGTATAGACCTAGACTCTGCTAAACGCCGAGTTAGATGGGCTTGTGCGATGATTGAAGATGCTATTCATCCTATGGTTAGTGATATCAAGTAGCATTATTTTCTATGTAATTTATTAATAGGAGAAATCTATTGCATTCTGCGCCTAAATAGTATACTGTTTATGTTATGCTCGGTCGTGAAAGCAAAGAGCAGGTAACAAGGTAAAAGAGGGTAAGAAATTATCCGCTGATTACGGGCTGAGAAGTTCCGATTAGAGCCTCACTTCGGTGGGGCTTTTTGCTTTCCAACTCCCCGGAATTTCCGGATAGTTCACATTCAATAAGTCGCCTAGTGCGGCTTTTTTCGTATACGCCGCCACAGAATTCTAATCACACACACTTAATTGACGCATAGAGATTGTGCGCGGCTATCTATTAACTAAAACACAGGTGTTATATATGCCAAGTACCGCAGCTGGTGCTATCGTCGGCGCGGCAGGCGGTGGTGCAATCGGATTAATGACAGGAAGCTTTGACTACGGAGTAATTACAGGTGCGATTATTGGTGCAACTGTTGCGGTCATAGCATCAAAAGATAACAACAAGAAAAAGGTTCTGTTATTTATCTTATCGTTTTTAACTGGTGTTCTTATCTCTGAATCAGTAGAGCGAATAATTGTAGCTGAGACGGGTTATGAGATAGGTAAAACATTAACTGCCATTCTGGTTTCAGCGTTATTCATTTCATTGCTTCTCATTATCGCAAGTAGCGAAACACTAACTAAGGCCATTAGATGGCTACCAAGACTCATTGAGAATAATTTCTCCGTATTGATGAGCACCTTAACTGAAAAGTGGAGGGGCAAAAAATGAGTTATCAAGAGATTATCAACTATACGAATGTCGTCGTGTTAATTCTCATGGCCATTCGTGTGTTTCTATGTAATTACGCTCGCCACAGAGATTCATTTATCGGCATGGTGCTTATTTGGCTTTGTATCTGGCAAAGCTACCAATTAATAAAGCCTAATGATTTCGATACGAGCTTATCTAACTTACTCGGTGATGTGTTCATCTGCGTTTTGGTTTTCGCGGCTAAAGGCAACATCATGCAGGTATTCAAGAAGGTGAAAAATGAGCAACTTCAAATTCAGTCAGCGAAGCGAAAATAACCTTAAAGACGTCAATCCTGACTTAGTGAAAGTCATTCGTCGCACACTGGAAATAACACCTGTTGATTTCATTGTCATTGAAGGTCTACGAACTCAAGAGCGACAAAAGCAACTGGTAGAAGAAAAGAAATCACAGACAATGCACAGTCGCCACTTAACAGGTCATGCAGTAGACATTATTCCAGTGAATACCAAATGGCAGATTGATGAGTTTAAACCGCTACTGAATGCTGTTAAGCAAGCTGCTGATGAGTTGGGCGTTAAATTGCGCTTCGGTATCAACTGGAAGAATGACCCATCACTACCAATTGAAACTAAATTCATTGATGCGCCTCATGTTGAGATTCCAGCATGACAACGCTAACTAAAGTCTTGGGTGGTGCTTGCGCTATTCTAGCTTTCTGGCTTTGGTGGGTAATGGGTAGTTATGGCGACCTGAAAGGTAATTACTCAACACTGAAGGATAAATTCAGCGAGCAAGTAGCCATCACCCAAGATTACGAAAAGCGCATTAACTCACTTCACGAACTCGACACAAAACACACAACGGAACTCACAAATGCAAAAGCTGAAATTGATAAGCTTCGTAATGATGTTAGCAATGGCACTAAGCGCGTGTACGTCAACGCCAATTGTCCAAAGCCCGAAGCGAATATCTCCGAAAGCGGAAGCAATGAAGGTTCCGCACGACTTAGTGAAGCAGTTGAACAAGATTATTGGCGTCTCAGAGAAATGATAGTTGAGAACGAAGAACAAACTTTGTATTTGCAGGATTACATTAGAACGGAGTGTTTACGATGAATGAAGATAAAGAGGTGCTTGCTTCAAAAATAGAATCATTCATGAAAGAGAGTGAACCATTTGAATATAAATATGACGCTGAGGGTAGTAAATACGCACATTATTTTTCATTAAAACTAGCCGAGCACCTGTTGCAAGAAAGCAATACGGGAAATTGAACAACAAAGAAATGCCCCAGATATCGGGGCGAAGCGAGAATAGTAGTTCATGAATGTAACGCAACTATACGTTAATCGTGAATGACCACAACCTTAAAAAGGTAGTAATCTCAAACGGATATTACAAATATGAGCCTCGCAAAATAGCGGGGCTTTTTAATGGCAAAAAAATAGCCCCTGGTGTTGAGGCTTAAAAGTGTAGGAATATATATGAAGTTAATAACTTAGCGATGTAATGACCATACCACTCTTAATGTTACGTTACGAAAGTAAAGTTAAAAGAAAGTTACATTTATTCAAGTTTTGTAATCAGTAGTACGCATTTCATCCTGTGCATAGCACGCACATCTAAAACACCAAGAGCCTACAGAAAGTGATCCTGAGAACTGCCGTTATAGCTGGCGAGCTCTCTTGGGGCGGCTTTTCTGTGCTAACAGGTTCACTTTCTATAGGAAGAAACGTAATGATTAAAATCGTACCTATGAAGTATGACGAAACTCTGATCCCGTTTAATGGCGATTGTTGGGTTAATGCTACAGCAGCAGCTAGGCACTTTGGAAAACTAACCAAAGACTGGTTAAGGGTTTCATCAACTAAAGAGTATATCTATGAGGTAGGCAAAGAGCTTGATATTGAAGCGTATAATTCTAAAGAGGAGATTTCTCCCCTTTTAGTTCGAGTAGAAAAAGGACGACATGGCGGTACTTGGATCCATCCTGAATTAGTAATTGAGTTCGCAAGATGGTTATCCCCTAAATTTGCTCGCGCTTGTGACCGGCACATTAAAAACATGTTGATGTCACAGAGTATGACATTGACCGAAGATCAGGTTATTGGGTTACTAACATATAAAGAGGCCACTGAATGGGAAAAGCGATTTCAAGAACCCTATTACAGAGCGCTATCAAAGATGTCAGGGACTCCTTATTTTGGTCATGTTGGCGGTTGTCCATTATTGTTCGCTGGTATCACAGCTAAATGGGTTTATGGCGTTTCATTGCCTGATTATGTCTATGAATCTGTCAAAGAAAATAAGGGCAATAGAGATAAAATCCATCAGTACCTGAAAGGTGATGCCTTGCATGCGGTAGAACAGCAAATGGTGGCAGTAACAAATATTGCTAATAGTTCTGTTGATTACAAAGACTTTGATGCTCGATGTATGGCTGCCTTTGATGTTAAGGGGCAAATGCAACTGCTTTATCCATCAGCACATGGAGAGCGGCATGCAGCAAGATTACAGTAAGCAAGTAGAAATCTTTTCACTGGTCGTCAGCGAGTTATTTTTGATTAGACAGGTCGCCATGCATAAGCGGCCTGTTTTTCGTTCATCGCTAGGGGATATTAAGTTTAGCGTTGAGTCGTTGGCCAACTTCTTAACATCATACTATCGGGAAGATTATAAAAGCGACCTTGAATTAAGTATGCTGTTCTTCAATATGCTGAAAAGAGAATATCTACCAGATCCGACAGTGCTAGTTTCTTGGTGTATGAATGAAGAACTAACCGATGAGGCAATACAGAAAATATCAGGCTTGCTTGAAGACTTCGCGGAAATGGAATTCTCAAATCAAATTCAATAGGTCGCTCAGCGGCCTTTTTTATTGGGTGGAATATGAAAGACACAATTATTGCAGTTTTACTAAACCTAAGCTTTGCAGGGTGTATGGCTTATGGGGTGTTCGGGGGTTACGAGCAATTAGTCAATATCGGCATAGCAATGGCTTGGATAATTAGCGTATTAGCTATTTTAGTTAGCACTCTAGTGGTATCAGCGGCGAATAGGTTACAAAAAGCCGAAGATGAAAAGCGAGACGTGCTGGTTAAATATCTTGAAAAAGGAACAAAAAAATCATCAACAAGATGGCTGGGTAAAGTTACTAGCTCAGTCGCTGTTGTATGCATGGCTCTTTCTGGTTGGATATTTACCTGCATCGTTTATGCGGTTGTCTGGTTAACGGCTTATATGTGTTTTGCATACGCAAAAAAAGAGCTAGAAGACTTCAAGAACACTAACGGCGGTGACGTATGAAGAAGGGACCAATCACATACAAAATATCGCTTCGTCCATTCATGAGGTCAGTTTTAATTATCGCTGCCATCTTGCGTATAGATTGGTTAGCGAATTTATGCTTCAAGAAAGAACTCATTCTTGAAGGTGAGGAAGTAGAAATAAGCAGTTAAATAATAAGGTAAATCATGACTACTGAACTAACAGCAAAAGAGAAAATCCGCTTAGGCTTACTTAAGCTAACAGGCAATAACACCGCAGCAACCGCAAAGGCAATTAAGCTCATCAACGACGACCAACTTGAATATGAGTTATTTGTCCAACTGTGGAATGGCAACAACGGTAACTTTGATAACGGCAGCGTTGATACATTAACGAAAGTTGATTCCGTCTATCAGCGAGTACAAGAAACAAAGAAAACGTTATTCAACGATGAAGTAGCAGAATAACCAATCACAAAGCTCATCATGGTGGGCTTTCTAATTTGTTATGAGGATATGAATATGGCACTGACAGTTAAGCAAGAGAAATTCTGTCAGACATACGTCGAAACAGGTGATGCTTCTGAGGCTTATCGGTCGGCGTATAGCGCTGATAAAATGAAGCCTGAGACGGTACACAATAAGGCGTACCAGCTACGCAATCAGGGCGAGATTAGGGCGAGGATAGACTCCCTTCGCGATGAGATGAAAAGTAGACACGACATCACGGTAAGCTCTTTGCTTAAGGAGTTGGAAGAAGCTAGAAAGGCCGCCTTATCAGCCGAAACTCCACAATCTGCCGCAGCTGTAGCGGCTACAATGGGTAAAGCCAAACTCACTGGGCTGGATAAGCAAATAGTTGAACTAACAGGCAAGAATGGCGGCGCTGTTCAGGTTGTTTCAATGTCACCTGACGATATTAAAAGGGTGATGGAAAATGACGATTGCTGATGACCTGATTAGAGCAAAGATGTGTGAGACTGACGGGCTATACTTCTCTCGATACTTCTTTAAGCAACGCACTGGCGGTAAGATGATTGTCGCACCTCATCATCATGCAATACAGGATGCGCTTGATAGAGTTATTAGTGGTGAAATTACACGGTTAATAATCAATGTTCCTCCTGGCTACACAAAAACAGAACTTGCAACTATCAACATGATGGGGCGAGGGATGGCGATAAATAACCGCGCACGTTTCATGCACCTCTCATACTCACATAACTTGGCATTACTTAACTCATCGACAACTCGCAGTATGGTTAAGTCACAGGCGTTTCAATCCATGTGGCCAATGACTTTACGGGATGACGCTGATAGTAAGGCCATGTGGTGGAATGAGTTTGGCGGCGGTGTGTATGCTTCATCAGCCGCAGGTCAGGTAACAGGTTTTCGAGCGGGTCACATGGAGTCAGGCTGGCAAGGCGCATTGGTTATTGATGACCCAGTTAAGCCAGATGATGCTTACAGTGAGACTGTTCGTGACGGTGTAAATAATCGCTTTAACGAAACAATCAAATCACGATTAGCTATCGAAACTACGCCGATGATTGTGATTATGCAGCGCATTCATTACCACGATTTGAGCGGCTACCTGTTGCGCGGTGGCTCTGGTGAGAAGTGGCATCACCTTTACTTACCCGTAGTCATTGATAATTCACAATCGTATCAAGAGTTATTCCCTGAAAACACTCACGCCATACCTATTGAGCATGGCCTCGATGATGGCTGGTTGTGGGAATTCAAGCACAATGAATCACACAGAACGGCTTTAGAGTCGCACCGTAGAACATTCGAAGCGCAGTACATGCAGCGACCTCGCAGATTTAATGAGGAAGGCGCACTGTGGAATGAGCAAATGATAAATGCGGCTCGTGAGCTGAATATCACAGAGCCATTAGCTCGAACGGTAGTAGCCATTGACCCGCAAGCGACAAACTCAGACGAGAGTGACGAAAGCGGAATTGCAGTGGCCAGCGCATACGGTGGTGGTGACAAGCGACAATTCACAGTCGATGGTGATTATAGCGGTAAATACTCCCCGAATGGTTGGGCGACAAAAGCGATATGGGCCTATGAGCATCATAAGGCTGACGCAATAGTTATTGAAACCAACCAAGGTGGCGATATGGCTGAAGATACCCTGAAGAATGCAGGTTTCAAAGGTCGCATTATTCGCATCCACGCCAGTAAAGGTAAGTTTGCCAGAGCTGAGCCAATATCAGCCTTATATGCACAGGGTAGAGTTGGACACAGAGGAAACTTATTCACACTGGAAAACCAGATGATGGAATACGTACCGCAAACAGCTAAGAAGTCACCCGACAGAATGGACGCCACAGTTTATGCATTGACTGAGCTGAGTGAGCCAGTATCAATCGGAATGATGATCCCCAAACGGTTACTGAGGTAATACATGACCGACAAATTACAATTAGCCGTCAATCATGCGATGAATGACGCGATATCTCGTGCTCGTATGGCATTGGTTAATCCGACTATGGGGATTGACGCCAAGCGCGAATCAGCGTGGTGCGAGTACGGATTTAAACAAACTCTGACATTCAGTGATTTATATAACCTGTTTAGACGTGGAGGCATCGCATACGGCGGGGTAACAAAACTTACTGGAACTTGCTGGAAAACGTCACCTCAAGTTATCGAAGGGGATAAAGCAGATAAATCTAAGGAAGAAACCTCGTGGGAAAGTAAATTTAAGAAGCAAGTAACTAAGCGTATATGGCGAGAATTTAAAGAAGCAGACCAACGTCGATTAGTTGGCAGATATGCAGGGCTGATACTTCACATTAATGATGACGGAAAATGGCACGAGCAAGTTAAATCTTCAAAGTTACTTAAAAAGGTTACTCCCGCATGGGCTAGTGCTATCAAGCCTACTGATTGGGTGACAGATATTAATTCGCCTGACTACGGTCAACCCAAGATGTGGCAATACACCGAGTCATTACCGAATGGCGGCACTAGAAACATCAATATTCATCCTGATCGCGTTTTCATTCTTGGCGATTATTCCATTGATGCCATTGGCTTCCTTGAACCAGCCTACAACGCATTTGTAAGCCTTGAAAAAGTCGAGGGCGGTTCTGGAGAATCATTCCTCAAAAATGCTGCTAGACAGTTAAATATTAACTTTGCCGAAGCTATCGACTTTAACAACTTAGCCGCGATGTATGGCGTAAGTGTTAATGAGCTTCAAGAGAAATTCAATGAAGCTACAAGAGAGGTTAACAGGGGTAATGATGTCACTTTAGTTACTCAGGGTGCAACGGCTACCCCGTTGGTTAGTCCAGTTGCTGACCCGACACCAACATATAACGTTAACTTACAGACTGCGGCAGCTGCTTTAGATATTCCATCAAAAATACTTGTCGGCATGCAAACAGGTGAAAGAGCAAGCACCGAAGACCAGAAATATTTCAATTCACGCTGTCAGTCTCGCAGGGAGAGTGAGCTTTCATTCGAAATAGAGGACTTTATTGACCACTTAACACGAATCAAAGTACTAGATCCTATTGCTGAGAAAACGGTTATTTGGGATGACCTGAACGAGCAATCGGCTACTGAGAAGCTTGATAGTGCTGAGAAGATGAGCCGTATAAATCAAGCATCACTAGCAATTGGCGAGCCTGTATTCACCGTTGAAGAGATTAGAACGGCAGCAGGGTATGAGAATGATGGTAGCGACCCGCTAGGTGAACTCGATGAAAATCCAGAAGATACGAACCGCGATAAGAGCAGGAACGAAAGCCGATCCGACAGCGGTTGATAAATTAGAGCGCGGAGCAATGAAAGCCTTTGCAAAGCGCATTAAAAAAGTATCACAAGGCTACATACAGCTACTCAATAGAATTCCATCCGAGCCCGTAGTTAATAAAAAATACCAATTTGACCTAGACCCTAACTATCTTTCAATCATCTTGAGAGACGGTGAGCTCATGGTCGATGAGGTGTTATTGCAGGGTGGTGAATTCAATAACTTCTTTTTCAATGAGTACGTCAGTACAGCATATGAGCGAGGAACAGCGCAGGAATATGCAAACCTAGCGCAGCAGTCGACAGCATATGCCGCAACACAACAAAGCGTGGCAACAATATTACTCAGTGAGCCTTATCAACTACGGATGGCATTAGTGCGCGCACGCGTATTTGAGGAAATGAAAGGGCTATCAGCACAAGTCAAAGCAGATATGGCGCGCATTCTTACCGATGGCATAGCGAGAGGGTTAAATCCTCGTGAGGTAGCTAGAAATCTGAATGAGCAATCAGGTATCGAAATCCGTCGAGCTAATCGAGTAGCTAGAACGGAAATTACCACAGCACTACGTAGGGCAAGAATGGATGAGGCTGATGAGGCTAGTGAAGTTCTCAACCTTGAAACTCGGCAGGTCCACATATCAGCACTGAGCCCAACAACCCGACTTAATCATGCATCACGTCACGGGAAGATATTTACCACTGATGAACAGCGTGATTGGTGGGCTAGAGATGGTAACTCAATCAACTGCAAGTGTTCGACAGTGACCATTCTGACCGACAAAGAAGGTAGGCCGTATAACGATACGTTACTCAATAAACTGAAAGAGGAAAAAGAAGCCATGAAAGAACGTGGTTACCAATGGGCGGAGGAATAACGATGCCGATTCAAGTAAACGTCACGACCAAGGTTAATAGCGCATCAATCAGGCGTGAAACTTATAACGGTCGTGAGCACATCATCATCCCGAGTTACACACTGCCAGCAAACGTCATTATGAATGGCGGCTTATATCCAAGCACAGAAATCGATGCTCATTACAGAGGCCTAGAAGGCACTCTCGCACCACTTGGTCACCCAACGGTAAATGGTGAGTTCGTATCAGCATTATCCGCTGAGGGTATCAATCAGGGGCATGTAGGCGCATGGAATCGTAATGTTGCGAAAGTTGGCAATCGAATCTATGTCGAAAAGTGGATTGATGTAAACAAGGCAAAAGAATCTGAAGGTGGCCGCGAAGTTTTGGCAAGAGTGGAAGCGTTAGAAAGCGGCGAAAGCTCAGAGCCAATTCATACCAGTGTGGCTGTTTTCTTGGAGCAACTTGAAGCCAACGAAGAGCAGAAGGCACAAGGTTATAACTGGATTGCAAAAATCCACAGCATGGACCATGACGCAATCTTACTTCATGAATCTGGCGCAGCAACACCGACTCAAGGCGTTGGGATGATGGTCAACGCTGACCAAGCAACCGAAATGCAAATCAACAACGGTGCACTTACTGGCGAAACCTATCGCGAGAAAGAGCACAAGTTAACAATGGCAGCTCGCAAGCAGTTTGCTACTGGTGACGAATATGTATGGGTATCTGATTTCACTGATACACACGCAGTCATCATGGTAGATAACGGCACGGCTAAATTGCATTCCTACACTAACGAAAACGGCGTTATCACATTTGATATTCAAGGCGAAGAAGTAGAGCGCCAAGAGTCATGGGTAAAAGTGGTAACAAACAAACTTAAATCGGTATTCAGTAAACCGCAGGAAAGCCCTGCAATCAACAATAGCACGGAGGGCGACATGCCTTTAACTCAAGAAGAAAAGAAAGACTTAGTAGGCGACATCACACAGGCATTAGCGGCAAACTTTGCAGAGCAATTAAAGCCAATCAATGAAAAGGTTGATGCGCTTCAAGTTAACCATCAGAAGTTAGAAGAATCACTAACCGCTAACCAACGCGCTGAAGAAACAGAAATGCGTAAAGAGGTAGCGGCTAAATATGGTGAAGTGGTTGCAAATTCACTGCAAGGCCAAGCGTTAATCGATATGCATAAGCAACTCGGTGAAGCAGCATCATTAGCTGGCAACTCAGGCGCACAGCAGGAGCAAGTTGGCGCACCAAACCCAGCGGAATACTTTAAAGGAGCTCAATAATGGCTACTAGTCGTTACCGCCGTGTAAATCTTGACGGCAAATCAATCACAGAAACTCGCGCAGCAAAGGCGAATGTGTTGCCCGGTACTTTCGTAGTTATTGATGCAAATGATGAGTTTGCGCAAGCTACAGCATTAACAGGTCGCATCTACATCACCAATCCTGCATATCACCAAGGGCTGACAATTCGTGATGCTATTCCAGCTGGTGACTCTGCTGTCGGTGAATATGTGGAAGAAGGTCGAGAGCTCGCTTTATTGGTTCCTGCTGGTACTTACAAAAAAGACTCACCGATTAAATTTGGCGCGGATGGTCAAGGTGCTTTGGCAACTGCTGATACCGACTCGGTTATTGGCTACAGCCAAGATGAAGTAACTCTGTCTAGCGCGGATTTCATTCGAGTTCGCTTCCGTGTTGGCACTGTTGCCGCTGCATAATTAAAAGGAAAAACTATGTATTTTAATGCTGAAACTTTAGCAACTAACAGTCATATTCGAGATCATTGGAATCATGTTTGGGCAATTCGAAACATGCACAATGCACAGCAAAACCAAATGGTGCAAGTAAACCAACGATTCATGACTAATGAAATGTTAGTGGCAAACCAAGCGTTCATGGCTGCTAATCAGCTAGGCGGGTTTTCAACAACATTTTGGGCTGAATTAGATAACCAAGTTATTCAGTTACGCAATCAAACAGATGGAATGGAAATCTTAGATGACCTAATGAGCGTACAAACTGTCTTACCAATTGGTAAAACTCTAAAAATGTACAATATGGTTGGTGATATTGCTGACGATGTCGCTGTCAGTATTGATGGCCAAGCACCGTTCTCTTTCGACCATACTAGCTACGATTCAGACGGTGACCCAATTCCTATTTATACATCAGGCTTTGGCGTTAACTGGCGTCACAACGAAGGTCTTAAAACTGTAGGTTTGGATTTGGTTTTAGATTCTCATATGGCTAAACAGCGCAAGCATAACAAGCGACTGGTCAGCTCTGCGCTGGATGGTGATGCTGCAATCTCTGTTGATGGCAAGAAAATGCAGGGTATTCGAAACCACAGGAACACTGTTAAAATTGATTTAAAAACAGCGTCACCTAGTGGCGGTGCTATCGACTTACGCACGGCAACAAAAGAACAATTAATTGAGTTCTTTAGTGCTAGCGGTGCTTTTGGTAAGCAAGCATCAGCAAACAAAGTGTCTACCTATGACATTATGTGGGTTAGTGATGAAGTTTGGTCAAACCTGAATAAGCCTAATATGGTTTCATTCGGAGGTGGCAACACAATCGTTAACGGTACTGTCCTTGGTGAGATTATGGCATACATCCCAGTCAAAGAAATTCGCCGTTCATTTGCGCTTAAAGGTAATGAGTTTATTGCCTATGAACGCAGAAAAGATGTTATTTCGCCTCTCGTCGGGATGCCAACAAGCATTATCCCTCTTATGCGTCAACTGCCGACATCAAACTTTAATTTCATGCTTATGACAGCACAGGGTATGCAAATTAAGCGTGATGATGAGCGTTTATCTGGTGTTATTTACGGCGGCGACCTGAGCTAAGGAGAGTTAGAATGGCCAAGTATGAAGTTATTATCCCTTGGTTCGGTGTAACCGTCGGGCAAGTGGTTGAGCTTGAAAAATTACATCCAGTGTTAAAGCCAAATGTGCGCTTGCTGTCAGGTGAATCCGCTGCGGCATTAACACCATCAGTTGAGCAGACTAAAAAGCCAACCAAGAAAGAGGTAATCGAAAAGCTCACCGAGTTAGGCATTGAGTTTGACGAGAAAGCCAAGGTCGATGAGCTAATTGCTCTGCTTCCAGAAGAATAGCCGCGAAAGCGGTTTTTTTATGCCCTCGAAAGGGGGCTTTGCTTTGTGAGGTAATCATGATCACAAAAGAGCAAGCCAAAGAATACCTGACGGGGCAGGGGATAGAGTTACCTGATTTTATTCTCGACGCGTTGATTGAGCAGGTCGGCAGTATTCAGGAGTGCCTTGATAATCATTATCCAGCGGCAACCGCACTATTGATTCAGATGTATTTGTTTGCGCTCATGGCACTTGGTCAGGGTGATAAGTATATCAGCTCACAGTCAGCACCTAACGGTGCGTCACGGTCATTTCGGTATCAATCCTTTAGTGATAGATGGAAAGCCGCCACATCGCTTCTACGTGGCTTGGATAAGTACGGGTGCGCTAATGGGCTAATTCCATCTGACCCGACTCAAGCGGCTCATGCTGGACTGTGGATAGCTAAAGGTGGTTGTATGTGCGGAGGTGTCCGATGAGCGCTACTGCTAACTGGTCATATACCGCACTCGCAACAATCTACCCTGTCATTCGTGGCGGTGGTAAATGGGATGACACAATCACCTATGGCACTCCATATCTCATTGACTGTACATGGCAATCTAGCAATGAAGTTGTGAAAGACGATATGGGGAAAGAGTTTGTCACCAATAACGTTTTTTACACTGAGTTAAAACGTAATGGTGTAGATGTGCAAAGGCCAGAGCGCGGCTTCTACATTGCCAAAGGCGACACCACTTCTCAATCTGACCAGAGAGTCGCAGGAGCTGACATTATCATCACAGTTAAAGAAGATGATATGAGCTTTTTCGGTGAAGAGCCAGACTATGAGATAAGGACGTGATATGGCTAAACGTGTTCGCGGTATCAGTGAATGTCGACGCAATACTCGCGCATTTGTTGATGACGTCAATCGAAGGGCGGTAAGGGCTGTAACGTCTGGGTTAATTGTTGGCGCTTCACATGCGGCAAGGTATACGCCTATCGATACATCTACACTAATTAACTCACAGTATCGTGATGTAAGGGTTAATGGTGTCATGATAACTGGTCGAGTTGGCTATACAGCTAATTATGCCGTCTACGTTCACAATGCATCAGGTAAGCTCAAAGGTCAACCACGAGAGGACTTTGGTAAAACTCGTGATGGTGTTTCTTTTGGTGGAGGTACTGGTAAAGGTAATTATTGGGACCCTAACGCCAAGCCTAAATTTCTACAAGCAGGATTTGAAGAGGCAAAGCAGGAAATCGACGAAGCAATTAAACGGGAGATGAGACGATGATTATTGACAACTTTCTCGATTACTTGGAACGCGGAAACCTGACTTCTGATTTCATTGTTCAAAGGCTTGAATGGAAGGAGAGACCAGATAGCAAGATTCAACAATACATTGTTATCCGTCCCTCCAGTGGCACTGGTCGACTTGGTGAGTTAAGTGCAGATGATTATGTCGATGTTATTCTCGTGTCTGCACAAGATGACCCAATCCCCGCATTAACTCGTGCTGATGAAATACTCAAATATGTCGCGGCAAATCCTAGCGACTGTAATCTAAACTCAGTTTTTAATATGGGTGGGTTGCCATCAGGAATTGTAACCACAGAAAACCGAACGATATTCAGACTCTCATTCCGCTGCTTATCATAAACAAACAAATCTCAAACTAGGTCGCCAATGTGCGGCCTTTTTTATTTATAAGAGAGGCAACATGCAAGGTTGTACTACTAGCTCAGACATCATGACTGGGCGATTGAAAACTGTCGAGTTGGCATATGGTTGTCCTGACCAGTTCCCGACTGACGAAGAGTTAAAACTAAATGGCCTGCCAACATCGGTAACGTGGGATTTGGCGCCCGAAACGCTGGTTTCTGATGCTGATAATGGCGGTATTTCTTCCACTATGATTTCAAACCTTGACCCGACTTACTCGATTGAAGGTGAGGTACGTCTTCATGACCGTTCTGATGAGTTTGGTATTCAGCAATTTATTAAATACGTTGTTGATGAGATTAAGGCTCGTCGTCAGCCTACAGTGTGGATGCGTTTGCACTGGGGTGATTACTATCACATTGGCTACATGAACGTTACTGGGCTAAGTGACGGTGGCGGGGTGAAAGAAATTGTAACTTACAGCTTAGAGTTAAAACTGGCCGATGGTACTACTTTCCAAGTTATCGAAGATGACAACGCTATCCCTGTGACGAATGTTGCGGTGACTCCTAAAACTGCATCAGTTGAAGCAGGAAAGACAACGCAATTATCGGCAACAGTGACGCCTAGCAACGCAACTAATAAAGCGATTGTGTGGAAAAGCTCTGATGCAGGTAAGGCAACTGTTACACCAAATGGCCTAGTTACTGGTGTTGCTGCTGGAAAAGTTACCATCACGGCAACTACCGCTGATGGCGGCTTGACTGATACGTCAGAAGTGACCGTAACGGCTCCGTAATATTACAAAGGGTGCTTACGAGTGCCCTTGATAATACTAGGAGTATCTTATGACACCGAAAATAGAATATGGCGAGTTCGCTGTTCAAACACCTAATAACGAGTACATTTTTAGCCCGTCATTTAATGCAATGACGAATATCGGTAGCCCATCAGAAATAGTTGACACCTTCACTGTCTTATCTGGTTCTGTCGTTAGTGAGGCCATTTCATTATTGGCGGCATATTCGCTTAACGGTGGTTCAAATAGCAATTGGCTGTTGAAATATTTTAAAAAAAGCACGTCTCGCAAATTGCTATCATCAGCAATGATTGTGATGCAAGCCTGTTGCAATAAGGACTGCGACGAGCTAATAGGCCAATGGCGTGCGGGTAAAAATGGTACAACATACCGTATGGGTAAAATGCCAATATCTGACATTATCGTGCTAGCTAGAGAGTTAATGATACATGGCGTAATTGGCAAGGTGAAAATCAGGAAGCTGCAACGCAATGAAGGTGATAAAGAGTTCACTGATTCATTTAATGCTGTCGAATATATCAATGCATCCCGTGTCCACTTTGAAATGAATCGCGATGAAGCTGAAAAGCTCACAATGTCAGAGTTTCTGATGATGCTCAAAGCTAAGTATCCAGAGGAAAAAGGCTTCACCAAAGAAGAATATGACACCGCTGTTGATGATTATTTCGAGCGTAAAAAACGTCGAATTGCACAAGCAAAAGCGAATAATGCGAGGTAGGGTATGTATTTACAAGTAATCTATAAAGGTGATTCTGCTCGTGGTAAATATGGTGCAAAAGAGGACTTTATTCGGATCAACCGAGCCACGCATAGCGATGGGTTTAAATGTGGCTTAGAAAATGAAAGGGAAGTTGGGGAGTGTATTTTAGTTGAGCTGATTAGAGAGGATGGAAAAATAAGTAAGGATTTCATGACTCTTGATGAGCATGTGATTTTTAGGGTTTTAACTGAGTCTGGCGCTATTCTGAAAGAGTACAAGAAATAGCGCCATGCTGGATTTGTGATCTAGCCCGTCCTTGGGCTGGGTGGTTATTTGATATGTTTATCTCTATCCTCTGCTGCCTTGCGAGCATTTTCTGGCATGGTGCTGAAAGTTTCATCAACTTCTCTAGGTTCGGTTATACCTTGCTGCACAATCATATTGATAAGTTTGAATAATTTAAACGAGACATCATCAAAATCATCATCGCTGATGGTGCCAGGGTGAACGGCATTATTTCCAACAATACGGATTATGTCTGCTGATTTAATCAATTTTTTAGACACAATCTCATCTTTTGCTAATGCCGCTAAGTCATTATTGATATTTTCACCTTTGCCCCCAAGGTGAATACAAAGTTTTTGTAGACTCAATCTAAGCAGTGCAACAGCTCCTCGAGGTGATTTTTGATATATACTCGCAGCCTCTAGATAATCTTTTTTAACACCTTCTGGCATATCCTCTGATGGCTTTGCGATACCTGTTGAATCTGGATAGACCATTTTATTTTGTATGCTGTTATAATCTTGGTTATCTGCTGCCCAAATGGAAGAGTTACGGCAGGAGTCGCAGCGTGCAGTATAAAGATATAAATTATCTTCATTGTGTAATTGCGTCTGGTGATTAGACCATGGCATGTTAGATGCGATGCCACAATGAGGACAAGTAAATGCCCTAGAATGAAATTTAGGAGTAATATAATTTGTCATTAAACATCCTTATTTATCGGTTTATTTAGCGGTTTTATCTGATATGCCAATCAGAAAGCCATTATTGTCGATGGTTCTTTCAGATACCTCATATCCTAATTTATTGAGCTGTTCAAATGTTGGGTTGAGAATGGCGAAAAAATCATCTTCATCAAGGATTTCTAGCTCCAAGTCACTAAGAGATATACAAAACTCTGTGTGTCCAATGCGTGCCTTTTTATTTATCTCTGCAAATGTTCTTTTCAGAATAACTCCAGATAGCTCTTCTCTTGCTTTTTTAGCTATCTGAACAACATCTTTAGCTGGAATTAAGTCATCAGCACTTACTTCATTAAGAAAGCTCATCTCCAGCCTTTGCACTATTTCTGCATTCATTGAACGAGTATTTTCTTTAGCAGCGACTTCTATTTTTTCTTTTAATTCAATTGGTAGCCTAATGCGTAATTGTGGGTCTTCTCTGCTCATGATGAATTCCAGTGTTCGTAATGAAAATGATTACAAAATTATGCCCCACTGTGGGGTTGACTTCAATGACGCACGGTGTGACAATGAATTTGCCCCACATTGAGGCATTTAATGATTTAAGGATGAAATAATGCAGAAAGCAAAAGATATGTATCAAAAGAAAATTAGGTTTCCAGAGGACATTTGTCAGGCAATAGAGAGTAATGGCGAATTAGAGTGCAGGAAATTTAATACAGAAGTGATTTATCAGTTAAGAAAAGCATACGGACTAATAGAAAAGAAAAGCCCCAATTGCGCGAACAATTGAGGCCAGTTGCCAAATAAACCATTCGACAGGAATAAATGACATGAACATTGTAGCGAAAAACGAATTGACTTTCCAGAGCGTATCAATGGCTGTAGTTAATATTGGTGGTTCTGTCTGGTTGTCATCAAGCGATTTAGCAAAAGCACTTGGATATAAAAGCCAGAAATCAATTACCAATTTATACAATTCGAATGCTGACGAGTTTTCACCACAAATGACTCAGGTCATTGATTCAGTGACCTCAGGAAATTATAAGAAAAAACAAAGGGTTTTCTCTTTACGTGGTGCGCATCTAATCGCAATGTTTGCAAGAACATCAGTAGCAAAACTATTTAGAAAATGGGTGTTGGATATTCTAGATAAGGAGGTTGAAAAGGTTGAATTAGTTAAACCAGTAACACAAAGAGAAAAGGACGCGCATAACATTAATGCTTTAGCTAAACATTATGATGTTTTCTACAAAGCATGGAAAGAGAGTATTTATCCGATGCTGAGAAAGATGGAATCACCTTTAGCTGGTAATTTAGTGGATAGATTTCAAGATGGATATGCGTTTACGATGATTTTAAAACGAGAATTGAATGGACGATTATCAAATGGAGAAGTACCAAGACTGTTCTAAAACAGAAAAGCCAATAGCTGCAACTATTGGCCAATCCCAAACTAAACCAGAAGGAAAAGTTTTCATGAGTGAAATTAGATTAGCAAATAATAATTCGGTTGTCACGCAAAGTCGTTTTACAGTTCCTGAGATCTACTACCGTCAACAAAAGGTGATCACTACAGAATCACTGGCTATTGGTTATGGCGCGGATGCTAAAAGTATTCAGATGAATTTTACACGTAATCAGGAACGCTTCATTGAGGGCAAGCATTATTTCAAGTTGGAAGGCGATGAATTACAGAAGTTTAAGAGCTACCCCACAAATTGTGGGTTAGTTAATAAATTCACAAGACATGCCTACTTATGGACTGAGCGAGGGGCATCACGTCACGCTAAAATGCTGGAGACAGACCAAGCTTGGGATTACTTCGAACTACTGGAAGAAACCTATTTTACATCACGTAAAAATTCTGGCTTGCCTGTTAACTACATTGAGGCGTTGGAAAGTTTACTTCAATCAGAGAAAGAGAAAGCGGTAATTGCGGCTGAGCGTGACCATGCAGTAGAAACAAAGGCATGGATTGGACATAAACGTGAAGCTACAGCAATGGCTACGGCATCAAAGGCAGTGCGTGAAAAGAACGCTTTAGCAGCTAAGATTGGCGAAAGTAAAAAACATGCCACTGTTTTATCTGTAGAGAAGAAGCTAGATAAGAAATTTAAATGGCATCCATTGCGTAAATGGTGCTTAGAAAATAATGTCACGCCAATGGAAGTGCATGACGACAGGTACGGGTCAGTAAAATCATGGCCTGCCGAAGCTTGGAAAGCTGTTCATGATGTTAACTTAGCTAAGTTATTCTAGACCCACATAGCCCAAGGATGGGCTTGTAATCCAGATCACACATTACGCCTCTTGATTGAGGTTTTTTTCGTTTCCCTGATAACATCAATAAATCTTAAGTTAAATTTATGGTGATGGTATGGGGCGTGTTAGAAATATAATTTTCACATCAGTATCAGTAGCAATTTTGAGTTTATCTTTTTCTTTTCCTGCTTCGGCTAAAAACTGCAAAAAAGGAATACCTTGCGGTAATAGCTGTATATCAGCTAATAAGACTTGCCGTATAGGAACGGGATATTCATCAAGCTCAAGTAAATACAAGCCTAGTAACACATCAAGCTCATCAAACCTATATAGCAGTTCTAGCAATGACTCTGATAAGTATAAAAGTAATGCTTCAAAGGCATCTTCTTTAGCCATAGCTGGAGCTTCAACAACAGCAGCTGTAGCTTCATCATCTGACTCAGTCAAATACAGATGCACATATGCTAAAGCTTCAATAAAGAATGGTGTCATGGGAGAAATGAAAGACTTCTCGCTTGCTAATGTAGAGGTTAATGGGGATATCTTTAAAGCTAACAGGCCTGATAAAACAACAATAAAAAGCCCTGAAATGAAAAAGAAAAATGGTAACCTATATATTGAAACTAAAGGTAAAATGGCTTATGTGATGGCTGATACAAGAAATGAATTTGCAGTTTCGGATGGTGATAAACAAGTAACTGAGCAATGGGCCGAGTGCAGAAAGCAATAATTTGCTCCCAATTGCGGCACTAAGAAACTAGACTGATAAAAAACTGAGGTGAGGGTGGTATGGGTTTAAGAATCATTGGAATTTTTATTTTAGCAGTAAGTATTATATTGGGAATTTATGTTAAAGCCACTACAGGAGGTGGATACTTTGATAGATTTAGCCCCATTGAAAGTTCAATGTACATTTCTTTGGCTGCTATTGTTGCTTTAATGGGAGTTATTCTTATTGGATGTGGTTATATAGTTGAAGCAATAGATAGGAACGGCAGCAAATTAAGATACTTACTTAACTCGGATGAAGAAAGTAATTACCTAGAAGAACTTGCAGAGCAGAACGGCGTTAGGCGCGATGGCAAAGTGGACAAGACGAATCACGAAAAAATAAGAGAAATTCTCAAGCGGTAAGCAAAAGATTTTATGCATAGGCCCTGTCAAATTGACGGGGCTTTCTTTTTTCTAGAGGAAAATAATTATGTCAGAAAGCCAATCAGCAGGTGGTATCCACTACGATGTAAGCATGGATATTAAAGAGTTACTTGTCGGTGAGAAGCAAGTTAACAAAGTAATGGACAACGTAGAGAAAAGTACAGATAAAGCCACCGACTCCTTAAATAGACTAGATAAAACAGCATCTCAAGTGGCTACAGCTATGAAGATGCCAGAAATAAATAAGCTATCTCGTGACATGGCTCAATTGTCTGGAAAGATAGGGGCTAACTCAGCGGCAACTGATAAGGCCATGCAGTCGCATAATAGATTTACAGGAGTGCTGAGTACTGTATCTAGTCAATTAGGTGCTGGGTACGTTGGTAATGTAGGTAGTGCTACGGCATCATTAATCAATCACACTAAAGCCGCGATAGAGGCAACTCAGGCCGAGTTAGCAAATGCTGAAGCCAATAAGAAACAAGCTGAAACCTATCAGGCATCAGCGGCACAAATGGTATTAAATGCCAAAGAAGAAAAGGCGGCAGCACAATCGGCAATTGAAGCAGCTAAAGAAAAAGTAGCAGCAGCAGATAGCTTAACTGTTTCATTGGAAAAACAATATGGACAGTTACAGCAACAAGTTAAAATTCAAAGAGAATTATTAAAAGACGCCGAGGCAACATACCAGATAGCACCTAAAGCAGAAAACTATCAAGCCGTGGTTACTGCAAGAAACAAAATGATGGCCACAGAAAAGAAAATGCAAGCCATCGGAAATCAAATCGATAAAGAACAAGCAGCAGCTTCATTAGCCTTACAAAAAGCGAAGGAGGCTGAAATAGCTGCAAGTGCAAAAGTTACAGCAGCTACCGCATTAGAGCAAAAGGCAAAAGCAACATTAACCACAACGAATGAAGCTGTTGCAGCAGCTACGGCAAAGGCAACCGCAGCAACGCAAGCTCAGTCTATAGCTATGAACGGTCTTAATGGAGTAATGGCTTTACTGGGTGGGCCTACTGGCTTGTTATTGTTAGCCGCAGCAGGTGTATATGCTCTTTATGACGCAATGACCAATGATTCAGCAGTAAAAGAGTACAACGCTAAAATAGATGAGATGATTAAGAAGCTTGATACTCTCACCTCTAGGCAGGCTGAAGTTGTCGCATCAGAGTTACAGGCTAGGCTCGTTAAAAATAATCAAGAAATAAGCAAACTTAAAGATCAAATAGCAGAAACAAAAAGGATGCTTGATTTAGCTAGCTCTAGCTCTGCACCTGAAATGAAAGGAGCTGTTGAGGCAGGTCAGGCAATACTAAGAAAGCTTGAGACAAACCTAAATAGCGCCATGGAAGCCCAAATAAGAATGAATGGCGAGCTAAAAAGGGCAGAAAAAGCAACAAAAGAAAACACCAATGTAGATAATGAAAGATCAGCAGCCCTTGAAGTATTTAACAGTGTCGCTAAAGGTGCGGTAAGTTCAAATGCGTTGCTAGCAAAAACGATTGAGTTAGGTTCTCCGGCCGCTGCATCTATGGCAATAGAGCTATCGCTATTAGAAAAACAACTGCTAGATTCAGGAGTTAGTGCTGAAGAGGCAGAACGACAGGTATTGAACTTCCGAAATATATTAGAAGCTAATAAATCAATGGACTTTGAATTAATGCTTCAGGGGATTGAGGAAAATGTCCAAGCTTTAAAAATAGAGATGGAAGAAGGTAAGGACGCAGCAATTGAATATCTTGCGACCGTACAAATGGCTAAGGCTGGCATTAGCGACGATGGCATGCTTGACCGACTTATTTCTGGACTAAGAGAGCAAAGAGATCTCCAAAAACAGATATCGGACAGAGGTAAGAAAGGCAGCGGTGGGGGCAAGAAGGATAAAGCGGCTGAAGAAATCAAGCGCCAACAAACTGAACTAGCATCATTACAAAAACGCTTTGACCTATTAAGTTCTGGTGTTGGTGATGTAAATAAAGAAATGGCTGTATTTGAAGCCGTTCAGAAGCTTGGTGAAAAAGCGACTCAAGGTCAGAAAGATGCTGTAGCAAAGGAAGCTGCTGAAATATACGACCTGACCCAAAAGGTTAATGATTTTACTAGAGCGCAAGAAGCTACTCCAGAATTAAAGCTGGCCCGTGAATTCGGAGAAGAAGCTAAAACTATTCGCCGCATGTTTGATGAAGGATTCATCGATAAAGAAACTTTTACGCGATTAGGCCGAGAGGCAACTCAGGCATTCGAGCAAGGCATGACTGATATTAAGGTCGATGCATCAGTAAACATCACGGCAGAAAACCGCGCCAAGTTTGACCCTATCCAAGCGTTAGCCAATGAAAACGCGCGTAAGCTCACAATGATGAAAGAGTATTACGACCAAGAGCAAAAGCTTCTCAGCGATTCATACGCCAAGCAGCAAATTACCCATGAGCAATTTACAGTAGCTAAGCAAGCTACAGATATGCAATATCACATGCTACTCACAGCAATGGATAAACAATATCAGGAGCAGCAAACAGCGGCACAATGGGAACTAATGCGTAATCAGTCACTGAGTTATGAAATGATGGCTTCAGCGGTTGATTCCTTCGCTGGCAATGCCTCAAACGTTATTACTGGATTAATGACGGGTACTATGTCGGCGGCTGATGCTATGCGCTCACTGGGTAACACCATGCTAAACAGTGTCGTTAACTCGCTTGTTCAAGTTGGAGTTGAGATGCTGAAGAACTTCATTATTGGTCAAACCATGGGGAGCGCTGCCGCTGCTGCTTCCGCTGGTCAAGCTGCACTGGTTGCTACAGCTTGGGCTCCTGCTGCTGCATTGTCATCACTAGCAACATTGGGCGCAAATGCTGCCGCGGCTAACACAGCTATCGCTGGAACTGTCGGTATGGCAAAAGGCTTAGCTGTTGCAGGTGCGAGATACAACGGTGGGCCAGTAAATGCAGGTGAAATGTACCGAGTTGGCGAGCATGGAAAGCCTGAGATATATCGCGCAAGCTCAGGTAAGCAATACATGATACCGGGTGACAATGGGCGAGTTATTTCGAATAAGGACATGCAGGGCAGTGGTAATGAAATCACCTTGAACATTGAGTTCAACGACTACTCCTCAGGTAAGCATCAATTTGAGGCGCAGGCATCACAAAACGGTGACACGTTGACAGTTCAGGCATTCTTAACTGATATGCAAGAAAAGGGACCCATGCACCGTTCAATAACTCAAAACACCACAGCAACTACCAGACTGTAAAGGCTATCCATGGAAATAATCGACTACCCCGAATGGTTCCCGTTACCACAAAAAGCGGATAAGAACATGACGTTTGACACTGGGTTTCGAACGGATCAGCCTCAAGTTGGAGCGCCGATATTCCAGAAGCTAACGGATGACATTAAAGTAGTGTGGTCTCTAAAGTGGATTTTCACGCTTGACCAAGAGAGGGCGTTCCAGCAGTGGTTACGCAGCCCTAACTACCTCGACAATGGCAATCGATGGTTCAGAATGAAGGTGAACATTGGCGGGTCAGGATTGCAGGAGCAGGAACTTCACTTTACTGGCGGCCTGCCAGTTCAGACATCAATAAACGGCAGCATAGTAACTTGGACGGGCTCGGTTATTTGCCGCAAGCTGTTTAATGAAGATGATGAGTTTGGCGATTTAATTGTTGAGATACCTCCGAGAGATTGGGGCCTACTCGATATCGTCGTCACCGAGCGCTTACCACGATGTAAGGGGGGAGAATGAAGTTAAGAGAGTACCGAGCGCAACGACCCATGCGCATATTCTACGAAACTATCCAGTTCTCCCACGATTCATTCGGAAACATTCATTTAGTTAGCTTACAGATAGAGCCTAAGGTATTGGGCGGTGTTGAGTATCAGCCTTGTAACTTTGAACTCGCTGAAAGCCAGCAAAGCAAAACGCCGATTATCGATGCTTCTGTTAAGTTTAGCCGAGTCGCACAGGACTTTAAGCAGCAGCTCAAGTTATGGCGGTCAAACACTCGAATGAAGCCGATTATCGCAACATTTAGGCTATTTGATTCTGCTGATAAAGATAACCCAATAAGCGAATGGTCACTGTACGTGAAAGACTGCTCACTTGATGCCGAGTCGGTCACTGTCACGCTGTCGATGAATAACCCACTAAATAAAAACGTTGGGCGCATTTACACGATGGAAGAATTCACAGGCTTGGAGACTGTTTAATGACGAGAAATGAATTCATAAACAAGATGATAGGTAAGCCGTGGAAGAATCGGGCGTGTACGTTTGAAGCGTGTGATTGTTGGGGCTTGGTGGTCTTGTATTTTAGGTACGTACTAGGTACGGAAATTCATCATGACGCTGGCTACGAATCGGACCATGATTTTGTAACCTGCTATGAGAATGAAGTCGAATTCTGGCAACGTACCGAGCATCCAGTAGATGATGGGATATTCATTGGTTATCGCGGCTCTCAGCCAGCGCATATTGGATTAATTATCGATGGCAATGCATTTCATAGCAGGGGCGAAAACGGGGCTGTAAGAATGGATAGGCTCATTGTGCTTGAGAAGAAATTCACGAAATTGGAGTTTATGAAATATGCCGATAGTTGAGATTCAACGAATAGCGGGAACACCTAAAGAAAGAGTCGATTTAACAGTCGGCTCTTTTTTTTATAGCGATTTTCTAGTGCATCAGCAGTTGCATACCGATGTGGTGATTATCGTTAACGGTCGTGAGTTGCAAGAAGATGACGAGTTAGATTTCGAGATAACACCGACTCACTTTATTCAAGTGTTCGACCAGCCAAAAAGCGTTATCGGCGATATCCTGAATCCAGTGTTTAATCTTGTTACGAAAGTATTCTCGTTTCTTGCACCAAAAACGCCGTCATTTTCTGCGGCTGAGTCGAATGTTAAAGATAGCCCGAACAACAGGCTAACAGGACAAACAAACGTTGCTCGAGCGTATCAGGCAAGACCAGAAATACACGGGCAAGTAAGGGCGTTCCCTGACCTCATTCAGCAGTCAATGTTTGAGTACAACAACAACCTAAAAACCGTTACCGAGTGGCTAAACATCGGCATAGGCGAATATAAAACGGAAAGTATCCGATTTGCCGAATCTGATTTCACGGCAATGGCGGGGGCAAGTTACAAGATATACAAGCCCAAGGAAGTTATCCCACTGATTAACGAAGGGTTTGAATTCCCCGACATCGACGGACAAGAATTGCCGGGCCCCAATGAAAGTAAAGATATCCCGCAGCAAACAGCAACAGCAAACGAGGTTGTGTCTGGTGAGATAAAGGGCGGTGAAGCAGCGATAAAAATCGTTAAGCAAGATGAGTTTGAATACTTCTATGAGCTTACAAAGCCGCGCTCTATTTCAATGACTGTAAATGTGAGCTACGACACGCCGCAGGGCTCTGTAACTAAAGATGTAAAAATCGATGCTCAGTTAGTTGATGCTAAAGAGAGTGACGATGGCTCGTTGATTAACCCTGTTGAGTATTATGAATTCTTCTTTACCAACTTAACCGGTACTGACTTAGCGCAACTTCCACCGAATGCGGTCGTGAACACAACGAAATTCATTCTGTATGACAACCAGTTTTTAACAGTGGGCCCATTCTTTTCTCCTGTTGACGGTGACCAAATGTGGATTCACTTGCAGGCGCAACTTGGCGGGGGTGATAACTGCAATGCAACCGTTGAAATCTGGAAGATAAACACCGATAACGAGGAAATAGCCGGCACTCGTCAAAACTTCAATACTGCGCTAAGTGCCAACAATGGTGCACGAGTTTATTACAAAACCGACAAAGTGACGCTTAACTCAGGTCGCGGGCGTTACGCAGTGCAACTCACTAGACGCAATAACAGCAGTGACCAGAGCATCATGAAAATCGAAAATGCTCACATTGTGCGAGTTCGTGAGAATGTTGTTTTTGAGAATGACACGATAGTTAATGTGTCAGTGAGAGCAACGGAAGCGCCAACAGGAGCGAGAGAGCGGAAATATAACTTGTTGGCCACACGCATGTGTATTTCGTATGACCGAGTATCAAAGCAAGTCGATTACACGCTCAGGCAATCGCGAAGTTTTGCTGATGCCGTATTGCACACTTGGCTAATTACTGCAGGAGAAAGTGAGAAGAATATCGACATTGACGGGCTATATCGAATTAACGATAGCTTGCCTGATGAGAGATTGGGATATTTCGATTACACATTCGACGATGAGGATATTTCCCTTGGTCAGCGCATCGAAACTATCTGTAATTCAGCAAGGGTAACAGCTTATTTCGACAATGCAGTCCTTACATTCTCTCGCGAGCAGTCCAGCGAATTCCCGATGACTACTTTTAACCGTTCAAACATCACAGGTAACGACATGAAGATATCGTATGACATGTCGATGCCGAGCGGTTATGACGGTATTGAGCTTGAATATGTCGAGCCGGTTCGCAACAAGAAAGACTATATCCGCTTTCGAGTTGATGAAAACGGCATTACGGAAGGGCTATCACGCACGCCGAATAAGATAGTTTTACAAGGCTGTAGGAATCGCTACCAAGCAATGGATAGGGCGCTGTTAGAAGCTAACCGACTCATTCACCAACGGACAAGCATCAGTTTAACAACGCTTGCAGACGGTGGGAATGTGTACCCATCAGATATGGTACTGATAGCTGATACTTACGACTCAAACCAACAAGCGGGTTACATCACTGAGCAAAACGGAGAGGTATTCACAACCAGTGAGAAAATTAAATTTGATGAGGAAATGTGGGTATATCTCACTGATTCTATGGGCTACACAACGCAGAAATTCAAAGCAGAGCCAAGGCAAGATACTGAGTTCGGCTTTATCGCAAGTGTACCAGAAGATATCGAACTCAATTTATATGATGGGTATCAGAAGCAATCACCTTCTCGGTATGTGATAGCAACATCAGTTGAACTCGAAAACATCAAATGGGTGATAACCGATAAACGTCCGCTAGGCGGTGAGCGCTACACCATAACCGCAACAGAATATTTCGACGCAAAAGCCGACTACAACGCATAACAGCAATCATTAACCAACAAGGCCATCCATGTGAGGGCTTTTTATTTGGAAGGTATAAAATGGCAGGAACAATCCCAACGAACAATCCAGTGCCTAGCAAAGATATTCGTGATCTAGGCTTTAACTCTGAGAAAATGGATGAAGTTATTAATTCTGATAATACAACGTACATAGATAGAAAAGGACAGTGTCATTTAACAATCAAGGGTCTAGAAGAAGCAGCCGTGTCTGCGGGACCCACCGTTGACGCTGCTGTAAAGGCATTAGAGCAGGCCAACGAAGCAAAGAAAACTTCCGATGCGATTAAAGCCGATACGGAAAATTATATTCGACGCGCTGAAACTGCCGCTGATGCTTCAAGGTCATCCGCTTCGAACAGTCAAGCATCGGCTATCCGATCAGAAAATGCTGCTGTTAAAGCTGAATCCGTTGTGGATGTGGAAGGAACGTATCCCGACATTGCGACAGGGCTAGCTGCAACAGCGGAAGGCAAATATTTTCGTGTGCCACAGGGGGTAGGGAGCGATCTGTCATTCATCTATTACCAGTCAATTAATGGTAAGGCTGTACCTGCCGCGACCGCACTGGGCAATCCTGACATTTTGTCTTTAACCAATGTCGAGGGACGCAGTGCTAAAACACTCTTAAACTGTTCGATTTCAGGCTCAAATCAGCAGAGTAATGTCACCATCAACATTGATAATGGGCTAGCAACAGGGGTCGCCGCGCTGATTGCTGTATCACCACTAGAAACGCTCTATATCGGGATGCTGACAGGGGCTTATGACCGTTTTCGTGTGATTGATTTACCTAATGTCCCCGTGGATGGGATGAAAAGGGAGCCATCACGGTACACCTATAATGGAGGATCAGAAGCCACCCCAGAGGCTTACTCGGTTATTTTTCAGGGTAAGAACTACACATGTATTCCCTACACTACAGCGGCTGATGCCCGTTTTCTGATGCTGTATCAGCGATACGATGCGGATTCACGAGCACCTGTGATTATGTCGAGTTCGCGTGATGCAGGGTTTGAGTTGCTGCCTGAGACCCCTTCATATTCACCGTACAAGATAAACAATGATGTTTCTTTTTCGACAGGAACGGAGTTTATTATTAGTGATGTCGTGCGCGAAAATATGGGGGGCGAGTGTGAGCTGGTTGGTTCTTCTCATTCGGCAGAGGTGATGGAATCGTTGGGTCTGGAATATGATGACGGTTCGTCAGTGGCTGTATTCTCAGATAAACAGTATGGGGATGGGGTCACTCTGTGGGTCAACAGTCTACAGCCGAATAAAACCTACACTTTCATTGCCCGTCAGCTCGACGAAGAATACTCGCGATTCCGTATTGCGTTATTTGATGAGCCGCCACGTCGTCGAAGTGTTGCGACGACTGTAGTGAATGGGCTGACAGCCGGTATAACACGGCAAAAATTTGTAGGCTTAGATGGCAATACATATCTTTATGTCACTTTCACCACATCAAACTCGGAACAGTGGGTTGCATCCAACTTAACTCGGACAGGACAGAATGCGGAATTTGCGATTGTTGAAGGTGAGTTTAAGCAAGGTGTTACGGAACGTTCTGTATCTGATACGGTCAATTTCGGTCAACCCGTTCGCGCTCCGGTGCTTTTTGCCGATACAATTGTATCCGACATGTTTTCGCGTGGTAAAAACTTGTTTGATGGCAACTACATTTACAGTTATGCACCTAATATCGGTCAGTCAGTTGAAGGATATTACAGTACACCACTTAGTATTGTTAGAGATCTTGAGGATGACACGTACAAAGACGTTGTATCCATCACTATTCCTTGCCTCCCTAACACAAAATACGCTGTCAGTCGAAGTGGTGGAACACGCTTTTTCATTGGGACTTCCAAATTCTATCCTAGCGTGAGCGAAAGTGGTGATTTCCCTGGATTAATGCACGTTGTCGTCAATGATAATTCCCTTAACTCCTATGTATTTGAAACGATTGACAGCGACCGCTTTATCACAGTGTATCTCAGCAATGAAGGTGGTGTGAATTGGTGTCAAATCGAACAAAACGACCATGTAACCCCATATGAAACGTACGGATGGAAGTTTTCACAAGCAGCAGAGTTAGTTCAGAGTGCAGCATCGGGAGCGGGGGCAGGGTATATTTCTGCGGGTGTCGGTGACGGTGTATCTGATGATTACGAATCCCTTCAGGCAGTGTTGAATTTCGCGACGGGAGCCATCAGTTTTGACCCAGCGAAGAAGTATTTCATCAGCCAATCATTGAAAGTGAATGCTTCTACGGCTAAGGGGTTGTATGGAAACCGAGCGACGTTTATCGTGGCGGGGGACTTTCCTGCATTCACCATCAAAGGCGGAATGAGCGGCGGCACTGCAAATCCCTCAACAAATGGTGCGATTGCAAGAAGTGAAGGAGGTTTTCACGTTGACGGCATTCGGGCGTACTCCGCTGATTTGGTGAGTGGCGTTGGTGTTGCACTGTCGAACATATTTAAGCCGCGCATCACAAACTGTGACTTTATGTACTTAAAACACGGTATTCAGTTTTCCGGGTTAAACCGTGATGTGATTATCACCAACAATCATGTCTACGCGTGCCATGATTACGGGGTGTATTTCGATAACACCGCTGATATTCATCAACTGAATGTACTGGGTAACATCATCACCTACTGTACAAGAAATATCTTCCTGGATAACGCCGATATCTATAATCTGCAAATCGTCGGAAATGATATCGAATTGGGCACATATCCGACCGATGTTGCCGCTGCTGATAAAGCGGATATCTGGATAACTGCGATGTCATCAATGGTTGAAGATGTTTCTATTCTCGGCAATACATTAGAAGATCACTGGACGAGTAATCGACTTGTGAAAATGGAGGGTTTGTATACGTCAAGTATTCTATCTGTGGTTATCAGTGGTAACTCCAGCGGAAATTCGTTAAAAGGAGAGATAGAGTTAGGTGGAGTATCAGGGGTCTACATCGACGGACAATTCAAAAAGTCTTCGGGTGATACGTTGGTTTTTACTGGGAATGTCGATGGACTCACCATGTCTGTACAGGCCAACAAGCAAAGTGGTCGTGGTGGTCTGGTATCATGTCATGGCGCGCATTCATTATCAAATATCCAGATTTCGGGATGCCAAATGAACGGCTCAGGGGCTTACAATGCAGTTCGTTTGCTGGGAAAACCCACGCTGAAAAATGTCATGATTAGCGGAAATAATCTTCATGATAGGTCAACAGAAACCCCCATCCTTATTGATGCAGCGGTTGCGGATGGTGTACGGGTTGACTTTAATCAGATACGGAACACGGAGAATACCTCAGGGCAAGCCATTTTGATTACAGCAGAGACTCGCACAGATAAAAACAGCGTGCTGTTCAATTCCGCAACGAAAGGTGATTTTACTGCGGAAGGATTTAACGTTAACGGCAATTTTTAATCTTCTTTATTGTACTCATACCCCTGCGGAAAACGCTTACTCAATTCTCGGTAATAAACTAAACGCTCACGAAAGTACTCGCGCAAGTGCTCGGGTTGTTGATTTTCGACTTCGATATCAATAACTGGCTTGCCGAGTCTTTCGCGATATGCGACACCGGAGGCGGCTAAATCGACATTCACTTTGTCTTTATCTTCTTTTGGTAGTTCTGCGAGATTGTGCATGATTGTTTTCTGTTGGGAATTGAGTGAGGGGAGTATAGCATGGAGGGGAAATCACTGTGACAAACTGTGCCGAAATTGTGACACAAAAATGAGAGGAATAGATAAAAATAGACAAAAATAAGCAAATCGCAAAAATGCTGGCTGGCTTGTAGTGCGGCTTTGCTAGCTATAAATCGTTAATCAATATTTGCACATCCTCTGACTCGTAATCGAGCGCAGAAGTGGCTTCATCGAGAATTAAAATGTCTGGTTCGGTGAGTAAAGCGCGCGCAAGTGCAATTCTTTGACGCTGACCACCTGAAAGGTTCAAGCCTTTTTCTGATAAGGGATAATTAAAATTATCAGGCAATGCCATAATAAAGTCATATGCTCCAGCTAATTTTGCTGCGTGAATAACTTGTTCGTGAGTCGCTTGTGGGTGGCTTAAACGGATATTCTCTGCGATAGAACCGACGAATAAAGTGCTTTCTTGTAATACAACGCTCATTTTTCGGCGTAATGACACTGTATCTGCGACAGCTAAATCCATGCCATCAACAATAACTTGCCCATGTTGTGGTACATAAAGTCGTTGTAATAGTTTCGTTAAGGTGCTTTTTCCAGAACCAGAAGGGCCAGTAATCCCAATAAATTCACCAGAATTAACCATTAATGACAAATTATTGATAACTTCAGGCGTATCAGGTTGATAACGAAAGCGGATGTTTTGAAACTCGATTTTTCCGTGAATATTTGAAGTGTTTGCAATCCCTTTACGTTCATTTTCTACAGGCTCATCAAGAATATCTCCCACCCGACGCAATGAAATGATGGTATGTTGGAAATCTTGCCAAACCTGGGCAAATCGCAATACAGGTTGTGTAACATGCGCGCTTAGCATATTAAATGCCACTAATTCGCCAGGAGAAATCCCACCGTTTAATACTTCCTTGACACCAACCCACAAAAGAATTGCGGTAGTTATTTTACTCACAAGTGTCATTAACTGAGAGGCAACTTCACTGCGCATTGATACTTTAAAGCTTTGAGTTAGCTGCTTGCTAAATATTTTTTTCCAGCGTTGATTAAAGTATTTTTCTGTTGCTGTCGTTTTTATGGTTTCAATCCCAGTAATACTTTCGGTGAGAAAAGTGAGACCATTTTCATCGGCTTGGTAAGATTTTTGAGTTTGTTGGCGAATGATTGGGCCTAAAACCATCCATAAAACAAAAAATACCCCCATAGAGCCCAATAAAATCCAAGCCATCAAACTACTATAGGAAAATAAAACCGCGACAAAAAGGATAACAAAGATAAAGTCAATGAATAGCATCAGTGTCGAGCCCGTTAAAAACTGCCTTATATGAGCTAATTCACGGATCCTTGCGATAATTTTCCCTGTTGGCCTTAGCTTAAAATAATTTAAAGGTAAGGCCATTAAATGGCGATAAATTTTTCCTGATAATTCAGCGCTTATCTGGCTACTACTATGGCTAAAAATCTTATTACGAATAAAACCATATATCGGCTCTGCAACAGCAATGGCAAAAATCGCCAATGCAATAACGTGTAAATTTGAGAGACTGCGGCCAACTAACACTTTGTCGATTAAATTTTGAAACAACAGTGGGCTAATTAAGGCGAAAAGCTGAATAATGGCAGAGAGAATAAAAATATTTCGTAATTTAACATGTTGTCGCAAAATAGAGGGAATAAACCAGCTAAAACCAAAGGCCTTTTTTTGCTCCGGTTCTAATTGCTCCTTAATGAGTACTATGTCAAATTCAGCTTGTTGATGCCCAATCGAATTATAAATAGGTTTTCGTTCATCATTAGTCGGGTTAATGAGTACCAATTCATTTTCTTGGCTAATTACTTGCCAGAAACCATCTATATAGATTAAAGCGGGCAAAGGTAGTGTTCTTAATTGCTTATATTGTGCTGCAATAAGCTCGGTTTCATATCCCAATATTTGTGCGCATTCTCTAATTTCCCACTCAGTAGGGGATAAAGTTTGCATACCAATAGCATGTCTTAGTTGGTCAGATGAAACATTGTTTTGATAATATTTAGCCACCCAAACTAAGGCATCCAAACCATGATTATTTAACTGTTCCATCGATTATTTTTCTCTCATCGCGTTTGAGGTGTATTCATTGATTGGGCTAAGTAAGTAATCAATAATACGGCGTTTATCTGTTTTTATTTCTGCCACAATGGATAAACCGGGTGTCAGTTCAATAGACTCACCATCAACTACTAGTTCTTTTTGCTTAAGACCGATTTGCCCTAAGAACACTAATCCAAGATTTTCATCGAGAGTACTGTCACGAGAGACGGAAATCACTTCCCCTTCAACTGTGCCATAACGAGTGTAAGGGAAAGCATCTATTTTCACCTCTGCTCTTAACCCTTCATGGATGAAACCAATATCTTTATTTAAGATTTTAATTTCAGCTAGTTGAACATGATTATTAGGTACTACAGCCATTAACTGCTGTGCGGGTTGTAACACTGCACCTATAGTGTGTGTAGCAAGCTGTTGTATCGTGCCATCAACGGGAGCCCGTATGATTTCTAATTGGTTTCTTTCTTTATTTTTTAATAGTTCTTGCTCAAGGGAAGCCCGCTTAAAGTCAGCTTGTTTGTATTTTTCATCCCACTCTTGGTTTTTTTGGGCTTTAATTCTGCCTACCTTTTCATTTAAGGCTTGATACTGGCTTTTTAGAATTGAGAGCTCAGATAATTTGGTGACTTTTTCTTTTTTAGCGATTAATAGTTCTCGCTCTTGTTCTAAAAATTCCTTCTGGCTGATCAACTGCTTTTTAGTTAACGAATGGTGTGCATCGAGGCGCTTTTTGATGTTTACGATGAGGGAATTGATAGTGAGTAATTCGTCTTTTCTAGCTTGCTGATTGACAGTATTTAATTGAATTTCATTATTAAGTTCATTAATTAATGAATCAAATTCTATTTTTTGTGTTTGATAGCTAGCCCGTGTATTGTTTTGTTCTAGTTCAGTTAATTGGTTAAATAAAGGTAATTGCTCAATAGGCTGTTGTGAAATCAATGCTTGATAAATTAATATTTCGGCTACATGGAAGTTATGTTGGTAATTTAAACTTAGGATATCTTGGTCAACACCTAATACATTGACAGTTATTAAAGGATCCCCTTGTTTTACTACTTGCCCATCAGTGACATGAATATGTTCTA
The DNA here is from genome assembly GCF_011045655.1 of Providencia sp. PROV061. Classification (NCBI taxonomy): domain Bacteria; kingdom Pseudomonadati; phylum Pseudomonadota; class Gammaproteobacteria; order Enterobacterales; family Morganellaceae; genus Providencia; species Providencia sp. PROV061. Next base: position 3,209,783 of record NZ_CP042861.1, on the reverse strand, counting down.
AACGACTTAATTCAAACGCTTGAATTAACTGTGTTCGTCCTGAAACAATAAGTTTACCTTGCGTGGTTGCTTGAATATCCAACTTACCAAAAAACGACCAAGTTATAGCAATAAAAACGCCTACACTAATAGAAATAGCGACGTATAGTGCCAAGTAAGACGGTGGTGTTTTTAATATCGCCAAGTGTGAAGGCAAAAAGCTGTTATAACGGTTTTTGTCTAATCGATGTTTCATTTTACGTCCATGTTTGATTTCAGAGACTGTTGTAGAGTCCACAAATGTTTATAAAAATTACCTTGTTCAATAAGTTGCTGATGGCTACCTTGCTCGATAATTTCACCATTTTGCATCACAATGATCCGCTGGTGATGGCGAATAGTTGATAGGCGGTGAGCAATTGTGATGATGGTCCTTCCTTTTGCAATAATATGCATATTTTCTTGAATAACGGCTTGGGATTCGTCATCTAAAGCGCTAGTTGCCTCATCAAAAATAATCACTTTAGGGTTGGAAAGCAGTGTTCTAGCAATAGCAATACGTTGGCGTTGGCCGCCAGAAAGTGATGTTCCCCCCTCGGCAAGAACGGTGTCGTAACCTTTTGGTAATTTCAAAATAAAATCGTGTGCTCCCGCCATTTTGGCGGCATGAACGACTTCGTCCATGGAGGCATCCGGTGAGGTTTGAGCGATATTGTGAAAAACAGATTGGCTGAATAAGAAATTTTCCTGTAAAACAATACCAATTTGTTGTCTAAGGGAGTGCAAGTTAATCGCAGACATGGGGGTTCCATCCACAAAAATAGCACCACTTTCAGGGGTATAAAGCCGTAGTAATAATTTAGCGAGGGTGCTCTTACCTGACCCTGATGTCCCAACAATACCAATAGTTTCTCCCGCTTTAATATTTAAATTAAAGTTTTTTAGAACAAATGGCATGTTAGGTTGGTAGCGGAACGAGATATTTTTTAGATTTAAATGCCCTTGAAGAGATAACTTATTTTCTTGCTGTGATTGTTCGGTAGGTAAGTTAATAATTTGGGAGAGCTTTTCGATAGCGACACTGGTTCGAATGTAGTCCCCCCATAATTTAGTTAGTTTGATGAGGGGCTGGTTAGCGTGGCTAACCATCATGTAAAAGGCAATAAGCTGGCCAATCGTCATCTGCAACGCTAAAACTTCAGAAGCACCAACCCACAAAACAATAGCACTGGTGATTTTTTCAATAGCCATCACTAGATGTTCAGAGCGGGAGCTTATTTGCCCTGATACAAAGTTAGTTTGGCTCATATCAGCGGTTTGGCCGTCCCAGCGACGAGTGAAATTTGGTTCGACGGATAAGCTTTTGGCTGTTTCGATCCCATTGATACTTTCGGTCAAAAAAGAGGTATTGATGGCAATATTGGTGAATTGTTGCTGTGCAGCAGATTCAATTTTAGGTGTTAACCACCAAGCTAATAAAAGATAAAAAGGAATAGAACACAAAAATATTATTGTGAGTGTTGTGGAGATCAAGTTCATCACAAAAATAAATACAAATAAAAATAGCACATCGACACATAGAGTAAAAAAGCTGCTGGTTAAAAATTCACGAATAGTTTCGAGCTCTTTTACTCGGGTGACAATTGCGCCTATTTGCCTGCTTTTAAAAAAGGGAATAGGCAGTCTCAGTAAATGATTTACCAGCTTCAAGCCCAGTGTCATATCAATGCGGTTAACAGTGTGATGATAAATATACTCACGTAACCCTTTCAAAGTCACTTCTATTAACGCCGCAATAATTAACCCAAAAATTAAAACGTCCAATGTGACTAAGCTATTATGAACGAGTACTTTATCCATAATAACTTGCATAACAATAGGGGAAACTAATGCGAGTATTTGCAATATAAATGAAAAGAATAAAACCCACAAAATAATGGGTTTGTATTTCATAAATTCGACTTGGAACCAGGTAATGTCAAATTGACCCTGCTTAAGGTTTACTTCTAACCAATGACCATTCCATTGTTGATTTAACTCATCAATACTCCATATCTCTGGCGGCGTATTCCCAAATTGCTGAATGAGTACTTGTTCTTGATTGCAGTTAGCTAATAGAATGGCTTCTCCTTTGGTATTATATAAAATAGCAGGGCATACGATTTTAGTTACATTTTTATTCTTCTGATATTTATTCCTACAGCGAATGGCATGTTTCGATTTAATAATGTTAAGTTTTTCATTATAACCAATAGATTGATTGAGTGTTTGTTCTAGTTCTTTAGGATTTACTTGCCCTGATAACTTAGCAATAACACTAATGAAGTATAATGTTGATTTTGATTTGAGACTATCCATTTTCTATATTAATAAATTCCTTAAGTTATTTGAATTTTTAATTCCAAATTTGCATTGATAAAATATGCACTAGATAGTAATAAGGTGGAGTAGAATTTGGATAATACAGGGTTTGTAATTCGCTGTGTATTGAAGTTAGTCTTATTATGTAATTAATAAAGTAATTATATTTAACTACAAATATATTTAAAGATATTGAAAAGTTATATATCTTTTCAATATCTATATTTAAATGTGAACAATTATTCAGGGATAGATAAAAAACGATGAATGGCTCTTAAAACATGGTCTGGTTTTTCTGCATGAACCCAGTGCCCTGTATCAGCAACAACCCACGCTTTGGCTTGCGGAAATTGTTGTGCGATTTGTTCTTTATATTCAGCTTGTACATAAGGGGAATTTCCTCCTGGGATTAACAGCACGGGTTTATTCCAGGCGGGTACTATTTCCCAACCAATAATACTTTCATAATTAGCTTTTAGGGCAGGTAAATTAAATTTCCACTCACCTTGCTTAAAGGATTTAAGCAGAAATTGGATAACGCCATCCTCATTAATGTAATCACGCATAATCATAGTAGCTTCTTGGCGAGTTTTTGCATTTTTTGCTGTGACGGCATCAAGCGCCGCGAATATTTTATCATGACGACGGACTTGGTAAGCGACAGGCGCCATATCAATAGCAACGATACTATTAATAAAATTAGGGGCTATTGCTGTTGCCGCCATGGCGATTTTGCCCCCCATAGAGTGACCAATTAAAATAGCATTTTCGTAACCTAAAGACTTTATTAGAGTAATAACATCTTGGGCCATTTGTTGGTAACTCATTTGCTCATCACGAAATGAGTCACCATGATTACGAACATCAATTTGAATCGTATCGAAATATTGTTGTAGATTACGTCCTAAAACACCTAAGTTATTGAGGTCACCAAATAACCCATGTATGAGTACAATAGGACTATTTGAGATTGGATTTTCAGGTTTATGGATAGTATGGTTAAGTAACACAGTCATATTTGTTTGATCAATTCGTCAGCGGTACATGTGGTCTTATCATGTCACGGCTATGAATAAAATCCAAATGGTCAAATAAGCTGCGATTTTGGCTGAGGTAAGTCAATGAGTCGATAATCAAAATATCCTTAGCCAATGAATTTCAGAAAATTGAAGTTGATCACTGAGGCAAAATACTGGAAGTCATGGCATGATAACCCACTGAATTATCTTTGAACTTAGAATAATGTTTACTTTAAGTTATTGAAATTTTAATTGTTTTGTTTTTTTTAAATCTGTCTTATAATCACACCGCAAATTTTAGTTAAAAAAGTACTGGGAAAAAATGAAAACGATAGAAGTTGATGAAGAGCTTTACCGCTATATTGCGAGCCATACACAGCATATCGGTGAAAGTGCATCGGATATTTTGCGCCGTATGTTAAATTTCAAATCCGGGCAGCCAGTACAAGCAAAAGAAATTAGTCAGGAACATGCTGTTATTAAGGCTGAACCTGCGATGAGTACACCTGCTGTTGCATTAAACCCTGTTAGAGTCATTAGAGAGCTTCTGTTATCTGACGCTTATGCAGAAAAAAGTAAAGCGATTGACCGCTTTATGTTGATTTTATCTACTTTATATAGTTTAGATGCGAATCGTTTTGCGAGTGCAACAGAGTTAATGCATGGCCGAACTCGTATTTATTTTGCTGGTGATGAACAAACATTACTTGCAGCTGGTAAGCAATCTAAGCCGCGTCATATACCAGGAACACCCTATTGGGTGATCACGAATACGAATACGAATCGTAAACGTAGCATGGTTGATGCGATCATGCAGGAAATGCAATTTCCAACCAATGTGATTGAAAAAGTTTGTAATACTATTTAAAAACTGAAAGGCCACTGATGTTGATAACAAAGCATCAGTGCTTTGGGAGAAAACAAGTGACAATACATGAACGTGCAGGGCAGCTTCCGTTTCAAAGTGACTTGATCAATGTCGCTCAATTAACCGCTCAATATTATACGCAGCAACCACAACCCGATAATACATCTCAAGCTGTTAAGTTTGGCACATCAGGGCATCGTGGTAGTTCGTTGCGTAAAAATTTTAATGAAAACCACATATTAGCCATTGCACAAGCAATTGCCGATTTACGCAAAAAGCAAGGTGTAACAGGTCCTTGTTTTGTAGGGAAAGATACCCATGCGTTATCAGAAGCAGCGTTTATTACAGTGGTTGAAGTGTTAGCGGCAAATCAAGTTCATGTAATTGTTCAGGAAAATAATGGTTTTACGCCAACTCCAGCTATCTCTCACGCTATTTTAAGTTATAACCAATCACACCAAGATGTTGCGGATGGCATTGTGATTACGCCTTCACATAACCCACCTGAAGATGGCGGTATTAAATACAACCCTGCGAATGGCGGGCCGGCTGATACCGATTTAACTTCTGTTATTGAAAAAAATGCAAACCAATTGCTAGTCAATAACCTGGAAGGGGTTAAAAGAGTCAATTTTGATACAGCGATGGCGAGTGAATACGTTATTCAGCAAGATTTGGTTATGCCTTATGTCTCTGCATTAGGCGAAGTTGTTGATATGCAAGCGATTGCTAAGTCTGGTTTGAAAATTGGTGTTGACCCACTAGGCGGTTCCGGTATTGAATACTGGAAAAAAATTGCTGAATATTATCAATTAGATATTGAAATCGTAAATGACCAATTAGACCAAACGTTCCGTTTTATGCCTTTGGATCATGATGGTGTTATCCGTATGGATTGCTCATCAAGTTGGGCAATGGCGGGTTTGCTTGGGATGAAAGAAAAATTTGATTTAGCTTTCGCTAATGACCCTGACTATGACCGTCATGGCATTGTTACCCCCGATGGTTTAATGAACCCAAATCACTATCTTGCTGTGGCAATCGACTACCTATTCCAACACCGCCCTCAGTGGGGAAAAAATGTTGCGGTAGGGAAAACACTTGTCTCAAGTGCGATGATTGACCGTGTTGTTAATGATATCGGTCGTGAATTAGTTGAAGTGCCTGTAGGGTTCAAATGGTTCGTTGATGGGTTATTCAGTGGACAACTAGGTTTTGGCGGTGAGGAAAGTGCTGGGGCATCATTCTTAAAATTCGATGGCACACCTTGGTCAACAGACAAAGATGGTATCATTCTTTGCTTACTAGCTGCGGAAATTACGGCGGTTACCGGTGAAAACCCGCAGCAGCGTTATAATAACCTTGCCAAAAAATTTGGGGCACCGATTTACAACCGTATTCAAGCGAAAGCTACTCACGAAGAAAAAGCGAAGCTAAGTAAATTATCACCGGAAATGGTTGCCGCAGATACATTGGCGGGAGATAAAATTACACAGCGTTTAACCGCAGCCCCCGGTAATAATGCGCCAATTGGTGGTTTAAAAATCATGACTGATTATGGCTGGTTTGCAGCAAGGCCATCAGGCACGGAAGAAGCGTATAAAATTTATTGTGAAAGCTTCCGTGGAGAAGAGCATTTACGCCAAATAGAAAAAGAAGCGATTGAGATCGTAAGCAAAGTTATTCGCTAATTTTTAATCTTCAATAAAAGACATTTCAATGAATATCCCGAAACACAGCGCAATGATGTAATTCGGGATATTATCGCTTATTTATTGTTAATTTCTCCATAAAATGGTGCTTGTCGAGAGTGTGACAAGATTAACAAAATTCTTTTCCCCATTATCAAAAAATAACCCCCCTTTCATTTTTGGGATTGCTGACAATAACCGTTGCAGCTAAAGGCTTGGAGTGGTACAACTTTAACTATCTGAGTGAATTTTATTAACCATAATTGAAGATGGATAGGGTGAGGTCAATGAGTCAGGTTTATAATTTCAGTGCAGGTCCAGCTATGCTACCTGTTGAAGTCATGCGTCGTGCTGAACAAGAGTTTTGTAATTGGAAGGGTTTAGGCGTTTCTGTCATGGAAGTTAGCCATCGCGGAAAAGACTTTATCGAAGTGGCAACAGAAGCAGAGCAAAATTTACGTGATTTATTAAACATCCCTGATAACTATAAAGTTTTATTTTGTCACGGTGGAGCTCGAGCCCATTTTGCGACGTTACCAATGAATTTACTAGGTGATAAAACGACCGCAGACTACATTGTAAGCGGCTATTGGTCAGAGTCAGCAGCAAAAGAAGCTGAAAAATACTGTACACCTAATGTAATTCAAATTACTGAAGAAAAAGATGGCATTGTTAATTTAAAACCTATGAAAGAGTGGCCATTAAGTGATGATGCCGCTTATGTTCACTATTGCCCAAATGAAACCATTGGTGGCTTAGCTATTCATGAGGAACCTGATTTCCCTGAAGATAAAATTATTGTTGCTGACTATTCCTCTTCTATTTTATCTAAACCGATTGATGTAAGCCGTTATGGTGTAATTTATGCGGGAGCTCAAAAAAATATTGGGCCAGCTGGATTAACTATCGTTATTATTCGAGAAGACCTGCTCGGTAAAGCTTCGCCTCAGACTCCATCTGTATTTGATTACACGGTATTAGCAAAACACGATTCAATGTTTAATACTCCACCGACTTTTGCTTGGTATCTCGCGGGGATGGTCTTCAAATGGTTAAAAGAGCAAGGTGGTTTGCAAGAAATGGCTAAGCGTAATTATGAAAAATCACAATTACTCTACAATGCAATTGATGATAGCCAGTTCTACATTAACCGTGTTGCGGTTGAAAACCGTTCTTGGATGAACGTACCGTTCCAAATGCAAAACCCGGCACTTGATGCGAAATTTATTGAAGAAGCCAAAGAGCAAGGCTTACTTTCTCTAAAAGGCCATAAAGTGGCTGGTGGTATGCGTGCGTCAATCTATAATGCGATGCCATTAGCTGGTGTACAGGCTTTGGTTGATTTTATGGCTGATTTCGAACGCCATAACGCTCAATAATGAGATTTGCCGACTGAAATAGGATGTTCAGTCGGTTATCTGTGCTCTTCTTATTTGACTTAAAAGAAAATAGAGCCAGATTTTATTTACTTGCAAAACTTCACTGGAGAAACTGCTTTTTATGCAATCCCTGACATTACAACCTATCTCTTCAATCAACGGCACAATTAATTTGCCAGGGTCAAAAAGTGTCTCAAACCGCGCACTATTATTAGCAGCGATGGCTAAAGGAACGACCACACTCACTAACTTATTGGACAGTGATGATATTCGCCATATGCTGAATGCATTAAGCCAGCTAGGTGTTAACTACCAATTGTCTGAAGATAAAACACGTTGTCGTGTGGAAGGTTTAGGTGGAAATTTATCTCATCCAGATGAAATAGAAATCTTTTTAGGCAATGCGGGAACTGCAATGCGCCCACTGACTGCAGCACTATCACTAAGCCGTAATAATATTATTTTAACGGGTGAGCCTCGCATGAAAGAGCGCCCAATTGGGCATTTGGTTGATGCGCTGAGGGAAGGCGGTGCAGAGATTGAATATTTGGAACAAGAGAATTACCCACCATTACGTTTAAAAGGTGGTTTTATCGGTGGCCAAATTTCAGTCGATGGGTCTGTTTCTAGCCAGTTTTTAACTGCGCTGTTAATGGCGGCACCGCGTGCAGAGCAAGACACAACAATTACAATTATTGGCGAGTTAGTCTCCAAACCTTACATTGATATCACATTAGCATTAATGAAAACGTTCGGTGTTAATGTCGAAAATCATCAATATGAATATTTCGTTATCAAAGGGCAGCAACAATACCAATCACCAGGCGAATATTTAGTGGAAGGTGATGCTTCATCAGCGTCTTATTTCCTCGCTGCGGCCGCCATTAAGGGGGGCGTAGTGCGTGTAACAGGAATTGGGCGCAATAGTTTGCAAGGGGACACTAAATTTGCCAACGTATTAGAAAAAATGGGCGCGACTATTCGTTGGGGTGATGACTACGTTGAATGTGAACGCGGAACGTTGACAGGTATTGATATGGACATGAACGCGATCCCTGATGCGGCAATGACCATTGGAACGGTTGCCCTGTTTGCTGAAGGCGAAACGGTTATTCGTAATATCTATAACTGGCGGGTAAAAGAGACCGACCGGTTATATGCGATGGCGACAGAGTTACGAAAAGTTGGCGCTGAAGTGGAAGAAGGGCATGATTATATTCGTGTTGTTCCACCGAAAAAATTACAACATGCTGAAATTGAAACCTATAACGACCATCGTATTGCAATGTGTTTTTCGTTAGTTGCATTATCAGATACACCAGTAACAATTTTGGATCCGGGCTGCACTGCAAAAACTTTTCCTGATTACTTCGAACAGTTGGCACGTCTAAGTCATTAATCTATTGATTGGGTTGATATTATTTTCTTTGATATCAACCTGATTTTTACGATTCAAATATCAACTTTTTCTTATTTTTTAGCAATCATCAGAACCTGCTTATTTCACAAATCTACTGAATTGGTATAATACCTTCACAGATTTTAATTGCGGGTAGCTAGGCTATTTGCAGAAAAGGAGATTTTTTATGGTGGCGATAGCCCCTGTAATCACCGTTGATGGACCAAGCGGAGCAGGTAAAGGTACGCTTTGCCAAGCATTAGCAAACGAGTTTGGGTGGCAACTTTTAGACTCGGGCGCAATTTATCGTGTATTAGCGTTAGCTGCGTTACATCACCATGTTGATATCCAATCCGAAGATGCGTTAGTTCCCTTGGCTGCAAATTTAGATGTGAAATTTGTTCCTGAAGATAATGTACTGAAAGTTATTCTGGAAGGGGAAGATGTTTCAAATCAAATTAGAACCGAAACAGTAGGAAACACTGCATCCCAAACAGCCACTTTTCCTCGCGTACGTGAAGCTTTACTTCGACGCCAACGTGCATTTAGAACCCATCCTGGGCTTATTGCTGATGGCCGTGATATGGGAACGGTGGTTTTTCCCGATGCACCGGTAAAAATTTTTCTTGATGCCTCCGCGGAAGAACGGGCTCATCGGCGGATGAAGCAGTTGCAAGAAAAAGGTTTTGATGTTAATTTTGAACGTCTTTTAAGCGAAATTGAAGAGCGGGATTTTCGTGATCGTAATCGCTCTGTTGCACCTCTTATTGCCGCGAAAGACGCATTAGTGCTGGATTCCACAAGTATGTCTATTGAGGAAGTTATTGAAAAAGCACACACCTATGCAAAAAAAATTCTACAATTATCGTGATAATAGGCTTTATTTTAGCTTATAATTAGATAATATACGCAGTTACCGCTATGTGATTATATTATTAGCATAGCATCAACCTTGCGACATGGAATGTTGTGGGGTATGTGAAACAACCCCATTTGGCGGGAAGCTAAGTGGACGTTAATTTAAAACTCTTGAAGATCATTAATATGACTGAATCTTTTGCTCAACTCTTTGAAGAATCCCTGCAGAATATTGAAACTCGTCCTGGTTCTATCGTCCGTGGTACTGTTGTTGCCATCGATAAAGACGTAGTCCTTGTTGACGCAGGTCTTAAATCAGAATCTGCTATCCCAGTAGAACAGTTCAAAAATGCTCAGGGTGAGCTAGAAATCCAAGTTGGCGACGAAATCGATGTAGCTCTGGATGCAGTAGAAGATGGTTTCGGTGAAACTATCCTGTCTCGTGAGAAAGCTAAACGTCATGAAGCATGGCTGATGCTGGAAAAAGCTTACGAAGAAGCTGAAACTGTAACTGGTGTTATCAACGGTAAAGTTAAAGGTGGTTTCACTGTTGAGCTGAACGGTATTCGTGCGTTCTTACCAGGTTCACTGGTTGATGTACGTCCAGTTCGTGATACTACTCACTTGGAAGGCAAAGAGCTTGAGTTCAAAGTAATCAAGCTGGATCAGAAACGCAACAACGTTGTTGTTTCTCGTCGTGCTGTAATTGAATCTGAAAGCAGCGCTGAGCGCGATCAACTGCTGGAAAATCTGCAAGAAGGCATGGAAGTTAAAGGTATCGTTAAGAACCTTACTGACTACGGTGCATTCGTTGATCTGGGCGGTGTTGACGGCCTGCTGCATATCACTGACATGGCTTGGAAACGTGTTAAACACCCAAGCGAAATCGTCAACGTTGGTGATGAAATCAATGTTAAAGTTCTGAAATTCGACCGTGAGCGCACTCGTGTTTCTCTGGGTCTGAAACAACTGGGCGAAGATCCTTGGGTCGCAATCGCTAAACGTTACCCAGAAGGTACTAAACTGACTGGTCGCGTTACTAACCTGACTGACTATGGTTGCTTCGTAGAAATCGAAGAAGGCGTTGAAGGTCTGGTTCACGTTTCAGAAATGGATTGGACTAACAAAAACATCCACCCATCTAAAGTTGTTAACGTTGGTGATGTTGTTGAAGTTATGGTTCTGGATATTGATGAAGAACGTCGTCGTATCTCACTGGGCCTGAAACAGTGCAAATCTAACCCATGGCAGCAATTTGCAGAAACTCACAACAAAGGCGACCGCGTTGAAGGTAAAATCAAGTCTATCACTGACTTCGGTATCTTCATCGGTCTGGACGGCGGCATCGATGGCCTGGTTCACCTGTCTGACATCTCCTGGAACGTTGCAGGCGAAGAAGCAGTTCGTGAATACAAAAAAGGTGATGAAATCGCAGCTGTTGTTCTGCAAGTCGACGCAGAGCGTGAACGTATTTCTTTAGGTGTTAAACAGTTAGCTGAAGATCCATTCAATAACTATTTAGCAGCAACTAAGAAAGGCGCAATCGTAACTGGTAAAGTAATCGCAGTTGATGCTAAAGGTGCAACTGTTGAGCTGACACTGGGCGTTGAAGGTTACCTGCGTGCATCAGAAGCTTCACGTGACCGTGTTGAAGATGCAACACTGGTTCTGAACGTTGGTGATGATGTTGAAGCTAAATACACTGGTGTTGATCGTAAAAACCGTGTAATCAACCTGTCTGTTCGCGCTAAAGACGAAGCTGATGAGAAAGACGCTGTCGCAGCTGTGAACAAACAAGAAGATACAGCATTCGGCAACAATGCTATGGCTGAAGCTTTCAAAGCAGCTAAAGGCGAATAATTAAGTGGGGGCAACAGTAGCGTTGCCCCTTTGTAACGGTAGTTTAGGGAGGTACTATGACCAAGTCTGAATTAATTGAAAGACTGGCTAGCCAGCAGTCTCATCTTTCAGCAAAAACCGTTGAGGAAGCTGTAAAGGAAATTCTTGAGCATATGGCGGATACGTTAGCTAACGGTGAGCGTATTGAAGTCCGTGGTTTCGGCAGTTTTTCTCTTCACTACCGTGCTCCACGCGTTGGCCGTAACCCAAAAACTGGTGATAAAGTGGAACTAGAAGGTAAATATGTTCCTCACTTTAAACCAGGTAAAGAATTACGTGATCGTGTAAATATTTACGGCCAATAATCGGGCTGTAAATCTTAATTATTACATCAAAACAGTGCTTGTATTTTATACGGCACTGTTTTTTATTTCTGATCAACACCAACACCAACACCAACACCAACACCAACACCAACACCAACACCAACACCAACACCAACACCAACACCAACACCAACACCACTTCTATACTTTTAAAGCCTATAAAAATAATAAAATAAATCCAAAAGCAGCTTTAGAGATATATATGTGTTTTGCGAAGCTCCTCGCAAACTAATATGTATATTTTTATCAGTAAAAAACATATTGGGAAGCGCTACGAAAAATAAAACAAAGAGACTTAAAAAATTCATAGGAATAAATAAACTAAAGCAAATAAACGCTATGTAGGGATACAAAAGTTGATAAAAAATATCATCTACATAATAAGATGGCTAAATAACTCAATCAAAAAATGTAATTTAATCTTTAATGGGAAATTGTCTGTTTCGATGACAATGGCTTCTATTGCTTTGATTTTAGGTACATTACCACTTTTATTTATACCTAAAATTTTAATGCTGAGTGAATTATTATTTGTTTCTTTGTTTGTATCGGTATTAATAATATTCTTTATATTTGGTAAATCAGGCAAATTTTTAGCACTAATTATTATGTTTTTTTTATGGGCTAATTGGCATGGAATTAATATCATTAACCATATCAATTATCTATCTACAAAAAATAACGATATTAATATAGTTATTGTTGGTATTTCATTAAGTGACAAAGAACAAAAAATCAAAGTACGTATTGATAAAATTAACAACCGCATTGTTTTCCCTCCTTTATATGCTACGTGGAAAACAAAGGAAACTGTTTGCGCTGGGCAGTTGTGGCGAATCAATGGCACTGTAAAGCCACTACACAGCTCACTAAATGAAGGAGGATTTAACCTACAACGTTATTATTTGGCTAATAGAATCATTGGGGTTTTGAAAAGTAAGAAAATAGAATTATTAAAAAAGGATTGTTCTGTAAGACAAAAAGTTATCCATAATTATATGGAGCTAATTAATTCATTATCTAATAAAGGGATTATTTATGGACTAATGTTTGGAGATAGAAGTTTGTTGGCAGTAGAACAAACATATTTACTACAGAGAACAGGTTTGACACATTTAATGGCTATATCAGGCTTGCATATTGGGTTAGCTTACTTGTTTGGCTTTCTTATCACTCGAGGGATTCAATATTTTTTATCAATAAAGTATGTAAATGAAACACTACCAGTAGTAATTGGTATAGGGCTAGCAATTTTTTATGCATGGATCTCTGGCTTTGCTATCCCTGCGACTCGAGCATTATTTGCCCTACTATTATGGGTATATATCAGAAATAAGCCTGCAAGGTATTTTGCTTGGCAATGGGCACTGTGGAGTATCGCAGGAATATTATTATTAGACCCATTAGCTATTTTGTCAGATAGTTTTTGGTTATCTAGTTTCGCTGTGCTAGCCATTCTTTATTGGTTAACCATATTTCCACTACCATATCATTTATCTAAAGGTGTAAAGGGGAAAATTATAGGGTTAACCCATTTACAAATTGGCTTACTAGTCTTACTGATCCCAATGCAACTTAGTCTATTTAATGGTATTAATGTAATGGGGTTAGTGGCAAATATCTGGTTTGTCCCGTTAGTTTCTTGGTGTGTTGTTCCTGCTATTTTGCTCTTGTTTTTAGTACCAATAAAAGTGGTTCAGCAACCTATTTTATATACGATAGATAGGGTTATAGATATGGGGCTAGAACCATTACCTTATTTAAGTACCTTTTGGTCAGAATTTATCAATGTTCCTTATTATTTATTTTTAATATGTTGGCTAAGCATCATTGTTGTCTTATTTAAGTGGTATAAACGTTATTTTGGGCTTATTGGTTGTGTGGTTATTTCAATTTTCTTAGAAAGGGGAAGTGGTAAGCAATTCAAAGAAGGCTGGAAAATTACGGTATTAGATATCGGCCACGGGTTAGCGGTTGTGATAGAACAAAACAACTTGGCATTACTTTATGATACTGGAAACGCTTGGAAAGGGGGAAGCAATGCACAGCGTCAAATTGTTCCTTTTCTTAAATATCACGATATCACCCCAATTGGGATAATTTTAAGCCATAATCATTTAGACCATACTGGTGGCACAAATTATTTAATCCAGCAATACCCATGGCTAAGTGTAAGAAGTAGCTTTAGTCCACAAAAAACGTCGGTAAATAGGGAAAAAACTAATAATATAAAAAGTATGGAACACCTTCCGTGTTTTAAAGGCCAAAAATGGCAGTGGGGGATATTAACTTTTGAAGTATTATGGCCTGAAAAGCTAGCACCAATATCACATAATGATGATTCTTGTGTTATTCAATTAACGGATGGGTTTCATAAAATTTTATTAACAGGAGATATCGAAAAACAAGGGGAAAAATCACTGGTCGCAATGTACAAGAATCGGTTACGTTCGACTCTTCTTTTCGCTCCTCATCATGGAAGCAGCACGTCATCAACTGATTTATTATTAAGAAATGTTCAACCTTCAATGGTGGTAGTCTCATCAGCAAGGTATAGTGCATGGAAAATTCCATCGCCAAAAGTCTATTTTCGGTATAAAAATAATAATATTAAATGGTTAAATACAGCGGAAGATGGCCAGTTAACTATATGGTTTAAAAAGGAAAAAATTAAAATTTCACGTTATCGCTATGAAATTCAGCCCCGCTGGTATCATCTGTGGTTTGGCTTACCGCTATTTCCCGAGTAGAATAGTGCGCTTACATTAAGTCTGGTAATTAAAAGTATGAATGATAAAGACCTTTCGACAAAACAAACTTTTCGTCGCTTGTGGCCGATAATTGCGCCTTTTAAAGCGGGTTTAATCGTTGCAGCAATAGCACTTATCATAAACGCAGCGGGTGACGCGTTTATGATTTCTTTATTAAAACCTTTATTGGATGAGGGCTTTGATAAAGCAGATAATGACGTTTTAAAATGGCTTCCGCTTGCGGTGTTAGGTTTAATGGTTGTTCGTGGTGGGTCTAGCTTTGTTTCAACCTATTGTGTTTCCTGGGTTGCAGGTAAAGTCGTGATGAACATGCGGCGTAAATTATTTGGTCATATGATGGGAATGCCTGTTAGTTTTTTTGACCAGCAATCAACAGGAACACTATTATCTAGAATTACCTATGATTCAGAACAAGTTGCATCTTCTTCTTCTGGAGCATTAATTACAATTATTCGTGAAAGTGCTTATATCATCGGGTTGTTTGCGATGATGTTTTATTATAGCTGGCAACTTTCTCTTATTTTAATCGTAATTGCCCCGATTGTATCAGTCACTATTCGTATCGTCTCTAAACGTTTTCGTAAGATTAGTAAAAACATGCAAACCGGAATGGGGCATGTGACGGCAAGTGCTGAACAGATGTTAAAAGGCCATAAAGAAGTTTTAATTTTTGGGGGACAGAAAGTTGAGACTGAACGCTTTAATAAAGTCAGTAACAACATGCGCCGCCAAAATATGAAAATGGTAACCGCTTCAGCAATTTCAGACCCTATTGTTCAGTTAATTGCATCATTTGCACTAGCATTTGTCCTTTATGCAGCGAGCTTTCCTGAAATTCGTGATGAATTAACATCGGGTACAATTGCAGTTGTTTTTTCATCAATGTTTGCACTGATGCGTCCTTTAAAATCATTAACTAACGTTAACTCACAATTCCAGCGTGGTATGGCGGCTTGCCAAACTTTATTTGCTATCTTAGATTCCGAACAAGAAAAAGATAACGGAAATAAAGTACTTAAAGAGGTTAAAGGAGATATTAAATTTGAACATGTTACCTTTACCTATGCAACCAAAGAACATCCTGCGTTAGACGATGTTTCGTTTACTTTGCCAGCAGGGAAATCAGTTGCTCTGGTTGGGCGATCAGGTTCAGGTAAGTCCACAATTGCAAATTTGATTACACGTTTTTATGACATCGACGAAGGGTCTATTCAAATTGATGGGCATGACATTCGTGAATACACGTTATCTTCATTACGTAGTCAAGTCGCGTTAGTTTCTCAGCATGTTTATCTATTTAACGATACGATAGCCAATAATATTGCCTATGCAACAGACGGCAGCTACAGCCGTGAGCAAATAGAGAAAGCTGCAGAAATGGCTTATGCAATGGATTTTATTGCTAAACTTGAAAAAGGCTTGGACACGGTTATTGGTGAAAATGGTGTTATGCTTTCTGGAGGGCAACGTCAAAGGATCGCGATTGCTCGAGCACTGCTACGTGATGCCCCAATTCTTATTCTTGATGAGGCGACATCCGCGCTAGATACAGAGTCTGAACGTGCTATTCAAGCTGCTCTTGATGAGTTACAGAAAAATAGAACATCTTTGGTCATTGCCCACAGGTTATCGACGATAGAAAATGCAGATGAGATATTAGTTGTACAAGATGGCCGAATCATTGAGCGTGGTGACCATAAATCGCTATTAGCTCAAGATGGCGCATATTCACAGTTACATAGCATTCAGTTTAAACAATGATAGAACGCATTTGGTCTGGCAAGTCATGGCTGTATCTTTTATTGCTGCCGTTATCTTTCCTTTATGGGTTGGTAACGGTAATTAGGGATATAGCTTATAAAATCGGGCTGAAACGTTCATGGAAAGCGCCAATTCCAGTGGTAGTGGTGGGAAACCTGACAGCGGGGGGAAATGGTAAAACCCCTGTTGTTATCTGGTTAGTGGAATCACTCACCAAAGAAGGCTACCGCGTGGGGGTTGTTTCTCGAGGGTATGGCGGTAAAGCTGAAAAGTACCCGCTGATACTCGATGAAACGACGAAAACTGAAGTTGCTGGGGATGAACCCATACTAATTTTTCATCGTACTAAATCCCCCGTGGCTGTTGCGCCTAAGCGCAGTGATGCAGTTAAAGCGTTATTGGAAAAATTCCAATTAGATGTAATTATTACTGATGATGGGTTGCAGCACTATGCATTGCAACGTGACTACGAGATTGTCGTTATTGATGGCCAGCGTCGTTTTGGTAATGGTTGGTGGCTACCCGCAGGGCCTATGCGTGAAAGGGCTGGGCGTTTAAAGCGTGTTAATGCTGTCATTGTTAACGGTGGTGAAGCTCAAGAAAATGAAGCCGTAATGGCCCTTGAAGGCGATGTTGCTTATAACTTGGTGACTGGTGAAAAACGTGCAGTTACACAATTACCTGCGGTTGTCGCAATAGCAGGTATTGGTCATCCTCCTCGTTTTTTTACCTCATTAGAAAACAAAGGGGTCGAAGTTATTAACACTCATGCTTTTGCTGATCACCAATCGTATGAATTAAAACAGCTTTCACCGTTAGTTAAAAATGAGCAAAACTTATTAATGACCGAAAAAGACGCGGTGAAATGCCGTGCTTTTGCACAACCAAATTGGTGGTTCCTTCCAGTACAAGCACAATTGCAGCCGATTGACGCTGAAAAAATCTTAAGCGGAATAAGAAAACTTATCACAAATAACAAAAAAACTTGTCTATAACGTTCCTCTGTGATAATAATATCTCCAATGTGATATAGATCTACTTATTATGTATCTAGATACAATACATTGATAATTGGATTTTATACTAGCTTAAATTTCACGCTCCGTTCTTTAGTTAGTCTTCATATCCTCGCGTAATCTACATTGTAAAGTCGCTGTCACTGCGTTTTGTCATCATAATGTCAAAATAGACTGTTAACTTCGCAGTAGATTAGCGGTGTCTGAAATCTATATATATGGGCGTTATAAAATATGCGCAATGATTTGTGCGCATGAATTGGTAAAGTTTAATTACTCTTTGATGTATTAATAGATCGGCATTTTATAAATGGGAAGCAAGAAAGAGTAATGATACAAAGATAAAAAAAATATTGTTCTCAGAACAAAAGGAGTTTTAATATGAATTTTCAATTACATATGGGTCGAGTTAAATGGTTTGACGCAAAAGAAGGTTACGGTTTTATTTCACCATTCAATGGTGGTGATGATGTATTTGTGACAACAAAGTCAATTGCTAATAAAAAAATCAAATCATTATTCGAAGGTCAAAACGTTGAGTTCTCTGTTACTCGTAATTCGGATGGCATAACGGCAGCTGACGTTATTGCTTATTAGATAATAAACAGAACAATTTCTCCTGCTTTTATCCTCTCATCTCTCGCAGGAGATCTTATTCAGGAAGATTAAAGTTAACGGTGATATCTGCATGTGATATCCTGACTCCAAGTGAGTTAAAATCCATTCGGGAGAAAACATGGATCACCGTTTACTTGAAATCGTTGCCTGTCCTGTATGTCACGGCAAATTAAGTTATAACAAAGAAAACCTCGAACTTATCTGTAAGTTTGATCATTTAGCCTATCCAATTCGTGACGGCATCCCTGTATTACTAGAAAATGAAGCGCGCCCCGTTTCATTAGATGAAGGTCAGTAATCCTCATGTTTACGGTTATTATTCCTGCTCGTTATGCCTCAACACGCTTACCAGGTAAACCTTTGGCTGATATCCATGGCAAGCCAATGGTTGTTCGAGTAATGGAGCAAGCTGTTAAATCGGGGGCTAGCCGAGTGATAGTTGCGACAGATCACTCTGATGTTGCTAAAGCGGTGATTGAAGCAGGTGGTGAAGCTTGTATGACTAACCCAAATCATCAGTCTGGGACAGAAAGACTAGCTGAAGTTATTGATACCTATGCTTTTTCTGACGATGAAATCATCGTGAATGTGCAAGGTGATGAACCTTTAATTCCACCTGAGATTATCAGCCAAGTTGCTCGTAATCTTCAGGGGAGTAAAGCTGAAATGGGGACGCTAGCTGTACCTATTAATGATGCTCATGAAGCGTTTAATCCAAATACTGTCAAGGTTGTTACTGATCACGAAGGTTATGCATTGTATTTTTCTCGGGCAACTATTCCTTGGGATAGAGACAACTTTGCGAAAAGCCATGATGTAATAGGGGATACCTTTTTGCGTCACATTGGTATATACGCTTATCGAGCAGGGTTTATTCGTCGTTATATTAAGTGGGAAGCAAGCCCATTAGAGAAAATCGAAATGCTAGAGCAACTTAGGGTGCTTTGGTATGGCGAGAAAATTCATGTGGATGTCGCGAAAACTACGCCAGGTGCTGGTGTTGATACCCCTGAAGATCTTGAACTCGTTAGAAGCCAATTTATTCAGTAGCCCACATTTTCCTAATAGCTCAAATAGCCAATATGCGATTTAGCTAAACAAAAGGTGTAATCTCAATAGATTACACCTTTTTTGCTGCTATTCAGCGGTAACTGCCTCAGGCGTAGCAAGTTGCTCTACTAACGCCTGTGTATTATTGGGTTTTAAATGCCACCAAAGCGTACCAAGAAATTCATACCAAGCACGTTCACTATGGCCAAAGAAATAAGAGGAAGGGATATATTTCTCCCATGGATTAATTTCACTCGTGATAACCAACTGATTTGCGGGGGCAGGGAAAGGGTTCATTCCTCGTTGAGTAAACATAGTCATCGCTCGAGGTAAATGGTTAGCAGAAGTTACTAATAAAAAAGGAGATTTCCCAATGATTTTTTCAACTTCATAAGCTTCCTCTTGTGTATCTTTGGGTTCAGTGAGTGGAATAGTATCTTGTGCGGGGACACCCAAGGATTGAGCAACTTGTGCAGCAACTTCGGCACTGCTGATAGGACTACTCGCTTTACCGCCAGTGAAAATTAGTTTACTACCAGGGTGTTTAAGGTAAAGACGAACACCTTCAGTCACTCTAGGTAGGCTATTATTCAATAGATTGGAACTTGGACTCCAATCAGGGTTATACGTAAAACCGCCACCGAGAACAACAATATAACGTACATCTTGAGGTGGATTCTCAGTAATTAATTCATAGCGCTTATTGAATTGTTTTTCTGCTGGGGCAAGTAAAGTATCTGAAACAGGTTGTAACCCCAACAGAGTTATTAAAACTAAACTTAGGGTAGTAAACGCCTTTCCACAACGCTGCCAGCGTGTAAACCAAAGCAAAAGCAATCCGATAAACCCGATGATGAGTAATAATGGTAATGGCATCAATAGAGAACCAATATATTTTTTTAAGATAAATAACATAACTAAGCCTATTTTTAAGGGTTATCGATTAATCATTGTGGCAGAATCTACGGAAAAATATGCAATAACGCAGCGAAATTAGAGGGAAAATAACAGAATAGTGTTTAATAGTAGCAAACTGAAATTTGCTGAGCACAATGAAGTACTATGCAAAAATATAGCTATTATCTGTTATAATTCCTGTTTTAACAGTCGCCTCGCATTGTATGTGATAAATACGCTGCAATATGAGAATATTTCTGGTTAGAGTTAATTTTCTCAATATCAGGATGTAATCAACCATTTTACGTTTTTTCGCGACAAATTGGCTCATAAACCGCTTTAAATAATAGATGATAGGCAACCGGATAGCACATGGCAGACCGCAACTTTGATGATATTGTCGATAAATTTGCAAAAAATATCTACGGAACGACAAAAGGAAAAATACGAGAAGCGGTAGTTTGGCAAGATTTAACTCAATTATTAAGCAGCCAATTTGAGGGTAAAACTCTAAAAATACTTGATGCAGGTGGTGGTGAAGGACACTTTTCACGCAAACTCGCCGAAATGGGGCATCAGGTGATACTTTGCGATTTATCTGAAGAGATGTTGGAACGAGGCAGTGAGCTTGCCAAGGAACAAGGTATTAGCGATAACATGCGTTTTGTTCATTGTGCAGTGCAAGATATCGCACAATATATTGATGAACCTGTTGACCTTGTTTTATTTCATGCGGTACTTGAATGGATTAGCGATCAAAAATATGCAATTGAACAACTGGTAGATATAATTAGACCAGAAGGCGTATTTTCTGTCATGTTCTATAATGCAAATGGTCTGGTGATGCGTAATGCAATTTTGGGAAATTTTCATCTTGCAACGCCAAATATTCAACGTCGTCGTAAACGCTCGTTATCACCACAAAACCCGCTTTTTCCTCATCAGGTTGATGCTTGGTTAGGCGAGTGTAATATGCAAATCATCGGTAAAAGTGGTGTCAGGGTATTCCATGACTATTTACAAAGTCGGCAGTTACAGCAAAAAGATTTTCCGGCATTGTTGGCATTAGAACAGCAGTATTGCCGTGAAGAACCCTATATTAGCATGGGGCGTTATATTCATGTCATGGCACGCAAACAAATACAAAAGGACGATTTATGAGTGATTTTTCCCAGACCGTCCCTGAACTTGTGTCTTGGGCACGAAAAAATGATTTTTCGATTTCACTTCCCGCTGAACGTTTAGCATTTTTGCTCGCGGTAGCGGTATTAAACAGTGAAAGAGTCAATGGTGAAATGAGTGAAGGGGAACTGGTTGATGCCTTTCGTGAAGTTTGCAAAGGGTTTGAGCAGACAACTGAATCATTGTCAGTAAGGGCCAATAATGCCATCAATGATATGGTTCGCCAGAAGATTTTTAACCGTTTTGCCAGTGACATTGTTGAAGGTAATGCAATTTACCGGCTAACCCCTTTGGGGATTGGCATCAGCGATTATTATATTCGTCAGAGAGAGTTCTCAACATTAAGACTCTCCATGCAACTTTCTATTGTTGCAGGAGAGCTGCAACGTGCCGCTGAAGCCGCAGAGGAAGGTGGTGATGAATTTTATTGGCATCGTTACGTGTTTGCCCCACTAAAATATTCAGTTGCTGAAATTTTTGACAGTATTGATTTATCCCAACGTATTATGGATGAACAGCAAAATTCAGTAAAAGAAGATATTGCCGCATTATTAAATCAAGACTGGCAGGCAGCTATCGCTAACTGTGAGCAATTACTATCAGAAACATCAGGTACATTGCGTGAGTTGCAAGACACATTGGAAGCCGCAGGGGATAAACTGCAAGCGAATTTATTACGTATTCAAGAAGCTAATATGAATGCGCCGGCGTTCTCTGACTTAGTGGATAGGTTGGTTTTTGACCTGCAAAATAAATTAGACCGTATTGTTAGCTGGGGTCAACAATCTATCGATTTATGGATTGGTTATGACCGTCATGTTCATAAGTTTATCCGTACAGCTATCGATATGGATAAAAATAGAATATTTTCTCAGCGGTTACGTCAATCCGTTCAGCACTACCTTGATAGCCCTTGGGCACTCACTTACGCTAATGCGGATCGGTTATTCGATATGCGTGATGAAGAGCTCGCGTTGCATGATGAAGAGGTCATGGGTGAATTACCACCAGAGCTTGAATTTGAAGAGTTTAGTGAATTAAATGACAAGCTTGCTGAGCTAATGGAAGTTGAGTTAGCCATTTATAAAACAGAGCAACGGCCGCTCGATGTTGGCCGGGTGTTGCATGAGTACTTACTGCAATATCCGCAAAAACGTCATTTTGATGTTGCTCGAATTATTATCGACCAAGCTGTTAAATTAGGTATCGCAGAGGCTGATTTGGCGGGATTACCGGCAGAATGGCAAGCTATTAATGATCACGGAGCCAAGGTACAGGCACATGTCATCGACAAATATTGAACAATTTATGCCAGTTAAACTGGCTCAAGCATTAGCTAACCCGATTTTTCCAGAGCTAGACAGCCAATTGCGTTCAGGTCGCCATATTAGTGTTGATGACCTTGATAACCACGCATTTTTAATGGATTTTCAGGAAGCATTAGAACAATTTTATGCACGATATAACGTAGAATTAATTCGTGCCCCTGAGGGGTTCTTCTATTTACGTCCGCGATCAACAACCTTAATACCTCGCTCTGTGTTATCTGAATTAGATATGATGGTTGGGAAAATTCTTTGTTATCTCTATCTCAGCCCGGAACGCTTGAGTAACCAAGGTATTTTTACCTCACAAGAGTTATTTGAAGAATTATTATCATTAGCGGATGAAAGCAAACTACTTAAATTTGTTAATCAACGTTCGACAGGTTCTGACCTAGACAAACAAAAATTGCAGGAAAAATTAAGAACATCACTCAACCGTTTACGTCGCTTGGGAATGGTGCATTTTCTGCAAAATGATTCGAGTAAATTTATTATTAGTGAATCTGTATTCCGTTTTGGCGCCGATGTGCGCAGTGGCGATAACCCACAAGATGCACAGTTACGGATGATCCGTGATGGTGAAGCTATCTCTCTTGACGGTGAATTATCACTAAAAGATAGTGATGAAGAGGATGGCGAAGAGAGTCAAGAACCGGCAGAAAGTGATGAGGATGAAGAATAATGATTGAACGCGGAAAATTTCGCTCACTGACGCTGGTGAATTGGAACGGTTTTTTTGCCCGAACTTTTGACCTTGATGAATTAGTGACCACGTTATCGGGTGGTAATGGTGCAGGTAAATCAACAACCATGGCGGCATTTATTACCGCAATGATCCCAGATTTAACCTTACTTCACTTCCGTAACACAACGGAAGCCGGCGCGACCTCAGGTTCTCGTGATAAAGGCTTGCATGGTAAGTTACGTCCTGGTGTCTGTTACGCTATTTTGGATGTGTTAAATTCGAAGCATCAGCGCGTCATGGTGGGGGTGCGTTTACAGCAAGTCGCAGGGCGCGATAAAAAAGTCGATATTAAGCCATTTATGGTACAAGGCATTCCATTAGCGACAGTTCCAACGGAAATATTGACGGAAGTTATCGATGGCCGCCAAGCAAAAGTGATCCCACTCAATGAGCTAAAAGAACGTCTTGAAGAACAGGAAGGCGTTTTGTTTAAGCAGTTTAGCTCAATTACCGATTACCACTCGACACTGTTTGAATTAGGCGTGTTACCGAAACGCTTACGTTCTGCGAGTGACCGAAGCAAATATTATCGACTGATTGAAGCGTCACTATATGGCGGTATTTCTAGTGCCATTACTCGCTCATTACGTGATTATTTGTTGCCAGAAAACAGTGGGGTACGTAAAGCATTCCAAGATATGGAAGCGGCTCTGCGTGAAAACCGTTTAACATTAGAAGCCATTCGTGTCACTCAATCAGACCGCGACTTATTCAAACATTTGATTAGCCAGGCGACTGATTATGTTTCTGCGGATTATATGCGCCATTCCAATGAAAGACGCATTCACCTTGATGCAGCACTGGCTGCGCGCAATGAGCTATTAGCTAGCCGTAAACAATTACGTGTTGAACAAGTTCGTAGCGTCGAAATGGCGCGTGAATTGAATGAGCAAAATGGGGCATCTACAGAATTAGAAGCGGACTACCAAGCTGCGAGTGACCATTTAAATTTAGTGCAAGCCGCGCTGCGTCAACAAGAAAAAATCGATCGCTATCAAGCAGATATCGAAGAACTGACTTATCGTCTTGAAGAACAAAGTGAAGTTGTTGCTGAAGCGACTGAAACTCAAGAAGAATATGAAGTACGAGCTGAAGCTGCTGAAATTGAAGTTGATGAATTAAAAAATCAATTAGCTGACTACCAACAAGCACTGGATGTACAACAAACACGTGCCATTCAGTACCAGCAAGCCTTGCATGCCTTAACGCGTGCTCGTGAATTGTGCCAGCTTCCTGAATTATCCATTGATAACGCAGATGAATGGCTAGATACCTTCGAAGCGCGTGAACAGCAAGCTACCCAAGCGTTATTAGCGCTTGAGCAAAAAATGAGTGTGGCGGATGCCGCACATAGCCAATTTGAGCAAGCCTATCAATTAGTTAGAAATATGGTAGGGGAAGTTAGCCGCAGTGATGCATACCAACAAGCGCGTACATTATTACGTGATTGGTCATCACAACAACATTTAGCGGATCGTGTACAACCATTACGTATGCAGCTATCTGAATTGCAACAACGTCTGAATAGCCAGCAAAATGCAGAACGCTTATTGGCGGAATTCTGTAAACGTCATGGCCAAAGCTATGAGCCAGATGAACTTGATGCACTGATGGCTGAGCTGGAAGCGCAACAAGAAGAGCTCAGTATTGGTGTGAATGAGAGTGGCGAAAGACGAATGCAAATGCGCCAAGAACTGGAACAAATTCGCCAGCGTATTAGCCAACTTTCATCTAAAGCCCCTGCATGGATTATGGCTCAAGAAGCGCTAACGCAGCTTAATGAGCAATCCCATGAAACGTTTGAGTCAAGTACTGCTGTGACTGAGTTTATGCAGCAACTCCTTGAACAAGAAAGGGAAATAACGGTTGAACGAGATGAAGTTGCTGCGCAACGTAAAGATCTCGAAAAGCAAATTGAGCGGTTAAGTCAGCCAAGTGGTGCGGAAGATGGCCGCATGTTAGCGTTGGCTGAGCGTTTTAATGGTGTTTTGTTATCAGAAATTTATGATGACATTACCATCGAAGATGCGGCTTATTTTTCTGCGTTATATGGCCCAGCTCGTCATGGTATTGTGGTTCAAGACTTATCTGTGGTCCGTGGCCAGCTCGAAACATTACAAGATTGCCCTGACGATGTTTATTTTATCGAGGGGGATCCTCAATCGTTCGATGACAGCGTTTTTGATGCGCAGGAATTTGAAAATGCGGTATTAGTCCGTTCGTCTGAGCGTCAATGGCGTTACTCTCGTTATCCTGAATTACCTTTGTTTGGTCGTGCTGCTCGTGAAAGTCATTTAGAGTCATTAACTGCTGAACGTGATGAGCTTGCTGAGCGTTACGCGAACCTGTCATTTGATGTGCAGAAAATTCAGCGTTCTCACCAAGCATTCAGTCGGTTTATAGGCCAACACATTTCCGTGGCCTTTGAAGATGATCCTGAAGCTGAAATTCGTTCGCTTAACCAGAAACGCACGGAAATTGAACGTGCTTTGGCACAATTTGAAGAGCAAACTCAGCAGCAACGCCAACAATTTGCACAAGGTAAAGAAAGCCTTGCGGCTCTTAATCGTTTATTACCTCAAATGGGGTTATTACTCGATGAAACATTGGCGGACAGAGTCGAAGAGATAAACGAAGAACTAACGGAAGCAGAAGAAGCGGCACATTTCCTGAATAAACATGGTAATGCGTTAGAAAAGTTAGAACCGATTGTGACAGTGTTACTCAGTGATCCTGAACAACATGAACAATTACGCAAAGATTATGAGTCAGCAAAACACAGCCAACAAAATGCAAAACAGCAAGCCTTTGCATTAGTTGAGGTTGTTCAGCGTCGTGCTCACTTTAGTTACAGTGACTCAACAGGAATGGTGAATGAAAACGCGGACTTGAATGAAAAATTACGTCAGCGTTTAGAACAGGCAGAAACCGAGCGTACACGCGCTCGCGAACAGCTGCGTCAGCACCAAGCGCAAAGCGCACAATTCCATCAAGTTCTCGCCTCGTTACGCAGTTCTTTCGATACCAAACAAGAAATGTTGAAAGAGCTCGAGGTTGAGATGCAAGAGATCGGCGTAAAAGCTGATCCTGATGCTCAAGAGCGCGCTCGTATTCGACGTGATGAGCTGCACCAGCGCGTCATGGAAAATCGTAGCCGTATTAACCAGTTAGAAAAACAGCTGACATTATGTGAAGCTGAAATGGATAACTTACAGAAGCGGCTTCGTAAGTTAGAAAAAGACTACTATATGCTGCGTGAGCAGGTAGTGACGGCAAAAGCAGGTTGGTGTGCTGTAATGCGCTTGGTGAAAGACAATGGCGTCGAGCGTCGTTTACATCGCCGTGAGCTGGCCTATACTGACGGTGATAGCTTACGTTCCATGTCGGATAAAGCCTTAGGTGCGTTGCGTTTAGCGGTTGCGGATAACGAACATTTACGTGATGTACTGCGTTTGTCCGAAGATCCAAAACACCCTGAGCGGAAGATCAAATTCTTTATCGCGGTATATCAACACCTACGTGAACGTATTCGCCAAGACATCATTCGTACAGATGACCCGATTGATGCAATCGAGCAAATGGAAATTGAGCTGGCGCGCTTAACGGAAGAGCTAACGGCGCGTGAGCAAAAATTGGCGATCAGTTCAAAAAGTGTGGCGAATATTATTCGCAAAACCATTCAGCGCGAACAGAATCGAATTCGTATGCTAAACCAAGGGCTGCAAGCCGTGGCATTTGGTCAGGTTAAAGGGGTTCGCCTCAATGTGAATATTCGAGAAAGCCATGCGCTGTTACTCAGTGTCCTTTCTGAAGAAAGTGAAATGCATCAAGACTTGTTTACCAGCCAACGGTTAACTTTCTCTGAAGCGATGGCGAAATTATACCAACGCCTTAACCCTCAAGTGGATGTTGGGCAGCGGTTGCCACAAACCATCGGTGAAGAATTACTCGATTACCGCAACTACTTAGAATTAGAAGTTGAGGTTAATAGAGGTTCAGATGGCTGGTTAAAAGCAGAAAGTGGTGCGTTATCCACCGGTGAGGCTATTGGTACAGGTATGTCCATCTTAGTGATGGTAGTACAAAGCTGGGAAGAAGAGTCTCGCCGTCTGCGTGCTAAAGATATTATTCCTTGCCGGTTATTATTCTTAGATGAAGCTGCGCGATTAGATGCTAAATCAATTGCAACCTTATTTGAACTGTGTGACAGGTTAGAAATGCAGCTAATTATTGCGGCGCCTGAGAATATTAGCCCTGAGAAGGGCACAACCTATAAGCTAGTTCGTAAAGTGGTTGGTAATCATGAGCATGTGCATGTGGTTGGCTTAAAAGGCTTCGGACAAGAAACCCCGAACGTACAAGCACCAACATTGCAGTAATAGTTTTTGTGAATGAAATGAAAGCCGGTATTTAGGAATAAATATCGGTTTTCTTGTATTTAACAAATAGTGCAAATGCAATTTAACAAGATTATTAATTAATTTGAATAAAACCCGATGTTTAAAACATATTTTTCATGATGAAAACCTCTTTTTCTATATGGAAATTAAGTGAGAAAGAAAGCGTTAGCTAAAGCTTTTAATTAAAATAAAATTCATCTATGTTTAAAGCACCAATAAATACCCACTAATAATGAAAATAATTCTTTTTCTCATTAAGTGGTTATCTGTCTATAATCCGAAAAAAGGAAAATTAGTCTATTCCTATAACATTACTGCTAAAATTAAATACAATAAAATTGTAATTATAATAAAAAATATTGTTATCCATGTAGTTAATTAAGGTGGATGTATGGCAAAGAGAAGAGTGCGAGCTCTGCAAGTCTCAGTAATATGCGGGTTGATGGCGTTACAGTTTCCTGCATTTTCAAATGAAGAAAATACGCAGCAAAGTGTTTCTGAAGTTCAAGCGGTAGCTCCAGTTACACCAACAGAAAGTTTAGTAAAAATAACACAATCACTTCCTACGGATGTGAAACCTATTTTTTCTACGCAATTAGCAAAACTATATGCTGATAGGAAAATGCAGCTATTGTGGCAAGATGAAACGGCAATTAGCCAATTTCAACAACAATTGGCAGAATTATCCCTTGCTGGGGTTCAGCCTCAATTTGGGGAATGGTTGGCAATACTGGAAAATAACCAGTTAAATGAACTGGGCCGCGACGTTATTTTATCTGATGCCATGCTTGGCTATTTACAGTATTTGTCATCAATAGAGGCGAGCGGGCAGTACTGGCTATATACTAATCGGCCATATAAAATTATTGCTCCAACAACGGCTCAAATGAAACCATGGATAGACGCCGTTGAATCTAATAACCTAAGTAGTTGGGTAAAATCACAGGCACCGAATCATCCAATGTATTTGCCAATGCGCAAGGAAATGCTGAAATTATTAGCGATGCCTGAAGATAACCTAGAAATAGTAGGAACAAAAGCATTAAAGCCAGGGCAGTCTAGCGATGATGTGGTTATGTTACGTCAAATCTTACAACGTGAAGGGTTACTTGAGGGTGGAAATGTAACCGAAGAAGTTGCCCCTCCTGAAACAATGGCTCAAGTTGCAGAACTGGCAGTTGAACAAACCGTCGAACCAACAGAGCCAAGTGATGCACTTGCAAGTACCGTGTCCAAAGTATATGACCAAGAACTCGTTGATGCTGTAAAAAAATTCCAATTACAATATGGTTTAGAGGCCGACGGTGTAGTTGGAAAAGGCACGCGTGTTTGGTTAAATATGCAGCCAAAACAAAAAGCAGGTTTAATGGCGCTTAATATCCAACGTTTACGTATTATTCCTGCAAGTAGTGGTACAGGAATATTAGTTAATATTCCTGGCTACTCTTTAGATTTCTATTTAAATGACGAAGTCATTTTAGATTCTAAAGTGATTGTTGGTCGTGCAGATCGCAAAACACCGATCATGAGCAGTGCGCTAAATAACGTGGTAATTAACCCGCCTTGGAGTGTGCCAACCAGTATGGCACGTAAAGATATCGCCCCAAAAGGGAAGCAAGACCCAAGTTATTTTAGTCGAAAAGGCTATACGGTTTATTCTGGTTGGGGGGCTGATTCATATGAAATCAACCCATATGCTATTGACTGGGATAATATCACCCCAGCTAATTTCCCATATCGAATTCGACAAGCTCCGGGCCCAACTAACTCATTAGGGCGCTATAAGTTTAATATGCCGAGTTCAGATGCGATTTATTTACACGATACACCAAACCATAGTTTGTTTAATCGTAATGCACGTGCAATAAGCTCTGGATGTGTGCGTGTGAATAAAGCAAGTGAGTTAGCCAGTATTTTGTTAGGTGATGCAGGTTGGGAACAAAAACGAATTGACGGTGCATTGAAAGAGGGGTCAACACGGTATGTGAATATACCAGATAGGATCCCAGTTTTTCTGTACTACCAAACGGCTTGGGTAGATAAAGACCAGCAACCACAATATCGAGCCGATATTTATCAGTATGATAATTCGATTAATAATGCAGATAAATATTTGCCAATATTGAAAAAGATTTTACACTAATTGTAGGTTTTAATTTGAAGGGGGGGATTTTCTCCCCTTAATTATTTTAAGAGTTAACTGCTTGAGCGCTGTTTTTTACACATTTTCATTCCGTGACGTTTCCTCTATTCTCCGTTTTTATCCTGTTTATTCCATTGTTTTATAGTTATTCAGCTATGGCTATTTTACTTACTTTGATAAAGGCAGCATATTTTGTGTCTAAGATTGCATGTTTCGAGCAGTTTGAGTGACAAAACTCTATTACTGACGAAAACTGCAATAAAATTCCTGTTAAGTATGCATATCTTTACATAATTATACATTAAAGCTAAGCATGATTTGCTAGACTCAATAGGTTGCCAAAATTTTATCGATTAATACTGAAATTATTAGAGTCTGAGCTATCACCTATGGATATAATTGATCAATCCCGCAGAAAGTGGTTAGGTATTGGGGCTGCAACGATTGGCCTTAGTTTATTACCAAGCCATGTCTTTGCTGCAATGACGACCCCTCGACCACGAATT
Organism: Providencia sp. PROV061; assembly: GCF_011045655.1. Lineage (NCBI taxonomy): Bacteria > Pseudomonadati > Pseudomonadota > Gammaproteobacteria > Enterobacterales > Morganellaceae > Providencia > Providencia sp. PROV061. Next base: position 3,179,590 of record NZ_CP042861.1, on the reverse strand, counting down.
TTGCGTTTTCAAAACATTAATACAGGCGAATCGTTAAAAACCGAATTTTTTGACGGGCGGCGTTATAATAAGTCTGAATTAGCACGTTTAAATCATTTTTTCCGTGACTACCGTTGCGACAAAGTGAAAACTATTGACCCAAAATTGTTTGACCAAATCTATTTATTACAAATGATGATGGGAACAAACAAACCTGTCCAACTGATCTCTGGTTATCGTTCTTTAGAGACTAATAATAAATTACGCAGTAAAAGCTCTGGGGTGGCAAAGAAAAGCTACCACACACGCGGGCAGGCGATGGATTTCCATATCGAAGGGTTACAATTGAGTAATATCCGTAAAGCTGCGCTGAAAATGAAAGCAGGTGGTGTTGGTTATTATCCTCGAAGCAATTTTATACATATTGATACAGGGCCTGCAAGAACGTGGTAATCTGTGCATAGGTGACACAGATTACGGAGTAATTGCTCGATGAAATATACTATTATCCCAGTAACACCATTTATGCAAAATTGCCACGTTATTTGGGATGAAAATACGTTAGATGCAGTCGTTGTTGACCCCGGCGGAGAAGCTGAAAAATTAATTTCTGCTATTGAAAACCTTGGGCTGAAGTTAACTAAAATTCTGTTAACGCATGGTCATTCTGATCATATCGGTGCATCGGCTACCCTTTCTAAGCACTTTTCAGTGCCTATTTATGGTCCACAAAAAGAAGACGCCTTTTGGATTGAAAACCTCGCAGAGCAAAATGCAATGTTTTATATAGGCGAATGCCCTGACTTCACACCAGATTACTGGTTAGAAGAAGGGGACAAAGTGACTTGTGGCAATATTACATTTGATGTACTGCATTGTCCTGGCCATACGCCCGGTCATATTATTTTTGTGAACCATGCTGATAAATTAATTTCCATGGGTGATGTATTATTCAAAGGTGGTGTTGGTCGTAGTGACTTCCCACGAGGTAATCATCAAGATTTAATTTCATCAATTAAAAACAAAGTATTACCGCTTGGCGATGATTATCAATTTATTCCTGGTCATGGGCCGATGTCTAATCTCGGTTTTGAGCGGAAAACAAATCCTTTCTTACAAGATGAGTTACCTGTTTGGTAATTATCTAATCTAACTTAACCCCCCTTAATTACAGGGGGTTTTTTATAACTTCATATTAATCACGCCATAAAAAAATAATAGTTAACACTATGTCCTAATTGTTCCCAACTTAGTTTGGGAACACCTCGAATTTTGCTATTTTCCTATCGAACAAATAATTGCTTGTTTTAATAATAAACAAATAATTAATTGAAATAATTAGTGAATTTGTAATTTTCAGGGAAATAAGAACATGAATGATAAGGATGTTAACGCTATAACTCAAAGTAATGGTAAAACAGGGCGAGATTATTCGAGTATCAATTTACAACTTAAACCGCTGGCAGAAACGAGCCCGCAGGTTAAAACGGGTATTCCAGCTAGCCATCAACGCATTTTTACGAAAATAGCTAGTGAAGAAAATATTATTATTGGTATACGGCCAATAGATGCTAAATCAACGAGTTTAATTGAATCGGGGGAGTACAGTAGTAAGGGATTGGCTATCAAAGGTAAAAGTGCAGATTGGGGGCCTCATAGTGGTTTTATTCCAGTACAACAGGAATTTGCTAAAAAATCAGGCCGAACTAATAGTGATAAACTTAATCGCCAGCTTCAAGAGCTACTTCAATCCGGTAAGGCGATTAGTGTCCATTTAGAGCTTAGCACTCAGCGAATAAATGAATTATGTCAATTTAGTGCTATCTCACCATTAGAACTCGCCAATGATGAGGGTTATCATCGTACTACATCCATTGTTGATGATAATGAAAAAGTCTTTTTCCTGAAAAAAAGTGCAGACAGAACATCGGATAACTGGAAAGTTTATCATCTAGAAAATGGAGAACTTACAGAGTTTCTAGTTGTTGGCGATACTAAGACTGGCAAGCCTGTCACGGCAGATTATGATTTATTTAGCATTATATTTCCAATGTCAGATTTAGAGCATTATATCAATGTGAGAGAAATGCCATCTTGGGAAACATGGAAAGCAAGTGTCAATTATGATGAATTATCAGCAAAGGAAAAAAAACTATTTAATAATAAAGCGGAATATGATCGTTATGAGGGGCAGGATAACGGTGTTAGCAATAAGAAAATAAAACAACTCAAAGATAAGATGAACCGCCAGCTAGGCCGTGAAAATGGGTTTGAACTGGTTCACCACGGTGCTGATGATGCCAACCCTGCCAGTGTGATGAGTGAAAATTTTCCGATAACTTTTTTCTTACCTGAAAACTTGAAGGGGAAAAATAAACTTAGAGGGTCAACGGAATCAATTGAGACGTATTTTCCAATGAATTCTAATGGTTCTATTATTATTGATAATGTAGAACAACTATCTAATTTCCAGCAATTATTAATTAATCAGGGGTATCGTGCTCCGTTAAATAAAAAATGGAGTGAAGGTGATAATGGAGAATTATTTGAACCCAAAAGAAAAATATCGGATACCTATTTAAAAGGACTAGCAGAAATTAGTCGAAAAAAAAGCCTTAACGACAATGCTGAAAATAAAGAAAACAAGCAGCAATCTAATGAGAACGTTATGCTAGATACTGACGATGAATTTAAAGATATCCATCTAGATAACAATAAGCGTAAAACTATTCTTGCCGAAGAGCACGGAACAGAAATAAAGAATGCAGATCTCTTTGATAACGCTTTGAATAAAAATAAAAAAATAAACGAACTGGAAATGGTTGAAAATTCACATCATTCTATTATTAATACATTAGAAAAAATAGCACTAAAAGAAATTTCCATTCAAGAAATCAATAAGGTTGAACACACTTATTTATTGAAATATTTTTCTGATGAAAATGGAAATATTGATATTAAAAAATTAAAAATTGCAGTCTTTGACCCGTTAATAAACCGAAAACTAAATGCAGCGTTAAGTCAAAGACTTGAAGTTAATACATTATCACTGAAAGTAATTCTAAAACTAAAAATATCAAGTAGTTATCAACAACATGCGAGTGATATTCAGACATTATTGACCGCGATAAAAAATGACTTATTAATATTAAATCACTTAAGTGAGCGTTCGCAGAAGATATTAATGGAACTATTTTCTGCTGGGGATGGAATAGATAAAGGTAAAATTTTAGAGTTAGTGGCTGATAATCATAAACTCATTTCATTTAACAATAGGTTAAATGAGTTTAGTGAACTAGCTGCAGCCAATTTTATTGGGGAAAATGCGCTTTTAAAAAAACATTCTTTTGCAGATGCACTTAGTCTTTATAAAGATAACCAAGCCCAGCGATTGGCTAAATTTAACCAACAATTAATTTATGGTAATAAAGTTGAGTTAGTAGATCATGGAGTTATTCGTTCAGGCGCTCAAAGCCGAGAAATGGATCAAACTTTGGGGGGAACATACGCGGTTGAACTGTATTTAGGAGAAGGCCATTCAGCACGAGATTTTATTGAACGTAAAGGGCAAATAGAGCAAGCCACAGTGAAAAATGCATCGACATCAGCAGAAAACTCACTGCTGATAAAGATGGAGCAGTACAGCCAAGATATTAATACTGTACTCCACAAAAATGGGATATCAGTGGCGGACCAATCACTTGGCAGTCTATTTACAACGCTTCGCGAAGTGGATAACGCAATAATCTTCTTAAAGGGGAAATCGGTCACTTATACCGTAACTTATGTACAACGTAATGGCGGTTATAAAATCAGCTTATTTGATCCCCATGGGCTCCAATTTAGTGTAAAAAACAGCTCTTCTCAACAAGCTCAGCAGCAATTCCAACAGCAAATTAAGCATTACTTTAGTGAAAATAACCAACTTTCTGAAGGGGAATTTAGAGTAGACTTTCAGCTTATTGACTTAGACTCAGCTGGCTTTAAAAGCGCATTGTCTTCTTTACGTAGCCAGCGGCAATCAATTATTGAACAAACTGAATTTACGTTACCAAAAAACGGTTGGGTCACTATTAACGGTGAAAAAATTGCCTTTGCCAAATTACAACAATTAGGTGCCACTATTGATGGAAAACCTATTTCTTTAGGTGATATTAATACGGCTGATTTACATAATAAAATTCGTTTTTCCCCAGATAAACTAACAATGTATTTTACGTTGATGGAAGGAGGGAAAGAAGATCTCTCTTTCATTAAAGTGTTCCATGAGCAATTAAAATCAGCGGATATCCACCAATTAGTCGATCATCAAGCTAACTTTGCTGAGTCGGGAGTGCTAAAAAAACAGTTTAAATATTTAGCGGATAGTATTGATGTTCAGAAAAATAGCATCCCATCCCCAGTCTTACTTAAGACTCGTCAAGCAGGTAAGAGACTTCCTCAATTTCAACGTTTGGCAAATCGTTCTGGGCAAGCAATGGGGGCAGCCGGAGCTACTCAAAGTTTGATTAGTGCTTATGCAATTTTGGATAAACTAGATAACCCCGATATTAGTGATGAGGAAATTAAAGAGTTAGAAAAACAGTTTTATTTACTTGCTGCGTCAGCCTTGTTTAATTACGGCGATATGATAGTGCAACCGATGCTATTAAATATTGCATCCAGTAAGGGAGCAACTTCGTTGGTCCGTGCGAGAATTGCAACGGGGACGGTGGTAATTTTCAATTTGGTAGGGATGGGAATTGATGTTTACCAAGCCTACGACAGCTTATCTAAATTAGACAGTGTCACAGACCCGAAACAACGCCAAGATCTTATCGTAAATGCATCTTTCTCTATTGCTAGTGCTGTGATCAATGGGGTCACTGTTATTGGCATCTTAGTGGGCTCTTCCGTTATCCCCGTCGCTGGGTTAGTTATTGGAGGTATACTGCTGGTTGGGGGCTGGGCTTATAGCGGTGTTCGTGCGGTTCAAAACATCAAAGAAGTTATTGATATTGATTGGGATCGTGAATTAGAGGAGGGGATCCGCGGCGCTTTGAGTTTAGAGCCAACTATACGTAGCCAGCAAGAAATGAATATACAACATTATATTAATGCGTTTAAAGAGCAAGATTGGAATATGGATCTCGCTTTATTTGAAAGTCATATTGTACAGGCGGGGTTTTCTCATCACCTCAGTGTCATTGAAAAGCCGACCTATGAAAATGAGTCTCGATATTATTTAGTTGATAACTATGATAATTATTTCTACGGTAAGCTGGGAAATCTATATATAGGGGTGGGAAATACGACGGTGCGTTTTTTACGCAAAGGGGCACCCTCGTTTACTGCTGATGAAGTTAAATTTATTTTACAAAATAAAATTGTCAGAACGACGGCGTGGTTTAAAAATTTAAAACATCTTTATGAAAAGATAGGATGGTCTATTCACCATGACTTTCATCTGCAAGCAAAAGAGAAAGAGATATTTGACCTTAGAAATACGGGTAGCATAGCGACTCATGAGCGTTACTCTTTAAATTCTACCTATAAGAACTCGTTATTAGATGAATTTAAAGTACGGCACCAAATTTTAGATAATGAGTTATCACTACCTCTTCAAGACCAGTTAATAAATTCTAAGCCGGAACAAATTAGTTTTTATTCGAAAAAAACGGAATTTGGTGTATTAGGGCAACAAATGCTAAGGGAAAATGAACGTGTTTTCAGTGAACATTTAGTGAATAACAGCCAACGGACAGCGTTATATATTGAAAATTCCACTAGTGGAGGAACTAGCTGGAATACAGCTAATGGTAATGACGTTGTAATTGGTAAAAAAACACAGAAAAATGCCTTTCAAGTACTATCTGGTGAGAAGTATTTTGCAGGGGGAGATAAAAACGATCTATTTTTTATCCGAGATAGCAGTTTAGCATCGTTAACTTCACGAGAAGGAAAAACGCCGACTAAGTACCTAGATGGCCAAGACGGGCAGGATACAATCATTATTGATAACCTACCAGATAGCCACCGTGTCTATGTAAATTTAAACAAAAATACGGTGCTTTATCAGCGGGAGCGAAATCACTCTTTTATTCCAGTTGCCCATTTGCAAAGTATGGAAAATGTGATGATAAGAGGGAATAGCGATGATCATTTACGGGGAAATGATACGGTGAATATATTGGATGGTGGGTTAGGAAAAGACATCGTAGAAGGAAAAGGGGGAGATGATAAACTTATTTTAACTCAAGGTATTGCAGCTGGTGGTGACGGTAATGATAGTTATCATATTCGCCGTTATGAGTGGCTTGACCATGCTGACGATTTGTACCTAACAGAGCGCTATTTTGATAGAAAAGAAAAATCAGTTAAAACGCGAAAATACCTAAACCCTATTTATACACAAAGTAACCATAAGTTTCAGGCGAAAGTGGTTATTAAAGAACCTAATTACCAACAAAGCAAAGTCGCTATAGAGTATTTTATAGATGAAATAAGGCAAGTTCAGTTAGACGGCAACAACTTGGTTTTAACAATCAAACAACCCAAAAATAGTATTGATGGTCACTTTTTTCAAAATGTGGAAAGTGAGGTCATTATTGTCCTCGAAAATGTGCAAGATGCGGATTCGAAGGTGCCACATCATGTCTATCGATTACAAACCCTTGATGGTTGGATGATGACAACGGTAATAGATGAAAAATATCCTAACAAGTATTTTAGTTTAAGCTATATACAAGAAGGGGATCAATTATCATCTATAGACGGAAAATCTGTCAAAATAGATGAGTCAATGGGTACCATAACGATAAACCAATCACGTCATTATAAGGAGCCTAATTGGGGATGGTTTACGCCCATAGGCCGTGCTGAACACTTAACCTACCGTGGAAATAGTCAAAATAATATATTACCCCTAATAAAATTAGGTAGTTATATTGAAGTTAGCCATGGAATCGATACCTACCAAATTGTACAAAGTAAAGAGGAATATGGTGAGGTTGAGTTTGATTTTTCTAAAGTCAATGACAGTTTTACGGATAAGGACAGCCTGTGCCTATTGCTGCCTACCGAAAATGGTTATTCGCTGAATATGGACGATGGGCAGCTATACCGTTTAGATAAATTCGGGCAAAAACAATTGACTATTAAGTTTACGAATGTAGGCAATAAGCTCTCCGATGTTGTTTTACTTCAAGACAAGCATAGCAATTTATTTAAAGTCAACTTACAGGAAAACCGCTTAACACCAGTAACCCCAGTTAATGAAAGTAGCGCAGATGATGATCAAATTATAATGCCAATGGGCTATCGAACCGAAAAACATGTCATTGATGCTCAAAATGGTGATGACACTATTATCAATAAAGGCTTAGAAAGCTATGTCCTGTTGGGAGGGGATGGTGATGATAATATTAAAGCCAGCGGTGGTAATAATCTATTATATGGTGGTTCTGGGGACAACTTTATTAGTGGTGGCTCTGGGGATGATTTGCTGTTATCCAGTCAAGGGAACGATACGTTAATGGGCGGGGCAGGTGATGACCACTATTTAATTGATGGTCGTCAGGCAGGTGCCATTTATATTGAAGACCAGATTGGCAATAACCATATTCATTTAGTCAATTTTAAACGTCAACCAATTGAAGAAAGTGACTCAATATACCAATTTTATGCTTCACCAGCCGGTAAACTGGTAAAAATTAAGGCTTCTAACGATGATGGTGAGGGGAGCTTCAATATTCACCACTATGAGCGGCTGGACGAAAAATTTAACTCCTCCACGAGCCACGGGATGACTCCGCTCGTTAATTATCTCTCTGAAAAACTCCATAAAGCCAAACAGTCAGGGGAGTTCACCACTTGGAAACCCGTTGATGAGCTTGCAAGCACATTAAATGGCGTGGTAGTTGATGGTGTAGCAAGGCCTTTAAACCTAACGTTGAGAGATGATGGGATTCTATTACAGCAGGATAGCCCTAGAAATAATTGGCTTATTGATACTTTAGCTGGCAATGATAGCGTCATGGATATGAGTGAATATGGGCGTATCATCAAAGGAGATAGTGGTCACGATAAGCTGATAACTTATAGTGGTGAAAATGTGCTATATGGTGGGCAAGGTGATGATATTTTATGGGCGCAAGGCATGCATCAAGATGTGCTCATCTCTTTAGATGGAAAAGACCAATTAGCAGCAGCTCAAGGGGACGACCTCTATATTGTCAGCGGTCACGGTAAAGGCGATGTGAAGATCACTGATTCTGAGGGGCGCAATCAGGTGGTTCTAATTGATTTTGATACTGAAGAAGTCAGTTATAAACAATTGTCAGCTAAGGTTACCGAAACAATATATCGCTCAAAGAGTGGCAGGCAAGTGACGCTATCTCATAATAACCATATAGGGTCAATGAATAGTGTCATGCAGGTGCGTCATCTCAATAGTTACCAGCTGTTATCAGAACAACATATAGAGCAAACCATCGACCGTTTGGTTCAGTTACTTGTTGAGGAACGCATTGATTATGAAAGCAATCTCGACCTTAGTATAAATAACAGTAATTATAGAAAGAACTGGGGGGCGGTACAAATAACTGAGCGCTTCCTTAGCCACCTTAAATAGTTGTTTATAAAAATAGCCAGTCAGTAATGGGACTGACTGGCATGATATTAAAGGTGCTGTTTTATTATTTTCAAAGGTTAAGCGTTAACACATTTGAATGATTACAGCACTTTAACGATGGCATCACATAATGGAACCATGTTCTCTAATGTTAAGCCTGCCACGTTAATACGGCCAGAGCTTACGGCATAGATACCAAATTCGCTACGTAGACGCTCTACCTGCTCTTTTGTTAGGCCACTGAAGGAGAACATACCGTTTTGGTTAATAATGAAGCTGAAGTCTTGTTTAGCGCCTTTTTCTTCCAATGTTTTCACTAACAGTTGGCGCATGCGTTTAATACGCTCGCGCATTGCGGTTAACTCTTGGATCCACTCAGCTTTTAATACGTCATCAGAAAGGATGGTTGTTACCACTGCAGCACCGTGCGCTGGTGGGTTTGAGTAGTTTGCGCGAATAACCGCTTTCGCTTGGCTAAATGCACGCTCGGCGTTATCGCTGTCTTTGGCTATGATGGTACAAGCACCAACACGCTCATTGTATAAACCGAAGTTTTTAGAGAACGAGCTCGCCACAATCATTTCAGGGTTGTTTTTGGTGAAAATACGCAGGCCTTCGGCATCTTCATCTAAGCCTTTTGCGAAACCTTGGTAAGCAAAGTCAAAAACCGGCAATAAACCTTTTTCTGCGCATAATGCTGCCAGCTTTGTCCATTGCTCAGAAGTTGGGTCAATACCCGTTGGGTTATGGCAGCAACCGTGTAGAACAATTACATCGCCAGCAACAGCGGATGACAGGCTGTTAAGCATACCGTCGAAATCCATACCGTGGTTGGCTGCATCATAGTAATTGTAGGTCAGCACTTCTAAGCCAGCCGCTTCAAAAATATTTTTGTGATTAGGCCAAGTTGGGTTGCTGATCCAAACGCGTTTTGCATTAGTTTGCTTCGCAATAAAATCAGCTGCGATACGCAGGGCACCAGTACCGCCGGGTGCTTGCGCTGTACGTGCACGTTTTGAGGTGACAATTTCATGTTGTGCACCGAATAACAGTTCTTGTGTTACACGGCCGAACTCTGGCATTCCGCTAATCGCAAGATAGTTTTTGGTGTTTTCGTTATCCAGCAGGAATTTTTCTGCTTTTTTAACGGTATCAAGCACAGGGGTTTTCCCTGATTCGTCTTTATAGACGCCAATACCTAAGTTGATTTTATTATCGCGGGGATCAGCACGGAAACTATCAGCAAGACCTAAGATTGGGTCAGCAGGGGCAGAAGTAATTTTTTCAAACATGTTGTCGATTCCAAAGCTCTGTAGTGGTACCCACACAGTTCCTAAGGTATGAAGGCATAAGTGAGAATGCGGTTGGCTATCCTTGCTTGTAATCTGCCCATACCATACGAAACTCGCGGGTGTAGCTGAAAACGGGTTTAGTCGAACGAGTCGAGTTCTCAGGGTAACGTGATAAAGGCTTTTTGCCAACCGTTTTACCAAAAATCGGCGAGATCTTGTGAACTAGGTAGGAATTGCATGTAATCTAACCATAAATATCTATAAAGGCGGTGAATCAGTCTGTCTTACCGATAATTTGGGAGTTTTTAGGAGGAGGTAGTTTGAGGTAGGAAGAACGAAATAAAAAAGCAGCGCCGAAGCGCTGCTTGCAAAAACATGTTACCGTTTTCTAGTTTATCAGTTAACTGATAATTAGAACTGGTAAACTAAACCTAAACCAACTACGTTATCAGTCATCAGACCATGACGTTCGCTGAAGTCGTTGTCTTTTAACAGGTTGATTTTGTAATCAACAACTGCAGACATGTTTTTGTTGAAGTAGTAGTAAGAACCTACAGAGATATATTTAACGATGTCACCGTCACCGCCAGCAATTTGCTTACCTTTAGATTGGTTATAACCTAAAGATGGTTTCAGACCGAAGTCGAACAGGTACTGAGCAACTAACTCAACGTTTTCAGTTTTGTTAGCGATTTCGTTATCGCTACCGAAGTAAGTAGTATTCAGAGTTTGGCCGTACATAGCTGCTAAGTAAAGGTTGTTAGCGTCGAATTTAGCACCAACGTTCCATGCTTGAGCTTTGTCACCACCAGCTGTAGATGCTGGAGCTTTTTGTTGTTCTGTACGTGCAGAACTTGAGTAACCACCACCCAGTGATACGCCCCAACCTAAGTCATAAGCAGCTGACAGACCGAAGCCGTCACCGTTATTTTTGTTGTATGGAACTTTATCACCAGATTTGTTGTCTTCGGTGTTTTTGCCTTGATATTGCAGAGCGAAGCTCAGGCCATCAACATAACCGAAAGCATTGTTGTTACGGTAAGTTAACAGGTTACGGTTACGGCTAGTCATGAATACATCAGACTGTTCCATAGTGTCGCCACCCCATAAAGGCATAACGTCGGTCCATGCGTTCGTGTCATAGATAACACCGTAGTTACGGCCGTAGTCGATTGAACCGAAATCAGCAAATTTCAGACCCGCGTATGCTAAACGGTTTTTGTTGTCGTTGTTGTTTTCAGTTTTGTTAGTCTTAGTTTCCCACTCGAAACGACCAAAACCAGTTAACTGATCAGTGATTTGAGTATCACCTTTAACACCTAAACGAACACGTGAATCGTCGCCATCTTCGCCGCTTTCAGCGTTTGCAAAGTAGTGACGAACGTCAACTTTACCGTAAACGTCTAATTTGTTGCCGTCTTTGTTGTATACTTCAGCTGCGTTTGCTGCACCAGCAGCTAACAGAGCTGGGATAACCATTGCAAGAATATTGCGTTTCATCATTATTATTACCCTCATTGGTGTTATTCGGACACCTGCCACTGCCAAAAATAATTCGCAAAAAATAATTGGAACTATTTGTGAGAGATTAGTGTCGTCTATGTCGGCGACCAGTGTTCCATTGCTAAATAAAATTATCTACCCTCAAAGTGCTACAAAATCAAAGATTCTGAAACAAATAGTAACTAGATGTTTCAAAATGTAAAAAATAGATCAATAAACAATCACTCATCGTACCAGTTTAAAAAATATTACAAAAATTAGGGAACTTTTTCAAAAGACAAATTGAGTTTTTTTTGAGCAGTTTAGCGAATGCAAAGCGGTTATTTATCACCAGTAAAAAGAGAATAGTGAGATTAAAAAGCAGATTATTCTTAGCGGTAGCAGATTGCTGGCTGTTTACGGAGAATAATAAGGTGATAACGTAAAAATTGTGACCTGGTTATCATGTGGCTGTAATTTGATGTAACAAGATGAGATAGTTGTATAGTGAAAGTATATTAGGACTGAAAAGTAACGGGCCAACATTAGTTGGCCCGTATATTAAGGTGTTAACATAGAAAAGCAGTTATTAGAACGCTGCATTTCTTGGGGTACGTGGGAATGGAATCACTTCACGTACGTTACCCACACCAGTGACGTAAGCCACTAAACGTTCAAAACCAAGGCCGAAACCTGAGTGAGGAACGGTGCCATAACGGCGCAGATCACGGTACCACCAGTAATCTTCTTTATTCATACCCATTTCTTCAAGACGGGCATCTAGCATATCAAGACGTTCTTCACGTTGTGAGCCACCGATGATTTCACCAATACCCGGTGCTAATACATCCATCGCAGCAACAGTTTTGCCATCTTCATTGAGGCGCATATAGAAAGCTTTGATGTCTTTCGGGTAGTTTTTCACAACCACAGGGGCTTTAAAGTGTTGCTCAGCAAGGTAACGCTCGTGCTCAGACGACATATCGACACCCCAATAAACTGGGTTTTCGAATTTTTGACCACAAGTTTCTAGGATTTTAATGGCATCCGTGTAATCAACTTGTGCAAAGTCTGAGTTAACAAAGCTTTCTAAGCGGTTGATAACGTCTTTATCAACACGTTGTGCAAAGAATTCTAAGTCATCACGGCGTTCTTCAAGAGCGGCTTTGAAGGCGAATTTCAGCATTTTTTCTGCAAGGCCTGCGACATCATCTAAAGAAGCAAATGCCACTTCAGGTTCGACCATCCAGAATTCAGCTAAGTGACGGCTAGTATTTGAGTTTTCAGCACGGAAGGTTGGGCCGAAAGTGTAAACTTTGCTAATCGCTGTTGCATAGGCTTCACCGTTCAGTTGGCCTGAAACGGTTAAGAAAGCTTCGCGACCAAAGAAATCTTCGCTGAAATCGACTTCACCTTTGTCATCACGTGGCAGGTTATTGTAATCCAATGTAGAAACACGGAACATTTCCCCCGCGCCTTCGGTGTCTGAGGCAGTGATCACTGGAGTGGAAACCCAGAAGTAGCCTTGCTCATCAAAGAAACGGTGGATAGCTTGCGCTAAAGTGTGGCGCACACGTGCAACAGCACCAATTAAGTTAGTACGTGGGCGCAAGTGTGCGGCTTCACGTAAAAACTCAACACTATGACGCTTCGCTGCCATTGGGTAGGTGTCAGGATCTTCAACCCAACCAACAACTTTTACAGCAGTGGCTTCAAGTTCAAATGATTGACCTTGGCCTGGGGATTCTTTTACGGTACCCGTAACTTCAACAGAACAACCCGTTGTTAGGTGCAGGACTTCGTCATTATAATTCGGTAAATTATTATTAATGATAGCCTGTAACGGATTAAAGCAAGAACCGTCATAAACGGCGAGGAAAGAAAAACCAGCATTTGAATCTCTCCTTGTACGTACCCAGCCTTGAACGGTGACTTCTGTGCCTACCGCCACTCGGCCTTGCAGTACGTCGACTACAGGCGCTACTATCATATAATTCACTCTCTTCATATTTAACGATATCTACTTCGACTATCTCAATCCGTCATACTTCGAGCCGTAGATGCGTTGGCTTCACAAACCGACCCTAGTCACATACTTATGTATGCTCCTAGGGCTCACTTTGTTTGCCGGCTTCCTACAACTCGAATTATTTAGGATGTAATTCAAATTGTTTTAAATCCATTCGACCGCTTATATCTATGAATATTATTCAAAAAATGTCATCGGTTTATGGCGATTAAAATAGTTAAAGTAGGGATATTAACGAAATCCCATTTTTCAGGGGCCAAAGCTCTATGTTACTTGCCATTTATTAGGAAACAAGTAAAAAATCGCGATAAAACATTTCTGTTGAAGCGAAGCGTGGTTATTGAGCTTAAAAGCTATAGTAATAGTAAGTGAATAAAAGAAAAAGGGGGTTTTGAAGCTCTGGGCAAGAAAAGTGCAAATTCTTACTCAGAGCTAGGGAAAAGTGACTTAATTAGCTGGCTTTTTCCATTTTAGGTAGGTCGAACGCTTTTCTGAGTTGATTGACGAACTCATCATCTTCACAAATGGTTTTTCCTGGGCTATCTGAGAGCTTAGCGACAGGCTTACCATTGCACTCTACCAATTTGATCACAATATTTAGCGGTGTAACATTCGGAATATTGCAGGTTAGACGAGTGCCGATACCAAAAACAAGGTTAATCCGTTGGTGGAAATAACGATATAATTCAAGTGCTTTTTGTAAGTCTAAGCTGTCAGAGAACACCAGTGTTTTGCTCATAGGGTCGATACCCAATTTTTGGTAATGAGCAATGGCTTTTTCACCCCATTCGATCGGGTCCCCTGAATCATGACGCAACCCTTGGTAGCGGTTCGCAAAGTTAGCATCAAAATCACGCAAAAAGGCATCCATGGTGATACAGTCAGTTAATGCGACACCTAAGTGATTAGGGTATTCATCTAGCCAGCTCTGCAATGCCTCGCGTTGGCTATTTGCCAATTCAGGGCTGATTTGCTGGTGGGCTTGGAACCACTCATGGGCTTGTGTGCCAACAGGGGCTAGGTCTAACTCGTGAGCAAGTTTGTAATTGCTCGTCCCCACAAGATAAGGAAATTCTTGTTTAAGCATTGAAACAATGGCGGATTGCACATCGTAGGAGAAACGGCGGCGTGTCCCAAAGTCCATGAGCTTAAAGTTAGACAAATCAAGTTGGTGCTCATCAGCTTGTTGATAAAAAACATTTAACAGCTTTTTAAGTTGCTGAACAGCATCACTAGGATGAATGTTTGGGTGCCTATCTTTTTGGATGATTTCACTGACCAATGCAAGGAGTGGTACCTCCCACATGATCACTTCACGCCAAGGCCCACTAATTCGAATAGCCAATTGGCCTTCGTCGGTGGTACTGACAACGACTTGTTCAGGGTTAAAGCGGAATGATTTTAACCACGTAAGATAGTCTTCTTGGAAGAAAGGTAAGCGGCGGAGAAAATTCAGTTCATTATCAGAAAGTGATAAGTTAGCCATCAACTGAATTTGTTGCCTGATTTCATTGGCGTAAGCACCTAAGATCTCACTGCTACGACAGCGGAACTCAGCGACAACCGGTACCTGGTGGTAACGGTGGAAAACGGCCTGCTGCATATGAAGCTTGTAAGCATCGGTATCAAGCAGTGATGTAATAATTGGTGTAGCGTCTAAATTCATGGCACGCAGACATCCTCGCGGAGCTTATCTTTACCACTAATGCTATTCATTTTTACTCTTGTTTCCCTTAAAACCTGTTTGATTTTTCAAAAAGTCACAATGAGATAAAAGCAGCAATAGTCGTTAGCTAAATCGTTAAAGTTGCAAAAGTATACCCACTTTAGCAAAAGATAGAAGTGTTATTCTACCACTTGGTTTCAAGGAGCACGGCAACCTAAATTCGCGCATTGCCTTTTTGTATTACTATAAAATCAAATAAATACGTTTTATTCGTATTATGTTCCATAGAAATAGACAAAAAGCATTAATCACGAAAAGATACTAACACGCTATAAAATATTTAATAGTACTATAGCACCAACAAACAAACGAATTTTTAACAAAGTTAAGCAGGGTGTGACATACAAAGCTAACA
Organism: Providencia sp. PROV061; assembly: GCF_011045655.1. Lineage (NCBI taxonomy): Bacteria > Pseudomonadati > Pseudomonadota > Gammaproteobacteria > Enterobacterales > Morganellaceae > Providencia > Providencia sp. PROV061. Next base: position 3,164,116 of record NZ_CP042861.1, on the reverse strand, counting down.
TTGCCATAAAAATAGATAACATTTTTTGATGAAAATGTTTCTCAAATCCATTCACATTATTGTGGCTTATAGTATTGTATAAGTAATAAAGTAGTACGATATTGAATATAACGAATTAAAAGGTTACTTATGACCCAGCTAAGACAAGCGAAATATCGTCAGGATTATCAAGCACCTGATTACACAATTACAGAAATTGACCTCGATTTTAATCTTGACCCAGTGAAGACAGTCGTTACCGCAATAAGCAAGGTAAAACGCCTTAACTCTCAGTCATCAACACTTGAACTCAATGGCGAAGATTTATCACTAGTCAGTATTGAAGTCGATGGCAAAGCGTGGAAAAACTATAAAGAATCTGAAGGTAAATTGATTATTGAATCATTACCTGAATCTTTTACACTGCGGATTGTGAATGAAATTAGCCCTGAAAAAAATACAGCGTTAGAAGGTCTATATGTTTCAGGTGAGGCGTTATGCACACAATGTGAAGCGGAAGGTTTTCGCCATATTACCTATTACCAAGACCGACCAGATGTGTTGGCTCGCTATACCACCACAATTACAGCGGATAAATCACGTTATCCTTATTTATTATCAAATGGTAACCGTATCGCAGAAGGTGAGTTAGAAGACGGCCGCCATTGGGTGAAATGGGAGGACCCATTCCCAAAACCAAGTTATTTATTTGCCTTAGTCGCAGGCGATTTTGATGTTTTAAAAGACACCTTTGTGACTCGTAGTGGCCGTGAAGTTGCGTTAGAACTTTTTGTTGATAAAGGTAATTTAGACCGTGCACCATGGGCAATGCAGTCCCTTAAAAATGCCATGAAATGGGATGAAGAACGCTTTGGTTTAGAGTATGACCTTGATATCTATATGATTGTTGCCGTTGATTTCTTCAACATGGGAGCCATGGAAAATAAAGGTTTGAATGTCTTTAACTCTAAATATGTTTTAGCTAAAAGTGAGACAGCGACGGATAAAGACTATCTGAATATCGAATCTGTGATTGGTCACGAATACTTCCATAACTGGACTGGTAACCGTATCACTTGCCGTGACTGGTTCCAATTGAGCTTAAAAGAAGGGTTAACTGTTTTCCGCGATCAAGAATTTAGCTCTGATTTAGGCTCTCGCTCTGTTAACCGTATCAACAATGTTAAAGTGATGCGTTCAGCCCAGTTTGCTGAAGATGCAAGCCCAATGGCGCACCCGATCCGCCCTGACAAAGTCATTGAAATGAACAATTTCTATACTTTAACAGTGTATGAAAAAGGGTCTGAAGTCATTCGCATGATCCATACGCTGCTCGGTGAGGAAATGTTCCAAGCGGGAATACAACTTTATGTTCATCGCCATGATGGCAGTGCGGCAACCTGTGACGATTTTGTGCAGGCGATGGAAGATGCGTCAAATGTTGATTTATCACTATTTCGTCGTTGGTATAGCCAATCAGGGACGCCAGTTTTAACTGTGCGTGATGAATATTCACCAGAAAAACAGCAATATACGCTACATGTTAGCCAAATGACGCCAGCTACAGCGGATCAAGCTGAAAAGCTGCCATTACATATCCCATTGGATATTGAGCTCTATGATGAGCAAGGTGGAATTATTACGCTAAAACGTGATGGTAGTGTGGTAAATTCAGTGCTAAACATTACGCAAGAAACTCAAACGTTTGTTTTTGATGAGGTGACAAGTCGCCCAGTTCCCTCCTTATTGCGTGAGTTTTCAGCCCCTGTAAAATTAGATTACAACTACACAGATGAGCAATTAGCTTTCTTGATGCAGCATGCAAGCAATGAATTTGCTCGTTGGGATGCTGCTCAGCAACTCATTAATAATTATGTAAAAATTAACGTGGCTCACTATCAAAATGGCGAGACTTTAGTTTTACCTGAGCCTGTGGTTGATGCTTTTCGCGGTGTATTATTAAGTGATTCGATTGACCCTGCGTTAGTCGCCTTGATCTTAACGTTGCCTTCCGAAAATGAACTTGCAGAATTATTTACGGTTATTGACCCGGTAGCGATCCACGAAGTGGTGAATTTTATCCATCATCATTTAGCAGTAGAAATGCATGATGAGCTTCTCACCGTTTATCGCTCCATTAATATTGATGGCTATCGTGTTGATCACCAAGATATTGCTAAACGTTCATTGCGTAATATTTGCCTGCAATACTTAGCGGCGGGTGATGATAGCGAACTGGCGAATAAATTAGTGCTGGAACAATACCAATCTGCCGATAATATGACTGATTCATTGGCCGCATTGACAGCCGCTAATGAATCACAGTTAGCTTGTAAAGAACAGTTAATGGCAGACTTTGATGAGCGTTGGCACCATGACGGGTTAGTCATGGATAAGTGGTTTACATTGCAAGGGGCAAACCCTGCAAAAGAAGCGCTTGCCAATGTACGTGCATTATTGAATCACCGCTCATTTAGCATGAGTAACCCTAACCGTGTTCGCTCACTTGTCGGTGCTTTTACAGCAGGGAATCCCGTTAATTTCCATGCGAAAGATAGCAGTGGTTACCAATTCCTGTATGAAATTTTAGTCGATCTGAATACACGTAACCCGCAAGTGGCTTCGAGGCTGATCGAGCCGTTGATCCGTTTAAAACGTTATGATGAACAGCGCCAAGCACAGATGCGCAAAGTGCTTGAGCAATTAAAAGCGCTCGATAACCTTTCTGGTGATCTATTTGAAAAAATTACCAAAGCGTTAGAAAGCTGATTTATATATAGCTAACCAATTATTGGTTTTAATAAGCCGCTAAAATTTAATTTAGCGGCTTATTTGTTTATGACAATAATGGAATATTAAATGAGAGATAACTGTCATAAAGTGGTTGTTTTCCCCCAAAAAACCAGGCAAATGAATTTTTATTGATTTTTTCATGGTAAAAGCGCGGTGAGATAGGGTAATCTATAGCGCGTTTTATCCGACGAAAAATAGTTCGCACAGTGAAAACTCGGCAATCAGTCTTTGGCGAGGGTTTTGGCGCGCGACATAATGTCTATTTTATTGAAACGCACTAGTAAAAATAGGTTATTGGATATGTTATATCATCTTGCCCGCAAGGCACTGTTCCAGCTCGATCCTGAAAAAGCTCATGAATTGACTTTTCGCCAGCTTCAACGTTTGAACCATTCCCCTTTCCAATGTCTTATTCGCCAATCTGTTGCCACTAAACCCGTTCAATGCATGGGGCTTTCCTTTAAAAACCCACTAGGGCTCGCCGCGGGTTTAGATAAAGATGGTGAATGTATTGATGCATTTGGTGCAATGGGTTTTGGGTTTATAGAAATTGGTACGGTAACTCCTCGTCCACAGTCTGGTAATGACAAACCGCGGTTATTTCGGCTTGTAGAAGCAGAAGGTTTAATTAACCGGATGGGTTTTAATAATAAAGGTGTCGATAACCTTGTTGAGAATGTTAAAAAATCGAATTACGGCGGGGTCATTGGTATCAATATTGGTAAAAATAAAGATACACCTGTTGAACAAGGTAAAGATGACTATTTAATTTGCATGGATAAGGTCTATGCTCATGCAGGTTATATTGCTATTAATATTTCCTCACCAAATACGCCAGGCTTGCGTACATTACAATATGGCGAAGCACTAGATGATTTATTAAGTAGCATAAAAGCAAAACAACTGGAATTACAATTACAGCACCAAAAATATGTACCTGTCGCTGTAAAGGTTGCGCCTGATTTATCTGAAGAGGAAATTATCCAAGTTTCAGATAGCCTAGTTAGGCATAATATTGATGGCGTTATTGCAACGAATACCACGCTAGATCGTTCTTTGGTTCAAGGGATAAATCATTGTAATGAGGCTGGTGGGTTAAGTGGCCGTCCTGTGCAATTAAAAAGTACACAAGTTATTAAGATTATTTCACGTGAGTTAAATGGAAAGCTGCCAATAATTGGAGTAGGTGGAATTGATTCCCTTACCGCGGCGCGTGAAAAAATGGAAGCGGGTGCCTCTTTAATTCAAATTTATTCTGGTTTTATTTATCATGGGCCAAAATTAATTAAAGATATTGTTAATCATATCTAGTAATAAATTGTAAATTTACGTATCAAGGGGGTTTATTTATTCCCCCTTTTAAACTATATTGCTAATAGTGGCTATTTTTGTATCAAGTTGAACTCAATTTTCAGTAGATTTGCTATTTAGATAACAATATTATCCAGTTATTTCTAACGCATCTTCTTATTTAGCAGATCCAATTTTTAGCATATAAAAATAGCCTTAGAGTAAATTTAGAAAGGATCATTATAGAGATCATTTCTACTTTATTTACCGGTAAATCGCTAAAGGATCGTTTATGAATATTAAACCTGATGATCATTGGCGTTGGTATTTTGATCATGACCATAATAGGGTGATGTTAGATCTCGCCAACGGCATGATATTTCGTTCATGTTTTCCTGCTAAGATGCTAACGGTTTTTGCTCGTAATGAGATGCCTTTTAGTATCGAAGATGCAGGTGAATATTATTTATTTGATGAGCAGGCTAAAAGGCTAAATATTACTCAAGAAGAAAGAGCTGAATTAGTCTTAAATAGTTTAGTTGCTTTTCGTTTTTTAAAGCCACAGATGCCAAAGAGTTGGTACTTTTCTTCATTTCACTATATTAATGCGCCTAAGCAGGGGCAAATAATTCAAGTGTGTTTAGAAAATACGAACCATTATTCCACATTTATTATTGCTGAGGCTGGCCCTTCTGCGAGTTTATGTTTATTAGCGGAACCAATTTTAGAATTACCCGATCGAACTTTACGATTTTGCGATCCAATTAAGATCATGAACGATCGCATGCTTGAATATTCATCTAAAGTGAAACGTCAATTATACGGTAATGCTATTTAAATGATCGCTAGAGATCAAAAAAGAATAGTGAAACAAAAAGTTTTTTTGCTAATTAATCTAGTTTTGAGCGTTTAACACCATCGTAGAATTGAAACCTTGATGGTGTTAAAAAGCAAAATCAACGCTTAATTAAACGCTAATTTAACGGATGTTTTCGGGATACAACTACAGGCGAGTATATAACCGTTTTCTTTAATGGCGCTTTGTTTTAACGGGGTGACTTCCCCTGAAATAAGTTTAATTTTACAGCGACCACAGATGCCAGCTCGACATGAATAAGGGATAGTTAAACCATTGGATTCTAATTGCTCCAGGATCACATTTTGGTTATCACCGGTATATTCTGTTTCTTCAAAAACTAAACTGACCTTATTGGCTTGAGTATTTAAACTATTAGCTGCTAGGTCACTTTCCCGCTCTTGAACTAAATACTGTTTTGCTGGTTTAGTTTCTAATACCGTCAGAGTATCGCCAACACGAATAACACCGGTATTTTTAATAATCACATTTTGGCCAAAATCGACATCCCCTGTTTCATCTGAACGGAAGGTTTGTAATGTCGCAAGTGGCTCACTGTGGGGATGTTTGATCCCTTTCTCTGGGCTAACGGTAGTTAAAATGCATCGGCTACATGGCCTATCTAATGTAAAGATGACATCACCAATTTGAATGGTTTTCCATGTATCTTCTTCAAAAGGCTTGGCGCCTGTAATAATTAAGTTGCCACGAAACTGTTCTAATTTAATACTGGCAGGGCAACGGCGTTGCAGTTCTTGGACAGAAGCTTCGTTGATCAGTAAGAAAGGGTAGCCGTCAGCAAAAGACATCGGCACATCTTGGTGTTCTTTGACGCGACGAGAAAGCTGCGGGCTTAGCCAGCGTAGTTGTACCGGTTCGTCAAAAAAAGTACTTAACCAGCTATTTATCGCTTCAGGTGCAATAAGTGCATGAAAATGATTGCCCCAAACTTCAGTAGGGCTCTGCTTCTCATCAAAGTCCTGATACAATACCGTCGCACTTTCGCCATTTGGTGCTCGCAAGTGAAGACCATTATTGAGCATTACCGGTGTAAAAAGTAACATTTGTGGATATTTTCTCGCCGTAATAAATTTACCTTCCAGCGTGGTTACCATAAAATTACGATCAAAAGTCAAACCGCTAATATCAGCGAAGGCGTGGGATAAACGAACTCCTCGCATAGATTTAACTGGGTGTGTGTAAAGGCGCGAAAGCGTTATCATTTTTTAATCCTTATAATTGTGCGTAGCAACTTTATGACAACTGCATAAGATTAGCTATAATGCGCAACAATTTTTCATCCAAATTGGTAATAAATACTATGAATTCTCTGTTTGCCAGCACAGCTCGCGGCCTTGAAGAACTACTGAAAACGGAATTAGAATCGCTTGGCGCTAGCCAATGCAAAGTGGCCCAAGGGGGTGTCTATTTTCAGGCCGACGAACGTGTGATGTACCAAAGCCTACTGTGGAGTCGGCTGGCATCGCGTATTTTATTGCCACTGAATGATTTTGACGTCTACAGTGACTTAGATTTGTACCTCGGTGTACAAGCAATCGACTGGAGTGAGATTTTCTCCGTCAATGATACCTTTGTTGTTCATTTTACAGGGACTAACGAAGAAATTCGCAACAGCCAATACGGTGCATTGAAAGTGAAAGATGCTATCGTAGACAGCTTCGTACGCAAGCTAGACCAACGTCCTGATGTCGCTCGCCAGCAAGCGGATATCCGCATCAACGTCTACCTTAATAAAGAAAAAGCCAGTGTAGCACTCGATTTAAGTGGTGATTCATTACATATTCGTGGCTACCGTGATTTGGCAGGCCAAGCCCCCTTAAAAGAGACGCTGGCAGCCGCAATTATCAACCGTTCAGGTTGGCAGCAAGGAACACCCTTGGTCGACCCAATGTGCGGTTCAGGAACCTTGTTAATTGAAGCCGCAATGATGGCAACAGATAAAGCCCCCGGGTTACACCGTACGCATTGGGGCTTTTATGCATGGTCGAAATTTAACGCGGAACTTTGGCGTGAACTAACCACGGAAGCGCAAGTGCGTTTCCGCCAAGGTTTGAAAGAAACGACATCGCGTTTTTATGGTTTTGATATCGATAAGCGCGTACTGGAAATGGCTCGTGCGAACGCGCGCCGTGCAGGGTTACAAGATTTAATCACCTTTAAGCAAGGTGATGCCGCTGCATTGGAAAACCCAGTTAAGGCCGATGCGTTAGGCACGATTATTAGCAATCCCCCTTATGGGGAGCGTTTAGAAAGTGAGCCTGCTTTAATTGCGCTACATAGCCAGTTAGGGCGGATCGTGAAGGCACGCTTCCCTGGTTGGCGTTTATCGATTTTTAGTGCTTCTCCTGAGTTACTCAGCTGTTTGCAACTGCGTTCAGAGCGTGAATTTAAAGCTAAGAATGGTCCTTTAGATTGTGTCCAGAAAAACTACCAGCTAGCGGCTACGCCATCAGAAACGATAGCGGAAATTTCACCTGATTTTGCAAATCGTTTACGTAAAAATATCAAGAAATTAAGTAAATGGGCAAAACAACAAGGCATTGATAGTTACCGTGTTTATGATGCTGATTTACCTGAATACAATGTTGCGGTTGATATTTATGGCGATAAAGTGGTGATCCAAGAATACGCGCCACCGAAAACCGTTGATGAACGCAAAGCTCGTCAACGCCTATTTGATGTGATCACTGCAACAATGAATGTGCTAGAACTGACATCGAATCAGCTAGTGTTAAAAACGCGCCAGCGCCAAAAAGGCAAGCAACAGTATGAGAAATTAGCGCAAAAAGACGATTTCTTTTTAGTGCAAGAATACAATGCGAAAATGTTGGTGAATTTGACGGACTATCTGGATACAGGGTTATTTCTTGACCATCGTATTGCCCGTAAAATGTTAGGCCAGATGAGTAAAGATGCCGATTTCTTAAATTTGTTCTGTTACACCGGCACTGCCACTGTGCATGCAGGGCTTGGCGGCGCGAAAAGCACCACTTCCGTAGATATGTCACGCACTTATCTTGAGTGGGCTGAGAAAAACCTACAAGCGAATGGGCTAACAGGTCGCCAACATCGTTTAATTCAAGCGGATTGCTTGAGTTGGCTGGCGAATAGCCGGGAACAATTTGATTTGATCTTTATTGATCCCCCAACATTCTCAAATTCAAAACGCATGGATGGTACGTTTGACGTACAACGAGATCATATCCAATTGATTACCCACCTAAAGCGGTTATTACGCGGTGGTGGAACCGTAATGTTTTCTAATAACAAACGCGGTTTCAAAATGGATCTTGAAGCAATTAAAGAATTAGGATTACAAGCACAAGAAATCACAGCGAAAACACTGTCAGAAGATTTTGCTCGTAACCGCCAAATACATAACTGCTGGCTAATTAGCCACGCAGAGTAAGGATAGAATCAATGGCTTTAATTAATTTGTCGGGTGCATACCTTTCGTTTAGTGATGCCCCATTACTGGATAATACCGAAATTCATATCGAAGATAACGAACGTGTATGTTTGGTTGGCCGCAATGGTGCGGGTAAATCAACGTTAATGCGTGTGTTAACGAAAGAACAGCCGTTAGATGATGGCCAATTGGTTTATGAGCAAGATTTAGTTGTTGCACGCTTGCAGCAAGACCCACCGCGTAATATTGAAGGCACTATTTTTGATTTTGTGGCTGAAGGTGTTGCAGAACAGGCTCAGTACCTCAAAGATTATCACCATGTTGCAAAAGAGGTCGAAACCGACCCGAGTGAAAAAAATCTAAATAAATTGGCTGAATTGCAAGAGGTGTTAGATAACCACAATTTATGGTTGCTGGACTCTCGTATCAGTGATGTGCTGAAAAAACTCGGTTTACCTGCGGATGCAGAACTGTCTTCACTATCAGGCGGTTGGCTTCGTAAAGCCGCTTTGGGCCGTGCGTTAGTGAGTAACCCAAGAGTACTATTTTTAGATGAGCCAACCAACCACTTAGATATAGAAACAATTCTTTGGCTGGAAAACTTCCTAAAAGATTTCCAAGGCAGCATCGTATTTATCTCCCATGACCGTTCGTTTATCCGTAATATGGCAACACGTATTATTGATTTAGACCGTGGGCAGCTGTCTTCTTGGCCGGGTAATTATGATGACTACTTGGTGAATAAAGAAGAAGCATTGCGTGTTGAAGAGATGCAAAATGCAGAATTCGACCGTAAATTAGCCCAAGAAGAGACGTGGATCCGCCAAGGTATTAAAGCGCGACGTACTCGTAACGAAGGTCGTGTTCGTGCGCTGAAAGCGCTACGCGTAGAGCGTTCAGAGCGTCGTGAAGTGATGGGCACAGCGAAAATGCAAGTGGGTGAAGCAGCCCGTTCTGGCAAAATTGTGTTCGAAATGGAAAATGTGAATTACCAGATTGATAATAAAGTACTGGTAAAAGATTTTTCAGCTCAAGTATTACGTGGCGATAAAATCGCGCTAGTTGGGCCAAACGGTTGTGGTAAAACAACATTATTGCGCTTAATGCTAGGGGATTTACAAGCAGATAGCGGACGAGTTCATTGTGGGACTAAGTTGGAAGTTGCTTATTTCGACCAGCATCGTGCGGCGTTGGACCCAGATAAAACCGTGATGGATAACTTGGCAGAAGGCAAACAAGAAGTCATGGTCAATGGCAAGCCACGCCATGTTTTAGGCTATTTACAAGACTTTATGTTTCCACCAAAACGTGCGATGACTCCTGTTAGGGCGCTTTCTGGTGGTGAGCGTAACCGCTTGTTGCTTGCGCGTTTATTCCTAAAACCAAGTAACTTATTGATCCTCGATGAACCGACTAACGACCTTGATGTCGAAACCTTAGAGTTACTCGAAGAGCTAGTTGATGGTTACCAAGGAACGGTTTTATTGGTTAGCCATGACCGAGAGTTTGTTGATAACAGTGTGACAGAATGTTGGATCTTCGAAGGTAATGGGGTTATTAAGCGTTTTGCGGGCGGATATTACGATGCTCAGCAGCAAAAAGCACAAACAGTGAGTTTGAAAGCAGAACAAACGGGTAAAGTGACTGCCCAAGATAAACAGACGAAACCGAAAGAAACGGTAAAACGTTCAAATAAGCTCAGTTACAATTTATTACGTGAATTGGAACAATTGCCAGCAAAATTGGAACAACTTGAAAGTGAAATTGAAACATTGCAAACTCAAGTTGGTGATGCCGATTTTTTCAATCAACCACATGATGTAACAGAAAAAACGCTGAGTCAGCTAGCTGCAAAAGAAGCTGAACTAGAGCAAGCATTTGACCGTTGGCAAGAGCTAGAATTGCTGAAAAACGGCTAATTACGTTTTAATTAAAGGAGCAAATACACTTTGTGCAACCATGCGTCTCATGAACATGTGCTTTGTCCTCAGTGTGACATGTTGGTTGCAGTTCCTGAGTTGGAACAAGGGAGCAAGGCAACGTGTCCACGCTGCGAAACCACATTGGTCTCAAAGTGGCGATATCCGTATAAGCAGCCGGCAGCATATGCATTCAGTGCATTAATTATGCTGTTTGTTGCCTGCTTGTTCCCTTTTGTTAAGATGGGCGCCGCAGGGATTGAAAATGAAATTTCACTATTCCAAATCATTGAAATTATAGCAACCACGCGTTATAGCGGTCTGGCACTATTTTTTCTATTCTTTTCATTGATTATTCCTGCATTTTGTATGGTCACCATTATCCTTTTAGGGTTGCAAGTTCATATTCCTAAAGGTATTAAAGTGGTGATCACCCGTATACTGTTCCAAATGAAAGCGTGGTGTATGGCTGAGATCTTTCTAGCGGGGGTCTTAGTCAGTTTTGTTAAATTGATAGCTTACGGCGATATTGGCATCGGGTTAAGCTTTTTACCTTATTGCGCGTACTGCATGCTGCAAGTAAGGGCTTTTCAATGCTTAGATCGTCACTGGCTATGGAACCGAATTGAAGCGGCTCCGAAATTAGATAAGCCGTTAATCGTGGGCCAGACGGGTATTAAACAAGATGTACGTTTATGTCTTGTGTGTACGGCGATTTTACCTGCCGAACAATCAAAATGCCCACGTTGTCACTCCCATGGTAGTGTACGGAAAAACCAAAGTTTACAATGGACTTTGGCACTTTTAGTGACATCAATTATGTTGTATATCCCTGCTAACGTACTGCCAATGATGACCACAAATACGTTGGGAACCGCATTAAACTCGACCATTATTGACGGAGTCATTTTGTTGTGGGAAGACGGGTCATACCCTGTTGCCATGGTGATTTTTGTGGCCAGTATCATGGTGCCTACATTGAAAATGATAGGAATTGCATGGCTTTGCCTAGATTCCAAGGGGTACGGTAATCGTGACCCACATCGTATGCATTTTATTTATGAGTTGGTGGAATATGTTGGTCGTTGGTCAATGATAGATGTATTTGTTATCACTATTTTAGCCTCTTTGGTTCAAATGGGGCAGTTGATGAATATTGTCCCTGCTATGGGGATTATTTTCTTTGGTGTGGTTGTTATTCTCACAATGTTTGCAGCGATGACCTTTGACCCTAGATTAACTTGGGATCGCTGTGAAAGAAAAAATGCAGTAAATACTGTTGAACAAGAAGGAGTCATCGGGTGACTGAAAAAGAAACACCGCAGGCCAATGCCAAAATTAGCAAGCTAAAAAGTTGGTCGCCTGTATGGGTGATCCCAATAGTGACGCTCTTGCTTGGTGCTTGGGTTTTATTTTACCACTTTAGCAACCAAGGCCCTGAAGTGACATTAATCACTTACAATGCTGAAGGAATAGAAGCGGGTAAAACGAAAATTAAAAGTCGCAGCGTTGATATTGGCGTTGTGGAAAGCGTGACACTTGATGACAACTTTAGTCGAGTGATTATAAAAGCGCGCTTGAATAATGAAATGAAGGAATTGTTGCGTACCGATTCCGCGTTTTGGATTGTAAAACCGACAATTGGGCGAGATGGTGTCACTGGTCTTGGCACATTACTTTCAGGTGCTTACATTGAGCTTCAACCGGGGTTAGCGGCAAAAGAACATTTCGAGTTCACCTTATTGGATACTCCGCCTCTTGCATCACCAGATGCTAAGGGAATTCGTGTTGTATTGGTGAGCGATAAGGCAGGGCAACTAAACCCAGGTGACCCAGTATTATTCCGTGGTTACCGAGTTGGTTCTGTTGAAACCAGTGACTTTGATATGAACAAGCGTGATATGCGCTACCAATTATTTATCAATGCGCCTTATGACAAATTGATTAGTTCAAATGTACGTTTCTGGAAAGATAGCGGTATTGCTTTTGATATGTCATCCCAAGGTGTTCACGTTGAAATGGGCTCAATAGCCACATTACTGACTGGTGGTGTGAGTTTTGATGTTCCAACAGGGTGGGTTCCAGGTGCAAATGTGAAGGAAAATACTGAATTCCAACTGTTTGATAACCAAAGTAGTATTCAAAATTCCTTGTATACGCAGTATCAAGATTTTGTTTTGTTTTTCTCAGACTCAGTGCGAGGCCTGCAACCCGGAGCGCCAGTAGAGTTCCGTGGTATTCGTTTAGGTACCGTTGCACAAGTGCCTTTTTATACGGAAGGTTTAGACCAATCACTGGATAATGACTTTAGAATTCCGGTTTTGATTCACATTGAGCCAGAGCGTTTCTCTAAAGATGTCGGTAAGAATTTTAATTTGAAAAATGAATTAAATTTAGCCTTGAAAGATGGCTTAAGGGCATCATTAAAATCAGGAAACTTGCTAACTGGCGCATTATTTGTTGATTTGGATTTTGTGCAAAATGCAGAGCCTTATAAAGGCCCAACTGTAGTTGCTGGCTATAAAATTATCCCGACAACCAGTGCAGGGTTAGCGCAAATTCAACAAAAAGTCATTGCAGTGTTGGATAAAATTAACAATATGCCAATTGAACCAATGCTTAATCAAACCACACAAACATTGGCAGAAGGGCAGAAAGTTGTTAAAGAAGCTAATGCCATGTTGGCACAGCTCAACAAAGTGATGGCGAGTAAAGAGTTCCAAAATTTACCTCATGACTTGCAAAAAACACTGCAAGAAATGAACCGTGCAATGCAAGGTTTCCAACCTGGTTCACCAGCCTATAATAAAATGGTGGATAACATGCAGCGTTTAGACCAAGTATTGAGAGAAGTTCAGCCACTTTTACGTACTTTAAATAATAAGAGTAACGCATTAGTTTTTGAAGCTGAGCCAACGAAGGATGTTGAGCCTAAAGGAGTGAAAAAATAATGAGATATTTATTATCGATATTTGTTTTATTATTGGCGGCTTGTAGTAGTACTCCTGAGAAAAAGTATTATCAATTGCCAATGAAAACTCCTCAGACACAATCTGCAGAGGTGATGGATAAAGGCCAAGTATGGTTACAGCGCATCATGTTATCGGATGTATTGACGTCAAATGGTATTACTTACCAAACGACAGATGTCAGTTATACTAATGCGAGTACACACTTATGGGCTAGCCCATTAGAACAACAGCTTGGGCAGTCGATGGTGAGAGAATTATCTGCGGCATTACCTGAAAAACTAGTTTCTTTGCAGCCATTACAGAACTCGCCGGATACGCTCGATATCACTTTAACGGCCTTTAATGGGCGGTATGACGGTAAAGTATTAGTTCAAGGCTTTTGGACTTACTCTCATAATAACAACGTGATCCGCCGTAATTTTGATGTGCAATTAGATCAAAATGAAGATGGTTACCCGGAGTTGGTCCGTACGTTATCGATGGGCTGGCAGCAAGTGGCTGAGAGTATTGCGAAAGAGATAGATAAATACTAGTTATTACCTAAGTATTTTATATTAAATGCACCTTTAATATATATGGTTTATATATTTTAGGTGCATTATTATTTTTATTAAATATAGATATATTTTTAATTTATATATTAGTGAATGATAAATTCTTTTGTTCTCTAATATGATGATAAATAAAAGGATATTTTTATTTATGATTAAAATCAATAGATTATATTAATTGCCACATACAAGTCACATTTATGCTATTTATGACAAATATATGAAAATCTTTACTTGATTTTTTTATCAACGGGCGCTATTTCTATAGTGTACCTATTAAAAAATAGTAGGTGCTGTTTTCTTTTCCATTTAAATGATGAGGGAAGTAAGGCATGAAAAGACAGAAGCGAGACCGTTTAGAAAGAGCTTTATCAAGAGGTTATCAAGCAGGTTTAGCAGGGCGCTCTAAAGAACTGTGCCCATATCAAGCAGTAGATGCTCGGTCGCATTGGCTAGGTGGTTGGCGAAAGGCGATGGAGGATCGAACCATAGCGGTAGTGTAACCCCCACATTCTTTTAATCTTTTAGGTTAAATAGCCTGTACTCGTTTATTTGAGTATTTTCGGGTTTTTAAGTTAAAGATATCAATCAATTTAAGAACCTCCGCCATTGCGGAGGTTTGCATTTCAAAGCTTAGAATGCGCTCGTGTCTTTAAAAAGACCCACTTTTAAGTCTGTTGCAGTATAAATTAATTTACCATCAACTAAGACTTCACCATCTGCTAACCCCATGATCAGCTTACGGTTGATCACGCGTTTAAAGCTGATGCGGTAAGTGACTTTCTTCGCAGTAGGGAGGACTTGGCCTGTAAATTTAACTTCGCCAACGCCTAAAGCACGTCCTTTTCCTTCACCACCAAGCCAGCCAAGATAGAAGCCAACTAACTGCCACATTGCATCAAGGCCTAAACAGCCAGGCATGACAGGGTCGTTTGTAAAGTGGCAGCCAAAGAACCAAAGGTCTGGATTAATATCCAGTTCAGCTTCCACATAACCTTTATTAAATGTGCCACCATCTTCAGTCATACTGACGATGCGATCCATCATCAACATGTTTCCTGATGGCAGTGGAGGACCATTTTCTCCAAATAATTCGCCTTTACCAGAAGCAATTAAATCATCTTTTGTGTAGGATCCGCGTTTATCAACCATGTTCTTAAGATAGCCTTTATTATGTGTAGGGCTACAGGATAGCTTACACTTGTACGCTGAACAACTCCGATCTGCTATTTTTTACGCAATCTTTACTTAACTCATCCATTTTAAGAACCAAGGAAGTCTAGCCTTATCCGGTGAATTTGCTTGATTAATGCGTTCTTGAATTAAAGCTAACAGGTGTACATTTTCCTCTTCAGCTTGCTGTTCAAAGTAAGGTTGTTTAGTGAGTAAAGTAATGGCTTGGGCGACATGTTCAACGGGCCAAATATGGAATTGGCCTTCTTTTACGGCTTCAACGACAGCAGATTTGGTGCATAAATGGCGGACATTTGCCATTGGGATGATGACACCTTGGTTGCCAGTTAACCCGCGTTTTTCACAGATATCAAAGAAACCTTCAATTTTCTCATTCACCCCACCAATAGGTTGGACATAGCCAAATTGGTCAACCGCACCAGTGATAGCAATTTGCTGGTCAATAGGCTGTAGTGCTAATGCACTAATTAAAGCGCACAGCTCTGCGAGTGATGCGCTATCACCATCAACTTCACCATAAGATTGCTCAAAGACGATAGAGGCTGAGAAAGGTTGAGGTTGCTCTAATTTAAGCTCGTAATTTAAATAGGCTTGCATGATCATCATGCCTTTGGCATGGATATTACCACCTAACTCTGCTTTGCGTTCTACGTCAGTGAATTCGCCATCACCTAAATGGGCGACACAGGTAATTCGAGAAGGTTCACCAATAGCGTCAGGGTGCCCCGGGTATTGCAAAACAGATAAACCATTAACTTGGCCGATAACTTCGCCTTCGGTTTTAACAAAGATCTGTTCTTGCAAAATATCATCTTGAGTACGTTCTGCTAGGAAACTATGGCGCCATTGGCGATTTTCGTTAGCTTGGTTAAATGACTCTTTAGTGAGCAAATGGTTGACATGGTAATGGCTGGCATCTACAAGGGAGCGAACTAACCAAAGATTATCAAGAGGAAGATTAAATTTATCCTCACAGTAACGTACAGCTTGTTGGATAAAAGGAAGCCACCCATCCGGAGAAATATTCGGTAATTTATTGGAATCAATAATGGATTTAATATAACGCATCCATAAGGCCAATTGTTCTTCATCTTCGAAGAACATAACAGGCTCATATTCGCCATAAATAGCGCAGCTAAATAACTCTGGTGATGTAAATTCAAATTCTTCTAGAGCGAGTCGGTCACCAACAATTATGACTTTAAGTTCTAAAGGCTGTGGCTCAATTTCAATGGGTAAAGGTTGATTATCCGAATAAGGTAGCCATTCAAGCTGTTGACGGTTAACCATATTTTTTAGGCGAGCCCACATTAAAGGTTGATTAATTAATGTGCTAGCAGCGATAACTAATATGCCACCATTGATTTGGTGAAGTAAGCCTGGGACTAAATTCAAGGAAGGGGTAACATAGCCAAATAATTGTTCGGGTTCTATCCAATTACGGTAAGCTATTTTATCACGAGAAGAAAAACGGCTTGTAACACCATTTTCCCACTGGAAAACGCGGTTATCTTCAGATAATTGATAGTCACCATCAATAGTATTTATCTCTGCCAGTAATGGGGTAATTGCATTAGCATAAAGGCTAAGATATGTCTCACTTTCATCAGACTTGATAAACATAAAGCGCGTTTGGGCAAATTCATCAACAAAATGTTGTATGCCATCAGATAGCCTAGGCTGAATGTCTGATAAAATTGCAGGGGTCAACGTTTCTGAAGATACAAATTTCGTCTGAAATGACGATAAGTTAGGAATTAGGCCTTGCCATGTTAGTTCTTGACTGATCACTATAATTATCTGCTATTAATAGAGTTATAAATAAAATGCCTGCCAGTAAGCTGGGCGTATATGCCTGAAAAAGGTTTATTTAATAAATTTGCTAAATAGCATTGTTTGTTTTATAAACAAATTTCAGGCTAATTCATTACCCAATGGGCAAGCTTGTTATATTAGCCTTTGATAGGCAATCTTGCAGCAATAATTGTTGAATTATCGACTAGAATAACGAAAACATAAATACAATGGGTAGTGTCATTGGCCAAGTTAAGCCAATAAGTATGGCGCTCAGTAGGCGCATAAAAAAGTTTGGATCTTTTGTTACGAGTAGGGTAAATAGCATTGCGCATACACCGCCAATCCCATAGATGACGAGTATGTATTCAAATGTGGACATGCAGTTTTATTAATTTGTTAACAGATAGGGGCGGATTGTACACTATTTTTACAAGGTAGGCTTACCTTCTTTATTGAAAAAGTGAATATTCCACTAAATCGAATATCTGCATGAGTATTTTGTTTATAATCTTGCTAATATAAAAATAGGTTCAATTTTCTTCAGGAAAAATTATGAAATATCAGCAGCTTGAAAATCTTGAATGTGGCTGGAAATGGGAATACCTCGTCAATAAAGCAAGAGGTGGCGAAGCAATTACCCGCTATATAGAAAGAAGCGCAGAAAAAGAAGCCATAGACTTGCTGCTAAAAATGGAAAATAGACCGGTTGATGTACTAAAGTGGATCACTCAGCATATGAATCCAGAGCTTGATAACCGAATGAAACAGAGTATTCGGGCGAGGCGTAAGCGTCATTTCAATGCCGAGCATCCACATACACGTAAGAAATCAATAGATTTAAATTTTTCAGTATGGCAGCGTTTGTCTAATCTTGCTGTGAAGCGTAATAAAACGTTGTCTGAAACTATTATTCAGTTGATTGAAGATGCGGAACATAAAGATAAATATGAAAGCCAAATGAGCTCATTAAAACAAGATTTGCAAGCGATCCTTGGAACACCAAAGGAAAAAGATAATTAAAGAAGATCTGTGAGGATCCGTGCTGGTAGTTCAAGCTATATGACATGATTGCGGGAAGTTTAATTTTAAAAATGAATTTTTGTATCGTGTCTATTATTTTTAGTAATAAAAAACCCCAATATTAATTGGGGTTTTTGTATTTCAGTTCGAAATTCAAACTAGGGCTAAGAATTAAGCACCTGGCTGAGTTACAACTTCAGTTGTACCTTGGATTTCGATTTCAACGCGACGATCTGGCGCTAAACACTCGATCAGAGCTGCACGGCCTTTAACGTTGTCACATTTGTTACCAGTTACTGGATCTTCTTTACCACGGCCTTCTGCAGCGATTGCGCTAGCTGGAACGCCTTTAGATACTAAGTAGTCAACTACTGACTGAGCACGTTTCTGTGACAGTGGCAGGTTGTAGTTTTGTGAACCGATACGGTCAGTGAAACCAACTACCAGTACGCGACCTTGAGTTGGGTCGATGCTGCTCAGTTCGTTGTACAGTTCATTCAGAGCTTGCTGACCTTCTGGTTTCAGAGATGCTTTGTTGAAGTTAAACAGAACGTCTGAACGCAGTGTGAAACGTTTGTTTTCAACAACTGGAGCTGCTGGCTCAACAACTGGAGCTGGAGCAACAACTGGAGCATCAGCTTGACCGAAACGGTATGCAACACCAACGCTCAGCATGCCGTTGTCTGGACGAGTACCGATGTTGTCTTTATCACCTAAGTTGCTAACCCATTGGTAGTCTAAACGAGTAGCCCACTCTGGAGTGATTGCATACTCAAGACCTAATGCGTATACAGGTGCAACGCCAGTGTCAGTTTCTTTGAAACGTTGGCCATTTTGGTGAGCTTTAGCTTCTGTACGGTAAACCATACCACCTAAACGAGTGTAAACATCTAAGTCATCCATGATTGGATAGCTTAATTTGGTAGTTAATGAAACACCCATAGATTTCAGGTCACCGCTGTTACCAGCGCCTTTGTATTTCATTTTACCGAACCAATCATAGCCAAGCTCGAAGCCTAAGTATTGGTTATATTGGTAACCAGCGTAGGCACCTGCACCGATTGTGTCACGGTCAGTGCTGTTACCAACAGTGCCCCAACCTGCATAGTCTGTACCAGTTTTTGCTGGATTCAGGCTAGTGTCTTCATAGTGAGACCAACCTAATTTAGCACCGGTATACCAAGTGTTATCTTTTGGAGCTGCTTGTGCAACGGTTGCAAAAGCTGCTACTGCCACTGCTACTGCGATAGCTGTTTTTTTCATTTTTACGCCTCGTTATCATCCAATATTGGCTTGGCTTCGCTGAGCCTTATTATATGCCATTGGTTTAATTTACTTGCTAGGTTTCGCAGACATTATCTACAAAAAAATAATAAAAGTAAAAAAATAATGCCATAAGCCGAACAAGCTAAAGTCTACAACGAACTTAAAAAGATACAAGTAGAGTGAGCAATAATCGTTAAAAAAAGTATTTTTTTAGTGTATAAATCAGAGAGATATGTATATTTTCTGTAATGATTATTTTTTATCTATCTGATTGATCTACAATACATTTAATTTAACTTTAGAGGAAAATATTTCTAAAGGTTAAATTTAGTAAGAAAATTCTTAATCTTGGCTAGTGGTAATGATTTGAATGAATTTTTAAGTGGTTTGGCTGTCCTGCTAGTGTATTAATCATATTAAACGTTTTCTGTGGGCGCATAATTAAACCGATAGAACGGCCTTCTTGAGCTGCGTATTGCAAGCGAACAAAATCTTGCTCGCTTATTTCAGGTAGCCACCCTAAAACCACACTGTAATTACCACTTCTTAGTGCTTTTTCCATGGCGCCAATCGTAGTGATATCTTCCATATGGTTTAATTGCATAACTTTATGAGTTGGTATTCCTGATTGTTCTAACCAGTGCTTACTGAGTTTCTTATTAGGGCTTAACCAGAGCAACCAGCGTGATTGAACCCCAAACTGGCGAAGCATTGGCAACAAAATGTAATCCATAATAGGGTGTTTTTCATCGTAAACAAGCTCGCTCACCATACCTTGTTGCATAGAGCTGTTAGTAAGCCCTGTCGCAGGGATTGATTGTGCGTAATTATTAAGAGAATGTTCTGTTGAGTTGTTCCAAGAATAGATGCTCATAATTTACCTCGTTACAATGCTGTATGAACATACAGTAACTGTATATCCATCCAATATCAAGACTATTTTTTCAAAGCGCTTCGCAACTTTGTTGTTTTTTTCTGCATTCTTCTTGGCATTTTTTATGGAAGCTCTCAAAATTAGTTATGCGTAATTATCTGTAAAAAAAGAAGTTATAAAATTATTTTTCTCAAGGATGAAAATTGAGCATACCCAAAAAGGAGTTTGGTAATGTTGTTAGAAGAAGAAAAAATTTTTTATTTATCTCGTTTGTTAAGTCAGTTTGGCGAGCTAAAACGCAAAAATCATTTTGGTGGATTTTGTCTATTAGTCGATGATGCCATTGTAGGATTGGTACTCGACGGTTGTTTTTATTTGCGTGGCTGCTTAGTGGCAAGAAGTCACTTTGAAGCGTCAGGGTTCAATCGGTTAGTTTATAGTAAAAAAGGCATTCCATTGGAAATGCGCTACTATCTACTTTCGGAACAAGTTTGGCATGACGAGTCCTTGTTTCTCCAATATATTGAGTTGGCGTACCGTTCAGCTATCGAGGAATTAAAACAAAAGCAATCAATGACTATGCGCATAAAAGATTTGCCTAATATGAATATGTCGGTTGAGCGCGCACTAGGGAAAATCGGAGTATCGCATGTTGATGAGCTGCGTATGATGGGGGCAAAGGCTTGTTTTATGAAGCTAAAAAAACATGGTAGGAATAACCCAAGTATTAAGTTACTCATTGGCTTAGCCGCTGCAATAGAAGGGTGTCATAGTGCTGTTTTACCCAAGGATATCAAACAAGAGTTAATTGCTTGGTATAATAGTTTTGAGTTGACATCAGCCTAAACCTGCGGAAAGCGACTGTTATTATTATAATTAATATTACATTACGCGATATGAAATGGGCGGGTATTTAGGATTTT
Organism: Providencia sp. PROV061; assembly: GCF_011045655.1. Taxonomy (NCBI): domain Bacteria; kingdom Pseudomonadati; phylum Pseudomonadota; class Gammaproteobacteria; order Enterobacterales; family Morganellaceae; genus Providencia; species Providencia sp. PROV061. Next base: position 3,143,252 of record NZ_CP042861.1, on the reverse strand, counting down.
AATACCCGCTCATCGGTATATTTATGACGCACTAATGGTTCGAATTATCTGTTTTATCTCAGGGATTAATTCGAGTAATAACTTAGTTTGTTCCATGATAAGTAACGTTTTTTCGTCATCACTAGTTGAAATGTTATCTATTCGGTTTAATAAACTATGGCGAAGCTTATCTGATTTTTCATCAATAACGAGTGGGTCAATGGTGGTGATTTGTAACGACGATTCAACATAGCAAATTGCGTCGTTGAGTAATGAAAGGTTACCTTCATTTTGCATTTTTTCACGATGTGCGCCTAATGCAGAAATATAACTGAGTAAGGTATGGTTTAAGCAGAGTAGGCGAAAAGCTTGTTCTTGGGTGATTCGATAAGACTTAGGGTCAGAAGCCATATTGGACACAATAGAAGCGAACTCTGCATCATTATTATGTGCATCTCTACGTGCAATTCGGTACTCAAGGCGGTTGTCTTTACCTTGGTAGTATTGTTGTAAAATAGCATCTAAATAGCGGCAGTTGCTATCCATAGTTTTTTGAATGACTTGGGGAAGTTGGCGGAACTTCCAGTCTGGCCAAATAAAACTCACTGCAAGTAATGCAATAAAACAACCAATTAATGTGTCAATGATCCGTGGAAGTGCAACATCAAACCCCTCGCCCAGTAGGTTAAAACAAAACAAAACGAGAAGTGTGATGAATAATGTTGCTTGGGCATATTGACTACTGCGAAACATAAAAAACAGTAAACCAGAAATAACGATTAGCGTAAGTTGCCCTTCCATTGAGGGGATTAAATTCAGCAAAGGTAAGCCAATAAGAATACCAACGATAGTTCCTATTATGCGAAGGGCTAAGCGCCGTTTAGTGGCACTGTAGTTTGGTTGGCATACAAATAAACTCGTGAGTAATATCCAATATCCTCTTTCCATATCAAATAGTTGGATGATGATATAGCCAGTACAAAGGAGAATTGACATTCTTACTGCATGGCGAAATAAAGAGGATTTTGGTGTTAAATGGTGCTTAACTCGCGAAATAATATCACTAATACCTGATAACGATTCGTCAGATAACTGTTCTATTTGCTTATTATTTTGCTGCCATGAACTCTGCTCAAGGCTTAGGCCTTTCAGTTGGACGTCAATTCCTTTTAAGTTTTTAAGTAAGTTATATAGGGCCTTAATTTCATGAAGCTCAGGCGATTGCTGTTTTAGTAGCTGTAGCGATTTTTCAATGTAAGTGAAAGTACGCTCAAAACGAGGGTTATGTTGGTATTGTTTACGCCATAAAACAGATTGAGCAACTTGCTGGCAGGCTCTCGCTTGCATAGTTAATAGGCGTTGGAAACGAAATAAAATATCACAATGACGTAAAGTACGGCTAAGTTGTTGATATTGTATATGAGATGAGCTTGCTCGCTCGTGAATATCTTGGGCAACAAAATAGTATTGTAGCGAATTTCGGGTACCTTTTTGTCCCCGGTCTCCTTTTAACCACTCAGTAATGCAATTTTTGCTTGGTTCATGGTACTGACCAAGTGACTGTTCACTAATGCCAAATCATAAACTGAGCGTTGGTAGTCATCTTCTAAGTCAGGGTCAAATAAGTTGGCTTTTGCATCTAGATAAGCTGAAAGTTGCTGATAGCATTGGGTTATTGCATCTTGTAATGGCCTAACAGGAAATAAGATATGCCCAATCAAGGTTAAAATATTATACCAAATTGCCCCTGTGAGTAATAATGCAGGTTGTTGGTACCAAGTATCAAAAATGGGTACGCCGAGCATGGTATAAATGGCAATTAACAGCGCACCAAATGCGATGGTTGCGTATCGCTGCCCTAAAGCGCCAAGAAGAATAAAGCCACAGGTAGAAAATGCGAGGCCAAAAAAGAAAAATAAAGGGTAGGGAAAAAGTAGTTCAATAGAAACTGATGCAATAAAAAAACAAAAAAGTGTAATAATTAAATTTTTTATTCTGCCAGTTAGCCTATCATCTAAGTCAGTTAGTGCTGCAGCAACCACACCCAATGTCAGTGGGATGGTGATTTTAGGCTCTTGGTTTAACAACCACGGCACTAAGGTTGCGCCTGTCAGGGCTATAAATATTCGGATATAATATAAAAAATGGCTGTTATATAGCACACGACGATAACTGGTAAGCAGTGTTAACACAAAGTACCTCAAAGGTAAGACAAGCCCTAATCTATATAGGATAGCTTGTTTGCAAGGAATAAAAAACCGTTTGGAATCAAGCCAACCGTATTTTGTCATTGATTTTCTCAGGTGCAGGACGTATGGAACTGAAATCAACACAGATTGGACAGCGTCTGGCTCAGCATCCCTACAATCGGGTTCGCTTACTCAACGCAGGTATTGAAGTGAGTGGTGAAAACCACCAATATCTTATCCCATTTAATGAACTTATCGATCTTCGTTGTAAGAGAGGGATTGTTTGGGGGGAGTTAGAATTTGAAATTGTGAATGAACAAGTTGTTCGTTTACATGGTACTGAATGGAAGCAAACTCAGCGCTTTTACCATTATTTGAATGAAAAATGGCAACAATGGAGCACTGAAATGAGTCAAGTCAGTGCTAGTGTATTGACTGAATTAGTTAATTCGATTGAACAATTGACACAACAAGACAGGTGGCTAACATTACGTCATCTATCTGAAATAAAAGATAAAATATCACAAAGCTTTTCGTCTCTGCCTATGCCTTTGGCGCGCATTTCATTATATGAAAATTGTGCAGCACAATATCACGAGTGTCTGAATTGGCTGAATAGCGGTCAAGAATGCCGAAAACAAATTAACGATCACTGGTGTGAGTCTGTATTAGTTCGTTATCACGATTTTTTCCAGCAAGTAGAAACATCACCACTCAATTATTCACAGTCCTTATCTGTGATTAATGGTGAGGATAATGTATTAGTACTGGCGGGGGCTGGAAGTGGTAAAACATCAGTCCTAGTTGCAAGAGCGGGTTGGCTAATCTTGCGAGGTTTGGCAAAACCAGAACAAATTCTTTTGTTGGCTTTTGGCCGTAAAGCTGCAGATGAAATGAATGGGCGTATTCACTCGCGTTTACAACAAGATATTGAAGCTAAAACTTTCCATGCGCTTGCTCTACATATTATTCGTGAAGGTAGCAAAAAATCGCCAGTGATTAGCGAGTTAGAAACAGACACTCAAAAACGACAAACACTGTTATTAAACGAATGGCGAGAACAATGTTCAGCAAAGAAAGCGCAGGCAAAAGGATGGCGAGAATGGCTTTCTGAAGAGTTGCAATGGGAAATTCCAGATGGTGAATTCTGGAAAGACGAAAAAATTAGCACTAAAGTCACTGCCCGTTTAGACCGTTGGCTAAGCTTAATGCGTATGCATGGCGGTAGCCAGAAGGACATGATTGATAATACGTCGGAAGAAATAAGAGATCTTTTTCAAAAACGTATTCGTTTAATGGCGCCGCTATTGAAAGTATGGAAAAGCGCTTTGAAAGATGAAGGTGCAATTGATTTTTCTGGATTAATTCATCAAGCCATTAATATTTTAGAAAAAGGGCGTTTTATTAGCCCATGGAAACATATTTTAGTTGATGAGTTTCAAGATATTTCACCTCTCAGGGCGAAGTTACTGCAAGCACTACGTCAGCAGAATAAGCAAACCACATTATTTGCGGTTGGAGATGATTGGCAAGCCATTTACCGGTTTAGTGGTGCAGAATTAGACTTAACGACATCGTTTGAACATAACTTTGGTATTGGGGAACTTTGCGCTTTAGACACGACTTATCGTTTTAACCAACGCATTGGTGAGGTTGCAAATCAGTTTATTTTACAAAACCCTATGCAGTTAGATAAGCCATTGAATAGTTTAACTAAAGGGAATAAAAAATCTGTTATTCTTCTTTATGAAGATGCCTTGGAACGCTTATTGGATAAAATGAGTGGTTATGTCCTTGATGATGAAACGATATTAGTACTAGCCCGCTACCATTATTTAAAACCTAATATTTTAGATAAAGCCAAAACTCGTTGGCCAAAATTAAATATTCAGTTTATGACTATTCATGCCTCAAAAGGGCAGCAAGCAGATCATGTGATAATTTGTGGTCTGAATAGCGGAAAGGATGGTTTCCCTGCTCCTGCGCGCGAATCAGTTATTGAGCAAGCATTATTGCCTAAGCCCGAAGATTTTGACCATGCAGAAGAAAGGCGTTTGCTATATGTTGCATTAACACGGGCTAAGCAGCAAGTTTGGTTGCTTTATCACCCAGAAAAACCGTCAGAATTTGTCGATGAACTCAAGCAATTGGGCGTTCCAAAACAAAAGAAACCTTAAAGCTATATTATGATCTATTAAGTGCCAGAATACTCTGGCGCTTAATAGAGATAGAATTAGTTAGTTCGTTTGGTTAAATAGCTTTCGTAATCAGGAATAACGACGTCTATCGTATTATCAAAATAGGGTGAGGTGATTAAAAAATCAGCGGTTGCAGAGTTGGTTGCGACAGGAATATTCCAAACGGTGGCTAAACGTAGTAGTGCTTTAACATCTGGGTCATGAGGCACAGCATTAAGAGGGTCCCAGAAGAAAATTAAAAGGTCAATTTTTTGCTCCGCAATCATTGAGCCTATTTGTTGGTCTCCCCCCATTGGGCCACTTAGCATACTCTTAACAGGCAACCCAGTGTGCTGGTGGATTAAATTGCCTGTAGTTCCTGTTGCGTATAAATTGTGAGCTTGAAGCCGTTCATTATTTTTCTTAGTCCAAGATAATAATGAAGGTTTACAGTGGTCATGGGCAACCAAAGCAATATTTTTTGAGGCTGTAATTTTACGGGTAGTTGATTCCATGATATTCCCTTAAATAAGATGCGAGATAGACATCTTTAAAAATTGAATGAGCAAAGATATACAACATATATCATAATACTAATGAATAGTTTATAGGTTTTGGGAGATATTTTGATGAGAGATCAAGAAATTGCTGAAATTTTAAAGCGTGTCCGGACAATCGCTTTAGTGGGAGCGAGTGATAAGGCAAATAGGCCGAGTTATGAAGTAATGGAATATCTTTTACATCAAGGTTATACCGTTATTCCTGTCAGCCCTAAATTGGCAGGTCAAACCTTGTTAGGGCAGCTAGTATACGAAAAGCTTAGTGATATACCTGTGCCTATTGATATGGTCGATGTGTTTCGTAATGCAGAAGCTGCAGTAGGAGTGGCCAGAGAAGCCGTGGAAATTAAAGCTAAAGTTTTGTGGTTACAAAAAGGAGTGATTAGCGAAGAAGCACAGCAAATCGCTTTGCAGGCTGGTTTGCAGTTTGTTATGGATAAATGTCCGAAACAAGAAATACCCGCTTTAGGCCTTGAAAAATAAAGTATTTCTAGCGTTAAAAAGTAAAGCAGCTAGTGAGCTGCTTTACGGTTGCGTTCATAAATAACAATATAGATAATTGAAGGTTAGTTGCGAAGGCGAGGAGCTTGCAACTGAGACCTTATGGATTCCGCTAGTTCATCCATTGATGGTTGTTCTGGATGGTCTTCTACGGTTTCATAAGTAATTTGAGCTTCAGCCAAATATGTATGAACTGCATCCCCATTGTCATCTTCCATAACAACATGATACCAAGGTAGATCGCGTAGTGTGCTGTTAGCGGCAATATCATCATCATGTGGTTGTTCGAGCGAATACTCAGCGTCAACATCTACAACGACGCCTAAGTAGCCGAGAAGTTTGTGCCTAACTTGTTGCCCGATTCCATATTTACTGGTGATCATCATAGCGACCTCCTAAAAGCCTTGCTTATACTTCAAACTATATATGGGCAGTGCTACGCGTTTTCAAGCTAATATATGGACAATTATTAATAACGCAATACACTGTCTTTATACGCAACTATGAAAAGCAGTGCCTCATTTAGCAGATTATCTGTTCAATGAATAAAAAACAACTGTTAAAAAGAAGGTATCAATACATTATGCTCTGACAACGGAGGCTCACATGACTGCATCAGGTCGATATTTTTATATTTATGGTCGTGTTCAAGGGGTTGGGTTTCGTTACCAAACCTATCATTGGGCTAATCAGAACGGCATAAAAGGTTTTGTGTGTAACCGAGATGATGGCAGTGTTAAGCTAGCCGTTTACGGAACAGAGCAAGATATTGAATTTGTTGATGAGTGGCTAAAAGCTGGGGGACCACCGGGAGCAAAAGTAGACCATTTTTTCACAGAAAACTGGAAGACCGAGCCAATAGCGGACTTTAGTGTCCGCTATTAGTGAAAAATTAAATACATTTCACCGGTTTTGGCAGGCCAGCAAGTTTAGTGGCTTGCTTAGCTGGCCCTTTTGGAAATAGCCGGTATAGATAGCGGCTATTGCCTTTTTCTTCGCCAAATTGTTGAGAAACTGCTTTAACCAACATGCGAATAGCAGGTGAGGTATTAAATTCCAAATAGAAGTTCCTGACGAAACGGATAATCTCTAGGTGTTCATTGGTAATTTCAATATCTTCTTGCTGCGCTAGCAAAGGAATTAATTCTTCGCTCCATTGTTGGCTATCAAGCAGGTAACCTTGCGCGTCTGTTTCTATCTCTTGATTATTAAAAACCAACATACTCTTTTCAACTCAAATAAAATTAGAACGTAAATTTAGCAAAAATCGAGATATAACCCAAGTAAAGTCGTTAGAATGTCGATATTTTCACCCAACAGTATGAAAGGCGTATATTTTTAAAGCGAATGATCAAATTAGGGGTTTACATCCAATGAGAGGATGTTTATAGTGCACGTCATTGCGGAGGGGTGGCCGAGCGGCTGAAGGCAGCGGTCTTGAAAACCGCCGATGGGAAACCATCCGAGAGTTCGAATCTCTCCTCCTCCGCCATATTCACTTCCAATCAAGTCTACTAAAGTCTTCCAATCCCAAGTAAATCAAGCATTCTAACTAAATCCCATTATTCCAACGTCTACTAACGTCTATTGAAAACTACCCCCTTTAGGTGGTACATATGGGGGTACATTTATACCCCATGATTTGAGTACCCCCAAATGAAGCTAACAGTTAAACAAATTGATTCCAGTAAGCCTAAAGAAAAAGACTACAAACTATCTGATGGCGGTGGACTGTATCTATTGGTTAAAACTAATGGCGGAAAGTATTGGCGGTTAAAATACCGAATCGATGGCAAAGAGAAACTTTTAGCTATTGGAATTTATCCAACCGTTACACTAGCTGATGCGAGAAGAAAGCGAGATGATGCAAAGAGATTGCTGGCGGATGGAATTGACCCAAACCAACAACGCAAAGAACAAAAGCAAGCCTCAAAGATTGACAGTGTAAACACTTTTAAAAATATCGCCCTTGAATGGTATGAGGGAAGAAAGGATCGCTGGTCTGTTGGTTATCGTGATGACATGATGGACGCATTCGAAAAAGACGTCTTTCCTTATATAGGTAATCGCCCGATTGCTGAAATCAAACCTATGGAATTACTCGAAGTACTTTCTATTATGGAAAAGCGCGGAGCAACCGAGAAGCTAAAGAAAGTGCGTCAACGTTGTGGCGAGGTATGGAAGTACGCCATTATTACTGGTAGGGCAGAGTATAACCCTGCGCCAGATTTAGCCAGTGCCTTTGTACCACATAAGCGTGAGCACTACGCCCATCTTTCAGTTAGTGAATTACCAGAGTTTCTTTCTTCTATAGATAAGTATATGGGGAGCCAGATTGTTAGAGTGGCGCTAAGGGTGCTTATTTTAACTGGAGTTCGACCAGGCGAATTGAGAAAGGCGGAATGGTCAGAAATTAACTTTGATACTGGGGTATGGGAAATACCAGCTGAAAAAATGAAGATGCGCCGCCCTCATATTGTGCCGCTATCAGAGCAGGTTATTGATTTGCTGAAACAGATACATCCCATCAGTGGCAGTTATCAATATATATTCCCTAGCCGTACTGATTATAGAAAGCATATATCAGATATGGCACTGAATACGATGATTAGACGTATGGGTTATAGTGGCAGAGCTACAGGCCACGGATTCAGGCACACAATGAGCACCATCCTACATGAACAAGGTTATAACACTGCATGGATTGAGACACAGCTAGCGCACGTTGATAAAAACTCTATTCGTGGAACGTATAACCATGCTCAGTATATTGATGGGCGTAGAGAAATGCTTCAATGGTACGCTGATTATATGGGGGCATTAGAGAACGGGGATAACGTTGTCCACGGTCACTTTAAACGTGCTTAATCCACCAGCAACCAAGATAGAACCAGACAATAAAAAGTCTGGTTTTTTTGTATCGTAAATAGTCATAACTGGACAAATAGACAGTAATTATAGACTGTAGTAGACTTGTGTAAAATATAAAGAATAAAGCTATGTCTAGGCTGATCCCCGAAAACTAGTACACCTCTACTAGCTGGCATAGCTCCTACATAATGAGGGCGTGAGGTGGCGTGATGAGTAACATGTTTTTAGCTGATCCACTTAGTGAATTAAAAAACAAAGCCAAAGATTTTGTTTCGGTAGAAGAGGCTTTAAATATTATCTGTGAGATGCTGGATTGTTCTTTAGTGACAGCAGCTGAAATTATATTATTGAAATTACCAGATGATAGAGATTGGAATAATAGCCCAGTTAATCCTCCTTTTTTTGGCGAAAAATTAGGAATAGCCACATTTTCATATTGTGATAATAGGCCTCTTATTCGAGAGCTACTAAAAAATATTATTGAAAATGATCCATTTAGCTTTGAAGACAGTATCCCTTTTTAGAGTGAGTTTACTATGACTGAGCGTAAATTATCTAGCGAATACCGTAAGTTTGGCTTTGTTAAATCCCAACTTGAGGATGTTTTAGGGTTCTCTCTTGGAGGAGAGCGTTCTTTACCCGATTACCTAAAACCGTATAAAACAAGAATAGGTATACAATTAGATGAGGCTGCAAATATTTTTGCAGGGTGTAGACCTAGTGAACATATAAATTCTGGCCCATTGGTTGATATTATTCGTGGTTATAGAGCTTCTCTCTGGGATGCATATGATAATGATGTATTGTCAGGTACTAATGTCATCATGGATTATAACTATAATGAAGAATATAGGGTCGATGTTACTTTAGTTAAAGATCAAGTTACTAAATGGGCTAGAGAACATAACCTAGATTGGCCTTTTGATTTACCCGAAAGCGAGCTAGACAATGCAAGCGATTCGGTTGATTTGTTATCAAAAGTTGAGAGTTTAGAATTAGAAAATAAATCTTTAAAAGAAAAGCTCAATGAACTAAAAGTAAATATACCACTATTATTATCGGTATATAGAGATGATGACCCATTATCAATAGCTATTAAATTAAGAAATGAAGTATGGGCAGATTATGACGAAGATTCAAGGTCAACAATACCAACGCAAGAATGGGTGGTGGCAAAGCTTATAGATGATTATAAAGAATTTGAAATGACCAAAGCCCAAGCACAAGCAATCGAGAAAGTAGCTTGCCCTATTAAGCGCAAATAGATGGTTCTGAATATCTGAACTGTTCACTCTAAAGTAAGATTACCCTCAACCATGAGGGTAAAAATGCTCCATTACCCTTAACCATGATAGTAATTAACCACAAATTACCCTCTACCCTCATAGTGATTTGTTTAATTAATAACCACCCAAGTTATAACCCTCATAGTAAATTTTTCAAAAAAGCCATTAGGCCTAATGGTATGATCAAAAAGCATTTTTTCATGCAAAGATACCCCTGAATCCAATAACGTCCATCAAGGCGTATCATTAACTAGATAACAGGGGGCATCATGCCAACAGTAACAACCTTAAAAGAAAACCTCATTCGTTTACCTGAAGTTATGCGTCGTACTGGCTATGGTAAAGCGTGGATTTATCGTCTCATTGAAACAGGTCAATTCCCGAAATCAGTAAAAATCGGTACTCGTTCAATTGCTTTTGTTGAGTCAGAAGTCGATGAGTGGGTAGCAAATAAGATTGCGGAATCACGTACTGGTGAGGTGGCATAATGGAAAAGAAAAACCACCCGCTACAGGTGGCTTCTCAGGATAACGCGACAGCATCTATTCTATCAAAGAACCCACCAAAAAAACACCGTGCCCGTTTATATATGTTAGGTACTGGCATTAATGGATTTACTGAGAATGAAATATTAATTCATTGTCGCTTATCGTCAGGTCGTAATTATCCAAATGAATTGGAACGTTTATTAAATATCGAACTAGAACGCATTGATGAGCCTAATCCTGATGGTATCGGGTCACACTACCGTTACCGCTTTAAGACGGCTCAGGATGCGCAGAAGGTTATCAATTTAATTAATGAACGCGCTGAACAAGGTAATTACCAAACGCTAGATAAAGCTCACGTAAATAATATTTTAAGCCTCTACCCGACAAAATAACGGAATAAGAAAATGAAACTAAAAAATAACAGCTTAAATGCTGGTGGATTCGCTCACCCTAAATTCAGCGACGAGACTATTTTAAATATTAACTCAGATGATATTTCCGTTATTCGTTTTGAGGAGGTAGAGGTACGGATAGTTAAAATTAATAATGACCCGTGGTTTATTGCTACTGACTTATGTAGCGCCTTGGAGCAAAGCAATACAGCTAAGGCGGTAAAGGGGTTAGATGATGATGAAAAGATGACTGTAACTTTAAGTTATAGTCAAGTTTCCTCTCATGGCGGAGTAAGAAAGTTAATAATCGTTTCGGAATCTGGTTTTTATAAACTGATTGCCCGTAGTCGTAAGGCCACCACTAAAGGAACTTTAGCCCATAGATTCACTAATTGGGTATTCCGTGACGTTATCCCATCCATCCGTAAAACTGGCGCGTATGGTGTGCCATTCTCAGCGTTAAATGACTTCACCAAACGTCAGCAACAATACAAAGTTACATCCTCACAGCATGGGCGTGACCTGCAATCCTGTAAGCAAAAGAAAGCTGATTTACAGCGTGAAGAACGCGAACTATGGAAGAAGTATCAGCCTGATTTTCTTGATGGAGAAATCCACTAATGACGGCTATTAACTTACAAATGATTGGTACACCCAAAGCGGTGTATCAAAGTTCAAATATTAATCAATTATCCCCAGAGTTGGGGAATATTGCCTACCAAGTGAATGATTCCCTACTGGCAGGTAAGGGGGTAGGTTTAATTTACTCCCTTAATAATACTGTAGCTTTAAACTACGGTATTACTGGCAACCAATCAGACAAACTTTCGTCTGGTTACTCGGTCAATATTTTGGCTCAGCAATCAGCTAAAACTTTAGCCGATGTATCAGCGAAAATTTACGCCAATCAATCACCCAAATTTACGGGAAATCAATCAGGGGAATATTTCTCAGATTGTAATTCTGGCGAACATTTGAGCACCCCAAAACGGGGGAGCGCAAAAGGTGGAGAATTTACACCATTTGCTAAAGGTGATTTTTCTCACCTTTCTAAAGAGGAGAATTATCCTCATTGGCAAGGTTTATTCGGCATCACTACACAAGGCGAAATTGAGTTTTTACAGTCCATAAAAGGCAAAATAATTGAGTTTTTTGAGTCCATAAAAAAGGGAAATATTGAGTTATTAGACACCATAAAAAAGGAACGAATTGAGTTTTGTCAGTCCATAAAAAAGGGTAGCCAATCGGCTACCCTTGGAAACGTCGATATTAAATACCGAGCAAGTGAGAATATTAATATTAGCTTACTTCTCTGGTATGGCAAATATCAGTTTTTAGGCTCAATGCCTCGTGACTGTAATTCTTTTCGTATAACTCTTTTAATCCACGCAGCAAGGGATTCATCGCCATCTTGCGCCTGTGCTACTTCCATCATTTCTCGTAGTTCAGGATCAAGTCTGAATTGGAATGGTGGATTTCCTCGTCTTTCTGTTTTGTGTGTTGACACGTCAATTACACCCGTAGTATGGTATTTATGTGTCATTACACATTACACACTAGCGACACAAAAAACAATGCCCCGAAGTGGTGGAACACTAACAGGGCATCTAACCACCAACGATAACACTAGTATCGAGGTAGCTATGCCAGATCATAACACACCCGTCACAGGGCGGACTAGTCTCACCCCTAACCAATCGTACAGATGGTTATTCCTCGCGTTAAACCGTAGCGATTACACCGCTAAACCTTGCCGTATTGTTGTTACAGCATCGAACGAGAACAGTGCAAGACTGATGCTTGTACGTGATTACATGCTGATATTCGCTGGTCGCTTACCTGCTATTGGAGGTAAACATCATGCGTAACCCTCAACCTAATGATTTCTACACTCACAAAAATAATGGCGAAACCGTCAAAGTTCTATCGGTTCAATTCAACCGTGTGACCTTTCAGAGAGACGGCTTTGATAGTCCTGTCATTGTTCCATTAAGCCAGTTCAGCAACGAATACACCTATGCAGGGAGGGCTTAATCATGGCAGATATCAATATTCATCAAGCCGCTGAAAAGGCGCATCAGATTGAGTTAATTAACCTGCTCATTGAATCACACCCGCACCAGTTACAAGACAGTGAAATATCCACTTTGGCTTCTCTTATGGCGAAGTTATCAGGTGATGTTTGTGTATTTCTTCAAGAGGAAATTGTGGCACAGGAGGTGAAAGCATGAGTATTTCACGCCTATCTGACGCATTGAACAAAATCCAACGCCTAGCAGAAGCCGCTTTGTCTTTATCGAACCAACGTGATGAAGCAGAACTCAAAATTCAGCTAATTGAAATTATCAGCAAGACAGCAGAAGAAGCCGTATCTGAGGGGGAAGCATGAGCAAGCCTATTCCATTAGACAGAGCCGCATACAAAGCGCAGCAAAATAATTCATTGCTTGCCGTTATCTTGGAGCAAGTGAGTAGCGATTGTTCGCGTGAGTTAATCGACCTCGTTTCTATTGCGTATGACTTCAACGCAGAAATATGCGAATCCCTCGAGGAGGCGACCAAATGAAAACAGTTAAATTAAAAGTTGGTCACTTATCTACCTTAGAAGAAGTCGAACATATTAACGAAGAACTCCAAGCGTTACTAATCCCACTGTTAACCGCTGTAGAGAATGAAGCTGATACCGATACGCATTTTCTTCTGAGAGCAGTTAACCGCCTTGTGTGTGCTCAGCAGAAAGAAATCACTAGGTTAGCGGAGGTAATGAAATGAGACAGGTCACTATCAATGCCACCAGCTTAAGCCCGTTCATGTATCAAGGTAAGCGAGTTGTGACCTTTGCCATGATTGACGAGGTACACCAACGCCCGAAAGGTACAGCAAGGCGTACATTCACCAAGCATAAACGCCATTTCATTGATGGAGTTGATTACTTTTTGTTAGGTCAGGACGTATTACGTCCATACCTTGATGAAAATATCACCAAGTACACGCCTGAACTAATGGTATTGGCTGAATCTGGTTATCTCATGTTGGTTAAGCCATTTACTGATGATTTGTCGTGGCAGGTTCAACGCTCAATGGTTAACAGCTACTTTCGACTGTCTGAGTTTCCCGAAATTAAGCACATTCAGATTCCCACGCTGGCGGAACTTGAAGCCATGCCAATTGGAGAGGCTCAGAACTTGATTAGTAGTTTAGAAGCTGACTCTTATCAAGGTCACGGTAGGCGCGGCAGTTATGCCATGAACTTACGTCGTAAGGAGAAGAAAGCACTTAAACCAATGGTAATGGCCATTGAACAAGCCTCACAGCTACACATTCAGGATATGGGGGATTATCGCTCATGAGAACGTTTCAAATCGCAGGGTATGGCACAACACTGAAAGGCTTAACGCTAGGTATTTGTAAGCAGGTGATATCAGCCACCCAGAAAGACGCTCAATCGCAAGTGATGCGAGAAGCGCAACGTGACGGTTTAACCGATATCCGAATTAACTATGTGCGTGAGGTGAAGTAATGGCTAACAAAGAGATGGTTTTATCACTGGAAGTACCACGCATGAAAGTAAACCGAGTGTTGACACTGTTAAGCGTTTGGCAAGAGGCGAATCAGGACGAGGAAACCGCCCACATGATAGATGTTGTTTTCTTTATGGTGAGTGATGCTGTTAAGGCTATTGATTCTGCTATGGAGGGCAAATAATGAATATTTCTAACATTAACGCATTCGAGCACAGCGAACACGGTGTAATTCTCATTACTGACGCAGCTAACCAAGAGGCTATCAGCTATACCGAGGCATTGGACGCATTAAATGACGGTAGTTTTGACGGTGATTTATCAATGGGTTTTGAGTTGGTTTTAGCCATTAGCAAAGGTGAGGTTGAAGGCTTTTTTAAATCCACCATTGAGCAAAACGTCATTCTCTGGCGTTGGATTGTTGCTGCTTCGTTTGTCATGGAACAGGCCGACAACAACGGATTTCATCAAACCGATAACGGGAAAGGTGGAAAGATTACCGCAGCAGTGTACCGCAATGAACACGCAGCCTTAACTGTCTATGCAGCAAGCGAACGTATGTTATTAGCAAACCATGTTGAGGGCGCAGCTTACGAGCATTACGAATCAGGATATGCTCCTGCTATGGCCATAAGAATGTATAGGGATTTTATCAATCTTGAGCCTAAACAAGGTTGCCGACTATCAGACCGAGGGCGCGAGGGGTTATCTATTCTTCACGATGATCTCATTCGGGCAATAGAAGATGGTGAGTTTAGCGACACCGTGACCATTCATTAAAAGGACGTAATGACATGATAACGAAGAATTTTAAAGTTAATTCACTGGCGAATAGCTACGCAGCCGCTATTTATCACGATGTAACCATACGTAATGGCGGTGATTGGTTTCCAATGAATGTAGGCAACAAGGCCATTGAGGTTGCCATTATTGACGGTGTGAAAGGTATTCGAATGCTCGTCGATAGTTATTTGCTGGAAGCTCTCAAACAGGCCTATCCCACATGGGAGGCCGTCGCTATTAGCTTGATAGAACAGTGCGTGATTAATGGTTATATCACGGGGTACGGGCGCGAGGTTTGGCAAAGCATGATTAATGACATGGGCGACTCTTTAGCTGATAAGGGGGCGTTTCAATGAAACCGATTGATGTTATCCGTGAGGTGAAGCTGAAAGCCAACGGGCAATGGCAAAACATATTATCTAACCTTGGGGCAGAAGTGCCCCTAAACACTCACACGGCTTGTCCTCATTGTGGTGGTAAAGACCGTTTTAGATTCGATGATAAAGACGGCAACGGCACGTTTATTTGTAGTCAGTGCGGCTCGGGTGATGGGTTGGATTTAGTTCAGCGTGTTCTGGGTGGTAGCGTGACAGAAGCCGCGTATGAAGTGGCTGGCATGATTGGAATTGATACCCGTTCAGATAATCCACCAGCCTACCGTAGCCATGAGGTAAAAGCGCAACAGGACGCATTGAAAGCGCAGCAAGCCCAGAGCCAAGCTAACGAGCAGATAGAGAAGCATAAACGTTTTACAGCGCGATACAACCGCACTATTGCCAAAGCTAAACAGGGCGAGTCTGAGTATCTCAAGGCGAAAGGGTTTGATAGTACCACCGTGACTCTATTGTCTGATGGTTCGCTAATTATTCCATTGATAGACACTGACGGCACAATTACAGCCGCACAGACCATTAAACCCAATGGCGATAAACGGCTATTACTCGATAGTACGAAGAATGGCAGCTATTACCCTATCAATGAGCCTGTAAATGTTTCTACGGTGATTATCGCTGAAGGATTGGCAACCGCCATGACGTGCCAGTTAATTCAACCAGAAGCGCACACAGTAGCGGCAATTGATGCGGGTAACTTAATTCATGTGGCTAAGGTGATGCGGGCGAAGTACCCAGAGAGCAAGATTATCATTGCAGGTGACAACGATATTAAGCCAGACCAAGACAATACAGGGAAATTGGCGGCAGAAAGGGCAGCTAAGGCAGTCAATGGCATTACGGTTTTACCGCCTACCGATGATAAAGCCGATTGGGATGATTATCGCTTATCACACGGTATTGAGGCAGCAAGACAGGCATTTAATGCTCAAGTGGGTCAGCAGGAAGGTGAGGAAGTGAAAGAGGATAACGTGATCCAAATTGACGCGAAAAAGAAAGTTAGAACACACGATGATTTAGCCCCATTTTTTGATAAGCGTCACGGTGGTTTGTATTACATCGAACGCAAACAAAACAACACGACGGGCGAAATTGACGAAAAAGAAACATGGTTTTCGGATGAAATGGCAACGGTAGGCATTGGCTCTGATGGCAAAGACAGTTATTTAGTTATCCAAATGAAGCAAGAGGGCAGCAACCGCATAATTTATGAAGCCATTCCGAGGCGTGAATTAGGCTCACCTCAAGGATGGGGAAGATTGCGCTCCCGTGGCGTAAATATCACAACTAAGCGCGGTCAATTGGATTTACTGGCTAACTATCTTCAGCGAAAAGGAACGCGCGACGAATGGACGATCACACATACCGCTGGTTGGCATGATGGGGCATACGTGATGCCTGATGGTCATATTATTGGCACACCTAGCCGCCCTGTTGCTTTTTGTGGCGGAACGTCTGCCGTTGCGGGTTATATCGTCAGGGGAACCGCGGAAAGCTGGCGGAAGAATGTCGGTAATTTAATGAAAGGCAACCAATCCATGATTTTAGGTGGTTTAGTCGCGTTAGCTGCCCCTCTGAACTCATTATCGGGCGGTAGCTCGTTTGGCATTCACTTATTTGCTCAATCCTCAGCAGGGAAAACCACCACTGTAGAAGCTGCCTCAAGTATCTACGGTGTACCCGATGAACTGAAATTAACATGGGATGCGACGAAGTACGGGCTAACGATTGAAGCCGCTTCACGAAATGATGGGTTTATGCCGATTGATGAAATTGGACAGGGTAACGATGTGCGGCATGTCGCAGGAAGTGCCTACAGCCTATTCAATGGTACGGGGCGCATACAAGGCAATAAAGACGGTGGAAACAAAGCCGTTTTACGTTGGGCGATTGTGGCGTTATCAACGGGTGAGGAAGATTTTGAAACTTACCTCATTCGTAATGGCGTTACCCCCAAAGCAGGGCAATTAGTGCGGTTGGTTAGCGTGCCATTTACCGATACTGTTGAGTTTCACAGCCTTGATGATGGTGATTTGCATTCACGAGCAATAAAACGCGCATCAACGCAGCATTGCGGGGCAGTCGGTAGGGCATGGATTGAATATTTAGCCAACAATCAGGACATGGCCAACCAGAAAGTAACCTTCAAAGAAAACGAATGGTTATCGAGTTTACCCGAAGAAGCATCACCGCAGGTTAAACGAGTCGCTACCCGTTTTGCCATGTTGGACGCTACCGCAGAGCTAGCAACATCAATAACGGGTTGGGATATTGCCGAATGTAGCCGTTTTATTCGTAATAGCTTCAATGAGTGGCTGGAGAACTACGGCACAGGGAACCGCGAAAAATACCAAGTTGTTAAACGGGCAAGGGATTTCATTCAACGCTATGGATTGAATCGCTTTCAGCCATACACCTATGGCAAGCGTAACGGAGACCTAGACCGAACTTACGCAGGCAGGATAACAAACCTTGCGGGCTATTTGGTTTCTGGGCGCAGAGAGGACGGCAAGGACGAATATCACATTATCCCGTCAGTGTTCGAAGATGAAATACTCTCAGGCATCCAAAAGAAACTAGGGGCTGAAGCACTCGACGAGGCAGGTATTTTAGTCAGACCAGAATCAGGGCGCGTAGACGGTAAAACTATCAGCATCAACGGTAGCCAGCAGCGATTTGTTGTCTTAATTGATAGTGAGGAAGAATAGCCAGCCAGAACAGAATCCTTGTGATGAATCAAAAACGCTGGGATAAGTGGGATAACGGGATAAGAACTAAAAAAGATAACAGTATTATTAAGTTAGGTTACTTCTATTTATCCCATGTTATCCCAAGCTATCCCAAAGGTAATGATAATAAATTGTTATAAATGTTAATTAAAAACCAAAGTTATCCCAAAAATAAAAAGTCTGGGATAAGAAAATAGGGTGTTTGGGATAAGTTAACCTGATGATATTAAATAGAAATAACCAACTTATCCCGTTATCCCAAAGAAAAATCGATTTTCGCCTATAGAGAGATATTTAAATGAAGAAAATAGAAAAACAAAAATACATATTAAAAGTGATGGTTTCTGCACTGAATGAAATCATTAGCAAAGGGTGTATTGATCTTGATGGAAAATCACAAACCGAAGACACAGACAAGCAAACGGCCTATATAGAAACGGTTATTTTTGATAAGCCGACAATTATTAATTGGAGAGATGCTGGATATGACGAGTTGCGAATCAGTGTTTGGTGGGACTATACGCCAGAACTAATTCCTGAGCGTAAAAAATACGCGCTATCATTATGTAATCAGCTCACACCTAAGCCACAAGCAAACGCTAGATACTATAGATATATTCTTGGTGCTTGCGGTAGTTGCTACCTCGAAAGAAGAACGGGGAAATTCATTATTGGTGATGAAAATAATCAGTTTTTTGATATGTACGTCCGTGAAGATTCGGAACGATTATTAAAAAATGCTGAACTCGCAGAGCCAAAGGGATATCAAACGCACGGATGGATCAAGGAGTAATTAAATGGCAAGAGCAACATTAATACTAAAACGGAAAAATCCACCAGCGACGAACACACCAAAAAACACACAGGCTAAAACGCCACAGGAAGCCCCACAGCAACCGAAGAAGAAAAACAAGGCAGATGTTCACGCGAAGAAGAAACAACACCGTATCGACCGTATAGCGAAGCACTGGACTCTATTCAGTGAGCCAGAAGCCAAGCCGCTAATGATTGGTATCAAGGAAGCTATGATTGCTGATGTTAAAGATAAAGGGCTGGATATCCCAGAGAGCCACATTAAACAGGGATTACGGTCATACATCAGCCGCAAGGCTTATTTGAAAGCCCTTACTCTGGGCGGCAATCGGTTTGATATGTACGGGCAACCTAACGGAGAGGTTACGCCAGAACAACAAAGCATAGCGGAGCAAAAACTGATAGAGTGGCTAAAGAAATGATACAGGAGCCTTATGAAAATTATTTACAGAAGCAAAGGTAATCAAGATGTAATTGAATTGGCTTATACAATCTTTGAGCTTGATAAAATTAAATATGCCATGCAAGCCGTCAGGCGTATCGCTGACGTTAATGTCAAAACTTCAGGATTTATATTTAGACGCATGGTTATTACAGGTACGCCAGATCAAATCAAAATTGCTAGAAAGGCTCTGATTAGGCGTTACAGATAGTTATTAGTTGAACACCGCCAAAGCATAAGCCGAGGCGGTTATGTATAATTGGCCTTATCAACTAAAAGGATCACCAAATGAAAAAAATCATGATAACGGCTCTATTGGCTTTGTTTCTATCGGGATGTGATAACAGTCCACCAGCACCCTACGGATTTAAGTGGGGGCAGTCGGTGGAGGATATCCAAAAGTTAAACTTAGATGGGATAATATGCTATGAGGGGGCTGTTTGTAATGTTGAAGAAATGCCAGACCACACCCGCGGACAGGCCGTGCTAATGTTTAACAAAGAATCAAAGTTAGTTGAAATACTTTATACAAATACGCTTGAAATCATGAATACCAGCGAAGAGCAGGCGCTTAATGAATATGAACGGGCAATCACCAATTTGACTGCGGTTTATGGTAGCCCAATACAAAATATAAAAAGATTGGATGATGCCTCTAATTTGTTTGGGTGCTTACAAAAAGCTGGCTGTGCTGAATTTGCCACCAAGTTTAATAAAGATGGATATGCCGTAAACTTGTATATGGTAGATGGTAAAAATGACGCCGTATTTATACTAACAGAGTATACAATCCCCAAAAAATGACTATTTAAAACTTAGAAATGAAAGCCGACCTTGAGTCGGTTTTTTGTTGTCTTAAATTTCAATTAAATCAAATTAAGTAGAAAATATTTCTATATTTATATCTTTTTATAGCAATATATTATTGTTTATTTTTTACTCTGAATTATAATTGTGGTGTATATAACAACAGGGTGGATAAAAAATCATGGATAAGCAAAAAAGAACCTTCAAGGCAGTGTCAATTGAAAGCGACATAGTAGACCGTGTTAAAAAATTTAAAGAAAAACAGGGTGAAAAAGATGTTTTCATTCAACGAGCGCCTATTGGTCAATTAATTCAAGGTCTATTAAGTGATGCCTTACAGCGTGAGGGGTTCTAATGGAAAAGTTACAGCAGTTAGCAAGTACCATAGCTCAGATTTATGTTGATGGGCTAAAAGCGGAAACGGGAACAACATTAGTGTCTTATAACGGCATTACAGGCGAGGTGATCCCTGAATTGCTGGCGGCAGGGCTATTTGATAATGCGGTGTATATCGTTAAAACGGATGGAGAGCAAATTGACGTTGAAGGTAAGGCGTTTAATTTACTGTCACCACTGATTAACCTTTCAACAAAGCCTTACTCACTAACAGAGCGTGCTTATAACGTGATTAATTTTTTAAATGCGAAAGCATTAAAAGCGCGAAATATTTTATCCAATAAAACGAATTGTAATTAATAGGTGATGATATGGCTGACAGTCAAAGTGTAGGTGGTATTCATTATGATGTAGACATGAATATTGAGGGGTTAGTCGGAGGTGGAAAGGCTGTAGAAAAAGAACTAACCAAGCTTGAGAAAGGGTTTGATGGGGCCAGTAAGGGGATTGCCCGATTAGATAAAGCAGCAATGGCAGTATCTAACTCATTAAAAATGCCCGAGCTAAATAGGCTATCCAGAGATATGGCTCAATTATCAGGGAAGATGGGGGCTAACTCCATCGCAACAGATAAGGCCATGCAGTCACATAATAGATTTACAGGTGTACTTAGCACCGTATCAAGCCAATTAAGCGCTGGATATATTGGTAATGTAGGTAGCGCTACGGCATCACTAATCAATCATACTAAAGCAGCCTTAGAAGCGACACAGGCGGAATTAGCGAACGCTGAAGCCAACAAGAAACAAGCTGAGACCTATCAAGCATCAGCGGCGCAAATGGTGTTAAATGCCAAAGAAGAAAAAGCAGCCGCACAATCAGCAATTGAACTCGCTAAAGATAAAGTGGCGGCAGCAGATAGCTTGACGATATCGTTAGAAAAACAGCGAGTAGAGCTAGAGCAGCAGGTAAAAGTCCAGAGGCAGATATTAAGGGACGCTAAAGAAACATATAAAATAGCGCCAAAAGATGAAAATTTTCAAGATGTTGTTGTCGCTAGAAATAAAATGATGGCTACCGAAAAGAAAATACAAGCCATCGGTAATCAGATAGACAAAGAGCAAGTTTCCGCATCACAGGCCCTGAAAAAAGCTAAAGAAGCAGAAATAGCGGCAAGCGCAAAAGTAACAGCCGCTACAGCGCTTGAACAGAAAGCTAAGGCGACACTGGCAACCGCCAATGAAGCAGTTGCTACAGCTAGCGCAAAAGCGACAGCGGCAACCAAAGCACAAGCTATAGCGATGAATGGCTTGCGTGGTGTAATGGCTTTGCTTGGTGGGCCTACTGGTTTATTTCTTTTGGCAGCCGCAGGAGTTTACGCTCTCTATGAGGCAATGACTGATGACACGGCAATAAAAGAGTACAACGCTAAAATCGATGAGATGATCACTAAGATTGACTCGCTCACATCTAAACAAGCGGAAGTAGTTTCTAGAGAGCTTGGCATCAGGATTGCCAAAACAAAAGAAGAATTAGCAAAAAGCGTTGAACAGGCTAAAAAGCTAGAAGGTGCCCTAGAAAGGATGAATGCCATCCCCAATAAGAACTCGGATGTATTACAATCTATCAAGTTGGCTACTAAACAGTTAGGGGAATACAATCTTGTTATTGTTGAGGGAACAAGAAGAATAAGAGAGCAAGAAGCCCAACGAAAACAACTAAATAAAGTTGAAGCAGATAGGAAAGGACTTAAAGATGAACGCGTAGATGCGATGAACATCTTTAACGATGCTGCTAAAGGTGCTATTGAATCCAACAAAATGCTAGCCAAAACTATAGAGCTAGGCTCTCCTGCGCTGGCCAAGATGGAAATGGAAGTTTCCGCACTTGAACTAAGTTTATCTGCGGCAGGAATTAGCTCAGAAGAAGCTGAAACTCAAATTTCCAATTTAAAGCAAACATTAGAAGCTGGAAGGGCTGACAGCTTTGAATTAATGCTTCAAGGCATTGAGGAAAACGTCCAAGCCTTAAAGATAGAGATGGAAGAAGGCAAAGACGCTGCTATAGAGTATTTGGCTACTGTCCAAATGGCTAAGGCTGGCGTTAGCGATGATGGTATGCTTGATCGCTTAATTAGTGGATTAAGAAAGCAGCATGAACTTCAAACGCAAATATCTAACGGAAAGAAAAAAGGCAGTGGCGGCAAAAAAGATAAGGCAGGAGACGAGCTTAAACGCCAACAAAATGAAGTCGCCGCACTTAATAAAAGGTTTGAATTACTTAGCACTGGTGTAGCTGATGCTAATAGAGATATGGCTATGTTTGAAGCCGTCCAGAAGCTAGGCGCTAAGGCTACAGATAAGCAAAAAGAAGCCACTGAAAAAGAAGCAGCAGAAATATATGACCTTACTCAAAAGGTCAATGACTTCATCCAAGCGCAAGAAGCCACACCAGAATTAAAGCTGGCCCGTGAATTCGGGGAGGAAGCTAAAACTATTCGTCGTATGTTTGATGAGGGATTCATCGATAAAGAAACGTTCACGCGATTAGGCCGAGAGGCAACTCAGGCATTTGAGCAGGGCATGTCTGATATTCGCATAGAAACAACCTCAAACAATATCATCACAGATATTGGTGAAAACCGCGCTAAATTCGACCCTATCCAAGCATTGGCTAATGAAAACACCCGTAAGCTTGCAATGATGAAAGAGTATTACGATCAGGAACAGAAGCTACTGGATGATTCATACGCTAAGCAGCAAATGACCCACGAGCAGTACACAGCGGCTAAATCTGCAACCGATATGCAATATCATCTGTTAATCACAGCAATGGATAAGCAATATCAACAGCAGCAATTAGCGGCGCAATGGGAGCTAATGAGGCAGCAGAACCTAGGCTATGAAATGTTGGCTTCAGCGGTTGATTCTCTGGCTGGGAATGCTTCAAACGTTATTACTGGGTTAATGACAGGCACTATGTCAGCGGCTGATGCTATGCGCTCATTGGGTAATACGATTCTAAATAGTGTCGTTAACTCTATCGTGCAGGTTGGCGTTGAGATGCTGAAAAACTTCATCATAGAGCAGACTATTGGTAAGGCCTCTCAAGTTGCCAATGCTTTAGCAGCCAAAGCTGGTGGAGCAGCAGCATTAGCAGCATGGACGCCAGCAGCAATAGCCGCATCGATTGCTACAGGTGGGGCAGCCTCATCGACAGGGTTAGGTGCTTTCCAAGCATCAATGCTATCTGGTCAAGCTCTCTCTATCGGGTTAGCCGGTGCAAGATATAACGGTGGACCCGTAAAAGGTGGTTCAGCTTATGAACTTGGTGAGAAGAATCTGCCAGAATTGATGCAAATAGGAAACAAGCTGATCGGCATACCCGGTAATAACGGGAGGGTGTTCAGTTATGACGAAATAACAGGCGCACCAGTGATACCCAAAGCGCCTACAGGTAAGCAATATCTGAACCATAAGAATAATGAGCGAGCAATACAGAATAAAGATTTAATGGGTACTGGCAACGGTGGTGCTTCTCTTCAAGTGATAATTGAAAACCATGTGGCAAATGCCGCCATCGAACCAAGAATGGAAAAAGGGCTTACTGGTGAGGATGTAGCAAGAATAGTGATAACAGACCTAAGAGAAAAAGGAAGAATACATCGTGCCGTAATAGAAAATACAACAGCAGGACCTAGGATATAAAAGTTAGCATGGGCGAGAAATCGCCCTTAACTTTGATGATTTAGATACCAGTACGCGCGAGGGGAAACATGCAGAAAACAACCAAGAAGAAAACCAACCGTTATTTTAATGATGTGCCGACAACGCGCCTAATCGTAACGTGTGAGCAGTCAGTCATTGATATGGTAGATATTCACATTAGAGCCGATAGAGTGACGAGGGGCAATCGTGCGGAGTTTGTGAGGCAAGCAATCATTGAGAAGCTACAGCGCGAACTTTGATGATTTATGCAACATTACGTGCGCGTGCGCGAGGCTGTAAATCTTTGACGATTTAGTGACACGTTATGAATGATGATTTTCGGGCACGTTAGCAAAGATAGTTAGATAGTTTTTACACATCGTAGAACGGGAGTTTTCGGACATCGTAGCAAGAGCTTTCGGAGTCCATAAAAAAGGGTTGAATTAGCGACAAATATAGATATTAAATCTTAACAATTCTTAACGTTTTTCTAATGCCAAAATCCTAACAAATCCTAACGTTAATTCAGATGAAATCTTAAGGTTTCTTAAGGGTAAATGATAACATTTGATAACATATTTCAGTCAATACCACCTCACGAAACCTCACGCATTAATCCTAACAAATCCTAACGTTTTAGACTGATTGAGATGGTAGCTAACATGTCGAGAAATAAATAATATTTAGTGAAATATCGCACTGCGCATTGATGCCAAAATTGCGCACTAAAACTGCGAACAAAAGTGCGAATAAAAGTGCGAATTCGCAGTTGGCCATGAAGTGGGAATGTAGTGTTGAAGCCCCTTTCTGGGTGGCTTTATTCAATGATGGCCTGTTAACAATTGTTAAGGTTGTTCGCAGTTTGCTACTTCATAAAACTTCAGGTTGAACTTAGTAAAACTTAGTAATCATTCGCAGTTTGATATGTATCGGAATGTATCGGTAAATTGCGCACTAGATGATAAGTTTTGATAAGGTCTCGTGCGCAAGTAAATTACTATCTTTGATGTTAATAAACGTAATTACGGATGTTGATTTTATTTAAAAAAGATGGCGTAAATTCCATAAGCAGCTAAAGCAAGAAATAAGTAAAATACAAATTTAACTTTCTTTTGTGTGACCCTTTTATTGATAACGCAAGTTTCATCAAAAAAATAGTTAATAAATTCAGGCTCACTTATTCCAATATCACCGTCATTTAGCTCAATTGATTCCATATACTTTAAACTGGCTATTTTATCAGTTGAAGAGTTAGTATCATCTAATCTAACTTGGTCATTGATAAAAGCATTCCAAGCCATTATCCGAGACATTCTCTCCCCCGAAGTATGGCAAGACTCAATCTCTTGTAGGCGTAAACGATAGGCTTTATTTATTTTTTCAATCCCATAGATTTCAGTATTGTTCATTTTGAATCCCTTAAGTTGCTACAAGTAGACAAGTGACAGATGTTTGATATAAATATTTACTTATAACAATCAGAAACTCAACTTGTTCGAAATATCTTTGTGACGCTTCCACGCTGAATAAATATCCTTATCCCACGCTTTACCGCCTTTAGTTTGATATCCAGCCTCATTAATCCGTTCAGCGATAATGCGCCCGTTATCTATACCCTCTGATAGCACTAAATTAACCACAGAAACGACAGCAGACTCATTATAGGTATACGGTGGAATATCTGCCTTACCAGCAATTAAAGACGCTACAGATGATTCTAGGCGTTCCACTAGCGATAACATACGAGCGTCAGGATTGCTGTCTGGGCGGTTTAATTTCTCTTTGATAGCTGAGACTATCCACGCTGTTTTATCGCTGCCAGAGTTCGATACAGCATCATTAAACAGGGCTTGCAGTTCAGCAGGTAACCGAAAGGCAATAAGATTAGATTTACTCATGATAATAGTCCGTTATTAGCTCAATGAGTGGCTATTATATCAGCGTATAACGGTGTTATACAGATTAGAAAATGTAAAATTGCTGGTGGATTTAACGAGTAATTCTATAACTTAAAGTTAGGGTAACTCACTGTAAAACAAGCAAAGCGTATTATTGCGCTTTGTAACTGACTGAATACATGACAAAGCTCAAGTTTGAGCGCAGTCTAATTTTACCAATAGAATCAATCGGCTCATTTTTGAGCCTGTATTTATCAATAGAAACAATGCCCTCAAAATTGAGGAGAGGTAACGATTGTGATTATGGCCATAGTCGGAAAGGGTGACAGTTGAAATGCTACCCTTGATACTGAGGACGGTTTGAAATGAAGCTCTCATATCAAAACCACAAAAAATTAGTGCCTTTAGCCAAAGTAGCTAAGTATTAGGCAATACAGCTAACTATCCAAAAAACACGGTGTAGCTATTTTGATATCAAAAAGAATCGCAATAATAACGTACCAAAATGGTACTAATATAAACCACGGTGGTACTATCGTGTTGCTATAGTGATTGTAAGGTATCCGTTTTGGTATCCACCGAAAAGGCTATATTTTACTGGATACTCCCTCCGCTGAATGTTGACAATTGTTGACATCAGAACCAGACAAAACCAGACATGGGAACCTGACAAAACCAGACATGGGAACCTGACAAAACCTGACATGAGAACAAAGTAAATGTTGTTAATTGTTGTGGTCGAAAACTTGTCAAAACTTGTCATCACGCCAAAGAAATTTATAAGCCCCGTCCAAAATCAAATAGGTACGCAGTAGGTATGTGTTTAATTCTCGCATTTCGCTATAATTAAATAAAATCATGATGTTGTGGAAAAGTACGCAGAATGGTACGCAGCAAAACAAGGGTAATAAGTTTGGACTAGTCTTGACAGATATAACTTGGTTGCCATTTTGACGGTTGCCACTCTGGTTGCCAGCAAAACAGCATGTTTTATGCTAGTGGAATGATGGGCTTTGATTGTTCCAATTCAGCACAATCAAGGTATAGCGATAATCACAACACCTTTGAGGTATAGCCATGTTACAACGTGAAGCAATAGAAGCCGTTATGATGGAGTTAGCCCACCAGCAAGGGCAATCACTCAACGGACGCGATAGGTTAGCCATTAGAACAGGTGTAGCGCAGACGATACAGGCTAAAGAACGGCACAGACGGAGAATGACAGCACCTACCTACCAATGGACGAAGCCAGCACAGAAACGGTGATGCGAAGATAATCGCAATGGTCAAATATTAAGCGATGCAAGAAAAAGTGCGACGGTATACAGGCTATAGGTTGCCTTGAAATCAAGGGCACTTAAGGCGACTGAATAGGACTCCTTGATATTAAGGAGACATGAGGCTCTGAAATCGGAGGCTCGTCACTGGCTGGCAATATTCCAATAATGCCCACGAGATAAAAGTAACCACTCTGGTAACCACCAAAAGTAACCACAGGACAAATTTGTCCTCAGGGAGTAATCCCACAGTGCAAATAAGCACTCTGAATAAAAATCAACAACTTAAACTATGCTACCCTCATCAATGAGGGAGCCAAAATAAACATTACCGCAAAATTTAAAAATTGATGTTGCCCTCACTAATGAGGGAGAGATAGGTAGCGACAATAACGAACTACGGCAAGGTTACGGCAAGGTTGAACGGTGAGATTACGGTGAGGATTAAGTCGATAACGGTAAGGTTACGGTAAGGAATCAGGGCGAGATTACGGCGAGGTTTCCAGTGAAAACGCACTTTAGCAAATGGAAACTAACACTAAGGTTACGCTAAGGTTTCAGGCGGTCAATTTGACCGTTAGTAATGAAAACAATGTATTGCCACCTATTACCATTGGTCACTGAAACGATGACCAATGAGCGTTAATCTGGTTTTGTGACAGAATTAAGCGTTATCAATCAGTTATATTTTGATTCCGTCGATTTAACGGAATTAAGTATAATCAATAGGTTATAGCTACATACGGGATTATCCCGTATCATCATGGATAAATTAACGTTTAGATCACCATAGAAATTAGAATTATTATCCGATCTTCCAGAATCCCACTAGCATTATATTTTAACCACTGGCTTATATTGTGATGGTATCAAGATGAATAAACCAGAAATGAGAAAAGCAAAATCAATCAGGATCACCACATCAGGAACGGTAATAAAAGCTCCTGAGCGAGTTAAAACAGCCACAGGTAAAGTTATGGCCACAATGACTATTCAGGCTGAGAGTGACAAGCGTAGCCCGTACCCATTAAAGATAGTGGCATTCGATATTAACGCGCTGGAGCTAATGACCTGCCAGAAAGGAAACAAAGTAACTGCTACAGGTCGTTATGAATGGTTTAATGGTTATCAGCTAACAGGGGCGCAGATAGTTACAGGTTAGTAAAAGTTAGTATCATCATAAGCCGATTTGAAATCGGAAAATCTAAATAGGCTATTTCTCCTCTTTAAACTAACCCACAATTAGTTACCTACCTTTAACTGACCCTCTTTAAGATGACCAGTTCAACTAACCCGAAAATATCGGGGCAGTTCGAATAGGTCCACCAGCCTACCTATTCTATTTTGTATAACCCATATTGAGGTGCGCAAATAATCACTGCCGTCATTTAAATCTCACAAGTGTTAATTTTACAGTTCCGTTTGAAACGGAGTCGTGAAAAACACGGGGAGGGTTATTTCTGGTTGGTGTTTCATTATCTGCAATGAAGTTGCCATTGATGATATTTATGCAATGATGTTACTGGAAAGTGTAGGGCTAACATTGAGATTAAAAATCACCTCAAAACAGGCATGACAAAAATATTAGGGGGTACATTTGGGGGTATCTATAAAGTTAGAATTTAAATAATTATTTAATATCAATGAAATGAGTGATGTGTATGGTTCTCTCCTCCTCCGCCATCTTCACTTCTAGCAACATTTTCTAAAGTCTTCCAATCCCCTTAAGTTATACAAACAAGCAAACAAGCATTCCAACTAAATCCCATTATCCCAATATCTACTAACGTCTATTGAAAACTATCCCCTTTAGGTGGCACATATAGGGGTACATCATGCGGTGATGGAAAAAATTTTTAGGAGTTTAAAGACAGAAAGACTCAATCATTTATCGTTTATGAATCATCAATCTGTTATCGATGAGGTTGAAAATTACGTTTAGTTTTACGATTATTATCGATGCCATTCAAAGATTGGTTATTTAACACCACATCAAAAATATTGTGAATTCAAAGATGCCGCTTAGATCTTCTACTGAATTTGTTGATCATTTCAACGATCATAATGATGGAACAATGGTATTTCTGAATGTCGTTTTTTAATGCATAGAGCAACGATTTCTTCACCGTCTTCATTCTCATGTTGTCATCTAAATGATAACCCAAATTTTTTATGAATAAGCATCTGTAATTAAACTTAAATCAGTATTGCCTTCATGAGTTTATAAATAGGTAATATAAGCGACACAAGATTGTATTGGTTGCGTGGGAGTAAATCCTGACTTAATTAAATTTGGATGCTGATGAAAGCAATGATGATTTAATGTTGTTAGATGATAATTTCGTTTAGTTGGCACCAATAATCGATGTTTTTTAAATAAAGAAAATAATCGTTCACGTCCAATAATTAATTGTTTTTGTTTGAAAATAAAGTGCAACTACGAACACTTAATAGAGGCATGAAAAATGCGCTCAGATTTCACTGAATAGACAATAATATCATCTGACTTCTCTTTTTATCAGATGTATCTTGTCGTTTGTAATAGGCTTGACGGCAGATCCTCATAAAGTGACAAACTGTGGTGATTGTGAGTTTTTTAATCATTTTTTCTTTAATAACACCGCGTTGCGCTTGTTTGATAAGCGAACTCAAAATCTCTATCCATGTGCCACTCTGAACCTCGGCGGCGTTTAGTCTTAAAGAGCTAATTTAAATTTTAACACTTCATCAGTGTTAAAATTTAATCTACCAGTACTATTTATTATTGACTATTTTATATTAAATTTTTAACGTTAAAATGAATAATCCATTATTTTTATTTTGGTTAATAATTCTATTGATTATCTCACTGAATGTTATATTATGAAAAAAGATAACTATGTGATTGAACTGTAAATATATAAATCAATTATTAAACTGCTATAAATATGAAATAATCATTTCCTATTTCGATATTCTAAATATGAATACATTCATTGGAGAGTATTAATTAATGAATAATATACTTGCAGTATTGGATGTCCCAAATACAGCATTTATGCTGCTTTGTACAAGTCTTGTTATGCTAATGACTCCTGGACTTGCTTTTTTCTATGGTGGATTAGTCTCTCGTAAAAGTGTTATTACCATT
The DNA here is from genome assembly GCF_011045655.1 of Providencia sp. PROV061. NCBI lineage: Bacteria > Pseudomonadati > Pseudomonadota > Gammaproteobacteria > Enterobacterales > Morganellaceae > Providencia > Providencia sp. PROV061. Next base: position 3,112,972 of record NZ_CP042861.1, on the reverse strand, counting down.
ATGTCCCAGAGTTTCTTTTCTATGGGGTGGGTGGCAATTATTTGGTTCGTGGTTGGTTATTCATTATCGTTCGGTCCCTCGATTAATGGGATTGTCGGCGACCCATTTTATTATGCATTCTTGAATAACATAAGCCCTCAAACGATGTATACCGGTAATGATGGCGGTTTACCAATACTGGTTCATTTTGGATATCAAATGATGTTTGCGATTATTACCCCAGCCTTGATTACAGGAGCTTTCGCAAATAGAGTTAATTTCCCTGCTTATCTCATCTTTTTAACCTTATGGACATTATTTGTCTATGCACCGTTCGTTCATATGGTTTGGAGCCCAGATGGCATTTTTGCTAAGTGGGGAGTTGTTGATTTTGCGGGTGGTATTGTCGTTCACGCAACAGCCGGTTTCGCTGCAATAGCTTCAGCGTTATATGTAGGTAAAAGAGTCGTTAAGTCAGATGGTACTCATAATATTCCTTATATTGCACTTGGCGCGGCTTTATTGTGGTTTGGTTGGTATGGTTTTAACGCTGGGTCTGAACTGCAAGTCAACACCGTAACCGTTTCGGCATTTATTACTACTGATATTGCGGCTGCATTTGCGGCAATTACTTGGTTTATTATTGAACGCTTGCATACAGGCAAACCTAAACTTGTCGGCTTTTTAACAGGGGCAGTAGCCGGTTTAGCCACTATTACACCTGCTTCAGGTTATGTTTCAATTGGTTCTGCAGCAATTATCGGGGTTATTGCCAGTATCGTCTGTTATACCTGTGTTTTCTTAGTCCGACGCCATTTAGACGATGCATTAGATGTATTCGGTGTGCACGGTGTTGGTGGTATTACAGGCTCGATTTTAGTCGGTGTATTTGCATCAACGGTTTGGAATGCGAAAGGGCCAGCAGGGTTAATTGAAGGAAACGGGATGCAAATTGTGAAGCAAACTGTGGCCGTTGTCTTTACCAGTATTTGGTCCTTTGTCTTTACAATCTTAATTCTTTGGATAATCAATAAATTTACGCCAGTCAGAGTTGACCAAAGTGCTGTTGGTGACAATTTAGATACCGTTGAATTTGATGAAGACGCATATCGAGAAAAAGCAGATTAGTTATCAAATATATTATTTCTTGCAGTTTATCCTAATTGGTGGGTTTATTTGAACTACCGGTTGGGATAGCTGCTAAATACAGCTGGTAATTTAGGATGGGTATATGAAAAAGAAGATAGCAATAGCTATTCAGGCTATTTGTTTTATGGGGCTATCGATGGGGGCAAATGCTGCGACCGATACACAGCAACCACAAACTTTGCGTCTAGCGATTGGTTCTGAGCCAACTGAAGGGTTTGACCCGATGTTAGGCTGGAGCCACGGCAGCTATTTACTTTTACATAGTCCATTATTAAAACAAAAAGCTGATTTATCTTGGCATAGCTATATGCTTGAAAAATATGAGCATTCAGATGATGGTAAAGAGTGGACGTTAAAATTAAAAGACGGACTAAAATTTTCCGATGGCTCCCCATTAACCGCAAAAGATGTTGTTTTTACCTATAACAACGCCGCCGCAAGTGGTGGAAAAGTCGATATGGGGAACTTTGCTAAAGCAGAGGAAATCAACCCATCTACTGTTAGAATGACTTTATCTGCTCCGCAAAGTACCTTTATTAACGTATTAGGTTCATTAGGGATTGTTTCTGCGGATAAATATGATGCGAAAAAATACGCCCATAATCCTATCGGAGCAGGTCCCTATCGCTTAGTGAACTTCCAACCAGGTCAGCAATTAATTGTTGAAAGAAACCCATTTTATGCGGGGCCTAAAAACGATTTCGATAAAATGGTTTTTGTTTTCTTGAATGAAGATGGTGCTTTTTCTGCCGCTCAAAGTGGTGAATTAGATATTGTTCGTATTCCTGCTGCCGTGGCGAGTAATGCGAAAGATGTGAAAAGCATGAGATTGATTGAGCGCCACAGTGTTGAAAACCGAGGAATTTCCTTCCCAATTCCACCTGCGGGAGAGAAAAATGCGTCAGGCGACCCAATTGGTAACGACATTACTTCCGATGTTGCTATTCGCAAAGCGATCAACTACGCCATTGACCGTAAGCTATTAGCAGACGCGGTATTAGAAGGTTTTGCGATCCCTGCATATACTGGCGTTGAAGGCCTACCTTGGAATAACCCTCAATCTTCATTTAAAGATGGGGATGTCGAAAAAGCGAAAACTATACTTGAAGATGCTGGCTGGAAGCTGAATAAAGACGGCTTAAGAGAAAAAGATGGCAAAGTGGCGAAACTGACGCTTTGGTACGCCAGTGGGGATAGCACTCGTCGTGATTTAGCTCAAGCCGTAAGGGCTAGCTTAAAGCCAATTGGTATTGAGATGGATTTAAAATCAGGCAGCTGGGAAACCGTGGAAAAGTACATGCATGCCAACCCAACATTATTTGGGTGGGGGAGTCTTGACCCAATGGAGCTTGTTCATAACTACAGCAGCAAAGCCGCTGGTGTGGGGTTCTATAACGCGGGTTACTACAAAAATCCAGCAGTCGATAAGGTGATAGAAGAAGCACTTCGTCAGCCAGACCAAGATGCGGCAATTCCATTTTGGCAAAAAGTGGATTGGGATGGCAAAACAGGAACAGGTATCCAAGGTGACGCCGCTTGGGCTTGGTTAATGAACGTACAACATCTTTATTTATTGAATAACTGTGTTGAACTAGGTAAGGGGGCACCTGAAATTCATGGTTCATGGTCAGTATTGAATAATGTGGATGATTGGGCGTGGACCTGTAAATAATGCGGACAACCATCGGGCTTTTATTGCGGTTTGTCTGTTTATTATTAGTGACAGCATTTGGGGTTTTTATTCTCCTAAGCTATTCACCAATAGACCCAATTAAAGCCTACATTGGCAATGATTTAATGCATGTTCCCCCCGAGCAATATCCATTGATTGCAGCTCGTTGGGGGCTTGATCAGCCATTATGGATGCAGTTCTGGCATTGGTTTTCTCAGTTATTACAAGGTGATATGGGGTACTCCATGCTCTATAACACCCCTGTTTCACAGGTGATTGCTGATAGGTTAGCGCCTTCATTAGCTTTGTTATTATCGGCATGGCTATTTTCTGGGGCGATGGGTTTTGGTTTGGGGTTGGTAGCCGGGCGTTACCTAAATAGATGGCCGGATAAAGTCATTTCAACACTGTCTTATTTATTGGCTTCAATTCCTGTTTTTTGGGTTGGCTTACTTTTATTGTCACTTTTTGCTGTTTCATTACAGTGGGCGCCAATTTGTTGCGCTTGGCCGATAGGCTTAGATGAACAAACATCAACATTGTCACAAAAAGTGCATCATCTTGTGTTACCTGTAGTGGCTTTAGGGATGTTAGGCATTGGTAATATAGCTCTGCATACTCGTTCGAAAGTTGCTGAGGTGATGAACAGCGAGTTTATCCACTATGCGAAAGCACAAGGGGATAAAGGGTGGCCGATGGTCAGCTTTCATGTAGTAAAACATGCGGTTACACCTGCAATATGTTTACAGTTTGCCTCAATGGGAGAATTGCTCAGTGGCGCATTGCTAGCAGAAAAGGTGTTTGCTTACCCTGGCTTAGGACAAGCAACCATTGATGCGGGTTTGCGGGGTGACATCCCTTTATTAATGGGGATTGTGATGTTATGTGCGGTAGTGATTTTCTTTAGTAACAGTATTTCTGACATGATGCTCAAGAGCGTGAATAAAGGGGTACTCCGAGAGCCATGACTTATAACCCAAATAAGGCTTTAATTAAGTTAGTTATATCCTTGTTGTGTTTATTCGCTTTAGGGGCTTATGCAGCATGGCTTTCCCAAACAGATGTAGAAGTGAATTTACTCGACCGTCGACAAGCGCCATCGTGGATACATTTATTTGGTACTGATAATTTAGGTCGAGACTTGTGGGATAGAGTATTCCAAGGAATAGCGACCAGCTTACAAATTGGCACCATCGCAGCCGTATCGAGCGGAGCGATAGCACTCGTGATGGCAAGTTTATCCTCATTTAGTAAGACGATGGATTATGTTATACGTGGATGTATTGATTCGTTATTAGCACTACCTCACTTGTTATTGCTGATATTGATTTGCTTTACATTAGGTGGTGGCAAAGTGGGTGTAATTTGGGCGGTTGCGTTGACACATTGGCCAAAGTTGACGTTGATCTTACGTTCCGAGTTGCTCCGAGTGCAGCAAACAGATTACATCATGTTATCGAAACGGATTGGAAATAGTGCGCTCTACCGATGCCGGTATGACTATTTACCGATGATCCTTTCACAATGGTTGGTGGGGACATTATTGATGTTCCCACATGCGATATTACACAGTGCAGCACTGAGTTTTTTGGGTTTTGGTTTGTCTCCACATGAAGCATCGTTAGGTATTTTGCTTTCCGATGCCTTGCGTTACTTGAGCACAGGAGCATGGTGGTTAGCCATGTTTCCGGGCATCGCATTAGTTGGTTTAGTGCTGTTATTCGATCAATTTGCTAAAGCAGTACAACAATTATGGTTGAGGAGCGATTGATGCTAAGTTTTGATAACCTTACGATTGATGTAGCGAAATTTCGCTGGCTAGGCAAAAAACAGTGGTCTCCGCTTTTACAAGATATTTCATTGGATGTGGCTCCAGGTGAAATGGTTGCATTGGTAGGAGGAAGCGGGGAAGGGAAAAGTTTACTACTGCAAAGCAGTTTAGGTTTGTTACCTGAAAATATGCGTTGCCGTGGTGATATTGTGTTAAATGGAAGTCAGTTAACAGAAAAGTCAAAACAGCAATATCGCGGCAATTCATTATGCTATATCCCTCAAGGAGTTAGCGCATTAAACCCTCTCATTAAGATAGGGCCTCAACTTGAACGTGCCGCTGTCTTAAGTGGGCAGCATATTCAAATGCACGACGTCGCGTTGCACTTACAACAATATAATTTACAAGCAGATTTAATCCATAGTTATCCCAATAAGCTTTCCGGGGGAATGGCAAAACGAGTTCTGGCTTGTAGCGCGACACTTTCCCAAGCTGAATATATTCTTGCGGATGAAATTTCATCTTGGCTAGACGATGAACATGCGATGCAACTTCTACAACATATCAAGTCTCTTTGCTTTGATGGTAAAGGTGTTTTGTGGGTTACTCACGACCTTGCAATGGCTGTTCGTTTCGCTGATCGCATTGCGTTATTACGTAATGGTGTTTTAGAAGAAGTACTCAGTAGTGAAAGATTAAAGCAAGGCGGAGGCGGGAAATGGTTTCAATCTCTATGGAATTCTTTGCCTGAACAACAATTTATGAATTGGACTAATACTATTTAAAAATTAAACATAAGGAATAGCCAATGTATATCCAGTCTTATTTTGATTAATTAAATTGGAATGTTTATTGGTTAGAGTTTTATTTAATTTGTCGTTATTAGATGTTTAACTCAATTTATATTTTATAAACAAAGTGAGTATTAGCTCGGAAAATGATTATTTATCAATATTAACAATGTTAAGTTTTATCAATTGAGGAGGCGTTATGCAATTAACCCCAAGAGAAATTGAAAAATTGATGGTTTATACACTCGCAGATGTGGCTGAAAAACGCCGTGCACGTGGTGTGAAATTAAATTATCCAGAAGCTGTTGCCATTATTACAGTCACGGCACTTGAAGGGGCGCGTGATGGTAAAACTGTTGAAGATGTAATGAAAGAAGCGGCGACTGTTTTAACAAAAAAAGACGTTATGGATGGCGTAGGGGACTTAATTCCAAATGTGCAGGTTGAAGCGATTTTTACTGATGGTACTCGCTTAGTGACAGTCCACAATCCGATTAAATAAATGAAGGAGAGGTGAATCATGAGTAATTCAAAAGCAGACATTAAAGTTCCGACTCCTTTAGGTGGTGTTATTTTTGCTGATGAGCCTATTGAGTTCAACGTCGGTAAACCTGAAACAAAAATTAAAGTTCGTAATACGGGTGACAGACCAGTGCAAATTGGTTCCCACTTCCATTTTTTTGAAGTTAACCATGCATTAGAGTTCGACCGTGCAGCGGCTTACGGTAAGCGTTTAAATATTGCCTCTACAACGGCAATTCGTTTTGAGCCAGGTGATGAAGTTGAAGTTTCACTGATCCCTTACGGCGGAAAACAAAGTGTATATGGGTTTAATAACCTTGTTGATGGTTGGGCGGGTGATAACGTTGCCGCTACTGAACGTCCTGCTAAAGCAATCGCCTTAAATAAAGCAATTGCTCGTGGTTTTAAGCATAAGGAACAGTAAGCGCGTTAGATGTCAGTAATGATAAATAACAATTCACCTTCTTCACATTAAGGTAAATAACATGCCAAAAATTTCTAGACAAGAATACAACGGTTTATTCGGGCCAACAGTTGGCGATAAAATTCGTTTAGGCGATACTGACTTATATATTGAAATCGAAAAAGATTTACGTGGATATGGCGAAGAGTCTGTCTATGGTGGTGGTAAATCTTTACGCGATGGTATGGGCGCGAATAATACTTTTACTAGCGATAATGGCGTTTTAGATTTAGTAATTACTAACGTCACCATCGTCGATGCGCGTTTAGGCGTGATTAAAGCGGACGTGGGGATTAAAGCGGGTAAAATCGTTGGTGTCGGTAAAAGTGGTAACCCAAATATTCAAGATAACATTACACCGGGCATGGTTGTTGGGGTATCAACAGATGCTATTTCTGGTGAACACTTAATTTTAACAGCTGCGGGTATTGATACTCATATCCATTTAATTTCTCCTCAGCAAGCTTATGCGGCGTTATCAAACGGTGTGACAACCTTCTTTGGCGGTGGTATTGGTCCAACAGATGGAACTAACGGTACAACAGTAACCGCAGGTCCTTGGAACATGCGTTCTATGTTACGTGCAATCGAAGGCTTACCAATCAACGTGGGTATTTTAGGGAAAGGCAACTCTTATACGCGCGAACCATTGATAGAGCAATTGGTTGCGGGTGCAGCGGGTCTGAAAGTGCATGAGGACTGGGGCGCAACAGGGAACGCTATCCGCCATGCGCTACGTATTGCTGATGAGTTTGATGTACAAATTTCTGTGCATACAGATAGTTTGAATGAAGGTGGTTATGTTGAAGATACCATCGAAGCATTCGAAGGCAGAACTATCCACACTTATCACACTGAAGGTGCAGGTGGTGGACATGCCCCTGATATTATTAAAGTTGTTAGCCAACCTAACGTATTACCAAGCTCAACAAACCCAACATTACCGTTCGGTGTTAACAGTCAATCAGAGTTATTTGACATGATTATGGTATGTCATAACTTGAACCCAAATATTCCGTCGGATGTTTCATTTGCAGAAAGCCGTGTTCGCCCTGAAACCATTGCAGCAGAAAACGTACTACATGATATGGGTGCTATTTCGATGTTCTCAAGTGACTCACAAGCGATGGGGCGTGTGGGTGAAAACTGGTTACGTATTGTTCAGACTGCCAACGCGATGAAAGCTTCTCGTGGCAAGCTACCTGAAGATGCACCGGGCAATGATAACTTCCGTGTTCTACGTTACGTGGCAAAAATCACTATTAACCCAGCAATTGCTCAAGGTATCAGCCATATCTTAGGCTCGATTGAAGTTGGGAAAATGGCCGATCTCGTATTATGGGACCCGCGTATGTTTGGGGCTAAACCTAAACTGGTTATTAAAGGTGGTATGATCAACTGGGCTGCAATGGGCGACCCAAATGCTTCCTTACCAACACCACAGCCAGTTTTCTATCGCCCAATGTTTGGTGCGATGGGTAAAACTGTTAATGACACTTGTGTGACTTTTGTTTCACAAGCCGCATTAGATGATGGTATTAAAGAAAAAGCAGACCTTGAACGCCAAGTGATTGCTGTCAATAACTGCCGAGCGATCGGGAAGCGTGATTTAGTGCGTAACGGTGAAACACCAAATATCGAAGTTGATCCTGAAACTTTTGCTGTAAAAGTGAATGGTGAACATGCAACTTGCCAGCCGATTAGCGAAGCCGCAATGAACCAACGTTATTTCTTTAGCTAATTGTACATGTTTGGATTATCTGCCTGCCAGTGGTGGGCAGAATTAACATAAAAGGTAATATTATGATCATTATTGAACATATTCTTGGCAATGTTAAAAAAGACCCAATGTGGCAAGCACGCCAGAAAAATGCCGATGTTGATACGTTGATCCTCGATCAACGAGAAGCACAGAAAAGCCGCTGTCGAAAAAATACGGAAAAAGGCCAAGACTTGGGTATCGCGCTGGACAGAAACGTCTTGTTATCTGATGGCGACGTTCTGCTATTTGATGAAGCCACCAACACAATGACGGTAGTTCAGATCTCTTTACGTGACGTCATGATGGTCAATTTATCCCACCTGAAAAACTTGAGCACAGAAGAGCATATTCGTATTAGTTTTGAATTAGGGCATGCTTTAGGAAACCAACATTGGAAAGCTGTTTTAAAAGGTGATCTTGTTTACGTGCCATTAACGGTAAGTGAAAAAGTGATGGGATCAGTGATGCGTACACATGGGTTCGGTGAAGAAACATTTGCCTTTGTGAAGGGTGAAAGCATTTTACCTGAATTGAGCCACTCTGAAGCACGCTTATTATTTGGTGGTGCAGAGGAAACGGATACGCATGTTCATGTGGAGTTAGGACAGATCCACGGACACAACCACAGTCATGATCACAGCCATGGACACGATCACAGTCATAATCACCATCATGACCATGGGCACACTCATACACACAAATAACGTTCGTGTCCATGAGTAAGGAAAGTGATATGGAAGCATCTGACCTAATTAGAATTATGCAGTTTGGTGATTCAGCGCTGCCAATTGGTGCGTTCACATTTTCAAATGGGGTTGAATCCGCCATTCAAAAAGGTGTTGTCCACGACAAAGAAACGCTGAAATCCTTTGTTCACACGTCTTTGAAGGTCGCAGCACATTCAGATTGCATTGCGATTGTGGCGGCACATCGTGCCGTTCTTGCACAAGATCATGACGCATTAGCGAAGATTGATTGGGCAGTGCATAATCGCAAATTGAATGAAGAAGCGCGAATAATGACGACTCGAATGGGAAAAAAACTCGCTGAAATCTCAGTTCATATTTTTGATGACCCACAAGTGAGTGGGTGGCTTGCGAAAATCAAAGCCAATGAGGTTCCAGGGACCCAGCCAGTCATACAAGCCATTGTTATGGCGGTACAAGGGATCACCGAAAGAGATGTTGTTGTGATGCATCAATATGGTATTGCCATGACAATCTTAAGTGCCGCGATGCGATTAATGCGTATCACACACTATGAAACACAGCATATTCTTTTTGAATTAAATGAAGAAATTAAGGCTTTTTGTGACATCGCAGCCTGTGGTGATATAGAGCAAATGTCCTCATATGTTCCTGTTATTGATGTCTTAGCTGCGGTACACACTAAATCGTTTGTTCGTTTATTTATGAATTAGCGAACAACTAAAAATTTTGGGGAAAAATGATGAAAAAAATGACTCGGATCGGAATTGGTGGGCCTGTTGGTTCAGGAAAAACAGCCATTATTGAAGTGATCACCCCGATCCTTATTGAAAGAGGCATTAAACCGCTAATCATCACAAACGATATTGTGACGACCGAAGATGCGAAACAAGTAAAACGTACCTTGAAAGGTATTCTTGATGAAGAGAAAATTTTAGGTGTTGAAACCGGGGCATGTCCTCACACTGCGGTACGTGAAGACCCAAGTATGAACATTGCTGCAGTTGAAGACATGGAAGAACGTTTCCCTGATAGCGACGTGATCATGATTGAAAGCGGTGGAGATAACTTAACATTGACCTTTAGCCCTGCACTCGCGGACTTTTACATCTATGTTATTGATGTGGCTGAAGGTGAAAAAATCCCACGTAAAAATGGCCCAGGCTTAGTACAAGCTGATATTTTAGTTATTAATAAGATTGACTTAGCGCCTTATGTTGGTGCTAGCCTTGAAGTGATGGAGCATGACACTAAAGTTGTTCGTGGGGAGCGTCCTTACGTACTAACTAACTGTAAAACAGGGGAAGGGGTTGTTGAGCTAGTTGATATGATCATGGATAAATTCCTCTTTACGCACCAAGTTCCAAGGGGGTAAAGATGACGAATTTCAGGGCAGATATAGCAAATACTCCAACGCGTGTTAAAGCTCATATTTTAGGCTGCAATGCCCCTGAACTCGCCGCATATCAAGATGAACCGAAGCAAATGCAAAGTGGTGCTGTGGGTAAAAGTGGTTACCTAAAATTAAGGTTTGCTCAGGGAGAATATCGTAGTGAGCTGGTGGAAATGGAGCGTCGTGTTCCCTCTTTAGTGCAAAAAGCACTGTATTGGGATGAATTGATGCCCCAGCTACCCTGCGTCACTATGATCTCTACCTCTGGCAGCTTATTACAAGGTGATAGGCAAGCCCTTGATATTATAGTTGAAAAGGGTGCTTGTGCTCATGTGACAACGCAATCTGCGACCAAAGTTCATATGATGGAAGCGAACTATGCTACTCAGTACCAAAATATTATTGTTGAGGAGGACGGGTATTTAGAATATTTACCCGACCCTATCATTCCTCACCGTAATTCTCGGTTTATTACTGACACGCGGATTAATATTCACCCAAGTGCAACTATGATTTACTCAGAAATATTGATGTCAGGACGAAAGTATCATCATCCTGACGAACAGTTTGGCTTTGATGTTTTCTCATCACATATTCGAGCGGAGTCATCGTCCAATAAAGAATTATTTGTTGAGAAATACATTTTAGAGCCAAAAAAATCACCGCTAAACATTACCGCAGTTATGGATAGCTTCGATACGTTTGGCAATGTGATTTTATTGACACCTAAAATTCACCATGAACGTATTTTAGAACGTCTAGATGCGATATATGACCCGAAAAATGAAATTGCTTTTGGTGCAACTCAATTACCGAATGATTGTGGATTAATATTTAAAGCGTTGGGTGTTGATAGTCCAAAAGTAAAGGATGCTGTTAGGTATTTTTGGCAAATAGCGAGAGAAGAAATATTAGGTATTTCGCTACAAGAGCCTTTTTTATGGCGTTAAATATGGTTCGATGTATTAAATGTATCTTATTGCATTTAATACAATGTGGTAATGATTGTCATAAAATGACTGAAATAACCTGCTAGGTTATCAAGGTAATTTATTAATATATTATCAGTAGAGTGATTTTTATAAATTCTCTACTGATATTCCTATTAAGGAATTTCACGATGGAAAAAATAATAAATCAGAACGCTTGGAATAAGTTAGCCAGCAAAAATATGACGATTCAATTTATTGATGTCGTCTTGCGTGGATGTGCTCAAGTTATGTTTCAAAATAACGCACTAACCGGACTTCTATTTTTTATTGCGATTTTCATCGGTGCGTTTTTAGAAGGAATGCCACAAGTCGCTTTAGGCTGTTTGTTAGGCACCGTTGTCGCTACACTGACAGCTTATATTAGTAAATTAGATACTGAATCGTTGCGCTCGGGGCTTTATGGTTACAATGGTTGTTTAGTGGGTGTTGCATTACCGACTTTCTTAGAGAATACCCCATTTGTTTGGGTAACTATCGTATTGGGGAGCATCGTTTCGGTTATAGCGACTATCTCTTTAATGGATTTTCTTAAGAATTGGAAAGTTGCAGCATTAACAGCTCCTTTTGTTTTAGTATCATGGATTATTTTGCTCGCGAGTTACAACTTCTTAGGTATTGAAGGCGTTGCATTACCGACTCCTGCACTACCTAAACAACTTATTGAACCTATTGGATTAATTCCGCATAGCGATCTGGTTGCTGATGTTTTCCGTGGTATTTCTGAAGTTTTTTTACTTAGTAGCATGATTGTTGGCATCATCTTTGTCATTGGCTTAGCGGTTAGTTCTATATGGGCAGCGATATTTGCGGTATTTGGTTCTCTTCTTGCCTTTATTGTTGCAACTCTTTTAAAAGGTGACTTTGCGAGTATTCATACAGGGTTATATTCGTTTAGTGCTGTATTAACTGCAATTGCTTTAGGTTCTACCTTTAACAAGCCGAGCTATCGCGTGGTCGTCTATGCCATCGTTGGTGTGATATTTACCGTATTTGTTCAAGGGGCACTCGACATAATTCTTGAACCATTTGGTATTCCGACCTTAACGATGCCATTTGTTCTCGCATCATGGTTATTTCTAGTACCGAACCAAGATATTATGCCTAAACATCGACAGTAATATTGGCACTAAAACTTTTGGTACTCAATTATGAAAAAAAATGCAATATATAAATATATTCAAAATATGAGAATGCTACGCTTAGTGCTCGCATTATTAATACTTGCTGATGGGATATTGATTATTCTCCCCATCATCTCAACTTATGATCTTCATTTATATCCTCAACATCTAGGTTTTGTTGATTGGCTACAATCATTAGGGCTGGTTAAATTATTAGATATTCCAAGGTTTGCTATTGGCGTTGTACTCATTATTCTTGCTATTCCTATTTACTTAGGTCTACGTATCGGTTGGTTATTTAGCTGTTTTATGCTGTTCATTATCATGTTAATTAACTTGGTATTAGCAAGAGAAAATGTCCTGACTGGAACTTTTTCACTAATCGTTCTGATTATTGCTGTTGCAAATTGGAAAGCATTTAATCGCCATAGCTTATCTGGTGCAGGCTTTGTTGCTTTCATGAGCTTAAGCGTACTATTGGGTTATTCTGTATTTGGTACTTTATATTTAGGCGAGCAATTTCAACCCCATGTTACTGACATCTCATCTGCATTCTATTTTGCTTTGGTATGTATGACGACGGTGGGCTTTGGTGACATTATTCCGATTAGTGTTGAGGCAAGACTGTTTACAATTTCGATTGTTATTTTAGGTATTACAATTTTTACAACCTCTATTGTGTATTTTCTAGGGGTATTTGCAAAAAGCACACAAGAAATTGTTAAGAAGAGATTATTCCGTATGAAAAACCACTATATTATTGTTGGCGCAAGCCCTTTAGCTTTAAACACCTACCACGGATTAAGAAAGCGTGACTTAGACGTCATGGTACTTTGCCATGAAGATCAAAAAAAGAGCTATCCAGATAATGCGCAAGTTATTACCACGGAACAAATCAATAAACATGCATTAAATAGTGCTAACTTAGGTCAGGCAAAAGCCTTATTTATTCTTGGTGGTTCTGATTCGGAAAACACCATCTCTATGTTAGCTGCGAAAGAAATTGTCGGTGGAAATATTAAAAGCGTCATTGCTGTAAATGATGATAAAAATTACGAAAATATGCAGCTATTACATGCAGATTTACTTATTTCGCTTTCATCTTTAGGAAGTGAAGTTTTGATTAAAATGATCTTTGGTGAAAACATTAATAACCAAGTGATGGAGAATATTATTTTTTCAAACAACATATTAGATTCGTAATATGCTGGGGGGCCCAATGGTAAAATTGCTACTTGAGTATCTACAGTTTTATCATTTATACGAAGAAATAAAAATATAGATAAGAGATAGAGAGTTTATTATGGATCTAACCGTTATTATTTTTATTTTAGTGTATGTCGCAATGGCTTTTGGGACTTTTCCAGGGATTAAAATTGACCGTACTGGCGCATCTGTAGCGGGTGCATTAGCCATGATAGGGTTTGGGATTATCTCGCCAAAATTATCTTGGGATGCAATTGATTATAGTGCAATTGGGCTATTATTTGGCTTAATGGTAGTATCTGCATCATTTACAGTATCCGGTTTTTATCACCAAGCGGCACAAAAAGTGGCGAGCTTAAATATTAGCCCTCCTAAATTAATGGCTGTTTTTATCATTGTTGGGGCACTTCTTGCTTCGGTACTTACAAACGATATTGTGGTGGTGGCGATGACACCTTTATTAGTTTCCGTCACATTATCCCGTGGGCTTAACCCTATTCCATTTTTACTTGGTTTTTGCTTTGCGGCCAATAATGGTGCCGCAGGATCTTTAATTGGTAGCCCTAAAAATATGGTTGTGGCACAAGGATTGGATTTATCTTTTATTGGAATACTCAATATTACAGCCATTCCAGTCTTATTTTCAGTTCCTATTGTATGGTGTGTGATTACCTTGCTTTATCGTAATCGTTGGTATTTATCTGAAGACAAAAAGTCATTAATGCCCAATGTTGAGCCTTCGATTATTGAATTCAATTGGTGGGAAACGATAAAAGCCGCTACGGTTTTATTTATTGTTATTTTGGCGTTTTTATTTAGTGATTTTCCGCGTGAGCTTGTTGCATTATCGGCAGCCTGTTTTTTATTGTTAAACAGAAAAATAGCATCCAGTGACATGTTAAAGCATGTTAATGGTGACTTAATTCTTCTAATGATGGGCCTATTTATTATTAATACCGCATTTTCCAATACAGGTATCCCTCAGGAGGTATTGCACTACTTATTGGGTAAAGGTATCGATCTAAATAGTCCTATTACGTTATTTTTGGTCACCATCGTGATGAGTATTTTTGTAGGGACAACACCAACGGTGATTTTATTAATCCAGTTTGTTTACCCCCATGGAAATGTTGATTTATTAGGTGCTGCTTTAATCTTAGGTGCTTGTTTTGCAGGTAATATATTTATATTTGGCAGTATTGCTGGGATTATTGCTGTTGAGCAATCCTCAGCTCATGGTATTAAAATATCGTTTTTAGAGTTTACAAAATCAGGTGGTATTATTTCCATTATTTGTATTTTTATTGCTGTTGTTTGGTTATCCATCTATTAGCTTATAGAGAGTTTCAGTATGTTTGAAGTCAAAAACTTATGTATAAAGCAAGATAACCGTACATTATGGGATTCAGTGTCATTTTCACTGAATAAAAATGAGCGTCTAGGGATTTCAGCACCGAGTGGTTTTGGTAAAACAACATTAGGTCGTGTATTAGCCCAATGGCAAATGCCTACGCAAGGCGATGTGCTATTTAATGGAAAAAAATTAACTCAAAAAGGGTATTGCCCTATTCAGTTAGTTCCTCAGCACCCTGAAAAATGTTTTAACCCTTATCGAACAGTCGGTGAAAGCGTGAAGGATGCTTGGGAGCCTGATCCATACTACCTTGAACGGTTGTTTATTAAATCAGAGTGGTTGGCTAGAAGGCCCAGTGAACTTTCTGGTGGCGAACTTGCTCGAATTGCCTTATTAAGAGCATTAGACCCAAGAACAAAAGTTTTAATTGCAGATGAAATTACTGCACAATTAGATGCGCATCTGCAGAAAGATATATGGCAGTTTTTAATTCAACTTTCTGAAGAAAGACCATTATCGATGATTGTTTTTAGCCATAATAAATTTCTATTGGAAAAGGTGTGTACCTCGATTTGGAATATGGCCATATCAGAATGAACTGTTTTATAAGGCTAAATAAAATTACGGGTCATTTAATATTATCATTTAACGACTAGTGATTAATAATGTTGAATTAATGTGTGTAATTTAAATTTTATTTTAAAAATGATGTCTTTAATTTATGATATTAAATAGAGAGGACCGCAATGGTAGCTATTGATATTTTATTAGTTGGCTCAGGTGGCGGTATTGGTTCACTACTTCGTTGGTGGATTGGTCGCCTGGTGGGGGAACGTTATCATGGGACGTTTCCATTATCCACATTCATTATTAATATTTCTGGTGCATTTGTTATTGGTTTTTTAAGCCGTTATTTTGCGATCGATTGGGATGACCGTTATGGGACATTTCTTCAATCAGCGGTTTTAACTGGGCTACTCGGTGGCTATACGACGTTCAGTAGTATGCAACTTGATGCTTTAAAATTGACTCAAACTAAACAAAAATTACTCGCACTATTTTACTTATTACTTTCGGTTTTATTTGGGTTAGCTGCGGCATTTATTGGTGCTTGGTTAGCAAACTAACAGGGGCTAAAAATGAATATTATGATCTTAGTTTTTATTGGTGGTGCAATTGGGGCAATTTCCAGAGAACTACTGATGGTGTCTGTTCCTACCATGAATAATCATTTCCCTCTTGACATATTTGTAGCAAATATTGTTGCTTCCTTATTATTGGGTGTTGTTGCAGGCTTACTTATGAGAAATAAAATAAGCCAAGGGATGAATGCCTTTTTAGCTACGGGGATCATGGGAGGATTATCGACATTTTCTAGCTTCGTTTACGGTGCAGTAGAAATAATGAAGTCTCCGCAGTTTTTATTGGTTGGAATGAGTTATTTGGTTTTAAGTATCGTTATTGGATTTGTTGCTATTTATATCGGATATTCAGTAGGTAATAGACAATACAGTTAGCTCTCATGCTGATATTTTAAAATTTATAAGTGAGTAAGAGGTTTTTGATATGAAAATAGGTAAATCAATATGGCATGGGATCACTTCAAAGCCTTATAGATTACAATTATTATTTGATATAATGCTTTTAATATTATCACCCGTGATCTTCATAAGTATAATTGGATTTGATACTAAAACTCTAGATATGGATGTTTTTATTGTTACATTAGTTATTTTGATTTATATTTACATTACACGTTGGTTTAGCCATTGGTATTGTAAGAGACGTGAAAATAAATAATGTATATGCGACAATTTGATAAAACCACATTCGCTTTTTTATCATAACTTGTGTTTGTTATGGTCTAAAAAGAGGGGAAGCTTCATAGTTTATTAAGAAGAAGCTTCCCTGTTTTTCCTTGCTATTAATTTATAATTTCACTTTTCTTTATAATTCTAAAAATGTTTAAAACTAAACTAGCAAGGATTGCAATAGCACCACCAATAAATGTCTCGTATGCCCTTGATATCGGTAGTAAGTAACTTGGATCATGTAAAAATTGAGTTTCTTCAAGAAGAAGCAGAACAAAAACAGTAATAGAAAATGTTTTTAGTAGATAATTTAAACGAAAAAGTGTTGGAATTAAAAATACAATTAAAGCTAAAACTGCTAAGTAAATATAAGTTTCCTTTGATTTTGTTATGCTAAACATGGAAATGACAAAAACAGCCGCCAATAGGCTTCCTAAAAATCTAAGTAAAGTAGCCTTTATTATATGCATTTCTTTTGGATGGAGTAACATAATGAATGTAAGGGGAGCCCAATAAGGTTTATATAAATTTAGATAGTCAGGTATTGAAAGGCTTAAAAATAGGAAAAAACTGAACAAGAAAGCTCGTATATATATTTTTTCGTCACTATGATATATTTCTTTTGAAAATAATCCGTTTTTAAATGCATGACTTTCAAAGTTTTTATGTTTTAGTAAGCTAAAAATAGTTAGACTAATAGCAATCCCTGAGATATAGGCCATTGGCAGGTCAATGCTAATAGAGTCAAGTGTTGTTCCCATGGAAGAAAAGATAATTAAAAATGGAAATGTACGGTCTAAGTAATCATCTTTTTTATAAAATAGATAATAGCAATATGATAAGATAAATAAGTATATATAAAAATAAACTGTTAACTTTAGTATAAAGCCAATGCCCCCACCAACGATGACCAAACATAATAAAAAAAACACATAAAAAATATTACTACTATCAGGTTTTGTATCATAAACGATATTAGAGAATAGAGTTGTTAAAAGACCAAATGTTCCACCAATGACACCAAATAAAAAAAAGCAGGCAGTTGAATTGACTATTGCGGTAATCAAAAAAACTCCGTTATTTCTAAAACTGATATATTTATTTTTTTTACTTATAACTTTCATATTGGTCGCTCATTTTGTCTTTTTTAGTCGTTTTTTATCATGTTTTAATCGGATTATATCATAGGCTAACGCATTTTTTATATATTAAGATATTTAGAATCTGATGAGATACGGGGATTTAAGATTATAAATATTGGCTCTGAGGAAGATCGAGAATAACAAGTGACGGGCAGGCCACAATCAACGCCATCTTTCTTATAATCGGAACAGATTGTTAGTTGAATGCGATAAAATTCACAGGGTATTGAATGGGATAAATAATATTAGAATTCCTTTTTCCTCATCGGCAAATTGGCTGCTCACCGATGAAAATTATCTGTTACACCTTAAGTGAAACTAATCACTATTAATTTGAGATTAGCAGATAATTACACTGCCAGCTTAAGCTGATAATTTTATTAGTAGTGAAGATAACTTGAGTTTTTTGTTTTATTTATATTAAATCATATAATTATGATGGTTTTGTAGATTGAAATATTTGGTTACATAGTTTATTTCTATGTACATTAGAACTTACTGGGCTTATCGCAGTTTGGTCTATTTTTTGTTCGATGATAATTCGGTTATGATTCATTTTTAGTGTTTTTCTGAAATTATATAGCGATATTTCAACCAGTTTACGCTAAGTCACTTATCCTAGGGAGATACAAAAAGGCCGCTAGGTTTACAGTCTATCCATAAGCTTTTATTATCCTTAACTCAAATCTTACCGTGCGCACTGGCTGAGATGACGGAAATTAACAGTTAATTATATTTACTTAACTCAATTTGTCATTCTTGATAAAGGATATCGCTATGCCAACTCCATGCTATATTTCCATTGAAGGAAAAACCCAAGGCAACATCACTGCCGGTGCATTTACTGCGGATTCTGTGGGTAACATCTATGTACAAGGTCATGAAGACCAAATGTTAGTGCAAGAATTTTCTCACGTTGTGACTGTACCGACAGACCCACAATCCGGCCAACCTTCAGGTCAGCGTGCACACAAGCCGTTCCGTTTTACTGTTGCGTTAAATAAAGCCGTTCCGCTGCTGTATAACGCGTTAGCGTCTGGCGAGATGCTGCCGAAAGTGGAACTGAAATGGTACCGCACCTCAGTTGAAGGTAAACAAGAGCATTTCTTCACCACCACGTTAACCGATGCGACTATCGTCAATATTGACTGCCAAATGCCTCACTGCCAAGACCCTGCAAAAGCCGATTTCACGCAGTTAATCGAAGTATCTCTGTCTTACCGCAAAGTGGACTGGGAGCACACGGTTGCAGGCACATCGGGTGCCGATGACTGGCGCGCACCGCTCGAAGCGTAATACCTTTTTGACGGGCTCTTTTGGGCTCGTCATCGCTTTTATTTCGTTCCCCGCTTCTTATCCATTTTGTCATGGAGACTAGTGATGTTTAGCAAAGACCCCAAAAAAACCACCATTGACCCCGTTTCTATTGTCAAAGATGAAGCGGTAAATCAAGTTAAAAATAAAGTGCAATCTAAAGTCAATGAGTTGGTGTCCGGTAAAGTACAAAAAGCGGCAGCATTAGCCCAACAAGGTGGGGCTTTGGCATCAACTGCGGCCTCCATGGCAACTCAGGCGACATCCCAATTGAACAGTGTAGCCAATAACCCGCTTATCCATGGCGGTGGATTTGGTGGTGGATTAAAACTTGGTGGTGGACAAACTTTTTCAGAAAGTCAGGCATTACAAGCCGCTCACGGGGCATTGTTAGATGCACTAGGCATGGGAAGTCTGGAAAGTGGCTTGGTGTTTACATGCTCAATTGCTGGGCTACCCGATGAAACTTTTCAAGTTACCGAATTTAATTTAACGGAAGGGTTGTCTTCGTTATTTTCCCTTTCGATTAGTGCTGTTAGTGCCTTACCGTTTATTGATTTTCAGAAACACCTTGGCGTCGCCTCTTCTTTAACCGTCAAGCGTGATGGTGTCCAAGTCCGTAAAGTGAATGGCATTTTAGCCGGGGCGGTTCAAGGGAATACGGATGGCGTAAAGACGTGGTATCACTTTGATATTCGTCCAGAAATGTGGGTAATGACCCTTAATCAAGATAGCCGTATTTTTCAAAATCAAAACGTACCGACCATATTAAAAACCTTGCTGGATGAAGCGCATGTGAAGTCGGACTGCAAGTTTTACCGTGATGACTTACATCCCAAACGTATTTACACCACCCAAAAGCGAGAATCCGCCTTTGATTTTTGGTGTCGTCTCGCCTTTGAGGAAGGGATTAACTTTTGGTTTGAAGAAAACCAATTGTTTTACAGTGACGAACACATGGGGATGACGGCGGGAATTAACCTGATGTATAACCCGCAAGCGGATACGGATATCAGCGACAGTACCGCCATGACATGGCAGTACGGTGAATACTTGTGTGTGGATGAAACCATTCATAAAGACAATAATTTCATTCGCCCTTCCTACCCACTTCAACATGAAAATAAATTGGAAAAGGGTGGGCAGCACAGCATCTTTGAAAGTTACGGCCGTTTTCAATTGGATGAAGAGGGCAAACCACTCACCCAAATTCGTTTTGAACAGTTACGTAATGGGAGCAAGGTGGGTAGTGCCACAACAAACTGCTTTGCCTTGATGCCGGGTAAAATCTTTACCTTATCGAATCATCCGCATCTTCCGATGAATAACAGCTGGCAAGTCATTAGCGTGAGTCATCATGGTGTCCAGCCTCTGGCAGATAATGGTGGCGGAGAAGGTACTCAGTTGTCGAACAGTGTTTCTTTTATCCCTGGTACGCAAGAGTGGCGGCCACCTTATCGTTATAAACCCACCGCGGATGGTGATGAAGTTGCGACTGTCGTGGGCCCTCCGGGTGAAGAAATCTATGTCAATGAACATGGTGCGGTGAAAGTCCATTTTCACTGGGACAGACGTGGAGAGCCTGACCACAGTGCTTCGTGTTGGGTGCGTGTTGCGATGGGTTGGAGTGGCGGCGGCTATGGTTTTTCTGCGGTACCACGCATCGGAACGGTCGTTCAGATTAGTTACCTGAATGGGGATATTGATAGGCCGATTATCACGGGCTGTACTTATGATGGTCGCAATGCGACTCCAATCAGTTTTCCTGAAAATAAAACCCGCACCACGTTTCGGACGAAAACCCATAAAGGGGAAGGGTTTAACGAGCTGCGCTTTGAGGATGAAAACGGCAAACAGGAAGTGTTTATACATGCCCAGAAGGATATGAATACCAAAGTCCTGAATGACCGTACCACACATGTGCTTCATGACCATATAGAGGTTATTGATAACAATCAAGCCATGCTGGTCAAAGGCAATCGAACTGAAAATATTGATAAAAATAATACGGAAACGGTGGGGCAACACAAGAGCATCACGGTGGGGAATACCTTATCAATCAATGTGGGCGATGTGATTGAACTGCGTTGTGGGGCAAGTGTTCTACGTATGGACAGTGGCGGTCATGTCACGATCAATGGCACGGAATTTAAGTTCGAAGCATCAGGCCCAGTGCAGATTACGGGTAAAGATGTGGATATAAATTAAGGAATAACCGATGTTTGAGGTGATGAATTATACGCCATTCCCACATTTGCTTTATCAAAAATACGGTAAACAAGCTGCGTTATTTAATGTACTGGCGTTTCGGCAAACGTTTCGACTTAAAACTGGGGGACATTATTCCGATTTAAATAATACACAGTTTCCACTCGTTATGGCGGATGATTACTATCATACTTCGGAAGACAGCAGCCTTATTGATGAAACTGATTTAGTCCTTGGGCGTCCTTGTACCAATATTCACATTCGCGGTGTGGCAAAACCTAAAGATGGTATTCCTACAGAACAATGGAGAGCGGGAATCAGAGTCAAGGATTTTTCTCGTACATGGACTTTAACGGGCCCATCCTATTGGCAATATGAAAAAGATAATTGGCAGTTAACCGCTCCTTTATTGACTGATGGAGTAAGTTTGCGCCATGAAATGGCATATGGTGGTCGTTGGATAAATACCCAAGGAGAAACTGACGCTTACGCAGCAAATCCGGTTGGAATAGGTTTTTATCCTGATATTTCCGCATTAGATAAATCTAAGCGATATCCAGCTCCGCAAATTATTGAGGACACTATAACGACACCAAGAGAACATCACGTCATTAATGAAGAGCAATTAACATTGGGTTCTGGCCCAGTATCCCGTTGGTGGATGGGGCGTCTTGAGTATGCTGGAACCTATGACAAACATTGGGAAGAAACGCGGTTCCCTTTTTATCCTGATGATTTTGATGAGCAATTTTTTAACTCTGCACCTGTCCATTTACGTTACCCCGGTTTCTTAGCGGGTAATGAACCCATTTTATTGGAAGGGTTGTTACCCGAATCTTCAACGGTTGTCACAGCTTTGCCCGATTACCAGTACCTTGTATTGCTTCAGGATATTGAGGGGGAGTTGTTTCCTGTTACACCTTTACTCGACACGTTAACCATTGACCTTGATAACCGATTTATTTCGGTCGTTCGTCGGGTGCGCATTCCTGCTGAATACCCCATAAAACAAGCTGTCATTTCAGTTGTTGTCCCTTCACAGACAAAAGGAGCATGTCATGTCGGATAAACACATAGGTGATGCAGAAGGCGGTTTTAAAGCAGTCAGTAGTGCGCCTGATGTTTGTAAGGTGGGCAATGCCGTAGTGCCGTTTGATAGCTATCAAAGCCTCAATCATATCAAAAAATTTGCAACATCCGTTAGAGCTAGGGGAGCTCTCACGTTAAATGTGGGCTCTATCATTGCAGGCTCTCAAAGTAATGCGGGCTCAGGAGTGATGTCTGGCACATCTCAAGGGAGTGGTGACTGCATAATACTGACGGGTAGTACTTCCGTACGTATTGAGGGGCAGCCAGCGGCGATGCATGGTTCGCTTGTCGCCATGAACAATAAAAATACGTTAGGGACATTAATCACGAATGAAGCGTCCCCTGGTAATCCTGTTGAAAGTAATAAAATACCGTGTAATGACCCCCCAGTAATTTCTGATTTATTACGAAACTTGGTCACGGAAAAAGAAGCGCTACAGCAAAGCTTTGTCAGTCAAGCAATAGTTGCAAAAGAGAATGCGGTTAATCAGGCGGATAAATATCTTGATGAGAAAATTGACAGTATTCGGTCTGAGCCTGTTGAAGGATGGGGATGGGCGGGGGATGCGTTTAATTTTTATCGGGATGTTAGAGATGGAGCAAGGCGGGCTACGCTAGGGCTTGTGAAAGACACGGGTATCGGTTTAGTACATATGTCTGATGCTATCCCAATAAACCCCATTCAAATGGTTAAAAATGCTGAAAATACACTAGATGCTTTAATCCTTCTCGAAAATACTCGTTTAGGCAATGTTTGCCAAGAAAGTATGTCTGAGAGTGCTAAAGAGGCATGGGAAAATACCAAAAAAGCAGTAAGTGACGCGATGGAGCGTTTGGAGAATAAATGGGATAAAGGCACCAGTGATAAAGCGGAGATCGTGTCCCGAGGAATATTAGAAATTGCGACAATATTATTACCTGCGAGCAAAGCAGGTACGGTAGGTAAAGCTGGGGAAGGTATAAATGCCATCAAAGGGGCTAGGGCTCTTGACGCGGTGGCGGATACGTCAAAAGGCATTACAACCCTGAAGGAGCTAAGAGCGGCTGAGGCCGCTATTGCCGCAAAAGAGGCGCAAGTTGCTGAAAAATCAATTCAAGCAATCACTGAGATCGCGAAAGATGCGGAACGAGCATTACCTGCGCCAGGACCCCGTATTTCACCGAAGGTTGAGGCTGCAGCTGAAAAACCATTAGGGACACCTAAAAACACCGATGTGAAAGCTGAAAACCCCGCACCGAAGAAAAGTGATGATGTAGGGGGGACTTGTACTGCTGGCGCAACATGTAAAGGTGAACCTGTTAATGTTGCAACAGGGGATTTTATTCAGCAGTGGCAAGTTGTTCGTATTCCCGGGTTATTACCCATTATCTTGCATCGAACATATCAGTCAACATCTGCTGCCAGTGGTCTTTTTGGTCCAAAATGGACGGATGAATGGTCACGTTGTTTACGAATTGACAACGACAAAATTATTTTTAAAGACAGCGATGGCGCTCAATTTGATTTTATTGCTAAAGAAAATACTGTTCGCTCCCGAAATACTCACGCACCGCATTATTTGTTGACGGGGTCTAAAAATGAATCATTGACGATTTTTGATAGCATACAGCAACATACCTTATCTTTTGCTCACATTGACGGTGACTATCGCCGTTTAAGTGCTATCACGGATCGGAACCAAAATAGCATTCATTTTATTTATAATGACACTCACCAGCTAGTCGAAATAAGAAGAAATGATGGCTTCCTTTTAGAGCTTGAATATCAAAAAGGTCAATTGCAGCGCATCATTGGAGGCAAACAGAAACATGAGCAGCATGTTTTTGCTGTGTGTGCGTATGATCCCCAAGGGTATTTATCGGAGTGTGAGGCCTATCAACAAAATCACCTTTGGCACCGCTATACCACTGATGGCTTAATGGTTCAGTGGGGGGATACCGATCAAACTGAATTAACACTCACTTATGATGATAAAGGCCGTGTCATTACAACTCACTCCTCTTCAGGGTATTGGCATGATCGTTTTATCTATGATGATACCCAACGAATGACCACCTATATTGATGGAGAGGGCGGGTATTCACGCTATTATTATAATGAAGATAATCTAGTTACTCGGGTGATTGACCCTCTTTGGCGTGAAACCCATACGCAGTGGAAGCAGCGTCAAAAAATCTCAGAAATCAATTCATTAGGTGAAAAGACAGAGTATGGCTATCATTTTGATGGCCAATTGGCTTACCTGTTCCTTCCCGATGGGCGTCATGTTTACTATGACTATAATGAGCTGGGGCAATTGATTTCCTACACGTCGCCATCGGGAGAAAAATGGCTGCTTGATTATGACACTCAAGGTAACCTAACGACCCTCACTGACCCTCAGGGTCACATTCAAGCCTACGAATACAGCCAACACGGTGAACTGCTTAAAGCCATTCACCCCAATGGGGCGCAGTGGCAATATGAATACAACAGCACCCATCAATTAATCAAAACAAAGAATCCATACCAAAATAGCACCGAATATCAGTTTGATGAGCTGGGGCGCTTGCAAGAATATACCGATGCACTGAAACACACGACGCGTTACCACTATAGCCAAGAGCATGCCAGTGAAAACGGCAGTGTCAGTGATATTCTTTTACCTGACGGTGTTCATCAACATATCGAGTACGACAGCGAACGCCGTGTGGTTGCTGTCACGGACGGTGAAGGCAAAATCACCCGTTATCGTTATGGCCCCTTTGATTTACTGCTGGCGATGGTACGTCCCGACGGTACAGAAGTCCGTTTTGAATATGACTCTTTGACGCGTTTAAAAGCGGTGATTAACGCTACAGGGGATAAATACACCTACGAGCGTGACCGCGCAGGGCAAATTATTCGTGAAACCGACTTTACAGGGCGAGTGCAAGAGCACCGTTATGATCAGTTAGGTCGCCGAATAGCAACACGTTATCCAGACCAACACGAATTACGTTGGCGTTATGATGTATCTGGGTTGGTTGTTGAACAAAGTGAATGGCTGGATAATGGCGTTGAAAATAAATGTTTATCGACCACGACCTATGAGTACAACGCACGTTTGCAATTGGTGAAAGCCACCAACCCCGATTCAGTGGTTGAATTTGAATATGATGCGCAGGGGCGTTTAACGTGTGAGCGAATCAATGGTCAAGAAATCAAACATGATTGGGACAGCGACCATTCGACGTTAACGCGTACCACTTTCGGTGATCGTGAACTTCATTATGCCTTTGGGCAGCTCGGCGAACTCACCTCACTGCAAATCAATCAGCATGCGCCACTGGAATTCGGCTACAATGCGGTCGGGCAAGAATACCTTCGCCGCAGTGAGGCGGGTTTTGTCAACTCTAGCCATTACACCGCCACCGGGTTACTCGCCCATCAACGGGCGGGGCGTGGCAGTGAAAACTTCTTGCAATCACTGCAACAGAATCCGCAGCAGCCGCCATTTTGTACGGATGTGCACCGTTCTTATCAATACGACCGTGCACACAATGTGGTGCGTATTGAAGATGACCGTTGGAAGCAAACCACTTATCGGTATAACGCGAACGACCAAATCACCGAAACCCAATACAGTAACCAAATTGGCAATCGCGATGAAAAGTTCCTTTATGATGCGAACCTGAATCTCACCGAGCACATGACATTGCCGTCGGATGCGAAAGGGGCGATGTTGCAGTTATTCCAGCAACAACAAGCAGGACGTGTTACGCGGCGGGATACGGCAAGGGGGTATCAACTTTACCATTACGATGTCAACGGGCGGTTAGAGAAAAAGGTTGTTTATGAACATGGCTATCGACCAAAAGAGTGGCGCTATCTGTGGAACACTCAAAACCAACTGACCGCATGCTTCACACCAAAAGGGGATTGTTGGCGCTATACCTACGATGCGTTTGGTCGCAGGCTGAGTAAAACGCAAACAGTGGATAGCCAAGCGGCTCATATCAATCCACTGTTTCCCCAACTTAAGCCCAAAGTGACGGCATGGCACTATTTGTGGTCGGGCGACCAAATGGTGGAAGAAACGCCGATTTATGCGGATGGGACAATCGCTTATGACTCGCAAGTGCAATGGCTGTATGAACCGGGTGCAATCACACCGACGGCGCGCTATCAAAATGGCAAATTGCATTATGTGGTGACCGACCACCAAGGGACACCCCGAGAGATTTTCACAGAAGCGGGTAAGGCTAGCTGGGCAGGGCGGCTCAATACGTGGGGACAGATGCAGTTTTGGCAATCCCGCGATGGTCTTGCTGACAATGACCCAACTTATACCGAATGTCACTTCCGTTTTGCAGGTCAATATGAAGACCGAGAAACGGGGTTGTATTACAACCGCTTCCGCTATTATGATAAGGACAGTGGGCAGTATATTAGTCCCGACCCGATAGGGCTACTGGGTGGATTTAATCCGTATGGGTATGTGCATTGTCCGACTGGGTGGGTTGATCCGTTTGGATTGGCGAAAGAGCCTATTATTTTCCTACCTGACGGTGGTGATGTACTACACCCTAAAACCGTTTCAGCTCAAAATCCTGAAGGGTTATTTACAATAAAAGCTACAGGTAGCTATGCGGATGATAAGTTAGCATTATATAAAGCGGCTGGTATAGATGAGTATCCTTCACGTAAATGGATTAGTCACCATGTAAGCTATAATCCAGCAACGAATGAGATGACAATGCAATTGGTAAATCCTGAATATCATAGCCACCCTCATGTTGGAGGTGCTCATCAATTTGAGGAAAAAACTGGACATAAATATGGAACTCAAGATGCTATCGATGAAGCAACTAAACGAAATAGTGCCATATTGAATTGCAAACCTGGAGGGATAAAACGTTGAGTAAATTTTTTACAGATCCTCATTTAAAATTTGAAAAATCACTACACGGGTTAACATCAGAGGAAATAAATACATTTATTCCTCAAGACTTTAGTGGAAAGAATTTCTTTATTGAATTTTATGAGCACTTCAACGGTGGTTATTTTTATGGCGGTGCTTTTATCTATCGTGATAATTTTTATAAAATAGAAGATAATGATTACAACCTGATGGAAATTGAATCATTTAATTTTATACCAATAAATGATGTCGATTCTCCTTATTTGCTTTCAGTGTCCGATGTATTGAAATATAGATGTAATGTCTCTAAGGCTTTTCTTGATTTTTCTCAATTACATATTCCTTTTGCTGGAGATGCAGGGGATAGTGATTATTGGATTAATCTTGAAACGGGAAAAATCAAATATACTAAGTCTACAGATATTGATTGTTTAAATAACATCATTGATATAGCACCATCTTTTTGTGATTTTTGTACGAATATACAATCACAAAGAAGATAATTACTTAACGTTGATCTAATAAGCCAGAAATATACTTCTGGCTTATTTTTAAGAGCCGCCTAGTTTATCTTTTAGTCGCTAACATACTCCGCCATCACTCCGCGCATTGAGTTTTTTATCTCACTCAGTTGAGCTTGCTGTTGTTGGTTTTGTTGTTTTATCGCTCGGGTGTCCTCGCTGTTGGGGAGCAATACCAAACAGCCGTTTAAGATTTTCACTGTGAACGTGAAGCCTGTCTCAAAAACTGCGTCTTTTAGCCACTGCCCTTTAAGGTGAATTGCGGGCGGTGGGCTGGTTTTTCTGAGAGTGAGCCTTGTCCATCGATTAACTCTAGCCATTACACCGCCACCGGGTTACTCGCCCATCAACGGGCGGGGCGTGGCAGTGAAAACTTCTTGCAATCACTGCAACAGGATCCGCAGCAGCCGCCATTTTGTACCGATGTGCACCGTTCTTACCAATACGACCGTGCACACAATGTGGTGCGTATTGAAGATGACCGTTGGAAGCAAACCACTTATCGGTATAACGCGAACGACCAAATCACCGAAACCCAATACAGTAACCAAATTGGCAATCGCGATGAAAAGTTTCTTTATGATGCAAACCTGAATCTCACCGAACACATGACATTACCGTCAGATGCGCAAGGGGCGATGTTGCAGTTGTTCCAGCAGCAACAAGCAGGGCGTGTCACGCGGCGAGATACGGCAAGGGGGTATCAACTTTACCACTACGATGTGAATGGGCGGCTAGAGAAGAAAATCGTTTATGAACATGGTTACCGCCCAAAGGAATGGCGCTATCTGTGGAGCACACAAAACCAACTGACCGCGTGTTTCACACCAAAAGGGGATTGTTGGCGCTATACCTACGATGCGTTTGGTCGCAGGCTGAGTAAAACGCAAACCGTGGATAGCCAAGCGGCTTATGTCAATCCACTGTTTCCCCAACTTAAGCCCAAAGTGACGGCATGGCACTATTTGTGGTCGGGTGACCAGCTGGTGGAAGAAACGCCGATTTATGCGGATGGGACAATCGCTTATAACTCGCAAGTGCAATGGCTGTACGAACCGGGTGCAATCACACCGACGGCGCGCTATCAAAATGGCAAGTTGCATTATGTGGTGACTGACCACCAAGGGACGCCCCGAGAGATTTTTACCGAAGCGGGCAAGGCGAGTTGGGCAGGGCGGCTGAATACGTGGGGGCAGATGCAGTTTTGGCAATCCCGCGATGGCCTTGCTGACAATGACCCCAATTATACGGAGTGCCACTTTCGTTTTGCGGGTCAATATGAAGACTCGGAATCTGGCTTGTATTACAATCGTTTTCGGTATTATGATAGGGACAGTGGGCAGTATATCTCCCCTGACCCAATAGGGCTACTGGGTGGGTTTAATCCTTATGGGTATGTGCATTGTCCGACAGGGTTTGTTGATCCGTTTGGGTTGGCGGGAGACTGTTGTGATAAGCTGAAGTGGGGAAATCCTAAAAGCAAACCAACTTATGGACATACATTTATTGATCATGGTCAAAAATTAAAACCTCAGCAACTTATGGATAGAGCCAGGGCTAAAAATCATCAGATAGGGCAGTATTTAGATGATAATGCGGCTGCTAATTTTATTTCTGATGTTGCTAAAAAAGGACCTGGTGTACATGATGTCCCCTTGCCCAATAATATAAGCGGTCGTGGATATTTACCTAATGGAGTAGAAATAAAACCGGATATGGCTAGAGTAGTTGTAAAGCCTGATGGCTCGATTAGGACATCGTTTCCATATAGCTCATCTCATCCCAATTAAATGGAGGTTTTATTTTATGTGTATCAATCAATTAGCTATGGACTTAGGGTTGCCAATGGGAGATGAATACACTCAAGATTGGGCCTATGAATTACCAGAACTATATCGAACAAAAGAATGGCTAAAGAAATACATTCAAGCATACTCGAATGATAAATATAATACATTTGAAAAGAATGAATTAATGGAATTAATGCTTGATATTGTAAATGATTTATTGCTTCAAAATAGTAAGAAAGATGATTTGATAATAAAAGTTTTGACTTTATTATCTGATAATCATCAAATTCATTTACAACTAATAGAACACTGGTCTTTAGATGATGAATCATTAGAAAATTGTTTTGAATTAACTCCAGCTGTTAGAGAAATTAGAGATAGCATACTAATTAAATGATTAAGAATGGCCAGAAGATTCTTCGATCTTCTGGCTTCTTCATTTTTAAGGTCCATTCAGCTTTCCCTTTAGCCGCTGATAGACTCCGCCATCAGCTCGCGCATGGTGTGCTGTGCGCGCTGGATGGTTATGTATATATCGGTGGTGAAGGCAGCAGCTTATGGCGTGGTCGTAAATTTCAATGGGAAAAATTGTACCACGGTGGCTCGACGATTTTACTGAATCAGCTGCGCTGGTTTGAAGATAAAGTTTGGGCTTGTGACGACTACCGCTTGCAATGTTGGGACGGCAATGAAATGGTACGCTCGATGGATGGTGATGAAACCGTTCTTCTGTCTGGTCATATGGATGTGCGTGACGGTATTTTAGTGGTAGCGGGTGATTATAGTGTAGACCTTTATGATGGGACGGCATGGCATAAGATTGTTAGGCCTTATAGTTAATAGAAGTCTGCCGAGGAAAAGGAAAATAAGATGCGCGATGAAGCTTTTGAATTATTTGTTGAAAAATTTGGAGAAGCCACTATATCTCGTTTTGTTTCAGAGGAAAAAATCAACCAGTGGCGTGGTAAGTTACCTGAATTACTTTTGACTTATTGGCACAATGAAGGATGGAGTAGTTATTATAATGGATTATTTACAATTGTAGATCCTGATGACTATGAGGATATTGTCGATGAGTGGTTGGAAAACACTTATTTAGAGGAAATTGATAGTTTTCATGCGATTGC
Source organism: Providencia sp. PROV061 (assembly GCF_011045655.1). Classification (NCBI taxonomy): domain Bacteria; kingdom Pseudomonadati; phylum Pseudomonadota; class Gammaproteobacteria; order Enterobacterales; family Morganellaceae; genus Providencia; species Providencia sp. PROV061. Next base: position 3,082,205 of record NZ_CP042861.1, on the reverse strand, counting down.
CATTAATGGATTTGGGAATATCTATTTATGCGGTGAAAGAACTGGCCAGTGTGTAGTTATTAATACGGCATTTAATACTCTATTTGTACAAACTAAAGAATTGAAAAAACAGCATACTGAAAAAAGTTTAAACATTAGTATAGAGACTCTATTTGCATTTTCTAAGATAGATAGACATAGTAAAGAAGGTCTTTTTGAAAAAGCGGTAAAAAAACTTGGGCCTCTTGGTGATAATGAAATATTTGGTTTTGAACCTGCGATTATTTTAGGTGGGGAACCTGATATTAAATACATACAAAAAGTTGATGCGCGTATTCATTTGTCTATTTTAGCCCAATTGGCTGAACCAGAAATTAATGAAATTAATTTTTAGATTCAAAGAGAAAATATAATGAGAGATTCTTATTTTTCATCAATAATTGAAAGTCTTGGTGAAGCAACAGCCTCTCGTTATGTTTCACTTGAGTATATTGCAAAGTGGAAAACAATTTTACCCGATAATTTACTTAATTGTTGGGTAAATGAAGGCTGGAGTCGTTATCAATATGGTCTTTTTTCTTTTTTTAGTTGAAAAACATGGGGCATTAAATGAAAATGAAATTTATTGCTTTGATCCCATTATCCAAAAAGTAGAAACATTAAATTTTAATGCGTCTAACAAAGTAAATGCTATTGATTATTTATTAGAATTAAGGAAAATAATTACACCCGCAGTCAAATTTATTTAAAATAACATTTCTATTTACAATAATATATTCACTGAAATAATATAAATTAAATAATAGACTGAGTTCTTGTGATTGCGAGCTGAACAATGAGTTTGGGCAAGAATACCTTCGCTGTAGTGAGATGGGCTTTATGAATTCTAGCCATTAAACAGAGATAGGATTATTAGCACGTTACAACAGCAAGTCACTGCAACCTTGAAACTTTAAAAGCAGGCAACGCTACCTCATAGATTCATGGGGTGGGGATGCAATTGAAGCGTTTTTGCGCCACACTTTTTATGCTCCCCTTTACTATATTGAGGTAGTCTTTGGGATACTTTAATTAGTTACTCATTAAGATATAGTTAAATCATCGACTTATGTCCTTTTAGGGGGGATGGGGATAAATGCCACCTTGTTTTTTTCTCGTTATTCAGTGTCACCGACATCTCTAATAACATATTCGCGGATAGGCAAAATGGGAAAAAGTGATAGAGGTGAGTGGTAAATACAAAGGCTTCACCTTCGCTTTCATATTGAGCGTTATCAAGTAGTAGAGATAAAGATAAGCACCGGTAGGGTTTACCTTTTAAGATATGGTCATATAAATGTGTTTTCAGCTCAATGAGCCCAGATAATAATCGCTCACATCTTCGTGTCACTTGCCTATCTGTATCTCGATAGAGAATATAATCAGCAATTAAGTGTTTTACGCTTTCTAACGACATTAGCATTGAGGCATTAGCACTGTAATGGGATAGTAATTGCCAAAAATGGTGGTTATTAACGATGGGAGGATAGCAAGGTGACAATAATGTGATATTTCCTGTTTTAATTCCGTCAGGCATTTTTTCACTGTGTTGGTTTAATAAGCCAATTTCGTTTTTTTGGTTACGTTCAAAGCCTATATAAACACATGAAAAATGTAAGCTGGGCGGTGTTACCATAGGGGCGCCTTTATTATCAAAAAAGTTTAAATAATAAAGGGTATGCCCCGTGATATTTTTCTCCATCGTTAAGGAGTAAAAAAGGGTTTTATGGTATTGAGGCATAAGGCGTGAAGATGCCGTCAATTCTGTCGTAGGATAAAAATGACAATATATGCCTCTCTCTTGTTCATGTGGCTCAAGTGAAAGTTGAATTTCAAAGAGGTCAGCCAAGTAGTGATGGCTAGGGATAGGAAGCAAATAACTTGATTTATTTTCTTTAAAATCAATTAGCAAGGTGTGTTGTGCTTCGGTATCCATTGCCGGAGCACAGTTTAAATAAAAGCTATTTTCACATTCCTCTTGTGTTAAAGGAAGCTGTTGATTGAAATAGATGTTAACTGTAAAACGCCTTTCTTGCTCCCAATCTAACTCAGTGACAACTTGGGGAATATTGAGCTCAACAAAATGATGAACATGAGGTAAATAAAGGCCTTCCAATAATTGCTGTGGAGCGCTGAGTGATGCATTTTCTTGTGGGAATATTTTATAGGGTTTTCCGATTTTGGGCTCGAAAGCGTAGTTAAGTGGATCTCCCTCATAGCGAATATGATTATGGACGACTTCAATTTTTTCAAAATACTGGCTAAATGCGAGTAGTAAGGTTTCTGATGTTTTTTTATTGGCTCCTAAAAAAACATCAAGTGAACTTGTTGAATGAAATTTAGTTTCACCTCGATACTGTAATTCAAGTGAAATACAAGAACGATTTGGGTGCTGAATCACTTTTCTAGCGAGAAGGCTATAGGGTGCTACGACGAATTCATGACAAAAACTAAAGCGAGCCCCATTATTACCTAAGACAAGATGGTCTTTATTTATCTCTACTGGAAAAGAAAGCAATTCACTTTGGTCAATTTGTACAATAGTCGTTGCTGGAAGCCCTTTTATAGCTTGGGAGTCTAGTCGTTGCAGTAGGGGCAATGTAATTTCAGGAAATGCATCGTCAATTTTATTCTGTAAACGCGCAGATAAAAAAGCAAACCCTTCTAATAGGTAGCTTGTCTGCGGATCTTGAGGATCTAATACATCAGCTAAATGTGGCTTTTTATCTGCATATTCACTGTATAGCTTTTGTAAGTATTGCTTTTCTTTAATATATTTTATTTCACTCATGACTTAATCCAAAAGATGAATATGAGCTGGGTTTTAAACCTTTTTGCTCTGCTTGTTTTTGTAATTCATAGTAACGAGCTAATAATCCATTAATTTTATTATCAATATTGATGAGTGTGGCAGGGGGAACCGGTTGCCCATTTTTAATTTGTAGCGATAATTGACGGAGCTTTTCTTCAATAGGCTCCACTTTATTGTGCTGCTTTTGAATGTCATAGATGGCAGTTTTTAAATAGGATAATGTAAAACTACCTCGGTTTTTTTCTTGTTGAATAATTTTATTTGAAAGTTGCTGCAACAACATTGCTGTTTCAGACCAACTATCATTAATAGGCATATTTTCTAAACGCGCCTCATATTGGTTTTGCCAATTTCGGCTGAAGTAAGCCTGATCAGCATCCGCAGGCCAATAAGATTTTGCTTTTTCTTGCATGTTCTCGATCAGTTTCAAGTTAGCGAGAGGGGAACGCTTTTCGAGCAAAGCTAAATGATATTCATAGGTATTTATTTCGGGTTTAAATAACCATTTGGCAACAGCACCTTCAGGAATGGACGTTATAGCCTCCATCTCATGTTTAAAATAAACATAGGCGCTAAATCCACTGACTAAAAAGAGTGCACTACTAAGCACACAACCCCATATAAAACCACGGATAGCGCTCATTTTTTTAGTTGTTACTGTTAATGTTGATGCGGGCTCTGGGGGTTCAAAAATAAATGTTGGTGATGGTTGCTCTACCTGTTTAGCAGGTTGTTGGATATACACTAAAGGCGGGAGCGTAACAGATTCGGATGTATTCTGTTTTGCATATTCTTCCTGTTTTTCAAGTTGTTTGGCTAAATTTTGAAAGAACCATAACAAGTTTTCAATTTTAGGCAGTTTTTCCCACGTTGTTTTAGCCAGTTTATCAATGATTAATTGTAGCGCGCGTTCTGAGCGGTAAACCAAACGGAGGTCTTTTGTTTCATAGGTTTGCTGGCGTAGCAGGGCGCTAGCCTTTGTATTAAACCAGTTGAGTGCTTCTGTTCGTTGATTCGGTTTTTCAGGCCATAACGCATCCCAATGAGTAACAATAACACTCGCTAATAATTCGCAGCCTTCAGTAAAGCCACTGAGTCCATGGCGTTGTAGTCGTGCAATTGTGTAATAAGCACCGCTTTGTAGGTCAATACCATGATTTTTAAAAAGAGACAAACAAAGTGATTCAATAAGCGTCCAACTGACCTCCGGACGTGCAGGATGACTTAACTTGTTAAATTCTGTTTTAAGAGCAATAAATTCAGGAGTATCTAAAGGGGAGCTCCCGATTTTAATGACTAAATGTTCTGATTTCATCTCGTTGAATATCCTATGCCCCCACATAAAGTGGAGGCAATCACATTAGTAAAGGGTTTCAGGTAAACGGAACTTTGTGAATAATCCTCCGAAGAAAGGATTATTAGACTCATCAACGAGTACTCGATAAGTCATATCTCCGCTATCAATCGTGAAACGAATATCGAATGAATTGGATTTGATATTCATTAACTTCGCACTGTCGACTAAGCGCATTTGTGCCCACGGTCCTGAGAAACTAATTGAACGAGGCGATTTATCGCCGGAAAGCGGAACTAGAGTCAGTTTACTTTCAATATTTGAACGCATCGAGTTTGGCCAAACGAGATGCGTGACATGGCTGCGGCTATGGGCATAATCAATAAGCTGACCGTCAAGATTTAAGATACTACGGCGTTTATTGCCACTTAATGAAAGGGGTTCAACTGCAAATTGTGCTTCTAAATTACCTTGTGCATTAAAGAAGGTTTCTCTTATGCGATTTGCAGTTTCAATTTGCGCTAAAACATCAGAGCGGATCAGTGATTGACTATCCCTATTATCGACTAAGTTATTTTCAACAAATAAACGTAAGTTCTGTTGATAGAAGCTATCGAGTGTGCCATTAGGTTTAAAGAAGCGTTCGAACTCACTTAATGGAACATCTTGTTTTGAGTTTGGATTAAACGGATAGCGACCAGCAATATAGGTATTATATTGTTTTACAACATTTTCATTCCATTCAACTTCCATATGTCGAATAGCTTCTTTCTGGACAACATTCCAGGCTTGTTCAGCGAGTTCATCTACCCAACGATTGAGCGGTTCAGGTAATGTTTTAGCCATTTGTGATAGTTCAAATATGGCATCTTTATTATTATCATTGAGTCGCATGGAAACTGCTTTAAGTGCCGCTTTGCCCGGTACTGGAGAGTTTTGTATTCCCAACAAATATCGATGCAAATCATTCAATTTTTGATTGAGATTCTGTAAGTTTTCTCCTTGATTACTGACCAGTATTTCTGTTTGAGGCGTGAATTCTCTATCTAAACGAGTTAATAAACGGTAAGAAGGTTCTGCCATCAAGGCTTTTTGTTTCTCAATAGGTAAATTTTCATCAATGGATGGAATAACCGTATTATCACGCAAAACTTGTAAGGCACGACGTAAAGGCTGTTCTCCGCTGATGATTTGTTCAAGAGCGATGATTTCATCTTGGATTGAGTCAAATTCACGAATTTCTAAATTACTCATTCCGTTACGCCATTGAGCGATATAATCACTGATATATTGCTCACTGATTTGACGTTGAATTTCTTTACGGTCATTCTCACTATATTGGGTATTTGATGTGAGATTGAGCACCCAAGCATCAAGCAACGTGAGTTCAACTAATTTGTCATTTTGGCGAATAAAATAGTTTAATAATCCTGAACGTGTTAAAAACTGTGGGATTTCTAATTTATCCTCATCAATAGCGGTAAAAACAGTATTAAAACTTGGGCCTATCTGATATTGCAAATTTAAAGGCGCTGAAAGTTCTTGGTTGGCTTTTAGCCGTAATGCCTGGTACACACGTTGATAAAGCGATAACACACTGAGTTCTTTCTGGGCATTTTTAATGGGGGTCGCAAAAGGCGTGAAGGCCTTAATCGCAGTCATCAGACCGTTGTCTCTTTCCGTTTTCCAATCCGTGTGTTCAAGCGCATAACGTAAGTGTGCTTTTAATAGCATTTGTTTTTCACGTTGCCCAGTGAAGAGATGGCTCCAATAATTCGCCATAAAGTCTTCAACCATGCCATTATTGCGCCCTGTTTTATCTTCTAACATGCGCATAATGCGTAAAATTTCGAGTTTATCTTCACTGCCCTTATCTGCATTATTAAGTTCAATTAAAAGCCCTGACATAATTGCGGGTAAGAAACGTTCGGTCAGTAATTGCAGATAAACTTGCTCAACTTGTGGGCCGACTTTTTGGCCTTGATACAGCCCCATATCAGAAAACAGTGCATTTTTATCGCGGTGGTTCCCATAGGCAAGTGTCGCTTCACGCAATGGGTTGAGGACGGGAAGTTGTAAGCTACCATCAGTATCTTTTTGGACGTTATTATCTATCGTTCTAAAGGCTTTAACCTCATTAAGCACACTCTCACCGGCGCGGTAGTTTTTATCATAATAGTGATTCCAACCACTCCAAAGCGCAATTAAACCGGCAAAACTGGCCAGTGTTGTGACTAAGAGACGAGAACGGTGTTTTTTGACCCAATATTGATTTTCAGCTGCTAAATTGGGCTCACTGAAAAGGACTTGGTCAAATAAATTATGTGTAAAGTAAGGGTGGCTATCATTGATTGGCCAAGTTGTTAGTGGGGCTGTCGGTAAATGGTATTGCACGGATGCCGTTTGGCTAAAGACATCGTCTATTTGGCCAATCTGTAATGCAGAGGTGAGATAAACACCCCTTAAACAAATGTTATGTTGTTCGTTATTAATCAACAGTGCATTAATTAATGTTATAACGTGGCTCTGTAACCCTTCTATTTGACGTACAAAGCTGAATAAATCACTACGTTGATTACCTTCTGCTCGTTGTAGCATCATTTCAGGTAGTGCGCTATTCATTTGGTTAACCCACTGTAACCAGAAGTGCGTTAAACCCGTCTTCCAATCTTTTTGAGATTTAAGGTCGAAAGAAACACCCAGTACTTGGTTACGTTGTTGCGCATCCAATGACTGGTACATTGAATCGAAACCACGTAGTAAATCGAGCTTCGTTAATACGATATATAATGGTAGTTGACTATTAAAAGTCATTCTAATTTCTTCAATACGCATTTGCAGGTCAGCAATCAATTGGCTGTTTTGCTCTTTCGTATTGGTGAGTAGGGATAAGGTATCTACCGTTAAAATAATCCCGTTCATGGGTTGTCTTGAGCGATTAGTCTTTATCCAATTAAGTAACTCTTCCCACAACCGATGATAGAGTTGAGGTTTCTCATTATGTTCATTTGGTTGAGTCAATAGCTTGCCGTTAGGAACAAAAAGAACGGCACTATCCGTCAACAAGCACTCAATATTTAAAGGCAGCTTTTGTTCATTAACGATATTGTCACTTGGCGCGATATCCAATGGATTCAGCGTATTTTTCAATAAGCTATGTTTTCCGCTTTGGTTTGCACCTAAAACAAAATACCAAGGGCGCAAATAAACAGCCTTAGAATGGCCATTTAAGTGACGAGTAAATTGAGATTTCCAATAGTCTAAATAACGATTTTGGAAGTCAATATCCTGCCTAACGGGGTCAACAACGGTTAACTCAACATCGAGTTTTAACGCTTCAAGTTTTTTTACTCGACGCCATGTAACTAAACCTATCCAACTGACGACAAGCAAAATAATAATTAGCGTAGCAAGCCAGCGTGAGGTGAGTGTACTAAATGGCATTGAGTCTTGATAAGTGAATGTCGGCCCCCACCACCAAATCCACACAATGACGAGCGCAGGGAGTAACGCTAATAAAAATAGGAAAAAGGAGGCAATTTTTGGCCTATCAGCAAAAAACAGTTTTTTTACCGAATTGGTTATGTTTGAAATGGAGAAAAACGGTAATTTCATTATTGTAGATCCCTATCCATAGTCATTGTTGTTTCTGGTATTTTGTCTGTTTTTTGAACGAGTTGTCTTACGAGGCTGGGTTCCCAATCCTCGAGTGAAAAGTGTAAAGTAGCGGTATAAAGTTGCTGATATAAGTGGGCCGCCATATAGCCCATTCCTGAGAGCTCGAATAGTTGCGCTGACAATAATTGCCCATAAAATTTATCTCTAGGCTCTATTGCAGTTACAAGGCTTGATTCAATGAGCTTCAATGCGGCTTCAAGCCCTTGTTGTTCATAGCACAGTAAAACGTCTTGCTGTAATAATGTGGTATTTGAATGAGATAATTGGCCACTCTCTGTTTGGCGACAATCTTCTAACCATTCTTTCACGCTGTCGGGGACGAAAGGGCTCATATCAGAAAAATGCAAATTGACGAGGTTTGGAAGGCGAGCTAAAAAAAGACGTAACTCTTCTGCGATACCATTCGCGACTTCTGAATAACCCAGTTTAGCTGCTGCTTGTGCTGCGAGCATGTGGCCTTCTAGCCAATAAGGCGATAGTGATAAGCTTTGCTCTACATTATTTAATAGGGAGTTTGATGGTTGAGAAAGTTGGGCTTTGTAATCCATTATGCGATCTATCGAAACCGGCGCTAAGGGGGTTTTACCTTGACGATCGGCTTGGGGCAACATTGTAATGGAATGCCAGATAGCATAACGTCGTAAGCGATAACCAACTGAACTTTCAGGCATTTGTAAACAAATAACTTCTGAAACTTGGAGTAGCGTTTGCTTCCATTGTCTTTCGTCATGCTGATTTATATTGATTGCTGGCATGACAAAGCTATTTGCTGGTGGTTGTACAGTTTCAGTAATAGGCATTGCGGCTTCTTTTGGCGCTGAAGCTAACACTATGGGCTGTTCGCTTTCTTCAATTCGCTGATAACCTCGACTCAATGCATCAATTTGTTCAGAAAGTTCGGGGCTCTGTTCATGCCAAAATTGAGCTAAATAGGCAAAAGATCCCAGGATATCATCACGCATTTTGCTATTAGCAGAACGGCAAAAAATATCGTTTACTGATTCGAAGCGTTTTATAATTTGGTTCGCTAAGCGTAACTTGAGCTTAATATTCGTTGGATAGCAGACATGCCAATATTGGCGCGTAAAATCAGAAAGGATCTGCGCTGCTAAAACTAATTCTTTAGGTTCACCTGCATGCTGTAAGGTACGTAATAAGTGAACGATTAAGCGGAAATCCTTTGTCTGTGTTTCAAGCAACCGCAAACACCGACGTTGAATTTCTTTAACATCTAATTGGCTGTGACTGAGAGAGCCGAATTTTATCATTTCACTATCGATATACTCCCAGTCGGGGTCACTATCGTTCACAGCACTACACACCAGCTGTTCATCAAGATGGGCAAGTAACTGTTCTTTCCAAGAATAAGGGGTATTGTTTGTCATTATTTTTACCAGTGGCAAGCGGCTCTTAATGGTTTAATTTCTTGGGACATCCCTGAAATATTGAACGTTAGTTTTTCGTTATTAGTTAATTTTAAAGTCAATTTTTCGCCATTTAATAAACGCTTGATTTCATCTATGCCAGGTAAACCACGGCTTGATTCCAATACATAGCCATTTTCGCGTAAAAACCATTCTGCAGTGAATTGCGTTCTATCAGTCGAGACCATGACACTGCCTGCATCTTGTTTATTGGGTAAAATAATTTGCATACGGGTAATGTTGTCGATGCAGCTCAACATGAGAACAGGGCGCGGAGGTTGAAAACCAATGGCAGGGATAGTCATAATGACGGGGTAATCACCATTTTCAGGTACTGAGACTAAGAAACCCGCACTATTTTCGACACGTTTCATTTCGTGTTCATAAGCTTGGCGCCAAGTTTTCCCCATTTGAGCAATATTAGGTGAAGTATTTGCTGCAGGCGTCGAGGACAGCGCTATTTTGTCATAGCAATCTAAGCGAATAAGCTGAGAAGATTCTAGACGACACTGGGTGAGTTCTTCTGCGATCTTCTGGCTAATATTGCTTTCAGCTTTTCCAGACAAAGCGAAGAAAACTAGCATCAAAGAGCAAAAAAAGAGTTTCAGTATTTTCATTTTATACTCCGTACTTCTTCAATTTATATATCAGCGCACGCTTAGATATGTTGAGGTGTTCTGCCATTGCGTTGATATCTCCCTTTAGCTCACGCCGCTTGTTTAATAAAATTTCTTTTTCATAGCTCTCTACAGCAGCCTCTAAATCATTAATATCTTTTGGGTTATTTGTTATTGGTTCCATACTTGTGATTGATGCCGTTAATATGTTTAAGGCCTCATTGAGGCTTACTTCCTTTTCTTTCTGCAACTGATTGAGATATTGCAAGTGCGAAATTTTTTGTTGCGTATTTGCCAATTTAAGAATGCGTTTTAATTGCTGATGAAAGAGCTCGCAATAAATAGGGAAAATGCCTTGCTCGAAATTTTCTAACTCTTTGGCCTGCCCTAAAAGAATAATGGCACCGCATGGTTTATGGTTCAGATCATGCAGTGGTAAGCTATACAGCCCAGTATTAACAGGAAGCTGCGAAATAAAATCACGTAATGACGCGTTATTAATGTAGCTACCTTGCTGTAAATTCTTCCAAAATGTGGGTTCACCCTTTAATACAAGTTGAATTAAAGGGTGATCGGCATCAGTAATATCAGTGTCTAAAAAATGGCTTTGAACTTGGAGTGAGTGGTCAATGTTCCAGCTTTCTAATCTATTTTCGGTTTTATTGACCAATGAAATAATTAGCCCGCTGAATACGCTACGCGAAAAACTATATGTCAAAAATTGAACGGCTAGCGCTTCTACGTCACGGCACTCAAGAAGAGCAAGTGCATTTTTTAGTCTTGCTTTCATTTTTCTTTGTTAACCTCCGCAATAAATTCATCATTTTCCGTTGTTAAACGAATATGGGAGATGGTTTCATTACGGGCACTGAATTGAAGGAGCAACAAAGAAAGAGGCGGTAATAAGGCACCGTCAATAATTGATTCTAAGATACGAGCACCATTTTCAGCGCGAGAAGCTCGACGTAAAATTTCATTAGGGACGCTTTCTTCTAACTGGATTTTTGCATTAAAACGTTGTTTCAATAAGATCATAAGACGCGTCAGCTTACTATCAACAATTTGCCGTAAAATATCAGCCGAAAGAGGTAAATAAGGGACAATTTCCATGCGGGCCAGTAGGGCGGGTTTAAAAAATGTGGTGAGCTCAGGATAAAGTGCATCTTGCAGCTCATCAGGTTTGTCCGCATACGCGGTAATCACATGGTCACCTAAATTAGACGTTAGGAAGAATGCGATATTTTTACAGTCAATGACTCGTCCTTCACCATCGGCTATCTCGCCTTTATCAAACGCTTGATAGAACAAATTTAGAACATCTGGATGGGCTTTTTCGACTTCATCAAGTAGTACAACAGAATAAGGTTTCTGACGAATAGCTTCTGTTAATATCCCCCCCTCACCATAGCCGACATAACCCGGTGGCGAACCGATGAGACGAGATACCGTATGCTTTTCTTGAAACTCAGACATATTAATGGTCGTTAGGTATTGAGTTCCACCAAACATTAATTGTGCAATTTGGATCACAGTTTCTGTTTTACCGACACCACTTGGCCCTGCCAATAAAAATGCACCAAGAGGGCGACCTGGGCGGCGTAAATCAGCGCGTGCCGTTAACAAATGTTTATGTAAGCACTGTATTGCTAATGATTGCCCTTTAATGCTTTCTTCTAAATAGCTGGGAAGGTCTGTAACAATAGATAAAGCATCTTGCGATAATCGGTTTAATGGTACGCCTGTCCATTCTGCGATAACGGCTGCAATTTGTTTTTTATCGACGTGTGGCGAAACAAGCAAATGTGTTTCATGTAGTTGAGCAAGTTGCTGGTCTAATGTTTGCAATTCCTGTTTCAGCTCATCAACTTGGCAAGTTTCTTCAGATTGGGGCTCAGTATTCTCATCGTCTAATAACGTTGAGCGCAAAGTAATAATTTGCGAAACAAGCGCTTGTTGTTGTTCCCATGCTTGTTGTATATCGGACGCTTTTTGCTCAATCTCATTTGCTTTTGATGCTAATTCCTCAAGGCGTTCTGAGTGATTATCCAAGCCAAGATGATGTTCTCTTTTTAATATCGCTGTCTCCATCTCTATTTGCTGGAGATCTGTTTTTAATGAAGAGAGCATTTTTGGCAGCGAAGATAAATTGATCGCTGCCCTTGCACATGCGGTGTCTAATACGTCAATGGCTTTATCAGGTAATTGACGTCCTGAAATATAACGTTCACTGAGTTCAGCACTGGCTCGAAGTGCTTCATCATCGATAAAAACATTGTGTGCTTTTTCATAAATAGCGCGTAAACCACGCATAATGATAATTGCGTCCGCAGATGTGGGCTCTTTAACTTGAACTAACTGAAAACGGCGGGCTAGCGCAGCATCTTTTTCGAAGTATTTTTTATACTCGCTCCAGGTGGTTGCGGCGATTGTTCTCAATTCACCGCGCGCTAATGCAGGTTTCAATAAATTGGAAACATCTAGGCCACCCTGTTGATTACCTGCACCAATCAATGTGTGCGCTTCATCAATGAATAGAATTATGGGGTGAGGAGATTGAGAAACTTCTTGCATGATGCCTTTAAAGCGTTTCTCAAATTCACCTTTAACCGCTGCACCAGCTTGCAATGCACCTAAATCTAAGGTTAGAAGTTCACATCCTCTTAATTTTTCAGGGATTTCACCGGCGATAATACGCAATGCGAGGCCTTCAATAAGCGCGCTTTTCCCAACGCCTGGTTCCCCAACGACGACAGGGTTATTTTTCCGACGGCGGCAAAGGATATCAATCATAAGGTCGATTTCATGATCGCGACATAAAACAGGGTCGAGCTCATTATTTCGAGCTTGTTCGGTCATGTTTTGCGTAAATTTTGCTAACAATGAGTCCGACGCGATTTTGCCGTTATTTTGAGGTGCTTGTTCGTCAAAAGGCGATTCAGCAGACCCTTCTGTCCACTTATCAAAACTGAGTTTTAATTGCTCTCGATTAACTTGTGAAAGCATGTCTGCAACCGGTTTTGGGAGGTAACGCAACGGCATTTGTAATAATGTGAGAAAGAGAACACCTGAGCGAAGTTCACTGTGGTTGAATTCTGTCGATGCAAGTAACCAGCTGTCTTTCATCCACTCTACCAATAAAGGAGAGAAGCTCGGATAGCTCTGTGTAATGGCTTGATGAGGTGGAATTTGAATATCTAATAATTCTGACAGCTTATTAATATCCAAAGTGCTCTTCTGGCTGATTAGGCGAATGTCAGTTAATGGCGTTTCAATGAGTTTCTGAAGAAACTGAGCAATCGTAATTTCAGGTTGTTGATGGCTTACACAGTAGGCTGCTGCGCTTTCTAACGCATGCTTAGCAATCGGGTGTAATCGGTTAACAAGTGTTGAGAGATCAATTTGGATCATAATGCGTCCTAGCCGAGTAAAGTATTAAGTTGTTCCACAATTCTGAGTGTTTGGTAATTCAGTTGGGATGAGTAAATCTGATAAATAATAAATGCTAATATTGCCGCACCAATGATGATGTAACGTACGCCTAACCGCTTACCTAAACGGTAGCGGCTCTGCTTGTTATTCCCTTTTTCAAACAGGATAATCGGTTTTGCATCGCCTTTAAGTTGTTGTATTTGTTTTTGTAAGCGTCTAAGCAAATGGTTGAATTCATCATTTTGCCCCGCAGATACTTTGTAACGACCTCGGTATCCAAGACAGAGACAAAGGTAGATAAACTCAATGAGGTCGAGGTAACGTTTGGGCTCACCTAATAATCTTTCAATTAAGATAAAGACCTTTTCGCCACCCCATGACTCATTATGAAAGTGGACAAGTAATGACTGTTTTACCCAGCCATTTTCTTGATCCCAGCCCAATCCAAGAGCTGTTTCATCAATGAAAGTGCACAAGACATAACGAAACGAAACAATGGCCCCAGGCTCGTAACCTTGTATTTGCAGTTGCTGTTCAATAGACGTGATGTCCATGACCACTTGCTGGTAAAGTTTCTCTGAAAGTGGCGTTTCAGACATCGCTTTCATTCGTAAAACCATACCTAAAAGTGGCGTTGCAGCATCGATCATTGGGTTAATGTTGTTACCCCTAAGTGGGATTTGGTAATTCTTCTGTGAAATACCGCTATCAACATCGTGATTAAGCAAAATATTATCAGTCATAGAGTGCTCCATCTCTTATTGCCCATAACTGAATATCTAAATCAGGGAAATTGCCAGAAACGTGGAAGGCGATATTGCCATCCTGCTGGATCCCCTTCCATTCATTACCTTGTTGATCAAAATGGAAGTAGTTATACCCAGAATGATAAGGTAATTGCCGTGGAGCAGTTGAAAGAGGGGATAAAGGGACTCCCGGTATTTGAACACTGACCAAGCTACGAATATTATTTACCGTGGTCACTTTAGTTTGCTGTGGGAACTGCCGGCGTAGTTGTTCCTGTGGCATCTGTGACTTAACTGCAATAATAAATTCCGCTTTTTGGAGCAGTTGTTTGTCATGAATAGTCGCCACTCGAATACCGTGTTCTTGGATTTGTAACGGAATAGGAATTGCACGCGGCGTCAAGACAACACTTAATGCTTCACGGATACTTTTTATTAATGGGAGAAAACTATCTGTTAAATCAAAGTGCTTATATTTTGCAATGGTATCGGGTAAGCGAGACGAATTCGTGAATGTTTGCAGCTCGCCACAAAGTTCCAATAAATCCCGAAAAAGCTTTTCAGGGTGAATGACTGGCTCTTGCGCATAATGTGAATAAAGTGGATAGGTACGGTTGAGTACTTGTAGCATCATAAATTCAGCGACATCCGCAACACCTTGCTGGCCAGGGGCACCAATTCGGGAGGCTATTTGTTTACCTCGTTCATACAAAGTGCCTTCAATCTCAGTAAGAAATTCATTGAGTAATAGCGATGCCCGAATATTCAGGAGGCTTGGAATATAATCGTTATCAAGCGTTAAGCTTCCGTTGGCATTACGTTCTCTAATACGGCATATGGGCAATGCCACGTAAGCGTCTAAGCCACTTTTACCTTGCTTGAGGATAGGGTTTAATCGTGCAACGTGGATAGTACTTAAATCACCATTTTCAGTATGTAAATCACGAACATTTTCTGTACTTTCACTATAACGTGAAAGTAAACGGCTCCCATTATGCTCATTTGAGATTTCACCAACGTTCCCATTAGCTAAAGGAAAGGCAAGGTAGATGACATTACTATCACTATCAGTAATGTTTTTTATATCAATTGGTTGTGGTGATAAATCTTGGTTTGGAATAGAGAAAATTGTGCCGTCTGGCATAACGCCAGAAGCTTCTTGAATACCAATACGACCTAACGAATATAAATCGTTACTTAACGATAACGTACTGAATCCCCAAAAATGAGAGATAAAGCTCTTTAAAATACTTTCAGTAACGTAATCTTGATGACGTTGCTGTTGCTGAAAATGTTGAGGTTTGATAAATAGCCCTTCACGCCAAATTACTCTATTTTTAGTCGACATATTAATCATCCTCTTCTTGTCTAAATTCGATTTCGTTTTCTCTAATGTGAGCTAAAATAAAGTAGTGTCGTCCTTTTCCTCGGGCTTTAACTATTTTTTTCCATTCCGCATTATCAGGGTCTGAATAATAGGCAATAATGCCGATATAACGATTAGATGCCTGTAGTGTCATCGTCGGGAAGGGCTTATATTGGCCCGGCAAGATAGTGTAATCTTGGTGGTCTATATAATTTTTCTTCAGAACTTTCTCTAAGTCCCCATCTTTAGCTTCTATCTGGTCATGATCTAAAGAGCCAAATAAAGAATCTTCATTAAGATAAACAATTTGGATATTTATCGGTGCAGCTTCATCTTCCTGATTAGGATTAATATAGGGTTCAGCGAGGATGGTTAAATCAACAGTGGATGGCTGATCTTTTGGATAGCCAACGGGAATCGACGGGTCCAATAGAATTTGCCCCACTTTTGACGCTGTCTGTAACGTTTTACTGCACCCACTCAAAATGAAAAATGAGGCAAATAACAGTAACACTGAGAAAGTTCTAAGCTGCATTTTAAGCTTCCTCTAGGCCTTTTCTTAATGCTCGGTCATAAGCATGGGAATAAACTTCATAGAATAATTTTTCAAAACCCTGCTGCCGTGATGAAGAAAGCTCTTTGTAATAGTTACTGTACATTTCCCATGCCCAGCCATCAGTCATTGGCGTGTTATCTGAAGCACGTCGGTATTGGGAAAAACGGTTTAATAAATGTTCTGGAGAAAAAGCCGCAAGCATTGTTGCTAAAGCTGTCGATATCGCTTCTTGATTTGCATGGTAATGTAACTGCATATTGTGCAGACTTTCAGTGACGGCGGAAGGTGCTGAAAGGTGAACAGGGCTACGTTCATCTGTAAACATCAATTTCATCGTATCTTCATAACTACTGTTTAGACGTAGCGGGTTATCTTCAATAGGGCGAAGTTGCTTATCCTGTAAACTCTCCTGCTGTTGCTGCAAAGCGAGTAAACCTTCAACAGCAGCTTTCATTGTTTTACCGAGTTCTATGAGAAAGTCATTAGCTTGTTGAGAGCTCACTAAATTAAGATGGATACCTAAACCATTCATGAGAGGGTTAATTGCAACATGATCAATATCGGTCATGTGTTCATCTTCGAAAGGTGTAATTTTGGGTAAATCAATAAATTCTTGTACCATGGTATTCTCTTGATTATCTGATATCGCAAGGGCAGGTGAATAAGAGAGTGGGTCACTCAATAAAGAAGGTTCTGAGACGACGGATTGACTCTTAGAAATTAAACTGAGATTTTCATTTTCTAGTGCTTGTAAGGGATCTGTAGTGAGAGCACCTTGAACAGTTGGAACAAATGGGGACTCTTTGTTTTCATTATTTACTGTATCAATATCAAATAATGAATCTAAAGGATTATGATCTTTTGCAACAATAGATTGCGGTGTCGCTGCCATCATATTTTGTACAGGCTGCCCAGTTAAACTAATATTGGTTGTAATAACCAGTTTGCCCACTCTAATTTGATCTCCTTGGGCAAGCTTCACCGCATCAAGATGTAACGGTATAATCGCGTGATTAATGTAAACAGAGCCTGAGTTTACTTTTAAACAAAAATGCTGATCTTTCCAGAAAACAGTAAACTGGCTGGCAGAGATAGCACCATCACCGTCTTGAATTTTCCAGTCACATTGATTGCCACTACCAATTAGGCCGCCATGTTGGGTCAATGTTGCACTCGGTAGGTAACCACTTTCTAGTTGTTCACTATTCGTTATGCTAAATGAAATTGTTGGCTGATGTTTATCCATGTCTTTTATTCCAATACCGTAATGGTGACACTTGGCTTTTTAGCCGGTTTCCCTAAAAAGCTTTGCCAACCTAATTGGTTATGATTTTTTTTACCTAAACAGAAACCTTCAGCTTGATCTTCGGCAATACTAAGACGTAAATCCCAAGCTAATTGCTCATGAAAAATGTAAGAAACGAAGGCGACGAGAGGAGCGAAATCACTACCGTTAGGTAAAAAACGCATATAACGCTCTATAGTTAACTCGCTGATTTCTATAGTGCATTTTCCGTTGCAATCATGTATATGAGATCCAAGACTAAAATTTTCACCTAATAACATTCGAGGGCGAGATTTTTGTCCGGGTTGATGAGAAATAATACCTAACTTATTTTGTTGTGATTCTGGGATAGGAACACGGCGCGTTTCCCAACCAATAACCGATACATTTTCTAAGTCAAAACAATGGGATATTAGACTGCTAATGACATCTGCTGAACGGCTCGGACTCGCTAAAAGCCCTGCATAAGCGAGCATTTTGCTGTGATTGATTTTAATCCGTCCGCGATTAACTCCATTTCCTAAACCAACAAGAGAAAACATATATTGGGAGAAGGAATCTTGGCCTTTATTCTCAAAACAGATGTAGTAGCGATATTTCCGCCAGATACGATAGAGCAATGAGAGCAATCGATGATTAAAAATATTTAAAAAATCAGAAATCCCTGGGATTTGCTGTGCATCTTCCCAAGCAAATTCATCAAGGTAATAACCAGGAAGTGGTGACTGGCTTCCTTGTAGCCCGAGAAAAGCAACTTCTAGTTCATATTGATGAGTGGCATTTTTTTCAAAAGACACGACATCTCTCGTTGGGAACGCAACATTAGAGTGTGATTTAAAGCGAATAATATCGCTACTATCACGAGTGATATCCATGTCTTGATGAATCATTTTATTTAATAATTCAACAAGTTGATAAAAATTATACTCTGTAACCGATGGGCCTGCTTGTTCCAGCCAGCGATCGATTATTTCAGTATGTGCTGGTTGATTTGTGCTGGCCACTGATAAATTTCCTTATTATCAAGGTTAAGAACCTCTAACTCATGGAACATATTAATGCTAGTATACAAGGTAAAAAATTGAGCAATAACAGTGCAAAACAAGAACAAGCTTCCCTCAGAAAGAAAAGCGTTCTGACGTACTACCAAGGTTGTTTTTAAACCACGAACTGGCAGCCCTTTGTAGATACGTTCGATATGCTCTGAATGTAAATCAACTAATGCATCTAAACGCTTTTGGGATTGCCTTGCGGTCTGCTTGTCATAAACTGAAGGTAAATCATAAAGTTGTAATATTTTTTTTAATGAATCTAGGTTCAGTAAAGATTGATAATTTAGGGATAAATTAGTTAGCTCTGACCAATACAACGTTTTATCGAGCAGTGGGTATAAGGGAACTGTTGGTTTGAATAAATTTTTAGCTGATAAAGGCCCATAAGGCATAAATGAACGGTCTAAATCAATTGAGCGTGTAGATAACTGGGATGCGATATAGCGATTAGTACAATTGAGTGAAATCGAAACCGTTTCTTCGCATTGTTGTAATTGGTGTTCGTGTTGACGAACAAAAGAAAGCCGATGGGCGTAACCATAGGTACGCTCTTTTTGAGTTATTTTTAAACGATAATATCCATCATTTTGCTCGTGATGGTTTTGATGATAAAAACTTTCAAATGCGGTATAGGTGACCGGGTAAGCTTTAGCTTCAGATGGATAGCGTAATCCATAAACTTCATTAACGGAAAAAATATCAAAACAGTGGGCGTATTGGTAATTAGGGCTTAATACATATTCCTCATCTTTTCCTGTGAGATTGATTGCTTCACTGTCAGCACGGAATAAATTCACTATGGGAGTGCAATTCAGTTTAATACTATCGTTATGAAGAATAACCCCATCGGGGATTTCTTTATCAAAATTAATAACAAGTTTGAATTGCTTGGTTTGGATAGCTAAGGGAATGTCATCCATTCCTTGAATATCCAAAAATAGAAAGGCTTCAGGAAAACAGAAAAACTCTTGTAAGATGCGGTAGCCATCATAACTATTTTTTGGGTAAGGGAGTAATGCATCCTGTTTTTGAAAACCGACAGGTTTCACTGCAAACTGGTTAAGTGGCAATACATGCTCATCTGTGACTAGTGAGGCATTCTGTATATGCTGACTTAATAAAAAATAAAGCTGATTTGTTGTAAATGGAGAACCATTTAAATAAAAACATAATTTATTTAAACCAATGTTTGCGAGAGGTTGTATTCCATCCAATTCAAATGTTATTTCAATGGCGGTTGTTCTTTGTAAAGTTTGCGTAATTTTCGCTGGTATTAACCAGAGATCACGACTTTGGCTAAATCGACATTGAAATAAAGTTTCTTGGTTGGTATTTTCATTTTGTACATAAATAGGTGTTGCATTAAAGAGTTGGCCTGCTGAAATTTTTATCGCGTGGTGGCATTCAGAATAATTAGGCTGGTATTCAACAATTGTCATACTAGGCACAGGACGTGCGTAATTTGGCCATAGCATATTTGCTAAGCTATTGGTTAATTCAGGGAATTGCCTATCGATTTGCTGCCGTAAATTACCCGATAAATATGATAATCCGTCGATAATACGGGCACTATCAGGATCTTGAATTTTATTGGATAACAGATTAACAAGCTGCGGTTTTTCTTGCGCAACTTGTTCTGCCAAATCCTTTAAGTATTCTGATTCATTCGTAAAATAGTTTTTTGATGACATAAGAGTGTTACTTTAACTGATATCTACGATTACTATCCAAATACATATTAAACTCAATGAGTTGCTGTTGATTATCTAAGTCAATACAAGCATTAATACTGAATTGTAAAGATAAACTATCTGCATCATTTTCAATGAATTGCACATCAACACTTGTGATCCTAGGTTCATAAGTGAGGATACAACTTGCAATGCTATTCTCTAATTCGGTTTTAAAATCAACCGCAGATTGAGTCGCATCATTTAAATCAGGTATCCCTAGACATGGTGAGCCTTGGCAACCATTCGGCCGACTATTCAGGACATAATTTAAATTTTGTTTAATTGATTCAATGAGTGTATTTGTGCGTGAACGAGAGGAAAAACTCGCATTTTTCCTCTTAATTCGATCGAATAAGCTGGCTCCGCTGTTAGGGGACCAGCCATGATTGAATGACATCACTGTTACTCTTTATCAAGGCGACCAACAAGTGATAATTCAAAGTTTGCGCCCATATATTTGAAGTGTGGACGAACTTGAATTGCGACTTGATACCAACCTGGATCACCTTCAACATCAAGCACTTTAATTTCAGCTGAACGAAGAGGGCGTTTACTACGAACATCTGCTGGCGGGTTTTCTTGGTCCGCAACATATTGTTTAAGCCAGATATTCAGTTCACGCTCAAGGTCTTGGCGCTCTTTCCAAGAGCCAATTTGCTCACGTTGTAGCACTTTAATGTAATGAGCTAATCGGTTGATAATAAACATGTATGGCAGTTGTGTTCCTAACTTATAGTTAGTTTCTGCCATTTTACCCTCTGGGGTATTTGGGAAGGTTTTGGCTTTTTGAACTGAGTTTGCAGAGAAGAATGCCGCGTTATCACTACCTTTGCGCATTGTTAGGGTAATAAAGCCTTCTTCTGCCAGTTCAAATTCTCTACGATCAGTAACTAAAACTTCGGTTGGTATTTTAGTTTGTAATTCACCCATCGCTTCGAACATGTGTACAGGGAGGTCATTGACGGTACCGCCACTTTGTGGGCCAATAATATTTGGGCACCAACGGTATTGTGCAAAACTATCATTGATACAGCTTGCGAGTAAGAATGCGGTATTACCCCATAAGTAGTGCTCATGGTCTTGTTTAACATTTTCGGAATAGTTAAACATTTTCACTGGGTTTTCTGTTGGGGAGTATGGTAAGCGTAATAAGAAACGTGGTGCCGTTAATCCTAAGTAACGCGAATCCTCTGCTTCTCTCAGAGAGCGCCACTTCGTATGTGCAGGGCCTTCGAAGACAGATTTAAGATCTTTAATCGCAGGTAATTCAGCATAACTATTAATGCCGAAGAAATTAGGGGAAACAGATGATAAGAATGGCGCATGTGCCATCGCTCCGACAGTGCTGACATATTGCATTAACTTCATATCAGGCGCTGTGTTGTTAAATGCATAGTTCCCAACAATTGCTGCAACTGGCTCGCCGCCAAATTGTCCATATCCTGAAGAATAAACGTGCTGATAAAAACCAGACTGAACAATTTCAGGAGAAAATTCAAAATCTTCTAATAACTCTTCTTTTGTTGCATGAAGAATATTGATTTTGATATTTTCTCTAAAATCAGTACGGTCAACGAGTAATTTCAGGGAGCGCCATGATGCTTCAATTTCTTGAAATTTAGGCGCGTGAATAATTTCATCAACTTGGGCGCTTAGTTTGTTATCAAGCTCAACCAGCATTTTATCAATTAATAATCTATTGATTTGTTGGTCTTCTGATTCATTTGCGAAAAGATTACTAATGAAAGCTGCAACGCCTTGCTTTGCAATATCATACGCTTCAGTCTCAGGTGACATACGTGACTGAGCCATGATTTCATCTAAAAGAGAGCCGTTAGATGCTGGGGCTTGTTGGCCTAGAGCTTCTGTATTTAGTGACATGAAATAATCCTCTATAAACATTATTTTTGATTAGCGGCAATATCGAGTTCTTTTAGAAGTTGTTCGCGTGTTTCTTTATTTTCAAGTAATTCTTGAAGACGCTTTCTAAAAGCAGGGACATTGCCTAGAGGACCTTTTAATGCAACTAAAGCTTCTCGTAATTCAAGAAGTTTGTTTAACTCAGGAACTTGGCGAGCAATATTATCTGGTGAAAAATCTTGCAGAGATTTTACATCTAGATTGACATTAAGCTCAGAATCACTGGTGTTTTCAAGTGTATTACGGACGTTGATATTTAAATTAATACCTGCACTTTCCATAACTGAATTGAAATTGTTTTGATTAATTGAAATTGCTTTTCGTTCTTCTATTGGGGTATCTTCAGTTTTACCTGTCATATCACCCACAATCAGCATATTTAAAGGAAGTTCAACTTCAGCCTGAGCTCCACCTGTATTAGGTGTATATTTGATATTAATTCTTTCTTTAGGGGCAACACTACCGAGATTTTTCTTACTCATTTAAGTGAATCTCCTTGTATGAGTATACGATAACTTCATTCCATAAATTCAAATGCCTAAATTAAAAATTAATAATAAATTTAGAGCATACAGTTCCCTACACAGAACAGATTCTATGTTAAGAATTTTTTTCCCAGAAAGGTGTTTAAACTATCAAATTTTTATGTTGTATTTTTTAGTTTGTTAATAATATACAAATTTAACTTAGGATCAACATGTAAATTGTTATTTGAATATAATTTCGTGATATTTAGTTTGAAATGTATTCTATTTTCATGGGGTGTTTTAGTTGAAAATTTCATTCATAATCTTATAATGCGTATTCATAGTTTATATGGCGATTTTTTTATCAGAATAATGATGAGTATAAGTATTTTTGCACGCTAGATAAATCTTGTTCAAGAAAATTAAGTATGAAAAGTCTGTGATGTAAATCAATTTTTTACAGTATGTAACATATTCATATATTTTTCTTACATAATTTAATTTGATTATCTATTTAATTTTATTAAAGAGAAATGAGATTTATTTTTTTACAAAATTAATATGAAATTTATAGGGGGATCATCTTATGTTTTTATATGAAAAGTTTGAAAATGAACGGAAGTATTAATGTTGACATGATGAAGTCATAATTACCTCTTGATTGAGTAAGAAATGAAATTGTAAATCACATAAATTAGGATGATTGGGAAACTCTATGAGGTAAAAGAAAAATTTCAACAAGTTATAAAAATAAATATTTTATTATTTGTAACAAACCCTATTCAGCCAACGGAAGAGCCTGGACTATAAATTCAATAACTCTTTTTCTTTTTAACGCCTTAAGGTAAATTTATTATCACAAATGATTATCATAATCATTTGTGGGCAATGTATCAGTTCTATTATTATAGTTGTTGGCTTCATTAAAATGGAAAAATTTCAAAGTGAATGATAAGCCGAAGGTTTCCTATCTATTAGCTGGCAGGAACATAAGTAGTAACTTGTTGAAATTGTTTTATAAAGATAATATTTAATATCTTAATGCCATGGATTTTATCAAGATGAATAAATTATTAGTTCCAGTTTTTTGTATTGTTTCTTTATCTGGATGTGCAGTGACTGAGTATAACTATGTTCCTGAATCACAGAAAATTAGTGAACCCCGAATAGGTCAGGTGAACCATATTACAGTAGGGCAACCCTTAGTAAGAGAAGGCAACATTAGCGAAATAGACGGAATTAAAATATTAAACCCTGTACAGATAGATTTGGCTTACAAAATTATTCCAGGTGTATTCAAAAAAGTGGGGTCAAGTGATAAAGGCGATTTTTATATGCCAGACCAAATAGTTGACTCTGGTTCGGTCGTTGTTGAGGTTTTAGGGCAGCCTTGGAATTCACTTTTAATTAAAAAAGACTCTACTCCTAATGAGATTTGTATCGTAACAGATGTTAATGTTGCTGTTTGTAGTGATAAAGCACAAATCGAACAAGTAAAACTAAATAATACTGATGGTAACTCATTTGAAGAAGCCTTAATTTTCAACGGGATAAATGGCCATGTTGTTGATGTTAGTTATCAGAAAATAGGTTCGAATATTGAGAATCAAGGGTTTGGCGATACTATTCAGTATAACCTCAAGAATAGCGATATTATTTCTTATCGAAATGTAAAATTAAAAGTTATCGATAGTTCAGAAAACTCATTAACCTATACAGTGATAAGTAATTTTTCTGAAAATTAATGTGCTGAACATTAATTAATCAATTGAAAAACAGCGTTAAACTAAATTTAATCTCTAGTTAAGCGCTGTCGCAACATTTTTTCTCCTTTTATCCACATTCTAACTTCAAAATATTTGGATCACATCGACAATTGTAGAATATTGTCTTTTTAGCATACGTCACATACTCTAAGTTAAATTGATTTAATTTAGAGGGCGTTATTTATGATGAATATCCAATCTGATCACCATAGCTTTTTTATTTTATCTGATGACAAGCAAACTCGCATTGCTGAGATAACCTTTGTTTATACTGGCGATGATCTGGTGATTATTGACCATACAGTAGTTGATGAAAGCTTAAAAGGACAAGGCATTGCAAAGTTACTAGTTGCTAAGGTTGTTGAGCGAATGAGAGAGGAGGGTCGAAAAATTATTCCGTTATGCCCTTTTGCAAAAGCAATATTCGATAGAACACCTGAATACAATGATATCCGCCAATAATATTTGCTAATTACTGATGAGGTCAGCATGAGTATTCAAAATAATGATAAAATACTTAACTTACAGTTAATTACAGCACGCTCAAAAGATGTTGGTGGGCTTCCTGTTGCACGAGTTTTACCGACAAGAGAACGTAGACTAATAGGTGCTTGGTGCTTTCTTGACCATGCTGGACCTACGGTTTTTAAAGGAGATTCAGAGGGAATGAAGGTATCACCTCACCCTCATACCGCTTTACAAACATTCACTTGGATGATTGAAGGTGAAGTATTACATCGAGATAGTCTTGGTTATGAACAGGTTATTCGGCCAGGACAGGTCAATTTAATGACGGCAGGTTATGGGATCAGCCATTCCGAAGATACCTACGGAGAAAGTCGCCAATTACATGCTGTACAACTGTGGATCGCTTTACCGGAAGCAGTTAAAGATATTTCTCCACGTTTTGACCATTATCCTACGCTACCTCGATGGTCTGAAGGAGAAATGCATTTCAACTTATTAGTTGGGGAATATGGTACTTATAAAGCACCAACACTGACATTTTCCCCTTTGGTCGGGCTCGATATTATTGCTAAGAAAACCGCTCGACAAGTTTTAACGTTATGCTCTGAATTTGAATACGGTATTTTTGTTGTAAGTGGAAGTGCCGTTATTGAAGGGCAGCAAGTGAATAGTAATGAATTAATTTATTTAGGCAAAAGTATCACTGAAATTTCTGTAGAGCTAGCTTCAGATAGTCATATTTTATTGCTCGGTGGTGAGCCTTTAAATGAATCTGTACTAATGTGGTGGAATTTTATTGGTCGAACTAAAGCTGATATTCATGCTGCTGTTGAGGAATGGAACCAAGGAAACCCACGTTTTGGCCGTGTTTTTAATGATGAACGCAACCCTACACTTGCTCCAATTATGCCATAATCAATTTAAGTAACTTCTTTGTTATTTATTTTAAGCAAACCGAGAATGGCCTTAAATTTAATTTAAGGCTCGTTTTTAGTACTAAGTTTATGAGTTCATAACCTGACTTTTATCGAAAAACTGATAATATGTATACAAAAGGCTATTTTTAAGTCAAAACAAGCCGTAGCCGTTAGAGGTAGACGATAAAAATGAGTAAAAAATACCTATTGGGAATCATTTATTTAAGTTTATTCCCTGTTTCTTTTGCATCATTAGCGTTTCAAGAACAGCAATATAACCCAGTGGTGTTTAATCTGGCTCAGCTTTATGATTTCAATCCTGTTAGAGGTGCTGTTAAGCAAATAAAATCAGTTGTTTATAATGAGGATAAATCAATTAATTATGAATCAATGTTAAAAATTGGTCATGATGGTTGTGTGGAAAGTTTTTCTTTTGATCAAAAGAAAGATGAGTATTTAAATGGTGCTCATAACTATCTTTTTGTAAAGCGAGTTAAAAATAAATTGATTGGTCGAGACGTTAGTGGGCCTGTCGAAATGGTGATAGGTGATAACTGTCAAATAATGTCTAAAAAAGATTCGAATGGTGAATTAATCTACCAATATAACCAAGATGGCATTATTGCTGGCTCACTGCTTGCTGACACGAAAAAACAATATAGCAAAAATGATTATAATGAATTTAAACTTCCAACAACGATAAAATATTTTAAAGATAATGCAATCATATCAGAGACTATAGTAACTTATGGGAAAGATATGAGTAAGCCGTTTGATCACATGATGGACATACGCGCGTTGGGGCAAACAATATTACTCGTCAATTCTAAGTGTGATTATAACGCTAAGAATATTGCCTATAAATGTGACTTTATTTTAAGTCTTAATTCTAATGGTAATGAGATTAAACTACTAAAAAACAGTACTACTGAAGTCGACTTTTATTAAGTATAGGAGATATTC
Source organism: Providencia sp. PROV061 (assembly GCF_011045655.1). Lineage (NCBI taxonomy): Bacteria > Pseudomonadati > Pseudomonadota > Gammaproteobacteria > Enterobacterales > Morganellaceae > Providencia > Providencia sp. PROV061. The sequence continues at coordinate 3,055,694 of NZ_CP042861.1, read as the reverse complement.
AATGGCTATTTCTGCAAGAAACCAATTGTCAGGTGTTGTTGATTCAATTGTAATGGGAGCGGTAAATGATGAAGTTATACTCGATTTAGGTCATGGTGAAAGCATTGCGGCAGTGATTACCAAAAATAGTACTAAACAACTCGGTTTAGAAAAAGGTAAACTGGCGACAGCAGTAATAAAAGCGCCTTGGGTTGTATTAGTATCTAACGCTGAAGAGTATAATTTCTCTGCTCGTAATCAATTTAATGGTGTAATTGAATCCATTGAAAAAGGAAGCGTTAATTCTGTGGTAAATTTAAAAACCACTGCAGGAACTTTGTTATCTGCGGTGGTGACAAATAATAGTACCGTAGAGTTGGGGTTAAATGTTAAAAGTAAAGTGACTGCGATTATCAAAGCTTCCAGTGTTATTTTGGCAACTAAGAAGTAGTGCAAAATATTTAAGGGCTGTCATGGCAGCCTTTTGTAATTCGTTTGTAATCATGACGCGCTTTCTAGGTCAATAATTTTAATGTGTTTACCTTTAAGTTCAATAAGTTTCCTTTCAATTAATTTCACTAGTGTACGGTTTAATTGCCTGACAGATATACCAAGCATAGCAGCTAATGAATCGCGATTTTCCAATTTAAATTCAGAACCATACTGGCTTTCGGCAAAAATTAAATAGCGCCTCAATTTATATTCAGCAGAGAATGAAGAGGAAGAGTGTAGCTGTGATGCATTAAAAAGCTTTTTGCTAAGATGTTGACAGATAAACTGTAAAAAAATAGGGGAGTTAAGCTCTTTTTTCTGAATAACCTGTAACGGAAATGCCAGCAAATAACACTCTGTAATTGCCTGTATTGTGCTATATATATGGTTGTTTTTGCTGTTATTATTCTGAAATAACTCTAAATCACCAATAACTGAAAAGGCATTTTCAAATGAAAAAATAACATGCTTACCGTTTATTTCATAACGTTCAACCTGTAGTTTCCCCACAACAAGAAAGTAAATAAAATTAATTTTGTCATTTTGTGATATTAAGTATTCAGACGTATCTATTCTAAGCAGTTTTACTGACTTTATTGTTTCCTCAGATAGAATTTTATCAAGCTGATAGAGAGTAAAATATTCTTCAATTTTTTCAGAAGAGGTAATTTTTTTCACAATTCATTCTCTCAGTACAGGTACTTTCGGATAACAGTATGACATAAATTGGCGTGTGTAATAAAGGACATATGTCCTTTTAAAAATGGCAATAACTCTGCAAGCTTATTCAAAAATAACTCTCAGGATATTAACATGAAAACGCCTTTAAAACCTTTAAGCGGATTTACTCAAAGTATAAAAACAGCAATTAACGTTATGCCAAAAGTGGAACTACATGTGCATTTGGATACGTGTTTAAGTTTTTCTTATGTTAAACAGGCTATTCCGACACTCACGTTTAATGAATTCAAACAAGGTTTTATTGCGCCAACGAGATGTGAGGATCTTGGCGATTTTCTACGGTGTATTGAACCGCAACTTAATATATTACAGACAAAATCTGCAATAGTATTGGCTGTTGATGATTTGTTTGAGCAATTAAAAATGGATAATGTGATTTATGCCGAAATTCGGTTTGCTCCTTTATTACATACTCAGCAAGGCCTTTCAAGCCGAGAAGTTGTTGATATAACATTAGATGCGGTTAATTCAGCAGTTAAAAAGTATGAAATAGAAGCTGGCTTGATTTTGTGTACCTTGAGGCATTTTACTGTCTCTCAAAGTCTTGAAACGGCAAATTTAGTTGTGGAGTATCAATATCGTGGTGTTGTAGCGCTAGATTTAGCGGCAGATGAGGCTCGTTTTTCACTAGACAATCATGAAATGGCATTTAAGTATGTCAGGGAGCATGGAGGGAATATTATCGCACATGCTGGTGAGGCTTTAGGCTATGAAAGTGTGATTGAAACATTGGATAAATTAAAAGTGTCACGCATTGGACACGGGGTAAGAAGTATTGAAAATTCAAATACGATTAAAAAACTCAAAGCATTAGATGTATTACTTGAAGTTTGTCCAAGTTGCAATTTAGTGTGCAATGTCTTTGACAGTATTGAAAACCATCCTATTAATGAGTTGAAGAAGCAGGGCGTTAAATTAAATATAAATACTGATGCGCGAACAGTGGCGAATGTAACATTAAATAAAGAATACCAATTATTGCATGATATATTTGGTTGGGGTATTGCTGATTTTACTGAGTGTAATATAAATGCATTACAGGCAAGCTTTATTGAGGAAGAAAAAAAAGCCCTATTGATTAAAAAGGTATTAAATCAATAGGGTAGAATGAAAGAGAAGGAGGATTTTATCTTCCTTCTCCGATTAGTATCAGATAATAATGAGCATAAATTAAAATTTGCCACATTACGATTGACTGAGACTTATCCTATGCTCATTATTAGGATAAAATATAATGTAATTAAAAACCAATCATATTATATTTTGATTTTACACTATTTTTGCAATGTGGTGATATAATTGAAATTAGAAAAATATTTTCTAATTTATAGAATAATAAAGATTAAGTTCTAACTTAGAATTATGTTATAAATAGATGAGTTGAAATTATCTATTTATAACAGGATGAGCTTATGCCAGAAATAAGAATTGTTGCGACAGTAATTGCAAAAGATAATGAAGTCGAATTTGTGAAAGCAGCAACTAAATCAATCGTTGAGCCAAGTAATAGGGATGAAGGTTGTCTTCAATATGAATTACATCAAGATAATGCTAATCCAAATATTTTTATTTTCTTTGAAATTTGGAAGGATCAGGAGTCATTAGATAAACATAATGTTACAAAGCATTTGCAAGATTTTATTAAGAAGATAGAAGGTAAAGTCGATTCATTAGATGTGAAATTAATAAGTAAAATTGCATAATGTTAATTAATGATTACTAAATAATAATAAAAAGGAATACAAATGTATTCCTTTTTGAATATGGATTAATTAAAAATTTCAGTGAGATGTATTTTATAATCATTGATATATTTTTCAATATTAGGTTCTTTGATCACGTCGTTAACCATAAAGGTTGGGAATTTTTTCAATCCGAGAAATTGTTGTGATTTATGAAAGGCAAAATAGACTCCATCTACACCTCGACCGTCAAAAAAATTATCAAATTCATCAAATGCATCGATAGGAGCATTCCAATCCACTGAAAGCATATACTTTTTCCATGAAGTAGGCCCCCGGTACCATATTGCTTGCTTGGATTTTGGCGGGTACGGCCATCATTTGCATATAAATGACCGTGACGGAGGGTATAAACGTCATCCATATATTTTTTTACCATCCAAGGCATCATCATCCACCAGCCAGGTATTTGGTAAATAATCGCATCTGCCTAAAGAAACTTTTTAACCTCATTCTCCTCAGCAGTTAGGTCAATTTGCCTTGTGGTACGGTTAAGTAAATTGACACCTAGTTTTCTTCCAGTTTTTTGACGATTCGGCTTACCGAGGAATTTGCTAAATTAAGTTTATCAGCCGCTTTACTAAAACTTTTTTGTTCTACCACTTCAATAAATACACGGGCTTCTTCAGATGTTGCTCTCATAATAATTTTGTTAGCCAATAAGATGATAGAAAAGGTGGTTATTATAATAACAAAGATAGACATTAAAATTTAAACTAAAAGTTTTAAAAGATGGAGTTTTATTAGGCTTTTAACCTAATCATATTGGAGTCTGATCTATCGCTTTTCTTAAAAGAACTTTTAATGCTTCTATTTTGTTAAATTTTGACAAAAATCTTACAAATTATAGAATAAGAAGGAATTGGTCATAGGACTCGTAAGCGTTTACGTTAACCAACGCATATAACTTTTGGCCACACATAGGTTATGTGCTTTGTGTGTCTGTTAACCTTGGAGTCTTTTATGTCACATCAAGACCGTAATTATATTTTAGGTATCCCAAAGTTACCTGCTCGGGCGATGATTTTTCTTGTTCCTTTCTTTTTATCCCTTGTCATGAGTGGAATTGTTTCGCTGATTAGTACCATAAGAGCCTTGGGCTTCACGAGTGACGTGTTTTCACCTTGGTTGAGCTCGTGGATGCTTTCTTGGATGATAGCTTTCCCAACCGTATTTTTTGTTTTACCAATTGCAAGGCGTATTTCATTGATGTTAGTGAAAACCACATAACCGTGTTGATAAAAGTTGCTAATATAATAGTGAATTTATGGGTATTATTTTGAATGGGTTGCTATGTCGATAAAAATTATTGGTTTGTTCTTTATCACTGCGTTGGCTGAAATTGCAGGCTGTTACTTTCCTTATCTTTGGATGAAAAAGCAAGGTGGGGCTTGGCTATTGATCCCGGCAGCCTTAAGTTTAATGCTATTTGTCTGGTTACTCACATTACACCCAGAGGCAAGCGGACGAATTTATGCGACTTATGGTGGAATTTATATTGTCACGGCATTAGCTTGGCTAAAAGTGGTTGACGGTGTTTCTCTTACCGTGACTGACTGGGTTGGTGCTTTAGTCGTACTGATCGGAGCCGGTATCATTATTAGTGGTTGGAAATAGAATTCAGTGTTATCACGTCACCTTAAAAAATTAATTATTTATTTTAAAGTGACGTGGAATTTAAGCCGACAACAGAATTATTTCTTTATGTGGATTTCAGTAAATGATTACTAAATCCATAGTTAAATTTTAAATTAAATACAAGGGTTATTCTTTTCTAAGAAATAACATTATTTTCTTTTACGAAATGTTAATTGAAATGATGTTTAACTTAAATTTTTAAAATGTAACATTTGATCCAAATCAATTTAACAATAAATACTCTATTGGTAGTAATTTTAATTGATGTTTAACTACTCAGTTAATATTAATTAAACTTTTATTTTCACTTTCATTGATTTTAGGCAATATCTAATCATATTAGGCTGCTATTCTCTCACCGATTTATACAAAAAATATAAAGAGGTAGCAATGAACGTTAGTCGCAGAAAGTTTTTTAAAATCTGCGCTGGCGGGATGGCAGGTACAACTGTAGCTGCGTTAGGTTTTATGCCTGGAATGGCAATAGCTAATGTACGTGAATATAAATTACTTCGTTCTAAAGAGACGCGTAATACCTGTACTTACTGTTCTGTCGGTTGTGGATTACTAATATATAGCATGGGCGATGGCGCCATGAATGCTAAGTCCGCGATATTCCATGTCGAAGGTGACTCAGACCACCCGGTAAACCGTGGTGCTTTATGCCCTAAAGGGGCTGGCCTACTCGATTATATCCAAAGCGAAAATCGTTTACGTTATCCTGAATATAGAGCACCAGGCTCTGATAAATGGGAACGCATTAGTTGGGATGATGCTTTCACACGCATTGCACGCTTAATGAAAGATGACCGCGATGCAAATTTCATTGAAAAAAATGCGGAAGGAACAACAGTAAACCGTTGGTTATCAACAGGGATGCTTTGTGCATCAGCTGCCAGTAACGAAACGGGAATGTTGACGCAAAAATTCGCTAGATCGCTAGGAATGCTAGCAGTTGATAACCAAGCGCGTGTCTGACACGGACCAACGGTAGCAAGTCTTGCTCCAACATTTGGTCGCGGTGCGATGACCAACCACTGGGTTGATATCAAAAATGCCGATGTCGTCGTCGTAATGGGCGGTAATGCTGCGGAAGCACACCCTGTTGGGTTCCGCTGGGCAATTGAAGCGAAAAATAATAATGATGCCACACTGATTGTCATAGACCCGCGTTTTACGCGTACTGCATCAGTTGCTGATCATTATGTGCCAATTCGTTCAGGAACCGATATTACCTTTTTATCGGGCGTTTTGCTGTACCTGATTGAAAACCAAAAAATCAATGCTGAGTATGTTAAGAACTATACCAATGCGTCATTGATTGTTAGAGACGATTTTGACTTTAACGATGGCTTATTTAGTGGTTATGATGCTGATAAGCGTAGCTATGACAAAACCAGCTGGAACTATAAGTTTGATGAAAATGGTCACGCATTACGCGATGACACATTACAAGATCCGCGTTGTGTGTGGAATTTACTTCACAAACATGTATCACGCTATACGCCTGATATCGTTGAGCAAATTTGTGGAACGCCAAAAGCCGATTTCTTGAAAGTCTGTGAAATTTTAGCAACAACAAGTGCAGCAGATAAAGCTGGGACTTTCCTGTATGCATTAGGTTGGACACAACATACTGTTGGCGCACAAAATATTCGCACTATGGCGATGATCCAGTTACTGCTAGGTAACATGGGGGTTGCTGGCGGCGGAGTGAACGCGTTACGCGGGCACTCGAACATTCAAGGCTTAACCGATTTAGGGTTACTATCAACCAGTTTACCGGGTTACCTGACATTACCTTCTGAAAAACATCAGAACATTGATAGCTACCTGTCTGCGAATACACCAAAAGCGACCTTGCCAAATCAGGTGAATTTCTGGAGTAATTATCCTAAATTCTTCGTGAGTTTGATGAAGTCTTTCTATGGGGATTCAGCACAAGCAGAAAACCAATGGGGTTATGATTGGTTGCCTAAATGGGACCAAGCTTATGATGTGATGAAGTATTTTGACATGATGAGCAAAGACCAAGTGACGGGCTATATCTGTCAAGGGTTTAACCCAGTGGCTTCATTCCCTGATAAGAATAAAGTGGTTAGCTGCCTCAGTAAATTGAAATACCTGATTGTCGTTGACCCATTAGTCACTGAAACAGCGAATTTCTGGCAAAATCATGGTGAGATGAATGACGTTGATACGGCTTCGATTCAAACCGAAGTGTTCCGTTTACCATCAACTTGTTTTGCAGAAGAAGATGGTTCGATAGCCAACTCAGGCCGTTGGTTACAATGGCACTGGCAAGCCGCAGATGCCCCAGGCGAAGCGCGTAACGATGGCCAAATCTTAACCGGTATTCTGTATAAGATCCGGGAATTGTATGAGAAAGAAGGTGGCCAAGGCCAAGATCCTCTGATGCAAATGAAATGGAATTATAAACAACAGTTCCATCCTGAATCAGAAGAAGTGGCGAAAGAAAACAACGGTGTTGCACTGGTTGATCTTTATGATGCAGACGGTAACTTACAAGCGAAAAAAGGCGAGCTGCTCAGCTCATTTGCCTTATTACGTGCGGATGGTTCAACGGCGTCTTCTTGCTGGATTTACACTGGTAGCTGGACCGAGAAAGGCAACCAGATGGCTAATCGTGATAACAGCGACCCATCCGGTATCGGTAACACATTAGGTTGGGCATGGGCATGGCCTTTGAACCGCCGTGTGATTTATAACCGTGCTTCTTGTGACACCCAAGGTAAACCGTGGAATAAAGACCGCGTGCTTATCGAGTGGAATGGTAAAAAATGGGTCGGTAATGATATCCCTGACTTCAATGCTTCTGCACCTGAAGTGGGAACAGGGCCATTCATCATGCAACCAGAAGGTTTAGGTCGTTTATTTGCTATCGATAAGATGGCAGAAGGGCCATTCCCTGAGCATTATGAGCCATTTGAAACACCACTTGGCACTAACCCGTTGCACCCGAATGTGGTTTCTAACCCAGCGGCGCGAATTTTTGATGAAGACAAAAAACGTCTTGGCGACCACAAAGATTTCCCTTATGTAGGTACCACATACCGTCTAACAGAGCATTTTCATACATGGACCAAGCATGCTCGCTTGAACGCGATTGCTCAGCCAGAGCAATTTGTTGAAATCAGCGAAACACTAGCGAAAGCCAAAGGAATTGCGTTAGGCGATAAGGTCAAAGTCAGCAGTAAACGTGGTTTTATCAAGGCAGTTGCGGTTGTCACTCCTCGATTACAAACGCTGATGGTGGATGGAAAACCAATTGAAACTGTTGGGCTACCGATTCACTGGGGCTTTGAAGGCGCGACTCAAAAAGGGTTTATCACCAATACGTTAACGCCGTCTGTCGGCGATGCTAACTCTCAGACACCTGAGTATAAGGCATTCTTAGTTAACATTGAGAAGGCGTAAGGGAGGGAACATGTCCATGCAATCTCAAGACATTATTAAACGTTCCGCGACCAATAGCATTACGCCTCCGCCACAAGCGCGTGATGATAAACTTGAAGTCTGTAAGCTCATTGATGTGTCATCTTGTATCGGCTGTAAAGCTTGTCAGGTGGCATGTTCTGAGTGGAATGATATCCGTGACGAAGTTGGCCACTGTGTTGGGGTTTATGATAACCCAACGGATTTAAGTGCAAAATCGTGGACGGTGATGCGTTTTAGCGAAACCACCGAAATGGGTAAGTTAGAATGGTTGATCCGTAAAGATGGCTGTATGCACTGTACCGACCCTGGATGTTTGAAATCTTGCCCATCAGCAGGAGCAATCATTCAGTACGCAAATGGTATTGTGGATTTCCAATCAGAGCACTGTATTGGTTGTGGTTATTGTATCGCAGGTTGCCCATTCAACATTCCTCGATTAAATCCGAAAGACAATCGAGTGTACAAGTGTACCTTGTGTGTTGATAGGGTGAGTGTAGGCCAAGAGCCAGCATGTGTGAAAACCTGTCCAACGGGTGCTATCCGTTTCGGTACGAAAAAAGAAATGTTGGAATACGGTGCAGAGCGCGTAACGAAATTGCAAAATCGGGGTTATGCGCAAGCGGGAATTTATGATCCTGAAGGCGTTGGTGGTACGCATGTTGTTTATGTACTTCACCATGCTGATAAACCTGAACTGTATCATGGCCTGCCTAAAGACCCACAAATTGATACGCCAATCAATCTGTGGCAGGGCATCTTGAAACCACTTTCTGTCGTTGGATTTATCGCGACCTTTGCAGGGTTGATTTTCCACTATGTGGGAATTGGTCCGAACAAAGAAGTGAGTGATGAAGAGGAGAAAGATGACCATGAGTAAGAAAAGCAAAATGATTGTGCGGACTAAGTTTATTGACCGCGCGTGTCACTGGACGGTTGTCATCAGCTTCTTCTTGGTTGCTTTGTCGGGGATCGCGTTATTTTTCCCAACACTGAAATGGTTGACGGAAACCTTTGGTACACCACAAATGGGGCGGATTTTACACCCTTTCTTTGGCGTACTCATTTTCGTCGTGCTGATGTTTATGTTTGTTCGCTTTGTGAAGCACAATATTCCAGATAAGCAAGACTTACCTTGGATCAAAAATATTGTCGAAGTATTGAAGGGCAATGAACATGAAGTGGCTGATGTCGGTAAATATAACGCCGGCCAAAAAATGATGTTCTGGAGTATCATGAGCCTGATTTTTGTGCTCTTGGTCACCGGTATTATTATTTGGCGCCCTTATTTCGCACATTTATTCCCAATGTGGATGGTGCGTTGGGGGCTGTTGATCCATGCTGTTGCTGCGATTGTCTTGATCCATGCCATTTTAATTCATATGTACATGGCATTTTGGGTTAAAGGTTCAATCAACGGAATGATCGAAGGGAAAGTTAGCCGCCGTTGGGCGAGAAAACATCACCCTCGTTGGTACCGTGATGTCGAAGCGAAAGAAGCTAAAGCAGAAGCTGAAAGTAAAAAATAATTTACGCAGCAGACGCTAAATAACTTAAAGCCATCACATTGTGATGGCTTTTTTGTGGGGATATTGGCGAATTTGGTTTTTATTGATGAGACGGGTTTAAATAGTCACTTGCCTTGATGCGATACAGCACATGTTCTTGTAACCAATGGCCATCAGGGAGTGCAGGGTGATAAAAATTATTTGGGTGTTTTATCATTCCAAGTCTTTGCATTACGGATTCTGATGGTAAATTGACCACTGCGGTGAACGCAACGAGCTCTTCTAGTTTTAGTTGTTCAAATGCAAATTTGATCGCGGCGTGAGCCCCTTCAGTCGCATAGCCGTGACGCCAATACTCGGGAAGTAAACGCCAGCCAATTTCAACACAAGGGGAAAAGGGCAGATTAGCAGAAGGAATATTTAAACCAATAAACCCAATAAATTGTTTGTTGGATTTCAATTCAACAGCCCATAGTCCCCATCCTCCTTGTTGAGCAAATTTATCTATGATGGTTTCCATAAATTGTGCATTTTGCTGCTCATTTAGTACTGAAGGAAAATAGCGCATGACATCGGGGTGGCTATTCATTTGGTAAAGTGGTTGCTTATCTTCTTCTTGCCAGCCACGTAACCGCAAACGTGCAGTTTCTAATCCAGTGATTTTCATGCCGACTCTTTATTAAGGCGCATGTGCAGAATAGGGAATGGATTGCCTTCACCATCTAATTCAGAACGTGCGTATTGTTTAAAACCCATATGCTGATAAAACCCGATAGCTTGAGGGTTTTGTTCGTTAACGTCCAACTCAGTAATACCTAAGGTATCAATAGCATATTGAAGAAGTTTCTTCCCTGTGCCTTGGCCTCTATTTTCTTGAGAAATAAATAACATTTCAAGACGGTGTTTATCGCATCCTAGAAAACCGGTCATATTGCCTGCGCTATCGAATGTCACAAAAACAGCTAAATGTGGTAAATAAATATCTTTGATAGCAATTTTTAGTTCAGCAATTTTTTCTTCAGTTAAAAAATGGTGAGTTGCCCTCACTGAAGACTCCCAAACACGAATAATATCATCATCGTGTGCACGTGTAGCGCTTTGGACTATCATTATATTGTCTCCGTATATTGACTGGAAAATATTAACTTTTGCTTTTCTTATGTCAACCGCTGGTTTTAAATTTACTTTAAGGTTGTTTTTGAGATATTTATCGCAGAAAAAAAAGTCAACTTCGTCATTATTAGATAAGTTACGGCGTAATTTTCTCGCCAAATTTTTTATATAGCGATAAACGTATTTTTCTTTGTTGATTTAATCGTAGGGGTATCTTAATGAAATATAAATTACTAACTCTCTGTTTATCCGCGGCATTATTAACACCTATTGCACCTGCATTGGCGAATACAGAGACCAAAGCAGATATGGTTTTGGATCAAGTTTTAGTCCTTAGTCGCCATAATTTACGTACACCTATTGTAAATACCGGTATTCTTACTGAAGTAACTGATAAAAAATGGCCTGCTTGGGATGCACAAAGTGGATATCTCACAACGAAAGGTGGCGCACTTGAAGTCTATATGGGGCATTATTTTAGGGAATGGATAGACCAAAATAAATTACTTGCAGATGAACTGTGTCCAACGAGTAACGAAGATATATACCTTTATACAAATAGTCTACAAAGGACGATAGCAACTGCCCAATTTTTTGCAGCAGGAGCCTTTCCTGGATGCAAAGTAAATATTCATCATCAGCCTGAAATTGGTAAGATGGACCCTGTTTTTAACCCAATTATTACGAATGCCTCTCCTGAATTTAAGCAACAGGCACTCGCTGAGATGGAAAAATATTTTAAAGGTTTATCACTAACTGCGGGTTATGAAGAATTAGATAGTGTATTGAACATTAAAGATTCTCAAAAATGTAAAACAGATAAGTTATGTAATTTAAATAGTCAAAAAAACAGTTTTATTATTGAAGCAGAAAAAGAACCGGGCGTCAGTGGTCCATTAAAAATTGCAAATTCAGCGGTGGATGCAATAGACCTTCAATACTATGAAGGTTTTCCTGCAAATGAAGTCGCTTGGGGGCTTGTGAATACCCCTGAAAAATGGAAAAAACTGAATACGTTAAAAAATGCTTACCAAGAAACGTTATTTACACCAAAAATTATTGCCAAAAATGTCGCACATCCAATATTAAATTATATCGATAAAGGTTTTGTTTCGGCCGATAAAGGAGAAACTGCAAAATTTATATTCTTAGTCGGTCATGATTCGAATATTGCGTCATTGATGTCAGCAATGGATTTTAAGCCATATCAATTACCAGAGCAGTATGAGCATACCCCGATTGGGGGGAAATTAGTATTCCAACGCTGGACGGATAAGCAAGCTAATAAAGATTTTATGAAAGTAGAATATGTTTATCAAACAGCAGATCAGCTGAGGGATAACACCTATTTATCATTACAGACCCCTCCTAAACATATCACATTAGAGCTAAAAGGGTGTCCAATTGATAAAAGCGGCTATTGTTCTTGGGAGGATTTCCAAAAAGTCATGGCGACAGCCCTAGAGCAGTAATAACAAAGCCTAAGTGCCCCGCTAACTTGAGTGGGGCATTATTTTTTGGGATGATAGCTAAATTATATTTTCGGTTTATGAATCTCTTATGTGGACAAAACAGTCACGATGCCTATTCAGTTTTTACAGCTAAATCAAATTAGTATTGCAGATCTTATCGCATTAAATACTCATCCAGCCGTACTCGAACATATGCCTTTAGGGAGTAATCAATTCGATGAACAGGCCTGCCGTCAGTGGGTCATAGGAAAAGAGCAGCATTGGGAGCAATATGGCTATGGCGTATGGGCCATTATAGTTGATGGCCAGTTTGCTGGTTGGGGAGGGCTACAAAATGAAGCGGGCGATGCGGATTTAGCTTTAGTTTTACATCCTAAGTTTTGGGGAAAGGGAAAATATATTGTTAATAATATAATTAATAAGGCATTTACATCATTGAAGGTTGAGTCAGTCACGATACACTTACCGTTAACACGTAAGAAAGTATCAGCAATTTTGCGTTATGGTTTTATTGAGGAAGCCATCGTTGATTTTGACGGTATTCCTTTTAAGCGTTTTAGATTAAAACATTCATCAGTTTTATAGCATAAAAAAACCCTGCTAAAAAAGCAGGGCGTGAAAGTCACGAAAATGTTTATGAGTCTTTAATTTACCCTAAATGAGTGCATAAATAGCCTCATAAAGTGTGTGTCTTTGCTGTTTTTTGTAACAATCATTAAGGCTAAACCTTTTATTTGTAAAATGCGTTTATTTGGCAGCAAATAGCACTTTAGCCTTTATTATCGAACGACTAATACGCTAGTTTTCGCATAGCGAACTACTGATGCGGCATTAGAACCGAGCAAATAGGTTGACATACTCGGGCGGCGCGAACCTAATAAAATTATATCGGCGTTAATATCTTCTGCTGTTGCCAAAATTTCGTCTTTAACGGAACCGACGGTTGCTTTTGCCTTTACTTTATCTGCAGGGATATCAAATAATTTAATTTTTTCTTTTAACTCGCTAAGAATGATTTCAGCTTGTTTTTCATCATCAGGGAAGTCCCCTGGTAAGATTGTGCCACCGTAGCGCAAATAATTTGAAATTGGTGCGGTTACGGCAAGAAAGTGTACTGTTGCATCGTTCAATTTTTGTAGTGAGTTAACATGAGGAACTAATAAATTAGTGAGAGCATCTTCGGTTACATCGATCGGTACTAAAATTGTATTGTACATAATATCTCCCTTTTTCTTTTATATTATAAGCTTAGACCAATATCATACATTGTGAATTTGATTATTAATAGTAATGAATTTATTGGTGAAAGGGTGTGAGCAAGTAGCCGTAATAAGATTTTTTATCAAAAAATAGAAGTGCCCGATGTCATTATAATGAGCGACATCAGGCAAATGGTGGGGAAATACTAAGTCAGATTTATTTTTTTACGCAGGCTTCTTTTAAACCAGCTTTACAGGCTTGAGCTAGATATTCAGCTGCAGATTTTTCGTTTATTTCAATTCCTTCACCACTTTCTAGCATTTTACCTACTTGATATTGCGCTGGTGGGAATTTTTTATCAGCAGATTTTTTGAACCATTCAAAAGCCGTAATATAGTTTTGTTTTACACCAATACCTTGATAGTAAAATTGGCCCATATAATTCTGAGCTTCAACATTGCCTTTATTGGCTGATTTCTCAAACAGATCCATGGCAGTTTCGAGGTTGGCTTCAACACCATTACCGTTTAAATACATATCACCTAAAAATAACTGAGCATCAGAATTACCTTTATTTGATGCCATTGTTAGCCATTTTTTTGCTTTACCATAGTCCTGTTTAAGCTCATTCCCAAGGTAATAGCCAATTCCCAACATGACTTGCGCTTTTATATCCCCTTTTTGTGCCTCCTGTTCGATACGTTTGATGGTTTCTTTGGGAACTGCAGCAACACTTAGGTTAATTGAAAAAGCACATAAAATAATAAATGAGAGAATTCTAAGCATGATTGATGTCTTATATTAGCGTTGTTTATTTCTATTTTTTAATAAAATGTCTCGATGAGATTTACTGTCAACAAAGTATATTATACAAAGAGAATTTACATCAAAATACGTAATGTAAAATAAGCTACACGCTCATCTTTTTACGCATTTTTAGGATAATTGATTACTTCTATACTCTACGATTTTAATTGAAAAATATCAATATGTAATAAAAATTACAATATATTGAAGTATGAAATTTAATGTTTCTTAGTCATTTTATGTGTTTATTGTAACAAGAACTTAATAAAGAAAGTGGTTGAAAAATCATATAAATCAGGTGGTAATATAAGTAAGCTTTAGGCGATTATTTTAGAAAAATATCTTATGCTAATAAAATATCGATATAAAACACATAAAAAGTGAAAAAATAAATTAAATAGTATGTGCTATAAGAAAGGTGTGAATCGAAATTTACAGAATTCACACCTTCAGCAATATGCGAAAAATTTTTACTTTAACGGCTTAAGAAAGCTTATGACTCAAATAATGGCGTGGGTTTTCCGTTGTCATCAATTGCAACAAAATTAAACTGGCCATGTATTACTTCTTCACGACCATCTGAATACATATCTTCTAGAAAAATCGATACGTTGACCGTTAAACTGGTTCTTCCGACTCGAATAACTTTACCTACTAACTCAACAATGGTCCCTGAAGGGATTGGGTGGGTAAAGTTAATTTTCTCAGTTGATACCGTAACGAGGCGTTTACGGCTAAACCGTGTTGCGGTAATAAAAGAAACTTCATCCATCCAAGCTAGGGCGGTACCACCAAACAAAGTACTGTGGTGGTTAGTCGTTGTTGGAAATACGACTTTAGAGACGCGAGAAATGGATTGCTCAATTTTTTGTGCGATGACATCGTCAGCGATGGAGCTCATGGTCTGCCTTACAATTGTTACTGGGTGTATTAGAAATGTTAAAGACCAAGTGTAATACTCCTCTCAATTTAATTCAGCAATAAATGTGAAGTGAATCGTTCCAGTTGAAAAGTTTTTTCATATTTTCGTATTTAGGAAAAATAGGGGGAAATATTAAAGACTCAAAACTAGACAATGAGCCTTTAAATTGCTGAAAAAAGATGGGGGTTAATTATCTAAATATTCGGCGCTCATGCGAACTGCTTTTGCATTGCTGCCACTTTTAACGCAAGAAACTAAAAACGCATTAGATTCAGCCCAAATAGTTGCAGAAAAATCTTCGCCATCAATATCTTTTTCAATGGTAACAGGGTATTTTTCAACGCCTTCAAGCCACTCGATTAACCCTGATTTACACGTTGGAAAGTCGTCTTTTGCTATTGAGCCATTTAAAACCGGCACGGCAATTTGTGGTTTATTGTTGTCAGCAATCATGTCCTCTAATTGCTCTACGGTATACGTTTTTTCAGCGAAAGCAGTGGCGCTTAATAGTGAAATCGTTATTGCTAATAGTAATTTATTCATAATCACTCCATTTGATTTAAGTTTCGAATACTAAGCAATAGAGCCACAATAGGCAATAAAAAAACCCTTCATATAGAAGGGTTTTTGTGAGCAAATTTTACAAACATGTATTAACTAAATCTGTACAGACTAAATGGTTTCACATTCAGTGAGGGTTCTTTGCCTAATAGCAAGTCAGCTGTGAGCTCGGAAGAAACTGGGCTTTCGGTCATCCCCCAGCCTGTGGCAGTATTGATAACTAGACCAGGATATTCATTGACTTGAGAAATGATTGGGTGCTCATCTGGTGCGATGGCCATAGCACCACTCCATTGGTCAATCAGTTTAGAATCCTTAAATGCAGGGAATTCTGTTTTTAATTTCTCAAATGATGCATTCAGCTCTGGTAAATCAGGTAATGCCGTCATATTTCTGTGTTTTTCAAATGGTGAAACTTCATCCAGTTTCCAGCTTGTTGGCTCAGTAAATGAATTAATTAATTGTTCATTTAATGAAATATGCACAGGGAAATCAGGCATAGATAGCAGTGGAATGTATTTATAGCCATAGACGAAGGAGTCTTTAACAACCGGTGCAACAATCACACGAGGAGATGTTGCATAGGTACCATCTGCTTGTTCACGGAAGAAAATATTACCCGGTAAAGCAACGTTACCCCCCGGTGCAGTTGGTGAACCGGTGATCAGTTGTTGAGATTGATAAGCCGGTAATGTTGGGACATCCACACCTAAGTTTTGCATAAACAGCCTTGACCAGACGCCACCTGCCACAACAACACGTGAGGTCTTGATAGGCCCTTTCTCGGTGACGACATCAGAAATTACGCCTGCTTGAGTTTCTAAACCTCTTGCTGCACAGTTAGTATAAATTTTTATTCCTAATTTTTTCGCGTAATCAGCCATGACGAAGGTTGCAATTTCAGCATCTAAGCTACCAGAGTCTTCTTCAAAACCTGCGATTGTCCATTTAGACTGTGCACCGTTTAAACGTTGGTTGAGTTCAGCACCTTCGATAATGCGTGTTTTGAATGGGATATCTGAACCGACATTTTTACTGCGAGTATCAATCCACTCTCTAACATTGACAAGATCTTCTTCATCGAATGGCACTTCAACGCGGCCTTGAGTACGGTAGCTTGTATCTGCACCGACTTTCGCGTTCATCTCTCTCCAACGTTGTTTGCCTAAGTGGTGGAGTAAGAAGGTTTCATCTGGCATTTTATAAGTGATAACTTGGCCGTAGAAGCGGGATGATTGCTCGCCTGCGATGTTACCTTTTTCAACAATAACAACATCTAAACCACGTCCAACCAGCTCAATTGCGGTCATGATCCCCAGAATTCCAGCACCAATAACAACGACGTCAGCTTGCTGTGGTAGAGGGCCTTCAGTTCCTGCAACAAAGCCATGTCGTGGCTTACCAGGAACAAATCGACCTTCACGAGTTAACATTGGAGTTAAAATTCCAGCCCCTGCAGCAACGGCAACAACACCACCGCCAATCAAAAATTTTCTTCTAGTTATAGCCATCTTATTAAGTTCCTTATATCGAATGAGTTTTTAACAATTGACCAAAGCTTCAATTAGAAATGTTTATAATTGTAATTATATCTTTAATAATAATTATAATTGTAAACCAAATTGAGTTGAAATTAAAAGATTTGTTTAAATGTTAAAAAAATTTATTTTTAGATAAGGAATGGACGCCAATATTTCGAGAAAAATAATGGCGCTGGTAGAATTCGGATAGAGAAACAGATAGGAAAATAAATAGTTTTGCACCTATCTCTTTGACTTGTAAGATTTAAATGTGAATTTGGCCTGTTAAAAATAAAACGGCTTTACCTGTTAATTTTACTCGGTCAGAGGTTAGCTCACATTGAACTACCCCTCCGCGCGATGAAATCTGTTGGCCTATTAACTGCGATTTATTCAGCTGTTTGGCCCATATTGGAGCAATGGCACAATGTGAGGTGCCTGTTACAGGGTCTTCGTCAACCCCTTTGGCGGGAGCAAAGTAACGAGAAACAAAGTCACAATCGCTATTAGCACTTTCTGCTGTAATTGCTAACCCGGGTAGAGAAAGCTGCGCAAGTTTTAACATGTCTGGCTGACAGTTTTGAACGTGCTCTGCACTTTCAAGAAAACACAGATAACGGTCTTTTGCTATCCAAAGATCTTTGATTTTGACACCAAGAATATCGACGAGGTGTGGGTAATGGTTTGGATGACTTTGTTCGGATTCAAGAATTGGAAAATCAAGTGTAAATCCTTGTGCATTTTGTGTTACAACGAGCTCACCCGACAGAGAATTAAATGTTAAAGGATGAATGTCTTGCTGTAGCACTTGATTTAACACAAAAGCAGCGGCAAGTGTTGCATGGCCACAGAGTGTTACTTCAACTTTAGGGGTGAACCAGCGAATATGATGGCCGACTAAAAATGCGGTTTCTGACAAGTTAACCTCTGCGGCAATGGCAATGAGCTGTTCATCTGGTAACCAGTTATCGAGTAATACAATCGCTGCTGGGTTACCGCGAAAAAGGGTATCTGTAAAAGCATCAACATAGTAAATAGGGGCGGAAAGGCTCATTGTATGATTTCCTAAAGTCATTATGGGATGATGAGAGAGCAGTATAGCGCCTATTTTATCAGAAATAATAAGCAAACTATTAAGTGGGGAATGATGCGGAGGATCCGGTAGCGTGTGGGCTGCTACCGGATAGAAGACAATTAATCAGCGCTATTAAGCATTAGCTTCATTTTTGTCTGCATTTTTAAGCATTTTTCTAACAGGGATAATCAACGCTGCTAATACGACCGCACAGATCACCAGTGCAATAGAGACGTGGGAGAATAGCTCAGGCATCGAATCTAATTGGTCTTTGCGAATGTTACCCCCCATGATACCAGCTGCAAGGTTACCCAATGCGCTAGCACAGAACCATAACCCCATCACTTGGCCGCGCATTTTTTGTGGTGCGAGCAAGGTCATGGTTGCTAACCCGATAGGGCTTAAGCACAGTTCTCCTAACGTCAGCAATAAGATACTGCCAACTAACCAGAAAGGTGAAACGCCACTTTGGGTTGCGAGTACTTGGTTTGCTGCCACCATCATGATAGCAAAGCCGCCCGCAGCAAATAAGATACCAATCACGAACTTGGTCATACTGCTTGGGTTCATATTGCGTTTAGCCAACGAAGGCCAGAACCAGCTAAATACTGGGGCTAACAATATAATGAACAAGGCATTGATTGATTGGAACCAAATGGTTGGAATTTCAAAACTCCCCATTTGGCGGTCAGTATAGTCCCGAGCAAAGATATTAAATGAAGTGGGTTTTTGCTCAAAGGCTGACCAGAAGAATGCGGCTGCAATCAGTAAAATCAAGCATGCCAGTAAACGAGAACGTTCGCTGCTGTTTAAACCGCCAAGGAAGAACATAAATAAGAAATAGATGCCCACACAGGTCGAGATAACATAAGCAGAACTTTTCGCAATTATTGAGGCATTAAATGGGATCGTACCATTATCAATCAAGATAACCAGTATGGCTAATAGCACCATAGCAAAGGTAACCCATTTCCCCACGTTTTTGCGCTCAACCGTTGGACGGTTCCAAGTGGAATCAAGGCCAACTTCTTTATCATAACGGCGCATTTGAGGAATGGCGTAAAAGCGGAAAATTAACAGGGCAATTAACATTCCTAAACCACCAAGGCCAAAACCTAAATGCCACCCATATTTTTCATGAAGTGGGCCAATAATTAACGGGGCAATAAAGGACCCCATATTGATACCCATATAGAACAGGGAGAAACCGCCATCACGGCGTGTATCTTCTTTCTTATACAGGGTTCCTACCATCACGGTAATACAGGTTTTAAATAACCCTGTACCTAATACAATGAGCAATAAGCCGACGAAAAAGAAAGTATTTGATAAAAACGCAGACATTGCGATGGATAAATGGCCAAACGCAATGATTAATGAGCCGTACCAAACGGCGCGGCGTTGGCCTAACCAGTTATCGGCTAACCAACCACCCGGTAACGAGGTGATATAAACCCCTCCAGCGAAAATACCGACGATAGCCGAAGCTTGTTCAATAGGTAATTCCATTCCGCCTTGTAATAATGCCGCACTCATAAATAAGATAAGTAACGGTCTAACTCCGTAAAAAGAGAAGCGTTCCCACATTTCTGTGAGGAAAAGCGAACTCAATGGGTATGGATGCCCAAAAAAAGTTTTTGTTTTAGTCGCAGAATTATTCATCTGTGAACTCCCATAAATACTCTCTTGAGAGGTTGTGCATGATATAAAACACCAAGCCGTGCGCCTGAGTGCCAATTGTTATTGATATGTTAACATGAATATATGAAACATATTTTTAACATACATTATTATAGAATCACCTATATACAGAATGAATTTATTGTAAAAGGTGTGTTTTTAAGGTGAAAAGTCGATATAACTCTCATTTCTCACGATAAGCTAGGGGAAGATACAGGATTTTAGTTGACAATAAAAGAAAGAATTTTGAATCGATTAAGTTATTTAAAATCAATCGGTTATATGTACTAAAATTTGATTTTAAGGAAAGCAAGGCAATAAAGCTTATAAATCATCAGGTTTTTGTACAAAAAATAGCAAGAGGCTTATTGGTCGGTAGGGGAGGCTCGCAGGCCATCGGATTGGCGCCTGATGACTAACCATGAATAAATTAAGTTGAAGAGAACTAACGCAGCGGTGAAAAAGAATACGGCTCTGAAACCGTAAGTTGCAGCGACGAACGACCCCATCAATGGCCCTGTCACATTCCCAACATCTCGCAATGCTTGGTTATAGCTGAAAATACGTCCCGTTACTTGATGGGAAATATTATAGATAATTAACGTTTGTACTGCGGGTAATAGCGCAGCATTCAGAGCCCCAAGCATAAATCGGAGAAAGCCTAGCTCCCAATAACTACTTACCAGCCCCATTGGGAATAATACAAAAATAGATGCGCCCAGCACGGCGAGTAAAACTTTTTCAGGGCCTATTCGGTCACTGAGTTTACCTAACATGGGCGCACTGATTAAAGCCGCAACACCAGGAATGGAAGCTATCACACCACTGACAAAGGCCAAGTTTTCAAGGGAATCAGATAAGTCACGTACATAAAGCGTGATGACAGGGTTGATTGAGCCCATAGCAGCTTGAATAATCATGGTGGTAAAAAAGAGGCTGATAACTAAATTTTTATTACGTAAAGAGGCAAAAACTTGTTTGCTCGTTAATGCATCTTTGCGAGAAACAGGCGTGAAGCGTTCTCTGACATAAAAAAGCGTGACAAAAAAGCAGATAAACAGCACCGTTGCGGTAATAAAAAAGACGGGACGTAAGCCATACTGGTCAGCAAGAAAACCGCCAATGAGTGGGCCAATAAGTGCGCCACTTACTGCACCAGTAGGGAGGACACCCATAGCCCAACCACTTTTTTTCACGGGAACCTGAGTTGCAATCAGCGCGTTAGCATTGGGAACAAAACCACCCAATAAACCTAATATGGCTCTTAAGGCTAAGAGCTGCCAAATATTTTGTGCAAAACCAATAAGCACCATCACGATAGCCATCCCTAGTGCTGAACGCAGCAGCATGAGTTTACGGCCTTTACGATCGGATAATCGACCCCAAAATGGCGCAGCAATCGCGGAAAATAAGAAGGTGATACTAAAAACTGCCCCTGTCCATAGGTTCAAAGAGGCATGGTCTTTAACGCCTAGTTCTTCAATATAGAGGGGGAGAAAAGGCATGATCAGGCTAAAGGCGGCACCTGTTAAAAAACAACCGAACCACACGACGTATAGGTTACGTTTCCAATACTCTGTTTTTCCCGTCATAATTTTCCCGTTATATTCAGTTCTACAGCGTTGTTGGCTTCATTTGCCTAATGTACGCTCTTTGGGATGTTTTCATTTTCCCGCCTAGCTGTAGACCCGACTATTTAGGAAAAACAGTATGAAAAACAGCAAGAAAAGCATCATAAAAAACAGTTGAAAAACCACGCCATATATTTAGAGAAAACAGTATAAAAACAGTAAGAAAAGCGTCATAAAAAATAGTTGAAAAACCACGCCATAATTTATCTGCTTACGCTAATTATTAATGATGGATTTTATCTAAATCCCCGTATAACGAAGGCTCCCCTTCAGGACGCGTTTTAAAACGACGATGTAGCCACATATATTGTTCTGGTGCTCTGAGGATTTCTTTTTCAATAATTTGGTTCATCATGGTTGCGGTAGCCACATTATCTTCAATTGGGAAATCATCAATGGCAGGTTGAATGATTAATTCATAACCTTTACCCGCAGGTAAACGTCTTGGTGTAAAAGGCACCACTAAAGGGGAAGCCAGACGTAAAATAATTTGCGAGCCATTGGTTGTCGCTGCATCTTTTACGGCGAACAAAGGCGCAAATGTACTATTGCGAGGGCCATAATCATGGTCGGGGGCATACCATAAAATTTCCCCATTTTTTAAGTCACGAACCATGCCTTTCATATCTTTGCGATCCAACATATATTTGTTGGAACGTAACCGCCCACGGGTTTGTAGCCAATCGAGGAGGTCATTATCATTGGCGCGATATACACCAATGCCCGGATTTAACATGCCAAAGGCACGCGCACCCATTTCCAAGGTTAAAAAATGAACACCAAGCGCGATAATGCCTCTACCTGTTTGGCGGGCAGCAACAGCATTTTCTTCCCCAATGACTTTGACCCAGCGACGAACGCGCCAATCAGGCCAAAACCAAGCCATGCCCGTTTCAAATAAGCCCATGCCGACAGATTCAAAGTTTTTGTCAACACAGCGTTGCCGTTCTTGCTCACTCATGTCTGGAAAACATAATTGCAAATTTCGCTCTGCGACTTTCACCCGCTTTTTCAAAAAGCGTTTAGAAAATAACCCTAAACGCGTTCCCATCCAATAAATGAGAGGATAAGGCAATAATACAAGAAGATATAACACGCCAATGCCTAGCCAAGTTAGCCAGTAACGAGGGTGGAGAAACCGTTTTTGAAATTTTGGAGCTAGTATCATTGTTATCCGAATATATTAGTCACAAATTAATAAAAAGGCATGATTAAACTATATCAAATTATTCGTTTAAAGCGTTAATTGCCTGCATGGTGCTCATTAACTCAGCTAAGTTACGAACCGCCATTTTCTCCATGACGCGAGAGCGATGAACCTCAACGGTGCGTACAGAAACACAGGTTGCCTCAGCAATTTCACGGTTAATTAAGCCTTGCAACACATAACCACAGATATCTTTTTCACGAGGGGTGAGCGTTTCATAACGCTGCTTAATTAAATGCCCTTCAGTGGCTTTGGTGGTTTGTGATTGAGCTTGTTCTAGAGTCTTAGCAAGTTGTTGGCTATCAATGGGTTTTTGTAGAAAATCAACAGCGCCAAGTTTCACTTGTTCCACCGCCATCGGGATATCGCCATGGCCAGACAAAAATATCACAGCCAATGTACTGTGTTGTTCCCTAAGGTATTGGTGAACTTGTCGTCCATCTAATTTAGGCATGCGCATATCCAATAACACCACACCTTCTTGGTGTAATGCCGCATTTTGGATAAATGTTTCACTGTCATTCCAAACGGTAACGCTATAGCCCAATGTTTCTAGTAAGAATTGGCAGGCATCCGTCACATCGGGGTCATCATCCACGAGATGGATTACTGGCATACATATACCTCGTCGTGTAGAGGGTGACAAATAAGGTGCTTTATATAATGAGCATTGATTATCGCAATAAAGCCATTGTCACATATAGTTAATGTGAATGTTATCAATTACGTGGCAAAACATGCTTAATCTACGATTTTATTGTGATAATTGAAAATAAGAGTGACCATTAAGCCATGTAACCCATCATCACTTAGGTTATTTTCGATACGAATGTCTCCGCCTTGGCTTTGTATCAAACGCTGGCAGATCACTAAACCTAACCCTAAACCTTCTTTTTTAGTTGTCGCAAATGGCGTGATACCTTGCTCTAATTGACCCGCAGGCATCCCTCCAGCATTGTCCTGTAAAACAAGTAAAAAATGTTGCTGCGAAAAATGAAACTCGAAACGCAGTAGGGTTGCCCCTGCTTGCAAACTGTTACTGATTAAATTAGAAAGTAATTGTTCTAGTAACGTGTCTGGCAACATCAGGGAGACGTCAGGGGTTTCAGGTAAAATTAACCTCGAATTGGGATAGTGCTGGTCTGCACGCAATAATTGCCAAATATGATTAATAGCCTGTTTAACCGATTGCTGGCTCAATGTGATTGCGGGGTCATGGCTTGGTTTACCCGCCCAGAGACGCAAATTGCGAATGATATCGGCTCCACGTTGAGCTTGGTCGTCGATTTTAGTTAATGCGCTAATTAATGGGTGGCTTTCAGACTCTTTAGTCAGGCGTAGAATACACCCTTGGGCATAATGGCGGATTGCAGACAGCGGTTGGTTCAATTCATGGGCAAACCCAGATGCCATTTCCCCCAAAATATTTAACCGTTGTGCCTTTTGTAAATTGGCTTCTTGCTCTCGCAAGCGATTATGCGCTTCTTCTAATTGGCGGCTGCGACGTCTCACCAAAAAGGCAATCCAAACATGATTTATTCCAAGTAACACAAAAAATAAAGCGACAAGGCTGATAGTGATTTGGTTTTGAATGGTCCAACTGACGATATCCTGCCAGATTTGGCGCTGTTGCGGATGTTGGTTAACGTCTCTGAGTAAGGTTTCGACTTGAGTCACCGACGCGGGAGCTCCCCAACGCATAGCGGCTTTATCTGTTGATAATAATGTCTTGGTGACTTTGTCGACCAAATTGTCCGGTACTTCACTTAAGGCGGCAAAAGACCAATTTGGATACAGTTCTGTGCTAGTTAAACAAGAGAGAGAGCTTGGATGTTGAATCAATGGGCGAAATTGTGTTTTATCAATCAACCCTTCGCTATGCATGTTTTCTAATAAACAGACAGGAACTATAGCTGCGGATAATGAATCATCACGCAATGCGTATAATAATGCATCTGCAGGGAAGCCTAAAAATTGCATCTTAAAGTCTTTGGCAGCGTCGTAGCCCATATCCCTCAACACTTTGTAACCTAACAAATAGCCACCAAAAGCATCTGGTGAAATTGCTCCGACTTTCTTGCCTATTAGGTTTTTAACTTCTGAAATATCACTGTCTTTTCGAACTAATATCAAGCTGCCAATAACATTACGCGTTGTGCTGTTGGGCTCCACGTCTGAGCGAAGGGAGAGCAACCAACGTAAATGATAGCGGTTATCTAACTGAATAAATTGGGCAGGATTCGTCAACAAAAAATCTATCTTGCGATTGGAAATCGCCTCTTTCATCTCATCTAAATTGAGAGGTTGTAACGTAAAACGCTCCCCAGGAATCGACTCATTGAGTGTATCAATCAAAGGCTGCCAATGAGATTGGGTTGAACTGGGGCCACGTAAGGCCAATACCCCGATAGTCCACTGGGCCGAAATTGCTGGCAAAGACCACGTCAGTAGCATGATTAACAGTATGTGATACAACGGTCTAGACGATTTTTTTAACATATTTGAGTTATTCGTTGCGTTAGATCAATTTAGCTACGGGTATGTGGTAAACCACAATAGGGCAGTGGCTCCACTCTTCTTACAATGGCACTACAAGCTTTATCAAGATAACCCATCGGGTTTAAAGAGAAATAACAATTTCAGTGGTTATCTTAACGAGACTGTACCCATTGTCAATAACGCATGTAATACAAATAACATATTGATTAATAACTTTTATTTTCGCATTAGCAATGTCAATACTGGAGCCAATTATGGATCTGAGTAAACGAAAATTTCTACAACAAATTGGAGCCGTAACTGCGGGGGCATCGTTGATTCCCATTGCAGAAGCAGGGCTCAATTTTTCCCCGACACGTCGAGAAGGCAATCCAGAAAAACGCTATGGAATGTTGATTGATTTGCGCCGTTGTATCGGTTGCCAATCTTGCACGGTAAGCTGCTCGGTTGAAAACCAAACCCCACAAGGTCAATTTAGAACGACAGTGAATCAATATCAAGTCGCAGTGAAAGGTGAAGAAGGGTTCACCAACGTACTGTTACCCCGTTTATGTAACCACTGTGATAACCCTCCTTGTGTACCTGTATGTCCAGTTCAAGCGACTTTCCAACGTGAAGACGGCATTGTTGTCGTTGATAACGAACGCTGTGTTGGGTGTGCTTATTGTGTGCAAGCCTGCCCATACGATGCTCGCTTTATCAACCACTCTACGCAAACTGCAGATAAATGCACATTCTGCGCTCATCGCTTAGAAGTGGGTTTATTACCTGCTTGTGTTGAATCCTGTGTCGGTGGTGCGCGCATTATTGGGGATTTAAAAGACCCGAACAGTACTATTCGTAAAATGCTGACAGAGCACGAGGCTGAAATCAAAGTACTCAAACCGGAAAGTGGCACATTACCACAAGTTTTCTATATAGGTTTAGATGACGCATTCGTGCAGCCGCTGCAAGGCAAAGGGCAGCCCGCATTATGGCAGGAGGTGTTCTGATGAATGGCCAAGTGACTTATATTTCAGAAATAATGGCTCAGCCACAAGAATTCTTTTGGCTTCCTTGGGCGGTACAATATTTCTTCTTCATTGGGATTGCGTCTTGTGCGGTTCTGTACGCGTGCTATCTTCATTGGAGAAACAAACCTGAAAACAGCCGCTTAGAAATGATCGCTGTATTTATTGCTATCACGATGGGGATCACCGCGCCGTTAGCACTAACCGCAGATTTACACCAAACCGCAAGGGTATGGCATTTTTACGCTCATCCAACAATATGGTCTTGGATGTGGTGGGGCTCTGTATTACTACCATTATTCACCACATTTATTGGTTTATATTTTGTTGCATTAGTGGTGAAGCTGATTTGGAAAAAAGAATTCAAAGCAACGCGTTGGGTTGCCTTGTTGGCCGCACTTTCAGCTATCGGTTTATTGTTATATACCGGCCGTGAAGCCTCAGTGTTAAACGCACGTCCAATTTGGTATAGCTGGTGGATACCGGTATTGATGTTCCTTAGTGCTCTGCAAGCATTACCAGCACTGGTTGGTTTAGGCGCTCGCCGTGAACCTCAATATCAAAATCGCTTAGCGCGTTTTCAAGTTGTGACATTATTATTGTTTGCGGTGTGCTTTGCGTTGTGGTTATCAGGTGACACCACTTCAGGTATCGCAGTACGCCAACAGTTAGATACTGCAAGCGCAGGCTGGTGGATGCTAATGGGGGTTTGTGCACTGTGGTTAATCACTTTCGCAATGTCCGTCAGTAATTTAAAAGCGACTCGTTCCGTTCCATACATTACTGTTCTAGCTTTAATTTCAATGGCTTTTGCTTGGTCATTACGTTGGATTTTCCTGATGGAAGTTCAAGCGGTTCCAAAATATAACATTATCGCGAACCCATACCATTTCCCACTGGGAACAGATGGATTATTGGCTATCGTCGGTACATTCGGTTTATGGATTGCATTAACAATTATTGTTCGTGAAGGTGTTCGCTGGTTTGCGAGGAGAGTGCAACATGGCTAAATTCTCAAGACGTCAATGGCTTAAAGGTGGTTTGGTTGTCGGTGGTATCGCATTATTTGGTGCAAGCTACCGTGATGTTGCCAAACGTGCAGTCGATGGTCTGGTTAATGGTACGTCAGGTAAAGTCACTCTTGATAGGCTTAATGGCAACTCTTTACGCCCTGAAGGACAGGCACTTAAAGGCTGGCAAGAAAACCCAGAACAAGTAGTTGCGATGACCCAGTGTTTTGGTTGTTGGACCCAGTGTGGTATTCGTGCTCGCGTCGATACAGCAAAAAATGAAGTATTGCGTATCGCGGGGAACCCTTATCATCCACTTTCCCATGAAGAGCACTTTCCTTATGGTATGCCACTGAAAACGGCATTTAATAAAATGAGTGGAGAATCAGGCCTTGAACACCGTTCGACAGCCTGTGCTCGTGGTGCGACGTTAATGGAGGGTTTAACAAGCCCATTGCGTATCCTTGAACCGATGAAACGTGTGGGTAAACGCGGCGAAGGTAAATGGGAGCGCATCAGTTTTGAACAACTGATTAAAGAAGTGGTTGAAGGGGGCGATTTATTTGGTGAGGGGCATGTGGATGGCTTACGGGCGATCCGTGACTTAGAAACGCCTTTAGACCCATCTCAACCTAAATTGGGGCCAAAAGCTAACCAATTATTAGTGACCAACGCAGGTGATGACGGCCGTGATGGCTTTATCCGTCGCTTTGCACAAAATGCCTTTGGCAGTAAAAACTTCGGTGCTCACGGTTCTTATTGTGGACTGGCTTACCGTGCGGGTTCCGGTGCATTAATGGATGATTTGGACAAAAATGCCCACGTTAAACCCGATTGGGATAATGTCCGTTTCGCGCTATTCCTAGGGACATCACCTGCACAATCAGGTAACCCATTTAAGCGCCAAGGCCGCCAGTTAGCCACAGCGCGTTTACGTGATTCATTTAACTATGTGGTGGTATCACCTGCATTACCATTAACAACCACTTTAGCGAATGACCACGGTCATTGGGTTCCTGTGCAACCGGGTACGGATGCGGCATTGGTGATGGGGATGATCCGCTGGATCATTGAAAATAACCGTTACAACGCAAAATACCTCAGTGTGCCAAGTGAGAAATCCATGGAAGCCGTGGGGGAGAAAAGCTGGACTAACTCAACACATTTAGTGATCACGGATGATAACCACCCATTAGCAGGTAAATTGTTAATTTCTTCTTATATCACAGGGGAAGGTGACAATGAGAAAGCTTATTTAGTGCAAGATGCTGCGGGTGAATTAAAACTGGCTGATGAAACGCCTACAGCCGAGCTCTTTGTGACACGCCAAGTCACCTTGCACGATGGCAGTGAAGTGATCGTTAAATCTAGCTTCCAGTGTTTAAAAGAAGCGGCAAATCGTATGACTTTGGAAGAATACAGTCAGCGTTGCCATGTTCCAGTGAAAACGATTGAATCGCTGGGTAAAGCATTAACTTCTTATGATAGAAAAGCCGCTGTCATCTCTCATGGCGGTATGATGGGCGGTAATGGTTTCTACACTGCATGGTCAGTTATCATGCTTAACGCATTGATCGGTAACTTGAACTTGAAAGGCGGAGTCTCTGT
Source organism: Providencia sp. PROV061 (assembly GCF_011045655.1). Lineage (NCBI taxonomy): Bacteria > Pseudomonadati > Pseudomonadota > Gammaproteobacteria > Enterobacterales > Morganellaceae > Providencia > Providencia sp. PROV061. The sequence continues at coordinate 3,026,823 of NZ_CP042861.1, read as the reverse complement.
TGGTGGTGGTAAATTCAATGGGGAAAACGATGGGCCGCGTTATAAAATTGCCAGCTATAAAGGCAAAGTGAAACCTAAAGGTGTGGTGCTGTCGCGCAGTAATGAAGTGTATGAAAAATCAGATGAGTTCAAAGCACGTCAGGCAGCGGGTGAAAATCCATACCCAGCAAAAGCCCCTTGGTACCCGTTTGCTAAAGGTCAATTAACAGAGCAGTTAGCATCTGCCTTGATGGGATACCCCTACGCACTGAAAGCGTGGATCACCAATATGACTAACCCTGTATATGGTATTGCAGGTATTCGTCAGGTGATGGAAGAAAAACTGAAAGACCCTAAACACCTGCCGCTGATTATTGGTATTGATGCCTTTATGAATGAAACCACGGCATTGGCAGATTACATTGTGCCAGATACCCATAACTTCGAAAGTTGGGGGTTTAGTGCACCATGGTCTGGCGTGCAGGTCAAAGCCAGCACAGCACGTTGGCCGATTGTTGAGTCACGTACTGCGAAAACAGCGGACGGCCAGCCAGTTTCGATGGAGAGTTTCTGTATTGCTGTAGCGAAAGAACTTAATTTACCCGGCTTTGGCGATAACGTGATTGAGGATATGGATGGCAACATGCATTCACTCAATACAGCGGAAGACTATTACTTAAGAGTTGCTGCAAATATGGCGTGGTTAGGGGAGAAACCAGTCCCTGAAGCCGCAACAGAAGATATCCAAATCAGTGGCGTGGAGCGTATTTTACCGGCTATTACACGGACTTTAAAACCAGAGGAAGTTCGCCGTGTTGCCTATATTTTCACACGAGGTGGCCGTTTTGCGCCTTATGAAAAAGCGTGGGATGGCGATGCAACAGGTCCTCAATGGAAAAAAGGCTTACAAATTTGGAACCCAACGGTGGCCGTTAATCGCCATGCCATAACCGGTGAACGTTATAGCGGTTGCCCGACGTATTACCCGCCTCGTATGGCGAATGGGGATGATGTGAATGCAGTATTCCCAGAAAAAGAGTGGCCGCTGAAGCTGATGTCATTTAAATCCCATGTGATGAGCAGCTCAACCACCGTTATTGAACGGCTCCGCCATGTGAAACCGACGAATCTTGTTGCTATCCACCCCGATGATGCAGCGAAAATGGGGGTAAAACATGGAGATTGGATTAGGATCACCACACCGGGGGGGCATGCTGAAGCCCAAGTAAGCGTACTTGATGGCGTAATGCCTGGAGTGCTTGCGATTGAGCATGGCTATGGACATACCGAGATGGGAGCGAAACAGCATTATCTGGATGGCCAACCTATGCCAATGAATGCGGCAAATGGTTCAGGAATTAACTTAAATGACCTTGGGTTTGCTGACCCAACACGTGAAGTTGCTAACACGTGGTTAGATTGGGTTTCGGGGGCATCGGTACGCCAAGGCTTACCTGCTCGCATTGAGTTAATTGGCTAAATGAAGTAGTAAGGATGGCTAGTGATGGGGACCTGCATAGCTTCATCATTAGCCATCTGGTAGTTGGCAATAAGTAGTAAGCAGTTGACATTGCGCATAAAACGGTGTGCTACCACACCGTGACTTCGGCAAATGCCTGGGAGGGGGAGCCCTCCCTTTTTTAATGGTTTATTGCAAGAGTGGCGAAACCGACTGTTCTAAGCCGATGCTTTGTAGCATCAAAACCCCCATCAAAATAAATAAAATACCTGCCAAAATTTTCAGTGTGATTGCCCAATATGGGGAAAATGACTTTCCTTTTAAGCGTGATACGCGAACCGCATTATCACGCATTAAATGAACAAAAATAGCGATTAAACAAATAGTTAATGCAGTCCCCATTGCCATTGCTAAGGCAGCGATAACCCCCCACGCATAGACCTCAATGACATAAGAAAACAGCAATACAAGAATTGCCCCGGAGCAAGGGCGGATACCCATCGATAGGATAATCAATAGCTTACTTTTAAAACTGGATTGTAATTGATGGGACTGGATAACGTGTTGGTGCCCACAACCACAGTTGTCCGAGTGGCTATGGGCTTTTGTTTTACTTATTGCTTTCGTTGATGAATTCAGTGGTTGAATGCTTTTTATCTTGAGTGGTGCCAAGTGCCTTGATTTGCGGATTGACCAGCCACGACGCAATGCGCTGATGCATAAATAGCTACCCAGCAAAATGACAAATAGATAACTCGTTTGCTCTGCATATAAACTGGCTTGGTTGAGATGCTTAGTAGAGAGTTGGAATAGGATTAAGACTAAGGAAACTAAAGTAATCGCAACAAGCCCTTGTAAGAGCGAGGCAAGTAAACTAATGATAACACTCTGTTTTAAATGAGTCGCTTGGGTGGCAATATAAGTGGTAATAATTAATTTGCCATGCCCCGGCCCAAGGGCATGCAAAAAACCATACGCAAAACTGGCAACTACCAGTAACCCACCTGCATACCATGGGCGAGAGGTGGTTTCTTGCAATAGGTAAGATAGCCCTTGGTTTAACTGTTTTTGCCAAGCTAGGCTAAGTTGTAACCATGATCCCCAGTGGGTGTATAGCTGCCAAGCGGCATAGGTAATAAGCCCCATAAACAGCGCAGTAATTATTAGTCTTTGCGTACGTAAAGGCATTATGGACATTGAATATCAACCCGTTGTGCAAATTGTTTGCCAAGTGCCAAATCTTCTTCTGGGCTATCACTTTTGTCTAAAGAGAAAGCGTAGGCGCGCATTGAATCGGTCACATTTGCTTCTTGTAGTTCCATCTGGCAATTTGCTGCAATATCTAAAGGTAGGTTAACTTGCTGTTTATTTTGGTAAGTCATGCTGACGTAGAATGTTGGGTCGTAAGTTTGAATTTCCACATGGGAACCTGCTATAGGCAGGGGTTGCATAAATGAAGCGGTAAAGAAGAAAACTAAAGAAAATCCATCTTTTTCTAAATGGTAGCTATCAGGAATACGTTTAAAACTGACTTTCTTCCCCTGATAATAAAAATCAGTGAAATAATCTTGCATCAATACATTCGCCATAATAATAGCTTCTTGCTGTTTCCAACGCGGGTCATCCGGTTTAATGCCTTTTAATTCATACGCGATATCCGCTGATGTCATTGGATCCATTTTCCAAACATAGCTAATCCCTGAGTATTTATCTTGTTTACTTTCAAGGGAAATTTGCATTTCAATAAAACTATGAGGGTGTGCCGCTACTTGTGGAGCAACCATAAACAGAAATAGAAAATAGAAAGGAAAAAATCGCATCATTCAGTCAGCTAAATTGGTTTATCAAAAAAATGTTATAACATAACGAAATGCAAACTAAAATATCTCGTAGTGATTTAAAATTCAACCTAAAACGATTGGTTAATATTTTTATCACGATAACCCTACAAATAAAGGGTTTTTTATTAACATAATAAGAGGGATAATACTCACCAAGATTTAAATAGGGTGGCAGCTCGCCTGAATTTATTTAAATTAAAATATTATCAATGAGTTAAATAGGATTAAGAACACCATGCCAGTGTTACATAACCAAATTTCAAATAAAATATTAAAAGAACGTATGTTGGCAGAAGTTGAGCCGCGCACCACTATCTCTTTTTATAAATATTTTAATATCCAAGACCCAAACGAATTTCGTAATCAATGGTACCAACAATTTAAAGCATTAAGCGTTTTTGGACGTGTTTATATTGCAAAAGAAGGTATTAACGCGCAAATCAGTGTGCCGGAATCTAATGTGGGCGCATTGCGCGAACTTATTTATGCAACAGACCCCGCATTAGATAACTTACGTTTAAATATTGCGATTGATGATGACGGTAAATCGTTCTGGGTGCTGCGTATGAAAGTCCGTGAGCGCGTGGTGGCTGATGGTATTGAGGACGAAACATTTAACCCTGCAAATACAGGTCAATATCTAAAAGCTCACGAAGTGAATGAAATGATTGATGACCCAAATACTGTTTTCGTCGATATGAGAAATCATTATGAGTACGAAGTAGGGCGTTTTGATAACGCGATTGAAATACCTTCAGATACATTTAGAGAGCAACTGCCAATGGCGGTGGAAATGCTGCAAGAGCAAAAAGACAAAAATGTCGTAATGTATTGTACTGGTGGGATCCGTTGTGAAAAAGCCAGTGCTTATATGCTGCATAATGGCTTTAAAAATGTTTACCATGTTGAAGGTGGGATTATTGAATACGCACGTAAGGCGAAGGAACAAGGGTTGCCTTTGAGGTTTAAAGGGAAAAACTTTGTTTTTGACAACCGAATGGGAGAGCGTATTACAGAAGACACATTAGCACAATGCCACCAATGTGGTGCACCTTGTGATACACACATCAATTGCCGTAACGATGGCTGTCACTTGCTGTTTATCCAATGCCCTAGCTGTGCAGAAAAGTACGAAGGTTGCTGCAGTTCGTCTTGCACTGAAGAAATGAAACTTCCAGAGCAAGAACAACGCGCACGCCGTGCAGGTCGCGAAGTCAGTAATAAAATCTTTAATAAGTCACGTCACCGTTTATCCGATGGGTTATTAAATAAAGATAACTAATTATTGATGTTCTCTATAATAAGAAAGCCCTGTAATTAGGGCTGATTAGAGCAAGATAAAATTAATTGAAATAAAAAATTTATTTCATTCGATGTCATTACGTTGCTTATACCCCATGCATTTCGTATGAAATTCATGGGGTATTTGTTTATGGTTTACAGCAGGTAACGCCATTTTGTAAAGAAGTGTAATTTAAGACTTGAAATACGCGTAACTGGCACTATATAAGAATTGCACCAAGAAAGAGCATTATCCCATACTAGGTACACAGGTAATGGTGCATAGTCGTATGTGTTTAGTTTGATATAAAAATATTGAAGGAGAAATTATGTCTAACATTAGATCTTTTTCATTATTCCCAACATTATCCGATAGCTTACTTTCTAACAGATTTGACCAAATGGATCGTTTGTTTAGCCAGCTAACAGGTAATAGGCCTTTAACTTCAGAGCATCCGTATAATTTAAAACAAATAAATGAAACAAGCTATCAATTAACGGTTAGTGTTCCAGGTTATAAGGAAGAGGACTTAAGCGTATCCCTAAAAGGCGGGAAATTGTATGTTCAAGGTGAGCAATCAGCAGAATTAGTTAATGATTCTGAGAAATGGATCCATCAAGGAATAACGCAAAATAAGTTTTCCCTTGAATTTAATCTCGGTAAAAATGTGAAGATAGAAAGTGCTGAGTTATCTAGTGGTTTACTAACTCTGGATATTGAATATGAAATCCCGGATGAAGAAAAACCTCGAGTTATCGCTATTGAAAATAAAGATATAAAATCATAGAACTAAAATTTATGACTCGTCAGCAGCAGTTAGAGTGACTTTATAAAATTGGACACTTTTGCTGACCGGTTTGTAAGGCCTGATTTCGTTATTCAAACGGAGTCAGGCCTTTTAGTTTTGTTTTAGTCGATTTAAATTAAAACATTTTTAATATAAATATTTAAATACATTGTATATAAAAAATAACTCAATTCTATTTTTGACGAAAACTTTAGATGCGATATGTCTTTTCTGTGAATAGACAGTACTATTGCTAATTCCTAGTTTTCGAGAAATAATATGATTGGGTGTCTCATTCATCCAGTTATTAATAATATTTTGTTCTTTAATCGTGAAAATAGATGACTCAATATTATTAGCAAGCTTGGTGATTTTTTCTATTTGTTCATGGTCACGAATAACTTTATCAAGCGTTTGAATAATAATGCTTTTTGATAGAATAAAGTAATTATCCTTTAATAATAATGGGTTGTTTGTTTGCGGATAAGGAGCATTAATATAAATATAAAAGCGTGCATTACTAGTATTACTTAATAACTGCTGTAGAGTAGGGCAGTAATCAGAGTAATTACAATAGTAGGTTAGATTCACCAGTATAATGCTTGGTAGGTTTGTGTTCATAAAACCAATGGCTTCTTTTATACATCCTGTACTAATAAATTCTAGTTTTTTATTTTTAGATAAATATTCTGTAATGCCAAGACGTGTATAATAACATTCATCAATAACTAATATTCGCATTGGAACATCCTTGTTCAAGAAGATGGCTTACAATAAATTGGAATTGATAGAGAAGTCAACCAAGGATTAATAAAAACAATAAATAGTGTTCTTATTTGAAATTGCTAATTAGTAATTAATTAATAAGGTAATTATATAAAGACATATAATTATCTATATAGATGAATAAATTAAATGGATATTAGTGGCACTAATATCCATTTATTTTCCTAGTGTGTTTTAAAATCAAACTCAACATATTCCCCTGATTCTATCTTGTCTACGCCTGCTTGGAGAATATGAATAAGTTGTTTAGCCACATCAGTCGTTAGCCACATGGTTTTATCCACAATAGCATCACCTGTGTGTTTATCTTGCTCGGGGAGGTAGTGCAAACGCAACATCATAGCGTCGTAATCATCGACTGTGCTGATGTCCCAGCCAACTACTGGGTGGGTTTGAATGACATCATTTTTTTTATTCATATAAACCTCCTAATCAAACATCGTGATAAATAATAAATATCTATAACTGACTAAGAGCAATGACCTCGTGATGAGTCCACTTTTAGTATAAGGAGATTTCGCTAATAAGAAAGCAAATAAAACATTTTTTTTGTTTATATAGCAGAAAATGCATAAAACAGATAATAAGGATTGTAAAAATAGAATGGGAAGCATTTTGAACTTCCCATTGGTGTATAAACTACTGACCCAGAGCGACACTCCAGCGAGCATCTTCCCCTGCTAAGAAAGGAACTAATTTATCATTACAGCAATCAATCGATTCGCAAGTAATATTTTGTTCTTTAGTTAGCGTAATGGTTCCTTCATTTACGGGTAAGTTATAGAATTTAGGACCATTTAGTGAACAAAAAGCTTCGAAATGTACCAAAGCACCAAGCTCTTCAAAAACAGTCGCGTAAGCCGCTAATGCAGTGGGAGCATTAAAGACCCCAGCACAACCACAGGAAGACTCTTTACGTGATTGTATATGTGGTGCGGTGTCGGTACCAAGGAAGAAACGGTCACAACCTGAAGCAACGGCTGCACGTAATGCTTCTTGGTGTACATTACGTTTCAAAATAGGCAAGCAAAATAAGTGCGGCCTTATACCACCAACTAACATATGGTTACGGTTAAACATCAAATGTTGAGGTGTTAAAGTTGCTGCGGTGAATTCATTTGCTTCTTGGACATATTGAGCCGCTTCTTTGGTGGTTATATGTTCAAAAACGACTTTGAGTTTTGGAAACTGTGCTCGTAATGGCAACATAACTTGCTCAATAAACAACGCTTCGCGGTCAAAAATATCGATATGGCTTGCGGTGACTTCACCATGGACCAGCAATGGCATTCCTGCTTGTTCCATCGCAGCTAATACGGGATAAATTTTTTTAATATCAGATACGCCATGACTAGAGTTTGTTGTTGCATTAGCCGGGTAGAGTTTACAGGCAGTAAATACCCCTTCGTTAAAGCCACGAACCACTTCAACAGGATCTGTGCTATCAGTAAGGTAGCAGGTCATTAAAGGGGTAAATTGATGCCTTTCTGGAACCGCTTTTAGGATGCGTTCACGATAAGCTTTTGCGGCTTCAATCGTTGTGACTGGTGGCACTAAATTCGGCATGACAATCGCACGGCCAAAAAATTCACTGGTATAGGGAACGACCGTTTTTAACATATCATCATCGCGAAAATGAACATGCCAATCATCAGGGCGGCGGATCGTTAGGGTAGTTACAGTTGACATTAAACCGGCTCCATAGGGGAAGAGTGAATGATGAGCGAGTGCTCAAGCCGGAATAGAATGATAAAGGTAAAGTAAAAAAATAGCTATGAGAAATCACGATTATAGCTTATTTCAGGGGCAGATCGCGCAAATAACGTAAATAGGTGGCTTATTTAGTTTGTTCAATAGCAAAAAACCTGCTTAAGTTTCCTTAAGCAGGTTTTTCTAAATTTTGGCTCCTCCAGCTGGACTCGAACCAGCGACATACGGATTAACAGTCCGCCGTTCTACCGACTGAACTATGGAGGAACTCCTTGGTACGCAGAGGATATTAGCTTTCTCTCACCGCATTGTCAAAGGAGAATATCGAAAAAATTGTTTGTTTGCCTGTTATCTGTGCGAACTGTCGGAAGTTTGATCGAAAATAGAGTAGTGGTGATTAATCAAGGCCATACACTAACGAAAAGACTGAGACAAATCTGAGTTGATGAGCGGTATATTATTTCAAGTTTAGAGGTTAATCGTAGTTAATCACTACTAAGTCATGGATGGATATAAAGTAGTTTAATTTTTATCGCGGAAAGTGATACTGAAGATGATTCCTTGCGCAGTGGCAAGGTGGATTTGGTTATCGGTTCCTCTCGAGACTGGCACCCTGAAATTAAGGCTCAGAGCTTATTTAATAGTACTTTTCAGGCATTAGTTCGCCCAGAGCATCCAATTATCGGGCAGGTGACGCCTGAAAGCTTAACACATTACCCACATATTAGCGTATCGCGCCGAGGGCGTACATTGGGGCCAATTGATGACGCATTACGCGACCTTCAATTACAGCGTAATGTTGCATTGACTTTGCCTAGTTTTCATTCAGCCATGATGTTGACCATGAACTCTGACTATATTTTGCCGCTCCCTCGTCATGTACTGCAAGGAGTAAAGAGCGTTAATTTGCCATTAGTTGAAATTGAACTTCCTTTGGGATTGGTGCCTATATTTATCGTGCAAGCATGGCACCCAAGGTTAGACAGGGACCCTGCTCATCAATGGTTACGCCAGACGATTAAACAATTTTTTCTAGAGAAAGAGTAAGAATTTATTTTATGGTGGGAACTCTTGTATTTGCCGTAAGTAAAGTAATGCTAAGAAGAGTGATTTTTAGGTAGATAGCAAAAAGCCCGCATTAAGCGGGCTTTTTAAATTTGGCTCCTCCAGCTGGACTTGAACCAGCGACATACGGATTAACAGTCCGCCGTTCTACCGACTGAACTATGGAGGAATTGCTTTGTTCCTGAGAACGAGGCGCATATTACCCATCCTGTTCACTGTTGTAAAGTATAAAAATGAAAAAAATAGCCAAGTGGGCGTTAAGTAATCGATTTGGTGATTATCTATCCTAATGCATGATGCGGTAATGCATGTCATATGGATTATGGAGGGGAGGGGACTATTCACAGTAAAGAGAAATGACACATTAGTGAGATATATATATCAAGCACATAGCAAAAAGCCCGCATTGAGCGGGCTTTTTAAATTTGGCTCCTCCAGCTGGACTTGAACCAGCGACATACGGATTAACAGTCCGCCGTTCTACCGACTGAACTATGGAGGAATTGCTTGTTCCTGAGAACGAGGCGCATATTAACGATATCATCTCAGGCTGTCAATCATAAAAACAGAAAAAATATCCAACTGCTCATTCAATGCACATTATGACGAAGTTTTACTCTAGTTAATTGATATTGAATTAATTTTGAGTTGCAAGTGTACCAGGTAATTGCGTAGAAACTTCAGGATAAGCGACATGATAGATATCATAAAAGGAAATCATTCCTTTTAATGCAATTAAACGCGATATTTCTTGTTTTATAGCAGAGCTAACATCTTGTGAATCAATGATTTTGCTTATCGCATTATCAGAAACTGGTTCAGTAACAAACCATTCCCCGTTATAACAGACACGTAAATCTAAGACGCCAATATCTTCAAAGTGATAAACAGGTTTGATGTCAAAAAGTAGTACACTTGCTAATACAATAAAAAGAATGGTGATACCCAGAGCCCAATAAGGACCAAAATAAGGGGCGTACCAAAGAATAATGGCTAGGGGGACATAAGCCGCAACCATACCAATACATAAATAAGGGTGGTTGGCGAGAAATTGGCTATTAAAATAAGGTTTCCCATCACGGTTTTCACGTTTATTGATGGCATCCAAATCTTCGACGAGTATTTGTTTGATAATATCCATGTGTATAACTCTCTGTCAGATATCTATACTAGGAGGGTATCACGAGCCGTCGAGATTGTTATATATCAGTTAAAAAAAATATTTACACAGATTGTCATCGTATCGGATAATTCTTACTGACATTTATTAGGTTGTTGGCTTTTTAAATTAAAGTTTTCTTTAAACTATCAACTAAATGCAGCGTTTTTGTTAACGTTATAGCCGATAAAAGTGACGCAATCGAAAAAACAGCATATTTTTGAGGTTTGCTCGTATAAAATAGTTGCTATTATCTTTAAGTCATGAGTTAATGAGTGTCGGCCTGTTTAGCAGTCCTATTTGATGTATGATTACTGAGTTAGTGTGTTCTAAAGAAGAAAGTTATCACAGATAGCCTTTGACCGTGACGCTTCATCTTGGTGTTTCCCTGATTAAATAGTTGACTCTGGCCCGTATATGCCAAAAGGCAAGTTTTTTTGATGTTATATAGGAAAAGTCAAATGTCCGACAAAATGAAAGGTCAAGTTAAGTGGTTCAACGAGTCTAAAGGCTTCGGTTTCATCACTCCAGCTGATGGTAGCAAAGACGTTTTCGTCCACTTTTCTGCCATTCAGGGCAATGGTTTCAAAACTCTGGCTGAAGGTCAGCAAGTTGAATTCACCATTGAAAACGGTGCAAAAGGCCCAGCAGCTGCTAACGTAACTGCTATCTAAGCTAATTGCTTAACTGATTTTCTAAAGCCCGTCATTTTTAATGACGGGCTTTTTCGTATGCGCTACATTTATGGTTAATATATTTTGTTGGAAAAGAATGTTATGAATATTAATGACCGTGTTTATGTAAAAACAGACGGAGAAGAGCGTCGAGAAGGAACTATTTTACTTATTGAACCCTTCAATGAAGGGGTAATGTATTTAATTGCATTACCTGATTACCCTGAAGGTATTTGGTTCTTTAATGAAAAAGAAGGCGATGAAGGGATTTTTGTTACGCCAATTGAAAGATAAGTTCAATTTAATGGGCACTTTGTCCTTTACTTAATAATTTTCCCCACTTATACTCCTTCCATCTTTTACTTAGGAGATTATTACTTGGACAGTCAGAGTTGGAATAAAAACTTAATTTAATGGCAAGCCAGTAATCGTCTTTTCTTTTCACTGCTTGCCACAACGGCGGGCGGTGTCTGATGTTTCCTCATCATACTACTCCCTTATAATTGTATTTCATTAGATAGCGTATTATAGCTGTATTGAGTGTGTATTATGTTGGTCTATATTTATTCTTTATTTCCTCCAGGCAATAGCTAATGGTTTTTGAGTAATTATTTTACTCAAAATATGGCTATATGCTTTTTATTAAGCATATAAATCATTATCCAAGTTATTTTTGGAGGGATTATCATGCTTTTTTCCCCTGATATTTTAAATTTGCTGTCTGCTATGTGTTTTGGTGCATTAATTGGTGCTGAGCGCCAGTGGCGTCAACGAATGGCGGGCTTGAGAACTAATGCACTGGTTGCAACCGGAGCGGCGGTATTTATTTTAAGTTCTGTAACAACATCACCTGATAGTCCTGGTCGTATTGCTGCCCAAGTGGTGTCAGGAATTGGTTTTCTCGGTGCGGGAGTGATTATGCGTGAAGGCATGAACATCCGAGGCCTAAATACTGCGGCAACGCTTTGGTGTTCCGCGGGGATCGGTGTTTTATGTGGATTAGGCCAGTATTCTTTGGCCTTGATGGCAACGTTATTAATTTTATGCGCCAATATTTTATTAAGAGAAGCGGCTTCACGAATTAATAAACAACCACAACAGCAAGCACTCGATGTAGAGCAACGTTATAAAATTCGCGTGATGTGCCATCAAACGGATGAAATTTTAGTAAGAACTCTTATTTTACAAGCAATTAATGGACTGCATATTCGGCTGCAATCGTTAAGTAGTGCAGACACACTAAAGCCTGAGCAGCTAGAAGTGTGCGCTGAATTTCTTGCGACACCTGCCGAGCAAAAAGAAATTGAAGCATTGGTATGCAGAATAAGTCTTGAGCAAAGTGTTAGTGCTATCAATTGGAAAGTGGCATCAGAGCTACCGGCTTGATGACTTTAAATTAACTCACTATAGGAGCTGAAATGGACGACCACCCTCCGTCATGGAGTAGTAAATCGCAGCTATCTAACTGATAATAAGATAATTTTATTTCAGTTGGATAGCGTTAAAATCACGAGTGTTGTATTCGAGACAACGTTATGACTGAAATAAGACAACCGCGCAAAAGCGTCAAAGCCGCTGCACGCCAAAAATTTATTGTTGGCGAACAAGCGAGTAAAAATATTGAGCAAGTGCTCAATGAATATCAAACAAATCTATTAGGCTTATCAGAGAATGAGGCGATGGACCGTCTTGTGACTGAAGGTGAAAATGAAGTTGCTCATGAAAAAGCCCCTCCAGCATGGAAGCAACTACTCACTTCTTTTAAAAATCCATTTATATTCGTACTGATTGTATTAGCTGTTGTTAGCTTTTTTACGGATTATGTTATTCCTGAACGCCAAGGCGAAGAAACAGATTTAACCGGCGTGATTATTATTGTCACAATGGTTTTATTGAGTGGTTTTTTACGTTTTTGGCAAGAGTATCGTACCAATAAAGCTGCGGAAGCATTGAAATCCTTAGTTCGTACGACGGCTACTGTATTTCGTCGTGATAATAAAACGGGGCGTTCTGTTAGAAAAGAGGTACCGATCAAATGCTTAGTACCTGGGGATATTGTGTTGTTATCCGCTGGAGATATGGTTCCTGCTGATTTAAAGCTAGTCGAATCAAGAGATTTGTTTATCAGCCAAGCCATTCTAACAGGGGAATCAATACCCGTAGAAAAATACGACACATTAGGTGATGTTTCAGCCAAAAATTTAGATCCGGTATCGCCAACTGAAAATGAATTGTTAGAAATTTCAAATATTTGTTTAATGGGAACCAATGTTACCAGCGGGACGGCGCGTGGAATTGTGGTGGCAACAGGCGGGAAAACCTATCTAGGCTCGTTGGCCAAATCTATTGTGGGGAGTCGTGCGCAAACTTCGTTTGATCGTGGTGTGAATAGCGTAAGCTGGTTATTGATTCGCTTTATGTTAGTCATGGTACCAATCGTCTTACTTATCAATGGGTTTACAAAAGGAGATTGGTTCGAAGCAACACTATTTTCACTGGCGGTTGCCGTGGGTTTAACACCGGAAATGTTACCGATGATTGTTAGCTCGAATTTAGCCAAAGGTGCAATTGCCATGTCAAAGCACAAGGTGATTGTTAAAAGGTTAAATGCTATCCAAAACTTTGGCGCAATGGATGTGCTGTGTACGGATAAAACGGGAACATTGACGCAAGATCGTATTATTTTAGAACATTATTTGGACAGCAATGGGCAAAAAAATAGTAAAATTTTGCAACTAGCTTGGCTAAACAGCTTCCACCAAAGTGGGGCTAAAAATATGATGGATCAGGCAATTATTCGTCGTGGTAGAGGGAACAGTGAAGTTGAGCAGCTAAAAGCATTCCAAAAAATTGATGAGTTACCCTTTGATTTTATTCGACGCAAATTGTCAGTGACAGTACGAACACCGAAAGGCGAAGCCCTACTTATTTGTAAAGGTGCCGCGGAGGAAATGTTAGCTGTCTGCCAAAGTTACCAACAAGATGGTGAGCTGCATTTACTTGACGACCAAGCAAGGGTAAAAATTACTGAGCTAGTGAGTGATTACAACAGACAAGGATTTCGTGTATTGTTACTTGCAACTCGTCGTTTGAATGATGCAGAAGCCAGCTTACCGCTTTCTGCTCAAGCCGAGTATCAGTTAGAACTACAAGGCATTTTAACTTTTCTTGACCCAGCAAAAGAAAGCGCAATTTCAGCCATTGCAGCACTACGTGAAAATGGCGTTACGGTTAAGGTGTTGACGGGTGATAATGCCATTATTACCGAAAAAATCTGTCATGATGTTGGCTTAAACATCAGCGAAATCATGACGGGTTTAGAAGTTGAAGAACTGACAGACGAAGAGTTAAGCCAGAAAGTTGAGCAAGTTTCAGTTTTTTGTAAATTAACACCATTGCAAAAATCCCGTATTTTAAAGCGGTTACAAGCAAATGGACATACCGTTGGTTTTCTCGGTGATGGGATCAACGATGCGCCCGCATTACGTGATGCTGATGTAGGAATTTCAGTTGACACAGGGACGGATATTGCTAAGGAATCTGCGGATATTATCCTACTTGAAAAAGACTTAATGGTATTAGAGCAGGGGGTAATTAAAGGGCGTGAAACTTTTGGTAATATTATTAAATACTTAAATATGACCGCGAGCTCTAACTTTGGTAACGTATTTTCTGTATTAATTGCCAGTGCATTTATTCCCTTCTTACCGATGCTAGCCATTCATTTGCTCGTTCAAAACTTACTGTATGATATTTCCCAGCTTGCATTACCCTGGGATAAAATGGATAAAGAGTTTTTAAAACGTCCTCGCAAATGGGATGCGAAAAATATTGGCCGCTTTATGATTTGGATTGGACCAACCTCATCTATCTTTGATATCACAACTTTTGCGTTAATGTGGTATGTATTCCAAGCGAATAGTGTCGCTCATGAAGCGTTGTTCCAATCAGGTTGGTTTGTTGAAGGTTTACTTTCACAGACGTTAGTTGTTCATATGTTAAGAACACAAAAAATACCGTTTATACAAAGCACTGCCGCATTACCTGTTATGTTAACAACAGGGTTAATTATGGCTCTTGGTTTATATATTCCATTTTCTTCATTTGGTGAAATGATAGGGTTACAACCGTTACCAATAGAATATTTCCCATGGCTCGCTCTCACATTAGTCAGTTATTGTGTTGTAGCTCAACTAATGAAGCAATTTTATATTAAACGTTTTGGAACGTGGTTATAAAATAATGTTAAAAGGTGTGAGGCTAAAGGAGTCTTGCACCTTTGGGTAGCTATATCGTATGGGTTATTTGATATTCATTGTAACTCATTAATATTCATAAAATAAAAAGAGCCACAATAATAATGGCTCTTTTTGATTACAGAATAAAAAGAATAGGGCTTATTGCAGGCCTAAAGCAGTTTTCATCTGTTTCATTGCATCAATACCCTGTTGGCAAGCTTTATCTTGCTGGTCTTTAGGTAGTGCAGCAACCTGTTTTTTACCCTCTTCCAGCTGACCTTTCATTGCGTCTAACTGAGCTTTTGCTTGCGGGTTTTCTGAAGCTTTAGCAATTAAGCTATCAACTTCAGCGAAGTAAGCGTTACAAGTTTCAGTTGCGCCAGCAACTTCACCTTTTTTCTCTTCTTCTGAACAAGCAGTGATTGTCAGTGCCAATAAACCCATACCACAAGCTAAAATCAACTTTTTCATAATCAACCTTATTAAAATTATTTATATAGCGAATTGAGTATATAAGAGATGTTTTTAATATCAAACGTGACAAATCCTAAAATAATACATCGGTTAATTAATTAAATTTCAATTTAATTGGGCTATCGTATTTTGTTTTAGCTCATTTCCGTTACATAAATTCACGGAGATAAATAAGTTGTTTTTTATCATTATGTTATAGATTTCCTTTAACTATTCTATGTTTGTCTAGAGTAATTGGTAAGTGGAAGAAAAATGGAAAGCAGATAAAAGAAGTATGAGGGCTATTAGGGTAAGGGGATAATGGTTAGTTAATTTAATAAATATATTTTTTGACGAAAATTATGTTTTAGCTACCAAGATAGAATAATACGTCATACGTGTATTTACCTATAAAAATGCCTATATAAGCCTTTTTAATATCGTTATAACGTTTTTTTATATGCGATTAAATATATTAAAAAATCGTTTGTTTGTAACAAAATGTTTACGGGTGAATGATAAGTTTTTACTATGAAATATTTATAGAATTAACGGCTGTTCATTTAAGATGCAATTATAGATGTGAAAGGTGAGCTAGTTCACAAATTTAAGAATAAAACCTTTGTATAGGTACCAGTTTGATTTTTAAATTAAATTTTCTTTGTACGAAGATGAAATTATCAGGTAGAGTCTTTGTTTTTAAGCGAACTAATGAAGAAATATCGCTTAACTTATGGTTAATGATAAGTGTACAGGGTTAACGACAATTAAGTTAATTTTGTTGACGCTAACTCAAATTCATACCAAAATTGACTCACCGTAGAAATTCGCCAAAGAGCGAGAGACGGGTTAGAATGTTTTTAACAAAGGGCGATAACTTTTCTTACTGTACATTTTTAGAATGATGAGTTCTCTAAAGGTAAAGTAAGGATATATGATATGGGTTCACCATATCGCAATGCAACATAGCAGATATTATATTAATGCTATGGGCATACAATGTATGTAGCCTGACTTATCTGGTTACAATTTTATATTTAGACTTACACACAGGGCTTTACCATTATGTCTGCTTCTATTGTAAAGAAACGGCCTCTGAGTCGTTACATCAAAGATTTTAAACACAGCCAAACTCATTGTGCACACTGTCACAAAACCCTTGATCGCATCTCTTTAGTTTTCAACGATGACATCTTAAATAAAGAAGCTATCGCTGACATGACTGAATTGGTTGATGAAGGCACTTGGGGGGAGCTGCAAGATAAATTTACTGCACTTTGTCGTTTTTGTAGTGAAATTTATTGCAATAGTAATACTGATTATTTTGATATTATGTCATTTAAACAGTATTTATTCTTACAGACTGAGATGAGCCACAGTACGGTTCGTGAATATGTTGTTCGCTTACGCCGTTTAGATGAATTGTTATCTTCCTCTAATTTTTCTATGAAAGAATTTACTGCGAGTAAAGTTCAAGAAGAGTTGAGTGAAAAAATGACAGATTCTGCATTTAGTAATTACAATATTGCATTACGTAAATATGAACAATATTTATTCTGGGAATCAGAAAAATGCAATAATTAGAATAACATATTGAAAATAAGCGTTGCTATTTTCTTTGTTGTTTTTAAGTAATGGTGTCCCCGTGGGCACCTTTTATGTTTTTAGCGGGCAGCTCTTTGGGATAGCACTTATCTGATAGGAACACTGACGGTTATTCTTATGAGATAAGTGTATTTTTAAATAAATATGTAATCATGTATGGCCTGGCCTTCGTAGATAACGAAGCCAGGCCTTTTACTTATTACCCAATAGTCATTAAGCTAGCATTACCACCTGCTGCAGCGGTATTGACACTCAATGAACGTTCATGAAGTAGGCGTTCAGTCATCAGGTTAGTTTCACCACGTTCAAAGCCTTGAACTGAAATAATTGGCCCTTTACGTTGTGCAACCACTGCGCAAACTTCTTTTAACTGATCGCTGTCACCATGATAAATAACCCCTTCGATTGGCTCTTTCGATTCTATCCAGTTTTTAGTTATCGATATGGTTTTTCTCACTTTTTCAGGTAGTGACTTAAACAGCTTCTGATGGAGCTCACTATCTGGCCATAACACCTGACAACCCGCAGAAAGTACAGCTGTTAGCTGGGTTAAGCAATCTTGTTCATTATCGCTAAGGCATAAAATCAAACCACGCGGGCGCAAGGTATAGGTATTTCTTTCTCCTGTTGGGCCCGGTAATACACGGGTGGTTCCTGTTTGACTATGGCGTGTAAATAGCTCAATCACGGAAGGCGAAATAACCGAGTTTTGTTTTTCAGACCATTGTGTAAGTGCTTCAAATGGTTCAAGTAAAACAGTTTTAGCACTGGCATCCATGGGTAAATGGCTATCTTGTCGCTCTAAGGTATTTGAAACTGCGTTATCTGGACGTTCGCTTAATAAACGGTAAAGGTATAATGGCCCACCTGCTTTAGGCCCAGTTCCAGATAAACCTTCACCACCAAAAGGTTGCACCCCAACAACGGCACCAACCATATTGCGGTTTACGTACAGATTGCCAACTTTAGCTTTTGAAACAACTTGGTTGATAGTTTCATCGATACGAGTGTGAACACCAAGTGTCAGTCCATAACCGGCTGCATTAATTTGTTCAACAAGTGCTTCTAACTCATCTCGTTTAAAACGTACAACGTGCAGAACAGGACCAAAGATCTCTTTTTTCAGATCACTAACATCATCAAGTTCTATTAATGTTGGCTTAACATAGGTTCCTTCCTGTTGCTCTTGCTGATCATCATGGTTCTCAAATGCTGCTTGGAAGACCGATTTCCCTTTGCTGCGCATTTTTTGAATATGTTGATCGATATTCTCTTTTGCTTCATGGTCAATCACAGGGCCTATATCGGTTGATAAATGCTCAGGGTTCCCCATACGGCACTCTTCCATTGCGCCTTTTAACATACGAATCGTTCTATCTGCGACATCCTCTTGGATACATAAAATGCGCAGGGCCGAACAACGTTGACCCGCACTATCAAAAGCAGATGCGACGACATCAGTGACAACCTGTTCTGTGAGTGCAGAAGAATCAACTATCATTGCATTTAATCCGCCGGTTTCTGCAATCAGCGGGGTAGGCCGTCCTTGTGCATCTAAGCGCCCTGCAATATTACGTTGAAGTAACCCTGCGACTTCTGTTGACCCTGTAAACATGACCCCGCGAACACGAGTATCACCAACGAGTTGAGCGCCAATGGTTTCACCTTTACCCGGTAAAAATTGCAGTACATCGCGAGGAATACCCGCTTGATGCAAAATAGATACCGCGATAGCGCCGATTAATGGTGTTTGTTCAGCTGGTTTCGCGAGTACGGTGTTACCTGCTGCGAGAGCCGCAGCAATTTGGCCTGAAAATATTGCTAACGGGAAGTTCCACGGACTAATACAGACCACAGGCCCTAAAGGACGGTGTGTGTTGTTATCAAAATCATTCTTGACTTGGGTTGCATAGTAATTAAGAAAATCTACCGCTTCCCTAACTTCCGCAATCGCATTGTTGTAGGTTTTACCGGCTTCACGTACTAAAATATCTAACAGCGGTTGTAACTGTTGCTCCATGAGGTCAGCGGCTCGTAATAAGATGGCCGCTCGTTCAGAAGGAGGCGTTGCGAACCAGATAGTACCTGCATTGTTAGCGGTATTTAATGCATGTTCAGCTTCTTGTTCTGTTGTTTCACGAACGTGGCCGACAATATCTTTGTGGCAGGCAGGGTTAATAATTGGTGTCGCATCGGGCAATGCTTGCGAAGCTTGGAAGTCGCCCCCTAACAGTGGTTCTGCCATTTTTTGCTGCATAGCCGCACTCAGTAGGGCACTTGATAGCGAAGCCAGTCGATGCTCGTTTGATAGGTCAAGCCCCATCGAATTCACACGCTCTTGCCCATATAAATCACGTGGTAACGGAATTTTTGGATGCGGTAAGCCAATTTGTCCTTCAGTTTTAGACAGTTCTAAAACATCTTTAACTGGGTCGGCAACTAATTCATCTAGAGGAATAGTGGCATCAGCGATACGGTTTACAAATGAAGTATTTGCGCCATTTTCTAACAATCGACGCACCAAGTAGGCAAGTAGCGTCTCGTGAGTACCGACTGGTGCATAAATACGGCAAGGGCGGTTTAGTTTGCCATCAGCAACCTTACCAACCACTTGTTCATAAAGTGGCTCACCCATTCCATGTAGGCATTGGAATTCGTATTGACCAGGATAGTAGTTTTTACCTGCAATTTGGTAGATAGCAGAGAGAGTATGTGCATTATGTGTTGCAAACTGCGGGTAAATTAAATTGGGAACCGACAACAGTTTTCGTGCACAGGCAATATAAGAAACGTCAGTATACACCTTACGCGTATAAACAGGATAACCTTCTAGCCCATCCATTTGTGCGCGCTTGATTTCACTGTCCCAATAAGCACCTTTTACTAGGCGGATCATTAAGCGACGTTGGCTGCGTTCAGCTAAATTTATGATTGAGTCAATCACAAATGGGCAGCGTTTTTGATAGGCCTGAATTACAAAGCCAATCCCATTCCAACCCGCGAGTTGTGGCTCAAAACAGAGTTTTTCTAGCAAATCTAAAGAGATTTCTAAGCGGTCGGCTTCTTCTGCGTCAATATTAATCCCTACATCGTATTGGTGCGCTTGTAATACGAGGGATAATAGGCGTGGATAAAGTTCTTCCATCACGCGAGAGTATTGTGCGCGACTATAACGTGGATGTAATGCAGATAGCTTAATTGAAATACCAGGGCCTTCATAAATGCCGCGGCCATTTGATGCTTTACCAATCGCGTGGATAGCTTGTTGGTAAGACACCATGTAATCTTGTGCATCTTTTTCCGTTAATGCGGCTTCGCCCAGCATGTCGTAGGAATAGCGGAAGCCTTTATCTTCGAGCTTTCGCGCGTTAGCGAGTGCTTGGGAGATAGTTTCGCCAGTAACAAATTGCTCTCCCATAAGGCGCATCGCCATATCAACACCTTTACGCACCAGTGGTTCACCACTTTTACTAATGATGCGATTAAGTGAGGTTGAGAGTTTAGCTTCATTATGCGTAGAAACTAATTTCCCCGTAAATAGCAGACCCCAAGTTGCAGCATTAACAAACATTGAGCTACTTTGGCCGAGGTGTGATTGCCAGTTTCCATTGCTGATTTTGTCACGGATAAGTGCATCACGAGTTGCTTTATCAGGAATACGTAATAAGGCCTCTGCGAGACACATTAATGCGACACCTTCCTGAGATGAAAGTGAAAACTCTTGAAGTAGGCCTTGAACTAAACCCGACCGGCCGATGCCATTTTTTTGATTACGCAGTTTTTCAGCGATTGAATAAGCTAACTTATGAGCAGCTTCAGCTTGTTCTGTAGGGAGCTGTGCTTGTTGTAACAACATTGGCACGGCTTGTGTTTCAGGAATTCGGTAAGCAGAAGTAATTGCAGAGCGTTTTACAGATTGTGGTAAAATGTGCTCTGCGAAATCTAAGAATGGTTGATAGTTAGATTCAACGGTGGTGTCTTCATCAGAAGTTTGATTTTCTTTTACATCGATACCCGGTGCGAGCTCTGGAAAGGCTTGGCCATTATCGAGTTGTTCTAGGTAATTATAAATAGCTTGTTTGATAAGCCAGTGTGATGTGCGGTCAAGACGCTGAGCGGCATTTTTAATGCGTTCACGAGTTGCTTCATCAAGTCTCACACCCATAGTTGTTGTGCTACTCATCTTAATTCCTCTAGGTCACGAGTCATTTTAATCAAAAAGTTACACCACATTATCTTAATGTTGCAACTTTGTGCAACATTGTTAAGCGTGATTTCTGAAGAAAATGTGAAACATATCGGGTTTTTTAAGTTTTAATATTTTCAAGTAAATCATTTTTGATTTATTTATTATATTTTACATGTAGTTATATTTATTTTGTTTTAGGTGGAATAGTTAAACATTCGATTGTGAATTTAAGTTTAAATTTTAACATTTGTGATATGGATTCTATTTATGCAATAAAAAATAGTTAATTTCTTGTTAATTTAATACGACTCTGTCTAGGATGTGGCAGCTAAGATATTAAGTTAGTGCAACACAAACAATCACAACCTATTTGGTGTTCGCACAGATAAATTAAATATGTGCAATAAAGTGCAACACTATGAAGTTACAAGTTATCAACGGAAACTTATAAAGATAACTAACAATTTTAAAGCTACTCAATGGAGAAAACAGGATGACTGTAAGCACTCCGATGATCATTATGTTCGTCGTATACATTACTGGCATGTTATTAATTGGCTATATGGCCTATCGCTCAACGAAAAACTTTGACGATTATATTCTGGGTGGAAGAAGTTTAGGCAGTGTTGTAACTGCATTGTCTGCTGGTGCTTCAGATATGAGCGGTTGGTTACTCATGGGGTTGCCAGGTGCGATTTTCTTGGCCGGGATTTCTGAAAGTTGGATTGTTATCGGTTTGAGTCTCGGTGCATATCTTAACTGGTTATTTGTTGCTGGGCGTTTACGTGTCCAAACAGAAAAAAATAATAATGCGTTAACATTGCCAGACTACTTTACTAGCCGTTTTGAAGATAACAGTAAGATTTTACGTATTATTTCTGCTGTTGTGATTTTAGTTTTCTTTACGATTTATTGTGCATCAGGTGTGGTCGCTGGTGGTTTGTTATTTGAAAGCACATTTAATATGAGTTATGAGAAAGCGATGTGGTTAGGGGCATTAGCGACTATTGCTTACACTTTTTTAGGTGGCTTTTTAGCCGTAAGTTGGACCGATACTGTTCAAGCTTCATTAATGATCTTCGCATTGATTCTTACACCTATTGTTGTAATCCTTTCTTTAGGGGGAATAGATACCTCTATTGAAGTGATCAAAGCTAAGAATCCTGAATATCTTGATATGTTTAAAGACATGAATATCATCGCAATTCTGTCATTATTAGGTTGGGGATTAGGCTATTTTGGTCAACCCCATATCTTAGCGCGTTTTATGGCGGCGGACTCTGCTCGTACTATTCGTTCTGCTCGACGTATTAGTATGACATGGATGGTGTTATGTTTAGGCGGAACGATTGCGGTTGGTTTCTTTGGTATCGCTTATTTTGAAAATAACCCGGCTTTAGCGGACTCGGTAATGCAAAATAATGAGCGTATATTCATGGAACTAACGGGAATTTTGTTTAACCCATGGATCGCCGGTATTTTATTATCAGCTATATTAGCAGCGGTAATGAGTACACTAAGTTGCCAATTACTAGTTTGTGCGAGTGCGCTAACGGAAGATTTATATAAGCCTTTTATCCGTAAAAGTGCCAGCCAAAAAGAGTTAGTTTGGGTGGGGCGTTTTATGGTGTTATTAGTCGCTGCAATTGCCATTTACATTGCTCGTGACCCAAATAATAAAGTTTTGGCTTTAGTGAGTAATGCATGGGCGGGCTTTGGCGCTGCATTTGGCCCTGTTGTTTTAATTTCTGTAATGTGGAAACGAATGACGCGTACAGGTGCACTTGCAGGAATGATAGTCGGTGCTGTGACAGTATTAGTTTGGATAAAATACAAATGGTTTGATTTGTATGAAATCATCCCAGGTTTCTTATTGGCAACAATCGCTATTGTTGTTGTGAGTTTAATGACTAAAGCACCAAGTGCAGCAGCTCAAGCTCGTTTTGATGAGGCTGAGGCAGAATATAAAGCAAGCTAATCGAGCAAGTTTATAAACGAAAAAGGCCGAGTAACGATACTGTTATTCGGCCTTTTTGCTATTTATTATTCATCATTATTGGTTCTTTCTGCGCTTAGCGAACTGGTAACCAATGAATAGTAAAATAAACCAAACTGGTGTGGCAATTAAGGCTTGTCTTGTATCGTGCTGGAATGCCAATAGCACGACCATAAAAGCGAAAAAAGCGAGGCTTAACCATGACATCACAATTCCAGCAGGCATTTTGTAATGAGATGTTTTGTGCATTTCAGGGCGTTTTTTACGGAAATTTAAATAGCTATATAAAATCATGCTCCAAATAAACATAAAGAGAATAGCAGACACGGTGGTGACTAGCGTAAATGCATGCATAATATCAGGAATAAAATAGATCAGAACAATACCAAAGCTGAGGCAGATACAAGTAAAAATTAGCCCAGTAGCCGGCACGGCTTTTTTCGATAATTGGCTGAACTGCTTTGGCGCATCCCCTTCTTTTGAAAGCCCAAAAAGCATTCGACTGGTGGAAAATACACCACTATTTGCGGAAGAGGCTGCGGAAGTTAGCACCACAAAGTTAACAATGCTTGCCGCTGCGGGTAGGCTTATCAAGACAAACATCTCTACAAATGGGCTTTTATCGGCCAATATGGTTCGCCAAGGTGTAACAGCCATAATGACAATTAAAGATAAGACATAAAATGCAATAATCCGGATAGGGATCGCGTTGATAGCTTTTGGCAAAGATTTTTCTGGATCGCGTGTTTCTGCTGCTGCCGTACCCACCAATTCAATTCCCACAAACGCAAAAATAGCAATTTGAAAGCCAGCAAAGAAACCACTGATCCCCATAGGGAACATTCCGCCATCATTCCAAATGTTACTTAAAGATGCCGTGTGACCCGTAGGGGATTGGAAATTCATGGCAATTAATGTGCCACCTACTGCAATGAGAGCCACAATGGCAACAATTTTTATCATGGCGAACCAAAATTCGAGCTCACCGAAAAGCCTGACAGAAACTAGGTTAAGCGTTAATAAGGTGACCACGCAAATAAATGAGGTTACCCATTCAGGAAAATCAGGCACCCAAAAGCTCACATAGGATGTAATGGCAATGATATCGGCAATACCGGTGATAACCCAGCAGAACCAGTACGTCCAACCGACAAAAAAACCTGCCCATGGACCGATAAGGTCAGCAGAAAAATCACTGAATGATTTGTAGTTCAGATTAGAAAGTAGCAGTTCACCCATTGCGCGCATCACAAAAAATAGCACAAAACCAATTATCATATACACAAAGATAATCGATGGGCCTGCGAGTGAAATGGTTTTGCCAGACCCCATAAATAAGCCTGTTCCAATTGCTCCACCAATCGCAATAAGTTGTATATGGCGGTTACTAAGGCTGCGTTTTAGCTGATTACGATCAGCATTGGGTTGTGTTGATAGTGAATTCGCATTTTCTTCCATACTAAAGATGTCCGTAGTGGTTTGTGATAATTAGCCACAGTCTTTTTTTTAATTTTGTGGTTATGTTTGCGTGAAATATTGTGACACAAATCTCAATTAGAGTAAGGAAAAGTTATCTTGTTAGGAGCGAAGTGATGTTTATTCAAGCATTAGTTTTCTTAAATTTTACATTCGCAACTTAAAATTAACTTAGGTAATAAAAATAGCAGAATCATATTGACTGTAGCAATTGTTAGGCGTTAAATATTTTGTATCGGGTTGTTAGCTCAGTTGGCAGAGTAGGTGACTCTTAATCACTCGGTCGTGGGTTCGATCCCCACACAACCCACCAGTGTTTTCAATGAGTTATGAGCATGCTGCGGAACCTATACTGACTGTATGGGACGTATTTGGGACGCAGCCATTGAAAACAGTATCAATTTGTTTGGCGTGTTCGGTTATTAAGTTTGATACATTACATCCGTTCTCATTGTTTATATCAATAATATATTTGATATTTAGAGGCTATGCTATCATATCCTTCATAAAGCTATTCTTTCAATTTATTAAATCTCAATACTGGTTCAATAAACCAATGAATAATTGAGTTTGATGCTAGTAAAAGTGCAATTGTAATTGTAGATAGAGTAAATGCTATTATTAATAATAAATTTAGTTCTATATCTAAAAAACTTAATATTTGTAATATTACAAAACAAATAATTGGATGGATTAAATAAACACCTAAAGCATTATTTGATATTTTTGCATATTTTTGAGTTGATAAAGCAAAGTAAATAATAATCGAACCTAGTATTAGGCTTATTACAAAATCGAAAATATAGATAATGAATGAGTTGAGAATTAAATTAGTCTTGATTGCACCGAAAATTATCTCATAAAAATCGTTTCGATAATTAAGAAAGGTAATCGCTAAAAATGCTATACAAAAAATAGTGATAATAGGCTTTTTCCTTAACGAAAATATATTTTGATTATGAATAAAATAAGCAATGACAAAAAATGGGAAATATAAAATAATTGAAAAAAAGCTAGAAATCGGTATTAGGTAAGTCTTTGTTATAAAGGATATTATTAGTGATGTGATTAAGATCGCAGATAGGTTAAATTTGTTTGATTTAAAGCTCTCTGGTAATAATAAAAAAACAGCTTGCCATATAGGTGTTGCTAAAAAGAACCAAACCCCGTACTGAGGAGAAAACAAGTATTTTTTTAAAGTTAACTCACCGGTGAAGTAAAGTGGAACCATGTCGATTGTTTGAAACGTAAAATAAATTATAAGGGCAGGAAGAAGGTGAGATTTTAACTCTTTCCATGTTGTATTTTTTGTTATAAATGCGACTATAAATACAAACATAGGAATTAATGTTAAGTCAAAAGCAGTAATAAGCAACGAATATTTGTTTTTATCAACTAAATTTAAATAAAAATTAAAAACAATTAATGAACTTAATATTAATTTTAGCGTTGGCCAATATGGTTGGCCAACGTTTTTTATATTCAAGATTAAGTGATTTTCTTTTTTCATATATATGCCCTATATAAAAATTGATTTATTGTACCTCATTGGGGTTATAATTTAAAAGAAATTATTTTAGTAATTACGAAATGAGAGATAATAAGTCTAATATTGATTAGTCTTTTTCCGTTAATATTTTATTCTTATTGTAAGAGGGAACATGATTTAGGAATTGAATATAAGTTTATTGCACAATTTTGTATCACTTAATGGCAAGATAAAAATCACTAACTTTTAGGTCTAAGAACTAAAAAATGAGAGGTAACTGAAAGCAGAGTTATTTTTGATTGGGCAAAGTATGATTTGATTGAAATTTAACCAGTTAGGGGAGGGATGTTTGAAATAGAACGCAGTTGTTTTTTAGCACGTGAAATGTACAGGGAAAACAATTGAATAGCAGAGGATGAGAAGCTAGGGAGCTAAATTTAACTCAAGTCTCTGCTATTACATAAGCATCTAATGATACTTTTTAGTATCAGTAAGAAGTAAATCAAGAATTTTAGGGCTATTTCAGTGATAACTTTATTATATAGTCCTTGGATGATGATTAGCTTATATTGTTATCAAATATTTTTTTAGTCACTGTAATTGAAGGCTCGACGCCCAATATGTATAAGGCTTGTTCTAAAAGGTCAATTTTAGATGTGTAATGAATATCCAGTAAGCGTTCTATCTGTTGTGCATTGATATTCAATCTGCGAGCGAGATCGACGCGTTGCATTGCAGAGTTGAGAATGGCGTTATGCAAGGCAATTTTTAAGCAACAGATTATGGGTAAATAAACCGTAAATGCTTCACCATTTTTTTGTTGTGTTGCTAATGGAATTGGTTTTCTGAGTTCGATATGTTCTGCAAAAGAGGCTAGCAAAATTTCTTGGGCTTCTAATTCAACATCTTCTTTACAATAGCTAACTCCTTGAAGGCCAGGAAAATCACTAAAATTGATTTCATATACGTTTTCTTCCTCAATAAATTCTATTGTTGCCTGATAATTGAACATATTTTTCCTTCAAATTATATTTCAGAGTGCTCAGTGTTGCACTGGAGCATGAGGAAAACAAGCTTATCAATTAACTTATGTGGCCATTTCTTGCTTCATTTTTGTATCTATTGGTCCTACATGTTGTTATGAGGGGGTTGTTAGTACAATTAATGTGATTTTCCTAACATAAATTCAGCAATGTGAGAATCGCTTTATTCGGAAATTATTGAGAAACAAAGAAAACAAGTGTGAAGTTTGTCTCAAATTGAGAAATATTTTTTTCCATAAAAATCCTAATAAATTAGCTTCTTTTATAAGCAAATGTCTCACTGAATTATTTTAACTAAAAGTTATTTATTTTTTAATCTTTCATTATCTGATTAAGCAATTTTACTTAAGGTAACTTGATGGTTAGGGGGTTTTGTTAAAATAAAAGTATATAGTAATCATTTGTTATTATAACATTGAGTTATTAAAATTATTATGGTTACGTGAAAATGGCTAAAAATGATAAGTACGAAGACAATTAATAATACCTTTAGTGCTTTTTATTTTGAGCACCAACTGAATATTTTAAAAATGATATAAAAAACATTTGGAAAATGGAGTGTTCTTAATTGAAACCTACATTTTTTGCTCTTAACACAAAAGTGATAGGTTAGCGTAGGTTGATCTTTTTATTAAAAAAAATGAATTTTTTGCTATTTTACATAAAAAATAAATATTAATTAACCCAAAAAAACTACTTTAATGAATTAATAACAAAATGATCACTTGAAATAATAAATATGCAAAAATATCTTACAAAAATATTTAAGCTGAATAAACTTTCATTATTGGTAATCGACGTAAATTTTATTAGTTTTATTAATATTACAGGGTGATGATACTTATTTTATAGTTTAATGATTCTAATGAAAATGGAAGTGAATACTTAATATGTATGACAATATAATGGCTGTTTATATGATAACTGCGATTGAATAATTTTGAACGATGGCTGTAATATATATCAAACTTATTGAAAATTAATGATTAAATTTTATTCCAATAATGCCGATAAAGCCTTAATACAGTAATGTATAACTCAGTTTCTTAATACTAAAAATTGATTTGGATCAATATATTGTTTTTGATGTTATGCTTGGTTTATTAGGCTTAATAATCACATGTAAGGAGTGATTGGTTTGATTAAAATCCTGGCATTTTGCTTAGGTTAACTCAAAATGTTGTGGATATTTAGGATAAGGTAATAGAAGATAAAGAAATAATGAAGATTATTTAATGAATTAATGGGTAATCGCCCTATTGATACAAAAAGAAACATAAGTACCTTGAATAGTTAATTTAGTGGTGCATAATAATTAGCGACTAATAATGACATCAGCAATTTCTGATTTTTATGGAAACTGCTAATTTTTTAGTCATTCTTTATTGTTGTAGGTATTCAGGAAATATATTTAATTTAAGTTTGGAAGCTTGTGTATTTGTACTCCAAATTGGGTATTTTGAATGGATAACATGGGGAAATTAATGGAATTACATTTACCCAATTTAATTAATTTTTTAATTTAATAATTTGAATACACAATACTTTCAAATTCATATTTGTTCTTTTTGCACACAGATCGCACAGATGTTGATAATATTCGGAAAGGAAAAAAAATGAGCTCGACGACAGATTTTCTGAAGCATATATACGATATTAACCTCTCATATTTGCTATTAGCCCAAAAACTCATCTCTCAAGAGAAAGCCTCTGCGATGTTTCGTCTAGGTATCTCTGATGCAATGGCAACTACTTTAGCAGACCTTACACTCCCTCAATTAGTCAAATTAGCAGAGACAAACCAGCTAATCTGCCAGTTTAGATTTGATAATAGTGAAACAATTGAAAAACTAACTCGTGATTCAAGAGTTGATGAATTACAACAAATTCATACAGGTATCTTACTTTCGACCCGATTATTGCAAACGCATAATGAGGGCGACACCGAAATAGCGAGAAAAAGATGAGTACCGCAGCTGAAAAAAGTATAGTCCAAGAAGCGAATGACATTCGACTAGCCATGGAATTGATCTCTTTGGGCGCTCGCCTTCAAATGTTAGAAAGTGAAACGCAAATCAGTCGCGGTCGTTTAGTTCGTTTATACAAAGAGCTAAGAGGTAGCCCTCCACCGAAAGGAATGTTACCTTTTTCTACAGATTGGTTTATGACATGGGAACAGAATATTCATTCATCCATGTTCTATAATGCTTATCAATTTTTACTGAAAAGCGGCCAATGTCGTGGTGTTGACGCTATATTAAAAGCCTATAGGTTATACCTTGAACAGTGTATTCCAGAACCCGGCGAAGAACCTTTGTTGGCTTTAACACGTGCTTGGACGCTAGTCCGTTTTGTGGAAAGTGGCATGTTACAAAGTTCACAATGTAGTTGTTGCCATGGCTCTTTTATTACTTACGCACATATTCCTGAAAATAGCTTCACTTGTAGTTTATGCCAACCGCCATCACGCGCAATAAAAAAACGTAAACTTTCCGAACATCTAGCCGATATTACGGTATATCGACAGGATGGCATTACTAAAGCGGTAATGTAATTGGATTGATTTGGTTAGCAGGCAAAATTTTTTGCCTGTCACTCCTAATATTCCCTTTGACTGCCATCTGTTAACCAACGGAGTGAAAGGGAATATTGTGTTAATACTCATCGGGTATATCATTGTTACAGTTGCGGTTATAGGCGGATATATAATGGTCGGTGGCCATTTAGGTGCGCTTTATCAACCCGCTGAATTTGTCATTATTTTAGGGGCAGGTTTAGGTGCTTTTGTTGTTGGTAACAGTGGCAAATCCATCGTCGCCTTGTGCAAAGTATTACCAAAACTCTTTCGTCGTTCCTCTTACAATAAAACAATGTCAATGGATTTAATGGCATTGTTATTTCAATTACTTAATAAATCGCGCCAACAAGGGTTACTTGCACTTGAGAAAGATATTGACAATCCAAGTGAAAGTGAAATTTTCTCCCAATATCCCCGTATTTTAAAAGATGAGTCCACCATGATGTTCATTGTGGACTATTTACGTCTGATGGTGAGTAGTAACTTACAAAGTCATGAAATTGAAGCATTAATGGATGAAGAATTAGAAACTTTTCGTCAAGAAAATGAAGTACCTGCTTCGGGGCTAAACATGGTCGGTGACTCTATGCCTGCATTTGGGATTGTTGCGGCCGTCTTGGGTGTCGTGAATGCCTTGGGCTCAGCAGACCGTCCCGCAGGTGAACTTGGTGCTTTAATTGCTCATGCAATGGTTGGTACATTTTTAGGTATTTTAGTGGCTTATGGCTTTATTTTGCCTTTAGCTGCGCTGATTAGGTTGCGCAGTAGTGAGCAATTGAAAATGATGGAATGTATTAAAGTGACTTTCCTCTCTGCATTGCAAGGGTATGCTCCTCAAATTGCGGTTGAATTTGGCCGTAAGGTGTTATTCAGCGCAGATAGACCTTCATTTGTTGAACTTGAAGATAAAGTTCGAGAAGTGAAAGTAGGTGCTCGCTCACAAGAAACAACTGAGGAGTAACAAACGAATGGCAGCCAATACACCTCATGTTATTCGGGTTAAAAAGCGCAGTTCACATCATCAAAACGGACACGGCGGTTCATGGAAAATTGCTTATGCCGATTTTATGACGGCGATGATGGCGTTTTTTTTAGTGATGTGGCTGATCTCAATTTCAAGTCCTCAAGAATTAACACAAATTGCTGAGTATTTCCGTACTCCCTTGAGTACAGCTATCAACCCGGGAAGTAAAAGTGGAGATGCCACAAACCCTATTCCTGGTGGAGGTAAAGACCCGATTTTCCGTGATGGGGATGTGATGCCAGAGCCCAATAATATTATTGATGGAAATGCAAACTATCGTTTTGAAAAATTAAAAGAGTCCCTTGAGCAGGCTATTTTAAAAGACCCCCGTTTGAATGAATTAAAGCCACATTTATTGATTGATATGATTAATGATGGGCTACGCATTCAAATTGTTGATAGTGAAAATCGCCCAATGTTTAAAGTCGGTTCGGCAACGGTTGAACCGTATATGCGCGATATTTTGCGTGCAATAGCACCACTTCTTAATGATGTTCCTAATCGAATTAGTATCTCCGGTCATACTGATGATCTCGCTTATGCCAACGGCGCCAATTACAGCAACTGGGAGCTTTCATCAGATCGCGCAAATGCTTCGCGCCGTGAATTGATTCGCGGTGGAATGGATGAAAATAAAGTATTACGCGTGGTTGGGATGGCTTCAGCCATTCATTTAGACAAAGAAGATGGTTTTGCCCCGATCAACCGCCGGATAAGTATCATTGTGTTAAATGATGAAGAAACCAAACAAATTCTCCGCGAATACGATGGCGCCAAGCCGATCAATGATGTGCTGAATAAACCGCAAAAACCCATGCAAGAAACGGCTGTGGGTGTTGTCGCTGCGGTGAAAATACCGTGATGAATTGCTGTTATTTGAATTTATTACATAACTTGTTTAGTTGTCTGCCGGGGGGTTCCGGCAGTCAGCGTTAAGTGAAACTTAAGCGAAATTGGATAAAAACCATGGATATTACCGAGTTTTATCAAACATTTTTCGATGAGGCCGATGAGTTGCTCAGGGATATGGAACAACATTTACTTGAGCTTGATCCTTTTGACCCGGATAGCGAGCAGCTAAATGCCATCTTCCGCAGTGCCCACTCAATCAAAGGAGGGGCTGCAACCTTTGGTTTCACTCAGTTGCAGAATACAACTCATACATTGGAAAACCTTTTAGATAAGGCGCGTCATGATGAGTTAACCCTCACGCCTGACATAATAGATGTTTTTCTTGATGCTAAGGATGTCATGGCATCACAGTTAGATGCCTATAAAAATGACTCTTTACCGGATGAAGATACCTTCAAGCGTATTTGTGAGGTGCTTAGCCGGGTTGAAAATAGAGCGGAAGAGGTCGCTGAGACAGGTACTGCGATATCTGAAACTAAAGTTGAAGATGCGGTTGTTGAAGACACACCCGCGAAGCAAGGTGAATATTCACACTACTTTATGATCTCGTTAAATCAGCTCAAAGAAAATGAAGTTGATTTATTGGCGGATGAGCTCAGTTTATTTGGGCATTTATATCATACTGAAAAAACAGCAAATAGTTTACAAGCATGGGTAGGAACTAATACGGATATTGATGATATTAGTGGGGTGCTATGTTTTGTGGTGGATGAATCGCAAATTAGCCATGAAGTAATTTCATTTGCCGATTGCCTCGCTTTTTCAAAGGAAGAAACGTTATTAAATGATGATAAAGTTGCAGCGAATGAAGTCACAGAGCCTCAAGTAGATACTCCGCAAAGCTCGGCAAAACCTGCTGCACCCACCACGGCTAAAAAAACGGCAATCGCTAAACCGAAAGGGGATTCGAGCAGCATTCGTGTGGCTGTAGAGAAAGTTGACCAGCTGATTAACTTAGTGGGTGAGCTGGTGATTATTCAATCAATGTTGACCCAACATAGTCAACATGTCGATCAGAACGAATACAGTGATTTGTTAAGCTCAATCGTACAGTTGGAGCGTAATTCCCGCGCTTTGCAAGAATCCGTCATGTCAATTCGCATGATGCCAATGGACTACGTATTTAGCCGCTTCCCGCGCATGGTACGCGATATCGCTTCCAAATTAGGTAAAAAAATTGAACTGAAAGTAGAAGGAAGTTCGACTGAACTCGATAAAAGCTTGATTGAGCGCATTGTTGATCCACTAAATCACCTTGTTCGCAATAGCCTCGACCATGGGATTGAAAAGCCAGAAGTTCGTGTGGCAAATGGTAAGTCGGAAGCCGGAACACTGACCTTAGCGGCAGCACATCAAAGTGGCAACATTTGTATTGAAGTGCGTGATGACGGCGCAGGGCTAAATCGTGAACGTATTTTGGCAAAAGCGAAGTCACAAGGCATGAATGTGCATGATGGGATGAGCAATGATGAAGTTGCGATGCTGATTATGGCACCGGGTTTTTCAACAGCAGAGGTGGTGACGGACGTTTCGGGACGCGGTGTTGGAATGGATGTGGTTAAACGAAATATCCAAGACATGGGCGGTCGTATTCAAATCGGTTTTACCGAAGGTAAAGGTACCATTATCCGCATTTTATTACCGCTCACTTTAGCCATTTTGGATGGTATGTCTGTGAAAGTAGCGGAAGATGTTTTTATCGTTCCATTGAGTGCCATTATCAGTACCTTGCAGCCTCGGCAAGAGGATATTTATCGCTTAGCGGGAGAAGAAAAAATGCTGCTTGTGCGAGGGGAATATCTACCGCTTGTTGAATTACACCAAGTATTTTCCATCGAAGAAGCCGAGCGAAATTTAGATAACAGTATTGTGCTGATTATTCAAAATGCAGGCCACCGTTTTGCGTTGTTAGTTGACAAGCTCGTCGGGCAACAGCAAGTGGTGGTGAAAAACATTGAAAGTAATTATCGCAAAATCCCTGGTATTTCCGCAGCAACGATTATGGGCGATGGCTCTGTTGCATTGATTTTAGATGTGGCTGAGCTGCAAAAAATGAATAACAGCATTTTGATTAAAAAGAAACAGCAGGTTTCTCAACCTGTCGTGCACTAAATAGAGGCCATACACCATGTCTATGTTAGATGATGATTTAAATAAACACGAAGAAGAAAAAAACGGCGAAGGCTACCTCATTTTTACCTTGGGTGAAGAAGAGTATGGCATTGAAATCTTAAAAGTGCAGGAAATTCGTGGCTATGAACAAGTGACTCGTATCGCGAATACCCCTGATTTTATCAAAGGTGTGACTAATTTACGTGGAGTCATCATTCCAATTATTGATTTACGGGTGAAGTTTTCCCATGAAAACGTGGTGTATAACGATAACACGGTCGTTATTGTGGTGAATTTAAAAGATCGCGTTGTCGGTATTGTCGTCGATGGGGTTTCGGATGTGCTGGTCTTGAATGAAGAGCAAATTGCGCCACCACCTGATTTTGCGGTGACATTATCGACCCAATATCTGACAGGGCTCGGAACATTAAATGACCGTATGTTGATTTTAGTCGATATCGAAAAATTATTAACTAGCGATGAAATGGCGCTGATTGACAGCATGGCTGAGTAATTATCAGCCCCAATAATTGTTCAAATAATAATAAGTCATTAACTAAAGTTTTTGGTTGGATGACCGATATCCAAAATACAACAAAATTATGTTAGTAAAACGTCATGTACAGTCGAATTAAAATCGTATCGGGACTTTTGTCCGTCATTTTTATCTTTATTTTGCTGCAACTGGTATCCAGTGGGTTGATGTTTACCAAACTGGGCGATAACAGCGACAGCATTAGTTATTTGAATTCCTTACAACGCCAAAGACAAGTATTAACAGAAAGTTGGGTTAATTTGTTACAAGCCCGGGCGAACTTAAACCGCTCTATCAATGCCTATTTGCTCGAAGGTCGTAAAATTCAAGACGATGCAACGACAGAAGACTTGATTAAAGCCGCTAAACGTAACTTTAAATCAGCGGATGACGCTTACGCACGTTATAACAAGCTGATGCAAAGTTCAGATTATGATAAAGCCAAATTTGAAAAGCTGTTTAGTACCTATGAAACCTATCGTGATGCGTTAATCAAGCTAAGTGAATTCGCTGAAAAAGGTGACCTTGAAGGTTTTTATGCACACAGAACCTCAGGGCACCAAGTGAAATTTGAAGAGCAATTTAACGCTTATTTTGCGGATATTTCAGCAGATTTCCAGGCCGAAGTTGTCAATGCAGATAATAACTATCGCCAATCATTATACATGTTGGTGACGTTATCTATCTTACTCGCTTTGATTGGTTTCTTCAGTTATCGCTATGTTCGTAAAGGTATTATCGAGCCACTCGGTATCTTAATTGAACGTATTAAAGTCTTTGCTTCAGGGGATTTAACACCGAATGTGACAACAATTGCCAAGAATGAAATTGGTGAATTGGCCAATGGTGTTCAACACATGCAACAAGAGCTGATTAATACGGTTCGAGGTGTGCTAGATGGTAGCGAAACTATTTACCAAGGTACAACCGAAATTGCAGCAGGTAACAATGACTTGTCAGCACGAACTGAGCAACAAGTCGCTTGCTTAGAAGAAACTTCAGCCAGTATGAGTGAACTGACTGCCACTGTTAAACAAAATACCGAATACGCTCACCAAGCGAGTGAATTTGCAAACCAAGCGTCAGTGATAGCAAAAGAGGGTGGCAAAGTGGTATCTAATGTCGTTAGCACCATGCTGAATATTGCGGATAGCTCACAGAAAATCTCTGATATTACTGCAGTTATCGATAGCATCGCTTTTCAAACTAACATCTTAGCGCTTAATGCGGCAGTTGAAGCGGCAAGGGCAGGTGAGCATGGTCGTGGTTTTGCCGTTGTTGCTGATGAAGTGCGTAATTTGGCACAACGCAGTGCAGATGCGGCTAAAGAGATTAAAACGTTAATTGAAGATTCGGTGTCAAGAACTGGGACAGGCGCTCGCCAAGCTGAAGATGCAGGCGAAACAATGACCAAGATTGTTGAATCTGTTACACGTGTTACTGACATTATGACGCATATTGCGACCGCATCAGACGAGCAAAGCAAAGGAATTGCACAAGTCAGTATTGCTGTCGCTGAAATGGACAAAGTTACGCAGCAAAATGCGTCGCTGGTTGAGCAATCCGCGGTTGCAGCCAATGTATTGGAAGAGCAAGTGGCAAAACTGTCGCAACTGATTTCTATCTTCCGTTTACCACCATTAAAACAAAGTGAAATACGCAATATTCAGCCGGCAGCAAGAACGGTTTCAAATATCGTTAAAACACCGGATCTGACAAAACTATCATCGAAAGAACATAAAGATGATGACAATTGGGAAACTTTCTAAGGGTTAAGCTCAGTTTCGCGCTGCAAAGCTACGGTTTTGCAGCGTTCCTGCGCATTAGAAAACAAGGCAATGTTTCAGAGGTTCAGTTCTCTTAGCTGGCACAAGTGGGGATTTCTATGTTTGGTAAAAATATCCGGATTTCGGTGAGTTTATATCTTCTTCTCATTTTATTTTGTGGGATGCAGATTGTGTCTAGCGGGGTTTCTGTTGGGATTGTTGTAAGCGAATTAAAATCCTTAGAGCGTATTGATTTGGGGTCTGATAAGCGTGCGATGCTTGAGGAAACCAGTAAACACCTAATGCAAGCGCGCAATAGCCTAACGCAAATTGCATTGCTGCATAAAGTCGGTGGTAATGAACCATTGATTGAAGAAACAAAAGTGACTTTTGACAAATTACTCGCTGAAGCTGAGAAAGACTACACTATGTTTAAAAACCAGCCTCTTTTAAGTGAGAAAGAAAATCTTGCGGCTTTAGAGGCTCGGTATCAAGCATTTGTCTTAACACTCAAAGCATTAAAAACACATTTAGATAATAAAGATATTGCAGCCTATATTGAACTTCCTGCTCAAGAAAACCAGGATCAGTTGGAGCAAGTTGTTGAGGAATACCTTGAATTACTGAATGCTGAAAGCGACGAATCTCTTGCGGTAGCAAGAATGTATAACACCTTCGCTTGGAGTTCATTTTGCTCAGTGATCGTCATTATCATCGCGGTTATTGCATTTGCTCATTATTGGATGAAACGTAAAGTAATTAACCCACTGAAGAGTATGGGAGAGCACTTTGCATTAGTGGCTGATGGCAAACTCAATCAGAAAATTGAAGTGACGACCCGTGATGAAATCGGTGAGGTATTTGGCAAGCTAAAGGATATGCAGGAGTCTTTAGTGACTTCAGTGACCGCCTTGCGTTCAAATACTGACCAAATGTATACCGGTATTCGTGAAATTGCTTTAGGTAATAATAACTTATCTTCACGTACTGAGCAGCAAGCAGCATCACTCGAAGAAACTGCGGCTAGTATGGAAGAGTTGACAGCAACCGTTAAGCAAAATGCGGATAACGCACGTCAAGCCAGTGAACTTGCTGTTAGTGCATCGAAAACCGCAACGAAAGGTGGAGAGATCACCGAAGACGTGATTGACACCATGACTTCCATTTCTAATAGCTCACAAAAAATCAGTGCCATTATTAGTGTGATTGATGGGATTGCTTTCCAAACCAATATCTTAGCATTGAATGCTGCCGTTGAAGCCGCTCGAGCAGGTGAACAGGGGCGCGGATTTTCTGTGGTTGCTGGTGAAGTTAGAGCGCTAGCTCAGCGCAGTGCGGAAGCGGCAAAAGAAATTAAAACCTTGATTGATGAGTCTGTCGGTAGAGTGAGCCAAGGTTCTCAGCTTGTTAATGAAGCGGGGGAAACTATGAGTGAGTTAGTTGCAGCTGTTAACCAAGTTACTGAATTAATGGGTAACATTGCTTCTGCTTCCAATGAACAAAGCCGTGGTATTGAGCAAGTCGCCACAGCGGTAAGCCAAATGGATTTAGTGACACAACAAAATGCGGCATTAGTGGAACAATCGACCAGTGCGACGGCGGCGTTAGAAGACCAAGCAAACAACTTAGTTGATACGGTTGCATTCTTTGAATTACCCGAAAGTCATTTAAATCGTAATCGGCGTTAAGTGTTGTGAAAATTCGTTTCTGAATTTTCGGTGGATGACCGTAACAGGTTATTTTTCCTTAGGTTATCCATCCTAAAAGGCAGCCAAATAACTGGCTGCCTCTGGGTTTTTATTGAATAGGACGACAAGTACGATGCTTTTTGTACCACAGGTAGAACCACTGACTGATGATGAGTTTGGTCGGGTTTGTCGATTTATTCATAAAAAATCAGGCATTGTCCTCACCATGAATAAAAAAAATATGGTCTACAACCGGCTATTAAAGCGGTTACGTGATTGTAATATCGACAATTTTTCCGACTATTTGCGGATGTTAGAGCGTGAGCCTCACCATGCAGAATGGCAAGCTTTCGTGAATGCTTTGACGACAAATTTAACTGCGTTTTTTCGTGAACCACACCATTTTGTGACGTTAGCGGACTTTGTTCGTACGCGTAAAAATAGCGCCATTAATATTTGGTGTGCCGCATCTTCAACGGGAGAAGAGCCGTATTCGATAGCAATGACATTAAGTGATGTACTTGGGCCGAATGCCATCAATGCCAAAGTGATTGCCAGTGACATTGACACGGAAGTGCTAGAAAAAGCGAAACAAGGCGTGTACCGCGTAGAAGAGCTGAAATCATTAACGGCATTACAGCGACAACGTTATTTCATGAAAGGGGTTGGTGAATTTGACGGTTATGCACGAGTCAAACCTGCATTGCGCCAAATGATTGAATTTCGTTACTTAAACTTGAGTGACCATGACTGGCAGATGCAACATCGGTTTGATGCTATTTTTTGTCGTAATGTCATGATTTATTTCGATAAAGAAATGCAGATTAAAATGTTAGAGCGCTTTGTTCCATTGCTTAAGCCAGACGGATTACTTTTTATCGGGCATTCCGAAAATTTATCGCAGTTATCACAAAGTTTCGTTATTAAAGGGCAAACCGTCTACAGCTTGCAAGCGGCGAGGAGGGGGTAATGAAAAAGATTAAAGTGCTATGTGTGGATGACTCAGCACTGATGCGCCAATTAATGCGCGAAATTATTAATAGTCATGAAGACATGGTTGTGGTTGATACTGCACCAGACCCTTATGTTGCACGTGACTTAATCAAACAACATGAACCGGACGTGATCACGTTAGACGTGGAAATGCCGCGAATGGATGGTATTGATTTCTTAGAAAAACTAATGCGCTTGCATCCAATGCCTGTGGTAATGGTTTCAACATTAACGTCGAAAGGTTCGGAAGTGACGTTAAAAGCGCTGGAATTAGGTGCTGTGGATTTTGTCACGAAACCACAAATTGGTATCCGCGAAACCATGATGAGTTATCGCGATATTATTGGTGAGAAAATTCGCGCAGCAGCCATGTCTAAAATTACTCAGCGCAGCCGCTTTGCCCGCCCTGACAAAAAGGTTAATGAGCCAGTTTCTCAAGCGAAATCACTCTCTCCCTATGTTTGCAATAGCCGTGTGATTGCGGTTGGCGCATCGACCGGAGGAACGGAGGCAATACGGCAATTTTTGGAAATGTTACCTCATGAATGCCCTCCGGTAGTGATCACTCAACATATGCCAGCGGGTTTTACGCGTTCTTTTGCTGATCGCTTAAATAAGCTCTGTGTATTGACCGTAAAAGAAGCTGAACACAACGAACTATTACAAAAAGGCCATGCATATATTGCACCAGGCGATTCGCACATGTTGATTGCGGATAAAGGCAAGGGATTTCAAGTTATTTTGCAGCAAAGCGAACCTGTTAACCGGCATCGTCCTTCTGTTGATGTGTTGTTTGATTCAGTCGCTCAATGTGTTGGGCGAAAATGTATTGGCATTTTATTGACAGGGATGGGGATGGATGGCGCGAAAGGGCTATTAAATTTACGTAAGCAAGGGGCTATCACTTACGCACAAAACGAAAGTAGTTGCGTGGTGTTTGGAATGCCTCGCGCGGCGATTGAATTGGGGGCTGCGGATGAGGTGCAAGATATTCTCAAGATTGCCCCAAGTGTTTTAGCAAGACTTTCTTCTGTCACGGTTTAAACCGTGACAGGAATTCACAATTGTATTTTGAAGGAGTGGTTATGGCCGCTAAAGATCTCAGTTTTTTGGTTGTCGATGATTTTTCTACAATGCGACGTATCGTCCGTAACTTATTAAAAGAGCTCGGATTTAACAAAATAGAAGAAGCAGAAGACGGTGTTGATGCTTTAGAAAAAATCCGTACAGGCAGCATCGATTTTGTTGTTGCTGATTGGAATATGCCAAACATGGATGGCCTTGAGTTGCTTAAAACCATTCGTGGTGATGATGCTTTGAAGCATATCCCAGTACTCATGGTGACAGCAGAAGCGAAAAAAGAAAATATTATTGCCGCTGCACAAGCGGGTGCGAGTGGTTATGTCGTTAAGCCGTTCACTGCCGCTATCTTAGAAGAAAAACTGAATAAAGTATTTGAAAAAATGGGGCTGCAATAACAGTGCGTGCCAAAGGAGATTTTCATGACTGAGCAAGTGGGTATGGAAGGTATTCGCAATGGTAATGATGATTTAAAACAAGTCATTACGCGCATTGGTACGCTAATGAGAACGCTGCGTGAAAGTATGCGCGAATTGGGGCTAGAAAAAAGCGTTCAACAGGCAGTGGCGAGTATTCCAGACGGAAAAGATAGGCTGCGTTATATCGCCCAAATGACGGCGCAAGCGGCAGAAAAAACCTTAAATGGTATTGATGTCATCAAACCACTGCAAGTGGAAATGAATAAAAATGCGCAGGTATTGCAACAGCAGTGGCAAGAAACCGCTGGAGATGGGGTTCCTGCACAATTGCGTGAGTCAACAGAAGCTTTTTTAGGGCAAGTGATCCAAGACAGCGAAACCACCAAAGCAGAGCTGTTAGAAATCATGATGGCGCAAGATTTCCAAGATTTAACAGGGCAAGTCATCAAAAAAATGATGGAAGTGGTTGAAGAAGCTGAAAAGCAACTGCTCGCACTGTTAATGGAAAATACACCACCTGAAATGCGTGCGAAAACGCAAAACGAAAGTTTGCTCAATGGCCCACAAATCAATAAAGAAGGCGTGAATGTGATGGCATCACAGTCTCAAGTTGATGATTTGCTTGATGAGCTGGGCTTCTAATCGCCGACAAGTTTTTAATTCAACTACTCTAATTACATAGGGTTAGGGTAGTTTTATTGTATTTGCGTTACAAGGAGAGGATTGCAATGATAAATAACGATTTAATTTCTACTTTTGTGATTAAAGAAAAAAAAGAACTAAAAGAAATAGTTCAAGAAAATGATGGAGATATTAATGAGTGCTCTACTGAATTACAGATGAGACAGGCGTTAATTAATCAACTCAAAAAAGCGCGTTTAGCCAATAATTTAACCCAAATTCAAATTGCGGAAAAAATGCAAACTCAGAAGCAGAACGTGTCCCGTTTGGAAAAAGCGCAGTTCGACCCAAAATTAGGCACATTATTAAAATATGCAGAAGCGGTGGGGATGCGGATTACCTTGGATTTTTCCTCTAAACCTTGAATTATATAGAGCCTATGAGTATTCAGCTGAACAATTTAATTGCTAATCATGTTGATAAACAGCAATGATTTTACTACCAAGTATTTGCTCAAATTCCTCGATAAAATTATCGCGTATATCCCAATTATGAAAACTAAAACCTAAA
This sequence comes from Providencia sp. PROV061, assembly GCF_011045655.1. Lineage (NCBI taxonomy): Bacteria > Pseudomonadati > Pseudomonadota > Gammaproteobacteria > Enterobacterales > Morganellaceae > Providencia > Providencia sp. PROV061. Next base: position 2,985,294 of record NZ_CP042861.1, on the reverse strand, counting down.
TTGCCGAATGCCCATTGAGGGTCAAACTGCCATTCATTAAGTGAGCCATGAAAATCGCAATAAAAACAAGCGAGATTTTCTGGTTTTCCTTCATACCAATCCGTAACAGTATCACTCCATGCATGGCTATGCTCACTTTGTTCCTGATTACATTGTGGGCAATAAATACCAAGGCCATTTCCCCCTGCATGAAAAACTGTTCGTTCTGTCACGATAGACAGGTAGTTTTTTAGCGTATCTTCAGGAAGTTGAGTTGGGACGATTTCATCATTAATCACGTACAAAATGGGTTCTTTGTGAGTGGGGGTAGGACGATAAATCACTTCACCATACTCGATACTTTGAAAGTCAGGGTCGATAATACCTTGATGTTTTAGCCAATTAAGCATACGTAAGGCTTCTTTTGGGGCATCTTCTAAAGTGATATCAGGGGCAACAAGGTGACAAATATCCATAATAACCCTTCATTGTTAAAAGCCATCAATCAGTAAGTCAATTGCGTGTTTAATGGTGTCTCGTTGGCTACTTAAGTCAACGATTTCTTTCCCTAATAATGAATGAGGGACGCAAGCCATTTGGTGAGTCATTAAAATAAAAACCTGCCCGTTGATTGATAATTGTGGATTTAAGCGTACAGGTAATGGCTTTTTAACTAGCCTGCTATCGAATAACGGGATGACTAAGCGAGTATTCAATAAATCAATAATATTACTTTGAATATCCAGTAAATATGGGTATTTGATAGCATCATCTCGGTTTTGATAGAGGCGATATTGCATTAAAAATCCTTGTATTTATCTGAGAGTAATCCATATTCTTCATTTATCCTGTTTAACTCATTAAAGCCTTCGACATTGTCATTTTTCCATTTTTGCGCTTCGAGGCGTTTTAATTCAGCTTGTAAGGCACAAGCCAGTATTGCTGATAAGTTAAGTTTAGCCCGCCTTGCTTGTTCGTAGAGTTCAGGCGCGACAGTAACACTGACGGTTTTTTTTGTTCTATTCATAGATGCCCCTTATACACGTGTTATGACACGTGTACTTTAGCACAGCTCATCGATCACGATAGGGATTTTATCAACAAATATTGCCATTATCAGAGTATCTTTAATTTATTGCGATTATTTGCGAAACCCTTCGCAAAGTTGCCGCCTTATTGTTCAATAGCCAAATAACCCCCTTGAACTGCGTCTATTTTCCACCATTGATTTTTTTACACTCTGTCATGCTATAGCGATAACTCGTATTTTCATTACATTTTGGAACCACGGTGTCCGACGAGAGTGATGTAGAAAAAACCGAAGAGCCCACGCCCCATAAAAAGCAAAAAGCCAAAGATGATGGGCAAATCGTTCGTTCAAAAGAACTTAGCTCGCTAATGATGATGTTAGCAGGCGTGAGCTTGCTATGGCTAAGTGGTGGACACCTCGCGGCACAATTGCGGCAAATTACTCGTCAGGGTTTTATTTTTGATGGCCACTATTTACAAAATACAGGCTTGATGATCAGTTACTTAGGGCGTGTGGTCAGTGAGGCGTTATTTGCCTTATTACCAGTCATTGGCGGGTTAGCTTTGGTTGGCATTTCTGCATCATCATTAGTCGGTGGGCTCGTTTTTAATAGCAAGTTGATTAAATTTGATTTGAAAAAGTTAAATCCAATCAAAGGGCTAAAACGTATTTTTTCGATGAATGCCTTATCTGAGTTATTTAAAGCGATTTTGAAATCCTTATTTGTTGGTTTGGGCGCGTTTATTTTTCTTTGGCAAAGTTGGCCATCGTTACTGCATTTAGTGATGGAATCACCCGTTACGGCGCTAAGTAATGCACTGCAAAAAGTGATTTTTGCTGGTTATTTGATTGTTTTCTTGCTGATCCCAATGGTGGCTTTTGATGTTTTCTATCAGTTTCGTTCCCATTTGAAAAAATTACGCATGAGCCGTCAGGAAATTAAAGATGAATTCAAGCAGCAAGAGGGTGACCCGCAGATTAAAGCCAAAATTCGCCAACAGCAGCGTGCGATTGCGCGTAACCGAATGATGGCAGATGTGCCGAATGCAGATGTTATCGTCACTAACCCAACACATTATGCGATCGCCCTTAAATATGACGACAAAAAAATGGGGGCACCCAAAGTATTAGCGAAAGGTGCTGGAGTATTAGCTCAGCGCATCAAAGAAATTGGTGAAGAGCACCGAATATTACAGTTAGAAGCACCGCCTCTTGCTCGTGCGCTATACCGCCATGCGGAGATAGGCCAAAGCATTCCTGTTGCATTATATGCCGCGGTTGCAGAAGTTTTAGCATGGGTTTACCAATTGCGCCGCTGGCGCCGAGAAGGTGGGCTCAGACCCAAAAAACCGAAAAATTTACCAGTGCCACCGACGCTGGACTTTGCTGGAGATAACAATCGAGATGGCTAATTTGGCTTCATTATTAAAATTGCCGAAAAATTTACAAGGAACGCAGTGGCAAATACTGGCCGGCCCGGTTCTGATATTAATGATCCTGTCGATGATGGTATTGCCATTACCGGCTTTTTTATTGGATTTACTGTTTACCTTTAATATTGCACTTTCCATTATGGTGTTATTAGTGGCGATGTTCACAAAACGCACATTAGATTTTGCGGCATTTCCTACCATTTTGCTATTTGCAACTTTATTGCGCCTCTCTTTGAATATCGCCTCGACGCGAATTATCCTGTTAGATGGCCATACAGGGCCAGATGCTGCTGGGCGAGTTGTCGAAGCCTTTGGTCACTTTTTGGTGGGCGGCAACTTCGCCATCGGTATTGTGGTATTCATTATTCTTGTGCTGATTAACTTTATGGTTATCACTAAGGGGGCAGGGCGTATCGCGGAAGTGGGCGCTCGCTTTGTGTTAGATGGCATGCCGGGTAAGCAAATGGCCATCGATGCCGACTTGAACGCGGGTATCATTAATGATGATGAAGCGAAAAAACGCCGCGCGGAGGTTACGCAAGAAGCGGATTTCTATGGTTCGATGGATGGTGCGAGTAAATTCGTGCGAGGAGATGCTATCGCGGGGATCATGATTATGGTGATCAACGTGGTTGGCGGGTTAATCGTTGGTGTAGGCCAGCACAATATGTCTTTGGGAGATGCCACCAGTGCCTATACCTTGCTGACTATTGGTGATGGGCTTGTCGCGCAAATTCCAGCTTTGATTATTTCCACCGCTGCTGGGGTTATTGTCACTCGTGTGGCAACAGATGAAGATGTGGGTGAACAAATGGTCACTCAATTATTCAATAACCCAAGAGTGATGTGGTTGAGCGCTGGGGTTCTAGGTTTAATCGGTTTAATACCGGGTATGCCTAACTTTGTATTTTTACTGTTTACCGCGGCACTGGCTGCCCTTGGTTGGTATTTAGTCCGCAAATCCCAACAACCCGAAAGTAGTGCGGGGGATAATAGCCAATCTCAGCATTTTCAAGAAGCCAATAAAGTGGTTGAAGCCACGTGGGATGACGTTCAATTAGAAGACTTGTTGGCGATGGAAGTGGGGTATCGGTTGATCCCATTAGTCGATAATGACCAGCAAGGTGAATTATTAGGGCGACTACGTGGTTTACGTAAGAAATTTGCTCAAGAAGTGGGGTATTTGCCACCCGTCGTACATATTTGCGATAACTTAGCGCTTTCCCCTTGTGAATACCGAATTCTAATTAAAGGCGCGGAAGTTGGGCGGGGGGAAGCACAGCCAGGGCGTAGTCTGGCTATTGACCCAGGTAATGCGGCTGGGTCGTTACAAGGGGATGTCACTAAAGAGCCAGCATTTGGTTTACCCGCCATTTGGATTGATGATGATTTGCGTGAGCAAGCACAAATCCAAGGGTATACCGTGGTATCCGCGAGTACAGCGGTGGCAACTCACTTTAATCAAATTTTACTGCAAAACTCCAGTACCTTATTTGGCCGCCAAGAAGCCCAAATGTTGTATGACCGCGTGAAAAAAGAGATGCCAAAATTGGCAGATGACCTGATCCCAGATACGATTTCATTAACGATTTTGCACCGCGTTTTACAAAACTTATTAATGGAAGATGTGGTGATCCGCGATATGCGTACCATCATTGAAACCTTGGCTGAAATGGCAGGAGAAAATGGGGAAAACAAAGATACTGATTACTTAACATCCCAAGTGCGCATTGCATTAGGGCGAGCAATTACACAGCAGTGGTTTGGTAATGCAGAAGAAATTCAAGTGATTGGTTTAGAGGCTAGCCTTGAGCAGATTTTGCTGCAAGCCGCGAAGAACGGCGGTGGGTTAGAGCCGAACTTGGCGCAGTTTATTCAAACTCAAGCGGAGCAAGCTGTAGCTCACCAAGAAGCGATGGGCGCGCCTACAGTGCTGTTAGTTAACCATGGATTACGCTTGATTTTATCGCGTTTCTTGCGGCGCAGTCTGCCGCAGCTGGTGGTCATGTCGAATTTAGAAATGACGGACCACCGTAAGATAAGAATGACGTCGATGATCAGTGGTAGTTAATCATCTTGCTTTTAGTTATATGGTTGTGTAGGATAAATATGTAGTCGCTTTGAAGCTAAATTGTTCTTATACCTAAGGTGTGTATTTGAATGCTCGTCAAAGTGCAAAGAAAGTATGAAGAGGCCGCTCTTTTAAGAGCGGCCTCTTTGTATTTAACTGACTAAAAAACGCCCTACAATTCTGCCTTTATCCGTTAGTAAGACAGATTGCCCATCACGCAGGACTTTTTTCAAATTGTGCTTTCGTCCAATTTTACTCAAAGCTATCTTTTTTGTACTTGATGCGAGTTTAAATGCGGTTAATCCATCTATGTGGATAAGCTGAACTAGATCTTTATGAGTAAAGCTATTTAGGTAATAGGATTGCATATCGCTAGATAGCCAGCCAAGTAAGTCAATTAAATGGCGATATTCTAACTTTAGTCGACTTAATGTTGAAGCTATATCATTAGGGGCACTCTTAATTATTGAACTATCAAATTCATTAATTAAATTACCAAACTTCCATATAGGCTCAAAATGAGCACATCTATTGCGTAATTTATTTGTTTGGAGTAATCGTTGAATTATTCTATGCCGATTTTTTATATCTTTAGGATGTGATTTTTGCTGAATAGAGTACGGATAATATTGAAATATATTAGGAAATATTTGTTCCCACGGAATAATTGTACCATTGCTTGTTTTATTAATTTTTAAAATGTGCGCCCACCTCCCATTTTCTAGTGTTGATATTATTCTATGTGGGGCTGGAACTGGTTGGATATACTTACCATTTTTCTTTTTGGCAGAGTCAATCGCATTGAACAGTTTATTATTGTGTGTCAGGCCTAGGTGGTCATACCAATTACAAGACTGGACATTACCATATAATTTTTGACTGCAGAGAGTTAATTGGTTTGTAAAATAAAAATGACTAAGACAGCGATGAATTTTGTTTCTTAGTGTAATTTCAATCATGCCGATTAAGTAGATAAATTTAGTGGAAATTTCTTCGTTCCAACAATAAATACCATGCAATTCATTTAGATCTGTAGTTTTGAATATGGTTCGGTAGTTAAAAAAACGTTCAATGCTAATGTCCAAAATATGTGAGTTTATATTTATAGGTGGTGGCCTAAACATATCCTATCCCTTTGATAAATTTATTTTAGTTAAGGCGATGAAATTTACCTAATCTACCATCAAGAGGAATATGAAAAAAAGAGATTGCAGCAGCAACTTTGTCTGTATTTTAGTAATTCTATTGAGCGAGCTGCCTGACGAGCCTCAGTATGAAAGAAGAGGGTTGTGAACTAGACAAAACACACCTTAAATTGAAATTTTCTTACCTAATGCAGGGCGCTTTGACTCTAAACCATCAGCACCATAAGTGGATTGGTTATTATGTTTTTTCACAAAGTTTAGGCGCTGAGCATTCAGCTCAATATGCAGTTGCAGCATTTGGTGATTACGATAATTCAACTCTTTTAGTTCAGTTGTTAAGCTTTTAATGGCTTCCCATACACCTGCTAGTGCATCATTGCCTTCATAAGGTGCACTGATCTCAGATTGTGCTTCTAACGCTAGGCGGTTTGTTTCACCATGGCCGATCGCAGCAACTAAAAACCGTTTTTGTTCAGTGGTTTCCTGAAAAGGCGAAGGCGGCACACGGTGATAACCTAGTAATAGCTCTTCATTTTTCATCACTATTTGTAATGATTGCAAATGAGCGAGTTGTTGCTCAAGTAATATCAGTAATTCGTCAGTCATAGTGGTTATTTATTTCATTGATAACATGCATTCATGAGCATCGCGCAAAATGCCATCAGCAATTTTTTCAGCATCCATTGTTAGGGTGCCATCTTTGATTGCTTGTTTAATTTGTTCAACTTTAGCACTATTAATATCACTTGCTTGAGGTTGCAATAATTTTTTTTGTAGCTCACTAGGAGCAAAAGAACTTTCTTTAACGACTTCATTAGTGGACACTTTTTTGTCCCGCATCGGGGCAGCCGCATCTTGTGGGTCGCGGTTTGTCACCTGAGCCAGTGCAGAAATTGCAGATGTTTGCTCAATAGCCATAATGTATTTTCCTATTTCCGATTTTTTTCATATGTCAGTTATCGGCTTATGTTTATGAATCTTTAGTGTATAGAGTGTTACAAAATATTGCACTACTCGTCATACTTCAAGTTGCAGCGTTGTTGACTGCGCTCAGCTCGCCGAATCACATACTCATGTATGCTCATCGGCCTCTCTTCACTTGTCGCCTAGCTGCCACTCGAATTATTTAGAGTATATACTCGTGATGCTTCAAGTTGCAGCGTTGTTGACTGCGCTCAGCTCGCCGAATCACATACTCATGTATGCTCATCGGCCTCTCTTCACTTGTCGCCTAGCTGCCACTCGAATTATTTAGAGTATATACTCGTGATGCTTCAAGTTGCAGCGTTGTTGACTGCACTCAGCTCGCTGAATCACATACTTATGTATGCTCATCGGCCTCTCTTCACTTGTTGCCTAGCTGCCACTCGAATTATTTAGAGTACAAGCGGGGGGCGCTTTATTTTAATGCCACTTGAACGCTGCCATTTTCTAGCGCTTCCCCATTTACAACTTGCCCATTTAACAATCGTACGCGGGTATTTTGGCCGGCAGTAGCATTATTTATTGCTCTTCCTTCGTATTTCACTGAAAAATTATCACCACTGGCGAATACAAATACGGTTTGCCCTGCTTTTATTGCCCAAGGCTGCCTTATCATTGATTTTGTGAATGTTTGACCTGCTGGAATATTACGTAGAGCTATTGCTCCGCGAAGTGCAATTTTGTCTGTACTTGCGCCTGCGGGGAGTTTATGCAATAAGCCTTTTTTGGTTCCGATATCAACAAATTGTATGGGTTCCCCTCTATTTATATTGCGTGTTGCCACGTAATACTGGCCTGTCACATTCACTGTTAGCTGAATAAATTGCTTTTTTTTACCACATTGCACAGGAAGGGACACATTCCCCATATTACGCCCGCCAATAGGTGGGTTGATTTGTGGCTTCTCGCAAATAGGCCAACGTTCAATTGGGGTTTTGATTTCGATTGAAACGTGGGTTTTCTTGCCATGAATTTGGCGAAAATAATGGTTAATATCTTGGGGTAATGACGCTTGAGAAAGCGCTGGAGTAAGACCTAACAAACTGATTATCATATATAAAGGCAATTTTTTAGTGTAATACATCCCGTTTTATCCCCCCAGTAAGCAAACTTTTTCACAATTGCAGTTTACGCAGCTGCGTAATAATGAATGAGCCAAATAGGTCAATTATTTTGCCTTTATCCCGCCATTAGATTTTTTAGTAGGCCGCTAAGATATGCGGGTCGAATTTTAATTTTTACTCGCGAACGTTCAAATTCAGGGATCGCGTTATCTCCATTGAGGACCACTATGATTGATAAATTAAACGCCACGTTTGCTTTCCAGCAACAGGCTTTGTCAATACGCGAAGCAAGGCAGACTGTATTAGCTTCAAACATTGCTAATGCCGACACACCCGGCTACCAAGCACGTGATATTGACTTTAATCGTCAACTTCAACAAGCCATGGATAAAGGTGTGGTAGGGGGAAAAGGTGTGACTCTTGCTGTCACTTCGAAAGGGCATATTGAAGGCCGAGGGGGCAAAGCGCCAAATATTGACCTGAAATATCGTGTTCCTTACCAAACCTCAATGGATGGTAATACGGTAGATATGGACATTGAACGTAGCCAATTCGCAGATAACACCCTGAAATATCAGGCCGACCTTACATTTATCAATAGCCGCGTCAAAAGTATGTTGGCTGTCTTACAGCAAGGGTAATTGCCATGGCTTTACTAAGTATTTTTGATATCTCCGCATCGGCATTGACCGCGCAATCTCAACGTTTGAATGTCAGTGCGAGCAATATGGCCAACGCAGAAAGTATCGTGGGGCCAGATGGCCAACCATATCGCGCAAAACAAGTTGTTTTTCAAATGGCACCACAAGGGCGTCACGAAGTGGGAGGCGTGCGTGTGAGTGAGCTGATAGAAGACCCTACGCCACCCCGTATGGAATATAAGCCCGGTCACCCGTCAGCGAATGAAAAAGGCTATGTGCAAATGCCAAATGTCGACATGGTTGGTGAAATGATCAATACCATTTCAGCCTCTCGTAGCTATCAAGCTAACTTAGAAGTGATGAATACAGCAAAAACATTGCTGCAAAAGACACTGACTATAGGCCAGTAAGGGAGCATTTTCATGGGAGTTGCAGCCACAATGTACGACTCTTTGGATAATACGACAGCTGGCCCTCAGCCAGCTGCGAGTAATGTGCCAAAGAAAAGTCAAAGTGACGATATGCGTGACACTTTTTTAAAAATGATTGTCACACAAATGCAAAACCAAGACCCAACAAAACCAATGGAAAATACGGATTTAACCAGCCAATTGGCGCAAATAGCGACACTTGAAAGTATGAATAAACTCAGCGACAGCGTGAGTGGTATTTCCCAACAAATTGGTTCAGGTCAGTCATTGCAAGCCACTCAGTTGGTAGGTAAAGGTGTGCTTATTCCGCGCAATGAAATCATCTTAGCGCCGCTCAAAAAAGCGAGCTCAGGTGAAGACAGCAATGTGATTAAGCCATCAAACCCGCTTCCAGACGAAGGCATCAGCCCAAATAGCCCTTCAATGTTTGGATTAAGTAACAAAGATGCCATTGAAGGTGAAGAGGGCACTGAAGAGCCGCAATCTGAATATATTTCCTCGCCGTTTGGCTTCTTTTTGCCGAAATTGGCGGACAACGTTGAAATTACCATTCGCGATAAAAACCGAATGGTTGTGCGAACCATTACCTATGAAACGGAAGTTAAACCCGATATCTATGATATGGCATGGGATGGCCGTGATAACAACGGGAACTTAGTCACCGATACAACAGGAAAATATTACTTTGATGTGAAAGCTGTTAGTTCAGGAGCTGAAATCGAAGTGACCAAACTGGGGTATACCCGTGTTAACGGTGTGACTCCTGGAGCTGACGCACCATTACTTGATGTTGGCATTGGGCAAAGCGTCCCGCTGAGCAGCATTTTCAAAGTTTATCCATCTTCTTAATTTACCCCCAATACTCATGGAGAAAATATGTCTTTTTCACAAGCAGTCAGTGGCTTAAATGCAGCCTCAGCGGGGCTTGATTCAATTGGTAATAATATTGCCAACTCCGCAACAAATGGTTTTAAAGGGGCGACGACCTCATTTGCAGATATGTTTGCAGGTTCAGGTGTTGGCCTAGGCGTTAATGTGGCCGCAGTGACACAAAATTTTAAAGATGGTCCAATCACGCGTACGGATAGAGCGACAGACGTTGCCATCTCCGGAAATGGCTTTTTCCGTGTACAAGACCAAAACGGTGATACTTATTACAGCCGAGATGGTCAATTCTTACGCGATAAAAGCGGTAATTTAGTCAATAACCAAGGGATGGTAGTCACAGGTTACCCTGCGAGTGTTGATGAAAAAGGCAATGTTACCATCCAAAGTGGTGGTGTACCTGAAGGCTTGAATATCCCAACGGATATGATGGATGCGAAAAAATCTGAGTTAGCGAAACTGACGATAAACCTTAATTCTGAAGATAAAGTTAAAGATAAGAAATTTGACATCACAAAGCCTGATGATTCAGCAACGTATAACTTTAGCACCACAATGACCGCTTTCGATAGTCAAGGTAATACCCATGAAATTTCAGTGTACTTTGTTAAAGAGTCAGATAACAAATGGACCGCTTATGCGAAAGACGCTAACGAAACTGAAGCTAAAAAACTGGGTGAACTAGAGTTTGATGGTAATGGTAAGTTAAAAGACGCAGATAAAGCCACATTTGCTTTCGCGTATAACGGGTTAAATGGCGCTGATAATGGAATATTAAACGTTGATTTAAGTAAGACTCGTCAACAAAAGGTCAGCGAGTCTTCTGTTAGTGCAATTGATGTTGACGGTTATCGAGCCGGTGAATACACCACCTTCAAAATTGAAGATAACGGCTTAATTACCGCTAACTATTCTAACCAACAAAAACGTGTGGTTGGTCAAGTGGCATTATCTGCTTTCGCAAATCCAAATGGTCTGGTATCTCAAGGTGGCAACGTTTGGGCCTCTTCTAATGCGTCAGGTAACCCGATGGACGGCGTTCCGGGTGTCGGTCAGTTCGGTAAATTAACCAGCGGTGCGTTGGAGTCTTCTAACGTGGATATGAGCCAAGAGTTAATTAGCATGATTGTGATGCAGCGTAATTACCAATCAAACGCGCAAACCATCAAGACACAAGATCAGATGTTACAGACGCTGGTTAACTTACGATAAAACAAGAGGGTGGCCATGGATCACGTCATTTATACCGCGATGGGAGGAGCGCGTCATGCGCTGGAAAACCAAGCGATTGTTTCAAATAACATTGCCAATGTGTCAACCGCAGGCTTTAAAGCGCAATTGTCCGCAATGCGTGCCGTGCCGATACATGGTGACAGCGAGCAAACCAGAACGCTGGTGGTGGCATCTACTCCCGGCGCTGATATGAGCCAAGGGCCACTCAATTATACGGGTAAGCAAACCGATGTTGCGTTAAATGATAAGCATTTTTTGGCTGTTGAATTAGCGGATGGCACAGAAGCTTATACCCGTAACGGTAACATTCAAGTGTCTAGTGAAGGTGAGCTTGTTATTGGTGAGCGCCGCTTACAAGGTGATGGCGGGCCGATTAACGTTCCGCCAAATGCGGAGTTAACTATTGGCGCTGACGGTACCGTTACTGCGCTTTTGGCGACTGACCCCCCGACTATGTTAGGGCAAATTGGGCGCTTGAAAGTGGTTGAAGCACAGCCGCAAGACTTGATCCGTGGCGAAGACGGTTTGTTTCATTTATCACCACAAGGACAAGCGACAAATGGCAATGTTTTGCCACAAAGTGAACGAGGCATTGTCACTGCTGGGGTGATTGAGGGCAGTAATGTCAATGCCGCAGAAGCCATGGTTTCGATGATTGCCAATGCAAGGCACTTTGAAATGCAAATGAAAGTTGTCCGCAGTGCTGATGAAAATGCACAACGCGCCAATCAACTGCTCGCGGTTAGCTAAATACAGTAAGGAATTATTATGATCCGCTCATTATGGATTGCTAAAACAGGGCTTGATGCTCAACAAACTAACCTTGATGTTATTTCTAATAACTTAGCCAACGTTAGTACCAATGGTTTCAAGCGCCAACGCGCTGTTTTTGAAGATTTAATGTACCAAAATATTCGCCAGCCGGGCGCAATGAGTTCAGAACAAACTTCATTACCATCCGGCTTACAAATGGGAACGGGTTCGCGCCCTGTTGCCACCATGCGTATTCATGCGCAAGGCGCATTAAATAAAACAGGAAATACCAACGATATCGCTATCCGAGGCCAAGGTTTTTTACATGTGCAAATGCCTGATGGTACGGATGCTTACACCCGTGATGGCGCATTGCAGCCAAACCAAGATGGCCAGTTAGTGACCTCAAGTGGTTACCAAATCGTTCCTGCGATTATGATCCCCGATAACGCGAATAGCTTGTCGATTGCGCGCGATGGTACCGTGACCATTACCGTCTATGGCGATAACCAACCACAGCAAATTGGCCAAATTACATTAACCACCTTCATTAATGATGCTGGTTTGGAAAGTATGGGTGAAAACCTGTATATGGAAACCGCAAGTTCGGGCGCACCAAATGAGAGCGCACCGGGGACCAATGGCGCCGGTTTACTTTATCAAAACATGTTAGAAACCTCTAACGTCAATGTGGCAGAGGAGTTGGTCAATATGATCCAAACTCAACGTGCTTATGAAATCAACAGTAAGGCGGTATCCGCTTCTGACCAAATGTTACAGCGCTTAACGCAATTGTAATGGGTAAAAATACGTAAAAATAACTCATTGCGATAGTGATGAGTTATTAATGAGAGGGACCTCTTCGTGATGATAAAACGTACACAGCAGCAAAAGAGTAACATGATGATTGAAAGCGGCACGATTTCTCAACAGCAAAAAGCAGCGTTACTAACGCGTTTCATAGCGCCTAAACAGGCAGGGTTACTTGCCATTTTGGTCTTAGTTACCAGCGGTTGTGCACAAATCAAATCGCGTCCATTAGTGGACACACAAACCACGGCAATCCCAACAGCGCCGACAGCACCAGCACCCAATGGCTCGATATTTCAAAGCGCTCAACCTGCTTATTATGGCTATCAGCCATTATTTGAAGACCGGCGCCCTCGTAATGTTGGTGATATTTTAACCATTAACTTGCAAGAAAACGTGAGTGCGAGCAAAAACTCCTCAGCGAATGCCAACCGTAGTGGGAAAACAGGTTTCTTAGCTGCGATATTACCGGGTTTCATGCAAGGGTGGATTGGCGGTAAAAACACAGAATTAGATATTAAAGGTAACAGTGACTTTAGCGGCAAAGGCGGTGCCAATGCCAACAACACCTTTAAAGGCACCATCACTGTCACAGTCGACCAATTATTGGCGAACGGTAATTTACATGTGGTTGGTGAGAAACGCATCGCGATAAACCAAGGTACTGAGTCGATTCGTTTCTCTGGGGTGGTTAACCCGCGCACTATCGGTTCAGACAATCATGTGAGTTCGACACAAGTCGCTGATGCACGCATTGAATATGTGGGTGACGGCTATATTAACGAATCGCAAAACATGGGATGGCTACAACGCTTTTTCTTAAATGTTTCGCCTTATTAATTAAACATTAGCGAGAAAACAGCCGAGATAATTCAATGAAAAACAAAGTATTAATTTTGCTATCACTATTTTTTTGCTTCACTTATTCAGCATACAGTGAGCGTATTAAAGATTTAACCACCGTTCAAGGTGTGCGAGATAACGCCTTGATTGGCTATGGTTTAGTTGTGGGCCTAGATGGGACAGGTGACCAAACCATGCAAACTCCATTTACCACTCAAAGTTTGAATAACATGCTGTCGCAAATGGGGATTACGGTGCCGCCGGGTACCAATATGCAATTAAAAAATGTGGCGGCGGTCATGGTCACCGCGAAATTGCCGCCTTTTGCGCGTACTGGGCAGTCCGTGGATATTGTGGTTTCCTCAATGGGTAACGCGAAAAGCTTACGTGGCGGTACGTTGTTGATGACTCCCTTAAAAGGGGTTGATGGACAAATCTATGCGATGGCTCAAGGTAACATCTTAGTGGGTGGTGCGGGAGCCAGTGGCGGCGGCAGTAGTATTAAGGTTAATCAACTCAATGGCGGCCGTATTACCGGTGGAGCAACTATTGAACGCGAATTACCGAGCAGTTTCGGGCAAAACGGGGCAATTAACCTGCAATTAAACGAAGATAGCTTCACATTGGCACAAGATATTGCGGATGCAATTAACCGTATGGGCGGTATGGGGACGGCGTCTGCGTTAGATTCTCGGACAGTGCAATTACTGGTTCCTGCCAATAATCGCGACCAAGTGCGCTTTTTAGCACGGGTACAGGAGCTTAATGTACGTGCGCCAGTGGCTGAAGCGAAAGTGATCCTCAATTCACGCACCGGTTCTGTGGTGATTAACCGCAGTGTAACACTAGACAGCTGTGCTGTTGCACATGGCAGTTTAGCGGTCACAGTCGAAAGACAAACTCAAGTGAGCCAACCGGACACCCCATTTGCAGGTGGGCAAACCGTAGTCACTCGTAATACGAATGTTGGGGTACGTGATCAGGGTGGGGCACTCCAAAAAGTCAACGCAAGTGTGCAATTAAACCAAGTTATTCAAGCCCTAAATACACTCGGTGCAACGCCAAACGACTTGATGTCGATACTGCAAGCGATGGAAAGTGCGGGTTGTTTACGTGCAAAACTGGAGATCATCTAATGAGTGACATGCAGCTATTGCAAGGTGCCGCATTTGATTTACAGTCACTGGGACAGTTAAAAGGTGAACTGAATAAGAATTCGGAGCAAGGGCTGCGCCATGTCACGCAGCAACTTGAGGCAACATTCGTTCAATTGATGTTAAAAAGTATGCGTGACGCACTCCCACAAGATGGCTTATTTTCCAGCGACCAAACACGCATGCTCACCAGTATGTATGACCAGCAAATCGCCCAGGACCTGTCGCAAAAAGGTTTAGGTTTCGGGGAAATGATGTACCAGCAGCTTACACGAGACCAACACACGTCAAGTGGGCCCACATCCAATAGCCTGTTGCCGTTAGATGAAAAAACAGTGCAATCATTACCGCCATTTAATATGGAACAAATGATGCGCCATTTTGCACCAATGGGCGATGCATTATCGGCACCATTCCAAAAAATCAAAGCGTTATCGCTTAATAGCAGTAATTTTATTAGCCGTTTAATTGAACCTGCAAAAGCGGCAAGCCAAAACAGTGGTATTTCTCATTTTCTGCTATTGGCACAAGCGGCATTAGAAAGTGGTTGGGGCCAGCGAGAAATTCTGAAATCAGATGGAAAAACCAGCCATAACCTGTTTGGTATAAAAGCGGGAAAAAACTGGCAAGGGCCCGTCACTAATATTATGACAACAGAAGTGATCAACGGAAAAACCATCAAAATGCGGGATGATTTTCGCGTTTATGGCTCTTATGAAGAGGCGATTGCCGATTATATCAATTTATTGACGGAAAACCCGCGTTACAAAGACGTCAAAAAAGCGCCGACACCAGAGATTGCTGCGCGCCGTTTACATCAAGCCGGGTATGCCACAGACCCAGGCTATTCGGACAAACTAATCACCTTGATTAACCAGATACGCGGTCATCAACCCGCGGCGAATACCTCTGCATCAAGGGCTGTTCAGGCATATACCATAGACTTAAACGATATTTTCTAAAAATCCGGAATTATTGCGCGTTTGGACTAAATAATTACGCTGAATTTCCGATAACCAAATATGCACTAAATAATTTGCGTTGCTATCGCTCTCATTGTGTCAGCCAATGATGGCGATAAGCATCCAGAACAGGAAAAGCTTATGCTGAACAATGTAATGAATAATGCGCTCAGTGGTGTGAACGCTGCACAAGGCGGGTTAAGTGTTATTTCTAACAACTTAGCTAACGCAGGTGTGGGTTACTATCATCGCCAAAGTGCTGTTTTCGGGGAGAATCCCGGTACGATGACACCTAATGGCTATTTTGGTAACGGCACTTATTTCAGCCATGTTCGCCGTGAGTTTGATGAATTTATCAATGCGCAGTACAGCCAATCCCGCGCACGTAGCGGTGACTATGAGGCATACGTTAAGAACTGCAATAAAGTTGATGATTTGCTTACTAATGATATTGAAGATATTTCAAGTAATATCGGTAGCTTCTTCACCGCGTTAGACGCTGCCTCCAGCGATGCAAGTGACAAAACCTTGATTGACGTTTTCTTAGGAAACTCAAATGCATTATTAGGCCAGTTTAAAGAAGCGGATCGTCGTTTGCAGGAAATGGAACGGGATATTAATCACCAGATAGAAAATAAAGTGAAAGATATCAATATTTACGCTGAAAAAATTGCGGGTTTAAACCAGCAAATTTCGCGGATCCGTTCTGTGAGTGGTTCTGAGCCTAACGACTTATTAGATGTGCGTGACCGTTTAGTCAATGAAGTTAACTCATTAGTTGGTATAAAAGTTATCGAACAGAACGGTAACTATAACGTGACGTTTGCTAATGGCTTACCGTTAGTCACGGGTGAAAAAGCGAATCGCTTAGAAGCCGTCCCTTCTTCTAAAGATGATAGCCGTTTTAGCATTGGCTTTGTGGGCGCGAATGGCCAAGCACGGGAAATTCCTGATGAGTCATTCCGTGGTGGGGAACTCAGCGGTATCTTGCGTTCTCGTCAAGAAGTTATGGACCCGGCTTATCAAAAACTCAATAAATTAGCATTGGTTTTTGCGACCAAATTCAATGAAGTGCACAGCAAGGGGTACGATGCCAACGGCAACACCGGTAAAGACTTCTTTGAAATTGGTAAAGGCTCTGTTGTTAGCAACACTCATAATAGTGGTAAAGCGGACTTTGATCTCAGTTATAGCGATGTGTCTAAAGTCACAGGTAATAACTACGAAATGCGCTTTGACGGCAATGAATGGAATGTCACACGTTTGCCAGAAGGTATTAATGTTCCTGTGGATTCAAATACGGCAGGTACACTGAAGTTTGATGGTTTAGAGATCAAAATCAGCAACAGTACTGGTATGTCAAAAGGTGACTCATTCTTGGTAAAACCAGTAAGTGGTGTAATCAACGGTATGCAGACCTTGGTCAGCAATGCATCCGATTTTGCGGCGGCTGGAAGTAAAGACAGTGGCCCAGGTGATAATGAAAACATTAAACAACTGGTTAAACTGCAAGACGAAAAACTGATTGATGGTAGTTCTACGTTCTCTGATTTCTATGCAACGTTAGTTAATGATGTAGGCAGTAAAACCAAACAAGCACAAATTGACTCTGAAACACAAAACAAAATGACTGAGAGCTTCTATGAGCAAGAGCAAGCCATCTCGGGCGTGAATATGAATGAAGAAAGTATTCAGATGCAGAAAATCCAACAGTTTTTCAATGCCAATGCACAAGTATTAAAAACGGTGGACGATTTATTTAACGCATTAATGCGTGCATTCTAAATATTAGCGATAGGATAAGGATTTAGCGATGCGTTTAAGTACCAACATGATTTATCACCAACGCTTACAAGACATGAACAGTGCTCAAGCGCGTTGGATGGATGCAGGAAGTCAATTAGCTTCTGGTAAGCGTGTAAGCAAGCCTTCTGATGACCCGCAAGCGTCTTCGCAAGCGGTGCGGATTAACCAGTCAGAAAACCGTAACCAACAATATGTAGCAAGCCGTGGATTTGCGAAAACGGGAATGACATTGCAGATGAGTATTTTGACTCAGATGACAGATGTGACGACGCAAATTGATACCACCATTATTCAGGCATCAAACCAAGGTGCTTTAAGCGATAAAGACCGTAATACTTTGGCTGAGCAACTCACGGGTTTGAAAGAACAATTAGTGGCGTTAGGTAATTCGACTGATGGGAATGGTCGATATATTTTCGCAGGTTTTAAATCAGATAAACCGCCATTTGAAATTGATGCTAACGGTGATGTGTTGTATCACGGTGGCGATAAAGCGATTATGCAGAATGTGGCGAGTGACCGTGAGATGACGACTTATTTCACTGGCGCACAAGTGTTTGAAACCGATAGCAATAATGTGGTCAATATTTTTAAAGCGCTGAACACCGGTATCGAATCACTGAAAAAGCCATTGCAAGGCGCACCACAAGCAGATTTAGACCAAGCGCAAGCTGAGTTAGGTGAAGCGAACCGAGCCATCAAGTCCGCATTAGATCAAATTTCTAATATTGAAGCTAAGCAAGGTTTACAATTACAAGAAATTGATAAATTAGATTTTTTAGCTGATACGCGCTCGATTCAAAATGCGGCCCGCAAAAGTGAGTTGTTAGAAACTAACTGGACTGGCACCACCACAGATTATTATAAAGAAAAAGCGATGTTTGAAGCCTCACAAAGTATTTTTAAAGACTTAAACAGCATGTCACTTTTCGGCAGCCGTTAATTATTTAATACTCTTTTTACTCACCGCGCTTTGGAGCCATTCAAGCGCGGTTTTTTGTTTGGGGGTTTTTAGTCACCACAAAAAGGGGATTTGAGTTTATTATTGTGTCTTTTTTATATTGCATAAATTTGCTTTTGTTTTACCCTTATTTGACCTTTTATTTTTGCTCTTTAAAAATCCGCTGATTTAACAATTAGTTATAGGATTCACTAAAAACAAAGGTATTTTTTGTATTTTAAAGCTAGTCAGTTGTTTTTATTTGTTTTAATCTATTTTTGTTATAGTTCACTGCCGTACAGGCAGTACAGAGAAACTGATCTATTTACTGCAGTCGGTATGTAGTACAGACGATACAATGGAATGTGATTTGCACTAAAAAGCAATTTGCATTACAGTGCAAATTATGATGAGGGTATATGTATACTGTAAAATATCATTCTGAGGCTGAAAAAGAAGCAAATGCACTGCCTTTAAAAATCAAGGTGAAATATGACCGCCTCATTAAAAAATTAGAGTTATCAGCTAATTATTTAAGAGAACCAGATACTAAATCATTGGGCGATGGATTGTTTGAGATAAGAACTATGGGAAGTGAAATAGCTAGGGGGTTATGGGTTTACCACAAAGATAAAACAATTTTTATGCTCAGGATCTTTATCAAAAAGTCACAAAGAACCCCAAAGTCTGAGTTTTATTTAGCGAGAAAACGTTTATTGGAGCTATTAAACGATGAAAACACATAAAGAGCTACATGATGAATGGATGAAAGATCCAGAATACCAAGCTGCTTATGAAGAAGAAATAAGAACTGAAAAATTGCAGGCTATGCTTAAGGAGTGGAGAGAGTCTGCTGGGTTAACGAAAGTTCAAATAGCTGAAATTATAGGAGTTAATCCATCAACTATCACAAGGTTGGAGAGTAATGTGAATAATGCGAGCATTAAAAGCATTGTAAAGTATGCTGCTGCATGTGGAATTAAAAACCCAATAATTGCCCTTTAAGATTATTTATT
The DNA here is from genome assembly GCF_011045655.1 of Providencia sp. PROV061. Classification (NCBI taxonomy): domain Bacteria; kingdom Pseudomonadati; phylum Pseudomonadota; class Gammaproteobacteria; order Enterobacterales; family Morganellaceae; genus Providencia; species Providencia sp. PROV061. Next base: position 2,966,114 of record NZ_CP042861.1, on the reverse strand, counting down.
TTTGTCGTAATTACTGCACTGCCAGCTTAGAAATTTGGTTAAATAACATAAATAGCAGTGAAGGGGCTCTACTACACGGGGCGTTTTTACATGATTAAATTGAAAAAATATGACCTCAAGGTCGTTTTTACGTGATTTTACCATCTTTTACCTAAGTTAAATTTAGTGTTAGATGTATTCGTAACTATCACTTGTTTTGATAGCTTAGAAATGAAATAAATAATGGGTATCGTTACCGCCATATAGGCGGCTCTCTTTCTTTAATTTATCGCCTGAAAAAAATAATGGGTTTTAATACTTAAAATTAGGAGTAAACAATGAATTTTGAATTAGAAATAAGCTTTTATAGATTTACCTTAATAATTAGAGTTACCAAATGGTTTTACTAACTAATTAATTGATTAAGTATCGATACTCAAACAAACAAATTAAACATCAACGATAACTGCTCGAAAGCTTGGTGGACCAAACGCTCGGTATAGCGCGGGAGGATAGAAATAATCAGCCCTAACATACTAATTCCAATGGTAAGTGTTAAAGGAAAACCGACCACAAACACCGATAGCTGCGGGGTCATGCGGTTTAGAATACCCAAAGCAAGGTTTAGAATTAAAAATAAGGTGATAAACGGTAAAGCCAACATTAACCCATTAATAAATATGGTGTTAGCAAATTGGACAAATACCCAAAAACCATCGCGATTTAATGGTGCGGTTTGAATTGGGAGCAGTTCAAATGAATTGACTACAATATAAATAAGCCACAAGTGCCCATCGAAAGCGAGAAACAATAAAATAGTAATTACGTTAAATATGCGACCTAAAATTGGCATATTGGGCCCGCCAGTTGGGTCAAAAAAGGTGGCGAAAGATAACCCCATTTGCAAACCAATCACTTCCCCCGCATGACGCACGGCAGCAAATGACATTTGCATTGTTAGCCCCATCGCAATACCAATCACCATTTGCTGCACGATAACCCATAATCCCATAGCAGAGAATAGAGGAATATTCACGACAGGAAGTTGTGGGGAAACAATCAACACAACAAAAAAAGCCAATGCAACGCGAACTTTGGTAATCGCCTGTTTTTCATTAAAAAAGGGCGCTGTACCAAGCAGCGCCAAAAGGCGTATGAAAGGGTAAAAACCTTGGCTTAGCCACAGCGTGAGTGTTTCACTGGTAATGGTTAGCATTGTTAGCCAATAATAAACGGTAAGTTGCTAAGCAATGACCGCATATAGTCGGTAAGCAGATTCAGCATCCAGGGCCCTGCAATAATAATCACAGAAATAACCGACAAAATTTTAGGGATAAAAGATAGCGTCATTTCATTCACTTGCGTGGCGGCTTGCAGTAAGCTGATAATTAAACCCGCCGCCAAAGCGGCTAATAACAAAGGGGCAGCTAGCATCAGCGCAATTTTCATCGCTTCAGTTCCCATCGCCATTACTGATTCAGGTGTCATAACTACTCCGAGTAAAATAATCCTAATTAAAAAAGCTTTGCGATAATGAGCCAAGCAATAGTTGCCAACCATCAACTAATACAAACAACATTAATTTAAATGGCAAGGAAACTGTTGCAGGTGGAACCATCATCATCCCTAATGCCATTAAGACACTGGCAACCACTAAGTCAATGATTAAAAATGGAATAAAAATAGTAAAGCCAATTTGAAATGCGGTTTTTAGTTCACTGGTAATAAAGGCTGGGACTAAAATACGTAACGGAACATCTTTCGCTTCTTGAATTTCACCCACTTTGGCTATTCTTGCGAATAGGGCTAAGTCGGATTCGCGTGTTTGCCCTAACATAAAGGTTCTTAACGGTGCTGTTCCTTTCTCTAAAGCCGTTTCGAGGCTAATCTTGTCTTCGCTAAAAGGCTGGTAGGCTTCGCGGTAAACTTGGTCTGCAACGGGTGACATCACAAAAAAGGTTAAAAACAGTGCTAAACCCAATAAGACTTGGTTCGGTGGAGCGGAGGGCGTTCCGAGCGCGTTACGCAATAAACCTAAAACAATAATGATGCGAGTAAAACTGGTCATCATTAATAATAAGGCGGGAATAAAGCCCAATAAGGTCAAAAATAAAAGCGTTTGAACAGGTAAAGACCAAGTTTGTCCGCCATCAGCCATTGAATGGCTAATAACAGCTGGTAGTGCCGCAGAAGCGGAGTTTGGCAATAAAAACAAGAGGGTAGTAATCGTGAGTAAAGATTTTAGAGGTAACATGAGCCCTTCCGATTACTTATGCATAAGTGTAACTGAAGCCGCACATTTTGCAGCCTCTTGTTTTTTCTTTAATAAAGACTGAAAGGTGAGCGGTTCAGTTGGCAATGTCTCAGCGACTTCAGGTGCAGCCGGGTATTGGTGTAAGAGGCTGATATTTTGTGTGGTAACACCTAATACCAAACACTCATTATTCACCTCAACAACCACAACGCGTTCTTTATTACCTAATGAGCAACGGCTTTTGACTTTTACGATTTGCTCCTTGCCCATTTTTTGGGGAGCAAATCCTAATTTTTTCACCAACCAAGCACCTGCTAGTATCAATAAAATGATCCCCCCTAAAGCCCCTGATATCTGCGTTAAGCTATCATTGTGGTCAATAGCAGGAGTATTAGGTTCACCGGAGGAAACGGTTGTTGATAAAAAAGGCACAGATATCGGTGCCTGCTCAGTTTGATTGGGTATTGCCATTATCAGCGACTCACGTGGTTAATTAACGACTTAAACGGCGCATACGTTCGGAAGGCGTAATGATGTCAGTAATACGAATACCGTAATTGTCTGAAACCACGACCACTTCTCCCTGCGCAATTAAATAGCCATTGATCAGAATATCCAGTGGCTCACCCGCTAAGCCATCCAGAGAAACTACAGAACCTTGGGATAAGCTCAGTAGTTTTTTAATGGTCATTTTAGTGCGACCCAATTCAACTGAAAGACGGACAGGAATGTCCATGATCATATCGATATCAGACAGTTGATTTAGCGGGTTTTGTCCATCAAAGTTGTCGAAAGCCTGTGCACCAGCTGAGGCGGATTCCGCTTTTTTTTGCTGTTCCAGCGCTTCAGCCCACAGGTCTTCACTGTCGTGATTGGTTGATGCATCAGGAGAGTTCTTCGCCTCACTCATTGGTACTTTCCTCATCTAGAGTGTTTAATACAGGGTTAATCAAATGTTCTACACGCAATGCATACTGGCCATTTTGAGTACCGTATTGACTGGTTAATACGGGAACGCCATCAACATTAACGATGAGGCGGTCAGGTTTCTCAATTGGGATCACATCCCCTTTTTGCAGTTGCAGTAAGCGAGAAATTCGCATTGGAATGTCAACAAAGTTGGCAACCAATTCAAGTTCAGAACGTTTCACTTGGGTGACAAGGTTGGTGACCCAAGTTTCATTTTCTTGGTGGCCTTGTTCCATTGGTGGGTTTATTAAACGTTCACGTAATGGCTCAATCATGGCGATCGGAATACAAATACTGAATTCACCAACGGTATTGCCTATCTCCACTAAAAACGGTGTGGTAACGACAATGTCATTAGGGGAGGTGGTGATATTAGTGAATTTGACTTGGATTTCAGAACGTACATATTCCACTTCAATATCAGCGATTGGCTTCCAAGCATCGCGATAAGCTCCTAAAGCTAACTTGAGCATGCGATTGATAATGCGTTGTTCAGTATTGGTAAACTCTTTACCTTCTTGCCGTACGGGAAAGCGGCCGTCTCCACCAAATAGATTGTCGACAGCGATGTAAACTAATGCGGGCTCAAAGGTAAACAGTGCCGTGCCTCGTAAAGGCGGCATATGGATTAAGTTTAAGTTAGTCGGTACGGGTAAATTACGCGCAAACTCATGGTAAGGTTCAATTTTAATACCGCCCACCGTAATATCTGGGCTGCGACGTAACATATTGAACAAACCCATACGGAACTGGCGAGCAAAACGTTCATTAATGATTTCGAGAGACTGCATTCGCTCCCTAATAACTCGACGTTGAGTATTCGGGTCGTAAGGGCGAACATTATCTTTCCCTTGAGTCTCTGGCACAGGCGTATTGCTTGATGGTACATCATCATTAAGCAGCGCATCAATTTCGGCCTGAGATAAAATATTATCGCTCATGAATATTACCGCAGAATAAAAGTAGTAAATAACACATCAGAAATATCCTGATCGGTATCACCTGGGATCAGGGTAGGGGTGAGCGTTTGCTTGATATCTTTCATTAACTGCAACTTACCTTCATGCGTCTCAATATTTTTTGCTTTTTGCTCTGAAAGTAGCAGTAACAAACGGCTACGCACTTCAGGGAGGTATTCATGAAGTTGTTTGCGCGATTTTTCGTTCGCAAGTCGCAAAGTCACATGGATATAAAGCACACGATCAGGTGCATCGGCTGCACCTGCCAAATTGACGGTAAATGGCTCTAACTCCATAAAAATGGGTTGTGGCATGTTCGGGCGCTTTTCTTCCTCACTCGCCGTTTGCGTGCCTTGTTGTGTCGTCCACCAGGTATAACCCCCAAACCCTGCGCCAGCAAGGGCAAGAAGGGCAAATAGAATAAGCAACCCTTTGTTGGAACTTTTTGATTTTTTGCTCGACGACATTTAGCTGAATTCCTGTTTCTTGGATGCTAAACCCAAATGGGTTTTTACGTTATGATCTCTAGCATTATGGCTTGGTTGCCAAGAGTTAAAGGAGTGAAAAACGAAACAAAAAGGCGGTAACTCGGCGCTTTAGCTAGGAAATTACCGCGATTCGTTTGTTTTTTATGCAAAAGTGTTAATGCCACCTTGTCTTGATGCTACATTTTTAGGTGAAACAGTGGCATTTGCTTCGCTGATACCAACAGCACCAACGGATGGATGTGTCGCTTGAATTTGGCCATCGTTTTGGTGCGCATTTTGCTGAGAGCTATCGGATTGCTGGTTCAAGTTATCTTGGCCAACAGAGCCTTGAGCAAGATGAATACCACTTTCTTGTAGCGCACTGCGTAGCACTGGCATCATGGATTCCATGGCTGCACGTACATGACTATGTGGAGAGACAAAATGCATTACTGCTTGGTTATCTTCGATGCGTAAATGCACATTTAGTGATCCTAACTCTTCAGGGTGCAAGCGAATTTGTGCCTGAGATATTCCTTGGCGAGAGAAAAATAACATATGTTGGCTTAATTGCTGCTGCCACGCTTCGCTACCTAATTGGCTGGCTAAATGCATGGTTGGAGCAGCCGTTGGCGCATTTATGGTTGCCGCTTGGGCTGTTGATGTCGTTGGCATCATGCTAACTGGCGCGGTCGTTGTATGCTGTGAGGATGTGGTGGTAAAAGCACCAGTCTCAGTTTGTAGTGTAAATGCGCCTTTCGCGGTTTGGTTCAGGGCTTCACTTGAAACATTTTGTAGGTTTAATACTGGGTCTTTATCACTCACTTTTTTATTCAATGGCATGAAATCAGCAGTTAAATTTTTACTGCGTATATCTCGTGGGTTATCAAAGGGAAAAAGAGGCTGGTCACGACGTTCTTCTTTTTCATTCTTAATAAATACCCCAAGTTCTGGGCCATCTTCTTCGCCTGCGATTTGTTGCTGTGAACCTTCCAGATGTTTGGCATCATCTTCATTAATGATGCCATCTGCATTATCCGTTAGGTGCTGCATTTTTTGGGTAAATGCGCCTAAAACCGAGTGTGCTTCTGTTTTAATAGTTGTATTTGCCGTTGCTTGTACTTGGCCAGTTGATGACTGTTTTAAGCTCTCTAGCCACGCTTGCTCATTGGCATCTTTGCCTGTTAGTAGCTCAGTGTTAAGTGCAGTTTGCACGCTATCAGCACGCAAGTTACGGCTAAAGTTCAGTTGCTCAATGGCATTTTCAGCCGTTTTTTGCCCAACCTTGGTTTGTTCAATCGTTTCTTTACTCGCTATTGCCAGTTTGTTATCAACAATGCCTTTGTTAAGTGCTTCTTCATTGATCGGTTGATTAGTGACATTTTGTTTTTCAATCGGTTGCTGGTTATCAAGCATGGCTTGAAAGGGGAGTGCAGGGGCTTGATTTTCATCAGCGCGCGATTCATTTTGTTGTATATTGCCATTTTTAGTCGATGATGCGGTTGGCACATTCAGGGCGTTGATGTCCATTTATTGAGGTCTCCGTAAAGTCGCTCGTTGAGCAAATTCATCCATTTGCTTTTGTTCTAAGCGGTTTTGACGTTGGTATTCAGTATGTTCAGCACGTTGAATTAACGTATCGAACGCGTTGACACGCTGTTGTTTTTCTTGCCAATGGCGGTTAGCTTCGTTAACGCGTTGCTCCCATAAATTCAGTTGTTGCTGCTGTTGTTCAATGGTCAGTTCCAATGTGACCAAAAATTGCTGATAATTCTGCCACTTATCCGATTCCATACCCGTATGCAAGGTTTGGTTGAGTTTTTGACGATATTCGGATTGGTAGTTTTCCAACATATTTAGTTGCTGCGCCATTTGGGTGTGGGTTTGGCGCACTTGAGCTAACACTTTTGCTGCTTCTTCCGAGGCTTCAACAGCTAAGGTGAGTAATGTTGTTAAGGCATTATTTTTGGCCATTTATCCCCTCGTTATTCGTTGGGAACCACTTGTGTCAACTGTTCGCATGCGGTTTGATAATCACATCGCTCATCAATATCTTGTTGCAAAAACTTCGACATACGTGGGTAATATTGAATTGCCGTATCCAACATGGGGTCACTGCCCATGGCGTACGCACCGACGTTAATTAAATCTCGGTTGCGTTGGTAACTAGACGTTAACTGCTTGAAACGTTGAATTTTTCGGTAATGCTCTTTAGGAATGAGCTCGGTCATGGCACGGCTGATAGATGCCTCGATATCTATTGCAGGGTAGTGCCCTGACTCTGCCAGTGAACGTGAAAGTACAATATGGCCATCCAAAATGGCGCGAGCCGAGTCAGCAATTGGGTCTTGTTGGTCATCCCCTTCCGTTAAAACGGTATAAAAAGCGGTAATTGACCCACCATTTTTCCCATTCCCTGCACGCTCAACTAATGCTGGTAATTTGGCAAATACAGAAGGTGGATAGCCTTTCGTTGCTGGTGGTTCACCCACGGCTAACGCAATTTCCCGTTGTGCCATGCTGTAGCGAGTGAGTGAATCCATAATCAACAGCACACTTAAACCTTTATCGCGAAAATACTCAGCGATACGAGTGGCATAAGAGGCGCCTTGCATGCGCAATAGAGGAGACACATCGGCTGGCGCTGCAACGACAACGGCACGTTTTAAGCCATCAGCCCCTAAGATATTTTCAATGAAATCTTTGACTTCACGACCACGTTCACCAATCAACCCGACTACGATAATATCGGCTTGTGTAAAGCGTGCCATCATGCCAAGTAATACGCTTTTACCCACACCAGAGCCAGCAAATAGCCCCATACGTTGGCCGCGACCGACGGTTAATAATGCATTGATTGCACGAACACCGACATCCAATACATTACTAATAGGCGTTCGTTCTAATGGGTTAATTGGTGGGGTAATTAATGGCGCGCGTGTTTTTACCTCTAAGGGGCCTTTTCCATCTAATGGATTACCTTGGGCATCAAGTACTCTGCCTAATAATTCATTACCAATAGGGAGTAAGCGGCTAGTTTGCCCGTCATCACCGGTTGATTGTGCATAAACACGGGCACCCGGGGCGATCCCCTCGAGGTCGGCTAATGGCATCAATAACATTCTTGGGCCGTTAAAGCCGACGACTTCACACACCACTTCATCTGAGCCACCATTAATTGAGCGTTCAATAAAGCAGGTTGCCCCCAAAGGCATTTTAATGCCTTCGGCTTCCATCACTAAGCCAGTGATTTTTGTGAGGCGGCCATAACGACGCACCATCGGGATCCCTTTCATCCGCGATTCTAAATCGTCCAACGAAGCAATCCAGCGTCCCAATCGTGCCGTCATGAAAAGCTCTCCGGTGCATATAAACGACACAATTCTTGCCAACGTGTCGCCACAGTCATATCAATTTCACCGTCTTCAGCGACGACTCGGCAGCCACCGATATGCAGTTTAGGATCAGCGACTAAGCGCCAGCCGTTCAAGTTGAGTAGGGAACCGAGGTGCTGTTCAATCAATTCAAAATGATTTGGGTTGATGTGTAGTTCAGGCTGCCCAGTAAAAATCGGTTTTTGTTGGAGTAACTGGCTGATTTCCTCCAACAATGCGGTGCCATCACAAACGGTGGATTGTCCTAAAACTTGCTTAGCCGCAGTCAACGCTATCTGCAACAGTTTAGTGGTCACCACCGTATCAAAGGTATCGAGCGAATAATTGAATTCAGACAGCAGTTTTTGCCATGTTTCAATCACAGGTTGTTGCAAAGCAAGTGCCTGCTCACGCCCTTGTTCTTCTCCAGCTCGTAAGCCTTGCTCAAAACCAGCTTGGTAACCTTCTTGCTGGCCTTTTTCATGCCCTTGTTGGTAACCCGTCCGCTGTGCATCTTCCTTGATGTTATCGAGCAAATTAATTTGCTCTAACACTTCTTTTGGTTCAAGGCACGGGACTTTTGGCGCTTCAGGCTCAGGAACATCACTTAATGCAGGAATGCCTGAGTTGAGATCCCATTGATTAAGCTCACGAAGCTGCCAAGGCTGCCATTGGTCATTTGGAATTGTTGACTTAGACATAGACGTCGTCTCCACCACCTATCGCGATTTCGCCTTTTTCGACTAAACGACGAACGATAAGCAAAATGGCTTTTTGTTCGTTTTCCACTTGAGACATACGCACAGGAGAACGTGATTCCAAATCGTCGCGCACGATTTCTGCAGCGCGAGCGGCCATATTGTTGAGGAAGTGGTCGCGTAGTGCTTGGTTGCTGCCTTTGAGGGCAATAACCAGCGAGTCTGTCGAAACATCCTGCAAAATACGTTGAATGCTGCGGTTGTCCACCTCGATAAGGTTTTCGAATAGGAACATTTCGTCAATAATACGTTGAGCAAGCTCACCATCGTAATCACGCATTGCATCGATAACGCTTTCTTCTTGCTGGCTTTTCATCAGGTTGATGATTTCTGCCGCAGTTCTCACGCCACCCATTTTGCTGCGTTTGAGGTTTTGGCCATCCAGTAAGTTGTTCAATACTTCGGTCAATTCCGCCAATGCAGCAGGTTGGACACCACCAAAGGTGGCGATACGTAGCATAATATCGTTGCGTTGGCGCTCTTCGAATAATTCGAGGACATCCGCCGCAAGATTGCGTTTTAAGTGAACCAAAATAGTCGCGATAATTTGCGGATGTTCATCACGGATAATATCGGCAACGGTTTGGGGTTCCATATAGTTGAGGCTTTCGATCCCTGACGTGGTTTCTTGTTTTTCAAAGATGTCCTCAAGTAAGCTTGCGGCGCGTTCTTCGCCAAGTGCTTTCACCAATACAGAACGCAGATAGTCATTCGTGTTGATATTGAGTGCCGCGAATTGAATCGCTGACTCTTCAAATTCAGTTAATACTTCTGCCAATTCATTATTTGAGATTTGGCGCATGTTTGACACTGCCATACTCAATTGCTGAACTTCTTTAGGATTCAGGTGCTTAAATACTTCCGCAGCCTGGTCTTCACCGAGCGTCATTAACATCACGGCACTTTTTTCTGTTCCACTTAAACTCATTGGGATTTTCCTAACCACTGACGGATAACCATTGCCACGATTTGTGGGTCTTTTTCTGCCATTTCACGGATACGTTGGCTTTGGATCTCAGCACTAACACGTTGACGAGTCAGGCGACGGCGTGTTTGCTCATCCATTTCTTCATCAATCGCTTCATCAACCACGAGCGGGGTTTTCAGTTGTGTGGCAACAAAAACTTCAGCTTCGGCTTGGGCTTGCTGTGCTTTACGGTATTTAACCCATTGAGGTTTGATACCGAAACGCCACATAAACCAAGCAATAATGGCAATAAGCAGTATTTTTCCGTAATCCAGTAACTGAGCAATAAATTGTGGGCTTTCAAGTAACGAAGGTGCTTCTTCAACCGGAGCCTCATTGGTAAACAATGAATTAGTAATGTTGAGAGAATCCCCACGTGCAGTGGAAAAGCCCATTGCTTCGCGTGTCAATGCTTCAATTTGTTGCAGCATCTCTGGTGGCAATGGCTTCATTTCTGGACCATTTTCACCATCTTGTGAATGGTAATTGACAATAACTGCGACCGAGAGCCTATCGACGACACCAATTTGCCGTTGAGTGTGACTAATTTTGCGATCTACTTCGTAATTTGTGGTTTCATCGCTTTGCGAGTTCGAGACACTATTACGGTTATTCGCCGTTTGAGCGCCATCTTTATTGTCTTTATTGGTTTCAATAGGTGCACTTGGTGCACTAACGGGTTGATTTGACAGCGCACCTGGCACTCCACCGGTTCCGCCATTGTTATTTTGCATACTTTGGCTGTTTTGGCGGGAACGAATAGCCGCACTATCTGGCGTTTGGTTGGGCTTATATTCCTCTGAAGTTTGTTCGACTTTCGAGAAATCCATTTGCGCGGTGACTTGGGCATGAATATTGGCACGACCGACTAACGGCGACAGAATATCTTCTATGCGCTGTTTGAGATGAGACTCCATCTCTTTAGTCATTTTGATTTGTGCGCTGTTTGCCGATTGCTGGCTATTATCGTTATTGGTGAGTAAGCGACCCGCTTGGTCAACAATAATGACATTACTAGCGGTTAGGCCTGTTACGCTACTTGATACCATATGGACAATGGCGCTGATTTGCCCTTCATCAAGCATTCTTCCCGGTAGTAAACCGACCGTCACAGAAGCCGTTGGTAGCTTTTGCTCACGCACAAATAAGGTGGGTTTAGGAATTGCTAAATGCACCCGAGCACTTTGTACTGGGCTTAGGGACTCAATAGTACGAGAGAGTTCACCCTCTAATGCACGTTGGTAATTGATTTGCTCACTAAATTGGCTGATACCGAATTGTTCTTTATCTAATAATTCAAAACCAGTATTGCCACCTTTAGGTAAACCTGATTGAGCGAGCTTTAAACGTAATTCATGCACTTTATCTGCAGGAACTAAAATAGCGCTACCATTATCAGCAATTTGATATGGCACATTCATCTGAGTTAGCTGGCCAACAATATCGCCACCATCTTTAGCACTTAAATTGCTAAGAAGTACACGGTAGTCAGGGCTGCGTAGCCAGAGGAGAAGGGCGACAATAATTGAAACAGCCGCAGCCGCCGCAATCATTAACGGTATTTTAGGATCAGCTTTAATCCTTTCAACTATAGAGGCAAAACCCTTTTTGGCCTCCCCCGTGTCTTTAGATGCGGCACTCATAAATATTCCCTGCTTGGCAGACTACTAGACGGATGAAAATACTTTTGGTGAAACAATGTTATTTCCCTCTTCGTAACGTCACTTTTTCACTTTGCTATTATTTCTTGTTTTAAGGGGTTCTAATGACGGAATCAGCCTATAAAATTGGTGTTATTTATCGGCTTCAAGTTAAAAAGGGTGTGATAGGGTAAGCTAGCCAATATAGGTTAGTGAAAAATTCACATTAATTTAATAAGAAGAGAATCGAATGACAGTTCAAGCGATTGAAGGGGTTATTTCACAATTAAATGTCGTGGCAACCCAAGCCACTAACCCAATTAAACCCGTAATAGAGCCAGTTGGATTTGCTGATCACCTAGTTGCTTCCGTAAATCAAATTAATAAAACACGTAATGATTCAGCTAAGCAAGTTGAAAACTTCACGTTAGGAAAGCAAGATATTTCCTTAAATGACGTGATGGTTGATATGCAAAAAGCAAGTTTAAGTTTACAAATGGGAATTCAAGTACGTAATAAGCTAGTGGCGGCGTATCAAGAAATTATGTCTATGCCAGTATGATTTTACTATTTATTTGAATGTAATAAATTAATTGATCTTTTAGTACTCTGTTGGGAAAGTAATGGGGTAATTTTTTATTGCCAATAATAATCGGTTCGCATATTTTAATTCGATGATCAAGCATAGGAATAACAGTATGAAACGATTTATTGATAAGTGTTTTGTTATGGTTTCGTTCGTTATTGTTGGGTTATCATTTGTCTTTGCTGGTGGGCTTCCGTTTGACCCAACTGAAAAAAGTAGTCAATCATAACTGTAATGCATTACAAGATTTAAAAGCTGCGTGATGCGGCTTTTTTGTTATCTTAAATCCTACTTTATATATTGTTATTGTGAATTATCAATGGTCATTTTACCAAAGTAGTATCCAAATAATGATTTAGATAAATGATAAATATTGGTATCATGATTAAGTGTTTTTACCTAATCGCTGTATTGGAAAAATAAAAGCCATTATGAAAGTAATATCTTCGCTATTTTGTCTATTTTTAATTACGGGTTGTACATTTACGCCTTCTTTCGAGCCTGATAAACCAACATGGCCAAAGTCACATAAAGACGCCCGTTCATCCGAACAAAAAAGAGCCGATAGAGAAGCGGTACATGAGCAACAGCGAGCGGTGATGAGGGGCGAAAGGCCTGATTATGGTGTTTTTGATAGGTATTAAACCTGAAGATGTGCTTTCTTTTAGGTTCGGATAAACAGCAAACTATTTGTTTCTTGAATTGATGTGAAAATAAAATTTGCCATTTGGTTATAAGTGTGGCTTAATGTGCTCACTGGTTTGGAAGTACAGGCCTATTTATGTTAGTCAGTTTTAAGATGTTCACCATTAAGCGTTATCTCAGATACCACTTCATTGCGAATTCCTTCTAATTAATTCCCATAAGTACCACAAGAACAAACCGCAACATGCCTTATGGCAATTTTAAAAAATTAAAGGAAATTCTATGTCTAATACAATGACTGGTACAGTAAAATGGTTTAACGATGATAAAGGTTTTGGTTTTATCACTCCTGCAGACGGCAGCAAAGATGTATTTGTTCATTTTTCTGCAATTCAAAGTGATAACTTCAAATCATTAGCAGAAGGCCAACAAGTTTCATTCACCATTGAAAATGGTGCTAAAGGCCCAGCAGCAGCTAACGTTATCGCTAAATAACGATAAACGAATCGCTAAGCATTCAAAAACCTCGCTAAATGCGAGGTTTTTTCGTTTTATCGTCTATTATCTTCAATAAATATAGAGTTAATATTATAAAAGTTGTTTGATAAAATAATTCGCACCATCACGAATTGCTTCATCTGATATTTGCATCATGCGAGAGTAATGTAAGAAAGCATGCAAAGTTCCTGGGTACATTTTATATTCACAAGATATATTGTTAGCGTCGAGTGTTCGGAATAAAGCCAAGCTATCATCTAATAGCGGGTCAAATTCTGCACTAGCAATAAAGCAAGGTGGAATATCATTGGTTAAGTCATTATTGAATAAGCAGTAATAAGGGGCTTCTCTATCACCATTTTCCCCGAGATAGGCATTATCATAATTTTCTAAGTCTTCTTTTTGTAACCCATCCCATTCCCCACCATATAGCCGCCGACTGATTGAATCCTGTAAGCCATAAAGCCCATACCACAATAAAACGGATTTAATATTGGCACTTTCTATAGTGTTATCACGCAACCAAAGTATAGAAGCAAGAGATAACATTGCGCCAGCTGAGTCACCTGCAAAGCCAGCTTGTTGCATATTGATATTATGCTCTGCGGCATTTTGTTGATAATACTGGTAAACGGTGGATATTTCTTCAATGGCTTGGGGGTAACGAGCTTCAGGGGATAACGAATAATCTATTCCAATAACGGTACAGCCTGAATAACAGGCTAGTAACCGCATTATGCGGTCATGAGTTTGTAAATTACCTAAAATAAACCCGCCTCCGTGAATATAAAATAAAGTTGCTGGTGGTGACTTCAGGGGTTGAAATAGACGAGTCAAAATATTGCCATATTGAGTTGGTACTTGAATATCGTAAATATTGTGCATCATTGGGGCTTCTGCATTCCAATATTTTCTATCTTCAATATACGCTTGTCGCATTCCGTAATAGCTGGTGTCAATAGGGGAAGGGGATGGGTTTTCTGCATAAAATTGCATTACAGATTGCATTTCAGGTGAAATGTGGTCTAACACATTAATTTTATTTTTCGGGTTCATTATGCTCTCCTAGCTGGATGGCTCCCATTGTAAAAGAGAGGCATAATTAAATTGTGATCCTGTTAGCCAATATTAAAATGTTCTGTATTTCAATAGAGTAAGGTTTAGGAATTTATAGGCTCTTTAAATTTATATACCAAACGGCGAAACTGTCACCGTTTGGTATATATGTCAGTTCTAGTCGAGGTAGCTAATATTTAAGGATGATGGTTGTTAGCCATCATTTAGCTGCTCTTTGTATGGCTTCGCCACCTGCTTCTATATCTTCACCAACACCTTTGGTGGTGTTGCATGCGCTTAAAGAGAATACGACAGCTAATGAACAGGCTAAAAAGCAAATTTTTTTAATCATATCTTCTTCCTTTCGTTACATTCAGTTATAGGTCTTAAGATATTCTTATTCAAGTATAGCAGAGGAATGAAAGTGTGTTTTTCAAACGATTCTGATTTTACGTTCTAGCCATGTAAATTTAATTAGTTTATTACGCTTTTATTTCACTTTTGATTGGTTTAATAGTCTAAGTTATCAATTAACGAAAGAAAAACATATTGGTGCTTAGAAAAGGTTTTACTTTTTTATTGATAATATAAGGATGCAGAAAAATCTGAATTTCACTATATGATTATATTAAAAAGAATTAATTCGACTGATGTTTGACCAGTTGTATAAGCTTTATTAATCTAAATTGGAATTTCAAGTCCGAATTTTATCATTTTATTAACAAACTTATCATTATTATATTTGTGGGTATAAGTAAGGGTACTTAGTTTAATATTCGATTAATTACTAGTTAAATCAAAATGTTATATATTGCTGTTAGACAATTTTAATGTAATATCGAATCTGTTTGAAATTCCCTTGGTTTCATTGATTTATTTAAACCGCCATATTGGCGGTTTTTTTTTAGTTTTTATCCGATAAGTACTTTTTAAATAACCAAAGCCCACTTTTTTTCATTGCAAAGCCAAATAGCACACCGATTAATAGTGATTGAATCGTTACCAACCAAGCACCTTCAGCCGCAAAAATAGTACAGGTACCCACAAACGTGCCTGGTATATAAGAAAGCCACTGTTTTTTAGCTTGCATACACATCAAAAAGGCAACAATACCCGTAACAAAGTACCCAACAAAATGAGGTAAGTGTTGCAGGTAGTCACCGCTATGCAGGATCACCAACCCCCAAACTACACCGCTACTGACGGTTAGTGCAGTAATACCTAATCCTTTAAGCCCATCTTTGGGGTAAGCAAAATACGCAGTACAGCCTAAAAAGCCGGCCCAGCCGATTAACCCTAAGCTATCTGCAACCCAAGCCCATATACCGGAGAGAATGGCGGTTGTTAAAGAAAGAGAAAATAGTAATTTCACAATTTGTACTTTACGTTATGGTTATTTGTTAATAATACGACTGGTGAATACCTGTTCGCCCACCAACTAGTTACAAAATCCACTAGCTACAAAAGCAATTAATTACAAAACCAGGTTGTAACGATTCAGCTATCTTGTTATTCAAGAACCATCTAGGGAGTTTTAGGTATTGCTAGAGGGGTAACTGACTAAGAATACGATAGTTATCTATATTGCAGTGATACTGGGATCCTGTAAAGCAGAGCATTGTATAGACCCAAAGTAAATCTGGCAATCTGTATACGATGATTTATCTGTATTAACTTTATCTTTTTGATAATAATTAATTGTATGTAAATTTATTGTTAAATAAATAACTTAAAATATAAATATTAATGTTGATTGAGTTAATAGCTGATGACTTTTTTACTTCAATTTAGCCTCCTCACCCTGTAGCATGAGATAAATTGACTAGTGAGGTGAGAGTATGAAATGGATGGTAGTTGGGGTTGCTGCGTTGTTATTAGTAGGGTGCGATACCACATCGACTGCACCATTTGGCCTAAACTGGGGGCAAAGTATGGATAGCATAAGTTTTATTAAAGCGGGGAAATGCCAAAAAAATGGCAATAAAACAGTTTGTACTTTTGGGCAGCAAAAACCTTTTAATGATTGGAGCTATGAAAACCAACTAACTTTTGATGATGGCGCACTCATTCAAGTTGCCACTACACTTGTTGGGGTTGAAGATTATACCTCGCCAAAACCAGATTTTGCGGACTTCCAACAAAAGTTAGAAAATGAAATGAGTTATTTGACAAAGCAAGGGCTTAGCCAGCAAGTCGCCAGTGAATTTCTCTCGAAATGCCAATCTGAAACCAGTTGTAATAAAGTAAGTGAGTCATCGCTAACTCATGTCGGTATGTCTAATCTTTGGGTTACCATTAACCCAACACCAATTGCGATTGTGACTTATCACCAAGATTAATTACAACGCAGAGCTAGTTAATTTAGATATTGGCCGATTAGGGCGATTAAAAATAGTACCAATGTATCATTGGTACTATGGTTAATGTTTATAAATAATTTATAAAGGTTATATGAAAAATAGGGGTTAGATAATTACCAACCGAAGGCGACACCCGCTCCGATAACGGCAGAATCAGAGTTATTCCAAGAAACAGAACTGCGTAAGTTGATATTTTCTTTTAGTCGATATTGAGCCCCAGCAGCGATCGCAGAACCATTTTTGTAATTACCTACGCCAACACCGGCACTAAAACGGGTATTTGTTGCATAAGGGATATTGCTCATTGCAGCAACGGAGGCAATACCCGCATTGGCTTCTTGGGCACGTTTATCTATTTTGCTATCAAGCTGGCTGACTCCATGGTCAAATTTATTTTCTAATTTTGTGAATTTAACTTCGTTCGCTTTTTGTGTTTTGGCCGCATCACTTTTTAGGGTTTTTATTGACGAGGTGTTTCCAATGACTTTTTTATCTAGATTCTGAATATTGGTATTCAATTGTTCGGTGACTTGGTCGGCCGCATTTACACCAATTAATGCACCTTGTACATATAATTCAACTTCTTTTAATTTTGAGTCAAACGCATGGTGCTCTATTTCTTTATCTTTTTGTATTGATGTGATTTGGTCATTAATTAAATCAGTATTACTTTGTATTTTTTCAGCGTTTACATTGTGATAATCAAGTATGGAATTGTCTACGGTATCTTGTAACTTCACTAACTCACTTCGTATATTCGTAGTTTCTGATTTAAGCCTATTGTTATTGTTTTTCTTTAACTTATTAATGCTATTATTAAAACTTGAATCCATCTGGCTTATTTGGCTATCAATATTATTGATTCTTTCATTAATATCAATAATGCTTTTAACGTTATTTTTGATGCCATATGCGTTGATATGGCTTAATGTTGGTGCGGGCTTTGAAAATGTAGTGTTGGCTGCTGCATTATAAGACAAACCGCTGAGTAATATAGCCACTAAGTGACGAGCTAATGCTTTCTTTTCCATGTGTTAATTTCCGTATTATTTAAATAATTATTTAAAGAAGAATGAGAGGGGGTTTGTTTTTCTCAACTTATTTATAATAGGGTCATTTCTCTGGCGGGTAAAATCGATTTTTTAAATTATATTTATTCGGGATATTCGTGTTTGATTGGAATAAAGGCAGTGATATTTCTATTGTAAATATATATGGTTTTTTTAAATTGATTAAATTATAAGATAAGCCACTTATTATTTATTATATATTAATTTGAAAATAATTTGAATGTGGCCTAACTGAATTTTTATGATGAAAAAACATAAAATTAAATATCTATAGGCAAATAACTGCGACTAGCCGATAAAACAGAAACAGTTGGAAACCTACAAAGGAGCACCATTTTTCTATTTTAGATGTTTTTTTTAAAATAACGTGTTATTTTTCTGTGAAATTTTATGTACCTTGTGTGGCATAAGGGTTTAAACTAAACAGCTTAGTGATAATTCATTGATGTTTAAAGTGAAATTTTCTTTCGGATTAACAATGCCATTTTTTGCATGTTGTTGATGAAATAGAAAGACGATAATATTTTATCTGTTCGTCATACTTCACTGGCAGAGTTGTGATGGCAGTTAGCGGCTATCGAATATCGCTACTGCCGCTTAAAATATTTTGAATTATTGATATTTGAATAAAAGTAATCGAATTTATAGGGTTTAAATTATGGCAGTAAGAGAAATTATTGAAATTCCAGATGAACGACTGCGTATTAAATGCAGCCCAGTGACGGATTTCGCTGCGGTACAAACCTTAATCGACGATTTGTTAGATACCATGTACAGCACGGATAACGGCATTGGCCTTGCTGCCACGCAAATTGCTGAAACTAAATCCATTATGGTGATTGATATTTCAGAAAACCGTGATGAGCCCATGGTATTTGTTAACCCTGAAATCGTCGAAAGTGAAGGGGAAACCAGTTATCAAGAAGGGTGCTTGTCTGTGCCGGAAATCTATGCGGATGTAGACCGTTTCCTGCGCGTTAAAGTGAAAGCGTACGATAGGCACGGTAAAGAGTTTGAAGTGGATAGTGACGAGTTTTTAGCAATTGTCATGCAACATGAAATTGACCACTTACACGGTAAAGTGTTTCTTGACCACTTGTCGCCGTTAAAACGCAATATGCTGTTGAAAAAACTGAAAAAGCAGCAACGTCTAAAGCAGCAACAATAGGCTGTAATCCCGAAGGGAAGAGGGTGTCAGGCTTGTTGGCCTGACACTTAAATTCATTCCATGGGGCGAACGACTAACGGGGTGTCTGGCTCATCAAATTGGCCATAGCTATTATTGAGTACCCGTTTTTGGTCTAATTGCTTAATTTCTTTGCTTAAAAAGTTTAAATGCTGTTGTAAATATTCTTTAGTAACGCGTTCATTTTCAATAATTTTATGCAATAACTGAATAAACTCTTCAGTTATTGGCTGCTGTTTTTCGAACGCTTGCGTTAACTTGGTGAGGTTTTCCACCGCAAGGACATATTCTGTCTCTCGGGAGACCAACGTCTCCCATTCCCCGGATTGCGCTAAGGCAACTAAATTTTCACTTAATACTAAGACATTACGGTATATTTCTTGTAAATCGATAGGATTTTTATTGTCCACCTGATTATCTTTCATCCACATTTGCACCGATTTGTTGCCACGCAGAGGCGATATCGGAGAGTAATTGGTAAACTTCTTGGACATAAGCCACGTTGTTTTCGAGGTTGGCACGGAGTAGCTGCATAGTCATATACTCATACAAACTTGCTAAATTTTTTGCAAGTTCGCCGCCAGCTTCATAATTTAACGACTGCTTTAACCCAGTGTCAATGATGTCGATAGCTTTTGAGATTTCTTTACCTTTTTCCGCCACCTTACCTTGCCGCATAAAAATCTCCCCGCGTTTTAGGGCACTTAGCGCCCCTTTAAACAGGATTTGAATCAGTTGGTATGGGGTCGCGTTGGTGATTTCACTCTCCAAATCGACCTGCTGATAGGCTTGCTGTGCGTGTCGTTGATACATGTTTTTAACCTAAAAGTATTAGCCTAATAATCGGCCTAATGAATTACTGGTGCTGTTCAGTGACGTCATCATTTTATCGAGGTTTTGGAATTGACGACGGTACATGTCCATGGTGTTTTCGATTTGTTTATTGGTCTGCTCAATCCGTTTGTCTAAGCTTTTCTTTTTCTTCTGGATACCATCGGTGGCGTTGTGCAGGGTGCCTTCTTTGCTGTCCAAGGTGTCTTTCAAGTAGTTAAAGTTTTCAGTCCCAAAACCAGTTTCTTTACCGTCACCGGCAAAAAACACTTTGGCACTCGATGGGTTTTCTTTGAGCACTTTATCTAGCACTTTATTATCGATTTCTAAGGTGCCATCCAGTTTTTGTTTAATACCCATTTTAGCCAGAGTATCGACTTCCCCACTGGCTTGTGGCATACGAACTTGCGTGCGCAGGGTGCTCTGGATCATGCGTAAAGTGGAATCACCAATTAGTGGGCCATTGGTTTTATCTGGTGCGGTGCCTTTTTCCGTTGGGGTGTATTTGGTGAGCTCTTTGGCTAACGTTTGGAATTCATTATAGGCATCTACCCACGCTTTAATTTTACTTTTGGCGGGTTCAATATCTTCCGAAACGATTAAATGGTCAGCTTTACCGTCTTCACTTTCTTTTTTCAGTGTTAAGGTTAAACCAGGAAATAAGTCTTTGGCTTCATTGGTTTGTGATTCTAATTTGAAACCATCGATTTCCAATAAGGCAGTTTGTGGAGCCACTTTTTGCACCATACCACTGGTGTCGGCATTTTTTAAGGTAACCTTACCATCCGCATCAATTTCAGACTCAACATTAAGAATAGCAGCCAGTTTGTCATCGCCTTCCACATTGATACTAATACGGTTTTCACTACCTTCTTTTTTAGAGGTAACGACAAGGTGATAGATATTGTCTTTATCTTTGATGACGGATGCGGAAACGCCTTTATCAGTTTTATTGATGGCATCCGCAATTTCAATCAGTGAGGTGTGCTCGTTATCCAGTTTGATAACGATTTTATCTTTATCTTCTTTTTGTGACGGCTGTGTGATGGTAATGGTTCGCTCAGGTGCACCATTGCCCAGTAATTCTTTATTGCTATTGTTAGGTGTGCCTTTGGTGGCGATAGTTTGTGCTTTTGCTAACTGAGTGACTATCACATCATGTACACCCGCAACCGCTTTACCGTCAGTTTTTACATCAAAGGCTTTATATTCGCCATTCACTTTGGTGGTGCTGATATCACCATATTTCTTTAAATCTTCAGCCGCTTTTTTGAGTTTCTCTAAGGACGACTGCATTTTGCCAAAGGCGCTAATTTGCGCGTCATAACTGGCTTTTTGCGTGGTCAGTGGCTCTAAGCGACGGCGCTCCATCGCTTCTAATTGGTCCATTTGTACGTTTAAATCTAAGTTTGACCCGATACCGAGTGTGGATATTCCTGCCATGTTTTCTCCTATTCTATGTCTGTGACATAAACTCTGAAATAAAATTTATTTAGAGTCTTATCGGCAAAACGGAGCAAAATTTTAGACTATTCTGAAAAAGAGTGATGGCGAGAGCTGATAAGAGAAAAGTAGGTAATTATCCCTATTGAAAATAAATAATAAGAAAATTAATAAAAATAAATGGATGTGTTAAAAATGAAAGTGTTAAAAATAATGGCATTAAAAGCGGGCTGTAAAGCCATTTCCAACCTTACAGATAAAAATTTTCATCAAAAAGCCTAAAGGGGACTTTTTTGTAGCCGATAACCTAGTTGCTGACGAAATTCATCAAGTTAAGCATTTTGGCTTAACGCATTAATTTGAATAATAAGGATCACATCATGGCACAAGTTATCAACACTAACATTTTGTCTCTGACCACTCAGAACAACTTAAACCGTTCACAAGGCGTACTGGGTACGGCGATTGAGCGTTTATCTTCCGGTTCACGCATCAACAGCGCAAAAGACGATGCAGCTGGCCAAGCGATTGCTAACCGTTTTACTGCAAACGTGAAAGGTTTAACCCAAGCAGCACGTAATGCTAACGACGGTATTTCTATCGCACAAACTGCGGAAGGTGCAGTTAACGAAATCAACGATAACTTACAACGTATTCGTGAGCTGACTGTACAGGCAAGAACGGGTTCAAACTCAGACTCTGACATTCAATCAATTAAAGATGAAGTTAAGTTGCGTATGGATGAAATTAACCGTATTTCGGAACAAACTCAATTTAATGGTGTTAAAGTATTGCAAGATACAAGCACATTAAATATTCAAGTTGGTGCTAATGATGGAGAAACAATAGGTATAAACCTGCAAAAAATCGATAGCTCGACATTAAATATTGATAAATTAGATTTAAGCGTGAAAAGCCGTCTTGGTGAACAAGTTAAAGACCTTGCTACAACAGAGGTTAAAATTGATGGTGCTCCAGCTGCAGCTGTGAAATATGACGACACGGGTTCTACTGGTAAGGTGTTTGCAGATAATAATGGTGATTTATATTATGAAGAAAGCACTGGTAAGTTTAAAAAATTATCTGAAGATAATTTCAAAGATAATGGCCAATTAGATATAGCAACGACAACAAACCTTAAATATTCTTCTCCAGTAGGAACTCCAGTGGCAGCAACGAATGCAACTGAAGTTATAGCTGAAAAGAAAGACATGAATGCTATCGAATTGGGAGCCGGTGAAGAACTCATTCAAAAAATGGATGAAAAAACAGGACAAGCTATTAAAGGTGAGTTTTATCTGAAAAAAGATGATAAATATTATGAAGTTAAACGAACTGATTTTGATTCAAGTACAGGAAAGTTAGATCCTGCTAAAGTAGATTTATCAACCGCTACTGACGTTAAAATGGGAATTTCCGATGAGCCTCTAGCTGCTATTGATGATGCTTTAAAACAAGTTGACTCATTCCGTTCTTCTTTAGGTGCTATCCAAAACCGTATGCAGTCTACTATCAATAACCTGAACAACTCTGTTAACAACCTGAGTGCAGCACGTAGCCGTATTCAAGATGCTGACTTTGCGACAGAAGTTTCTAACATGAGCCGTGGTCAGATCCTGCAACAAGCAGGTACTGCTGTGTTAGCACAAGCTAACCAAGTTCCACAAGGTGTTCTGAGCCTGTTACGTTAATTCGTAATTGGTGAGTTATAAAGGCCAGCAATGCTGGCCTTTTCTTTATCGAACGGTCGTCATATTTCAAGTTGTAGATGTGTTGGCTTCACAAGGTCACCCGAATCACGTACCTATGTACGCTCATCGGGATAATCGCCTTCGTCGCCTACCTGTGTACAAACTATTTAGGGCTCGCTTTAGCGTTTTTTAGGTAAATTCTGTATGGTTTTAGTGCTGGCTTTTGCACAGCTGTAAATTAATATATTTGATAGCAGAATAAAAATAATAATCACCAGAGGGTAGTTAACCAGAAAACCAGACTCATAAACATAGGGTAGGGCAATTCCGCCAAAGATATCCCCTGTCAAAAATGCGGTTTGTATTAAAGCAAAAATATGTTCGGCATTCCCCTTGCGGGCAATCTCCATCTCAACCAAATTAATTAATAGTGAGCAAACGGTTCTAAACATATACATGGTAATAACCGAGATGGCGAAAATAATCGGGGAACTAAATTTTATTGACCAAAACATACCATAGAGCATCAGCATGCATAAACCAGAAAAAACGAGTAATGAGATAGGTTTATCTTTGTCAGAAAAAATAAACATAAAAAGGTTCTTGAGTACTAGCCCGGTGATCACACCTAATGATAGCACTAGGCCAACATTTGTATCTGAAAAGTGCATGTTTTTTAAATACACCGGAATAATGGGTAAGATCAGTGCCCAACTGGCGCCACTGATAATAAATGCAATGAATAAAATTAAATCTGCTTTACTGAGAAAAGGGAAAAATGAAGTGGTTTTTTGGGGGGGATTCTTAGCTAATGGTGTTTTATTCAGTGGTATTTTTAATGACGGGATGGCAATTATGGCGATTAGTACCATACCTCCACTAATTAACAAAGCCGAACGATAGGGGGGGGTGATCAATAATCGATAAAATTGTGACTAGCCCCCCAGCAATAAAAGCCCCAAGGCTTTGTGCTACTGTGCTTAAATTATCAGTGTGCAACAGGACTTTATTTTGTTCCTGTTTATCAATATTAAAAATCAGTGATTTTAGCGCAATAGCGATAATACTTGCACCCATCCCTGCCATCAAACCTGAAGTCACGGCGATAGCCATCCCTGTGGGATAGGCTCTAAGAACAAGGCCACACCCATACAGTAAAAAGCCCACAATTAAACCAGTCTTAGTACCAAATCGGAATAGCCCTTTGGCATAAAGTAGTGAGCACGCCCCCGCAACCGCCATCATTATGTATGAAATTGAAAATAACTTCAATTGCGCTTGCTGTTCCCAATAGATGGGTTGTAATGTTTTGGATATCCATATCGGGAAAAGAAAAAAAATAAAAGAAATATATTTTGTATATCATTTTTCTTCTTAATTATTTAAGTTTAAATTAAAAGATAATAACTTCAAAATATCTATATGTCATTTTACTTTTTAATTAAACTAATATGCTATTACATTAGTGAATGTAAAAATACATTATATAAGTTAAATCTGTCAAATAATAGGTTGTTTACCTTGTTAGTCCGAATTAACTTAATGTTTAATTAATATTAATTGTATTTAATAATGATATTATTTATATATAATCCATTAATCTGATTATTTTCTTTGTCATTATTTCCCATATCTAGTGCTATGTTTACTTTGGTTCTCATGCTTATTGTTAAGCTAGCTTGCTGCTTACCGATAACTTTACTTGCTTTAAGAAGGCTAATTTAGTCAATAACAAAGTCTAAAGTCCAAATCTGCAATTTAATGACAAAATCACTTCTCAATAAAACAACCACTCCCTCTTGTATTACCAGTAAAATTCCCTAAAAATTGTGTTAAAACAATCGTTAACATTGCAATCATTCAAATTTTACCTATTTAGGATAAGGCAAATAAAGCCACATTTAGTGCCTTACTCTACGGATTGAATTCAAAACCAACACAGATAATGAATAACTTTTATAGAGCTTGAAGGGTGATTCAGGTTGTGAGTGATTTGTATACTGCCGAAGGTGTGATTAATAAAAATAGCCTATGGGAGCGTTATTACCCTCTAATACGCCATGAAGCCCTAAAACTGCAAGTTAGACTACCCGCTAGTGTTGACATTGACGACTTAATTCAAGCGGGGGGCATAGGCTTACTGCATGCATTGGAACGTTTCGATGTGACTCAAGGGGCGTCATTTGCCACTTATGCGGTGCAAAGAATACGGGGTTCGATGCTAGATGAGCTGCGCAGCCGTGATTGGGTGCCACGTAGTGTACGCCGCCAAGCGCGTGAAATGACCAAAGCCATTGGTGCGCTGGAACAATCTTTAGGGCGAAGTGCGACTGAGCCGGAAATCGCCAAAGCGCTGGATATTGACCTTGCGGAGTATCGCCAAGCGCTACTAGACACCAATAATAGCCAACTGTTTTCCTATGATGAATGGCATGAGGTTCATGGGGAAAGCTGTGAGCCGCAAATGGATGAAGATGATGGCGGTAACCCGCTAAGTTTGTTGCTGGATTCCAGTTTACGCGACCAAATAGCCGCCGCGATTGAGCAGTTGCCAGAGCGCGAGAAGATGGTGCTGACGCTGTATTACCAAGAAGAGCTGAATCTGAAGGAGATTGGCGCGGTGCTGGAGGTGGGGGAGTCAAGGGTGAGTCAGCTGCATAGTCAGGCTATTAAGCGCCTCCGCGGCCGCCTCAGATAGATGCTCGTCATACTTCGCACCACAGCGTTGTTGGCTTCACTAGTTCACCCTAGTCACATATTTGTGTATGCTCCTAGGGCTAAACTAGCTTGCCGCCTAGCTGTAGCACGAATTATTTAGAGCATACGCATAGGGGTATTTTAAAGCTCATTCAAATTTGTTTTTTCTACTATATTTCTACGCTTTTAACGATGTTACTTTCTATTATTCATCCAGCTCTGCCGATCTAACCAAAAAATTCTCTGCCGTGGTGTGCCATGCTCTTGGGGATTGGGTGAACCCCAGTTTTAAGTATTCGGTGAGGTTGCTGTCGGTGGAGAAAAATAAAATCTGGCAGTCGGCGGGGAGTTCTTCAGCGACGAGGCGCATTAATTGGCGGTCGATACCGTGTTTTTGATAATGCATATCAACGGCCAGTTCGCAGATATAACAGCAAGAACTAAAATCCGTCACCGTGCGGACAAAACCGACCACCTGTTCCTCATCCCATGCACTAACCAATAAATCCGCGTTATTCAGCATTGCATCTAATTGAGTGAGATTATCGGTTGGCACCATTTCTTTAAATGGTGACTGGCGAATTAATCGAATAAAATCCTCAATAGATATGGCAAAATTGACTTTATAGTTCAGGCGATTGGCAAGAGCATCCATAGAGTTCCCCTATTAATCAAACGGCACTCTTATAGGTTTAGCCTGAAATAGCGTAAATTTCCTGTTTTTTGTGGAATTTTATCATGGCCTAGCTATTCCAATTACTGCGTAAATGTCCTAAGTTAAATTCAAGGTCGTTGTGATGTTTAACCCAATTGGGTAAATACCATAAGAATTCTATTCAACAGATAAGTGAACGAGATATGACTATGGAACTAAAGGATTATTACAGCATCATGGGTGTTAAGCGCACCGATGATTTAAAAACCATTAAGACCGCGTATCGCCGTTTAGCGCGAAAATATCACCCCGATGTCAGTAAAGAGCCAAATGCAGAAGCGCGATTTAAAGAAATTGCAGAGGCGTGGGCGGTACTCAGCGACAAAGAAAAACGCGCGGAATACGATGAAATGTGGGAGCACAGAAATGATCCCTATTTTAACCAAGCCAACCAAGGTCAACAAAGCCACACATATTCTCAGCAAGGGTTTGATGCGGGTGGTTTTGATGACATTTTTTCATCGATGTTTTCCCAACGTACACGTGGTGGCACAAGGCAAGCACGCAGTCACCGCGGGCAGGACTTAGAAGTTGAACTGGCTGTTTTCCTTGAAGAAACCCAAGAACCACATAAACGTACCATTAGCTATAACTTACCCGTCTATAACGCTTTTGGTTTTATCGAAAATGAAGTTCCCAAAACACTTAATGTGACTATCCCGGCAGGGGTGATTGATGGGCAACGTATTCGCTTAAAAGGGCAAGGCACAGCGGGGGAAAATGGCGGTGAAAATGGCGATCTATGGATAACCATCCGCATTGCACCACATCCATTATTTGATATCAAAGGCCATGATTTAGAAGTGGTCGTGCCGCTTGCGCCATGGGAGGCAGCCCTCGGAACTAAAGTCACCATTCCAACATTAAAAGACCCGATTGTGATCACCGTTCCTGCTAATAGCCAAGCTGGCCAAAAATTACGCCTTAAAGGCAAAGGGCTGAAACATAAAGGCACAGCTGGGGATCTGTATGCGATTATAAAAATCGTGATGCCGAATAGCAGTAATGCAGAGTCGGATGCACTATGGCAGAAGTTGGCTGAGAGCCATACGCACTTTGACCCGCGTAAAAATTGGGGAGGAAAATAATGGAACAGTTAACCACATTAACCGTTATTGATTTTTGCGTTCATACCGGTATTGCTGAAGATGAATTACAGGAAATTGTCGGCCTTGGGATAATTCAACCTATTGAAACTACTAATGAATGGTTGTTTGACGACCAAGCGGTAGTCATTGTGAGAAGAGCCGTGCGTCTTTATCATGAATTAGAAATTGACTGGCCGGGCATCGCAATGGCGATGAGCCTAATGGATCAAAATGAAATACTCCGACGCGAAAATGAGATGTTGCGTTTACAGTTAAAACGTTTTATTGGTTAGTTAGCCAATAATTTAATTATTCACCACCACAAGCCTTAATAAGTAAATTAGGTTTGTGGTGGTTATAGTTGCTATTTGTTTTTTAAACTAATCATGTTTTTAATTTTTATAAGACATATAATAAATTTGATGCTTGTTGGATATATATGTCACTGTTATTTTTTTTCATGTTGGAACACATAGGGATATATACATGAAAAATACTATTATCATTTTCATGAAAATAATTGGCTTGGTATTCACATTTTAATAAATGTGCTTATTCTTTTTTGACATCACTATCAATTTTCAGGGATATCCATGCTCAAGAGAAAAATCAAAGATTGATATCAGAATTAAATCAAAGAAAAGAATTATAAAACCTGCCGTTAAAAAATAAGGAAGAAATGAAAATAGTATTAGAAAAATGGAATCAAACTCATCATATGTTTTAGTTAATGAAGTTAGAACACAAGGAATTCTAGCACTCCTTTGTATTACCCATCGAAATTAAAGGTAAATAATTGGTCATTACATTGGAATATTCAAGCTAACCCATAATCTGTGTAGGAGAAGTTTATGGTTGAACATAAAATACCACGTTTGAAGCGTTTTATTATCTACTATCTGATGTGTTTATTTATATTATTTCCGATTAATCCATCTTGGGGTAGTAATGTTTTAATTTTAGGGAGTGACTCTTCAGTTTATCAAAAAAACAGCACCACTATTGTTAATATAGCTACTCCAAATGAAAATGGTATTTCGCATAATAAATACCAACAATTTAATATCCTTGAAAAAGGTATTATATTAAATAATTCAAAGAATACAGTAAAAACTCAACTCGCAGGGGACATAAATGGAAACAATAAGTTAAGAGGAATTAATGCAGAACTGATTATTAATGAAGTTGTAGGTGATAGTCAGTCCCAGTTACTTGGGAAATTGGAAGTGGCGGGAAAATCTGCGAATGTGATTATAGCAAACCCAAATGGAATAACGTGCAATGGATGTAGCTTTATCAATGTTCCCGCGCTCACCCTAACAACAGGAAAACCATTTCTTGGTAGCGACGGTCAATTATCTGCTATTGAAGTAAAAAAAGGGACGATCACCATTGGCAATAAAGGAATGAATGCCGAAACCCCAAATTATACGGATATTATTAGCCAAGCAATGGTTCTTAA
The DNA here is from genome assembly GCF_011045655.1 of Providencia sp. PROV061. Classification (NCBI taxonomy): domain Bacteria; kingdom Pseudomonadati; phylum Pseudomonadota; class Gammaproteobacteria; order Enterobacterales; family Morganellaceae; genus Providencia; species Providencia sp. PROV061. The sequence goes on along the minus strand of NZ_CP042861.1, from coordinate 2,937,419 downwards.
TGGACAAATTAAAGGGAAAAATGTCTCATTGATGCATGGGAATAATCGTATTGATTTCCAAAAAGGAACTGTAACATCAATTAATGGCGAAATACAAAGCCCTATTATTGCTATTGATACAAAAGCACTTGGAGGCATGTATGCTGGCCAAATAAAATTAACGAGTACAGCATCAGGTATAGGAGTCAATTTAAATAACATTTACACCACTCAAGGGAGCTTAATACTAACTGCTGATGGGAAAATTACAACAAATGGTAATATTCAATCAAAAAATGAAATTAATGTTAGTGGTAAAGAACTCTATATTAAGAAAAATGCAAAATTAAATGCGGAAAATGATATTACCCTTGCGACAAATTCTTTAATCAATGAAGGCGAGATTATAGCAGGTAAGGACATGCGTATTTTTTCTAATACAATTAAAAATACGGGTGAAAAAGCACTTGTTCAAGCGAAAGAAAATTTGTGGATACAGAAAAATGCAATTGGAGATTTAAGTCAATCTATCGTAAACAAGTCCGCAACGATTAAAACAGAAAAGGGAGACTTGGTTGTTAGAGCGAAAGAGGTTGCAAATAACCGAAGCTTAGAGGGACTATATTTTACCGCTCAAGGTAGTGATGATAAAAAATCTGTTTTTTCCAATGATGCAATGGGTAAGGAATTTAAAAATCCCATTATTTTAAACCCGATAAAAGAAGGAATAACAGATGATGGAGTTCTTTATTTTCTGACACATAATTATGATGTGCCCGCCTATGATTTTAGAGACTGGCAAAATAGTTATTTTGTCAATTCTGGGATTAGTGACCCAAAAAGAAACTTGGAGTTTTTAAATAGATTGCTTGGTGGTACAGTTCCCATTTCTTCCCTACCTGTTATTAATCTAGGAAATTATAAATATGCCTATAAAACCATTGGTAAAACAGGTGATATCTTGGCTGGTAAGAACTTATATATATCCGCTAATGAATTATTAAACTATGGTAGTAATATAAAATCAAAAGAAAATATGATATTGACAGGGAGGAGCTTCATAAATAGTAGTTTATTAGTTCAAAACGAACATGAGCGTTATTATAGGTTTACACCAAATGCCATGCGGAATGAATTAACATTCACAGATAGCCCTGCCATTAGCAATCAATTTATAGATTATAGTATTACTGGGTATAGACTACCTGATGAGACTTTTGCATTACGCCAAATAGACTACCCTATTTATGCTCCTGCCAGTATTTTCGCAGGTAATAATTTTATGAGTGATTTCTTAGAGGATGTGGATTTTAGATATACATCCAATGATAGAATATCACTAGGTAATGGCTTTGTTAAAGGCATTATTAATAAACCTGATTATGGCAACTCAAAAGCAAGTAAGCTATATCCATCTAATCGCTATTCTCACCTTGATTATTATGATGATAAACCTTTCATCGTTCTACCAAAAGATAAAGAAATCATTCAGGATGTACCTAATATTGTTACTGCTAAAAATGTTTTTATCAAGGGGGGAAATGTTAAAATTAATCATGGGTTAAAATCCGAACAGGATGTATACATATTTTCTAATACAAATATTGATTTAGAAAATGCAGAAATAGATACAAAGCATGATTTTATTCTTTCAGCTGATAAAAATATAGAAGTAAGGAAAAATAGTCAAGTAAATGCAAATAATGCGTTTATAAAATCTTTACAAGGCAGTGTGTTGATTTCAAATGACACGCCTGAAAGATATTACAATAAAAATGGGAAAGCATATGAAGGAAATATTTCAGTTAAAAATGATATCTTAGTGCAAGCAAAAGGAAATGTAATTTTCCTCGATTCAGTGATAAAACCTCTAAATAATTTCTCTGTAAATGCAGGTGAAAATATATTGTTTTTGGAAAACGATATAAATACCCCTAAGATACGAGTTAAAGAGTTATGGGATAGTGAAAAATATAAAACTAATTTTAATAACTTTCTTAACAATAGAGGGAAAATACAAACAAATAAAGACTTATTGCTTCAAGCGGGTGGTAATTTATTTTCATCAGGTTATGGTTTTTATTCTAATAATAACATTAATTTTATAAATGGCTCTGAGCTTTCAATTAGACCTCGATTCTCGTCTGGTGAATATGATGCTGTTCTTACGGACACACTAGATGCATATTTTTTACCAGAAAAAGCGAATGAATTAACGCGAGTATTATCTCATTCACAAATACAGAAACTAATTGCTCCCATTTCCGCTAAAAAAGATCTCACTATGATGAGTGGTGAAGATATGGGGATTATTTCAGCTAACCTTTCGAGTGGGGGAAACATCACACTATCAGCGGGCAAACAACTTACTCTTGATTCTACATCATATTCCTTGACTGACTTTCCAACTAGGAATTTTTATGAAAGGAAAAATTTAGTCACTTCAATAGAGAGTGGTAAAGATATTGTTTTAAGTTCTGCTGGAGATTTTGTTAGTCGAGGCGCTAAGTTAGAAGCAGGTAAAAATATCACAATTACAAGTGATAACAATATCAAGTTTGAAGCATTAACAGAGGAAAGTCGAAAAAATAATACAGATAAAAGGGAACAACGTAGATCAGAAATTCATAGCGGGAAAAATATCACTTTATTGTCAAATGGTAGTACATTATTTCAAGCAACAAAACTTGCAGCGAAAGGCTTTATTGATATTGCAGCTAAGGGGGGGATCCTTTACGCACAATCTATGATTGAAACGACTAAGTGGGAGGAAGAGCGCAAATATTGCAATCGTTTTTTAGGTATAAAATCATGCTTCTGGGGTTCGACCCATGAAATAAAAAACTTTCAATCTGCTACGAATAAAGTCTCTGAATTTGTCGCAAATAAAGATATCAACTTATTTGCCAAAGACGATATCACATTAGAAGCTACAAAACTCAACACCAGACAAAATGCAAAGATAACTAGCCAGACTGGTAAGGTGAATTTTAAAGCAGTTAAAAATAGTAAGTTTGAGCAAGTCATTTCTAATTCAACTGGCTTTTATATTACTCACTGGGATAAGGGATATAAAGAGGACTCATGGGTATTACCCTCATTACATATTGGTGGTGCATTGACTGTTGGTGCCGCGAATGGTGTGAGTGCAGATGTTAAAGCTAAAAATGCTCAAAATTTAGAAAGTGTCCTTAATGAATTAGGGAAAAGGGATGAAACTAAATGGCTAGCCAGTTTAAAAGATCGTAAAGATATCCAATGGGATATTGTTAAAGATGCTTATGAGCAATGGGATTATGAAAGTCAGCATTTAAACCCTGTAGTGTCAGCATTGATTATGATTTCAGTTGCAGCAATGACTCACGGAACGGCAACCGAGTTTGCAGCTTGGGCATCATCCGGATCTAGTGGTGTGACAGGAGGTGCAATATCCGGAGCGGCTTATAGTGGCGTGATGGCTTTATCAGCTCAAACAGCTAATGCATTGGTTGAAAATAAAGGAGATTTAACAAAAACATTTAATGCATTAGGCCGGAGCGAAACGGTTAAATCGATTATTACCCAGATGGCTGTTTCCGGCGCACTCAGTGGTTTAGATGTTCATATGGAGTGGGGAGCAGGAACTGGGGCTGAAGCGAAGCTACCTTTATTGAGTGATGGTGATTGGAGTAATGTGGCACAACGTGTTGCGGCACAATCTGTTGTTAGTTCAAGCATTAATACATCAATTCAAGGTGGCAGTTTTACTCAAAATTTAAAAAATGCATTTTTAGGTAATGTCGCTAATCAACTGAATGCAGAGGGTGCTAGGCTAATTGGCGATAATGGGCAAATTTTAGGTCAATCAGGGAAAATGCTCAGTCACGCTGCTGTGAGCGGGCTTGCTGCTGAGCTTTCAGGTAACAATACAAAAGGTGCTGTTGTTGGTGCTCTCGCTGCGGAATTTGCAGCGATTGCTCTAGATGATAATTTAATTCAGGCGCATGAATGGAAAAAGAAAGCAGAACAAAAAGCTCAAATGGCGAAAGCTTTTGGCGGATTTGCAGGTGCGATATTTACTGGCGAACCCGGAGGGGTTTATAGCGCAGCAAATAGTGCTGAGAATACTTTTCGTTATAACTATTTATCTCACAAGCAACGTGAGTTAATGGAAAAAGAGCTAGCTGCTGAGCCTAATCTTTTTAAGCGTGCTGGGATCCATATCAAATGGGGATTAGCCAGTAGTCATCAGGATGGTATTTTTGCTGCCGGTTTCGTTGCGGGAGTTCCTGCAGAGTTATGGGATACATTAAAAGATGTTGTAAATGGAACAATAAATTATGAAGAAACATGGGATGGGATACGTGCTTTATTAACAAGTGAAACAATGTTCAGTGATATAGCTGAGGGTGAAAAACAAGATATTCTAAATCGAATTAATAAAATTGAAATCGAATATCAGAAAGCTGGAGCTGATGGTGCGTTTAATGCGGGTTTAGAAACTGGTCAACTATTTACTAAGGTAGCAGGATATATTGTTACTGTTAAAAGTGCTGCTAGCATATCAGCGAATTCAGGCCGATATGTTGATGCGCTATTGAATGGTAAAAAATCTTGGCCTATTATAGATATCAAAGAAATATATAGAATTGAGCCGGACGGTAGAAAAACCTATATGGCTTTTGGAGAAGGCGTTTACAAGCAAGGCTATCCATTTGAAGATTATATTGGTAAATCTAGAAAACTAGCGGATAGTGAAAGGTTACCTGCGGGGACGGAAACATTTGACTATTTTACAAAAAATAAAGAAGCGATAAGTGTAAAAACATTAGATACGGGAGCTAAAACATATCAAAACCCAGTTAAGATCAGTTCAAAAATAAACGGATATATAAATGATGTGGTTAATTTTAAAGGGATAGACCAATCAAGGCTCACACTATTAAATTCAGATATCAAACTAAGGACTATAGAAATAGCAATCCCAAGCAAAACAACTTCAGCTCAATGGGTGGAAATTAATAAATCCATAGCTTATTCTATAGAGAATAATATTAATATGAAAATTACAGTAGTAAAATAGGGGGGAGAGATGGAAAACTATGACTCTGGAAATAATATATCCATTCGAGTAAATGATTTTTTTTATTTTATTATGGTTTTGTCAGGGTATCATTTATTTGTAGTAGATGATACGGTTCCTATAGTATCAGTTAATAAAAAAGTCACAAATAGTGAGCTAGGTAAATTATCTAAAGTTGCTCTAAAAAAATGTAGAGTTATAGATCCTCATGTAGATAGCTTTTTTTTTAATAGAGATCGCCTTGCAGAGTGTGAAAAAAAATGGCTCAGTGAAAACTTATCTTCTCTTGGTTTCAAAAATAAAAAAAATTTTTATCAATCAATGATGTTATGCAATATTAGAGAGAAAAATGGTTTTTTAACATTAAGGCCAACACTCCATAAAAAATTAGAAACATGGACGGGGGATGGGTTTACTGAGGATGACTATATTGTTTTGCCGGATAGTGTTTCTGATGAAGAACTTGGTGAAGCGATAAAGGAAGTTATATCTCGTTGCCGAAGTGTTATTTGAATTTTATATTATTAGATAGTTAATAAGATTTTTAATGGGGTATATAAGTAGTATTAATAAAATAAACTTTATTGGTTTTCTTCTGCGAAAATAAAATGTATGCAGTTTCATTCAATTCTTATTTATTTGTCAGTTATTTAAATAAATCTAAAAGCTAAGTTATTAGTAAATTGTATTATATTCTTTGATTAATTTGATAAAGCTAATAATGAAACAATATTTTAATAAACACAAACAACAAAAAAGCCCTTACCATCCAGTAAGGGCGCAATAACAACAACGAAACTTTTATTATAAATTAAATAGTTGCAGCTTCGGCAATGAGTTTGCCGAGCTCTTGCCAGTTTTCACTGTCAATTAATTCATTCGGTACCATCCATGAACCGCCGCACACTAATACAGACGGTAATGCGGTGTATTCTTTTATATTTTTCACACCAATACCGCCAGTTGGCATAAATTTAACCGGGTAAACGGCGCTGAGTGCTTTGAGCATGGCAACCCCGCCAGAGGCTTCGGCTGGGAAGAATTTCAACGTGGTGAGATTAAATTCAAGGGCTTGCTCCACTAAGCTTGGATTATTCACCCCAGGAATAATAATCACGTTCTTTTGTTGACAATAAGCCACAATTTTTGGGTTAAAACCCGGACTGACGATAAAATCTACACCCGCTTCAATGGCTTGGTCAACTTGCTCTGTGGTTAATACCGTACCTGCGGCAATCAGTAATTCAGGGTAAGCAGCACGCATATTTTTAATCGCTTGTACCGCGGCAGGGGTGCGGAAGGTGACCTCTGCACATGGCAGGCCATTTTCCACTAAAGCTTTTGCTAATGGCGCACCATGCTCTGCATTATTAATGGTGATAACAGGAACAACATTGAGTTTCTTAATTCTTTCAAGTAATTGATTCATGGTTAAAGCCTCTTAACATGTTTCTAAAGCAGTGGTTGGCATGGCTTCGGATGGAATAATCGCTCCCCGGTGTTGGATGACGGTTCCAGCCAGTAAATGACCTGTTTTTGCCGCTTCGCATGGGTTGCCACCTAAAATACGGCAAGCAAGGTAGCCGGCACTGAAAGAATCCCCTGCCGCAGTGGTATCAACCACGTGGTTGATTTTATTCGCAGGGACTTCAATACGTTCGTTATCGATAATCACAAAGCAGGCATCAGCACCGCGCTTGATCACTATTTCGTTCACACCATATTGTTGGGTACGTGTAATTGCATCAGTTTCATCAATATCACCGTAGAGCAGTTGTTCGTCATCAAAGGTCAGAAAAGCGATATCGGTTAGGCTTAAAATTTGCTGATAAGCCTGTTGTGCAGCTTGTTTGGAAGACCAAAGTGCGGGGCGATAGTTATTATCAAACACAATTTGGGCACCATGCTGTTTAGCTTGCTGTAACATTTCAAATAACAACTGGCGTGAAGCGCTAGGTAAAATGGCTAGGCTGATGCCACTTAAATAGATAAATTGTTGTGAATTTAGGATTTGCTGTGTGTGGGCTTTGCTGTTGTGGTCAAGACAAACGGCATCAAGCCAAAATTTTGCTGCGGCATTATCTCGCCAATAGAAAAAGCGGCGTTCGCCATCAGCAGAAGTTTCGATTAAATACATCCCAGGCAAATGTTTGTCCGAAATAAAGACCTCTTCAGTATTGATGCCTTCTTGTTGCCAACTGCTTAGCATTTGCTGGCTGAATGGATCCTGACCTAAACCGGTGATGTAACGGGTTGTCACACCGTGATCTTTAGTTAAACGAGACAGGTATAGCGCGGTATTGAGTGTATCCCCACCAAATGTTTGTCTATAAAGTTCACCCGATTTTTGCAACTCAACCATGCATTCACCAATAACGGCAACTTGCGGATGTGTATTCATTTTCACCACCTGCGCGATTACGACTTAGTAAACTATTGCTACTTAATGATGCTATTAAAACCCATTTTAAATAGAACTTCAATAAAAATGAAACGCCGTTTTAAAAATATAGAATCGACGTTCTTGTTTTTATCATGATAGCCACTTATGCTATTAGTTAGGGTGTAATGTCGATATCAATTTATAGGATGATGGGAAAATAATGGATAAAACGACTCAAACGGATGCTGTTTCAGCAGTGGTTAAGGTATTTAGCATTCTTAGCGCCCTTGGTGAGCAAAAAGAGATTGGTGTGTCTGAGCTTTCACAGCGTTTATTGATGTCAAAAGCCACGACATTTCGTTTTCTGCAAACGATGAAACAGTTAGGATATGTGGATCAAGAAGGTGAAGCAGATAAGTATTCTCTGACCTTAAAACTCTTCGAATTAGGGGCAAAATCCCTCGAGTATGTTGACCTGATAGAAATTGCAGATAAAGAAATGCGCCGTATTGGCCAATTAACCCATGAAGCGGTGCATTTGGGTGCATTAGATGAAGATGCCATTATTTATATCCATAAAATCGACTCGAGTTATAATTTACGCATGTATTCACGGGTTGGGCGTCGTAACCCATTGTATTGCACCGCAATCGGTAAGATTTTACTCGCTTGGCAAGATGAAGAATCCATTCGTTTGGCATTGAAAGATGAAACTTTTAGTCAAAAAACGGCAACAACAATTTTAACGATAGAAGACCTGCTGGCGGAATTAGCCACAGTTCGTGAATGCCATTATGCACAAGACAGAGAAGAGCAAGAGTTAGGCCTGCGCTGTATTGCTGTACCAGTGTATGACCGCTTAGGTCATGTGGTTGCAGGGCTATCGATTTCGTTCCCAACGATTCGTTTTGATGAGCAGCGTATTGATGACTATGTCCAATTACTGAAAACGGCGGGGCGTAATATTTCAGAGAAAATGGGCTATCACCAATATCCATCATAGGGTTGATATAATAAGACTAAGCCAATTTCAATGATGTATCAATCAATTGATTTAATAACATATGTAAATTATTTATTTGAATATTAAGGATTTTATAAATTTCACTTATTATTATTCAACACCATGTGTTTCTGCTGACATATAATATTTACTTATGGATACAGCAGGAAATTGATATGTTTAAAAAGGTTATTATTGCTATTTTTCTTTGTTTTACTTCTTATGGCTTTGCCAGCGACTTTACATTTAAAGAAAAGTCACCCGCTGATCGCGAGTTTAATCAAGACTACCAAGGAATTAAAAAATTACAGACACAACAAAAGTTTGTCTTTGATCCCAAAAAGAAACTTCCACAAGAAGAACAAAGTTATCAAGCTTTGTTAGAGCAGCGAAATGCAGATGAAAATGCGTTTTCAAAACATTTTAATGTGTGTGATGTTAACCCGACGGGAGCAGGGTGCCCTAATTCAATGGCTTGGATGAATGATCGCCAGCAAATGAAAAAAATGTTAGAGCAAGCGGGCCGCCCTTATTGATAAGTTGTTCATTTGTTGACTCTAAGGGAGCATCGCTCCCTTAGAGTTCAAGCTAGACAGATTCAGGGAATGTTAAGGTTGCACCGGGAGCTTCACGGCTTAAATGAATGAAATTCATATGTTTTTCATATTGGTCTAGAATGTCGCTAATCACTTGTTCTTTGGTGTAATCCATTAAATCATTCCCTTGTGAGCCTTCCCATAAGAAGGTTTCTAAGCGGTAATAATGGGATTTCCCTGAACGTGCGCGATAGGTAAAACCGGGAACGGAATAGCGCTGTGGCCACACTTGGTAAATAAAGCTTTGTTCTTCACCAAGGTCAACAGTTAGCTCTAAATGGTCTAAGCGCTCATCAGCAATGGGTGGCAAGGTGTTAAATTCCACTTTCGCTCCCCTTAAACTGAGCTCTTTTGCCACTTCTTGCATAGCAGGAATGCACACCAAATCAAGCATCCGCTGGGTATAAGTCGTTCCCGGGAAATTCATCACTCGTCCCAAACGCTGTTTCCAATTGAGTGTTCCATTGCCATACAGCGGAGCTGGCGCATTGGTATTTAGCGAACTAACGCGTCTAAAGTCCTCAACTTTTAATGATTTATATAGCCCTGCCATAATAAAGAAGATCACAAAACTAAATGGTAAGCCCATGATCACCGTTGTATTTTGTAAAGCAGCGACGCCATCTGTCATTAACATCCCTAAGGTGAGTAAACCAATTGCGACAGACCAAAAAATTCGCAACCAATTAGGAGCATCGTTGTTAATATCACTGAGTTTTGAGGTGAAATTACCTAATACCAATGAGCCGGAGTCAGCAGAGGTGACATAGAACAACAGCCCAGTTATTGTGGCGACGGAAGCGGTTAGGCCAAAGCCGGGGTAAAGCTCAAGTAGTGAATAGAAGCCTTTTTCGGGGGCGTCGAGGACGGTTTTGGCAAGTTCGCTATTGCCGTGAATGATTTCATACAATGCACTATTACCAAAAATAGATAACCACAATAGTGTGAAAACAAACGGAATAATTAAAGTACCGATCACGAACTGTCTAATAGTCCGCCCACGAGAAATACGAGCGAGGAATAACCCAACAAATGGCGACCATGCTACCCACCACGCCCAGAAAAACAGCGTCCAGCTATTCATCCAATCCGTTGGGCGGTCAAAGGCAAAGCTATTGAGGGTCATACCCATAAAGCGGTTGATATAATCCCCCACATTCAGTACTAAGGCATTGAGTAAGAACTCGGTATCGCCGACAAATAAGATAAATAAAATCAAGCCAAATGCCAAAAGCACATTGAGCTCGGATAACACCCGAATACCTTTATTTACCCCAGATGTGGCAGAAATCACGGCCATAATCACTGATAGCAGAATTAACCCACTTTGCACGGGGAGCCCTTGAGGTAAGTCGAATAATACTTTGAGGCCATAATTCAGCTGAACAACCCCGATCCCAAGAGTTGTTGCAATACCGAAAATCGTCCCTAGTACTGCCGCAATATCTACTGTATGGCCAATTGGGCCGTCAATCCGTTTACCAAAAATAGGATAGAGTGCGGAGCGAATGGTTAGCGGTAAGTTATAACGATAACTGAAGTAACCCAGTGCAATCCCCATTAAGGCATACATAGACCAGCCCGTTAGGCCATAGTGGAACAGTGTCCACACCATCGCCTGACGAGCTGCTTCTAAGGTTTCGCCTTCGCCCGTTGGCGGCAGCATATATTGGGTGACCGGCTCAGCGACGGAGAAAAACATTAAATCGATACCAATTCCTGCCGCGAATAGCATCGCAGACCAGCTGAGCACGCTAAATTCAGGTTTAGATTGTTCAGGGCCGAGTTTGATATTACCAAAGCGTGAGGTAGCAACGAAAATGACAAAAACAATATAAAGCGTTGCTGCTAGCAGGTAATACCAACCAAAGGTTTTAGATACCCACCCAAGCGCGGCAACGATCCACTGATTTGCTGTTTCAGTCATCAAGATGGTGAAAAAAGAAAACGCCAGAATAAGACCGGCGGAAGTAAAAAAAACCACAGAATTCAATTTATCCTTCTGCTTATTTTTTGGGCTATTTTGAGTTGTCATTGGACATTCCACATTTTTATTTATTTAACAGGTTAAAATTACTTTCTAAGCTAATCTATTGATTTATTAGCCAAGATTTGGTTTTTGTTATCTTCTCTCTTATATTGATTGTGAATGAATTGTTGTAAACAATAGTTAATATTGATTGAACATTCAATCAAAAAAACGTTTAATAAAAGGGATCAATGTATTTTTTAGGTTCAAATACCATGCCGAAGATAGGAATGCAGTCGATACGTAAACAACAGTTAATTCAAGCCACATTGGCTGTGATTAATGAAGTTGGAATGCAGGAAGCCAGTTTTGTGTTAATTGCCCGTAAAGCCGGGGTTTCTACAGGGATCATCAGCCATTATTTTCGTGATAAAAATGGCTTGCTTGAAGCCACTATGCGCCATATTCAATACCAGTTGGGTTTTGCGGTGGCAATGCGTTTACGCATGTTAACAGGGGCGGAGGCAAAACTACGAATTCAGGCGATTGTTGAAGGCAACTTCGATCCAACGCAAACCAGTGAGGCCGCGATGAAAACGTGGCTAGCCTTTTGGGCTAGCAGTATGCATCAACCGAATTTAAACCGCTTACAACAGGTTAATGACCGGCGTTTGTATTCAAACTTAAGCTATGAGTTTGGGCGGGTATTAAACAAGGCAGATGCGCGGATGGCAGCAAAGGGGCTGGCTGCTTTAATTGATGGCCTATGGCTACGTAGTGCTTTGAGTAATGAACAATTTCCTGTTAAGGATGCACTCAAAATCACTAACGAATACATCGATATGCAACTACAACGTGCTGAGGTTTTAGGAACCTAATAACCAATTCAGAGGAGATAATATGCAACATCCACCGATACATAAGCTTTATATTCATGGTGGTTATGTCGACAGTTCACAACCTGAATGCGGGCGATTTCCTGCAATCAACCCTGCCAATGGGGAAACTATCGCGGATCTGCAATCTGCGACCCTTGAAGATATCCAATGGGCGGTAGAAAGCGCCAAACAAGGCCAGAAAGTCTGGGCGGCTATGACTGCGATGGAACGCTCACGTATTTTACGCCGTGCAGTGGATATTTTACGGGAACGTAACGACGAATTGGCTTACCTCGAAACCCTTGATACGGGCAAACCGCTTTCTGAAACTCGTTATGTGGATATCGTTACAGGGGCGGATGTTCTTGAATACTATGCAGGTTTAATTCCGATGCTGGAGGGGCAGCAAATCCCTTTGCGTGATAGCTCGTTTGCTTATACTCGTCGTGAACCTCTGGGAGTCGTGGCAGGCATTGGGGCATGGAATTATCCTATCCAAATTGCGTTATGGAAATCAGCTCCTGCACTAGCAGCAGGTAATGCCATGGTGTTCAAACCCAGTGAAGTCACTTCGTTAACAGCGTTAAAGTTGGCTGAAATATACACTGAAGCGGGCGTGCCAGCAGGGGTATTTAACGTAGTGACAGGCCAAGGCGGTGAAGTGGGGCAATGGTTAACGGAGCACCCTGATATTGCCAAAGTTTCATTCACAGGGGGGATCGCAACCGGTAAAAAAGTGATGGCGAATGCATCAGCTTCTTCTTTAAAAGAGGTGACGATGGAGCTAGGCGGTAAATCGCCTCTAATTATTTTTGATGATGCAGACTTAGATAAAGCTGCGGATATTGCCATGATGGCGAATTTTTATAGTTCAGGCCAAGTGTGTACCAATGGAACACGGGTTTTTGTGCCTGAATCGCTTAAATCACAGTTTGAGGATAAGATCACTGAACGTGTGGCTCGCATTAAAATAGGTTCACCCGTTGACGAAAACACCAACTTTGGGCCATTAGTCAGTTTTGCTCATATGGAAAACGTGTTGCGTTATATTGCGTTAGGCAAACAGCAAGGTGCGAAATTATTGTGCGGAGGTGAACGCTTGATGGATGGCGATTTTGCACAGGGGGCTTATGTTGCACCAACGGTATTTACTGATTGCCACGATGAAATGCAAATCACGCAGGAAGAAATTTTTGGCCCTGTTATGAGTATTTTGAGTTATCAATCGGAAGACGAAGTGATTGCTCGTGCGAACAATAGTGTGTATGGGTTAGCTGCAGGGTTAGTGACAAAAGATTTAACACGTGCACACCGTGTTATTCATCAATTAGAGGCTGGGATTTGTTGGATTAATACATGGGGTGAATCACCAGCACAAATGCCTGTGGGCGGATATAAGCATTCCGGCGTTGGCCGCGAAAATGGCGTTATGACACTGCAAAATTATACACAAGTGAAATCCATTCAAGTGGAACTGGGGGAATTTGCATCCGTTTTTTAATCACATCATTTTAATTTGACTGAAACAGAGGAGATAACAATGGTCTATGACTATATTATTATCGGTGCTGGTTCAGCCGGTAACGTTCTTGCTACCCGCCTGACAGAAGATCCTGATGTTACTGTGCTGCTCCTTGAAGCAGGAGGACCGGATTACCGGTTCGACTTTCGCACACAAATGCCAGCGGCATTAGCGTACCCATTACAAGGGCGACGTTATAATTGGGCTTATGAAACTGACCCTGAACCGCATATGAACCACCGCCGTATGGAGTGTGGTCGTGGAAAGGGGCTTGGTGGCTCATCATTAATTAATGGGATGTGTTACATCCGAGGGAATGCTCTAGACTTTGATGGTTGGGCGGAAGCGCCTGGGTTAGAAGACTGGCGTTACCTTGATTGTTTACCTTATTTTAGAAAAGCGGAAACACGTGATATTGGCCCAAATGATTATCACGGCGGAGATGGCCCCGTCAGTGTGACAACACCGAAAAATGGCAATAATGTGCTATTTCATGCGATGGTGGAAGCAGGCGTACAAGCAGGGTACCCGCAAACAGATGATTTAAATGGGGTTCAACAAGAGGGTTTTGGCCCAATGGACCGTACAGTTACACCGCAAGGGCGACGAGCAAGTACAGCAAGAGGGTATTTAGACCAAGCGAAAAAGCGTAATAACCTGACTATTCTTACCCATGCCACGACAGATACCATTGAGTTTGAAGGGAAAAAAGCGGTTGGTGTTAAATATTATCAAGGTAATAGCACTACACCTACGGTAGTGAAGGCGAGTAAAGAGGTGCTTTTATGTGCAGGTGCGATCGCCTCACCGCAAATTTTGCAGCGTTCTGGAGTTGGGCCTGAGGATGTTTTGGCTGAGTTCAATATTCCAGCTGTGCACGTTTTACCTGGTGTTGGGCAAAACTTGCAAGATCACCTTGAAATGTATTTGCAATATGAATGCAAACAACCAGTTTCATTATATCCAGCCTTAAAATGGATAAACCAACCTAAAATAGGTGCTGAGTGGCTATTTAAAGGGACTGGAGTTGGCGCAAGTAATCAATTTGAAGCAGGTGGGTTTATCCGCACTAGCGAAAAATTCGCATGGCCAAATATTCAATTCCACTTTTTGCCTGTGGCGATTAACTATAATGGTAGTAATGCAGTCAATCAGCATGGTTTTCAAGCCCATGTAGGCTCAATGCGATCGCCTAGTCGAGGGCGTGTTCGCTTGAAATCCCTAGACCCAAAGCAACATCCAAGTATTTTGTTTAATTACATGTCATCGGAGCAAGATTGGGAAGAGTTTCGTGCCGCCATTCGTATTACTCGTGAAATTATGGCTCAGCCAGCACTTGACCCATATCGTGGGGATGAAATAAGCCCTGGCAAACAGATTAGCACTGATGAAGAGCTAGATGCATTTGTGCGCGAGAGAGCAGAAACCGCTTTTCATCCGTGTGGAACCTGTAAAATGGGTTACGATGATATGGCAGTCGTGGATGGTGCAGGGCGAGTTCACGGTATTGAAAATCTACGGGTTATCGATGCATCGATTATGCCGTTGATCATTACAGGGAATTTAAATGCAACGACCATCATGATTGCAGAGAAAATTGCCGATAAAATTCGAAACCGTCCTTCGTTACCCACAAGCAATGCAGATTATTATGTAGCAGGTGATAGGCAAGTGAGAAACCCGCCATTACGAGACTAGCTTATTCAGGCTATTTTTTATACACAAAGCGATTGATATTAATATCAGTCGCTTTTTTTAAGGAGAATGCCGATAATAATAATAGCTGTCTAACCATGTAATGCCAAAGGGGCGAATAAATCGGACTTTTAGCAGGTTGAAGGAATATACGCTAGTCAATTTTAGACAAAAAAAACCTCCAAATATTAAGGAGGGAAAATAAATATAAAGCGAGCTTATTTATATAGCACTAATTTACGGTAAACCATAGCCGACCAGTTGAATTAATTTATACAAAAATGATATTAGCTCACAATTTATAACGCTATAGTTATTAAATTCAGATTAATACCTATTATTTGACAGAGTTAATCAGCCATTGCAGATAATTGTCTTCAACTTGGCTTGGGTCTAAGCGAATGAGTTCTGGGGTTTCATATGGGTGTATTTCTTTTATTGCATTAAATAGATTAAGTTGGTTTCCTTGGGTCGTTTTGATCAAGAGTAAAACCTCCTTATCTTGCGTGATATTACCATGCCATAGATAAACAGATGTTATTTCAGGCAGTAGGGAAACACATGCTGCTAAGCGATTAGCGAGTAAGTGTTGGGTAATTTTAATTGCACTTTCATGGCTATTGGTTGTACATAATACAATACATGGTTGTTGAGAGTTTGTGATGTAAATGTTATCAGTGGGCATTTCGTTTCCTTATTAGTCATATTTTGATAAGTTTGATTACTCACATTTAGATTAGAGATAAAAATGGTATTGAGAACAGAGCATAATCACTATAAGTGTTTTTTTAAATTATCAGATAAGATAATAACTAATGTTAATTAAGCAGAGGTATTAATTTAATAGTAATATGCGTGTTTTTTAATCAATATTGTCATTGTTATAATTTTTTATATATTCAATATAATTTTGAATATTTCTTGGTTTTATTTTATTAATTCGATTCAGCAATCATAAATTGAGGATGAACTATAAAAAAAATTGAAATTTTAGTATATTACTAACCAAATTTGATTATGTGACAAATGTGATTGTGTGCTGTTAACCTAGTAACAGAGCAAATAATAATCCCAGTTTTATTCTTACTCTTATTAATGTAAGTGTAGGCTTATCTTTTTGTGCAAGAAATATGGAACGATTGATATCTGAAATAATATATTACACATCGTTACAAACTGGCTTAAAATTTATCATAAAAGAATTCACGTACTGATAAATATCAAGGTTTTTGAGCTATATATTGTTAATCTAAAGATAAAATTAGAATATATAACTGAAATTACTCTGTATTTCCATCTTTATACGTGTATGGATAACCTTATGAATAAACTAACACCTTTAAAACCTGTACCAACTCTAATCGCAGTTGCAATAACATTAATTATTTGGTTCTTAATTCCTGTTCCCGAAGGTGTTAATCCAAATGCGTGGCATCTTTTAGCATTATTTGTAGGTACTATCGCTGCTATTATTGGTAAAGCTTTACCAATAGGAGGTGTATCTATTGTCGCTATTTCATTAGTTGCAGTAACCGGAGTCACTAACCCTGAATCAACTAAAGGGGCAATTGCGGATGCTTTAAGTGGCTTTTCTAATGATCTAATTTGGCTAATTGGTATTTCTATCATGGTTTCCATGAGCCTTAATAAAACAGGCTTGGGGGCAAGGATAGGTTATTATGTCATTTCTTTATTCGGTAAAAAAACATTGGGTATTGCTTATTCATTGGCAATAGCAGAAACAATATTGGCTCCTGTGACACCAAGTAACACGGCTCGAGGTGGGGGAATTATTCACCCAATTATGCGTTCGATCTCGGATAGTTTTGGGTCAAAGGCTGAAGATGGAACCGCAGGTAAGATAGGGCGTTATTTATCGCTCGTTAACTACAATATTAACCCAATCACTTCTGCAATGTTTATTACGGCGACAGCGCCAAACCCATTAATTGTCAGTTTGATTATTAGTGAAACAAGCCAAGAAAATGAATTAACTTGGGGTATGTGGGCGATTGCGGCGTTTGTTCCTGCCATCGTGTCATTAATATTAATGCCTTTGGTGATCTATTTGATGTATAAGCCGGAAATTACTTCAACACCGGATGCGCCAAATTTTGCCAAAGAACGTTTACAACAATTAGGCCCAGTTTCATTACCTGAAAAAATAACTCTCGGTGTTTTTGGGTTGTTACTTTTGTTGTGGGCTGGTGTACCTGCCATGATTTTTGGGCCTGCATATAGTGTTAATGCAACCACCGCGGCGTTTATTGGGCTGAGTGTTCTATTAGCGACAGGGGTTATTAATTGGGATGACGTTCTGAAAAACAAAGGGGCTTGGGATACTGTCGTTTGGTTCTCTGCCTTAGTCATGATGGCGAGTTTTTTAGGTAAGCTCGGTCTCATAAAGTGGATGTCATTAACCGTCGGTGCAACTATTGATGGATTAGGCATTAGCTGGGTATGGGGAATGCTAATTCTTGTTTTAATTTATGTGTATTCTCACTATTTCTTTGCGAGTACAACTGCGCATATTACGGCGATGTATGCAGCATTTTTCTCGGCAGGTTTAGCCCTTGGTGCTCCACCAATGTTATTAGCTCTAACATTAGCATTCTCATCATCACTAATGATGTCATTGACACACTATGGTACGGGTACTGCACCTATTATTTTTGGTTCGGGTTATGCAACCCTTGCGGAATGGTGGAAAACAGGTTTTGTGATGAGTGTGGTTAACTTAGCCATTTGGTTCTTTATTGGTAGCGTTTGGTGGAAATTCTTAGGTTACTGGTAATTAGTTGAATTAGCTATTTTAGCTATATCAAAGAAAGTTAATAGAAATCGGGCGATAGGCTCGATTTCTTCTTTTTAAAAGCTCATCCTACAAATAAGTGGCTATTGTGATAACAAGACCACTAATGATAGAAATTAGCATCACTTTTCCCCAACTGAAGACTGACGATGATTTTAAAGCGTGCTGCCATAACAAACTTATTTCATCGGCATGTGCATATTTTCTCTTATTGATCGCAGTCTTAATTTTTTTGATTTTATCATTATCTATCAGTAATGTTTTTTGAATAACCATGATATAACCTTTCATCAAGTTGTGCATTGTTTGTCTGCCCTTGATTATCTCAGGCTATGTAAGAAGATAAATTGATGAGATTCTATGCAAACTTCCCCATTTATCGCGTTTAAAATCAGACTTAGTCTAGTTAATAAGAAAAAAGCAGCCAAGAAGTAAAATTATCTTTATTAAGAGGAAATGGCTCTTAATTTAAGGTCATATTTATCGTTCTTTGGCGAGATATTTTTTATTTAGGGAAGTCGGAGAGAAAGGCCATAAATGTGATTGGTTTACATACAAAAGCCAGTATGATGTATCTGCGAGTCAGTTAATTTATCCAGAGGAACACATGTATTCACAAAGAAAGGCAGAATTTTTCTTGGTGCTTACCACGATAATCGCGGCTTGGGGGTGGGTATTTTCCCGAGAATCAGTGCAGGGAATGCCTATTTTTGCCTTTCTTGGTAGCCGTTTTTTATTTGCAGCCATCATTTTAGCCCCTTTTTGTCGAGGGAAAAAAAATAGAATAACGGCGAAGCAATTACCAAAAATATTAATGACAGGCGGTTGGATGTCATTAAATATGGTGCTCTGGATCCACGCAGTTGCGATAACAGATTCAATTGGTGAAGGGGCTTTTATCATGAGCCTTGCTATGTTGTTTGTCCCGCTAGTCGCATGGGTTATTTTAAAAAATAAACCAGTTCGTTATTTCTGGGAGGCACTTCCGGTCGCTGTATTAGGGTTGGCATGTTTAACACTATTTAAGGCACAGCTTGAGTTTAAAGCAAGCCAACTGTGGTTTCTTGGTGCGGCAATTGTTCAAGCTATCTATTTTTGTTATACCAGTTTATATACTCGAACAATCCCTCTTTTGCCATTAACGACCATTCAGCTTGCTTGTACAGGAATGACTGGGTTAGTTTTGTCATTTTTTTTAGAAGAGTGGCCAAGTAGCATCACCGTACCTACCATGATGTGGTTTATTGCTAGTGTTGTAATAGCAACGAGTTTACGCTTTGTATTGCAACTTATTGGTCAAAAAAATACCACTGCCGGCAATGCTGCAATTATTATGATCCTTGAACCTGTTATGACCGTATTTGTAGCGGCTATTTGGTACAATGAAAGAATGCCTTTTGTCCAAATTGTTGGTTGTGTGCTAATTTTATCGGCATTATTCTATTACCGATGGCGTTGTTCTAATTCATTACCAAGGTAAAATACACATAATAAACAATGGGTCAATACAGATTTTTTATAAGAAAACAGCTATGATTAATATGCATAGTCAGTGATAGGGATGTTAATCTTAATAAGAACCTCTTATTTAGCATATTAAGATTAATGGTATTGAAAACATAAACGATATATCCAAAATAGCGTGAACTAGGAATAATAGCGGTTTAATATTATCACCTCAGTTAAAGCTGAATAGGAAACGGGCATAAAATGAAAAAATTAGCATTAATATTAGGTATGGCAGGAGCAATGGTTGTGTTGTCTGCATGTTCTGATGAAAAATCAGAAATTGCTGAATACAAAGACAACTTTGTTAATACTTGTGTCGTTGCATCTGGTAATCCTCAAGGTGAAACAGCAAAAGCAGTTACCGCAATTTGTGGTTGTGCCTACGATAAAACAATTGAAAAATATGGTTTAGCTGAGTTTAAACGTATGGATGCGGAATTAGAAAAATCAGGTACCGCAGAGCCTGAATTCCAAAAAACCATGATTGAATTCGTTCAACAGTGCTCGACTAACGCACGTTAATTATTTATTACTCGCAGCTATTGATTATCAAGCAACAATAGCTGCGAATTTATTATTTTTACTTAAATAAGTGTTTGAATTGGTGTGGGGCGCTGCGTAGATATTGCGGTGCAACGTCTATTTGTTCATTCAATTCACTTGCTGCTCGCCAAGGCCAGCGTGGTTCAAATAATATACCTCTACCGATTGCCACAAAATCTGCTTGGTGAGTTGCCACAATGGCTTCTGCTTGTAAAGGTTCAGTGATAAGACCGACAGCAATGACAGGCATCATAGTATTCTCATGAATAGCTTGTGCTAAAGGGACTTGGTAATTTGGGCTCAATGGTATCTGTTGTTCAGTTGATAACCCGCCAGATGAGACGTGGATATAGTCACAACCTAAATCTTCTAATAATTCTGTTAGCTCAATTGATTCAGGTACGCTCCAACCCGATTCAAGCCAATCTGTTGCGGAGATCCGTACACCAATTGCAACATTAGGGCTAATGGCTTCTCTCATCTCATGGAAAATATTAATCAGTAAGCGAGTACGATTCTTAAAGCATCCACCATATTCATCTTGTCGTAAGTTTGAAACTGGCGATAGGAATTCATGCAGTATATATCCATGAGCAGCATGGATCTCAATAACGTCAAAACCTGCTTTTTCTGCCCGAATTGCTGCCTCAATAAATTGCTGTTTGAGCTGCGAAATTTCTTCAATAGTTAATGCATGTGGAATTGCATTATTACCAAAAGCCAGTGCTGATGGTGCTACAGTCTGCCAGCCATTAGGTTGTGTGGACTGAATACTATTACCTCCTAACCAAGGTAAATCTGTTGATGCTTTCCTACCAGCGTGAGCGATTTGTACTCCTAAGCGTGCATCTGAATATTGCCGGATATCGCTGAGCATTTGTTGCATTGCTGTCATTTGCTCTTCATTCCATAAGCCTAGGTCTTTGTAGGTAATACGACCTTCAGGAACAACAGCACTGGCTTCTACAATAACTAAAGAGGCACCTGATAAAGCAAGGTTCATATAGTGGGCTTTATGCCATGCTGTTGGCATACCATTTTCTGCAGAATATTGGCACATTGGGGGAACAATAATACGATTTTTCAGCGAAACTTGGCCGATTGATGCAGGTGAAAAAAGGTGGCTCATTGGAACTTTCCTTATTAGCAAACTTAAATTATTTTAATATTATACCCAGTTAGCTAAAAATTTTTTGTGAGATGGTGTGGTATTAAGGGGGAAAATTTGTTTTACAGCGAATTATTGAAGGAAAATCAAGTAAATTTTTGCAGATTTGATCAATACCATAAAAAGTATATTTCCCTAGCAATATGATGCAAAAAGAGGGAAAAAATATAAAAAAATGAGATAAAAAATAAAATATAATAATAGCTATTATTTTTTGATTGTTATAATTCTGTAACTTATAAATAAAATTAATAATCACCAATATAAAATGGCGTTAATATCTGCTTATGGTTTTAATGGTTCTAATAGTGAATAAAACTATTTTTTTATTTTAAATGATAATTTAAATAAGCGTTAATGCATTGTTTGTGAGGCAAAAATATAAAATATTCCTTGCGGTTATATTAAATGGTTTATATAAGAAACAAGCTTATTAAGCTGATACTAGCTAATCCTAAGCTTTGTGTTCACCTGAAAAATATAATTCTAAGAAGGAAATTGATGTGCTGACAATTATTGGTATTTTAATCATTATATCGATAGTAACATTATTGATGATGGGAAAAGTTAGCCCAATTATCGCAATGTCTTGTATTCCTTTTATTGGTGCTTTATTTGCCGGTTATTCTGTTGCTGAAATTTCAGTATTCTTTGAAAGCGGCATTAATAAAGTCTCAAAAGTCGCAGCTATGTTTTTATTTGCGATTTTATTCTTTAGCTTAATGAAAGACCTGCATATTTTTGACCCGTTGATCCGTTTAATGGTTAAAATGACTCGTGGGAATATTATTGTTGTTTGTATTATGACAACGTTAATTGCGGGTATTGTCCATCTCGATGGGTCAGGTGCTGCGACATTCTTAATTATTATTCCTGCATTGTTACCTTTATACCGTCAACTTGGTATGAGCCCCTATTTAATGTTGCTACTGATGTGCGCCAGTATGGGTGTCATGAATATGGTACCTTGGGGCGGGCCATTAGGCCGAGCTTCAGCTGTAACCGGAATTGATGCTTCGACCCTTTGGCAACATTTGATCCCAGTACAACTAATTGGTATGGGTGGCGCAGTGGTATTTGCTATTCTGATGGGGTTACGTGAGAAACGACGTATTGCAGCGGCCAGTTTGAAAGGAACTACGCCATATGAAATGGATTCTTTGTTACCTGTCAGTGACGACACTGCAGATATAACAGAAACGGTTCAAAAACCTAAAAAACCACTCATCAATGGTGGGTTAATTGTTGCCTCCGTTGTGTGTTTAGCATTTGGTTTATTATCTGCACCTTATGTTTTTATGATTGCACTTTCCATTGCCTTGATGGTGAATTTCCCTAATCCTAGAGACCAAATGAAAATTTTGGCCGCCCATGCACCACAAGCGTTGGGAATGGTTGCTATTATATTAGCGGCGGGAGCATTTTTGGGTATTTTATCGGAAGGTGGCATGCTTGAGTCAATCGCAACAGACTTAACGGCTATCTTGCCAACCGAATGGGTTTCTAAAGTCCATATTTTTGTCGGTATTTTAGGTGTGCCGATGGATATTTTTACCAGTACCGATGCTTACTATTTTGCCTTACTACCAATAATTCAACAAATTGCCGCCACAGTTGGTGTTGATCCATCTTCCGTTGTTTACGCCATGGCGATAGGTAACAACGCAGGGACCTTCGTGAGTCCTTTTTCTCCAGCGGCGTGGCTAGCTATGGGGTTGGCTGGAATTGATATGGGCCGCCACTTACGTTATTCGTTTGGTTGGATTTGGTTGTTCAGTTTCTTTTTATTAGCGACTGGGGCGCTAATCGGCTTGTATTAATTTACTCGTTGGCTTTAACGCCACAGCGTTGTTGGCTTCAAAAGTAAACCCTAGTCACATACTTGTGTATGCGCCTAGGGATTTACTTTTTTGCCGCCTAGCTGTGACATGAAATATTTAGAACAAATGGTTTTTATTTTGCGTGCTGGATTATTTTCTTTTATCAATTATTGGGTTTATCAGATAGTTACTATGTCGTAAAGCGAAGGGCTATGACATGATTTATTGGTTAATGATATCAATAAGGTTTGTTATGCGTAGGCCGCTTTCTTCTTATCATCCTATTCTCTATTGGCTGCGTGTCACCCAAAAACGTTTAGCTCGACGATTGCATTGGGCATTTTCCGCCAAATATTATGCGAAATTAAAATCCAATGAACGTCTTGAGTATCGCTACAACAAGCACACATCTAAGCTGATCCGTAAATTAGGTGAGTCAGACCTACGTTTACAATACAACAAAGTGACAAACTTACGTATTGCTGCAGAAGCGATGAATGGAGTCATCATCTACCCAGGGGAATACTTCTCATTTTGTCGGCTCGTTGGAAAACCAACTGCGCGCAGAGGTTTTCTTGAAGGTATGGAACTTTCGTTTGGTGAGGCTCGTTCAGGGATTGGCGGGGGAATCTGCCAACTGAGTAATTTAATTCATTGGATGGTATTGCATTCTCCATTACAAGTGGTTGAGCGTGCTAATCATAGTTTTGATCCATTTCCAGATGAAGGGCGGGTATTGCCTTTTGGTTCTGGGGCGGCAATTTTTTATAATTATATCGATTTGGTTTTTTATAATCCGACACAAAGTGCTTTTCAGTTGGTATTTAATATTGCAGAACATCAACTCGAAGGGGAGTTATTGAGCTGCACTCCTCGTGAACACAAATACCATATTTATGAGAAAAACCATAAATTTACCCGAGAGAATGAAGTTATATACCGTCATAATGAAATTTGGCAAAAAGTAACAACCAAAGGACAAGAACCTATCACTCTGCAGGATAATTGTTTGTATCGTAATAAAGTGGTAGTGAAATATTCCCTAGATGAAAATTGTATAACAGTTGAATAGTTGCGTTAGTAATGAGATTAGGAATAAATTGATAGCCTTTTTCTTGACAATTAGACTAAAATTCAACTGTTTTCCTTCAATTTCGCTAATTTTAACTATTAGCCAAGTAAAAATGAGGCCGTTACTCGGAATAGATATGTAATACCTACTCTTGATTTCTCAACAATTAAAGACGCAAATCTAACAAAAGATTTGTGGTTATTTCTATTTCTTTAGAGAAAGCATGATGAATATGCAATCAAGAAAGTATGGTAGAACGTATCACTATCCGTTCTCCCCTGGTACGACTAGTGATGATCGCATCAATAGCGATTGGTGGTCGCACATCCAAAATATAAACAAACTGGTTCACACAGAAAAACTGGATGGTGAAAATAATTGCTTAAACCGCTATGGAGTTTTTGCACGCTCTCATGGTGCCCCAACCCAATCGGCATGGAGCCAGCAAATTCGCCAACGTTGGCAGCTGATTAAAGATGATTTAGGGGATATCGAACTCTTCGGCGAAAACCTTTATGCAATACATTCCATTGAATATCAACATATTGAAGATTATTTCTATGTGTTTGCTGTTAGGCAAGGGGAGTATTGGCTTAGTTGGGAAGAGGTGCAATTTTATGCGGCTTTATTTGATTTTCCAACTGTCCCACAATTAGATTTATCACTCAGTAAACAGATGGATAAGCAAGAGTATGCAAGTTCATTAATTACTGCGGCATCATTAGATAGTCAATTCATTGCGCGTGATACACATACAGGGAAAGCCTGTAGCATGGAAGGGATTGTGAGCCGTGATAGCCAAGGGTTTCATGTGGATGATTTTATGGCGCATGTTTTTAAATATGTGCGTAAAAACCATGTCAAAACAGATATCCACTGGAAACGGCATTGGCAGAGAGCCAAGCTGGCCTTTGAATTACAAGGAGAACAACCATGAGTTGGCAATTAACCCAATGTCGTGATTGGGCGCAACTTGAAAAACAGTTCGATTTTGTGCGTGATATGCAATATGTGCCGCAAGACCGTTTGCACCATGCGGAAGGTAATGTGGCCATTCACACTCAAATGGTGTTAGCGGCTTTGGAAGATTTACCTGAATATCAACAGCTTCCAGAACTTAAACAACAAATCGTTTGGGCGGCAGCGTTGCTGCATGATGTTGAAAAACGTAGTACGACAAAAGAAGATGAAGAGGGGCGGATTCATTCGCCTGGACATGCTAAAAAAGGTGAGTTATCTGTACGAAATATATTATTTCGACAAATAGAAACACCTTTTGCTATTCGTGAACAGATTGCGGCTTTAGTTCGATTTCATGGTCTACCGCTTTGGTTAATGGAAAAGCCAGATCCTGAACGTACATTATTTGCGGCATCATTGCGCGTTGAAATGCCTTTATTGTGCATGTTAGCGAAAGCCGATGCGATAGGGCGTACATGCGAAGATAAAGCGGAATTATTAGTTAGAATCGAGCTATTTGAATTATTTTGTCGTGAGCAGGGCTGTTGGGACAAACCTAAATCATTCGCTTCACCAGCTGGGCGCTTCCATTATTTTCATCATCAAAAAGGCACTACGGATTACCAACCTTTTGAAGAGATAGGGAGCGAAGTGATTATGCTATGTGGTTTGCCGGGGATGGGAAAAGACCATTTTATCAAACAGTTTTACCCACAAACGGCAGTCGTGTGTTTAGATGATATTCGCCGAGAACATAAAATCAACCCTGCAGATAAAAATGCACAAGGGTGGGTAGCTCAGCAAGCTAAAGAGCAAGCAAAACGATTGTTACGCACTAAAACACATTTTATTTGGAATGCAACATCATTAAGTGCCTCTTTACGGGGAACCATGATCAGCTTATTTGAACGTTATCAAGCCAAAATCCATTTAGTTTACTTGGAAGTGCCATTTAAACAGTGGCGGCAACAAAATCAACAACGTAAGTATGCAGTGCCGGAGCAAGTTATGGAAAAAATGGCAGGGAAGTTGGAGTTGCCAACGCCAGATGAGGCACATCAAGTTTCCTATTATATTGATGGTAATTTTGAACCGTTATTTGCAGAAAAATAAAATTAATCACCTGCCTCTAGATAAGAGGCAGGCCAAGATATTAGTTTTAAGGAACGTAGACATCGCCTTCAAAGAGTTTTCTTGCAGTTCGAATAATTGAAGCTTGAAGCTCTTCCGGTGAGTTGCCTTGTTGGTTTAACGACACGTCAAATTTGCCACTTAAATGCTCAATAGCAATGTTTTTCATATCAACAGAGTGAACATATTGCTGGGTAATACTATTAGGAACAATAGTACTTGTGGCAATGGCAATAGCACCAGTCACGGCAAGAGCGCCATGGCATTTATGTGGCATAAAATAGCGGACATTAATGGTTCCACCGTGAATGGCGGGTGAAATCAATATGGGTTTAGGAATAACTTTTTTGCTCACATCACCAAGTCCCATCGCTGCCCCGGCTTTTATACGAATAGTTTCCAGCTTTTGCATAAATTCGGTATCGGATTCAAGTTGCTCCGCAGTTTCATAACCAGTTTTATTGAGCTGAGGAGCATCAATTAATACCACAGGCATTGCCATATCAATACAACTGACATCAATGCCTTCAATGGTATCAATAGCATGACCAGTAGGAAGCAATTTTCCTGTTTTTGTTCCACACGCATTTAAAAATGTCAGGGCAACAGGCGCGGCATGGCCGGGTACACTAGCAATTTCGGTATCACCATCATAATCCACATGGCCATCAGGCGTTTGCACCGTAGAGTTGACGAAAGTGTTCGTATTGACATTACGGATCCTGACAGTGGTTGTTTTACCAGTAATAGGAACTAACCCCTTTTCAATCGCAAAAGAACCCACGGCACAAAGAATATTTCCGCAATTTGGTGCGGTATCAACAATACGTTCAGTAATAGAAACCTGAACGAATAAATAATCAATATCAGCATCAGGATGAGTTGAAGAGCTAATAATAGCGACTTTGCTGGTTTGTGGGCTACCCCCACCAATACCATCAATTTGCAAAGCATGACCAGAACCCATAATAGCAAGGATCAGTTCATCCCGTTGTTGAGTGTCTTTAGGGAGAGAGTCCGCTAAAAGGAATACGCCTTTCGAGGTGCCGCCACGCATTAGTGTACAAGGAATTTTTTTCATCTGTTTACCCGTCATATTTCACGCTGTAGCTGTGTTGGCTGCAGTCAGCCCCCCAAGTCACATACTGATGTATGCTCCTTGGGATGCCTTCGTTTTGCCGCCTTGCTACAACGCGAACTATTTAGGGTAAACCCGCTAGATATATCTAGGAATACCTGTTAAGTATGACGCTGTAGCTGTGTTGGCTGCAGTCAGCCCCCCAAGTCACATACTGATGTATGCTCCTCGGGATGCCTTCGTTTTGCCGCCTTGCTACAACGCGAACTATTTAGGGTAAACTGACTTAATATTATTAGGTAACCCTATGAATTTGATTAGGTTAAACCCGTCAAGTATTATTACGGTAAACCTAACTCATATTATTAGGGTAAACTTAAGTCTGAATTAAGGTTGCTCCAATAAAGTTCACGTTATAGCGCCAAGACTGCAAATAACTCTGGAACAGCGAGAAATTAATAATTTTGTTGTTAAATAGGGCACAATCATGATTGTGCCCGTCGTGTCGGTTTATTGACGAAGAATTAAATTAATCCAGTACTAATTAAAATTTCCCACCAACCTAAACCGATAGTCATGTGAACAAATAAACTAATGAAGGCAACTAACCCGCCGATGATCCACCAAGAACGGATATCGTTATAACCTGCACCGAATACGATAGGTGCTGCTGCACCGCCATAGTGCGTTACGCTTCCGCCATAAGCATTCGAGAACAGTAAGCCCAGAGCGAGCAACATCGGAGGAGCCCCTGCAACCATACCTACAGTGGCAAATACCGGCACCATGGCTGCAACGTAGGCACCACCAGAGGCGAATAAGTAGCGAATGGCAACACTGATGAACATGATGACAAAGAAGGCCAGCATCGCTTGGTCACCGAAAGAAAGGTATTGGCTCATGGTATCTGCGAGCCACTTGAAGAAGCCTGCTTTTGTGAGTACGCCTGACATACTGATAATACCACCGTACCAAATCAGGGTATTCCAGCCGCCTTTATTCTTCAGTACGTCATCCCAAGTTACAACACCGAGGATCAGGGTTAATGCCATGACCGCAATCGCGACGCTAGACGCGCTAACACCGATAAGGTCAGAGAAAATCCAGCCGCACAGCGCGATAACAAAGACAATCCCCAGCAATTTTTCACGCATAGTCATTGGACCTAAATCTTCAAGGCCTTTGGCTGCGATCTCTTTGTTATTCACCTTTTTCAACTCAGGCGGATACAGTTTGTAGATCATTAACGGCGTCAAAATCAGCATGATTAAACCCGGTACAGAGGCGGCAAGTGCCCATCCGCCCCAACTTAAATGGATGCCCATAATGTCACTCATCATGGCAAGGGCGAGTGCATTCGGCGCCATTGCTGTCAAGAACATATAGCTGGTGGTTTTGGTCACCATATACACGTTGACGAGGAGGTAGTGACCTGCTTTACGTGGGCTTTTTTCTGGATCAGACCCTAAAGCAACGGCCACACTATTGATAATTGGGAAAACAATTCCCCCAGCACGTGCTGTATTCGATGGCGTCGCAGGAGCGATAATTAAATCAAGGATTGCGGTTACATAACCAAGCCCTAATGTTGTACCGCCTAATTTACCAATCAAAATATAAGAAAGGCGTTTACCTAAACCAGTAATAACAAAGGCAGCACTCAGAGTAAATGCAGCAAATACAAGCCATGTCGTACCGGATGCATATCCGCTTAAAACTTCGCTTGCTTTGACATCTTTAGTACCCGTTACCCCAATAATTACCGCACTTGCAGCAATCGTGGCTAATAAAATAACAGGCTCTGAATATGGTTTAAGTACCAGCCCAACAATGGCGGCAAGATAAAGACCGAATAGCAACCACGCAATATGTGGTAGACCCGCTGGTGTTGGTATTAAAGCAATAATAATTGGAATGGCTATTAACACGAATAGCTTCCATATTTTTTCTTTTTGCATAAGCCAATTTCCTTGATTAAATCAATATTAAATTTATTTAATATTAAATTGAATGAACTTTAATATTAGGAATTTGTTAAAGTGACGATATTTTAAATATGGCTGTATCTTGAGTGAATAAAATGATTTTAATTCTTCATTAGTAATTCACCCTAAGGTATATAATTTAGTTAAATAGTTAATTGGTTTTTATTTGGTTAAATTGTTTTATTTTTTAAATTATTCCTATTTTATTAGTATTAAAAAATCACTTAATGTTAAATAAAAGAATGATTGGGTAATCGCGCAAAGAACCAAGTTAGAATTAATAAGTCTGCACTTCCCCCTGGGCTCACATTTAGCTGAATACATTCATTATCAAAATGTTTAACTTTAACTAAGTCATCACAGGTATTGATACCAGCAATTAATAACTGTTCCGCCCGTTGTTTTACCCATGCTAAGCCGTTGACACCCCCACGGTTGACAATATTCGTATCGTCATTCAGGCTCATTAATAGAATCAAGGTATCAAGTAGGGCAATATCGGCTAGTTTGCCTTTAGCGAGTTGCTGTAAATAATAAGGAAGTGAATGTTTGATTACTAACGAGTAACCGCCTTCGGCTTCACCTCTTGCACCGGTTAGCCCATGGCTCTGATATAAACGCTGGCCTGCGGTGGGTTTTTCGGTTTTTTGTTTAAGTTCATTGGTAATTCCCTTACACATACTAGCAACCAATAAGCTGACATTTTCCGGTGAGACACATTGTTGTTGTGCAATCAAACGGCCTATTGCGGTTAAGACTAAACCTAAGGAAAAAATACTGCCTTTATGGGTATTAACGCCTTTTGTTGCACGGAACATCGACCTTTCGCAATCCATACCAATAGGGCGAATGTAAGGTAATAGCTGCGCTATAGGGCAATTTTTATATTGAGCGCCTGCCTGTAAAAATCGTGGAAAATGTGTCGCGATGGCATTGGCACTTAAATGAAAGTCAGTCAGTGCCATATCTTTATGGGCACCGGTATTGTGTTTATCAACTAACCCGGGCTTAGGGGTTAAATTCACTTCGGCCAACATCGCTTGCCATGCTAATTGGCTGTAATAGCGAGTTAATTTTTCATTGATATGGCTGAGTTGTTTAATAGGTTGCATTTGCTAACTCCTCGATACGATCAAGTATCTCAACCAATGAATGTGTCCGTTGACGAGCACAAACTTTTGCTTCATTTTCACAAATTAAGCATCGTCTTGGTGGAAAATTTAATTGAGATCGCGAATATTGCTGTCCATTCGCATCAAACACATCAAAATCCCATAACCGACCAACAGCAGACGATCCTTCTAGGTGAATTAACGCTTTTTTTATCTCGATAGCATCACCATCAACGGCGACCAAGCATTCCGGCCCCGTTTTGAATGCCCAAGATTGTTGTGATAAAAACACCCACTGCCCGCATGAAGCAATTTGTTCAAGCGCATTTAAGCCCTGATTAAACACATGTCTAACAAGAGAATTGTCTTTGACAGCTCCAGGAAAAACGACAGTAAATGAAATCAAGGTTACCTGATGGAGACCAATCCATGCTTGTTGGCGAGCCTGACGGGCATCACGGCTATCCAACAGTTCAGGTAAAGAAATTTCAAATTGCTCTTGAGTATCAGGCAGTGGGTAAAACATATTTACTCCTTCACTTGATGAACAACATCAATGATTGAACCATCACGATAACGGACAACCGCAACAGCTTTATCTGTAAATTCAATTGGGTTAGGAGTACCGGTTAATAATTGTGCTCGCTCTCTTAACCAGCTCATTGAAACGGTTTTAATACCTTGGCTTTCAAGTTGCTGTTTTAATTCAGGGCGTGCAGGGTTAACCGTAATACCATGGTCAGTGACAAGAATATCGACACTGGAACCTGGTGTAACACAAGTGAGAACTTCATCCACTAACGTTGGAATACGTCCTCGGACAAGCGGAGCAACAATAATTGACAGTTTTGAGGCTACAGCAGTATCACTATGACCTCCAGATGCACCACGAATAACACCGTCAGACCCTGTTAACACATTGACATTAAAGCGTGTATCGATTTCTAACGCACTGAGTACGACGACATCAAGCATATCAACGGAAGCACCTTTCGAATCAAAACAGGCATATTGGTTAGCACTGATTTCAATATGATTCGGGTTGCGAGCAAGTGATTCAGCTGCCGCTTTATCAAAGCTTTGAACATCTAATAATTTGCGAATTAACCCTTTTTCATGTAAATCAACGATAGTTGAGGTAATACCGCCAAGTGCGAAACCAGCTTGAATGTTATGGCGTCTCATTTTATCTTCAAGGAAGCGAGTAACGGCCAAAGAGGCGCCACCAGTACCGGTTTGTAATGAGAAACCATCTTTGAAATAACCGGATTTTTCGATAACATCCGCTGCGGTACGCGCAATCAGAAGTTCACGAGGGTTCGATGTCATACGAGTTGCATCTGCCCCGATTTTATCCGCATCACCCACGCGTTTAACTTTGACGATATAATCGACTTCATCTTGTTTAATACTGGATGGGTTATGGGGGTAATCGAGTATCTCTTCCGTTAACATCACCACTTTTTTCGCAGTTTCAGCGTCAATTTTGGCATAACCTAAAGAGCCACAGCAGGCCGTTCCGGTATATCCGTTTGCATTACCGTATTCATCACATGATGGCACGCCAATAAATGCCACATCAATAACTAGTTCACCGCTATGAATTAGATTGGCTCTTCCACCATGTGAATGGATTTGTACGGGTTCTTCTAACTCACCACGTGAAATGGCTTCAGCGAGCGGGCCTCGGATACCAGAGGTATAAATTTTACGAATAACCCCATGACGAATATGTTCAACAAGTGGTGAATGGCAAGCACTTAATGAACTGGATGCAAGTGTTAAGTTGCGAAAGCCCATCTCTGCAATGACTTGCATCACCATATTGACCGTAAGGTCTCCACCACGAAAGGCGTGATGGAAAGAAATGGTCATACCGTCTTTAAGACCAGAACGGCGAATAGCGACTTGCAAGTCATCACACAATTTGCGATTTCTCGGCTTTTGTACCTGCTGTTGTACTTTACCAATATCTTTAAATTCACGTAGTACATCGTCAGTATTTGGTTGTAAGTAGGCTGATACGCGAGCCTGGCGCTGAGTATTATTTGTCATTTTTATTGCCTCACTCTTCCCGAATTCCTGATAATGCTGCTCGTGATAATACGAGGCGAGCTCTGTCAATAACTGGGCCATCGACCATTTTTCCGTTCAATGAAACCACACCTTTACCTTCAAGGGCTGCGGCATCAGCGGCTTCAACAACACGCTGCGCATGGTCGACTTCTTTTTGAGTTGGTGCATATAAATTATGAAGTAACTCAATTTGTCTTGGGTTAATTAATGATTTGCCATCAAAGCCGAGCTGTTTAATGTGAGCGGCTTCGCGTAGGAAACCTTCTTCATTATTAGCATCAGAATAAACGGTATCAAACGCTTGAATACCTGCTGATCGAGCGGCTTGTAAAATGGCGCACCGAGCATAGAGGAGTTCTACGCCGTCTGGAGACCGCTCGGTGCGCAAATTGCGGACATAGTCCTCGGCACCTAATGCGATGCCTATAAGTCTTGGTGATGAATGAGCAATATTTACAGCTTGAGTGATGCCCATTGGTGATTCAATAGCGGCTAGCAAACCTGTGCTGCCTTCTTCGCGGCCACAGCTTTTTTCTATACGCAAGATTTCACTTTCAATATCAATAACATCTTGTGCCGTATCCGTTTTAGGAAGGCGGACGATATCCGCACCACCGCGAACAACGGCTTCAAGGTCAGCAACACCAAAAGCGGAATCTAATGCATTGACCCGTACAATGGTTTCAATATCT
The DNA here is from genome assembly GCF_011045655.1 of Providencia sp. PROV061. Taxonomy (NCBI): domain Bacteria; kingdom Pseudomonadati; phylum Pseudomonadota; class Gammaproteobacteria; order Enterobacterales; family Morganellaceae; genus Providencia; species Providencia sp. PROV061. The sequence goes on along the minus strand of NZ_CP042861.1, from coordinate 2,904,374 downwards.
TGATAAAGCGGGTGCTGCAATGCATGGTAAACCAAGCGACGAGCCGTATCTTTTTCGCGCAAAGTGACGGAGTCCTCAAGGTCGAACATTAAAGCATCCGCTTTATAAATAAAGGAATTGCTCAACATAGCTGCATTAGAGCCGGGAACAAACAGCATACTTCTGCGTGTGCGTGATTTTTGTTCTGGAGTCATTACTTATCCTCCCAAGGCAGATAGTCGATATCACAAGCGCGAGCCAATAAGGCTTCTAAGCGGGCTTTGAGTACGCATTCTAGTGCACCTTTATCATCTACAATGATTTGTGCCCCTTGAATATCATGTTGCTGGATAACTTCTTGTACGATTTTTGCGATAGCATCCCCAAACTGTTTTTCAACACTACTGGTAATTTGTATTGAGACCTCTTGAGTGTCTTCTAGTGGCTCTATGCGAACCATGACATCACTTGATTCAAGTGTGCCAGCTACTGCTGCGTGCTTTATCTTCATATTTCACCTATGGCTAATTCAGAACTTTCGGTGTGGCCTTGAGCAGATGCGACTTGATTGGCGACCATCTCTTGTAAATATTGATAGGTTGCCTCAGGCACAATCGGCTTAATCGCCGCAAGATCTTTTTTAGCGAGCAATCGTCTAACTTGTGAGGCAGAAACAGCCGTTCCATTGATGATTGTTCGCGGAAATTCAATGAGTTCTATAGGTGGAAAATTCATAGCATCGGTTTTTAACCAAAAGCGCATGTCTTGGTTATATTGGTTGGTGACTTGGCAAAAAGGTTCCGAGCCTACGAATCGATGGGTTATCCCTAAAGCAGGGGCAATATATTGACGAAAAATCTTAATATCGATTTCGGTATAACAGTTATTAGCAACTGTTTTATCTTTAATAAAGTAACAAGGAAAAGTCGCTCGAGAAATAATATATTCCGAACCTTTATGAATAGTAAGATTTTCTATTCCTTTGGTTCCTGCTTCAATTAAATTTAATCTAACTTTATAAGGAAAACGTGAGGTATCTTCTTTGACAACGAATAGATGTAGCCAATCACAGGCCTTCGCAGCTTGCTCTATTAAATAACGATGCCCAAGAGTGAAGGGGTTGGCATTCATAACGATTGAGCCAATTTTTTTTCCTTCCTTACGTTGTGCTTTTAAACTTTCGATATAACGTTTTAGATAACAGCAACTATTTTCCATCAATACCATAATATCAGGAACTGTGGCAATGGTATGAAAACCACATTGTTGGAATAAGCTTTCATTTTGAAATTTGGTATAAATAAATAAATGAGTTGTATTATTTTCGTAAGCAAGATTAACCAGTTCTGTTGCTAATTTTAATGCAAGGCCTTCACCTCGAGCATCATCGCTAATAGCAACGCATTTAATAACATTTTTTGCTAATCCTCCACACGCAATTAATTTTTCATTGCGAGAAATCGTAATAAAAACGTCAATACTTGAATCAAGTTCTAAATCGTTTTCCTTTAAAAACTGAGTTATTTCAGCAAGTTTCCTGTTCTCATGACGTTTTACTTGGTTAAACGTTATGTTTTCGAACATAATAGTATCCTGCATCTCATTTAGAGATGTTTTTAAAATGTTGCTAATGTTAAAGTTAATTAAATAAATTCTCTTAGGTTGTTTTTATAAAAACAAATATAAATTTTTATTTAATTACCCTCTCTGATATTTATATTAAAGATACTGTATTTAATATATTTGACCTATTTCATGTTTCTCAAATGAGATTGTATTTGTTTAATGGTTTTAAAGTTTTTAATTATTGAATATGTTTTTTATTGCTTGGTTTTAATGTGTTTAATTATTAATATGTGTATTATATCTTTGGCTTGAATCCGATTTATCGGTTATCCTACCATTTTTGAGTTAACAAAATTTTTACTTTTCAGCCAGTAACGAGACATAACATGAAAAAAGAATATACGTTCTCCTCATTGAAAAAAGTAAATTCAGTTTCATTTTCAGTACGAGTATTTTTTCTGTTATTAATAGTTTCTGTTTTTTTAACTCTCGGGCTGGGTAAATATTTTACGGACACAGCTGAAAATCGATTGATTGCGAACATTCAATCGTTAGCAATGAGCCAAGCAAAGCTGATTGCTTCTATTGATGGTGTTGTTCAATCCGTAAAGTATAGAGATATTCCTGGGTTGAAGGTTATCGCTGACAAACTAAACCAAGATTCTAACTACGATTATGTTGTTATTGGTGATGAAAATTCGATTCGTTTGTATCACCCAAATAGTCAAAAAATTGGTTTTCAAATGCAGTGGAACAAACCAGGAGCCTTAGAGAAAGGGGAAAGCTATTTTATCAATGGCGAAGGTTCAATGGGGAATGCTGTTAGAGCAAAAACACCCATTTTTGATGAGCAAGGTAAAGTGATCGGTGTTGTTTCTATTGGCTATCTATCCAACAAAATAGAAACATCACTCAGTGAGTTATTCGTACAAACAGGAGCCACTTTTTTAGGGATACTGATTATATTGCTCTTCTTATCATGGGCATTTTCACGTTTAATTCAAAAACAAATGTTGGGTATGGAACCTGAGGAAATAACCCAATTAGTCTTAGTACAAAAAGGGATATTTGAAGCTGTTTTCGAAGGTGTTATCGCAGTGAATATACAAGGGCAGATTATTAATATTAACTCTAATGCCCGGAAAATGTTATCTCTAAGTAAGCCGCTGGGGCAGTTAACAGGGACTTTTGTGTCGGAGCATATCTCGCCAGCCGACTTTTTTATTACCGATATTGAAACGACTAAGCATGATGTGATTTGCGAATTTAATGGTCTAAATGTGATTGCAAACCGGGTGGCAATTCGTGATGGGGAACATCTTGTGGGGGCGGTCATTAGCTTTCGTAGCCAAAATGATATTGAATCGCTAAACTCTCAGTTGACTCAAGTTCGCCAATATATAGAAAGTTTACGTACGTTACGGCACGAGCACCTTAATTGGATGTCAACATTAAGCGGTTTATTGCAAATGAAAGAATATGACCAAGCGTTGGCGCTAATTAAAGGGGAGTCAGAATCTCAGCAACAATTAATTGATACACTCCGTGGGCAGTTTTTTGATAAGCAAGTTGCTGGTTTATTATTTGGTAAACACCACCGAGCCAAAGAACTAGGCTTACAATTAAAATTTACTGCGGGTAGTCAGTTACATGAATTACCTGATTCATTAAATAGTACTGAATTTTGTGCCATTTTGGGTAATCTACTCGATAATGCGTTTGAAGCAAGTTTGAAAAATAATCAGGGTAATAAGCAAGTTGAGTTATACCTTTCAGATGAAGGAAAGGAGATTGTCATTGAAGTCGCTGATCAGGGATGTGGTTTCCCGTCAGAAATTCAAGACAAATGGTTTGAGCGTGGTGTCACAACGAAAACAGATATAGCAGATAGCCATGGTATCGGGTTATATCTCGTTGCATCTTATGTTAAACGCTGTAATGGTGCAGTGATTATTGAAGAAAATCAACCGCATGGTACAGTATTTTCAATTTTTATTCCGAAAGTGTTGAATAGGCGTTCTTAGCATATCAGAGTATATCAATTCACAATCTAACTCATTGATAATAATTGATAATGTAATTCACGGGCAATCAGAAGTAGTCACGTAATAGCCGTTTTTGCTTGTACCTGAGCTTGTACCTAAAAACGACCAAAAAACATACAGCGTTTTAACGTGTAGAAATTAATAGCTTTTTGTAAAAGTTATCGATTGATTGGAAATTGCACAAAATGCCAAACTTAAACGATAGACAAATTAAGGCTTGGATAAATTCAAATGAACGATTCGAGGGTAAAGCTGACGGAAATGGGCTCTATCTTAGATATTCAAAGAATGACAAAAACCCAAGCTGGAGATTTAGATATAGCTTCAATAAAAAAGCCCGAATAGTTTCTATCGGGACATACCCCAATATTACCCTAATGAAAGCGCGTGAAATTGCTAGAGAGTTATCGGCAAAGGTTATTTTAGGCGTTGATGTTGCTGGAGATATAAAGCGACAAAAAGCCGAGGCGTTAGAGAGAATACAGCGCGAAGATAAAGCGGTTAAAGTGTTTGGGCTGATTGATGAATTTTACGAGCGACAAATAAAGCCAAAAAGAAAAAAACATGAGGAATCTAAAAAGCTGATAGATAAAAATATCACGGCTGTTATTGGTTCAATGAAAATTGAGGATGTGAAGCCAAAAGATGTTGATCTATTAATAAAGTCCATCGTGGATAGAGGCTCACCATTTACCGCTGATGAATCGCTACGTTGGTTAAAGCGTATTTTTGATTATGCGGTTCGTAGACAGATGATAGATAGCAATCCAGCCTCGGCCTTTGGTATTTCTGATGCTGGCGGAATGGAAAGTAAACGCGAACGGTGGTTAACCCGTGATGAGCTGACATTATTCCTTTCAACGCTGAATAGTTCGACATTGCCAGAATCTAACAAAATAGCATTTAAAATAATTCTAGCTGTTGGCTTGCGTAAGATGGAATTATGCGAGGCTAAATGGTGCGAGATTGATTTAGATAATGCGGTATGGCATTTCCCATCAGAGAGAAGCAAAACTGGTGACGCTATAGATATCCCTTTGAGTAAACCTGTTATAGAGTGGTTTAATCAATTAAAGGTAATGGCTTGCGGTAGTGAATATGTATTACCTGCCAGAAGAACAGGCACTGGTAAAAATAAAACGATAAATAAGACAACGTTAAATAAGAACCTTGAAAGCATTCTTTCATCATTGCCTGAGTCGTTTATTCAGTTCAGTATCCATGACCTACGCAGAACAATGCGAACTCACCTATCAGCATTAGGTGTTGAGCCACAGATAGCTGAAAGGTGCTTAAATCACAGGGTAAAAGGCATTGAGGGAGTGTATAACCGCCATGATTACTTTGATGAACGAAAAGCCGCATTATCACAATGGGCTGATTTGCTTACAGCATTAGAAAGTGGATCAGACTATAATGTTGTACCAATGAGTAAGAAAGCATAACTAGTTTAAACCGTATCTAGCTCGACGGGGTGAAAAGTGGGAAACCTTACCTATCTGATACGGTATTCTTTAAGGCGCGTTAAAGGTGACGTGATGGGTAAGCAAATACTTTTTAGATATTGCAAATTAAGCCGAGCAGCAGAATTACTGTCTGTGCGTGAAAGTGATTTAATTAACCTCGCAGTGATGGGGGATATTGATTGTTTAATTAAGTTAGATTGGGAATTCGCTAGGTATTATTTGTGGCATGAAAGGCATGAGCTTGTTGGTTCTATTGGATCTTTTCTTTCTTTTGGTGGGGATGATTATATAACAACTATTTTACGAATAAACTCTTTATCAAGACTTAATTATGTCAGCGGTGTTTGCAAGGCTCTAGATAGTAATAGGGATCCTTATCGCTATTTACTTAAAGGTGGGGCAATAAGAGCTGGGTTAGAATTAGATGTTAAAGCTAGCGGTTTATGGATATTACCGCCTTATATAGTTGATGACATTGAAAGTGGAAAAGAGGTAGAGCTTAACGGCTTGGAGCTTTACTTGCAAAATGATTTTTTTTATAAAGAAGAATCATTTATACAGGTAATATCAGATAGTGAGAAGATAATTAGGGATAGTGATTTATACATCACTAGTGAAGATGTTATTAAAATAATGTCAGGTAACTTTGATAAAAAAATAACTAACAATGATAATTTCATTCGTTCAGGAAATTTAAAAGAAATTGATTCGATTGAGAAAGAAGCTCGAAACCTGTCTAAAGATAAATTGATACATCAATCTCAGAAGAAAGCTATAGAAAATAGGGCTGACATACATAGAGCAATTAATAAATTATTGGCATTGTACCCATCTAAAGATGAGTCAGATGATGACAGGTATAGAAATAAAAACGATGTAATAATAAAAAGTAGGATTGCCAAGCTGGTTTTAAATCATGAAGCCACTTTATTTGAAGGCGGTGTATCGCCAATTAAAGATTATAAGTTACTGATAAGTATAATAAGTGATTATCTTGATGAGTTAGGATGGAAGCGTAGGTAAATTACCCCATGGTTTTATTTTCTACCCTATTTTAAAAACGCTCACCTATTTTTGTTTATTTAATTAATATTCAATGTGTCTACACCAACTCTCAAAAGGTTAGACACATGAAGAAGCAATCACCTAAGCGCAAGCCACGCGCAAAAATCAGTACACCTTACCCTATGGACGGTTACGCCCGTCTACGTCACACAGCCGACTTTCTAGGCATTTCTGATGCTACTCGTTATCGTTGGGAGCGTGACGGTAAATTACCTAAGTCATTTGAGATTGAGAAAGGCTTTTTTGTCTATGATGCGAAAGAGATTCGCGCATGGGCTGAAGCTAAGAAATCACAAAGCGGGGTAGCATAATGGAAAAGAAAAACCGCCCTTGCGGAGGCGGCTTTGATATCAGTAATGATATTGGAAATTGCCCCGCCATTATAACCAAACGCACACCAAAAGAACAGAAAGCAAATATTTATATTTCTAAAACTGGTCAGCGTGGAGCCACTGAAAACGATATTTTAAAACATTGTCGTTTATCGTCTGGCCGTAACTACTTTTCAAAGTTAGAGCGCACCTTAAATATTACCCTAGAGCGCATTAGCGAACCGAACCCTGACGGTATTGGGTCACATTACCGTTATCGCATTCGTAGCCAAAAAGACGCACAGAAAATTATTGATTTAATTAATGTTCGTGCGGCCAATGGGAGTTATGAGGGATTACCACAAGAGCAAATCAATTCAATTTTGAGCTTATACCCGAACGAATAACGGAGTAATAAATAATGAAACTAAAAAATAACAGCTTAAATGCTGGTGGATTCGCTCACCCTAAATTCAGCGACGAGCCTATTTTAATTCAACACAGAACTGAGCCGAGAATAGATAGCCGCCTGTTTGCTAAACGCATTGGAATTAAACATAAGAACCTTTTTGAATTAATTAAAAAGCACATAAAACAGCTACGAGAGTTCGGCTCACTGCCTTCGTTTGAAACGGAGTCAGTGAAAGAAGTTGGGGCGCGAGGGGTTAAATATCATCGGTATTACCTACTGAATGAGAACCAATTTGATTTTATGTGCCGTATTGTTCGTGGGCGTAACCATGAGCAGATGACACAATTCAAGCTGGATGTTACCAAAGCATTCAGCAAGAAACGCGCCGCTGAACCTATCCGCCGTGAATATTTGCCACATTACCATGAGTCACGCGACGCGCTCAGAGACTTAGGCGCAGAGAAATATCATTACATCAACCTAGCCCGTACAGAGAACCGATTAACAGGCTTACTCACTGGTGAACGTACCAGCGCAGACGAGCAACAATTAGGTTTATTAGTCTGTATGCAGAAAATCGAACAGGCAGCGTTTCAGGATGCTATTGATTCGGGGTTATCTGCTACTCAGACATTGCGAGAGGTTAGCAAACGCATTGAGCAGTTCGCTAGTTTAATGAGTCCTACTGTGCGGATTGGTGGCTAATATGATGAATGCGACTAAAGCAATGTTTGATACCCCAAATCGGGGGAATCAAAGTTCAAATATTAATCAATTATCCCCAGAGTTGGGGAATATTGCCTACCAAGTGAATGATTCCCTACTGGCAGGTAAGGGGGTAAGTTTAATTTACTCCCTTAGTAATACTGTAGCTTTAAACTACAGTATTACTGGCAACCAATCAGCGAAAATTTACGCCAATCAACCACCAAAATTTACGGGAAATCAATCTGGGGAATATTTCTCAGGTTATAAATCCGCTGATATTTTGCGCTACTCAAATTTGAGCCACTCAAAACGTGGAGAATTTACACCATTAGCTAAAGGTGATTTTTCTCACCTTTCTAAAGTCGGGAAATCCCGTTATTTGAACTCGTTCATCTCAAAAAATGGGAAAATTGAGTTTTGCGAGTCCATAAAAGGCAAAATAATTGAGTTTTTGGAGTCCATAAAAAAGGAACGAATTGAGTTTTGCGAGTCCATAAAAGGCAAAATAATTGAGTTTTTGGAGTCCATAAAAAAGGAACGAATTGAGTTTTGTCAGTCCATAAAAAAGGGCAGCCAATCGGCTACCCTTGGAAACGTCGATATTGAATACCGAGCAAGTGAGAATATTAATATTAGCTTACTTCTCTGGTATGGCAAATATCAGTTTTTAGGCTTAACACCTAATCTTTCCAGCTCGTTACGACAGGCTGTCTTAACCCATGAACTAAATGGCTCATTACCAATAACTGAGTCTATTTGTTTGAGCAAATCATCATCAAATCGGATTGTTCTTCTTGTGCTGTTTGCACGGTCGTATGGTTTTTTGTCTTTTTCATCTTGCATTGGTTCGAACCACTATGATAGTTTATATGTATATGGTGCGAACCAGTATAAAGGTAAGTGCTATATAAAAACAATGCCCCGCAGTGGTGGAACACTAACGGGGCATCTAATCACCACCGATAACGAAGCTATCGAGGTAACTATGAGTAAGCATAACACACCCGTCACAGGGCGGACTAGTCTCACCCCTAACCAATCGTACAGATGGTTATTTCTCGCGTTAAACCGTAGCGATTACACCGCTAAACCTTGCCGTATTGCTGTTACAGCACCGAACGAGAACAGTGCAAGACTGATGCTTGTACGTGATTACATGCTGATATTCGCTGGCCGCTTACCTACTCAGGAGGTGGCTCATGCGTAACCCTCAACCTAATGACTTCTACACTCACAAAAATAATGGCGAAACCGTCAGAGTTCTATCGGTTCAATTCAACCGTGTGACCTTTCAGCGAGACGGCTTTGATAGTCCTGTCATTGTTCCATTAAGCCAGTTCAGCAACGAATACACCTATGCAGGGAGGGCTTAATCATGAGTCGTTTATATCCTGATAACTATCAGCGTATTCAAGCTGAAATAGCGGACATGTTAGGCAATAACACCCCTTTACACTCAGAAGAACGTAGCCGTGACCGTTTGCTTAGGGTTCGAAAAGGTATGGCTCATATTCTTTGTGAGGTATTCCCTCAGATTGATGATCCAAAAAAACAAGAACTCTATTACTGGTTGGAAGCTATTAACCGTATTAGTGACGCAGAAGCCGTAGACGCAAAATTAGAGGGGGAAGTATGAGCGCAGATATCACTATTCACCAAGCGGCTGAAAAAGCTCATCAGGTTGAGTTAATTAATCTACTCATTGAATCGCACCCGCACCAGTTACAAGGCAGTGAAATATCTACTTTAGCTTCTCTTATGGCGAAGTTATCCGGTGACGTCTGCGCATTTCTTCAAGAGGAAATTGTGGTACTGGAGGCTAACTCATGAGCAAGCCTATTCCATTAGACAGAGCCGCATACAAAGCGCAGCAAAATAATTCATTGCTTGCCGTTATCTTGGAGCAAGTGAGTAGCGATTGTTCGCGTGAGTTAATCGACCCCGTTTCTATTGCGTATGACTTCAACGCAGAAATATGCGAATCCCTCGAGGAGGCGACCAAATGAAAAAACATGAAAAACCTACACCGTCGCGCCTTCTTGATGAAGCCAAGGAAATCAACGAAGAAATCCAGTCGTTAATGTTTCCGATATTAACAGCCGTAGAAAATGAGGCAGAAAGTGATACTTATTTCATGTTAAGGGCGGTAAGTCGTCTTTTAAAAAATCAATTTATTGAGTTTGAAAGAATTGAAGGGGTGATGAAATGAGACAGGTCACTATCAATGCCACCAGCTTAAGCCCATTTATGTATCAAGGTAAGCGAGTTGTGACCTTTGCCATGATTGACGAGGTACACCAACGCCCGAAAGGTACAGCAAAGCGCACATTTAACACGCATAAAAAACACTTCATTGATGGGGTAGATTACTTTTTGCTCACTAAGTACGTAATACGTACCGAGTTGCCCGAACTAGAAATAGGCGGAAAAGCAAAAGAGCTAATGCTTATCACTGAATCAGGTTATTTGATGGTTGCCAAGCCATTTACTGATGATTTGTCGTGGCAGGTTCAGCGTTCAATGGTTAACAGTTATTTCCGACTCTCTGAATTCCCAGAAATTAAACACATTCAAATACCCACGCTGGCGGAACTTGAAGCCATGCCAATTGGTGAGGCTCAGAACTTGATTAGCCGTTTAGAAGCTGACTCTTATCAAGGTCACGGTAGGCGCGGTAGTTATGCCATGAACCTACGTCGTAAGGAGAAAAAAGCACTTAAACCAATGGTAATTGCCATTGAGCAAGCCTCACAGCTACACATTCAGGATATGGGGGATTATCGCTCATGAGAACGTTTCAAATCGCAGGATATGGCACAACACCTAAAGGGTTAACGCTAGGTATTTGTAAGCAGGTGATATCTACCACCCAGAAAGACGCACAATCGCAAGTGATGCGAGAAGCGCAACGTGACGGTTTAACCGATATCCGAATTAACTATGTGCGTGAGGTGAAGTAATGGCTAACAAAGAGATGGTTTTATCACTGGAAGTGCCACGCATGAAAGTAAACCGAGTGCTGACACTGTTAAGCGTTTGGCAAGAGGCGAATCAGGACGAGGAAACCGCCCATATGATAGATGTTGTTTTCTCTATGGTGAGTGATGCCGTTAAAGATATTGATTCTGCTATGGAGGGTAACAAGTAGTGAAACTCAATTATTTTGACGGTGGCGCAGTCGCCAAAATCACCGTAACTAGCAATCTATTTCAGTATAAAAAACATCGTCGTGTTGTGGATGCGGTACTGCTTAAAACCAATGTAACAGCCAGCACAAAGCGCGGCTTAGTGATTAAAACAATTATTACAGGTAAGTCCTCGCATGTGTTGAGAGCTTACAAAGTAGCAGTAGCGGAGGCGAACCGATGAATATTACAAACATTAACGCATTCGAGCACAGCGAACACGGTGTAATTCTCATTACTGACGCAGCGAATCAAGAGGCTATTAGCTATACGGAGGCATTGGACGCATTAAATGACGGTAGTTTTGATGGTCATTTATCAATGGGGTTTGAGTTGGTTTTAGCCATTAGCAAAGGTGAGGTTGAAGGCTTTTTTAAATCCACCATTGAGCAAACCGTCATTCTCTGGCGTTGGATTGTTGCCGCCTCTTTTGTCATGGAACAGGCCGACAATAACGGATTTCATCAAACCGATAACGGGAAAGGCGGAAAGATTACCGCAGCAGTGTATCGCAATGAACACGCAGCCTTAACTGTTTATGCAGCAAGCGAACGTATGTTATTGGCAAACCACGTTGAGGGCGCAGCTTATGAGCATTACGAATCAGGATATGCCCCTGCTATGGCCATAAGAATGTATAGGGATTTTATCAATCTTGAGCCTAAACAAGGTTGCCGACTATCAGACCGAGGGCGCGAGGGATTATCTATTCTTCACGATGATCTCATTCGGGCGATAGAAGATGGTGAGTTTAGCAACACCGTAACCATTCATTAAAAGGACGCAATGACATGATAACGAAGAATTTTAAAGTTAATTCACTGGCGAATAGCTACGCAGCCGCTATTTATCACGATGTAACCACACGTAATGGCGGTGATTGGTTTCCAATGAATGTAGGCAACAAGGCCATTGAGGTTGCCATTATTGACGGTGTGAAAGGTATTCGAATGCTCGTCGATAGTTATTTGCTGGAAGCACTTAAACAGTCTGTTCCTATGTGGGAAACAACAGCCATTAGTTTAATGGGTCAGTGCGTGATTAATGGCTATATCACGGGTTACGGGCGCGAGGTTTGGCAAAGCATGATTAATGATATGGGCGACTCTTTAGCCGATAAGGGGGCGTTTCAATGAAACCGATTGATGTTATCCGTGATGTGAAGCTGAAAGCAAATGGCCAATGGCAAAACATATTATCCAACTTTGGGGCAGAAGTGCCCCTAAACACGCACACAGCTTGCCCCCATTGTGGCGGTAAAGACCGTTTTAGATTCGACGACATAGACGGCAACGGCACGTTTATTTGTAGCCAGTGCGGCTCAGGCGATGGATTGGACTTAGTTCAGCGTGTTCTGGGTGGCAGCGTGACTGAGGCAGCGTATGAAGTGGCTGGCATAATTGGAATTGATACCCGTTCAGATAATCCACCAGCCTACCGTAGCCATGAGGTAAAAGCGCAACAGGACGCATTGAAAGCACAGCAAGCCCAGAGCCAAGCTAACGAGCAGATAGTGAAGCATAAACGCTTTACAGCGCGATACAACCGCACTATTGCCAATGCTAAACAGGGCGAATCTGAGTATCTCAAGGCGAAAGGGTTTGATAGTACCACCGTGACCCTGTTAGCCGATGGTTCGCTGATTATTCCATTGATAGACACTGACGGCACAATCACAGCAGCACAGACGATTAAATCCAATGGCGAGAAACGGCTATTACTCGATAGCGCGAAGAATGGCAGCTATTACCCTATCAATGAGCCTGTAAATGTTTCTACGGTGATTATCGCTGAGGGATTGGCAACCGCCATGACGTGCCAGTTAATCCAACCAGAAGCGCACACAGTAGCGGCAATTGATGCGGGTAACTTAATTCATGTGGCTAAGGTGATGCGGACAAAGTACCAAGAGAGCCAAATTATCATTGCAGGTGACAACGATATTAAGCCAGACCAAGACAATATAGGGAAATTGGCGGCAGAAAAGGCAGCTAAAGCGGTTAATGGTATTGCGGTTTTACCGCCTACCGAAGATAAAGCCGATTGGGATGATTATCGCTTATCACACGGCATTGAGGCAGCAAGACAGGCATTTAATGCCGAAGTGGATAAACAAGGAAGTAAGGTAATGATTGAGATTGATGTAAACCACAAAGCCCTTAAATCAGACCCCATGAAAATACGCATTGAATCACGCGACGACGGTGTATTTCTGGTTACACCTAAAGCGGACAAAGAAACAGGGGAGATCATCAATCATGAACAATGGTTATCTAACGCCATAAAACGCATTACGAAAGGCGTTAATGACCTGAATCAAAAGTATTTGATTTTCGAGTGGGGCAATAACAACGTTCAAGCCGTTCCGATGGGGGATATTGGCGAGCGTGAGGGGTGGAAAACGCTTAAAAATGCAGGGCTAATTGTGACAACTAAATCAGGGCTAAGACAGTCTTTATCTGATTGGCTCTTGCGCCAGAAATTCAAAGAGAATTGGAGTATCACCAATAAATCAGGCTGGCACAAAGGCGCGTACATCATGCCAGACGGCTCAATCATTGGTACACCTGAGCAACCGATATTTTTTAACGGGCAAAGCGCAGCCGCTACCGCCTACCAGACAAGCGGAACAGTAGAAAGCTGGCGGAATGATGTTGCACGATTGGCTAACGGTAATAGTTTTATGATGTTTGCGATTGGCGCAGCCTTAGCCGCACCGATGACGAGTATCACAGGGGCGGACAGCTTTGGTATTCACATTTACGCCCAATCGACAGCAGGGAAAAGCACCACCGCAGATATGGCCGTGAGCTTGTACGGTGATCCCGATTTGCAGCGTTTAACGTGGTATGGCACTGAATACGGCATGACTAACGAGGCTGTAGCGCACAATGACGGGCTTTTGTATTTGGATGAAGTCGGACAAGGCGCAGACCCTAAACACGTCTATAAATCGGCTTACACGCTGTTTAATGGCAAAGGCAAGATACAAGGTGCGAAAGATGGTGGCAATAGGCAGGTTCAAAGCTGGCGGACGGTGGCCATTAGTACAGGGGAAAAAGACATTGAAACCTTTTTATTAAATTCAGGTGTGAAAGTGAACGCAGGGCAATTAGTGCGATTACTAAATATCCCCATTGAACGCGCCACCGAACTACACGAATGTGAAACAGGGAAAGCCCACGCGGATTTAATCAAGGTGAATTGTCGTGATAGCTACGGGGCAGCAGGACGCTATTGGATTGAGTACCTATCAAATCACAAAGACGAAGCTAAAGAAGCCTACAGAGCCGCACAGCAACGCTGGAATAAGTTAATTCCAAGTAGCTATGGGGAACAGGTACACCGAGCGAGCGACCGATTCGCCACAATTGAAGCTGCTTTGATTATGGGGCGTGTGATTACGGGTTGGAGTGAACAAGATTGTAGGGATGTAGTTCAAGCAATATTTAACGTATGGGTCGCAGAGTTCGGCACGGGAAACAAAGAGTATGAGCAAATCAAAGAACAAGCTGAGGCGTTTTTGAATGCTCACGGATTAAGCCGATTTGCCCCAATTCCTTATGATGTTAGGGATCTACCTATTAGAGACCTTGCAGGATATAGGAAGAAAGGCAGTAACGAGGATGACCCGATAATCTTTTATACCTTCCCGTCCGCCTTTGAGAAAGAAATCGCGGCAGGGTTTAACTACAAACAATTTGCTGAGGCGTTAAAAATGGCTGGCATGTTAACACCACCCACCAGTGGGAGAGGCTATCAACGAAAAAGCCCACGCATAGACGGACGGCAATTTAATGTTTACGTTTTGCAGTTCGCTCCAGAGAGCACAGAAGAAGATAACAATTGAGCAACAACTAGCGGAGGGATGAAAATCTCATAATGTTTTTTTCATGTGCGTGATTTTATCGTTTTAGTGTCGGTTCAGTTGGTTCAGTAGATAAGTTTTATTGATTTATAAGGGAAAAATAGCATTTATTGAACCAACACTGAACCAACAAGAGGCTGTTTTGAACCGACAAAGTGGCATTTTGAACCAACACACAGAATTAAAGAGTTTTTCCACTGGATGGCATTTTTAAATTCGATGTTGGTTCATACATAGAAAATGTCGGTTCAAATCATGGGTATGTTGGTTCAGTATTTTCAAATAAATACTTTAAAAACAAGCATCTTTACAAATTGAACCAACTGAACCGACTGAACCAACACCTGATCGCGTATTTAATAGAAAAGTTTTTTTGAGGAAAAAGAAATCATGACCCGAGTGACTTTATCATTAAGAAAAAATAACAATGGTGTAACAAATCCACCAGTGATGAGCACACCAAAAAGCATACAGGCTAAAACGCCACAGGAAGCCTCACAGCAACCGAAGAAGAAAAACAAGGCAGATGTTCACGCGAAGAAGAAACAACACCGTATCGACCGTATAGCGCAGCATTGGACGCTATTCAGTGAGCCAGAAGCCAAGCCGCTAATGATTGGCATCAAGGAAGCTATGATTGCTGAGGTTAAAGATAAAGGGCTGGATATCCCAGAGAGTCACATTAAACAGGGATTACGCTCATACATCAGCCGCAAGGCATATTTGAAAGCTCTTACTCTGGGCGGCAATCGGTTTGATATGCACGGACAACCTAACGGAGAGGTTACGCCAGAACAACAAAGCATAGCGGAGCAAAAACTGATAGAGTGGCTAAAGAAATGATACAGGAGCCTTATGAAAATTATTTACAGAAGCAAAGGTAATCAAGATGTAATTGAATTGGCTTATACAATCTTTGAGCTTGATAAAATTAAATATGCCATGCAAGCCGTCAGGCGTATCGCTGACGTTAATGTCAAAACTTCAGGATTTATTTTTAGACGCATGGTTATTACAGGTACGCCAGATCAAATCAAAATTGCTAGAAAGGCTCTGATTAGGCGTTACAGATAGTTATTAGTTGAACACCGCCAAAGCATAAGCCGAGGCGGTTATGTATAATTGGCCTTATCAACTAAAAGGATCACCAAATGAAAAAAATCATGATAACGGCTTTATTGGCTTTGTTTCTATCGGGATGTGATAACAGTCCACCAGCACCCTACGGCTTTAAGTGGGGGCAGACTAAAGAAAGTGTTAAAGCATTAAATTTAAAAGATACAAACTGTAATTTTGAACACTCCTGTACTTTTCAAGAAACACCTGACGGACACGACGCAGCTATTTTGTTTACAACATTTCACGATAAGTTAGGGCTGTTCTATATATTTTATACTGAGAACTTCGATCAGAAAGCAACTACCAAAGATGAAGCATTTGAACTATATGAGCAAGCGGGAAATAAACTGGAAAAAGTATATGGCGAAGCTGTAAATAAAACCCATATCATTAAAGATGAAAGTGATTTTTTTAATTGCTTAGCAAGCCAAGATTGTGGCGACGTTAATATGGATTTTGATAAAGATGGATACAAAGCAAACTTAAGAATGAGCGTATCAAATCAAGGGAAAACGCATCTAATTTATACTTTTAAAAGTCCTGTCTATAACTCACCGTTGAAATAGCAAGCATATAAATAGAACAGAAGCCGACCTTGAGTCGGTTTTTTTGTTGTCTTAATTTCAAGTAAATCAAGTTTAGTAGAAAATATTTCTACATTTATACTTTTTTGTAGCAATATATTGTTGTTTATTTTTTACTCTGGATTATAATTGTAGTGTATATAACTACAGGGTGGGTAAATAATCATGGATAAGCAAAAAAGAACCTTCAAGGCAGTGTCAATTGAAAGCGACATAGTAGATCGCGTTAAAAAATTTAAAGAAAAACAGGGTGAAAAAGATGTTTTCATTCAACGAGCGCCTATTAGCCAATTGATTCAAGGGCTATTAAGTGATGCCTTACAGCGTGAGGGGTTCTAATGGAAAAGTTACAGCAGTTAGCAAGTACCATCGCCCAGATTTATGTTGATGGGCTAAAAGCGGAAACGGGAACAACATTAGTGACGTATAACGGCATTACAGGCGAGGTGATCCCTGAATTGCTGGCGGCAGGACTATTTGATAATGCGGTATCGATTGTTAAGTCTCGTGGTGAGTCGTTCGATGTTGAGAGTAAGGCATGTGATTTGTTGCGTCCGTATTTGAATGTATTCACTAAGCCATATTCCATCACAGATCAGTGTATTTATGTGATTGGCGAAATGACACGCTTTGCATTACGTGACGGTAATGTCAGCGGGTTATCAGCGAAACATTAAAAGAGAGGTCATTATGTTTGAGATTGATGGGGTTGAAATCATCATTAAAGCTGATACTGAGGGCGTTCTTGAGGCGGGGAAAGCGGTTAGAGAAACAAAGCGGAAAATGGCTGAAATGGGTAAGCAGGCTGATGATACGTCGAAAGCCTTTTACCGTTTTGATAAAACAGCAATGGCCGTTTCCAGTGCGTTAAAAATGCCTGAAATTAACCGATTATCACGTCAAATGAGCGAGTTAACGGGGCAAATTGGCGCAGCGTCAGCCGCTACAGACAGAGCGACTAGCGCGAATGCGCGTTTTACAGGTGTAATTAGTAATGTCTCTGGGTTATTAGGTGCGGGGTATATTTCCAATATTGGTAGTGCGACCTCTTCACTCTTACAACATACTCAAGGGGCGATTAACGCCACACAAGCCGAGGTTTCACATACTCGCGCTATTCAAATGAAAGCACAGGCATTACAAGCCGCAGCCTCCCAAGAAGTCATTAACGCTAGAAATCTGACAGTATCCGCACAAGCCGAGTTAAAAGCGGCTCAGGCAGCGTTAGAGCACGTTTATTCACTAGAAGCGGCTAATGATGCCAAGCAACGTGATTTAGAGTCACTGAGAGCACGACAGGCGGTACAGCTCAAGGATGCCGAAATAACCTATCAAATGGCAGCGAGTGAGGAAAATCTACAACGCGTCACCAAAGCCAGTAACGCCCTACACGCCACAGAAACTAAAATCAAAACGCATTTAGCCACAACAGGGAAAGAAATTGCGCGTGTTGAGGCTCAGGTCGCTAAAGCGAAAGAAGTTGAAGCCAACGCAACCCATAAATTAAATGCGGCATTAGCATTGGAGCAAAAAGCGAAAGCCACACTAGCGACCACAACTGACGCAGTGACCGCAGCCAATAACCGCGCAGCCCAAGCCGCTAAAACTCAGTCTATCGCTATGCAAGGGTTACGGGGCACAGTGGGATTATTAGGTGGTCCTACTGGTGTATTCTTTTTGGCTGCCGCAGGTGTTTACGCATTGTATAACGCCATGAACGATGACACCGCCACCAAAGAGTTTAACGACAGGGTAGATCAGTGGATTGATAAAATTGACGAACTGTCAGCAAAACAGGCGCGTGTTGTGGCTAACCGCTTAGGCGAGAAGATAGCGGAAACAACCACAGAACTAGACGGACAGAAAAAAAACCTATTAGACGTAAATGAGCAGTTACGCTACTACAGAGAAGAACTTGGTAGAATTGAGCAAGCGATTAAATCCCAAAAAGCTCAAGGTATGGAAGTTGGCACTCCATATGTGCGTGATGACTTTGTGAAGTTGATTGATGATCTTACTAAAAAACAGCAACAGTATGAGTTAGTTATATCAGAAGGTGAGCAAAATATTCGTCGCTGGACGGTATCACAAGGTAAAGCCGCTGATATTGCTAAGGTTAGAGCACAACAAACGGATGAGCTGGCCAGAGCCGACTTAATTTACCAACGCCAAGCTAAAGGCGTGATTGATGCTAACCAACAAGTAGCCCGATCACTGGAATTAGGCAGCGAGGCAGCCGTTAAGAAAGAGCAGGCTATCAAAGAGCTAGAAAAGGCGTTAATTGCTGACGGCTTTGTTAAAGACTCTGAAATATTTAAACAGAAAATCCAAGAATTAACGGATGAGTTTGATAAAACGGTCAGTTTAAATCTTGCTAACTCGCTCACTGAGATTGAGCAGCGCACCCAAGCCCTCACTATTGGCATGAAAGACGGTAAGCCGGCACTGGATGAATACAACGCTTCGTTACTCCTCATGCAAATGGGATTACAAAAAGGTTCAGCCGCCTACAATACCGAACTCCCGAAAGCCATTGAAGCCATACGCAAGTTACGTGAAGCCCAAGAAGCCGCACTAAGCAGTAAATCAAAAGGCAACAAGTCCGCTAAAGCCGCCAACCAAGCGAATGAAGCGATAAAACGCCAAAGTGAGCAATTGGCCACACTGAAAAAACGCTATGGATTATTGGAAAGTGGCGCAGCCGATGTTAACCGCCAAATGGCAATCTATGAAGCTGTTCAGCGGCTCGGAGCACAGGCAACAGAGAAACAAAAAGCGGCTATTTCGAAAGAGGCAGCGGAACTGTTTGACCTCAATCAGCGCGTGAATGATTTTATTGCGGCTCAGGAAATCACCCCAGAGTTGAAACTGGCGCATACCTTTGGTGAGGAAGTGAAAACCCTCAAGCGTTTGTTAGATGAGGGCTTCATCAACAAGGAAGATTTTGAGCGCATGGGGCGTGAGGCGATGGTGTCATTTAATCAGGGAATGACCGATATCAAAATCAATGCCTCAGTCAATTACATTGAGGAAAACCGCGCTAAATTTGACCCGATTCAGGCATTAGCTAATGAGCATACTCAGAAGTTGGCCATGATGAAAGAATACAAGGCGCAAGAGTTACAAATACTTAATGAAGCCTATGCAAAACAACAGATTAGCCATGACCAGTTCACCGCGTCTAAGGCGGCAACCGATGCGCAATATCAGCTACTCAGAACCGCAGCAGAGAAAGAGTATCAACAGCAGCAGTTAGCGGCACAATGGGAGCTAATGAGGCAGCAGAACCTAGGCTATGAAATGTTGGCTTCAGCGGTTGATTCTCTGGCGGGTAATGTTTCAAACGTCATGACAGGGTTAATCACTGGCTCAATGGATGCGTCCGAGGCGTTGCGTTCGTTAGGTAATACGATGCTAAACAGTGTTGTAAATTCCATTGCTCAGGTTGGTGTGGAGATGCTTAAAAACTTCATTCTGACCAAAACAATTGGCGTTGCTTCACAGGCAGCGAACGCAGCGGCAGCAACAGCAGGAGGGGCGGCAGCATTAGCGGCATGGACACCAGCAGCAATCGCGGCATCAATCGCAACAGGCGGAGCCGCATCAGGAACGGGATTATCAGCCTATACAACCGCACAGGCCGCAGGGAAAGCTACGTCTATGTCAATGATTGGCTTTGGTGGTGGGCGTTATAACGGTGGTGCGGTCGATGCAAATAAAATGTATCGATTTGGTGAAGGTGGTAAGCCTGAAATATTCCAAGCCGCAGGGAGAAATTACCTTTTACCAGGAGAAGGCGGTAAGGTTATTCCTAATCGTGATATTGGGGGCGGTGGTGTGCCTAATGTTGTTATCAATGTGAATAACACCGTTGCGAGTGCTCAGGTTGAATTTGGTCAGCCACAATATGACCCAAGGACAAACACGATCACGCTTGATGAAATTATTCATGAAGTGATGAACGGTGGAAAATTAGATGATGCTTTACGTCAGGCTTATGGGTTAGGCAGAAAGGCAAGAGGCAGCTTTTAATTTTAATGGGGCAGATTTCTGCCCTTTAGTTTTATTGGAGTACAGCAATGATAAAAGTGAAAGTCTCTAAGAGAAGAGGTCGTAATCAATCGTTCCAGCAATATTGCCAACATGTAGAGCAACGCGTATCACGCGCTATGCAGCGGTTTCTTATCGACGCTGGAGCACAGGCCGCACTCTATACGCCTATCGATACCTCAACATTGATTAATAGCCAGTTTCGCACAGTCACCATTAACGGTACGCGAGTAACGGGGCGTATTGGTTATTCCGCCAGCTATGCCGCTTATGTGCATGACCCGAAAGTTAAGCAGAAGTTTAAACGCCCAACGGCTAAAAAAGAGTTCTTGAAAAAAGGTGTAGAGGAAACATTACCCAATTTAACTAAGTATATTCAGGAAGAATTGAAGCGTTAACTCGATACTTTCGTGAACAGTACGCGCGAGGGCGGTGATGCGAGAATTCACCCCACTTTAGCGACTTATGTGACACGTTAGGGGTGATGATTTTTATACACCGTAGCAAATAGTTTTTACACATCGTAGAACGGGAGTTTTTACACACGTTAGCAGCTAATTATCGGACACGTTAGCGGTTAGTTTTCGGACATCGTAGCAAGATTTTTTTCAGTCCATAAAAAGAGAATATTAATCTTACCTTGAAATAGGCTTGTATCTATTGGTATCACAGGGATTGGCGGAATAATGAGAATGACAACTTATGAAAAACTCATATTATTTCGGATTGGAAATGGCGAGGCATTATGAGACCACAATCAAGGCACTATACGGACGCATTGCCAACTATCGGGCATGGCACTATAGCTGCTATCAGAAAGTTTAAAAACGATGGTGAAGGGCTACAGTGGGATACTAGCGCAGGTAAATTAATCATTGGTAAAAATGGTGATAATTACTTGGTCGTTATAGGCGATAAGCGATTTTCTTTATCACTCGTTACCACTCAAGCAGGTTATGGCGTTCGTTATTGGTATTCATGCCCCTATTGCCGCAAACGTAGAGCAGAGCTTTATTTTAGTCGTAAAGATTTAGCCTGTAGGTCGTGTTGGAATTTCCACTATGCCAGCCAGAGCGAAAACAAGCTTGACCGATTAAGGCGCAAGGTGCGAGTAGGCCGCTTTGCTATTTGGGGTTATAGTCCAGATGTTAGTAACTTAACCAAGCATGTGTATTCTTTCGATAAACCCAAGGGCATGAGATGGGAGAAATTCAGGGAGAAAGTGGCAGAACAGGCAAGATTAGAGGATTATTACTGGCAGGCGTTTATACCATTTGTCGATAAATTAACGTCAGGTACTAAGATAACGATAACCTAATATTTTCACGCAGTACCACCTCACGAAACCTCACGCCATTAATATTTTACTACTAGCCAAAACTAGCCTTGCTACTAGGGAAAACTAGAGGTTATTGCGCAAAAACGCTAAATAGTTAATGTGAGTCGTTAGTAATTAACGCATTGATAAATAAATAGTATTTTGTATCTAATGAAATTGCGCATTGATGCCAAAATTGCGCACTAAAACTGCGCACAGAATTGCGAATTCGCAGTTTGAAAATTGCGAACAAAAGTGCGAATTTCGCAGTTGGCCATGAGGTGGAATGTAGTATTAAAGCCGCTTTCTGTCTGGTTTTGTTCAATGATGACCTGTTATCAATTGTTATGGTTCATTGTTGAGAAATGTTAAGGTTGTTCGCAGTTTACTACTACATAAAACTACACATTGAACTTAGTAAAACTTAGTAATCATTCGCAGTTTGATATGTATCGGAATGTATCGGTAAATTGCGCACTAGATGCTAAGAAATGCTAAGGTTTAATGCGCAGTTGAATACCAAGTTTTACAGGGGTAATTAGCTACTCAGTTTCCCTGCTATATCCTTGTGACGCTTCCACGCTGAATAAATATCCTTATCCCACGCTTTACCGCCTTTAGTTTGATAGCCAGCCTCGTTAATTCGTTCAGCAATAATGCGCCCATTATCTATACCCTCTGATAGCACCAAATTAACAACAGAAACGACAGCAGACTCATTATAGGTATACGGTGGGATATCTGCCTTACCAGCAATTAAAGACGCCACAGACGATTCTAGGCGTTCCACTAGCGATAACATACGAGCGTCAGGATTGCTGTCTGGGCGGTTTAACTTCTCTTTGATAGCTGAGACTATCCATGCTGTTTTATCGCTGCCAGAGTTCGATACAGCATCATTAAATAGGGCTTGCAGCTCAGCAGGTAAACGAAAGGCAATAAGATTAGATTTACTCATGATAATAGTCCGTTATTAGCTCAATGAGTGCTTATTATATCAGTGTATAACAGTGTTATACAGATTAGAAAATGTAAAATTGCTGGTGGATTTAAGGAGTGATTGTATAACTTAATATAACAAAGTCAGGGTAACTTACTGTAAAACAAGCAAAGCGTATTATTGCGCCTTGTAACTAACTGAATACATGGCAAAGCTCAAATTTGAGCACAGTCTAATTTTACCAATAGAATCAATCGGCTCATTTTTGAGCCTGTATTTATCAATAGAAACAGTGTCCTCAAAATTGAGGAGGGTTAACGATTGTGATTATGGCCATAGTCGGAAAGGGCGACAGTTGAAATGCTACCCTTGATACTGAGGACGGCTTGAAATGAAGCCCTCATATCAAAACCACAAATTAGTGCCTTTAGCCAAAGTAGCTAAGTATTAGCCAGTATAGCTAACCCATACGAAAAACACGGTGTAGTTATATTGATAACAAAAAGAATCACAATAATAACGTACCGAAATGGTACTTAAATAAACCACGGTGGTACTATGGTGTTGCTATAGTGATTGTAAGGTATTCGTTTTGGTATCCACCGAAAAGGCTATATTTTACTGGATACTTCATCCTCTGAATGTTGACAATTGTTGACATCAGAACCAGACAAAACCAGACATGAGAACAAAGTAAATGTTGCTAATTGTTGTGGTCGAAAACTTGTCAAAACTTGTCATCACGCCAAAGAAATTTATAAGCCCCGTCCAAAATCAAATAGGTACGCAGTAGGTATGTGTTTAATTCTCGCATTTCGCTATAATCAAATAAAATCATGATGTTGTGTAAAAGTACGCAGAATGGTACGCAGCAAAACAAGGGTAATAAGTTTGGACTAGTCTTGACGGATATAACTTGGTTGCCATTTTGACGGTTGCCACTCTGGTTGCCAGCAAAACAGCATGTTTTATGCTAGTGGAATGATGGGCTTTGATTATTCTAATTCAGCACAATCAAGGTATAGCGATAATCACAACACCTTTGAGGTATAGCCATGTTACAACGTGAAGCAATAGAAGCCGTTATGATGGAGTTAGCCCACCAGCAAGGACAATCACTCAATGGACGCGATAGGTTAGCAATTAGAACAGGTGTAGCCCAGACAATACAGGCTAAAGAGCGTCACAGGCGGAGAATGACAGCACCTACCTACCAAAGGACGAAGCCAGCACCTAAACGATAATAGGTTGCCTTGATATCAAGGGTACTTAAGGCGGTTAAATAGGACTCCTTGAGATTAAGGAGTCATGAGGCTCTGAAATTGGAGGCTCGTCACTGGCTGGCAATATTCTAATCATGGCCATGAGATAAAAGTAACCACTTTGGTAACCACCAAAAGTAACCACAATGCAAATAAGCATTGCGATACCCACAGGACAATTTTGTCCTCTGAATATTAATTTCATACTGATAATAAAAACATCTCATAACGATAAATGTAATCATCTTAAAAGGATGGTCGTAATTAATTGGTAGATGTGAACTATATTTCATATAAAATATTCTACGCTTAGGACTTAAAGCCATAAACAAGAGTGTTATAAGCTATTAAATTGTGTCTGTGAGAAATATTATAAAAAAGGTGAAGCATTGTGAGCATATTAAAATCGATTTGGGATTTTTTTGGGCTTTATCAGACTAAAAAAATAAGAATTTTACATGCGTTAATTCTACTTTTGGTAATATCACAAATCATTGTGAGTAATTGGATGACGGGAACTAAGTCAGTAGTTGTTCCGTTTTTTGACGAGACTTATTTATTCACTTGGATTCATATCGTTTCAGGTTTTGTGCTTTTTTTCTTAACGTTCTTTTTAGTCGTGTTATGTTTTAACCAGCGAGGGTTTAGATATTTTTATCCCTATCTCTGGGGGGACTTTAAGCAAATCAAAGAAGATATAAACTCTCTTTTAGCTAAAAAGCTACCAGACAGCTCACCTAAAGGGCTTGCCGCGACAGTTCAAGGGTTAGGGTTAGGTGCTTTATCAATTGTTATTTTGTCTGGTATTGCATGGTTTATTCTATGGTTACAGCAGTCACCACTTGCTTTAGAGGCTAGAAGTATTCATAAATCACTCACAATTTTAATTGAGATTTATATTTATGGTCACGGTGGTTTAGGGATTATTCATTTTATAATTTGGAAAAAAAGTAGAAATAAATAGGTTTGCTTGATACCTCATTGGCAATATGGGTGATTAGTCGCCCATATTCATTAAATGATATTTTGTTGCAATCTGTAGATGCTAATAAGTTACCGTGACGCAAATATGCGTTACTTAGTAAATCAATAGTTTATCTACTCTGAACATGAATGACTAAAGCTAAAATAACGGTCCTATTACGGTCCGTATAACGCGATTAAACGGCAAGATTACGGCAAGGTTAAACGGGGATGTTACGGGGAGGATTAAGCCAATAAATAACGGTGAGATTACGGTGAGGATTAAGTCGATAACGGTAAGGTTACGGTAAGGTGTTAACCCTGATGTTACCCTAATGTTTCAAGTGGTCGCTGTGACCTCTCGTAATGCAAACAATGCGTTGCCACCTCTTACCATTGGTCACTGAAACGATGACCAATGGGCGTTAATCTGGTTTTGTGACAGAATTAAACGTTATCAATCAGTTATATTTTGATTCCGTCGATTTAACGGAATTAAGTATAATCAATAGGTTATATCTACATACGGGATTATCCCGTATCATCATGGATAAATTGACGTTTAGATCACCCCTAGAAATTGGAATTATTACCCAATCTTCCAGAGTCCCATCAGCATTTTATTTTAACCAATAGCTTATATTGTGATGGTATCAAGATGAATAAACCAGAAATGAGAAAAGCAAAATCAATCAGGATCACCACATCAGGAACGGTAATAAAAGCCCCTGAGCGAGTTAAAACAGCCACAGGTAAAGTTATGGCCACGATGACTATTCAGGCTGAGAGTGACAAGCGTAGCCCGTACCCGTTAAAGATAGTGGCATTCGATATTAACGCGCTGGAGCTTATGACCTGCCAGAAAGGAAACAAAGTCACGGATACAGGTCGCTATGAATGGTTTAATGGTTATCAGCTAACAGGGGCGCAGATAGTTACCTGTTAGTAAATGTTAGTATCAATAAGTCGATTTGAAATCGAAAAATCTAAAGAGGGCATTTCACCTCTTTAAGCTAACCCACAATTAGTTGCCTACCTTTAACTAACCCGAAAATATCGGGGCAGTTCGAATAAGTCCACCAGCCTACCTATTCTATTTTGTACACTTCATATTGAGGAGTACAAATTAACCTCACCTCTTAAAGAGGGTAGCCTATCAGATGAAATATATTTTTCGGTTGATTGCTCAGGATTTGACAAGTATCGGCTGATAGTTAATTAATAATTGAACTCGTGTAAGAGTTTAAACAAAAGGTGGTAATCATGAGCTTTCAGCACTTTCGAATAGCTAGGCCAGTTAGCAACTTAGTAAAAAGTAGTGAAATGTATAGTCGTGGATTAGGGCTAGAAATAATTGGCTCATTTTCAAATCATGATGGCTTCAGCGGATGTATGCTAGGAAACGTAAATCTGGGATGGCATATTGAATTTACTGAATGCCATGAGCACCCTGTATCACCATCCCCTACAAATGAGGATTTATTAGTACTGTATATTCCCAATCGAGATGAGTGGCTCAGTGCTTGTTTGAAAATGGATAATGCAGGATTTAATAGAGTGAGATCATTTAACCCATATTGAGATGTTGACGGAGTAACCTTCAGTGATTGCGATGGGTATAGAGTCGTTTTACAAAATAGAAAATGGGGCTAGTGTTTTACACGCTTAATCATATCTCTGGTTGGTGTTTCGTTATCTGCAATATTGGATTTAATTATTTCAAATATAGCAATATACGACATGATAGGTTCGCTTTAGAATGACATTTAATGATTTGTATCCCGTGTTTTGCTTGTACCTGAGCTTGTACCTAATTTACACCTTAGATTATTATGTGTAATAAAATCAAAGGGATTGGTTGATAATCTACATTTATTCCGAAAGTGAAGATATAAAATGATCAAGATAAAAATCCTCATAGTGGAAGATGAGTTGCTGCTTGCCGAAATGCACAGCGAATATATAAAAGCCTATCCTGCATGTGACAAAGTTTGGCTTGCAGGTAATCTTGCGGAAGCGAGAAAAATGATTGAATACATGAAGCCAGATCTTATCTTGTTAGACAACTATTTACCTGATGGAAAAGGCATTGACCTAGTTCATGAGTTAATACAAGAAAGAAATAATGCAGACATTGTATTTACGACGGCCGCAAGTGATATGGACACAGTCTCTGAAGCTATTCGTTTAGGCGTTTTTGACTATTTAGTGAAGCCAATTGCTTATGAACGTTTAGGCCAAACATTGGATAGGTATATTCAACGTAAATCTGTTGTACAGGAAAATAGCAAAACCAATCAAAGTAAAATTGACGATATGTTTAATACTTATGCGAGAGGGGAATCAAAGGAAGAACTTCCAACAGGTATTGATATCATTACACTTGAAAAAATACTCGCGTTGTTTACTGAACCTGATGTGCAATATACGGCAGAAAGTATTGCTGAAACCATCAAACTTAGTCGTACTACAGCAAGACGTTATTTGGAGTATTGTTTAGCGAAAGATAAAATTGAAGCCGAAATTGAGTATGGCAAAGTTGGCCGACCGCAACGGATTTACCGCGCCAAGTTGTGAGTGTTTGAATTAATAGTATATATCGATAGAAGCTCTGCATTGGTTATAAACAATGCAGATTTTCTGTATCTTACTTATATAAGTGGTACAACAGTAAGTTGGAAAAATAGAGTTTATTGCTGCTGGTTTTTTAAAATTAACACTTTCTTTTCAGCCCGCTCATGGCCTTTAGCGGCTGCGAGTTGATACCAGCGTAGGGCTTTTTTATCATCGGCCTCAACACCCATACCATATTGGTAGCAAGCTCCTGCTGCATATTGCGCATCGGCACTATTTTGCTGAGCGGCTTTGATAAACCAGTGACAGGCTTTTGCTTGGTCGGCTTTGATACCATCGCCGCGCGCATAGATAAGCGCGACATTAAATTGAGCTGAAGCTTCACCTTGTTCAGCAGCTAGGGTTAGCCACTTTATAGCTGATTGGATATCTTTTTTGGTACCTTGTCCAGTTAAGTACAACATACCTAAGCTGTTTTGAGCGGGGGAAAAGCCCAATTCTGCGGCACGGGTAAAATATTGAAACGCGAGAGGGTAGTTTACCTTGTCATACATACCTACTGCTGCTTGGTAGCCTAATAAATACAGCGCTTGTGGATGGTTTTCTTCCGCAAGAGCAAGATATATTTTTTGGGCTTTTTGCGGGTCTTTTGTGATAGCTTTTCCCTCTTCATACCAATAGGCGAGGGTGAGCATCGCAGGTTGAAAATGTTGTTCAGCCGCTTTTTTTAGCCACCGTTCAGCTTCTTCTGGGTTTTTCTCTAATAAATCATTGATGCCATATAAGGTATATTCGGCCATATTCATCTGGCCAATAGGGTCACCACTTTCGGCTGCTATTTTCATCCAATGCAGCATTTGTTTTTCATCTAGCTCTACCCCAGTTCCTTGCTGGTACATCAGGCCAAGGTTAATTTGTGCTTTTGTAAAGCCTTGATTGGCAGAAAGAAGGTACCAATGTAAAGCTTGGTCAAACTGTTGATGAGACTGATAAAACATTCCTAAGTTAAATTGAGCTTCGGCTTGGCCTTGTTCCGCAAGTGCAATTAGCGTTTTTTCATTTATTAGTGGCGTTGTTTCTTCTGCAAAAGCAGGGAGGAAAAATACGTTAATAAAGACAAAACACAATAAAAATATTTTTTTCACATGACATCCTTTGGACTAAGCTCTTAATGGCTACGTTATCTTGTTAGATAAGTTCCTGCAATGATATGAAAGATATTTTATATTAACTCTAATAAATCAAATGGTTAATTATTGCTATTAGCACATTGGGCAAAGAACAGATAAAAATTTTAAAAAAAGATGAACTTTTTTCCTTCTTAGCCAGTCTTATTAGTATCTATATACTGTTTGCTTGCGTAAACATTCATATATTTACCCTCATCATTCATTTCTTTACACGAAGTAATGTAATAATGCGCCTACGTAGTGATAGTTTGAATTTAGCAAAAGATCCTTGAGTAGAATGCATTATGCCCAGTTTGTTACTGGGCTTTTTTTTATCCAAAATTCCAGTTTGAATGTCTATTCAGCTGCTATTCTCTAAATCCTTTCTTATCATAAAAGAAAAAAGTGCTCATTTGTTATGGATATTTTTAGTTTCCCATAATGCTTACAGCAATAAATCATAGGGTTATAAATAGGGCGTTATAGTTTCACTATAGAATAATATTCTTAACATTTAATAAACAAATGACTAATTAGTAATCGATAATAATTTGGCAATTTTGTAAAAAATTGAAGTAAATCACGATTAAATTCAATTCAAGTAGTAATTAATACTAGCTAATTCTTTAATTTTGGTGCATAAATAACGTATATGGCTTAATTGATTATTGGGTTCTTGGCGGGTTATCTGTCAGTTAATGTTGAATAAATAATCAAATATGCTTTAACTCATTGAATTTATGTTTGAGATCCATAAACAAGTCTACACACAGTTTTGTTTGTTTTGAGGTCAGGGAATGATACTCCTCCTACCAAAAGTGAATCTTTTCAACTTTGAATTCTTGAGATCATAACAATGCGAGAGCGCATAGAGCGTTCCGTGGTTTTTTTGCATATGTACAGGTTGTACTAGAGGTAACTTGTGTCCACAACAAATAACAAAGAGGAAGTTAGTCTTAACGCGTTTAAGCAACCTCGCTCATTCTATCTTATTTTTTCTATCGAGCTCTGGGAACGTTTTGGTTACTACGGTCTTCAAGGGATCCTTCCAATATACCTAAGCCAAGTGCTGGGTATGTCAGAAACAGAATCAATTACACTTTTCTCAGCGTTTGCAGCATTAGTTTATGGCTTTGTTGCAGTTGGCGGTTGGTTAGGGGATAAAGTCCTTGGAACAAAACGTGTCATTGTCCTTGGAACAATCACTCTGATTGCAGGGTATGCATTTGTTGCTTTCTCAGGGCATGATGTATCGATGGTCTATGTTGGTTTAGCAACCATTGCAGTTGGTAATGGTTTATTTAAAGCGAATCCATCATCACTCTTATCGACCTGCTATGAAAAAGATGACCCACGGTTAGACGGCGCATTTACCATGTATTATATGTCCGTTAATATTGGTTCATTCTTCTCAATGATTGCAACGCCGTGGTTAGCAAAACATTATGGTTGGGATGTCGCGTTCTCTCTTAGTGTTGTGGGCCTGATTATCACATTGATTAACTTCTATATGTGTAAAAAATGGGTTTCTCAACATGGCTCAAAACCTGACTTTGCTCCTGTTGTTCTTTCAAGATTAGTTGCTACAGTAGCAGGGGTTATTGCATTAATCGCGATTTCTACATGGCTATTGCATAACCTCGGTATCGCTCGTACAGCATTAGCGATTATTTCTTTGGGTATTCTAGTTATCTTTATCAAAGAAACATTAGCACTGAAAGGTACGGCTCGCCGTCGAATGATTGTTGCATTAATTTTAATGCTTGAAGCGATAGTATTCTTCGTTCTTTATAGTCAAATGCCGACATCATTAAACTTCTTTGCATTACATAACGTAGAGCATGAGGTTTTTGGCTTTTCTATTGAACCCGCACAATACCAAGCTCTGAATCCATTATGGATCATGATTGGAAGCCCAATTTTAGCCGCGATTTATAATAAAATGGGCGATAACTTACCAATGCCACATAAATTCGCGATTGGTATGTTGTTATGTTCTGCTGCATTCTTAGTTTTGCCATTAGGTGCAAAATTTGCAAATGAAGCGGGGATTGTTTCTGTTGAATGGCTGGTTATTTGTTACGGTTTCCAAAGTATTGGTGAGCTGATGATCTCAGGCCTTGGTCTTGCGATGGTAGCTCAGTTGGTTCCACAGCGTTTAATGGGCTTTATTATGGGCGCATGGTTCTTAACAAACTCAGCGGCCGCATTTATTGCAGGGTACGTTGCTTCAATGGCAGCAGCACCAGAAGGTGAACTTACCAGCAAAGTCGAATCTTTGGCTGTGTACAGTGACGTATTCTTGAAGATTGGTTTAGTGACTGGTGTGATTGCAATTGTGATGGTTTTAACCGCTCCGATGTTAAATCGTATGACTCTTGAGCGTTAATTTTCATCTTAAATCGCAGTAATCAAAAGGGCTAAAAAGCCCTTTTGATATATGTGACATACGGTAATAGACGTATTAATTAAAATAGCGATTATTAATCAGTTTTAGCGAGCGGTCACTACCATTAACCAAAATGGTATTTGAAATACGGCTGTACGCATCTATTGATACACCATCCATCAAGATGGTTGGTGTGATAGCTGTGGCGGCAAATATGACATCAGAAGTACTCACCATCTGGTCTAAAGATAGCACTTCACCAATTTCTAACCCCATTTGTTGACAGCGCAATATTTCTTGTGCCGCGAGTTGTTTGTTTTCTTCGCTATTTCCTTTGGCTTTATCTCGCGAAATTAGTCTTGCTTGCATATCACCGCCTAAAGCACGAGCGATAGCTGCACTGATAATGCCTTCAGGAGCGCCGCCAGTTCCATACATCATATCAATGGGATGTTCAGGAAGGATAGTAAGTAATGAGGCGAGGACATCACCATCAGGGATGGTAATCACATTAGCACCAAAACTACGGATAGTTTTAATAATATGTTGATGGCGAGGTTTATCAAGCACTGCGATTGAAAGATTTGAAATGGGTTTATTAAGTGCAGAAGAAAGGAATTCTAAATTTTTTTCTAGGGGATTTGCCAGATGAACGGCCCCTTTAGCGGCAGCCCCAACAACAAGTTTTTCCATATACATATCAGGTGCTTGAAGTAGTGTTCCTGTTGGAGCCGCGGCAAGTACGGCAATGGCATTTTTTTCATTACACGCTACCATACGTGTTCCATCGATAGGATCTACCGCAATATCTAAGCCAATAGAACCTGATTTTTTGCCAACTTGTTCGCCAATATATAACATGGGAGCGTCGTCGATTTCACCTTCACCAATGACAATTTTACCGTGAAAATCAATTTCATTTAGGCGATTTCTCATCGCTTCTACAGCGGCTTTATCTGCGGCATTTTTATCTTGTTTTCCCACCCAATCGAAGGCAGCCACTGCTGCAACCTCGGTAACGGAAGCGATAGCAGAAGCTAACTCATCACTAATTTTCATTTTTTGTTCATATCCCAGATGTATAAAAGAAAAGTACCTATCACTATGATACGTTTTTTGTGATCTGTCTGGCAAATAATGGGTGATTAAATCATCAGAGAATTTGGCGCCATAATGAAATAGTCGCCTAAATATAGGCGACTATTTATTTGATAATTAAAGCATTTCGACGATAGTGATACCACCGATAATCGAAATTAATGCGGCTAATGTACTTAATAACACGGTTCCTGCTGAGGTTTCAGTGTAGGCTTGGTTGCTAATAGCCAATGCGGGAACTGCGGTCGCCGTGGGTAGTACACCAATGATAAACGCGGCTTTAAGTAAATCATCTTGTAAACCTAAGGCGAGTCCAGTGCCTAAAATGAGTGCGGCTTGAACAAAATTTTTAATAAAGACGTTAAATATAATTTCCTTACTAATTGTAAGTTTGATCCCTGAAAGGAGCAGACCAAGGAAGAATAGAGCGACTCCGCCCGCGGTTTTGCCCAATTCGTTTACCGAGTTTTGTAATATTTCAGGTAATTTAACACCTAAAATAGCGAGTATTGCGCCTAGAATCGGGAGAAAAACTAAGGGTTGAGCAATGGCTTTAGCAACTGATTTTAAGATACTGTTACCTTGCTGTGATCCGCTGATCATTAATAGAGTAAATGGGATAATAATAACGGTATAAATCAGGTTACCTAATACCATAGCTATCAAGCCTGATGACCCGACAGTTGCAAGTAATACAGGTGGCCCACAGTAGGCCATATCAGGAAAAGACACCGATAGTGCTTGCATAGCCGCATCTTTTTTAGTGTGGCGAAAAATAAACTTACCAAAAATAAAACCAATCACATACGTTGCAATTAGTCCTACGGCTAGCGCTAATAAATAGTCAATATTGAGTAATACTGAAGGCGGTGCTTGTGCGGCTGCAAGAAATAATGCAAACGGTAATGCTATTTTAACCACAAAGTCAGCAAAGGCTTGGGAATACTCTCGTTTGATAAACCCATATTTACCCGATAGCCAACCAACGGCTAATCCAAGAACTATGGGCCCTAAAGCGGCAAGTATAATGTGAATTAGCATTAAAAACTCTCCTGATATTTTTTGGTAGGTTTTGCTTTATAAAAGTCAGTAAAATGACAGTTAATATTTTCCCTTGTGGTTACTTTTATTTAAATTAAAGAACATATGTTTTTAGCAATGTTTAATAAAGAAACTAATTAATGTAATTTTAAATAACTATAATCATTTAAGGATAGTAATTATTAGATTAATATATTGATGTTAAAGGTGTTGTATACATAACATAATAAAAATAATAGTACTAATAAAATTTTATTAGTACTATTATGAGTATCAAAAACAGAACATCAAAAAATATAGGCGCTTAATCAATTGTTTGTTTTTTATGAGCGAAATAATCATTAAACGATGATTAAGGGTTTTCTTAGTTACTAAAATGACTAATGAGAGTATTAATAAATCATCAAAGAAAGGTATTGTTTCTTTTACCAGAAGTATACCTAAAGCAGGATGTAATGAATTATTTTGTAACAGTTTATTACATTTGGTTGGCAAGGGGATCAATGCTATCTACACTAGCAGTAATCACAGCCTTTATTTTCCAGATTCTAAATTGTGAATTTTTTTATGA
This sequence comes from Providencia sp. PROV061, assembly GCF_011045655.1. Taxonomy (NCBI): domain Bacteria; kingdom Pseudomonadati; phylum Pseudomonadota; class Gammaproteobacteria; order Enterobacterales; family Morganellaceae; genus Providencia; species Providencia sp. PROV061. The sequence goes on along the minus strand of NZ_CP042861.1, from coordinate 2,870,691 downwards.
GGAAACCTATTTGTGGACACTTGGATACTAATAGGACTTGTATTCGTTTTCCTGCTAGTGCTAGCTCCGATACTTGCTATCATTGCCATCAATCGAACAGGTCGGATGCAGTACCAAATTTCGCTGTTAAATCAGAAGGTTTCTTCATTAGAAGCCCAGCTTTTAAACGCTAAATACACGCCAAGTATATCTGTCGATAGTGTGACGTCTTCCCAATCAGGTTTAGATGAAATACAAAATACGCACATAGAGCAAGAGGGGAGCGAATCTCTTTCGGGTGTTGATGCTAAACAAGACAAACAGCAAGAAATTTCCTCAATGAGCCATGTGACTTGTCTGCCAGTTGAAAAAGAGCATGATTTATCGGATACAGAAAACTCGCCTCTCATGAGGGAACAAACTACCCATGAAAATTCCCTTAATCATCCTTTAAGTAATGAAAGTATCAATCCGAATAGGTTTGATAACACGCAAGCACAGCGAGTAGACGCAAATCGGTTTAATCAAAATCAACCTGAGACAAAGCAAAATACTGCCAGTGACGATAAATCAATATTCAATCATTTCTTTAGTTGGTTAATGAAAGGAAACCCGGTTGCTAAAATTGGTATCCTACTGTTATTCCTAGGTGTCGCATATTTGCTGAATTACAGTGTGCAAAATGAAATTATTTCACCTCAAATGCGTTTAATCTTCAGCGCAGTAGGGTGCTTAGCTTTATTAGGTACTGGCTGGTGGCTACGGAATAAAAAGGCATTATTTGGGTTGATTTTACAAGGGGGGGCAATTGGTTGCTTGTATATTACTATTTTTGCTGCATTTAAACTGTATACGATGATGCCTTATGGGATGGCATTTGCTTTTATGTTACTTATTTGCGCGGCAAGTATTGCTTTGGCATTATTGCAACGCACAATTAGTTTAGCTGTTCTTGCATCGATAGGTGGGTATTTAGCACCTATATTGCTTTCGACTGGCGGTGGAAGCCATGTTGTTTTATTTTCTTATTATTTGATGTTATCAATTGGTATCTTAGTTATTAGTGTGTGGCAAGCTTGGCGACCTTTAAATTTAGTTGGTATGGTGATGACTTATGGTGTTGCCATTTTATGGGGGTTAGATAATTACCAGTCAGACTATTATTTATCTTGCCAACTTTTTATTATCGCTAATTTAGTGGTATTTAATGCCTTAACACAGCTATTCTCACTACGCTTTGAACACAGTAAGCAATTGGTTGTTGATAATACACTTCTATTTGTCCCTCCTTTTATCAGTATTGCACTTCAATTCTTTATTTCAGAAGGGGAAGGTTTACTGCCAGCCTTTATTTCACTGATAGTAGGTTTGTTATATCTGATTACTGGTTTACAAGTGCATAAACGCTATGAATCCGCTGGCAAGAATATGGCGTTAGCAAATATTATTATCGGTGCTGGGTTTATCACTTTAGCTATTCCATTAGCGCTAACATTTGAGTGGACCTCGATTATTTGGTCATTAGAAGGGTTGTTAATCCTCTGGTTCGGTTTACAGCAAAACCAGAAAAAAATGGCGGCTATCGGCTCGTTATTAATTGTTATTAGCGCAATCACTTTGTTAAGTGATTATCCTTATTTATATTGGAGTCGTAGTAGTACTTATATGGTTCCTGTGCTATTAATAGCCTGCTTTATGGCTGGTGGGCTTTTCCATATTCGTCGTAAAGAAGACAGTAACTTTACTTTATTTAGTTATGGTTTCTTAATTATTGGTTTGGTGACTTGGTTGTGCTGGTTACCGTTATTTACTGATATTTTATCATGGAGCCGTGAGTCTGAAGGCTTTATTATTCTAGTCTTGGTTGTTATTTCAGTTTGGTTCTGGCGTTTATATGCTATCTATATTAATTGGGTACCTTTGCTACTTTGCCAGTCTATTCTATGGATTGCAGGTTATTATTATCTTGGTTTAGATTTCTTAAACGACCAAAACCCAATGGGGCGTGGTGAAGGTTCTCTCATATGGCCAGTTGTTTTAGGTAGTTCTGTTTTATTTGTTATTCATGCATATAAGCTTCGTGACCGTTGGATGCAAAGAATACTCCATAGCGCCAATTTATGGCTAATTCTTGCATTTATTACCACTCAAGTAAATTGGTTCGTCTCCATTTTACCTTGGGGCATGCACGAAATGGGATATTTTATTTATGTCATGGCCATAACGCTAACTGTTATTGTTCTCTATTGGCTACAACAAAATAGAATGCCACCGATGAAACGTAATGGACTGATTTATTGGTATTCGATGACTCCTGTTGCTATCGGGCTAATTATATTGTCCGGCTATGCTAATTTAGAAGATGGTAAATTGACATTTTGGAATTATATACCGTTAATCAATCCATTAGATGAAGCTGGGTTATTTAGTATCGCTACGTTAGTTTTAATACGTAAAGGGCTTTCTCAAAAAATACGTAAAGTAACAGCGGTTAACTTTTGGGTTTTACGTAGTTTGTTAGTAGTCACAATTGCACTTTCTGCTTATTGGTTTAACGGTATTTTAATTCGTGCAATAGCAGATTTTGCTGAGCTAAATTGGAGCTATGACACACTTTATGATTCACGCTTAGTGCAAACTGTACTTTCTATCAGTTGGGCACTGGCTGCCTTAGCCTGCATTATTATTGCCTCTATTAAGAAAAATCGAATTTGGTGGTTTATGGGGGCTGGTATTTTTGCTTGTGTTATTGCCAAGTTATTCTTAATTGATATATACGGGCAAGGTGGTATTTCTCGTGCAATTTCTTTTATTGGTGTTGCATTATTAATTTTAATTGTTGGGTATTTTTCGCCATTACCACCAAAAGATACAAAAGGGAAAGTTGAAAAGGAGATACAACCATGAGTTTAATTAAAAATACAGGACTAGTAAGGCTCATTGCAGTCTTCTCATTGTCATTATTGTTCTCAAGTCATTTGAATGCAGAGGCAGTAGAAGAGGTTACTCCTTATAGTTTTTATCAAGGCTCAGAAATAAATGTGCTTGATTCATCGGCTCCTTTTTACTGGTTAGAGCTTCCCGTAAATGCGTATATGAACTCAGCGTACCCCAAAACGTTGCAAGATGTTCGAGTCTTTAATGGTACTGGTAATGAAATACCTTCAGTATTATTTTCTGATACGGAAAAATCCGTTTCAAATGAAAAGAACATTTTTACACCACAGCGTTTGGTCACTCAGGTTGATAGCGTTAACTCCCATGATGATGTGCGTAGAGAAAAGCAACATCTATTAGTAGAATCTATCCCTGGCAAAGTGAATAGAATTGAGTTGCCTAGTATGCAAGTTAAAGACAACGTGGCTTATCAGGCTTATTTATTAACGAAAAATCAAAGTCAAACTAAAGATACGCCAATTAAAAACCTAGTATTAGACTGGGCTAAAAGCGAGAAAGAATGGCAGGCAAAGGTATTTATTTTTGCCAGTGACGACAAAGAAAATTGGCTAAATATAGCCACTAATCAGCCGATTATGAATTTGAAGTTAAATTCAGAAACTATTGCAAGCAATAATATTGAGTTATTAAATGGCAACTCAAAGGCATTGAATGCACCTTATCTTATGGCTGTAATAGTAAGTGGTCCAGATATTGTTATACCTGACTTATTAAAGGTCAATGCGACCTCTAGCGTGCTTAATTCAACTTATCGTCAAGAACTATTTCATTTTGAGATGACGAATGATGGTGTTTCAAAAGATCATATAATATATCAATTACCAAGAGCACAGCCACTGAGTGAATTACAAATACAATTGCAACAATCAAACCGTGTGATCCCACTAAAAATAGAGTATTCATCTGATAGAGGTGAAAGCTGGAAATTACTCACTAACATTGTTGCATATAATCAAACAATAGATGGTGATTTAATTAGCAATCCGAGCACAGCGCTCTATGGTGAAATGGTGGGGAAAGTAAGAATTTCAGCCCTCAAAGGGAGTTGGGAAGATCAGCCACCAAGGCTAACGGGAAAACGAGATGCTTATAACCTTATTTTTAATTTGCAAGGTCCCGCTCCGTATTTACTTGTTTGGGGGAATAAACAAGCTAGTTTTGATGAATTGACCACAAGCCAGCTTGTAGGGAAACCAGATAGCGTTGATGAGCTAATGACAAATTATCCTCAGCTATTTCTTGATAATACAATCATTGAGTTGGGTGGTGTAGATAGGCTAACTATAACGGAAGTGGTTGACGGTAGTTTTAACTGGTTGACGATTACCTTATGGGTATTGTTATTTGTTGGAATATTAGTACTAATATATTTCTGCTGGTATTTGTTAAGAGAAGTCAATTCTACAGATAAGGCGAATCATGAAGAATTATAACTAGATATTGGTATTAACCAAATAGGGAATAGTACCCTATTTGGTTTCGATTTACGTCATTGACAGTTCTGACGTCTCTTTACTTAATCATGAGAACACTTACTTATAGCCTGTTTTTTCTGACAGGGATTTGCGCTAAAACAGTCATAACGGAATAGGAGATAATGATGAAAAAAACATTACTAGCTCGTATATTTATTATGATCGTTATTTTGACTGGCTTTTCAATAGCGGCTCAAGCTGCGAATAATACAGTATTAACAGAAATTATAGCGCACAATAAAGTAGCGTATGAGTATGTGTTACAAAATACAGACCAAAATGAAGCAGATATAGAGTTTGAACGGGAAGCGAAAGAACTTGATAGTTCTCAGTTGCGTAATATTGTTAACGATAAACGTTTTACTGGCCGACAATTCAGAATACATGAAAAGTAAGTCATATCTGAATTTTTTGCTGTAAACATGCGTATATTGAGTAATAAATCTACGACCTACATAAAGGAAATTCTATGCATCAAGGCCAATGTTTGTGTGGTTCTGTAAAAATCACAACAGCAAAAGATATTAGTCATGTCAGTGTATGCCATTGTGGAATGTGTCAAAAATGGAATGGCGGCCCTGGCTTTAGTGTTGATTGTGGTAACGATTTAATGGTAGAGGGGCAAGAGTCTGTGTCAATTTTTGCATCATCTCAATGGGGAGAACGTGCATTTTGTAAGAATTGTGGTTCACACCTTTTTTATCATTTACTCACACCTTCAACATATTATGCATCAGCAGCTTTATTTAAAGAGAGTAAAGATGCGCAAATGAGTATGCAAATTTACATAGATAGTAAGCCCAAATATTATAACTTTGTTGAAAGAACACCCATGTTGACAGAGAAAGATATTATGGAAATGATGTCCCCATCATCGGATTAAACTCTGTGGCTATAGATTTAATAGTAAGTAATAAGGAATGCAGTGGCAGTCGATCAGACTATATTTTTTGATTCTATTCGTTAAATTGACCTCTTATTTGTCATGCGGTCGACTTAAATTTGTTTTACAATTAAGGTAATGACTAGGTTTAGAAGTTGTTCAGAGGAATAACAAATGAATAGTATGAAAGGAATGCGTCATGCGAGTAATATCGCGTGGGTACTACAATGGATATTAAATATTGGCTTGATCTCACTCGCTGCCGTACTTGTATTCTTTTTAGCTAAAGAAACGGTGACAATGGCTTCATTAATGTTTGGTAGCTCAAAAGGGGCGACGGCCTATGAGTTGTTAGAAGGCATTGTCATTTATTTTTTATACTTTGAGTTTATTGCCTTGATAATAAAATATTTTATGTCGGGCTATCATTTCCCGTTAAGGTATTTTATCTATATTGGTATTACTGCGATTATTCGTTTAATTATCGTTGATCATAGTGACCCTATGACAACTTTGTTGCATGCAGGGGCGATTTTGGTACTAGTCGTTGCACTTTATATTGCAAATACTGAAAAATTAAAGCGTGAATAACATACATTAGTGTAATTTACTTGCATACAAAAAAAGTGTAATTATTATTCCTTTTTTTGTATGCGCAGACTCGAAGTCAAATACTTAAGTGATATACCCTGCATTTAAATCTATAAGTTAATAAAATTTAAGATATGTAATTTTTGGTAATTAAAATTAATATAAATAATTCTAATATTTTATTTTGTAACTGGTTTATCCTGTAAAAACTAATCACAAAAATATTTTACTTTTATATATAGGTTATTTACTGTTATAAAGTTTCTATTCTAATAACATAAGTAGCTTGTAAATATGACAACAAAAACACTTCCCAAGAAAAAAGGGTTCTTAAACCGTGTCGAGCGCATCGGTAATGTTATGCCTGATGTGACTATGCTGTTTGTGTACGCCCTGATTATATGTTGGTTTTTATCTTATCTGCTTTCTTTCGTAGATTTTAGTTATTACCATCCTATTTCAAAAGAAAAAATTGCTATAGTTAATATGTTTCAGTATGAGGAAATCATATTATTTATCACTGCGGCAGTTAAAAACTTCATTAATTTCCCTCCTCTTGGTATCACGATAGTGGCAACATTAGGTATTGGTATTGCTGAAAGCAGTGGTTTCATTAATACCGCATTGAAAAAAATGTTGTCGTTTATTTCACCAAGAATGTTAACGCCTACAGTGGTGTTTGTGGGGATTGTTTCTCATATTGCTTCAGATTCTGCCTATGTCATTTTAATGCCAGTTGCAGCAATGATGTTTTATGCGAGTGGTCGTCATCCATTAGCTGGGATTGCTGCTGCATTTGCAGGCTTAGCGGGGGGATTTACTGCAAGCTATACGCCATCAATTATTGACCCAATAATGCAAAGTTTTACGCAAGATGCTGCACAAATGCTAGCGCCGGGTTATAGCGTAAATGTTTTATGTAACTATTTCTTTAGTTTGGGTGGTACATTCGGGGTTATTTTTACCTGTTGGTTTATCACTGAGAAGATTGTTGAACCATGGCTAAATAAAAACTGCCCAATCAGTTCAAACGAAGTTGATACTGATTCTGAAAAAAATTTAGGTAAAATTACTGCTGCTGAGAATCGTGCTTTTCGTATTTCTGGTTTAGTACTAATTGCTTTAGGTATCGGATTATTTGCACTATTATGGCCAGAGAACTCTCCATTACGTGGGCCTGATGGTAGCTTAACTAGCCCTAAAGCACCTATCATGCAAATTGTTGTGCCTTTATTATTTATTTTCTTTGCTTTGCCAGGCATTGTTTATGGCTATATGACGAAATCTTTTACATCAACAAAAGATGTTGTCAAGGCAATGGAAAATATTACTAAGTCACTTATCCCATTTATTGTTTTTGCTTTTTTTGCTGCCCAATTTTTATATTCATTCCAACATTCTAATTTAGGCACATTATTAGCGCTTTCAGGGGCTGAGTTATTACGTACACTTGATATGCCATCTGGAATGACCGTTTTTGGCGTTATTCTATTAACGGCTATCTTAAATATTATGATTACTTCTGCGACATCAAAATGGGCAATTATGGCGCCAGTATTAGTGCCTATGCTAATGGCAGTCGGAATTTCACCTGAATTAACACAAGCGGCATTTCGTGTCAGCGACTCTGCAATGAATGTGAGCACACCGATGTTTCCGTTTTATCCGTTAATCCTGATGTATTGCCAGAAATACTATAAAAATGCAGGAATAGGAACATTGTGCTCAATGATGATCCCATTCACCGTTGGGCTATTAATTATTTTAACTTCAACATTATATTTATTCTGGGCTTTTGATATCCCAATTGGTTTCGACAGTGGTTACACATGGCATCCTGCACCATAAGTAGGGCCAATACCCTACCTATTAAATAGGTAGGGTAAATATAGTTAATGCAAGGAATATAAAATGAACGAATTAGGTAAGCAATTAGAGCAGCGTTTTTACCGCTATCTCGCTATTGAAAGCCAAAGTGACGCAGCAAACACGGTTGTTCCAAGCACAGAAGGGCAACGTGAGCTGGCAAAATTATTAGCGCAAGAGCTTGAAAGTTATGGTTTGAAAGATGTTTATATCGATGACCATGCCATCTTATATGCAATGCGCCCAGGCAATAAGCCTTCAGCGCCAAAAATAGGTTTTGTGACTCATTTAGATACTGTTGATGTTGGGTTATCTCCCATCGTTAAGCCTCAAACCTTAAGATATGAAGGCAAAGATTTATGTTTAAATGAAAAAGAAAATATTTGGTTTAAATCAGATGAGCACCCTGAAGCTGCACCTTATATCGGTGAAGAGATTATTTTTAGTGATGGAACTAGCGTACTTGGCGCAGATAATAAAGCCGCTGTAACGGTTGTCATGGAATTAATGAATAAGCTGCAATATGCCGATTTTGATTGTGGGGATATCTACGTTGCGTTTGTACCCGACGAAGAAATTGGCCTACGCGGTTCTAAAATTATGGATTTATCCCGTTTTAACGTTGATTTTGCTTATACCATTGACTGTTGTGCTCTTGGTGAGGTTGTGTACGAAACGTTTAATGCTGCTTCTATTGAAGTTTCAATTAAAGGTATTACCGCACATCCTATGTCAGCTAAGAATGTATTATTGAATCCTATTCGCGTAGCTCATGATTTTATTGGTTGCTTTGATCGTTTTGATACCCCAGAACATACAGAGCATCGCGAAGGCTACTTTTATGTGACAGATTTAATAGCAAATCCTGATAATGCTAAAATTAAAATGGCGATCCGTGATTTTGACCGTCATAGTTTTTCAGCTCGAAAACACTTTATAAAACAAGCGATTGAATTAATAAAAGCGCGTCATCCGCGTGCAAAAATTGAGTGCAACATTGTAGATGTGTATAGCAATATTAGCGACTCATTAGGAGATGACCGTACAGCGATTGATTTAATTTTTGATGCATTGAAAATTCAAGAGGTTGAACCTAAGGTGATCCCAATGCGCGGTGGTACGGATGGCTCTGCTTTATCAGCAAGAGGTATCTTAACCCCAAATTATTTTACTGGTGCACTTAATTTCCACTCATGTTTTGAGTTTTTACCAATCAGCTCTTTTGAGAAAAGCTACTTAGTATCAGAAACCATTTGTCGTTTAGTTGGAAAAAAATAACATATCATTTTATTCTTAATATAAAGGCCACTCAATAAAGTGGCCTTTAATTATTAATACCCATAATTCATTCATGTAAATTATAATTTATTTTTAATAAAACAAAAATAAATAAAAAAGTGTATATGACTTTTTTATTTATTCATTTATTATTTTTCACTATTAGGTTTAAAATCCAATAGGGGTATTAATTGATTAATATTATAATAATTGACGACAGTAATATTGTAATTCGTGGTTTTGAGGCTATTTTTTCACGTCAAATACGTTATAAAATTGTCGCTTCTTTTTCATCACTAGAACACGTGATTACATGGAATAGATGCCAAAAAGCAAATATGATTTTAATCAGTAGTGATAGTTTTCGTTATGACTCACTAAAAACAATCCAGACATTGCGTCGAACTCAACCGGATGTTGGGATCATTATTTACAATGTAAGAAATAACCCTGCATTTTTTTTAAAAGCATTAGATATTGGCATTTTCGGTTTATTGAGTATCAATGTGACAGAAGAAGACATTATTGAAGCTATCCAAATTGTAAGTGTTAAACGGAAAATTATATCGCCGGATATTGCCCAAGACCTTGCTCTACAGCGGTTAGTTTATAGTAATCAACAAGATTTATATGATTTATTATCGGGGCGTGAGTTAGAAATCATGTTAATGATCACTCAGGGAATGCCTATAAAACGGGTAGCGGAGTCACTTTCCTTAAGCCCTAAAACAGTAAATACCTATCGATATCGAATGTTTAGTAAACTTAATATCTGTAGTGATGTAGAATTAACTCATATAGCTATCAGTTATGGTTTAATCACAGCAAAACAGGGTTTACTCGAGTGTCAGAACAGTTCGAACCGAAAGCTTTCTTAAAAACAGTTACTAATCAACCTGGTGTATACCGTATGTATGACGCTGGGGAAACGGTTATATATGTAGGAAAGGCAAAGGATCTTAAGAAACGCTTAGCAAGTTATTTTCGTGAAAATGTGGGTAGCCGCAAAACAGAGCAGTTGGTAAAGCAAATCGCCTCTATTGATGTGACGGTGACTCATACTGAAACAGAAGCGCTATTACTTGAGCACAACTATATTAAGTTGTACCAGCCACGTTATAACGTATTGTTACGTGACGATAAATCTTATCCTTACCTATTTTTAAGCAGTGAAACTCATCCTCGAATTTCGATGCACCGGGGGGCGAAACATGCCAAAGGCGAGTACTTCGGCCCTTTCCCGAGTTCTTATGCGGTAAGGGAAACATTAGCGTTAATGCAGAAGTTATTTCCGATACGTCAATGTGAAGATAGCATGTATCGAAATCGCTCAAGGCCTTGTTTACAATATCAAATTGGTCGTTGCTTAGGTCCCTGTGTTAAAGGGTTGGTTTCCGATGAAGACTATAATCAACAAGTGGAATATGTACGTTTATTTTTAACGGGTAAAGATAAACAAGTTTTGGCTGGTTTAGTTGACCGTATGGAAAAGGCAAGTTTAGCACTACGCTTTGAAGATGCAGCGCGTTTTAGAGATCAAATCCAAGCGGTAAGAGCTGTCACGGAAGAGCAATATGTATCTGGTGATAGCGATGACCTAGATGTTATTGGTGTTTCTTTTGAATCTGGTCTTGCTTGCGTGCATGTACTTTTTATTCGTCAAGGCAAAGTCCTTGGTAGTCGCAGTTATTTCCCTAAAATTCCAGCAGATACACAGCTTGAGGAAGTGGTTCAAACCTTCTTAGGTCAGTTTTATTTGCAAGGAAGTGAAAATAGAACTCTACCTGGCGAAATCTTATTAGATTTTGCATTAACAGAAAAAGAATTATTAGCTGAGTCTCTTTCTGAGATCGCGGGACGTAAAATTCATATTCAAAGTCAGCCACGTGGTGTGAGGGCTCGTTACTTAAAATTAGCGAGAACGAATGCATCAATTGCGCTTTCAACAAAATTAGCGCAACACTCGACGGTGCAACAACGTATGGAAGCACTAGCAAAAGTGGTTAATTTAGAAAACATTAATCGTATGGAGTGTTTTGATATTTCACATACGATGGGGGAGCAAACAGTCGCCTCTTGTGTTGTGTTTGATAAATCGGGCCCGGTGAAATCAGAGTATCGGCGCTATAATATTACAGGGATCACCCCTGGAGACGATTACGCGGCTATGCATCAAGTTTTAACACGGCGTTATGGTAAACACATTGATGAAAGCAAAGTTCCTGACATTATCTTTATTGATGGGGGTAAAGGCCAATTAGGGCAGGCAAGGGATGTGTTTAATTCACTAGAGGTTGATTGGGATAAAAAACACCCATTGCTGATTGGCGTTGCAAAGGGTAGCGACCGTAAAGCGGGGCTTGAAACCTTATTTTTAAAACCAGAAGGCGAAGGTTTTTCATTACCACCTGATTCTCCAGCTTTGCATGTAATCCAACACATCCGAGATGAATCACATAATCATGCGATTACGGGGCATCGACAACGACGAGCAAAAGTCAAAAGTACTAGTGCATTAGAGTCAATTGAGGGGGTTGGCCCGAAACGTCGGCAGATGTTGCTAAAATATATGGGCGGGTTACAACCTTTACGTAATGCAAGTATAGAAGAAATCGCAAAAGTGCCCTCGATCTCATACGCCCTTGCAGAAAAGATTTATAATGCATTGAAACAGTGAGTGTCTTAGGGCAACATATTCATAATATCCAACTTGGTCAAAAAGTTAGTGAGCGTGATGAAATTAAACATACCAACGTGGTTGACATTATTTCGCGTCATCCTAATACCGTTTTTTGTATTAGCCTTTTATCTCCCTGTTACTTGGGGGCCGTTTGCATGCGCGCTTATTTTTGTTATCGCAGCGGTAACTGATTGGTTTGATGGCTTTTTAGCAAGACTGTGGAAGCAGACTACAAAGTTTGGTGCTTTTTTAGATCCTGTTGCTGATAAAGTTATGGTTGCTACAGCGTTAGTGTTAGTCACTGAAAGTTACGATGTTTGGTATGTGACTTTGCCAGCAGCCACCATGATTGCACGTGAAATTATTATTTCTTCTTTACGTGAATGGATGGCAGAGATAGGAAAACGTAGTAGTGTGGCTGTTTCTTGGATTGGTAAATTTAAAACTACTGCTCAGATGATGTCACTGGTCGGTTTATTGTGGCGTCCAACGCCATTGATTGAAAACCTTTCAATCGCACTAATGTATGTTGCAGCTATCTTAACATTCTGGTCAATGTTCCAATATTTAAAGGCTGCATGGGGTGATTTGAGCGAAGCGTGATCGAAATGATTGAAAAAACAGCGAACGATCCAATTATTTCAATAATTGTATTGACTCGATAGGTGAAATCAGTAGAATGCAACGCATCGAACGGCAACATGGTTTACGAAAATAAATAAGTAAATCAGCCAGTTTGAAAAGCATAAGCTGAAAAGTGAAGCTTTACGCGGGAATAGCTCAGTTGGTAGAGCACGACCTTGCCAAGGTCGGGGTCGCGAGTTCGAGTCTCGTTTCCCGCTCCAAATTTCGAAAGAAATTCGGATAAGGCGCGTTAGCAAAGCGGTTATGCACCGGATTGCAAATCCGTGTAGCTCGGTTCGACTCCGGGACGCGCCTCCAAAATTTAGCCCAGGTGGTGAAATCGGTAGACACAAGGGATTTAAAATCCCTCGGCCTTTAGGCTGTGCGGGTTCAAGTCCCGCCCTGGGCACCATCTTAAAGTAATTAAACGCTATTAAGTGTTTTATTTTAAGTTAGCTAATCACAATGTGTTTTATTAAATGCATGGGTTAGTCGGGTAGATTAATAATTTATCCAAGTTTTTGAGAAAAACAATTTAGCCCAGGTGGTGAAATCGGTAGACACAAGGGATTTAAAATCCCTCGGCCTTTAGGCTGTGCGGGTTCAAGTCCCGCCCTGGGCACCATCTCAATTTTAATCAGAAATGATTAAAATTAGCAATTAACCACCTTTAGGTGGTTTTTTTGTATCTAATTCCCTTCAAATATTTAGTATCTGCTGAACTGATGTCGTTTAATTAGGTGTATTTATTCTTTATATTCAATGTGTTTCTTTTGAAATAGCATAAGTATTTTTTATTGTGTCAACTAACGCGAAATTCGTGTAAAAAACCGTAAGTCAGACCGTTCTGTTAGTGTTTTGTGTCACTATTCTGATTCTTAAAGAGGATCAGGCTATGTCTAACATGAAAACTGAAGTTGTAGTTGTACGATTAACTAAACATGAGCGAGCGTTATTAGATACAGTAAAAACAAAACCGTTATTAGCAGATTGGTTGAAAGAAATTGCTATGGCAGAGGCTAAACAACAGGAGAACAAAGAAGAGTAAGGCAGCTTTAACGGTACAGAAATCAATCGAGTCATTTAATATGATGATAGAAAAGTTAATTTTTGATTAATTATTCATTTTTGATAGTATCAAATTAGATGACTTAATTGGAATTTGAGAAGTGATGATAAAAGGAATTTTGTTTACGTTAATACTCGTACTCGCTTCTGGCTGCACAACGAAAAAGCTAGATGCCCCTTATGGGTTTAAGTGGGGGCAAACCCCTGAAGATATAAAAAAATTACAGTTAAAAGGATTGCAATGTACTGAGTTTCAAGAAGGAGGTGCGTTATGTTCATCAGCAAACTCTCCTCAAATAGCAAATAAACTGTTTTTATTGATGTTTTCTCGGGAAAAAAATACTCTAATGCTCGTTTCCTCCCAAGGAAAAGATAGCCGTGACCAATCAGTCATTTTGGCTGAGTATGATGCGATTAACCAGAAAATGTTTGAAGTATATGGTTTGCCAAAGCAAACAATTGAACGCTATAAACGAAATGTTTATTTCTTAGACAAAATATCTGATGACGAAACAACACCATTTAAGCGGGTTTATGAGAAAGATGGCATGCAGATTATGGTCGGTATTGTTAGTAATGCCCATTTTCGCAAAATTCACAATAAAAAAGATATTGTTTACTCAGTGATGGTTATACATAATTTAATACCCCCTAAGCCGCAATAAGCGGCTAGCAAATTATTTAGTACAGGTTATGGTTGTTTATTGTTTCTCTTGGTAATGGTTTTAGGCATATTTTTTACCTCTGGATGAGTTCTTTAATATCTTGCAGTATTTCCCAAATGCGTCATAGGGTTGCTCTGGGAACATGATGATACGTTCCTTAATCTCAACAGCAGATATTTAAAAAATTATATTTCAATGTCTTATATTTGCTGGGGTGATGAGTGCTATAATGACAGTCGCCTTGGCGTCACAAAAATATATGGTCATTAACCTAGAGGAAAAGCAACTAACCTTGAGCGAGAGTTAGATTTATTACGCCGTGTTATTGAAACTCTCAATGATTTAAAATAGGTAATTAGTGGGAAAGTAACCAATAAACTGGTCTGTTCACCCTATTTATTTTCACTCTGTCTTAAGTAAATGGATAATATCAGGTATATTAGACCTTGATTGTTAGCTACCAAGAAAAAATTACTATGATTATCAAACCTAAAATTCGTGGTTTTATCTGCACTACAGCTCATCCAGCAGGCTGTGAAGCCAATGTTCGTGAGCAAATTGCCTACGTGAAATCACGTGGCGAGCTGAAAAATGGCCCTAAGAAAGTTTTAGTTATTGGTGCATCCACCGGTTACGGTCTGGCCTCTCGTATCAACGCCGCATTTGGCAGCGGAGCCGCTACCATTGGTGTATTTTTTGAAAAACCAGGCAGTGAAAGTAAAACTGGTTCTGCGGGCTGGTACAATTCCGCAGGTTTTGACAAAGCAGCGAAAGAAGAAGGCCTGTATGCAAAAAGCATTAATGGTGATGCTTTTTCTGATGAATGCCGTCAAACCGTTATTGATTTGATTAAACAAGACTTAGGCCAAATTGATTTAGTGGTTTATTCATTGGCATCACCAGTGCGTAAAATGCCTGAAACAGGTGAAATTGTACGTTCAGCCTTGAAACCTATTGGTGAACCGTACAAATCTGTTGCGCTGGATACCAACAAAGATGTGTTGATTGAAGCTGTTGTTGAACCCGCCAATGAACAGGAAATCGCAGATACAGTGAAAGTCATGGGTGGCCAAGACTGGGAACTGTGGATGAATGCGTTAGATGAAGCGGGTGTTTTAGCCGATAACGCACAATCTGTAGCTTATTCTTATATTGGTACGGATTTAACATGGCCAATTTATTGGCATGGTACATTAGGTAAAGCAAAAGAAGATTTGGACCGTGCGGCTCATGCAATCAATCAAAAATTGCAAGCCAAGGGTGGGGCAGCGTATGTTGCTGTATTAAAATCTGTTGTAACACAGGCCTCCTCTGCAATTCCTGTCATGCCGTTATATATCTCTATTGTCTTTAAGATTATGAAAGAAAAAGGGATCCATGAAGGCTGTATTGAACAAATTCAACGCTTATTTGCCACTAAGTTATTCAATGACGCAGTGCCAGAGACCGATGAAAAACATCGTCTACGTTTAGATGATTGGGAATTGCGTGATGACGTACAAAACACATGCCGTGAAATTTGGCAGCAGCTTAATGATAACAACATCAATGAATTAACGGATTACCAAGGCTATAAAGCTGAATTTCTCCGTCTGTTTGGCTTTGGCCTAAATGGTGTTGATTATGATGCTGATCTCAGCGGTGAAGTGAATTTTGAAGTGAAAGAGCTAATTTAGTTATATTCGTCTTCATTTTCAATTTATTAGAAACCCGCTACTTGCGGGTTTCTATTTTTAGCTATCTTTGTAAATCATACGCATCTGTTTTATCTTGTTAGTTGAATTATTGCAATACGGTAATTTCACCATCGCGGATAAGAGCTTTAGAAATAACCGTTCCATTTTCATCAAATTCGGTCACTATTCCAACGAGTTTTTCATTTTTAAATGTGCCCGTAATATTGGGTTTATTACTAGGTGTGTCGTGATAAATTATAAATGGCCCTGATAATTTACCTTGCAGTGTGTTGACTTCGATATCGTTACGGCCACTCTCATGGTAAGTGCGGACAGTTCCATGTACCTTGCAGTCTTTGAGTTCAATATGGGATTCAGGCTTGCCATTTTCATAGTAGGTTTTGATATATTTATCAAAACATCCTTTAGATACCCATGTTTTAAATTTTGGCTGACCATTATCGTACTCAACTTCAAATGCTCCTTCAGAAATACCTTTAGGTGCCTCTGTGGAAGGAAAGTCTATTCTTTTTAATTCACTTAAATCTCCAAATTTTGAATCTGAGTTTGAATTAGAATTTGGAGATCCTCCAAGTTGGCACCCAGAAACTAATAAAACTAAAGAAAATAATGCAACAGATTTAATTGGTTTTAGTTTGAACATGTAGCCTCTATTATTGCTGTGAAAAAATAATGGATTCAATTGCATATAAAACTATAGCCTTTTTATGACCACATAGGGTGAGAATTATCCTAAACCATTTATTTTTAATGAGTTCTGGATATTTTAAAAGGGGAACTCAGGTGAATAAAAATTGATGTTAGTCATCTTGATAATAAGGTAATTTAGTCAGTTAATGTGATTTATATAATCAGGGAGTCATAGATGTTAGTTGTTGAAATGTTGAGTACCGGCGATGAGGTTTTACACGGACAAATAATTGATACAAATGCCGCTTGGTTGGCAGACTGTTTTTTTCAACAAGGTCTCCCTTTGAGTAGCAGAACAACGGTTGGTGATAATTTAGATTGTTTAGTCGCTACTTTCCTTGAGCGTAGTTTATCTGCAGATATTCTCATTGTTAACGGCGGGCTTGGGCCAACAAGTGATGATTTAAGCGCCTTGGCGGCGGCTAAAGCTGCGGGAGTTCCATTAGTTGAACATTCTCAGTGGGTTGAAGTCATGGAGCGTTATTTTATTGCCAGAGGGCGGGTTATGCCTGAAACGAATCGTAAACAAGCACTACTCCCTGAAAATGCTGAATTAATTGATAACCCTGTAGGAACGGCTTGTGGCTTTTCTTTAGTCTTGAATGATTGTCTGATTTTTTTTACTCCTGGTGTTCCTTCTGAATTTAAGGTTATGGTGAATGAGCAAATTTTGCCAAGGTTACGAGCACATTTTACATTGCCAGAGCCACCAGTTTGTTTACGCCTAACCAGTTTTGGCCGTAGTGAAAGTAGTCTTGCGAAGCAATTTGATAGCTTACCTTTACCTGAAAACTGTGTTTTAGGCTATCGTTCTTCAATGCCTATTATTGAATTAAAGCTAACGGGACCTGCGTCACAAAAAGAATTGATGGAAAGAGATTGGCAATTAGTGAAGCAAGGAGTAGGGGACAACTTGATATTTGAAGGGACAGAAGGTTTAGCGCAAAAAATTGGCAAATCCCTAAGAGAAAGGAAATTACAAATAATAGTCAGTGAACAATTTAGCGCAGGGCTGTTAAGTTGGACATTAGATTCAGCGGGGATCGCTATTTCTTCCAGTCAAATTTTGCCATCTGACGTGGAACAAACATTGAAAATTTTAGCGCAAAGAGCTCAAAATATAGCAATTAATCATCCTCTATCTATTGGTTTAGTGGTTGGCGAATATAATGAGCAATATTTAAACGTTGCTCTATCAACACCAGATATGTGTTATGCGCAGAGAATTCATTATTTACCAAATAATCATTCACAGAAAGAAAAACAAGAAGTCAGTGTAATGTTAATATTAGATATGTTGTCTCGTTGGTTAAATGGTCGCGAGGTTATTGGCTACTATGAATGGTTAGTACAAACAGAAACACTTATTTTTGAGAGTTAGGTGGTTATGAAGTTAAAAGATTATAAGTATATTTCTGTTCCTGAAGAGAGGCCGTTTCAACCAGAATTTCAGTCAATAATAACAGAATCTATTTATTGGCTGAGTTGCATATTAAAAGACAAGCTCCATAGCATTTATGTGTATGGTAGTGTTGCAAAAGGCTGTGCGAAGCCACAGCAATCAGATTTGGATCTATGCATTGTATTATGTGGTGCCCTTACTCAATTAGAAACAACCAGATTGAATGAAATACAAGTTCAATTAACAGTTAATCACATTGAGGTCAGCAAAATTGATTTTGATATTGGTATTCTTACGGATGTGATGAGTGAGGCTAATCTATATAGTTGGGGATATTGGATTAAGCATCATTGCCGTTGCATTTATGGAGATGACTTAGCAACACATTTTAGCCAATTTGTTCCTTCGCGAGAAATAGCAGAAGCAGTTAATGGCGATTTTGTTAATGTATTGAATGGTTATATCGACCAAATTAATCATTGTCATGATGACTCTGAGCTAAAGTTATTATATCGGGCGGCATCGAGAAAGCTTATTCGTTCCACCAATATATTACGTTGGAAAAATGATAGTGACTGGCCAGAAACATTATTTGAATATATACAAAAATTCGTTCAATATTATCCAGAACGACAAAATGAAATAAATTATTTTTTACGTCAAAGTATAGAGCCTTTTGCTGATGAGGAATTTTTGAAATATTTAGCCCAGTTTATCAGCTGGTTGGATGTTGAACATTCTAATGTTGTTAATAAATGAGCCAATTATGGCTCATCTGGTTGTAGTGCATCAATGATATAATTAATACTTGAAACGCCACTCTTACAAGCTTTGTTTTTTAAAACAGTTGGAGTTTTATCAATGGCCATTTTTACTGAAGATAATTGTTCGGTGTAGGTTTGTGCTCCAATAATCTCTGGATTATTATGTAAGTATTCAATAACTCCATCGACTTTTTGATAAAACTGGTCACACGAGTCGCCATCCGTTTCTAAGATTTTTAGTTCATTAAGAGAATTTGGAATAAGTTGTTTCGTATACTGTTGTACTTGCTCGATATACTTTCCTGACTTTGCTTGCTCAACTATAGTCATCACCTGATTTTTCATATTTAAAAACGAGTAGATAACTGTAATTAAAGCGATAGCTAAAATTATATTGATACTAACACTGATCCAGAGTAAGTGTTTTTTCATTACATTCCTTGAGTGAAAAATAAATCTGCAATAGATAGATAGCTTAGTCGAGTGAATAATCCATGTATGTAAGATTAACACGAAAAAACAAGGTAACCCAATAATAGGCTACCTAGATTACTATAATTAATAGCGGCTATCGGACAGTCAAAACAGAAATTTTTGAATTTTGAATAACCATTGATGCTGTTGAACCTAAAAAGTATGTGGACATACCTGGGCGCCTTGACCCAATAACGATTAAATCAGCAGAAATTTCCTCTGCAACACGTAAGATTTCATCTCTTGGTGTCCCCATTAAAACTTGAGCACTGTATTTATCATTTGGAATATTAAATTCTTTAATTATTTCAGCGAGCTGCTTCGTGACGTTTTCTTGTTCACTATCCGCTTTTTCAGCAAAACCAAATCCCATTGTGGTATAGAAAGGAACAGTAGGAATAATTGCCAAAAAATGAATATGTGCTTTTTCATATTCAGCAAGGTATTGAATATGAGACATAACTAAATGTGCTAAGCTTTTTTCTGTTATATCAATAGGAACTAAAATTTTATTATACATGTTTTTCTCCAGCTTTTATTTATTGAGTTCATGTTGTAATCGGATCATTAGTTTATTAATAGTACGGCAGTTAAACCAGCACATGGCCGAGTTAATCAAAATAATGCTAATTTACGTATAATCATTACATTCTTCGGAATTTATGATAGCGGATCAACGATTCAAATACTTTGACGGCGGAATCAACTTAATCAACTTAATCAACTTAATCAACTTAAAGTAGTATTTATGGGCTGTTTTTCATGCGCTTTGTGCTATACAAAACGTGAATGCTTTGAATCATCATCTTCCTGTTATATGATCTATACATGATTTGTATACACATCATATTGTTGAGGTTGCTTTGGGTATCGTAAAAATTTCAGATGAATTGCATGATTATCTGCGCCATGCGAGCCAGGTTATGTCCCGTTCGATTAATTCACAGGCAGAGTTTTGGATTAAAATTGGTATGCAAGCTGAACTAAACCCGAATAAGACATTTACTATGTTAGTCAATGAAATGTTAGAAAAAGAGTCAATTGAATTAAAAGGAAAAGTTCATGAATAATATTACAATTAAAACAGCAGAAGAAATTGAACTGATGCGTGAGTCTGGACGACTTTTGGCTAGCGTTTTTAAGATGTTGGATTCATTTATTGTACCGGGTATTTCCACAATGGAGATTAATGATAAAGTTGAAAGCTATATCGTTAATGAATTACAAGCAAGGCCTGCTAGTAAAGGGCAATATGGCTACCAATATGTTTTGAATACATCGTTGAATGAAGTCGTTTGTCATGGTGTTCCAAAAACAGATGAAATTTTAAAAGCAAAAGACATCATTAACGTTGATATTACGCTAGAGAAAAATGGCTTTATCGCTGATTCAAGTAAAATGTATGTAATGCCAGAAGCTTCACCACTAGCACGTAAATTAGTTAAAGATACTTATGCTGCTATGTGGGAAGGAATAAAACAAGTTAAACCGGGTGCGACATTGGGTGATATTGGTTCCGCTATTCAACATTATGCGGAATCTAAAGGTTACAGTGTCGTACGAGAATATTGTGGGCATGGTATTGGCCGTGAAATGCATGAAGATCCGCAAGTTCTTCATTACGGTGTACGAGGGAAAGGGGTTGAATTAAAAGAAGGAATGACATTTACGATAGAGCCAATGATTAACCAGGGTGGGATGAAAATTAAAACAAAGAAAGATGGTTGGACGGTCGTAACAAGAGATAAAAAATTATCTGCTCAATCTGAACATACGGTATTAGTCACTAAAGATGGGTATGAAGTTTTAACATTACGTGATGAAGAAAAATAGTGTTAAAAGTAGAATTTACAAGCTTGCGGCCATAAAGGTAGCAAGCTTTTTTATACAAATTTTTACTATTGTCTCAGTGCTATTGCTATACGGTTAAAGGCACTCATTAAACCAATAGCGATAGTTAAATCAGAAATTTGTTCATCAGAAAAATGGTGTTTTAATTCATTAAAGAGAGCATCTGATGTACCACTGGTAGCTATATTAACGACAGCTTCGGTCCAAGCTAATGCAGCGCGCTCTAATGAATTAAAATGATGACTAACCTGCCAGCCAGCGAGTGTGTCTATTTTTTTGTTACTGACACCATTTGAACGTAATGAGCTTGCATGCATATCTAGGCAAAATGCACAGCCATTGATTTGTGAAACTCTTAAATAAACAAGCTCTATTAGTTCTTTACCTAACCCGCTTTTATCCAATGCATTTTTGCATTCAATAAGCCCTTTATACGCTTCAGGTGATAAATTGTTATAAGCTAATCTCAGTTCGCTCATGGGGGTTCCTTACATATTTTGTTGTCAGATGAAATGTAATGTTTGGTGCGGTTTGGTTGGAAGGTTGAGCTACTTTATTTTATAAAGAAATCAAGTTCAATAGCATTAAGTGGCATTTGTGGAAACCAATATTAGATTAGTACGACAAGAATCTATAAATTTTTGCTGAATATCGAGTGGAAGTTGGTTATCTGTAATAATATCTGTCAATTCGTCTATTTGAGCGACACGAAATAATGACCATTTACCGTATTTACTACTATCAGCAAGCATAACAGAGCGTGTAGCATTTGTTATTAGGTCACGTTTTAGACCTGCTTTTTCTTCTGTTGGTGTTGTAATTCCTTTTTCTAAACTCCAAGAGTTACAACTAATGAATGCGATATCAGGATAAATGCTACGTAATAAAACACGCCCATGCTCACCAATACAAGATTGGCTACTATCGTCAATTCTTCCACCAACAATTGTGACTTCAATTTGTTTGAATTCAGAAAGAAAAAGGGCAATATGGAGGTCAGAGGTGATAACACGCAGGGGCATATGAGTGAGCTCTCGCGCTAGCTCAAGCATGGTTGTTCCTGCATCAAGTAGAACCGTGCTACCTGGTTCAATTAAACGGGCTGCCGCTTTCGCAATAGCCCGTTTCTCTCTTAGATTACGCTGGTTTTTTTCGGACGTAGTGGGCTGAACAGGAATGAAACGGTTTAGGGTTACACCGCCATGCGTGCGAGAGATAACCCCAGTTTCATCAAGTTTAATGAGATCACGCCGGATAGTGGCCGCTGACACGGATAATGCTTGTACTAGTTCTTCAACAGTGACGAGGTTATGCTGTTTAAGATACTCAAGTATTAAATCTAATCTATCCATTGTGCTCATTAGTTATACTACATTCATCGCAAGTTTAAGTGAGATGGCCATACTTTCAGGATTTGCTTTACCCGTCCAAGCAATATCAAATGCGGTTCCGTGATCGGCTGAAGTGCGCAAGAACGGAAGGCCCGCAGTGATATTAACACCATCATAAAAACCTAATAATTTCAAAGGAATATGACCCTGATCGTGATACATGGCAACGACCATATCATATTGCCCTTGATAGGCTTGTAAAAATACAGTATCTGGAGGACAAGGGCCATAAACATTAATACCTTCAGACCTTACCTGTTCTATAGCTGGTTGTAAATATACGATTTCTTCATCACCAAATAAACCATTTTCCCCAGCATGAGGATTAACGCCAGCGATCGCAATACGTGGTTTTTCATAGCCAACGCGTTTTAAAAAGTCTGATGCGATACGAGACACGGTTATGATACGCTCGCTATTTAATGTATCTAAAAATTTACGCAATGCAATATGTGTTGTGACATGGATGACTTTTAATTTTTCGGTATAAAGCACCATGGCATAATCTTTGGTATTGGTTAGCTGGGCAAGTAGTTCAGTGTGACCTGGGTAGTTGTGCCCGGCAAGGTGCAATGCTTCTTTATTTAAAGGTGCAGTGGCAATCGCTTTCACTTCACCTGCGAGAGCTAGTTCAGTCGCACGTTTAATACAACGAAATGCTAAGTCACCAGCTTGAGCTTGGACCTTCCCCGCAATAAGTGCGCTAGGGTCGGCTAGGGGTTCATCAATAATATTGATGGTATCCGCTGAAAATTGAGCTTCTTTGATATTTTGTATCACATTGATTTTTATCTGAGGAACTACCCCTGATTTAATTAATCGCTGCATTGTTGATGCACAACCGATAACAACGGCAGAGGCTCCTGCCAGTTCACCTTCTGCAAGGGATTTGACGATAATTTCTGGGCCAATACCTGCAGGATCTCCCATGGTAATAGCAACAACATTATTTTTCACAATAAATTTCCTCAATATATTTGATGGCTTCGCATAAAGTGGTTATTTGACCAAACCCTCCCGCTTTGGTGATCACGGGTAAGTCATCGATTTCACTGTCAATAAAAGTGCCACAAGGTATACATGGCAGTACTTCAGATTGAATTCGATAACCTTTTGCTCCCAAAGTATTGGCAACCGCAATCGCAATATCTCCACCTGTTAAAAAAAGTCCCCCGATGCTGGCAACAGACAGCGTATTTAAGGTCAGCAAACTAATAAAGTCGCTGATATTTTTCCCCAATTCATTACGTGTCATACCGTAGGTATTGCATAGGTCATCAATATGATGCCTATCTTGCACATCTCGGCTGGTTCGTATGATGGTGTGTTTTTGTTGGTTTAATGTTTGACTAATTTCTTTGATGAGCGCAGCCATGTAGTTATCTTGTGTAGTGGCTGCAAGTACTTGCGTGACATCAACATCAATGACACTGGCATCACAATGTGTTTGTGCATAGTTTACCTGTTCAATTGTTGCGCTGCTCATTGAGCCAGCGACAATAAATAATGGTAGCCCTTGCTTTTTATCCATGAAAATATTTTCAGGTAATGCATTTGCAAAGCCCGCAGCTCCAACGAGTAGGCAAGATTGATCTATTGAAAATACGGCTTCAGCAATTAGTGCTAAATCTTCATCATTTTCAGCGTCCGTGACGATGATACTGCCTTGCGTTGGCTCTTGTGCTTGTAACCATGTTGCGAATCGCCCTGAACGTATTTGGTCTAGATTCACTTCAATAACGGGCAGGGTAGTCTGCTGATGGAGAATAGTTTGGATACGTGATGAAACTATTGGTGTTTTAGGGTCAGAAGCAAATTCAGTTTCAATAAGTGCTTTTCCATGAACGAGACATTCACCATTTAACGTTACACGTCCTGCCGCAGGAATAGCTGCGGCAACAATAGCAAGTTTTAAGCCTGTTTCTGACATAATTGTCTCTATTTCTGCCCCGATATTACCGCGAAATGTTGAGTCAATTTTTTTATAAATGACAGGTTTATCCTTCTGAGATAAAAAAGGTTTCAGGCTATTTCGTAGGTTTTCTGAAGCAACTTGTGCATTTAATGCGCGACTTTCTGTATTAAGCACAACGACATCAGCAAACCAAGAATGTTTTTGTGTATTATCAAGAAGTATCTCTGTGCGCGCATGCTTTTTAGCAAATTGAACACCGGTATCATTTGCCCCTGTAAAGTCATCTGCAATAACTAATAGCTTCATAAATAACTCCTTACTCTTCAGTTTGTTGGGGTTGTCTTGCTTGTTGGCGTTTAGCAACCCAAGAGGTCAGGATAGGGGTTAGAATAGCGGTGGTGATCACGGATGCAGCAATCAAAGGAGCAGCAGAAAGCGCGATAGCCTCTAAGGATGGGTCGGCTTGTGCGATAGCGAGTGGTGTTGCTACAGCATTTCCTGCGGTACTTGAGGCAGCAGCGCCTGCGATACCTGAGCCTCCTACTAGACGGTCTGCTCGAATATTAAACCAGCCGCCAACAAACGTAGTCAGCACACCGAGCAAGATACCTGCGAGTCCACCTTGTAATAGCATTTCTAAGTTGATCCCTGCGCCTAGTGCAAAAGCGAAGAAAGGAATTAATATTGGCCCACCTTTTGTTAGAAAATCGCGCATATGTGGGTCTAGATTTCCTAAGATCATGCCAACAATTAACGGAACAAGAACTGCAACTAATGCCATTAAAGGGATATTTGCCATACCAGCTGCGCCTAGCGCAATCATGGTAAAGAAAGGCCCATCATTAAGAGATAAAATTGAGATAGCACCAACGTCTCGTTTATTACCAAACTCCCCAACTAAAGCGGCATATAAGCCACCATTTGAATTGCTCATTGCTGCAATAATTGCAACACCAGTTAAACCAAAAATCCCTTCCATTCCAAAGAGATAATCGACGCCTAGACCAAGAGCAATCGCAACGACTAGTTTTGTTAAGGTAATTGTACCTCCTTGTAATAAAGCTTGTGGCGCCGCTTTAAAACTAATTCCTGCACCCATACAAAGCAAGAATGCACCAATAAGAGCAGGGGCACCATTTTTAAACAGTGATGTTGTAAAGCCACCGATTTCGAGGGCTTGAGGAGCAAAGGTGTTGATTAGGGCACCGAGTACTAATGGCACAACCATCATGCCACCAGGTATACGTTCAATCGATTTTTTTATTTGCATGGTTTTCTCCGCCATGATTTATTTTAGTCATTATGATTATATTTAATCAATTAAAAACAACAGTGATCAAGATCGCAATAATTCCATTTACCATTAATTGAAATTATACTCTAATTTTTATCACTAACTTGGCTTAAAATAATGATAATTTGGCTTTTTGATGGAGTGGATGTTATTTAAACTGATCGAGAGAGTGATTATAAATAATCATACCTGTGTTTTATGATTGAAAATAAGCACTAATAATTTAAAAGGATAAAACTAGGTTTATAACAAAATTATCTGTAATGGCTCAGCGATTCATTTTTACCAAAATAGAAACAGCAGATTTAGTGCTTTTAAATTTAGGATTATTAGACTTGTAGTTAGAAAATAAGTGGTGACAATAAGGCGCTTTATTATAATTATTAATTTGATAGGGATTAACTCATGCAATTTAAATCAATGATTAAATTGGTTGTCGGTGCTGCATTACTTCTAGTTATTGGTCTCGTAGGGATCAATTCATATACTATTGTACAAGATGGCTCGGTTAAGGTGGGGACATTTTTAGGAAAAGTCGACCCAGTTGCTTATGATGCAGGTTTACATTTTCCAATTAATCCGTTTACAACATTTGATACGTACTCAACAAAAGATATTCGAGTATCACTAAAAGAGCTAAGAGTACCTTCGCAAGATAAATTAAAATCTATTGTTGATATTACGGTAATGCTTCAGTTTGATGGTGCGAAAGCTCCTGTATTACGTATTAATGGTGGTACAGAAAGCGAAGCTTTAGATAAATATGTACGCCAAAAGCTGATCTCAACGATTTTAGAATTTGGTAAAGATGTTGCTAATGCACAAGATCTTTATACTGCAGATACACAAAGAAAATTACAAGAATCTATTCGTGATGCTATTCAAGGGTATGCTTCTCCTTATGGCTATACAATAAAAGAAATCATGATCCAAGATATTACTTTGCCTGAGGTTGTACAAGAGCAAGTGGTTAATACCAAAATGCGCCAAGAGCAAATCAACCAAGCAAAAGCAGAGGCAGAAAAAGAGCGTGAATTAGCTCAGAAAAAGGTTGTTATTGCTGAAGCGGAAAGAGAGTCTGCTGAACAACAAGCCATCGCCAGAGAACGTAACGCACAAGCAAGTTCATTTGCGATGCGCCAAGAAGCAGATGCAAAATTGTATGCTGCTCAGAAAGAAGCTGAAGCGAATGCGATATTGCAACGTACTATTACCCGTGAAATGATCAATTGGAAACAGTTAGAGATTGAGCAGATTAAAGCTCATAAATATAAAGGTGAGGTACCTAATATTGTTGTTGGTGCAGATTACGATGGTAAAATGATTATGGATATGCGTAATAGCCAGTAATATTAATTTAAAAGAATTACCACAGTTAAAACTCGTTCTATTAAGCTTGAGGTGACCACATAAGGTTATGCACTTTTAGTCAACGGGTTATAAGGCCTGATTTCGATATTGAACCGGAATCAGGCCATTCAATTTATGGAAGGGTACGCTTAATACTCTCTTTTTATTATGCTAAGTGATACAATATCTTTTTTAGAATATTCACTTAAATGCATAGGAATGTTAACAATACATACTTTTCTTGAGCTACTGAAAATAATTTTTACATGATTGACGCAAAATTTTCTGTTATTACCCTATATTTCTATAAATCAATCACAAGATGGTTTACCAGTACGATGATTTAGAGCTCCATTATCAATAAGGAATTTTTGCATTTCTGGAAGATTATTCTTACATGCATAAGTTAATGCACTTTGGTCATAAGAAAACATGGTTACATCATCAGTCGTTGTGCTCCGGTTAATATCTGCTCCTTGCGATAATAAATATTTAACCGTTTCCATTCTATTATTACTCGCGGCTATCATGACTAATGTCTCACCATCACTTTCAATTTGTTGATTATTCAAATCTACTTCATTTTTCATTAGATGATGGATTTTTTTTACAACATTGACATTATTACCAAGCACCGCTGATTTTAGTACGTTATATACGTCACCTGTATCGGTTGCCCAAAGATTAGCATTCTGCGAGATAAGATAATCAACCATAGCTTCATCGCCAATAAAGGCCGCCCATCCAAGAGCCGTTTGGTCTAAGCTACCAGTGTCTTTGGCTTCTATATCTTGCCCCTCAGTAACCATCTGTTTTACTTTATCTAAATTTCCCTGCTTTACGGCATCAAACCATTCGGCATTGGCGCCCTCGCTAGGACTTTCATAGAAGACTCTCCAAGGTAAGCGTTCTTTATTCGCTAGTTCGAGCATAGTAGTATAATCTGTTTTAAAATGCCTATATTTTAAAGGATTATTATTATTAATAACTTGGGCCTGAGATACAGCCCCAAAAGCAATTAATGAAAAGGCAAATATAACTTTTTTAATATGCATATTGAAACCTTATTAATATTTAGTTATGTATTAGTATTAAAAAATAAACGATACAAAGCAATACAAATCATACTCATTGTATTTTTATGTGGTTACTCTGATTTATTTGAATATATTAATTTTTATCTTTATCTCAAGGAACGATGACATAATCCGGAGCAGCGATAGCAAATAACTCATTTTTTTCTAACTCAGGTGGATATATCCACTTGGTATTAATTTCTTGCTTTATCTTTTTTCCTTCCTGTTTAATATGATGTATTTTCCTATGCCAACCTTCGGTATAAAGAGCACCCCAAGCCCCTAAATCAAGGCAAGTTACATATTTAAGTTGACTATAAGGGTGTAATGGAAGACCTAATAGCTCAGCTGCTGCATTATACCCTGCAACACGGCCTAAACTTAGAGCATGTTGGCAAGTCATTAAATTATGATTTCCTTGATTATCTGTGGGAGCTTTGACAGTATCTCCTGCGACGAAAACATTTGAGACAGCTTGTGCGTGTAAATAATTATCCGAGATAATCCTATTACTAGCGTCACGTTCACCGCGAATCTGTTCCGTTAGAGAACTTGCTTTTACTCCTGTCGCTAATACGACAGTATTTGATTCGATGTACTCACCGTTTGACAGAGTAACTCCATCATGGCTTAGTGCTTCGACTCGTAATCCCGCGCGCAATTCAACGCCGCATTCAGTTAGAGCTTGTTGAATTACAGGTGAAATTTCGGCTCCCATTCCTGCTCCCACAGTGGATTCTGAGTCAATTATAAATACTCGGCCCTCTGTTGTTTCACCAAGAATTGCTTTTAGTCGGGCTGGCATTTCAGCAGCACTTTCTAAGCCTGTTAATCCTCCACCGACGACAACAACGGTGCTTCTAGCTAAAGTTTCCGGTTTGTTCTTTAGTGCTTGTAAATGTGTTTCAAGACGATGTGCAGTTTCTAATGAATCAACATCAAAGCCATACCTATCAAATCCAGGAACGGGAGGTACATTTAATTGGCTACCAGTTGCCAGAATAAAGCGCTCATAGACTAACGTAGTTTGGTTGCCATTAGCTAAATTAACGGTTAATAACTTTGCATCTGTATCGATATTCTGGATTTCACCTGCAATATATTCAACACCGACGGCAGCTAGCTGCTTTGAAATATCAGGGGATATATTATCCAGCTTTGCTTCATATAAACGCGGCCGTATAGTGAGATTCGGTCTTGGTGAAATTAAAATAACTTTGATGCTATTTTCTTTATTTTCTTGTGAAATTACCCGCATTGCTGAAATAGCTGCCCAGAAGCCAGCAAAACCAGATCCTGCAATAACAATTTTAGCTGTCATTATTGAATTCCTTTGGAGTTTAACTTTAAATGCTCAGTTGCAAATTTTAAATAATAAAAAACCGCACCAGTGAAGATGTTATTAAAATTAGGTACAAACGATATAATTTATGGTTATCGGATTATATGTTATGTTTTACCACGACCTCCTTTGCTCGAACGCACTGTTCTAGCTTCAATTTTTTGATCCATCCATGAGTTTACATCTCTATAAAAACTATTAGGGGCGATTTGACATAGACGCTGCGCCACATCAGCGAGGGTTTGGTTAGCTAATACATCTCTCATGGCATTTTCGGCTTGAAGAATGACTTTATGTACGGAGCAGGTACCTGAAATGGCCCATTGTGGTAGACCATTTTCTTCGAAAACAGCACAGCGGCGTCGTATTTCCTGGCACTCGAAAAGCGGTTTATAACCTTCTATAGCATCAATTATAGATAGAAATGTGATTTTTTCAGGGGGTAATGCTAATCGATATCCACCTCTAATTCCCTCATTCGAACTCACGATCCCTGCTTTTTCTAACCGAGGTAAAATTTTTGCTAGAAAACTTGGAGAGATGCCTTGTAGCTCTGCAAGTTCTCTACTGCTAAGAGAGCGTTCGGGATTATCAACAAACCAAAGTAGACAATGGATACCATATTCAACACTGACAGTAATGTGTGCCATTTATTTAAATTTCCTAAGCATCTATTTATAAACAAGGACAATACAGGTCTCCGTTTTAATTGTCAATAAACTAAGATAAGTTTGGTCCGCGTTATGAGTGTAAACAGCCACAAGTTACAGATCTATGAGGCTGTAAGCGTTTTTATTTGTTCTACGAGCACTATTAGCGCGAAGTATTTTGTAAACTTATTGTCTAATATAACCATGAAAAATACCTTAAAAAGTCAGGTCTATTAATAGGATTAGTTATGATTGCAGTAAGCGCTTGTTTGTTAGGGTATTGTGTAAGGTATGATGGGAAGCATCAATTATATACTCCTTTGAAAAAACTCTATGAGGATGGTCTGGTCATCAGTATTTGTCCTGAAGTTTTTGGCGGGTTACCAACACCGAGAGCATCTGCAGAAATAATGGGGGGAAATGGTGATGATGTACTCGCTGGGCGAGCTAGTGTGGTCGGAAGCGATAATATCGATGTCACTCAAGAATTTATTCGTGGTGCGTATATTGCTTTAGAAAAAATTCAATTAATGAATGTGAGATTAGTTGTACTCAAAAGTAATAGCCCCTCGTGCGGTAGTCAGCATATCTATAATGGTCAGTTTGATGGCACTTTAAAAGTCGGTATGGGTGTCTGTGCTGCACTATTTAAACGGCACCATATTGACATATTGGATGAGAACTCACCTGATTTAATCATGAAAATTAGGGGTTATTTCGAAAAAATGTAATGAAAATATATTTTGATAATCAACTTAAGGTAAATATAGTGAGTGAATTCTGTATTAGGGGAGTTGTGCTTTATTGTTAGCTAATTGGATGTCGTATTATGATGCCTGATTGTTGTTATTATCTGAAATTTAGCAAAAAAATAGTACTGTCTAGATAATTGTATTGCAGTTGTGTTATATCATCAGGAAATAAATTTCATGAGTTTATACGATGTTTAATATTTCTGAGTTGATCAATGATTCTCCAATCGATTCCATTCTTTTATTTGTTATCACATTTATCTTGTTAGTTATTTCTGCCTACGTTGGTAAATATATTTTTAAGCGTAAATCAGCCCACGAAGAAGCGACGGATGATGAAGCTAAAATTATTTTAGGGGCGATTTTATCTTTATTGGGTTTATTGATAGGGTTTGTTTTATCAATTTCGATTAATGGCTATAACAACCGTCAGCAAACAGAAGAAAATGAAGCTATTGCTATTGGTACGGCATATCAGAGAGCACAGTTATTGAGCACTGATGATAGAGGAAAAGCCTCTCAGCTTATTCAACAATACTTGGAAGCTCGGATTGAGTTTTTTAAGTCAGGTATCAGTGACGAAAATAACCAATGGCGGATGACTTCTTTGGAAAAGCAGAGTCAATTATGGGAAATCGCGGTAAAAGAAGCAAGTCAAACACCAAACCCTATTGTGGCTTCTGTACTCAGTGCATTTAGCGACCTTTATCTTTCTCAACAAAAAACGATGGCAAGTTGGCGACACCAAATTCCAAATGCAACTTGGTTTTTACTGATCTTTTTTGCTATCTGTTCAAATATTCTTATTGGTTACAATATACGCGGGACAAAAGGGAAAAATTGGTTGATACTCATATTGCCGTCATTAACCACGTTGGCTCTATTTATGATTGCAGAAATTGATGTTCCTGGTGAAGGTATGATCCACGTAACACCTGATGATTTAATTTTATTACAGGAATTCTTATTTAGGGATGGTGCTTGGTTGGGAAAGTAGGGGCGTTGTAAAAAAACTCCCCACTAGCAAATTTGCCATGGGGAGTTCTGTTTTAGCGGACGATAATGCCTAATAAAATTCCGATTGCGCCAAAGTCAGCGTCACTGAATGTAGTATTAGCAATACCAATATCCCCAAGAACAGGTAATAGGAATACTGGTAGGAAGGTAATAAGCAGCCCTTGAGCAAATGCACCCAAGATAGCTCCACGACGACCGCCTGTTGCATTACCAAAAACACCGGCAGCAGCACCTACGAAGAAATGCGGTACAACGCCTGGAATAATAACCGTCATATTTAATGCATACAGAACGAACATTCCCAAAACACCGGCAGCGAAACTACTTAAAAATCCGACTAATACGGCGTTTGGTGCATATGGGAATACCACTGGGCAGTCTAAAGCAGGCTTCGCATTAGGAACTAATTTGTCTGAGATACCTTTAAACGCAGGGACGATTTCTGCAATAACCATACGTACACCTTGCAGAATAATGTATACGCCTGCAGCAAATGTAATGGATTGCATTAATGAGAACATGAACCAATTCTTACCACCACTGACTTCGCGAACGAAATCACCGCCTGCGAATAAGCATGTAATGATAAAAATAATGAACATGGTGAAAGAGATAGCGACAGGTGTATCTCTTAAAAATAGTAAGCTTTTCGGGACATTCATGTCTTCTGTTGAATGTTCTTTATTACCGAATTTGCTTCCAATGAACCCAGCTAGGACATAAGAAATCGTTGAAAAATGCCCAATCGCAACATCATCTGAGCCTGTCACTTTTTTCATGTAAGGGTGGGCAATTGCTGGGAAAAATACCATACAAAAGCCAACAATCAGTGAGCCAACAGTGACTAATAGAGTTCCTTCCATTCCAGCGGTAGCTAAGATAACTGCTATCATCATGGACATGAATAACGTATGGTGCCCAGTGAGGAATATAAATTTCCATGGTGTTAAGCGAGCAATCAAGATATTGATTAGCATCGCAAAGAACATAATCATTGCCATTTCACGACCGAAGCTTTTTTGTGCAATAGAAACAATAGCTTCGTTATTTGGTACCACACCATTAATACCAAAAGCATGTTGGAAAATAGCGGAAAAATCACCTAAAGAGCTGACAACTAAGCCAGCACCAGCGCCTAAGATCACAAAACCCATTATGGTTTTAATGGTGCCTTTAATGCATTCAGTGACGGGTTTTTTCTGCGCGATCAAACCAATAAGTGCGATTAGACCAACAAGAATGGCTGGTTCAGATAAAACATCCTGCATCAGAAAACGAAAAAATGACATAGTGCCTCCGCTTACATCGCGCCGAGTTTTTGTAAAGCAATGGTGAGACGTTCTTTCATTGCAACTTTATCAATCATATTTTCGAGAGCAACGATTTCGCCACCAACTTGTTGAGCGACTAATTGTTCAGCAATATCGCTTGTACCAACAAAGATATCACTCACAGTGCCTTTTGCTGAGCCTAGATCAACATGGTCAACATCTGCATTAACTTGCAAATCTTTTAAGATATTTTTGATGCTCATTTCCATCATCAAACTAGTACCTAAACCATTTCCACAAACAACAGTAATTTTCATAATATTTACCTTAATATTTATCTTATTCGTATTTAGCGATGATTTTTAGAATGTCATCTACGTTTTCTGATTGCATGATGTTATCTACATCGTCTTGATTATCAAATAGTTCTGCGAGTTTCGCGATAGCACCAATATGGCTATTGCTATCAGTGGCTGCTAGTACAATTAATAATTTGATTGGGTCATTGCCATCGGAGCCAAATTCAACACCTTGTTTGATAACGGTTAACCCAAGAGATAGTTGGTTTACTCCGTCTTCTGGACGTGCATGTGGCATGGCAATACCTGGGCCTAATACATAGTAAGGGCCGATTTTTTCGTGTGATTGAATTATTGCATCAATATATCTTGGTTCGATGAACTTATTATTAATTAATGGATTACAGGCGATTTTTATCGCTTCTTGCCAATTATTGGCACTGTCGACGACTTGAATGACGTTAGGGGTCAGTAATGTCGTTAGCATCGGGTTGCTCCTGGTAGAGTGAAATTATTATCTTTGTAATGGTTGAATGAATAGTAGTGTTCTATGGTAGCGCTATCTAGTTGAATCTTTCATTTTCGTGATAGCGCTATCATTTTAAAAAAATATAGCGAGCAAATATGAAATGAACACACTTCTCTGCTGATTAACAAATTCAACCTGTGGTAAGTTAACTAGGACTGGTGATATTGACTGTTTCTTTAGATTTAATAGAACCATATTGGCTATTTTTAGCGCATTTAATCTAGAACATGAGAAAAAGCAAAAAACATGCTTGATTCGAATGAAAATTGACCATCAAAGATCAATAACCTTAGGGTTAATAATCAGTTTAGGCTAAGTAAAAGTATTACATGCAAAAAATACGAAAAAGAAAAAATACAGGGCGAGTCACGTTGCAGGACGTCGCAAAATTCGCAGGCGTTGGGTCCATGACGGTATCTAGGGCTTTGCGTACACCCGAATTAGTGTCTGATAAGTTACGTGAAAAAATTAATGCTGCTGTTGAAGAACTTGGTTATATACCTAATTCCGCAGCAGGTATTTTAGCGTCAGGCCAAAGCCGTACCGTTGCTGTTTTAATTCCGTCTTTGCGTGATAATGCCAGTTCAGTTTTTCTGCAATCTTTACAAGAAGCACTGAACAAAAATAGTTATCAAGTTGTTATTGGTAGCCATGATTACCAGCAAAAAAAAGAGTCTGAGGTTTTATCGACATTATTGCAGAGTAACCCCGCAGCTTTGATTGTTTTTGGGGCGATAAACTCAGAAAGCGTTTCGAATTATTTGAAGAATTTAGATATCCCTGTAGTCAGTGTTGCGGGGGAATCTAATCATCCAGTCACGTTGAACATAAAAAGTAACGTTGGAGATGCGGTTAATTTTTTAACCAACTATATGTTACAAAAAGGGTATAAGAAGATAGGTTATATTGGTGCTCAAATGGACAGTAAAATGCAAAGTCAGCAATTAAGTGGCTGGAACCGAGCGATGCTGGCGTATAACCAAAGTGCAGATCAAAGTATTACAACTCCGTATGTCGCAACGATGGATTTTGGTCGTCAGGCAATTAGTGAGATGTTGACCCGCCAACCTGAGCTTGAAGCTGTGATTTGCAGTCATGAAATGATTGCACTTGGTGTCATTTTTGAGTGCCAAAGACGTTTAATTCAGATACCAAAAATGTTAGCAATTGCTTGTGTTGAAGGTACTTCAAATTGTGATCATATCCATCCGTCACTGACATCTGTGCGAATTGATTACAGTAAAATGGCACGAGAAACAGCGAAAAGGCTACAAAAATGGCTTGCAGATGTCGATTGTGACTTTGTTGAACGTAAAGAAGGGGTTGTTTTCCCATATAAATTTGAAGCAAGACAAAGTGCGTGAAATATAATTTATCGTATGTTGATCACGTTTTCTTGAATTTCTTGCTTATCCTTAAGTGAATAGGAGTGCGATAGCTCTCTATTTTGACGGTCAAAAAGATGTTTTTTTTTCTCTCGAAATAAGATTGTAGACTGGGTCACTATATCTTTTTTATTCTCTGTTAATGTATGAAAACTGTAAGTTAACGGGGGTTAGCTCCGCGAGAATTTTATTAAATACTTGCACTATTCTGTTGTATTAGTCATTAACAGGGGAAAACAATGAAATTACTAAAAACAGTTATTTCCACCACAATTCTAGTTTCTTGTGGTGCGATGGCAACAATGTCGGGTTCCGAAATTCTGAAAGTACAGGATGGAGGAACTCCGAATAAAGTTTACACTTCGAACAAGCCGACCATTAAAGTTGCAACGTATAACATTGGTAAAAATGAGTTGTCACCTGATGTCAGTAATCTTGATGAGCTAAATAAGGCGATTGCGAAAATAGATGCTGATGTGATTGTTTTAACTGAAATTGATAATAAAACCGCTCGTAGTAAAAAAGTTCACCAGCTAGAAGAAATAGCTAAAGCCAATAAGATGGATTTTGCTTTTGGTAAGGCATTAGATTTTGATGGTGGAGAGTACGGTGTAGGAATTTTATCAAAATATAAAATTGATAAATCTAAAGTAATTAATTTACCTTCTGGTGATGCAGAACAACGGGTTGTATTAATATCTCAAATATCAAAGCCAGGTTTTGATGCACCAATTATTGTGATGGGAACACATCTGGATTGGCAGAAAGATCCAACCATTCGCATTGGGCAAGTGCGCCATATTTTAGATGCGAGTATTGGGGATACAGATACGGGGTTTGATAATATTGCGGCCTCAATAAAAATATTAGCGGGAGATTTCAATTCAACAGCTAATGAACAGCCTATCCAAGAAATTCGTTATATGTGGAACCCAGTTGAGTTTAAAGGTGTTGATTATCGTAGTTGGCCAGCGGTAAACCCAGCCATAGACATCGACCATATTTTTACATTTAAAGGGCAAGTTTGGGATGTGAAAAAAATGGAAATTCCAACGGATAGTAAAGAGTTTCAATGGTCAAGTGTTAGCGACCACCTACCTATAATTGCTGAATTAGAGCTACAAGAGCAATAAACACTTACAGAGAAATTTTCGATAAAAGGCCTCATTTGGTTTGTAGGCCTTTCCAACTGTAATGCTAAGTTAATTGCCTAGTATTTTTTTCCTTTCAATATAGCGTTTTTCAGCTATTTCTAAATAATACTCAACTGTTGAGTATATCTGCTGCCGCTGTTCTGCTAATTGTTGTGATGCATCTAATATTGCGCTCGTCTGCTGTTTAAATACAGTAAGAAAATTTTGAATGCTGTCGAAGTGACCTACGACGTTAGCATAGTAAAACTGGTATACATAAGATTCCTGAGAGTGGCTTAGATCTACGTTATTTCTGATGTTATTAGTTGCAAGTAATAGTAATTGAGTATTTGTCATGGTTAACCCTTTTTCTTTGGAAAGCAATGCTACATGAGATAAAAAAAATATTTTGTCAAATTTAGCCGGATAATTTTATGTATTGGTTAAATGCATCAATTATCCTAGGAATATTCTGTAATTTTGATTGGTCAGATATATCAAAAATTGTGTAAAAGAAGAGATATAGAGGCATTCAATGGTAAATTACAATATGCATATAGTTAAATATTCTTATGTTTCTTAAGGTGGGTTGATGGTTTTAACTATTTTTTATCATATGGTTAACGTCGTTTTAATCAATTTATTTGTTATTTTTGTTTTATTAATCAATTGATTAGGTTGCGTTGCATTTTAACGGGTACTATAAAATTGCTAATTTAGCCTGAAATAAAGATACTCGTTAACGATATGCTAAAAATTAAGCTAAGAGATGATGCAAATTAATATGTTATTTCGTAGTGAATTGAATTTTAGGTATTTTTTGTTTTTATAATATCTAAATAAGCTAGATGAATTTTAATTGAAAATAACGGATTTATTATTAATTAATTCTATTTTACGCTTGCATTGAGTGAAAATACTCATTAAGTGGGTTAATTAACATTTAGACATGACTATTATTGAATTGAATTGTTTTATTACATATTTTTGTTTATTTTTGTTAAGTTATGATAAACAGTTAAGGCTTATTATTGTTTCTGTTTTTGGGTAATTGAAACTATTTTAGTTAAAAAAATACAAATTGAAACAGTTAATGTTTCGAGTACTATTTATATTCTTAGTTTAATACTGGTATACTTACTCATTAGGTGTGTAAAATAAAGTATAAATACGAATAGCCCATATCAATCTAATTGTACTTATTCGCTTTGTTGGTAGCAGTTATCTGGGGTAATAATTAGAAAAACAAGTTATCTAATAAGGTATTCTTATATAGATAAGGTTGGTTGTTA
This sequence comes from Providencia sp. PROV061, assembly GCF_011045655.1. Taxonomy (NCBI): domain Bacteria; kingdom Pseudomonadati; phylum Pseudomonadota; class Gammaproteobacteria; order Enterobacterales; family Morganellaceae; genus Providencia; species Providencia sp. PROV061. Next base: position 2,833,050 of record NZ_CP042861.1, on the reverse strand, counting down.
TTAAAATAATTATTATTTATTTACAATTGGCTGAAGATAACTGCTTAAGTATATTTTGGGGCGAAATTATTAGGTCATTTTGGTCAATTGGCTTGTTATTGAATAAATGAGAGCTTAGTAATATGAATATCATAAAGTTGCTCACAATTTTATTGTTAACTGGGGGCTCTTTTATCTTAGGTGTGACATTGAACTATACCCCTACACCTGATCTTGTGAAAATGGCTAAGAGTAGCGTTGAAGACTATTTATCTTATCCAGAATCTGCTTCATTTAAAAATGTGAAATATAATTTTATTCGCCAAACTGCGGATAAAGGGGATTTAGGTTATGTATGTGGCGAAGTGTTTCGAGTTAAGAATGCAAGGCTAGAAGGCTATAAAAAATTCATTGTGAAAGCTTACAGTGATAAACAAGGGAAGGTCTCCTTGTCTATTCCAATGGTCGAGGGAGATTACGATTTGGTACCAAAGGAAATGGTCGATTCGTTATGGACAAGATATTGCTTCTAAAAGTGAGCTATAGCGCAGGTTTTTCTATTAAATTAAGCTCGATAAGCAAAACGAATTCTATTAAAGAAAGCCGGTTTACGGCTTTCTTTAGTCCAAATATTACTTGAGTGTCATATCAACGTGATTAACCTTTTAATTCTCTAGCACATTGTTGCAAATGCAAGAAAGAGGCGAATCTTGTATCATGGCGGTTTTTATATGCTTCATTGGTTTGGTAGGTTAAGTCGATAGCACTAAATTGGTCCATAGCTTGCGAGACATCTTCACAGACTTTCCCTGCAACGGCACCAAGGATAGCAGAACCTAGCAATACTGGTTCACTGGCTTGTGTTGAAATCACAGGAACGCCACAAGCATCAGCAAGTAGCTGGCGGATCAACGGGTGCTGTCCTGCACCGCCACTAACAACAATATTTTCAATAGCAGCACCATATTTTGCTTGTGCTTCAATGATTTGTCGTAATCCATAGCCAATTCCACACAGACCAGCAACATAGAAAGAAAGTAAATTTTCCATGCTGTTATCCATGGTTAATCCAGCAATGACAGCTCTGGCATGAGGGTCAGCAAAAGGTGCTCGATTCCCTAAAAATTCAGGAACCACATGTATTTTTTCAGCTAGTTCAACAGACTGTGATGGTGACGATGATTTTTCTAATACTAAATCCGCTAACATCACAGGCAAGGGTTTACCTTGCTCTTTTGCCGTAAGTTTTGCTTGTACTGAAGCGGGATGTAAGGAAAGTAACTGGTCAATTGCAGCACCAGCCGCACTTTGGCCTCCTTCATTTAGCCACATGCCCGGTACCATTGCACTGAAATACGGACCCCATACACCCGGTATAAATACGGGTTCTTTAGTCGTTGTCATCGTGCATGAAGATGTGCCAAATACGTATGCCATATTAGCGGTTGCATCACCATTTACGCCAACGGTACCAATACCGCCTGCATGAGCATCTATCATGCCTGCAGCGACAGGTGTCCCTGCTAGTAATCCCATTTGTTGGGCTGCGGTTTCCGTTAAGCCTTCACCACAAGGCGTTCCTGGTTCTACAATAAGCTGACCAATACGTGCGAAGTTTTCATCGGCAAGTTCAGATAGACCAATCTGTTGAAAGTAGCCTGCATCCCAACGTTTTTCATGGGCAAGATATGTCCACTTACAGGTAACTGTGCAAGTTGAGCGAGCTAAGGAGTTAGTTGATTTCCAAGTTAAAAAATCGGCTAAATCAAAAAATTGCCATGCGTTATCATAGGATTGACGTAAATTTTCTTTTAGCCATAAAATCTTAGGCGTTTCCATTTCGGGCGAAATCTTACCGCCAACATAGTTTAGAACAGGGTGCTTTAATTGATTAATGCGCTCAGCTTGTTCTGTTGCACGGTGATCCATCCAAACAATAATATTGCGCTCAGGGTCATTCGATGGGCTAACCGTAATAGGATGTTTATCTGAACCAATGACAACCAGTGAGCAGGTTGCATCAAAGCCAATACCTGCAACTTGTTGTGGTTTTACTGTTGATGATGCTATCGCTTGCTTGACACAATAACAAACCGCTTCCCAAATTTCGTTACTTGATTGCTCAGCGAAATTGGCGTTATCACGGAAGAGCGTAATATCGCGTTTGGCAGATGCTAACATATTGCCGGACATATCAAAGACCCCGGCGCGTGCACTGCCTGTGCCAACATCGATACCAATAACGACTTTATCGTTATCTTTTAATCGTGCATGTGAATTATTCATTTTCCCTCCAAGGTGCTAACTGCAATGAATTGCGAGGTGACAAGTTAGAGATCAACACTGTTTGGCACAATAACAAGGTCACGAATAGTGACATTGCGTGGGCGAGTTAGCATAAATAATACGGCTTCAGCGACTTCAATCGGTTGCATTAAGCTACCATTTGCCAGAGCTTCTTCCATTTTTTCTTTCGGCCAATCATCGAGTAAGGCTGTCACTACAGGGCCAGGTAATACCGCACCAACACGGATACCATGTTCAGAAACTTGGCGGCGAGTTGAATGGACGAAGGCTTGGACAGCAAATTTTGATGCGGTGTAAATTGGCTCCCAGATCACTGGGACTACACCTGCAATTGAGCTGGTGAATAATACATCACCTGATTTTTGGGCAATAAAATGAGGTAGCACTGCGCGAACACAACGGAAGGCCGCATTAATGTTTAAGTTTAAAACTTTATCCCATACATCTGGGTCACCCTCAGCAACAGGGCCGCCAATATAAGCACCGGCATTAGCATGGAAAATATCTAAGCCGCCTGCTTTTTGTAAGATGGCATCTAACATTCCATCAACTTGTTCTGGCTTCATTAAATCGACTACTAATGGAATCGCATTTTCACCTAGTTCCTCAACAAGTTGGTTTAATCGCTCTTCAGCACGGTCAATTAGAACGACTTTTGCACCCGCCTTGATCAGTGTACGCGCGCATTCAAGCCCGATACCTGAGGCAGCTCCGGTAATTGCTGCGACTTTGTTCTCAATAGAAATAGCCATAATTTACTCCAATCGGATATTTTAGCGAAATGTAAGAATGAAAAGCGTCTGAAATTAATGGAATAGCAATGAGTCACAACGATGGATAGGTGGCTACATGCGATGGATTGATAGTATTTATTTTGCAGTTTATCAACTCATACATCATCAATTCCAATTTTGCTCAATCGATGTAGCAGTATTGCGACTTTTCGACTTTGGTGTCAAGCTAGTAAAAAATGGAGATAAGAATCTGTGACAAAGATCAGACAAAATAAGAAAACAACGATCTATGACCTTGCCGAATTAGCCGGGGTTTCAGCGAGTGCAGTGAGTGCAATACTCAACGGTAATTGGCAAAAAAGGCGAATTAGCGCACAACTTGCGGAAAAAGTGATCCGCATCGCCGAAGAACAAAGTTATGCAGTTAACAAGCAAGCCAGCTTATTGCGCAGTAATAAATCCAAAATAATTGGTATGTTGGTTCCGAAGTATGACAACCGCTATTTTGGCTCGATTGTCGAGCATTTTGAAGAAATGGCGCGTGAAAGGGGGCTGTTTCCTATTATTACTTGTACGCGGCGTGACCCAAAGTTAGAAATAGAAGCTGCACGCGCAATGATTTCTTATCAGGTTGATTGGTTGATTTCAACAGGGGCAACGAACCCAGATAAAATTACTGAAATTTGCCAAGCTTCGGGGGTTTCGACCTTAAATTTAGACTTACCGGGCTCGTTGGCGCCTTCGGTTATTTCAAATAACTATCTTGGCGCAAAAAATTTAACCCAACGTATTTTAAGCAAAAATAAGTCTCAAACATCAATAAATGAAGCCTTAATTTTTATTGGTGGTCGTGAACATGACCACAATACACGTGAACGTATTCGTGGGTTTATTGATGCGCATAATGAAAAAGGTATCACGGTTCCACAAGAAAATATTTTGGCTTGTGGTTATGCCCCCGAAAAAGCTGAAAAAGCACTCTCACAGTTTTTTGAACAGAATAATGATGATCCACAGAAAATAGTGAAATGCGGTTTGTTTATTAATTCAACTATTTCATTAGAAGGGGTTATTGATTGGTTAGGTAAAAAGGGCTATATCGGTTCACAGCAACCCCACTTAGGCTGTTTTGACTGGGATCCTTTTGTTGCTCTTTTAGGTAATGACATCGAAATGGTCAAACAGGATGTGCCAACGATGTTAAATCATATTTTTAAGTTGATAGATAATGAAAATAGCAAAGCACAATTAATTGAAGTGTTACCTGTGGGGGTGGTTAAAGAGTGATATTAAGAAAGTGCCGCTTATCGTTGGTGACCAATAAGCGGCGGAAGGTCATTATTTATTCAGTGTTGTAACCAATAATTGGTGGCGTTGGTTATAGAATTTTGTATAAGTCATATATCCAGCCAGTATGGTTGAAAGGCTTGCTGTACCTAACAACATAAAAGTCACCATAATCTGGTACTTAACAGCTTGTAATGGGTCAACTCCAGCGAAAATCAACCCAGACATCATGCCCGGTAAGCTGACAATTCCCACTGTTTTGGCAGAATCTACCGTTGGGATCAATGATGCTCGGATACTGTCACGAATAATAGCAGCGGAAGCAACTTTGGGCGTTGCCCCTAAACTAAGCATTTCTTGAATTTGTTGTTGCTGGCTTGAAAACCGTTGACCAAGGTTATTAAAGCATAACCCTACCGCAATCATGGCGTTACCCGCAATCATTCCAGTAATAGGAATTACCTGCATAGGCGTAAATGCGATGGCATTGGTTAATATCAGAATTAACAATGTAAGAAATGTGCCAGAGGTAATGGCAATTAATGCAGTAACATAAATTTTATCAATATATTTGCTTCTTTTCTTAGCGTTCCACGCAGCATTGACACAAATAAACATCACCAATGCAATCGTGAGCAATTCGTGATCAACATTAAAAATATATTTTAGAATGTAGCCAGCGATCAATAGTTGAATAATCGCTCGGCAAGTACTCCAGATAATATCTTTTTCAAGGGATAGTTTTTCTTTATGGCTAATAAAAATAGCCACTAAGACTAACAGGATTGAAAAGGTTAAGGATTCATTGGAAATAGTTGGTTGATGCACAGTGATATCCTATTATTCGTTGTGATGAACAGGAAGGGTGATAACTTCATTAGTATGAGCGATTTCATCTTGGTCATGAGTTACCCATAGCACGCCTATTTTTTTGTCACTCGTTAAATGATGGATAAATTCATTCACTATAATTTTGTTTTCTTCATCAAGGGCACTGGTGATTTCATCTAATAGCAAGACTTGCGGAAGAAATTGTAAGTTTCTAATAAGAGAAATACGCTGTTTTTCTCCTCCAGAGAGTTCATTGATCCCTTTATCCAAAATAGATTCATGTAGAGAAAATTGGTGCAAATCACTGATGACTTTGTCTTTATTAAATGGCAACTTTCGAATTTGATAGGGAAAAACGAGGTTGTCATACACAGCTTGCCCAAATAAAGTGGGCGTTTGAGTACAGTAAGAAACCTGCTGACGATAAGTTTCTGGGAGGATGGTATTGATATCTTTCCCTTGAAACTTAATCGTTCCTTGAGTGGGTGAAATTAACGAGGCCACTATTTTTAATAAGGTACTTTTACCGCAGCCGGAAGGACCCGTAATCAGTTTAAAGTCGCCTGCCTGTAAGTTAATCTGCACATTATCAAGAATTGTTTTTTGCTCAATGCTATAGCCAATGTTACTAAGTTGTAATAGCAAGTTGCTTTGTTCCATATTATCAATGACCTATAAATTAAGTGCGCAGCATTTAGTGTAAATGATATTCATTCAATATCTTACTCAATAATACAGCGCTGATATTGTTCAATATCAATTTAGATATAACTAATATTATGCGCCAATTAATTGAAAAATTATAGGGGAAGAAAAAATACACTTCTAATGAAGTAGGACAACGTAGATGAGTTCTAGGAAAGATTTGTACAGTTGAAAATAAAGCACAAATATTCATTCAAATTATTATTTTGAACATATGTGCATTCAGAATTTAGGATGGTATTTAATTTGAGAGATATCTCTTTTTTTTACATAAATAATATAGAGTTTAACTAGTGATAATATTATATTAATAATACCAAGTAATCTAATCTGCACTTAATATTTTGTTGTCTCTCTAAGGCAACACTATATTTATTTCATCTATATATTAAATATCACATCATGACATTAAGGAATTAAAATGAAAAAATTTAGTGGCTATAACACCAACTTTTCACTTGATGGCAAGGTCGCTTTAATTACAGGGGGAGCTGCAGGCATTGGGTTGGCGATTGCTCAACTGTATGTCGAAAAAGGGGCTAAAATTGCCTTAATTGATAAGTCAGATAAAGTAGTGAAAATTGCAGAGAAATTAAAAAATTCAATTGGTATTCAATGTGATATCACAAATTCTGAGGCGGTTTCTCAGATGGTAAAACAGGTTGTTGAGCATTATGGTACATTAGATATTGTCGTCAATAGTGCTGGAATTGTAGCGCTTGCTCCCGCTGAAAATTTAAGTGAGTCAGACTGGGATTTAACCATGAACGTGAATTTAAAAGGGACTTTTTTGGTTTGCCAAGCTGCAGGTAATATCATGATTAATAATGGAAAAGGGAAGATTATTAATATGGCATCACAAGCAGGCGTGATTGCCCTAGACCAACATGCAGCCTATTGTGCGAGTAAAGCAGCGATTATTGGTTTAACCCAAGTATTAGCACTTGAATGGAGCCCTAAAGGGATACAAACCAACGCCATTTCACCAACTATTGTGATGACAGAACTGGGCAAAAAAGCGTGGGAAGGTGAAAAAGGTGATGAAATGAAAGAAAAAATTCCTGCAAGGCGTTTTGCGGAACCGTCTGAAATTGCCGCATGTGCATTATTTTTGGCCAGTGATGCATCCGATATGATCACCGGACATAATTTGGTTATTGATGGTGGCTACAGTATCCAATAGTGATATTTAATAATGAATAAAGTGAGTATTAGTAGCGACTCGCTTTATTTATTATTGATGATTTTATTTAAATAAAAAATAAGCCAAATAATATAGGTATTATTTGGCTTGTAATAGAAAATTACAAAGTAGGATAACAGATATTAATTATTGCTATATCAATTAATCATTAGGTTTTAATAATGAAAGCGACATAGTAATAAGCTTTTCTACGGTGAAACCAAAATATTCAAATAATTGGTTTGCAGGAGCTGACTCCCCAAAGCTATTCATTCCCATGACCAATCCATCAATTCCTACATATTTACGCCAGTAATCACTGATACTGGCTTCGATAGCAATACGGTGCCGAACGTGATTGGGTAAAACGCGCTGTTGGTACTCTAAGGGTTGTTGGTCAAAGGTATCTGTTGAAGGCATCGAAATAACATTCACATTAAACCCTTGTTCAGTCAGTTGTTTCCAAGCTTCAACCGCTAATGTGACTTCAGAGCCTGTGGCAATTAATAGTAATTCAGGGTTTTCACTATTACTGCGCAAAATATATCCACCATATGCAATATTGGCGAGTTGTTCAGTTGTTCGCGAATATTGTATTAGGTTTTGCCGCGATAATATCAAGGCGGTTGGCGTATGTTTCGCTAAGATAGCTTGTTGCCAAGCCACCGCTGTTTCTACTTGGCAACAAGGGCGCCAGACTGACAAATTAGGTGTTGCACGTAGTGAAACAAGTTGCTCAACAGGTTGGTGCGTTGGGCCATCTTCACCTAATCCAATGGAATCGTGAGTATAAATGAGTATTTGGGGCAATTTCATTAATGCGGCCATTCTCACGGCATTTTGCGCATATTCAGAGAACATCAAAAAAGTTGCTGTGTAAGGGCGAAAACCGCCGTGTAATGCAATTCCATTAGCAATGGCGGTCATACCAAACTCTCTGACGCCATAGTGAATATAGTTGCCAGAAGGCTGTTCATTAATTGGCAGTGACCCAGACCAATAGGTGAGGTTGCTTGGGGCTAAGTCTGCGGAACCACCGATTAATTCAGATAAAACAGGGCCAATAATATTGAGTGTATTTTGTGACGCTTTACGTGTAGCTATCGTTGCAGGGTTTTCATTTAATTGTTGAATGAAGTTATCAATGATATCTGTAAATTTTTCAGGAAGTTGATTGGATAATCGCTGCGTTAGCTGCTCGGCAAGTTCTGGGTATTGTTTGGCATATTCTCGTAATGCTTGCTCCCAACGTAATTGCTGTTCAGCACCATGTTCTAGGGCATTCCAAGGCTGGTATATTTCATCAGGAATAACAAAAGGAGGGTATTCCCAGCCGAGTTGTTGACGAGTCAGCGCTATTTCGTCTTGCCCTAATGGAGCACCATGAGAATCGGCTGTCCCGGCTTTATTGGGAGACCCATAACCAATAGTGGTTCTGCAAATAATGAGGGTTGGTTTCGAGGTTTGTTGGCGAGCTTGTTCAATGGCCGCTTTGATTGCAGGCCGAGAATGTCCATCGACTTGGCGAATAACATGCCAGCCATAAGCTTCAAAACGCTTTGCGGTATTATCAGTAAACCAACCTTGAGTATTACCATCAATAGAAATACGGTTATCATCATAAAAGGCAATGAGTTTATTGAGTTTTAGCGTTCCTGCTAATGAACACACCTCATGGGAGATCCCCTCCATTAAGCAGCCATCACCTAAAAATGTGTAGGTATAGTGGTCGACAACGGGGAAACCAGAGCGATTAAACGTAGCTGCTAGGGTTTTTTCTGCTATTGCCATACCAACCGCATTGGCGATGCCTTGTCCCAGCGGGCCTGTCGTGGTTTCAATGCCAGGAGTATAGCCTAATTCAGGATGACCCGGTGTTTTGGAATGGAGCTGGCGGAACTGTTTTAAATCATCGATAGATAAATCATAGCCCGTTAAATGGAGCAAGCTATAGAGCAGCATCGATGCATGGCCGTTTGATAAGACGAAGCGGTCACGATTAGGCCAACTCGGGTCAGCAGGGTTGTGCTGTAAGTAATCTCGCCATAGGACTTCGGCAATATCAGCCATTCCCATTGGGGCGCCGGGGTGGCCTGAGTTGGCTTGTTGTACGGCATCTATTGAAAGAAATCGAATGGCATTGGCTAATTTATTTTGTGGTTGAGTGGACATTACAAAGCTCCCAAAGTAAAAGCGCCTAAAGTAAAACTAACGTTCCCCATTTTCATACTCACTGATTCGAGCCACTTTCGGCGCTGACCGTCCCCCTTCATAATGGGAAGCCAGCCATGTGTCGACAATGGTTTTAGCCAGTTCAGGGCCAATCACACGGGCACCAAAGGTAATAATTTGTGCATCATTACTTTTTTGTGCTCGTTCAGCGGAGTATGTGTCATGGCACAGTGCTGCTCGAATGCCTGTGACTTTATTAGCAACAATGGACATACCAATTCCGGTACCACAAATTAAAATACCGCGCTGGTGTTTACCTTGTACGATTGCAGTTGCAACAGCGTGGGCAACATCAGGATACATTTCATCTGCAACCCCAGTATTTAAGCAGTAATCAGTCACTTCAATGTTTAATTCTGCTAAGTGAGCCTTAATCAAATCTTTCATTTCAAATGCAGCGTCATCTGCACCAATAGCAATAGATAGCATGATAGAGATCCTTATTGTTGAACAAAAGTTCATTAATCAATCAAATGTACTATTTAGAAAATAGGATCTTATGAACAAATAATCAATAGGTGAACATATGTTTTTATTTTTGTGATGATGAATTCTGTGATCTACAGCTTCAAATTTAATTTTTTTTTCCAAAAATGTAAAAAATAGGCGTTTTAAGGCGATTTTATAAGAATTTTTGCACTGAATCACACTTTGACAATCTGACTATGGGCAAGGATGAAGAAAAGAAGGTATGGTTAATTTGTATCTTCATTGAACTTATGTTCATTTTACAAACCGCCGAGGATAGAACTATGTGTGAACACTGTGATTCAAAAGCAACGATGAGCGAAAGCATTCCAGAAAAAATGAAAGCCGTGGTTGCTTATGCACCAAAAGACTACCGTTTAGAAACTGTCGATGTCCCTAAAATTAGTGAAGAAGAAATTTTGGTTCGCGTAGAAGCTTGTGGTATCTGCGCGGGAGATGTGAAGGCTTTTGAAGGTGCGCCAAGCTTTTGGGGGGATGCAGAGCAGCCCGCTTATATCAAGGCACCGATGATCCCAGGGCATGAATTTATTGGCCATGTCGTAGGCTTTGGTTCAAAAGTTGAAGGTTTTGCATTAGGTGACCGTGTTATTTCTGAGCAAATCGTACCTTGCTGGGAATGCCGTTTCTGTAAACGCGGTGAATACTGGATGTGTGAGAAGCATGACTTGTATGGTTTCCAAAACAACGTGAACGGCGGTATGGCGCAATATATGAAGTTCACCAAAGAGGCCATTAACTACCATGTACCTGTTGAGATGCCAATTGAAGACGCTATTTTAATTGAACCTTACGCCTGTTCTTTACATGCGGTGCAGCGTGCCAATGTCAAATTGGGTGATGTTGTCGTGCTTTCGGGGGCGGGAACATTAGGCCTAGGCATGATTGGAGCAATTAAAAAATCCGGAGCAGGTAAGTTAGTCGTTCTAGATTTATTTGATAAACGTCTTGAATTAGCAAAAGAATTTGGTGCTGATATCGTATTAAACCCTAAACGTGATGATGTAGACAAAATTGTCAAAGAGATGACTGAAGGTTATGGCTGTGACATTTACATTGAAGCGACTGGGGCCCCTAAATCGGTAGAGCAAGGCCTTAAGATGATCCGTAAATTAGGTACCTTTGTTGAGTTTTCTGTATTTAAAGACCCTGTGACCGTGGATTGGAGCATTATCAGTGACCGCAAAGAACTGGATTTATTAGGTTCTCACCTTGGCCCATATTGCTACCCGTTAGTGATTGAAGGCATTGGTAATGGTGATTTCCCAACTAAAGGGGTGGTGACGGATATCTTACCTTTAGATAAATTTGCGGAAGGTTTTTCGATGATGGCGAAAGGTGACCCGCACATTAAAGTGGTTCTCGACCCAAACCTGTAGTGCTGTAGTGGGTTGAAAAAAATACGAAATTAAAAATATAACGATAAAAATTGGACCTGAATAAATGTCACCCTACCAAGGCTTGTTATTCAGGTCCTAACCCAGCGAACAAGCACTGAGGTCAACAATATGATAATCAATAAACTGTCTAAAGTAACGGGGTTTTCACCAAAGTTACTACTTGGCTATTTTGGCGTCCTGATCTTTATGATGGGGGAAGGGCTTGAACAAGGCTGGTTGTCGCCTTTTATTATTAGCCGTGGAATGAGTATTGAAGAGTCTTCATTACTGTTTAGTGTGTATGGTTTTTTTGCTGCTGTCGCCGCGTGGTTATCCGGTGTGTTGGCTGAAATTTATACTGCTCGTCGTGTGATGATTTTTGGTTTTGTGATGTTTGTGATTGGCTCGGTTATTTTCTTATCTGTTGGTTTACCTAGTAACAGCCTGTCTATCATGATCCCAACCTATGCGTTGCGTGGTTTTGGTTATCCAATGTTTGCCTACGGCTTCTTAGTTTGGGTGGCCTATGAGGCGCCAATTAAAAAATTGGGCTCTGCTGTCGGGATCTTCTGGTTTGTTTATAGTGGCGGACTCGGTGTTTTAGGGGTGATGTATTCGAGTTATGCGCTGCCAATTTTAGGTGAAATGGCAACGTTATGGAGTGGACTAATTTTTGTCACTATCGGGGCATTTATTGCTATCGCGCTTAACCGCAACAAAGCGGGAGATACACCGGACTCACCGAAAGAAAAAGTTTCACTTAGCTATGTGTTTAAAGGGATCACGATTGCGTTTGAAAACCCAAAAATTGGTTTAGGTGGCATTGTTCGTACTATTAATACCTCTGCAGCGTATGGTTTTGTGATCTTCATGCCAATGTTTCTTGCCGACTTTGGTTTTTCCCGCACAGAATGGTTACATATCTACGCAGCACTTTGGACAGTAAACATCGCTTTTAACCTGATCTTTGGCGTTGTCAGTGACCGTATCGGTTGGCGCAATATTGTGATTTGGTTTGGTTGTGTCGGCTGTATGGTTTGTACCTTAATGTTTTATTACGTGCCTTATTATTTTGGGCACAATTATACCCTGATGATGATAGCCGCTGGCTTATTTGGTGCATGCCTCGCTGGATACGTACCACTTTCAGCCATCATGCCGAGTTTAGCGCCTGAAAATAAAGGTGCAGCAATGTCAGTCCTTAATTTAGGGGCAGGGTTAAGCACTTTTGTTGGTCCTGCATTAGTTGGGCTCTTTATTAGTAGTGTAGGTGCTTTTGGCGTGATTTGGATTTTCTCGGGGCTCTATTTATTTAGTGCGATATTGATGAAATTTATTACTGTGCCGGCGGAATTACTTGAAAAGTCGGCAGAGATGCAGCTAACACCAGAAAATAAGTAAATGAGGGAATTATGAACAGAATCATTAATGAACCTGATCTTGTTGTTGAAGATGCCATTCAAGGCTATTTGAAAGCGCACCCTGAATATTTTGCGCAGACTGATAATGCGCGCGTATTAAAATACCCAAAAGCACCAATACAAGGGAAAGTGGGCATTGTTACTGGTGGTGGCTCCGGCCATGAACCTGCATTTTTAGGCTATGTGGGCGAAAACATGTTAGATGCGGTGGCAATTGGTGAAATTTTCTCCTCGCCAACCGCTGGGGCATTTTTAGATGCGTTCAAAGCCGCAGACAGTGGGGCGGGCGTTGCTTGTTTATATGGTAATTATGCAGGCGATAACATGAACGTCAAAATGGCGATGAAAAAAGCTGAAAAAGCGGGTATGAAAGTTAAAACCGTGGTTGCTACCGATGACGTCGCTTCAGCCCCTGCGAGCGAGAAAGAAAAGCGCCGAGGTGTCGCGGGTGAAATACTCATGTGGAAAGTGGGTTCTGCCGCAGCAAGTAAAGGCTATGATTTAGACGGCGTGATTAATGCGGCACAAAAAGCGATTAATAACTGCCATTCTATTGGTGTTGGGCTAACGTCTTGTACCATTCCAGCGGTGGGTCATCCAAATTTTCATATTGAAGATGGGATGATGGAGCTCGGTATTGGCCACCATGGTGAGCCAGGCATTGAAATCATGCCAATCCAGTCTGCAGCGCAAATGGCACAAACTATGTTAACGCCAATCTTAGATGATATGCAGGCAAAACAAGGTGATGAAGTCGTCGTATTGGTTTCAGGATTAGGTGCCACACCCGTAATGGAATTGTATATCTATTATGCAGAGGTTGAAAAACAACTCAGCGAAAAAGGCGTGCGTATTGTTCGTAACTATGTTGGTAACTATTTTACGTCATTAGAAATGATGGGGGTAACGCTGACATTAATGAAAGTGGATGATGAATTGAAAGCATTGATGGATGTCCCTGCATATTCATTGGGTCTAACACAGGTCAAATAAGGAGACAACTATGCAAGTTATTTCAACGGGCAACGGCAAGGAAATTACCCTTGATTTAGTGAACATTATTGTTTCTAACCGTGAATACCTCAGCGAAATTGATGGAGCAATAGGGGATGGAGACCATGGCATCAATATGGCAAAAGGTTTTAATCTATGCGCTAAAGCAATCGCAGACCGTGAATTATCACTCAGTGAAGGCTTTGAAGAGATTTCTGATGCCTTGATGGAAGGTATTGGCGGTTCAATGGGGCCACTTTATGGCAGTTTCTTTATGGGAATGTCAGACAGCATTTCAGGGAAAAATGAGTTATCGCAACAAGATTTTCTTGCTATGTTGAAAAATGGGCTATCCGAACTGCAAGACATCAGTAGTGCAACAGTGGGTGACAAGTGCCTAATGGATACATTGATCCCTGCGGTTAATGCCTTTGAAGAGGCAACAAAAGCAGGAAAAAACTTTAAACAAGCGCTTGATGTGATGCAGGCCGCTGCAGTTGCAGGTCGTGATTCCACGGTAGATTTAGTGGCTAAAATTGGCCGTGCAAGCCGCCTTGGTGAGCGTTCAAGAGGCGTGTTAGATGCAGGCGCGACTTCTTGTTGTTTATTATTATGCCAATTAGCGCAAAGTGTTGAAAAACAGAGCGCATTAACCAATGCATAATTGTTTTATATAACTCTTTTCGTGGATATATAGCCAAAACCATTGCTATATATCCACTCTCTTTTATAACTCACTTATTAATTGCCACTAGAAACGCTATACTAAAACCTTATCATCCTTGTTGCGATTAACACCAATAAAGAGGAAACCACTATCTTATGGATAGATCACAAACATCTTCCGAAATCGAGCTACTGACTGAAATTGCGATAGCTTATTATCGCGATGAAATTACTCAGGAAGAGATCGCCAATAAGTTTGGTATATCGCGAATTAAGGTGGGGCGCTTACTTAAGCGAGCAAAAGAAGAAGGTATTGTTGAGATCAATGTTCGCTATCATCCTATTTTTAGCACTCAGCTAGAGCAACAGCTACTTTCTCGTTTTCCGATTTCCCGTGCGTTGATTGCCCTCGATCATCCCGATGAAGAAGAACAACGCTATCAAGTTGGCACACTTGTCGCTAATTATTTATCGACAACATTACGTGACAATATGATAGTCACCGTCGGTCAGGGGCGAAATGTCGCGGTGGTAGCCGATAGCGGCGGGGCCGTTCCTGAAAAAGATTGCCGTTTTATTTGCGGAATCGGCGGAACACACCGGCCTGGCGACTCTATCAATGCGGACCATATCAGCCGTCGCTTAGCGAAGAAATTTGGCGGAACCAGTGAAACCCTATACGCCCCTGCTTATGTTGAAAATAACGAATTAAAGCAATCTTTTATGAAAAATGGGACCATTAAGGAAACCTTAGATCGCGCCCGTAAAGCGGATATTGCCTTAATTGGTATTGGCGATATGAATGAAGATAGCTATATGGTCAAACTAGGCTGGTTTACACCGCGTGAAATTGTTGATGCGAGTTTGAATCAAGGGGTGATTGGCGATATCGCGGGTTATGATTTTTTTAATGCGCAAGGGCAACATGTTGATACGGTGATGAATGACCGAGTAATTGGCCTAAGCATAGAAGAACTCAAGAAAATTCCTTGCGTAATAGCGATTGCTTCCGAATCCTCCAAGGCCATGGCTATCATGGGGGCGCTGCGTACGGGGGCGATTGATATTATTGCAACGAGTGCGAGTAATGTGCGGACGATTTTGAAGATGTCCCAATAGCTCGTCATACTCCAAGCTGTAGCGTTGTTGACTACGTTCATTCGCATTAGTCACATACTTGTGTATGCTCCTAATGACTCATTCACTTGTCGCCTAGCTACAACTTGAATTATTTAGAGCTATTATTTGTCATACTTCAAGCTGTAGCGTTGTTGACGACGTTTATTCGCATTAGTCACATACTTGTGTATGCTCCTAATGACTCATTCACTTGTCGCCTAGCTACAACTTGAATTATTTAGAGCTATTATTTGTCATACTTCAAGCTGTAGCGTTGTTGACGACGTTCATTCGCATTAGTCACATACTTGTGTATGCTCCTAATGACTCATTCACTTGTCGACTAGCTACAACTTGAATTATTTAGAGCTATTATTTGTCATACTTCAAGCTGTAGCGTTGTTGACGACGTTCATTCGCATTAGTCACATACTTGTGTATGCTCCTAATGACTCATTCACTTGTCGCCTAGCTACAACTTGAATTATTTAGAGCTATTATTTGTCATACTTCAAGCTGTAGCGTTGTTGACGACGTTCATTCGCATTAGTCACATACTTGTGTATGCTCCTAACGACTCATTTACTTGTCGCCTAGCTACAACTTGAATTATTTAGAGCTATTATTTGTCATACTTCAAGCTGTAGCGTTGTTGACGACACTCACTTATTCGTTTTCTGCTTAGTTATGACCCCTAACTATTTAGGGTATCTATTATAAAATAGGTTTGCATCACCTAATTAGTTGCCTTATTATTTTTATGTAAACCTTTGGGAGATGGCATTCCTCCTTATATAAAACCGCCCGTAGAGGGCTGATGATGCCTACGTTAACCTTTTCATTTGATGGGGTACGTAGGTATTATGTGCCCTAATTTAGGGCATAAATGATCTATACTCGTCATACTTCAAGTTACATGGGTGTTGACTGCATTGCGCTAGCCGAATTACATACTTGTGTATGCTCATCGGACTATCTTCGTTTGTCGCCTTCATGTAACTCGAATTATTTAGAGTATAACTGGGAGACTTTCCTTTCATTTATCCCGCCAGACATTAAAGGAAGTTTCTATGTATGCCTCATTATTTGCAATTGCGATGGGTTCAGTGCTTGGCGGATGGCTAAGATGGTTTGTTAGCCTAAGACTCAATCACCTTTACCCAAATATTCCTCTAGGTACCGTTGCGGTCAATTTGGTTGGCGGCTTTGTCATTGGTTTTGCCATTTCGTACTTTGCCAATGCAAATATTAGCCCTGCCTATAAATTATTCATTGTGACTGGCTTCTGCGGCGCATTTACCACCTTTTCGACCTTTTCACTCGAAGTGTTGGTGCTAATCCAAGAAGGTAAATTGGGTTTCGCTATTAGCACCATTGCTATCCACGTAATTGGTGCCTTAATATTTACCTTGCTTGGAATGTTGTGCCATCACTGGCTAACACAGGGATAATTTATTTATTAGCTAATAAATGATGTGCAGTAGCTTCATCGGTCACTAAACCTGTTACCCAACCGCCATTCATAACGGCTTGAATGGCTTTTGTTTTGTGCACACCACCCGCAAATGCGATCACAGGCTTATTTGGGGAAGGGAACAGTGGGACACTGGTGTGTGTGTCATCCAAAGCCGTAGAAAGTCGTTCACCGTTAGCTTGAATAAAATGCCCCAATAGTTCTGCGGCGACACCTTTTTCTAACAACATTTCCAATTGTTCATCCGTGACGAAACCTTCAGAATTGAGCGGGCATCCTTTACCGACTTCGCCAATACCAATAAAGGTAATATCTGCATTCAGGGCTTTTTCCGTGACTTCCTTATACACGCGATGTTGGCACCACATTGCTTTATCTTCTGGGCTATCAGCATAAAGAGGTGCAGGTAGAATATAGTGTCGGCATTGTAATTTTTCTGCAAAGCGTAATGGAATATCATAGCGTGTTGCTGAGCTATCACGGGCAATAGCGCCTATTAATGAAACACATTGGTGCTGAGAGGTTTCTAGGTAAGGAAGAGCGTCAATAATACTGCGTAATGTTCTGCCTGAACCGATACCAATAACTTGAGGTTTATCGGGTTCGATTAATTGCTCCATGAGCTCAGCACCTGCCACTGAAATCATGTCGAGTGTCGCTTCTGTATCTAGTTGCCCTGACGGGACGACAAAGCAATGTGTTAGGTGATACTTTTGCTGGATTTCATTAGCGAGTCTTAAACACTCCGTAATCGGGTGCGTGATTTGCACCTGAACCATACCTTGTTCTTTTGCTAATGAAATAAGGCGTTGGGCGACTTGTCTTGATAGCCCAAGTTCATGCGCAATTTCCTGTTGTGTTTTGCCTGCCACAAAATATAGCCATGCCGCACGTGCAGCTTGTTCCATTTTTTTTAATTCTTTCTGCATGAACATTCTCCTGCTGGTTTCGCTTATTGTAATTCTGGGCAATTGTTTATTAAAAGGGCAAAAGTCAATACTGTGAGCATTATCGCAGTAATTGTGATCAGATTGAAACTAAAATATAACAAACGGGCATATGCCCAAAAAAATAGCAATTATTTAATTTTAGGGTAAGGAGTCACAATGCTAAAGCAGAAATCAGTGTGGATGCACATCGGTGCTGGGTCATTTCATCGTGCTCACCAAGCGTGGTATTTGCACCGCTTGTGTCAACAAGGGGATGATAGTTGGTCAATTGCCTTAGGGAATATTCGCAATGATGCGAATGCATTGCTTGATAACTTAACCAAGCAAAATGGGGAATATACCCTTGAAACAGTTTCACCTGAAGGTGAGCGTCATTATGAAAAAATTACTTCAGTGCGCAAAGTATTGCATTGGGATGAGAATTTAAGCCAGTTAGTGGAACAAGGTTGTGATAAAGCAACACGTGTTATTGCTTTTACAGTCACAGAAGCGGGCTATTATTTAACCCCACAGCATGAGTTAGATGCAGAACAGCCAGACATTAAAGCGGATTTAACGGGCAAAATGAGCACGATATATGGTGCATTAACACAAATTTTACGTGCACGTTTAGCGGCTCATGGTGAACCTGTGACCTTGTTAAATTGTGATAATTTGCGCCACAATGGCGAACGCTTTAGACACGGCTTTTTATCGTTTTTACAATTAAAAGGTGAAACTGAGCTGTACCAATGGGTGAAAGAAAATACGCGTTCGCCGAATACCATGGTTGATAGGATCACGCCTCGCCCAACCCCAGATGTGGCTGAACGTGTAAAACAGCATACTGGTTGGGATGATAAAGCACCTGTTATGGGAGAGGCATTCATTCAGTGGGTGATTGAAGATGACTTTATTAATGGACGTCCTGCATTAGAAAATGTCGATGTAGAAATGGTTGAGTCCGTTTTACCTTGGGAAGAAGCGAAGATTCGTATTCTGAATGCAAGCCACAGTTGCATTGCTTGGGCAGGCACCTTAATCGGTTTGAGCTTTATTGATGAAAGCACCCGCCAATCTGCTATCAAACAAATGGCATGGAATTATGTGACACAAGATGTGATCCCGTCATTATCGCCGAGTCCTCTCGATTTAGAACAATACCGTGATGTGGTACTCGCACGCTTTAGTAATCCTTATATTCAGGATACTAACCAACGTGTAGCCGCAGATGGCTTATCAAAAATACCTGGTTTTATTACGCCAACACTCCAAGAATGCTATCAGCGTCAGCAGATTCCGGCTGCGACGGCTGTGCTGCCCGCTTTATTTTTCGTATTTTTACAGCGCTGGGCTCGTGGTGAATTACCTTATGAATATCAGGATGGTGTGTTGGATGTGGCACTATATCAAAAAATGATGAATAGCAGTGACGCATTGTCGCAATTTGTCTCAAGTGAAATGTTGTTCGGCTCACTCGCTCATTCTACTGAATTCCACGAATTGATGAGCAACACGGTTGAAAAAGTTGAAAATTGGCTCAAGTCACCTCAACAACCTCTGTAAGGAGAAAGGCGATGTACCTCGGAATTGACCTAGGCACTTCAGAACTTAAGGCCGTATTAATTAATGCTCAGGGCGAAATTGTTGCCTCAAGTCACATGGCATTAACAGTACAAAGGCCACATTCTCAGTGGGCAGAACAATCACCAGATAGTTGGTGGGAAGCCACTAACGCGGTTGCGGCTACCTTGCGCCAAAAAGCCCCAGAAGCATGGGCAGCGGTGAAAGCGATTGGTTTATCGGGCCAAATGCACGGCGCAGTATTATTAAACAGCGAACACCAAGTACTTCGTGACTGTATCTTATGGAATGACACCCGCAGTGCGAAGGAATGTGAATGGTTAATGGCAAATCACCCTGAGTTTCTAACGATTGGTGCTAATTTAGTGATGCCAGGTTTCACGGCGCCCAAGTTATTGTGGGTCGCACGCCATGAACCAGAAATATTCAAACAAGTTGCTAAGGTATTGCTTCCTAAAGATTATTTACGTTGGAAAATGACTGGTCAATTTACCAGTGATATGTCTGATGCGTCGGGCACATTATGGCTAGATGTGGCTAAGCGTGATTGGTCTGATGAACTATTGGCTGCAACTAATCTAACTCGTGAACAAATGCCTTCTTTAGTTGAAGGCGCTGAAAAAAGCGGTGTGTTACGGGCGGATTTAGCTTCCCAATGGGGGCTTAGCGCCGATGTAATTATCGCTGGTGGAGGCGGTGATAATGCGGCTTCTGCTGTTGGTGTTGGTGCGGTTAATGACGGTGATGCTCTAATTTCTTTGGGCACCTCTGGCGTCATTTTTGTGGTTAATAATCAGCTACAAGCAGCACCACACCAAGGCGTCCATGCATTTGCTCATGCATTGCCAAATCGTTGGCACCAAATGAGTGTGATGTTAAGTGCTGCCAACTGTTTGCGTTGGCTTTGCCAGCTTCTTTCCACAACGGAAAACCAGCTAATGGATGAAGTGGGGCTATTGACCGATGACGAGAAGAAGCAAGCGCCAGTATTTTTGCCTTACCTATCAGGGGAAAGAACACCCCATAATGACCCTTACGCAATGGGCTCATTCTTTGCGTTAAAAAATGAAACAACGCGTGCTCAGCTTGGTTATGCGGTGATTGAAGGCGTGACCTTCGCTCTGGCGGATGGCATGCAGGTTTTAACGCAAACGGGAACGCAAATTAGCCGGTGTAGCTTAACAGGGGGAGGAGCACGTAGTCCTGTTTGGGCGCAGCTTATTGCTGATGTTATCGATATACCGATTGTGACTCACCCGGCGAGTTCGTCGGGGGCTTTAGGTGCGGCTCGTTTGGCATGGCTGGCGGACGGCGGTAATACAGAAACCGTGTGCCAAAAACCAGAAGTGCTGAGTACCTATTTACCACAAAAACAGTGCCAAACTTGGTTAAATCAACGGCTTGATGTTTTCCGTTTATTATACCAACAGCAAAAACAAGCAAGGGAATTATTGCCGCAGTAGGCGAGTGTGGCGGTGTTTCCCTACATATCACCGCCACGGTTATCTCTTCGCGATTGATTAAAATAACAAAATTAAAATGAGGAAACTGCAATGGAACAGAAGCAGTATTGGCTTGGTCTACCTAAGCATTTGTTCTGGGGTTTTATTGCCATCGCTATCTTTATGAGTGGTGATGGCTTTGAAATGGCTTTTTTATCAAAACATATTACTGATTTAGGGTTTACACCGGCGCAATCCGCGATGGTATTTACTGTCTATGGTTTAATGGCAGCCGTTGCGGCGTGGGCATCTGGTGTTGTGGCTGAAATTATCACCCCCCTAAAAGCCATGATGATCGGGTTTATTCTCTGGATTGTCATGCATGCCTTATTTATGGCATTTGGTCTCGGTATGAAAAGCTATACCTTGATGCTGTTATTCTATGGTATTCGTGGGCTGGCTTATCCATTGTTTATTTATTCATTTATGATGATGCTGGTGCAAGTCATCCCTCGAGCGCATCTTGCTGCGGCTACGGGTTGGTTCTGGGCGATGTACTCGGTAGGCATTGGTGTTATCGGCAGTTATCTGCCTAGTTTTTCAATCCCAATGATGGGTGAAACAGGAACATTATGGATGGCCATCGGTTGGGTCGCTATTGGTGGCGCAATTGCTTATTTTAGCCTACGTAACATTCCAGTTGATCGCTCCAAAGTTAATTTACCCATGAAAGATAAAATGGCTGAATTGTCGCGGGCTGCCACCATTTTATTTACCAACAAAGACATCTTTATGGCAAGTTTAATCCGCATTATCAACACTATTTCGTTGTTTGGTTTTGCAATCATCATGCCATTACTCTTTGTTGACCGCTTAGGGTTCACCATCTCTGAATGGTTACAGATTTGGGCGGTTTTCTTCTTTGTCACTATTTTTACGAATATTTTTTGGGGAATTGTTGGTGAACATATTGGTTGGATCCGCCAAGTTAGGTGGTTTGGGTGCCTAGGTATGGCAATATCCAGCTTAATGTTTTATTACTTACCGGTTTATTTTGGTCATAATTTTGTCATCGCATTAATACCCGCCATTTTATTAGGTATTTTTGTGGCTGCATTTGTTCCAATGACGGCGGTATTCCCAAGTATTGAGCCACACCATAAAGGTGCTGCGGTCTCAATTTATAACCTTTCAGCGGGGCTGAGTAATTTTGCTGCACCGGCAATAGCTAGTTTAGTATTGCCTTTCTTTGATATTGTGGGTGTTGTTTGGGCATATACAGGTTTGTATATCTTTGCAGGAATACTGACATTCTTTATTAAAGTTCCACAACCCGGCTTTGAAAATAATCGCAAAATAAAACCAGCTAAGGTAGCGGCTGAACAACAAACTAGTCATTAAATTACTTTATCTATTACTCATTAAACCCTGTAGGTAGTGAATTATCTATGGGGTTTTTCTTTGTTTAAATAAACTTTATTGCCAAAACAAACTAAATTGGAGATGAAGGGATATCATCCTTTTCAACAGCAATATAAAGAGAAACGGTTTAAAAATAAAATAAAGTAGAATATTTCCTATAAATAGAAATATTGGTCATATTTATAAGGTGATTTTTCATCTTATTACGATATTTATTGAAAATACAGCCATGGACAATAGAATATAATTTCATAGATTAAAAAATAAACTATAGTTGATTTGTTTATAAATAATAACTTAAATGACATAAAATATTGGCTTATAAACCTGCATTTAGAGAATGTTAATGTGCTTTCCCCCTTTCAATGTTATATCTGACTATTTAGTTCACTGCATACCTTTATTCCAAGCTGTTTAAATCCTGTTTGACTCTCTATACATCTGAATTTTCGGTGTTATGATGAATTTTGTTGCAATTTCGTGTATTTGTAGCGAAATACTCTCTATATTGGTGTTTTGTTGCACCAAATAAAATTTATAATATAATCTTAATTGAAATTAATAGTTTTCAATACCAAAAAATAATCTAATAAAAAAAGATAAGTGCGGGGAAAAAGTTATGTCACAGATGTTAGCTCTGTTTCTGATAGTGGGGATATTATATATTGGGGATGCTATAGCCGTTAGAACTAAGGCTTGGATCCCCTCCGTATTTGTATGCGCAGTGCTCTTTCTTTTAGGTTATTGGACTATTTTCCCGAAAGATATTGTGAGTATTGCCGGTATTCCTCAAGTCGTTGCGGTTACCTTGATGTATTTGTTAATTACAAATATGGGAACCTTATTATCGTTAAAAGAATTGTTGCGCCAATGGAAAACTATTCTTATCTCCTTAGCTGGGATTTTAGGCATTATTTTCTTGACCTTTATTGTCGGTATTGCCTTATTTGATTTAAATACTGTATTAGTTGCAGTTCCTCCGTTAGTTGGTGGAATCGTTTCTTCGCTAATTATGTCAAAAGGTGCTGCTGAGGCAGGTTTAGTTGACCTTTCGGTTTTCGCTATTTTAATTTACGTTATGCAGGGGTTTGCAGGTTATCCACTCACTGCCGTGATGTTAAAAAAAGAAGGGCGTCGAGTTCTAGAAAAATATCGCAATGGCCAATGGCAAGAAACATTATCTGTTGATGGCGCAAAAGATGTTGAAGTTAAAGCAGTGGTATCTGAAGATGAAATGCCACGTATGTTCAAGAAAATCCCTAACCACTATAACACCAGCTATTTTAAATTCTTACGCTTAGCTGCGGTAGGGTATTTGGCTTATTTAGCCTCATCTTTTGCAGCCCCTTATGTGAGTATTAGCCCATTTGTATTGTGTTTATTATTTGGTGTTATTGCCTCTTCGTTAGGTTTCTTAGAAAGACAACCATTACAAAAAGCCAATGGTTTTGGGTTCGCCATTATGGCCTTAATGTTATTTATCTTCGATACATTAAACCATGCGACTCCTGATATGTTATTGCGTCTAGTTTATCCGATGGTGGTGTTAATTAGTGCAGCGGTTATTGGAATGTACCTTGCATCATGGGTGGTTGGTAAAATATTAGGCGTTACCAAAGAAATGGCATTTGCTGTTGCTCTAACGGCTTTATATGGTTTCCCTGCTGACTACATCATTACTAACGAAGCGATCAACGCATTAACGAAAGATGAAAAAGAACGCCAAGTATTAACTAGCCATATGTTAGGGCCGATGCTAGTTGGTGGCTTTATTTCTGTGACCATGGTTTCTGTTGTATTAGCAGGTATTATGGTGGCTTATATTGTTCCAATTGCAGGGTAAAAAATAATGGAAACAAGTACTTCAAGAATTCAGCGTCATTTAGAACAGTTAGCAGAATACACCGCAACGCCGGGGCAGGGCACTACTCGGATGAGCTATAGCGAACAAGATAAACAAGCGCGTGATTACCTAAAACAAGAAATGCGCGCTTTAGGATTACAAGTTCGAGAAGATGCTATTGGTAATATTTATGGGCGCTTAGAAGGCCAGCAACCTGATTTGCCTGTGGTGATTGTGGGTTCTCATTTTGACTCTGTTCCTCATGGCGGGGCATTTGATGGCCCGGCAGGGATTGTTACAGGTTTGGATGTCGTAGCGCGTATTAGTGAACAAAACTTAACTCCGAAATATCCCTTAGAAGTCATTGCCTTGGTTGAAGAGGAAGGGACCAGTTTTGGCCGGGGCTTGATGGCTTCAAGTGTGATAACGGGTTTGATTGGTACAAAAGAATTATACCAACTCAAAGATAGGCAAGGAGTAAGTGCGGCGCAGCGTATGGCAGAGGCAGGGTTCAATGCTGATCATGCATCACAAGCTGTGCTCGACCCTAAAAAGGTCAAAGCATTTTTAGAATTACACATCGAACAAGGTCCGGTGTTAGAACAGGCAAATGAAGATATAGGGATCGTAGAAACTATCGTAGGTATCAGCCAGTTAGAGATTAAACTGACAGGTAAAGCAGGCCATGCAGGTACTACGCCGATGAATATGCGAGCCGATGCATTAGTGTGTGCAAGCCAAATTATTAGTCATATTCCTGAACTAGCAAAGGCGGCAGGGGATAATACGGTTGCGACCGTAGGCCGGTTATCAGTATTACCTAATGGGGCGAATGTCATCCCAAGCGAAGTCACTTTTAGCGTCGATATTCGCTCTAAAAATGACATTTCGTTACGTAAAGTGATTGAACAAATAATCGAATTAACAGAACAGGTTAGCAATTCGTTAGCGATTTCAAGCGATATTGTTCAGCCGTTATATGTTCAGCCAACGGAGCTCAATAGTGATATTCATCAACTAATGCAACAACATGCCAGCGACCAAAACTTACGTTTTCGTTCAATGGTCAGTGGCGCGGGGCATGACACTATGATTTTTGCAGGCATAACTCAAACGGGACTGATATTTGTGCCAAGTCGTAATGGGTTAAGCCATCACCCAGATGAATGGACGGATTATGCACAAATCGCGCGAGGAGCAGATGTGATGTTTGCTACCGTTAAGTCATTAATAGAATGTTAATTAATAAGTGAGCCAGATTCAGTATCTGGTTGAGCAATAGGGTAAAAGGTAGAAAAATGATTAATAAAACAATTACAGCCGCAATCAAAAAATATACACCTGAAATGATTGCTTTTCGTCGTGATCTACACGCTCACCCTGAACTACCGTTTGAAGAAGTACGCACCACGCAACGTATTGCTGAAGAATTAGACAAAATCGGAATCGAGTATCGGCTAACCGAGCCTACCGGTGTTATTGCGGAAATTAACGGCGGTAAGCCAGGTAAAACAGTTGCTCTGCGTGCAGATATAGACGCATTACCCGTTTTGGAATTGAATGATTCATTAGAATATAAATCGACCATTGAAGGTAAAATGCACGCTTGTGGTCATGATGCGCATACGGCAATGCTATTAACGGCAGCCAAAGCATTGTATGAAGTGCGAGAAGAATTAGCCGGCAATGTGCGTTTAATTTTCCAACCTGCAGAAGAGATTGCTCAAGGCGCATTAGCCATGATCAAACAAGGCGCAATCGAAAATGTGGATAACGTTTTTGGTATGCATATTTGGACAACCACACCATCAGGAAAAGTATCTTGTAATGTGGGTGGGTCTTTTGCTTCTGCTGATTTACTGAAAGTCACTTTTAAAGGCCGTGGTGGTCATGGTTCTATGCCAGAAGCAACTATTGATGCAGCAGTTGTTGCTTCAGCATTTGTCATGAATTTACAAGCGATTGTGTCCCGAGAAACCTCATCTTTAGACTCAGCCGTGGTCACGATAGGTAAAATGGATGTCGGGACACGCTTCAATGTTATTGCAGAAAATGCAGTATTGGATGGTACGGTACGTTGTTTTGATATCGAAACTCGTAACCGCATCGAAGCTGCGATCCGCCGTTATGCCGAGCACACTGCGGCTATTTATGGGGCGACTGCACAGGTTGATTATATCTATGGGACATTACCGGTTATCAATGAGGAGCGCAGTGCGCTGCTGGCTCAATCAGTCATTTCACAAGCTTTTGGTGAGCAAGCTCTGATTAACGAAAGACCAACACCGGGTGGTGAAGATTTCAGCTTCTACATTGAAAACATCCCGGGGTGTTTTGCTCTGTTAGGCACAGGAAATGCCGAAAAGGACACTCAATGGGCGCATCATCATGGTTGCTTTAATATTGATGAAGACACGATGGCAACAGGTGCTGAACTTCATGCCCAATATGCGTGGAGTTATTTACAGCAACAGGAGTTTTAATTGAGCATGTTAATGCTACTAGGGCTAGTTATTTTACCAATACAGGGATTACCACTAACCCTACTGCCTATTTATTTTGGTTATTAAGATAAGTTAAGAGTGCGAGTAGCGGCCACATATTTGGCTGCTATTCGTTGTGATGAATAAAAATAGCTTCTCTTAAGCGCTGTTGTTGTTCAAAACGTTGTTCTTGGTTGATTTGCGGGTCATGGGATAGCTGCATCAGCATTTCATTCATCTTATGAACTGAATTTTCATCAATCAATTGGTTTACTTTTTCAACAATTTCATCATAGTAGGGCATAATACAGGCTCCAATTAATATTCACTAAAACTATAATAACGCAAAATCTATTGGGCTGGATAGGCGATTAATTTTGTTTATCGATCACCATAACTGCCATTGTATTCGGTTCTAAGGCTCGCATTATATGTGGCTCATCTCCGGGGTAGTGAATATAGTCCCCAACTTGTAGCTCAACAGGGTTATCCAATGGGCCGACTAACGCTCTGCCAGACATAATAATGATGTGCTCGCTGACGCCATGCATATGAGGTTCTGAAATACGATCACGACCGGGCTGGGCAACCACAGTATAAATATCACGTCGCGAATCTGCGGGGGCTGATGAGAGTAAAAAGGCCAAATAATTCGCGTGTTCGGCACTGATCGGTATCGCCTCCCCATGGCGGATCACAGTGACAGCTTCTTGCTTTTCTTCAATTAATCGTGCGAAAGGAATATCTAACGCTACACAAAGTGCCCATAAGGTTTCAATACTTGGGTTACCACTACCCGATTCCAATAGAGAAAGTGTAGATTTAGCGATACCCGCTTTTCGAGATAACTCTGATAGGGATAGCCCGCTTTTTTGTCTTTCACGAAAAAGGGCTTTTGAAATCAACTCAATGGGAGGTGAAGGTAGATTCAATTTTAATTTTCCTATTTAGATTGCACTTTATACTATCTATCGACATAATGAACAAACGTATTATATATCGAACGGTCTAGGGATGCTAACTTCAATAAGCTCAAAGCTAAATTATAGCACAGTGAAAAATATAGCTCTTGTCTGTTTTGCTGACTTAATTGTTGGCATTTCTTATGGTGCATTGGCGCTTTCACAGGGATTTGACTGGTGGATACCAGTGACTTTATCTATTTTAGTGCTCGCAGGGGCGTCCGAGTTTTTGTTTATCGGCGTGATTTTTGCTGGTGGAAGTCCGCTTTCTGCTGCACTCGCGGGGCTATTAGTCAATTCACGACATATCCCCTTTAGTTTTGCAACGAGTGATTTAACGGGGAAGGGAGCAAAGTCGCTATTGGGCTATCATATTATGAATGATGAGAGTGTTGTATTTGGCTTAGCTCAAGAAACTGAATCAGAAAAACGTGCGGCTTTTTGGTTGTGTGGGATAGGTATTCTATTGTGTTGGCCAATTGGTGTTGTGATAGGTGAGGTATTGGGCAGCTTTATTAATGATACTCATATATATGGCATGGATGCGATGTTTCCTGCGATTATTTTAGCGCTTTCATTGCCCGCGTTATCGGATAAACGCCTGCGGTTAACCGCCGTTATCGGTGCAGTTATCGCTGTTGCAACGACACCGATACTACCAGCGGGGATCCCTGTATTACTGGCATTATTGAGCTTGGTTGTTTATATAAGGAAATAATAGTGACAAATAACCCGTGGTTAATTATTAGCGGAATACTGTTGTTGGCGGTTGGTACTTATTTAATGCGAGCATCAGGGGCTTTGCTACGCGGTCGAGTAGTCCTTTCGGAGAATAGCAAAGTATTATTTTCAGCAGCAGCCATTGTTATTTTATTTTCAGTTGCGGCAACGTCTACGTTATTTTCAGGTGATGAAGTTTCGGATTGGCCTAAAATTGTAGGGGTATTAGTGGCAGGTGTACTGACTTGGTTTAAAAAACCATTTATTATCATTGTGTTGTCAGCAGCGGTTGTTACTGCGTTACTTAGGTTCATTTGATTAGTGGCTAATTTACTTAGTGCTTAAATTGAATAGCAATTAATTTAAATTGTGTTACTTGCAATAGCGTGTATTTATGTAAGTTATATAAGCCAACAGATAAAAAAGTGGCCCCGATTCGCAGAAGGCTGGGGCCACAGAAACTTACTCAGTTAGATCTTTTATTGTTTCAGAAGAGCCATTTTTTTGGACAGAGGCAATCCCTTTAAGCGCAGATTGCTTAGATGCATACATTTCACTTTTTGCAATCACTTCGTGATTTGCTGCTTTTAAAACGAAATAGTAAGGCTGAGCAACGTCTTTAGTGGATTTTTTTAATTCAAAATACCCCATGATAAGCTCCTGATTTTCTATTTAAGGGATGTCAAACAAAGTGTTAATAAATTACAGTTATTAACAATCTGCTTGAATTAAGAGTAGTCGCTATTAGGTATTATTACTAGAGAGGAAGGTCCAATTCAGAGAAACTTTTTTAAAAAAAAGCCTCTGGTATACAGAGGCAATCGTAGGATATATATACTCGTCATACTTCAAGTTACAGCGTTGTTGACTGAATTCATTCGTCGCCTAACTGCACCATGAATTATTTAGAGTGTAGAACTCTTTATTGTCTGGATAAGATATCGGCTTTTATTGATAGGTGCTATCTGGTTGTACTTATCAATATAAAAGGTTTTACCGATAACTTAATTAATTTTTATTGATACCATTATTACTGTGTAGCTGGGACACGAATTGGCTCTGGTGTTGGCATGGCATTCATTGGTTTAAATTCAGGGACTTCCATCACTGTAACTTTGACAATATAGCGTTTGCCATCTTCAATTTTGGGCGCATTATTGGCCAGCTTTTTTGCAGTTTCATTTGGTGTCATCGTTTGTTCCGCAACGCTATACACCATATTGTGATGGTTACCCATGTGCTGACGAGGCATTTTGTGGTTAACGCCATTTGCTGCTGCGGTAAAGCCGACGGTTAATAATGCTAAAGCTAATAAACCGGTATTTAATTTTTTCATTTCAGTATCCTCTGTATTGGTGATGGGCAAATCATTCACCAATTCATATTGTCTCGCAATCGCTTTTACCTCCCCTGACGGAAGCTCCATAATTACTGCACTTTTTATTCAAGCTTGAACCATAATTTATATAAAACAGTGGCTTATTAGACGGTAATTTACATTTTTAGACCACTTGTGCTAATGCAAATTTCAGTGCTGGAGACATCAAAGGGGATAGTCTAGGATGGTAAGCTAGGTTAAACAAAATTCTAACAAAGTGAGTGTGTATGTCAGATAAAAAAATACCCCTTTCTTTACTCGACCTTGCGCCAATCATTCAGGGTTCGACGGCGAAAGAGGCCTTTGCTCATTCCCTTGATATTGCTCAGTTAGCAGAAAAACTCGGTTACCACCGCTATTGGCTTGCGGAACACCATAATATGACTGGGATTGCCAGCGCGGCGACCTCGGTGTTAATAGGCTATCTTGCCGCAAATACTCACAATTTACGTTTAGGTTCTGGTGGCGTCATGTTGCCGAATCATTCACCGTTGGTGATCGCAGAGCAATTTGGCACACTAAACACACTTTACCCTGAACGTATTGATTTAGGCATAGGGCGTGCTCCTGGAAGTGATCAGCGAACGATGCAAGCTTTACGCCGCCATATGAATACGGATATCGATAATTTCCCGCAAGATGTTGCGCAAATTATTAATTGGTTTGATGCTATAAACCCAGACCCAGCAGTGCGTCCAGTGCCAGGCTTTGGTGAAAAAATTCCGGTTTGGTTGTTAGGATCGAGTTTATACAGTGCAAGGTTAGCCGCGCAAATGGGGCTTCCTTTTGCTTTTGCTTCTCATTTTGCCCCTGATTTATTATTACAGGCGTTGGAAGTTTATCGTGCTAATTTCCAGCCATCGCAGAGGCTTTCTAAGCCGTATGCGATGGTTTGTATCAATATCATTGCCGCGGATACTCAACGTGAAGCAGAGTTTTTATTTACGTCGATGCAGCAAGCCTTTGTTATGTTACGTCGTGGTCAACCTTCTCAATTGCCTGCACCTGTTGAGAGTATGGAAAATATTTGGTCACCCGCTGAAAAATTTGGTGTTCAACAAGCATTAGGCATGTCATTGGTAGGGGATAAAACCAAGGTACGTCATGGGTTGGATACGATATTACGGCAAACTCAAGCGGATGAAATTATGGTAAATGGCCAAATTTTTGATCATCAAGCTCGTTTATACTCTTTTGAGTTGGCGATGCAGGTAATGAACGAAATCATGTAATTTAAATAGCTGGATGATTAACACGTGTGCAAGGACGCATTTTTCAGATTTGGCTCAAAAAAGAGATAACCCAGAAAAATCTGGGTCATTGACGGCTAGCACGCTATTTGTGGTTGATGAGGCTCTAAAGGGGGTAAACCATGAGCAGCACGTGCTCTATCGCACGCCTCATTGTAAATACCATCTTGCCAAGATTGTTCAAACTCGCGGCAAGGTGTTGGCCTTTGTGTGTATATCGAACATGACACGCAT
This sequence comes from Providencia sp. PROV061, assembly GCF_011045655.1. Taxonomy (NCBI): domain Bacteria; kingdom Pseudomonadati; phylum Pseudomonadota; class Gammaproteobacteria; order Enterobacterales; family Morganellaceae; genus Providencia; species Providencia sp. PROV061. Next base: position 2,802,007 of record NZ_CP042861.1, on the reverse strand, counting down.
TCTCCAATGGTGCCCTCTAAAGCGCTACAACGCGTATTATGTTTTTGGTTTGTTCCCTGCATACAACTCATAAATGGGGTTATTTGCTCAGTTAAATGTTGTGGTACAACACCACCCCCACTTTCAGCCTCAGCCCAATAAAAAGAGACACGAAAATAGGCACAACATGCACCGCAGCTTACACAAGGGTTATCTGAAGGATCAGTTTTTAGGATATGGACATTATTAGTCATATTAAAAAACCATAAATGATGTTGATAAAATACCCATAGAAAATGGGTTGACGCAACACAAGCAGGAAGCTCAAGAAAACGTTGCTCAGGCTTTATTATCTTACGTTATTCCAGTTTATTGCAATATTATTCAGCACAAAAAACTGATTTTTTTGATATTCTCCAAGGTAAATAAATTTCACATACTTATCATAATCATAAAAAAACCTGCCAGAAGGCAGGTTTCGTTTGAATCATAATGATAAGTTAAACGTGTTTTAAATCTGCGTCATCATTTTGATTGAATATCGCTTTATCTGTTTCACCCATCAACTGGCTAGTCACTGTGCCTGCTGTCATTGAACCACTGACATTCAATGCAGTACGACCCATATCAATTAATGGCTCAACTGAAATTAACAGAGCAACTAATGTAACTGGTAAGCCCATCGCTGGTAGTACAATTAACGCGGCGAAAGTTGCACCGCCACCAACACCCGCGACACCTGCGGAACTGATTGTCACGATACCGACTAATGTCGCAATCCACAGCGGGTCGAATGGATTAATACCCATTGTCGGTGCGACCATCACGGCTAACATTGCAGGGTAAATACCCGCACAACCATTTTGCCCAATTGTTGCTCCGAACGATGCAGAGAAGCTAGCAATCGATTCAGGAATACCGAAACGACGTGTTTGTGTTTCAATATTTAGTGGAATACTTGCAGCACTTGAACGGCTAGTGAATGCAAATGTCAGAACTGGGCCCGCTTTCTTAAAGAATTTAATAGGGTTTAAGCCAGTCGTCGCCACTAAAATACCATGTACAACAAACATAATGCCTAACGCAACATAGGACGCAATAACAAAAGTGCCTAGGTTGATGATGTCATGCAAGTTTGAACTTGCTACGACTTTAATCATCAGCGCCATCACACCATATGGCGTTAAACGCATGACCAAGCGAACTAATTTCATTGCCCAAGCTTGCATAACATCAATCGCTGCTAAGGCTTTTTCACCACGCTCTTTATCATCTTTAAACAGTTGCAGTGCGGCAACACCTAAGAAAGCAGCAAAAATAACGACACTAATAATTGACGTTGGGTTTGCACCAGTTAAATCTGCAAATGGATTTTTTGGAATAAACGATAAGATTAGCTGAGGCACGGTTAAGTCAGAAACTTTCCCAATATAGTTGCTTTCTATTGCTGATAAACGTGCTGTTTCGGATTGACCTTGAACTAAACCTTCGGCAGTCAGGCCGAATAAATTGGCAATTAAAATACCCACTAACGCCGCAATAGCTGTGGTAAATAACAAAGTGCCAATTGTTAAAAAGCTAATTTTACCTAGCGAAGAAGCTTTATGTAGCCTTGCCACTGCACTTAGTATTGAAGCAAATACTAATGGCATAATCACCATTTGTAATAGCTGCACATAACCATTTCCGACAATATTAAACCACAGAATGGAGTCTTTTACCGTTTGGTGGCCACTACCATACACGAGGTGCAGTATTACCCCGTAGGCAACACCGAAAACCAGACCGACTAACACTTTTTTAGATAGGCTCCAGCCTTTAGCCCCTAGTTTTGCCAACAGTATTAGTAGTGCTACAAAGCCGAGCACATTAATAATTAGAGGAATATTCATTCCGAACTCCAAATCATATTTTTATAAGGTATGTTACTTGCCCTTTAGTCCTTATTGGTTATAAGGATTTAGTTGCTTCAAACAACTGGTTATATGTTATCAGTTGATAAAACACATTTCTTATATCAAAAAGTAATAATATAGTATTATTCATACTTACATTATATTACAAAACTATAATTTATGTGGGAATGTGTGCATCTATTTGATTATGAATATATTTTATAATCATATCAATGTGGTTATAAAAATCGAATTGGTAACCTGCAGGTAAAAAACAGGCACAAACAGTCAAAATAATGGCAATAAAGCGTTCCCCTCGTTGGCTATTTTTACCGCGGATCATGGGAAAACAAAAGCGTTGAGGGAGTGGCCATAGGAATGGTACTCCTGAAGGGGTGAGCATGTCAGCGACTAGATGACTGATATAACCTAATAAAAAAGCTTGGATAATATCATTTGGAATTGCCCATTCGGTTGGTATCCATTGATAACAAGAAATCATCAAAAGTAACCATGCAACTAAGCTATGAGTAAACCCCCGGTGCCCACACAATTTGGAAATGGGTAATGAAAAAATCCGTAGTAGTCGACCAGGAATTGAAGAGGGGTGGTCAATATCGGGCAATAATGCGCCTAATAAGGCCCCTGGAACCATGTGCAGCCAATCACCATGAGCAATCTCTGGGGTGATTTGAAGTTTATGAGCCATTATTAAAGAGGCGACGGAAAAAAGCAGATGCCCTTCAGCTGTCATGGTGGATAAAATACCATCTGTTTATCTATACAGTTGATTGGCAGTATAAAGTGTTTGAAAAGAATATGATAGTGGTAGAAAGATAAAAAAACTCTTATTTATTAGCAAATAAGGGAAGTATTTTATAATTTAACACAATACCCCTACCTAAATTAGATAGGGGAGAACACTTATTAGACACTCAAGGTATTCTTAACGTAAATGTTCAGCCTTTAAGTCATTCAGTGAGGCTAATTTGATATCCGCTAAACCAAAGCGCGGGTCATTAAAATGCTTGCTGTCAGGCACCACAATTGAACGCATTCTGGCGGCTTTTGCAGAAATCATACCGTTAAATGAATCTTCTAATGAAACGCAATTGACGGGTTTAGTCGATAACTCAGCTGCTGCTTTAAGATAAACTTCAGGATGAGGTTTACTCAAGGGTAAATCAGATGCGGAAATAACCGCGGAGAAATAATCACGAATATCCAGAAGGTTTAATACTTTTTCCAACATGTACAAAGGAGAGGCTGAAGCCAGCGCAATTTTTAAATCCATTGAACGGCAAAGTTCCATCGCATGTTGCACACCCGGTAGAATAGGGCGAGTTTCTTCAACTAAGCCAACAACACGGTCAATGATGCGTTGTGTGGCTTCTTCTTGGCTGCATCCTTGCCAAGGGGAAGCGTGGTACCAAAGCTCCACCACATGGTCAATACGTAAACCTAAGGTATCAGGCAGGGTATCCGCAATTGAAACGTCAACACCCAATTGTGAAAAAATCTCAAGTTCAGCCTGTGCCCAAAAAGGTTCCGAGTCGATCAGTAAACCATCCATATCAAAAATGACCGATTGGATGGGAAGATTATGGTACATGTCAAAACTCCATTCATGTCGTATTTATTAACGAAGAAGTCATGATATCAGTAAACTGACTTTAAGCGTATTACTTGAAATCAGTATTAGTCTAATATTGAGGAATATTCGGACAGTATGAAGTAAAAGTATAATGGTAATGAATAGCCTCACTATTTTGATTAGTCTGAAAGTCTATATATTATTATTAATCGTGAATTGAAATTTGGAGGCAATGAATATTTTCAGCTATGATTAGCGTTGAATAATCATTGTAAAAATTTATCAAAAATCATAACGCTGAGGAAAAGCAGTAATGAATTACCATAATGCCAATTATGTCGCAATCGGCAAACGTATTCTGGGTTGGGTTGTTTTTCTGTTAGCATTAATTTCGACATTGGCGTCTTTAATTAAACTGGCAGGCATGAAGGGGCTCGCAGGAGAAGGGATTAATGCAGTCGCTAATGATTTTATTAAATTAATGGCGGAAATGACCCGTCAAAGTACACCATTCCTAAATTTCTTTTGGAATAACTCACCAGTACCTCAAGTCGCTAATGGGTTTTCCGGCAGTAATATCAGCTTTATCATCATCTTTATTTTTATTTTTGTTGGGCTCGCGTTAAGTGCATCAGGTTTGCGCATGTACCGGCAAATTAAGTTTATTCGTGAAAGTCTAGAAGATCACGTAATCATAGAAAAAGCAAAAGGGATAGACATCTCAAAAGAAGAGCTTGAAGCTAAGGTGACTATTCCTCGTCATACGATATTCACTCAATTTTTTCTTCTTTATTTTTGGCCAATTGTATTGGGGCTAGCGTTGTATTTTCTTCTATGTTTCCTTAATTGGTAATTTTCGAATTTTCGTCATACTTCGCGTTATGAGGGTGTTGGCTGCGTTTAGCTACTCGGGTCACATACTTGTGTATGCTCCCCGAGATATCTGCACTTGCCGCCTACTCATAATGCGAATTATATAGAAAATTAATTATTCGTCGTACTCCATGCTATGAGAGTGTTGGCTTCTTTCGGCTATTTGGGTCACATACTTGTGTATTCTCCCCAAACTATCCTCAATTGCCGCCTTGCTACAGCTCGAATTATTTAGAAAATTAATTATTCGTCGTACTCCATACTATGAGGGTGTTGGCTGCGTTTAGCTACTCGGGTCACATACTTGTGTATGCTCCCCAAACTATCCTCAATCGCCGCCTTGCCACAGTTCGAATTATTTAGAAAATTAATTATTTGTCGTGCTAAATGCTAAAAAACAGGAGCTTATTTTTCGTTGAGTAGATTATCAATAATCGTGCGTGCTTGCTGGTAGCTTTGTTCGTTACCAAAGATATGGGCTTGGTTAAGTAAATAGTAAAGTTGGTATATTGGTTGTCTATCTAAAAAGCCATTGGGGAGCGGCCAAACACTTTGGTAGCCATCAATAATTTGGATCGGAAGATCTTGATATAATGGCAACATCGCAATATCACACTCCCTATCACCCCAATAACATGCGGGGTCATATAGCACACCTTCAAGATTTTGAGTGATAGCACAGTTAGCTGGCCATAAGTCACCATGTAATAAAGAGGGTTGTGGCTGATGCCCAGCAAGTTTCTCTTTAACAATATCGACAATTTGCTGAATATCAGCAAATACCATTCCTTTTTCGGAAGCGAGTTGTAATTGCAAGCCAATACGCTTTTCTGCAAAAAATGAATTCCAACGCTTTTCCCAGCCATTAGGTTGCACAATTGTGCTTAGCATAGTATCAAAATCAAACCCGTAGCTAGGCTGCTCTTCCCATTGATGTAAATGTGCTAATTGTTGGCCAAAATGCCATGCATTGGTGTTGTCGAAAGGCTTAAGAGGGAAGTACTCGAGCAGAAGGAAACTGTGGTGCTTATTACTGCCAACACCGTAAACCTTAGGAACGGTTATCGTTTGGCTTTTAGCGAGCATTTCAAGTTGCTCTGCCTCTTGTTTAAATAAAGGCAAAAACTCACGCCGATTTTGTTTAATGAACACGGTGTGTTCGCCATAGTCAATTCTTAACGTATGGTGAATATCACCACCAGACAGAATGACTTTGTTACGTAGCTCCGCCTCACCTAAGTGTTCACTTAATAAACGACACATTGCTTGCCACATGACTCACCTCGCTCTGCTTTGGTCTTCATTAATACAATACTATAGCGACAGTTTAGGAATTAACAGTGATAATTGTTTAAAAAGAAGAAGCTATCACGAAATTATTGAACAATTATCAGGCAATAAACACAAACCTGTTCTGCTTTAAATTTAGCCTATTTCTATCTAAATGAGAATGTTCAGATAATACGGTATGAGTTCAAGATCTTGACGCCATTTGCTAGTGATTTCAGGTAAACTGCAAAGAATACTTTCATACTCAAGGGGTGCTATGAACATGGATTTTCAAAAACCGCGCTGGTTAAGAGACTTACTGCGATTTATTCCACTGAAAAGTCAGTTTGTTCTATTTGGCAATGTTCGAGACCTACAAGCCAGCGAAATTGCGCCTAGGGTAGTGACACCACTGCCGTTTAACCAAGCACTCTTTAATAACTTGTTTCAGGCAGGGTATGCCTATGTTATTACCTATACACCACTGATTGGTTTTCAATGCGTGGCGAGCCCCACAGAAAACTCGCAAGCGAGTGCCACATTGATGCAAAACTTAGGTTTGCATATGGCTGATGATAAAGCCGCTGGTGGTATTGATATGTTGAATCATTTGCTGGAAAAATTTATTAACTATAAGCAGCAGCCAATTGCATTATGTATTGATTTCGCCTCTTGCTTGATTTCCCATCGCGATAACCTGACTCCCGCTGAGCACAGCTTATTTACTCGGGCTCTGGTGGTTTCTCACCAAGCAAAAACGCGACCAGCAGGGGAAAATAACCAGCCGTTCTACAATTCTATTTTTTGGATTGTGGAGAAAGAAACCGATTTACCTGATTGGTTTTTAGTTAATAACCCACGAGTGAGAGCCATTCCTGTTGCGAAGCCTGACAGCCAAGTTCGTCGGGTTCTTACGCCAATGTTGTTAGCTTCATTATCTGATGTTAATAGCATAGAACAAGCGGATAAAGACAGCTTATTTAATGACTTTATTGATGAAACAGAAGGACTCTTGTTACTGGACTTAACGGCGATAGTGCAGCTCGCACGGATTGAAAATGTCCCTGTGACACGTATTAGTGATGCGGTACGACGTTATAAAGTAGGCATAACGGAAGACCCTTGGAAAAAAATTGATAAGCAGAAAATACATAACGCCCCAGAGATTATTTCTCGCCGAGTTAAAGGACAACAACATGCCGTCACTCATTTATTGGACATTATTAAACGTGCAATGACCGGAGTGGGGGGGCATAAAGGTGGGCGACCTCGAGGCGTTTTGTTTCTAGCGGGGCCAACGGGTGTCGGGAAAACGGAACTGGCGAAAACGGTCACTCAATTGCTATTTGGTGATGAAAGTGCGTATATCCGCTTTGATATGTCTGAATTTAGTGCAGAACATGCAGACCAACGTTTAATTGGCGCTCCTCCTGGCTATGTCGGTTATGATTCTGGTGGTGAATTGACGAATGCCATTCGTGAAAAGCCGTTTAGTGTGGTGTTGTTTGATGAGATAGAAAAAGCACACCCTCATTTAATGGATAAATTTCTACAAATTATTGATGATGGTGTATTGACCTCAGGACGTGGTGATCGCGTTTATTTTTCAGAGTCGTTGATTATTTTTACGTCAAATCTTGGCATTTATCGTTTGGATGCAAATGGTGAGCGGGTAGCGAATGTCCAGCCGAGTGAGCCTTTCGAAACGGTGACGCGTAATGTGAAAAGTGAAATCGAACGTCACTTTAAATTAGTGTTAAATAGACCAGAGCTGCTCAACCGAATTGGGGAAAACATTATTGTTTTTGATTTTATTCGCCCTGATGTGGCACAACAAATATTCGAACAAATGGTGGGAAATATTCTTTCTGGTTTGGAAAAGCAATCACTGACTATTTCAATTTCACCACAAGCCAAAGAAACGTTAAAACAACATTGCTTAGCTGATTTATCTAATGGCGGTCGAGGTATACGTAACCAATTAGAAAGCTATTTAATTAACCCATTATCTCGCGCTGTTTTCGACCAAGATTTACAGCCTAATTCGGCTTATCAAATTGTCGAAATTGCCACAGGTGAAACAACGCAAATCACGTTAGCAGCGATGAGTAATTGACGTGGTGAATATTAATATTTCACGAATTCATTTTCCAATTACGGCTCTAGGCCCTGGAAAACGTATTGGTATCTGGTTTCAGGGATGCTCATTACGTTGTAAAGGCTGTCTTTCTCCTGATACATGGCAAGTGAAAGACAATAGCATCACGGTGAAACAATTACTGGACCAGATAACGGAGTGGTTACCATTCGCAGATGGCATCACGATTTCAGGGGGAGAACCGTTTGAACAGCCTGAAGCCTTATCCGCATTAGTGAAAGGGATTAAACAGCTAACAGATGCGGATATTTTAGTCTATAGCGGTTATCAATGGGAACACATTGAAGAGCGTGTTTTACAAATGGCTCCCAATATTGATGCCTTAATTAGTGAGCCATTTATTGTGGATCTTCCGCAGACCCAGATGCTCAAAGGCAGTGATAATCAGCAATTGCATATGTTAACGCCATTAGGAAAAGCGCGATTTATGGCATATCAGCGCTCGATAACACCAGAAGATAAAGTACTGGATTTAGCGTTTGATGAAACAGGGCGGCTATTTTTGGCGGGGGTTCCTGAACGTAACGATATGTTGCGTTTGCGGACCTTGATTGAACAGCAAGATCAATCCTTGCGACAACTAAAAAAATAATTAATTGGATGAATGGATGACCATGATACGTTTTTGCCCACATTGCCAAACAGAGCGGCCGTTAACTGAAATTTTTTGTGCTGGGCAAATTAAAACACCACAAGGAGATAATCAGTTTTGTGGTTGGGATTTAACCCTTGAAGCTATTCATGAAACGGGTTGGCGCCCCATTGATGAGCACAATACCTCGATTGAGAGCCCAAAACTCAGTATTGATGAGAATAATCAAAATAACCAAATTATTGAACAAAGAGTTTGTGTGAATGGGCATTCCATGGATGAGGGGGATTTTATCTGCCTTGAGTGTGGGGCGGATGCAGCTCTTGAAACAAGCAATATTGAGGAGCAATCTCAACGACTGATTGGCAATTGGCGGCTTGAACGACGTATTAACCAAAACGATAGCCCACGTGAACGTTACTTAGTCACACATATTGAAAACGACAAAAATGGTGTGCTTACCTTATATCAAAAAGGTGAAGAACCTGACCCTACGATTTATCAAGTACTTCAATTGATCCCAACAGACCATGTGCCTGAGTTTTATGAAACGGGACGCTGGGAAAACCGTGCTTGGCATGTGACTGAATTACTAGAAGGTGGCTCACTGAGCCAATTTATTCAGCAAGGGGAATTTTGGCAGTTACATGAAATTCCCAAATTGGTTGAAGAAATGGGGCAAGCGATAGCGGCATTTACTGAGCATGGCTTACGTCATCGTAATCTATGTCCCGCTAATTTATTGATCCGCAGCCGTGAGCCTTTAGATATTGTGGTAATTGAATATGGCTCTGCGAGTTTGTCTGAATTTGACCTTGATATTGTAACACCCTTAGATATTTCCCGTTATAGCGCACCAGAAACCTTAGCAGGCGGTGTGAGCGCCGCATCAGACTGGTGGAGTCTTGGGGTTATTTTATTAGAACAACTGACCCAAGGGCAGTGTTTTGCTCAAGTTCATGATAATGCGTTCTTAATCCAAGTCATGACTAATGGTGTTGATTTTCCTGATGATTTAGACCCCAACTTACAACTATTATTGCGCGGGTTATTGTGCCGGGATCGTTTTTTACGTTGGCAATGGCCGCAGGTGTCAGCATGGCTAGAGGGGAAAGCGGTCCAAGCACCGAAAAGTGCGATAGCAGGCTCGCCAACTCAATACCATCAAGTCCAGTTTGCCGGTCAGCAATTTTCTCAGCCTGATACTTTTGCCATGGTTGCTGGTGAACAAGCTCATTGGGATGGTGCAGTCCAATTTTTGCTACGCGGGGAATTAACGTCGTGGTTAGCAAAGTTTGATAATAGTCAGGAACAACTCAAACAACTTCAGGCTTTTTTAGATAGCCCAAAAACGCTAGATGGAGCCTTACAAAGTGAAATTAATCAAGATATTAAACTCACTTTAGCTTTAAAAATCCTAAACCCGAATATGCCATTTATTTACCGTGGTGAAATCATCACACCAGCTTGGTTATTAGAACAGCCTATTCTTGCTTACGCACTAATTAGTGAGCCATTAACTCAACATATTCAGAATATCGACCCACAACATTGGTTAGTGCAGCTCTACCACCGCCAATGTTTAGTACGCCAACGCGCTGAACAGTTGAATATATTACTCAATGAAGAAAGCTTGAAACTGTATTTGTTAATCACGTCAATAAGCCAGCTCGCTGCGCGTTGGGAATTACTGCATAGCCAATTTCCTGACTCACATAATGAAAGCCTACAAGCCTTATTAGATAGACAAAATCTGCAAGAAATTGATTATATTTTATTGCTAAGTGCCGATATTGGGCAATTTGTTTCACTGACTGCATTAGTCGAGCAATCTTTTGAATTAGCAAAACACAATGATATCCACAATTTTGATAGCGAAATAGCCAAAAACCAACTTTTGTTACCAAGAGGGGAACTATACCAGCTCATTAACCACCGAGTCAGTGATTTCAAACGTATAGGGATCCCTGAATTAGATGGTTGGGTTGATGACTTTTTATTAATGCGTCGCTTGCCGTTAGTCAAAATTCTCGTATTGCTGGCTATTCCATTCGAACACTGGCAAGTACCCGAATCACAAAAATATGTTCTTGAAGTTCTAAGGTTTTTTACACAAAAGCTCACGTCAGTAACACAGCGTGGAAACTTAGTGCGTATGCGTTTAACGCAAAATACTGGGCGAGTCGATTTAATGGAATGCGATAGCCCCGTTCGCCCTGCAAGTGCATTACTTGAACATTTATTGAACCGCAAAAAAAGCACGGTTACCATTGATAGTGATTTGCTATTACAGCATAAAGGCGTCAATGGCCGATTACGGATCCTACAATCAGATACGCAGTTATATCAACGGGATACAGGTATTGATGGCATGTACCTTGGTTTCCCATTCTTATTATTGCACACACAGCCGAATCAAATTAAACCGCGAATAGCACCTTTATTTTTATGGCCCGTTTCATTACGGACTTCTTTAGCTCAAAACAGCCCTATACAGCTTAGTTTTGATCATGAGAGGGCGGCAATACGCTTAAATCCAGCACTGGCAAGCTTTGCGGGTATACCTCCGGTGAGTGAGTGGCAAACAATATTAGATAATTTATTATCTAAAGCAGGTTTAACCATTGAAGATATGATGGAGACACTTACGTCTTTATTACCGATACAAGGTACAGAACTCGCGCCACTTCCGTCGATCACTACTCCAATTGCAGAGAATAGTGCACAAATCTGTTGTTCAGCGGTACTCTTCCATACCTCGTTTATTGGACAGGCGATGAGTAGCGATTTACAGCAAATTGCTGGGCTACCTATTTCCCAAACAGCCTTAGCGACAATGCTAAAAGTCTCACCGCTCAATAGCACGAGTGAAACACAGCCAGATAATTTACTTAATCAGTATGCATTGTCATTGGCAGACCCATCACAAGAACAAGTTGTTCAAGCTGCACAAGCTAACACGGGGCTGCTGATTGAGGGGCCGCCAGGGACAGGGAAAAGCCAAACCATCGTGAGTTTGATTGCAGATGCGATAGGGCGTCAGCAAACCGTTTTAGTGGTGTGTCAAAAACCTGCTGCACTAGAAGTAGTCTATAAGCGTTTGATTGCTAATGGATTAGGGGATAGAGCACTATATATCAGCCAAAGCCAAAAAGGCCGTGAGATTATTTTGGCGGTGAGAGAACAAATTGAGCAACTTTGGGGACAAGAAAAAAGCCAGCCCGTTGAGCTTGATTGGCAGGGAGAGAGAATTCATCTTGTAAATCGCGTTCAGCTATTTGAACAAAAAATAGATAGGTATTTTCACTCACTCAATAATATCGACGAAAAGTTTCAAGTTTCTTATAAACAAGTATTAAGCCAATTGATTGAACTTGAAAAGCTTCCTCATTTTGATATTGATGAACAGCACATTAAGTCTTTATTAGCGCAATTTGATAGCCATACGATTGAGCAACTAACGGATGATTTGAAGTCACATGCGTATACTTGGTGGCAATTGGATTATGAAAATAATGCACTAAAAGCCTTATCGCAGTTTACGGTGAATGACCCTCAATATTTATTGTTTAATCAATCTATTATGGGATTGATCGATACTGAAAAGCAACGTGATGAAGCTTATAAAACGCCATATCAGCAAATTACGTTGACTCAATTATCGACTCATGAGCAATGGTTATCACAGCATGAAGCACAATTTAGCCAATTAACGGCTGAACAATGGCAGGATTTCTCCCGTTGGTTAACGCTATTTAGCAGTGAAACGGGAAATTTAGTTATTAACCAACTTGAGCTGTTGTATCAGCGTTTATTATCGATTAATGAAGAAAATATCGACCCGTTATTATTCCCTGTGTTTAGGGGGATTGATAATGACCATCTTTCCCAATTATCGCGAGCATTGATGGAAACAATGCAAGGGTCATGGTTACGTTTCTTGAACCCGTATTACTACCGTCGGCAAAACCAATTGCAGTCATTTATGGCGGCTAGTGGCTTAGCGCCTACGACTGAAAAACAGACGTCAGTGCTTAATACCATCGCCGTTGAACAACAATGGCGTTTACTTGAAAGGGAATTACAACCATTATATCAACAGCTTGGTCTTGAGCTTCAGCCAAACCACCTGTGGCGTAGCACATTGCAACCGTTGGTCATGCAATTAAAACGAGTGGCAGATATGGCTGAGCTTCTCGCTCAGTACCCTGAACCTTTGCATTTTATAGACGCGATTACTCAGCAACAAAAAGCCGGGTTTATCCATCAATGTCATGAAGTCAGGGCGGCAATAGCTAAGTTACGTGCAAAAACGGAAAGCTTAAACCAATTAAGTCGGCTAGATAGCGTATTTTCATCAGAAACCGTTGAACGGTTTAAGATGGCCATCGTAAACGGTGAGTCAAATACGACTGAACTGGTGCTGATAGCGCAACAGAAAGAAAATTTACAGCGTTACCAATCGTTTCGGGAAGAAACACAACATTTTACCGAGCAGCATTGGGGGATCTTAACGCTATTAAAACCGGCTATTGGACAACTTATCGCAACTGAAGGGGGCACAACGCAATGGAGAGATCAATTAATTCAAACAATTAACTATTATTTCTGTCTGTTTACTAAAGCTCAATTGCTGGCAACATTGCCTGCATTAAGTACTAATCACGGCCAGCTGATGTCAGGCCTAGCTGAACTAGAAAATGCTCAAAAACAATTACAACAATTCAATAAATTGGCATTGACGGCCAATATAGATATCAAAACGTTAGGGAACCGCCGAGAATGGGAAGAAATTACTCGTTTAGCAGGGCCAAGAGCGCGACGTTTAAGGGAATTTATACAAGAAGGTCGAGATATTGGGTTAATGCAACTACGGCCGGTTTGGTTGATGACACCCGATGTAGCGAGCCAGGTGCTCCCTCTTGAAGGTGCCATGTTTGACAGTGTGATTTATGATGAAGCTTCACAGATGCCGATTGAATTTGCCTTATCGACTTTATTTAGAGCCAAACAGGCCATTGTTAGTGGCGATGAAAAGCAAATGCCACCTTCAAAATTTTTCACAGGCAAGCAAATTGAAGACGATATTGATGAAGAAGACGATGACCAACAAGAATTGGCAGGAGAGCAATGGGATTACCGGCAAATTAGTGATTGCCCTGATTTATTACATTTAGCACGTACAGTATTGCCTATTCATACATTGGATATTCATTACCGTTCTGCTTATCGAGAGCTGATTAATTTCTCCAATTTTGCTTTCTATGAAAATAGGCTTAATATTCCAGCGCAGTTTTCTTCTAAAATGGTCAGTAAAATTAAGCCATTACAGCTTATTCAAGTTAATGGCATGTATGTTAACCAAAGCAATGAAGCTGAAGCAGTCGCTATCGTGGATCATTTAGCTTCAATGTGGCAACGGCCTTTCGAACAACGACCCTCTGTGGGGGTAGTCACGTTTAACCAAAAACAAGCAACATTAATTAATCAAATAATTCAATTACGTGCAGCACAGGATGAAGATTTTCTTCAGGCGTATACGCAGGAAAACCAACGCACTCACGATGACGAAGATATGTCATTTTTTGTGAAAAATGTGGAAAATGTGCAAGGCGATGAACGCGATGTGATTTTATTTTCTACCACATTTGGTCGCAATGCGCAGGGGACATTCAGGCGTAACTTCGGGGTATTAGGGCAAACTGGTGGTGAACGGCGTTTAAATGTCGCCATCACTCGTGCTCGTCAGCAAGTCGTAATAATGTCATCAATGCCAATAGATGAAATTTCTGATTTACTAGCCACTTACCGCAAACCGGAAATTCCAAGAGATTATTTACAAGGTTATCTGGCTTATGCGTTAAATGCGTGTAACCCATTAATGCAAAAAGAAAATAAAAAATTACTTAGTCGCATGTGTCATACACAGTCAGCGGTTGATAACGAAACGCTCCCGCAAAATGCGTTTGTCGATTCGGTAATGAGTTTTATTCGACAAAGTGGCTGGCAGGTGACCACCGCAAGCCAAAATGGGGTATTCCATTTTGATGGCATTGTTGAGGACCGAACCAGTGGCCGTTTGCTCATCGGTATTGAATGCGACATACCATCACACCCACTATTAAAAACAGCGCGTTCTAGGGAGCTATGGCGCAGTGCTGTTCTGGCACGAGTGATACCAGCGCGTTACCGGGTTTCTATTATCGAATGGTATCAAAATCGCGATTTGGCACAGCAACAACTACATGATGCCATTTCTCAGGCTTTATTAACCTCATCCCTCTCTCAAATAGAGAGTCAAAATCCGCAAGAAGGTGCGTTATGAGTTCATCGGTTCATCGTATAACTGTTAGGGAAATGAATGAAATTCAGTGTCGGCGTCAGCTTGCGGTAGTTAAACGTCGATTTAAACAGTGGAATGCATTGGCAAACCGCAGCCAATATCATCAGCCGCGTATTGCACAAATCAAACAAGCATACCAGCAGTTAATGGAAAATGAGGCACAGGTTGCCACATTGTCAGCACGCAATTTAAGTTTATTAAATAACCAATTGGTTGAGTTTACTGGGACACTGAATAACGAAGTACAGGAAGTTCGTGAGCAACAACTTGAAAAACAAGCGTTATTAGCCCGAACAAAAAAGTACAGAGAACATAATTTGGCTGAATTAATCGCACTGGTACATGAAAAACTGCCAAATGAGACCGAACTTCTTACGCAATTAATTTCGGCTAGTGAACTGGATGAAAACCAATCTAATAAATTAATTTTTAAAGTATTAGCTTTATTGAGTTCACAATCAACTTCACTAACACCATCGGCAGCGGCATTATTGAGCCAGCTAAAAGCACAATCTGAAGGCGTGAAGCAATTTTGGCAATCAGGCTTACCTCAAACGCCGTTTGCCAAGCAATGTGAGCAGATTCTATTGATGATTGAAAAGCTAAAACTGATGACTTCGCTTGATGAAGCTCAGCGTGCGGAACAACAACTGCTTGAGCTTGAAGAGTTTAAAGAAGGCACACAGCGCCATTTACGTGCCGATTCATTGATCATGACATTAGCTGGGCAATTGAAATTAAGTCAGCAACGAATTGAACTTATCGATAAAATTGAACAACTTTGTGATGAATTGGCTATTTTTGCGAGTAATGAAAATGAAGCCATGATTTCGAATGCGCTAGCGAGTATACAATCAAGCTCGATAGAAGTGTTAACTGCATGGATAGATAAGCTGAATAATGCCGTAAGTACTGCAGAACAACAGGTTGTTGCCACTGCACAAAGGAAAACGGTATTAGAAGGGTTAGGAAAACTCGGTTATCAAGTTCAAGATACTGATGTTAAAGCATGGCTGGATGATGGCAAAGTAGTCGTCACACACCCTGCAACGCCGGGGTATGGACTAGAATTAGGTGGAAAACAAGCTCGTTTTCAAGCGCGTACAGTGGCTTTTTCTGCAAGGCGGGATAATTCACGAGACCAGGATGTTGATGCAATTTGGTGTAATCAACATCAACAATTACAAGATATTATTGCTCAGACAGATGCGGAGCTTGTTGTTGAGCAGGCGTTACCAGCGGGAAGAGGGGAAATGAAGGTGTATGAAACTCAATCTGAAGAGCAACGTCGTAATATTGCGGTGAACCAGTTAAAAACACGCAGCAGATAGCTAATTAATGCAGATGCTTAAGTTACTAAAAAAGATCTTGTTGCATAGCTAGGGTGTTATTGAAAATAAAAAAGCTGAATTCGTTATGCGTGAATTCAGCTTTTTTGTTATATCTGCCATTTATTATGCGGTATGCATACTTTGTGGGTTAGTCTGATTTCTTTTACGTGCCAGTACTAGCTTGCTATAGAGCAGGGCTATTACAAAGTAAACCGCTTGCGTAACAACAATGGTTGGCCCAGTCGTCGCATTAATGTGAAAACTCAAGATGGTTCCAATAACACTTGATGTTACAGAAGCGATGATAGCGACGACGAGCATTTTGCCGAAGCTCCGGCATAGGACAAATGCAATAATTCCCGGGGAGATCAGCATGGCAATAACTAAAATGATCCCAACCGCTTGCAGTGAAGCGACAATGGTTAATGCAAGTAAAGACAGTAAACCATAATGTATCAGCTTGACGGGGAGGCCAATCACACGGGCTTGGTTTGGGTCAAAACAATAGAGCATAAAATCTTTACGTTTCAGTAAAATAATTGCGATAGTGATGCCAGCAAACAGTAAAATCTGTTTAAATTCGCTATCGGTTATCCCTAATATATCACCGAAAAGAATATGTGTTAGGTGTTGCTCTGTATCGATTTTAGCGAACATCACTAAACCGATAGCAAACATCCCAGAAAATACAATTCCCATGACGGTATCTTCTTTTATCCGACTATTTTCTTTTAAATACCCTGTTGCGACAGCGCAGAATAAGCCAGATGCGAAAGCCCCTATCGCTAATGGGATACCGAGTAAAGAAGCAATAATGATCCCCGGCAGAACGGCATGGGAAATTGCATCACCCATCAATGACCAACCTTTCAATACTAAAAAGCAAGAAAGGATAGCGCATACGGTCCCACTAACAATGGCGGTAATCAATGCTTTTTGCATAAAAGGAAAAGCAAACGGAGCCATCAGTAAGTCAATGAAATCACTCATGAGATGCTCCTTGTCGGTGTGACTGATGCAGCCGAGCTACTTCCTTTTTTGCATTACGTTTTGAGGCAAAAATACCGTGCTTAGGTGCAAAGAAAAATGCCAACAGGAAAATAATAGTTTGTAGTGTAACAATTAACCCACCTGTAGCACCGTTGAGGAAATAACTGATATAAGCACCAACAGCACTGGTTACGGTACCAATTGTGACTGAAATAATGAGTAAACGTTTAAACTGGTCTGTCAATAAATAGGCGGTTGCCCCCGGAGTGACGACCATTGCGATAACAAGGATTGCACCAACTGTTTGTAGGGCTGCAACAGTACAAGCACTTAATAATGTAAAGAAAATAATTTTTAGGCGTAATGGGTTCAAGCCAATTGAACGAGCGTGGCTTTCATCGAAAAAAACGGCTAATAAATCTTTCCATAAGCACAGCAGTACAATGAATGAAATGCCAATAATAATTTCTACTTGTAATACGTCAGAATCCGCAATACCTAAAATATTACCAAAAATAATACTTTGTACATTCACAGATGTTGGGTTCAATGAAACAATCAACAAACCTGCTGCGAAAAAAGTAGAGAAAATAAAGCCAATGACAGCATCTTCACGTAAACGAGTTAGATGCTTTATTAATGTCATGGCCAGTGCCGCGAGGATCCCAGTAAAAAAGGCTCCAGCCGCATAGGGCAAACCTAAAGCATAAGCACCAGCCACCCCAGGAACAACAGAGTGGGAGAGCGCATCTCCCATTAATGACCAGCCTTTCAACATCAAATACGCCGATAAAAACGCACAGACAGCACCAACAATGGCGCTGACCCAAATAGCTTTTATCATAAAATCATATTCAAAGGGCTGTAATAACATCTCAATCATTCGGAACCCTTAGCTTGGTTTTTTCGAACGGGCGCATCATGGTCATGACCATAGAATACAGCCGCTCTTTCATCATCGGTAATGACGGTGACAGAGCGAGGGTCATCATCGTCATGAAGCTCTTGACCTGACAGGTTAATATGACGCAATACGCCGCCGAAAGCTTGCTGCAGGTTTCGTTGCGTAAATGTTGTTTCTGTAGGTCCACTCGCTAAAACAGTGCGATTGATTAAGATAACGTGGTCGCAAAACTCAGGCACACTACCCAAGTTATGAGTTGAAACGAGGATTAGATGGCCTTCGTCACGCAAACTACGCAGCAGGTCAATAATGGCATTTTCAGTTTTAACATCAACCCCAGTAAAGGGTTCATCAAGGAGTAAAACTTTACCTTCTTGTGCGAGCGCTCGCGCTAAAAAAACCCGTTTTTTCTGACCACCTGAAAGCTCGCCTATTTGGCGATGTTCAAGCCCTGCAAGGTCAACCCGTTCTAATGCCATTTTGACCGCATCTTTATCGGCTTGTTTAGGGATGCGGAAAAAACCCATTTTGCCGTAACGGCCCATCATCACGACATCAGAAACGAGAACGGGGAAATTCCAGTCAACTTCTTCTGTTTGTGGGACGTATGCAATCACATTTTCTTTAAGCGCGGTTTTTATCGGCTGATCATTTAATGTCACACTGCCAGAAGATGGGGTGACAAGCCCCATAATGGTTTTAAATAACGTTGACTTGCCACTACCATTTACGCCAACTAAGGCACAAATAGAGCCACCTGAGATAGTAAAGCTTGCGTCATAGATAGCGGTGTGACCGTTATTATATGTCACAGTCGCATCATCGACGATAAGATTCGGGTGTTCGAATTGACTTGAGTGATTCATATTACTGTGAAAATCCTTTCGCTATCGTGTCTACAGTCGTATTTAAAAGGTCTATATATGTTGGTACTGGGCCATCGGCAGTTGATAATGAGTCAACATATAACACGCCACCGTATTTTGCCCCGGTTTCTTTACTGACTTGGCGAGCAGGTTTATCAGAAATGGTACTTTCACTGAATACCACAGGGATGTTGTATTTACGGACAGTATCAATCACTTTTTTCACTTGCTGAGGAGAGCCTTGCTCTTCTGCATTGATTGGCCACAAATACACCTCTTTAAAGCCGTAATCTTTCGTTAAATAGCTAAATGCGCCTTCACTTGAGACTAACCAACGTTCATTTTCTGGAATGCGATTTAAACGTTCACGTAAAGGGGCATCAAGTTCAGCAATTTGTTGCGCATATTTTTTAGCATTGGCATTATATGTTTCTGCATTTTCAGGATCATATTTGACCAGAGCTTGACGAATATTTTCAATATAAATTTTAGCATTGGCAGGAGACATCCATGCATGTGGATTTGGGTTATCTTTATATTCACCTTCACGGATTGGCATTGGCTCAATGCCCTCAGTGACTACGACAGCAGGAACATTTTTAAAATTTTCAAAGAAACGTTGGAACCAAACTTCCAAATTCATCCCATTCCATAAGATTAAATCTGCATCATAGGCTTTCATAATATCTTTAGGAGTCGGTTGATAACCGTGAATTTCCGCACCAGGCTTCGTTATAGACTCGACAATTGCTGCATCTCCAGCTACATTTTGAGCGATATCTTGAATAATGGTAAAAGTGGTTACGACTTTAAACTTTTTAGCAAAAGCAGGTTGGCTAAAAAAGATGACTGCTACCAAAGCAAACATACTGGTTAGTAAAGGTGCAGATAATCGAGATACGTTCTTCTTCATAAAAGTTGACCCTGACATTATTGGTTTAGCGTTTTTTAACATACAGTTGTTAAGGTTTATAACAATTATATTTTATATCCTAATTGATAATGATTATCAATATCAATTGTGAAAAATAAATACAAAAAGTGTGGAATAGCATTATTCGTCATTATAGGCTTCTAAGTCCCATGGCTATTTGTATGACTAAAACACGTCCTGAAGTAAAAGTTAAGTAAAAATTATTTTATTTTTCTTAGGATTAGTTATTCTGCCATCGGCTTCCATCGTAGAGGATTCGACAGTGAGAAAAATAATTGGCGGTACTTTTATGCTACTGCTACTAGCAGGTTGTTCAAGCGAGCCAGATAGGCCTGTAACAAAACAGCGAATGTTAGAGCCTACAGGGCCAATAGCCACACAAAATACGACATTTCCAAGAACGCCTTTTGATGAATTTATTCGTGATTCTGCGGTTCGTTATAGTGTTGATGAAGCTTTAATTAGGGCTATTATTGAGGTCGAATCCAATTTTAGGCCTGAAGTTGTCAGTAAATCCAACGCAATAGGTTTGATGCAGATTAAAGCTTCGACAGCGGGGCGTGACGCATACCGTTACCAAGGGAAGCCAGGGGAGCCGAGTACTCGTGACCTAAAAGATCCACAAAAAAATATTGATATTGGCACAGCCTATATTCGTATTTTAAGGGAACAGCACCTTGCTGGAATAAGCCACCCTCAGACGTTATATTATGCAACTGTTGTTGCTTATGTGAACGGGGCTGGAGCGTTATTAAGAACATTTGATAATGATAAGGGTAGGGCGATTGCAATGATTAACAGCTTATCGCCGGAAGAATTTTATCAACATGTACAAACAAAACATCCTGCACCGCAAGCCCCACGCTATTTGTGGAAAGTTAAAAATGCTTACAATGCATTAGCTATGTCTTATTGATATTCACGCATTAAGTGTGGGAGTTGCGCGACAATTTCAACAATTCCGTTGATTACAAATTGCACTCCCATACAGATTAATAAAAATCCCATCACTCGTGCGATTGCATCAATACCGCTATTTCCTAGCCACCTCATAATAGAAGTTGCGCCTCTTAAACCAATCCAAACGATGAGACTTGCAATAAAAAAGGTAATTACGGGGGCGACTTTTAAAACCCATGGGGCAAAACTAACATTACCTTGTAATGATGCAGTGGAGCTGATGATCATAGCAATAGTACCAGGGCCTGCGGTACTTGGCATAGCAAGAGGAACAAAGGCAATGCTAGGTGATTCTTGGCGTTTTTTAGGGACATTTGGATCATCAAGGGCATTGGCGGTTGGGTCTTCCCCAACATCACTGCTAGGAAACAGCATGCCAAATCCAATAAATGCCACAATTAGCCCGCCTGCAATTCGCAGTCCTGGTATTGATATTCCAAATGTGTTCATGACTAATTGGCCTGCATAAAAAGCGATTGTCATGATTGCGAATACATAAATAGAGGCCAATAACGATTGATGGTCACGCTGCTCTTTTGTCATATTAGCAGAGATGCTTAACATGACTGCAATTGCAGTTAAAGGGTTGGCGAGAGGAAGTAACAGTACCAGACCAATACCAACGGCTTGAAATAGCTCAAGAAAATTTGTCATGGAAGTTAGATTCAAGCTCCTGATTAATGTGAATAAAACACCTTATCTCAAATGATAGCAAAATTTCTTATAGATCTGTAGGTTAGCATTTATATCTAGTGAGATATTTTATGGTAGGAGGTGGTTAGCATACTGATGAGTAAGAGTTAATATTAACTATCATTTATTAGTTTGTAGATAATAAGAGTTGTTCACATTAATTGTGGATAACAATGGCTTTCATCTGTGAATAACTTATTTTATTTGTTAAATAACAGCAAGATGAGTGATTGTGGTAAAAGTATTCAATTTTTAAAGGCAAAAAAAAACCTTTTTATGGGGGATAAAAAGGTTAAGGGCATTTCGTAACAGGTTGTCTTTAAGTTGATATGGGATACAGTATATCTGCTGCAATGTTATTTACTGATAATTTATGTAAATTCATTAAAAGAATTCACTGTGACAGACAAGTAAAGGGTAAAAAAATATGTTAAACGGAATCAACCATTTAACTTTAGCTGTAACTGATTTAGAAAAAAGTATTGGTTTTTATCAATCACTACTTGGTATGAAGTTACATGCGAGTTGGAAAAAGGGCGCCTATATTTCCTGTGGCGATTTATGGTTATGTTTATCATTAGATATAACTCGCCAATTTTCGTCCCCAGAAAAAACGGATTACACACACTATGCCTTTAACGTTGATGCGAAAGACTTTCTTATCGTTGTTGATAGGCTAATGCAAGCAAATGTCATTGTCTGGAAAGAAAATAAAAGTGAAGGAGATTCTTTTTACTTTCTTGATCCAGATGGCCACAAATTAGAATTACATGTAGGCGGCTTATTACAGCGCTTAAAGAGCTGCCAAGAAAAACCGTATGAAGAAATGAAATTTTATTAAAAAGAGTTATGGATTTCTTTACAAAGGATTTTTAGTTTTAAAAATAGCTTTACGCAGAGTTGGTTATCCTATTTTCAGTTAATTTTGAGTAATAGGAAAAAGAATGAAAAAACTTATAGCGACATTAGCCGGGACGTCGATGCTATTAGTTTTGGCTGCCGCCATGTTACTAATCGTTTTTCCTCAGCAGTGGAAGCAAAGCATTTATCCGAATATATCCCAAGTCTTACCAACATCGCTCAGTGCTATTTTACCGCAGAGTTTAGCCAGTAATGATATTTGTAATAGTCTAGAGGATAACCTGCAAAGTTTTACTGATTATCTTAAAGTGAATCAGGACATTGTTGATGTAAAGGGAATGAATAGTTTAGATGAACAACTTGCCAATATTCAAACCAGAATTGATTCTATGCCCAGTGATGTACGAAATTTAGTTTGCCAGCAAGAGTATAGTAAATTAGAAGGTTTAAAGAGTGTGTTTTCCTTAACTCCCAATAACTAATTATTTTTGTAGTTAATATCACTCCTCTATATGTTCTTCCACTCAAATTTATATATTCATTTATGGTATGCTAATAGCATCATTTTGGCTTACAGGTAACGCAATGAATATATTTAAATTGCCATTATTGAATTGGTTAGTCGCTAATGGGGTCGCTGTATATTTTCTTTCCAAGCAAGGTCTTTTAGACTGGACGTTTTCTGGTTGGATGGGAATTTTAGGTATATTAATTGCACTGGAGAGTGTGAGTTGGGTCGTGACAAGCCTTTACTACTTTTATAAACATAAAACATCACCAAATCCTACGGTTAAGGCAACGCATTTAGTGACTAACGGGCCTTACCGATTTTCACGTAATCCAATGTATTTAGCTTTTACATCAATGAGCTTGGCTTTAGCTTTCTTTTCACATTCTCCTTATTTTTTGGTCGCAGGGTTAGTATTTTGGCTGATTACTGATTTATATACGATCCCACAGGAAGAACGTTTTTTATCTGCATCATTTAAGAATGAGTGGGAAAAATATAGCAAGCAAACGAGACGTTGGTTATAGATTGATGGAAATGAGACGCTTTATCATTTAATCTGTTTTGTACACTTCAAATTTAGAATTTACGCAAAACATATTTAGGATAATCATGAACTATCAGGTGGCGCCATTTTGGATATATTCCAGTAAACTCGCATGTTTTATAATGTTCAGCGTATTTTTTGCTTTTTTTTCGGTAAGTGGTTTTATACTTTATTTATTTACCATCGGGGTTGTTTGGGCTGTCGTAGTCTCATTTAAAATTCATGGAATGAAGGAAAAAGGAATAGTCTTAAAAAATAGCGATACATCTGATTGGATGGTATATGTGAATGGTATTCCAGTCCAAGAAAGAAGACAAACTCTCTCCAATCCCTGTTTTGCAACGATACAGCATGCGAAGTCATTCTTTAGTATTGCCTTTATTATTCGGGCGTTAATTCAAATTATCTTTTGTATTTATTTACTTTGGCAAATAGAGAAATTAGATAATACTTATGTACTATTACTCTCGTTAATAGCCACTTTCTACATCATTTACTCTTTATGGAAATCAATTCAATCGGTTATTATTCTTCAACAAAATAAGATAATCAGTGAAGAGTTAATCGCACCTAGTGGATCCCATTGGTATCGCGTTTTTTTTGAGCAAAAAGAGAAACTATTTCCTGCATTAGATAACTTATTTGCCATTTAATCGGGAAGGTATTGATTTTTCATATGAAGAAGAACAATTAGCGGCATTACGCTATCACCATAAAATAGGTCTATGTTATCATTAGTAGTTGAGTTACTCACGATGTAACGAAATAGGGCACTTAAATTGCCCATATTTGTGTACATGTCTTGCATTGTGAAGTGAGAAATCGTTAGTAACGTATTGATTTATAAACTTTGGAATAATCAAGCAAGTGATCTTTCGTGTGGGTCACCACTGCTGATAAGGATTTTTTAATGCCTGTTATTACTCTTCCTGATGGAAGTCAGCGTCAGTTTGACCACCCCGTTTCTGTGATGGATGTTGCTCGTGACATCGGCGCAGGTTTAGCTAAAGCCTGTATTGCAGGACGAATTAATGGCGAACGTGTCGATGCATGTGAAATAATTGAACATGATGCAAACGTATCCATTATTACGAGTAAAGATGAAGACGGACTCGAAATTATTCGTCACTCTTGTGCTCACCTGTTAGGTCATGCAATTAAACAACTATGGCCAAACACGAAAATGGCGATTGGCCCTACTATCGATAATGGTTTTTACTATGATGTCGATTTAGACCATATGCTGACGCAGGAAGACTTGGAAAAGCTTGAAAAGCGTATGCTTGAGCTTGCCAAAACAGATTATGATGTGGTGAAAAAACGCGTTTCTTGGAGCGAAGCTCGTGAAACTTTCGTTGCCCGTGGCGAAGACTATAAAGTTGAAATTTTAGATCAAAATATTAGCCAAGATGACCGCCCTGGTTTATATCATCACGAAGAATATGTTGATATGTGTCGTGGTCCACACGTACCGAATATGCGTTTTTGCCACCATTTTAAATTACAGAAAGTGGCTGGCGCATACTGGCGTGGTAACAGCGATAACAAAATGCTGCAACGTATTTACGGCACCGCATGGGCCGATAAAAAACAATTAGCGGCCTATTTATTACGTTTAGAGGAAGCAGCTAAGCGTGATCACCGTAAAATTGGTAAACAATTAGATTTATACCATATGCAAGAAGAAGCGCCGGGTATGGCATTCTGGCATAATGACGGTTGGACAATTTTCCGTGAGCTGGAAACTTTTGTACGCACTAAACTGAAAGCTTATAACTATCAAGAAGTTAAAGGCCCGTTCATGATGGATCGCGTGCTGTGGGAAAAAACAGGTCACTGGGATAACTATAAAGACGCGATGTTTACGACTTCTTCTGAAAACCGTGAGTATTGTGTGAAACCAATGAACTGCCCAGGTCACGTACAGATTTTCAACCAAGGTTTGAAATCATACCGTGACTTACCATTGCGTATGGCAGAGTTTGGTAGCTGTCACCGTAATGAGCCATCAGGTGCACTGCACGGCTTAATGCGTGTGCGTGGCTTTACTCAAGATGATGCACATATTTTCTGTACTGAAGAGCAAATCTTAAGCGAAGTAACTAGCTGTATTGAAATGATTTATGATGTTTACGCAACTTTCGGTTTCGAAAAGATTGTCGTAAAACTATCAACCCGTCCTGAAAAACGTATCGGTACTGACGAGATGTGGGATAGGGCGGAAGAAGACTTAGCGAATGCACTGAAATCAAAAGGTATTGAGTTTGAATACCAACCAGGTGAAGGCGCATTTTATGGTCCGAAAATCGAGTTTACACTGTACGACTGCCTTGACCGTGCATGGCAATGTGGTACTGTCCAGTTAGACTTCTTCTTACCGGGCCGTTTAACAGCTTCCTATGTAGGTGAAAATAACGAACGTATCGTTCCTGTTATGATCCACCGTGCAGTGTTAGGTTCACTAGAACGCTTCATTGGTATCTTAACAGAAGAGTATGCAGGCTTTTTCCCAACATGGTTAGCACCACAGCAAGTGGTTGTAATGAACATTACTGATAGCCAAGCAGATTATGTTCAAGAATTAGTAAGCAAGCTGCAAAGTGTTGGCATTCGTGCGAAAGCGGACTTACGTAACGAGAAAATCGGCTTTAAGATCCGTGAACACACGCTGCGTCGCGTCCCTTACATGTTAGTATGTGGTGATAAAGAAGTTGAATCAGGTAAAGTTGCTGTACGTACCCGTCGTGGTAAAGATTTAGGCAGCCTTGATGTCAACGAATTCATGACAAAACTGCTTGAAGAGATCCGCAGTCGTCAACTCAATCAGATGGAGGAATAAGGTATTAAAGGCGGAAAAAAACTCCCAACGGCGCGCCCAAATCGTATTAACGATGAAATTCGCGCAACAGAAATCCGTGTCACTGGTCTAGACGGTGAGCAACTTGGTGTAATGAGTGTGCGTGAAGCCCTCTTTAAAGCAGAAGAAGCAGGTGTCGACTTAGTCGAAATCAGCCCAAATGCTGAGCCACCAGTTTGTCGTATCATGGACTACGGTAAATATCTTTATGAGAAAAGCAAATCTCAAAAAGAACAAAAGAAAAAACAAAAAGTTGTTCAAGTGAAGGAAATTAAATTCCGCCCGGGAACAGACGAAGGCGACTACCAAGTTAAGCTACGTAGTTTAATTCGCTTTTTGGAAGATGGTGACAAAGCTAAAGTGACACTGCGTTTTCGTGGTCGCGAAATGGCTCACCAACAGATTGGCTTAGAAGTGCTTAACCGCATCAAAACCGATCTGGATGAACTGGCATCAGTAGAATCATTCCCATCAAGGATTGAAGGACGCCAGATGATCATGGTATTGGCACCAAAGAAAAAATAATTAAGCCAGTATGGTTATAGCGAAGTAATTGCTAGAGTCTAGCAGCGCTCATTTGGGCGCTGCTTCTCTATTTTGTTTGTCTTATCTAATGAATAAAAATAATTGCTTCAATGCTACAAATTTCCCTCAAAATCCAAGTTTTCAAACAGTTCAGTGTGATTTATTGCAAGATTTACTTGAGTAATCCGGCAAGAAGCATTAAAATCCGCGGTCGAATCACTTTGTCAGCGCATAGCGCATAAAGACAAACAAAGAATATCGTACACGCGTCAAGTAGTAACTATTGAGTGACGAGTGTATTTGCTTGAGAGAAGCAAATCTCTTTATCCAATTGGAGGAATGAAGTATTAAAGGCGGAAAAAGAATCCCAACAACACGTCCAAATCGTATCAATGATGAAATTCGTGTTCCAGAGGTCCGTTTAACGGGTTTAGACGGTGAACAGTTAGGCATCATGAGCGCACGCGAAGCGCTTGAAAAAGCTGAAGAAGCAGGTGTAGACCTAGTAGAAATCAGCCCAAATGCTGAACCGCCAGTTTGTCGTATCATGGATTACGGCAAATTCCTTTATGAGAAGAGCAAATCTCAAAAAGAGCAAAAAAAGAAACAAAAAGTTGTTCAGGTGAAGGAAATTAAATTCCGCCCTGGTACAGATGAAGGTGATTATCAGGTCAAACTACGCAACCTGACTCGCTTTCTGGAAGATGGTGATAAAGCTAAAGTTACACTGCGTTTTCGCGGTCGTGAAATGGCTCACCAGCAGATCGGTCTGGAAATGCTTAACCGCATCAAAGCTGATCTGGAAGAACTGGCATCCGTGGAGTCTTTCCCTTCAAGAATTGAAGGACGTCAGATGATCATGGTGCTGGCACCGAAGAAGAAATAATTAGGCCTGCAAGTAATACTCGTTTATAGCAATATAGATGTTATTCGCCTAATTAATTCGTAGTTAATCACAATGCGAAGTTGGAAATAAAAGAAATGCCAAAGATTAAAACTGTACGTGGCGCAGCAAAGCGCTTTAAAAAAACTGCAGGCGGTGGCTTTAAGCGTAAGCATGCAAACCTTCGTCACATCCTGACTAAAAAGTCAACTAAGCGTAAACGCCATTTACGTCCGAAAGGAATGGTATCTAAGGGCGATCTGGGTCTGGTAGTTGCTTGCCTGCCTTACGCATAAGTAAACAATTTAGTTAATATAAGATAAAGACGATAGGAGATAGCTTATGGCTCGCGCAAAACGTGGTGTAATCGCCCGTGCACGTCACAAAAAAATTCTGAAGCAAGCGAAAGGTTACTATGGTGCACGTTCACGTGTTTACCGCGTAGCATTTCAAGCGGTAATCAAAGCTGGTCAATACGCTTACCGTGACCGCCGTCAACGTAAACGTCAGTTCCGTCAACTGTGGATCGCACGTATCAACGCTGCGGCTCGTCAGAACGGTCTGTCTTACAGCCGCTTCATCAATGGCTTGAAAAAAGCTTCAATTGAAATCGACCGTAAGATCTTAGCAGACATCGCAGTTTTCGATAAAGCAGCATTCACTGCTTTAGTTGAAAAAGCGAAAGGCGCTTTAGCTTAATTGTTTGCTTGGAAAGAGGAGGGAAACTTCCTCTTTTCATTTATAGCTATTTGTGTTAATACTTAAGATACAGTTAGTTATTGAGAGTTTACTACATGCATTCTGTGATTTTTCGTTTCTTTTTTTACTTTAGCACCTGAATTTCGGGGGCTTTTTCGCGTAAATAGAAAAAAGAAATGAAAAGTTACGCTAAAGCCTCCTTAGGGAGGCTTTTTCATTTCTAGTTTTAGATTAAGTACAGTAAAATCAGTTAAGTATTCATTCATTACCAAATAGAATGTGAAGCTTAATATATATAGTGAATAACTAGCAAAAAGACCAAGTGGTCATAAAGGGGAAACAATGCCACATCTCGCTGAGTTGGTTGCACAGGCAAAAGCAGCCATTGAACAGGCCCAAGATGTTGCTACGTTGGAATCAGTGCGTGTTGAATATTTAGGCAAGAGCGGCCATTTCACACTACAGATGAAAACGTTGCGTGATCTGCCTGCTGAGGAACGTCCAGCAGCAGGGGCTGTGATAAATGAAGCTAAAGTACAGGTTCAAGATGCACTGAACGCCCGTAAGGACGCAATGCAAGCTGAAATTCTTAATGCACGTCTAGTATCAGAAAAAATTGATGTGTCATTA
This sequence comes from Providencia sp. PROV061, assembly GCF_011045655.1. NCBI lineage: Bacteria > Pseudomonadati > Pseudomonadota > Gammaproteobacteria > Enterobacterales > Morganellaceae > Providencia > Providencia sp. PROV061. Next base: position 2,773,116 of record NZ_CP042861.1, on the reverse strand, counting down.
CCTGGGCGTCGTATGGAAAATGGTGGGTTACACCCAGTGACCCGTACAATTCAGCGAATTGAAGAGTTTTTTGGCGAATTAGGTTTCTCTGTTGAAACTGGTCCAGAAATCGAAGATGACTATCATAACTTTGATGCGTTAAATATACCTGCTCACCATCCCGCGCGTGCTGACCATGATACTTTTTGGTTTGATGCAAAACGCTTACTGCGTACGCAAACATCGGGTGTACAAATCCGTACAATGAATGGCCAACAACCACCGATTCGTATCATTGCTCCTGGTCGTGTATATCGTAATGATTACGACCAAACGCATACACCAATGTTCCATCAAACAGAAGGCCTGATTGTTGATAAAGATATCAGCTTTACCAATCTAAAAGGCACATTGCATGATTTCTTGAATAACTTCTTTGAAGAGGAAGTTCAAGTACGTTTCAGACCATCATATTTCCCATTCACCGAACCTTCAGCGGAAGTTGATGTTATGGGTAAAAATGGTAAATGGTTAGAAGTATTAGGCTGCGGAATGGTGCATCCAAATGTATTGCGCAATGTAGGTATTGACCCTGAAGTCTACTCTGGATTTGCCTTTGGTATGGGGATGGAGCGCTTAACAATGCTACGCTACGGTGTTTCTGACCTACGTGCATTCTTCGAAAATGATCTTCGTTTCCTCAAACAGTTTAAATAAGGCGGGGTTATCTCATGAAATTCAGTGAACTATGGTTACGCGAATGGGTAAACCCGGCGATCAGTAGTGAAGCATTATCTGACCAAATCACGATGGCGGGTTTGGAAGTTGATGGTGTAGATGCAGTTGCTGGCCAATTTCACGGCGTTGTTGTTGGTGAAGTGGTTGAGTGTGGTCAACACCCAAATGCAGACAAACTGCGCGTTACAAAAGTTAACGTAGGCGGTGAGCGTTTATTAGATATCGTCTGTGGTGCACCAAACTGCCGTCAAGGCCTAAAAGTTGCTGTTGCAACGGTTGGCGCGGTATTACCGGGTGATTTTAAAATTAAAGCGGCAAAACTGCGTGGCGAGCCTTCTGAAGGTATGCTGTGTTCTTATTCTGAACTGGTTATTTCTGATGACCACAGTGGCATTATTGAATTGCCACTAGATGCCACTATCGGTACCGATATTCGTGAATATCTAAAACTTGATGATAATGCGATTGAAATCAGCATTACACCTAACCGTGCAGATTGCTTAAGTATTCTTGGGGTTGCACGTGATGTCGCTGTTATTAATAAATTAGCGCTAAATGAGCCTGCTATTAATACAGTATCTGTGACCACAAAAGATACTTTCCCAATTCGAGTAGAAGCACCTAATGCCTGCCCACGTTTCTTAGGTCGTGTGATCAAAAATATTGATGTGTCAGCGCCAACGCCAATGTGGATGAAAGAAAAGTTGCGTCGTGGTGGCGTCCGTTCTATTGACGCGGTTGTGGATATTACCAACTACGTCTTATTAGAATTGGGTCAGCCTCAACACGCTTATGATCTAGACCGTTTAGATGGGGCTATTGTTGCTCGTATGGCAAAAGAAGGGGAGAAACTAGTTCTCCTTGATGGCAGTGAAGCAACGTTAAAATCAGACACATTAGTGATTGCTGATGAATCAAGAGCACTGGGGATTGCAGGTATTTTTGGCGGTGAATACTCAGGTGTTAATACGGAAACCAAAAATATTTTATTAGAGTGTGCATTCTTCGACCCATTATCGATCACAGGTCGTGCACGTAATTACGGTTTGCACACTGATGCATCTCACCGTTTTGAGCGTGGTGTTGACCCTCAATTACAGTTTAAAGCGATTGAACGTGCTACTACGCTAATTGTTGAGATTTGTGGTGGTGAAGTCGGTGAAATTATTGATGTAACCAGTGAACAGCATTTACCAAAAGCCGCAAATATTAAACTGACACGCAATAAATTAGACCGTTTGATTGGTCACTTTATTGAAGATGAGTTAGTTACTGATATTTTGACGCGTTTAGGGTGCAAAGTCACGGTTTCTGCTAATACATGGGATGTTGTCGCCCCAAGTTGGCGCTTCGATATGCAAATCGAAGAAGACTTAGTGGAAGAAGTTGCTCGTGTATATGGATATAACAGCATCCCTGATGTGCCATTACGTGCTGATTTGACCATGACTAACCACAAAGAAGCTAACTTACCTTTAAAACGTATTAAAGCAATGTTAGTTGACCGTGGTTACCAAGAAGCAATCACTTATAGTTTTGTTGACCCTAAAGTTCAAGCTTTACTGCATCCACAACAAGACGCGTTGCTTTTACCTAACCCTATTTCTGTTGATATGTCAGCGATGCGTTTATCGTTACTGACTGGTTTATTAGGAACGGTTGTCTATAATCAAAATCGTCAACAAAATAGAATTCGTTTATTTGAGACAGGTCTGCGCTTTATTCCTGATAATCAAGCAGAATATGGAATTCGCCAAGAACCTATGTTGGCAGGGGTCATTACAGGTAACAGATTTGAAGAACATTGGTCATTAGATAAACAAGTTGTTGACTTCTTTGACTTAAAAGGTGATCTTGAAGCTGTTTTTGAATTGACTGGGAAACTAAATCAAATTACATTTAAATCTGAGGCACATCCTGCATTGCATCCAGGTCAAAGTGCTGGGATTTATCTGGAAAATGAACACATTGGCTTTATTGGTGTAGTTCACCCAGAATTAGAACGCAAACTCGATTTAAATGGTCGTACGGTGGTGTTTGAGGTTCGTAGTGATGCGATAGCACAACGTGTCATCCCTGAAGCTAAGGCGATTTCGCGCTATCCATCGAACCGCCGTGACATCGCTGTTGTCGTGCCAGAAGATGTGGCTGCTGCTGAAGTTTTAGCAGAGTGTAAAAAAGTTGGCATAAATCATATAGTTGGCATAAACTTATTTGATGTGTACTGTGGTGAAGGAATAGCGGATGGCTATAAGAGCCTTGCTATCAGTCTTGTCTTCCAAGATACCCAGCGTACTATGGAAGAAGAAGAGATCACTGCTACCGTTGATCTGTGTATTGCTGCGTTAAAACAGCGATTCCAAGCCTCCTTGAGGGACTAAACCTATGGCGCTTACTAAAGCTGAAATGTCAGAAAATTTGTTTGAAAAACTGGGTGTTAGCAAACGTGATGCTAAAGACCTTGTCGAAACTTTCTTTGAAGAGGTTCGCCTTTCCTTAGAAAATGGTGAGCAAGTAAAATTATCTGGATTCGGTAACTTTGATTTACGTGATAAAAATCAACGTCCCGGACGTAACCCAAAAACTGGGGAAGATATTCCAATTACTGCTCGCCGTGTTGTTACCTTCCGCCCAGGCCAAAAATTAAAAAGCCGTGTAGAAAAAGCAACTCCGAAAGAGTAATTATATCGTTTGATATGAAAAAAGACCGCCTAGGCGGTCTTTTGTTTTTTTTAGGAAAGAAATTTCTTAAGCCTGATAAAATGGTCTTCTTTCTCGATGGATTAATGCGGCGATATAACTTTCAGCTAGCTGGTTTACTTCTTTTTCTTTCTTGATTCCTAACTTAGTTGTTTCAGCGTCTTTTATTGCTGAAATATCAAGTGAGGGAGAATCTATTAAATGTGCTGCGAATATCTTAGCTAAATTATTGATCGACATTTGATGAGCATCTTCATCATTGGCAATAAGAGCACAGTAGCGGACAACGAGTTGTAAGGTTAATGGTGGTGGGGCCAATCTAGCGAGTGCATCACAAATCTTATTGTCGCTATTTTTTAAAATTACAGGGTCTTTGTTTTTTAATCGCTCATCGTTTTTAATTTTCCGAATAATATTTTCTTTGTTTTTGACTAGAACATCGCATATCTGTAAGTCATTAAATGAAACGGGTGATTTAAAGTCAATATTGTTGGTTTTTTTTAGTAATTCACCGGCTATTTTTTTAAACACGCTGGATAGAGTTGGTAGCGAGCAGTTGTGCAGTAATTGTGAAACATAGCGGTCTGTATTAGAGGAATTTATTTCTTTGACTATATTATTGGCGACACTTTTGATTCCTTCAATGCGAAGTATACCTTGACTATTAGAATACTCTTTATGCTTTAAAAGCATGCTGCCTAACAGGTTGAGCGCATGGTTTTTTTGTCTATCAATATCAGAAATATAATCATAATTATTGATAAGTAATTCATTACTTTTTTGTAAGTTGTCCGTTGCATTTTTTCGAGTTTTTTCTGCATGTTGAGTTTCTGCATGTTGAGTTTCTGCATGTAATGCTGCCTGATAATCTGTATCAACTTGTAAGTTCGCTGTTAAATCCTCTTTAGGAATGACTTTATTTTGATCTGCTGATATTTTGGTAAAACCGTTATCTACAGAGGAAGCTGTGCATGTGGGTATCTTCTTGTTTACAGCATGTTTGTTTTGGTAATGTAATAATGAAGTAAAAATGCTTATAAATAATTGGGTTACATTTTTTAGACGTCCTCCAAAATTGCTGTTAGTCTTGATTTTCACTCGATTAGTTTCGCTTGTACTGTTGGTGGAGAGTTGGGACTTGGTTTGATGACTAATGGGGGCTCGCTTCATGTTAAAACCTTCATATTGATTAGCATTAAAATTGGCCGTAGTTTAATTTTTCCCTTATGATCTCTCTTATATAAAACGCGTTTGTTTTTAACTGACTGATAAATATTACAAATAGAATGTTTTTTTCATTGAAGCAGCTACAAAAACAACAAAACCAATCAGATATACGTTTGATTGGATTTTTGCTGTTCACGCTTTGCATTGTTACGGTGCTGTCACTCAGTGCTGGCGAGGTTTGGTATTGGCCTAGCCAATGGATGAAAGATTCCGCACAGCTTTTTGTTTGGCAAATTCGTTTTCCTCGCACACTTGCGGTGATTGTTATTGGCGCAGCTCTTGCAGTCACAGGGGCTATCATGCAAGCCTTATTTGAAAACCCCTTGGCCGAGCCTGGCTTATTGGGGGTAAGTAACGGTGCAGGTGTTGCTGTGGTGCTGGCTGTATTATTGTCTTCAGGCGTGACGCACTATTGGCTATTAAGTATTAGCGCAATTATGGGAGCACTATTGTTTACCTCCATATTGCTCTATTTTGCTCGCCGTAAAAACTTGAATAACTCTAGCTTATTGCTTGTTGGTGTTGCTCTGGGCGTGATTAGTGGTGCCTGTATGACATGGATGGTGTACATGAGCAGCAACCTTGATTTGCGACAGTTACTCTATTGGATGATGGGGAGTTTTAGTGGGGTTGATTGGCGACAATTTGGTCTTGTTATTGGTTGCTTGCCATTTTTAATTTGGGTGCTTTTCCAAGGAAATATACTGAATTACCTTTCATTAGGTACAGTACAAGCTTATCAATTAGGTATATCAATCCATAAATGGCGCGTTATATTGATTATTATTAGTGGTGTATTAATTGGCCTCAGCGTTGCTATTGCGGGGGCGATTAGCTTTATTGGCTTAGTTATTCCTCATATATTGAGATTAAGTGGTTTAACAGATAATCGCGTATTATTGGTTGGTTCTGCAGTGGCAGGGGCATTAGGGTTATTAACAGCAGATATTCTGTCTCGGTTATTAATCGCCAATGCGGAAGTTCCCATTGGTGTTATTACGGCAACCTTAGGGGCACCGATATTTATTTTCTTGTTAATCCGTCACCAACAATGGCGGTAAAAATGATGGAAAATAAATTAATTATTGATATTAAAAATATTACCATCGATACACGCTTGGTCAATGTTTCAGCTCAAGTGCTAGCTGGTGAACAAATTCATATATTGGGTGCCAATGGGGCCGGGAAAAGTACATTATTAGCTGCGATAAGCGGTTATTTGCCTGTAGGTGGCGATATTTTAATTGGTGGGCGAAGTATACGGCAATATCATATTGCTCAATTGAGCCAACAACGTGCTTATCTTTCACAATTAGTTAGTTACATCCCAATACTCAAAGTTTTTCAATATGTTGGCCTGTTTTCACCTAACACAGTGTTTTCTGCTGGTGTTTTTGAGCGTTTATGTAGCGATTTTCAACTAACATCATTATTGAGTAAACCTATTAACCAACTCTCGGGTGGTGAATGGCAAAGAGTCCGAATTGTAGCAGCATTTTTGCAGGTCTGGGATAAACAGCAATGCGAGGGGAAATTTATATTATTGGATGAGCCGACCAATAATTTAGATATTATTCAGCAAGCAATGCTTGATAAATGGATTAAATATTTTTGTGATTGCTTAGGAACCGTTATAATGAGTGGTCATGATCTTAGCCATTCGTATAAAAATGCATCTTGTATTTGGATGATAAAACAAGGACAGTTAGTCGCAGTAGGGAAACCAGAATGTATAATGACAGAAAAAAATTTATCTGACATATTTATGTCTGAAATTAAGTTAAGCCACAGTGCATCTCACCGGGTGTGGCAGGTTATAAATTTAACGGATAAGCAATAAGGTGTTTTTATCACTTATTTTTGCATGATAACCCCGCAATGTTTGCAGGTGTTGAGGTTCGGTTAAAGTATAATTAACTAGAATATTCTATTCACAATGAAAACTAGGCTATAAACAATATGAGCAATTTCTTACCATTTTCAAAACCGGCAATCGGTGATGAAGAGGTCAAGGCAGTTGAAAAAGTTCTGCGTTCAGGCTGGATAACTACAGGCCCACAGAATCATCAATTAGAAGAAGATTTTTGTAAGCGTTATGGCTGTAAGCATGCGATTGCACTTTCTTCTGCAACAGCGGGGATGCATGTTGTCTTAATGGCATTAGGTATTGGCCCTGGTGATGAAATTATTACACCATCACAAACATGGGTTTCTACGATTAACATGATTGAATTGCTTGGTGCAACCCCTGTGATGATTGATGTTGATCGTGACACATTAATGATCCAACCTGATGCCGTAGAAAAAGCGTTAACAGAAAAAACAAAGGCCATTATCCCAGTTCATTATGCGGGGGCTCCTTGTGATCTTAACGCATTGCGTTTGATTGCTCAAAAAGCCGGTGTAGCTTTAATCGAAGATGCAGCACATGCCGTGGGTACTCGTTATAAAGATGAGTGGATTGGCGAAAAGGGAACGTCTATTTTCTCTTTTCATGCCATCAAAAATGTCACCTGTGCGGAAGGGGGATTAGTCGCAACAGATGATGACAAGCTCGCTCAGCGTGTACGCACGCTTAAGTTTCACGGTCTAGGCGTTGATGCGTTTGATAGACAAATGCAAGGCCGTAAGCCGCAAGCAGAGGTTGTTGAACCCGGTTTTAAATATAATTTATCGGATATTCATGCCGCGATTGCAGTGGTGCAGTTATCACGAGTAGAGCAATTAAATCAGCGTCGTGCTGAGCTAACTGCTCGTTATCGTGAATTGCTGAAAAACTCTCCTTTGCAAATGTTGAGTGTACCTAGCTACTCACATTTACATGCGAATCATTTATTTATGGTGCGTGTCGATAAAGCCGAATGTGGTATTGATCGCGATACATTCATGGAAAAATTGAAAGAGCACGATATTGGTACAGGGCTGCACTTTCGCGCCGCACATACTCAAAAATATTATCGCGAAAAATACCCTGAATTAGTTTTACCTGAATCAACCTGGAATAGCGCCACATTGTGTTCATTACCTTTATTTCCCGATATGACGGATGCAGATGTTGAACGGGTTGTCAAAGCTGTAGAAGCAGTTCTTTTGGAGTCAAAATAGTGTCACACGCAGATGAATTTGATGAGATAAAAAAAGTCTCAGTGGTAATCCCTGTCTATAATGAAGAGCAGAGCTTACCGCAATTACTAGAACGTACTATCAAGTCATGTAAACAATTAACTCAATCTTATGAATTAATTTTAGTTGATGATGGTAGTAGCGATCGTTCAGCGCAAATGCTTACAGAAGCAGCGGAAAATCCAGAAAACCATGTTATTGCAATTATTTTAAACCGTAATTATGGTCAGCATTCTGCTATTATGGCCGGTTTTAACCAAGCGGATGGCGATTTAGTAATTACTTTGGATGCGGATTTGCAAAACCCGCCAGAGGAAATCCCTCGTTTAGTGCAAACTGCGATGCAAGGTTATGATGTAGTTGGTACACGCCGTGCGAATCGCCAAGATTCTTGGTTTCGCAAAACAGCTTCTAAAATGATTAATGCGATGATCACGAAAGCGACTGGGCGTTCAATGGGTGACTATGGCTGTATGTTACGTGCGTATCGCCGTCATATTATTCAAGCTATGTTGCAATGTCATGAAAGAAGTACATTTATTCCTATTTTAGCAAATACATTTGCACGTAGAACCATTGAAATTGATGTAGCGCATGCAGAACGCGAGTTTGGTGATTCTAAATACAGCTTTATGAAGCTGATTAATTTAATGTATGACTTATTAACATGCCTGACTACGGCACCACTGCGTTTATTGAGTGTTGTCGGTAGTATTATCGCCGCTGGCGGTTTTTTATTAGCGGTATTGTTAATTGCATTGCGTTTAATTTTTGGCGCAGAGTGGGCCGCAGATGGCGTATTCACGCTGTTTGCAGTACTCTTTATGTTTATTGGTGCACAGTTTGTTGCCATGGGTTTATTGGGCGAATACATTGGTAGGATCTACAATGATGTGCGCGCGAGACCCCGTTATTTTATTCAAAAAGTCGTTGGAGCAGATGCGAAATCCGACAAAAATCAGGAAGAAGACTAATGAAAGCTATTGTTTTTGCCTATCATGATATTGGCTGCGTAGGGCTAAAAGCGCTTGAAAAAGCAGGTTTTGATATCCAAGCAGTGTTTACCCACACTGATGACCCAAATGAAAACCACTTTTACTCCTCTGTTGCGCGTTTAAGTGCTGACATGGAGCTTCCTGTTTTTGCGCCTGAAAACGTTAATCACCCATTGTGGATTGAACGTATTCGCGAAATGAAACCTGATGTGATTTTCTCCTTCTACTATCGTGATATGTTGAGTGAAGAGCTGTTAGCTATCGCGCCTAAAGGTGCGTTTAATCTACATGGTTCATTACTCCCTAAATATCGCGGTCGTGCGCCTATCAATTGGGCATTATTAAAAGGCGAAAGCGAAACAGGTGTAACCTTACATAAAATGGTAGCTAAAGCCGACGCTGGCGATATCATTGCTCAAGAAAAAGTGGTTATTACCGATACAGACACTAGCCTAACTTTACATGCAAAAGTCCGTGAAGCGGCGGAAGTTTTGCTGGATAAAACACTGCCATTAATCGAAACTGGTAGCTACAAAGCCGTTGCACAAGACGAAAGTCAAGCAACGTACTTTGGTCGTCGTACCGCTGAAGATGGTTTGATTAATTGGAACGACAGTGCAAAAGACGTTAATTGCTTGATTCGTGCAGTGACTGAACCTTACCCAGGTGCGTTTACCTATTTAGGTGCGCGCAAAATGGTTATTTGGCGCGCACGCGTTTTAGATGATAACCAAGGTAAACCAGCAGGTACGGTACTTTCGAGTGACCCACTGCGTATCGCTTGTGGTCAAGGTGCTATCGAAGTGATTAGCGGCCAAAGTGAGACGGGTTTATATATGCAAGGTAGCCGCCTTGCTAACGAAATGGGTATCGTGACAGATGTTCGTGTTGGTGCAAAACCAACGGCACAAGTAAAACGTCGTACACGTGTTCTGATCCTTGGTGTTAACGGCTTTATCGGTAACCACTTGACTGAGCGCCTGTTAAAAGACGGTAATTACGATATCTATGGTATGGATATCGGTTCTTCCGCAATTGAACGTTTTATTGGTAACCCACGTTTCCACTTTATTGAAGGTGACGTTAGCATCCATACAGAATGGATTGAATATCACATCAAAAAATGTGACGTTATTCTGCCTTTGGTTGCGATCGCGACGCCAATCGAATATACCCGTAACCCACTGCGTGTTTTCGAGTTAGACTTCGAAGAAAACTTAAAAGTTGTACGTTACTGTGTGAAATACAACAAACGCATCATTTTCCCATCAACTTCTGAAGTTTATGGTATGTGTGATGATAAAGAGTTTGATGAAGATGAATCACGCCTGATCGTAGGACCAATCAATAAACAACGTTGGATTTACTCAGTATCTAAACAATTACTTGACCGAGTGATTTGGGCATACGGTGCAAAAGAAGGTCTGAAGTTCACCTTATTCCGTCCATTTAACTGGATGGGACCACGTTTAGATAGCTTGAACTCTGCGCGTATTGGTAGTTCTCGTGCAATTACACAGTTGATCTTGAACTTGGTTGAAGGTTCTCCGATTAAACTGGTTGATGGTGGTGCACAAAAACGCTGTTTTACAGATATTAAAGACGGTATTGAAGCACTGTTCCGTATTATCGAAAATAAAGATGGTAAGTGTGACGGCCAAATCATCAATATCGGTAACCCAACGAATGAAGCCAGTATTCGTGAATTAGCGGAAATGTTGCTGGAAAGCTTCGAAAAACACCCACAACGTGGAAAATTCCCTCCATTTGCAGGTTTCCGTGAAATCGAAAGCAGCAGCTATTATGGCCAAGGGTATCAAGACGTTGAACACCGTAAACCAAGTGTTGAAAACGCACGTCGTTTACTGGACTGGGTTCCAACTATCGATATGAAAGATACCATTGAAGAAACATTAGATTTCTTCTTACAAGGTGCTGTTGAAGAGTTAGGTAATAAAGACTAATGAAAAAAGTTGGCTTGAGAATTGATGTGGATACCTACCAAGGTACATTAAAAGGGGTTCCACAGTTACTCAAAGTGCTCAAAGAGCATAATATTCAGGCCAGCTTTTTCTTCAGCGTAGGACCCGATAACATGGGGCGCCATTTATGGCGCCTTTTGCGTCCTAAATTTCTGTGGAAAATGCTTAGGTCTAATGCAGCATCCCTTTATGGGTTAGATATCTTATTAGCGGGCACAGCATGGCCGGGTAAAAAAATTGCTAAGGATTTAGGTTACTTGATGAAACAAACCTTGGATGCTGGTCATGAAGTTGGCTTACATGCATGGGATCATCAAGGCTGGCAGGCTAAGGTTGCGAAATGGAGCAAACCGCAACTGACAGAGCAGGTTAAGCTAGGTGTTGATGCATTGGAGCAAGCTATTGGGCATCGTGTGACTTGTTCAGCCGTCGCTGGTTGGCGAGGCGATGAGCGCGTATTGGAAGTTAAACAAACGTTTAACTTTGACTACAACAGTGATTGCCGTGGTAAATATCCATTTAGGCCAATTTTAGCGGATGGCTCATTAGGGACAGTTCAAATTCCTGTAACACTGCCGACTTACGATGAAGTTGTGGGAACAGTCGTGAGTGATGAGGCATTTAATGATTTTATTCTTCAAGCAATTAAAGAAGATCAAGGCATTCCAGTTTATACTATTCACACTGAAGTGGAAGGGATGTCTAAATCGGAACAATTTTCACAATTATTGGAACGAATTACACAAGAAGATATCCAATTCTGTACATTGAGTGAATTACTGCCAGACGATTTGAATTCATTGCCAAAAGGGCGTGTGGTGAGGGCACCATTCCCTGGGCGTGAAGGCTGGCTAGGCTGCCAAGAAGAGGAATAAGCAACCTATGTTGAATAACCGAGCGAGCAAAGTAGGAGCCTCTCTGCTGGCTCTTTTTTTTATCTTAACCTATTTATTGCCGTTGGATAGCCGTTTACTTTGGCAACCAGATGAAACACGATATGCGGAAATTAGCCGTGAAATGTTACAGCGTGGGGATTGGATTGTTCCTTACATGCTGGATGTACGTTATTTCGAAAAACCAGTAGCAGGTTACTGGATAAACAATATTAGCCAGATGATTTTTGGTGAAACTAATTTTGCTGTTCGCTTTGGTTCGGTTTTTTGTATTTTCCTCAGTGCATTACTTGTCTACCGTATGGCAAAAATGATGTGGCGTAATAACCACGTTGCTTATGTTGCTAGCCTCATTTATATCTCAATGTTCTTGGTGTTCTCCATTGGAACTTACAGTGTGCTCGACCCAATGTTGTCTTTATGGATAGCGGCAAGCATGTTCTGTTGTTTATGGGCAATGAAATCGAGAGACGTAAAATCCAAACTAGCGGCATGGCTTTGTCTTGGGCTGGCTTGTGGCATGGCATTTATGACTAAAGGCTTTTTAGCCCTTGCGATCCCCGTGATAGTCATGCTTCCTGTCACAATCTATCAAAAGCGGTTCCTTGAGTTACTAAAGTACGGGCCGCTTGCAATAATTTCGGCGGTTATTATCAGTTTGCCATGGGCTTTGGCGGTTGCAAAACAAGAACCAGACTATTGGCACTATTTCTTTTGGATTGAGCACATTAAGCGTTTCACAGCAGATGATGCGCAGCATATTGCACCGTTTTGGTATTATATTCCAATTATCATTCTTGGCGCTATTCCATGGGCAGGGCTGTTGCCAGGTGCGATAATGAAAGGCTGGAAAGAACGTAAATCTAGCCCCGATATGTTTTTCTTACTGTGCTGGTTTGTTGTTCCTGTTATCTTTTTCAGTATTTCTCGCGGTAAGTTACCAACGTATATGTTACCGTTTATGGCGCCATTGGCATTGCTTATGGCGAAGTATGGGGTTGATTGCGTTCGTAATGGTAAAATGAAAGCATTGAAAGCCAATGGGATCATTAATGTTGTATTAGGGATCGCTGCGGTTATAGCGGTAATTGTCGTGAGCACGGTGATCAAAAAACCGTTATACGAACCTGATGAATGGTCAAAAATGGTGTTAGGTGTCGTTGCATTTTCTATTTGGGCGATTATCGGTTACCTATGTACGGTATTAAATGCTAAATATTGGTTATGGGCAGCCTCGTGCTCTTTGGCCGTGAGTTTGTGTATTGGTAGTGCTCTGCCGAACAACACCATCGATTCTAAATTACCTCAAGACTTTATTCATCAAAATCATGATTTACTGATGAATAGCAAATATTTGATGGCAAGTAATGTTGGGGTCGCAGCAGGCCTTGCGTGGGAAACACAAAATTCCAATATCTATTTATACAATAGTAGTGGAGAGCTAAGTTACGGTTTGGAATACCCAGATAGCCAACATCGCTTAGTTAAACCGGATCAATTTGCACAGTGGCTAGAAAAAGCACGTAAAGAAGGGCAGGTAACTGTTGTCTTTTTATTAGGCCGTAAAGAAGGGTTACCGGATATTCCTAAGCCAGATGAAGTCATTAAAAATTCACGTATGGCGATTGTGGTTTACCATCAACAATGATTGCACAACTACTGCTGTTATTGCTGGTTAGCGTTTTGACCTGCGTTGGGCAAGTGGCTCAAAAGCAAGCCGTCGTCAATTGGCAGAGTAATAAAACCAATAAAACAGCATCAGCCTTTCGGTGGCTGGTGCTGGCGGTTTTTATGCTAGGCCTTGGCATGTTGTTTTGGTTGAAATTATTGGAAACCATGCCGCTGAGTATCGCTTATCCAATGTTAAGTATTAATTTTGTATTAATTACTTTAATTGGCCAGTTTGTTTATAAAGAGCAAACTGGGCTTAACCACTGGTTAGGGGTTGCTGCCATTATGTTTGGTATTTTGCTAATGAGTATCGGCGTATGAACAAGGGTTATTTGTGGGTGATTAGCAGTGCTTTATTAGTCACAGTCGCTCAACTGAGCTTAAAAGCCGGGGTAGTTGAACTACCCTCATTCACACTTGGCTGGCATTGGCTACAATTAGAGTGGTTACTCGCAAATATTACTAGCTTAGGAATTATTTTTTTAGGGTTAGTTTGTTATGCGTTATCGATGTTATGTTGGCTATTAGCTTTAAAACACATAGCATTGAATAAAGCTTATCCGCTTATTAGCTTAAGCTATGTTTTCGTTTATTTATTAGCGGTTTTCTTGCCTTGGTTTAATGAACCTGCGACAGGGCTAAAGGCTATTGGAATTGGCTTTATTTTATTAGGGGTATGGCTAATTAGCCGGCCCAATAAATCACCAAGTGATAGAACGGAATAATTTCTTAGTTGCTTATATTATAGTCTTCACGCACTATAATATAGGCAAGTTATCGCAATAAGATAGATAAATAAGGTGCTTTATGGTTATCAAAATACAACACCTACCACTATTATTGTGTTTAGTTTTAATTGGTTGTTCATCGACATCCGTTAAAAGAACACCGCCGCCATTAAAAACACAATTATCAGACCCAATCATGACGATAGCACAATTAAAAGACCAGCTAGAGCAGTGGTATGGTACGCCTTATCATTATGGTGGAATGAATCAAAATGGTGTGGATTGTTCCGGTTTTGTCTATCGCACATTTAACGACCGTTTTGCCATTCAGTTACCTCGAACAACAGTAGATCAAACTCAATTAGGCACACGGATTGATAAATCTGATTTGATGCCAGGGGATTTGGTGTTCTTTAAAACAGGCTCAGGGGAGAATGGATTGCATGTGGGGATTTACGATACCGATAATACATTCATTCACGCATCAACGAGTAAAGGAGTCATTCGTTCATCAATGGATAATGTTTATTGGCGAAAAGTGTTTTGGCAAGCAAGACGTATCTAAATTTACTATTTTATTCAGTGATTATGCTATCTTAAGGGCAAGTTTTGTTTTAAGGATAGCTTAATGTCAACAGTACGTTTACTCATCTCAGAATCCTACGACCCTTGGTTTAACCTTGCGGTTGAAGAAACTATTTTCCGACAAATGCCAACCGACCAACGTGTTATGTTTCTTTGGAGAAATGCGGATACCGTGGTTATAGGGCGTGCTCAAAATCCGTGGAAAGAATGTAATACACGGCGGATGGAAGAAGATAATGTTCGTTTAGCTCGGCGCAGTAGTGGTGGTGGTGCTGTCTTTCATGATCTAGGTAACACTTGTTTCACATTTATGGCGGGAAAGCCAGAATATGATAAAACAGTTTCTACACAAATCATTGTTGATGGATTAGCACAGGTCGGTATCAACGCACAAATTTCAGGTCGCAATGATTTGGTTTTAGATACAGAAAGTGGTCCGCGAAAAATATCCGGTTCTGCATACCGAGAAACGAAAGATAGAGGTTTTCACCATGGAACCTTGCTGATTAATGCAGATTTAAGTCGTTTAGCTAATTACCTGAACCCAGATCCTAAAAAATTACAGGCAAAAGGGATCACGTCAGTGCGTTCTCGTGTAGCTAATTTATCTGAACTTGTTCCTAATATTTCTCATGAAATTGTTTGTGAGGGAATAATTAAAAGCTTTTTTAATTACTTCGGTGAAACGGTCGAAGCAGAGTATATTTCCCCTGAAAGATTACCTGATTTGCCAAATTTTCCAGAAACCTTTGCTAAGCAAAGTAGTTGGGAATGGAATTTTGGGCAAGCACCAGCGTTCACTCACTATTCAGATACACGTTTTTCTTGGGGAGGAATCGAGTTTCATTTTGATATCGAAAAAGGCGTGATAAATCGCTGTCAGTTTTTTACAGATAGCTTAGACCCATCCCCTTTGGAGTGGTTAAGTGAGCAATTGACGGGTAAAACATATCAGACAGAAACAATACGCTCCTTAGGTAAACAAATGGCCGTAAAATGGCCTCAATTGCAGGAACAGTTAGCTGATTTGGAAAACTGGCTAGTCCATGAATTAAGTTAAAAAAAGAGCCGACATAGTCGGCTCAGACATAGACTTCAAAATTGCAAATAACTAATAGGAAGGGATGTTCTAAAATAATCAGTTATGACAGCTACAAGTCATAAAGTTTTTGCATTCAGGTAATTCACCTGATTGGCGAAATTTTGCAGGCGTTGTATCAAAGTGCTTTTTAAAGATGCGGGTAAATGTCGCCTGTGAACTAAAGCCATATTGCAATGCGATATCAAGAATAGGTAAGTTGCCTTCACGTAATGATTTAGCTGCTTCTAATAAACGACGTTTACGGACGTATTCACCAAGCGTGCAGCCTTTCATTTCTTTGAAAACACGCTGTAAATGCCATTTTGAATAGCCGCTTTTATCGGCAATTGTGTCGATTTTGATGCCTTCATTGCGCTGCAACTGACTTTCAAGCCATTTAACAATATCGTTGACTACACTTTCTGACATATTTACCTCCTACTCAAGTAGGCTATTGTTCATTAATAACTAATAATAACTCACGAAATTAGGGTCTATTCTTCCTGTTTTTCCGATATATCGATAGGCTAAACGTGCGGTTTTTTAATGAGAATAACTATCAGTACAATAGATGTTGAAAAAATTAACATTTTAAACATTCAATATTGTATGTTTAAAATTCTTTTAATTCAAGTAACTATGTTTTTATGTCATTTTTATAGATGAGAAAAAGAGAAAGTTTTCATTATGTTCAAAAAAATTGTTCAAGCTATTCGAAATTATTAACCAAGTAAATAATTGAAATATTATTGCTTCATTTATAATCGTATTTCTATAACAATAAACAGGAAATTCCGAGGTAATTGTTATGATTGAAAGTGCTTGTAACTACAGTTTTCGTAGTATGAATAACTAATATATGCGGTAAGTTAAATACTTTATGCGAGAGATGGATGATTATTCTATTTCTATATCAAAAAGTGGCTTGTATCGTTGTTGTGAATTAATGAGGTAAAGGGTCTATGGCAATTTTCATGTCTAATTCAAACCACAATTTCTGATTGAAAAGTATTTAGAAAATTACCATGACAGATTATCTACTTTCTTATTATTCTTTTATTATATGCGAGATATCGAAAGAATTTGCTTGCTCCATTCTATTTGTTCGGGAGTGCCTTCAATACGCTGGCCATACATTTGAATAATTTGGTTACCTTGGGTATCAAAGACCTCAAGACTTGTCACAAAGCCATCTTTAGTTGGCTTACGTGTGACCCAGCACTCAGAAATGCCATTTTCAATGATATGAAGTTTAAAGTTTGTACTTGAAACATTTAACCAATCAGTTTGAGAACTTTCAACAGAGAGTGATGATAGTTCATTTATTTTTCCTGTAAATATTTGCACACACCCACGGTTTCCTACAAAGAGCATAACTTCATTTTTTGCATGGTATGCAAGAGAGAGTAATTCAGATAAAGCCGTAGTAGGGACTTGCCATGCTAATTCTTGGCTAACGACACGAAAAACTTGCTGACGACTTAAATTGTGTTTCTTTAATATACCAAAAAACTGATGAACATTGGTCATCTCACGCCATTGTTGCTCTAATTGAGAGGCGAGTTCTTCGCTAATTTTTTGTTCTGAAAATGGCGAAATTGTTTTAGGTTCGATAGGCGGATTCTCTGATGTGCTGTAGCGCTCTATCATGGCTTGCCAAGCAGCTATATCAGAGTTGTCGGTGGAAAAGACCTTGTGTAACGAATCACCATATTTATCGAAAAATTGAATACTGTGGCGAGTTCCCTCTGGCATTTTTTCAGTGAGTGCAAAAACTGAGCTCCACTGCGCAAAGAACATGCGTAAGTCTAATGCTTTAGGGTTTAGAAATAGCCCACCGTGGTTACTAAATTTTGGGTTATTGTATGCACCCGTTTGAATACTAACAGCGTACTGATTACGAGTGATCCCTATAGCTTTGCCTATTGTGGTTAAATCTTGCAAGATATCAATAGGTTTACTGACCAATCGTTGAACATTATCTTTACCGACACGACAATGAATTAGTTGGGCCTCCGATACGCCAAGTAAGGCCGCTATTTCTTGGGAGTGCTTATCAGAGTGCGTTTTCTTAGCTTGCAGGTAATCATTATAGAGGTTTGAATTCACAAATTTTTCCTTAATAAAATTAAAAGACATAGTGAAAAGTTATCAACTGATTTATTTTTTATACTGCTGATAAATTTAATAAAATCAGTTGATAACATGGTTTTTTACTACTTAACTACCAGTTGTAATTCATGTTGAGATAAAAGTTCCGACCTTCTTGGGGTACGCCAGTGGAAGATAGATATGGCTTATCAAATGCATTTTTCATTGTGAGAGTCGAACTTAACCCTTTTATGAATTGATCTGCTTGGTAATTCACATAGAAATCATGAATGCTATAGCCCGCATATTGAATGACTTCTTTATGATAGCGGTCTAAGCCTTTATCAGATCTGTGATGCCACTTTTTATATTTATCGTTACCTTGAAGTTGCGTTCTTGCAGAGAATTCCCCTATCCAACCTAGAGTAAAGCCAGTACTAGCAACCGGTACATTGAATCGAGCCGTTAGTGTTTCAGGACGTATAGACGAAAGAGAATAATGTGAGCCGTCTTCTCTACCTGTGGTTTTATTGTGATTGATATTTAACTCAAACCACCGTGTTCTGTAGCTTATAAAGCTATCGATGCCATAAATGGATGCGCTGGGGATATTGATATAATAAAGTTCATCTGGGAACCATTGGCCATACCTTGGCGTATAAAGACCTTCAAGGGCAATATGGTTTTTAGCTTTGGTCTTAAAGTAGGTTGAACCGAATTGAAGGTCGCTATTATCAATAAATACCCCATCAAAACTGATTTTTATACCTGTTTCGAGGGTTCTATTCGTTTCTGGACGTAAATCAGGCGATGGACGAAAGTTCGAGGGAGTGCCAAAAAAGGGTATAGTGAAATGGTTTGAATTGTTATAAAGCTCGGACATACGTGGAGTACGGTATGCTTCAGCGTATGATGAGTAAAGATTGAGCCAATGGGTTGGAGTAATACTAACAGCCATACGGGATGACAAGTTGATATGTTTATTTTCAGGGAAATTATTCCTCGATGCACGGTATTGTGTAAAGCGCGTTCCAATTGATAAAGTTAACGGTAATTGATGCAATGTCATGTCATTGACTAACCAGCCAGACAGGTTATCAAGTTCTGCTGGTGGATAACTTATTGCATACTGATTTGACGTTTGCTTTTGCTGATAATATTCGAAACCACTTTGAATATGATGATTTACCCAGTTATACATAGGTAAAGTGAAGCTATTAGTAAATTTAGTCCCATAGGTATATTGATTTCGCGTTTCAGAGCCATACTCTTTTGGTTTGCTCTTGACCTTAACTGTATCAGTTTGATCTAAATATAAATCTGTATAATAAATATCCCACTGGGCTTGCCAATTTACCTCATTTTTGGGTGTAAAAAATTGGCTAATGGCAACATCTCGCTGATGGCTTTGTCTTTCATGCGGTGTATTTGGATATCTATTTTTTTCTGAAGGTTTAGCGGGTTGTTTTACCCCTAAACTGTTGTTGCGGTATTCTTTTAATTGTAACGTCAAGTTATATGAAGGGTGGGCAAGCCAGCTGCTTTTGAGCATCCAGTTGCTTAGCTGTTCAGTATTATCAACCTCTTCAAACTCGGGTGAGCCGAGTAGGTGCTTTTTACGTTGACTATAGGTAAACAGAGTATCTGTTGATTCAGTTCTGCCTAATAGCGTTGCACCTGCATAGTAACCGTGATCATTACGGTTAATACCGCTAAAGACCTGACCACCGATTTTTTGCCCTGGTTTTAATATGTCAGCTGCATTTATTGTTTTGAATGATACGACTCCGGCTAACGCGCCGCCGCCATGATGTACAGATGATGCGCCTTTATGGACGTAGACTTTTTTTACTAAGGTGGGGTCAATAAATGTAGCTTCATATAAGCCGGAATAAAAGTCTTGGGTGATATTATCAACGGTGACTTTAACACCTCGTGAATCATAACCCCGCATTTGAATGCCCTGGCCATAAGTGCTATTAGAACCAGAAACAAATACTCCAGCTTGGCCTTTTAGTAAATCTAAGGCGGATGTCGCAGATTGATATTCAGGCGCTTTTGCATCAATTACATCGACTTGTTCTGCTACAGCGATATTTTCTAAACTAAGAGGTGAGGTAGAAACGTGAATAATGTCGCGGGTATTCGCTTTGGGAGTCGATAAATTTTCAGCCAAGACGGTGTTGCTAAACCCGGTCATTACAACGGTGGCAGCAATAGCTGAGAGTGATATTTTATGATCTTGATGGATTGATGCAGGCATCGATTTAAACAGCATAGGAAATCCTTTCCTTTGGTTTCAGAATTTGCTGGCTGCCTGGATAAATAATCTGGGTGGCATGCAATAAATATTTATGTAACTCATTTATTTATTAGAACTATTTAGCCCTGCAATGTCGTAGCGAATAATGGGCTAGGCTACAGAAGTTCTAACGGATAAATTAGTTTGTAGTGAGAATTATTATCGTTGGTGCGAGGTGGGTCAAGGATTTTTTGGATTAAAATTCTGTTTTTATTTCATTAATTGGATTATTATATTATTTAATTATGCATTAAATGATAATTATTTTTTTTGTAAATATAAAAGCCCTTTAGTTTCTATGTTCACTAAAGGGCTCATAATAAAAAAATTGGAATGATTTGGCTTATTTAAAGCGTGACTCAACAGCTTGAGCAAGAATTTCAATAAGTTGTTCGGTATCTTCCCAGCCAAGACATGGGTCGGTAATAGATTGGCCATAAACTAACGGTTGGTCAGAAACCACTTTTTGTGTGCCTTCAACTAAGAAGCTTTCTGCCATCACTCCACTGATAGCGGTCGAGCCATCTTTTATTTGCTCCGCAATATCTCGTGCAACTTCGAGTTGGCGACGATGAATTTTTTGGCAATTACCATGGCTGAAATCGACCACTAAATGCTCTGGTAATTCGAATTTACGCAGTTTGTCACAGGCTGCTGCTAAGTCACCAGCCGTGTAATTAGGCTGTTTACCGCCACGCATAATGATATGGCCATGCGGGTTACCACTGGTTTGGTAAATGGTCATTTGGCCGTTCTTATCCGGCGATAAAAACATATGCTGCGCCTTTGCAGCTCTTATCGCATCAATAGCAATATTAATATTGCCGTCGGTGCCATTTTTGAAACCTACCGGACAGGACAATGCGGATGCCATTTCACGGTGAATTTGGCTTTCTGTTGTGCGAGCGCCAATTGCTCCCCAACTAATAAGATCGGCAATATATTGGCCCGTGACCATATCAAGGAATTCGGTTGCCGTGGCTAACCCTAATTGGTTAACTTCAATCAATAATTTACGAGCTAACCGGATACCAGTGTTGACTTGGCAAGAATTATCGAGGTTAGGGTCAGAAATTAACCCTTTCCAACCAACGACAGTACGTGGTTTTTCAAAGTAAGTTCGCATGACAATTTCTAAACGGTCTTGATGACGCTCTCTTAACACATTTAGTTTTTTAGCGTATTCAATAGCGGCATCAATGTCATGAATGGAACAAGGGCCGACAATGACCAGTAAACGTGGGTCTTGGCCGGATAATATTTGTTCTATGCGTTTTCGTGACGCTGTCACGTTTTCAGCGACTTTTTGGGAAATAGGAAACTCATCAGCAAGAGTTTGTGGGGTAATTAAACTGTCCACTCTCGCAGTACGTAATTCATCAGTTTTGTGCATTTTCTTTCTCAAAGAACTTTAATAGGCATATGCCCTATAAGTGATTAAGATCACAATAAACGAATATGGCTTAATTTCAACCTCCAACTTAGCAGGAATGAATATTTTTTTTATTTGTATTCATTAAAAGATTCGTCTTTGTAAGCCCATGGTATCAATCACTTTTGCTGAAATTTCTTCAACAGAATAGTTAGTTGTATTTAAGTAGTTGATTTTATTTTGTCTAAATAAAGCTTCCACTTCAGCTATCTCAATACGGCATTGCCTTATGGATGCATAACGGCTATTTTCACGGCGCTCTTCGCGGATAGCTGCTAGCCGTTCAGGGCTAATAGTTAAACCAAACAATTTATGTGTATATGGGCGTAATGCTGCAGGTAATTGTAAATTATCCATATCATCAGCCGTAAATGGGTAATTTGCCGCTTGGATACCAAATTGCATCGCTAAGTAGAGGCTTGTTGGCGTTTTGCCACAACGTGAAACACCAATTAGTATCACTTGAGCTTGGTCTAAATTTCGTAAAGAAATCCCATCGTCGTGAGCCAGTGTGTATTCAATAGCAGCTATACGTGCATCATATTGATTCATATTTTGCATGGATAGGCCATGGGTTCGGTTGAGTTTTGGCTCAGGTTCTAGGCCGACTTCCTTCTGAATTGGGGCGACTAGACTTTGGACGATATCTTGGCAAAAACCTGCACTCTGGGTAATGATTTGCTTAACTTCAGGGGAGATAATCGAATAGAACACTAAAGGACGCAACTGGGTTTCTTCGAAGATAATATCTATTTTTTGCTTAATTTCATGTGCACGAGCTTCGCTTGTTACAAACGGCAGAGTATAAGAAATAAATGACAGAGGAAATTGAGAAAGTACGGCGTGCCCCAAAGTTTCAGCGGTTATCGCTGTTCCATCAGAAATAAAAAAAACAGTACGTTGAACTTGGCTTACCATATTATTCATTGCTCCTAATTCGCTCATCATTATTCGTCTCTATTGTATTTATCACTGGATATTGGGAAATATTATCTTTGTTTAAAGTTTAAAAATTAGTTTATAGGGGAAACTATAGCCATTTTTTGAACGATTTTTAGAACAAAAAAGTTTTCTTCAGTGATGGAACGATTCACCAGTCCATCTTCTCTTAGCGTCTGTGCTAGTCTATTTCACGAGGCGAAATTTCGCCAACGAGATTTTTTACGATTTGTACTCTGTCACTAAATTGCTATAAAAGGATCGCTTTCAATGTCCACAAATGGCCTCACTCCGTGTAATGTACTTTGGTATAACCAATTAGGGATGAATGATGTTGACCGTGTCGGGGGCAAAAATGCTTCTCTCGGTGAAATGATCACTAACTTATCTGATCTGGGAGTATCCGTACCTAACGGTTTCGCGACAACCGCACAGGCGTTTAATGATTTTCTGGAGCAGAGCGGTGTAAATCAACGCATTTATAACCTGCTAGATGAAACGGATATTGATGATGTGAACCAACTGGCTGTAGCAGGTGCTCAGATCCGTCAATGGGTGATTGATACACCATTGACGAAGGAGTTGGAACAAGATATTCGTGATGCTTTCGCACAACTGTCAGAAGGTGAAGCGGAAGCTTCATTTGCTGTCCGCTCATCGGCAACTGCTGAGGACATGCCTGACGCTTCGTTTGCAGGGCAACAGGAAACATTCCTTAACGTTCAAGGAATTGACGCTGTATTAGTTGCGATTAAACACGTTTTTGCTTCATTGTTTAATGACCGTGCGATTTCATATCGTGTTCACCAAGGTTATGATCACCGCGGTGTAGCACTGTCCGCGGGCGTTCAACGCATGGTACGTTCAGATTTAGCCTCATCGGGTGTTATGTTTACGATTGATACTGAATCGGGCTTCGACCAAGTCGTATTTATTACCTCTGCGTATGGTTTAGGTGAGATGGTGGTGCAAGGCGCCGTGAATCCAGACGAGTTTTATGTCCATAAACCAACGTTAGCCAATAACCGTCCTGCAATTGTGCGCCGTACCCTGGGCTCTAAAAAATTACAAATGGTGTACGCCAACAGTAAAGAGCACGGTAAACAAGTACAAATTGAAGATGTGCCAGAAGCACTACGCAATCGTTTCTCTTTAACTGATCTCGAAGTGGAAGAGCTTGCACGCCAAGCTATACAGATTGAAAAGCACTACGGTCGCCCAATGGATATTGAGTGGGCAAAAGATGGTCATAATGGGCGTTTGTATATTGTCCAAGCAAGGCCAGAAACCGTTCGCTCTAATCAACAAGTGATGGAGCGTTATCAATTAAAACAACAAGGACAAGTTTTAGTTGAAGGACGTGCAATCGGTCATCGTATTGGCTCTGGGGCTGTTAAAGTCATACATAACTTGAGTGAAATGGATAGAATTCAGGTGGGTGATGTACTTGTTACCGATATGACAGACCCTGATTGGGAGCCTATCATGAAAAAAGCCGCTGCGATTGTTACGAATCGTGGTGGACGTACATGCCATGCTGCGATTATCGCGCGTGAATTAGGCATTCCTGCGGTTGTGGGTTGTGGTGATGCGACTGACCGTTTGCAAGAAGGCCAAGAAGTGACAGTTTCTTGTTCAGAAGGTGATACGGGCTTTGTGTACGAAGGTAAACTGGCGTTTGAAATTCACAGTTCTGAAGTGAGTGATATGCCAAATCTAGATGTCAAAATCATGATGAATGTCGGTAACCCTGACCGTGCATTTGATTTTGCTTGCTTACCTAATGAAGGTGTGGGTCTAGCTAGACTTGAGTTTATCATCAATCGTATGATTGGTGTTCACCCAAGGGCATTACTGGAATTTGATCAGCAATCTCCTGAGTTACAAGCAGAAATTCGCCAAATGATGGCGGGTTATGATGACCCGATTGAATTTTATGTCGGTAAATTAACCGAAGGGATTTCTACTCTAGCCGCTGCTTTCTGGCCAAAACGCGTTATTGTCCGTTTATCTGACTTCAAGTCTAATGAATATGCCAACTTAGTCGGTGGGGATATTTATGAACCTGAAGAAGAAAATCCAATGTTAGGTTTCCGTGGTGCAGGGCGCTATGTATCTGACAGCTTCCGTGCCTGTTTTGCATTGGAATGCGAAGCGGTTAAACGTGTTCGCAACACTATGGGGTTAACGAATGTTGAAGTTATGATCCCATTTGTGCGGACAGTTGCACAAGCTGAGTCTGTAGTTGCTGAGCTGGCTAAACATGATTTGAAACGTGGTGAAAACGGTCTAAAAGTCATTATGATGTGCGAAATTCCATCAAATGCTTTACTGGCAGATCAATTCCTCGAACATTTCGACGGTTTCTCTATCGGTTCGAATGATATGACTCAGTTAACATTAGGTCTTGATAGGGATTCTGGTGTTGTTTCTGAGTTATTTGATGAACGAAACGATGCGGTAAAAGCCATGTTATCTATGGCTATACAGGCTGCAAAACGACAAAACAAATATGTAGGTATTTGTGGTCAAGGGCCATCCGACCATCAAGATTTTGCTCAATGGCTGGTAGATGAAGGTATTGATAGTTTATCTTTGAATCCAGATACCGTGGTACAAACATGGCTGACGATAGCTGAGAATCAATAGTTATCTCGTTTTTTAATTATCAAGGCTGAATGTGAATAACATTCAGCCTTCGCATTTATTTGATTAAAATTACCTATTACAGAAATTGATTAATACTATTATTAATAGGTTGATAGCAAACAGTTCTAAATAAATATTCATATAATACTTTTTAGGTATAAATAAAAAAAGAATATAATTACTCTTATTTTGTGTATTTAGTTTGGGCAGAAAATATACCTTAAATAGAAATAACAAAATTTATTTAATTATATAACGCTAAAGGAGTATGAAAACTGCTAGTTATGTCAAAAATTGATATTAATCAATAATTATAAAGTGATGTTCTGATTACGATATGAATAATATTCATATTAAATGAAGATAAAAAAAAAGCCTATCATGGGCTGACAGGCAAAGACTACACACAGCAATTCAGTTAAATAAAGCGACGCCTAAAAAGGGAGGGGCATAGCTTTTTATATCCATATGATTCAATAATAGAATATTAAACTATTCATATTATACAATCATTAAGAACACTCTCAATATTAATATTACTCATTGTTACTTAAAGAGAATTAATTCAATAGATTTATGTTAACATAAATTAGACTAAATACTAACGTTAGAATGTTAAATATTGTTTCTAAATATTAATGGAGCAATACTTATTAAGTTAGCAGGCATGTCTTGCTTGAACATGCCTGCTACTAATCAACTACGTACTACTTTTTAATCGAAAACTCTTCTTCTAGAAATTTTTCAGTTTCTGTTAAGTCTTCACTTGGAACTGCAACCTCATTCATCCAAGCTTTTAATAAGCTATATGAAACGGCTAATACAACAGGGCCAATAAACAAACCAATCATGCCAAATGATAAAATTCCACCAATAACACCAACAAGGATCAGAACCATTGGTAAGTCAGCCCCCATTTTAATGAGCCATGGGCGAAGAACGCCATCCATAGTGGCAACAACGGCGGCCCATATAGCAAGGATAATTCCCCATGTCGTATCACCTGTCCAAAATAGCCAAATGACGGATGGCACCATAATGAGTAGAGGCCCCAATTGCGCCACACAGCATATAAACAACAAGACAGTTAAGATGGCCGCATAACCAATACCCGACAAGGCAAGTCCAATTCCTCCGACGATGGCTTGAATTAGCGCGGTGACGACGACACCAAGGGCAACAGCTCGAATAGATTGTGCCGCTAACACGACGGCAGCATCCCCACGGATCCCTGCGAGACGGACCGCAAAGTGACGGATGCCAACCATGACAGATTCGCCTTTAAGGTAGAGCAATCCACTAAATAGCAGCATTAGCATCAAGTGAAAAACAAATCTTCCTGCGCTAATAGCCTGCGTGGCAAACCAGCCAGCAGCTTGGCCAAAATAGGGTTGAATTTTAGCAAGTAAAGCATTCCCCCCACTGGCGACTAAGCTATGCCATGCATAGTAAATTTTCTCACCCACCATTGGAATGGTATTGAGCCATTCTAAATCAGGCAATGTTAAGCTTGACGGCGATTTCGCTAAATCAATAAGTGGTGTGCTATTTTCAATGATACTGCCAATTAGAATACCCAATGGAATAACGAACAGCAGTAATATAAGAAGAACCATCACCAATGTAGCTAACCAGCGCTTATGCCATAAGCGAGCTTCCAGTCTTAATAATAGTGGCCAAGTAGCAATTACCATCATTCCAGCCCATACAAAGCCAAGAATAAATGGATTAAGTACCCAAAAGCAGGCTGCTATCATTAAAACGATGGATAATAGGCCGAAAATAAGTTTGGGAAGATCCAAGCGTTTTTGCGATTTTTCCATTAATGACTGGTCCTTTACAAATGAAAATTCTGTGTCTGTGGCAAATTTTTAGGTGAAAATAACGTAATTTTTTTTCACGGTTAAAAAAAACAATATTGTGATATGGTTCATAATGACAATGTCATCAGCGGCTGTGCTGTCTTTACAGGCTGTGAAGGTAACCCATCATAGACCTAAGACACTATTGTGCAACTTAAAATAAAGATAGTACATAACGAGTAATGCGAACACTAAACAACAAGAGTCATCGTTAATAATGATCCCGCGTATATCAGAAGCTCCTCATCTTAGTCATCTAGTTATTGAGTTCTTGCATGAGCTACAAGAACAGGGTTTTACTGGAGATAACGGCACCAGCTATGCTGAGCGTTTATCCATGGCAACAGATAATAGTATTTACCAACTATTACCCCAAGCGGTTGTATTTCCGCGTTCGAGTGCAGATGTACAAATTATCACTCGGCTTGCGGGGCAAGCGAAATTTCGTGAGCTTAGCTTTACACCTCGGGGTGGTGGGACGGGAACTAATGGGCAATCCTTAACTGAAGGGATTGTTGTGGATATGTCCCGTTATATGAATAGGATTTTAGAAATAAATCCAGAGCAAGGTTGGGTTAAAGTTGAGGCTGGGGTCATCAAAGACCAATTAAATCAATACCTCAAACCTTACGGTTATTTCTTTTCGCCGGAGCTATCTACCAGCAACCGAGCAACATTAGGTGGAATGATCAACACTGACGCATCAGGTCAAGGCTCATTAGTATATGGTAAAACCTCTGATCACGTGTTAGGCGTTAAAGCCATGGTGTTAGGTGGAGAATGCCTAGATACACGTGCTATGCCTATCGAACTCGCCCAAACGATTGCGTCAGAAGATTCAACAGTGGGGCGTATATATAAAACAGTATTAGAACGCTGTTTAGAGCAACGTCCATTAATTGAAGAAAAATTTCCCAAGTTAAATCGTTTCCTGACAGGGTATGATTTACGTCATGTATTTAATGATGAACTAACAGAATTTGACCTTACCCGTATCTTGACTGGGTCTGAAGGGTCTTTAGCCTTTATTACCGAGGCGACGCTTGATATCACACCTTTGCCAAAAGTACGCCGCTTAGTAAACGTCAAATATGACTCTTTTGAGTCCGCATTACGTAATGCACCTTTTATGGTTGATGCAAAAGCCTTGTCTGTTGAAACAGTTGACTCGAAAGTATTGAATTTAGCGCGTGAAGATATTGTTTGGCACTCAGTTAAAGCATTGATTACTGACATTCCAAATAAGGAAATGTTGGGGCTGAATATTGTTGAGTTTAGTGGTGATGATGAAGCGGAAATTAACCAATTAACTGAAAGCCTTTGTCAGCGGCTTGATGAGTTAATGGCGAATAACCAAGCCGGCGTGATTGGTTATCAAACCTGTCATGACCTTGAAGATATTACGCGCATTTATAACATGCGTAAAAAAGCAGTTGGGCTGTTAGGGAACAGCAAGGGGGCTGCAAAGCCAATTCCGTTTGTTGAGGATACTTGTGTTCCTCCTGAGCATCTTGCTGATTATATAGTGGAATTCCGTGCATTATTAGATAGTCACAACTTGAATTATGGCATGTTTGGTCACGTG
This sequence comes from Providencia sp. PROV061, assembly GCF_011045655.1. NCBI lineage: Bacteria > Pseudomonadati > Pseudomonadota > Gammaproteobacteria > Enterobacterales > Morganellaceae > Providencia > Providencia sp. PROV061. The sequence continues at coordinate 2,744,554 of NZ_CP042861.1, read as the reverse complement.
GACGCAGGGGTATTACATGTCCGTCCTGCGCTTGATATGTGTGATCCGCAGCAAGAAGTATTGATGAAACAAATTTCTGATGAAATTGTGGCATTAACCGCTAAATATGGTGGGCTTTTGTGGGGGGAGCATGGGAAAGGTTTCCGTGCGCAATATAGTCCTGAATTTTTTGGCGATGTATTATACGGTGAGCTTCGGAATATTAAAGCGGCATTTGACCCCGATAACCGTTTGAATCCAGGTAAAATTTGCCCACCTGCGGGGTTGGATGCACCGATGAAGCAGGTTGATGACATCAAGCGAGGAACGTATGACCGGCAAATTCCAGTCCAAATGCGCCAAGAGTTCCGTGGTGCTATGGAGTGTAATGGCAATGGGCTGTGTTTCAATTTTGATGTAAAGAGCCCAATGTGCCCATCGATGAAGGTGAGTGGTCAACGAGTCCATTCTCCGAAAGGCCGTGCGACACTTGTTCGTGAATGGTTAAGGTTGCTAGCGGAACAAGGCGTTACACCCGAACACCTTGAAAAAGGAATTACGCACAACCAGCCTTCATTAAGAGGCTTAATCGAGAAAACCCGTAATACTTGGCGTGCGAAGCAAGGGGATTATGATTTTTCTCATGAAGTGAAAGCTTCAATGGCTGGGTGCCTAGCCTGTAAAGCCTGCTCAACACAATGCCCGATTAAAATTGATGTGCCATCATTTAGAGCTAAATTTTTAGCATTGTATCATGGGCGTTATTTGCGACCTATTCGGGACCATATTGTTGCAAACGTCGAAGCGAGTGCACCAATACTTTCCAAGGTACCTAGCGTATTTAATTTCTTTTTACGTCAACCGGTGGTGCAAAAACTGAGCCAACACACCATTGGTATGGTGGATTTACCGTTATTTTCTCAACCCACATTAAAACAAGAACTTTCAGGCCATGCCGCGGTTTCTGTTACGCTTGAACAACTTGAAAGTATGGCGGATTCACAGCGTGAAAAATATGTGCTGGTGGTTCAAGACCCTTTCACTAGCTATTACGATGCCAAAGTGGTGGCAGATTTTGTTCGCTTAATTGAAAAGTTAGGCCTTAAACCTGTATTGTTACCGTTTTCACCGAATGGAAAAGCGCAACACATCAAAGGCTTTTTAGCGAAATTTGCTAAAACAGCTCGCAAGACAGCAGACTTTTTAAATCGAGTGGCAAAATTACAGTTGCCAATGGTCGGTGTTGACCCTGCACTGGTACTTTGTTATCGCGATGAATATCATGAAATTTTAGGCAAAGAACAGTGCCAATTTACGGTGATGTTGGCACATGAGTGGTTAATGACATTGCCTGAACCACACAATGTGCAAGTGGTTTCGACACAACCATGGTATTTTTTCGGTCATTGTACGGAATCAACGGCTTTACCTAATAGTGCGAATCAATGGGCAGCGTTATTTGCTCGCTTTGGGCAAACATTAAATAATGTTAGTGTTGGCTGTTGTGGCATGGCAGGGACTTATGGGCACGAAGTGGCCAATCTTCAAAATTCAAAAGGAATTTATGACTTATCGTGGAAAGGCGCGATGTCTTCTTTGCCAAAAGATCGCTGTTTAAGTTCAGGTTATTCTTGCCGTAGCCAAGTTAAGCGAATGGAAAATGTATCGATAAAACATCCGATTCAAGCCTTGCTGGAGATAGTTTAATGATTTGGAAACGTCAATTTAATTTGCAACAACTCGCTGAAATGTCAAAAACCTGCATGTTAGGGCATCTTGGCATTGAAATCACGGCAATTGGAGATGATTATTTAGAGGGAATAATGCCTGTCGATCATCGTACCAAACAGCCTTTTGGGTTATTGCATGGCGGTGCTTCTGTTGTGTTAGCCGAATCCTTGGGTTCAATTGCGGGTTATATGTGCTCGGAAGGGGAACAAAAGGTGGTCGGGTTGGAAATCAATGCAAATCATGTTCGTGCTGCTCGCTCAGGGGTTGTGAAAGGTATTTGTAAGCCTATTCATTTAGGACGTCGCCAGCAAGTGTGGAATATTGAAATTTTCAATGAACAAGGCAAATTGTGTTGTACTTCTCGCCTGACAACTGCGGTATTATTTGAATAATAACCATTCTACATATAGGGTTTTTTGGCTAATTAAATGCCAGAACACCCTATAAAACCCTTATTTCTGTATGGTTATATGGCCATTCTTTCTATAAATTCATTTTTTATCAAGTTAATTAAGTTGTATAATAAATACATCTTTATTAATTTGTGTCATTTAAGTGTATTATTTAGTACAAATTTGAGTAAAAAACACAACTCTACTTATCCATTATTTATCAATGTGTTAATCTTATTTTGCTAGGTGCTTGTTTGTTTTTTAACCTGATAATGAGCAAGAAAAGAGCTAAAATAGCTATAACCTCTTAAAACAAATGGTTGAAGTCAATTAGCTAATCATTACCATAGGGTAGGCAGAGTTAATCTCCTGATAACAGGCTGAAAAGCCATAAGAAATGTGGGGTCAATATGACTGACGGTGTAGAGACATTTTCATTTGATGAAAACAATTGGCAGGGAGTTAGCCTGACACAAAGCGCTGCAAAACAAATCAAAAAATTGATGGTGCAAAACCCAAACACTAAAGGGCTTTCACTTGGCGTAAAACAGTCCGGCTGCGCGGGTTTTGGTTATGTATTTGAAATGATCGAAAACCCAACAGAGCAACACCTGTTATTTGAACTCGATGGCGCACATCTTTATGTGCCAAAAGAAGCAATGCCATTTATTGATGGCACAGTCGTTGATTTTGTCCAAGAAGGGCTGAATCAAATTTTCAAATTCAATAACCCGAAAGCCCAACATGCCTGTGGGTGTGGTGAAAGCTTCGGCGTTTAACATGTGAAGTCAGATTATGTCACAGAGCAATGTAGAAGTTGGCGATGATGTTCAAAGCTGGCTTGATGACCAGCGTTATAAAGAAGGCTTCTTTACCGAAGTCGCGACTGATGAAATGGCGAAAGGCATCAACGAAGATGTGATCCGCGCAATTTCAGCAAAACGTAATGAGCCTGAGTGGATGCTCCAATTCCGTCTTGATGCCTTTAATCACTGGAAAGGCATGAAAGAGCCTCATTGGCTTAAAGCGAATTACCCAAATCTCGATTATCAAGACTATAGCTATTATTCTGCGCCATCTTGTGGCTCATGTGATGATACCTGTGGTTCGCAATCTGGTGCAACCCAAGGCACAGGTGTAGCGGAAGCCAATAATTATTTAACGGCTGAAGTTGAAGAAGCTTTTAACCAATTGGGTGTTCCTGTACGTGAAGGGAAGGCTGTTGCGGTTGACGCCATTTTTGACTCGGTCTCGGTATCTACAACTTACCGTGATGACTTAGCCAAACATGGGGTTATTTTTTGTTCGTTCAGTGAGGCTATTCAAGAGTACCCTGAACTGGTGCAGAAATATCTCGGGTCAGTCGTTTCGAGCCATGATAACTTTTTTGCGGCATTAAATGCGGCGGTAGCTTCAGATGGTACGTTTGTGTATGTACCAAAAGGCGTACATTGCCCAATGGAGCTATCAACTTATTTTAGGATCAACGCAGCCAAAACAGGCCAGTTTGAGCGTACGATTTTAATTGCCGATGAAGGTAGCTATGTCAGTTATATCGAAGGGTGTTCTGCGCCTGTTCGTGATAGCTATCAGCTCCATGCGGCGGTTGTTGAAGTGATTATTCATAAAGATGCCGAAGTTAAATATTCGACTGTCCAAAACTGGTTCTCCGGTGGAGATAGCGAAGCCGGTGGGATCCTGAACTTTGTGACTAAGCGTGCATTGTGTGAAGGTGAAAATTCAAAAATGTCATGGACGCAGTCAGAAACTGGCTCTGCCATCACATGGAAATACCCAAGCGTTATCCTTAAGGGGGATAACTCTGTCGGTGAGTTTTTCTCTGTTGCATTAACAAATGGTAATCAGCAAGCAGATACCGGAACGAAAATGATCCATATCGGGAAAAACACCCGTTCAACGATTATTTCTAAGGGTATTTCAGCAGGTAAGAGCCAAAACAGTTATCGCGGTTTAGTGAAAATTTTACCAAGTGCACATAATGCTCGTAACTTTACCCAATGTGACTCTATGTTAATTGGTACACAGTGCGGTGCACATACTTTCCCGTATGTGGAAGTTAAAAATAATACGGCACAGCTCGAACATGAAGCGACAACCTCACGTATTGGAGAAGACCAGTTATTTTACTGTTTACAACGTGGTATCAGCGAAGACGATGCGATATCAATGATTGTAAATGGTTTCTGTAAAGATGTGTTCTCGGAGCTTCCATTAGAATTTGCCGTAGAAGCACAAAAATTACTGGCAATCAGCTTAGAGCACAGTGTTGGTTGATCCTAATCGAGTTTATTTGCGCTAAGGCGCTAAAGGCATGTAAATATGTTAAGTGTTAAAGATTTACACGTGAGTGTAGAAGGTAATGAGATTTTAAAAGGGTTATCTCTGGAAGTAAAACCAGGGGAAGTTCACGCCATCATGGGCCCAAATGGCTCTGGTAAAAGTACATTATCAGCCACACTTGCTGGCCGCGAAGAGTATGAAATTGATAGCGGTGAAGTGACGTTTAAAGGTAAAGACCTGTTTGAGTTAGATCCAGAAGAGCGTGCAGGGGAAGGCGTTTTCCTCGCATTCCAATACCCTGTTGAAATTCCAGGGGTCAGTAACCAATTTTTCTTACAAACCGCCGTTAATGCGGTCAGAGAATATCGCCAGCAAGAAGCATTAGATCGTTTTGATTTCCAAGATTTTATTGAAGATAAAATCAAATTATTAGAAATGCCAGAAGATTTACTTGCTCGTTCTGTTAATGTGGGTTTTTCCGGCGGTGAGAAAAAACGTAACGATATCCTGCAGATGGCAGCTCTAGAGCCTCAATTGTGTATTCTTGATGAAACTGACTCCGGTTTAGATATTGATGCGCTGAAAATTGTGGCTAACGGTGTGAATTCATTACGTTCGCCTGAACGTTCATTTATTATCGTAACCCACTATCAACGTATTTTGGATTATGTAAAGCCTGACTTTGTCCACGTGTTATATCAAGGGAAAATCATCAAATCAGGTGATTTCAGTTTAGCGAAAAAACTGGAGGAGCAGGGTTATGGCTGGCTTATTGACCAACAGTGAAAGAGCACAAAAACGTGCTGAAGTTGCAAAGCTCAATGAGCAAGCAATGTCACGTTTTTCTGAATTGTTTGAGCAACGACACGGTGTGAATTCTCAACATGCTAAAACGCATTGGGAAATGGCAAAACAAGTTGGCTTACCTGCGTTTCGCCATGAAGATTGGCACTATACACCACTAAATACGGTACTTGAGGCTCAGTATCGTTTTAGTGATAGCGATGTTGAAGCAAAAGACTGTGAAGCATTGGCTCTGCCGATTGACGCCTATCGCCTTGTTTTAATTGATGGGCGCTATAGTTCAGCACTAAGCTCCATTGATATGGGGCCATTCCAAGTGTCTTTGCTTGATAACCAAGACTTGCTTCCTTCGCCTGTAAATAGCGAGATTTTCTTGCATTTAACAGAAAGCTTGGCGGTACAACCGTTAGTTGTTCATCTTGCTGCAAATAAAATAGCAGAGAAACCATTGTATCTGCTGAATATTTCAACGGGTAGCAGCGATAAACAGGCTACGAATATTAGCCAGTATCGCTACCATTTAACGTTAGATGCGAACAGCAAAGCTCAAGTGATTGAGCATTATGTCAGTTTGAATGACCAAATGCACATGACGGGCAGCCGTTTAACGGTTGAAGTCGGTGATAATGCAGATTTTAGTCACTTTAAGTTAAATATTGAAAATGGTCAGGCTCAGCATTTTGCTCACAATGATATTGTTATTGGGCGTGATAGTCGGGTGAAAAGTACGAGCTTTTTACTTGGCGCATTATTAACGCGAAACCATACCAGTGCTCGCCTTGATGGTGAAAATACAGAATTTGAACTTAACAGTTTATTGCTGCCTAAAGGCAATGAAATTGCAGATACTCGTACGTATTTGGAGCACAATAAGGGTTACTGTAATAGCCGCCAACTACATAAAGTCATTGCGATGGATAGCAGTAAAGCTGTCTTTAATGGCATGATTAAAGTAGCGCCGAATGCATTAAAAACAGATGGTCAGATGACTAACAATACGTTGTTGTTAGGTGAAAAAGCTGAAATTGATACTAAACCTCAGCTTGAGATTTATGCGGACGACGTAAAGTGTGGTCACGGTGCAACGGTCGGTCGTATTGATGACGAACAACTGTTTTATCTGCGTTCAAGAGGCATTGAGGGTAAAGCAGCAAAACATATGATTATCATCGCATTTGCTGCAGAACTTACAGAATCTATTGAATCGGAAGAGTTAAAACACGCTGTGATGGCAAACATCCGCCAGCGCTTAGCGGAGGTTTAATCCCCATGCTATTCAATGTCGCTTCAGTCAGGCAGGATTTCCCTGCCTTATCTCAGTCTGTCAATAATCATCCGTTAGTCTATTTGGATAGTGCAGCAAGTGCACAAAAGCCTTTACAAGTCATTGAAAAAGAAAGTGAATTTACGTTGAATCAATATGCCGCGGTTCATCGCGGTATACATACTCTCAGTGCAAATGCTACGACAATGATGGAAGAGGTTCGTCAAAAAGCGGCCGCTTTCATTCACGCAGCTTCAAATGAAGAAATTGTGTTTGTTAAAGGCACAACGGAAGGTATTAACCTAGTAGCAAATAGTTTTGGTCGAAAGTATTTCCATGAAGGGGACAATATTGTCATCACTGAAATGGAACATCATGCGAATATTGTACCTTGGTATATGTTAGCTGAAGAAATTGGTTTTGAAATCCGAGTTATCCCAATTTCTGATGATGGTAGGCTACAGTTAGAGGTATTAAATGATGTCATTGATTCACGTACGCGATTATTGAGCTTTACACATATCTCTAATGTATTGGGAACAGTTAATCCCGTACAGGAGATAATCAAGCAAGCACGAGCAATTGCTGCCTCAAAAGGCGGTGAAATCACGGTATTGGTTGATGGTGCGCAAGGTGCAATGCATCAGCAGGTTGATGTACAAGCCTTAGACTGTGATTTCTATGTGTTTTCAGGTCACAAGCTATATGGCCCGACGGGTATTGGTATCCTTTATGGTAAAAAAGCTATTTTGGATATGATGCCACCATGGGAAGGTGGTGGGGCGATGATCCGCCAAGTCAGCCTGACCAAAGGGATCACTTTTGCTGACGCACCTTGGCGCTTTGAAGCGGGAACACCGAATGTAAGCGCAATTATTGGTTTAGGGGCGGCATTTGATTATTTAAATGCACTAAATTTATCTGATGTATTTGCTCATGAAGCTGAAGTGATGGCTTATGCTTCTAAGAAATTGCAAGAAATACCTTCAGTTATATTATATGGCAATGACCAACGGGAAGGTGTTCTGGCTTTCAATTTAGGCAAGCACCATGCTTATGATGTTGGGTCTTTCCTTGACAGGTATGGCATTGCAATCCGTACTGGGCATCATTGTGCTTTACCATTAATGGAACATTACCAAGTTCCCGCTATGTGCCGCGCTTCTGTAGGGATATACACCACTAAAGAAGAAATCGATTCTTTATGCAATGCGTTACAGCGCATCAAAAAATTGTTAGGCTAAGCACATAAGAAACAGATGGTAAAGGAACTGAGCATGCCCGCATTACCCGATGAAAGTAAGTTATTACGTAATTTCTCTCGCTGTCAGGACTGGGAGGAGCGTTACCTCTATATGATAGAGCTAGGGGGGCGTTTACCTGAACTCTCTGAGGTACAAAGAAGCGATAATAATTTAATCGCTGGATGCCAAAGCCAAGTGTGGATTGATATGCAAAAACAAGCGGACGGTACAATTACGTTTGCAGGTGATAGCGATGCAGCCATCGTTAAAGGGCTAGTTGCAATTGTTATTATTCTTTTTCAAGGTAAAACAGCGCAACAAATATTAGCACTCGATGTGAAGTCATTTTTTGAACAATTAGCATTAGAGCAGCATTTAACACCTTCACGTACTCAAGGTTTGAATGCGATGATCCGCACAATTTTATCGCGAGCGGCACAATTAGTATAATCTTACCGAGGGAGCGTTATGCTCCCTCTCTTATATTTTACTTCTTGGGTATTATTCTTTATCCGAGCAATTCATTAAAGTCATCGTATTTAGTTATCATAAAAAGACTACTTCCATATTAATACTTAATAAAAATATTTATTTAGTATTAAAGATATGAGAGATAGTTGCTATTATGAACAATAATCATTGAATTATTGTAAGAACATTATTTTCCTTGGAGTAGGTATGAAAAGAGTTTTGACGGTGGCAAGTTTGTTTGTCATGAGCGCCTTATTGGCTCCAGCTCAAGCAAAAGAATATCCATTACCTGACAGTAACACTCGACTTATCGGGGAAAATTACACGTATATCGTACCCAATGACGGGCGTCCACTGGAAGCCATTGCCAGTGAGCACCAAATTGGGCTACTAGGCATGCTTGAAGCAAACCCTGGAACGGACCCGTATCTTCCTGAAGCTGGAAAAGAGCTTATCATTCCAGCACAAATGTTGTTACCGTCAACGCCAAGAACCGGAATTGTGATTAACTTAGCAGAGCTGCGTTTATATTATTATCCGGCGAACAGCGAAGAAGTGATTGTTTACCCTATAGGTATTGGCCAATTAGGTCGTGATACACCTGAAATGGTAACTTCAGTAAGCCAATCAATTAAAGACCCAACATGGACGCCAACGGCGAACATCCGTAAAAATTATGCTAAAGAAGGTATAACGCTTCCTGCTGTTGTTCCAGCAGGTCCTGAAAACCCAATGGGCTTGTATGCATTACGACTAGCATATGGGCGTGGTGAATATCTGATCCACGGTACTAATGCAGATTTTGGTATTGGTATGCGGGTGAGCTCCGGTTGTATTCGTTTACGTCCTGATGATATTGAAGCGTTATTCAAGACAGTACCAAAAGGAACTCGTGTCCAAGTTATTGATCAGCCTGTAAAATACTCCAAAGAAACTGATGGCAGTTATTACATTGAGGTGCATCAGCCATTATCTCGGACAAATAATGATGACCCACAAACAATGCCAATCAAACTTTTCAATCATCATTTTTTGGGCGAAAATAACTTCTTCAACCGGGATTTCGACCCCTAAGTCACCGCGAGCAACCATGATGCCGTCAGAGGCTTCTAAAATCTCATCAAAATTATTCAAACCTTCTTGGTTTTCAATTTTAGAAATGATTTGGATGTTCTCACCACCATGTTTTTTCAGGTGAGCTCGAATTTCTTCGACATCTGAGCGTTTACGAATAAATGAAGCAGCAACAAAATCAACACCTTGTTGGCAACCAAAAACTAAATCTTCTTTATCTTTCTCTGCTAATGCCGGTAAGCCAATAGAAACGCCTGGCAGGTTAACCCCTTTTTTCTCTCCGAGGTCACCGTTATTTAAAACTTCACAAACGACTTCAGTTGCAGTGACATTAGTCACTTTCATGCCAATTAAGCCATCATCAACTAATACGGTATTGCCAACTTTTAAATCTGAAGTTAAGCCTGCGTAGGTCACGGCAACTTTATCTTTATTGCCTACAACAGAGGTATCGGTAGTAAATGTAAAAGTTTGACCCGCAACGAGTGAAACATCGTTACCACCTTCCAATTTCATGGTGCGAATTTCAGGGCCTTTGGTATCTAACAGAATAGCTGCTTGTTTGCCGGTTTTGGCACAAACAGAACGAAGGTTTTTGATTCGTTGACCATGTTCTTCATAGTCACCGTGAGAAAAGTTGAGGCGCATGACATTCATGCCAGCATCAAGAAGTTGAGTCAGTTTTTCTTCTGATTCGGTTTTTGGACCGATAGTACAAACAATTTTGGTTTTTTTCATGGCAGTCTATCTAATGTTATAAAGGAAATCGGTATTGTCGCCGATGCTTAGTACATTTTATAAATCGTACGCATGATAAATTTTGTTGCGCAACTCATTTATAAGAATAGGCGACAGTCTGGTGTTTAATGCATTATTACACTTAAATTTGTCACATTTTGTTTCTTATTATAGTGTAGATGACAAATTCAATTAAAGCTAACGTATTGATTTACTACTGGTGAAACCTTTCAGCCAGCGTGAGTATTATAGACAACAAAAAACTGTGAGACAAATCAAATTTTACTAAATTGAGAGAAGAGACCATTCAGATCAAAAATTCATTTAAAATTAAGGAAGTTAATTTGTTGCGCAACAAATTAAGGGAATAATAATAGACAATCAAGAGAAATTTTAGGTAGCAGGGAGATAAATAAAATGGTGCGTCCGAGTAGACTCGAACTACCGACCCCCACCATGTCAAGGTGGTGCTCTAACCAACTGAGCTACGGACGCACTGGAAAATTTGATTGTGTTAATTTGAAATGGTGCGTCCGAGTAGACTCGAACTACCGACCCCCACCATGTCAAGGTGGTGCTCTAACCAACTGAGCTACGGACGCGCTGAAAATTAACATTGTGTTCACTAGAAATGGTGCGTCCGAGTAGACTCGAACTACCGACCCCCACCATGTCAAGGTGGTGCTCTAACCAACTGAGCTACGGACGCATCTAAAAGATATCTAGGTGACAACGGGGATGAATATTAACGTTATGAAGTTCATCTGGCAAGGGGAAAATGTATTTTCGCGATAGTTTGTTCGTATTTAAAACTATCTGGTGCGAAATACATCTTCTCCCATAATAAAAAGCTTAAAAAACCGTCAATTAGCGAGCTGAGCGAAGTAAGACAACATCCTCTGTTTGCTTATGGATCCATATAATTCGTGTTGCCATTCCTATTGCAGCGGCACTTAAACCAATAATAAAGCCAATCCAGAAGCCTTTAGGCCCCATAGCTGGTACGATAAAATCAGTTAACGCTAAAATATAACCAGAAGGCAAGCCAAGTAACCAATATGCAGTGAAGGTAATAAAGAAAATGGAACGCGTATCTTTATAACCACGTAAAATTCCGGCACCAATAACTTGCACAGAATCTGACAGCTGATAAATAGCGGCGTATAACATTAAGCTGCTTGCTAAAACAACGACCTCTGGGTTTTTGTTATACATCATTGCAATCGGCTCACGGAAAACGGCGGTGAGAACTGCAGTAAAACAAGCGACCATTAAGCCAACAGTAATACCAGTATAAGATGAAACTTTAGCAGCTTCAGTCGATTTCTGCCCTAAGTTATAACCTACGCGAATGGTTGCTGCTATTCCTAATGATAATGGGAACATAAACATCACAGAACTGAAATTCAACGCAACTTGGTGACCAGCTACTGCAACAACCCCTAATGGGGCGACTAGCAGTGCAACGACAGCAAATAAAGTGACTTCAAAGAAAAGTGCCAGACCAATAGGCGTACCTAACACGATAATTCGCTTTAAGATTAATGGATTTGGCGATGTGAAAGAGAGTGTAGGGCGAATATCACGCTGCGCAGTAGCACGTTTCACATACCATCTCATCATCAGACACATAGCCCAATACACTGATGCAGTGGCGACACCACAACCCACACCACCTAAAGCAGGTGCACCAAAGTGACCATAAATAAAGATATAGTTAATAGGAATATTAATCATTAGGCCAAGAAAACCAATCACCATCCCCGGCTTGGTTTTTGAAAGCCCTTCACATTGGCTACGATATACTTGGTAAAATAAGTAGCCTGGAGCTCCCCACATAATGGCATGTAAAAAACGGACAGATTTATCTGCCAATTCTTTATCAATATGGGGCATATTGCTAATAATAAGCTGACTGTTATAAAGAAGGCACATAATGCCTAAGGCTAAAAGTAGCGCTAACCATAGACCTTGTTGAATTTGGTCGCCTATTAGGTTGCGACGGCCTGACCCATTCATTTGTGCAACGATTGGGGTTAATGCCATCAAAATTCCTTGGCCAAAAAGAATAGCTGGCAGCCAGATGGAAAACCCAACTGCAACTGCGGACATCTCAATTTCACTAACACTTCCAGCCATAACCGTATCCACAAACCCCATTGCAGTTTGTGAAAATTGAGCTAAAACGATAGGAATACCAAGTGCCAACAAGCTACGCGCTTCTGTAAAATATTTCTGCACGCATACACCTTTGTAATAAAAGCAAGTAAGAGAAAAAAACTAGAAAAATAAATGAGTTACTAAAAACACATCGATTGCTAAAAACCGCTTATTCTATCCCGTTTCTAAATGGATTCCAATAATGATATGGTAACAAACTATGAAAGAGCATTTTAGAACCTAATATATTGTTACATACTAGGTTTATTATCGTTTTGTTTATCACTCAAATAGGATAGATCTCTAACAATTCTGATGTAAACTGAGCCTATTAATCCACTACACTGAGAATCATTATGTTTACAGGCATTGTTCAAGCGACTGCTCCTATTGTTGAAATTACAGAAAGGGCCAACTTTCGAACTCATGTAATGAAATTTACCCCAGAATTACTTATAGGTTTAGAAACAGGGGCTTCCGTTGCACATAATGGTTGTTGTTTGACGGTAACAAAGATTGATGGTGAAAGAGTTAGTTTTGATCTAATTAAAGAAACCCTGAGATTAACTAACTTGGGGGAATTACAAGAAGGTGATGTTGTTAATATCGAACGGGCTGCAAAATATGGTGACGAAATCGGTGGCCATGTTGTTTCAGGTCATATTATGACAACAGCTGAAATTAGTAAGATCTTCACATCTGAAGATAACCACCAGATTTGGTTATCAATTCGTGATAAATCTTTGATGAAATATATTTTGCATAAAGGCTTTGTCGCGATTGACGGTATCAGTTTAACGGTCGGAGATGTAATCAACAATCGGTTCTGCGTACATCTCATCCCTGAAACATTAGAGAGAACAACATTAGGTAAAAAACGGTTGGGTGATAAAATAAATATTGAGATAGACCCTCAAACTCAGGCTATTGTTGATACCGTTGAGCGTGTTTTAAATCAAAAAGAACAAGAAAAATTACTACAGCAAGCAGAAGAGATGGCGGACATAGCGAAAACAGAGTAAACAGACGTAAAAGGTGATAACCGCGTTATTTACTTTAAAGAAAAATAGCAGAAGAAACAGCCAAGTAGGCTATAGCTATAATGATTTATGCTATAGCCTAAATAAAATATGGTTAGTCTTTGTTTATTGAATGTCTGTCATGAAGTTCTATTAAATAATGAAAATTAACATTATCAAAAAATATGACTAGTTCCGGTTTTCAATATTAATAGATCATTTTTCACTGAAGTTGACAGAGAAGCTGGCGTTATCACGTTCAATTGCTTCAACTAATCGCCTGAAATGCGGACTATTTTTATGCATCTCTAATGCTTGAGTGTCTTCCCATTCCTCAAAAACAATATAACCATTTTCTTTAGCCATAAGATCATATTGAATGCATCCTTTCTCTCGGCGGCTCAGTTTTGCTAAGTCGCGAACGATTTCTTTCGTTAAATACCCATCTGTCCTTTCTGTTGTAATTTGGGCATACACAACAATACTCATTCCGTTCTCCTTATGTATTAAGAACTATCTTAATGGGTACTTAGTTTTTGTATTGTAAAAAAGCGAATAACTCGATTTTAAAAATGCCGACGGCGTCATAGTAAAGTATCTTTTAAAATCACGGTAAAAGTGGGATTGATCATAATACCCTGTTTCAAACCAACGGTAGGTGTCTTGTTCTACTACCATACTTTTTAAAACATGTTCTAAGCGGCAATTGATCTGGTACCTTTTTGGTGTAATGCCGTATTCTTTCAAAAACTCTTTTTGAATGACTCGGACGTGTAATCCTGTCTCTTCAGCAATTTCTGTGATTTTTTTTGTTGGATTTCGATACAGTAATTCTAAAACTTCATCAATGAAGTGAGGCTTTTTCTTAGCTTTAGTCCTATTAAAGCAATCTAACAACTCTTTAAATGAAGAATTAGCTAAAGCTTCAAACCAGCGGTCTTTCCATATCTCATTTAGTGCGATTGGGGTGTCAGTATAGTTTAATGTTTTTTGAGGCAGTAGAAAACGTAAGGCATCATGACGAATACGTAATACCATTACTTTTGAATGATTAGGGCTAGCAGTAAATGTATTAACCCTAGGAATAATCAGCTGGTAAGGGTCTGTTATTGAATCGTTATCAGTTGTCATGCGAAATGCATCTGATGAAACCCAGATTTCAGCACCTGTTCCAGGGAAAATTTTAATTGCTTCTGTAAACTCTTTGATTATCAAAATAGAACTAACAAAGGATTTTAATTCATCTGGTGGATAGTACTGTTTTAACATCATTCTTGAGCACTCATTATTTAATGTCGCAATGATAACGTTTTTTAACAAGAAAATTAACCATGAAATATCTATATCTTAGTAGATGACAAAATTAAAACTTTAATTTTTAGTGAAATCCGCTTTGAATTAAGAAAATTGATGAGAAAGGTAAGGTTTTACCAGCCAAGAATAATCGGCTATTGGTTATATAGCAAAATACTGAACATATATTACCGTATGGTCACTAGTGCTATACACTGAAGGAAATTTTTATGAATTTGCTAAAATAAAAATCATGCCGATAAGATTCGGCATGATTGAGTCGGTAAGCTATACTTTATGAATTCGTTTGGCAATCAACCTGCTTAATAGTTTGGTTATTTTTGCTTGCACAGCGTTGCATAAAATAGCCAATGGCCATTGGAATGATCGTTACTGCCATCACCCCAGTTGTTGCTAACAATGGGTCGAAAGTAAGAGCAGAAACAAGTAGACTGGCTAAAAAACATAAACCTAGTTGTAAGGCATTTTGTAATGCGGCAGCTTTACCACTGGCGCTAGGAAATGCATTTAGTGCTTTGGATACTGCAATTGGGTAAGAGGCTCCGTTCATAGCTGCCATAAAGCAGAATGGGATCAAGATCATAGTTAATGATGGTGTGGTATAAATAGCCATGATGAATAAAATAGACATGCTTACCGCATAACCAACAAGTAACAATGGAAATATTGTTTCTGCTCGGACTTTTGCTAATAAAATACGGCAGCCATACCCACCAATAATAAAGGCTAAAGTTTGTGGAATATAACTCAAACCGATATCCGCAGGGTTGAAACCCATATTACGTAAGATAAAAGGCGAGCCGGTTAGCCAAGCGAAAAAACCCGCACTGCATGAAGCGTAAACGAGCACATTACCGCTGAAAACTGGCGAACTGAGTAAGTTTGAGAAAGAAATCTTAGCTTGTGGTTGGCTGTCATCAATTATTGTTTTAACTGAAACATTTTTCAAAAAGAGTGTTGGCAATAAAAGTAATATACCCACAGCCATTAGGATCAGGAAAATTGCTTCCCATGTTTGGTGTTCTAGTACCCATGCTCCTAATAATGGTGCTAAAGCAGGGGATAGCGCAACTAACGGCATAATAGAAGCAAAAACTTTTTGGGTATTTGCTTCATCATAGCGGTCGATAACAAGAGCTTGCCATAAAACTGCAGCGGAGCAGACACCAACAGCCTGTAAAAATCGTAGTGTTAATAACTGTGTTGCGGTTTCCACCCAATAAATAGCTAAGCTACTGATAATGAAAATAGTTAAGCCCACAATGAGCACAGGCTTACGGCCAAGTTTGTCTGACAATGGCCCCCATAACAATTGAGCGAAGGCAAAACCGGCTAAAAATATACTGAGAGAAGCACTGATAGCGCCTTCTGATGTATGCAGGGTGTCTTGCATAGCACCGAATGCAGGTAAATACATATCAATAGCTAAAAACCCCAGCATGCTAAGTCCTGCAAGGTAAACCATAAATCCAGGGGAATTTTTTTTCACAGTATTCGACATAATTATTACTTATCTGATATTTAAAAAAATGTTAATGATGATGCCATTGTATAGGCTATTTTTTTAGGTTGTGAAACGGTAATATTTGGATCTTGCTATCAAAATTTTTGAAAGGAGAGGTTATGTGGTCTGCGCATGCACTCGAAGTGATTGATGCTGTTGCCCGAACTGGGAGCTTTAGTGGTGCTGCTGAAGAGTTACACCGTGTACCTTCTGCAATCAGTTATACCGTCAAGCAAGTTGAAGAATGGCTTGCGGTTCCGCTATTTGAGCGTCGACATCGCGATGTTGTTCTAACAGAAGCTGGAACGATATTTATTAAGGAAAGTCGTTCTGTTATCAAAAAAATGACAGATACAAGGCATCAATGCCAGCAGGTTGCTAATGGTTGGCGGGGGCAATTTAGTATTGCTGTTGATTGCATTGTAAAACCACAGAGAGCAGAGCAATTGATACTGGATTTCTATCGTCACTTTCCAGATATTGAACTTTTCATTCATCCTGAGGTATTTAATGGTGTTTGGGATGCACTTGCTGATGGGCGTGTAGATGTTGCTATTGGAGCTACTCGAGCCTCACCGATTGGTGAAAGATATAGTTTCCGTGATATGGGTTTTATGTCATGGATGTGTGTGGCGAGCCCTAAACACCCATTAGCGAATATAAGCGGCAAGCTAACAGACGACCAAATGCGCGAGTTTCCAAGTTTATGTCTCGAAGACACTTCTCGTAATCTACCAAAACGTGATACATGGGCTCTTGATAATCAACGTCGTCTTGTCGTACCTTCTTGGGAAAATGGTCTAGCTTGTTTGGTTAACGGGTTGTGTGTCGGAATGGTGCCAGAGCATCGTGCGGCTTCGTTTTGCGAAAAAGGCTTATTAGTTGAACTAGCATTAGCTCAGCCATTTCCACCCAGTCCTTGTTGTCTAACTTGGGTGGAAAATAATACATCACCAGCGTTGAATTGGTTATTGGATTACCTTGGCGATAACGAAACGCTCAATGCCGAGTGGCTTTCAAACTAATTATGCGTATTATCGACGATAATCGATAAATGGGCCGTCAGCAACGGAACGGCGTTCTACAAGGCGAGGGTGGACTTCAATTGTTTGAGCATCTTCGCGCTTATTTACAATACGATCGAGCAGCATTGTGAAAGCCATTTGGCCTAAACGCTCTTTTGGTTGGTGAATTGTGGTCAATGCCGGGGTAAAATAGCGCGCATTTCGCACGTTATCATAGCCAATGATTGAAATGTCTTGTGGGACACGCAATCCCATCTCATCAGCGGCGCAAATTGCCCCCATTGCCATAATATCACCGCCACAGAAAACGGCAGTAGGGCGTTGCTTATGGCTTAAAATTTGCATCATTGCCTTATAGCCAGATTCTGGCTCGAAGTCCCCTTGAACAATCCATTCATCTTTTATGGTGATTTTGGCCTCTTCCATCGCCTTTTTAAAGCCAGTTAATCGACCAATACCCGTATTTCTTTCAAGAGAGCCAGGGATGGCTCCGATGTCACGATGCCCTCTATCAATCAAATAACGTCCTGCAAGATAGCCACCGTGGAATGAGTTATCAATAATACTATCGGTAAAATCGCCACGGGAAGTTCCCCAGTCCATCACTACCATTGGGATATTGCGGTAATCTTCCAGCATACTGATTAAGGGGGCAGGATATTCGGAGCACATTACAAGTAAACCATCAACACGCTTTTGTGCCAGCATCTGCAAATACGCTTTTTGTTTTCCCAAATTATTATGAGAATTACAAAGGATTAGCGTATAACCTTTTTCATAACAGCTATTTTCAACTGATTCAATTACCTCTGCGAAGTAAGGAGCTTCACATGAGGTTGCCAACAACCCAATCGACTTTGTGTTGTTAACTTTTAGACTACGGGCAACCGCACTTGGCGAATAATTGAGCTCTTTAATTGCAGCCCAAACCGCAGCTTTAGTGTCATCAGCTACAAAGCGCGTTTTATTAATAACATGGGATACGGTTGTGGTAGATACGCCAGCGCGTTTCGCCACATCTTTAATCGTTGCCATGGGGGAAAAAAACTCCTGACCAATAACCGGTCTCTATAAGAATTCTTGTTAAAAAATTACCTGCATATTGATGCATTGATCCTTTGCTGGCAATAATTTAGCGATTTGTTGTCGATTTTGTCTGATCTAGCGCAAAAACGAAAGAAATAATTGATGTTATAACATGTGATATAGACACTAGTTTTACTTTTTTAGATATGTATACTGAATAACATTGATTTTTGTACGGTTATTTGGTTGTTTAACTACGTTTGGATGAGAGGAACTCATGGATACAGATGTTAAATATGGTTTGCTTGCTGCGTTGGGCTCATTAGCATTGATTATATTTCTTGCTGCACATATTTTCTGATTTTATTTCAGCCTCGAATAGGGTGAATTTAATAAGGGCGAGAATATCTCGCCCTTATTGTATCTATACCTAGCAATAAGCAGAAATTGTTATGCTAAATTTTCTTCCACAAATTTCCAGTTAACTAGCGCCCAGAAATTTTCTAAATATTTAGGGCGAGCGTTACGGTAATCGATATAATAAGCATGTTCCCAAATATCGACAGTTAACACAGGCTTATCATCACCAGAAATAGGTGTTGCAGCATTGGATGTATTTACAATAGCAAGGTTACCATCTGCTTTTTTCACTAACCAAGTCCAGCCCGCACCGAAGTTTTTGGTTGCTGCATCAGTAAATTGAGCTTTAAATTCAGCAAAAGAACCGAATGCCTTATTGATAGCTTCAGCGACTTTACCTGTTGGCTCGCCACCAGCGTTTGGTGCTAAGCAATTCCAATAGAAAGTGTGATTCCAAACTTGTGCCGCGTTGTTAAAAACGCCTGCTTCAGAAGTTTTAATGATTTCTTCTAAAGATTTTCCTTCAAAGTTAGTGCCTTTGATGAGGTTGTTCAAGTTAACAACGTAAGTGTTGTGGTGCTTACCATAGTGATATTCTAAGGTTTCAGCAGAGATATAAGGTTCTAAAGCATCTTTTGCATACGGTAAAGCGGGTAGTTCAAATGACATTGCGTACTCCTTGATTGCTTTTATATCAATATACTTAGGGTGTTTGCTCTTAAAATGAGCGAAATAATATGTGACAGCTTATCATTACAGTTTCGCCTATTGGCGATATGATACTTAATACATTAATGATAACACGATAAACCATACAAAGATAAAGGTAATGGCGTTACTAAGATGTTAACAAATAAATAGAGATATTACACATAAAAATCATATAGATATTGTAATCGAAAAATCTAAGATATTAAGTTTCGGTTTTTATCTAGAAATAGCTACTTGTTTGACTTAAGTAGAGAGAAGATAGAAAAGGTGCCTTTTTGTTTTTTGGAATGCTATAGTAATGCCCCTATAAAACTGGCATATTGTATGAAACAATTCAGTTTCCTATTATATCAGTCAATGTATTCTGTTAAGTTGCGGTAGACTCTCAGTTACCGGCTGACTGCAAAACCTGCATCTTTGTTTTAAGGAAGTTAAAAATGACAACTATTGAAAGAATTGAGCGCCAAATTAAAGAAAACCCAATTTTATTATATATGAAAGGCTCTCCTAAACTTCCGAGCTGTGGTTTTTCTGCTCAAGCAGTACAAGCTCTGTCTTCTTGTGGTGAGCGTTTTGCATATGTCGATATCTTACAAAACCCAGATATCCGTGCTGAATTGCCAAAATACGCAAATTGGCCAACGTTTCCTCAACTATGGGTTGACGGTGAGCTGGTCGGTGGCTGTGATATCATCATGGAAATGTTCCAGCGTGGTGAGCTCCAATCTCTAATTAAAGAAACTGCTGATAAGTATCGTCCAGCAGATGAAGCTAGCACAGACTAAATTAAGCCATAAATAAATAAAAACGTAAAAACCGTATTTGATGAAAGCACTTATTACTTTTTATCAAACACGGTTTTTTTATGTAATAGCGATTAATTAAAAAATTATTGGGGTTCTTCAATAATTGGCCAACCACCCAGCTTTTTCCATTTATTAACGATCTCACAAAATAGCAGAGCCGTTCGATTGGTGTCATACAGTGCGCCATGAGCTTGTTTACCATCAAATGGAATACCTGCGGAAACACAAGCTTTTGCTAGAATTGTTTGACCGAATACTAAGCCGCTCAGTGCCGCAGTATCGAAGGTTGCAAATGGATGGAAAGGATTACGTTTTAAACCTGCTCGTTCGGCTGCATTCATCACAAAACTGTGATCAAAATTTGCATTATGAGCGACAATAATTGCACGATTGCAATCTGTATTTTTCATTCCTTTGCGAATGACTTTGAATATCGCATGAAGAGCCTCATATTCACTAACAGCACCGCGTAGAGGGTTTGTTGGATCAATCCCTGTGAAGGCAAGAGCAGATGGCTCAAGATTAGCACCTTCAAAAGGTTCTACATGAAAATGTAATGTTTCATCCATGGAGAGCCAGCCGTCTTTATCCATTTTTAAGGTGATGGCAGCAATCTCTAACAGGCCGTCAGTTTTAGCATTGAACCCGCCTGTTTCAACATCAATAACGACAGGATAGTATCCCCTGAAACGGTTCACTAGGGTATTTGGATTGTTTTTTTCAGACATTAGGACTTTCAATTTTAGTTTTCTGGTTAGGTAACATTATGCCAAAACCAGTAAAAATTTGCAGGTAAACAGTGATAAAAGTTTAGGCGCTAGATTTGGCACCTAAACTTTAAACTATATAGTACTTTTAAATTATATAGTTAATTAATGGCCTAACCCTTTACTTGCGCTTTTGTTTTCGATCAACTCAATCTTATAGCCATCAGGGTCTTCAACAAAAGCAATCACTGTTGTTCCACCTTTAACAGGGCCGGCTTCACGTGTTACGTTACCTCCTGCACTACGTATATCATCGCATGTTTTTGCAACATCATCGACGCCCAAGGCGATATGACCATATGCGTTACCCATATCGTATTGGTCAACCCCCCAGTTATAGGTCAACTCGATTACAGCGCCTTCACTTTCATCGCTGTAGCCAACAAATGCGAGAGAATATTTATACTCTGTATTTTCACTAGTTCTTAATAAACGCATGCCTAACACTTTCGTGTAAAAATCAATAGAACGCTGCATATCAGTAACACGTAACATAGTATGGAGTAAGCGCATTTTTAAACCTCTTAGAATCAGCCTGAATCGATTTACTTATTAATATAACGTGCTTAAATTAATAAATACAATGATTACAGTTTGTTTTTTGAACAAATAATGGTAATACTCATTTTCAGGAGTATATCATACATTTATCAGTGATTTTTTCTTTTGAAGGGGAAACTTATGGCGGAACAACTTGAATTTTTTGAGATCCCCAGCCCTTGCCGTGGTATTTGCCAAAGTAATGAACAAGGCTATTGTCGAGGTTGCTATCGCACTCGTGATGAGCGTTTTAATTGGCTAAAATTCTCTGATACTGAAAAACGAAATGTACTTCGTTTATGTCGTCAACGTTATTTAAGAATATTAAATAAAAAAACAGAACAAGAAAAAATCATAGATACACAACAACAACTATTTTAGTTCACAGTTTTAAATATAATCATAAAAATAAATCAAATGTTTTATTTCTAATGTAAACTAATTCAGGTTGAATTATTAGCAAAATATTTATTTCTTGGTTTATATTTCAATAAAATTTTATTTATTCAAAATAGGTATAGGTTGAATCAAAATGACTGTAATTAACATGATTTTAAGATTAACTATATTTATTTGTTTTTTAAAGAGTTATTTGACGTTACTTTTTTTATTGTTATTCATGGCTACTATAAGAGCTAAAATAGATAGATCAAAAAGGAGAGTGCGGCTATTCTTATTAATAAGATAATTGATAGGTTATCTGATTAATCCTAGATTGAGATAATGGATGAATCAGTGATGTATTAATTAGAGATATATCGCATAATAAAACAGCTACTATAACTAGGAATAGGTATTTAATAGCTAATGTATAAATAAAAAGCTGTAAATATAAAAGGAAATTAATATATAATTCAAAAAATAATATGAGGACGGTATATTTTTTAGACATTATAATTATATAAAGGAGGGTAAATTGGAATCACAAATTGGGACAGAGTTATCACGTGTTGTTCGCATGTGGAGAGCATTAATCGACTATCGTTTGAAGCCTCTTAAGCTTACACAGACACATTGGGTTACATTGCATAATATAAGTCAACTACCACCTGAGCAATCTCAAATACAGTTAGCGAAAGCGATTGGTATTGAACAGCCTTCATTAGTAAGGACTCTAGATCAATTAGAGGAAAAAAAATTGATTTCTAGACATACTTGTACAAATGATAGGAGAGCTAAAAGAATAAAATTAACGGAAGAGTCTGAACCCTTTATTAAAACGGTAGACCAAGTCATAAATAATACGCGTATAGAAATACTGAACAACATTAGTAAAGATGAGCTTTACCAACTATCACAGTTACTTATGAAACTTGAAAAAAATATCTTGAGGCTACAAAATGACTCTTGATGTAAAAAATATGCCTAGCTAATGAATGACATATTAATTATTAAATTTGTGTTTAAAATAATTTAGTATATGATTTTTTAATGAAATAGTAATTACACTTGGTTATAATTTTCATTAAATCATTATTATTATGAAATATAGTTAAGGCTATTAATTATTTTTTCGCTGTGATACCTTCATTTTTAATTGTTAGCTAGCTAATTTATCGGTAGATACTAATAAATACTTTATTAAAGGAGATAGGCTAAAATAAATTTATTGATTTGAATGCAAGGCATTTATATGTAAACAAGAAATTGTGTCATTCAAAAGCCATGCACAATAAATAAAAAATACGATTATCTACCATAAAGCAACGATATCATTCAGCAATACTATTTGTAAGTAATGCTCACCGGCCATGGCCGGTGAGCATGCCTAATTTAGTACTGTATGATTACCGAGGAGACACAGTAACAGTATTTCCGCTATTCGCAATCATAACACGTTGGCCATTACGGAAGGTGCTTGGGTCTTGTTTTTGAACAACAACAATGTTTTTACCGCTATCGAGGCGGATTTCTAATTGAACACCTTGGCTTCTATTTAATGCGCCTTGAGCTTCCTGACCAGCTAAACCACCTGCAATAGCACCTGCGGCAGTTGCTAATGTGTTACCTGTACCACCACCGATGGTGTTACCTAATAACCCACCAAGAACAGCACCACCAATTGCACCAATCACGTTACCGTCTTCACCAGCTTGAATAGTCACAGGGCGAGCATTCAGAACAGTACCATAAGTCACAGTCTGTACCTGTTTCGCATCCTTGGCTGAAATAGTATCACCAGAAAGCGTACTGGTATTGACACAGCCTGATAAAGCTGCAACTGCTACAACACCTACAAAAACTTTCTTAAGCATAAGAACTCCTATGAGATTTGCTGTCTGTGGCACTAACATAGCATCGTATATTTGTTTTCACCATAAACACAACAAGTATCAAAATAATGATATTAAAAAGCGATGGTTAGATTACCGATTTTGATTTAAATAGAGTGTAAACACTAGGTAAAATATCTCAAATTCGAGATGATTTCATTCAATAAGGCACTCTTTGTTAAATATTCATATAGGGTAGTCAGCTTATGAGCATCATTTCGCACCAGTTGCTAAAAGAATAGTCGTTAAAACTTTAGCTGAAATACTAAACAGTAATGCTGAGCTGATAAATGTATTATGTATCATTATATTGAAAATGAAAGTTTCAGATATTACAAAACGTCTTTTTTAGTTAGGTTGTCTAGCAATTTTTAGTTTTAGTGCATTTATTTATTATTCCTGCGAAGCGCTCCGAGAAATTGCATCGAATTGTTGACAAAATTTATCATCAAAGCACAATCTTTTGTAGCTGAGCGTTGTAAAGTTAATGTGCACTCTAAAGGAACAAGAATAATGATGAAATCAGGTCGTTACATAGGGGTTATGTCAGGAACTAGCCTAGATGGTGTTGATGTCGTTCTTGCCGCAATTAGTGACAAATTTGTCGCAGAGCAATCCAGTTTGAGTGTTGCATTTCCCATTGGATTAAAAAAAAGAATTTTAGATATATGCCAAGGGCAAACAACAACGCTATCAGAGGTTGGTAAAATTGATCGAGAGTTAGGCTCTTTATATGCAGATGCGGTAAACCAACTTCTTATTCAAACTGGTTTAACATCTGAAGATATCATTGCTATCGGTTGCCATGGGCAAACTGTTTGGCATGAGCCCGATGGCGAACAGCCTTTTACTATGCAGTTAGGCGACAACAACCGTATTGCCGCTTTAACAGGGATCACGACGGTAGGTGATTTTCGCCGAAGAGATATGGCTTATGGGGGACAGGGAGCACCTTTAGTTCCTGCATTTCACTTAGCTGTTTTAGGGCACCCTACAGAAAAACGAATTGTACTAAATATTGGTGGAATAGCTAATGTCACAGCTTTATTACCTGGTGCCTATGTTAAGGGTTATGACACAGGGCCGGGAAATATGTTAATGGATACGTGGAGCTGGCGTATAAAGCAACAGGCATATGATAAAGATGGTGAATGGGCAAGTCGAGGTCAAGTTGATCATGCATTACTAAAAGCGATGCTAAGTGACCCATACTTTAGACGTTCATCACCGAAAAGTACGGGGCGTGAGTATTTCAACACACAATGGTTAGAGCAGCATTTAGTTCATTTTCCATCAATTTCAGCTGACGATGTTCAAGCCACTCTGTGCGAATTAACCGCAGCTTCTATCGCAGAACAAGTATTACTGTGTGGCGGTTGTGAGCGCTTAATAGTATGTGGTGGAGGGGCAAAGAATACTTTTCTAATGCAACGGATGGCAGCCTTGCTTCCGGGAATTGAAGTGGCACCAAGTGATAAATTTGGTTTAAGTGGTGATGACATGGAAGCCTTGGCTTTTGCATGGCTAGCTGCTAGAACGGTATCTGGTCTTCCTGGAAATTTAGCCTCTGTTACTGGGGCAAGTAAAGAGACTGTGCTTGGGGCAATATACCCTAAAAATACCGATAAAAAATAACTGTGGTAAAGGACATAAAAATGAACGAGCTAGGTGAAATAGATCTTGCATCGGTACGTCGTGAATATACAAAAGGTGGGTTAAGACGTAATGACTTAACGCCAAACCCACTGACGCTTTTCGAACTCTGGATGAAGCAGGCGTGTGAAGCTCGCTTGAGTGACCCAACAGCAATGTGTGTTGCTACTGTGGATGAAACCGGGCAACCCTACCAGCGTATTGTACTTTTAAAACATTTTGATGATAAAGGCCTTGTATTTTATACCAATTTAGGTAGCCGAAAAGCACAGCATTTAGAAAAAAATAATAAAATTAGTCTACATTTCCCATGGTACCCATTAGAGCGCCAAGTCAATTTCACTGGGGTTGCTGAGCGTTTGAACCCTATTGAAGTTGTAAAATATTTTCATAGTAGGCCGAAAGATAGCCAAATTGCAGCATGGGCATCAGCACAGTCTTCTAAAATTTCAGCGCGTGGTATTTTAGAAGGGAAATTTTTAGAACTAAAACAAAAATTTAAGAACGGTGACGTCCCATTGCCTAGTTTTTGGGGGGGATATCGAGTGGTATTTAATAGTGTTGAATTTTGGCAAGGCGGTGCACACCGTTTGCACGACCGTTTTTTATACCAGCGAGAAGGTGATGGCTGGAAAATTGATAGATTAGCCCCTTAGGATCATGTTTTTTAGCTGGCACTTAATTGATATGCGCTTTATGCTATAGCCTCATTTAAGTAAATTGACAAATTACACTGGTGAGTTTTTGATAAGCCTCTCAAACTTACTGGTCATTCAAACCAAAATAGATAGACAAAATACAACTGATGGAGTCATTGATGTCTAGCAATAACCTGATTAAACAATTGCAAGAGCGGGGCCTCGTTGCCCAGGTAACGGATGAGGATGCGTTAGCAGAGAGACTGGCGCAGGGCCCTATCTCTCTCTATTGTGGCTTCGATCCTACCGCTGATAGCTTGCATTTGGGACATCTGGTTCCTTTGCTGTGTTTAAAACGATTCCAACTAGCCGGGCACAAGCCTGTGGCGTTGGTCGGTGGTGCAACGGGCCTTATTGGCGACCCGAGCTTTAAAGCTACTGAGCGTAAATTAAACACCACAGAAACCGTTCAAGAGTGGGTAGAAAAAATCCGTAACCAAGTTTCACCGTTTTTAAGCTTTGATTGTGGTGATAACAGTGCACGCCTTGCTAATAACTATGATTGGTTTGGCAAAATGGATGTGCTGACTTTCTTGCGCGATATTGGTAAACATTTTTCGGTTAACCAAATGATTAACCGTGAGTCTGTTAAGCAACGTTTAAATCGTGATGACGTTGGTATCTCTTTTACTGAGTTTGCTTATAACCTTTTACAAGGTTATGACTTCGCAAATATGAACAAAGAGATGGGTGTAGAGCTGCAAATTGGTGGCTCTGACCAATGGGGTAACATTACTTCCGGTATCGATTTAACACGTCGCTTACACCAAAACCAAGTATTTGGTATGACGGTTCCTCTGATTACTAAAGCAGATGGCACTAAATTCGGTAAAACTGAAGGTGGTGCAGTTTGGTTAGATTCCAAGAAAACCAGCCAGTATAAATTCTATCAGTTCTGGATCAACACTGCAGATGCGGATGTTTATCGCTTCTTAAAATTCTTCACATTCATGGAACTAGATGAAATCAATGCGCTAGAAGAAGAAGATAAAAACAGTGGAAAGGCACCTCGAGCTCAATATGTATTAGCGGAATTAGTCACTAAACTGGTACATGGCGAAGAAGGGTTAGCAGCAGCGAAACGTATTACAGAAAGCTTATTCTCTGGTGCAGTATCTGATTTAACTGAAGCTGATTTTGAACAATTGGCTCAAGATGGCATGCCTTGTATTACATTGGAAGCAGGTGCGGATTTACAGCAAGCTTTAGTTGATTCAGAGTTAGTGCCTTCTCGTGGGCAAGCAAGAACGGCAATTAGTTCTAACGCGGTATCAATTAATGGCCAAAAACAGACAGAGCCAATGTATGTGTTCTCTGACGCAGATCGCCTGTTTGGTCGTTATACCTTGATCCGTCGTGGTAAGAAAAACGACTGTTTAATTAATTGGAAATAGCTCTGACTAACCTTTGTAATATCAGCCCGGAATTTTCCGGGCTATACTCGTCATACTTCAAGTTGCATGGGTGTTGATTGTGCTATGCTCTTCGAATTATATATCGATGTATATAATTCGAACTATTTTCTCAAGCCGCTTACATGTAATTAGAATTATTTGGAGTATATCCATATTAGCAACGGATAATCACTGATTTCTCTTCATTCGACATAACAATTCTTTGGGTTTTCAATGAAAAGCGTATTATCAATTCAATCCCATGTTGTTTTCGGCCATGCAGGAAACAGTGCTGCCGCATTTCCTATGTGCCGAATGGGCGTAGATGTGTGGCCACTCAATACCGTACAGTTTTCGAATCATACACAGTATTCACAATGGACCGGAAGTGTTTTTCCCGCACAACACTTAACCGACATCGTCGATGGTTTAGCTAAAATTCATAAATTAGAAATTTGTGATGCTGTATTAAGCGGTTATATCGGTTCAGCTGAGCAAGGAAATGATATTCTTGATATCGTGGAAAGGGTCAAAGTAGCTAATCCGCAAGCCCTCTATTTTTGTGATCCAGTAATGGGGCATCCGGAGAAAGGCTGTATTGTTGCTCCGGGAGTTGCTGAATTCCTTTGTGAGCGTGCATTGGCCGCGAGTGATGTTATCGCACCAAATTTATTAGAATTAGAAACATTAACGGGTAGAACAATTAAAAATGTTGAAGAAGCTACCCAAGCTGCACGTGAATTGTGTCACAAAGGCCCTAAAATCGTTCTTGTTAAACATTTAAGCCGAGCAGGGTATCGCGCAGATCGTTTTGAAATGATCCTTGTAACAGCAGAGCACAGTTGGCATGTTAGCCGTCCTCTTGTTGACTTTGGTGAAAAACAACCTGTAGGTGTCGGTGACTTGACCAGTGGTTTAATGTTGGTTAATTTATTGAAAGGTGAGCGCTTAGATAAGGGATTAGAGCACGTTGCCGCTGCAGTATATGAAGTGATGATAAAAACCAAAGAGATGGGGGAGTACGAATTACAACTCGTCGCTGCTCAAGACAAAATGGTTAACCCAGAACATAACTTCTGTGCAACACAATTAGATTAAACTGCTTTTCAGCTGATAAAATCTTAGTTGATAACATAAAGCGGGAAAACTATGTTTTTTCCCGCTTTATCAACAACCTTACAGCGCACTACTGAAAGCGTGCTATTTTACAGATTAGATTAGTCCTTCCGCTTTTAATGCATCTTGAACATTAGGGCGTTTAGCTATTTTAGCACTGTAATCTTGCAGGTGGGTCAGGCTAGTCAAATCGAGCCCAACGTGTTTTGCCCAATTACTCACAGTGAATAAATAGGCATCTGCGACACTAAAAGTATCTCCAGCAAAGAAAGCCTGTTTAGCGAGCACGTTATCAACATACGCAAACTTATTAAACAATACATTACGGACAGTATCTTTATACTCTTCTGGTGTTCCTGGAGTGAATAAAGGTGAGAAATTTTTATGTAGTTCTGTCGAAATAAAGTTTAAAGCTTCTAATTGGTGATAACGTTTCATAGAACCAGGAAGTGCGATTAGGTTACGATCCGGTTTTTGGTCCGCAATATATTGGACAATTACAGCACCTTCTGTGAGTTGTTCGCCATTATCTAACACTAAAGTGGGTACTTGTCCTTTTGGGTTTATTGCTAAAAAGTCTTCACCTTTCTCGGTTTTTTTCTCTTTTATATTTACTCGTTCAATACTGAAATCTAAACCTGTTTCACGCAGAATGATGTGAGGAGAAAGTGAGCAAGCACCGGGAGCGTAATATAATTTCATCATAAAACTCCTAAATTGTTGAGTTGGCATTCATATAGCAAATAAACACATATTGCTTAAGTATATCATTACTTTCTATTAACGAATTGCCATCAGGTGCGAGTTAAACAATAAAACCCATAATTGGATGGAAAGTGTCGTCAATATTAATAGGTAGTGTAAATCTAGTGATTGAAGCTATAAATAATAAAAATGCATAAATTTAAGATAGTTACCTTATGTAGAGTAATTCGATTTTGCTAAACTCCTCGCCTAATCTTCGGGAAGAAAACAAACCGAATAATAAAAGAATAGGTGAGTGAATAGATGACCAGTTTGTGTCAGAAATTGAATTTTTTAGGAAAGTTAGACCAAATTTTAATGGCTCACCAGCCGAATAATAGCCATGGAATTAAACGCTTTCTATTAGAGTTTTGGTTTTTCGGTTTAATTAATGCTCGTTCTTGTTTATTCGCTGGTTTTTTCTTTTTGGCACTATTCTTAGTCCCAGCTAAAGGATTAATAGGTATCCCTCGCTATGACCTGTTACTAATTTTTGCCGTTGCTTTTCAAGCTTTGTTAGTGTGGTCAAAGTTAGAAACTTGGGATGAATTAAAGGCTATTTGTGTTTTCCATTTAGTCGGTTTTATGATGGAGCTATTTAAAACTTCAGCAACGATAGGTTCTTGGCAATATCCCGATGAGGCCTATACGAAGCTTTGGGGAGTTCCTCTATTTACTGGTTTTATGTATGCCGCCGTAGGGAGCTATATCATTCAATCTTGGCGATTTTTTAAAGTAAGAATTGAACACTATCCACCTTATTGGATGGCGACACTAGTCGCACTGGCTATTTATATTAATTTTTTTAGCCACCATTATATTGATGATTATCGTTGGTATTTAGCGGCGTTTATTATGGGGTTGTATGCGCGCAGTATGGTTTTTTACACTCCGCTAGATAAAGAGCGAAAAATGCCATTATTACTTGCATTTATGCTAATTGGTTTTTTTATTTGGCTAGCTGAGAATTTTGGGACATTTTTTGGTGTTTGGCAGTATCCAAACCAAATTGGTGCTTGGTCAATGGTACATGCAGGTAAGTGGGGAGCATGGTCACTGTTGGTGATTGTCACATTTACGATAGTCGTTCACCTTAAACATATTAAAGCCAATGTGACGATAGCACGTTAAATAAGATGTTTAATTTGTTGCCTGTGAAGGTGTTTACCCACAGACAACTGAATAACAGTTACAAGTCTTGTCGCCAAGCATCAATCGACAGGGGTTCACCAAAGTGACTTTCAATTAACCGGCGAGTAACGTCGTGAAGAGGGGCAGCTAAAACTTCTGCGGTATTACCACGCTCAACAACTTCGCCTTTATCCATGACAAGCATTTTATCGCTGACGTGTTTCATCATCCCCAAGTGCTGGGTAACATAGATAAATGCAATATCTTGTTTTGCTTGTAAATCTAACATTAAGTTGATGATTTGCGAGCGCATGGACATGTCTAACGAAGCTAACGCTTCATCAGCAATAATAATTTCGGGTTGTAGAATAAGTGCTCTTGCCAATGCAATACGTTGTTTTTGCCCAGATGCTAACATGTGTGGATAATATTCAGCGTGGTCGGCGAGTAACCCGACTTGGCGAAGCGTTTGAATAATACGCCTTTCACGTTCTATTCCAGTTAAGTCAGTGTTTAATTTTAAAGGGAGCTCAAGGGTTTGACCAATACGCTGCCTTGGGTTTAGGGATGTACTTGGATCTTGGAAAATCATGCGAATACGCTGGCAACGGTAGCTATAATCGCCAAAATTCAGGCGTTGTCCACGAATGAAAATATCGCCGCTGGTGGGTTCTACAACGCCTGATAACATTCGCGCAAGGGTTGATTTTCCTGAGCCATTGGCGCCAATGATAGCTAATGTCTGGCCTGCCTGTAAGTTAAAGCTAACGGGTTTGACGGCTTGTAATTCGTGTCGATGAAATAACCCTTCACGAAAACGGAAAGTTTTTGTGAGATTACGGACTTCAAGTAAGGTTTCCATTTAGGGTTGTTCCTCGGTGTTTAGCGGGTAATGGCAAGCAACGAGATGGCCTTTAATATTGCGTAATTGTGGCGCGTTGATGCAAGTTCGTTGTGCATAGGGGCAACGAGGTCCAAGGCGACAACCAATGGGCAAATGTTCAAGTGAAGGAATTGCACCAGGTAACGTATTTAACCGCCCTTTATGGGGAAGAGGGCTTTCAAAATCAGGGATTGAGCGGATTAGTGCTTGAGTATAAGGGTGGCGTGGCCGTTGTAGAATATCTTCAGGAGTTGCGCTTTCCACTGTTTGCCCGCAATAGAGTACATTGATGCGATCAACAAGTTTCGACATCATTTCCATATCATGACTAATGAGTAAAATTCCCATATTATTGTTTTGGTTTAATTTATCCAATAAACGGAAAATTTGAGCCTGAGTAGTTGACTCCATCGCATTGGTGGGTTCATCAGCGATTAATAACCGGGGTTGGTTAGCGATGGCAATCGCTATCATGACTTTTTGACATTCACCATCGGTTAATTCATAAGGATAACTGCGCATGATATCTTTATGATCTTTTATCCCCACACGGTGCAATAGCTCTATCGCACGACGTTTACGCCAATTAAAACGTTGCCACCAGCGGCCTTTATAAGTCCACCCTGGGATAGCTTGGATAAGCTGTTTACCAATATCAGCAGCTGGGTCGAGACAAGATTGTGGCTCTTGAAATATCATCGAGATATTATGGCCAATTAGTTTGCGGCGTTTACGTGGGCTGAGTTTTAGTAAGTCAATGTCTTGAAAGCGAAAGCGGTCAGCTTTTACTCGAATATTATCTTTAGTCACGCCACAGATAGCTTTTGCAATAAGGCTTTTTCCGGAACCTGATTCGCCAACTAAACCTCTTATTTCCCCCTCAGATAGCGTCATTGAAACGCGGTCAACCGCTTTGACGGGGCCATTTGCAGTCATAAATTCGATAGTTAAATTGCGGATGTCTAGAAGTGGCATTATTCAACCCCCGCGTTGATGGCACGATGTAGCCCGTCACCTAAAAGGTTAACAAAAAGCACACTTATCATGATGGCAGCACCTGGCAAGATAACCGTCCAAGGAGCAACATAGATAAGCTCTAAAGTATCACCTAGCATAGCACCCCATTCAGAAGAGGGAAGTTGTGCACCTAAATCAAGAAAACCTAAAGCAGCAATATCTAAAATAGCGATAGAAAGTGCTCGAGTCAGTTCAGTGACGAGAATAGGGGTAATGTTAGGAAGTACGGTATACCATAAAATAAAAATGTTTGAAGCGCCATCAAGGCGTGCGGCAACGATGTATTCTTTATCTAACTCATCATGTACAGCGACATAGATAGTTCTTACCATTCGTGGAATTAATGCAAGGCAAATAGCTAGCATTGCATTTTGTAGGCTAGCGCCCATAAAGGCGACAACAATAATTGCCAGTAATAAGGAAGGAATTGACAGTAACGTATCGAGTATATGGTTAAAAATTGCAGATTTTAACCCGCGAGTCATCCCAGCTAAGCAGCCGAGAACTAATCCAATAAGTGTCGCAATCAGTGTGACTAAAATAGCGGCACCAAATGTCGATTTAGTACCAATCAATAGCCGACTTAGAATATCACGGCCCAGATCGTCTGTACCAAAGAAGAATGCCACTTCGCCATAATGAGACCAAGACGGCGGCGTTAGTTGGTAACCTAGAAACTGTTGATCTAGTGCATAAGGTGCCAGATAAGAGCCAACAAAACATAAAATTAATAAAACCAACACACCAACAAACCCCACCATAGAGGTCACATCTGATGAGAAGATATTCCATACCACTCGAGTTGGGGATGGCATTTTTTGTTCACGATAAAAATTATCTGAGGACATACCAATCCTTATGTTTTAATGGGTCCATCATGGCACCTAAAATATCAGACAGCACATTTACAGTAATCACGAGCGCACCAATTAGCATCACCCCAGCAGAAATCGCAGAGTAGTCTTCTTGGCGGATTGCTGTAACCAACCAACGACCAAGCCCCGGCCAGTTAAAAACGAGTTCAGTGACCATGGTCAGTGTTAACATCGTAGAAAACTGTAAGCCAAGCTTAGGAATAATCGGTGGAATAGCATTATGAAAAATATGGCGGCGAATGATTTTAATCCGTGAAAGCCCTCGAATAGCGGCTGCTTTGATATAATTTTCACTGGCGATTTCTTCGGTGCTATTACGTACTAACCGAATAACCTCGGTTGTTGGTGCGAGTGCTAAAGTGAGGACAGGTAATACCATGTGCTCAAGTACATTGATAATCATATCTTTACGATAGGGGGAGTCAGAAAGCCATGCATCAACCAAGGCAAAGCCAGTCACCGTTTTTAAATTATATAATAGGTCAATTCGGCCAGATACAGGAAGCCATCCTAGATGTAATGAGAAAAAGAGAGTTAAAACCAGTGCAAGTACAAATACAGGGACAGAAAATCCTAATAAAGCAAAGACACTGATAGCAATATCTGCAGGCTTGTTACGCCAAAATGCAGCAATGATGCCGAGTGGTATACCTGTCGTTAAAGCAAAAATAAACGCTAAAATGCATAACTCCATGGTTGCAGGGAATGTGTCCCTTAATTGTTCTGTTATGGGTTCCCCGTTGATACTTGAAACACCAAAATCAAAATGGAGTAAGCCTTCAAAATAAAAAATATAGGCATCGATAAGTGATGCGCCGCTCAGAGGTGCATTAGGCGTAAAATAGCTTAAACTAAAGCTGACTAGCGATAAGAAGAACACCGTGACTAATAAAAGTAAAAAACGACGCAGTGAATAAATAATCATGGTTTCTGCCTCTGTTTTTTCGGAGAAACTTTTTCAGGCTGCTCCATTTCACGATACACGCCAGCAAATGAGGTATTACCAAACGCACTGATCATTAGGCCTTTTATATCATAGCGGTAGGCCTGTAAACGTAAAGAATAGGCGAGGGGTAAGACGGGTAAATCTTCCCCTAAAATTTGCTGTGCTTGGTGGTAATAATCTATACGTGCGGCTAATTGCTGTGTCAATAGTGCCTTATGTAAGATTTCATCGAAGGCAGGGTTACACCAATGGCTTAAATTGGTTTGGGAACCAATTGCTGCACAACTCAGTAGCGGACGGAAAAAACTGTCTGGGTCATTACTGTCAGTTGTCCAACCCGCTAATGTCATATCATGGCTTCTATCCATTAATTGGTTTTCTTGGAAACGGCCTTCGACAGAACGGATATTCATCACAATACCGACCTGCGCTAAATCAGCTTGGATAAGCTCTGCCATCTTAAGTGGGCTTGGGTTATATGATTGGGAGGCGATTGGTACCCATAAATCTAGTTTTAGATTTTCTAATCCCATCTCTTTGAGCATTTGCTTAGAAAGTTCGGGATTATAATCGGTGATCTTTGCTTGATTGTCATAAGCCCATGATGCTCTTGGTAAAATAGATGCGGCTGTTTCTGCCGTGCCGTAATAAATTGATTGCATTAGACGTTCATTATTAATTGCATACGCAATTGCTTGGCGTACTTTTAGCTTATCTAATGGTGGCTTGCTGGTGTTAAATGCGAGGTAGGCAATATTCATCCCAGAACGCATAGAAATTCGTAAACGCGGGTCATCGCGTAATACCTTTAACTGGCTTGCGGCAGGGTAAGCTAAAACGTCACATTCCCCAGTGAGTAATTTTGAAATACGGCCAGTTCCACCTGCTCCCATGTCAACAACCACTTCTTCCATACGAGGCAAGCCCTTCCAATAATTGTCATTTCTAAGAAGTCTAACGAATTGCCCTGCTTGGTAGTCATCTAAATGAAATGGCCCCGTACCAATTGGTCGCCAATCGATCAGCTCTTGGCGATTTATGCTTGAAAGGAAATCGGCATATTCGGATGAAAGAATAGGAGCATAATGTGTCGCCAAATGCCATAAAAAAGACGCATCAGGAGAGTTCAAACGAAACTCCACTGTATGGTTATTAATTTTACGTATGCTTTGCACGCTGTTGGCGAACTGTAAGCTATCGAAATAAGGGTAATGCCCCCCATTGATGTAGTGATAGGGGTGATTCACCTCAAACATGCGGGAAAAGCTGAACACAACATCATCAGCATTCATATTGCGTGTAGGTGTAAACCAAGTTGTATTTTGGAATTTTACATCTTTACGCAAGTATAAACGGTAAGTTGCACCGTTATCTAAAACTTCCCATCTAGCAGCCAGTTCAGGAACCAAGCGATAAGTGAACGGATCAACATCTAATAGCCGATCATAAATTTGAGCACCGAGAGGGTCGACAATTAGCCCACTACTAACTAATTGTGGGTTAAACGTGGTAACGACCCCATTTACACAGTAAATAAAGCCTTTTTGGCGTATATCTGCAGGGACCTCGTTAGCCACAATATCGGTAAAGCGCTCTTGGTTATTAAGCGCTTGTGCAGACACAGAAATGATAAATAAAAACCAAACAGTTAATAGGCGCATACCACTGACATCGTTAACGAGAATTGACCTATTGTAGCGTAAAAATGGGGATACAGGG
Organism: Providencia sp. PROV061; assembly: GCF_011045655.1. Taxonomy (NCBI): domain Bacteria; kingdom Pseudomonadati; phylum Pseudomonadota; class Gammaproteobacteria; order Enterobacterales; family Morganellaceae; genus Providencia; species Providencia sp. PROV061. Next base: position 2,708,875 of record NZ_CP042861.1, on the reverse strand, counting down.
TATAAGCAAAATTTAGCCTTATAAAGTATGAAAATTAAGCTAAAAGGGATGATGTTAATATAATAATTAACTTAAATTATTATATTAATCATTGAAGTATGTCTTAATGAGAAAAAATCTCATTAAAAAGCTTTACAAATGACACTGATAACGATTATCATTCGTTTTATCACTTAAGCCGAGTGCTTATGTAGACAAGGCATGACATTGCTCACATTGCTTCCAGTGTTTTATTTGATAGCCAGCTTGGGTGCTGGCTTTTTTTTATGGAGAAATAGATGAGCTTGTTTAGCTTAATTTCTAGCTATTATTTTAAACCCACATAGTGTAAGTCTTCATCGGTTACGTTGCCTTGAAGGGTACATAAGAAACGAACAACACCTCTTTGCTCATCTTTTTCAATAATCAGCATTTTTTCAGCAGCATTTGGTTCCAAGTTGTAATCTTGCGTTGCGTGTTCGTTAAATACCCATTTACTTTGCAAATTATGGCGGATCATCGGTGAGTAGATATAAGTATTTCCTACCTTTATAATCGCAATTCTTGATGACGTATAGCGGACAACCTCTTCAAGGCTTTGTGTTGTTTCAAATCCCCAAAAATAGTATTGGTCACGCAAGCCTAAATAGGCGAAGCCATCATGTTTATCAAAATTACTATGACTAACAAAAAAACGGTTAAAAGTCACAATACCGGTTGGTGAAAAATTGAGATTAACAGAAACGTGTTCATTGGTGCCTAATTGGTTATGTTTCAATGCATTAGAAATATCGTTTAAAACAGGGTCATCTTTTATTTTCTTGAAGAAAGCGGCATCACAGTAAGAAAATGTTTTCATCAATGATTGCGCATTAACCGTAGGAGATAACCCTAGAAGAAAAAAGGTGATCGCTAGTACATTTATATTTTTCATAATAGGCTCCTCATATAATAAGAATTATATTAATAGAGATATCATATAAATATATTTCGCACAGTAGTTAAATATGACAAGGTGTAAATACAAATAATAAAACAGCATTAATCATATTAAAATAGAATTATCTATCTATATATAATTAACTAAACGTGCTAAAGAAAATTATATTTTTTATATAATAGCTAGTGGAAATTACTAATTATCACTTTTTTTGGGGGGGCAAAATGGTTTTTAGTGTAATTTGGCTTAATTTTTTATGATGAAGTTATCTTTTAACTAATTGTTATTTATTGTTTTTATTTTATTTGGTTTTTTACTGATGCTGTTAGTAATTAAGTGATAAGTAATATTTAAAAGTGCAATGTGAAATTGGAAACATTTAGTAATAATAAAGCCCACGATTTTCAAATTTAAACTTTTTATCTCTAAGTATATTGCATTAGTTCAAACAATAAATTTGGATTGTTTGAACTAATGACTATTAAATTTCAATATTTATTTGATGTTTTTTAATTAAACCACGCAGTTGGTCATAACTTAGAGATAACCGTTGTGCTGCTTTACGCTGATTAAAATGACAATCTGCTAGCGCTTGTTCTAATAGTGCTTTTTCAGATTGCTGCTGCCACTGACGTAAGTCACAAGGTAGTGAAGGTAAAATGGTATTTGCTTGTTGGGAAGGCTGTATGGGTTGGGGGCTTGGTGATTCATGCAGCTCAGCAAGTTTTTCACCAAATGGATTGAAAATAATATTATCAACGGGTTCAGCATGATTTCCATGGCGGTATATTGAACGCTCAATGACATTTTTTAATTCGCGTACATTACCTGGCCATGGGTAGTTTTGCAGGGCTTGTTGGGCATGTCGTGTAAAACCTGTAAAGTGCGAACGTTTTAATTCACCACACATTAAAATAGCAAAATGCTCTGCTAATAATAATATATCAGGTTGCCGTTCACGTAATGGGGGAAGGCGAATGACATCAAAAGCCAGTCTATCTAAGAGGTCGGCTCGAAAACGACCTTGTTTGGCGAGTTCGGGTAAATTGGCATTTGTGGCACAGATTAAACGCACATCTACGTGTAAAGCTTGGCTTCCACCGACACGTTCAAGCTCGCCATATTCAATGACACGCAGGAGTTTCTCTTGAACTGACATAGGTGCAGTCGCGAGTTCGTCAAGAAAAAGAGAACCTTTGTCAGCTCGTTCAAAGCGCCCTTGATGGCGTTTTTGGGCTCCCGTAAAAGACCCCGCTTCATGTCCAAATAATTCAGAATCCAGCAAATTCTCATTGAGTCCGCTGCAATTGAGAGAGATAAAAGCTTCTTGCCAGCGAGGGGAAAGGTAATGGAGTCTATCTGCGATAAGCTCTTTACCCGTGCCGCGTTCACCGATAACTAAAACAGGTTTATTGAGTTGTGCGAGTTCAGAGGCTTGTTCGAGTACATCGAGAAAATTACTTGAAACGCCAAGAATAGGTTCATTGGTTTCTTTCATGGTTTTTTTCGCCAATAGTTGGTTTAAAATGCCTGTATTTGAACTATAGACTAAAATGATTTTCAGGGGAAGCTTATAATTATTCTCTTTAAAATCATATCAATATGAATTAATTTAAAAGTTGGCACGCCAATTGCTATTTAAAATATGTAACAGCAGTAGCTAAATACAGCAACATGCGAATTGTTGTTAGACTTACGGAGCGTCAGGTATGGGTTGGAAGCCAAATCAGGTCGAGGCGCTACAGAATGATTAAATCCATCAAGGGGATATAAACAATGGGTATTTTTTCACGTTTTGCCGATATCATTAATGCAAACATCGCTTCTTTGTTAGACAAAGCAGAAGATCCGCAAAAAATGATCCGTCTGATGATTCAAGAAATGGAAGATATGTTAGTTGAAATCCGGTCAACATCAGCACGTACTTTAGCAGAAAAGAAAGGTTTAGAACGTCGCATTGAGATGGGCGAAAAACAAGTTGCTGATTGGCAAGAAAAAGCAGAATTAGCGCTGGTGAAAGATAAAGAAGATTTAGCGCGTGCGGCACTGATTGAAAAGCAAAAAGTGAGTGCAATGGTCGATACCTTAAAACACGAGCTGATTATTGTTGATGAAACCTTGACTCGCTTGAAAGGTGAAATCACTGAATTAGAAAACAAACTGCAAGAAACTCGTGCGAAACAGCAATCAATGGTTGTTCGTATGGAAGCCGCACAATCTAGTCGTAATGTACGTCGTCAGCTGGATAGCGGCAAACTGGATGAAGCAATGGCGCGTTTTGAACAGTTTGAGCGCCGTATAGACCATATGGAAGGTGAAGCCCAAAGTTATGGTATTGGGAAACAAAAATCACTGGATCAACAGTTTGCAGAGTTAAAAGCAGACGACGAAATAAGTGCGCAATTAGCGGCACTTAAAGCTAAAATCAATAAAGATCAGTAACAGTTATTTTGATGCACTGGTACGTTAGTAATATCGTATCAGTGCCATAGATAGGTTAACCATATGTATAAGGATATGTGATGGGCTACGTTTTTCTGTCTCTCGTATTAATCATTTTTCTCATTTTTATTCTGCCTATTTGGCTGTGGCTACATTACAGCAAAAAAAACAGTGGGCAGGGGAGTCAGCTAACTGAAAATGAAGTACAACGTTTGATGCAATTAGCAGAACAAGCATCACAGATGCAGCAACGCATTAAAACGCTTGAAGATATTTTGGATGCAGAACACCCAAATTGGAGGCAAAAATAATGACTCAATTTCGCAACCGCAAACTTTACCGTTTAACGGATAGACGTGTGTTCGGTGGTGTGTGTTCGGGTATTGCTGAGTATTTAGAACTTCCAGTTGCTTTGGTTAGAGCATTAGCCGTATTGGCTCTATTTGTCAGTTTTGGTATTACTTTGATTTTGTATATCGTGATGTGCTTTGTCGTAGAAACGGCACCAAGTGGCTACCGTTCACAGCAAGATATTGGCCCAGAAGTCAGTAGTCTTATTAACCAAATCGATACACAATTAAAATCAGGTGAAATGAAGCTACGCCAGATTGAAAGATACGTTACGTCAGATACTTATACAGTGAACAGTAAATTTCGAAATCTATAATAAATCGTATCGCCATCACATGATAAGGGATTAGGTTTCAAAACCAAATCCCTTTTGTTTTTGATAAAAAAGTGAGTGAAATATGGCAAACAACGTTCGTTATCGAATTAAAAAATTTGCAAAGAAACTTTTGCTACGAAAAGGTATTCGATTAGCCGCAGTGTTGCTCATGACGTATGGCCCAGCAGGGTTCATAGGTAAACTTATTAAGTTATTGACAAGTAAATGGTTGCTTAATGTACTAATTAAACGGTTAACCTAATACAATTTGTTTTATGCTAAATTATAGAACGCAATATGACGTAAAATGAGTTTAAATTGAAAGGATAAGTCTTGGGAGGAGCATGAAACGACTGCACAGTGAATTAACTGATTTGATGAATAGAAGTGTTGATCGTCATGTTAGGCTCGCAGTAACAGGGCTTAGCCGTAGTGGAAAAACCGCATTTATTACTTCACTGGTGAACCAATTATTGAATGTGAATGCGGGCGCACGGCTCCCTTTATTTTCTGCCGCGCGTGATAAGCGGTTGTTAGGGGTGAAACGGATACCTCACCGTGATTTGTCAGTACCACGCTTTGCGTATGATGAAGGTATTGCATCCCTTTATGGGGAACCACCGCAATGGCCAACACCAACACGGGGGGTCAGTGAAATACGCCTTAAATTGCATTACCGTTCAGAAGACTCTTTTTTGCGCCATTTTGTCGATAACTCATCATTATATTTAGAGATTGTGGATTATCCCGGCGAATGGTTGTTGGATTTACCCATGCTAGATTTAAATTATCTAGCATGGTCTGAACAAATGAACACCTTAATAAAGGGAGAGCGTGCACATTTAGCCCAACCATGGCTGACATTGTGTGAAAAATGTGACCCTTTAGCGCCTGTTGACGAAAATTTGCTGGCTGAAATTGCTGCTGCCTACACCCAGTATTTAGTTGAATGCAAGGCCCAAGGGCAACATTTTATTCAACCAGGTCGTTTCGTTTTACCGGCTGAATTAGCAGGAGCACCCGCACTCCAATTTTTCCCATGGCCGAATGTAGCCAAATATGGTGATAAAAAGCTCGCACAGGCAGGAAAAAACACCAATATTGGCGCATTACAGCAACGCTATCAATATTATTGTGAGCATGTTGTAAAGGGTTTTTATCGTGATTATTTCCAACGTTTTGACCGACAAATTGTTTTAGTTGATTGTTTGCAACCGTTAAATAGTGGTGTTGATGCATTTAATGATATGAGAATGGCGTTAACTCAATTAATGCGTAGTTTTCATTATGGTAAACGCACATTATTGAGGCGTTTATTTTCACCTTGTATTGATAAATTACTCTTTGCGGCGAGCAAGTCAGACCATGTAACACCAGACCAGCATGCAAATTTAGTGGCTTTATTGCAACAATTAGTGCAAGAGGCATGGCAGCATGCTGCATTTGAAGGGATCAGCATGGATTGTGTTGGTTTAGCATCAATACAAGCAACCGAAAGTGGCCTTGTGGATTATAAAGGTGAAAAATTACCTGCGTTAAAAGGGAATCGGTTAAGTGATGGACAACCGCTAATGTTTTATCCTGGTGAAGTCCCAAAACGGTTGCCAAATGAGCAATTCTGGCAAACTCAAGGTTTTCAATTTGAAGATTTCAGACCAAGGCCAACGCCAATGGATCAACCATTGCCACATATTCGTATGGACAGTGCGCTTGAATTTTTGTTGGGAGATAAACTGAAATGAATGAACCTTTAAAACAGCGTTTAGATTTCGCTGAAAGTAGTGAAAATGATACGAAAGAATCGCTGAAAAAAGCCCAAGTTTTTGATGAACGAGAACTCGAAAAATTCACTCCAGTTTCTTTGGAAGCAGAACAAGATAGCCAAGAGGGTGAGGTTGAAAGCCTGATTAACGAAGCGTTAAAACCAAAACGGAGTTTTTGGAGAAAATTAGTTGGCACGGCTGCGGGAATTTTTGGGATCAGTGTCGTTGCTCAACTGGGCGTTTGGATCCACCAATCATGGGTAACACAAGATTGGACTGCGTTAGGTGTTGCTGCTGCGGGTGGTTTAATTGTTGTGGCGGGTGTAGGGTCAGTCGTTGGTGAATGGCGGCGGTTGTATCGCTTAAGAGAACGAGCAGAGGAACGAGACTTTGCTCGCGAATTATTGCACAGTCATGGAATGGGGCAAGGAAAGGTTTTTTGTGAAAAATTGGCAAAACAATCTGCGTTATCAATGCAACATCCTGCGATTGTTAATTGGCAAGCCACTCTCCATGATTCTCATAATGATAGAGAAGTTGTTGAATTATATAGTCGAATGGTTCAGCCCATTCTTGATGAACAAGCTCGTAAAGAAATTAGTCGTTGTTCCGCTGAATCGGCCATTATGATTGCAGTGAGCCCGTTAGCACTGGTGGATATGGCATTTATTGCTTGGCGAAATATTCGTCTAATTAATCGGATCGCGGCAATCTATGGTATTGAACTCGGTTATTACAGCCGAATTCGGCTATTTCGTATGGTGCTCATTAATATTGCCTTTGCAGGTGCATCTGAATTAATTCGTGAAGTGGGGATGGATTGGTTATCTCAAGACATTACCGCACGGTTATCAACACGTGCAGCACAAGGTATTGGTGCGGGTTTGTTAACTGCACGTTTAGGTATTAAGGCGATGGAATTATGCCGACCACTGCCTTGGATTGAAAACAAGCCTCGTTTAGCCGATTTTCGTCATCAGCTAATTGGCCAATTAAAGAATGTTATTCCCAGTAAAAAAGATAAAGCGTAAAGAAATATCGCTGGCAGGGTGAGTTGACAGTTTTCACTCACTCAGCAGCATCATTTGTTGATTAATATGCTTATTGTTATTTCAAGCCTTAAAAAATTAAGGAAAGCAGTGATTTTATTTGTTGATACCTATGAAGCTTACAAACTGTCAACAATTTGTGACACAAACACTGTATTCCCTTAATGTTTAAGGCTAAAATACCTTTATTCTCTCGGCTTTTTTGATGAAGGTTCCTATCCATGCGCCTCGAAGTGACCTGCCAAGACCGTATCGGTTTAACGCGTGAATTACTTGATCTTTTAGTCCTACAAAATATTGATTTAAAAGGTATTGAAATATCTCCTCAACGCAGGATTTACCTAAATTTTACACCTGTGGATTTTCAGGTGTTCAGCACATTGATGGCAGAAATACGGCGTATCAATGGTGTTATTGATGTTCGCCGAATTTATTTTATGCCTTCAGAAAGAGAGCATAAAGCTGTTTGGGCGCTATTAAACTCATTTCCAGAACCTGTTTTGTCCATTGATAATAAGCTAAATATTGAGTTGGTTAACCCAATGACATTGCAATTATTTGGTTATGATGAGGCAAAAATTCGAGAAAAAACCTTTTCTCAGTTAGTCGGTAGCCAAGGGCTGGTACGTTGGTTTGAACGAGAGTCACCAGAAGCTTATACAGAGAAAGTCGTCATTAAAGGCCAAGACTATTTGATGCAAGTGACTCCTATTATTTTGGCAGATGAAAATGGTAAACTCCATTGTACAGGAGCTGTGTTGCTGTTGAAATCGGCTGAAATTTTAGATAAGCAACGTAAACAAGTTATTGAGGTAGATGGCAGTGGTTTTGAACAAATTATTGCTGTTAGCCCTGTCATGGCAAATGTGGTTGAACGGGCTAAACGTGTTGCGATGCTGGATGAGCCATTATTACTCGTTGGTGAAACAGGGACTGGGAAGGATATCTTAGCGAAAGCTTGTCATTTGCATAGTGCGCGAGGAAAAGAACCGTTTTTAGGTTTAAATTGTGCTTCGATGCCGGATGATGTCGTAGAAAGTGAATTATTTGGTTATGCAGCAGGGGCGTATCCAAATGCAGTTGAAGGTAAAAAAGGTTTTTTTGAACAAGCAAATGGCGGAACAGTATTGCTTGATGAAATTGCTGAAATGTCACCTCAAATGCAAATTAAGTTATTACGTTTTTTAAATGATGGAACATTTAGGCGTGTTGGCGAGGAACGAGAAGTTAAGGTTAATGTCCGTGTAATTTGTGCAACACAGAAAAATCTACCTGAATTGGTGGCAGAAAAAAAATTCAGAGAGGACCTTTATTATCGTTTAAATGTACTCACATTAACCATCCCTCCATTACGTGAACGTAAAGAAGATATTCTACCGCTAACCAAGACATTTGTAGCCAGTTTTTCCAAAGAGCTTCATATTGCAGAGCCTAAATTGGCGCCTTCGCTAATCGAATTTTTAAGCAGTTATTATTGGCCGGGTAATGTAAGGCAACTGAGAAATGCCCTTTATCAAGGGTTAACTCAACTTAATGACAATATATTGGAAGCAGAGAATATCCAATTACCTGATGTAGTAAATCCTCCCGCACTGGCTTTAGATTCGCTCAATGGTTCGCTAGATGAAATTACTAAACGCTATGAAGCGTCAGTATTAGCGCGCTTGTATCGTGATTACCCGAGCACCCGTAAATTAGCTAAACGCTTGGATATTTCTCATACGGCAATTGCCAATAAATTGAGAGAATATGGTCTCAATACGAAAAAAGAGCAAAACTAATTTAAATGAACAAAAGAATAACCTATGTGTTAACAGCAATAGGTTTGTTTTTTAGTGGTTCTGGCATTGCAACGGCAATACCGACCCACGGTTTGAATAAGTATTGCCGAGATGTTGTAGTACGAACAGTCGGTAAAATCTATGAGAATAGGGCACTAATTCAATGTTATTTTGAAGACGTACCTTTTTTAGCTCGTGTTTAGTATGGCAAAACCTTACTAATACTATTGCTAATTGGTGAATTTTCCTGCTATATAACAAAGACAGCTACTGTTTTAGGGTATCGTAATCTCATCTGATGGGTTTCAGCCTACAAGGAGTTGCCATGGACCAATTCACTATTAATTTCATTGTAAATCGTAAGCTACGCGAATACATGAGCCAGAGTCATTATAAAAATGATATGTTTGAGTCTGCTGCATCAGCTGCTGAACTTTATCTGATGAATAAAGCCGCAGTAAAATATTTAACGAAGAAAAATCGTTTCACGTGGGAGGCATTGGTGAAAAATGGCCATAAGCCTCGAGACCTTATTATTGATATTTTGACATCTTGTTGCCCTGTCACTCAGGATCAAGCCTTAAAAGTATTGAGTACGCTTTCTCATACTTTGATCTCTATAATGAGTGACAATAAGTTATTTGCGAATGTTGTTAATGCGAAGAACCACCAGCCATTGTACTGGGCTCACGTAGATTAGTGTGGTTTTTATATTGAGTAATGAAGCGGGAAATTCCCGCTTCATTACTAATTACAGTGAGTTAAATGATATAAAAAGCTTATTTAAGGCTGTTTAATGCACTGTCGTAATCAGGTTCTTCAGTAGTTTCAGAAACTAATTGGCTATAAATAACGTTATTATTTTCATCTAAGACAACAACGGAACGTGCATTTAAGCCTTTTAATGGACCACTAGCGATAGCAACACCATAGTCATTAGCAAATGAATCACTACGGAAAGAAGATAGCATAACGACATTATCTAAACCTTCTGCACCACAAAAACGTGCTTGTGCGAAAGGCAGGTCAGCAGAAATGCATAACACAACCGTGTTGTCCAACTCGTTTGCGAGCTTATTAAATTTGCGAACTGATGCCGCGCATACGCCAGTGTCTACACTTGGAAAAATATTTAAAACTTTTCTTTTACCTTCATAAGTTTCCAGCGTTGCTTCGCTGAGATCTTTGGTGACAAGGGTAAGGGGCTTAGCTTTTGAACCCGCTTGTAAAAAAACACCATTAACTGTGATGTCATTACCTTTTAATTTAACTGTTTGCGACATGAATTTTTCTCCCGTTCATAAAGTGATTCACTGTTAACTTAATCTAACTTCTAATAAAAAATCTTTGCGATTAAAGGTTTTTTAATGAGTAGTTATACAGTGCTGAGTTTTACATTCTACTAATGACCAAATTTTATACAGAAACCTTATCACTTACTTTGAGTTCTACATGGGGCAAAGTAAGGTAATATTACATACTTTTTATTAGAGTATGGTGCATTATCATTATATAACAACTAAGCTTTTTCAATGCTTGCGTTTTCTGTTATGCACCTTTTTAAATTGCCTTATGGAGTGTAACAAAAGGAAATCTGTCTGTATTGATTTCTTTGGTCATTATTTACTGATCAGAAAAATGATAAGGATATGGGCATAGCTATTATTGTATAATGCGAGTATTGGTTTGTGTATATTTAGATAGGTAAATCAATTGATTACAAGAGAAATGTAGATTTCTGAAATATGAAAGCATATGATAAATTAAGATAAACTACAGAATAACTCAAGTGTATCGCTGTTTGATATTATCTAAACTGAGTGAGTTTTTGCTCTATAATCTATTGTTTTTTATGGATATACGGAAATATGTTTCAATAATTAATTTACCTAAATGAAACTTAAGACGTAAATGCAGTAATATTGCTAACAATAGCACCTTCACTTGAAATCATTTAACTAGGCTTTTAGTTAACTTTATTTATACTAACAAGATAGAAAATAAAATGCATAAACATTCATTCACATCTTTAGCTGTTTTGATTTCTTCAGTTTTTTTTACTACACAAGCTATTAGTGCGGTGATACCCACTGGCACTGTTTTAGCTGAAAACCAAGAAGTTACGCGTCATTTAAAAGACGAGCCCGCTTCTTTGGACCCGGTAAAATCAGTGGGGTTAACGGAAGCGCAAGTCATGCGTGATTTATTTGAAGGGCTTGTTAACCAGGATGACCATGGAAAGCCTATCCCAGGTGTAGCCCAAAATTGGAATACAACAGATAACCGGATTTGGACATTTACACTGAGGGCCGATGCTCGCTGGTCGAATGGTGACCCTGTCACGGCTCAAGATTTTGTTTATAGCTGGCAACGACTGGTTTCACCGGTAACATCATCACCATTTGCTTGGTTTGCAGCATTAGCAGGTATTAACAATGCGCAAGGTATTATTGATGGAAAACTGCCTGTTGAACAGCTAGGTGTTGAAGCGGTTGATACGCATACATTAAAGATTACTTTAAATAAACCAGTACCTTATTTCCCTTCATTAGCAGCTAATTTTAGTTTATTTCCTGTTCACCAAGGAACCGTTGAAAAGTTTGGTAATGACTGGATAAAAGTAGGTAATTTAGTCGGAAATGGCGCTTTTGTTTTATCTGACAGAGTGGTTAATGAAAAAATTGTTTTAGTTCCAAATAAAAATTATTGGGATCATCAAAATACGGTGATAACTAAAGTTACTTTTGTCCCAATTAACCAAGAGTCTCATGCAACTAATCGTTATTTAGCAGGAGACTTGGATATTACCGAATCATTTCCAAAACAACGCTATCAAAAATTATTGAAAGATATTCCTAATGAAGTCTTTACACCAGACCAATTAGGGACCTATTACTATGCATTTAATACCCAACGCGCACCGACGGATGACGTTCGTGTTAGAAAAGCCTTATCCATGGCGATTGACCGCCAATTAATTGCTAACAAGGTATTAGGTACAGGGGAAAAACCTGCAAATTATTTTACTCCCGATGTCACCGATGGCTTTAAACCTGAAAAAGGGCTTTACAATAGCTACACACAAAAAGAATTAGACCAGCAAGCAAAAGTGTTATTACAGCAAGCAGGTTTTGGTCCAAATCACCCATTAGAATTAACATTGTTGTACAACAGTTCAGAAAATCATCAGAAAATTGCGATTGCAATTGCTTCTATGTGGAAGAAAAAATTAGGCGCTGAAGTCAAATTAGTTAATCAAGAATGGAAAACTTATATAGATAGCCGCAATACAGGAAATTTTGATGTTATACGTGCATCATGGATAGGTGATTTTAATGAGCCTTCAACATTCTTGTCTCTGCTTACATCTCAACATACTGGCAATATACCAAAATTTAATAACCCTGCATATGATAGCGTTATTGAGTCGGCGAGTATTGAAACGAATGCACAATTACGCAACCGTTATTATAATAATGCGGAAGCAATCATTGCAAAAGAAGCTCCAATCGCGCCTATTTACCAATATACCAATGCACGCTTAATTAAGCCTTGGCTGAAGGGGTACCCGATAAACAACCCCGAAGATGTCGCTTATAGCCACAGTTTTTATATCATTAAACATTAAAATAGGATACAGCCTGTGCAAGGTACGGGCTGCTTTTTCTAAAGGAAAGAAAAAAAGCTCCTTCCTCTGGAGAATGGGAAGGAGGACCAAAAAAGGAATAAACACTACCTTTTCATAATAAAAAAATCATCATGAACTTTATTGCTCGTTTGTGTCAATTATGTAGTGTTATTTAGCAAAAATGGCGATATTTTGTGATTTATGGGAAATTGTCTGTTTTTATGAGATATTAATCTCAATCTTTTTTTTGTTATTTTATGTATCGTGAGAACGATTCTTGAAATAATGACAAATATGTCACTATTCGACTAAAAATACCGTATTGATTATAAAAGGGAGATATTGCATGGGACTGATTTATGGTTCTTTATTCCAAAATTCAAATCCTGTACATGCATTTCAGTTAAATGGAGACGGTGGGTTACTTCCTATTGACGTGAATGCTAGCGCAAACCAGCAATCACCGTTTTGGCTTCATTATGATTATAAGGACCCACAAAGTTTTAATTGGATTCAGCAATCAGATCTCTTTAATGACCAAGTTAAGTCTGCTTTATCTGGGCATTCAGGACGTTGGCGATTGATTCGTGTTGGCGATGGTATTTTATTAACATTGCAAACATTAAATACCAATGCTGGCCAGCGGCCTGAGCAATTAGTTGCGTTTAGGGTATTTATTAATAATCGGATAATTATTTCTAGTCGTCATCGAAAAGTAAATTCCTTAGATTCTATTATTGATGATTTAAAGCAGGGAGTCGGGGCCCAAAGTACAGGTGACTGGTTAGTTGAGGTTGCTGATTCTATTACAGATGAAATAAGTGATTTTACGGATTCTTTGCATGAGCGTTTAATTGATATGGAAGATTTCATATTAAATAGCCAAATTCCTGAGAGAGGGGAATTAGCATTACTTCGTAAACAAATTATTGTGATACGCCGTTATATGGCTCCACAGCGAGATATGTTTTCCCGTTTAACAACAGAAAAATTGCTTTGGTTAGATGAAACCAATCGTCGTCGAATTCAAGAGATTTCTGACCGATTAGGACGTTGTATTGAAGATCTCGATGGTTTTATTGCACGTACAGCGATTATTTCTGACGAGATAACGAATATGATGACTGAGATGATGAATCGGCGCATTTATACAATGTCATTAATGGCCATGATATTCCTACCAACAACTTTTTTAACGGGGCTGTTTGGTGTGAATTTAGGCGGGATCCCTGGTAATGAGTTCCGTTTTGCCTTTAGTGTATTTTGTGTTTTATTAGCCGTTTTAATTGGAACCGTTTTGTGGTGGTTAAGAAAAAGCCGATGGCTCTAATATTGATGACTTATTTGCGATAACCGGACCTAGTTTGAGATAAATCAATAAAACTACTGAGGTTTTAGTGCAGTATTAGTCCTGCAGGTGAATGCAACGTTGAGCGATGAACGTTGTGCTCCATAATTGTAGTTTTTCTCATATTGAGTTCTTATACAGAATAATTGACCACTGTAATGCCGATGTATTTTACATCGGCTTTTTTTTTGCATCTAATCCGAGCAAAAATAACCTCCATACGAGGAGGTTATCAATAAATGTTTATTTAACTTCAATAATATCAAGGCGTTCTGCTGTAAAGTCGGGCTTATCATCTTCATCTATAAAAGTTTGAAGCGGTAGCTCCTCTTTGTCAAACGCAAGATCTCCGCCATTGATAACTTCATCTCCATGAGAAATATTTTTGAAGTCAAATAATTCGGTATCACATAAATGAGACGGTACAATATTTTGAGTAGCACGGAACATTGTTTCGATACGGCCGGGATAGCGCTTATCCCAATCACGTAGCATCTCTTTAATAACTTGACGTTGCAGGTTTGGCTGAGAACCACATAGGTTACATGGAATAATTGGAAACTCTTTAGCCTGCGCAAAGCGCTCTATATCTTTTTCTCGACAGTAAGCGAGCGGGCGAATGACAATGTGTTTTCCGTCATCACTCATCAATTTAGGAGGCATACCTTTTAACTTACCACCGTAAAACATATTCAAGAACATAGTCTGTAAAATATCATCACGGTGGTGACCAAGAGCAATTTTAGTTGCACCTAGTTCAGTAGCTGTACGATATAAAATCCCACGACGTAAACGCGAGCACAGTGAGCAGGTTGTTTTCCCTTCAGGAATTTTTTCTTTTACGATCCCATAGGTGTTTTCTTCAACAATTTTGTACTCTACACCAAGTTTATTAAGGTATGCAGGTAAAATATGCTCAGGGAACCCGGGTTGCTTTTGATCTAAATTAACCGCAATTAATGAGAACTGGATTGGGGCACTTTTTTGTAAGCTTTGCAGGATGGAAAGTAGTGTGTAACTATCTTTACCTCCAGATAAGCAAACCATTATCCGGTCACCGTCTTCTATCATATTAAAGTCAGCGATTGCTTGGCCAACATCGCGGCGAATTCTTTTTTGCAACTTATTTAAGTTGTACTGTTCTTTATTGGTCGTCATTCTATAGGTTCTGCTACTGGGGTTTATGTTGCTGATGGATAATTGTACATTTGGTTTTTAAATTATTATTGTTTTATGCTTAAAGCCTAATCAGCGAGAGTTATAAAAAGAGGCTCATGATAGCAGAACATGAGGGAAGAGTGATACCAGTTCGGTAAAATAGGTGAAAATTGGTGTCCACCCCACTTTAATAGAGACACACAAACATAGAGTTTTCTAACTGTTGACGATATGCCTCCGGTGGAAGCTGATTTAAACTTTCAAGTGCTCTGATGATATTTTAGCCTGCAATGATGTATCAACCAAAATCACTAAGCATTCGTGTGTTTCTTCATTAATAATATTGAGTGTTTTAACGTATTTACTGCAATATAAATTTTCGTGCATGAAACCCAATGTCCCTTGAGTATTTGAGCTTTTTCATCATGACATCTGCAAGTTTTAGGTCAGAAAATCTAATTATAGCTGCCTTATTCAGATGTGAGTTAACAATACTATTGTTTTTATGCCTAGATACAGAACCAATAAATTTTTCAATTATTACTTTCCATTTTTTAGGGGCTAAAGTATATATTTTTGAGCTAAAATAATATAGCTGTATTGAGTCTTTCTTATTCTTATTTAGTATAAGCAGGGTAGATAAGTAATAAATATTTATCCCACTGGCTATTTTATATTTTTAGTAGTCACTAGAAATTTTAGTAACTTAATAAATTGTTAATCACGGTAAGAATTATATGGGCATTATAAAGCCTATGTTTATAATATTTAGATAGAACATATTCTTCTATTTAAACTTAGCAAGTTTTCCAGTGCAGTGGTAAAGAGAGCGAGATAGAGTGAATGTATAATTGTAGGACCATTAGAAATTAACGCTTAATAACAATAAGATATTGAAAAAATTATAAGATAACTAACGCTCTGAGTTATTTGTGAAAAGAAAAAGCTTTATTTTAAGTATGGCTTGCAAGTGCGACATGATTCACATTTTAAGAATTATATGTTTAAAAATACAAACTATGAGAGTTTATTTGAATTATTATGTTCCTGGGTGTTTGGCGCTTGAACTATAAATATAATTATAAATTGAATGTAAATGCTTAAAATCGTACCTTTTAAGCAAGGTCATATATATTGAAATTAAAAATTATTTTTTTGCTTTTAATTAGTGGGTTAAGGAGACATTAAATCAACTAATCATAATTAAAATCTATTAACATGGTGATATTTATGAAATACCTTATATTCTTTTTTAGTCTAATTTTTGTTTTTCTTATAGCATATTTGCTTAGTTTTAGTAAAAAAAACATAAAACATAAACTTCCATCGATACTAACATTGTTAACATTGGAGATTATTGTCGCGTCTACCATGCTAAATACTACCATTGGGCTTGCTACTCTTGACGGTATAGCATCAGGTATTCATTATATAATTAATTATGCTAATAAGGGGATTGATTTTGTTTTTGGAGATATAAGCAGTAAAACTTCTATGGTTTTTGTTGTTGTAGCTCTTTTACCTTTGATTTTTATTTGCTCTATAATTGGAATGTTTAAATATATCGGTGCGCTAGATTTAATTATTAATACTATAGGCTTTCTAATTAACAAAATATCTAAAGTTGGAAAATTAGAGTCTTTTGCCGCTATTAGCGCTGTGATAGTCGGAATGATGCCTGCTTATGTATCAATTAAAGATTACATTCCAAGGTTATCTAAAGCACAGATGTATACTATTGCTGCATGTACTGTCTCAACAGTAGATATTGCATTGCTAGGCGCATATACACAAATGGTTGAGCCACGCTATGTTTTTATTGGTGTTAGTCTCAATTTTTTTAGTACTTTTATTATTGTTTCTATTATTAATCCAAGTGAACCCACAAATATCACAACTTGTCCTTTGGGGGCAAATAAAGGTGAAAGGGGCTCATTTTTTGAGGTGTTGACAGATCACATGCAGGATGCCTTTAAGCTTATTCTTGCAATTGTTCCCATAATTATCGGTTTTGTCGCCTTAATTAGTATGCTGAATGATGTTTTTTTAAATATTTTAGGAATTAGTTTTCAAGGAATTCTTGGTTATATTTTTTCACCTTTAGCTTTCATTTTGGGTAGTTCATGGGATGAAAGTGTTACTTTTGGAACAATTATTGCGACTAAAATTTTATCGAATGAGTTTGTTGCTATGATTGACTATATGAAATTAACAAGCATTACACCACGAACGGATGCAATTATGTCCGTATTTTTAATATCATTTGCAAATTTTGGCTCTATCGGAATGATTATCGGTTGCGTTACAAGTATAAGCCGAGAACATGGAAAAATGATTGCATCAAATAGTTTTAGATTGATTGTTGGCTCAACTTTAGTCAGTTGTTTATCAGCGACTATTGTTGGTATTTTTGTATAACATATAAATCAAGGAGTAATAGAATGAACAAAATAATAATTGATTGTGATCCTGGTGTAGATGATGCTGTGGCTATTTTTTTAGCTTTAGCTTCTCCAGAAATAGAATTAATAGGCATAACCACAGTTGCAGGTAATGTAGAATTAGAAAAGGTTCATAATAATGCACGACAATTACTTGCGTTAGCAAATAGGCAGGATATTCCTCTAGTGAAAGGTTGTGAGCGTCCACTAATGTCCAAAAGTGGGAGTAAAACTCATGTTCATGGTACTGATGGTCTAGCTGGAGTATTGCTTCCCGCATCAGATTATCCAAATTATTCTGGTCACGCCGTAGATTTTATTATTGATACGGTAATGTCAAATCCAGGTGAAATAACATTATGCACAATAGCATCTCTTACTAATATAGCAGTCGCTATCATCAAAGAACCAAAATTAGTTGATAATGTAAAAGACATTGTAGTCATGGGCGGAGCTGCATTTACACAGGGGAATATAACGCCAGCTGCTGAGTTTAATTTTTATGTGGATCCTCATGCTGCTCATATTGTTTTTGATAGTGCACGCCATATTACTATGCTTGGTTTGGATGTAACAAGTAAGGCTGATATAAGGGCTGGTTTGTGCAATCCTTTGGAAAAAGGTGGCCTTATCGCTCAGACTGTTGCAGAAATGTGTCGAAGATATGCAGAGTTTGACCCATTTCTCCATGATCCCTGCGTTATTGCATACCTCATTAAACCTGAAATTTTTTCAGGTATTGACGGTTCAATTACTATCGAATATGAGTCTAATAAATTATTCGGTCATAGTTTTGCTTACACATCTACCTCCATTAATCATGACCCAAAAGCTAAGTATAATGAAGCTAAATGCAAAATTATTACTGACGTTGATACATCGAAATTAATATCTTTAATTACAGAACGTATTATAAATCTTTGAGGTAAAGAGTACCAACTAGAGCCTCGGTTGATAATTATTTAATATAATGGAGCTTACCATAGGTAATGGCCCAGTTTTTTAAGTTATGATTATTCTATGCTTAAATTTTAATCAGTGAGATTTATCAAAAGATGAAAATCTGTTAGGGGATAGTGTCTTCGCTATAGCCTTTATCTTATTGTATAAGCGCCAATGAGAACTTAATGTATAGAAAAATATGGAGGAAACATGCCTGCAACTGATCCTATTGAATTGATTTTTTCTTTACTCGCCAACACCATTAAAATGGTGATTACTCCAACGGAATATCTTATTCAAAGTGACGCTATTGGGGATGCCATTTACATAAGCTTATTATTTTTGAATTAAAGATGATGAAAGTATCCATTTAACGAGGTTAATTTCCTATAAATGAAGGAAGGCTAGCTTCCTTCATGACTGAGAGTAATTTAGGCTAA
Organism: Providencia sp. PROV061; assembly: GCF_011045655.1. Classification (NCBI taxonomy): domain Bacteria; kingdom Pseudomonadati; phylum Pseudomonadota; class Gammaproteobacteria; order Enterobacterales; family Morganellaceae; genus Providencia; species Providencia sp. PROV061. The sequence continues at coordinate 2,690,297 of NZ_CP042861.1, read as the reverse complement.
TGGGTTAATTCGTCACATAGCTTTTGTAAAGTAGTTAAAAACTGACCTACATGGAAGCCATCACAAACTGCATGATGCACTTGTACAGCTAGAGGAAGCCACATTTTATTATTCTCACTATAGTATTTTCCCATAGTGAAAATCGGGGTAAAAACATTAGTAATATCTGCAATATTTAGATTAAAACTGTCGAATGAAACCCAAGGCAAAGATGACACATAGAAGACATTTTCAACTTGCTGTGGCTGAGGGTGCAAATCGAGATTATCTTTATGCAACGTTAATTGCTGGTGGTAGTTCTCCATAAATGTTGTTATTTCTGAAGAATACTTGCACCATAATGAAGAAAAAGTTTCGGTATCTTTGTGGAAGATAGTAAAACTAGGGTGCACTTCATCCCATAAAATTAGTTCATCATTTTTTTTTGCAAACCTAAATTCTTTATAGGTATTAACTACCCGTGATAATAAATAAATCACTGATGGATGAAATTCATAACCATTTGAATCTATATATTTTTTTAGGTTTGTGATATCTATCTTAGTTGTTAAACTAAACCCACAATTTATGGTTTTTTCGTAAATATTGTAATGTTCTCTACGTAACCATGTCTCTATATTAAATTTAGTATAATTCATAATTTTCCCTTCTAATAAGTTAATGTTACTGTTATTAGAAGGGAGGTTTCTCCGCTTTTGATTGGCTCATAGTGATTTCTTATCTCGTGTTGAAGTTATGTTTGTATGTTATCTAGCTTATTTTTGCTTGTCGAGGCCTATACCTTACTCTTTCAATGTAAAACATAATTTGCACGATAGTGAAATATACTTATGTACATGGTTGTGCGTTGACGTAGGTATCAAATAATGTTTTAACATCTACATTCAATGTGTTAGATATTACCATAAGATGTTCAATGAATATGGAAAGACTCCCATCTTCATATTTTATGTATGACTTTTCAGAGATAGATATTAATTCTGCCATTTTTTTTGTCGTAATTTGATGCTCTATACGTTTTTGTTTAATAAATTTGCCCAACACGGCATTACCAACATTATTTTTATTCATAGTGATCCATTGTCAATTCGATAATAAATTTTTTTATTATCTTAGATGAAAATTAATATTCAATGGGTAATAATCTGTAAATTTAAGATGGATGAAGTAAGGTGAATAAGTATAAATGATATTTATAAGATTAGCTCAAGTATAATTAACAACAGGGAAAGATATTATTATACATTATGATCTAAATATGAAGTTTAATGGGTGCAAAATTCTTTTTAATAGTATTAAATGAAATTTTGCACTAGATAATATGTTAATTTTGATACTATTCTTTAACAATGGCTATATTTAACAATAGTTACTAAAGAAAGGATTTAATGTTGGTTAAACAGATAGTGCGACTTCTACTGTTTTTTGAGTATGAATGGCAGTAGTATCAAATATTCCTACGGTCGTATCATTCTGATTAACTAGTAATGTTATCTCGGTACAGCCTAAAATAATACCTTCAGCCCCGTTTTCCACAAGGGATGCCATTATACGCTGATATTCTTTTTTAGATTTGTCATTTATTATCCCTAAACATAGTTCATTATAGATAATATCATGAACTATTTTCCTATCTTGCTGGTTAGGTATTAGTACATCCACGTTAAATTTTTCAATTAATCTTTGCTTATAGAAGGGTTGCTCCATAGTAAAAGCGGTACCTAGGAGTCCAATTTTTTTTATACCTGATTGTATAATGCGTTCACCCGTCGCATCAGCAATATGTAATAAAGGAAGACCTGTTTGAGATTCAATTTGTGGTGCAACTTTATGCATGGTATTTGTGCAAAGAACAAGGAAATCAGCACCTGCAAGCTTTAAACTCTCTCCTGCATCAGCTAAACACTGGCCGGCTAAATCCCATCGCCCGCTAGATTGATATTGTTCTATTTCAGAAAAATCAACGCTATATAAAACAATTTTAGCCGAATGCAGGCCACCTAGTTGTTGTTTGATACCTTCGTTAAGCTGTTGATAGTAAAGTAACGTTGATTCCCAACTCATGCCGCCAATAAGGCCTATTGTTTTCATTTTTTAGTTCCTATTATTGTAATGTTTTCCTTACTATACTGATAGTTTCTAAAAGAACACAATAGTATGAGAAAAATTTTCTAGATGATTAAAAGTAAAAAACAGTTGTAATATTAAACACAACTTAACATTACTTTTTGAAGGGTTTTTATATTTAACATATTTTAAATTAAAAAAGGATAAATATAAGAACATTTACGTTTTAAAGATGGATTTTAATTGATATCTGGTTATCATCGTAAAAAATATTATTTCTATAAAGTTGGTCATATATGGCGAGAATAAAAATGAATTTTTTCAAAGTAATCATTGCGATACTCATTTTTGGTGCTGCATTTTTGTTAGGAGCACTATATATGAAACCAACTCAATTAAGTTTAGTTGAGCAAGTGAAAAAGAATGTTTATGACGTTCTAGCGTACCCACAAGCAGCAAAGTTTAGAAATATTGAATATCATTTTTCTCGTTACACTGCAGATAATGGTAAGGTAGGTTATGTTTGTGGGGAGGTTTATCGATATAAAAATGATAAGCCTGACGGATTTAAGCGTTTTATTGTTAAAGCTTATACTAATGATGAAGGTCGCATGGATATTTCAATTCCATTTATTGATGGAGGACATGAAATATTATTGCCTGAACAGGTTAACCAAATTTGGAAAGATAAATGCTCGAGTCCTGCTTCACCACTAGAGTAGGGAACGACGTATGCTAATATTTTTAACGCACTATGATTTGATTATTTTATGAAGAGCTGTAACCAGCAAAATGATAACTGATGGAAATTAATAAATAAAACTGGATTATATATTGGTGATTTAGTGCTATACTAAAAGAGTTACATTTTGTTTTGTCATTTTATGAAACAAAAAGCCTTTGTGGTCAACGATGACTATATTTTTTGATGTTCATTTTTTAATGAATTTTAATTTAGTAGTTTAAGGAGTCGATAATGGTTAGTAATAATAATGCACGTCGTTTATTAGGTATGCCTTATAAATTAAGTCGCTCTAAAAAAAACATACGTGTTTCGCTTGGTTCTAAAGATAATACTACAGTTGCAGTACAAAAGAATAAAGCGACAGAAAAGAAGACATATCATTCAGTAACCGTTTTTTACCCAGAATATGTTATTAGTTAATTGAATGTATGTAACCCTCTAGTGTTTACTAGAGGGTTAAATTTAAGTTGTTAAAACTAATTTTCATTAGATTACGTTAGCTCATTTCAATATGCACCACTCATATGAGTAATATTCTAACTCTTCTATTATAGAAATAAACAGTAGTCATAAAATAGATTAAGCGATATTATCTCATTAATTAAAAACTAAAAAGAAAGATGACTATCGGGTGTTATTGAATGAAATTTTATTGTTTCCTGCTATTTTTATTTTGTTTTTCTCTTTCAGGGTGTTCAACTCAATTCAAATCAGATGAAGAAACTAATCGCTTAAATTTTAATATTCAACACGCAAACACGATTCCTATCAAGGATTCTGTTGAGCCGTTGGCGGTTTCTGACATGTTGCCAGGCGATATTCTTTTATCTTCTGCTACAGGGTTAAATTCATGGGGAATTCGGTTATTTAGTATTAGTGGGGTAAGCCACGCATCTATTTACTTGGGTTTGGGGGAAGTAGCTGAGTCTGTTGGAAGTGGCGTTAGGATCATTACATTAGACCAAGCAGTGAGAGACTCTAACAACATGGTAGTGCTGAGGCAAACAGGCTTAACATCATTGCATGCAGAAAAATTACGCGAGTTTTCAGTTCAAAATAATGGAAATAAATATAATTATAAAGGTATTGTGATGATAGCGCCTTGGATGATCACAAAAAGGGTATGTGAGCTTCCATTAATTGGTGAAACGATACGTAATTTTTGCTTAAAAACTTTAGCTAAAGTTCAATTAGGCGATGATATAGACCAAGCTAATGGTTTCTTTTGTTCACAGTTTGTCCTCGATGCTTATAAATATGCAGGTATTCCCTTATTTGAAGGTAACTCATCGTGGATAACACCTGCGGATATATTACATATGCGTACAGGTGATGTGCCAACTTTCATGCCAACCCAGCGTCTAGCGTATGTTGGGCATTTGAAATCATGGAGCTTTAGTAGTGCAATACGCAGAAAATAGTGTGTAATTTTAAACAAAAAAAAGGCCAACATATAAAGTTGGCCTGCTAAACTGGAAGCAATGTGAGCAATGTCGTTTGTGATAAACCTGAGTGATTTACTCAAGTATTCACGTGGTAAAAGATAACCATTCTCATTTAAGAAATCAACCCTTTTTTTTATGTAGTTACTCATTCTCATTCTTCACTTGATTTTGTTTTTTATTTATAAAAAACAAAATGTTGTATATTTATTTCTAATTAAAATTACGTTATTACCCCAAAAAAAATTTTTTAATTGATATTAATGAGATTATTCTTGCTCAGATTAATCATTAATAGGCGTGTTTACGATGCGAAAATTAAAGTTAGGTGTAGTTGGCTTAGGTTCTATTGCACAAAAAGCGTATTTACCGGTTTTAACGAAAGAAGAAAATTGGGAGTTAGTTGGCGCTTTTTCTCCTAATCAATCAAAGGCAAAATTAGTTTGTGATAGTTATCGAATCCCCCTGTTTAGCAATATTGACGCACTAGCACAGCAATGTGATGCTATTTTTGTTCATAGTGCGACGAAAAGCCATTTTGAAGTAATCAAGCGGCTATTAGAGGCAAACGTCCATATCTATGTTGATAAGCCATTGACTGAATTAATTGAACCATCGGAGCAATTAATTGAGTTTGCAGCGCGACGCCAGAAAATGTTAATGGTTGGGTTTAACCGCCGCTTCTCGCCATTTTATTTGGCAGTTAAACAGGATATTAAAAATATCACGTCTATTCGTATGGATAAGCACCGTATGAACAGCGTAGGGCCGAATGACGCTAGATTTACGTTATTAGATGATTATTTGCATGTTGTTGATACTGTAATGTGGATAGCGCAAAAAAATGTAGAATTAATCAGTGGTAGTATTCATAACACAAATGCTGGTGAGCTATTTTATGCAGAGCACCATATGCAAGCTGGCCAAAGTTGCCTAACAACATCGATGCATCGCAAAGCAGGAAGCCAACAAGAGCAACTTATTGTGGTGGCTGAAGACAGTATTCACCAAATAACCAATATGAACCATTGGTGGAACGAAAATGCCATTGGGATTAGCGAGAGAAAACCGGCTAATTGGGATTCGATTTTAGTTCAACGCGGCTTTGATGGTGCAATTCGCCATTTTATTGATTCTGTTTCAAATCAAACTCAACCGTTGGTCAGTGGCGAAGAGGGCTTGAAGGCTCAAAGAATGGTTGAAAAGATGATATCTACAGCGAATACAATCAGTGATTAATTATCTTCTATGTTAAAAGTCATTATCTATTTTATTAAGCAGTAAATTTTAGTATCTCATTACTTTATAGGAACGCGAGATGATACATTTACAAGATAGCTCTGATGTATTGTTTGTTGCAGGATTTGGACCAATAGTTACAGATTATAAAAAAAGTCACTCTTTTTATCTTGAGTTGTTAAAGCTACCTTTAAAACCAATTGAAGAAGGGAGCCAATATTTAACTTGTGAGCAAGAAGGGCTAGAAGGTGTCAAACATTTTGCACTTTGGCCTATAGAGCAAGCCGCTCAATCGTGTTTTGGTCAAGGTGAATGGCCTAAAAACATACCTACCCCGCAAAGCTGGATGGAGTTTGAGGTTTCAGACATTGAAAAAATTACAAAAATTTGCCTTAAAGAAGGTTATGTCTTATTAGTTAATAACCGAATGGAACCTTGGGGGCAAACAGTCACAAGGTTATTAAGTCCTGAAGGTATGTTAGTTGGTTTAACTGTAACGCCATGGCTAAGGGAATAGCTTGTTTTTATTTGTAGTTAGAGATCTCATTTATCTTTGTGGATAAGAGACATTTATTAGTAATTGTTTATAATTTTGTTGTAGAACTTCATTTTAACTATTTTAGGAGGGGTTATGTATAAAACGATTCTGGTCCCTATCGACTTAACAGAAGATGAATTAACCAGTAAAGCAGTCCGTCACGCGGTTAATCTTGCAAAGCAATCCGGTGCTAAAATTCATCTTATTCATGTTTTACCCATTTCTTCAGCAATTATTAATGCGTACGCCTTAGGTTACATGGAAATCAAAGACCGTGCGACGGTGAAAGCGGAAGAAGACATGAAAATGTTAATGGATTCAATTGATTTACCTCATGATGATGTTAGTTATACTATAACGTTTGGTTCCCCGCGAGATGAAGTGATTAATACAGCAAAAGACATTAATGCAGATATTATTGTTATTGGTTCTCGTCGTCCAAATATTACAACTCATCTTTTAGGGTCAACAGCCGCGGGAATAGTGCGCTACGCGGAAACATCAGTACTGGTTGTACGTTAATAATTAGAGAAGAACCTGCTCATCGGGTGGGTTCTTTGTTATTTGATTATTTATATTGCCAATTTAATTAATTTTAGTACTCAAGTTAATTGATCTTACTTATAACAAGGTGAGTTTGAGTCAATATGGAAAAGTTTTCGCAAGAATTACTGCGTGTTGAACACTTTGTTCTGAGAGTTTTGCGTTTTTATTTACTCGCACTTTTGATTTTTTTTCTTGGCTTATTACCCGGTATAGTTGGTTTTTATTTTATTGAAGGTCACTCAGTTGTTGAGTCAATGCTTAATGCGTTGTCTATGTTGAGTGGACAAGCTATTGAGCCGGCTCCTATTACACGAGGAGGTCGTTTCTTTATTGCTATTTATGGTCTATTTTTACAAAGCGTTTTTATTATCAGTATTGGATTAATCGTAACTCCTTTTATTCATCGCGTTTTGCATAAATGGCATTTAGAAGAATAATTTTTGTTGTAATAGTAAGGGGCTTCACAGCTTTTTTTAGTGTAGTAAGACTATACTTAGAAGACTAAAAGGACAATATTCACCCGCTACGCCTAATAACCAAGTTGTAAAAATACACAACAATACAGCTTGAATAAAAATGTAAACATAACTAATAAGGGGCATCATATGTATAAAACAATTTTGGTTCCTGTGGATATATCTGAAGATGTACTAACAGATAATGCATTAAAACATGCTATTTATTTAGCAAAAATTTCAGATGCGAAAATTCACTTATTTCACTCAGTTCCGGATGTTTCAAGATTTTCAATGAGCTACAGTTATCATTATGATTTATTGTCCTCATTTGCTAAAAAAGCACTTGAACGTTCAGAAGAACAGTTAAAAGAAATCATTGAAAAAATTGATTATCCATCAGACAAAATCTCTTATAAGGTTGAGTTTGGTTCACCAAGAGACAAAGTTTTATCAGAAGCTGAAGCTATTGATGCTGATCTTATTGTTATCGGCTCACGCAATCCAAGTATTTCAACGCATTTATTAGGTTCAAATGCTTCTGGGATTGTTTCCTATGCTAAGATTTCGGTTCTTGTGGTTAGATAAAATAAAATAGCCTGCTCAGCAGGCTATTTTTTGTCTATTAAAAGCGAACAAATCTAGGGGGTTTTAACTGCTTCTTTGGCTTGCTCAATTGCTTTAAGTGCTTGGCTACAAGCTTGCTCTTGTGCATCATCAGGGTAGCTAGCAAGGGCTTTTTTCGCTTCCTCTAATTGTGACTTCATTAATGCAATTTGTTCACCTGCATTGGCTTCATCTTTATATTGTTCTTCAGCTTGCTTAACCAGGTCGTTCATTTCTTTGAAATAAGTATCACAGGTAGCACCTGCATTTGCATTAAATGCAGTGAAAGCCATTAAAAGGCTAAATGCAATTGGAAGAGTTTTTTTCATCATATTTTCGCTTTTAAAATTCATAATATCGTCAGAATAACATCCCATATTCAAAAACGCATCACTCGAACACGTGAATGTTTTTAATTGATAAATTTTTACTGCATATTGAGAGTATTCCTGTTAGTAACTCGCGGTAATAGCATAATTTGCAAAACACAAATGATAATCATTCTTGACTGAGTGTAATGTAAAAGTGTACATTTGAGTACACTTTGAATAATGATGACAAAAGAGATGATTATGATGAACAAAAAGATGATAGAAACAGAAAGCTGGCCAATCTGTGAGATGAATGTATTTCCTTCAACGATGGATGAAACCCGTTTATGGTTAGAGGAAATGGATATGCTATTGGCAAGAAGAAATGAGTTTGTATTGATATATCCTCCGGTGGTTAAAAAAGAAAAACCATCCTTAGAAGATATGGAAAGCATGAAATATATACGTCGTTGGTTGAAAGATGCAAAAGAAGCGATGGAGCAACATTGTCGTGCTCTGATTGTTACCCTACAACCTGACGGGCGAGATCAAGAAGAAATGGAACGAATGGCACCCATGTTGTCTGCGTTGTACGGCCCTCAAGTTTTAATCGCAAATAATTCCATGGCAGCCAAAGAACAAGCCCAATCAGTTCTAGCTTAGTCGGCTGTGGTTTTACTGATTTTACGGATATAACTGGCGATGATATCGACAGACATAGCAATTTGCTGTTGAATAAATTCATCGCTGGGCTTGAAATCAGCAATACAGAAAGTGGTGATAAACACATCCGCTTTTAGCATTTCTAGGTAGCGTGAAGAAATGCTTAACAATGTTTTTTCATCCACTTTAACGTCAGGAAGCAAAGCCAATTTTTGTGTCAACAGACGATAGCTTTTTACTGGACCTTGCTCAAAAAATGCGTGAGTTATTTCTGGGAAACGGTTGTATTCACCTAAAATTAACCGGTATAACCCAATGGATTCAGGCTTAAGCACATTCAATAAAAATCGAGAACCATAAAAAGAAAGTATGGACTCAATCGTATCCAGTGGTGGTGTTTTTTCGTCGGGCTCTTGAAAAATATCATCAATCATTGATGCAATAACCGCAGCAAATAACCCTTCTTTATCACCAAAATTTTTATATAAGGTTGAGCGAGAGCCCCCAGCACGTTCAATAATCATATCCAGAGTTGCGCCTTCAAACCCATATTGCAGAAAAATTTCAGTTGCTGCAGTGATCAACGCCTGATGCCGACGTTGGCCTTTTGGGGTTTTAGCTGTTAGAGGGCTATTCATGAATGGTTAATCCTACAATTTGTCTTCAATAAGAAAATAACATAACAAATTTTACGAAATAGTTTAAATCACGTTACCTCAATCACAGATTTACCTGAAAGAGATCATCATTTAAGCTGATATTTGTCTTTATGATATTTATAAAGATTAACATGTTTAGGTAGATATCTGAATGGTTGTCACAATGTTGGGGGCAAGATGACAGAGCATGTATTAAATGAGCAAAAAACAGACCAAGATGATCCTGTTAATCAGCAACGTGAGGTAACTCGGCTATGTATTGAGTGTGGTTTATTGTTATTGCAACATGGCGCTGAAAGTATGCTCGTTGAACAATTGACGACCCGTTTGGGTATTGCACTTGGAGCAAGCCAAGTCGATAGTGCTATTTCATCTAATTCATTAGTTTTAACCACTATAATTGATGGTCGCTGCTTAACGTCAACACGACGCATTATTGACCGCGGTATAAATATGCATGTTGTTACTGAAGTTCAGCATGCAGTCATCCTAGTCGAACATCATTTGTTAGACCGAAAACAATTAAAAAAGAAATTATTATCAATTAAACCGTTGCGTTATCCTCGATGGTTAATGGTGCTGATGGTGGCACTATCTTGTGCTTGTTTTAGTAGGTTGAATGGCGGTGGATGGGAGAGTGCGTTAATTACATTTTTAGCCAGCGGTTGTGCAATGTATGTGCGGCAAGTGTTAACTTCCCATCAAATGAATCCGTTAATTAATTTTTGTATTACTGCCTTTGTTGCTACCACGGTCTCAGGTTTATTATTGAAAATACCGTATTTGGCTGTGACTGAAACAATTTCGATGGCTGCCAGTGTATTGCTTTTAGTTCCCGGCTTTCCATTAATTAATGCAGTCGCTGATATGTTTAAAGGGCATGTTAATACAGGATTAGCGCGTTGGACAATGGCGAGCCTTCTCACTTTGGCTACCTGTATTGGGGTTGTGTTAGCAATGACAATCTGGGGTTTAAAAGAATGGGCATAGAATTTCTATTCTCTTTATGTGAGAAAATGCTATTAGCCGCTATACCGGCAGCAGGGTTTGCTATGGTATTTAATGTGCCTGTAAGGGCATTGAAATATTGTGCCTTATTGGGTGCTATTGGCTATGGCTTTAGAATGATACTGATGACATTAGGATTGCAAATTGAGTGGGCAAGTTTTCTTGCTGCAATTTTAATCGGTATTATCGGTATTCAGTGGTCGCGTTGGTGGTTAGCTCATCCTAAAGTGTTTACTGTTGCTGCCGTGATCCCGATGTTCCCAGGTATTAGTGCCTATATTGCAATGATTTCAGTCGTGAAAATATCTCAATTTGGCTATAACCCTGAATTAGTTGAGGTTTTAGTGACTAATTTTTTAAAAGCCTCTTTCATTGTTGGAGCCTTGTCTATTGGTATTTCTTTACCTGGTTTATGGTTATATCGCAAAAGACCAAGCGTGTAATTTTTAATGGTGTGGCTTACTGGCATTCTCGTTATGTGAGTAAGTCATACTTTACTTTTTACTAATAAGATTTAGATATCCTATTAAAGCTGCATAAATTCCGATATGGATGGTGAGCCATAAAATTGGGTCATCTCTGATATCATTTATGCTACTATTTGATTAGAATATGTGATATTTCTTCTTATGCATTAATGTGTTAGAGGAAAAACTAATGCATTTATATTAATTCTTCGCATATATTCTTATTAGTGGTGTTATTTTGAAACAATTTAGCTTGTCCAAATATTATCAATTCATTTTTTCGATTCTATTATTTCTTTTCTCTGCTTTTTCATTTTCCGCACCAAATTCGTTTACAGAAGCTAAAGTGCTAAGTAAAACGCAGGTTTATGCAGATCAAAATCATCAAGGAGAGGGAACAATATATTGTGGTTGCCAGTGGGAATGGGTAGGAAAAAGCGGGGGAAAGGTTGACTTAGCCTCTTGTGGCTACCAAGTGCGTAAACAACAGAACCGAGCTGAGCGTATTGAATGGGAGCATATTGTTCCAGCATGGGTGTTTGGTCATCAAAGGCAATGCTGGCAAAAAGGGGGGCGGAAAAACTGTGTGTCTAGTGACCCTATTTTTGGCCGAATGGAAGCAGATATGCATAATTTAGCGCCTTCTATTGGTGAAGTGAATGGTGATAGAAGCAATTTTAGTTTTGGGCAATTATCCACTAATACACCGTATCCATACGGAATGTGCCGTAGCCGAGTTGATTTTGAACAAAAAGTCTTTGAGCCAAGAGATGAAGCCAAAGGGCAGGTAGCCCGAGTATATTTTTATATGCATGACCGCTATAACTTGTCTATGTCACGTCAACAACAACAGTTATTGATGGCTTGGGATAATAAATATCCTCCAACCTCTTGGGAAATCAAGCGAGATAATCGAATCGCTAAGGTAATGGGGCATCATAACCCATTTGTGACAGGGGAGAAAAAATGGAATTTAAATCATAAAAATAGCGCAGAGGGAGTTAATATTTCACCAGTCTCACCCTTAAATCAGCCTCAAGTAATAGAAGATAAATCTATTGTATCAGATGCGGTTGAAATTAAAGGTAATCGTAATTCTAAAAAATATCATTTTTCACATTGCGCTAGCTTCAATACCATCGCTGATAAAAATGCCGTCATCTTCACTGACGAACAATCGGCTAAAGCCGCAGGTTTTGAGTTAGCGGGAAATTGTAAAATACGCTAATTATCCTTTCAAACCACAATAGTTAACTAACTGATTATTGTGGTTTTACTTTTTTTGTTTTTATGTGTGATAACGAAAAATTTTAATAAACGCCCAAAATTTTGTTAGAAAAATGTTGCTTTATCAAAAAAAATGACGCTATATTTAAAGCAGTGAAAACTGCAATAAAAACATGGACTCATTGGGACACAAAAAATATTGCAGTTCGTCATATTACTGTCACATAGATTCATTAGTTTAAGAGTATCGCTGTTACAGGAGAAACTAATGGGAAATAAGTGTTTGTACACGAGAATACAAAGCCGGTTACCACTCCATCATGAGATTTCCATGGTGAGATTGGTAACCGGTTTTTTTATTAGCCGAGTTATGGCATGGAGTTACAGCCACATAATAGATATTTGATATTAACTTTGAGCTTGAAGGGAGCTCGCCTCTGTTTTGAATAGTCCGTCATTTGAATTGACATCACTGATACCTGGAAGGGTTAATACTATGAGTAGACAGAAAGCTGCAACAAAGGCACGCCGTGAAATGAAACGTTCATCACGCAAAGATCGCTCAGGTCGTTTTGATATCAATAACGTCGCATCATTTGCTGAATTTACTGGCATTGAAGCTATCGGTATGGCAAAAGAACGGCGTGATGAATCCCCTATATTGCCCAGAAATGAAGCTCAAAAACTCTATATTAATTCCATTAAACATAAGCAATTAATTTTTGCGAATGGTGAAGCGGGATGTGGTAAAACTTACATCAGTACTGCACTTGCGGCTGATGCGTTAATTCATAAAGATATCAATAAGATCATTGTGACAAGGCCCGTTCTTCAAGCGGAGGAAGATCTCGGTTTTTTACCGGGGGATATGTCAGAAAAGTTTGCGCCTTACTTTCGCCCAGTCTATGACGTCTTGGTGAAAAGGCTCGGCGCATCTTTTTTGCAATATTGTTTGCGTCCCGAAATTGCTAAAGTGGAAATAGCCCCATTTGCTTATATGCGAGGCCGAACATTTGAAAATGCCGTCGTTATATTAGATGAGGCTCAGAATGTCACAGTCACTCAAATGAAAATGTTTTTAACTCGGCTTGGTGAAAATGTGACGGTGATAGTCAATGGTGATGTGACCCAGTGTGATTTACCAGAAGGTGTGTCTTCAGGGTTAGCTGATGCATTACAACGTTTTAGTAGTGATGAAATGGTTTCAATGGTGAATTTTACTATAGAGGATTGTGTGAGATCACAATTATGCCATAAGGCATTATTGGCTTATAACCACTAATTAGCATTGCTATTAACTATATGCCCCGCGATTTACCCACGGGGCATAGGTTAGACTCCTATATAGGAAGCCGATTAGTGATAGAGCATCTCATGTACGATTTGCTCATCTGTGAGGGTATATGGGTAATAAGTTGGCCAATTTTCTAGCTGACTTAATAATTTTTCCTGAGATTCATTTCCCATGTATAGGTGGAAATGCCCCGAGGCTTGTGGTTCAATAATATGGTCACTAAACTGGATAAATTTAGGCGCTTTTGAGTTTGCATCTTTGCATTCAAATAAGTAACGAACGCCTTTTTTTCCTGAAGTATAATGAAGAATTTTGTAACCGGCGTAGTCATATTTACAGCTACTTACAGTACCATTTTGAGTAAACTCAATAACATCGTTTTCAATACCAATACTGTCAACATCAGTGGCATAACCTTTTTTATAATATTCACGATACTCTTCAACAGTTTTGTCTTTATTTTTCTTCGCTTTACTTTCTAGAACCTCATCAAGTTTTCCATTTAATAGTAATGGATTAACAGATTCCCAGATGCCTTGCCAGTCACTAAGAGATCTATCTTTGACGTCAGTATCTTCAAAAATCCCTTTTGAAGCTTGTAGCGCTTTCTCTGATTGTGGATGGGAGTGACTATGTGAGCCATGAGCAACAGCAGTATAGCTAGTGAGAGCTAATGCAATATAAAGACTAGTTTTTAAAATTGCCATTTTGTACACAGTGGTTTTCCTATTTTTGTAGTGAATATAACGACCATAAAAACAATTATGTTATAACATAACATTAATGGGTATGAAAAGTATTTTAGGGAGTTTATTGTTGAGGAATATAATGGCTAACAACTTGGTGAAGACAGGCAAGATCAGGAAATAAGTTCACTTATTAGAATTTATAAACCAATAAGCGAACTAAATATTTGAAGTGAAGTTAATCGTCAGGATTATCCATTACAGCATGGCGCTCATGATGGTAACCTTCCTCATCATAGCCATATCGCCAGTAAGGGATCGCATAGATATCATCACGACCAAAACCTTTTTCACGACGAATATAACGACGCAAATCACGAATAATTTGGTCTTCACCTGCAATCCAGAAAGCGCAGTCGCTGCTTGGGATGTCCCAAGACTTAAATGTGCTAATTAATTCAGCGGTTTTGGTGATATCACCACAAACCCAAATCACCTCAACTTGTTCAGGCTTTTTTAGTTCTCTTACGTCTTTTGGGTTATCTAACCGTAGTACAACTTTGCCTTGGGCATTCGCTGGCATTTTTTCTAATAATGCGGCGATAGCGGGTAGGGAACTTGAATCACCAGCCATGAAGTAATGTTGTCTGGCAGGTAATAATGGGTCTGGGCCACCTGGGTTGGTAATTCCCATCCAATTTCCTGGTTTTGCATCCCGAGCAAATAGATATGCAGGGCCAGTTGCGCCATCATGCATAGCAAATTCAATATCTATCTCGCTAACTTCTGGACGGATGGCTCTGACGGTATAGGTACGAACAAATGGGCGAGGTTTGTCTTCTGGCCAGCTACGGCCTTCTTTACTTAGGATAGGGAGTGCGGGCTGGCTGATTAAATCAGGGGCTAAAAATATTTTCAGGTGCCCACCTTCACAATCTGTTGGGTATGTATTGAGTCTTTCACCGGTGAAAGTAATACTACGAATAGATGGGCTGATATCGGTTATGGATTTGACTTGAATGAGCTGTGGTGGAGCCGGGCGGTAAATGTTTTTTTCAACAGGTTGTTCAGTGGCCACGGACGATCTCCTTTATTAATGATAATTTTATTATATGGTAATTATTATCATTATCATGAATAAACTTGCAAGTTGCAACCGCTAGCGGATGATTGGGGGCGGATATTTATATAGAGAGATTTTCAGCAGTAGAGAGGGCAATTCACGGTGATGAATCGTTAATTTTAATAAAAATGCCGTATGATTTTTAGCATACGGCATATCGAACGGTAAATTACTTCACTTTCATTCCAGCGGCGGTCATCATCAATTTAAACACTGACGAAAATGCAAATAAAGCAAGTACACTTCCGAACCAGATAATGGCCATCCAACCGAGTTTTTTCCACCAAGGAGAGGCACTCACGCTATCAGTGGTAGCCTTGCTCTGGGGTAATTTTTCCTCTGAAGACATAGTAACTCCAATAGGTATAAACCAAAATAACAGGAATAATGAATAACGCACCCACTAACATAAAGCCTAAACTTTCGGATGGGCCTGCGGCATCACGGAAACTTATTGCAGGTGGAATGAGCGTTGGCCAAATGCTGATACCTAGACCAGTAAACCCAAGGAAAATTAACATTAAAGCCGCTAAGAATGGCACGCTGTCATGTTGTTGGCGCTTAGCGTTTTTTAGGATCAACCAAGTACAGGCTAATACCAGTAACGGAACAGGTAAAAAGAAGAACAGGTTCGGCAGTGAGAACCAACGCTCAAAGATTGCCTCATTTAACATTGGGGTCCAGAAGCTGATTACTGCAATGACCGCTAACATCAGTAATGTTAATGGTTTTAGAACGCGATACATTGTGCTACGTAAGTGGCCTTCAGTTTTCATGATTAACCAGCCACAAGCTAGTAGTGCATAAGCGACCACGAGGCCAAATCCGCAAAATAGTGGGAAAGGCGCGAACCAATCGAAGTAACCCCCCATGTAAACACGGTTTTCCACATGGAAGCCTTGGATAAAGGCACCAACTACCACACCTTGAACAAAGGTGGCAAAAATTGAACCCCAAATAAAGGCATGATCCCAATGGCGGCGGTGCGATTCATCTGCTCTAAAGCGGAATTCAAAAGCGACACCGCGGAAAATCAAGGCCAGTAACATGAAGGTTAATGGAATTGACAAGGCGTCGAGAACAATCGCATAGGCAAGAGGGAATGCGCCAAACAAGGCGGCTCCACCTAAAACGAGCCAAGTTTCATTACCGTCCCAGACTGGGGCGACACTGTTCATCATGAGGTCACGGTCTTGGCTATCTTTTAGTGCAGGATAGAGAATGCCGATCCCAAGGTCGAACCCATCCATGACAATGTACATCAACATACTAAATACGATGATGACAAACCAAATGAGAGGTAAATCAATGCCCATGAGCTGCGTCCTCCGCGATACCTTTACGAATTAATTTCATCATGTACATGTAGCCGATACCGAAAACCCCACCGTAAACCACAAAGAAGGCGACTAAACTGATGCTCATGTGTATTTCACCATGTGCACTGACCGCATCAGAGGTTCGTTGTAGCCCATAAACAACCCATGGCTGGCGGCCTATTTCTGTTGTAAACCAACCTGCTAAAATGGCAATCAAACCAGAGGGTGCCATGACGAACATAAAGCGCAGGAAGGTTTTGGATTCATACAGATTTTTACGATAACGCAGCCATAAACCCCAGACTCCAGCCGCTATCATTAATAAGCCCAACCCGACCATTAAACGGAACGACCAGAACACCATAAACACGTTCGGCCTGTCTTCTGGCGCGTATTCTTTTAATGCAGGCACTTGTTTATCAATGCTGTGCGTTAAAATCAGACTCGCCAGATAAGGGATCTCAATGGCATATTCGGTTTTTTCCTTCTCTTGGTTTGGAATACCAAATAAAATTAGAGGGGTGGCTTCACCGGGTTTGTTTTCCCAGTGACCTTCCATTGCGGCCACTTTAACCGGTTGATGTTTAAGTGTGTTTAGGCCGTGAGCATCACCGATTAAAGCTTGAACAGGGGCTAACACTAAAATCAACCACAGGGACATGGAAAACATTTTTTTCATGGCACTGGATTTATTGCCTTTGAGTAAATGCCATGCCGCAGAAGCACCAATAAAGAATGCCGCAGCAAGGAAAGCAGCCGTGGTCATGTGCAATAAACGGTATGGAAACGATGGGTTGAAAATAACCGCAAGCCAATCAACAGGAACAATACGCCCATCGATGATTTCGAAACCTTGCGGTGTTTGCATAAAACTGTTAGATGCCAAAATCCAGAAAGTGGAAATGATGGTACCTAATGCAACCATGCAGGTGGCAAAAAAGTGCAGTTTTTCACCCACTCGGTTCATGCCAAACAGCATGACACCAAGGAAACCGGCTTCAAGAAAGAACGCGGTTAATACCTCATACGTGAGCAATGGGCCGGTAATTCCACCCGCAAAATCTGAAAAGAAACTCCAGTTGGTACCAAATTGGTATGCCATCACCAATCCAGAAACAACGCCCATTCCGAAATTAACCGCAAAAACTTTCGACCAAAAGTGGAACAGTTTTATATAGTCCTCGTCACGAGTTTTAAGCCATAGGCCTTGTAGCACCGCAAGGTAACTTGCTAGCCCAATAGTAATGGCTGGAAAAATAATATGAAACGAGACCGTAAAAGCAAATTGTATACGGGCAAGTTCCAGCGCAGTTAGTCCAAACATATTGACCCCTGAGTGGATATGTTAATGGCACGCAATATTTAACGTTTTGATGAGAGCAATTGAGGCGCTAATCCCTAGCAAAAGGAATTGCTCACACCTGAATGCAAAATAACCGTAATTCAACGAAAAATTTTTTGTGCTTATAGTTAAAAAAAAGTCAGGTGAATGTGTGGATAAGTAGAACATGAGACGATAAACTATAATAGTAACAATTATTTGGATATTAACTATAACAGTTGAGGCGGCTATGACGAGATACGAACAATTAGCAGCGCAAATTCGTCAGCAAATTGAAGACAATATCTGGCAAGTGGGCGACAGATTACCTTCATTGAGGGAAAGTGTTAAACAGTCTGGTTTAAGTTTAATGACTGTTGTGCAAGCATATCAGTTACTTGAAAGCCAAGGATGGGTCGTTGCTCGGCCGCAATCAGGGTATTACGTGGCAAACCGCAATAACGCATTTGCTGCCGCAAAAGGAGGAAAAGGGCTACATTTGAATGAAAATGTAGAGATTAATGCCTCTATTTTTGGTGTCCTACAAGCTTGTAAGGACCCGAATATTATCCCATTTGGCTCTGCATTTCCAGAACCCGCCTTATTGGATGATCCAAAACTCGCGAAGTCTCTTGCGTCTGTTGCTAGGCGCTTATCGAAATTTAATACCCCGGCTAATTTGCCTCCTGGTAATGAACAACTGCGTCGTAACATTGCTCAGCGTTATGCAACCCAAGGGATCCATGTCGCTCCGGATGAAATCGTGATTACAGCAGGGGCAATGGAATCTTTAGTCTTGAGTTTACAATCGGTGACTCAGCCCGGGGATTGGGTCGTTATCGAATCTCCTGCATTCTATGGTTCACTTCAGGCAATTGAGCGGTTAAAACTTAAGGCCATTGCCATTAAAACAGACCCGTTATTTGGTATTGATCTTGACGCATTAGAGGATATTGCGAGCAAATATCCAATTAAAGCCTGTTGGCTAATGACGCATTATCAAAATCCATTAGGCGGAACGATGCCGCAAACAAACAAAAGACGTCTGGTCGATATCCTTAATAAGCATCAAATTACTTTAATTGAGGACGATGTTTATGGGGAACTTTATTTTGGTAGCAAACAGCCAATACCCGCAAAGGCACTTGATACTAAAGGTAATTTCTTTCATTGTTCTTCATTTTCGAAATGTTTAGCACCGGGGTATCGTGTGGGTTGGGTGGCTGCAGGCCAACACGCGACAAAAATTCAACATTTACAAATGATGAGTACCGTTTCTGCCAGCGTTCCCACGCAATTAGCTATTGCGGAGTACTTATCATTAGGGGGATATGACAGCCACCTTCGTAAACTGCGTTTAACGATGGAACAGCGTCAGCACCAAATGTTGAGTGCAATAGCAAAATACATGCCTCAGTCAGTAAAAGTTAATACACCAAAAGGTGGGTATTTTTTATGGCTAGAGTTTGAACCGCCGTTTAATGCAATTCGGTTGTATCAACTCGCACTAAAAGAAGGGATCAGTATCGCGCCGGGGAGCATGTTTTCCACAAGTGACCAGTTTAACCATGCATTTCGTCTTAATGCATCGTTTACATGGAATGAGAGGGTGGAGGAAGCAATGAAAACTTTAGGTCGTTTATGTCACTTTTTAATCAATGAGAGGCGTGATTAGTCACATTATCGTCGTTAATTCATTGCCCTGAAAGATTAACTTTGCCAATCTAGGTATAAATCTAAATGTGTTAGCAGCAACAGACGGGAGGTAATGTGAAAATAAAATGTTTTGACATAATGGAATTACCTATCCTTGATTGGAATGATGGTGCGGGGGCCAGCCAAGAAGTGTTTTGCTGGCCGGTTGCATCGGACTATTCATTACGCGCAAGCATTGCAACCATTAACCAAGATAGCTATTTAAAGCGCTATGCAGAAGGGGAAAGGCTGGTGGTATTGTTGAATGACCAGCCGCTTCTTTTAACCGATACCAAAGCGTTTGAGCATCGCCTAGAGCGCGCAGGTGATCACGCCCAATTTTCAGCTCAGCAATTTTGCGCGGTAAAAGTCTCAGAGCCATCAGTTAAGTTAATGAATTTTATTTTTCGAGATGATAGGTGGGTGGCTATAAACTATTTCATCACTGAAGATTGTAGATTACCCGCCAACCAAGCGGGGTTAGTCTACGTGCTCAATGGCGAATGGGAAATTTCAGGGGCAAATTGCCATCATATGGCGCAAGGACAAGGAGCGTGGTGGTTACCTGATATCGGTGAAGGAGATATAAAACCACTTAGCACCGATAGCAAGTTAATCTGGATTGAGTTATTACCCCGCTAACTGGTTGCTAAACCGATAGCGGCTAGCGTTAGCATTCCACCTGCAACACCTTCGGTTATACGACGTTTTTTATCATTATAAGCTTGTTTATTATGCATGGATGCAAATAATGCACCTATTACGCCGTAGATCAAGACACACGAAAGTATAAAAGTGGCTGAAAGTATCAAGGATTGGACAGCGACACTTTCTGTTAGCTTAATGAAATTCGGTAAAATAGCAAAATACACCAGTAACCCTTTGGGGTTAAGAAAGCTAGTTAAAAATGCTTTACCCACGACCGCCTTTGTTGACACAGTTTGAATTCTTAAGTCTCCGGCTTTCATTGCAGATAACACCATGCGAATAGCAAGGTAAGTGACATAAGCGACCCCAACCCATTTAATGGTGTGGAAAATCATGGGTGAAGCTGCAACAATCGCCGCTAAACCAAGTGCAGCCAGAATCGCATGTGCCACATAACCCAATATAATACCCAAATTCGCTTTCAAGGCCGCTGAGGTTCCTCCTGATAATCCTTGTGCGGAAATAAATAGAATGTCTGGGCCTGGTGTGCAGACTAAAGGGATCACGGTTGCGCTAAATAAGAGTAAGTTCTGTAACTCCATTTCAATTCCTCATTATTGTTCATTGTTATTTTCACGCAACTGGCCAGTAGCGATAAAATTATAGCGATAATCCAATGATATTGGATTTTTTTATTGCTTTAAAACAAACAAAAATTGGTATTTAATATCATTAATTAATATAAAATTGAGGTGGAATGCCAATGAAGGAAAGTAGACTAAAACTGGATGCCATTGATAGGCATATCTTACAAGTATTACAAAGAGATGGAAAAATTCAGAATATTGAATTAGCTAAAGAAGTGGGGCTTTCCCCGTCACCTTGCCTACGTCGCGTGAAATTACTTGAA
Source organism: Providencia sp. PROV061 (assembly GCF_011045655.1). NCBI lineage: Bacteria > Pseudomonadati > Pseudomonadota > Gammaproteobacteria > Enterobacterales > Morganellaceae > Providencia > Providencia sp. PROV061. The sequence continues at coordinate 2,669,328 of NZ_CP042861.1, read as the reverse complement.
GAGGCTGGGGTTATCAAACGTTATGTAGCGGTGTTGGATGGCAGTAAAATTGGAGCGGGCCTTTCTTTATTTGCTCGTATTTGGTTTAAAACACAGGATGCTAAAACCATCAACCAATTCGTTGAAGACATTAAACAGATGCCTGAAGTCGTCGAATGCCATCTAATGGCTGGGGAATGTGATGCACTGATCCGTATTGTGACGGAAGACTTAGCTTCATATCGTCGTTTCCATGCGGATCATTTAACACAAATTAGTAGTATTCAAAGTATTAAGACGGAGGTACCAATGGAAACGGTTAAAGTTACTTATGCTTTACCACTTTGATGATAATAGCTAATAGAACGATAGTGACAAATTGAAAATGCTTAACGATTAATTTTAATTATATAAATTAAATATGATAAAAAGGATAAATAGTCACTATGCTTTATTTGTTGGGGAGATTTATTTTTATAAGATAAAAATAAATAATAATACAAAAATGAATAGATGAACATTTTTTGAATTTTAATTTTACAAATTGAAATATTATTATGATTATTTTAATGTTAACAGGTTAGTTTTATTTTATTTTTAAGTGTTGTCTAATTGGCTATTTAGTTTTTATATAGCGACTTATTTGATGAGATTATTCTCATATAATGAGAACGTTGCTGAGTAATAATTTGGCTATGCTGGCAGTATCAGCTAATTGGTTGATATATAAATAATGAAAGGAAAGTTTTTTTGATCTTGCGCAACATCATATAATACCGCTAACTTATACTGCCATTAATACTAAATCAAAATAAAATAATGCGAATATTTCTTATTTAAAAAATATTTTCAATTTAATCGGTAATGATGTGAGTCTTTATAAGCATTTTTCTAATTGTCACAGGTATTGTCATACCCGTCTATTAATTGATTATTTGCGATCTGAGTCCAATTGAAAATTCAACGAATAATAGGAACTATTTGCTCATAAATTGAAGGTAAATTTATGATCTATCCTATTACAGATAGAACAATCTCTACAGTAAATAACCAAAAGTTTAAGCGTTATGCTATTCGCTATTTGGATATTGAACAGCAAACACAGCAGGCAATTATCGAATATGGACTTAATTTTGAAGACCCTTTTGCACAGCAACATGAGATTGAACAACTCAAACTAGATATAAAAAGTAAAGGCGCAATTTTTGCGAATAATGGAAAGAGTATACATTGTAATTGGTTATCAAGTGCTTGTGTACAATGCCGTACAGGGGAAGGGAGCCACACGACATTTTTGTCCTTAAAATGCCACCGCGATTGTTACTTTTGCTTTAACCCAAATCAAGAAAATTATCAGGAATTTCAAGAGGAAATGCGTGATGCTATTGGTGAAGTTGATGCGATAGCAGAACAAGGCTATCCACTTACCCATATCGCATTAACAGGAGGGGAACCTTTACTTTTTCGCCAAGAAAGCATTGCGTTTTTCCAAGCAGTCCAACAGAAATTACCTTTAGCTCATAGCCGTTTATATACAGCAGGTGATCCATTAGACCGTAATACGGCATTAGCTCTAGCTAAAGCTGGTCTACAAGAAATCCGCTTTAGTATCAAAATTGATGATCCTAAAGAACGAATTACTAAAGTTTTACATCGCATTACTTTAGCTCGCGAAATTTTTCCAACTGTAATGGTGGAAATGCCCGTGATCCCCGGTACAGAACCGCAGATGTATCAATTACTTACTCAGCTTGATGATATTGGTATTGATGGTATCAATTTATTAGAGTTTTGCTTTCCACTAACAAATAGCGAGGCTTATCAAACTCGCGGGTTCATGCTTAAAAACCCACCTTATGAGGTGTATTACAACTATTGGTATGCAGGTGGATTAGCTGTCGCACAGAGTGAACTAGCCTGCCTCCGTGTTCTTAAATTTGCACTAGAAAATCAGTTATCTATTGGAGTGCACTACTGCTCTTTAGAAAATAAGCATACTGGGCAAGTGTACCAAAGCAATGCTTTTTTTGAACACAACGAACAAATAATAGGAAAGCATTATATTTTTTCCTCTCGGGATTATTTTTTTAAAAGCGCCAAAGTTTTTGGTGACGATTGTGAAAAAGTGGCGGTTTTATTGAAAAACGCAGGCGTTTCTTATCATCAAGAATTGTTGCATGGATTTTTGCAGTTTAATCCTGAAGCAATTTGCTTATTAACCCCGCTAGCCAAACTACCTATTGCATTGACTTCCCACATTATTGAGCCCGATGAACAGGGCAATCCTTTAATTAAAGAAGTGCGAGTTGAACTCACCACACCCACTGAATTTTTATTGACTGACCTGTAGGGAAACATTTATGACCAATGATGACCAAATTTTAGATTTTCTTTATGCGCGTCAATTTGCTTATGACGTATTACGGCGCTTGTTTATGGAAGAACCGACGCCAGAATTATTAAGTTATTTAAGTGATTCAGGGTTGTTGTTATTCCCCTGTGATGAAGCATTACCTGCAATGAAAAATGCGATAAATGAGATGCATAAAGACTTAAACAATAGGCGGATACAAGCCAATAACGAAGATTTCGAAAATTTGCATTGGGATTTTACTCGCTTATTTATTGGCCCAGAAGCCCCGCCGGCAGCGCCATGGGAATCAACGTATGTTTCTCGTGACAAATTGTTATTTCAAGAAAGTACCTTAGCAGTGAAGTCTTTTTATGAACAGTATGGCGTTCACTTGCCAGAAGGTGATATGGAAGCCGCTGACCATATTGGTTATGAGTTAGATTTTATGTGGCATTTAAGTCTGCGTATTACTGAAGTTATTGATAGCGAAACTGAAAATGTTGATTGGACTAAAGTAAACGCATTATTGCTCGGGTCTGTGACATTCCTGAATACCCATTTATTGGCTTTTATTACGCCATTTTGCCACTCAATGCATAACCATGCAGAAACCGTATTTTATCGTCAATTAAGTTCATTACTTGAACTTTTTTTACGCAATGATATTAAAAAAATCAATGAATTAGTCAATTTATAATAATAAAACAAAATGAAGAGGTAAGAGCAATGTCAGAAAGACAGAAAATAGCCTTAAGTCGCCGTTCATTTATAGCTTGGACATCAGCGGCATCAGTAATGGCTACGTTACCGCTGAGTAAGCAATTATATGCGGCAACACCAGAGGAAGAAAAAGCGGTTGCACAAGCTACTGATGCAGTGACTCAAGGGAAATGGAAACCCGTAGCCTGTTGGCATAACTGTGGTGGCCGCTGTGTTAATAAAGCATTGGTGGTCGATGGTGTCGTTGTTAGACAAAAAACAGATGATGTGGTTGCAGATTCTCCTGATTTCCCACAACAGCGAGGTTGTTTACGTGGTCGTTCACAACGTAAACAAGTTTTTGGGGCGGATCGTCTGAAATACCCCATGAAGCGTAAAGGCTGGGCCCCGGGTGGTGGGGACAAAAGCTTACGAGGACGGGACCAATGGGTGCGCATCAGTTGGGATGAAGCATTAGATATTGTGGCATCAGAGTCGAAACGTATTAAAGAAAAATATGGTAACGAGTCTATTTGGATCACGGGTGGTAACGGTGTTGATATCCAAAACGTTTACGCCAAAGCGGGGGGTTTTGTTGGGGATTGGGGAACAACCTCGTGGGGAGCATGGTTTGAAACACCAGCCCATTTAGGATTACTTGAAGGATTTTATACCTTTGGTACCAATGACCGTTTTGATATGCGTAACTCCCAGTTGATCGTGATGTGGGGGGCAAACCCAGCGTGGAGTAGCCCGGGTAGCCCAACCTATAATTATTATCAGGCAAAAAAAGCTGGGGCTCGCTTCATTAGCATTGACCCAAGTTATACGACGACGGCAGAGTTAATGGATGCAGATTGGTACCCCATCAATCCGGGTACTGACCATGCATTAGCACTGGGTATTATGTACGCACTATTAGAAATGGATAGCCCTGACAGTCCGTTGATTGACTGGGATTTTTTACGCCGTTGCACAGTTGGTTTTGATGAAAGTAATATGCCCGCAGGTGCAGACCCGAAAGGGAACTTCAAAGATTATCTATTAGGCACCTATACGGGAGAGCCAAAAACACCTGAGTGGGCCTCTAATATTTGTGGGCTGTCAGTGAGTGATATTCGCACTTTGGCACGTGAAATCGGTGGCACTAACCGAGTCGCATTGCTTACAGGTTGGGCACCTGCTCGAATTCATAATGGTGAAGGGTGGGTGCAAGCATTCTCAACCTTAGGCTTTATGACTGGCCATATGGGAAGGCCTGGCCGGATGACAGGGGTTAGTTGCCATTTCGCTGCTGGAAATAATGGCACGCGGCTCGTTATGGCGGGAGCAAGTGGGCTACCTTCAGTACCAAATCCAGTCAGTTTAAAAATCAATCACAATGAGCTTAACCGTGCATTATTAGAGAAAAAATTCCGCCAACGTGGTGTGGGAGATGTCGATGCAAATATCCAAATGATCATTCATCCATTCAATGCCACGTTACAAACACGAGCCAATATTTCGCAAAGCGTTGAGGCCTACCGTAAAGATGTGGAATTGGTTGTGACCGCAGCGTATGTTCCGCATACTTGCGCCAAATATTCGGATATTGTCTTACCGGTGACGACTGAGTGGGAGCGTGAAGGAACCATATTAAATCCAAGTAACCGTGAAGTTATGATATCTGCAGTGAATGTAACGCCACCACTTTATGAAGCGAGAAGTGACCAATGGATCGCCAAAGAAATAGGTAAGCGTCTAGGTATTAATGTCGATGAAGTTTTTCCTGTTTCGGAAAAACAACAATTTTTCAATAAACTCAATGGCGCAACAATCATTGGTGAAGATGGTAAGACAACAGAACCATTAATCACAATCACTCAAGCGGACATTGATGAATGGCAAGTAACAGGCAAGCCACAACAGGGGCGAATTACCCTCAATGAATTTCTTACTGTTGGGAAATACCAAGTAAAACGGACTGCTGGTGATAACTATGGCTATATTGCCTATGAAGATTTCATTCGCGACCCACAGGCTAATCCACGACCAACACCAAGTGGCAAATTTGAAATTTACTGCCAAACATTAGTCGAAAAAGCCGATGAGTGTGGCTGGACTAAATTACCACCAATTCCTGAGTATATTCCGTCTGCAAGTGGTTACGAGGCTAGCTTTAGCGATTTCTCGAAGAAGGAGAAAGGGGATTACCCATTCCAAATCTATAATCCACACTATTTACGCCGCTCTCACAGCACGCTTGATAATGTGCCTTGGTTACGTGAGCAGTGGCCAAGCCCAATTTATATCAATGCGTCTGATGCGAAACGTTTAGGTATTAAACACGGTGAAACTGTGTTGGTCACGAGCCCACAAGGGAAGATTGTTCGTCCTGCATTGGTGACACAAACGATGAAGCCGGGCGTGGTCGCATTACCCCATGGCAGTTGGACCAATGTTGACGAAAAAACAGGGATAGATATGGCGGGGGCCGACAATACGCTAACCATTCAAGTCCCTACAGGGCTTGGTACATCAGGGTGGAACACGATGCTATGTAATATCGAAAAATGGCATGGTGACCAGTTAGTTCCAGATGCAGCAATTCCACAGCGTATTATATTTTAGGGGGCAATAAGAAATGGATAAACAAGTCGGATTTTATATTAATGTTGCCACTTGCATTGGTTGTAAGACCTGTGTTGTTGCATGTAAAGACAAAAATGACCTTGAAGTCGGGCGCAACTTTCGCCGTGTGTATGATATTGAAGTGGGGGAGTATCCACGTCCTCGGACTTGGCACTTGTCTATTGCCTGTAACCATTGTGATGATCCGCAATGTGTAAGTCATTGTCCTACCACCGCAATGCACAAACGAGAGGAAGATGGCGTTGTCTTAGTCGACCATGATAAATGTGTGGGTTGCCGCTATTGTACGTGGGCTTGTCCATATGAAGCACCTCAGTTTGATGCCAGTATTGGAATGATGACTAAGTGCGACACTTGTCTTGATCTCCGTGAAAAAGGAGGAAATCCAATGTGTGTTGATTCTTGCCCTATGCGTGCGATTGAGTTCGGTCTAATTAGCGAATTACGTAAAAAATATGGCTCGAATGCAGATATTGCCGGGCTACCTAGCTCAAGTATTACCAAACCGAACCTAGTTGTCGGTACAAAAGGATAAGGAGAATTATCATGCATGAATTTCCGTTGGTGATTTTCACCTTATTTATGCAAGCTTCTGTGGGGTGCTTGTTAGTTTCATTAGTATGCTATTTTCGTGTGCTTGAAGGCGGAAATAACCTACAAAGCGTCCAGTTTATTAAACTGCCTGTTCTAGCTAGTTTTGTTCTGGGCTGTGTTGGGTTATTGGGTTCATTATTTCATATGGGTAACCCGCTACACATGTTTTATACCATGTTGCATGTATCGACCTCATGGATGAGTCGCGAAGTGTGGGCGACTGCAATTTATATGGCGCTATTATTTTTCAGTGTCGCGCTGCTATTGCTGAAACAAAAAGCGAACGCGCTGCTACTGTTGCTTAGTGCGTTAGCAGGTATTATCTATATGTACGCAATGTCAGCATTGTATGCTAACACCTTGTTTAATCTCTGGAATGGCTTATTTACCTACGCCAGTTTCTTTGGGGCGGTATTACTGGTTGGTGGCGTGATAGCGGCATTATTACTGGTAGGTTCTTTACGTCGCAATGATAAAGAAGAGCAATTAAAGCGAGTGGTTAAAATTACACTTGGTATTGGTGTTATTGGGATCTTACTTATGCTGCTGGGCGCATTATCTCTACTCGGAAATATCGGGGAGCCTATTTATATGGGAATGACGCCGCGTGAACTACCTGAGGGTTTAGTGAACTTAAGCATTGTTAGAGTCATACTTATTGCATTAGGAGTCTTGTTTGTTGGCCGTTTACTGTGCCAAAAAAATGGGCGCAATGTGAATGCAACATTCGTTATGTCACTGGCAACACTCTGTATTTTTGTCGGAGAAGGGGTTGGCCGAGTGGTATTTTTCTCACTGGGTGGTTAATGCCTTTAGAGGCAAAATGATATTTACCTCTAATTATATCATGTTTACCAATAATGTTAACCGAGGGGAAGCTCCCTCGGTTTTTTAGCTTTATTCACTCTCAATAACCCTTTATATAATAAGGAATTAAAACAGAATAATTTCAAAATAAATAGTAAATTAAGTTGATTGTTTGTAATGATTATAATTATCATTATCTCTCTTAATCTCCTTTATTGCTTATTCCTTATGAATTTAAAAACTAGCAAGCTACTCATATCATTAGCTATTTCAGCGGCATTAGCGCCTTATCATGTATTTGCTGTTGATAATCCAAAAAATGATCAGATTACAGTTACAGGCAATTGGCTTGAAAATACTGAAGATGGTGAGGTGGTATTTAATCACCCAGGTGCGCGAACAGTAAAAAACCAACAACAAATCAAAGAATCAGGCAGTGAAACGATTGCTGATGCATTGAAAGGGATACCCGGTGTGCAGGTACGAGAAAGTAACGGGACAGGTGGGAGCGATGTTTCCTTGAATGTTGGGGTTCGTGGGTTAACCTCACGCCTTTCACCTCGCTCAACGATTTTACTCGATGGTATGCCACTAGCGGCAGCGCCTTATGGCCAACCTCAGCTGTCGATGTCGCCATTATCACTAGGGAGTATTGAATTTATTGATGTGATCCGCGGAGGAGCTTCCGTACGTTATGGGCCACAAAATGTGGGTGGCGTCATTAACTTTGTGACAAAACCTATCCCGAAAGACTTTTCTGGTGGTGTTTCGTTACAAACCCAAGGGGCTAAAACAGGAGGGCTCAAAACCCTAGTCGATGCGTCCGTGGGGGGCTCAAAAGCCGATGACTCAGCAGGAGCGATACTGCTGTATTCAGGGTTACATGGGCAGGGCTACCGTAAAAGCAATGATAATACAGATATTGATGACCTGATTTTAAAAACACGTTATGCCATAACCGATAACGACGAGTTACTGGCTAATTTTCATTATTATCATGCAATGTCAGGTATGCCAGGTGGGCTAACTCAAGCGCAATATAACGCTGACCCATTCCAATCAACACGGCCTTATGACCGTTTTGAAGGAAATCGACAAGACATGTCATTGAAATATAAACATGAAGAAGATGATAAACAATTTGAGTTAATGACATGGTTTAGTAAAAGTTATCGGGGGAGTTATATAGAAAGTGACCATAAAGATAAAGCGAATGAAAGACGGTTAGTTTCTTACCCTCGTCACTATACCGCGTATGCAATTGAACCGAGTTATTCACAATTATTCCGTTTTAATGATATTTCACATGAAGTGACGGTGGGATACCGTTATTTAAATGAAACCGCAGACGAAAAAGCTTACCGTTCAAATTGGTACCAAGCCGGCACTCAAAGTTCGCGGCCGAGTACTAATGATTATTACCAACACACATCGGGTGGAACAGAAGCCCATGCTATTTACCTTGATGACACCATTGATGTTGGTAATTGGACGGTGATCCCAGGGATCCGCTATGAGAACATTAATATTCATTTAAATGACAGTTTTAAAAACCAAAACAGAAGTAAGCGATATAGCGAACCGCTTCCTGCGCTGGCGGTGATCTATCACATTGATGATGAATGGAAACTATTTGCCAATGCCAGTACGTCATTTGGCAGTTTGCAGTATTTTCAGTTGAATACGAAAGGGGTAGGGAATTCACCCGCAAATGGGTTAAGTGCAGAAAAAGCACATAACTATGAAGTGGGGACTAAATACGATAATACTGCGCTATCTCTTGAAGCGACATTATTTTATATCGATTTCGATGACCAATTACTTTACGTTGAAAATACAACGGGTTGGACAAATTTGGGAGCCACAACTCATCAAGGTGTGGAATTGGCAGCAAGATATAACCTGTCTGAGCTGAGTGATAAATTGGATGGTATAAGTGTGTATAGTACTTATACCTACACTAAAGCGGTAAGTAAAAAAGGGGATTTCGCTCATAAGGATTTACCGTTTTATTCACGGCAAGTCTTTACCGCAGGTAGCCGTTATGAAACTGGTAATTGGGTATGGAACTTAAATACTTATGCACAATCTACCCAAGAATCGCCAGGAACATCAAGCCATTATGTAACAAAACCAAGTGCTGATGGCCGATACGGAACAATCCCCGGTTATATGGTGTGGGACGCACGAGGCGAGTACCATTTTGGAAAAAGTTTGTCTGATTTAACGCTATCTGCTGGTATTAAAAATCTTTTTGATCAAACTTATTTTACACGTTCTACGGATAACAATTATGGTATCTATGTGGGGCAGCCAAGAACTTACTATGTTCAAGCATCCGTAAAATTTTAATAAAAATAAGGCAGAACAATGATGATGAGAAAACTTATCAATGCATTCGTGCTGATTCTTAGTGCTGTTAGCCTACTATTTCCAACTAATAGTTTGGCGGCACCTATCACTGTGACGGATATTGCGGGTAGGGATGTGACGGTTAATGCCCCTGTATCTCGAGTGATGCTGGCGGACAGCCGTGTTTTAGTTGCGTTAAATATATTACATCCGCAAGACCCATTAAAAGGGATTATTGCTTGGGATGATGCGTTAATTAAAAAAGCGCCTGATTTGAGTATTGCGTACAGCAAAAAATTTCCACAACTCAGTCAAATACCTGTTTTTCCCAACCCTTATACGACAGATTTTAGTGTTGAAAAGGCTTTAGTAGCTCAACCTGATTTGTTAATTTTTGATATTGGCTTAAAAAGTAAGCTTGCTGAAAGTGGCACCTTATCGTTATTGGAAAAAAGTGGTTTACCCGTTATTTTTATCGACTTTAGGCAATATCCATTAAAAAATACCATGCCGAGTATGGCATTACTTGGCCAAGTATTCGGTGAAGAACAACAAGCGCAAGCATTTAATCAGTTTTATCAACAAAAGTTAGACTTAATCCGTTCAAGAGTGGCTAAACTTAGCAAAGAGCAGCGTCCAAGCGTATTCATTGAACGAGCAGCTGGTATCCAAGGGGAAGATTATTGCTGTAAAACGTTCGGTAATGGTAATTTTGGCGAATTTGTTGAAACGGCAGGCGGGAATAACCTTGGTTCACAATGGTTTAGTATTGGAATGGGTGGGGAAATCAGTGAAGAACAATTGATTCACAGCAACCCTGATTATTATTTAATGACCGCAGCTGATTGGGATAGTACCCGTAAAGGTAGTGCTTCTGTGCCGTTAGGTTATACGGGGGATAAACAAAAGTCTTTAGCCCGCTTGAGTAAGCTAATGGATCGCCCTAAGTTTCGTTCATTATCTGCTTACAAAAACAAGCAAGTATTAGCGTTATACCAGCAATACTACGATACGCCATTTAACATTATTGCGGTGGAAGCGATTGCAAAATTTATCCACCCAGAGTTGTTTGCAGACCTTGATCCGCAAGCAGATAGCGATTACTTACACAAAACTTTCACTGCCCTAGAGGGGGATGGTGTGTTTTGGGTTCAAGCGGAATAATTATCTTCTCATATAGCCCGCTTTAGTGGTGTTGGCAGTTAAAGCGGGCAAATTTATTGGTTAATTATATTATTTTTAAGTTTCGTTGAGCACGGGCAAAATGATTTTTGACGGGTATTCGCTAGAAATATGTAGGCTATTACAAGCTATTTTCCAGGTTCTATCACCCGCGATAGTTTTACCTGTATTTGTATTGAAGTCATATTTAGGGAAATTGCTACTAGAAATATCTAATCGTATACGATGTCCTTTTGCGAAACGGTTTGCACAGGCAAACGGCTTAATTTTTACTTCGACAATTTCATTTGGGGTTAATAATTCCTTCCGTTCATAACCATGCCGAAAACGGCAACGTATGATGCCATCAGTAATATTCATGGCATAGCCTTGAGGGTAATCGGCACTGGGAGGGTAAACATCAATAAGTTTTGCGGTGAAATCTGTATCTAATGCATCACTGCTTATCCAAAGCGACACTTCAATTTCACCTGCTAAACAGACATCTGCTTGTAATTCCTCGGTTTCGAAAACTAATACATCACAACGGGCAGAAAGGGGTAAGTTATTTTGTTTACTACCAAAAAACTGGGGTAATTCACATTGATTGAAAGCCCCACCCCAAAATATAGGCTGACCTGAGGTTAAGGCACCGCCAATGGTAGGCACTGGATTCTTAGGGTCATAACAATAGGATATTGTGGTTGTTTTAGTGTAGGGCTGATGATGTAATTTGTTATCTGGCCACAGATAATACGCAGTTTTCTCAGTATTTGGCAAAGGCCACTGATGGTGGCTAAGCCATTTTCCCCCATGCTCTATACGTCCTTGTTGGTTGCGTTTACCACTTCCACCACCCATCATGAATATTGTTACTTCGTCACGATGGTTTTTGGCGCTCTTATCCTTTAAGTGAGTTTCAAACCAATTTAAACGGCAAGATAACCAACTTTCACTAACATTGTGGTCAAATGCTGCGATATCACCAAACTCTGCATCACCACTATGCGTGATATTACGGTCACCATGTAGCCAAGGCCCCATGATTAATTTTTGCGGTGATTGTTTTTTGGTAACAAATGCATAGTAGTTATCTAATGTTGAACTGACATAGGCATCGTACCAACTAGACATAAATAACACTGGGATATCCGGTATTTGGTCATAATAGCCTTCGGCATAAATGCCTATTTTCTGCCAATAATCGGAAAAACACTCTTCTTCCCATTGTTCAAATAAATACGATTCATATTCAGGAACATGTTTAAGTAATGTTTGTCCTTGATGCCATGGCATTGTCGTAAACCACTCATGGATATTTTCTTGTTCGAGTGCGGCTAAAATTTCGGGAGATTGCTGGGCGAGTGGGCTTAGTTTAGCTTGCTTAAACGCCCAAGTGGCTTGTTTGAGTTCAAAAGCCCCCCCTTGACGGATCCCGCATTGGTAGGCGTTGGCAAAACCGCCAGAATCCAGCACCATCGTCTGTAAACCTGGTGGATTTAAACACGCCATTGCTAATTGTGTATGAGCGGCATAAGAGAGACCCATTGAGCCTATTTTGCCATTACACCAGGGTTGTTCCATAATCCATTGTAATGTATCAAAACCATCTTCAGCTTCATTAATATATTTTGTGAACTTTCCTTCGGACTCATAACGTCCACGGCAATCCTGATACACGACAATAAAACCATGTTTATTGAAGTATTTCGCCATTTCTTGGCGTGTTATTTGCTGGCCTGATACCGTTTTTTCCGAACGAGAAGGTGCGGTTTTATCATAGGGGGTTCGCTCTATAATAACGGGAAAAGATGCAGTTGATTGAGTTTGTGGAAAGTAAATATCGGTTGATAGCATTATTCCATCACGCATTTCTATTCGGTAATTCTTCATATCCATCTTACTAATACCCTATGGTAACGGCGATGCTCAGTAAACCAATGCTGATTGCCATAAAAATGATAAAAAGCGGTAAAATGTATTTTGCCCAGGTGGTCCAACTGACACCGGCTGTAGCTAAAAAGATCAATAACCCACTAGATGTTGGTGTGATCATATTGGTTAGCCCATTACCCATTAAAAATGCAAAAACCGTTGTTTGAGGGGAAACACCAGAAATCTCACCAACGGGGCCTAAAATTGGCATTGTGACAGCGGCTTGCCCAGAAGTAGATGGAATAGCAATGTCTAATAATAGTTGGGAAATAAACATGCTATATGATGAAACATAAGGACCGTGATTACCGACAAGCCCAACTAATTGATGAATAATGGTATCAAGAATTTTACCTTGAGAAAGAATAATTTCGACAGCAGTCGCTAACCCAATTAACACCCCTGCGATGAGGACTTTTTTCATTCCACTGACAAATGCATTAGCGGCGGCACTTGCGGTCAAACCACTACAACAAGTTAAAATGACACTTAAGAATAAATAGTAAGCAGATAAATCATTATTTTTCCAATGCCAGCGATTAGAGGCATAGACTAAAAATGCAACACCGATAGCTAAGACAATTAACATAAGTTTATGGCGATGGGTTAATTGTGTGGTTTGATTATGTTCTTCAACCACATAGTTTGTGAGTGTCGTTTTACGAATGCTATAGAAAACGAATAAAATACCGAGTGTAATAAAAATAAAGTACGCCGCAATTCGCATACTTAAACCACTAAACACGGGTAAACCAACAAGCGGTTGTGCGATAGAAAGTGCATATGGGTTGGTGATGGAGGCGAGGTATCCTACCTTAACCGCAATAGCTACAATGGCAAGCCCAATAAGTTCATTCAACCCAACGCGTTTCACTAAGGCTATAACCATGGGAATAACCAAAAGATACTCTTTGGCCAACCCCATAAAGGTACTTCCCATGGAAAATACAATCATTAAGAAAGGGATTAACAAGTAGATATTGCCTCGGGTAACATGGAGCAATCGCTCTAGTCCTGATTCTATTGCCCCTGTTTTATTGAGAATACCAAACATTCCTCCGATGAATAGCACCATATATATAAGTGGCGATTGCTTAACAATTCCTTCGGGGATCGCTTTAAATAGTTGAGGCAAACTGACAGGAGCGGCAGTACCTTCCTCCGATTTCTCAGTGCCTAATAATTGCTCTAACGTAATGTCTTTAGTGATAGTTTGGTAAGAGTCAGGAATGACTTTTTTGCCATCACGCTCATATTGGCCTGAATTAACAAAATAAGTCATTAAAAAGGCAATGATAACTATAGTTAACATTACTAAAACCGGGTTCATTTGCCAGTCTGGTGGTGAAGATGGGCTTTGTATTGTGCTGTTTGTTGGTTGCATGGTGTTGTCTCTTTTATTGTATTAATTATGAGTCGTAACCGAGCTGCCTCGATATACGTAAAGCAGACAGAAGCAGTTGCTCAGTCATATCTTGTTCTTTTTCATCAGAAAAACGGCTTAGAGGTAAGCTAATACTCAGCGAAGCAATGCATTCCCCATGTTGTGAAAAGATAGGTGCGGCGATCGCACCAATACCTGCGGTTAATTCACCCCGGGTAATTGCAAAACCTTGTGAGCGTATGGTTACAATAGATTTTTCAATAGAGGGGTTCTTTTCAATAAAATGTGCTTGAACATCTTTAGGTGAGTAAGCCAATAGCACTCTGCCTGAAGCCCCAGATCCTAACGGTCGGCGATTACCAGCTTCACTGCGCACTTGAAGTGATTGTCCTGATGGCTTATGAAGAACTTGTAAAATTTCATCGTTGTCACGTATACGCATTTGAATATTTTCATCAAAACGTTGACGTAGTTGCTCTGCTTCAACTTCTGCGACTTGGATATAGTTAATTTGTTGGCGAGCGCAATTCCCCAAGCTTAATAATTGATGGCCTAAATGATAAGTAACCGGATTTTCGTTTTTTTGTACGAAATGGCGATTTTCCAGTGTGCATAATAAGCGGTATACCTTGGATTTATTCATGCCAGATAAGCGTGCAAGTTCACTTAACCCAAGATTGTTTTTTTCACCTAATAGCATCAATAACAATAAAGCATCATCAACGGCAGTGACAATATTCTCTTTCATCTTAACCTCGATTGGTTTATACAGTAAACCATTGGTTTATTTAATAAAATTAGCATGGAGAATAATAAAAAATGATTCAAGAGAGTTGTTAATAAATTGTGAGGTGAGTTAGGGTTTTAAAAAGGTATTTTTCAGTGATAAAAATGAAAGTGAAGTATTTTTAATATAAAACAATTGGTTATAGGAAATCTAAAATAAGAAAATTTTGATGACAACGCGAATAGAAATGATTGTAAATGGGAAGCTAATCGTCATTTATGGCGGTTATTTGGTTCACCTAGTGAAATTGATTCGTACACCAGCAATAAATAAAAGAACCTTCAGCGGAAAAATGCGTCATTTTTATTGAATTTTTAAGGGAAAAATTCGGAAATGGCAGAGGTTATCAAAAAAGCATCGAAGGCATTTCTTAAATAATGAGCCTTATGGCAGAATGAAATTCACTTTCTTTAATGGATAACAGAGATGAAACTCGCGCTAGTTGGTTCTGGAAAAATAATCATGTCGGCTCTTGATGCCTTAATACAGGTGCAGGGGATAGAGCTAGTTGCACTGTGTATTCGGGCGGAAAGTATTGAAAAGGGGCAGGTTATTTGCCAACAATTTGGTATAGCAAAGTTGTATACTGATTATCAAGAACTCCTGCAAGACCCTGATGTTGAGGTGATATACATAGGTTTGCCAAATCATTTGCACTTTCAGTATACCTTTGATGCATTGATGGCCGACAAACATGTGGTATGCGAAAAACCGTTTACACCAAATTGGCAACAATTGCAGGTGTTAATTTCCATTTCACAGACTAGAGGGCTTTTTTTGTTTGAAGCCATTACGTCTATTCATACTCCTGAATTTCATTTTATCAAACAACATATTGATAAAATTGGTGAAATTAAAGTAATTCACGGTAATTACTCCCAATATTCAAGTCGATACAATGACTATTTACAAGGCCGTATTCATGCCGCTTTTGACCCACAGCAAGCAGGCGGTGCACTCTATGATATTAATCTATATAACATTTATTTGTTATCGGCCTTGATGGGAGCACCCGATAGTAGCCATTATATTTGTAATAAAGGGTTTAATGGAATTGATACATCAGGGATATTAACCGCCCATTTTGGGCGTTCAGTTGCATCGTGCGTGGGAGCGAAAGATTCGGCGAGCCCTGGTTACTTTATTATTCAAGGTACCAAAGGGTATATTTGTATCAAGGGGGCTCCAAGTCTTTGCCAGTCAGTCGAGGTTTGCATTGACGGGGAAATATCCAGCGTATCTCGGGATACAACAATCAATCATATGGTCTATGAGTTTGCATTCTTTCGTGAGCAAATTGGCACTAAAAGCCATGCTAAATGTAATGAATTGCTTGAATTAGCATTAATTGTTTCAAAAATATTGCATCAATCACGGGACGATGTAGGGCTGGTATTTGAATCATAAAGACATTGGCAGCGCTATGGCTGCCATAATTTGTCAATTTAAAATGAATATAAAGATGCTACTGATTTACCAAGCTTTTCAGCAAGCTCAGATGCCGCATATCTATCCATGATCACTTCGATATAGGCCGCATGGTTCGATAGCTCGGCTTGTTTAATCGCATTGTCTAATTCAATACAGTTGGTAACACGCTGACAATACCAATCTGTACAGCCTAATGCGGCAGGAAGCTGTGCATAATTCCATTGGGGTAAGTCGTTGTAATAGGCTTCAGGGTTTTTACACAAAAGCCGCTCAATTAAATAGCCGTCATTATTTAGGACAAAAATAATGGGTTTTAAGCCAAAACGGGCAAACTGGCTAATCTCTTGGGCAGTGAGTTGGTGAGAACCTTCTCCAGTTACTAAAATCACCCGTTTGTGTGGCTCAGCTATTGCTGCACCAAATGCAGCAGGAGTGGCCCAACCGATAGAGCCCCACAAGGTTTGGTTATGAAACTGTGCATTTTCAGGTAATAAAGCAAAACCTAACCCCATGGATGCAGTTCCCGTTTCTGCAATAATAATATCGTCCTTACGGAACATTTTTTCTAGGCGAGGGTACAAATATGAGGCAGTAATTTGGCCATTTTCACCTTGTTGTGGAGATCCTAAACCTTGGGCTTTGATCCCAACATGGTTCAGTGAGGGCACAAGTTCTTTTAATTTATGTAACACATCTTTCATCAATACATTTGGATAGATAGCAGAGCCCACTTTCACGTGGTCAGAAAGAATGTTAATACAGCTTTCAGGGGCAATAGCTGCCGTGAAGCTGCCGGAGTTGAAGTCCGTTAATACTGCACCGATCCCCATAACACAGTCACAACTCTCGACAAATTCTCTCACTTCAGGATTCATTAGTTTTCCGTTATAAATCCCCATATATCGAGAGTTAGATTCGCTTAAGACCCCTTTATCCATAAACATAGTGGCATAGGGTAGGCCAGTTTTCTGAATAATAGCCTCAACATCAGTCGTTAAGCCGAAACGTGCTGTTAAAATTCCAGGAATAATGCAGGCTTTTGTACTCGATGTGAGCTTTTCGACAATAGCTGTAACGGCAGCTGATAATGACTCGCTATGACTTTTATTTATAGTGATAGTTTCAGATGTTTTATCTGCTTTAATTGGCATAACAGCGTAGTCAGAAGGGAAACCTAAATAAACGGGTCGAGATTTTTGTAAAGCGCTTGTAATTAAGCGCTCTGTCTCGGCAATACAGTTTTCAGGCGTTAAAATAGCGTGAGCACAGCTTAAGTGTTGGCTCATTTGATAAAATACATCGAAATCACCATTTCCTAGAGTGTGGTGAACTAAACGGTGGTTTTTTTGAACCCCACTTGCTGGCATACCAACAAGGTGAAAAATGGGAAGATGTTCGGCATAAGCGCCTGCAATACCATTTAAAGCACTAAGTTCGCCGACACCAAAAGTCGTCGATAATGCTGCTGCACCTTTCACGCGGGCGTAGCCATCTGCAGCATATGAAGCATTAAGTTCATTGCAGTTGCCAATCCAGCGCATATTTTCACTTTCACATACTGCATCTTCAATAGGGAATGCGTAGTCACCAGCAACACCAAAAATATCGTGAATACCGATTTGGTAAAGTCTGTCCAATACGTATTCGATAACCGTCTTATTCATCATGCTGATCTCCATTAATTGCTTAGCTAATAATTCTAAATTGAATTATTTTTATCGTTTATTGTGCTTTAAAGGAAATCACTTAAACTCATTCTATCTATAACTAAAAATCATAGGGGGTGGAATGGACATTCGTTCATTACGTTATTTTGTTGAAGTCGTACAGCTCAATGGTTTTAGTCGTGCGGCAGAAAGTTTATTTGTAACGTAACCGGCGATTAGCCGCAGTATTAAAAAATTAGAAGATGAGCTTGGTTATACCTTGCTGATTAGGGAAGTCGATGGCGTTAAATTAACGGAGGAAGGGGACATTTTATTGGCTCATGCAAAGCAAATTCTTTCACAGTTTAGCAGTATGAAAAAAGCGTTACAGGAAAGGTCGGGCCCTATATCCGGGGTACTACCTGTGGGGCTACCACCGGTGATAGCATCGACTTATTTTGCTGATATTATTATGGCTTTTAGCCAACGTTACCCACAGGTGGAACTGAAAATTCTTGAGTTAGGTACCCGAAAAATGCGTGAGGCAATGTTAAATGGTGAAGTTGAAACTGCCGCGGTGATGTTACCTTTTGCTGATGACCGCTTTGAAGTACACCCCTTTTCAACGGACCGATTAATGCTATTAGTCAGCAAACAACATCCACTCGCGATCCGTGAATTTGTTAAATTTAGTGAAATAGTCGATGAGCCTTTTATTTTCTTTTCTGATGATTTTCTAATTAATGAACTGGTTGTCAGTGCTTGCGGTGTTTATGGCAAAAAGCCCACTATTTCCGGACGCAGTAGCCATTTAGATTTGGTAACTGCCATGGTAAGAGCCGGGGTAACGCTACTGCCAGATAGTATGTGGCAGAATACCAGTTCAGTGGGATTATCCGTTATTCCAGTTATTGAGCCAATATTGGCTTACGATATTGCTTTAGCGACAGTAAAAAACCACCACCAAAGCCGTCGTGCCAAAGCATGGCATGATTTGGCGTTAACTATATTAAAGGCCAATAGGGCAAGATGAGGCAGTTAGTCCTGTATTGCTAAGTCTTGCATTAAACCGCCCAAAAATATTCATTTATTAATGAATATTGCTAAGGTTTAAATATTTATCTTAATTAAAAATTTTCTTTAATAAACAGAATCTATTGAGATTATAAAATAATTACATAAGAAATTATTTTTGATTTAAATCACATATGCGGAATATTGTTCATACATTAATGAATTAAAGGCGCTATTGTTAAGCAAATGAAAATAAATTGTTTATTTTATTTGGCGGGGTGACAAATGAGCGCAGTAAAATATGATTATATTATTGTAGGTGCGGGTTCTGCCGGTTGTGTTCTTGCTGCTCGGTTGATCCAAGAAACGCAATCTAGAGTATTACTTATCGAAGCGGGCGATAGCGATAACCATTTGTTTATTCGTATGCCTGCAGGTGTAGCGAAAATTATCGCCCAAAAAAGCTGGCCTTATGAAACTGAGCCAGAGCCTCATGCTAATAACCGTAAAATGCAAATTGCCCAAGGGAAAGTATTGGGGGGAAGTAGTTCTGTCAATGGAATGATTTATATCCGAGGACAGAAACAAGATTATGATAATTGGGCTCTAAACTATGGTTGTGAAGGTTGGGGATATGCGGATGTATTGCCATGGTTTAAAAAAGCAGAGAACAATGAAAGCCTGACAGGGGAATATCATGGAACAGAAGGCCCACTTCCTGTCAGTGAAAATAGATATCGGCACCCATTATCAATGGCATTTATTCGTGCAGCACAAGAGCATGGTCTTCCTTATCTCAATGATCTTAATGGAGAAAGCCAGCAAGGAACAAGCTTTTACCAGACGACAACGCATAATGGAGAAAGAGCCAGCACATCAAGAACCTATTTAAAATCAGTGGAAAAGAATGATAAGTTGACATTAAAGCTTGGCACTCAAGTGAACCGTATTATAATTCGCGATGGCCGCGCGATTGGTGTTGCTTATCAAGGGAAAAATGGCCATGAAGTTGAGGCATTCGCTAGTTGCGAAGTATTGGTTTGTTCTGGTGCGATGGGCTCTGCAAAATTATTGATGCTGTCAGGGATCGGGCCAGAGGAGCACCTATCTTCGTTGGGGATTGATACTCATGTGAATCTGCCTGTTGGCCAAAATTTTCATGACCACCTACATATGTCAATTAACGTCACGACTAAGCAACCAATTAGCTTATTCGGCGCAGACCAAGGTCTAAATGCGATTAAACACGGGGTAGAGTGGATAGCATTTCGCAGTGGACTGCTCACCTCTAACGTTTTAGAAGGCGCTGCATTTAAAGACAGTTGCAGCCAAGGTCGTCCTGATGTACAAATTCATTTTTTACCTATTTTAGATAGTTGGGATGATGTTCCTGGAGAACCTCTACCCGCCGCCCACGGCTTTTCTTTAAAGGTCGGGTACCTGCAACCTAAGTCCCGTGGTGAAGTTTTATTGCGCAGCGCAGACCCACAAGCACCACTAAAGATACATGCTAATTATCTTGCGTCACCTGAAGATATGGAAGGTTGCAAACGGGCAGTTAAATTTGGACTGGAAGTATTGGATTGCCCTTCATTACAAGTATTAAGCAAAGAAGTTCTAATGCCGCCAGCGTCGGTGCGCAATGATGAAGCTCAACTTGAAGAGTTTGTCCGAAATTTTTGTAAAACGGTTTACCATCCTGTGGGAACTTGCCGTATGGGAACGGATACTACAACATCAGTGACTGACTTGCGGTTACGTGTACATGGTATTGAAAACTTACGTGTCGTGGACTGTTCTGTGATGCCTGAAATTCCAAGTGGAAACACAAATGCCCCAACGATCATGATTGCAGAACGCGCAGCAGCGATGATTATAGAAGATAGGAACGCAAATTAGCCTTGCGATAAGGTAATAATAGAAAAACAGCATAAAATCAAGGCAACCACCCAAACTTTATGCTGTTTCAATAATCTTACGGTACTTAGAACGATCTAACATTAAGTTGTGGTGTTATATATTAAACCGTTATTTTGCTTTATTGATTTATAGTATTTTTATATTTAATGGTTTATTTTGTACTCGCGGTATATTCATTTAATTAAATCCATCAAATAAAATAGCGTACTTTTATTAAAGTTAAATAATTTCATACAATAAATTTACTTCTCAATGACTACTATAAAGTGACATAAAGTCGTATTTCCCTTTTTTGGATAATATGCCAAAGAGCGTTATAGGTGAAGCTGACTTGATTGGCTTGGGATGATGTAGATAAACCTTACCTTCACGATAAAAATTTCGACCGTGCATAATCATTTGAAAGCTAAACAAACTATTACTGATATTCCACTTTCAATATTCCAGAAGCGGTAAATAAACCTAGTTCAATTTCTTTCCCTTCATGAAAAACTGGGGACACCGTTAATACTGGCTGTGCATAGTAAGTAAAATTACGATATTCATTAGGTAATAAAGGCGTATTATCTGCTTGAATTTTTAGTCCTAAATTAGGGTTAGATGTTTCAAGCAAATCCGTATTAAAGCTTGCACTAGAGCTTTCAAGCTTTAATTTAAGATTTGGATTACTGGATGATTTACTTCCGCAATCCAAATGATAGTCAATGTTTTTTGTATAACGTTCACTGGTAAATCCGTGTAGATTTATTTCACCAAATGAGACTTCAATAGGTTGTCCAGGGCCATTTTCACCATACACATCACAAGTGCTTTCAATAACATCCACTTTAATTGTTAATGTATAGGTTTCGGCAAGACAAAAGCTACTAAAAAAAATAATCAGTATGTTAGTGAGAATTACAAATAGTAAAAGTGTTCTTTTTTTTATTATTTGAGTTAAAAATATCATAATGATTTATACTCCAATCGATAAATCAAATAAATTAATTTCAAGTAATTTAGATTTAATTTTTTAATTAATTACAATAGATAAAATAGCATTTCCTACCCTCGAACCTGGCTCGGGATTTCCTAATGAAGATAGAGTTGAACTAACGGAAAAGGTTAAGTTTGTATTTTTTTTAATATCCGCTTGAACTAAATTATTCAACATACATTTTCCTGAGACACATACATCTAATTGACTTTTTACACCATGTAATAAATCAACTTCATTTTCAGGTAAAAATTGAAATGTGGCACTCATATCGCCAGTACACGATATATCCCCATTAATTTTTGCTATATTTCCATTTATATTATTTGAGTTGACATTGCCATGAGATATCGTCAATGGCATAGATACATTGCAAGAAGGCAATACTGGGATCTCAGGGACATTAACTGAACAGGTTGTTCCTACATCTTTTCCATTCACAATTATTTGTAAGCATGTATCAGCATAACCTGTTGCTGATGCATGGTAATCGAAGAAATTTATATATCTAACATCAAACTGACCAAACTTAACGCCGAAGTCGGGTAATACTTCACTACAGTGCTTAGGTGTGTTTCGTGTAACTGAATAGTATTTAACAACACCTACATTATATATACTACTAAATCCAACTAGTAGAGAAATACTTGGTGTTGCCATAGAGGTTATAGAGCCTGTCGATGAGCGTCCAGTCGCAATAACTGTAATATTACACTCAGTATTCGTGCTGTTTTTTATCTCATCTGGAATATATAAAAAATAAGGGCCTAACGTTTTTGGTATAGTATAGTATGCATCATTAATAAGATTATGTAACTTACTTGTGGTGTATATACTGTTAGGATTTAATGGACTTGCACTAGTTTTATTATTAATTATAAATAGTAAAGCTAGCATCATTATTTTAAAAAAATAAATATTTTTACTTTTTAGCATTACGCTATTACCTATCAATTTTATAAATTATTATCGTGATGCTATGACGTTAATCATATAGCATTTCAAAAGCAATTAAAGCAGAAAAAGCACCAGGTATGAGTGGACCGGACGTTCTTATAGCTGAGACATAATAAATTAGGCTATTTTGGCCCGATGCAATTAACGTTGGGTTACTTTCTTTACCTATTGGTAATATTTCTCCTGCTGAATTTGCTACTTGCAACCCAAAGCCGTATGCCCCGTTGACTCGAATAATATTTGAATGTTCAGGTTCACTTGCCGCTAAAAATTTGATTTTGACCGCAGGCTGTGTGCTACTCCATACTGTTTTTCCAGTTTGGAAATTTTGAAGTTCAGTTTGAACTTGCAAGCAATTTAACAACTCAATTTGGAATGGAATGGGTTGCATCACTTGCTCAGAAGAATTTAGATCACTAAATGATAAATTTCCTAGCGAAACGGATTGGTTACTAGATTTCATAGCTAATTCGCATGGGTTTTCAGTTAAAGAGCCTGAAACATGGATAACCCCATGCTGGCCATCAACCTCCCAACCATCTGTAGGCCTGAATAGATTGTTATTGTCAGCAACTGCCGGCAATACTGTGGCTAAGCAAAGTGAAATGACTATATATTTTGAACGTAACCAACGATATATTTTTGAGCTCATAAATATGTCCCCATTTAGCTTTATATTCCTTTACTATTTATTTAATAAATTTTTTGTAATAACAGAGCAGATTGTATTTTTACAATCAAAGGTTAATTTTGGGCGACCACCATAATCATTAATATAAGTAATCACGGGGGTATTACCTAATTGCTCATTTGTCATTCCAATATTGATCTCACTAAAGGGCGCAATCATAATTGGATTAAATTCTTTCGCATCCGTATTTGCATGGGCCCCTGCATTAATTATTGTGATGTAATAAGGCGTTGGGTTTTTGGCAAAAACAAGATTTTCTTTCTTTTCAAGCTGCATTTTTTCTTGCCATGGCGCACTGTTTTGCTGTGGTGCAATTGCTTCTGGACGATAAAATAATTTTATTTTTGTTTGTAATGCAATCTGTAAAGTATTTGGTTTATCACTCTTAGGTGGAATCTCTCGCATATTAAAATAGAATAAAGACTCTCTATCCTGAGGTAAGTTTTTTACATCGGGTAGAGCTTCAATTTTCATTTGACTAGATTTTCCTGGTTCTAATCGTTGAACTGGTGGTAATACAATTAATGGTGATGTTATTTTTTTACTTTCTTCATTTTCAATCCAACCTTGAGCAAGATAAGGAAGTTGCTTATTATTATTATTAATATTTAAAGAGATTGACTTGTTCTCTCCATCAAAGATGACTCTTGTTCTATCTAATGATACCGCAGCCTCTGAAAAAGCACTTAGGGTTAAAGGCCCTAAAAAAATACTCATTAATGTCTTTTTGATATTCATTTGGTTATTACCTTTCATATTACTTTTATCTATTTAAACTAAATAATCATTTGACTATTGCTTTTACTACCTCGTTGCATGGAAGTAATAAATTATCTTGAATTTCTCGATTCATTAATTCAGAGGGGAAAATTATTTCACATGACATATTTTTACCCCATGTGACATTCATTATTTCTGAAGGATGAACACCGCTTATATAAGTATTACCTAAATCACCTACAATCCCTACGTTTTGCTTTTTATGATTTGTTACTTGAGCTCCTAATGGTGGATGAGTACCATCAGTAAGTACGATAACAGCCATAATTTTCTGACCTGAAATAACCGAAAATGAACGATATCCAACAGCACCTTCAGTTAATGTTGCTTGAATAACAGATTGTTGGGCATCTATATCATCAGGTAGCTTATTTAAATCAATTTGCGCTTTATTTCGATAGTAGCTACTGACATCTGAAATAACTGCTTTCCCAAATCGGTTTGATTCAACAGGAACACCAATACCACGAATCGTAATATTTGGAACATCATCAGTATCAACTAATATGCGTGCTCCCCCGAGATTATTTATTCTATGTGCAACCGTACCTTTCCCTGTTAAGGTCAAGCCACCTGAAGTGGAAAGGCCAAAAGCACTATATTGGTTATTTATATGATTCGCATTGGCTGACCAACGAGCATTATCCCCTTGATGTGAAATAAAAGCACTTGCGGTTCCACCTTTTCGATTTGCACCTGCACTTACCTGATAATTTGTTCTATCATCCAATCGGTCATAATAAGAAACACGATTAGTCGTATCATAGCGGCTTGTATTCATCGAATAACCAACATTTGCCCCATTACTTAGTGGGAAAGATAATGATACATAAGCGCTATCATCGGTCACACCATTATAAAAACTACGATTTGCAGATAAGCTAATACTCATATTTTTTATTGGACCGATATCCATATATTTCGATAGCATTAAACTGTAATAATCATTATCTTTTTTATCCCAATACGTCTGATGGTTATAATTTAAATATAATGATAACCCTATATCCTGGAAATTTTTATTTACAGATATAGTGTATAGCTCTTTGCTTCCATAATTGCGTAGCCCTGTTCGTTGGGTATTTAAGAAATCACTCATGCTCATATAACTTCGTTCTGAAAAACGATAACCTGCAAATTGTATCTGGCTATCGAACTCTTCAAATCGTTTAGAATAGTTAACTCGGTATGAGCTCCCACTTAATGTCCCTTCACCGGATAAACGGGCGATAGACTGAGTAACATCAAATGAAAGTGCACCGAATACGAGTAAATCCCGCCCAAATCCCATTGATAGCGCATTATAATTTTGGCTATTCAAACTACCGCCAATTAAAGACCAACCATTACTAATACCCCAAGAAAATTCACCTGTAATGAAATTTTCCCCTTCACTTTGGCGCTCGGTATTCGTTGGCTGGCCTAGCGCAAATTTATATTGAACTTGCCCAGGTCTTGTTAAATATGGCAAATTTGCGGTATCAACTTGAAACTCTTGAATTGAACCATCTTGCTCTTTAATGGCAACATTTAAAGTTCCTGTTATGGCATCACTTAAATTTTGGATACGAAAGGGACCCGGCGCAACTTGTGTTTCATACAGTATCCGTCCTTGTTGCATGACCGTCACTGTAGCATTACTTTGTGCTATCCCTGTTATTTCAGGGGCATATCCACGCAAGTTTGGTGGCATCATGCTTAATTCAGATTGCAAGCTTGCACCAATAAATCTAAAGCCATCAAAAATATTTGAAGCCAAATAGTCTTCACCCAGTACGAGTTTAGCCTTTAATTCAGATAGAGCTCGGTATGCATAAAAACGGTTCCATGTGAAATCAGATTGGTCACGTCCTTGGCTTCCTGTTGTATGGTTATAGCGGCTTTGCCAATCAGCTCTAAACCGCCAAACACCTAAATTGATACCTGCAACACCATTACTATTTACTGAGGATGAATTTGCTCCTCCATTATAGGAATTAGTGGCATTAGCATTCACATTATAATCAATAAGTAATGCTGATATTCCATTGTCCCAGCGAGAAGGGGGATCCCAGTTTTCTGATGTGTATTCTAGGTACGCTTGTGG
The DNA here is from genome assembly GCF_011045655.1 of Providencia sp. PROV061. Taxonomy (NCBI): domain Bacteria; kingdom Pseudomonadati; phylum Pseudomonadota; class Gammaproteobacteria; order Enterobacterales; family Morganellaceae; genus Providencia; species Providencia sp. PROV061. The sequence goes on along the minus strand of NZ_CP042861.1, from coordinate 2,643,145 downwards.
AATACTGACATATAGAGATGACGTAGCTAAATCACCGCGCAGCAATAATCCTGGCAAGCTGTTTTCATTAAGGCATTGCCCTTCATGCCACCATGTTAATTTTTTTTGCGACTCAGAAGTAAGCCCGAGTAGCTTAACTATTTCTGGAGATAAACAAGGCTGACTATTATCAGGATCATACTCACCAGAATAATAGGGGATGCTAATGTCAGATATTTGTTCGTTATTGATTTTTAGCGTAAAGTTATAAACTCCGGGCATAATATAACCCGCACGAGAGAATTGGTTTAAATCAATGTTATTTTTGTCTTCTAAATCTAAAACATCAGTATTGAATTCAATATGATTATCTGCATTGATAGTTAAAGTCACACAACTGATTGTTAATCCAATAAGAATACTTAACCATTTTAATTTTGGTGTATAAATAGGTAACGAAGACATAAAACATTCCTAAAATCTAACAATAATTTATTTATTATTTAGTAATAATCTAGTTTAAAACGCAGTGATGTTTGATACTGCCCAGCACGTAACGGTGTTTTATCTGAAATAACTTTTAACTGATAATTCAAAATATATTTCCCAGCTTTTATATCGTTCGGTAGTGTTTTTTTTCCTGGGTAAATATGTACTCCTTTCGAATCAGTTAATAATAGTGCTATACCTTGTGCTGACCCCGATACTGAAAAAAAATCGCCATTAACAGGCCCATCAAATGAAACTTCAAATGTTTTCCATGGTTCACCTGTATAAGATGTTAGTTTGCAACCAATTAATGTAATAAAAAAATCATGTGCTTGTCCTTGTCCTTTTTGCTGTATTAATGATAGTGGTAAAATTCCCATATCAATGGATTGTTCATAAGAACCAGTATCAATACTACATGCCGTATCCATAATGCTACCTTGCATTATCAGATCCATTGAGTTATTTGCAGAAGCATTCTTAAAAAAGGGTAATAGTAAAAAAAAACACAATGATAAAATAATTTCTTTTTTCTTTGTTATCATATTATAACCATTAAAATATACACCACGAGGTCTATCAACCCCGTGGTGAGATAGCATCTTATTAAAATTTATTTAATTATATGCTAATGTAAAATTAGTAACTGCTTGGAATTTCCCTGGTGTTACTGGAATAACTTTGCTTTGCGCATCAACTAGCTGAAGTCCAATTAATGATGCTTGGAATTTTAATGTGTTATTCCCTTCAACATAATTTTGTTTTGCGCCAGAGTTAACTTTAATTTGAGTACCCGATGAATTCATGATCTTCACTGCGGCACCAGTAGCATCACCTGTAATCTGTAAATAACCTGTATCTTTCCCCGCTTCAGTTCCCTTGAAAGTTACCGCAACTTGATTATCACCTTTTAGGTTACAGCCTTCTAATTTAATCTGAAATGGTTGTGCTGATGATTCACCACCGTTATCTAAAGTCACATTAGATACTTGGCCTAATGGAACTTCTTGATTCTCTTCACCAGGAGCAATAGAGCATGGCGCTTCAATAATAGAACCAGAAAATGTTACCGTACCACTCCCTGCATCAACAGCTAAAGCAGATGTACTCATTAAACCAGAAATCATAGTTGCTAAAATAATTTTTTTCATTTTTTCCTCAAACGATAAGTATAGATATACATATAAATATTTATATGCATTTTTTAAATAAAATATATTTAAATAAAATATATTTAAATGGACTAATAAAAATAAATTGTATCAGAGGCTGATATCTTATTTTTTAAAGAAGTTACATCATCCGAAGGTGATTTTTGAACTTCAGCAATAATAAGCTTAATGACTCTTTCAAATGGACAATCGAGTGCTACGCTTAAATTAAATAACATATCAATACTAATTTTATTTATTCCACGTTCATAACGTGACATTTGTTGCTGTGAAACATTTACTTGTTTTGCTAGTTCACAAGCAGAAATACCATTCTCTTTACGTATTTTTCTTATAACTAATCCACAGTAAATAGAAAATAGATTATCTTGTGTTTCATATTTGGATATGACTCTATTAACTTTACTCATAATTAATAACAAGGTCTCAGTTTAATAATTTATAATTTATAATTTATTGTGCTCTTATATATTCCCTTTAAGTGCTTACAATTATAATGAGTAGTATTTTTTAAATCAAACCACGAAAAAGAATAGAGTCTATTTAACTGGCTATATTTACACTTTTTACAATTCAGTTGTTTTCTTATCTAACAATAAGTTATAAACATTTAAAATTTTTAACAATTTTTTTAAAATCAAATTTAGAAGTTAGCTTGTTAGTTTATTAGGCTTGGTTTGACGTGAAAAAAAGTATTTTTATCTGAAATTAACAAATTTTAATAAATCCTCTTAAATTGTAACAAAATAACTCGATTTCAATCAAAAACACACATAAGGAGTGATTATGTAATTTGAAAAACGAAAGACTTTAGAAAAAAGGCAATAAAATCAATTGATTAATTAATACCCTTATTTGGAGTAAAAATCTACAAAAAAATACAATTAAATCATTATAGTAGCTAGCAGAGATGATGTGTGGCTTCTTATCATTACATCAATAGCCTTACTTATCTAAATATTTATACCTCCATAGCCGAGACACTATAGGGTTCTATCTGCTTAAATTTTTTGTTACGGGCTCTTCTAGCTTACTTTATATCTAGTAAGAGAGTTACTGCAGAGTAGTAAACAAGTAGGGATATGTGTCGTTTTTACCATAATGTTTTATTTTAAGATATGACTTAGGGCGGTCATTAATCTGATATTTTTTAACTTGGCTTTGTTAGCCTGTAAATTCAAATTGTTATGAAAGTAAGCTAGATTCTATTTATTTAGAAAGAGAAGGAGAACCAATAGTGAGTTTTTATGATATAACAGGAGGGAAAACAGCATAGTATTATATTTATAAATTAAATATTATGCTGTTTTTTTGATTAATGATACTTTTTAGTTGGGTGCAAATCTAAAATATAGGCTTACACATTAAACAGGAAGTTGAGCACATCGCCGTCTTTCACGATGTAATCTTTTCCTTCTGCGCGCATTTTACCTGCTTCTTTAGCACCTTGTTCGCCACGGTATTGGATAAAGTCATCAAATGCAATAGTTTGCGCGCGAATAAAGCCTTTTTCGAAGTCAGTATGGATTTTACCCGCAGCTTGTGGCGCAGTTGCACCAACAGGGATAGTCCACGCACGCACTTCTTTAACACCGGCAGTAAAATAGGTTTGCAGGTTTAATAACTGATATCCAGCACGAATAACACGGTTAAGACCCGGCTCTTCAATACCTAAATCCGCCATAAATTCATCGCGCTCTTCGTCTTCAAGTTCTGCGATATCAGACTCAATCGCTGCGCAGACAGGAACAACCACAGAGCCTTCAGCTTCTGCGATTTTATACACCACATCTAAGAACGGGTTATTTTCAAAACCATCTTCATTAACGTTAGCAATGTACATGGTTGGCTTTAATGTTAAGAAGCTCAAGTAGCGGATAGCCGCTTTATCTTCATTAGATAAATCTAATGTGCGTAACATGCCTGCTTGCTCTAAGTGCGGCAAACATTTCTCTAATGCTTCTAATTCTGCTTTTGCGTCTTTATCGCCGCCTTTTGCACGTTTTTGGACACGGTGAATAGCGCGCTCACAAGTATCAAGGTCAGCAAGTGCTAATTCAGTATTAATGACTTCAATATCTGCGGCAGGGTCAACTTGGCCTGCAACGTGAATGATATTGTCGTTTTCAAAACAACGAACAACATGGCCAATGGCTTCGGTTTCACGGATATTCGTTAAAAATTGGTTGCCTAGGCCTTCACCTTTGGATGCACCTTTCACTAAGCCCGCGATATCAACGAATTCCATAGTCGTTGGTAATATACGCTGTGGCTTCACAATTTCAGCTAATTGATCAAGACGTGGGTCTGGCATTGGCACAACACCCGTGTTTGGTTCAATTGTACAGAAAGGGAAGTTGGCTGCTTCGATGCCGGCTTTGGTCAATGCATTAAATAGGGTGGATTTACCCACGTTAGGCAAACCAACGATACCGCATTTAAAACCCATATGTTTCTCACCTTAATAGCAAGGGGCAGCCTCACGCTGCACCCAATGTTTAGAAATTGGCGCTGATTATACACAAAAAGTTGATTCGGATGAAATGAACTCTTATGCGGTTGCTTTAAAACCATGTAAACGATTGATGGCTTTGTCCATCCCATCAGCCAGGAGAATATCTGTGCACCTAGCTGCTTCATCAATCGCATCATCAATGAGCTTTTGTTCAGATAAAGGCGGTTTGCCCAAAACAAAACCAACAACTTTATTTTTATCACCCGGATGACCAATACCAATGCGTAAACGATAAAAATTCGGGTTATTGGCGAATTTGCTTTGAATATCTTTCAACCCATTGTGCCCGCCATTACTGCCACCTAACTTCATTTTAGCCACACCTGGTGGTAAATCGAGCTCATCATGGGCGACTAAGATCTCATCGAGATTGATGCGATAAAAATTAGCTATAGCGGCAACAGATTTACCACTTAGATTCATAAAGGTGGTTGGAACCAGCAGACGGATATCGTTACCATTCATATTAATGCGAGCGGTATAACCAAAAAATTTAGCTTCTTCTTTCAATGGCTGATTATGGCGCTCAGCCAGTAAATCAACATACCATGCACCTGCATTATGGCGCGTTTGTGCATATTCAGCACCTGGATTGGCAAGTCCAACAATTAACTTAATTTTGCTCACGGCGATGATTTCACTATCAGTTATGAAAATAATGCCTTAGTTTACCTTGTGAAATACAGGATGTACAAAATTGTGATAGATAAAAGTCACTATGATTATAATTGCCGAATAAACTATTCGGATTTTCTGGGTTTTTGATAAAAAGCACTTTTTGTACAGATATTCTTGCTAACTTCCTTCCTTGTGATGTCTATCGCAAAAAATTTTACTTAATGCACTATAATCATTACATAAATATAAATTATGACCGAATTTATTTACACATGCTTGCTTATCAGTTTACTGGTACTGGAGGTATATATGAAACGGAAAAGCGCTCATCTTCTTGGTAATGTCTTCATGGGAATCGGAATGGTGTTGATGATCGGGAGTATTGGTGTCAACTTATTCTCTCATATTGTTAACTTAGGCCTTTCAGAACTTATTACCAATGGTTCCTTATTCGGCATTTTTATCGGTGCGATGGTATGGTTAGTCGGTGCAAGGATCGGCGGCCGTGAAAAAGTTGCAGACCGTTACTGGCAGTTAAAACAACAATATCATTCACGCAGAGATAATCACCGCTATCCATAAATAGCCTAGAGCAATTAATTGCTGATAATGGTGAACAAGTTTGATAATTAGGCATTAAGAAGAGTGAAATTCCAAAGAATTTTGCTCTTTTGTCGTGAAGATTGTGAGTTATTTTAGATGGCTATTTTTATCGTTTTATTACGTGAAATCACCACTATGATTGGCGATAGAATATAAACATAGGCATCGATGGTTTCTTTCCTGCCAAAATCATAAAGCCCCTGCAAATTACATTGCAGGGGCTTATATTTTTTATTGTGACTTTTTCATTATGGTTGAACGCTAAAACCCAATATTGGAGAATTAGTGCTCAAACATTGCTGAAATTGACTCTTCGTTGCTGATACGACGGATAGCTTCAGCTAACATACCTGAAAGCGTTAAGGTGCGAACATTGCTCAGCGCCTTGATTTCAGGAGAAAGAGGTATAGTGTCACAAACAATGACTTCATCAATGACTGAATTTTTGATGTTGTCTACAGCATTACCTGAGAAAATCGGGTGTGTTGCGTATGCAAATACACGTTTAGCACCACGTTCTTTCAGTGCTTCAGCTGCTTTACACAGAGTACCACCGGTATCAATCATATCGTCCACTAAGATGCAATCACGACCTGAAACATCACCAATGATATGCATAACTTGAGAAACGTTCGCACGTGGGCGACGTTTGTCAATAATGGCCATATCAGTGTCATTCAGGAGTTTTGCGATAGCTCTAGCACGTACCACGCCGCCGATGTCTGGAGATACAACGATTGGGTTTTCCAAATTCTTCTGTAACATATCTTCCAGAAGAATAGGGCTACCAAATACATTATCCACAGGAACATCAAAGAAGCCCTGGATCTGCTCTGCGTGTAAATCGACAGTGAGCACACGGTCTACACCTACACTTGACAGAAAATCGGCAACAACTTTAGCGGTGATTGGTACACGGGCAGAACGTACGCGACGATCCTGTCTTGCATAACCGAAGTAAGGGATAACAGCGGTAATACGACCAGCAGATGCACGGCGTAGCGCATCGACCATAACAACCAGTTCCATCAGGTTATCATTGGTTGGTGCACAAGTTGACTGGATGATAAAAATATCACCACCGCGAACATTTTCATTAATTTGAACACTGACTTCGCCGTCGCTAAAACGACCAACAGCCGCGTCTCCAAGATTAGTGTAAAGGCGGTTAGCAACACGTTGTGCTAGTTCCGGTGTAGCGTTACCAGCAAAAAGCTTCATATCGGGCACGAGAAAAACCTCAGGCTTGCGTCCAGAGAGATATTGTTGACCAATAGCGACAAGGCTTATTGGTGCAATACACGGGTTATCCCAGCGCGGAACTTGTGCAGTGGGGAAACGTTAACGCCTTGAGCGACGAACCCTTGCACCCACGATGGGGCTTTATTTAACACCTGCAGGGCATCCGCTTGTGTTTCAAATTCAGAAAAAACACATGCGCCTGTTCCTGTAAGGCGAGACGGAGCATATTCTAACAGCCAAGAAACAAGCTGTTCAACCTCACGAAAACGTTTTCTTGCGATTGGTTCACAGTCATTTGCGTACGGAGCCAGTAATAATGCGGCTAGGGAGCGTTTTGGAGAATTTCGATTTAATTGTGGATCTGTGAAGATCATCGGGGTTGATATTTCAATTCCGGGATGAGCGACGAGATACCATTTCTCTTCAGGGGAAGCTTTGGTTAAAATATCACCAATCCCTTCAGCGAAAGCGGCATGTCCACGAACAAACACTGGAACATCAGCACCTAATGATGCACCTAATTCTGCAAGGACTTCATCAGAAACCTGTGTTTTCCAATGTTCGTTAAGCGCAATTAAGGTTGTTGCTGCGTTTGATGAGCCCCCACCAATACCACCGCCCATGGGCAATACTTTATGAATACAAATATCAGCCCCTAATGGGCCATCGTGCTGTAAGGTATCGTGGCAATAGGATTGTAATAATTTAGCTGCCCGTAAAATTAGGTTTTTTTCGGGGGGAACCCCTTGCATGTCAGTCAATAAATTCAGTTGGTCGTCATCACGTGCTGTAATGGTGATTTCATCGCCATAATCAACAAATTGAAATAGAGTTTGTAATTCATGGTAGCCATCAGAGCGTTGGCCTGTGATGTACAAAAAAAGATTTAATTTTGCCGGAGAAGGCCATGTTAACGTCATTTCTTCAGTGTCCAACTATCCATTTTTAATTTGATAAGCCTGTTCCCTTGGCGTAGCTCTAGGTAGTTTGGCAGCATAGGTACCGTTTTGCTGTCATACGAAATGTAGTTGAGCTGCCAAGTTTCACCATTGCTTTTAAACGTGACACTTTTCAGCAGGTGGTTTTCATCTAAGGTAAAGTCTGTTGCACGTCCCGGTGAGCCTGTTAACCATGCAGTTAGGTCATCAATTGGAATTTCCATACCAGTAAGTTGATAGATAAGCTCGCTTGGAACGTCACTCATATGGGTTTGGCCACCTTTAGTGGTTAACCGAGCTAAATCAGGTTCAACGGTAAGCTCAAGTTCGCGGCTACCTAATGGGTTGGTCAGCAACAAACGGTACTTTTCAGGTGTATATTGTTGCCAGAAAAACTTAGCATACGTTTTTGTTTCTCCGCCGTTATAGGCAAATGATCCACGGGTTTGGTAGTCACGTAGCTGACTTAATTCCTGTTGATGTGCTTTCCATTTCGCATCGGATGCGGAGCTGGTTCCTTTTGTGGTCTTTTGTGACGTTGTCACGCATGCGGTTAGCAAGACGCATGAAAGTGGCAATAGGCGAAAAAAATGCTTATTTATGTGCATAAAGGGCAAAGTTTGAGTTAATTGCATATCAAATCTCAAAGTTGTATTGGGCGCTGATAGCAGTCTCTAATTGAGTTACTTGCATTTAAAGAAGTTCAGTTTAGCGCGTTAAGGCCATCAGAGTCATCTATTACACTAGATGATATACCTTGCGGATAAAAACCTGTAAGTGATTTACCGTTTGTATACAAATAACATAGTGTATTGACAGGGAAAATGGTTCCTTAAAAATGTTATTAGGCCAATCCAGTTTGGGTTCATGTGGCGTTAAGTTATCAGGATAAACCTCACCAGTCACCATTTGCTTTCTGTGCGAAATAATTGCATTCTCTATGCATCTTATTGTAGTTAATTTATCATTGTAAATAATGATATGGCTGATAATCAGTTTCATATAGCATAAATAAACGATAAAATTACGATCAGTTGTGATTGGTAAAATAACCATTACGTCTGTTTTTTTCGGTTTATTTTTTGGCGTGGGTCATCTTTCTGAAGGATAGGCTTATGTAAACCGTAGAAAGAGAGACGCGGATCATCTACAATAGAACAATATAAATAACAGTATTGCTAAATTGATGGGGAATACCCATCGAGCATTACTGAAAATAATTAGCACTGTAAGCAATGTGAGTAAGTCGTAAAGCACAATGACCTTATTAGCCTTAGGCATCAACCATAAAACAGCACCAGTAGCCCTGCGTGAGCGGGTGACATTTGGTCCTGAAAAAATTGACCATGCACTTGAGGAACTTCTCAAACAGCCTCAAGTGAATGGTGGCGTTGTGCTGTCTACCTGTAATAGAACTGAGCTTTACTTGAGCCTTGAATCACAAGAACGAGCTCAAGAACAGCTAGTAAAATGGTTGTGTGATTTTCATGGTATAACCCAAAAAGATTTACAGCCAAGTTTATATTGGCACCAAGACGACCGAGCGGTGAGCCACCTAATGCGTGTGGCGAGTGGCTTGGATTCATTAGTTTTGGGAGAGCCACAAATATTAGGGCAAGTAAAAAAGGCGTTTGCACTTTCGCAAGGTAACCATTCGTTATCAAGCGAACTTGAGCGTCTTTTCCAAAAATCATTTTCTGTTGCAAAACGTGTGCGTACAGAAACCGATATTGGAGCGAATGCAGTTTCTGTGGCATTTGCTGCTTGTACACTTGCTCGTCAAATATTTGAATCACTTAAGCATTTAAATATTTTGTTAGTTGGCGCAGGGGAAACTATTGAACTTGTGGCTCGTCATTTGCGCGAACACGGCGTACAAAAAATGATGATAGCTAACCGAACACGTGAACGTGCGGAGCTATTGGCCAATGAGGTCAATGCACAAGTTATTTCGTTATCGGATATTGATAACCGTTTAGCTGAAGCGGATATTGTCATTAGTTCAACGGCGAGTCCTTTACCCATTATAGGGAAAGGGATGGTCGAGCGTGCAATGAAAGTACGTCGTAGTAAGCCGATGTTGTTAATTGATATTGCCGTTCCTCGTGATATCGAACAAGATGTTGAAAAATTAAGAGATGTTTATCTCTATACTGTGGATGATTTGGAATCTATTATTGCACAGAACCTTGCTCAGCGAAAAGCCGCAGCCGTTGAAGCTGAATACATTGTTGAGCAAGAAAGTAGCCACTTTATGGATTGGTTGCGCTCACAAGCGGCAGTGTCTACAATTCGCGATTACAGAGAACAAGCTGAGGCCATTCGGGCAAATATGACTGAAAAAGCGTTGACGGCTATCCGTCAAGGTGCAGACCCTGAGCAAGTGATCATGCAATTATCGCAACAATTAACCAACCGCCTTATTCACGCTCCAACCAAATCTTTGCAGCAAGCTGCAGGAAATGGGGATGTAGAGCGTCTAAATCTACTTAGGGACAGCTTAGGGCTGGACCATCAATAACCACATTTTAATCATAGGTCTTATATAACGAATGAAGCCTTCTATTGTCGCAAAACTAGAAGCATTACAAGAACGCTACGAAGAAATTGAAGCGCACCTTGCTGATGCAGGTGTAATTGCCGATCAAGACCGTTTTCGTGCTTTATCAAAAGAATATGCTCAATTGTCTGATGTCGCTAAATGCTTTAGCGCATGGCGCACAGTACAGGATGACATCGAAACAGCTGAAATGTTGTTAGACGATCCTGAAATGAAAGAAATGGCTCAAGAAGAGCTTAAAGAAGCCAAAGCGCGCAATGAAGAGCTCGAACAGCAATTACAATTGTTATTGCTTCCGAAAGATCCTGATGATGAATATAACTGCTTCGTTGAAATCCGTGCGGGAGCAGGGGGAGACGAAGCGGCAATTTTTGCGGGTGATTTATTCCGTATGTATAGCCGCTATGCAGAAAACAACCGCTGGCGCGTTGAATTAATGAGCACGAGTGATGGTGAACATGGCGGTTTTAAAGAAGTTATCGCGAAAATTTCCGGTGATAGCGTTTATGGTCGCTTGAAGTTTGAGTCAGGCGGTCATCGTGTTCAACGTGTCCCTGAAACTGAATCGCAAGGCCGTATCCACACTTCTGCTTGTACTGTGGCTATTTTACCTGAACTGCCAGAAGCTGAGTTACCTGAAATCAGCCCTGCGGACTTACGTATTGATACCTTCCGTTCATCGGGAGCGGGTGGTCAGCACGTTAACACCACAGATTCTGCAATTCGTATTACCCATATTCCAACAGGTATCGTTGTTGAGTGCCAAGATGAACGTTCACAACATAAAAACAAAGCGAAAGCGATGTCTGTGTTAGGTGCGCGTATTCGCCAAGCAGAAATGGATAAACGCCAAGCCGCGGAAGCCTCTGAACGTCGTAACCTGTTGGGTTCTGGTGACCGTTCTGACCGTATTCGTACCTATAATTTCCCTCAAGGCCGAGTGACTGACCACCGTATCAACTTAACGTTATACCGTTTGGATGAAGTAATGGAAGGAAAGCTGGATTCACTTATCCAACCTATCATCAATGAATACCAAGCAGACCAACTTTCTGCGTTGTCTGAGCAGGAATAATGCAATATATCGAATGGGTCAAGCAGGCAGCGAATCGGCTGTCTGCAAGTGACAGTGCGAAGCGAGATGCTGAAATTTTACTGGAACATGTCACAGGCCGCAGTCGTACCTATCTTTTTGCTTTTGGTGAAACGGAACTCAAAGCCGAAGAATTCCAACAAGCTGAATTACTTTTACAACGCCGTGAGAAAGGTGAGCCTATCGCCTATATTATCGGTGAACGTGAGTTCTGGTCTCTTCCTCTTTATGTCTCTCCTGCAACACTAATACCTAGGCCAGATACTGAATGCATTATTGAACAAGCATTATCTAGGCTAACAGAGCAAAAAAATCAAATTTTAGATTTAGGCACTGGGACAGGGGCTATTGCATTGGCTTTGGCGTCAGAGATGCAACAAAGTCAGGTTATTGGTGTTGATTTTAACCCTGATGCAGTTGCTTTAGCACAACGAAATCAGCAGCGTTTGAATATTTCAAATGTCAAATTTATACAAAGTAATTGGTTTTCTTCACTATCAATTCAACAATTTGATATGATTATCAGTAATCCACCCTATATTGATGAAAATGATATGCACCTCAGTGAAGGTGATGTGCGATTTGAGCCGTTAACCGCTCTAGTGGCGAAGGATGAAGGCTTAGCTGATTTAATGCATATCATTAAAGAATCTAAAAAGTATCTTAAAAATCAAGGGTGGTTGCTTCTTGAGCATGGCTGGACACAAGGTCTTGCGGTGCGTGATTTATTTAAAGTACATGGGTACACCAAAATTGAGACTTGTCTTGATTATGGTGGAAGAGAGCGAATTTCACTCGGTCAATGGAATGGTTAAGTGGCGTAGCAGTGGGAATGTAATGAAAACCATAGCGAATATAGAGTTTAATCAACTCCCTTTAAGTGAAGGGATCATGACTGTGTCACAATGTATCCGTCATGATTTCCCGCTGATGAAAGTGCAAGCTCAGTTAGATAGCTTAGTATCATCAGCCAAGTCTTGTATCGATTTAACTGCTGATAATGAAACAAAAATTCAGCAATTGACTTCACTTTTCTACCAAGAATGGTCGTTTGGTCCAGCTGAAGGAATTTATTTGTTATCGGATATGCTGTGGTTAGATAAAGTATTGTCATCTAAGCAAGGTACACCAGTGACACTCGGTGCTATCTTCTTGTATGTTGCCGAACGCCTTGGTATTGCGATTTATCCCGCTATTTTTCCTACGCAATTATTATTTATCAGTGAAAGAAATGATGGCAGCCAATGGGTAATTAACCCTGTTAATGGCGAGTCTTTATCATTACACACATTAAATTTATGGCTCAAAGGAACAGTTGATCCTTTTTCTGAATTTTACCATGACCAACTGGATGTAGCAGAAAACAGCGTTGTCATTCGTAAAATTTTTGACACATTAAAAGCGTCATTAATGGAAGAGAAAAAGATGGAATTAGCGTTGCGGGTTTGTGAAACGCTTCTGACTCTTGACCCTGAAGACCCTTACGAAATTCGTGACCGAGGGTTAATTCTGGCACATTTAGACTGTAATCATGTGGCATTGAGCGATCTCAATTATTTTATTGAGCATTGCCCAGAAGACCCTGTTTCTGAAATGATTAAAATACAAATTTATTCGCTGGATAACCATCCGGTCGTATTACATTAATTAACATACAGGCCTATCCCCTGTTTTAATATTTAAGGTAAGAGTATGCAACAGAAAGTAGTCAATATTGGTGATATCAATGTCGCGAACGACTTGCCGTTTGTGTTATTTGGTGGAATGAATGTATTAGAATCCCGCGATATGGCGATGAAAGTGTGTGAGCATTATGTCACGGTGACACAAAAGCTGGGAATTCCTTATGTTTTTAAAGCGTCATTTGATAAAGCAAATCGCTCATCAATCCACTCTTATCGTGGCCCTGGTCTTGAAGAAGGAATGAAAATATTCCAAGAGTTGAAACAAACATTTGGCGTAAAAATCATTACGGATGTTCATGAGCCAGCACAGGCCGCCCCTGTTGCTGAAGTCGTTGATGTTATCCAATTACCTGCGTTCTTAGCACGCCAAACAGATTTAGTTGCGGCAATGGCTAAAACAGATGCAGTAATTAATATTAAAAAACCACAGTTTATCAGCCCAGGGCAAATGGGGAATATCGTCGAGAAATTTATCGAAGGCGGTAATGATAAAATTATTCTTTGCGACCGCGGTGCGAACTTTGGTTATGACAATCTAGTGGTTGATATGCTTGGCTTTAATGTCATGGTCCAAGCATCAAAAGGCTGTCCTGTCATTTTCGACGTAACCCATGCACTGCAATGCCGCGACCCGTTCGGTGCAGCATCTGGTGGCCGTCGTGGCCAAGTTGCTGAGTTGGCAAGAGCTGGAATGGCGGTTGGAATAGCAGGTTTATTCCTTGAAGCGCATCCAGACCCAGACAACGCACGTTGCGATGGCCCATCAGCACTGCCATTAGATAAGCTGGAACCATTCCTGAAACAAATGAAAGCAATTGACGAAGTTGTAAAAAGCTTCCCAGAGTTAGATACAAGTCGCTAAGTTAGGCGGTTTATGCAACTCACTGAAGTCGTTTCTATGTTCGGCGCTGATTTACAGCGCCGATATGGTGAAAAAATCTATAAAATCACCTTACATGGTGGCTTTAATTGCCCGAACCGTGATGGCACCCTTGGGCGAGGAGGCTGCACTTTTTGTAATGTGGCCTCTTTTGCTGATGAAAGTCAGTCATCTCAAACTATTAGTGAACAAATTCACCAACAGATCACCCGAATTTCCCGCGCAAAACGTTATTTAGCTTATTTTCAAGCCTATACCAGCACTTATGCCGAAGTAAGCCTATTAAAACAACTTTATGAAGAAGCCTTACTGCAAGCCGATATTGTTGGTTTATGCGTAGGAACTCGCCCTGACTGTGTCCCTGAATCCGTTTTGTCTTTGTTAGGCCAGTATCAACAGAAAGGCTATGAAATATGGCTTGAGCTAGGTTTACAAAGTGCTCATGATAAAACACTACATCGTATTAATCGTGGCCATGGTTTTGATGCATACCGACAAACAACGCAAAAAGCCCGTAGCCTTGGATTAAAAGTGTGTACGCATTTGATTTGTGGATTACCCGGGGAAAATGGCCAAATGAACATGGAAACACTTGATAAAGTGCTTGAATGCGGAACGGATGGTATCAAATTACATCCGTTACATATTGTTGAAGGCAGTGTGATGGCCAAAAGTTGGCGAGCAGGGCGCTTGGCAACGCTTTCTCTTGATGAATATACCCAAACTGCTGGTGAAATGGTACGTCATACTCCGACTGACATTGTCTACCACCGTATCAGTGCAAGTGCAAGAAAGCCAACTTTGCTCGCCCCGAACTGGTGTGAAAATCATTGGGTGGGAATGAATAATTTATATCAATATTTCTTAAAATGGGGAGGGCAAGGCTCCGCGCTTTGACTTCTTTAATGAGAACAACTATGAAATCAAATTTTTATAAAGCTATTATCGTTTCATCTCTAATTACGTTTTCTTTTCAAGCTGCCGCTCAACTTGATATTACTCCTGAAGTTAAACAAAAATTCGTACAAACTTACCAAAAAGCAGTCAAGAAAGATGCCCTTGCTCAGTACCAACTTGCTCAAATGTATTTTTCCGGTTTAGGTGTCCTACAAAATTTTAATAATGCGCGTTTATGGGCAAATGAAGCGGCAAAAAACGGTAATGCGGATGGTTATGCATTATTGGCGGATATCAATCTATTAAGTGATAGTTACTTTTCGCAGGAATTGGCTGATGCCCGTAAATACGCGACAAAAGCGGTTGAAATGGGCAGTACGCGCGGAAAAATCAGTTTAGCAGAGTCATTGATAAATCCAATTGCAGGCAAAACGGATTATCAACAATCTATAGAACTTCTTAATGAAGTTAATGCGTTAAATAACCCGGATTATTTTATTGCTCCAATTTTACTTGGTGTTATCTATTTAGATGGCAAAGGCGTTGCAAAAGACGAAAAGCAAGCACAGCAATGGTTTGATAAAGCAAATGAGATGACTTATCCAGGCTATGCAGAGTGGATGGCTGCGTTTAGATTTTCTGAAGATAACACAGGAACGGTGACCATCGACCAAGTTAAAGCAAAAAAATTAAGGGAAATAGCCTGCGAAAAAGGAAAAAATGCAGGGAATGAGATGTTTTGTTTTAGTGAGTGATAGCTAAACCGCCATGTGAAATAGCATGGCGGTTTGCTTTGATACCTAAGTTAAGGCGTTGTTGTTGATTTTTCTGTGTCGATAGAACCTGCCTGTTCGATAGCTTTAACGGCTTCAAGTGCATGATCCATTGAATTATAAAAGCTCAATACGCCTTCAATAGGTGTCACTTTCGCTCTTGCCAAAGTTTTTAATGGCTGGAACGGAATGTCACAAACTAAGACATGGGTATCTTTGCGTACGGCATCTATGAATTTTTCGAAAGCTTCTAAACCACCTGCATCTAAAACCGGCACTGCGTCCCATTGCATAATAATGGTTTCATAACCTGCGCTTTTGACACGCAATTCATCGAAAATACGCTCAGCAGCAGCGAAAAATAACGGGCCATTTATTCTTACGACTAAACGGCTTCGCTCTTCGTCTGTTTCTGCGAGTTGTGTTGAACGGGTCATATTGGCAATACGCCGCATGAACAATAATGACGCGAGAACAATCCCGACAGTGATAGCAATAACCATATCAAATAGAACAGTTAGAGACATACATAGTACTAATACAATAATGTCATCTTTTGGCGCGCGTTTAATCAGGTAAACGACTTTGCCCGCAGCACTCATGTTCCAAGCCACTATCAATAGTAATGCAGACATTGCGGCTAATGGCAGATAAGAGAGCATTGGTGCAAGAACTAATAATGTAAGTATCACCAGTATTGAGTGAATAATCGCAGAAATGGGGGATGTAGCACCTGCACGGACGTTAGCTGCAGAGCGTGCTATTGCAGCGGTTGCTGTGATCCCACCAAAAAAAGGCGCCGCAATGTTCCCCACACCTTGGCCAATAAGTTCACTATTGGAATGGTGCTTGGTTCCTGTCATGTTGTCCAATACTACAGCACATAACAGTGACTCAATTGCGCCAAGTACCGCCATAGAAAATGCTGCAGGCATTAATGCGGTGATCATCGCCCAGTTGATTGGCGCACTTCCGGGGAGTTCCCATGGCAAAATAAACTGCGGTAGGATAGGGGGAATACCATTACCTTCAGTACCATCAGGCAATAAATAGCTAAATTCAGAACCGATAGTCGCGACTTCCATACCAAATAATGAAAGTACCCACATGACGAAAGTCCCGACAATAAGGGCTGGCAAATGGCCGGGAAGTTTTAATTTTAGTTTAGGCCAGAAGATAAGCACCAAAAGGGTTGAAAGACCAATTAGTGTGTCACTGTACTGAAAAGTGGGGAAGGTATTGCCAATAGCAATGAGCTTATCAACATAGTTTTCTGGGACATGCGCCATTTGCAAGCCAAAGAAATCTTTAATTTGCATGGTAGCAATGGTGATAGCAATTCCCGAAGTAAAGCCTAAGGTGACAGAAACGGGTATGTATTCAATAAACTTACCAAAGCGAGCAAACCCCATCGCAAGAAGTATGACACCCGACATCAATGTGGCGACTAATAACCCACTTAATCCAAATTGTTGAGAGACAGGATAGAGGATCACCACAAAAGCCGCTGTGGGGCCTGAAACGCTATAGCGTGACCCACCAGTTACCGCGATGACGATCCCAGCAATCGCGGCAGTATAAAGCCCGTATTGAGGCGGAACACCGCTAGCGATAGCCAAAGCCATTGCGAGGGGGATAGCGATAATACCCACGGTAATACCCGCGATTAAATCCTTAATAAAGCGGGTAGCCGTATATTTTTCTTTCCAACAAGAATCTATTAGCGCACTAAAAGGGCGCAACCTATTAATTTTTTTTGTACTCATTATACCCTACCAAATAACAGGGTGAAAAATAAACGAAAGATGTACCTATAAGGATACGCTTAGCAATCTAAAAAAAATCTGTTATGTATCAATGAATCTGCAATTATCATAACGTTTTCAGTAACAAAAGTAAAAAACCGTTATATTATAAAGAAAAATAGTTAGAGTACATTTTATATGGCTATTTTTCTTTTTTAGACTGTATATGTGAATGATGTAATCGTAATTTTATTTTTTAAGTAGTAATTATAAATCATTATAAATAAATAATTAGTCAACACGTATAATGGCTAGATTGTTATGATTGCTACCAATAATCCTATCCATTGCAGTAGTACTAGCCCAAGAGCACGTATGAAAAGACGTTTAGTCCCAGACCACCTTTGCTGCATCGTACAATGTTTAATTTTGCTTGGAAATAAAAAATTTAAAGCGTTATCAAAATGTTCTGTTTCATTATGTGTGTAGATAATTTTAAAGAAATGGTTATCTAGCCATAGGCGATATATATAATATTGGCAAATTATAAATATAATTACATTGACGAATAAAATATATTTAGGGTAATTAGAATCCAAAAATAAACTTAATTGGCAAAATAATGCTAATACAGACCCTACAGCGAAATAACGCCAACTATGAGTCAAAATAGTGATGACTTCACCTTGTTGTTTATTCATCAATGTATTCATTTTTTCACTCGGTTTAGGTGGTAATGGGTATACCAATAATTCAGCTGCTCTATCGTTGCTGTATTTAAAATCACTTGTGGGCGAGTTTGCTCAACTAATACTACGGCCCCTTCTATATTTTTAGCATCACCATGATGTACCAGCCATGCAACAGCCACAGTCGCACTTCGTGAGTAACCTAATTTGCAATGAATATATACCGCACCGTGTTTTACCAACTCATCCATAGTATGGACTGACTTTTCGATATCTTCCGCGCTTAGAGGTAACAAATCAATTTGCGGTTGGCTACAATATTTCAGCCCTTTACTGTAAGAATTGCGAGGCCATTCGCAAGTCATATCTAAAACAGCTTGAGTTTGCAAAGCGTAAAGCGGGCGCCCTCCCAAAACAATATGTTTACTGACAATACTGGGTTGTGCGCAGTGCTTAGCGAAGTAATGATAGGTTCCCCAAGCAATCAGCCGGTATGGCAGTAATAAAATAGCAGCTGAAGGGGAAATATTACCTTCCGGTTTTTTTTGGAAAACGCTGGCTCCGGCTCCTAAGTAGCCAAGGGTAATAAAAAAGAGGGCAATAGCAGGCCATAATAGTAACCAAGCGAACCCTTGGAAGGTAAAAGCAAGAATAAAACAAGCAAGAGAACCGGCTCCATAGTTTTTACTCATTTTAAAACTGCGAGGAGAACCTGTGTAATGCCATTGCCAATGGGTTTGTATAGGAAGTAAATAGCTAATTAATAGGCCAACGACAAAGCCAGTGATGACATCAATAAAGTGGTGTTGCCATGTGGTTAGAACTGAAATTAAAATTAAAACAGACCAACTATGAAGCAACCAGCGCCATTTTGTTGGTGTATGTGCTCGAAAACGTAACCATAGGATCCACAATAAAATAATATGTAATGAAGGGGCTTGGTTAAAGGGGAGATCAAATAGCTCTAGGCTGTTAAACATCCAGCCCAATAGGCCATCAGTGCTTGGTCGAGGGAAACTAAACTTTAGTGGAAATAGCAAAAAACCAATACAAGCAACAAGAGAAGCCGTGATCAGCCGTAAGCCGTGGATGGTTTGTTCTTTACGGGTCGTGCAAATAAATAATGATAACCCATAGAATAAGTCAATGCTCCAATAGGGAATGATAGTCCAAGGAAGAAATGGGATATGTGTTTCCCAAGAAAAAACGATAGAGGGAACCTGGTCTAACGTTGCGGTATAGGTATTGACTTGGCCATAAGTTAAGAAGAAAAAAGGTGCTAGAAAAACTAACCATAGCAAACCAGACAGTATTATTTTGCGTCGAGGTACAACCTGTTGAGGTTCGCGGGTTGCAGTTATCATCCTTTATCCTATTCCTTAAATGTCAACGAACTGGTGGTGATATTAGTAAATGATTGGGAAAACAAATAACGCTAAGCAGCATAGGTGCTTTGCTAACAATAAACAACGGCTATCATCTAAAGTTGAAGTAAGTGATTGATGGCAATAATGTGTCACCAATCACTCTGGAGGATAACTAGATTAACGCCGTCTAGCTATAGATACGCTGAATATGCCCCAGTTATCAATTGATTGGTTTAGTTTTTCAAAGCCCGCTTCTTCAACTAAAGCATCCATTTCGCCTTGGCTACGGCAACGCATAACCCATGCTTGCCCACCTTGGTGGCTTGGGAGTACCCGGGCAATCATTTCAACTTGAGGGTGCCATGGTTGACAGGTATAAATTAATAGCCCGCCAGATGGAATTGCCCGAGAAAGCCCATTTAATGAAGCCTTTATCATTTCATTATTGGGGAACAGCTCATACAAACCACTGACGATGCCAATTGTTGGCGATGGTGAAACCGCAGCTAGATCATCGGCATCAAAAGCATTACCTTCAGTAAATTGGATTTTGTCTTCAAGGTAACGTTCTTTTATATGTAATCGCCCTTGCTCAACATTGATAGGGCTATAGTCTCTTAGCAGGACGGACTCGACTTTTCCATAGTCATTAATCGCATCAAAAATATAACGACCTTGGCCTGCGGCAATATCCATAATTCGCACGGGAGTCCCTTTCTCTGTTAGGTCACGAATAGCCTGCCGAATGATGTTTTCAATATTGACTTTGCGTTGGCGTATTCCTTGCCAGCCAATACTGTTGAGATATTGCCTATCAATCACACGGGCAAACAAGCCTTTCCCCTGCGCTTTATCGCGATATACGTAATCAAGGGTCGAACCTGAATCAAACCCTTTATCATAACCAATACGAATACCTTCAGAAGCTTTGCCAAGTGTGCTCATTGATTTGCTCATAATTTTATAAGCAAGATTTTTGGGACACCATTTAGGTAATGGTGTCATGAGTGAACGATATTTTTCAGCGCTGACACTCCACGTATCTTCATATTGATAATTATGTTGGTAGCGCGGTAAGGCGAATAATTTGCCAATAAACTCACGGATTTTCTCAAGTGGGATATGGCGTTCTTTTTCACCTAAAGTGTCATGATA
Source organism: Providencia sp. PROV061 (assembly GCF_011045655.1). NCBI lineage: Bacteria > Pseudomonadati > Pseudomonadota > Gammaproteobacteria > Enterobacterales > Morganellaceae > Providencia > Providencia sp. PROV061. The sequence continues at coordinate 2,622,745 of NZ_CP042861.1, read as the reverse complement.
AAAACCGGGTAATATATGCTTTTCTTTTATTGGGGTGTTTAATTTTTCAAAAAACTGATGTTGAGGCCGGTGGTGAACAACGTGGTCGCTACCCGAAATAAATAGTTGAGTGGGCAAAGTAATTGCACCCGCATCAGCAACGATGCGATCAGCCGTTTTATACAGCTCAAGTAAAATATTGACGGCAATAGGGCGAGTGATCAATGGGTCGCGATTAAACGAATCAATTCGTTGTGCATCGTGAGTGAGAAATTTAGCTTTAACATACGAATTTACATAGAACAAGCCTCGAGCCTTTTGCATTAAAGCAAGCCCTGTTCGGGCAAATGGAACATACAATTTAACTTTAAATGCAGGGGAGGCGAGTACCATCCCTCGAATTTTGGGGGCGTAGTCATGAACCCAAGCGGAGACAAGAACGGCACCAACACTTTGCCCAATGACAATGATATTTTCTAACGGAATATTATATTCAGCGGAAATGTAACGCACAAACTCATCGACATCATTGATGGATGTGCTTAGTGAAGGGCTATAACCTCGAGGGCCATCATTTCTACCATGGCCACGGGCATCCCATGCAAACATAGCATAGTCAGGTAAATTGAGTTCATCGACTAAATGGGCGACTCGGCCGGAATGTTCATGGCCTCGATGAAATAAAATAATCGCTTTGTTGGTCGGCGTTTCTGTTGGCCAATGTCGATAAAAAAGAGAAGTATGGTCACTGGTGGTAAATTGGGACTCAATAACGGGACGTTGCGTCAGATAATCTGTCTGAACGTTCATAATTCTTCCTTAATTATTATTCGCAGGTGTAGATAATTCACAAAGAGCACGGCGAATACGGTTATAGCAAGTATAAAACAGCAACAAAGTTAAAAGGATAAACAGATAATTTACCCAACTAGAAAAGATAATCTGTGGAAAAATGCTAACGAGCAGTCCTAGCGTACCAAAAATAAAGGCTCGATCACTTTTACCAATAGGGCCGTCATAGCGCCGAGATGCACCAATTGATTGAGCGATAACGCCAATAAACTCAGTGAGTAGCGCAAGAAATAGAATTAATAAAATAAGCCAAAATGCTTGAGGGAAAATAACGGCAAATGGTGAGTAGAGTGCGACATCTGAAATGACATCACCAAGCTCATTTAATATTGCACCCAGATGGCTTTTCTGGTTGTGTTCTCTTGCTAACATGCCATCAATCGCATTGAGTGCCATACGAATAAACAGAACGAAAGGTAATAAAATAAACAGGTGCGGATTTGGAATGAACAGTAATAGCATTCCGCTGATCACGGATAAAAGTAAAGCCGCCAAGGTGACTTGGTTGGCGGTAACTCCCATACTAAATAACTTATGAACAATTGGACGAAGCAGATCTTGAAATTTAGGTTTCAGATCGTAAATGGTCATTGAGTGTTCCTTTCTCGTCACTGCACAATGATGCAGCTTTGGGATATATCAATACCCGATTGATTGATGTCTGCAATAAGAGCTATCTTAAGTTAGAAAATAACCAAGGAATATAGCTGTGTTATTTTAGTAAAAAATTATTCTAACTATTTGAATAATTAACTAAAAAAATTTAATAAAATTAAATGGAATGGATTTATTCACGTTGAGGAAAACAGATTAACAATATGATACCCGATCACGTCAATATCTTTTGTTTATCGATTTTTGAACGCATTCGTTTAAATTGGCTGGGTGTCATTGTGGTCATTTCTTTGAATTTACGGCAAAAAGCGCTGTGATCAGCGTAGGCACATTTACTGGAAATCTCAGTGATTGAAAAATCATCTTCGAGCAGTTCAATAGCATGTTCAAGCCGCATTTTTTGAATATATTGCTGGGGGGTTATCAAAAAAATAGCTTTAAACTGGCGGTTTAATTGGGAAAGGGAGAGGCCAGATATTTCAGCAAGAGTTGTCATTTTTATAGCAGTATCAAAATGTTCACTAATATGGCGTTCAACACGGCTAAGCTGGTTGTTCAGCTTAGGACTGACAGATTTTACATCTTGTAAATCCACTGAAATTCCTGCAACCCCAATAACCTGGTTACGTGTATTAAAAATAGGAACCTTAGTCGTTAAGCACCATCCCAACAAACCCGCTTTATACAGGTGAAGCTCTAGTTTATTAATGACGCTAATTTTCTTTTCCATCACTAAATAGTCCTGAGAACTATAGCTTTGGCCGAGTTCCGAATGAAAAATATCCTCAGCGCCTTTACCAACGAGATGATTAACACTGTCGATTTTACAACGAGTAGCTAGATTATCATTAGCTAATAAATACTTTGCATTATGGTCTTTTATAAAAAAAGTCACATTAGGCAAGGTATTAATTAGAGGCATGATTAAACCTAAATGATTTAATAAAACGTCAATATTATCAACGGGAAACAGCATGTTTTCCTGACTAATCAATAGCAATTTATTTAGATTGATCATGCTGCGCTCCGAAATATTAAATTAATCTTACTAATTCTGTTAAATATTTTGAGATTGTGCAGAAAACCGCATAAGTTTGTTAGAAAGATATCAAGAGTTGTTAACAAAAATCAAGCATTCTATTAACAATGATAATAAATAGGATGCTAGCTGATGCAATCTCAATATACCAAAATTGAAGTTATCGATTCCCATACCGCAGGCGAGCCAACTCGGCTAGTCATTGATGGATTCCCTGATTTAGGGCAACAAAGCATGGCATCGAGATTGGAGCAATTACGCAAGCAACATGATGTATGGCGTAAAACCACCATTTTAGAGCCACGTGGCAATGACATTCTTGTTGGCGCATTACTCTGCAAACCACAAAACCCAGCGGCAACAGCAGGTGTGATTTTTTTTAACAATCAAGGTTATCTGGGAATGTGTGGCCACGGCACTATCGGTTTAGTGGCCTCGTTGCATTTTCTCGGTCATATCACTTATGGCAAACATCTTATTGAAACTCCGGTAGGAGATGTGACGGCGCAACTACACCAAGATGGTAGCGTGAGCATTCAGAATGTTTATTCATATCGTTATCGCAAAGCGGTACAAGTTAATGTTCCAGACCTCGGCCCCATTACTGGGGATATTGCTTGGGGCGGAAATTGGTTTTTTCTTGTTGAACAGTCACCAGTCGCCATTGATTACCAAAATATTAAATTACTGACAGAAGTCAGCTTAAAGATTAAACAAGCCTTAGCTGATCAAGGTATCTACGGTAAAGATGACCAAGAAATTGACCATATCGAATTATTCGGTTCATACCCCAATGCTAATAGTCAAAGTTTTGTTTTGTGCCCTGGTGGCGCTTATGACCGCTCGCCTTGTGGAACGGGGACCAGCGCCAAACTTGCCTGCTTAGCGGCAGATAAAAAACTGGCAGCTGGTGAAATCTGGCATCAAGCCAGTGTTATTGGTAGCCAATTTCAAGCCAGTTTTCAGCAGGCAGATGAAAACGGCATTATTCCTACTATTCGCGGACATGCCTATATCAGTGGGAAAAATACCTTATTGATAGATGAACAAGACCCATTTCGGTTTGGAATTTCGGTGGCATAGGGGAATGAAATGGAACGCAAATATCCAGTGATTGTAGTGGGTGGCGGTATTATTGGCCTGAGTATTGCGCTGACAGTTCAAGCTAATGGGGCAAACGTATTGTTGCTTGATAAACATGAAATTGGCCAAGGCGCCTCATTTGGCAACGCAGGGCATATTGCGACAGAACAAGTTTTTCCGATTGCTGACCCGAGTGTCTTAAAATCACTTCCAAAAATGCTACTTGACCCATTAGGGCCTTTGCGCTTGGATTGGCGTTATCTATTACCCTTAACCCCTTGGTTAATAAAATTATTGGGTAATATGCGCCATAAGCCTTTTACTCATATTCATCACACCTTAACGACATTAAATAGTGCCGCTTTTGATTCATGGCAAGCATTTATTCAAAAATGGCAATTAAGTGACCTTGTCAAAATGAAGGGGTCACTGTTGGTGGCTGAGAAAAAAGAAACTCTCGATAAATTAAGTCAGCACAGTGAGTACCTACAAAGTATTGGTGTGACAAATCAATTGATTGGTCAAGATGCGCTACTCACACGCGAACCTGCTTTATCTGAAAGCCAAATTGGGGGCATTTTTTATCCAGATACAGGCCATGTTGTGGATTTATGTGCATTACACCAAAAGTTGACCGAGGCGTTTTTACAAGCGGGTGGGCAAGTATTAACCCACTGTGAAGTAACAGAAATTATATCAACATCGAATCAACAAGCAGTATTGACAACGACCCAAGGGCAGTTCACAGGACAAAAAATTGTTATTGCAGGTGGCGCATTCTCTAAATCATTAGTCAAAATGGTCAGCCGCATCAAAGTGCCACTTGAAACAGAGCGTGGTTATCACTTGATGTTGCCGAATGAATTAGGCCGTTTATCAATACCAGTATCAAGTATGGATAGGCGTTTTATTATGACGCCAATGTCTCAAGGGTTACGCCTTGCAGGAACCGTGGAATACGCAGGGCTAAAGCGCCCCGCAAATATGCAGCGTGCTCAACATTTTCTTCCGTTAGCACAACCAATGCTCAAAGAAGCATTAAATAGCCAACAATCGACATCATGGATGGGGTTTCGCCCATCCACATCAGACTCATTGCCAGTTTTAGACCACAAAGGCCCCTATATTTTTGCATTTGGTCACCAACACTTGGGGTTAACCCAAGCGGCGATCACCGCAGATATTGTAAATAGTTTTATACATCAGCAGCCGACAAGTATCGACTGTACCCCTTTTTCCATTGAACGATTTCTTTAATTTTGAGGAGAATTCAAATGAATTTCCATGGCATTCTTGTTCCTTTAGTGACCCCGTTTCATGATGATTTAACACTAAATGTCAGTGCACTTGCTGAATTAACTGAAAAACTTATTGAGCAAGGTGTTACCGGTTTAGTAGTTTGTGGAACAACAGGGGAATATTACGCTTTAAATGAAGATGAACGTAAAACCGTGTTATCTACCGTTTGCAAGATTGCAAAAGGGCGAGTGGCATTAATTGCGGGCATTAACGACTTATCAACCGAGGGGGCAATTGCACGCGTGAAACAAGCTCAAGAGCTCGGTTATGAAGGGTTAATGTTATCGCCTCCGCCGTATAGTCTGCCGGACCAGCAAGGGGTGTATGCCCACTATGAAAAAGTCGCAAAATCAACACCATTACCCATTATTATGTACAATTTTCCCGCTCGGATTGGTATTGAAATCGACATTGAAACGGTCATTAAGTTAGCTGAAATTGACAATATTGTCGCCATCAAAGAAAGCAGCGGTAGCTTTAGCCGAGCATTGCATCTATTACAAACACCATTCAAAAATTTCGAGGTTATTTGTGGCTGTGATGACCAACCTGTGGATTTCTTCTTTTGGGGTTCGAAAAGTTGGATAGCGGGGGCGGGGAACGTATTCCCAGCAGAGCAAGTTGCTATTTTTAATGCAGCACAGGCAGGTGACTGGCAACAAGCGAAGCAAATTATGACTGAAATCTATCCTGCAATTTACTCAATGGAGTCAGGGAACTATAACCAAAAAGCTAAGGCGGGTTGCTTGAATGGAACGTTCAATGTTGGCCCGGTTCGTTTGCCTCTGTCAAATCTAGCGTCTCAAGAACGCGATGAATTCATTAAATTAATTAAACGCTAGGGGGAAATATGACCATGACCCAACAGCAGGTGTTTGAACGTGCAAAACAAGGGAAACTGTGGGCGGGCAATTTAATTGCAGGGCACCCAGAACAGCAAAATAAATTAGAAAACCGTACTCCAATCGATAATAGTGTTATTGGTTTTATTGCTGACGGTGATGCGAACGATATTAATGCCGCGGTACAGGTAGCGCGTAACACATTTAATCAAGGTGAATGGCGCGGATTATCGCCTCAAGAACGTAAAGTTATCATGCTTAAATGGGCTCATCTCATTGAAAAACACAGTGAAGAACTTGCTGCGCTAGATTGTATTGATGCAGGTAAGCCTATCACTGAATGCTTAAATACGGATTTACCCGCAACGATTGACACCTTTTATTGGTATGCCGAAGCGATTGACAAACTGTTTGGTAAAATTGCACCAACAAGCCATCAAGAATTGGGGTTGATAGTGCATGAGCCTATTGGCGTGGTTGGTGCAGTGTTGCCGTGGAATTTCCCTGCTCAGATGTTTGCATGGAAAGTGGCACCCGCTCTCGCGGTAGGCAACTCGGTGATTGTGAAACCTGCCGAATTAACCTCATTAAGTGCTTATCGTATGGTGGAACTGGCCTATGAGGCAGGAGTCCCTAAAGGCGCATTAAGTCTAGTCTGTGGGTTAGGTGAAAAAGTCGGGGAAGCTCTTGGCCGCCATCATGATGTGGATGTTGTGTCATTCACCGGTTCAACAGAGGTAGGGCGTTTATTCTTAAAATATTCAGCAGAAAGTAACTTAAAAGAAATTGTACTCGAATGTGGGGGAAAAAGCCCTCAAGTGGTGTTTGAAGATGCCAATATTGAGGCGGCAATTCCGCATATTATGGCGGCTGCCTTTTGGAATATGAGTGAAAATTGCAGCTGCGGTTCTCGCTTAATTGTGCATGAAAGCATCAAAAAAACACTATTAGAGAAGCTTGCCGCCGCCGTTAAAGAATGGAAAGTCGGCGACCCAAGGCATGCGGATATTTCAATTGGGCCAATGGTCGAACAAGCTCACTTTGAAAAAGTGAAATCATTTTTAGATACCACATTAAAAGAGGGCGGAAAACTCATTGCTGGAGGGAAGGTCCATCATGAATTGGGGGCTGGATGGTATATCGAACCGACAATTTTTGATGAAGTCACTCCTGAAATGTCACTATTTAAGCATGAAGTTTTCGGCCCTATTTTAGCCGTTACATCTTTTAAAACTGATGATGAAGCGGTCGCTTTGGCCAATAACACTCAATATGGTTTAGCGGCTTCATTTTATAGCCAAAATATTCACCGAGCCATGCAAATTGCACAGCGCATTAACGCAGGTACCGTTTCAGTCAATGGCTTTAGTGAAGGCGATATTACAACGCCGTTTGGTGGCTTTCGTCAATCAGGCTTTGGCGGTAAAGACAACGGGTTAGAGGCATTTGAGCAATACACTCAAACCAAGGTTATCTGGTTTATTCATCAATAAAAACGTTGGCCTGAGTACCTTATTGGACTCAGGTTTTTTTTACCCTGCAAATACAAATAAACAATTACAATAACGAAGGAGTACAAAATGGAAGCCATCGTTAATACAATCGTTGGTTACATCTGGGGTAATGCATTAGTGGTGTTATCGCTAGGTGTTGGGCTCTATTTTACATTAGCGACTCGCGGTGTACAGTTTCGCTATCTCATTAAAATGGTATGTTTGTTAAAGGAAAATAAAGCGTCAAAAGAAGGAATTTCCTCCTTCCAAGCATTCTGTTTAGCATTATCAGGGCGTGTAGGGGTAGGTAATATCGCGGGGGTGGCGACAGCCATTGCCGCAGGCGGCCCCGGTGCAATCTTCTGGATGGTTGTCATGGGGCTATTGGGAGGAGCAAGTGCATTTATCGAATCCACACTTGCTCAAGTATACAAGCAACGCTCTGATGGCCAATACCGCGGAGGCTCCCCTTACTATATCGAGAAAGGGTTAAAACTGAAGCCATTTGCCATTATAGTGGCTGCGGTTATTTGCCTATCTTATGGAGTACTGGTTCCGGGGATTCAAGCCAATACCATTGCTGATTCCTTTCAAACTGCATTTAACTTACCCCCAATTGCGACAGGCGGCATTGTGACAGTGCTGATGGCATGGTTAATCTTTGGTGGTGTAAAACGTATTGCGAGTGCAGCAGACAAGATCGTGCCAATTATGGCATTGGCGTATATCGTCATGATGGTGATCATCTTGGGCAGCCATTACGAACAAGTGCCAGGTATGTTCAGTTTAATTTTCCGTAGTGCGATGGGAATGGACGCTGTATTCGGTGGTATTGTTGGTACGGCTGTTTCATGGGGTGTGCGTCGTGCCGTTTTTTCCAACGTGGCAGGTGCGGGTGAAGCCACATTTAGTTCTGCGGCAGCCGAGGTAAGCCACCCTGTAAAACAAGGGTTAATTCAAGCGTTTTCTATTTATATCGATACTGTCGTTGTGTGTACTGCATCAGGTTTGATGATCCTTGTCACCAATATGTATAACGTTTTTCCAGATGGTTCAGCGACTGCCTTAGTCGAATATGTTCCCGGGGTTGCCGCGGGGACCGCATGGACACAAATGGCGGTATCAACAGTCTTTACTTCTGCAGGGTCGGGATTTGTCTCAATCGCCGTATTTTTATTCGCTTTCACAACCTTGATGGCTTATTACTATATTGCAGAAACCACGATTGTTTATCTCGATAGAAAATTGGGTTACCCCATTTTGAAATTGATACTTAAATTTGTATTTCTGATTATTGTTTTCATGGGAAGCGTCCAGTCAGTGAGCTTAATGTGGAGCCTTGGCGATATTGGGTTCGGTAGTATGAGTTACCTTAATCTTATTGCCATAGTCTTCCTGTCAAAACCGGCATTACGAGCACTGCGTGACTTTGAGCGGCAGGAAAAACTAGGCGTTGATCCGGTATTTGACCCAAAAGTCGCTGGGATAGAAAATGCAGAGCTCTGGGAAGATATAAGCCGCGAATATCACGAACAAGGAATTGGTATAGAACCGAAAGAGAAAAAAAATCAAGGGATGGCATATCAAGAAGAAGAGAGGAAAAACTAGAAGAAAAATGGCGGTGAGGGAGGGATTCGAACCCTCGATACGTTGCCGTATACACACTTTCCAGGCGTGCTCCTTCAGCCTCTCGGACACCTCACCGTTTTTCTAAATCTGTTGTGGAGTAGGGAATAAAAACCTGCTCTGCAACGGGGCGCTACTATAGGGAAAATAGCGTCTAACGTCAACTCCCTATTTATCCTTTTTCCGACTTTTGTTGCTGTTTAGCTAAATAAAAAACAATTTGATTATTATCTAATCTTAAATGTTATCAGCTAAGGTGAATAATACGTTTAATGTTAATTTGAAACGGCAAGTCGTGAAGATAAAAAGCGTTAGCTAGTTAACAAAATTCTGATTGAATACAGTGTATAGGTTTGATTAGCTTGAAAAGAAATGCCATTCGGCACACTCTGTTAGAAACTAAAGAGGAGTTGCCATGAATATTTTATTTTACCATCCATTTTTTGATTCAAAACAGTGGATTGACGGCATGAAAGCGCGATTACCCCAAGTGAATATCCGCCAATGGGAAAAAGGGGATAACCAAAGTGCAGATTACGCTATGGTTTGGTTACCGCCTTATGAATGTCTCGCTGGTCGCAGTGATTTAAAAGGTATTTTCGCGTTAGGTGCAGGTGTGGATGCTATTTTAAAGCAAGAACAAGACAAACCTGGGACCTTACCGGCAGGCGTTCCTGTAATGCGTTTGGAAGACACTGGAATGGCGATTCAAATGGAAGAATACGCTTGTGCAAAAGTGTTAAGCTACTTTCGTCGTATGGATGAGTACCGCCAATTACAATCACAGCGACAATGGAAGCAATTACCAGCCTACCAACACGAAGATTTTGTCATTGGTGTTATGGGAGCAGGGGCATTAGGGCAAGCGGTTGCAAAACGCTTAGTCAGCTTTGGTTTTCATGTAAGAACATGGAGTCGCTCTGAAAAACAACTTGATAACGTAAAAAGCTATTTTGGTAATGACCAATTAGCTAGCTTTCTTTCTGGAACCCGTGTGATTATTAATCTTCTGCCAAGCACGCCAGAAACGGTGGGAATTTTAAACCAGCAACTATTTAGCCAATTAGAGCAAGGGGCATATGTTATCAACCTTGCACGTGGTGCTCATCTGATTGAGCAAGATTTGCTTTTAGCGCTTGAATCAGGGCAAGTTGCAGGTGCTGCGCTTGATGTTTTTGCGAGTGAACCGTTATCGCAAATGCACCCGTTCTGGACGCATCCACGCATCGCTATCACGCCCCACGTTGCCGCCTTTACAAAACCGAAAGAAGCTATGGATATGATTGTCAGTAATATCCAGCGCATCGAAGCTGGCCAAGCTCCTATTGGTGTGGTTGATATGCAACGCGGTTATTAGTCACTTCTTTGTTGCGAGTGGTCTTTGTGAACACTCGCAATCATCACCCCTAATATCTTTCCTATTTTTTCGATATACTGAAAGTAACTGCTTCGGTCACGAGGTGTGACTACTGAATCTGAAAAATAGGATAATATATGAACGAATTTTCAATCGTCTGCCGTATTTTGGGGACACTATTTCAACGTAGTCCCTCTGATAGCCTCGTAAAGCCGCTTATTGATATGATTGCTCAAGATAAATTAAAAGGATCATGGCCATTGGAGCAAGATGAATTATGGTCGCGCATGGCAAAAGATCTCGATATCAATGCGGTTAATGCGGATTACCAAGCCCTGTTTGTAGGTGAATCCCCAGCAGTTTCAATGCTAGCGAATGATTACGATTCTGAAATTACAGAAGCAGAAGTTCGCGAATTTTTAACGGTGAGAGGAATGTCCCTGACGAATGCACCTGCGGATGCTTTTGGTGCGTTACTACTCGCGGCTTCTTGGTTGGAAGACCAAGCGGCAGAAGATGAAACAGCCGCCCAAGAAGAATTATTTGATAGCTATATTCTTAGCTGGTATGGCAGCTTTCTAGGTAAAGTTGAAGCGCATGCTACAACCACGTTCTATCGTACTTTAGCTCAAATTACGCGTGATGCAGTTATTGCTCTGCGTGATGAGCTTGACTCAGAAACCGAATAGTTGTGACGCCGTCACTTTTTTATGATGATGTTACTTATGTTTTAGTCAGCGGTATTGATTAATAATTTTGTTTGAGGATTGAATAAGTCAGAAAGGCAACAGATTTTTTGTTGCCTTTCATGCTTTTATCAATCGAAATAATTTATGGTTAAAATTAATCAACTAATGGAATGACAAGTTTGCCCGGTTTGATTTCAAGCCCTTTAGCCAATTTCTTTGCGGTTGCTTCAGCAGCACCATTATCTGGATTTAACACATAAACAGGCTGAGTTTCAAAGAAAGTTTCAAGGGAACTATTTAAGTAAGGAATAACAGCTGACATAGCCGTATCCATATTTTCGGGTGTTACCTTGTAACTGCTAATATTTAACTCTTTTAAGTAAATTGAGCCGGTTTTGGCGTCAAAATAAGGACGAGCAGTGAGGGTCAGGTTAATTTGTGCTTCTACTTTACCAATCAGCGAGTCTAATTTAACGCTTGCATCCCCTGTCAATGCGACTTTTCCAGGCTCACTGCGGCCGATTTCTGATTTTAAATTAGCGAGTTGAATATCCGCATCAGCAAAGCCAGTAATGCCGACCTTGTGGTCATATTTTACTTTATTAGCAAGATAATCATTAATTTGTGATTCACTAATACTAAACTCAGATAATTGACTACAACCCGATAAGAGAGTGAGAAAGCCCACCATAGCGGCGATTATAAACTTCTTCATAAAGACTCCTTTTACAGTAATACCGCTAGTTTAGCGCATTACTGCCCACTCAACATGACTGTTTCAATTTTTTTACGGTTAAATTGCTTATGCAGTGCCCATAAAGTGATAAAACCGATGATCCCTAATAAGAACCAAGGTAATTGTGGCATATTCCATTGGTGGCCAATATCGTACATCCAGCCGCCACCGGTGTAACCGACAGCTCCGCCTAAAGCAAGGCCTAAGCGGCTAAAGCCCATATAGCTCCCTCTGGCTCTTGGGTCAGCAAGTGATGCGCTTAGTGTTTCTCTAGCGGGGTCGGCAGTCACAGTACCTAAATAAAATAGGCAAATAAGGGCAAATAGCGTGTTGAGTGAGGTTGTCATGCCAATTGGAAACATGCTGAGACTCATTAAAAATAGCCCGGCCATGAGCCGTTGCTCAAGGCGAAAATGTTTTTCGCTCCAACGAGCAATAGGGTAAAGCAATGTTAAGGATATCGCTGCTTCAATCGCATACATCCATTTGACGGCAGTTGGCGTCCCTGCTAACTCATTGACAACAATAGGAAACATAAGCATCACTTGTACTGACAACATAAAATAGCCAGCTAAAGTGACTACATAAGTCACAAAGCGTTTGTCTTTTAGTACGCGGCCCATACCTTCTTTAATAGGGGTTCTGATGGTTGATATTCGATAAGCAGGTAACAACCAAGCATTACAGATAGCAGCAATAATAAAAACAGCAGCGCCAACCCAGCAGACATAATGGAAGTCATATTGTAATAACCAACTACCAATCAACGCGCCAATAACGGCTCCAGCACTGTCTTGCATTAAGAGTAAAGAATAAAAACGGCCGCGTTCATAAGGGCGAGTTAATTTAATAACTAATGCGGTTCGTGGGGGATCAAACAAGGTTCCACCCAGTGCAGAAAGGACGCAAGATAACCATAAAACCCAAGGGTCATGGGCCACTGCCATCACTGCAAAACCACTGGCACGTAATAGCATTCCAATAACAATCATGGGTTTCGCACCAAACCGGTCAGCGATAGCACCGCCAAAGATACCTAAACCCTGTTGAACAAACTGACGAAGCCCTAAGGCAAAACCCACCACCACGGCGGCCCAACCCAGTTGATCAACAAAACGAATGGAAATAAGCGGAAAAACAACAAAAAAGCCGAGGACAACCAACATGTTGTCAAGCAAAAGGAAATACTTACCAAGGCTTCTTGCCCGTGACACCTGCGCCATGAGACACCATCAGAAAAATAGCAAAGAGGGAATGATGCTTAAAATTAGTTATTAATAATATCAGTATATTGAGGTTTGATAGATGATATTTTTTTATCGATAAATATTCGTCATACTTCACTCTGTGATGGTGTTGACTGCGTTCGGCTCCTTGGGTCACATACTTGAGTATGCTCCCCAAGCTATCCTCTCTGGTCGCCTAGTCACAGAGCGAATTATTTAGAATATTGATAGGGGGCCATACTTCACTCTGTGACGGTGTTGACTGCGTTCGGCTCCTTGGGTCACATACTTGAGTATGCTCCCCAAGCTATCCTCTCTGGTCGCCTAGTCACAGAGCGAATTATTTAGAATATTGATAGGGGGCCATACTTCACTCTGTGACGGTGTTGACTGCGTTCGGCTCCTTGGGTCACATACTTGAGTATGCTCCCCAAGCTATCCTCTCTGGTCGCCTAGTCACAGAGCGAATTATTTAGAATATTGATAGGGGGCCATACTTCACTCTGTGACGGTGTTGACTGCGTTTGGCTCCTTGGGTCACATACTTGAGTATGCTTCACAATGAAGGCATCTAGTGATGTATTCATATTTTAATTTACGTAACATATTTTTCGTGAATGAATTGTAAGCTACACTTTAACGTTCTAAGTTATTGGCTTAGAACTAAAGAAAATATCTGGCTTTTTATTAATTAAGGGTTAACGATGTTTGGTTATCGTTCAAATGTACCGAAAGTGCGTCTTGTCACTGATAGAATGGTTATTCGTTTGACTTACGAACGTGATAATTATCGACTAGCTGATTATTACAGTCTGAATAAAGACTTTTTAATTCCGTGGGAACCCATCAGGGACAACTCTCATTACCAGCCCGCTGGCTGGCATAATCGGTTACAAGTCATGAATGAAATGCATCGAGAAGGAAGTGCTTTCCATTTCTTACTATTAGATAAAGAAGAAAACGAAGTTATGGGGGTAGCGAACTTTAGTAATGTATTGCGCGGCTCATTTTATGCCTGTTACTTAGGCTATTCACTAGGTGAAAAATGGCAAGGACAAGGTCTAATGTATGAAGCGCTAACCCAAGCGATTCGTTATATGCAACAACACCAAAAAATGCACCGAATTATGGCAAATTATATGCCTCATAATATGCGTAGTGGTCATTTATTGACTAAGCTTGGCTTTGAACGTGAAGGCTATGCAAAGCAATACTTACAAATTAATGGTGAGTGGCGTGACCATGTATTGACGGCATTGACAGATAACACTTGGGCGCTGAATAAAGCCTAAATTCCTAATTTACTTTTCAATCGTAGTCAGTTGCAGCGCTCGCTGTTAAACTGATGCGATTGTATTCTTTTAGTCTATCAATCATGAATTTATTAAAATCGTTGGCGGCAGTAAGCTCCATGACCATGATGTCTCGTGTGCTTGGGTTTATTCGCGACGCCATTATCGCTCGAGTTTTTGGTGCAGGAGCCGCGGCGGACGCCTTTTTTGTCGCATTTAAGCTACCGAATCTTTTACGTCGAATTTTTGCCGAAGGTGCATTTTCACAAGCTTTTGTCCCAATACTGGCGGAATACAAAAATCAGCAGGGAGAAGAGGCCACTCGTACATTCGTCGCTTATATTGCTGGGATGCTAACCCTCGTGTTAGCGATCGTAACTATCCTTGGTATGATTGCCGCCCCTTGGATCATTTATGTCACCGCACCTGGATTTACCGACGATGCTGACAAATTTGCGCTGACGACAGATCTTTTACGAGTCACATTCCCTTATATTTTTCTGATCTCTCTGGCCTCTCTCGCTGGGGCTATCCTGAATACTTGGAACCGTTTCTCAGTCCCTGCATTCGCGCCAACATTGCTCAATGTCAGTATGATCATTTTTGCTGCTTTTGCAGCCCCATACTTTAACCCACCCATAATGTCATTAGCATGGGCAGTGCTGGTTGGCGGTGTTTTGCAACTGGTCTATCAGCTACCACACCTTAAAAAGGTGGGCATGTTAGTGCTACCGCGCTTATCATTTCGTGATAGTGGGGTTTGGCGTGTAATGAAAATGATGGGTCCCGCTATTATCGGGGTTTCTGTTGCGCAAATTTCTTTGATTATCAATACGATATTTGCCTCTTTTTTACAATCTGGTTCAGTATCATGGATGTACTACGCCGATAGGCTAATGGAGTTACCATCAGGGGTACTTGGTGTAGCTCTTGGAACGATTTTATTGCCATCACTTGCGAAAAGCTTTACGAGTGGCAACCAAAACGAATATCGTCACTTGATGGATTGGGGGTTACGCCTTTGTCTGCTACTGGCACTACCTTGTGCGTTAGGGTTGGCGATACTCTCTGAAGCATTAACCGTATCTTTATTCCAATACGGTAATTTTACGGCGCATGACTCACTTATGACACAATATGCCTTAATTGCCTATTGTGTCGGGTTAACTGGGATGATTTTGGTGAAAATTTTGGCACCAGGTTTTTATTCACGCCAAGATATTCGTACCCCAGTGAAAATTGCGATTGTCACGTTAATCTTAACGCAACTGATGAACTTAGCCTTTATCGGGCCATTACAACATGCAGGTTTAGCTTTATCCATTGGGTTAGCTGCCTGTTTTAATGCGGGAGTTCTCTATTGGCAATTGCGCAAGCAAGATATTTTTCAGCCTTTAGCGGGCTGGAAAGGGTTTATCGTTAAACTATTGATAGCGTTAATTGTAATGGGTGCCGTGCTATTTGGTGTCTTACATTTTATGCCGTCTTGGCAAGAAGGTAATATGCTGATGCGTATGCTACGTTTGATAGGCGTCGTGATTGTTGGTGCGGGAAGTTATTTTGTTGCTTTATACGTGCTCGGGTTCCGCCCTCGTGATTTTATGAAACGCAGTATTGCCTAATTAATAAGTATGTCAATGACCTTAAAAGCCCAATTTTAATGAGGAGAGCTCATAAAATTGGGCTTTTTTATCTATGTAATCTACGTAGTTAAGGTGCCAACAGGCATAAATTCTTTCCCTTCAATTTCTAATTATCTACTCAAATTTATTCTCTTTATAACTGAATTATTAATTTCAAAATTATTTCATGAAATTTCAATTGATTGTTTTCATTGATAAAAATAATATCCAGCTCTATTTCTGGGGTATATTTACTGGGTTGTTGTGACAGCAATTAATTTCAGGGGAGTATTCAATTTATTGAATATTACTTGTTGACCGATGTCAACGGAATGGCTATGTTATGTATCAAGGAGGTCGATGAAAAAACACCCAAATAAGCATGTTCAGGCAGCTATTGAATATGCGATAGAAAATGGCTGGGTCTGGGTTACAGCAGGAAACTCATCACATACTTTTTGCAAGTTACGCTGTGGTAACGCAGTGGGTGAACACAAAACACATATGATGAGTGTCTGGTCAACGCCAAAAGTTATGGAAGTGCATGCTAAACAGATAATACGTAAAGTGAATTACTGCATTGCTCTTTTAGGTTAATCCAAGCGGCTTAGGCCGCTTATTTATGTAAGATGGGGAAATTATGGCGCTATTTACTTTCACATTAACACTATCGGGTGTGACTGCTGATACGGAAGGCTTAGTTGATACCTTATTCGCCGCAGGCTGTTGCGATGCATTGGTGTGCTTTTATGGTAAATCGGTTTATTTAGAATTTGATAGGGAAGCGGAATCTTTTGATCTTGCAATTGAAACTGCGATTACAGATGTTGAAAGTACATCGCTGAATATAAAAGTGGAATCTATTGATTCCGCTTTGGTTGGGTTAAGTGATATTGCAGAATTGACAGGGCTAACCCGTCAAGCAGTGGCTTTGCTGAAAGATGGGGCTCGAGGTAAAGGCCATTTCCCTACACCCGTACAACGTTTGAGAGGGACATCCCCGTTATGGGACTGGGCGAGTGTTGCTGATTGGCTACAACAGAATAACCGGTTGTCGAATAACCCTGAACTTTATGAACAAGCAAAAATACTTTGTAAATGGAACTTAGTACTCCGTAATTGCGCAAATGAATATATCGATGAATTACAAAAACGAACAACAAAGTTAGCGAAACAGCGCAAACAAAAACGGCTCACCAAAGTGAACCGTTAATAGACTATTTATTGATTTGAATTACATTCTTTCAACGGTTTCAATGCCCAGAGTATCTAAGCCCGTTTTTAGAGTTTTTTGAGTTAATGCAGCCAATTTCAAGCGGCTTTGGCGCTGGGCTTCGTCATCGGCTGACAAGATAGGGCAGTGCTCATAAAAGCCTGAGAATAAACCAGCTAGTTCATATAAATAAGCACACATCACATGAGGTGTACCATCACGAGCGACAGTTAGAATGGTTTCTTCAAACTGTAACAAACGTGTCGCAAGCGCAATTTCACGTGGGTCTTGTAATGAAATAGGCAGAGTTAAGTCTGCATGGGTTAAATTGGCTTTCTTGAAAATAGAAGCCACTCGAGTATACGCATACTGCATATACGGAGCGGTATTTCCTTCGAAAGCTAACATGTTGTCCCAATCGAAAATATAATCTGTCGTTCTGTTTTTGGACAAGTCAGCGTATTTAACGGCGCCAATACCGACAACATTTGCGACATTGAGCAATTCATCTTCAGGCATATCTGGGTTTTTCTCACGGATCAGCGCTTGAGCACGTTCAACCGCTTCATCCAGTAAGTCTGATAAACGAACGGTACCACCTGTACGAGTCTTAAATGGTTTGCCATCTTTACCTAGCATCATACCGAACATGTGGTGCTCAAGTGCCATTGATTCAGGGATATAACCTGCTTTACGGACGATGGTCCATGCTTGCATTAAATGTTGATGTTGGCGAGAGTCAATATAGTAAAGTGAGCGGTCAGCATGAAGGGTTTCATAACGGTATTTCGCACAGGCAATATCAGTTGTTGTGTACAAGAAGCCACCATCTTTTTTCTGGACGATCACGCCCATTGGTTCGCCTTCTTTATTTTTAAATTCGTCGAGAAAAACAACCGTCGCGCCTTCACTCTCGACAGCTAAACCTTTGGCTTTTAAGTCTGCAACAATACCGGGTAGCATACTGTTATATAAGCTTTCGCCCATCACGTCATCTTCGGTTAAAGTGACATTTAAACGGCGATAGGTTTCTTGGTTTTGCTGCATAGTGATATCCACTAATTTGCGCCACATTTGACGACAATATTCATCACCGGATTGCAGTTTCACAACGTAGCCACGAGCGCGGACTGCGAATTCTTCATCTTCGTCGTAGTGTTTTTTGGCTTCGCGATAAAATTCTTCGAGGTCGGCAAGTGCCATATCGGTGGCATCTTCATTTTGAACTTTCTCAAGATAGGCAATTAACATACCAAATTGCGTACCCCAATCACCGACGTGGTTGGCACGGATGACTTTATGACCAATAAATTCTTGAGTGCGTGCCGCAGCATCACCAATAATGGTGGAGCGTAAGTGGCCTACGTGCATTTGTTTCGCGACATTAGGCGCAGAATAGTCAATGACAATCGTTTCAGGCTTGACGGGCGCGATGCCTAAGCGCTGGGAAGCCAATGCCTCTTCAACATGCTTTTCAACCCAAGCTGGCTCAAGGAAAATATTAATAAAGCCGGGGCCTGCAATTTCAACTTTGCTGGCAATCCCTTCCAAATCTAAGTGATTAACAAGCTGTTCAGCCAGTTGTCGCGGAGCTATCCCCATCTTTTTAGCAGCGCCCATCACTCCATTGGCTTGGTAATCACCAAACTGAGCTTTAGCGGATTGACGCACAAGTGCATCACTGTCTTCTGGAGCACCCGCTGCTAACATCGCAGCACTAATTTTATCTGAAAGAATCGCCTGAATATTCACCGAATTACCTTAAATTACGAACATAGTTACCGCATTGTGCCATCACATGCGCATAACTAAAAGGTGGAAGAGAAAAATCGGCAGGTTTTATACCACATTTTGGGGCTCTCATGCTACAGTCTGCGCCACTGTTTAGCAGATAAGTTTTTGTAAAGGGGGCGTTAAGTGCCACAGTTTAGCAAAATTTCGCAATTACAAGATTTATGGGATGACCTACCTATATTCATAGGTAAATTACAACAGATGGCGCAAGAGATAAACGTATTATTGTCATCCTTTCCGATTGACCATATTTCAGTGCGTTGTCATCATATTGAAACTGCAGAACGTTGGCACCAAGGGTTAATGCAATGTGCCCAACTTTTATCTGATAATATAATTAATGGCCGACCGATTCGTTTATATGAGCTAAGTGAGCCATTAAATATCGCGGGTCAAGATGTATTTATCATTGAGTTGCCTTTTCCAAAGGACAAAATTTACTCGAAAGAAAGTTGGGAACACATCGAAATGGTAATAGATGTTGAGCCGAATCAGCTAGAAACCGCGGCATTGCAGTTATTACCTGAACCTTTACCCCAAGGGTATAGCATTAAAATGAGCCAACCCAAAGGGCAGCAAGAAAGGTTGCCAAATCCAACATTAGCAGTGTCAAATGGTGAGATAACAGTTAAATACCATCCATTCTCACTAAAAAAGATAATTGAAAGTGAAAAATAAGTGATGTAATTAACGTTATTGATCAATAGTCCCCGTTAACTTTTGGCGGTGTGATATCCATCCGATAACATTTTTTGATAAATGGCATTATTAGGCGAATTGTTAACGTTTAACATTAAATCTTTCATTATTTTTTGGGCACATAAAGCCAGTGTTTTATTGCTCTATTTCGGAGGTTGTCATGGCAAAACTGGAAATCTGTTGTTTCGGAATTGAATGTGCCCAAGTGGCTCAAGAATATGGTGCAGATCGTATCGAACTGTGCTCTGGCGCCGCTGATGGTGGTCTGACACCCAGTTATGGTTACCTGAAATTAGCGAAAGAGAAACTACATATTCCAGTTCATCCTATTATTCGTCCTCGTGGTGGCGATTTTTGCTATAACATCAGTGAGTTTGATGTGATCCGTGAAGATTTAATCATGATTAAGGAAATGGGCTTTTCAGGTGCCGTTATCGGTATATTAGATAGCGAAGGGCGTATTGATATCAATAGGATGCAAACGTTGATGGAAATAGCACAAGGAATGAATATTACTTTCCATCGTGCATTTGATATGTGTATTAACCCATCGTTAGCTTTAGAACAATTAAAGGAACTCGGCGTGGCTCGCATTTTAACTTCTGGGCAGCAACAAAGCGCGGAGTTGGGCTTACCTCTCTTGAAAGAGTTACATGAAAAAAGCCAGCAAATCAATGGCCCACAAATTATGGCGGGTGCGGGCGTACGTTTAGCTAACCTCAGTAAATTCATGGAAATCGGTTTATCTGAGGTACACAGCTCTGCTGGGAAAACGGTACCATCAACCATGAGTTACCGCAAAGTAGGCGTTACAATGGCTTCTAATAGCGAAACCGATGAATTTACTCACTATTGTGTGGACGGCCCTACAGTAGAAGCGATGAAGGACTTTATTTCTATTACAGAAAAAGTTTCCGTTTAATTGCCGCTAGCCATAATACGCAGCTTTACTATTTACCTGCACGGCTTTGATATGGAAATTTTAAATAGATTGTTATTCACTAAGGAAAATCAATTAGTTGGTTTTTCTTAGTGTTTATTAGCTACCATGCAGTTAATTATTGCTAAAATAGTCGATAGAAATACTAATAATATGATTTATTTATCATTAATAGCTTAATTATTGCTTGTGTTGATGCATGTCAATTAACCACTTTTTTTATAAGGCTACTATCTAATTACTATAAGAATACTAAGTAATTCAATTTATAATAATTAATAAGGTAGCAATGTAATGATCAATAAAATCAGGGAAACAGCGCTGAGTAGGCGACAGTTTATTCAAACTTCTGCCTCTATCGCTACAACAACGGCTATCGCCAGCTCTATCTCTCTACCTTTTTCCGCTCAAGCAACACCAACCATCACAATTCAACCAGATGAAGTCAGTGAAAAAATCAAATACAGCGCATGCTTAGTTAATTGTGGCAGTCGTTGCCCACTTAAAGTACATGTGAAAGATGACGTCATTACTCGTATATCGAATGAAACCATGTATGACGACACTCAGTTTGGTTTACATCAAATACGTCCTTGTTTGAGAGGGCGCTCTGTTCGCTGGAAAACCTATAACCCAGACCGCTTGAAATACCCATTATTACGTACAGGTAAACGGGGAGAAGGCAAGTTTAAACGGATCAGTTGGGATGAAGCGACGACGATAGTGGCACAAAAATTGCGCTCAACTATTGATACATATGGCAATGAAGCGATTTACTATCAGTATGGTTCAGGATCTACCGGTGCTAATTTACAAGGACGTAATGCTTGCAAGCGGTTATTAAGCCAATTAGGTGGGTTTCTTGACCAACATGGAACCTACTCAACCGCACAAATAAACGGTGTTATTCCGTATGTTTATGGCAAGTTGGATGATTCGCTGTTATCTGAAATAGCCAATAGCGATTTAGTCGTCATGTTTGGCCATAATATCGCGGAAACACGGATGTCCGGTGGTGGGCAATTCTACGAAACCTTAAAAGCGTTGGAAAAAAGCCAAGCTAAAGTCATTATTATTGACCCACGTCGTACTGATAGCGTGACAACACTAGGTGCTGAATGGATCCCGATTTATCCGGGCACTGACGGTGCGCTTGTCGCTGCGATTATCCATACATTAATTAAAGAACAATTAACGGATGAAGCCTTTTTAGCTCAATACTGTGTGGGTTGGGATAGTCAGACACTCCCTGAGTCCGCACCAAAAAATGGTTCCTATAAGGATTATATTTTAGGGCTCGGTGATGATGGTATTGAAAAAACGCCGCAGTGGGCTAGCCAAATTACAGGCGTCTCACCAGCTCGTATTATTCAACTGGCTCGTGAGCTGGGTAATGCAAAAGCCGCGTGGATTTCTCAAGGTTGGGGGTTACAAAGAACGGCATCAGGTGAACAAGCTGCACGGGCTGTGATGATGTTACCCATTGTCACGGGACATATTGGACGCCCAGGAACGAATGCCGGAGGATGGGGAGGAAACGTGGCGTATTCTGTGCCAGGTTTTGCTATTCCAAACCCAGTTAAAACCAAAATTCCGTGTTTTATGTGGACAGATGCGATAGCGCGCGGTACCGAAATGACCGCGACAAACTCGACACTGCTCGGTAAAGAACGACTTGAAACCAATGTGAAATTTTTATGGCACTATGCGAGTAATGTCACGGGTAACCAACATTCTGACTTAAATAAAACCCACAAAATTCTAACGGATGAGTCCCTATGTGAATTTATTTTGGTTTGGGATACGCATATGACGCCATCGACTAAATATGCGGATTTAATTTTACCTGATGTGACCAGTGTTGAATCGAATGATTTAATTAATAACTCGTATGCCAGTGGTGCTTACCATTATGCTATCCGCCTACAGAATGCGATTACGCCATTATGGGAATGTCGCCAATCTTATGATGTTTTAACTGATATCGCTGAAAAACTGGGTATTAAAGACCAATTTACCGAAGGCCGCACACATGAGCAGTGGATAGAACATTGCTATAACTTGATGCGAGAAAAAAATCCACATTTGCCAACGTTC
Source organism: Providencia sp. PROV061 (assembly GCF_011045655.1). NCBI lineage: Bacteria > Pseudomonadati > Pseudomonadota > Gammaproteobacteria > Enterobacterales > Morganellaceae > Providencia > Providencia sp. PROV061. The sequence continues at coordinate 2,600,252 of NZ_CP042861.1, read as the reverse complement.
GAAGAAACGAATGACATGGGAATTGTTGATAGAAAATTGGCGAATAGTGCAGATTATATTGCTTTAAAACCATTCAGAGATTCACCTGAAACCTCACCATTACCAACACCATCGGGTAAAATTGAAATTTATTCAGAAAGGCTCGCTAAGATAGCGAAAGAGTGGGATTACCCTGCTGACCAGCGAATACCTGCTGTGCCTGAATATTGTGTAAATACTGAAGGCGTTGAAAATAAGCAAGCTAAACAAAAATACCCGCTGCAAATGACTGGCTATCACGATAAAGGCCATGCGCATTCTTCATATTTTAATATTGCGATGCTACGCGAAGCCGTTCCGCACCAGTATTGGATTAACCCAATTGATGCGTCTGCTCGTGGTATTCAAGATGGTGATATGACTGAAATTTTCAATGACCGTGGACGTATGCATATTAAAGCAAAAGTGACAGAACGCGTATTACCCGGTGTGATTGCAGTTCCGCAAGGTGCTTGGCGAGAAGTCAATGAAGAGGGGGTCGATATTGGTGGCTGTATTAATACACTCACCACACAGCAGCCTTCCGCTCTCGTTAAAGGAAATCCGCAACATACTAACTTAGTTGACGTGAAACGTGCATAAGGAGTGACGAATGAAACAGTATGGTTTTTATTTTGACTCAACAAAATGCACAGGTTGTAAAACGTGTCAGGTGAGTTGTAAGGATGAAAAGGACCTTGATTTAGGGCCTAAATTCCGTCGGGTATACGAGTTTGGTGGTGGAAGTTGGCAACAGCAAGAGGGGATATGGCAACAGAATGTTTATAGTTACTATCTATCAATTTCCTGTAATCATTGTTCTAACCCTACCTGTGTTGCAGGTTGCCCAACCGGTGCAATGCATAAACGTGAACAAGATGGGTTAGTAGTAGTAGACCAAACCATTTGTGTCGGGTGCCGTTACTGCGAACTACGTTGTCCATACGGCGCACCACAGTATGACGAAAAGAAAAATTTGATGAGTAAATGCGATGGGTGCTATGAGCGGGTCGAAAAAGGGATGAAACCTGTTTGTGTTGAATCTTGTCCACAACGCGCATTGGACTTTGACGATATCAACATTCTTCGCGAGCGCCATGGCAATATTAGTGGGATTGCCCCCATGCCAAACCCAGCTCTTACTAATCCTAATATTGTCATTAAGCCGCACAAGGATGCTAAACCTTGCGGTGACAAGAGCGGTAAATTACAAAACCCAGCAGAGGTATAACATGCACGAACTTCCACTCGTTTTTTTCACCGTATTGGGGCAGTCGGCAGCAGGTTTATATTTATTGGTATATGCGAGCCGAAAACTGGGTATGTTGAGCGAAACCCAATTGCGTCATGCCAATATAGCGGCATTTGTCATTATGATCATTGCGCTAGCCATCGGTGGGCTACACGTTGGGCAGCCTCTGCGCTTCTTTAATATGCTTTTAGGTGTAGGCCGTTCACCAATGAGTAATGAAGCTTTGCTTAGTGGTATTTTTGTTGCTTTTGGGGCTGCAACTTTATTATTCACCTTGTTTATTAAAAATAAAGCGCTAAGTGAACTGTGTAATGTTGCCACGGTTATTTTTGGTTTGGCATTCGTCTGGTCAATTCCTCAAGTGTATAATATTGCGACGGTAGCCAATTGGTTTACTGTTTTCACAACAGTACAAATGTGGATGACTCTGTTAATTGCTGGTGGCGCATTGGCTATTCTATTCGGTGCTCAGCGGTTAGGGGCGATGGCATTTTTGATTGGTTCAATTATTATTTTTGCCACTCGTGCCGCTTATGTGTCATTTTTAGGCGAAACAGGACCAGAGATTAGTGCAGAACAAGCTGGTTTTTGGAGCTTCCAGTTAGTCGTATTAGCGGTGATGCTGTTTGTTTATCCGGCTCTGTTATATCGCGGAAGAAACTCATCTGTAATATTAGGCTTATGTGCGCTAGCCGTTATTTTAGCGGAGTTAGCTGGCCGAATTGCCTTCTATAATTTATGGCAAATAACAATGTAATATCTTGATAAAAATGAAATAAAATGCCTACGGCGTAATTGCCATAGGCATTTTTTTTATGGTTTACGAGCAACTAAAATAGCGCGTAATGGTGCAGGGTAGCCCTCGATAGTTTTGGTTTTATCATTAGGGTCTAAAAATTCAGCCAATGAATCTGTTTTCATCCATTGTGTGCGGCGTTGCTCTTCCAAAGAGGTCACTTCTTGGTCAACAATCCGGACATCAACAAAACCACATTTTTCTAACCAAACTTTGAGCATTTTAGCGGAGGGAATAAAATAGACATTACGCATTTGAGCATAACGGTCACCGGGGATCAAACACTGAAATTCATCCCCCTCAATAACTAGACTCTCTAAAACCAATTCACCTTCGCTCACTAATTGGTTCTTAAGTTGCCACAAATGGTCGAGCGGTGAACGGCGGTGATAAAGTACACCCATTGAAAACACAGTATCAAATGCCTTTAACTCTGGCAGTTGTTCGATACCTAAAGGCAATAAGTGCGCACGTTGGTCATCGCCCAATAATTTTCTCACCGCCTCAAATTGGCATAAAAATAATTCAGTTGGGTCGATACCGACAACAAATTTGGCATCTTGCCCTAACATACGCCACATGTGATAGCCACTGCCGCAACCGACATCTAAGACATAACGGTCCTTTAGTGATGAAATATGGGGTAATACGCGATCCCATTTCCAGTCAGAGCGCCATTCGGTATCAATATTCACACCATAGAGAGAAAAAGGGCCTTTACGCCATGGCATTAATTGTTCAAGAATATTATTCAGGCGCCGAGTTTCACCCGCAGTGAGCTCGGGTTCACGTGTAGCAGTCACGCTGTTGCGTAAATCTAAATCAGTTGGGACCATTACAGGTAGGTTATCTAGCATTTTTTCCCATGAAGAAAAACCACCGTGTAATCCTTGTTTTTTCCATGCTGAAAGTTGTGCCGGAAGCGTTTCAAGCCAATGACTTAGGGGGCTAACCGCAATTTGTTGGTAAAAACGACCAAAATCAATCATGCTTAGGCCTCTTTAACCGCTAACAGTGAACCAAAATTAAAACACTGGAACCAAACTTCACAGTGAGTAAACCCCGCATTTTTTAAACGCGCTTTATGTGCTTCAACAGAATCTGTGAGCATCACGTTTTCTAACATGCTACGTTTTTGGCTGATTTCTAATTCGCTATAGCCATTCGCCCGTTTGAAGTCGTGATGCATATTGAATAATAACTCACCGATTTCTTTATCTTCGAAGTTAAATTTCTCAGAAAGGACTAAAATACCGCCGGGTTGTAGCCCTTGATAAATTTTACTGAGTAATAATTGGCGATCTTCTGGGTTGAGAAACTGCAAAGTAAAATTGAGCACAACCATAGAGGCGTTTTCAATATTTACATCACGAATATCACCTTCTATAACTTCAACCGGTGTGTCAGCACGATAGGCATCAATATGGCGGCGGCAACGTTCAACCATTGCAGGGGAGTTATCAACAGCAATAATTTTGCTTTTTTCTACTGTAATATTACGCCTTATCGATAAGGTTGCTGCACCTAAAGAGCAGCCTAAATCGTAAACATGGCTGTTGGGTTTGACAAAGCGACCCGCTAGCATGCCAATCATCGTAATAATATTAGAGTACCCTGGCACGGAGCGTTGGATCATATCAGGGAATACTTCAGCAACTTTTTCATCGAATTGCCAGTCACCAAGGTTAGCGATAGGCGCAGAGAAAAGGCGGTCTTTTGAGGTTGGATCCGAGTTTGACATAAGTTCTGTATTAATCAAAAACAAAAGTAGGGAAGGATTGTATCAGAAAGGCAGTCTACTGAAAATCAATCCATAAGCAATGAAATAATGAGCGGCACATTAATAATTCGTGCCGTTACAGAGAATAAAAACTAAAGATTAAATGAAACGATTTGTAGCCAAGGTAGGTAATAAGTATTGGCGATAACCATCAGCGCCATAGCAAGGTAAGTTGCTACCATGCCTGAACGGCGATATGAGTAATCGTGATTTTTTAAACCATAAGAGTGCAGTATTCGCCCTGCAATTAAGATCAAGCCACAAATATGAATCATCCACACTTGTGCGCCATTCATTTCCATTAAAAGCAATAAAATTAAAGAGATGGGAATGTATTCGATGGCATTACCATGAACGCGGATTGCGGTTTGCAACTCATAAAAACCGCCATCACCATAAGCTATACGGTATTGATTACGCAGCTTCACAACATTTAAGGATAATCTAAGCAGCAGTAAGGCACCCAGTACAGCGTACAAAGAGCTGACCATTTTTTACTCCACCATAAAACGAATCAAACTATGAAAACACCTAAAAATATAAGTTATAGTAATGGGTATTAACAATATTTGGTGAATTGTAAATCCTAAAAAGCCGTTCGACAAATGAAATCACAACTTTTTTAAGTAATCATATATGCTTTATTGAATTAATCCGTCTTTTTTTAATTGTGACAGAATGGTCACTGCCGTGCTTGAGCAGCGAGGTAAATCGTTAATGCTAAACCAATCCAATTCGGCAATCTCAGCAGCAGGATGGGGTTCGCCTCTATAGTCCGCAAAGTAGCAACGAATACGGACTTGCGTTCCATCTGATTTTCCATCAGCAGGGCCAATAAACTCGCCATAAAACCGGATAGAACTGATAACTAAGTCGAGTTTTAATTCTTCGGCAATCTCACGGCAGAGTGCTTGTACATCCGTCTCACCTTGCTCGCGTTTTCCACCGGGTATATAAAACAAACTTTTATTATGGGAACGCACCATCGCAATTTTGTGATCTGATAGGGTGATTAACCCAAGCTTATCGATGATTTTAACACTCATAATAGGGTCACTCTATTATTTACTGATGATAAAATAATTATGGTTATAAGTGAGTCATTAAGTAAACTGATAAAATTACTTAATGACTTAAATTAAATTTTTAAATGCTATTTCTTTTCAACGATTTTTATCAATTCATAACGAATACTTGGGGCATCAGCCGGTGGGTTAGGTACATCGAATTGCTTCACTTGTACAGTATAAGAGAAGCCTGGTTGATATTCGAAGCCTTGAATTGAGCTATAAAAAAGTTGCCAGTCATCACTTGGGTTTTCTTTCACTTTCATACACTTCATTGGGGCAACGCCCATACAATCAGCAAGTGAAGAATCAATATAAAAAGTTTTTGTATTATCAGTCTCTGCGGGTTTCATGTTTTGGCATCCAGCAAGTAGTACGAACATGGAAGTGGCAAGTATAATTTTTTTCATGGGTAGTCCTTAAACTGCAGATGGTGATTAATTCAGCGTTATATCTATATATTGCGATTATAGCAAACTGAAAAAGGTAACGATTCTGAAATAGAAAGATTAATGATTAAAGAGGTATTTATTAATCAATAATTGAATTGGAATGCATTAGGTGGTGATTTTTTACTCAAAAAGGCTTCGAGCTGATGAAATAAACCTTTGCTGCAATATGTACATGGTGCGGATAGTCCCTTAAAATCGATAGGATCATCGTGATAGACGTCTATCTCGCTATTCAATTTTATTATTGTTGATTAGTAAAACAATAATTGATGAAAATATGATTAAAAACAAAATGGTTTACGCGTTATGTAGAATACGTAACTATTTGTCTAACAGAATTTCCTGTATAATGTCTGCCTTTTTGACATTCTGAATTTTCAGCCCGTGTTTCGCAAATAAATAGGGTTCAGCAAAATGCCAAAATCCCGCAGCAAGCAAAAGCACAACAGCTGAGTAAAAGGATATTGTATGCGTACTAATTATTGTGGGCAGTTAAACATCGCTCACGAAGGCCAAAAGGTCACTCTTAGTGGATGGGTAAACCGCCGCCGCGATTTAGGTGGTTTGATTTTTATCGATATGCGTGACCGTGAAGGTATCGTGCAAGTTTTCTTCGATCCCGATCGTAAAGACATATTTGAAAAAGCGTCAGAGCTGCGTAATGAGTTCTGTATCCAAATCACAGGGACAGTACGCGCACGTCCAGATAGCCAAAAAAATAAAGACATGGCAACGGGCGAAATTGAAGTTTTTGCTGAAGAACTGAATGTTTTTAATAAGTCAGAGCCACTGCCGTTAGATAGCAACCAAACAAATACAGAAGAGCGTCGTTTAAAATATCGTTATTTAGATTTACGTCGCCCAGAGATGTCTGACCGTCTGCGTACGCGTGCTAAAATCACCAGCTTTGTTCGTAACTTTATGGATAAAGAAGGGTTCTTGGACGTTGAAACGCCAATGCTAACCAAAGCAACGCCAGAAGGTGCTCGTGACTATTTAGTACCAAGCCGTGTTCATAAAGGTAAATTTTACGCATTACCGCAATCACCACAATTATTTAAACAATTGCTGATGATGTCAGGTTTTGACCGTTATTATCAAATCGTAAAATGCTTCCGTGATGAAGACCTACGTGCGGACCGTCAACCTGAATTCACCCAAATCGACGTTGAAACCTCGTTCATGACCGCAGAGCAAGTGCGTGAAATTATGGAACGTATGATCCGTAATTTATGGTTAGAGGTAAAAGGGGTTGATTTAGGCAACTTCCCAATCATGACCTTTGCGGAAGCTATGCGTCGCTATGGTTCAGATAAACCAGACTTACGTAACCCAATGGAGCTGGTGGATGTTGCGGATATCGTAAAAGATGTTGAATTTGCGGTGTTCTCAGGCCCAGCAAACGATCCGAAAGGTCGTGTTGCGGCTCTGAAAGTCCCCGGTGGCGCAGCTATGACCCGTAAACAAATCGACGAATATGGTCAATTTGTTGGTATTTATGGTGCGAAAGGCTTGGCTTGGATGAAAGTCAACGAGCGAGCTAAAGGCCTTGACGGTATTCAAAGTCCAGTTGCAAAATTCTTGAGTGAAGACGTGATTAACCAGTTATTAGACCGTACTGGTGCCGTTGACGGCGATATCTTGTTATTTGGCGCGGGCGCGAAAAATGTGGTGACCGATTCAATGGGTGCGCTACGCTTGAAAGTAGGTCGTGACTTTGAATTAACCGATTTAAATAGCTGGCAGCCACTGTGGGTGATTGATTTCCCAATGTTTGAAGATAATGGTGAAGGCGGGTTAACTGCGATGCACCATCCATTTACGTCTCCTAAAGATTTCTCACCTGAAGAACTGGCGAGTATACCTGAAGAAGCCGTTGCTAATGCGTATGATATGGTCATCAATGGCTACGAAGTTGGCGGTGGTTCAGTCCGTATTCACCGCAACGAAATGCAACAAACAGTATTTAGTATTTTAGGTATTAATGAAGAAGACCAACGCGAAAAATTTGGCTTCTTATTAGATGCATTGAAATATGGTACACCACCACATGCAGGCTTAGCATTTGGTCTTGACCGTTTAGTGATGCTGTTAACAGGAACTGATAATATTCGTGATGTTATTGCTTTCCCGAAAACAACAGCGGCCGCGTGTCTAATGACGAATGCACCGAGCCATGCTAACCCGGATGCATTAACGGAACTTGCTATCGCTGTAGTTGCGAAAGACGAAGAGTAAGTTCAATGAAAAAATATAAGCGCCCAGAATCAGTATTAGTCATTATTGTGGCTCAAAATAGTGGACGGGTGCTTATGTTACGACGTAAAGACGACCCAGACTTTTGGCAATCAGTGACTGGAAGTTTGGAGCCTGATGAAAAACCGTATGAAACGGCGTGTCGTGAAATTAAAGAAGAAACAGGTTTTGAGGTTGAACAAAACCAGCTGCAAGATTTGTCGCACAGTATCATCTTTGAAATTTTCCCACATTTCAGGCATCGTTATGCACCCGATGTTACGCATTGCAAAGAACATTGGTTTAAAATGGTGCAAAGTGAAGAAAAAATGCCATTACTGACGGAACACAGCGAATATCGTTGGCTAGCACCAGATGAAGCGGCGAGCTTAACGAAATCCTGGAGCAACAGTCAGGCTATTTTAGAATTTGCTGTTTAATTATTTATTGACGTTTTTTGGAGATATTTCATGGCAGGTCATAGTAAATGGGCCAACACCAAACACCGTAAAGCGGCACAAGATGCTAAGCGCGGTAAAATTTTCACTAAAATTATCCGTGAATTAGTGACTGCAGCGCGTTTAGGTGGTGGTGATCCCGCAACAAACCCACGTTTACGTGCAGCGGTAGATAAAGCATTATCTAACAACATGACTCGTGACACCTTAAACCGTGCTATCGCTCGTGGTGTTGGTAATGATGATAACGATAATATGGAAACCATCATTTATGAAGGTTATGGCCCAGGCGGAACGGCTGTTATGGTTGAATGTTTAAGTGATAACCGTAACCGTACTGTTTCTGAAGTGCGTCATGCATTTACTAAAACGGGTGGTAACTTGGGGACAGACGGCTCTGTTTCTTACTTGTTTACTAAACGCGGCGTAATCACCTATGCGCCTGGTGTTGATGAAGATGCGATCATGGAAGCGGCATTAGAAGCGGGTGCTGATGATGTTGAAACTTATGATGATGGCGCAATTGATGTTTACACAACGCCAGAAACTTTTGGTGAAGTGAAAGATGCATTAGATGCTGCGGGTTTCACCAGTGAAGCTGCAGAAGTCTCAATGATCCCATCAACTAAAGCCGAGTTAGATGCAGAAACAGCGCCTAAATTGTTACGTCTTATCGATATGTTAGAAGATTCAGACGACGTTCAGGAAGTTTACCACAATGGTGATATTTCTGACGAAGTCGCTGCCACACTGTAAGTTGTGAGGCACTAAATGGCGGCCTAGTCATTTAGCATAATCCGCGTAGAGAAAGCGGGCTGATGCAGCCTGTTTTCTCTAACGCCTTCGATGCTTTCCTTCCTTTTATTCGCTATACTTGGCTAAGTATCAGTGCCATAACTCGCCTTTATTATCACTATTCTGAATGTTGGATTTGATATTCAAATAGCTATTTGATTGAAATTGATAGTATTATGAAGCTTATTAGAACAACATGATTAATATAAAGAGGCATAAGTAAATTTATATGGCGATTATTTTAGGTATTGACCCTGGCTCTCGTGTTACGGGGTACGGTGTTATTCGCCAACAAGGCCGGCAACTACTGTATTTAGGTAGTGGGTGTATTCGTACACAAGTTGATGATTTACCAAGTCGTCTGCAACGAATTTACGCGGGCGTCTCGGAAATTATCACTCAATATCAACCGGATATATTATCCATTGAACAAGTCTTTATGGCGAAGAATGCGGATTCAGCATTAAAACTTGGGCAAGCTCGGGGAGTTGCGATTGTCGCCGCTGCAAACATGAATATACCCGTATTTGAATATGCAGCACGTCAGGTCAAACAAACGGTGGTAGGCACAGGAGCCGCAGAAAAAAGCCAAGTACAACATATGGTTAAATCGATTCTGAAGTTGTCAGCGAGCCCACAATCTGATGCAGCAGATGCTTTGGCAATTGCGATAACACATTGCCATTTCAATCAAAACCTTTTAAAAGTTGGCGACCCACGGTTAGTTTTAACTCGAGGTCGTTTAAGATAGCGAGTTTATCTTAAACAGAATTGCTTATTAATAAATAGCGCGTAGCTGGATATGCATCCAGCATTTTTTATGGTATAAACAACAGTATTAATGATAATAAATCAACCTGTTCAGGGTTTGGATAGTATGTTCAGGGTTTAGATAGCAATAGAGGGCTTCAATGTGATAGGTCGTTTACGTGGTATTGTTTTAGAAAAGCAACCTCCAATCGTATTATTAGAACTACAAGGTGTTGGTTATGAAGTCCATATGCCAATGACTTGTTTCTATGAGTTGCCCGAAATTGGTCAAGAAGCGATTGTGTTCACTCACTTTGTTGTTCGTGAAGATGCTCAATTACTATATGGGTTTAATGATAAGCAAGAAAGGGCGCTATTTAAAGAGCTGATCAAAGTAAATGGTGTTGGCCCCAAATTAGCCCTCGCAATTTTATCCGGTATGTCTGCTCAACAATTTGTGTCCGCTATTGAACAAGAGGCTATAGCATCACTGGTTAAATTACCTGGAATTGGTAAGAAAACCGCAGAACGTTTAGTGGTCGAAATGAAAGACCGCTTCAAAGGCCTCAATGGGGATTTATTTAATCAAAATAGCGATATTAATCTGCCAAGTGTAAATAGCAAAGTACCAAATATGGCTGATATCGAAGCGGAAGCCGCAGCCGCACTGATTGCTTTAGGGTATAAACCACAAGAAGCAAGCCGTATGGTGAGTAAAGTCGCAAAACCGGATAGTGACTCTGAAACACTGATCCGTGATGCCCTTCGTGCAGCACTTTGATTGAGAGATTTTTAATATGATTGAAGCCGATCGCCTAATAACTGCTGAAGTATTACAGTCAGATGAAGAAGCTATTGACCGTGCGATCAGGCCAAAGCTATTGAATGAGTATATTGGTCAGCCTCAGGTTAAAGACCAAATGGAAATATTTATTCAGGCAGCGAAAATGCGAGGCGATGCACTTGATCACCTACTCATTTTTGGCCCTCCAGGGTTAGGTAAAACAACTTTGGCAGGGATTGTTGCGAATGAACTAGGCGTTAATCTGCGTACAACCTCAGGGCCTGTATTAGAAAAGGCCGGCGATTTAGCTGCCATGTTAACTAATTTAGAGCCCCATGATGTCCTATTTATTGATGAAATTCATCGATTATCCCCAGTTGTTGAGGAAATACTTTATCCCGCAATGGAAGATTATCAGCTAGATATCATGATAGGCGAAGGGCCTGCAGCGCGCTCTATTAAAATTGATCTCCCTCCTTTCACGTTAATTGGTGCAACGACTCGGGCAGGGTCGCTCACATCACCATTACGTGACCGGTTTGGTATTGTGCAACGTCTAGAATTTTATCAAGTTGACGATTTACAACATATTGTTAAGCGTAGTGCCCAATACATGGGGTTAGATATCACCGAAGAAGGGGCCTTACAGGTTGCTATGCGTTCGAGGGGAACTCCACGTATCACCAACCGTTTGTTACGTCGTGTGCGGGATTTTGCTCAAGTGAAAGGTGATGGTTCAATTGATGGGCTAATAGCTAACCAAGCTTTAGACATGTTAAATGTGGATGCTGCTGGTTTCGATTATTTAGATAGAAAGCTTTTAGTTGCTATTATTGATAAATTTATGGGTGGCCCAGTTGGGGTTGATAACCTTGCAGCAGCTATCGGGGAAGAGCGTGAAACCATAGAAGATGTATTAGAACCTTATCTTATCCAGCAAGGTTTTATTCAGCGCACCCCTCGAGGCCGAATGGCGACAGTTCATGCATATAACCACTTTGGTTTAACCCCTAAAGAAATTTGATTATATAAAATAAATAAGTATGGCCCCAATATTGTTATCAATATTGGGGCCATCTGTGCTAAAAACAGCGCGTGATGACTAAAATGCATAGCTTAAAGCTTAAATTAATTTTTCGCTTTTATTGTTAAGCTAAGTACGAATAGAACAGCCGATACCAATACGACAGACGGCCCAGCAGGGGTATCGTAGAAAGCAGAAAGTGTTAGCCCACCAGTCACAGCAATCATGCCAATTAAGATAGCGATAAAGGCCATTTGCTCAGGTGTTCGAGCAAAACGTCGAGCCGTTGCTGCGGGTATAATCAATAAAGACGTAATAATTAACGCCCCGACAAACTTCATTGCAATGCCAATTGTTAGTGCGGTAACTAACATTAGTAATAAACGGAGTCTTTGAATATTAATGCCATCAACAAAAGCAAGTTCAGGGCTAACCGTTATGGACAAAAGTGCCCGCCAACGATAAAAAAGCAACCCGCAAACGACAATAACGCCAATAAAAATCGTTATAATATCTTCATAGCTGACTGAGAGTAAGTCACCAAATAAGTAAGCCATTAGGTCAACACGGACATTAGCCATCAAGCTAACAACGACTAAACCTAAAGACAGTGAACTGTGCGCCATAATACCCAGTAGAGTATCAACAGCAAGTTGTGGCCGCTTTTCTAGCCAAACTAAAATTAAGGCCAATAACAAAGTGACAGCAATAACAGCATAGAATGGGTTGATATTTAATAGAAGCCCAAATGCGACGCCTAGCAATGAAGCATGAGCTAGTGTATCGCCAAAATAGGACATTCGGCGCCACACAACAAAAGAGCCTAAAGGACCTGCCGCAATGGCAAGTAGCATGCCTGCTACCCAGCCGGGTAATAGTAACTCAATCATGTTTGCAGTCCTTGCTGTGTTGGTGACCAACAATAATATTGCCTTCTAAATCATGTTGATGATTATGTTGATGACGGTATACACCGAGTTGTTGAGCACCCCGATAACCAAACATTGCCACAAACTCAGGGTGGTTTGAAACAACGTCTGGCGCGCCAGAACAGCAAATATGGCCGTTAATGCAAAGTACTTTATCTGTTTTTGCCATCACGAGATGTAAGTCATGGGAAACCATTAATACAGCACAATTAAGCTCAGTTCTTAATTGATTAATTAAATCATATAGTGCAACTTGGCCTGTAATATCAACACCTTGAGCGGGTTCATCGAGCACTAACAGGTCAGGTTTATTGAGTAGGGCGCGAGCCAGTAAAACACGTTGAGTTTCACCGCCTGATAATTTTTGCATCGGTTGCTCGAGTAAATGCGTTGCTTTGACTCTTTCGAGTGCAGGTAACAAATGCTCTTTACGAGCACCGAGCTTTAATAACATAAACCGTTTAACCGTAAGAGGGAGCGTCGTATCTAAGTGAAGTTTTTGTGGAACATAACCAATAGCAAGAGAAGAAGGACGCGTAATGGTACCTGATGTAGGGGCAAGTAACCCGAGTACAACACGTACAATAGTTGATTTTCCAGCGCCATTTGGGCCTAAAAGGGTTACGATATCACCTTTATTCAGTTCAAAGGTAACATCGTTAAGGACCTGTTTTTCGCCAAATGAAACAGAAATTTTATTTAAAGTCAGTAATGGTTGCATATGAAAAACATCTTGCAGAATTCATTTTGTGTTATATTATAACATTTCAAAATCAAAATCACGGAAAAAGACTGCTATGATACATAAATCGAAAAACATTGCCTGCAAATTTCTTTTCGGGGCGGTGGCGACCTCCGTATTAAGTGCAACTATGGTATCAACTGCTAATGCTGATGTTGTAACGTCAATTCGCCCACTGGCCTTTATTGCCGCAGGGATTGCAGACGGTGTCACTGAGACACAAGTTTTATTACCAGATGGTGCTTCACCTCATGATTATGCACTTAAACCTTCTGATTTGAAAAAAATTAAACAGGCCGATCTATTCGTATGGGTTGGACCTGATATGGAAATGTTTTTACAGAAGCCAATCAATACATTACCACAGAATAAACGCCTAGCATTGGCTGAGCAGAAAAACATTAAGCCACTACTTATGGCGGAGTCACATGAAGATGAACATGATCACGAACATGGAGATGAAGCTAACCATGACAACGATCACGAACATCATCACCATGGTGAGTATAATATGCATATCTGGTTATCCCCAGAAATTGCAAATTACGCTGCGCAAGACATTTATGAGCGTTTAGTAGAGCTTTATCCTGAACAAAAAAATAAGCTAGACGTAAACCTTCGTAAATTCAAAGAAAATATGACGCAAAATGATCAGAAAATTGCTAATATTTTGCAGCCAGCTAAAAATAAGGGTTATTTTGTTTTTCACGACGCTTACGGTTACTTTGAAAAACACTATCAATTAGCTCCATTAGGGCACTTTACGATAAACCCAGAAATACAACCTGGCGCGCAGAAATTACATCAAATACGAACACAATTGGTTGAGCACAAAGCGCAATGTGTTTTTGCTGAGCCACAATTCAGGCCTGCTGTGATTGAAAGTGTAGCACGAAATACGGGGGTGAAAATGGGAACTCTCGACCCACTAGGAATTGGGCTGGCGATAGGGCCAGATAGCTACATGCAGTTTTTGACTCAATTATCAGAGCAATACGCCAGCTGCCTGGATTAAAAATAGAAGGAATTGTTTAAGTGCAGCAAATGGCCAAAAGTCTGGCTCAGGTATACGGTAGCCTGTCTAGGACACATAAAATTGTATTAAGTACGCTCACTGTAGCGACTATGGCCGTCGCAATTTGGCGGCCAGTTCATGTACCAACGACAACTGAAAATGATGGCACACCGGATACCATCATACCGCTCTCATTATTACCTGCAAGTGATGCTACCGACGATATAATTCAAGACAGTAGTGAACAGCTACCTGATGAAGGCCTTGCTGATACCGAAGCTGAAGCAATAGAGACAGGGGGAGAAGCTGCGCCTCTCCCCCATGAATATGTTGTTGCAAGTGGTGATAACTTAACGACTATTTTAACTCAATTCGGTATTGAAGCTGGGGATGTTGCAACGCTATCTAACCAACATAAGTCATTGAGAAACCTTAAAATAGGCCAATCCTTAAATTGGTCTTTAACAGAACAGGGTGAGTTAGAATCATTGACTTGGGATGTTTCTCGCCGTGAGACCCGTATTTTTACCCGCGTAGGAACGACAAATAAATTTGAAGAAACTAAGCAAATTCGCGAAGGTGAATGGACTAACAGTGTTTTAAAAGGTACGGTTGACGGTTCATTTGCACAAAGTACAAGCAAAGCGGGCTTAACACGTAATGAAGGCCGTGAGGTGATTAAAGCCTTACAATGGCAGGTTGATTTCAAAAAATTGAAAAAAGGCGATAAATTCAGTGTGTTAATGAGCAGGGAAATGCTTAACGGGCGCAGTGAGCAGAGCCAACTCATTGGTGTTCGTCTGCAAACTAATGGAAAAAGCTATTATGCTTTTCGTGCTGAAGATGGGCGCTATTATGATAGCGAAGGGAATGGCTTAGAACGCGGTTTCTTACGTTTTCCAACCGCTAAACAGTTTAGAGTGTCTTCACAATTCAATCCTCGGCGAGTTAACCCAGTTACTGGGCGTGTAGCACCGCATAAAGGTGTGGATTTCGCAATGCCTGTTGGCACGCCAGTACTTGCTGTTGGTGATGGTGAAGTGATTGTTTCAAAATACAGTGGTGCTGCAGGCAACTTTATTGCTATCCGTCATGGGCGTCAATATACCACTCGTTACATGCATTTACGCCAATTGTTAGTTAAGCCTGGGCAAAAAGTTAAGCGTGGTGATAGAATTGCGCTATCAGGTAATACTGGGCGTTCGACCGGGCCTCATCTACATTTTGAAATGTGGGTGAATCAACAAGCAGTAAATCCACTTACTGCGAAATTACCAAGTTCTGGTGGTTTAACAGGAAAAGAGCGTAAAGAATATTTAGCGCTAGTAAAAGAAACGAAACCACAACTTAAACTACAGTAACTTAAGTTTCTATTTTATCGCTGGCAGGTACTTGTATCTGCCAGTTTTCTTTGTAATGCTCCCGTAAACTATTATTATAAGCTATAGAGAGATAGCTAATATTCACTTGAGTACAGCATGAATAAAGATCAAGACACTGATAGTAAAAAAGGCTATGTGCCAACTTTTCACCGTTCTTATCTATTACCTAAATATTGGGGGGTATGGTTAGGAGCGGGTATTTTGGCAGGATTGGCTTTCATTCCGGTTAAAATCCGTGACCCTTTACTCGCTAAAATAGGAAAATGGGTTGGGCGGCTGGCTAAAAGTGGTCGTCGTCGTGCCAAAATTAACTTACTTTATTGTTTTCCTAAATTGACAGAACAACAACGAGAAGAATTAGTTGATCGTATGTTTGAAACCGCACCACAGTCCTTTGTTATGTTGGCAGAGCTATGTCTTCGTGGTGCAAGTAAAACGCTAGCTAGAACGCATTGGCATAATCAAGAAATTATAGAGCGCTTAAAACAGCAGCAAAGCAATGTTATTTTTATGGTTCCTCATGGCTGGGCCGTTGATGCACCAGCGATGTTATTAGCAGCAAAAGGCCAGAAAATGGCTGCAATGTTTCATCACCAAAAGAACCCAGTTGCAGATTATTTATGGAATAAAGCGAGATACCATTTCGGGGGGCGCTTGCATTCAAGAGAAGCGGGTATTAAGCCTTTTATTGCTTCTGTTAGACAAGGATATTGGGGGTTTTATCTTCCAGACCAAGATCATGGTGAGGAGCATAGCGAATTTGTTGATTTTTTTGGTACATATAAGGCAACATTACCTGCAATCGGTAGGTTAATGAAAGTTTGTAAAGCGAAAGTTGTGCCACTATTTCCCGTTTATGACCATAAAACGCATCAATTGCATATTTTTATCCGTGAACCAATGGATGATATCGATGGTAAGGACGATAAGTATATTGCACGAAGAATGAATGAGGAGCTGGAATATCTGGTTTCCCCGAACTTAGAACAATACACATGGATACTAAAGCTATTAAAAACGCGAAAAGAGGGAGAAATAGAACCTTATCAGCGTAAAGATCTTTACCGTTAGTCTCCAGATGTACAGAATAATTTTTAAGCCATTACCTTTTGAGTAATGGCTTTTTTTTGTCTAAAAGTGTGCTCATCATAGAAATATACACTTAATCCCCATAATTTTGAAAAGCTGGGTACCATTATTAATGGTGTATAGTTATTTAATTTATTTTTATATTTCTTGGTTTTATTATTAGGCTATTTTTAGTTACTTGTATTGATCTTTTCGAGAGTATAAGAGAACTGATAGCTTTACATAAAAAAATATCCCCTATTAAAAATGATTATCGATATATCAAAATAAATAACTTAAAAACTTTTAAATATATGAGTAAATAAGGAATGGTATGTAAAAGTATTTATTAACGATAAATAAAATATATCTCCCAGGTTAATAATTTGGAGACTCTATGGTTAAAACCCGAACTACGCTAGACCAATGGATAACCCTACAAGCGGTGGTTGACTACGGTGGTTTTGCTCAAGCAGCTGAAATCTTGCATAGAACACAATCATCAATTAGTTATACCATCAGTAAATTAGAGCAAACGTTAGAAATTGAAATATTTTCTTTAGAAAAACGTCGTGCAGTATTAACTAAACAAGGAGAACAGTTATTAGCGTTATCAAGAGAAGTAACAAATAAAGCGATTTCATTAGAAGAGGTTGCCAAGTCATTAAATTATGAGGGAAATAATAAAATTAATATAGTTATAGATTCGCTATATCAAAGTGATGAAATACTTAAAAAAATTGGAGAGCTAAGCTGCTCTAGAAAGGATTATGATATTGATCTTAAGAAGATTTCACTAAGAAAATCAGATGTTTTTACAATTAAAAATTATGATTTATTAATTACTCATCATTACATTGAGTCGTTAAATCCCATATTTCTTGAACAGGTTGAAGCGGTGCTTGTAACCAACCCAAATCATAAGCTGCAACATTGTTCAGTTGACAATATACTGAAAATAATGGAAAAAACAGCCTCAATTTCTTTGAAGCTTACAGGTATGAATGGGATCAAAAGCATCCAAACTATCCATATTTCTAATGTGGAATTAGCAATTAAATTAGCCGAAAATTCGGTTGGTTATTTATGGTTGCCGAAAAATTTAATCCAGAAAGAATTAAATAATAATTCATTAAAAGAGCTGAAAATAGTAAATAAAAAGTCGTTCTATAATTTTTATATGTATATTAATAGAATCTCAATGGCAAATGAAATTTTAAAAAACTATCTAATTGCTAATAAAAAATCTAAATAAAAGAGCCAGTTCATAAATGATAAAAACAAAGCATTAATATTTTAGATGCAATTTTAAAAAATTCAATGTATCCATTGGTTAACTTAACTAAAGGTAGATGATATATTTCTTCTGAACTAAAAATATGAGTGATTTATTTGTTTATGTAGTAATTAATAATTAAAAATCTATATTATAGGAACTATTATGAGTATTCTAAAAAAATCCCTAACTATAATAGGGGTTACTTTAGCTGTAACATCTACGCCAACTGTTTTTGCTTCAGGTACAATTAACTTTACTGGGGAAATAACTGATATAGCTTGTACAGTTGATAGCAACTCAAAAAATTTAAATGTTGACCTTGGAAAGGTATCAGCTAAAAGTTTAGCCGCACAAGGAGAAGTGGCGGGTTTAAAAAACTTTACTATTAAACTTGTTGATTGTCCAACAAACTCCAAAGTAACTGTACGTTTCGGTGGCACACGTGATACCGCAGACAACGATATTCTTGCAATTAACCAAGCTGTAGGCGTTGCAAATAATGTCGGTGTTGCTTTATTTGAAAAAGATGCAATAACGCAAATTAAGTTGTTTGAAGATTCAAAACAAATTGAATTCGATGGTAAAACAGTAGACTTAGACTATGTTGCTCGTTATAAAGCGACTGGTGTAGTAACTGCAGGGCCTGCTAATAGCAGTGCAGTATACAGTATTCAATATCATTAACTAATTGGAGAGTGACAATGGTTACTCTCCTTCTTATTTCAATATAATGGTTGTTTTATGAAAAAAATATTTTTTTCAATCTGTATATGTTTTTTTTCTATAACTAGCACCTCTCAAGCCTCAGGGATTAGTGTAGGTGGAACACGTTTTGTCTATGAAGAAAATAAACGTGAAATTGATATTCCTATTTTCAATAGTGATAAAGAAAAACCTTTTTTAATTCAAAGCTGGGTATCACCATTTGGCGGAGAGGGGAAAGCACCATTTATTGCCATACCACCATTATTTCGTATTGAGCCAGATACAAATGGTTCAGCTAGAATTTCTTATATAGGTGAGTCTATCGGTTCAAATACTGAACAAATTTATTTGCTTAATATCAAATCAATACCACCAAAAAATAATAGTATTGAGAATGAACTACAGATAATCATAAATTCACAGTTTAAATTATTTTTAAGGTCGAAAGATATAGAGCCATTCGACTTTAAAAAAATTTTTTTAGTTGAGAAACCAGATGGGATTATGATTGATAACCAAACTCCATATCACTTATCAATCAAAAATATCCTTGACAATGGCAGGGTCATTGACGGTGCTAGTTTAATATATCCATTCAAAAATGACTATATCATTAAGAAAAAAATAAATAATGGTGACTCAATAGTTGTTCAATTTATCAATGACTATGGCGCTATTATAGAGAAAAAAACCAAATAAGAGTCTCTAAGATGCCAGTTTTTTGTAAAAAAAATACGCTTATGTATTCTAATGTTTTTACTGCGATTAGCTTAATATTTTATATCAATAATACAATTGCTAAAGATATTTTTGATATTAATGCAATTAATTCCGGAATGGAAAACCAAGTCGCAGATATAAATAGTTTAGGCTACCTATCATCTGCGGGAGGGCAATTGCCATGAGATTATTTTGTTGATATCTATATAAATGATAAATTGGTTGATAACAAGAATATAAGGTTTTTATTTGATGATAAAGCTAAAAAATTATCTCCTGAAATAACAAAAAAAATGCTGCTAAACTGGGGCGTGAAAAACTCAGCAAGTGAAAAGTTTTCAGCAAGTGGAGAGGACGAATATTTGAATGACATTAGTAAAATTATTCCCAGTGCTAATTATCAATACAGATTTGAAACCCAACAATTACAAATTAGTATCCCACAAATTGGATTAGAAAATACGAGTAGAGGCTATATTGAACCAAAGGAATGGGACGATGGAATCACCGCTACATTTGTTAACTACACAGTTCGGTTTAATAAACATTGGTACCAAAATAAGAATAATAGCGATAATTCGTTCTTAGGTTTAAGAAGTGGTATTAATATGGGCGCTTGGCGTTTCCGTAATCATAGTACCTACAGTAAAACGACATATGAAACGAATTGGAATAATCTACAAACTTATGTAGAACGTGATATTCGTAGCTTAAAAAGCCGCTTAACGATTGGTGAAATATCCTCTGATAATGGCGTAATAGAGAGCCCCCCTTATCTTGGAGTGAAGCTAGTATCTGATGAAAGTATGTTACCTCAAAGTGAAAGGGGTTTTGCACCTACAGTGACTGGTCTTGTACAATCAAACGCGATTGTTACTATCAGCCAAAATGGCAACGTGATTTATCAAACCACCGTGCCGCCGGGTAGGTTTGCGATTAATGATTTGTATCCAACGTCATATATTGGTGATCTTGAGGTCACAATTGAAGAAGCTAATGGCACGGTAAGGTCTTTTATTCAGCCTTTCTCTGCAGTGCCAATGATGCAAAGAGCCGGCACATTAAAATATAGCGTAGATATTGGTAAATATAATGTTGATGGTGCACGCCGTAAACCTAATTTTGCGCAAGCATCAGCAATTTACGGCTTGCCATATAACTTATCCGTTTATGGAGGTTTCTTAGTTTCTCAAGACTATCAAGTCTACACAATAGGTGCTGGAGTAAATTTAGGCAAAATTGGCGCGATATCAACAGATATTACAGAAGCATCGGTACAATTGATTGATAAAAAGAGTGCGAAAGGGCAAGCGTATCGAATTCAATATTCGAAATACATTCCAAATACAGGCACTTCTTTTTCTTTGGCGTCATATCGTTACTCAACAAAAAACTATTATGATTTTTCTGATTTGAATAATTATCTTTATAATATGGGGCGAAAAAAACAACAGTTTCAAGCATCAGTCTCTCAGTCACTTGACGAAATCGGTTATTTATCGGTGAATGGTTACCAGCAATATTATTGGGACAAAAGTGGTTCTGATAAAAGTTTAACAATGAGTTTTAGCTCTAATTATAATTCATTGAATTACAGCGTTGCTTATTCTTATATTAAACAAGACTATTCAAAAACAAATGACCAAATGCTGTCATTCAATTTAAGTATTCCTTTTGATTTGGGTCGAAAAAATAATTGGGCTAACTATAGCTATAGTACCAGCAAAAATGGAGATTCGATTAGCTCATTAAGTTTTAATGGTATGCAATTAGTAGATAATAATTTGCAGTATAACCTTACGCAAAGATATAACCATAGCCGTAATGAATTTAGCAGTTCCGTTAGTGCAAACTATATAGTTTCATCAGGAGAATACAGTTTGGGTTATAACTATGACCCTAAATATCATGCTATCGATTTCAGTGCAACGGGAGCACTATTATTGCATTCTGGCGGGTTAACGACCTCTCGTACTATCTATGATTCTGCAGTGCTCGTTAAAGCAGAAGATATAGACAATTTAAAAGTAAATAACGCGCAATCACTTTACACTAATTCGTCAGGTTATGCAGTAATTCCCACAGTGACTCGTTATGAACGAAATAAAATTAGTGTCGATACTGCAACATTAAGTGGCAATAATGATGTTGCGATTAATACAACGACAGTCGTTCCTACTCAAGGTGCGATTGTATTAGCTAATTTCCAAGCAAAACGGGGTGCTAGAGTTTTATTAAAACTCAAGTATGCGGGAAAAGCAATTGTATTTGGTACACAAGTTTCTGTTATGGAAAGTGAGGAACAAGTTACAGGCGGTATTGTTGCAAATGATGGGGAAGTTTATTTAAGTGGCGTTCCAGAGCAAAGCAAGATAATAGTGAAATGGGGCAACGGTAATAATCAACAATGTACAGTTCCACTTTTATTATCATTAGAGAATGAAAAAATTCAGTTTATAGAACGAGTTTGTGAATAGGAGTTATCATGAAAAATTTAGGTCTAAAAATAGGCATTTCGTTCCTTTTATATTCACAATTCGGGGCTACTGAATTTAGGGCTGAATTTACCAGCCAATTAGTTAATCCGAATAAAACACTTTATGTATCACGAACTTTACCAGTAGGTACTTTTATTGGTTCTATTGATTTAGGAACCCACTCTCCATGGACGTGGTGGAATGTGACGGGTAATACAGAAGTTGGAATTTACGTACCAATCGAACCAGGAAATTCAAGGTATATTCCGGGTATAGGTTATGTTAGAGAAATTAATAGTTCAGGCGTTGGTTATACTTTGCATGGTACAGTAATGAGCCCTTGCTCTGGTTTTGCATATGTTGATGGGGTAAATACGAAAGATGGAAATAATAATAATAGATTTATATGTGGCTCTAATGCATCTTCAGCAACGTATACTGTAAAATTAAGGGCGGATTTTTATAAAGTTGGTAATAATGTTAAAAGCCAAACTTTACCAATATCTAATGCTGCGATGTTAATTTTATTCCACAATGGTTTCATTACTACAGATTTATATGGGAGGTTCGAACCCAAAGTAAATATGGGGCCAATCAATGTTATTTCGAGTGGTTGTGAAGTCAAAAATAAATCAATAGACGTACCATTCGGTAACGTTAGTAAATTGTCATTTACAGATGTTGGTTCAACGAGTTCTGAGAGCAAGCAAAATTTTCAAATTGAATTAGATTGTGACCCTATATCTCCGATAAAAATTACGTTTATTGGAACTCAAGATTCAAGTCAAACACCAGGGGCAATCGCACTTAATAATTTAGCCGATGAAAATACAGCGAAAGGTTATGCCATCCAAGTAAAGCACAACGGTATACCCATTAAGCTTAATCAATTAATACCGCTCGCCAATAAAAATGACATAGGGCAATACAACATTCCGTTGGAAGCCGCGTATATCCAAACTCAATCTGCAACGGCAGCTGGGAAAGCGAATGGTACGCTACAATTTAACCTACAATATCATTAAATGCTATTTTCTCTGTATTTTACGCAAGTGATGCAGAGCTATACTTTCTTGTGTTAATTCTTTTTTAAGTTAGATAGCGTTTCAATATAAAGGAAAGCCCCCACCCATAGGCGAGGGCTAAAAGATTATTCAACTTCTAGAATACGACAAGTATTCGTGCTACCTACAGTGCCCATTAAGTCACCTTGGGTGACAAGAACCACGTCACCACTCATTAAATAGCCGTTATCACGTAAACGCGTGACAGCTTCATTGGCAGCCGCAATACCATCTGTATGGGTGCTACAGAAAACAGGTGTAACACCACGATAGAGAGAACATTGATTAAGGGTTTTTTCATGACGAGACATGGCAAAAATAGGTAAACCAGAGCTGATCCGAGACATCATACGAGCAGTACGGCCAGACTCAGTCATTGCTATGATAGCTTTAACCCCTTTAAGGTGGTTAGCTGCATACATTGTTGACATTGCAATTGCTTCTTCAGGGCTATTAAACTCCGCATCTAAACGGTGTTTAGACACATTTAGGCCCGGCATTTTTTCTGCGCCAAAACAAACCTGCGCCATCGCGGCTACCGTTTCTGCTGGGTACTGGCCTGCAGCGGTTTCAGCAGAAAGCATAACGGCATCAGTACCATCCAACACCGCATTCGCAACGTCCATGACTTCGGCTCGCGTTGGCATTGGGTTAGTGATCATCGATTCCATCATTTGTGTTGCGGTTATAACAACACGGTTTAATTGGCGAGAGCGGCGGATCAATTTTTTCTGGACAGCGACTAATTCAGGGTCGCCAATTTCCACTCCGAGGTCACCACGAGCAACCATAACGACATCAGAAGCGAGAATAACTTCATCCATCACCTCATCATTGGCAACGGCTTCTGCACGTTCTACTTTAGCAACAATTTGGCATTCACAACCTGCACCACGAGCTAATCGGCGTGCATAATCTAAATCTTCACCTGAGCGAGGGAATGAAACAGCTAAGTAATCAACATTAATTTTTGCAGCAGTTTTTATATCTTCTTTGTCTTTTTCTGTTAATGCTTCAGCTGAAAGACCGCCACCGAGTTTATTAATACCTTTATTGTTAGATAGTTGGCCACCAACAGTAACTTCTGTAAATACCTGTAACCCTTTGACTTCAAGGACTTTCAATTGTACTCGGCCATCATCAAGAAGCAAAATATCACCTGGAACGACATCGGCAGGTAAGCCTTTATAGTCGATACCTACTTTCTCTTGGCAGCCTTCACCTTTACCTAAATTGGCATCAAGAATGAATTTATCGCCAATATTTAGGAACACTTTACCATCTTTAAAAGTAGAAACACGAATTTTAGGACCTTGCAAATCACCGAGGATCGCAACGTGACGTCCTAAACGAGCGGCAATCTCACGTACTTTGTTCGCACGTAATAGATGGTCTTCTGGAGTTCCGTGGGAGAAGTTAAGGCGAACAACGTTGGCGCCAGCGTTGATAATTTTTTCAAGGTTATTATCGCGATCTGTAGCTGGACCAAGAGTTGTAACAATTTTAGTTCTTCTAAGCCGTCTAGACATGTATTACTCCGTTGACCTGTAATGGTGTTGATAAAAGAGTGAAACCATTTCACTCCATTTCGAAACCTGTTTACTGCAAATAGGGATGCTGACACGAGCACAGTTATTATATACAGCCAATTTCTTAATGCTATCAGGTCTGTAAAACTATTAAAGCCTGAAAAGCAAAGAAAAGCATTTATACAGCCAATTTATTGCCTTTAGATGCTATCAAACCGCGAATCACGTAATGCTTCTTTGACGCGCTTCAAGTTATCTCTAAATTTTTCACCTCTTCTTAACGTAAAACCCGTTGTTAGTACATCAATGACAGCGAGCTGCGCCATTCTTGATACCATTGGCATATAGATATCAGTATCTTCAGGAACATCAATAATGATAGATAAGGAAGCGGCTTGAGAGAGAGGTGAGTTTTCTGAGGTAATTGCAATTATAGTCGCGTCATTTTCCCGTGCTAAACGTGCCATATCAACTAATGCTTTGGTTCTTCCTGTATGGGAAATGAGCACAATAACATCTCCTTCATTACTATTGATACAGCTCATACGTTGCATGACAATATCATCGAAGTATATGACAGGAATATTAAAGCGGAAAAACTTATTCATTGCGTCGTGTGCGACAGCAGCAGAGGCACCAAAGCCAAAAAAACTGATTTTCCGAGCTTGAGTTAATAAATCAACAGCACGATTTATTGCACTGATATCTAATGTGTGTTTTACATTATCTAATCCAGCCATAGCAGATTCAAAAATCTTATGAGTATAGGTATTTACTGTATCGGTTTCTTCTATATGGCGGTTAATATAGGGAGTGCCGTTAGCTAAATTTTGTGCTAGTCGTAATTTAAAATCAGGGAATCCTTTCGTATCCATTTTTCGACAAAATCGGTTTACTGTTGGCTCGCTAACATCAGCTAATTGCGCAAGTGTGGCGATACTGAGATGAATGGCATTTTGTGGCATACCTAGAATAACCTCAGCCACCTTTTTTTCTGATTTACTTAAAAAATCGAGACTTGTCTTCATTTGTTCTAAAATATTCATATAGCAAAAGCGCCTATTTCATCGAAAGGAGAAATTTTTGAGTCATCACGTTATCCTATTATTGATTTTAAATTTCTTGCTGTGATGTCGTAATAGAGAGTGAAAATATACTATGTATGATATGTAAGCTATCTGAATACAGGTGATAAGTAGCAGCTTTTTATGAAACTTTGACCCGTATCTAATTTTCAGAATAGTAAACATCCTACCTATTTTGTTATTTTTTTACGGAAGCTGTCTCCATTCAGTTAAATCGCATCTTTTTAATACACTAAAAATTATTCAGTGTGTAACATAAGATTAAACAGACAATATGTTGTTTTTTTCATCATAAAAACTGTGATCGGTATCATGAACATTTACTGGGCACTAGCAACAGGGTACATTAGCGGAATTAGGGCTAATTTTAACAAAATTACAATAAGGCCTATCCTAGTTAGGTCTTACATTCCGCAAATTGAGGAGAACCAATATGGCGGTACATAATGCTGCTCAAGCTTGTGACTTAATTATTTTTGGCACCAAGGGAGACCTCGCTCGTCGTAAGCTGCTGCCATCGCTTTATCAGTTAGAAAAAGCAGGTTACATTCATCCAGACACGCGCATTATTGGTGTTGGTCGTGCTGAATGGAGTCAAGATGATTATGTCCACTTTGTCAAAGAAGCGTTAGATAAGTTCTTAAAAGAAGATCTCGATTCAGCATTGTGGGAAAAACTAAGCGCTCGCTTGGATTTTTGTAACTTAGACGTTAACCAGACTGAAAGTTTTGTGCGTTTAGCTGAAATGTTAAAACAAGATGCACAACCCGCTATCCATTACTTTGCTATGCCACCGAGTACTTTTGGTGCTATGTGTCAAGGGTTGGGTCATGCTAAATTAAATAAAAAGCCAAATCGCGTTGTCATGGAAAAACCACTGGGAACGGATTTAGCGTCGTCACAAGAAATTAATAATGAGGTGGCTAAGTATTTTGATGAAAGCCAAGTCTATCGTATTGACCACTATCTTGGTAAAGAAACCGTTTTAAACTTACTCGCATTGCGTTTTGCAAACTCGTTATTTATCAATAACTGGGACAACCGCACTATTGATCATGTCCAAATCACGGTTGCAGAAGAAGTAGGAATCGAAGGTCGTTGGGGGTATTTCGACCAAGCAGGCCAAATGCGTGATATGGTACAAAACCACTTATTGCAAATCTTAACGATGATTGCCATGTCACCACCGGCAGATTTAACCACTGACCGTATTCGCGATGAAAAAGTGAAAGTCTTACGTTCTTTACGTCGTATCGACCATACAAATGTGCGTGAAAAGGCAGTACGAGGGCAATATACCTCTGGTTTTGTTCAAGGTAAAAAAGTCCCTGGATATTTAGAAGAAGAGGGTGCGAACAAGCAAAGTATGACCGAGTCATTCGTTGCTTTGCGTGTTGATATCGATGATTGGCGTTGGGCAGGTGTACCTTTCTATTTACGTACGGGTAAGCGCCTACCTGCAAAATGTTCTGAAGTTGTTGTTTATTTTAAAAAACCAGCATTGAATATTTTCTCTGAAAGTTATCAAGACCTGCCTCAGAATAAATTAACTATTCGTTTGCAGCCAGACGAAGGGATTGATATTGAAATTATGAATAAGGCACCAGGCCTTGATCATAAACACCGTTTACAAACCACTAAATTGGATTTAAGTTTCTCTGAAACTTTCAACCAGACTCACCTTGCAGATGCTTATGAGCGTTTATTACTTGAAGCCATGCGTGGCATTCAAGCACTGTTTGTTCGCCGCGATGAAGTAGAAGAAGCATGGAAATTTGTTGATTCTATTATAGATGCATGGGCAATGGACAATGAAGCGCCTAAGCCATATCAAGCAGGGACTTGGGGGCCGATTGCATCTGTTGCGATGATCGCACGCGATGGCCGTTCATGGAATGAGTTTGAATAGTATTATCAATATTTGAAATATTAGGTAGTATATTGACTAAAATGGCGGGGTAATCCCGCCATTTATCTTTGTTTATCATATTGTTAGGTATGGCTACATAGGATATTAAAGGATTAATTCGCTACGTCCTGTCGCTGCCATATGGATAATCGCTTGCTCGATGCGTAAACATGCCATTTTAGCGGCATCAGGAACGGATAGTCCCGCTAATAACTGAGCGGTGAGTTCAGCACCAAATAAATCCCCCGTTCCTTTTGGTGTGACAGGGTAACGTTTGTGGCGGATTACGGCCACGTTATCTTGGGTAACACAAACGACTTCAATGTTGTCGTCATCAGGCTGGAAAGCACTTGTGATGATTACCCACTGTGTATTTCCCTTTAATAAGCTACGGGCTGCAGCCGTAGCATCATCCAAGTTATGGACTTGTTTGCCACTTAACGTCATGAGCTCGAATTTGTTTGGAATAATACCTGTAGCTAAAGGAATGACTTTATCGCGGTATACCTCGGCAATTTCGGGTGGAATATAAAAACCGCTGTCTTCATCTCCCATGACTGGGTCAACAATAACCGGTAGTGCCGTTCTTTCTTTACGAACTAGAGTTAACCAGTTTGCTAAGTCTTGGGCTTTTTCTGGGGAACCTAGATAACCAGTCAAAATAGCTCTCACAGAATTTAAGCTACCCCGCTCAACAAAACCGTTTAAATAACCACGAAACCACTCACCAGGCAACTCACCACCATAACAAGTTGTATAGTGAGGCGTATTACTAAGTACTACAGTAGGTACTGCCGCAACACGTAAACCTTGTTTTGTCAAGGCTGGAACGGCAATGCTATTTCCAACACTGCCATAAATAACTTGTGACTGAATTGAAATAACATCATAAGGTAATGGCGTTGCATCAGCGGAATTTTGGAAACTATTGGAGGTAAGGCTAAAGGCGTTCATGGCTCTCTCTTCGGCATATTACAATCATATAGCTACTATAAGAAGCTTGTTCAATCAGGTTGTCAATGCTAAAAATCGAATAGCTTAGTTAAGGCGTGACGAGAGCATGAAAAGTGGAAAAAAGAGATTTTTTTATAAAATAATTCCAGTGAAAAATTTATCATCATCGCTTGTTTATTCGCGCAATAGTTGATAGCTCAAGGGTTGATTAGCATATTAATGAATAGTTATGCATATTTTTATTCAATACAAAAAATGTTTATATTCATTGACTTAATAAATTTGGCATGTTAAAAATAAACTGAAATTAACTATCAATATGAGGGTTCGGAGTAAATTGGGTAGATGTCTACCTGATGAAAAGAATAAGATATCATGCTTAGCTCAACTAGCGGCAAGATCAGCAAGTCCCAAAAAAGAACGACACACAGGCTTTTCCTTTCAGCTATCCTTTCCAGTGAACACTACTGGTGTGGTGCATTATAGCGTCTCTCTCGATTATTCATTTCGCTGAATAAACTCAGCAACACGTTGTTATTTATTTGAATTTTCAACAACTACGCAATAGTAATCTGTATTTTTTATCTGTACAAAAAATAGACTATTACGTGGCTATATATAGAGAGATATTATAATGATTTACTGGATATTTTTAGTATTAGCTATCGTAACTGAAGTTATCGGTACACTATCAATGAAACATGCCAGCGTCAGTGGTGATTTTACTGGTATGGTCGTGATGTATGTGATGATAGCAACATCATACATTTTACTTGCTGTTGCAGTTAAAAAAGTGGCATTAGGTGTCGCCTATGCACTATGGGAGGGTATCGGTATCCTTTTTATCACAACATTTAGTGTCATGTGGTTTGGAGAAACGCTATCACCGATGAAAATTGGGGGGTTAGTATTACTTATCACCGGTATTGGACTGATTAAATCAGGCACCAAGAAAACCACCGTTCGTCAATCTGCACAAAAAGTAAAACAAGTTACACAAAACGCGGTCAATGCAGCCAAAACAAATGCTTTAGTTGGACGCGAAGCTAAGTCGGAGGCGTAATATGGCCAGTCATTTTGAATGGTGGCATGCTGCGTTTTTGATCCTAGCAGTCATATTAGAAATCGCAGCCAACATTTTGTTAAAAATGTCGAATGGGTTTAAACGATACTGGATAGGTATTCTTTCTCTAATTGCGGTACTCGGAGCTTTCAGTGCATTAGCGCAAGCAGTAAAAGGAATCGAACTTTCAATTGCCTATGCATTATGGGGAGCATTCGGGATTATCGCGACAGTAGCAGCAGGTTGGATGCTTTTCAATCAACGGCTAAATTATAAAGGCTGGGGAGGGATTGTGTTATTGCTACTAGGAATGGTTCTCATCAAGATGTCGTAATGCTCGTCATATTTTGCAGTGTCGCGTTGTTGGCTACATTCGTTAACCCTAGTCACATACTTGTGTATGGTCCAAGGGGTTAACTCACTTGCCGCCTAGCAACATCACAAACTATTTAGAGCATGGATGGGCGCTAATCATTGGCGCCCATTTTAATCAATCAATTGCTGCAACAACCTTAATTTCGACTTTATATTCAGGCTTCATCAGTAATGCTTGGACAGTACAACGAACAGGTGCGCTTCCAGCAACAACCCATGCATCCCATGCTTGGTTCATCCCAGCAAAATCGGCTTTATCAGCGAGAAAAATGGTGGCATCAAGAATTTTACTTTTGTCTGAACCAACACGTTCAAGCATCACATCAATCGCCGCGAGTGTATTTGCTGTTTGGGCCACAATATCAGCGTCAAGATTTTCAGGAACACTGGTGTAGTAAATTACATTATTGTGAATGACAGCTTCAGACCAACGATTATCAGGGTCAATACGTTTGATAGTCATAATTATTCCTTATTATACATGTGGCTCAAGAATAACAGTTTGCAGGCTGGATGAAAATCAGTTGTTCAACGAAGTAATAATTACCTAAGCAGGGTTAAGAAACTCATGGTAAAGTGTGCCCTCATTATTCCTAATAAATAGGTCATGTAGTGCACGACGATTTTTCTGCGGATGGCTTTTTAGCCAGAACAATTCCTGGTTTTCAGCCTCGAGAAGCACAAGTTACGATGTCGAATGCAGTAACCGAGTCGATTGAGCAGCAGCATGTGCTGGTGGCGGAAGCGGGTACTGGAACAGGAAAAACATATGCTTATTTAGTTCCTGCATTGCGTAGTGGAAAAAAAGTCATTGTTTCTACGGGATCAAAAGCCTTACAAGATCAACTGTATCACCGAGACTTACCGACAATTATTGATGCGATGAATTACACTGGACGGACCGCGTTATTAAAAGGGCGTTCGAATTATTTATGTTTAGAGCGATTAGACCAACAATCCCTCGGTGGTGGTAGTCTTGAACCGGAAATATTGTCTGCTGTTGTGAGGTTACGTAGTTGGTCCATTGAATCTGAGTTAGGTGATACGAGCACTTGTCATGATATTGCGGAGGACAGCCCAGTTTGGCCGTTAGTGACTAGCACCAATGATAATTGTCTTGGAAGTGATTGCCCACGTTATCAAGAATGTTTTGTCTTAAAAGCACGACGTAAAGCTTTAGAAGCGGATATTGTCGTTGTGAATCACCATTTATTTATGGCTGATAGAGTCGTGAAAGACACAGGTTTTGGAGAGTTAATTCCCCAAGCAGAGGTCATGATTTTTGATGAAGCGCACCAAATTCCTGATATAGCCAGCCAATATTTTGGTCAGCAACTAAGTAGTCGCCAATTGCTTGATCTGGCACGCGATATGATTATGGCCTATCGAACTGAGTTAAAAGACCAAGTGCAACTGCAAAAAAGTGCAGATAGGCTCACTCAAAGTACGCTAGATTTCCGGCTCAATTTGGGGGAAAACAGTTTTCGTGGCAATTTACGTGATTTACTAAAGCGCCCTGAAGTACAAAGGGCATTGACATTACTTGATGATTCTCTTGAACTTTGTTACGAAGTGATCAAAACCACTTTGGGCCGTTCACAGAGCTTAGACTCTATTTTTGAGCGTGTTACTATTTACCGAAATCGTTTGAACCGTTTAAAAGATGTGACAATTGCAGGCTACAGCTATTGGTTTGAAAGTTATGGTCGCCATTTTTTACTGGCACTAACGCCATTAACGGTTGCAGATAAATTCAGCGAAATGATCGCAAGTACGCCAGCCAGTTGGGTATTTACATCAGCAACTTTGTCGGTAAATGAAAAACTAAGTCACTTCACTGACCGTTTAGGTCTAGCCACGGCAAAAACGCTATTATTAGCCAGCCCATTTGATTATCAAAGCCAAACTTTATTATGTGTTCCGCGTTTTTTACCCGAACTCAATCAACGAGGCCTCGCACAAAAATTGGCAACCATGCTACGACCTATGATTGAAAAAAATCAGGGACGTTGCTTCTTTTTATGTACATCACACCTGATGATGCGTGAATTGGCCGAGGAATTTAAATCTTCATTGACATTACCAGTTCTAATGCAAGGGGAAAGCAGTAAAAACAAACTGTTATCTCAGTTTATTGCTGCGGGGAATGCTGTTTTAGTTGCCACTAGTAGCTTTTGGGAGGGGGTTGATGTGCGAGGTGATGAATTGACTTGTGTCATTATCGATAAACTCCCATTTACTGCCCCTGATGACCCGCTATTAAGAGCGCGCATCGAAGATTGTGAATTACGGGGTGGAGAACCATTCTCGGATGTCCAATTACCAGATGCAGTTATTACTTTAAAGCAAGGTGTAGGGCGGCTAATTCGAGACACTAGTGATTATGGTGTCATCGTTATTTGTGATAACCGTTTAGTGACTCGCCCTTATGGTGAGGTTTTTTTACGTAGCCTTCCGCCATCACCACGAACAAGAAGTATACAAAAAGCAATTGCATTTCTTGAAGAGAAAAGGCAAGAAGTTAATAGAGTGAGGTAAATCCCACCTTGTTTTTCTGCTATTCCTACGGCCGTTTATGTTAATATAATCGGCATCTTTTAATCAGAAACTATTAATTTGCCGGAGTTTAGGCATGTCGAGTCGTATTCTTGCTGTTGATACAGCAACAGAAGCCTGTTCAGTCGCACTTTGGTGTGAAGGTGACATTATTTCGCGTTTCGCGATTTCTCCTCGAGAGCACACACAAAAAATTTTACCGATGGTTGAGGAAGTTCTTGCAGAAGCTGGGATGGGGTTGAACCAGCTAGATGCATTGGCTTTCGGACGTGGTCCTGGTAGTTTTACGGGGGTTCGTATTGGTGTTGGTATTGCACAAGGGTTAGCACTAGGGGCTAATTTGCCCATGATTGGCGTTTCCTCTTTAATGACACTTGCTGAAGGCGCCTTTCGTATAATGGGGCATCATCAGGTATTAGTGGCTATTGATGCACGGATGTCAGAAATTTATTGTGCCCAATATCAGCGAACATCCGCAGGCCAATGGTTAGGTGAAGAAACTGAAGCAGTTCTACTTCCCGACGATTTTAAGAGCAAAGTGACAGGGCTTTCAGGGCTGTGGGGTTATGCAGGTACTGGGTGGGAGGCATATCCCTCATTGTTGAATGCATCAATTACATTAGCTAACAGTCATATTACGCTGCCTGATGCGCAAGATATGTTACCCATTGCTGCTCAATTATGGCAACAGGGAAAAGTGGTTGCCGTTGAAAATGTTGAACCTACTTACCTGCGTAATGAAGTTACATGGAAAAAATTGCCTGGTCGTGAATAATACACAGAAAATTAATTGATGTTGAATTGGCTATATCAGGTGATATGGCCAATTTTTTATATTACACACAAAACAAATCAAATATTGAATAATAAAAATACAAATCGAATCATTCAATAATTTAGGATATTATTAGGTGGTAAGATAATTCTTATGGCTACTTTTAACATATCGTGTTTTGTTTACTAAATGCTATTTAAAATTGTATTACCTGAATTTATAATATCGCTAATCGGAGGTGGTCTATGAATATTGAATTAAACTGCCGTAATGCACTTAAAGGTCTTTTTATTGCAAGCGTATTAGCGCTGACAGGGTGTGTTTCAATACCTGCTTCAATTCAAGGCTCGGTTCAAAACCCAACAGATAACTTAACATCGGTACAAAATGCTCCTGAAATGTATATTGGCCAAGAGGCGCGTTTTGGTGGGAAAGTCCTTGCAGTTGAAAACGAAGCAGCAAGAACACGTTTAGAAATTGCGGTGATGGCATTGAATAAATATGATGCAGCACCAGAGCTTAATTCCCCTTCAATTGGCCGCATTTATGCGTACTTAAATGGTTTTCGTGAGCCAAGTGATTTTACTAACCGTTATATCACTGTGGTGGGGAAAATCACGGGGGAACAGCAAGGGAAAGTAGGGCAAGTTCCTTATAAGTATGTCACGTTAGATGTAATAGGTTTCCAACGCTGGAATGTCGCACAAAGTGTTATGATCCCGCCGTCTGGCCCTTGGGGTTATGGTTATTATGGCGACCCGTATTTTTATAACCACCCATGGGGTTATGGTTATGGGTACGGTTATCCAGGAGGCCCAGTACCCGTACAAACTTATCTAACAGAATAACGATTATTTTTCTTTATTTAAAGGCCCCGATTATTGCGGGGTCTTTTTGTTTTCCGTAAAAAGATTATCTAAATAAGAGCTGATAAATAAGAGTGTTTAATAAAAGTATTAGCTAAAATTTAATCCCAGCAAAAGTGACTTCGGTTAATGTAATAGATTAAATCCCTTCTTAAGTGCGAGATAACCTTTCCAAAAATAGCGTAAAATCATGTATAATCAGGCAATCTTGTACAGATTTACATCTGTTTAACGAATTTAAGACAAACTAGGCGGCTTAGTCCGCCTAGTTTTTTCTTGAAGGAACAAAATTTATTTAGTGATAGACCTCTCAACCTTGACATTGTCTGTTTTTCAAACTGGTACGCTGAGTTAATAATTTGTTAAAAGAGATGTTGAGTATAATAACTTCACTAAATTCAGGAGTAACATTTTGGAAAAAATCTGGCTAAAAAATTACCCTGCTGATGTGCCGGAAGAAATCAATCCTGATAGCTTCGCTTCTCTAGCAGAGTTACTTGAAGATGCGGTCTCTCAATTTGCCGACCAACCTGCATTCATTAATATGGGAGCAGTGATGACTTATCGGAAACTTGAAGAGAGAAGTCGCGCTTTTGCCGCCTACTTACAAAATGGACTTGGTCTTAAAAAAGGGGATCGTGTCGCATTAATGATGCCAAACCTATTACAGTATCCGATTGCCCTGTTTGGGATATTGCGAGCAGGTATGGTGGTAGTCAACGTCAACCCACTTTATACCCCGAGAGAACTAGAGCACCAATTGAATGATAGCGGTGCAACCGCAATTGTAATTGTGTCGAATTTTGCACATACACTGGAAAAAATTGTTTTCAATACCAAAGTGAAACACGTCATTTTAACTCGTATGGGTGACCAGCTTTCACGTCCTAAAGCCACGATTGTTGATTTTGTTGTCAAATATGTAAAACGTTTAGTCCCTAAATATAACTTACCAGACGCCATCTCCTTTCGCCGTGCCATGCATTATGGCTATCGTATGCAATATATTAAACCTAACATTGCTGGTGATGACTTGGCCTTTTTGCAATATACAGGTGGAACCACCGGTGTTGCTAAAGGGGCGATGTTAACTCATCGCAATATGTTAGCAAATATTGAGCAGGCAAGGGCAGCTTACGGGCCTGTACTGAAATTTGGTGCTGAATTTGTTGTCACCGCTTTACCGCTGTACCATGTTTTTGCATTGACAGTAAACTGCTTACTGTTTATCACTGTAGGGGGCGTTAACTTATTGATTACTAACCCTAGAGATGTACCGGACACCGTAAAACAATTAGGACGTTATCCGGTTACGTCAATTACCGGGGTTAATACCTTATTTAATGCATGGTTGCACAACGAAGAGTTTAAAAAACTGGATTTTTCGCGTTTACGTCTTTCGGTTGGTGGGGGGATGCCTGTTCAAAAAGCAGTTGCAGAAAAATGGCAAAAGCTCACTGGGAAACATTTACTCGAAGGGTATGGGTTAACGGAATGTGCGCCACTAGTTACAGGTAATCCTTATAATTTAACCAGTTATAGCGGAAGTATTGGTTTACCTGTTCCATCAACAGATGTTAAATTTCTTGATGATAACGGCAACGAAGTCGCTATTGGTGAACCTGGTGAAATGTGGGTAAAAGGCCCGCAAGTCATGAAAGGGTATTGGAACCGCCCTGATTCCACTGCGGATACGATAGTGGATGGTTGGTTAGCGACAGGGGATATCGCTGAAATTGATAGCGAAGGGTATATTCGTATTGTTGATCGTAAAAAAGATATGATCATCGTTTCAGGTTTTAACGTCTATCCAAATGAAATTGAAGATGTCATTTCTGCACATCCGGACGTGATAGAATGCGCTGCAATTGGTGTACCTAGTGAAAGTACAGGCGAAGCGGTTAAAGTTTTCGTTGTAACGAAAAATGCGAATTTAACGGGTGATGAGCTAAAAACCTTTTGCCGCCGTTCATTAACCGCGTATAAAGTCCCTAAGATATTTGAATTTCGTGATGAATTACCAAAATCTAACGTGGGTAAAATTTTACGTAAAGACCTACGTGATGAAGAAAAATTGCAAAGAGAAAAATCACAAGTATGATTGTGGTTTAGTCGTAAATTATAAATAGATGACGCCGGTTTTAGCCGGCGTCATTGTGATGAAAATAACAAAGAGAAACTTGTTTTGAATTATCGTTTAGTAACTACAGATAGCGAATTAGCCCAAGTATGCCAAGAGGCGAGTAATGCACCATGGCTCGCTTTGGATACCGAGTTTGTTCGTACCCGAACATATTACCCACAACTAGGTTTGCTACAGCTATATGATGGAAAGCAAGTTTCGTTAATTGACCCATTATTAATGACGGATTTTAGCCCGTTCAAAGCACTTTTAACGAATCCTGAGCAACTTAAATTTTTACATGCAGGTAGTGAAGACTTAGAAGTGTTTATGCATGATTTTGATTGTGTCCCTGAGCCGATGATCGACACACAAGTTGTGGCGGCATTTTTAGGTTATCCAATTTCTTGTGGTTTTGCATCATTGGTTGCTGAACATTTAGGTATTGAACTAGACAAAAGTGAATCACGGACAGACTGGCTTGCGCGTCCTCTGAGCGAAAAACAATGCGATTATGCAGCCGCAGATGTGCTGTATTTGCTGCCATTAGCTGAAATTCTAATGGAAAAAGTGACTGAAGCGGGCTACTTGGAAGATGCCAAAGATGAGTGTCAACGTGTTGTGGCTCGTCGGCAAAAAGCCTTAAAGCCAGAAAAAGCCTACATGAATATCCATAATGCATGGCAGCTACGTGATGAACAGCTCGCTTGTTTGCAATTATTAGCCGAATGGCGTTTAAACCAAGCTAAAGCCCGCGATATGGCAGTTAACTTTGTAGTAAAAGAAGAGCATCTATGGAAAGTGGCTCGTTATTTACCGAGCTCTCTGGGTGAACTTGATGCACTTGGCTTAACTGGGCAGGAAATTCGTTGCCATGGCAAGCGCTTGTTAGCCATTGTCGAGCAAGCAAAGCAACTTGAAGAAAGTGAATACCCAACACCTGTAGCGAATATTACGGAACAGAGCCAATACAAAAGCTTATTTAAAGAAATTAAAGCGGTGGTCAAAGATATTGCTGAAAATGAAAAATTTAATGCAGAACTATTGGCTTCTAGGCGGCAAATTAACCAATTATTGTCGATTCATTGGGGTTTAAAATCTTCGGTTACACCTCCTGAACTGTTATCGGGGTGGAGAGGGCGATTACTCGCCGAGCCCATTACAAAGTTATTAGCAAACGAGTAATATATTAAGGTACAAGAAGAGAGCTTCTTGTACCTTATTTAAATAGCTTAGCTTATTTATAATCTTCAATCTTATCTTCATTTTTATTTATTATTCATTCAATAAACTTATAAAAATATACGTCACATTTACTTGTGGGTGTGTTTATCTTATTTTCACTCAAAATTTGTAATTACTCTTAAAATTCAATTAATCTTTAATGTAAAACGTAATAAATAAAACTATCCATTATAGGGTCTTTAATTAACCAGTTAAAAAATAAAAGGTTATTTTATTTTTATGGTTTAATAATAAAAAATTGAATTATATCCCTTACATTTGTAAATAAAAATCATTTTCATATACTGAATCTCGAACATTAAAGGAAAGAATAATCTTTTATTTAATGTGTTTCGTTAATAAACCAATCTAATTCAAACTTCTATTGAAGAGGATGAATAAATGAAAAAATTATCACTAATTACAGTCGCAGTATCTTTGTCTATATTTTCTGTTGGTGTTATGGCAGAAACGGAATCAGCACAAAGCTTAAAATATGATCTTGACCTAACAAACATTATTGTTGGTAAAACCCAATCAACCATGGGGCCACACGGTGGTAGTATTGGTGCACCGGGTATCGGTTCTCGCTTTATGAGAAATGGAAAAACAATTTCGTTCTCTGGTTTAAAAAACTTAGTCACGCAAAAGCCTGACAACGTGTATGTTTTGGAAAGTGGCGGTAGCCCGCACGGTGGAATGGGTAAGTTCCAATTTAGCCAGGTTGCAGATGCCGAGGTATATTTCGGTGATTGGTCACAAACTGGGGAAGCCGATGACGCAATGCACACGGTTTATTTCTCTGGTGAGAATGCAACGACAGAAGTGCCAACCAGTGGCCAAGCGACTTATACTATAGCGGGTATTAACCAGTTTGCAGGTGAAGAAAAACAGACGGGTTGGTTTAATGCTGACTTCGCGGATAAATCATATACAGGTGCATTAGAAGGAGTAAATAGCCACTCCATGGCAGGGGATATTAAAGAAGACGGTAAATTTAGCGGTACTGCCATTGCTAATGGAATACACCAAGGTGATAGTATGGGGCAACTCTTTGGTGATAATGCTGAACAAGTGGCGGGTATTCTCTCTTATGCGGATAACCGTGAGTTAGACACGGCATTTGGTGGCCAGAAAGACGAATAATTACTGAACATATAATTAGCTAAAAAAAGTAGGCAAAAGTGATTTTGTCTACTTTTTTATTTTTGTCATTAAAATGGTAGCCTAATCATGTTATTTTTTAATAAAAAAACACATTTAATATATTTGAGTTTATTATTACTTTTTTCTCTCCCTTCGGTATTGTCAGCTCAAGAGCTAAAAGGAGGAGTTATCGGTAATTTAAAAGATTATAGTAACAAAAAACATCAATCAGAAATAAATAATGTTAAATATAGTGAAAAAAATATCGACGAACTTGGTTTTATTCTTTATGATCTCATTCAGAAACAAGATTTTGACAAAATAAATGAAATTATTGGTAATTACGTTGACCATAAAGACCACGATAAAGAATTGGTTAAATATATTCATTCAGAAAGGGCGGTTTTAAATAAACAGTATGATTTAGCAATTAGCCTATATAATGAGATTTTAATTCACAAGCCTAATATGTTATTGGTTGAGTTAAAACTTGCACAAGCACTGACTTATGTTAAGCACTATGAATCAGCATTATCAATATATCAAAATGTCAAAGTTAAATATAAAGAAAGAATATCAAATGGGTTAACTAAATTTATTAAAAGTCAAATAATAGATTTAGAAAATAAAAATCGTTGGCAAGGTACGATTAAGTTAGGCTCAAGTTATGATTTTAATTTAAATGAAGCATCAAATAGCCGTGAGATGTACTGTTTTCGTAGTAAATGTATGAATAGTAGTAACCAGTCTATCGCTGGTGGAAAGTGGCATTATTATACTAAACTATCAAAGCGTTTTCCTCTAGTAGGAAACCACTCAACGGTACTCTCATTAGGTGTGGTTGGGGTGGAGCCAATGAAAACAGTCACGGCTAGAAAAACGAATATATATGTTACTGGGGGGTATCAATTTGATAACGCGAATACAAAGTTCTATATACAGCCTACCCTTGAGGCTAAATGGCATGATAACCAATACTATAATTTAAGCTTTGGGGGGA
The DNA here is from genome assembly GCF_011045655.1 of Providencia sp. PROV061. Classification (NCBI taxonomy): domain Bacteria; kingdom Pseudomonadati; phylum Pseudomonadota; class Gammaproteobacteria; order Enterobacterales; family Morganellaceae; genus Providencia; species Providencia sp. PROV061. Next base: position 2,560,856 of record NZ_CP042861.1, on the reverse strand, counting down.
AAATAGCGGCAGAATACACATTGAGCCGTCGAGTAACATTTCTAAGTGATATTGAATATAAAAATAAAATTTACCCTTATAAGTATAGTTTTAATAACGGCGATAAATGGGTTTATTCAGTTACTGGTACCTATTTAATAAACCCTCGATTAATGGTTTTTGGCAGTTTTTATGGAGCTAACAGGAAAAAGCAATACGATAGTGAGAGCTATGTACAGTATGGGGTTAGGGTGGGTTTTTTAAAAGTAACCGAACTGTGTGATCTACTTGTTGCGATAGGTTATAAGCAAACAAATTTTGAACGGTTTGATGCATTTTTGAATGTAAAAAGAAAAGATCATAATGGGTATTTAAACACCCAATTAACATTTGATAAAAATAAAATATTAACTTTTACGCCTTCTATTTATTTTAATAGCCAAGTGAATAAAAGTATTGCAGATATTATTTATTCTTTTAAGCAAAGTGAAGTCGGTGTCAATTTCACCAAGAAATTTTAATTTTCACCGGAACAGATAATGAAAATCAAAACAGTGATAGCCATTAATATCGCAACAGGGTTATCTATTGGCAATATTACAAACTTAGTCTATGCACAACAAAGTGAAAACATCGGTTCTATTGTGGTAAATGATAAAGCGGCCACAATCAAAGAGCGTGATAGAAAAGGGGCGGATGACCAATATGATAAAGACGAATCAAGTATTTACATTAGTAAAGAAGAAATTGATCGCTATAAAGGTACTAACCCCGCAGACACTATTAACCATGCGGTAGGGGTATACAGTGGAGATGCCCGTAATAGCGGGGCAATAGACCCCAATGTTCGGGGTATACAGGGGCAAGGGCGTGTCCCGGTGACTGTAGATGGTACAGAGCAAGCTATCACTGTTTGGCGTGGTTATAATGGGGCGAATAATCGTAATTACATCGACCCGAATATGATTAGTAGCATTAAGGTAATGAAAAGTGCAACACTAGACCGCAATGTGCGTACATCGACGGGGGGAGGAGTTGCCATAACAACGCTAGGCATTGATGACGTTGTGGATAAATACGACAAGTTTGGTTTTGATATTAAATTAGAAACATCGAGTAACTCGACAAAACCGAGGGTTAATCAATTAAGCCACGGTATAGATTACCGTGATGATAAGCGGCTATTGAATACGTTAGACATGCAGAAGTTTCGTGGGATTTATTTTAAAGATCACGAAATGCTTGTTGATCCTCGCAGTAAAGGTAACGCTAATTTCTTTAATCTGCAAGATAACGCAGCGCGTATTGCCGTTGGGACACGGCAAGAAAAGTTTGATTTGATGCTGGCATACAGCTATCGCAACCAAGGTAATTATTTTGCTGGGCGCCGAGGGGCGGGTAAATTTTATGACGACATCATTACTTATGACCCTAATAACCCAAATAAAGCGATAGATCCATATATGCCCTTCGTAGCTAGGATTTATGGGCCAAATAAAGAGGTGGCGAATACATCAAATGAAATGTCGACATGGTTAGCTAAATTAAACATGATGCTACCTAATTCACAGGACTTATCCCTTGGTTATATGCATACATCAAGTCATTATGGCGAAATCATGCCATCGCAAATTCGGTATCATGATTTAGAGGGAAAAATTCCACAATGGCCTTTAGCTAACTTGGCGCTAAATACTTTTTACGCCAATTATTCGTTCAAACCTGAGTCCATTGGTTGGATTGATTTTCGATTAGGCTATTGGTTAACAAAAACGGATTTAAACTCAAATACCGCAGGTGGCCAACCTAGGGAACCAATGGAAAGGGATTGGAATTATGAATTTGGTCGAGATAAAAATGTAGCTAAAAATCCTGCTATCAATGGCACCTTAGTTGATGGGATTAAATTAAACCAACTTAACGATCGCTATGGTGTTTCATTATCCAATAAATTTCAAATTACACCTGAATTTAAAGTGACTTTAATGGGAAGCTTAATTGATGAAACCATTGGTAGTCGTGAAGATATCTTTAATTCGGATTCGACCCCAAAGGGTAACATGTTCCGGGCTATCCCTAGGGAAGGTAAACGTCGGGAATATAATGGGACTATTCGCTTTGATTGGCAGCCTACCGAATGGTTAAGTCTGAATGCGGGGGCTCAATATATTAGCTACTGGTCAAGGGATTTATTAAAAGAGAGACGCATTGCGGCTAAAGATATAAATTATGCACCTTATAGCCATATAACGGCGAGAAATTTCCTATTATCCCGTTTATTAAGTGCGGAAGAATACCAAACAATAAAACAGTATATTGATGATAAAGGGAATACATATAATGATATAAAAGGAAAAAGTTATGAGAGAAGAATTTTTATCGAGCAAGCATTAAACATGAAAAAGGATTCGTTATGTGATGTTGGATTAATAGGGAAAAAATTAGAATTTAGAATCACAGAAGTTAACCATGTAGTGAAATGGAAAGTGGATGAAAATAACCGATTTGTAGCTAAAAATAACCCATTTTATAATGGGGAGGTTGATTTAAAAGAAGAAAAAATAGACCCCGTCACCGGTTTAAAAGCCAAAAAATATCTCGTTGACCGCGATATTAATAACAGTCAAGATGAAGTGAAGTATTCCAATAAACAAAAATTTAAAGCGCCGAAAAGAAATGAAGAATCAGCTTGGGCTCCGGCATTAGGGGCAACAATTTACTTAACAGAGAACGATCGAATATTTGGGCGTTATTTAGAAACCGTTAGGATGCCAAGTATCTTTGAAGACACTATTGGTTTTTCGGGGGGAAGAGAGCCGAATTACACGCCACCGGTTTATTTGCCAGAACGCAGCCATACGATAGAACTAGGATATGTGCGTAATTTCCAAGATCTCGTCGCGGCAGAAAACCATGCTGATTTACGCATAAATTACTACAATACCGTAGTCACAAATGCCTTTGATAGGAACGACAGGTTAGTCTTTACGCAGGTTGATAAACATAACACGGCCGGTTTGGAACTGTTGGCGCGTTATGATAATGGCTGGGTATTCGGTGACTTAGGGGTAGATTACCGCTTAAAAAATGAGGTTTGTGATGAAGTTTCATTGATGGTAATGGATCCCTATAACCAATTTGGTGGCTCAGAGTGTACAACAGCAGGGTTCCCTGGCGGCTATTTGCGTACTCAATTGCAACCTAAGTACAGCATTCATGCCAACCTAGGTTTGCGTTTTTTAGATGAACGTTTAGAAGTGGGTAGCCGCATGCGTTATCACAGCAAAGCAAAAAATGAAGATGAAGCGGAAATGATGGATAAATACCCGTACCAGTATGCGCCATTAAACAATGATCCAATGAGTTGGAATGCCGTTTTTACCGCTGATGCTTATGTTAATTATCAGTTTAATAAAGACCTATCATTTGAATTATTAGCCACAAACTTATTTGATGAATATTATATAGACCCATTAACCCGTAGTATGATGCCTGCACCGGGTAGGACTGTGCGTTTCAATATCACCAGTCGTTTCTAAAAAGGATCCCCCCCTTCGCTGATACTGTTGCATTTATGTATTGGTGAGGGGGGCTGTTAGGGATATTAAAATGATTACTTTACGTTTTAATTTTGCTGTTATGGTTTCCTTATTATTCCATTTTGGCATCGTTTTTTATTGTTTAAGTATAGAAAAAACACGTTCTGCACAAATTTATACACCAATACAAGCAGCTATTGTTTCTGTTTCATTGATGCAAAATGTAATTGAAAAGCAAGTAAACGATACAATATTAAATAATAAGCTATCAGGGGACTTACTTGCTGAATCACAACAAAATGAAAATGCAGTAATTAAAGTTGCTAATAAAAAAAGTTCACATAGCGATGAAAATAAAATTTCTGATGATCAGAAAAAAGTCATCAAACAGAAAGAGGAAAAACAAACTAATAAAAAGGTTACTCAGCAGAAAGAGCCGCAACAAAAAAGTGAAAAAAATGATGATGTAAAACAAGAGCAGCATGTGGGGAAAAACGATAATCAATCTAATGCGGCAGGCCAGAAGGGAGCACAAAGGACGACCTCGGTAGGAAATGCAATAGATTCAACTTATCAAAGCTATATTGATAAATTACGTAGTGAAATTGAACGACATAAACGTTACCCAAGAAAAGCGAGAAATACCAATATCCAAGGAGTTGTAAAAGTAAGTTTTCAACTTTCCTCATTAGGGGAAATTACGATGGTGCGTATAGTTAATTCCTCAACACATAATACGCTCGACCAAGCTGCGTTATCAGCTGTACAGAAAAGCCGCTCAGTAGGAGCACCGCCAGAAGGTTTAAAAAAACTGATAACAATGGAAATTAAATTTGAATTATAAAACGAATAGGTTTTTACTTTAGTAGAATTATAGCGTAACCATTTGATTAATTGGGCTAAATCATAAAAAGTAAGCCGCAAGCTATTGCATGAAACAAAAGTTAGACAGCGGCTTTCTTTCACGAATTATTTTTCTGTTGTCGTTTTTATGTCGTCACCTTCTGGCAACGTAACGTTTAGTTCAAGAACAGAAATATCATCCCCTTTTTGCTCAAATTGCACTGATAACATCTCAGGGTCAACTTGGACATACTTACAGATAACCTGCAAAATATCTCTTTTCATATCTGCAAGATATGGGGGCTCGCTATCACCACGGCGGCGTTCTGCAACGATGATCTGTAATCGCTCTTTTGCGATATTCGCTGTCGTTTTTTTTCTCGACAGAAAGAAATCCAATAAAGCCATTATTTACCCCCCAAATAGGCGTTTTAAGAAACCTTTTTTCTCTTCTTCAATGAAACGGATAGGGCGATCTTCACCTAAAATACGTGCAACACAATCATCATAGGCTTGGCCTGCATCAGACTCTGTATCCAGAATAACGGGTTCGCCTTGGTTGGAAGAGCGCAGTACAGATTGGTCTTCAGGAATAACACCGATCAAAGGAATACGCAGAATTTCCAGAACATCTTCCATGCTTAGCATATCACCACGCGTTACACGGCCTGGGTTATAGCGTGTTAGCAATAGGTGTTCTTTAATTGGTGCTTCGCCTTTTTCTGCGCGGCGTGATTTTGACGCTAAAATACCCAAAATACGGTCTGAGTCGCGAACAGAAGAAACTTCTGGGTTGGTAGTAATAATAGCTTCGTCAGCAAAATATAGTGCCATTAAGGCGCCACTTTCAATACCTGCGGGGGAATCACAAACAATAAAATCAAAACCAAGATCGTCACTTAATTCGTCAAGAATTTTGCCAACGCCTTCACGAGTTAATGCGTCTTTATCGCGTGTTTGCGAAGCAGGTAAAATAAATAAATTCTCGGTGCGCTTATCTTTGATTAAAGCCTGATTAAGGGTTGCATCACCTTGGATAACGTTTACGAAGTCATAGACTACTCGACGTTCACACCCCATGATAAGGTCAAGGTTACGTAGGCCGATATCAAAATCGATCACTACAGTTTTGTTCCCTTTTTGTGCCAGGCCAGTAGCTATGGCCGCGCTTGAAGTGGTTTTACCAACGCCACCTTTACCTGAAGTCACTACAATTATGCGTGCCATGAATAATTCCTTGTAAATAAGGTCTAATTTAAATATTCGATGTTAAGTTTGTTATCAACTAAACAAAGTTTAGCTGCTTTGGCGAGAAATTCAGCAGGGATTTGATCGCTCAGCCAATATTCACCTGCAATTGAAACCAGCTCAGCTTGCAAATGAGTACAATAAATCTGACTTTCAATATCGCCGGAGGCTCCAGCTAATGCACGGCCTCGCATCACGCCATAAATATGGATATTACCATCTGCTAATAGTTCTGCACCTGCACTAACATTGCTTGTGACGATCAGATCACTATTTGGTGCATAAATACGTTGTCCAGAACGAACAGGGGTATTGATAATACGAGTTTTACGATATAAAGGTTCAGCTTGAACTACTGCAGCCGGGGGGTCAGGCTGAATTTCAACAGGTTTTTGGCTTTTACCTTCGCTTAATATTGGTAAACCCGCATCGTTTGCTTTTTGTCGCATTTGTGGGTCAGTGCACCCACTGATACCAACAATACGTAATCCCGCAGAAATAACAGATTTATGAATACTCTGTAAATCTGCATTTGGGGATAATTCAGCGATGTTAATCACGACAGGAGCATTTTTAAAAAAATCAGGAGCCTGATTTACTTTATCTTGCAGCGATTTTTTGATGAGTTTAGGCTCTTCACTGTATAAGTGAATAACTGAAAGAGTAAAACTGCTGCCTTTAAGTTCTATTGGCGATTGTGGCATCTATCCAGACTCAGCAAATTAAAATTTCCGAAACAATCCTCGGGTGAAGATATTCTGTAAAACAATAGCATGTTATAGTTACTGCATACTTCAAGCAAGCTAATGAACTAAGAAAAAGAGTTAAATATAATGATTTGTGCAATTTATAGAAGCCCTAAGCGTGACCAAACTTATCTTTATATTGAGAAGAAAGATGATTTCTCACGTGTTCCTGATGAATTATTAGCCCAATTTGGAACACCTCAATTTGCTATGCTCGTCTCATTAGATAAGCGTGAAAAGCTTGCCAATGCTGACTTGGCAAAGGTTAAATCTGATCTCATAGAGGTTGGTTATTACCTACAATTCCCACCTCCGGTGGAAAATTTGCTTTCAGAACACAAAGAACTGAATAACTAGAGCAAATTAAGAAAATCCTGAAAAGCAATAACACTCTGGAGGAGACGAATGAAACCAACGTTATTATATACATTAGTCGCTGGTTTGTTTTTAACAAGTTGTTCTGCAACGCAGAACGAATCAGTTGTTACTCAACCGATTACAGTAGAACAAAATGCGGCTATAGCCCAAGAAGTCGTTGCTTTAGACAAAGCATTCCCTATTGAACAACGTGAGCCGTCACAGTTTCCTGCTTATGTGGAATTACTGAAAGAACATGCTATTACTCAGGGGATTAAGCCAGACACCATTGAACGTGCTTTTGCTAATGTTCATTTTATTGAGCGTGTTGTGAAAGCAGATAAAGGCCAACCAGAGAAAAGGGCGACGGTTACATTAGCAAGCTATTTAAAAAATGTACTCCCACAATCACGTATCAATGCGGGCTATGACAAATATTTAGAAAACAAATCCATTCTAGATGCTATCAGTGATAAATATGGCGTTCCACCTCAGTTCATTGTTTCGTTATGGGGATTAGAAAGTGGTTTTGGACGTTCACAGGGTAAAGAGGATGTGGTTTCAGCACTTGCGACATTGTCTTTTGAGGGGCGAAGAGAAGCGCTTTTTAGCAAACAACTTTTAGCTGCGCTTGAGATAATGGATAAAGGCTATATTCCAGAAGATCAACAACTTAAAGGTTCATGGGCTGGTGCTATGGGCCAAAGTCAATTTATGCCAACCTCCTATTTGTCCTACGCAGCGGACGGTGATGGTGATGGAAAAATGGACATCTGGAATAATAAATCTGATGTATTTGCATCCATCGCTAATTATTTGTCAACAGAAGGTTGGCAAGCACAATTGCCATGGGGTTACCAAGTTAATTTACCTGCAGATTTTAATAAAACGTTGGAAGGCGTAAAAGCGGAACAAGGGAAATCTGTCAGTGAATGGCAGGAACTAGGCGTGGCATTACCTGCATTTGCTCAGTTACCTTCAGACGTAAAAACGTGGGTGGTTATCCCTGATGACCCTGAAGGCAGGGCATTTTTAGTGACTGAAAATTTCCGTACCATTATGCATTGGAACCGCTCATATTATTTTGCATTGAGCGTATGCATGATGGCAGATGGTATCGCTAATAAAATAAAATAACGATAATAGGAGTACTATTATGTATCAACATCGTGACTGGCAAGGTGCGTTACTTGATTTTCCTGCAAATAAAGTTGTTTGTGTTGGTAGTAATTATGCAAAGCATATAAAAGAAATGGGGTCTGCTACACCGGAAGAGCCCGTTATTTTTATTAAACCAGAAACTGCTTTGTGTGACATTACTCAATCAATTGTTATTCCAAAAGACTTTGGTTCTGTTCATCATGAAATTGAGATGGCAATTTTAATTGGTATGCCATTAAAAAATGCGGATGAAGACCGTGTATCACGCTCTATCGCAGGTTATGCAGTTGCATTGGATTTAACCTTACGTGATTTACAAGCTAAATTTAAGAAAGCTGGTCAGCCATGGGAAAAAAGCAAATCATTTGACGGGTCATGCCCAATTTCGGGTTTTATTCCTGTCAGTAGCCCGAATGATTTACAAAATATTCAGCTTTCTTTAGAAATTAATGGTGAAGTTCGCCAAGAGGGCTCGACGCGTGATATGATCACCCCAATTTTACCACTGATTAGCTATATGTCCCGTTTTTTCACATTGCGTGCAGGGGACGTTATTTTAACGGGAACACCTGAAGGTGTTGGCCCATTAGCTTCTGGTGATATGCTAAAATTATCAATTAATGATCACTCGCTGACTACTCGGGTTATTTAAGTATAGGATTAATAAGTATTATGTCGCAGTTCTGGCAAGTTAAAACTTTAGATGAAATGACAGATGAAGAGTGGGAATCTCTTTGTGATGGTTGTGGGCAGTGCTGTTTGCACAAGTTAATGGATGAAGATACTGATGAAATCTATTTCACTAATGTCGCTTGTAATCAGCTAAATCTAAAAACTTGCCAGTGTAAGCATTATGAAGACCGTTTCAGTTATGAAGCGGATTGCATAAAGCTTAATCGCTATAACTTAGAAACATTTGGATGGTTGCCAAGTACTTGTGCTTACCGCTTGTTATTAGAAGGGAAAACTCTCCCAGCTTGGCATCCATTAAAAACAGGGTCCAAAGCGGCGATGCATAATGAAGGTGTGTCCGTTCGCCATATTGCAGTCAGAGAAATTGATGTGGTGGACTGGGAAGAACACATAATGAATAGGCCTATGGGTAAGGGATAGTAATAAATCCTCAATATACAATAAATTATTATGGAAATTTCGTTACTAACAGTAGGCTTAGTTGCCATTCTAAATATTGCTATTTTGCCTGCGATGATTTCTTTTTTTGAAAAATTTAGCCAAGCTGCATTGATGATGTTTTATACATTTTAATCGATGTATTATAGTGCTTTGAATAAAAGTAGACAGTAATAATCATCATGTTAAAACTGGGTGTGATTATTTATCCTATTAATAATAAGAATACTTATAATTAATACTTCATATTACATCTAATTACGAGTTTTTCTGACTTAAAACTTTAAGTGCATAAAAAATTATCTTTATAATTGATCATTAACCAGTATTTTCCCGCTATGGCTTAAATTACAACATTTTTTATTTAAGAAAATATTGTAATTTGTGACCTCTCATTTTGCCTTTCTCAAGATACTTCGCTAATCTATTTTTAGTAAATACAAATGTAGGGGGATGGAAATGAAAACATTCGGTGTGGTACTCACAATTATTGGCCTCGTTACTGCGATTATTTCTTACAATATGGATGTAAGCATTCCTATTGTTTATGGGGAAAGTGTGAAAGATATGGGCCTGGCATTTGATAGACAGAATTATATTATTGGTAGTTTGTTAGTCGCATTTTGTGGTGTTTTAATTGTCCTATTTGACAATAAAAGACGGAAGTAAAATAGGCTTTATGGCTTACAAATAGATATATAGTCATAAAATGTTAGCTAGTATTATTTGATATAATCCAGATATTGATAGATATAAGTAAGATGCCAATAATTACTCTTAGAGGTAAACATGGCAGGCTGACAGTTGAAATTTTAAGTAATAATGCTGATAGACTAAAGTAATTTATTGACTGTTGTTGATGAAGTTTTGAACATTAAATGCGATGTTGTTTTATTTATGAATAAAAACCAGTTTATATTAGTTTCATTCCGTTATAATAAACAAACATTCCAAACTGACTTAAAAAATATTTCTTATGAAGAAAGTACTTGTATTAGCTAGTTTTGTGCTCATTTCTGGATGTGTTTCCAATAAAACCGAAATAGAGCCTAAGGCTGTAGGCATGGCAAATCCAGCATCAGTATATTGCGAACAAATTGGAGGGACTCTGGAAATTGTAGATACAGCACAAGGGCAGGTAGGTTACTGTATTTTACCATCAGGTGAAAAAGTTGAAGAATGGGCTCTATACCGTCAGAAAAAACACTAATCAATCATTCACTTCTTGATTACCACAGCAAAAATCTTTTGCAAGATTTTTGCTGTGGCTCCAATCTAACAATATTTCTATTTTAGATTAATCATTTCTTGAAATTAGCCGATATTACTACCTGCAATATATGTGCTTTTATCAGTTGATCAACTAGATAACTATGTTGATGTACACGTGAAATTCTTCGTAGACACATTATGCGGGGAGTTCCCATATTTTGATGGCCTTATATGGATTTTGTAAGGGTGTCATCATATTTTTATGGCAAATTATTGATATAAAATATTTTTATCTATTAATGTCTCATAATCGATAATTTATGGTACTAAAATAGAAACAGCTACCTTATGTTATGTAATTGCTAAATAAATTAGGCTTATTAGAGCGATTGATTTACTAAAACGGCGCTAAACTGTCCGTGAATAGAAAAATAATAGGCAGATAAAGCGTCTTTTATCGATGGCTTTTTGGTTTAGATCACACTTTAACACTCATAGTGAGTGATTTAGGAATATTCTTAATGTTAAAATTTGCCGTATAGATCACATTTTCATAGAGTGTTCGTTTTAAGAAAACACTCTTATTTTCATATGGTTAGAAAATGAGAAAATTGACATAACACAGGCTATAGTTTGTTCAGTTAATCATGTTTTCTTATTCTATATCAAAAATAATGATAATTTTTTTTAACATAGGTTCGACTAAATGATTTGATATTCTATTTTTTACTTCAATAAGAAGTTGAATGAATAAAGGATTATATTGCGATTTTATCACTATTTCTTCTTTCATATTTATTTCCATCACTCCATTTATTTTTTAATTTAGATTAAAATCGATATTTACCTCGCTTAAAAACATATTTTAAAATTATAATAATGACTAAAGTTGATTGTTGATATAAAAGAATATCTATACACTCATAATGAGTGAAATTGATGTTCAAGCATAATAATTCGGAATTCAATATTTTTAATTGTTTGGAGTGACATATCTTTACAGATCAATAATCATTAATTTAATTAATGATTTAGCCCTAATTAGATACTCTGTAATGGATTAATTTTATAGTGATAATGTGAGATAAAGTGTCAAAATGTAAATGAAAACATATATTAAATCTAAATATAATGATTTTTGCTGTTTTTGATAATCTGTATTTTTTGGTTTTGTTGGTTTTTAATCTTATATTTAAAAAAAATTAGATATTAAAAACTAAATATTAGGCTTTTCACGAGTAAATTAGTGAATATTGAAAATCAAAATACTCAATCAATACCTGTCATTTAATAGCCTGTAACTATCAAAAAATAAATTAGCGATGAAAAAAACGATTTAATAAAACTTAAGTTATTATGTATCCTCTCTTCGAAATCATATAGAGCATATGGTTATAAATTCTAAATAGGACTAATTAAGAAATATATTTATTTGCATTAAACGAATGGTTCAAAGTGAAACGTAAGCCATAAGTCATACTCCATGTATGATTAGGCTTTTGTTTGTATTTTTTACCTAACAATAAAACAAAAACTTAATCAGTTCTTTTTAATGTAAAAAATAATTACCCTCATATTAGGAAATGAAAATGAAGAAAGTACTACTGACTGCAGTTGCAACAACTATTATTGGGTTATCAACAGCTAACGCTGCAAGCACCAACGTTGGTGGCGGCCAAGTTAACTTTCACGGTAAAGTAACGGATGTTTCTTGTACTGTTTCTGTTGATGGACAAGGTAGTGATGCTAGTGTTTACTTAGCACCAGTATCATTAACAGAAGTACGTGACGGTGGTGCAGATGCATTGTTAAAACCGAAATCTTTTGTTATTGACGTAACAAACTGTGTTGCAGCAGATGTTAAAGATGTTGCTAATGACTCCGCTATTGATAAAACATTATTAAACGTTAACTGGACTGGTGGTAACTTACTGCAAGGTGCATCAGGTAATTCAGAAGGCTACTTAGCAAATACTGAAACTACAGGCGCTAAAAATATTCAATTAGCACTTTCAACTGATGATAGCTCTGACTTGTCAGGTAAAATTATTCCTGGCAATCCATCTCAGAAAAAAGTTAAAGGTGATTTGACTAAAGTTGAAAATGGGGCTCGTTTCCAATATTACGTTGGTTACGCAACTTCTACACCTAAAGATGTAACAACAGGTGAAGTTAAAAGTTATGCAACTTATGAAATCACTTACCAATAATGACTTAATAAGCTAATTTCTTATTAGTTTTAGTTACGTAAGTAATCTTTAAATATTAACTTAATCAGCTTTACTATGATAAGCGGTAGGTATACTGCCGCTTTTATTTTGAGGATCAAATGAAAGCAATAGTATTTATCTTCTGCTTCATTTTCAGTACGCATTCATTTGCTAATAATATTATCGTTAATGGTACACGGTTTATTTATCCTGGAAATGAAAAAGAAATTACCGTGCAATTAAATAACACTGCCGACCGTCCTGCAATTGCACAGGCGTGGCTTGATACAGGTGATGCGTCAGAAACACCGGATACGATAAAAACACCATTTCAGATTACACCGCCAATCTCTCGTGTAGAAGCTAAAGGTGGACAAACTTTACGAATTAAATTAATGGATAAAGGAAGCATTCCTCAGGATCGCGAAAGCTTATGGTGGTTGAATATATTAGATATTCCCCCTATGGCTAAAGCTAAAGAAGGCGATAGTCAGAATGTATTGCAATTAGCGATCCGCTCTAGATTTAAATTCTTTTATCGGCCAACAGGCCTGAGTAGCCGTGAATTAGCGCCAGAGCAACTTGTTATAAAAGCAAATGGGAAGAGTATTATTATAGATAATCCGACACCTTATTATATTACTATTACAAAAATTTCAACGGATGGTAAATCTGGGTTGAATGAAAAAACAATTTTATTAGAACCGAAATCTCAAATGATAGTTGAATTAAAACAAGTCGTAAGGTCAGGAAGTCATATCGTAATTAATAATATTAATGATTATGGTTCAGATATTTCGGTGAAAACCACCGTTAAATAGGAATATATAATGAAACAGCGAGAGTTAATAAATAAATATAGCAATACGCTCTCTGTGACTTGCTTTGTCACTGCATGCATAGTGCCTACGTTTTATGCTTGGGGTGAAGAAGATACAACCTATGAATTTAATAGTGGTTTTATTATAGGTAGTAAAGAAGATGTTGATTTAACACGTTTCAATTCTTCAGGGATTAGTCCCGGAAAATATTCAGTTGACGTATATACAAATAACAATTGGAAGGGACGCTACGACCTTAATTTTGAAGAAGAGAAAAGTGGTCAATTAGTAGTCTGTTATACACCACAAATGCTATCTGATTTTGGTATTAATATTGAAAAACTAAACCCTACAGTTAGTAAAGATAGTAATGCTTGTTTACCATTAAAAGACTGGAATGACCAAAAAGACGTCGTTGATACATTTCATTCTTCTACATTGCGTTTAGATATTTCTGTTCCGCAAATATATGAACAGAGAATTTCCCGTGGTTATGTTTCTCCCCAATTTTGGGAAACGGGAATTCCTGCACTAAATATCGGTTATATGGCTAACTATTATGATAACCATACTAGTGGTTCAAAAGGAACTAATAACGCCAGTGCTTATTTGGGGCTGAATGCTGGTTTAAGCTTTGATGGATGGTTGCTTAAACATATTGGAAATCTTAACTGGCAACGTCACGATGGAACGAATTGGAATAGTAATCAAACATATCTGCAGAAACCAATAACCGAACTAAAGTCAAAAGCGACAGCAGGACAGTTTTATACAGATGGTGATCTCTTTGACAGTATTAGTTTACGAGGCGCAAAAATAGCAACAGATGACAATATGTATCCTGATGGAATGTCAACATACGCGCCTGAGATTAGGGGAATAGCACAAAGTAATGCTTTAGTAACGGTAACGCAAAATAATTCTATTATTTATCAAACAACTGTTGCGCCAGGACCTTTCAGCTTAACGGATGTCTATCCATCAGGTTACGGAAATGATTTAGTTGTAACGGTAAAAGAAGCTGATGGAAGTGAAAGCAGCTTTAGCGTGCCATATTCTTCATTAGCACAGTTATTACGTCCTGGTTTTACACGTTATCAAGTTTCTGGTGGTAAAGCGGATGCTGATGGACTGAGACATCGTCCATTTATTATGCAGGGTACTATTCAGCATGGCTTAAATAATACATTTACGCTATATGGCGGCGTCACTGCATTTGATGATTATCAAGCCTACTTAGTAGGTACCGGTGTTAACACAGGGTTTGGTGCAATTGCTGTAGATTTAACTCAGTCGAGAACGGCATTCAAATATAAAACAGAAAATGGACAAAGCTACCGTTTAACTTTTAGTCGTTTATTTACTCAAACTGATACTAACTTAGTGCTAGCTGCTTATAGGTATTCAACGAAGGATTACTATAACGTCAGCAATGCATTATATGCGATAGATAATGATAAGCGTGGTGTAGAGAATACTTTAGGACGTGAGAAAAATGGTTTCAGCTATACAGTAAATCAAAATCTTCCTGATGGTTACGGTGGGATTTATTTTACGGGACGTATTTCTAATTATTGGGATAAGTCGGGGACAGAAAAGCAATATCAATTAAGTTATAACAATAACTTTAACCGTCTTTCTTATGGTGTCGCATTTATGAGAGTTTATGCAGATAATACGAATAATAAGAAAGATGATCGTATTAATATAAACTTTAGTTACCCACTGTATTTTGGCGAAAGTCAGAGTGCAACACTGACCTCAAATACGACATTCAATAATGAAAAATTTGGTTCTAGCCAAATCGGTGCGAGTGGTGCATTCGATAGGGATAATAATTGGACTTATGGCGTAAATACCTCTGTTGCAAACGGTGGACAGAAGAATATTGGTTTGAACACAGGTTACCGTACACCATTTGTTAATACGAATGCGAATTATAGCCAAGGTCAGGGATATCGTCAGTTCGGTCTTGGTGCAAATGGTTCGGTTATTGTGCATTCTGAGGGCGTAACATTAACACCGAATACTTCAACAACGATAGCTCTGATCGAAGCGAAAGGAGCGGAAGGCGCATCAATCATGGGTGCACCTGGAACTCGTATCGATGGAAATGGTTATGCTGTTGCTCCTTATGTTAGGGCTTATCGTATTAATAATGTAGAAATTGATCCGAAAGGAAGTCCTGAAGATATTGTTTTTGAAAATACGGCCACACAAGTCGTTCCTTATGAAGGAAGCATCGTTAAGGTTAAATTTAGTACTAAGGTCGAAAAAAATATTGCATTTAATGTTGTAAGACCTGGAAATAAACCATTGCCATTTGGGGCTAACGTTACTGATATAAATGGTGAGTCTATAGGTATCGTTGGTCAAGGTGGAACCGTATTTATTAGTAGTGAAACTGCAAAAGTTGCAATTATAAAATGGGATAATGGGCAGTGTTCATTTTCTTTAGAAGCTAGCAATAGTAAGGAAAGTTTATGTCAATAACGAAACAAATTCGTATGTATATCGGAGTTGGTGTATTTCTTACCGCTAGTTACGTTTCTGCGTATTGTGATAGAACCTCAACTCGGACATATGTATTAAATATGCAGATGGGGAGAGTTGTGGTAGACCCTAACTTAAAGGTTGGGGATACCATTGCGGAGCAAACTTGGGATATGCGGGAAAACTCAAGTGCAATATATGCGTATTGTACAAGAAATACACCGATAACGGCTTCGGTTACTATGCCAAGTTTAGTTCCAGTAGGAAATAAGGTTTACCAAACAAACGTTCCTGGAATTGGCATGAAATTTCACCGTGAAGGTGCAGTGAGAATGACGTATCCGGATACATTTTATGCTCCTAGCTCAAGTAATTATTATCTTGCGGGATCAAAGTTTATTTTGACTTTAGTGAAAACCGCTCCTGTTACAGGCTCAGGAACTATAGCCAGTGGTCTTTATACATCTTATGGGTACATTCCAAATAATAACCCATTTTTGGTCACGAAATTAGATGCTGAAGCGATAACAATAGTTTCTCCGTCTTGCCAAATTGAGGGGGGAACCGAAAAAAATGTTTATCTTGATCCAATTAAACGTTCACAATTAAATGGTATTGGAACAACGGCAGGTGAAAAAGATTTTGATATTCGCTTAATATGCAGCGGTGGTGTCAGTATTTCTGGTTTTTCAAATGTTAATATGACTTTTAGTGGTGATATTCCAAAAAACATGAATAATCGACAAGGTGTTTTGGTTAATCAAAATAAATCCACCAGTGGAGCTGCGGGAGTTGGTATACAAGTTTTAGAGCGTAAGACTAATAAATCACTTATGTTTAATGAAAAATATAAAGTTGGAAATTTAGTTGACCGGCAAACAAAATATCTTGACTTAAATTATAAAGCTCGTTATTACCAGTATGAACGAACAATCTCTGCTGGAGAAGTGAATTCTAAAATGGTTTTCAATATTACCTATGATTAAAATATTATATATAAAATTTATTGCTAAAACCATTAGTTAATTTTATGAGATTTAAATGTATGGCTAATCTTCATATAGAGGATTAGCCTTTTTACTTTTATAGTTCTAAAGAAAGTGAAGTACAAATAACACGGGATAGAAATGTCTATGTTACTTGCATTTTATTTATATAAATTAATTTTTTATTTACATTAAAAGTTATCTTTAGAGGGGGCAATGACACTTTCAGCTGTATATATTAGCTCTTGGTTGAGTTCATTAGATGGTTCATTTTTATTTGATTTTGAATTGCTTACATAACCTTGGAAAAACCATTCAATAGGGCAATTTAATGCTTCAGCAATATCCACTAAATGATTAATTGGAATTTTGTTAATACCATTTTCATAACGAGATATTTGCTGTTGACTTAAATTTAATTTATCAGCTAAATTCGCACCTGATAGACCGAGCTCTTTTCTCCGGTTTTTTATTTTTATACCAATTATAGTATGAATGTCCATATGACATCCTCAATTTATATGAAAAGTTGTTATTTAATGCACTTAATTCAAATTACGTTTCATAGTATATTAAAAAATAAATAGATTTAAAAGTTTTAATGAACATAATTATGATGAAAATCGCTATTTTTAGTTTGGTTATTTGCAATAAGATAGCATTACTTTTAATGTGGTTATTTTTGTTGAATAAGTAAAAATATCTATCGTTACTATTTTTCATAGCGAAAAATATAAATTTTAAATTTCCTTTATAGTTATTTTGTTTTATTTTTCTTTAAAATCAAATTATTGCATCCTTGCTGTTGTGATAAAATTATCAGGAAGCAAAGTTAATATATCGTTACGGCATGTTAACTTTTTGTTTTTTACTTAATTTTTACTTAAAGTATTTAGTTATTAAAATTAAAGATAGAAAATAAATCAATGATATTTATGACATATTAATTTAATTGATATTAACTCAATGCTTAAATCATCTCAAATGATTACTCTGTTAATGGAACTTCTTCATCAGACATAATATGCTACGACCTAGATTTTATTATTGAGGTATTGTGCACTTTATTATATATATTTTTCCTCGCGCTAAACAAATTTTTACAAGCGTGATAAGGCATAAATGTGGGTACTCAAGTATACTGTATAAAACCTATTGGCACTTTCATTACCAAATTAGTGAGGTCCACAATGAAATTGTATATTTATGACCACTGCCCATTTTGTGTTAGAGCTAGAATGATTTTTGGTTTAAAAAAGTTAGCAGTAGAGCAAATCGTTTTATTCGATGATGACATAGAAACGCCAACAAAAATGATAGGTCGAAAAATGTTACCTATCTTGCAAAAAGACGATGGAAGTTATTTACCTGAAAGCTTAGATATTGTTCATTATGTAGATAGCATTAATGAACCTAAATATGCAGGAGGAAACATAACCCCTGAAGTAGAGGCTTGGTCTAAAGCGGTTTCTGCTGTGGTATATAAGCTTGTGACACCACGTTTTACACAAACTGATTTCCCTGAAATTAGTACAGCAGAAGCGAGGGCGGCATATATCGCTAGAACATCAAAATCTTATGGTGACTTAAACGAGTTTAAAAAAGAAACTCATACGTTGCTAGTTGAATTAGAGCCCCAATTGTCTTTATTAGATGCGTGGTTAGAAACACGTGGTGAACACATTGATATTAATGATTTTATTATTTTTCCAACCTTACGTAGTTTGAGCATAGTTGAGCACTTATCGTTTAGCACAAATATTCGGGATTATATGGAGCGAATTGCAAAAACCTCGAATATTAACTTGCTATTTGAACAGGCGAAATAGCCTATTTGGCTGCCAGTTCAGTGGGTTATGGCAAACGTATACCGCCTCTAAAAGAGGCGGTTGTACAGGATAATTCATTAATGGACGTAGTCACGTAGTGTATAAACTAATTTGTAATGACCTTGAATTAATACTAGCTGGTTGTTGTTTAATGAAATAACTGCGCCATCAGACAGTACTCGATTTATCATTGAATCCCATTTAGATAAATCTTCATCAACACATTCGAGTTCAGTTTTACTTAAGTTTTTTACGGTGATTTTTGCGTTTTTGATATTGCCAAATCCGTTAAAATCATTACACATTGATGCAGAAACAAACATTTTCTCGCCAAAAGCAAGGGAAGGTACAGTTTGCTTGCTACTAATCGTCTTACCATTCACTTCAGTTAAAATAAAACGATGATGCATCAACTTATTTTCAAGTGCTTGGTCATCATTACGCGCATTGACTTGATGAGTTTGGCATGCTGCTAGCAATAAACCCAAAATAGTAAGTGGAATTAGGCGTTTCATAGTTCCCGATCCAACTATGCGTTAACAATATTAGGGCAAGTTTCCCCATGACTAATTTGACGGATATTATTAAGCGTAGTTTGACTGATACTTGTTAATGCTTCTTCCGTTAAAAACGCTTGATGCCCGGTAAATAACACATTGTGACAAGAAGAAAGCCGACGAAAAACATCATCTTGAATTACATCATTAGATTTATCTTCGAAAAATAAATCACGTTCATTTTCATATACATCCATACCTAAAGCGCCAATTTTCTGTAATTTTAGTGCATTGATTGCTGCAACAGAATCGACTAACGCGCCTCGGCTTGTATTGATGATCATGACCCCATTTTTCATCTTTTTGAATGCATTTTCATCGAGTAGGTGATGATTCTCAGGTGTTAATGGGCAATGAAGGGAAATAATATCTGATTGTTCATATAAAGTATCCAAGTCAACGTATTCAGCGCCCATATCTAAAACAGCTTGGTTCGGGTATGGGTCGTGTGCGAGTAGGCGCATTCCAAATCCCTTTAAAATACGTAGCGTCGCTTGGCCAATTTTTCCGGTACCAATAATTCCAGCAGTGCGGTTATGCATATTAAAACCTGTTAATCCTTCGAGAGAAAAATTTGCATCTCGAGTACGTTGGTATGCTCGGTGGATCCTACGGTTAAGGCAGAGCATCATACCAACAGTATGTTCGGCAACGGCTTCAGGAGAATAAGCAGGAACACGGACAACTTGAATACCTAATTCTTTAGCAGCTTGTAAATCAACATTGTTAAAACCAGCGCAACGTAAAGCTAAAATTCGAATATTGAGTGCGGCAAGTTCTTCTAAAACAGCACGATTAGCTTCATCGTTAACGAAAATACAGATAGCATCTGCACCAACAGCATTTTTAGCTGTCTGAACGGTCAATGGAAAATCAAAATATTCAATACTAAAATTAAATCCAGAATTTTGATTAACTTGTTCCATGTGCTTGCGGTCATACTGTTTGGTACTATAAGAAACAATTTTCATCATGAAGACTCCAATTTTTAGGAACCAATTAGAAAAGAGTAGGTAAAAAGGTGTACCTACAAAATATAAACTCAGAATAAGACAATTAAGTTTGTAAATCACCTATAAATTAAGAAAATAGGTATCTGTTTACGATTGAATGTGGTTTATCTTTATTAGTATCGTGTTTAATGAGGAATTTTTGTTGAAATTTATCACTTGCGCTATAGAACAATTCAAACAAGGGATGTAGTAATGCAGTTAATGAAAAGAGCATCCAGAATATTACTCTGCTTTTTGGGTGGAAGCATTGCTCTCTTAATACTTTTATGGATAACGATATCCCATTGGGCTCCAGTTGTTGCATCACACTATCTTCCTAAGCCATTTAAACTGTCGTTTTCAGAACCAAGAATTAGTCATGGCCAGTTGGATATAGCAAATATCAGTATAACAGCAAATAATTGCACATTAGTTCAGTTGAATAGCACAAGACTTTCTATCTTTCCCTTACACGCTATTGTGGATGACCTTGATGTTAAAACTGAATGTTTGAGTGCTCTTGAGCCAACGAATGAAATGGATAATGAGCCGATTAATATTGCAGAACTTATCGATAATATTCCGGTTTTTTCATTAGTTATCAATAATACCAACATACAGCCATGGAGTGATTACCAAGGCAGTATTTGGTTGCGTAAAAATCAGGTTAACCCTCTAGAGTTTGATTTTAGGGGCGACAATTTAAGGTTGTCATCTTTAATTAATACGGAACACCAATTAGTCATTCAAAATTTTTTAGCATTTCTACCAGAACAAAAGCAAACAATAGAATTATTTGGTGATGTGCAGCTCCCCTTAATGGCAAATCAGCTTCCAGAAAAAGGGGAGTTGAATGCTTATTTTAAGTTAATCAACCCAGAAAAATTCTTACAAGCTAAATTCAGTTGGTTGAATGACCAAGGTGTCTTTAGCGTCATGGATACAGACACAAAGGAAGAATTGCTTTATTTACCGTGGTCACTATCGTCTTCTCGAATACAAATAGCGCAAGGTAAGTGGCAATGGAAAGAAGCAGATATCCCTTTACAAGGCGGTATCAGTTTTCAAGTTGATAACTGGGGTAATACATTAAGTGAAATGGTATTTTCTGGGCGTATTAATATGCTCACACAAGCAAAGAAAGGGAAAGCCAATATTGTCTTAGCTGTGCCATCTACTCAGATAAATTTACTCAATGCTGATATTTATTTTAGGTTACATGGTCAAGTTAAATATGATGATATGGTGCTGGATATTAATTTGCCAGCTAAGGTTTCAGGTCAGTTAGCTGCCCCCAAAATTTCTTTTTTATCCAGTTCATTATTAAGAGCTTATGGCCGTCTTTCGGAAACACTGGTTCTCAATGAAGCTAGATTACCACTTGCAGGAACATCGTTAGGTGAAGAGGGTATTTCAGGACGTTTACAAGCTATCCTAAAAATTAAAGAGCAATATTGGGGGAGCTTTGATATTCATTTAGATGGCAAAGCTAATAAATTTACCTTAGATAAGGGAAAATGGTTTTGGAATTATTGGGGAAATGCCAATTTGCCGTCATTATCAGCTAATTGGGATATTAAGGGTAATGGGAGTTGGCAGGACACTTTAATAACATTAAATAGCTTAAATACAGGGTTTGACCAAATACAATATGGGCTTTTATCGATGAGGGCTCCACGTTTACAGCTAAGTAAACCATTGATTTGGCAACGTGATCAGAATAAAGCCAGTTTTAATGGAAAATTACAGCTTATCAGTGAACGGATGCAATTCGGCACTGAAAGTTATCTGCCAAGGATCACATTAAACGCAGATCTTAGGGGAAAATCTCCTGCTGAGTTTCAACTTAAAGGCGATTTAAGTACTAAAGATGTCGGGCCAATAGTCATCTTTGGGCGCTGGGACGGTGAAAGATTAAGAGGGGAAGCTCGTTGGCCTGAACAGTCGGTCACAGCTTTTCAAACGTTAATTCCTGCTGACCTTGGAATTGAATTAAAACAAGGCAAATTATTTTCTCAAGCCGCTTTTTCAATAACACCGGAAGAGGGTTTTATTGCTGGAGGACATTGGCGTGTCGAGAATACTAGTCTTTGGTTAAAAGATGGCGAATTATCAGGATTAGATTTTGTTTTACCGTGGCGTTTAAAACAAAGTACCTGGACTTTGGGGGGGAAAGCACCCGTTGAGTTGCGTATTAAACAGCTCAATAATTTATTCGAATTAACTGATATTAAAGCCGATCTCTCTGGCTCTTATCCGCCAACGGAAAATTCGCCATTAAAACTGACTAATGTAGGCTTTAAAACATTAGGAGGTGAAATATCGATGGATTTACTGCGCTGGCCACAAACTCAAGCCTCTACGATAAAATTAAAGCAGATTGAACTTAGCCAGTTATTTACCATACTAAAAGTGTCGCAATTTGCTGTCTCCGGTAAAGTTAATGGTGAATTACCTTTTTATTTAAATAACCCAGAATGGATAGTTAAAGATGGATGGTTAGAAAATAATGGGCCATTAACGTTACGGCTAGATACCCAATTTGTTGATTCTATCCGAGAGGATAATATATCTGCGGGTTCGGCCATGGGTTGGTTACAATATTTGGAAATAAAACGCAGCCGTACAGATGTTAATGTCACAAACTTAGGGCTGTTAAAGATGACAACAATCCTTGAAGGGTATAACACGCAAGAAAAGAAAAAACGCGAAGTTCATTTGCATTATCAACATGAAGAAAATATCTTTCAATTATGGCGTAGTTTACGATTTGGTAGCTCTTTAGAAGAGTGGTTGGAAAAAAATTTATAATGAGCATAAGAATGAACGTGAAAATATTAAAATTCACTACAGCTATATCGATTGTGTTGCTGTTATCAGCTTGCTTGCGAGTTGAGGTCGCAACACCGGATAAGCCCATCAATATTAATATGAATGTAAAAATTGAACATGAAATCCAAATAAAAGCGGATAGGCAAGTAGAAGAATTATTGAAAGAAAATAGTGATTTGTTCGGTGAGGTAAACCCAAAATGAATCGAATAATCAAAGTATTTGCCCTGTGTTCGTTATTGACTGCCTTTCAGGTTATAGCAATAACGGTTGATGAGGCCAAAGAAACAGGTCTATTAGGGGAAACGTTATCGGGGTATTTAGCTCCAATTAATACGAGTAATCTAGAGGCCACTAAACTAGCTGCACAAATCAACCAAGAACGGGAAAAAAGATACAGCGAAATTGCTGCAAAAAATAACCTAAAAACAAATGATGTCGCAAGGATAGCAGGACAAAAACTTGTAGAACGGGCTAGTCCTGGGGAGTTTGTGCGTGGAATTAATGGTCAATGGTTACAAAAGAAATAAAAAACGCACTCAGAAAGTGCGCAAGATATAGCAATGGTAGCTTTGGGTTTTAATAATACCTTGCTTAAAAGGATATATTTTAAGCAATAATGGTATTTATATGGCTTTGTGCTTGTTGATGTGCCCTTTCGACTGACTCTTGGCCTAACGACGTGCCTTCAGCAAAAATGAACTCAACGTCGGTAATACCAATGAAATTTAGAAATAGTGTTAAATAAGGCACCATGGTATCTGTTGGTGTGTCTTTATAAATACCGCCTCGACTCGTTAATACATATGCGCGCTTGTCTTTTAATAAGCCAACAGAACCTTGTTCTGTATATTTAAACGTGTGCCCTGAGCGAGCGATAAAGTCGAAATAGTGTTTTAAATGAGAAGAAATCGTAAAGTTATACATCGGGGCTGCAATAACAATCACATCGTGAGCTTTAATTTCCTCAATCAAGGCATTTGACAGGTCCAAATGTGCTTGTTGTTGTTCTGTTTTCGTGTCACTTGGACCAAAAGCTGCTAAAATTTCACCGTCAATCGCTGGAATTGGCTCTTTGACTAAATCTCGTACAGTTACTGTATCTGCTGAGTGTTTTTCCTGCCATTGTTGAATAAAGTAATCTGCCATTTTATTGCTTTGTGAATAGTCAGCCAGAATACTTGATTTCAATAGTAATACTTTACTCATGTGTTCCTCTATTTTTTAGGTAAAACTTTATTGGTAATAATACGTGATGTGTAACTGATTGATAGGAAAAATATTAGATAGCTTTCTTCAAAAAAATTGATGGTATTTTTATGTGATAACAACAATTAAAAATAAAAGCGAAATTTAGCCCTCACAAATTGCGAAGCTGATTGGCTATCGTGTATTGAAATTTATTAAAGATAAGGATTCAACAGGTGAAATCCATACTGACAGCATTAACCGCTGATATTGGACAAACTTCATTACGTGACCAATGGTTACTGAAAAAAAGAGTGCAAGGTATTGCAAAGATCCAGAACGAAAAATCGCGCTCTGCGGTACTTGATGCTATCAAAATAGATATTGAAAAGGCAAAGCAAAAGGTTGGAATTAAAAGATTAAATGCGCCTAAAATTGTGTATCCGGATAATTTACCGGTCAGCCAGAAGAAAGATGTCATTTTAGATGCCATTAAAAATCATCAAGTTGTTATTATTGCTGGTGAAACTGGGTCAGGTAAAACAACGCAAATCCCCAAAATTTGTCTTGAACTTGGCAGAGGGGTTCTAGGATTTATTGGTCACACTCAACCAAGACGTTTAGCCGCGCGCTCAGTTGCGTCACGCTTAGCTCAAGAACTTGAATGTGAATTAGGTACAAAAGTTGGTTATAAAGTACGCTTTAGTGACCAAGTGAGTGAAACGACTCAAGTCAAATTGATGACTGATGGTATCTTGCTTGCAGAACTACAAAATGACAAATTGCTGCTACAATATGACACAATTATTATCGATGAGGCTCACGAAAGAAGCCTGAATATCGACTTTATTTTAGGTTATTTACGTCAATTATTACCAAAACGTCCTGATTTAAAAGTTATTATTACATCAGCAACCATTGACCCTGAGCGTTTTTCGAAGCACTTTAGTCATGCCCCAATTGTTGAAGTGTCTGGGCGTACCTATCCTGTTGAAGTTCGTTATCGTCCTATCATGGGAGACCAGAACGATAGTGACCGTGACCAAATTGATGGGATAATTGATGCGGTAAATGAACTATCGATTGAAGGTAATGGCGATATATTGATTTTTATGAGTGGTGAGCGGGAAATTCGTGATACCGCCGATGCGTTATCAAAACTTTCTTTACGCCACACTGAAATCTTACCTCTTTTCGCAAGGCTCTCGAATAGTGAGCAAAATCGTATCTTCCATCCTCATGGGGGACGGCGGATCATTCTTGCAACAAACGTAGCAGAAACATCATTAACTGTACCGGGTATAAAATATGTCATTGATACCGGTTATGCGCGAATCAGTCGTTATAGTTACCGTACCAAAGTACAACGTCTTCCTGTTGAAGCCATTTCTCAAGCTTCAGCTAACCAACGTAAGGGGCGCTGTGGCCGTGTTTCTGACGGGATTTGTATTCGATTATACTCAGAAGATGACTTCTTATCACGTCCAGAGTTCACGGACCCTGAAATTTTACGGACGAATTTAGCGTCAGTTATATTACAAATGACTTCTATTGGTCTTGGTGATATTTCTGCATTTCCATTTGTGGAGGCTCCAGATAAACGTAATATCCAAGATGGTGTGAAATTACTGGAGGAGCTAGGTGCCATTAAGTCCCATAAACAGGCGGATAAAGGGTATCAACTAACGGATATAGGCAGGCAGTTAGCCCAGCTTCCTGTTGACCCAAGACTTGCTCGTATGGTGATTGAAGCACGTAAACACGGGGCAGTACGTGAAGCAATGGTGATTGTTTCTGCATTATCAATTCAAGACCCTAGGGAGAGACCGTTAGACAAACAGCAAGCTGCCGATGAAAAACATCGTCGTTTCCATGATAAGCAATCAGATTTCTTAGCTTTTTTAAATCTTTGGGATTACTTAAAAGAACAACAAACACAGCTTTCTAACGCTCAACTTAGAAAAATGTGTCGCCAAGATTTTCTTAATTATTTGCGTATTCGGGAATGGCAAGATTTGTATACCCAATTGAGGCAAGTGGTAAAAGAGCAAGGTTTTGCCATTAATAGTGCGGAGGCTGATTTTCGGAGCATTCACGTTTCGTTATTGGCTGGGCTGCTTTCACATATTGGACAAAAAGATGCAGATAAACACGAGTTTACTGGGGCTAGAAATGCACGTTTTACTATTTTTCCTGGGTCGGGTTTGTTTAAAAAACCACCGAAATGGGCAATGGTTGCGGAACTTGTTGAAACGTCGAAATTATGGGGAAGAATTGCCGCATCAATCGATGTTGAGTGGGTTGAACCCTTAGCAGAACATTTAACTAAACATAGTTATAGTGAGCCTCATTGGTCTAAATCTGAAGGCGCGGTAATGGCGTCAGAAAAAGTGACTTTATATGGGCTACCCATTGTTGCATCAAGGCAGGTTAATTATGGGAATATTGACCCGTTATTATGCCGTGAATTATTTATTCGTCATGCATTGGTTGAAGGGGATTGGGTCACACGCCACGCATTCTTTAAAGAAAATCTGAAATTATTATCTGAAGTCGAAGATTTGGAGCATAAATCACGTCGGCGTGATATTTTAGTTGATGATGAAACGTTATTTGCATTTTATGACCAACGGATCCCGAATGATGTGATTTCCTCTCGTCATTTTGATAATTGGTGGAAAAAGGCATCTAAGCAACAATCTGACTTGTTAAGCTTTGAAAAAAGTATGCTGATCAAGGAGGATGCGAGTAATGTTTCGGCTCTTGATTACCCAAACTATTGGTATCAAGGGGATTTGAAATTTCGGTTGAGTTATCAATTTGAGCCAGGAACTGATGCAGATGGAGTGACTGTCCATATACCACTTGCGATATTGAATCAGGTTCAGAATATTGGCTTTGATTGGCAAGTTCCGGGACTGCGTCATGAGTTAATCGTTGCTTTAATTAAATCATTACCTAAACCAATTAGGCGAAATTTTGTTCCTGCACCTAACTATGCTTCTGCATTTTTAGAACGAGTCCCTGAGCCTGAGGGGAGTGTATTGGATAAACTTGAACGTGAATTACGCCGTATGACAGGTGTCACTGTTGAACGTGAATCATGGCAATTAGAGCAACTTCCCGCTCATTTAAAAATGACATATCGTGTTGTAGGCGACAAAAATAAAACCGTTGCGGAAGGGCAAAATCTTGATGAGCTAAAAAATAGCCTAAAAGAAAAAGTGCAAGAAACGTTGTCTGAAGTTGTAGATGACGGTATTGAGCAACATGGGTTACATATTTGGAGTTTTGGTGAATTACCTCAACGCTATGAGCAAAAGAGAGGCGGATATTCCGTTAAAGCTTATCCTGCATTAGTCGATGAAAGAAATAGTGTTGGTATCAAGGTGTTTGAAACAGAATTAGAACAGCAGCAAGCAATGTGGGCTGGGGTGCGTCGATTATTACTGTTAAATATTCCATCGCCAATTAAGTATTTACATGAAAAACTACCCAATAAATCAAAATTGGGTTTGTACTTTAACCCCTATGGCAAGGTATTGGAGTTAATAGATGATTGTATTGCTTGTGGTGTCGACCAAATAATCTCTGATTTTGGTGGCGCGGTATGGAATGAAGAACAGTTTGAAAAACTGAAAGAGCTTGCACGGGCAGAATTAAATGATGTGGTTGTTAATATTGCTAAGCAAGTTGAACAAATATTAACGGCGGTGTTTGCAATCAATAAACGTCTAAAAGGGCGGGTTGATTTTTCGATGGCAATAGCGTTATCGGATATAAAAATACAAATGTCGAACTTAGTGTTTAAAGGTTTTGTGACTACTCATGGTTGGAAACGCTTACCTGATATTCTTCGTTATTTAAATGGAATAGAGCGGCGATTAGAAAAACTAGCTATTGATCCTAACCGAGATCGTGCACAACTGAGTAAAGTAGAGCATGTTCAGAATATGTGGCAGCAATGGTTAGTAAAATTATCTCCAGTTCAGAGAAATATGCCAGAAGTCCAAGAAATTCGCTGGATGATTGAAGAACTGAGAGTCAGTCTGTTTGCCCAGCAGCTTGGAACGCCATATCCAATTTCGGATAAGCGAATTATGCAGGCGATGGAACAGTTATCTCAACAACTGTAAGCCTTATTTTGACTAATTAGCGCTTCACGTATTCTGTATGTGAAGCGCTTTTCATTTTTAGTTGGCCTTAATCATTTAGTTACAACATACTAATGAATGATAAAAATATAAGCATCGAAGCTCATACAACAGAAATTTTAACCAGCAAAGGAGAGGGGAAATTGTAAAGGAGGGCGAAAATTGTGAAGGAAATTACGACTAGAAAATTATGGAGTGATTTAGTAATCAAAAAAACAGGATGTTGCAGTAAATGAAGGCTTAAATTTATGGGTTAAAATTAAGCCCTCGTTTCTAAAACTAGGCAACCAAATAATAGAGCGCAGGGATAGCGCCGATAGCAATGGCATATGCCATGATTTTTTCAATCGCTTTTAATGGCATTTGGTTGGTTTGCTGCTGGCGAGCATAGAAAAATACCAAAATACCAGGGGCATATAAAACGACGGATAATAGTAAATTGATTAACCCTGATGCATAAAGCAACCATAGACCATAAAGACTGGCAATAGCTCCAACGGCAAGTAATGCCTTATTATGACGTTCAAAAGCTACTTTTACTAAAAATGCACCGACAAGGAAATAGGGGACTAAAATCATTTCAGAGGCAATGGTAAGCAATGTATTGTAATTACTCCCACTAAGCCAAATAAGAACTAAAGATAGCTGTACTGCACCATTAGTGAGCCATAAAGAAGATGATGGGGCATCATTCTTATTTAATTTATTGAATATTTTAGGAAATGATTGGTATTGGGCTGCAATATAAGGTACTTCAGCGGCCATAATAGTCCAACTTAGGTAAGCTCCACAAACAGAAATAATTAGGCCCGCTGCAATAATAATATCACCACTCGAACCAATTAAACTTATCATGAGTGGGGCCATGGATGGATTTTTTATTTCTGCAAGTTCAGCTCTAGGCATAATACCTAAAGAAAGTAAGGTCACTAGAATATAGATAATTAAAGCAGAACTTACAGCGAAAATTGTTGCTAAGCCAACATCGCGGCGGTTTTTCGCTCGTGCAGAGACGACAACGGCACCTTCGATACCAATAAATACCCATAGTGTAATCAGCATGGTATCTTTGACTTGCTCCCAAACAGGAACGCCAAATTCGATACCACTGAAATCTGCATTGAAAATATCAAGTTTAAACGCAAAAAAAGCCAATACAATAAATAAGCCAAGAGGAACCAGTTTTGCCATTGTAGCAAGTTTATTAATCCCAGCGGCTGTTTGTACTCCACGAAGAACTAAATAGTGAACAAACCAGAGGAGTATTGATTCTCCGACTAGGGCTTGCCATGTATTCCCATCACCAAAAATAATGTTGTCAGGAGTATCAGTAAAAAAACTGATTGCTGCGAATACGATAACAAGATAAGACACATTCGCAACTACTGCACATAGCCAATAACCCCACGCCGAGCAAAAACCAATTAATTCCCCGAAGCCGACTTTGGCGTAAGTAAATATCCCACCGTCAAGGTCAGGTCGTATGCGAGAAAGCAACAATAAGGCAAATGCTAAAAAAAGGATGCCCACACCAGTAATTGACCAACCGATTATTAATGCGAGAGGGCTAGCCACTTCAGCCATATTTTGAGGGAGACTAAAAACACCGGCGCCAACCATTGAGCTAAGAACTAGCGCAGTTAGTGCGGTAAGACTCAAAGTATTTTTCAAAGTAAATCCTGAACGTTCAGAAATCAAAAGTTAAAATGACGTTAAAGTGCCATTACAATAATGAGTTTAACTAGTAGCCATTAAAAAAGCAGATAGAATGACTGCATGTTTTCAGAGTGTGGATTCTACGAACGAAATGACAGATATGCAATGGTAATGTATGCATTTTTTAAGATGTTTTATGCACTTTTTCAAAAGAGTGAGGATGAATAGAGTAAAGGACGAGATATAACCTAAAGTGAGAGTCTAAAAACAAAAAAACCAGCCGAGTAGGCTGGTTTTAACATCACATAAATTAGGACTATTTAAACAAGTCAGCACTGATAGTGACACTGCCACCATTAGATTGCCATTCTCTTGTAATATGAAAATATTTAGCCCCTTTCGCTTCCGCACGTTTTGCTATTTGGTAACGTACTTCAGGCGTATTGGTGTAATATCCAGAGAATGTAATAGAGTCAAATGGGACCATTTGTGCAGCTGCTGTTTTGTTGACCTCTTCGATAACATAACCACTTGGCAGAGTCACACTAGTACGACCCGGTTGACTGCTAGAGGTTTCAAAGAAGCGTCCGACTGCGGTTGTTGGTTCTTCAGAAGATGCAACACCAGGAATGCGAACTTTTTTAGCCGCTTCACCGCCCTCTGCTAACAGAGCACGACCAGCGTCAGAATCGGCAGGAACCACTGCGTCTTCATTAAGAACTTGTCGTTTCGGTGCATCTTTCTTATAGATATAAGCAGTTGCTAATGTATTTCCACCATCATTCATTGCGATATTACGAACCACATAGAACGAGGCAGCATTTTTCTCAAGTGCTTTTTTGGCGATAGCCTCATATAGGTCTGGTTGAGAAGGGTAAAAACCGCTTACAGTAACAGTATCAAAAGGCTCATATTCTGTTGCGTCAGTTTTTGACATTTCCTCAACACCACCGAATACACGACGTTTTGGTGTATCAACTTGTGGTGCGTCTTTTGCGTAGACATCAGCAACAACACGCATGTTGCCGCTATCACCTACATCATCAAGGCTTTGAATGTAAAAGGCATATGCCCCCATTTTATCAGCCCTACGGGAGACTGCATCGGATGCTTCATAAATAGCATTAAAGCGCCCGGTGACTGTTATACGCTCATAAGGTTTTAATTCAGTAGCCTGTTTTGGCGTCAATTCAACAGCCGCCTGAGTAGCAGTTATACTAGTTAATGATAACACCGCGGCTGCGATGACCGTAGTTTTCAGCTTCATACAAAATCCTTCCGCCTTGCGCAATTTATTATAAACATGCTGAATCTTAGTTGTATCACATGTACGTGATTATTACACGTAACGGAACCTGTTGTCTCATGATTTTATTTTTATGAGAAATAAATAATTATTGACTAGTTAAATTTACCAGATTTTTTAAAGTATCCAGTATTTTATTGACCTAAAACTAAGATTTTCACTGCGAATTCCATTTACTGTCTAAGAATCGTGATCAATTATGGATCAAGAAGCTTATTTTCAGTAGGTTATTAGAACATTAAAAATCTGTTTAGGCACAAAATAAGACTTTTCTCTGTGATGACAGTCATTATTTTAGCAAACACTCTATTAACAACATTACGTTAGGCATTAAAAAGGGAACATTATGCGTATTGGTATACCAAGAGAACGACTTGCCAATGAAGCGCGTGTTGCAGCTACACCATCTACAGTAACTCAACTTCTTAAGTTAGGTTTTTCTGTCTGTGTAGAACAAAATGCGGGTCATTTAGCCAGTTTTGACGATGTAGCATACGAACAAGCGGGGGCGGAAATCGTTGATCGTGATACTGCATTTGCTGCGGATATCGTTTTTAAAGTCAACGCGCCACTGGATGATGAAATTCCTCTATTAAAAGAAGGAGCGACTCTGGTGAGTTTCATTTGGCCAGCACAGAATGCTGAGCTAATGGAAGCTTTAAAAGCTAGGAAAATTAACGTGATGGCGATGGATGCGGTACCACGCATTTCACGTGCTCAATCACTTGATGCGCTTAGCTCAATGGCGAATATTGCCGGCTACCGTGCAATTGTTGAAGCTGCTCACGAATTTGGCCGTTTCTTTACGGGGCAAATTACGGCTGCAGGTAAAGTTCCTCCAGCGAAAGTCATGATCATCGGGGCTGGGGTTGCAGGCCTTGCTGCGATTGGCGCTGCTGGTAGTTTAGGTGCCATTGTGCGTGCCTTTGACACTCGTCCTGAGGTGAAAGAGCAAGTTCAGAGTATGGGGGCTGAATTCCTTGAATTAGATTTCAAAGAAGAGGCCGGTAGTGGCGATGGCTACGCCAAAGTAATGTCAGAAGCATTTATTAAAGCTGAGATGGAACTGTTCGCTGCACAAGCGAAAGAAGTCGATATCATTGTAACTACGGCACTGATTCCAGGTAAGCCTGCACCTAAATTGATTACCAAGGAAATGGTTGAATCAATGAAGCCGGGAAGTGTGATTGTAGACTTAGCGGCGCAAACTGGGGGGAACTGTGAGTTAACCCAAGCTGACAAGCTGGTTGTGACTGACAATGGCGTAAAAATCATTGGTTATACCGACTTACCAAGCCGTTTACCAACACAATCATCGCAGTTATATGGAACAAACCTCGTTAACTTGATGAAGTTATTGTGCAAAGAGAAAAATGGTGAAATAGACATTGATTTTGAAGATCTGGTAATTCGTGGGGTCACTGTGATTAAACAAGGTGAAATCACTTGGCCAGCGCCCCCAATTCAGGTATCTGCTCAGCCGCAGGCGAAACCGCAAGCGGTGGAAAAAGTTAAAGCGCCTGAGAAAAAGATGTCACCGACGGTAAAATATGGCTTGATGGCATTAGCTATCATCTTGTTTGGTTGGTTTGCTAATTCAGCACCAAAAGAGTTTTTATCGCACTTTACTGTATTTGCTTTAGCTTGTGTGGTTGGTTATTACGTGGTGTGGAATGTGACTCATGCATTGCATACACCGTTAATGTCAGTCACTAACGCTATTTCAGGGATCATCGTCGTGGGCGCCTTGCTCCAGATTGGCAGCGGTGGCTGGGTAAGCTTCTTATCCTTTATCGCCATATTGATCGCGAGTATCAATATTTTCGGTGGGTTCACTGTAACTCAACGCATGTTAAAAATGTTTCGTAAAGGGTAAGGGGTAACTTATGTTGTCGAGTGGAATTGTGACAGCAGCTTACATAGTTGCTGCTATCCTATTTATTTTCAGCCTTGCGGGGCTATCCCGTCATGAAAGTTCCCAACGTGGGAATACTTATGGCATTATCGGGATGGCTATCGCCTTGATAGCCACTATTTTAGGTCCTCACAGTGCTAATGTGGGCTGGATGATCGTTGCGATGGTCATTGGTGCTGTCATTGGTATTCGCTTAGCGAAAAAAGTTGAAATGACAGAAATGCCTGAGCTGGTGGCTATTTTACATAGTTTCGTCGGTTTAGCTGCAGTGCTGGTTGGTTTTAACAGCTTTATCGCAAGTGAAGGGCACGCTGATGTTGTGATGGAAAACATTCACTTAACTGAAGTTTTCTTAGGGATCTTCATTGGTGCAGTTACCTTCACCGGTTCAGTAGTCGCTTATGGTAAATTATCAGGGAAAATGTCATCAAAACCGATGATGTTACCTAATCGCCATAAACTGAATTTAGCGGCGTTAGTGGTTTCATTTATTCTGTTAGTGATTTTTGTTAAAACAGAAAGTGTCGGCTTGCAAGTCTTCTTGATGCTAATTATGACCGCGATAGCTTTGGCTTTTGGCTGGCATTTAGTCGCTTCAATTGGTGGAGCGGACATGCCAGTGGTCGTTTCAATGCTGAATTCGTATTCAGGTTGGGCTGCTGCAGCGGCAGGTTTTATGTTAAGCAATGACTTGCTGATTGTCACAGGGGCATTGGTCGGTTCTTCAGGTGCGATTCTGTCCTATATTATGTGTAAGGCGATGAACCGTTCGTTTATCAGTGTTATTGCAGGAGGCTTCGGTACAGATGGCTCTTCAACAGGCACAGAAGAAGAAATGGGTGAGTATCGCGAAAGCACCGCAGAGGAAGTCGCTGAAATGTTGAAAAACTCAACATCAGTAATTATCACTCCGGGGTATGGTATGGCGGTAGCACAAGCACAATATCCTGTTGCGGATATCACCACTAAATTACGTGAACGTGGTATTAATGTGCGTTTTGGTATTCACCCTGTAGCTGGGCGTTTACCTGGCCATATGAACGTATTATTAGCCGAAGCTAAAGTACCTTATGATATCGTATTGGAAATGGATGAAATTAATGATGATTTCTCTGATACCGATACCGTTCTTGTTATTGGTGCTAACGATACGGTTAACCCAGCGGCTCAAGAAGATCCAAACAGCCCAATTGCAGGTATGCCAGTTCTTGAAGTTTGGAAAGCAAGCAATGTTATTGTATTTAAACGTTCAATGAATACTGGCTATGCTGGGGTACAAAACCCATTATTCTTCAAAGAAAATACACAGATGTTGTTTGGTGATGCAAAAGATAGCGTTGATGCAATCTTACGTGCATTGTAATTTAATGAGTTACTAATTCATTTCAAAATAATTAGTAAAGTAAATAAGAAGGGGTGATTGGTTAATTCCAGTCACCCCTTCTTGATATTTGAGAGTTAAATCAGTTTATGTGATGCAGTCTTACAAACGCATCATTTGAGGCAAAATCGAGCGCAATTGGTTAGCCCTCGAGCAAAGGTAAACACTAATAAAAATGCTAGTGTAGATATAGTCAGCATGCTCATCATGAGAACTCCGCCATTGAAATGGTCCATGACGTATCCTCCTACTAGACTGCCAATAGTAATTAGAATTAAAAACATAAAGGTAATAAGGGCGGAACCTTTCTCGGTTAATTCTGGAACATGAACGTGCATCCACATATTGATTGTTGCAGGAACCATACCCGCAGCGATCCCCCATGAAGAAACAAATATGATACTGGTCGCCCAATTAAAATCTAAAACAGATAATGCGAGAAAAGCTAAGGCTAATAAAAGAGCACTAATCGCGAAATTATAACGAACATTATATTTTCCAACATAACCCGCCAGTATATTGCCAACTACGCTGGCCACTCCAAAAAAGAGCAATAATGCTGAAATTTGTCCTTCGATAAAACCTGCGGTTTGTTTAAAGAACACCGTAAAATAATTATACGCAGAGAAATGTGCTAAAAAAATCAGTGTGAATATAAGTAACCCTTTACGCGCAATAGGGTGCGAAGGCATCAATAACAATTCCTTCCATTGCATAGACGAAGAAGGTTTTAATGATGGTAAAGAGAAATACTGCATTAAAAACGCGACAGCACCTGCAATAACCAGCGCAATATAAGGCATTCTCCAACCATAATTATCAGATAACCAAGCGCCTAGAGGTACTCCGAGCACGGTGACTAATGTGACGGCCGAAAAGAATATTGTTACGGATGTGGTAATTGACATATTTTTAGGTGCTAGACGTATCACTAAGCCTGCTGCAACTCCCCAAAAACCCCCTAGTGCAATTCCTAATGCGAATCGACCTAATAAAACCAAACTAAAATTAGACGCGAAAGCCGTAATTGCATTAGCTAATATCATGAGAGCAACTAAGAAAAGTAAAACTTGGCGTCTATCGATATTCTTTGCATAAATGGGGACAAATAGGGAGGATGCCATACCTGCGATAGATGTGACAGTGACTGTAAGTCCTGCGGTACCTGTTGATATTTGAAAATCATAAGCGATGTTATTTAGCACACTAATGGCTAAAAACTCACCAGTAACAATAATGAAGCAAGCAAAAGTTGCAGATAATAGTGAAAGCCAGTTACCATTATGCGAAGAAATATGAGTTGTTGTCATGCGCTTTCCATGAAAGTTAAGTAGTTTACAAAAAAGAATGATTTTATAGTGACCGCTATAAAATCATGGCGCTATTGTTTATGTGAATTTAGACGTTGTCAATTATTTTTATAATGATCACTATAAAATAGTTGTGGTATAGTGAATTGACTGCGAGTAAAGTGAGAATATGAATCAAATAAAACGCGGGCGGCCTAAAGGCTTTGACCAACAAGATGCACTAGCTAAAGCCATGCTATTGTTTTGGCGAAATGGCTATGTTGCAACCTCAATTAGCGATTTAACTCAAGAGCTAGGTATCACAGCGCCTAGCCTTTACTGTGCTTTTGGTGATAAAGCATCGTTGTTTAATCAATGTATTGATTATTATTTGATGAATGAAGCTTGTCCTATTTTGTCTAT
This sequence comes from Providencia sp. PROV061, assembly GCF_011045655.1. Lineage (NCBI taxonomy): Bacteria > Pseudomonadati > Pseudomonadota > Gammaproteobacteria > Enterobacterales > Morganellaceae > Providencia > Providencia sp. PROV061. The sequence goes on along the minus strand of NZ_CP042861.1, from coordinate 2,524,609 downwards.
TGTAAAGCAAGCCAAAACAGCGAAAATTGCAATTGAATTGCTGATGTATGAAAGCGCTAAAAGGCTAATTCAGCCAAATAAGCCTGCAGGTTGTATGCTGATTACAGCGACAATGAATGGGTCAAAGCAAATCGAAGATGTGCAATTAAACGTCCAAGAAAAACGGAAAAGTTATCAGGAAATTCTACTGGCACGTATGCGCAAAGGCATTGATGATGGTGATGTTGCTCCAGATGCGCCGATTGAAGCTATCGTTGATTTTTATATAACGGTAATTGATGGTTTTACCATACAAGCTTGTGATGGAATTGATCTTGAAAGACTTAATCAAGTCATTTTTAATGCTATGCAAGCTTGGCCGATACTTAGTCAAAGTTCAGTTCAGCAATAACTTAGCCATGATTAAATTAAGTCCCAATAACATAAATATTATTGGGGCTTAATAAGTTTTAGATGATTAGCTAATCATCATCAGCAGGGTTGATAGGACAAACAAAACCGTCAGGTTTAATCGCTAATAAATCACATTTTAGCTTATCGATGACATGCTCCGCGGTATTCCCCAAAAAAGCCGCTGAAATGCCTGTACGGCCCAAAATACCCAGAACCACAACCCCAGCGTGCAATTCTTCACACATATCTGGAATAATTTTTTCAGGTAATCCTTCACGGACATGGGTATATTTTTCATCAATCCCAAATTTTTGCCGCAACTCTTTCATAGCAATTAAATGTTGGCCGCGTAGTGCGTTGTTATATAGGCTCGGGTCGAAATCAGGTAACTCTATGGCAATATTCATAGGAGCAACAGGATATGCACTCACTAAATGGATTTCCTGTTCCTTAATAATGCGAGTTGCTAAATCTTTTGTTTTTTCGACCAATTTGATATTGAGGTCATCGTGATAAGATTCCTCATTTGATAAGTTAACGGCGACAACCACTGAACCGTGATCAGGCCATACTTTGTCTTTTACCATCCAAACGGGAGCAGGGCATTTTCGGAGTAAATGCCAGTCTAGTGGGGTAAAAATAATCGACTCAAAATTATCGGTTTGATGCGCCATTTTCAGTAACAGGTCATGTTCGCCATTTATTACTTCCTGAATAATGGCCTCATATGGCTTGTTATGCCAAATAACTTTAATTTCAATATCAATGCCCGCTTCAAGATAGAAATGAGCTTGTTGTTTGATCCACGCTGCTTTTTGGCTTATTACACCTTTGCGCATGGCATTACGTTCTTCAGGAGAAAGTAAGGTTGTCATGTCATAGGAAAGGTCGTAGATAGGCAAAAACGCTTTTATCCGTCCACCATTACGCTGCACGATGTAGACAGCACGTCTTAATGCAGGTTGATCATCCTGATTTGGGTCAATTGCAACTAGCAGGTTTTTATAGTTTGCCATATTGAAATCCTCTCGATACACGGATATTTCCATATAGATAAACTATGATATTGAGATTAAATAGGCAAGAAATCTGGAGAAAAAAATGAAAACGGATCACTGATAACGTGATCCGTTTAGGGATATTAGCATGTAATTGCTGAAACTTTACCAGCGATATCAGTCAGTTTAGCCATATCCTCGATAGTGATGTACTTACCTTTAACACTTAGCATGCCACTTTTTTGGAAACGTCCTAAAAGGCGACTAATGGTTTCAACTGTTAAGCCAAGATAATTACCGATATCTCCACGAGTCATGGTTAATCTAAATTCTCTTGGTGAAAAACCACGTTCCGCAAAGCGGTGAGAGAGGTTAAGAATAAATGCAGCTAAACGCTCTTCCGCATTTTTCTTAGATAATAAAAGGATCATTTCTTGATCACCTTTAATTTCACCGCTCATTAAACGCATAATTTGCTGACGTAAATTAGGCATTTTGCCTGATAAGTCGTCTAAGGTTTCAAAAGGTATTTCACAAACCATTGAGGTTTCAAGTGCTTGTGCAAAACTTGGGTGCTGTGTATGAATGATAGCATCAAAGCCAACAAGGTCTCCTGCTAAGTGAAAACCAGTAATTTGCTCATCGCCTTCTTCGGTTATTGTATAGCTTTTTATTGTACCTGAGCGGATGGCATATAATGAACGCAATTCATCGCCTGCTTTAAATAAAGCTTGGCCTTTTTGAATTGGTTTTTTGCGTTCGATGATATTATCAAGTTGATCCAGTTCATGTTCATTCAGCGTAAAAGGAATGCAAAGTTGGCTAATACTGCAATCCTGACAATGAATAGCACAACCACCAGACTGGATGCGACGAACAACTCTTTTTTCTGGGATCATATTTAAGGCTCAATCAAGTTAAAATTATTGATATGAGTCAATTTTAACATAAGATAATGCAACTAGTAAGTAGTAATGTATGACAGAATCGACTTAATAAACAAAAAAGCCAATCAGAAGGCATGTGAGAAATTAGTGAATTTAGATATTCATGCTAAATTAAAGAAGATTACTAAGTATATAATTTGATATAGATTAAATTTTAGCCTCTAAACGATAAAAAGATGACTTACATCATCATAGTAGTTACTACTCTAAACTGTCGTAATTAAGCACGAAATATTAAACTAATTAGCATTAATTTAACACAAAAATAAATTTAGGAATATCAATTTTTCAAATTAACCTCAAAAAGGAGAATATAATGGCACTTATCCAACAGTCTTTACCCACCTCGATGACAGTTGTAGACATTATAGAACCTGGTGGACCAGAAAAGCTGCGATTAATTGATATACCGTTACCTAGAATTTCTGCAGGGTATTTGCTCGTTAAGGTGGAAGCTGCGGGGGTTAATCGCCCTGATATTTTTCAGCGTAAGGGGTCTTATCCTCCACCGGCAGATGCTTCACCGATTATGGGGCTTGAAATTGCAGGAACTATAGTTGCCAAGGCGGATGATGTAGAGGAATGGCAGCTCGGAGACAAAGTTTGTGGACTGGTTGCCGGGGGAGGTTATGCAGAATATTGTTTAGTGCATAAAAACATAGCCTTACCGTTAGGGAATTTATCTTTTATCGAGGGTGCAGCGATACCTGAAAACTTTTTCACTGTTTGGGCAAATGTTTTTCAAATAGGCAAACTTAAAAAAGACGAAACGGTACTTATTCACGGTGGAACATCGGGAATTGGTAGCGTGGCGATTATGTTAGCAAAAGCCTTTGGCGCAACAGTGATTACTACTGTTGGTTCAGAAGACAAAGTTCAAGTTGCAAAATCGTTAGGCGCAAATTGTGTTATTAACTACAGAAACGATGATTTTGTTGAAGCAACACTCAATTATACCTCTTCTCGAGGTGTTGATATGGTCGTAGATATTATCGGTGGTGATTATGTTGCGAAAAATTATCAAGTTGCTGCTAAATTTGGACGAATAATTCAAATTGGTATGATGAAAGGTAACCCTAAAGAGTTAAATATGATGCCTTTAATGGTAAAAAGATTAACTCATACGGGATCAACAATGCGTTCTCGAACTATTGAGGAAAAAGCAGTGATTGCCCAAGAACTAAAGAAACAAGTCTGGGGATTGTTACAAAATGGTGAAATAAAACCTATTATTAACAAAACATATCACTTGTCTCTGGTGCGGAGTGCCCATGAATATATGGAATCAGGTGATCTTGTTGGGAAAATTGTTTTGCTAAACAGTTAATTGGATTTACTTTCTGCGGTTTTCACTATTTAACTTTAGTTCTTTAAGAGCAGTGAAAATCGCACCATCTATAACAAATTTTTTACATATTCAAGCTTTTTCAGCGTAAAAATCTCTTTACAGTTGAATAAATTTTGTTTTTTTGTGCTTGTCCACAAATCAGAATGAAATTCCCATTAGTTTATTAATAATTTAATAGAAATAGATTATATCTATAAATAAGTTGGCCATTAACGGTTTGTTTATCAATAATTAATGCTTAAATGATATTTTTAAATGTATATCATTAATATATTGATATCTTTTATATAAACACAGCCCGTTATGCACTTTCCAATGATATTAAGTTAAGTAACTTAAGTGCAATTAGCACCCGTTAATTGTAGTTTGAAGGTGTAGTAATGATAAATAATTTTAAAAATTCAAAAATAAATGTAGATGCATTATTTTTAGGTCCTAAATCTGAAAATGCTGTCTTTTTCAAAGAAATGATGGAGTATTCAGTTAGTGAACATATGCATTGGCGTTCCAGCTATCATCCTGAAGATCCTGATCTTATCTCTACTGTTGACCGTTATGCTCCCGAGTACCGAGATACGCTTTATCGTACAGAAGGCATTCTTAATCAACTCTCTTCAAAATTAAAAACAACATCGGTTCCATGGTTCTCCCCCCGTTATATGGGGCATATGAATGCAGATACACTGATGATTTCTAATTTGGCTTATGTCATGGCGATGATGTACAACCCCAATAATTGTGCACAAGAATCTTCACCAACGACAACAGTTTTAGAAATAGAAGCCGGGTTAGATTTATGTGCCATGTTTGGTTATGACGTACAACATGCTTGGGGACATATTACATCTGGTGGAACGGTTGCTAACTACGAAGGTTTATGGGTAGCTAGAAATATTAAAACGTTGCCGTTAGCGATTATGCAGCATCCAAAATCCCAATACTTGCTAAAGGATAAAACTGAAAAAGAGTTACTCAATCTCTCAGTTTCCGCGGTTCTAGATTTAATTGACGAGTTAAAGAAACAACAAATTTTTGAGGAAATTCGTGATTTAACCTGCCGTGGTGTTGGAATAGAACAAGGAAAACTCGGTAAGTTATTGGTACCGCAGTCTAAACACTATTCATGGATGAAAGCGATGGATATTCTTGGTTTAGGCCAACAGAATATTGTGCAATTACCCGTTGATGCAAGTTATCGAACAGATGTACGTAAAATGCGTGAAACGGTATTTACATTAATTGAGCAAGGGGAGCCAATTTTAGCGGTAGTTGCCGTTGTTGGTACCACAGAAACTGGCGCAATAGACAATGTCAGAGAAGTTATTGAGCTACGACGTGAATGCGAGCAACGTTTTGGGGTTTCTTTTTATGTGCATATCGATGCTGCTTACGCGGGATACGCTTGTGCGATGTTTCGCGATGAAGAAAACCAATTTATGGAGTATGAGAATTTACTCCAACGCTATCATAGTGAAGGGATTTTTCCTGAAAATATGTTGTGGCCAAAACGTGATGTTTATGAAAGCTTTAAAGCATTAAGCCAAGCGGACTCGATTACCGTTGACCCTCATAAGGTGGGGTTTATTCCTTATGCGGCAGGTGCAATTTGTATGAAAGATAAGCGGATTGTGGATTTAGTTTCTTACCATGCCGCTTATGTATTTGAAGAGGTTCAAGAAAAGCAGCGTAAAACAGAAAAAACACAAAATGTATTATTGGGCTCATCTATTATGGAAGGGTCAAAAGCGGGCGCAACCGCAGCAGCGGTATGGGCTGCACATCGCTTAGTTCCGTTAAATGTTTTAGGGTATGGAAAAGTGATTGCGGCTGGGGTCATCACTGCCAATTGGATGATTGATAAAATTAATCAATGTGAGCCTTTTATTATTGAGGAACGTCAATTTTCAATTATAGGGATGCCAACGCCTGATTTTCACATGATTAACTTTATGTTTCGTGAAATTGGCAACACCTCTTTAGAAAAACAAAATCAATTAAATAAACGGTTATATGAATTATGCTCTTATGCGGCAGGCCGGAGTTATTCTAATGATTTTCTCACCTCATCAACCTCGCTAACTTATGAAGAATATGGCGATAACCCATTGAATCTATGTCGAGATGCACAATTCTCTGATAGTGAATGGCATAAAGTACGGTCGATTTATGTGCTACGGGCGGCAGTCATGACACATTGCCTGCGTGATAGGGCACATTTTGAAACCTATTGGGCAGAGTTAAAAAATATTTTTGAAGACAAATTACAACAACTCATTAATGAAGAAAATAAGTTAAATCACTCTAATTATAAAATTAATATTTAATTGATTGTTAGGATCTCAATATGAAAAATCGCACACTTGGTAGTGTATTTATTGTTGCAGGTACTACGATTGGCGCAGGTATGTTAGCCATGCCTATCGCTGCCGCGGGTAATGGTTTCTTAGTGAGCCTCGCTATGTTATTAGTGTTGTGGGCATTGATGTGCTACACGGCGTTACTTTTGGTCGAAGTTTATCAACATGAATCTCACGAAACTGGGATCGGTAGTGTTGCACAACGGTACTTAGGCTCTAGTGGCAAATTTATTACGGGTTTTAGTATGATGTTCCTGATGTATGCATTGACAGCAGCTTATGTCAGTGGAGCAGGGGAAATCATTACATCAAATTTGAAAAGTAGTTTTGCTATTGAAATGGCAGATTGGATGGGAATTGTTGTATTTACCGTCATTGGTGGGGGAGTTGTATGTTTCGGGACTTCATCCGTAGATTTTATCAACCGTATTTTATTTGCTGCAAAAATTGTTTTCTTAGTCATTATATTGGCATTAATGATGCCGCATGTTGAGCAACAAAATTTATTAGCTGCCCCAACTGAAAAAGTACTTATTTTATCTGCTATACCGGTGTTTTTTACCTCCTTTGGTTTTCATGGTAGCGTCCCAAGTATCGTTAAATACATGGGGGGAGATGTCAAAAAATTGCGGGTTATTTTTATTATCGGAAGTGCTATCCCGTTGATTGCTTATATTTTATGGCAAATCGCAACATTAGGGAGTATTGGTACAACCACATTTGTTGGTATTTTGGCGGAAAACGCAGGGCTTAATGGATTATTAGATGCAATTAAAGATGTGGCTCAATCAGGAAAAACAGAGTTAATTGCACAAATGTTTATGAGTTTGGCGCTTGCGACATCTTTCCTTGGTGTTGCTTTGGGGTTATTTGACTTTCTAGCGGATTTATTTAAACGTCAAGATAATGCGTCAGGGCGTCTACAAACAGGTTTGCTCACCTTTGGACCACCACTAGTTTTTGCTTTATTTTATCCTAAAGGGTTTGTGATGGCGTTAGGGTATGCCGCAATCGCACTTTCAATACTGGCTTTATTATTACCTAGTGCTATGGCATTTAAATCAAGAACATTAAACCAACGGAAATATCAAGTGTTAGGCGGTGGATTAGGTCTTTCATTAGTATTTATTTGTGGAATTATAGTCATTGGTGTTCAGTTAGGGATTGTTTTCAACATATTACCTAATATTGGGTAATTGCACTTCGCTTCTATAGCCAGCCAACATACCGACGGCTGGCTTTATCACTTCAAAAATAGGTTAATTTCATATCTATTGCCAACTTTACTCAGTTAGACAATTTACCGCACATTTTTTACTGTTGTGTCGACATTTAGTCGGTATAATCCATATAAGAATGATTATCATTAGCACGTTATGCACAAAAATAGATATATCTAAAGCTGGCATTTTCTGTAAAAGTAACTATCATATTAGATATATCGGTTTTTATATAAATAACCACTGAGAATTTTAATGGCAAATGAACAACAACTCGAGCCGTGTTTGTGCAACGGTAAAAGTGTCAGTCGTATGTTTAACCCTAAACAGTTAAGGATTTATATCCTACATTTACTGACAGGGGGAATTAATTACGGTTATGAGTTAATAAAAAAAATTGCAGAAGAAACGGCAGGTTTTTATTGCCCAAGCCCAGGTGTGATATATCCAACTTTGACGTTATTAGAGGAGTTAGGGTTTATTTCGGCGGGTAAAGATAATGAAAAAGGGCGTAAGTGTTATGTCATAACGCCAGAAGGTCGCTGTTTTTTATTACTCAAAGCTGAAATATTGGCAGAAGTTCAACTAAAATTAAAATATGCTCAGGAATTAAAAGCAGGTAATCAATTCGCTAATGAAATTGAATGCGCTGTAGATAAATTTAAGTCATTGTTGAGACACCAAATCGTGATACAACAGTTGACGAAAGAAGAGACAACAAGAGTCGTTGAGATCATTAACCGAGCAGTGGAACGTATTGAGCAAGTCAATGCAGTGTTAGTGGCAGAGGGAAAATCAAATGGCTAAAACGAATGATATTATACAAGCAAAAGAGCGTTTATATATGAAAGAGACAAGCAAAATACCACAGAGCAACGCCCCGGTTTCATCTGAAAATGAACCGTCTGTGAAGACGAATAAAGACGTTAAATTTAAAGAGGTTGTATGCCCTAATGTGCCAACTTCATATTTTAAGCGAGCAAAGAAACAAAAAATAAAATAACCAATTAGATAGTTTACAAAATCTTTATTCACTTAAAAGACATAAAGAATAAACCTTATTTATTTTCTTATTGATGAACAACGCGACTCAGTCTTCTATTATTCCATCAATAAGGTAAATTTTAGGATGCATATAATTATTTTGTAAACTTTAGCTATGATCCTATATCAATATATAACTTCATAAAAAATCCCCTGATCACTTAACGTAACCAGGGGTATCGGTTACAAGCCCAATTTAGCGTGTATTTGGGCTATTTCGTTGATCCACTGCTGCTGTAATTGCGGTTTTTGGTGGTTTAATTTGCGTTTTTGATCCGCAAGTAGCTTTTGCTCCAATATCAGCAATGTTTCTAATAACTCATCTTCATGAGTAACTTCCTTACTGAGAATTTCAATCGTTGATTTAGAAGGGGCATTTTCCCCAAGCGTAGACGTTAACACTTGCTGGGATTGCTGCTCGATTTTATGATAAATATCATCAGCATTAAGGTATTCCTCTAGCCGATTATCATCGATAAACCAGAAGCGTTGGCAGCTATTTTCAATGAGCCATTTATCATGGCTTACAACCAATAATGCCCCAGAAAATAAGCTAATTTGCTCACAAAGTGCTTCCTTGCCTTCTAGATCAAGGTGATTGGTAGGTTCGTCCAATAAAATCAACTCATACTGAGCTAAACTTAAACCAATAAACAATAATCTAGCGCGTTCACCACCGCTCAGTGTTGCCACTTTCTGTTGGTGACGATTATAGGCAAACCCCGCTCCAATCAATGCCATTTTTCGTTGTTCATCGGTTAAAGGTGAAAAATGACGTAGTGCATCTAATAGGCTATCATTATCATTTAACTGCTCTAATTGTTGGTCATAATAACCAGCACGAATTGCTGGATGAAACTTCAATTGTGAGCTATAGCGTAAATTTTGTTGATAATGTTGCCAAAGTAGACGTAATAGTGTTGATTTACCACAGCCATTGGCTCCCATGATAGCGATACGATCACCACTTTTCACTTGATGAAATGCCGTTTTAAATAACTGATTTCCATTCGGTGTTGAAACAACGGTGTTTTCCAACTCTAAAACTCTATCTGCAGGAATAGCTTTGCCATTTAAAGCAAGCTTCCATTGATAGCCTTCAGTTAATTCGGTTTGGGCATCTTTAAGACGGTCAATATGTTTTTCCATCTGTTTGGCTTTGCGTGATAAGGCTTCATTGTCATACACATGCCCCCAAATCGCTAAACGCTTGGCACTTGATGCAATACGGTCAATTTCTTTTTGCTCTGCTTGATTACGGCGTGCATCAGTGATGTCTTTTTCACTTAATGCTTGCCGTGCTGCACTGCAAGGTAACCGATAAAAATGTAATGATTTATCTCGTAAAATCCAAGTACAGTTACTGACTTTATCTAATAACGATTGGTCATGGGAAACTAGCACAAAACTCCCTTTCCATGACTGTAAGAAATTACCTAACCAAATCAGTGTGGGCAAATCTAAATGATTACTAGGTTCATCGAGTAACAGTAAATCGGGTTGTTCAATTAAAGCACGCCCCAGCAGCAAACGTGTATGTTGTCCTCCACTGATGGCATTCGCTTTTTGTTCCCATTGTTCAGGTGTAAAACCTAATTCTGATAATAAAACTTCAGCCCGCCAGCGCTCAGTGACTTTATCTTGTTCAGGGAGTTTTTGAACAAGCGCATCAATCAGAGTCAAACAAGCGATTTCATCGGGTAAATGTTGTTCAATATAAGCAGTAACACAATGATTTGCATAGGTAATACTGCCACTATTAGGAAACAGTTGTTGGGTTATTAGCTTCAATAATGTACTTTTTCCACTCCCGTTATGGCCAATTAAACCAATGCGGTCACCTTGTTGGATGGTAAAAGAAATATCGCTTAATAAGGTAGAGGTTGAAGTATCGTAATTTAATGATTTTACAGTTAATAAAGTGCTCATAGCTTACTCAAATTTTAGGCGAAAAAACGCCAGGGTATAGTCGTAACGACAACCCAGTAAGCTGAGGGAAGATTTTCTTTAGTGGCTTCGCTCAGGCAGGGTTATCGCAGTATAAAACTGTGAAAGCCTGAGCTCTGGCGATTACCAAAGAAGTGTGAATATTCAATAAGATCACACAACAACATAAATTAGCCTCCTTAATATTCATTTAGTTAATCGATGAGAGAATTATAGCTAATATGTTATTTAACCAACAAGGTCCGAAAATGCGCTCTCTGATTATTATAGGAAAAAGCATATACAGGTATAAATGTTACTTATATCATGCGCGAAGAAATGAATAATATTGCTGTGAATTGGGTTCTTGCTATGTAGCGTTTAAAATCATGATTCAAAAAACAAGAGAGCCCCAAATGAACGTAGAAATAAAACCCGCAACATGTGATGACGCTGCTTTGATATTAGATATGATCATTGAATTGGCAGATTATGAAAAAGCACGTCACGAAGTTAAAGCCACGGTAGCTGATATTGAAAATTCCTTATTTGGAGCGAATTCAAGCACAGAAGCCTTAATCTGTTATGTGGATGGCCAGCCAGCAGGGTATGCCGTATTTTTTACGAGTTATTCAACATGGTTAGGGAATAATGGTATTTATTTAGAAGATTTGTATGTCTCCCCAGATTTTCGTGGCGCGGGTGCAGGAAAGAAGTTACTCAAGCATATTGCAGTGTTAGCCGTAGAACGAAAGTGCCAACGGCTGGAATGGAGTGTTTTAGATTGGAACCAGCCAGCAATTGATTTTTATAAAAGTATTGGTGCAGAACCGCAAGATGAATGGGTTCGTTACCGAATGGATGAAAAAGTGATTGCTGCATTCGCAAGCTAATATTTATTCATATTCAAACATCGTTGAATAAAGCCAGTAAATTAAGTTACTGGCTTTATTTTTTTATTTTGAATTAAATATGTACAATTAATGCCTTATCCTGATTTTTGTGAGTTTATTCTGTTTTTTTGTGACATAAGGCAACTAAACTTAAACCAAATATTGATAAAATGCCATTAAATTAAATAGATAGCCAATTTAATGGTAGTGCTAACACTTACTTGGCCAAGTTTTAAATAAAAATAATATTTTTAGTTTTAAGGGTATTTATTTCGTATAGAGACAGTTATGTCATTTTATTAATAATCACCAGGTTAATAATCAAAATAATTGTTGTTCCTTGTTTTCTCATTTAATGGAAAGGGATGGTATGAAAATAAATAAACAAAAAGTATCTTTTTACATCATTTTAATATTAATTATTGTTGCGGGTGGTTTCTATTACTGGAATGTTAATTCAGGTGGTCTACCCGCTGGATTCGCTCAAAGTAACGGCCGTATAGAAGCAACAGAAATTGATATTGCCACTAAGACGGCAGGACGTATTGAAACGATTAATGTAAAAGAAGGGGATTTTGTTAAAGAAGGGCAAGAACTTGCTCGTATGGATACGCGAGCACTCCAAGAGCAACTCCATGAAGTACAGGCACAATTACGCCAAGCCATCAGTGCAGTGACCACTGCCGAGTCTGCTTTAGCGCAACGTAAAAGCGAAAAAGTTGCAGCCCAGGCTGTTGTTCGTCAACGTGAAGCGGAGTTAGACGCAGCGCAAAAACGGTTAAATCGTTCTAGAGCTTTGGTGAGAACCAACGCCGTATCTCAGCAACAAGTCGATGATGATACAGCACAGATGCAAGGCTCTCGTGCAGCACTGGAAGCATCAAAAGCTCAAGTTGCCGCCGCGACATCAGCCATTGATTCTGCAAGCGCTGGTATAGTCCAAGCGAAAAACCGTGTTGATGCAGCGACAGCAACGGAACGCCGTATTATTGCGGACTTAGATGACAGTATTCTAAAAGCGCCAAGAAACGGGCGTATTCAATATCGTGTCGCTGAGCCTGGAGAGGTACTTGGCGCTGGCGGGCGAGTCTTGAACATGGTCGATTTAAGTGATGTGTATATGACATTTTTCTTACCGACTGAAGATGCAGGAAAAGTTGCCTTAGGCAGTGATGTTCACATTATACTTGACGCTGCACCAAATATCGTAATCCCAGCCAAAACCACTTTCGTGGCGAGTGTTGCTCAATTCACACCGAAAACCGTAGAAACACAAAATGAACGCCTAAAATTAATGTTCAGAGTGCGTGCACGAATTTCGCCTGAATTATTAGAGCAACATCTAGAATATGTGAAAACAGGGCTGCCCGGAAAAGCTTATGTGCGTTTAGACCCTAATGAATCTTGGCCTGCTGAATTAGAGGTGAGATTACCACAATGACCAATAAACTGATGGATGATGTGATTATCGATATACAACATGTCAGCCAACATTATGGTGACAATTGTGCGTTGGATGACATAGTACTTTCCATCCCAGCAAGAAAAATGGTTGGGTTGATTGGCCCTGATGGTGTAGGAAAATCAAGCCTGATCTCCCTGATTGCAGGGGCAAGAGTGATTCAACAAGGCCAAATAACGGTACTTGACGGTGATATGAGTGATATTGAGCATCGTAGAGCTGTTTGCCCTCGCATCGCCTACATGCCGCAAGGTTTAGGGAAGAACCTCTACCATACGTTATCTGTTTATGAAAACGTCGACTTTTTTGGCCGCTTATTTGGCCAATCAAAAGCTGAGCGTGAATATCGGATTCAGGATTTGCTTGAAAGTACAGGGCTTGCGCCATTTAAAGACCGTCCAGCAGGCAAGTTATCAGGAGGGATGAAACAAAAGCTTGGGTTATGCTGTGCGCTAATTCATGATCCCGATTTATTAATTTTGGATGAACCTACTACAGGGGTTGACCCGTTATCTCGTGCGCAATTTTGGGATTTAATTGACCGCATTCGTTTGCGACAAACCAATATGAGCGTTTTGGTCGCAACGGCTTATATGGAAGAGGCCGAACGCTTTGATTGGTTAGTGGCAATGGATGATGGCAAGGTGCTCGCTACAGGTCATGCATCTGAATTAAAAGCCCAAACTCAATGTGATGATCTTGAAGCTGCGTTTATTGAATTACTACCTGAAGAAAAACGCAGTGGCCACAAAAAAGTCGTGATCCCTCCACGTGATACCACAGAAGACAATATTATTGCTATTGAAGCCCAAGACCTAACTATGCGTTTTGGTAACTTCGTCGCTGTTGACCATGTGAATTTTAAGATCCCAAAAGGGGAGATTTTTGGTTTCTTAGGGTCTAATGGCTGTGGTAAATCAACCACTATGAAAATGTTGACGGGTTTATTACAAGCCAGTGAAGGGCAAGCATGGCTATTTGGTCAAGAAATAGATCCGAAAGATATCGAAACACGCAAGCGTGTCGGCTACATGTCGCAAGCATTTTCACTATATAGTGAATTGAGTGTTGAGCAAAATCTCGTACTTCACGCCAAGCTTTTTCATATAGCTGAGGACAAAATTCCCCAGCGAGTGGACGAAATGTGCCAGCGTTTTGAACTTGATGATGTGCGAGACGTAATGCCTGACGATTTACCTTTGGGGATCCGGCAACGGTTATCTTTAGCTGTCGCAGTTATTCATGAACCTGAAATGTTAATCCTCGATGAGCCAACTTCGGGAGTAGACCCCGTTGCCAGAGATATGTTCTGGAATTTGATGGTCGATCTATCAAGACGTGACGGTGTCACAATTTTTATTTCTACGCACTTTATGAATGAAGCAGAGCGCTGTGACCGTATTTCACTCATGCATGCAGGTAAAGTCTTAGATTGTGATACCCCTGCTAACCTGACCAAAAAAAGAGGCCTTGGCACGCTTGAAGAAACCTTTATTGCTTATTTACAGGATGCTGTGGGGGATGCAGGACAAGGGCAAGAAACTGCCCCTGAGTTCCATGTTGACCCTGAACTGAAAGAACAAGCGACCGAAGCGTTAAAAAAACGTTTTAGTTTACGCCGGTTATTCAGTTATTCCATTCGAGAAGGGATGGAATTACGTCGTGACCCAGTGCGTTCAACACTCGCGTTATTAGGGACTGTAATTCTTATGTTTATTATGGGTTACGGTATTAGTATGGATGTCGAAAATTTACGTTTTTCCGTACTAGATCGCGACCAAACGGGGTTAAGTCAAGGATATACGCTGAACTTAGCAGGTTCACGTTACTTTATCGAACAACCACCAATCAAGGATTATGATGATTTAGAGGCTGGTATGCGTAGCGGTAAGATTACCGTTGCGATTGAAATTCCGCCTAACTTCGCAAGGGACGTTGCACGCGGCAATAACGTTAAAATTGGCGTGTGGATTGATGGTGCGATGCCAAACCGCGCTGAAACTGTGCGTGGCTATGTGCAAGCGATGCACTTAGCATGGCTAAGTACGATGGCTGCTCGCCAACCCGTTGGCGTTGCTGGTATGCCAGCTATCGACATTGAAACCCGATATCGTTATAACCCAGATGTTCGTAGTTTACCGGCGATTGTTCCCGCAGTTATTCCATTATTATTAATGATGATCCCCGCAATGCTTAGCGCGTTGAGTGTTGTTCGGGAAAAAGAGCTTGGTTCGATTATCAATCTTTATGTCACTCCGATCACCAAATTAGAGTTTTTACTTGGAAAGCAGCTCCCTTATATTTTATTAGGCATGTTTAACTTTGTATTACTTTGCATACTGTCCGTCTATATATTTGGTGTTGAATTTAAAGGTAGTTTTCTGACGTTAACCTTGGCCGCATTTTTGTATATCAGTATTGCAACAGGAATGGGGTTATTAATTTCATGCTTTATGAAAAGCCAAATTGCAGCAATTTTTGGTACTTCTATCATCACTCTGATACCAGCAACACAATTTTCAGGAATGATTGACCCAGTTTCATCATTGGAAGGTATTGGCCGCTGGGTTGGGATGGTTTATCCAACATCACACTTTTTAACTATCACGCGAGGAACCTTCTCTAAGGGACTAAATTTATTCGATTTACAGTCATCGTTTATCCCATTACTGATCACTGTTCCATTGGTTATTGGGCTCAGTGTTTTATTCCTGAAAAAGCAGGAGGCATAGCGATGATACGTAAAATTCAGAATATTTTTAACCTAGGAGTCAAAGAGTTACGCAGTTTAGGCCGCGATAAAGCGATGCTAGCCTTGATTGTCTTTGCTTTTACGGTATCGATTTATTCGTCGGCAACGGTGACTCCCGGCTCTTTACATAATGCGCCCATTGCGATTGCTGACCAAGATAAGTCACAGTTATCAAATCGGATAATCAATAGCTTTTATGCGCCTTATTTTTTACCACCCGCGGATATCACACCAGATCAAATTGATGGTTTGTTAAATCGTGGTTCATATACTTTTGCGCTAGATATTCCGCCTAATTTTCAACGTGATGTGCTTGCAGGACGGCATCCTGAAATTCAGGTAAATATTGATGCAACAAGGATGAGCCAAGCCTTCTTAGGAAATAGTTATATTCAAAATATTACCTTAGGGGAAGTGAATGAATTTTTAGCAAAATACCGTAGTAATGCAAGTTTACCTGTTGATTTGGAAGTGAGGATGCGCTTTAACCCTAACTTGACACAGTCATGGTTTGGTTCTGTTATGGCAATCATTAATAATATTACGATGTTATCGATTGTTTTAACGGGCGCTGCACTAATCCGCGAACGGGAACACGGTACAGTCGAACATTTGATGGTCATGCCACTAACGCCATTTGAAATTATGATGTCGAAAATATGGTCAATGGGGCTGGTGGTATTGATTGCATCTGGTGTTTCCTTAATTTTGGTTGTAAAAACATTGCTACAAGTACCAATCGAAGGCTCTATCTTATTGTTTATGTGTGGGGTGGCCTTGAGTTTATTTGCGACAACGTCGATTGGTATTTTTATGGGGACGATTGCACGCTCCATGCCTCAGTTTGGTTTGTTGATGATCTTAGTGTTATTGCCATTAAATATGCTTTCTGGCGGAATGACAGCGCGAGAAAGTATGCCTCAGCTTGTTCAAGACATTATGCTAACCATGCCGACAACGCACTTTGTTAGCCTTGCTCAAGCGATTTTATATCGCGGAGCTGGCTTCCAAATTGTTTGGCCTCAATTTGCGGTTCTTGTTGTTATTGGTGCTGTATTCTTTTCTCTCGCACTCATTCGTTTTCGCAAAACGATTGCCACCATGGCATAACCTACTGTACATAAAATATCCATTAATGCATAAAACGCTTGCTGAATTTTTCAGTAAGCGTTCTAATGCTTCACCTATTAATTATTGGTGCATTATTAGGTTGTACCTATCAAATCAATAGTGGGTAATGATTGGATTAAGCTGCTGTAAAACAGTAACTTAATAGGCAACCAAACAGGAGAACATCATATGTCATTAATTAATACTCAAATCAAACCATTTACTAACCAAGCATTTAAAGATGGCCAATTTATCGAAGTTTCTGAAAAAGATGTTGCAGGTAAATGGAGCGTTTTCTTCTTCTATCCAGCTGACTTTACCTTTGTTTGCCCAACTGAACTGGGTGACATTGCTGACCATTATGAAGAATTCCAAAAATTAGGTGTTGAAATTTTCTCTGTTTCTACTGACACACATTTTACCCATAAAGCATGGCATGCAAGTTCAGAAACTATCGGTAAAATCAAATATGCCATGATCGGTGACCCAACTGGCGCATTAACACGTAACTTTGAAAATATGCGTGAAAACGAAGGCTTAGCAGACCGCGGCACTTTCGTTGTTGACCCACAAGGTATCATTCAGGCAATCGAAATTACTGCTGAAGGTATCGGTCGTGATGCAGCTGACCTGTTACGTAAAGTTAAAGCAGCACAATATGTTGCAAGTCACCCAGGTGAAGTTTGCCCAGCTAAATGGAAAGAAGGTGATGCAACACTGTCTCCATCTTTGGACTTAGTCGGCAAAATCTAATTAATCTAACTCAATTGATTAATACTGAATAATTCAGGTTGCAGGTGTTTAGGCCTGCAACTTGGATCACGACGGGTATATGTACCCGATTTTATGATAAAAATTAAAGGGGATTACATGCTCGACAATAATTTACAGGCACAGTTGAAAGCCTACTTAGAACGTTTAACTAAACCCGTTGAATTAGTTGCTAATATAGATGACAGCGAAAAATCAAATGAAATCAAGCAGCTGTTAGAACAAATTGCATCTCTGTCAGATAAAGTCACTGTACGTGAAGAGCGCAATAGCGCACTAAGAACACCGTCTTTTTTAATTACTAACCCAGGTACAGATAGTGGTTTGCGTTTTGCAGGCTCACCTTTGGGGCATGAATTTACCTCTCTTGTGCTGGCATTATTGCAAATCGGTGGTCATCCATCTAAAGAAGCGCAAGAGTTATTAGAGCAGGTTAAAGGTCTTGAAGGCGAATTCCACTTTGAGACTTATTACTCTTTATCTTGCCATAACTGCCCAGATGTTGTTCAGGCGTTGAACTTAATGGCAGTTTTAAATCCAAATATTAGCCATACGGCTATTGATGGTGCACTTTTCCAAAATGAGATTGATGAACGTAATGTGATGGGCGTTCCTGCGGTTTTCCTGAATGGAAAAGAGTTTGGCCAAGGGCGTATGACGTTAAGTGAAATTGTTAGCAAAGTTGATACCAACGCAGA
Organism: Providencia sp. PROV061; assembly: GCF_011045655.1. NCBI lineage: Bacteria > Pseudomonadati > Pseudomonadota > Gammaproteobacteria > Enterobacterales > Morganellaceae > Providencia > Providencia sp. PROV061. The sequence goes on along the minus strand of NZ_CP042861.1, from coordinate 2,506,690 downwards.
TGCGCGTGCAGCGAAATCACTCACAGAGCGTGAGCCTTTTGAAGTCCTTGTTATTGGTAGTGGCCCAGCAGGGGCTTCAGCGGCAATCTATACCGCACGTAAAGGGATCCGTACTGGCGTAATTGGCGAGCGTTTTGGTGGCCAAGTTATGGATACGGTTGATATTGAAAACTATATTTCAGTTATCAAAACGGAAGGGGCTATTTTTGCAGGCGCATTGAAGAACCACGTGGACAGCTATGATGTTGATGTCATTGATGGCCAATCAGTTGCAAAACTGATCCCTGCGGCAGAAGAAGGTGGATTACACCAAATCGAAACTGCATCGGGTGGGATCTTAAAATCACGCAGTATTATTATTTCAACAGGTGCTCGCTGGAGAAATATGGGTGTTCCGGGGGAACAAGAATATCGTACTAAGGGTGTAACATTCTGCCCACACTGTGATGGTCCGTTATTTAAAGGTAAACGTGTTGCCGTTATTGGTGGCGGTAACTCAGGTATTGAAGCGGCTATTGACTTAGCCGGTGTCGTTGAGCATGTGACCGTACTGGAGTTTGCTCCGGAACTGAAAGCAGATTCTGTATTACAGCAAAAAGCACGTAGCCTGAAAAATGTCGATATTATCGTCAATGCACAAACCTTAGAAGTAAAAGGTGATGGCAGTAAAATGACGGGTCTCGAATATAAAGACCGTACTGATGATAGCGTACATTTATTAGAAGTGGCGGGAGCATTCGTGCAAATCGGTTTATTGCCTAATACTAATTGGCTAGGCGACACAGTTGCTAGAAACCGTATGGGCGAAATCGAGATCGATGCACGTAACGAAACCAGTATTAAAGGTATTTTTGCTGCCGGTGACTGTACAACGGTACCATACAAACAAATTATTATTTCAGCTGGAGAAGGGGCAAAAGCCGCACTTAGCGCATTTGACTACCTGATCCGCACAAGTACCAGAACCGCTGAATAGGTGTAATTTACTTTATATTCAGTGAGTTGTAGTCAAAAGGCACTCGGGGGCGAGTGCCTTTTTTTTGTGCATAATACTGTGCCACCTTTTATTATTGTAGTTAATTTTAGTTAGTAACTTAGACTGTATGGCCTAAGTGTTTTCTATATGTACTAAATAAATTTATTTCACTAACCAATGTTTAAGTCTTCGAGTCGAATATTCATCCCCTCTAGGAAATTGTCCATATAATACACTTAACATCATGAATTATAATGAAAAATAATATTTCTTAGTTCTTCGTCACATAATTAAAATAAGTGAAATAGATGATCATGAAAATCGTTCATGTTCGAAATGAAATTAAGTCGCTTTCACTCAATCAACAGCTCTGGCATAAATTAGCTAACGAGGAAAATTAACTTATCTACAACATAAAGATTGATCAATGAGAGACAAAAACTTCTAAAAAAATCAAGAAGTCAATTGAGTTTCCATTTTGGAATTTAGGGTGCGACGAGACGATGAACAAAAATTTTACATTTACGATTAAAAGTAGTCTTTTTGATGAAAATTATAATCCTTCTGAAAATACACGTATCACAACTAACTTTGCTAATTTAGCCAGAGGGGAAAATCGCCAAGAAAATTTGCGTAACACGCTTGTCATGATGAACAACCGTTTCAATACATTAGCCTATTGGGACAACCCTAAAAGCGACCGTTATTCAATCGAGTTGGAAATTATTTCTGTCGAGATGAGTATTGAGGAAAATAGTAATAGGTTCCCTGTGATTGAAATATTAAAAACCAATATTATTGATCATAAAACAGGTGAACGAACTGAGGGTATTGTCGGAAATAACTTTTCATCTTATGTGCGTGATTATGATTTTAGTGTTTTATTGTTAGACCACAATAAGGACCAAGCAAGCTTTAGTATTCCAGAAAACTTTGGTGACTTGCATGGGAATATCTTTAAATATTTTGTAAATTCTAGTGAATATAAAGCGCATTTTAGTAAGGCGCCAGTGATATGTTTAAGTGTCTCAAATAAAGATATCTACCATAGAACTGGGAATCAACATCCTATATTGGGGATTGAATATCAGCAAAATGGGGCTTCATTAACAGATCAATATTTTAAAAAGATGGGGTTACAGGTTCGTTATTTTATGCCTCAAAATAGTGTTGCGCCGTTAGCATTTTATTTTACGGGAGATTTGCTGAGCGATTACAGCAATATTGAATTGATTAGCACAATTAGCACGATGGAAACATTCCAGAAGATTTATCGGCCAGAGATTTACAATGCGAACTCTGTTGCGGGGCAATGCTATCAACCGAGTTTGACGAATCAAGATTATTCGCTAACAAAAATTGTTTATGACCGCGAAGAACGTAGCCGATTGGCTATTGAGCAGGGAAAATATACAGAAGAACATTTTATTGAGCCCTATAAGCATATTCTAGAGCAATGGTCTGCTAACTACGCGCTTTGATTAATTATAAAAATTTAAGGTCAATTATTATGAAAACATTATTACCAACATCTACCGCGGGCAGCTTACCAAAACCTTCTTGGCTTGCTGAACCTGAGACGCTTTGGTCTCCTTGGAAGCTGCAAAATGAAGAACTCATCGAGGGAAAACAAGACGCATTGCGCTTATCCCTTGAAGATCAACTACGTGCTGGGATTGATATTGTTAGCGATGGCGAGCAATCACGCCAGCATTTTGTGACGACATTTATTGAACACCTCAGTGGTGTTGATTTTGCAAAGCGTGAAGTGGTTAAAATTCGTGATCGTTATGATGCGAGCGTGCCGACGGTAGTTGGAGCGGTTGAACGCCAAAAACCTGTTTTTGTGGAAGATGCTAAATTTTTACGTAAGCTAACAAAACAGCCGATTAAATGGGCGCTTCCTGGGCCGATGACGATGATTGATACACTGTATGATAACCATTATAAAAGTCGTGAAAAACTGGCATGGGAGTTCGCTAAAATATTGAATCAAGAAGCAAAAGAGCTTGAAGCTGCGGGCGTTGATATTATTCAGTTTGATGAGCCGGCTTTTAATGTGTTTTTTGATGAAGTAAACGATTGGGGGGTGGCTGCGTTAGAAAGAGCCATTGAAGGGCTGAAATGTGAGACAGCAGTTCACATTTGTTATGGATACGGCATCAAAGCTAATACTGACTGGAAAAAGACACTGGGTTCTGAGTGGCGGCAATATGAAGAGGCTTTCCCAAAACTGCAAACCTCAAATATTGATATTATCTCCTTAGAATGCCATAACTCCCATGTTCCTATGGATTTAATTGAGCTTATTCGCGGTAAAAAAGTGATGGTGGGGGCGATTGATGTGGCTAGCAATATCATCGAAACACCAGAAGAAGTCGCCAATACGTTACGTAAAGCGCTGCAATTTGTGGATGCTGATAAACTTTATCCATCAACAAACTGTGGTATGGCACCATTATCTCGACGGGTCTCAACGGGTAAACTTAATGCATTAAGTGCAGGGGCTGAGATTATCCGTAGAGAATTGTTGAATAGGTAATCTAAGTAAAAACTAACTAATAAATGAGCCCGGAGTTGATGACATGCCCTATAAAGTTGGCGAGTCATCATATCTGGGTTTTTTGTTGCCTTGAGTTTCTTTTTTTGCTCTGAATTGAGGTATATTAGGCGTATTATCTCAAAATTACTATTTTTAATAGGAATATCGGCAATGGCTTTGATCCCTAAAAACTATGCGCGATTAGAAAGTGGCTATCGTGAAAAAGCACTTAAAATTTACCCATGGGTTTGTGGACGCTGTACTCGTGAGTTTGTGTATTCAAATTTACGTGAATTAACTGTGCATCATATCGACCATGATCATACCAATAACCCTGAAGATGGCAGCAATTGGGAACTATTGTGTTTATTTTGCCATGATCATGAGCATTCGAAGTACACAGAAGCTGAAATGTATGGCACTAATGTCGTGGCAGGGGAAGATGCACAAAATGATATTGAAGCAGCAACTTATAACCCGTTTGCTGACTTGAAATCGATGCTAAATAAGAAAAAATAATCGCGATAACCCACGCAATTCCAGTACAGGTAGGCAAAGTAAAGTCTCTAATAGAAGAGGCTTTACTATAATAACTGGCTATTACAGCAAATTTGTTTAATGGCGATGCAATGCTTATTGATTGATAAAGATTAAGGCATCATGTTAAGCCACTCTTATATACGTTGAGTGGCTTAGTCAAATATCAATATCGCTAATTAATGAATGTCATCATGGCTGCGATAAATTAATGATAATTCAGGGTGATGCCATAAACTTGCAGGAGTAACAGTTTTACGTTCCCATGGAATTTGCCCAATAAACCATAACTTCCAAAAATTTAATTTTGCATTCGGGTTTTTAGTTAATAATTCCTTGAAGGTTTCTAATTCCCCTATTTGAACTGATAACGCAGATTGATAAATATCGAAAACAAACTTTGAACAAAACTGCCTAGAAGACTCATAATTAAATCCCGTGTGATAAAACTTATTTAAACGAGCAGGAACTTCGGCGACTAATGCGGATTTTTGTTCACTTGTTAATGTATGGGAAAATCGGCGTACACTGTAACGATTGTCAGACGAACGGGCAATAAACCGCGATAAGGTCGTGGTTGTTGAAAGGGGAACGCGACTTTCTGCAATTAAATAATCTTCACCATTATGACCTACAATCATGCCAACATGGTTACTCCAACATAAAGATGCCGAGGCTATTTGGCGAAATAGCTCAGTCCCAATACTGGTAAAGACAACATCGCCAACTTCGTACTCATGGGGATAATTTATTTTTGTCATAAAAGTACCTCAATATAAACAATGCTATTAAGGTACAGTTATAAAGATTAGAAAAATTCTAGCTATCGGATAAACGCTGAAAATCATTTTTGTTTAACTAGGGTATATATTACTCAATTGTTCACTGAGTAATTTTATATTGCTAATTATCTCGTTTTCACAATGGGCAGCATAGCCAAATAGAATTGCATTTTGGTGAGTACTTTGAATACAGTAGCGTGATAGCGGTTGTGCGCCAAAGCCCAAGAGACGGCATTGGTTAAGGATCACGTTAATATCATAACCGTCTTTCACCCAACAAACAGTATGAATGCCTGAATCTGTCATCTGTACATTAAATAGGTGAGGGAGATAGTGATTGATGGCATTGATAAAAGTATTTTGCCTCTCGTAACATATCTTCCGTATTTTTCTGACATGGCGTGCATAGTGGCCTTCTTGGATAAACTGAGCTAAAGCGGCCTGTTCTAAATAACCACAGTGGCTATCACTATAATATTTCATCATGGTGAATGCCTCACTCAGAATTTCTGGCACTATTAAAAAACCTAAACGAAAGCCGGGGTACATCATTTTAGAAAATGTCCCTGCATAAATAACACGTTGATGATTATCTAAGCCTTGCAATGCTTGAATTGGCTTTGATAAAAAGCGAAATTCACTATTGTAGTCATCCTCAAAAATCCATGCGTTGTTTTGTTGTGCCCAATCCAATAATGCTAAACGCCGAGGTAAGCTGAGAGTTGTGCCCAGAGGGAACTGGTGAGAAGGCGTGGTATAAATTAATTTTGCTGTTTTATGGTGTTTCGCACCATATATAATATCCATTCCTTCTTTGTCTGATGGAATAGCGTCAATATCAGCACCAGCAGCGGTTAAAATAGCTCTCGCACTATCATAGCCAGGGTCATCTAACCATACTTTATCCCCTTGCTGTAATAAGACTTTTGCCGCTAAATTAATGGCTTGCTGTGTTCCATTAACAATAATAATTTGTTGCTGTTTACAATGAACCCCACGAGTCGAACGGACGTAATCTACCAATAAATCTTTTAGTGGTGCATACCCATCAGGGTGATTAAAATGCGTAATAATTTGTTTGGACTTACGCCAAACTCGACCCAATAATCTTCCCCATAATTCATGCGGGAATTGGTCCACACAACCAATACCGATATTAAACATTTGGTGTTTGTTGGTATTTGGACGCGATTTTTCCCATAAATTCGATAAAGTGGAAACTCTAGGATTCAGATTTAATGCAGGATATCCAGATTGGTCACCCTGTTTAGTGCTACTTATGGCACCAATTAATTCATCAGGAATATGGGGGGAAACATAAGTCCCTGAGCCTTTTTGGGAATAAAGGTATCCTTCATCAATTAGTCGTTCAAACCCAGCAATTACCGAATTTCGTGAGATCGCCATCATTTCTGCTAATGCTCTAGAGGAAGGAAGTTTAATTCCAGCAGCAATACGTCCATCTAAGATGGCATTACGTATTGTGTGATAAACATTTTCTTTAATGTAACCTTTTTCAAGTAATAGTAATGGGAATTGGGCATGCTGTTGGCGTCGCATAAAGTGGATCCTAAATAAATAACAAAAGTGTCTCTTATATAGAGCCAGATTGCTAGGTACTATAGCGCCATTATGTAATATGTCTACAAATGGAAGGGTTATTATGAGTAAAACATCATTACCAGTTACAGTGGAATTTGTTGCGCCGGAACATTACCCAGAGTGGTTAGTGTATTGGTTAGAGTATCAGAAATTTTATAAGGTAGATTTAAGTGAAGAAATTACCTTAAAAGCATGGGAGCGCTTTTTTGATGAGAGTGAGCCGATGTACTGTGCTGTTGCGTTGGAAAATGGAAAAGTTGTTGGTTTTGTGAATTATTTATTTCACCGCTCAACATGGGCTGAAAATGATTTTTGCTACCTTGAAGATTTATATGTGACGCCAGAAATGAGAGGGCGTCATGTAGGAAAACAATTAATTGAATTTGTACACGCACAAGCGCAAGAGAAACAATGTGGCCGTCTATATTGGCATACACAAGAAACCAATTTGCGAGGCCAAAAATTGTATAACTGGGTGGCAGAAAAGCCTGGGGTAATTGAATACAGAATGCCTTTATAATAAAGCTCAGTAGTATATTCTATATTTTGATAAAATAATGACGGGCCCGCTGTTTAATAACAACGGGTTTTTCGTTTTATCAGAAAATAGGCAAAAATTAGAGAGTTAATTGGCTAGCTGACTTCTAACATCCATTAATGCGAAACCGAGAAGGTTTAACCCTTTCCATGTTAATGGGTTTTCAATATTTTCAGTATCTTCGGCAAGGCCTATTCCCCAAATTTTATCGACGGGGCTAGCTTCAACTAGAACACGTTCGTTTGTGGAGAGTAAAAACTGTTTTAATTCTTCATGTTGAGAGAATTTTGCCATATTAGCGCTGACAACAATAGCAAAACGGTTTTCATCCCAAACATCTTGCTTAAACCCACGAACTTCACGACCAAATGCTTTAGCCGCTCCGGGATTTGGTGCATGAATGATTTTATCCAATGTTTCTAAATCACCAAATAAGCGTGCTTTTTCGGCCATCATGAAATGTTCTGCACTGGCAAAGCGGTGGTTATTAACAATAAATGGGGAAGGGTACCATTGGCTGAAGCAGCTTTTTGTAATTTGATTTTGTTTGGTTTGGTGGCCCCAGAAGAAAACATATTTAAATTTTTTCCCTGAGCGGTATTGTTTGCAGAGGCTTTTGATATCCATAAATTAATCTTTATTAAGAGCGAATATTCCTAGCGTATCGATAATAAAAAGACCTGCCTATCAGAAAAACCTGCTTAGCATACTAAGCAGGCTATAAAATTAAAGTACTTTACTTAGAAACTCCGCAGTCCGTGGGTTTTTAGGTGCAGTAAAGAGTTGTTCTGGCGTGCCTTCTTCTTGAATAATACCTTGGTCAATAAACAAGACTCGGTCGGCAACTTCACGTGCAAACCCCATTTCATGGGTGACGATAACCATTGTCATACCTTCATTTGCAAGGGTTTTCATCACTGAAAGAACCTCACCAACTAATTCGGGGTCAAGTGCAGATGTCGGCTCATCAAATAACAAAATGGATGGTTGCATGGCTAACGCTCTAGCAATAGCGACTCGTTGTTGCTGCCCACCGGATAAACTGGCTGGCCATGCATCAATTTTATCTAACAACCCTACCTTGATCAGAAGTTGTTCTGCTTGTTTAAGTGCCAATTCCTTTTTTATTCCTTTCACTAAGGTTGGCGCCATCATCAAGTTTTCTAACACGGTCATATGGGGGAATAGGTTAAAACGCTGAAACACCATCCCCACATTTTCTCTCATTTTATTTAAATCAGTTTTAGGATCATGAACGTTAAAACCATTGACTTGAATTTCTCCCCCGTCAGGGCGTTCTAGCGCATTCAAACAGCGTAAAAAGGTACTTTTTCCTGAACCAGAAGGGCCAATGACACAAATAACTTCTTGAGGTTTAACTTCACAAGAAATACCTCTAAGTACATGAGCATCACCAAATTTTTTTTGTAAATTATTAACGTAAATCACTTCTGCCCAACCTTCTTTCCATATATTGCACCAACTGAGCAAGTATAAATGTCAGCATCCAATAAATCACAGATATTGTTAAGTAGGGTTCCCAGTAAGTTGCGTAAGCTCCGGAGACCGTTCTTGCAGCATAGGCGAGATCGGCCAAACCGATTGCGGAAGCGAGGGATGAGTCCTTGACAATTGCGATGGCATTATTTCCCAGTGGGGGAAGAATGCGCCGAAAAGCTTGCGGAAGAATCACCTTGCGCATTGTTTTTGCCCAACTCATACCAAGCGCACGCGAAGCTTCCATTTGCCCTTTATCAATGGATTGAATACCCGCACGGAATATTTCAGAGACATAAGCTCCTGAGTTTAAAGTAATTGCAATGACGCAAGATAGAAAAGCACCGTAATCGGAGCGGAGCATTTTAGCGGTATCAACAGACATTAACCCTGATGTAACAAATAAGCCATCACGAGGGTTAATAAACAGTGGCACTAAGGCAAAGTGAACAACCATTATTTGAACAAATAGTGGAGTACCACGAAAGGCACTGACATAGAAGCGAACTGGCCACTGTACAAAATAGTGTAAAATAGGTTTCCAAATCCCTTGTTCAGCTTTGGCCGTTCTGCCTAAACCGAGGGTTAATCCCCATAGTGAGCCTAAAATAACGCAAATGATGGTTGCTTTTATCGTCATCATTGCGCCTTCAGCAAATAATGGAGCATACTCTTCAATTATTTCCCAACGAAACGCAGACATCTTAATTTTCACCCTGATTTAAAACGTGAAAAAGCCATCCATAGATGGCTTTAAGTTAAATTTAATTATTGTTTTGGTAATTGAGGAACATTTTCATCAAACCATTTTTGGTAAATTTTATTGTATGTACCGTCTGCAATAATCTTATCTAAGCCATTATTTATTTTTTGCTGTAATTCACTATTCCCTTTAGCGACAGCAATACCAAAATATTGTTTTTCGAAATGGTTATCGTAAATCAGTTTAAATTTTTTCTCAGGGTGCGTTTTTATATAATATTTAATTACGCCGACATCACCAACTGCAGCGTCAATGCCATCTTCGAATAGTTCTTGTAATAAAAGAGGAGTATTGTCAAAACGTTTGATTGCTGTACTGTTTTTACCTATTACATCAGAAACAACAATATCACCAGTGCTGGAGTTCACAACACCTACATTCAGGTCTTTTAAGCTATTTAAGTCTTTAACATCAGATGTTTCACTGATGACGATCGCTTGCTCAGCCGGGAAATAGGGGTTAGAGAAATCAACCATATTTTTGCGTTTATCTGTAATTGTGATCCCCGAAATTAAAATATCTCTATCACCAGACGATAAGGTCGCAAAAATCCCTTCCCAAGGGGTATTGACAAGTTTAACGTCAAAACCTTCTGCTTCTGCAATTGCTTTAATGATGTCAATATCAAAGCCTTCGAGCTGTTTTTGGCTATTTTCATATTCAAACGGACGGTAAGTCCCACCAGCACCAACGGTATAGCTTTCTTTTGCGTAAACATTCCCGGCGAAGGCTGCCAATGACATACAGCCAGCAAAAACTAATTTTTTAAACATACTAACCTCTTTAATTATGCATTTATAATGAATAAAAATACATAATATTGAACTCCTAAGCAAATGATTTTTATATGTCGAAGTGAGATAAGTTTAGGAGCTTGTGTTTTAAGGGCGGAAAAATATATTATTTAAATATAAATAAGAGAAAGTCGATACAATCTCGATTTAATCGAAAATAAGCTAAGAAAAGCAAAACATAGGAATAGCGCTTTTTTTACCTATCAGCTACAAAAATTTAACGATAGACTGATTAACAAACTCACTTAGTGCTCAAATAAAAACAGATTACGTTCTCATGGATAAGATTCTATTAGTTTTGTGGCCATTATTTGCTCTGATTGCAATGGGATTTGTATTGCGTCGCTCGACAATATTCACCACTGATTTTTGGCCGAGTGCTGAAAAATTAAACTATTTTATTTTGTTTCCTGCATTATTAATTAACAGTCTCGCAACGGCACCTTTGGACAACCCTAAATTACCCTATTTAGCGAGCGCCATCCTTTGTGTTTTAGCAATTAGTTCTGTGCTAGTTCTAGGTTGTAAATATTTATTCAAAATACCTATCCCGAGATTTGGCGCGCATATCCAAGGAATCACGCGTTTTAATACTTATTTAGGGTTGGCTATTGTTGCTGATTTATTTGGCAAAGAAGGGATCGCTATTGCTGCGGTAATTATGGCTGTTTTAGTACCAAGCTGTAATGTCATTGCTGTGCTTTCGTTATCTTCAGGACAAAAGGTTTCAGCTAAGCAAATTTTATTACCAATCATAAAAAACCCATTGATCATTTCCTGTGTCGTTGGCGTGTTATTGAATATATCCCCAGTGGGATTACCCTTTGGCTCGGACCAATTTTTAAAACTACTCGCAGCTGCCAGCTTACCATTAGGCTTAATCTGTATTGGAGCCGCATTACAAACCTCAACACTAAGAAATGAATTTAAGCCTATTATGGCGTCAACATTGTTACGTTTACTTCTTATGCCTATTTTAGCATTAACAGTGGCGGGCTTATTTTCTTTGCCAAACCTTGAAACAATTCTATTAGTACTATTTTTTGCTATTCCTACTGCGCCAACCGCTTATATTTTAACGCGTCAGTTAAATGGGGACAGCCAACTAATGGCAGGTATAATTACATTACAAACCGTGGCTGCGGTATTCACATTACCAATTGTTTTATCCTTTGTAGTACATTAACTGTGATATAAGTACGTTAATCGCGATATATTTTGCAACTGTTACATTGATACTCTATGTTATCGGAGATAATTTTATCTGATGATAAGGAGTTGTGTGTGTCTTTGGAAAAATGCCAGAAATATGAAAACTTATCTATTGAAGATGTTTTAGATAAACTTTCGTTGTTATATAGCAATGCGATTGATTCATTAAGAGATGCTATCGCTATTTATGTAAAAGAAGGCCGCATACCCGATATTACAGAAAGGGAAAATGGGTTATTTGCTTATCCCGAACTGTGTGTTACATGGGAAGGCAAAGTTGATCATTGCGAAAAAACCCGTGCTTATGCACGTTTTGTTAAACGGGGTGATTATACTATTACGGTGACTCAGCCAGAACTATTCCGTGCTTATTTAGTTGAGCAATTATCTATCCTACAACAGGATTATGATGTCACTTTTTCCGTTCGCCCTTCAAAAATTGAAATTCCTTACCCTTTTGTCATTGATGGTTCAGATTTAGCATTAGATAGGAGTATGAGCAGTAATTTAGCTGCACATTTTCCGATAACCGATTTATCTCATATCAGTGATGATATTACAGATGGTTTGAACACTGCTACGGATGAAATGCCGCTGTCTCATTTTGATGCATTACGTGTGGATTTTTCATTAGCGCGATTAAAGCATTATACAGGAACCCCACCTGAACATGTTCAACCGTACATTCTTTTCACTAATTATAACCGTTATGTCGATGAATTTGTGAATTGGGCATGTGAACAGGTACGTGATCCTGAAAGTCGTTATATTGCATTATCTTGTGTTGGACATAATTATTTAACCGCTGAGAATGCAGATCCACAAATTGCGACTTCTGATTTAACATGGAAAAAATTTCAAATGCCTGCATATCATCTAATCGCTAGAGATGGGGCAGGAATTACTTTAGTAAATATCGGTGTTGGTCCTTCAAATGCAAAGAATATTTGCGATCATTTAGCCGTTTTACGACCACATGCTTGGTTGATGATTGGCCATTGTGGCGGGTTAAGAGAAAGCCAAAAAATTGGCGATTATGTTTTGGCTCATGCTTATTTGCGTGATGACCATATTCTTGATGATGTATTACCGCCAGATATTCCTATTCCAAGTATTGCGGAAGTCCAGCGTGCGCTATATGACGCTACAAAACAAGTTAGCAATATGCCTGGGGAATTGGTAAAACAACGTCTACGAACTGGAACCGTTGTTACAACAGATGACAGAAATTGGGAATTACGTTTTTTTGCAACAGCTCGCCGTTTTAGTTTAAGCCGCGCGGTTGCCGTGGATATGGAAAGTGCCACAATTGCAGCTCAGGGGTATCGCTTCAGGGTTCCTTATGGCACGCTGTTATGTGTTTCTGATAAGCCTCTGCATGGTGAAATTAAATTGCCCGGTCAAGCAAACAGTTTTTATGAAGGTGCAATCTCAGAACATTTGCAAATAGGTATTCGTGCTATTGATTTATTGAGGAAAGAAGGGGATAAATTGCATTCAAGGAAATTAAGAACGTTCGATGAACCCCCATTTAGATAGCAAGGAGAAGCAATCAATGGCTGTAATACCTGAACTTGAAACAGATAGACTGATATTAAATAAACACCAAGTAAGTGATTTTCCTGCACTTGCGAAGTTATGGGCGACTGAGTCAATGGTTCGTTACATTGGTGGTATGCCTTCTAGTGAGCGCGAATCATGGATGAGAATGTTAGCTTATGGTGGTTTATGGCCATTATTAGGCTTTGGCTATTGGGCTGTCCGTGAAAAAGCGAGTGGTCAATATATTGGTGATTTAGGTTTCGCGGATTTTCATCGTATGGTCGAACCCCATGTTAAAGGCATTCCAGAAGCGGGTTGGGTCATTGCACCTGAACATCAAGGAAAAGGCTATGCAACGGAAGCTATGCAGGCTGCACTGTCTTGGCTGACGAAAGAAAATAAGTATCGGCAATCTATTTGTTTTATTGAACCGAGGAACTTAGCTTCTTTACGTGTGGCTGAAAAGTTAGGTTACGTTGTTGACCGTGAAATTTTTATGAATGGCACGATTACGGTGTTACTGCGCCAACAATTAGCCTGATTAGCGAGTATTATAGCGGGTTAGTATTTCATGTATGATGAGTTAGATATTTCTCAAGTTAGCCAATTATCAGGTTTAGCAGCATCAACCCTACGTTATTATGAAGAGAGAGGGCTGATTAAGCCGATAGGGCGTAAAGGGTTAAAACGGATTTATCACGGGAAAGACGTAATAACCTGTTTGTCTTTAATTGCATTGGGGCAAGAAGCTAAATTTTCACTCGATGAAATTGCTAGCATGCTCAACCATAAGGATGGCCCTAATATTGAACGTGAGAGCCTACTTGAAAAAGCAGAAGAAATTGAGCAAACCATACAGGGGTTATTAGCCTTAAAAAAGGGTATTTTGCATATTGCGAATTGCCCTGAAGAAAATCACTTTTTATGCCCTAATTTTCAAAAGATTATGGAAAACAGCTTAAAATCAAATTCGCTAAAGAAAAGTCAGCGTTAAAACATTATTCCATTCCTGATAACAATCAATCCTATTTTTAAGCATAGAATGGGATTGATTCTCTGATTACACTCCTAAGATTGCTGTTACCATTTTAGGAACGTTATGACTAACCATTTTCTTGCATTCGAGAAACCTATCGTTGAACTCAATGACAAAATTGAGGCGCTTATTGCCTTCAAGCTAAAAGGACATCCTTCAGAAATTAAATTAGAAGAAGAGATCCAGCTCTTGAAAAAAAAGAGTCATTCGCTTACGAAAACCATATTTGCATCTCTTGGGGCATGGGAGATTGTCCAATTAGCGAGACACCCATTGAGGCCTTATCCCCTTGATTATATTCCATTAATATTTACTGAGTTTCAGGAACTAGCGGGTGACCGCGCTTTTGCTGATGACAAAGCGCTGGTGGGGGGCCTTGCTCGTTTAGATGGTAGGCCGGTTATGGTGCTTGGGCAACAAAAAGGGCGGACAACAAAAGAGAAAGTTATGCGTAATTTTGGGATGCCATCGCCAGAAAAGGCTACCGTAAAGCACTTCGTTTAATGAAAATGGCGGAACGTTTCCACTTACCAGTGATGGTATTTATTGATTCTGCTGGGGCTTACCCCGGTGTTGGTGCTGAAGAGCGCGGGCAAGCAGAAGCTATTGCACGCAATGTTATAGAAATGTCTCATTTAAAAACCCCTATTATTTGTGTCATTACAGGTGAAGGTTGTTCTGGTGGTGCATTAGGGATTGGTGTGGGGGATCGTATTAATATGTTGGAATACAGTACTTATGCGGCGATATCTCCAGAAGGTTGTGCCTCTATTTTATGGAAAGATTCCCAGAAGGCACAAATTGCAGCGGAAGTAATGGGAATGACCGCTTCATGGTTAAAAGAGTTAGGTATTATCGATACTATTATTTCTGAGCCTTTGGGTGGGGCTCACCGCGACTATCAGTTAGCTGCACAACAATTAAAACAACAGTTACTCACTGATTTAAATGAGCTAACTCAATTAGACATAGACGTATTACTGGCACAGCGGTATCAAAAAATAATGGATTTTGGTTATTGCTAATGCTATTAGTGCAAATTAATAGCGCGTGAACTGTAGGAATTAGAAATGGCTGTTGACCTGAATTTATTGAAAGTGTTTATTGCCGTCGCGACACAAGGAAATTTTGTTAATGCGGCAAAGTTACTTTCAATGCCAACATCGAATGTGAGTCGTTATATTAAACAGTTGGAACAACAACTTAACAGCCAGTTAATTGAACGTACAACCCGGCAAATGCGGCTAACGGAAACAGGAAATATTTTATTTGAACAAAGCCAAAAACTAGTCAGTGAATTAGAGCAAGTTGTAGTGCAAATATGTCATCCACAACAAATTACAGGTACGTTAAGGCTAACTATTCCCAGTGAATCCGGTAGTTTATTATTAGCAGATTTATTAGCGAAGTTTGCATTATCTCACCCACAATTGAATATTCACTGTGATACACAACTAATACCTCAAGATGTTATTAGTGATGATATTGATTTATTACTCACTTTTCATCGTGGTCATCTTGAAGACAGTAGCTATCACTCACGTCTGATCAAATCATGGCAAAGCGTTGTGGTTGCATCACCCCAATTAATTGAAAAAGTAGGAAAACCGTGTTCATACTCTGACTTAGCCAATATGCCGTGCATTTCGAGCTTGAGTGCATTACAGGGGCAACCGTGGATATTTATTGATTCATCTGGCTTACAGAAAAAAGTGATAATTGACAGCAGCTACCGAGTGAATAGTGGTATTTTGGCTCATGCTGCTGCAGTGAATGGGGTAGGTTATGCTATTTTGGCGTTAGATGCATGCGAAGAACAGATTAAACAGAAGAAATTAGTGCGGATAGCATTCGATGAAGTATCGCCAGCGCCTATAGAACTTCGCGCGGTTTATGCGAGCCGTAGTGCATTATCACCGAAAATAGATGCTTTTTTACAGTATTTATTAGCAAATATCTAATTATGCTAAGCGCGGGTCAACACTAAAATCTAGTGGTTTAACGGTATGTAAAGCTTTTTGAAATTGCGGATGTAACGGGTTAATAATTGCGTTGTATTCATAGGGAACAATACAAGAGGGAATTAATAATGCTAGACTATCTTGGTTATTAAGCCATATAGTGCCAATATCCATGGTGGAGGTTGGTGCGGGGTCTTGTTGCCAATCTGTCGGAAGGTGATCTAACGACAATTTCATCACGTACTTATCATTGATATCTATGGATAGTAAGCTGAACTGGCTTAATAGTATGTCTTGATTGATGTGAACGAGTACTTCAAGGGTCGCTAATGAAATACTCGTTGAAGTATAAACAGCAGGAGTCCCTTTATGATTCCAACGCCCGCCGTAGAGCATAGCTCCTTGGCCCGACCATGCATCATGCGCAAAATTGGATTTAACCAATCGATATAAAATCATGAGAATACGCCATGTTCAATACGGCCAATCAAATCAATCACTTCAATGGCTCCGCTTTCTGTCGCAATAAGCTCAATAGGGCGTAAATGTCCTAACCCTTTAACTGGGTGGTTAAGCCAATCACTTGCCGCGTGCTTATCTCCATTAAATAAACGCACCGCAGCATCGAATACCCGCACTAGACGAGCAATTCTCTCACTTTCATCAGCATTAAGGGGCTGGCCAGCATTTTTACGTCGAGCAATATTGCGCTCATTAATGCCGGATATTCGCAATAATTCAGTTTTGCTCATTCCTGACCATTCTTGGATATTGTCTAAGACAGAGACAGATAGGCCTTGACGCAAGAAATGAGTTAACTCAATACCACGTTCTGCGGGTAACCCTACATGGCGCCACAGTGGTTTAAAGGATGAAGCAGTCGGTTGAAGTGGGGTTGTGGGGATATAGTTTCTCATTTGAACCTCCTGACATTTGTCACTTCTATTATAGACAAATGTCAGGAGAATGCAAAATTAATGAATAAAAAACAAACAAAAATAACGGTTATTTATCACCACGTAGGCGAATTGTCAGGCCTTTTAGAAAGTAACGCAGTAATTGGTCTCCACATTCGCGATAGTTTTTATGCCCAGGTTTACGGAAAACTGCGTTAAGCTCAGGCTTGGATACACGAAAATCAACAAGCTGATAAATTTCAATCATATCCGTATCTTTTAATTCAAAAGCCACGCGTAATTTTTTGAGCATAATATTGTTATTAAGTCGGCTATCGACTTCGGGAGCGGGGTGGTTTTCATCTTTACCACGGCGGTGATAGATTAAGCCATTTAGAAAATGCCCCATTATATTATCGTTACATTCAACATATTCAAGTTCATTATCTTTTTTTAACCAAGCCACCATTTCTTCTTTTGTTACAGCCAAATCTGCGAGTTTTACGATTTTAACCATTTGGGCGTCGCTTAAGTCCAACATATAGCGAACGCTGCGTAAAACATAATTATTAAGCATGGTATTGTATTATCCATTATCTATAAAGGTTAATTGGCTATTTATTGAGTAAGGCCAATAAAGTATTCACTATGACAATCAATGACAGGGTGAAATTGAAAAGGAATGTATTTTGAGAGGGCCATATTATGAGGGATTAACCAAGATAAAGCAAAGCGCTGAACGATGCTTTATCTTAAATAATAAGTTAACCGATAAAATAAATAAGAGAATAGAAAAATACTAAGGTAAGGCCGACAGTTAGCAGCATGTTTTTTAATACAGAAGCCACGATGACACAGAATAGCGCTCCCCATAAATAAGGATTATCAGGGAAGGTTCGCAATTCATGGTTTTCTAATAGGATAACAGGGGCACAAATTGCGGTTAATAAACAAGGTGCTGAATACCCTAGTGCTTGACGAACCACAAGAGGAAGGCGTATTGGCAACTGTGGTATTAGAAAAATATAACGTAGAGTAAAAACAACCGCTGTTAAGGTAATAATTAAAAGCCAAATCATTTTTCCTCCTTCAATAAACGTGAAACGGCTACCGAAACAAACATCCCACCCACACCTGCGATAACAATAGCACTACTGAAGGAGTACATTGAAAGTACGATAGCGACAACGAGTGAAAAGATCACGCCACACAACGTACTTATTTTTTTTGTTAATGGAACGACGATTGCAAGCAAAGTTGCCACGACAGAAAAGTCGAGATGTAAGCGGCTCAAATCGCCCACAATATTGGCCATTGCAATCCCACAAAGACTAGTAATTAACCAAACGAGATAAAAACTAAACCCCGCACCAAACAAATAAGGAAAGCTTAAACTCTGACGTTTAGCAGCGCTAATCGCAAATAATTCATCTGTTAATAAGAAACCGATACTAAGGCGCTGAGGAGTTGTAAAGTCTTTAACTTGGGGGCGTAATGTCAGTCCATAAAGTAAATGCTGGGAAGTGATAAAAAAAACAGAAATAACAATCGTGATATAGCCAGCACCCGAGTTAAGCAACCCAAGAGTGACTAATTGTGCCGCACCTGCAAATACCATCGCGGACATCGCTACGCTTTGCCAGAAATCGAGACCAGTTTCGACCGCCATTGAACCTGCTAAAACTCCCCAAGGAATAACAGCAAGATTAAGAGGAGCGGTATGAACAGCGCCTGCCATCATTGCTTTTTGCCATTGATTACTTTGTTGTGACACCATTTAAGCTAACCTTATTGTAATTTTGAACACTTATATAACTTGATTGATTTTAAAGAGATGAAATATTAGTAATGGGCTATTTTAGTTTTATACTGGCTTGATCCAATTTTACTTTTAAATAGCACGAACTTTTATGTTATAACGCGAAACCTTAATCAAATCACTACTACTACTTTTATTTATTCTGTAAAATTAAATGCTAATTTAATTACCTGTTCTAGCATTTACAACTACTTGATTGGCTATTTATAGTTAGCTTCTAACTAAGGTTCTTGTTTTGGGTTGTTATTCTGTTTTTTGATCTTCATTCATTGTTGTTTGTCTAGTATTTTAATATTATTTGGATTTATATTTTATATTGACATTATTATGTGGTGATATCTTTTATAAGTAATGTAAAGCCTGTATCATATAGTCATAAATAAATGATGTGAATTTTTTGTTATAACTTTTATTGAGTTAGCGGGTTTCCTATGCTTGAAAATCTCGGTATTACAAACTTATGGACTTATCTTATCGGTGTTATTTTTATTACATTGGTACCAGGCCCTAATTCTTTATTTGTTTTAACTAGCAGTGCAAAATATGGTGTGAAAAATGGTTATAAAGCCGCATTAGGTGTCTTTACAGGAGATGCTGTGCTCATTTTTCTATCATTTTTAGGCGTTGCATCTTTAGTAAAAACATCACCTATCTTTTTTAGTGTTATAAAATACGCAGGGGCGGCTTATTTATTTTATTTAGGGATTAAAACCCTGTATAGCGTATTGCATAAGAAAGAAAATACAGGTGATGTTGATTCAATTATCTTAGAAACCAAGGGCACCTATAAAAAAGCCGTTTTTTTAAGTTTACTAAATCCTAAGATGATTATTTTCTATGTTTCATTTTTTATCCAATTTATTGACCCAGCTTACCCAAGTGCAGGTGTGCCATTTTTCATACTTGGCCTAATTTTAGAAACTTGTAGCATGATTTATTTATCACTGCTGATTTTTGGTGCTGTTGCCGTAACGAATATGGTTAAACATAATAAAAAGCTTTCGAAGTTCTCTAATAGCTGTATTGGTGCTGTATTCTTGATGTTTGGAGCAAAACTGGCACTAACCGCTTAATAGTTTTATCAGAAATAGCCGGTCTATGTGCTGGCTATTCCTCTAATTTGTTCAATTTATTGCGCATCTTTATGATGAACAATAACAAATCTCATGGGTTTTTATTTTTTTCCCATTCTCAAAGTTCATAGCTTGTTGCTTATAAAAATCAAATTCTTTTTTCAATTTAACCACCCCGAGTTAATAATCAATCGCCATTAGCTAAGCATATGATAATTTCTTTCCGCTGACTGCGCTTTGAATACCTCATGTAAGTTGAAATGGTTACCGTGACTGGAAGGCAACAAGGTGTTAGGCTCAACACCAGAAATACAATGTAAGAATAACAAAATAAAAAAGGGATGTGGCGAGATGAGAGAGGAAGTTAAACATTTTACGGCAACAGCAATGATCCGTAATGAGCATGGTGAGTTTTTATTACACGAACATCAAAAACTTGGTTTTTGGTTACCGCCAGGTGGCCATATTGAAGCAAACGAAGAACCACAACATGCTGTTTTCCGAGAGGTTCTTGAAGAAACTGGATTAGAGTGCCAAGTGGTCAGTTGCGGTTTCCCCTTTGTATCGCAAGTGCAGGATTCATCCCATACACAAGTATTACCGTTGCCCATCGCTATCTTGAAAGAATTTATTGCGGATAAAAAGAAAGGGAACCATTGGCATATTGATATGATTTACTTATGTGAGTTATTGCCCTCATCACAACCGCCTTTTGCCCCATTTGAATGGGTGCCATTTGACCAACTCGCCAAACTTAATATTCCAACCGATGTTGTTGAGTTGGCGAAAGTGGTCAATGAATATTATCGGTTGCAGGGTAAATAACTACCATGAATGTGAATGTGGGGTTAGTTTATATTAAAGAATAGTAGAGATAATCCCAATAAAATCAGTAGGATTCCAATCGTTCGGTCCATAATAAATTGGTAGTTAAGAATTTTGTTTCTGACTGCGGGCATTGCAAAAAAAATTGCAATTAGGCTAAACCATAGCCAATGGGCAAAGGAAATAAACAAACCATAACTTAAATTTAACCAAATTGAATTTTGTGTACTAATAACTTGGCTATACACAGAAATCACAAAAAACATGGTTTTTGGGTTTAATGCATTTGTCAGAAAACCATTTTTAAACGCATTTAGGGCCGATAATGGCTTTGATACGGCTTTATCTGAGGATATTTTTACTTTATTTGTTAATGATTTAAATCCGATGTATACCAAGTAAAACACCCCAATAAGTTTAACGATTAAGAATAATGCGGGTGAACTCATAATGACCAAAGTGATGCCAAATATGGTATAAAACACATGAACCTGCACACCAATAGCAATACCTAGCGCACACAGTAAGCCTGTTTTAATGCCATAGGTATAACTATTACGAGTTACCATAGCAAAGTCTGGCCCCGGACTAATGACTGCTAAAATGGTAATAGTTGCAACTGCAATAATTTCATTCATATTAATTTCCTAAAAGGTAATAAAAACAGACCAAAAACAGATTTATTCTGAAATTGTTTGTTCATTTATTGTTTTTATTATCAATAGATTGAATAAAACTAAAAAGCGATTTATCCTGACATAAATCTGTCAGTTTTTATTACCTATATATGAAACTACCACCGTTAACGTCATTACGTTTTTTTGACACTGCTGCGAAAGCAGGTAGCTTTGTGCAAGCGGCTCAAGAGCTGAATGTGACTCATAGTGCGATTAGCCGACAAATTCGTTTATTAGAAGAATACCTTGGTGTTGAGCTATTCGAACGAAGGAACCGTGCTGTTTTTTTAACGGCTAATGGACGAATATTGTTACAAACAACTAGTGCAATATTTGAACAGCTTAAGGAGGGGGTTGAAAAGATAAAAAACAATACCTTTCCTGATGTTGTTAGTTTGTCTTGTGAACCTACAATCGCAATGAAGTGGTTAATTCCTCGGCTTACACATTTTTATCAACAATATCCCCATATTACAGTGCATTTAGTGGCGGCAGGTGGTGTTATCGATTTCACAAAAACGAATGTTGATTTAGCATTGAGGCGTAATGATTTCAAATGGAATGACAACCTTTGCGCGGTGAAAGTGTGCTCAGAATGTATGGGCGTCGTGGTTCGGCCTGAACTTGATTTTAAAGAAAACTTTAGTCATATAACGCTACTGTCAACTCTATCTAGGCCAACTGCATGGGAAACTTGGCAAAATATAAAAGAAATAGCGCTTCAAAATAATAAAACTATTACATATGAACACTTTTATTTGTGTATACAAGCGGCTTTGGCTGGGCAAGGGGCGGCGCTTGCGTCATTTTTGATGGTTGCAGATGAAGTAAAATCGAAACAATTAACCGCGCCATATGGCTTTATTGAAGATAATTCAGCATATTATTTATTGTCATCTAAACCTGTAGAGCAAGGCAGTGCAGCGGCTATTTTTACGCAGTGGCTAATTGAACAGGTGAATATCAGTATTGAAACTCTGATAGATAAAAGATAATTAGCTATCAAAAAAAGAAGGTTTGGTCATAAAGCCAGCTAATCTTAATGAAAAATAAATAATTTATGCCATAACCTTTTCTTTGCGTGCTATATTTCTCGGCTAGGTTTGGTGTTTTATGTCGGAGCAAATAATGAGCAAAATACGAGTCGGTGTTATTTTTGGTGGCCGATCAACAGAACATGAAGTTTCACTACAGTCTGCTAAAAATATTATCAATGGGTTAGATCGCAATAAATTTGATGTATGCCTTTTAGGGATTAATAAAGAAGGGCAATGGCATGAATATAACGAATCTGATTTTTTATTGCATGGTGATGATCCCTCTCGTATTGCGTTGAATACGCCTAAGCGAGCTATCGCACTTGTTCCAGGTAAAACAAGCGAACAGTTTATTTCGTTAGAAGATGCTAAGCCATTGCCACAAATCGATGTTATTTTCCCTATTGTTCACGGTAACTTAGGTGAAGACGGCTCGTTACAAGGTTTATTGCGCATGGCGAATTTACCATTTGTCGGTCCGGGGGTTTTAGGTTCCTCTGCCTGTATGGATAAAGACGTTACCAAAAGATTACTTAGAGATGCAGGCTTAAATATTGCTCCGTTTATAACAGTGCTCAAAAATGAGCGCGCAACAACTGAATATGAAGCGACCGTGGCGCAATTAGGTTTACCACTTTTTATTAAACCAGCAAATCAAGGTTCATCTGTCGGGATCAGTAAAGTCAGCACTGAATCGGAATTTTACGCAGCACTGGACTTTGCTTTCTTATTTGATATGAAAGTCCTTATTGAAAGTGCAGTAAAAGGGCGTGAGATTGAATGCGCCGTACTGGGTAATGAAGAACCTCTTGCCAGCCCTTGTGGTGAAATCGTATTACACGATAGTTTCTATGCGTACCACACTAAGTATATTGATGAAAATGGCGCCTCTGTCGTGGCTCCTGCACAGTTAGATGCTGCGGTGAGTGATAAAATACGCGAGATTGCCTTATCCGCGTATCGCGCATTAAATTGCAGTGGAATGTCCCGTGTGGATGTTTTTTTAACGGAAAACAACGACGTAGTTATCAATGAAATCAACACATTGCCTGGCTTTACGAACATCAGTATGTACCCCAAATTGTGGCAACAAGCGGGTATGACATACCCGCAATTAATCAGCCGCTTGATTGAGTTAGGAATTGAAAAATTCCAACAAACTGCGATGTTGAAAACGGCATGTGATGAGCTTTAATTGCTGAAAAAATACTATCTCGGTAGTTTTTATGGCTACCGAGATGTTTATTTACCCTGAACTTGAGCTTTCATTTGTTGTAAAAATAAGTTTGTTTCTTTTGGTGAGGTGAGTCGAACAAACTGAATATGGCGTAAGTTGATACTTGCCATATGACTTAGATTTCTTTTCTTATTTGGATAGTAAGTCTTTAGTAGCCACAGAATTATCGAATCACGGCTGAAAAAAGCATTTTTCCAACGTTCTTTATTACCTGTATTTGCCCACAACTCTTGCCCTGAACGAATGCGCGACAATGTGCGCGTAATCGACTGATAAAGCGTTCTTGGTAAGGAGTAATCCAGCCATACCACCATATCAACCTCTTTCCATTTAATGGGTTGGGTTCGCGTATAGTTTCCATCAAGAACCCATCCAGATACCGCTTTATCTAATGCAGCGGTGAGTTTCTGGTTAAGCGCATCATCCGAAGAACCTTGCCAATTCGCTAACCAATATAAGCTATCCAATTCGATAGAAGGGACGTTTAACAACAGCGAAAGTTGTTGGCAAAGGGTACTTTTACCGCTACCACTAGTGCCAATAATATTAATTTTCATATGTAAATATTAGATAATTTTGTCATTATGATTAATCTGGAATGACTGAGCTTGGAACCATTGTGTGAACAATGATCCCACTTCAGATAGCTCTACAAATAACATTATGGTTATAAATTATTTGCACCAAACATAATTGATATAGCGAAAGAGAGGTTCAAATCCAAATTTTTTATACAAATCAAATCCCGCTTCAGACGCATCTAGGAAACAGTGTTCTACACCTTGTTGGCGGCAAAATGCTAACGCATAATCAATAAGTTGTGAAGCGTAACCATTACCTTGATGGCTTGGCTCGGTACCAATATCATCAAAACGCGCTAACGTACCTTCGATCGTCACAGTCATGGAGGTCGCTGGTTCACCATTAACGAGTAACACAAGGTGAAACTGCGGGGCGCCTTGTTGTAATGCATCCTCATGATAACGCACATATTCCTGAATAACCTGATCGTGCTCTTCAGACAGGTAAAACGCAGAAACCAGTGGCTTTGCCCACAAAGACAAATCGTGATTGGCTAAGACGATATCGACTTGGTTATCAGGCAGTTCAACTTCATTTTGCTTTACTAAGGTCAGTGCCATTGCAGTCGTGACACTGTCACGTTTATACCTTAATGACTCAGCCTCAGTTACCACCTGCTGGAGCATCTCTTCGGGGATCACTAAGGTATGGTTTTTCTTCTGTGAAACAAACAGGTTGTGAGCCTGCATAAAGGCGTGACTGGTTGAGTCAGGCTGCAAATAAATGAAGTTAAACGCTGGCGAATTAAGGGGCGTTAAATAGCAAATTGTGTGTTGTGCAATCTGGATACTATGTTCACAAATAGATGTCCAGAATGTTTTTTCAATCGATTGATAATGTCTTAAATAGTACAACGGAATATTCATTTGTCAGTTACCTGATACAAAACGAGTTAATCGATATGGACCTAATGCGGCTTGTTCTATCCCATGCAAGATTTCATCTTGAGCCAATTGGCATATCAAAGGCGCTAGCGTAATCGCAGCGTGCATACTGATAATATATAAACCTTCGAAATCAGCAACTTTTCCGACAATTGGCATCTCATCTTTAGGCATAGGTCGCATTCCTGTGAAAGCGTTTTCAAGATTTAGCGTGTTACTACCTATAAATGAATTTTTAATTGTTGTAAGGGCGTTTTGTGCGATAGCTAACGCGTTGTGTTCAGGCTTATCATCAATATAATCTTCAACACAGAGTATTTTACCTGAACCTGCAAGGGCTGCCTTATGAGATTCAAAAAATCACACACGGATAAAACGAGTCACAAAAGCAATAATAACTAATAATGCAGAAATTAATAATAATGCAGTTGCCAGGGACAGTTGAAAAGCAACAAAACCAATAGCTGCAGGTCCCGCCAAAATACCTAAATAGCCTAAAGTTGAAATTGCAGGTACGGCAAGGGCCTCTGGCATCGTTTTTTGCTTCCCTACAGCCGAAAACATCACCGGTACTATATTAGATGAACCTGCACCGACTAATGCAAAACCCATGATGGCAAATATGAGATGAGGAGATAAAACAGCAATAACAAAACCGAGGCAAGCGAGTAAAGCACCTAAAAATACGACGCGAGAGGAACCGACTCGCATAACAATTTTGTCGCCCAGTAAGCGGCCAATCGTCATAGTTGTGGCAAAAGCAGCAAACCCTAAGCCGCCTAAAGTTTCTTCTAATCCATGGTGTTCAATTAAAAATACAGCTCCCCAGTCAAGAACTGCACCTTCAGCAAGAAAAACGGCAAAACAAACAACCCCAATAACCAAAACAATGCCTTTCGGTATAGCGATAAGAGGGCCTGTTGGGGCGTTAGCGTAAGGGATTAAACCGTTATAGCAAATAGCTAATAAAACTACGGCAATAACTGAAACGATGATTGATGCCATTGTCGCGGAAACACCAAGTAACAAGATCAAACTCATGGTACCTGCACCAGCTATCCCCCCGACACTATAAAAACCATGAAAGCCGGACATAATTGGCTTATCAGATGATTTTTCAACAATCACCGCTTGAACATTCATCGCGCAATCTGTTAAGCCAATGAAAATTCCAAATAATAATAAGGCAATGATAATAAAGTTAATTTGCGATAAAGAGGATAAAATGGGGAATAACAAACTAAAGGCGATGGTAGAAAACACCATTAAACGGCGGCAACCAAATTTGGCAGCTAATGCACCAGTTACTGGCATAGCAATAAGTGCTCCTCCACCGAAACATAATAGTAGCATGCCAAGGGTGGCATCATTTGCCCCTGTGTTAAGTTTGACATAAGGAACAATGGCTGCCCAGGCCGCGGTAACAAAACCGGCAATAAAAAAAATAATTCGAGTAGAAACTTGTTCCCTTTTCGCAGGCATAAAGGAAACATGACTATTAACTTGTTGAGTAGATTGCATTTTATAATACTTCTTAAAAGATAAAATTAACTACCTGTATTAAGATAGCCAGAATTTGTTTATGAAGGTTTGGGTAGCCTGTTGCTACAACCGTACCACCAATTTCAGCTCAGCAACCATCTAATGTAGTCACTTTGCCAATAGCACGTTCTATAATAGGGATTAATGGAACAATATCATAAGGTTCCAGTGCGAATTCGACACAAATATCGATTTTACCCGCTGCTAACATTGCCATTGCATAGCATTCTCCCCCCATAGCGAGTCATTAATACTTGTTTCTCAAGCGCCATAAAAAAATTGTACAGGTCTAAACCGTATATCTATATTTAATCTTGTTTTACGAGGGCATTTTAGGCGCTATTTGTTATAAAAAACTCAATATAATATCGTCGAAAGGTCCTTATAGAACATGATGAGTGTGCAATGAAACTAAAAATTACGCCTTTGTTGTTTTCAATTTATCCATTAAGTGTATTTGCACAGAATTTACCTGTGAGTATGCAAACTATGCACTTTGCAGGCAAAGATATAAATTATTATTTAATCCAAAAACAAGCCAAAAAATCAAAGGATTTATTAGTTTTATTACAAGGCTCAGATTGTAAAAGCGTCATTAATAACCCCAATATGTTGAAAAATTTCGGGGTTGTATTTCCTCATAATGATATTTTATTAGTTGAAAAAACAGGATTGAACAGCCAAGTGGGGGTTAATGGCGAAGAAGCTTCAGAAGAAGAATGTCCTGTTGACTACATGTCGAAAGACTCGCCATTAGAACGCGCCAATAATTATGTAACAGTATTAAAGCAATTAAAAAATGATTACCAACACATAGTGCTATTAGGCGGAAGTGAAGGTGCGCTGGTAACTAATTTAATTGTTGCACAAGAAAACTTTATTACCGCATCCGTTGCATTGAATGTTGGCGGCCAATACTTCATTAATGATGTTCTATATAGTATTGAAAATAATACACCTAAAGAAGAAATTGCTAACTCAAAGGAAGGTTTTAAACAATTTGCAGAAGCGGTAAAACAAAAGCAATTAAATAACGACCAATTTGTCAGCGGCCATGGCTCGAAATGGTGGTATGAGATGCTCACCATTGACAATTTAAAACTTATCCAGTCAGTTAAAACCCCACATTTGGTGATACAAACGATGGCGGATACCAACGTGGATGCTCATGGTACAGATAATATGATGAAACAAGTTCGTAATACCCATGTTAGTTACCGTTCTTATCAAGATTTAGACCATTATTTCAAAGATAAAAATGGGCAGTTGCACACTGAACAAATTGTGACAGATATTCAACATTGGTACCAAACGGTGACAAAATAAATATACTGGGAGTTATCATTATATTAATCCCCATGATTGTGTCACTAGGTGCAGTTTTGCGATTAGTGATTACATTAAACCTTATTTTTTTAGGTAAAGTAAAATGCATCTTGATTATTAAGATGCATTCAATAAAATCACGCCGAAATATAGCTGTAGTAATTAAAAATAGGTTCAAAACCCAGTTTTTTGTAGATAGATAACCCTTCACTGGATGACTCCAATACACACTGTTTAATCCCTTGTTGATGGCAAAGGTATAGCGCATGTTTAATAAGTGAAGTCGCGAGCCCTTTACCTTGGTATTGAATATCAGTACCAATATCATCAAGTCGAGCTGTTTCATTATTAAATGTCATAGTTAAGGTTGAGACTGGTTGCTGATCTGCAAATAAGACTAAATGCACCATATTAGTTTGTTTATCAAGCGCTCTTTGGTGATAACGAATATACTCGTCAGTAACAGTTGAGTCACTTTCATCTGTATCAGAATCGACAGGGAATGCTGTAATTAACGGCTGAGCCCAATCTTCGAGTCGATCATTACTCTGTATTATCTGAAAATCAGTATTAAGCGGTGGTGGTGAATTGCATTGAGACAAAGCCCCTTGTGGCAAAATCATTGCGGTTGATTCACCATCAAAGACTAATCTCCGTGTTATTATTTCTGACTCAAATAGTGAAAGTATTTGGTCATGAACAACCAGTACATAAGGCTTAGTTTGTTTTTTGAACAGCGCTTCGGCCTTCTCGTAATCTGAAATGAGTGCGCCTTGGTGGAGGTAAATATAATTAAATATAGGCAATGGTAGCTCAGAAAAATAAGCACTAGTTTGGTTGCTGATTTTCACCGTATTTGCACATATTGCAGACCAAAAATAGTGTTCTTGTTGATAGAACAAATTTTCATTGTTATCCATTATGTATACTCAGTTTATAGTAGTAGATAATATTTTTATGGCTTGATTGTATATAAAACGCAATGATCGCTATAGTGTTCGTATAATTGAAAGCACAAAAAGAACCATTTTATTGCAATTTATTGGATTTATAAGAAAATAGGTCTTCCTAGAAAAGAGATTGTATAAAAATAAGAGAATTATTATGAATAACGCACCAGACACGATAACCTTTTTTGAGCGTTTACTTCCATTGGTGGTTTCCGGTAAAAAAATTATCACTATTCGTGATAAAAGCGAGAGCGATTATGTTCCTGGGAGTATTGTGAAGGTATATGCGTTAGAAACAGGGAAATATTATACTGATATTAAAATATTGTCGGTAGAGCCCATTTCTTATGATGACATTTCTGAATACCACGCTAAGCAAGAAGCCATGGGTCTAGAGACGTTGAAAGCACTTATCAAAGAGATTTACCCAAACGAGCAATATTTATATGTGATCACTTACCGATTATTGGATAGTACAGACTAATCAACAATAATAAAGAAGGAAGTCGAGTATTTTAGCTTTACAATGGAAGATAAAAGGGCAATCTGGCCCTTTTATCTGATGATGATTACTTAATTGTTTGGCTAATATCTGAGTAAGCAAATAATGCTTGGGCTCCACCCGTATGAATAAACAGAACGGGAGTTTTTTCTTCAGAGCTTTCCAAGTAGTCAATTAACCCAGCCATGGCTTTACCGGTATAAACTGGGTCTAATAAAATACCTTCTTGCCGCGCTAATAAGTTGATTGCGGCGAGGCCTTTTTGGTTTGGCATTCCATACATGGGAGCAAAAAAGTTATCCCATAATTGTACTTCAGGTGTTTTAGCTAGACCCAACCATTGAGCCAGTTCGGATTGCAATTTTTCAACTTTAGGGGCTTGGTCTTGTTGCTTTCGTGACACTGTCACGCCAATTACTTGGCTCTGTGGTAGTAATTCTTGTAAACCAATGGCAAGCCCTGCATGGGTTCCAGCACTTCCTGAAGCAACAATAATTTTATCAAATTCAATATGTTCTGGTTTCTGTTGAGCTATCTCAATAGCGCATTGGACATAGCCTAAAGCACCTAATGTATTTGACCCACCCACAGGGACAATATAGGCATCTTTAAGAGAAAGTGTTTTAATTAGCGCTTCCATTTGGGATTGTGGGTCGGTTAATTCATCACACATCACACAACGGGTGGCAAATAAGTCAGTTAATAATTTATTACCATTATGCAGAAAGTTAGGGTTATCACTTTTAATTGGATTTTCTAATAACGCAACGCATTCAAGCCCATACATGGCAGCAACAGCTGCAGTTTGGCGGACATGGTTTGATTGAATTGCCCCCGCGGTAACAATAATTTTTGCTTTTTTGGCTAATGCATCAGCCATTAAAAATTCTAGTTTACGCAGTTTATTTCCCCCCATAGCAAGGGGAGTCATATCATCACGTTTTATATAAATCTCACGACCAAACTTATGCGATAAATTATTCAATCGATTAAGTGGAGTTGACGAGTTAAGTAAATCTATTTTTGCGTACTGTGTTAGTTGTTGTTGGATAGACATCTAAACTCCCAATAATTAATAAGAAAAACCAAGGTAAAGGTAAATAGCAAGAACAATACTGGCAGTTACTAACGCATAAGGCATTTGAGTACGAATATGCTCAATATGTTCGCAGTCTGTCGCCATTGAAGCAACAATAGCATCCGCAGAAATTGGGGAGGTCATATCGCCAAATATTGAGCCAGAAATTGCTGCACCAATCATATATTCAACAGGCATTCCTACAGATAAACCTAATTGAACCCCGATAGGTATCATTATCGCGAAAGTTCCCCAAGAGGTGCCTGTTGCTAAAGACATAATGGCGCTAATTATAAAGATAAATCCAATAGAAAAACCTGGGGCCATAACTCCTTGAGTGACTTCAGCAATATAGGCTCCCGTGTTTAACTCAGCAGAGACATTTCCCATCAAGAACGCTAAGATCATAATTGAGCTGATTTTTAGCATATTGGCGTAGCCGATAAATAATTCTTTAAAGAATTCATCAATATTTAGTAACCGCCGACCGATAAACCAACAGAAAGATACCACAGTACCAAACATGACTCCCCAATATACGGATGTCGAACCACTTCCTTTGCTAAAGTCACCGTCACCAGTGATATATAGTGCGATAGGGACCATTAACACCGTAGATAAAATAGGAATAAAGAAGTTTAATGAAGAATGAGCGTTAGGGTGATCAATAATCTCTTCTTCATTATCTTGGCTTTGTAACTGGGAAATATTCCCCTCAATAAAATTTTGTTGATATTTATCTTCAGCTTTTTTCATGGGACCCCATGAAATATTGGTAAATACATAGAATAGGATAGTTATAATAGATAACCATGCCATTAAATTGTAACCAATCGAAGTAATTAAAATATCAAAGGGCTCGCCTTGAATCAGACCTTGGGAAATTTGTACCCCGATTAACCCCATTATTACTGCACCCCAACCATTGATGATGGCGGAGGAACAAACAGAAACACATGCTGTTTGGATAATATAGGACATTTTTTCAGGAGCAACACCATATTGTCGTGCTAGATTTTTAGTTGAGGCGCCAGCGACTAATTGGTTAATTGAGCTTTCAATAAAAATAAGAGAAGTAATGATAATGGCAAGAAACTGGGTAGATTTACGGTTTTTAATCAGTTTTGTCTTATTGGTTAGTAGCTGAACTAATGCTCGAACTCCGCCTGTCACAACAACAAGCCTCATTATCCCTCCGATCATGACCATAAAGACAATTGTTCGCGTATTCCCTGCAGATGAAAATGTATCAATAATACCATCAACGGTACCTTGCACACCTAATAATAGGTTGTGATCGTTAATGACAGTAAAACCAACGAATATTCCTAGCATTAATGAAAGCATGACTTGGCGAGTTAATATCGCCAAAATTATAGTCACAATGGGAGTGATAACGGTCCAAATACCATAGTCCTGCATGTGTTTACCTGTGATCCTAGTGAAAGTATGAATTTTATAATTATTGAAAAATCATAGCATTAATAGGAACACGGTAGAATAATTTTATTCATCATTGAAATGAGTTGTGACAATAAATTAATAAGAAAAAGGCCAAACAGATAAATGCTGGCCACATGTATAGATAGAATCAAATATTACTGTCGAGTTTGCCACTCTTTAGCGGTTATTTTACTAATATCTTCTGTCTTAGTTTCACCAATTAATTCAATAAATTGTGGTTCAAGAGTTGCATAGTATTTGAAGCCGCATTTTTCTTGGGCAATTTTAGATTGTTCGTTACCTTGAAAGTAACCACACCATAAATTATCTAATTTCAAATTAGTGAATGCATGGTGCATGATGGCGTTAATTGACTCTGGTATAAGGCCTTTACCCCAGAACGGTACACCAATCCAATAACTGACTTCTGCATCATTTTCCCCAATGGGAAAATTACTTTCATGGCTAAATGATAATCCAATCAGGCCAATAGCTTGGTTTTCTTTTTTTAACGTTACCGCGTAAATTTCATCTCGCATAAAAATATTCTTGATGATAGAAAGACTCTCTTCTTCATTTTTGTGAGCAGGCCAACCTGCGATAGGGCCAATTCTTTCATCTTTTGCATAGAAATATAAATCAGCGGCATCTGTTTCTTGCCAAGGACGCAATACTAACCTATTTGTTGCAAGTACCATTTTCTAATCTCCCCCGTTATGGTATCCCTTAATTTGAAGGCTATTTTAGGTATTTATGAAAATAAAATAAGGGCATAACTTGTACATCATGGGTACTTATGACAACTTTTTTGTTATGATTGCGTTATATGAAGCAAATCAAAACACAACAATCATGCAGCATTTAAAAAATTATCAAATTGATTTACCTGAAGCCATTCGGATTGGTGAAAGTAATATGGAAGAGATGCAATTTAAACCGATTAAAACATCTTATGTGGCGGTTTGTGTATGCAAGCAAGGATATGGAGTCTTCAATATTAATTTCAAACGGCATCTGATACGCAAAAACGATATTATCATTTTATACGATGATTCTTTTGCAATGCTGCAAGCCAAATCACGTAAATTTCGTTTGGAATATTGGTTGATTGATAAAAAGCTAGCAACAGAAATTGCCTATGTACTACCAAATCAATTATTTGCTTTTTTTAATGATTTTCCTGTTATTTCAATTCCATTGGAAAAAGTTGCACTGTTTGAAAGCTGGAGATACATTCTTTTAGCTATAGTGTCTAATTGGGGTAAATATGGGGTATTACAATTAAAAAACCATTTACAAAATTTATTTTTAGAAATCAGTAATCATGCACAACACATTTCTATAAAACCAGAAAATAAAAGCCGCCAAGAGCAGCTGTGTTGGCGTTTTTGGGACTTAATTACAACTCACTGTAAGCAGCATAAAGAAGTGAAATTTTATGCTGAACAATTGTCTATTACACCATTCTACTTGTCCAAAATTAGTCAAACTTTTTTTAATGACCCACCAAAAGTATTAATAGATAGGCAAGTTATTTTAGAAATAAAAGCATTATTAGAAATTGGTAATTTATCCATTAAGCAAATTGCTGATGAATTAAACTTTGAAGATACATCTTATTTATGTCGCTACTTTAAACGGCATACAGGGATGACGTTAACAGGATTTAAAAAACGCATTGCACAAAAAGAGCTGAAAAACAAATAATACTAATGCGATTCAATTTTTGTTGAGTACTTTTTATAAACGCAATAACACATTGGAATTCATGTAATTATGGCATTGTGCTGGACGGATAAAGCTAGAATTAAAAAGCAATGTTCGGAGTTTTTTAGGACTGAAGTTTGTCATAATTAATGTAATTAACCAGCGAAGGGCGACATGATGATAACTAAAAATTTGTGGAAAACGCCAGAACAGAGGTGGCAAGCGGTGGTTGAAAGGAATAAATCCGCAGATGGTCATTTTGTTTACGGTGTAAGAACCTCTGCTATTTATTGCCATCCATCTGCGGCGGGGCGTTTACCAAATAGAGATAATGTTGAGTTTTTCGATAATGAACAGCAAGCTATTGAACAAGGCTACTGTGCTGGAAAACGCTTTCGGACAGAAACGTCACAATTAACCCAATTTTATCAAGAACAAATTGAAAAGGCTTGTCGTTATATTGAGCAGCAGGAACAAACGGTGAGCTTGGCAGAGTTAGCTGATTATATTGGTATGAGTCGCTATCATTTACACCGTTTATTTAAAGCACAGACAGGGTTAACACCAAAGGCATATGCGGATGCATTTCGCCATAAAACATTGCAGCAACAGCTTCAAGAAAAAAAACGAATTACGGATGCTATTTATGATGCAGGTTATCAATCAAATAGTCGATTTTATGAAGCCTCATCTCAACGACTAGGCATGACGCCGAGTGTATGGAAATCAGGAGGAGGAGGCAGTAAAATTTATTTTGCTCTTGCGGTTTGCTCGTTGGGAACATTATTAGTTGCACAAAGTCCGATAGGGGTTTGCGCCATTTTGTTAGGGGATGACGCTGAGCAGTTATTGAATAATTTACAGGATAAATTCCCGAACGCAGAGCTCATTGGAGGAAATGACGACTTTGAACAACTAGTCGCTCAAGTGGTGGGTTTTATTGAGGCGCCTGAAATTGGTTTAAATTTACCATTAGACATTCAAGGGACTGCATTTCAACAACGCGTCTGGCAAGCTTTACGTAATATCCCAGTTGGGGAAACAAAGAGTTACAGTGATATTGCAGAAAAAATTGGCCAGCCTAGTGCAGTCAGAGCGGTAGCTAATGCCTGTGGTGCAAATATGTTAGCGGTAGCAATACCGTGCCACCGTGTTGTTAGGAGTAATGGTGATCTTTCTGGTTACCGTTGGGGTATTGACCGAAAACAAGCGTTATTGCTAAAAGAGGCGAAGTATAAGGCAGATAATAATTAAATTGCACTAAAAATGAAGAGTAACCCTAATATGACTATTTCAAAATCACACATTTGAAATAATATAACCCCCCTTATTCTGGATATATGACTCATGAATAAGGGGAATACGAGTCATTGAATGGCAGTTTTCGGTTGACTATTTTTAGTATAGAACAAGTAAATGACATAGAGAAGTGTAAAACTCGCAGTGTAGCCGGTAAAGATCATCCAGAAAGTTTTCCAATCCACCACGCCATTGACCGTATTAAGTTCGATAACCCATCCACATAATACCGCGCCTAGAAATGTACCAAAACCGTTCACTAATGTGGTGAATACACCTTGTGCTGTTGAGCGAAACTCAGGAGCAATTTCTTTTTCCAAAAATAATGCTCCAGCGATATTAAAGAAATCAAAAGCGCAGCCGTATACAACCATGGATAAAAATAAAGCGATAGTACCAATCACAGTGAAATCACCGTAAGAAAATAAACCTAATCGTAAAATCCATGCAATCATACTCATAAATAGGATAGCTTCAATTTTGAATTTTTTGAGTAATAGCGGTAAAAGCAAAATAAATATAATTTCTGAAAATTGCGATATTGATAAAAAGATTGTGGGATATTCAGAAAAAACCGATCCTCTAGCTTCAGGCATTAATGCCATATCTTGTAAAAAGGGAACGCCAAAGGTATTGGTAATTTGTAAAACAGAGCCTAATAACATGGCAAAGAATAGAAATACTGCAACTCGTCCTTTTTTAAATAGTAAAATAATATTTTGGAAACTAAAACTGGGTTTTTCTTCTTTTCTCTCAATTTTACAGCTCTGTGTTGAAATAAAGAAAATAGAAAAAATACTGAGTACAATCGATGCAATAGCACCAATATATAATTGATAAAAACTCATTTCCAATTTTAATAAGCTAATTGTCCACATAGCGACAATAAAGCCTAAGGTACCGTAAACGCGTATTTTAGGAAAATAAACATCAGAATCGAGCTTTTCAGCGCTCAACATTTCAAAAACAATACTATTACAAATAGAAATAGTTGGAATATAAAACATTAGATGAACTAATGTCACAATAAATAGTAGGGTTATTGAATCACTATGAGCCATTACGATTAGAAATACAGCAGAAATGATATGTGATGTAGTGTATACAAGTTTTCTGTTATCAATTTTATCTGCAATAAATCCGATGATAATCGGTGAGCATAAGGCTGAGATACCTAATGTACTAAAAATTAAGCCGATTTCACCGCCTTTGAAATGTAATGTATTGAATAGGTAAGATGCAAAAGTAACTAGCCATGATCCCCAGATAAAAAATTGTAGAAATGAAACGAATTTAAGCCGAGTGATAATATTCATGTTTATATACCTTCCGTTAGCCTAAACATGCTTTAATGTGATTATTAAATAAACTATTCTATTGATTTAATAACCAAATATGGAAGCAACTATCATGTTATTGTTTGTACATTATAAAATAGATAATGAGAGTTTTTTTTGACATAGAAGTGGCTAATAGTCGATTAATCGCAGGAATTAGTGTATTTGAATGGGTAATATTACGTATTAAATGCATAGGAACAAGGAAATCAGATAGTAATTATTTTTGCTAAATTTAAGAAGATGGAATATTTGTTAATATATATTTAACTTTGCAGGAATCTCTTGAATTTAATTAAAGTTTAAGATTTAATAGACCTCTATTCGCTCTTATCTTTCAGTTTGTTACCTTAATTAATCATCTCAATACTTCCAGTATTTAAACGTTACTTACAACTAGCTACTCACTGCCAAAAAACTCCCCTAATTTTTTTTAAATAAAACCATATCGATACCAATCATAAGCACTGATTGGATAATGCAATATATATCAAAACGAGAAAACTATGACTTCTACTCATTACTTACTGCTTTTGTCGGCAGTAGCGGTATACCTTGTTGGTACCGCAGAATTTATGTTATCGGCTATTTTATCGCCGTTAGCAACGGTATTTCATGTTCAACCTGACCAAATTACGTGGTTGGTATCGGCTTATGCGTTGGCCTATACCTTAGCAGCTCCTATTATTGGTTTTTTATCAGATAGAATTGATAGACGAAAAATTGTGCTTATGGCTCTTTTGCTATTATCACTCGATAGTTTAGTCATTATTTTTTCACCTAATCTATTGACTGCACTTGTTTTAAGGGGCTTCGGAGGATTGGCTTCTGCTGCACTTGTTCCCGTTATCTTCGCACTTATTGCTGATGTAATTAGTGAAAGTAAACAAGCTACAGCAATGGGGAGTATTATGGTGGGAATGACTGTCGGTATTATTACGGGGCCAATCATTGCAGGGATATTAGTCCAGTATTTTGCTTGGTACGCCCCTTTTATTTATACCGCGATAGGGTGCTTAGTCGTATTCATTATAGGGCTATTTACACTGCCGCACTCTCAAAAAACTGTCGGAAAAAAATTATCTTTTAAAGTGATTAAACATGTAGGTATTACCAGACTCATATTAGCGAAAGGTTTATGGAATGGGGTATCAGTTTGTATATTCTTGCTTGCAGGTGAAATATTAAGGCAACGATCCCACTTAGAAAGTGCGGAGGTTGGTAGCTTAATGGGATTATTTGGGATGGGATTATTATTTGGTAATGGCTTAGTTGCAAAAATTGAAAAAATTAAAGTATCAAATAATACAAAACTCGTGGTCATTATTTTAATAATCATAGTAACGATTATCTTATTTCTTAGTGGATGGCTTTCGTTAATTGGTCATGGATTATGCTTAACTGTTATTGGTGGGATGTTAGGATTGGCCTCTCCGATAAGCACCGCAATGTTAGCAAGGCAAAGTGCAGAGAATAAAGGTTTTGTCTTATCTATATCCGAGAGTGTTAACAACTTGATTTTATTATCTGCATTACCAATATTTTCTTTACTCATTTCGAAAAATCATCTTAAGGTTTCTATAATCATGACTATTGTATTATTGAGTTCAGCTATTTGTTTAGTTTTACCGATAAGACAGAGAATAAAAAGGCAGTAGATTGGTCATTTTTCTCCACCTGAAATGTTTTTCAGTGGAGAAAAAATGCTATTGGGTAACTAATAATTGTTTTTTTCTTAGACGCATTCCATTTAGCATTGATAGCCAGGCTAAAAATGTAATAAACATAAGAATAATGAAAATAAAATAGGGGGGAAGTTCAGTTAATACAACTCCTGTTAACATCGGATTAAATGCACCGCCAAGTAGCCCTAAAGATTGAGCCGAAAAATAACTGGCCTTCATTCCGTCTGGAGCAATACTATCAATTAACATGTATTCGCCAGGGGCGTAGATTAACTCACCTAAAGTGAAAATAAAGGCGCCAAGAGCCCATAGGTATAAGTTTTCATGGGCATACATAAAGGTTGCCAACCCTAAAATAAAAAATAGACTACCTAATGTCATCAATTTTCTTAAGTTATCTGGAGTGATATGTTTGCCGACTGTATATTGTAACGTCACTACGACAATAGCATTTACGGGCAAAATAACACCGATAACCACTTGGGCAAAATCACTGTTAGCAACGGTGATGGCATATTGGGATATCCAAGTGGTAAAAGTTCCAAAAACTAATGAACCTAAGAAAGTTGATAAAATAAACCATGCCAGCACTTGGTCTCGTAGCATAGAGACAGGGTTCCATTTGCGGGTCTGGCCTTCTTCTAATGGTATCGGTTTTATGCTCTGTACAAACCGTTGTATAAAAAAGATTGGAAAAGCGGCTGAAATTGCAGCTAAATAGAATGGTAAGTTAATACTATACATTAATAACCAGGTGCCAATGGGAGGACCAATAGTCCAGCCTATATTAATGAAGGTATAATTTAAGGAAAATATTTTTGCTTTTAATGCAACCGTAAGGGTATCTGCAAAATAGGCTTTTAGTACCGTTGAGAATACGGAATAAGAGCAATTTATTAACGAAAAGAAAATAATGACTAAAATAGCATTATTCACGATAGGTATCGCAATAAACCCACAAATAAAGGCGATAACTGCGAATAGCATACAGCGTTTTTTATCAACGCGGTCTGCTAGCATACCAAAGCCCATACTAAATAAAACACCAACCACCATAGCCATTGACATTGCAACACCGACAATATCAATAGCCATTTCATATTCACGGGTTAGGTAAATAGCCATGAAGGGCAATGTTGCACCACGCCCAATCGTTAAGAGCAGAGACGATGCAAGTAATGCACTGTTTGATATATTAAATCTAGATAACATGGCTCACAACCTAACTTATTAATTGTTGTTATATATTTGTTTCGGACTATCTGTAAGCTATAAAATACCTAAATTTACAGTGGTGAGATATGGTGATTAATGCTCAAAATTGAAAACAATATTTTGCTGATGCTAATGTGCCATTCTCAATTAAAAATCTGGCAATATGAAATACAATCTAGCCAATTAAACGTTATATGCTGTTGTAATAACCGATAAATTTAAATGACTTATAAGGAAAAGGGCTTTCGGTGATAAAAAAGAAAAAGGTGCAAGTTTGCACCTTTTCGAGTGGGAGGAAATTATAAAGCGGCCGTATATACGCGGCGGCTAACCTCTAAGTTAATATCTTGGTGCTCACCTAATTTCACCATATTGTGTGCAGCTAAGCTATTAACTAATGGTTCAATAACCTCTTGGGTCAATTGGTAGTCACTAAAACGAGTACCTACTTGCATTTTTTCAAAGAACTCTCGAGTTAACTCAATGGCATTTAATGCTTTCTCTTGGTCAGAACCTGACGTAATTCCCCAAACTCGTTCTGCATATTGCACTAATTTGGCCTGTTTTTGGGCTGATTTTTCCGTCAGCATGGATGGTAGAACAATAGCGAGTGTTTGTGCATGATCCAAACCATACAGCACAGTGATTTCATGGCCTAACATGTGAGTAGACCAGTCTTGTGGTACCCCAACACCAATTAAACCATTTAAAGCCAAGGTGGCTGTCCACATTAAATTGGCTCTAATATCATAATCTTTTGGAGTCTCAAGCGCTTTAGGTCCAATCTCTATTAATGTTTTCAATAAGCCTTCTGCGAATGCATCTTGTACGTAAGCATTCACTGGGTAAGTCAAATATTGTTCAATAACATGAACGAAAGCGTCAACAACACCATTACTTATTTGGCGAGTCGGTAAAGTATAGGTTTTTACTGGGTCAAGAATAGAGAATTGAGGAAATACATGGTCGCTCATAAAAGCAAGTTTAGAATGCAGTTCTTCACGAGTAATTACAGAGCCCTTGTTCATTTCGGAACCAGTAGCAGGTAATGTTAACACTGTACCGAAGGGCAGCGCAGTTTTTATAGTCGAGCCTCTATTTGTGACCACCTCCCATTTATCGCCTGGGTAATTTACCGCGGCTGCGATAAATTTAACACCATCAATGACGGAGCCACCACCCACCGCCAGCAAGAAATCGAAACCTTCTTTTTCAATTTTATCGACAGCTTTTATCAATGTTTCATAGCGAGGATTGGCCTCAATTCCACCAAAATGATCGAATGTTCGAGATCCTAAAGCTTGCTCAACTTCATTTAAGGTTCCTGTTTTTCTTGCACTTTCACCGCCAAATAAAATAAGAACCTTAGCATTTTTAGGGACAACTCGGTCAAGTTCACTGATTTTACCTTCACCAAACATGATACGAGTGGGGTTATAAAATTCGAAATTGTTCATATATGGCCTTCGTAGAAAGTAGAAATGAATCCAAATAATTACATGCATATAATATAATTACAAGTAAACATAATATAATCTTAAAATGATTGTGTATCATATCGATTTGATGGTTTATATTTTAATAGTGAAATTATCTTGAGCGTTGTTAATTGTAGTTAATCTTAATTGTTTTTTTATATATTTTACTGATGTGGCAATCTTGTTAAGTTGAAGGTGGGCTTTAATTTGACATGGAAATAAAATTCAGATGATAAATGTAAATGATAAGAAAACTAATGATAAAATAATTAATAAAGATGATGATTTGATACTTTTAACGGAACACATAGATGGCAGTCCATTAGTAGGGGAGCAGTCTTCCGAACTTAAAAATATATCTAATTGGTTTAATCCTATAGATGAATTCACAAGGCTTACAATTTTTCATCATTTAATGAGTCGGCCTACAAGTGACTCGACATATAATTATCATGTTTTAATCCAAATAGGAGGTGATGACACAGCAGCTAAATCAACGGGGAGATTATTAGCAAAATTTCCTAGTAATTCGCTTGTTATACAGTTTGATATTAAAAATGAACAGTGGAAAGTACTACATGGTGATTTACAAACTCAAGTTAACGGGAAAATACGTTGGGCGGTGATTGGCCATGGTCAATATACTGGACGTAACCAGCAAAGTCACTTTGAAGGATACCAAGCTTACCAAGTTATTTTAGGGTTGAAGTATCTTAAAAAGCATGTGCTGAAAGCATATCCACCCAATAAGATTGTTTTGGCAGGCTGCCAATTAGGGCGTGGGGGCGTAAATGAAAACTTTGTGTTTAGGGCAAGTGTAGAATTAGCTAAACATGGAATATACTTTCCAGTTGTGGGTTATAATCGAATAATCAGTATTACGCAAAACAGTAATAAAATAACTTGGCCATATGGTTTAACGAGAGAAATGCAATCAACTGAAAATTGGCGGTTAGAAATTAATATTAACCAAACTAATCAACAAGCTTATATTAATGGAAAGCATGCCAGTTTATATTTTATCGATGAGCTAAGAAGTGGTGAGCTAGAAGTTTTTCAATTAATAAAAGATGACCATTCTACTGCTATGGATATTTTTAGGGATCCAAATAATGAGTATAAAATCGACATTGATTTAATTAAAAAAGTAGCTTTTAATCATGATGCATACGCTATTTTTAAACAGAAGTTAAATGCGAAAGATACTCAATTTAATAGTGATTTTAGAAGTGAACTAATTCGTGAATATGAAAATGTTGGAATATTAGAAACACCATTATGGTTAATGATTAATAAAAACGATGTCAATGCTAATCCACAGAAATTTAATGATACTGTCAAAATTATTATTCGTTCAGGGAGAGGCACTATAGGCAAAAAATATGCAGAAGAACTAGTAAAATATTCCCCCGATAATACATTAGTGTTTCAGGTAAACCCGAATTCGATGGAATTTTTTTCAGAGTATGGAGATATAGAATATTTACTAAAAGCATCTAAACAACAGTGGATATTAATAGATAATCTTCATTCTGAACCTGGTTTTATTCAAAACTATGCTAACTCATTGAATGTATTAAAAACAAGATATGCTTTTAAAATGCCAGAAAATATTATTCTATATTTAACCGATAAAAAGGCACTTTTGACAAAAGAAGAAAAGGTGATTTTTGGCGAGGAGTTGACGAGTAAGCTAAAAACAAATGGGATATATACTAAAATTTTTTTAGAAAATAATTTTGAACCAAGACATAAAATAAAAGCATTACTTGAAGATATTAGTATAGGTAATTTACTAGCAGAGCATATTGATATTAATAAACACCTTTATTTAAAAGGGTATTTTACATTTCAAGATGGAAGTGTCGATAAGAACAAATTAAATATTGCAGCATATGACCCCATTACCAGTAAAAATATTAATAAAATTTGTGACGCTGAGAATGAAAATGATTTCTCTCATATGTGGAATTCAATATTTATTGATGATGACACCACTAGGATTAAACAACAAGCTATTGAAGTAAAAAATATTTTAGAGTTTTTGAGCCTCCAACCTGAAAAAATAAATTACTTAGATAAGCAGTCTATAAACCGTTTGAGTGAGCTATTCCCTAGTGGGCAAGGCTTTAATCATGCAGAAGTTTTAAAACTAGTCCAAGATCCAATAAAATTAAGAGAATATAATCAATATATTGATGATTTATTAATGCTCTATATAGATATTGAAACCCCATTTGGAAACGAAAAGTCATTAAAAAAAGAATTTAGATTAATTTTAGATTTACATGAAAAACTAAAATCTAATTATTCAGCATTATCTCAGCTATCATATAAAGAGGGGTTCGATGTTGCAGTAAATAAATTTCCAGTTGAAATGCATTCATTTGAGAATATCTACCTTTTACACTTTTTGCAGCATAGCAATTTAACGGACGAACAAAGTTTGCAATTTAAGGAAAAACTTGAAGTTCTAACCAAGCTAACACGGAAAAAAGAATTAAGTAATATTACCAGTAAAGAGCAGGAAGTGCTCAATAAATTTGATGAAATATATCAATCTAATTTTGATTTATTAGGGGCTGTTTCTAATGAAATAGATGAACAATCTCACATATTATTATTTGAAAATATAGAAAGTAATCAGATTATCACTTTTAAAAGTGATAAGGAAATATATACAATTATAAGCTATTCATGTAATGATAAGTATTTTTTAACTTTATCTGATACGACAGGTGTCGAACTTGTTATTAGCCATTCAGA
Organism: Providencia sp. PROV061; assembly: GCF_011045655.1. Taxonomy (NCBI): domain Bacteria; kingdom Pseudomonadati; phylum Pseudomonadota; class Gammaproteobacteria; order Enterobacterales; family Morganellaceae; genus Providencia; species Providencia sp. PROV061. The sequence goes on along the minus strand of NZ_CP042861.1, from coordinate 2,463,550 downwards.
ATTTAATCAGGCAAAGAAACACTTATCTAATGTTTTTAATGATTATATTAACCAAGAAATAACGCAAGAGGATGGCTCAGTATCAACCAGAGGAAATATTGCGGGATTTAAGCACAAAGTGGGTGAAGCCTTGTTTGGTGAAGTGCAAATCATAAATACAGAGAGTGAAGCATACCTCAGGATGCGGCAAAGCATAATGAGTGAGCTAGATATTTTTTTTAAGTCATCAGCAATATCAGTGATTGATGATACGGAAGTTACTTTTGGTGGGCAGGTAACATCATTAAATAAACTTAGAGATATTGGGGCAACAATAAATGGTGAGCCACTAGATTTTAAACATATTCAGGTACCTAATTGGGAGGGGGATGTTAAATTTAACCCTGATAAATTAGCGTTCCAACTAACCTTTTTAACTGAGGATCTAAAAGATACTAATCTCATTAAAATGCTTAATAAGAGTTTGCAAAATGACCAAATAACACGACGCATTGATGTTAACTCAGAGATCCAACCACGGGCAGTACTACATGAACAATTGCAAATTATTCAGGGATCACAACTTGATAGTCAAGCTGGTATAGATAAAACGGTGGGGGATTTACGGCGCATTGGTATTAAATTACCAGCCTATGCCAAAATAGCTAATTATTTTGGACAAGGAGTTGGTTCTACAGGGATATTTCTAACAATCAACTCTGTTTACCAGTTGATCGATGAATTAGATAATCCGAATCTATCAGAACAAGAAAGACGAGAAATACAGAAAAACCTTGATTTGGCCTGTGCAAATGCATTTTTTAATTATGGGGACATGGTCTTGCAGCCCATTTTACTTAAGCTGGCTTACAAACAAGCCGGGTCATTTAATGTATCATCAAAAATTACAGCTCGTATTACAATTATATTTAATTTAATTGGAATGGGGTTAGATATTTATCAAGCTTGTGAAGCATTTGAACAACTAGACAGGGTTACAAATGATAAAGAGCGCCAAGACTTAATTGTGAATGGTTCTTTGTCAATTGCTAACATTATTGTGGGGGGGGTAACCATGATCGGTATAATCATTGGTTCATCGGCAATACCTGTCATTGGTTTAATTGTTGCTGGTTCCTTATTAATTGGAGGGATGGTATATACAGGTATTCGCGCAGTAGAAAAAATTGAAGAGGAACTCGGTGAATCTCTAGGCTGGGATGAAAAAGCCAGAGAAGGTATTCGTGCTGCACTTGGTTTTCCTCCATCAGACAATATATTAAATCGATTTAGTTATAAACAGCATTTAGCATACTTCAAAAATATAAATTGGCAGCAAGACTTAGATACGTTCAAGTCGTCATTTTTATATCAAGGTTTTGATGAACACTTACAATTGGTTGGTAAACCGATCCTTGTTGAACATATCAAACATTATATTTATTATAGAAATAACTCAAAAATAATTAGTAGTGCAGAGTTTGCTGATGTGGATAACCGTGGACCTCTTAGTCATATTGATAGTGATGAAATAGGGCCTTACTATACCATCGAGCAAATTAATTTTATTCGGGAAAATTATCATTATGACTCTCAAGATAATCGTTGGGTAAAAAGCTTTCAAACACAGAGGGTCAATGAACTGAATTTTAATTATCGTTTTAGACTAGTGAATAAAACGGCTCCTATCGCTTATAAAAATATTGGCGAGGAGGTTGCCAATGACATTATTGTACTTAATCCTGAGTATGATAGCTTATTACTAAAACAATTTTTACATAAAAACGAACTAATTACTTTTTATAACATAAAGAAAAAACAGTCGGTTGCTACACAACTAAGTTCATTATCAGCATCAGAGCTACGGCTATTCCAGGCCAGAAATAATTATACCAATACGATTCACCCTGATATAAATAATGATATCAGAGTGAATAGACTAGGGAATGAATTTTTAAACCAGCCTATTGATATTGCAAGAGAATTATTAAGTGAGAAGCCTAGGGTTATTTATGAAGGCATGCAAAATATTGGTTACCGATATGAAAATGAAGCAAAGCAAAAAAACATTAGTTTTAACCCAGGGAATGGAACAGATATTATCGTTGGGAAAAAAAATTCAAAAAATTTATTTAACATCAATGCAGGGAGTAAATTTCTCGTAGGCGGCGAAAAATATGATATTATAAACTTATCATTATTATTTGATAATAACATTGAAGAAAGTAACGAAATTTATTTTGATGGCAATGGGGGGGATAATAGTATAATCATTAAAGACATTCCATCCAACAGTAAAATAGATATCGATTTGAACAATATAACGTCAGAGGTGACCTTCATTAATCATAAAGTTAAGAAGATTCATTTACGCAATGTTAATGATGTGATGCTAATTGGAGATAGCTCTACGATAGCAGAATTATTAGGTAATAAAGAATCCAACACATTAGATGTAGGGGCAATGACTGCATTTATTCAAGGTATGGAGGGGGATGATCAATTAATATTTGAATCAGGGATAGTCAATGGTGGAGAAGGTAATGATAGTTATTTTCTACGTCGTGTTGATTGGCACAATAATCAAGATGAATTAAATGATAATTTATTAGAATTATCAGCTGTAATTATTGAAAATACACAAGGCCAAAGCCGAGTAAATTTAGGGTATATGTTAAGCGAAATAAAGGATGCCAGTATTTCTGGTAATGATCTCATATTAAATATTGAAATAAAATCGGCAGAGTCAGAAACGAAAATTTTAACACTGAATGTTACTTTAAAAAACACGTATAAAATAGATAATAATGGTAGGGAAATATTTCATAGATATCAATTATATACAAAGGACGGATTTGTATTAAATACTAAGCTAAACCATTTGGATTCAAGTGCTTCACACATTATAAGTGAAAATATTTTTAATATTACTTATCAGGGAGGCGCTAGCTCTACAATAAGTATCGATGAGAGTGAAAAAACAATTTCAGTTGATAATAAAATATATGGTCAACCTTTATGGGGAGATTTTAAATTTCATGGTTTAGCGAGTAAGTTAGAATATAAAGGAAAGAGTAATGATGACCACCTTTTAATGGTCAGTAGAAACAGTCATATTATGGTTACTAAAGGAAGAGATGTTTATCAAGTTAACCCAGATCAGATTTTTCAAGGTAAAATAATTTTTGATTTTTCAAATATTAAACCAGAAATGGAAGATGAGTTTGATATGACCATTTTATTACCTTATGAGAATGGGTTTGATATCAAGACATTGGGAACATCAATGTTTTTATATGATAAATTCAGTAATGAAAAAATTGAAATTAGCTTCATTAATTTATCATATCCAATAAGTAAAGAAATTTATATTAAAGACGGCCATGCGAATTTGTTTAGGATAAAAATGGGACAGGATTCTCATAACATTGAACCAATTGAGTGTTTGGAATTACCCACAGAAAATGATGATTACATAAAAATTCCTAAGGGATATAATTTTCGTTATCCTATTCTAGATGCAAATAATGGTGATGACTTAATTGAAGACAACAGTATGATAGGAAATATCATAAATTCAGGGGAAGGTAATGATATTATTATTACAAATGGAGGAGGGAATGTTTTGTATGGAGGTAACGGTGATGATTATGTATATGGTGGTGAAAATAGTGATTTAATTCTATCTGACTTGGGTAATGACAAACTTGATGGACAAGGAGGGGATGACCACTATTTAATTGATGGAAGTAAAGGGGGCGGTAATACAGAAATATTAGATCAAGTTGGATTTAATAATATTCATTTATTTAATTTTAAAACACAGTATGAAGTCATAGACGAACGGGAAGATACTTATCATCTTTACACATCGCAATCTAATTTGCGTACAGTCAAAGTAAAAATGCCCCAAAATAACAATAATCAAGTTCATCATCATCAGCGGTTACCCTCCCATATGCCCGCCCATATTCATAATGATGGTATGGCACATCTAGTTCGCTACCTTGCTGAACAGCGTCAATATAAAAAAGAATTAGCGCCAGAACAGATTTGGCATCCTATGGATGAGTTTAAACGTTTTTCTAACGAGTTAAGCTTTTCATCAATTCTTGATACAAAGACAAAAAATATACATATTAGTGAAAATACACCATTTAGGCGCTTATTTATTCGGACAAGAGGGCCAGAGCAAAAAGTTTGGGATAAAAGCGGGATTGGGCGGGTATTTAAAGCGCAAGCGGTAATTGGAGCCATTTCAATTCCAGATGGTATTTACGGAAATAATGTTCTTTATGCATCAACAAGTGATACCAATTTATATGGTGGTGAAGGGAATGATGTCTTCATCTCTAATGGTTCAAATGGGTTGTTAACAGACGCTAGCGGGAAAAATAGTTTTATTATCAATGGGGAAATTGTAGGCTGGAATTCGTTGTATAGCCTTGGCGGTGAAAACACGGTTTACCTTATTAATTTTAATAAGGACGTTATTCGAGAAGAGCCTGATCACCGAAGTAATGCAACTCGATATATTTATACTTCAGACCAGGGACGTAGCGTGAAAATATTTCAGTATCCGAATACAATAGCTCCTACTGTAGTTCATGTGCAGTCTTTAGAGGGACAAAATGAGCATTCCACGCAACAAAAATTGGATCATTTAGTGGAAACGTTAGCGACGCTACGTCTACAAGATGAAGAAAACTGTATTGGTATTCAGGATATTGAACATTTACAGCTGAATTGGGAGCCCGCCAATCTTATTGATAATTATATGAAAAAAGCGAGTTAGAGAGAAGGCGCAAATCACAAGGCTCCAAAATACAGTGAGTTTTGTGGTTTTTAAGTAATTATTTAGCCCAAATCATCTTTATCTACAGAGCGTTGTACTAAAATAGTGTAAAAATTAATGCTAGAATTTAACTATTAAATATAACAATTTTTAAATAAGTTATTTTTGTTGTAACGGGAGAGTGTAGAGCAATGAGACGTTTTATTAGTTTAGATCTGCCTCCTGAACCCATAATTAACGGTCAGTGCGTAAGAAAACGCCTGAAAAATAGCATCTGTGATAATTGTGCCACCAGTTGTCCTGTGGGGGCGGTATCGTTTAGCCATATGGATGCAGAAATTAATAATGAATTATGTTTTCAATGTGGTAATTGTTTATTTGCTTGCCCTGTCGATGCCATCGAAAATATCAAACCCCATGAACGTAGTTATCAAGGGGAATTTTTGATAGTAAACCATGATGAGCCGATTGCTAATGCGGACGAACTGATTGTTTGGCACCGGCAATATGGCATTCGTGGTATGCAAATCGCTGAACCCTGGGTTGATAAATGGTTGCCAACGATTGCGGCATTAAATTTAAAACTCAAAACATTACAAGAACCTATTTGGCAATTACGTATTGTTCAGCCTGAACAAGTCGATAGCGGTCGTCGGATGATGCTATTTCGTCAAAAATTGGATTCAAAGCCGTTAGATAAGGGGCAGGTGAAAACAGGATTAAATGCAAGAAAACAATTTTACCCTGAAGATAGCTGGTTTAAGGTCGAACTAGACACGGAAAAATGCATTCTTTGTGGCGCTTGTGCCAAGATGTGTGATGAGCATGCGATAGAAATTGAAAATAACCAATTTTTGATAGATGAAAAACGTTGTACTGGTTGTATGAGTTGCCAAGTTGTTTGTTTTCCTAAATCTATTCATGTACAAAGCTATACAGCTAAAAATAACGTGCCGAAAATCTTCCATTATTATGATGCGCAGTGTAATACCTGCCATTTACCTTTTTCTTCTTGGGAAGAAAATACCCATACTTGCCCAATTTGTGCACAGCATAAGAAACAAGGTTGGTTATAAGGGTAACTAAGGCTCACTTTTAGAGCCTTTGTTCGCTAATCTATTGGTTTAAATGATTAATTATCAATTTAGCGATTAGCGGATTAATCATCGGTGGCGTTTCATGGCCCATACCGTCAATAATCTCCAATTTTGCATTAGGAATATTTTCAGCAATATCTTTTCCAGCAGCTAAAGGAAAGAGCGGATCAATTGAACCATGAATAACCAATGTTGGTACGTTGATTTTCTGAATGTAAGGTCGCAGATCTCCGGTGACGGCAACTGCAACAATTTGGCGTTTAGTTCCTTCTGGTGAATGATTGCGTGCGAGTGATTGCAGTATATATTCACGGTAATAACTTTCATCAAATGGGCCAAACGTTGAGCTGATCCGGCGATAAAACGCAAGCTGTCCTGATAAATACCCTTCTAAATCTTCTTTTGGGTTAGCACTTGGGCTCATCAGCATTTGCATAACATCGGGAGCGCTTTGTGGCAGTGCTGGGTTCCCTGTTGATGACATGATCGCGCAAAGAGAGAGTGTACGCTCAGGAAACTTTGCAGCCACTATTTGTGCTATCATTCCGCCCATGGAACGACCGATAACGTGGGCTTTATCGATAGATAATGAATCCAAGAGGTGGATAATATCCTCAGCCATATCGAATAAAGTATAAGGAATAGCGAAAGGTTCACCTTTTTGCATTTTTTCAATCAATACCCCTAAATCAATAGGTGGGAACTCATTGATATGATGAGATAAACCCGCATCTCGATTATCTATACGTAACAGGTAAAAACCGGCATCTGCAATTTCCTGACAAAAGTCTGACGTCCAACTAATGTTATGGCCACCTAAGCCAGGGATCAGAACAATGGTGGGATTATCTGGTGTACCAAATGAATCATAAAAAAGTGGAACTGAATTGGTTTTGGTCATTTTTCTTCCGGTATCTTCATTAATAGTGCTATTTATATGCTGTAGTTTCGTTGCAATTACGAGCCATAAAAATTGGCAATGATTACCTATGATATAATTGAAATATACCATGGCAATGCAATATAAGTCTGTTTTTCAGTCAATTCTGTAAAGCAATTAAAAATCATTGAGATATGATAGCTAGCAAGCAAATCGTTTGCTTGAGTAGAATAATTATTAATATATTTTTAGGTTTTATATGATTTACTTTATTTCAGATACCCATTTTTGCCATTCGAACATTATTAACCTATGTGATCGCCCGTTTAAAAGCACTAGTCACATGAATGATACATTAGTTCATAACTGGAATACGTATGTTACTGATCATGATGAGATTTATATACTCGGTGATTTTTTATACAAGGGTAACGGTGCGGATGCCAATAAAATATTACGCCGTTTAGCAGGGAAAAAATATTTGATCCGCGGCAATCATGATAAATTTTTAGACGACCCTGAATTCGATCAATCATTGTTTGAATGGGTTAAAAGCTATTATGAGTTGGAATATCAAAAACAAAAATTAGTGTTATTCCATTACCCAATACTAGAGTGGCAAGGTTTCTTCCGTGATGCGATTCATTTATATGGACATGTTCATAATTCAGGTAAAGACCCCGAGCAGTTTAAGCGTTTAGCGGTATTAGGGCCCCGAGCCATTAATGTTGGCGTGGATGTGAATGATTTTTTCCCTATCAGCATTAAACAGATATTAAAAAAAGCCAATCGTTAACTTTCTTTTTTGGCATACAAATAAACTGAAGCCCTTGATATCCCTAAGTGCTGTGCCACTGTTTCCATGGATTTTTTCACATCTAACAGGCCTTCATTGCGGAGCACTTCAATTAAGTTTTTTCTTTCATCCGCTTTCAATGTGCGTGGGGTTGCGGCTAAGGCTGCTGCGTATTGGTCAATACGTATGCGAATCGCTTCGGTCCCATTAGGCTCAATATGCTCTTTTATTGGGCTATTTCCTACATCAATAAATTGAGATAACAGACTTTGCATACTTCTAAATAACGTCATATCCAGATTTAAGCACAATGCTGCGATATATTTCCCTGACTCGTCTTTAATACCAATCGAAGTACTTTTTACTGGACGCCCATCGGAAAATTGGTTGGTATAATTGGCTATGATGTTCGGAAAATCTGCAGATTCAATTCTTGCATGGCCGAGTTCGGTAGTCGGCTCACCAACTTGGCGACCAGATAAGTTATTGTGAATCGACAGGATTGAATGCTCTGGATTTTTAAGGTCGTGTACAACAACTTCACAAAAAGGGGCGAATGTTTCACTAAGACCTTTTGCAATAATTTCAACTTGAGCCAGTAATGAATTATTTTTTTGATCTGACATGCAATTTCCCTTCATCTATCAAGCGTTAATCCCTAATTTTAACCTATTTTTTGTGTTGCTAATAGATGAAGGGCGGTGATCATTGTGAAACTAATTCTTTATAAAACTAGCGAGTTACTTATGAAACTAATTGTGCAAAGTGCCGAATATCAACATTGCCACCGCTGACAATGATCCCCACTCGCTTACCTTGGAACTGTTCTTTGTGGGCAAGGGCAGCAGCATAGGACAAGCAACCTGTCGGCTCAACGATAATTTTCATGCGTTCTGCATAAAATTTCATGCGGTCAATTAGCTGTTCATCGGTTACAGTGAAAATATCATCAACCTTATTTTTGATAACTGCAAAAGTGTAGTTACCTAGATGTTGGGTTTGGGCACCATCTGCGATAGTTTTTGGCGTGTCTATATGTACAATTTCCCCTCGACGAAATGATTGTTGTGCATCATTGCCCGCTAAAGGTTCAACCCCATAAATTTGGCAATTAGGCGATAATTGTCTGGTTGCAATGGCACACCCTGAGAGTAAGCCTCCTCCACCTAAGCAAACGAATAGGGCATCTAATTCACCTACTTCTTCAATCAATTCTTTGGCTGCTGTGCCTTGGCCAGCTATGACATCAGGGTGATCATACGGTGGAATAATGGTTAACCCCTGTTGGGCTGCGAGTTGCTGGCAAAGTACTTCTCTATCTTCTTTATAACGATCAAAACGGATAACGGTGGCCCCGTAACCTTGCGTAGCTGCAACTTTAACGGCAGGTGCATCATTGGGCATCAGAATGGTGGCCGGAATGTGTAGAAGTTGCGCCGCTAAAGCAATACCTTGCGCATGGTTACCAGAAGAAAATGCAATAACACCTGCTTTTTTCTGCTCGGGACTCAACAAACTCAACGCATTAAAGGCTCCGCGAAATTTAAAAGCCCCCATACGCTGGAAGTTTTCGCATTTAAAAAACAGTTCGGCCCCAAATTCTTTATTTGCGGTTGTTGAGGTAAGAACAGGGGTTTTATGCGCAAAACCCGCGATGCGTCGTGCAGCTGCTTCCACATCTTGATAAGTAGGTAATATTAATTCTGACATGATATAACCCCAATGAATAGTAAGTGATTAAGCAGACACTGCAACGGCTTCAATTTCTAAGGCTGCACCAAAATGCAGTTCAGCAACACCTGCGACAGCACGAGCTGGGCGATGGTCACCCATCCAATTAGCATAAATTTGGTTAAATAACGGCCAATTTTCCATATCTGCGATATAAACTCGGACTTGAACCAACTGTGCTTTACTACAGTTAACGGCATCTAAACATGCTTGTAAATTATCAAGCACAAGCGAGGCTTGCTTTTGGAATGACACGTCAATCACCGCATTCCCGAGCTTATCAACCGGTAATTGTCCTGAGATAAAAACCAAACCATTGGCAGTAACACAGTGTGAATAATGCCCTTTGGGGGCAATGAGTGTCGGTGCATTCACACACTCAATCCGTTGACTCATATTTACCTCATTATGCATAAAATACCCTGATTGGATTTTTAGTCTAATATTAGATTATGTGTTTAGTCAACGCTTTTCTTCGCGAAATAAATTCGATGTAAATAACAACAAACTGTTATCAGAATTGCCATCAACATAATAAAAAGAAAAATAGAGATATAAGACAGTTAATTAAATTATTTACTGGGCAAAAGTTAATTATCAAGAGTAAATCTACTGGGATATTCCTATAGGCAGAATTTAAATTGGCAGGGCAGATTGAGCGATATATCTTAATTAAAAATGATTAAGAATAATCAAATTGTGACGATATCATTAAAATGATAAGAAGTTGTTATATAAATACTTTTAGGGATATCACATGGCGAAGTTCACATTTAATCTTCTTTCAATTTTTGGGAAAAAAGAATCACCTGTTGCAGAACAATATTTACAAGAAGCGCTTTTGCCTTTGTCAGTATTAGATGAAGCATTGCCTAAAACTGTTTTAGAGTATGTGCTAGATGGAAAATCGCCAGAAGTATTGGTTCAACTAAGCCAATTAGATAACGAAAAAGCGGTTATTTTACTCGATAAACCTGGCACCGTAGATTGGTGGTGGGGGGGAAATAACTTTAACTCGAGCCAATATAATAAATTAATTCGCCAAGGGGCAAACGCAAGGCATAAATTATATTCAAAAGTGGGTGATGGCATTACTGCATCACAGATAGCCCGTTTTGCTAAAGTGTTAGCGGCGGCATGCCAAGATATCAATATCAAAGTATTAACACCTGAATTACCGTCATGGATGAGTTATTTAATGGGCGATGCTTTTGCAAAAACCTATGATAATTCGCGAGATACTAAGTTAGAACATCGAAAACATTGGCATTTTGACCTATTAACGGAAATCATCGCAAAAGAGACTGATAAACCGGCTAACACTATTTTATATATTATTTTCGACCGTCATCATTTATCCGATTATCATTATGATAACTTAAATCGGCTATTTTCCATTCCAGGTTTCAAAGCGTATTTAATCGCAGAGCAAGCATTTATTAAGCATACATTAGCCAATCATTTATCCGCTGCTGGGCAAATTCAATTAATCAACACTTTGAAGAAAGATGTTGAGCTTTATACGCTTTTCGCAGATATATTAGTTGCTTTTGCTACTAGTTCTTTAAAAACAGTACGTGCGGCTGCGGAACCGACAATGGCAATTTTACCTGCGCAATCGGTCACACAACATTTAACAAAAATTCTAACAGAGGGAACACCAAAACAGCGTACCCAAGCCGCGGATTTATTTGCCCGTATAGGGGAACACCGTGAGATATTAGAAGCTGCACTAACAACTGAAACCAATAAAACGGTACTTAAAAGTATTGAAAGTGCGATTTCGAGATTCTCAGTCATGGATACTGCCAGCCAAGTTGAAGAGACTGAGTTACCTGAACTCGTTGAATTAGAAGATACACCACTGCCTGAAAGTGCAAAAGAAATTTTAGTTAATAATTTCAATGAAATGCTGCAAAAAGCAAAAGAAAATGCAGAAAATGAAATTGAAGAAAATAAGAAACAGAAGCACAGCTACAATTGGGCGCAACGCCATTACAAAGAATTCCAAAAACTCAATGCGCAAGCTTGTTGCAAAGTGATTGATAAACTGAATTCAGGTAAAGAAATTATTACTGACCATGAATATAGCGTGGTGAAATTTAAAGAACGTATTACTAACTTGCCTGAGTTTACGTTATTCCATGCATTACGTCTGATTAGCCATAACCGAACAAATGAAGAACATTTATCCCATTATCATCTTACTCGGGAAGTTCCACCAAGAATTCTTGGGCAAATAGAATTGCGCCAATTAGAAAAAACGTTAACACAATGTCATTTTAAAAACGCAACACGGTTGATTGCAGACCTTTGCTTACGCTCATATGCCAATGGGTTAGCCATTTTTAACCAGCCAGCACAAGTTTGGCCGTTTTTCATTCAACATCCAGATTTTATTGCAGAAGCATTGGGTTTAATCCCTCAACAAGAAACTCAGCGCTATTACCAAGAATATGATGCGGCGAGTGGAATTGATGTGCTTACAATGTTGCCGACCATTCCTGCGCGATTTATTCCACGTATTATGGAGTTGGCACTAGGGGAAAATAAAACCCATCGTCTGAGTGCGCAGAAACTACTAGAGACATTACCGAATATTCATCTTAATGCAGCAGAAGGGTTAGAATCAGGCAAACAAGAAATTCGTGTCACTGCCATTGAATGGCTGGCACGCTTAAATAATCCAGATTCATTAAAACCACTCTACGCCTTATTAAAGAAAGAAAAACGGGAAGTTGTGCGGGCGGCCTTATTAACCGCTTTGGAACAATTTGGGGAAGATATTTCTGGTTACCTTGCACCTAAAGTGTTATTAGCTGAAGCGCAAAAAGGGCTAAAAGCGAAAGCGCCTGCCAGTATGGCATGGTTTAACCTAGATTCTTTGCCGGCATTAACTTGGCTAAATAATAAACCCGTAGAAGCAGATATTATTCGCTGGTGGGTGATCCTAGCGGTTAAATTAAAAATGCCAGCAGGGAATGGATTGCTACAACGTTATATTGGTTTGCTTTCGGTGGAGAGCCAAAAGAAACTAGGCAGTTTTATTTTAAATAGCTTTATCGGCCAAGATATTGCTGGGCCGTCATTAGAAATGGCAATGGCGGAAGCAGAACGTGATGCGCCAAAACGCTTAGCTAATTATCAAGATTGGGTGAAACGCTGGCCTGAATATTATAGTCAGTATGAAAACTATACTTTAGAACAGACATTTAATGAGATAAAAAATGAAGTTCTGCGCCGTTATTTAGGTTCCGCTATTAGTGATAAAGGAATGTTAGCCCTGATCTGTGGCATTGAAGGGCACCTTGCCGTGACCACATTGCGTAACTATATGCGTGATCACTACCAGCGCCGTGCACAAATTGAAGCCATGATTGATGCGGTTGCAACGAGTAATGACCCACTGATTATCCAACTATTATTGTCTCTTTCTCGTCGTTATCGTACCGCGTCAGTTCAGGAAAAAGCACGCGGGCTTGTTGCTCAAATTGCTGAACGTAATGGTTGGAGCGCAGATGAACTCGCAGATAGAACGATACCGACAGCCGGAATGGATGAAACAGGTATCTTGGCACTTGAATACGGTGACCGCACGTTTACCGCGAAACTGGACGCACAGCAAAAACTCGTTTTGTTTAATCCTGAAGGTAAAGAAATCAAAGCATTACCTGCTGCACGCAAAACAGACAATGAAGAATTAGCTAAAGAATCTAAAAAACTATTTACTGCGAGTAAAAAAGAGCTCAAGCAAGTGATTGAACTACAAACTGCACGTTTGTACGAAGCGATGTGTGCAGAGCGCCTTTGGACAACGGCAGACTGGCAGGAATATATTCAAGCACACCCAGTGATGCGTGGGCTTATCGAAAAATTAGTTTGGATAGAAACGAAAGACAACAACATTCTAAATGTATTTCGTCCATCAGACGATGGCAGTTTATTAAATTTAGATGACGATGAAATCACGTTATCCACTGATTCTTATATCAAATTAGCCCATGCTGCATTGGTCAGTGAAGATGAGCGAAAAGCGTGGATAACGCACTTTAAAGATTACAAAGTGAAATTTTTATTTTCACAAATGGAACATAAAGTCCCTGATCTGGATCTGAAATTAACTGAAATTGAAGACCGTAAAGGGTGGTTAACCGACACCTATACCTTGCGTGGCGTCTTGACGAAAATGGGTTACCAACGTGGGCAAGCGGAAGATGGTGGAAGCTTTACCCATTATGCAAAACATTTCGCTAGTTTAGGTTTTTATGTCTATATCGAGTTTAGTGGTAGCTATGTGCCAGAGGAAAATATCCCAGCCGTCTTATTTTCACTAAGCTTTGAAAAATCACAACAAAGCTCATGGAACCGCAGCTATATCGAGTTAAAAGATATCCCGCCTATTTTATTAGCTGAAAGCTATGCGGATTATTTAAAAGTTGCGGATGCGTGTGCAGGTTTTGACCCTGAATGGGAAAAGAAAACACCTTGGTAAGCGGGTTTAACGTAGGATTTTGGAATGACTAAAAATAAAACAACACAAGGGAATGTTCTGCGTGAAAGCGCAGAAATTCGTTTTGCCGATGAATTGGCACGTTTAACCGAAGCGGATAAACAAAACCCGAAACCACAAGGGTGGCTGCGTTCACCTCGTGCCGTTAGGCAATTTATTTTAGGTGATGAATCACTCAATATTTCTGCAAAGTTTTTCGGTGATGATGCTTTGGTTGACCGTGCAATTGTGACGTTATTAGGTAAGCAAGGACTAATGCTAGTAGGGGAACCCGGGACGGCAAAATCCATGTTATCTGAATTATTAGCTGCTGCAATTAGTGGTGATTCAGGTTTAACCATTCAAGGAACCGCGGGCACAACAGAAGATCACATTAAGTACTCATGGAATTATGCATTGTTATTGGCGGAAGGCCCGACGGAGAAAGCACTGGTTAGTTCGCCGTTATACCAAGGTATGCAAGAAGGTAAAATTGTGCGTTTTGAAGAGATCACACGATGCCCCCCTGAAATACAAGATGTGCTGGTTAGCTTGATATCAGAAAAGCAAATGATGATCCCTGAAATGAAAGACAATGCACGGATCAGCGCGAAACAAGGCTTTAATTTAATTGGTACAGCAAACTTGCGTGATCGCGGTGTTCATGAGATGTCATCAGCACTAAAACGCCGATTTAATTTTGAAACCGTGCGGCCAATCCAAGACCCTGCATTTGAAATTGAACTGATTAATAAGCAATTAGCCACAGAGTTAGCTGACCTGAACGGCCAAGTGACGATCCCAAGCAACGTGATCGAACTGTTGGTTACGACATTTCAAGAATTGCGCTCAGGAAATACTAAAGATGGGGGCAATATTAAAACGCCAGACGCGGTTATGTCGACAGCCGAGGCCGTTAATATTGCTTATGCATGTGCGCTTGAAGCTCATTACTTAGGCGATGGTACGCTCAATGCAGGAGCAGTTGCACGGCAGCTCATTGGCGTGGTTTTAAAAGATAACCCTGATGATATTAAACGGATGCGTTATTACATTGATAATGTCGCGAGAGAAAGGGCAAAACATAGCCAAGACTGGAAAGCCTTTTTTGATGCATCGAGGGCATTCTGGCAATAAGTTTTCATAACAAGGGTAGAACCGCTATGGTTCTACCCATTTATTGTCACGATGATTAAATCAGCAAAGGCCATTCAAGGCGAATAACCCTTAGGGAAATCAGCGGTGAGCTTGCTATCTATACCTTTACCAGAACGCATTGAAAATGCATTACACGACAGGCAACAACTTGAATCAGCCGGTATCTACTTTGCACCTATTCGGCATCATAGTCCCGCATGTGCATACAGCACGTTGTCTTTGATTGAACAAATCAAACCTGACTATGTTTTAATCGAGGGACCCGATAGTTTTAATGAGCTACTGACGAGCTTATTACATCATGATACCCAGCCCCCCGTCGCCATTATGGCGCAAACAGAATTAAAACCGACACAGACAGATGATAAAAGTGACACTGTCACTCGTTCTGCCTATTTCCCATTCTGTGAGTATTCCCCAGAATGGCAGGCTTTACAAATAGGTCAGCAATACCAAGCCCAGCTACGTTTTATTGACTTACCATGGACAGCGCAAGTTAATGAAGACGAAGCTAATGATATGCAATCTCAAAGTTTGCAGAAAGAGCGTTACTTAGCACATAGCTTATTTATTAGCCAGCTTGCGAAGAAAAGTGGTTGCCGTGACCATGATGAATTATGGGAACAAATTTTTGAATTAAGAACGATTGAACAACTGGCAGATTGGCCTGTATTTTTTATGGACAGCTTTATATGGTGTGCATTGGCACGACTTGATTATGAACCCCAAGTCCTTGAGTCAGAAGGTTCTATACAGCGTGAGCAATATATGCAAGCGCATATCCAAACCATTAAAGCCCAACATCCACAGGCTAAAATTGTGGTGGTAACGGGGGGCTTTCATACCCTTGCTCTTCTTGAAGGGTTGGAAGTGGCTCACAAACAACAATTTAAGCTTTCTGCGGCACAACAAAAAACGTTTATCCAACAGCAAAAACTGGGTGAACAAGACAAGGTTTGGTTCATTCGCTATAGCTATGACAAACTCGATGCATTAAATGGCTATGCATCAGGAATGCCGTCCCCCGCATTTTACCAACAATCATGGTTGTCATTGTTACAACAACGCCAAGCGCAGATAACAGGAGATAACCAGCCTACGCAAGCTTATCGAAATCGTCTAGGTGTTGCCTATCTTTCTAAAGTTGCGGATGTTTTACGTGAAAAGCAATTTGAAGCTGCTCCTGGTTTTTTATCGGTTAAACTAGCCGCAGAGCAAAGCATTCGTCTTGCCGCCTTTCGTGGGCATGCAGGCCCTGGGCGCTATGATCTGTTAGATGGGTTACAAAGTGTTTTTATCAAAGGTAGCTTAGATGAAAGCCAAATTGAGCTTTGGCAGGAAATAGAAACCTGTTTCTCTGGCTTTTTACTCGGGAAAATCCCCAAAGGGACAGCAACGCCTCCGTTGGTCACTGAAACTTATGAAATAGCAAAAAGTTTTCGTTTCAAGCTTGATGACACCTTAAGTAAGGTGAGTCGCTTAGATGTCTATCGTAATCAACAACATCGTGCGCGTAGCCGATTCCTACATTTATTAGCATTTCTTGATATCCATTTTGCTAAGCATCTGTCTGGGCCAAACTTTTTGTCTGGTAACCAAATGGATTTATTGTTTGAAGAGTGGCAATACGCGTGGACGCCCAATGTTGAAGGGGAATTGATTGCCTTATCGGAACAAGGAACACAATTAAAAACTATCGCGCTAAACCGTTTGTTTGAAATGGAAAGAAACCTAGAACAGCAAGGCGTTAGTCGTTCAAGCCAAAGTGCGGTCGCATTACTTATGCAGGCTGCATTAATTGGGCTGCATCAACGGATGCCTGCATTGTTTTCTTTGTTGGATGGCTATATTCAACAGGATGCAAAGTTTGAATCCTTGATAGCTTGTGGTCATAAGCTTGTTCATCTGTGGCGAGGGCGCCAATTCTTTGATATTGAAGATGGTTTTGCTATCGAAGCACGTTTAGATACCCTGTTGCAACAAGTGTTTTATTGCTTTGCACAAATTACACAAGGGGATGAACAGCAGCAGGAACACCATTTTTCAGCATTACTTGCTTGCCGTGAATTAATCACTTTTATGCCTGAAATTAATAAAAATCATGATTATAGCATCGATTTTTATCATGAATTAGACCGCTGTGAAGGGCAGTTAAACCATGCGCCTCTTTTAAAAGGTGCCGTGGATGCTTTGCGTTACCTTGGGGCGAAAATTGATGAAACCATCTTGATAGAGGAAATTAAACGCGCGTTCAGCACCGGTAGTGATCCCGAAATGGCAATTGGCTATTTTATTGGTGTAATGCGAACTGCACCCGAGTTGATCTTACGTATACCATTACTCATTGATATGTTAAATCAGTTGCTTAGTGAATGGGATGAAGGGCGTTTTATTCAGGTTTTACCTGATTTACGGTTTGCGTTTAGCCAGCTAACACCTAAACAAAATGCACAAATGGCACAATATGTGGCACAAGACTTAGCGATTGAGGCAAAAGAGCTCACACTGCACCAAACAGAATTTAATGAACAACAAATGATGCAAGTGATTCAACTCGAACAACAATTACAAAGCCAGCTCACTGAATTAGGGTTACAAAATTGGCTTATTAGCACTCAGGAAGGCAAATAATGAGTCAGAGAAATGTCACATTAACCCCTGAACAGCTTCAATTGGCTAAGCGCTGGCGTTTAATACTTGGGCAATATGCCGATAACGCACTTGGTCAGGCCGCCTTTAGTGCTGAAGAGTTAAAAATAGAACGCTCTTTGGACTTTTTATATCGTCGGGAATACCAACGCCGAGGTTTAAAGCAAGAAGCTGGGCGCCATGGTTCCTTAGATGCTTCTCAATTAACGGCGGTTAATTGGTTAAACCAAGCGCGTAAATTGTTCCCCAATAGTACCTTTGAGCGAATGCAATCCCAAGCATTAGAGCGTTATGAGATCAGTAGCTTATTAAAGGACCCACAAGCGCTAAATGCCATGGAGCCAACAAAATCTCTCGCAAAAGCGTTGTTAAGCCTACGCGGGAAGATGAACGAAGAAACCCGTGATGCCGTCAAAAATATTATACGCAAAGTGGTGGATGATATTTTGAGTCAAATGCGTAACCAATTTCGTCATGCATTAACAGGGCGGCGTAACCGTTTTCGACGCTCACTGGTACCAAACAGCCGTAATTTTGATTGGCGAGGAACTATTGCCGCCAACTTAAAGAATTATGATAAACAAAATCAACGATTAGTGATAAAAACGCCTCATTTTAATTCTCGTCAACAACAACACTTACCGTGGGATGTGATCCTGTGTGTGGACCAGAGTGGCTCGATGGCGAGTTCTATTATGTATGCGGCTGTATGCGCGAGTATACTCGCGGCATTACCGACAGTGCGTGTATCTTTAGTAATTTTTGATACTCAAGTGGTTGATTTAAGCCACCTTGCTCATGATCCTGTTGAAGTGTTAATGACAGTGCAATTGGGGGGCGGAACGGATATCGCTAAAGCCATGCAATATTGCGAAAGTTTAATCCGCAACCCAAAACGTACCGTGATTAGCTTAATCAGTGATTTTGAAGAGGGGGGCTCACTGAATCATTTACTCAATTGCACGCAACGCCTACATAGCCAACAAGTGAAGTTATTGGGTCTAGCGGCGTTGGATGATGAGGCACTGCCCGTTTATGATCCAGACATTGCCCAAAAACTCGCAGATAGAGGGATGCATGTTGCGGCATTAACACCGGAACATTTTGCACAATGGTTAGCAGAGGTCATGCAATGAGTTGGCAAAACAGTTACTTACAGTATGACGACGATGCATTAGCCGTATTTGCGAATGTGGGGTTACTTCGACGTGCACGTAAAGACGTTGAAAACCAAAAAGTTAACCCAACAGACTTAGACGCTGGAACATTCACGAGTGATGGGCAACGTGTTTCTTTAGATGCACAAGGGATCCAAAAAGCCACTTGTGATTGCCCAGCAACAGGGTGCTGTAAACACATTTTAGCGGCCGTTTTGTGGGTACAATCGAATGCAACCACAGAAATTGATTCAGCGGAGCCGATAGCCAGTGAAACGGTGCTAAGCGAATTATTAGCATTGTTACCAGAAAGCCTAATCAAGCAAGCTTCTAAGCCTGATATGCGTTTAGCGTTTAGATTTATACAGGAGTGGCAAGAAAAAGAATTAGTTTATGAAGCGCAATCGAACCAGTTAAAAATCATTCTACCAGAATATGATGAGCCAATTATTTATATGCGTGGTAGTGGTTTGCAGGGTATGATTTCGTCACTACCCGAAAAACAAAAAAATGCGGTTCATCTCGCTATTATTGCAAAATTAATGCTTCAGCATGGCCAAAAATGGCATTGGCCAGAGGAATTAACCGCAAGTCAAACTCATCAACAGGCGCTTAGTCAAGATGATAAAATGGTGATGAGTTCAATCGAACAATTCATTCAGGATATGTTACGACAAGGGCTATCGCATATTAGCCAAAGCAGTGCTAGCCAGTTGCAATTACTGAATATGTCAGCGCGTGCGGAAGGGTTGCCTCGCTTAGCCAATTATATGAGACGCCTTAGCCAGCAAGTCAGGCGGTTAGCTGATAAGCACTTTACAATGGATGAAGGGCAAGTTTTAAGGTTGATAGCTGAAATATCAGCTTATTTGCATCAATTATCAGCAGCAAATGAACATCAGCTTATTGAACTCAAAGGGTTGCAAAGGCGGCAGTATAGCGATCAACCCATAGAATTTGATTTATTGCCTATCGATGCAAATTGGTGGAAAACTGAAAGTGGTGCGATTGGTGCTACATTGAGTTTTTGGGATCGACAAAATAAAAAAATCATTCAATGCACGCAAGGTCGTAGTAATAGCCTTGACCCAACGTTTAATCGACAAAATGTTTGGCAAACTCTGGCGCTATGGAAACATACCGCCGAGAGTTTGATGAAAGTCTCCTTTAAATTGCATTCGCCACGGGTATCAGAGGAAGGTAAATTATCTGCCAGTGGTGAAAGCTATGCCGTTAGCAGTCAGGAAAAAGGGATAATAACCAATGATTACCTTAACATTAAAGCTGAATTTGGTTATACCGATTGGCAGTTAGCGGCGAATGAGTTGCCAACACTCACACAAGACAATAGGTTTTCCCCCGTTTTATTGCATATTGATGACTATGAGCCGCTTTATTGGGATGAAACAGAACAATGTGTCTTATGGGCGGTGACTGACTCACAAAAAAACCGAGCATTTTTACGGTTAAACTGGCAAGGGAGTGATGACCATAAAATTGAAGAATTGCGTTTTATTACAAAACAGCAATGGCCAATTTGTGCTGTTACGGTGCAGGTAAATCATTCGCAAGAGGCGATTCAGTTGGTACCTAAAACGCTATGGTTAAAAAAAGAACACAGCATTGAGTTGTTCTACTTAGACTTTGAAAGTACACCACGTAAGAAGCAACGTTCCGGTTTTTTTAATAAAATTATCGAATATATGGCGAAAAAACAGCAAAAAAGCCAAGCTTTTGTGCCTGAATTAACGTTAGCTAGCCAGCTTGTTCGGCCGATACTTTCAGTACTAGAAACGCAAGCGTGTACAGGAAGGCAATGTTTATCCCAAACTCAACAAAATGAAATCGCGTATGTCATTAGAACGCTTGAGGATTTGGGGGCTCTTTGGTTGGCTAATCAGTTTAAGCCATTGATTACCTCCAGTGACTTACAACCCCAAGTACTATTACAGTTAGTTTATTTATGTGACCGTTTTGAAAGGTTACAAATGCCATTGCCTTTTCAATTCAATGAATAATACGAGGGGGAGATATTTCCCCCTCGTATTATGCTCAAGACAGCGTGTTATTTTTCATTAGGCTCAAATGACGCTAAGAATGTTCGCAATAACTGATTCAATGCTTGTTGCTCTTGTGGTGACAATTTAGCAACGAGGCGAGCTTGGTTTTGTGTATGTACTTCAATAAGTTGGTTGATTAGCGTTAAGCCTTCGGTTGTTAATGAAACCAAAAAACCGCGGCCATCATCCGGGTTGGTATGGCGGCTGACTAACCCCGCTTTCTCTAATTGGTCTATTCGGTTGGTCATCGTCCCTGATGTGACCATCAACGTCGACAGCATTTCCCCTGGGCTTAGCGTATAGGGGGCTCCTGCACGGCGCAAAGTTGCAAGCACATCAAAACTTGAACGGTTAAGACCAAACTGAGCGAAGACCTTTTCCATTTCCCGAGTTAAGTGGTACGCGACATTACCCAACCGACCAATTAATCCCATTGGGCTAATATCGAGGTCAGGGCGTTCTCTTTCCCACTGTTGAGTGATTTTATCTATTCTATCCATAGGTAAATAATGGCGGTTATTTACCTTGACGTCAAGGTAAAATGCACATATCTTGAGGTCAAGATAAATTAAGAGAGTAGAAATATGGGTCGTATAACAGTTTTAGGATTGACTGCATTGGCACCGATTGTATGGGGGAGCACATACTTAGTGACAACAGAAATGTTACCCGCAGGGATACCATTAACATTGGCGGTATTGCGCGCTTTACCCGCAGGGTTACTATTGATACTCGTGCTGCGAAAACTTCCCGAGGGTATTTGGTGGTTACGTGTGGTGATATTAGGTGTTTTAAATTTTTCTTTATTTTGGTGGTTACTGTTTATTGCTGCGTATCGCTTACCTGGTGGTGTAGCTGCAACGGTTGGCGCCGTACAGCCATTAATTGTACTATTTCTAAGCTACTGGTTGTTAAATAATCGGTTATCAGCGGTATCCATTATCGCATCAATAGCGGGGGTATTCGGGGTGGCAATATTACTTTTAACACCGAATGCCGCCTTAGACCCTCTAGGCATTGTTGCAGGGTTAGCAGGCGCATTTTCAATGGCAACAGGGACGGTTTTGAGCCGCCGCTGGCAGCCACCAGTGAGTGCTTTAACCTTTACTTCATGGCAATTAACGGCGGGAGGCTTAGTGTTATTACCATTTGCCATTGTGTTTGAGCCGGCTTTGCCACCGTTAAGTTCATTAAATTTAATCGGATTGGGGTATCTAACGCTTATTGGGGGAGCATTGACTTACGCTTTATGGTTCCGTGGGCTTGCAATATTAGGCCCAAGCTCAGTTGCGTCACTGGGTTTTTTAAGTCCTGTGAGTGCAGTGATTTTGGGGTGGTTTTATCTCAATCAACAACTTAGCACCTTGCAATTTATTGGCATGGTTGTCATTTTACTCAGTGTGTGGGCGAGCCAACGAGCGGAAACAAAAAAAGTCACTTTAGCTTATCAACGTTAAAGGTATTTTGATGGTTGCTTATTTGTTGTGCTAAGCAACCTTTTTTCCTGTGTTAATATCCATTAGAGTATTCACTTGGATTATAAAAAAGTGACTAGTGACTAATATGTTATTTCCTGATGAAGATAATATCGTACAAATTGCACCAGAGGCTTTTTTACTCAAAGGTTTTTTACTGGGGCAAAGTGATGCATTATTGCAGTCATTAAGCAACGTTATTACTGCTAATCCATTAAGGCATATGGCAACACCCAATGGTTATCAAATGTCGGCAGCAATGACTAACTGCGGCGACTGGGGTTGGGTGACAGATAAAAAGGGTTATCGTTACAGTCAGCGTGACCCTGTCACGAATCAGCCGTGGCAACCTATGCCTATTTCGTTTGTTCAATTGGCAACTTCAGCAGCGAGTACCGCTGGCTTCGATCATTTTATCCCTGATGCTTGCTTAATTAACCGGTATGCAGTTGGCGCTGCAATGTCATTGCACCAAGACAAAGACGAAGCCGATTTCACTCATCCAATTGTTTCTTTTTCTTTAGGGCTACCCACAATATTTGATTTTGGTGGGGCAACCCGTGATGCGCCTAAAATCGCTGTTTATTTAGAACATGGGGATGTCTTGGTATGGGGCGGTCGGTCACGGTTAAATTATCATGGAGTACGTCGTATTAAATCAGGTGTACACCCGTTGTTAGGGCCTTACCGCTATAACTTGACGTTTAGGTGTTCTCAACCTTAAATTTGCCTTTTACAATATTCCAATTTATCAATTAAATTGACCATGAATGACTTAATATTTCATCTCAGTAGATTAAATAATACTAATCGTTAAATTTAGTATTTATATAGAAAAAATATCATTGAATAATAAATTAGATGCACCTATAAATGATGGTTATAAATTAATATAACTAGGTATTGGTAGGTAAGTGAATGTATAGCTTTTTAAATGATTATAATGAAATAGCTCACCCTGCAGTTATGCAGACTTTAAATGATTTATCAGGGAAACGTTTCAAAGGTTATGGCACTGATGAGGTTTGTAGCAGGGTTGCAGCTCAAATTAGATTAAGAATTGGCCAATCTGGTGCTCATGTTCATTTCTTTAATGGCGGTACAATTACTAACCTGACAACGATTTCCCATGTATTACGACCTCACCAAGCGGTGATCACCGTGGAGAGTGGCCATATCGCAGTCCACGAAACGGGGGCAATTGAAGCGACAGGCCATAAAGTCATTACCATTGACTCACCATCAGGTAAATTAACCCCCGCACATATTACTAAAGTGTTATCTGAGCATGGTGATGAACATACTGTCCAGCCTAAGCTTGTTTATATCAGTAATTCAACCGAAATTGGCACTGTTTACCGTAAACAAGAGCTAGTTACGCTACGCGAGATTTGTGACGCTCATAACTTACTGTTATTTATGGATGGTGCTCGCTTGTCTTCTGGTTTAATGTCGAAATATAGTGATTTAACCATTGAAGATGTCGCGAAATTGACCGATATTTTTTATATCGGTGGAACGAAAATAGGCGCATTAACTGGGGAGATCTTAGTAATTGTAAACCCTGCATTGCAATCAGATTTCCGTTTTAGTATTAAGCAAAAAGGTGGGTTACAAGCAAAAGGTTGGCTACTCGCTGCTCAGTTCGAACCACTGTTTAATGATGATTTGTATTTTAAGTTGGGAAGCCACCTTAATGAGATGGCATCACAATTAGCTTCATTTTTTACCGAAAAGGGCTTCCAGTTTCTTGCGCCTGTAGAATCAAACCAAGTTTTTGTTATTTTCCCCAATGCATTGGCGAATAAATTATTAACGCACTACCAGTTAAGTTTAATTTGTAAGCCGACACCGGAAACCACCTGTATTCGTTTTTGTACTTCGTGGTCAACAACTCAGCAAGATGTAGACAAATTAAAGCAGACTTTCCAAGCTTTACTTTAGGTAATTATCATCCCAGTAAATATTTCCGATATTTCGCCTATATTTATTGGGTTTTATTTATCATGATAGTGGCTTATTGATGACGTTAATGAGCAATTTACCATGCCTTGGACTTTTTCCCATCCTGCAGTCGTTTTTCCGATAAAACAAAGTCGATTTGGGCATTTTTTAAGCTTACCTGCCTTAATTTTAGGTAGCCTAAGCCCAGATCTATTTTATTCAATGATGTGGTACTCGGCAGCCACTACGGCTCATGACTTGATAGGCTGGTTATATACTGGCTTACCATTATGTTTACTCATCACTATTTTTGTACAAAAAAGTGTTTTTTATCTCCACTATGCTGTGCCATTTCCCTTGAAAAACAGGAGTGTAGGTTCATTTCGACAATTTTGTATTGTCGTGCTTTCCTTTTATATCGGTGCGGCAAGCCATATTATCTGGGATGCTTTTACTCATCAGTCAGGGGCTTTTGTTCGGCACGCTGAGTTTTTGCAGCTTGTCGTATTTAACATGACGGATAGCCAAGAAATTGCTATTTATAAATTACTGCAACACCTTGGCTCTTTATTGGGAGCGTTGTACTTGTTGATAAAATACACGCAGTACTACCGTCGGCAATCTGCAATTCAGCAGCAAGAGTATGCTAAAAAGTTAATGGCATTACTCAAGATTGCCATTGTTTCAGGATGTATTTCCTTACCATTTGCCTATAAATTAGCCATGAAAGGGGATGTATTTAGTTTCAATCGCTTTGTATATTTAGAACTAACACTACTAGTTCCTGTTTTTTTTACAGCAAGTATATTGTTTGCACTGATAAAATATCAGCGCCAGCGAAAGGCCACGCAAAGTTAGCCTTTTGTGAGTAATAACCCTGATAACATGATATCGATGGCAGCGATACTTTTCTTTAATCGCTGTTGACTATCACCTTGTGAAATCCAATATGCTGCTTCTGCGAGACCGCCATTAATTAAAAAAGCCAATGCATGGGTATCAATATCTTTAATAATGTCTTTTTTGGCAAGATCATAAAGTAAGCGTTCAATCTGTTCGGTACACTGTAAGTTTGATTTAGCTAAAAAATCGCCTAATACAGCTTTCGCGTCACGCAAAATAATTTGTTGGTATTCGGGCTCTAATGCCATTTCTAAGTAAGCATGACAGCGTTGACAGAAACTGTTCCATAAGTCTTCAGTATGGCGAGTAATTCCTTGTAACCGTGCGTTCATTTGTGAGTCGATTTGCTCAACAACGGCAGTAAATAAGCCTTGTTTGTCGCCAAAGTGGTGGTAAAGGGCACCGCGTGTGAGATTAACGCTTGCTGCAATTTCATCCATTGAAGTTTCTGCATAGCCGAGTCGGCTAAAGTGCTCTCGTGCTGTAGTTAGCAAATTTGCACGTGTTTCCGCCATTTGCGCTTGTGTTCTTCTTGCCATTAAAAACCTCTTACATACATGGCGTATAATTATTTACATTCAATGTGTATGATTATATCATAATTATACATACGCATCGTATGTATAATTAAATTTCATTTTGGAGTTCATATGATAGGTCGCTATCAGCAGTTATTTCAGGCAAAAGAAAACCAGCACTTTGTGATAGCAGGGTTATTGGCACGTTTAGCGTTACCAATGATGGGGATCGGGATCATTACCCTGTTAGCACAATTGAAAGGGAGCTATACCTTGGCAGGGCTTGTTTCTGCCACCTTTGTATTAACTTATGCGTTGCTATCTCCGCAAGTCTCCCGCTTAGTGGATAAATTTGGTCAATTTCGCGTCTTGCCGGTGGTAACTGCTGTCAGTGTACTCGGTGTTTTTATTATCATCATCACTACGTGGTTATCATTACCCGATATCGGCTTATTTATCGGGGCACTGTTAACGGGAGCAATGCCAAGTATGTCTGCCATGGTAAGGGCAAGGTGGACAGCACAGTATAAAGATCAGCCCGTATTACAAACGGCGTATTCATTAGAAACCGTATTTGATGATGCGACTTTTATTGTTGGCCCACCGTTATCTGTCGGGATCAGTGTTGCTTTATTTCCTCAAGCGGGTTTACTGGTTGCAGCGATTCTACTCGCTGTGGGGATGGCATTGTTTATTTCACAACGCAGCACTGAACCTAAAGTAGTTGTATCTGATCATCTTGTAATGCCGAATAAATCAATTATTTCAATGGTTGGATTGCAGTTATTGATTGTGTTGATGGTTGCTTTAGGTGTAATTGTTGGCAGTGTGGATATCTTGAGTGTCACTTTGGCTCAATTACAACAGCAACCGGCGATGGCCAGTTTAGTGTTATCGGCCTATGCAGTCGGTTCATGTGCAATGGGGATCGTATTTGGAGGGTTAACCTTTAACACACCTTTGCCACGCTTACTCTTCCTCAGCGGCTTAATGACGTTTCTTTCTATTGTACCAATGTGGTGGGTCGTAGGGGTTTATTCTTTATCTGTGGTGGTGTTTATTTCAGGGTTGTTCTTTGCACCGACGATGATCATTGCAATGACATTAGTTGAGAAAATTGTTCCGCAAAATAAATTAACAGAAGGAATGACCTGGTTACTTGCTGGGTTAAATATCGGTGTTGCAATTGGTGCAATGTTAACGGGTAAAATGGTGGATACCTACGGCCCTTACGCAGGTTACGCCGTTGCTATCTCTAGCGGTGTTTTAGTTTTAATTTCAACATGGTTGAGTTACTTACGCGATAAAACCCAACAAAAAGTAGCAGTTGAATGCGAAAATGGCCATTAAAAACAACGAAAAAATAAACCATGTAGTGATAAAATCATAAAAAATTATTTAATGAGGTAACCTAATGCACTCTCCAGTATTTCGAGCGGCCACACTCGGTGATGTTGACTCCTGTTATGCGATTGAAGTCGAATCCTATGAAGGGGATGAAGCGGCAACAAGAGAAAAAATAGCCACGCGTATCCAACAATATCCAGACGGTTTTTTATGTATGGAATTAGCTGGAGAAGTGGTTGGTTTTATTAATGCGGGTTGTGCATGGGAGGTTGTAATGTCTGATGAGGAATTTAAAGAACTCATTGGACATGACCCAAAAGCACCGAATGTCGTTATTATGTCAGTGGTCGTGCATCCCAAATATCAAGGTAAAGGTTATTCGTCCTTACTGATGAAAACATTTATTAATTCCATGAAGGAGAAGAATAAAGAAACAATTCATCTTATGTGCAAAGAACGCCATATTGACCTGTATAAGCACTTTGGCTACCAATATGTTAAACCGTCAGAATCCGATCATGGTGGAATGACGTGGCATGAAATGGTGATGAAATTGTAAAATGTATTTTCTTAAGCCTGTGATTTTGTTGTCTGGTATCATATCTCATTATATATAATCACTATTTGGGAAATCATAATGATAATTTGGGTAGATGCGGATGCATGTCCAAAAGTAATTAAAGAGGTTTTATACCGTGCAGCAGATAGAGAAAAAGTGCAAATAACATTTGTTGCAAACCAGCGTTTAACGGTACCTCCGTCACCTTTTTTAAAAACCTTACAGGTACCTGCAGGGTTTGATGTAGCTGATAATGAAATTGTGTTGCGAGCCCAAAAAGATGATTTAGTGATCACCGCAGATATCCCATTGGCCGCAGAGGTTATAGAAAAGGGCGCAAATGCATTAAACCCTCGAGGAGAACGCTATAGCGAAGCTACCATTCGTGAGCGCCTTAATATTCGTGATTTTATGGATACCATGAGAGCCAGTGGCATCCAAACGGGTGGGCCTGCAAGTTTAAACCAGAAAGACAGGCAGCAATTTGCTAATGAATTAGATAAATGGTTGTTGCAACGTAAAAAATCATTAGCGTCATCATAAGCCAGCACATTTTCTGATTTAAGCTCAGAAAATGTGCATAGTAAAACAGAATTACTCTCTATGCCGTGACTATAATGGTTAACCTTAAATTTTTGAAGAAAAATAATGGATCCATTACACAGCATTATCATCACGCTATTCTTATTTATACTGACCTTTTTTAATCCTGGGGCAAATTTGTTTATTGTGGTGCAAACCACATTAAGCTCAGGTAAAAAAGCGGGGTTAACCTGTGGCTATGGCGTGGTATTAGGCAATGCCATTTATTCAGGTCTCGGTTTATTTGGTTTGGTCACATTAATGGCGGAGTTCGGCTCATTATTCTCACTCATTAAGATTCTGGGTGGTTTATATTTACTTTATTACGCAGTGAGTGTTTTCAATAACAAAACACAACTCAATCTGTCCACCGAAAATACTATGGAAAGTTTTCCATCAGGTGTCTACTTTAGACGGGGTTTGATTTCTGATTTATCAAACCCACAAACCGTTTTATTTTTTATGAGTATTTTTTCAACGACAATTTCCCCATCAACACCATTATGGACTAAGTTAGTTATTTGGATGGGAATTGTTATTGCATCACTAATTTGGCGGATAATTTTATGCCAAACATTCTCTTTAACCTCTGTGCGTAGAACTTATTCACGCGTTCATAAAGTTGTCGGCAAAGGCGTCGGGCTAATTCTTGGAGGATTGGCTACAAGGTTGATTTACCAAGGGGTTAGCGAGCTGGTAGTAAAAAAATCACCATTCTAGGTTTTATGATCATGTTCAAGCCATTACGATATAAAATAGCCTCAGACCCCATACGATGAGGCTATTTGCAGTGAAAGAAAATGCATCATTGTTGATGAGTTAGCCAATGTTCAACTTCTTTATAATTACCACGGAAAATGATGCGATGCTGCTTTTTACTTAATTGATAGCAATACATTGGGTCATAGTATTCATTCAACAATGGAATTAACCACGAAAAATGTGTTTGGGTATCACCAGTTATTTTTTGGTCTGCTAAAGCAAGATCAAGTAAATGGGTTAATTCAATTGTCCGCTGTGAGCCTAAACGTTTGCGAATGGCTAATAGGCCATGGTGCAGATAGTCACTATATTCCTGCCAACCTCGTTCGAAACCAAAAGTTGCTAAAAAATCTTGCGTCATACGGTCAAAATATTCATATTTTAAACGCTCAAGACGTAGTTCAAAGGGGTCTTCAATAATAGCGATTGGCGCTTTTTCCATTTGTGTGCGTAGTTCAAGAGGTAGGCTATTCGCACCAATGGCACGTCCTTCATCTTCCAGTACCCAACGCTGACAGTGTTGGGCTTTCTTCAATAAAGCGACCGCTAAATAATTTTCAAATGTGGCCTGTGAGTGTTGTTGTTGTAATGTACGGCCAAAAGAAGAGCCGCGGTGGTGTGCGAGACCTTCTAAATCAATTCCGTTCGCGAGTTGATGGACTAAAGTGGTTTTACCATTACCGGTACAGCCGCCCACTAAAATGATAGGGCGCTGGACCAGTTCATTGATGGCATCAATTGCGGTTTGTCGTAAAGCTTTATATCCACCGTTAATAAGAGGGTATTCAATTCCCACCTCTTTTAGCCACGATTGCACGATATGGGAGCGCATTCCACCACGCGCACAGCAAATATAACCATGGGTATTTTGTTGGCAGGCTTCTTTCCACGCTGTGATCCGCGCAATTTTAATATCACCACTGATAAGTTGGTGGCCTAACTCAACGGCTTTAGTAGAACCTTGTTGTTTATAGCATGTACCAACGGCAGCACGTTCATCATCATTCATCAACGGAAGGTTAATCGCATTAGGCATCGACCCTTGTTGAAATTCGATAGGAGCTCTGACATCGATGAGTGGTGTGTCAGTAGTTAAGATTTGGCGAATATTTTGCGAAGACGAGGTTAATTCCATAATAACAGCGAGATTCTTTAAAGTTGCAATGAGGTTACTATACTCTTAATCCTATTGCTTGGCATTAATGTTAGGCTTAAAACAATGGTTAGTGTTTTATTGCCTAATAATGATATATTGTTGTTAGGTATTTTAATATGAGTAAGGGGTAATACAATGAAGATGTTAACGATTCAAGAAATGACCGAAACTCAAAAAATCCAAGTGCGTACAAGGCTTGCTCAAGAAAGGAAAAAACTTGGCCGTGAATTAACAAATTCCGAGCAGAGCAAAGTAAGAAAACAAATCATTACCGAAATATCTCAAGAAGTCGAAAAGCAAACGAAAAAATTACGTGCAGAAAAGAAAAAAGATAAGTTAGTTCCCAGCGATGCAAGTTACAGTTGGTCTTCTCAAAATCATAAAAGAGGGTATCGCTAATTTTTAATCAGAGTGTTCCGCTAGTGATTTGCATTAAGTAATTGTAATTTTACGCTATTCAAATCATTAAAAGACCTCAAAAATGAAAAAGATTGCGTTATTATTATTGTTATTCAGTAGTTTTACTGTCGCAAAATCTAATTATCATGGGAAACCATCCCGTAATGATTCTGTTGTTGTGCATGTTTGCGCTTTATCTCCTTTTTCTAATTTCTATGCAGAAGCTGCAATGTCTGAACAAACAGCGCGACACAAAACCTCTCGACGCTGTGAATTAGGGCAAGGGCAAGGTAGTATTTTTTGTAAAGCTCAAGATGCGAAATGCAGCACCAGTAAATTATCGTTTGGTGATCAATATATTGAAGAAAGCCTAATTGTTTACGCTAAATCCTGGCAAAAGGGCGATTATATTGAAGTATTTGACGATATTCCGTATCTTTCCCGTCACCATTTCTCAGATAAAATAGCCTCTTATACTATCCCTGACGGCTGGATTGTCCGTTTTTACGAAGGCGATAATTATACAGGAAAATACCATACGGAGATGGGCGGTTCGCACAATACGCTAGGATATAGCCAAAAAACTCGCTCAATAAAAATTATGAAACGACCTTAAAAAAGTCGTCGACTGTTATTGCTGGTGGCTCTATTGTTCTCTTTTTTTATCGACGGCTAGATTAAAATTAACTTTTTTATTTTGATTACGGATATGTTCTTTAATTTCTTTTTCTAATAGCGGTAAATCACCCGTACGAATTTTGTCTAATAGCACATGGTGTTCTTGGATAATTTCTTCCATTGGCTTAGTGAATGTTGATATTCCAATAATAATAGTGAGTTGTTTTGCCACATTTTCCCATAAAGACGTTAATGTCTTATTACCGCTTAGTTCACATAATGTACGATGAAAATGGACATCGCTTAGAGAAAAAAGATAGCTATCTTCGAGTGTTGCCGCTTTGGTCATTTGATTAATGCATTCTGTTAATTCAGTAATACATTGCGTATCTAAATGTTTTTCCTGAGAAATAAATCGCCTGACGGCATGTAACTCTAATAGAACTACCGGTCAAAAGTTCAACCTTATTGTTCGTTGCTGATGGAAAAGCCAGATGTTATGCACAAGGTGATCCTAGAATATAAGTCATTAGGATTTAAAGCATTCAAAATTGGTTGGGGACCTTTTGGCCGCTGTAATGACCAACAATTAGACCGCGCAATTGTTGAAGCTGCAAGGGATGCAGCAGGGCAAGATTCCCAACTATTTGTTGATGCAGGAGCGAGCGATGTATATTGGCCGAATGGCTTAAAATGGGCAATCCAAACCTCACACATGTTAGCTGAATATCAGGTAGGTTGGTTTGAAGAAGCTTTACGACCTGATGATATTGAAGACTTCAAAGTGCTGCGTAAAGAGAGCCCTGTAGCCATTGCAGGAGGTGAAGTGTTAACTCGCCGTCAAGCTTTCTTGCCATGGTTATCGCAAGGAGCGTTTGATATTGTTCAGCCGGATGTGACTAAAGTCGGTGGAATTTCTGAGCAACGCCGAATCGCATGGCTAGCGGATGAGTTTGGCGTGAAATATGTCGGCCATGGCTGGAATACGGCAATGGGGCTTTTCTATTTAACATAATATGCATTATATGAACCTAAGTGTGTAGAGGCTCAATGCTAATGTCTATTCCTGGCTCAATCTAAATGTCTGCACTATATTTATCTATGGGGTTAACCTTTCTTTTTTCGACGTGGGGAAAGAAAAAGGATATTTCCTGGAGATATGGTCATGAGTGCAGAAAGCTCAGGACGATTCACGTTGAAAGAATTAAACCGCATTAAAGTTCTGCAAGATGTCATTGATCGCAACATGACACCAGGTCGTGCTGCCATGATACTCGGTATTACACCACGTCATTGTAGCCGACTGATAAAGCGCTACCGTGAGCATGGCCCCTTAGGTATGAATAACATTTCTCGAGGCAATCCGAGTAACCGTTTATTGCCAAAATCATTCACTGACCAAATTGTAGATATCGTTAAGAAAAATTATCCTGACTTTGGACCTACGCTAGCACGCGAAAAACTAGAAGAAATACATGGGCTGACTATTGGTAAAGAAACACTTCGTCGGCTGATGATCTGTGCAGGTTTATGGATCCCGAGAAAAATGCGAGCCCCAAAAATTCACCAACCCCGGTATCGACGCCCTTGTACCGGTGAATTGATCCAAATTGATGGCTGTGACCATGATTGGTTTGAAGGACGTGGTCCAAAATGTACAGCATTAGTCTATGTTGATGATGCGACAAGTAAAATCATGGAGCTCCTTTTTGTCCAGGCTGAATCCACATTTACATACTTTAATGCCACTCGGCGTTATATTGAGAGACATGGAAAACCATTGGCACTTTACAGCGATAAGGCTGGCATATTTAGAATTAATAACAAAAATGCTATAGGTGGTGATGGTCATACTCAGTTTGGTCGGGCTATGCATGAGTTAAGTATTCAAACTATTTGTGCAGAAACCAGTCAAGCAAAAGGCCGAGTTGAACGTGCGCATAGCACACTTCAAGATCGCTTGGTTAAAGAGTTTCGCCTTAAGAAAATCAGTTCAATCGAGTCTGCAAATGCATTCACTGATGAGTTTATGGCTGATTATAATCATCGCTTTGGCAAGCTCCCTCGCCATGAATATGATGTACATCGACCTCTAGAACAAGATGAGGATTTGGATACCATTCTTACAATCAGAGAGTACAGAAAAGTCTCTAAAAACCTTACTGTTCAATATGATAAGATTATTTATCTAATTGAAGATACTGAACATAGTCGGCGAGCTATTGGTAAATATATCGATGTGTATCACTATCCTGACGAACGTAAAGAACTGCGATTGAACGGCATCCCCCTTCCCTTTATCACATATGACCGGCTATCTGATGTTGACCAAGGTGCTATTGTGGACAATAAACGGCTTGGTCGAACTCTCGAACTCATTAAAACAGTTGTCGATGATAAGAGAGATAACCGGCGCTCACAATCTGTGCCAGCTGGAAATGGGCCGTCACGACGCAAAGAAAAAGCGCCGGGAAAAAAATCCCAGCGCTCTATCGATCAAAATGATATGTTAGAAGCCCTTGTTAAACTTCAAGGGCGTTCAAAGGAGGTTTTTGGTAAGAAGTAATGATTTCAGTTTACAATCTACTGAGTCAAATCCATTGCTTAGTAGCCTTGCGGAACAACAGCTACACATTTAATTATAGGATTTCTGGTTAGACTCAGAGTATGATAACCCTATGTTTTTCCAGTCATACTATAAACCTTGTTGAAGTATTGGAATTAAATACTTGTTTACAATTCTATGATCTTCTTTTGTATCTTTTTTTTCAAAAAAATTATTATACTTAGGTTGAGATTCAGTCCAGTTCAGAAGTTTATTAGAAATCTCATGAATTAAATGAGGCTCAAATGTTACATAACCTATTGGAAGAGAAACATCTCGTTTATCATTCAATTTGAAATGGAATAAACTGGCAACCATCAATCCGGGAATAATGATGAACTCTGCATCTTCCCCACCATACTGGGCCGGCAGATCTATGAGTTCAGCATTAGATAATTTCCAGAAATTATTACTGAGTACCATAGACTCCTGAAAACTTTCACAATACATACATAGAACAACCTTTGATGTTTTTTTTCTTTTGTCGAATAAATTATGGATGCCATCTATTAATTTATTAAGATCAGTAGTTTTCCCCCACGTTTTAGAGTTTGAATTAGCGAGCCAAAGCATACCTGAACTATCTTGTTTATTTTTGAATATAGGTTCAAGACGACTAAATAAAACTTCAATATTCCTCTCTGTATAAAAATTACCAAGTAACATGAAAGTATTGTCATTTATTTTAGCTAACCCATGTTCATAGTGGTTAACTAAGGTTTTAATATCGAGCGTCCTACTATTATCATCCCAATACTGAACTATGAAAGGGTCTTTTGAAGAAGTTAGGTAATTATTAAAGCTATTATGCTGATCTTTCGTAGTATTAACTTCAATAGAGGAATCCATAATAGAAAAAAAGGACTTATCGTTATCCCATTCATCGATCGTTTTTGAAACATACTCCATTTTCAAAATGTCTGGTGAATCAGAATTTATAAAATATTCAACTTCAAGAGGAAGGGTTGAATCATATCTGTCAGACACTTGGTTTATTTTATAAAGTTCTTTTATGTCTGAAAAAACATCTTCTTTTAGAACAAGCTCTCGAAATAAGTTGAAGTTTGTATCAAAGGCACTTTGAGCTTTATTTAGTAAATTATGATAACATTCATCTGGTAAGTTGAGTGAAATACTAAAATCTTGAGATCCGGAGCGTCTAACATCGCTAGATAATATTCTAAAATTGAATAATTCAAATTCAACAGGTGAAGCCTCATCTGTTACTTCAAAGAAAGTAGGTCTCAGATTTCCATCTTCTTCTGTAAACTTGCTCATTGCATAGTAAGTAAGTTTCAACTTACCCTCTGTCCATTCAATGAGATTCTCTTCTTGTAAGTCATCAATAATCGCTAGAATTTCTTTATTAGTCAATCCAAAGTAATTTTGAATCGTATCTATAGTCGTTGAAGATAATGAATAAATTAGCCGTATCACAAACTCTTTAACTACAGGCAACTCTCTTTTCTTACTGACAGTGTAATCGATAAAAAATGACTTCATGGGTAAACCAAAGCAAACTTTATTTAATTGGATTTTCATTTTTTGACCTCCAATGTCTGCGAATTTACAATAGAATACTCTTTTTCATTATGTTCTGAAATATACTTGTACACTCGACCAAAGGCAGATCCTTCATTGTGATGATGCCACATATCTGAATTTCCGATTATAAATAACGCTTCTTTAGCGCGAGAAATAGCTACGTTAGCTCTATTTTCTGACACTACATGACCTTGGCTACCACTAGAATTACTTCTGACCAGAGAAACAATGACAATATCATTTTCTTTGCCTTGATAACTATCGACCGTATCTACCTTTATTATTCCTTTCTCTAGTAAAGTTCTAGCCCAAGCTACGCCATTGATTTCTCGAATCAGGTATTTAACTTGTTCACCATACATACAAATAATGCCAATTTTAGGATCATCACTTTCAATAAGGAGGTCTTCCGCATTTTTGTGAGTAGATAATTTGTATAAAACTTCTAGTATAATTTCTGTTTCATATTTATTAACGTAGCTGTTTTGATTGGCGTTTTTTGTGGTTGGCTTGGATTCAAATGAATTTTTTTTAGTTTTGCTGGTATCAATCCAAGTTACTGGGGTACAGATATCCCCAAATAACTCTAAATAAGCTTTTTTGGTTTCACTCCGGCCTGTTTTTAAACCACCTTCTTCTATATAAAAACATTCCGATACTAGATTTCCAACCGCTGGTATCATTCGATATTGAATCCTCAAAAAACGTCCAACAGTTTTTCCATAGCTGGAAACAAAAGCTCTTTCAAAATCACTGCGCTTTAGCTCATCAGTACTAACATTCGGTAATATCCTTTTGGCAGCTTTGATATGCTCTTCATCAAACAATGGGGGCAGTTGCTTGTGATCTCCAACAAGAAGAATTTTACGCCCTACTTGCATCGCAATTGCGAGCTCGCTTGCTGGCGATCTAGCAGCTTCATCAATTACAACTAAATCATAAACATTTTCTTGGATTCCATAATGGTTCCGGCCTATACCTACACAAGTACCACATACTAAGGTTCTAGTTTTTGATAAGAAGTTTTGGAATTGAGATTGACTAGAAGCCATCACACTGAGCCATTCATTTGATATGGATATGATATTTTTAAATTTTGAGATTAAGTCTCCTGAGAAGATTTCATAATGTCTAGCAAGAGCTGAATATATGAATTCCCTGTAGTGCTTAAGTTCAATATTATCTAGATTTAGATTCATTCCTGCTCTACGCGAAAAAAATTCTGGCAGTTTTATATCTATCATCTCAATCTGTTTCATTAAAGAATTTTTCGAATTACTATCTGTATCCTTTAAACGAGAAATAATACGATCTAAATTGATTCCAAATGATCGTTCAAACTCAGTGGCAACACGAGTAAACTCCTCGTCAATACCTATTTCTTGCGCTACATTTATGATGCGCTCTTCATATTCAGCTTTAAATCTATCCCTATAGTGCTCTTGAAGAGCCTTTTCCCCTACGCTATCAAGCTGTTCAGAAAGGACATGTTGATCACCAAGACGTACGATATCTATTTCGGTCCCATTTCTCTCGAA
Source organism: Providencia sp. PROV061 (assembly GCF_011045655.1). Taxonomy (NCBI): domain Bacteria; kingdom Pseudomonadati; phylum Pseudomonadota; class Gammaproteobacteria; order Enterobacterales; family Morganellaceae; genus Providencia; species Providencia sp. PROV061. The sequence goes on along the minus strand of NZ_CP042861.1, from coordinate 2,426,808 downwards.
TAATGATTTTACTTTTTCTGTAGCATTGTTGATTGCCTCATGAGACTGGCTTACCAAAAGTACCCGTCGTGCACCGTTAGAAATACAATAGTGAATAAAAGAACCAATAAATGCCGTTTTACCAGTTCCAGGAGGCCCTTGAAGTAAGCTAATTGGGCCGTATTTATACAATCCCTTGAAGGCGTCTCTTTGCTGTCCATTTAGCTTAAAAACCACATTGCCATTACTATCTAATTCTGTATATGAATCTAGTTCGGTATCAGTTGGTTCTGCTTGTTCAGTTGGTTTGATATCGACTCCTGGTGAAAAGTAATCTGCAATGTTAGTAATAACACTTCGGTTATTAACAAGATTTTCTGTTGCTGTTTTCCTTTTGTTTAAAGATGACGCCGTTAATGCACCTTCGAGAACCAAGGTATCACCTAATTCAATTCGAGCTTTTCCCCAAAGATTTATTGCCATCGAATTTGAACCAATGTCTACAATAGTTCCTATTCTCCGAAGTTCACCATGCCTATCGGCATATACAAAAACACGTTCAGTATTAAGATTAAAATCTAGCGAAGTTCCTTCACTAGTATATTGAAAAGTAAACTTATCACCTTGAATTCTAGGATCTGTAGATATTTCAATTCTGGGGTTGCTTTCGTGCTCTGTATCAACAAGAGCTTTCCACACATCCCTAGCATCTGTCACCTTTGAGCTCTTGATATTAGTTAGGGCTGGAGTAATATTTACCTCAGTATTTAACTCTTTCTTCAATAGCTCGTTATAAACAGGACTTCCTAGGATAACATCAAAAAAGTCATTAGAAGCCTCACTTTGGGATTTGCAAAAAACGATCTCACCATTTAACTCTAGAATTGATTTCTTTTTATTTTTGATAAAATCATTATGCCTAATCTCATCAAGGGTGGCTGAGACAATAAATTTATTTTCTGGATGAATCCATAAGCTCAGCCTATGTTTAACACCAGTGATTCTAGTTAAAACTAAATCGTTATTTCTCCCCTTATTTATCTCAATATCTAAATAATATTTACCATCATCAGATAGTAGTTTTTCTTGTTTTACTTGAAGATTTTTATGAAAAAGATTGTAGGTAGTAATAAGTTTGAGTGGAGTAGGTGCGATTATTTGCTCTAATTTATCGTGTAACTTTATGATTTCTTGGCTTGATATTTCTGAAAGTTCAAGCAATTCGCTTACATATTGCAGTAAATGTGTTAAGTGTTTTAAACTAGCCAGCTCATAAATTATTTTTACTACAGCATAGCGATCTATGTTTGCCTTAGATATATATTCATGATTAGCCGGAGCATAAGTAGGAGTGTATTTATTTTCATCAAGTTCGATAATGTCAATAAATGTCAAGTCATTTTCATTAATAATTATATTGCCTGGGTGGATATCGCCGTGATATATGTTTGAGGAGTGCAACTCAAGTAGTGAAGATAATAATTGCTTAATATTTAGCTCAGGTTTTTCAAGCAAGTCAGAGGTAATAAACTGTTTCCATGTCATACCATTAACCCACTCAAATTGGAAAAAAGCACAGGTCATTTGTGGGTTAAATCCATAATCTATAATTTGAGGTAAACACTTTAAGTTTGCATTTTTCCTAATATCAAGTTTGTTAAAAAATGATAACAACTGATTATTAACTCCACCATCAGCTGAAATATCATTAACACCAAACCAAGCCTTCAAACCATATGTGTTATCACCAGATTTTAAAAAAGTTAAAGTCCCTTCAACCTTAACTGTACTAAATGTTCCGAAATCAACATATATATTTTTTGATGAATAATAATTAGAAAGTAGACCTAATTTATCTTCACAATCAATTTCACCTATGTTTAATAATTTATTTAGTTCTGTTAAAGCTTCTCGTAAATCCTTAAAACGAGCAGCGGCTTCGAGTTCTAATCCTCTTTCAAACCATTGTTCAAGCCTTAGGCTAATTGGATCATCTTTAATTGGCTGCCATAAATAAATACCATCATCCTTCATTGGGTGTTTACCAAATGCTATATAGTGGCAGGCAACTGTAGCTAAATATACATCTCGAGTAAAATGTGTTCCGTCAATATCTTCATACAACTCTTCAGGTGTAACTATTTGGTTATGTTGAAGAATCTTTCTTATATTTGATACTGTTTTATTTTGAGGGTCTGGGTATGTTGCTGTTAGGAAATTTGATAGCACAACCTTACTTGGCAGTGATAACCAGATACTATGATTACCAAGGTCACGATGTGCGACGTCAATATCATGCAGGCTTGCAAGACGACTGACTAGTGCTTGAATCAGATTTAGTCTATTCTCTTCAGTAAGTTTTTTACTGTTTTTTCTGATAAATGTATCAAGTCTTTCTTTTTTATTCGGCCATTCATATAGCTCAACGAAGTCAGATGATAACTCAGTTGGTAAATATTCTAGCCTTAGATATATATCTTTGAGATCTTCATCTTGACTACTTATGTATCCTAGGACATCTCTTTCTCTATGCGCAATGAGTGATCTTTGCTCTGGCGTCTTAGCATGTTCAATGATACACGGAGCTGTGAAGTTCCACCTACGCATGATAGCTTTATAGTTATGGTTGTCAGAGCGTTGGCTTTGATATTCGGCGTATAAAGCTTCTCTATGTTGAAATAAAGGTTGTCCTTGTAGAATGTAATTATTGACTGAGTAATTTTTTGCTTTAAAGTCAGCACTGTTATTAGAGAATATTTTATCCCATTGCTTTAAGTTTTTATTAGGGGCATCTTCCTTTCGTTTAATCATTGATGACTTATCTTTGAAGTATTGCTTGTAAACAGTTTCATCACCAATTTTTGAAAATTCTTCCAATGTGAATACGTATTCTTGTTCATCTGATGGAAGGTTGTCTTTTGTAGCTGTTCCACAAAGCACCACACAATGATCTACCCATGGGACAAAACGGTTATTTAACCTCTCCTTTAATTTAGTGGCTAAAATTTTCGCAGACCTACTTGCTTGCCGTACACCATTACTTCGGTGTTCTTCTCGACCATCAGGAAACTGAACAACCCATTTACCATCTTTAGAAAAAATTTTTCCTGACCACTGTTTTAATTCAACATTTATGATTCTATCATGCGTTATTAGAATTAAATCACCTTCAAACTCTTTACTCTGCCTGCCTCGCATTTCCAAAGATGAATAACCTTTCCAATTATTTGGCAAAGTAGCCTCAAGCTTTTCATTAGCCTCTCTTTCGTAACCATTAATCCCCAACGGATCCAAGCATTTTATTTCCATCATTTGTCCTGTAAAATAATCAAGCTAGAAATAGCGATAAAATTGACCATTTTTAGTTAATAAAAACAATATTATTACCATTGTTAGGCTCTATTTGTAATAAAACACTGAATATATAGTCCTATTGACAAGGCATCTAGGCCCCCTGATGTCGCCACACCAGTGGAGGTATTTTGATTTTAACAACCATGTGGGAGAGTGTTTTTATCAAGAATGATATCTGATGATTAGGTGCATCAATGCTCAATAAAGTGACATCATTATGTGGATTCGATGTGTTCAAATGTGTGAGAGTATCCAGTATCATTGCGTCTTTGTCACCTTTAATCAATTCTACCATATCCAAAAAGATATAGACGACGCGTTCAATCTGGTTGGCAGCAAAGTGTTTCATAACACTTGGGTCAAATATTGTAGAGTATTTCTAATACTACCATATAGTTTCTCCATGAGACATTCCTAATGAGCCAGCGACTAGACATTTCTATCGAGCCTTGACATAAGTGTGAAATGAAAAAATCCAGTGTTCTGGTTGGTTAATCGTGTTGGCTTGTTTAGGCTCTAAATCGATGTTATTTCCATCATCTGCATAACCCGCTACACGTTGGCGAGTTCATCAGCGAAACCTTAGCGTAATCAAAGCTTGAAGGTCTTAACAAAAAATTAATTATCTTTTTTTATGTTGAGTTTTTTACAAATAACATTTTTTATGTGAAATAATCCTATAAATGATATTAAGAATAAAATTAATGCTGTTCCAGCGCTGTCGAAACCAAGATTCTGAAGGGAAAAATATATTGATATTGATATGAAGACTGAAATAAATATATTCACCCACATGAAAATTTCCAAGAACATTAAGCTTATCATTGCCTTAAAAAAATCAGCCATGCTACTTACCTGATACCATTAGTTATTTTAATTAATATATTAAAAACCAAGTATAAATCATCTGAAAATACCATATAAGGAGCCTGAAACCCAACCGTACGAAAACGTACGACAAGTACAAAAACATAATCTCTGACTATATTGCAGGTGGCTTTAGATGCATTCCAAACGAAATTAAGAAAGAATATCGTTCATGCATTGTAAAATTAGATGATATTCTTGGGAAAGATAGCCCCACAAGAAAGATAAATATTAATTAAGTTTATTGAAAGAACACCGCTTTTTTGGGGAAAACACAAAGCAAACACTCGAAGAATCAGCCCAAATATTCGTCAGCAGATGTCTAATATTTTACAAGAGCAACAAAAACACCAGCTGGAATTAGTTGAACTGCAAGAAAAAGCCACGTTATTGCAGACAAAAATTGAGGAAAATATGCCCTCTTCAATTGGCGAACAAAGCCAAATTGTCTTATCTATCGATGCGAAAAAGCCAGTTAGTGAAAAGAAGAAGACAATCAATTCAGGTATAGCAGACTTTGTTACAACGTCTAATAACGGTATCAATTTAAATTACCAAATCGCCCTACCTTACTCACTAAAAAGCACGAGTAAGTGAGGATAGCGATATAAAAGTGTCTGCAATAGAGGATAAAATGCGGTCACCAACAAAAGCACCGGTGAAATAACATGGGATATCACCTTAGAACCTAATGAAGAAAAGCAAATCTCATTCAGTTATACATTGAGCTACCCAAAAGACAAACAAATATTGGGGTTGTAACAATTTTTGTGGTTCCCAATAGATAGCGTTAAAATGAAATCACGCTAGCACGACAATAACAACTATGAGGTTTTCAATGATTATTTTAGTAACGGGTGCTTCTTCTGGTTTTGGTGAATCAATTGCCCGTCGATTTATCAAACATAATTACACTGTTATTGGTACAGGACGTAGAACAGAGCGTTTAGAAGCCCTCCATAAAGAGTTAGGTGATAAATTTTATCCGTTAACTTTAGATATCCAAGATAGAAAAGCCATCCATAATGCGATTGCAAATTTACCTGCACACCTCAAAAAAATCGATGTTTTAGTGAATAATGCAGGTTTAGCGTTAGGTTTAGAACCCGCATTTGACGCCAATCCTGATGATTGGGACGTTATGATTAATACAAATACTAAAGGTTTAGTGAATATGACTTATGAAGTGCTGCAAAACATGGTAGCCGAAAATCATGGCCATATTATTAATATTGGCTCTACGGCGGCGAGCTGGCCTTACAAAGGTGGCAATGTTTACGGTGCAACCAAAGCCTTTGTTAAACAGTTTTCACTTGGTTTGCGTGCTGATTTACAGGGGAAAAAAATCCGAGTGACTGATATTGAACCAGGCCTAGTCGGTGGAACAGAATTCTCAAATATTCGCTTTAAAGGAGATGATGATAAAGCGGCTAGTACTTATCAAGGCGCTGACGCTCTAACCCCTGAAGATATCGCGGAAACGGTATACTGGGTTGCCACATTACCTGCACATATGAATGTAAATACATTAGAATTGATGCCTGTTTGCCAAACTTTTGCAGGTTTAACAGTACATAAACAGATTTAATTTTTAGTACTATTCTATACAGACGCACTGACACTTTTTTAGCTATACTCAGGTTATCGGTCCTGTTTAGTAAGGAATTTACATGAGTTCACACAAAATGTTGAAAACTGGCTTAACTGCGATTTGTTTATGTCTCCCTTTACTTTGGGCTACATCGTCTTCTGCGGCACAATCCACGACATCATGCACTGCAGGCAGTACTTGCGTTTCTGTGGGCAAAGGCGATGACTCTCTTAATAAAGAGCAAGCGCGTCAAGAAAAGGAACAATGGGATGATACCCGTATGTTGCGCAAAAAGGTTAATACTCGTACCGAAAAAGAGTTTGATAAAGTAGATCAGGCTTTTGATGCAAAAGATAAATGCGAAAAAAGCCTCAATCTAAATGCTTACTGGGAACCGAGCACTAAACGTTGCCTTGATGTAAGTAATGGCCGTCCAATTAATAATCCATAACCTTATAATAGGTTGTCTTATGGAGCTGTTGATCAAGGAGAGAAGATGAAAAAGAAATTGTTGTTACCCTTATTTGCATTGGTGCTAGTGCCAGTTTTTGCCCAAGCTTCATGTGAAAGTGTGATTGAGGAAATCAAACAAAAGATTATCAATAATGGCGTTCCTGCTGATAACTTTAGTTTGGTTGCAGTGCCTAATGATGAAGTTGACTCGTCTAAAGGCCAAGTTGTCGGGCACTGCCAAAATGATTCTTATAAAATCATTTATACTCGTCACTAGGTTACAATTTAGATAGAATCAAGGGCGCTATTTGATGATGGCGCCCTTTTTCTTTATTGCTTATTAAGCAATTAGTTAGGAATAGCGATAAGTTCTTGCAGTTTATCTGTATTGAGGTAATGCCCTAACTCTTTTTCTTCAGGGCGCAATAAATATGGAATTTCTCCAATTAATGGAGCCTTAATATGATGTTGCAACCGGTCAATTATTTGGGCGTAGTGTGCCAACCCTGGGTTGATGCGGTTTGCCATCCAACCTATTAATGGTAACCCATCGGCTCGAATTGCATCAGCGGTTAATAATGCATGATTAACACAGCCATGTTGAATACCGACGACTAAGATAACACCGACCGGCTGATCTTTTAACCAGTCTGCATAAAAAGTATTATCATCAAGTAGATAGCGCCATCCCCCATTACCTTCGATTACAACCATATCGCATTGATGATGTAAATGGTCTAACCCATGCTTTATTTTATTAAAATCAATGCTATTTTCATGACTGTAATTATCTGTGATACGCACAGGATTAACTTCATCATAGGAAACAAGGTCTTGAGAAACACTGTGGATTAGCAATGCATCTTTATTTCTGATTCCTTCAGGGGTATCAATGCATTGATCCGCAATAGGTTTATAGCCCACGGCTTTAATTCCTTGGCTATTTAGTGCTTGCAGGATGGCAAGCGTCGATACTGTCTTCCCGACATCTGTATCTGTCCCGGTAACAAATAGATTGATCATGGTCTTTTTCTATCCTGAAGTGACAGACTTATACAGCAATAAGCTGCAAAAATGATATGGATTCAGTTTATTGGAATGGGTAAGTGAGAAGTTTGCGTTAGCTCAATTTTGTGTACGATAGTATAAATATTATCGAATTGTTTTAGCCTTGTAATAGTTGTAGTAGTAGAGAACCATCATATAACGCTCTCTGTATTAATGACGTTTCACTATCCTTAACGGTAAATATGGATTTTTCTATTACTAAATTAGATGAATATAGAGGGATCGTATGTTTGTTTATATGATTATGTAAACATTCTAAAAATAACTTAGAATCTTGATTCAATGGGGAGTTTACCAAAATTAGCTCGCTCCCCAATAAATTCACCATCAATCCTAATGGTTTTGCCAACCGTTGAGCAACCTGATTAATAAGATAAACACAAAGGCTATCGTTTGATATTGCTCCAGAGCAAATGTTATCAATTGAGATATTTTTCTGATGTAAATGCGAATCAGGGTAGTTTATTAGCAAACTTTCAGCTTGGTGTAATATTGCAGGAATAGAAGTTTGGGTTTCTAAGCAACCATCGCTACCACAATAGCAAAAGTTATGGTTACAGGGTTCACATTGGGTATGGCCGAATAAAATAGGCCGATGGGTATTTGTATCTAATGTTGTTCCATGGCTTAGCACCATGACATTAACAACATCTTGTAGCTGTAAGTAAATAATATTTTTTTCTTTTCTTTTCTCTTGATGAGAGAAATGATCCATTAACGCTAAAGCATCCACAGGAGGGTGTAAATAAACAGGTAAACCGGTTTGCTTGGTAAGAGATTCCGCTATGGCCAGTTGGTGGATTTTAAAAGATGGATGCTGATAAATAACACCTGTATGAGGATCTAATATACCATCAATAAGAATGCTAATTGCAGTGACTCTTTCTAATATTTTTTGATGGCTAGCAAAAAATTGACTGATTAATTCAGTAAGCGAATCCATGAATTCACTATTGCCTAACGGTGTGAATGGATATTCTGTTTGAGCCAAGGTAACTGCGTTAATTTCTTTCAAGGAAATAATCAGTTTCTGGCCTTCAATACGGATCGCTAGAAATTGCCACCCTTCACTTTCAATTACCAGCCCTACTGCTGGACGCCCACGTAAACCAAGCACTGGAAACTCTAACTCTTTGATTAAGTGAGCATCCATAAGTTCACGTGTAATTTTAGTGATACTGGCAGGCGCAAGCTGAGCCTGTTTTGACAAGGCAATACGCGAAATTGGACCATGTTGATCAATGATACGATATACAATACCCGTATTTAACTGTTTGATTTGGTCAATGTGACCAGTTTGATTCACCATGGTAATAATTCAATTCCTTTATAAAGCAATGAGTTATTATGCCTTAATCTGTGTATGAATGATTTCGTTTACATTGAAAATGTGAACTAGCTCACTCTTGGTTGCCAACAATGTTGGCCATCAAAAGATTTGTTAATTTTTTGGCTACGGCAGGTAACGTTCTACGAGTATTGTAGACTAACCAAACTTCAGATGAAGCATTAATATTAGTGAGTTTTAAGTATTTTACACCATCAATTTTCATTCGTGTGAAGGATTCTGTTATCACAGAAATTCCCATTCCCGCGGAAACTAATCCTAAAATGGTCATGGCTTCCCCCGCTTCTTGAGAAATGGTGGGTACCACTCCCGCAGATGTTAACAATTGATTTATTTCATCATATAGTGCGGTACCAACATCACGTTCAAAGAAAATGAATGGATAATCAGCAAGTTGTTGAATATCAACACCAACATCAATAAATTCTAATAATGGATGGCCTTCATAGACGGCAACCATAAATGGTTCTTTAAATAATAGTTGGTAATCCAATTGTTCTGGTAACACTGTATTTCTCATAATACCAATATCAATTCGCCCCGTAATTAATGGCGCTATCTGTTGTTTGGTATTCATCTGATGCATATGAATAGAGACTTCAGGGTAAGCTTCCCGATACTGCCGTAAACTCATGGTAACTTTGTGCATAAATGGCGTAGTTGACGTAAATCCAATAGATAACTCCCCAAGTTCGCCTTTTTCCATGCGAGCTGCTTTTGTCGCAGCCGCATCGACTTGAGCTAAAATTTGATATGCCTCTTTTAAGAACATTGCCCCCGCGGGCGTTAACGCAACGTTTCGATTATTCCTTTCTAACAATTTTGCATTAACTTTCTCTTCAAGCATCTGTATTTGCTGGCTTAAAGGGGGCTGTGAAATATGCAGACGTTCAGCTGCCTTGCCAAAATGAAGCTCTTCAGCGACAGCAATAAAGTATCGAAGATGTCTAAGTTCTATACTCATCTTTTGGTTAATACCCATTAATATGTTTAAAGTATTATTATTAATAATTAATATATTAGACAAAAAACTAGAAAGTTTCTATTCTTTGATCGAAATCAAACGTGTTGGTATGACAAGGAATAAACATGGAACACTCACAAAATAGCCTCACATCTGAGCGGCCTAATGAAGGAATAAGAACACCCTTGCAGGGAAATACCACACCCAAAAAACATTATATACAAAGAGATGATGCGCTGTATTTACGTGTAACCTTATCTTTTTTTACGGTGGGCTTTGCCACATTCGCTTTGCTATATTTTGTTCAGCCAATATTACCTATGCTGTCAGAGGATTTTAATATTTCCCCTGCAACTGCAAGCTTATCATTATCACTGAGTACTGGCTTGATGGCATTAGGTTTACTGATTACCGGGCCAATTTCAGATGCAATAGGTCGCAAAAATGTGATGGTTATTGCATTGGCTTGTGCTGCACTATTTACTCTGCTCAGTTCAGTCATGCAGAGTTGGCAAGGGATCTTAATTGCGAGGGCATTAGTTGGTTTATCGTTAAGTGGCGTTGCTGCTGTCGCTATGACTTATTTGAGTGAAGAGATCCATCCAAGTTATGTTGCGTTATCCATGGGGTTATATATTAGTGGTAATTCATTGGGTGGAATGAGCGGCCGTTTGGTGACGGGAGTGATTGCTGATTTTTATTCATGGCGTGTTGCCGTTGTGATTTTAGGTTCGTTAGCTTTGATCGCGGCTATTGGTTTTTGGCGCTTATTGCCCCCTTCTCAGCATTTTCGTGCGAGTTCTTTAAAACCTAAGAATCTATGGGTTAATTTGCATCTACACTTTAGAGACAAAGGCTTACCTTTTCTATTTATTGAAGGCTTTGTTTTGATGGGTGGTTTTGTCACAATGTATAACTACATTGGATATCGTTTACTTGAAGCGCCTTACTCTTTTTCTCAGTCTACTGTTGGCTTGTTATCCGTTATTTATTTAACAGGGACTTACAGTGCGACTAAAACGGGAAGTTTAATTCACAAGTATGGACTTGGACGAGTGCTCATAGCGTCTATTACTATGATGTTAGTTGGTATTTTAATCACACTATATTCAAATGTTTGGTTAGTGCTGCTAGGAATGACAATACTAACAACGGGCTTTTTTGCAGCGCACTCTGTAGCGAGTAGCTGGGTGGGACGCAGAGCTAAACGAGCACGTGGACAAGCGTCTTCTCTGTATTTATTTAGTTATTACGCTGGGTCAAGTATTGCAGGTACGGTTGGTGGCTTATTTTGGCAACACTTTGGCTGGAATGGCGTTGCGCTATTTATTGCTGGAATATTATTTATCGGCATAGTCATTGCTTACCGTTTGAAATCAATTTGTTATAACCAGTAGATTAGGAACTAATAAAGGTTAAACTACCATACCTTCTCGTGATTAGTAGATGATAAAAAAGTCTATTAATTACGAGGAAACCCAATGAAACCATTCTCTATAAAACCATTTTTAATTGCCCCATTACTCCTATGCTGTAGTTCTTTTGTTTGGTCCCATGGCTATGTCGAATCCCCTGAAAGTCGTTCATATTACTGCAAGCAAGGGGTAAATACCCACTGCGGAGCGGTGCAATATGAACCGCAATCTATTGAAGGCCAAAAAGGTTTTCCTCAATATGGCCCAGTTGATGGAAAAATTGCTAGCGCCGGTATTGCTGCTTTTTCTCCCTTAGACATACAAACTGCGAATCGATGGCAACGGGTTATCTTAAATTCACCTGATGTTAGGTTTAAATGGCGCATCACGGCAAAACATAAAACGACAAAATGGGAATATTTCATAACTAAGCCAGACTGGCAGCCAAACGCCTTGCTATCTCGTAATCAATTTACACTAACGCCATTTTGTAAATTTGAACGCGTAGAGTTTCCAGAAGAGACTGTTGAGCACAAGTGTGTATTGCCAAAAAATCAAAAAGGTTACCATGTCATTTTAGCCATTTGGACGATAGATGATACGCAAAATGCGTTTTATCAAGTTATTGATGCAGAAATAAATTAACGTCAAAGGAAAGCTTATATAAGAAAGGGGCAAGTGTTAAAATACCCCACTTGCCCTTTTTGACTCTGATTTTCTTATAGATAAACACGAGAGTTTGTGTTATTTATTGTTTATCACCTATTTGAATGTTGTAACTAAACCATGAAAAAACAAGATTTAATTAATACGTTCAATGAATTGGAATCACAAATAAACCAATTTAGCCTGTTGTTATTGGAACAATCAAAACAAGTTCCATTTACAGCTCATGTCTTCCAGTTACCTTCAGTAATTAAAGGTGAAGAGAATAATGAGATAGAACAAATCTCAGTACAAACATTAGTTGGTCATGATGCGATACGTGAAACAGTAAAATTAGTTAACTTATTGTTTTTACAAAACAAACCAGACGAGGTCAGCAACAAAGCCGCTATCCGTTTACCGGGGGTTATATGTGTACAAACTAATTTGCAAACTTATCGTAACTTTAATTCATTAATTTTAAAGATCAATGAGTTAAAAATGCATATAAAAGCCATTGTCACACAAGTTGACGAACCTCATCGATTCGAATTTATCCGTGATAGTTTACATGGCCTACTAACATTGAATACCTACCGAACCCTCTCTTCATTGATTGATGTCGATACGATTAATTTTGGCTGGGCGAATAAAAAAGTTATCAATAAAGTCACAAAAGAAGCAATGCTAGACCGCTTACAAGCAAGCTTAGAAAGTGGCCGCTGCCCTCTTCATTTACCAAAAGAGCACTGGCGCTTACAATTGGAAAATGAAATTCGCTTAATTGACTCCCTACCTTACAATGCGGTTTTAAAAACTCAACGGCCAGTCAAAGTTCAGCCAATCGCTCGTGTGTGGGATAAAGAACAACAGAAACAAACCCAGTTTGCTTGTGCAACGCCTTTATTTGTTTTTGCGCTTGAAAAAACGGTGGCAGAAATTAAAGTCGGTGAACTTCCCGATTACCATGCCAATAACATTGCAATCCGTAATCGGCCCAGAGCAAAAGCAGTTGAACTATTAATACCACGTTTAAATTTGTATATAGAACGCTAAAAAAACACCCATCTGTAAAACAGTATGGGTGTTATATAAAACCAGTTTAATAAGCTAGCTTAAGATTTCATGCTGCCAACCATATCTTCTGGACGAACCCAATCATTGAACTGTTCTTCTGTTAAATAGTTTAATTTCAATGCGGATTCTTTCAGCGTCAGTCCTTCTTTATGCGCTTTTTTAGCGATTTCTGCGGCTTTATCGTACCCAATATGAGTATTTAAAGCTGTCACTAACATTAGCGATTCATGAAGTAATTTTTCAATACGCTCACGATTTGGTTCAATTCCAATCGCACAATGCTCATTAAAGCTACGCATACCATCAGCTAATAAGCGAACAGACTGTAAGAAATTATCAATTAGCATTGGGCGGAATACATTCAGCTCAAAATTACCGGATGCCCCACCAATGTTAACAGCAACATCATTCCCCATAACTTGTGCACATAACATAGTCAGTGCTTCACACTGTGTCGGGTTTACTTTACCTGGCATGATTGAACTGCCTGGCTCATTTTCTGGGATAGATATTTCACCAATACCGCAGCGAGGACCAGATGCTAACCACCTAACATCATTGGCAATTTTCATTAAAGAGGCAGCTAAGCCCTTTAAAGCACCATGTGCATGTACAAGGCTATCGCAAGTTGCTAATGCTTCAAATTTATTAGGTGCAGTAACAAAAGGTTGGCCAGTTAATTCTGCGATTTTTTTCGCAACACGTACCGCATATTCAGGATGCGTATTTAAACCAGTCCCTACTGCTGTACCACCTAGCGCTAATTCACACACATGAGGAACAGAATTTTCAATGTGTTTTTCATTATGCGCTAACATTGCAGCCCAACCTGAAATTTCTTGGCCTAGCGTCAACGGGGTTGCATCTTGCAAGTGAGTACGACCGATTTTTACAATATCTTTAAATTCTTTCGCTTTTGCATCTAATGTTTGATGCAAAATTTTCAGTTCAGGGAGAAGATGTTCGCGGATTGCGACGACCGCAGCAACGTGCATTGCCGTTGGGAAAACATCATTTGAACTTTGACTTTTATTCACATCATCATTAGGGTGAATAAGACGATCATTACCACGTTGACCACCGAGAATTTCGCTACCACGGTTAGCTAAAACCTCGTTCATGTTCATGTTACTTTGCGTACCAGAACCGGTTTGCCAAATAGCTAGAGGAAATTCCGTTGGATGTTTACCAGCTAAAACTTCGTCAGCAGCAGCAATGATTGCATCGCCGCGCTCTTTAGCTAATAATCCAAGATCCATATTAACACTAGCAGCGGCTTTTTTAGTGATAGCGAGTGCGTGAATTAACGCAACAGGCATTTTTTCTACAGATATACGGAAATGTTCTAAAGAACGCTGCGTTTGCGCGCCCCACAATTGGTCAGCAGGTACTTCAATTGGTCCCATTGAGTCTTTTTCAATGCGAGTGGCTGCCATTACTATCTCCTTAGGTACATACACAGAATAATTGATTTTAGAATCATCTGCTTGCAGGTAAGCAAATAACCGAGCAGTATAATGCCACAAATTGAATTTCATTTATGAGACTTGGTCGAGCTTATTGTATTGTAGTGAAAAGGAAATCAGTTGATTTTTATGAAAAAGAGAATTTTGCTATGCTTAAAATGATAAACAAAGTCCAAAACTATGACTGGGGCAGTAAAACGGCCCTGACTAAGTTATATGGGATTTCAAACCCTGATAGCTTACCTATGGCTGAACTTTGGATGGGTGCTCATCCAAAAGCAAGCTCCGAAGTTCTCGATGCGGAAAAAAATCAAAGTATTCCACTTAACGCCTTAATTGAAAGTGATCCTGAAGCCTACTTAGGTCAGCATGTCGCACAAACTTATCATCGTTTACCTTATTTATTTAAAGTGTTATGTGCTGCTCAACCGTTGTCTGTTCAAGTACATCCAAACAAAACTTATGCTGAAGTTGGTTTTGCTAAAGAAAATTCGGCTGGCATCCCACTAGATTCCCCAATACGCAATTATAAAGATGACAACCATAAGCCTGAATTAATCTTTGCGTTAACACCTTTTAAGGCAATGAACGCGTTTCGCCCACTGAATGAAATCGCGCAATTACTGGATTTTGTTTCAGCTGCACATCCTGATATCCAATTATTTGTTCAAGACCCAACAAAAGAAAAGTTATCTCGTTTATTTGCACAAATTCTTAATTTAACAGGTGAACAAAAAGATTTAGCACTTGGCGTATTGAAAGCCGCTTTAAACAGCCGACAAGGCGAGCCATGGAACTCAATAAAGCAAATGGTTAGCCTATATCCTGAAGATAATGGGCTATTTACCCCTCTTCTTCTTAACATCGTTGAATTAGAACCTGGTGAAGCGATGTTTTTATATGCCAGAACGCCACATGCATATCTAGAAGGTGTTGGGTTAGAGGTGATGGCAAACTCAGATAATGTACTGCGTGCTGGGTTAACAAATAAGCACATAGATATCCCAGAGCTGATTGCTAACATTGACTTTAAGCCTACGTTTGCAAAGGATTTATTAAGTATTCCCGAAAAATCTGGAAATATCTGGAAATATAATATTCCAGTAGAAGATTTTGCATTTAATATATATTCTATAACCCACTCGGAAGTTGCGCTATCTAACAATAGTGCCTCAATTTTGTTCTGTATTGAAGGCCAGTTAGTTTTACATTCAAGTAATGATGAAATATGCATTAATTCAGGTGAATCTGTTTTCTTGCCTGCTTATGAGAAAAGCATAACCATTAATGGCAGTGGCAAACTAGCCCGGGTATTTAACAAATAGTGTCATATTCTGTATTTAACCGTCTTCATTGTATGAAGACGATTATATAAAACTTTTATAAATTTATAAGTACGGCAATAACGTGCTGAAAGGATGGATGTTTATAATGAAAAAGTCATTAGTCGCGGTTGGTGTTATTGTTGCTCTGGGGGCAGTGTGGACTGGAGCTTCATGGTATACAGGTTCTAAAGTAAAAGATGAACTTGATAGAGTAATTCTCAAAACCAACGATTTTTTTGCTGTAAATGTGCCTGAGTCAGGTTTGAATTTTAAAGTAGAAAATTATGAAAAAGGTGTTTTTTCATCTAAAGCAGATATCGTAATCACCTCTGCGGATTCAGTATCACCAGAAGACTCAATTGTATTCAAAACGAATATTGACCACGGTCCATTCCCATTATCACAAGTCGCTAAGTTTAATTTATTACCAAAATTAGCAGCGACGCAAATTGAATTAGCTAACAACGCGACGACAAAAGAATTATTCGAAGCGACTCAAGGTAAACCATTTATTCATGGTTCTGCTGTCATTGGCTATAGCAAAAGTATTGATACCAATTTAGAGCTGATCCCTGTCGAGTATAAGAAAGATGACGTTTCATTATCTTTCAGTGGTTCTAAGTTTGATGTATCAACAACTTCTGATCTTGCTGCCGTTGATGCAACTTTAGTCACTGATAATTTAGTTATTGGTAAAAAAGATAACTCTGAATCTATGACATTAAAAGGCTTAAAATTAGTCTCTAATGTAACAAAATCACAATATGGCTTCTACACTGGAACCCAGTCATTTGTTATTGCTGATACAGATTTCAACATTCCTGAAACTAAATTTTCTTTTAAAGATTTCAAAATTTCAAGCGACACCTCTATTACTGGCGAAGATGTGAAAGGGAATATTTCTTATAGCATCTCTGACTTAAAGGCATTAGAGCAAAACTTAGGTTCTGGCGAACTAACTGTTGCTATTGAAAAATTAGATGCTAAAGCATTAGGTAAATTCGTTGAACAATATAATGAAGCATTAGCTCAAGGCTTAGCTAATGGTGACCCAACTGAAGCAACAGAGCGTTTAGCGATGGAAATGATGTCTACAACATTGCCAGAGCTAATGAAAAGCAAGCCTGTATTCACTGTTAGCCCCTTCTACTGGAAAAATGAAGCTGGCCAAAGTTCAGTTGACCTAAACATCACATTTAATAAATGGAACCAAGATGAAATTACTGCGTTAGCAATGTCTAACAAAGTTGATGAAGCTATCAAGCAACTCATTACTTCTTTTGATTTCAATTTAAAACTGAACAAGCCAATGATCATCGAATCAATGACTCAAGCAATGATTTTAGATCAAGGTGTTCCAGTTAATGCTGATACTAAGAAAGAAATGAAAGGTATGGTTACTTCTGAATTTGAAGGTGTTCAGCAAATGCTGACTTCAGATATGTTCTCTTCTCCATTTGAAGAAATGTTTATGACAGATGAAGAACGTGCTGAAAAAGCTAAACAGAAAAAATCACCTTGGATGATTGATAGCGAAAATGATTTAACTATGACTATCAAATTTGCAGGTAATGACCTGACATTCAACAATGACAAATATACCTTAGCTGAGTTCCTCACTAAGATGAAAGTGATGTCTAACCCAGAAGATGCATTAGAATATGAAACTGTACCTGCTCCAGATGCAGAACCAGCACCAGAAATGGAAGTTGAGCCTGAATTAGCACCACAAGATGCAGCGCCAGCTAACTAATTAATCTAATCGATACAATTTAGTCACAAAAGCCAGTTAATATGAAGTGACCCCATATAGCTGGCTTTTTTATTTGACACCCCACTTAAATGTGAGATAAATCACATATAAAATGTAATTATTGATCATGTTTCACATTTTTCGTGATTTAAAATTGCTTTTAGCAAAATAAAAGCCAAAATGAGGATAGAAAATAGATAAAGGATCATTCCGTGATTAAAACACATTTACCTTTAACCGATTTACACCGCCACCTTGATGGCAATATCCGCCCAGAAACGATTCTTTCCTTAGCAGAACAGCATCACATTCAATTACCAGCGACAGAACTTGAAGCTTTGCGCCCTCACGTCCAAATTATAGGACAAGAAGCTGATTTAGTCGGTTTCTTAGCAAAACTCGATTGGGGAGTCGCTGTTTTAGCAGATTTAGAAGCATGCCGCCGTGTGGCATTTGAAAATGTCGAAGATGCTTTTAATGCTGGTATCGATTACGCAGAGCTACGCTTCTCTCCATACTATATGGCCATGAAACACCAGCTACCTGTAGAAGGTGTCGTTGAAGCTATTATTGATGGCGTGCGTGCTGGGTGCCAACAATTCGACATTAAAATTAATTTAATTGGAATTTTGAGCCGTACTTTTGGCCAACAAGCCTGTACAACTGAATTACAAGGACTATTAGCTCATCGTCATCACTTATGTGCTTTAGATTTAGCTGGAGATGAACTAGGTTTCCCTGGAGAGTTATTTGAGTCACACTTTATCAAAGCTAGAGATACAGGGTTAAATATCACTGTTCATGCAGGTGAAGCGGCTGGAGCGAACAGTATTTGGCATGCTATCAATGTATTAGGTGCACAACGAATTGGCCATGGTGTAAAGGCAATAGAAGACCCTGCTTTAATTGAATATTTAGTAAAACATCAAATTGGTATGGAAAGCTGTTTAACATCAAATATTCAAACAAGCACTGTGCCATCCCTTGCTCAACACCCATTAAAAACCTTTTTGCAACAAGGTGTATTGGCTTCAATTAATACAGATGACCCAGCAGTTCAAGGTATTGAGTTACGCTATGAGTATGAAGTTGCAGCCCCGCAAGCAGGTTTAACTTCAGCAGAAATAGAACAAGCGCAACGTAATGGCCTAAGTATGGCATTTTTATCTGAAAGTGAGAAAAAAGCGCTCTTACATAAAGCCGCTACCCGTTAATTTAAATGTTATCAGGGTATTTATTATAACCCTGATAACTCTCTCAAACATTTCACATCTCTTTACACACCAATAGACCGTCATCATTAACCAATCACTTCCCCCTCTAGTTAGCTTTTTTATACTTAACGTATAAACACTGTTGTTAATGTATCAATTATAAAGCTCTATTGTATGTTGTAACTAAATAAGTACCCTTATAAATAAACAGCAAAAAACATGAGGGGTTGTTACTAATCCCCTCAATATTTGTGCTTATTTGGTCGATAATCGTTTAGCATAACGCTGTGCAAGTACAGCACTGACCATAAGTTGTATTTGATGGAAAATCATCAGTGGCAATAAGATGACCCCTACTGTCGCAGCAGGAAACAAGACGTTCGCCATTGGGACTCCGTTAGCTAGGCTCTTTTTCGAGCCACAAAACACGATAGTAATCTCATCTTCTTTGCTAAAACCTAGCAACCGTGCAGCCAATGTATTGAATACAATGATAATAAATAAAATAACGCAAGTGACAACCACAATCATAAAGAGTGAAAATGCGTCTATTTTCTGCCAAATCCCCTCGACAACCGCTTCACTAAATGCCACATAAACCACTAACAATATTGAAGACCGGTCAGTCATATTCACTAACTTACGATTACGGTTAATCCAATTGGCAATCAATGGTCGAGATAAATGCCCCACAACAAATGGCAGCATCAATTGCATTAAAATAGACCCTATTGCATTGAGCGTATCCATGGCTTGGCTGCCATCAGCATCCATCAATAAACCAACTAAGATTGGTGAAAGAAAAACCCCAAGAATGCTTGACGCTGATGCACTACAAATAGCCGCGGCAATATTTCCCCCGGCCACCGAGGTGAAAGCAATTGCTGATTGTACAGTTGCAGGTAAAGCACACAGGTATAAAAACCCCATATATACTGTAGGTGACATCCATTTAGGTACAATCACCGCAAGTCCTAAGCCTACGATAGGAAATACAATAAATGTACTCGCAAAAACCAAGAGGTGGAGACGCCAATGCCCTATTCCTGCCATTATTGATTCACGAGATAACTTAGCCCCATGCATAAAGAACAATAATGCAATTGCAGCAGTAGTTAAATATTGAAACCCCGTTTTTATATCGCCTTCACAAGGAAAAAGGCTGGCTAGAATGACAACGCCAATCATGATAAGTAAAAATGGGTCGATTCTCAGTTTAGCTAGCAAATTCATTCGATTATCCATAATAAAAGCCAGTTATGTTAACTGGCCTTATAGTGTGCGTTAATGACGTTAAAATATTGCTTCGATTATGCGTTTTTCTTTTGCCGAACGTATGCCTGCTTCAATAAGCTTCATAATATCTATTGCTTCACTCGGTGTGACGGGGTTTGGTTTACCATGGCGAATCGCATCATATATCCCTTGATAATAACCACCATAATTACCGTGTTGGTTTGGCCACGATTGTGTTATAAGCTCATCACCTTGTGACAACGTCACGTTACCCATATTGGTATCAACTCCCCAATCAGCCCCTTCTGGTCGTTTGCCAGCTTTTAAACAGTCTTCTTGGGTATCTAAACCATATTTAACATAGCTACCATTCATTCCATGAATAACATATATCGGTGTTGGTGCAGCAGCTAATGTTGTTGCATGCAATACAACCTTCTTATCTGCATATTGCAAAACAGCATGAAAGTAATCCACTGCCTGTGCATTAGGGCGGATCATAGCAAGATCAACGTTGATCCCTAAAGGCCTACCAAAATACTGCAGGACTTGATCCAACAAGTGCGGCCCTAAGTCGTACCAAATACCTGCTCCAGGAATATCAGCTTCACGCCAACGTTGCCTAACTAACGGGCGATAACGGTCAAAATGTGATTCATAATATTTAATATCGCCTAGATTACCTTCTTCTAATATTTTTTTAACTGTTAAAAAACCTGAATCCCATCGGCGGTTATGATAAACCGACAATAATTTTCCTGCTTGCTCCGCTTGTTGTTTTAATTGTTCTGCTTGTGAGACATCTAATGTAAATGGTTTATCGACAACGACGTGCTTCCCTGCTGCTAATGCCGCTTGAGCAAGAGGAAAGTGAGTATCATTAGGCGTAGGAATAACGACTAGTTCGATATCTTTATCAGCAAAAACAGCTTCCGGAGAGGCGGCAACATGAATATTTGGCCAATCTGCCTTAACCTTACTCGGGTCACTGCTAGAAATCGTTGTTAAATCATACCCTTCTAAAATACCAAGGAAGGGAGCATGAAATGTTTTACTGGCATAGCCATATCCGATGATCGCGACTTTAATTGGTTTAGACATTTAGACCTCATACAACGATAAACTCAGGTAGAGATAAAAAGTACCATCAGAAGGAATGAAATGGCAAATAAATCTATGATAGGATTGTAGATTGTCCAGCGAATTTGCCAAAATGGGTTTGATTAATTATGACTTCAGTTTATGACGCTAACCGCATCACTGGCTGGCTATTAGTTCCAGCGATCTATTTGTTATTAACCTTTTTAGCTGTTTGCAGTATGACTGTTATGTATTGCATTAAATTTTATGAGATTGTCACGACTGTTGATCATTGGACAAGTTTTATTCCTGCCGCTTGGTATCTGTCATTTGCCATCGCTGTTGGGATGACTATTTTCAGTATTCATGTACTGCAACTGATGTTTTCCCGCTCAAAGCATTTCCCCCGCCGTTTTATTATTTGGCTACTCATTTTGTTATTATTAGGTATAAAAACCTTCGCATTTTCACCTATTGACGATGAAACCGCTTTGCAGGTCTTAGCATGGCCTTTAATTGGCGCGGGTTTCTTTGTCCCTTATCTAAAACGCTCTCAACGTGTGAAAATGACTTTCACACAAGATCGATAAGCATCACATAAATTGCTTGATATCATAATGATAGTTTAACTGGCTTCGGCCAGTTTTTGTTCTTTTTTCATTTCAGGCAATAGCATGACTGATTATCTATTACTCTTTGTTGGAACAGTGCTGGTTAACAACTTCGTTCTCGTTAAATTCCTTGGCTTATGCCCTTTTATGGGCGTCTCAAAAAAACTCGAACCGGCCATTGGAATGGGCTTAGCAACGACGTTTGTTATGACATTAGCATCAATCAGTTCTTGGTTGATTGACACACTTGTCCTTATTCCTCTCGATCTTGTCTATCTGCGGACGCTAAGCTTTATTTTAGCGATTGCTGTTGTTGTACAGTTTACTGAAATGGTGGTCAGGAAAACGAGCCCAACGCTTTACCGTTTACTCGGTATTTTTCTGCCTTTAATTACCACCAACTGTGCGGTTCTTGGTGTTGCCTTATTAAATATTAATATGTCTCATACTTTTATGCAGTCTGCCGTGTACGGTTTTGGCGCTGCTGTGGGTTTTTCATTAGTTATGGTTTTATTTGCCGCTATTCGCGAACGTTTAGCTGTTGCCAATGTTCCTGCCCCTTTTAAAGGGTCATCAATTGGGTTAATTACAGCTGGCTTAATGTCTCTCGCGTTTATGGGCTTTAGTGGTTTGGTGAAATTCTAATGATGTCTGTATGGATTGCTATCGGTATATTAGCCGTTTTTGGCCTGATATTTGGGCTGATGTTAGGTTACGCCTCATTACGCTTTAAAGTTGAAGCAGACCCTATTGTCGAACAAGTTGAAGCAATATTGCCTCAAAGCCAGTGCGGTCAATGCAGTTATCCTGGCTGTCGCCCTTACGCCGAAGCGGTTGCAAATAATGGGGAAATGATCAACAAATGCGCCCCTGGTGGCGAGCAAGTCATGCTAAAAATCGCTGAGTTGCTTAATGTCGACCCTCAGCCGATTGATGGCGATGAAGCCGCGCAAAACCCCGTTCGTAAAGTGGCTATTATCGACGAAGAAAACTGCATTGGTTGTACTAAATGCATTCAAGCTTGCCCTGTTGATGCCATTGTTGGCGCAACCCGCGCCATGCATACTGTGATTGAAGACTTGTGCACAGGCTGCGACTTATGCGTCGCCCCTTGTCCTACAGATTGTATTGAGCTTGTTCCTGTGAAAACGACTACAGCCAATTGGAAATGGGATTTAAACACTATCCCAGTAAAAAATATTAGTGTTGAACCCAATGAACAGCTTGTCACTAAAGCAAGAGGTGAAACTCATGCTTAAGCTCTTTAATTGGTTGAAAAAAGATAATATTTGGGATTTTAAAGGTGGGATCCATCCGCCTGAAATGAAGCTACAATCTAGCCAAACACCGATGCGTATTGCATCAGTGCCCAATGAGCTGATTATCCCATTACAACAACATTTGGGCCCTGAGGGAGAGCTAATTGTTCAGGTTGGCGACTCCGTATTAAAAGGCCAGCCATTGACTAAAGGGCTTGGGCGTACTGTACCTGTTCATGCATCAACTTCAGGGGTGATCACTGCAATTGAACCTATGGTAACGGCACACCCTTCAGGCTTAAAAGAATTGTGTGTGCGTATTGCAGCCGATGGCCATGATACATGGTGTACTTTGTCCCCAGAGCCTAATTACGTTCAACTAACCCGTGCTGAATTACTGCAAAAAATTGAACAAGCTGGGATAGCCGGCCTCGGTGGTGCAGGTTTCCCAACCGCATCAAAATTGGCCGGTGGTCAAGATGCGATTAAAACATTAATCATTAATGCAGCTGAATGTGAGCCTTATATCACAGCTGATGATAGGTTAATGCAAGAACACGCACAGGAAGTCATTGAAGGCTGTCGTGTTTTACAGCATTTATTGAACCCTGACCAAATATTAATTGGTATTGAAGACAATAAACCCGAGGCTATCCGTGCCCTAAAAGATGCTGTCACCTCGCAAGATAAACAAATATTCATCCGAGTTATACCAACAAAATACCCATCAGGTGGTGCCAAACAGCTGACAAAAATTTTGACGGGAAAAGAAGTGCCATCCGGTGCGCGTTCTTCACAAATTGGTGTGTTGATGCAAAACGTCGGTACTGTCGTCGCCATTAAACGCGCGGTTGTTGATGGCCAGCCATTGATTGAGCGTGTGGTAACCGTTACTGGTGAAGCCATCAGTAAACCGGGTAATTTTTGGGCGCGTTTAGGCACTCCGGTTAAACATCTATTACAGCAATCAGGTTTTAACCCAGAGCCAGAACAAATGGTGATTATGGGGGGGCCTTTAATGGGCTTTACCCTACCCGACCTGAATGTCCCTGTCGTAAAAATTTGTAACTGTTTACTGGTTCCCACAATGGAAGAAATGGGACCTAAAGCACTAGAAGAAGCGTGTATTCGTTGTGGGTTGTGTGTCGATGCCTGCCCAGCCGGGTTACTTCCTCAGCAACTTTACTGGTTCAGTAAAGGAGATGAACACGAAAAAGCGCAAAAACATAATTTATTTGACTGCATAGAGTGTGGTGCATGTGCTTATGTGTGCCCAAGTAATATTCCGCTAGTGCAATATTATCGTCAAGAAAAAGCAGAAATTCGTGAAATAGCTCAAGAAGAGCGCCGTGCCGCTGAAGCAAAATTGCGTTTTGAAGCAAAACAGTTGCGTATGGAACGTGATAAGCAAGCGCGGGAAGAACGTCATAAAAAAGCTGCTGTACAGGTAGATAGCGCTGATAAAGATGCCGTTAATGCAGCTTTAGCCCGGGTTAAAGCCAAACAAAGTGCGACAACCGAACCAATTAAGATTGTTTCCGGTGAATTACCAGACAATAGTGCTGTGATTGCTGCTCGCGAAGCCCGTAAAGCACAAGCACGTGCTAAACAGGCGGAAAAACTGGCCAATACACCAGTAGAACCTACTGATATAGAGGCCACGGATGATCCTCGCAAAACTGCTGTCGCAGCTGCCATTGCACGAGCGAAGGCCAAAAAAGCCGCACAAGCGCAATCTGCAACTGAGCCAGTTGCTGAAACGGTCACTAACGCTGAGGTTGACCCACGTAAAGCGGCTGTCGCAGCTGCCATTGCACGAGCGAAAGCCCAAAAAGCCGCACAAGCGCAATCTGCAACTGAGCCAGTTGCTGACACCGTCACTGACGCTGAGGTTGACCCGCGCAAAGTGGCTGTCGCAGCTGCCATTGCACGAGCGAAGGCCAAAAAAGCGGCTCAAGAGCAACCTGCAACTGAGCCAGTCGCTGACACCGTCACTGATGCAGAGGTTGACCCACGCAAAGCAGCTGTCGCAGCTGCCATTGCACGAGCGAAGGCCAAAAAAGCCGCACAAGCGCAATCTGCAACTGAGCCAGTTGCTGAAACGGTCACTAACGCTGAGGTTGACCCACGTAAAGCGGCTGTCGCAGCTGCCATTGCACGAGCGAAAGCCAAAAAAGCGGCTCAAGAGCAACCTGCAACTGAGCCAGTCGCTGAAACGGTCACTAACGCTGAGGTTGACCCACGTAAAGCGGCTGTCGCAGCTGCCATTGCACGAGCGAAGGCCAAAAAAGCCGCACAAGCGCAATCTGCAACTGAGCCAGTTGCTGAAACGGTCACTGACGCTGAGGTTGACCCACGTAAAGCGGCTGTCGCGGCCGCCATTGCACGAGCGAAAGCCAAAAAAGCAGCTCAAGCAGAACAACTCGCACAAGAAGAGCTTACACCCGCCGCTGAACAACCCATTGAAGAGGAAACCGACCCTCGAAAAGTTGCCGTTGCCGCTGCGATCGCGCGAGTAAAAGCAAAGCAAGCACAAAAACAACATGAACAAACGACTACAGAGTAAGTGATAACGAGATGAAATTTAGGCCAATTGATGCGAAAAATCGCCGTTTAAAAATTGCTAGCGCACCATTTACTCATAACAATCAAAGCACCAGTTTAGTGATGCTTTGGGTACTTTTAGCAGCAATACCGGGTATTGCTGCTCAAGTTTATTTCTTTGGCGTTGGCACCTTATACCAAATTATTTTAGCGGTGCTAACAGCGGTTATCACAGAAGCAGTTTCTATTCGTTTACGCCAACAACCTGTGGTTCCTGTACTAAAAGATAATTCCGCCATTGTGACCGCATTATTATTAGCTATCAGCCTACCTCCGCTCTCACCTTGGTGGATGATCGTATTAGGGACATTTTTTGCTATTACGATTGCTAAGCAATGTTATGGTGGATTGGGGCAAAACCCTTTTAACCCTGCGATGGTGGGTTATGTCGTTTTGCTAATATCATTCCCTGTTCACATGACAAACTGGCTACCTCCACATGAATTACAAAATATGTCGATTTCTGCACTTGATAGCCTATCCATTATTCTCAGTGGCCATACTCCAACAGGTATTACCCTCGAGCAACTACGTACAGGCATTGATGGCATGAGCCAAGCGACCCCGCTTGATAGCTTTAAAACGGGCCTACTGACTCATTCTATTTCTGAAGTATTACAACAACCTATTTTACAAGGTTCCTTAGCGGGAATTGGTTGGCAATGGGTGAATATTGGCTATTTAGTGGGTGGTTTGTTCTTATTACAGCGCCGTATTATTAGCTGGCATATTCCGGTTTCGTTCTTAGGTACATTGGCAGTTTTATCTATTGTTAGTTATTTAATTGATGATAGCCAACATGCGTCGCCATGGGTTCATTTATTGTCTGGTGCCACTATGCTAGGGGCATTTTTTATTGCGACTGACCCTGTCACCGCATCGACAACGCCTAAGGGACGGATTATTTTTGGTGTGATTATCGGTTTTCTTGTTTGGGTGATCCGTGTATACGGTGGTTACCCTGACGCTGTTGCTTTTGCCGTGTTACTCGCCAATATTACTGTTCCATTAATTGATTACTATACGCAACCTCGTGCGTACGGTCATGGACATAAGTAAGGATAACCGTATGTTGAACACGATGAGACGCCATGGGGTAACGTTAGCCATCTTTGCAGCAGGAACCACTGCGCTTAGCGCTGCGGTGTACACGTTAACGAAAGAGACCATTGCTGAGCAAGCTGCTATTGTTCAGAAAAAACTACTCGACCAAGTGATACCAAGTGATTTATATGACAATGACCTCGCAAAAGAGTGTTATTTAGTCACTAATGAGGCCATACTGGGTAATAAACAACCTAGGCGCTTGTATCTAGCCCGTAAAAATGGCGAACCTGTTGCTGCTGCCTTGGAAACAACAGCATTAGACGGCTACTCAGGCGCTATACATTTATTAGTCGGTACAGATTTTCACGGTACAGTACTGGGAACTCGTGTTACAGAACATCATGAAACACCTGGGCTTGGTGACAAAATTGAGACACGAATATCTGATTGGATTACTTATTTTAGTGGTAAAAAAATAACCTCTGATAATGACCCTAAATGGGCAGTTAAAAAAGATGGAGGTGAATTTGATCAGTTTACTGGGGCAACAATTACACCCAGAGCAGTCGTCAATGCCACTAAACGTACTGCGGTATTTATGCAACAAATTCCACAACAATTATCGAATTATCCACGCTGTGGGGACGAATAATGAGCGATTCATCTAAAGACTTATTAGTGCAAGGTTTGTGGAAAAACAACTCTGCATTAGTTCAATTATTAGGGCTTTGTCCGCTGCTCGCTGTGTCATCAACAGCAACCAACGCATTAGGACTAGGCTTAGCGACCACATTAGTCTTAGTTTGTACTAATGTTGCCGTTTCTGCTTTACGTCGTTGGGTGCCATCAGAAATTCGCATCCCTATTTATGTGATGATTATTGCTTCTGTTGTTAGCGCGGTACAAATGTTAATCAACGCATATGCTTTTGGTTTATATGAATCTCTCGGGATCTTTATTCCGTTAATCGTTACCAACTGCATTGTGATTGGACGCGCAGAAGCCTATGCATCTCGTAATCCTGTTGGGCTATCTACCCTTGATGGGTTTGCTATGGGCTTAGGTGCAACCGCGACCTTGCTTGTTCTAGGAGCAATTCGTGAAGTTTTAGGGAATGGGACCTTATTTGATGGCGCTGACTTGTTACTCGGTTCTTGGGCTACCTCCCTTCGTATTGAAGTATTACATCTTGATTCTCCATTTTTACTCGCTATGCTACCGCCTGGTGCCTTCATTGGCCTAGCACTACTATTAGCTGCGAAATACTTAATTGATGAAAAAATGAAAAAAAGAGCCGCACGACAATCTGGTATTCAACCAGAACGTGAATATGAAAAACAGCAAGGTTGCGGCAGCCATATTTCTTAACAACGATATTTTGTGAGCAATGAATAAATCAAAACGCATTGAAATTCTAACTCGTCTACGGGATAACAACCCACACCCTACAACGGAGTTAGAATTTAACTCCCCTTTTGAGCTATTAATCGCCGTTTTATTATCAGCTCAAGCTACTGACGTGAGTGTCAATAAAGCGACAGCAAAGCTATATCCTGTAGCTAATACGCCTGAAGCTATTATGGCACTCGGTGTGGATGGAATAAAAGAGTACATTAAAACCATTGGCTTATTTAATACCAAAGCTGAAAGCGTCTATAAAACCTGTCAAATTTTAATCGAAAAGCACAACAGCCAAGTCCCTGAAAACCGAGAGGCTTTAGAAGCTTTACCGGGTGTTGGCCGCAAAACGGCAAATGTGGTTCTTAATACCGCATTTGGCTGGCCGACTATCGCCGTTGACACGCATATTTTCCGTGTCTGCAATCGTACTAACTTTGCTCCTGGTAAGAATGTCGTTGAAGTTGAAGACAAACTCCTTAAAGTTGTACCTGCAGAGTTTAAAGTAGATTGTCACCATTGGTTTATTTTGCATGGACGTTATACTTGTATTGCCCGCAAACCCCGCTGTGGCTCTTGTATTATCGAAGATTTATGCGAATTTAAAGATAAAATATATCCAGAAGATTGACCAAGATACTATTTTGAATAGGTTATAGATAAACGATACTTTTAATCATGAATCTAGCCGGTAACGCATTTTTTCCTTGCTCTAAGACTTTGTCTTACGTAACAATAGAGCCAAACCCAATATTAATTAAACGGTAAGTATGTTCCAAGACAACCCACTGCTCGCACAGCTTAAACAAAAACTACATGCCCAAACCCCACGCGTCGAAGGGCTGGTAAAAAGTACAGAAAAAGGCTTTGGCTTTCTCGAAGTTGATGGCCAAAAAAGCTATTTCATTCCGCCTCCTCAAATGAAAAAGGTCATGCATGGTGATCGTATTATTGCTACGGTTCATACCGATAAAGACCGTGAATTTGCAGAACCAGAAGAACTGGTAGAACCTTTTTTAGATAGGTTTGTTGGGAAAATACAAAAGAAAGAAAATGATAACCGTTTATTTGTCATTCCCGATCACCCATTACTGAAGGATATGATTTCTTGCCGTCCTATCAATGGCATTACTCATGAGTTTAAGCAAGATGATTGGGTTGTTGCACAAATGCGACGCCATCCATTAAAAGGCGATAAAACCTTCTACGCTGAAATTACTGAGTTTATCACTGACGGAGATGATCATTTTGCACCATGGTGGGTAACGTTACGCCGTCACCAATTAGACCGTAATGAACCGCAAATGGTTGATAGCGAACGTGATGACCAAGGTATTGAACGAGTTGATTTAACTCACTTGCACTTTACAACCATAGACAATGCAAGTACTGAAGATATAGATGACGCACTCTATGTTGAAAAAACCGATAATGGTGACTTAAAACTGTATATCGCTATTGCTGACCCAACAAGCTATATACCAGAAGGTAGCGAACTCGATAAACTGGCTTTAGCCCGTGGCTACACCAACTATTTACCGGGTTTTAATATTCCAATGCTACCGCGCAAATTATCTGACGACCTGTGCTCTTTGCGCCCAAATGAACGTCGCCCTGCTTTAGTCTGCATTGCACTCATCAAAGAAGATGGTCGCATTGACGATAATATTGAGTTTTTCAGCGCTTGGGTCGAATCAAAATCTAAATTAGTTTATGACGAAGTCTCTGATTGGCTTGAAAATACAGGCAGTTGGCAGCCAGAAAATGACACTGACAAACAACAAATTTTGCTGCTTAAAGAAATGGCAGATAGGCGTTTACTATGGCGCGAAAACAATGCACTCGTGTTCAAAGATCGCCCTGATTACCGCTTTGTATTAGATGACAAAGGAATTGTGGTTGATATCGTGACTGAACGTCGCCGCAGCTCTAATCGCATTGTTGAAGAAGCCATGATCACCTCTAACCTCTGTGCTGCCGCAGTACTGAAAGAAAAATTAGGATTTGGCGTATTTAATGTGCATATGGGCTTTGAACCCCTACAAATTGACCAAGTCGTGCAAACGCTTAAAGATAATGGCATTGAAACAACGGCTGAATCATTATTATCACTAGAAGGCTTCCGCCAACTACGCCGTCAACTAGATGCACAGCCGACCCAATTCCTCGATAGCCGCATTCGCCGTTACCAAACTTTCGCAGAAGTCAAAGCTGAGCCCGGCCCGCATTTCGGTTTAGGGTTTGAAGCTTATGCGACTTGGACTTCACCAATTCGTAAATATACCGATATCGTCAACCACCGTTTAATCAAATCCATTATTGCTGGTAAACCTTCAACGAATAAGCCATCCGAAGAATTATCAATCAAGTTAGCCGAACGTCGTCGTGCAAACCGCATGGCTGAACGTGATGTGGGTGATTGGCTCTATTCTCGTTACTTAAAACCTTTTGAAGGTACGGATACCAAATTCCCAGCTGAAATTATTGATATCACTCGCGGTGGCGTAAGAGTCCGTTTGGTAGATAATGGTGCTGTAGCTTTTGTTCCTGCGCCTTTTATTCATAGTGTTCGTGATGAGATCCAATGTAGCCAAGAAACAGGTAATGTACTTGTTAAAGGTGAAATAGCTTACCAACTTAACGATATTATCAATGTCACCATTAATGAAGTTCGTATGGAAACACGTAATATCGTCGCTAGACCAGCCGAATAACAGCTTTTCTGCTACTCTTTAAAGACCATAGTTTGAAACCTATGGTCTTTTATTTTTCTATCTACTTTTTTACAACCTAAAATTCGCATTAAACGTTAAACTGCAAACACTTTTCCATATTTTTTCCTGATTATTCTTATTCGTAAATTTACCTATCATGATATTTTGTTAACTGTTAAATCTGTATTAAGGGTCATTAAAATGAACACAGTAAGCAAGCGTATTTTATCATTCATGGTGATAACTACTGTCGCTATCAGCGTCAGTGCCTGTTCAAATATGTCTAAACGCGATAAAAACACAGCGATTGGTGCCGGTGTAGGAGCTGTTGGTGGCGCTGTATTGACAGGCGGAAGTTCCATAGGAACCGTAGGTGGTGCGGCTATTGGCGGAATTATTGGACACCAAGTAGGCAAATAAATCTCATAATATCCTTTAGTCGCTCTCCTTAATCTAAAATAGCGTTCAGTATGAACGCTATTTTATTTTTTATATCCGATAATCTATTAAACTATTGACGGCAAAAAGTGTACAAAGTACACTTGCAATTAATACAAAGGGAGGGAACCCTGTGAGTCACGCAATTGAATTTATTGAAACCAGCTTTTTTACCAAACAAATCCAATCTATCGCCACACAAGAAGAACTTAGGATATTACAAAATGAACTTATCGCATGGCCAGATAAGGGCGATATCATCCAAGGAACGGGTGGGCTTCGTAAAATTAGGATGGCAACTGGTAATAAAGGAAAAAGTGCAAGTGTACGAGTTATTTATTTCCTAGCTACAGCAGAAATTATTTATTTTATAATGGCTTATCCAAAAAATGTCAAAGATACGCTAAATGACTTAGAAAAAGCAGAATTAAAGAAACTAACGAAATTACTAAAAAATGAGGTATAAAATGAGTATATTCAACGAATTAAAAGCCTCTTTAGAAGAAGCTGTTGAAATAAAACAAGGCCATCAAAAAGCCGCTAATGTTACTCGTTACGAAATTACTGATGTCAAAGCTATTCGAGAACAACTGAATGTTTCCCAAAGCGAATTAGCTCATGCACTAGGAACTAGCCTCGATACAATTAAAAGTTGGGAACTTAAACGACGAAACCCAACAGGGCTAGCAGCTAAAATACTTATCGCCATTAAACGTAACCCAGCTTTATTTGCTGAGTTAGCAGCAATTTAACCACTTCTTCGTTATAAAATGAGTGGCTTTCTAAGTAGCCACTCATGACAAACAGTAAAATTTTCGAACCTATCAGCCACCAGCTAACTTAACTTGAAAACCTTTCGCCTCAAGGTACTGTTTGATAACATCACGTTTATCGCCTTGAATTTCAACGTTACCGTCTTTGACAGCTCCGCCACAGCCACACTTCTTTTTAAGATCAGCCGCTAATTTAGCTAATTCGCTGTCTTCAAGGTCAAGACCAGTTACAACACAAACCCCTTTTCCTTTACGGCCTGATGTTTCACGGCGGATCCGCACAATACCATCACCTTTAGGCCTTTCAATTTTGGGTTTATCTTCAGCAATACGCCCTGTTTCTGTACTGTAAACAAGACGACTATTTGAATCATTCATAGCAAACCTTCAATAGACTGATTGATTTGTTGTAATGTGGCAGTTGGGTTTTCACTACGCGTAATCGGACGACCAATCACCATATAATCCACACCCGCCTTCACTGCATCTTGTGGTGTCATAATGCGGCGTTGGTCCCCAACATCACTTCCCGTTGGGCGAATACCTGGGGTAACTAATTTGAAATCGACACCACAAATTTGTTTTAAACGTTGGGCTTCATGAGCAGAGCAAACAACACCATCTAGCCCGCATTGTTTGGTTAATAAGGCCAAACGCTCTGCATGAGCAGCTGGTGACAGGTTAATCCCAACACCAATGAGGTCAGATTCATCCATACTCGTTAATACGGTTACTGCTGTGAGTAATGGCGCCTCTTTACCATAAGGCTCAAGAGATTGGCGTGCCGCCTCCATCATACGAGCACCACCACTTGCATGAACATTAACCATCCATACCCCCATTTCAGCCGCAGCTGCAACCGCTCGGGCAACAGTATTTGGAATATCATGAAACTTCAAATCTAAGAAAACATCAAAACCACGATCATGGAGTGACTTAACAAATTGAGGACCATTAAAAGTAAACATTTCTTTGCCTACTTTTAAGCGACAATCACGTGGGTCAATGCGATCCACAAAAGCCAAAGCCTCATTAGCATTTTCATAGTCAAGTGCCACAATAATTGGTGAATGTGTGTGGTTCTCAGTTGAGGAAATCATTTCTTAGCCTTTAAAGAGTCGTTATTATTTAAAAAGTGACGCTGTCACTGCCCATCTAGCCCACGAATAGGTTTAATCGTGTCCCACGAGCGACAAGATGGGCAATGCCAATATAATGCACGTGATGTAAACCCACATTTATGGCAACGATAATCGGGTTTGGTACGAATTTGCTCCCCTACCATTTTTCGTAGCAAAATCAAACTTTCTTTTGCCCTTCCATCTTCAGCTTCTTCAAGATGGTAATCCATTAAACGATAAAATAAACGCATGGTAGGATGACGTTGAATTTGGTCATTAATATAATTTGCAGCGGCTTCGTGATTTTGCTTTTCAACAATAATATCCGCTAAATAAAGCTCTGCAATAGCCCCTGAGTTACCCGCAACACACTGACGTAGGTAATCTTCCCACTCATCGGCTTGGCCAGTATGTTGGTAGCAATCAAACAGCAAAGGTAGCGTTTCAGCGACGAGCTCTCTATCTTGCTCATAGACTTGTTTTAGAACATGAATTGCTTTGTCGTAATTACCTTGTTCGATGAACAACCGCCCTTTCATAATTGAGACCCGAGCGCAGTGGTTGTCGGCTTGCTCTGCCTTATTTAAAAAGATCAGTGCATCTTCGAGATCATCGCTAGCAAGTTGTTGAGTCGCTAGTTCACAATAAAAATGTGCAATTTGCTCACGTAGCTCTGTATGCCCTAATTTAACCAGTTTACCTGCTGTTTCAATAGCTTTTGTCCAATCACTAGTTAATTGATAAATATTTAACAGGGATTGTAAGGCACTTTGTTTGAAATCGACTTCGTCCGTCAATTGTTGAAACATGTTTTCTGCTCGGTCATAAACACCAGCAGCCATGTAATCTCGACCGAGTTGTTGGGTTGCTAGCAAGCGTTGTTCAAATGATAAAGCGGCACTTTCCACCAGCGACTGGTGAATGCGAATGGCGCGTTCAACTTCACCACGAGAACGGAATAAATTTCCCAACGTGAGATGTGCTTCAAAAGCAGAGCTATCTTCATTTTTCAGCATATCGAGGAATAAATCGACAGCTTTATCTTGTTGATTAGACAATAGGAAGTTAACGCCTGTCACATAATCACGTGACAAGCGATTCGCATGTTGTTGCTTATCTTGTTGAGCACTTCTGCGCCCCATGTACCAACCGTAAGCAGCAGCAACTGGTAGCAGCAGAAACAGCAACTCGAACATACAGGATTATTCCTTGTTCTGAGTCGTCACTAATGAGGTTGAATCGGAAATATGACTTTCTCCAGCACCTAATTGTGATTCTAAACGTCTAATTTTACGACGTGCGTTTTTCAGGCTAACAATGACTCGTAAATAAAATACAGCACAAACTAGCCAACCTAGCACAAAACCGACACCAAAAAGTGATGCAAGAAGGGTCGATAATGAAAAATCCCCTTTTGCAATCAGGTAGTTAAATGTAATAACCTGATCATTGCTTGAACCTAGCGTAATCGAAATAATAAAAAAAGCGACCGCTAGTAATAAAATCAGAAAATATTTCACATTTATTCCCGTTATCAGTTCTATTCATCCAATAATATCTACCTGTTAAGGTAGCATTTCCAACGCATTCAGACAAAGCAATTTATTTTATACAATGAGAGATTTAAGTCAGATCTCCCCTAATAATGGTTAACTTGATGAAAGATTAATCGGTTTTACTCAGTATTCCCCATGCTCGCAAAATATAATAACCAAATAAGGCAAAACACGCACTGATGATCACTGAAGTAATTATATCAATAGGCCAATGCATGCCCAACAACATACGACTAAATGCAATACCCTCAGCCCAAATAGCGAGCCCTATCGATAAAACGTATAAACGTTGTTGCCAAAAAATCGCAATTAAAAACAATGCCCAGCCAGCCGCAAATAACATATGACCAGAAGGAAAAGAATATCCGGTTTCTGCTTGCCAGTGTTTACGCTGCCATTTCGCTATATATTCATCTTGTTTGACGGTGTCTTTAATTAATTTTGCTCGTTCACTACGTTTTAACGCATAAAAGTCTGATGAAGGAATTTGATATTCGGTTGCCAGCCATTCCACATAAGGGCGAGGCTCTTTAAACGTACTTTTTAATGCCGTCTTCAAACCTTGCTGCAGTAATACAATACCAACAAGAACAAGCAATATTTTCAGTTGCTGTTTTTTTTCTGAACGAAAAATAAATGCAACTGCGCCAAGAAATAACAGAGACGTTAAAATACTATAAGGTGCTCCCGCAGTGTCTGTCAGCCAGAGTATCCATTTCATTGAGTTAAACTGGGTTTCTGGTGACCAATGCCACCCTGTAACTATCATCACCATGGGAGGCATAATTAATAACAATGCAAAAGTACAAACGACCAAAACAGTTTTTTTCATTCAACGTGTTCCAAATAAAGTTCTATTAAATATACAAATATTCCATTCACCTATTATTAACTCTGTTATAGTAATACAGCGTTGGTCGTGTGCAAAGAATACCAACCTCTATATGCTAAACGTCATATAGCATCGATGTATTATAGTTAAGCTACTTTATATCGATAAACGTTATTAATTAAGCAAGAGTTACTTTAACTAATGAAAGAAAATATGCAGCTAAAACGCGTTGCCGAAGCTAAGCTCCCTACACCTTTTGGTGAATTTTTGATGGTGGGTTTTGAAGAAATCGCAACCGGTCGTGATCATGTAGCGTTAATTTTTGGCGATATCTCAGGAAGTGAACCGGTACTCAGCCGGATCCACTCCGAATGTTTAACAGGAGATGCGTTATTTAGTCTACGTTGCGATTGTGGTTTTCAATTAGAAGCCGCACTCTCTCAGATTAGTAAAGAAGGCCGAGGGGTATTACTTTACCATCGTCAAGAAGGCCGAAATATTGGCTTGCTGAATAAAATCCGAGCTTATGCATTGCAAGATCAAGGCTTAGATACGGTTGAAGCTAACATTAAGTTAGGCTTTAAAGCGGATGAACGTGATTTTACCTTATGCTCTGATATGTATAAGTTATTGGGGATAAATGAAGTCCGCTTATTGACGAATAACCCGAAAAAAATCGATATCATGCGTGAAGCTGGAATTAACGTGGTAGAACGTGTTCCGTTGATCGTTGGCCGCAACCCAAGTAATGAACATTATCTTGACGTTAAAGCAGAAAAAATGGGCCATATGCTATTTAAGCACCAATGACCTCAGCAAAGGAAGAGTGTTCTGCTCTTCCCTTTATTTTTCCTATTTCATTATCACCATTCAAAGTGTGCCATTTATCCACGGCTATATTCACTTTCTTTCCATAAGGTTTATACTGTTAGCCATCTGATTACCCTGACGAATAAACTGAGTTTTTGAGGTTTATTCCGCATACTACCAGGAGATACTGTGAACAACCTGCATTCCATTCAACGCATGAGAAGATTGCGTAAAACTGAAAAACTCCGCACTTTATTCCAAGAAACTCACCTTTCTATTAATGACCTTTGCTTGCCAATTTTTGTTGAAGAAGAACTCGACGATTATATGCCAATCAACAGCATGCCGGGTGTTATGCGTATTCCTGAAAAACGCCTTGCTTATGAAATTGAGCGTATCGCAAATGCAGGAATAAAATCAGTGATGACCTTTGGGGTTTCCCATCATCTTGATGATAATGGTAGTGATGCATGGCAAGAAAATGGTTTAGTGGCACGTATGTCACGTATCTGTAAAGAAACCGTCCCTGAAATGATAGTGATGTCTGACACCTGTTTTTGTGAATACACTTCCCATGGTCACTGTGGTGTCATGCACGGCCATATCGTTGATAACGATGCAACCATCCATAACCTAGGTTTACAAGCGGTTGCCGCTGCACGTGCAGGTGCTGATTTTATTGCCCCTTCTGCGGCAATGGATGGCCAAGTTGCCGCAATTCGTCATGCACTTGATGAAGCTGGTTTTACAGACACCGCCATTATGTCTTACTCCACAAAATTTGCTTCAGCACTGTATGGCCCATTCCGAGATGCAGCGGGTTCATGCCTTAAAGGGGATAGAAAAACGTATCAGATGAACCCAATGAACCGCCGTGAAGCACTACATGAATCACTAATTGATGAACGTGAAGGTGCTGACGCGCTAATGATTAAACCTGCTGGGGCTTATTTGGATATTATTCGTGATTTACGTGAGCATACCCAATTACCTATCGGTGCTTATCAAGTCAGTGGCGAATATGCACAAATTAAATTTGCTGCTCAAGCGGGTGCAATTGATGAAACTCGTGTGGCTCTTGAAACACTGGGGTCAATCAAACGCGCAGGTGCTGATCTTATTTTCACTTATTTCGCTTTACAATTAGCCGAAGCCAACGCGTTATAATCTCATTCAGTTAAAGAAACCCGCACTACTGTATAAAATTACAGTAGTGCGGGTTTTTGTCATTTTTGTTGAATAATAATACTTAAATCGACCAATTAACAACCAAATGGCTATTTTGCTCTTTGCAATTCAAGTTGTTGAGTTAGTGTTTGCGCATAATGCTGTGCTTGCTCTGCCGTTGCCAAACCAGCAATCAATAAATCTTGTTTACCCGCAGATGTTGTTGCGACCACTCCCCAGTAATCAACTTCAACCGTAATACTTTCAGGGTTTTGATCGGGCATCGGCAGAATATCAAAGTAGTCTTGTAATGGCGCAATGGTAATGGCGGTATAATCTGCATTTAAGCCGAGTGGAAATTCTTTGTCTGCATATAAACGCAAATCATGGACTTCCGTTTCAGGTGTTCTCATCACAATAGAATATAAGTTAGGTATGTGCTCCAAAATGTCACGAACCTCTTCGTTCGCACCATCAAAATGGGATGTGGTTAATAAGATATCTGCTGCCCACAATGCCCCTTTATAGAAATCGGTTTCATTGATATCTGCCATACTCATTTCCTTAATAGTGTTTTCGATAAGCTAGTCACATGGTGCCCCATGTTGAAGCTATTACATTCAATTATTTTGCACAAAGAAACTTATTTATGGCGAACTTCACCCTATTTTCATTTAGCCTAGTTGCGACTATTTTCTCCTTTAATTTACCGTCTATTTAACACCATAACGTAGATTGCCATCAAAAATATTGAGAAAAAACAAGATTGATAAATAAGATTAAATATTAAAAAATAAAAACGCCCGTAGGATACAATCTTACAGGCGTTGAAGTGTCATAATTTAATGATTAATGTAGCATCTGTCTTATTACATAATGCAAAATACCACCATGACGGTAATAATCCATCTCCGTTGCGGTATCAATACGACAGCGAGTTATAACTTCTTTTATATCCCCATTACCATAAGTGATTTTCACCGTGATATCCTGCCCTGGGGTAATTGACTGAAGCCCTGTGACATCAATGCGTTCATCACCTTTTAACCCGAGAGTTTTACGAGATACCCCATCTTTAAATTCTAAAGGTATAACCCCCATGCCAATCAAATTAGAACGGTGGATACGCTCGTATGATTCAGTAATGACAACTCTCACACCTAATAAATTCGTGCCTTTAGCTGCCCAATCTCGGCTAGAACCTGAACCATATTCTTTACCGGCGATTATAGCTAATGGGCGATTTTCTTGTTGATACTGCATTGCCGCATCATAAATCGCCATTTGTTTGCCTGTCGGTATATGTAAGGTATATCCCCCCTCTACACCTGGCACCATTTCATTGCGAATACGAATATTTGCAAATGTTCCTCGCATCATCACTTCATGGTTACCACGACGCGAGCCATAAGAGTTGAAATCTGCAACAGCAACGCCGTGTTCTTGCAGATAACGCCCCGCTGGACTCTCTTTTTTGATATTCCCTGCAGGAGAAATATGGTCAGTAGTTACCGAGTCGCCGAGGATCGCTAAAATATTTGCACCATGAATATCTTTGACCGGTGCTGGCTGAACTTGCATACCTTCAAAGAAAGGTGGATGGCGAATATAAGTTGAGTCTTCTTGCCAGTGATAAGTTGAAGAGCTTTCAACTTTCAATGCTCTCCAAGCGTCATCACCTTCAAAGACCGCATTATATTCTTTGCGGAACATGTCTGTTTTAACTTGCTGTACAGCTTGGGCAATTTCAGCACTCGATGGCCAAATATCTTTC
Source organism: Providencia sp. PROV061 (assembly GCF_011045655.1). Taxonomy (NCBI): domain Bacteria; kingdom Pseudomonadati; phylum Pseudomonadota; class Gammaproteobacteria; order Enterobacterales; family Morganellaceae; genus Providencia; species Providencia sp. PROV061. The sequence goes on along the minus strand of NZ_CP042861.1, from coordinate 2,387,869 downwards.
AAATAAACATCGTTACCTGATTTATCGACACCGATAGGATCGGTTTTCAAGTTGATATTCATGTTACCCGCCAGAGCATATGCAACAACAAGTGGCGGTGATGCTAACCAGTTGGTTTTCACCAATGGATGAATTCGCCCTTCAAAGTTACGGTTACCCGATAACACAGCGCCAACGGTAAGATCCGCTTGTTTAATCGCCTCTTCTATTGGTTCTGGTAATGGGCCTGAGTTACCAATACAGGTTGTGCATCCATATCCGACAAGATTGAATCCGAGCTTATCTAAATAAGGCGTTAAACCCGCGACAGCAAGATAATCAGTGACAACTTTTGAACCCGGTGCCAATGATGATTTAACCCATGGCTGACGGACTAACCCTTTTTCAACGGCTTTTTTCGCTAATAGTCCTGCAGCCATTAATACACTTGGGTTCGACGTATTCGTACAAGATGTAATTGCCGCAATAACGACTGCACCATCGGTTAACTCAAAAGTTTTATTTTGATATTTAACAGAAGGATAGCTCGATTGAACTTTTTTATTAACTTCTAACTCTACTGCACCGCGAAATGCTTTTGGTACTTGGCTGAGTTCAACTCTATCTTGCGGACGTTTAGGGCCTGCTAAGCTGGATTCAACCGTCGACATGTCTAACTCAAGTGTACTGGTAAAAATAGGTTCATCACCTGCATAACGCCACAAACCCTGTTCTTTGCTATAAGCTTCCACCAGCGCAATTTCATCATCACTGCGCCCAGTTAAACGCATATAAGATAGCGTCACTTCATCAACAGGGAAAAAACCACAAGTTGCGCCATATTCTGGTGACATATTCGCAATCGTTGCTCGGTCTGCTAATGGTAAATCCGCTAGGCCATCACCATAAAATTCAACAAATTTACCCACAACACCATGTTGACGTAGCATTTGTGTTACCGTCAATACAAGGTCGGTTGCTGTTATCCCTTCGGATAATTTCCCTGTTAATTTAAAACCAACAACATCAGGGATCAGCATTGAAACCGGTTGGCCTAACATCGCGGCTTCAGCTTCAATACCACCGACACCCCAACCTAACACACCTAACCCGTTGATCATCGTCGTATGAGAGTCCGTGCCCACTAAAGTATCGGGATAGGCATATAATTTACCGTCAATTTCTTCATACCATACTGCCTTGCCAAGGTATTCTAAATTAACTTGGTGACAGATACCGGTACCCGGCGGCACTACTTGAAAACGATTAAATGCTTTTTGGCCCCAACGTAAAAATAAATAACGTTCATGGTTACGCGCCATTTCAATTTCAACGTTATCGCCAAATGCTGATTCGGTTGCAAACTCATCCACCATCACCGAGTGGTCAATCACTAAATCAACAGGTGACAACGGGTTTACTTGCTCAACATTGCCGCCAAGGGATTTAACTGCTTCACGCATAGCGGCAAGGTCAACAACAGCAGGAACACCCGTGAAGTCTTGCATGAGAACACGCGCTGGGCGATAAGCAATTTCTCTATCTGCATGCGCGTTTTTTTGCCAGTCAATTATTGCTTGTAAATCTTGTTCGACAACTGAGGTGCCATCAATATGACGTAATAGATTTTCGAGTAAAACTTTTAATGACTTAGGTAATTTAGTCCCCTCACCGAGCTTTTTTTCAGCAATCGCTAAACTGAAGTAATTATACTGCTTGTTTCCAACATTGAGTGTCGAAGCACTCGTTGTTTTTAGACTCAACGACATAACTCCTCCTTGGTTTTTATGGCTATGGCAATATTTGTATTTACCACCATTATTTTTTGTTAACCAATTGTAATCATAGTTGCTCTAGAAATTTGATTTATAGATTTTGTGCCAAATATTGAATTTTTCTCTATTAATAATAGGAAATTTAAGATAAGAAGGGAAATAAGTCAGGAAAAAACTAAGTACACCAACTCGGTAATAATAATAAAAACCCTAGAAATACGATCACTAGGGTTCCTACTTACAAATTATGACAAGGCAAAAATATAAAGAAATTAAATGATAGGCAGTTTCATATCTTTAAAAAACTCTTCAATTTCTTCATTGTTACGTATAGCAACCGCTTTATCGACCACATCACGGGTTAGATGCGGTGCGAAACGCCACATAAAATCATACATATAACTACGCAAGAAACTAGTACGTTTAAAACCAATCTTGGTTGTGCTATAGCTGAACTTATCACGCATATCAATCACAACTAAATCGCTATCACTAACAGGGTCAACGGCCATACTCGCGATAATACCGATCCCTAACCCTAATCTAACATAGGTTTTAATCACGTCAGCATCGGTTGCAGTAAAAATAATTTTGGGCTCAAGACCAATTTTCTGAAATGCCACATCTAATTCTGAACGGCCAGTAAACCCATGAGTATAGGTTACAATTTGATATTCAGAGATATCTTCAATAGTGACATTTTTTTTCGTTGCAAGTGGATGGTCTTTTTGCACGACCACACAGCGATTCCAATGGTAGCATGGCAACATAATCAAATCGTTATAAAGGTGCAATGCTTCGGTTGCTATCGCAAAATCACTGTTACCTTTGCACACTTCCTCAGCGATTTGCGTTGGTGACCCTTGCTGCATATGCAATGAAACATGTGGATAACGCTCAATAAAACCTTTGATTGTCGGAGGTAAAGCATAACGAGCTTGTGTATGTGTCGTGGCAATACTCAAGCTACCTCTATCTGGATAAGTATGCTCCCCAGCAACCGAGCGGATCGCTTCTATTTTTGATAGCACTTCTCGGGAGATCCGTACCACTTCTTCCCCTGCGGGAGTAACATGCGTTAAGTGCTTACCACTACGCGCAAAAATTTGGATCCCAAGCTCATCTTCAAGCATCCGCACTTGTTTACTGATACCGGGCTGTGATGTAAAAAGCCCCTCAGCGGTTGAGGAGACATTCAAGTCATGGTTAACCACTTCAACAATATAACGTAATTGCTGCAATTTCATATTTCAGTCTACCTCATACAGGAATAATGTGCATTTGCTATCTATAGCTAAAGAATATTACATATAGCTAATAGTTATAATTGATTTATTTGATATAACCAATATAACATCATTCTCTGAAGAATAAACAGTATGATGATAAAATTTCATCTAAATACCCTCTACAATGAAGAAAAGCAGTAAGGTACTGCAAAGACGGATTAACTTTATTTCATTATGTGGTTCAATAAGTGAAATAAATTTTGCAGAACACTCGCTCCAAGGTTTAACGTATTAGAGTGGATATCGTAATTCTCAACGAAGAGAGGTGGTTACATGCGTTTAAATGTTTTGGCTTTAATTATTGGTATGTCGACTATTTCTTTTGCCCCGTCACTATTGGCAAAAGAAGTTAGTTATGGACAACAAAAAATTGTTTTGTCTGACACGATTGAACCCGGCAATGATTTTTACCGTTATGTGAATGAAGATTGGGTAAATAAAGCGCAAATCCCTACCGGTATGCCACGTATTAACTCTTTTGTGGAATTATACTTAAATACAGAAAAACAAATTCAATCGATAATTGACCAGCTACAGCAGATCCCCGAAAACAAACTTACGCATAATCAACGAAATATTCGAAATTTATATCTTAGTTACCTGAATGAAACGGCTATCGAACAGGCAGGAATTACCCCAATAAAATCCGATTTAGATGCCATTAAGAAAGCTAAAAGCCATAGTGATATTAGCCAGTTAATGACCCAACCCGACTACAAATCATTGATTTCTTATTGGGTAGACTTAGATGCTAAAGCACCGGATACCTATGTGCTTTATATCGGCCAAGGCGGCTTAGGGCTACCTAATCGGACTTATTACCTCGATAACACACCGCAAATGGAAGATATTCGAAAAAGTTATATCGCTTATATCGCTACCATGTTAGAGCTAGCCGGTGAAAAAGATGTCACACAAAAAGCACAGAAAATTTTTGATTTAGAAAAAGCGATTGCAACTGTACATTGGAGCCCTGAGGCCCGCCGTGACACTATCAAAAATTACCATGCAATGACCTTAGCTGAAATGAAAAACCATACCCAAGGTTTTGATTGGGATAGCTTTATTACTAGCCGCAAGTTAACTGATAAGCAACTTGCGAAAGTGGTCGTTGAAACGGACAGCGCAGTTGAACAAACTGCAAAGATTTTTGCAGATACCCCAGTTTCGACATTAAAAGATTACTTAACCTTTCAGTATATTAGTGAGCACGCACGTTATTTAAACCAAACCATCGCAGATGCACAGTTTGATTTTTACTCGAAAAAACTCAATGGTATTGAGAAGCAACGCACCCGCCAAGAGCGCGCTTTGCAAACCGTTAACTCACTCCAAGGTGAGCCATTAGGGCAAATTTACGTCGAACAATATTTCGACCCTCAAGCTAAAGAAAAAATTAAAGATTTGGTTAGTTATGTGAGAGGAACATTTAATTCACGCTTAAAAGTCAATGACTGGATGGATGAGCCTACTCGCCAAGAAGCCCTTAAAAAATTGGAACAATTCACGGTTAAAGTGGGTTATCCAGACCAATGGAATGATTTCAGTGAGATTAACCTCAAGCCCGATTCATTATTAGAGAATTATAAGCAAGTTTTAGCTTGGTCATATGATGATATGATTGGCAAAATTGGTCAGCCTGTTCGTCAATGGGAATGGGGAATGACGCCACAAACAGTCAATGCCTATTTCAACCCTGTTCAAAATGAAATTGTGTTCCCTGCTGCAATTTTACAAGCACCGTTCTTTGACCCTAATGTTGACCCAGCCTATAACTATGGCGCAATAGGTGCAGTCATCGGCCACGAAATGGGCCATGGTTTTGACGACCAAGGCAGTTTATATGACGGAACCGGGCAGTTACGTAATTGGTGGAGTGAGAGCGCTAAAACCCACTTTAAAGAGAAAACCGCTAAGCTTGTTGAACAATATAACGGCTTTACTGTTGATGGCTTAAAGGTGAACGGTGAGCTTACATTAGGGGAGAATATTGGTGACCTCGGTGGGTTAAATATTGCCTTAAGTGCTTATAAGCAATTTGCCAAAGAAAACTACCCAAATGGTGAGGCTCCAATTATTGACGGAACAACTGGGTTACAGCGTTTCTTCATTGCTTGGGCACGCACGTGGCAAGAGCTGTCAAATAAAGAATCTGAACGTAATAAGATTATGACGGACCCTCATAGCCCTAACCAATTTCGCGCAAATGGCGTAGTACGCAATATTGATGACTGGTACGAAACATTCGGTGTTGATAAAAATAACGCCCTGTATTTGGCACCAGAACAGCGTATTCGTATTTGGTAATTTATCAATGACAAAAGAAGGCTCGAAATTTAGCGTGAGCCTTCTTTTTATGACTAGGCATTAAGCGGCGCTGAGCCCTAGGAGCATACATCAGTATGTAATTAACATTAGTAAGTCCAGATAACAATTCTGCTGTTTAAATCATATTCTAATCAATGCAATACTGTCTTTTAAACTACTTTATAATCAATACAATACGCTAAATAGTTCAAGTTGTGGCTAGGCAGCAAGCGGCGCTAAGCCCTAGGAGCATACATAAGTATGTGACTAGGGTTAGCAAGCGCAGCTAACAACGCCACAGCTTGAAATATGACGCGTATTATTTGATGACGCCGCAGGCCATCCTAGCCCCACCACCGCCTAACGCTTCTGGATTATCAGAATAGTTATCACCACCCACATGCACCATCAATGCGCGGTCTTGAACATCTTTGAGTGATTTTAAACGTGGCGCTAGCACCGCATAATTAGCATTACCTTGGCTATCGGCAACTAGGCCGGGTAAATCACCTAAATGCCCTGTGTTATCATAAGGGCCTTTATGAACGCCTGTTTTGGCTGGGTCTAAATGACCACCTGCTTTTAATGCAGGTACCGATTTACCGTCTTTTTCTGCAGGTTCGCAGCTTGGGTTCTCATGAATATGGAAACCATGAATGCCTGCTTGTAGTCCTGTTAATTTAGGCGTGAACAGTAATCCATATTCCGTTTCTGAGATAACAACCTCACCTATTGCTTTACCATCACCTGTGGGTGTCGCTTCTTTTAATACAACAGTAGACTGAGCAGCGTACGCTGTCCCCGCTGTCAATAATGCAGCCAGTAAATACATTTTTAACTTCATTTTGCCTCCGGTGGATAACTTTTATCTATCATTCCATCGACTTACCTAAATATTTCAGCAAGGTAAGGATTATTACTGCCAATTGATAACTACAACGACTCTATCTTAAGTTAACACAAATTAGTTATCACTTTGGTGCTACATTTGAGTTTAGTTAAAAATTGGTGGCTGTATCACAGTGAGCGATAAGAAATAAAGGAATGGACAGTATAACAGCGGGTTATTCACTGATAGGCATTGATATGAAATTGACAAGTTAAAAAAGCCAATCTAATTAAATGATTGGCTTTTTTGTTTGGAAACAAAGGAGAGCGATTATTTCTCTTTTACTTCCCACTTACCGTCAACGTAGAATGCACTCCAACCCGTTGCTTTGCCGTTTTTCTCTGAAGAAACATATTGTTGTTTCGTTTTACGACTAAAACGGACGACAGTTGGGTTACCTTCACCGTCTTCAGCCGGTGCTTCAGCTAAATAAGCGAGTTTTTCAGGTAAACGGTCTTTAAAACGCTGTAATTCTGCCACTAGTGGTGCACGTGTTTCTCGTGATTTAGGGAATGTATTCGCCGCAAGGAAAACGCCAGCAGCCCCATCACGTAACACAAAATACGCATCAGATTTTTCACATGGAAGTTCCGGCAATGGCACTGGATCTTCTTTCGGTGGTGCCACTTCACCACTTCGTAAGATTTTACGCGTATTTTTACACTCTTCGTTGGTGCAACCCATGTACTTACCAAAACGCCCCATTTTCAGGTGCATTTCTGAACCACACTTGTCACACTCAATGACCGGGCCGTCATAACCCTTAATACGAAACTCGCCTTCTTCGATTTCATAACCTTCACACGCAGGGTTATTACCACAAACATGTAATTTACGGCCATTATCAATCAAATAGCTGTCCATCGCGGTGCCGCATTTTGGACAACGACGTTTGGCTCTTAACGCATTAGTTTCCGCATCATCCCCTTCAAGGACATTAAGGACTTCGTCTTCAGGGATAAGATTGATCGTTTTTTTACAACGCTCTTTGGGTGGTAATGCGTAACCAGAACAACCTAAAAATACCCCAGTTGATGCGGTACGAATGCCCATATGGCGTTCACAATCAGGGCAGGTAATTGAGGTAATTACCATTGGGTTGGTGCGCATTCCCCCTTCCTCTGGTTCTTTTTCAGCAACATCGAGCTGCTTACTAAAATCAGAGAAGAATTCATCTAATACGGCTTTCCATTCGGCATCATGGTTTGCAACATGGTCCAATTGGTCTTCCATACGTGCAGTAAAATCATAGTTCATCAGATCATTAAAGTTTTCCTCTAAGCGGTCTGTGACGATTTCACCCATTTTTTCTGCATAGAAACGACGGTTTTCAACTTTGACATAACCTCTGTCTTGTATCGTCGAAATAATCGCTGCATACGTTGAAGGACGGCCAATACCACGCTTTTCTAACTCTTTAACTAAGGACGCTTCACTAAAACGTGCCGGCGGCTTGGTAAAGTGCTGGCTAGGCAATAGCTCAACCAAAGACAACTCCGCACCAACTTGTATTGGTGGCAGCGTTTTGTCTTCATCATTTTTACGCAGTGCAGGCATGACTTTCGTCCAACCATCGAAGCGCAGAGTACGCCCTTTGGCTTTTAGTTCAAAATCCCCTGCTTTGACTGTTAAGGTTGTTGAATCATATTTCGCAGGTGTCATTTGACAAGCCACAAACTGATTCCAAATCAATTGATACAACCTTTTCGCGTCGTTCTCCATGTCTTTTAGTGACTCAGGTAAAACATCGACACTAGAAGGACGAATGGCTTCGTGTGCCTCTTGCGAATTGTCTTTGCTACTATACACATTGGCATCTTTTGGCAGGTATTTCGCGCCAAAATTATCATTAATATAGCCACGAACCATGTCGAGTGCATCTTGACTCAAGTTTGTTGAGTCAGTACGCATATAAGTGATGTAACCCGCCTCATAAAGACGCTGAGCCATCATCATGGTTTTTTTCACGCCGAAACCTAAACGGGTACTAGCAGCTTGTTGTAGCGTTGACGTGATATACGGTGCGCTCGGTTTACTGGATGTCGGCCTATCTTCACGGTCAGTAACCGCAAAACGGGCATTTTCCAGTAATTTAACCGCCGCCTCTGTTTGCGCTTTATTGACTGGCTTAAATGCCTTACCACCTTGTGAAGTGACTTCCATACGCAAATTAGCGATATCTTTATCGGCTAAGTCGGCATGCAGTTCCCAATATTCTTCAGGAACGAAGGCTTTAATTTCCCGTTCACGTTCAACTATCAGTTTCACTGCAACTGATTGAACACGACCAGCAGATAAGCCACGAGCCACTTTTTTCCACAACAGTGGAGAAACCATGTAACCCACAACTCGGTCCATAAAACGACGCGCTTGTTGTGCGTTAACTCTATCTATATTTAATTCCCCAGGGCTATCAAATGCCTGAGTGATCGCATTTTTGGTGATCTCATTAAATACAACACGACTAAAACGAGAATCGTCTCCACCAATCACTTCACGTAAATGCCACGCAATAGCTTCCCCTTCGCGGTCCAAGTCCGTTGCGAGGTAGATGTGATCAGCATCCTCCGCCAGTGATTTAAGTTCAGAGACCACTTTTTCTTTACCTGGTAGAATTTGATAATTCGCTTTCCAACCATGGTAAGGGTCAATCCCCATGCGCTTAACTAATGCGTCACGCGGATCTTTTTTCACTTTCTTTGTTTTGTCGGTAGATGAGCCTGTACTCTTTTGTGAGCCGGTTTGTGAACCAGAGCCGCTTTTCGGCAGATCACGAATGTGGCCAACGCTGCTTTTTACAACGTAGCCACTGCCAAGATACTTATTAATCGTTTTGGCCTTTGCCGGGGACTCCACTATAACAAGAGCTTTACCCATATTTACCTTTACCTAAATATCAACAATGGCGCATTTCTACATTAAAATGCGCAAAATGAGAATCTCTTTTTTATATTGCGACACAATCACAATATATCAATATATTTTTAAACAATTATTTGTGTTGAAACAAAACTTATAAACTCAATCACGTTATTCTAAAAGGCACAAAGTGTCTTCTAGTCGACTGATTTTAACCATATAAAGATGTTTAGTCACAATTGAAAACCACACACTCTACCTGATAAAATGCTAGAAGCAACCAATTATTTTTTCAAGGAAGCCAAGTTATGCAAGACAATTTACCGTTCATCACAAAAAAAGAGTTACTTGAAAAAGCTAATGATATCATAAAGAAACATGATGATTATATTCATGGTATGTTTGTTGATACTGTAGAGCAGCATCGAGGTACATTGGTATTTAAAGGGGAGTTCTTCTTAGATGAGAACAATATCCCTACCTTAAAGAGTACCGCTGCTTTTAATATGTACAAACACCTTGCTCATGTACTATCAGAACAATACCAATTGAGTGATAATAACTAATTAACACGTTTGCTCTTTGTATATAATTTACCGGCTAAAAAGCCGGTAAATTAATAGTAGATTTAAAAACGCTTATTCGCTAGGCAAAATTCGAAATTACAAGAGTGGTTTTTGCCCACGCTGCCACCAGCGCAATAATAAATTATCCACGCTCTTTGCCGCGCTTCCCATAAACTTATCCATCATTTTTTTACTTAATACATAACGGATACTAACTATTTCCTTAGTATCAATCGCATTAATAATAAAATCATCACTCACACCAATATTATCCACAAGCCCTTTATCAAACGCCTGTGAACCATACCAATACTCCCCTGTTGCAACTGCAGAAATATCTAAAGATGGGCGATTTTGATGAACAAATTGTTTAAACAATTCATGTGTTGAATTTAAATCTTCAACAAATTTCTTACGACCTTGCTCCGTGTTCTCACCTAACATGGTCAATGTACGTTTGTATTCGCCAGCGGTGTGAAGTTCAACATCAACATCATGCTTTTTTAATAACCGATGAATATTTGGAATTTGAGCGACAACACCAATCGAACCAATAATGGCAAATGGCGCTGCGATAATTTTATCTGCGATGCATGCCATCATATAGCCACCACTCGCAGCGACTTTATCTACCGCAATAGTCAGTGGGATATTTTTTTCTTTGATTCTTAGTAATTGCGAAGCCGCTAAGCCATAACCATGAACCATCCCACCTGGGCTTTCAAGTCTTAACAAAACCTCATCTTGTTGGTCTGCAACAGCGAGAATTGCACTGATCTCTTCACGTAAAGAGGCAACTTCACGGGCATCCATACTACCTTTGAAGTCTAAGACATATAAGCAAGGCTTTTTAACCCCTGTTTGGCCTAATTTAGCCCCAGTTTTCTCACTTTTTGATTTTGCTTTTTGCTGTTTTTTAAATGCTTTTAGCCATGCCTTATGTTCTGATTCATTCATTTTTACCTGTTGCATTTGGCGCTGACGCTCACGATAGCTTTCACCTAAATCTGTGATTTTCAAAGCACCTTTTGATCCTTGTCTGCGCATACCTACGCCAAACACAAAAACAGCCAGCAAAACCACCGCTACCAAAATCGTAACGACTTTTGCTAAAAATAGCCCATACAATGAGAAATACTCCACAATCTGATCCTTTTGATATTTATCTTCAATACAAAAATAATCTCACGATTACGCGCAAACAACCAGAAAAAAACAGAGTTGGCACGACAAACCTTGTTAATACTATGTTAGATTAGCCAATTATCACAATCAGTGCGATGATAACCATACATGCTAATCACAATAGTAGGAAAGAATATGCTCCAATATCAGCCTAGACAAGACCTATTGAAAGGTAAAACTATTCTCGTGACAGGTGCCGGTGATGGCATTGGCCGTGAAGCCGCTCTCACTTATGCGCGCTATGGTGCATCCCTTATCCTTGTTGGTAGAACACTGCATAAATTACAATCAGTTAGTGATGAAGTAGCGGCTTTAGATGGAAAGAATCCACCTTGCTTTGTATTAGACTTATTAACCGCAACAATTGATGACTGCCATACACTCGCTTCGCAAGTTGCGTCAATAACGCCTTATTTAGATGGCGTTTTACACAACGCGGGAATACTTGGTGTAGTAGCCCCTATCTCTGAGCAACCCAGTGACCTATGGCATGATGTGATGCAAATAAATGTTAATGCCACATTTATGCTAACTCAAGCTTTGCTCCCTCTATTACTTAAAGCGCCTAATGCCTCGTTAGTTTTTACCAGTTCAAGTGTAGGTAAACAAGGTCGAGCCGGTTGGGGAGCCTATTCTGTCTCTAAATTTGCGACAGAAGGTTTAATGCAAATTCTATCCGAAGAGTATAAGCACAGTAATCTTCGTGTAAATTGTATTAATCCAGGTGGAACTCGAACCTCTATGCGAGCAAGCGCATTCCCTGACGAAGATCCACTTAAATTGAAAACTCCTGCTGATATCATGCCTATTTATATCTATTTGATGGGTGATGATAGCCTGCGTAAAACAGGAAGTAGCTATGATGCACAACCCGGACGCAAGCCCGGTGCTGCGGAGTAAAAATGATGTCTCAAAGCCGACACGAAGAACGTCAACAACGTTTAAAAGAAAAAGTGGATGCACGAATTGAAGCCGCTCAAATTGAACGGGGTATTGTTATTGTCTTTACTGGAAATGGAAAAGGCAAAACGACAGCGGCATTTGGTACTGTTTGCCGGGCAGTAGGCCATGGTAAAAAAGCCGCTGTTGTTCAATTTATTAAAGGTGGCTGGGATAATGGTGAACGTGAGCTATTAGAACCCCAAGGCGTTCCCTTCTATGTTATGTCCACAGGGTTCACTTGGGAAACTCAAAACAAAGAGACAGACACCCTCGCCTGTATAGAAACTTGGCACTACGCCAAACAATTATTAAGTGACCCACAGTACGATTTAGTCATTTTAGATGAACTCACCTACATGGTAAGTTACCATTATCTCGAATTAGCAGAAGTGATCCAAGCATTACAAAGCCGCCCTGCCAATCAATCTGTTGTGATCACTGGCAGAGGTTGCCACCGAGATTTAATCGAATTAGCTGATACAGTAACAGAAATGCGCCCAGTGAAACATGCATTTGATATTGGGATTAAAGCTCAAAAAGGGATTGATTGGTAATCATCCGATAACAAAGTGCAATAATAAGGCGTTATTTTTTATTATTGCACTTCTAATCTATTTCACTAGCTATTTTTCTAACTAAGCCATCAGTTAACCTATAAAAAAGTTATTTAATACTTTTCATTGGTAACACTAATTTAGTGTGAACTCCATATTGGAAAATATTTTTTGGTAGTATGAGTTTTTTTGCTAACTTTTGTACATCAAGTATCACAATTATTTTATAACGATAAAGAATAAATATAAAAATAATTAATGCTATTTGTTGAAAATCTCCTCTTTAATTAAAATGATTACGTATTGCTACGTGAGTAAAATCCTCCTAACAGGCTAAAAATGCGTAAACACAACCTATTGATAAAAAACAAACTAATCTATAAAAATAGATATTACTCCGCTTTTATTCAGTTTTAGTTAGTTATCAATGAATAACGATATATTTACCCATGTTAACATTATTAATTTTATTTAGTTTTCTATTTAAGCATAATTAAACTGCAATAATGGATTGTTAGTTATCTTAGATTTTTCTATTTTATTTAAGGGATATATATGAAAAATGTTTCAAATTCTCATTTAAATTTCACAAAAATGAAATTTAATCCACTCTTTTTGTGTGTTTCAATAATCGTTGGAACTACTACTGTTGCTCAAGCGGCAATTACACCAACTAATGGGGCTGGTATATTAAATCAAGGTAATGGGCCGACTGTCGTTTATATTAATAAACCAAGCCAGGCTGGTGTTTCCCATAATACCTATAGCCAATTCGATGTTGACCAAAAAGGCGTTATTTTAAATAACAGTGCAAAAAATTCTAATACTCTCATTGGCGGCAAAATTGGTGGCAATACCAATGTTGCTGGCGGGCGAGCTAAAGTTATCTTAAACGAAATAAATTCAAATGCGGCAACCACATTAAATGGCATGATTGAGGTTGCAGGCGGCAAAGCGCAAGTAATCGTTGCTAATGCGTCCGGAGTTACATGTAACAACTGTGGCTTTATCAACACCAATCGTACAACACTGACAACCGGTAAAGTAGAGCTAGCAAATGATGGCTCCATTGCTAACTATAATGTGCAGCAAGGTAAAATTGCCATCAATGGGAGACTAGATACCAATTCTCCGACAGATTTAATTGCACGTTCGGTGGCCATTAATGGCATTATTGATACACAGCGCATCAATGTGATAGCTGGAAGTAATCACGTCAATTCGGCTGGGGATGTGACGGGTACAGCCGCTGCAATTGGAACAAAACCCACTGTTGGGATTGATGTTTCGTCGATTGGCGGTATGTATGCCAATAAAATCTCATTAATAGCCACTGAAACTGGCGTTGGTGTCAGTAATTTAGGGGATATTGGTACCTATAATGGCGCAATTTCTATTGATACCGCAGGAACGGTGAATAATACCAATGGTAATATGAACGCAGCGGGTGATATTGATATTAAAGCAGCAAGCCTTACCAATAACGGTCGCATTGCGGGTAATAAAAACGTCAATATTACCGTTGCAGGAACGGGTGTAATTAATAATGATAATGGTGATATCACATCCTATAACAATGATATTAATCTAAGTACATTAGGTACACTAAGCAACAATCGTGGTTCGATAATCGCTCTGCAGAATGTTAATACACTCTCTGATTCATTTGTAAATGATAATGGTATCGTTCAGTCTACTAAAGGTAATATCGACATTCATTCCATGAGTACAATTTACAACAGGGACAATCTCGCCAATCCAAATGATCCAGGAAAAGGATTTAATGCCGGGCGCGATATAACGATTAATGCCGTTCGTGTTGTGAATGAAAACTCCAATATTACTGCAGGGCGAGATAGCAAGATCAGCACGCAATCCGCAATTGATAACACATCAAATAGCAAAATTATTGCACAACGCCATTCAGACATCAGTACGATGTACTTAACGCAAACTAACTCTGAAATAAATGCCATTGATGGCCAAATGAATTTAGATGCGTCGGTATCACTCACTAACGCGGGAACGTCAACCATTCATAGTGGTCGCTTGATGAATATCAGTACTAACCAGCTCAATAACACTGGAGAGATTGTTTCAAATAACGGCAAATCCGTTATTAATGCTAATTCAATGAACAACCGTTCTGGCTATATCAAAGGACAAAATCTTACGATTAAAGCCTATAGTATTGATAACCAAGCAGGGTTAATTAATGCAGAAAATAATCTCGATATTGAAACCAGTTATTTGAACAACAGTTACAGTAGTGACTTTAAACTCATTAATACTAAATTTGGACTAACAAACCAAAATGGTGGCCTACAAACCAATAATGGAACTATTAAAGTTAAAGGTGATGCGTTACATAATACCTATGGTTCTATTGCTGCAAATGTAGAAAATAATACCGCTGCACGTAATGATATTGACGTTAAGCTCAAAGCAACACTCAATAATAATTATGGGGAAATCAAAAGCGCTAATAGCCAGAAACTGGATGTTGGCACATTAGAAAACTATTCAGGAACAGTGGCCGCAGGGAAAAATCTCACCATTGATTCAAAAAATCGTATTAACAACCAATATGGTGCTTTACGCTCTACTAACACGACTAAAGTCACCAGCCCTATAATAAGTAATGGAACGACTGGAAGCATCACGGGTAACCGTGTGATTATTGATGCAGTTGTGACAAACTAATATATTACAATCATAACCACTTGCATAGCGGGTGGTTTATTCTAGCCCTATAAGGGCTTATTACCGACCGCGCCTAAATAATATTCTCACACTATATCTACCGAAACAAACACAAACAAATAATTAATAAGTGGCGAAATTAAAACCTAATATATAACAGCCAAATGCCACTACCCAACAACAATAATAATAAGTGTTAAACATATCTTATCTATGCTTATTGTAAAGTCACAATAGATAGGAGAACTCACTTAAGTAATAACGTATACGATCTCCATTTTAGAGTAAAGTTTACATATTGAATATACAAGGAAATTTTACAAGCCAAGTGATAAACACCCATTTTTTCACCTTTATAGATATAACATCTAATTGACGTCAATTGCATAGTCTTAAAAAGAATTAATTTTTATTTAAATTTTTATTAACGTACAATCCTATAGCTTATTTTATTTATCATCTACGTATTTTATATCTATCGATAAATTAGAGATTAATATGAAACAAAATAACAAAGAATATTACAACCATCCTACCCTAAAATTAAAACCTGTTTTTTTAGGAATTTCCATTTTTTTAGGTACAATTTCTATTGCGCAAGCAGATATTGTTAACACCAATGGCGCTGGTGTCATTAAAGCACCAAATGGCGCAACTATTGTAAATATAAAGACCCCATCTAATAATGGTGTTTCTCATAATATTTATAGTAAATTTGATGTTGACAAAAAAGGTGTCGTACTCAATAACAGTAAAGTAGATATTAATACGCAATTAGCAGGTAGTATTAAAGCCAACAGCAATCTTCAAGGTAATGTTGCAACTGTTATTCTAAATGAAGTTAATTCTAATAAAGCAACCCAATTAAATGGAATGATTGAAGTTGCTGGTAATAGTGCTCAAGTTATTGTTGCCAATGCTTCAGGTATTACTTGTAATAATTGTGGTTTCATTAACACAAATAGAGCAACACTCACGACAGGGAAAATAACACCACAACTTAATGGTGATTTCACTATCAATGTTGACAAAGGTCAAATCGTCATTACTGATAAATTTAATTCAAACTCACCTACTGATATCTTAGCAAAAACAGCTGCTATCTCGGGTAAGATGAATGCTGATGAGATAAATATAATTACAGGTACCAATGTTATTAGTAAAAATGGACAACTTATAAAATCTGCAAGTTCCAATACTAACACTCCAAATATTGCTATCGATATTTCAGCATTAGGTGGCATGTATGCAGATAAAATCACGCTGATATCCACTGGAAATAATAGCGCTATTAGCAACAAAGGCATTATCTCCGCTGGTGATGATGGTTTACGAATTGCCAGTAATGGTAATATTTTCAATTATAAAACAATGGATGCTATTAGTGACGTAAATATTACCGCAACCAGTAATCCTGCCTATGCGCACAATTTAAGCGGAATTGAAAATACAGGGGCTATTAAATCAAAAAACAGCGATATTAATATCAATACTGATGGCTATATCCTTAACTATTCTGGTGGCGAGATCACTGCAAATCAAAATTTAAATGCTGACGCTAACATGATTGGCAACTATGGCGGTAAAATACAGGCCACCAAAGGTGATATGAACATCAAAACAGTTAATAATGTTGAAAATTCATCCAATATGTTTCCTAATTCTATTAAAAGTGTAATTTCAGCCGGTAATGAATTAAACATTAATTCAGGTAGCATTGTTTACAATAATGATGCTTTACTTACTGGTCGTGATATTACAATTGAGGCGGCTGTTTCTATTGAAAACAAAAATAATGCGTTAATCAATGCAAAAAGACGTATGAACTTAAAAAGTGAGGAAATAAATAACCACACTTCTTCAATCAAAACCACGAATGGAAGAATGGATCTAATTGCAGAAAAGTCATTAACTAATGGTAAAGACTCAGCGATTGAAAGTGGTCGTCTTTTAACTATCGAGACACCATCACTTATCAACTCTGGTGCTATTATTTCCAAGGCAGGTAAATCTACCATCAATACCGATAAATTAGATAACACTGCAGGTTATATCAACGCAACTAATTTAGATATCAATGCAGAAAATAAAATAATTAATAAAGAAGGCTTAATTAGTACAAATGGTAATTTAGTAATCAAAACAAACGAACTAGACAACCGTTGGAGTTCAGATTTTTCCAATCATGCCCAAAAATACGGTGTCACAGATGATAAAGCAGGAATAAATGCAGTTGATGGTTCTATCAATATTAAAGCAAATACCTTTAACAATTATATAGGAGAGGTTAAAACTAACTGGACTGAAAAAGCGTTAGCTTCTGGTGATGTTCAAATGAATATCAATGAAAATCTGTATAATTCAAACGGTACAATTTCAGCTTTTAATAATTTAAAATTAAATGCAGATATTATTGATAACGGATACCACGGCTTAATTAGTGCTGATTATAACGCAACTATAAATGCAAAAACTGCTTTATTTAATCCTTACGGTACTATTTCATCAAAAAATCAAACTCGCGTCACTGCACCTATGGTTTATAACAGCCCAGATGGTAAAATATTAGGCGGTGAAGTAATCATCAATACAGATAATTATTATTAAGTTATGCAATAAAGGGGTAATTTACCTAATGCCGATCAGTTAAGAGTTAAATAATCAGTTTAACGACCCTACCGATCTACAAAAATCCGTAATTATCCCAAGATTACGGATTTTTTATGTTACTTAGCCAGCTTTCGAGTCTGTTCAGGCTTTCCCGCCAAAATAATTTACAGCCCTTTTCTGGCCTCCTTTCTGCTGCACTCATTGATGAACATGTCGTGGATACTGGGGTTATTACAATAAGAAAACATCGTATTCCGATGGAAATGATGGTATGAGCTGTAATAGGAATGCCCCTTTTTCGCTCACTTTCCATGGCTCAACTCGTTCTCCATCTAGAAATTGTTTTATCTAGTAAATGACCTTACGTTTCACCAGGTGATGTTGTTCAGGCTCGCCAACGGTTAGGGGAAGATTCTATTCGTAGAGTGTTTGAATAAATATCCTCCGGCATTAGTCGGAGGATATTTATTATTTGCATTGCACTTGTTGAATTAATATTCTGAATTAATCACAACCTCTTCACCAAAGCGACCTGCTTTTGGTAATGGTTGGTAAGATGAATTTGCCGCACGTAGAATACGAACACCGCGAATACCTAACTCATGTGCTGCTGCGATATCGGCATCAGCATCACCATAATATATGGTAAGTTTGTGATCACGCATCCAGCTCACTTTATTATTTTGCCCTGGTTCATCACCCGCAAAAATAACAGGTTGCATTTTATCCGCAGGTATCGCTAAACCTTCTTGAACATATTTCGTCACTGTTTCCGTTTTTGTTTTCGTACGGCCAGTAATGAAATAAACAGTGTCACCGCGCTCTAAGTGCATTTTGACTAAATCAATACCCACTTGTTTTGGCATACTGAATTTGTCCCACTCATTATTCATTTTTTCCCAAAATTGTTGATTTTTGAGGTAGCTAAAATCGTTAGGTGAGAACTCTAATTTACCACGGTAAAAACCTGGACTTGAAAATAACACCGTATCATCGATATCAAACCCAACAGCCATAGGTGCTTTCCCTTCTAGGCTTTGTTTAATTTGTTCGATGGAAACCCAATGAATAGGCTGTTGTTGAGCAAGTTCAACAACGGTAACGCCGGGGCTTACGGTTTCTGGCATTGGAATTTTTGCTTGAGAGGTTGCCGTAAAACTCAATGCCAATGCAATCGCACTCAAAGTCAGTGTTATTTTTTTCATGTTTTGTCCTTATTCAGGTTTATCCACTTAAACCATTCTTTATTTATCTGGATAAACTGGGTAAGTAATAGGTTTATCTGTAAATTTGTCTTTATTATCAGTTAGCAACTCAACATTTTGTGAGTTACATCCCATAAGAAGGGGCATACTAAGACTTTTTATTACATTAAAATGAGACAAACATCTCATAAACATTATCTATTATTGATAGGTTTCATAATAATGTGAACTAGACCATTAATTTTCTAATTATCTATGTGGCATATAACTGTTACTGAAAGATGAGTTTATAAGATTGATGATTACTGGAGTGGATGATTATTGGCGTGATCACATAAAAAAACGCAGAGAAATTACGCTCTGCGTTTTTATACTGAATAAAGAATAGCAAATTTAGATGCGAGTACGACGTTTCGCCGTTGGTCTTGATGATTGACGTTTTGATGCCGGACGCGATGCAACTTGTGTATGGCGTTTTACTGCACGGCGAATTTGGTTTGCTTTAATGCGACGTTGATCGCGCTCAACCGCAACCTTACTTTCCGTTTCCACCGGCAGTTCCACCAGCTCACGGAGATAGTTGGTTTGCTCTAAACCAAGTTCCGTCCATCCTCCACGCGGTAAACCTTTAGGTAAGTCGATATCACCATAACGCACACGGATTAAACGGCTTACTTGTACACCAACAGACTCCCAAAGGCGACGAACTTCGCGGTTACGTCCTTCAGTTAAGGTGACATTAAACCATTGGTTCATCCCTTCTCCGCCACGGTAAGAAACCGTTTTAAAAGAGGCTGGGCCATCTTCCAACTGTACACCTTGTGTTAATTGACGAATTTTTGCATCGTTAATTTCACCAAACACACGCACTGCATATTCACGTTCAACTTCACGGCTAGGGTGCATTAAACGATTAGCGAGCTCACCGTCTGTTGTGAATAACAATAAACCACTAGTGTTAACATCTAAACGGCCAACAGCAATCCACCGCGCCCCTGTTAACCGTGGTAAACGGTTAAAAACAGTTGGGCGCCCTTCAGGATCATGACGTGTGCATAACTCACCTTCTGGCTTGTAGTAAGCCATTACACGACAGATTTCCTTTTCAGGCTCTTTGATTGCTAATAAACGACCATCTAAACGAATTTTTGTTGCTGGTGTGACTTCAACACGGTCCCCTAGTGTCGCAATTTTGCCATCAACACTAATACGACCCGCTTGCAGGAATGTTTCGATTTCTCGACGAGAACCATGCCCTGAACGAGCAAGGATTTTCTGTAATTTTTCAGTTTTTTGCGGTTTTACGCTCATGTAACCCTCTGCTGTCGCCTTCACAGGCGTCAAATATCTTTTTGGCGCGCTATTTTTGCCGCGCCAAACAATAATGAATTTGAAAACCCGCGCATTATACACAGGTTTGTCCTGAACCCCTATTACTTATCTGTATATTGCACATTCAATACAATTTTAGTTAGTTCAGTACTGAATCTTAAGCTTCGATATATTTATACCTACTCAAAAGGCGTTGGATCCCCTGTTCCGACTCGCGCCACAACAGGCGTATCATCAGTAAAGTCAATCACAGTTGTTGGTTTTTGCCCAATATAACCACCATGTATCACCAAATCGACTTGTTTATCGAGTAAATCGCGGATTTCCTCAGGGTCTGATTGAGTGAAATCATCACCTGGCATAATCAAACTAGTTGACATCAACGGTTCACCAACAGCTTCGAGTAAATCTCGAGCTATCGGGTTCGACGGTACACGTAAACCAATAGTTTTACGTTTTTCATTCATTAAACGCCGTGGAACTTCTTTCGTTGCCCGCAAAATAAAGGTGTAATTACCTGGTGTATTATTTTTAATTAAACGGAAGACAGTATTATCAACATGCGCATAATTCGATAGCTCAGAGAGATCTCTGCACATTAATGTGAAATTATGGTTAGCATCAAGCTGACGAATCCGACAGATACGTTGTAAAGCATCTTTTTCTTCTAAACGGCATCCAATGGCATATCCTGAATCTGTAGGATAAACAATCACTCCGCCTTTATTTAAAATTTCAACACTCTGGCTAATAAGTCTTGCCTGAGGATTGTCCGGATGGATATAAAAAAACTGGCTCATACATACCTCTAATTTTTGGGTATCGACAGCATCACCCGGCAAAAATACCTATAAATGCTACTATCTTTGAATTCCATAAGATGACTTACTCATTAATAAATCATCACTTATAATAATTATTTTACACTGCATTATTAATACATCAATTAATTAGCTGTTTTTACTGTATCCCAAAGTGTCCAAACAGCCTTGTCATCATCGGGCAACCATAAATTTCTGCCAAGTTCTATCCAAGAGCAAGGCCGATGAAAATCTGAACCAACGGATGTATACAAATTAGCATTATTGGCTAATTCTGCTAAATATTGCTTTTCATTTGACGGTTGCTGGCAGTGAGAAACCTCCATAGCATCACCACCGCACTGTTTAAAATACGCAACCAACCGTCTTAACCATTTATTGGATAATTGATATTTAGACGGATGCGCTAATACCGCAATTCCCCCTGCGGCATGGATTGCGTCAATTGAGTCTTGAATTGTGCACCACTTCGCAGGTACATACCCTGTTTTCCCTTTCGATAAAAAACGTTTAAATACATTATTAATCGTTTTTTCTTTACCTATTTTCACAATATATTGTGCAAAATGTGCCCGCGTTACCTGCCCACCGCCAGAAATACGTTGTGCATTTTCCCATGCATCGTCAATGCCTGCTTTTTGTAACCGCCTGCCCATCTCAATACCACGCTCTAAACGATGCTCAGATTGTGTTTTTAACAATTGAACCATCGCGGGATGTGAAGGCGAAAAATTTAAGCCCACTATATGTATTTCAATATTCTCCCAAAGTGTCGAAATTTCAACGCCATTGACTAGCTCAATTGGCCGCTCATGTTCAGCAAGATAGCGGCGAGCCTCTAATACACCTTCACAGGTATCGTGGTCGGTAATCGCTAAAATATTAACCCCTTTTTCCACTGCACGTTCGATTAACTCAGCAGGAGTTAGGTCACCATCCGAAGCATTCGTATGGCTATGTAAGTCATAGCGAGTCACTAATGGCGACGAGGCTGTCGGCATATTGATATCTTCTCCTATTTCCATGAAAAACTATTTTTCCTAATAAATTAATAAAGTCCTTGACATAAATAGCGCGATCCAGTTAACTAGTACGCAAGACAGCTAAAGCTAAAAATAATCAGTTTATCCAGTGAGGCATACAATGACTTTATTAAACTTATCAAATCGTTGGTGGCGTGACTTCCCAAATTGGGCGGAAGCCGCACGCGCATAGTTATTGTATGTTTCAGTGCCAAACCCGCCCTTCCTAGGCGGGTTTTTTTATGTCAAAAATTAGCGTAAGGCAACATAATGAACGAACAAAACACCACATTAGCACATTTTAAGTATCTGGATAGCCCAATTAATTATCAGCCTGACCCAACATTATTATTTAATCATTTGTGTCATCAAGCTCCATCAACAATGCTGTTGGAATCCGCTGAAATTAATAATAAAGCCAACTTACAAAGCTTGTTGATTGTCAACAGCGCGCTACGTATTCGTGCTTTTGGCCAGCAAGTTGAAATAGAAGCGTTGACGCCAAATGGCCAGGCCTTATTACCTAAACTGTTAGCTCAATTAACAGATTTAATCATGCATCATAGCATGCAAGAAAATAGTTTGACGGTAACGTTCAGCCAGCCTGCACAAGATTTAGACGAAGATAGCCGCCTGAAGGCTGCATCTAGCTTAGACGTTTTACGTGCACTACCTGCTCTTGCACAAGCCTATTCCACAAAACCTGAAAATCTGTTTGTTGGTGGGTTGTTTGCTTATGATTTAGTCGCGAGCTTTGAAGATTTACCCAAGGTAAATACCGTTAATCACTGCCCTGATTACTGTTTTTTTGTTGCTGAGCATTATTTAGTGATCGACCATCAAAATCAGGCTGCACGTCTAAAAAGTTGCCTATTTACGCAAAATGAGCAAGATGTCGAAACTGTTACGCAGCGTCACGCTCAAATTATCGCTTCGTGCCGGCCGTTCTTGCCAGCGCTTCCTTTAGCAACTGCGCCTGACTTTGCCGTCTCGGTAAACAAAAATGACCCAGAATATGGGGAAATTGTCACCTCATTAAAAGAAGCCATATACCGTGGGGATATTTTTCAGGTTGTGCCTTCTCGTAAATTTACGATGCCATGCTCACATCCCTTAATTGCGTACCAAAAACTCAAAGCACAAAACCCAAGCCCTTATATGTTCTACATGCAAGATGACGCATTTACACTCTTTGGGGCTTCCCCCGAAAGCGCACTCAAATATGCGACAGCAAATCGCAAAGTAGAAATTTATCCAATCGCCGGAACCCGCCCTCGTGGACGAAATACCCAAGGTGAATTAGACCTTGATTTAGATAGCCGAATTGAGCTTTCCATGCGTTCTGATGAGAAAGAGCTTGCTGAGCACATCATGCTCGTTGACTTAGCACGTAACGATTTAGCACGTATTTGTGAAGCAGGTAGCCGTTATGTTGCCAACCTAACTAAAGTTGACCGCTATTCTTTCGTGATGCATTTGGTTTCTCATGTCGTGGGAACATTACGCCAAGATTTAGATGTTTTTCATGCATATCAAGCCTGTATGAATATGGGAACGTTAACGGGTGCACCAAAAGTAAAAGCAATGCAGCTGATTGCGCAATATGAACAAGAGCGCCGAGGATCATACGGGGGGGCTGTGGGATATTTTCAAGGAAATGGTGATTTTGATACTTGCATCGTTATTCGCTCCGCCTACGTAGAAAATGGCATTGCCACTGTACAAGCGGGAGGTGGTGTCGTTCTAGACTCCATACCTCAAGCTGAAGCCGATGAAACCCGTAATAAAGCACGTGCGGTGATCCGTGCAATTGCCCAAGCACACCAAGTTAAGGAGTTATTCTAATGGCGAATATTTTACTGCTCGATAACGTTGACTCCTTTACTTATAACCTGGTAGACCAACTACGTGCGGGTGGACATCAGGTGGTTATTTATCGTAATACCGTCAGTGCAGAACATATTTTATCTGTATTAAATCAAATGGTTTCACCTATTTTAGTCTTATCACCCGGTCCAGGAAAACCTAGTGAAGCAGGTTCAATGCCAGAAATATTGATGCGCGTAAAAGGCAAAATTCCTGTTATCGGTATTTGCTTAGGTCACCAAGCTATTGTTGAGGCCTATGGTGGAACTGTCTCTGCTGCAGGTGAAATTTTGCATGGTAAATCCTCAATAGCCACACATGATGGATTAGCCATGTTTAACCATCTTGAAAACCCAATATCAGTGGCTCGCTACCACTCTCTTGTTGGTAGCCAAATTCCGAAGAGCTTGACCATTTGTGCTCAGTCAAATGGCATGGTCATGGCTGTACGTAATGATAGCGATAGAGTTTGTGGATTCCAATTTCACCCAGAATCCATTTTAACAACCCAAGGTAAACAGTTGTTAGAAAACACCGTGGCATGGGCTCTTTCTACTCCCAATGCAATCGAATCCACTCATTCGCACTAACGGAATACTAAAGAGCCAATTATGCAAAATATTTATGATAAATTATTTAAAGCGCAGCCGCTAACTCAACAAGAAAGCCAGTACTTGTTTAATGCCATTATTCAAGGTGAATTAACAGAACCTCAGTTAGCCGCTGTGTTAATCAGTATGAAAATGCGTGGCGAGCAACCACAAGAAATTGCGGGTGCCGCTCTAGCTTGTTTAGAAAATGCACAACCCTTTCCCCGCCCTGACTACCTATTCAGTGATATTGTTGGTACAGGGGGAGATGGTGCAAATAGTATTAATATTTCAACAGCAAGTGCCTTTGTTGCTGCTGAATGTGGTATTAAAGTAGCCAAACATGGTAATCGTAGTGTTTCGAGCCGTTCAGGTTCTTCAGATTTACTGGCTGCTTTTGGTATCGCTCTTGATCTCAGTGCGCAAAGCGCTCGTGACGCATTAGATGAGCTTGGTGTTTGTTTTTTATTTGCACCGCAATACCATAGTGGTTTCCGCCATGCGGCCCCTGTACGCACTCAATTGAAAACCCGAACGTTATTTAATGTATTGGGGCCATTAATTAATCCAGCTCGTCCGCCAATTGCCCTTATCGGTGTTTACCAAGAATCATTAGTAAAACCGGTGTCTGAAACATTACAGATGCTTGGTTTCACCCGTGCAGCTGTGGTACACAGTGGAGGGATGGATGAGGTTTCATTACATGCAGTAACTCAAGTCGCTGAGTTAAAAGATGGCAAAGTACAACATTACCAATTAACTGCAGATGATTTTGGGCTAGCACCGTATCAATTACGTGACTTAGAAGGCGGAACACCAGATGAAAACCGCGTGTTACTTAGTAACTTGCTTCAAGGCCATGGGCAAGCTGCTCACGAAGCTGCTGTAGCGGCCAATGTCGCCATGTTGATGCGTATTAATGGCCATGAAGACTTAAAACAAAACAGCGAACACGCACTCGCAATTATTCGTAGCGGTAAAGCATTTGACCGCGTCACAGCACTCGCGGCAAGGAACCAATAAAATGAAAGCGACAGTCTTACAAAAAATTGTTGATGATAAAGTTGATTATTTAATCGAACGCAAAGCCAAGCAGCCATTAGAAAGCTTTATTGCTGGTATTCAACCTAGCCAGCGTAGTTTCTATAACGCACTAAGCGCAAAACGCCCTGTATTTATTTTAGAGTGCAAAAAAGCATCGCCTTCAAAGGGGTTGATTCGTGCTGACTTCGATCCCGCTGTGATAGCTAAAACTTATGCGCCCTACGCATCCGCGATTTCCGTTCTTACTGATGAAAAATATTTTCAAGGGAATATGGATTACTTAACGATTGTCAGTAATACCGTAAAACAACCCGTGTTATGCAAAGATTTTATCATTGACCCATACCAAATCTACCTTGCACGTTACTACCAAGCGGATGCCATTTTACTCATGTTATCTGTCTTAAATGATGATGAATATAAAGCGTTAGCAGAAGTCGCTCATCAACTTAATATGGGAATATTAACGGAAGTCAGTAATGAAGAAGAATTAGAGAGAGCAATTCGGTTACAAGCCAAGGTTGTTGGTATCAATAACCGTGATTTACGTGACCTTTCTATTGATTTAAACCGAACTCGTGAACTCGCACCCCGCTTAGCGAAGGGTACCATTGTGATCAGTGAGTCAGGTATTCATCAACACCAACATATTCAGTCGCTGAAACAATTTGCGAATGGTTTTTTAATCGGTAGCGCCTTAATGGAGCAAGCTGACCTAGATAAAGCCATTCGAAACTTGTTAGTGGGAGAACATAAAGTCTGTGGTTTAACCCGCGAGCAAGATGCAAAAGCCGCATTTGAAGCGGGAGCACACTATGGTGGATTAATTTTTGCTGAAACTTCCCCTAGAAAAGTGACATTGTCACAAGCGCAGAATATCATCCATGCAGCGCCTTTAAAATATGTCGGTGTTTTCCGCAATCAGTCCGCGGATTTTGTTGCTCATATCGCCAAGCAACTTGCATTATCTGCGGTACAATTACATGGTGAAGAAGATACTTCTTATATCAATACGTTAAAAACATTTTTACCAAACTACTGTGAAGTTTGGAAGGCGCTTGATATGTCACGAACAACTCTAAATGACTACGATACACAAGGTATTGATGTGTTATTGCTGGATAATGGCTCTGGTGGTACTGGCAAAACCTTCGATTGGTCAGCAATCCCCTCATCCACAACACAGAAATTAATGATAGCGGGGGGGCTTACCCCTGATAACTGCCTAGACGCAGCTAAGTTATTGTGCAACGGATTAGACTTTAATTCAGGGGTTGAAATTGAACCTGGTATAAAAAGTCAACAAAAAATAAATTTGGTATTGTCAACGTTGTTAGCCAAATCAACGGCTCATCAATACACAACGAAATGAAAGACTCCAACACCAATTAATGTAACTGATAAAATGGACAATAAATAATGAGCAAATTAGATCCGTATTTTGGCGAGTTTGGTGGGCAATATGTCCCAGAAATTCTTATTCCTGCATTAAACCAATTAGAAGACGCGTTTATCGACGCACAGAATGATGATGAATTTATTCGTGAGTTTCACGACTTACTAAAAAACTATGCAGGTCGCCCTACTGCGCTAACGTTATGTAAAAATCTAACCGCAGGTACAAAAACAAAATTATATTTAAAGCGGGAAGATTTACTGCACGGCGGTGCCCATAAGACTAACCAAGTATTAGGCCAAGCACTACTTGCTAAGCGAATGGGGAAAACTGAAATAATTGCAGAAACAGGCGCTGGGCAGCACGGCGTTGCGACAGCACTGGCTTGTGCATTACTGAACATGAAATGCCGTATTTATATGGGCGCCAAAGATGTAGAACGCCAGTCTCCCAATGTATTTCGAATGAAATTAATGGGCGCTGAAGTTATTCCAGTTTACAGCGGTTCAGCCACATTGAAAGATGCCTGTAATGAAGCATTAAGGGACTGGTCTGGCAGCTATGATAAAGCTCATTATTTATTAGGAACCGCGGCGGGGCCACACCCTTACCCAACAATTGTACGTGAGTTCCAACGTATGATTGGTGATGAAGCAAAACAACAAATTCTCGAAAAAGAAGGCCGTTTACCTGATGCTGTCGTTGCCTGTATTGGTGGTGGTTCAAATGCAATCGGCTTATTTGCCTCTTTTATTCCAGAAGAAGATGTGAAACTAATCGGTGTGGAACCTGCTGGATTAGGTATTGAATCCGGCCAACATGGTGCCCCGTTAAAACATGGCCGTGTCGGGATTTATTTCGGTATGAAATCGCCAATGATGCAAACCAATGAAGGTCAAATTGAAGAATCCTATTCTATCTCTGCCGGATTAGATTTCCCTTCTGTCGGCCCTCAGCATGCCCATTTAAACAGTATTGGTCGTGCTGAATATGTTTCCATTACCGATGATGAAGCCTTAAATGCTTTTAAATTATTATCACGTAAGGAAGGAATTATTCCTGCATTAGAATCATCTCATGCACTCGCTTATGCATTAAAAATGGCAGAGCAAGAACCTAATAAAGAACAGTTATTAATCGTCAATTTGTCTGGCCGTGGTGATAAAGATATTTTTACGGTACATGATATTTTAGCCAGCAAAGGAGAAATCTAATGGAACGCTACACCCAACTTTTTGAACGTTTAGCTCAGAATAACCAAGGCGCATTTGTTCCATTTGTCACTTTAGGTGACCCAGATGCTGAGTTATCATTAAAAATTGTCGATGCTTTGATTGCTGGTGGTGCTGATGCATTAGAGATTGGTATTCCATTTTCTGATCCACTGGCAGATGGCCCAACTATCCAAAATGCAAATTTGCGTGCATTTAAAAGTGAAATTACCCCAACAATTTGTTTCGAACTACTCCGTCGTATTCGAGAAAAACACCCTACTATTCCTATTGGCTTATTAGTCTATGCAAATTTAGTTTTTACGAATGGTATTGAAAATTTTTATATTCGCTGCGAAAAAGCAGGTGTTGATTCTGTATTAGTTGCAGATGTCCCTATGTCTGAATCAAAACCATTTCGCGAAGCGGCGCTAGCTCACAATATTGCACCCATTTTTATTTGCCCACCAAATGCTAATGATGAGCTACTGCAACAGATCGGGAAATATAGCCAAGGTTATACTTATTTATTATCTCGTGCAGGCGTGACAGGTACTGAAAAAAGAGCAGAAATGCCATTGACTCACTTATTGAGTCAATTAAACCAATATAAAGCGGCTCCCGCCCTACAAGGTTTTGGAATATCAGAACCTGAGCAAGTCGAAGAAGCGATTAAAAATGGTGCTGCAGGCGCAATTTCAGGTTCAGCTGTGGTTAAAATTATTGAAAATAACCTACATCGCCCTGACGTTATGCTTAAATCATTAACTGAATTCGTTGCAAAAATGAAAGCAGCAACACAAAAATAGATAAGGAATAAATAGTAATCAAGTCATATTTAAAATTAATGGCTTGGTTACTTAAAATCATAAAAAAATAGTCTTAAATAAACTTCACCTAGCCTTCTATAATTAAATTTCAAACCAATTTAAATATAATAGATATCAATTAACTATTAATTAGCTATTGATTAAATATCTAAAATTTAATAATCATAATATTTACTAATCGAATCCATTAATATCAAAAATAATACTTACGTATTTACACACTGGTAAATCCCCCTATCAAATCCACAGCAGAGCAAACCTTATCCATTGATTTTACTAGCAATAATAAGTCACTGAATATAAAACACCATTTATATCAGAATATAATTATTTTAAGCTATTTGCACCCGCATGATTCAACTTAAGTACAATTAAATTTTAATAAAAACAAATATCACGGATAATCTTCATGCTTTAATGGAATTTTATTTAGCTATTTTTAATTTTATCTATAGTCTATTTTAGGGATATTTATGAAACAACCTACCACTCATCCTATGATGAAAATCAAACCACTCTTTTTAAGTGTATCTGTTATTTTAGGGTCAATATCTGTTGCTCACGGCGCCGTTGTTAATACAAATGGTGCTGGTGTAATAAATCAAAGTAATGGCCCGACTATCGTTCATATTAAAGGAGCTAGTGACAAAGGTGTCTCACATAACATTTATAGCCAATTTGATGTTGACCAAAAAGGGGTTATTTTAAATAATAGCGCAACAAATACGAATACCAGTTTAGGCGGACAAATCAATGGAAACCTAAATTTAAATAATGGTAATGGCCCTGCAAAAGTCATTTTGAATGAAGTTAATTCATATAAGGCAAGTACCCTAGGCGGAATGATTGAAGTTGCAGGTGATAAAGCACAAGTTATCGTTGCTAACGCATCTGGTATCACATGTAATAATTGTGGTTTTATCAACACAGACCGAGTAACTCTAACAACGGGTAAACCAATTGTTGCTGGCGGTGAAGTTCTTGGCTATAACGTTGAAAAAGGCCAAATTATTATTAATAGCCGCTTAAAATCAGACTCCCCGACGGATATCATCGCTCGTTCTGCGGTGATCCAAGGTGATATCCACGCTAAAGAAATTAATGTCGTCGCAGGTAATAACTTTGTCGATGCCAAAGGTAATTTCGTGACTAAAGTTCAAGGCGTTGGAAATGCAACTCGAATTGGTGTCGATGTAGCCGCCATGGGTGGTATGTATGCTGACAAAATTACCTTAATTTCAACTGAAAGTGGAACTGGTGTTTCCAATAACGGAAACCTAGCTGCCGGAATCGGTGGAGTTAATATTGATTCAACTGGCTTAGTGTATAACCAACGCGGAAAAGTAAATGCCAATGGCAACATCAATATAAAAGCCAATGGTTTATATAATAATTCCACTATTATAGCTAATGGCGATGTTGATATTGATTCTCAAAGATTAGTTCTAAGTAATGTGAATGGACAGATTAAGTCTAATGGCGGTAATCTCAAACTCGCTTCAGCTTCGAGTATTGATAACCGAAATGGTATTGTCCATGCTCAAAAAGACATGAATATCTCAACTGCAAATGTTGTTAATACTAATGGTTCAATCAAAACTAATAGTGGCGATATTGCAATTCGTGCAACAGGGAAGATTGATAACAACTATACCTTACGTAGTAATGTTGTTAATGCAGACGAACGAGGAATTCGAGCAGGTGGTAATGGTAGTTTAACTATAGAAACAACCACCCTAGCAAACGATAACTCAACATTATTAGGTCGTGATATTACAATAAATGCTCGTAATACTATCACTAATAATAATAACTCTCAAATTTCAGCAAAAAGAAGAATCGATATAGATACTATTACGTTACAAAATAGTAACTCATTGATTAAATCTAACAATGGCCCAATCAATATCACCTTGGGAAGTAACCTAGTAAATAATGGTTATTCTTCAATTGATAGTGGAAAAGCCTTAAATATTAATGCTCATGTTGTTAATAACCAAGGTTCACTAATTTCTGGTGCAGGTAAGTCCAAGTTTGATGTGTATTCCCTTAACAACCAATATGGTTTTATCAAAGGAAATAATATAGACATTAAAGCAACTTACTTAAACAACCTCAGAGGTTTAATTACTGCTGATTCTAATGTCGTAGTTAATGCAACAACTGTAGATAACAGCTATGCTAGCGGTTTTAATGCTTATGCTAGCAAATACGGTGTTTCCGGCCAAACGGGTGGTATTTATACCAAAGATGGTTCTATTACTATCAAAGCAAATGGCATAAATAACAACTCTGGTGTGATTGTTTCAGATGCACAGGAAAAGGCTGGAAATAAAGGCGATATTAATATTACACTAAGAAATGACCTTGATAACCGTAGTGGAAAAATTCAAGGTGCTAATGATGTCAATTTAGATCTTAATAAGCTAGATAATACCAAATCAGGTTCAATTCATGCTGGCAAAGATTTAAACATTGATGCCTTTACTCGCGTAGATAATAACACTGGACGCTTAAGTTCAATGAACAAAACTACGATTACAAGTCCTATAATTTACAATAGCCCTACTGGACAAATCCTAGGTTCAATGATTGTTTTAAATACACCTTATTATTATTAATTAGGTCAAATAAGGAGGCTACTAGCCTCCTTATTTTATTACGCCAATACAGAGTGATATTAAAATAGTATACACCATTATTTTAATATCATTGACAAACCTTAAAGCTTTCTAATGTTTACTTATTTTTAAAGCAAGACAAAATAGTTTAACTCTAAGTAAAAAAACTTATTTAATCTAATTTAGTGTATTTACTAGACATTGATTTCATTAAGAATTAATCAAACCACCAAAGATTAAATTATATTAGTTATATTTTCAGTAGTAATCCCCAAAAGCATTTACACTAACTCAATCAATTTAATTAATTTTTATTTATTATAAATTTAACGCATAATTAAATTATGTAAAATAAGAAAATTAGCAATAGGTTTATTATAGGGATATACATGTACTCATTTCAAAACAAAGGACTGATGGTGATTAAACAAGAAAATTCTGATGTATTTAATTAATAAATAATCACATCGGCAATTTATTAGTCTTTATATCATAAAAATAACTTTAATCTTTATTAAAATTAATGTGGTGCACATGAATTTTCGATTTATTTTTTTATTATCAACTTTAACTTCTTTGCCTTTAGCTGCATCAGCTAATACCGCACAAATTATTGACCAACAAATTAATAACCAAGCTAGCCAAGATCGTTCTCGCCAACAACAGACTCAATTAGAAGCTAAAGATGCCTTAGGTAAAACTAGAGAGCGTTCAAATAATATTTTAGTTTTTGATGATGAGAAAGATTGTTTTCAAATGAAACAGGTTATCTTACTCTCTGAGCCTAAACTCCCTTCTATGCGACCTCTAGAAGCTTATGCAAACCAAGTTGTTGGTGTATGCATTGGTATTAATGGCGTTGAAACTTTAGCAAAGGGCTTACAAGATAAAATAATTAAATCAGGCTATGTCACAACACGAGTTAATATTCCAGAACAAAATATCAGTGAGGGTATTTTAACGCTCCAAATTATTCCAGGTAAAGTTGCGAATGTAAAACTTGCAGAAGGTAGCGACACTTATATTACATTAGGTGCGATTATGCCTGCTAAAGAAGGGGATATTCTGAATATTCGTGACATCGAACAAGGCTTAGAGAACCTTGAACGGATACCGGGTGCTAAAGTGAATATAGAGCTAGCACCGGGTAAAGAGTTTTCCACATCTGATATTTCCATACAAAGAGAAAAATCATCTCACTTTAACGTAGGTGGATATTACAATAACTCAGGAAGCCGCCAAACGGGTAAAGATCAAGTCGGAGTGACTTTGTATGCTAACAATTTAACGAGTTTAAACGACACAATATATGTTTCAGCAGGAAAAAATTTAAAAAACCAAGCCCGCTACAGCACCAGTAATACTGCAATTTATTATGCCGTACCCTACAACTACTGACTTTTTTCATTGTATGCAAGCAAAAGCGACTATAAACAAACTATTAATGACTCCGTATTTAGCTATAAGTATTATGGTGATAGTAAATATTATAATGCTACGGCGAGTAATGTTTTCTTGCGTGGGCAAACGTTCAAAGACACTGCATCAATTCAATTAATTAAAAGAAAATCAAAATATAAATTAGAGGATGTCACCCTACTTTCCCAACAACGTGACCTTACCAGCCTTAAGCTCGGTGTTAGCCACCGTCAAAACATCAATAATTCAACTATCGATGCTTCAATATATTACCAACGTAATGTACCTTGGTTTGGTGCCGAAGAAAGCTGGGATATGAAATATGGTGATGTCAGCAAAATGAGCCGTGTTTATACTGCCGATATTTCAGGAATGTTTCCCTTCGCCTTTGACAATTTTATTATGAGTTATAATCCACAACTGTTTATACAATACTCACGAGACCGCTTAACCATTCAAGATCAATTTTCGTTAGGTAACCGTTGGACGGTTCGTGGTTTTGACGAAGAATTTTCCCTAATAGGTGACAAAGGTTTTTACTTACGCAATGAGTTTAACTTTTATATTCCTGGCTTCTCCATCTATCCATACTATGCTCTTGACTATGGACGTGTATTCGGCGGTGTTTATCCGTTAGGTCTCTATTCTGATGACCAATTATTAGGAATGGCTATAGGCATGAGAGGTAATGCTAATATATTTAGTTATGACTTATTCTTAGGTGCCCCACTTTATAAGCCGGCTGAATATGAAACCAGTAGCGTCAATGCTGGGTTAAACGTGCAATGGTTTTGGTAATTTAATATTGTAAATTTGAATAATATCTTAAAGCTGAATACGCCCCTGTATTCGGCTTTTTTATTTCAAGGTAATTAGTCTCAATATTTTTATTAATTACCCTAAATAAAGATAATCAATAAGTACCTTTACTTTATTATCACTCTATAACACTAATTAATATATTATAAATATCATTATCATAATTTGTTTTTTATGATGATCATTTGTTAAATATATGTTCAAGCTTAATGGTAATTGAAAAATCCGAGAATACGAATATTCTCGGATTTCCTACTTCTCTCTAGTCCTTCAGAATTCAGGTATTACCTGTATTGCATCCTATCAAATTCTTAGAAACGGTAACCCGCACCGAACATAAATACAAATGGGTCTAAACGAGTATTAACTTTATACTGTTCACCACCCGCTTTAAATTTCACATCACTCTCAATATTCATCCACCAAAGAGAAGCGTTTAACATCCAGTTATCAGTCAGCATGTAATCCATACCTGCTTGTGCCGCGAAGCCCCACGAGCTTGATAGATCTAGATCAGATAAGCC
The DNA here is from genome assembly GCF_011045655.1 of Providencia sp. PROV061. Classification (NCBI taxonomy): domain Bacteria; kingdom Pseudomonadati; phylum Pseudomonadota; class Gammaproteobacteria; order Enterobacterales; family Morganellaceae; genus Providencia; species Providencia sp. PROV061. The sequence goes on along the minus strand of NZ_CP042861.1, from coordinate 2,353,511 downwards.
TGCAGTTTTTCCGGTAGAGTTAAATTTCTCATCAAAGAAGAAAGTATAGTTAACACCGGCACCTAAATAAGGACGTAATTTATCTTCTTTACTACCAAAATAATACTGCGCCATTAATGTTGGTGGTAAATGTTTTACCGTTGCAATATTACCTGTAGGGCCTGTACCAACTTTATGTTCAAACGGAGTTGCTGCTAATAATTCCACACCGATATTATCAGTGATCATATACCCAAAAGTTAAACCTAATTGAGTATTATTATTCGCATCAAAGGTACCTAAATTACCTAATCCATTAATTTTAACATCATCTCCTCCGACATTAGGTCTGACTGTTGCAGTACCCGCGCGAAAAAGAAAATCGCCAGCTTCATGAGCAATAGAAACTGCTGGAGCTAAAGTTGCAGCAGCTAATACAAGCGCAGTGAGTTTTTTCATTATCAATCCCATTCCTATGTTTTTATTTTAGGAAAATATACCGTATTATTTAAATTGATGTTCAAATCAAGATCACATCTTTTACTAATTTATAGGTAAACCAATAAATATGGATTTATTATTTCATTTATTGTTTTTTTATTTTTGATTTAAATCAATTTTTATAAAGTAACTAACAAAATAAAAATTTGATTTCTAAATATAGATATTTATTTCAAAACTTAAACATGCATAAAAAATACAATTTATATAAATTCATTTCTTGGGTTAATTACATTCGATCATCATGAGCAATATATTTTTCTTAACCTCCCGAATTTTCTTATCTTTCTCTACCTCTAGGCGTGATACTCAGTTACAATTAGATTAAAATTTTGATCCCGTTTGTAGATAGGAGCAGTGTCATGTCCATTTCGGCCAACTCACTCATCAGTGATAGTATCAATTTCTTTAAAAACCAATTGAGTGGCCTCCTCACCATTGTGCTCTTAGCCACCGTGGTAAGCCTTGTCATCTATGCGATGATGATCCCTAGTGAACAGATGATAGGTGTTCTTGCTCAAGCACAAAGTAAAATGATTGAATCTGGTAATTCGGGGTTACAAGACTGGATTCTAAATCTATCTGAAGAAGATAAAAGTAGTATTTTGCGCGTTTCTTTTGGATTGATTCTCTCAGTCACTCTTGGCAGTTTGTTCCTTATTTGTGGCACATTATCCTATATCTCAGGGATGTCTCGTGGCGAAGATATGACAGGGCTTCAAGCGATAACATCATCACTGAACAAAGCGCCTTCTATGTTTCTTCTGTTGGTCGTTTGCTCGCTGCTTATCCAATTAGGCATCACAATTATGGTTCTACCTGGTATCGTGCTAGCCATTGGTTTTTCCTTAGCGCCAGCAATTTTAATGACAGAAAACACCAACCCATTTAGTGCGATGGGAAAAAGCTGGAAATTGGCTTATGCAAATTGGCGTGTCGCTTTACCGATGATTTTAATTTGGATGGCCGTTCAAATGCTTATCAGTGTTCTATTGGGTAACCTTAATATGAATCATATTGCGATTAATGGTATCTCCTTTTTACTCAATAATGTTGTAGCCGCATTTGCTTTAATTTACTTTTATCGTTTATATATGCTAATCACAAAAAATTGATCTCGCTGATAAAAAGGTATCATTTGATACCTTTTTATTTACGTTATTTTTAAACTTTATCTGAGTTAATATTCGTTGGTCCTATTCGATTTTCGCAATCATATTCTAATGAGCCTGGGTCCTTCCCACTCTCTTGTGTCTTTCTTTCTTCCACACATTTCATTTGAATTTGCTGCTTACTTTGAATTAAACGGATCGCAAAATAAATATCCGGTACCACCAATAAATCATCATCTGAACGGTTGATTTTATTTTGTTCTAACCAACGATTAAGAGAAGTTCTACGCCCAGCTAATACCAAAGTCACCCCTTTCGCCTTCAAAGATGTCACAATATCATTCAATGTGGAAAATACGCTCACATCATTATGCGTAAAGCTGACAGCAGCATCAACAATCACCCAAGCGGGTCTTTTACGTTGATTATCTAAATGTTTATTTAACCGTTCTTTAAAGTAATTCACATTAAAATAGGTAAGCGGAGAATTGAAACGATAAATTAGGACGCCATCAACTTCTTGAATATCATTTTCTGATGTCATCGAGTGCAACATACCATGCTCATCAACGCCTAATAGTTGATCTGTTGGCCTAAATATAATTCGGATAAACTGTAATAAACCTAATAAAACGGCTAAACCTACCCCACTAATCAAACCAACTACCAACACTGCGCATAAAGTAAAAACACATAAGAAAAAAGCTTCTCTATTGCGTTTACGCATTGATAAAATACTGCGGAAACTGAGCAAGGAATAAGTTGAAATAATTAAAACCATCCCTAAAGCAGGCATAGGGATATATTCCAATAAATTCATAGAAAAAAGTAAAACAGCTAAGATGGTCACCGCGGCAACGAGGGAAACCAACTGTGTTTTCCCTCCCATCATATCATTAACTGCTGTACGGCTGCTCGCAGCACTCACTGCAAAACCTTGACCAAAAGCAGAAGCAATATTTGCCATTCCTAATGCTCTTAATTCTTGGTCTGCATCCACGGTATAGCCATTTTTGCTTGCAAAACTTCGCGCTGTCATCATAAAGCTTACAAAGCTAATCACTGCTAAGTTTAATGATGGAATGACAAGATCTCTGAGTAACCCTGGCGGAAAATCAGGCATAGGTATATAAGGAAGTCCTTCACCTAAATCCCCAACCGTGCTAATGCCATATTGCTCAAGATTAAATAGAATACTGGCTGCTGTAGCCAAAACCATTGCAATTAATAGGGACGGCCACTTACTCCTTACTCGTTTAATCACTAAGGTGATTACCAATGTTGCAATAGCTACTAATAATGTCGGAATATGTGTTTCCATTAGCGCTAATGGAAACGCTATTAAGCGTTCAATAAACCCTGAAGGTAAAGTCGTAATACCAAATATTTTACTGATTTGGCTGACTATAATCGTAAGAGCTACCCCATTTAATAAACCTTGCAATATCGGTCTCGATAAAAAATCAGCAAAGGTACCTAAACGAAACCTTGCTGCAATCAAACACCAAACCCCAGTCATAAAACTCATGACAATAATCAGTTGCCAACGAACGGTTTCATCCCCCATTGCGAGTGGTGCGACTGCGGCTGCAATTACAGCACATGTTGCGGCATCAGGCCCGATAATCAATTGTTTCGACGTCCCAAATAACGCATAGAAAAACATTGGTAAAATACATGAGTATAATCCGACTATGGCATTCACCCCCATTAATTCGGCATAGGCAATAGCCACTGGCAAAGCAACTGCAGCGACAGACAAACCCGCTTTAACATCAGGGCCTAAGTCTGTACGTTGATAGTTAAATAGCGTTTTTAAACCTGGCATCCAGACAAATAGCTTTGCCTTTATCATGGGAGAAAAGTACCTATAAATTAGCAAGTTAAATTATTTTATGTATTACTTATATCCGAACTAATAAAGTTTATCTAGAAGTAAGTCAAATAATCGTAAAATAGTGCAAATATGATTGGTAACAAAACATGTTTATTGGTAAAAAGGTGCAAACTTTTAACAATTAAAGCCAAAATCGGTTAAACTACTCCATTATCTTTACGTTGAGGCGCTGTATTCACTGTTATGAAACAACTTATTGATTTTATTCCTTTGGTAATCTTTTTTATAGTCTATAAAAGATACGATATTTTCTATGCGAGTGGCGCACTAATGGTTACCACTCCCTTAGCGTTATTAGCAACCTACCTTATTTATAAAAAAGTTGAGAAAGTTGCAAAAATCACCTGTGCAATTGTGATGAGTTTTGCTGCGTTAACCCTTATTTTCCACAGTGATGCTTTTATTAAATGGAAAGTCACTATCATCTATGCTGCGTTTGCTGGCGCATTACTCTTTAGCCAATGGTTTACTGAAAAGCCCCTAATTCAGCGCATGTTAGGCAGTAATCAAGAAATAAAATTAGCAGATAGTTATTGGAACAAACTCAATAGTGCATGGGCAATATTCTTTATTTTCTGCGCATTACTAAACATTTATGTTGCTTTCTGGATGGCGCAAGATATTTGGGTGAATTTCAAAGTCTTTGGTCTGACAGCGGGAACATTAATATTTACAGTACTGAGTGTGGTCTATATTTTTAAAAATATGGTTAAAGAGCCTGCAGAAAAACACGAAGAATAATTAAAAATTAGAGTTAAAAACCTGCTAATTGTCTATCGATTAGCAGGTTTTTTTTCTTATTAATAGCGCTTGTCACCAAATGCTTTTTCAATTTTTTTATCTGTATTGTACTGTGATAATGCGTATACCGACCATATGGCAGCGGGTAGCCAACCAATTAACGTGATCTGTAGAATTAAGCAAATGACCCCAGCAAAGGGGCGCCCTATCGTAAAAAATTGCAACCAAGGTAATAATATTGCCAGTAACAATCTCATTTCATACCTCTAAATTAATCAATAAAATTTATATTATTGATTATAGCCAATTCAATCAACTGACTAAATATAAAAAACACTTCTTGCTTTTTCTTTGCAAAAGTTGATCTTTTTACCAAGAATTAGACGCTGTTTATTAATAATGGGTACCATATTTGTCTTATTTTTGCAGCAATTCAATCAAATAGCTATTATCAATCAATAACTGTATGGTTCAGGTTTACTATTGCATATGTAATTTGTTATAAATGCAAAATCAAAAGTAATAACCCTTTTAATAAGAGTCAGATATGCAATTGCCGAACGGTGAGTTGGTTTTACGTACATTAGCCATGCCCGCAGATACTAATGCGAATGGTGATATTTTTGGTGGCTGGTTAATGTCACAAATGGACATTGGTGGGGCTATCTTAGCAAAAGAAATAGCGCTCGGACGAGTTGTTACTGTGGCAGTTAATGGCATTAAGTTTCAAAAGCCCGTTGCAGTTGGTGATGTTGTTTGCTGCTATGCACGTTGCTTAAAAACAGGAAAAAGCTCAATTACCATTAATATTGAAGTTTGGGTAAAAAAAGTCGCAACGGAGCCTGTTGGGCAACGTTATCGTGCTACTGATGCGGTATTTACTTATGTCGCAGTTAATGATGATAGTACCTCACGTTCATTACCCAAAGAAAAACAACATTTTCAGTTAGCGAGTTCAGATCAAAAAACTAACGAAGCATAAGTTTTTAGCTCCGCTCATTATGTAAAAACTAAAAAGCACCATCATTGCTGTGGTGCTTTTTTATACAACCTAATGTTAACCATTAGACTTGGCTAACAGTGCCATCTAATTTGAAATAAATTTCAGTCACGTAGCCTTTTGCAGGTTGCTTTTCAAAAGTCCAACGGTTCATTGCACGTTTAACATCCCGCTCGAATAAACCTTTAGGTGAGGCTTCGACAAATTCAATATTTGTCACTCGTCCACCATCATCAATATCATAACGAACTTTCACATATCCTTCTTTACCTAAGCGACGCGCGCGTTCAGGATAGGAAGGAGCTTGTTTATGCAGAGCCCTCGGGCCGCCTTTCTTAGTCGATTGACTATTACTTGCCCCTGTATTGTTTGCAGTTTTAATTGGACTGTTATTCGTTTTCGGCGCAGTAACGTCTGATTTAAGATTATTCATCGCCAATTGCTTTTCAACTGGCTTAACATCTTCTTTAATTTTTTTCTTTTCTTCCTGTTTTGGCTTAGGCTTTTTCTTTACCTCAGGTTTCTTCTTGGGTAATGCAATAACAGGTTCAACTACCGGTTCGGGTTCAGGTTCTATAACGGGCTCTGGTTCTGGCTCTACCGGTGTTTCAACCTGCTCAACGGGATCAGAAGCGGGTTCAGGGGCGGCAAAAGCAATCATAGAAATCGTCAATGGTTCAGGGTCTCTGACCAAGTTAGGTTGATTAAAAATCCATGCCATTGCAAGACCCGCATGAATAGATAATGAAACGACGATAATTAAAGTCCAACGCATCCAACGCATATGCAATTTCTACCCTACACCTGTCTACCAAAAAAGAATATGACTGATAGTTTAAATGCAAATAGCAATCATATTCAATAAGGTTTGTCATACAAAGTGAAAAATGTGAGTGTACGCTGTAATAACCTTACTCAATCCATTGGGTAAAAAGCAGGGAATGCCGACGATGGTAAATGTCAATTTTACGCATTGCATAGATGCGCATGTTTCGCCTTGAATGCCCTTCTAGCCAGCGTCTACGGCGACGTAGGGATTGTCTTAACATACGCCAACGCCCTACTTCATGCCTACTACGTCTCATTTAATTGTGTCCTTTTATCGTCTAAAAGTTATTAGAAAAAAATATTATATTCCTTTGAAAAAAAGAACCAAGAGGAACTTTTTATGTCATTTCGGTGCACTGCTTTTAATTTCATGATGATAAAATCAATTAACGAAACTATTTTTCCTAACAAATTACTCTATTTCACGAAGCTTTTACTGCAGAATTTTGCTAAATTCTATTAAGTTGATATTTTACTAACAGTTTTTTTAGCTAATCTATCTTTTTTTGAACCTTTTTCTTATCAGTGAGGCATCTGACCCGTTATGGCAACCGTCTATACACTTATGAGTTGGCTTCTGTTCTTCCTATATTGGCTAATTATTGCAGCAATTACAGTCCGCATTTTAGTCAAAAGAAGGCCGGTCACCTCAGCCATGACATGGCTCCTGATCATTTATATTCTGCCATTAGTCGGGATTATTGCCTATGTCGCCTTCGGTGAACTTCACCTCGGTAAACGTCGAGTCGATAAAGCTCATGATATGTGGCCTTCCGTCGCGACATGGTTAGAAAACTTACGAACTTCAAAACATATCTTCGCCACTGATAATAGCCCCGTCGCTGAACCATTATTTCAGTTAGTTGAAAAACGCCAAGGTATTGCTGGTGTTAAAGGCAATAGAATTCAACTTTTAACTACCTGTGAAGACTCATTAAAAGCGATAGTCAACGACATCAACAATGCCCAGCACTCGATTGAAATGGTCTTCTATATTTGGCAACCGGGTGGTTTAGTCGACGGTGTTACCGAAGCCTTACTTAATGCCGCTAAACGCGGTGTTAAGTGCCGGATTATGGTGGACTCCGCGGGAAGTTGGCATTTTTTCCGTAGCGATTACCCCGAAAAAATGCGTGCTGCAGGTATTGAGTTTGTAGAGTCATTAAAAGTTAATTTGATGCGTTTCTTCTTGCGTCGAATGGATTTACGTCAACATCGTAAAATAGTAGTTATCGATAACTATATTTCATATACAGGCAGTATGAATATGGTTGACCCTCGTTATTTTAAACAAGATTCAGGGGTTGGTGAATGGGTTGACATTTTAGTACGTATGGAAGGCCCTGTGAGTACCACATTAGGTATCGTGTATGCTTTTGACTGGGAAATGGAAACCGGCCAACGCGTACTTCCACCACCGCCTGACAGTAATATTATGCCTTTTGAACAAGCGAATGGGCATACAACACAAATTATCGCCTCAGGACCGGGCTTCCCTGATGAGTTGATTCAACAGTCACTGATGACCGCGATGTTCTCTGCGCGCAAACAACTGATCATGACCACCCCTTATTTTGTGCCTAGTGATGACCTTTTGCATGCAATTTGTACAGCAGCAATGCGAGGTGTCGACGTCAGTATTATTATGCCAAGGCAGAATGACTCATTCCTTGTTCGCTGGGCAAGCCGCTCATTTTACAGTGAATTATTAGCTGCTGGTGTTAAGATTTATCAATTTGAAGACGGTTTATTACACACGAAGAGTGTTTTGGTTGATGGCGAGCTTAGCCTTGTTGGTTCAGTAAATCTTGATATGCGCAGTTTATGGCTCAATTTTGAAATAACAGTGGTTATTGATGATAAAAGTTTTGGTAGCGATCTCACGCTAGTTCAGTATGATTATATTGCGCGTTCAACTCGTTTAGAAATTGAAGAATGGGAACAGCGCCCGTTCTGGAACCGTGTCGTTGAGCGCATTTGCTACTTCTTTAGCCCATTGTTATAAATTAAGTTAATTAGGAAAGGTCATGACTGAAATACAAAATACACCTTTAATCGATGAAGATGACATCATTGAAATGGCTTATGACCTTTTTCTTGAAGGGGCAATGGATAATTTAGAGCCCGCTGACCAATTAATTTTTGCTTTGCAGTTTGAAGAGTTAGGTGCCGCAGAAATTGTTCCTGTTACCCTTAATTGGCAAGAGATGATTACTGAAGAGCTTAATTTAAACCAATTAAGTGAAGTGGTTATTGGGTTAGCTCAAAGCCCTGACGCCGAATTAGACGATATTTTTGCTCGCGTATTAATTAGCCGCCACCCTTCTAAACCGTTTCACCATATTTTTTGGAAGAAATAGTTGATTAAAAGGGACATTTCGTCCCTTTTGGATTAATTAAAGTAGAAGCCCCCTAGACACCATTCCCTTTCGCCCATCATGAGAAAACAATCACAATGGGTCAATTTTCAAACAAGACACCGCATGTTTGAAACTCCCTTCTAATAATGGCCTTGTTTTTGCACACTCTTCATCCGCTAATGGGCAACGGGTTCTAAATACGCAACCTGAAGGTGGGTTAATGGGTGATGGCAATTCACCCTCTAAAAGTTCTATTACCTTATTTTTTTCTTTATCGGGATCAGGAACGGGCACTGCTGACATCAATGCGCGTGTATAAGGATGTAAGGGATTATTGTATACCTCATCATAGGTACCAAGCTCTACGGCATGCCCCAAGTACATCACTAAGACACGGTCAGAAATATGCTTAACAACCGCCAAATCGTGCGCGATAAAGATTAGCGATAATTTCATTTCGCGTTGTAATTCTTGCAATAAATTAACAACTTGTGCTTGAATTGACACGTCTAATGCAGAAACTGGCTCATCGCAAATCACGAGTTTAGGTTCTAAAATCAATGCTCTTGCGATACCAATACGCTGGCATTGCCCTCCCGAAAACTCATGGGGATAGCGGTTAATCAAATTTGGTAATAAGCCAACCCGCATCATCATTTTTTTCACTTTTTCTGTGATTTGTGATGGTGGCATTTTAGGATGATAGGTTTTTAATGGCTCAGCGATAATGTCACCGATGGTCATTCGCGGATTAAGCGAAGCCAGTGGATCTTGGAAAATCATTTGAATATCACTGCGAACACTGCGCCACTCTTTATCAGTTTTACCTAATAAATTCTGCCCAAGCCAACTTACCGTACCATCCGTCGCTTTAACTAACCCAATAAGTGCTCGAGCAAAAGTGGATTTACCGCACCCTGATTCCCCGACTACACCTAATGTTTCACCTTCATATAAACGAAGTGTTACGCCATCTACCGCTTTAAGGCTTTTGTTTGGTTGCCAAAACCACTGTTTTTTATCTCGAATCTCAAAATGGACTTTAAGGTCATTCACTTCGAGTAAAACTGGCCTATTTTCATGGGTACTCATACCAATTCCTCCAGTGGCTTAAAGCAGGCACGTAACCGCGTTTGACCAAATGTGGTTAATGCAGGTTCTTGGTCAACACATTGCTGAACTGCATATTGGCAACGAGGTGAAAATGGGCAGCCTTTGGGTAAACGTAATAAATTAGGCGGATTGCCGGGAATGGTAGCTAAACTTTCGTCATCACCATCGAGGCGCGGAACAGCAGCTAACAAGCCAAGTGAATATGGATGAGATGGATGATAAAAGATATCCTTCGCAGTACCGTACTCCATCGTACGTCCTGCATACATCACTAGGACTTTATCGCATACCCCTGCGACGACCCCAAGGTCGTGGGTGATCAAAATAATTGCAGTATCAAACTCTTGTTTTAACTCATTGAGCAACGTCATGATTTGCGCTTGTACAGTCACATCAAGTGCTGTCGTGGGTTCGTCAGCAATTAACAGCTTTGGTTGGCATAACAGGGCCATTGCAATCATGACGCGTTGTCTCATTCCTCCTGAAAACTCATGTGGATACATATTCATACGCTTACGTGCTTCAGGCATTTTAACGGCATCTAACATACGAACTGATTCTTCGAAAGCTTCTCTTTTACTCATGCCTTTATGTAACATGAGAACTTCCGACAGCTGTGTACCAATTTTCAAATAAGGGTTCAATGATGTCATTGGGTCTTGAAAAATCATTGAAATCTCTTCCGCTCGCATACGGTTTAATTCTTTTTCTCTTAAATTCAAAATCTCACGGCCATTAAACATTGCAGAGCCATTAATTCTGCCATTTTTGGCGAGTAAGCCCATGAGTGCGAAAGCAGTTTGTGATTTTCCTGAGCCTGATTCACCAACTATGCCAAGCGTTTCCCCCGCACTTAATTCAAAGTTCAATTTGTTTACGGCGGTAACCTCACCATCTTGAGTTGCAAATGTCACACTGAGATCTTTCACGGATAACAGAGGGCTTTTCATTGAGTTATTTAACATATTATTCCCTCTAGCGATCTTTCGGATCGAGCGCATCACGCAGCCCATCACCGATGAAGTTAAAACAAAATAGCGTAATGACTAAGAAACCGGCTGGTATCAGTAGCAACCATGGCGTCACTTCCATTGAGTTCGCCCCATCACTTAATAACGCTCCCCAGCTACTTAACGGCTCTTGTGTGCCTAAACCTAAAAAGCTTAAGAATGATTCAAACAAAATCATACTTGGAACTAATAATGACGCGTAAACGACTACTACACCTAAAACGTTAGGTACAATATGACGTAGAATAATCTGCCGCGTACTAACACCACAAACAAGCGCTGCCTCAATAAATTCCTTACGCTTTAATCCGAGTGTTTGTCCGCGAACAATACGCGCCATATCCAACCAAGACACCATTCCTATCGCCACAAATATCAGTAAAATATTGGTCCCAAACAACGTGACAAGGAGGATCACAAAAAACATAAATGGGAAGGAATTTAAAATTTCTAATATACGCATCATGATGGAATCCACTTTTCCACCCACATAACCCGCTAATGAACCGTATAAAGTGCCTACCACGACTGCGACTAAGGCTGCGGCAACCCCTACCATTAAGGAAATTCGCCCACCTATCGCGACACGCACTAATAGGTCTCGGCCTGAAGCATCCGTACCAAAATAATGCCCGGTTGCCATATCCGGTGGCATTGACATCATTTCCCAATCGGTGTCGTCGTACAAAAAAGGCGACATCATAGGAGCAAAAATCACAAATAGAGTAATTAACAACAATACGCATAAGCTAAATATTGCCGCACGGTTGTGCATAAAACGGCGCCTTGCATCTTGCCATAAACTGCGCCCTTCAATATCTAGCTGCTCTGAAAAGTTTGCCAGAGCTTCACTATTTTTTTGGTTCGATAGCATCGTGTTTCTCCGACTTAATAACGAATTTTAGGGTCAATAACTGCGTACAAAACATCGACAATCGCATTAAACGTAATTGTCAGTACCCCAACTAAAATTGTTAAACTCAATACCAGTGAGTAATCACGATTAAGTGCGCCGTTAACAAAGAGCTGACCGATCCCCGGTAACCCAAAAATAGTTTCAATTACCATCGAGCCAGTAATAATCCCCACAAAAGCGGGACCCATATAGGAAAGCACAGGAAGCAACGCTGGTTTAAGCGCATGGCGTAAAATGATAGTTCTTAGTGGTAACCCTTTAGCACGTGCAGTACGAATAAAATTAGAATGCATAATTTCGATCATTGAACCGCGTGTAATACGGGAAATACTTGCAATATAAGCAAGTGAAAGTGCAACCATTGGTAGCACCATGTGTTTTAGGTTTCCACCATCCCACCCACCACCAGGGAACCATTTCAAATGAATGGCAAAAATCAGCACCAATAGAGGTGCCACAACAAAGCTTGGGATAACAACCCCCGTCATGGCAAACCCCATGACTGTAAAGTCCCATTTGGTATTTTGGTTGAGTGCGGCTATCACCCCTGCAGAGACCCCAAATAGAACAGCAACAATGAATGCCGTTGCCCCTAATTTTGCAGAAACAGGAAATGCTTTAGCCACTAAATCATTAACACTGTAGTCCTTGTATTTAAATGATGGGCCAAAGTCACCTTTGGAAAGCTGAATTAAATAATTAAAATACTGCTTATACATGGGATCATTTAAATGATATTTAGCTTCAATATTTGCCATCACTTCCGGTGGCAATTTCCGTTCACCCGTAAACGGGCTCCCTGGGGCTAATCGCATCATAAAAAATGAAATGGTAATCAGAACCAAAAGAGTCGGAATGGCTTCTAACAACCGACGAATAATAAATTTCAACATCGCTCTTTCCTACTTCTATTGCCTAAATAGGCGAACATCTGGCTCCAATAAATGGAGCCAGAACAACTATATTAGTGTTTAATAATGTACAGATCTTTAGTATGCAGGTTATCTAATGGATCTTTGCCACTATACCCCCCCACATAAGGTTTCACTAAACGCGTATTAACATAGTAGTAAAGAGGAACAATACCTGAGTCTTTATCGAGTAATTTTTCGGCTTGTTGATAGAGTTCAGCACGTTCATCATCCGTTTTGACTTGCAATGTTTTTTTCATCACTGCATCAAAATCTGTATTTTTATAATGAACAGTATTATTACTGCTGTAGGAAAGTAACATATTGAGGAAAGATGAAGGTTCGTTATAATCCGCACACCAGCCTGCGCGTGCCACATCATAGTTACCTTGATGTCGGCTATCTAAGAATGTTTTCCATTCCTGATTTTCTAGTTTCACTTCTGCGCCAATATTTTTCTTCCACATAGAAGAAGCGGCGATGGCAATACGCTTATGTAAGTCTGAAGTATTATACAATAAATTGAATTTTAGAGGGTTGGCTTTGTTATATCCCGCCTCTTCTAGCAGCTGTTTCGCTTTTTCATTACGCTGCTCTTGGGTCATATTCGCATACCAATCCGGTTTTTCTGTTTTCATTCCACTGGTAAATGGTGGAGTGAACCCATACGCAGGAATATCCCCTTGGGCTTTGACTTTATACGTAATCGTATCTCTATCCATAGATAGTTTTAATGCTTCACGAACACGAGGGTCATTAAATGGCGGTTTTTCATTATTAATTTCATAATAATAAATACATAGATATGGGTTCACACGTAACTCATTCGGCATGTTTTGCTGTAAACTTTTGAACTGCTCAATAGGTAAGTTACTGTATGTCATATCAATTTCGCCACTGCGGTAGCGGTTTACATCAGTGACTTCTGAAGAAATCGGTAAAAAAGTCACTTGGTCAATAATGGTATTCGCATTATCCCAATAGCTTGGGCTACGCTCTAATACAATACGTTCGTTTACCGTCCAATCCTTTAATTTATATGCTCCATTACCTACAAAGTTTTGTGGTTGCGTCCACTTAACACCATGTTGCTCAATGACTTTTTTATTGACTGGCGACATGGATGAGTGAGCTAATAATTTAGGAATATAAGGAACGGCTTCACTCAGTGTAATAACTAAAGTTTTGTCATCAAGAGCTTTAATACCAAGTTCTTCAGGTTTTTTCTTCCCAGCGATAACATCGTCAATATTACTAATATGGGCATATTGTAAATAGCTTGCATAAGGCGATGCAGTATCAGGGTCAGCCAATCGTCGCCAACTATACACAAAATCTTCTGCCGTGACAGGGTCACCATTAGACCATTTCGCGCCATCGCGAATTTTAAATGTCCACTCTGTAAAATCTTTATTTTCCCAGCTTGTTGCCGAGCCAGGTAAAATTTCGCCATCAGGCCCCACTATTGTGATCCCTTCGAAAAGGTCTCTTGCTAAAGCAGATTCCGGCACCCCTTCTATTTTATGAGGGTCTAACGATTGCGGCTCAGAACCGTTGTTGCGAACCATCACTTGCTTTTCAGCCAGTTCAACGCCCGCAGGAACCGTTGCTGCAAAACTTGTTGCTATAGAGCCCATTGCCAGCCCAGCCGTTACGCTAAGCGCAATAATCGATTTATTGATTAACTTACTCATCTTATCGGTTACTCCCATACATAATTATTATGATTGTGTGTTGATACATGTTCACCCAGTAGATGAACACTTTTTATAATTATTTAGATATTATTAATTAGGTTCACTTATATATAACCGTTTAATATCCGTATAATCAAGAGGGTCATTACCTTTAAATCCACGAACACTCGGTTTTATCATTCGAGCACTGACGCGATAATAAACAGGAACAATAGCCGAATCATTGTCTAGCAAGGCTTCCGCTTGCTGGTAAATTGTATGGCGAGATGAAGAGTCCGGTGCTGTTAGCGCTTGCTCAAGCAAGGCATCAAACGCTGGATTATTATAAAAAGTGGTATTATTACTATTTTGAGACAGCATCATGTTCAAAAATGCGGTTGGCTCGTTGTAATCGGCACACCACGTTGCTCTGGCAACATCATAATTTCCTTCATGGCGGCTTTGTAATGATGTTTTCCATTCTTGGTTTTGCAGCGTCACTTGCGCACCAATATTTTTCTGCCACATGGACGCCGCAACAATAGCTTGCTGCTTATTTTGATCTGATGTGTTGTACAGTAAAGCAAATTTCAATGGGTTTTCTTTAGTATATCCGGCCTCAGCAAGCAAATCTTTAGCACGTTGATAACGTTGTTCTGCTGATAAATTTGCCCATTCCGGTAAGGTAAAATTACCATTATTAATAAAACTTGGCGTAAAGCCATAAGCGACTTTTTGCCCTTGAGCGATAATTTTATTGGTTATTGTTTCTCTATCTAATCCTAACTTTATTGCTTCACGCACTCTTGGGTCATTAAACGGGGCTTTTTGATTATTTATCTCATAATAGAACGTGCACAAATAAGGCCGAACATACAATTCATTCGGCCTCTCTTGCTGCATTTTTTTATATAAAACAGGTGGGATTGCAGAGTTAGAAATATCAATTTCACCGCTACGGTAACGGTTAATATCACTCACTTCGGAGCTAATCGCTAAAAAGGTCGCTTGCTCAATACGGCTATTTGGGTTATCCCAATAAAATGGATTTCGTTTGATAACAATACGTTCATTTACTACCCAATTATCCAATACGTATGCCCCATTTCCAATAAAATTCTTGGGTTGGGTCCATTTATCACCATGTCGTTGAATTGCTGACTTATTCACGGGCTTCATAGACGTATGAGAAAGCATATCAACGAAATAAGGCACTGGGTGGCTCAACGTAACTTGTAAATGTTGCGGGTCAAGCGCTTTCACACCCAGCGCTGTTGCCGGCATTTTTCCCGCTAAAATCGCATCTGCATTTAAAATATACGCATTCTGTAAATAACTGGAGTATGGGGAGCCAGTATTTGGGTCAGATAAACGCTGCCAGCTATACACAAAATCTTCAGCGGTTACAGGTGTGCCATCACTCCACTTTGCATCTTCCCGCAAAGTAAAAGTCCACGTAGTGAAATTTTCATTACTCCAACTTTTAGCAGCCCCAGGAACTGCTTTACCGTCTATATCGGTATACACTAAACCTTCTAATAAGTTTAATATCACATTGCCTTCAGGAACCCCTTCCACTTTATGGGGATCAAGTGATGTCACTTCTGAGCCATTGTTAATTGTAATAACCTGTTTTACTTTTTCCGTGGCACTAGCCTGTAATGTAACAACTAATAAAGAAAGTACACCAAAACCAAGTGTTGATTTGAACATTCTATCCCTCATGATTCATCAATAGCGCTATAACCTCATTTGCAGCCATCTTTACGCTGATATTTAAGCCCTGGTACCGCTATTTCCTTATGGGCAATCCACTTCATGAACTCAAACAATTAAAACAATTAATTAACATTGAACAGTTAAAAATTTTAAGTAAATTTTAAAAAAATAGACGTGAAATTTTAATTCTTCTTATATTTCAATACACTAAAATCAATTTAGCTATCCACCATAAAATAACCTCCAAGCTCTTTTCCAAACATATCATTAACAAACACCAATTAGAATAGTGAATAAATTTACGTAGCTCACAATTCCTTACTTTTTATCCCTGTTTTAGCAAAAAATGCCACATATAATTACAGGTATCATTTTTTTTATGTGTGATTATTAATAGCTAAAGTTTTATTAAGCCATTTAAGAAAGAGAAATGTGCTATCTGTATAGCAAAATTGATGTGTGTAATATGAGGTAATTAGCGGCAGGTATGGCTGCAAATAGATATAGTTTGCAGCCATTAAAAGAAAAGAGATTAGATTACAATAAGCCCGGGAATATGGCCTTAACACCTGTCACAATAAACTCTATACCCAATGACATCAGTAATAGACCCATGATACGCGTTACTACGTTGATCCCTGTTTGACCTAAGTAACGAACCAATAAAGACGCTGAGCGGAATAATAGCCAACAACAAAAGGCAAATGCGATACTCGTCAACGCTAAGCCTAAAAAGTTTTGCCACCCATGCCAGCGAGATGACCAAACAATACAAGAACTTATTGCACCAGGCCCTGCCATTAGGGGTAAAGCCAAAGGCACAACACCAATGCTATCTCTAACCGCAGTTTCTGTTTTTTCTTGTTTATTTTGTTTGTCTTCCCCAATTTTACCGCTGATCATTGACATCGCTATTGTGACGATCAAGATCCCACCAGCAATACGGAAAGAATCAATTGAGATACCAAACAATTGCAATATTGAGTCACCAATTAATAGTGATGTACATAAAATGATAGCAACTGATGTATTTGCAATAGTATTGGTTTTATTTCTCCCCGCATTACTTTGATAGTTTGTCATACTAATAAACACAGGCAATATGCCAACTGGGTTTACGAGTGCAAACAAACCAATAAAAAATTTAATATATCCCGATAAATCAAGTAATGCGCTACTCACCCATTCATTTCCTTAAGCAGTTCTCTTTAGAGATTTATTGATATCTTTTATAATTTTACCACCGATGTCATTAATTTCCTTGAGCAAAACAATATTTTCTTTAACTTGCTAAATTTGCTTAGTATTTAGTTAGATATACATAAATTATCTGCACAAGTTGTTTTGATAATATTAAATTAAGTAATAGATGAACAACATTTATTCAACTTGTGCATAAATACACGTGCTGAAAGGAGTCAGCTTGACATTTTCGTGACCTAGATCACTTTATTTAATTACCGTTTTGTTAATCTACTCTTAACTGATAGACAGAGCTAATTAGGATATTAACTCAGTACGGAATAAGGTTTTTAAGCCAATAGGCGATCATGAGCAGCGTTATTATAGATAACATCTATACTTTTATCTTTAAGCATTTCCTTGTTCTATCGATGCATTGCTCATTGGCTTAAAAAGTTTAACATTTATCAGGAGTAATCTATATGTCCGTAACTAACGTTACCGAACTCAATGAACTCGTTGCTCGTGTCAAAAAAGCTCAACGTGAATTCGCTACTTTTTCCCAAGAAAAAGTTGATGAAATCTTTAGAGCCGCGGCTCTCGCTGCTGCTGATGCACGTATCCCTCTAGCAAAACTTGCTGTCGAAGAATCTGGAATGGGTATTGTTGAAGATAAAGTGATTAAAAACCACTTCGCTTCAGAGTATATCTACAATGCTTATAAAGATGAAAAAACCTGCGGCACGCTATCTGAAGACCCAACATTTGGGACAATCACCATTGCTGAGCCGATTGGTATTATCTGTGGTATTGTGCCAACAACTAACCCAACTTCAACCGCGATTTTTAAATCACTTATTAGCTTAAAAACGCGCAATGCTATTATATTTTCCCCACACCCTCGCGCTAAAATTGCTACCAACCGCGCGGCACAAATTGTGCTTGATGCTGCGATTGCAGCTGGTGCGCCGAAAGATATTATTGGTTGGATTGATTCCCCTTCTGTTGAGCTATCCAACGCTTTAATGCACCACCCTGATATTAACCTGATTTTAGCGACCGGTGGACCAGGCATGGTCAAAGCTGCTTATAGTTCTGGAAAACCTGCAATTGGTGTTGGTGCTGGTAACACCCCTGTCGTTATTGATGAAACCGCAGATATTAAGCGTGCTGTCGCGTCTATCTTGATGTCAAAAACATTCGATAACGGAGTTATTTGTGCATCTGAACAATCCGTTGTAGTCGTTGATGAAATCTACAATCAAGTTCGCGAGCGTTTTTCAAGTCATGGTGGTTACCTGCTACAAGGAAAAGAGCTTAAAGCGGTTCAAGATATCATTTTAAAAAATGGTAACTTAAATGCCGCTATTGTTGGCCAACCTGCTTATAAAATTGCTGAAATGGCCGGTATTACCGTGCCAAAGACCACTAAAATATTAATTGGTGAAGTAAAAAGCATCGATGAGTCAGAACCGTTCGCACATGAAAAACTTTCACCATTATTAGCAATGTACCGTGGTAAAAACTTTGAAGACGCGGTTGCCAAAGCAGAACAACTTGTCGAAATGGGCGGGATCGGTCATACCTCTTGTTTATACACTGACCAAGATAACCAACACGAACGCGTTAACTATTTTGGCCAAAAAATGAAAACAGCGCGTATTTTAATCAATACGCCAGCATCTCAAGGTGGTATCGGAGACCTTTATAACTTTAAATTAGCCCCTTCTCTTACTCTAGGTTGTGGTTCTTGGGGTGGTAACTCCATCTCTGAAAACGTGGGTCCAAAACACCTAATCAATACCAAAACTGTGGCGAAGAGAGCTGAAAATATGTTGTGGCATAAACTTCCGAACTCAATCTACTTCCGCCGTGGTTGTCTACCTATCGCCCTTGAAGAGATTGCAACTGATGGTGCAAAACGCGCCTTTATCGTAACCGATGGCTATCTGTTCAATAATGGTTATGTTGATGAAGTGGTTAACGTTCTCAAAAAACATCACATTGAAACTGACGTTTTCTTTGAAGTTGAGGCAGACCCAACATTAACTGTTGTCCGTAAAGGCGCAGCACAAATGCAAGCATTCCAACCTGATGTGATCATTGCATTAGGTGGTGGTTCACCAATGGATGCGGCTAAAATCATGTGGGTCATGTATGAACACCCAGAGACTCATTTTGAGGAATTAGCATTACGTTTCATGGATATACGTAAACGTATCCACCGCTTCCCTAAAATGGGCGTTAAGGCTAAATTAGTTGCTATCACAACAACTTCAGGTACAGGTTCTGAGGTCACCCCATTTGCTGTAGTGACTGATGATAAAACGGGCCAAAAATATCCATTAGCAGATTATGCATTAACGCCAAATATGGCCATTGTTGATGCCAACTTAGTCATGAATATGCCTAAATCTTTAACTGCTTTCGGTGGTTTAGATGCTGTCACCCATGCGTTAGAAGCTTATGTTTCTGTTTTAGCTAACGAGTTTACTGATGGTCAAGCACTTAAAGCACTAAGCTTATTAAAAGATTATTTACCAGCAAGTTACCATGAAGGTGCTAAAAATCCTGTAGCCAGAGAACGCGTACACAACGGTGCGACACTTGCCGGTATTGCATTTGCAAACGCATTCCTAGGTGTATGTCATTCAATGGCACACAAACTTGGCTCAGAATTCCATATTCCTCATGGTCTCGCTAATGCTCTATTAATTTGTAACGTTATCCGTTTCAATGCTAATGATAACCCAACAAAACAAACTGCATTTAGCCAGTACGACCGCCCTCATGCGCGCCGCCAATATGCAGAAATTGCGGATCATTTGGGACTCACTAACGTCGGAGATCGTACTGCTGCGAAAATTGAAAAATTACTCACATGGTTGGAGGAAATGAAAGCCGATTTAGGTATTCCTAAATCTATTCGTGAGACTGGTGTTACTGAAGCTGACTTCTTAGCTCGCGTAGATAAACTTTCTGAAGATGCGTTTGATGACCAATGTACAGGAGCTAACCCTCGTTATCCTTTAATTTCTGAAATTAAACAGCTATTACTGGATTCTTATTATGGTCGCGAATTTGTTGAGCACCAAGACGCGCTTGTGATTGAAAAAGAGGAAAAAAAAGCCCCTCAGAAAAAATCAACCGTAAAAAAAGAAGCAGAAAAGAAAAACACTAAGAAATAATGTTTAGCACATAATTTAAAAATAAAGGCACTGCAATAATTGCAGTGCCTTTTGTTTCGTTATTTAAAATCAATTGCTATAAAAATGTAGAAATCAATATCATATAAAATGATTTAACTCACTGAGTTATATCATTAATAGCCATAATATCCGATAACTGAATCCTGTTTTATTCTCTACACTAGATTATTTCTGTTTACCTAAAATGGAGTGGTTTCTTAGGTATAACACCTTCATTCATCAACTGAGCCTGTTTTATTGCTTCTGAATAGTGTTTACGACAAACAGAGATATACTTTTCATTACCGCCTATATCGACTTGTAGGCCTTCATATACAGGCACCCCATCACTTCCTATACGCAATACCTTACTCGCCTTACGTCCGCAATAACAAACTGTTTTTAGCTCAACTAATTTATCAGCCCAAGCAAGCAAGTATTGGCTGCCCTCAAATAATTGCCCTGCAAAATCGGTACGCAACCCATAGCATAAAACTGGAATATCCTCGTTATCAACTATGTCACATAATTCTTCAACTTGTTTTTTTGTTAGGAATTGGCATTCATCAATAAGAACACAATGGACTTTTTGTTCACTATTTTCTTTTTTTATCAGTTCAGCCATATTTGTTGTTGTTGAGTATAATAACGCTTCCGCTGATAAGCCTATGCGCGATGAGACTTTTCCTTGTTCAAAACGGTTATCTATCTCTGCTGTAAAAATAACCGTACGCATCCCTCTTTCATTATAGTTATACGATGATTGCAATAATGACGTTGATTTTCCCGCATTCATAGCTGAATAATAAAAGTAAAGCTGAGCCATTTGGCTGTTCCCTCAAAATTAATATACGTAATAATTTTACCATAAAACTAGCTTTAGGATTAACAATAATGGTGTAGATGCTGTTTACTTATTGAAAATTGAACTTTTCCCAGTTCAGTTTATACCTTATTGCTTATACCTTATTGCAAATATTGCTTAGCTTGCGGGCAAAAAAACCAATTTGATATTAACTATAAACAGTTTCAACTAAAGCACATTCCGCTAAAAAACATCATCAAAAAAAGAAAATTTAAGCGAGTCTATCCCTTCAATTCATTCCGAGTAAAAGTAAAATGAGACCCTCCTCTTCTTTTTTGAATTATTTAATCACTAAGATTTTAGCTTATTCCTATTTTTCGTTTAGTTCAGTTATTGATAATAGCTATATATATATCTACGAAAAGTTTATTTTTCTTTTGTAAAAAAATTGCATTCGTTAAAGATTACTTTTAAACTAAGGATGTAATTTAGCTATTGCAGAATTTAAAATAGCATTCTATTATTACTGTACACATGCCAACAAATAATTTGAGACCAGGAAAATGAGCGAATCATTAAAAGCGTTAAATAACATCCGTACTCTTCGTGCTCAAGCTCGCGAAGTAACTTTAGAATCTTTAGAAGAAATGCTGGAAAAATTAACCGTCGTTGTTGAAGAACGTCGTGATGAAGAAAGCCAAGCTCGCGCGGAATTAGAAGAACGTAACCGTAAATTGGAAAAAGTTCGTGAAATGATCCTTGAGCAAGGCGTAGATTTAAATGACCTTCTGCAAACAATGGATTCAGGTAAAAGCACTAGCACTCGTGCTAAACGCGCTGCACGTCCAGCTAAATATAAATATGTTGATGAAAATGGCGAAACCAAAACTTGGACAGGCCAAGGCCGTACTCCAGCAGTAATCAAGGTTGCCATTGAAGAACAAGGCAAATCTTTGGATGATTTCTTAATCTAATAGCCTCAACATGTATTTTAAACACCCTTTTATAAGGGTGTTTTTATTTAATCCTTTATATATTATTTATATTAACCTGCACTAAGAAAAAGCCCTTATCTATTATAGCTACAGTCTTTAGCACTAAAACCGCATAACTGCCGCTCCCTACTTCAATTAACTGTTCTGTTTTAAGCTGTTACGACGTATTACGCCATCTACCAAATAATCATGATAAATAAAAGCATAGCAGTAAAGATATGTAAGCTTAATTAGATAAACTTAAATATTTTTCAGTGATTCTATTTATGTAATGAAGTTGTATGCTAATTTTTGTACTCTCACCACTTATAACGTGTACAGACTGAACAGCTCAAGTCAGAGTGTTCCTCTTTATACTTGGTATTTTTGTTAATAATTTATTTATCTACGTATAAAAAAAGGCTAACAAATTAAGTTAGCCTTTAATAAAATTTATTGCGGAATTTTATTTTGCTGAATTCAATGATACTGATAATTTCTTCAGCCACTGGGTAAACTCATCTCCCAGTGCATCATGCTGCATTCCATATTCAACGAACGCTTTCATATAACCTAATTTATTTCCACAGTCATGACTTTTACCACATAAGTGGTAGGCCTCTACTGGCTCATTATTTTCCATCATTAATGCAATAGCATCGGTTAATTGTATTTCATCCCCAGCACCTGGCGCTGTTTTGGCTAATGCATCCCAAATCTTTTCAGATAAAACATAACGGCCAACAATAGATAAATTAGATGGAGCTTCTTCACGTTTTGGTTTTTCAACCATACGAATAATTCTTTTACTATCTCCAGGTTCTAACATTTCTCCATTACAATCCACAATACCATAGTTAGATACATCTTCTTCAGGGACTGGTTCAACTAAAATTTGACTTGCGCCTGTTGACTCATATTGTTCTAGCATTTCACGCAAATTAAATTTGGTTAAATCTGTACTGTAACGGTCTAAAATGACATCGGGTAAAATAACCGCAAAAGGCTCTTCACCGACTAAAGGTTTAGCACACAAAATTGCATGACCTAATCCTTTTGCTATTCCTTGTCGTGTTTGCATAATCGTTACGTGGCTTGGGCAAATAGATTGAACCTCATCCAATAACTGGCGCTTAACACGCGCTTCCAAGATAGCCTCTAACTCAAAGCTTGTGTCAAAGTGGTTTTCAATGGAATTTTTTGATGAATGTGTCACTAAAACAATTTCATTGATCCCAGCAGCGATACACTCATTAACAACATATTGAATAAGTGGCTTATCAACTATTGGTAACATTTCTTTTGGGATTGCCTTTGTTGCAGGAAGCATACGAGTCCCTAAGCCCGCAACTGGGATTACCGCTTTACGCACCTTGCGCTGTGTCATTTTTATCACTCCAGATATCATCTTAGCCTCTCGAATTACACTAAAGTATCAAGAGGCATTTTAAGTGCGCAGAAGTATATCAGGAAATGTTCATGAATAAATAGCGACGAGTCCGAATAGAGTTATTCAGATTAAAAGAGTATACATTTTAGGTGTTAACTATGTTTCGGGGTTAAACATTAGTTTTATTTTCTGGCTATTATTGCGAATTAAACACTGCCAAGCATTTCCTTTTACCTCTAAATGATTAGATTGGTAAAATTTCAACGCTCCTAAAGGAAGGCTTCTAGATAACTTAACATGCGCATTTTCTGTCGTTATATCCGCTTCTAAACCTGCACTCGCCATAATAATCGCTTTATTCCGTGTATTAAAATACCCCAATAATAGCGGAAACTGGCCACTAAACCCCGAATCTTCCAGTAAATAATTTATTTGGTTAATAATCCTATCAATATTGGGTAATTTTTTTTCTGGGTGGCTTACCGCACTTTTCAAGAGATCATTGAACACGACTCTAATCAAAAAAGCAGCCATAATGCCTTCTTGAGGAGAGCGCTCAGTATCAATGCAGTAAAAACCTATTTGGCTGTCTGAAATGGGCGCTAGGTCTAATAATAATCCAAAACGGTTAGCCTCATTAAGTTGGCGATAGTTAATTCGGTAATTATTTATAATTTGATGTACTGGTGGTTGTAACTGTTTTAATACCGCTAACAGTTCTTGAGTATCGTTTTGCATTAGTGTCGAAATCTGAGGGATTTCCTCTCCTAACAGCTCTGTTAGGTTATTTTGCTCAGGATACAAAGCAGAAAGGATTGTCACTTTAACTTCATCTAAATTTTTTATTGGCTTTAACAAAGCATCCTTTGCACCTAAGCGAAACATTCTATCTAACTGAGTGAAATCTGTTGTTGCTGTAATCACAATGACAGGAATATCAATATTACGCGCAACTAACGCTTTCATAAACGCTTCACCATTCATGACAGGCATATTTAAGTCACATAGAATGATATCAGGTTTGATACGGTCTATTGTTAACATCTCTATTGCTAATTGACCATTATCTGCGGTATAGATCTCAATACCCAGCGTTTCTAGGTAGTTTTTTAACATTGTACAGAAGGTGATTTCGTCTTCTATTATGAGTATTTTTCTATTTTTCATAAGATACCTACTGCAAAAGCCTGGTTTAATTAACAATACAATTATTCATACGATAAAATCATTTATTCGCCATCATTTAAGTATAGTGACTTTTCAATCTTATACTTATTTTTATAGAGAGTGTTATGAAATCACAAGTAGAAGATAGGTGTTACTGTGGCAACGAAGCACAATTTGAGCAATGCTGCGCTCCTTTTTTACAAGGGAAAGCTATTCCACAGACACCAGAGCAACTTATGCGCTCAAGGTATAGTGCTTATGTACACCAAGACGTCGATTATCTTATTAAAACATGGCACCCAGATTGCCATGCTCAAGAATGGCATCAAGAAATAGTCAATAGTTTTCCGAAAACACACTGGTTTGGTCTTCGTGTTATTAGTTCTTCTTATGCTAAAAATCCCAATGAAGCTTATGTCGAATTTTCGGCTTGCTTTATTGATGAAAAAGCTGATCATAAGCAGCTTATTCATGAACGTTCGCGTTTTATTAAGATGGATTCGTGTTGGTATTATATAGACGGCATTACCCCCAAAGTCGGTCGTAATGATTTATGCCCTTGTGGCTCTGGTCAAAAATATAAAAAGTGTGGTCATCCAGACTAATTACCCTTTATTTAATGCCTGTCTAATGAGACACATTTAATACTCAACCCGTCATTTTTTCATATCGCTTTGTTAGTTAAGGATTAGGCTGTTTCATGCAACACAAAATTGTACAGAAGAAAATTCTCAGGACAATTTGCCCTGACGCGAAAGGATTAATCGCGAAAATCACCAATATTTGCTATAAGCACCAACTCAACATTGTACAAAATAATGAGTTTGTTGATCATCACACTGGCCGTTTCTTTATGAGAACTGAGTTAGAGGGAATTTTCAACGATGAAACATTATTAGCTGACCTCGATGATGCATTACCAGTTGGATCTCAACGTGAATTAAACACAGCGGGTCGTCGTCGTATTGTCGTTATGGTTACAAAAGAAGCACATTGTTTGGGCGACCTGCTCATGAAAAGTGCTTATGATGGCTTAGATGTTGAAATTGCAGCGGTTATAGGAAACCACGACACGCTAAAAAACTTAGTCGAACAATTTGGTATTCCATTCCACCATATTAGCCATGAAGGCCTAACACGCGAACAACATGACGAAAAAATGACAGCGCAGATTGACCAATATCAGCCTGATTATGTTGTCTTAGCTAAATATATGCGTGTATTAACGCCTGCATTTGTGCAGCATTATCCAAACCAAATTATCAATATTCACCACTCGTTTTTACCTGCATTTATTGGTGCCCGCCCTTATCACCAAGCTTATGAGCGTGGCGTAAAAATTATTGGGGCTACTGCGCACTTTGTTAATGATAACCTTGATGAAGGACCAATCATTACACAGAATGTGATTAATGTAGACCATACATTCACAGCCGATGATATGATGCGTGCAGGGCGTGATGTTGAAAAAAATGTACTAAGCCATGCTCTCTATTGGGTCTTAGCTCAACGTGTATTTGTATATGGTAATCGCACCATTATTTTATAAGCCAATAATATAGCGGCTTATTTAACAACACTTTGTTGATTTAACACGCATTAAGAATAAAAAAACAGCAAACAACCATTTTATTGAAAATTAATGCTTTACAGCGGCGCGTCATTTGATATGATGCCGCCCGCTGTCAATGATTACAGCAACTCAAAATCTGGTGGGATACCCAAGCGGCCAAAGGGAGCAGACTGTAAATCTGCCGTCACAGACTTCGAAGGTTCGAATCCTTCTCCCACCACCATTTAATTGATTTCACCTCCTAGTTTATCAACAACTCCCATAAAACGATTTAACACACTTGAGTGTGACTTTGATTTATAGATATAACACACACTTTTCCCCAAAATTTTATTCAATGGTATATAAATCAATGATTTATCAATCAATTCTTCTTCTGGATAATGGTCTATTATGCCTATAAAATCACCATCTTGAATGAAACTTTGGCAACAACCAATATTATCCATTTGTCTCACACTCGTTTTATTATCAACCGTTTCAATTTTTGCTAATAAATCACTCATTAATGAACTTTTATAAAATGCGGGATCACATAGCCATGTACTTTTTTGTAATAGTGTAACAAGGTCATAATGGAATTTTTCATAAAGTTCTTTCCTACAATAGATACCTAATGGTGAGTTTTCTATTATTTTTTGTAATGAAAATCGCTCACTGACAACTTGTTCAGAGCTAAGAATAAGTGTATTACCATCATAATCGACAATTTCATCTACTTCATCATAATTAAACCTTAATATATTTACTTGCACATTATTTTGATGTGCTGATTGATATAAATTAATTAAATGGCTTTCCTTACCCCAATCATAATAAATATTAGCCTCATTTATTATATAACCAGAAAAATGTTTTTTTGTTATTTCTTTCTCCTGTAAATAAAGATCTCTTAGATCGTTATAAAGTTCTTGGCCATCCTTAGTTAATGTCATTCCAAATTTTTCTCGTTTAAAAAGCCGTTTTCCTAGGCTTGTCTCAAAGTCTTTGATTGACTTCGCGATGGGAGGTGTCGTACGGTTCATCACTCTTGCAGCCTTGCTTAACGAGCCATTCTCAACAACCGCCATAAACGCCTCTAATTTTCTTGAAAAGAACATATCTATGACCCCATTCAGTTTATTAAAATATTAATCAACATACTTAACTTTCTCATTAATAATTATATTGATTAACCCAGAAATTAATTCACAAAATAAAAAATCAAACTTGATTTTTTATTGAATGATTAACAATATTTCATAAAAGTATTTTTATAATTTCCATCATTACAAAGCAATATATTATATTGTTTCGATTGATTATTTTTTATTCCCCCACTATTAAATCACATTAAAATATAAATAACCAATTGACTTTAAATGAAATTAAAACTAGTTAATAATGATATTATTAATTTAGCTTTAATAGAAAACTAAACTCTAGCACCCATAATAAATTTAATTAGTCATAATATTTTTTGATTAATTAAATTTATTATTATTTTTATATTAACCACTGAATTTTGATACTATACCAAGAATAAGTTAAGCCATGAGCATTTTTATCATAGCCATTATCGTCTTTAAAACAATCTAACCGTTGAAACATGCTACGCGGGGTTACAGTATTGCTACCATCTGGTAGAATAAGCATAATAATCATAAAACTAGGTGATAAAAAACCATGAAATTCATATCGTTCAATATTAATGGCCTTCGAGCTCGCCCTCACCAACTCGCTGCAATCATCGAAAAACATCAACCTGAGGTTATTGGCTTACAAGAAACCAAAGTCCATGATGATATGTTTCCTTATGAAGAAGTTAGTCAGCTCGGCTATCATGTTTTTTATCACGGTCAAAAAGCGCATTATGGCGTGGCTCTATTAACTAAAAATGAGCCTCTTGCTGTCCGTAAAGGTTTTCCAACTGACGATGACGATGCACAGCGTCGCATTATCATGGCTGATATCCAAACAGATCGCGGCCCATTGACGGTTGTAAATGGTTATTTTCCTCAAGGAGAAAGCCGTGACCACCCAACAAAATTTCCGGCAAAAGAAAAATTTTATCAAGATTTACAAAATTACATCACATCAACACAAACGGCAGAGTCACAGTTGCTCATTATGGGTGACATGAATATCAGCCCAACCGATCTTGATATTGGTATCGGTGATGCAAACCGTAAACGTTGGTTAAAAACCGGAAAATGCTCTTTTTTACCCGAAGAGCGTGAGTGGTTAGCTAAATTATTAGGCTGGGGTTTAGTCGATACATATCGTGCAAAAAACCCTGATATTTCTGATTGCTACTCATGGTTTGACTACCGTTCGAAAGGCTTCGATGATAACCGTGGCCTACGTATCGATTTATTACTGGCCTCCAATAAACTCGCTGAGCGTTGTATTGCAACGGGTATTGATTACGAAATCCGCGGGATGGAAAAGCCATCAGACCACGCACCTGTATGGTCTGAATTTGACCTCTCAAAGTAAACTTTCTTACTTGTCATAATGCAAAAAGGCGCCTTAAGCGCCTTTTATTGGTTTACCAGACTCAACTAATCCTGTTTCTTTTTTGTTTTCTTACCCGCTTTTACTGGTTTTTTCCCCGTTTTTACTGATGGAGCGGGGAGTTCTCGAAATGCCCTCAAATTTGTAAACTGACGTGCATGATGAATTAATTGCATTAGCGTTTGGCTTAGTGGATGCATAAAATCATCATAACGTGATTGTTTTTCACTAATTTGGGTTAATACTGACTCCCAATGGGCTGTCATATCTGGTAATGTTGCCATATCGGGTAAAACATGAATTAGAGCCCTTCCCGCAGGCGAGGAATGAATATAACGCCCTTTTTTGTAGAGAAATTGGCGTTTGAATAGTAAGTCAATGATACCGGCTCTAGTCGCTTCTGTACCAAGCCCATCCGTTTCTCGCAATACTTTTTTTAATGCTTTATCTTGTACAAAACGAGCGATCCCAGTCATTGCTGATAATAACGTTGCATCCGTAAAAGGACGTGGAGGCTGCGTTTGCCGTTCAACCACTTCCCCTTTTTCACATAACAACTCATCATTCTTACTCACAACTGGCAGTGGCATACCATCGTTTTCAGCATCGCGCTCTTTATTGCCCAATACGACTCGCCAACCTGCTTCAGCAAGAAATCGAGCTTTTGCAATAAATTTACCCTTTTCAATTTCTAGATCAATTGTACACTTACGGTAAACCGCATCGGGCATAAACTGAATAATATATTGACGCGCAATCAATTGGTAAATTTTACTTTCATTCTCAGTTAACTTTACTGCTGCCGTTTTTGCTGTTGGGATAATGGCATGGTGAGCATCGACTTTTTTATCATCCCAACACCGGTTCTTTTTATCCAGCTCAGGCAATTCAAATTCAGTGAGGTCTGGTTGATGCACCGCAATTGCATTCAAGACACTGTGTCTCCCTGCAAAATGTTCATCCGGTAAATAACGGCTATCTGAACGTGGATAAGTAATCAACTTATGTGTTTCATATAAACGTTGGCAAATGTCCAATACTTCTTGAGCGCTCAACGCATATTTTTTGGCAGCTTCAATCTGCAAAGAAGATAAAGAGAAAGGCAACGGTGCAATTTCTGATTCGCGCTTGTCCTGATATTGCGTCACTATGGCAGGTTTGCCCTCAATACGCGATACCACATGCTCTGCAAGCGGCCGATGGAATAAACGCCCTTCTTCATCCTGATAGTCAATACAGGAGTCGCTTGGCTGCCATATCGCTACAAAGCGCTCATCCTTTGGCGTAACAATATGAGCTTTAACCTCAAAATAGTCTTTAGGTACAAAGTTTTCTATTTCTTCGTCGCGCCTAACAACTAACCCCAATACCGGAGTTTGAACCCGCCCTACAGAAAGAACGCCTTGATAGCCTCCTCGTTGCCCTAATAACGTATAAGCACGGGTCATATTGATGCCATACAACCAATCTGCCCGTGCTCTTGCTAAAGCAGAGACACAAAGAGGAATAAACTCACGATTTTCTCTCAAACGCTCAATTGCCCGCTCAACGGCTTGTGGGTTAAGGTCATTGATTAAACAACGTTTTACTTCTTTGCGTTTTTCAGGGTCGAGCTTCAAAAAGTCAAGCACTTCGTCCACCAGCAATTGACCTTCTCTATCGGGGTCCCCTGCATGGACAACTATTGAGGCTTGCTTCAGCAATGTTTCAATAGTTTTTAATTGTTTAGTTACTGCGGGACGGGGCTTCAATTGCCACTTATCAGGGATAATTGGCAAATCCTGAAGATTCCATCGTGCATACCGAGGTTCATAAGCATCGGGTTCCGCCTGCTCTAAAAGATGGCCAATACACCATGTTACAGTTTGGCCATCACCACATTGAATAAAACCATCACCTCGTTTGTGGGGCTTTGGTAATACATCTGCAATGGCCCTTGCAAGGCTCGGTTTTTCCGCAATAAACAAACGCATAAATTAATCTATCACTTCAACTAAAGGAACATTATCCTGATGGGGTAATAATTTACCGATAGACTGTAACAAAACACCTTGCTGCTGTGCAATCTCTTTAATTTTAGAGACTTCGGAAGGTTTTACTGCAATAAGTAAGCCGCCAGAAGTTTGAGGATCACACAGTAGTTGACGCTGCATATCACTCATAGGGCCAATAAGGTGCCCATAACTGTCAAAGTTACGAGTGGTTCCCCCAGGAACACAACCTGCTTCAATATATTTTTCGACATTGGCTAATTTAGGAACTTTACTAAAGGAGATTTCAGCACGAACTTTAGACCCTTCGCAAATCTCACTTAAATGACCTAATAAACCGAAACCAGTCACGTCAGTCATTGCCGTCACACCATCTAAAGGCGCAACCACCGCACCTAGCTTATTCATTTGACACATGGTTTCTGCCGCTAAGTGTTGATGTTCCGGCGCAAGTACCCCTTTTTTCTCTGCTGTTGTCAAAACACCAATTCCAAGCGGTTTCGTCAAAAACAATTCGCACCCCGCTGTTGCGGCACTATTTTTCTTCACATACTCCGTATTCACAACACCCGTAACCGCCAAACCAAAAATAGGCTCAGGTGCATCAATAGAATGGCCACCAGCTAACGAGATACCCGCATCAGCACAAGCTGCACGTCCACCTTCAATCACCTCACGAGCCACTTCCGGTGGTAACTTCGCAATTGGCCAGCCTAAAATAGCAATGGCCATAATTGGCTTACCACCCATTGCAAAAATATCGCTAATCGCGTTGGTTGCTGCAATCCGACCAAATTCAAATGGGGAGTCAACGATCGGCATGAAAAAGTCTGTTGTGCTGATGATGCCTATTCCATTACCTAAATCATAAACGGCCGCATCATCTTTAGTTTCATTACCAACTAACAAATGTGGATCATGAAATTTTGCTTGCTCTGTGTGTAGAATTTGCTCTAATACTTTCGGTGCAATTTTACAACCGCAACCAGCACCATGACTATATTGAGTTAATCTAATTTTTTCAGTCATTATTATTCTCTTTAGAAGTGAGATACATAGCCTGTCATATCAGGAGCTTGTACTTTTACTGGCGCTTTAAGCTCTGGAGTTCCTAAATAAAGGAACCCAACAATGCGGTCGTTATCTCCACAACCTAATCCGGCACGAACCACAGCATCTTCTGTCCATGAACCTGAGCGCCATATACCGCCAAAACCTTGAGCTACTGCTGCCATCTGCATTGCTTGTACCGTACAGCTCGCAGCAACTAATTGTTCCCATTGTGGTATTTTCGGATGATCTTTTAATTTAGCAATCACAGTAATAATTAATGGGGCACGAAAAGGGGCATTACGAGCTTTTTCTTGTACCTCTGCGCCTAATTGCCCTTCAATTGCTGCTTTTTCCAATAGCTCACTGAAGCGTTTAATCCCCTCATTTTGCATAACAACAAAATGCCACGGCTTCAAAGCACCGTGATCAGGTGCTCTCATCCCCGCAGCAAGTATATTGTCGAGTTCTTCGCCTTGCGGTGCTGGTGTTGTAAGTCTTGAAGCTGAACGGCGGTTCAACAAAAGGGTCAAAGCATCCATATTTGTCTCCGTTTAAGAGTAAACTGATATGATAATCATTCAATTAGATAATTATACCCACGCTATCTATTGTTTAAGCTTAAAGGAAAATCGCTTACACTAATACAACAATAACAGTTATTCGTTAGGTAAAATTACGTTATAAATTCATTGAATTGTATCATTTGTCACATGTGAAAAATATCATTGAAGCATTGTACCTTGCGTATCATAATTTTGTTATGCATAAAAATAGCCCGCTATTGCAACTAATTGTATTGATACAACTAAGATATCAAGTGTTCGATGTGGTGATCGGGTAACAGATTTGCTTTTGAGTATATTGTTGTTAATTCGTGCTACAGGCTGAAGTAACCCAACTGTAGAAAGAACTATTTATGTAATATCCAAAAATAGTTTGTGCCATAAGTCAACGGCAAACAAATGAAGCCAACACCCTTGTGGTGCAGAATATGCAGGATAGGAGAAAACATGCGTCAACTATGGGACATCATCGCTACCATTTTTAGAATTAGCTGGCGAGCACTGAACTTTATTAGGGAATTCGTTTTCAACGCCATTTTCTTAGTATTATTTTTTGTTGTTATTGGGTCGATTGCTCTTTATCAGACAGAGACTCAACCCGAAAAAAATTATTTTGGTGCTTTGTATGTGGATTTACAGGGGGTTATCGTAGACCAAGTCTCTACTCCAGACCCATTTGGTCGTATGAGCCGTGAATTACTTGGTACCTCAAACAGCCGTATGCAAGAGAATTCACTATTCGACATCGTTGACACCATTCGCACCGCTGCAAATGATGACCGCATTACAGGGATGGTATTACGCTTAGATGATTTAGCTGGAGCCGATCAGCCCTCTCTCGCTTATATCGGTAAAGCAATTAATGAGTTTAAAAGTTCAGGAAAACAGGTTTACGCCATTGGTAACAGTTATAATCAATCGCAATACTACCTCGCCAGTTACGCTGATGATATTTACCTCACACCGCAAGGTGCTGTTGGGGTATATGGCTTTGCAACAAATGGGCTCTACTACAAGTCACTGTTAGAAAAACTTAAAGTTAGTAGCCATATTTTCCGTGTTGGTACCTATAAATCAGCGGTTGAACCATTAATGCGTGATGAGATGTCCCCTGAAGCACGTTTAGCCAATAAACAGTGGCTGGATGCCCTTTGGAACAATTACCTCACAGAAATCGCCAAAAACCGTAATACGACCAGCACACAAATTTTTCCTGGGGCTGATGCTATTTTAGAGAAATTACGTTCAGTCAAAGGCGATAGCGCACAATACGCGTTAAAACAAAAATTGGTTGATAAACTTTATACTAACGAACAAGTTGAAGATTTACTCAGTAAACACTTTGGCTGGAATAAAGAAGATAAACAATTCAATAATATTAGTATCTATGATTATTCCACTAAAATAGCAGATACCAATGCTAATCAAAGTGGCAATATCGCCGTGATTGTCGTTCAAGGTGCTATCATGGATGGCCCACAAACGGCTGGGATTGCAGGAGGCGATACCATCGCAGCACAAATTCGTGACGCTCGCCTTGATGATAATATTAAAGCGATAGTTTTGCGCGTTAACAGTCCAGGTGGTAGCGTAAGCGCTTCTGATTTGATCCGCAGTGAACTGGCTTCTGCTCATGCTGCAGGTAAACCTGTTGTTGTATCTATGGGGGGAATGGCTGCATCTGGGGGGTATTGGGTCTCAACTCCAGCGGACTATATCATTGCCAGTCCAAACACGCTGACTGGTTCGATTGGTATATTTGGCGTAATTAATACCTTTGAAAAATCTTTAGATTCTATAGGGGTATATACTGATGGCGTATCAACGTCGCCATTAGCCGATATTTCTTTGACTAAAGGGATCAGCCCACAATTTGCTGACATGATGCAAATTACCATTGAGAATGGCTATGAGACATTTATTGGCTTAGTGGCTAAATCTCGCCATAAAACACCGGCAGAGATAGACCAAATCGCTCAAGGCCGTGTATGGATTGGGCAAGACGCGCTTAAAAATGGTCTTGTAGACCAACTAGGTGATTTTGATAATGCCGTAGATAAAGCTGCTGAGCTCGCTAAACTCACTGACGTTAAGTTAGATTGGATGAAGCCTGAGTTGACCTTTATGGATCAATTGTTACTTGAATTAACGACAAACGTTCAAGCCGCCATGCCGGATGTGCTACACGTATTTTTACCACCAGCAGTCGCGACGGATATCCGCCAACAAGCGCAATTTTTCTTAAAAATGAATGACCCACAAAACCGCTATGCTTTTTGTTTAAATTGCGCGGAAATTAACTAATCGCTGAATCCCCTTCAGATTCAATGAAGGGGATTTCTCTCACAAACCCATCAATAACCTCATATCAATCTAACTATTCGCAAGTTAACGATAGTAATACGCTAACAAATACGTCAAAATCCTGATAATCACTCTCCTTCGATAAGTTGGATAAATTAGGTAATAAGATGCAGAAGAAATCAATTTATGTTGTTTACACTGGTGGAACAATTGGCATGCGCCATTCACCACAGGGATATATTCCTGTTTCCGGCCATTTGCAAGCTCAGTTAGCTCAGATGCCCGAGTTTCACCGCCCTGAAATGCCTGAGTTTACGATCCGTGAACATCAGCCTTTAATTGATTCATCTGATATCACTCCTGAAGACTGGCAACTTATCGCTGATGATATACGTGAGAACTATCCACTTTATGATGGGTTTGTCATATTACATGGCACTGACACGATGGCTTTCACCGCCTCAGCGTTATCTTTCATGTTTGAAAACTTGAAAAAACCCGTAATAGTGACAGGGTCACAAATCCCTTTAGAAGCATTACGTTCTGATGGGCAAACTAATCTACTAAATGCATTATATTTAGCAGCAAACTACCCCATTAATGAAGTGGGATTATTTTTCAATAATAAATTATATCGCGGTAACCGCACTGTTAAGGCCCATGCAGATGGCTTTGATGCTTTCAGTTCACCTAACTGTTCGCCATTAATGGAAGCTGGCATTCATATTCGCTCATTTAATACGTGCCCTGCGCCTATTGGTATAGGTGAATTTAAAAGTCACCGAATTACACCTCAACCTATCGGCGTTGTGACACTTTATCCAGGGCTATCAATTGAAATTGTACGCAACATTCTCCAACAACCCGTTAAAGCGCTAATATTGCGCTCTTACGGTGTCGGTAATGCCCCTCAGCAGCCTGAATTACTTCGCATACTCCGTGAAGCAACGAACCGAGGGATTATTGTGGTGAACCTGACACAATGTATTTCTGGACGTGTTAATATGGAAGGCTACGCCACAGGACACGCACTTGCAGAAGCGGGTGTGATAAGTGGATATGACATGACTTTTGAAGCCGCCTTAAGTAAATTGCACTACTTACTGAGTCAAAATTATACCCCTGCGTTAATCCGTGAGTTAATGCAGAATAATTTACGCGGCGAGTTGAGCTATGCTGATGAATAACAGATAACATACTGAGGACATAATGAAAGCAGCATTACTGTTAGTCGATTTACAAAACGATTTCTGCACGGGTGGCACATTAGCAGTAAATGAAAGCGAACATGTTATTGATGTTGCTAATAAAGCGATGGATATTTGCCAACAAAAACAGATAGACATCATTGCAAGCCAAGATTGGCACCCTGCGACACACCTTAGTTTCGCGGCCAATTCAAATACTCAAATTGGCGAAGTCGGTGAGCTAAATGGTATTACACAAGTTTGGTGGCCTATTCATTGCGTACAAGGTGAACATGGCGCTGAATTACACAAAAATTTAAATCAATCGCTTATTAGTGCAATTTTTACCAAAGGGGAAAACCCCCAGGTTGATAGCTATAGTGCCTTTTTTGATAATGATAAAATTAGCCAA
This sequence comes from Providencia sp. PROV061, assembly GCF_011045655.1. Classification (NCBI taxonomy): domain Bacteria; kingdom Pseudomonadati; phylum Pseudomonadota; class Gammaproteobacteria; order Enterobacterales; family Morganellaceae; genus Providencia; species Providencia sp. PROV061. Next base: position 2,317,463 of record NZ_CP042861.1, on the reverse strand, counting down.
ACGCGCCTACATACGTGGCTACAAGAACACCATATTTCGCATTTAATTATTATGGGAATTGCGACGGATTACTGTGTCAAGTTTACCGTGTTAGATGCGTTAAAATTAGGTTATACCGTAGATGTTTTAGTCGATGGGTGTAGAGGCGTCAATCTCGGGGCCAATGACAGCCAAGAAGCTTTAGTCGAAATGCAAAATCAAGGTGCGAGGTTAATTACATTAACCGACCTGCATTAGGACATGTTTTATGGACAAGTTTTCTCATGTAATAATTGAAAATCTAGTAATTGAGAAAACTTGTTTTAGTGACACTGTCACTATGCAGCATCATATTGAATAAACAAGCTATTCTCTAGAGCAACCGCTATTCATCATTATTTTGCGGTTTTAATGTTGCTAACATCTCACCTTGAAACAACGTTTTTAGCTCTTGCTTGCTCTTCATCGTAATTTCACCATTAGTCCCTACCGTCATATGCTCAGGGTCATGGTTATGCCGTGACTGCCACAATAATACCATTTGTAAGCTATGTTCTTTTTGTTCTGGCGTTAACATCACACCATCTGGCCATTTACCGAGCTCAACAGCGGTCACAAGGCGTTCATAAATTTCAGGGGTCATCACTGCTAATAATTGTTCAAGTTGCTCAGGACTGACTTCAACGCTCACGGTAAAGCTCCTTCAAATACATAATTCACTCATTATTTTATTATTCTTGATTTCAGCCAATAGCTGAATCGTTTTTGTCATTCTAAAAAAATGGCTTCAGCACGCTTCAGCTATTTATCCACGCGTCTTTTCACCGCTATCGTCATCAATAAAGCTTAATGATGCTGAATTAATGCAGTAACGCTGACCAGTAGGCTGAGGACCATCTGGAAACACATGCCCTAAATGCGCATTACAGTGTTGACAGCGAACTTCAATGCGGTGCATCCCATGAGAGAAATCCTCAATGTATTTGATTGCCTCTTCATTGACGGGTTGGTAAAAACTTGGCCACCCACAACCTGCATCAAATTTGGTCTCAGACATAAATAAAGGTGAACCACAGCATAAGCACTCGTACACACCTTCTTTACGGTTATGCAATAATTGGCCACTAAATGGCGGCTCGGTACCCGCTTGCTGTGTAACGTAACGCTGCATCTCATTTAATTCTGAAATATCAATAGGTTGTTTATCTTTACTTGACATGTCATACCTAAATATTTAAATAACTAAAGTGGTTGATGGTTATCATACATCAATTTCAATCAACAAAAAATTAACAACATTTTCTGTAAAACTATTCTAAACTAAGAAGCATCTTACTTTCCGTTTTGATTTGTGAACCGTATCACATATATCACTGATAGATGGTTTCATTATGCCGTACAATCCCGATAATACGTGCGGCTGTATTTGCCGCTGAAGTGGCTGACAAATAAGCAATTGGTGGTATCAGAATTGATTTTTTTCAATAATTGACACGATTCCGCTTGACGGCTGGCAAGGTTTTGGTAACTTTAACTACAACTTAATTCACGAATAAATAGCTGGTGGAAATACTATGACTATCAAAGTAGGTATTAATGGTTTTGGTCGTATTGGCCGTATCGTTTTCCGTGCTGCACAAGAGCGTTCTGACATCGAAATCGTTGCTATCAACGACCTGCTCGATGCAGAATACATGGCATACATGCTGAAATACGACTCAACTCATGGTCGTTTCAACGGTACTGTTGAAGTTAAAGATGGTCACCTAGTTGTAAACGGCAAAAAAATCCGTGTAACAGCAGAAAAAGATCCTGCAAACCTGAAATGGAACGAAGTCGGTGTTGACGTCGTTGCTGAAGCAACAGGTATCTTCTTAACTGATGAAACTGCACGTAAACACATCCAAGCTGGCGCTAAGAAAGTTGTTCTGACTGGCCCTTCTAAAGATGATACTCCTATGTTCGTTATGGGCGTTAACCACAAAGCTTACGCAGGTCAAGAAATCGTTTCTAACGCATCTTGTACAACTAACTGCTTAGCTCCACTGGCTAAAGTTATCAATGACAAGTTCGGTATCGTTGAAGGTCTGATGACAACAGTTCACGCAACAACTGCAACACAAAAAACTGTTGATGGTCCTTCACATAAAGACTGGCGTGGTGGTCGTGGTGCTGCTCAAAACATCATCCCTTCATCAACCGGTGCTGCTAAAGCCGTAGGTAAAGTTATCCCTGAGCTGAACGGTAAACTGACTGGTATGTCTTTCCGTGTACCTACTCCTAACGTATCAGTTGTTGATTTAACTGTTCGTTTAGAAAAACCAGCAACTTATGCTCAAATCTGTGATGCTATCAAAGAAGCAGCTGCAGGCGAACTGAAAGGAGTTCTGGGTTACACTGAAGATGACGTTGTATCAACTGACTTCAACGGTGAAAAACTGACTTCAGTATTTGATGCTAAAGCAGGTATCGCACTGAACGACAACTTTGTTAAATTAGTTTCTTGGTATGACAACGAAACGGGTTACTCTAACAAAGTTTTAGACCTGATCGCTCACATCTCTAAATAAGAGCTGTAATGTAATCTGTCTAACTGAGCCGCCAATTTGGCGGCTCTTTTGTATCGTATCCAATAACAAATTAACACTTCATATTTTCTGCAATATCGCTTATGGTTGATCTTCTATTGGATACGCTATAAACATGACTTATTTTAGAACGAATACGATTCACTGCGGCTTTAAGTATGCCACATAGGAACTTCTAAATAATTTAAGTGAATGAACACAGGCCTAATACCATGCACGACAAACTTTTTGCACTACCAGTCATTAAACAAGTCTCTGCTTACATTACTCAACGCCAACTCGATGAGCTCCCACTTATTGTTATTTCACATCCCAAAGTACGTGGTGCTGTCAGTTTACAAGGCGCTCAACTTATTGATTGGCAACCCGCGGGGCAAAAACCTTGCTTATGGCTAAGTTCAGAAAGTGCCTTTAAAGAAGGCGTTGCTATTCGCGGTGGTATTCCTATTTGTTGGCCTTGGTTCGGTCCTGTTGCCAGTCCTAGTCATGGTTTTGCACGAATTTTACCTTGGCAATTCACCGCACATAATGAACATGAAGATGGTGTTATTTTAACCTTCACGTTAACGGATACCGACTATACCCGTAAATTATGGCCCCATGAGTTCACCCTGATCTTACGTATGAAACTTGGGGAAACATGTGAACTTGAATTAGAAAGTTATGGAGATTTCGAAACGACTGCCGCATTGCATAGTTATTTCAATATCAGTGATATCCAAAAAACCACCGTCTATGGGTTAGGCGGCCACTACTTCGATAAAGTCGCAGATAAAGAAGCTTATGTGAATGAACCACTCAAATTTAATAAGCACACCGATCGTATTTATTCAGAACCGGAAGAATACAGCTTATTACGTGATGATGGCTGGGCACGTACAATAGAAATTCACCATTACCATAATAGTGATGTTGTCTGTTGGAACCCTTGGGCAGAATTATCATGTAGCATGGATGACATGCCAAATAATGGGTACAAACAAATGGTTTGTGTAGAAACTGCAAGGATCAACGTCCCGATGAAAAGTGAAGCACAACACCCTGCTCGTCTTTCTTTAGTGATGGTCAGTCGCGATAATAAGCCGCAAGATTAATTATCCATTCTAAGAATATAAATTTTCTAGGTAGATAACTAGATAGATAAAATTAGCCCCTGATAATTGTAAGAATATCAGGGGCTAATTAATTTAATTTTCTATCACAAACTTAGAATGTGTAAGTGACACCTGTCCACATAATGGCGGAAACATCTTTATTTACCATTGGGCTATCTTTCACTTCACTTGGTAGACGGTCAACACGGCCCATTGCGAATACAGTCCAATTTTCATCAAAACGGTAATTTCCTGTCACTTCAATGTATGGTGTCCAACTTGAACCTGGGTTATAACGTTTTAAACCGCTATTACGTGATTCTTTTGAAGACACGCCATATTCATAACGGTTTTGGTTCTTACTATCCCATTTAATACCAAGGCCTGGAGTGATTGACCATTTATCACCTTCAAAACCATACAGGTAGGCAAACTCACCACGAATACCATTACTGATACCTAAGATATCACCAGAAATATTCGTTCTTAGTGTACCCCAATCAGCTTTATGACGATAAGTCAGACCAGTCATCACCGTATCACGGCGACGGTCTAATTCACGCATTGCTTTATCATCATTGTCTTTAGGTTTAAAAAATTGTGGGTAATAATAAGCATCCAATGATAACTGGTCTTGTGTATCATTCCATAGATAATAACCAGCTGCTAATGTATGAAAATAGAAATTCTCACTATCATAATTAACTATAGGCACTGGCGTGACATAATCACGGCTCTTAATTCCTTTATAAGGTGTTGACTGTGCTAATACTGAACCACCAACTGACCAAGTTCCTGCAAAGGCGGCCCCAGATAACACACTCAAAGCCACCGCAAGTGTCGTTAATTTAATTGCTTTTGACATATATTCAACCTAAAAATAATGAGAAATAGATCACAGCTATATGTTATAACAATATAGCTATAATCCCAATATGCTTAATCGAAATCACATTTAAAGCTAAATTTTAACTGTTTTTAGCGTGACTGATTAATATTTATTCTACTTTATTTTCATAAGAAACAGGAACTCTTTTTGCTAGCGCACAAAGTAGCTCATAACCAATTGTCCCCGCAGCTTGTGCAACCTCATCAACCGGTAAGTTTTGCCCCCATAACTCCACTCGCTCACCAAGCTTAACATCGCCACAGTCACTGATATCAATTGTCAGCATATCCATTGAAACAGCCCCCAGTAGCGCACAACGCTTTTCTTTGCACCATACAGGCGTTCCATTGGCAGCATGTCTAGGGTAGCCATCTGCATAACCACACGCTACTGTCGCAATACGCATAGGTTTAGTCGATGTAAACCGGCTACCATAACCAATTGATTGACCTGCTGGAATTTCATGGATAGCGATCACTTCTGACTGTAAGGTCATCGCCGCCTTCAAGTTCAACCCAGATATATCAGTAGATTTTCCACTTGGAGAAGCTCCATACAACAAAATACCTGTACGAATCCAATCATATTGTGTGTGTTTATGCCACAGTGTTGCCCCTGAATTTGCGATACAGGTTTCTAAAGATAAGTGTTCAAATTGCTGGATCTGTTGAAAAGGTTCAGTAACGCCCGTTTTGGTATCTGAATTAGCAAAGTGACTCATTAACGTTAAACTGCGTACATTCGGCATTTTAGATAACCGTTGTACCACACTTTCGTATTCGCTCGGTGAAAAACCTAATCGATTCATGCCGCTATTTAGTTTTATATAGACTGAAATAGGTGATGATAATTGTGCATTTTCAATAGCAAACAATTGCCACTCACTATGAACGCTGGTTGTTAAATTATACTGGTCAATCAATTGTAAGTCTTGTGGCTGGAAGAAACCTTCTAACAACAGAATTGGCCCTTTCCACCCTTCTTTTCGCAATAAAATGGCTTCATCAAAATCCAATACCCCAAAACCATCCGTTTCTTTTAATGCCGGCCAAATCTGCTTGATACCGTGACCATAACCGTCTGCTTTCATGACTGACCAAATTTTCGATTTTCCAACATGTTGCCGTACAATAGCCAAATTATGTTGTAAATTTTGTAGATGAATAACAGCACTTATAGGGCGCGGCATTTTAATTCCTTAGTACATTTAATTAATTCTAAAATTACAATGATGCCAAAACATCAAACGCTTAACGTGCTGGAGTTAAATCACCATGAGTAACCAGTTTGGTATTAAAACCATCAAGGTACCTAAATACCGATAAATCATCAGACGCTATCTCTGGTGTATTCCCTGAAATTAAATCTGCTAGCAGTTTTCCTGCACCACAAGCCATTGTCCAGCCCAGCGTCCCATGCCCTGTATTTAAATATAAATTACTGTATGCAGTCGGCCCAACTATTGGGGTACCATCCGGTGTCATTGGGCGCAGCCCCGTCCAAAATTGCGCTTGTGCAATATCACCACCACCTTGATATAAATCTTGTACCACCATTTTTAATGTTTCGCAGCGTTTTTTCAGGATATTCAAATTAAACCCAACGACTTCAGCCATTCCACCGACACGAATGCGCTTGTCAAACCGCGTTACTGCAATTTTGTATGTTTCATCCAAGATAGTAGACATTGGGGCACGCTGTTCATCAATAATTGGCATCGTCAATGAATAGCCTTTGAGTGGGTAAACCGGAATTTGAACCAGACTTTGTAGCATTAAAGTGGAATAAGAGCCCATCGCTACCACATATCGGTCCGCTTGCAAAATTTCACCATCAATTTTAACGCCGCTAACTTTGTTACCTTCGGTTAAAATCTGTTCAACTCGGCTACCAAATTTGAATTGGACTCCTGCATTTTCCGCCATTTTAGCCAGTTTTTTGGTGAACTGCTGGCAATCCCCTGTTTCATCATTGGGTAATCGCAACCCCCCTGTAAGCTTGTGCTTGACAAACTCTAATGCAGGTTCCGCTTTAACTAATTCATTAGACGTCAATAATTCGTATGGAACACCTTCTTGCTGTAAGACCGCAATATCATTCGCTGCATTATCAAACTGCTCTGCCGTACGAAAAAGCTGTAAGGTGCCACCTTGACGAGCTTCATATTCAATGCCTGTATCCACTCTTAATTGGCGAATACAATCACGGCTGTATTCTGCAATGCGCACCATACGGCTTTTATTCATCGCATAATGTTGGATATCGCAGTTTTTTAGCATCTGCCACATCCAACGCAGTTGAAATAGCGTACCATCTGGACGTATTGCCAAGGGCGCATGTTTTTCAAACATCCATTTCACGGCTTTAAGGGGGATACCAGGAGCCCCCCATGGGGTTGCATAGCCAGGGGATACTTGCCCTGCATTTGCTGCGCTTGTTTCCTCTGCTACATCATGTTGTCTATCCACCACCAGCACTTCGTGCCCTTCTTGTGCTAAATACCATGCTGTTGTTACACCGATCACTCCCGCACCTAACACTAGAATTTTCATAGCTTCCCCGCAAAATAAAAATATGCATCATTTATTTTAGGATAATATTCTAGAAATTATTTGCCAATGTGGTGGATTAACACTTTTAACAATAAAGTTAAAAAATTTAAATTTCATCACATTTGTTTTACATGTCGATATTAAATACTAGACTAAAATTTCAGCATGAATTTAAATTCTTATAATTCAATTGGATAAAATAATGGCAATTTATCTATTTTGTTAATTCAGAGTTTTCTATCGATTCAAGTGATGCGCCCAATAAAATATGTTTATTTTATTAAACCAATTCGAGGGGTTTTGTCAGTATTAAATTTCAAAAAACCAATAAAAATTGGTTTTTCCGCTTCATTTTCGTATTCGGTGGCTATGTGACTAAAAACTGTCAATCATTAACGATAAAAAAACCAGCATGCAGATTCAATGCAACATGCTGGCCTTAAGTGTTTAACTACTAATTAATTAGCGACTTTGAGCTAAATCTGAAGGCATATTGCTTTGCATACTATGCCAAATTATTCCACTTTCTTTCCCATAATTACGCACACAATCCATAATACGGTCATAGGCTTGTTCACGGCAAAGATGGCTTAATTGTTGATAGAAATTTAACGCTAAACGCCTAGCTTCTGGGTTCGAAAAATAATAGCGACCAACACGGGTATAAAGCCCTTTTAAGCCGTTAATAATCAAGCCATAGATCGGGTTACCGGATGCAAATGCAAGACCACGGAAAATGTTATAATCCAAATCACTAAATGCATCTGAATTATCTTCAACCTTTTCCCGCTCAGCTAATACTTCTATTGATTTCTCGGGGTTATTTCGAAAGGCTGTACGGATAAAAATAGCTGCGATATTGGTACGTACTGCCAATAAATTATCGATTAGCTGGGGCACCCTATCGTGATCTAGCCTAGCCAATGTCTCCAAAATATTTAGACCAGACGTTTCCCAATAGTTATTCACTTTAGTTGGTTTACCATGCTGAATGGTTAGCCAACCGTCCCGAGCCAAGCGCTGTAACACTTCACGTAAGGTTGTTCGTGTCACACCAATTAATTCCGAAAGCTCACGCTCTGCGGGTAAAATTGAACCTGGTGGAAAGCGGTTGTTCCATATGCTCTCAATAATATACTCTTCCGCGAAACCAGCCGGACTTTGAGCTTTAATAACCATATTTTTATTATTCCAAACATTTAGACGGATATTGGGCAAATCATACCAGATTGTCATCGTCTGATATAGTTAGACTGAAAATAAAGAGTGAGGCAAATCATAGAATTTCCATATAATTCATAAGCTCTCAATTAGCAAATAAGCTTAAAATCCGCAAAAGATAAGAGTAGTATGTATAGCACAATACACGACATCCGCATAAAAGAGGATAACGAATCATAATGGATTTTAGTTTAAAAACTGCTTTTTTGAAAAATTTCCTGGGAAATTCACCTGATTGGTACAAATTAGCAATTATTGTATTTTTAATAATTAACCCTATTATCTTTTACTTCATCAGCCCCTTCGTTGCAGGCTGGCTATTAGTTGTTGAATTCATATTCACATTAGCAATGGCTCTTAAATGTTACCCATTGCAGCCAGGTGGTCTTTTAGCCATAGAAGCCGTTATTATTGGTATGACCACCCCTGCCCAAATTTCACATGAAATTAGCAATAACCTTGAAGTCATCCTGTTACTGATTTTTATGGTAGCTGGTATCTACTTCATGAAGCAATTACTGTTATTTGTTTTCACCAAACTGTTGATAAACGTGCGCTCTAAACGCATTCTTTCCCTTGCTTTTTGTATGGCAAGTGCATTTTTATCCGCATTTTTAGACGCATTAACCGTTATTGCCGTCGTCATTAGCGTCTCAATTGGCTTTTATTCTATCTATCACCAATATGCCTCTAACCAGCCCAGCAACACTGACCTACAAAATGATGGTTTCATTAATAGTGCGGAGCAAAAGCAAACCCTTGAGCAATTTAGGGCATTTTTACGTAGCTTAATGATGCATGCCGGTATTGGTACCGCGCTTGGTGGTGTCATGACCATGGTTGGTGAACCACAAAACCTTATCATTGCAAAGCATGTTAATTGGGACTTCATTACTTTTTATATTCGTATGGCTCCTGTGACCATACCTGTTTTTATTTGTGGCTTGGTTGTCTGTTTTGTTGTTGAAAAGTTCAAGCTATTTGGTTACGGTGCTGAGCTTCCTGACTCTGTACGTCAAATTTTGACTGAGCACGATAAAAAACTGACGGCTAAACGTACCAAAAGAGATCTTGCACAGTTAGTCGTTCAGGGCTTAATTGGCGTGTGGCTAATCGTTGCTCTTGCTTTCCATTTAGCGGAAGTTGGCCTTATTGGTCTTTCTGTTATCGTGCTAACGACCGCATTTTGTGGTATCACAGAAGAACATGCGTTGGGGAAAGCCTTCGAGGAAGCGTTACCCTTTACCGCATTATTAACAGTCTTCTTTAGTATTGTAGCCGTAATCATTGACCAACAACTATTCACCCCATTTATTCAGTTTGTACTGCAATCCTCTGAGTCGTCACAATTATCATTATTCTATCTATTTAATGGCCTACTCTCTGCCGTATCAGATAACGTATTCGTAGGGACTGTTTACATTACTGAAGCCTTAAAAGCAGCGAATGAAGGTTTGGTATCAATGGAACAATACCAATTCTTAGCCGTAGCAATTAATACAGGTACTAACCTGCCTTCTGTTGCAACACCTAATGGGCAAGCTGCTTTCTTATTCTTATTAACCTCAGCGTTATCTCCACTAATCCGTTTATCCTACGGCCGTATGGTTTGGATGGCTCTTCCATATACCATCGTAATGACTATTGTCGGGTTATTAGGAGTAGAGCTCTGGCTAGTACCAATCACTCATTGGATGGAAAGTATCGGTTTGATTACATTCGCTCAGTAACTATACTTTAAAACAATTAGCCATATACCAATATGGCTAATTGTAATGTTAGGTAAAGCCTTATCTGAAATTGCATTATTTCACTTTAATTGCTTTTTTTATCGAGCTGATAGAGGCAAAATGTGCGCATTACTCAATTAGGATACTAAGTATGTTCAGATTTTTTAACTACTGCTCGCAAGGGAGAGGCGCTTGGCTACTCATGGCCTTTATTGCCTTTATGCTCGAGTGTGCGGCCTTATATTTTCAACATGTGATGAAGCTACAACCCTGTGTTATGTGTGTCTATGAACGTGTTGCATTACTTGGCATTATGGTTGCTGGCTTAATTGGGGCAATAGCACCACGGAATATGGTAATACGCTGGGTAGCAATTCTTATTTGGGTTTACTCTGCTTGGCGTGGCTTAGACCTTGCATGGGAACATACCATGCTACAACTTTATCCTTCTCCATTTGCTTCTTGCGATTTTTTCGTTAATTTCCCTGATTGGTTACCATTACAAGAGTGGGTCCCTGCAGTGTTTGAAGCAACAGGTGACTGTGCCGTTAGGCAATGGGCATTCTTAGGGCTTGATATGCCACAATGGTTAATTGGTATCTTCGCGGCTTATCTCTTAGTTGCAATCATTGTTATCATCAGCCAATTCTTCCCAGCCAAAAAATAATCTTTAAAACCCCAAATGTTAAATTCAACATTTGGGGTTCCTAAACAATCACATCTATCTATTGAATGACTCTCTCTAATTTCACAGGGATATTTTTATACGCAGGAATACCACATTGCGGGTCGAAATTATCTAATGAAATTAAATTATTGGCTTCAGGGAAATAAGTGGCAACACTTCGGTCTGCCATATCATAGATCACCACAGTGAGGTTATCTAAACGCCGTTTTGTTGGTTTTTGTTCACGGTCTAATGCGATGAGATTCACTTTATCTCCCGCCTGTAACTTCTGTTTTTGGGCTTCTGCACCACTGATGAAAACAACATCTCGTTGCCCAAACACACCACGGTATCGGTCATTTAGCCCATAAATTGTAGTATTATACTGGTCATGGCTGCGTAATGTTGCCAAAATCAATTCACTGTTTACTGCTGAATTCGGGTCTTCAATAACGCCTTCTGTCGGTACAAAATTAGCTTTACCTGATTGAGTTAACCAACGACGCTCAGAAGCAGCGTTTGTCAGGTGAAATCCTCCCGGTATTTTAATACGTGCATTGTAATCATCAAAGCCAGGTAATACCGCCTCCATTGCGTCACGGATCAAGTCATAGTTACCGATAAAATCATCCCATTCGACTTTACTCTGAGGTATTGCCGCTTTAGCTATTCCTGCGATTATCGCACACTCAGATTTAAGGTAAGGGCTACATGGTTTAAGTAAACCTTTTGATGCGTGAACCATCGACATTGAGTCTTCTACAGTAACACATTGCACACCACTGCTTTGTCTGTCTATTTCACTGCGACCCAATACGGGTAATAAGAATGTTTGCTTAGCTGTTAATAAATGGGAGCGATTTAGTTTAGTTGCAGTATGAACCGCTAAATCAAGCTTTTTCATACCAGCAAAACAAGCGTCTTTATCAGGCATTGCAACCGCTAAATTTCCTCCCATGCAAATTAAAGCATTCGCTTTTCCTTCAGAAATGGCTTGCATGCTCGCGACTGCAGCATGACCGAATTCGCTTGGTGGTTTAAAACCAAATCGTTGTTCAATTTTGTCTAAAAAGCTTTTTGACGGTTTTTCTGTAATGCCAACAGTTCTATCACCTTGCACATTTGAGTGGCCACGCAATGGGCAGATACCCGCACCTTCCCGACCAATATTACCCTTAAGTAGCAGCAAATTGACTAATTGCTGAACATTCTGCGTACCATGTTCGTGCTGAGTGATCCCCATGCCATAACAAATAATGGTGCTTTTTGCTTCAATATAAAGGTCTGCAATCTCTTCGATAGACTCGCGTGGCAAGCCAGAAACCCTTAAAATATCCTTCCAGCTTGTTGTCAGTAAGTCATTTTTTAAAGCTTCATAACCCTGTGTATGAGTTGATATAAAATCAGTATCGAGAATAGGCTCTTTTCCTGCATCTACTGCGGCTTGGTGCTTTTCAATCAATAACTTCATAACCCCTTTAAGTAACGCAGTGTCTCCACCAACACGAACTTTATAATAGTGCCCCGCTAAAGGTGTAGATTCTAGCGTCAGCATTTCTAACACGTCTTGCGGATAGGTAAAACGCTCAAGACCACGCTCTCTTAAAGGGTTTATTGCAATGATCTTTGCGCCGCGTTTAGAAACTTCACGCAATGAGCTCAACATCCTTGGGTGGTTAGTCCCCGGGTTATGACCTATACAAATAACTAAATCCGCTTTATCAAAATCGTCTAATAATACCGTCGCCTTACCGACACCAATAGAGTTAGCAAGACCAACACTCGTTGGCTCATGGCACATATTTGAACAATCTGGAAAATTATTTGTTCCATATTCACGAGCCAGTAATTGATATAAGAATGCGGCTTCATTTGAAGTACGACCGGAGGTATAAAATTCAACGGTATTTGGGTCTGAATAACTTTGTAAACGCGTACCTATTTGCTGAAAGGCCTCTTCCCATTCGATAGGTTCATATTTGTCTGTTTGTGAATTATATTTCATGGGGTGAGTTAAACGCCCTTCATCTTCTAAATGAAAGTCATCCCATTCGAGTAATTCTGTTACAGTATATTTAGAAAAAAATTCTGGGGTTGTTTTTTTAGATGTTGCTTCCCAAGTAATTGCTTTTGCACCATTTTCACAAATATCAAATGATGCTGTATGTACAGGGTCAGGCCACGCACAGCCAGGGCAATCAAAGCCATCCACCTTATTCATTTCAAACATTGCAATGATATCGTGCCCTACTTTCATTTGGCCGCGTAAAGCTTCTGCAACTGCTTTTACAGCCCCCCAACCCGCAGCGGGGCCATCATACTCTTCAATTTTCTTTTTCATTAGGCATTACTCTTTAATAAATGGAAATATCTTTATATATGCTTTTATAATTATTTAAATTTTTCTTTATTATTTAATATTAGTAACTTCGCCGTTAAATATCAATAATTAAAATAAACACTTAAATAGATGTTCATAATTAGATGATTTATAAATGAGTAATTAGAATATAATTAAAAAATAAATGATGAATATTAATTTAACATTCAGTTATAATAAATGCATGAAGTTAATTAACTTTCCATTAAAAGAAAATTAATTAACTTCATAAAAAGAAGAGTTATATACAAGAGCCAGATTGTATAATGTCAACAGCACAACGTTTACCATTCGCAAATTGGCATACTGCAGTTTGTGACCCATTTAATTCTAATGTGAGTGCGGGCAACCCACCCGCTGACATACAAGCTTCTTGTGCACCGGGGCCTAAATTGACCACTTGTTGAGCATACTGACTCGCAGAATGTTCCACAGATTTATCCACGTTTGAACTACCACACGCAGATAACATGACAGATATAACGCCAATAAGTGACATTGCTATTATTGACTGAAAAAAATGATTAACCCTATGCCTCATTCCCTGCTTCTCCTATCATGCTACCTGAACATTTTGCACCAACTGTTTAGTGCCCGCCGCTTTTTGAAAATAAATTGATGACTAAAACACCAATAATAATTAATAGCATACCAATAATTGCAGGTAAATCGAGTTTTTGGTTGTAAATATAAATTGCAGCGACGGAAACCAACACGATCCCTAAACCTGACCAAATTGCATAAGCAATACCCAATGGCATTGTTTTTACTACCTGCGAAAGCCCCCAAAAAGAGACAGCATAGCCAACAATAACAATCAAAGACGGCCAAAAACGACTAAAACCATCAGATGCTTTCAATGTTGTCGTCGCAATGACTTCTGCAATAATAGACATCAACAAAAAACCCAACCCCTTCATCGCCTTTCCTTATTATTAGAATTAGTAATAATGAAACTTATTATTTTCCTATATACAACAAAAAAGCTCTGTCTATCCTGAAAATGACACAGAGCTTTTATATCTACTTCATGGTGCTAAGACGAGTTAATGATTTGTAGCTACGTCTATTCTATCAGTAAGAGATTCACTATAGCGCTTGAATAGATAAACACATAAAGCAAAGGCTATCAGACCGATCGCACCACCAATATAACCAATTTTAGTCATTCCCAAATGAACAATAACTTGGTTACCTAACAGCGCACCAGCGCCAATACCAATATTAAAAATTCCAGAGAAAATTGACATTGCCAAGTCAGTAGCATCTGGAGATAAATCAATCACCTTAACTTGCATCCCTAAGCCAATGCACATCATCGCCATTCCCCAGAACACTGATAACATAACCAAAGACCAAACATCTCTACCTAATGGCATCAGCAATAATAAACAAATTGTCATAAATGCGATTGCTGCAGGTAAAAATGATAATGAAAACTTGCTGCTGTAACGACTAAACATTACGCTTCCGAAAATACCGGCACCACCAAAAATCAGTAGTAGTAAAGTAGCAAAATTTTGGCTTTGCAATGCAACCTCTCGAACAAAAGGTTCAATATAGCTGTAAGCTGTAAAATGTGCGGTAACAGCTAAAACAGTTAATGCGAACATTCCTACGAGTGCAGGCCGTTGGAATAGCATAGGAACACTTTTTAACGAACCAGAATGTTCACTTGGTAAACGAGGTAAAAAACGGATCAACACAACCATAGTAAACAATGCAATGATACCAATACCTAAAAACGTCGCCCGCCAGCCTAAAAACTGCCCAACCACTCGACCAAGGGGAAGCCCTAATACTGTCGCTAAAGCGGTCCCCGTTGCTAATAACCCAAGAGCTTGGGCTTTTTTACCTGCAGGAGCAACCCGAATAGCTAAAGATGCAGTAATTGACCAAAATACCGCATGGGATAATGCAACGCCAATACGCCCTGCTATTAGAATATCAAAACTCCACGCAAACCCTGAAATAATGTGGCTAATAACAAAAATAACGAATAAAAAAGCTAATAATTTGCGACGCTCTATTTTACTGGTTAATAGCATTAAAGGTAACGACATCAAAGCCACAACCCACGCGTAGATTGTTATCATCAATCCAGTATGTGCGACCGTCATATCAAAGCTTTTTGCAATATCACTGAGTAATGCTACAGGCACAAACTCTGTTGTGTTAAAAACAAATGCAGCGACCGCTAATGCTATTACACGGATCCAAGCTGTTTTTCTAGAAACTTGCGTCATATTTCTCTTAGCCTTTACTTTCCCACAAATAACATACACAACGGTTTAATTGTGCGTAAAAATTGCTGCGAAAGGATATTGGTATTTCATACAGGATTGAGTTGTCACTAAGCAAGCTAGGTTGCTAATAACTCTTTTTATGTGAATTGTATCACATTTTTTCATTACTCATAAAGGCTCCTCTTTGCCTAATTGGCAAGAACAATATCATGTCTGCTTATTTTTATTCTCTCGACTATTCTGTTTCATTATTCGTTCAAATCTAAGTCATTTATCTGAATATTTATTACATTCAGTTATCTGAAAATACATCGCATTACTTTCTATGCTACAATCTCACTATTATTTTTTATGCTTAAAGGACCGCTTTAATGAAAAACCATTTTCCTACTGAACCTAACGTTAATACCTTAGCAGATGAAGTTACTTGCCTAAAAAACTTATTAACGCATATGCTAAAAGCTATCGGCCAAGCTGATGCAGGTAAGATTTTGGTCAAGATGCAACGTGAAGTTGCACAAATGGAAGACGAAAAACAGGCAGAAACCTATAAAAATACGTTAGAACAGATAAAAACAGCGTATCGCCAATAGATTATTTAGCGATAAATGCTATTTTAAGGATATACATGCTATAAAGTGGTTTAAACTGCACAAATAACTAAGTTTTAATCATGAAAATCATCTATCTTTGTTCATGAATTAAACCATTCTTTATTCATTTAGCTCCCCCTTCAGAACCCTATGAAGGGGGCTTTTTTTTCTACAACTTATGTATTATTCCGTTTATAAATATCTTGGCAATGCTGAATATATTCATCGACTGTTGTATCGTTGGTTTGCTTATCCCAACTTTTCTGTTCTTCAAAAGCCCACACTTCAAACGTTTGCCCAAAGTTAGCGCCTGACATACCAACTTGCTTATAAATCCGATGGTAAAAACCTTGCTCAGAACGGTAGATCTCAAATTTAAACGGAACTAACCTAGCGGGATTTGTCGTTGTCAAAAAATCATTACCAAACAATAACGTTTTCTCCAGAATATCCATTCTATCCCCTTGTTTAATTTATAAAATACGCATGGTTTACAACTTCTCTTCTAAGCATAGCGCATTTAACGCCATCCCGTAATTTTACCTATAAAAATAGATGATTTATATATTACCTATCGATAGGCTTGATGAATGAGAGGAGAGATATTAATGAAATAATAAGCTTCACTATTAAAATGAAGCTTATTATCAATAGATTATGATTTATTGTCGTACAACTGTTTTGCCATATCAATGCTGTCTGCGTTCACATCTTTTATATGGTCACGTGTTAACCGATAAACAACAGGGCTTAAAAGTAACAAGGCAATCAAATTAGGGATCGCCATCATGGCATTTAGTGTATCTGCCAACAACCAAACAAAATCAAGTGATTGTGTTGCGCCGATAGGTAAAGCAATCAGCCATAAAACTCTGTACGGCTTTATTGCTCGCAACCCAAATAAATATTGCACACATTTTTCGCCATAAAAGCTCCAACCCAGAATAGTGGTAAATGCAAACACGGCTAATGCGATAGCAACAATATAATTTCCACCGGGAATTACCGTTTGGAATGATGATGCGGTTAATGTCGCGCCTGTTTCACTGGTCAGCCAACCACCAGTAATAATGATAGTTAACCCTGTGACAGAGCACACAATGATAGTGTCAATAAATGTTCCTAACATCGCAATGAGTCCTTGGCGAATAGGGTTTTGTGTTTTTGCAGCGGCATGGGCGATAGGTGCACTCCCCAAACCTGCTTCATTGGAAAATACGCCTCGTGCAACCCCAAAGCGTATTGCAGCCCATACAGCAGCCCCCGCAAACCCACCTTGAGCAGCAACAGGGTTAAAAGCCGAGGTAACAACCAGAGAAAGTGCCGCAGGGATCTCAGTAAAATAAATACCAAGCACAATGACCCCCGCGCCAAAATAGGCAACAGTCATAAATGGGACAAGTTTTCCTGCAACATCAGAAATACGTCGCAGCCCACCAATCAATACCGCACCAACTAATAAAACTAAAGCCCCTGCGGTCAACCATTTATGCACACCAAAGTTACTTTCTAGCACATCTGCCACTGAGTTCGCTTGTACCGTATTGCCGATACCAAAACTGGCACATGCACCGAAGAAGGCAAACAGTGTTCCCAGCCAAATCCATTTAGGGCCTAATCCATTTTTAATGTAGTACATTGGGCCACCAATATATTGGCCATATTTATCGACTTCACGAAAACGGACAGCTAACACCGCCTCAGAGTATTTTGTTGCCATTCCTACCAATGCCGTCATCCACATCCAGAATAACGCTCCCGGCCCTCCCATGACCACTGCGGTTGCAACTCCGGCAATATTCCCTGTACCAATCGTTGCCGATAACGCTGTCATTAATGCATTAAAAGGTGATATTTGTCCCTCACCGCGTGATTCATTCTTTTGAAACAATAACTTAAAACCTGTCCCAATTTTTCTTATCGGTAAAAATGCAAGCCGGATTTGCATATAAATACCAACGCCTAAGATCCCAACCAGCATTGGTACTCCCCAAACCACTCCATTTAGTTCACTTAACCACGTAGTTATCAAATCCATCCTACCCCCAATTAATTCATATTAATTAACAAAACAATCGAATTCATAACAATTCCTTATCAATCTAATAAAGATTAAAAGTAAAATAAAAGCGAACAAATTTTCAGTAATTCTTCATTTAAAATAGAAGATTGTGAGTAAGCTCACTTGTGATTTATCGATTACAGTTATTAATACAATTTATTGCGAGTCAGAATTAGAATTGAGTTTGTAGCTGTAAATGGGTATTTTGAGGGAGCATATTTACCATATTGTATAGATAAAAAATGCCCAGTAATTAAATTATTACTGGGCAGATACTAAAATCGTTGTCTATTTAAAGCTAACTTTAGACTATTATTTAGGCTATTTTAAATATTCACCTGAGCGCAATGCTTCAATACGTTTGTCTAATGGTGGGTGTGATAAAAATAATTCACTGAATGCTTTACCACGACCATTGATGCAAAACGCCATCAAACGGCCTTCTTCTTGTGGCTCATAGCTCGTTTTCAACCGTTGCAATGCAGCTATCATCTTTTCACGGCCGACTAATTTTGCAGAACCTGCGTCCGCATGGAACTCACGATAACGAGAGAACCACATAGTAATGATGCTTGCCAAAATACCGAAGACGATTTCAAGTACCATGGAAACCGCAAAATAAACCATTGGGTTACCATTACTACTTTCACTTTCGTTATCACTGTTGGACATAAAGCCTGCCGCAACCTGTGCGATAATACGTGAAATAAAGATGACGAACGTGTTCACCACACCTTGTAATAAGGTCATCGTCACCATGTCACCATTCGCGATGTGGCTAATTTCATGAGCGATAACAGCTTCAGCCTCATCACGGCTCATATTCTCTAATAGCCCAGTACTTACTGCAACAAGCGAAGCATCACGGCGAGCCCCTGTTGCAAACGCGTTAATATCTGGAGCATGATAAATAGCCACTTGTGGCATCTGAATTCCAACTTGTTTTGCTTGACGCTCAACAGTTGATACTAACCACTGTTCTGTTTGGTTACGTGGAGTTTCAATAACCTCACCACCCACTGATTTTAGAGCCATCCATTTGGACATCAGTAGTGATATGAAAGCACCACCAAAACCAAATAGGCCAGCCATGATCATGAGGCCTTGGACACTACTACCTCTGATCCCAGTTAAGCTTAGGATTATCCCAAACACAAACATAACCGCTAAGTTTGTGAGTAAGAATAAAGCAATTCTCATCATTTTTTATGTATTCCTTGGTAAAAACAAATATACGTAGAATTTACTTTATAAATAAGGTTTTTTCACACTTTTTCAAGTGCATTAACGCGAAAACCCTAAAAAATAACATAACTTTACATAGCTGCGTTCAAAACTCATCATTATGCTCTAAATAAATGATAACTTCTTTAGTAAGAATTTAACCATTTGTTTTTAAAGGCTCATTTTGTAACCATTTAAATTCAAAGCTATTTGTAATTGAAACGATAAAGCTAGTTAGCCAATCACCAAAAACAATTTAGTGTATTTATCTATATTATCACTCATATTGTTTGCCAAATGAATGAATATTTACTTTTACTTCCACTCTATTAAAAAATAATGCCACATTAAGTGGCACTATTCTGTTCTATCGCTGTCTGTTGTTTAGTTCTCGCGCTAATTAGTTTTCTCTTTAGTCGATTTTGTTGATTTCTCTTTTGCTGTCTTAGCTGTTTCTTTATCTTTGGCTTTAGACGCTTTTTCTTTTACCGCTTTTGCTGATTCTTTATCTGCCGCTTTGCTAGCTTTCTCTTTCACTGCTTTTGCTGGCTCTTTATCTGCCGTTTTGCTAGCTTTCTCTTTCACTGCTTTTGCTGGCTCTTTATCTGCTGTTTTGCTAGCTTTTTCTTTCACCGCTTTTACTGATTCTTTATCTGTCGCTTTGCTAGCTTTTTCTTTCACCGCTTTTGCTGATTCTTTATCTGTCGTTTTAGCGGCTTTTTCTTTTACTGTCTTAGCTGTATCTGATGCTTTATCACTGGCTTTGCTTGCTTTATCAGAGGCTGTTTTACTGGCTTTATCACTCGTGCTCTTTATTGAGTCAGAAACCGATGGTTTACTTGATTGTTTAGCAACACCTGCACCAATCGAAGCGCCAGCCGCTTTCGCTTTGCTGTTAATATCATTTTTTAATTCTATGGTACACACTTGCTCTGAGCGACTTGTTGAACCATCATTACAAATAAATTTACCATCTTCACAGCGATCTATTCCCCCTTTACTTCCAGAACATGGGTAATTTCTTGCATTCGCTGTATTAATAGATGCAATCATCATTACACTAACTGCCATTAATCCTACAAATAATTTACGCATGGTATTGTCTCGTTGTTAAGGAAAGCTATACCAAAAGTTTAGGATAAATTAAGTAAAGGTAAAGAAACCTATAATTAATCATCAATTTCAGTCAGTCGTTTTGGAAAATAAAATAAATAAAGAATAAAACTGCACTAATTTAATAGCTACTGACTAAAAACACCAAAATTAACAATAAATTAACATTTGATTTTCTATTTTCTAAGCGGATTAAGATAGCGTTAAAGAAACTCAAAAAATTAAGCCAGCTTTCGCTGGCTTAATTCCGTTAAACACTAAGAGAATATTATTTATTATTTGATAATAGCTTAGTATGTTGATTAGCTAAGTCGATCGCCATTTTCACCGTTTCATCGAGGTATGGGTCTGGCCCCTCATAATCTTTAGGCAAATCATCAATTGATTTCAATAGTGGTTTACCTTCCCGAGTATTACGTTCATTTATACGTTTCAATTTTGTCGCTTCAAGTTCTGAATCTTCTTTTTGGCGCTCTGCATAGTTGAGCGAAATAAGATTCTTACTCTCTTTGTTTACTTTATAGCGAGCAATATCTTCATCAATATAGTTGAATTCAGGGTCTTTGCTAATACGTGCCAAATGCTGAGTTTTTATTGGTGATAAATCAGAAGACACATTACCAACAGGTGTATATTTTGCCGGTGGAATACTATCCCATGGTAATGCATTGTCCTCAAAGCTTTCTCCAGTTTCAGCTGGGTCTTGGCCTGTAGGCATTATCACATCAGGGGTTACACCTTCACGTTGTGTGCTACCACCATTAACTCGGTAAAACTTCTGAATGGTATATTGGACAGAACCTAATGAAGGCCATTCTGGTTTTAGCATTTGATCGTAAACACGGCTCAAACTACGGTGCTGCTGAACAGTTCCTTTACCAAAGGTTGGTTCCCCAACAATCATCGCTCTGCCATAATCTTGCATTGCTGCAGCAAAAATCTCAGATGCGGATGCACTAAAGCGGTCGACTAAAACAACAAGAGGCCCCTTATAATAAATAACATCGTCATCATCAATATCTTGGCGAACTTGACCGTTATTATCACGAACTTGAACAATTGGCCCTTTCGGAATAAACAAACCTGATAAAGAGACCGCTTCGGTTAATGCTCCACCACCATTACCGCGTAAATCAATAACCAATGCGGAAACATTATCTTTAGCCAAGTTTTGCAATTGAGTTTTAACATCATTGGTTAAACCAACATAAAAACCAGGAATATCTAAAACAGCAACTTTATCTTTACCTTGCTGTTTAATCGTCAGTTTGACTGCTCGGTCTTCCAGTCGGATCTGCTCCCGAACTATGGTGACAATATGAGGTTTCGCCCCTTTAGTATCAGAAACGACTTCTAACCGAACTTTACTTCCTTTCGGGCCTTTAATTAAAGCAACCACATCATCAAGGCGCCAGCCAACCACATCAACAATAGGTTTACCCGTTTGGCCAACACCGATAATTTTATCGCCGACTTTTAGCTCTTTACTTTTAGCAGCTGGCCCCCCAGCAACTAATGAGTTAATAACCGTATTTTCGTCATCTTGCTGTAATACCGCACCAATTCCTTCTAATGATAAGCTCATTTCTGAATTAAATTGTTCAGTATTACGAGGCGACAGATAACTTGTGTGTGGATCAATTTCACGAGCGAAAGAGTTAACTATCAATTGAAAAACGTCTTCACTTTGCGCTTGCGTTAAACGCCGCAACGCAAAATTATAGCGTTTTGTCAGTTTCTCTTTGATTTCTTTATCATCTTTACCTGATAGTTTTAAATTCAACCAATCATAACGCACTTTTTGGTCCCATAGACGATCAAGCTCTTGCTTATCTTTAGGCCATGGTGATTTTGAACGGTCAACTTCAATAGAATCAGTCGCATTTAAATCGATGGGTTGCTCTAAACGAGCCAATGCATATTTAAAGCGCTCGAAACGTCTTTCCTGAGACAGGTTATACAGGTCATAGAACGTATCTAATTTGCCATCCTCAAGCCACTGACCCACTTTGCCTTTATCTTTGGCGTATTGGTCAATATCGGATTGAAGTAAAACATTATGACCGAAATCTAACATATTGAGATAACGATCAAATATCTTCCCAGAAAACGCATTGTCTAAATCGAATTGGCGATAATGTGAGCGAGTAAACCGAGAGGTGACCCTTTCACTCACAGTACCGTGCTGTGCACTCTGTTTTAAGACAGGTAACTGAGCCGCAGTGACCGGAGCCACTGCTTGAGTATTAGCTATTGCACTGCCAAAAGTCGCTAGACTTACCACCAATGCAATTTTAAGAAGTTTGTTCATGACCTGATTGACCTCCGTATCAGAACTTTAAATGTTCCGCGCGTACAATCATTGCCAGCCCTGTTGGCAATTGAACCCTAACACCATCTTTCGCAATTTCCAGCACAGAGGCGTCCATCACACTGGTACCGACTTTCACTTTCAAAGTTTGACCAATTTGAAGGGTATTGATATCAGTGACTGATTTCAGATTTTGCTCTGGCGCAGGTGTATTACGACGAGGGGCTTTAGCAGATGTATTTTGCGAGCGTTCTTTATTATCTGACGGACGGCGACGAGGCGTTTTTTCTTTAGCTGCATCTTGATTACGAGGGGTTTTCTCACTCGCTTTTTTCGCTGCTGGACGTTTTTGTGCTTTTTGTTCAGCACGTTGTGCTTGAACGCGAGCTTTAGCCTCGGCTAATTGTTGGCGCGCATGAGCAATATGTTCTGCATCTAATTCACCACAATCTTCACCATTTAAGTCAACGCGTTTAGCGCCCTCTTTAACACCGTAGAGATAACGCCAGCTAGAAGTATACATGCGTAACGCAGAACGCAATTGCGTTTTGCTAATACCATCTTCTTCTTTTAAGCATCCTACGATATCTTGAAAAATTCCGACTTTTAACGGACGTGCTTCGCCTTCAGCGATAAAACAGCGAGGAAAACGCTCTGCTAGAAATGCGATAACTTCTTTACTACTATTCAACTTAGGTTGATTTTCCATGAAATTTCCTGATAACAACGATTTTGCCAACCTCACGGGCATGAACAAGCCGACATTATAATCGTGTTGCTGACAATTGCCACGTTACTATTAATTTAACTGACCATTATTTAGTGATATTTAGGCATAGAACACATTGCCAGATGTTGGCACAACTGGTTTACAAGGTGTTGTAGCCCTTTTTCGTCTTCTTGGTCGAATTGGCTAATATTTGGGCTATCAATATCTAAAACCCCGATAATTTGCCCACTAACTACCAAAGGGAACACAATTTCAGCGTTACTTGCTGCATCACAGGCAATATGACCTGGGAAGGCATGAACATCTTCTATACGCTGAACTTGGTTATTACTAAAAGCTGTACCACAAACGCCTTTACCAAAAGGAATTCGAACACACGCAACTTTACCTTGGAAAGGACCCAGAACTAATTCTTGCCCATTACTGAGATAAAAACCAGCCCAGTTAACCCCTTCTAAATATTCATATAATAATGCACTGGTATTTGCTAAAGTTGCAATTAAATCATACTCACCTGCAAGTAATGCAGAGAGATTGTCCGAAAGTTCAAGATAATACTTCTTTTTATCCATAATTATTTCTTGTAATAATCAAGCAATTAATCGAATGTTTGTAAGCGTAGCCCTAAGGTTACCAATTTGTCACTTTGAGGTAAATTTTTTTACACTAGATTACATCTAGGTAACCACCTAAAATGAGTCAATATGAACTACATTAACCACACTGATTTGCTTTTTCAACGTTGTAATCATTGCAATCAGAAGCTACTAACCCCTCGAGCCAACGTACGACAAGTCGTTGTTTGTCCTCGCTGTTCTAGTCAACTTAATGATGGACGTTCTTGGTCACTCAACCGTTTATCAATACTGGCTATCACATTACTGATGCTTGCTCCCATTGCTTTTTGGCAACCCCTTATTTCTATTCATTTATTAGGAAGCCAAATTAATGCAAATGTCATTGAAGGTATACGCTTAATTAATCAACAAGGGGATCCATTTACTGCCAGTATAGTGGCTTTTTGTGCTATTGCAGCCCCCTTATTATTACCAATTTTAATTTTATTGTTATCTATTGGTCAGCATATCAATTTGAATCTCCGGCCTATTCTTTTAGTGTTAAGCCACATCAAAGAATGGGTTATGTTAGATGTTTACCTAATAGCATTGGGTATTGCCGCCATTAAAATGCAAGATTACGCAAGTGTATTCATTGGGCATGGCTTAGTGGCTTTTATTACTATGTCTATTCTCAGTTTATTAATTCTCATCCACATAAACCTAGATGAGTTATGGCAAAAATTTTATCCCATCAATAATAAAAAAGTACAAGATAACTCGCTAACTTGCACGGCTTGCCATTACACTGGGCCCGCAAATTGGAATGGGAAATGCAAACGATGTCATCGCCCTCTTCATTATCGGGAACCTTATAGCTTACAAAAAACTTGGGCCGCACTAATTGCTGCCATGGTGTTATTGTTTCCTGCTAATTTAATGCCAATCTCTATTTTTTATCTCAATGGACAGCGCTTAGAAGACACCATTTATTCTGGGGTTGTCTCTTTAATTGATTCAGGTAACTGGCCAATCGCAGTTATTGTATTCATCGCCAGTATACTGGTTCCATTTATTAAGATTATTATTATGATATTGCTACTGTTTTCTATCCATTTAAAAAGCAATACTGACCCTATTTTACGTATGAAATTACTTAGGTTTGTTTCGTGGATTGGTCGTTGGTCAATGCTAGATTTATTTGTCATCGCCTTGATGATGACACTCGTTAACCGTGATCAACTCATGTCTTTTACTATGGGGCCAGCCGCACTGTATTTTGGTTCAGCCGTTATTTTAACAATTTTGGCTGTTGAGTGGTTAGATAGCCGTTTAATTTGGGATTCTTATGGAAAATCAAAACCTACAAAATGAACCCTCTGAAGAAATATCAGAAGCCATATTACGCAAACGCAGGCAAATTTCGCCTTTCTGGCTATTGCCTTTAGTCGCTATTTTCATTGCAGGCTGGCTTTTGTTTCAACATTGGGCTGAACGAGGAACGGATATCACTATTGAGTTTACATCCGCACCTGGAGTCGTCGCCAATAGAACGCCTATCCGGTATCAAGGGGTTGAAGTAGGTTTAGTACAATCCGTTGCTATCAGTAAAAATATGAAAACCATCATTGTCACTGCTAGTGTGAATAAAGATATGCGGCCAGCCTTAAATTCAGGGACTAAATTTTGGTTAGTGACCCCCAAAGCATCGTTAGCGGGTGTTTCTGGTCTTGATGCTTTAGTTGGTGGAAATTACATTGGTATGTTACCAAGCACAGGCACAGAACAGTTCTCTTTTGTTGCACAAGACACACCACCGCAGCTAGACATTGATAAAGGTGAATTACTTATTCACCTGACTGCTCCAGATTTAGGCTCACTGAATGAAAACTCGCCTATTTATTACCGGAAAGTCCCTGTTGGTTATATTTCAGACTACACCATTTTGCCTGATAACCAAGGGGTTTCCATTTCTGCCGTTGTCAAAAAACCTTATGTTCACTTGGTCCGTAAAGAGAGCCAGTTTTGGAATGTGTCAGGGCTACAAGGCAGCTTTGACCTTAAATCTGGCGCTAGCGTAAAAATGGAAAGCCTTTCTGCTGTTATAAATGGCGCCATTGCTTTTGATTCACCACAAGACAGCCCACAAGCAGAAGAAGGGCAAAAATTTGTCCTACAAGACAGTAAAAAAATAGCCCAAACCGCAGAACAAGATGGTAAAGACCCCCTGTTGCTAACACTTTGGGCACATGACACTTATGGCGTCGATAAAGGTCAACCTATTGTTTATAAAGGCATTCAAATTGGCGAGGTGTTACAGCGTCACTTAGCAACTGAGAAAGTAAATTTTAATATCCTGATATATGATGAGTTCCAACATCTTGTTCGAGAAGACAGCAAGTTTGTTGCTAATAGCCGAGTGGATATCCAATTAGGTCTTAATGGATTACAATTCCAAGGAGCTACTCCCCAAGAGTGGTTAGATGGTGGTATTCATCTGATAGCAGGACAAAGCCAAGAAAAACTCCCAGAAACTTTTCCTTTATATCGTAGTGATGATAATGCAAAAGCGGGTATTTTAGGGGCTTTACCACCCACAACTATCACTCTCAATACCACAACATTACCAGACATTCAGGCAGGCTCTGTTGTTCTTTATCGCCAATTTGCAGTCGGCAAAATAATTGCCATTAAACCGACCAAGGCTGGGTTTGCGATCAATGTAAATATCTCAAATGAATATCTTCACTTACTCACTGAAAACAGTGTATTTTGGGCTGAAGGTGGTGCAAAAGTTCAACTTAATGGTAATGGTTTAACCGTTCAAGCGGCACCGCTGAGCCGAGCCATTAGCGGTGCTATTAGCTTTGATAACCTGGATGGAGGTGTTGCCAATACTGCTCGCCAACACACACTTTATCCAAATGAAACCTCCGCGAAAGCAATAGGAAGCATCATTACATTAACAACATTTGATGCATCAAAACTCTCAGAAGGCATGCCTATCCGTTATTTGGGCATCAATATTGGCCAAATTGAATCATTAAAATTGTCATCTGATAAACGTGAAGTACAAGCAAAAGCCATTCTATACCCTGAATATGTCAGTGCTTTTACCCGGTTAGGAAGCCGTTTCGCAGTTGTAACACCTGAATTATCCCCTGCGGGTTTAAATAATTTAGATAGCATATTACAACCCTATATTAGTGCTGAGCCAGGACGTAATAATAAAAGCCGTTATCAATTTGAATTACAAGCTGCAAATATTACAGACTCGCGTTATCTAGACGGTTTAACTATTTACCTTGATGCGAGTGATGTCGGCTCCGTTCAAGTTGGCACGCCTATTTTATTCAGAGGCCTAGAAGTCGGTGTTGTTACAGGTCTATATTTGGGAGAGCTTTCCGATCGCGTATATGTTGCCACACGCATTGGTAAGGAATACCAATATCTCATTCGCAATAATACAGAATTTTGGCAATCTTCCGGTTTTAATTTCTCATTTGGTTTAACTGGTGGTGTCGCCAAGAGTGGGACTTTCAAACAATTTGTACGCGGTGGCATTTCCTTCGCAACCCCGCCGTCAGTGCCTTTAGCCCCAAAAGCCAAGCCTGAACAGCATTTCATCCTGAAGTTGGAACCCCCTAAAGATTACATGGGCTGGGGAACTTCTATTCCTAAAAAATAACCACTATTAGGGTGCATATTAACCACATATAGCACCCTAACCCTTCATGCGTCATAAAAATTATTTTGGAAATTAATTCCATTTATACTATGCTTAATTTCATTGGGCTGTTTATATATAGTTAAAATCAATGAATGAGGTGCAGTTATGTGTATTGTAAAATTGAAAATATCTTCCTATGAAATTAATGATGCAGTTATGGCTTCCCATAAAAGCGACACAGTGAGTATTCCATGTGATTCTGATACCGATTTTTGCATGCAGCTTGATGGCTGGGACGAGCATACAAGTATCCCTGCAACTTTAGATGAAAAGCCAGTCCTGCTCTATCGTGATCGTTATGACAAAGAAAATCACCATTGGGTGATGAAACTTGCTTAAGAATTTTGTTAGTACACTTAGGCTATTGACTAAGCATATAAGTAGGTAGGAACTGAAAAGCTGATATGAAATGAGAACTAACAAAATAATAGGCAAAAAAAGAGGCCTGGTAGATTCCGATTACCGGGCCTTGGGAAATGGCTCTGGCAGAGCCGTGCGCTAAAATTGCCATTGAGACGTAACAAAGTACACTCTAATACTAGCTTTCAATGCACGTTCTTACCATGTTTATTATCAATATTTTCACATATTATTAACACAATTTATTTCTTGATTTTATAATATTGAACTATTTGTTTAATAGGTTAAACCTATTCACCTAATCATTCAAACCTTTCAATCAATCAACTAATTGAATAACAATGATAATTTATTAATTCACCACTTCCTTTATGCTCTAATGGTTTTACTTTGCTATCAGCTTAGTTGCTAACACACAACTTTTCAGCGGCTTCTTTTATAGGTAATATTCTTTCCACAACTGTCTTGGTGCTATCGATAGGCTTAAGCAGCACATCAATAGGCTGTGCTTTAATTTCTTTTTTATTCATCAATTCAGTTGCAATATCATTTAATGGATATTGCATTAATGTCGCAGGGTTAATAACGACCAAAGCCCCATTATGACGGCACTCTAACATGACCTCCTCACGAGTAAATGGCCAATCATCTCCAAATTGTTTCTTACTCACGGATGTTAACGGTGCAGAAAAAGCAGTACTTACGGTACCAGCCAATAACAGTGTGCAAATAATGAGTTTAAATTTCATGGTAGTGCCTTATCAAACATTAAAGATATCTTCGCGTTATTATCAATTAAATATAAAAGTTTAGCTAGATTGGCTGGTAGCTTGCAAAAATCGCCACCGAAAGGATAGCCATAGTCCCTAACAGTAACTCAACCCAACTGTTAATAATTAGGGTGTTGACCCGCCCTTTTTGTTTAATAATCGGTACGATGTAATAGCGATTGATAATAGCCAATAGAAGCATTCCCCCCACTAAAATGATCTTAAACCAAAGTAGTGATTGGTATTCTGACCCTGAATAGTTTAATGGCCAACCAGGTAAGAGCGTTATTGCACTAATGACTCCAGTAATAATAACCAGTGCAACAGAGATGTGACCATAACGCGAAAAACGCATCATGGTATTCACAATGTGTTTATCCATCCCTTCGACCATTTCTTTTTTATTGCGTAAAAATTGAATGCAAATTAAAAATGGCCACAAACCGCCAAACCAATAGGCTGAACTAATAAGATGAATGAATTGATTGATGCGGTGGAGGGTTCCGAGTAAGCCATCATGCATAGCCGCGTGCCCAATAAAAGCATGCAAACCAAGTAGGATCACTGAAAAAACCAATATGAGTTTCAATCGCAATTGGATTGGTTTTACAAATAAAACCAATAACAATAATACAGATGACAAAAGTTCCCAACGCCATACTTGACCGAATGACGTCCCTAAAACCCCTTGCCATATATCCAAATCGATACTATCTTGCCAACCATCTCCCATCAGGCCTGCTTGTGCAAGCATCCAACCAAAAGTTGTTAACACGGTAACGATGGCACAGAAGAAAATACCTTTATTCAAATAGCGGCTGAGCAAATAATTAAATGGCTCACGACTAAGTACCACTGCAAATATTGACATTCCACACATCAATATTGCAGCGATAAAATGAATAAAGCGAATAAGGGTATAAAAAGCTTCTAGTGACATATTATTTCACTGTAAAGCTATACGTTCCTTTTGTTTTGTGTCCATCGACAGAAACGACGCTCCAATTAACGTCATATTTCCCAGCAGCGAGCTTGTCTTCCACAGGGACAATCACTTTTGTATCGTTACTTGGGTCTAACGTTGCTTTACCGGTTTTCACTATTTTATTTTCAGGACCGATAATACTGACCTTAGTGAAATTAACTTCAATGCCTTCAGAAAAGCTTAATGAGATAGACTCAGGGGCTTGTTCTACTGCCGTACCTTCAGCAGGAAGTTGGTCTTTTAAGTGCGCATGTGCAAATGCCTGTTGGAACGACATACCTAAAAAAAGAACTGCGACTGCGCTAAGTTTGCGCCATGAAGATTTAATAGGGTTAATTGGCATAGTAACCTCTTAATTTGCAGGTGAATTTAGAATAATTACCAATCATTATACGGAAAACAAACCATTTTACCGCTTAAAAATGGGTTTTATCGGCCTATCCTGTGAGTTTTCACACAAAATGAAAAGAAAAAGACTTATGAACATTGAATTGCAGGATTCATGCCCATAAGCCTAGAGAGGTCTTTATGTATTACATGGAGATAAAACGATATTTCTATTTACTTACTGGCGTGTAGATTAAACATGTGTTGCCGCTGACATGTTTTTCAAATCTTTATCTAACAAGAATAGTGCCTTACCAGACTCACCCACCATATCCAGTTTATCCAGTACTGATTTAAATAATTTCTCTTCTTCGTGTTGCTCTGCAACATACCATTGTAAGAAATTAAATGTAGAATAATCTTGTGTTGTCATTGCTAAATGAGCCAATTTATTAATTTCACGAGTAATTAATTGCTCATGTTCATAAGTTTGATGAAATACATCGCTAATTGATTTGAAATCAACTGGTGGCGCTGCAATTTGCCCTAACAGGGGTAATGCCCCAGTGTCACTAAGGTAATCAAATAAACGCTGCATATGTTCCATTTCTTCTTGTGAGTGTGCTTTTAAGAACGCTGCAGCACCTTCATAGCCTTTGTCACTACACCAAGCGCTCATTTGCAAATAAAGATTTGCAGAATAAAATTCAAGGTTTAATTGTTCGTTTAATTTTTTGACCATATCTGTAGTTAACATATTTATGCCTTATCGATTAATTATTCATGAGTATATTATGCACAGTATTAAAACAATTAAAACCCTAAAACAATCTTAAAACAAAAAAATCCAATTTACTGATAATTAATAACTTTTGTTAAAAACAATAATAATCAATCTCATTATCTTTCCCTGCTTTTTCCCTTAATTACTAATATATAAATAGAGAAATTTAACTATTGTTTTTCATTATTCCAATTAAGGTATTGAGATTTTTTCTCATTATCCAGTTACAATAATGGCGTATGAATTTAACAGTAGAGATCAAATATGAGCCATAATCTTGCTTTATTGCCTAAAGATGAAATGGATAAGGTCAATGTCGACCTTTTAGCTTCCGGTGTTGCATTTAAAGAACGCTATAACATTGCCATCATTGCTGAAGCTGTTGAGCGAGAACAACCCGAGCACTTAAGGGAGTATTTCAGGGAGCGATTAGTCTACTACCGACAACTGTCGCAAAACTTTGCACGTATGCCTTATGAACCACGAAATCGCTAGTCTCACGAAGGCACAAAAGAAATGATACAAAAAAGGGATAACCTTAATGGTTACCCCTTGATTCTCAAGATTAAAAAATTTATTTCGCCGTATTATATGTCACTGTATTATTTTGGCAGTCTACCGCGACTGAATAATGTAAGTCAGATTTTGCACCACGAACAACTAACGGTACCCTGTAGCCTGTTTCCGTTTTAGTGACTTCACTATCATTGACCCATGCAACCGCTTTCTTGCCTAAAGCCGCTTTTTCATCTGTCCAGCGAGGTAAACGATTATGCATAAAATCGCTTTTCACTTGTGCTGCAATTTGTGGCTCAGTTAACGTACCACAACTGACGAAAGGCGCTGCTTTACCTTCTTCATTATTTGCGCTTAACGCAAAAGAGCTAAAAACCAGCGCACAAGTACCTAAAACTACAGCAATTTTTTGATTCGCTTCCATACCATCCTCCGATACCTATTACTAGGTAAAGATTTTTGATTAGTTTAGCGGCATATTTCAGCCTATCAGATACCAGTTATCTTCTGGTTATTATCTAGTCTTCATTGATAAATAGAATGACTTAACTAATATTAATCTATCAGGTTTATGCATGGATGTTAATAGTATGTTTACAGATTATTAATTTTCATCATCAAAACGAACATGGATTTGCTCTTTACCTTGGTGCTTCTCCCTAATTTCTTGAGCAACTAATGCAATTGCCTCACCACTACTCATACCTTCCGCCATCAATTGATGAATTTTTTCAACTGCTTCTTGCTGTTCTTGGTGATTAAGTGCTGGCATACCAGAAAACATGGTTTAAACCTCATGAATAAAAGACTAAAATCAATAGTTAACATTTTAACATCTCTTCGATTATTAAGATAAGAATATATGTTAATCTGTATTGATTCACTTGCGGAAATTTAGACTCATCATTATGGTTATCAAAAAAATCCAATTACCTTATAGCCCAAACACTGCCATTGATTATTTTACTCCACTGGCACACCAGCCATGGGCGATGTTACTGCATTCAGGTAATGCAAAACACTCACATAATCGCTTTGATATTATCGTTGCTGACCCTATTGCCACACTGACGACTTATCAGCTTGAAACAACTATCTCAGAGCAAAATCAGGCCCCTATCGTTTCTGAATCAGATCCTTTTGAACTTCTTCAAGGGTTGCTTGATAAATACCAACCGAAATACCAGGAAGAGACCGAATGTCCCTTCAACGGCGGTGCCCTCGGCCTTTGGAGTTATGATTTAGGCCGGCGCATTGAAAAATTACCTGAAATTTCAACCACAGAACTACAATTTCCAGACATGGCGGTTGGCATCTACTTGTGGGCACTTATCGTTGATCACCATAATAAAACAACTACATTAATTAGTTATGATGATGTTGATGCTCGGTTAGCTTGGCTACATAGTCAAAAAAAGGGCCGTAAAAACAAATTCCAATTAACCTCGGCATGGCAATCTAATATGTCTGAAGAGACATATCATCATAATATTGCGCGCATCCATGAATATTTACGTAATGGTGATTGTTATCAAATTAATTTAGCACAAAGATTTAAAGCTAAGTATAAAGGAGATGAATGGAATGCGTTTTTAGCGCTACTTGAGCGCAATGGAGCTCCCTTCTCTTCATTTATACGTCTCCCCGAAAATGCGGTTATCAGTATTTCACCGGAACGTTTTATCTTTCTGCAAGATGGGGATATTCAAACCCGCCCAATAAAAGGAACGCTTCCGCGCCTAGATAATCAACAAGATGATCTTGCACAAGCTGAAAAACTGGCTAATTCAGTTAAAGACCGCGCAGAAAACTTGATGATTGTTGACTTGCTACGCAATGATATTGGTCGCGTTGCCAAACCGGGCACGGTCAGTGTTCCTGAATTATTTGCTGTTGAAGCTTTCCCGGCAGTGCATCATCTGGTCAGTACCGTCACGGCAAAGTTAGATAGCCAATACCGTGCAACTGATTTATTACGAGCGTGTTTTCCTGGGGGTTCAATAACCGGCGCACCAAAAGTGCGTGCAATGGAGATAATTGAAGAATTAGAACCCCATCGCCGACATGGCTATTGTGGAGCAATCGGCTATATTAGTTTCAATGGTAATATGGACAGCAATATTACTATTCGTACTTTACTGACATATAAAAAGCAGGTTTATTGTTGGGCTGGCGGTGGTATCGTTGCAGATAGCCAAGCAGACAAAGAGTACCAAGAAACCTTTGATAAATTAAGCCTGATTTTACCTTTATTAGGAGCGCTCAATAACGATGACTGAACTGAATAACTTTATCAATCGTTTTCAGTTTACTTTGCCGGCTACCCGCCAGTCTGGACCTAAGGCGGGTAAATCGGCAGCCGTTCTTTTGCCCATTATCAATAAACCCAATCCGACATTACTTCTCACACAACGCTCTCCTTTTTTACGCTCCCATGCAGGCCAGGTCGCATTTCCAGGAGGGGCAAGTGACCCGGAGGATGGTACGCTTGTGAATACCGCGCTGCGTGAAGCATATGAAGAAGTGGCCATCCCTCCTGAAAAAGTCACGGTACTGGGTCAGTTAAGCCCCTTGCAAAGTTATGGTGGCTATGAAGTTACGCCAATCGTTGGTTTGGTACCAAATAACATTCAATACCAAGCCAACCCTAGTGAAGTCGCTGCTATCTTTGAAGTTCCCTTATTTGATGCCCTTTCATTACAACGCCATAAATATGTCGATATTAACCGTTCAGGGCGGCATAACCGCATCTTTTTTTATTGGTATAAGGGGCATTTAGTTTGGGGGTTAACCGCTTCAATTATTCACCAACTTGCTTTGCAATTGGATTAACGTTTAACACAACTTTTCACCATACAATGTTACTATTGCAGTAAAATCTATTTAAGATGACAAAATATCACGTCATATATGACAAAATATACCTCTACTACCTGTCGCTTTTTTAGCCACATCACAGACATTTTGTGCTATTTACAATCAATTACCCTTCAGCAACTACCTTATTTCAAAAAATACTTTAAACTTACTGGTTAACACTACTAAATAACAGTAAAGTAGCGCCTTTTAAAATAATGCACTACATTTTCATCTTTTTTTTAAGGAGTCCTGCGTGATAAGCGTTTTCGACATGTTTAAAGTGGGCATAGGCCCTTCAAGCTCTCATACCGTTGGTCCAATGAAAGCTGGGAAAGAATTTGTCGATGATTTAGTAAGCAAAAATTTATTACCTAACGTCACTCGTATTTCTGTGGATGTTTATGGGTCATTATCGCTTACTGGAAAAGGGCACCATACTGATATCGCCATTATTATGGGGCTAGCAGGTAACTTACCTGCCACTGTCGACATTGAATCCATCCCAACTTTTATCAAAAATGTAGAAGAAACAGAAAAGTTATCATTAGCGAATGGTCTTCAGGTCGTTGACTTCCCTAATGAAGGTGGCATGAATTTTCGTCAAGACAACCTGCCATTGCATGAAAATGGCATGACAATTCATGCTTTTGCAGGTAATGAAGAAATTTACACCAAAACTTATTATTCCATTGGTGGTGGTTTCATTGTCGATGCAGAGCATTTTGGCGAATCTACTCTTGATAGCAAACCGGTCTCTTATCCGTTTAACTCTGCGGAAGAGCTACTACTAAATTGTAAAAAATCAGGCCTTTCGATTTCTAGCTTAATGATGAAAAATGAGTTAGATCTTCATTCTAAAGAAGAGATCGAAGCCTATTTCGCTGATGTATGGCAGACAATGCAAGCCTGTATTGAGCGTGGTTTAAGCACCGAAGGTGTATTGCCGGGCCCATTGCGTGTTCCTCGCCGTGCACCGGCACTAAACCGAATGGTCACTTCATCAAGTAAGCTATCTAATGACCCTATGAATGTGGTTGACCTGATCAATATGTATGCCTTAGCAGTGAATGAGGAAAATGCAGCAGGCGGCCGTGTTGTAACAGCACCGACTAACGGTGCGTGTGGTATCGTACCTGCCGTTTTAGCGTATTATAATCATTGCATAGAACCGGTAACGCCAGAGCTGTATATGCGTTATTTCTTAGCTTCAGGCGCCATTGGTATTTTATACAAAATGAATGCTTCCATTTCAGGAGCTGAAGTTGGCTGCCAAGGGGAGGTCGGTGTGGCATGCTCTATGGCTGCAGCTGGTCTGGCCGAATTATTTGGCGGTAGCCCTGAGCAAGTTTGTATCGCTGCTGAAATCGGCATGGAACACAATTTAGGTCTAACTTGTGACCCTGTTGCTGGTCAAGTACAAGTTCCTTGTATTGAGCGTAATGCAATCGCATCTGTTAAAGCGGTGAATGCCACACGTATGGCCCTACGCAGAACAAGTGAGCCACGGGTTTCACTTGATAAAGTCATTGAAACTATGTACGAAACCGGGAAAGACATGAATGCGAAATATCGTGAGACATCCCGAGGCGGGCTAGCCATCAAAGTACAATGTGACTAATTTTATTCTCAATTAATTTAAGCCTTAAGCACCCTTTCCTATTCTGTTATGTCTTTGAACAGTATTTTGAGGGTGCTTTTTTAATCTGCATTAAAAAGTTTTCTTTATTTTTTAGTCACCTTTCTCTTCCTAAACGCTCCAATTCACCTAATCAATTACCCATAATTTTTTCATTGAATTAACTCGCTTTTCTTATACTCAACACATCACATCAAAACGAAATTCATACTATTTTGTGCTAAAGATTGTTTTGAGCTGAGCAAGAGATAACTAATTTCCACTAAAAATTGATTACTTTTCACTCTAAAAATCAATATGGCACTATTTTATTTACTTTTTTTGTTACCGATAACACAAAAAGAAACCAGCAAAAACAAAATAATCAGATTATTAATTTTATTTAATTAAAATGAATAGCAGAAAAATGCAATTCGATATCAATTTTTAGGTGTATTCTTATTTTTCTGACGCGAAACAAGTTTTTAGGATAATGCAAGATGATATGCTAATAATGTAATTGATACTAACAGTGCCATAAATGAGTTTATGGCTATTATAAGACGTTTGTAATTATTCAGCTAAAATTATCATACAGGGGAAACTGATAAAAAGGAGTCTAACTTAAGTGTCCATTTTATCGACAGATAATGTTTTGTTTTATCTATCTATGAGGGAAAAATAGTGAGTATAGCTATTATGATTGGTACACACGGAGTCGCT
This sequence comes from Providencia sp. PROV061, assembly GCF_011045655.1. NCBI lineage: Bacteria > Pseudomonadati > Pseudomonadota > Gammaproteobacteria > Enterobacterales > Morganellaceae > Providencia > Providencia sp. PROV061. The sequence goes on along the minus strand of NZ_CP042861.1, from coordinate 2,280,858 downwards.
GCAGAGCAGCTTCTTCGAACAACCGAAATGTTAATAGGCGAACAAGATAATGTGTCGTTTATTGATTTTATCCCTGGGGAAAACGCAGATACCCTATTTGATAAGTACACCCAAAAGCTAACTGATTTAGATACATCAATGGGTGTCTTATTCCTTGTTGATACATGGGGAGGCAGTCCATTTAACGCAGCTAGTCGCATTGTTAATGAACATGATAATTATGACATTATCACGGGTGTAAATGTTCCAATGTTAGTTGAAACATTCATGTGCCGTGACGATAACCCATCAATGAATGAACTTATCACTGTCGCCCTAGAAACGGGTCGTGGTGGTGTTCGTTCATTTAAATTCAAAGAAGTTGAAGCTGAACCTGCTCCTGTAGTCTCGAGTACTCCTGCCCCTGCACCAGTGAAAGCCGGCCCCGGTGAACATATGGTGATCGCACTTGCTCGTATTGATGACAGATTAATTCACGGGCAAGTCGCAACACGCTGGACGAAAGAAACCCAAGTTAAGCGCATTATTGTGGTCAGTGATGACGTAGCAAAAGACCAAGTTCGCTCTACATTGTTAAAACAAGTCGCACCACCAGGTGTCACTGCACATGTTGTCGATGTTGCTAAATGTATTCGCGTTTACAATAACCCGAAATACGCTGGTGAGCGCGTTATGTTGCTTTTCACTAATCCAACTGATGTTAAACGTATCGTCGAAGAAGGTGTTGACGTCAAGTCCGTTAATATTGGTGGAATGGCATACCATGATGGCAAAACAATGGTCACAAATGCCGTTTCTATCAACCAAGAAGACATTGATGCATTTAATTATTTGAACGACAAAAAGATTGAACTTGAAGTTAGGAAAGTCTCATCAGATAGCAAAGTTTATATGATGGACTTGATTAATAAGCTCAAAAAATAATTTTTATAGCCATTTTTTATATTAATTTTAATCCATTACTCAAAACAGATTTTAAAACTTTTGGTTACAGGAGATTAAACAATGGAACTTACCGTTGTTCAAATAGTAATGGTCTTCATCGTCGCGTGTATCGCGGGGATGGGATCAATCCTTGATGAATTCCAATTTCACCGTCCTCTCATTGCCTGTACGCTTATAGGTATTGTTTTGGGAGATATGAAAACGGGTATCATCATCGGAGGTACATTAGAAATGATCGCACTTGGGTGGATGAATATCGGTGCTGCCGTTGCACCTGATGCCGCTTTAGCTTCTATCATTTCAACGATTCTCGTTATTGCTGGTGGTCAAAGCATTGGTGCAGGTATTGCCATCGCCATCCCACTCGCAGCAGCGGGACAAGTATTAACCATTATTGTTCGTACTGTAACGGTTGCATTCCAACATGCTGCTGATAAAGCCGCCCTCAATGGTAATCTAACTGCAATTGGCTTTATCCATATCTCAGCTTTATTACTGCAAGCCATGCGTATCGCAATACCTGCGTTAATTGTCGCCATTTCTGTTGGTACATCAGAAGTACAACAAATGTTGGATTCTATCCCGCAAGTTGTTACTGACGGCCTGAATATTGCTGGTGGTATGATTGTTGTTGTCGGTTATGCGATGGTTATCAATATGATGCGTGCAGGCTACTTAATGCCGTTCTTCTACTTAGGCTTTGTTACCGCGGCATTTACTGACTTCAACCTGGTTGCTCTTGGGGTTATCGGTACTGTTATGGCTATTTTATATATCCAACTCAGTCCAAAATACAATAAATCGCAAACTGTTGTTACGCAAGGAAATAGTAGCAATAACAACCTTGATAATGAGCTAGACTAGGAGGAACGTATAATGGTAGATATCACTAAGCCAACGGCTAAAAAGCTTACACAAAGCGATATTCGCGGCGTATTCTTACGGTCTAACCTATTGCAAGGTTCTTGGAACTTTGAGCGTATGCAAGCCCTAGGCTTCTGCTATTCAATGGTTCCCGTTATTCGTCGTCTTTATCCTGAAAATAATGATGATAGAAAACAAGCCATTAAGCGCCATCTTGAATTCTTTAATACACATCCGTATGTTGCAGCGCCTGTTCTGGGTGTCACAATGGCAATGGAAGAGCAACGTGCCAATGGTGCAGACATTGATGACGGTGCAATAAATGGTATCAAAGTCGGTCTAATGGGGCCATTAGCCGGTGTTGGTGACCCAATTTTCTGGGGAACTGTTCGCCCAGTATTTGCGGCTCTCGGTGCAGGTATCGCAATGACGGGTAGCTTACTTGGCCCTCTTCTGTTCTTTGTTTTGTTTAATCTTGTACGTTTATTAACCCTTTATTATGGTGTTTCATATGGCTACAAAAAAGGGATTGATATTGTTCAAGACATTGGTGGCGGTTTCCTACAAAAACTAACCGAAGGAGCATCAATTCTCGGTTTATTTGTTATGGGAGCCTTGGTCAATAAATGGACACATGTCAATATTCCACTTGAAGTGTCGCGGATCAAAAACCCAACAACAGGTGCTGAAGATATTACCACCGTCCAAATGATCCTTGATCAACTCATGCCAGGTTTAGTACCACTATTGCTAACCTTCGCCTGTATGTGGCTGTTACGTCGTAAAGTTAACGCATTGTGGATTATTATCGGCTTCTTTGGTTTGGGTATCCTTGGTGCTTGGTTAAACTTCTTAGCACCATAATTTTCCACCATTATTTGAATTGGGAGGTTGCAGCCTCCCTTTTTTAATTTTAAGCTCTGCATTATGTTCACTTATCCAAGGGTTCACAAATGACCTTCAATGATGCCATTCTTGCTATAATCATTTTGATCATGCTTGTTTATGCAATTTATGATGAATTCATTCAGCATTTGCTAAAGGGTAAAACATTATTAAAAATTAATCTAAAACGAAAACATCGGGCCGATGCTATTATTTTTATTGTTCTAATTTGTATCGTTATTTATACAAATATTGTACGCCATGGTAATTTATTAACCACTTACTTATTATTGATTACTATTTTTATGTCAATCTATTTGGCGTTTATAAGAACACCTAAGCTATTCTTTAAACAGAATGGTTTTTATTTTGCCAATGCATTTATATTATATGACAGAATAAAAACAATGAACTTATCCGAAGACGGTGTATTAATAATAGGTTTGGAAAAAAAGAAAATTAACATCCAAGTTTCACATCTTGATGATTTACAAAGAATTTATGAATTCCTTATTAATCATAAGTAAATAAGTTTTATATTATCACTAAAAACAAGGTTAATTATAAATTTAATTAACCTTGTTTTTGTCAATATCCTTATTGATAATAATTCTCAATAACATTTAATATCCACAATTAATTAAGTGTTGCCTTTAATATAAAATATGGTATCTTTCTTTCCACGTCATTGGGGAGTAGCCTGTTCTGGTTTCATATATAAGACCAGAAAGTCCGTATCAACATACTCGTTTGGTTTCAAACGTGGTGCGGACACCAAAATTCGGTTGGCAAGACCATAGACACATAAATAAGCCTTTTGGTTGGGGGTAATTTATGTGTATATGGAATCACCCAACCGAGGTTCTATTATGAGTTTCTATGCTACCCTTATCTTAGCCCTTGCCCTATCAATGGACGCCTTCGCTGTTGCTATTTGTAAAGGCGCCGTACTTCATAAACCCCGCTTTAGAGAAATTCTCCGTACTGGTTTTATTTTTGGTTTTATTGAAGCCATTACACCGATTATTGGTTGGGGTATCGGGATCTTAGCTAGCCAATATGTTATCCGTTGGGATCATTGGATTGCATTTGGTTTATTGTTTGTTTTAGGTGCTAGAATGATCTGGCAGAGTATTAAAACAAAAGATGAAGAATGCTGTTCTAAACCTTCTAGTCATAGCTCAACAAGCCTTATCTTTTCTGCGATAGCCACCAGCCTTGATGCAATGGCTATCGGTCTAGGTTTAGCTTTCTTGCAAGTGGATATCGTTCATACTGCAATGACTATCGGCTTAATGACAATGATTATGGCAACTATTGGTATGATGATTGGCCGCTATGTTGGCCCATTACTCGGAAAAAAAGCAGAAATTATCGGTGGGTTGGTTCTAATAGGTATTGGTTTTAATATTTTATTTGAGCACCTCGAATTATTTATGTATGCCCATTAGTTTTTGTGCCCCCTTATATGGGGGCAATAACCTTACTCTGCATCAGATTGATAAACGCGAATTAAAAAATCAGCCGTATATTCTTTCACTTCAGCTTGTTGCAGATTCTCTTTGACCTGTTCTGATGCACGCCAAGCAAATGGGGTCATCATCAACAATTCATAAGCTTCTTGCCCTGTCAGTGCCATTTTATAATTTAATTGGCAACTATCTATTAGCGAAAAATTTGGTAAATCTTCATCTTTAGTTGGATGTAACTTAACCTCATCGTAAATTAACGCTTTTAATTCTTGCAGATGCTCTGCCGCAGGCGTAACAGTAATTAACATACCTTTAGAAACTAATACACGGCTTAATTCTTGTGCTTTGCAGGGTGCGTAAATTCGGACAACTCCACCTAAGCTGTTATTTGAGAATGGCAAGCGATGGCTTGTACCGACGCAAAAACGAACGGATTTATACCGTTTCGCCGCATAGCGAACCGCCACTTTCGAAACATCTAAGCCCAGAACCGTATATTTTTCAAAATGTTTTGCAAGTTCCCGAGAGAAATAGTCTGTGTAATACCCTTCCCCACAACCAATGTCTAACAAACTAGTATTAGATGATGGAATAAACTGAATAATTTTTTCTGCCACCTTTTCACGCATCGGGTGGTAATGTCCTGCATCAAGAAATTGTCTACGTGCTTGCATCATTTCAGCATTATCACCGGGGTCTTTAGACCGTTTATGTTGTACGGGCAACAAATTAACGTAACCCTCTTTCGCACAATCGAACTGGTGATTTTCTGCGCAGCGATAGCTGTTATGCATAAAGTTAAGTGGTGTAAAGCAGAGGGGGCATTGATAATTCATAAAAGTCACTGATTTAAAAATAAGGGTGAGTATACCATATTCAAATTAGTTTTCTTTCTGTTATATATATTGCTTTTTAACTGTACTTTTTGTTCTATGAAAGAAATAAAAAAACATTAGCAGGTGTATCATGATGAAAATTAGGTTAGCAACTCCCGATGAAGCTGAACATCTTTGGTTTATACGCAACCAAGCCATTCGCCATGGTTGCACAACGAGTTTTGATGCAAAAACGATCAGCGCCTGGACACCTGATGAAATGCCAGTAAGTTATATACGTATTGTGAAGAATAACCCATTCTTTGTCGCGGTAAATAAAAATGATGAACCCGTTGCAACTGGCTATCTTAATCTAGAGGCTAACAGTGTTGATGCCATATTTACTTTACCACAGTACACTGGCTGCGGAGCTGCGGGCTTAATATTAGATGCTATTAAAGCTGAAGCCAAAAAGCGAAATATTAAAAAATTGGTATTAGATTCATCACCGAATGCGGAACGCTTTTATCAGAAACATGGATTTACTTCGATTAAGCATGCTAGCTACTACTCTTCTCTTGCTCAAGTTGAGTTAAATTGTGTTCAAATGGAAATTGAATTATAACTTTCAATATAACTTGAATTAAAAGCCACTAACCTTTTGTGGCTTTATTATACCTAATATTGACTGTCTTTAAGAACGCAATGTTGAATAACTGAATAACTATTAAAAATCAGCAAATTCAGGGATAGGCTTACGCCCATGGGACTCTAAAAAATCCAATACACGGCGTGGAGTAACATTTAAAATTTGTGATTGCGGAAAATCAATTGATTCCAACATTTCAACTACGCGGTCAAAACGGCCGAGATACCCAGCAAAATGCGAGTCCGAACCTAATGCTACCCACCCGCCAGTTTCTTTAACGGCCTTTGCTATTTCTAAACAATTCTTTTGACTACCCGCTCTTGAATGCAAGAATGAGGAGTTATTCATTTCCAAAGCCACATTACAATCTTTCGCAGCTTGTGCTACCGCTTTAATATCAATGGGATATTTGGGATTTCCCGGATGGGTAATTATTTGCACTTTACCGCTACGGATCGTGGCAATCATAGCTTCTGTATTATCAGCTAAACTTTGGGGTTCAAGAACCGGTTCATGGAAACCAGCTAAAATAATATCCAAATGACGAGCAATCTTTTCATTGCAGTCTGTCTCACCCAACTTGTTTTTTATATTCGCTTCAATACCGTACAATAAACCAACGCCATCAACAATTCTCGGTAAGATAGGCATATTACCAAAGTGCCATTCATGCGGAGCATCTTGCATTTCAGGGCCGTGGTCGGTAATCGCAAAGAGTTTCACACCTCGACTTGCGGCTTCAGCAAAATATTCATTAACAGTGCTATATGCATGGGTGCTGGCAATGGTATGCGCATGTAAATCAACTTGATACATAAATGATATCCTTCTAATTCTTTTATTTTCCTTCTGAGTCAATCCGCTCAAAAAAGACTCTACCAACCTAACATATCAGCTTATAAGTTTCGATAGTCATTCCCCTAAACCGCATTTTATCGACATATTGGATAAAATCCGAAGAGACATTTTGGATAAAAAAACCCGCGATTATTGCGGGTTAAAATATACGGAATTAAAAATTAACCTAATCAACTAAGATACGTTTATTGGTTGCACCCCACAAAATTGACATTTCGGTAAATAATGCACCGCTGATGTCTTCAACCTCTTCGGCCGTAATTTCAGCATGACCTTGTTTGCCAAAAAATACAACTTCATCTCCCGGGCTAACGTATTTTAAATCAGTAACATCAACCATGACCGTATTCATTGATGTTTTTCCTAAAACAGGAACTGTCTGGCCATTAATTAATGCATGTCCCGCATTGCTAAATACACGGCGATAGCCATCTGCATAACCTACAGGGATATTGGCTAATACAGAATCACGCTTCAAGGTATAAGTTCTATCATAACCCACTGTATTACCTTTCGGATAATGATTGACAGAGGCGATGTTCGATTTCAGCGTCATCACGCGTTTATAGTCATTTGTCGCAATGGTATCACCGTAGAAAATACCACCTACACGTACCATATCCAACCATGATTCTGGTACGGTAATGGTTGCATAAGTATTCGCGACATGTAATGTAATGTCTTCACGTTTTAACCCTGTCACATTCAAGACTTGTTGAGACTCTTTCTTGAATTTCGCAAGGTCTTTACGGATCTGAGCTTCATCCTCTTCTGGATAATGAGACATAATGCCCACGATTTTTAATTGCGATAACTCCGCGATCTGTTTTGCTTCATCTAAGCCAGATGCACTACTGACGTCTAGCCCATTACGGGACATCCCTGCCGAGTTTAGCGCAAGATGGATAGGGATCACTTTATTTTGTTTTTTCGCAATCGCATTCAAGCGCTGCGCCATTGCTAAATTACCAATTAACTCTTCTGTCTCATATTGTGTGGCCTGAGCCATTTCTTGTTCTGTCGCACTTCTCACTCGCATTAAGCGGCCTTTAAAACCTAAGTCTCTCACGGTTTTAAGCTCTTGGTTATTTGTTACCCCAATACATTGCACATTATTTTCAATCATTATTGGCGTAACTAAAGAAAGGTCATGTCCATAGGCATCCCCTTTCAAAACAGCGCACAGAGAAGACTTATCCCCCAGCAAGTTTTGTACTTTTTTGATATTAAAATCTAATGCACCACGTGATATTTCAATCCATGCGTTATTAACCACCGCAGGTTGGTTTTGTGTCGCATAAGTTTCTACTGGTGTTTTGATATTATTTGGTTGCTGACAAGCTGTCGCAGCAACTAATAAAGGGAGTAATGCCAGATACTTCAAACGTAAAGCCACTTATTATTCCTTATATCTAGTGATTTCTACCAAGATATTATTTTTAGGGTTCTGGGTTGATATAGACAAAATTTGTATAGGTTTTAAATAATACCAACCTTAGCATTTCAAACAAGTAATAATTCACGATTTATGCATAAAAAATCACTTATACATAAACATAACTCTTTCATCACATTGATTTTGATTTTCTAAAAATAAAACATTTGGTTGAAATCACCATAAATTAAATTATTTTTATTATTTAATAAGTTAGCCGTATTGTTTCACTAATATTTAATTTTGTTACATTTTTTATTTGGCGAATTAAAATGCTTAAATGATAATAACTATCAATTAGGAACTATTGCTAAATATCACTCAATCCATAAGGCTATGTTATGAAGTACAAATTACTCGCACTCATTATTCCAACACTACTTACTGCTAATGTTGCTAACTCCGCTGAAATGTACAATAAAGATGGTAATAAGCTTGATGTGTATGGGCAAATCGATGTTCGCCATCATATTGCCAAAAGCCGTAGTGGCGAAGATGGTGATGACTCACGTGTCAGACTGGGGCTAAAAGGTGACACACAAATCACCGACCAACTCATTGGTTTTGGACGTTTTGAATGGGAAACTAAAACTAACCAATCTGAATCAACTGAAGAAAATAGTAATCGTTTAGCTTATGCAGGCTTAAAATTTGCAGATTACGGCTCCCTTGATTATGGCCGCAATTATGGTGTTATTTATGATACCAATGCTTGGACAGACGTATTACCTCTCTGGGGAGCGGATACGATGGATCAAGAAGATAACTACATGCTAAGCCGTAACCGTAATTTACTCACTTATCGCAATAATAATGCCTTTGGTTACATTGATGGTTTAAGCTTTGCATTACAATATCAGGGGAAAAATGGCGAACAAAACCTGTCATCCGGTGATGAATTAACCGATAACGGCGATGGTTTTGGTTTATCTACAGCTTATGAATTAGGTTATGGTATTTCCCTCGGTGGTGGTTACTCCTCATCTTCCCGTACACCAAAGCAAAAAGATGCCACAACTAGCAGTGCGACTGGTAAACGGGCTGAAGCTTGGAACGTAGGGGGAAAATTTGAATACGAAGATCTCTATTTCGCAGTCATGTATGGCCAAACGCTTAATATGAGCCGTTTTGGTAATGATAATATGGAGTCAGTAGCAAATAAAACTCAGAACTTGGAAGTGGTTGCCCTATATTCTTTTGACTTCGGTTTAACCCCATCAATTGGCTATAACTATTCCAAAGGTAAAAACTTAGGCAACTTTGGAGATAAAGAATTAGTAAATTATATCGCCATCGGCTCAGCTTATGACTTTAATAAAAACCTAAGTGCTGTCATCGACTATAAAATCAACTTGTTAAACGATAATGATTTTACTGACCACTACAAAGTGAATACCGATAACGTACTTGGTTTAGGGTTAGTGTATCAGTTCTAATTTTAGAATTGAGTGAAAAGCAAAAGCGTCTGTAAATTACAGGCGCTTTTTTACGGGTAAGCTTTGACAATAAAAATATCTCTCATCATCTTCATGACCTATTCCCTAGGAACGGGAAGCTCTGTTGCTTTACCCTCGATAAAGCAGTTGTAAGATACAAAAGTATCTAACCCCATACATAGAGGCCCCTTTTCCTAAATAAATTCCTATAATGGTATACCTATTTTTTCTAACGTCTTTGGTACTAATAAAAAAAGGCACCAGTAAAAAACTGATACCTCAATTATTGTTGCCAAATAACATTCACAGAATATGACAGCACAGGGCAACTCTATTACTCTACAAAATGATGCTTACCTTACACATTAACACCTTTCATTCCTTCAGCAGTATAACGGGAACCCACAGGTTGAAAGCTTTCTAGCGCTTGTGTTATTTGCAGTAAATCCTCCGATGTTAGGTCAATATCAGCGGCAGCAAAGTTATCTTCAAGGTGTTTAACTTTATTCGTTCCTGGTATTGGTACAATGTTATCTCCTTGAGCTAGCAACCAGGCCAGTGAAATTTGAGCAGGTGAACATGACTTGTTACTTGCCATCTGCACGATAAAGTCAGCTAATGTGCGATTAGCTCTAAGGTTCTCTGATGTGAAACGCGGTAGCGTATTACGTGCATCATCGCTCTCGAACCTACTTTCGGCATTAAAGCGCCCTGTTAAGAATCCACGTCCTAACGGGGAATAAGGTACAAAACCAATCCCTAATTCTTGGCAAGTTGGCAATATTTCCGTTTCAACATCACGCGTCCAAAGCGAATACTCAGTTTGGATTGCAGTAACAGGATAAACTGCGTGTGCCCTTCTAAGGGTTGCCGCACTCACCTCAGACAACCCAATGTGAGCAATTTTCCCTTCAGCAACTAACCCCGCCAGCGTGTGCATTGTCGTCTCTATTGATGCAGAGGGATCTAGACGATGGATATAATACAAATCAATACATTCAACACCTAATCGACGAAGAGAGCTTTCACAGGCGCTGCGTATATATTCTGGACTATTATCAATCCTTCTCTCATATTCACCTGGTCGGCGAACAATACCGCACTTTGTCGCGATTTTAACATCAGAACCTACTTGTTTAAGAAAATGCCCAATCAACTCTTCGTTATGAAAATTGCCATAAGTATCCGCAGTATCCAGCATCGTACAGCCTAGTTCGATAGCTTTTTGTAGCACAACCATGGCAGCCTGATCATCTTGCGGCCCATAGAACTCGCTCATCCCCATACAACCGAGTCCAATTGCCGAGACTTCAAGTCCATTACCCAAAATACGTTTTTTCATTATCGCTCTCCCTTGGTTTATTTTATGTTTTTCAGTATATTTTCCATAAATGGAGATTTATATGACTAATGAAAGCAATCCATTTTCCAATAATGGAAAACAAAACGATAGACAGCATTCAAATTGGGATGATGTCAGAGTATTTTTAGCGATTGCTCGAGAAGGCACGCTAAGTGCTGCATCTAAAGCATTGAAACTTGGAATTGCAACCACATCTCGGCGTTTAGAACGCCTAGAAGAGGCATTACATGTTCGGCTATTCACTCGAGACCAGCTTGGTTACAAGCTTACCGATGAAGGAAATGCATTAATTTCTCAGGCTGAAGCCTTAGAACAGGCGGGTTATGCATTTGGCAATGCCGCGCGGAGAAAAAGCGAAAGCGTGATGGGCCATGTTTGTTTAGCTACCGCTCAAGGCTTAGCCGATCATCTAATCATCCCTGCTCTGCCTTCACTAACCAACGTGAACCCTAATCTCACAATTGAAATTGTAACTGGGGTGTCGACAGTGAATTTACACAGGCGTGATGCGGATATTGCACTGCGTATGGTTAGGCCTGAACGCGGTAATGTGCGTATTCGTAAATTAGGCACATTGGGGTTTGGCCTTTACGCCTCAGAGAGTTATTTACAGCGTAGACCAAATCCAAACAGATTGAGCTCTCTAGAACAAGATGATTTTATCGGTTGGTCGGAAGCACAGCAGCACCTCCAATCAGCACAATGGTTAGAAAGAACGCTAAGAGGAAGAGCTTGCCGGCTCACTACCAGTACGATGTCAGCACAATTTAGCGCAGTCCAAGCGGGTATTGGCATGGCTGTTTTGCCGCATTTCATTGCCCAAAAGATGGGACTGATTTGCCTACAAGATAATATAGGCTGTGACCAACCTATTTGGCTAGTCATTCACTCTGATCTCGCTCACTCACGAAGGATCAGGGTTGTCGCTGATTTTTTGAATGAGTTAGTTGCAAAGGAACATGAGAGGTTGCTGATGCCATAAGCTCCCTCCACTTTGACACGGGCTGATACCATTATTTAGCCAGCGAATGTTTATAGCGGGATTAAAGCAAAGGGCTAATATCTAATATTTCAATCAATGGGAGAACAGCCAGTATGTTGTTTTTACCTTTAAAATTTGCCAAGATAGCCAGGTAAAAGACTTCAGACCTACCACACAATCAGCGGCTATATTGGCTTATGTCGATTAGCTCTATTCTAAGGATCCTACTATGGCCCCCTTTCATCAATTAGCAGCGACAAGTCTCGGCGGGCAACTTATCTCTATGAAAGACTACGCTGATAAGGTGGTTCTCGTTGTTAATACCGCCAGTCATTGTGGTTTTACACCACAATACAACGGCTTAGAATCACTCTACAAGAAATATGCTCCTCAGGGCTTTGTGGTGCTTGGTTTCCCCTGTAATCAGTTTGGCAAACAAGAACCCGGTAGCGCTGAGGAAATCGCGCAGACCTGCTTTATTAACTACGAAGTGAGCTTTCCAATATTCGAAAAAGTCGACGTTAATGGGAGCTCTGCTCACCCGATATTCCGTTACCTGAAAAACGAGCTACCAGGTCTAATGGGTGGGCGGATCAAGTGGAACTTTACTAAATTCTTGGTCGGGCGTGACGGTAAACCGCTCAAACGCTTCGCACCATTCACTACCCCTGAAAAAATGGAAGCAATAATCCTTTCTGCACTTCAAATTTAAGTGTTCACTAATTTGCTCAATTAAATCGAATGCTATTAAAGACTAAAAAACAAAAAAGCCCACTTTTACATGGGCTTAAGTTGTTATTTTGCCAGCCAGTGCCAGCTAATTCTTATTGGGGGATTATTCCCACTCTATTGTAAACAAGACATTTTTATCTTTTATATTCAATGGCTTATTTTCCTGCTAATTGGTAATACCATGAAAAATACCATGCTCAGAAAAGGCTTAACAATATTTTGAAAAATTGCCTACTGAGCGCTGCCGCACAGCTCCATAGGCCGCTTTCCTGGCTTTGCTTCCAGATGTATGCTATTCTGCTCCTGCAGCTAATGGATCACCGCAAACAGGTTACTCGCCTGGGGATTCCCTTTCGACCCGAGCATCCGTATGAGACTCATGCTCGATTATTATTATTATAGAAGCCCCCATGAATAAATCGCTCATCATTTTCGGCATCGTCAACATAACCTCGGACAGTTTCTCCGATGGAGGCCGGTATCTGGCGCCAGACGCAGCCATTGCGCAGGCGCGTAAGCTGATGGCCGAGGGGGCAGATGTGATCGACCTCGGTCCGGCATCCAGCAATCCCGACGCCGCGCCTGTTTCGTCCGACACAGAAATCGCGCGTATCGCGCCGGTGCTGGACGCGCTCAAGGCAGATGGCATTCCCGTCTCGCTCGACAGTTATCAACCCGCGACGCAAGCCTATGCCTTGTCGCGTGGTGTGGCCTATCTCAATGATATTCGCGGTTTTCCAGACGCTGCGTTCTATCCGCAATTGGCGAAATCATCTGCCAAACTCGTCGTTATGCATTCGGTGCAAGACGGGCAGGCAGATCGGCGCGAGGCACCCGCTGGCGACATCATGGATCACATTGCGGCGTTCTTTGACGCGCGCATCGCGGCGCTGACGGGTGCCGGTATCAAACGCAACCGCCTTGTCCTTGATCCCGGCATGGGGTTTTTTCTGGGGGCTGCTCCCGAAACCTCGCTCTCGGTGCTGGCGCGGTTCGATGAATTGCGGCTGCGCTTCGATTTGCCGGTGCTTCTGTCTGTTTCGCGCAAATCCTTTCTGCGCGCGCTCACAGGCCGTGGTCCGGGGGATGTCGGGGCCGCGACACTCGCTGCAGAGCTTGCCGCCGCCGCAGGTGGAGCTGACTTCATCCGCACACACGAGCCGCGCCCCTTGCGCGACGGGCTGGCGGTATTGGCGGCGCTGAAAGAAACCGCAAGAATTCGTTAACTGCACATTCGGGATATTTCTCTATATTCGCGCTTCATCAGAAAACTGAAGGAACCTCCATTGAATCGAACTAATATTTTTTTTGGTGAATCGCATTCTGACTGGTTGCCTGTCAGAGGCGGAGAATCTGGTGATTTTGTTTTTCGACGTGGTGACGGGCATGCCTTCGCGAAAATCGCACCTGCTTCCCGCCGCGGTGAGCTCGCTGGAGAGCGTGACCGCCTCATTTGGCTCAAAGGTCGAGGTGTGGCTTGCCCCGAGGTCATCAACTGGCAGGAGGAACAGGAGGGTGCATGCTTGGTGATAACGGCAATTCCGGGAGTACCGGCGGCTGATCTGTCTGGAGCGGATTTGCTCAAAGCGTGGCCGTCAATGGGGCAGCAACTTGGCGCTGTTCACAGCCTATCGGTTGATCAATGTCCGTTTGAGCGCAGGCTGTCGCGAATGTTCGGACGCGCCGTTGATGTGGTGTCCCGCAATGCCGTCAATCCCGACTTCTTACCGGACGAGGACAAGAGTACGCCGCAGCTCGATCTTTTGGCTCGTGTCGAACGAGAGCTACCGGTGCGGCTCGACCAAGAGCGCACCGATATGGTTGTTTGCCATGGTGATCCCTGCATGCCGAACTTCATGGTGGACCCTAAAACTCTTCAATGCACGGGTCTGATCGACCTTGGGCGGCTCGGAACAGCAGATCGCTATGCCGATTTGGCACTCATGATTGCTAACGCCGAAGAGAACTGGGCAGCGCCAGATGAAGCAGAGCGCGCCTTCGCTGTCCTATTCAATGTATTGGGGATCGAAGCCCCCGACCGCGAACGCCTTGCCTTCTATCTGCGATTGGACCCTCTGACTTGGGGTTGATGTTCATGCCGCCTGTTTTTCCTGCTCATTGGCACGTTTCGCAACCTGTTCTCATTGCGGACACCTTTTCCAGCCTCGTTTGGAAAGTTTCATTGCCAGACGGGACTCCTGCAATCGTCAAGGGATTGAAACCTATAGAAGACATTGCTGATGAACTGCGCGGGGCCGACTATCTGGTATGGCGCAATGGGAGGGGAGCAGTCCGGTTGCTCGGTCGTGAGAACAATCTGATGTTGCTCGAATATGCCGGGGAGCGAATGCTCTCTCACATCGTTGCCGAGCACGGCGACTACCAGGCGACCGAAATTGCAGCGGAACTAATGGCGAAGCTGTATGCCGCATCTGAGGAACCCCTGCCTTCTGCCCTTCTCCCGATCCGGGATCGCTTTGCAGCTTTGTTTCAGCGGGCGCGCGATGATCAAAACGCAGGTTGTCAAACTGACTACGTCCACGCGGCGATTATAGCCGATCAAATGATGAGCAATGCCTCGGAACTGCGTGGGCTACATGGCGATCTGCATCATGAAAACATCATGTTCTCCAGTCGCGGCTGGCTGGTGATAGATCCCGTCGGTCTGGTCGGTGAAGTGGGCTTTGGCGCCGCCAATATGTTCTACGATCCGGCTGACAGAGACGACCTTTGTCTCGATCCTAGACGCATTGCACAGATGGCGGACGCATTCTCTCGTGCGCTGGACGTCGATCCGCGTCGCCTGCTCGACCAGGCGTACGCTTATGGGTGCCTTTCCGCAGCTTGGAACGCGGATGGAGAAGAGGAGCAACGCGATCTAGCTATCGCGGCCGCGATCAAGCAGGTGCGACAGACGTCATACTAGATATCAAGCGACTTCTCCTATCCCCTGGGAACACATCAATCTCACCGGAGAATATCGCTGGCCAAAGCCTTAGCGTAGGATTCCGCCCCTTCCCGCAAACGACCCCAAACAGGAAACGCAGCTGAAACGGGAAGCTCAACACCCACTGACGCATGGGTTGTTCAGGCAGTACTTCATCAACCAGCAAGGCGGCACTTTCGGCCATCCGCCGCGCCCCACAGCTCGGGCAGAAACCGCGACGCTTACAGCTGAAAGCGACCAGGTGCTCGGCGTGGCAAGACTCGCAGCGAACCCGTAGAAAGCCATGCTCCAGCCGCCCGCATTGGAGAAATTCTTCAAATTCCCGTTGCACATAGCCCGGCAATTCCTTTCCCTGCTCTGCCATAAGCGCAGCGAATGCCGGGTAATACTCGTCAACGATCTGATAGAGAAGGGTTTGCTCGGGTCGGTGGCTCTGGTAACGACCAGTATCCCGATCCCGGCTGGCCGTCCTGGCCGCCACATGAGGCATGTTCCGCGTCCTTGCAATACTGTGTTTACATACAGTCTATCGCTTAGCGGAAAGTTCTTTTACCCTCAGCCGAAATGCCTGCCGTTGCTAGACATTGCCAGCCAGTGCCCGTCACTCCCACTCGATTGTAAACAAGCACACAAAACCCTTTAGTGACAACAATTTGCAAGAACTATCAGGCTCAGTGCCATGAAAAATACCATGACCAGATCATGAGGTTGAACACGGCTTGCGCCGGCAGCGTTCACGCTCCTGGTCGGCGATCTCGCCCGGCTGCAATGCTAGCTCAGCATCGGTCATGCGCTCCAGCACGTCGCGTAGGCGGATGGTGCAAGGAATGGGCGGCAGCTCGAACTCATAGCCGCCGGCGATCATTTCGGCCGCAATCTCCTCGGTGATGAAAAACGGCTCGTCGTCTTGGTTCGGCTTCTTCATGCCCTTTCCTCCTGGCGCTCATCCTGGCCGACAGCGGCCAGGGCATCGGCTTCCGTCAATGCGTCCTCCACGAACGCGCCGTGCTGCTTCGCTTCGGCCTGGCTGACCTCGGCCCATATCCGTTTCACCTGGGCCGCACTGTACCCGGCCAGCTCGGCGGTCTTGTTGATGCTGTAGCCGGACTTGCGCAGCGCGACAACTTGGGCGCGGCGCTTCGGATCAGCACGGCGGCCCTTGTACCGCCCGGCCTGGCGGGCCAACTCAATGCCTTGGCGCTGGCGTTCGCGCCTGTCCTCGTAGTCGTCGCGGGCCATCTGCAAGGCCAGGCGAAAAAGCATGATCTGCACGGCTTCCAGCACGATCTTGGCGACGCCCTGGGCCTCGGCCGCCAGGTCGGATAGATCGACCACGCCAGGGACGGCCAGGCGTGCGCCTTTGGCCTGTATCGAGGCCACCAGGCGCTCGGCCTCGGGCAAAGGTAGGCGGCTGATGCGGTCGATCTTCTCGGCAATGACCACCTCGCCGGGCTGTAGGTCGCCGATCATGCGCAGCAGCTCAGGCCGGTCGGCGCGTGCGCCGGATGCCTTCTCACGGTAGATGCCGGCGACGTAGTAGCCGGCGGCCTTCGCGGCCGTAGTGATCGCCTCTTGGCGTTCCAAGTCCTGCGCGTCGGTGCTGACGCGCAGATAGACCCGCGCCACCATCGGCGCGGCTACTGGCTTCGTCCTGCGCATACTTGCGGGCTCCTTTGGGCATACTCAAATGCACCCATCTTAAACTGGCAGGCCAATTTATCACATATCGATCTAAATGCGCCTAGCTCATTTTTACAGCTTAAATGAGCTATTGAGCACACTCCATATTTCGACTATTATTGAAACATGGAAACGATAAATGCTGTAGCCGCCCTGGCGGCCATCGCTCAAGAATCGCGCCTCGCGGTGTTCCGGCTTCTCGTCCAGGCCGGCCCCGCCGGCATGGCCGCCGGAAAAATCAGCGAAGCGGCCGGCATCCCGCCGTCTTCGCTATCCTTCCACCTGAAAGAGCTGGCACACGCCGGCATGGTCACGTCGCGGCAAGAAGGCCGATTTGTGATCTACGAGGCGAACTTTTCGACGGCCACTAACCTGGTGGCCTTTCTCACGGAAAACTGCTGCGGCGGCCAGGTGTGCAACCTGTCTTGCACCACGGAAGCCGGGAAGGTGTTGGCATGAGACTTCGCCATCTTTCCGACCCCGATTCTTTGCCCGCTTTGGACAAATCCTTTGCCATCGAGCGCCCGGCGCTCGGGCTGGCACCCGACGCCCCGCCGGTGCGTATCCTGCTGCTGTATGGCTCGCTGCGCGCCCGCTCGTTCTCACGGCTGGCCGTCGAGGAAGCGGCCCGGCTGCTGCAATTCTTTGGCGCAGAAACACGCATCTTCGACCCGTCCGATTTGCCGTTGCCCGATCAAGTGCAAAGCGACGATCACCCGGCCGTCAAGGAGCTGCGCGCCCTGTCCGAGTGGTCAGAGGGACAAGTCTGGTGCAGCCCGGAACGCCACGGTCAGATTACCAGTGTCATGAAGGCGCAGATTGACCATCTGCCGCTTGAAATGGCCGGCATCCGGCCGACCCAAGGCCGCACCCTGGCCGTGATGCAGGTATCCGGCGGCTCGCAGAGCTTCAACGCCGTGAACACCTTGCGTCTGCTCGGCCGCTGGATGCGAATGTTCACCATTCCGAACCAGTCGAGTATCGCCAAAGCGTTCCAAGAGTTCGACGCGGCGGGCCGCATGAAGCCCTCGCCGTACTACGACCGAATAGCCGATGTGATGGAAGAACTGGTGCGCTTCACGGCGCTGGTACGGCCGCACCGTGAAGCACTGACAGACCGCTATTCCGAACGGAAAGCGGCCGGCCACGTCATCGACGAGGCCACCGATCTTTCATCCATCGCCATTGCTCCCCAGCCACTACCAGAAAGCGAAACATCATGACCGAAAGAATCTATAACGTCCTCATCCTCTGCACCGGCAATTCGGCGCGCAGCATCATGGCCGAAGCTCTCATCAACACGATGGGGCAAGGGCGCTTCCGCGCCTACAGCGCCGGCAGTCACCCAACCGGCAAGGTCAATCCCTTCGCCGTCGAAAAGGTGGAGTCGGTGAATTACCCGACCGAGAATCTGCGCAGCAAGAGCTGGGACGAGTACGCCACGCCCGACGCACCGAAGATGGACTTCATCATCACCGTCTGCGACAACGCCGCCGGCGAAATGTGTCCGGTGTGGCCTGGTCAGCCGATCTCGGCGCATTGGGGATTTGAAGACCCGGCCGCCGTCGAAGGCACTGACGCCGAGAAGCGCCGGGCCTTCGAACAAACCTTCCGGCACATGATGAACCGCGTCCGCCTGTTCGTGAATCTGCCTCTCAAAATGCTTGACCAGACGGCCATCAAGCGCGAGCTGGCGAACATCGGCAAGACCGAGCAGGAAGCATGAGCGCCGGCGCACAGGCCATCGCCGCGAAGCCGCGCCAGGCCCCGATGAGCGGCTTCGAGCGTTACCTGACGCTGTGGGTGGCCCTGTGCATCGTCGCCGGTGTTGCGCTCGGCCAGGGCCTTCCTGACGTGTTCCAGGCCATAGGCCGCATGGAAGTGGCCCAGGTCAATTTGCCGGTGGGCCTGCTGATTTGGGTAATGATCGTCCCGATGCTGGTCAAGATCGACTTCGGGGCGCTGCACCAGGTCAAAGAGCATTGGCGCGGCATCGGCGTCACGCTGTTCGTGAATTGGGCCGTCAAGCCATTCTCGATGGCCCTGCTGGGGTGGCTGTTCATCCGACAAGTGTTCGCTCCGTTCCTGCCGGCCGATCAACTGGACAGCTACATCGCGGGCTTGATCTTGCTGGCCGCCGCGCCCTGCACGGCAATGGTGTTCGTGTGGAGCCGCCTTACCAACGGCGACCCGCTTTTCACGCTCTCGCAAGTGGCTCTGAACGACGCCATCATGATCGTGGCCTTCGCGCCCATCGTCGGCCTGCTGCTGGGCATGTCCTCGATCTCGGTGCCTTGGGACACGCTGCTGATTTCGGTCGTGCTCTACATCATCGTGCCGGTGATCCTGGCGCAGCTCTTGCGGCGGCATCTGCTCAAGCAAGGACAGGCCGCCTTTGAACGGGCCATGCAGAAGATCGGGCCGTGGTCGATGGCCGCGCTGCTGCTGACGTTGGTTCTACTGTTCGCCTTCCAGGGCGAGGCCATCATCCGGCAGCCGTTAGTGATCGCCATGCTAGCCGTGCCGATCTTGATTCAAGTGTTCTTCAATTCCGGGTTAGCCTACTGGCTGAACAAGCGGGCGGGGGAAAAGCACTCTGTCGCCTGTCCTTCGGCCCTGATCGGTGCCAGCAACTTCTTCGAGCTGGCCGTGGCGGCCGCCATCAGCTTGTTCGGTCTGCACTCCGGCGCTGCATTGGCAACCGTGGTCGGCGTCCTGGTCGAAGTGCCGGTGATGCTGCTGGTCGTGCGCGTGGTGAATCGCTCGAAGAGCTGGTACGAACGAGGTTGAACATGAGTAGGAAAAAACTGAGGAAATGATTGCAGATTGCCGCGCCGGCCGCTTCCTGGCGCATTCGATCACTGACCTGGAACACCTAGTATCCATGCTTGCTGAGGTCGCCCGATGACAGACCCAAAGAACCTAGAGAACAGGCTGCATGAGAAGGCCGACCCGGCCCGCGCCGTTTCCACTGGTCGGGTGCGCTACACACTGGCCGAACTACTGGCCGACGCGGAAGCATCCGGGGCTTACCCGCTGCCGCCGGAGGAACGCGAATGGATGGATGCGCCGTCTGTGGGTCGGGAATGGCCAAACAGTGAAGATTGAAAAAGGCGGCCAGTTCGAGTGGCCGCCCTTTCGTCATTAGCTGCACGCTTGGCGCAAGGCGTTCATTGCTTCTTGAAAATCAGCCTGTGTCGCCCGGCCCGTTTCAGCTTGGTAGTACACCACCATAAAAGCATTAGCGACGGCTTCGGCCAATGGCCCAAGGCTCCGCGCTTCCGCTTGGTTGATGTACTCCAAAGAAGAAAGAATAGCCGCTGCTTGATGCACTGCTTGCCCTGGTTCGATAATATGTTGTGTTGTCATAATTCACCTCTCCAGTAGGTGTTGATTGAAAGTGCCGGGCTGGTTGTGGCCAGCCCGGTGCGCCTACAGGTACAGCCCCGCCGCCTCCGCGAATGCTGACCGCTCATTCCTGCCGCCATTAACCTCAATACTTATCGGCTTAGTTTCGCTCTCTCTCATAGGGTCTGGCCGTGATACAAAAGCGGCTGTTTCTGTCTCTGCATCGACCTCGGTCGATTGATCACCCAGCGGCGAAATAAATACCTGGCTGACTTCTTCCCTTGGCGCTTCATCCAGGGCCGCCAATGCGGCCATGTATGTTGATGTCGTCATCGTGCTAACTCCTGACTTCGTTACTATCTGGGCCAGAATCGGCGCCCAAGCTATTGCCCTCGAACTGGCCAGATTGGCTTGCTTCTTTCGGCTCCATGCTTTCGCGTATCGAAGCAGCCAGTTTTCCGCCTGTGGTTTCGCTCACTCGCTCCTGGAATCCCTGCTTCACTTGAGAGCCGACACCCTTGGCTAACTCGGAGGCCGTGCCTGTGGCCAGCTTCGCGGCCTTGGCAAAGCCGCCACCGCTTGAGCTACTGCCGCTGTCACCAAAGCCAGCCGCTTGGGCGAATGGGCTACTGCCAGCAGTACCCGCTTCACCACCACCGTTTCCGCCACTGCTGACAACTGACCCCATGCTGGACATGTCACCGCCGGTTTCCATACTCGCTGATGCTTTCTGAAAAGCCGCTTGGAGTGCACTTGCACCTCCGGCTGCACCGGCTGCGGCACCCATAACCGCTTTACCTGCCAGGGCAGCGCCGCCAGTTGCCATACTGGCCGCCGTCACCGCCGCCCCAACTGCCGCACCCGCACCGAAGTTTCCAATTCCACCGGCTGCGCCAATACCACCACCAGACACAAGACCAGAAATCATCGGCGGAACTTTGTTGACCAAGAAAAGCAAGATGACCGATATAACCAACATCACGGCCAGTTCCTGGGATGCCATGTTCTCGCTGATTTGCGTGTAGTAGTGATTGATGAACTCTTTGCCAATCGCAACCAGAAGCACCATTGCCATAAGCTGTGCGGCCAGGCCCAGCACGGTCTTGTAGTAATTGATCGCCATGTCGGAAGTCCAACGACTTCCACCAAAGCCAAGGAAGAACACACCGGCATACAACAGAATCCAGGCTGATGCGAGCAACAGCAACAGGTTGACCGCAATCAACGCCAGGACAAACAAAACAGCCAGGGCCATTAGCTCCATGACCAGAGCAGTTGCCATCTGCCGCCATCCCAGCTCCGAGGTGGCCTGTACTGTGCGGTTGTATAACTCGAAACCAAGATCAAGGATGCTGGAGGGCCCAAGATTGCTATTGGAAAGTCCCCCCGCCTGCGCGCCCAGAGTTTGCAATGACTGAACAATCGTACCGGCGATATTCATGCCCTGGTTCGCATTCGTCAGCAACCACCAGAAAAAGCCGGTGAAGATCGTGAAGCGAACGAACTCCGCGAAGAACTCGCCAATGTCGGCCTTGCGCAAAGCCATCATGCCGAATGTCCAGACCATCGAAATCACAACCAGCGTCCAGAACAAACGCGATGCAGCGGACTCAATAGCTGGCCCCCATGTTGCGGCAGCATCATGAAAACGCTTGAGCACATCATTCATAACACCGCTGCTACTTAGCTCCTGCGCCATTGCAGGTTCAGCCAGCACCATTGTGGCGACCATCATCAAGCCACCTAGAGCAATTTTCTTTCTCATGGCGACCACCTCAATAATCATCTTTAGGGCTGGGCTTGAACTCCCACTGACGCATCTGCTTGGCCTTCTGGAATGCTCTGCATTCCTCGGTAAAGGCCTCTCGGTTCGCTTCGCTGCGCATTTCATTCAGTGCTGCCTGGAACGCATCGGGGGCACACGTCGCCGCATTTGGTTCGGGCATCCTTTCCTGTTCACATCCAGCCAACAACAGCAACGTAGCCGCGGTAGTAAAAAAGATTTTTTTCATCTCACCGCCTCCCTAGTAGTTGTCTGCCGGACTCGGGCGAAACGTCCAGGTACGCATTTGCTCGGCCCTGGCATCACCTCGCGCCTCGGCATCGAGTTCTGCTGCAATCCGGGCTGCCTCCGCGTTGTGTTGGGCGGTCAACATGGTGCGAATCTGCAAGAGCTGATTGGCCTGCTGGCTGGCGAGCTGGTTGGCGTAGCCGATGGCCTGTAGCTGGCCAGTTGCACCCTGGGCCGCGCCTTGCAGCCGCTCCAGGGTACGGGCGTCATCCTTCAAAGCCTTTTGCTGGTCGGCAACGGTCTGGAACAGGGCATCGTTGGCCTTCTTTTGCGACTCTGACGCCAGGCGGCGGTTCTCTTCCATCGCTGCCTTTTCGGCCGGCGTGCATCCGCCGCTGCCGTTGAAGCATGGCGAGCTGCGGTAATAGGCCACGTCCTGAAACTTGGCCAGGTAACGATCCAGGCTGCCTAGCTGGTTCTCGTAATAGGCCAGCGTGTTTTGCGCGGCAATCAGCCGGTTGATCGTAGTCTGCGCCTGATCCCAGATATACGCGGCTGGGGCCATCGTGTTCTGGAGCTGATTTTCGTACTGCTGCAACTGGGTCTGGTACTGCTCAATCTGCTTGAGCGTCTGCGCCACCGACTCGATGGCCGTCATGATGTTCTGGGCCAGGTTGCCGCCGTCGATGACGGGGATACCAGCTTGCACAGGGGCGGTGGTAGTGGTGATAAAGCCGGTTGCGAGTGCAACGGCTAGAGCGGTTTTTTTAGCCGCTAAAATTTTGGACTTCATGGTCGTACTCCGTCGATGAAAAGAAGGCATTGCCTTGACCAAGCGTTGTGCTTGTTCTCGGCAACGTTTCATCGAAGAGCTACGCCACTAGCTGATCGGTATTGCCCTTGGCGCTGAGGCCCGGACTTACAAACGTAAAACTACTCTGTTTTTTTATCGCTTTCGGACAAGCCAACTTCCCGGCCAATCTCTTCAAGCTCTAGCGGCTGTACTGCCGCCGTCAGTATTTCGCGTATTTCCGCGTCGGTGCTCCTATCGTTGAGCGCTGCTCGAACTTTCAACGCACGGTGCACCTCGGCGGGTAAATTCCTGATAAGCACATTTGCCATATCAATACCCTTTTGGTGTACCCGACAACCATGCTATCAAAGATATTAAAAATAGCAAGACCTATACTCTTGCAACCGGCGGTAGCCGATCAGCCCCGCAGGGCAGGATTCCCGTTGAGTGCCCCCGGCGCGAATAAGGGACAGTGAAGATAGATAACCGGCTTGCCGGTTAGCTAACTTCACCCATCCTGCCCGCATTTCACCCACTATTGAAAATCTAGCGCATATCGAACGTAAAGCGTTTTATCGTCAAACAAACACCGATTCTTGGCAACATAACCGTAATCGTCACCAAATCGGCCTGCAATCGACATAGTCGCTTCAAAATCGCTGCTCAATCGGCTTTAAATCGGAACCTAAAATGCCAACAATCGACACAAACCATTCGCCCCGATGGGGCGAGTTGGACGCCAAAAAAGAAGGGCATAACCCGCCCCTCAAGTGTCAATGAACACAAGAAATTTGCCTCCCCTCCCGTCATACCACTAAGGCGACGTATTGATACTTGAGGGGCAACCTTTCCTGATGTTGACACCTTCACGCAGGTTACTGGTTATGGGCGTCCAACACACACGGCTCATTCCTGCTTGGTAATAATAAGAATAATAATCTTCTTATTATTCTTACCGAACGAATGGGCACTGCTTAGCCATTTCACGTTTCGAGCCAAGGTTTCAGTACAGATAACTACAAGTGCACACAGCGGCCCTCCAGCACCGTTAGACGCAGATTCTGCTTCAGCTCATGGAATAAGGGACTCCGGGTTGTTTTCCCCTCTCACAAGGCGTTTCAGCGGCCACTGAAGCCGCCTTCTCTTCTTGGCGTTAAACCATCGGCCTATGGCCGATTGATAAAGCCCGCCAGGGCTTTATTGGCAAGGTCAGAACGCGCCCTCAAGGCGCGAGCTGCACCGCGCATGATGGATTATCTTTAGATAATCTTGGATGGATTTCCCAAACTGCCCGCAAAGCAGCGCACCGTCTGGGTTTTCCAAATTGGGACGGGGAACGTTACGACGGCAGAAGGGGAGCGTTACGACGGTAACAAGGGAACGTTACGACGGTAAACGGGTGCAGTTGCCGTGGGGCCAGGCCTCTTGATCTCCCATTTTCCCTTGGCGTATTCGTTCACTACCCAACCCACGGCGGCAAGTTCGGCCAGTGCCTTCCGGGCAGTCTGACGGCGTTTTTTCATAGCTTCGGCATTGGCTTCATCTGGCCAGACATAGCCGCAAAGCGTGTCCAGTTCCACGCGCCCGGATTTGCCGGGGTCGATCCAGCCGCATAGCCGTTGGTGCATCAGCCGTGCCGGATCAGTCTGTAGCACCCGCACTTCCGCCATGTCGATACGGGCATATGGACGATGCCCCAGGATCGCTTCGGCAATACGCGGATTCAGGGCAACCCATAGCCTGCCGTCCGTCTCGTCAAAAGCATGACTCATCAGGTGGAACGCGGCTTGCCGCCGTCCCTTCGTCACAAGGATGGTGACGTTCGACATGCGCAGCAGGCTGGCTTTGAGCGCCTTGATGTTGTCGCCGCTATCCGTCATGCCCGTTTCTGAGAGCAGTTTGGTCAGGCTCTCACGAACCACCAAGCCGTCTTGCTCAATGGCTTCGAAACGGGGTTCAAGGAATAGCCGTAGCTGTCGCCCCGTCTCACTGGTCGGTTCCGGGGTTAGCAAGATGCCGTTCGGGCCGCCAAGGGCCACGATGCCTTGCAAAAGACGCATATCATCGGCCCCGAGAGGTTCGAATCCGACGAAACGCATGGATTCGTCCTCGCCAAAGGTGTAGGTCACGTCCAGCTTGCAGCGTTTGCGATCGCCACGCTTGAGGCTGCGGAACAGGCCAGGTGCCAAACAGTGCGCGGGATCATGTCGGACGTGGGTCAGGTCATGCTTAGGCTTCTTCACGCTGTCTCCTTTTCACCTTGCACTGCCGCTCCAGTACAGCAGGCTTCAACACGCCGCCGTCGTGCCGTCTAAACCAGAGTTCTTGAAAAGGTGCGCCATAGTTGGCCTTGCTGACGCCAAAGCGGACAAAATACCCACGCTGACAATCATCGACCCCCAGTATCTCGGCCTCGCCTTGCGTCATGCCGGATAGGTACGATTGCCAACGGATGTTATCAACCAGTACGGACGATCCACGACTGGCCTGCTGTTGATCGCCCGACCCCATCATGGCTGCGCTTTTACTCGCGTGGTGCAGAAACACAATGGAGCAGCCTGTATCAGCGGCTATGGCCTCCATGTGCCCAACAACCTGCGCCATCGGCCCGCTAGCGTTCTCCTCCTCAATGTGGAAGCGCCGCAAAGTGTCCAAGATCATCAAGCGACGACCTTCAGCGGCTCGTTTGAGAGCATCGAACCAGCTAGCAGCCATGATGTTTGGGCATTTACCGATCAAGGGTTCAATGAGCAAACCATCAGCCACGGCTTGCCGTTCCGCTGCGCTGAGGTGTGCCCCAAGGGCGTGCAGACGATGGTGAATAGCGGCCGGTGGATCTTCAGCAGGCAGATAGACCACTTGCCCGGTGGGAAACTCGCCTATTTCAAGTAAATCAGGCCCGCCTGCAATCTGTGCAGCCAATTGAAGGGCCAACATGGATTTACCAGCCCCACCAGGCGACACAAGAGCACCAACAGTGCCAGCAACCATATTAGGCAGAACATAATCAATGGGTGGCGGCAATTCCGTGAAAGCCGCCATAAGATCAAGAGCCATATAACTAGCCCTCTATAGGGCCAGGTCGCGCAGCTTGATCACCCGATGATTTACGTGCCTCAATCCACTCTTCGACCTCTGACAAATCCCAGGCGACATTTCTACTGGTTAACGCGATACGGCGTGGAAAATCCCCTCGCTGCTCCAGGTTATAAATTGTTCGTGTCGAAAGCGGGATCATCTCCAGGAGCTTCTTCCTGTTGATGAGGGTCTTTATATTTTGCATGGGTCAATACCTCTCAAATGAATAGTTGCTATTCATCGAGTAGCTGCGCGAAGCAGCTAATCGGTAATTGACCTGCCCGATGCCAATGGCGGCCTTATTTATAAATTCACGGCATCAACTTCAATGCTATCAAAGATAGCAAAAACATCAACCCTTACTGCCTCCCGAAGTCCACTCATCAATCATATCGGCCCAATCCTGCAACATCGCCGCCCGCTGCTCGCGGTACTCAGCCTTGTTGTAGACAGCCCTCACGCCCTTCTGCTCGTGCGCCAGGCACTTCTCGATCCAGTCGGTGTTGTAGCCGGCCTCATGCAACAGCGTGCTGGCTGTGCGCCGCAAATCATGCGGTCCGAACTTGGTAAGTGACTTCCCATCTTTCTGCGCCGCCTTGTAAGTCAGCGTCAGCACCTGGTTAAGTGTGGCAGCGCTCATCGGCGCATCCGAGTCGTACCGTGATGGCAAAACGAAGTCGGAACCACCGGCAAAGGTTTTCATGGCAATGAAAATATCCAGAGCCTGCTGGGACAGAAATACCAGGTGCGGGTTACGGCGTTTCATCCGCTCCTTTGGAATCGTCCACAACGCTTCGCTGAAATTGATCTCGCTCCAGGTCGCATTGGTCAGCTCGCTCTTGCGCACCATCGTCAGCAATAACAGCTTGGCCGCCGCACGGTTTGTTGGGCTTGTGCCCACTCGCTCCATGTACTGGTACATCAGCCCAATTTCTTCTGGCGTCAACGCTCGGTCACGTGGCTCGAATCGAGCGATGCTTGTTGGGCGCACCAGTTCTGCCGGGTTTTCGACCTTCTGCCCACGCTCGATGGCCCAGCGAAATACCTGCAACACGATTTCACGCACATGAACGGCGGTGGCCGGTGCGCCTCGCTCAACAATGGCATCAGCCAGCGCCCGCAAGTCTTCGTGGGTGATCTCCACCAGCTTCTGATTGCTGAATTTCGGCTTCAGCTCACGCTCATAAACCGAGCGGCGCATATCGCGGGTGGAGTCGGCCATCTGGTAGCCACGCAGCCACTTCTCCGCCCAGGCACCGAACGTCTCTGCATCTTTCACCCGCGCCTTGTCTCGGGCTTTCTCCTTGGCCGGCGACTTGCCCGCCGCAACCATCTTCTTGGCGTCACCCAACAGCTCGCGGGCTTCGGCCAGGGTGATGCCACCGACACCATAACGCCCAAAGGTGATGGTCTCCTGCCGACCGTTGATTGAGTAGTTGTAACGGAACGAGATGGAGCCGGCTGGAGTCACTGCCACATAGAGACCTTCCCGGTCATTCACTTTGTAGAGTTTGTCCCTGGGCTTGAGATTGCGCAGCTTGGTATCGGTCAGCATGTACCTTGTCCTTCTTCGTCTCCGATACCATGCTGAAAAAATCTCGAATTTATCGTATTTTTTCTTACGAAACAGTAACTTATAGAATATTAATACCATGAACACACAAAAGAACGCAGCATGGTATCGGCATCAATCATGGCATCGCCAAACCATAATACCAGCTTTAATGCCATGCTCAAACGGTGCTTGGCGCTTCCTCCCGTTGCCAGATCGTGCCAAACACAAACAAAAAAAAGCCCGCAATTACGCGGGCTTAGCGGCATTTCATGCCATCAGGTGCCTGGCTGTGCCAGACGCGGAATCATTCCCACTCAATTGTCGCTGGTGGTTTGCCGCTGATATCATAAACAACACGGGAAATACCATCGACTTCATTAATGATGCGGTTTGAAACGCGGCCTAAGAAGTCATAAGGTAGATGCGCCCAATGAGCGGTCATAAAGTCGATAGTTTCAACTGCACGCAGTGAAACAACCCAGTCATATTTACGGCCATCACCCATGACGCCAACAGAGCGGACAGGTAAGAATACGGTAAATGCTTGGCTAACTTTATGATATAAATTTGCTTTGTGCAGTTCTTCAATAAAGATAGCATCTGCACGACGTAATAAGTCACAGTACTCTTTCTTCACTTCACCTAACACGCGAACCCCTAAACCTGGGCCTGGGAATGGGTGGCGATACAGCATATCGTACGGGAGGCCTAATTCGAGACCAATTTTACGGACTTCATCTTTAAACAATTCTTTTAATGGCTCAACTAAACCAAGTTTCATATCATCCGGCAGACCACCTACGTTATGGTGAGACTTGATAACGTGCGCTTTGCCAGTTGCTGATGCTGCTGATTCGATAACGTCTGGGTAAATCGTCCCTTGAGCCAACCATTTAATATTAGGCAGCTTAGATGACTCTTCATCAAATACTTCGATAAATACGTGACCAATTTTCTTACGTTTAGCTTCTGGATCGCTGATCCCAGCTAATGCATTTAAGAAGCGATCTTCGGCTTTTGCATGGATGATGTTCAGGTCAAATTTACCTGCGAACATTTCCATTACTTGGTCTGCTTCATTTAAACGCAATAAACCGTTATCAACGAACACACAGGTTAAACGTTTACCAATTGCGCGGTTTAATAGCAATGCCGTAACCGATGAATCAACACCACCCGATAATGCGAGCAGTACATGGTCATCACCAATTTGCTCTTTTAAACGCGCTACTGTGTCTTCGATAATTGCCGCTGGTGTCCACAGGGCTTCACATTGGCAAATATCTTTCACAAAACGCGTTAAAATATTCAGGCCTTGGTGAGTGTGAGTCACTTCTGGGTGGAATTGCACACCGTAGAATTTCTTCTCTTCATTTGCCATGATGGCATATGGGCAGCTTGGCGTGCTGGCGATAGTTTTAAAATCTGCAGGGATAGCTGTAACTTTATCACCATGGCTCATCCAAACATCAAGTACTGGCTTGCCAGCTTCGTTCAGAGAGTCATGAATATCACGGAATAATTCACATTGCTCAGTGATTTCGACATTGGCATAACCGAACTCACGTTCACCAGAGACTTCAACTGTACCACCCAACTGCATTGACATGGTTTGCATGCCATAACAAATACCTAATACAGGAACACCTGCATTAAATACGTAATCAGGAGCACGTGGGCTATCTGACTCAGTCGTACTTTCTGGCCCGCCAGAAAGAATAATACCGTTTGGATTGAATCCTCGAATTTGTTCTTCTGTAACGTCCCACGCCCAGAGTTCACAGTAAACGCCAATTTCACGAATACGACGGGCAATCAGCTGTGTATATTGTGAGCCGAAATCAAGAATAAGAATGCGATGTTTATGGATATTTGTTGTCATTTGAGGAGAATTCCAAAAATTCAAGTCAAAAATAAGAATCGGTGACGCAATCAAATGAATGCGCCACCCTGAGAAACTTTATCGATTATTGCCCCAAACGGTAGTTTGGAGATTCTTTCGTGATAGTAACATCATGAACGTGGCTTTCTTGGATACCGGCTCCACTGATGCGAACAAATTCTGCTTTTGTTCTTAATGCATCAATAGTACCACAGCCCGTCAGGCCCATACAGGAGCGTAAGCCACCCATTTGTTGATGAATGATTTCTTTTAGGCGACCTTTGTATGCTACGCGGCCTTCAATGCCTTCTGGCACTAATTTGTCTGCTGCATTATCAGATTGGAAGTAACGATCTGACGAACCTTTAGACATCGCACCCAGTGAGCCCATGCCACGATATGCTTTGTAAGTACGGCCTTGGAATAAAATAGTTTCTCCCGGAGACTCTTCAGTTCCTGCGAACATTGAGCCAACCATCACACAGGCTGCGCCTGCCGCGATAGCTTTAGAGATATCACCTGAGAAGCGAATACCCCCATCCGCGATAACAGGAATACCCGTACCTTCCAGAGCTTCTGCCGCTTCTGCAATAGCCGTAATTTGTGGTACACCCACACCAGTTACGATACGAGTTGTACAAATTGAACCAGGGCCAATACCGACTTTAACGGCGCTAACACCTGCATCAGCCAGCGCTTTCGCCCCTTCCGCGGTTGCTACGTTACCGCCAATGATTTGTAAGTCAGGGTATTTTTGGCGGGTTTCACGAATACGTTGTAATACGCCTTCTGAATGACCATGTGATGAGTCAATTAATAAAACGTCAACGCCAGCAGCCACCAGCGCGTCAACACGCTCTTCATTTCCTGCACCAGCACCAACAGCAGCACCAACACGTAAACGGCCTTGCTCGTCTTTACACGCGTTTGGCTTACGTTCTGCTTTTTGGAAGTCTTTAACAGTGATCATCCCTAACAAATGAAAGTTATCATCGATCACTAAGGCTTTTTCTACACGTTTTTCATGCATTTTTTGTAAAACAATTTCACGTGCTTCGCCTTCTTTCACGGTGACTAAACGTTCTTTTGGCGTCATCACAGCAGTAACAGGCTGGTCTAAATCCGTCACGAAACGAACATCGCGGCCAGTAATAATACCAACTAATGAGTTGTCGCTTGCAACTACTGGATAACCTGCAAAACCATTGCGCTCAGCCATTTCTTGCACTTCACGAATGGTAGTATCAGGCGTTACTGTCACAGGGTCAGTGACGACACCACTTTCATGCTTTTTCACGCGGCGAACTTCTTCCGCTTGGCGCTCAATAGTCATGTTTTTATGGATGAAACCAATGCCACCTTCTTGTGCTAATGCAATAGCAAGGTCAGATTCAGTGACAGTATCCATGGCTGCAGAAAGCATAGGAATGTTCAGGCGGATGTTTGCAGTCAGTTGAGTTGATAAATCTGCGGTATTCGGTAATACGGTTGAGTGTGCAGGAACGAGTAAAACGTCGTCGAAAGTAAGTGCTTCTTTTTTAATGCGTAACATAGGCAATATCCCACCAGGCAGCGTTATGGAAAGGTATAAAATATTGCCGCGGCATTATACACACCGAAAACGGTTGCTTCCAGCGTTTTTTTGAAAAAAAACTTGATAACTCCTATAGCTGCGTTAGTATCTATCGATTAAGTCATTGTTTTAAAATTTGATCTGGCTCACATGTCGACTTCACAAAATAACGCAATTTACTCGGTTAGCAAGCTTAACCAAACAGTTCGAGAACTACTCGATAGCCAAATGGGGCGTATTTGGTTAACCGCTGAAATTTCCAATTTTTCACAGCCAAGTTCAGGTCATTGGTACTTAACCTTAAAAGATGACCGAGCACAGGTACGTGCGGCAATGTTCCGTGGGCAGAATGCACGTGTCACTTTCCGCCCACAAAATGGCCAGCAAGTTTTGGTTAGAGCGACAGTGACTTTATATGAACCTCGAGGTGACTACCAATTAATCCTTGAAAGTATGCAGCCAGCCGGTGAGGGCTTACTGCAACAGCGTTTTGAACTATTAAAACAAACGCTAAGCGCACAAGGCTTATTTGATATTATTCATAAAAAACCGCTACCTAGCCCTGCTAAATCTGTCGGTATCATTACATCAGCAACCGGTGCAGCCCTACATGATATTTTAAATATTTTACGCCGCCGGGATCCTTCTCTGCCTATCATTATCTATCCAACGGCCGTTCAAGGCGAAATGGCACCAGCACAAATTGCTCGAATGATTGAGCTAGCAAATTTGCGTCAAGAATGTGATGTGTTAATTGTCGGTCGCGGTGGGGGCTCCCTTGAAGATTTGTGGGCATTTAATGAAGAAATCGTTGCTAGAGCTATTTTTGCTAGTCAACTGCCTATAATTAGTGCTGTTGGTCATGAAACCGATGTGACGATTGCGGACTATGTAGCGGACATAAGAGCACCAACCCCATCTGCGGCAGCCGAGCTTGTTAGCCGTAACCAGCTAGAAATGCTGCGGCAGTTAAAATCTGCACAGCAACACCTTGAAATGGCAATGGATTATTACGTGGTAGGCCAACAACAAAGGTTTGCTCGTTTACACCATCGTTTACAGCAACAGCACCCGCAATTACGCTTAGCACGGCAACATAACCAACTTAATTTATTGCAACAAAAGTTAGCACAGTCGATGACTCGGCAACTACAAAATTCGACAGCTAAATTCGAAAGAGTCAATCGCCGTTTGCTGCAAAATGATTTACGCCCTCAGTTGCAAAAGCAACAACGTCAGTTGCAACAAACACAATATCATTTGCAAAATATGATCACGAGTTTGGTCAATAGCTATCGTCAACGTTTTGCTGTCGCGTGTTCGAAAATGGAAGCTGTCAGCCCATTGGCAACACTTGCTCGCGGCTTTAGTATTAGTGAGACAGCAGAAGGCACCGTGTTGAAAAAAACCAGCCAAGTAAAATTAGGGCAACCACTGAAAACACGCCTTAATGATGGTTGGGTTGAAAGCCAAATTACTCACATTGAGAAAGTTAAAACAAAAATAGTATCGAAGTGATTATTTTAACCACTTATCTCGATTAAAATAACGGGATAAGTGGTTGTAAATTTATATACTGGTTAGAAACGTACCTGCCCACCTATCATATAAGTACGCCCTCTACCCGTTTCATTATTCCGTCCTCTCTCTTGCATAATTGCACCTGAATTTGCGCGATTTAATGCATCGGTATAGTTTTTATTCGTCACATTGTTAATAGTCATCATCAATTTAACGTTTTTATTAATTTCATAATCTGCATATACATCAATAATGGTTGGTTGTTTCTCATATTTCTCCGTCATAGCATCACCATTTTGGTCGCCATCTGGAACTGGGCTAATCCGTTTGGAGGGGCCAGTCCATGTGATCGTTGAACCGAGTGTCAGTTTTTCATCAAAGAAGCGTACGCCTGAGTCTAATGTTAGGTAATAGTCAGGTAATTGAGTGAAATCCCCTGCACTAAATACGGAGGTACTATTAATAGAAACCGGTTGTTTTCCTGACTCTTTGGTATATGAAACCATTGAATAAAATACACCTGCATCATAATTGGCTTGCAACTCATACCCTCGTAAATTCACATCTCTAGGATCATTAACATACATATCTGCACGCTGAAAAATATCTGGGTTTTCTTTATTCCAAACATCATCGTTAATCAAGCACCAATCAAACTCTTCTTGTGAGTTTGCTCGGCACAACATAAATGATTTGCTAGTAATGTAATCTTTAATATGTGTATGGAACCACAGAGCTTTCATATTGAATTGATCGCCCTCTACAACTAAGTCAGGCTTGAAGCTATTAAACCCAACTTGCCATGTTTTCGACTTTTCCCCTTTTAGGAATGGGTTCATGCTCTGACCACCATTTTGCGAGAAAAAAGCCTCTTGGGAATTAGGTGCACGCATCGAGTGAGCATAACTAACAAAAGGTTGAAACTCAGGAATAATTTGTGCTGATAATAAAACACCAGGGTTAATACCGCTATCCTTGATATTCAATGTACTGGCTTCTTGGGGGAAACATTTTTCGGTTTCATCACACGCAGGTTTATAACCTTTAACTTTATAATTAAGATAATTAAGATCAAATGTAGCGGTATAGATATCATATTTCCCTTCAAATTGGGTATATAAGCTCACGATATCTTGCGTGCCACTCGGTGAAAATGGGTTATATATTTGGGTGTTAGGGTCTTCAACAGGTTGAGATGTTTTTTGGTATTTGGTTTTCATTAATTTCGAACCAACTTGCCATTTATAATCCACATCTCCATAAGAAAAATGACTCGTATTGGATAAATTTATACTATCGGATTTATTTCTAGATATGGCATTTTTAAAGGCTCCACCAATAGGATCACCTTGAAATTTTTGTTCATTATTGCCATGGCTTGCCAGTATTTCTACGTCAATTAATTCATTTAATGGAGTGTATTTATATTTTAGATAATAGTCCTCACTATTAATCTTTCTGCTGGTAAGTTTATTTTGCAAAAAACGCCCACTGAATTCCAATTCATGGCGATCATTAGGTTTATATTTCAACTTTGCCAATTGAGATTGTGGCTTTTGTTTGAATGAGGGATCTGTGGCAAATTCATCACTGTCAAAGCCGTCTCCATTCTTATAACTTCCGGGAATATTATGACCACTAATTGCAATTAAACCACCAAAGTAACCATCATCCTGTAATTGCGTTTTACCCGCAACGGCAACCATTCCGTTATAACCGAGACCATTATCCCCCCAGTTAGCTTTACTACGCAGTCCGTATAAATTGTCGTTAAAAATGACGTCATCAATTCCGATAGTGCGGAAATTCGCACTTCCGGCTAAAGCATTAATGCTATTACTGCCATTCAACTGCCCTTTCTCCACTTCCACTGAGACAATAAAGTTTGGATCAATTAATGAACCAAAATCATTACTCGGCTGCATACCGTGGGTATATTTGCTCGGTGAGATACCATAATAACTTTGTGTAATACCATCAACCATCATATTCACGCGACCAAAACCACTCAGCCCACGAATATTGACGTTAACCGTACCTTGGCTGGCATCCATTTGAGTATAGGTACCGGGCATGGTGCGAATAATTTTATCCATCGACTGCAATTTATTTTCTGTACCAACCGCACTATAAGCACCTGGTTTTTCTAATGCTTTGACTAGTGGGGTTTGTTTCTGCGCACCTGAAACTTTTAATTGGCTAAAATTAACCACACCTTCTTTCTGCTTATTTTGCTGCTGTGTATTTTCAGCCAAAGCGATCCCTTGGTAGCTAGTGGCAATAATGCCAGCTACCATAATTATTGTTTTATTATTCATTAAACCATTCCTGTAAACGTACTGAGTATCATACGCTCACACCGCTAGCACAGGCCAAATAGTGCCTGTGAAAAGGCTCAGCAACAATGTGATTAATCTTGTTGCTGGCCTAAAATCACCTAAATTTTATAGGTTAATTATTATTTTAAATATGGAAAATATTTGTCTTTATTTTCAAGCATAAGAATAAAGCTATATTCTTGGGCAATATCATCGAGTGCATTAAAACGCCCTGATTTACCGCCATGGCCCGCATTCATATTCGTTTCTAATAATAATAATGAATTACCTTGTTTAATATCTCGCAATTTAGCCACCCATTTTGCAGGTTCCCAGTATTGAACTTGGGAATCATGTAACCCTGTCGTCACTAAAATATGTGGGTAATGTTGTGCTTTGATATTGTCATAAGGGCTATACGCTTTAATTCGCCAGTAATCCTCTTCATTTTCAGGGTTACCCCACTCGTCGTATTCCCCAGTAGTCAGAGGAATTGATGGGTCTAACATTGTAGTTACCACATCTACAAATGGAACAGCGGAAACAACACCCTCGTATAAGTCAGGCGCCATATTCACCACCGCTCCCATTAATAAGCCCCCCGCACTGCCCCCCATGGCATACACATGCCCTGCTTTACCATAACCTTCTGATAATAACCCTTTGGTTGCATCAATAAAGTCAGTAAATGTATTCATTTTGTGGATTGTTTTGCCTTGTATGTACCAATTTTTACCTAAGTCACCACCACCACGAATATGTGCAATCGCGTAAACAAAACCGCGATCCAATAAAGACAAACGAGATGAACTAAAAGAAGGGTCTATGCCATATCCATAAGCGCCATAACCATAGACTAACAATGGATTTTGACCATGTTTGAAAAGATCTTTACGGTAAACTAAGGAAACAGGGACTTTTACCCCATCTTGTGCAGTGACCCAAATACGCTCACTTTGGTAATTTTGCTTATTAAAATCTTTAACTTCTTCTTGTTTTAAAAGCTGTTTTTCTTGAGTTAGCATATTAATTTCATATACTGAAGACGGTGTGGTCATTGATGAGTAGCCGTAGCGTAATGTGTCCGTATCAGGCTCAGGGTTATTCCCAATCCACGCCATGTAAGTTGGGTCATCAAAGCTCACTTGGTTTTCTTTATGCGTTAACCAACTGATTTGGCGTATATTTATTAAGCCGTTTTGGCGCTCTTCTACCACTAACCAGTTATTAAATAACGCAAAACCTTCAAGATCAACCCCATCACGTGGTGCAATAAAGCTTACCCACGGCGCTGAAATATTGTCTGCAATATATAAACCAAATAATGGGTGCTGGTGATTAGAGCGAATGTAAAATTTACCATTGAAATGATCAGGATAGTACTCAACCCCAACTTGACGTGGTTTTAAGATTTTAGCATCATTTTGTGGCTGATTTGCATCAATTAACCGATATTCAGAAGTTTCAGTACTCGTGATACCTATTAAAATAAAATCTTTTGACGTCGATTTCGCTAAACTAACGTAAAAAGTATCATCCTTTTCTTCATACACCAGTTTGTCTTGAGTTTGCTGTGTACCGTATTGGTGCTTAACCACTTGATAAGGAAGCAATGTTTGCTTGTCCTTATTCACATAGAATAGCGTTTGGTTATCATTAGCCCAAACAATATTCCCTGATGTATTGGTTAATACATTCTCTTGCCACTCGCTCTCATCAATTTTTCGAAATGACACTGCAAATTCATTACGCCCTTGACGATCTTCGGCAATGGCAAGCGTGGTATTATCTGGCGAAATAGCTAACGCGCCCATACGATAATATTCTGTGCCTTCGGCACGTTCATTACCGTCAACTAATACAACCCATTCACCCTGACTATTTACCGGACGTCTTTCATAGATAGAATAATTTTTTCCCGCAACCACTCGTGAGCGGTAAGTATAACCATTATAATTATAGGGAACTGACTCATCGTCCTGCTTCATACGCGAAAAGAGTTCATCGTAAATCTCTTTTTTTAACGACTCACCTTTCTCTAATTGTTGCTTTGTATAGTCATTTTCTTGCGTTAAGTATTCGATAATTTCTGGAGACTCACGTTGGTCATCCCTTAACCAATAATAGTTATCAACACGGACATCTCCGTGAGTAGTCATTGTATGTGGTTGTTTTTTGGCTATTGGTGCTGACATTCTATCCTCCGCAGCACTAGTTGCTGCATATAAACCAAGTAATGTAATAAGACAAAACTCAGTAAGTTTATTACGCATAATTCATCCAATCTATTTTTCATTAAGAGTAAAATCAATAGGGATCCTGACTGTTACCCGCCCGTTGATTAAAATTTCAGTAGGTGGTTCAGGTAAAGGTGCCGCTCTTGATAAAACCTGCAAGGCTTCTCTATCCAACGATCGCGTTCCAGATGAACTCACCAGCTCGCTATCAAGTAAAAAACCTTGTGGGTCAACCGTAAATGTTACTACTGATTGACCAACTCGCCCTCGCCTTACGGCATCTTCAGGGAAACGCTTGTATTTATTTAATTTACCCAATACTTGTGCTTCCCACAGCCTTTTCGCGTTCTCTATCGATTGTGACTGGCTATTAAATTCTGCGGCAATTTTCTGAGTCTGTAATGGCGCTGCTGCATCACTGGTGACAGGGGCATCATTGGCTTTTGAATCAGTCGCTTGTTTTTGTTCAACCACCTGCTTTTCACGCTTTTGTTTTTTTACTTCAGCTATTCGTTTTGTACTCACCGTCTTAGCCACTTGCACTTCTGCCTGCTCATTGATGGCTAATGGTGGGATAATTTTCTCTTCTGATGGAGCCTCATAGGCCTGACTCGCCACCGCTAACTCTTGTAGTTGACCAATGTTAACTTCTGTCAATTGTTCGGCTTGCGACTCTATCGAAATTTCCATCACCACTGATGGTGGAGGCAATAGCTCTTCCCATTGTTGATTATAAGTTACCCATATATAGCCCCCAACCACAGCGACATGAAGAGCAATTGCCAATGCGAACCACCCACTCATCTTCGTCGTTCGCTTTAAATACTCATTTTCAAATGTTGTTATACTCATTTTTATCTTATGTACTTATGTATCTTCACATAAACGCAAATGATAATTAATAACAAATGAAAATGGAAATCATTTCTTAATGAAAATAAAGAATACTTCACAAAATTAACTTTTTTGAAATCATTAGGTTGCTATTATTTAGTCATCATTTAGGGGTATACCAAACAAAATCAGCATGTAAATGGTCTATTTCTTCCCCTCTCTCTGAAATAATTAACACTTTGACTGATTCGTCAGGTGCGAGGTCTTGCACATGTAAAGGTACCCCAATAGCTCTTGTTGCATGGTAGCCACCTGCAAATAAGAGCGCGGGTGTAGGTGCATTTAATAACGACTCTGCCATACGGCGGTCACGCAACTGCTGTATAAAGGTCATTTTTACCACTTGTTCCGCTGTAAGTTCCCCACCATGAGAGCTTTCAATCGTTTTACTGATGAGTTCTTGAACAATAGGCTGAGTCGAATACTGCCCCATTATTGATGATGGGTTAGCGTAGGCGGAAAGCACCTCTTCTTTATCTAGGTTTGCAGAAAGTAATGGATAAGGTGAGCTTAGCAAATGACGGATTAAAGCCCCATACTGTTCCCAAGGCCAACCACTGTTCCATTTTATGGCGGACTGTAACTTTTCGTCACGAATATAAGGATTACTCTGCATCTGTGCCTGTACTCGACTCACACCTTTTTGCTGTGACGGTGTCAGCATTTCGAGTAAAACCGCACCTTGAGGCCGTATTTTTGGCATTTCCTGTACAAGCCATTGCTCAATTTGGTGATGATAGTGGTTATCATGCTTTTCTCCAACAATCACACGTGGAGATTGAGCAAGCTGCTCAACTAATTGCTGAGGTGTTAAAGACTTACCTGTTGCTAAGTCAATAATTTGGTCGCTTGCTGTTAGCTGGCTATCCAATTGTACGTTTGTTGGCTCAATTTTTTGTGTACAACCAATAAGAAAAAATAACCCAACCATTAAAGTGGCTATTCGAGAGGTCAATCTAATTGAAATCATTA
Organism: Providencia sp. PROV061; assembly: GCF_011045655.1. NCBI lineage: Bacteria > Pseudomonadati > Pseudomonadota > Gammaproteobacteria > Enterobacterales > Morganellaceae > Providencia > Providencia sp. PROV061. The sequence goes on along the minus strand of NZ_CP042861.1, from coordinate 2,241,613 downwards.
TGCTTTCCATCTTATGTAGTCAAGCTCACAAGATACAGATAATGAGAATCATTTTCAACAAAAAGGCTCCTATGAAACCATAGAAGCCTTTAACACAAATTAATTAATATTAACCTTTAGAGTGGGTTTGTTTGTGCTTCAACCACTGCCAATGCCACCATATTCACGATACGACGTACCGAAGCAATTGGTGTTAATATATGCACAGGTTTCGCAACCCCCATTAACACAGGCCCTACAGTCACACCATCAGAGCTTGTGACACGCAGTAAATTATAACTAATACGTGCTGCTTCCATATTTGGCATAATTAATAAATTTGCTGAACCTTTTAATGGACTATCAGGCATCACATCTTTACGGATAGATTCAATTAATGCGGCATCCGCATGCATTTCACCATCAATTTCCAAATGTGGGTCACGTGCTTTGATCATCGTTAGCGTATCACGCATTTTTTGTGCAGATGCGCAATCTGAAGAACCAAAGCTAGAACGCGATAACAGAGCCACTTTTGGCTCAATACCAAAGCGTCTTACAGTATCCGCTGCCATTAACGTGATTTCAGTTAACTCTTCCGGTGAAGGATCTTCATTGACATAAGTGTCTGCGATAAACGTATTACCCGTTGGTAATAACAATGCATTCATTGCACCTGCTGCATGAACACCCTCGCGGAAACCAAATAAATCTTTAACAACTTCATAGTGTTCGCCATAACTGCCCACCGTACCACAAATCATCCCGTCGGCTTCGCCACGCAACACCATGATCCCACCAATTAAGGTTGGGTTATTAATCACCGCACGGCGCGCCATTTCTTGGGAAATACCACGACGTTTCATGATTTGGTAGTATTCTTGCCAATATTCTTTATAACGCGGGTCGTTTTCGTTATTAACCACTTCAAAATCTTTACCTAACTCAATATGTAGGCCGAGTTTTTGAATACGCATTTCAATCACACTTGGGCGCCCAACTAAAATTGGGAAAGCTAAACCTAAAGACACTAGTTCTTGAGTCGCATGCAATACACGCTCTTCTTCCCCTTCTGCTAATACAATGCGTTTTTTCGCCGTCTTAGCTTGAGAGAAAATAGGTTTCATGAATAAATTTGTTTTATAAACAAATTGATTTAATTTTTCGATATAGGCATCAAAGTCTTCAATTGGACGCGTTGCTACCCCTGAATCCATAGCTGCTTTTGCCACTGCTGGCGCAATTTTCACAATCAAACGCGGGTCAAATGGTTTCGGAATAATATATTCAGGGCCAAAGAATAAATCTTGGTTGCCATACGCAGAAGCCACTTCTTCACTTTGCTCAGCCAATGCAAGATCTGCAATGGCATATACACAAGCCAGTTTCATTTCTTCATTAATCGTTGTTGCGCCAACATCTAGCGCACCACGGAAAATGAATGGGAAACATAATACGTTATTAACCTGATTTGGGTAATCAGAACGACCAGTACAGATGATGGCATCAGGGCGAACTTCTTTTGCCAAAGGTGGTAAAATTTCGGGTTCAGGATTAGCCAATGCTAAGATTAGAGGATCTTTTGCCATGGTTTTCACCATTTCTGGCGTTAAAAGACGTGGACCTGAACAGCCTAAGAAAATATCTGCATTAGGAATCGCATCAGCCAAAGTACGTTGGCCGTTATCTTCAATTGCATACGCGGCTTTGGTGACATCCATGCGTTCATCACGGCCTTTGTAAATCACCCCTTTTGAATCACAAACGGTGATATGTTCGCGTTTCAACCCCAACGCGACTAATAAATTCATACAAGCGATTGATGCCGCCCCTGCGCCAGAAACCACCAGGCGCACATCACCAATATCTTTTTTAACAATACGTAAGCCATTGATAACAGCGGCAGTACAGATGATTGCGGTACCGTGTTGGTCATCATGGAATACAGGGATTTTCATCCGCTCACGAAGTTTTTGTTCAATATAAAAGCATTCTGGTGCTTTGATATCTTCTAAATTAATACCGCCAAAAGTCGGCTCAAGAGACGCAATGATATCAACTAACTTGTCTGGGTCTGTTTCATCAACTTCAATATCAAAGACATCAACACCAGAAAACTTTTTAAATAGTACACCTTTTCCTTCCATGACAGGTTTACCAGCTAAAGCACCGATATTACCTAACCCAAGGACAGCCGTACCATTAGACACGACCCCGACAAGGTTACCTTTAGCGGTGTAACGATAAGCTTTAAGTGGGTCATCTGCAATTTCAAGACATGGCACTGCAACACCTGGTGAGTATGCTAATGCGAGATCTCTCTGGGTTGTTAGTGGTTTAGTTGGGGTAACCGTAATTTTCCCAGGATGTGGAAACTCATGAAAATCAAGAGCACTTTGTTTTAATTTGTCATCCATCGTCAAGTCCTTTCAAAATAAGTAAGGTAAGAGCGATAACAGTATAAACACATCTCTCTAGCAAATCATGATCATACTGGCAATTTCCAGAAAAATCTTTCAGTTACAATAGAGTTAGGTCACCGTTAGAGTAAAACGTAATCACATTGATTATATTTTACTATATCGAAACACTTCTCTAATTTTTAAGATATTAACTAAAAATAATTTATTATTAGTTTTATGAGGTTAATATATATAAAAAATTAATCACATTATGAACCCTATCTTAAATACCTTCTCCGTTTAATATTGATTTAAATATTAGATATGAATTTTCTAATTTTAATGTATTATCAACAAGTATCTTATTGTTATTAGCGAGGGATATAATATATTAAGCAAAGAAGTAACATTAAGAATTCCCCATACTGATTTTACAATTATTAATACTCCAATTAAATATAATAAATATATCAAAATTAAACTGTCTATTTTATGGAAAGTATCAAACTAGACCTTGAATTTTAAGACATGAAAAAGGAACCCTCTATGTCTAAATATACCGTAATGATTGTTGATGAGCACCCTCTTATACGCTTGGGATTGCGCCAGCTCATAAATACCGATACGCACTTTATTGTCACAGCAGAGTCCTCTTGTTGTTACGAGGCCTTAAGCATTGCAAGGCAGCTACAGCCTAATCTAATTATTATAGATACCAATATTCAAGGTATTAAAACATTTGAAACGATACGATTACTTCGTAAGCACTGCAATAATAGCTACTTATTAGTGTTATCTGCTTCAACAATTAAAACAGATATATATGGCGCTATTGATGCAGGAGCACAAGGGTATTTATTAAAAAGCAGTGAGCTTGACATGTTATTTTATAGTATGAAGAAAGCCTCTAGAGGGCAATTAGTTTTCAGTGAAAAAATATATCAGCATCTTATTTCTCGTCATAATTATAATGACCCACTCTCATCACTGACACGGCGAGAATCTGAAATTTTACATGAAATGGCTGTGGGTTTAAAAAACCGTGAAATATCTAATTTACTTTTTATTTCTGAAGAAACGGTTAAAGTTCACATTAGAAATATTCTTAAAAAATTACGTGTTCGCTCTCGTCTTGAAGCTAGCTTAATTTATATGCGTTCAAGATAATTTTTTCTAATTATATTAATTAACAAAGCTAAATTACGAATAATTTAATTATAAGTTTATTATATATTTCTCACATTTGGGCTAGATCCTAAGCGATTTTTGCCTCATTATGTATGGATTATCGCTAGTTTTTTGAGGAAAATCATATGCCCAATACATCTAACTCTCCTTATATCATGTACGGAATTAAAAACTGTGACACCATTAAAAAAGCACGCCGTTACTTAGAAGACAATGGAGTTAACTATCAGTTTCATGATTATCGTGTTGATGGTATTAGCGATGAATTACTTTCTACCTTTATGGAACATATTGATTGGGAAGTGTTAGTAAATAAACGAGGAACAACTTGGCGTAAACTGACTGATGATGAAAAAAATGCAGTGGTTGATTCAAATAGCGCGAAAAAAGTGCTAATTGCAGAGCCCTCCATGGTCAAAAGACCCGTACTTGTTTCTCCAGACAACCGTTACTTAGTTGGGTTTAGCGCAAATGACTACCAAAACTTCATTCGATAATCAGGCGGTTATGATGGATTGCCCAGTTATTCAACTTGCCAAAGAACTGATCTCACGCCCTTCTATCAGCCCTGATGACCAAGGTTGCCAAGCGATACTGACTGAGCGTTTAAACCAACTCGGTTTTACCGTTGAACCAATGCATTTTGGTAACACATTAAATTTTTGGGCACATCGAGGTACTCAAGGTCCAACCCTCGCATTTGCAGGCCATACCGATGTCGTACCAGCAGGCAATAGTGAAAATTGGCAAACACCCCCTTTTAACCCGACAATTATCAATCAACATTTGTATGGTCGCGGTGCTGCTGATATGAAAGGCTCAGTCGCAGCAATGGTTGTCGCCGCAGAGCGCTTTGTCAAAAAGCACCCTCAACATCAAGGGCGTTTGGCCTTTTTAATCACATCAGATGAAGAAGCCGATGCGCTAGATGGCACGGTCAAAGTGGTCGAAACATTGATGGCACGTAATGAACGCGTTGATTACTGTTTAGTCGGTGAGCCTTCAAGCCAATCTCATTTAGGCGACATCATAAAAAATGGCCGTAGAGGCTCTATTACGGCAAATCTTACCATTATGGGAACGCAGGGGCATGTTGCCTATCCTCATTTAGCGGATAACCCGGTACATCGAGCAACTGCTTTTTTGCAAGAACTCACATCAACTATTTGGGATAACGGCAACGAATTCTTCCCTGCCACCACTATGCAGATTGCCAATATTCATGGTGGTACAGGGGCAAGTAATGTGATCCCTGGTGAGTTATTTGTTCAATTTAATTTTCGTTTTAGCACCGAATTGACCGACACACAAATACGTGACAGGGTCACTAGCATGCTAGAACGCCATGGCTTAACATATAAAATAGAGTGGTCATTATCTGGGCAACCATTTTTAACTGAAAAACAAGAACTTGTCACTGCAACTTTGCAAGCAATTCATGAATTAACTGGTCTTAATGCAGAGTTATCCACAAGCGGTGGAACCTCCGATGGCCGTTTTATCGCCCAAATGGGGACTCAAGTTATTGAGCTCGGCCCACTGAATGCCACCATACATAAAGTTGACGAATGCGTTAACGTCAAAGACTTGCAACAGCTGGCCTTAATTTATGAACGGGTCATGGAGTTATTGTTATTATGATCACTATTGCCATGTTAACAGGCCGCTCAACTGACCATTTAGTGACACTTAGCGGTTCTCATCGCCTACAGTTCAATGCCACCAAAGCATTTTTAGCCATGCAACAAGCGGCTGTAAAGTCAGGGTTCAAGTTACAATCGGCAAGTGCATTTCGTGATTTTTCACGTCAACAGTTAATTTGGAATGAAAAATTTACCGGTCTCCGCCCTGTTCTTGATGCACAAAGCCAACCTTTAGATATTACAACGCTTTCTGAAGGCGAGCTTTGTGAAGCTATTTTACATTGGTCAGCATTACCCGGTGCAAGCCGCCACCATTGGGGAACCGAAATAGATGTTTATGACCCATTACGTATTCCTTTAGGGCAAACGTTACAGTTAGAGCCTTGGGAATATGAAACTGACGGCTATTTTGCTGAACTGAACCACTGGCTGACGGATAACATGGCGACATTTGATTTTTATCGCCCTTTCACTGCAAAAAATGCAGGGGTTGCCTATGAACCTTGGCATATTAGCTACTGGCCTTTATCCCATGAAGCAGAACAGCTTTTAACGCCAGAAGTCATTAAACAAGTTCTCCTACAAGAGGATATTTGCGGAAAAAACTGGCTAAACAGTAACTTAGATTATGTATTCGAACGCTATATTAAAGCTCCTGAATAATTTCTAAGCTAACAGAGCAACTTCTATCACGCCTCATAGATTACGCTACATAATTTATGGGGCTTTTTTCTTTTTCGTGGCAATTTGTTCATCAACAACTGGAAGCCGATACATAAAAATAAGCAGCCAACACAACAGTGCCAATAAACCAATTTTTAACCATAAATAGCTAACAACCCAGATTGATAGTGAAAAAGTGAGTATTATCAATACAATTGCTTTTGGTTTTGCCCCTTTCGGTAGCCCTTTATGCTTTTGCCAGTGACGGATATATCCCCCAAACCAAGAGCGATATAATAACCAATGGTGAAAGCGTGGAGATGAACGAGAAAAACACCATGCCGCTAATAACAAGAAAGGCGTAGTCGGCAAAACAGGAAGAATAACGCCAGCAAAAGCCAGCGCAACAGCTAACCATCCAATAACAATGAGGAACAATTTTTTCAAAATTACTCCCCCTCCCTAAAAAATAAATCAAATGGTAAAAGCCGCATAAAATCTGTGGTAACTCATAATAATATCAATGGTATACTCTAATGGTAAACACGCTTAATGAAAAGTCGCTTTTGCCTGTTGATGCGATTATTATTCCCTTGTTCTACTACGAAAAGAGCGGTAATAGCCCCAGTCATTGACTTGCAAAGCCTGAGAAAATGACAGGAGCCTAAACTTAAGACTATTAGAAAGTCCCATGAATCATTACTCTTTTTTTATGAAGGCCGGAAAGGTTATTGCTATCGTTACACCAAATGAGCAAGAGACCCAAAAGCTAATTGCTGCCGGATATGAAAAGCAATTTGAAGAGATTGAAGCCGTTTCAACAGAAAAAGCGCTTGAACGCTTTGCTAATATTCGCGGTGAAGAGGTTAAAAATATCTACGCACTTACAGGCTCTGATATTTTGCTTGGCATTGTTGGTGCATTTGCCATGGTATTTAAATAAACAATAAGCTCTGTAGGTATATTTTCTGTAGCTATCTCTGAAAAAACACACAGTTTCATATAAAGTGTAAATGGTACTCTAATGGTATAAATTTTAAATAATTTAAAATCAACATTTAGCTTTTACCCAATTTCATAGAGGTAATGTATGCAATGGTTAGCCGACTACTGGTGGATAATTTTACTCTTATTGGTAGGTATTATCTGGAATTCAGTCAAAGAAATGATGAAATTGGACCCCAAAAAATTTTTAGATAACAAGCCTGAAATCCCTCCGCATCAGGATAATAACCATCTTTGGGATGATGAAGACGATTGGCCTAAAGACAAGAAGAAATAACTTTTTGCTTTATCTCCGCTAACAGCGTGGGTTGGTATTGTTTTACCTGTATACCAACCTCTTCTCTTACTCGTTGTAGCCATTGCTTTTGCCCTGTTATACCAACATCTGCGCAAATCTGTGCGATGGGTTCACATGACACCAAATGCCGTCTGAGAAGCGAAAGCCCGTTTTTTTCTTCCTTCAATAAACGCAGAATCGCACTTTCACTCGCGGAAATGGGCCGTTTAAACTCACTAAACCCGATGAGTTCAACCCAATCATCTGTCGTTAATTGCTGCTGTGAGTCTGTTGTGAAAGCAAACTCTTGTAAATCACTGCGCCAATATAGGTCACGTTTTAACCGTAACTCCCCCTGTTCACAAAGTTGGTATGCACGGTTTGAAATAGGTAAAATAGCCATCGCGGTAAAACAGCCACTACTGGCTTCTTTATGCGAACCTATTCGTATTAACCGAAAGCCCGCTTTTTGCCAAAATGCCACTAAGTCTGGTGTTAGCCCAAAACTAACAGATATAAAGTCCAAGCCTTGCTCTGTGGCGAACACTTTTTGTTTTGCTAGCAGTGTTAAACCAATTTGGCGCCTACGGTGGTTCGCATCAACGGCAATACGCATCACTCGGCGAGATAGCCATTGTGCCGCAATGGGGAAATAACTATGAGCTGCTAAAGATTGGACAACTAAATTTCCTCTTGGTCGACGAAGCCCAGCCCATATTTGCCAGCTCAATGATTCGGTTAACTGTCCTTCATCTACCATCCATAATGCACCTAAATAGGCACAATCATGAGACTCGGTTTTTGCCACCATAAAATGTTGTTGCTGAGCATCCAATAGTCGTCGTAAATCTAATGGTGACGTTCGATAATGTGCACTCATCAATAAGCCATAAAACGCTTTTAATTGCTCATTATTTTCCGCTAATGATGCCTGAGTTAACGCTTTATATTCAGTATTTCCAGCAAGAACCGTTTGAGTGGTGGGTTCTTGCAGCAATAAAGCCTCATTGACCCACAATTCTAAGGGATCATTAGCCGCATAGCGCATTGGGTTATCAAGTTGTAGTAAAGTGAAATGGGCTAAACTTGCACAGAACTTTAGCGTAAATCCACGCCCTGTTCCTTCATAACCATCGACTGTCGTAGTTAATAAAACTCGGGGAAAATACCCCACCAGCTCACGTAATATATAATTAGGAATAGCAGAAGCTTCATCGATGACTAGCCAATCTGCTGTTATTTTTTCATTGCGGCGGCAGTACGCTAATAAGTTATCAGGGGACCAAAAATTAATCTTTTGTCCTGCGTGCCGACTTAAAACTTCCATCGCCACTTTGGCGGGAGCACAACACCAACTCTCTCCCATAAATTGTTTTATTAACATCCCAGCTATTGCAGATTTTCCGCGCCCTCTCGGGGCTATCAAGCCCCAAATGCCATGTTTTGCTTTTAATAATTGGCTAATTATTTGTTGCTGCTGTTCTGTTGGCTGGCCTGTCGGTGCTTGCCATAATGGTTTGTTATTTAGTAATGAAAAATCAGGCTCATCTCCTTGTTTATAAAATAAAATATCGGAAGATGTTTGGAAAGTCCGTTGCAAATGGTGAACAAAATTCGGTGTCGGAATTAGACCCAATTGTTCATTCCAACGTAGGCTGTCTAGATCAGCATTTGTCGCCCACTCAGTTTGAGGTGCAGTACATAAAACTAACAAGCTCCCTGCTTTTAACGTGCCAGCAAGCATGGCTAGGGCTTCACTATGAAAACCTTTACGCGCATCAAAGATGCCATGTAAAAATTCACGGCCCAATAATAGATGTGCATTTTCTGGGGAAACCCCTTGTGGCAAATTCGCTGAAATGGTTAACCAGTCGCCATCAATGGCTGTCCGAAGTTCGTTGAGTTGCTGTTCCACCCACGCACTGTCACCAGAAAGAACCATAAGACGACGCATGCCAACCATATGTAGCTGTTCGATAATAACAGGAAGCAATTTCACCATCGTAATACTATGATTTACCAATTAATAGTGACAAGATCCCGGCAGCAATTAAAGGCCCTACAGGAACACCACGGAATAAAGCAACACCAATAACAGTTCCAACAAGTAAGCCTGCAACAGTAGAAGGTTGATGGGACATTAATGTGACACCTCGGCTACCTAACCAAGAAACGGCGATCCCGATGACAATTGCAAGAATCGATTTCCAATTCAAAAATGAGCTCAATACTTCATTTGCCGTTATTTTACCGCTCGCAATTGGCGCCATAACACCGATAGTTAAGATAAGTATCCCAATGGTTAAGCCATATTTTTCAACCCATGGAAAATAATTATTCAATGGTGTTATTCTGACCACCAATAAAAATAACATCGCAAGAGTGACTGTCATATTATGACTAATGATACCTAACCCGGCTAATACCAGTAAAATGATTAATGTTGGATCAACATGACTCATAGATTTATCCCTGTAAAACGCATAATTATAATTTATTAGCAGCAAATAGACTGATTTAAAAACATGTTATTGGCTCATCATCAAAGAAGCAAATATTAACGCCAACTCTTTTTATTTTTACGGTAACGATATTTTCATTAATAAAAAACCTTACTATTTCCGCACAATTTATTAACTCAAGTGCGACATTTTAGCTGTTCTTTATTATCTATTTAATACTTTTCAAAAGAGGTCTTCTTAGCATATTTCACGGTGACAAGCCGAATTGTACATAAAATTAGCATGGCAATACAGATAACTCCCATCGCCACCAAAACTTAAGCTAAATATTCGGAATATTCATCACTGTTTATTTTTTTATTTCTGCATTTTTTTTTATATTTATCATCATAAAAACCAACTTGTGGTGCCTTTTGCTGAAGATAGTCCTAAATACCTTTACAACCAGACAATCCATCTCAATTACGTATAATAATCACCAATAATTAATACAGAAAAATCATAACTTAGCATTATTTATAATTTTAATGATTTACATGGTTGTGCGACGCTCTGCGCAAGCACAATGATTAGGATTAACAATATGAACCAATCTTTATCCCCCTTTTCAAACGCTCGTTTTATTGCTATCCGCTTAGTGCCTGGAGAAGATGCGCTTTTAGCATTAAAACGAAAAATTGAGCAACACGGCCTACAAGCTGCATTTATTGCCAGTAGCGTCGGCAGCTTAACTCATGTCGCACTGCGTTTTGCAGGACAAGAGAACACGTTTCACACAACAGGCAAATTCGAAATTGTTTCATTAATTGGCACTTTAGATGCTAACGGCGAACACCTGCATTTGTCTGTCTCTGATGAAGAAGGGAAAGTTCTCGGTGGCCATATGATGCCGGGTTGTACTGTTAGAACAACATTAGAGCTGATTATTGGGGAACTTGAAAAAGTTAATTTCACTCGTGAACCTTGCCCTTTGTCTGGTTATGAAGAGCTTATCATCACTTCTCGCTAATTTTATTATTCCATTACTGTAAGGAATGACTTTGTCATGAGTAAAACGTCGATTATTTCTAGTCGTACACTGACTTTAATTGTTTTTTCTATTGCTATTAATATGGTTATTGGCCAATTAAGCTCAATGTTAAAACTGCCGATATTCCTAGATTCTATAGGAACATTAATTTGTGCATTATTAGCAGGCCCTTGGGTTGCACTATTGAGTGGATTATTAACAAATCTATTATGGGGTTTACTCAGCGGCCCAATTGCAGCGGCTTTCGCCCCTGTCGCGATGATGATTGGCCTGAGTGCTGGGTTATTAGCTCGCGCAGGTGGTTTTCGCACCTTACCAAGAGTGATTTTATCCGGTGTTGTCATTACTTTTGCGTTGATGATCGTTGCTGTTCCCATTCGCACTTACTTGTTTGCAGGAACAACCGGTAGCGGCGCTGACTTTTTTGTCGCGTATTTTCATGCTGTTGGCGATAACTTATTAGAATCGGTGGCAATTACAGTATTAGGCGCCAATATTGCAGATAAAGTCGCATCAGCCATTATTGCTTGGTTATTGGTTCGACAATTACCAGAACGTGTCCAACGTAATTATCCAAATATGGCTAAGGTCCGTTAAATGCATCCATTTACCTCGCTGACAATTTGGTTTTGGCTCAGTGTAAGCTCGCTTTTCTTACCATTGAGCTGGACATTAATTCTGCTAGGTTGCAGCACATTTGGTGTTTTATTATTTTGGCGGCCCGCACGCCACCGATGGAAAATAGTTGCGTGGATTATGCTTCCCATGGCGGCAGGGCTTTGGTTAATTCATGGTGGCTGGCTAGCTCAGCTATTAACCGGAGCCACATTAAAAAATAGCCGCCCTGAATTTGCGTTGGCATTGTGGTTTAAGTTATTAACGATTATTAGCGCTTCTCAACTTTGGCTGCAGTATGTACCGACTGAACGTTTCATTCGTGCTTTGTTTGCAAGCCGTTTACCTGCAAGTTTTGCATACCTACTCGCAGGCCCGTTATTACTTGCAGAACAATTTCGCCAGCAATTAAACACTATCCGTGAAGCCCAATTAGCGAGAGGCGTTCCTCTTGATGGGCGCTTTTGGCAACGTGTTATATCGTTACCTGCCCTATTATTTCCACTTGCCAGTAATACCTTAAGTGAACTAAGTATTCGTGGAGCCGCATTAGATATGCGTGGTTTTCGTTATTGTGCCAAACGCACCACATTAAACCCGCCTAGAGATAGCTCTCTCCAAGCAGTACTTAGATATGGGTTAGTTCTGTTAATTTTCATTGAAGGTGGTCTCTCTCTGTGGTGGTAAATCTACAACAAATGCGCTTCATTCCACAAGGTGCGGAGCAGTCCCTATTAGGGCCGATTGATCTTCAGCTAAACGCAGGCCAATGGCTATGCATATTTGGCGGTAACGGCAGCGGAAAAAGCACATTAGCGCAAATACTCGCCGGTTGGCACAATGACCTCATTCAGGGGAAAATCGAAGGAACCGCAGAGATATTACGAGCGCCCTTAGCTGACAACTCCGTGGTTCAGGTGTCTATATCACGCCAACTAGTTCAGCAATCCCCCCAATTACAACTTTCAGGCTGCGCGTTTACCGTTGAACAGGAAATTGCGTTCGGGCCTGAGAACCTCGGTTTAACACCCGACGAAATTAGTGAGCGAGTTGAGCTTGCCATTGAACTGACGTTTTGTAGGGCACTGCGAACGCGCCATCCTGCAACCTTGTCAGGCGGTGAAGCGCAACGAGTGGTGTTAGCAAGCGCATTAGCGATGCAACCCAAACTCCTGTTACTTGATGAAGCCTTTAGTCGGCTCACACCGAGTGCAACACAACGCATCTTAACGCAATTACAACGCTATACAGAACAAACAGGCTGTAGCATTATTTTTTTTGAGCGCAACTTATTACCAGCCACCAGTTTCTGTGACTCATTCCTTTTGCTGAGTACGGGTAAAACCTTTTTAGAGGCTGGGAAAATGGTCGCAACAGGTGGTTTAAATGATGTTTTTCTTGATGCCATTGAAACAATCAATATGCCAGATGCTTGGCGTGCGGTAGGTGAACTGCTCAAATTAGGGTATTGGCAAGGAAATATTCCCCTCGATGAAGCACAATTGCTACAGATGTTTAAGGAGCGATATGTTACAGCTTGAAAACCTGAGTTATCGTTGGCCAAGTTCAACTATTGATAACATACAATCTTTATCTCTATCTATTCACCCTGGTGAATGGGTCGCTGTAGTTGGGGATAATGGTGCAGGTAAATCAACGCTATTGCGCCTTTTAGCGGGGTTATTGCGCCCAACACAAGGTGATATTCGGCTTGATAGCCTCCCGCTTAATCTTCTTTCCTCCCCACAAAGAGCTAACCATATTGGGATCTTATTCCAAGAAGCTGAGAAACAAATTTTTCATAGTTGTGTACGTGATGAAATTGCTTTTGGTTTAAAACGCCAAAAACATCATAAACGTGATATTCAAGCGCGAGTACAGCAAGCACTTGAAATTTGTCACTTATCCGATGTGGCGGATAAACACCCTTTAGATTTACATGCAGGCCAACGCAGGATGGTTGCTGTTGCCTGCTTAGAGGCTGTTTCACCTAAACTATTGCTACTTGATGAACCAAGCCGTGACTTTGATGCCTTTTGGATGCGAAAATTCGAAGATTGGCTGACATTACAACGCGAAAAAGGGGTAACTGTCGTTTCGATTAGCCACGATCTTGATTTTGTCGCCCGCCATTTTCAGCGTGTAATACATCTATCAAATGGTAATCTAATCGCTGATGGTCAACCACTGGAAGTATTAGGTCATCCAGAGTTACAAGTTGAAAGCCCACTTCCCGCACCGACATTGATATCACTTAGTCAGCAACTACAAATAAATACTACTGATACCACTCTTTCATCATGGATCACACATTTTATTAACCAACAGTCACGCCCGATTAATAACTAAAAAAATAGCCTGCAATGCAGGCTAAAATCTCATTCAAATTATAGGAAATTAATTAATCTAACTGCACGCCAATACGGCGGGCGACCTCTTCGTAAGCTTCAATTAAACCACCAAGGCTCTGACGAAAACGGTCTTTATCCATTTTATTCAGTGTTTCTTTGTCCCATAAACGGCTACCGTCTGGGGAAAACTCATCCCCTAAGACAACTTGGCCTTTATACAAGCCGAATTCCAGTTTAAAATCGACTAAAATTAACCCTGCATCTGCAAAAATTTTACTGAGCACTTCATTGGCTTTGTAGCTTAGCTCACGCATTTTAGCCAAATTTTCTTTACTCACCCAACCAAAAGTCTCACAGTACGATTCATTCACCATCGGGTCGTGCTTGGCATCGTCCTTTAAAAATAAGTCAAATAAAGGCGGGTTTAACACCATGCCTTCTTCAACACCTAAGCGTTTTACCAGTGAACCCGCTGCACGGTTGCGGATCACACACTCAACCGGCACCATATCTAACTTTTTCACTAGAGCTTCTGTGTCAGACAATAATGCTTCCATTTGCGTTGGAATACCGGCTGCTTCTAATTTGCTCATAATGAAATGGTTAAACTTGTTATTTACCATACCTTTACGGTCAAACTGCTCGATACGCTCACCATCGAGTGCTGATGTATCATTACGGAACTCCAGAACCAGTAGATCAGGATCCTCTGTGGTATAGACTGTTTTTGCCTTACCACGATACAACTCAGCTTTCTTTTGCATCTTACACACTCCAGGGATGTGATTAAACTAAACAAAAATCAACCTGCACAGCAGATTCAGATAAGTAACAGAAGAACAAAAACCATTCAAATGGCCTATTCATTGTTAATTTTCTGCTCTGTTTCAGTCAGTTACTGAAATTCACCATATAAAACGCTAACTAGCTGATATTCAATATTTTATAATTGACTGCTAATCATGATAATAAAATTCCGGAGCGGACGCAAACGATTACTTAACCATAAATACTGATTTTTTGTCCATTTGTTTTAAGTGAAAACATGAAAGATAAAATTAGCCTTCCAGAGAAGGAAAATTGAAACTGATGGAATGCTAATTAATAATTAACTAAGCATATAGGTTACGATAAGCATTAAATAAACAAAATACAGAGCTGATAACCACCAGCCTATGCGTATGAAGCTTAATATCTTTACCCCAATACAAACCCATCCAATTTAAATAAAAAAAACCGCAGCTTGTATTTAAGCTACGGTTTAATTCGTCATCTAAAAATGTTGAATTATTGCTTTTTGGCTGGTGCTTTACTAAACGCCGCTTTCAGTGCAGCAACCATTTCATCATTTTGTTTTTGTGTTAAAGGAACACCTTTGGTGGTGATAAATTGCAGTGTACTACGGTTATTTAAATCACCGACCTGCACTTTATAATCCGCTTCTGGCACAGTTGGGTCATCAATGCCCAACGCCTGCCATTCTGAACTGCTTAAACCTTTATAAGTCACCATCACAGAACCACTTGAACGTGTACGGTCACCCACTTTCATGCCAACACTTTCTAAGGTGTGTGGTAAGCGTTCCCATACTGCATCAAATGGCGCACGAACAACAACTAAAGGTAAGCCAGTATCATCACTACCTGTTTGAACATCAATGATACCATAAGCATTTTGGATGCTATTTTTGTTTGAAGTATCACGCAACGTATATAAGTTATCGGTTAATTCATTCAATAACAGTTTGTTATAACGTTGAGTTTCGACAACATCGGTAATGGTCTCACCACCTTGACGTAAGCCTAAGCTGGTTACCGTTAACGCCATCATACCATTTTCTGGTTGCACTGTTACTTTATGGCGACTCTCAATCGGTACGTTTTCATCTGCACGATCCCATTTGACCCAATCGGTTTCAATTGAGCGAGAACCATCATCTTTAGATGAAACTGGAATACCTCTTTGCTCTAAGATCATCGTAACTTGTGACCAAAGTGCACTATTTTCAGGTGTATTTTCTAGCAACAAACGACTTGCTTGAGCGCTATCCTCTGTACGAGAACCCGCTAATTGCGAAATTGTCAGTACTGGCGGACGAATGTCTAACGCTTTCCCTATTGCCCCTGTTGATGTGGCTTTAGGGATATCATACTCACCATTTTGTTCTGGTAATGTCAGCCCTTGTGGCACATTCAACACTTTCAATGGCGCAGCATTGAGATATTCCTCATCACCACTGACCTGACGTTTATAGCGCTGATCGCTGGAGCAGGCTGCCAGTAACACGACAAGTGACAGGCCAGCAACCTTCATAACCTTCGATTTTTGCAATAATGTTGCCATTAAAATTCCCTAAATTTTACAGTAACCCAGCGAGTTTCAAGGCTTCCTCAACTTTTTGCTGGCCCGAGGTGGTTAACGGTGTCATTGGCAACCGTAATGTACCATCTGCAATCAGGCCTAAGCGATGACAGCCCCATTTCGCTGGAATTGGATTTGGTTCAACAAATAACTGAAGATGAAGCCCCATCAGTTTTTTATTTAATTCACGCGCCTCAGTATATTTGCCTGCAAGCGCTAAGTCACACATTTTTACCATCTGTGGTGCCGCAACGTTGGATGTGACTGAAATAACGCCTTGACCACCCAGTTGCATGAAATCAAGTGCTGTTGCGTCATCACCTGTTAACAGTACAAAATTATCATCAACCAGTTCTTTGATTTGATGAACCCTAGCTAAGTTCCCTGTTGCTTCTTTAATTGCAACAATATTCGCCAGTTTTGCTAAACGCCCAACGGTTTCAGGCAACATATCACAGCCAGTCCGTGATGGTACATTATAAAGAATCTGTGGCAAGCTCGTGTTTTCTGAAATTGCTTTAAAGTGTTGATATAACCCTTCCTGAGAAGGTCTATTATAATAAGGTGTTACCGTCAGGCAAGCAACTACACCACTGTTTTCAAACTCATTTGTCAGCGAAATAGCTTCAGCTGTCGCATTTGCGCCTGCTCCTGCAATAATAGGAATACGGCCATCCGCTAATTCAAGTGTCGCTTTCACGACATCCACATGTTCTTTGTGCGTTAAGGTTGCTGATTCGCCAGTTGTACCAACAGAAACAATCGCAGTTGTTCCGCTTTCAACATGATAATCCACCAATTTTTTTAAGCTGGCTTTATCTAAACGCCCCGCCGAATCCATTGGTGTGATAACTGCAACAATGCTTCCCGTTAAAAAATCTTTATAGTTTGCGTTTCCATTAGCCATAGCGATACCCCCTCAATAATTGAACTACCATGTTACTTTTTCATTTCAAAGAAGAAAACCACCCAACAGCAAGAATTTAATGAATTTTGTTAATGCCGAGCACATTAACTTAAATAGAAGTAATAATTCACTGATATTTCTCGCAAGAGTCTATTTCCCCTCTTGGCAGATTGTCTTTTTTATGGTTTCCTTACCTTCATAGTCAGTCAGTTTTTAGTGCTAGAATTTTACTGCTATATTCTAATCAAATGTTTAACTGACATAATTAAAATACTAAGGAATAGACTTTGCCTAAGACTGAACAGCAATTTCTTGTCATTACTGCGCTGGGAACAGATCGTCCGGGCATTGTGAATACTATTACACGGCTAGTCAGCGAGTGTGATTGTAATATTGAAGATAGTCGCTTAGCGATGTTTGGCAAGGAATTTACCTTCATTATGATGCTTTCAGGCAGTTGGAATGCTATCACCCTTTTAGAGGCGACATTGCCACCTAAGGGCGCCGAGCTCGATTTGCTCATCGTAATGAAAAGAACCCAGAGTGTTCAAACAACCTATTACCCATCGACAGTAACAGTGAATGTTGTTGTTGACGATGCACCCCGTATTGTCGAGCAATTCACAAATTTATTCACAACCTCGCAGTGTAATATCGCAGAGCTTGTTTCTAAAACACAACCAGCCAATAATGATATGCCCGCTCAACTGGAGATTCAGATTACTGCACACGACCCGTTGGACGATAATGGCATAATCATAAAAAATAAATTTCAACAACTGTGTACAATGCTAAATGCTAAAGGCAACATAAGTATTGTTAACAACCCCAACATGCAAAGTTAACGGAGATATATGTAATGAACCCATTGAAAGCCGGTGATAAGGCGCCTCAATTTAGCCTTCCTGACCAAGATGGTGAGCTCATCAATCTTTCTGATTATCAGGGTCAGCGCGTATTAGTTTACTTTTATCCTAAAGCGATGACCCCTGGTTGTACTGTTCAAGCGTGTGGTCTACGTGATGAAATGGATACACTTAAAGCGAAAGGTGTCGAAGTATTAGGTATTAGCACAGACAAACCAGAGAAACTGTCTCGTTTCGCTGAAAAAGAGATGTTGAACTTCACTTTATTATCAGATGAAGACCACCAAGTATGTGAGCAATTTGGGGTTTGGGGTGAAAAACAATTCATGGGGAAAACCTATGATGGGATTCATCGTATTAGCTTCCTCGTTGACCCTACTGGGAAAATAGAACACGTCTTTGACAATTTTAAAACCAGTAACCACCACGAAATCGTGCTTGATTACATTAATACACACGCTTAATCGCCACATCTTAGTGCTGTATGCCCCCATACAGCACTATTCCTAACCTAGTTTTGTGATTCCGTTGGCTCTTCCGGCCATACGTGAATGACCGCTTTAATCAGTGTTGCTAATGGGATTGCAAAAAATACGCCCCAAAAGCCCCATAACCCACCAAATATCACAACAGATAAAATAATCACTAGTGGATGCAAATTTACCGCTTCAGAAAACAATAAAGGCACAACAACGTTGCTATCCAAACCTTGGATCACTAAGTAAACTAACATTAGGTACCAAAATTCACTGCCGATACCGAACTGAAAGAGCGCAACAATAACCACTGGGATCGTGGCCGCTACCGCACCAATATAAGGGATTAATACCGCTACTCCGACAAGCACCGATAACAATACGGAATAGCGCAAGTCAAAATAAGCAAAACATAAATAGGTCGCCACCCCAACAATCACCATTTCTGTTACTTTCCCTCGTAAGTAGTTGGTGATTTGTTCATTCATTTCGACCCAAACTTTGCCCACTAACAAACGATTTTTGGGTAATAACTTAAGAAAGCTTTTGCTGATACGTTCTTTATCTTTTAAAAGAAAAAATGTCATCAAAGGCACTAGAACTAAGTAAACCGCCAAAGTAAAAATACCAATTAATGATGCAACTGACGCTTTAACCACTGAGTCTGCAATGCCTGACATGCGGCTACGAAGGTTATCTGCCATCATATCAATAATGCCAACATCCACTAATGCGGGGTATTGCTCTGGTAATTTCTGTGCGAATTCATTGAAACGGTTAACCATATTTGGTAGATCGGCCATCAAATTAATCCCTTGCTGCCATGCCGTCGGCGCAATAATTAAAATAACCATGGCACTTATTCCAGCGAATAAGGTCAAAATAATGCCGACAGCAACTGAACGAGATAACCCTATACGCTGTAATAAATTGGTTGGCCATTCAAGTAAATAAGCTAAAGCAATTGCCGCCAGCAATGGAGCCAGTATACTGCTGAAAAAGAAGATGATCACAAACCCCGATACGAGTAATGTAAAGAGGGCTATGGCTTGTGGATCAGCAAAACGCCGACGATACCACTGTAAAAACAATTCCAGCATTTATTGCTCCTGGGGGAATTAGTGCAAAGGACAGTTCCTAAAGTAACGAAAATTATACCGAAGAACAGATTTTACGATAGCTTTTGCTATCATGTGTTTTAAACTTTTCGCGTTTTTAGGTGCCTTACTTAAACATACCCGAAATAAAGTCGGTACTTACCCTAAATTTAAATGTTGTATGGGATACTCACGTTTCATGAAGAAAACTTTAAAATATCCATTATTGGCTTTCATGATCGCTGCGCTAATGAACGGTGCAGTTTTACCTGCTTATAGCGCAATTGAAGATACCTTACCCGATATAGGAACGACGGCGGGAGGCACTCTTAGCATCAACCAAGAAATTATTATGGGAGACGCAATCACACGCCAAATACGAGCCAGTACCCCTCTTATTTATGACCCACTGTTAACTCAGTATGTTAACAAACTTGGCATGCGCTTAGTAAAAAATGCCGACTCAGTTAAAACACCGTTTAAGTTCTATTTAGTCAATAACCCCAATATTAACGCATATGCCTATTTTGGGGGTAATGTCGTGCTGCATTCCGCATTATTTCGGTACAGCCAAAATGAAAGCCAGCTCGCATCAGTCATGGCTCACGAAATATCTCACGTCACGCAAAGACACCTTGCGCGAATGATGGAAGACCAGAAAAGCACCACTCCTCTCGCGATTGCAGGGACCATTGGTTCTTTACTGTTAGTGATGGCGAATCCTCAAGCCGGTTTTGCCGCTTTAACAGGAACAATGGCTGGGGTTCAACAAGGTATGATCAGCTTTACCCAAGCCAATGAACAAGAAGCTGACCGTATTGGCTTGCAGACATTAAGGCGCTCTGGCTTTGACCCACACGCCATGGCTGATTTTATGCAAACGATGTCAGACCAAACTCGTTATATGTCGAAGCCCCCTGAAATCCTATTAACGCACCCCTTACCGGATAGCCGTTTAGCGGATGCAAGAAACCGCTCTAATCAATATCCTAAAGTGAGTGTGCCATCATCACTGGATTTTATGTTAGCTCGCGTTCGTATTTTGGCCATGTATAGCACCGAGCAAAAACATGCCTTAGACCAAATTATTGAAAATTACGGGAAAGGTTCTGCACAAGAGCAAATTGCGGCACAATATGGTAAAGCGTTACTTCTTTCTCAGGACAAAAAATATGCAGAAGCAGGTAAAATCCTGACAGAGCTATTAGCGAAACAACCTGATAACCCTTGGTTTATTGATAGTATGACGGATATCGATATCGAACAAAATCAAGTTGCTAGAGCAGTTTCGCGTTTACAAAACGCATTGAAAAAAACACCGAAAAATACTGTTTTCATTGTTAACCTTGCCAACGCATTAATTAATAATCATCAATATAAAGAAGCAACAACCTTGTTGAATAAATATACGTTTGATTACCCTGATGACCCGATTGGCTGGGATTTACTGGCTGAAGCGTCTGCAAAGCAAGGTAAACGTACAGAAGAACTCGCCGCTTACGCAGAAGGAATGGCATTACGGGGTAATTATGACACTGCGATTAATTATCTCAGCGATGCTAGCCGTCAAAGCCGTTTAGGCAGCTATGAACAACAGCGTTATGACGCTCGCATTGATGCGCTTAGAAAACTACAATTACGTGACAAAAATGCAAAACCGTAAGGAGTTAAAATAATGACGGATTCGATTAAGATTTACCACAACCCACGTTGTTCTAAAAGTCGTGAAACCCTAGCCCTTTTAACTGATAAGGGTATCACTCCCACGGTGGTCGAATATTTAAAAACACCCCCAACGGTAGCTGAGATCAAAAAACTCCTTAAAATGTTAGGCTTTAAAGATGCTCGTCAATTAATGCGCACCAAAGAAGAGCTGTATAAGGAATTGAATTTAAACGATGACAGCTTAACTCAGGACCAACTCATTAAAGCGATGCATGAGAACCCTAAGTTGATTGAACGCCCTATCGTTGTTAATGGTGATAAAGCACGCTTAGGCCGTCCGCCTGAGCAAGTCTGTGAAATCTTATAGTCACTATTTTGGCAGCTATGCGGCTGCCAACTCGTTTAGTCTACTAAAGTTTTAGAATATCTTTTACGAAAGGGATCGTTAATTTGCGCTGAGCAACGATGGATGCGTGGTCAAGTTTGTTTAAGATATCAAACAAGGTTCCCATTTTTCTATCTAAACGTTTTAATACGAAACGGCACACATCTTCCGGTAATTCGAAACCACGAATACGAGCACGTAATTGCAGTGCCCAAATTTTATCTTCGTCGCTCAGTGGATGCAGTTTATAAATTTGTCCCCAATCAAGGCGAGAGGCTAAATCAGGTAATTTCAGTTCGATTTGCCGAGGTGGCCTATCCCCAGTGATTAATAAACAAGTTCGGCCAATCTCCAAAATACGATTATATAAATTGAAAATCGCCATTTCCCACTCTTCATCACCCGCGATGCACTGAATATTATCAATACAAACGAGTGATAAATGCTCCATACCGTCTAGTACTTCAGGGACAAAATATGCACGTTTATCTAAAGGGACATAGCCTACTGCAATGCCTTGTTCAGACAGTTCAGCACAAGCCGCATGCAATAAATGGCTTTTTCCACCACCTTCTCGCGACCAATAATAGATATAACTACCGTGTGGTTGATTAATAGCAGACTGAATAGCAGACAGCAACGCCCCATTTTCCCCTGCATAAAAGCTTGCAAAGGTTTCATCATCTGGCAGATATAGTGGTAATGAAAGCTGTGATGGTGTGTTCAGAAGCGCCTCTGGCTGTACAAATCAATTTTCATCTAGCAGTTTACCATAAAAAACACGGATAGATGAATAAGAACGGTGAGCAAATGCCGCTCGATCAACCGAACGGCAATAGGAAAAGTCACATGGCTTATTTTTTATTGCTATCAAGCTCTTGCACTTCAGATGTTACAAATTGCTTTTCAGGCCTAACAAACGTTATAAAACGGAACAATAATGCCATAAAGATCCCGACAATCGTCGCCAGTGCCATACCTTTAAGTTCCGCTTGACCGATATGGATAACCGCACCACTAACACCAATAATTAAAATCACTGAGGTTAAAATCAAATTCTGTGGCTTGTTATAATCAACTTTTGAATCAATCAACACACGAATACCTGATGCACCAATTACCCCGTATAATAAGAGTGAAACCCCGCCCATGACAGGAACCGGCACTAATTGGATAGCAGCAGCTAATTTACCAACACAAGATAATAAAATAGCAATAATTGCAGCTCCGCCAATCACCCATGTGCTGTATACCTTGGTAATTGCCATTACCCCAATATTTTCACCATAAGTCGTATTCGGTGTCGAGCCAAAGAAACCTGAAATCACCGTCGAGAACCCATTCGCAAACATTGAGCGATGCAAACCTGGCGATTTCATTAAGTCACGCTCAACAATATTCGCCGTGACCACTAAGTGCCCTACGTGCTCAGCGATAACTACTAAGGCCGCAGGTAAAATGGTTAAAATAGCAAACCATTCGAAGCGTGGTGTATAAAATGTTGGGATAGCAAACCATGGCGCTTCAATAACAGGGGTAAAGTCCACAATTCCCATAAAATAGGACAATGCATAACCCGCTAAAAAGCCAATCAAAATTGGAATTATAGATAAAAACCCACGGAAAACGACCGCGCAGAGAATAGTGACTGATAATGTGGTCAGGGAAATAATTAACGTGTTCGAATCAACCACTGCGCCATCTTTAGGTAATAGCCCTGCCATACCTGCAGCGGTTTGAGCAAGCTCTAAACCAATTACAGCTACGATTGCCCCCATTGCCGCTGGGGGGAACATGACGTTGATCCACCCTCTTCCTGCAACTTTAACAATCAGCGCAACTATACAGAACAACACGCCACAAATGATAAAGCCGCCAAGTGCCAATTCATAACCTAATGGTAATAAAATCAACACAGGGGAAATGAATGCAAAACTTGAACCTAAATAAGCCGGAATTTGCCCTTTACAAATAAATAAGTACAGCAGCGTTCCTATTCCATTAAACAGCAAAATTGTCGCGGGGTTTACACCAAACAGAATCGGTACGATAACGGTTGCGCCAAACATAGCAAACAGGTGTTGAAGGCTCAGTGGGATAGTTTGTAATAATGGTGGTCTTTCTTCAACACTGATGGTGCGACGAGTCATGTGACTTTATCCTCTTTTAGCGAAATGGCTAATCACTGAATAAGCAGTGAGTCTCTACAATTAATCAAAAAAAAGCCGACTTCTCAGTCGGCTTATCATTATTTAGTACCAAATATCTTGTCGCCCGCGTCACCGAGACCCGGAACGATATACCCCTCTTCATTTAAATACTCATCAATTGAAGCGGTATATAATTCAACATCTGGATGCGCAGCTTCTAACGCTTTTAAACCTTCTGGCGCTGCAACAAGGACTAAGATTTTAATCGAGGTACAACCCGCATTTTTTAATAAATCAATAGTGGCAATCATTGAGCCACCCGTCGCTAACATTGGGTCAACCACTAATGCCATACGTTCTTCAATGTTAGATGCGAGTTTTTGGAAATAAGGGACAGGCTGCAGTGTTTCTTCATCACGATAAACACCCACCACACTGATACGTGCACTTGGAATACTATCTAATACACCATTCATCATACCAATACCAGCACGGAGAATTGGTACTACAGTGATTTTCTTACCTTTAATTTGTTCTATTTCTACAGGACCACACCAACCATCGATAGTCACTTTTTCAGTTTCAAGGTCAGCAGTTGCTTCATAAGTCAGTAGGCTACCAACCTCTGAGGCCAGTTCACGAAAGCGTTTTGTGCTTATATCATGATCTCGCATCAGGCCGAGTTTATGTTTAACGAGAGGGTGTTTTACCTCAACGATCTTCATGGGTTTCTCCTACTATTTAAGACGGCGGCGGACAAAAAAATCGCCGGATTATACCTCTTTTAGCTTTGGTTGCCACTAGATAACGCTTGATTTTGGTCAAAACAACAACGATTAACACAATTTTTTTTAGAATTATACCTCATCTCAGTTAAGTTGAAATTGGCTAAACCGCAAATTTGATTTAAATAAAATCATTTATTATTTTTCTGTACGGCTTCTTAGCAATCCCCTTTTTTGAATCACGAGTACTAAAAAAATTTCCAACACAAAGCTATCGCAAACGTTTGCCTAGCCTGTTAGAATAATGTCAATGATGTTATTTTTCTCAAAAATGTAATTGCCTTGGGGGCCGTAGTGACTGATAAAACCTCTCTCAGCTATAAAGATGCCGGTGTTGATATTGATGCGGGTAACGCCTTGGTTGAACGTATTAAAGGTGTCGTAAAAGAAACCCGCCGCCCAGAAGTTATGGGTGGGCTTGGGGGATTCGGTGCATTATGTTCCCTACCGCAAAAATACCGTGAACCTGTTTTAGTCTCAGGCACTGACGGTGTCGGTACCAAATTACGCTTAGCAATGGATTTAAAACGTCATGACTCCATTGGGATTGACCTCGTCGCTATGTGTGTCAATGACCTGATTGTTCAAGGCGCAGAGCCTCTATTCTTCCTTGATTATTATGCAACCGGTAAACTGGATGTGGATACCGCTACTAGCGTGATTACAGGTATCGCAGAAGGCTGTAAACAATCTGGTTGCGCATTAGTTGGCGGTGAAACCGCTGAAATGCCTGGTATGTACCATGGTGAAGACTACGATGTGGCGGGTTTCTGTGTGGGTGTTGTTGAGCGCTCAGAAATCATCGATGGCAGCAAAGTGAGTGCTGGGGATGCCTTAATTGCTTTAGCCTCTAGCGGCCCTCATTCAAATGGTTATTCGCTGGTTCGCAAAATCCTTGAAGTCAGTCAAACCAACCCTGAAGAAACGCTATTAGATGGAAAACCTTTAGCTGATCACTTATTGGAACCAACACGCATTTACGTTAAAAATGTATTAGAGCTGATCGCAAATAGCGATATCCACGCCATTGCACACATAACCGGTGGGGGTTTCTGGGAAAATATTCCTCGCGTACTACCTGACAACACACAAGCGATTATTGACGGCAGCAGCTGGCAATGGCCCGCAGTCTTTAATTGGCTACAGCAAGCTGGTGATGTTAGTACCCATGAAATGTACCGTACCTTCAATTGTGGTGTGGGGATTATTATTGCTCTGCCACAGCAAGAAGTCGAAAATGCACTTGCTCTGCTGAACAAGCTTGGTGAAAACGCATGGCAAATCGGTACAATTGGTGCATTACCTGCGGGTGAAGAGCAGGTTGTGATCCGCTAATGAAAAAAATAGTTGTCCTCATTTCTGGCAGTGGCAGTAATTTGCAATCATTAATTGATAGCTGTCGCTCTGGGGCAATTGGCGCTCAAATTGTTGCTGTTATCAGCAACCAAGCCAATGCTTATGGGCTTGTTCGAGCACAACAGGCTGGGATCCCAGCCTGTTATTTAGATGCGAAACAATATACTGACCGCCAAGCATATGATGCTGCATTACTCGCGCAGGTTGACCAATTCCAGCCTGATTTAGTCGTATTAGCGGGTTTTATGCGTATCTTATCAGCCCAATTCGTCAACCACTTTGCTGGAAAATTACTCAATATCCACCCTTCTTTGCTGCCTAAATACCCCGGTTTACATACACACCGTAAGGCGCTGGAAAATGGGGATAAAGAACATGGCACATCGGTGCATTTCGTTACCGAAGAGCTGGATGGCGGGCCGGTTATTTTACAAGCCAAAGTGCCTATCTTTGAACAAGATAGCGAAGAAGATATTATCGAGCGGGTTAAAGCTCAAGAACATGTGATTTACCCATTAGTTGTTGAATGGTTCATCAGTGGCCGATTAACAATGCAAAAAGGTAACGCTGTGTTAGATAACCAAATTTTACCGCAACAAGGTTATGCTAACGAGTAACCTTCGTGGCAGCGAAAAATATAAACTTAAGGGTGGATATCCACCCTTTTTTCGTCGTATTTCACATGGAAATAACATAGAACGGTATTGAGTTAAACAGCGTCCCCCTAAGTAAAATGAATTATTTTTCAACAAGGTGATCATCTCTCTGTGCTGTGTCATTATTTTATCGTAAATAAATGTTATCCTTGTAATCGAAGAACAACACATTTTTCCTAACTAAATAGAGGTATTTTTATGACAACCGGGCAAGTTCATCCGTTTAGGTTGCGCCCACTTGAACGTGAAGATTTAGCATTCATTCACCAGCTTGATAATAATGCCAGTGTTATGCGTTATTGGTTTGAAGAACCTTACGAAGCTTTTGTTGAATTAAGCGATCTTTACGATAAACATATTCATGACCAGTCTGAACGCCGCTTTATCGTTGAAAATGACAGTGAGAAAGTAGGCCTAGTCGAATTGGTAGAGATTGATTATATTCACCGACGCTCTGAATTTCAGATTATCATTGCACCGAGCCATCAAGGGCATGGCTATGCGAGTCGCGCTGCGCAATTAGCAATGGACTACGCGTTTTCTGTACTAAACTTATATAAACTTTATCTTATTGTTGATAAAGAAAATGTCAAAGCTATCCATATTTATAATAAACTAGGCTTCCATACTGAAGGCGAACTGATCGACGAGTTCTTTGTCAATGGTCGTTATCACACCGCTATCCGTATGTGTATTTTTCAGCAGCAATATTTTACGATGAAACAGCAATCTGCTAATCCAGAAAGTGTTATTACCCAAGATAAAGCAATTAAACAACACATTTAGCTAACTGGCTGGTATCATAGCCACAAAGTAACAAGAGTCTAATATGGAGTTAGAATGTCCCAAGAACGTCTCTATCATGAAAAAGAGTTAAGCTGGCTGTCTTTTAACGAGCGTGTTTTACAAGAAGCAGCCGACAAGCGTAACCCTCTTATTGAGCGAATGCGTTTTTTGGGTATTTATTCCAATAATTTAGACGAGTTTTATAAAGTCCGCTTCGCCGACGTTAAACGCCGTATTTTAATTAATGAAGAACGGGGTTCGGCAAGCGGTGCTCGCCACTTGTTAAAGAGAATTCAGTCAAGAGTTGCCAAACAAGAACAAGAGTTCGATATTCTTTATAATGATTTGCTATTAGAAATGGCGCGCAATCAAATATTCTTGATTAACGAACGTCAAATTTCGCCTCGCCAACAGATTTGGTTACGTCAATATTTCCGGCAGAACCTGCGCCAGCATATTACGCCAATATTAATTAATCCTGACACCAATCTGGTTGAGTTTCTAAAAGATGACTACACGTACCTTGCCGTTGAAATCATCAATGGCAATCACATTCAGTATGCGCTATTGGAAATTCCCTCTGATAAAGTACCTCGGTTTGTTAACTTACCGCCGGAAATGCCAAAGCGTCGCAAGTCAATGATCCTAATTGATAATATCCTTCGCTATACGCTCGATGAAATTTTCAAAGGTTTTTTTGATTACGATAAGCTCAATGCCTATTCGATGAAAATGACGCGTGATGCAGAGTACGACATCGCAACAGAGATGGAATCGAGCTTGCTCGAAATAATGTCATCTACATTAAAACAACGTTTAACCGCAGAACCCGTCCGTTTTGTCTATCAGCGTGATATGCCTGACGAAATGGTTGCTCTTTTACGTGAAAAACTGGGGCTATCCAGCGATGACTCCGTGATTGCCGGTGGCCGCTACCACAATTTTAAAGACTTTATTAATTTCCCTAATGAAGGAAATAAAAACCTATTAAACAAGCCATTACCAAGGCTGCGTCACCGCTGGTTTGATAATTTCCGTAACGGTTTCGATGCCATTCGCGAACGCGATGTGCTGTTATATTATCCCTACTATACCTTTGAACATACTTTAGAATTATTGCGCCAAGCGTCTTTTGACCCGAATGTATTGTCGATAAAAATTAATATTTACCGTGTTGCGAAAGACTCACGCATTATCGATTCCGTCATTCATGCTGCCCATAATGGAAAAAAAGTCACGGTGGTCGTTGAGTTACAAGCTCGATTCGATGAAGCCGCCAATATTCATTGGGCAAAACGGTTAACCGAAGCTGGCGTGCATGTTATTTTCTCCGCGCCAGGGCTTAAAATCCATGCGAAATTGTTTATTATCTCGCGTATGGAAGAAGGCCAAATCGTTCGCTACGCTCATATTGGTACGGGTAATTTTAATGAAAAAACCGCTCGGCTTTATACCGATTACTCGCTACTCACAGCAAATGAGCTGATCACCAACGAAGTTCGTCGGGTATTTAGTTTTATTGAAAACCCCTATCGCCCAGTGACTTTCGATAATTTAATGGTGTCTCCACAAAATACACGGATTCGTTTAATGGCCTTAATTGACCAAGAAATCGAAAATGCACTCGCTGAACGGCCAAGTGGCATCACATTAAAAATTAATAATCTAGTCGACAAAGAATTGACCGACAAACTGTATGATGCCTCCAATGCAGGTGTCAAAATTCGTTTATTAGTCAGAGGAATGTGCTCTTTAGTGGCGGGTCAAGTCGGCTACAGTGAAAATATTCAGGTAACCAGTATTGTTGACCGTTTTCTTGAGCATGACCGTGTCTATGTTTTCACCAATGCGGGTGATGAAAAAGTCTTTATTTCCTCCGCTGACTGGATGACACGCAATATTGACTACCGTATTGAAGTTGCCGTTAGTTTAGTCGACCCGCATTTAAAACAACGGGTATTGGATATTTTAGAGCTGCAATTTAGCGATACCGTAAAAGCACGTTATGTTGACAAAGATTTAAGTAATCATTATGTTCCCCGCGGAAATAAACGAAAAATCCAAGCCCAGCTTGCTGTGTATGATTATTTAAAATCAATCGAAACACCTGATACAAGAGCTTAAAAATATGCCAATAACCAACGCCTCAACACCGAGACCACAAGAAATTGCGGCTATAGATTTAGGCTCCAATAGTTTTCATATGGTCATTGCTCGTATTGTCAACGGTGCATTGCAAGTTCTCACTCGTTTGAAAAAACGTGTTCACCTTGCCGATGGCCTAAGTGATACCAATGAATTAAGTGAAGAAGCCATGGAACGGGGCCTTGCCTGCCTCGCGTTGTTTGCCGAACGGTTACAAGGATTTTCCCCTGAGAACGTGTGTATTGTTGGCACACACTCATTACGTGTCGCAACGAATGTGAAACTATTTTTGCAACGCGCAAAAGAAATCATGCCCTATCCTATTGAAATCATTTCAGGCCAAGAAGAAGCTCGATTGATTTTTATGGGCGTTGAACACACCCAACCCGAAAAAGGCCGCAAATTAGTACTTGATATCGGTGGCGGTTCAACTGAGTTAGTCATTGGTGAAAAGTTTGAACCGCTTTTGATTGAAAGCCGCCGAATGGGGTGTGTGAGCTTTGCTCGCACTTACTTCCCAAATGAAGAAATCAACCCTGAATTTTTTAATCGCGCTTACCTAGGGGCTTGCTTAAAATTAGAAAGCACTGCGATTTTATTTAAGAAACAAACTTGGGACGTCGCGATGGGTGCCTCGGGCACCATCAAAGCTGCTCATAGTGTAATACAAGAATTAGGCTATAAAGACGGTATTATCACCCGTGAACGCCTCATCGAAATCAAGCAAATGGCATTAAAATATAAGTCATTTAGCGCACTAAATATACTCGGCCTCTCTAATGAACGTAAACATGTATTTGTCCCAGGTTTAGCCATTTTACTTGCCGTCTTTGATTCATTAGAAATTAAAGAGTTACGTTTATCTGACGGTGCATTACGTGAAGGTGTTTTATATGAAATGGAAGGCCGCTTCCGCCACCAAGATATCCGTCAACGTACTGCATTAAGCCTTGCTGAGCATTATAATATTGATAGAGAGCAAGCTAAACGTGTATTAAAAACGATGGAAGAGCTCTATTTCCAGTGGGGGCAGCAAAACCCTAAACAACTCAACCCACAGTTAGAATCCATTTTAATATGGGCGGTTATGCTCCATGAAGTTGGCTTAAGTATTAATCATAGTGGTATGCACCGCCATTCTGCTTATATTTTGCAAAATACTAACTTACCGGGTTTCAACCAAGAACAGCAGTTATTGCTTGCCACACTAGTACGTAATCATCGTCGGGCTATTAAGTATGACGATATCCCTAAATTTAATTTATTTAAAAGAAAACAATTTATGCCGCTTATCCAAATTTTGCGGCTAGCTATTTTGTTAAATAATCAACGCCAATCTACAACAATCCCTTCTTCGTTACGGATAGAAACGGATGATGGGCACTGGACTATCTATTTACCATCTGAATATCTCGTGCAAAATGCATTGATGTTATTAGATTTAGAAAAGGAAAGTGGCTATTGGGAAGATGTTCCCGGTTGGTCGTTAACTATTTGCGCAGAAAATGAGTAATTTGCGGCCATTATTGTAGTGATTTGTTCTTATTATTCATCATTGATGACTTGAAAATCACCGCTTATTTGACTCAACTATTTGATATATTATTTAAATAGGCGACAATAATGATAATAAATTTCGTCCGCTCGCAGACGAATTCATAAAAAGCGCTTTTGCGCTGCTATTGCTTTAAGGATTAAAATGTCACAATCTGCTTTCTCAACCGATGCGGTGCCAACAGTCAACCCGCACTCTCAAAAACTGGCACATATTCGCCAGCAAATTCTGACGCTATTTTTAGATGACGAAGAGTTCGTCCATGCGCTTGTTGAAAATGATCAACACGTCAGTATTGATGACAAAGCAATTAGTGAAAAAATTAGTCTTGTAAAAGAATTGCTACTTGATTTACACACTGCGGATATCGCCGATATCTTAGAAATGCTCCCTTATGATGAGCGTCTCGCGTTATGGCGTCTTGTTGATAACAACGAACGTGGTGAAGTGTTAGTTGAGGCCTCGGTTTCTGTTTGGGATAGCCTAATTAAGGATATGTCTGACAGAGAACTACTGCGCGCCGTTGCCAACTTGCATGTTGACGAACAAGCCTATATTGCTGAGCATTTACCTCGTGACACCATGCGTCGGCTTCTCACCTATTTAGAACCTAGTCTGCGTAGCCGTATTCGCGAAGTTTTACAATATGCGAAAGATAGCGTCGGCCAAATGATGGATTTTGAATTCGTCACCGTACGCCCAAATGTGACGCTAAAAACGGTTCAACGTTATTTACGCCAACGGGGCAAGATCCCAGAAGCGACCGACAAAATTTTCGTTGTCGATAACAGTAATTATTTACAAGGTGAATTGCCTCTAACCACTATTTTAACGCAATCCCCTGAAAAAATAGTGGCCGATGTCATGAAAACTGACACAGTGACCTTCTTGCCTGATGAAAAAGGCGAAGACGCAGCGAGTGCGTTCGAACGTTATGACTTAATTTCTGCGGCTGTTGTTGATAACAACGGCCTACTAATGGGCCGCCTGACGGTTGAAGATATCGTTGATAACATTAGTGAAGAAAACGATAACAGTATTCGTCGTATGGGGGGGTTAAGCCCTGAAGAAGACGTTTTCGCCCCTGTCGGCCAAGCCGTTAAAACCCGTTGGACATGGCTAGCCATTAACCTATGTACCGCTTTTGTGGCTTCTCGTGTTATTGGGGTTTTTGAAGATACGATTTCCCAATTAGTCGCCCTTGCCACATTAATGCCTATTGTGGCAGGAATTGGTGGTAATACGGGAAACCAAACCATTACCATGATTGTTCGTGCCATTGCCCTGCACCAGATACAAAACAATAGTTTCTCTTTCTTAATGTTAAGGGAGCTTGGTGTCGCCTTTATTAATGGGGTTGTATGGGGAGGAATTATGGGTGTCGTCACCTACTTCCTTTATGGCGATATCGCTATGGGTGCAGTTATGACATTAGCAATGATCTTGAACCTACTGATGGCGGCTATTATGGGCGTGCTTATTCCACTCATTATGCTGAAAATGGGCAAGGACCCTGCTATCGGTTCTAGCGTGATGATCACCGCCATCACAGATACAGGCGGTTTCTTTATTTTCCTTGGCTTAGCCACTCTATTCCTCGTTTAAATTCGCTCTGCACGCGTCCTACTCTTAGATTAGGCGCGTGCAATTTACAAAACACTCCCTCCGACAGCAAAGCCCAGCTAAAAAACCAAAATCTCGCAAACAACCCTTTTATTTATCTATTAATTAAATGATTTTATAGTTATTTAGTTTATCTAGATTAATAAAGTTAATTATAACGAATAATATCTAGGTAATATTTACTTACTATAATTCAGTAAGAATTTATTAAATTAAATATAATTAACACTATAACTCACTAATTTAAA
Source organism: Providencia sp. PROV061 (assembly GCF_011045655.1). Taxonomy (NCBI): domain Bacteria; kingdom Pseudomonadati; phylum Pseudomonadota; class Gammaproteobacteria; order Enterobacterales; family Morganellaceae; genus Providencia; species Providencia sp. PROV061. Next base: position 2,208,937 of record NZ_CP042861.1, on the reverse strand, counting down.
TATACGATATTCTGCAAAATTCATATTATTAACATCATATAAGGTTATTTATCATCACGCCAAATCAATATGCTAACAAATCAAAACTAATTGGAATGTCATTCTTGTTTTTAGGGTTGAGGTTTACAGAATATAGAATTTCCTGCTATAAATATACACATGCAAAAAAGATACTGTGTATTAAACTAAGTTATACCCATCCAACGTTTTATACCTCTTATCTGCACCAATAAAAATGATTAGCTCATTATTATGAGTCAATGCTTATTATTTTGAATTTATGCAATTTAGTATTACAGGTAGTTAGAAGGAAACTATAATGACACCGCAAACCGCCAGCCAGCCCTCTGCGAGACCTTTGGGCAAAGAAGACTATAAAACATTAGGCTTATCCTCTTTAGGGGGAACTCTTGAGTTTTATGACTTCGTTATCTTTGTTTTTTACGCAAAAATTATTTCCCAACTATTTTTCCCAGGGGATAACGAATTTCTCGCGCTAATGGCAACACTGGGTCTATTTGCAGCAGGTTACCTTGCTCGCCCTCTTGGTGGCATTATCATGGCTCACTTCGGGGATAAAATTGGCCGCAAGAAAATGTTTACCCTCAGTATTTTCTTAATGGCATTCCCAACGTTTGTTATTGGTTTCTTACCTACTTATGAAACCATTGGCGCTGCTGCTCCATTATTACTGCTGTTAATGCGTATTATGCAAGGTGCCGCGATTGGTGGTGAAATGCCAGGTGCATGGGTATTTATTGCAGAACATACACCAAAACAACGTTATGGTTTAGGTGTCGGTACACTGACTTCTGGGATCACCGGTGGTATTTTATTAGGCTCTATCGTCGCAATTATCATTGAGCGCTCTTATACCACAACTGAAATTCATGATTTTGCTTGGCGTATTCCATTTATTCTTGGTGGTGTTTTTGGGTTTATCTCTGTGTATTTACGTCGTTTTTTACAAGAAACCCCGATATTCAAAGAACTGGCAGCCAAAAAGGCCTTGTCACAAGAATTACCCGTCAAAACCGTGATTAAGTCTCATAAACAAGCTTGTATGATCACTGCGGCACTGACGTGGTCATTATCAACCGCTATCGTTGTCACCATTTTGATGACACCAGATGTGGTGTTAAAAGGGATCTATAACATTGATAGGAATGTGGCATTGCAAGCTAACTGCGCGGCGACATTGACCTTAACATTAGGCTGTATCTTCTGGGGCTGGTTAGGCGATAAAACCGGAACTCGTACCTCAATGACTTTATCATGGGGTGGATTAGCCGTAACAGCAATTTACTTTTATTCATCATTATCCAGTGATATTGCGGCGAGTACGTTGATTTTTAACTATGGCTTGATGGGCTTCTTTGTTGGCGCGATTGCAACCACTCCAATTATCAGTACACGCGCATTTCCACCTGAAATTCGCTATTCTGGCCTGTCATTCGCTTACAATGTGGCTTATGCAATTTTTGGTGGTTTAACACCAATATTAACTGGTGCTTGGTTGCAGCAATCTCACATGGCACCTGCCTATTATGTCGCTGGCGTCTCATTATTAGCGGTTGCTGTAGCCTTCATTCCTCTATCTTGGAAAGGTTGGACTGTCAATTCAGAGTCTTCAAACGAAAAATCTGCGGTCTTAAAAGCTTCTAGTTTATAAAATCGATTGCCCCCTATTTACTCGGGGGGCAATCTTAATTGATACAAAATTATTCCCCCGCTCTCCCCCTTTACAAGCACTGAAGTATACAAGTACAGAAATTGACACTTATTCATATTTCCTCCATTTTTCTTTGTACCTATCACGTTAAACTACTAATATGTCTAACTGACTCTTTTTTGTTAGTTTTTTAGTATACAGCCTGACGGATCTCATCCACTTTTTTTGAGTTAAGCGAATTACCCAAAATGAATAAACAAAAACAACGTAAACCTTTTATTCGCTCTGCCATTTTTATTGCCATTATTGCGGTAGCTGGCGTTTCTTGGTACTTTTATCATCAAGAAAAACAATCAGATACACAATCTACTGGCACCGTAGCAAAACCAAACTCACAGCGAAGCGCGATGGGCCGCCCACCACGTGTGTTAGCCCCTGTGCAGTTTGCCGTTGCTGAACAAAAAGTCGTTCCACGATTTTTATCAGGCTTAGGCACAGTGCAAGCAGCAAATGTTGTCACTGTAACCAGCCGTGTTGAAGGCCAGTTAATGCAGCTGTATTTTACCGAAGGGCAATATGTCAATAAGGGAGATTTATTGGCACAGATTGACCCTCGCCCATTTGAAGTTCAGCTATCACAAGCTGAGGGGCAATTAGCTAAAGACAAAGCAACGTTAGCTAATGCGCAATTAGATTTAGCGCGTTATCAAAAGCTTGCTGGCACTAAAGTGATTTCGCAACAAGAGCTAGATAACCAAAAAGCGGCAGTATTACAGGCACAAGGCAGTATTAAAGTCGACCAAGCGGCTGTTGATAATGCCAAACTGCAATTAACCTACAGTAAAATTACTGCCCCCATCTCAGGGCGGGTTGGTTTAAAACAAGTTGATGTCGGAAACTTTATCTCTTCAGGAACCTCAACCCCTCTTGTTGTTATCACACAAACTCAACCCGCAGATGTCTTGTTTGCTTTACCTGAAGGTGATATTCCCGCGATCCAGCAAGCACAATCTTCCGGTGAAAAAGTATTGATTGAAGCTTGGGACAGAAACAATATCGCGCTAATCGCAAGCGGTGAGCTACTCAGTACTGATAACCAAATTGATGCTGCGACCGGCACTCTTAAAATAAAAGCGCGCTTTACCAATGAAGAAGAAAAACTTTTCCCTAATCAATTTGTTAACGTAAAAATGCAAGTTGAAACGCTGCAAAATGCCGTGGTGATCCCAACCGCTGCACTGCAAATGGGCAATGAAGGTCACTATGTTTGGGTATTGAGTGATGATAATAAAGTCAGCAAACACAATGTGACCGTGGGGATGCAAGATAGCCAACAAGTCGTTATTGAAAGTGGGCTCGCAGCAAATACCAAAGTCATCACCGATGGTGTTGATAAACTCACCGATGGCACAACTGTCGAAGTCGTTACCGCTGAAAGCATCGCCAAAAAAGAGCCCCGCAAAGATAAAGCCAATAGCGCGGAGAAAGCGTAATGCAGCCTGAAATGTTAAAAGGCGGTGGGCCTTCTCGTTTATTTATTTTGCGCCCTGTGGCTACCACATTATTCATGGTGGCTATATTACTTGCAGGGATCATCGGCTATCGCTTCTTACCTGTTTCAGCCCTGCCCGAAGTCGATTATCCGACGATTCAAGTTGTTACCCTTTACCCGGGAGCCAGCCCCGATGTGATGACCTCTGCAGTGACTGCGCCTTTGGAAACCCAGTTTGGGCAAATGTCGGGTCTTAAACAGATGTCATCGCAAAGTTCAGGAGGAGCATCAGTTATAACACTGATGTTCCAATTAACGTTGCCTCTAGAGGTTGCCGAACAAGAAGTCCAAGCAGCGATTAATTCCGCCAGTAGTTTACTGCCTTCGGATTTACCCTATCCTCCGATTTATAATAAGGTAAACCCTGCTGACCCGCCTGTACTCACCTTAGCGGTCACCTCTGATGCGATGCCATTAACGCAGGTACAGGATATTATTGAAACGCGAATTGCCCAGAAAATATCCCAAGTTAATGGAGTGGGTTTAGTCACCTTAGCCGGTGGTCAACGCCCTGCTGTTCGCGTGAATTTAAACCCACAAGCCATGGCAGCCAAAGGGCTGGATAGCGAAACCATCCGCCTAGCCATCAACAATGCTAACGTCAACTCCGCAAAAGGGAGTTTCGATGGGCCAACGCGAGCAGTGACGCTTTCTGCTAACGACCAAATGAAGTCACTTGACGACTATCGTCAGCTTATTGTGGCCTTCCAAAATGGTGCGCCTGTGCGTTTAGGCGATATTGCAACGATTGCACAAGGTGCCGAAAATGCCTATTTAGGGGCATGGGCAAATAATGAACAGGCGATTGTGATCAATGTGCAGCGGCAGCCCGGTGCTAACGTCATTGAAACCACAGATACCATTCGTACGCTGTTACCCGAATTAATTGAAAGCTTACCTAAATCGGTTAATGTCGATATTTTAACCGATAGAACCAGTACTATTCGAGCGTCCGTTAATGATGTACAGTTTGAGTTAATGTTAGCCATCGCCCTCGTGGTGATGGTGATTTATTTGTTTTTACGCAATGGAATTGCCACCTTAATACCGGGCATTGCGGTACCGCTGTCCCTCGTTGGTACCTTTGCAGTCATGTATTTTTGTGGTTTTTCTGTCAATAACCTCACCCTAATGGCATTAACCATCGCCACAGGTTTTGTGGTCGATGATGCGATAGTGGTGATTGAAAATATTTCCCGCTACTTAGAAAAAGGCGATAAGCCTCTGGTCGCTGCACTCAAAGGGGCGGGTGAAATCGGGTTTACCATTATCTCCCTCACCTTTTCTTTAGTTGCAGTATTAATCCCGCTGTTATTTATGGGGGATATTGTCGGCCGGTTATTCCGCGAATTTGCCATTACCCTAGCCGTGGCTATTTTGATCTCCGCTGTCGTCTCTTTGACGTTAACGCCAATGATGTGTGCGCGTTTATTAAAACCAGAGTCGCAACATAAACATAACCGTTTTGAACTAGCGTGTGAGCGTTTCTTTGACCGTATGGTTGCTGGATACGCAATTTGGTTAAAACGTATTCTTAATCACCAATGGTTAACGCTTTCTGTGGCGCTAGGCACCATGGTGCTGACTGTTTTGCTGTATATGTGGATCCCAAAAGGGTTTTTCCCGTTGCAAGACAGTGGAATTATTCAGGGTTCAATTGAAAGCCGTCAATCTATTTCTTTTGCGGCCATGGCGCAAAAGCAACAGGAAGTCGCGTCAAAATTATTGGCAGACCCTGCGGTTGATAATGTCACCACTTATGTGGGGGTTGATGGTAGCAACCCAACATTAAACAATGCGCGTCTCCAAATTACCTTAAAGCCCCTTGATGAGCGTGAAGATAGAGTGGTGGCGATTATTGATCGTCTACAGCAATCCGTGGATAACATTGCCGGGGTGAATTTATATTTGCAGCCTATGCAAGATCTCACCATCGATACGCAAGTTGCACGCACACAGTATCAATTTACGTTACAGGCCGGTTCACTAGAGGAATTAACCACTTGGGTTCCACGCTTGTTAGATGCCCTAGAGCAACAACCTGAACTCACCGATGTCAGTAGTGACTGGCAAAATAAAGGGTTAGTCGCCTATGTGAATGTTAACCGTGATACCGCAAGCCGTTTTGGTATCACAATGTCAGCCATTGATAACGCTTTATATAATGCATTTGGGCAGAGAATGGTTTCGACCATATACACACAGTCAAATCAATATCGTGTGATATTAGAACATGACACACAGACACGTGATGGTATGGATGCGCTGAATGATATTCGTCTAAAAGGCACTGATGGAGCCATTGTGCCACTAAGCACTTTGGTAAATATTCAAGAAGGTAATGGGCCATTAGCAATTAATCACCTCGACCAATTTCCCGCGGTGACATTCTCGTTTAATGTGGCGGATGGCGCTTCGCTTGAGTCAGCCGTCAATGCCGTGAAATTGGCCGAATCACAAATTGCTATGCCAAAATCCATTACCACACAATTCCAAGGAGCGACTTTAGCCTTTGAAGCTGCACTAAGCAGCACTATCTGGTTAATTGCAGCCGCAATTGTGGCGATGTATATCGTATTAGGCATTTTATATGAGAGCTTTATCCATCCGATTACGATTTTATCCACCTTACCGACTGCGGGGGTTGGCGCATTACTTGCTTTAATGATGGCAGGGAAAGACCTTGATGTTATTGCAGTCATCGGCATCATCTTATTAATTGGTATCGTGAAAAAGAACGCCATTATGATGATTGACTTTGCCCTTGCTGCAGAGCGTGAACAGGGAATGTCCCCTTATGATGCCATCTACCAAGCTTGCCTACTGCGTTTTCGCCCAATTTTAATGACCACCATGGCGGCATTACTAGGAGCCTTGCCATTAATGCTAAGTACAGGTGTCGGTGCAGAATTACGCCAACCATTAGGAATTTGTATGGTTGGTGGCTTAATTATGAGCCAAATCCTCACCTTATTTACCACACCGGTTATTTACTTATTGTTCGACCGTCTTTCTCATTATTTTAAAGACCGTCGCCAAGCGAAGAAGGCACAGGTGTCATAATGAAGCGCTTCTTTGCTCTATTTATTAGCCGCCCGGTAGCAACGACGCTGATTAGCGTTGCGATTACTTTGTGTGGTGCCCTGAGCTTTCTATTTTTACCGGTTTCTCCGTTGCCTCAAGTAGATTACCCTGTGATTAACGTGACAGCGTCACTTCCTGGGGCGTCACCCGAAACCATGGCGTCCTCCGTTGCGACACCTCTTGAACGCTCTTTAGGCAGTATTGCTGGGATCAGCGAAATGACCTCAAGCAGTGCGCTTGGGCGAACCACTATTACCCTTGAGTTTAATCTCGACAAAGACATTAATAACGCGGCTCGGGAAGTGCAAGCTGCGATTAATGCGGCGCAAAACCTGCTGCCCAGCGGTATGCCAAGCCGTCCACGTTATTACAAGTCTAACCCGTCTGATGCGCCAATTATGATTTTAACCATGACCTCAGAGACCATGGGTACTGGCGAAATTTATGATATTGCATCTACCCGTTTAGCCCAGCGAATTGCGCAAATTGAAGGGGTTAGTGAAGTTTCAGTTGGTGGCGGCTCGCTCCCTGCCGTACGGGTTGAACTCAACCCAACCGCCCTATTTAACCAAGGGGTTTCCCTTGATGCCGTGCGCTCAGCCATTAGTAGTGCTAACGTTCGCCAACCGCAAGGCTATATCAATGATGACGAAAAACGTTATCAAGTACAGACTAATGATGAGTTAAAAAAAGCAGCCGATTATCGGCCAATTATTGTTCATTACAGCCAAGGCAATGCTGTAAAGCTCAGCGATGTCGCCAATGTTAAAGATTCCATTGAAAACATACGCGCTGCTGGTATGGCAGACGGTAAACCGGCTATTTTGATTGTCATTCGTCGTGAAGCTGGCGCCAATATTATTGAAACAGTGAACCGTATTCGTGCTGAATTGCCTGAATTCAATGACATGATCCCTGCCGCTATTGATTTAAAAGTGGCACAAGACAGAACACCGACCATCCGCGCGTCTCTAGCCGAAGTGGAACGTGCTCTACTGATTGCCGTTGCCTTGGTGATCCTCGTGGTGCTGCTGTTCTTACGCTCAGGTCGCGCTACTTTGATCCCTACCGTTGCTGTCCCTGTCTCATTGATTGGGACTTTTACGGCCATGTATTTATGTGGCTTTAGTTTAAATAACTTGTCATTGATGGCATTAACGGTTGCGACGGGCTTTGTGGTTGATGATGCCATTGTCGTATTAGAAAATATCTCGCGTCATATCGAAAATGGTAAAAAACCGTTTATTGCGGCGGTTAAAGGCGTGCATGAAGTCGGCTTTACCGTCGTTTCCATGAGTATTTCCTTAGTGGCTGTTTTTATTCCGCTACTGCTTATGGATGGACTGGTCGGCCGTTTATTCCGCGAATTTGCCATTACCCTTGCAACCGCTATCGGTATTTCTTTGGTGATCTCATTAACGCTCACCCCTATGATGTGTGCTTACTTACTGAAGAAACGCCCTCGCAACGTCAAAGCCAAACATCGCGGGTTTGGACGTGTGTTGCTGCGCTTGCAAGAAAGTTATGGCATCGCTTTAAAATGGGTACTCGAACATCGCCGTAGTGTTCTCGCGGTGCTATTTGCCACAATCGGCTTAAACGTTTATCTGTATATTACCGTTCCGAAAACTTTCTTTCCTGAACAAGATACCGGCCGTGTGCTGGGCTTTGTTCGCGCAGACCAAAGTATTTCATTCCAGTCAATGAAAGAAAAAATGACCCGTTTTATGCAGCAAGTTAAAGCCGACCCAGCGACGGATAATGTCACCGGTTTTACTGGCGGTAGCCGGGTAAACAGCGGTTTTATGTATATCTCATTAAAACCACTGGGTGAACGTACTGAAAGCTCAGCTGAAGTCATTAATCGGTTACGCATGAAATTAGCCAATGAGCCAGGGGCTAACCTGTTTATGATGCCAGTACAAGATATTCGTGTGGGAGGTCGACAAGCCAATGCCAGCTATCAGTTTACGCTGCTTGCGGATGAGCTTTCTGCATTGCGTGACTGGGAACCCGCCATTCGTAAAGCACTCGGTGAATTGCCACAGCTGACAGATGTGAACTCAGATAAGGAAGACAAAGGTGCAGAAATGGCGATCACCTACGATAGGGACTTAATGGCCCAGCTAGGTATCGATGTCCGTGAAGCTAACAGTTTGCTTAACAATGCATTTGGTCAACGCCAAGTTTCCACTATTTATGAAGCGATGAACCAATATAAAGTGGTGATGGAAGTTGCCCCTGAATATACGCAAGATGTCAGTTCCCTCGACAAAATGTTTGTTATCAATAAAGATGGCGATGCTATCCCGCTGTCTTATTTTGCTCGTTGGCAGCCGGCGAATGCGCCATTAAGCGTGAACCACCAGGGGCTATCAGCTTCATCCACTATCGCATTTAATGTCGCTGACGGTTATACCTTAAATGATGCCATCGTCGAAATAGAAAAAACCATGACTGCGCTTGGCGTGCCATCTACAGTGCGAGGGTCTTTTGCAGGAACGGCACAAATATTCCAAGAAACTTTACAGTCACAATTATTTTTGATTTTAGCCGCTATTGTGACTGTCTATTTAGTCCTTGGGATTCTATATGAAAGTTATATTCACCCACTGACAATTTTATCAACTTTGCCTTCTGCTGGTGTCGGTGCATTATTAGCCCTTGAGTTATTTGACACACCATTTAGTTTAATCGCTTTAATCGGCATCATGCTATTAATTGGGATCGTCAAGAAGAACGCCATTATTATGGTGGATTTTGCTATTCAAGCACAAAGAACAGCGGGTTTAACCGCTCAAGAAGCCATTTTCCGTGCCAGTTTATTACGTTTTCGCCCTATTTTAATGACGACACTCGCCGCCATTTTTGGTGCGTTACCGTTAATGTTAGGTAGTGGTGATGGAGCAGAACTACGTCAACCTCTCGGGATCACCATTGTCGGTGGCTTAATAATGAGCCAATTGCTGACTTTATTTACCACTCCTGTTGTGTATTTAAGTTTTGATAGCTTAAGGCAACGTTGGCAGCGCAAAAAGTCATTAACGCATAAGATTGTGGAGAATAACCATGAAGCTTAGGTTAAATAGCGTTAGTACTCGGCTTTTTTTAGCTATTTTTGCGACATGCTTATTGCTAGTGCTAATTATGCACCAAGGCGTGCGCATGAGTTTTCAACATGGCTTTATTGACTATATTAAAGAAAATGACCAACAACGCGTTGAGCAGGTTTCTTCCGCCCTTGCGGAACAATATGAAGAAATGGGCAATTGGCGGTTTTTGATTGGTAATGATCGCATTTTTTTTCGCATTCTGCGCTCTGTAGAACATCAACAGCATCGTGGCCCGATGCGACAGCGCTGGCGAACCATTTTTTGGGTTTATGATACACAAGACCGGCTAATTTTCGGGCAAGACACGCCCCTACCGAGCAAAGTTCTCCGTGAGCCTATTGTTACTAGCAATGGCGAAACCGTCGGTTGGCTCGTTGCCAGCTATGAAACGGGAATCAGCAGCGCCCTTGACCGCCGTTTTGATACCAAACAAATGTATACCAGTTGGATCATCGCTGGGCTGTCTTTATTTGTGGCTCTGATTGCCACATTGTTCCTTGCCCGTAGTTTTTTGAAACCCATCAAGCGGTTACTCGAAGGCACTAACCGGCTCGCCAATGGTGATTTTGCCACGCGGGTTCCTGAGTCTGGCCGCGATGAACTTGGGCAACTGGCTAAAGATTTTAACCATCTGGCCTCTACCCTTGAAAAAAACGAACAAATGCGGCGTGATTATATGGCGGATATTTCCCATGAGCTCCGCACGCCGTTGTCAGTTCTGCGAGGCGAATTAGAAGCGGTGCAAGATGGCGTCCGGCAAGCCACTCCCGAAACAATCAATTCCCTACTGAATGAAACCCAAACTTTAATTAAGCTGGTTAATGACCTCCACCAGCTCTCGTTATCGGATAGAGGTTCTTTGGTCTACCGTATGCAACTTACCGATATTATCCCTTTAATTGAAATGGCAATAGGCCAAGCCCGCTGGCGGTTAGAAGACCAACAACTTTCAGTTGAACGGCAATTTATTGCACAAGGCAACGTGTTTGCAGACCCTGACCGCATCACTCAGTTATTCTATAACTTAATGGAAAACAGCTTACGCTATACGGACCCACAAGGTAAAATTGCCATTCAAGTCACACAAGACCACAACCAGCTCAGTATAATTTGGCAAGATAGCGCCCCGGGGCTGTCTGCTGAGCAATGCCAACATTTATTTGAACGTTTTTACCGTGCTGAAGGTTCTCGTAATCGCGCCAGTGGCGGTTCAGGCTTAGGGTTGGCCATTTGCTATAATATTGTTGAGGCTCACCATGGAACAATTTCCGCAGCACCGTCACCATTAGGTGGTGTCAAAATTACCATTAATTTACCGATTCAATTAAAAGACAAAGGTTTATGATCATGACTGAACAGAGCAATACCCCTATTTTGGTTGTGGAAGATGAACCCAAGCTAGGCCAACTGCTGTTCGATTACTTACAAGCTGCAAATTATCAACCCGCATTAATTGCACGGGGTGACCAAGTAATCGACTATGTTAAACAACATCAACCTGCACTCATTTTATTAGATTTAATGTTACCCGGTATGGACGGCATTTCAGTATGTCGTGAACTGCGAAAATTCAGTGATGTTCCCATTATTATGGTGACAGCAAAAACCGAAGAAATTGACCGTTTATTAGGGTTAGAAATTGGGGCTGACGACTATATTTGTAAGCCTTTTAGCCCGCGAGAAGTCGTGGCTCGAGTCAAAACGATTCTACGCCGTTGCCAGCCAAATATGGCAACTAGCAATAACCAAACTAATAGTAATAATCAATCCAAGCTTATTATTGATGAAAATGCATTTCAAGTACGCTATGGCTCACACTTACTTGAACTCACGCCCGCTGAATTTCGGCTACTCAAGTTTATGTCTGATAATGCAGGTATGGTGTTTTCTCGCGACCAGTTACTGGATATCTTATATGACGACCACCGCGTAGTAACGGACCGTACAATTGATAGTCACGTCAAAAATTTACGCCGTAAATTAGAGTCCCTCGATAACGAAAAAACCTTTATTCGTTCAATATACGGCCTCGGCTACCGTTGGGATGAATGTTAAGTAATCAATAGACATACTATTCTTGTGGGATATTTGGTTTTTTTATCAAATGGGAGTAAAATCCTCATCCCTTAAAAACACTCTCTCGTATGAGTGAGTGCTGACTTGACATCAGATAGAGAATAACCATGTTTACACCAGAGCTTTTATCCCCTGCCGGTTCATTAAAAAATATGCGTTACGCCTTCGCGTATGGCGCAGACGCCGTTTATGCAGGACAGCCCCGTTACAGCTTGCGCGTACGAAATAACGAATTTAATCACGAAAACTTAGCTAAAGGCATTCAGGAAGCCCATGAGTTGGGTAAAAAGTTTTATGTGGTGGTGAATATTGCCCCTCATAATGCGAAATTAAAAACCTTTATTCGTGATTTAACCCCCGTCATTGAAATGGGCCCAGATGCTCTGATCATGTCTGACCCTGGCCTTATTATGATGGTTCGTGAAGCGTTTCCTGAGATGGATATTCATTTATCTGTGCAGGCCAATGCAGTTAACTGGGCATCGGTGAAGTTTTGGAAACAAATGGGCTTAACACGTGTGATCTTATCTCGCGAATTATCCCTCGAAGAAATTGCTGAAATTCGTCAACAAGTACCGGAAATCGAACTTGAAGTCTTTGTCCATGGTGCCCTTTGTATGGCCTATTCCGGCCGTTGTCTACTTTCGGGTTATATTAATAAACGCGACCCAAATCAAGGGACTTGCACCAATGCTTGCCGCTGGGAATATAACGTACAAGAAGGTAAAGAAGATGATGTGGGTAATATTGTCCATGTGCATGAACCGATCCCTGTACAAAATGTAGCACCAACTTTAGGTGCGGGCGCGCCAACAGATAAAGTCTTTATGATAGAAGAAGCTAAACGTCCAGGCGAATATATGACGGCCTTTGAAGACGAACATGGCACTTATATCATGAACTCTAAAGATTTACGTGCAATCGAACACGTTGAAAACCTAACAAAAATGGGTGTTCACTCATTAAAAATTGAAGGCCGCACAAAATCGTTTTATTACTGTGCTCGTACTGCACAAGTCTATAGACGTGCGATTGACGATGCTGTCGCAGGAAAACCCTTTGACCCAACGTTGTTATCTACTTTAGAAGGGTTAGCACACCGTGGTTACACTGAAGGTTTCTTGCGTCGCCACACTCACGATGCCTACCAAACCTATGAATATGGCTATTCTGTTTCTGAAACTCAGCAATTTGTGGGTGAATTCACAGGTAAACGTGTCAATGGTATGGCTGAGGTTGATGTAAAAAATAAATTTAGCGTTGGGGATAGCTTAGAGATGATGACCCCGGCGGGTAATATTGTCTTTACTTTGGACTCATTAGCAAACCGCAAAGGTGAAGCGATTGATGTTGCACCCGGTAACGGCCATGTAGTTTACCTGCCAATCCCTGAGGATGTCGATGTTAATTTTGGTTTGTTGATCCGTAACTTAGCAGGAACAACGACCCGCGCACCTCACCAAACTCAGGCAGAAAAACAAATTGCAGGCTAACCGCCACTCCGTGTTTTTTAAATAGTTTGTTCGCTAAAAGCCAAAATCTCATCGTTTAACGTTTTGATATTTTGGCTTTTTTTTATCTATAATATGATATTATTTCACTTTATATGCGTTTTCTTATATGAGAATCATTCGCGTTATTGACATTTACATTGAAAAGTGCACTGAATATCCAATTTTATGCAACAGATCACATCAATTGGCTATTCAATATCGTATAGTCACTCTTGAAAACGAAGAACTAGAAAGTCATAAAATAAGACTAGGAACCACCTCCTTGGCTGGCTCAATCTCCCTTGAGCTAGCCATTTCTTTTATCTGCAATTTCTATTTCATTTCTCTTGTTAACGCTATTACTGTAAAAAATCTAAAATAAGCTCATCAATATCTTATAAATCCATTTATACTCATTTTAACGAATATTTGCCATATGTTAAGCCGAATGGATGGGTATATATGAATCAATATCAGTCAGCCATGATTATCCTTAATGGTAAACAAGCCAATCACGCTGAGCTGCGAAAGGCCATTACTCACTTACGTAATGAAGGCCATCAAATTCAAGTCCGTATTCCGTGGGAATTGGATGATACTTATTATTTTATTTCTCAGGCAATAAAACACGGCGTTGATACCATCATTGCCGCAGGAGGTGACGGCACAGTAAATGCGGTTGCCAGTACCTTGATGAAGTTCCCGAGTGACTCTCGCCCTACTTTAGGAATTCTCCCGATGGGAACGGCAAATGATTTTGCCACCAGCGCGAATATTCCACTGGATATTGAAGCCGCCCTTGCTCTCTCATTAAAAGGTAAAGCAGTTCCCATTGATATTGCGCAAGTCAATAAGCAATATTATTTTCTCAATATGGCAACTGGCGGCTTTGGGACGCGTATTACCACCGAAACGCCTGAAGCACTGAAATCAGCATTGGGCGGTGCCGCTTACGTGATAAATGGCTTATTGCGCCCTGATACGCTGAAAACGGATATTTGCCGCATTGAGGGCGAAAACTTTAGTTGGGAAGGTGAAACGTTGGTCATCGCTGTCGGAAACGGCCGCCAAGCGGGCGGAGGACAACAACTGACACCGCAAGCACTGATTAATGATGGCGCATTAAATTTACTGATTATCCCTGCGAGGGATGTCATACCCGCATTTTTAGCGAACCTATTTTCAGACGATAAAAACGAGCACTTGGTCGAAAAGCAATTATCATGGGTAAAAATTTCATCTCCTCACGATATGATCTTAAACCTTGATGGTGAGCCATTATCGGGAGATACCTTTACGTTCGCAGTGCAGCCGAATGCTATTCAGTGCCGGTTGCCGCCTCAATGTAACTTATTAGCTTAAAATATAACGAGAAAGCCCAAGTGTTCGGGCTTTCAATCATTACAGGCTACCACCATGCATGGAAGTGGTGTACTGGGCCAATCCCCTTGCCAACTTCTAAACTGTCCGCTTGCTCTAACGCAGCTTGTAAATAGGCTTTAGCCTGCGTAACCGCTTCTTGCCAATCAGAGCAACGAGGGCGCAGAGCAGCCAAAGCCGCTGACAAAGTACACCCAGTACCATGGGTATTTTTAGTATTTACGCGAATAGAGGTAAAGCGCCATTCACCTTCAGGTGTGATTAACCAATCAGGGCTTTCAGCATCACTTAGGTGCCCGCCTTTCATCAACACCGCTTGGCAACCTTTTTCAAGTAACTTATACCCCTGAGTCAACATTTGGCTTTCTGTTTGTGCAACTTTTTCGTCTAGTAATACCGCGGCTTCAGGGAGATTCGGTGTAATTATAGAAACGAGGGGCAATAATTGTTGGCGCAGTGCATCAACCGCATCGGGTAATAGTAACGGGTCGCCACTTTTAGCCACCATTACAGTATCCAATACCACATACGGAATAGGATATTGCTTCAGCGCCTTCGCCACAACTGCGATATTACTTTGGTTAAATAACATGCCGATTTTTGCGCTATCAATTCGCACATCACTGAGAACAGAGTCTAATTGTGCCGCCACAAATTCAGGGGGTAAGTCTTGGACGGATTGCACGCCTCGGGTATTTTGAGCCACCAATGCCGTCATCACACTCGTACCATAAGCCTCTAATGCAGAGAAAGTTTTTAAATCCGCCTGAATACCCGCCCCACCCGATGGGTCTGTTCCGGCTATGGTTAACGCATTGATCCTCATGAGTGATTCCCCTTTTCGGCTAAAGCATTTGAATAGATTGATAAGCGAGGTTTACTGAAATCATTTTAAATCAAACAATAAAACCGCCTTGATTGTCTCATATCATTTAACAAATACCAGCGGTTAGTGAATGAATTTTAATGACTTAGATAAAAAGGGGAAATATATTACACAGGAAAAATTAGCGTGACTTATAAGTACACATTAGGCAAATGAATATTACCGACACCTCGCTGTTTTAATAGCTGGGCAAATGTTTCCACTTCTGTTTGAGTTGCCGCAGGCCAGTTAGCCGCTTCATTTATTACGCCATGTTGCTGAAAGGCATTAACTTTTATTCGTGTTTTTGCAGGAAGTTGATTTAAGAAATCAGCCAGTTTATCAATGTGTTCTAGATAATCTGTTTGCTGAGGAATATATAACAAACGCAATTCATACAATTTCCCCGCTTGGGCCAGAAATTGAATTGATTGAAATACACGTTGGTTATCTTTCCCAGTTAATCTTAAGGCACACTCATCACTCCATGACTTTAAGTCAATCATCACGCCATCAGTATACTCAATTACCTTACTCCACCCCGCAGAAGCAAGATGGCCATTACTGTCAATAAAGCAGGTTAAATGTTTCAGTTCAGGTGTGTCTTTAATCGCTTTAAATAATTCAATAATAAAAGGTAATTGTGTTGTTGCTTCCCCGCCACTAATGGTTATACCATTCAGAAAGACAACATTTTTTTTCAAGTCATTGATAGCATCATTAACACTTAACGACACTGTCATTGGGCTTGAATTCTTAGTGCACGTTTGTAAACAAATGTCACAGAGCTGGCAGGCATCGCTATCCCATATAACCTTACCATCAACAAATGATAACCCATTGTGAGGACAGGTTAAAACGCAGTCCCCACAATGGTCACAGAGCGCCATGGTATATGGATTATGGCAATTCAAACAACGTAAATTGCAACCTTGCAAAAAGATAACATGTCGATTGCCCGGCCCATCTACGCAGGAAAAAGGAATAACCTTATTCAGCGTAGCGCATCGATTGCTCATTGCTGATGACTCGCTGCTGACGGGCTGTAATTTTACAGTTCTTAGTCGCTTCTTCACCTAACCAGGTAGTATTGCTTCTAGAACCTTGTTCTTTGTATTTTTCGATATCTGACAAACGCACCATATAGCCAGTGACACGGACTAAATCATTACTTGCCACGTTTGCGGTAAATTCGCGCATCCCACAACTAAACGCCCCTTTGCACAATTGCATTAATGCTTGCGGGTTTTGTTTAATCGTTTCATCGATGGTTAAAATGTCACTGATCCCAGATAAATAGTGTTTGTGATGAGGTGCAACGGCTTGAATATGCGACACAGGATCGGGTTCTTCACCATATGGAATACGAGCCCCCGGCGTCGTTCCTATGTCTGAGCTAATCCCAGATTGCGCATGAAGCATAGCTCGGTTTTTATAGCCATATTTAACCGGTGTTGTTTCAACAAAGTCTGCCAATTGTTCACTAATTTGATAAGACAATGGTAAAGCTGGTGAATTCGCTTGGTACTGGCCTTTCACGCCATCTTTTTCCATCAAGATATTCACGGCCTCTGCTAAACCATAAATACCAAACATCGGTGCAAAGCGTTCTGGCTCAATTAACCCCTCTTGAACAAGAAAACTGGTTTGGAAGAAATTAGATTCCTCATATAAAAATGCGCTACGTGTTTCAATGAGTTCCATTTGTAACTCACAATACTTTTTCAATTGCACATTTAAAAAATCAGCTGAATTTTGACTGCGTAACGCAACTTCGCGCAAATTAATACGAACTAAAGTGCTTCCGCCACCCGCAACAGGTAATGCATTATAACAACTGACAATACCGTAACCTTGTTTATCGAATGCCGCACTATGAACAATATCATTTGCAATATGTGGCTTACTACATTCACAAATATTCTCAATCGCTTGCAAGAAAAGCGACTCTGGTGTGCGTTGTGGGTGATAGACAAATGTCAGGTTAGGTGCGACTTGTTTCAGTTCTGCATCAATACGTAAAATCAAACGGCAAATAACGTTGTCATCAGGCCCAATATTGGCATGCATAAAAGCATCAGGTAGAGTTCGGTCTAACTGCACCCAGAATCTTTTTAGTTTTGGATACAGTTGTTCTTCTGTCAACTCACCCACGTATGGCATGAGGACTTTATCTAAATACCCTAAAAACACAGGGAAATTGGTTACCGAAGGGACGTGGTGGTACAAAATCATCAGATGATTAAGGGCTTCATCAAAGTCCTCAGCAGGGGCTAACTCTAAGTATTTTGAACCTTGCTTGAGGTATTTTACATAATCGGGCAATACATAACGTGGCTTATACGGTGCATTTCCTTCATACATATCACAAATAACACGTTCATTTAGCGCATCCGCTAGGGGTTGGCTCATCGCAAGGTAAGGAATATTGCTATCGGCCTCTATCGCTAAAAAATTGGCTTTTTGTTTTGGTGATAATATTTTGTCTGTAGCGATAGCCAAGCATTTTGCTTGATATTCAGTCAGTGGTTCTTGGCGTTTCATCATGGTGATGTTCCTTTGTTAGTTAGAAGCCAAGGTTACGCACAGCAATGTATATGCTATAAACCTTTAAGTACTCGCTCCTACCCGTGTTGACACGCAGCAGCTTATACCTGCCGCCTATAACACTCATTTCATCCCATTGAGACAAGTCATTATTTGACGTGCATCATACTTTTTAGATTTGTTTGCACGCTATTTTTCATAAATGTCTGCTCTATCAACATTACTAGTCGTAATCACCTAAATTGTTAAAAATATCTTTTTATTACAAAACGTTAAATACAACAATAATGAGTGACACAATGTTTTCTCTTATTCTTGATTAAAAAATTCTCTTTCATTTTTTCTTATCAAATAACGGCTTTATTAATAAGAAAATGAAATACCTTATCTATTATTATTGGTTATTTTTAGGAGAATTAGCCTATTCAATAACCAATCTGATAAGTTAACATCCAATTTATCTATCGGTTATCCTACTTAAAAACAGGCAAAATTAAACGGTTCTACCATGACCAGCCAATTATTATCCTTAACTATGTAATAAATACTGTTATATTCTGTACATCTTAATTAAAATAATTTCGCTCAAAATTATAATAATAATGCTAATCTGATAATCATTAGCGAGCTAATCATCATTTTTATATCTGCGATACAGAACTGGATTTACAATGAGAGTTTATAAAAACATACAGTTGGCCGTAGGTGCATCGCTACTCATGAGCGCCTCAATCTGCATATCATCGCCTGCCGTTGCACAAGAGCAATCGGAAAATTTATGGGATACATTTAAAAGTAATGTCAGTACCACATGGGACTCAGACAAATATGAGCTATACGTTCCCGCTGTGACTTGGCACAACCGTGCAATGTACGACAAGAAAAAAACAGATGAATATAACGAGCGCCCTTGGGGTCTGGGCTTTGGTAAATATCGTTATGATGAAGACAATGACTGGCATGCTATCTATGCAATGGCATTTAAAGATTCACATAATGATTGGGAGCCAATTGGTGGTTATGCATTCCAAAAAATGTGGATCCCCGGGGACATTGATGGTTTTCGCATGGGAGCTGGCTTCACTCTCAGTGTTACTGCTCGCAAGGATATGTACTATATTCCGATCCCAGCACCGCTTCCTCTGGTATCAGTGGAATATGACAAACTTTCGCTACAAGCCACTTATATTCCGGGAACTTATAATAACGGTAACGTATTATTCGCTTGGTTACGTTGGCAATGGTAATTTAAGTACTTCATTACTGTATAAAAAGGCCGGTGGGATATTCCCACCGACCTTTTTATTATCAGAAAATCAAATTTAGCTCAGCTGTTGGCTTTTAGCTAAATCTTGTTTTTTAGCCCCTGAGAACTGGTACCCAACCCATAGAACCGCTATCCATAATGGCATAATTAATACCGAGATGCGCAAGCCGTCCATTGTCAAGATAATCCCTAAAATTAACAGCAAAAATGCTAAGCATAGATAGTTCCCAAATGGATACCAAATGCTTTTAAATTTCGTTTCAACACCTTGTTTGTTCATTGCCGCTCTGAACTTCAAATTTGAAACACAAATCATAATCCAGTTCAGAACTAACGTCGTCACAACCAATGACATTAATAATTCGAAAGCTTTACCTTCCATCACAAAGTTAATTAAAATCCCGCCAGAAGTCGCAATACCTGAAACCAATAAAGCCATGACGGGAACGCCACCTTTATTCACTTTCGCAAGAAATTTAGGTGCGTTACTTTGTTGTGCCAAGCCATATAACATACGGCTTGTCGCGTAAGCCCCACTGTTATATACCGACAACGCAGCGATTAGAATGACAACGTTCAATGAATTAGCAACCAGTAAGTCCCCTAATTCGTGGAAAATTAATACAAATGGGCTTGTTTTGCCATCAAGGTCAACCCAAGGGTACAACGCTAACAATACGGCTAACGAGCCAATATAAAAAATCAAGATACGGTACACAACTTGGTTTATCGCTTTTGGAATGCTTTTATCTGGGTCTTCTGCCTCTGCGGCCGTAATACCGACTAGCTCTAAGCCCCCAAATGAAAACATAATAATAGCCAAAGCCATTATTAGCCCATTAAAGCCATTAGCAAAGAAACCGCCATACTCCCATAAGTTACTCACTTTCGCTTGTGAGCCACCATGACCGCTAAGTAGTAAGTAGCAACCAAAAATAATCATAGCTACGACAGCAATAACTTTTATCAATGCAAACCAGAATTCCGTTTCCCCATAAGAGCGAACATTAACCAAGTTAACGGCATTCACCGCAATAAAAAACACCGCGGCAGAAACCCATATCGGGAGCTCAGGCCACCAGTGTTGCATATATTTACCTGCGGCCGTCAGTTCTGTCATCCCAACAAGGATAAACATAACCCAGTAATTCCACCCTGAGAGGAAACCCGCAAAACCACCCCAATACTTAAATGCAAAGTGGCTAAATGAACCCGCGACAGGTTCCTGAACAATCATTTCTCCCAACTGGCGCATGATAAGAAAAGCAATAAACCCACACAATGCATAGCCCAGTAAAACTGATGGCCCTGCCATTTGTATGGTTGTTGCTATTCCGAGGAATAACCCTGTACCAACAGCGCCTCCCAAAGCAATCAATTGGATATGCCTATTTTTTAATCCCCGCTTTAGCGTCTGTTGCTGTTGCGCCATAACTTTACCCTTTCGTCCTCTTACTTGCTTTTTATCGCCCAAACTAATGATAATGACACAAGTTTATTTGAATTTTCTTATTAACACTACATTCTTCTGGCGCTGTTTTTACCCTATTCTACGAACCAGAAGCTGGTGCTATTAGTTATTTTTTTTCATCACATAACAAAATGATACCGCAGGATAGTTACCCCAACTCAATATCATGGATTGTGCATTAAAAAGCAAATTCAAAATGGTAACAAGTCAGTTACACGACAAATACCAAAAATAAAGTCCTCTCCACCTTGGTCGCACAGGCTATCCATCGCTAAAAGATAGAGAAAAATACAGGCCAAGATTGCACTTATAACAATAATTAATTTACGACCAAACACCGATAATTCCTTCATATTTCTATGATGATTTTATTTTTCAAATGATTACAATACTAAGGTACTGCCATTTTATGATTGATATCACTTATGGCATTGCACGTAATGCGTTTATAAAATAAATGGTACTCTAATTTCGAGCCTTAAATTTGAGGAAAATATGCAATTGACCTCTTTTTACAAAAATTTCGCTCATTTTAGGTGCTATTGGCCATTAACTTATTCTGATTGTGCTTTTTTTATCCTAAAAATAGGAAATACCGCACAAGCAGCCTTTGTCATGATGAAATGAAGTTGTGTATACTTCTGCTACCGTAAAACTAGAAAACATTTGAGATGCCACAAGATAACCACTTAGCACTTGTTTATGCTTTGAGTAAATGGATAGAAGAACACTTAGGGCGCGTGATCCACTTAGAAGAGCTCGCGGCTTATTCAGGCTATTCACTTTGGCATATGCAAAAAATTTTTAAAGAAGTCACAGGGATTTCACTGGGTAAATACATCCGCCAACGCCGTCTTGCTGGTGCGGTTAACTTACTGCGCAACAGCAACCAGTCTATTTTCGATATCGCACTGGATTTTGGTTTTGGGTCACAGTCCCACTTTACCTATATGTTTCGTAAGGAATATGGCATTACGCCATTTGATTTTAGACAGAATGACCAAATCCAATTAGATGTTAAGCAACCGCTTCATTTGATTCATAATTATGAGTGAGAATATTTTAGCCGCATTAATCTATTGATTCACACACTGATGCTATAAAACATTGTCATTTCAACCTTTGACTATTGAACAGAGTTCCTGCGTTATATTCTGTTCAATTTCACATCAAATACCCATTATTCTAGTACGCGTAAAATTATAACTATTTGTATAATTTACATTCCGAATAATTGGAGTAAGGTATTGGCAGAAAGCACGAATTTTAGGAGGCATTGGATGTCAATCAAACTGGTCGCCATTGATTTAGATGGCACATTACTTAACTCCCAACACCAAATATCTCCCGTAGTAAAAGAGGCCATCACTCAAGCCAAGCAAAAAGGTGTCCATATTATTTTAGCCTCCGGTAGGCCATTTTCGGGTATATCCCCCTACCTGCGGGAATTAGATTTAAATACAGCGGATAACTACTGTATTAGTAATAATGGTAGTGTCATTCACCAAGCCAATGATGGCAGTCATCTGGCAGAAAATTTGTTAGATTTCGCTGACTTCCAATATTTTGAGGAACTGGCTAGAAATGTCGGGGTCCACATGCATGCTCTTGCGGATAACAGCATGTTCACGGCAAACCGCCATATTAGTCACTATACGGTGGCAGATGCTTATCTAACCCACACTCCGCTTATCTATTGCCCCGTTAATGAAATGGACTCTTCTCTGGAATTTACTAAGTTTATGATAATTGACCATCCAGAAAAATTAGATATGGGTATCAGCTATATTCCAGAGAATGTCTTTGATAATTACTCTTTAACTCGAACAAGCCCATATTTCCTTGAGGTATCAAATAAAACCTCAAGTAAAGGCGCTGCGTTAGAATGTATCTGTGAAAAACTAGGCATTACACCGGATAAAGTCATGAGTATTGGAGACCAAAACAATGATATTCAAATGCTGCAATACGCCAGTGTTTCTGTCGCAATGGGCAATGCTTTAGAGCCAATTCGCCAAATGGTTAAATTTGTCACCACAACCAATGATGAAGATGGTGTTGCTGTCGCCATTAATAAGTTTATTAATGTATAAGCCCGCAAAAAATTTCACTTCAGTATATTTTCCGTTGCAGCGCTTACACCAGTATGCGCTGCCATTTTTAACCGTGTATTGGTTTTTGCCTAGTCGCTAAAAAGCAAATCACCGACCCCATTGTCACCATTAACACACCCTGCCAAAAACTTAACGTTAATGCGGTACTTAACAACATAGACGCGAATGCTGTCGATATAACTGGAGTGAAATAAGAAAGCGTCCCTAGAAAAGCCACATTGCCCTTGATAACCGCAAATGTCCATAATGCATTCGCCCCACCAGTCGCAATAGAGGCAACGAGTAATAACAACAGGCTTTCGCTATTGATAATAAACGCTGTTGGCGTACTAAAAAAATACAAAATCCATAACCCAATAGAAGTCATGATGAAAAATAATACCATGCCATTGTGACCACCAGAAATACGCTTGGTAACATTACTATAAAATGACCAAACAATGGCTCCAATAAAAGCTAAAAAATAACAAAGTGGGTTACTTTGTATATTTGCCAAAATAGTTTGCACCGACAATGGCTGATTGCCTGAAATTACCCAGATCAACCCCATAAAAGCTAAAACCAACCCTAATCCTAATAATAAAGTGAAACGCTGGCGGTTAAAAAACACAGCAAGTGCGATAGTAAAACTTGGCCACAAATAATTCACCATACCAAGTTCAATAGCTTGTTGCCGGTTATTAGCTAATCCTAACGCCAAAACAAAACAGATTTCATAGCTAACAAATAACACCGTTCCCCAAAGCAAATAGCGTTTAGGATATTTCGTTATTTTTGGTATCCCCATAACGAGTACCAATACAAGCGAACCGACTGTATACACTAATGCAGCACCACCCACAGGCCCAAAGTTTTCACTTACACTACGGATCAGCCCTACCATTGTGCTCCACAACAAGATTGATATAACCCCATACAGCGTTGCGGCATACTGATTCAATTTCATAATTTTCTCAGCTATTTAGTTTCGAAATTGGTATTTATTGTAATAATACATTTATTTTATCACCTTAAAAAACCTTATAGCTCAAATAATTATAATGCAAGCGCTTATTCTTATTACGCATTGATAATATTTCATAAAAAAAATTCTCAGGCTATCACCTAAGAATTTTATGCTTAAAATGTTTTGTATTAGCGAGATGTTTCTTTCTCAACCCACTTATCAACTTCTTCTTTTTCCCATATCCCTTCCTCAAACTGTTTCTTTAATTCAGGGTGTTGATTGATATCAAAAGTCGGTATTTTGCCGGCAACTAACTGCTGGTTATAATCTTTAGCAAGTTTGAAAGCGATACCCGATAATAAAAGGATCGCAATTAGATTAGTTATCGCCATTAAGCCCATCGATAAGTCTGCGAGTTTCCAAATAAATGGCATTTCAGCGAGCGCACCAAACATCACCATACCCAACGCAGCTAAACGGAAAATAAATAACCCAGCTGTATGATTATTCTCGAGAAAAATCATATTACTTTCGGCATAAGCATAATTAGCAATGATTGATGTAAATGCAAAAAAGAAGATAGCAATTGCAATGAACGTACTTCCCCAGCTACCGACAGCAGAAGAAAGAGCAAGCTGTGTCAATTCAATCCCATTAATGTTATCCATTCCACTTTCTAGAACGCCAGATGATAAAATAATAATGGCGGTCGCACTGCAAATAACGATGGTGTCCATAAATACACCAAGCATCTGTACATACCCTTGTGACGCAGGATGTGGTGGATAAGGTGCCGCAGATGCCGCTGCATTTGGTGCAGACCCCATCCCAGCTTCGTTAGAGAATAACCCCCGTTGAATTCCTTGTGTCATTGCCTGGGCAACACCATAACCGACAGCCCCACCCGCAGCCTCTTGCAGACCAAATGCATTTCGAATTATCAGCATAAAAACTTCAGGTAATCGTTCAATATGGTGCCCAACAACCCAAAAAGCTAATAACAAATAAGCTAACGCCATAACTGGAACAACTAATTCAGCAACTTTCGCAATGGATTTCAATCCACCAAAAATAATAACTCCGCTTAATAAAACTAAGCCAATGCCAACATAAATTGGATTGAAATCAAAGGCGACTGCGGTTGCTTGAGCAATAGAATTAGCTTGTACTGCATTAAATACTAAACCAAAGGCAATAATCAGGAAAATGGAAAATAATACGCCCATCCAGCGTTGGTTTAAGCCTTTCTGTATATAATATGAAGGCCCACCTCGATAGTTTCCTTTATCATCTTTGGTTTTGTATAACTGTGCGAGAGTACACTCAATAAAAGACGTAGCCATTCCGAGTACAGCGACGACCCACATCCAAAAAATAGCGCCTGGCCCACCTGCTGTTAGCGCAATTGCAACTCCGGTTAAATTTCCTGTGCCGACCCTAGCGGCTAAACTTGTACATAATGCCTGAAAAGATGAGATACCCGCACTATCGGACTGTTTACTATTTTTTAAGACACTAAACATATGACCAAAATGCCTAATTTGAATAAACCCTGATCGAAGAGTAAAATACAGGCCGGCACCCAGTAATAAATAAATAAGTAAAGAACCCCAAATAAAATTAGTTAATGAGTTTATAAATTCTATCAAATTACACTCCTTTTTTATTAGAACGATTAATAAATAGTTAATCGAAAATCAAAACCTCACATTTAAAATATAACTCCAGAAAAAGGAGTTCAGCTTACAAAAGCCAAATCATCTTAATATGATTATCAGAAATTATATTTTTTTATCTTTAATGTAAATTGATTTTCGCTTGAACAATCATTAACTACATTACGTTTTAATAAAAACAAGTTAGACATTTACAAAAAAATACATGTAACATATTGAAAAATCTAAGCATGATAAAATCATTTATTATTTAACAAAAAACCAATCAAATGATTGAATTATAGTATTTATTTTAATCAAATAGTCACTTAAACAAATAAAAGCCTATTATTTATTTCACATCGTCAATTTTAATTAGCTTATCCTCTAACTAAAACATTTTTCATATTAACTTTATTTAACTCATTTGCTATTTGGAATATTGACTCAATGAATAACGTTAATTCACAACGCCGAAATCAATCAAATTGCAATCATCATAATTAGATTATTGCTTATGCTTTCACTTAACAATAAACTGAGCTTAATTAAATTTATAAACAAGAGGTTAACGCATGGAAATTAATATTAAGTTATCTGATGACCCACTTTCTCAGCTCCCTGAAAAATCATATGAATCCTTCATTGCAGAACTGAAAGCTCGCGTTTTAGAAGTTTACCCTGGTAGTTATCTATTGATTACTCATGATAATGGCCCAACAACCTTTCAAACTAAAGGCTTTCATGATGATAACGAAGCACATATTGTTTTACATGAACTTGTCGAAGATGTATTAAAACATGGTCATTGGTTAAAACAATAAGCTCTCTGTGAGGTTATGAATAGAACCAGCAGTGGTCTGCATGATCGCTAGCTGGTTGTTTTAACTCTCCTATATTTCAATAACGCTCTTCCAATATTTATCCAAACTCTGATCAAGATCATACTTAATCTTAACTTTCACCAAAATAAGTGGAAATCGCTTTACCTCACACCGTTATATGGTAATGTATATAACGTAATTTTCATTTACATTGCTTTTGCTAATTATAGCGGCCAGTATTTATACTGGCTCTTTTTTATGAAATCATGCTAAAACCCATTCGACATCCCCCGTTTTAGGTCTAATCTGCTATAGTATTTCTCTAATACCAGATAGAGTTATTATTCATTGTGTGCAAAATAGAGGTATGACTATGAAGCGTTTATTACTGGCTTTTTGCCTGGCCCCAGCCCTTGTTATGGCTGATAATGCCCCATTAAATATTAGTGAGATAGCCAACGATTATTGTGAAATCACAGGTCAAGCACTAAGTGAAGCATACAGCACTGACAAAACTAGCAGTGAATTAACCCAAGAAACCATTGCTAAACTGAAAAGTGAAAATGTCGATCTCAAGCAATTAGCCACTGTTGAGTCAGACCTCCGCAAAAATCTAACTTCAGCGATTGATACCGTACGTAGCAATAAATCTAAATTTGCTAATGAAGCTGACTTCAATAAATCATTAAATGATTCTGTTTCAGCTTGTAAAATTCAAACTGAACTTCTTTTGAATAAATCTTAATCATTTAATTTTTCTAGGAAACAAAAAAGCGCTCAACTTTTACTTTGAGCGCTTTTTTATCAATTAGCTTGTTTTTTAACACACAACTGTTCAATAGAAAATTGTAACTCCGGTGTTTCACTAATAATCAGCTGCCCATGTTCAGAAAAACCCCCTTCCTTAACAATCACATTCGCAACAAATGGCAGAGCGTCGTCTTGGGAAGATAAATGGTATAAGCCACAAACTCGATAACTCTCCCCTTCCTTAAACTCATTTTTTTGTACTATTTCAACATCACTAAACTCAACTGCTGATGAGTTGCCGAATTTCTTTTCCACCAAGCTTTGTGCTTCATTTTTAACATCTGAATCACCAATACTCGTATAAGAATGGTATGCAAATACTCCTAAAGCCAATAGCAGTACAATCAGTAATTTTGTTTTTATACGCTTCAACGCATCACCCTTTCTACTTTATGATAAATCGAACTAGTATAAATGGATTATATCAGTTTGAATAAACAATTTGAGCTTTTGGCTCTACTATTTGATATTCCCTCTAACCAATTGCTATTTTCTCATAAAAATCGAACTTTAATATTGAAAATTTTTCTAAAACATTCCTATCACTATTGATTCAATTTATATCTATTAACTTAACATTAATAAAAAAAACATTTTTTATTTTGTTAGCTAGTTTTATACTAACCTCTATACTGTTAGACTAATTTAATCTATTTTTATGAAAGAAAAGATCGTTAAAAATCTCGTTAACTTAACTCATGGC
The DNA here is from genome assembly GCF_011045655.1 of Providencia sp. PROV061. Lineage (NCBI taxonomy): Bacteria > Pseudomonadati > Pseudomonadota > Gammaproteobacteria > Enterobacterales > Morganellaceae > Providencia > Providencia sp. PROV061. The sequence continues at coordinate 2,181,365 of NZ_CP042861.1, read as the reverse complement.
AATAACAATGATGTTAAAATAGCTGCAATAAATGCATTAGGTGATTATATTTGTTCAATTGAACAAGAAGCCGCCATCGATAGACTGTTAGTATTATGTGATGATTATAATAAAGATATTGCCGTTGCATCAATTATATCAATCAGCAAACTCGCTAAGTTTTTCAATGAAAAACAATAAAACAAAACCAACAGAGAATTATAATTTAACCTCACTCTCATTTCATTAACAAACTATTTTCATTGTGAAGAAATAATGAATATAAAGTGACTGAATTATGGTTTATTCATTTAGATAAGTAAATGTAATTGAATTACATAATTAGAATGGCAGAATGATAATTAATAAATATTCTAAAGGAGATATCACATGAATATATTAAAGCCATTAATTCTTAGTGCAAGTTTAATCGCTATCAGTTTTTCAACATTTGCTTACCCAGGGGATGGGAATGGTTCATGGCACCGTGGTGGGTACCAAAATCAACACCAATATAATGATAGACCTTGTGATAATTATCGTCACTCTAATTATGCAAATCGTCACCGTGGTATGATGCAGTATTCAACATCAATTCAAACAGCTCAGCCAGATGAAACACTGAAAAAAATTGCTGCAGATGCTCCTAAAGGAGAAAATGGTAAACAATATATGGTTAAAGTTGCAGTTGTAGAAATTACGCCTAATACCCCTGTACAAGGTCAGTAATTTTTACCAAGGGTAGAATAACACTACCCTTGGTATTATTTTATATTCCGATTGGCTGGTAACCTTGCCACTGAGGAATAAAGTGATTTCCATTTTTATTTTCAGTTAGATGTATATAAAAATCACCAACTTGTTGTAGTAATAAGCAATCATCCACATCTTTCAAATTATCTTTATGTTGTTGCTGACTATTTGTTAATAGCGCCTGAAGTGCTTTTTGTTTAGCCTCATGTGCAGTTTTAGCAACGAATAAATCAAACTCGTGTAATTCCGCAAGGTTGCTTGGAATATATCCACCTACATTAACAAAATAAAGGCGATATTCACTTGTTGAGGGTTCTTTTCGTAATTCTATTTCAAACCCATCTGCCCAATTAATCACTGCATAGCCATCAATATGGAGCTTGTCTTTATCACCAAACCAATTTTCTCTTAATGTCGGCCAAGCATCTGTAGGTTGCTCTGCTGCCACAAACTGAACATCATGCACTTCAATATTAGACTTACCTGCGTTACCACCCACATAAAACATGTATAGCTTCATTATTGTTCCTATTATAGCCAAATAATCATCATATAAATTATTATATAACGAATTTAATTCATAGCACAATTACTTATTATTCTAGTCACTCCCGAGTTAAAAAATTTTATCTTTTAATATCAATTAAATAGATAAGGTTGAATTTCCTATGCAATGATTTGAAATAGTTAACCCAAACAATAAAGTGAATAAAAAGTCATTTTATCTATATAATTATTTACTTTGAGATAATTATGAGTAATCTAATACATTCAAAAATAATAATTTCAGGGAATAACTATGGATCGTCGTTCATTTCTTAAATCCAGCTCATTAGTGGCTGGTGGGCTTGCGCTTAATTCATTGTTTAATCATGCGGTTGCACAAAATAGTAACATTGTCTTACCGAGTGAAAAACACCCATTACTATTGAATTTCAATGAAAACTCATTAGGGATGTCCGAAAAGGCTAAAGAAGCTATCATTAAGGCATTACCTAATGCATTCCGCTACCCTGATGATGCTCGTGCTGAATTACAGAAGAATATTGGTGAGCTCTACAGTTTATCCGATGAGAACATTAGTATAGGCAATGGTTCATCTGAAACCATTCAAGCCACTGTCGCGATGTTGGCAAATAAAGCGAAGAAACGGGGTATCAATATTCAGCTCGTCACACCTGACCCAACATTCAATTATGCAGAGCTATACTCCCTACCATTAGGGGTGACGATAACGAAAATTCCTTTAAAAACCGATTTATCATTTGACTTAGCAAAAATGGAACAAGCCGCTAATGACTTTGATGGTTTATCAATGGTCTATATTTGTAACCCAAATAATCCGACGGCAATGATCACGCCTTATAGCCAGCTTGATAAGTGGCTGAGTAAAGACTCTGACAACACATTTTTTATCGTTGATGAAGCTTACGCTGAGTTTGTTGAAGACCCGAACTTTACAAGTGCTATTGAATTAGTCAAAAAAGGTCAAAACAACCTGATTGTCACACGTACCTTCTCTAAAATTTTTGCCTTAGCAGGCTTAAGAGTCGGCTATGGGGTCGCAACTCCCGAAATTATTGCTGCTGTAGATACGTTTTTATCTATTGATAATACTAATACAGCAGGTGCGGTTGCTGCGATTGCATCACTAAAGGATAAATCATTTATTCAATACAGCCTAAAATCCAACGATATATCGAGAAAAATCGTAGAAAAAGCATTAAACAAAATCGGGCTGGAATATGCTCCATCACAGGCTAATTTTATTTTCCATAAAGTTAAAGGGGACGTAAAAACCTATCAACAACGTATGGCTGATGCTCATGTCATGGTAGGTCGTGAATTTCCACCAGCGGTTGGCTGGAATAGATTAACGCTAGGAACCCCCGAGGAAATGCAGCAATTTGTTGTAATACTGAAACAATTCCATGAAAAAGGATGGGTATAAACTAAGTCAAATCCAAAAAGAGCAGCTCAAACTGCTCTTTTTGTTAAAATGGCCCCTTAAATATAAAAAAGGCCCCCGCAAAAATGAGAATAAAACCTATTAAATGATTAATGGTAAAACTTTCACCTAAATACAACACCGAAAAAAGAACAAAAACACAGAGTGTTATCACCTCTTGCATTGTTTTTAATTCAGCTGCACTGTAGTACTGATGCCCTAACCGATTAGCTGGCACCGCAAAACAGTATTCAACCAATGCAATTAACCAGCTAAAGAAAATAACAACATACAGTGGCTTTGTTGTAAATTTTAAATGTCCATACCAAGCAAACATCATAAATACATTTGAAATAACAAGTAAAAATACTGGATAAAATTTAGTTAACATACTGATTCAATAGACAAAGAATAAATAACCGATATTATGGGGTTAGAAGTAACACATTACAATGTGCTCCCACAAATCCCGCTACTCTTCATATCATAAATTTAAACGTATTTAGCAATCATTACGAGGGAATAATGAATATTAAATATGAATTAATGACACAATCAGATTGTCCTGCTGTGGCTCAATTATTGCAATCTAATTCTGAATCCCAACAAGGTGGGTTACTCGGTGAATATCCTCAAGCTAAAGTCAACGCTATGTTTTCAGGGAGTCTAACTACTGTTATAGCCAGAGATGGAAATAAAATTATCGCAGTCGTATTTAGCTTTGATCCTCATTCTTCATCCCTACCCGCTATAGCACATTTGATCATTAAACAGCATACGGAAATTATACAGAATAATTGGTTCTATGGCCCTGTTTGTATTGATAGAAATTATAGAGGAAAAAATATTCTAAAGATCCTTTTTGATAGCGTATGTTCGTATAACCAAGGAAAGCCTATTGCATTTATCAATGCAGATAATCTTAGGTCCCTTTTTGCACATAAGAAGATAGGAATGAGTAATGTCACTAATTTTGAATTTAATGGCACCTCATATCATTTAATGGTAGGAAATTAATTATGTACCAACCGGTACATTTTTATTTCAATTTGCTCATTTTTTGCTACACTGTGACAAATTATTGTATGCAGAAGGTCTTTTTATGACAGATTTCATGAGTGCCAACCAAAAAGCATGGGATAAACAAGCAGAATCGCAACTTGCTTGGTCAACCCCCGTTGATTCCAAAACTATCAATGAAGCTAAAAAAGGAAAGTGGCAGGTTCATCTAACTCCAACTCCTGTTGATGACGCTTGGTTAGGTGATGTAAAAGATAAAAAAATTCTCTGCTTAGCCTCTGCTGGAGGACAACAAGCTCCAGTACTCGCTGCCGCAGGGGCGAATGTGACTGTTTTTGACTTTTCTCAAAAACAGCTTGAGCAAGACAAAATGGTGGCAGAAAGGGATAATTTAACATTAGAGATTGTTCAAGGTGATATGCGCTCATTACACATGTTTGCGAATGAATCATTTGATATAATATTTCACCCTATTTCTAACCTGTATATTCCAGATGTTAACCCGGTCTGGCAAGAATGCTACCGTGTTTTAAAACCAAATGGACGACTGTTATCCAGTTTTTTTAATCCTGTTGTTTTCATTGGAGAACGTGATAAGCGATATGATGAGCAAGGCATAATAAAACCAAGTCATACTATGCCGTACTCCGAGCTATCAACCCTATCAACAGAGCAAATAGCGCAAAAGCAAGCAAGGCGAGAAGCTTTTGTGTTCGGTCACTCATTAACAGATCTTATTGGAGGGCAAATAAAGGTAGGCTTTTATATCACTGGCTTTAAAGAAGACTGGCAACCTAATCCACGATTTGTCGTTGATAATTATCTGCCCACATTCCTAGCAACGATGGCAGTTAAAACAAATTAATATTATTGGTGCTCGTTTTGTTTGTCACTCAACGAGCTATATTAAATTAGCTTCTTTTACAATACCTGTCCCACACAGATTCAAATTGCTCTGCGGGAATAATATCATCTGTTTTTTCTACAAAAGGAATGGATATCATTACCTTGCCAGCTCTATTTTTATGGAGTCTAACGATAAACCTTTTATAGCCATGGGGTAATTCATTTTCAAAACCAAAGACTTCGCCACAATAATAGCCAGTTTCATCCCCCTCTTCACTTTTGGTCAATACATAGTATTGAACATTTTTATAATTTGCAGCTGAGGGGTAAGCAAGAAAATCTTCGACAGAACTTTTCACTCGACCTTCAGTATCTAACTCAGGATCAAGTTTAATTTCAGTCATAATTCCTGCAATATACGCGCAACCAGCAACTAATAATAATACCAAGGTTCTTAATAACATTTTAACTGTACAACTCAATGGAAAACACTGCTTATCATTATAGTTAATACTTAGATTTTTGCGACTATAGCCCATAAGGCTTAAGCTATCAGCTTATCGTGATAGTTTAGTTTTATCATTATTTACAGTTAATTATTTCTCCCTATGTTATTTATTGAGTGAGTTGCCATATATAAACCAATATTGCTGCTGTTATTATCCAAATAACAGTTGCAATACTTAAACTTCCCCAAGCCGTCATTTTCGTTGCTAGCAAATATACCGTTAATAAATACATTGCATAAGGGATGAGTGACCACAGCCCAAACAATGCCGTTTTTCTTAGTGCTTCTGTGCCTTGTTCTTGTACAACGATAACATGTGCAATTAATGCAAATGTAGGAAATAATGGAACTAAACCTGCAATATAGTAAATTTTACTACGCGAAAACAGTGCAATAATCAATACAGCTAAAGCGCCTAAAAGGCATTTAAAGAATAAAGAAAGCATACCGCACTCAAAGCCAAAGTTTTAAAGGTTGACTATTATTATCACAAATAATTCGTAAATTAACTGTATTCTAAGTAGCAATGTACAACAATTATTTCCTCCCATTCTCTCTCGATCAGTAAAACCCCTTAATTACTTTCAATTTTATGAGCTAAGTCAAATTGTTGGATATAAAGTATCCAGAGTTAGTGCCGATACATTCATTTAGTCCCTACGCCTGATGCTTCCGCGTGACTACATATAACTTTTTAGCTATCGGACAGCTTCGATTTGCTCATGGTTAATCATGTTATGTTTAGAAGTCGTACTTAGTATGCGTTCAAACATACTACTCGATGGTATGAAAGGAAATAATCAATGATGTCTGGTAATTTAAAAAAAATTAATTTTAGTTCACCTAAATTCTCTTTTTCTGGTTTTAAAACGACAACTCTAGTCTGGTTTATTTCAGGCCTGCTTATCGTCCTTCTTCTTTCAACCTGTTGGTTTTTCTTTAGTTCTTTAAAGCAATATCAAGAGACATTATCCAAACTCGACACTATTTATAATGAACAAACACAACTGAATAATACGTGGCAATCTTTATTACAAGCACGAAACACATTGAATCGCGCTAGCTCTCGTCATTTATTGGTTATCAATAAGATGAAAACATCAAACACTGACATAGATAGCCTCATCGAGTTTTATCATAAAAAAATAACAGAAACAGGAAACTATTGGGATGCATTCACATCCGCCTCAATCTATAAAAACGGTGATGAATTTGCTGAACTAGAAAAATCATATAAAGCGTTATATGCTGCATTGAATGAACTTTCTGTATTTTTAGTTCAAGGAAAAACATATGACTTTTTAAACCAACCTACTCAAGGGTTTCAAGATACATTTGAGAAAAACTACGTTAATTATCATCAACAGTTAAATAGTAATTATCATGATATTGCTCTTGCAAGTGAGCAATTGTATAAGCAAAGTTTGATTGGCTTAATCGTTACTATCTCAATCGTTATCCTCGTGACTCTATTTATTCGATTTATCCTACAGTTTTTCTTTATTCGCCCACTAAACCAAGTTATTGATGGTATTGAGAAAGTTAGCCATGGCGTTCTATATCATACCTTTGATAACAAAGGTTTATATGAAATTAAATTACTTAAACAGCATGTATCTAATATGCAAAGTAAGCTGATTGATATCGTTAAAAATATCTATGACAACACTCATCATATAAAAGTTGAGCTTGGAGATATCACCCAGATGAATCACGACCTTTCTATTCGAGCAGATCAACAAGCCGCGGCAATTGTCGAAACCGCAGCCAGTGTCGAAGAACTCGATTCATCTTTTAAATTAAATACAGCTCACACCAACCAATCGTGCCAATTGATGTCAGAGACAAGTGTAACTATTGAAAAAAGCAATGAACTTATTTCTGATGTTGTAGAAAATATGGATGATATCGTCGATTTTTCAAAAGAAATCAGTAAAATCACCTCAACCATTGATAATATTGCTTTTCAAACTAATTTATTAGCATTGAATGCCGCTGTAGAAGCTGCCAGAGTGGGTGAACATGGCAAAGGGTTTGCGGTCGTCGCAAATGAAGTGCGCGAATTATCAATTAGTTGTACTCAAGCATCCAAAGAAATCAAGCTATTGATTAATAATTCAAATGATAAGATTAACCACTGTTTCCAATTAGCAGCGGATGCAAATGACAATATCGTTTCAATTGCACAAGACACATCTAATATCAATGAAATGATCCAAAGTGTTGCGCTTGCCTCAAATGAACAAACCCATGGGGTGAGTCAAATACATCTAGCAATCAATGAATTAGATAACACCACTCAAGCGAATGCAGCTATGACTCGTGAGTTGCAATCATCCTTAAAAGCTTTAGAAGCTCAATCAGATCTATTAGAAGATATTATGTCTATTTTTCATACAGAGCCAACCAATCCCCATGAAACAGGTGATGAAATTCAACAAGAAGTAAAGAAGTAAAAAAATTTGCCTAGCAATGTATAAGCTTATATCGCAATTTATTTAGGAGGTTGGCTGTCGATAGTCTCCTCCGACCTTTTTTATAATTTTCTCGTATTCCTCTCATTTCCTCATTTTTTATAATTATATTTTATCGCCATTTAGTAATTTGTTACTGTTTATCTGATACAACAGATTACGATTACTTCTATTAAACATGAGCTCATGATGACAATAAAAATTACTGTTCTTGTAGATAATAATACCCTGATTGATAATTATTTTTGTGGTGAACCCGGTGTTTGCTACTATATCGAAGCTGATGATAAAAAAATATTATTCGATACAGGTTATTCAGATATATTTATTGATAATGCGAATATTTTACATATTGATCTTGCCGATATTACTGACCTGGTACTTTCTCACGGCCACAATGATCATACATGGGGCTTAGGTCACCTAATTCAACACTTTGACCGCCGTAACATTGAAGCACCTGAAACTAAACACCTGATATACCATCCGGATGCGCTAATTCCCAAAAAATTTCAATCTAAAGTCATCGGGACAAATACATCTAAAGACATTTTAGCTTCTTATTTTCATTGTATAGAAGCGACAAAACCATACTATCTTTCTGAAAAGATGATTTTTTTAGGCCAAATTCCTAGACTCAATAGTTTTGAGGGAAAAGAGCCAATTGGTACTACACTCGACTTCAATCATAATATCATTGATGACTATGTGTTTGATGACTCAGCACTTGCAATTAAAACGTCTGAAGGCCTAATTGTAATAACGGGTTGCTCTCATTCTGGAATTTGTAATATTACTGAATATGCAAAGCATGTAACTGGCATAAATAATATTGTCACTGTCATAGGTGGATTTCATTTACAGCAAGCATCAAAAGAAATTTTGGAAAAAACAGGTAATTACTTTAACCAGCAGGATATAAAATTTATACACCCATGCCACTGTACAGATCTCAACGCAAAAATACATTTGGCAAAATATGCACCAGTACAAGAAGTTGGTACTGGATTACAGTTAATTTACCCAAGTTAATATAAGATAGAATAGAAGTAAGGTAAAACCTTGTTTTAATATAGGTTTTACCTACAATAGTAGTATTCAGTATTGTACAAGCAATAAAGATTTAGGTTCTTGAGCCTAAATCTTCATCAGTATTATTACCTTTAACCATTCTTGTTAATTCTTCGCAACGGGTAATTTTTCCATCTTCTATTTGAAAACAAGCAAATACCTCAAATTCACTTACTGAACCATCTTTTTTAGTGGCTTTTGCCAGATGTTGAGTATGAACACATCCATCCCCCTCTGCGATAGATTTAATAGTAATAACAATCGACTCAGTGGCTTCTTTCAATACCTGCAAATGTGTAATAAATTCATTAAAATCAATTTGTTTTCCATCAACAACTTGAATATATTTATCCGAAAAATACTGTTTAGCCACAGGCAATGAACCAATATTCTCACCCAATACCGCATTTAATGCTTGTATTACCCACTGTGCATTAGTCATCTTTTATCCCTTACATTAAAAAGATTATTTATAACTGTTATGGGAGTAATATTTTATATTTCAAGTCAAAACCGATTTAATTATCTTTTTAATTATATTCCTTTACTATACTTCAATAATTTCCCATTTGTCCGTGAGATAATCTATAAAATAATACTCGTTTTTACTCTTATTATGTTTTTGTATTCAGTCAAAACCTTACATTCATCTCGCCAACTTTAGTTTGATTTATGTATTATTCTCAATAAGTTAATCATAAGCATTAGATATCATGTAGTTACACTCACTTGGAATTAGGTTCTAAAAAAAGAAATTAATATTAAAAAACAATTAGTTGCTTAGTAATTTCAAACGCAAGCCCCCCTGTAAAACATTTATTTTAATTTTATGCTTACTCTGATTTGGATTAATCCTTAATCACTGGTATTATCTGATAGCCTATCTAAACAACAGGCACCTTATAACAATAACTATAAATATACATTTCCATTAGATACCCCTGCTTGCAGGGGCTTTTTTTGCTAAATGATGGCATACCTTAGAAACAACGCCCTTCAATAACCTGTGATATTTTCCTCATTTTGCTACCCACTAGATCTTATTGAATAAATCGGACGATTATTCAACGGAATAGGTATCTATCATGGATACTATAGGTGATGACGTCTCCATAACTTAAACTTAAGTAATAAATCGTGAGAAATTTATATATTTATTATGATAATTTTAAGAACAATGACAGTTACAATTTTTAACTATTTGTAAAGGAAATAAACATGCAATTAGAGTAAATTAATTAATAATTATAATTTACATAAAAGGTACTTTTATGCGATTTAATCTAACTCAAGTAAATATATTAGAAGAAAATACAAAAGTTACAGGCTTGCATATAACTTTGATCGGTGACGACAACTCCACTCATACACTTAAAATGGATATCAAAGGGTTGGATACCATGAATATGAGTTTAAGAGACATAGAAAAATATGCTATTAAACAACTTAAACATAGCTTTGAACATTGCTCTAATGGTTGAGACTTATTACCTAGCTTAGGTAATAATAAGTTTTATTGCCATATAAATAAAATTTTTTACTATTCATCTGGGTATTGAAGGGTTTTGTATATTTCTTCCGCATAATTTTATGCAGCATATATTTCAATTATTTTCACCTGCATCAAAATAAATCACCCAACTTATATCAAATATTCAATCAACTTCAACTTAACTCTTTATAATATTGAGTTCTGCATCGCTATCATGTTATCTCAATAGATTTTTTATATTTATTCTATTATACAATGAGTTAATGCTAATATATTGTCTATACTTCTTGTTAAATTTTAACCAATCAATAAGATCCCCATGCAAAATAAAAATACCGATTCAGTTGAGCAAGCTATCCTGGTATACCTTGTCAATTCTTTCACACAAAATAATTCTGGTGGTAACCCAGCAGGTGTTGTCCTCAACCCGCCAAAACTCAGCACTTCACAAAAAATTGCTATTGCGCGGCAGGTCGGTTTTTCAGAAACTGCATTTGTCTATAACGGCGAAGAAACTGATTTTATAGTAGATTTCTATACTGCTGAAGGTGAAGTTGATTTTTGTGGTCATGCCACATTAGCTGTGTTTTCTACTTTAGCTTCACTTAAGCAACTTACTGATGGGCTTTACACTCAAAAAACCAAAGCAGGTATTCTGAACGTGTCTGTTAGCCCAAATAACATCGTTATGGAGCAGACACTACCAACCTTACGCAATGGGCCCAGTATCAATGAAGTAGCAACAGCCCTTGGCATAACTAACGAAGTTATTGCTGAAACAGGCTTACCTATCATGATAGTTTCAACAGGGTTACCCGACATTATTATTCCAGTTAAAACTGGTCATTTAGATTTGCTACAGCCTAATTATGAGGCAATAGCAAGGCTAAGTCGTGAATTCAAAGCTATCGGTTTTCATGTATTTGAGCTAAACCATAACTCTTCGACCACAGCACATTGTCGAAATTTCGCACCGCTCTACGGAATAAATGAAGAATCAGCAACAGGCAGTGCTAGCGGAGCCCTTGGCTGCTATTTGGTCAATTATGTTTTACCAAATGAAACTCATTTTTTGTTTGAACAAGGTCGTGCAATGGGATGCCCGTCATTAATTCAAGTAACAATTAACTCGCAAACAAAAAATATTATTCAGGTAGAAGTTGGTGGTCAAGCTGCTCTGATGGGTACGCAAATAATTCATATTTAGCCAGAAATACAATATGCTCAGCCATAGGTTATGATTTAATCATCTAATAATACAATGAGGCTCACACATGCAAGATTGGAACCCAGACTTGTACCTACAATTTAAGCGGGAAAGAACTCGTCCATCATACGACTTACTCAGTCATATTCATGTCTCTAACGCATGTAATTTAACTGATTTAGGTTGTGGGCCCGGTAATTCAACTCAGATACTTCGTGAAATGTATCCATTAGCAAGAATAATGGGAGTTGATAATTCTCCCGCTATGTTAGTTGAAGCGAGAAAGAATCTTCCTGATTGCCAGTTTACAGAAGCGAACATCGCAACCTGGGTTCCTGAAACCAAGCAGGACCTTATATTTGCCAATGCATCCTTACAATGGTTACCTGATCACAAGGTATTATTTCCTCACCTAGTTAACCAACTACAAAGTGGCGGTATTTTAGCCATTCAGATGCCAAATAATTGGAATGAACCCACACATGCTTTAATGCGCAAAGTAGCCAATGAGCAATCCATTTCTGCGATATATAGAACAGCACTTTTATCAATAACTGAATATTATGATTTGCTTTCAGCAGCTACCTGCTCTGTTGATATATGGCAAACAACTTATTATCACGTCATGCCATCTATTGATTCAATCATTGATTGGTTAAGAGCAACAGGGTTGAGGCCTTACCTTGAAAACTTAAATGAAAAGCAAAAAGAGCAATTTCTCGCACGTTATCATGAATTATTAACAAAAACTTATCCAAAACAAGATAATGGCCATGTTTTGATGCCATTTCCTCGATTATTTATCATTGCTAAAAAGCTTAACTAGCTAGTATAGAAACTTTCCCTAAGGATGGGGTAATCTAGCAATATAATAAACTGTTATGCTGTTAACTTATAACTATCTTCGATTAACTCTTTGAGTTCACTATCGGTAAGGCTCCCTGGCAGCTTTATCGTAATCCAATGCTCTTTATTCATATGATATGCCGGATAAATATCGTCTTTTAACCGCAATGAGCCAATGAGTTCAGGAGGAGCTTTAAGGTTGACGATATTAACCATCTCTTCATTTTTATTTGTATCTAATTTATTTGATGAAATGCGCATAATAACTGCAAACCATTTTGCGTTATTTCTTCTCCTAAAAACAATATACTCAGGGAACTTCCCCCAAGGGGTCTCAGGATCCACGCCATAATTATGCTGAATATAATCAACCAATTCACTTCGGTTCATGTTATCACTCCAGTTCATTAATGAGCTTCACCCATATCAGCCATATCAGCCATCCTCACTATTGCATTTCTTCTAGTTCACTACCTTTTTTTCAAAAAGCGTGACTTCGGGTTACACAGTATCTGCATATAGTTATACGTTATATATCACTAAAAAGCAGTATAGCTGTATGAATTCCACCATTGTATCCCTCAAGAAATAGTTTCATACTGAAACATAAAGTGAAAATTTAACCTCCATAATTAATCTCCTCAAGTATATAAAATCACTGCCGATACTCTAAATAATTGCGGCTAGATTTAATATAAGCACATTATTATTTACGATAAAATCAGCACATAAGAAAATTTTCCAGATTGTTTTATCACTAGTAAGCCAGTTATATTGTAACAAAATATTTCAATTGATAATATTTTATTTCAAAAATGATACAGCGTTGTAAATGATAATATTATTATATGTATAAATTAAATAAGAAAAATCGAATGTAAATACAAAATAAATAAAATACTAAACAATAAGCATAATTTAATCATTGAAGTTAATATTCAAGATACCATAAAAAATGAAACCGCAAATACTCTTATTGCGTGTATTCGCAATTGTCACTTCATTTGCCTTGTAATATTTTAAAAACAAGAAATATCAAATTAATTGTTATTTATCATGAAATTAAGTCTAAACAAAAATAAAATCAAACGATTGATTTTTTCGTATCAATCGTTTATACCGATGAAAAATATTCCATCAAGCGTTATAAACGATTGTACTTAATATTATTATTTGACTAATTTTTATCTCAGAAAATTCTTACTCACTATAGAGGTTAATATGGATCGTGCTATTTTAAATAGCAAAGTAAACATCTTAATTGGAAATTATTTACGACAAAAACGCATTGAAAATGACCTGACCGGAGAAGACATAAGCAAATTACTTCATGTCAGCCAACAGCAGGTTTCACGCTATGAAAATGGTATTAATACTATATCATTCAGCCTAATTTTACTATTTTTAATAAAATTAAATATTAGTGTCGAATCCTTCTTTGTTTCTTTATTAAAAGAATTAGAGAGTGATGGCGAAATTATTAATTTAGGATTGCGTTTATATTCAAATTCATTGCCACGTAGAAATCAATACCTTTATCTGTAAATAAATTTAAATAAAATACTGCGCTAACACCAATATAATAGATAGAAAGATAATAATGAAAAAAACCACACAAAGAAATAAGAACCTTGGTGAATATATAAGAAACATTAGAGTAAATAAAAAAATATCAACTCATGAAATGGCAGATAGTCTAAATATTACAGACAGCCATTATAACGAATATGAAAGTGGAAATACTTCAATTTATGCAGATCATCTAATAATCATATCTAAAATATTTAATATACATATAAACGTATTTTTAAATGTTTATCTGAGAAATTAAACAATATCTCCCGCGTTAGAAGGCTTGCTCCTGCTAGCCTTTTAACCTTCCTCCCATAATTTTCTTTATTCTTAGACTTGAAACTAAGCCATTAAGTTGAGTAAAACTTAGGATTCATCTTCTGGCACTAAACTAACCATAAACAGAACTCATGGTGCTGCTCTGTTCGAGGAACAGACATTGCTAACAGCATTCTATGTGAATGAACGGGGGAGCATGCCAAAGTTAAAAAAGGAATTTGATGAAGTAAATCACACTTTATTGTACTGTACATACCCATATTTAAATTGTGTGTTAACATTAACCCTGTAAATACCTTTCAACTCAACCCGAGGCTTTGATGCTGGAGAATGTAATCATCCGATAATCAGTTTATCGACCTTTTCAGGCCGAACTGATTATCAATGCGCCGAAATCGAATGCGAACACCGCAGTGTGTTTGCGAATTTTGCACATGATGATTAAACAGGTTTTCCAGTATGAATTTATCCCGTCAGGAACAACGTACCTTACACGTTCTCGCTAAAGGTGGTCGTATCGCGCACGTCCGCGATGCGTCTGGTCGCATCACCGCCGTTGAATGCTACACCCGTGAAGGGCTGTTGTTCACCGACTGCACCCTCTCCACTTTCAAAAAACTCAAAGCCAAAAAACTTATCAAGTCCGTCAACGGTCAGCCGTACCGTATCAACACCACCGGGCTGAATAATGTTCGTGCACAGCTTGATAACCGCTAAGGAGAGCATAATGGATTTCAATACCCTTGATAGGTCGCTCGATTTCATCATGATGACGTTTGGAGAACTGACGGATGCGTGCACCATCATCAGCCGCTGCGCACTACGGCTGGAGCCTGATGATCGGCTACTCACTGAAGTCCATACTTTCGAAGAAGTTAAACGTCAGGGAATAACTGAAGCAAATGGTCATACCACCCGTTTCGGCAGCCAGATGACGGCCTTGAGCAATGACGAGTACTTCAGCCTGCTCGATAATGTCGGATTTACCCTGCTTCCTCCTCCTGAAAGCCACGACTGGCCAGTCAGCGAGACATTTGAAGGAAAGCTATTTGCTCTGCTGGCTGAAAAAGCAAAAAACATAGAGGAACTTCCTCTTAATACTCAACACAATAAAAGGAATTCAGCATTGGATATCCCACGTATTTTTACCATAAGTGAAAGCGAACATCGCATCCACAACCCGTTCACCGAAGAGAAGTACGCCACGCTGGGCCGTGTACTACGTATGAAGCCGGATGCTCGCATTCTTGACCTCGGCAGTGGCTCGGGGGAAATGCTTTGTACCTGGGCCCGGGATCACGCCATTACCGGTGTCGGTATCGACATGAGCCAGTTGTTCAGCGAACAGGCTAAACGCCGCGCGGAAGAACTCGGCGTCAGCAGCCGGGTTCAGTTCATACATAACGACGCCGCTGGGTATGTTGCAGAGGAGAAATTCGACGTTGTCGCCTGCATCGGGGCGACATGGATTGCTGGTGGGTTTGCTGGGACCGTCGGGCTGCTGGCTCAGAGCTTGAAGCCGGGCGGATTCATGCTTATCGGCGAACCCTACTGGCGTCAGCTACCAGCAGCGGAAGAGATAGCTCAGGCCTGTGGCGTTAACGCAATAGCTGATTTCCTGACGTTACCTGAACTTATCCGCGCTTTCGACGGCCTCGGCTATGACGTAGTGGAAATGGTGCTGGCAGACCAAGAAGGCTGGGACCGGTATGAGGCCGCGAAATGGCTGACCATGCGCCGCTGGTTGGAAGCTAACCCTGACGACGACTTTGCCGCAGAAGTCAGGGCCGAGCTAACGGTCTCGCCGAAACGTCACGTGACTTACACGCGGGAATACTTTGGCTGGGGTGTGTTTGCACTCATCGCCAGGTAACAACAGACTCCCGGTATTTTTTGGGAAATACCGGGACTTCTTCTTTACATTGAACAAATGTATTGATCTGTTCCCTATAAACTGGATTACAAAGGATACAAGCTATGTCTATTGTTAAGGCAGAGCAGAAAATTATATTCAATTTGGCTCTGTGTCCCAGTTGTGTCAGGCCAAAAAGCAAAGTCCATATTGTTTGTATTTCACAGCTCTTCTCCCTGCTTTCTTTTATTTATTCAGCAATACATTTAAACGCTCAGCCCATTTCTTAGCTTTTAACCACTGGCAATTCATCAAAGTTTGTTGTGTAAGCAGGCGATAACATTTCTCTTTTCATTTTGTATCCGCTATCGCCGCCCTTACTAGCAAACCACACTTTACCCTGCCCGCTCTTATTAATGGCATCTAATGTTTTCATTAACTCATCATTATTACGAAATGGTTTTTGTGTTGAAAACATATCAAAATGAGTAATATCTGAATCGGTAAAATCAGATAGTATGATGCCTGCTTTATAATACCGGTAACCGTCACGCCAAATAGTATTTAACCCACGCATTGCTGCATTGATAATATCCCTGGTATCACTGCTGGGGTATACTGATGGAATCAATTGAGTATTGGCTTGACACACTTTCACAGTTAACTTCGTTGCTACCTTCAACTGATTGGATTGTAAATATTGAAGACAGCCCTGCCAGTTGGGTCAATGATCGCTGGGTAATGCAATGAAATTAGCCCAAGGACGGGCTAGACAGAAATTAACACTAACTATTTATCTTACTGCTTAAAGCACTCAGATTTTGCTTTATCGTACACCTCGGCCCACTCTTTTCTATCTAAAGTCGGTGTGTTTAGTACAATCGTGGTTACCTGCCAACCTGCATAGCCATCCTCGTATGCAAGTAAACCAGTTACATAAGGACTATTATAGGTGAATGACATTTCATCTGGCGTGTTGCTCTCGTTGGCTTTTTCTTTATAGCGGCTTGTGAGCTCAGCCCGCACATTTTTAAAATCCTCATCAATAGCTTTTTTATCTTTTGATGATTTGCTATAGCTAACCTCGTTCAATCCTATGAACTTATCGCCTGACCTTGGAGTAAAGAACCCTAATTCATACACCCAACTGCCTGTGTGTTCTTCATTAGCCTTAATTAGTTTTAACTTGCTTATTGGGCAACTAACTTCCTCACTAACAATGATGTAATTGCCAGAAATACTTTCTTTGACTTCATCTACCGATGCTTGCCATTTAAACCCGAATGGAGCGGTATCTTTATTATTTTCAGCAACAGAACCAAAGCACGTCATCATTAGCAAACTAGCAACTACGTATCCTTTCATCTCACCATCCCATCAATTAGTTTCAGTAATGTTAGCCTAGCGAGGATGCAAATTGAAGCAAAGCACACTTTCAGATTATGTATTTAAGTGATATTTTATTTTCACTAATTTAATAAGGATGACTGTATGGGTGTAGAATTTCATATTACTCGCGCTGAATGCTGGTTTGATAGTGAAAGCAATCCAATCAGTAGCGATGAGTGGCTAGCTCTTGTTGAACAAGACCCAGAGCTAAAAATAAATGCTATTAACGGTGAGTTTAACGCTTTATGGTTCGGTAATAGCACCTACGAAGAACCTTGGCTTGACTGGTACGAAGGTAGGATTTATACCAAATGGCCTGATACTGCCCTCTATATAAAAATGCTAGAAATCGCCAAAAAACTACATGCTAAAGTAATGGATGATGAATGTGGTATTTATGATAAACCCGAGTCTTGGATATATCCTTAATCGATGCTCATAACAAAAAAACTGCCGAAGCAGGTTAATCATTAGGGCTTAGGTTGCTAATTAGACTTTTAGCTTTATCGCAGTATTCTTCAATATTTGGTATTTCCTTATACTTCGGGTCATCTGCTTTTAACTTACAGCCCATGCTAGCTTCGCCTTGGGAATAAGCCAAAGCAACCATGTTATCAACTAAACGCTTACAAGTACGTATGTTGCCATGTTTTTCAAACGCACCACATAGAAGTGCTTTCTGTCGATTAATACTTGCCGCCATATCTGGCACTACATCATCTTCTGTAATTTCAGGCCGTTCATTAGCGCCAACACTCGCAATGCTGACAAATGAGCTAAACGAAGCTAGACCTAAAAGCAATACCACCAATCCCTTTTTCATACATCACCATATTTAAGTTAAGTACGTAAATTCTAGGATAGATGCAGAGTTCAGGCAATAAAAACCGCTGAATTAGGCCAGCTAGACTTGTCATTTTTAAAGCATAAGAAAATATGATATTTTGCGCCCTACCAAAACACTAAAATATTAATTATTCTCTGAGACTTCTAATGAAAAAACTTTTACTTCTCCTACTAATCCCTATGCCACTTTTTGCTCAAAATTACCTTTGGGATGGGAATTCTGTGCATGAATATAGTCAAGCAAGGGAGCGTCTAATGAATGACACTCTGTTAGATGCTAACGATGTTGTTAAATCGGGTATGTACTCGGGCTATATTGCGGGAACATTTGACCTTGGTTCAGGCATTCTTTTCTGCCCACCACGTAGTGTTACTTTGAACCAAGCTATGGATGTTGCGGCCAAGCACCTAAAGAATTCACCTGAAGCTCGTAACAAGCAAGCAAGTCATCAGGTAGTGGATTCATTTATTAGTGCATGGCCATGCCCGAAGAAATAAGGTCTGTGGGTGAGGCCCCTCTACTTAGGCAATAAAAAACCCACCGAAGTGGGTTTAGCTGTTAATACATTAGTCAATATTGTAAATTCTATCTTTGCTGATAATGTTTACTATATGGTGACATGAGTCCATTGATAACTTCCTAGGCTCCCATTTAGCGATATCCGCTTGAGATAAGCCTTCTGCACTCCACGGGATTATACCAGTGTACCCACAGCCAACCTTTGATAGCACATCAATGAATTTTTTTTGGATGGTATCATAGATCCTTACTTCACCAATACTGGTCATGCCAGACACCCACAACGAACCACCACCTATAGTTTGTAAGTTATCACATACTATATATTCATGCTTCAGTAACAAGCACTTATAAACATTACGAGCTACGCCACCAGCCTGATAATCATCAAGAATAGCCACGCCCCTAATTTGCTTGCCTGTCTTTATCGCTGAACCATCAAAAAAAAGTGAAGTCATTATAAGCAACACGCCCAATTAAAGTATCATCTTCTTCCGCGTGCATTCCTAACTCAAGCAGCTCACCAATGATATGTTCATCAGAAAATCGGTGACTTCTCAAAAACTCAGCATGGTCTGCATAAAAACCTTCAGTAGTACAACCTAATGCGACAATTTTAGAGTAATAATGAAACTCGCTGCCAGTAAGAGCGTATTCCGTGATTTTTAGTAAATCGCCCTCAACAGTAAGATAATGGAAAGACTCTATCTCATCTTCTCTTTCACATTCTGGCTTTCTATTCAGATCCTTTGAGTAACTACTGGTAAAGTTTGGAGCCATTCCATTCTCACTATCTTATTAATGGACAGACAACTTCTGATAATTTGACATGTAACCAAGAATTGAAGATTTAATTTTTTCAATCACATCAGTTATGCTTTGATTTAGTTCTGGATATTGCGTGCTAGGGTCAACGACTATATTAATCTTTTTTTGGCGATATGATAACTCAGCAAAAGGAACAATTTCATATTCATCGCTTTTGTTATCATTTTCGATAGTAACAATAAACAACTGTCTATTCGGATCCTTTCTCATACTAAGGCGACGAACAGAGAAAAACTTTTCAGTATTATCATCAAAAAATGTATTAACAAGTTCTGTTGCATGGCTAATTGTTTGTACAGATCTGGTATGTTCAGTTCTCATATAGCCCCCTTGTTAGTTTAGATTAATGACATTTTGACGGGTAATTAAGCAATATGCTTAAGATAGCTGCGATCATATTAAAGTGTTTAAGCTAACTTAACAACCCCAGTTGTATGTCATATAGACATTTATAAGCGTTTATAAGAGTCTATAAGCGTCTTGAACATGGTGGTTCAGCTTTCGCTCTATTTTTATGGATCAATTCTAAAGCTTTTGACTCCATCAGTTGAATATCATTAAATACGGCCGCTTTATTTTTGATGTTAAGCAAATCCATAACCTGAAATGGCAAGAGGATAAGCATCAATGATTCATCCTTAAATCATTGATGCTTTATGTTCAGCTATTCCATTAGCAGTAGTTCTTAGCCTTTTTTGAAACTAGGCTTGCCATTTTTAGCCCGCCATTCTTTGACTGTTTTTAAAATTCCGACTGGAGAATCATCGGCTCCATCCTCTGGGTAGTAAATAAGATCACTTCCGCTTGGATGCTCTGTTACTTTTTCAAAGTGAGTCACAAACTTAATTTGTTCTTCCTCACTTGCTGTATCTGCATTACAAATAATTGTTAATAACTTTAAAAATTCAGATTCTGTATAATCAGTAATATTATTTTTTAGTTCCATTCTTATTTACCTCTATGGATATCAATATGTCTTTTCGGGGTCGTAACTCTTAAATTGTCCATGTTATAGACTTCTCCCCCTTCACTAATTGGGTTGTCATGGTGCAACTCATGTACCTTTCTACCACCAACTTGATCTTTTTTCCTAGCAAAAGGCGAGTATCCTTTAGAAACAAGAGTTTTATTATTCTTACTAAGGTTTTTAATCAATTCTGGAAATTTTGATATCTCATCCCAGATGGCCTTCCTGAACTCATCAAAACTGTTGAATTTATTACCTCGTAATTTATTAGCTACTTGCTCAGGAATAGGAGCACCATTTTCTTTACTAGCATCATTAAGCCATTTATCGCTAACTTTTTTGCCTTTTCCTGTAGCAGTGCCAGGCTTTTTACGCTTCTCTTCTTTTTCTTTTTTATCCTTCGCTTTCTTTTCTTTAGCTTCGGCTTTTTTCTTTTTCTCTAAAGCTATGCCCAGCTTTCTCTCTGCTTCTTTAATTGCTTTTTCAGCGTCTAAAAGTCGCTCTTTTGCTAATGTGAAACGCTCTACAATAGACTCATAAATTTCCGGATCATCAATTAGAACTTCAGGTTCGCTACCATCATCAGTCTCATATCCATATACGCTAGCAATACTCAAAATGTTAATAACATAATCTTCAGGATTACGATTGAGTAAATATGACAATGCTTTTTGATTATCAATTTTTTCAATATATTCAATACCAAATACGCTAGAAATTACCTGACTTGACTGTTTAATTTGTAAAGGATTTTTACTCACATCAGTTAAAGCACCGCCTTCCGGAGAGCTTTTAGTTTTATCGAGTTCTCTTTTTGCTGTCTGAGTGTCTGAGCATCTACATCTGCTTGTGATAACTCGCTACTTGCTTGCTTCCAATCTAATTCTGCAGCTTCAGCTGGATATAAAGCACGCCAATCTCGGTTAGCTTCTCAATCAGTTGTTTTCTTGTGCAGTCGTTGGATTCTTCGATATTGAAATATAAATCGGCGCATGGTCGCCACCAAAATCAACAATCCCCTGATATGTCTCAGACGTTACACTCGGAATAACCGATTCTGGCTTAACATTGTCATAAGACGGTGTTTTAAACGATGCACTCGGCTTTTTATCCGTCATTTCAATCTGTAATGCCGGTTTACCTGGTGCAATTTCAACAGAATAAATGCGGGTTAACATGGCCAGAAAGATCAGCACCTTCATTTCATGAACAACGTTCTTTATCGGAAAGACTCTATCGAGAACAAGGTATCAATATTCAGAAACTTCTTGGCCATAAGTCACAGAAAATGACCGATAAATATCATGATGACCGAGGAAAAAATTGGCAGGTTTTAGCTATAAAATAACGATTGTTTTGTAGCCTGTTTTGCAGAAGAGTTTTGCAGGGGTTTTGCAGAAGAATTTTTCTAGGCAAAATAAAACGGGAACTATTAAGCTCCCGTTATTAATCACACCACGTAATAAATTACATGTGTTTAATGATAGCGTCACCGAACTCGCTACATTTCAGTAATTTAGCACCTTCTAATTGACGTTCGAAGTCATAGGTTACAGTCTTAGCTTCGATTGCGCCTTCCATACCTTTAACGATTAGGTCAGCCGCTTCAGTCCAACCCATATGGCGCAGCATCATCTCAGCAGAAAGGATGATAGAGCCTGGGTTAACTTTATCTTGGCCTGCATATTTAGGTGCAGTACCGTGCGTTGCTTCAAATAATGCGCATTCAGAACCAATATTCGCACCTGGTGCAATACCGATACCACCGACTTGTGCTGCTAATGCATCAGAAATGTAGTCACCATTTAGGTTCATACACGCGATAACATCATATTCAGCTGGGCGCAGCAGGATTTGTTGTAAGAAAGCATCTGCAATAACATCTTTAACAATGATATCTTTGCCTGTTTTAGGGTTTTTAATTTTAACCCATGGGCCGCCATCTAATAATTCACCGCCGAATTCCTCTTGTGCTAATTGGTATCCCCAATCTTTAAATGCACCTTCAGTGAATTTCATAATGTTACCTTTATGAACTAAAGTCACTGAATCACGGCCGTTATCAATAGCATATTCAATTGCTGCACGAACTAAACGCTTTGTGCCTTCTTCTGAACAAGGTTTAATGCCAATACCACAGTCTTGTGGGAAGCGGATTTTAGTCACACCCATTTCATCTTTCAGGAATTTAATAACTTTGTCTGCTTCTGCACTACCCGCTTTCCACTCAATACCCGCATAGATATCTTCAGAGTTTTCACGGAAAATAACCATATCCGTCAATTCAGGTTGTTTAACTGGGCTTGGCGTGCCTTTGTAGTAGCGAACAGGACGTAAACAGATATACAGGTCAAGTTGTTGACGTAGTGCAACGTTCAAGGAACGAATACCACCACCAACAGGAGTTGTTAAAGGACCTTTAATTGAAACACGGTAATCACGGATTAAATCGAGGGTTTCTTCTGGTAACCAAACATCTTTACCATAAATTTGTGTAGATTTTTCACCGGTGTAAACTTCCATCCAAGAAATTTTGCGCTCACCGTTGTAGGCTTTTTTAACTGCCGCATCAACCACTTTTAACATTGCTGGTGTAACATCGATACCAATGCCGTCACCTTCGATATAAGGGATAATTGGGTTGTTCGGAACGTTTAGCTTGCCTTTTGCATCAATGGTAATTTTAGCGCCTTCTGCCGGAACTACTACTTTGCTTTCCATTAACCTCTCCTTTCACTTGCGTATTTTGCTTGTTAATTTTTTGTAAGAGACGTGTCAATACTACTTCAATCTGCGTCGAACGCCAATGATTACTCATCTAAGCTTCAATGCCGATCGCATTTAACGTACTGTTTTATCTTGTAAGTTAATCGAATAACTATTTATAAACACTGTTAAATCAATAAATTAATTTAAGCATTCCATTATTAGAAATAAATCAAACCACGATGAAAAGTTGTCAACGACGCATTTGAGCGAATGACTTAACTTTTGTTAAAATATTTTCCTAACAACAAATAATACTAGCAAGTTAACTCAAATTAAAAATACGTTCCGCTCACACTATCGTCATCCAAATAAACTCATATGTACTTATTTTTAAATGAAAAATTGTTTTTATTGATTTAAATGCTTTTAAAGTTGTTAATTAAATATTACATCGCCATGAAAAATACGTTCTAGGATCAAACCGCTAAATCTCCTACACTAGATAGGATAAACCGCCATAAATTAAAACTAATAAATTCTCATTGAATGACCATGAACAGACCGAACAAAAAATCAGTTCCGAAAAAAAATCGTTACTCGCCAACCTCTACTGCGTTAAAGCATAGAACTAAGCGGATTTCGGTTAGTTCGCAAACATCAACTAAAATCATTTTATTTAACAAACCCTTTGATGTTTTACCTCAATTTACTGATGAACAAGGCCGCGATACATTAAAAAAATATATTCCAATCACCGACGTATACGCAGCAGGACGTCTTGATAGGGACAGTGAAGGTCTATTAATTTTAACTAATGATGGAAAACTACAGGCTCGTTTAACGCAACCACAGAAAAAAACAGGAAAAATATACTATGCTCAAGTAGAGGGTATTCCCAGCGAAGATGCATTGCTAAAATTTCGGCGAGGGTTAACATTAAATGATGGTCCAACGCTCCCCGCAGAGATCGAATTAGTTGATGAACCAGAATGGCTATGGCAAAGAAACCCGCCTATACGGGAACGTAAAAATATCCCGACCAGTTGGTTAAAAATCACCTTATATGAAGGACGTAATCGGCAAGTCCGTCGTATGACGGCAAATATAGGTTTTCCAACACTTAGGCTAATTCGCTATCAGATTGGTGAATTTAATTTGGGAAATCTTTCAGTTGGCGAATGGAAGGAGATAACTGTTGTTTAAACCTAATGTGACTGTAGCAACTGTTGTGCATGCTCAAGGCAAATTTTTAGTCGTGGAAGAGTGGATAAATGACAAACCCACTTGGAATCAACCCGCTGGGCACTTAGAAGCTGGTGAGACGATTTTGCAAGCCGCCGAACGTGAATTACTAGAAGAAACTGGAATCAAAGCCACACCAACACAATTAATTAAAATTCACCAATGGATTGCCCCAGATAAAACCCAGTTTATCCGCTTTTTGTTCGCCGTAGAACTTGAATCCATTTGTGAAACACAGCCACAAGACAGTGATATTAGCGAATGCCACTGGCTGACCGCCAAAGAAATTTTAGATAGCAACTGCCTGCGTTCACCATTAGTGGCTGAAAGTTTACGCTGTTTTCTCACAGGAAAACATTATCCTCTCGACATCTTAACAGCTTACGGCGATCATTATCGCTAAGCACTAAACTTCTGCTTGGTGAAGATTTCACCAAGCAATAATATTCCCCTCTAACTCTGGTGTAATGCGGGAACAACATGCTAAAGTATGGGGCTTGATTTTTCCGCAGTGAGATATTTCCATGTCAAATAATAGTACCATGTCAGATAACAGCCAAAAAAAAGTCATCGTCGGTATGTCCGGTGGTGTTGACTCCTCTGTATCCGCTTACTTGCTACAGCAACAAGGGTATCAGGTTGCTGGTCTGTTTATGAAGAATTGGGAAGAAGATGACGACACAGAATATTGCTCAGCTGCGGCTGACCTTGCCGATGCGCAAGCCGTGTGTGACAAACTGGGTATTGAACTTCATACCATTAATTTCGCTGCTGAATATTGGGACAATGTCTTCGAACATTTTTTAACTGAATATAAAGCTGGTCGCACACCAAACCCAGATATTCTCTGCAACAAAGAAATCAAATTTAAAGCTTTCTTAGAATTTGCTGCTGAAGATTTAGGCGCAGATTACATTGCCACTGGTCATTATGTGCGTCGCCGTGATATCGATGGTAAAAGCCAATTATTACGTGGCTTAGATGGCAACAAAGACCAAAGTTATTTTTTATATACCCTGAGTCACGAGCAAGTCGCTAAAAGCCTTTTTCCAGTTGGTGAGCTCGAAAAACCTGAAGTACGCCGTATTGCCGAAGAAATTGGCTTAGTTACTGCGAAAAAAAAGGACTCCACAGGGATTTGTTTCATTGGTGAGCGTAAGTTTCGCGACTTTTTAGGCCGCTACTTACCTGCTCAACCCGGCCCTATCGTCACTGTCGATGGCGAAACAATTGGTCAACATGAAGGTTTGATGTACCACACCTTAGGTCAGCGTAAAGGTTTAGGTATCGGTGGTACAAAAGAGGGCTCTGAAGAACCTTGGTATGTTGTCGATAAAGACGTTGAAAATAATATTCTTATCGTTGCTCAAGGCCATGAACACCCTAGGTTAATGTCTGTTGGGTTAATTGCTCAGCAATTACATTGGGTTGACCGTAAAACAATGACTGAACCACTACGTTGTGTAGTAAAAACACGTTATCGTCAAGCGGATATCCCTTGTACGATAACCCCATTAAGTGATGATCGCATTGAAGTTACATTTGACTACCCAGTCGCGGCTGTCACTCCAGGTCAATCCGCCGTATTTTATATCGATGAAGTCTGTCTCGGTGGCGGTATTATTGAAGCCCGTATTCAGGAGTAAATGTGGCAAAAAACTATTACGACATTACGCTTGCTTTAGCGGGTATCTGCCAAGCAAGCGCGATGGTTCAAAAACTCGCACATGAAGGTGTTTGTCTCGAGAAAGACACTGAAACCATGGTCAATTGCCTCACCAATATGAATCCAAAATCAACTTTGGATGTATTTGGTAATGATGCCGAAAATTTAAAGACCGGTCTCAATGCCATGTTAGGCATGTTAACAGGCGGTAATAGTGGTTTATCCGCTGAAATGACACGTTATATGTTAAGTATTATGGTACTTGAGCGCCGTCTTAATAAAAATCAAGAAGCGATGAACCAACTTGGTCAACGTATTGAACAATTTGAGCGCCAAGCTGACTATTTTGAACCGCTCTCTGAAGGTGTGTTTAACGCACTTGCGGGTATTTACGTCGACGTAGTCAGCCCTGCAGGACCTCGAATTCAAG
Source organism: Providencia sp. PROV061 (assembly GCF_011045655.1). Taxonomy (NCBI): domain Bacteria; kingdom Pseudomonadati; phylum Pseudomonadota; class Gammaproteobacteria; order Enterobacterales; family Morganellaceae; genus Providencia; species Providencia sp. PROV061. The sequence continues at coordinate 2,154,921 of NZ_CP042861.1, read as the reverse complement.
TCACTGGTTCCCCAGACATTCTCAAAAATACACTCGTTCAAGCAAAAGTTAGAGCCACTTTGCTCGCAGGTATTCGCTGCGCAGTGCTTTGGCAACAAGTTGGTGGAAGTCGTATCCAACTCATGTTCTCTCGCAATCGTCTGGCTAATCAGGCGAAAGATATTTTGTCTCACCTTTAAATCTGGAGTTGCTACCAATGGAATTATCCTCACTGACCGCTGTATCCCCGATTGACGGCCGTTACGGTGATAAAGTCAGCGCTTTACGCACTATTTTTAGTGAGTTTGGTTTACTGAAATTTCGCGTACAAGTTGAAGTTCGCTGGCTACAAAAACTGGCTGCAACCGCTCAAATCAAAGAAGTTCCTTCATTTGACGCTGACGCAATCGCTTACTTAGATGAAATTGTCGCGAACTTCTGTGAAAAAGACGCAATGCGTATCAAAGAAATTGAACGCACAACCAACCATGATGTGAAAGCTGTAGAATATTTCCTAAAAGAAAAAGTAGCCAACATCCCTGCTCTTCATGCAGTTTCTGAATTTATCCACTTCGCTTGTACTTCAGAAGATATTAATAACCTTTCGCACGCATTAATGCTGAAAACTGCTCGCGAAGAAGTATTACTGCCACAATGGCGTCAAATTATTGATAAAATCAAAACAATGGCTCATGAGTACCGCAATTTGCCGTTGCTATCGCGTACTCACGGCCAACCTGCAACGCCTTCCACCATTGGTAAAGAGTTTGCCAACGTTGCTTATCGTTTGGAACGCCAATTCCGTCAGCTGCAACAAGTTGAAATTTTAGGTAAAATCAATGGCGCAGTTGGTAACTATAATGCACACATGGTCGCTTACCCTGAAGTTAACTGGCACGAATTTAGCGAAACCTTCGTTACGTCTTTAGGCATCCAATGGAACCCATTCACCACGCAAATTGAACCTCATGATTATATTGCTGAGTTATTTGATTGTGTCGCTCGTTTTAACACTATCGTGTTAGATTTCGACCGTGATATTTGGGGCTATATCGCATTAAATCACTTCAAACAAAAAACAATCGCTGGTGAAATTGGTTCTTCTACCATGCCACACAAAGTGAACCCGATTGATTTTGAAAACTCTGAAGGTAACTTAGGGTTAGCAAATGCCGTCTTAGGTCATTTAGCGAGCAAGCTCCCTGTTTCTCGCTGGCAGCGTGACTTAACGGACTCGACTGTATTACGTAATCTCGGTGTCGGCCTAGGTTATGCATTGATTGCTTATCAATCAACCATGAAAGGCTTAAACAAATTAGAAGTTAATGAACAGCATTTACTGGATGAATTAGACCAAAACTGGGAAGTGCTAGCTGAGCCTATTCAAACTGTAATGCGCCGTTATGGCATTGAAAAACCATATGAAAAACTCAAAGAATTGACCCGTGGCAAACGCGTTACCGCTGAAGGGATGAAACAATTTATTGATGGTTTAGATTTGCCAGAACACGAAAAAGTGCGTTTAAAAGAAATGACACCGGCTAACTATATCGGTTACGCTGTCACTTTTATTGACGAACTAAAATAGTCTCAATATTTTCAAAATGGGCGGCTTCTAAGTCGCCCTTTTTAATTATCATTCTGAATTCCCCGTTCTATTCCTTATGCTAAATTATCTAGAGATAAATATAGATAAAATATTTTTCCGGTTCGTTTGATTTATATTTACTTAATCTCTTGTCGTTATTCAGAACTCTTTTTACCATAGCGTAACTAGTGCTACTATTTGAATCAGTTGTAGCTATCTCTTTTCAATATGAGGGTTTCCGATGCGTATTCTTATTGTCGAAGACAATGCGTTACTTCGCCACCATTTAACCGTACAGCTTAAAGATCTGGGTCATCAGGTTGACTCCGCTGAAGACGCAAAAGAAGCTGACTATTTTTTACACGAAAGTTGTCCAGATATCGCGGTAGTCGATTTGGGCTTACCTGATGAAGACGGGCTTTCCATGATAAAACGCTGGCGTGGTGAGCACGTCAATATTCCACTTTTAGTATTGACGGCTCGGGAGAGTTGGCAAGAAAAAGTACAAGCGCTAAACAGTGGTGCAGATGACTACGTGACGAAACCTTTCCAGCTAGAAGAGCTGGTCGCCCGTATGCAAGCTTTAATGCGCAGAAATAGCGGTCTTGCTTCACAAGTTCTCGAATTAGGTAATTTCGTTATTGACCTCTCACGTAAAGAATTTACAGTTAATGGTGAAACCGTCAAATTAACGGCTTTTGAATACACCATTATTGAAACACTGCTCCGCAATAATGGAAAAGTGGTTAGCAAAGACTCGTTAATGCGCCAGCTTTATCCAGATGCCGAACTTAGAGAAAGTCATACTATCGATGTTTTAATGGGCCGATTACGCAAAAAAATTCAACAATTCCATAGTGATGATGTAATTGTTACTGTACGCGGCCAGGGTTATCGTTTTGATGTGAATGGCTAATATGTGGCTAAGTAAATTTAAGTTCAACCCCCTTTCGCTACGAGCACGTTTTCTTTGTGCAACATCAGCGGTGATTTTGGCTCTCACCTTATCCTACGGTATTGTTGCAATTTTGGGGTATTTAATTAGTTTCGATAAAACGACTTACACCTTATTACGTAGCCAAAGTAACTTAATTTATAGCCTAGCCCAATGGCAAAATAATAAAATTGACATCCGAGTCCCACCAAATTTTACTTTGAATAACCCAACTTTGGTTATTATTTATGATGAACAAGGACTTGTGCTATGGCGTCAACGTGATGTGCCTAGCGTTGAACGGCTGATCCGTAATGATTGGCTAAAAAAAGAGGGCTTATATGAAATTGATACGGATATCCGTGAAACCCGCCAACTACTAGACGATAACCCCGAATTCAATACCAAGTTAGATGACATGGATAACGATGACGAACCGCTGACTCATTCCGTGTCCGTCAACCAATATGCAGCAAGTGAAAACCTGCCCCCGCTCACCATCGTCGTTGTAGATACTCTACCACAGGACTTACAAAATACCGGGTTAGTTTGGGAATGGTTTGGCTATGTGTTGCTGGCAAATTTAATCTTAGTCATCCCATTATTATGGCTAGCCGCCTACTGGAGTCTACGGCCAATCAAATCATTAGTATCACAACTCAGTAGCCTAGAAAAAGGTGAACGGGATACACTGGACGAGAACCCACCGTATGAACTTCGCGGCCTAGTACGCAACCTTAATATTTTGCTAACAAATGAGCGAAAACGCTACAGCAAATATCGCACCACACTTTCTGATTTAACACACAGTTTAAAGACACCTTTAGCTGTTTTACAGTCGACATTGCGGCTACTTCGTTCAGGCAAACAAATGAACATTGAACAAGCAGAGCCTATCATGCTTGAACAAATTGGCCGTATTTCTCAACAGGTGGGTTATTATTTACACCGCGCATCAACGCAAGGTGATGAAAACATGATGCTACGTGAAATTTCATCTGTCCCATCAATACTAGATAGCCTTGCAAGTGCCCTACATAAAGTTTATCAGCACAAAGGTGTTTCTATAACGGTTAATGTTTCTCCTGAAACAACATGGCTGGGTCAACCCAATGATTTTATGGAAGTGATGGGTAATATCATGGAAAATGCGTGTAAGTATTGCCTTGAATTTGTTGAAGTTAGTGCTGTTGTAGGTGCTGATAGCTTAACATTAGTTGTCGATGATGACGGCCCAGGGGTGCCTGAAAGCAAACGTAGTTTGATCTTCGTTCGAGGGCAACGCGCAGACACCCTTCGCCCAGGTCAAGGTTTAGGCTTATCTATTGCAGTGGATATTATCGACCAATATGACGGGGAAATCATAATTAGTGACAGCCCTCTTGGCGGAGCGCGTTTATCCGTCACATTTAGGCAGCAATCTATGATTGAAGATAGTTAATCTGTGATATGTGTCCGTTTACCCCCTATTTTACAAACCATTTCCGGTATACTATTTGTGAAGTGTTTTATGAAAAGTAATTTAGGGTAACTGATTGGTTTACTCTCAAGATAAACCTTTACTATATGTTTCTCATAAAGTTTATTTAACATCATACCATTACACATATAGGTCATTTTGTAGTATTGAGACCGGGTATATTGCAATAAACTGATTAGCTATATTTAGCAGCTCCAAGGGACAATAAGATGGATTACAAACTAAATCTCGACTGGCAAAGTTTCCTCGACAGTCACTGGCAGAAGCGCCCACTGCTTATCAAAAAAGGGTTTGCAAATTTTATTGACCCTATCTCGCCTGACGAACTTGCAGGTTTGGCGATGGAAGATGAGGTTGATAGCCGTTTAGTTAGCCATAAAGAAGGGATTTGGCAAGTTGGCCATGGCCCATTTGAAAGCTATGACCATCTCGGTGAAGAAAATTGGTCTATTTTAGTTCAGGCTGTTGACCATTGGCATCACCCAAGCTCTGCGTTGATGAAACCATTCCGTGTACTTTCAGACTGGCGAATGGACGATTTAATGATCTCCTACTCGGTCCCCGGCGGTGGTGTAGGTCCTCACCTCGACCAATACGATGTATTTATTATTCAAGGTGAAGGCCGCCGTCGTTGGCGCGTGGGCGAAAAAATCCCAATGAAACAACATTGCCCGCACCCTGACTTACTGCAAGTACAACCTTTCGATGCCATCATCGACGAAGAAATGGAACCCGGCGATATTTTGTACATTCCACCTGGGTTCCCACATGAAGGCTACGCCATTGAACCTTCATTAAATTACTCGGTTGGCTTTCGTGCACCAAATACTCGTGAATTAATCAGTAGCTTTGCCGATCACTTAATTTCTAACGATTTAGGCAGCTACCGCTATAGTGACCCTGATTTATCATTCCGTGATAACCCCGCGGAGATCTTGCAAGGTGAACAAATTAAGCTGCGTGAGATGATGGAATCACTCATTAATGACCCTGAGCTCTTTCGCAAATGGTTAGGTGAGTTTATCTCCCAATCACGCCACGAGTTAGACATTGCGCCACCTGAACCGCCTTATGAGCAAGAAGAAATCTATGATTTGCTAAAAACTCAGCAAGAAACATTATACAAATTAAATGGTCTCAGAGCATTACGCGTTGGCGACCAATTTTTTGTTAATGGTGAATGCTTGGAAACTGAGTGTTATGAGGCCGCTGATAGTTTATGCCGCTATGATGCCGTTAATAGCGAAAATTTAGCTGATGCCATTGATGATGTTAATTTCATCGCACTGCTTACTGCGCTCGTTAATAATGGTTATTGGTATTTTGATGATTAATCGGTACTGATAATATTAAATTTATATTTGTGAAAAAGGCCCATTCATTATGGGTCTTTTATTAAAAATAATATTATTAGTATGATATGGCAGCACCCTCCTGACCATCAATTGAAAACCGCTGACTACAATTAACACATCATTATTAATAACTAAATTATTTATTTTAATATATATTATATCCCGCTAGCACCTACTCGCAATATGTCCCCTTCTTGCCCGTAAGCACGCAAAGATAAAGCACATTATTTGATTCAATTTTAAACTGTTTTGACTTCACCGTCGCCAGTCACGCACAGCGTTAATTGTCCCTTTTAAAGATGATAACAACATGAACATAGAAACTCTTTTGGCTTTATCATTGTTTTCCTTTGTGACATCCATAACTCCAGGCCCAAATAATATTATGTTACTTGCTTCAGGTATTAATTTTGGATTTAGAAAAACATTACCTCATTCATTTGGAGTATCAATTGGTTTTCTTATTATGTTAGTGGCAGTAGGGCTCGGTGTAGGTGCATTGATTCAATCATCCCCTATGGTTTATTCGATATTAAAATATTTTGGAATTATTTATTTGTTCTGGCTTGCATGGAAAACCACTATTAGCCATTCAATTGCACAGACAAATAACCAAGAAATTAAACCACTAACCTTCTTAGAAGCGGCGTTATTTCAATGGATAAATCCTAAAGCCTGGATGATGGCAGTCTCTGGAATGGCGATGTATACCAATACAATTTCACCTTATTTATCAATGTTGCAAGTCGCTGTCATATTTGCAGCCATCAATTGGCCATGTGTTGCTATCTGGGCTATGTTTGGTAGTAAATTAAGAGAAAGGCTAAAACAACCTAAGATATTAAAGCGCTTTAATTTAGTCATGGGAGTTTTACTGGCACTTAGTGGTATTTCTGTATTATTTCAATAACAACAGTAAGAGTGCTGACAAACATATTATGTTTAGCGGCAAGTCGAATAGGTTTTGAAAATAAATTAGGAAAATCAATTTATTGATTTTCGGCTGATAACACAAAGTGGGAAAAACCACGCTTTTATCCCACTTTGTCAACAACCTCTCTTACTTCTCATAAAATATCACGATTGCCGTGCGTGAATGGCCGTTAGCTCCGCAATACGCATAATCACACTAACAGCCTGCTCCATACCTTCTTGTGTTATAAACTCATGTTTACTATGGAAATTATAACCACCTGTGAAAATATTTGGACATGGTAAACCGCGATGTGAAAGCTGTGCACCGTCGGTACCACCACGGACAGGTTGAATAACTGGTTCAATGCCACAATCAAGCATTGCTTGTTTCGCTAATTCAATAACATGTGGGTACTTCATGACCTCTTTATGCATGTTATAATAGGTATCATCAAGTGTCAGTTCGATATAACAGCTTGGGTGCAGCCCTTCGCCAACTTTTTCAGCAATTCGAATTATATTTTTCTTCCTAGCTTCAAAGCCTGCTAAGTCAAAATCACGAATAATATAATTCAACTCGGCCTTTTCAACTGTACCTTTTAACGATGTTAAATGATAAAACCCTTCATACCCTTCTGTATTTTCAGGTGTTTCATCAGGTGGTAACATCGAATGAATACGGTTCGCTAGCCCTAATGCATTAACCATCACCCCTTTGGCCGTACCAGGATGAGTGTTATTGCCAACAATTTTAATGGAAACATTGGCCGCATTAAAATTTTCATACTCTAATTCACCAACTCCACCACCATCGACGGTATAGGCCCACAATGCATCAAATTGTTTAAAATCAATATGGCGAGCCCCACGTCCTATCTCTTCATCAGGGGTAAATGCAAGACAGATTTTACCATGAGGAATATTCTTTTCCTTTAAACGTACGAGAGCTGTGATTATTTCTGCAATACCCGCTTTATCATCGGCACCCAGTAAAGTTTTACCATCTGTCATAATCAGCGTTTTACCAATCATTTCATGGAGTACCGGAAACATCACAGGGGATAGCACTTCATCACCAATACCTAACGCAATATCCCCTCCTCGATAATTTTCGAGGACTTGTGGACTCACATTTTTACCTGAAAAATCAGGCGCTGTGTCTAAATGTGAAATAAAACCAATAGTAGGAACATCCCAATCAACGTTTGACGGTAAATAAGCCATCACGCAACCTTGATCGCTTAGCGTTATTTTTTCAAAACCTAACTCATTCAGTTCATTAACTAATGCACGAGCGAACTTTAACTGTCCTGCACTGCTGGGTACTGTTTTTGCGTTTAGCTTTGATTGTGTATCGAAAGCGGTATATTCAAAAAACCGCTCTAAGAGTTTGTCCATACCCTTCCCCCTAAAATATCAATGCCTATATTATGGGAAAGATCACAGATTCAATTATTGTCTCAAATCAGCTTTCCTGTTAATGCTCACTATTTTTTATGATAAATCTTTAATGAAATTTATTTTTTAGCCTATTTTTTACCGGTTTACTATTACAGCAGCAATCACTACCTATAATAAATAAGGGTAATAATCAAATTGTATTAATTATTCGATTATTATTTATTTGTTACCTAAAAACACACCTTTTGGTTAAATATCATTCATCCACTACACTAATCATCAATCATTAAATTGAAATAGTATGCTATATATGATGCCTTATTATTTTATTTACTAGCTAATAATAAACAAAACAAAATTTTACTCGTTTATAGGAAAATTCATGTCAAAAACATGTTTAATTTATGGTGTTAGCAAAGGATTAGGTAAGGCATTAGTCGAAGGATTCCCTGAAAATACAGACCATATTTACGGTGTTTCTCGCTCAAAACCTCCTTTTGAGCAAACTAATTTTACGTGGATCCCTGCTGATTTAAATGACATTAATAGCGCGAATTCCATTAAGTCTGTTATTCAGAGTCAACCTATTCATACCTTAATTTATAATGTGGGTATATGGGAGAAACTCGCTTTTAGTGAAGAGTACCAATTTGAATCGACTGATGACATAGAGCTGCTGAATATGGTTCAGACTAATATCAGCGCCTGTTTATTGAACTTAAAAGCACTGTTACCCAATTTGCGTTTAGCGAAAAATAGCAAGATTATATTGATTGGTTCCACATGGGGTTTAGATAATCATAATGGCAAGGAAGTCACCTTTTCTGCTACCAAATATGCCATCAGGGGAATAGCTCAATCGTTAAGAGAAACATTACGGGAAGATAAAATAGCGATATCGGTTATAAATTTAGGTTATTTAGCAACTGAGTATCCACTCACTACCCCAGTTGACGAAGTCATTGAAAAAAGTCATGGGCAATTGATCCCATTACAAGACGTTGTCAATGCCGTACGCTTCATCGCCAATACGAGCAATGCAACCTGCGTCAAAGAGATTACGATGCCAGCCATGATGGATACAAACGTCTAACCTATAAGAGGAAACAATACGTTTCCCCTTATAATGTTATGTATTGAAAGCTTATTCCGCGGTATTTTTAACCTGTAACTCAGTAATAAGCTTATTGATATATTCAACAACGACTTTGCTGGCTAAACCATAGTGTTTTTCATCGAACTCACTTTCCACTTGGCTAGGCTCTAAATTCAGTTCGACCGTATGTGCCCCATGTAATTTAGCTTCATGAACAAAGCCTGCAGCAGGGTACACATGGCCAGAGGTTCCAATAGAGATAAAAATGGTCGCAGATTCAAGGGATTGATAAATATAATCCATTCCAATTGGCATTTCACCAAACCAAACAATATGGGGCCTCAGCGGCTGAGGGAATTGGCAACAATGACAGCGGTCATCGACCGATAAATCCCCTTTCCACTCCAATACTTGATTTGACCAATTACAGCGAACTTTTAATAGTTCACCATGCATATGGATAACCCGCTGGCTTCCCGCTCTTTCATGTAAATTGTCTATATTTTGTGTAATTAACAAAAAGCGGTCACCAAAAATCTCTTCAAGCTGTGCAAGTGCATAGTGAGCAGCATTAGGTTTAATATTTTCTTGCTGTAACTGCCGACGTCGCTCATTATAAAAACGTTGTACTAATTTAGGGTTACGTTCGAAACCTTCAGGCGTTGCCACATCTTCAACGCGATGCTCTTCCCATAAACCATCCGCAGAACGGAATGTTTGGATCCCAGATTCGGCTGAAATACCTGCTCCTGTTAAAACGACAATATTGACATTTTTCATATTACCCAATCTATTATCTATATAAAAAGACCGGTTACGAAGTCGCTGGCGGCGTATACATTTATTCTTACGAGCTTTTTTCAACCTATAACGAAATCGCAACATCAAAGCTTCCTTTCATCCATATAACCAATAAACTTATATCATGTTAAATATTAATTGTTTTTATCATGTCATTACGACACAAACTTATAAACGCTGATTGTTTGGAATTTTTAAAATAATCAAGCTCCAAGTATATACTTTATTGGCATACTAACTATTTCCTTACCAGCACTGATGACATTATCTAAATGTTAACATACTAAAACGCATCATCTTGCTGAATGCAAATAAAAATATCAAAGGCATCGATTTTGTCACTTTTTATTCATAAAAATGACACTAATATTTCATAAATTCGCCATAAAACGTTCGTAACTGTAAAACAATAAAAAAACCTTTCTCGTTCACTCTCCGTGCAGTTAAAATACGCCTCGCAGATTTTACTGTGTTGCTAATTCACCACTAAAAGGGGTTTCATGGAAAAGTTTTTTGAAAGAGCGATGTATGCTTCACGTTGGATTTTAGCGCCTATTTATTTTGGGCTTTCACTGACACTATTGGCTTTAACCATTAAGTTCTTTCAAGAGCTATACCATATTTTGCCAAATATCCTTTCAATTCCTGAAGCAGACTTAATTTTGACGCTATTATCATTGATTGATATGGCATTAGTCGGTGGGTTATTGGTGATGGTGATGTTTTCTGGTTATGAGAACTTTGTCTCCCAAATGGATATCCCTGACAGCAGTGAAAAACTAGGCTGGCTAGGTAAAATGGATGCTTCATCATTAAAAAATAAAGTCGCGGCTTCCATTGTTGCTATTTCCTCCATTCACCTATTAAAAATCTTCATGGACTTGAAAAGTGTCTCAAATGACAAGTTGATGTGGTATGTCGTTATCCATTTAACCTTTGTATTATCTGCATTCGTTATGGGTTATCTAGATAAAATGACAAAAAAATAACCAGTAGAATGTATGCTAAAAGTGCCTAATTTAAACATCTAGGCACTTACTTATTCGCTAACCTCATCTTTATCTCCCTCGTCTATTTTCTCTTTGTGTTACCATCATTATCCTGAAGGTTAGTACCAAGGAACTTTACATGAGCCAACATTTTGTCGGTAAATATGAAGCTGAAATTAAATTTCATTTACCGGACCCGGATACTTTTCTGCATAAAATAAAGGCCGACTTGGCTGAACCCTTTACGGAAAATAATACAGAAACAGATTATTTCTATGAAAACCCGCATTTACCACTGGCTAACAATGGCGTCAGTATGTGTGTACGTGAAATGGTGCCATCCGGCATAAAATTATGGATAGTCAAAGGACCTGGGGCTTCTGAATGCAAAGCCATTAATATTGATGACTGCCACCATGTACAAAACATGTTAACGACACTGGGATATCATTGCTACTTAACCACAACTAAAATAAGGAGCATTTATTTCCTGAATGACATCCACATTACAATTGACCACCTTAGTGGGATCGGCTGGTTTGCTGAATTTGCCATTATGACAGATGAGCAGGATTTACTTGAAGCTCTATATCAAAAATTGATGGCGACCGCCAAGCAATATGGATTTACAGAAGAAATGGTGGAAACTCGTAGTTATAAGCAGATGTTTTTAGCTGCGCAGTAATCATAGGAAGAACCAATAAGTTTTTAGAATCGTCTCCTAAAAACCATTGGCTCTCTAACCCTATAATAGCTATTGCCCGCTAAGAATACGTGCAGGGTCTAATTTGCTTGCCCTACGAGCAGGATACCAACTAGCTAGTAAGCTCAATACAATGGTTGTAATTAAAACATAAACCACATCCATGACATGCAATTCAGAAGGTAAAAAGTCAATAAAATAAACATCACCCGATAAAATTGGATGGCCAACAATAGCCTCTACCACCTTAATCATGGGTGTTAGATTTAATGATATGACGACCCCAAGCACAACGCCAATCAATGAACCAACAAGGCCACCCAACAAGCCATACCATAAGAAAATAGCACGAATTTGCCTATCTTTTGCCCCTAAGGTACGCAATACAGCGATATCACTACTTTTATCTTTAACTGCCATAACAAGGGTAGAAACAATATTAAAACACGCAACGCCAATCACCAATATCATAGCTAAGTACATGATACTTCTAACCATTTGAATATCATTATACATATAGCCATAATCGCCTATCCAACTTTTTACAACGACATGATGCATTGTTTTCAAGCCTGCATCATAAACGACTTGATCGGCAATAAATGGGTCTGTTGCTTTGATTTCAAACCCTGTCACACCATCCCCATAGTCGAGATATTCCTGTGCATCTGCGAGAGGAACGAGTGCTAACTGGTGATCGAGCAAACCACTAAGTTTAAAAATACCCGTCACCTGTACACGAATACGCTTAGGCTGTTGAATTTTCAAGCTAGCATCGGTATTTGGGATCATGATTGTGACCCAGTCCCCAACCTTCACATTCAATGCATCCGCCACACCTTGGCCTAAAATAATTGATTGTTTGCCTGCATCAAAATGTTGCCAAGCATCATTGAGAATGAACTGAGGTAACGCACTGACTTGTGGCTGAGTTTCTCGTGAAACCCCCATGACTTGAATTGCTTTTAAATTTGCACCACGTTCAAGTAACCCCGTAAAATTGATGTAAGGGCTAACACCTTCTACACCGGGCGTTTTACGGATAACTTGCTCAGCAAACTCCAAATTTTTATACGGTGGCTTAACAGCAAAAATTTGCCCATGGGGAACAACAGATAACACACGGTTATTTAATTCGCGTTCAAAGCCATTCATTGCGCTTAAACCGATAATTAGCACCGCGACCCCAAGAACAATCCCCAACGTTGAAACTATCGAGACTAACGAAACCATCCCTGTTCGGCGTCGACCACGGCTGAAACGCAGCGCCGTGACTAGTGAAAGAGGCAATTTAGACATTACCGAGCCCCCAAGGTAATTTCCTGTTGCAAATGCCCATCTCGCATTTCCAATTGGCGGGATAACCGCCGAGCCAGAGTCATATCATGGGTGACGACTAAAAATGCGGTCCGCTGTGTTCGGTTTAATTCACCCAACAACTCAAAAATGGCATCTGCATTACGTAAATCAAGGTTACCTGTCGGCTCATCTGCCAAAACCAGTGCTGGCTCATTCACTAACGCCCTTGCAATAGCAACACGCTGGCGTTCTCCCCCTGATAATTCAGAAGGCCGATGCCCTGCTCGGTGTGCTAACCCAACTGCCTCTAACATTTCAGTTGCTTTAGAAAACGCAGTTTCTTTCGCAATCCCCCCAATTAATAAAGGCATTGCCACATTTTCAAGGGCAGTAAAATCCGGTAAAAGGTGATGAAATTGATAAATAAAACCGAGATCTTTATTACGAATAGCAGCACGCTCATCTGAGGTTAATTGATTTATATGCTGCCCACGAAAGATAACATTCCCTTCTGAAGGGGTATCTAAGCCACCCAATAAATGCAATAAGGTACTTTTACCTGAACCAGAACTTCCCACGATGGCCATCATTTCCCCACGCCCCATGGAAAAACTGACATTTTTCAACACTTGCGTCGACAATGTCCCTTCTTGATATGTTTTGCTTAATTTTTCACAGACCAGAAGTGGTTGTTTATTCATAACGTAAAGCCTCAGCAGGTTGAACCGCTGCTGCACGCCAAGAAGGATAAAGCGTTGCCAGCAGAGAAATCAGCATTGCACTTAGTGCAATAATTAAAATACCAGAGTAATCAAGCACAATAGGTAAAGAGACGCCTTTGGGTAATAAACCGATCAGCGGCATAATGACATTCAGTTGACTAGAAAGTATCGTGCCTAATATCGTGCCAATGAGTGAGCCAATCACCCCCGCTCCAGCGCCTTGGATCATAAATATCATTAAAATACGCCAACGTTTGAGGCCTAGGGTTTTTAAAATAGCCACTTCACCTTGCTTTTCCATCACTAACAGTGATAGCGAGGTAATAATATTAAATGCCGCCACTGCAATAATTAAGCTAAGCAATAAGCCCATCATATTTTTTTCCATGCGAACGGCTTGGAAAAACTCCCCTTTGCGCTCCCGCCAGTCTTTCCATACTAAGCCATCTGGTAACGCTTGCTGACTTAGAACGTCAACTTGTAAAGGCTCATCTAAATATAAGCGCCACCCAGTAATGTGGCCTGCGGGATAACGAAGCATACGTGCGGCATCTTGTTGTGCCACGACCAGTTCACTCGTATCCGCTTCCCCATTTGTTTGGAAAATACCAGCCACAGTAAATAGGCGCTGGCTTGGAATGCGCCCCATCGGAGTTAACTGACTCACGCCTGGAATAATTAAGCGAACCTCATCACCACGTTTTACCCCGAGCGTTTCTGCAAGTTTATTCCCGAGAAAAACATTATAACTGCCTTCTTTGAGGTCATTGCGTTGCCCAACAACCAGTTTATCCAATAACAACGAAGATTCTTCGGGGTCGATTCCCCCCATAACGCCAACGCCAACATTGGTTCGGCTTTGTAATACCACATCAGATTGCACAATAGGTGCGATCTGGCTGACACCCTTTAAATGTTGTAGATCGGATATTGGATATTTTGCTGGGTCTATATTTCCAGAGGCAGAGGTTAAAATTGCCTGCGGCATATAAGCAAGTATGCTATCTTGTAACGATCGCTCGAACCCATTCATCACTGAGGTGACGGTTATCAATGCCGCAACCCCTAGTGTGATACCAATAGCAGATAAACTGGATACGAAACGCCCAAATTTATCCGCAGCACGCCCACGTAAATAGCGTAGGCCTATAAATAATGAGACAGATTGGTGCATGAAATCTATGATGCCCCTGTTGCCAAAGCGAAGTGTTCAGCGATAATAAAGGGTACGATTGATGAATGGAACCACCCGATGGTTTTTTTTCTGCTTTAAGTGCCTTTTTGTCTGACTTTCAGACGAATTACGAGTTAAAACTGATTGTTTTGTTATAAATTTTGTAGTTTAACTATTTGTTGATTAACTTAACTATTTTTCGTACAAAAATTGGCTATGTTTGGGCTAACTCTTGTTTAACTGCTTACTAATCGCTGTGAGATACCGAAGATTTCTATGTTGTCAAAATTTCGTTATGAACTCCCTAGTCGTAGTGGCGATGTTCGCCATTTAGGTTGCCTTATCGGGGCGGCTGGTGCACTTGAATGTGGAGAAATAATACAACGTCACCAAGGGCCTGTGATCATCGTGACACGTGATATGCAAAGTGCATTACGTTTAAGAGATGAAATTCAACAGTTTACACAACACCCTATAGAGACTCTTTCTGACTGGGAAACATTGCCATATGACAATTTCTCCCCCCATCAGGAAATTATTTCTCATCGTTTATCGACACTGTACCGTTTGCCCGGTTTGCAAAAAGGCGCATTAATTCTTCCCGTCAATACATTGATGCAAAAAGTCTGTCCTGCTGACTTTTTAACCAGTCATGCCTTAGTGATGGCAAAAGGTGACAAGCTTTCCCGTGATAACTTACGTAATGAGCTCGATAACGCTGGCTACCGCCATGTAGAGCAAGTCTTAGAGCATGGTGAATATGCCACACGGGGCGCTTTACTCGATTTATTTCCCATGGGTAGCTCGTTGCCGTTTCGTATTGATTTCTTCGATGATGAAATTGATAGCTTACGAACGTTTGACGTTGACTCACAAAGAACACTCGAAGAAGTAGAGCAAATCAATTTACTCCCAGCTCATGAATTCCCGACCGATAAAGACGCTATTGAACGTTTCCGCAGCCAATGGCGCGAGCGCTTTGAAGTTCGCCGTGATCCAGAGCATATTTACCAGCAAGTCAGTAAAAATACCTTACCGACGGGTATCGAGTATTGGCAGCCTTTATTCTTTGCTCAGCCACTGCCATCTTTATTTGAATATTTACCGCCATCAAGTTTAATTGTTTCTCAGAGCTTACAAGAAGCGGCTGAACGCTTTCAGGTTGATACTCAGCAGCGGTATGAAAGCCGTGGTGTTGACCCAATGCGCCCATTACTCCCCCCTTCTGAGCTATGGTTAACTGTTGAACAACTTAATCAATCGTTAAAAAAATGGCCGCGTATTCAGTTATCCCTCGAATCTTTACCCAAAAAAGCGGCAAATACTAATTTAGATTACCTGCCATTACCGGATATCAGCACACAAGGGCAAAGCAAAACGCCGCTTGAAAAATTGCGTCAGTTTACTGAACAATTTGATGGAACCATCGTCTTTTCTGTGGAAAGTGAAGGCCGACGTGAGACCGTTACCGAGCTATTAGCCCGTTTAAAAATTCGCCCTGAAATTATTCAAAGCTATACTAGCCCTACTGACAGCAGATTTGCCATCACCATTGGTGCCGCTGAACACGGCTTTATTCAATCCGATATCCATAGGGCATTAATTTGCGAAAGTGACCTACTTGGGGAGCGTGTTGTTCGTCGCCGGGCAGATAACCGCCGCACCATTAATACTGACACCCTCATTCGCAACTTAGCTGAATTACGCCCTGGGCAACCTGTGGTACATATTGAGCATGGTGTAGGCCGTTACCAAGGTTTAATTACCTTAGAAGCGGGCGGTATTAAAGCGGAATATTTAATTTTAACCTATGCCGGTGATGATAAACTGTATGTTCCTGTTTCTTCACTCCATTTAATTAGCCGTTATGCAGGTGGCGCTGATGAAAACGCCCCATTGCATAAATTAGGTAGTGATAGCTGGGGTCGTGCACGCCAGAAAGCCGCAGAAAAAGTACGCGATGTTGCTGCTGAACTGCTTGATATTTATGCACAACGAGCCGCTAAGGCTGGCTTTGCATTCAAGCATGATAAACAACAATACCAAGAATTTTGTCAAGGCTTTCCATTCGAAACGACGCCTGACCAAGAAGTCGCCATCAATGCTGTTCTCAGTGATATGTGCCAACCATTAGCAATGGACCGACTCGTGTGTGGTGATGTGGGCTTTGGTAAAACCGAAGTGGCAATGCGAGCCGCATTCCTTGCGATTAATAATAACAAACAAGTTGCCGTTTTAGTCCCCACGACACTACTTGCACAACAGCATTATGATAATTTTAAAGATAGGTTTGCTAACTGGCCTGTCCGCATAGAAATGTTATCACGCTTTAAAACAGCGAAAGAGCAACAACAAATTATTACCCAGACCGCGGAAGGCAAAGTTGATATTCTAATAGGTACCCATAAGTTGCTACAAAGTGACTTAGTATGGAAAGATTTAGGTTTGCTCGTCGTCGATGAAGAGCACCGCTTTGGTGTCCGCCATAAAGAACGAATAAAGGCTATGCGTGCAGACGTTGATATCTTAACGCTGACCGCCACACCTATTCCTCGTACTCTTAACATGGCCATGAGTGGTATGCGTGACTTATCTATTATCGCCACACCACCAGCACGCCGTTTGGCTGTAAAAACCTTTGTGCGCCAATATGATGACTTAGTTGTCCGTGAGGCAATTTTACGGGAAACCTTACGTGGCGGCCAAGTTTATTACCTTTACAATGATGTTGAAAATATTGAAAAGGCAAAGACCCGCCTTGAAGAGTTAGTCCCTGAAGCACGTTTTGTTGTTGGGCATGGCCAAATGCGCGAGCGCGAGTTAGAACGCGTAATGACAGATTTCCATCATCAACGTTTTAATGTATTGATATGCACCACAATTATTGAAACTGGTATTGATATACCAACAGCGAATACCATTATCATTGAACGCGCGGATCATTTCGGATTAGCTCAACTCCATCAACTACGTGGACGAGTTGGTCGCTCTCACCATCAAGCATACGCTTACTTACTCACCCCGCATCCCAAAGCTATGACCACCGATGCACATAAACGCCTTGAAGCCATTTCATCATTGGAAGACTTAGGAGCTGGTTTTGCTTTAGCAACTCACGATTTAGAAATTCGTGGTGCGGGTGAATTACTTGGTGAAGACCAAAGTGGGCAAATGACCACTATTGGTTTTACCCTGTACATGGAGCTATTAGAAAGTGCTGTTGATGCGCTTAAAGAGGGGCGTGAGCCTTCATTAGAAGATTTGACTAGCCAACAAACAGAAGTTGAGTTGCGTATGCCTGTTCTGTTGCCAGACGACTATATTCACGACGTGAATATTCGTTTGTCTTTCTATAAACGAATAGCCAGTGCAAAAAACAGTCAGGAGCTTGACGAATTGCGTACAGAACTGATCGACCGCTTTGGTAGTTTACCTGACGCAGGTAAATTCCTATTAGCGAACGCAGCTATTCGATTACAAGCTCAAGCTCTTGGTATTAAACGTATTGAAGCTCATGAAAAAGGTGGCTTTATTGAGTTTAGTGATAAAAATAAAGTCGACCCAAGTTTCTTAATAAGCTTATTACAAAACCAGCCACAAACTTATCGGTTAGATGGCCCTGTTCGACTAAAATTTTTCCATGATTTAACAGAAAGAGTTTCTCGACTAGAGTTTATTAAACAATTACTCATTGGGTTTGAAGAGCATCAAATTAGCTAAGTTTGATGCTCTAAAATGATAAAAGGCTACTCTTGTAGCCTTTTATCTCTATAATATTTATAGAAAAAATTATTCCATAAAGCCAAATGTATTTTTATTCGGTTGCAGTTCTAAGACTGCTGATGAGTTTTTTGTGATTGGTAATTCATTTTGCTGTAAACAATAAAAGGGTAATAATTCTTTTATATCACTGCGCATGGTTTCACATACTGAATTGGATGAAGTGAGCACCAAACGCCCTTTATCATCTAAAGGAATAAACATTGATGGTTCATAGGATGTTCTGACTTTTCCAACTGTTTTACCAATTTGGTACACAACGTCATATCCAACAATCACTAATTCCATTTTTTGTGTGTTAACACAGGTTTGATTTTGCATATCAAATAGAGATGGAAAGCTTTTCCCTTGTAATGCTTCAATCATAAAAATCATTTTGCATTCGCTTTGCGCAGGGTGAAAACGAGAAAGAGATTGCTGATTAAAGGTGCCTAAAACCCCTGTTACTGTACAATTTTCGTACTCAACAAGGCGATTCGCTTTGATCGGCTCAACCGATAATACCGTAGCCAATTTAGTTTCCGGCTCTTGGCTGAATGAATCCACGAGCAATACAATAAGGAGCATCACTACAGTTGCTAATAACAACTTAAATTTTAGCTTCATCGTGTTAACCCTTATTAAAATATGCCGTGCCTATTGTAACCACTACTCAAAATAATTCGATAATTACCTACTAATAGTGTTGTTTTTTAGAATTATCTTAAATTATCATTAAAACATATGTTTATTATAACTGTTTTAGAAAAATAAACTTTACCATTAGTGCAACTTCACCTATTGATTACAATCAAAAATATTACTGTTTTAAATCAATAGGATAATAGAAGAGCCTGTTATGGTTGGCTGTTATCGTTATATAAATGGATTTACATCTTAATTATTTAAAACTTAAGATAAGTTAATATTCGGATCATTTATTTTATATTAATTTCTAGGTTTAAGTTTCATTAAAATAAAATATATATTTATATAAGTAATAGTGACAATATAATCGATAATTAACCTATTAAATTTGATCTAAATAGTTTTTCTACGCAATATTTAACATAGATAAGCCTTGACAGATTTAGTTAATATATTTATTAACATTATTATTTATCATTATAAATAATAAAAAATAATGCACCTGTTATACGAATATACAGGTGCATAGTGCTAATAAAACCAAATTAAACAAGTAGCTAGTCGTTGACTAGTGCAATTTTAACTTTGGACGAATAATTCTGTTAATACTGCCAACAAGCATCATTAGCCCCGTTTTAATGTAACCGTGTAATGCGATTTGGTGCATACGGTATAAAGAAATATACACAAAACGAGCGATACGCCCTTCTACCATCATATCCCCACGCATTAAATTCCCCATTAAGCTGCCAACTGTACTAAAGCGAGACAGTGAAACTAATGAGCCATGGTCTTTATAAACATATTCTTTTAAAGGTTTATCTTTCATTAAAGCGACAATATTATCATAACAAAGGCTGGCCATTTGGTGAGCTGATTGAGCCCTTGGTGGCACAAATCCCCCTTCTGGCTTAGCGCAAGAAGCGCAATCGCCAATGGCAAAAATCATATCGTCACGAGACGTTTGTAACGTCGGTTTTACCACCAATTGGTTGATACGATTTGTTTCTAACCCAGCGATATCTTTCATGAAATCAGGTGCTTTAATCCCTGCAGCCCAAACCATGAGATCCGCATGAATTTTACCATCTTCTTTCGTATTCAAACCATCTGCATCAGCACTGGTTACCATAGTTTTCGTCAATACATTCACGCCGAGTTTATTAAGTTCTTGATGTGCGGCACTTGAAATTCTCGGCGGTAAAGCCGGCAGGATACGTTCACCCGCTTCAACTAGTGTGACATTCAATGCATCTGTGTCTAGCCCTTTAAAACCATAACTGGTCAGTTGCTCTACTGCATTATAGAGCTCCGCTGATAACTCAACGCCCGTTGCACCGCCACCAACAATGGCAATATTAACGCTCTCTTCTGCGTTATCACGAACTGAGTAACGTAAAAACAGATTTAGCATTTCGTCGTGAAAACGGTGCGCTTGGTGTGGGTTATCTAAGAAAATGCAGTGTTCTTTAACACCTGGTGTACCAAAATCATTCGACGTACTGCCTAATGCCATCACTAAAATATCGTATTCTAGTTCACGCAAAGGGACCAATAATTCACCATGTTTGTCATAAAGTTCACCGAGAACCACTTTTTTATTTTCACGGTCAATATTCGTGAGCGAACCTAATTGGAAATTAAATGCATTATGGCGAGCATGGGCCAAATAGCTTATCGCATCGACCCCATCATCTAACGAACCTGTCGCCACTTCATGTAATAGTGGTTTCCATAAATGGCTTGGGTTGCGGTCAACCAAGGTAATTTGTGCGCGTTTTTTACGGCCTAGCTTACGGCCTAAACGTGTTGCCAGTTCTAATCCACCAGCCCCACCGCCGACAACGATGATTTTGGGTTGAGATAAGGTCATAAATCCCTCGAAACAAAATATATTAATGTTATTTAAGGTTTCTCATAAAAAAGCCTTATATAACAATAATTAGCCACAACTAACACTAACCCTATTAGAATATCATGACTGGTCTATTGGTAATACCAAATATTGATTCACATCAATTTAGTTGATTATTATGACTACGATCACATTCGTCAAATCATTTTTTTCCCCAAACGAATCGAGTCAGCTTTTTAGCCGTTATATCAATCAATTGTTTAAATTCACAAAATCATAATGATAATGAGAATTATTACTTTATCATTTTTTATTTAGTAAACACAATCAATCCCCCCTTCTCATCGTTACCCCATGCCGGAAATTAAGCACAAAAAAACTCTGAGGATGATAAACACTCTCAGAGTTTTTAATGGAATATTAAATTTTATTATTTAATTTTCTTGATACGCACATCCGTTGGAACGGAAACTGGTGAGTTATCTTTAAAGTACTGCATTAACGCTTCGTTATCTGGCAGGCTATAAACACGGTTTTTACCTTGGTTGAAGGCAGAGAAACGGCTACCACCCGTTGCTAAGAATTCATTCGCAGCAACACGATAGCTTTTATTCATGTCTAACGGCTTACCGTTTAATTTCATTGATTTTTGAATAACTTTATCACCCACTGGGCGGCTGTCATCCCACTCGTAGTAAAAACCTTTAGAAACTGGCATAACTTGTGGACGAGCACGATCCCACTGCTGCTCAAGCGCTTGTTTAATTTGTGCACCTGTTAGCGATTGCGTAACAACCACGTTAGAGAATGGCTGGACAGTGAAAATATCACCGTAAGTTAATTCCCCTGCTTTCATATCAGCACGAATACCGCCACTGTTCATAAACGCAATTTGCGCACCGCCCGCTTCTTTGCTGGAAGCTGCATATAATTGCCCATCAGCAATAATCTTACCTAGAGTTGAATCTCCTGCAGGCAATAATTTTTTATCCACATTTGCTGTTAAAGAGCCCATCACTTGTTGCGAAATAGGCAAGGCAATTTTTTCGTATTTTTGTACGAACGTGGTTAACTCAGGGTTTTTCTCATAACGGCTCGTTTCAACAGGGATATTCTTTGCATTGATACTAACAATATCTTTCGTATTTCTATCAATCTCAATATTCAATTGAGATAATAAAGTCCCGTTAGACTGGGCTGAAATTACTGTCATCCCATTGATTTCACAATTGTAAGCTTGGTGTGTATGACCGCTGACAACAAAGTCTACATTCGCATCTAATTGTTTAACGATATCAACGATTGGGCCTTTGATATTATCACAACGGTTAATATCTTTAACTTTGGTATCAACTTGTTGTGTTGCGCCTTCATGGATCAGAACACCGATACTGTTAATACCTTGTGCTTTTAATAATTTCACTTGGTTATTAATAGTTTCGACTTCATTTTTGAATTCTAACCCTGCGGTTCCACTTGGTGTCACGATAGCTGGCGTACCTTCTAACGTTAAACCAATAAATGCCATTGGAATGCCATCAAACTCTTTAATAAAGTAAGATGGGAACAGAGTTTCTCCTGTTTCTTTCACAATAACGTTGGCCGCTAAGTAGTTAAAATTAGCACCATCAAAGGAATCTTTACCCACACAACCTGCTGTTGGGTGACAGCCGCCGTTTTGTTTTCTCAGCAGCTCTTCTTTACCTTTATCAAACTCATGGTTACCAACTGCACTGGTTTCCATACCAATCGCACTTAAGGCTTCAATGGTAGGTTCATCATAAAACATCGATGACAGTAATGGGCTTGCCCCGACTAAATCACCCGCGCCAACAACGATAGTTTTATCATTTTGCGCTCTTAATTGATTAACCAGCGTGGCAATTGACTCAATACCACCTAATTTACCATCACCTGGGGCTTGTAAAGCCCCATGGAAATCATTAATACCAATGACTTGTACTTTTACGGTATCTGTATTTTTGGGAGCACAACCCGCTAAAAGTGCACCAGAAATGAGCAGTGTGAGTAATCCAATTTTATGTTTCATTTATTTTACCTTTTTTAATCCTTTTCAACTATCGACTACATTTTGAAACGATAAGTCGTTGTCATTGATCCAGATAACGAGTGTGCACGACGTGAGTGACCATCATATAATTTTGGCGTCGTGTAGTCGTTCTCCTGACGGTGGTGCCAGCCCAGACCGCCACTTAACGAAACAGAAAGGTTTTCAGTTGGTTTCCAATAGCTGAATAGACCAAATTGACCTTGTTTTAATCTTTCACCTTCATATTTAAATTCTGAATAGTTAGTACGCGCACCAACAGAGAGTTCTTTACTAATACGATACTCTGCCGCCATTGCAACCATGGTTTCACCATCGCGTACGTAGTCGATATCTGCATAGGCTGGTGAGTTAAAACGGCCACGAGTGTTACCAATTGGGTTACGCGCAAACTGGCCTACGCCATTCGCTTTTTTCGCTTGGGTATGAGTTAAACCTGTGCTTAACGTCCAAGGTGACTCAGGAATACGCCATTCTGCCGTTCCTGCGTAGTGCCATGCACGTTTGTCAAAATTACGCTTCCCTTTTTGTTTATCGGTTTCAGTACGTTTACCATCACTACCGTATTCATGGTTATAGATTTGTGTACCTAGTGTCACATCTGAAGTCAGTTTATATTTTGCTTCTAAACCTTGCTGACGGAATAAATCATCTGCTTGACCATAGAAATAGTATACTTTCAATGGTTTAGTATTGTAGTTAATACCACCTGTAATGACATGATTAACATTGTGTCGAACACCATTAGCATCAGTGAAATACATCGCATCAATATTTGGGCTATCGCGACGCATGACTTTCTTATCGAGATATAATAAATCCAAACTCCAATCACTGATCGCAGTATTAGTGTAGTAACCGCTATAACTGTTCAATGATAAACGCTGTGAATTCGTGAAAATACCCGTATTTTTCAGCGTAAACCAACCTGCTTTCGCATTAAATTTTACTGGCTCAAGGTCCAGTTTTACTTTTGCATAACGTTGACCAATTTTGTTGTACCCTTTCGCATGGCCATCATCATTATATAAAATTGCACGGGAGGCGAAGTCTTTACTTGCCCCCAGTTTGATACCGCCGTAATAAGAGGCATCAAAGCCAATTACATCAGCAAAATAACCTGATTTGAAATCTGCTTGAAAGTTTTGTCCCCAAGCATTCGCAACTTGTTTTCGATAACGGTTTTCGTTTTTATCAAAACGGTTTTCTGTTTTTAAGTATTTCCACATGTTGCGGGTTGACAGCTCTAGCTCCGAATCCGCAATGAATGAGTTTTCCTTGATAGAATCTTCCCAGTTGCTGGCATTTGCCATTGCTACCGCTAAATAGCAAGGAGAAAGCATTAATAACGCAATATTTTTAACTTTCATTGGAATTAACCTAGTTAATGATTATTTGAATTAATTTTATGCTGTGCCATGTTTCCATGAACAACAAAACACCATTTTTATTTTTAGCTTAATAAAACAATTTAACTTAAAGACAAACAGATACATCCATTTCAAACACATAAGTCATTTTAAATATAAAATTCAATACAGTATTTTCCTGTATTTGTGTTTACTTATTACTATGAATAGAAATATTCCTTATAAGAATTCAAAAATACATTATTGATTCGATAGCGCCACTTACTCATATTTGGTGTTTATCTAGCTTAAACCTCACACTACGGCACTGTATTTATCGACACTGTATTATTTATTAAGAAAAAAAATTTCACTTTATTTCCTATATAATTTTTTAGAGCAAAAAACATCCCTGAGAAATAATCATCTCAAATAAATTTGAATATTTAACTTAAAATGCAACCATTAAATTGCTATCTTTTTAATTGATTACTTATCACTCTAAATTGTCATAAATCTTTCATAATACGAATGCTATCGTAATTTTATGTCAATTAAAACGATCGCTGTCACAACACGCCACATCAGTTGCAATAAGCTACTTTTTAATAGTGATGCATGTCACATTTTATTTTAAGGTAAATTTAATATGTAACTCATTATTTTGAATAGAATTTTATCGGCAATTCATTTATTTGTTAACTCATCCACTTAAATAGGTATTTGTAATAGCTTTATACATATTGGCTATATGTATAAAATTTCACCCAATAGAAACTTTCATATGAATGCGTAGTATTTGTTGATGTATATTTACTCATGATCGTTCTATAGCCCCCTCATAAGAGAAAGTATTATTCTCTGTAGGCAAATTTAAATTAAGTAACACTTGAGCAAATGATAGGCACCAATAGTTATTAAGCACTAATTGAATCATTCTATTTTTCATTTATTTAAAATCATCTTAACTTTTTAAGATGATTGCTTTCATTATTAAAATTAACATAGCTATACCTAGCATCCTAACCACATAAAAACCCAGACATAATGCAAATATATGGTTATTTGTTTCAATTAAACTCAAAATATAATTACCAACAAATAAAACAATCAATATTTCTATTTTATTCTTTCAAAAATGAAACATAACACTAATGAGATTAATAAAAACCTTCTAATTATTTTTAATAGTGAAATAAGTATTAGTTCATTTTTATCAAATATAGTCGAAAAGAACATTGGGATTAACTGTAAAAAACAAGAAAGTTACGGGTAACTTTTACCACAAGTCATAATTTTATTATTTTATTCATGCAAAGCAATTTGTCTTTTTTGCGTACTTATGCAAAAAAGCCAGTAATAAATTACTGGCCTTTCAGATGTACTAGAAATTATTAGCGATGTTCTTGCCAGCGCTCATGCAAATCAACGAGTTGACGATGGCTATTTTTCCAACGCTCAACTGCTTGCAACTCTGTTAAACTATATTGTCGGCCGCTATGATATAGCTTAGAAGCTTGGCTATCATATTGTTTCGGTAAGTTATCTAAGACGCTGACTGCACCTTCACGATTATTACAGACTAAAATCATGTCGCATCCCGCATTCAACGATGCCTGGGCTCTCTCAGGATAACTTCCCATCACCGCAGCGCCTTCCATCGATAAATCATCAGAGAAAATGACACCATGAAAACCAAGTTGCTCTCGCAATACTGATTTTAGCCAAAATGGTGAACCGCTCGCAGGACGATCATCAGCTTGAGTATAAATAACATGAGCAGGCATCACTGCATCGAGTAGTTCTCGCTGAATAAAGTCTTTAAAGATCAACATATCTTTACCCCGGATCTTATCCAAGGAGCGGTCATCCCGTGGTGTTTCTTTATGTGAATCAGCTTTCACTGCACCGTGACCAGGAAAGTGTTTCCCTGTCGTTTTCATACCCGCACTACGCATACCTTTAATAAAACGTTCTGCCATGACCATCGCAATTTCTGGGTCTTCGTGGAATGAGCGTTCGCCTATCGCAATACTTTGATGGCCAAGATCCAAAACAGGTGCAAAACTAATATCAATATCCATGGCTATCATCTCTGATGCCATTAACCAACCCGCCTCTTCAGCGAGTTTAGCACCATCGATTTCACTATTGAGTGCTGCAAATGCCTGAGCAGAAGGCAATGCTGTGAAACCATCACGGAAACGTTGTACTCGACCACCTTCTTGGTCAACAGCTATCAACAACCGGTGTCTTGATGCATCACGAATTTGGCGGACAAGCTCTCGTAATTGGGCTGCGTCATGAAAGTTACGGGTAAACAGTATTAACCCCCCCACGGATGGGTGAGCTAATATTTCGCGCTCTTCGTTGTCCAATTCATAACCCTGAACATCTAGCATTATAGGGCCCATAACATGCCTCACTTATTAAACTAATTGTCTTAATCCGATACTGTTTTCTGATAGCCTTTGGCTATCAACCTATTAAACCAAAATATTGCCGTAATAATTGTGAGTGTACCAAAAAGTCAGATGACTGGCTTTCATTCCACTGCACTTCATACCACATTAATGTCATATATTTTACCCAAGGTGCCCATGATTGACAGCTTTTCGCCAATTGCTGTTTGTCTCGATAAGCACCGTGAACATCACAATATTGCCTCAAGAAAAAATCTCGCTGAATGTCTGTCAGACCATTAAATTGGAAATAGGTTTCTAAAGAGAATGCGATATCTGTATTTGCCGCATACTCCCAATCCAATAGCATTAGCTGCCCTGTTGATGTGCGAACAATATTTTTTGCATGAATATCCATATGGGCAGGCGCCAGTTTCAGCATTTTGGGAAAAGCGTCAGAGGTAAAATGGCGATGGAGTTTTTTCCAGCGAGGTGATAACCGTTTTTTATCAATTAAATAGCCGTAATGAGATATTTCATTGCGGAGTTGTAAATGATACCCCAGCAGTGGAGCACAATGTAATTGTGTGGCTATATTTGCAAGCTCACACTGGTAACTGGGCAACAAAAAAGTATTGTTATCAGGGTGTTGCCCTTCACACCACCCTAATAATAACCATTGTGAATTCCGACCAATCACTTGAGGTGTAAATGAATAAGCGCGTAATTGCTGCAATATCCGCGCTTCTTTCTTTCGGTCAACATACAAAGCAGTTTGTGCATTTCCATCTGCACGCGCTATCAGCTTCACTTCGCGAGCAGGTAGAAAACATTCCAGTAAATAACTTCCACCTGACAACCCTGTTAGTGAGGATATTTTCCAATCGCGTACAGATATTGTAGGAAAATGTGTCACTAACAGTCGAAAAAGTGACTGCTGGTTACTCAATATTGTGCTTTCCAGTCCAAACAATTTCACCCGTTTGCACATCCATCAACTGCATTTCAAGGCTTCTTTCTTTATTTGAACCTGACATCACGCTGTAAATCACATACTCCGCTTGGACATAGCGGCCTAACCCTATCGCTTTGCTACGGGTGACTAAGCTGTCTTCTTGTGATAAACCGAGTGTTTTACGTGCGGAACTCACCACACTGGCGGGAACCACTTTAAAACGATTGGTGTTCTCAACCGCGGTTGTCATAACTGATGTTACAGTTTGCACCGGTATTGAACCATTCGTGTTATTTTTCACTGAATCAACTAACAGTACTTTGCCGTTTTCGACCCCATCCGCACTGGCCATTTGGTTAACTAAAGGTGTAATGGAAGCGGACCAATCTGTTGTTTGTTGCTTTGGTGGAGTTGGAACAACATCAACGGGTGGCGGAGTCACTTCTGGTTGTTTTTCCGGCTCTACTGGCACAATTGGAGGTTGTGTACCTGGTTGTTGAGGTGGATATGAAGGGCACCCAGCCAAAATTAATGTCGCGGCAGCAACCATTAAGATGCGTTTCATTATTATTCTCCGGCCTTTGACGATAAAAATACATGAACACGTACATTTGTTGCACGTGGAGAAGAAGTCACAGCACGAACTTTCACATCAGAATTTGCTGCGATTTGCTGATACAAGGTATTCGATGTTTCTACGTTTAACCCTTGCTTATCATACCAGTATAAACGATAAGCAATATTCACCACTTTAGGCTGTGAATTACTCATGTTAATAGTAGCGATAGTTTGATGATTTTCACTACCTATCACTGGGTTTTCGACAATGACCCCTTGTGCAAGTACTGCGGGCTCCATAATGATGCGCTGTTGCTCATTAAAAACCAGCCCTTGTGTTTTCTTAAATATGCAACCACTTAGCAACACAGTTACCAAAGCAAGTAATGCAATACGGTTCATTGCCGATCCCTTATTATTTCGCCAATAGCGGCCCTAATGGGCGACCACCCACTAGATGCATGTGGATATGAAACACTTCTTGCCCTGAATGTTCATTGCAGTTCATGATTAAACGGTAGCCATTCTCTGCAATACCTTCTTCTTTGGCTATTTTCGCTGCAACAGTAAACAAACGGCCTAATGCAAGTTCGTCATCCACAGTAACATCATTAACAGTTGGAATTAATTTATTAGGAATAATAAGAATATGAGAAGGTGCTTGCGGCGAAATGTCACGAAATGCGGTGACAAGTTCATCTTGGTAAACCACGTCTGCTGGGATCTCGCGACGGATAATTTTACTGAAAATCGTTTCTTCTGCCATTTCAATTTCCTTAGTCATTTAATCGTTCTAGTGAACTAATTTATACGTTATTTGTGCCAACATTTAAATGAAACAAACGATTGAAGTTTTGTGTCGTAATTTCAGCGAGTTGCTCAACACTAACCCCCTTTAGCACCGCCATATACTCAATAACATCCCGGACGTACGCGGGTTGGTTTTCCCTGCCACGATGAGGAACAGGAGCCAAATATGGCGAGTCAGTTTCGACTAAAATTCGGTCTAAAGGAACAACACGGGCGGCTTCTCTAATTTGCTCTGCGTTACGAAATGTGACGATCCCTGAAAATGAGATATACATACCTAAATCGAGTAGTTCAACAGCCGTATCTTTATCTTCAGTAAAGCAGTGTAATACCCCGCCACAGTCCATCACATTTTCTTCGCGTAGAATAGATAAGGTGTCTTCTCGTGCCGCACGAGTATGCACAATGACGGGTTTATTGACTTCACGACCTATGCGAATGTGCTGACGAAAAGACTCTTGCTGCAACGCGGCATTTTCTTGCTGATAATAGTAATCCAGCCCAGTTTCTCCTAGCGCAACAACCTCATTTCCTGCGGCTAATTGTGCTAGTCGTGCGAAATCATATCCTTCGTCTAAATTGAGAGGATGAATACCACATGAAAAAGCAATATTGTCACGCATACCAATCATTTTTTTCATGCTTTCAAAACCGTGCAACGTTGTAGCAACAGCTAACATGAAGCGGACATCACGGGCCGAAGCCTTTGCGATAACATCGTCGACATTCGTATGTAATTTTTCATAATCTAAACAGTCGAGATGACAGTGTGAATCAACAACAAACATATTTAACTCTTTTTAAAATGTAGGGAGAGACAACGAAGCTTCCCATTGTAATAATTGATTTGTCAGAATCAGTTCCTGATTCAGTGCAGGAACTGTCAGTAATTGATGGCGGCAATATAACCACTTATCATACATATTTATTAACTGTGTTCGATTCATAGCACCAGCTAATTGCAGAACTTGAGATTGCTGATCTTGGTTGATGCAAAAAGCCCCAGCCCCTTGTTGAATTTTAATAGCATCCGCCAATAAGCTAAGTAGCCAATTTAAGGCATCAGGCGCTTCATCAATATTCAAACTAGGCAGCAAACTCAACATATCCCCCGTTTGCAATGCATGACCTAAACTATGGCATAGTGCATTACGTTTTTGCCAGCGTTGTTCATCCAATAAGGCTAGTGCAGAAAGTGGCGCACCTTGGCATATTTTTAATGCCGTTATCGCATTTTCAACAGCAATACCCGGCTTTTGCTTTTGCAACCAGTAGAGTGCTATTTGTGGATCGGGAGCAGGTAAGAAATGACTTAGGCAACGGCTGCGAATGGTCGCAAGCAAATTCTCTTGTTTATCACTTCCAAGTAAAAAGTAAGTATCCTTTGCTGGCTCTTCCAATGTTTTCAATAACGCATTAGCTGCTGCATCTGTCAATGCTTCAACCTGTGGAATATACACCACTTTGTTGCCGCCTTGTTGAGCATGGCGACTCAAGGTTTCAATCAATTTTCTAACCGCATCAACACTAACAGTAGACTTCCCTTTTTCTACTTCAATAATATGATAGTCAGGATGATTACCAGCGAGCATCAAACGACAGCTGTGGCATTGCCCACAGCTTTTTAGCCCGTCTCTTTCTTGGCAAATAAGCCAACGACTAATTCCATAGCATAGTGCTTGTGCCCCATTTCCCGGTATTGAGTGAAGCAGTAACGCATGGTGGCCTCTACCGTTTTGGTACGCAGTAATAATTTGTCGGTAAGGTTCATTTAACCAAGGATACCAATTCATGGGATTAATACCTTATGTGGTTTATCAAGCACGCGCTAACCATTGTGTCAACGTTTGGCGAATATCTTGCTGTACTTGCTCAATATTTTGGCTGGCATCAATAGTGAGTATCGTTTCATCACCCGCAGCCAGCTCAAGATAACGGCTGCGTGTTCTTTCGAAAAAGGCTAACGATTCTTTTTCAATTCTATCTAATTCACCCCGTGACCTTGCACGTTGTAAACCTAATTCAGGAGGTAAATCAAGGTATAAGGTTAATGAAGGTTTGAAATCGCCCAACACTAAGTCACGTAATGATTGCATCAAATGACGATCAATTTCACGTCCACCCCCCTGATACGCTTGGGAAGATAAATCATGACGGTCACCGACCACCCATTTGCCAGCCGCTAATGCAGGTTGGATCACTGTATCAACCAGTTGTACACGGGCTGCATATAACATCAGCAATTCAGCCTTATCCGTGACTTTATCACCTGCAATACCTTGCTTTATGAGCTCACGGAGTTTCTCTGCCAATGGCGTTCCACCAGGCTCTCGAGTAAAAACAATATCTGTGATCCCTGCTTGGTTCAACGTTTCCACAACCGTATTGATTGCAGTTGTTTTACCAGCGCCTTCGAGTCCTTCAATAACAATAAATTGGTTTTTCATTTTTATCAGTTTTGCTGTTCAAATTGGCGGTAAACTTTAACGGCACGATTGTGGTCGTTTAGATTACGACTAAAAGTATGCCCACCTTTACCATCTGCGACAAAGAATATGTAATCCGTTTTAGCCGGATGTGCGGCAGCCTTTAACGATGCAAGGCTCGGCATTGCAATCGGTGTTGGTGGCAAACCATCAATCTTATAAGTATTGTATGGTGTGTAATTATCTAAATCACTACGATAAATTTTACCACGATACTTTTCACCTAACCCATAGATGACGGTTGGGTCGGTTTGCAGACGCATATTTTTCTTTAAGCGGTTAACAAATACGGATGCAACCTGGGCTCTTTCACTATCAATACCGGTTTCTTTTTCAATAATCGAAGCCATAATAAGCATTTCATAGGCATTCTTATAGGGTAAATCCCTATCACGCCCTTTCCACTCTTCATCAAGGCTGTTTTGCATACGTTTATAAGCACGTTTTAAAATTTCAGCGTCTGTTGTCCCCGCTGTGTATAAATAGGTATCAGGATATAGCCACCCTTCTAAAGTCCCTTCTCCGTTAAACCCAATCAAGGCATGCAGTTCTGTCGGGGTTAAGTTGGTAGTTTTATGCTCTAAGTAAGGAGCATCACGTAAAATATTACCCCAATCACTTAAACGGTTACCTTCAATAAAACGGATCGAAAATTGTGCTTCTTTACCACTTACAATTAATTGTAGTAGTTGTTCCACATTCATACCCGGTTGCAGGCGGTAAGTTCCTGCTTTTAGCTGAGCCAGTTCAGGCCGTAGTTTGAGTAACCATTGAAATTCATTCCCTTTTTCAAGAATGTTATCTTCTATAAGTAACCCTTCAAATGCGACACGCCCAGTTCCTGCTGGTACCGTAAAAATTTTTTCTTGTGTGATGTTAATTGGCGTTTTGGCATAGTCCAATACTTGACGATATTGCCAATAGACCGCGGCTGCGACAATAGCAGCCAGGGTAACGGCGATTAGAATGATTTTTTTGGCTAATTTCATTTATTGACCATTTCAATGCGTGTATTGGTAATAATTAATTCATTTATAAAAACTAAATTTTGCAGCGCAAAAATAGATACTCAAACAGCTCACGAGACGCAAATTGTAATGGTGGAAGTTGTTTATCCATTTGAATACTTTGTACCGGTAAAACTGGCATCAGCGCATTACAAATAACCACTTCATCACAATGAGTTAAGACGTTAGCAAAGCGTTCCACCTGTTGAAGATGGTACTGGCTATCTTGTAACAGTGATATTATCTTTTGTCTCATTAATCCATTCACACCACTATGAGATAAAACTGGGGTATACACTGTTTGACCAATTCGCCAGAAAACATTAGCACTACAGCATTCAACAATAATACCGTCGGTGTCTAGCACAATAGCTTCATCTGCATTAAGTTCATCAACCTCTTGCTTAATAAGGACTTGTTCTAAGCGGTTGAGGTGTTTCATCCCTGCTAGCAATGGGTTACGAGCCAATGGAATTTGGCTGAGAACGAGGTTAGCCCCTTTGCACTGTAATTGGACATAATTATTCGGGAAGGGAGAAACGCTGACTATCACCGTCGGCGAGGTAAAACCTTTAGAGCTATATCCTCTACCACCAGTACCGCGACTAATAATCACTTTGACCACAAATTCGTCTTGAGTCTGTTCTGCACAAACCTGCTTTAGATGCTCTGCCAACCTTTCCCAATCTGGCTGAGCAATTTTCAATCTTTGGCTATCGTGCTTTAACCGAGCAATATGCTCATTTAACATTTTAGCTTGCTGATTAACGCCATGTATGGTCGTAAAGAAGCCGTCCCCAAAAGAGACTGCGCGATCAGTAACACTTATTTGCTGGCAAAGCTGCCCATTAACCCAATATGACATTGATAATACTTATAATAAAAGCTGATAAATCAGACAGTAATCAAGTGGGATTATCATAAACTAAAGCGAAGAACTGTGCAAAGAACTGGGCAAAATAAAGCCCCAGCCACAATACGTGACTAGGGCTAATGACTAACGGTAATAGATTAATTATTCGCCGTGATAACGACGGAAAATTAATGAACCGTTGGTGCCACCAAAACCAAACGAGTTACACAGAGCATACTCCATGTTATCCACTTTACGTGCTTCACCTGGAACAAAATCCAGTTTGCACGCTTCATCTGGGTTATCCAAATTAATGGTAGGTGGAACAATTTGATCGCACAATGCCAAAATAGTGAAGATTGACTCAATAGCACCTGCAGCACCAAGTAAGTGCCCAGTCATTGATTTAGTTGAGCTGACTAATACATCTGTGCCCTCACCAAATACATTAACGACTGCTTGCGCTTCTGCTAAATCGCCTGCAGGAGTTGAAGTACCGTGAGCATTGATATACCCCACGTCACTCGCTTTGATTCCTGCGTCATTTAGTGCATTTTCCATTGCAAGTGCTGCACCCGCACCATTTTCAGGTGGTGATGTCATATGGTAAGCATCACTGCTCATCCCAAAACCTGCAATTTCTGCATAAATTTTTGCACCGCGTGCTTTCGCATGTTCATATTCTTCAAGAATAATGATACCTGCGCCATCTCCCAGAACAAAACCATCACGGTCTTTATCCCATGGGCGACTTGCCGCTTGTGGATCATCGTTGCGAGTCGATAATGCACGTGCTGCACCGAAACCAGCCACACCAAGTGGTGTAGTCGCTTTTTCAGCGCCGCCTGCAACCATTACATCGGCGTCACCGTAAGCAATCATACGAGCTGCATGACCAATATTATGCACACCTGATGTACAGGCAGTTGCAATTGAAATACTTGGACCACGGAAACCGTACATAATGCTTAAATGACCAGCCACCATATTAATGATGGTCGATGGTACGAAGAATGGACTTACCTTACGAGGCCCACCGTGCAGTAATGACTCACAGTTGTCCTGAATTAAGCCTAACCCACCAATACCAGAACCAATCGCTGCACCAATTCGAGTAGCATTGGCTTCTGTTACTTCCAATCCAGCATCTTTAAAGGCTTGAAAGCCAGCAGCGATACCATATTGGATGAATGGATCCATTTTCTTTGCATCTTTACGAGAGATGCCAAATTCTTCGTAATTGAAATCTTTTACTAAGCCAGCAAATTTAGTTGCGTGGTTAGTAGTATCAAAATGATCGATTAGGCTGATACCACTCTGTCCGTCACAAACAGCTTTCCATGATGACTCAACTGTGTTGCCGACAGGAGATAACATGCCCAGTCCGGTTACGACTACACGACGCTTAGACACGTATTTCCTCCAAGGAGGGAAAAGTTACAAAAGGAACATAGGCGATCGAGTGATCGCCTAGATAAGTTTTCGTACAATTATTTAGATGCGTTCTCGACGTAGTCAATCGCAGCCTGTACTGTTGTGATCTTTTCAGCTTCTTCGTCAGGGATTTCGCAATCGAACTCTTCTTCCAGAGCCATAACTAGCTCAACTGTGTCAAGAGAATCAGCGCCCAAGTCATCAACAAATGAAGCTGTATTTACAACTTCTTCCTCTTTAACACCCAGTTGTTCAACGATGATTTTCTTAACGCGTTCTTCGATAGTGCTCATACTATTAAAATTCCTATCAAAACTCGCTTTCGCGATGGTTTTCGTAGTTTATGAAATACAGGAAAAGATACAACCCAATCCCGGCTGTTGGAACTATTATTTTGCATTATTTAGCGTTAGATAACATTAAAAATGCAAATAGTTCCATCATTTCTTTAGATCATGTACATGCCACCATTGACATGCAATGTTTCACCTGTGATGTAAGCAGCTTCATCAGAAGCTAAAAACGCTACAGCACTGGCAATTTCTTGTGCATCACCCAGTCTATCCGCAGGAACCTGAGATAAAATGCCTGCACGCTGTTCATCTGTCAATGCTTTAGTCATATCAGTTTCGATAAAACCAGGTGCAACGACGTTGACAGTAATACCACGAGAAGCGACTTCACGAGCCAATGATTTGCTAAAACCAATTAACCCTGCTTTCGCTGCTGCATAGTTAGTTTGCCCCGCATTTCCCATCACACCGACAACGGATGCAATTGAAATAATACGTCCACAACGTTTTTTCATCATGGCACGCAAAACGGATTTAGACAAACGGTAAACGGATGAAAGATTGGTGTCAATAATATCTTGCCATTCATCTTCTTTCATACGCATCAATAGGTTATCACGAGTGATACCTGCATTATTAATCAAAATATCAATTTCACCAAATTCTTCGCGGATTTTGGTCAAAGTTTCTTCGATTGATGCTGCATCAGTCACGTTTAATGCTAAACCTTTACCTTTGCCATCAAGATAAGCGGTAATGGCTTCTGCGCCTTTTTCGCTGGTTGCTGTCCCGATAACAGTAGCACCACGAGCAATTAATGTTAAAGCAATCGCTTTACCAATTCCACGACTCGCGCCTGTTACCAGTGCAATTTTTCCTTCAAAGCTCATGTCGTCCTCAGCTATTTTCTAAAGCAGTGCTTAATGATACAGGATCATTGACTGCGACGGCAGTTAAATTAGAGACAATTCGCTTGGTAAGACCAGTCAATACTTTTCCTGGACCTACTTCAATAAGATGTTCAACACCTTGATCTGCCATTAATTCTACTGTTTCCGTCCAGCGTACTGGATTATACAGTTGACGGACTAAAGCATCACGAATATTTTGTGCCGATTTCTCAATTTTAACATCAACATTGTTAATAACTGGATAGTCTGGCTCACAAAAATCAATTTTTTCTAACGCTTCGGCTAATTTATCAGCAGCTGGCTTCATTAATGCACAATGAGAAGGGACGCTAACAGATAATGGTAATGCGCGTTTTGCACCCGCTTCTTTACATGCGATACCCGCACGTTCGACTGCCGCTTTTTCACCTGCAATGACGACTTGGCCTGGTGAATTAAAATTAACTGGTGAAACCACTTGGCCTTGAGCGGCTTCTTGGCAAGCTTTTTCAATTGATTCATTATCTAAACCAATAATGGCATACATCGCACCAGTTCCTTCAGGAACGGCTTCTTGCATGAGTTTTCCGCGCAATTCAACCAGTTTAATCGCTTGTTTGAAGTCGATAACACCCGCACAAACTAAAGCAGAATACTCACCAAGGCTGTGACCCGCCATCATCGTTGGCATTGCGCCATTTTTGTCTTTCCAAACACGGAAAATAGCCACAGAAGCTGCCAATAACGCAGGCTGTGTTTGCCATGTTTTGTTTAATTCTTCTTCTGGCCCATTTTGTACTAACGCCCAGAGATCGTAACCCAATGCTTCCGATGCTTCAGCGAATGTTTGCTCAACCAGCTGATTTTCTTCAGCTAGTGCCGCTAACATACCTAAAGACTGAGAACCCTGTCCGGGAAATACCATAGCAAATTGTGTCATGTCTATTTTCTCAGTTAATTAAAAACGAACCAATGCAGAGCCCCAAGTGAAACCACCACCAAAGGCTTCTAAAAGCACAAGTTGACCACGCTGAATACGGCCATCACGCACCGCTTCATCCAACGCTGTAGGAACTGATGCTGCTGAAGTATTACCGTGACGGTCTAATGTGACAACGACTTTATCCATTGTCATATCTAATTTTTTCGCCGTCGCAGAGATAATTCTTAAATTTGCTTGATGTGGGACTAGCCAATCAAGTTCTTCTTTGGCAATGCCGCTCTGTGCTAATGTTTCATCGACAATATGCGCTAATTCACGCACTGCAACTTTAAAGACTTCATTACCTGTCATGGTCAAATAGGCAGGGTCTTCAGAGCAACGGCTACGATTAGGTAATGTGAGTAAATCACCATAACGGCCATCTGCATGTAAATGTGTCGAAATGATACCCGGCTCTTCAGATTCGCCAATAACCACAGCCCCTGCCGCATCACCAAATAAAATAATTGTGCCACGGTCTTCGGGATCTAATGTTTTAGATAATGCATCTGCACCAATAACTAATGCTTTTTTAGTCATGCCCGTTTTAACGAATTGATCAGCAATACTAATCGCATAAGTAAAACCAGCACATGCAGCTGCGACATCAAATGCCGCACAATCTTGAATACCAAGCATTTGTTGGATTTGGCAAGCAGCACTAGGGAAAGCGTGAGTTGCTGATGTGGTTGCGACGATAATTAAACCAATGTCGGTTGCATCGACTTGTGCCATGTCCAACGCATTTTTGGCCGCATGAAAACCCATCACTGAAACACTTTCTTCTTCGTTAGCAATTCTTCTTTCATGTATGCCAGTGCGTGTCACAATCCACTCATCAGAAGTATCAACCATTTTTTCCAGATCAGCATTGGTACGTACTTGTGCTGGTAAGTAGCTGCCTGTTCCTAAGATTTTACTGTACATAGCCATAGGTTATTGATCACTCCTGGGTAAAACAATATTTAGTCGCGCTGTTATTCTTTCTGGGACTTGTTTTTCAACAGCTTGTACTGCGCGGTCAATAGCCGCTTTAAAAGCGCCTTCATTCGCTGCACCGTGACTCTTGATGACAATACCTTTTAATCCTAACAGAGTCGCACCGTTATACTGGTCGGGGTTCATGTCCCCAAAACGTTTCATTAAACGTTTTTTTAACCATTTTTTCGCCAGTTGCATAAACCAACTGCTTTTTTTATGTTGATCGCCGGTCGATTTTATCAATGAAAGGATGACGCGTATTACACCTTCCATCGTCTTCAATGAGACATTACCTGCGAAGCCGTCACACACTAACACATCGGTTTTACCTGTCAGTAACTCGTTACCTTCTACATAACCAATGTAGTTAATTGATGTCGTTTCTTTTAATATTGAGGCGGCTTCGCGGATATTATCCAACCCTTTACTCTCTTCTTCGCCAATATTCAGTAACGCAACTCTCGGTTTAGAAATGTTAACCACTTCTTCAGCCATCACGGAACCCATTACGGCAAATTGGACTAGCATTTCACTACTACAATTAACATTAGCGCCTAAATCTAGCACTACTGTTTGACTTTTTTGCTGATTAGGTAGGATTGTCATTAGCGCTGGGCGCTCAATCCCCTCTATAGACTTTAGCATTAATTTCGCTAAGCCCATCAGCGCACCCGTATTTCCCGCACTCACGCACGCTTGTGCCTGCCCTGTCTTCACTAACTCTAAGGCCACTCGCATCGACGTTCCTTTGCTTTGTCTTATCGCGTTTGATGGTTTTGCATCGTTTGCGATAATGCCGTCAGCAGGAATAATTTCGACGCGCGAAATTAGCTCAGCACTTTGTTGTGCAAGCAAGGGTTGAATGGCTTCGGGTTGACCGACAAGCAGTAATTTGAGTGCTGGATTAGATGCCAGTGCCTGCAATGCAGCAGGCACCGTGACGCGGGGACCAACATCCCCGCCCATAGCATCTAACGCGATGGTTAGATTAGCCAAGGTAACAACAAATTACTTGTTGATAACCTTACGGCCACGGTAGTAACCATCTGCAGTCACATGGTGACGCAGGTGAGTTTCACCGGAAGTTTTATCTACAGAAACTAGGGTAGCAGTCAGTGCATCATGTGAACGACGCATACCGCGTTTTGAACGAGTTGGTTTATTCTGTTGTACGGCCATTGACCTTACTCCTTAAGTACTTTTCTTTAAACTGGCTAATACGGCAAATGGGTTTGGTTTTTCTGCCTCGGGAGGCAGTTCACCATACACCATGTCCGCTTCGGACACTTCACAGTGTTCAGAATCATGAACCGGAACCACTGGTAAGGATAGAATTATTTCATCTTCTATCATTCCCAGCAAATCTATTTCACCAAATTCATCAATTTGAATCGGTTCATAGAGCTCCGGTAATGCTTCGGCCTTTTCGTCATTGACGACAGGACTAAAACAATACGATACGTAGACATGATGTTTGAAATCAGTTCTGCAACGTTGGCATTGTAAGGTGACATCCACTTGGGATTTCCCCTCGATGACAGTCAAACGCTGATTATCAATTTTAAATGATAATTCGGTTTCTACATCACTATCTACACTGACTACTGATTCGGCAATTCGTGTAACTTGCTCAGATGTATAACTCCCAACATAGTCGAGGTTTTTCTGAGCTGCACGCTGCGCATCGATAGTCAGGGGTAATTTTACCTTTTGCATAAGGCGCGCATATTAACTTTGTAATGAGCTATAGTCAAAGAAAAAGGCGGGGTAAACTCGCCTTTTCACCAAAAAACCGTAGGTTTTACGTTTTATAGTTTAAAATGAGTTAACCCTTTTGGCTACGAGTTTCGAGAAAAATCATGAAATCGATTATTTTGGCGTCAACTTCAACATACCGACAAGCCCTACTAAAAAAACTGGGATTGCCTTTTTTAGCAGTGGCTCCCAATATTGATGAATCGCCCATATTGAATGAGTCCGCTCAGGCTTTAGTCATGCGTTTATCTCATGAAAAGGCCAACGCACTCTCTGCTCAATACCCTCAGCACCTGGTTATCGGTTCTGACCAAGTCTGTGTAATTGGAAATAAAATTATGGGAAAACCGCATAATTTTGATAATGCCTTTCAGCAGCTTAAATCCGCGTCAGGTAATAAGGTCACTTTTTATACTGGCCTATGTTTACTCGATACTGAAACAGGTAAGTTTAATGTCGAGTGTGAATTGTTTCACGTTCATTTTAGATCACTATCTGACGCCGAAATAACTAATTACTTACTTAAAGATGAGCCTTATCAATGTGCTGGAAGTTTTAAATCAGAGGGATTAGGGATTAGCTTATTTGAACGTTTGGAAGGGCGTGACCCCAATACGTTAGTGGGGCTTCCACTTATTCTATTACTTGAAATGTTACGCCAACACCAAGTTAGTCCATTATTTGATAATTAATCATTTAACTGGCAGGTAATACCTGCCAGTTAATTAAATGACCTACTTTTCTGCTTTACGACTACGTAATATTTTTAGGCAGTGATTCAATTGGTTATCTAATGGAGCTTGCAAACGCATCTCTTCACCCGTTTTAGGGTGTGTAAATTTCAGTGCGCTCGCATGCAAAAATAAGCGGTTTAAACCTGTTCCGGCCAGTTGGCTATCAAATTGCTTGTCACCATAACGGTCATCAAATGCAATAGGATGCCCCGCATAGAGAGTATGCACACGAATCTGATGCGTACGCCCTGTGACAGGGCTCGCTTTTATTAAAGTTGCATTATCAAAACGCTCTTCCACTTTAAAGCGTGTCTCTGATGGCTTCCCTTCGCTGCTAACTTTAACAACACGTTCACCACTTTGTAGAATATTTTTCAGTAAAGGAGCTTGAACAACTTTCATGTGGGACTGCCAATTACCTCTTACGAGTGCTAAATAATCTTTTTGCATTTGTTTTAAACGCAATTGTTCATGTAGTGCGCGAAGTGCAGAACGTTTTTTTGCCACTAACAAAATCCCAGAAGTGTCTCTATCCAAGCGATGGACTAATTCAAGGAAACGCGCTTCGGGTCGCAAAGCCCTCAAGCCTTCGATAACGCCAAAGCTTAAACCACTTCCACCATGAACAGCAGTACCAGATGGTTTATTCAGCACTAAGAGAACGTCATCTTCAAATAAAATGCAATTCGCTAATGCAGCGACCTTATCCAGTTTAGCCGAAACCGTTGCAGTTTCACGCTCAGCAAGCCTAACGGGAGGAACGCGGACTTGGTCCCCTTCGACTAATTTATACTCAGGCTTTATCCGCCCCTTGTTAACACGCACTTCCCCTTTGCGGATAATGCGATAAATCATACTCTTTGGTACACCTTTAAGTTTAGTGAGCAAAAAGTTATCGATACGTTGCCCAGCTTCGTCATCGCTGATGTCAATAAATTGAACTTGATTTTGTGTATTCATTCGGGAATGCGTTAACTCTAATTGATTAAAATATGCTCTTATTCGCTTTCCCTATCATACCGACTCCACAAAATTTTTTATCTTTTTTTTTAATTTGGTTATTTTCTGCATGATTTATCCTATTTCTAAATAAAATTTCCATATAACTTCCGTATCGACTTGCTATAATACCTATGGCAATGGAATAATATGAAGTTGCTAAGATGTTTAAAAAACGAAAGTTAACGTTTTATAGGATTTCTTATTTGATGGCG
Organism: Providencia sp. PROV061; assembly: GCF_011045655.1. Taxonomy (NCBI): domain Bacteria; kingdom Pseudomonadati; phylum Pseudomonadota; class Gammaproteobacteria; order Enterobacterales; family Morganellaceae; genus Providencia; species Providencia sp. PROV061. Next base: position 2,113,452 of record NZ_CP042861.1, on the reverse strand, counting down.
TAACAGTGCAGCAATGGCGTAAGACATTTAGCAACATCAAATAAATTAGCGAGCAACGAATTTTGGCTTATTGGGTTAGGAACTTCCGTTTTCTTTAATAACTTACGGCATCCTGATTAAGAACGCTGAATTTTTAATCTAAAAATCAGGTTCACCGAATACTGCGCGTCTCTATACGAACGACTGCCGCGAGGCAGACGGTTTTGTAAAAATCACGAGGCCATCGGTTTACAGTAGCTCTTTCTTTCGCTGCTCTTTATTTAAAAGAAAATAATGAGTAAGTAATAACATGAAAAGAATGCTAATAAACGCAACTCAACAGGAAGAGTTGCGTGTTGCCCTTGTTGACGGGCAACGCCTCTATGATTTGGATATTGAAAGTCCCGGTCATGAGCAAAAAAAGGCCAATATTTACAAAGGTAAAATCACTCGTATCGAACCTAGTCTTGAAGCTGCTTTTGTTGACTATGGCGCTGAAAGACACGGTTTCCTTCCTATCAAAGAAATCGCTCGTGAATACTTCCCAAGCAACTATCACTCCCAAGGCCGTCCTAACATTAAAGATGTGTTAAAAGAAGGCCAAGAAGTTATCGTTCAAGTGGATAAAGAAGAGCGTGGCAATAAAGGTGCCGCATTAACCACCTTCATTAGCTTGGCAGGAAGTTACCTCGTTTTAATGCCAAATAACCCACGTGCGGGGGGCATTTCACGTCGTATCGAAGGCGAAGACCGCACTGAGCTAAAAGAAGCGCTGTCCTCTTTACAAATTCCAGACGGCATGGGCTTAATCGTTCGCACCGCGGGTGTGGGTAAATCTGCAGAATCACTGCAACAAGATTTGCTCTACCGTTTACGTCACTGGGAAGCGATTCAAAAAGCCGCTGAAAACCGCCCTGCACCTTTCTTGATCCACCAAGAAAGTAACGTTATTGTTCGTGCATTCCGCGATTATCTACGCCCAGATATCGGTGAGATCCTAATAGATAACCCGAAAGTTGTCGAAATGGCACGCAACCATATCGAAGCTATCGGCCGTGGTGATTTTGCAAGCAAAATCAAACACTACAGTGGCGATGTTCCACTTTTTAGCCACTACCAAATTGAATCACAAATCGAATCTGCGTTCCAACGCGAAGTTCGTTTGCCATCAGGTGGTGCATTAGTTATTGATACCACTGAAGCTCTGACCGCTATCGATATCAACTCTTCACGTTCAACACGTGGTGGCGATATCGAAGAAACTGCGTTCAATACTAACTTAGAAGCGGCTGATGAAATTGCACGTCAATTACGTCTACGTGACCTAGGTGGTTTGATTGTTATCGATTTTATCGATATGACGCCAGTTAGGCATCAACGTGAAGTAGAAAACCGCTTACGTGAAGCTGTACGCCAAGACCGTGCTCGCATTCAAATTGCACGCATCTCTCGTTTTGGTTTATTAGAAATGTCACGTCAGCGCTTGAGCCCATCGTTAGGTGAATCCAGCCATCACGTGTGCCCTCGCTGTTCAGGAACAGGAACCATTCGTGATAACGAATCACTTTCCCTGTCTGTTCTTCGCCTTATCGAAGAAGAGGCACTGAAAGAAAATACTCACGAAGTGCATGCCATTGTTCCTGTACAAATTGCATCTTACCTATTGAATGAAAAGCGTAAAGCCGTTAGTGATATCGAACAACGCCAAAGCCATGTTCGCGTTGTGATTGTCCCTAATGACCAAATGCAAACGCCTCACTTCCATGTGATCCGCATTCGTAAAGGTGAAGAGGTAAATACTTTAAGCTATAACTTAGCTCAATATCACGAAACCGTCACTTTGACACAAAGTGACGAGACTACCGCTGAGCGCAAAATCCCTGAGCAACCTGCAATTTCAGCTTTTGCACTGCAAGAGCCTGTAGACATGTCTACAGTGAAGCCAAAAGAAACTGCAACAAAAGCACCAGTAAAATCAGTGGCAACTGAACCTGCATCCCCAGGTTTGTTCAGTAAAATTGCGGCTTTCTTCAAGAACCTATTTGGTGAAGAAGAAAAAGTGGTTGAGAAACCAGCGCCGAAAAACCGCAATAATAATGACCGCCGCCGTAACAATGATCGTCGCAATAATAATCGCCGTAATAATAATCGTCGTGATCGCGATGAAAATGAAACACGCGATAATCGTGACAACCGTGATAATCGCAATAACCGTAATACGTCATCGGATGATGCGAACACTCGTAATAAAGGCCGTAATAATAAAAATACGAGCCAGCAAGATGAGCAAGCAACTGAGTCTAACAATCGTGACAACCAGCAGCAACGTCGCGAACAACGTGCTGAGCGCCGTCGTCGCCAAGACGAAAAACGTCAACAACAAGTGGCCAAAACTCAGCAAGATGCTCAGCAAAGCCATGTCGAAGATGCGGTGGAAAAGGAAGAAGAACAACGTCCGGTTGCCCCACGTCGTCAACGTCGCCAATTAGAACAAAAAATCCGTGTTACTGATAGCGAGCAAATCATTACTCCTGTTGAAACGGCACCTGAAGTAACCACTGAGCCAGTTGCAGCATTACCTGCACCAACGGTATCTGTGAACCAAACTGAAGGTGAAGTACAAACTGAAGAGCGTCAAGAAGCCGTGGCTCAAGTTGATGGTGAAGAAAAACAAGACACCATCATTCCACGCCGTTCTCGTCGTTCACCTCGTCACTTGCGTGTCAGTGGTCAACGTCGTCGTCGCTACCGTGATGAGCGCCATTTAACTAAATCACCAATGCCATTAATCGCTGCCGTTGCCTCACCAGAGCTTGCGTCTGGCAAAGTATTTATTCATTACCCGATTGCTCAGCCTCAACAAGAAAGCATGGCAATCATCACCAATGAAGAAATGCTTGAACAACAAAGTGTTAATGAAGCTTCTGTAGCTGAAACCTCAAATGTTACCGCGTCACAAAGCCACGTAATTGTCTCTCCAGTCGTGGCTGAAGAGGTTAAACACGAGGTACAAGACACCACTACAGAAACGGTTAATGTAGAAGAAACCCCATTAGCTAACGAAGCAACGGTTGTTGAACACATTGTCGAACCAACTCCAGTTGTTGTTGAAGAGAAAACTGATGTTTCGCAAGAAGTTGAAACCATCGAAGCTGTAAAAGAGACTGTAGAAATAGTGGCTGAAGTTATTGAGCCACAGGTTGAAATAGCTCAAACAGAAGTGGTTGAAAGCGTTTCTATTGCGGACGAACAAACAACGCCTGTTATTGTGAATGAAGTCGTTGAAGAAGCGCAACGTCCACAAGTTTCTGTCACGGCATCAGCCGAGGTAGTCAGTGTCGAGGAAGTTATCGAACCTGTTGCCGTAGCTGAACCAGCAACGGTAGCAAGCAGCCCAGCGGTCAGCTTACATAAACGTCATGCTTATTCTCCAATGACAAAAGCACCAGCACCTGCAAGTGCTGCTGCACCATTTGAGATCACTGAATATCAGCGTGAAGCCTCAACCTTTGAAGGGAAAGGCGGCGCAGGTGGTCATGTTGCTTCAAACGTCGCAACCTCTGCAATGGCAAAACCATCTAGTCACTAAAACTTAATAGTTTTAAAACACAGAAGCCTTGATAAGAAACTATCAAGGCTTTTTTATTACAATACATTTCATGAATAATAAATTTTTTAATTAAAAAAAACTCATCATCTCGCCAGTTTTTTACATTGAGCTCTCAACGAATTTGTGTTTGTATTGCTGTGTTTATACACAGTTATTTTATAAAGAAAAGGGAAATATATGTTAAAAGTCATTGCGGAAGATTTTATTCAAAGCGAAGCGATTGAGATTGTTATGCCGCTATACCGTGAATTGGTCGCTGCAACTAAACAAGAACCATTGTGTATCAGTTATGACCTTTACGTTGACCAAAAAGATCCTGGGCACTTTATTTTTATCGAGGAGTGGCCGAATCAAGAAGCGCTCGATATTCACTGTGCCAGCGAACATTTCAAACGCCTAGTTCCTCTAATCAACAGCTATAAGCGTTCGGACCCTATTATCAAACTGATGAATGGTGCTTTTGAATAAGCACATTAGCTAAACGTACCCCCAAGCATATAACTAGAACCCATACACAACACTACAGGCCGAATTCTGATATCGACAAAAAAACCTACATAATCCTCTAAATAGTTCGGTCTGTCGCTAGGCGGCAAGCTAAACGAGGCCCTAGGAGCATACATAAGTATGTGACTAGGGCGAGTGTGCGACGCCAACAACGCGACGGGCCGAAATATGACGAGGATTTTTAGAACCAAGGAGCTTGGATCATAACCGCTCCATAAAACAAGGCACGACCCGCTAATTCACCGCTAAATATGGCTAACATTACTAAGGCAATTAAAATCGCCGATGGCGGTTTCGTATATCCTTTCATCGCCACAATGCAAGGCAATAGCATACTCATCACAACTTGCCACCACAGCAAATAGCTTCCACCTTGGCTTGCAGGTAATTGCAGGCGAATGATTTGCGCGATTAATACCAATGCAACGCCTATAAGCACACCGACTTTAATTGACGATGGTAATGGCTTTCCTTGCCCAATAACAAATAAGGCCACTAGACTAAAACCAAGGACAATTGCACTGCCTATAAATGCGATTTGTGTTGCCGGAGTATGCCATAATGGGTGAGCGACCATTTGATAATAGACTTGTGCCGTGACAAGTATAGCGGCTAATCCACCAATCCCACTTACCCAGCCTAATATCGTGTTGCGCATGTTTACTGTGGGTTGCAACCAGCAAGATAGAGCCCATAACGTGACAACGCCATTTAATAATACAAATGTCACGGCCTCGCGGCTTAACCATGAATGGCTTAACCCCAAAACGGAACGGTATGCTTCAAGAGGCACACCTAAATGCCCCATTGACATCGATGAGCCAATAACTTCAATCAACCATATCAATAGCACTGCTCGACGCAATACAGGCCCTGATAATAGGGACTCTTGGCTGGCTTTCATTTGGTAAATAGTTAATGCGAGAACTGCCCCGATCCCCCACTGGCTCATCACTGTAAAAAATACCAGAGGGAGTTCCATATGTTTAATATCCATGATTAGTCCTCCATCCCAATAATCACAATATTTGGATTACTAATTGTGTGATCGGGCATATTATAGCGCTGCTCCAGTACCGCCCAATTTGTCATGTGCTTTTTACGTAGCTCGGTAATATCACCAAACTCAATAGCGCCCGTCGGGCAAGACTCCACACACCTTGGTAGTAGCCCTTCATCTAACCGTTCTGCGCACATATTACACTTGCTCGTTTTCCCTTCGGCAGGATCAAAAACAGGAGCATGATATGGGCAAGCCATGATACACATCTGGCAACCGATACATTTTTCATGGTCTTGAACGACTATGCCATCCGCCCGTTTGGTATAGGTGTCAGCAGGGCAGACTTTCAAACATTGAGGGTCATCACAATGATTACAAGACATCGTAATAAATGCTTGGGCATTCGGTGAGTCATCATTAAATTCGCGAACTCGACGCCACAAAACCCCTGGTGGGGTGACATTTTCGGATTTACAGGCCATTGAACAAGTACGGCAACCATAGCAATCTTTTGTATTTATCAAAAAACCATATTGCTTAACCATGATTACGCCTCCCTTCTGACATCAACTAACGTACTATTACAGCAGTGCCCTGTTCCCAAATGTTCAACTTGGTCATTCGTGACATGACTGCTGCTTCCCCCCTGCTGCTCCCACCAGCCGTTATCTAGTGAAATCACGCCTTTTTTAATATGCGTTGTCACAACAGCAATGGCTCTGTGCTCTCCTCGGTCATTAAAGGTGATTGCCCATTCCCCATTCTGAATACCTCTAGATTTAGCATCTTCTGGGTGAATTAAAACATTCGGCTGGTTTCGTTGTACTTCCAGAATCCATTCATTCATTCCATGACTTGAATGCACACTACGCGCTAACTTGCGCTGAACCGCCATTAATGGATACTTTTTGGCTAATTCAGGTGAACCTTTAACAGACTCAGTCACTTGGTAGTAAGCGACGACAGGTGAGAAATTTTTCTTTTGCCAATCTTCAACAAACAAGTGCGCTTTTTTAGTCGATGTTCTAAAAATACCGTCTTTGAAAGGAATCCAGTCTCCTTCTACGGGACGTACTGGGCCTTTTTCTAACATTTGACGAGTGATGCCTGAACCGACTAAACAGGCATCAATGTAATGTTCTATTGGCTTATTGAATACATCTCCAAAGCCGAAACGCTCTGCTAACCGGGCGAAAATCCAATAATCGGGTTTTGCTTCACCAACAGGTTCAACGGCTTGTTCCATTAATTGAACATATTGGCTACGTACCCCCGCCATCAAACTTGTATCTTCAAAAATCGTTGTAACAGGTAGGACTAAATCTGCATATAACGCTGTTGAGCTCATGAGATTATCAGCCACCACTACAAATGGAACTTTCTTCAGAGCCTCCCTAACCTTGTTAGTATTCGGTAATTGGGTCATAACCCCCATTGTCATAATCCACCAAAAATTAATCGGATGCGGCTTTTTATTGACGATAAAATCACCAACTTTCGCCACCGGAATAGGTGGAATATTTTTCACATTCGGAGCAGGAGGAACGATTGGACTAAAGTTAGCCATTTGCCGAGCTCCACCGGCATCACAAACCCCCGCCCCTCGTTTACCGATATTGCCAGTGAGTAATGCAAGGTAGAATTGACTTCCTGCAACATAAGCACCGTGCTCAGTTCGCTGTGCTCCTGACATATTTTGCACAATCATTGAAGGTGTTATTGATGAGTAATCCCGAGCAAGACGTACGATAGTTTCCGCTGGAACATCGGTTTCTTCACTGACTCGAGCAACATCCCATGCTTTGGCTTGTTGATAAATTTGCTCAAAAACCGTGGTATACCCCAAATCTTCAGGAAGCTCCTGTTGGAATAGTGCCGGTTTAATACCCGATGAATCATGACGAACTAATTTTTTGCTTAATATGTCGAAAACTAAATAACTGTCCTTATCGTCATTATTTTGCCTAACTTGTTTCTGATTGGTGTCAACTAAATAAACAGCCCCTGTATGTGTTCTAAGGAAGTTTTCGTCTATTCGGTTTTCTTCAATAATGATTTTGATCATTCCCAATGCCAAAGCCGTATCCGTCCCTGGAATAATCGGGACCCACTCGTCTGCTTTTGCCGCGGTTTCACTATAGCGCGGGTCAATAACCACTAGTCGAGCACCATTTCTTCTCGCTTGGTTATAATTTTTAAAATAGGCTTGCATGGTAACAGCAGGGTTATTTCCCCAACACAAGATATAGCGGCTGTCGGCTATCGTATCTCGGGTATCTGCATACCTTAAACCTAGCATTGGGATCATCGCTGCTGTTACCGCTGAACAACACAATGAACCCGCCTGTTTCGTTGCTCCGCCTAAATAATCAAAAAAGGCTTTTCCCATATCATTCTTGATAGAGTCCATATTCCCTGCATGCGTGGAAATAAATAACCCTTCATTACCATATTTATCAATGGTTTCTCTGATATTTTTTTCGATAAGATCCAGCGCTTCATCCCAGCTTATCGGTTTGAATTCCGCTTTACCTTTTTCGCCGACTCGCAGTAATGGGGTTTTGATGCGTTGTTCATGATAGACCCATTTAGTCCGGCTCATACCTCGCAAGCAACATTTGACATTAAACCCTTCAGTCGCCTGTATTTTCATCAGCTTACCTTGATAGGTATATGCAGTTAGGTTGCAATGTAAACACTCCATTGCACAAGTTGACCGAAATGTTTTGTAGTCCGACAATTTTAGTCGCACTTTAGGTAAAGGGTGATTGCTGTTTTCTTGTGTATAAGAACAGGGAGCAATACTCGCCAACCCCACAACACCAAGCCCTTTAAGCAGAGTTCGGCGTTTCAAACGTAGTGAATTTATAGTTTTCATTATAGTAAACCTCGACATTGCTTTTTAAAGTTCACTATATATATACCCCATTCACCAAAAGTGAACTTGAGTAGCATCAATAATTCTATCTATTTATAGGTAATAACGTACTACCGCTTTCGGATTATTTGTTTGTCACGTCGGGTCGTTAGCAGCACAAGGCAACTCATGGTAAAATACCCAAACTTGTTAAATTTAGGTGGTTTATGTATGTCTACTCTGCAAGGTGTTAATTCTGTTGATATAGCCGTAAGCATTTTAAATTATATTGCTCAGAATGGAGGTATTGCGCGCGCAGCGGATATTTCAAAAGGCTGTGAGATATCAAAAAGTCGGCTACATAAATATCTTGTTTCACTATGCCGTACACAAATGCTGTATCAAGACATTCAAACTAGCCGTTATGGCTTAGGCCGAAATTTAACCTTCTTAGCCAATTTTGTTAAACCTGAAGACTCTTATATCGACACTATTAATAATGCTTTGATTCAATTTCGTGATGAACAAAATGTCTCAACAGGTGTTGCCACCCGCTTAGGGAAAGCACTTTCTTTGGTTAAATATAATCGTAGCTTTAAAAATATTGAAATTGACTTTTTACCTAACACGCCATTGCCTGTCGTAAAAAGTGCGGCAGGGCTGGTTTATTCAGCATTTGATGGCCAATTTGGCTCTAATTCCTATTCACAAGACGAAATTAATAAAGTGACCCAACAAGGTTATGCTATCCGTTACCAACCAACAGAAGGTATTCCCGGAGCGCAATCTATTGCTTGTCCTGTATTTAATGGCGAAGGTCAGCTTGTTGCTGCCGCAGTGACGATGGGATTTATTGCAGAAAATGAAATGGAAAGATTAGCAACTGCATTAATCAAACAAGTTAATAAACTAAATTTATAACAACAAACCTTCATGATAATAACTCAAAAACAATAAAGCCGAGATTATCTCGGCTTTATAAGTTGATTATTTTACATCGATGCGAGGCAATTCACCCATTTCTTTGAGTTTTTTAGATATTTCACGGCGCTCTTTGGAAAGCTCAGCGTTCTTGATAATATAATCATCAACACGATCATCATAATCGCTACGCATGTTCGCAATAATTGCCTGAATATCCTCAATCGACATGCCTGGTTTTATATATTCACTCAAGTTATCCAGTAGCAAAACACGCTTCTGGTTATCACGAATTTTTTTCTCATTGTCGGTGATTTCACGACGAATTTTATTTTTGCGACGAAACATACGCACAAATTCCAGAACATTTTGGAAAGACGGCTTGTTAGCGTTGTCCATGTTTAAAACCCTCTAGTCAATATTCAAAACGCATTATCTATTAACACAATACATTCTAATCCTATCGTGTTACAAGCCCGTTTCGCATATTTATCAAATTATTCCACTGAAACTTGATTTCACTTTATACTTTAACGACCAAATTATCAGAGTGATCTTTATCAAACTTATTTCTCTGATCTTTACTTCCGATTTCTTGATTACCTGTCCCGTCACCTCTGAGACAAAATGCAGATAATATTGTCGTAATAATCACAAATCCCCCCATGACGAGATAAGTATGAGCAAAACCAATTTGATCGTATCCCCAGCCAGCTAATGGCGATAAAATACTTGCAACTACAGAGCTCATGCAGCTAAAGCCAACCAAATAAAGTGTCGATGACAAACGTTTATCAAAATGAAGGCTGTTATATTTAAAAATCGCGACTAAAAGAATCGGGAGTTCAACGGCATGCAGTAATTTCATTATCGATATCATAATTGCACCATCAACTAAGCCTGAACCAATAATGCGTAACGCCATCACTGAACTCGCAAATAATAACCCATTTTTAGCACCTATCCGATTGACGATAAATGGTGCTAAAAACATCCCCCCTGCTTCCAAGAAAACCTGCAATGAGTTTAGATAACCGTACATCTCATTACCTAATTGTTCATTCTGAAATTGATGAGCAAAATACACCATAAATTGCTGGTCATATACACTGTATATACAGGTTCCTAATACAAATAATATTAAAGCCCAAAATTGAGGTTGTACAAACAATTGTAGAGCGTCTTTCACGGTTATCGTAGAAGGTTTGCCATGTTCAAGGCTATTATAAGCATCCGTATTTGCCGTTTTTAATTTCAATAGAATAACTAAAAATAATAGGCCTGAAACAGTTGCCATAATAAAATTGTAATCAGGGTTCACGTTAATGTTACGCCCGGCAAAAAAGGTAGCTGTCGCCCAACCCAATGAGCCCCACATCCTCGCTTTACCATATTCAAAATTACGTAATCGGCTGACCCTCTCTGTATAAGACTCAAGCACCCCAATCCCTGCGTGAAAGGTCATACCAATAAATAAGCCACCAATTGCACTGCCTAAAAATACATTCCATTTTAGCAACGTCCCAAAAACCATAAAAAATGGCCCTGATGCAATCAGTAATACTGCAATAAATAATAGTAAATTTTTTCGTAACCCTAATTTATCCTGCATGAATCCATAAAGTGGTTGCGCGCAAAGCGCCACAATCGAAATACAAGAAAAAATAACCCCAGTATCTGCGCCATCTAAACCAACATATTTACGCAGCCAGATTGCAACGACAGAAAATGTTGATGACCAGGTGAAAAAGAAAAAAAACAATAATGCACTCAAAGAGGCATAATACTTTCTTGAACCACGATTCATATTTCATCACCTAACAAAAATTATCCTGATGAAATGTTAAGGTTAACATTAATTACAAACCACAAAATCACCTATTAATTGTGATGTTAATCACCAATGTTAACGTTAACAATTAATATATGTGACGGTTATCACAATACTTATAACTTAAGATAACGACCTCCTGCTGGGTAAAATATTCTATCGAGTTATCAAATTAAACTACTATCAATCGCGCCAGTTCAATATCAGATAGCCTTGGTTTAGCTTTCACAGTAGATAAGGTATCATTAATCAACAATGTATAGTGAATACCAATAAATTAACCACTATCAATCTACTATATAACCATCGAAATGGTGAAAACGTTGCAAGATAATAAAAAACAACCTACTTTTTTTATTCATGACTATGAAACTTTTGGTAAGCGCCCTGCTCTTGATCGGCCTGCGCAATTTGCAGGCGTCCGCACCGACCTTGATTTTAATATCATTGAAGAGCCAGAGGTTTTTTATTGCGCTCCAGCTGATGACTATTTGCCGCAACCTGAAGCCGTCATGATCACTGGGATCACCCCACAGGTCGCATTATCTCAAGGCGTTAATGAAGCCGAGTTTGCTAAACGAATTCATGCGGCTTTTAGTGTCCCCAATACCTGCATTATGGGTTACAACAATATTCGTTTCGATGATGAAGTTACCCGTAATATTTTTTATCGAAATTTTTATGACCCGTATGCCTATAGTTGGCAACAAGGAAATTCACGTTGGGATTTACTCGACACTTTGCGTGCCTGTTTTGCGCTTCGCCCTGAAGGTCTTCAATGGCCAGAGAATGAAGATGGCCTGCCGAGTATGCGTTTAGAACATTTAACTAAAGCGAATGGTGTTGCTCATGAAAATGCTCACGATGCAATGTCTGACGTTTTAGCCACCATTAACATGGCCAAACTGTTGAAAGCCGCTCAACCCAGAATGTTTGATTATTTTTATCAATTAAGAAATAAAAACAAAATAAGTCAACTTATTGATATTGTAGAAATAACACCACTAGTTCATGTGTCTGGTATGTTTGGTGCATTACGTTCTTATGTCAGCTTAGTCGCTCCTCTTGCTTGGCACCCTGACAACAAAAATGCCGTTATTATGTGTGATTTATCTGCTGATATCTCACCATTAGTTGAGTTAGATGTTCAACAATTGCGTACCCGATTATATACACCTAAAGCTGAATTGGCAGGCGCTTCTCCCGTTCCTGTAAAACTCGTTCACATTAATAAGTGCCCTATTTTAGCACCAGAAAAAACACTGCGCCCTGAAGATGCGGAACGAACCGGTGTTGACCGTGACTTGTGTATGCGCAATCTGGAAACTTTACGCAAGAACCCTGAAATTCGTAATAAATTAATTGAGTTATTTAGCGAACCACAAGTATTTACAGAGTCGGATGATGTCGATACACAAATTTATAATGGATTCTTTAGTCCTTCTGACCGCTCAACCATGGATATTATTCGTGAAACATCGCCACAGAACTTGCCTGCATTGGAACTCAGTTTTGAAGATAAGCGCATGAAAGAGCTCTTCTTTCGCTATAAAGCACGTAACTACCCTGCCACCTTGTCTTATGATGAGCAGCAACGCTGGTTACAGCACCGTAGAGACTACTTTAGTGAAGAGCGTTTAACAGAATATATGCAACAAATACAGCTATTACTTGTAGAGCATCAACATGATGAAAAGCGTTGCCAACAATTAAAAGCATTGATTAGCTATGCGAGAGATCTCGCCAGTTAATTTAGTAATAAAAAAGGCAGATATTGAAACGTTTCCCAATACCTGCCTTTTGTTATTTATACGACGCGTTCATTAATGATCATGAGTATGAGCGCATCCACAATCCCCTTCCCAATTTTTGCGTTTAGTTGTTTTACCTAAACCGGGGTTCATTGTATTTGTTGGGTCAGATTGTTTATAAAATGATTTTAATTGTTCTGGAGCTTTATATAAATGCCCTACGTTATGTTCCGCAGGATATTGAGCCCCCCTTTCATCTAATAAAGCTAACATTTTTTCTTTTAGTTCTTTCGGGTCAACGCCTTTTTTCAAAACATAGTCTTGGTGCATAACATGGCACATAAAATGACCGCAGTATAATTTATGAACTAATAGCTTTTCAATTTCTGGTGGTAATGTTTCAAACCAATTTCTATCATTGCGACGTAAAGCAATGTCGAGAGGTAATACATCTTCCACATCTTTATTATGAACAGCGTGATAACGAACAGCGGAGCCAGCAGCGGCAAAGCGGTGTAAAAATGCTTTTGCCCCCTCTTCTGGTGTACATTCAAAATAGCCGCCATCGGCGCTTGCAAAATAAGATTTTAGCCAAACTTTAGCCTCATCAATGCCATCTCCGGCCATTTTTAACATTAAATGGTGTTCATAACGATCACGAAACTCTTTCATACGTGGTGGTAAATGGGAAGGCCATAATTTACTGAGAACCTGCATAGTACGGTCAATCAGATTTGATGGCAGGAATGGGACTTTATTTAATACTGCATCAATACGCCCTTTAATAGTGAAAAACATTGGCATTTTGTCAGTGCCAAATTTATCAATCATTAAAAAGGTATCTTTACCATAAACTTCTGCTATATCGAAGCAACCACGGTGCATATATTCACCTGCAACTGGCAGGTTTTTAAATTCACTTAAAATATAACGGCGTATATCTTCCAAAACGTCAGGGTTATTTGAACCGATATAAAATACCTGTGTTTTTTTATCGGCAGGGAAGGTATCTAAACGAACCGCAAACACGGCTAATTTTCCTGCGCACCCTGATGCTTCAAATAGACGACGTTCATCCGCGTTAAAGCGTGATGGTGTATCTGCATCGACATCACGAACGCGTTCTGCATACTCATGGTCAGAAGCGAGTTTATCGCTAACTTGTACGTCTTCACTACTATAGCCACGATTTTGTAAATTCGTCAGGATTTCTTCTGGTGTGTTACCTAAATCAATACCTAGGTGATTGACAAGCTCCACTTTTCCATCGTCACTGACTCGGCCATAAAGAGCAAGCTCAGTATAGGCGGGGCCTCTACGCACTAATGAACCGCCAGAACTATTACAAATACCACCCACAACTGAAGCTCCAATACAAGAAGAGCCAATCAAAGAGTGCGGTTCACGCCCTAATGGTTTTAAGATTTTCTCCAAGTCGTACAAAGTACTCCCCGGCATCGCAACGACTTGGTTGAATTCCGGTAAAACTTGAATTTGGTTTAATTTCAACGTACTAATAATGACGATATCGCGATCATAGTCATAGCCACTCGGTGTCGACCCTTCGGTTAACCCTGTATTAGCCGCTTGCATCAGGACAATTTTGTCTGCTTCAACACACGCCTTGAAAACATACCACTGTTCGAGCAATGTTGTTGGAAATACAACCGCGATTGCATCCCCCATACCAGAGCGGAAGCCTTTACGATAACGTTCTGTTTTATGTGGCTCTGTTAAAATATTTTTTTTGCCAACAATATTCCTAAGCGTCAGTAATAACCGTTGATTCTCAGGTTTCTTTGCATCATTCATTTGTGTGCCTTATTAATCGAATTCGTGATTATCATAGTTCTGCATTATGTGTTGTAACAACAATATCACATAACATTATGATGTTAATAGGCTACACGCTTTATCTTAAATAATTCTTAACGGATAAAAAAATAGCGCCTTAAGGCGCTATTTTTGAATCTAATTCTGGACATATTCAAAATAGTTCGTGTTGTAGCAAGACGCCGAGCAAAACGATCATGGGGAGCATACATAAGTATGTGACCCATGTCGTTTTGAGAACGCAACGCAGCTACAGCGCGAAATATGAAGAATATTTGTTAAACGTCGCTCATTTGCGGCATAGGCCGCTTAAACATACGTGTCAGCACAGCCATATAGACCAAACCAACTGCCGTCCAAACCAACCCGTAAACCATTGAGTCTTCTTCGATATTCAGCCATAACACACACACTGTCAGTGTACCAATAACAGGCAAAATCAAGTAATTCAGGATATTTTTGAGCCCTGTCATGCGGCGTTCACGAATAAAGAATTGGCTGATAACCGAAATATTAACAAAAGTAAACGCGATTAACGCACCAAAGTTAATTAACGCGGTTGCAAAATCCATTTCAAACCAGATAGCGCCTAATGCCAAGAAACCAACCATTAGTACGTTGTATGCCGGAGTACGCCATGTTGGGCTTACATAACCAAACACTTTTTCTGGGAATACCCCATCACGCCCCATAACGTACATTAAACGTGCGCTACCTGCGTGAGCCGCCATACCTGACGCTAATACCGTAACACATGAGAAAACCAGAATGATTGACTGGAAGAATGCACCAGCAACAAAACGCATAATATCTGGCTGTGTTTCATTAATATTCTTAAAACGTGAAACATCAGGGAAATACTGCTGTAAGAAGAAAGAAACAGTAATAAAAATAATTCCACCGATTAACGCGGTTAAGAAAATAGCACGTGGGATCACTTTGCCTGCATTAGGTGTTTCTTCTGACAGTGAGCTTAATCCGTCGAAACCTAAGAATGAGAAACAAAGGATTGTTGCCCCAGCAATAAGCGGGATCACTTCGGTTTTTTCATTAGCAAATGGGTTAAATGTCCAAATCTCACCTGAACCTTCACCATTTGAAACGCCGTGAATCACTAAGCCCGTAAAGACCGCCATTACCCCAATTTGGATAATCGCAATCACAGTACTTAAATTCGCTATCACGTTGATACCGCGTAAGTTTGCTGCTGTCATTAATATGACTAATCCCACAACAAAAATCGCTGGCTCAACATTAGGGAAGATATCTTGTAAATAAATTTTAGCCAATAAGATGTTGATCATTGGCATAAAAATATAGGACAGCAAGGATGTCCAACCCACCAAGAAGCCAATATGTGGGCTCATTGATTTTTGGGCGTAAGTGTACGCTGAACCGGCTGATGGGAAACGTTTCACCAATTTACCATAGCTCAGAGCAGTAAACAGTATCGCAGCAAGTGCAATAATGTATGAAGTTGGAACATGTCCACCGGTTTTATCTGACACCATTCCGAAGGTATCAAATATCGTCATTGGCTGGATATACGCAATACCGATCATGACCACTTGCACCAATGTTAAGGTTTTTGCAAGTTGTACGCGGTTATTCGCACCCGTTTGATTGTGACCGATGTCTAATGGAATTGGCGTATTATTTTGCACGTCTAAGCCCTCCCATAACTTTCGATTGCATACTACTTCGGCTTAATCGACAGTTACTGGGAAGACTTTGCATCTGCCTATAGGCAGAGAAAAACGAAGAAAGGGAGAAAGGCGTGTGAGCGAAGCCACCGAGAGCCCCGTAGTCATCGATACGGCAGCCGCCAGCGCCTGGCCCTGCTGCGAATGCGAAAAAGTAAGCCATAAAAGCATTCCTCAAATCGGTAGCGTAAAATGTTTGCTACACGTAAATATTAAAATTATCTCTCCGGCTCTATGTCCGGCCCCGCTAGAATGAACGTTCCTAAAAACAAAAAAACCGATGCTTCATTTGATTAAGCATCAGTTATTTTTTAGTTCGCGCATTTTGCACGCCATAACCACAAATAGCAAGTTAAATTGTTAACAAATCACCCTATTTTCCATGAGAAATTTTGATTATTTCTGACTTTTTACCCTATCTGCTTATAACTTTTTTTTCTTATGGTTTTAATCAGCAAAAAACCCTTTGGTAGAAGCCAAAGGGTTTGGATTAATCGAGATTAATTATTCGATTAGAAGTTGTAGTTGATGCCAAAGTTGTAACGACGACCATCAAGTACTTTATCATTGGACTCCGTAGTTAAACGCTTATCAAAGATATTATACATACCTGCTACTAAATTGATGTTTTTATCAATATGGTAGCTCGCACCGATATCAACAAAAGTATAAGAAGGTCTTTCTTTACTCATACTAGTTCTGGAGAGATAGGAGCTACTTTTTCCGTTAAAGTTAACACGATTCCACAATTGAAGATCTTCAGTCGCTTGCCAAGTTAAAGAACCATTTGCCATATGTTTCGGTGTACGGCTTAAAGGCTTACCTTTGAACTTACCACTTTTTTGCTCAGAATCAGAATAAGTATAGTTAGCAGCAAATGCGAGATCCGTTGTAATATCCCAGTTGAATGTCAGCTCAGCACCGCGAAGGTTTGCTTTATCAACGTTCTCTCTTTCACTAATAAATTTGTATGCTTTCCCATCATACATACATTCACCGCTAGCGACTGTACCTGTATTTCCATCTTTATCTTTTGTTGAATCCGTGCAGCTACGTACTTCCATGATTTTATCTTTAAATTCAGTATTAAAGAATGTCACTCCGACATTCAAGTTATCTTGATTATTCCAGATAAACCCAAGTTCTTGTGTAACACTCTTTTCAGGTTTTAAATCTGGATTACCGATAATAACAGCTGGATCACCGCCCCCCCCTGTTGATTGCCCCCAATTTGGTGCAACTTGCCTTAACTCAGGTGAACGATACCCTGTTGAGATACCACCTTTAATTACCCATTCATCAGAGGTATGCCAAACACCGTATAAACGAGGAGTCCAATGAGAACCGAAGTTTTCATCTTTATCCATACGGACCCCCCCCGTTAAAGCAAAGTCATTGGTCATCATCCATTCGTCTTCAGCAAATAATGCCCAACTGTAACGAGTTAATTTATCAACATCTGCTGCAGAAGCTAATTGATTTCCTTTATCACGGAGATCTTCATAACGATATTGCCCACCAATACTCAAAGTATGGTCACCAAGATTAAATACTGTTTGGTTTTTAACTAAAGTATCGTTATATTCCATTTTACGACTTGGATTTTTTGTTTCATCGCGTTGTACAAATGTTTCCATTGCACCCCACTCATAAATACCGTTATGCGTAACTGCATAGTTGTTTTTCCGGTATGTCACATTTGAATCATCACATTTTTTAGTAACTTTATTTGCACCTTTACCCGTAGTACACATCAATGAACCCGATTTTCCAGCCGTTGTATTTCTTTCTTGTTCGTCGTGTTTGAAATCAAAGTCAAAGGTATTAAATTCATCAGGTGTTAGTGTTAGAGTTGTACCAATAGCGCCAACTTTCTGTTCGTTGTAACCTCCGACAAATTTATCTTCCCAACGTTTGGAATAAATTCCATTTACTTTCATCCCCAGCAGACCATCAACTAATGGACCAGATGCATAAAAACTGCCTTGACCTTCATTTCCTGAATCACGATGAGAATTGATTGTGGTATCCGCACGCAGACTACCATTCCACTCTTTTCCTACTTTGCGGGTAATAATATTAATTACCCCCCCCATCGCATCTGAACCATATAATGAAGACATAGGACCACGTACTACTTCAATACGTTCAATTGCAGGTAATGGTGGTAACCAACCTTGCTCAATACCTGAACCATCACTATTTGGGCGAGTGCTGCGTGTATCAACACGCTTTCCATCAACCATAATCATGGTATATTTTGCATCCATACCACGAATACTAATATCGGATTTACTCCCACCACCAGTAACCTGAACGCCAGGTAAATCTTTTAACGCATCAGTGACATCTTTATAAGCTTTGTTCTCGAGTTGTTCGCGAGTTACTACAGAAATAGACGCAGGTGCATCTTCAATTTTCTGTTGATAACCTGATGCTGTTGTTACATAGATTTTATCTTTACTGTCATCAGCAAATGCAGGTGCCGCAGCAATAGCCGCAATTATGCTAATTGCCACTTTTCTTTTATTAAAAACAACCATTCCCAACTCTCCAAGAGATATTTTGTTTTATATATGAATTGATTTGCTCACATTGATTTCATTGAATCAAAAAATATTTTTTATTATTGGGGTATTTAAATACCCATAGGAAATCCATGGTAAAAACCATTATATAATTCAATTAAATTTCCTGTGGGTAATTACTATTAATTAATATTTAATTTGTTTTTTTATATTACATCCTCTCATTTTATTTTTATTTAATGTGCTTGCCGAGTGCTGCAAGCACATTATTCCATTACGATATTAACTTGCTAATTTATCAACCAGCCCATCTATTAGGACTTGCGGAACACCTTGCGAACAACGTTCGATACGACCGCGTACACCATAGACCTCAGCAAGGCTTTCAGGGGTAATTACCTCAGCAGGTTCACCTTGAGCAATTAAATTACCTTGCTTCAGCATTAATACATGTTCTGCGTGTTTGAGTGCAATATTAATATCATGAACCACCACAACCGTGATTATATTTCGACGCTTCGTTTCTTTCGCGACTAAATCCATCACATGATATTGGTAATTTAAATCCAGTGCACTTAAAGGTTCATCTAATAACAATAAGTTGGGTTGACGAATTAAAGATTGTGCCAAACCCACTAATTGTTTTTGACCACCTGAAAGTTGGTCTAAATAACTTAACGCCAAATGTTCAATACCCAATTGACGTAATAACCCCATCACTTCGTCTTTACTATTCTCATTGCTCAAACCGCCTGAAGCACGTTGAGCAACAATCACTGACTCTAAAACATACAGATGTACACCAGCAGGTAACGTTTGCGGTAAATACACCACATTTTGTGCTCGCTGGGCAAAACTCTGTTGGGTTAAGTCCTGACCATCCAGTAACAGCTGCCCTGTTGCCTTATTTAACCCCGCCAACGACCGTAATAATGTGGATTTACCACTACCATTTGGCCCAAGTAATACCGTGATCTTGCCGCGAGGTAAGATATCCGTCGATAGGTTCTCAATTACGGGGCGCTTTGGGTAACCTGCATTAAATTGGTTAATAATCAGGCCACTCATGATACGTTCCCTCTATGACGTAAAATAATGCTTAAGAAGAACGGCACACCCACTAACGATGTCACAATCCCAACAGGAATAATCACACCCGGAATAATATTCTTCGATGCAATTGAGGCCATTGATAAGATTAACGCCCCAATTAATGCACTTGCTGGCAGATAAAAACGGTGATCTTCACCAAAAATCAACCTTGCAATATGCGGCGCGACTAAACCAATAAAGGCGATAGGCCCCACAAACGCCACCGCTAAAGCCGATAAAATACTAATACGTAATAATGTTGTTAGCCTTAAACGGCGCACATCAATACCGAAACTGATCGCCCTATCTTCACCCAACCTTAAAGCCGTTAATTTCCATGAACTCATCATGGCAATCGGGAAAACAAGCGCGAAAACCAATGCCATCACACCAAGTTTTACCCATGTTGCTTTTGATAAACTGCCCATCGTCCAAAAAACTAAACCTTGCAAAGTGTCTTCTGTTGCGATGAATTGCATCATAGAAACCAATGCATTAAAGGTAAACACAAGTGCAATACCGAACAATACGACACCTGAGGTTGCTACACGCGTCCAGCGAGTTACCGCGTCTAACATCAAGGCTGCTAATAATGCAAAAATAAAGGCATTGGCTGATATTACCCATTGGTCAGGCACGCCTGGAATTGCAATGCCAGAAACAATCGCCAATGCGGCACCAAAAGCCGCCGCATTAGATACCCCTAGTGTAAATGGGCTCGCTAACGGGTTATTAAGGATCGTTTGCATTTCAGCACCAGCAAGTCCTAAAGACATGCCGATCACCACGGCCATCAATGCATATGGCAAACGGATATCCCAAACAATGACTCGAGTTCCTGCATCAACTGCTTCTGGGGTCATTAAGGTTTGCCATAAGCGTTCAAGGGATAACCCTGAAGGACCTAAGGTGAAATCAATAACCAGTGATAATAAAATCGCAGCGACGATAACAGCTATCCATGTCAATCGACGACGCAACATATTTTGATAATGTTGTTTTACATTGTTGTCAGCCTGAATCGCTGCTTTTTCAGCCGCAACTATTGGCTCGCTCGTAATACTCATCAATTCTTACCCATTTTCATTACTTTTCGCTGACCCAATATACACCGGTTGGTTCGATAGCGAGAAACTCTCTATGTAATTCATCCAGTGTTTTTTGCGGTTCAAGATCGGTAAATTGTTCTGGGTAAAACCATTTGGCGAAAACTTGCGTCGCAATCACATTGTATGGAGAGTTATAATAATTGTGCCAGATAGCATAATCTTGCTTATCTTTTATGGCTGATAGCGAGCTAATTCCTTTACGTTCAGTTATTTTTTTCAGGCTTTCTTTCGCATCAGCTAATGAACTTTGCGCCCCTAATTGAACGCCTGCATCTTTACTTCCCGGTGCTTTTGCTCCAGATGCAATGTAAATATTTGGGTCCGCAGCAATGATTTTCTCTAAGTTCATCGTACCAAGCGCGCCCGGCAAAACGCCTTTAGCAATATTTTTACCACCAGCTAAATCAATAAAGTTCCCCATATTTCCATCGCCAGCGGTACCACAGCAATCTTCAAATGCTCCTGCACGTAACTCAATAAAAACACTTGGTTTTTTATCTTCTGGTATTTTAGAAGTAATATCAGTGACTAATTTTTGGTTTCTTTCATAAAAATCGACATATTTATTTGCTGCCTGTTCGCGGTTCAACGCTTTACCAAGTAAACGCATACTTGGTAATGTGTTTTCCAGTGGTTTATCACGGAAATCCACAAATACAACAGGCACGCCGGCTTTCTCAAGCTGGTTAACTAATTCACTGTTTTTACCCGGCCCATGGCCTGACAAACCAAAAATCGCAATATCAGGGTTTAGGGTTAATACTTTTTCTGAACTGACGCTATCTGCGCTGGTATTACCAATCAGTGGAATATTGTCAATTTCAGGGAATTTAGCTTTATAAACAGCGTAGGTTTGAGGGTCTAGTTTTCGAAGGTCACCTTGCCAACCGACAATTCGGTCAATAGGTTTATCACCTTCCAGCAGAGCTATTGCACTAAACAGGCGCCCTTCACCTAATAAAATGCGATTAACATTATCAGGAACCTCAACAGTACGGCCTGCAATATCAGTCACTGTTGCAGCCCAAGCGCTCATACTGGCACTTGCTAATAACGCTAAACCTATTCCTTTTACTACCGACCTAGCTACAGACTTCTTGGCTACCGACGACATAGTATTAAGCTCCACTATTAACCTCATTGACTTACCTTTTTTTTATGCGGTAACAATAAAGCAAATAAGAATACTTATCAATACGATTATTAGTTTAATCATGACTTTCATCAATGGAATTCTGTGACCATTATCGTAAAGCCAAACATTCAGCCTATTTTACCGCCAAAATGCAGGTTTGTTGCGCTATATATAAAAAAACAGCACCCTATAAAGAGTGCTGTTTTTTATGATAGATATTCTAAGAATATTATTTATCTAAATTTTCTCGGTAACTTGGAAAGCTCATATCTTTATAGCGAATAAACGTTGTTTTCTTCACTATCTTATAACCAAACCAAATTGCTAAAAACAGCGGAATTCCAATATAAGTTGCCGTAACCCCTACCCAATCAATTTTATCTTCTAAAAAGGCTTGGTAGTTTTGGCCTAATGTAATTGTTAAACACAAAATAAAGGCAAAAATAGGACCAATTGGGAAGAAACCTGAACGATAAGGTAAGTCATTAAGATCTTTCCCTTGTGCAATATAGCCTCTACGGAAACGATAATGGCTAATTGCAATACCTAACCAAGCAATAAACCCTGTCATCCCCGATGTATTTAATAGCCACAAGTACACCGTCTGGTTTCCAAACATGGAACTCAAGAAACATAAGCCCGCAATAACCGTCGTTGCTAACAACGCATAACGAGGTACGCCACCTTTAGATAAACGAGCGAAAATACGTGGTGCTTTACCTTCACGCGCTAAGGTATACAACATACGCGTTGATGCGTACATACCCGAGTTACCTGCCGATAATACTGCCGTTAAGATAACCGCATTCATCACCGCAGCAGCAGATAATAAACCTGCATTTTCAAATACTAAAGTGAATGGACTCACACTAATATCTTTTACATCATTACGCAGTAAGCTTGGATCAGTATAAGGAATGATCAAACTAATAATTAAGATTGCAAAGATATAGAATAACAATATCCGCCAAAATACTTTGCGTACTGCTTTGGGAATATTTTTGGCAGGATCTTTCGATTCCCCCGCAGCAATACCGATTAATTCAGTTCCTTGGAATGAGAACCCAACTATCATTGCCACGCCAATCATTGCTGAAAAACCACCCGCAAAAGGTGCATCACCAATTTCCCAGTTATGCCACCCGGCATTTTCCGCACCGCTCATGATGCCAAAAATCATTAATACGCCAACAACAATAAAAATAACGACTGTGGTGACTTTTATTAATGAGAACCAGTATTCCGCCTCACCAAACCCTTTCACAGAGATGAAATTCAGTAAGAAAATAATCGCAAGGAAAATAGCGCTCCAAATCCAACCTGGGGTATCTGGGAACCAATAGGTCATCACCAATTGAGCAGCAACTAAGTCAACTGCAATTGTTACAGCCCAGTTGTACCAGTAGTTCCACCCTAGTGCGAAACCAAAACCTTCATCGACATATTTTGCACCATAGGTTGCAAATGAGCCTGAGACAGGCATATAAGCGGCTAATTCACCTAAACTGGTCATTAAAAAATAGACCATTAAGCCAATGATAGCATAAGAAAGGAGTGCTCCACCGGGGCCTGCTTGTGCAACCGTTGCACCGGATGCAACGAATAAACCGGTACCGATAGATCCACCGATAGCAATCATCGCAAGATGGCGCGCCTTTAACTCACGGCGTAGTCTTTGTGGGCCGCCCTGCGAGATAGTATTGGTATGTTGTTCTGACATTTGTTCCCTGTATTTTATTATTCAGCTAATATCGCATGGATTCTAGCAAAATAGACTGTGAGAACTAAGCAACTCTTCACTGTTATAAGATACCTTCATAATTCATACAAAATTATAAGTAAAACGCGTTATCTCAAAAAATTCAGTATACCCTCTTAATAAGAGGACGACGTTTTATTCTCTTTATCGTGTCTGTAGCGGCAAATGTGACTGTTCAAGGCACATAAAAAGTGCAGCCAACAACGCGATAGCCTATCACTAGTGCAACACATTCACTGCAATCCTCTATAGCTTTTAGCGTGTCGCTAGGCGGCAATTGAGACTATCCAAGGAGCATACATTAGTATGTGACTTGGGTCGTCGATTGCAGCCAACAACGCGACAGGTTAAAAGATGACGAGGATTTTTAATTACAGTAAGACAGAAGATTAGTAATCGCACTCGAAATATGCTTTTGACGGTGATAAATCAAATATAGCGTTCTTTCTAAATGAAGTTCGTCTATTTTTAATTCGACTAGAGAGCAATTTTCTAATTGTTCTTCGATCACTCGACGTGATAAACAGCTTATACCTATTCCATAACGAACTGCATGCTTGATAGCTTCTGAATTTCCTAGCTCCATCAAAATATGAAAGCCCGGAAGATGTGCAAATAATAGTTGGTCAAGGACATCCCGTGTACCTGACCCCCTTTCACGCAAAATCCAAGGCGCGTCACGCAAATCTTTTAAAGAGACTTTTTTATTCGCTAATGGGTTTTGGGGGGAAACAAAAATAACGAGCTCATCTTTTAACCATGCTTTAGAAATTAATTCAGGGCTATGACAAACACCTTCAATTAACCCAACATCCGCCCTAAATTCCATGACTGCCTTAATAATTTCTTCTGTATTACTAATAAAAAGCTCTAAAGGAATATCAGGGTGGTCATGACGATACCCCGCTAAGACTTCAGGTAAAATATAATTACCAATCGTTGTACTGGCAGCAAGACGCACGGCGCCCATCTCTTTTTTAAAGAGTTGCTCAACTTCTAACCCTTGCTCTAATAACGCTAACGCTTTTGGATATAAAAGTCTTCCGTGCTCATTAGTAACAAGTCGTTTACCCACACGGTCAAATAATTGAACGCCTAATTGACCTTCTAAATCCGTTAGCGACGCACTGACTGCAGATTGTGAAAGCGCTAATAACTGAGATGCTTGCGTCGTGGAGCCACTCTTTAATACTTCCGTAAAAACCTCAAGTTGCCTAAGTGTAATTCGCATAAAGGTAAGCCCCAACGTGATTTTTAGTATTTGTAATAATAATGTTAATATTAACGATTTATTTGCAATATTCCAGAAGAAACTTTCTAATCTATTTTAGTGGTAGATTATATGAAGACAATCAATTTAAATTATTATTGATTTTGTTATATCCTTATTACTAAATCTTATAAGCGGTAATAAAGAGCATTATCATGAATAAAAGTGACACCAGCACCCTTGAGCGGAATAACCTAAATCCTATATTAAAACTGATACCCGGTATTATTTTAGCTGGTATTCTGACTGCTATTGCAATTTACCTAGGTGACCAACCTTGGTTTATGGATATCGGCTTAGGTGCATTAACCCTCGCAATCTTATTAGGAATTATT
Organism: Providencia sp. PROV061; assembly: GCF_011045655.1. Classification (NCBI taxonomy): domain Bacteria; kingdom Pseudomonadati; phylum Pseudomonadota; class Gammaproteobacteria; order Enterobacterales; family Morganellaceae; genus Providencia; species Providencia sp. PROV061. Next base: position 2,088,229 of record NZ_CP042861.1, on the reverse strand, counting down.
GTAGGGAATACTTTTTACCCCGTAGCCAGTCAATCTTGTGATGCCGGCATTAAATTTGCTAAGCACTATTTTCTCCGTGCGGGTATAATTTTGTATGGTTTTCGCCTTACTTTCCAACAAATTACGGATGTAGGTGCTACAGGGGTTATCATTGATGCCTTAACATTAACCTCAACTTTTTTATTAGCATATTGGCTAGGTAAAAAAGTGTTCGGTCTTGATGAAGAAACCACGTTATTGATTGGTGCAGGTAGTAGCATTTGTGGCGCAGCCGCAGTCATGGCTACTGAACCCGTGGTGAAAGCTTCTGCAAGTAAAGTTGCGGTTGCCGTATCAACGGTTGTTATCTTTGGGACTATTTGTATTTTTGTTTATCCTTGGATTTACCAATTAAATGCGCACTTTGGCTGGTTTCCTGCAACAGAAGAAACTTTTGGGATTTATATCGGTTCAACAGTACATGAAGTTGCACAGGTTGTTGCAGCAGGCCACACTATTGGTACTGAGGCAGAAAATGCCTCTGTCATCGCCAAAATGATCCGTGTAATGATGCTTGCGCCTTTTTTGATTATTTTATCGGCTTTCTTAAGCCGTAAAACAGCCGCAAACCAAACAACAAACACTCAGAAAAGTAAAATTACGATTCCTTGGTTCGCCGTATTTTTTATTGTTGTCGCAGGTTTCAATTCACTCAATTTACTGCCCCATGTATTAGTACAACAAATCATAGCCTTGGATACGATTTTACTGGCTATGGCAATGGTTGCTTTAGGGTTAACTACCCATGTTAGTGCTATTCGCCAAGCGGGTATTAAGCCATTACTGATGGCACTTATCCTATTTGTTTGGTTGATTGTCGGTGGGCTCTTAATTAACATACTGATTCAAAGCATTTTTTAGCATATATTCTCCTCATTTTTAGCCACCTCAATGGGTGGCTTTTTTGTTGATTTCATTTATTTGCTTATTAATGGCATACTCCAACAAAAAGGAGTCAAAAATGAAATATATTGGAGCACATGTCAGCGCCTCTGGTGGGGTTGACCAAGCTGTTATTCGCGCACATGAAATCAATGCAACCGCTTTTGCTTTGTTCACAAAAAATCAGCGCCAATGGAAAGCTGCGCCACTAAGCGAAGACGTAATTAAGAAATTTAAAGATAACTGCAAAAAATATGGGTACGGTAAACACCAAATCCTTCCTCATGACAGCTATTTGATCAATTTAGGTCACCCCGAATTTGAGGCTCTAGAGAAATCTCGTGTCGCTTTTATCGATGAAATGCAGCGTTGTGAACAATTAGGTATTGATTTACTTAACTTTCACCCCGGTAGTCATTTAAAGAAAATTGAAATTGACGATTGTTTAGCTCGCATTGCTGAATCTATTAATATTGCGCTTGCTGAGACCGAAGGCGTGACCGCTGTAATTGAAAACACGGCGGGACAAGGCACTAACTTAGGCTTTGACTTTACGCATCTTGCAAAAATTATTGAACGGGTGAAAGATAAAAGCCGTGTAGGCGTTTGTATTGATACTTGCCACGCATTTGCCGCAGGTTATGACTTACGCACAGCCGAAGATTGTGACAACACATTTAGCCAATTTGCAGATATTGTTGGTTTTGAGTTTCTAAAGGGAATGCACCTTAATGATGCTAAAAGTGAATTTGCCAGTCGTGTTGACCGCCACCATAGTTTAGGTGAAGGGAATATTGGTTTTGTTCCATTCACATATATTATGCAAGATAGCCGTTTCGATGGTATCCCCTTGATTTTAGAAACCATTAATCCCGATATTTGGCCGCAAGAAATTGCATGGTTGAAAGCACAGCAAAGTAGCTAATTATTGGCTTTCTAATATAACAACCCCCGCATTATCATGTGGGGGTTGTTTGAAATTCATTAACTATAACGATTTCATTTCAATTTTTGCCATCATATCCGCTAATTTGTTTCTATTTTTTAAACCGACATCTGGCTGAGAAACGGATAGTGCAGAAATTGCGGTCGCCATACGTAACGTATGCTCGCTGGACTCACCATTGAGTAACCCATAAGCTAGCCCTGCTACCATCGAGTCACCAGCCCCAACCGTGCTTATCACTTCACAATGTGGCGGTTTCGCCAGCCAAGAACCCGAAGCATTAACCCACAGAGCCCCTTCTTCTCCTAATGAAATAACAACATGAGAAATTCCTTTGTCTCTTAACTCATGCGCTGCGGCTACAACATCTTGTAAATCTGGCAGTTTTCGGCCAACCCAACTTTCTAATTCATGACGATTAGGTTTTACTAGCCATGGTGACGCTTTCAAACCTGCCTTTAAGGCTTCTCGGCTACTATCGAAAATAATACATGGGCATAATTGGCGAAGGCGAGTCATCCAACGAGTGAATTCTTCTGGGTCAATACCACTTGGTAAACTTCCGCTGACAACGACCATATCGAAATGGCCTAACCAATTAAGTGATTCGGTAGAGAAACGGTTCCAATCTTCTTTACTGACCTCAAAGCCTGAAAAGTTAAAATCCGTTGACTCCCCATTATTTTCCGTGAGTTTCACGTTAATCCGTGTACGCCCTGGCACCATACTAAAACGGTTCGCCATGCCATTTTCACTGAAAAAATGTTGAAACTCTTCTTGGTTATCCTTTCCCATAAAACCACTAACAGTGATATCAATACCTAAGTCACGGAGCACTTTTGCGACATTGACACCTTTACCACCCGCGTTGAGGCTAGCGGTTTTGACTAAATTGACTTCACCAACTTCGATAGTAGAGCATAAGCCCACAAGGTCGTAAGCAGGATTTAATGTAATTGTAGCAACCCGGCGAGTCATAACCACTAATCTCCCTTATCATGATTATCGTGTCTTTAAATTTAATTATAGTTATAACATTAAAGCATATTGTTTTCAGTGATATTTGTACTTTTTCCTGCTTGTTTTTCTACAAGATTATGTCAGGATCAGCGCGCTGAAAAATAAAATAATAAGGAGAATATATGTCTCAGCATACTCACGTCGTCGCTGGTGTTGGTGTTCTAATCACTAATAAACAGGGGCAAATTTTGATGGGCAAACGCAGTAGTAAACATGCGCCCTATTGGTCCATTTTCGGGGGACATGTGGACCCTGGTGAGTCCTTTGAAGATTGTGCCATTCGCGAAATAAAAGAAGAAATTGGTATTGATATCCAAGCTCCAACTGTTTTTGGTATCAGCAATAATTTACAGACTTATCAACAAGAAGGTAAACATACCGTTTCTATTTGTATGCATGTTGAATATAACGGTGAGGTTGAACCTCAAATTATGGAAGCAGATAAATGTGAAAACTTAATGTGGGTTTCACCTGATAAGCTCCCAGAGCCTCATTTTGAAGCTAGCCGCAATGCTGTTGACCTCTGGCTTACACAACGTTTCTATCACCACAAAGCCTAATCAAGTGTAAACGTACAACATCCTCTTTTTGTACGTTTATCATCCATCCCTTTCTAATTACTCATTTTTCCCTATTTTATTCTATTTACGATATTTACAATACTGCACTCTTACCGTATCATTTGGCTAGTACAGTGAAACGATATATTTAGGAGCCACCATGGCTATTGATGGAACAACACAACAAAAAAATCCTTCTATATTAGGAGGTGCGATGATCATTGCCGGTACTGCGGTGGGTGCGGGTATGTTTTCAATTCCTATGGTGACCTCCGGCGTATGGTTCACAGGCTCTGTCATACTGTTAATTTATACCTTTATTTGCATGTTACTTTCTGGGTTAATGATTTTAGAAGCCAATATGAATTACCCAGCTGGCGCCAGTTTCCATACTATGGTCAAAGACTTATTAGGCACGACATGGAATTCTATTAACAGTTTATCCGTTACTTTTGTGCTTTATATTCTTACTTACGCCTATATTTCTGCAGGAAGCTCTATCATCACCGCGAATTTGTCAGAAAAAATACAAATACCACAAGCGGGTGCAGGCTTTATTTTTGCATTTATTGTGGCTTTTTTTGTGTGGCTTTCTACTCGTGCTGTCGATAGGTTAAGTACCATTTTAATTGGCGGGATGGTCATCACCTTTATTATGTCAATCGGTGGAATGATTTCAACCGCATCACCAGCTATCCTATTCAACCAAACTGAGCATGGTGAAAGCCAATATCTTCCTTATGCCTTAGCCGCATTACCCTATTTATTAACCTCATTTGGTTATCACGGTAATGTTCCTGGATTAGTTAAATATTATAATAAAGATAGCCGTAGTGTTGTTAAGAGCCTAGTTTATGGGGCTACCATTACCGTTGTTATCTATATTTTGTGGCAGTATGCGATCCAAGGAAATATTCCAAGAACGTCATTTATTGAAATCAGAGAAAATGGCAACAATATTGATGCATTACTGGCTCAAATGAATATTTCTACCCAGAGCAGCTTTATATCTCAATTTTTGAACCTGTTTTCTTATATGGCTCTAGCGAGTTCTTTCTTAGGTGTGTCTTTAGGGTTATTTGATTTTATTGCTGATTTTTTCAAATTTGCAGATAACAAATTTGGGCGCCTTAAATCTGTCTTAGTCACTTTTTTACCACCAACAATACTCGCACTGATTTTTCCTAATGGGTTTATTTATGCGATTGGTTTTGCAGGGTTGGCAGCTACTATTTGGGCAGTCATTGTCCCTGCGCTGATGGCGAAAGCAAGTCGTAAACGTTACCCTAACAACAGCTACAAAGCACCAGGTGGGAGCTTTATTATTGGCTTTGTGATCCTCTTTGGATTAATTAATGCGGTTGCTCATTTATTGTCACTATCTGGCTTACTACCTATTTATTAACCCTTTCAGTGTGGATATCGCCCTCTGGTTATATCCACACTGATATGTCACCTAAAAATTTTTCACTGAAAATTGACTTCAGCATCTTGCCTAATTCTTTATCTGCGAGTAATTTTGTCGCACTCTTTTTGACAACCCTAAAGAAGGTTATTTATGGCCAAGGCCAACGAAATCAAACGTGGTTTAGCAATTAACTACAATGGCAAATTATTACTTGTAAAAGACATTGATATTCAAGCACCTAGTGCTCGTGGAGCGAGTACATTATATAAAATGCGCTTTACTGATATCAAAACGGGCCAGAAAGTTGAAGAGCGTTTCAAAGGCGATGATATTTTAGAAACAATTTCCCTAACCCGTCGTGGAGTGAGCTTTTCTTATATTGATGGTGATGAATATGTCTTTATGGACAATGAAGACTATACTCCCTACCTTTTCAAAAAAGCCGATATTGAAGAAGAATTACTTTTCATTCCTGAAGAAGGGTTACCAGGAATGCAAGTGTTAACAATGGATGGGCAAGTTCTTGCTTTAGAGTTACCGCAAACGGTTGATATGGTCATTATTGAGACAACCCCAGCAATTAAAGGGGCTTCGGCTAGCGCACGAACTAAGCCTGCAACGATGGCTACAGGGTTAACAGTTCAAGTTCCTGAATATTTAACAACCGGTGAAAAAATTCGTATTCATATCGCTGAGCGTCGTTATATGGGCCGTTGTGATTAATTTCTGCTTTTGATTTGAAAGAAATAAGCCTTTATATGCCTATGAATTTATTGTTCATAGGCATATGTCATTAAAATTAAACATTGCATACCTTCTCATCTTAGTTTGCTATATTCAATTTGTGTTCGTCTCAAAATTAATCGTATTTTATTGTGTAAATACCTAGGGTTTTATCTTTATTAATCCAGTTGAATTGTTGAGTACCTTTTTGATTCGGAAGCAACATTTCTTGATTCTTTAGTTTACGAATATCTGCAGATGCGGTTTCCAATTTACCACTATCATTCCAGCATTTGGTTTCTACTTTATTCGCATTGGCTTCGACAATACAAGGCGCTGCTACAATAGCTCCAGTAAATCGAATAACGCCTGTATTGCTGCGTTTTACCTCACTGTTTTCAGATGCAAATACTGAAAAGCTTGAGTTCAATGCTGTTACTGCTAAAAAAGCCATTACCATTTTTTTTACTGAGCTATTCATAACGAAATTCCCGTTTAAAATTATGTTATCGTCACTTCCTGTAATTTATTTACAGTTAAAGTATTTATTTGGCTGAATTGCCTGAGGACGACATACTAATTCCAAAGGGATATTAATAATTTCATTTATAGCCGTAGTTTTTTATTTTTTGTTTTATTATTTATCAAAACAAAATATATGACTTGACTCACACTTAATTAACCACACAAAATGCAACACTTTATAAATATAATCTATTAGCATTGGTCAATTAATTTATAAAAATCGTCGCTATGCCATTTTAGGTATATCTATATATCAAACACCTTAAATTTGTTAAAAAAAGTGTTTATTATCATGAATATGAACTTAGATAAAAAAATTTTATTACCTTCTGAAAACTTGATCGCATCAGGCAGGCAACGTGCTTGTTATCAGCATCCTGAGTATAATCACCTATGTGTAAAAGTTCATTTAAGTGGGCGAGATGATAAAGAAACATTAAGAGAGGTTCGCTATTATAAACGCTTGTATAAAAGGAATCTTACCGTAAAAACGATTTCTCATTACTATGGCACCCAGCAAACTGATCGGGGGCTAGGATATGTGTTCCAATTAATCAAAGATAAGACAGGGAATGTTTCAAATACCTTAGATTATTATCTTAAAAATAAACAAGTTTTTTTAAAACATAAAAAAAATATGAAAATTGCTTATGAGCAATTTAAAAAGAACATATACAAAGAGGCTATTACCACGATGGCGCTCAAAACTTATAACATCGTTTATCAACTAGGCTATAAACCTTATGGTCAATTTATTATTATAGATAACCTTGGCTCATCTAACCTAATCCCCATTGATTATTTCTCAACTAGAATTGCTCGTTCCACCCTAAATCGCCGGTTTGCTGATTTCGAACAACGACTTTATCGTGACTATAATCTTAAGATATAGTCACATTCCTCGCCCCCTATTTTGCTGTCACCATTAAATATCTAGTTATATTGACGTATTATTAGAGTTGCTCTAACAATACATTGGTTATGAATGGTTATGGTAGAATGCTACTCACTAGTCGATATTAATATTGTGGAGAATTACTAATAAATACAACCAGAAAATACTGATATACATACAGTACCTTTATTTTTTAAATTATTTTCTGAGTGTTTTTTATTCTAATGGACTTTCTTAACAAAAATTAAACTGTTTATTTGAGTACAAACACACTCCCTCTAAATAAAAACTTAAACTTCTTTACACTTCTAGTTTGAAAAGTCCTTAATTATGCAAATTCACTGAAATAACACATAGAAAAGTGTGATTTAGTTCATATTTTACTAGTTAAAAATACCATCTTTATAAGTAATATCCTTCATTGTAGACAATTGTCACATAAACCAATGGCAAATAGGCACTTTTATCTAATGTTTTGTAAATTTCACCCCTATTAACTCGCCATTTTGCTTTTGTTTATGTATGCTCTTAAAGGTTTGATTTGGTACTACTACGATGCTGAATCTTCTAAACAAAAAAATGTAAAGAATGTCTTAGTAAATTTAGTAAATATTGACTTATCTCCTATACTCAATAAGTCATTAAATATGACTAGTACATTCGAAGTTTAGTGGTACTACGATAAACACTTTCTGCGAAAAACACAGTTTTGCCATCTATAATGCGTTTTTCACAGGGATAAGTTTAGTTTTTTTGTGTCTTTTTACACAATAAAGTACTAAAAAGAAAAATGGTAAGGGATATATATAAGAATGCTAACCTCTGAAAAACTTAAGCGCTATGCTTGGCGCATTGTTCCGGCAATTGCAATCGCCGTAACGCTCACAGCATGTACCAACCCAAAGTCAGCTAAAAACACACAATATACTGCTAAATCAGATACTCGTATGCTAAATGGTTCTGCGGGTGACTCGTTGACGATGGCATCTCAAGATGAATTCGAAGAGTTAGTACAAAGTGTTGATACTAAATCTAAAATAATGGATCAATACGCAAGCTGGAAAGGCGTAGCTTATCGTCTTGGCGGCACAACAAAGAAAGGTGTTGATTGCTCAAGTTTCGTACAGAGAACATTTCTTGAACAATTTGGTGTTGAACTCCCTCGTACGACCTCTGAACAAGAATCCTCCGGCAAAAGCGTAAAACGTAATAATCTAAAAGTCGGTGATATTGTTTTATTTAAAACAGGCCGTACTATGAAGCATGTTGGCATCTATATTGGTGACCAAAAATTTGTCCATGCATCAACCAGTAGTGGTGTTATCGTTTCTGAAATGACTAACTCATACTGGAGCAAAAGATATTATGCCAGCAGGCGCATTATTAATGGCTCATAAGTTTTTATAATATCCTATATCCCTTCCCAATAAAAAAGCTTCCATTTGATGGAAGCTTTTTTATTGGGAATTTTTTGACTAAACTTAGTGATAGCTATTTGATTTTTAGATAAAAAACAACTAAAACACCAAGCCCACCTCGCGATAATACTCATTCAAAAACAAGCTTTAAACACGTAACCGAATAAAACCTGTAACTAAAATAATAATAAATAATCAAGCCACTATAACAACTAATAAAATATTAAATATACTCAAAACTAAGCACTATAAAAACCAGAAGAAAGTTCTGCAATAGCAACGCCAGAGGCTTTTAAACGGCACATAGCTGCCAACTCATCATTAGCATGAATAAATAGGCAAATTTCTTTTTGCCACTCCAAGATCGCGTTGGCAATCTGCATATCTGATAATGATTCAGACAATTGTTGCATTGCAATACAATCTGTCGCACAGTCATGGCTAAGTAATTTCAGCCCCACAAGCTTATCGCTATCGGCATCATTCATAGGTACAACTTCAACATCCGTACCTATTTTGCCTGATAACCAGCGGTAGCTTTGCGGTAGCCTGTGCACCACCGAAAGACCTAATTTTTCCACAAAGATATCCTATTGATACATTCTAGTATTTTGCCAAGTATTGATATTTAATTTCTTACTTGACCTAACATGGGCTTAAGCCACTCATTCATCGTTCAAACCGAACTTAAAGTTATCCAAAAAGTAACATGAATGTTAAATACCGAATCTTAAATATAACATTAAAAAAACAAAATGTCGTTAAATTTTTGTGACATAAATCATTGCATATTCATTTTAATAGCAAATATATTAAAATATAAACTAATTTTGATCGCTACATCCTAACATCTTGCATAAAACACTTAACTTTTTTTTACATTTTTGAAAAGAAAATAGTAAAAAACAGTTTATTTTTGAAGTAAATCCAAATTTTTATTAATGAATAATGTTGCAATGCATATCAAATCACAAAACATAAATTTAACAAATTCAGCTGTAATGATAATTGATTTAGATCATTTTTCACCAAAGATTATTAATACCACTGCGTTATCACTCGGCTTTATCGAGCAATCACTTTTATCTCTAATAGATAAATGAATTATATGGGAAAGTAACTAGAACAAACTTTGATTAGTCCGTTATAAATAATGAAGAAGAGAATTGAGTGTTCTCAGTTTCATCCATGAAACTTGAAAACATATGATTTATTTTGTTTTTTGGCTAGTAAAACAAATAACATCGAGAGCGCCACGCAAGCAACCATAGAGCCGACCATTGGCCATGCGCTCTGAGCAGGTATTAGTGATAACAAAGTTCCAACGAGTGCGCCAATTGAAAACCTTATTGTTCCTGCCAATGAAGAAACGGTTCCTGCAATATGTGGATAATTATCCAAGATCACTGCCATTGCGTTAGAAGTGATCATCGCTATTCCACTAACATAGACTGCAACACCGATAACCAATGTCCAAAAATCTAATGCAAATGCCGTTGTAACAAGCAACCACACGCCCATCACAAATTGGATAATAATACCAAAGTAAAGCATTTTCTCCGCGCCGAAATGCCTTACATAACGGCTATTAATAGTCGTCATAATAAACAGGAAGATGATATTGATACCAAAATAGTAGCCGAAATTCTGTGGAGATACCCCATTTAAATCGATATACACAAAAGCGCCTGCATTTAAGAACGAAAACATCCCTGCAAAGGAAAATGAGCTCGCTAATATATAGAACAATACTTGTTTTGCTCTAAATAAAGTCGCAAATTGCCTTAATGTTGTTCCAACATGAAATTTTTGCCTTTTGGCAACGGGGAGTGTTTCCCGCACAAAACAGCTCACTAAAATAACAGCGATAACCGCAGCAATAGCGATGCTCCAAAAAATTGCATGCCATGAGAACCAGCGCATTAGCTCTCCCCCTAAAATAGGGGCTAATAACGGTGCGATTGTCATCACTAAGACAACAAAAGACATACTTCTTGAGAATTCATCACGGGTAAACATATCCCGCATAAGTGCATTAATCACAACACTTGCAGCTGCCGCGGCAAAACCATGTAAAAAACGCAACCAAATCAGTGAGTCAATCGATTCAGTGATAGCACAAGCCGCTGAAGCAATTGCAAAAACAACGACTCCACCCAAGATAACAGGTTTACGACCAATGCTATCTGCCATCGGCCCATAAAATAATTGCCCTATAGCAAAACCAAAAATGTAGCTATTGAGCGTCATTTGAATGCGCCCTTCATCTACATTAAAATAATGCATCATCGTCGGAAAGCTTGGCAGGTACATGTCGATGGCCAACGGCATTAACATCGATAATAAACCTAGAATTAGTATCAGCCCCAAATAGGATGAACGCTGCTGTTGCACTCTTTAAACTCCTGCTATTTATTTACGTGGTACGTTAATACTGTTGATCTCTTCTTCCGTCAGTGGACGGTATTCTCCGGGCTCAAGAGTCTCATCGAGCCAAATTTCACCAACGCGTTCACGGTGTAACCCACAAACATGGTTCCCCACCGCAGCAAACATGCGTTTCACTTGATGATAACGCCCTTCACTAATCGTCAACCTGACATCTCTAGGGCTGATAATTTCCAGTTTTGCTGGTTTAGTTAGGTGTTTTTCCCCGTTAAGCATAACGCCCTGAGTAAACTGCTCGGCAACATCATTGGCGATATCGTCACTCAATTGAACTCGGTATGTTTTTTCACAATGATGCTTCGGTGAAGTAATGCGATGTGACCACTGACCATCATCAGTTAATAAGACAAGCCCCGTTGTATCGATATCTAAACGCCCTGCTGAATGCAGTTTTTGTGCGAGAGGCTCATCAATAAAAAAAAGAATTGTTGGATGTGTTGGGTCATCTGTTGAGCAAATATAGCCTTGTGGCTTATGTAACATAAAATAACGCGGCCCAGTAACTTGCACGAGGACATTACCATCATAAGCGACTTCATGATCAATCGTAACTTGAAAGGCCCCTGACTTAACGATTTCATCATCAACCGTTACGAGCCCTGCGCGCAATTCTCGCGCTACCAAACTTCGGCTTATCCCTAATTGCTGGGACAAAAATTTATCCAGTCGCATAGATTCTCTTAACTTGATGGAATGCCAGCGAAGCGTACAATAACGCTCAACTGTCAGAATATAGAGTGAAAGGTTGTTGTGATTGCTATCACATAATTCATTATAACAATAACCCCTGTGAAGTGATAGTTTCACCGCAGCAACTTACATCTTTAGACAGAGTCATCGTTTTAAATTAAATTTAACGTCATTCACCTGATTTAATTACATAATACTGAATAATATGCCTTTTGTATTACGCCCTTACCAACAAGAAGCTGTCAATGCGACGGTTGATTATTTCCGCAAGCAGACTGCCCCTGCCGTGATTGTCTTACCAACAGGAGCAGGTAAAAGCTTAGTGATTGCCGAATTGGCTCGGCTTGCTCGCGGGCGAGTGTTGGTATTAGCCCATGTGAAAGAATTAGTTGAGCAGAACCATGCTAAGTACCTCGCATATGGCCTACAAGCCGATATATTTGCCGCTGGCCTGAACCGCAAAGAATCTCAAAGCAAAGTGGTTTTCGGTAGTGTGCAATCTGTTGCTCGCAATCTTAAGGCATTTGACGCACATTTTTCCCTAGTAATTATTGATGAGTGTCACCGTATAAGTTTGAATGATAAGAGCCAATACCAACAAATTATTCAAGTTTTACAAGCTAATAACCCTTCATTACGTATTTTAGGATTAACAGCCACCCCTTACCGCCTCAACAGTGGCTGGATTTACCAATACCATTACCATGGCATGGTACGTGGTGATGAAAATTGTTTTTTTCGAGAGTGTATTTATGAACTACCTCTACACTATATGATTAAAAACAAATTCTTAGTTCCACCTGAACGCTTAGATATGCCTGTTTTACAATATGATTTTAGCCAAGTTTCACTGACATCATCGGGTATTTTTAACGAACAAGAACTTAATTTGTCATTAAAAAAACAACAACGCATTACGCCTAAAATTATTGAGCAAGTTATTGAATATGCAGCACCGTTACAAGGCTGCATGATCTTTGCTGCGACGGTCGAACATGCCAACGAAATTCTGAGTTATCTACCGAAGAATAGTGCGGCATTAGTGACGGCTGAAACCCCAGCAATTGATAGGCAAGCAATTATTAAACAATTTAAAAATAAAGAATTACATTATCTCGTTAACGTTTCAGTATTAACAACAGGGTTTGATGCACCTCATGTCGATGTGATTGCTATTTTGCGCCCAACAGAGTCAGTGAGCTTATACCAACAAATTGTTGGCCGAGGATTACGCCTTTATGAGGGAAAAACACGCTGTTTAATCTTAGATTACGCAGGTAATCCACACGATTTATTTCGGCCTGAAGTGGGGTCAAGTCAACCAAATTCAACCAGTGTGCCTGTGCAAGTTTTTTGCCCATTATGCCAATTTGCGAATATTTTTTGGGGAAAATGTACCTCTGATGGGCAAATTATTGAACATTACGGCCGGCGCTGCCAAGGCTGGGAAGAAGATGAAAATAAGCAGAAAAAACAATGTGAATTTCGTTTTCGCTTTAAACAATGTCCACACTGTGGTGCAGAAAATGATATAGCGGCTCGTCGCTGTCAAAAATGCCAAGAAGTGCTTACCGACCCTGACGATATGCTAAAAGCCGCCTTAAAACTCAAAGATGCGTTAATTATTCGTTGTGGTGGTATGCAATTCATTACAGGGAGTGATAACAAAGGTGAATGGATTAAAATCAATTATTATGATGAAGATGGAACCTGTGTTTCAGAACGTTTTCGCCTAGCCACACCCGCACAAAAACGCGTGTTCGAATATCGTTTTTTACGTGAGCATCAGCGTGCCCCAGGTGTTCCGTTTAAGTGGAATAATGCAAATGATATATTAGTGCAACAATCTTTATTACGATATCCCCAATTTATTGTCGCGCGCAAAAAAGAACGCTTTTGGGAAATTCGAGAGAAAATCTTCGATTATCAAGGGCGTTTTCGCGTTGCTGCTCCCCTGTCATAACGCGAAAATGATCATAATGATTGCTGGATGGCCGATTTTTCGTTAAAATGCCGCCCGCCTTCCGATATCTTGTTCTATGAATAGATTATCCTAGGCCAAATCTCGAACCTGCTGCTGGGTCGCCTGTAGCAGGAATTTATATTTTCTTTTTATAGAGAAATAGTAATGTTAACTATCAATGCAATTGAACGTAAAGAGCAGGGTAAGGGTGCGAGCCGCCGCCTGCGCAGAGATAACCAGCTTCCAGCTATCGTTTACGGTGGCAACCAAGAAGCTATCTCTGTAACTCTTAACCACGATGAAATCATCAACCAAGAAAGCAAAGCAGAATTTTACGAAGTTCTGAATCTGGTTATCGATGGTAAAGAAACAAAAGTAAAAGTTCAGGCTGTTCAACGTCACCCATTTAAGCCAAAAGTGACGCACATTGACTTCCTGCGCGCTTAATTAAAGCCCACAGCCGAGCTTTAGAAATTTTCGGGACGCCGAGTAAATAACGCCGCAATTGCGGCGTTATTTATTTCTACCTCTTCAACACCACAACCTATTTAGTACCACGGCGTTGTAATTGATCACGCAAATTAGGTGGTGTACCACGAATGGTTAACGTATCAGTGACAGGGTCCCAAAAGATACGCTCCCCCATGAGCATCGCATCAAAGCTAATCGTGATCCCGCCACCACTCCCCGAAAACTTCGTTAATTGCTTTAACGTTCCTCTATCGGCAGGGAAACTTTCTTCGAGTTGATAATCATTTTGGCGAGCGAAATCGTCAAAGCTTTGTTCTTCAACCATTGGCAGCTCTTTTGCCAACGCCTGCAGCTCAATTTCCTCTCCAGACTGTAATTGTTCTGTGCAATAACTATGTACTTGCTGGCGATAAGCTTGGCGCGTATTTTTGTCCATTTGTGCATTGTCACAAAAATCATCAAGTGCCTGAACCAAGCCTTTATTCTGAACTTTTGCGTTTAACCCTTCAGATGCAGCCAGAAAATCCATAAAGAAATCAGAAACTTTCCGCCCTACTCTACCTTTTAAGAAAGTTAAATAGCGTTTTGACTCAGGATTGGTCTCCCATTCGGTTAAATCAATACGTGCGACAATATCTGCATGAGGAATATCTAAATAATGTGTCGTGCCTAAGTCCAATGATTCTGTGACAAACATGCTGTCACAACTATTGAGCACCGCAATTAATAAGTATTCGACCGCGAGGTAACGGTATTGACAAAAGAGAACCACGCCCCCTTCCGCAAAAGGATATTTGGCTAATTCATCTTTCAAGCGAACCGTCATCGCACGGCTGAAACCTAAAAATTCTTCTTCGCCCTTACGCAATAACTTTAACGCATCAGCAAGTTCACTTTCTTCGTTAAATTCACCAAATGCTTTACTTTTAGCACTATAGACGCGGTGCAATTCTGCCATCATGTCTTGTACGACACCATCTGCTGTCAATAAAGAATCCCGCAACATCACCTCTAGTGTCTGCTCATCTCTTTTAATTAGCTGGTGTAAAGCTATCTGGTTAATTTCCAGACTCATTGTTGGCTCCTTCGTTATAACGAAAATAATGTTGCGCGTATTCAAACATTGATATTATTCATCTGCAACAGAAACCATCATTTGTTCTATTTTTAGCCTGATTACGCTGAACTAATACGCACTTTATGAATCTGAATTAACATTATTCCCATTTAAACAAAAATTTGTTGCGAAGAAAGAAGAAAAACCAACTGTGATACGCTATGATATGTAGCTTTCATTAATTTAGGATGTCTCAATTTATGCCACAATCATCTCGCTATAGTGATGAAAAAGTTGAAGGTTTACTTTCTGACCTCGTGAGTGTGTTAGAAAAAAATCACACCCCTGTTGACCTTTCCCTCATGGTGTTAGGTAATATGGTAACGAATCTGCTGAATACGTCGGTTGCGCCTGCGCAACGTAAAATGATTGCAGAATCATTCGCAAATGCATTACTTTCTTCTGTTAAAGAAGATCAATCACACTAATTGATTAATGAAATAAACAGTATGGTCACCCACCTGCGCTACCGTGACAAAGTCTCTAACATGATTGGTTGGGGGCACTGGTTTGCACTATTCAATATACTGCTTAGCCTTGTGTTAAGTAGCAGCTATCTGTTTATTTTTGATTGGCCAGATACCTTAACTGGCCGAATTTATGCTTTCGTCAGTTGGTTAGGTCACTTTAGTTTTGTGGTCTTTGCGACTTACTTGCTAATTATTTTTCCACTGACCTTTATTGTTATGTCTCAGCGGTTGCTGAGGCTACTTTGTGTTGCCCTTGCAACGGCAGGAATAACACTATTAATCTTTGATATCCGTGTTTTTAGTCAATTCGGTTTGCATTTAACACCGCAAGTTTGGGACTTGGTCATCAACCCAACTAAGGGGGAAATGGCTCGTGAGTGGCAACTGATGTTTATCAGTATTCCCATTATCTTTCTTGTTGAAATGTTATTTGCGACTTGGAGTTGGCAAAAACTACGTAGTTTAAACCGCCAAACATTCGGCAAACCTCTGGCGGCTATTTTTATTGTGACTTTTATTATGTCACATCTGATGTATGCATGGGCCGACGCTAATTTTTATCGCCCTATCACCATGCAACGCTACAATTATCCATTGTCGCAACCCATGACAGCTCGCAAGCTACTTGATAGGTATGGCCTATTAGACTTAACCGAACATCAAAATCGTGTATTCCAACAAGGTAGCCCAACGGCACTTAAGTTAAACTACCCATTGAAACCTTTAAGTTATTATGACCAAGGCGCTGATTACAACTTATTATTGTTGGTCATTGATGATCTAGGGAATAAATCTCAACAAGATTCTATGGGGGCGTTAAACGAATTTAAAGAAATCAGTACGCAGTTTACGAATCACTACACAGCTGGGCTACGTAACGATACTGCGCTATTTGGCCTATTCTATGGTATTTCATCGACTTATTTCGATAATATTCTCAATGGCCGCCATCCATCAGCGCTAATTGAAGCCTTACAACATCAAGGGTATCAGTTTGGTTTATTCTCAACAGATGGCTTTAATTCTCCATTATTCAGACAAGCTATTTTAGCTGATTACTCATTACCTGCAAAAACTGCAGATAATGACAACTTAACCGTTACACAGTGGAATAACTGGCTAGATAACCTTAAGAACGGCTCGCCTTGGTTCTCTTTCCTGAATATTAAAGGAACACCTGGAAGTGCAAAAACGAATGAACAAATCAATCGCGTAATGGCCGCATTACAGCGTGATAATCGCTTGCAAAATACCATTGTTATTGTGACGGCAAATTACAATAACCAAGGAAAAGCAGAAAACGAATGGTTAGATGGTAAACGCTTCAACCGTGATAATATGCAGGTACCACTGTTTATTTATTGGCCAAACACACCTGCACAGCAGATAGATAAGCTAACAAGCCATCAAGATGTGATGACAACACTGATGCAGCGTTTATTACATGTCAGTAATCCACCTGATGATTACAGCCAAGGTGAAGATTTATTTAGTGTTAAACGTACTTACCCATGGGTGATCACGGGTGACAACGACGATGTTGTCATTACCACAGATAATGCCACTCTCTACATGGATCAAAATGGCCAGTTTAATATCTATGATAAACAAGGTGCCATAGAGCGAAATGAAAAGCCTGATTTGGCTGAGTTGTTGAAAATCTTTACTGAATTAAAGCGTTTTAATGAAAATTAGTGCTTAAATATCAACCAGTCGCATCATAAGTCTATTGCTTTTAGAAGCAAATTGAGTAGTATTAATCAAAGTTCGGCATGTAGCGCAGCTTGGTAGCGCACCGTCATGGGGTGTCGGGGGTCGTAGGTTCAAATCCTATCATGCCGACCAATCTATTATAGAGAAACCAACCTGTTACGGTTGGTTTTTTTATGCATGAAATTTTAGGTGGGCAAAAGTCGGGTAAAAATCCAACTTATTTTCTAACTTTAACCACTGCTAATTCATCAAAATTTGTCGTGTAGGCAGGTGACAATATTTCTCTTTTCACTTTATATCCGCTATTACTACTCTTACTAACAAACAATCATTACACATACCTGTCAATTACTACCCATGACTATATTTCTCATAGTAACTAGTCATAAGCCATTGTGTGCATTATGCCAACAACAGTCTTTAACGATTCATTGAACCATAATAAATCGCCTTGTGATCTGTATTAAATTTTACCAAAACATAAGGTTTTAATTATGGCTTTTGAGCACTAATAATAAATATCATTGGTCTCTCTTTTTCCTCATCTAATGTTGGATTTTCTATAATTTGCTCGCACGACGGCCCCCACTCGTCCAGTTCAATTATTTCAAACCCAGCAGAAATTAATAAGTTAATCCAAGTGGATAATTTTCTGTGTTGCTTCACGACACCATCAGCAAACCAATGGCTAATTCTATTGCCTTCTTGCTGGTACTGATTAACCGGCCAGGCTTTATTACCATACTTATCTATACACCATTCTTGAATAAGTGGTGCGGTGTATATTGGATGTTCTGCAGAAAAAATCACCCTCCCACCTTGATTTAGAGCTTGATATAACTTAGTTAATAGAGAATAAATATCGACCACATAATGTAGAGCCAGCGAACTATAGATCAAATCATACTGTTCAGTAGGTAAGCTCAACTTTTCCAAATCAGCACGTAAGTATGTTATAGCGGAATCATCTGTCATTGAAATCGCCTTTGTTAACATTTTTTCTGAGAGGTCAACGCCTGTTACCTGTGTTGCCCCTTGAGCACTTGCCCACCGACAAAACCAGCCATAACCACAACCTAAATCTATAATAGATTTCCCATTTAAATCTGGTAATAACCGTTGTATTGCATCCCACTCTGGTGCACCACTTAGCCCTTCGACTGAGCGAGGCAATGTTGCATAGCCTGCAAAAAAATCAGGGTCATCATAAATATTTTGAGACATGGTTTATTCCCCAATAATAAGAAAATTAGGCTAATCATATTCTATATTTCTTAAATTTGATAAGAATTACCACTGTATAGATTAACAACGACTCAATGATAACAAAGAGCGAGCTTTATGGTAGATTTTTAGTTAACTGCCCATAAGATTAAAATTGTTTTAATTCAATAGGTTAAAAAAACAATAATTGTAATGAACTTATTTTAAGTTTTCATATTAACCTTTTATTTAAACCATCCTATACTGTAATATTTTTGAATTAATACATTTAGCATTGACAAATAACTGATTAATAATGAAAACTAACTTTAGAGTAGCAACACCAATTGATATAAATGCTATATTTTCCATAGATACCATTGCGACCGCAGAACGCTATAAAGACATTACCCAATGGAGCGAGCAAGGAATATGTTATGTACTGGAATCCAACAACGAAATATTGGCTTATGGCGTTCTACATTATCATTTCTATTCCCATGCCTTTATAGAGCTATTAATGGTAAATAAAAACCATCGTCGACAAGGCCTTGGCCTCATTTTAATTAATAAACTAAAAATGCAGAGTAAACCCCAAAAGATTTTTACTTCTACAAATCAATCAAATACAGCCACTCAACAGCTTTTAATAAAAGCTGGCTTTGTTCCTAGTGGCTACATTGAAAATTTAGATGATAATGATCCCGAACTTATCTATTGCTATATACCTGATTAACCCCATCGATATGAAGAACTATAATAGCGTTTTATCCATCACAACCGTTTGTAAGATGTGATTAAATTGCTGATACGTTTCTTGAGCAATCTCTTCTGGATAACTTAGCACCCTAAGCTCATGCGGCTTATTTTCTGGGTAATAACTTGGATGAGCATGGACGTATTCATTTTGTTGAAAACCACAATGCTGATAAAAAGACCAACGTTTTTGGCTGATTTCATCAATAATAGGGTCTATTTCTAGAATCACTTTGCCTACATCATGACAAAACTGTTTTAGTACCTTTTGCCCATAACCTTGCCCTCTTAATACGGGGGAAATGGCAAAATGTTCAATATAATAATAACCTTCGATTTTCCAACAACCAATAAAGCCAATGAAAATGTCATTTTCTTTGAAATTGAGCAAATAATAATCGCCATGATTCAATATTGCCTTTCTTCCCTGATAGCTTCTTTGTTCATATAACGGAAAAGTGGTGTCATATAACTGGTTAATCATTGCTATCGCTTGGCTATCTTCACTTTTAATTCTTAAAGCATGTAACATTTAATCGAAACTCACCTTCATCAAATATATTTTATAGAATACCTATTTTTAATTTTCTGACAATTATTTTATCAAGCGCTCATAAGATTAACTTTTTGTTTTATATTGATATTATTTTTTCACTTAATTTACTGATAAAAATATTTGCAGCTCTATATTGACTTTTTTGTCTAATAGTTCTAAAAATACTGTATATTAATACAGTCTTTACTAGAGGCTATCATGTTACGTATCGAAGTATTATTTGATAAAAACGCTCCGCAAAAACCCAGTTCAGTGGTTTTACAAGCTCTTGAAACTGAGATTTTACGCAAACTTCAGAACCAATATCCTGATATGGTAACTCGGGTTGGGTTTAGCTCACAACAACGCGTTAATATTTCAGGAACAAAAATAGCGGAGGATAAAACTCGTATTGAAGAAATACTGGAAGAAATATGGATGGATGATGGTTGGGTCCCAGAAGAAACAACAGAGGATTAACCAAATACTTAAAAGGAATGTTTTACCCAATGACATTCCTTTTTTACTAATACGTGAGGCTTTTTACACCTTCATAAACTGGCGCAATATTGACTCCCCCCCTCCAAACAACAAAAGTACTTTCATCAGCCAGAGAACAACTGCAAGGTAACACACTGATTATTAAAGCAGCTAGTTGTTTTAAATTTCTTATATCTAAATTTTACTCATTTTTAATTAATAGATTTTATGCCTAAGAAAGGTTTTAATTTGTTTCACTGGATTCAACTTTTCATTCTCTTCATTAGTTGTTCTAACCTGCGAAATACAGTTAGTAATATTTGCACAAGTAGAAATTTCATTTAGTTTTAGGGGTGATAAACTAACTGTGGACGTATTATTAAAATCTTTTCCAATAAAGATTAAAGCAAGCGCGATTGCGACTATAAACAATGGCACCTCATAAAATGCGTGTTTCATTATCAATGCTCTTATTGCTTGAATGATAAAACGATAATAAACAGTCTATTTTTTTGTACCTTAAAGATGCGTTAAACCAACCTTAAGATATGCTTAAATACGCTTCAAACTTGAACTGTTCATATTGTCTGACGCTCACTGCCTGCTTATACTGGCTAGTAGAGGTGATAATATGAATATCCTATTAGTCGAAGATGATCTTCAATTGGGAAAAGCACTATGTCGTGGGCTGGAGCTTGCAGGTTTTAATCCTTGTTGGGTAAGGCTACTTGCTGATGCAAAGTTACAACTCGCATCTCGCAATTTTGACCTAATGCTCTTAGATTTGGGCTTACCTGATGGCGATGGTCATGACGAGCTCATAGCTTGGCGTAATATGGGCGAAACTATTCCAATAATCATTCTCACGGCAAGAAACCAAATGGATAACTTAGTTTCTAGTTTAGATTCAGGTGCTGATGACTTTTTAACAAAACCATTTGCTATGCCTGAACTTATTTCCCGAGTGAAAGCCGTTAGTCGCCGTATGGCTGGGTTTTCATCTGAAATATGGCAATTGGGTAACCTGCAATTAAATCCACTTAATCATCAAGTAACCCTTAATGAGCAATTGCTACTGCTATCCGGGAAAGAATACCTATTACTCTATGAATTAATAAAAAATGCAGATAATGTTGTCAGAAAAACGGATTTAGAGCAGCGTCTATTCGGATTGGATGATGTAGAAAGTAACTCTTTAGAGGTTCATATTCATAATTTACGCCGAAAGATAGGTAAAGACCGTATAATTACTATCCGTGGCATTGGTTATCTATTAAAAAAAGAAGTGCCACTAAGTGAAAGTTAAATCATTTTTTATTTATACATTCGGGCTACAAATCAGTTCTGTTATTTTTCTTTGGTTATTATTAGTTGGCTGGCTCCAGTTTTTTTATTGGCCATCAATTCATGATGAGTTAAATGCACAACAGAATATCGTCACTCAAGGGTTTGCTAAAACACTTGATGTGGTTGCTGATAAACCTGAATATTTCAATAAAATAGCCGATAACCTACAAGAACTTTATTCTAGCGCAATGGAAAGTGGCGATAATATTAGTTATCGGCCTTTTATGGTTGTCAGAGATAAACAAGGGAATGTCTATTACCGGAACAGTGACAAATTACATGTTCCCTCCCTTAAATCCGTTTCTGAGCTCGCGGCATTACATAAAGACTGGCACTTTACTTCTGCATGGAATGATCAAAAAACCTTTGAGGTTGTCATTGCTGAATCTTATAGTGATCGTAAATCCTTATTAGGTAATCCAGCCGAAGGGACAGCCATCCCCCTCGCTTTCATTTTAGGTATTATGTTGCTAGCAATTTTAATTACCGCTTATTTTAGTTTGCGGCCTTTAAGACAATCAGCAAAACTCATTTCCAGCCGTCAGCCGGGTAATTTAACTCCTATAGAAACAAAAGAGCAATATAAAGAAATTCGGCCTATTATTGCTGCAATAAATAACCTTATGTCTCGTGTTGATGCTGCGAATCAACGTGAAAAGCGCTTCATGGCAGACGCCGCACATGAATTACGGACGCCGATTGCGGCTGTTATTGCTCAATTGCATTTGTTAATGCAAATTGATAATCCAAAAGAAAAAGGCGAAATTATTAATGATATGCAAGAAACTTTAAATCGTGCGGCCTCTCTATCACATCAATTAATTGACTTAGCTCGTTTAGAAACTGAAGATTTCTTGCTAAATAAAGAACAAGTTGACCTGCCTGCATTAATCAGCCATTTAATATCTTCACACATACCTTACGCCATTAACAAAGATATTGATGTCGAACTCCAAAGCCCAAAATCTTTTTATATCCTCACAGATAAACTCGCATTAAGTAATATTTTTACTAATCTGCTTGAAAATGCGATTAAATATTGCCCTGAAAAAGGGAAAATCAAGGTCATTTTAAAAGACCTAACCCCATTTGGTGGGACTATTTCTGTTCAAGATAACGGCCGTGGAATTCCAGAAGACAATCGCCAGCTTATATTTTCTCGCTTTTATCGAGTACCTGGAACAATGGAAACCGGAAGCGGTTTAGGTTTATCAATTGCCCAGAATTTAGCCCATAAAATCGGTGCTGTAATTAGAGTTACTGATGGATTAGACAATCAAGGTATTGGTTTTATTATTGACTTACCCTAAATCGAATAATGTTATTGAGTTAACAGCATTCACGCTTTTTTCCAGATAGTATACGCCGTTATACGTTAATATACTTACACCTAAAAGAGGCAATAATGTCCAAGGCATTAGTAATTATTGATCTCATTGAAGAGATAATTGGTAAAAATGGCTTATCTAATTCAAGTTACCAGCAAACTTGCTCGCGAAAAATCGTTGAAAAAGCTAATCAAGCGGCACAATATGCAAGAAACCATCATATTCCCGTGATTTGGGTTAAGGTTGGGTTTTCAGACAATTATCACGATGTTCCTGCTGGCTCCCCTATGTTTCAGCAAGCTAAAAAACTTGGAGCCTTAAAATTAAGTGGCACTGGGTGTCATTGGGCTCATGACCTTGAAGTGGCATTTCGTGACCCAGTAATGATTAAAAAAGGGGTTTCTGCATTTGCAGGAAATCATTTCCATAAATGGCTTACCGATAATGATATTACCGAGTTGTTTATTGGCGGAGTTAGTACCGTAAAGGCCATTCAAAGCACGGCTAGACAGGCTCATGATTTAGGGTATTTTGTTACAGTACTTGAGGATTTATGTGCCGCTCCAACGCCAGAACTCCACCAGCAAAGTATTCAGGCATTGGATGGCATGGTAACCATTTCTTCAGTTAAAGAATTTATGCAATTAAAATAACATTTAGATATCTCATGTGATTATTTTAATTTTTGCAAGTATATCTCTCGTAGCCGGATAGCTAGTTTCCCCGGCTTACCTTCCCCAATGAATTGGTTATTCGCCATAATAACTGGCCAAACTAATGTTGTCGCCGAGGTAATAAAGACTTCCTTGGCTTCTAACATTTCATCAATACTAAATGGCTTTTCAACAATGTCTATTTGTTGTTCTCTAGCAAGTTGTAATATCGCTTGGCGAGTAATACCTGACAATATTTCATTATTTAACCCCCGTGTTTGTATTTGGTTTTGTTGATTAATAATAAAACAATTACTGGAACTTCCTTCAGTAATATAGCCGTTTTTAACAAATATAGCGTCGTCTGCACCTTGCTGTTTAGCGTATTCTTTTGCCATCGAAGCTGCTAATAAAGCAACTGTTTTAATATCACAACGCTGCCAACGAATATCATCTACAGTGACAACTTTTATTCCATATTTTGATTTTTCATTTTCAACAATCTGTGTCTTTTGTGCAAATAAGACTAATGTTGGCTTCGTCTGTTTATCCGGATATAAAAAACTACGTTGGTGTGCATTACCACGGGTCAACTGAAGATATACAAGCCCTTCTTCGATATTATTTTTCTGAACTAATTGAAGATGAATTTGTTTTAATTCTGCTAAATCATAAGGTAGTGATAGCTGTAATTCAGCACAAGAACGCTGTAAACGAGCCATATGACGATCAAAGTCAACGAGCTTACCGTTAATTATTGCTGTCACTTCATATACTGCATCCGCAAATAGAAACCCACGGTCAAAAACAGATACTGATGCGTCTTCTTCAGGTAAAAACTGGCCGTTCACATAAGCAATCATGAGTTATATTCCTTTATCAATCAAATCATTACCTAACCTCTGATTAACCATACACCATATTATAAAAATTACCTTTCAATTCTTCACACTTTTTGTGCCCATTTATGGATTTTTGCATGTCTTGTGGTAACAACTTGCAGTCAAAAACAAGTGCCAGACATTCCTTTAAAAAATAATTTAATATTTAAAATTATTTTTAATATTAACTTGACATTAACATGTTAATGGCTAAAATGCTCTCACGTGATCTGGATCACATTTTAATTTGGAGTTATCGATGAACAGCATCAAAGAATTTATCAGCAGTGTGCAAGAAGTTGTTGAATTACTGTCTAAACGTTTTATGTAAGCGAGTTAATCATTTTTTAGTCAATCAGACCTTTTAGTTACCTAATCATTAGCGTTAATTGCATTTATTTTGCACAACGACCTTGAAATCAAGGTCGTTTTTTTTATTCGAAAACATTTTCAATAATTTCTGCGACTATCGCTGTTCCTATCGCAACCAAGACAAGATCTTGGCCACTGATTTTCCATTCATACCCAACATAAACGGGTAATTGAGCTAAAAAAGCTGAAGGTAACGCTTTTTTGGCAATACCTGGAGGAAGTGGTTTACCCCGACCAACTTGCTTTGCAATGCCTGGCGGCAACCCTTGATAACCCGTCAAACCATATTCAATGGCCAAAGGCCTTACATTACCAAAACTCACATTAAAACTAATATTAGAACCTCGTTTCTTATCGTAATATTCGCTTGCTTTGGCATATTTTAGCTGTTGATTACCATCCCCTTTATTCGATTTATCTTTATTCTGATTTCCTTTGTTTCCATGAATTTGTTGATTTCCTTTACCATTCCCTTGGCCTTGATTGCCATTAGGAGATGAATTAGCGAGAAATGGAGTGCAGGCAATAACGGGTAATAAGATATACTGCAAAAGAACAGAATAAGTCGGCTTTTTAAATACGCTCATAATAAATTCCTGCAAAGTTAATATAACATTAGGAAGTTTGTAGAACATTATGCTTAGTTATGAAGACTCGCAATCAGAAAATCCTTATCACATGTAATGTTATGTAAATGTTACATAACTAATCAAATTAACGAACCCGCTCCTTTATAATGACTTTATTGTCATTAATATTGCATTCATATACTGCACAATACTTAGAACTAACAATAAGAATTAAGACGGAGTTTAATATTGTTCGCCATGAATTTTCATTGTGAATATGATAAGGTCTTTAAACTATCGAATAATTTTATAAACCGAATATTTTTATAAACCATTGTTCCTAACACCCTCAAGAAGGAGAAACCATGCAGCAGCAACTGCTAGACTGGGTACGTCAGTTCAACCAAGATTACGCTAACCTCGCCTCTTTACTTATGGTGCTCGGTTTAATTCTAATCGTCGCCTGCGTATTACACTTAATTCTGCATAAAATATTACTTCCTCAACTCGAAAAGCGCGGGCAAAAAAGTGCAGGAACTTGGATTCATTTAATAACTCAACATAATCTTTTTAATCGCTTTGCATTTGTTATACAAGGTGTTGTTGTCAATATCCAAGCTACGCTATGGTTACATTCAGGCTCGACTGCACAAGCCGTTCTAAAGGTCGGCTCACAGGCTTGGTGCCTATTATTTGGCTTACTAACCCTTTACTCCGTTCTTGATATTATACTTGGTGTACTCCAACGTGCTGCCAAAACCGCGCATTTACCTCTTAGAGGAATATTTCAAAGTCTTAAACTGATTGCCACAATTCTAATTGGCATCATGATTATTGCGCTATTAATAGGCAAATCGCCTCTGATTATTCTCAGCGGTCTTGGTGCAATGACCGCTGTTATGATGCTAGTGTTCAAAGACCCTATTATGGGGTTAGTTGCTGGGATACAACTTTCAGCCAACAACATGGTTAACATTGGCGATTGGTTAGAAATGCCTAAATACGGTGCTGATGGCGCTGTGGTTGATATTGGTTTAACTACGGTAAAAGTCCGTAATTGGGACAACACAGTAACCACTATTCCTACCTATGCACTTATTTCTGATTCATTCAAAAACTGGAAAGGAATGACAGAGTCTGGTGGGCGCCGAATTAAGCGTAGTGTCCGCTTAGATGCTAGCAGTGTGCATTTTTTAACATCTGAAGAAATAGCGTACTGTATTAAAGCAAATTTACTTGAGCCCTATATCGAGCAAAAAATATCTGAGATTCAAGTCTTTAATTCTAGCCTACCTGATGATAAAGCAATCCCTTTAAATCAACGTCGTCTGACAAATATAGGGACTTTCCGGGCTTACATTGAAGCTTATTTAAAATCACACCCTAATATTCACAAAAATATGACGATTATGGTCAGACAGCTAGAATCTGACTCAAATGGTATCCCAATCGAAATATATGCGTTTACGAATACAACCGTATGGGTGGAGTATGAAAGAATACAGTCAGACATTTTTGACCATATCTTTTCCATCCTTCCGCAATTTAATCTGATGGTACATCAATCACCTACCGGAAATGATGTTAGGATGATAGGCTATTCCCCAGAAAAATAATTAATACTAAGTGATTAGTTAAATTTTCTTATCCATCTACACCTAAAGTAGTATTTCAAAGAGGGAGATATCCCTCTTTTTCCTTACTTTTGACCCAATCGTTATATAATAATTAATACTTCGATAGTTAATAGAAATAGAACTAATCTATGTTATAGCGAACAAAAAATCCTTATAAATTAAATAAATACATTTATCTTATCAGGGATAACATTGATGTAAGTCATGTAACTCAACAGAAACTTTTTTTAACATATAAAACAAGAAAGTAATGTTGTTATTTACATATAGGCAATGTCAATGCATAAAAATAAAATAAATACTCAATTTGGAGAACTGAGCAGGAGGGAGTTTATACAAACCTCTGCAACCGTTGCGGGTGTCGCTGCTGTTGCTGGCTCAATCACTCTTCCTTTTGCTGCTCAAGCAAAAACACCAGCGATCATGCCTGACGAAGTCAGCGAAAAAATCAGCTATAGCGCATGCTTAGTAAACTGTGGTAGCCGCTGTCCATTAAAAGTTCATGTGAAAGACGGTGTTATCAGCCGCATTTCCAATGAAACAATGTATGACGACTCAACGTTAGGTGAACACCAAATCCGCCCATGTTTGCGTGGCCGTTCAGTGCGCTGGAAAACCTATAACCCAGACCGTTTAAAATACCCAATGGTACGAGTTGGTAAACGCGGTGAAGGTAAATTTAAAAAGATCTCATGGGATGAGGCAACAACCATTATCGCCGAAAAACTGCAGTATACTATTGATAAATATGGAAGTGATGCCATTTACTATCAATATGGCTCGGGTTCAACAGGCGCAAACTTACACGGTCGTGCTGCTTGTAAACGTTTATTAAGCTTAACCGGTGGTTTCTTGGGTGATTATGGCACATATTCATATGCGCAATTAATGGAAATCACGCCTTACGTATATGGCAGTATTGAAGAATCCTATTTATCTGAAATCCAAAACTCAGATTTAGTCGTCATGTTTGGTCACAACCTTGCTGAAACGCGTATGTCTGGGGGCGGTCAATTTTACGAAACCCTCAATGCGTTAGATAAAAGCAAAGCAAAAGTTATTATCATTGACCCGCGTCGCACTGATAGCGTCACAACGCTTGGCGCAGAATGGATACCTATTTACCCAGGTACTGACGCTGCATTAGTTGCTGCTCTCGGTTATGTCATGATTGAAGAAGGCCTGACTGACGAAGAATTCCTAAACAACTATTGTGTTGGTTGGGATGAGTCTACCTTACCTGCTTCTGCACCACGCAATGCATCATATAAAGATTATATTTTAGGTAATGGCCCTGATGGCATCGCAAAAACCCCTGAGTGGGCGAGCAAATTAACGGGTATCTCAGTCGCACGTATTAAACAACTTGCACGTGAAATCGGTAATGCAAATAGAGCATGGATCTCACAAGGCTGGGGCTTACAGCGCACAGAGAATGGCGAGCAAGCTTGTCGTTCTATTATGATGTTACCGTTGATGTCTGGGAACATTGGTCGTGCAGGAACTAACACTGGGCTGTGGGGTAACAGCTACGCTTATCCTGTTGCAGGTTTTGCTTTACCTAACCCAGTAAAAGCCTTGATTCCGACTTATATGTGGTCAGAAGCAATTGTTCGCGGGAAAGAATTGACCGCAGAGAATGGTGGCATTAAAGGTGTCGATAAACTAAACAACGACATCAAGTTTATGTGGTGCTACTCCAGTAATGTCATTGGTAACCAACATGGCGATTTAAATAAAACCCATGAAATACTTGCAGATGAATCCAAATGTGAATTCATTCTAGTATGGGATAACCATGATACCCCATCCGCAAAATATGCAGACTTATTGTTACCGGATGTCACAACTGTAGAAACCAACGATTTAATCAATAACTCCTATGCAAGTGGTGCGTATCATTATTTAGTTCGCCTACAAAATGCCATTGAGCCACTGTGGGAAAATCGCCCTAATTACGATGTGTTAGCAGAAATTGCTGAAAAAATGGGTGTAAAAGAACAATTCACCGAAGGCCGTACCTACGCTGAATGGATTGAGTTCTGTTATAACAAAACACGTGAAAAAATGCCTCATTTACCTGAATTCAGCGAAACCGACGGTGCGGGTATTATCGACCGTAAGTTCCTGAACAGTTCAGAAAATATTGCATTGAAGAAATTCCGTGACGACCCAATCAATAACCCATTGAAAACGCCGTCAGGTAAAGTGGAAATCTATTCAGAACAACTAGCTGAACGTGTTAAAAATTGGGAATTACCAGAAGGCCAACGTATTCCTGCCATTCCTGAGTATTGCGTCAATAAAGAAGGTGTTGAAGCCCAAGCAAGCCAACAAAAGCATCCGCTATTAATGACCGGCTTTCATGATAAAGGCCATGTGCATTCATCATATTACAATGTTGCTATGCTACGTGAAGCCATTCCACATCAGTTTTGGCTCAACCCAGTCGATGCCCAGCAACGCGGCTTGAATAATGGTGATATGGCTGAAATATTTAATGATCGTGGTCGTATTCAAATTAAAGTGAAAGTGACAGAGCGTGTATTACCCGGTGTTATCGCCGTTCCACAAGGTGCATGGCGTACTCTTAATAATGATGGGCTAGATATCGGTGGTTGTATCAATACACTGACTTCGCATGTTCCTTCGCCATTGGCTAAAGGTACCCCACAACATACTAACCTTGTTGAAGTTAAACGCGCTTAAGGAGTTGAATGATGAAACAATATGGCTTTTACTTTGACTCCACAAAATGCACTGGCTGTAAAACATGCCAAGTCAGTTGTAAGGATGAAAAAGATTTAGATTTAGGCCCAAAATTCCGTCGTGTCTACGAGTTCGGTGGCGGTAGTTGGCAAAAACAAGATGGTATTTGGCAGCAAAATGTCTTTAGTTACTATCTTTCTATTTCATGTAACCACTGTTCAAACCCGACATGTGTCGCGGGTTGTCCAACCGGTGCAATGCATAAACGAGAAGAAGATGGTTTAGTCGTGGTTGACCAATCTATTTGTGTTGGTTGCCGTTATTGTGAGTTGCGCTGCCCGTATGGCGCCCCACAATTTGATGAGAAGAAGAAACTAATGAGTAAATGCGACGGCTGCTATGAGCGCGTCGCAAAAGGGATGAAACCTGTTTGTGTTGAATCTTGCCCGCAGCGTGCTTTAGATTTTGATGATATTAATGTTCTTCGTGAGTTACACGGCACAGAGTGTGGCATTGCTCCAATGCCAGACCCAAGCCTGACGAACCCGAATATTGTCATCAAACCACATAAAGATGCGAAGCCATTTGGCGATAAAAGTGGCGAATTAAAAAACCCTGCGGAGGTGTAAGATGCATGAATTACCACTCGTTTTTTTCACCGTCTTAGGACAGTCCGCTGCTGGGCTTTTCTTACTCGCTTATATTAGCCGTAGAATGGGTTCTATTGACGATAATCAGCTAAAAACTGCCAATATCGTGGCCTTTATCATTATGATAATTGGTTTAGGTATCGGTGGGTTACACGTTGGCCAGCCACTACGCTTCTTTAATATGTTATTAGGTGTAGGCCGTTCGCCAATGAGTAATGAAGCGTTCTTAAGTGGCGTATTTGTTGGGTGCGCTGCTGCAACGTTATTTTTTACGCTGTTTTTCAAACATACGTTATTACGTGAGCTGGCTAATATTGCCGCGGTAGTTTCTGGACTTGCATTTGTTTGGTCAATACCTCAAGTATACAACATCGCCACTATTGCTAACTGGGACACCGGTTATACCACACTGCAAATGTGGATGACGATGTTAGTCGGTGGCGGTGCGCTCGCCATTGCAATCGGTGCTCGTGGCTTAGGTATTGCTTCGTTCTTAATTGGTACTTTTGCTATTTTTGCAAGCCGTGCGGGTTATCAAGCCTTTTTAGCAGAAACAGGTCCCGCTCTTAGCGGTGAACAAACAGGCTTCTGGGGCTTCCAAGTTGTTGTTTTAGCTATTGCTTTAGCTGCTTTCGTTGGTATGGCGTTAAAGCACCGCGCACCAAAAGCGACATTAGCAACTTGTGCCGCCGCAGTATTATTAGCTGAACTGGCTGGCCGCATTGCATTCTATAATTTGTGGCAAATAACCATGTAAGGCATTGTTATTACTATGTTATAGTGTTTCATAAAAGAACCCCATTTGGGGTTCTTTGTTTAGATATCTTCAACACCACCTGCATTGATACAGTAGCTGGAAATTAAATAATGATGTCATGCTTTAGCGCGAAATAAGACGGATAAAATAATATGATTGACACGACAATGATCCGCATCCTTGGTGCGTTTTTCTACTACCCTCCGCAATCGGACACTTTACGTAACGTTTACTCTGTCTTGGGTGAACTACCACAGTTATGTACATGGGATAACCCAGAGAAAATTCAGGCTATTTGTACTTCGTTGTCACAAACACAACCTGATGATATCTCTTATGATTATTCCATCTTATTCGAAGGACAAGGCAGTATGCCTGCTCCGCCTTGGGGCTCTGTGTACTTAGAGCATGATAATACTGTTATGGGTGAGTCAACTGCGGCTTATCGCGACTTTTTGCAAGCGAAAGGTTTAGTCACTGATACTGGAATCCGTGAACCTGAAGACCAATTTGGCTTAATGATGATGGCAGTTTCTGCGTTAGCAGAGCAAGAGGACGACAGCGCTGTTATTGCTCTATTTGAGCAACATTTGTTACCTTGGGCGTATCGCTATTTAGAGCTAGTGCAGCAAAGCAAAACAGAGTCCACTTTTTACCCTAGCCTTGCACAGATCACTGAAATTTACCTCAAATCACTACAATTGAAATTAGAATTATCGCCAGTCAGGGCTGAATTATTTCGCTAAACAAAAACTAAACCAAATGAGCTAGTTAAACAAAATATGGGCTCATTTGGTTTTAGTCTAAAAAGAAGAGTTTGGCTCTTGTAAAAATGCAATTTCTTCTTGTGTTGATGGCCGACCTAAAACTTCATTACGGTGAGGATAACGGCCAAATTTATCAATAATCGCTTTATGTCTCATTTCAAAATCTAATGTACCGTCATCACCCAGCATGCGAAATAGCTCAACCGCCTGTAAATGTATAAAACTGGATTCAGAGTGCATAAATGGCATTAAAACAAACTTGCGCTGTGACAGCGTCAGAAGGTTATAATCATGTTGCTTAATCGCCTCTTGCGCTAATGCTAAAGCCATCCCATCTTGAGCAAAAGACCGTGGTGTATCACGCCATAAGTTACGTGAAAACTGGTCTAGAACAATAATTTCCGCTAAACGTCCACGAATAGATGCCCGCCAATAAGCTAATTCTCCCTTAGCTGCGCGTTCACAGATATGAGCAAACCGTTGTGCTATCGTCAAATCAAACTTAGCGCTTTTTTCAAACCATTGTTTTGGTGTCGATTCCTCAAACCAAAATGAAAGCACTTCTTCCATGGCATTCATGATTTATTCCTATCTATTTTCTTATTAGAGGTTGTCATAATCCTAGTTAAAAATAGCCTTAATTGACAGGCTTGAGCTCTAATATCGGCTGTTTGTAGATAATTATTTTGTTTTTTTGCGATCTGACACCAAAAAAACATGCAATATTGATAGTGTAATTTTAACAATATACTACTTTATTTATTATCAAATCATTTATTTTCTACTTATGATAATTCCCAACTTTTTAATTTATAACGATTTGCTTTTTAGTGTGAATGAAACAATTCATCATGCCTAAATACATACATTTGGTTAACTCAATGTTAGAATTTAACCTATAATGCGTATGTGAATTAGATAGTTACTTGCAGTCATCACTTTCAGCGGTTCATATTGGTTCTTATTAAGGAAGGCAATGTAAATGGCAGGACATATGGTACTCATTGGTTGGGCGTTATGGGTTAGCCCTTGTGGTACGGATTCATGCGATGCATTACCGGTGACTGAAACTATTTTTACACAAGAACAATGCATGAGCCGAAAAAAATACCTAGAATCAAAACGACCGAATCTCTACTTTCTCTGTGGTGAGGTTTACCGCGATAGCAATGAAATGACCGCTGAAGAAAAACATGCTATTCCTGCGCCTCATCTTCCTCTAAGAACGCTGCCAGAGCGAATTTCCCGTTAGTTTGAGCTAACTCCTTTAGCTCAAACTTAATTGGCATCAAACTAAATAATTTCAGCTATTGGGCTTTCTGCTTCAACAAAATCCCCTTTAGTAGCGCAATACTTCAACGTTCCTGTTCGGTGTGCAACAATTTGCACTTCCATTTTCATGGCTTCCATTACACCAATGACATCCCCTTCAGAAACATTATTTCCTTGAGGGATCAGCCAGTTAAATAATATCCCGGAAATAGGTGCGTTGACCGCATCAGGATTATCAACTAATTGAGGGGCTGAATGGGATGCCGCTGAATTATTGACTGAGAAACCAGAAAAAAGTTGAGTGGGCAAACCTAACTCACAACGCTTCCCATCAATTTCAATAAAAGTACGAGTCATCGCAGGATCCGATAATGGAATTTGCCGTTTTGCTGGTGGAATTTCCACATTAAATTCAGTCTCTATCCAACGCGTATGTACGCTAAAATTATCACAAAAATCAGCTTGTTCTATTACTGCACGATGGAATGGTAATACGGATGCAACGCCTTCAATATTAAATTCTGCCAGTGCTCGACGTGCACGCGAAATGGCTTGGTCACGAGTACTCCCCACGACAATTAATTTGGCCATTAATGAATCAAAGGTACCCGGTATTGTAGTCCCTGCCGTTACGCCACTATCAACACGGACTCCCGGCCCCGTTGGTGCATCAAAAACAGTAATAGTGCCTGGGGTCGGTAAAAAACCATTCCCAGCATCTTCGGCATTAATACGAAATTCAAACGCATGCCCTCGAGGAGTCGGCATCTCATTAATACTTAAAGGTAAACCTTCCGCAATACGTAGCTGCTCAATCACTAAGTCAATCCCTGCGGTTTCCTCTGTGACTGGGTGCTCAACCTGTAAGCGCGTATTCACTTCTAAAAATGACAGCGTTCCATCTTGGCTTAGCAAAAATTCAACGGTTCCTGCTCCCACATAGCCCGCTTTGCGGCAAATATCCGTTGAGGCTTGGACAATTTGCTGTTGTTGGTTCTCAGATAAAAAAGGGGCTGGTGACTCTTCAACCAGTTTTTGATTACGCCGTTGTAGTGAACAGTCACGTGTTCCCACCACCAGCACATTACCATGCGTATCTGCAATAACTTGGGCTTCAATGTGCCGAGGGTTATGCAAAAATTGTTCAATAAAACATTCACCTCGGCCAAATGCCGCAGTAGATTCGCGCACAGCTGAATGATAAAGTTCTTCAACTTCATGGAGTTGCCAAGCTACTTTTAGCCCTCGGCCACCGCCACCAAATGCTGCTTTAATGGCAATAGGTAAACCGTGTTGATGAGCAAATTCTAGTACTTCTTGTGCACTATTCACAGGGTCTTTTGTACCAACCACTAGCGGTGCACCGACTTGCATTGCAATATGGCGAGCTTGAACCTTATCCCCTAGTATATCAATGCTGTTTGCGCTAGGCCCAATCCAGATTAACCCTGCGCCTTCAACTGCACGCGCAAATTCAGCGCGTTCAGATAAAAAACCATACCCCGGATGCACCATGGTTGAACCAGACTGCTGAGCGATACTAATCAACTTTTCAATATTTAAATAACTTTCTGCTGGCGAGTTTCCCCCAAGCCCGTAGGCTTCATCAGCCATTTTGACGTGGAGAGCTTCAATGTCACTGTCCGCATAAACCGCAACAGACTGGAAACCATAATCACGACATGCACGGATAATACGAACTGCAATTTCGCCTCGATTAGCAATCAATACTTTATGTTTTTTGTTGTTATTCATTTTCATAAGCACAATGGCTCCCTTATAATACTTTAAATTCACCAAGTGGATTAAAACGTATTTTGGCATTCACAGGGATTTGCCCTGCTAAATCCAAATGGTATTCACATACCGCGCCAATGACGGGATAACCGCCAGTTAAAGGGTGGTCATTGAGAAACAAAACGGGCTGGCCATTTGCTGGCACTTGAATAGCCCCAATGCAAGTCCCTTCACTCGGTAGCTCCTGTAGTTGTTCGCGCTCTAACGGTTTTTCACTAGATAAGCGCAGGCCTATTCGGTTTGATGACGCAGTGACTTGCCATAATTGCTTTGTTAGTTGGCCAACGGCTTGTTTTGTAAACCAATCCGTTCGAGGTCCCAATATCACATCCAAAACCACAACATCATTTTCTGCTGGGTAATCAAAAGCAGGTGTCTCATTTAATGAAACGGCTAATGGAGACGAATCAGTGCTAACCGTTAATGTTTGACCTACCTTGATTGGGGCTGGGCCAACTTGCGCCAGCGTATCAAACGAGCAACTCGATAAAATAGGTTCAATATTAAAACCACCCCGCACAGCGAAATAACTACGTACACCTTTGTTCGGACGGCTTAATTTAATGGTGTCGCCTTTTGCTAAATGAATCGGTTGATAAGTATTAACTTGATATTGTTGGTGTTCTTCCGTAATAACCTCAATAGAACAAGGCGCACCAGTCACTGCAATAATAAGGTCTTTGTGCACTTGTGCCTTAAACCCACCTTGCGTTATCTCTAAAACGGCGGAGTCTGATTTATTCCCCACAATACGGTTTGCACTACGCAATGCCGATTTATCCATACTGCCAGATTCTGAAATACCTAATGCTGATTGGCCAATACGCCCTAAATCTTGAAATAAAATCTGTAATCCTGTCGCTAAAACGGTTAAATCAGCACTGACATTCTCAGCATTTTTTTCAATACTTACTTTAGTTGGCAAGCTATAGCTAATCTGGCTTTTTGTTGCATCAACAAAGTTTACCCGCATGCCTGCCTGAACGAGTGCGGGTTCTGGTCGATTGATATCCCACATTAATAGATCAGTCACACCGATTAACTGCCATCCCCCTGGGCTAGCTTGTGGATAAACACTGCTAAACTCCCCGGCTAAGGCAACAGATCCCGCAGGGATACGCACTCTTGGTGATTGACGCCTTGGAACATTCAGATTAGCGCCTTTCGACACCATGTAACCAAAACCCGGAGCAAAACCGCTAAATGCAACCTGAAATTCATTTTCTGTGTGACGACGTATCACTTCTGCAGTGGATATCCCTAAATGCGCTGCAACATCCGAAAGATCCTCTCCATTGTAATGAACAGGGATAGTGACCAATTTACTGGCCTTACCAACTCTTCTCGACACATCCCTAACCGATATCTTTTCAACCAACTCATTGACATCAATCCTGAACGGGTTGTAACGAATTAAAATAGTCCTTGCTGCTGGTGTTATTTCATCAATCCCATAGATGGGCATTTCTGTTAAAGAATCAGTCAATGCCATTGTTTGTTCAAGACTTTCCAACTCCACCATAAAAGCACTTAAATTGACGGGTAAAAATCTCAATTGGCACCTCTATATGTGATATGCGGCATCAGGTACATCCGTAATAAACATGTAACCGGGTGCATGGCTTAATGCGAATGGAACCCCAGATTTCATTACTGCCGCTTGAGGCGTTACACCGCAAGCCCAAAAAACGGGAATTTCGCCCTCTTCAATACGAACCGCATCACCGAAGTCAGGCTGCATAATGTCAGCAATACCTAATTGTTCTGGCACACCAATATGAACAGGAGTGCCATGCACTGCAGGAAACCGGCCAGTGATACTTACTGCATCAGCAACGCGGTGTGCGGGTATTGGTCGCATTGAAACCACTAATTCACCTTGTAAGCGCCCTGCTGGACGACATAAGCGATTGGTTTTATACATAGGAACATTGGATTTATCCGTGATATGCCGTACATCAATACCCGCTTCAATCATTGGCGTTTCGAATGTAAAACTACAACCAATTAAAAAAGTTACTAAATCAGGATGTTGCTGATAAATTTCTGTCGCATCCGTAATTTCATCTACTAGCTGTCCTTTTTCCCACACACGGTAACGTGGAATATCAGTACGTAAATCGGCGCCTTCAGCTAAAACCGTTTGCCAGCTCCCTGCCTCACATACATCAAGAACAGGGCAGCTCTTTGGGTTACGCTGAGCGTATAATAAGAAGTCAAATGCCCAGTCACGTGGCAATGCAATCATATTGGCTTGGGTCATGCCTGGGGCAAGGCCTGCTGTTGGTTTGTCATATCCCTCACGGATAGCTTGGCGTGCACGGCGAGCGGCTTCAATGGCCTGCAGTGATGCCTTCATTAGCTGTGTCATTCATGATCTCCTTTGTGAGCAAAACCATAAATTTCAATACCTTGTTTTTCTAGTACGGCACGCACCTGTTTTGCCATTTCAAGAGCACCAGGGCTATCGCCATGAACACAAATTGACCCCGCATCAACAGGTGTAAATTTTCCATCAATTGACATCACACCGCCTTCCATGACCAGCTGCAACATGCGGTCTGCAACTATCTGTGGGTCATGTAATACTGAACCAGCTAATTTTCGAGATACTAATGTGCCATCACTGTTATAAGCTCTATCAGCAAAAGCTTCTGCGACCACATTTAAGCCACATTCTCTTGCCCACTCAATTAATGGTGACCCTGCTAATGCCACTAATATCAATTGCTTATCAATAGCTAATATCGCATCAATAACGGCCATTGCTTGGCGTTTATCATGAGCAATCGTGTTATACAGTGCACCATGAGGCTTAACATATAAAACTTGTGCCCCTGCTGCGGTTGCTAACCCTTGTAATGCACCAATTTGATAAATCACGTCTGCGGTTAATTCACTCGATGCAATATCCATATTACGTCGACCAAATCCCACTAAGTCGGGATAACCAACATGAGCACCAACAGCAACACCATTTTCCTTCGCCGCGTTAAGGGTTTTTAATATCCCTTCAGGTGAGCCTGCATGAAAACCGCAGGCAATGTTCGCACTACTAACAACGGGAAGAATGGCGGTATCATTGCCCATTTCCCATTGTCCAAAACTCTCCCCAAGGTCGCTATTTAAATCAATTTGCTTTTTCATGGCTACTCCTTGAGTTATTTCAGATAATTAAAGATTGCACCGACAGACATCGCGCCCATATACCAAGTTAGTGCACATGTCACGACACCTGACCATAATAGCCAACGTGGATAATGGTAACCCGACATTAAATCTGAACGCTTCCAGCCGATATAAACAAATAAAGTTAAACCAATAGGTAAAATTAACCCATTGAAACCACCAGCAAAAACTAATAATGCAGCGGGGGCTGTTCCCATGGATAAATAAACAATCAGAGAAACTGCGATGAATATAATAGTTGCAACATTACGCTGCCTTTCTGTAATAGAGGACTTAAATGCCGTTAGGAAGCTCATTGAGGTATACGCCGCACCAATCACACTGGTGAGAGCAGCAGCCCATAGAATTAAACCAAAAATACGTAAACCAAAATTACCAGCGGCAGCCTGAAATGCTTGAGATGCAGGGTTTGCAGCATGCCCTGAAATATCAATAGTCACACCACTGGCTACCACACCTAAGATAGCCAAGAACAAAATGTAACGCATCAACCCAACAACTAAGATGCCTTTTGTGGCTGCGCTAGAAACAACTTTAATGTTTTCAATACCTACTGCGCCTTTATCCAATAAGCGATGAGCGCCTGCATAACAGATATATCCCCCAACAGTGCCCCCAACAATAGTGGTTATCATGGCAAAATCAACTGTGTCAGGTAATACGCTTTGACGTAATGCTTCCCCAACAGGTGGGTTTGATGCGATAGCGACAAATAAAGTTAAGCCAATCATCACTACACCTAACCCAATGATTAACCTGTCGATAAAGGTACTGGCCTTACGAGAAGAAAAAATATAAATTGCCAATAATGCACTAATCAAACCGCCCCATTTCGGGTCTAAGCCGACTAACGCATTAAGCCCTAAACCTGCACCAGCTATATTGCCAATATTAAATATTAGCCCGCCAAAAATAACTAATATCGCTAATAAATAACCACTCCCAGGAATTGTGGCATTCGCAATTTCGGATGAGTGCATTTTAGTCAGGGTAACAACCCGCCATATGTTTTGCTGCACAATGAAGTCAATCACAATAGACGCTAATATCCCGAAGGCAAAAGCGGCTCCTAATGTCACGGTAAAAGTCGCAGTTTGTGTGATAAACCCAGGCCCAATGGCTGAGGTTGCCATTAAAAAGATTGCGCTTATCAGTGATGAACGGCGGCTTTTCACATATTCAGCAGTACTTGGTGCACTTTCTTGAGCTGCCATATGAATACTCCTCTAATAGTTATTGTTTTAATTATTGATGTAGTTGTTGATGTCACAATCACTAAGGCAATTATCGTGCCATTGTTCTACTTGTTAGCTGTATTGTTAATTCATTTTTAATAGATTGTTGAACAATTAGTATTAAATGATGAATAAACAATCAATAAAAATCGTAATTGCTGGTTTAAAAATCAAGACGAGATCACTTTTTTAACAATTTTGGCTGACAAACCATATTGCTTATTAAGCAACTTGCACCAAATTGATGCAATAAATTTAAATTTCACTATTCTTGTGCAATATGGAATGGAATAAGTAAAAGAGAAAGGAAACTTGCTGCTATAACTTGAATATGTGAATATAACGCCTTATCACCCCTGAGACTAAAATTAGCCTTTATTATGAAAAAACAACCTGTTGCACAAACTTTATCTGTCACAATTGCAGAAGTTATACGCCATAAGATAACAGTTGGGGAGATCACACCAGGTCAACGCTTATCTGAAGCAGCATTAAGTGAGGAACTCGATATTTCTCGAAATACATTGCGAGAAGTTTTTCGCGTACTCACACAGGAAGGTTTATTAACTTATGCCCCAAATAAGGGCGTATTTGTCTCAGTGCCTGATATGGCTGCCATTATCGATATTTATCAAGTTCGCCGACTCATTGAATGTGATGCACTAACTCATGCATATGCCTTGCATCCATCAGTTCAAAAAATGAAAGATGCTGTTCAAGAAGCTCGTGAACATGAAAAGACAGAAAATTGGGTGGGTGTAGGAACTGCAAATATGAAATTTCATACTGCCATTGTTGAGCTATCTGACAGCGAACGCTTAATTAAATTATACCGTAATGTATCCGCTGAATTACGGCTGGCCTTTGGTCATCTTAATGACCCTAAAATTTTATATGCTCCCTATATTGATAAAAACCATTCTATTCTTAGATTATTAGACTCTGGCCAAAATTTAGATGCCTCTAATATGTTACGTGATTACTTAGACCTTTCTGAACGCACATTACTCGCTGCATTTAAACGGAAACAATCTGCACTTTGAGTTGCTTTAATATTAATAGTTTTCTTATTTAACTCGCTCATCCCTTACTAATTTCATTACATAAACTTTAGTAGGTGGTCATTTATAGTCATACCTTGATATTTTAATAATTCCTATTCTTCTAATCATGATTAACTCAAATTAAATTTTTTTTTATTAACTTATTAAATTGAATGAGTTATACAGAAAATTATATTCTGCTGACTTTTCAATAAAAAAATTATTTTTAGAGGTTGTTTTTCACTCTATCTAGTTTTATTCGCGAAAAAACAAGTAACAAAAAAGCAATATCATTAACAATTTAAAACAATTGCTTACATTTAACTAAAATGACAACTTCACCTTAAAACCCACTAATGATTAACAAAAATCTATAATATTTAACATATATCGCCATTTTACTACTCAAATTTAACATAATAAACATATTGATATAAATTACATATTGAAATTACTCAAATTTATCGAGTTAATAGTTGTAGTTTTCTCGAATATTCGATATAAAATTTATGATAATAACAACGCATACATAAAAATTATTAATATAAAATGAGATTTCATTATGACATTAAACCAAGTGACTAAAAAGAAACTGTTTAAATTTGGCCTAGGATGGCAAATACTGGTTGCTCTTATTTTAGGTGTTATTGCTGGTGCACTTTTACATGATAATACAGAGTACAAAGATTGGTTGATTATAAATATTCTTTCCCCGGCAGGTAAAATATTTATTCAGTTAATCAAAATGATTGTTGTTCCTATTGTTATATCGACTCTAATTGTTGGAATAGCCGGGGTTGGTAATACTAAGCAATTAGGTTCTCTCGGCTTTAAAACTATCCTTTATTTCGAAATTATCACTACAATTGCCATTATCGTCGGTATCTCTTTTGCCAATATATTCCAGCCTGGTGTTGGTATCGATATGTCGCAATTAACGCAAGTCGATATTTCTCAATATGAAAAAACCACTCAAGAAGTCGAAAGCCACCCTTCGGGGATCATTAATACGATCTTAACTTTAGTTCCGAGTAATATTTTCGCAGCGATGGCAAGTGGTGATATGCTACCAGTCATCTTTTTTGCTGTATTATTTGGCTTGGGGCTCTCTTCTTTACCATCAGAGAAGAAACAACCGTTACTCAATGTATTACAGACTTTCTCTGAAACAATGTTCCGTGTAACAAATATGATTATGATGTATGCCCCAATCGGGGTTTTCGCATTAATATCCGTTACCGTCGCTAACTTCGGCTTTTCATCATTAGTTCCTTTATTAAAACTTGTTATCCTCGTTCATTGTGCAATTATATTTTTTGCTGTAGTTGTACTAGGATTAGTCGCTCGTTATTGTCGAATAAATATTTTCACTTTAATGAAAATATTAAAAGATGAGTTATTGCTCGCTTACTCAACAGCCAGTTCTGAAACCGTACTTCCTCGTATTATGGATAAAATGGAAAAATATGGTGCTCCTAAATCCGTAACAAGCTTTGTTATTCCAATTGGCTATTCATTTAACTTAGATGGCTCTACATTATACCAAAGTATTGCTGCTATTTTTATTGCCCAACTCTATGGTATTGAACTTTCCATTGGGCAAGAACTAATCTTAGTATTTACCCTTATGATCACATCTAAAGGTATTGCGGGTGTCCCTGGAGTTTCATTTGTTGTTCTGCTTGCCACATTAGGAAGTGTCGGTATCCCACTAGAAGGATTGGCATTCATTGCGGGTGTTGACAGAATTCTTGATATGGCACGTACTGCACTTAACGTTGTAGGCAACGCCCTAGCCGCACTTGTTATTGCCAAATGGGAACATAACTATGACGATAAAAAAGCTCGTGAATATGAAGAAAGTTTTTAGTTTATTCTAAAGTAACTCTATATTAGAATAGTCTTCGATTAACATCGTTATTGAAGGCTATTCGATTTTTACATATTTTACGTGATAAATGACCAGATATTTTATTATTTATTAATTACTCATTAACTTAGTTATTTTTACTTATTAAGTGTAATTTATTTCACATTTTTTTAATTTTTTAAATGGAAATTGGTATTTTATTATTAGTGGAACTACACTAAAAAAGAGTTTTAATTAGCCGTTTATTATATTCGCCAAAGCAGGAAACAATGAATCAAGTAAGAAGATTTCTTTTGTTTTTAAAGGTGCTCCAACACCTAATGGTAATTTTTATATTTTCATTATCATACTTTATGCTACACAGCTGGTTATAACGATAACCTTGTGCTAAACAAGGCTATAAATTATTAATAGACGAGATAAAACATGTGTTTATCTCGTTTTTTATTATGAACTTTAAAGTGCCATAAGATAAATATAAAACTAGCTATAAAGCGACACTTCCCCTTCAGGCCGGGTTTTAAACCGTCGATGAGCCCAAAGGTACTGCTCGGGCGCTTTCATTATTTCAACCTCTAAGATAGAGTTAATTATTGTTGCATCCTGTAATGCATCAGAGCTTGGGTATTCTAGTATTTCTTTTCCCAGTACCAAATCATAATTAGCACCGCTCTTATTTCTCAATAATGTTACCGTGAGTGTTGGAGATTTAGATAATTGAGCAAGTATTGAGGTTCCTTTTGACGTGGAACTATTTTTGACAGAAAAAAACGGCGCAAATATCGTGCCTTTTCTTCCAAAATCTTGGTCCGGTGCAAACCATATGGATTTACCACTTTTTAACTCTTGAACCATAAATTTTAAATTTTTACGATCAATCATTCCTTTACCAGAACGACACCGTCCTTTTGTCTGAATATATTCCATCGCTTTATTGTTATGAGGACGATACATTGCATTAACAGGAAAACAAAGCCCCATAATCCGGCCACCGAGTTCAAGTGACATAAAATGGACCCCAACAATAATCACACCTTTATTTTTAGCAATAGCATCTAAGTAATTGGACATTCCTTTTACTTGAAATAATTTTTTAACTTTTTTATCACTCCAAAACCAGGCTATCCCAGTTTCAAATAATGCGATACCTAAAGATTTTAAGTTATCATTCACCAAAGTATCTATTTCATTTTTGTTTTTATTTGGGAAACACAATTCTAAATTTCGCTTAATGATTGATACTCTTCTTTTAATAAAATACCGTGAATTACTGCCTAAAAAAGCACCAAGCCACATTTGCCATTTATACGGCAATTGAACTAATAAAAATAAGATAAAAACTCCCACCCAAGTTACTACATACTTCGGGTGGACCAATTTCAGTGAAAATGGGTTTTTGGCGTACATTATATCTCCCAATACTTCGCCTTTGCAGAATGCACGCTATTTTAGACAATATTTAGTCTTTTAAATTCAACATGATTACTACAACAAGATGGGTTTTCACCCATAACTATCTGAATACCTTGCAGTTCATCTCCCTTTCGAGTAGATAACAGCCGAATAATCTTTCCAAGCCATTAAGCAATATTTGATTTTTAATATGGCTAATTAATAAATAGCTCTGTGAAGTTCGTTTTCTATTCATCAAAACTATGCATCGGTTAGGCCAACAACATAATCACTTAAACTGCAAGGAACAGATAAA
Organism: Providencia sp. PROV061; assembly: GCF_011045655.1. Taxonomy (NCBI): domain Bacteria; kingdom Pseudomonadati; phylum Pseudomonadota; class Gammaproteobacteria; order Enterobacterales; family Morganellaceae; genus Providencia; species Providencia sp. PROV061. The sequence continues at coordinate 2,044,183 of NZ_CP042861.1, read as the reverse complement.
ATTATCACATATATGGCTTAATTAATCTCACTATTAATATGCACTTTTGTCATTTTGCGAATTTTTTTGCTGATTTTTGTCAATTTAATCGTTACTTTTTATTGGTGCTTTCAAGAAGCCACCACAATCAGCGATGGAAAGAAAAATTGATGTTCTTTTGGTGATGGAGCCAGAAGTTTGTCACATCAGCGACTTAAGGTAGTTAAATAATATGGATTACAAGCAAGAAAAAACCCGTTACATCTATTAAATGTAACGGGTTCTTATTTGGTGCCGGCTACCGGAGTCGAACTGGTGACCTACTGATTACAAGTCAGTTGCTCTACCAACTGAGCTAAGCCGGCGAATATGGCGGAGAGATAGAGATTCGAACTCTAGGATGGTTTCCCATCGGCGGTTTTCAAGACCGCTGCCTTCGACCGCTCGGCCATCTCTCCATGGGGCGCGATTATGGAGGAATCCCAGCAACTTGTCTACCCCTGAAAGTAAAAAAATTGATTTTTTTACTTCGTTTGGCTAATCTTCACTCAATTGCTCTATCTTTTCCAAGAAAAATGGTAATATCTGTGCAAAATCGGTGTCTATCCTTTCTCTAGGCGTATGATTTTTAACCTAATAATACTTTTGCCGATGGGACGACTTGCTACAGTATGTACAAACAATCATTATTAAAGCCAAACACTCTTTTTCGTATTTTCGCAGCATTTATTTTACTGCTGATAGTGATGCTTTGTTTATCACTATTTAACTACTATCAAGCATTGGTTCAAAGCCGTCAGGCTAGTTTGAACAGTATGGCTAGTCGGTTAGCGTATCAAATCGAAGATTATCGTTATCAAGCAAGCCATATCTACAAAATTGCCAATAATAAATCCTCTACCCCATCCGCTGATCAGCTTGCCGTGACAGGAATACGCCATGATATTTTTTGGCTAAGTAGTGCCAACCAATCCATCGATGCTATTGTATTTGGCAATAATAAGCAAAGTAGTAATGTTTTAGCATCTAAACTTGCAAATTATATGGAGATTGTCTGGGGAGCCCGTAATGAATATAACTCAATGTATTATCTCAATGGCTTAGACAATACCCTAGTCTTAGTGACCACTCATTCAATTCTTAAACCTGAGCTACGCTTTAAAGAAAGTTATCTCACATTAACTGCTGAAGAAAAACGTGCTGATATGTTGACTCAATCAACATTATTAGACCGACGGGAAATAATTTCAAATATTCAAAAGTACTCCCCCGATAACCTTTTTTACTATACTTACCGGCTAATGTTTAATTCTCCAGGGCAGCTAACGAGTGTCATATCCTTTGATATTTCTATCAATTCACTGATCCCTCCAAATTTAAATGGGGATTTTTTTACGATTAATACACGCCCTGCAAGCACAGGAAGCAATGAACCTCATACAACTTGGGTCGGAACTAACCTCATTTTCTCCCACCCTATTGATGGCACCAGCTATCAACTTTATTACCATGTCTCATTAAAAAGCATTATCTTTAATGTTATTGGCTATAACTTATGGCTAATGACAGGCATGCTTATTATGATCTTCTTCGCTTTACTGATCATGCTATTCATTCGTAAGCGCCTTATTTCGCCCAATACAAATATGTTGCAAGAGCTGAGTTTTAATGAATCATTGACAAGCGATATTATCAGCCATATTTCATACGGTATTTTGGTTTATGACTTTAATACTAACAAAAAGATTCTGAGCAATGATATTGCTAACCAGTTATTACCTTCTATGGATCTTATTCACATTAAAGAAATGGCGATAGAAAACCATGATGTTATCCAAGTTTCTATCGAGAATATTATCTATGAAGTTATTCTTGTCAATAGCATGACAAAACCCAATACCGTTCTCTTTATTATTATCGACAAAGACAAAGAAGCCTTGACCCAAAAACGTCAAGAATTAGCGAATCGTGAGTACAAAAAAAATATTCACATGCGTAAGATTGTATTTGAGAATATGTGTACTGAGATATTACCCTCACTAATTAAGGTGGATGAACAATTAACTAAATTATCCGAAATAGCCAGCATAAATAACCGCGCATTTATTTTAGAAATTGAAAGTCAGCTTTTTTATATCAATCGCTGGTTTAAAAACATTAACTTATTAAATCAGCTTGAGTCTCAAGCTAGCTCAGTAAAAACTGAAAACGTTTCTATCAGTAATCTTGTTAGCGAGTTTTTGAAACAAAATTTATCCCAATGCAATAACAAGGGGTTAGCACTTTATTTTCATAATAATCTCAATCCAGATTCACTGATCATGGCAAACCCTGATTATTTAAAACAGTTAATACAACTAATTTGGGATTATTCTATTGCGACAACCTCTTTTGGAAAAATTTCATTCGCGTTATCTTATGATGCCAATAAAAATGTAATTTTATTGAGTATTAAAGACAGTGGAACTGGGGTCAGTAATCTTGAGCTTAGTAATTTACACAGTCCTTTTACTGGGCAAATTTTGAATGCTTCTAACTTTACGCGTTCAGGCATTACATTTTATTTATGTAAGTTACTGGTTAAAAAAATGAATGGTACTTTTTCTATTCGTTCTAGTGATGCAATAGGCACTCATTATGAAATTACGCTTCCTGCAGCTAAAGAAATGCTCGTCAAAGACTTCCCAGCTTTATTGGAAGATGTTTGTATACGCTTAAATATACATAATGCAGATATCTCACGGATTGTTAGGAACATATTAACAAATTATGGAGCAGAATATTTGGACTTAAGTGAAAGTTCCCCTCACACCGACTGGGATCTTTTGATAACTGATAATAATGAGGAATGTTTTGAAAATATTGTTAAAGTAAATGGTACTCTTTTAGGGATTAATCAATTACAACCTCATTATATCGAAACTAACTACAATTTTGCTGATGAATTAATTGATGCTATCTCATTATTGATCGAAAACGCAGAGCATGAGCATGCTGATATTTTGCCTCCAGACCATGTTAGTACTCAAGCGCTTTCACAGAACTCGAATGAATCAATTGAAAATGCAATTACAAGTTATCAATTAGCACTGGCAAATAGCGGATATCGAGATTTGTTTATCACAACAGTACCGATAGATATTAATAAACTGTATAATAGTGAAAGTGTTGAGGATTTGACCGAATTGAAAAACACTGCACATCGTTTAAAAGGAGTTTTTGCTATGCTCGAATTTACTTATCTTCATGAACTTTGTGAAGATTTGGAGCGTTACATAGCAGATGAAAACGGATTGGAAATAAAAAATTGCATTAGCGTGCTGGATAATTCAGTCAAAAAACTAATGCCAGAAGGTAACCAATAATATGAATAACCTAAATGTCATTGTTGCCGATGATCACCCTATCGTTCTTTTCGGCATCAGAAAATCACTTGAACAAATTGAATGGGTGAATATCGTAGGGGAATTTGAGGACTCAACCTCTTTGATTAATAACTTAGCACGTTTAAACGCAGACGTACTAGTTACTGATTTATCTATGCCAGGTGATAAATATGGCGATGGTATTACTTTAATCAAATACATCAAGCGGCATTATCCTGACCTGTCAATTATTGTTCTCACTATGAACAATAACCCTGCCATTCTTAGCGCTATTTTAGAGCTGGATATTGAAGGAATTGTGTTAAAACAAGGTGCGCCAGCTGATTTACCTAAAGCTTTAGCGGCTTTACAGAAAGGCAAAAAATTCACACCAGAAAGCGTGAGCAAACTGTTAGAAAAAGTCAATGCAAGCGGCTATGGCGATAAACGTTTATCACCAAAAGAAAGTGAAGTGCTACGTTTGTTTGCTGAAGGTTTTTTGGTCACTGAAATTGCAAAGAAACTTAACCGCAGTATAAAAACAATCAGTAGCCAGAAAAAATCAGCTATGCTGAAATTAGGTGTTGAAAATGATATAGCGCTACTGAATTACCTTTCTTCTGTCAGCATTGATAACTCGCCTTCAGAGTAAATTTCATTTTAACTATAAGACTACGCCAATAAAAACCCAGTTATGGGTTTTTATTTTTGCGTCCTTTTCTAGTCACATTCAACAATAGCGCGTCAAAGTCTCACGTAAAATTGCAATTGTTGTCGGTTTTGATAAACAATCATTCATTCCTGCGTTAATACAGCGTTGCTTTTCTTCTGCCATTGCATTAGCAGTTAATGCAATAACGGGTAAATTGAACTCTAAACGGCGCAGTTCCTTTGCCAACTGGTAGCCATCCATATTTGGCATATTTACATCCGTTAAAACAATATCAACATGATGATTATCTAAATATTTTAATGCATCTAGCCCATCTATCGCTGTGCCTGTAGTAAAACCGATAGTCGCTAATTGTTCACTCAATAATGCTCTATTAATTGGATGGTCATCGACAATTAATACATGGTGTTCACTTAACGAATGGTCAGCAACCAATGATGGATTTACTGTACTATTTTTCAGCGATTGCTCGGCCGTTTTCATGATGGCTTTATCAATTAAGATAGGTAATTTATCTAATTGATATGTATTATAAATCCACTGGTTTTGTTTTATTTGATGGAGTTCACCCGCATAAATACTTGATAATTGGATATGATGTTCACAGATGCCCCTTTCAGCCTGCTCATAATCAGTTATTAAGAGATCATAATGTTGTGTCTTATCCGTTGCATTATGGCGGACAACAGAAAATTGTTCTTGGCTTAATAAACGCAAAAGAAAGTTCATTAAAAATTCATTTCGACACGAAACTGCAATCCGATAATGAGCCCGGTATTCTGGAATATTTTTCTTAAGATATTCTTGACCATATAAAGGAATTCGAATAGTAAATGAACTACCAAGTCCAATTTGGGAACTGACCTCAATGTCACCATCCATGAGGTTAACCAGTTTTTCGCAAATAGCTAGACCTAAACCAGTTCCTTTATGGCCCATATTATTTTGGTCATAAACTTGAAAGAATGGATCAAACAACTTCATGACCACCGCATGTGTCATTCCAATCCCTGAATCACGTATTTCAATCTTTAAATAATTCTCATCTTTCCATACATAAAGCAATACAAAACCTGATTCTGTAAACTTAATACTATTATTAACAATGTTAGAAATCACTTGTTGTAAACGAACAGGGTCATTCAAAATGAGATCAGGTATATTAGGCTCAATAAAAGAATATAAAGATATTTTTTTCTTCGTGACTAATGGCAGGTAGTTTGCTAATACAAACGCAAAAACCTCTCGACAATTAAACAATTTGCTTTCTATTTTCAATTGCTTAGATTCAATTTTCGAAAAGTCTAAAATATCACTAATAATCTGCAATAAAAGTGAAGATGAATTATCCATAGTTGAGACTAAGCGTGTTGCTTTCTCCGGTAATTCATAACGTTGTAGTAATTCTATATTACCAATAATTCCATATAACGGCGTTCTTAATTCATGACTAACTGTCGCTAAAAACATTGACTTAGCATGGTTTGCTTGTTCCGCCGCATCGGCTACATCTTGTAGCGATTTTTCCATTTGAACACGAATGCTAATGTCGACTAATACACAAATAGCGACATCTTCATTTTGGTATCGAGAGTTTACAAAGCTAATTTGTAAGTGTGTGCCGTTGGTTGTCACCACATCTATATAATTGCTCGATTTTTGGCGAATAATTGTCAATATTCGCTGTTTATCATCATCATTTAACAGCCGAAAATAGTCATGGGCTAATTCATTACTGAGAATATTACCACCATCTGTTAATCTTAAAATGATGATACCGACCGGTGCTGATGCTACAATTTTGTGGTTGAATTGTTCATGTTCCTCAAGCCGTATCGCAGTGTTCTCTGCGGGTTCTAGCATTTTCCTTTCAAGTAACCAAATTAAAAAGAAAATCAGCCCACCCGTAAAAATATTTAGGAGGATACCGTAAAAAATGGTGTTTTCTAAACTCGCTAATATTTCCGACGTCGCAATTGAGAAAATGACCGTAATTTGAGAAGGTGCTAACCTTTTTTTGAAGATTAATTTTGAGTAATCTGAGTTAAAACCGAAAAATGAAGGCTCAGAAATATTGAGCAATGCAGAGCTCTTAGGATTGATATCTGTAGGTGAATATAAAACAGGCTGGTTATAGTCGTTAATTATCAATATTTCGATAGCCTTATTTCGCCGTATATTAAATTGATTTAAATTAATTGAACGTTCTAGCCCAATAAATGCGGGGAGCAGATTATCGTGCTTGATTGCTTGAATTAAGTAAACCTGCCCATAATCCGGCTGAGCACCATGCGTAATGGTAAATAGCTTACGCTCTTTACCTTGTAGCCTTAAACCTTGATAAGTTCGCACACTTTCGTAGCTAACTTTTTTTAGTATTTCTATATCCGATATTGTAGAACGAATAGGATAATCCACCAGACAATAACTTTTCGAACCCACTAAAAAGACATGGTTTAAAGCTTGAGGCGCTGCAATACTCTCTTTCCAAAAATAATTCAATTGTTCAAAAGCCTGCAAATAGTTTTCAGCTTTATCCCTAAAATGATCACAATCCGTATTCGGAGTTAATTTATAGAACGAGTAATTAGAGGCATTTGGCAATTCCATAAATTTACTCGTAAAAGTATTTTCCTCTGTCGATTCTTGCAGCTTTATTTGGTACAGATCAGTCATCGACTGAATAGAATTCAGTGTCGCCGCCGTTTGCTGTATATAGACTTGTAGGTTTTCATACCCAGAATAGAACTGCTGGCGAAGATCAGATTTGTATTCATTAAATTGCGAATAAAGGAAAAATAAAGTGATAAAAGCACCCATGCCCCACAACATCAAGCCGAGGATACGAAATAAATCCCGAGAAAGTCTAAGTGATGTTTTAAACGAGGGTAAGTATCTCAAGCGTTTTCCTGTATATTCGATACGATGATCGCTAATTATACTCGATTACATAATAAAAAAGCGACAGACATGAAAAGTAATAAAACTAAGAAATTTAGACTAGAAACTAAAACGGGCAGCTAATATGCTACCCGTTCATTAAATTAAACGCGATAATTACTCTTGGTCGTCGATATTTGCATCATCAACACCGTTTTCTTCAGTGTTTTCAATCGCATTCTCATCATCATTATTTTCATCATCATCTGTTTCAGCAACACGTTGTAAACCAACCACTTTTTCATCTTCAGCTGTTCTAATCAAGGTCACTCCTTGCGTATTACGGCCAACGACGCTCACTTCAGATACACGGGTACGAACTAATGTGCCGGCATCCGTAATCATCATGATTTGGTCAGTTTCATCAACTTGAATAGCACCAACAACATTACCGTTTCGCTCACTCACTTTGATAGAAATAACCCCTTGAGTTGCACGCGATTTAGTTGGGTATTCTGCTTCTTCAGTACGTTTACCATAACCATTTTCTGTGACAGTTAAGATATGGCCTTCACCACGTGGAATGATCAAGGATACGACTTTATCGTTATCCATTAATTTAATTCCACGAACACCCGTTGCAGTACGTCCCATTGGGCGAACTGCATCTTCAGCGAAGCGCACAACTTTACCTTGTGCAGAGAACAGCATGACTTCATTTGAACCATCGGTTAAATCAACCCCAATCAGTTCATCACCTTCATTCAAGTTCACTGCAATAATACCGGCACTTCTTGGGCGGCTAAACTCTTGTAAAGGTGTTTTCTTCACAGTACCACTCGCCGTTGCCATGAAGACGTTATAACCCTCTTCATATTCACGTACAGGTAAGATAGCAGTAATGCGTTCATCTTGCTCAAGTGGTAATAAGTTAACAATTGGACGACCACGAGCACCACGACTCGCTTCTGGCAACTGATAAACTTTCATCCAATACAAACGCCCACGACTTGAGAAACACAAGATGGTGTCGTGCGTATTGGCGACCAATAAGCGTTCAATGAAGTCTTCGTCTTTTGTTCGTGCAGCAGATTTACCTTTACCACCACGGCGCTGTGCTTCGTAATCAGACAGAGGCTGATATTTCACATAACCTTGGTGAGATAATGTCACTACCACATCTTCTTGATTGATCAAATCTTCAATATTGATGTCTGCGGTATTTTCTGTAATTTCTGTACGACGAGGATCATTATAAGTATCACGAATAATTTCTAACTCTTCGCGAATCACTTCCATCAAACGTTCAGGACTACGTAAAATAAACAGTAAAGCTTCAATTTGTACTAGAAGATCACGGTACTCTTCCAGTAGTTTTTCGTGCTCAAGACCGGTTAATTTTTGGAGACGTAAATCCAAAATAGCTTGGGCTTGTTGCTCAGTCAGGAAATATTGCCCCTCATGAACACCGAACTGTGGTTCTAACCACTCAGGACGAGCTGCATCATCACCTGCACGCTCTAGCATTGCCGCTACATTACCCAGATCCCAAGAACGTGCAATCAACCCTGCTTTAGCTTCAGCTGGTGTTGGTGCTTTACGGATCAATTCAATAATTGGGTCAATATTAGCAAGTGCGATTGCCAGTGCTTCAAGGATATGAGCACGGTCACGCGCTTTACGCAATTCGAAAATCGTACGACGAGTGACAACTTCACGACGGTGACGCACAAAAGCAGCAATGATATCTTTTAAATTCAGTATTTTCGGTTGCCCTTGATGTAGAGCCACCATATTGATACCAAAAGAAACTTGCAATTGAGTCAAGGAATATAAGTTGTTCAGGACAACTTCACCCACAGCATCGCGTTTAACTTCAATAACAATGCGCATACCGTCTTTATCCGACTCGTCACGCAGTGCACTGATTCCTTCAACACGTTTGTCTTTAACTAACTCTGCAATTTTTTCAATCAAGCGAGCTTTATTCACTTGATAAGGGATTTCGCTGACAATAATGGTTTCGCGACCATTTTTCTCATCGACTTCCACTTCAGCGCTTGCACGGATATAGACCTTGCCACGCCCTGTACGATATGCATCAATAATCCCACGACGGCCGTTGATAATAGCCGCTGTTGGGAAATCAGGCCCTGGAATGTGTTCCATTAAACCTTCAATACTGATGTCTTCATCTTCTATATAAGCAAGACAACCATTAATCACTTCCCCTAAATTGTGAGGAGGAATATTGGTTGCCATCCCAACCGCAATACCAGACGACCCATTAACCAAAAGGTTTGGAATTTTCGTTGGCATGACTTCAGGAATTTGCTCTGTTCCGTCATAGTTTGGAACGAAATCAACGGTTTCTTTTTCAAGGTCAGCAAGTAGCTCATGGGCAATTTTCGCCATACGGATTTCCGTATAACGCATTGCCGCAGCGGAGTCTCCGTCAACTGAACCGAAGTTTCCCTGACCATCAACCAGCATGTAACGCATTGAGAAAGGCTGTGCAAGACGAACAATTGTCTCGTAAACAGCGATATCACCATGTGGATGGTATTTACCGATGACGTCCCCAACAATACGGGCAGATTTTTTATAGGGTTTATTCCAATCATTTCCCAATACATTCATCGCATACAGTACTCTGCGGTGTACTGGCTTCAGTCCATCTCGAACATCTGGAAGCGCACGGCCGACAATAACGGACATTGCATAATCCAAATACGAACTTTTAAGCTCTTCTTCGATATTAACTGGTGTGATTTCTCTGGCAATCTCGCTCATGGAACCACTGTCCCTCATAACTTCGGATTCAAAGAGTAGAACTATACCACAATTCGCCAATTTAATAAAAATAAGAGACGGGTATTTGTCTTCCAAGCTATGTATAATAGCGGAAAATTAAGTTTATGTGTCCGAAACTTGAAGGTTTATCAATTAATAACTGCAATAATTACATTGTTGTTTACATTTTAGCCATCAATGCTTGTCGGGCTACTATTCCCACTATTAAACATAGTTTAAATACAGTTTAAATATAACTATCGTTAATAGGCTTTCGGGTAATAGGTTAAAAATAGGAGCTTCTTTGTATGAATGACACCCAAACCCCAACCTACCTTAACGTCGATAAGCAAGAAATCGAAAAATTCGAGTCCATTGCCTCACGTTGGTGGGACTTAGAAGGGGAATTCGCCCCACTACACCGCATCAATCCATTACGCTTAGGTTATATTATGCAGCGTGTAGACGGTATTTTCGGTAAAAAAATTCTTGATGTTGGCTGCGGCGGTGGCATTTTATCGGAAAGTATGGCGCGTGAAGGTGCAGAAGTCACCGGTCTTGATATGGGTGCCGAGCCTTTAATGGTTGCTCGCTTACATTCTCTTGAGTCCGGCATTCCAGTTGAATATGTACAAGAAACCGTTGAACAACATGCAGACAAGCACCCTCAAGCCTATGATGTTGTCACGTGTATGGAGATGCTTGAACATGTTCCGGACCCTCAGTCTGTCGTTAGGGCTTGCGCAAAATTAGTCAAACCGGGTGGACACGTAATTTTTTCAACCATCAACCGTAATAAAAAAGCATGGCTAATGGCTGTTGTTGCTGCTGAATATATAATGAAAATCGTCCCAAAAGGCACTCATGACGCAAACAAGTTTATTCGCCCTTCTGAGTTAATTCATTGGATTGACGGCACACCATTAAAAGACAAACATATCATAGGGTTGCATTATAATCCATTAACAGACAAGTTCTGGCTTGGGCCAAATGTTGATGTAAACTATATGCTGCATACGGTAAACGAATAGTCATTTAGTCGTGAAAAGAATAAATCACAAGCACTACGTTTAAGAAAGCAGCAAACGATCGCATTTTACAAAATTTATTTTAGTCCTCATGTCGGAAGCATTTTTTTTATTAATGCCTTTTACCATGCAGCTTACCGACATGATCACTTTTCTTATCCAACCAGTTATCCACAAGATCCCTCTAATTTGTTCACTTGATAAAATCACATATTAACATTATCTTGTTATGGTATTCTAAACAAACTACTACATATAGTGGTACAACAAAACATAATACAACTAGTCTCATGGCATTACACCATGAGCTTTTTTATGTTTATTTTAAACTATTTGTAGTTCAACCAAGGTGTACTTGCTCATGAACCAGAGTCTGTTAGTCACAAAGCGTGATGGACATAAAGAACGCATTGATCTTGATAAAATCCACAAGGTAATCACCTGGGCTGCTGAAGGCCTAAGTAACGTATCCGTTTCTCAAGTGGAGTTACGTTCACAGATTCAGTTTTATGATGGGATCAGAACTTCTGATATTCACGAAACGATGATCAAAGCAGCAGCAGATTTAATTACGGGTGATACCCCTGATTACCAATACCTAGCTGCGCGTCTTGCTATTTTTAACTTACGCAAGAAAGCCTATGGCCAGTTTGAACCGCCTGCATTATATAAGCATGTTAAACACCTCGTTGAAATGGGGAAATATGACAAGCATTTGCTGGAAGACTACTCTGAAGCAGAGTTCGAGCAAATGGATAGCTTTATTGATCATTGGCGTGATATGAACTTCTCCTATGCGGCTGTAAAACAGCTTGAAGGGAAATATTTAGTTCAAAACCGTGTAACGGGTGAAATCTATGAAAGCGCACAGTTTTTATATATTTTAGTTGCAGCTTGCCTATTTTCACATTATCCAAAAGAAACACGCCTCGATTATATCCGTCGTTTCTATGATGCCGTTTCAACATTCAAAATTTCATTACCTACGCCGATTATGGCGGGGGTACGTACGCCTACACGTCAATTCAGCTCTTGCGTACTGATTGAGTGTGGTGACAGCTTGGATTCTATCAATGCAACCTCAAGCGCAATTGTGAAATATGTCTCACAACGTGCAGGGATTGGGGTGAATGCAGGCCGTATCCGTGCATTAGGCAGCCCAATTCGTGGTGGAGAAGCTTTCCATACGGGTTGTATTCCATTCTATAAACACTTCCAAACTGCGGTTAAATCATGTTCGCAAGGTGGTGTTCGCGGTGGCGCTGCAACCTTGTTCTACCCTATTTGGCACCTTGAAGTAGAAAGCTTACTGGTTCTAAAGAATAACCGTGGGGTTGAAGGTAACCGTGTTCGCCATATGGATTACGGTGTGCAATTAAACAAGTTAATGTATGAGCGTCTGATTAAAAACCAAGACATTACATTATTCAGCCCATCGGACGTTCCGGGTCTTTATGACGCCTTTTTCGCAGATCAAGACGAATTTGAACGTCTATATGTGAAATATGAGCAAGATGAAAACATTCGTAAATCGAGCGTTAAAGCGGTTGAGCTATTTTCATTAATGATGCAAGAACGTGCGTCTACTGGCCGTATTTATATTCAAAACGTTGACCACTGTAATACACATAGCCCATTTGACCCGCAGATTGCGCCAGTTCGTCAGTCGAATTTATGTTTAGAAATTGCGCTGCCAACTAAGCCATTAAATAATATAAATGACGAAAATGGTGAAATTGCGCTGTGTACATTATCGGCATTTAACTTAGGGGCGATTGATAGTCTAGATGAATTAGAAGAGCTAGCAATATTAGCTGTTCGTGCACTCGATGCGCTACTTGATTACCAAGATTACCCAATCATTGCAGCTAAACAAGGCTCAATGGGCCGTCGTACATTAGGTATTGGCGTGATTAACTACGCTTATTATCTCGCGAAGCACGGCGTTCGTTATTCTGATGGCAGTGCAAACAACTTAACGCATAAAACATTCGAAGCCATTCAGTATTATCTATTAAAAGCCTCGAATGAGTTAGCAAAGGAGCAAGGTGCTTGCCCATGGTTCAATGAAACAACTTATGCACAAGGCGTTTTACCTATCGATACCTATAAAAAAGAGCTCGATAAGTTAACTAATGAACCTTTGCATTACGATTGGGAAGCGTTACGCCAAGAAATTAAACAACATGGTCTGCGTAACTCGACACTGTCTGCATTGATGCCTTCAGAAACATCATCACAGATTTCTAACGCAACCAATGGTATTGAACCACCGCGTGGTTATATCAGTATTAAAGCCTCTAAAGATGGTATCTTGCGCCAAGTGGTGCCTGATTACGAAAATCTGAAAGGTGCTTATGAGCTACTGTGGCAAATGCCTTCAAATAGTGGCTACTTACAACTCGTTGGTATCATGCAGAAATTTATCGACCAGTCGATTTCTGCTAACACAAACTATGACCCAACTCGTTTTGAGAGCGGTAAAGTACCAATGAACCAATTGCTAAAAGATTTATTGCTCGCCTATAAGTTTGGTGTGAAAACACTTTACTATCATAACACTCGCGATGGGGCGGAAGATGTTCAGGGCGATCTGGAAGAAGTTGTTGAGTCAGCGGATTCCGATTGCGAAGGCGGCGCGTGTAAAATTTAATAGGAATTGTTATGTCACACACATATACAACGTTTTCACAGAAAAAAAATGACCAAATGCTGGAGCCGATGTTTTTCGGCCAACCCGTTAACGTGGCGCGTTATGATCAGCAAAAGTACCCTATTTTTGAAAAGCTGATTGAAAAACAACTGTCGTTTTTCTGGCGCCCTGAAGAGGTTGATGTCTCTCGCGACCGTATTGACTATAATGCGCTGCCAGATCACGAAAAGCATATCTTTATCAGTAATCTGAAATACCAAACGCTGCTGGACTCTATTCAGGGCCGCAGCCCTAATGTGGCATTATTGCCACTGATTTCGATTCCTGAACTGGAAACTTGGGTTGAAACGTGGGCGTTTTCTGAAACTATCCACTCACGTTCGTATACACATATTATTCGTAATATTGTGAATGACCCTGCCATTATTTTTGACGATATCGTTGAAAATGAAGAAATTTTAAAACGTGCTAAAGATATTTCTGGTTTTTACGATGACCTGATCGAAATGACCAATTACTATCATATGTTTGGTGAAGGCACGCATACTTGCAACGGCAAGCAAGTTACTGTTTCTCTGCGTCAGTTGAAGAAGCAGCTGTACCTGTGCCTAATGAGCGTTAATGCGCTCGAAGCAATTCGTTTCTATGTTAGCTTCGCCTGTTCATTTGCGTTTGCTGAACGCGAGCTAATGGAAGGAAATGCTAAAATCATCAAACTGATCGCACGTGATGAAGCACTGCACTTAACTGGTACACAACACATGTTGAACCTGTTACGTTCGGGGCAAGATGACCCAGAAATGGCAGAAATCGCGGCAGAGTGCGAGCAAGAATGTTATGACTTATTCGTTCAAGCGGCAGAGCAAGAGAAAGAGTGGGCTGACTACCTATTCAGCGAAGGCTCTATGATTGGTTTAAATAAAGATATTTTATGCCAATATGTTGAATATATTACTAATATTCGCATGCAAGCTGTCGGTCTGAAATTGCCATTTGAAACGCGTTCAAACCCAATTCCATGGATCAACGCATGGTTGGTGTCTGACAACGTACAAGTTGCGCCTCAAGAGGTTGAAGTCAGTTCTTATTTAGTCGGCCAAATTGACTCTCAAGTCGATACCGACGATTTGAGCGACTTCGAACTATAAGCATGGCAAGCCATAAAATCACCCTGCGGTTAACGCAGGGTGTTCAAGTCCCCTTCCATACTGAAGTCCATTCGTGTTTGTTGGAAGCCTTAGAAGACAGCCGTATTCCTGTAGAATATCAATGCCGTGAAGGCTACTGCGGTTCATGCCGAGTGACGTTATTACATGGGAAAGTGGGCTATAAGCAAAAACCTATTGCATTTGTGCAAGATGGAGAAATTCTGCCTTGTTGCTGTCATCCACTTTCAGATATTGAAATTGGTTAATCTAAAATAGGTGATTGCACAGCTGTCTATCAGTTACCTGTGCAATCACTTTTTATTCACTTGCTTTATTGATTATAAATAACCATATAATCCCGCAAATATCCAACCAAATACACAAGAAACACCCACCCCAATTAACCCCGGTAGAATGAAGCTGTGGTTGATAACAAATTTACCAATACGCGTTGTTCCAGAACGGTCAAACTGAATTGCCGCAAGGTCACTCGGGTAAGTTGGTAAAATGTAATACCCATAACACGCAGGCGCAGAAGCGATAATATAAGCCGGGTCAACACCAATCCCTAGTGCAATTGGTACTACAGCGGCCAGAGCAGCTGCTTGTGAGTTAACAAACTTAGAGACTAATAATAAGATAACTGCATAAGCCCAAGGGAAATCTTTCACTAAAGAACCTAAAGTTCCTTTAATTTCATCCATATGAGCACCGAACATGGTTTCTGCCATCCATGCGATACCATATACTGCAACAATCGCAATCATCCCTGAACGGAATACTTCATTCTTTGAAATTTGTCCTGGATTAGTCTTACAAATAATGATAATTAGCGCACCTGCTAATAACATAAACATCTGGATGACTAAAACCATGGATAGTGGCTTACCGTTAATTAGCGGCCTAAGTTCAGAAAATGCGCCAAGTAATGCCACAACTGCGATGGAAGCTAAAAAAATCCACATCGCGACCCAATTAATTTTCGGTAATTTGGTATTTAGCAGTGTCACACTGTCACCATAGACATAATCATGGTTTTCAGGGACTGAGATAAACTCTTGGAATACAGGGTCTTTATCGAGATCTTTACCTCTAAACCAACTGAAAATACCAATAGCTAAAATACCAATTAATGTTGATGGAATAGTAATTGCTAATAAATCCAAAAATTCGAGTGACTTACCATTGATTGTCACACCATTTAGCATTGCGACTAATGAAACAACGGCAACTGAAACTGGGCTAGCGATAATCCCCATTTGCGCGCCAATACTACTCGCAGCCATTGGCCTTTCAGGGCGAATATTATTTTTAATCGCCGCATCGTAAATGATAGGTAAAATTGTATACACCACATGCCCTGTACCACACAAAATGGTTAAGATACATGTCACAAAAGGTGCCACAATAGAAATGTACTTAGGGTTTTTCCGCAGTAGTCGTTCTGCAATTTGCAGCATGACATCCAAACCGCCTGATGCTTGTAACGTTGCTGATGCGGCAACAACAGCAATGATAACAAGCATTACATCAACAGGCGGTTTTCCAGGCGGTAAACCAAAGCCAAAAACTAAGATAACTAGACCAACACCACCTAATAGCCCGAGTGCCATTCCCCCTTTTTTTGCTCCATAGAATAAGCAAACAAGGATAATGGCTAGTTGAATCATAAAGTCCATAGTTCCATCCTTTATATATATGTTTACATATATTATCGGGATGATTTTCAAGCATTAATTTGATTTATGATAACTTCAAAATCAATTTAGTTTTATTTTTTATGCTTTTATTTTGACCTCATCACATAATTTTAATTAAGTAACTGACATACTATTCCGTTACCTACCATTTTGATAAAAATCAATCAACTACTACACCAATTTTAACAACTCACTCCATTTAAATTTACCTTTAGTCACTTTAAATCATCATTTTTTCTTTACTTTATTAACTCTGCTCATTGTCTTGAGTCTCTCTATCTACTTGATTATTGGCGTAAACTTAACATTACACTAGCTGTAATTTACATTTGACAGCGAACTTGCAATCGCATAATCTGCATCACTTATTAATTATTCAAATTCAATTAGAGGAACTTGTGAAGAATCGTACGCTTGGCAGTGTGTTAATCGTTGCAGGGACAACAATAGGTGCAGGGATGTTGGCAATGCCACTTGCCGCTGCAGGAGTCGGTTTCACAGGCATCGTTTGTTTGCTTGTTGGATTATGGATGTTAATGAGTTATACCTCATTACTGTTAGTTGAAGTGTATCAGCATAACCCTGCAAATATGGGCTTAGGCTCCGTTGCTAAAAAATATCTTGGCCCAATTGGCCAGATAGTGACTGGGCTAAGTATGCTGCTATTAATGTACGCATTAACAACCGCTTATATTGGTGGAGCTGGCGTATTAATTTCAGATAGTCTGTCTTCATGGTGGGGCTTTAAAATTTCAACTGACACTGCCATTATTGCATTCACTATTATTGGTGGTGCAGTTGTCTGTATTGGTACGCATTCCGTCGATTTTATTAACCGAATTTTATTCACAGCAAAAACGATTTTTTTAGTCATCATGTTAGTTGTAATGATGCCACACGCGGAAGCCGTAAACTTAAGCACCATGCCAATTGAAAAAGGCCTTATCCTTGCCGCAGTACCCGTTATTTTTACCTCTTTTGGTTTCCATGGCAGCGTCCCAAGTTTAGTTAACTATATGAATGGGGATGTACGTAAATTACGTATGATTTTCATTACCGGAAGCGCAATTCCTTTAGTTGCTTATATTCTATGGCAGATTGCGACGTTAGGGTCTATTCCATCACATACTTTTCTCGGAATACTAGCGCAGGAATCAGGTCTAAATGGGTTACTCACCGCGATCCGCGATGTTGTCGCTACACCTCGCGTTAATATCGCCGTCAGCTTGTTTATGGATTTAGCGTTGGCCACATCTTTCTTAGGTGTCGCATTAGGCTTATTTGATTACCTCGCCGACTTATTCAAACGGAGTAATCATTTTATCGGTCGAGTGCAAACAGGCTTACTCACCTTTGTTCCGCCATTATTGGCTGCCCTATTCTTTAGTAGTTTCGTACAAGCATTAACTTATGCAGCTGTTGCACTCTCGGTCTTAGCGCTGATTATTCCTGCATTGCTAACATTACGTGTACGTAAATTAGAATCTCAAGGTGGGTATCAAGTTAAAGGTGGTACACCTATTTTAGCCTTAGTGTTGGCATGTGGTGTGGCAGTAATCGCTATCCAATTTTCGATTGTTGCCGGCTTCTTACCGAACGTCGGCTAACAAATTGATAAATTAAGCCGTAATTCGGATAACTTCAAATTACGGCTTTTGTTTATCTGAAATTAACTATCCTCACTCCCAATCAAGGTGGCCATCGTTTGATATCCGCAATCAATCAATAATTCCCTAGCATTCCTACTCTATCTCCACATATATATTATTTGCATATAATTTAATATATATTTCTTTAATTACGTCATTTGGCAGAAAATAATTCCGAAAAGACAACCCTACCCCTCTTGCTTTACAGTTATTGAGAGGTAAATAAGGAATTAGGTTGAATGAAAAGGAAAAATATTTCTGCTGTCCACGATGCAGCATTTAAGAGGTTTATGTCAAACATAGACAGCGCACGTGACTTTTTTGAAATTCACTTACCAAAACACATAAAATCATTATGTGATTTCACTACGCTAAAGCTGACTAACTCATCATTTATTGATAAACAGCTTCGCTCTCGGCTATCTGATGTTCTGTATTCAGTACAGACCTCACATGGAACAGGCTATATTTATTTATTAGTCGAGCACCAGTCAACCCCAGATAAACTGATGGCGTGGCGCTTAATGCATTATGCGTTTTTAGCAATGAATCAGCATATGCAGCAAGGAAGCACTGTATTACCTCTAGTTGTTCCTATTCTTTTCTACCACGGTACTCGTTCACCTTACCCTTACACTCAGTTATGGACAGATTGTTTTCCTCAGCCCAAGCTGGCAAATACGTTATATACACAATCATTCCCGTTGGTTGATATCACTGTAATAGACGATAATGAATTAGTAAATCATCGCAAAATTGCTGTTATGGAATTAGCGATGAAACATAAACGTTTGCGAGATGAGTTTCACCATGTGCTTCCTTTATTGGCGCAAGCACTCAATCAACACTATAATAGCGACAATGATGTGGTCACTATCATCAATTACCTATTTTCTGCTTTAGACTCAACTGATTTTGAAAAATTTATCTACACATTAGAAGCGCAAACAGAAAAGCACAAGGAGACGATTATGAATATCGCACAACGCTTACATAATAAGGGTCATCAAGAGGGCCTTCTCGAGGGGCTGCAAAAAGGCAAACAGGAAGGGCTTCAAAAAGGGCTTCAAGAAGGCGTTCAAAAAACTAAAACCACCTTAGCTCGCAACTTATTGATAAACGGTGTTAGCCCTGAAATTATTATGAAAAGCACCGGATTGAGCCGTGATGAGCTGACGTCATTAAAGTAATGCAATAAAAACTGAAGTAAATAGCTATGGATAAGCAGCTAAAAGTTTAACCAATTATTTTAAAAAATACTCAACTAAGTTTACATCATCAAATTCGCCCTAGGCGTACACATAATGTACGCCTAGGGGCATTATGAACAAGATAACCCTGTTAGAATGAAAGGCCAGCCCCTACATACCAGCCATCAGCAACTTTATCGCTACTATGACCATGTGTCCCTTTCATTTCAATTAAGCGATATCCCGCATCAATAGATAAAGGCTTAAATACCGTATAACGTGCACCGGCTTTAGCTTCGACGTACGATTTGCTGCCTGAAGTCAGTTGCTCTGGAGCACCATAAGCTTCACCGTAAATATTGAGTGAAGGCAAAGCCTGCCAATTTAACCCACCACCAACAGCTAATGCAGCACCATTACTATTGTGATCAGGTGATAGATATAGCCCTTTACCTCCTACAAATGCAGAAAAAGGCCCAATAGGTAAGCCAAATGTGGCACCAATACTACCCATTTGCCCATCATGGTCACTACGAGCCCAAGAGCCGTTAAATGCCAATCCTGCATTTTGGTTACCTAACCCTGCAGACAGCTCAGTAAAATGTTCACCTGCTTGTGCACTAACTGAAACTGCATGTGCAGTACCTACGAATAATGGTGACATCGCTGCTGCCAATAATAATAATTTGCGCATTATTTTATCCTCTTGATATTATTACCTATGGATATTACGCGAATCTCACCCTATTTTCAGCCATTCTTACCTAGATTTACGCTATAGCCTCGATAAAAGCCCTCGTTATTCATTACAAAATTTCACGCATCAAAAATTTTAGTGCAAAAAAGTGCGATAAATACGTATTTTTTTACTTGTAATCACAGTAATTGGTTATATTAATTAGATAATCAATTCCATAATAACTATACTGAATTACAAGTTTATTGTAGTCGTGTTTTTTATTTTTTACAAAATATTAACTTATTAGTTAGGTTTGTGTAGTCATTTAATCCAAACAAAGGAGCATTGTGATGAAAAAGAAAGGCCTTACTACCGCCTCAGGCGCCCCAGTCGCCAATAATAATAATGTCATGACAGCGGGTAAACGTGGCCCAATGTTATTACAGGATGTTTGGTTTTTAGAAAAACTTGCCCATTTTGACCGTGAAGTAATCCCTGAAAGACGTATGCACGCAAAAGGTTCTGGTGCTTTCGGTACGTTTACCGTAACCCATGATATTAGCCGCTATACTCGTGCAAAAATTTTCTCTGAAGTAGGGAAAAAAACAGAAATGTTCGCTCGGTTCTCTACCGTTGCAGGCGAACGTGGAGCTGCCGACGCAGAACGTGATATTCGTGGCTTCGCATTAAAGTTTTATACTGAAGAAGGTAACTGGGATATGGTGGGTAACAACACCCCTGTATTCTATTTCCGTGACCCATTAAAATTCCCTGATTTAAACCACGTAGTTAAACGTGACCCTCGCTCTAACCTGCGTACAATGGAACATAAATGGGCCTTTTTCTCCCAATTACCTGAATCTTTACACCAGTTAACCATTGATGCTAGTGACCGTGGTATCCCACAAAGTTACCGTCATATGCATGGTTTTGGTAGCCATACATATAGTTTCATCAACAGTAACAATGAACGTTTCTGGGTCAAATTCCATTTCCGTTGCCAACAAGGTATTCAAAATCTGTCTGATGAACAAGCTGAGCAGTTAGTGGGTAAAGATAGAGAAAGTTCACAGCGAGATCTGTTTGAATCCATCGAGAAAGGGGATTTCCCACGCTGGAATTTGCAAGTGCAAATTATGCCAGAAAAAGAAGCTTCTCAAGTTCCTTATAACCCATTTGACTTAACCAAAGTATGGCCACACAAAGATTATCCATTAATTGATGTCGGTTATTTTGAACTTAATCGTAATCCAGACAACTATTTTGCTGACGTAGAACAAGCGGCTTTTAGCCCTGCTAACGTGGTTCCGGGTATTGGTTTCTCCCCAGATAGAATGTTACAAGGCCGCCTGTTCTCTTATGGCGATGCTCATCGTTATCGTCTTGGTGTCAACCATCACCAAATCCCAGTAAACGCCCCACGTTGCCCATTCCATAATTACCACCGTGATGGGGCAATGCGCGTTGACGGTAATAGTGGCAACCATGTGACCTATGAGCCAAATGAAGCCGGATTATTCCAAGAACAACCGGACTTTAGCGAACCGCCATTATCTATTGAAGGTGCTGCTGACCATTGGGATCACCGCGAAGACCAAGATTATTTCAGCCAGCCACGTGCATTATATGAGTTGTTAGATGATGCCGAGCACCAACGTATGTTTAAACGTATTGCCGGTGAACTGATTGACGCGACTGAAGCCACACAAGTGCGCCAAATCGAGTTATTTAAACAAGTTCACCCTGAATACGGTGCAGGTGTCGAAAAAGCGTTAAAAGCACTAAAATAGTGTAAGTCATTAAGTGGTGGGGATAACCCCGCCACTATTTCGCCCTATTCTTTTATTCTCGCTAACAACCACTTCTTCACTTGTTGCCTAGACACTTTTATTCCCCCTGCTTTCAATTCAGGGTCTAAATAATAAAATGCCATAGGATATTGGTATGGAGCGAGTTTATCTTTTAACCAATCCGCCAGCTGATTTAAATCCACTGACTCATTTGCTTCAATAACCGCGACAGGACGTTGCCCAAATTGCACATCATCAATAGGTATAATAAAACTTTGGCTGACATCAGGATGTGAATTTATGACTGATTCGATATCTTCGGGTTGAACACATTCCCCGCCACTAATAAATAAATTATCTAGACGACCAACAACCTGATATTCCCCATCAATAAAAGCCCCTTTATCATTGGTTTTAAACCAGTTATCTAGGCAATTTAATGGGTGAAGTTGCCCATCAAACCAATAACCCAGAGCCTGACTGTCTGATTGAATTTGAATTTCATCATCCACAAGACGAACTTGCTTGCCTTTTAAGGGTAAACCGACACCTTTTTTACCGTCTGCCCGTTTCGCACAAACCGTAGATGCCATTTCTGTCATCCCATAGCCGCTCCAACAAGCAATACCATGCTGTTGAGCCAGATCCGTCAAGGTTGAAGGAATACTCGCTCCTCCCAATAAAACGGCTTTCAATGCGATATTAGTCACTGATTTATCATTTAATAAACGCCATAACTGGGTCGGAACTAAAGAGGCATGAGTGACCTCATGCAATGCTTGAGCCAAAGGAAGATTTTTGACCGCAAGTGAGCCACCTTTAAGAAGCCAGCGCCAAACAATCCCCTGACCAGATACATGGAATAACGGCAGCGATAGTAACCAACAATCTCCTTGCTGGTAATTCATCAGATTAACAACACCTGCTGCACTATTTAAGTGCGCAGCGACACTGTGAACAGCGGCTTTAGGTAGGCCTGTCGATCCCGATGTTAAAATCAACGTAGCGGGCTGCTGAATAACCTCTTGAAAAATAACCGGAGCAACCTCTTCATCACTAATAAAATGGTAATAAAGTTGATAATCTAAATTACGATAATTTGCTAACAGATTTGATTCATCAGTAAAATCAATAACTGAGCTAACATTAAGATGAGGTAATAATTCTGCTAACAACCGTTCTGGGAGGCGGGGATTTAATGGTAAAACACGAGCCCCACAAGCAATAAGTGCCAGCTGACTCAGTAATAATTCAACTGAATTTTTTCCATGTAAAACAATACACTGCCCCTGCTCTACGCCTTGCATTAAAAAGTAAGTTCTAAGGTCAGTAATTTGTTGGCTTACACTTTCCCAAGTCATACTTTGGGACTCTGTGACTAGAGCGATTGAGTTCGGACGAAGATTGGCCCAGTGTTGCCAAGGCCAATCTTTAAATTGTGCTAACTCTGCCATACAAGCGTTAAATCATCTAACTGCTGAAGCGGAATATCACATTGTGGCCAAGGCCGTACCAATTGAGATTGAATAAGTGATACCGTGTCTAAGCCTGGAATGGTATTTGGCGTTAGCCAATGCGCTACACGAGCAAGTTGTGTTAAACCAAAACTACTTTCAATGGATGAGCTAATCACAGCTTGTAACCCTAAGCGATGTGATTCTTCCACTAAATAGCGGCAATATGACAAGCTGCCTGTCAGGGTCGGTTTAATTACTATCGCAGAAACCCCTTCCTGCGCTTCTACCATAAAGCCTTCCTCACGTACACTTTCATCCCAAGCAATACTAATGCCAGTATCTGCTGCAAATTGCAGTGACTCTTCACGGGTCTTACACGGCTCCTCTAAAAACGCAATACGACTACGGTAGTCTGGATTAACATATTTAGCAAAACCGTCGGCTTTTGTTCGGGTCCAACTGCGATTCGCATCCAAACGCAGTTTCAGTTCTGGAACTGCCTCTAGTAACAGGTTAACCACCATACCATCACGTACCGCTTCATATAGACCGACTTTAACCTTAGCGACTTTCTCACCTTCCATTGCATCAAGGCTTAAGATTAAATCGTCAGGATCACCACTACATAAAGGCGCTTTGCGGTAATCCGCTTGTTCAGGAAGCTCCCCTGCCAGCTCCGCTAGAGCGCAGCTGCAACCAAAAGCCACAGAGGGTAATAAACTATTAGAAATTTTGCCTTCTTTCACCCATTCATTCAGTCGCTTAATAGTTTCTGCGGTTGCTTCTTCTAATGTTTCACGACTGAATTCAGGTAGAGGCGAAATTTCTCCCCAACCTTCATTATCCCCATCTTGTAAACAGACTAAAAGCCCATCACGCGTTTTTAGTCGCTGATAACGAAGGATAACGCCTGCCTCCATCGGCAGGCTGAACGAATAAATACGGGCTTTACGCATTATGGATTACGCTTATATTTAGAGAAGTCTGGAGCACGTTTTTCATTAAAGGCGTTACGGCCTTCTTGCCCTTCATCTGTCATATAGAACAACATAGTGGCATTACCTGCGAGCTCTTGCAGGCCAGCCTGACCATCACAATCTGCATTCAAGGCGGCTTTCAAGCAACGTAATGCCATTGGGCTGTTCTCTAGCATTTCACGACACCAACGCACAGTCTCTTTTTCTAAGTCAGCATAAGGAACGACAGTATTAACCAGCCCCATATCCAACGCTTCTTGTGCATTATACTGGCGGCACAGGAACCAGATTTCACGTGCCTTTTTCTGCCCAACAATACGTGCCATATAAGACGCACCCCAGCCACCATCAAATGAGCCAACTTTTGGACCGGTTTGGCCAAAGATTGCATTATCTGCAGCAATAGTCAGGTCACACATCATATGTAACACATGACCACCACCGATAGAGAAACCGGCGACCATTGCCACCACAGGTTTTGGACAAGTACGAATTTGACGTTGGAAATCTAATACATTTAAGTGATGAGTACCACTTTCATCACGATACCCGCCGTAGTCGCCACGAATTTTTTGGTCACCACCGGCACAAAATGCTTTTTCACCTTCACCCGTTAAAATGATAGTTCCAACTTGGTCATCATAGCGTGCATCAGATAGAGCTTGGATCATTTCTTTCACGGTTTGTGGACGAAAAGCATTACGCACTTCTGGGCGATTAATCGTAATTTTTGCAATCCCTTCAGGAGATTTATGATAGCGAATATCTTCAAACCCTGTAGAGCAATCTTGCCATTCAATTGGTGCGTATAATTTTTCTTCGCTTGGATAAATCATTATCAGATTCCTTTAACCACAGTGTGATAAAAAATGGTGTAGTGCAGCTGCAAAGCCCATTGGGTTTTCCCAATGCGCATTATGCCCTGCATTTTCAATTAGCGTTAACGGCAATTCATATTGTTGCGAAACGCTTCGAAACTTTTTATCCTTTTCGCCACAAAAATAACGATAAGGACAGGTCAATTGATGCAATTTGTCCGCCAAGAAAGGTTGCTTTGCTAATGATGTATTTTCTAGCATAGCAGCAATACTGTGCGGGTTATTTTGCCGACGTAACTGAGTTAAATGTTGGCGCTGAGTGGTCGACAAATCAGCAAATACAGCTTGTTGATACCAATCATCTAACACTTCTTCGATGGGTTCTGAACGAAAACGTTGTGCCCATGCCTTATCATTAGCCGCCCGAGCAACTCGTTCTTGTTCATTGACTAATCCCACATTGCCCCCCTCAATCACTAGACCTAATAATCCGTTAGGCTGATAGTGACAGGCAAAATGCATCGCTAACCGAGCACCGAGTGAATAGCCGACCAAGTAGTATTCATTAATTTGATGATAATGTAAAAGAGCGCTGAGTTGTTGATCAAAATGTGAAAAACCTTGGCATGGCTCTGAGTGAGAACCGCCATGCCCTGGTAAATCCACCGCTAACGATGGAAAAGCACGTGTTTGTTCAATCACAGGTAGCCAGTCATCGGCACTACCTAACAAGCCATGCAGCCAGATGACCCAAGGAGCAGATGAGACTGAATTATGTCTATGGGCAGATAACATTACAGTTCCACAACTTCATTCAATAGTTGTTTTAACGTACGGGCGCCTTCATCACTTGCCACCTGCAATTCCACCAGCAATGTGCCCTGTTGACGGCGCCAAAATTGTTGAACGGTATTTTTTAGTGTTGTCCAGTCTGTCGGCGCACAGTATTGTAAGCTAAACATTTTCGCCGCGGGCTCGAAACTGACATTTTGCGGCATACAGTAATAGTTTTGTCTTGCTTCGTCTGGTGTAGGTAACATAGAAAAAATTTGCCCACCATTGTTATTCACCACGATCAGAACGGTGGGCGCTGAAGGCTCACGCAACAAAGCCAAACTATTCAAGTCATATAGTGCAGAAATATCCCCAACAATAGCCAATGTTGGCCGTGCTGTTGCCCGTTGAACACCTGCCATGGTAGAAATCAAACCATCAATACCACTCGCGCCCCGGTTACTATAAACAGGATAGCCCAATGGAAGTTGTGCTAGTGCATCTACCAAACGGACAATTAAGCTGTTGCCAACAAATAGTTGGCCTCGTGGAGGCAGCAGTTCAGGTAATTGGTGTGCAACTGCGGCTTCTGAAAACTGCGCTTGTAAGCGTTGGCGCACATGGTGTTGAGTTTTTTGCACTAAAGTGGGCAGCGACTCACACCACAAGCTTCTCGGCTGTGCAGGATGGTTATCTAGCCAACCCTTGATTGAACAGGTTAATTTTCTTCCCTTATGATTGGCTGGGTCTAACCGCTGAGGTATTGAGTCGATAATCCAATACTCTTGCGGCTCACAATTGGCTTGCCATTGTAAGAGCCGTTTTCCCGTTAAGCTTGAACCAAACTGAACGACTAATTCCGCATCTTTTAAAATAGACTGAGTTTCTGGATGTTGTAGCCATAAGTCGGCACATGGAAAAGGTTGTCCGGTTTGAGACAGCACATCACCGAGTACTGGCCATCCAAGTTCCTGTGCCCATTTTGCAACTAACTCCCCTTCACTCGCTGTCATTCGCCCTGCAATCACAACGCCTTTTTTCTGACGCCAAAAATACCAATCCGCAACCAATGCGACGGAATGGGTTAATGGCTCCGTTAACCACGGGTGAGAAGAATTCCACCATTCTCCAAGTGTTTGCTGCCACTCATATTCCCCATCCATTTCACCATATAGTGGCTCTGCAAATGGACAATTAATATGAAAGGCACCATGGTGTAACTGGTTCATGCCATTATCAATCGCGGTGACCAACCATTTCGCTGAAATATCTTGCGTCGGCCTTGGCAACATTAATGATTGAGAGGGGTGAGATGCAAAAATATGTGTTTGCCGAATAGCTTGATTAGCACCGCAATCAATCAATTCTGGCGGTCTGTCAGCGGTAAGAAAAATCACCTTTTCCCCTGTTAAACCGGCTTCAATTAATGAAGGGTAAAGGTTTGCAACAGCTGTACCAGAGGTAACGATAACCCCTACAGGCTCATGGCTGGCTTTTGCTAAACCTAGGGCTAGGTGCCCTAAACCACGCTCATCGAAATGCGTATGGCAATGCAATTTACCATGGTTAATCGCCGCAAGGGTCAAGGGTGTTGAGCGCGAACCAGGCGCAATACAGATGTGTTTCATTCCGTGGCGAGACAGTGCTTCGATAATCACTTCAGCCCAACGGAGGTTAAAAGCAGAATTCGACATAATATGCTCAGCAAATTATTAGTTATCAATTAGTTTAGACTGGCTGAAATAAATTTCTTGATCTCAGGACAATTTTTGATGAACTAATTGAAATAAAAAAGAAAATAACCATTTTTATTTTATGGTTTTTCGTTATTTTCAAATAAAGACTTTAGCCCAGCCGCTTTATTTTCAATTTCTATCCACTCTTGCTCTGGGTCTGAGCCACTGACAATGCCAGCGCCTGAATATAATGAGACCTGTGCACCCTCTATTTGCGCACAACGTAGAGATACCGCGAATTCACTTTTATTTAAGCTCATAAAACCACCCGTTCCTGCATACCAGCCGCGAGAAAAAGGTTCATTTTTGGCTAAAAATTGCCGAGCGACTTTTCGTGGCAAACCACACACGGCAGCGGTAGGTTGGAGGCGTTGTAAACAATCGCTATCAGAAGGGGTGATTAGCGTTGCAACAATTGAACGATAAAGGTGTTGAATTTTTCTTAAACGAATAACTTTTGCTGAAGACACATCTACCCCAGTCACCGCCCCTTGCAATTGTTGACAAATATCATCAACAACCACTAAGTTTTCATGTTGGTTTTTTTTATCTTCCATCAACCATTTAGCGTACTCTGCTGCGACTGCATCATCAGGGTCATTAGCGACGGTTCCCGCTAAGGCCTCAGAATTTAATTGGCCATCTTGACGTAAATATAAACGCTCGGGGGTTGAAGAAATAAAACCAGAATGCGCGTTGAAGGCCATCATAAAATGGTAGCAATGATGATTCACTTGCTGGCTTTGTGCTAAAAACTGAGCAACCGCAATAGGCTTAGACAGGGTGAGTTTTGTTTCCCTTGCCATAACCACTTTTTCCATTTTCCCTGACTTCATATCATCAATAGCGCAATTTAATAAACGGCACCATTCATCATGAGTAGGAATATGTTCTTGCGCAGTAATATCCGCATTCAGTGCCAATGTCACTTGAGAAGCGGGTTTTAATTGCTGTAAAAGATGAATGGCATTTAAGCGATCTTCTTCACCTTCTATATTGATGCTAACGTTAATCATTGAACGTAATCGATGAATTTCAATACGAGGTAAAAAACAAAATGTTGCTTGACGTTTTATCTCGTCAGGGATCTCATCCCCGACGGCATTCCACCCATTAAGCCCCCATAGGCGCATTTCTGGTATATCAGGGTATTGCGATAAAAAAGCTTGAGCCTTATCTATCGAATCAAAAGATTTCACCATGCCAAGAGCACTACATTCTTCAGCTCCCGTCCGTTGATACCAGTAAAATTGAGGGTAGCTTTCTTGCACTGATAGCCATGAAAGACCAGGGAAAGCGGTTTGCGCATCCAATTGCCAAACAAAACGAATAAACTCTTGGTTTTTTAGTGTCAATGTAGACAAATGATCCAAAATTTCAGTTATCAGTTGATCAATTTTTTTATAGTTCACTTTAGATTCCCACTGCTACATCACACAAATTCACTACGCGTTATTATATAGCGCAAAACCATTTTTTAATACATTGATGACTAACAGTAAATGCTATGTCACCGGTTCAGCACTAAAAACAGATTATCTGCAATAAACAAATTGTTTTTAGTACATCACTATAATTATCGCTTATGCCCCAAATGACGATAGCCAAGAGAAATCACATCAAAACCAACCTTGTTACACGAATAGAGGTTCAGGTTGTTGATAGTATAGCTTATTATATATATTACACGTCATTCCATTCATTTAATTAATGGAAAATGTGATTTTATCCTCTTTCTTCTTTCCTCCCTCTCGAAATTGCTTCATTTTTATCCAAAAAGAATTCCATTTTGAAACATAGTTATATTTAAGCTGCAAACCTATATTCCATTACAATTCTATTTAGCCCTCAAAAGTAAAACCACCGTAAATTTTAATTATCATCATATTGTTATGCGTTATTTAATTTAGTATCACTATAGATGATTTCTAAATATATATAATACAAAATAATATTTTAAACATGTATTGACTTGTTCAAAGTGCTATTTTTTAGCTCTGTTTTTCATTTTTTAGTATAAAACTTTCAGCCAATTTCTAGTAGGTTAACAAATATGAAATTTATATTTTCATTTACAATAAATAGGTAACTCAACCATACAATAGTGCTAATACAAATTAGTGTTCAATCCTTAACTTAATCAACATGGATTTTAAAATGAATACAAAAGAAAATTACGACAGAATTATTGAAAAAGAGCATATAGGCCATACAACCTTAGCTTTATTAACGAATCAAGATGCTCTTTCAACCCGCGAAGTCGGTATTTTTACATTAGACGATTTAATTAGCATACATCGCCATGTTTACTTCTCTCTTTCTTTGCCTTGGAAAAAAAATGATATTCTAAAATGGTTTGGTATTACCTCATCAACCACTTTACCAATAGATACAGACGAATTAATTAATACCATTATCAATATTCGAGATCATGCCAATACCTGGGATAATGTCGAGCAACATGTTAAAGAACAATCTGTCAATCTATCTCTAGCTAGCCGAAATATTATACAGACTGGCGGGCAGATTATTGAATATATAAACCACATGCCTATATTGAAAAGAGTATCAGATAGTTTGAATGATATTAATGAAAGTGAGTTAGATGAAATATTTTATCAAAGCGATGACCAGCAAATAGCGACTGAACTAACTAATATCTTACAATTAATTAAAGATGATATTAAGGATCAATCCATTAAGACAAGTAATATTAAAAATATCATTTCAGATTTTAGAGTACATATTACAGGAGGGTATCTATCTAATTATCAACACGTTGAATCTTTATTATTTAATATTAAAGGGTTATATAATCAACTTGAAACTACTGATAATGAAATTACAGATAGCTACTTACAAGAATTACTTAAAATGAAAAAACAGGAGCTACAGCAATTAGAGCAAGAGTATTCACATTTTGTAAAACTCAGCTTCACCGGCTTAGCAGGTGGTGTCATCGGTCTCATTATTACTGGTAGTATTTTTGGTTCGAAAGCTGAAAAAATTCGAGCAAGAAAGAATGAAACATTAGCAGAAATAAAATCAATTAACGACCAAATTAACAGAGAAGAACTCATCAAAAAAGTTATCTTTGATATTCAAATTAACCTCCATAAAATCGATGGTTTCTTTAAAGATGCACGGTTAGCCGTTGACCATTTAGATTATATGTGGCTTGTCCTCCTAACCGAAATAACCCAATCAATCGAGGTTTTCAAAAAAATCAATAACGCTGATAAACTTATTAAATTCATTACTCATTTCAAACGAATTGTTACATCTTGGTATACCATTCAAGAATACTCTACACATTTAATAACGTTATTTGACCAAATTCAACCAAATAACACCCCCCTCAATAAAAGGTACGCATATGCAAGATAAGCTTGATTTACCGATATTGCCCTCCATTGATATTTATCAATTAAGGCATATGTCAAATAAAATTTCCGCATTTAATAAAAATATAATACATTATGACTTTATCATACACGGAAAGATACAAAAAATTGCAAGTAAGACTTTCAATATAAATGAAACAATCAGAAACTCGATACCGAAGCTAAAAATAAAATTAAATTATATTTTAAAAAGTGAATTAAATAGTGAAAATACAAATATACCTGACGGAATTTTAGTCACAAGCTTTATTGAGGATTTAATTGATTTTAAATTAGAGCTAGAAAGAATAATTACCAAATTCAGTTACACCACCGACTCTCTATCACTCATTCACGTGGAAGAAAGCAACCAACATAAACTACAGCAATACTCAGAACAAAAAGAACTCCTAGTCACATCCAAAAATAGCAAAATGCTAAAAATAAACGAAATCAATCAGCAACACTCCGTTATTACCGCAGCAGAAGATATCATCTTAAAATCTAAAATCACTGATTTCTTAAAAAAACATTTGTTGAATGATGAGTTAATTGACTCAATTGATATGCCAACAAATAAAAAGCAAATATTAAAGTCAGCCATTGCTTTTATTAAAAATTTATTATCAGTCATTGATGATGGTTTAGAATTTGCGCAACTTGTCGAGGTCAGGCTAGATTTAGGAAACCAAATTTTAGAATTAAAGGAAGAAGTTAATCACATTGATAAAACAATATTTAAGCTTTCTCAACTCATGCTCTTATCAGAACAAATCACCGCTATAGATTCACATAAATTATCAATTATTACTCAGATAGGCCTCATTAAGAATTATTGGTGGGAATGGTGCCATTTTATTAATGAAAAATCGTCTGAAAAAACAGTGAATATTCAAAAGATCAATACCGCAAGCCAAGTACTAATGTCTTTTTTAGATGATATGGAATACCAATATCAGCGTCAGTTACCTGATTAAAAAAAACCGGCTACTCAAAAGTAGCCGGTTTATCAACTATAGGAAATTTTAGCCTATTAGTTAATCACAGCAAGTGCTGTTGATGTCATATCAATAAGAGGTTGTGGCCATACACCAAAGACAATAACCGCAATGGCGCAAATAACAGCAACAACGGTCCCTAACGTTGCTTTTTCAGGGCCTGTATAACGTTCTGCATGTTCTGCATCGCGGCTATATAGGCTAGCCATAAAGCTTAGGTAGTAATATAAGCCAATTGCACTACCAACCACTACAGCTCCTGTTAACCACCATAACTCTGCATTCACCGCAGATGCAATCACATAGAATTTACCAATAAATCCTAATGTAATTGGAATACCCGCCAGCGACAGCATCATCACAGTCATTACCGTTGCTAGAACGGGTTTATGCCAGAACAGCCCACGGAATGCACTGAAATCATCCTGGTCATCACCACGATAAGGACTGGAAACGATACTCACAACACCAAATGCGCCTAAGCTTGCAAACAAGTAACCCACTAAGTAGATTGCGATAGTCACTTGTGACGCTACTGGGTCGATACGTAACGCAACAAGGGCAACGAGTAAATAACCCATATGCGAGATAGATGAGTAACCCAGCAAGCGTTTTGCGCTTTTTTGTGTGATAGCCAGTAAGTTACCAAACAAGATAGATGCTATGGCAATCACTGAAATCACAATCGCTAACGTATTGCTGTTGGCAATTGGTGCTTCCAAAAAGATACGCACTAATACGGCAAAGATAGCGATTTTACTACCCGTTGCTAAGAAAGCTGATACAGGTGCAGGCGCACCTTGATAAACGTCTGGTGTCCACAGTTGGAATGGAAACAGTGACAGTTTAAAGCCAAAACCAACAATGAGCATACCGAAACCAATCATCACTAATGGGGCGTGAATTTGGTTATCAGAAAGACTTTGACCAACAGCTGCGAAGCTTAAGCTACCCGATTCCGCATACAGTAACGCAATTCCGAATAACAGGAATGAAGACGCTGCTGCAGATAACAGCATGTACTTGATCCCAGCTTCTAATGTGCGACTGCGCTCAAAGGTATAGGCAACTAAGCCAAACAGTGGCAATGAAATCAGCTCAATACCGATAAACATCGACGCCATATGGTTTGACATAGATAACAGCACACCACCTGCCACCGCGATAGCAACTAACAAGTGGAATTCATCTCTATTGTCGCCAAAACCTTCCAGCCAGTGGTAGGCAAAGATGCTGGTACCGATACCTGCAATCAGGACTAATGCACTATAGAACAGCGCAAAGCCATCAACACGGATAAGCGAAGTCACATCCATTAGGTAGCCGTCGGCTACCCAAATCAGTGAAAGCAACGCAATAACAAAGCCAGATACTGTCAGCGCGGCACTGGTAAGGTGATCGCGTCGCCACGCAATGGACAGCATCACAACCACCGCCGTCAACCCGACGATCATCAGTGGTAGTATTGCGATCAGTTCTTGAGGAGTTATTGTCATGGCGAATTACAGCCCTAATGTTGTAAGTGAAGCAGAATACAGGTTATGCAATGTTTCCATCGAACCAATTGATGTATCTAAAATTGGTTGCGGGTAGAAACCGATGATAACCAGTAATACAGCCAGAGCCAGCAGCACACCAAACTCACGCGCCGTTAACCCTTTCATTTCTTTTTCAGATTTTGGTGTACCATAATAAGTCTGTTGCATCATCCACAGTGAGTAGATAGACGCAAACACCACACCAAAGACCATAATACAAGTCACTAACGTGAATTGGCTGAAGCTGCCAAACAGGATCATAAATTCACCAATGAAGTTACCTGTACCTGGCATTCCTAGCGTTGCCGCAGCAAAGAACAGGGACATTCCTGGTAACCATTTAATGCGTTTCCATAATCCACCCATCATACGCATATCACGCGTTTGCGTACGTTCATACAGTTGACCACTAATGATAATCAGTGCCGCACCAGACAAACCATTGGTGATCATTTGAACTACAGCACCTTGGTAGGCCAAGGTTGAACCCGCGTAAATAGCGACTGTCACAAAGCCCATATGGGATAAGCTACTGTACGCTGCAAGACGTTTGATATCCGTTTGTTTGAACGCCAACCATGCGCCGTAGAAGATACTAATCACACCCAGCGTCATCGCCACTGGCGTGAACTGGATAGAGGCTTCAGGGAACAGAGGCAAAGTAAAGCGTAACAGGCCGTATGCTGCGGTTTTTAGCATGATACCGGAGATATCCACGGAACCCGCTGTAGGCGACTGTTCTTGGGTATCTGCCATCCAACCATGGAAAGGAACCAATGGCATTTTAACGGCAAAGGCGATAAAGAAGCCTAACATCAACATAAACGCAACGTTACTAGACAGCTCTGCGCCTAACAGTTGGTTATAATCGAATGTTAATACGCCTGAAGTATTGTAATTCGCTAGTGCCAATCCAATGATGGAAACCAACATGATCAAGCCACTTGCTTGCGTATAGATAAAGAACTTAGTCGCAGCTTTGATATGTTGTCTGTTTTCTGACCCTTTGTGCCCCCAATTGGCAATCAGGAAGTACATTGGGATCAGCATCATCTCCCAGAAGAAGAAGAATAAGAACAAGTCAACCGCGGTGAAAATCCCCATCACACCTGTGATAATCCACAGCAGGTTAAAGTGATACGCACCTTGGTTCTTCTGGTTTTCACTCCAAGAGCTCAGAATCGAGAAAGCCCCCATTATAGCCGTTAATACGACCATCAGCAGTGATAAGCCGTCAATAGCTAAATGAAAGTCAATTCCCAGTGACGGGATCCACGGCATAAAGAAAACAGATTGCCATTGTGGAATCCCTTGTGGATTAACAAGAGAGTAATTCCCTTCTAACCACAATTGCACGGAGAGTATTAATGTTATTCCCATCGTCGCCAGTGCAATCCAGCGCGGTGCGCGATGACTGAACCGGTCAGCCTGCCAGCTTAGCAGGCCTCCGATGAAGGGAATGAGTATTAGCCAGGGTAATAGCATGGCGCAATGTGTCCCTTAATTAAACCAAAAGCAGCAGAGCAAGAATCAGCACTGCACCCAGCCCCAACGAGGCAACATACCAACGGATTTGGCCGTTTTCACTCACTGCAAGCCCTTTATTTGCCCAACGTGAAAGATGTGCAGGGATATTCATCAGAGAGTTAATCGGATCGCTTTCCAGTAGCCATGCAATACCTTTAAACGGTTTTACAAAGACTACGTCATACAGCCAGTCGAAGCCCCACGCTTGGTACCACCATGCGCTGAAGAAACGACCCACCGCAGTTTTCGCGATAGCATCGACTATTGAACGTCTAAACAGGTAGAGGAATACCGCAATTAATAGACCAGCGATAGCAAACCCGCCAGAAATCGCTTCGAGTAAGACTTTACCGTCTTCACTGCCAGCCGCTTCTGCAGGGAATACCCCTTCGAGTGGTTGATGGATTAATGCACCAACAAACGTTGCAAGGATAGCCAAAATGCCCAGTGGTAATGTGTGAGTGATGCCTTTAACCTTATGCGCTTTGATTTTTGCTTCACCGTGGAACACGATGAAAATCATACGGAAGGTATAAATTGCGGTCATTAATGCACCGAGGATACCTGCCCACAACAATACAGTTTGTCCATCAAGCTGCGCACCCCACAAAATGGCATCTTTACTGTAGAAACCAGCAGTAAACAATGGCAATGCTGCCAGTGCGCTTCCGCCAATCAACATCACAGCGTAGATAAATGGAATTTGCTTACGCAATCCGCCCATTTTGAAGATATTTTGCTCGTGGTGGCATGCCAAAATGACCGAACCTGCTGACAGGAACAACAGTGCTTTAAAGAAAGCGTGCGTCATCAGGTGGAAAATCGCAGCATCCCAAGCTTGCACACCGAGAGCCAAAAACATATAACCGATTTGGCTCATCGTGGAATAAGCAAGCACACGCTTGATGTCGGTTTGAACCAGTGCAGCAAACCCTGCCAGTACTAATGTCACTGCGCCCACAACGCCAACTAGATGTAAAACTTCTGGCGCTAATAAGAACAGAACGTGGGTACGAGCCACTAAGTACACACCGGCCGTTACCATGGTTGCGGCGTGGATCAATGCTGAAACTGGCGTAGGACCCGCCATCGCATCTGCCAACCACGTTTGCAATGGTAACTGTGCTGATTTACCGACTGCTCCACCTAATAACATCAAGGTTGCCCAATTGATCGCACTCGAACCTTCAGCAAATTTCTGAGGTGCTAACACCGCCATTTCGCTGAAATTCAATGTGCCGAGCTCATTCCACAGGATAAACATACCAATTGCGAGGAATACGTCACCGATACGCGTGACAAAGAACGCTTTCATTGCGGCTTTACCGTTTTCTGGATTGGTATAATAGAAACCAATCAACAGGTAACTGCACAGCCCTACCCCTTCCCAACCGAGATACATCAGCATCATGTTATCAGCGAGGACTAAGACCACCATACTCGCGATAAACAGGTTAGTGTAAGCGAAGAAACGTGAGTAACCTTCCTCACCACGCATATACCAAGAAGCGTATACATGAATAAGGAAGCCCACACCCGTTACCACACCTAACATGGTCAGAGATAGACCATCTAACATTAGGGTGAATGGGATATTAAAGGTACCGACAGACATCCAAGTCCACAGAGGTTGGATGAACACGCTACCAGCGTCTTGAGCTAAAAATTCATTGCCAGCATAGAATGCGACGATGGCCGCTAAGCCGACCGACCCCGCACCAATAATGGCCGAAACGTTTTCTGACCAGCGTCCACGGGAGAAGGCTAACAACACCGACCCCAGTAAAGGCAACAGAATAGTTAAATAGAGTAGGTTCATCCGCGCATCTCACTGACTTTATCAATATTCAGGTTCTGACGATGACGATGGAGTTGCAGTAACAACGCCAATCCAATACTCGCCTCCGCTGCAGCCAATGTAATTGCCAATATATACATAATTTGGCCGTCTGGCTGCCCCCAAAAACTCCCTGCAACCACAAATGCCAGTGCAGTTGAGTTAATCATGATTTCCAGTCCGATCAGCATGAAAAGCAGATTGCGGCGAATAACAAGGCAGCTAAGCCCCATCACAAATAAAATCGCCGCTAAAATCAGACCATGTTCTAGAGGTATCATTTTTGCTCCTCCGCCTTCGCGATACTGACAAGATCAGCACCGTTTTCTTTACGGTCACGTCCAACGTGGAATGCGACAACTAAACCAGCTAGTAGTAACAGTGACGCCAATTCGACAGCCAGAACGTAAGGCCCGAACAAGCTAATACCCACTTCTTTCGCCCCAATGATGGTGCCCTCAATGCCTTCTTGATATGACAATGAGGTGATACCGTAAACTAAGATAGCCAATAAAACTGCGGATAACACAGCAGGACCAATCCAGTTTTTCGGCGTCAACCAAGCGCGCTCTTGTTCTTGAACAGAACGTCCTAGGTTGAGCATCATCACGACGAACACGAACAGGACCATGATGGCACCTGCATAAACGATGATTTCCAACGCTCCAGCAAAATACGCACCGAGGGAGAAAAACACCATTGACAGAGCCAGCAGAGAAACAACCAGATACAACAGTGCATGCACCGGATTTGTATTCGTTATCACCCTTAAAGTTGCTAAAATGGCAACTAGACCGGCGATATAAAATGTAAATTCCATGAATATCGCTCCTTATGGCAACAGGTCTTTGACGTTGATAGGTTTCGCTTCGTTATCCGCTTCACCTTTGTCTTTACCTGCAATCGCCATACCTGATTTACGGTAAAAGTTATAATCAGGATATTTACCCGGACCTGAAATCAACAGGTCATTTTTCTCGTAAACCAGATCCTGACGTCTCCAATCGGCCATTTCAAAATCAGGTGTTAATTGGATTGCCGTGGTAGGGCAAGCCTCTTCACACAGACCACAGAAAATACAGCGCGAAAAGTTAACGCGGAAAAATTCAGGGTACCAGCGGCCATCTTCGTGTTCAGCTTTTTGCAGTGAGATACAACCCACAGGGCAAGCTACCGCACACAAGTTACATGCAACACAACGCTCTTCACCGTCTGGATCGCGCGTCAACACGATACGACCACGGTAACGGGGTGGCAGATAAACCGGCTCTTCTGGATACATTTGCGTTTCGCGTTTATCGAACGCATGTAGGCCGACCATCCAAATACTACGTACTTGGGTGGCGAAACCGACCAATAACTCTTTCAATGTCATGGTTCAATCACCCCTTACTGAGCGTTGTATAAAATCACTGCTGCAGTACCCAGCAGATTAAGCAGTGTCAGCGGCAGGCAAATTTTCCAACCGAAAGACATCACTTGGTCATAACGTGGACGCGGTAAAGAGGCACGGATCAAGATAAACATCATCATGAAAAAGCCAGTTTTGATAGCAAACCACAAGAATGACGGCAGGAATGGACCATGCCAGCCACCAAAGAACAGCGTCACAATCAGTGCAGAAACCGTTACGATACCGATATACTCACCAACGAAGAACAGACCGAACTTCATCCCTGAGTATTCAACGTGGTAACCATCCGCAATCTCTTGTTCTGCTTCTGGTTGGTCAAACGGATGACGGTGACATACCGCAACGCCCGCTATCGCAAAAGTCACAAAACCAAAGAATTGAGGAATAATATTCCACATGCCTTCTTGGGAGTTCACAATATCAATCAGGTTGAATGAACCTGCTTGTGCAACCACACCCATTAAAGAAAGGCCTAAGAATACTTCGTAACTCACGGTTTGTGCTGACGCACGCATCGCACCTAATAATGAGTATTTGTTATTACTTGACCATCCCGCGAATAACACCGCGTAGACCGCTAGACCCGCCATCATTAGGAAGAATAAAATCCCAATATTCAGGTCTGCAACGTGCCATGTTGGGCTAACAGGGACGATAGCAAATGCTAAGAACAGTGAACAAAAAGCAATCACTGGCGCAAGGGTAAAGATTTTCTT
This sequence comes from Providencia sp. PROV061, assembly GCF_011045655.1. Taxonomy (NCBI): domain Bacteria; kingdom Pseudomonadati; phylum Pseudomonadota; class Gammaproteobacteria; order Enterobacterales; family Morganellaceae; genus Providencia; species Providencia sp. PROV061. Next base: position 2,005,481 of record NZ_CP042861.1, on the reverse strand, counting down.
GTCTGCAAACTGTGGGATCCAGTCTTCTTTAAACAGCATTTTGAACATATCCGCGATTAACTGGCCCATCCCAAACGGCCCCACACGGTTAGGGCCATAACGGTTCTGGAATAGACCGAGAATACGGCGCTCTCCCAGACTCATGTATGCCCCACAAGTCACAACAACCAATAAAATGACGACAGATTTAAGGATGGAAATTAATACTTCCATCACTTCAGGAGAAATCCAATCCATCATGCTCCCCTCCGCAGATTATTGACTGACACGCCAGCCATTGACGGTGCGATACCTGGCATTCCTAGCGGTAAGCCAATTTGACCGGTAGACAGGTGATTACTGAGGCGAACAGTCAAGTTAAACGCTTGACCTGCATGGCTAAACTCAGCTTTAGCACCCGCTGACAGCCCCAGTGCCGCAGCATCTTGCGTGTTCAGCATGATATAAGGCTCAGGCATACGCTCTTGGATCACCTCTGAACGCTGTGACATTTCATCACTGCCAAACAGGTGGTAATAAGGTGCGACGACCCACTGCGCTTCGCTAGCTTGATAAGCCGCTGGAATTTCAGTGAAGTAAGCCAATTTGCTCTCTGTTGAATTGAACAAACGGATACCCGGGTCACCAAATAACAGATGACCACCCACTTCGGCTTGGAATTTATTCCATGCTTGCGGTGAGTTCCAACCTGGTGCCCATGCAAATGGAATTTGCTGGCGCGGTGCGGTTGGGCTGTTGTTCCCTTCCATTGAGAAAGCAAATGGAGAGTCAATATCTTGCGGTTGACGAGGTTCATGGACAGATTGATTTGCTAGCATCGCTGTACGGCCACTGTAACGATGTGGTTCACGCGCCAGTTTTTGACCACGAATACGGAAAGACGCTTTTGGTGCGGCATCAACCATACCTGAGAATTGTGGCATTGCGGCAACACAATCAGCGATAACGTGATCAAGTTGAGACCAATCCGCATCACGCTCTTGCGCTTCAGTTTGCAGTGAATGCATCCAGCGCCAGCTTTCGTTCATCACGATAGCTTTATCGTAATACGTTGGGTCGAAGACTTGGAAGAAACGCTGTGCACGACCTTCTTGGTTAATCAACGTACCGTCTGCTTCAGCAAAACTTGCTGCTGGCAGAACTAATGTTGCTTTATCCATGATGTCAGTTTGCTGATGATCCGCTACAATCAAATGGCTCAATTTCGCTAATGCGCTATTGACTGCATCCACGCTGCTGTGACGGTACAGGTCGTTTTCGATAACAATAGCCACATCCGCTTCGTTCGCTTCTATGCGAGCTAAAGCGCTGTCTAATGGCTGTGCATTCATCATTGCCAGACCGAAACTATTTGCATGAGACGCTAAGTAAGATAACCCAACGTTCGCGCCTTTCGCTTTCAGTGCGAATGCCACGTTAGCGGCCGCTTGGATCATTGCCTCGCTTGCACTATGGCTACCACTGATAATTAATGGTTTTTTCGCACTGGCTAATGCTTGAGCAATGGTTTCAACTTTGGCTTTTAAGTCCGCGGGTAAATTATTCACCGCAGGGGCTTCGCCATTAATCATATTGGCGATAGCAAAACCGAAGCGCGCTTGGTCAACCACTGGAGCACGGTAATTGAAGGCAGCCACATCGTCTAAACGCGTGTCATCAACATTGGTGATAAACAGCGGATATTTTGCGTGTTGACCAATATTCATGATTGCCGCGATTTGCCAGTCAGCCACTTTTTGTGCTGCCGCCATCTCACGAGCTTTACCTTTCACCGCTTGGCGTACAGATAACGCCATGCGTGCACCTGTCTGAGTTAAATCTTCACCCAGTACCAGTACCGCATCATAGCCTTCCACTTCACGCAGTGTTGGCGTATAGATACCGCCGTTTTGCAGAATATTTTGCATTAATGCTAAACGACGCTGCTCTCCCGCAGAAATACCGGAATAGAAGTTTTCTGCTCCAACTAATGCGCGTAATGCATAGTTGCTTTCAACGCTAGCACGCGGCGAGCCGATACCAATCACTTTTTTCGCTTGATTGATAATTTGCGCACCACTTTGCATCGCTTCGATAGCCGAGATGACCTGCTTAACGCCATTTTTATTGAGTACAGCTTGGCGAGGACGGTCTTTACGGTTGACGTAACCATAACCAAAGCGACCACGGTCACACAGGAAATAGTGGTTTACCGAGCCGTTATAACGGTTTTCGATGCGGCGGATTTCACCATAACGCTCACCGGGGCTAGTATTACAACCGATACTGCACTGCTGGCAGATACCGGGGGCAAACTGCATATCCCATTTACGGTTATAGCGCTCAGAGTGGGTTTTATCGGTGAATACCCCGGTAGGACAAACTTCAACTAAGTTACCGGAGAACTCACTTTCCAGTGTACCGTCTTCAGTACGACCGAAATACACATAGTTATGTGCCCCATAAACCCCTAAATCCGTGCCATCTGCATAATCTTTGTAGTAACGAACACAGCGATAACACGCAATACAACGGTTCATTTCATGACTAATAAATGGACCGAGGTCTTGGTTAATGTGAGTCCGTTTCGTAAAACGATATTTACGCATGTTATGACCGGTCATTACCGTCATATCTTGTAGGTGACAGTTCCCCCCTTCCTCACAGACTGGGCAGTCATGAGGGTGGTTGGTCATCAGCCATTCCACGACACTTTCACGGAATTGTTTGGCTTCTTCATCATCAATTGAGATGTAGGTACCTTCCGTTGCGGGTGTCATACAAGACATTACTAGGCGACCGCGTGTGTCATCTGCGTTCTGATACTGCTTAACCGCACACTGGCGGCAAGCGCCAACGCTTCCCAGCGCCGGATGCCAGCAAAAATAAGGAATATCTAGCCCGAGAGAAAGACAGGCTTGTAACAGGTTTTCAGACCCGTTTACGTCATATTCTTTGCCGTCTACATATATTGTAGCCATAGTCAGCATGCTTCCCAAAGGCCCGCATAAAGCAGGCGTTAATCAAAAATACGTTCTTCGTGAAAAATCTCTTTAGCGGTTGCTCAATCGCTAAATAATTACCAACGCTGCTTAAGCAAGTTGGGTTGGATACCTGCAATCTGCACGATGTTACGCAGATCTTTTTGCGAGATACCCGCTTCGAATTCATCACGGAAATATTTGATGGCACTTTGTAGCGGTTCGACCGCACCCGGTGCGTGAGCGCAGAAAGTTTTACCCGGTCCTAAGAAACGGCACAGCTGCTCTAGGGTTTCAATATCTCCCGGCTGCCCTTCGCCTTTTTCCAGCGCTTGTAAAATTTTCACACTCCATGGCAAACCATCACGGCACGGCGTACACCAACCACAGGATTCACGAGCAAAGAAGGTTTCTAAGTTACGCACTAAAGAAACCATGTTGATTTCATGATCAACCGCCATCGCCAATGCAGTACCAAGACGGCTTCCTGCTTTGGCAATATTTTCGAAATCCATTGGTAAGTCGAGGTGGTCGTTGGTTAGGAAGTCTGTCCCTGCCCCACCCGGCTGCCATGCTTTTAATTTCAGTCCATCACGCATACCACCTGCGTAATCTTCCAACACTTCACGTGCCGTTGTACCAAATGGCAATTCCCACAGACCCGGGTTTTTCACACGGCCAGAGAAGCCCATTAATTTAGTACCCGCGTCTTTACTCTTACCGGCGCTTAAATCGATATACCATTGGTCTCCGTGCTCTAAAATGGCAGGCACGTTACAAATGGTTTCGACGTTATTAACGCAAGTTGGCTTACCCCAAGCACCTGATGTTGCAGGGAATGGTGGTTTAGAACGTGGGTTAGCACGGCGGCCTTCTAAAGAGTTAATCAGTGCGGTTTCTTCACCGCAGATATAACGCCCAGCGCCGGTGTGGACAAACAGTTCAAAATCGAAACCCGAACCGAGGATATTTTTTCCTAATAAACCCGCCGCTTTCGCTTCTTCGATGGCACGGCGTAGGTTTTGCGCGGCTTCAACATACTCACCCCGTAAGAAGATATAACCACGGTAGGCCTTAAGTGCATAAGCGCCCGTGATCATCCCTTCAACTAACAAGTGAGGGAGTTGCTCCATCAATAAACGGTCTTTATAGGTGCCCGGTTCCATTTCATCCGCATTACATAAAAAGTAACGCAGTTTCATGTTTTCGTCTTTTGGCATCAGGCTCCATTTCAGACCCGTTGAGAAGCCCGCTCCACCTCGCCCTTTCAGGCCAGCGTCTTTTACGAGATTCACAACTTCATCCGGTGCCATGCCTTTGAGCGCGCGCTCAAGACCTTTGTATCCGTTTTTACTGCGATACTCATCTAACCAAACAGGCTGATTGTCATCACGCAAACGCCATGTTAGAGGATGAGTTTCAGCAGTACGGATCACTGGATTAACAGAATTTGTCATGGATACTGCTCCAGTAATTTTTGAATATTTTCAGGCTGCACGTAGCTGTGAGTGTCATCATCGATCATCATCGTTGGACCCTTGTCACAGTTACCTAAGCAACAGGTCGGCAGCAATGTAAAACGGCCATCAGCTGTTGTTTGACCCGGGCGAATATTAAGCTGTTTAATGATTTCAGCTTCTAAGCCCTGATAACCTGTAATATGGCAAACAACACTGTCGCAATAGCGAATAATGTGGCGACCCACTGGTTGGCGGAAGATTTGGCTATAGAATGTCGCCACCCCTTCAACATCACTAGCTGGGATACCTAAGACGTCAGCGATAGCATGGATCGCACCATCTTCAACCCAACCGCGGTTTTTTTGCACAATTTTCAGTGCTTCAATTGAGGCAGCACGTGCGTCTTCGTAATGGTGTTTCTCACCTTCAATCTCTTCACGCTCTTTCTCTGTTAAGACAAAGCCATGATTGACTTGCGGTTCAAACACATTCACGACATTGAGCTCGTTGTGCTTCTCATTTTCGTTATGTTCATTATGCATGGTTAGCGATCCACATCCGACATTACAAAATCGATACTACCCAGATAGACGATTAAGTCTGAAACTAAACTACCTCTGATCACGGCAGGAATTTGCTGCAAGTGAGCGTAGCTTGGCGTACGAATACGCGTACGGTAGCTCATTGTGCTGCCATCACTGGTTAAGTAGTAGCTGTTGATACCTTTCGTCGCTTCAACCATCTGGAATGACTCATTTGCTGGCATCACCGGCCCCCAAGACACTTGTAAGAAGTGGTTGATCAGGGTTTCGATATGCTGCAACGTGCGCTCTTTTGGTGGCGGAGTTGTCAATGGATGGTCAGCTTTGAAAGGACCTTCTGGCATATTCTTATAGCATTGCTCAAGAATACGAATACTCTGGCGCATCTCTTCTACTTTGATCATCACACGGTCATAACAGTCACCGTTATGAGCAATAGGGATATCAAACTCGAAGTTTTCATAGCCTGAATATGGACGCCATTTACGCACGTCAAAATCAACGCCTGTTGCACGTAATCCAGCCCCTGTCACACCCCATGCCAACGCCTCTTCTTTTGAGTACATTGCTGTCCCAATAGAGCGACCTTTTAAGATGGAGTTTTTCAGTGCAGAAGTCACATAAGACTCTAAACGTTTTGGCAACCAATCTAATAATTCGCGCAGCAGTTTTTCCCAACCACGCGGTAAGTCATGCGCAACACCACCGATACGGAACCATGCAGGGTGCATACGGAAACCGGTAATCGCTTCAATCACGTTGTAGACTTTTTGACGGTCGGTAAACGCAAAGAAGACAGGGGTCATCGCACCAACGTCTTGGATATAGGTACTGATGTACAGCAAGTGGCTGTTAATGCGGAATAACTCAGACAGCATAACACGAATGGTTTTCACGCGATCCGGCACTTCAATGCCAGCCAGTTTTTCAACGGCTAACACATATGGCATTTCATTCACACAACCACCGAGGTACTCGATACGGTCAGTGTAAGGAATGTAGCTGTGCCATGACTGGCGTTCACCCATTTTTTCAGCACCACGGTGGTGGTAGCCAATGTCAGGTACGCAGTCAATAATTTCTTCGCCATCCAGTTGTAATACGATACGGAACGCACCGTGTGAGGATGGGTGGTTTGGCCCCAAGTTTAGGAACATGAAATCTTCGTTTTCATTTCCACGTGCCATGCCCCACTCTTCTGGTTTGAAAGTCAAGGCTTCCATTTCCAGATCTTGTTTCTGCTTAGTCAGAACAAAAGGGTCAAACTCAGTCGCACGCGCAGGATAATCCTTACGCAGTGGGTGACCTTCCCAGCTTGGTGACATTAATAAACGGCGTAAATTTGGGTGACCTTGGAACGTTATACCGAACATGTCCCACACTTCACGTTCATGCCAATTCGCATTCGGGAACAGGGAAACAATAGAAGGCACATTTAAGTCTTTCTCATTAAGAGCGACTTTTAACATGATATCGCGGTTACGATCGATAGAGATGAGGTGGTAGAAAACACTAAAATCTGCTTCTGGCAGACCTTGACGGTGAATTCGTTGACGTTCATCTACCCCATGTAAGTCAAATAACATGACATACGGTTTTGGTAATTTCTTTAGGAAATCGACCACTTCCAGTAACTGTTCACGACGCACCCAAACCACTGGCATACCAGTGCGAGTCGCTTGAACAGAAAAGGCATCCGGCCCAAATTGATTGCGCAGTTCCAGAAGCACAGGGTCGTTTAAGTGATCCTGTGTCTGCCATCCTGGCTGGTTACTACTCGCTTGCGCTATCTGATCTGTCATCATTCTTCACCATAACGCTTGATCAGGTTTATTATTTCGCAACAACATTGCTCTGTTACGCTGTATGGCTTTAAGCCTTAAATTTCGTCTGGTGTACGCAGGTTTGTCACTGCAATACGTTCACCGTGCTTTCTTTCTCTTTCTGATTGCATATTGGCACGGTAAACGCCTTGGTCTCCAACAACCCAAGACAGCGGTCTACGCTCTTTACCGATAGATTCTTGCAACAGAAGCAGAGCCTGCATATAGGCTTCTGGACGCGGTGGGCAACCTGGGATATACACATCCACAGGAATAAATTTATCGACGCCTTGTACAACAGAATAAATGTCATACATGCCACCAGAGTTGGCACATGAACCCATGGAAATTACCCATTTTGGTTCAAGCATTTGGTCATACAGACGTTGAATAACAGGTGCCATTTTTGTGAAACAAGTACCTGCTACTACCATGAAATCGGCTTGACGAGGTGAAGCACGCAGTACTTCTGCACCAAAGCGGGCAACGTCATGAACAGCCGTGAACGAAGTCACCATTTCTACATAGCAACATGAAAGACCAAAGTTATATGGCCATAGAGAGTTTTTGCGCCCCCAATTAACCACATCGTGAAGTGCATGAGAAAGTTTTCCCATGTAAACACTGTTTTCAACTTGCTGCTCCAGTGGATCAGTAACGATTTCCTGAGTTTGCAGTGGGTAACGGTCGTTCTCACCGTTCGGATCTATGCGGGTGAGCGTATAATCCATTGTATAATGCCTCGCTTTTTACTGCGGATGACGATTGCTGATTTTAATAACTTCACTAGGATGCTTTACTTTTCCGCGGGAACGGACTGGAGTCCAATCCAATGCCCCAACGCGGACGAGGTAAAACAGTCCCGCCAACAATACCAAAATAAAGATCGCGGCTTCGATGAAACCTACCCAACCGGCTTCGCGGATGGCGACTGACCATGCAAATAAGAACATGGCTTCAACATCGAAGATAACGAAAAACATGGCAACTAAGTAAAACTTAGCAGACATGCGGAGACGTGCACTACCGACCGAGTCGATACCTGACTCATAAGGAACATGTTTTGTTCTGGCTTTGGCGCGGCTACCTAGAAAGTGACCTGCGACCAACATGAAAGCACAAAGACCGATAGTGCCGATAAGGAATATCGCAAACGCCCAGTTATGGGCTAACGCTAGGATTGATGTAGACATACTCGTTGCTTACTCATTACTTATGGTGTGTTAGCTGCTCTTTTTTACATCACGGCAGTATTGCACCACAATTGCCCAGTTAATCGAGAAGAAAGACCAAAATTGATCACAAACTAAAATATCACCAAACTTAAATCAGCCTGTTGACTGCGTTTGGTTTGTCCTCTCTCATTACAATTTATTTCACTTAAACTAAGTAAAATAACCCGTATTTATTACAAAAACTTCACACTTTGGAAACAACAGAACAACAAAAAGCACTCATAATCTGCTAAAACGTGTCAGTGTAATGATACTCAAGTAAACACGCAAACTAGTTTAACTGATTATTCGTTTTTACTACACCATTATCTCAGGAAAAACCTGTCTTAACAGATGAAAAATTGCTCTTTTTATTTGATCTAACGCACACTTTTATTGAAAAAGTACTCAATTTGTTTACATAGCATTCAATTTAACTTTAAGTCTTTGTAACTCTTTTTAACGCATTACTTCAAGTAACTAACTGACATTACAGCGCTATTTTATCTATTCAATAAAAAAACATTGTTAATAACATAACAAATTGTTAACCAAACAATGAAATTCAGGTTATGCCAGCTACATCACAATTATTTCATGGTCTTTCTTATTTAACCATACTTATTAAGTGGTTATTTGCTTTTTTTATGAGCGGAAATTAATAAAAAATCGATAAATTTGAACTCGATATCCTACTAAGGATATCACTGGACATTATTTAAACATGCATAAAAACAAATTTCTCGATACCATTTCCCAATATTGAAAATTGAGTTCCACTGCATGAAATAATCGTTTCAGTTATTACCAACGAATCCGTTAAACTGTTATCTAACAGCTTAATCTACCCGTGCGTTAACCATTTAACCAAAAATAGCTATCTCAGTCGCCACACGAGCCTTCTTTAGATTGCGATTAACACATTGATTTTATTTGTACACAGCCAATAACACATTGATCACAAACAAGTGATTCAGTAATAAACCAACAAAAATGATATAAAAAAACGGCAATCCCAAAATAATTGGAATTACCGCCAGTACAATAAATCGATTAGATATTGCGATTAAAGCAACTAGATGAATCGATTAACTTAATTACTTTCCTCGTTGCTATCCATCAACTCACTTGCTGAGGCTGCCACATAAGGGATTTTTTTGTTTTCGATCGCACCGAATACCGTCAGAACAAAATCTTTTTGTTCGTCTGCGTTCTTATATAACCAATACTGAATATCAGGTAAACGTGGTAACCCATCAGCTTCATTCAAAATACGTAAATCTGCATTTTGCATTTCCATTGGCCTTGCAGTTACCCCTACTTCCGCATTAACTGCTGCACGAACAGCAGGCAGAGAAGCTGCTTCATAAGCAACATGCCATGACAAACCTGCATCATCAAGGGCACTAGTACAAAGTTTACGATATGGGTTAGTTTCATCCATAACAACTAATGGGATCGGCTCATTCGGACGCAATTGAAAATCGGGTGCGCTATGCCACAAAACAGGCACGGTTCTTAAAGCCGTTTTAGGATGGTGGCTAATTCTTGCCGTTGTTAATGCAAGATCTATCTCATGGTTATCAAGCATTGACTCAATAAACTGAGCTCGTTTAATGCGTACTTCAATTGCAATTCTTGGATAGACAGACGCGATACGATTAAGCAAGAAAGGTAATAGGATATCGACGGTGTCATCAGATGCACCGATGCGCAATTCACCATCAGCGTCATTATAAGTTAATGATGCCGTTGCATCGTCATTGGCGCGCAATATTTGCCTTGCGTAGCCAAGTAATTGCAATCCATGTGCGGTAAGCAGTTTATTTCGTCCATGACGAGCAAAAAGCTCACGACCGACTAATTGTTCTAAACGTTGCATTTGCTGGCTCACAGCAGATTGTGTTCGACAAACGGCTGCAGCTGCAGCTGCAAATGTATTAAGATCTGCGACAGCAACGAAAGTACGTAGCAAATCAAGATCTAGGTTCATGATGGGACGATTGGAATTTATCATCGTTCATTCTCTTATATAATTTTATGTTACCTGGTGTTTCTGCTCTCCTCCATGAGAATCAGCGAGTTTATAGCGACTACTAAGCGAGTGCATTTCTAATCCATAGATCTGCAATAACTTCTAATTATTTTACTTTTCCACCCTGCTCATCATTTATAATTGATAGAGCACGTGTGCAAATAGCATACTTCCAAAAATCAAATAATTTTAATAAAAAGGGGATGTTTTCCTAAAAAACAAACTAACAAAGCGCTTTCTAGAACACGCTTAAATAGTAACATATTTAATGTAATCACAATTATTTTAATGTAAGCACATTATAAAATTCGTTTCACTATTTACCTATAGTTATGAATATCAAATAGTTACAATTTTAAGCAACACCTTTTGTTAATAAAAATGACTCGAAACAATCAATATTACTAACAAAATCACACTAATTATTATAAAAAAAGGCTATTACAGCAAAAAAATCATGTCTATTTTAATGATTCAATGCTTAATATTACATTTTGATACAAATTTTCCTTTTTCCTCTGTTTTTCTGCTTTTTTACTTTTTATACTCCAAAACATCAATAAATGTTAAAATTATAATCCACACAATGCTATATTTTAGGAACATACAGCTAACTTAAACCATATAATAAGATACCAAACATTACATTTAAGCGTAAACCAACCTTTTACACCAAAAATAACCTTGCATCTTCAAAAGCTTCTGAGGGAGGAGTAGAGTAAAGGAATAACGCCGGCTCGACCAATGTAACCCTTAGGGTAATGAGAAAACTATGAATAATCTAACTAAATCCAGTAAGCTCGATAATGTTTGCTATGACATTCGTGGGCCCGTCTTAAAAGAAGCTAAACGCCTAGAAGAAGAAGGCAACAAAGTCCTCAAACTCAATATTGGTAACCCGGCCCCATTTGGTTTTGAAGCCCCAGATGAAATCCTAGTTGATGTCTTGCGTAATCTGCCTAGTTCTCAGGGTTATTGTGATTCAAAAGGCTTATATTCTGCCCGTAAAGCGATTGTGCAGCATTACCAAGCTCGCGGTATTCATGAAATGACCGTGGAAGATGTCTACATTGGTAATGGCGTTTCTGAATTAATCGTACAAGCCATGCAAGCGCTGCTTAATAATGGTGATGAAATGTTAGTGCCTGCGCCTGATTACCCATTATGGACCGCTGCGGTTTCCCTTTCAGGTGGGAAAGCGGTTCATTATATGTGTGATGAGCAACAAGGTTGGATGCCTGATATTGAAGACATTCGCAAAAAAATCACCCCAAGAACGCGTGGTATTGTGGTCATAAACCCAAATAACCCAACCGGTGCGGTCTACAGTAAAGATCTGTTAATGGAAATTGTCGAATTGGCTCGCCAGCACAATCTTATTATTTATGCTGATGAGATCTACGATAAAATTCTTTATGATGATGCTGTACATCACTCTATTGCCGCCCTCGCCCCTGATTTATTAACCATCACATTTAATGGTTTATCTAAAACTTATCGCGTCGCTGGTTTTCGCCAAGGTTGGATGGTATTAAACGGCCCGAAAAAACATGCAAAAAGCTATATTGAAGGTTTAGAAATGCTGGCCTCAATGCGCCTGTGTGCTAACGTTCCAATGCAGCATGCTATTCAAACTGCACTCGGGGGCTACCAAAGTATCAGTGAATTTATTCAACCAGGTGGTCGTTTATATGAGCAACGTAATCGTGCATGGGAGTTGATCAACCAAATACCGGGCGTTTCATGTGTCAAACCACAAGGTGCTCTGTATATGTTCCCAAAAATCGATATTAAACGATTTAATATCTATGACGACCAGAAAATGATTTTAGACCTATTGTTACAAGAGAAAGTGTTATTAGTTCAAGGTACCGCATTTAACTGGCCTGAACCCGATCACTTTAGAATTGTCACATTACCTTATGCAGATGATCTTGAAATGGCGATTAATAAATTCGGCCGTTTCCTTGAAGGTTATCGCCAATAAAAGCGGCATCAAACATAAAGTGAAAGCCTCCTACTCCGGAGGCTTTTTTATTCTAAATCGAGTCATCATTAATAGACTGTATTATTCTGATAATCAAATAATAGAAATAAAATAAATTGCCACCAAGAAAAAGCCCAATAATATAAATGGAAAATATTTCATATTGCCTCTTTATTTCCGAATTGAACATTCATTATATTTTTTTGATTCTATAATTCAACACAATTAAAATAACAGTTAAATTAAAGTCAAATACTGATTATATTATTATGATTATCTTAATATGAAAATAAATATTAATAAATAATTACGAACTAGTAACTTATTAAAAAACAATAAAAATATATCACTACCACATTATTTCCGTTATAATTTTAGTTGTTTGCAGACACCACAGAAGAGGACTTATGAGCTACTTTTTCGCCCACCTAGCTAGAATGAAACTCATTCACCGCTGGCCTTTAATGCGCAATGTACGAACTGAAAACGTTTCGGAACATAGCTTACAAGTGGCTATGGTTGCCCATGCTCTTGCTATCATCAAAAATCGTCGATTCGGCGGTCAGGTTAATGCAGAACGAATAGCCATGTTAGCCATGTACCATGATGCGAGCGAAGTTATCACTGGAGACTTACCAACTCCGATTAAATACCATAATCAGCAAATTGCTCATGAATACAAAAAAATAGAGAAGTTCGCCCAACAAAAATTACTCGAAATGCTACCAGAAGAACTGCAAGATGACTTCCGTGAGCTAATTATTGAAGATTTACAAACTGATGAAGAACATTCATTGGTTAAACAAGCTGACTCATTGTGCGCTTATTTAAAATGTTTAGAAGAGCTTTCCGCGGGTAATAGTGAATTTAAACTTGCAAAAAAACGCCTAGAGAAAATATTAGAAGAAAGAAAAAGCCCTGAAATGGACTATTTTATGGAAAAATTTGTCCCAGGTTTTAAACTTTCCCTTGATGAAATCAGTAATTAATTTTTTTAGTAGGAATAATAAATATTCCTACTCTGCATAAGCAGTTATTAATTATACTTCGTTAAATGCCGTAGAACAGTCAGACGATGACGGAAAATGCACATACAGCCGCTTAAAGTCCCCATTAACCCCCAAAACCACTTTTCCTTTATCTTCAAAGGTAATAGAACAATAAAAACTCGATTTTGTACGATATTTTTTGCCACTTTTAGTTGTTATTTCAACTACCCAGTAATCATATGAATCATTAATACCGAGCTCATATTTAAATGCAAAAATATCTTTCATAACTGCTTTATTGGCAATATTAGACAAAGTTTGTGAACTGGGATATTTTTTCGTTCTGCTATTACTAAGGTTATTAACATAGTGCTCAATGACAACAGAACTTAAGTCTTCCCCCCAAAAGTTTTCAAATGTTGCCAAGCCCAAATAATACCTTTCCGGTGTAGCAGTTTCTTTATTCATATTATATATTCCTCACATTGATTTGTCAGAAATAAGCTAGCATTTCATTTATCAAATGAAAAAACGAATAAATATTAACGCTTACGTTTTTTTAATAAAAAACCATCAATAACGATTTGCTTTTCATTCGTTATTGATGGTAATTTTGAAATTATAAATAACAAAGATTAATTAAAGGGAAATAATACCGGTACAACCAAAATACTAATTAGCATTACGATAATAGTAAACGGCACACCAATTTTTAGGAAATCAGCAAATTTATACCCACCAGGCCCTAAAACTAAGGTATTCACTGGTGATGAAACTGGGGTCATAAAGGCAGCGGATGCGGCTATCCCAACAATCATGGCAAAAGGAAGTGGTGAAACCTCCATTTGACGCGCCGCCGCAATGGCAATCGGCGCCATTAACACCGCAGTTGCGGTATTGGAAATAAATAAGCCAATAGTGGCGCACAAAATAAACAGGCACAATAACATCACGTGTGGCCCTAACCCACCGGCGACTTTCATTAACGCATCGACAGCAAGCGCAATCCCCCCTGTTTCTTGTAATGCTAGCGCAAAAGGCATCATCCCAACAATTAAGATAATACTAGGCCAGTGGATTGACTTATAGGCACTTTCCATATCGATACAACGAAATTTCCCCATTAGCAAACAGGCAATAAGTGCTGCAATAAAATTAGGAATTTCATTGGTCACCATCATCGCGACCATTAGCGCCAAACAAAACAAGGCATGAGGAGCCTGAGATGCAGCGGGTGCAACGGCCTCGACTTCAGCAGCTAGGTTCAATACAATAAAGTTACGCGGCTTAGTCGATAAAATTCGGATCAATTTCCAATCACCAATAACTAATAAAATATCACCTAACCTAAGCGGTTCATCAACTAGCTTTCCATCCAGTGCCTTGCCATCTCGACGAATACCAACAACGTTCAAACCATAACGAGTACGAAATTTAATGTCCCTCAACGATTTCCCCAATAGTTCGGAATCAGGGTTCATCGACACTTCAGCCATTCCCACATCACGTGATTGGTCTGAAAAATAATCTCCCCGTAAAATCATCGGTTCAAGAAGTTGCTCGCTACAAAATTGGCGCAAATCGTCATCACTCACGGATATATCGACTAATAAAACATCCCGCTCGCGTAGCTCGGTTCCCCCCGTTGCACTCACCATCACGCGACGGAATTTACGCCAACGCTCTATCCCAACCACGTTAGCTTCATAACGGGAGCGAAGATGCAGTTCATCAAGCGTATGGCCTATGAGTGGCGAACCTTTTCGGATAGCAAGGCGGCGAGCTCTACCCGTCAATTTGTAATCACGAATTAAATCACGGAAAGTACGTCGATAACGCTCAGGGAGTTTGTCGGGTTCATTACTGCCTAGCCAACGCCTTGTTAGCCACATGTAGGCAATACCGGCTAATAAAATGAGAATGCCTATAGGGGTAATAGAAAAAAATTGAAAGCCTTTGATCCCCTCTCGTACTAACTCACTATTCACTACCATATTCGGTGGCGTGGCCACCAGTGTCATCATTCCACTGATAAGCCCTGCGAAGCCTAATGGCATCATCAACCGGCTAGGGGACGTTTTCATGCGTGATGCAACGCTTAATACGACGGGGATAAAGATAGCCACCACTCCTGTGGAACTCATAAAAGCCCCTAACCCAGCGACAGTGAGCATTAAGAAAACCAGCATTTTGCTTTCGCTGCTTCCTGCAACGCGAACAAGCCAGTCTCCCATTTGATAGGCTATCCCTGTGCGAACAAGGCCATCACCAATAACAAACAATGCTGCGATTAGCAGGACGTTGGGGTCAGCAAAACCTGCGGTAGCTTGTTCTAGCGTTAAGGTATCGCTCAGCACAAACGCGACAATGACAAGTAACGCGACCACATCCATGCGAATTTTATTTGTGGTAAATAGAACTATCGCAATCAATAGAAGGGTTAAGACCCACAGCAATTCTCCGTTCAAAATATCCCCTTTCGACGAAAAAAAACATTGCTAAGAATTTTATTTAGTTAAGCATGTTTTACGGAGAATTTCTTTGATTAAATCACCATTAAGTCAAATTAGACACGAAAAGTTCATAATCACCATTATTGTCAGGTCCCATAACGGAAATTTGTTCCAATGAACTCACAATTACTTGAATTTCATCACGACGAGGCATCCCTTCTGGTGCATGGACTGCCACCACTTGGCAACCGGCTGTTAATGCTGAATGGATGCCTGCTTGTGCATCTTCAAAGACAATACAGGATTTTGCAGGAAAAGAAAGTGCTTGGGCACCAAGTAAAAACGGCTCTGGGTCAGGCTTACCTTTGGACACTTTTTCAAATGTTACCCAATGTTTAGGCTCTGGTAACCCTGCCGCTTGTTGACGCCCATGAGCAATTGGTACAGTACCAGAGGTGACAATTGCCCACGGCGCGCCAATTTCATTTAAACGCGTCAGCAAAGCAATAGCGCCGGGTAGAGCAACAACGCCCTCCACATCTTCGCTTTCCATTTTTTCTAGCCAATGGAAGTATTCCATAATTTCTTCATCACTCGCCTCGGGTAAAAAATGGCGCAAACTGGTCATTGCGGGTTTGCCATGAATATAGCTAATAACTTCGTCCGCACTTTTACCAATACGCTCACCAAATTTGCACCAGCAACGTTCAACGACTGCGAGTGAATCCGCTAACGTACCGTCTAAATCAAATAGAAACCCTTTTGCCTTTAATTTCACATCTACCCCTTTAATTTTGCAATTCGCATAACATAAAAAATTGAATCGATTCTAGCCCACTAGTTAACGCTAAATAGGCGCCCATACGCAACCTCATTATTGAAAATAGTTAAGAATTGTGCCTAAGACATAAATTTGAATGCGCTAGGGCTGTTGATCTTTGTGTTTTTTGAACGACATGGTGATTTCTGTTGTATTTGCTTTTTTACGAAATCATTATATTGCTCCTGTACCACACAGGAAAAACGTAAAACTTACAGTTGGTTAGCATATTTATCAATATTAATCACTAGTAATTTCATGATAAATAGTTAAATACACTATAAAATTAGACCGATAATTTCACTGCTAGTAGAGGGTAGCTTAAATTCTCTATTTTATTTATTTTAAATCATGTGGTTGCGATAACCTCTTAAGCTGAAATATTTGGTTACATAGTTTATTTCTATGTACATTAGAACTTACTGGGCTTACCGCAGTTTGGTCTATTTTTTGCTCGATGATTATTCGGTAATCATTCATTTTTGGTGTTTTTCTGGAGTTATATAGCGATATTTCAACCCGTTTACGCTAAGTCACTTATCCTAGAGAGATACAAACTGGCCCTCCGGTTTACAGTCCATTCATAAGCTTTTATTATCCTTAACTCAAATCTTACCGTGCGCACTGGCTGAGATGACGGAAATTAATCGATAATTATGTCGACTTAACCCAATTTGTTATTCTGGATAAAGGATATCGCTATGCCAACTCCATGTTATATTTCCATTGAAGGAAAAACCCAAGGCAACATCACTGCCGGTGCATTTACGGCGGATTCTGTGGGTAACATCTATGTACAAGGTCATGAAGACCAAATGTTAGTGCAAGAGTTTTCTCACGTTGTGACTGTACCGACAGACCCACAATCTGGCCAACCTTCAGGCCAACGCGCACATAAACCCTTCCGTTTTACCGTGGCGTTAAATAAAGCGGTTCCGCTGCTGTATAACGCGTTAGCATCTGGCGAAATGTTGCCGAAAGTGGAACTGAAATGGTACCGCACATCCGTTGAAGGGAAGCAAGAGCATTTCTTCACCACCACATTAACGGATGCGACTATCGTGAATATCGATTGCCAAATGCCACACTGCCAAGACCCAGCGAAAGCGGATTTCACGCAGTTAATCGAAGTGTCTCTGTCTTACCGTAAAATTGACTGGGAACATACCGTTGCAGGTACATCCGGTGCCGATGACTGGCGTGCGCCGCTCGAAGCGTAAGTTCGAATTTAGCGAGCCTTTCGAGGCTCGTTTGCGTTTTTAGCTTTTTCTTCCGTAGAGGAAATTCCCATGTCTTGGACAGACCCCAATAAAAACAAACGACTTGGCAGCCCCGAAAATAACCCGCTTATTCACGGTGGTGGGTATGCGGGTGGCAGAACCTATGCACAGGACCAAGCCTTGCAAGAAGCCCATGGTCAACTGCTAGACCGTATTATGAGTGGCGAAATGGGGACGGGATTAGTATTCACCTGTACCATTGGTGGGTTACCTGAAAATACCTTTCAAGTGACCCAGTTTGATTTGCAAGAAGGGCTTTCCCAGCTCTTTTCACTGTCGATTCAGGCGGTCAGCTCGTTACCCGAGATTGATTTTCAAACGGTTCTGGGTGTGGCCTCCTCGTTGACTGTAAAGCGAGATGGAAAAATTCTTCGCACAGTACAAGGCATTTTAGCCGGGGCAGAGCAAGGCAACACCGATGGGGTTAAAACCTGGTATCACTTTGTGATACGCCCTGAAATGTGGGTGATGACGCTTAAACAGGACAGCCGCATTTTCCAAAATATGACGGTGCCGAACATTCTTGAGACGCTATTGAGCGAATCTCACATTAAATTTGACAAGCAGTTTTACCACCCCGAAGAGCATCTGAAACGCGAGTATATCACTCAAAAGCGTGAAACCATGTACGACTTTTGGTGCCGTCTGGCGGCGGAGGAAGGGATTACGTTCTGGTTCGAAGAAGGTCCACAACTGTTTTACAGTGACCGCCATTTAGGCATGAAAGCGGGGATATCGCTCACCTATATGCCGAAGATGAAAATTTCTTTTTAGTTAAACAACTGAAGAACTGGGAAGAAAAAGATGATATTGATATATTAGAGGAAATTGATTTTAAAAGATATCAACTAGGTGAAGTGATTGTATTAAATGATTTCTTATACGAAAAAAAGATAGCATTTTTATTAGGCTCTAAAGATATTGATTCTTTTTTGGATTGGTATTTTAAAAAATATAACTCTTGTTTTATTGATGGCGATACTATTTTTTTTTCTATAAGCAAAAAAGAAATGTTATTATTCAATCATGATGGTTATTTAATGGTATATAAATTACCAATTAAGTTAATAGAAAAGGGTATTGAAAAATACATTAATTTTAAGGCTAAACATAAGTTATAATTGTGATGACTATGGTTTATAATCGGTTCAGTTTAATTGCTATCATCATTGGAGCTTTTAGTATTCTTGTAATACTTGTTAATCAAAGCTTTGAGCGTGAATATGTTCAATCCAAACCTAAGTTAGAGCAGATTGTTCATGAAAAGGTAAGTAGTATAAAAAAAGCGACAATGGATGCAATTAAAGGAAAAGCGTATCAAGCTCCTACCGTAGATCCTGCCAATGAACAGCGACAGCTTTTATTAGATAAAATTGAATTATCCAAACAAGTTAGTATAACGCTCAGTGTATTTGGTATTATTTTTGCTGCTATTTCATTTATTCGCCATGAAAACAAAAACTCAGCCAGAATAGCATTAGCACTAAATGGGAGCGTTCTCGCTATTTCTCTTTTATTGTATGCTGCCGCAGGTATAGCCAGCATTGTTGCTGTTTTACTTGTCATTTGGTTTATAGGTAACTTTTTTGACATTTTTAGTATTTGTTAGCTTCTTAAGGAAAACGTCTTAATTTTGTTGCGCAAAACAGCAAAATACGTAGCAACCACGGCACTGCGTGATGGAGAGCTTGTGCTGAGCTTTGAAGTTGAAGCGGGTATTTTTGCAGGTGATCCTCTGGGGCAATCTATCCCATCCATTTATTGGTACTACTTGGTGGATCGTCTTAAAGGCGAGATTGCGCCATTGCGTTACCGAAACGGTGATCCTAATGATAAACTGTATGGCTGTATTGATGAGGAAGGCACCGAATGACGAGTTTATATACGGCAACAAAGCACCCGGAGCAATTAGAAACTACGCCATTGATTGAAGAAAGTTGTCACTACGATGATCCGTTGGAGCCTCAAAAACTGGTATTTTTAGATGCAGTCAATAAACAGCGTTGTGTGATTAATTCACCACAGCGGAATAGTCAACTTACCAACACGATACCTTTTTTTATCGTGCTCTTAGTAATGGCGTGTTATACGTTATATAATTTTGCTAATAACCATATTGATTCTAAAGCCTCAATTGAAATGATGGCTAAGCACGTGGAGGACAAATATGCAAAGCCAAATAAAAAGGATCCGCATGCATTAAAAATGATAGATTCATATAAGCGTTTTTTTGGCGAAGAAAAAATTAGTTGGTGGGATTATATAAAAGCTAATAATTCAGGCGAGTTCTTTACTAACAGTCAATATGATAAATACCTTGTTATCGGCTGGTTGATCTTTTTCCCGGGTTTTTTATGGCTATTGGGTTATCTCTCTTTCTTCACACCTCCGGTTTACCTTATTGCGGATAGGCAACGAGGAATATTGTATAGCTATGGGATGGGGAAAGTACGTTTAACGCGCTATGAAGATGCACAATTCGGCTATGCAGGTAAAATGCTGGCGATTAAACTGTATGGCTTTGATGAAAAAACAGGGCAATTGAAAACCATACTTTACAAGCCAAATGTTTCCCATTACTCCAGTTTCCTGACCAGCACCGACAGTGAAAACCATCGTTTTATCACGTTTCTCAATGCTTATATGCAAGAGGGGCGAGATGCCGTTTCGTCAGTCGATTACCAAGCTCGTAAACCCTTTTTGTTTTTTGGTAAAAACCCACTTCCTACTGATTTTGAGCAACAGGTCGAACAGATTTTAGCAAAGCTTGATCAGGAGAAAAAACGCAATGCGTAGTCTTGTGAACGGCAGAAAACTCATTTTAAAAAATGATACGACGAATACCGGTGGTACGGTGCTGACAGCTTCTTCTCTCGCCAAGCAAACCCAAGGAGTCGCCTGTGTGGGCGACTCTGTTTATTGTCCTTCATGTAAAAAAACAGGGACTATCGTTGAAGGTGATAGCTTAATGAAAATTAATGGTATCCCTGTTGCGCTAGAAGGTCATAAAGTCGCTTGTGGATGTTCTGGGGGCTGCGTGCTTGTTGCTGTAGGCTAAATGTTAATGTGTTTTAACTTGCTTATATAGCTCGCATATCAGTGTCACGTGTTACTGCTTTACTAATGACAAGCAAATATGCTCTAAATATTCACGCTGTAGCTAGGCGACTAGAGAAGATATCTCGGGGAACATACAAATGTACGTGACCCGAGTCGCCGAACGCAACAGCGCGAAGAATGACGAGCATTAGGCATTTAAAATTTGGGAGATCTCCACTGCTGATAAATGATACTGCCTTGGACATGCATGCCAAATCGCTAACATACGATTATATTTTTCCCACATTGGCGTTTGTGAGTTAAACCCATGCGTCCCGCTGTCAAAGTGGGTATAACGCCCTTCTGTGTTGACCATAAAACGGACATAGCTCAGATAACGTGCTTCTGTTGCCGCATCAAAACCCAAAAATTGCACACGGCGGCCATCAATATCTTCCTTATTAGCCATGTTGCTATAAGAGACTTGCAGCGCATGGTACATTTCCATGATATCAATAACAGTACGGCAGGTATCTTCACTTAAATGACCAAAGTCTCTGTCTAACTCACGCATTTGTAAACCGAAACCACGTTCAATAATGGTTTGTTGTCGGCGATAACGTTCTGCATTATCGGGGTCAAGCATGGTCATCATTTTATATTGATTAGATAAGATCAAGCGTTGTGCGTTAGTCATTTCCATCAGGGTTCTCCCACTAAAAAGTATGGCTTATCTTCGCATTCAACATCAATCATAGACAGTGAAAACATCGCTTTTATTGATCTAAACACTATTTTTGTATTACTTATTGTTAAATCTAGCTTTTAATAGAAATTATCCCTTAGATATCTTCCATAAAGGAACGATCTAGCTGGTTAAATGCACGTTTTAGCAAGTCAGCCAACGCCATATAATCGGGTTGGTGTTCAACTGGTGCCATCGCAATTCCCGCTTCGGTAAATTTATCACGGATCTCATAAAACCAGCTTAGCAAGCTGGATGGCAAAGGTGTCGCCGCACGTTTTCCTAACCACCATAAACCTTGCATTGGCAAACTACAGGCAAAAAGTGCCGTGGCAATGGCAGGCCCCAATTGCCCACCTAACGCGATTTGCCATGCTAATGTAAAAATTGCAATGGGCGGCATAAAGCGAATACCAAAGCGTACCGCCTTGTTAATACGAATTTCGGGGAATATCGGCGACAGTTTTTTCTCCATAGGAAAAGCCTTCAGATAGCGGTTACCTAATCTAAAGCGCTTAAAAAAACCGGGCGGTGTACTTTGCAATGTACTCATGAAACGTTTCCTATCGACTTCTTAAAAACTGAGGCAATAATTTATAAATTACGCATGGTAAAATGATAGCACATTTAAGGTAACGAAATTATTTCATTACATTTACCTTAAGTTAAGTCAATTTACTAAATATCAGCTATTCTAATAGCAACGTAACCCTGTGCTATAACACTACTTTATACGTCACTTATGATTTTAATCAATCAAAGTCCCTATTTTTAAAAAAAACGTATAAAATATAAAATAATTTTAGTAGAATCTGCCACATTTAGAATTGCTGTTGCATTTGTTATTTTTTAGCTTTATCCATCTTCGATACTGAAGATAGACAACAGTTATATATTGGGGTTGTTGATCGTTATTTCAACACTAGGTGCAGAGGTTTACTTTTATAACCTTCTGTAGAAAAGAATAGCGCCTGAGTTATCAACCCCTGAAGATCTCACGATCTTTAACTTTTTTCGCCTTTAACATGATATCAATCATGATGTTTCAGGTCATAAATACGCTAGGCTCTAGCGGTATATTTTTATATCTGAGTCTTTTCATGTTTTTAAAAGGCTTCACAACAACAATTAACGATAGGTATTTCCATGTCAAGTAAGCTGGTACTGGTTCTAAACTGCGGTAGCTCCTCACTGAAATTCGCCATCATCGACCCAACTAATGGCGATGAATTTTTATCTGGATTAGCTGAGTGCTTTAACCTCCCGGAAGCCCGTATTAAGTGGAAAATGGATGGTGCTAAGAAAGAAGCGCCTTTAGGTGCTGGTGCAGCGCATAGCGAAGCATTGGATTTCATTGTTAACACTATTCTTGCTGAAAAACCTGAGCTATCAGAGCAAATCACCTCCATCGGTCACCGTATTGTTCATGGTGGTGAGAAATTTACCTCTTCTGTATTAATCACAGATGAAGTGATTGAAGGCATCGAAGCGGCTATTCCATTCGCGCCATTGCATAACCCTGCTCATCTCATCGGTATTGAAGAAGCAAGAAAATCCTTCCCGCATCTGGTGAACAAAAATGTCGCTGTCTTTGATACCGCATTCCATCAGACCATGCCGCAGGAAGCTTATCTGTATGCATTGCCATACGAATTATATTCAGAGCATAGTATTCGCCGTTATGGTGCGCACGGTACAAGCCATTTCTATGTTTCCCGTGAAGCTGCGAAAAAACTCAACAAACCTGTTGATGAGCTAAATGTTATCACTTGCCACCTAGGCAATGGTGGTTCTGTTACTGCTATTGTTAACGGTAAATGCGTTGATACTTCAATGGGTTTAACGCCATTAGAAGGTCTGGTAATGGGAACACGTAGTGGTGATATCGACCCTGCAATTATTTTCCATTTACATGATTCTTTAGGTATGAGTGTTGAGCAAATCAACAAGATGCTGACCAAAGAGTCTGGTTTATTAGGTTTAACTGGTGTAACAAGTGACTGCCGCTATGTTGAAGATAACTACGGCACTAAAGAAGACGCAACTCGCGCAATGGATGTTTTCTGCCATCGTTTGGCGAAATACGTTGGTGCATATAGTGCTCTGATGGAAGGCCGCCTTGATGCTATCATCTTCACGGGTGGTATTGGTGAAAACTCAGCGCAAGTTCGTGAAATTACCTTGAAGAAACTGGCTATCCTTGGTTTCGAATATGACCACGAACGTAACTTAGCGGCGCGCTTCGGTAAAGAAGGTTTAATCACTACCGATAACAGCCGCCCAGCACTGGTTATCGCAACCAATGAAGAGTTGGTTATCGCCCAAGATACTGCGCGTTTAACCGCATAAGCAACTTCTACCGCCAGCAACCTGCTGGCGGTATCGTTTTGTCATTAGAGTAACCGAAATAAAGAGGTTCCCGTGTCCCGTACAATTATGTTAATACCTACTGGCACCAGCGTTGGCTTAACTAGCGTTAGCCTAGGTGTCGTTCGCTCAATGGAACAAAAAGGTGTTCAATTAAGCGTTTTCAAACCTATCGCACAGCCACGCGTCTCTGGCAATAAAGACCAAACCACTGAAGTCCTGCGCTCTCATTCAAGTATTACTACCATTGTTGAACCACTAACAATGGAATACGTTGAATCGCTACTGACCTCTTCCAAAAAAGATGTGTTAATGGAAGAAATCGTCGCTCGCTATCATGACCACACAAAAAATGCGGAAGTGATTTTAATTGAAGGTTTAGTGCCAACGCGTAAACATTCATTTGCTCAATCATTAAATTATGAAATTGCCAAAACATTAGGCGCAGAGATTGTTTTCGTCACTGCACCAGGCAACAGTTCAATCACACAAATGCAAGAGCGTTTAGAGTTAGTACGTAACGAATTTGGCGGCCAACGTAATAAAAATATCATCGGCGTTATTATCAATAAGGTGAATGCACCTGTTGATGAACAAGGTCGTACTCGCCCTGACCTATCTGAAATCTTTGATGATTCAACCAAAGCGACTGTGGCTAACCTCGATACTAAGCAACTTTCTGCGCTGAATCTGCCTGTGCTGGCATCCATTCCATGGAACTTTGATTTAATTGCCACCCGTGCAATTGACATGGCAAAACACTTAGGTGCAGAGATTGTTAACGAAGGCGAAATCAAAACTCGTCGTGTTAAATCAGTGACTTTCTGCGCTCGTAGCATTCCGCACATGCTTGAACACTTCCGCCCAGGATCATTATTAGTGACCTCAGCGGATCGCCCTGATGTATTAGTTTCTGCCTCACTAGCGGCAATGAACGGGGTTGAAATCGGTGCAGTTCTACTAACGGGTGGTTACAACATCGATGCGCCTATTCGCCAGCTGTGTGAACAAGCTTTCGAAACTGGCCTGCCTGTTTTCATGGTGAAAAGCAATACATGGCAAACATCGCTGAATCTACAAAGCTTTAGCTTAGAAGTCCCAGCTGATGACCATGAACGTATTGAAAAAATTCAAAACTATGTGGCTCGTCATATTAGTAGCGATTGGATTGAATCACTGGTTGCTGACTCAGAACGCCCTAACCGCCTATCACCACCAGCATTCCGTTATCAGTTAACTGAATTAGCACGTAAAGCTGGCAAACGAATCGTTCTTCCTGAAGGCGACGAACCGCGTACAGTTAAAGCTGCATCTATCTGTGCAGAGCGCGGCATTGCAACTTGTGTTCTATTAGGTAACCCAGAAGATATTCGTCGTGTTGCTGCCGCACAAGGTATTGAACTCGGCACTGGTATTGAAATTGTTGACCCAGTTAAAGTACGCGAAGAATACGTTGCTCGCCTCGTTGAATTACGTAAGAGCAAAGGAATGACTGAGGTTGTTGCTCGTGAGCAATTAGAAGATAACGTTGTATTAGGCACATTAATGCTAGAGAAAGGCGAAGTGGATGGCCTAGTTTCTGGTGCTGTTCATACGACGGCAAATACTATCCGTCCACCGTTGCAATTAATTAAAACAGCACCGGGTAGCTCATTAGTTTCTTCTGTGTTCTTTATGTTATTACCAGAACAAGTATTTGTGTACGGTGACTGTGCTATCAACCCAGACCCAACTGCAGAGCAATTATCTGAAATCGCTATCCAATCTGCGGATTCTGCTAAAGCGTTCGGTATCGACCCACGTGTTGCGATGATTTCTTACTCTACAGGCGATTCAGGTGCGGGTAGTGATGTTGAAAAAGTGCGTGAAGCAACGCGTTTAGCACAAGAAAAACGCCCTGATTTAATTATCGATGGTCCATTACAATATGACGCGGCTGTTATGGCGGATGTTGCTAAGTCCAAAGCACCTAATTCACCAGTTGCAGGTAAAGCGACCGTATTTATCTTCCCTGACTTAAATACCGGTAATACCACGTATAAAGCCGTACAACGTTCTGCTGACTTAGTCTCTATTGGTCCAATGCTGCAAGGTATGCGTAAACCAGTCAATGACTTGTCACGCGGTGCATTAGTTGATGACATCGTGTATACCGTTGCGTTAACTGCTATCCAAGCAGTACAAAACGAAAACGCTTAATTCATCTCTTTATGCTAAAAAGCGCTCAACTGAGCGCTTTTTTATTGCCTGATTATTTTTAACTATCTTTTACGCGTAAATAATGAAACCACTACCGCAACAATAATATTCAGAATAAATGCAGCAATACCGATATTCATAAAGCTCAAACTTTCTCCTAACCAAGGGAACAATTGTGCTAAAGAAATTTTCTCTATATAGGTTACCGCAAGGAATAAAACCCCCGCAGAAATTCCACAAATAGCACCCGCTGGTGTCATTGGGTTTTGCTGTTTAAAGCTCATCAGTAAAGCAGGGAAAAACTGCGCGACAATATTGACCCCGAGTAACATAATAGCCACTAAGGTATCATTACTGTGGAAAATAAAATACAAGCTGACCAACGCAACGACAGGTACCATAAAGCGAGCATACACACCAGACTGGCGTTTTTCTTCACTTACTCCCATCGCTTTTTGCGCAACTCCCGCTAACATATTAGAAGTAGTTAGCAACAACATCGAACCAGGTACTAATGCGGTTAACATCCCTGCCGCACCAATAAAACCAACCACAATCGGTGAGAAGGTGCTCTTAGATATCTCAAACAGCGATAAATCCACTGCCGCCCCTTCAAGATGTGGAATTTGCAATATGGATGCATAACCAACGAAAAATGCGAATAGCATAATCAAACTGTACGCTGGAATCAGAATACTATTACGTTTCAGTGATTTTTCATCTTTTGCGGTAAACACTGCGGCCATATAATGCGGCCAACAGAAATAGGCAACCACAGATAAGAATATTGTGGAAATATACCAAGGGATATTTAGCCCCGTTTCGGAGAATGTTAAAAAGCTTGGCATCGCCGTATCTATCGCTTTAAACATGTCCCCAAAACTACCGTAATAATGAAGTGGAATATAAATACCGATAAAAACCACCACAATTAAAATCATTAAATCTTTTAGTGCTGATGTCCAAGCTGAGCCATGAATTCCTGAAATCATCACAAATAACGTCACTGCAATAATTCCAATCCAAATGGCAATATCTGCTGGAATTGCGCCGTAAGACGCTTGAGAAACAATAATGCCTAATCCTTTAAGCTGTAAAACAAATAAAGGCACCATTGCAGCAATAGATATTAAGCTAATTAATAACCCTAACCCCGGGCTTTGATACTTTTTGGTAAATAACTCAGAAATCGTTCTGACATCATTATCTTTTGCAAATCGCCATACCCTTGGGTGCACCCAGTATAAAAAGATCCCCATAAAAGCATTGACTGCCAAGGTATATAGAATTGCAGGGCCTTTACCATAAGCCCAGCCACTCCCGCCAAGGAAGGTAAACGTGGTATATATTTCCCCCGCACTCAGCAAGAAAACTAACAGTGCGCCATAACTACGACCACCGACAGACCACCCTTCATGGTCCATCGTTTTTCCTTTCTTCGCACGAATAGCAAGATAAATACTAAACAGGAAGAAAACAGTAATAATAATTAGCGCGGAGCTCATGATGTTTCCTTAGTATTTTTATTATCTAATATATTGATTAGTAACATAACTAAGGCTGTAACAATCACCCATGAGACAATCCAGAACATTAAAAATGGCAAGCCCATAACAAAAGGCTCTACTTGGTTGGCATAATAGATACCCACGGTTAACGCTAGGATTGGGAAAATAACTAAATAATGATACCACTTCATATTCCGCCCCTTATTCCACTTGCCCGAAAGAAATCAATTCACGAGGCAAATGACTTAACATTTCCACACCGTCTTCAGTAATCAGCAGCATATCTTCAATCATAATACCGCCAACACCAATCCCGTAATAAGGTGTTTCTAAGCTCATTACCATCCCAGCTCGAAATATTTCTGTGGTCGCAGCGCTCACAAAAGGGGCTTCTTCCAGCCCAACGAACACCCCGTCCCCATGGCCTAAGTGCCCACGGTTATAATGGGGCAAACCCGAAGAACGAATGAGTGCCATTGTTTCATTGAAAACATCACTTAATGCCACGCCGGGCGCAACTCGACTTAACATATATTGATGGCCTTTTAAGATAGTTTGATAAATAGCAGCGACTTTTTCATTCGGTTTACCAACCACAAATGTCCGTGCAATATCAGCACCATAACCTGCCACATCAACGCCACAGTCAAATTTAATTAAATCCCCTTCTTTTGCAGGTTGGTCATCAGGGATCATTTTCGGTGAAAAATCACTGCCCACTGAAATTAAATTGAAGCGGCTATAATTTGTCTCTGGGTATTCCATCACTTTCGCTTTAAAAGCGGCGGTTAATTCCGCTGAAGTACAGCCGACTTTGATCAATTTACTCGCAGCAGCAATACCAGCCTCTGTAATTTGTGCTGATTTTCTGAGATGAGCAATTTCCCACGGGCTTTTAATCATGCGTAATTCATTAAATAGCGGCGAAGAATCAACCAAATTTAATTCAGGAATAACCTTATCCAACCATACTTTACCTGTATGTGTAATTTGGTTTAATTCAATTGCAACCGGTTTACAATAAACTCCCGCTTCTGACAACGCCTCCTTGAGTAAATTGAAAATGGTTTCTATTGGGCTATTAATTGGCCTTGCCTTCACCACTTTGCCATTTTCCGGGTTGTAAGGGTCATCAACATCCACCCAAATTGGAAATGTTTTAATCCTTGCGTTAGGCATTTGAAGTGACAAATTTGCCGCTTCAAATTCATTCATAATAACCAATGATTGAATAGAAGGATCACGAAAAATAACCGCAATCGCCGAACCTGTTTGCCTGAAAGTGTACATAAAGAAGCTCGCAAAACCGGTTAAGTGATAAAAGTTATCACCCACGGTTGCGATTAACGCTTCAATTCCTTCACGCTCCATAATCTCACGGGCTTTATTGGTTACGTTATCAAGGTGTTGTTGTTTCAAAAAAGTATCTTGTTTATCAATTGTCATTTTTATTCTCTCGAAGCGTCATGTATACACCAAGCAGTGCATCATATCGCAAACGATAAATGTTAAGATCTGTCACATTATATCTAGTGTAGAAATGAATACATCGTTTAGCTTACAAGTTTGTTATAACTAATCGTTATATATTAGCTTGAAATTAACTTTGCTAGAGATTTGATTTTGGGAGAAATAAAGTAAAGGACTAAATAAAATAGCCCTTCAACAATTTTAATCTGATCAACTATGAGTTTTCAGCACAAGTGATGGTTTTTTCTAACTCATTATTCCGAGTCAACCATAAAGAAAGCGCTTTAAGTGAATCCGGCGTAAATTCGTCACAGCGTGCGCTGATCTCTTTAGGGGTCAACCAACTGACCTCAACAACTTCAGATTCTTGTAAAGCAAATGGACCATGGCTCACACAGCTAAACAAACCACCCCATACACGACAATGCGCATCTTCAAAGTAAAAATGGCCATGTTCAGCAAAAGGAACGCCAGCAATACCTAGCTCTTCTTCAGCTTCACGCTTTGCAGAATCAAGAATGTTTTCACCTTGCGTAACCACTCCTCCAGCTGTTGCATCGAGGAAACCGGGGTGAAAATCTTTAATGTCTGTGCGTCGTTGAACCAATATTTTGCCCATTCCGTCATGAACAACAATGTAAGTTGCACGATGACGTAGGTTTTCTGCTCGCATTTGGCTACGTGTTGCCTGAGCAATCACAGTATTGTCTTCATCAACAATATCGACCCATTCAACAACTTCGGTTTGTTGTTCCATCCTGTAAACCTTTTATTTTTAAGCTAAAACTGCTTATATCATTAGACTGATTATTATTGTATGCCTGACAATACCAATCTGCATTGATCCGCACCTATGAAAATGATCCTAGCTGAATTTGTGATTGGTTGCCATCATAAAAAGCACTTCTTATTACAGTGATAATGAAACCGAATTTTTTAAAGGCAGGCTAAGCAAATCATACAAATTGTGTTCACAAATGCTATAGTTAAATCATAACGCTGTAGTTTGTTACTGATCTCAGGGATATCCCCTAAATAGTTCAAATTGCAGCTAGGCGCCAAGAGATGGCAGCCTTAGGAGCATACACAAGTATGTGACTAAGGTGACAAAACGTAAGCAACAACGCTGCAGTTTGAAATATGACGGGGATGGCGATGAAGATACTCATAACAGGCGGCACCGGGCTAATCGGAACACCACTAATCCAAAAACTGATTTCTCTTGAGCATCAGGTTACTGTATTAAGCCGCTCTCCACAAAAAGTTTATAGCCAGTTTTGCAAGGCTGTTGAGTGCTGGACGTCTCTCAATGGTAAAACCCACTTAAATGACTTCGATGCTGTCATTAACCTAGCAGGCGAACCTATTGCTGATAAGCGCTGGACAGAGGAACAAAAAAAGTTACTGTGTGATAGCCGTTGGAAGTTAACTCAGCAGCTTAGTGAGTTAATCACAGCCAGTGAAACCCCTCCCCGGGTATTTTTATCGGGCTCTGCTGTCGGCTATTATGGCAATCAGGGCCAATCGGTCGTTACCGAAGACGAACACCCCCATGATGAATTTACTCACCAACTCACACAGCATTGGGAAGCTTTAGCCGCTAATGCTCAGTCAGAAAAAACTCGCGTTTGTTTATTACGCACTGGCCTTGTGTTATCAGCGAATGGCGGTTTACTTGCCAAAATTCTCCCCATTTTTAAAATGGGTGCAGGTGGGCCAATTGGTGACGGGAAACAATACATGCCGTGGATACATATCAACGATATGGTTCGTGCAATTTGTTTTCTATTAGATAACCCAACGCTTTCTGGCCCCTTTAATATG
The DNA here is from genome assembly GCF_011045655.1 of Providencia sp. PROV061. Classification (NCBI taxonomy): domain Bacteria; kingdom Pseudomonadati; phylum Pseudomonadota; class Gammaproteobacteria; order Enterobacterales; family Morganellaceae; genus Providencia; species Providencia sp. PROV061. The sequence goes on along the minus strand of NZ_CP042861.1, from coordinate 1,974,766 downwards.
ACCTCACCTTATCCAGTCCATAATGACCTATTTTCCGCCACGTTAGGTGAAGTTATTAATCGTCCTTCATTTGTACGAACGCCCGCTTTTGTGATTAAAGCCATCATGGGGGAATCCGCAGCGCTGGTATTGGGTGGCCAACAGGCGATCCCCAAACGGTTAGAAGAGGCAGGCTTTCAATTTGAACATATCGAGTTAAAAAAAGCGTTAGAAGATTTACTTCAAAATAACAATAACACCGAAAAATAGTACATAACATTTTAAATTAGGCTAATTACAAGACCGCACACTCAATTTTTCGATATGCAATTTTAAAACTACATATCAATAATTGATATTTGAAAGAAATAAAATCATGAAAAACATACTGTGATTAAACTAAATTAGTTATCGGAGTATAACGTGCCTAAGCAAATAACCTACAACAAATTTATTCCATTTTCTCAAAAATGTTTGGTTAATGAAGCTAAACGCCATTCATTTCAAGAGCAATTATTCGGAGTCTCAAATACCAACCAAGCCTATGCCGGTTATTGTTTGGGACTATCAATGAAATTTTTGCATAGCCACAATAATAATAGCATAAAAACATTTATGGATAACTGTGTTAATTTCTCTCATAATACATCTTCTTTCTCTAACAATACAATTTTACTACATTTCCCTGAGCACAGCAGATACCGTACGAATATTAATCAATATTTATCAACAATAAAAGAGGAAATGGCCAAAGTACAGACTAAAAAATTGCTAAAACAGGCAATGAAAATACAAGATTTTCACTGTAAATCTAATTTTATACTTAATTTAAATTCTAATTATTTAAAAACTTCACAATCTAGTGGAAAAAATAAATATTCAGTAGAGGAGTTCAAGCAATTAGTCTACGAAGCACTAGAGAAAACCTATTCAGATACAATTTCTTCCAATGAATACTACATAAATTACAAACCTACAGTGGAATATGCCACTATAAAAACAAATATGGATAAATTCTTTTCAAATTTAGCTAATAATAAAACTCTTGATGATAACTTCAATAATCACATGGATTGCCTAATAAGAAAAATTGACTTACCCAAAGAGTTATTTTTAGAAAAAGATATCAATCTATTTATAAATTCTGTCATTGATTATACTTTCTCATGCCAAACATTAGGATGGCAAAAAGTGAACAAGAAAAATCATGTTGATGCAGGAGAGAATATTCATTATTCTAATGATAGAAAGATTCAAGTAGAACTTAGTCATTTTCTATCTCTCATAAAAAACAATGATGAAAAAATACAGTCATATATTTTCTACAGTACTAATCATGCATGTGCAGTTGGTATAAAGAACAATCAAAATGGCAAAGAAATTTATACTTTATTTGACCCAAACAAAGGGCTATATGAGTTTGGCTCATTTAAACAATTTAAAGAAAATTTAACATTATTTGTAAATACTCACGCAGAACCCTATAAATTTAAAAAGAATAGCAGTAATTCCGATTTTTTAATCAAATATACAAAAGTGAATGGACTCCCAAATGAGTCATCTATCATTAGCGAAAAAGAAAGAAAATTAAAATTATTAGTTCAAAACGAAGTTTTAGCATTAGATGAATTTAATGTCGTAAGAATAAACCATGATATTTTTAGATCTGATCGAATATTTCATTCACACTTTAATAAAAAAAACGGTCTAATAACATTAGAAAACACGTATTATACTGATAAGCAAGGTACCATGCATAACTACTATATTTACTCTAATCAATTAGATTCTGAACAGCTACACAAACATATTAAAAACAAATACCATGAAATCGTAAACTTGAACAGCTCTATATTTATAGGTCAAGCAGGCAATATTTATCAATTGCGAGATAACCATTCTATGAACGATTTTACTCAACAATCGAATATCGCCGAAATGTTTGGCTCACCGACTATATCAGCATCATTGATTCAAGATGATATCGCGACCGTTCAGCATGAAAAACTAACAACCGCCTTACCACTTAGTGTTAAAATTCAATCAATTTTAACATTTTTCAGTTCAAAGCTACCCTCAGTAAAAAATAGATTTAAAATACATAAAAGTTAGTAACCTAACAATATGATTATCTTTAAATATTATTTCGCCCCCTGCCAACGATGAAATAGGTCTTGTTCCAGTTCGATATCAAACTGATCAAGGATACGATTAACTGTTTGGTCAATAATATCTTGAATAGTTTCAGGCTGGTGATAAAACGCAGGCATGGGAGGCATAATCACGGCTCCCATCTCCGCCGCTTGCACCATCAAACGTAAATGGCCGACGTGCAATGGCGTTTCGCGTACACCTAACACCAATTTTTTACCTTCTTTAAGCACTACGTCCGCCGCCCTAGTGACCAACGTATCAGTATAACTGTGAACAATACCTGATAACGTTTTCATGGTGCAGGGCATGATCACCATCCCAGCAGTACGGAACGAACCGGAAGAAATCGCTGCAGCAATATCACGACTGTCATAGTTATGGTCGGCTAACTGTTGAACGTCTTTCACCGTGTAAGTTGTTTCAAGTGCTAATGTTTGACGGGCGGCCGCACTCATCACCAAATGGGTTTCTACACCTTTGAGCGGTTTCAACACTTCAAGCAAGCGGACACCATAAATAGCCCCACTCGCGCCAGTTAACCCAATGATAAGTTTCTTCATTTCCCTACCTAACCACCCTAGCAAACGATAATTGAGCATTATATACGAAATACGCCACGGTTGCAGATGCAAAGAAAGCATTAAAATTAATTAAATAGGCGACTAATAACTCACTCATTATTTTAGCCTGTAGCCAACAACGCTACAGGTTAAAAGGCAAAAAGGATTTCTGGGTCAGCCGCAATCCCAATTATACACCACACGACTAAAATCACGTTTTTTCAGGTCATCTGGGTGAATAAAGAAATTACCGACTCCCATATCTCCCCACATGATCCCTATTTCATAATCGGTATTTATTTGTAGAAGCAATTCATATTGTTGAATATCTTCTTCGTATTCTCTTGGGTCGGTTTGAGTGAAAAACGGATAGCCGCCGATGCAGTGTGCCCCTGATTCAAACGTATCACTGTAGGGCTCAACCCATTCATCGTAAAAATCTTCCCCTTCAAATTGCTCTTCATAATCATAGAGGTTGTCGACCCCTAATATTTTCTGGCCAAATTGGAAATCATCGATGCTGATGTACTGCTCCGCAGGCGTATATTCAATACTGTATTGATGGTCTATGGGGGTATAGTAGTCATCAGAATGGGCAGCAATCACCGCAGAAAAATCTTGGGTTAATTGCTGAGTATCTTCAATAACCTCTTCCCAATAAATAATACGGAAATCTTCTTGTTTTTGTCGCTGCTCAAAATCAGCCCCATATAAATCATCACCACCAATAAAAAACTGTAAAATCCCCTTTTCAGGGTAATTTTCTAATTTAGGCACTTGTGCAAAATTAATTTGGGCAAGTAACTTGAGTGGCGTTCCTTCGCTATTCGTCGGGTATTTTTCATTTAGTGGCAAATACGGCATTCCCCCAACACGGCTATCCCATAAAACATAGTCTTCAATAGGGGTTAACGTCATTTCAACAAGCGGTTTTTTAGTGGCTTTGATTTTATCTGCGAAAGGTTTAATCACATCAGGGAGGGAGTTGAAATCAGCCATATATCGCTCCAAATAGGCAGTTAATGTCCCTATAGCCTACTCAATTTTTACGTATTTTAAATCAGATATAACTGTAACTTAGGCCTTCATTTGACGTCATAGTTTTCTTGATATTTTAGGCTACAGATTAAAGATGGGAAAAATCAGAATCACTGTGGATTTTCTATATAGTTAGGGTTACAGCTAGGCGGCTAGCAAAGAGACCCTAGGAGCGTAGAAAACTACGTGACTAGGGCGAATTTGTGAAGCCAACAACGCTGTAGCCCAAACTATGACGAAAATTGACGAAAATTTAGCCTTCGTTATAAATCTCTAGGTCTTCAACCTCACTCTGATCCTTCAACTTTAACTCATCGTCTTTTCGTAAGTTTTCTAGGTAGTCTAAATAACTTTGGTCGATATCTTTGGTCACATAAATGCCATCAAACACGGAACACTCAAATTCTGTAATTTCAGGGTTTTCTTCACGCACCGCGTCGACTAAATCCGTTAAATCTTGGAAAATTAGCCCATCTGCGCCGATAAGTTTGCGAATTTCATCCACTTCGCGCCCGTGTGCAATCAATTCATTTGCATTTGGCATATCAATGCCATATACGTTTGGGAAACGCACTTCGGGTGCCGCTGAGGCAAAGTAAACATTTTTTGCTCCGGCTTCACGCGCAAGCTCAACAATTTGCTCCGATGTTGTTCCGCGTACAATGGAGTCGTCAATAAGTAAGACGTTTTTATCACGAAACTCCGCACGGTTCGCATTAAGCTTACGGCGCACCGATTTACGACGTTCTTGCTGACCCGGCATGATAAATGTACGGCCTACATAGCGGTTTTTCACGAAACCTTGGCGGTACGGTTTATCAAGAATATGCGCGATTTCTAAGGCGATATCACACGATGTTTCTGGAATAGGAATTACCACATCGATGTTTAAGTCTTCCCATTCGCGAGCAATTTTAGCTCCCAGTTTTTGCCCCATACGTAACCTTGCGTTATACACAGACACTTTATCAATAAAAGAGTCTTGGCGAGCAAAATAGACATACTCAAAAATACATGGGGTTAATTGTGGGTTATCAGAACATTGGCGTGTAAATAATTGGCCTTTTTCTGTCACATATACCGCTTCGCCAGGCGCCACATCGCGTAAAAACTCGAAACCTAAAGTATCAAGCGCAACACTTTCAGAAGCGACCATATATTCATGTTCACCACTTTCAGTAATGCGGCGCCCTAATACTAACGGACGAATACCGTGAGGATCACGGAAGGCTAACATGCCATGGCCAATAATTAATGCCACACAAGCATACGCACCGCGTAATTTTTTGTGCATCGCGGACACAGCACTGAAAACATTGTCTGGCTCGAGAGGGAAATGATCAAACCTGTCCAGCTCATGGGCTAATACGTTCAGTAATATTTCAGAATCAGAAGTGGTGTTAACATGGCGGCGCGCTGTTTCAAATAAACTCCGAGTGAGTTCATGAGCGTTTGTCAGATTACCATTATGCGCAAGTGTAATACCAAAAGGTGAGTTTACGTAGAAAGGTTGCGCCTCGGAAGCACTTGAGCTACCTGCCGTTGGGTAACGGACGTGCCCTAACCCCATGCAGCCCTGTAATCTCAGCATATGACGTGTTTCAAACACATCTTTAACAAGGCCATTTGCTTTGCGTAAACGAATGTTGTTTTTGCCATCAATAGTGGCAATACCTGCTGCATCTTGCCCACGATGTTGAAGCACCGTGAGAGCATCATAAATTGATTGGTTTACCGGTGTAACACCGGCGATACCGACAATACCGCACATTTAGTCTTTCCTCATCAGCCAGACGGAGAAATGTTCTCCGGTAGGAAACTTGACGCATTTTGCAGGTAGTCAAAAAACCACCTGATTATATGACTGAACTGCGGAATAAGTTCCGAACGCTGCCAGTCCTCACTTTGAGGTAATGGTGTAAAGGTATCGAGAAAAAACAGCAATGCCGAAACAATCAATACACCACGCAACGCACCGAAGCAGATCCCCAGAACACGATCTGTGCCTGACAACCCCGTTTTTTGTACTAATGAGCTAATCACATAGTTTACGACTGCGCCAACAATCAAAGTGGCAATAAACAGTGCGGCGATAGCAATGCCATTTCTAACCAGCACATCCTCAAAGCGAGTAAAATAGTCAGCTAAATAAGGATAAAACGTACTTGCAACAAAAAAAGCACAGCCCCATGTAACCAGTGAGAGCGCCTCTCGTACAAACCCACGGATCAAGCTAACTAATGCCGAGAAGCCAATAATGGCGATAATTGTGTAATCTATCCAGACCATATTCCATTCCAAAATTCGCACTCGCGACATCAGCGAAGTGCATTCTAACAGAAAACGAAAACGTTTGCGTAACCATTTTTCTATCAAATTAAAAAAAATAGCGGCGAAAAGAAAAAATCATAATCGCCGCAGTAAGTTACTAAATCCCCTTACCTTTTAGGGATTATTTAAATTCTATTTTAAGGTTTATAGCTTTGAATTATCCCTTTTGTTCCCGTAATCCTATTCAGTTCTGGTAAAGCCGCTTCTAGCCTTTGCCTTGAGGCCTCAGGCCCTACGTAAATCCGCGTGAGTTTATTATTCACTGGTTTTGCAGGAACAGTATAAACTTGGTAACCAGACAACCTGAGTTGTGCGACTATCTCCTCAACTTTACTCGCATTGTTCAATGCGATGACTTGCACCACAAATGCTTTGCCTTGTGGCTGAGGTTTCGGCTCGGGCTTAGGTTCAGGTTTCGGTTGTGGCTTCGGCTCAACTTTAGGCTCAGGCTTCGGTTCTGGCTTTGTGGGTTCAACTACGCTTGGTGCCGGAGTTGTCGTCGATGGCTGTGTTTCAACCTGTTCGTTTTGCTGCTGCGTAATCGCTTCTGATAACATGGCTTCAGAAGCCCCTTCTGAAGAAGCTGTTGTTGTCGTACTTACAATAGGCGCTATTGCCTCAATGTCTTCTTCATCACCTGGTTTAGGGATAATAGGAATGGCCGCAAATTCATTTTCATTGTATTTCTTATCGCCATCAAGCAGAGCAGGAAGCACAATGACCCCCACTGCAACAAGCACAATGGCGCCAGCAAGTCGATTCTGAAATTTACTAGCCACCGGCACTATCCTTCTTGATTTTCCAATAACATCATAACGTGAGCGACGGTATGAAATGACCCGCACACCACAATCACATCTTGCTCATTAGCATCGACGCAAGCTTGCTGCCACGCTTTTTCTACGCTTTCAAACTGGTTAGCTGTGGGTAAATATTGACTAAGTTGGGCCACATCTGCTCCCCTAAACTCAGTTAATGGCGCAAGGTACCAGTCGGTGACTTGTTGTGATAAACACTCAAGCGTCCCTTTGATATCTTTATCGCCTAGCATCCCTACCACCGCGAGAATGCGACGGTTTTTAGTTTCCGGTAAGGCCGCTAATTTACTGACTAAGTACCCTGCGGCATGGGGGTTATGCGCTACATCCAATATCATTAACGGTTTTTCACCAATAATTTGGAAGCGCCCCGGTAATTGAGCAGATTTCAAACCTTGATGAATAGCGGACTCAGTCACTTTTTGGGCAATATCAGCATCAATTTCCAATAAGCAACTCACCACACCCAGCGCTGTTGCTGCGTTCGCTAAAGGTACATTGGGTAACGGTAAATCATGCCATTCACGCTGTGAACTTTTCCATGACCAGCTATTTGCTTGCTCACTGTATTGCCAATCCGTACCACGGCGAAATAGCTGTGTACCTAGCTGCTCAGCCACTTGGGCAATTGAAGCTGGCATGTCCGGTTCACCGACCACTCCATAGTGATTTTTGCGGAAAATACCGGCTTTTTCATAACCAATATGTTCACGGTCTGCACCTAACCAATCTGTATGGTCTAAGGCAATACTGGTGATCGCCGCAATATCCGCATCAACGACATTGGTCGCATCTAACCGACCGCCTAAACCGACTTCTAAAATCACAATGTCGAGTTTAGCTTGCTTAAATAATTGTAACGCCGCCAAGGTGCCGTATTCAAAATAGGTGAGAGAAATATCTGCACGTTGTGCTTCAATTGTGGCAAATGCTTCACAGAAATCAGACTCAGGGAGCTCTTGGCCTTGAATACGAACGCGTTCGGTATAACGAATAAGGTGCGGTGAACTGTAAACCCCAACTTTTAACCCAGATGCCATAAAAATAGACTCTAGCGTATGGCAAGTTGTCCCTTTTCCGTTGGTCCCAGTGACAGTGATAACTTTAGGTGCAGGTTGCGTTAGGTTCATTTTCCTAGCAACTTGACCAACTCGCTCCAACCCCATATCAATATTTTGACTATGTAAGTCGGTGAGATAAGAAAGCCAAGCCTCCAATGGAGACTTGGCATTAGGAATGATTAGATTACTCATCATCTTTTTTATGCTTTTCAGAATCCTTTTTTGGCTCTTGGGCATCAAGTTCATCAACGGCGTTAATGTCGATTTCAACCGTTTCCGCTACGACGATAGGCGTGTCATTAAAGCTTGGTTTATTGGTTAACATCGCTAACACTTCAGCTAAGCGATCACGCATCTCAGGGCGGCGAACTATCATATCAATCGCGCCTTTCTCAAGTAAGAATTCACTGCGTTGGAAACCTTGCGGTAACTTTTCGCGAACAGTTTGTTCGATAACACGTGGCCCTGCGAAACCAATTAATGCTTTCGGCTCTGCCACATTAATATCCCCTAACATCGCTAAACTTGCAGACACCCCACCCATGGTTGGGTCGGTCAATACAGAGATGTAAGGTAAACCACGTTCTTGCAATTTTGCCAAAGCTGCACTGGTTTTTGCCATCTGCATCAATGATAACAGCGCTTCTTGCATACGCGCACCGCCACTTGAAGAGAAACAAACCAACGGGCAGTTATCTTCCAGAGCTTGCTCCACTGCACGCACGAAACGCGCGCCAACAACAGAGGCCATTGAACCGCCCATAAAAGCGAACTCAAACGCCGCAGCCACCACAGGCATACCTTTCAACGTGCCTTTCATCACGATGATCGCGTCTTTTTCACCTGTTTCTTTTTGCGCAGCAGCAATACGGTCTTTATATTTTTTTGAATCTTTGAACTTAAGAATATCTTTTGGCTCAAGTTCACTGCCCAATTCCGTTGTTGAGTTTTCATCAAGGAAGGTTTCTAAGCGCTGACGTGCGTGAATTCGCATATGGTGGTCACATTTTGGACACACGGATAAATTACGCTCTAATTCAGCACCATATAATACTTGCCCGCAGCTATCGCATTTGGTCCAAACCCCTTCAGGGATATTGGCTTTGTGTGATTGGGTCAAGTTACCTTTCTTTAAAATTTTTTCAATCCAGCTCATTAATGGACCTTTTTGTCTGATTCACTCTGGTTATCACCAGTATGTAATTTTTTGCCATTAAACCACAATGATATCTCACTGTAGATAAAAACTTGTTAAACCACCTTACTAAACCGCTTAGTGGTTATCGATTTTTTGCGCTGCCGCACGCTTTTCTTTCGCAGCTATTCGACGATGACGAATAATTTCAACAACACCCGGAAGAATTGAAACAAAGATAATCGCGACTATCAGTAATTTCAAATTCTTTTGTACGAACGGTAATTCACCAAAGAAATAACCCGCATAAGTGAATAATAATACCCAAATAAACGCGCCCGTCACATTATAAAAAGCAAAGTGACGATAAGACATTTTCCCCATTCCTGCAACGAATGGTGCAAAAGTTCTGACTATCGGCACAAAGCGTGCCAGTATAATCGCTTTACCGCCATGTTTTTCATAAAAAGCATGAGTTTTATCTAAATAAACACGACGAAAAATCTTCGAGTCTGGATTTCTGAATAATTTCTCACCAAAAATACGCCCAATTGCGTAGTTTACAGCATCACCAATAATCGCTGCCGTAATCATTAAAGCGACCATTAAATGGACATTCAGGTCATTACTGTCTAATGACGAAATCGCACCCGCAACGAATAATAACGAATCTCCAGGTAAAAATGGTGTGACCACTAACCCTGTTTCACAAAATAGGATCAGAAATAGGATACCATAGACCCATGTACCATAATCTCTGACCAGTTCAGCAAGATGGACATCGATGTGTAAAATAAAGTCGATAATAAAAGTGATAAATTCCATAAAATCCTCATTGATAATAGCATCCATGCTATTTACAAAAATTATGAGATAAATAAAAATTCGCTTTACATCAGTTCATCTGCCAGAAAAAGCGGCCCCATCACATTCTGAGGCAACTCAAATTTCTCTGGGTAATCGACACTCACTAAATACAACCCTTCCGCTTTTGCGGTTGCAGCTGCCTTGGTACGGTCTTTTAACTCAAGAAGATGCGCCATCCAATCAATGTTTTGATTGCCACAACCAATCTCCAACAGACTTCCGACAATATTTCTCACCATATGGTGAACAAACGCATTGGCTTTGATATCTACCACCACATAATGACCGTGGCGACTGACATTCACATGCATCACATTACGCCATGGCGACTTTGACTGACACTGGACTGCTCTGAATGAGGTAAAATCACGTTCACCCAATAGCGCCTGTGCCGCTTCATGCATTCTTTTTTCATCGAGTGGATAATGAAAGTGCGTTACGCCACTCGATAAAATTGCTGGCCGATAACGGTGATTAAAAATCACGTAGCGATATCGACGCGCAGTTGCACTAAAGCGTGCATGAAACTCCTCGGCCACCGGTTTACACCAGCGGACAGCAATATCAGGGGGCAAATGCGTATTCGCCCCCATAGTCCAAGCCGCTTCTTTGCGGATGGCAGAGGTTTCGAAATGCACCACTTGCCCTGTAGCATGAACGCCTGCATCTGTGCGCCCTGCGCAAAACACGCTAATTGGCTCCGCTGCAATTTTTGACAAGGCTTCTTCTAAACAACCTTGAACACTTTTCACTTCTTGCTGACGCTGCCAACCAAAATAACGACTGCCGTTGTATTCAATACCTAATGCGATTCGATACAACTGTGTAGGCTCAGACATTAGTAAAACAGCTCCTGAGCCAGTTTTTCTGCTGTTTCTACCGCCATCAGTGCCCCACCGAAACGCACGTTATCAGCCACTGACCAAAATTGTAAAATTTCAGGTATGCCATAGTCATTACGTACACAACCAATGCTTAATTGGTCATTACCTGACGCTTCAGTCACCTGTGTAGGATAATCACCCTCTTCTGAGACCTGAATATCTTCAAAACGTTCAAGTTCTTCGTTCGCTTCTTCTGCACTCATTGGGCGCAAAGTTTCTAAATGAACGACTTGCGCATTCCCATAAAAAACAGGAGATTGAATAAAACTCACCGCCACTGGCAAGCCATCATCTTGCAGCACCTTACGCACTTGCTCAACCAAACGACGTTCATGAACGACACTGCCTTCCATATCCGCCAGTAATGGCAACATATTGAACGCTAATTGCTTACTAAAACGGCCTTCTTCTGCAGGAATACCATTCAATAAACGCGCACTTTGCCCTGCCAGCTCGTCTACGGCGGCTTTACCATAACTAGAAACCGACAACATATTTGTTAAAGTAATACGCCCCACCCCTGCCGCATCCACCAGCGGTTTAATTGCCGTTAATAATTGACTCACAGAGCTGTCCGCCAATGAAATAATATTACGGTTACGGTAATCGGCTAAGACTTGCGGATTCACATTCGGGACAACCAGTGGCACATCCGGTTCTTGAGCAAATACGCCACTCGTATCGATGACAATGCACCCTTCTTGTGCCGCTAATTCGGCATATTGTAGGCTGACACCTTCATTGGCTGCAAAAAATGCAATTTGTGCCTGTGACCAATCAAAGTCGGTCACATTTTCAACTTGAATACTTTTACCATTAAAGCGTACGCTCTCCCCTGCACTACGCTCACTGGCAAGTAAATATAATTCGCCGACTGGGAATTCTCTTTCTTGTAACAGTGAAATAATAGCTTCACCTACAGCACCGGTTGCGCCTAATACTGCAATATTCCAACCTTCAGTCATGGCTATTCCTCTAAAAAATAAAAAATTAAATAACACCAATTGGTGTTATTTAATCAGGTGTTCATTTTAACTAATCTATTTTGTGCAAACTAAACTTGCTGTAAAACCAAGCTCATTGAGTTTTGATGCCGTTTGTTCATCATCACAAATAATTTCAAGGGATGACCATTCACGACGCTCTTGATAATTTTTGCGCAGCTTATCAAATTCACCTTTTACCCCTGCAACGGCTCTTAACACTGCATCATCTCGGCGCACATCATACACGAGATGTACTAACCTTTTGAGCTGGTTTTGCGTTAATTTACCATTGAAAGTCAATTGATTGATATCTGGCTTAGGCAGTAATGATGAAAGAGAAACTTGTGACGATTTGCCGAGAAACTGGCAGTAAGCTTCATAAACTTGCGTCGTTCCTCGGGCTTTACCTTCTAGCGTATAGCCTGCAATATGCGGCGTGCCAATATCCACTAATGCTAAAAGTGCCGTATCTAAATCAGGCTCTGGCTCCCACACATCTAAGATAACGCTCAGTTTTTTTCCGCGGTTAAGCACGGATAATAGGGCTTTATTATCAACTACCTCACCCCGACTTGCGTTAATTAAAATGGTACCATCGCGCAATTTTTCTAAATGCGTTTCATCCATTAAATGGAAAGTTTTATATTCCCCTGACATATTCAGCGGAGTATGAAAGGTAATGACATCAGCGTGCTCAAGGATATCATCAAAAGAAACGAATGACTCGTCATCCCCCTTGGCTGCACGTGGCGGATCGCAGAGTAATGTTTTGACTCCCCAAGCCGATAACCTTGCAGCTAAACGCCCTCCGACATTACCGACACCTATGATCCCTACTGTTTTATCACGCAAATCAAAGTTATCACGTTCCGCTAGTAATAATAGTGAAGAAATAACATATTCAACAACCGCTATCGCATTACAACCCGGCGCTGATGAAAAACCAATATTTGCCGCCGATAACCACTCGGTATCAATATGGTCAAAACCGGCTGTCGCGGTTCCAACGAATTTAACTGGCGTATTACCAAGCAGTGATTCATTAACCTTAGTGATAGAACGCACCATTAATGCATCTGCATCAATTAATTCTTGTTCTGGTATAGGACGTCCCGGTACTGCTTTCACTTCACCAAGCTCGCTAAATAAAGTTTGAGCATATGGCATATTCTCATCGACTAAAATTTTCACGCTGTTGTCCCAATCAATAACTTTTTTGTATTGTGTCGTTATATAGATAAGTGGAACAATATTTTGCCACGGTTTAAGCCAGATGCCTATGAGAGGTTGCCTTCTACGTCAAATTCTTTCGCTCGAAAACGGTCTGGTGTGACACCTGATATCTGCTGGAACATCGCAATAAAGGCGGATGCCGAGCTATACCCAACATCCAATGCGACTTCATGGACACTTTTCCCCTTTTCTAACCCGGCAACAGCATGTAAGTATCGCAAGCGTTGACGCCATTCACTAAACGACATACCTAATTCTTGCTGGCAGCGTCTTGATAACGTGCGTTCCGATGTATAATAGCGTTTTGCCCATTGTGCTAACGTCGTGTTATCGGCTGGGTCGCTTTGTAACTCTAATAAGATTGGGGCAAGAAATTTGTCTTTTGAAATAGGCAAATAAGTATCTTGGCAAGGGGACAATGGAAATTGGTCAATTAGCACATGAGCCAAACGTAAGTCTTGCTCTGTTTCAGGCTGAACAATACCGCGTTGGTACATATCCGTCATAATTGACTGAAATATAGGGCTAAGCTTAATCACACAAGGTCGCTGGGCAAGCACTTGGTTATATTCATGAGAAAAATCGATGATCCGAAATTTGACACTTTCTTTATTAAAGCTAGCATGGGGAATGTTCGCTGGGATCCAAATGCAAAACTCTGGCGGCGCTAGATAATGTTGACCAGCCACCTCCATTTCCATAATGCCACAGACCACATACAGCATTTGCCCAAAAGGGTGTGAATGGGATTTATACTCAGTGAGGGCCGCGGTTTGCTCGTGCCGAAAAGCCACCAATTCAGGCTCTGCGATATTACATTCACTGATTTGCCAAATGTCTGATTTTAAGTTTTCCATGGTTCCTGTCTGAAAAGCGTTATCGGTTGTCTGGTTATCAGTATATATAAAAAATCGGACAGATGTATACTAGCGCCCATTCAATATGGGAGAATGTTTTAATGAAGAATCTTCTTTTTCCGCTGATTGCGGTTTTATTATGGTCAATTAATGCCATTGTTAACAAAGCGGCATCCACTGCCATTGACCCTGCGGCAATCTCATTTTACCGTTGGGCGTTGGCATTTCTTGTCATGACTCCTTTCGTATTACGTTCGGTGCTCCGAAACTTTAAAACGGTTATGAAACATTGGTGGCAACTCGCCATTTTAGGCGCGCTAGGGATGATGCTATACCAAAGTTTAGCTTATTATGCGGCTCACAGTGTAAGTGCGACCTTTATGGGAATCATGAATTCAATGATCCCATTACTAACAGTAATTATTAGTATCTTTGTGCTGCGCGTTATTCCTACTGTGGGGATTGTATTAGGCTCAATTCTTTCATTATGTGGATTAGTCTGGTTAGTGAGCCAAGGAAGCCCAAGTGCGTTATTTTCTCAAGGCTTAGGCCAAGGGGAAGCCATGATGTTGGTTGCGTCCGCTGCATACGCCCTGTACGGTGTACTGACTAAGCGTTGGTCAATCCAATTATCTAGCTGGGACTCGCTATACGTTCAGGTTTTCTTTGGCGTTATCATGCTACTCCCTAATTTCTTGCTAGCTGAAGATGTCTCTCTGAACAGCCAAAATATCGGTTTAGTGGTATTTGCGGGGATTGCCGCCTCCATTGTTGCCCCGGCATTGTGGATCCAAGGTGTTATGCGCCTTGGTGCGAATACAACCTCTATTTTTATGAACCTAGCTCCCGTTTTCACTGCCATTATCGCTATTTTCGCCTTGGGTGAAGAACTTAAAAGCTACCATTTAATCGGTGGTGGTGTGGTATTACTCGGGGTAATGTTGGCGCAACAATTACGTACACCACTGACAGAATTATTCCGCCGTGAAAAAAAGGTGGTTCAAGAAGATTCTTGCCAGTAGAATAGAATTACAAAAGCAATAAATGCAATGTCGTCACTCATATGCCCCACTTTGTGGGGCTATGTTTGAAATCCTCGCCGTCCCTTCGTTTATTTCCCTTCATATTCCTTACCATTAATACTTTGTGACATTTTAAATCCCTCTCAAATCACCTTTAATTCGCCCACCATTGATATGATTTATCGAATTACCGTTTTTCAGATAGAGGATAATCCGATTGAATCTTCTGGAATTCCAATTAGACTTAAGCAAAATTAAATACCCCTTTAGGAGTATTAACTCCACTCAATAAGCCGTGATAATGCGATAAACCTAAATGGATCGTGGCAAGTAACCACCATAATAAGGAATGACAATGACTAAGCCGTTCAAAGTTGGGTTGTTCATATTGATAATAATTGCTGTAGCCATTGGCATTTATTTCGTCAATACCACCAACTCATCCTCTCCCTCACAATTAGGCTACGACTTATATCAACAAGGTGAATCTCAAGCTGCATTTGAACAATTCCAAAAAAACGCAGATAAAGACTCACAATCCGCTTTTGCCTTAGCCATGATGTATAAAGAGGGTATTGGCACAAAAACTGATGATGTGGCAGCCCAAAACTGGCTAATTAAAGCGGCGGAAGCTAACAATAAAAATGCGTTATATAACCTTGGCTTTTTCCGTTATAAACACCTAATAGAAGACACTTCTACTGATGAAAACGGTTTAACTTCTTTAACTAAAGCGGCTGACCTCGGTGTTAAAGAAGCACAAGAAATGGTTGGGGGTATTTATTTAGCTGATAAATACGAACAAGTTCCACAAAATATCGAACTTTCTCGCCAATATTTTACGTTGGCTTCTGAACAAGGTTCAAAACTGGCAAAATTTGCTTTGGGCTATATCGCTCATGACTTTGAAAATGACAGTAAGAAAGCCGTTGAAATATTAACACCGCTTGTCAGCAACGACTTTCCCTTACCCGCGATGTTACTCGCGTCGATATATGAAGAAGGTGGTAACGGCGTACCACCAAATCCGCTGTTAGCCAAAAAATATGAACGCCTCTCTTTTTCCTCTGCATTAGAATACATTTCTGACGCAAGTGAATTAGAGCCAGGGGCTTTATCATTGTATGGTTCACAAACAGAAGAAGAAAAACAAAAAGTCATCACTAATTTAGAAGAACGGGCGAGCCGTGGTGATGAGAACGCCATCTATGCTTTGTACCAAAAATATATGATCGGCGATGGCGTGCGGAGAAATAAAAACCGTGCGATGGTTTACCTGCGACCGCTTGTGGAAGCTAAACACCCTAAGGCATTATATTTAAATTACAAAGCTGACACCGACCGTATTCAGGATTTAACTGATGCCGCTGATGGCCAATACCCTCCCGCGATGTATCAAGCCTATAACGTGTATTCTGGCCGTACATTTAGCGATGTTAAGCGAAATGACGCTTTAGCTGAAAAATATCTCACCGCTGCCGCAGATCTTGGCGACTTAAACGCACTTGTTACCATCAACGAGAGAGCAATCTCCAGTTACGATTTTCCAAACAAAAAACTGAGTGGTATTGTCGCCAAATACACTCCTATTTTAATGGAAAAATACCCGAACTCCGCAGATGCTTTAGTGGTAGCAAGTGAAGTTTATAGTGCTAAAGGTAGCCCATTATTTTCGCCAGAAAAAGCCTTCGCTGCTTTAGAAAAAGCAAATCGCATAGACCCCACTTATGATGCTCAGATGCAATTAGCGCGTTATTATATTAATGCTTTTGGTACTAAGCAGGATGTGCAGAAAGCCGCTAAATTACTCATCGACAACCTTAATGAAAACGATTACCCATCAACAGCCGATCGCTTATTAGTTCAAGTATATTATCGCTATGATATTAAAGCACTTATCGATGAAAAAACGATTGTCGATATCCTCAAAAACGATGTCATTAAACGCGAAAATTACGCCTTAGCTTATTTGTATGCTGACTATTTACTAAAAGAAGATGCAGAGAAAAATAGTGATCAGGCCTTTGATTTATATGAAAAATCAATCAAACAAAATTATAATAGCCAGGTTTATTATGCTGCTGCATTATTAAAATACCGGCCAACAGAAACCAATAAAATAGCTAACCTGATAGTCAATGTGCTCCATTCACCTCAAGCACAAGCCGAATTACTTCCAAGTCAGTTACAAATCGCTAAAGATATTTTATTAAAAACAGGTTTAAATCGCGCTGACACAAAAGCGTTATTAGTCAAAATGGCTTTATATGAAAACCATACTGAGGCTCAGAAATTAATTGAACCACTGATTAATAAAGATGCTGATATCACCTATTTATATGGGATAAACAAGCTCACTCAATTAACTAATATTGATACCTTAAGTGATGCTGAAATAAAACCATTGTACGATTATATTTTAAAAGCTGCAGAATTGGGTAGTGCATCTGCTTATTTATATATTGCGCAAAACCTTGATGGCGTTACTTATCACAATGATAAGGCGTATTACAAATCTCGCTTCCAGCAAATTACTGGGCTTACCGCAAAAGATTTAGTTCCTCAATATAAAAAATGTGCGGCACTCAAAAATAACCGCTGCTTATATGAATTAGGGGAAATATATCAAGAAGGTAACTACGGCGAAGATGCCAATTATGATACCGCCCTTTTCTATTACAATCAGATTTCTGACCCTGATTTTAGCTTTTTAAAATCACGTAAAAGAGAAATTGAAAAAGCCAAAGCTTCATTTGCCAATATTCAACTAAAAGCGAAACAGAATGACCCTGATGCGTTACGTACGCTCGCCAATGCTTACAAATATGGTAATTATGGGCAAAAAGTCGACCAGAAAAAGTGGCTTGAATATTTAGAGAAAAGTGCAAAATTCAATCAAGAAAGTGCACTTGAAGAACTCATTGATTATTACCAACAGGATCAATATCTCAATGCAAATAAAGCAAAAATCCTAGGTTATTACGACCAATTAGCAGCGATTGGCAGTAAAGACTATACCCGTAAACTGGCACATCAGTATTTAAATGGCAGCCAGCTTGTTGAGCCTAATCGACAAAAAGCACGTGAGTATTACCTTAAAGCAGGAAGCTGGGGCAATGAATTCATCAAATATATGGATGATTATGACATTGGCATGAAAATGCTCAATGAAAGTCCTTCAGCAAAATACAAAGTGGGTCGAGCTTATTTCTATGGCCAAGGTGTCAAAGAAGATCGCCTTGAAGCGGCTAAATACCTGAAACAAGCTAGTGATGAAGGTAATGACCACGCAATCGCTCTCTATAGTGAGATGCGATATATGGGCGTGCTAAATGAAGAAAAAAACGCTTGGGTAATGGAACCTGATTGGGATGAGGCCATCGTTTATTTACGCAAACATTCTAATCCCAAACGGGTTGATGATTATATTGAAGTCTATGAAACTCTCGTTGTTCCTGCCCAAAAAGGCGATACCTCCGCTTATATTAAACTCGGGGATTGGTATAGTTCACGCGGCCGAAATCTCGCGGCGCAAGATTGGTATAAGAAAAGTATCAATGCTGGCAATTTAGCCGCTTATCAACCGCTTGATTCCGTGACTGAAGATAGCCAAGCAAAACGTCAAAATTATATCGATGGCACAGCGAAAGGTGACCTATTTTCTAAAGTTCAATTAGCCCAAACTTATTTATATGATAGCGAAATTGTTTCTGGCTCTCCTGAATATGATTTAGCCATTCAATATCTACAAGAAGGTATGAAATCAACCGATGAGAAGCTTTCTAATAATGCCTTCAATGCACTGGTTGATTTGTATCGAGATGGAATTAAAGATAAAAAAAGAGAGCTTAATCGCCCTAAAGACGAACAAAAATATTTAGCACTGCTTCTAAGTGAAGAAAACACTCGTACCAAAGCTTTAATTAATCTGTATTACTATTACGTAAATAGTGATAACGCTAAAGCCTTAACTTATTTACAACAAGCTTACAATAAAGGTGATTTAGCCGCAACGGAGAAACTCTATCAAATCTACTATCCTGGCCAATATTGTGGAAACAGCGATAATGTGGATATGGATAAAGCAAGCCGGTATTTGAAGGAATGGATTGAAAAAAACAATTTCCAGAAAAATACTGACAAACACTATATTCATTATCCAGAAAGTCTTTCCAAAGAGATGGGAACCCTCTATTTAAAAGGCGATTGTGATATTGATAAAAATATTAACAAAGCCATCGAATGGTATCAAATTTCGTTAAATTACCACCCAACTCACGCACTTGATGCAATTTATCAGGCTTATGTAGAAAAAGGCGATGCCAAGCAAGCCTATTACTATGCATTACAACTTGATAAAAAACCAAGTTCTATTGAGCTAATGGATACACTTTCAGCCCAAGATAAACAAGCAATTGAAAAACAAGTTGCCGATGAAAAAGCCTATGAGAAATATGGTCGTTTCGCCGAGCAAATTGAAAAGCAGCGCATCGAAGCTGAGGCAGGCGACAAAATGTCAGCCTTCTCATTAGGTATCGCTTATGCACGTGGTGAACGAGTGCCTGAAGATACCCAAAAGATGATCTATTATTATGAATTAGCAGGGAAAAATGGCTATCCTCGCGCTTATAATATTTTAGGTAATCTTTATCGTAAAGATAATGAGCGCGGCATAGAAAAAGACTTCCCGAAAGCGCTTTATTATTTTGATTTAGGCGCACAACAAAATGACAGTAACACCGCTCATTTAGCCGGGGATATGCTCTATTTTGGCCAAGGTGTGCCAAAAGATTATGTCCGCGCAGCAAAATATTACGATATGACAGACCTCGAACAAGGTACTCACCATGCGGTGGCAAAATACAAACTTGCTTATATGTATTATAACGGCTGGGTCGGTACCAAAAGTAAAGACGATATCCAAAAAGCCCATGATTACCTTGAACTTGGCGCAAAATACCAAGACAAAGACTCAATCAACGCACTAAAAGAGTGGGATTTTAGTCTAATTAACCAATAATTGAATTATAAAGGCGCTAACTTTCTTTAGCGCCTTAACCTATCTACAATTATCATTTTTATATCTAAATAAAACAATATCATTCCCTCCACTTATGAGATTGCTAAAAATTTCATTGCTAATAATTTAAATTATACTAATCGCATTTTTATATAAAATAAAAATTAGTCTACTTCTTATTGTTAGATTATATTTTATTGGCATCTGTATATATGCAAATTTCAATAACCATTAACACGGAGTGTTTACTATGAGTTCTACATTTAATAAAAATCAGATATCGCTGGCAAATATAGATAGTAAAAATATATTTAAGGAAATAGACTATTCAACAATCTTATCAGTTAGTAAAAAACCACCGACAAATACCATTTACTTAGAAAAGACATATCAAAGTGTTAGCGATAATCTAGACAAAAATAGTACAGCCATTTGTCATTTACTTGCTAAAATTGATAAATTAAAACATAAATTTAAGATAGAAGGATCTGATGAATTGTCTGATTTAAATCAGATTGAATCTATGCTTCACGAACAAGACAAAAATCAAGAAAAAAATTTCGAAAAATTACAAGAATTACATAGTAAACATACAAATAAGCAAGGCTATTATACGATCCCTGAAAATTCAGAATCTATTCTTTTCAATAAATCCAATTTAGTTAATGAATATAACGCTGATTTATTCAGTTTTATGCTTGGTTTACGACATAATAAGAAAGGCCATTTTGTTTCACCTAGTGTAATTTCATATCAAAAAAACCCTATTATTCTAAACACGATAAGAGTCGATCTTAATAAAATTAACGAAGGCCTTAAGAATAGTTATGATTTATCCCAAGAATACCTATATAAAACCGTCGAGAATATGGAGATTAGAGTTAATCATATGCAAAGAACATTAGGATTAGATTCAAATATAACCAATTTATACATAAATGCTAAGAAAAGTCAAAATAATATAGAACAGCTACTAAGAGAACTTAACAGCAATAGCTTAATGCATTTCAACAGCAATAATACCGTCGATGGCTTAATGAAACACACGACAGAGTTAAATACTCAATATACAAAAATTAAAGATTTGCATAACGTTTTTGACCAAATAAAAAGTTCTGAATACTTAGATGGCATTCATATCCTATTTAAACAATATAAAGACACTCAAATTAACTATCAGGAGAGCGACTACCAAAACAATAAAGAATTTAAATTATTAACTGAATTAAACCTGTCAATTAAATACTTAAAAAACTTAAAAACCAATATTAAAGAAAAATTTAAAAACCACAAAGTATCAGCTTTTGACTTGTTCAAACTTGACTACAATAAGCAAGAAAAATATCAAAAAAATATTGATGAAAAGTTAGAAGAATTATTCAATAAAATTGAGTCACGTATCAACATAGAAATAAAAAAAGAAGCAGGTTTATATTACAACCAGTCCACATATTCAATCAATAGATCCCAGCTAGAAAAAGACATATTAAATTTAAAAGAAAGTTTAGCTAGTTATATTATTGAGAGCAGGATATTGACTCATGAGAAGGAAACTCATAATTTTATTGAAGAATTAACAACTCAGTTTCATGATGAATTGCTTAGAGCAAAAACACTCGAGAAGTTTGTTAATTTAGAATTAAACAATCACCTTCACCAATTTAATCCTCCAAGTAAAATAGTCTCTTATACTAATAACTTTGGTGATAAAAAAAATAACATATATATGCTAGCAGTAGAAAAAAAACTATTAAAAAATGAATTAAATAATTTAATTTCTAACATTCATATAAAGATCCCTTTAAAATCAACTTCGTCTGCTGTTGGTGAAGATGCATATTATCAAACAGTTAAAGGAAAAATGTATACATTATTAGACTTAACTGAACAGTTAGGGAGTTTAACTAAAATGTACAGTTCAAAAGAACACTCAGAGATACTAGAATATATCAATGATATTCATTCTTTAGAAAAACAAATTGTCCAGACAGAAAAAGAGATTTCTCAATATATTTATACTCATTCAGAAAATAAAGACAAAAAATCAATTTCTTCAGAAATAACACCATTAATTATTGAAATCATGAATAAAAAATCAAGAATAATGTCAATTGAAACTCGCATTAACGAGGGAGCTGATGAAGTCAATTTCACTGATGGTAATGGAAATAATAAAGACTTTGAATCCTTATTATCATCTATCATGGCTGAATTTCCACAAGACACAATAATTAGCGATGTATACGACCAACCATTGCATAACAAATCAATGCCTGTATTTATCCCATTACGGGATTAACACGTATTTTTATTTTCACTAGATTTGTATTTTACTATTATTGAAACCACCTACTGAATTAGGTGGTTTCTGTTATCATGGCGCTTGGCTGGCTTTAAATGCGATTCTAACCAATAATCCATTAAGTAATTTAATTTTTAATAATTGAGGTTCAGAACCATGATAGCTAGCAATATTTCAAATGATATCAACAATACTTCCATACCAAATAAAAATTAGTCACCTCATTTTAAGTAGGTTATATTAATTAACTACGGCCACAGTAATGAAACATTTAAAAATTATTAACATGGAGTGTTTACTATGATTTCAAATTTAACCCTAAATACGAACCAAGAGTTACAACAAAGTGAAAACAATATCAATATATCTGAGGTTTTACGTGAGAAAGAATATCTAACCGCAGTAAGAGATGACTTTATTTCTAACGTATATAATTATGTCCCATTAAAATCTGTCACATCTAATGTCAGCGAGGAAACCTATTGTCAAACGATTAAAGATGCATTGCTAGATATCACTAATCAACGCTTACAATTAAACAAAATACAAAAATTGAAATCAGAATCTGTTGATACTACATATTTACAAGAAGAAAAACTTGCTAGTGCAAAAAATGATCTAGTGACATACATTCAAGAGCACTCAGAAAATAAAGATTCAAATTTGATTTCCCAAGATATATCGGCTTTGCTTGATGAAATATACAACACAGATTTAAAAATAGAATCAATCGAGACATTTATTAATGAAGTAAAAAATGACACAGCGCTAGCTGTAGCTAGTATATTTCTTAATGAAGACAATAAGTTAGATTCAGAATCATTATTATCATCCTCAATAGCAAGCCTCGAACAAAACACAATAACCTGTGATTTTAAACACGAACCTTCAAATAACACGCTATCGCAGATATTAATATCAATGTGAAACTAAACGTATCTAGCTTTTACTGCGTTTAGACTTTGTCACCAGAGAAACGCCTTAGTAAGGGCGTTTTTCTTACCACGGCGCTTGGCTAGCTTTAAATGCGATTCTAACCAATAATCCATTAAGTAATTTACCTTTTAATAATTGAGGTTCAGAACCATGATAGCTAGCAATATCTTTCACAAGCGCCAGCCCAAGGCCAGCGCCTTCCTTACCTAACGCATTATTTAAACGAGTAAAGGCTTCCATAGAACGGTTAATTTTCGCATCTGGGATCCCAGGACCAGAGTCTTCAACCTCTAAGACCCAATGAAGATGGTCATCACTGCTGACCACTCGAACGGTGACCACTCCATTTGCAGGCGTGTATTTAATAGCATTATCAATTAAATTTGCACACATCTCAGCCAATAAAATAGGCTCTCCCTTTATCCATGCTACGTCTAACCCTTCATAGCCTAAATCAATATTTTGGCTTTCTGCCTGCGCTAAGCGGGTAAAACACGTTTGATGAACAATTTCCACTAAATTAACTGCACGATATTGCGTGATGGCTTCTTTTTCATGTGCTTTTAAGCGAGATAACTGCAAAAGCCTATCCGTCAAAATGATCGTATTATCGAGGGTTTTATCAATAGCTTGTAAACTTTGTTGCCGTTGACTTTCGTCTGCACTATTAATGGCAACCGAAACTTGGGTTTTTAGTACGGTTAAAGGTGTTTTTAATTGGTGAGATGCATCTGCACTAAAGCGTTCTTGTCGTCTAACCATCCGCTTTAGGCGAGAAATATAACGGTTTAATGCATCAATTAATGGCGATAAATCCGACCACGGCAGTAAATCTGGCAAGGGTGTTAAATCATTGGCAGAACGGCCTAACATTAAGTGAGATAATCTTTTCAACGGTGCCAGCAGCTTACTAAGTAGAATATAGGCAAGCACCATGGTTAAAAGTACCACTGTACCTTGGCTCATCAAGGCAGAAATTAATAATTGATTAGCGAGATCTTGCCGCGAATAGACCGTTTCCGCAACACGAATTTCAACCATCCCAGTGATGCCACCTTCATTAATCGGTTGATAAAACGCAGCAATACGAATAGGTAAACCTTTATACTGTGCATCATAAAAATAAACTAGCGCAGTATAGTGCTGTGAACGCATCCAATAAGGGGGAATTGGCGGTAAGTCGTCATAACCAGAGATAGTTTCACCGTCAGGAGAGATAACTTGATAAAAAATTCGGTCATTATTATTTAGTTCGAAACTATCGAGCACCACATAAGGCACATTCACCGAGAGATGCCCATCTACCACTTGTAAGCGTTCTGCAACTGTTCGAGCTGAAGCTAGTAACGTTCGATCATAGGCTAAATTTGCAGCATTTTTTGCACTGTAATAGTGGGTATAAACCGAAAAACTCCCCAACAAAATGAGGGGGATACCGAAAAAGAGCAGTAACTGATGAAAGAGAGAGCGTGGATGAGCGACTAATTTCATACACTACACTGCTCTAATCGGTATCCCAATCCGCGTAAGGTATTGATGTTAACATCCGAACCGGCAAGTTTTTTTCTTACACGGTGAACATATAACTCAATACTTTGTAAATTGGCTTCATCTGACAGCGAAAATACCTGTTCAAATAATTGCATTTTAGAAACAGGTCGACCTCGTCGATGAAATAGGGTGTTTAACACCGCATATTCCCTTGGTGTTAAGCCTAGCGGCTCTTCGCCTAATAAAAAATAACCGTCCTCATGGTAACTAAGTAAACCAAACTGTTGTGACTCATTAACTTGCCCTTGGCTACGCCGTAATAAAGCACGAAGACGCGCTTCTAATTCCGCAATATCAAAAGGTTTCGTCAGGTAGTCATCAGCCCCTGCATTTAACCCTTGTACACGGTCGGCTACGTCGGAATTCGCCGTTAGTAACAAGACGGGGGTTTCTTGATGCCGTTTGCGCATTTGCGCCAATACCTCAAGCCCACTCATTCTCGGAAGTGATACATCTAACACGACTAATTCATAGCGTTCAGTTTGTAATAGCTGGTCTGCTATCGCACCATCACTAGCAAGGTCAACCGCAAACCCAGATGACGATAAGGCCTTCTGTAACCATAATGACAACTCGTCATGATCTTCAACCAATAAAATTCTCATTCCGCATACTCATTATAATTATTTATCAGTATACGTTGGCATTCCATTGAATGAATGGAAAGCAAATGTGCACATTTTTACTGTGTCCATCACAACTATTGCTAACAAACACTATTAACGTGATTAATTTAACATTAAATTAACATAACAAAAAAGTAAAAATACAAAACAATCTGATATATATCACATAAAAATAATAATATTTGTTAATGAAAGGTAAATGAAAGCTTCATCGGGCGATGATGCCATACCAGCACAACAAGCAGTAATAATATATACCTCTAATTATTGTCTTAGTAAGGAAAAATAATGAAAAAATTCACCCAGACGGCCTTAGCAACAGCAATATTTTTAGTTGGCATCAATCAAGCAAACGCCCTACCCGAACGTACAGAATGTATTGCCCCTGCCAAACCTGGAGGCGGTTTTGATTTAACCTGTAAGTTAGTACAAATATCTCTTCTGGAAACAAAAGAAATTGAAAAACCAATGCGCGTAACCTATATGCCAGGCGGTATTGGTGCCGTTGCTTATAACGCCATCGTCGCACAACGCCCTGCCGAACCCGGCACTATTGTTGCTTTCTCAGGAGGTTCCTTACTCAACCTCGCACAGGGAAAATTTGGTCGTTATAACGAAAACGATGTTCGCTGGCTCGCCAGTGTGGGAAGCGACTACGGTATGATAGCCGTACGTGCCGACTCACCTTATAAAACCCTGAAAGATTTAATGGATACCTTCAAAAAAGATCCTAACAGCATCGTATTTGGTGCGGGAGGGTCTATTGGCAGCCAAGATTGGATGAAAACGGCCTTATTAGCCAAAGCCATTGATATAGACCCACGAAAAATGCGCTATGTGGCCTTTGAAGGCGGCGGTGAAACCTTAACTGCACTACTGGGCAACCATATCCAAGTCCTTTCAGGGGATATCAGCGAAATGACGCCGTATATCAATGAAGGTAAAATTCGTATCCTTGCTGTCTACTCAGACAAACGCCTTGGGGATGGTTTATCAGATATCCCAACAGCAAAAGAGCAGGGTTATGACATTGTTTGGCCAATCATTCGTGGTTTCTATATGGGGCCGAAAGTCTCCGATGCTGACTATAACCAATGGGTCGAAGCCTTCCAAAAACTACAACAAACCGACGAATTCAAAAAACAACGTGAACTGCGTGGTTTATTTGAATACAACTTAACGGGGCAAGAACTCGATAGCTATGTCAAAAAAGAAATCGAGCAGTATCGTGAACAAGCCCGTGCCTTCGGTTTAGCCAAATAACGGAGTGAACGATGAGCCAACGCATATTTGCCATAGTTTGGCTAATACTGTGTGCTATCGGAATTTATATTGGTTGGGGGATCCAAAGTGAATTTAGTTATGAACCACTGGGCCCCCGCCCTTTTCCGGTTGTCATACTCTCCTTAATGGCGCTTTGTGCCCTTGCCTTATTATTTGGCAAGCAAGAAGCCGTTGAGTGGCCAAAACCCTATGTATTACGTCGTTTAGTTTTATTAGTTGTTGCACTTGTTATTTATGCATGGGCCTTTGAATGGTTAGGGTTCCCGATTGCAACCAGCTTACTCACCATCAGTATCGCCCTGCTATTTGGTGCGACACCTATCGCCGCGATTATTTCGGGCCCGGTCTTAGGTATCTTTTTGTTCTATGCCTTTGATAAATGGCTAGATGTAACCTTGCCTATTGGCAGCCTGCTAAGTTAAGGAGCGAAATCATGGAAACTTGGATGTATCTATCGCAAGGTTTCGAGGTCGCACTAGTTCCTCAAAATATCTTGATCGCCTTAATTGGCTGTTTTATCGGTACAATCGTGGGTATGCTTCCCGGCCTTGGCCCAATTAATGGTGTCGCTATTTTGCTACCATTGGCCTTTGCCCTGAAATTACCCGCCGAGTCAGCATTAATCTTACTCGCCACGGTTTATTTAGGCTGTGAATATGGCGGACGCATATCATCAATCTTACTCAATGTCCCTGGTGATGCCGCTGCCATCATGACCACCCTAGATGGTTACCCTATGGCAAAACAAGGGAAAGGCGGGGTTGCTCTCTCAATTTCCGCAGTCAGTTCATTTATTGGTTCAACGATTGCAATTGTAGGGATAATTTTATTCGCTCCCTTGCTTGCTGAATGGTCACTCGCCTTTGGGCCTGCCGAATATTTTGCCTTAATGGTTTTTGCTATCGCCTGCCTAGGTAGCATGATGAGCCAAAACCCAATCAAATCACTATTGGCTGCATTAATTGGTTTATCACTCGCCACTGTGGGAGTGGATGCCAACTCTGGGGAATATCGTTTTACGTTTGATAGCGTACATTTATCGGATGGCGTGCAGTTTATCGTCGTGGTTATTGGTTTATTTTCTGTTAGTGAAATTTTATTGATGCTCGAAGGCACTGCCACAGGCCAAGGGCTGATCCGTAAAACAGGCAGAATGCTATTCAATCGCAAAGAAGCCAAAGCATGTGCTGGTCCTGCTTTACGCTCTTCATTCATCGGTTTCTTTGTTGGGGTATTACCGGGAGCGGGAGCTACCATTGCCAGCGCCATCACTTATATGACGGAAAAGAAAATCAGTGGTGAAAAAGGCGATTTCGGTAATGGCGATGTCCGAGGGGTAGCCGCGCCTGAAGCCGCCAATAATGCCTCTGCGTGTGGGTCATTTATTCCTATGTTAACTCTTGGCGTTCCGGGCTCGGGAACAACAGCAGTAATGATGGGTGCCCTAACGCTCTATAATATCACCCCAGGCCCTGGTATGTTTACAGAGCAACCGGATATTGTGTGGGGGTTAATTGCAGCTCTGTTGATTGCTAACGTGGTTTTGCTCATCATGAATATTCCGTTAATTGGCTTATTCACGCGTATGCTAACCGTTCCGTTATGGTTTTTAGTCCCTGCTATTGCTTGCATTTCTGCTGTCGGGGTATATGCCGTTCATAGTACGACGTTTGATTTGTTACTCATGATGGGGCTAGGCGTATTTGGGTTTATATTACGCAAAATGAACTTCCCACTTTCACCATTAATTTTAGGGTTTGTACTGGGTGAAATGTTAGAACAAAATTTACGCCGTTCATTATCCATCAGTAATGGTAATTTCGATATTCTTTGGAGCAGTACGATTTCCCAAAGTTTATTAATTCTAGCGGTATTAGTGCTAATTTTGCCACCGATTGTAAAACGCATTCGTAAAAATAGAACAATCTCTACACAAAAATAAATTTATACTAATTTTCCAAAAGACTGCCCCAAATATATTTTGGGGCTTTTTAGTGTTTAATCGGTAATATTTTAATTATTACAGTATTTATTTTTATGTAACTTTTTTAACATTTTACCTTCTTGACCTACTATATACACTTACTGTTTTTTTGCTAAAAAAGGAAATGATTTACTGCATTTTTTGACTTTAAAAATCATATTACTAAACTTTCTGTAAAAATGATTAACTAACCCTCGACTTAATATTTTTAATATTGCCTTTCAATATTTTAATATCTTATCATATTCATGATATTCCCAAAAAATATTAATTACTTGAACCCATTGAAACCACTTATTTAATCTTATTGCTCCTGCTTTTTATATTCATATACTGATTTAAAAATTCATCTCCAACTAAGGCATTGCTCTTGAAATAATCTTTTCTTCTATCATAAGCTTTTGCAAGCTCCTTAAATGCCGCTTGTTTAACCTCAATATATTTATTATCAATTGTCGATATTGAACTAAAAACACTTTTATGACCAAAGCTATCACTACCAAATAAGCCTCTCATATCAGTATCAGTCAAGTTATCATAATGAATATTTAAATTTATTTTAGCACCCGTTAAATTAGTATTTGTAAAATTGTAATCAACATCTATCTTAACTGGAATTTTAATCTGCGAGTTTTCAGCTATTGCATTAGAGAAATTTGCTCTTAGCAAAGGCGTATTGTTGCTTGTATCCACAATCGTGTTCGATAAAGTTGAACCTGAAAAATCAACATTTACACTATTAGCACGAATAGCGCCATTATAGGTAATATTCAGTAGCAACTTTACCATATCTTCCGCAGTTATTTCTTTTTTCGAATGGTCATAGTAGGCTGCAAGCATATCGAGTTTATGTTCTGATTTGACGTGTAATAGATGACTACTATCACTATTTTTCGATTTGTCGGTATTTATATCCACTAGATGATTTAAAATTTTAATTTGCTTTGTGATTTTCTCTTTACCTTTTTCTTCAACATCCCACCCATATCGGTTGTATATGTTACTTATCTTAGAAAAAGCCATGTTAAATACATTTTTTTTATTCGCTTCGGAGCTATTTTTAATATAGACTTCAAGCATCTTTGTCGAACTATTACTCATTGTGTAAAAGAAATTTTTAATACTCATAAATTTTTCCTATATCAATTAACTTTATTTATTTGCCATATACTCCCATATTCAAAATATTAATTATTTAATAAAACAACGATAGTGTGCCTATTGATTTCATATATATAAAAAAAAAGCGAGAACCGAAGTTCTCGCTTATTTAATACGTTAGCCTAATACAAATTATGCTTTGTATTTGCTCATCACTAATGTGGCGTTAGTTCCACCGAAACCGAAACTGTTAGACATGACCGTATCCAGCGCTTGTTCGGTTGGTTTTGTCACGATATTCAAGCCCGCAGCTTTCTCATCTAGGTTTTCGACGTTAATACTTGGCGCAATAAAGCCGTGTTCTAACATCAGTAAGCTATAAATTGCTTCGTGAACACCCGCAGCACCTAATGAGTGACCACTCATTGCTTTCGTTGCTGAAATTGCTGGAGAGTTGTTACCGAACACTTCTTGAATCGCTTCTAACTCTTTCGTGTCACCCACTGGCGTTGAGGTACCGTGTGTATTGATGTAATCAATTTTATCAACACCTTGCATCGCCATTTGCATACAGCGCACCGCACCTTCTCCTGATGGAGCAACCATGTCTGCGCCATCTGAGGTCGCACCGTAACCCACGATTTCAGCGTAGATATGTGCACCACGCGCTAACGCATGCTCTAATTCCTCAACAACAACGATACCGCCGCCACCTGCAATAACGAAACCATCACGGTCTTTGTCATAGGTTCTTGATGCTTTGTCTGGCGTCTCATTGTATTTAGTTGACAATGCGCCCATTGCATCAAACTCACAGGTCATTTCCCAGCTCAGTTCTTCACCGCCACCAGCGAAAACAACATCTTGCTTGCCTAATTGAATTAACTCAACCGCATGACCAATACAGTGTGCTGATGTTGAACAAGCAGAACTGATGGAGTAGTTTACACCTTTGATTTTAAATGGCGTTGCTAAACAAGCAGAAATACCCGATGCCATTGCACGAGTCACCATGTATGGGCCCACACCACGTAAACCTTTAGCACGCATACCGTCAGAACCTGCAACTTGGTTACGTGGAGAACCACCACCAGAGCCAACAACGATACCTGTACGTAAATTTGAAACTTGTTCTTCTGTTAAACCTGAATCCGCAATCGCTTGTTCCATTGATAAATAAGCATAGGCGGAGCAATCACTCATAAAACGGAAAATTTTGCGGTCGATTAAATCTTTTGGGTCTAAATTTTTAACATTACCCCAGACATGGCTACGCAGCCCTGCCTCTTTGAATTCTTCTGAGAAAGTGATCCCGGAACGACCTTCCTTCAGAGAAGCCAGTACTTCTTCCTGGTTATTACCAAGGCTGGAAACAATACCTAGACCAGTGATGACTGCACGCTTCATTCGTTACCTCATGTCTATAATTATATGATTGCGGGATTACAGGTTGTCACTTTAGCTTACACTTGTACGCTGAACAAGTCCGATCAGGGTAAATATTTGTATTTTTTTCTTTATGACGCCAATAAGACTTTTTTATGACGGTAGCCTTACACCCATATCAGCGGTAAAATTTAGGTATTAAATAAAGAATGTAGGCTTATTGTGAAAAAGAACGCTGTACAAACCGCACGCCTAAGTTGGAATGACGAAGGCACACCCATGTCTGAACAGTTTGCAGATATCTATTTTTCTAACCAAGATGGCTTAGAAGAAGCTCGCCATGTGTTTTTGCAAGGAAATCATTTTCCTGATCGCTTCGCGACGCACCCTTTCACAACCTGTGTGATTGCCGAAACTGGCTTTGGTACTGGGTTGAATTTTTTAGCATTATGGCAATCTTTTAAACAATTTAAAGCAGAAAATCCAAACGCAAAATTGCAACAATTACATTTTATTAGTTTTGAAAAATACCCATTAACACAATCTGACTTAATGACAGCCCACCAATGTTGGCCTGAACTGAGCAGCTTCTCACAATCCCTTTGTAAAAATTGGCCACAAGCCTTACCGGGTAACCAGCGGATCATTTTAGAAAATGGTAGCGTGATATTAGATTTATGGTTTGGTGATGTAAATGAGCAAATATCTTTACTAAAAAACAATTTAAACAATAAGATAGATGCTTGGTTTTTAGATGGTTTCGCTCCCTCAAAAAATCCCGAAATGTGGAGTGAACAACTGTTCACTAATATGGCAAAATTCGCCCGCATCAATGGAACTTTTGCAACATTTACCGTGGCAGGTTCCGTTAAACGAGGCCTTCAACAAGCTGGCTTTACCCTTAAAAAAGTCAAAGGCTTTGGTAACAAACGAGAAATGTTAACTGGGGTCTTAGCTGAAAAAGAAATTGATATCCCAACGCCTTGGTTTGCCAGAAAAAGCGCAGATAACCCAACTGATGTCGCTATCATTGGTGGTGGGCTTGCCAGTTTAACGGCGGCCTACGCCCTTCATAACCGCGGTGCTAAAGTCACCTTATACTGCCAAGATGCACAAGTTGCACAGAATGCGTCGGGCAATCGCCAAGGGGCTATTTACCCCTTACTCACTGGCAATAACGACCCACTCGAACGCTTTTTTGTCAGCGCTTTCCCCTTTGCCTCTCGCTTTTATCACCAATTAGCAAAACAAGGGCTCGCGTTTGAAGGGCAATGGTGCGGTGTAAGCCAATTAGCGTATAACGACAAAGTGACTCGTAAAATAGCGGGAATGCTAGAAACTGAGTGGCCGGCTGATTTTGCTATTGGTAAAAGTCGCCAGCAACTGAGTGATATTTGCGGCGTTGATGTCAACCATGATGGCATTCATTATGCTTCTGGAGGATGGCTGTGCCCTGCCCAGCTTTGTGAGAGTTTACAACAATATTTACAACAGCAGGGTATTACTTTCTGTTTTGAACATAATGTTGTTGAATTAAAACAAACGGAACAAGATTGGCAGTTATTAATTGAAACCGCACAACACAAACAGCTAACACGTGTTCACTCAACTGTCATTATTGCTAATGGGCACAAGCTGCGCCAATTTGCTCAAACCGTTAATTTACCTATTTCACCTGTGCGTGGGCAAGTCAGCCATATTCCAACCAATCACACCCTACAACAACTGAAAAATGTTCTGTGCTTTGAAGGCTATTTAACCCCTGCCGATGCCACAGGTACACAACATTGCTTAGGAGCTAGCTACCAACGTGAACGTCTTGATTTCGATTATAGTGAAGAGGAACAGCAAGGGAACCGCCAAAAGCTGGTTGATAACCTACCCGATGTAACTTGGCCTAAGGATATCGATATTTCTCAGCAACGTTCACGCCAAGGTATTCGTTGTGTTATTCGCGACCATTTTCCGTTATTAGGCAATGTGCCTGATTTCGAACAACATGTGGCACTCTATCACAATTTGCCCACTCAAATTGCCAAAGAACAGCCTATTGCACTCGCTCCAGTGCACCCAAATTTATTTATTTTTGGTGCATTAGGGTCAAGAGGGTTATCAACCGCACCACTTTGCGCAGAATTGCTTGCGGCGCAAATTTTTGGGGAAGTACTCCCCCTAGACGATGAAACTCTTGCAGAACTCAACCCAAACCGTTTTTGGGTAAGGAAATTATTATTAGGTCGCCCTATTAAACTCCCTTATTAATGCATTAAGTTAATGAGATAGCCATTGCACAACGGTCTTCAGCAGCAAACCCTGCATCGACCTCAGACTGTAAAATAGCCTGTAGTTCGGTGGTTAGCTCACTATCTTCAAGAATTTTAAAACCCAAGCGTTGGTAATAAGGTGCATTCCAAGGCACATCGCGGCAAGTGGTCAATGTCACTACCGTGATATTCCGTGCCAAAGCAGCACCAAGTACCTGCTTAATCAGCTTTTTACCCAGCCCGCGTCCTTGCCATTGCTGGCAAACAGAAACCTCACAAATATGCAGGCTAGTATGATGATCTTCAGCATTGATAAAACCAATTGGTTCATCACAATCATTCACTGCCACCCACTCTAATTGCTCAGAAATAAAATCGAGGTGGTCTTGCTCCGTTTGCCCATCACCTTCAGCAAGCCATTTATATTTTTCGATACTCGTAAATGCCTGTCCTGCGGAGGCTTCCACCGGAGGAAGATATTTGGCATCAAGGGGGGTTGCTAAACGAATATTCGCCATAATTTTTACTCGCAACAAAATTTAGCTAACAAAAAAGCGGGTTTCCCCGCTTTTCATACAGAACTCAACAAATTAAATGGCGTTATTTAATAAGTTTTTCCACATATCTAAAACCAATACTTGGTCTGGTGGTGTCAATTCGCCAGCTTTGATGGCATTTTGAATACTGACTTCGACACGTTGATATAATGCTTCAGAACTGGTTTCGTTTTCTTCTTCCAGTTCAGCCACAGCAAGGGTTAAGTGACCACGCAAATAGCCGCCAGCGAAGAGTTCATCATCGCTCGCGTGTTCAACCATATCATCAATTTTCGTTAGTATGCGTGTTTCTAAATCCGCAAGCATGCTTAATCCTTACTTAAATGTGTGTTCATTAGGCAAAAATATCTTCCGGATAAGGAAAAGCTTCTGCACAAAGAGGTGGCGTATTGTAAAACAATTGTAACGCATTAATAAAGCGTAATGGCCGTTCAGGGATGCCATTTTCTAAATAAAGCATGACTTGTGCATGAACTTTGCGCATAAACGCAATACGATCAGGCTCAAAATCCCCCTCTAAGTTGTCACAACTGACATTAAATGGAATGCCAACGGCAACACAAAACAGCCAGTCCAACGCTTGGGGCTTGATTTCCACCACTTCAAACTCACACTGTGTTTTTTCATCTCGCCCATCTGGGCAATACCAATAACCGTAATCGACTTGCTGACGTCTTGCTTCCCCAGCAATACACCAATGTGAGATTTCATGCAGCGCACTGGTGAAAAAGCCGTGTGCAAAGACGATACGGTGATAAGGCACAGCCTCATCTGCGGGTAAATAAATGGGTTCATCATCCCCTTTTACCAGCCTGGTGTTATATGTCACACCAAAACATTCATCAAAGATATTGATTAGATCCTGATAATTATGTGTACTCATGAATAATTTAAATCATCTTAAAATAATGAGAGAAACCAAGCTTTAATCACGTCACCATGGCTATCATGGAGTAATTTAATACTCATCAGTAACGAAATCACCACGATCATCGGCCTGATCAGTTTTTGTCCTTTGGTTAAGACCAAACGCGCACCTAAACGAGCGCCAACCATTTGGCCGATTAGCATAACAAAACCTAAGGCCCAAAGAACATGACCCCCGATAATAAAGAACACTAAAGAGCCAAAATTAGAGGCAAAATTAAGTAACTTCGCATGCGCGGTGGCTTTGGCAAGATTATAACCAAGCAACAAAACATAACCCAATGCCAAAAATGAACCGGTTCCGGGACCAAAGGCACCATCATAAAAACCCAGCGTCATCCCAATTGCCACCCCGAAGAAAGGCATACTGATACGCTGTTGGCGGTCTTGTACACCAATTGATGGCGTCAATAAAAAGTATAAGCCGACACAAATCACCAAGATGGGTAATAGCTGTTTTAAGAACGCGGTATCAATCATTTGAATGACAATCGCACCCAGCATGGCACCAATCATGGTCATAATGAACGGAAACAGTTGTGCTCGTAAATCTATGGCTTTGCGCCTAACAAAATAGAGCGTTGAAGAAAACGAACCGCCAACCGCTTGCAACTTATTGGTTGCTAAAGCTTCAACAGGTGTTATCCCCACAGATAACAGGGCTGGGATCGTTAATAACCCACCACCACCCGCGATGGAGTCAATAAACCCTGCAAACAGCGCAACAAAGAAGAGTAAAGCATAAACTTCAGGTGCAACGGCAGTTAGCCAATCCATTTTACTATCCAAAGAGAAGAAATATCATGATGTTGATGTGAATATATCGCCAGTCAGGTTTGGTGATATCACAACCTAGATGAGGTATTTTTAGGAGGCTTCATCCGAACCTTCATCATCAACAAAGCGACCTTATAGGCCGCTCTGTTGTCACTACATAAAACACAGTAAAACCGATTACTCAAAAGGTTCCATTGCTGGCGTTACATCCGCACACTGGCCACGATGACGTAAATAGTGGTCCATTAGAACAATCGCCATCATTGCTTCCGCAATCGGTACCGCGCGAATGCCTACACAAGGGTCATGACGCCCTTTGGTGATCATTTCCACTTCCTCGCCATCACGGTTTAATGTTTTACCTGAAACGGTAATACTGGATGTCGGCTTTAACGCAATATGTGCAATGATAGGCTGACTACTGCTAATACCGCCTAAAATACCGCCTGCATGGTTTGATGTGAAACCATTTCGTGTAATTTCATCACGGTTTTCGCTGCCTTTAAGCGCAATAACACCGAAGCCATCACCAATTTCCACCCCTTTCACTGCATTAATACTCATTAATGCATGAGCGAGATCGGCATCTAATCGGTCAAATACGGGCTCACCTAAGCCTGCAGGCACATGCTCTGCAATGACAGTAATTTTAGCGCCAATCGAATCACCCTCTTTCTTTAAACCGCGCAATAATTCGTCAAGAGCCTCTAATTTGCTTGGATCTGGACAGAAAAATGGGTTTTCTTCGACAATTGACCAGTCTTTTATTTCACAAGCGACGGAGCCCATTTGCGTTAAACAGCCATGAATTTGCACACCGAGCTTTTCTTGTAAATATTTTTTCGCAATCGCGCCTGCCGCAACACGCATTGCCGTTTCACGTGCTGATGAGCGGCCACCACCACGGTAATCACGCTGGCCGTATTTTTGTTCGTAAGTGTAATCCGCATGGCCTGGCCTAAACACGTCTTTGATTGCACCATAATCTTGCGAACGCTGGTCAGTATTTTCAATCAATAAACCGATGCTGGTTCCGGTTGTTACCCCATTAAATACACCCGATAAAATCTTTACTTGGTCAGGTTCACGACGCGCAGTCGTATAACGTGATGTTCCTGGACGGCGACGGTCTAAATCTTTTTGTAAATCTGCTTCTGTTAGTGCTAAGCCTGGGGGAACCCCATCGACGATGCAACCTAATGCAACCCCGTGTGATTCCCCAAATGTGGTCACACGAAACAGCTGCCCAATTGAATTTCCTGCCATCGGAGTTTCCTATTCTAAGCCATTCTTGTTTTACCAAGAATTTTGGTTGTTAGTTATTATATCGTTGTGTCGTTATTATTGATTACATGATCTTGGAACATCACGCAACTGTTGATTAATCGATATAAAGCTCAAAATGTGCGTGGTGCTCAACAAGTTGTTCACGTGTTAACATAAACACACCATCACCGCCGTATTCGAAGTCCAGCCAAATAAATGGAATTTCAGGGTATTGTTCAATTAAATGAACCATACTGTTACCCACTTCGCACACTAACACCCCTTCTTCCGTCAGAAAACGCGGGGCATTCGCTAAAATACGGCGTACCAGTTTCAAACCATCACTTCCAGCAGCCAGTGCTAATTCAGGCTCGACACGAAACTCTTCGGGTAAATCGTCCATATCTTCCGCATCAACATACGGTGGGTTCGTCACGATCAGGTCATATTTAACCTCTGGCATATCACGGAATAAGTCAGAACGAATCGGTATCACACGGTGTTCTAAACCATGATTGGCAATATTTTGTTCAGCCACTGCCAGCACATCACTTGAAATATCAACCGCATCAACTTCTGCATCAGGGAACTCATAAGCACAAGCAATCGCAATACAACCACTTCCGGTACATAAATCAAGAATGGTTTGCGGTTCATCTGCCACTAAGCCAACAAAGTGGTTATTGATTAACTCACCAATTGGCGAGCGAGGGATAAGCACACGCTCATCAACATAAAATTCATGACCACAGAACCATGAACGATTTGTCAGGTATGCAACTGGAATACGCTCATTGATGCGGCGTAAAACACGCTCAATAATTCGGTGACGCTCTGTTGGCGTTAAGCGGGATGTTAACAGCTCATCGGGCAGGTCTAGAGGCAAGTAAAGTGTTGGTAACACCAGTTGTAGCGCCTCATCCCATGGGTTATCTGTACCGTGGCCATAGTACACATTAGCAGCATTAAAGCGGCTCATCGTCCAACGCAAAATATCTTGAATGGTATGAAGTTCTGCAACGGCTTCATCAACGAAAATCTTTTCCAAGAAGGGGTTCTCCAGCCTGTATTTTGAAAGGGAATATATGAATAGTTAAAGTTTGCCACGAAGTGAAAGACAAATCAGCAGATTAATATAATAAAATTTGCCCAAAAAGTCTGGTTATCGCGCTTATTAATGAATGCGGTGATGTAAAAACGCCCTTTATTTTAGCTAAAGGGCGTGAGAAAAATAACAAGCTCAGTAAGAAAGTAACAATATTAGCTTTCGTTTTGCAGCACGACTTCCGCCTCTTTCGTAGTTTTTTTCACCCAAAGTGCATAGGCGATAGCCAGTAATACTAACCAAACAATTCCGACATAGAGTGCAATTCGTGTTGATTCAAAATACCCCAGTACACCAAAAACAAATACCATAAATGCGATGGCTAGAATAGGTGCGACAGGCCACATAGGCACAGGGAATTTTAATTGGCTAATTTCTTCTGGTGACATTTTTTTACGCATTGCAAACTGTGACAGTAAAATCATCAACCATACCCAAATGGTGGCAAATGTTGCAATTGACGCAATCACTACAAACACATCATCAGGAATGACATAATTCAATACCACTCCGACTAACAGCACCGCAACCATGACTAATACCGTCATCCAAGGTACACCATTTTTTGTCAGCTTGGTAAAGGCTTTTGGCGCTTGCCCTTCATGTGCCATGCCATACATCATACGCCCAGCACCAAATATATCACTGTTAATCGCCGAAATTGCCGCCGTGATCACCACAATATTTAAGATATTCGCTGCAGATTGAATACCTAAGCTGTCGAAAATTTGCACAAATGGGCTACCTTGCTGCCCAATTTGGTTCCACGGGTAAATGCACATTAAGACAAATAAGGTCAGGACATAAAACAGTAAGATGCGAATTGGCACGGCATTAATCGCTCTTGGGATAGTGGTTTCCGGGTTTTTCGCTTCACTCGCGGTAATACCAATAACTTCAATTCCCCCAAACGCAAACATCACCACTGCAAAGGAAGCAATCACCCCACCAATACCATTTGGCATAAATCCATCGTGAATAAATAAGTTTGATACCCCAACCGCATGGTCTGCCGCTTGGCCAAAGCCAAACATCATAATGGCTGCACCACCAACAATCATTGCAATAATCGCAATAACTTTAATGATTGAAAGCCAAAACTCCATTTCGCCGAAAGTTTTCACGTGGCATAGGTTTATTGCACCAATAAAGAAAATAATGCTCAACACCCAGATCCACTGCGCAACCTCCGGAAACCACAGTTTCATATAAACACCAAATGCTGTCACGTCCGCCAAGCAAACAATAAGCATTTCAAAAACATAGGTCCAACCCGCAAAAAAACCGGCTCTCGGCCCTAAATAATGACTAGCATACTGTGAGAACGACCCAGCAAGTGGCCGATGGACCGCCATTTCACCCAACGCTCTCATAACCATAAACACTGCGGCACCGCCGATAATATAGGCGAGTAATACCGCGGGACCAGCGGTTTCTATTGCTTTCGCTGAACCATAAAACAAACCTGTACCAATCGCAGAACCTAAAGCCATAAATCGAATGTGGCGCGCAGAAAGCCCTCGCGCAAGTTGTGATGTGCTTTGCATGATTTATCCTTCGTATTATTTTATTGTCGTGCAGATAAATACTTCAGGCGGCCAGTACATTGCCGGCCACCTTTTATTTGCTTGATAAACTAGTTAGAAAAAACTGAATCAGCCTTGAACAGCGAGGACAGTTTATATTGGTTAATTAAATTAATTGCCGCTTCAATATCAGGGGCAAAATAACGGTCTTTATCATAGTAAGCCACTTGGTCACGTAATGTTTTACGTGCTTTCTCCAAGGTTTCACTCGATTTCAAACCTTCGCGGAAATCCATTCCCTGACACGCTGAAAGCCATTCAATGGCTAAAATACCCGTGACATTCTTTGCCATTTCCCATAAACGACGACCCGCGGCAGGCGCCATCGAGACATGGTCTTCTTGGTTGGCTGATGTCGGCAGGCTATCAACACTCGAAGGATGGGCTAATGCTTTGTTTTCACTGGCTAATGCAGCCGCGGTGACTTGAGCTATCATAAAACCTGAGTTAACCCCCCCATTATTCACTAAGAAAGGAGGCAACTGTGACATGTGGGTATCCATCAATAATGCAATACGGCGTTCAGATAACGCACCGATTTCCGCTAACGCAAGCGCAATATTATCGGCTGCCATAGCAACAGGCTCTGCATGGAAATTACCGCCTGAAATAATATCACCATTATCGGTAAAGACTAACGGGTTATCCGACACGGCATTTGATTCAATTAAAATCACTTCAGCGGCTTGGCGAATTTGGGTTAAACAAGCCCCCATCACTTGTGGCTGACAACGTAGTGAATAAGGGTCTTGCACTTTCACGCAGTTCTCATGGGACTTCGCCAACTCACTGGTCGGTGATAAAACATCACGGAACATCGCCGCAACATCAATTTGCCCTTTTTGCCCTCGAACCTCTTGCACGCGTGCATCGAACGGTTTACGAGAGCCCAGTGTGGCTTCAACACTAAGCGCACCACAAACAATGCCAGATAACAGCAATTTTTCTGCTTCAAATAACCCTTTCAACGCGAAAGCCGTGGAGGTTTGCGTACCGTTTAATAGGGCTAAGCCTTCTTTAGCTTCCAATTTTAGCGGGGTCAACCCTGCTTTTTCTAACGCTTTTTTCGCTGAAATCCATTTGCCTTCATAGCGGGCTTTCCCTTCTCCTAACAGAATTAGGCTCATATGTGCTAATGGCGCTAAGTCGCCAGAAGCTCCCACAGAACCCTTCGCAGGAATAAATGGATAAACTTGCGCATTCACTAATGCAATCAAGGCATTAATGACTTCAAGACGAATACCCGAGAAACCACGAGCTAAACTATTAATTTTGAGCACCATGATTAAACGCACGAGGTCGTCATCTAACGGCTCGCCAACACCCGCAGCATGAGACATCACAATAGAGCGTTGTAATGATTGCAAATCTTTAGTTGCAATGCGGGTATTGGCAAGCAAACCAAAACCTGTATTGATACCGTAAGCGGTTCTATCTTCTTCAATAATTTTATTGACCGTCGCCACACTTTTCTCAATAGCCGTGTGAGCGCGTTTATCCAATACCACTGTTACTGCTTGTTGGAAAACAATGCGGAGGTCTTCGAGTGTCATTTTTCCTGGGTGAATGGTTAACTTAGTCATCATGGCACTCCTTAACGTGTTTTAATCATTGGTAAATTAAGATTTTTTTCCTGCGCACATGCGATAGCGATGTCATAGCCCGCATCGGCATGGCGCATGACACCGGTTGCCGGGTCATTGTGCAACACTCGGGCAATACGCTCTGCTGCTTCATCCGTTCCATCACACACAATCACTACCCCAGAGTGCTGAGAGAAGCCCATACCTACGCCACCACCGTGATGTAAAGATACCCACGTCGCACCACTGGCTGTATTTAATAACGCATTGAGTAACGGCCAGTCTGAAACGGCATCAGAGCCATCTTTCATGGATTCTGTTTCACGGTTTGGGCTGGCCACTGAACCTGAATCCAGATGGTCACGACCAATAACAATCGGGGCCGAAACCTCACCGCTTCTTACCATCTCATTGAATGCTAAACCTAATTTAGCGCGATCCCCAAGCCCTACCCAACAAATACGTGCTGGCAAGCCTTGGAAGCTAATACGTTCACGAGCCATATCCAACCAGCGATGTAAATGCTTATCATCCGGTAGCAGCTCTTTCACTTTCGCATCGGTTTTATAGATATCTTCAGGATCCCCTGATAACGCGACCCAGCGGAATGGGCCAACACCGCGGCAAAATAGCGGACGAATATAAGCAGGCACAAAACCTGGGAAATCAAACGCATTCTCTACGCCCATTTCCAACGCCATTTGGCGAATATTGTTCCCATAATCAAACGTAGGAATGCCTTGTTGTTTGAACGCTAACATGGCTTTAACATGTTCAGCCATGGATTTTTTCGCTGCCAACGCGGTGGCTTGGGGCTCTTGGACACTGCGCTCACGGTACTCTTCCCAGCTCATCCCAATTGGCAAATAACCATTTAGCGGGTCATGAGCACTTGTCTGATCGGTCACCATATCCGGTTTTACACCACGTTTGACAAGCTCAGGAAGAATTTCAGCGGCATTGGCACACAGTGCAATAGAAATGGCTTTTCCTTCCGATGTATATTTTTTAAGACGCGCTAATGCATCATCAAGGTCGACCGCTTGTTCATCCACATAGTGAGTTCTTAAACGGAAATCAATACGGCTTTGCTGGCACTCAATATTCAATGAGCATGCACCAGCCAATGTTGCAGCAAGAGGTTGCGCTCCCCCCATTCCACCCAAACCTGCAGTCAATACCCAACGCCCGGTTAAATCACCATTAA
The DNA here is from genome assembly GCF_011045655.1 of Providencia sp. PROV061. Lineage (NCBI taxonomy): Bacteria > Pseudomonadati > Pseudomonadota > Gammaproteobacteria > Enterobacterales > Morganellaceae > Providencia > Providencia sp. PROV061. The sequence goes on along the minus strand of NZ_CP042861.1, from coordinate 1,932,379 downwards.
AGTGCTGACGAGCGGCTTCCACAAAGGTTTCATACGTTCCTTGAACAATGCCTTGGCTACCGATATAAATCCAGCTACCTGCCGTCATTTGCCCGTACATGGCGAGGCCTTTCGCATCCAACTCATTGAAATGCTCCCAGTTTGCCCAATGTGGCACTATATTTGAGTTAGCAATTAAAACACGTGGAGCATTTGCATGGGTTTTGAAAACACCGACGGGCTTACCTGACTGAACCAGCAGTGTTTCATCACTCTCGAGTTGTTTTAAGGACTCAACAATTTGGTCATAGCATTGCCAATTACGTGCTGCACGCCCGATACCGCCATAGACCACTAATTCATGAGGATTTTCTGCAACATCAGGATCAAGGTTATTCATTAACATGCGTAATGGGGCTTCTGTCAGCCAACTTTTGGCATTTAATGTGTTTCCCCGCGGCGCCCTAATTTCGATATTTCGATATTTATTATTCAGTGCTGTCACTTATATACCCTCTTTTATCTGTCCATTAGCTACCTTTTATTGTTCTTATAGATATAGTTGTATATACATGTACGATCAATCAATCTTTTAACATAAAGATTAAAAAAATATGATATAAAAATATTTTTATTCAAATAAAACAATTGGATATAAAATGAACCTGATATTTTTGTGTGTGTTTTTTATTCTAAATATGCTTGTTGGATCACATTTAATTCACAATAAATTCACACGAAATGGGTATGAAAGGAAATCACTCGATACGATAAGCGGAAAATATGTTGTATATCATTCCGCCCATACTTTTACGTGGAGAAATAACTTATGACGTAAAACTACCTTTAAGCTTATAGCGGTGACCAGGAAACAATAGTTTGGTACTTGTCACCGTGAAAGACTGGGACCAAGTACGCCTTGTAATTAACAAACAAGATGCGCCTGTGGTAATTTGCAATAACCTCGCTGAGCGCTCATCTGCCTCTACGGCCTCAACAATATGCTCCCCTTGTGTTAAAGGAGCGACTTGAGACAAATAATCATGCGGTGTAATCGATGAAAAATTTTGCTTTAAATAGTCAGGTGCTGCTAAGGCATTGACATATCTGTCTTCAATTTGTACAGGGACATCATTTTCTAAATGTACAATAATAGAATGAAACACGGCGCTATCTGGGCTGATATTTAATTCATTTGCGAGCGCTGGAGACGCTTGTATTTCTTCGAGCTTAATGATCCTGCAACTGTATTTATGGTTTCTTGCCAGTATTTCGGCTTCAATACTGTGTATTTCAAATAGTGCAGATTGCCCCTTTGGCTCAGCCACAAACGTTCCCACACCTTGCAAGCGAACCAATAACCCTTCAGCCGTTAATTCACGTAGTGCTCGGTTAGCGGTCATCCGGCTACATTGAAACTGTGTCACGAGCTCAGACTCAGATGGAATACGGTCATTTGCCTTCCACTCTGCCGTATGGATCTTTTCAATTATCGATTGTTTTACTTGCAAATAGAGTGGGAGCGGTGCCCCCTGTTTATCCTTTTTATCGGCTGTCACAGTCATTTCCAATTTAATGATTAAAATCTTAAGTATTAATATGCTATTCATTGGATAGCATACAACACGACCTTAGTGCTATCGGACATTTTTTATCCTGACAGTCGCGAATAAAAACATCATGCTTAATTATTAAGCATTCACATAATTAAACGATGTAATTTTAATAAAAACAAACAAAAAACAGAAAATATTTAGGGTAAATTGCGGCAAACAACATCATTTACCACTATTAATTATTGTTATTTTCGTAGCTAGAACTGCGGGTCACATATATCACCCGTTTCGATGGGTAATTTTGCCTTCATGCACTCTAATGAACAATGGATTACCCCCTTGTTCATAAATCATTTCGACAGGCTCTTGCGCATTCCACACAACAAAATCAGCAACAAAGCCCGTTTTCAATTGCCCATGGCTATTTTCACGGCCTAACGCCTTTGCAGCGTTACGTGTCACGCCTGCCCATATCTCCTCCGGTGTCAGCTTAAATAGGACGGCCGCCATATTCATAATAATACGTAATGAGGCAAAAGGACTGGTGCCCGGGTTAAAATCCGTTGAAACTGCCATAGGAACATTGTGTTCCCGCAACAGCTCAATTGGCGGTAACTTGGTTTCCCGTAAAAAATAAAATGCTCCCGGTAATAAAACTGCAACCGTTCCACTCGCTTTAAGTGCTTTAATCCCTTCTAGGTCTAGATATTCAATATGGTCAACTGACAAACCTTTGTAACGAGCAACCAACTCGCTCCCACCTAAGTTTGATAACTGCTCCACATGCCCTTTCACTGGGATCCCTAATTTCTGAGCCGCTGAAAATAATTTTTCACTTTGATAAAGGGAAAACCCCACACTTTCACAGAAAACATCTACCGCCTCAAACAGGCCTTTTTCCCATAATTCAGGCATGATTTTTTGGCAAATCAAATCAATGTATTCATCAGGTCTATCTTTATATTCAACGGGGACAGTGTGAGCGGAAAGCAGGGTTGAACTGACTGAAATAGGATATTGTGCAGATAACTGTTTCGCGACTTGTAATTGTTTTTCTTCATTTTCATAGTCAAGCCCATAACCTGATTTCATTTCAATACTTGTCACGCCTTCTCGAATTAATGCTTCGAGCCTTGGTTTAGCTCGTTCAAACAATTCGTTCTCGCTCATCTTGCGAGTTTCACGCACAGTAGAATTAATTCCACCACCTTGAGAACTAATGGTTTCATAAGAAACCCCATTCATTCTCTGTTCCCATTCAGACGCTCGGTCACCGCCAAAAACTAAATGAGTATGGCAATCGATTAATCCGGGCGTTATTAATTTACCTTTGACATCAATAACCTGGCAGTCATTTAGTTCGACTTCCTGAGTAGAAACTATTGCAACTATTTTATTATCACGGACAACTAAATCATGGTGTTCAACAAGTCCATAAGGGACCGATAGTTCTGGGTCCATAGTGGCAATACGGCCATTACGCCAAACGATATCTTGTGAGTGTGTTTTGAATACCATCGTTTTTCCTATTGTTATTGAATTCAGTTTTAATCATTGTATTAATAAATAGTATAGATATGTATATACAATTAGACTAGCAAGTCCCCTTTTGTCAATGCTTACCTGCAAAAAGGTTATAAATATGTTACTTCACGCGAACAATCTACGATTATCACCATTCATTAAAAATGAGTTACACTAGCAACCAGAAAAATTAATCACAAAAATACATTACTAAAATTATGAAAAAAAAATTTGGTCTAGAAGATGAAGATATTCGTCTTTTCAAAGAAGCCATTAATGGAGCAAAAAAAATCCGTCAGGACCAAGTCCTGCACGCACCTGTACGTGCCAAAGTGACACAAGCATCAAATAAAAAAGTCATGCAAGAACAGGTTGACGCCTCTTTTTATTTTTCAGATGAATTCCAGCCTCAACTTGAAAATGAAGGGCCTACACGTTATTTAAGGCCAGAAGCCAACCCTTATGAATTAAAGAAACTTCGTCGGGGTGACTACGTTCCCGAGCTATTTTTAGATTTACATGGCTTAACACAAATGGAAGCAAAACAAGAAATTGGCGCGCTTATTGCGGCCTGTAAGCGTGAAAATGTCTATTGTGCCTGCATTATGCACGGCCATGGCAAGCATGTTTTAAAGCAGCAAACACCACTATGGCTTGCCCAACATCCTGATATTATTGCTTTTCACCAAGCACCTAAAGAATGGGGTGGTAATGCTGCCTTATTACTACTTATTGAAACTGCAGAGAGCGCTCGCCGTTAAGCGCTCATACTGTTCTGTATTATTTAGCAAACAGCAATTGTGATGGGCTCAACATCCATTCGAAATGACTTTTCTGATGAGCCACATCAATATCTACGCATGCAACTGTTGATGTGGTGAACATAGGTGGTTCTTTATGTGGGCACAGCTCCGATACTAAATAACCAACCAGCGGTAAATGAGATACAACTAATATCGCATTTGCACCTAGCACAGCAAGGTCTCGAATATGATCAGCCACAAATTCAGCATTCCCTCCAGGTGTTAATTGCCCTAAAATTTCCGACTTTGCTGGCAAATCAAGGTATTGACTCACAATCTGCCTAGTTTGTTCGGCTCTTAAATAAGGGCTTACTAACACCGAATCAATCTTAATACCTTGGTTCTGTAACCATTGAGCCATTAATACTGAGTCGTCTTTTCCCTTTTGAGTCAATGGGCGCTCAGCATCGCTAGGCGCTTGTATCGCTGCATCACCGTGACGCATAATGTAAACTTGCATAATCCACCATCTGAGTAACCTACCTTATTAAGGTGGTTATTCTTTTGTTGTTAAGATAATTGTTGTAAAAGTAACCATCAGTTGGGGTGAAATGTGATTCTGCATGAAATGACCAACAAAGAAAATGATTTGGGTAGATTTTTATGTATGTTTCTTTAGCTGGCTATGTTGTGGGCTAAAGTTTGCTATTTATTATCAATCAGTTAAAGATAATATAATTATTTATTCTAATCATGCGAACTTTACTTAAAAAAGCCTGATAACCAAGAATATATTTGGCATCAGGCCTTGACTAGTTTTATTGAATCAAACAACCATCGGCTAATAGTCTACCCTGCTATGCCATTATTGTTCGTTACTTAGTTTTGTTGCGTTAACCTCATCTTCTGCATTTGCAGAAAAAAAGGTTTGATTATTTTCTGCCATGTTACATAGCAATTCACAAGGCTCGAATTTATCACCATACTTCACAGCGAGGTTATTCAGGGTTTCCACGGTTTTTGCAATCCCCAAGCTATCCATATACCTGAATGGGCCACCAAAGAAAGGCGGGAAACCGATACCAAATACCGCCCCCACATCCCCATCACGCGCACTTTTAATGATATTTTCATCAAGACAACGGGCAGCTTCATTAAGCATCATCATAACGCACCGCTGTGCAATATCCGCTTTAGTTAGTGTATTGTTGGGAACTACGCCAATCAGTGAATAAATGGTTTTATCAACTTGACGTTTATTGGCTTTTTTCCAAAACCACAACTTATTTGTGTGATGACCATATTCATAAAAACCTTTGCCGTTTTTCTTCCCTTTTCGGTCATCTTTAACGACTTTATCGAGTAAATCAGGGGCTTTAAAACGCTCACCAAAACGCTCAACTAAAATCGGTAAAATTTTAGTCCCTACATCAATACCGACTTCGTCTAATAGATTAAAAGGCCCGACAGGGAAGCCAAATTCAACTAAAGCACGGTCAATATGCTCTATTGATTCACCTTCAACAAGGCATTGGGCGGCTTCACATAAGAATGGCGCTAAAATACGATTTACATAGAAACCTGCATCATCCCCTACAACAATCGCTGTTTTGCCTTGGCGTTTTGCCAAAGCAACAACAGTTGCAATCGTTGTTTCATCGGTGTGTTGATGAGGGATGACTTCAACCAACGGCATTTTATCCACTGGACTAAAATAGTGTAAGCCAATAACTTTTTCAGGATGGGTCGCATTCTGTGCAATTTGGTGAATAGGTAAAGATGATGTATTAGAGGCAAAAATGGCTTGTTGTTTCGACATCTTTTCAACTTCAGCAACCATTTTTTGTTTTAGTGCTAAATCTTCAAATACCGCCTCAATAATAACATTAGCGTTTTCAATACCTTGATAACTTAATGTGCCTGATACTCTAGCCATAACGGCTGCACGCTCTCGAGCTAATAACCGCCGCTTGATAACTCGCTGAGTCAGCAGATCCCAGCTATAGCGCAAGGCTTGGGTAACACCTTTGTCTGAAATATCTTTAATACGAACGGGTAATTTACCTTGAAAAGCCGTGACATAAGCAATTCCGCCCCCCATCAACCCGCCACCAAGCACACCAACTTGATTAATCTTCAAGGGTGTTGCTTGTGCACCCGTTTCATTTTTTAACGCAGTAACCGCAAAAAATAAATTACGTAATGCAGCAGACTCTGGTGTCATCACAAGCTCACCAAAGGCTTTCGCTTCTTCTGCATAACCGGCTTGCAACCCTTTATTCATTCCTGTTTTCACAACATGAATAATTTTTTCAGGGGCTGGGTAATGGCCTTTGGTTTTGCTGAGTGCTTTTTGTTTGGCGCTATCGAACACTTTATTGCGAAGTAATTTGCTGCTTAATAAGCGCTGTTGCCAATGAATAGCAGGACGCTGAACGCCCCCTTTTTTCACCATTTTAACTGCAACGTCGAGTAAAATAGACTCAGGAACCACATCATCAACCAACCCTAATTTCAGCGCCTGTTTGGCTTTTAACTGACGACCTGTCAGCATTAAATCCAATGCATGTGGAATGCCGATCAACCTAGGTAAACGCTGCGTTCCTCCGGAACCGGGTAACAACCCCAATTGTACTTCGGGTAAACCTAATTTCGTTTTATTATCATTTGAACAAACTCGTGCATGACATGCTAAAGCAAGCTCTAGCCCGCCCCCTAAACACGCACCATGTATCGCAGCAATAATAGGCAAGGGGTAATTATCGATTTTATCAAATAATACATGGCCTGCTTTTGACAACTCACTGGCTTGGGCTTTATTTTCACAGCCAGCGATCATGCTAATGTCCGCACCAGCAATAAAATTATCTTTTTTCCCTGAGGTAATAACTAACCCTTTCAGGCCAGAGGTAGACTGCGCTTGCTGTAAAATCGCAAGGAATTGCTCCGCAAACTCAGCTTTTAATGTATTGACTTTTTCATTGGGAACATCAATGAAGATCACCCCCACGTTTTCACCATAAATTTCTAAGCTAAAAGCTTGTTGTGTTGTTTCTCTCGCAACTTCTGTAGCAGAATTTTGAGCCATTATTCCACCTCTAAGATCATTGCTGCACCTAAACCACCCGCAGCACAAGCTGTTGTTAAACCAAAACCACCACCCCGTCTGCGCAATTCATTTAGGGTTTGAGTCACCATACGTGCGCCTGTAGCCGCAAACGGGTGCCCATACGCGATAGAACCACCTAAGACGTTAAATTTAGCCATATCCACTTCGCCAATTGCGTTATCCATTCCCAGTTTCTCCTGAGCGAATTTACGGCTACCAAACATGTGTAAATTAGCGAGCGTTTGCGCAGCAAAGGCCTCATGCATATCAATCAAGGATAAGTCTTGCAACGATAACCCTGCACGTTTTAATGCGAGTGGTGTGGCATAAGAAGGCCCTAATAGCATATCTTCCCATACGTCTATCGCTGAAAACGCATAACTTCGAATATAGCCTAGCGGCGTATAACCCAGCGATTTTGCTCGGGACTCGGTCATCATCAATACTGCAGCAGCACCATCGGTCAACGGCGTGCTGTTCGCAGCGGTAACACTACCGTGCTTACGGTCAAAGGCGGGTTTTAATTTCGCATAGGATGATAATACTGAGTTTGTACGCACATTGTTATCTTGGGAAAAAGCTTGCTTAAAGGGCGGCATATATGCGGTCATAACTTCATCATTTAAAGCGCCATTTTCCCACGCTTTTGTCGCTAACATATGCGAGCGATGAGCAAGCTCATCTTGCTGGGCTCGGCTAATTTGATAACTTTTCGCCATTTGCTCTGCGGTATCGCCCATACGCAGCCCTGTAGAATATTCCGCAACGCCTGGTGCGACTGGCGCTAAATCCTTCAGGCGTAATTTCGTTAACAGGGATAATTTTTGCCCAACAGACTTCGCTTTACTTAATGCTAATAATGTCTCGGCCAATTTTTTTGATACGCCAATAGGAAGCACAGAAGATGAATCGGCCCCGCCAGCAATACCGATAGAAATATCACCTACCATCATACTTTGAGCAACGTTAACAATTGCTTGAAAACTTGTCGCACAGGCTCTTGATACACTATAGGCATCTGTTGAGACACTCATACCTGTTCCAAGAACAATTTCCCGCGCAATATTCGGCGCTTCAGGCATTTGTACTACTTGCCCAAATACCAGTTGCTCAATAAGGTTTTTGTCTAAATCACTGCGGGCTAATAATTCAGCAACGACTGCTTTACCTAAATCGACGGCTGGAATTCCTGCATATGCCGTAGATTGTTTTGCAAAAGGCAAGCGTAGACCACTGACAATGGCGATCCTTTCTTTTGTTTTATCTGTATTTTCACCATGGTGGAGATATTGATTCATGGTCGCTCCTGCTAAAAGCAAAAATGAAAATTATAGTTAACTAACTCACTAAGCGGACAAAGAGGTCTGACCTGTAATGATTGTTAACATAAAATTCACAATTATCAATGGGTATTAATAAAAAATGCGAGCAGGTACGCAACTTAGAGTAAAAACACAGCGATTTGCAATAGAAGAAAGTGAAAAGATAAAGGAAGCCTTTTACCACTGAACGTTAATCACACCATCGTTTTAGTGATAAAAGGCAAATTAGAGTAAATTCAATCGTTTGATTAACGAAGGCCTAATTGAAAAATCAGGCTTTCAGCTTCACAGCTAAAACTAAACTCAGCCGTCAGCTCAACTCCACCCTCTACAGACTTGATAGAATGAGTTATTACACAAGGGTCTGACTCAACAGATTTTGCTTTCTCTGTGAGTGTTTTCAACATGGTTTCTGCTTCACCTTGTGTAGCAAAAACATGCTGATACGAAGCAGTACAGTCTTTATTATCCAATACTGTTCCCACATCTACACAGCAGCAGGCTGCGGTTTCATCCGCGCTACAACGGTTAATCGCATCAGTCATCTTACTCTCCAAATAAACAAACTGTTAAGCTGCTATCATAACGCTGAAAAAGTGCTAAAAACTAGTGTGTATCAAAATATATCGCTAATAATTAAACATAAGTTTGATCTTACCCCGTATTCGTATACTTATTGCTCCCAATTCGTCAGTTTATGTTGCCATTTTGTTAAATATGTCGCATTTTTGAAAACAAAGTCACAGTAACTGCAAAACAAGCTTGCAACATATCAGGTGGTCAGACCTATACTCTAGTAACTGGTCTGATTTGTCATAGCGGCAAGGGACCCTACAATTCTGCGCTTCTTGCGATAGAAGTCGCTTTATTCAAAATAAAACATAAGAGGGTTTTGGTCATGAACCAGAAAAACCTGTTCTCTAGATCAGCTTTAGCAATAGCAGTGGCAATTGTATCATCCAACGCAGGCGCGGCTGGTTTTTTGCTTAATGAATATTCTACATCCGCACTGGGACGCGCGTTTTCGGGGGCTGGTGCGATGGGCGACAACGCAAGTGAGGGAAGCCGAAACCCTGCTGCCATGATGTTGTTTGATCGCCCTTCTCTTTCTATTGGTGCTGTTTATATTGACCCAAGTGTTGATATTAAAGGGCGTGATAGCAGTGCTTTTACTGCCAATGATATAGCACCAAGTGCCGTTGTGCCCAATGCCCATTTCATTTTCCCAATTAATGACAAGTGGGCTGTTGGTACCTCAATGACCACCAACTTTGGTTTAGCTACCGATTTTCCTAAAGATTATGCAGGTGGACCTGTTGGTGGGAAAACAGATTTAAAAACGGTTAACTTAAATCTAAGCGGCGCCTATCGTTTAAATGACAATTTTAGCTTTGGTTTAGGCGTTAATGCAGTCTATGCTGATGCCGAAATCACACGTCATATGGGAATAGGGGCATCTCAACTTCCTCCTGCGCTTGGCGTCACATCAAGTACAACAGCCGCTAAACTCAAAGGTGATGACTGGGGCTATGGTTGGAATACAGGTATATTGTATGAGTTTAATCAAGACAACCGTTTAAGCTTAACGTATCGCTCAAAAGTTAAAGTTAAATTTGAAGATGGTAAATTTTCAAACGACCTTCCTGCCATGGTTGGTGGGTTAAATGGTGGCAGTGTTAAAGGTAAACTTGACCTTAATTTACCTGATATCTGGGAATTTTCCGGGTACCATAAAGTTGCACCTAAGTGGGCTCTACACTACAGTGTTGCCTATACTGGCTGGAGTGAATTTAAAGAGTTAACCGCTTATCAAAAAAGTAATGGCAAAGAGCTATTCCATAAACCTGAGCATTTCAAAGATGCTTGGCGTTTAGCTTTGGGTACCACTTATTTCTATGACGACAACTGGACATTCCGTACCGGTATCGCCTACGACCAAACGCCTGTTCGTGCAGAATACCGTTCAATTTCTATACCTGACCAAGATCGCTACTGGTTAAGTGCGGGCTCAACTTACGCATTCAATGAAAACACTTCTGTTGATGTGGGTATTGCTTATATGCATGGCAAGAAGGTTAATATCAATGAAATGTTAAAAGAAGGTGACCCAAGCACAACAACTCGCTTCAAATCTGAAGGTTCTGCTTGGTTATACGGCGTAAACTTCAACTATACATTCTAATTAATTGAATTTTTAAGTATCAGGGAGTTCACTCCCTGATACTATTTTCAACTTCAACTATCTCATCTCACTAATTTTCAAAACTTAACATAAATTTTCTTGACCCTAATCCGCATCATATGTAAATTAAATGTTAAGCACATGAGTTCACCTCATCATTTCTTTATAAAATACACACTATCGCATTTTTAAGATAAATCGTTTTATATTTCATTAGATTACCATTCATTTTCTGAATGTTCTTATTTGCAAGTACAACCTAATAGCATATTTTATACTGATGATATCCACTAATATGTATGGCTTTTTCATCAAACTGTATTAATCACGCTATATTCTATTATTGGCTAAAGCCGAAAGGCATGTAAAAGAGGCAACAATGACTAAAACTTAGGAGGCTTTATGGGAACACTGTTTACTGTCGGTTTTATTGGTGTATTAGGGGTAATAGCCTTAATTGACACCGTCTCTCAACGAGGAAAGCGAGACAATGATTAGCTTTTTATTTATCACTCTCTAGTATCATTCGTATACAAGAGAGTGATAAACCTTCCAAAACAATTCAATATACTAATCTATCGAATCAAGTTGGTCTTCAATCGCTGCTGCATTTGGGTTTTCTGTTGCTTTTAACGCACCACCACTTGATAAAAAGTCATTACGTTGGAAATAGGCTTCTCTCATCATTAAGTACGGGTCTGAAGAGTTTTTCAGTAATCCATCTGAATCTAATAACCTTGCTCGAGTTTCAATTCCTTCCAGTGCCCATTTACCCGCTGACATCCAGAATGTGAGATAGCTTAGCATTGGATATAAATCATCAACTAAGTCCCCCCCTTGTTCCCTCGGTGTTGCGCTACCATATCCTGGCAGTACCACATAGGGGCCATAGCCCACATCGTAATAACCCAATGTATTACCAAAGCGTTTAGGTTCTTCTTTAACTAGCTGAGGATTAGCCATTGATGCAACATCAATGAGTCCCCCCATGCCAAAGACGGTATTAAGGAAAAAGCGGTTAAAATGTTTGAAACCTTGAGTGACTTCACCCCGCAAAAAGCTATTCAACATACTTGCAGGTTCTTCAAGGTTAACAAAAAAATTGGTTAATCCATTACGGGCAGGCATCGGGACATAATCGTTCCAAGCAACAGCGACTGGCCTTAACACATAAGGGTCGAGGACGTTATAGTTGAAATTAAACATTGCTCGGTTGAACCCTTCTAAGGGGTCTGAACGCTCATGTGTTTCTGGGTCAATGCTACTTGCACAACCTGCAATTAGCACCCCTGCCAGAAAAACGCCCGTCATGCGAAACTTCATAACATTTCTCCATTCCCTGCACCGTTCCACTACGGTACTTTCCACTGTAATAACTGTTTTGCTTATAGTAAGGCTAAAAAAAGAATTATGTTAATCCTTTTGAGTTATTTAATTACCTTAAGGATTAATTATACGCCATTTAATCATATTCTTATTATAAGAAAATTGAACAATTAGTACAAAGCAGAAATGCTCGCTTCCCTTAATTATGGAAATGATAATCACCCTATTTTAGAGTAAAAAATAGTCAAAAAAACATTTATGGAAGATAAATTAGATTATTTGCCCGTAACAACTTGATTCAATTAGACCTGAACAGTAAAATGCCTTCGCTGTCATAATTATGACTCCAAAAGTCCCCTTAGTTAAATGGATATAACGAGCCCCTCCTAAGGGCTAGTTGCAGGTTCGATTCCTGCAGGGGACACCATATCTAACTCTCCCGAACTCTACCCAACTCAACAAAAATCCTTTATAATCAATAAAACCCCTTTATTTAAGCATTCTAAAGTCAACCGACTTCTACCCAGTTGAACCTAAATCAACTTAGGATTGGGGGCTTAAATAGGGGCTCATTCTGTTCAATATAAAATGAGGCCCCCAATGCCACTTAATGCACGTCAAGTAGACACAGCCAAGCCTAGAGAAAAAGCCTATAAAATGGCTGATGGAGGCGGATTATACCTACAAATTAATATTAATGGTTCAAAATACTGGAGAATGAAATACCGATTTGCTGGTAAAGAGAAAAAACTATCATTTGGAACATATCCTGATGTTTCATTAGCTGATGCCAGATCTAAACGAGATGAAGCTAGAAAAGCTTTAGCCAGTAATAAAGATCCTGGAGAAATTAAAAAGGCTGAACAGCTGGCTAAAAAGTTATCGATAACCAATACTTTTGAAGCTATTGCCACAGAGTGGTATAACGCAAAAGTTTCTAATTGGTCTAAAAATTATGCTGACTATGTTAATCGTGCATTCAAAAATAATGTTTTTCCATATATAGGTTCTAGACCAATAAATGAAATCAAACCACTAGAACTTTTATCTGTCCTCCAACGAATCGAAAAACGGGGTGCTTCAGAACTTGCCAACAAAGTAAGGCAGCGCTGTGGTGAAGTATTTCGATATGCCATAGTGACTGGTCGAGCGGAATACAATCCAGCACCAGATCTTGCAAGTGCCTTACAAGGATATGAAAAACAACATTATCCTTTCTTAATAGCAACTGAATTACCTGATTTTTTACAAAAATTATCAAATTACACTGGCAGCTCTATAACTCTCTTAGCTACTCGGTTGCTTATGCTGACTGGACTAAGAACAGTTGAATTACGTATGGCTGAATGGACTGAAATTGATTTTAACAACCGTATATGGGAAATACCTAAAAACAGAATGAAAATGCGACGTTCACATCTTGTTCCTCTCGCCAGTCAATCTTTAGATGCTCTACATCAACTTAAACAAATCACAGGAAATTACCAATTTGTCTTTGCTGGTAGAAATGATGTTAATAAACCAATGAGTGAAGCCAGTATTAACATGGTATTAAAACGAATTGGGTATAATGGTAAGGCGACAGGGCATGGATTTCGCCACACGATGAGTACGATCTTGCATGAAAAAGGATTTAATAGCGCATGGATTGAAACTCAATTGGCACACGTTGATAAAAACTCTATTCGAGGAACCTATAACCATGCGCAATATTTAGAAGGAAGACGTGAAATGATGCAGTGGTATGCGGATTATATTGATTCTTTGGAAAGCCAAAATAAAGTGATTTCGAAATAGCTTATGCCTAAAAACGTAATCATGATCACAGTTTTATTATAATGCATTTTAGTTTGTAACCCATATTCCACCAAAAGCAAGAGCCTCTGTCCTGATTGAACTGACCCTAGTTTATTGGACAGGGGCTTTTTTCGTTTTAATCCGCGCAAAATGAAATCATGATAGAAAGCATAACATGTTATCGGGACTGTAAGGCAACTCATTATCCTGCTCTAAAACGTCATTAATCATTTTTAAAGCGAGTTGCCTGTTTTTCAGCTGATTGGCTTTTTATATCAATATCATCTTCTAAAGGGAAATAGATCCCTTTATCAAAATATCGCCATTCATTAAAACACAATACATCAATAATAGGACATGAATATGCGCATAACAGCGACGGCTTCCCCATGCCTAAAATCGGGGATGATTTCTGTTTTTATTACGAATTTAGGTAAATATAACGAAGGTGAACTGGTTGGTGAGTGGCTTGAGCTTCCAGCAACCTCAAAAGAGATCGAACACTGTTTAATGCGGATTGGCATTGATGGTATTCAGTATGAAGAGTATTTCTTGACGGACTATGAATTCTCAATTTATGGCCTTTCGTCGTACATTTCAGAATACAGCCTTTTAGGTGAGTTGAACGAATTAGCCACGCAATTAGCCATATTATCGCCTGATGAAATTGACCTTTATCAGGCGGCAATTGAAATCGGTTCTTCAGCGAGTTCAATCCATGATTTAATTTATTTAGCGGATAATTTAGATTCTTTCCAGCAATTAGCTGGAGTCAATAATGAATATGATTTAGGTTATTACTGGATAGAAGAAAGTGGTTGTTATGATTTAGCACAACTGGGTCATTTATCCCATTACTTTGACTATGAACGCTATGGACGTGATGTTTGTCTTGAACAAGGAGGAATTTTTCACAGTGGAGGATATGTTTATCATACGAGTGGGTAGATAGGACAACAAAATGAGAGTCAAACCGCTTTCATCCCTTAAGGCGGGAAATAAAGAATGCTGTGGCCCCCCAATGACATCCATAAGCTAGAACGTTAATCAAACTAAACTCTACTTCAAGCCATCTTTACGGATATACGTAGAGATGGCTATTATGGTATTCTTTTTTTATTTAATTCAAACTATTAAATGAATACTTATCTTCCTAGGGTGACAAGCTCAAACCAAGATGAACTTAAGCGCTTATTCATGGCTATGCCATCAGTGATTACCGAACTCGAAAATTAATAAAGCAGTTAGGGTTAGTGGTTGTGCAAAAAAACAATATCGAGTCACATCAAAAGGTAAAGTGTATTTGTGTGATTACCAAGGGAAACTGACGGTATAATTACCAAGCGTTTTGTGGTCAAAGTATATATAAAGCTTGATGGGGAAATTAATATATCAATACCAACGATAGATGGTGTTGGGGAGTTTTTTGATAGATCGCAAATTGACAAACTGTGGAATAATTACTGTGCATCTCCTACGCTCAGTAAGTAAAAAAAAAAGCCACCCCAGCACGAAGTGGCACAAATGAACTGAAAAAGTTAACCAATTATTAGGTTGGCAATGCTGGAAACATTGTTACAACGTTAGTTGTTATATCACTAATTTAACTTAAGATAAATAGGTGGAAAATATTCAACCCATATAACAGCTGTAATATACTAAATATAATTATCTATCAGATAATTAATTGGTTGTTTGTTGATTTACCTGGCCGTACATTTCATCTTGCATGCATTTTGCGTGAACTGGCCCTCTCTCTGTACCGCATACTTTTAGTGCTTCATTGTGTTTCTCACACAAGGCTACATTGGTAGTATTAGAGCAGTCTAATAATCTAGGTCCTCTTGCTGCTGATCCTTGATTGATGTTTTGCATATTAGCTCTGTTTTGATTAAATGGGCGTTCACTAGCCGTATCTTGCCAGCGAGGATTATTTGAGTTTTTCCATGGTCCTGGTTGTGCAATCGCAATGATAGGGACTAATAGAAGTAGAGGGAATAACACTTTCATAATCTGACTCCTTATATTTCTAATGAATAGATGCTAGCTTGCCTTATTAGATTACTAAATAACCACTAGGAAAAAATGGAGATATCATGAGATATATTTGAAGATTTTATGATGATAGTTTATCTATGGGTTGCTTAGTATTGCTTTAGTGTATTTCTCATAATGAAAAGCTAACTTCAAGTGGTAGGCCTGCGGCTCTTGAAATCCCCCAGTAAAGCTGGGAGTTACCTTTTCATTGTGGGGAGCGATAAAGCTTAGTGTTAACAGTTTTACTTATAATGTGAGATCAGATTAAGTAATTGTCCACTGTGTTCTATATGATATCCTGATTTCATGGAGCAAAAAGAGGGAGAATATGGACTATTATGTTGATACATTGGTTGATAAGTTTGGCTTTAATCGAATACACGCTGATGGTTGTAAACACTTACCCAAGGGTGTGAGTAGGCTATTTTTTTGGGGGGGGTTGAGAATATATCTTCTGTTATTGATTTTGCTATAACGTACTTTTTCCCAAAAGCGATGTCGTGTGGTTATTGCTGCCCTCTTGCTGACAGGTTGGCTCATCCCGAACAACCAAATACCTTACTATAAAGTTCCGGTAGCATGGAACATGCCTGACTGAACTAAACCTGCCAATACTACAACAACAACAAAATACTCCAAAAGGTATTCCAAGGGCTACGCATTGCGTGGCCTTTTTCGTATATAGCCCTAGCAAATAAAATCCAACGTATTTAATTACGGCAAGTAATTTACTGGCGGTTTTCTATTAACTAAATATCGGAACACTCCGCAGGGGGGATATTGGTATGCACGAAAAATACTCTAGTCGCTGTAACGCTTTATGACAACAATGTTTTAGTAAAAAAAGATATTGAGCGATTAGAAAATGAAGCGGTTACAAGTCAATTCATATTGTCCACAGTTTTAGAACTATCGGTAACATTCAATGAAATCTCACGAAATAACCTTAGGAAACGCGACGCGGCAGCAGTGACTTCTGAAGCGGTTAAAACTATTATCAAAACTGTTATTGTGGGTGATAAGTGTGCTGCTATTGATACTCCTAGTGATGCTACTGTCGAGCTGCACAACCACGCGAATAGAATACGTTTAAACGCCATCAGTACCCATTCCAGCTCATCTACTCAATGATTGCCTGCCTGAGTACATTCCTGAGACATTTCCTTGGGGTGACTCTCTATTGATAAATGAGTCACTACTAACAGTTATCGAGCAATGTAATTTAGACAAAAAGGCCATTCGAGAGATTGAAGCGGTTAGAAATAATTTAAAATTACATTGAGGTGAATGGCTTGTTAATACCAACCCGTATGTGCTCTTGCAAAAAAAACTAAATTGATTAAGACAAGAACGCTTAATAAGTAGATAGAGAATTTTACAAAAATTGTCATTGTATTTGGCTCTCTTTTGTCTTTAAAAACAGCAAGTAGGATGTATACAAGGATAGGGATGGTTATGAGTAAGACTTTAATTGGTTGATTATGCATGTGCATGGGTTCTCAATCTTGGGCTGTAGAAAATTTTTCAACTAGTTAAAGACAATCTTGACAAGAAAGCAATACGGAAAATTGACGGGAAAGGGCAAAAAAAATGGCCCATACCACCGCCTAGTGGAATATGGGCTAACTATATGCACATCTATATTTATTATTATGTGTTTTTAAGAATAGTATGTTAACAGATAAATAAGTGTAATAAATATTAACGAGATATGACAATCTCGAAATTATGAGGCTTTTTCATATATACAGGATAAATAATATGGCAACACAAGGTTTCGATAAACCAGCTCAATTCCGTTAAGGGTTGGATAAAGTATCCCAAAAGAATAAAAAAAAGCCCCTCGTTGGCGCGGGGCTGAATATTCGATTAATAGAACCAATTTTTTGTTTATGAATACCCAAATGTCAAATGGGTGTGCGCATGGTACCAACATAGGTTAAATAATCTAGGTATAAATTGTTACGAAATACGGAAAAGAATATTGAAAAATGCGTATGCAAATAAAAAAGCCTACACAGAGGTAGGCTAAAGTGTTGCTTTACGATGAATATCAACGTAAAGCCTAGCAGGTTATTTCAAATGCGCAATTATATTAGTGATTATCAAATGACATAAAAAAGCCCCTCTATAGAAGGGCATATCTAATGGAAATGTATCTTTATCATTATTGTTGTAGGACCAGTCATCCTTAACCAGCGGCAAGATATTATCACTACTTATTACTTAATCCAAATCGGAGTATTTATTGATGACTAAAATTGAATTTACATCAGAACAAATCAACTCAAGGAGCTGGCTTGATATAAACATGCTCCATCCCTAGATCATGAATATACCAATTAAATTTCGATTGGAATTCGTGCCCATTATCCGTTCTAATCGTTTTGATTCTAAAGGGAAATTTATTTACAACATAATTAATAAAATCAATGGCATTAGCCTGATTGTGCCTTTCATAAATTTTAAGTGCTCTTATCTGTGCCGCATCATCAATCGCCGTATATTGAAAACATTTAATTCGTTGTCCATCAGGCGTATTAAAAAATAGGAACTTCACACCAACCTGAACATCGTGCCCTCACACTTATTTCTGATAACGTTTAAATCGTGGTTTAGAGCGACTTCGCTGATTTTGGGGAAGCTGGTTTAATTTGTTTCTTAGCAATACATAGTAGCAGCCAGAACGTGATATTTTGATATTAGGAAACCGTAGAAGATATCAAGCGATACGTTGGGGACCAAAATGGTAAGTCGTACGCAGATAAATAACTAGCTCTTCAATGTGTTTTGCAACTCTTCTGGTTGGATTTTCAGGGCAGGGTTTATTGTTGATTAATCCTTTCTCGCCATCTCGTTCATAAGCGCTTTTCCAAGTATAAAAAGTTTCTCTACTGATCCCAAAATGACGACAAGTTTTAGTAATGTTTTACTCTCACGGGCACGATTTAAGATTTTTGTTTTATGTGCAATATCTCGTTTAGCTTTAATGTTCATCATATCTGACCTCCGGCTACAATTAGAAAAACTAATTATCAACCGAAGTCCAGACTTTCATACATACCAAATACCAAACAACAATTAGCTATGCTAAAACAGATAGTTAAAGGTAAAATTTAAACCTTACCTAGGACAGCCCCAAGAATTTTTCATCATCTAGCCCCTACTTGAGGGAAATAACTGGTTTCTAATTAAATTCTACTCAGAGCTGTATACATAAAAATATATATTGAATATATGCTCCTATTTTTCAAAAAGATCATCTATTCGATAAAAGTAATTATCATATTTCACATTAAAAATATGAGTATTCCCTGATGCTATAAGTTATTTTTTAAATTTACATCTTATTATAATTTAAAATTCAGACAATTTTGTTATTGTCAAAATACTTCGTGTTTTTTAAGATTAAAGTTTGGGACATAAACGTCCTCTTGTTCTATCACCAATAAAAGCAAAATATTGACGTCTAAAATCATACTTATTTTATATAAACAGTCGACGCTAATTTGATTTATACCTCGTTCATATCGCGATATTTGTTGTTGGCTCAGTTGTAGCATTTTCCCAAGTTGTGCCCCCGATATCCCTTTTGATTTCCTAATATTCCTTACTCTCCCTCCAATAAGTACACTCATATTATTATCATTTTTCGACATTAATGTTTGCATAAAATAGACCTCTACGACTTGCTACGGATGTGTGACTAAATATTGATACTCACTTTTTAATAAATTAACGTAAAACAATTGATAACTCTGCACTCCCTTTGACTTTACCCGTGATACCCGTCCCGCGGGAATAGAGGCTGTAGGTAATGGGGTAACTGAATGTTGCACTCGAATTACTAGCGTCGATAGTCCCAATATCAACCGGTGTGCGATTAAACGGAATATTGGTGGGCGTTCCATTAATATTAAGAGACATCGTCACATAGGCACCGGCGTTATTCTCGCTGTTGATTAAATTGACTTGGTAGTCATCACCCGAAAAATAAATCGGATTAGTTCCTGCCGATAGCGAAAGTGTCGCAGACATAGGATTGGTGTTTTGTTGGCAATTGACCGTCAAATTTCCGTCCGATTTAGTGGTCAATAATTGCCCATTAGTCGCATTGGCGGATTGCGGCCCAAAATCAATCACTGTAGGGGTAGTCAAGGTACACCCTAAATCACTTACCACAACCGAGTAGCCACCAGCAGGTATTAAATTGCTAGAGGGATAACCCCCTGCAGATCGAGGATCTCTGATCATTATTTTAAAAGGGTAGCCTAGATACCCTGTTTGTGATTGCTGAGTACCAGTACCATAAATAAGTAGCCGTCCAGTCGCACTTACCTTATGAGTTACAAATCCAGTATTAGGAGTTGATTGAAGCGGATACCACATACACCCTGCTTCACTGCCTAAATTTTCATTTGTGTTAGCACCATAGCCATTCATTTGTCCAACGATAGTATCAGCATATGATGTTGCACCTATATTCCATGAACGATTATCTGTAAAAATCACCTCAGGCACTAACATAAGAGTCTTCTCGGCATTTAGCTTAACCCCTTTAACTCCATCTATCTCCATCAGGTAGTTCTTTTCAACTCCACAGTTAGACATATCATCATAAAATGTCATATGCACATAAGCATAAGGAAGAAATCCATCATAATAACCAGTAATATTCATTAACGAAGTAGAAAATACCTCATTTGCAACCCCCACTAACCCACGACCATTTTGGATGATAATCGGTGCAGCATTTGCAGTCGATTGATACCCAATCAATACAATGGTGTTCATCAAACCATATGCACAAACTAGGGCTTTCTCTGTCATCATTTTTTTTATAAATCTAAATAAGTTTAATCTCACTTGTGTGCTCCTTCGCGTGAAGTCCCTGTCATTGTATTGCAGATAATCGTCAATTGACGTATTGAAGAATATGGACTATCAGTGGCCATTGCCAAGTTAAAATTCGCACGACAATATTGAGACGTTGTATTGCCCCATCGCACTGTCAAAGACCCTGTTTCCGGTAATCCTGACAGATAAACTTGCCCATTATCCCCCACAATCCCGGTATTCTGATTGGGTGTCTCATCCTCATGATTGACGACAACCACCGCGCCCAACGGAATAACCTCGTCACTTTTTAAGGTCAGCAAGGCTTGATACCCCTTTTTCGTCTGAAAATGGGCTTTAACGACCGCGCCTTTGGTAGGGTAAAGATTGACCGCGGTCTCTTCACTCGCCACATTCTCCGGTAATGTATTCACATCCAAACTGACCACGTTTTTACTGTAATCCATTAAATAAGGTACTACCGCATAACCCCGTCCCCCGACTGTGGCACTGCCGCCATTTAAGGTGGCCCCTTTTGCATCCGGGGCGTCTATCAGCGCGACTGAACTACCCAAAAATCGGCTCAGTGTTATCCCCCCTGAGTGTGCAACAATTCCACCATTTGCACTGAGGTTTATCGACTGCATATCACTACCGTAACTGTATCCGCCACCGAGATAACCGTTATCGCCCTGATAGCCGACATTCAGCGTGCTGGTATTATGCTGAGACTGATTATCCCCACTTTCCGTTAATTGGTAAGTCAAGGCATTATCCAACAATCGCCCATTGATCCCGAATTGTTGGTAAGTTCGCCCGTGGTTATCATGCGTCATTTGGTAGCTACTTTGGATATCTTGCAATAGTGGTTGATGACTGAACAAGTCAAAGGGAACATTGATATTCAACGCAATTTGCCGATTTTCGGGCCAATCCCCATCCCCTTCTGCGCGGCTAATACTGTAACTGAGGGCATAGTTCACGCCTTTAACACTTCCGTTGTAGCCAAAACCTAAAGTCGTAATCGTTTGCTCAGTTCCCCAATAATCTTCTCGCATACCCTGTAAAAAAATCCCCCCCCACTCCCCAAATGACTGGTTAATGTAGGTTTGAAAACTGCTGCGCTGACGTGACGTCAGCCAAGGTGCAAATCCTTGCTTCACCTGATAGCCCGCTTGGTTAAAATCCGCAAAGCTGTAATAATCTTTCGTGGAATATCTCAACGCCGTTAAATCAATAGAAGTGCCAGTTTCCAGCAGGTTTTTCGAGTAACGCAGTCGATACGACTGCCCCTCTTTAGTCGCCTCCGGCAATTCAGCACGCGTGTGCGTGATATCACTTGACAACGCCCCAAATGGCCCTAACGATATCCCGGTTCCCAGCATCACAGCGTAGTATTGCCTCGCGGCTAGCGCCCCTCCGTACAAGGTGATGGACTGAGGTAAACCATAGATAAGGGTCGCCTGCACAAAATCAGCGGCTTTCGAACCCACCGTGATCCCCCCATTATATTGGCCCACTGTCATTTCATATTTAACACCTCCGGGGCGTAACATCACCGGTAAACTGGAAAAAGCTTGGGTAAACGTTCGGGTCGTGCCATCTTCTTCCGTGATAGTGACCTCTAAGTCCCCTGCCGAACCGGTCGCATACAAGTCATTGATATTAAATGGCCCGGGTGCAACATAGGTCTGGTAAACGGTGTTACCGTTTTGACGAATGGTGATACGCGCATTCGATTGGGCAATTCCGCGGATATCCGGTGCAAACCCGCGTAAACTACTCGGTAGCATCTGCTCATTGGACGCCAATTTAATCCCTTTAAAAGGTAGGCTATCAAAAACGGCATTCCCCGTACTGCTTTCTCCCACTAAAAATTCGGCACTAAGTCGCTGAATATCCCGCATAAGATGCGTATTGTTGAAGTTGGTATGCCGCGCGCGTGTTGTGCTCCCCGCCTGAGTGGTACTCGTATCGGTATAGGTCATGGTGCTACGCAGTCGCCATGCCCCTAAATTTAGGCCGCCATTCAGGTTGACAAACGCATTATCATTTTGACTTTTAAGCCCATTGGATTTACCCCTCATCCATTGACGCCCGCCACTCAATTGGTAATTTAAGAGAAACGCCGTGATCCCTTGATCCAATAACGCGGGGTCAATATAACCGCGATAATCTGGGCGCATAGCCACTTGGGGCACACTCAGGTTTAAACGGAGCTTTGCCATATCAAACTGCACCTGAGCGGCGGGGATCCATGCTGACAAATCCTCAATTTTGGTGTCAGAGGCTAAAGCGTTTAGCTTCGGGATAGCCGCCACATTAACCCCGGATTCAGTGAGCAATGCGGGGGTAATATCGGGGGTCACTCTTCCTTCAGCCGTTGCCGTAAAGGCAATTTCACGTTGTCCGATAACTTGTTGATTAATGAGCAATGTCACCATATAGCGCCCTGCCGGGATATGGTCCGGTTGACTGAACGTTGATAAATCAATTTGCTGCGGGTCAACGCCTGCAGGCAGGTTCAATAACGCAGGGTCAAAATAAGTCTCCGCCTGCCCCCAAATTGATAACCCCATTGACACGCTTAGCGCACAGATATGCAGTAAAGTCCATGGCCTGCGGTTATTTTGCCGATGAAAATCAGTCATTGGGGCTCCTTGGCGGTCAGTCGACCTTGTTCAATTTTCGTGGCTAATCCATATTCATTGAGCACCCGCCATAAAACGTCACCTTTTGCACTTTTGGGTAACGGATAACGTTGTTCACTGAAAGGTGAAACCATCCGACTTAAGGCCGTATCCGGAATGGGATAGGCTCCAACTTGCAAACTGGCAAACGTCATCGACAACGGGGTGGGATTATTCACGACCAAGTATTCCCCTTGCCGTTCAAAGCGTAACTGCCTCACCACATTGTCAATGCGGGTATTCTCAAGACGTTGAGGGCGGTATAACATCTTGAGATAAATCACGGGGCTTAACACAAATTCACCTGCTTGAACTCCCTGATTGTTGGTCGTGGGAATGGCCTTTAGCGCGATGTAAAAAACGGATTCTTTATCCACGGGTAACTGTCCTTCATTTACCCGCTGAATACGCCAACGATAACGCTCTCCTGGTGCTAAACGCGTGAGCGGTGGTGTCACCATAAACGGAGAATCCATTCCTTCACTTCGTTGTGGATTAGGTAAGCCAGTGTCCGGGTCGACCGATGTTAGCCAACTTTGTATCAAATAAGGTGCTGCTGAACTATTTTCTAACTCTGCATACGCCCCCCCTTTGTCACTTTGTTGATAAACGATGCGGGCGGTAGAAAAGCGTAATCCACTGTCTTGTTGCGCAGATAAAGGCAGACTCACGGCCAAAATCCACATGCCAACCCCCCAAGTCCATCGCTGAAGGTGGATTAACATTTGTTACCTCCACGTTGTACTTGGGTGTCAAATTGGGGGGTACTGCCGCCGTAATCATTCAGTGTACGCCACTGTATACGTTGAATAGGCAGAGCGACATTCAGTGTATGATGACTAAATGGAGCCAACATCAAACCAGCCGGAAACGGCAATGGGCGCTCAGCCGTGTGCAGTGTACTGAACGTCAGATAATACGGGGTCGGATTATCAACGCAGAGGGTGTGATCCGATTGAGTAAAGGTGACTTGGCTCGATGCTTGCTCATACGTCATTGGTAACGTCTGTGGTCGATAAAACAATTTGACGACTAAGCGAGTGGCCACCGATATCTGGGCAACGGATGGAGTACCGTCCACCGATTTGGGTATAGCCGGTAACGCCGTTGCACTGAAATAAAACAGGGATTCGCGATCCGTTGGCAGGCTTTCTATCCCTGCTTGAGGCAATATTTTCATCGATTGCTGACTGTTGGACGCCAATCGAAATAACGGAGGCGTCACGAGCCATATGCTCGATACCTCACCGTCAGGCGTTTTATCCCGTATGTTGGTTTGGATCAGATACAGCTTGTCACTGTCATTCTCTATCGTGACGACCTGTTGCGATTGATTTGCCTGAACGATGATCCGGCTTTGGTCTAAGCGCAATCCTGCCGCAAATACCGATGGTAGGAATAAGAGACTCATCAGTGCCAGCAGACTCAAACCTAATGTTGCTTGTTTGCTCAAAATAAAGGGCATTAATTTCACGTGCTTTCTCTCTTAATATCTATTCGCGCTAATATGTCAATACCGTAAACGTCATCGTGGCGCGCATATCACCCACCGACATGTCATTCACATTTGTGCAATGGCCACAAGAAAGTGCCGCAGTCAACGTACGTGTATCATTTTCGGTACTCATACTGTTTAGTAACCACACTTCATCACCGTGGGTTTTCGCGATACCATCAGCAAGCAATTCAATCCCCACACCTCCTGCACTGCCACTGGCTTTAAAAAGGGCATGACCGTTGACGGTCACCGTTGGTCCCGTCACTACCACATGGCTATTCGCTAATGTCCCTGGGCCACTGCACTCAGTGAGGGTTAGCACGATATCGCGATTAAGACTATCGGTTGTCCCAGCATCATTTTTGATTATCGTATCTACCTGTACCGGCCCGTATTCAATTAAGGCATTAGGGCGAACGTCAATTTTACAGGTCTTGGTATACAAGGAAGCT
Source organism: Providencia sp. PROV061 (assembly GCF_011045655.1). Lineage (NCBI taxonomy): Bacteria > Pseudomonadati > Pseudomonadota > Gammaproteobacteria > Enterobacterales > Morganellaceae > Providencia > Providencia sp. PROV061. Next base: position 1,907,328 of record NZ_CP042861.1, on the reverse strand, counting down.
TCGAACTGAACGGTCACGGAGTTAGTGCCTGCTGGTGCGCATAATGGCAGTAATACCCCCCAAACTCCGACGAAAGCCCGCGCAATTTTTAGAGCCATGTGAGACACTCCTCTTTTCGAAGTTATGGGGTGATATATGTCAAGGTGATAGTCGCGTTGACGTCACCGACGGTCACTGGGACACTGGCGTTTTGCTTCACCAAACCGACCGTGAGGAGCTGAGCGCCTTGTGTGTTGCTGGGTAGAACAAACGTATCGTTTGCCTGCAACGTCGTGCCTGCAGTATAAAACCCCACTAATTGTGAGACCTCGCCGAGTTTGAGCATAAATCCGCTGCCTGCCGCACTTTGACTTTGCGGTGACGATAAAAATACGTGAGCATCAGCCGCAGCCGTTTGCCCTGTCAATTTTACGCTTGGCAAAGTTTCGGCAGAAAATCCCGAACAATCATAATTCAGATGAAGAGGGGCACTCTCAACCGCATTACCTGACTGAAACTCACTGATAATGTGAGGCGATAAAAACGTCACGGTTGTCGGTGACACACTCAGTGCACACGTGCCTTTTGTGATCGATGCCGTCATTTCCAAGGTGTCATTGGCAGCACTAACGCACAGTGAAACCATCATGCCGCTCATCAGTGTTAGGCTTAACCTCGCTGCCTTAGCGTGGGACGTGATGAACATCATAGCCCCCTAAATCATTGATTGTGGTCCACGCTATCGCCCCATTTTTTACCGTTGTCGGATAGGTGCGTTCACTGAAAGGAACCAACATCGCTTCTTGCTGCCGAATAGTAATAGACTGTTTCCCCATTGTTAACCCTGCCAAAGTGACATGATAAGGCGATGGGTTAGTTACTGTGACTCCTCCCGGAGCGACTTCAAATAAGAGCCCGGCTTGTGCTTGCATTGGCGTAGAGGTTAGCCCTTTAGGGCGATAAAACACTTTAATCACATTTTCTAACGCAATTTTAACCGTGCCGTGGTTTTCTTCGTTTGGATTTATCACGTTATGTGCGTTATTCGGAATAGCCCGGGCATGAAAATAAAAAACGGACTCCCGGTCTGTTGGGAGACGCGTTGTCAATCCTGACTTCTCGACTAATCGTACTTCTTGCTGACTATTGGGAGCCATCTTTATCATTGGCGGTAATGCATCAAAGGGTGCAAAGGCTGTCGATTCAGCATTATCCGCACTGAGATATGATTGTACTAAGTACGTCTCTTCATCAGTATTGTTACGTAACGTCACCGATGCGGCTTGGCTACCTTGGTTAACAATAATTCGAGTGGCGTTAATCCCCACCCCCGCAGCAAACGATTGAGAAAGCCCCGTGAAGAGCAAGAATATAGGGATTAAACGGGTTGCGGAGAATGAAGGGAGCTGCATAATAACCTCAATAAAAAGACCTTCAAAAGTACGATGGCATGGGATGATGTCATGCCATCGTCGGATTTAGTTAGTTATAAGCAATTGAAAACGTGATTGGTGCTTCAATTAACTGTGATGCCGGAGTCGCAACAGTTGAGAAAAGAGCGGCGGTCATTGGAATGGTCGCACTACCATTTGCTTTTAACCCTGCGGTTAGTGTACTGATTGCTTTTACATCTGTAGCGACGTTGGGTTTGACAGCAACCGAAGCTGCTTTCAGTTGGACCCCCACGGTTCCGCCATCTTTGTTGTTAAAATATGCATTATTAGCCGCTAATGCAGTGCCTTTAGCCCAAAGATCGATTTGTCCTGTTGAGTCGGCGGTGCAGTTAGTTAAATTTAATGTGAAATTTTGTTCGCTGCCTGTAATCTCTGAGTTAGCGGTAATGCCTGTTGAGGTATACGTACCTAAATCAATACTGTTTTTAGTCACACTTAAGTCGCAGGTAGCCGCCGCAATTTGGCCAGTGATAGTCACTTGTGCATCCGTTGCTGCGTGTGCTGTGCTGGCTAAAGTAATGCTGGCTGCCAATGCAGTCAAAAGTACCGTTTTGTTTAAAGACATACTCTTTATTCCTTTTGGGTTGATGAATTGCGCGTAATTGCGCAGGGGGAATACAATAAAAACTAAAATGCGTTATACTTCATTCATATTTAAGCGAATTTTACATTCCAAAAACAATTATGAATTAGGATAATTATTCTACTTTTTATTTAATACAATGAATAATCCACCCTTGTTATTTCAGAAACAAGGCTACAAACATTCAAAATTAGACTACCGAATAATAATCAATTTAATTATTAAAACGAATTTACCAAGCGCTACTTAAGTAGAGCTTGATGCAAAATTAAAAATCATCACCTACATCATTCATATCACAATAATAATAAATTTAGATTAAGTAAAATCGTTAATGTCGATCGAAAAGCACTCATTTGATAGTCTACAGCTATTAATGATTATCCTATGATCGTTTTAAACGATCGATTTGACTATTGACTTTCTATAATGGAATGAAAATCAATGATTTAAATTAACGGTTAAATTTAAATCACTTAAAGAATTACCCTAACTTGCTCCAGCGCATTTATATTAAATCATGTTTAAGCATCTCAATTTGGTTATTAGCTTTGATAAAGTGAATCATATTCTAAATATATTTCTTTTTTTATACATAATTTAATATTTAAATCGAATCACAAAATCTCCCTTCTATACCCAATATAATTTTTTTTGAATAGGTAATATCGATAACGGTATTTAATCAGCTCTTTAGTCGAATCCTAATTAAACTATCAGCTAATAGTATTTCAGCTCTTAATAAACGTTCATCGTTTATGGGAATAAAGACAAGCATTATAGGGATACGAACATCGAAAACACATAATTGGTGTATATTCTTAGTAAAATGTTGTATTTCGTCAATTTAATATTGTATATTCGCCAATATTTTTTACTTTTGTTACAATTAAATTGTGTAGAATATAAAAATCAAATAAAACAATAACTACATACTCATACCTCAGATTGAGTAGTCTAAAAAAAATGGTGATTTTCACTAATCTTTACTCAAATAATGATTAAAAAAATTTTTAACTCTAAAAATAGCCCAAAAAAAACATTTGGTTACACTTTGTCACAAGTTGAACGCGCTAGAACAAGAACATAAAGCTATACTTAACATTCCCAAATATAATTTCTTTATGGCAATTCGCTATCGTAAGTAACTAGCATGAACATACGGATAAAAAAGAACAGAAAAAAGACTAACAACACACTGTTTTATATTTATTTTTTTAATTATCACTTATAAATTCAAATTAAATAGTACCATATTTGATAAATTTCAAACCATCGTTATATTATAAGAAAAATAGCGAATCATAAATTAAATTAAAATCACATTTACAGTAATAACATTGATTATAGTTTCCATTATCATTTGATTAATTCTCTTAATAATGATATTTCCCGCTTATTCTCTGAGCTACAATAAAACATCTGAAATTAGCGTAATCCCAAAAAAAACCATCATAAAAACACTTAAAAAAATAAATAGTTATGTAGGAATAATATCTTAAATGACAAATTACACTAAAATAACAATTAGAATTTAGAAAGCTTATTTAGAGTCTATCCTAAATTGAATTACCATATAATAATAAGTTAAAGATAATTTCGGATAGAGAAATACGGCAAGCAACAAGTGGCAGATTAGCGACGAACTATGGATAAATATAGCTCCACTCATACTGATGTATAACACTCATGCGCCACTGGGGAGCACATCAATAACCATGCACCAATGAACGCCACTTTCTTTGTACTCATGACTGACTGCCAGTAGAATGTGCTAAATGTATCAGGTATCAGTTCATCTAGCTCAGCCATAGTTGTTTCCAGGAGTGACTTAATGCTGGTGCTTTCGAATGTTTATAGTAAAACCGATTATTGGACAGTGAGAAGCAGGACACTATTGATAGTTCATGATTATCGCTGAACGACGTCATGATCAAATCTCCGCGAGCAGGCATAAAATAAGGCTGTAATCCAACAAAGCGAGGGAAACAGGACGCAAAGCACAGCCTGATGACCTATGAGCTGTCGCTCTCTCTGATGTAATAGAAAGGAAATACTCGCCACATAAAGCTGATTGCAGACAACCTCGATATCATTCAAACCAGAAAGCAAGTAAAAGACCCTGCCTCTGTATGGATAAAGGCTACGAAGCAGAATGACTAGAGTTATATCTAAAAAAACAATGAACCCCATAACCAGTCGAAAAAATCTGATGCAATAAAAAATAGCGATTTTAAGACTCATCGCTGGGTTGTGAAAAAACATATACCTTGATGAACCGTTTCCGTCGTTGATTTTCTCGTCGGAAGAAAAAGCTCAAGAACTTTGAAATGATGCTGCATTTTGCATGTGCTGTCATTGCCTAGAATAAAATCCTATATCCAATTAATGTTAAATAAATGTAAATTATAAGTTAACACTGCAAGTGCAGAAATAGGATGTTGTCATACTCGATGAATTAGGTTATTTACCCTTAAGTCAGCGAAGAGAGACATTACTATTTCACTTTCTCAGTCAATTAACTTGATCATTACAAATAACCTTGGATTTTCAGAATGGGTAAAATTATTCACGGACACAAAGATGACGAACGCACTATTAGATCGTCTAGTTTATCATTGCTATATTATTGAAACAGGAAATGAATCTTATCGTTTTAAACACCAAGATTAAGATTATTTTTAGATGTTAGGTGAAGTATTTCTTATCAGATCATCATGGTGTTTTTTTTTGCAGATCATTGACAACAGAAAATACAAATAGAATAAATATGTATGCTTATACTCTCACAGGAGTCACCCAATCAGATTAAACATTTTTTCATGACAGCGACTACACTAACTGGGTGTCCTGTTGAAAATAGATCATTTTAAATTCCCATAATGTTTATAGTCTACTTATAACTAAACTTCACAATACTGTATCTTATTGATTGCTTATGAGAACTCAACACTGATACTATTTTGTACTTATCTTCATTGTTATAATGAATTGTATTTAAAAGATTTATACTTGACTTCATACACGAATTTTTAATAAAAAAACCCTCCAATCGAAACTTACACGCTCCCACGAGTTCAGGTACTTCAACTATTTTACCAAAAAAGGTCACTTTAACCTCCCCAGCATTTACAGCTGAGCTGAACAATACAATCATTAGAAAGAAATACATGTTTTTTATCATATAAACCTCTCATTCAACGGTATAATCTATCAATATCTAGCTCCCCCTCTTTTCTTTTGAAATACATCATTAACTGTTTATTAACAATGTATTCACTTATTGTATTTAAACAATGCAACATGTCAAATAATTCCACACAAAAAAATAATGTTAGTTATCAGTTTTATGATGGAACACATAAAACTGAATAAAATATTGTATTTAGAAAAAACTTACTGTGCCATTAATACCCGTCAATTAAGGTGTTGATCTCAATAGTTATCGATATTAGCGTCATCCTTCAAAGCCACGTTTCTGCTGGAGTTCGTAACATCACTGACATCATATCCAATACAAACTAGGTTCCTTTGATACACTATCGAGAAACTAACCTAATGAAACAACTCGGTTTAGTGAATCGCCAATTGCTGAAACATCGGTATAAAAATACGGTGCAGGAACATATCGAAATACCAAATCATTTAGCACGCCAATTTGCGTCACGGAGCCAAACCAAGTTTGGGTGGATGACGTAACGTATAATGAGCCCAGAGCTCAGGGCGAGCATGGATATTCGAATAAACCGCGAGTCTGTCTGGAATATTGAGCCAGTAACTCATGACGAGAAGGCCAACAATCCCACTGGGGGTGACGGTGGAGAACCTGAGCAACAGTGACCTGAGGTATGCCAGCAGGGTGATGTAACCCACTGATAATAGGGGGTGAGGCAAGATTCACTAAGTCGATATAGTCGATATGCCACCATAAAAGGCTGAAAAATATGAACCAGCTAAGACGCTCTCACAACAAGAGCTGATGGACATGTCGATAAAAAATCTGTCAGCTTAGAGCGAATCAACTTCTTACGTAACAAGGTATTACCTTGTGTATCTTGGCAATAAATATGAAAAGAATGTTTGCCTAAATCAATACCGATTAAAATGACGTTATTCATAATGGCCTCTTCCCCCCCAGCCAACTTCCCACTCACAGGGCGTGACTATCTCATTAAGCCACCAGTGACTAGCTGATCGTTTTTAGATGAGTGACTTGTTTTATCTACATAGCGGTGTATTACTCAACAAGTACTCATTCTTTAGGATGCTTTTTATCTATATAAGCATGATAGATTTTTGACAGACCATTTACAGACCAAATTGAAAGAATAACTATAACTGTTATAGGCCAAATCAGCGAAAAAAACATAGCCCAAATAAATGGTACTTTGTCAAATCTTTGATGAAACTGGAAGTAAACCAATAACAGGAAAAAGCCTAATACTGCTCCAGCTCCCCATATAAAAAGCTTATCCATTGCTCACCCCACCAAAAATAGTGTTTTCTTTGATTCATACGTAAAGATAAGTTTAATTCAGCTCATAGATTAAACAAAACTCAATTTCGCTCTACGGGGGATAACTCACATTCTTCAAACCATACATTCATCGCACGGCATAAATGCTTAATGGGATATTCTGTTTTATTCTCTTGAACAAACCAACACCTTATAGCAACTCTTTCGCAAAGAAGGCGCTCGTCTTCCTAAGAAACACATTCTTCTTTTGCCTGTAAAGTCATACCCATTCTCTCGGCTTGGCGTTTGAGATTTTTTAGTACCCTTTCTTTGTACCGCTCTTCGTAATATTCAGCGCCAGGATCTTGATACTTTGTGCCATATTTCATTGCATTGTAAAACAGTATAGCTATCTTTCTTGCCGTGGCAGTTACCGCTTTTGCTTTACCAATCCTAGATGAGAGCCTTCGATAAAATGCACCAAGGGCTGTATCTGAACGACCAACGGTCGTTGCTGCTAGTCTGAGATGAGCGACAACTCGATTATTACTCTTTCGGGAGTGAGAAGACATGACCTTACCACCACTAATTTTTGAGCCTGGGCATAATGTTAACCATGAGGTAAAATACTTTTCAGTCGGCCATTTATTCATATCTGTACCGCACTCAGATATCAGTCGTAACGCAAGAAAAGGGCCTATGCCGTGAATTTGCGTGAGATTTGCCCCTATTAAACGATAAAGCTTTTCTCGCACATCAAATGTCATTGCGTTTGCCTGCTTTGCTCTGTGCTTTGGTTTAGGGATAGGCTCATCGGGTTCGCTCGAATTTATGCAAAGCCTATCGAGTACAGCTTCAATTTGTACATCACATTCACCGACTCGTAACTGATAGGCATCATACATAAGAACAGCCTGACGTAGAGCAAATAGATGTTCTGGCTGATAGTTACCTTTTAGGGCCACACAAATTGTTTGTTCATCTGCTTTACAACGTGGATCTCTGAATTTTGCTAATATAGCTGGGTCGTGCTCGCCCGCAACGATGACTCTTACAATCTTCATCCCCGTTACGCCTGTGATATCAGAAACGGCTATATGCAATTGAACGTTCATGAATGTGAGTGCTTTTTGCATATGTTGAATATGCGCTGCCGCATAATCCAACATACGTTCTCTGACTCGCATATATGTCCGAAGTTCAGCTATTGTAGCATCGGGTCTAAAACTGGCTTTTAGCAAACCACATGCATGAAGGCGCTGGATCCATTGTGCATCTCCCACATCAGTTTTCCTACCGGGTACTGCTCGGGTATCACGTGCATTGGAAAGGACAACCTCAAAACCATGTTCTTCCAAAATTTCATACACAGGTACCCAGTATACGCTGGTCGACTCCATAGCAACGGTCGTTATTCTACATTTAGTTAACCAACGTGCCATGTTATGGATATCGCCAGTAAAAGCTTTAAACGTTTGGACGGATTTGTCACTGCGATCAGGAGGAACGGCGACAACATGAAAACGGCCACCGATATCAATCCCCGCCGCATTAGGATTGATGACAGGAAGTGATTGGGATTTTGGTTTTAATTTTGACATAGTAACCTCGGCTCAATTGTGAATACCGGATGGGGAACTCGGATTAATCACTTTCCTAAACGGGGTCTATGCCACCAACATCGGGTCCGCAGATTTCCCTGGGTCAGGTTTTTTGACGGGATTTATGTCTCCAAAAGGCGTACGACCACTATCCGATTAATTTAGAGTATAGATCTTTCTATGTTTCTAGTCAGATGGGGGATATCGCGAAATGTAGGCAGTTTTTTAGGATTTCTTTCTCCATTTTCAATTGCTTAACTTCTTTGCGTAAAGCGAGTAGCTCTTGTCGCTCAAAAAGGGTTAATGCGTTAGGCTTATTTTCGGCTTCATGGCGCTTTCGCCAAGCATAGAGCAGCTTAGTGGTAATTCCGAGCGCATTAGCCGCTTGCTGAACTGTATAGCCTTGTTCGAGGATTAAATTAATCGCTTCTTTTTTAAAACTTTCAGTGTATTGCTTCGATGATATTCGTTTCATATCGACATCTTATTTTAAAGGTAAATATATTCCTTTATCAAAGTGTCCACATTTATTAAAGCACAACATAAGAAACTGCATTTTGAAAAATGACAGAAAGGGGCAATGAGTGGAGGTATGAAAAAGAAATCAGCACTTTCAATAATAAAAAAAACCGACTCGTTGAACGAGTCGGGGGCAGGTAAATATAATTAAGGGATATTAATCTACATTTTCACCATTAGATGCGATGACGCGTTTGTACCAATAAAACGACTCTTTCGGGATCCGTTTCAGTGAACCATTACCTTCATCATCTTGTTCGACATAGATGAAACCGTAACGTTTCGTCATTTGGGACGTTCCACAGCTAATGAGGTCAATACAGCCCCATGTAGTATAACCCATCAAATCAACACCATCACGGATAGCTTCTTTCATGGCGATAACGTGTTCTTTGATGTAATCGATACGGTATGGGTCAGAAACGGTTCCATCCGGATTTAAAGTATCACGTGCACCGAGGCCATTTTCGACCACAAATAGAGGAATACCATAGCGATCCCACAATTTATTCAATGTGATACGTAGTCCGGTTGGGTCAATCGGCCAGCCCCACTCAGATTGAGTTAGGAATGGGTTTTTAATTTTACTCACTAAGTGGCCAGATAATTCTTTTGCATCAGGCCCCCCTTTGGTGACATAAGTCATGTAATAACTCAGTGAGATAAAGTCTGCGATACCTTCTTTAAGCACATTGAAGTCTTCTGGCTCGACCTGAATGTTAATATTATTCTCTTCAAAATAACGCAGCATATACGTAGGGTATTCACCGCGTACACTGACATCTGGGTAGAACAAGTTGATTTGGTCTTCTTTCAGTGCTTGCAGTTGGTCTTCTGGATTACAGCTTTCTGCATAAGTTTCTAATCGGCAAATCATGCAGCCGATTTTTGCATTAGGCATCATCTCTTTACCTAATTTGATTGAAAGTGCACTCGCAACAAACTGGTTATGTGATGCTTGATAAGCGGCTTCTTCAACATTTTTTACCGTGTCAGGTAACGTCCCCGCACCAGTATATAAGCTATTTAGGTTCATGTTCATTTCGTTGAACGTGATCCAGTATTTCACTTTGGATTCATAGCGTTTAAAGCATGTGGTTGCAAACTTAACAAATAAATCAATTAAACGACGATCTTGCCAGCCATTGAATTTTTGTGTCAATGTCAGAGGCATTTCATAGTGAGACAGCGTCACTAACGGCTCAATACCGTATTTTGCCAGTTCATCAAATACGCGATCGTAGAAAGCTAAACCTTCTTCATTAGGCTGCTCATCAATACCGTTAGGGAATATGCGAGCCCATGAAATAGATAAACGGAATACTTTAAAGCCCATTTCAGCGAATAGTGCGATATCTTCTTCATAACGATGATAAAAATCGATACCCCAACGTTTTGGAAATAACACTTTGCATTCAGGTTTTAAATATTCTTCAAGTTCTTTTGACGTGACGTTAAAGGTGAAGTTATTCACGCCGCCACCGGCATACGGATCTTTGTATGCGGCAACATCCGATGTCGAAAGTCCTTTACCTTCTACATCAAACGCCCCTTCAATTTGGTTAGCCGCCGTTGCGCCGCCCCATAAAAAACCTTCTGGAAAACCTACTGTACTGGTATTTTTAGTATCTAATTTCATAATTTCCTCTTTCTAAATCAATTAACGGTGAGCAGTGTGGTTTCATGACTAATGACATGCTGTTGCTCTGTCAGATGTAATGCACTGAACTCGTCAAAGTTGGTTATCAAAACCGGGGTGATTGTTGATAATGAATGTTTATTTATATTTTCAATATCGAACTCGATGAGTAGGTCACCGCATTTAACGAGGTCTTTTTCATTGACATGGAGTGTGAAACCTTCACCATTCAATGAAACAGTATCGATGCCTACATGAATAAGAACGTCCAAACCATCGTTGGTTGTTATGCCGATAGCATGCTTTGAGGGGGTGACCATCGAAACAATCCCATCAGCAGGTGCGTAAACTTTGTTGTCAGAAGGGATGATGGCAATACCATCCCCAATGATCCTATTTGCAAAAACGGTATCAGGAACGTGTTCTAGCGCTAAGGTTTCCCCAGTAATTGGTGCAATTAAACTTAATTCAATATTTTGATTATTATGTTGTTTTTGTATGTTTTTAGGTTCAACACCTATTGTTGACGGTGGTGCATTTTGTTGATTATTAGGAGCAGATAGCCCAGTTTCATCCCATTTTAAAAATAAGGTGATGATGAACGCAGTACTAAAGCTAGCGGCAATGGCGAGGCAGATATACAGAAAGTTGTTTGTACCTGCTTCAACATAAGTTGGTAATGCTGTGATGCCAGGGATACTGAATGCGAAAGCTTTAACCGCAAATGTACCAATTATCCCCCCACCAATCGCACCGCCAACTAAAGCGGCATAAAAGGGTTTCTTGAGGCGCATTGTGACGCCATAAATAGCAGGTTCAGTGATACCAAACACAGCAGATAGGGAGGATGAATATGCGATAGATTTTAATTTGGTATTTTTAGTTTTTATTGCGACAGCTAACGTGGCACCAGCTTGGGCAAGATTGCTGGATAAACTGATTGGTAATAAAACAAAGTCATAACCTAAGGTTTTAAAGTTTGAAAAGGTCGCTGGGAAAAAGGCATAGTGCATTCCGGTTATCACTAATAATGATAAGCACCCCCCCATAATCAATCCCGCAATAGGGCCTGCAACATCAAATAAATAAGAGAATGTTTGCTGTAAGTACTCACCGACGTAATACCCGAGAGGCGCTAAGAGTGAGAGTGTGATGAGTGATGTAATAATCAGAACCAATAACGGTACAAAGATGATTTTCACACTGGCGGGAATAATTTTTTCAACCCACCGATTAATGTAACTTAAGAGCCATACACCTAAGATAATAGGAATTACAGTAAAGTTATAAGTAATATTGGGAATATTAATACCGAAGAAAGAAAGTGCAGGTTCATTCTGGAACATTGGGTAAACCAAAATGAACGCTAAAGTTACGGCAATATATTCATTAGTTTTGAATTTCTTAGCAACGGAAAAAGCTAATAAAATAGGTAAAAAATAGAAAGCCGAATCAGAAATAGTATAAAGAATTCGATATTCAGAACTGCCAGCCTGAATAAAACCTGACATATCAAATAATGCTAATAGACCTTTTAATAAACCGGTTCCAATGATAGCAGGTAAAATAGGTGTAAAAATACCAGAAAGAAAGTCAAAGAAAGTATTAATAAAGTTCTGTTTAGGTTCAATATTGGAGCCTTGCTGATCATCAAGGCTCTCCGTGCTGGTGGAGGGTTCTACAAGTTTGTGTAATTCAGTAAAAACATGGGTGACGTGACTCCCCAAGATCACTTGTAATTGGTTGCCTTGGAAATTAACACCCAGAACCCATGGTATATTACGTAACTCGTCAACGTTAACTAATTCATTGTTATGTAAGTTAAAACGTAAACGTGTAATACAATGCCAATGTTGGCTAATATTCTTTTGCCCACCGATAAGAGCAATAATTTGCTCTGCAACTTGTTTACTTTCCATAAGTACACCTATAAAAAAACCTGAACAACGGCCTCCAAATACACTTGGGGAAATTGTTCAGGTTTATGCCTAGTCTTGCCAGTTACACACCTGTTATTTTGAAGTCAAAGTTGATGCCTGACTTATTTTGATTTTACATTTAGCGCAATCTGTAATACTAATTCTCTATTTTTTCATCAATAACAATGACTTTCTTATCTTTGGTATGGCTAAAAACATCATTGTTATTCATGGTTTTATTCCATCTACACAAAATTTAGATATAAAAAAACCTGAAACAGTGAATACATGACATCACGTTGTTTCAGGTTATTGCCTAGTCGTACTAGTTACATACCTACGTAGCCTTTATAAATTTTTTATGATTAAAAGGCAATTATAGAATAATGGATTTGTGATCTGGACGACAGAGATATAATTTAAAGTCCGAGTTTAATATCTATGTAACGGCCATTTTATATTTTTATAAAATACACCTGAACAGTTATTTTACGCGCGGGATAGGCCAAAATTCATAAGATGGGTATTGGGCAGGTATACTTAGGAATCGATCACAAAAAAATAATGCAAATCTTGATTTTAGTATCCAGAAAAGATATATCTACAAATTATGGTGTGTTACTAGCTAGACTAGGCAAAAACCTGAAGTGGCATGAAGAAAATACTTCTTGTCTTTTCAGGTTTTTTTGCATTTATAACTTATAAAAATGGAATAGCCTATTATGTATTTAATCAAAAAAGTTATTAATAATAATGTAATTCTTGTTGAAAATGAGACTCAACAAGATGTTGTTATTATTGGTAAAGGTATAGGCTTTAATTCGAAAGCAGGTCAAAATTATCATTGTAATGAAAATGATGAACTTTTTATTAAGCCTAATGACTACGACATAAATAATTTTCTTGAAAGTATTCCTATTGATATCATCAAGCTCACCATTGAAGTTATCAACAAATGTAAACCTATATTGAATGCTGAGCTTAGCGATAGCTTGGTTGTAACACTGTCGGAGCATATTACTTTCGCAATTGAAAGAAGTAAAAATAGTGAAATAAGTATCTCTCTCTATGAAGTGCCATATTTGTACCATGTTGAGTTTATTGCAGGTAAAGTCGCTGTTGATTATATTAATGATAAATTAGGAATTAATTTACCTGCAAATGAAGCATCATTAATCGCATTGCACTTTGTCAATGCTAAGCTGAATAATAAAAGCGTTGGTGATACACTGAGATTTACTCAAACTGTTTATAAAATTGTCAATATCATTAATTACTCTTTCCATATCCAGATTAGTACCGAAACAGATAATTTTTCTCGTTTTATTAATCACTTAAAATATTTACTTATCCGTTGTCAAGCTCACCATGATAAAAGTAGTCAATTTAATTCGGTACTGGAAGAATTCGTTGAAAAAGAATTATTAAAAAATTTTGCATGTGCAAAAAAAATTGCAGCACTGATTGAAACAGAATACAAAATACCGGTTTCTCGCGAAGAAATCATTTATTTGGCATTACATATAGAAAGGCTTTTAAACTCAGTTTAAAACTAAATTAAGTATGAGATGGGTGTGTAACTTGCAAGACTAGGCATAAACCTAAAGTATATTCTCCCTAGATATAAAGTTTTTAAGGCTTTTAATTGGGAGCTGAAAAGGAAAAACATATGGCCGTGAAATTGATTGCTATCGACCTTGATGGCACACTGTTAAATACTCATCATCAAGTTAGTGATTATGTTGCAAATGTTCTACAACAAGCCAAAAAGAATAATATCCATATTATCCTAGCGTCTGGTCGACCGTATTCAGGTATTCAACCGTATTTACAACAATTAGGATTAGATAAAGCAGGGAACTATTGCATTAGCAATAATGGTAGTGTTATTCACGATGCATCTAATGGTAATCACCTTATTGATTTTTTATTAGGTATGGATGATTACCAAAAAATTTACCAACAGACAGAAGAACTTGCATTATCTTTGCATGCACTTGGTGATCATAAAATATTTACAGCGAATAAAGTGATCGGTTTTTATACAACCCACGAAGCATACCTCTCAAATACATTGATTCATTATGTACCAATGGATGAAATGCCGAAGGATTTGTTATTTACTAAGTTGATGATTTCATCGGAAGAAAATTATTTATCCAGCGTGATCAAAAAAATACCAGCAAGCTATTTTCAACAATATACTTTAGTCAGAAGTACCCCATATTTTCTTGAGGTGTTAAATAAGAATGCGAATAAGGGGTTGGCAATACAAGCATTGGCTCAGCAACTTGATCTGCATAAACATGAAATTATGTGTATTGGCGATCAAAATAATGATCTTCCTATGTTTGATGCTGCGGGGATATGTGTTGCGATGGAAAATGCGACAGAAGAGCTGAAGTCGCGTGCAACGTATATTACCAGTTGTAATGATTCAGATGGCGTTGCAAAAGCGATTGAGCAATATGCATTATAGATGTCTTTAAGCCGAGTAATCGCAATGAATTACTCGGCTTTTTAATGTCATATATCCCTAACTGTTGCTGCTAGTTTCCTCGGATTTCTTGCAAAATTTTCTTCATTTTTGGTAAGGAATGAGAAAGATAGATTTTGTAAGTGTCACAGAAATAGTTCTTTCTTGGCAGCCCTTTCGAGTCTAATAAAAAGCGATGTTTAGGGCAGCCACCGTGGCACAAAGGTTTAAACTCACCCCCTAAACAATCATGACTGATTTTTTCTTTTTTAAGGGAAGAGAAGCGCTGATGATTTGGTGAGAGAAGCATATTTGGAATGCTTTCCTCCATGAGATTGCCAATTTTGTTTTCAGGGTAAACAAAGTGGTCACATGAATAGACATCGCCATTAGCTTCTAAAATAAGGTTCGCACCGCATGTTTCACTAGTGACACAGCTACTGGGATGTCCAATACTTTGACTCATTGTTTGTTCAAAGTTCATGACGAACACTTTACCAATATCTTTTATTTGCCAATGGTCAAAGAGCGTATTTAAAAAATGGCCATACTCAGTGGCATTCACTGACCAATCCGTGACGTTTGCATCACCTTCAAATTCACGAGAAATCAGTGACAATCCATCTCTTGTTGTCTGTTTTGCTTGCCTTTCAACAACAGGGATAAACTGCATATAATAGCTACCGATGCTTTTTAAAAACTCATAAGTCTCTATGGTTTTTTTGACATTCATATTATTGACGACAGTTAGCGTATTAAAATCAACTTGGTATTTTTTGAGGAGCTCGATACTTGCCATTAATCGTTCAAAGGTACTTTTTCCTGCACGAGTTAAACGATATTGGTCATTGTCTTCTTGGTTTCCATCAATGGAAACTCTCAAAAGGAAATTATTTTTTTTTAAAAATTGACACCAATCATCATCAAGATTTAATGCATTAGTTTGAAAAGAATTATGGATCTTTTTTTCCCTGCATATTTCTGTTGCAGTTCAACGGCTTTTTTATAGAAGCCAAGTCCAAGTAGTGTAGGCTCCCCTCCTTGCCAAACAAATTCAACAATATCAGCTGATTGCTATTGAATATTCGAACGAACATAGTGTTCTAATACGTCTTCGTTCATTCGCCACTGACTTTTTCTATTGGGGTATAGCTTTGATTTTTCTAAATAGAAACAATAAGTACAATCAATGTTACAGACTGAGTCTGAGGGTTTAGCCATTAACTGAAAATTTTGTTTTACATTGCTCATACTTATGTCTCTATGAATTAAAAATACGATTAATGAATGATTATTTAATCTTTAAAATATTTTGATATTCTTTGACTTTTGCTACAGGGGCATTCCAATCGCCATCAAAGATGGTATAGGTAATATAGCCTTTATCAAGATAACCCGTATCCGAATTATCATTCCTCATTTTTAATGCTTCTGGATTGATAATTTGTTTAGCTTTTCCTTCTGCGGTAATTTCATACAATATTTGTGGTGCAACTAGATATTCATTTTCTACAAATTTAATGCCTTTAATTTTTTCTTTAGGCAATGCAGGGTAATTAATGCTTAAACCTGATTTGGGCGGTAATACTTTTTGGCCAGACTTCCAGTCTTTATTTAAATCATCAACAAGCTCAACAACATGTGTTACGGAATCAGGCCAATATTTATGTGTGCTAGGCCAGCCTGATTTCATTTCTTCTGGTGTCATAATATAACCCACGCTTGCTGCAATTGCTGGGTAGCCAAGGCGTACAGCACGTGCTGCTGCGGAAACTGTACCTGAGTTTAATTGCGATGTCCCAGTATTGGGTCCGTCGTTGACGCCGGAAATGACAAGATCAGGTGGAGTGTCACGTAGTAGGCCATATAACCCAAAATCAAGAGAATCTGCAGGTGTACCTGGGAAGCAATAGGCGCGGTCATTGAGTTTTTTGACATCAAACTCTTTGCCTGCTTTAAACGTAATTGCAGTACCAATTCCACTTTGGTTAGTTGCTGGGCCTACGAGCCAAACATCATAGCCTTTTGCATCAAGTTGCGATTTTAGTTCTTGTAAACCAAAAGCATCACACCCGTCATCATTTACTAATAATATTCGCATGTTATCTGCGGTAGCTTGAGAACTAATACCAAATAAGGCAAATAAGCTTAGTGTTAAAATTGATTTTTTCATTTTTACCTCTATGTATATTTTATACAGAATTAGAATATATTGAATTTATAATCAAATATAATATCTGCAGCGATAGCATTCCTGCGAATATAGTGCCCGTTATCATCGAATACAGGTTGAATTCTATTTTCTTCAGCTTGGTATAGCCAAGCTTTGGTTAATTTAGTAAATATGGTAAAGTTTTTTAAACGTGGATCGCTAGGTTGCCAAGCATTAATAAGATTTAGCTCACCTGTTTTTATTTTATTATTTTTAAAATCAAATTGACCATAATTTAATTGTACTGCTGAATAAAAGTCTTCTGCATATTTATAGTCAATGAGGCCTGTGAGAGCGAGTTCTCCGTCTCGTTGGTAATGATAAGCGGCTGAAGACATTGGGTCTAAACGCCAGCGAGCGTTTTTAACTGGGTGCCTGTCAAAATAACCGAGTGAACCATCATTTTTAGCTGCATCGGTGTACCCAACGCCAACTTTCATTCCTAGGTCATCATATTGCCATTTGACCGTTCCTTCATATACCCACGAGCTGCCATTTGCAGCTTGTCGTGATGAAGGCATATTTTTATACATTTCCAGAGGGACGTTTCCAACAGCTCGAAAACCGAGTGTGATGTTGGAATATGGCATATAGTTTAAATCAATGAAATGGCGGTCGATAAAATCTTTAGCATATCCATAGTTATAGGTAGCCTTAAGTTCTTTAGTATTATAATTAATTCCCCCGGCTGCAATATACTCAATAGCTTCATTATTCCTGTTACGAAACTTTTCTTTGTTAGGAGAAAAACGTTCTATAACACTATCAAAATATAAAGTATCAATTGAAAAATCATTATATTTTAATGTGCCGGTATAACCTAAATAGCTATTTTGTGCAGATTCATAAGGGCTTTTAAGAACGGTATACATGTGTGCAGCTTGCCAGCCATATTTAGCTTTATAGCTTAATCCTTCGTCATCTCCTAAATGTAATTTTATAAAGCGATTATTGAATTTTGTAAAACCTTTAGCATTAGAAGATTTAAAACCAGGGCCATCGTTCCATAATAAATCTCGGCTTGCAAAGAAATTACTTGCCCCTAATTTTGTTACACTGGTATAAGAAACATCAAACCCTAAAGTTTCTTTCCAAAGACCCGATTGATAATTTAAACCAATTGTTTGTGCCCATGCTGTATGAATATAAGTTGGGCCAACTTCATTTTCATTAAGGTATTTAAATCGATTTCTTAAAAATAAATCAAGTTTACTGTCTTTAATCAGTGGCTCATTACTTAAACTATCGACAAATTTATATTCCTTGGCTTCTGATATTGTTGCAAAAAGAAGAGGGATGAATAATGTTGCTTTGAAATATTTTAGAAATTTATTTGTTTTCATAGACCAACCTTTACTCTTTTTTTTAGTAATTCAAATTAGTGTTTTTTGTTACTTTATAATTTTTAATGATTTATTGTTTTTTGTTACTTATCAGGAATTTTAGGTAAAAAAAACCTGAATGTTTAAACGACCACGTGATCGCGTAAACATTCAGGTTCTTGCCTAGTCAAGCTAGTAACACACCATTTGCCGTATATTAAAGACGTGTCTGTTTTTTTTACAATGATAAATTATAAAAATTGTGAGCTAGAACTGGTTTTTATAAGTATAAACGCTCAGGAATTTTAGAGCCTATCCCAAAAGGATTTTATTCCAGACAATGATGGCACAGGCAAGATGCAGCATTGCCTCGTAATTTTCGACCTTTTTCTCCCAGCGGGTGAGAACACGCCGAAAGCGGTTCATCCAGCTATGCGTTCTTTCCACAACCCAACGATGAGCCTTAAAATTGCTGTTTTTGATCGCCTCAGATTCTTCTTTCCTCGACTGGATATGTTCTGCACAACAAAATTAGGACACTTTTCTGAAGGAGTTTTCGTACTCCACAGGCGATAAATAATTATTTGCCGTGTGTAATCGCGTTAAATTGTAATAACGAAGATAATCCAGCACGTCTTGTTTCATTTCTGACCGATTTGCATGTGGTCTTTTAAATAACCAATCATGTTTTAAACTTCCAAAAAATCGTTCAACTACCGCATTATCCCAGCAAGCCCCTATATCACCTTGACTTGAGCACATATCATAACTTTTCAGTAACGCTTGATATTGCCCACTTGTGTATTGGCTTCCTCGGTCACTATGAAACACACAACCCTTTGAGGGCGAACGTAAGTTATAGGCCATCATTAACGCTTTGCTTATCAAAGCGGTATCTATTTTGGATGACATGTACCAACCCACAATACGCCGAGAATATAAATCCATCACGATAGCCAGATAGAGCCAACCTTCCGGTGTCTTTAAATAAGTGATATCCCCAGCCCAGATTTCATTCGCTGCTACCGGGTTAAAATTTTGATTTAATAAATTTGTCCTGATTTAGTTGCGCAGAACAAGTATGTTAGCGACTAAAAGATAAACTAGGCGGCTCTTAAAAATAAGCCAGAAGTATATTTCTGGCTTATTAGATCAACGTTAAGTAATTATCTTCTTTGTGATTGTATATTCGTACAAAAATCACGAAAAGATGGTGCTATATCAATGATGTTATTTAAACAATCAATATCTGTAGACTTAGTATATTTGATTTTTCCCGTTTCAAGATTAATCCAATAATCACTATCCCCTGTATCTCCAGCAAAAGGAATATGTAATTGAGAAAAATCAAGAAAAGCCTTAGAGACATTACATCTATATTTCAATACATCGGACACTGAAAGCAAATAAGGAGAATCGACATCATTTATTGGTATAAAATTAAATGATTCAATTTCCATCAGGTTGTACTCATTATCTTCTATTTTATAAAAATTATCACGATAGATAAAAGCACCGCCATAAAAATAACCACCGTTGAAGTGCTCATAAAATTCAATAAAGAAATTTTTTCCACTAAAGTCTTGAGGAATAAATGTATTTATTTCCTCTGATGTTAACCCGTGTAGTGATTTTTCAAATTTTAAATGAGGATCTGTAAAAAATTTACTCAACGTTTTATCCCTCCAGGTTTGCAATTCAATATGGCATTATTTCGTTTAGTTGCTTCATCGATAGCATCTTGAGTTCCATATTTATGTCCAGTTTTTTCCTCAAATTGATGAGCACCTCCAACATGAGGGTGGCTATGATATTCAGGATTTACCAATTGCATTGTCATCTCATTCGTTGCTGGATTATAGCTTACATGGTGACTAATCCATTTACGTGAAGGATACTCATCTATACCAGCCGCTTTATATAATGCTAACTTATCATCCGCATAGCTACCTGTAGCTTTTATTGTAAATAGCCCTTCAGGATTTTGAGCTGAAACGGTTTTAGGGTGTAGTACATCACCACCGTCAGGTAGGAAAATATTATGAAATCAAACTTACTGGTGTTTCATTGATTGAGATTTCAGACATATTTCCTGATTCAATAAAAGATAATGAATCCATGCCATATCAACGAGTTCAAATGAAATATGAATCTATATCAAGAAGCCATTTAATGGCGAACACATCAAGTTACAGCATTAATAGTGAGATGGTTAAGTAGTAATTCTCATAAAAAGAGATGTATAAGTAGCGCTTCTCTTTTTATGTAAGGTATTAATTTGGTGCGAAAATATATGATATTTAGCATGAATTTTCGTACCATTGAGTGACCGACCTCATTTAATAAATTTATTTTTTACATAATTCTTTATCTATTGTGTATGTGGTTACCATTGTTGATGACTTATCTGTACATCTAATGTAACCTTCAGATAAAAGGTTGCTTTTCATACCTATAAAAATAATCAAGCTTATTAATAACCCTATTATTGCTATAAATAAAAGATATTTGAATATTTGGTTGTTTAATTTTATTTCACTTGATGATTTTGCAGCTTGGTAAAAAATACACGATAAATATAAGGTAAATGGGGAGAAAAAAATTAAGGATATAAAATATAGAGACAAAGTTATTTTTTCCTCTAATCTTAAATATTGAATGTATGTAGATAAGGAAATAAACACACTTAATAGCGAAATCACAAGAAAAAACAATGAATTAAATTTGTTTTTTGTATTATTATCCACGGCTAAGGACCTTCCAGTTATAAAATATAGGTTGAGGACTTCTTGTTTCAGCTTTAGACCTGCGGTGAAATTTTAGATCTCTTATTATGGATTCACTGATTCCTAGTTCACTATCAAGCCAATACAAAATACCAACAACTACAAAACCTATAAAAAAGACACCTAAAGTCACTAATATAATACTTGTTCCACCAGTTAATGCAGCTGTTACTAAGCCACCCGTAACTGCTGTTGTTATTTGTGCGCCAATAGCCAATTTTGCCATATCCATAGTTATGTTTACGAAAAAATTAACTAGTGTGTATTCATCCCTAAATATTAGTTCTACAACTCGGTAAGCTGCTGAGAATACAATGGAAAAACGAGCAGCTCCCACAGATACATTATTCACCCCTTGAGTTCCTACACCCATGTATAAAATTCGAGGATTGTTTGCTAAATATCGAGTCCCGTCCAAGAACGTTCTAATTCCCTCATGACCAGATAGGCGGATATAAGTATTCCCATTGGGGCCTATATATTCTGTTGCTATGATATTGAAGTTACGAAACTCGTTAACAATTCTTTCTACTCTGTATGCTTCGTAAATATTTCCTGAGAATGAAGACATTATATCACCAATACCAAATAGTGTTTCTTTGGGATCTTTGAAAGGCGTCGGAGTCGATAGGTTTTTTAAAATATAATCCGCTTCTTCAATGGTGATTATAGCTGCGACATTATCATCGTCTTTTTCATTATTCAGGATCCCCCTAATTTTTGTGAGATTTGCTTGGTAGTAAAGTTCATCATAATTAGGTACAGCTTCAAAACTGAATTTATCGTTAGCATCGATGAGTGTTTTCGATATCGGGTCATATTTATATGCCATGCTAGTTCCTTCTAAAATTTAGCTTAGGTTAAGCTTATGAGAAGCGTTGATAATATTCAATAAAAATATAAAAGAGATTATGACCCCAAATAGGTAACCCTGCCTGATATGATATATGCAAAGCCCTGATTACACGCCTGAGGTAACAGGGCTATATACAGCTGGCTGAGAAGCGAGTAAGTAGCTAAGTGAGATCCCTGAATGGAGTTAGAACACAAATCAAACGAAACAACATCCATTTAGCCACCTTATATGGACATCCGTAAAGGTGGCCATTATTTAGGCTTTATTTTTTTACTCAGAACATTGATGTCGCCCCATAATTTAACCCGCTGCGACAAGTACACAACCGCCTGAACACCCACAAGCCACTTTGTGGCCTTCTAATGCGACAGGGATACCATTGATTTTCATTAATCTATCGCCTTCAACGATAGCCCCTGTTTTTTTGCACGAAGGGCAATAAACAGAGTCGCCCACACAGGCGACTCCTTGGGTTTGCTTGGCGAGAGAAGAAGCTGTCAGCACCGTACCACCGGTATTCGTCGTATCATTTTTTAAAATGAGTTTTCTGCCATTCACAAGACTACGCATTGCGTTTTTTCTCCTGATCAAGCTTTGCTAAAATCTGTTCGACCTGTAGCTCAAAATCAGCAGGAAGTGGGTTCTTACCAAAAGACAAAAAGGGTCTACGAGCTTGGTAATCGACTGACGAAACGGCATCTCGCCCCTCTTGCATATAAGCATTGAGAAACGTGATAAAACGATGGTTTTCACTGTCGGTGCTGGTCAGGAAACTGGAGTAATGTGAGACATTCGGGCGATAGAGGATCGTTTTCAATTGCCCTGTTTTTTCATCAATGCCATACAGTTTAATCGCCAGCATTTTACCTGCATAGCCGAATTGTGCATCTTCATAGCGCATTAAACGTACTTTCCCCATCCCATAGCTATACAATATTCCTCTTTGCCTATCAGCAATGAGATACACCGGAGGGGTAAAGAAAGAGAGGTAACCCAATAGCCACAAAAAGCCGGGGAAAAAGATCAACCAGCCGATAACAAGGTATTTATCATATTGACCATCAGTAAAAAACTCGCCAGAGTTATAAGCAAATATATAATCCCAGTAATTTATACTTTTTTTCCCAAAATAAGGCCTGTACGTATTTACATATTTTAATGTGACCGCATCTAAGTTAGGTTCATTACTATATTTAGCCTCTACTTTTTCGACCATAGCTTGAAAATGCTTTTTATTATTTATATGTTCAGAAATAAAGCCAAACAGTGTATAACAGGCCATCGCCAAAAGTATAATAAAAAAAGGTATCGTATTGGTTAGTTGACTATTCCGCTGTGGAGAATTAATCACACAACGCTGTTTATTGACTGCATCTAAAAATACCAGTTTTTGAGGCTCCAACGGATCATCGTAGTGATGACTTTGTGCAATTAATGGTGTGGTTTCTAATTGATCCGGGTGCTTTGTTGCCGTATATAAACTCGTCATTCGGTGCCTTCCTCATCAATACAGCCATAAAGTTTATCATTAGGATCACCGTTTCGGTAACGCAATGGCGCAATCTCACCTTTAAGACGATCCACCAAGTAGTACCAATAAATGGATGGGATAGATTGCCCCAGAGGATCCCCTACAAAAATCCCCGCTTCAACCTCAAAACTCAGTACAAGCTCTCCATCACGCAGAGTCGTACAGGCTAACGCATCTTGCAAAGCTGCCTCAAACGCCGCGTTAAATTTTGTTTGCTGTGAAGCCAAATAATCAATCCCACGATGTTTGACTACCGTATCCCTTTGTTTGGGTAAAGAGGCCACAGGTGTTCCTGCGGGATAAGCAAACAAGGCTTTCTTTTCAACCAATTGATATTCAATATCCGAAATACCACATTGAAAATTACCCAGCGTAAACTGATACTGAATGACATAATGTGCAGCCCCGTAATGGCTTTGCCCTAACCCCGCCTTTGATTTTGGAATTGCATTAGCTTGTAGTTGGGAGGTAAAGAAAAGGTTCGCAAATTCTTGAAGTTCTATTTGATAATATCCCTGAAATGACTCTGCATATTCTATGTAATAATCTAACTGTTCTTTCTTTTGAGGGGAACGTGATATAATTTGGTCTTCTTTTAGTTTATATCCCCCTGCAAAATACTTGCGACCATTCCCCCAAAAACACTGCTTCAATAACTCTTCAAACGCATCCGTTTTAAAGTAAGTGTAAACCGCCATACCAATTCCGAATACGATGGCACCGATAATAATCAATTCCCACGCAAATGCTGCAACGGCGGTCGCCACCACTCCTTCCGTGGCACCGTATGCCGCTAACCCCACCGACAACGCCAATGTCCCTGCTGCTTCCGCAATTTTTGCCGAGCCCGTAATGTAATTACTGTTATAAAATTCAGCTGAGGCTTCGGCGATAGGTAAGGCAACCCCTAAAATCGCCACGGTATACCCGAGCCCTTTTAATCCCACTTTACCTAATTTAGTTTGGATTTCAGGCAACTGAATTTTGGTGAGTAACCGCTGAAGCGGTGGAAACGTCACCGCTGCTGCATATCCTCTAGCCGCTTGACGTATTTCAACCACCGCCTCTGCGGTATTTAAAATATGGGCCACCATTTGAATACGAAATATATTCACGGCGGCGGCATTTAATGGGTCTTGCTTATCAAACTCTTTCGTATGGGCGACTGCATTGAATTCAATGATACTCGTGAGCAATGTGTAGACATCTGCCCCCAATTTGATGTGACTAATGAAGGCTTGTTTATCCGTGGGCAATCCCGCAGCACGGTAACCTGCCATCAGGTTAAATTTGGCAGTGGTAATAACGCGCTTGAGTCCTGCCGATTTTAATCGATTATCCCAGTCAAAGACCTTCTTCATGTTTTTCGAAAAACGTTGGAGTGGCTGACTCATCCCTTTCAGTGAACTCATCCATTTTCTGAACTCTTCAGCGCTTAAGGTCGCGAGTTCATCAAAACTCACGGAAATACCGAAATACGCCAAGAAAGCAGGGAGCACTTTCTGTGCCAGAAAATCCAACCCCGCTTGGCTGATACGTCGCACATAATGTTTAGAATTATTCAGATGGGTATGTGCTTCCGTATACGCGTACCCCAAGGCATCCCAACATATCATGACGGCTAAACGTAATGACGGTAAAACACGCTCTTTAAATTCACTGAGCGCTTTATCTTTTATCACATCCTCATTCAATACATCCAGCAAGTTGGTAATAAACTCCTTCCAAACCTCCCCGTCATCACTGTCGGTTGATAACAATAAATCGAGTGTGACGCGCCCTGACGGCGAACTCTTTAAGGGGGTGAATAGCTGTTCATGCAGTTGGCTGTAGGCCTCTAATTCATCAAAAAACGCGGGGTGCCAAAAATCCCCTTTTTGATATTGTTCTTTAATTAAAAAAGCATGGTCAAGATAGTTTTTAATGCCACCGACCTGATTTTTAACTGTTGGGTTGCTTAAAAAATCACGGTAGAGTTGGACGATATTGGCTTGCAATGTTTCAAACTCTTGATTACCCGCTTCAATTTGCGGCCAATAGGTTTTCCATCCCTGAACATCAATGTGTTTGGTAAATTTATCTTTTAATGCTTTTCCTTGCTCTGTTTTCGCGATGTCAGGATTATCAAACTGGGTTTCTAACGCCGAAAGATAGTGACCCACTTTATTTGGGTACTGCCAATAACGTTGGAACATCGCATACGTTGCTGTCACAAAGGTATAAAGCGATAAAATATCTTTTTGATAGCCGATTGGGTCATACAGTGCGACTAAACAACTTTTTTCTTTGTAATCTAAATTTTGTTTCGCTTGATTTAACAGGGTATCGGTACTTTTACTGGCACTATTCATTCCCGTGATATGGGAAAAATACTCTTTTGGTAGCGGATTACCGATAGATTTTGTGTGCTCAGTAAAGGCGGAAAACTGGTCTGACTCGGTTTTATATTCTTCAACCAGATAGTCAATATGCTCAGCGTTCAATTCAAGCGCATGGGGATTCCCATTAAAATCCACCAAATTGATTTTTTGCATAAATGCCTGTCGATAAGAGGCATCCGTTTCCATTTTATCTAAGACATAATCAGACAGGGGGCTATCACTGAATAAAAACAACGCCTCCATGACGTCTTTTTTAATCGGTAAATACGGGTATTGACAAGATTGGGCTTGTACCGATTGAGTTAATGGGTCACGCAAATAAGGGATAAATCCTTCCTCTGCATCCCCTTTTTCTTTCGCACTGACTGCTTCACTGGAGTTATCATCATCCGAATAGACATACCCATTATCGTAATGTTGCACAACATGCTTAAAAATCAGCAACTGTCCTTTAGTATCAAGGCGGGTGGGAAATTCACCTTCCTCAAAGACATAAACCCAGCCTGTGCGCAGTAATCGAGCCGAAAACCCTTTAGTGTCAGAGATTGACGAAGCCGACAGTAACGTCGAAATAGCGGGCGGAACCGCCGCTTTCGCATTTTTATCACCATACAAATTTGAGTAGGCATAACGCACAGGATACACTGGACGATGTTCATTCTCACAGGGGCAAACGACCGCATCGGCTTGTAAATTTCTGGGGGATGCTTGATTCACTGCCTCGACGACTTTGCGGAGCTGTTTTTCTTCTGGGGTTAAGTATTTTGAGGTCACGGGGTCACTCCTTGTGACGATAAGCAGTATCGATAACGGTGATAATTAAACGTCACGGCATTTGCTTCATAAGGCTTTGCTTGCTCTGTTGCTGATTGCCATAACGTTTCGTTTTGAGTACAGGCATGGCGAGCAAGGACATAATACAACAACGCTTGTGTTTGGCTGATATCACTTAAAAAAGCCTGATTCATGATACGTAAACAAAATGCCTCTAAGTCGGCAGAGCCTGATAGCTCGCTCGATGTTGACAAGGGCGGGCACTGCGCTATCAATTGTTTGGCTTTATTCAATGTCTGCACCAAGGTCAATGCTGCATAATGCCGATACAATTTTTCATTAATAAACAATGGCTCACGGGGGCGAGTATCATATAAATAATCAGAATGAAAGGTGATTTTGACCCCATCAGGGTAATTGGCACTGTAGCCGTAGAACGCCTTGACTCCACTCACCACATTAAGTAACTGCCCATGGGTCAATGATTCAATAAATGGCATAAAATGTGACACATCGTAAAAACGGAAAAAATTCCAACTATTAAGGCGCTGGTTACGTAAATACGTCATCTTACGTAATTGACGATGAATATCGGTAAAAGATTTAAGACTGTGAATGAACATTCCTAAAGTGCCTTTGTGAGGTAAACTAGAACAGTGCTCAAGAAAGACCTCTCCAGCACGATTAGGGAGAAGGTGTATCAAATAGGGCGCTTGGTCTTCAAGGCTGTCTTGCGTTTCCCCTTGGTATAACGATTGCCACGGCAATTGGCTGCCATGTAACATCGGCACAAGATACTGCCCTGTTTGCCTGTGGTATCCACCGCTGTCAATCACCGCATAGAGGTGAACCCCATCACTAAATACAGGTTGCCCCTTCGCGTAATGGATATCCCCTTTTTCTGACGGTCTAGGATGGGTAAGATTGCGTTCATCCACCAATACAGCCAACACATTTGCATCATGTTGTTCACGCACTTGTCGAACTAACGGTAGCGCCAGTTTTGAGCTCTGCTCAATGTAAGTGACTAAAGGTGTTAATATTTCATAATCAGCAAACGTGTATTGTCCGGAGTGAGCCGTAAAATACTGGCGCATCCGCTCGATAGCCTGCGATTGGTTAGCACCAGCAACCGTCATAATACCATGAAATTGCTCATTGTTTCGCGTATAACGGCACTGTGCGACCCAATACCCCTTATAAATTGTATTTGGACTCCAGAGCATTAGGCCGTTCCTTTTTTCATCGCTTTTGCTCGGCAATCTTCCGCTAACGGTAACCCTTCATTAACCGCCGCTTCCAATGAGGCGACCGCTTCGGGTGCCCCTCCGGTCACTGACACATTACCTTTTAGCAGGATATTGCCTGTGATAGTCACGCCTTGTGCATCCAATTGAATCGACCCCGCACTCCCTTTGATAATCACCGTTTCGCTCGCTTGCAAGGTGTGGACTTTGGTGTGAGTATGAATACCGCCTGCGGCCTTTAACATGTAATCATTTTGGATGTCACACTGTTTGTTTTCACCCACTTCTTGAAAGTGACTCGCGTGAATAACTTCTTTCCAACTGTTATCAATGCGTGTAATACGGTCTTTCCCGATTTGCTCAAATTGATTGACATCAACCTGTACGGTCTGCTCATTAATGATGTGTATAAATTCGTCATGGCACACTTCATGCTTACGGTCATTCGCCACAGTATGACTATCATCATTCCCGACATATTGGGTTTTGTTGCGATTAATGTGAATGTTGTTATCGCGCTGCGCATGCAGATAAATTTCTTCTCGACCACTTTCATCTTCGAATCGCAGTTCATTAAACCCGTCCCCTTTGTGGGTTTTGGTTCTAAACGTGGTCCGAGTCTTCTCACTTGGCAAGTCTAATGGCGGTTTATTTCTGCCATTGTACGTACATCCGGTGATAATCGGTTTATCTATATCATTGTTAAGATAGGAAATAATGACTTCCTGCCCAATTCTGGGGATGGACATAAACCCAAAGCCATCGCCGTTCCAACCGTGGGCGACTCGCACCCAGCAAGACGCACTATGGTCAGGTTTGCCACGCCTGTCCCAATGGAAATAGACGGTCACGGCACCTTGCGCATTGGTGTAAATTTCTTCACCCGGTGGCCCGACAACGGTAGCCAGCTCATCCCCATCCGCTGTGGGTTTATACCGATAGGGCGGTCGCCACTCTTGAGTGCTGGGAATAAAGGAAAGCTGGTTACTCAATTGAGTCCCTTCACCGCCACTGTTATCAGCAAGAGGTTGCACACCGTGATGGGATACGCTAATCACTTGCCACGTCGTATTCATTCGAGGGCTAGGATGGTTAGACAAGGTAAAAATACGCCCCGGTGCTAACTCAATGCAGTTCGTCGTAGCCGTTCCTACTTGCCGCTGGTTTTGTGATTGTTCGTAGCGAATTTGGTTAAAAGGTTGCCCCTGCGCATCTTCTTGAAAGCGACCATAGCTTTCAAAGATTTCATGTTGTTGATGCACTTCCCCAGTGACTTGGTGGCTCAGTGGGTAAGAGGGGCGAAGTTGATTATAATCTTTATCCACACGAATATCGCTGCACAACTGCTCAGCGTAGCGCCATGTGGTGGCGGTACTGTCAGTGATATCCGTTTCAGATTGCGGATTATAGGTGAGCGATATCCCCGCTTTCATACCTAAATGGCGGTCACTGTAAAACAGTTGCGGTCCTTCTTCGAACCAGTAATTAATCCCTTCTTCAGCAGCAAGCCGACACCAGAACTCATACATCGTTTCACGCTTTTGGGTGATATACTCGCGTTTCAGATGCTCTTCGGGGTGGTAAAACTGCTTATCATATTTGATGTGGGATTCATTCAGTAACGTTTCGAGAATGTTCGGCACCGTCATATTTTGGAAAATGCGGCTGTCCTGCTTAAGCGTCATCACCCACATTTCAGGGCGTATCACAAAGTGATACCAGGTTTTAACCCCATCGGTATTGCCTTGCTCTGCCCCGGCTAAAATGCCTTGTACCGTGCGAAGAATTTTTCCATCTCGTTTTACGGTCAGCGAAGAGGCCACACCCAATACCTTTTGAAAATCAATCTCGGGTAACGGGCTGACCGCCTGAATCGACAGTGAAAAGAGTTGGGAAAGCCCTTCTTGCAAATCAAACTGAGTGACTTGAAACGTGTTTTCAGGTAGCCCACCAATCGTACAGGTGAACACCAATCCCGTCCCCATTTCGCCATTCATAATACGGTCTAGCAGTTGACCATGGGCTTCTTGCAAGGCTTGGTCCTGTGCATAGGTTCTGCCACCCGCATACCCACCACCGTGAATAAGCGGGTTATTTTCGGGGCTACCGAGTCGTTTGTTTTTATTGGGGTCTGTCCAAGACATGGGAATTTCCTCTACGGGAGAAAAAGCTAAAAACGCAAACGAGCCTCGAAAGGCTCGCTAAATTCAAACTTACGCTTCGAGCGGCGCGCGCCAGTCATCCGCACCCGATGTGCCTGCAACGGTGTGCTCCCAATCGATTTTGCGGTAAGACAGAGACACTTCAATAAGCTGGGTGAAATCCGCTTTGGCCGGGTCTTGGCAATGTGGCATTTGGCAATCAATATTGACAATCGTCGCATCGGTTAACGTGGTGGTGAAGAAATGCTCTTGCTTGCCTTCCACTGACGTGCGGTACCATTTCAGTTCGACTTTCGGCAGCATTTCACCCGAGGCTAATGCGTTATATAGCAGTGGAACCGCTTTATTTAATGCCACTGTAAAACGGAACGGCTTGTGCGCACGTTGGCCAGAAGGTTGTCCCGATTGTGGGTCAGTCGGTACAGTCACAACGTGAGAAAACTCTTGCACTAACATTTGGTCTTCATGACCTTGTACATAGATGTTACCCACAGAATCCGCCGTAAATGCACCGGCAGTGATGTTGCCTTGGGTTTTTCCTTCAATGGAAATATAACATGGAGTTGGCATAGCGATATCCTTTATCCAGAATAACAAGTTGAGTTAAGTCGACATAATTATCGATTAATTTCCGTCATCTCAGCCAGTGCGCACGGTAAGATTTACTTGAAGGATAATAAAATCTGATGAATGATATGTAAACCTGAGGGCTGGTTTGTATCTCTCTAGGATAAGTGACTTAGCGTAAACTGGTTGAAATATCGCTATATAATGCTGATAAAAACACCTTAAACAAATAAAATCAGAATAATCATCGAACAAAAAATAGACCGAAACGCGATAAGCCCAGTAAGTTCTAATGTACATAGAAATAAACTATGTAACCAAATATTTCAGTCAAAGAATCAGTTATAACTTATTTATTTTATTAGATTAATAGCAATATCACCATGCAACTATCATAAGTCCGACATTTACATGTTCATTTTGTTAGTGTATTCACCTATCAAGGTTGCACTTAGCAATATTAAAATCAAGTAAGATTAAGCTTTGTTTTATTTAACTCTGTTGTAACCCGCTTTTTTATAATGTTAATAATAACCTCACAAGTAATACCGTATATCAATTTCAAAAAATATCTGGTGCGGGTACACCTGTAAGTATCTGGAATGCTTATACGGCCATCAGTTGATGGTGGCTATAGGTGCGAGTTAGATTATAAAATAAATAGCGGCATAATTATTAAAATCCATTAATATTTAAATCGCTTATCTGGAAATTACCTCTTTGTTTTAGGCTGATGTTCATCAGTCACATTCTCTTCAGGAATACACCAAATCCCCTCATGGCACTTCGGGCAACATTTTTGATTGTTTGTAAAATACTCATGACACTGCACACAAAACCAATCCGTGACCTTTAAAATAGGGGACACTGATCGAACCTGTGTGCTCAGTCGTGCCTTGTCTTCTAAGCTCTTGATCTTACTGATGACCCGCGGACAGTGCTCTGCGGTCTGAGGATCAGAATGGGTAAACCATGACTCCGTTGGCGTCTTGTGCAGTGTGACGGGCTCACCGCAGTGAGCACAGTAATAGTTTTCTCGTGAATAACTCGATTCCTGATTGGCTCCCGCGAAACGATTGTTCTGCGTTAAGGCTAGCGACATTTTGACTTCATGTAATTTAAGCATGGTTGTGCTCCTTCTGTAAAATTTAAACTAAACGTTCTGAGTACCCAACATTCAGGATCCACACTCGGCAACCCACCTTGAAACTTAGAAGACCACTGAGCATAGGCTGCATGCGTATCGAGTCAGGTTCGTATGTTTAGGATGCAACGTTGCCTAGAACGCGTTCAATCGCACCAGGTGTGGTTGAAAGTGAGTTGGTGGGTAATGGGTGGGTATGCTATGAAAAATGCACGGCGACTCGCGCTAGTACCTTAGGATCCAAGGGCTGAGTTGGTTCCTCTCGATTCATCAATGCGTGCTTGTAGCCATTGTACGACTTCGCTCTTTAACCAGCGCGACATGCGACCAAACTTGATGGGTTTTGGGAATTCGCCATTTTGGATCAACTTATAGAACCACTTATCCGTTAATCCTGTTAATACGGTGATAAATTTCATATCAATGAATTGGTCATTAAGTAATGCAGTATTTTCAGTTTGCGTGCTCATGGTAAAACTCCTGTTTTTAATGTGGGTAAAAAGCAGGAGCGATATCGAAAAATAGGATGTGGATATCACTCCACATCATTAACCGGATGTGTAAAAAATAACTTGGTTGCTAACTACTGGCGTTTTCTCGGTTTGATTTCACCTCGCCAAAAGGTGCGTTTAAGTTCAGGCACAGCCAGACGGACCCATGCATCCGCTTTACATAAATACCTCACCGCATTCAACAACCCTTTCTTACTCTCCGCATCAGTACGTTTCAGTAAACCAATCCCCAGTTCACGATATCTTTCTTTTTGGTAATTACAGTTAAAGTACAGGCCTGCCATGTCCGTAATACGTTCTTGCCAGAGTTCACCAATGAGTTTGCCCAGCGTGATGTCCTGCCTCACTTTCTGACCGTTAAAGAAAAACAAGGCGTGGTAATGAAAGCCTTTTTCCATGCCAAATTCCAATTTCAAGATATACCCAACACAGTGTGAAAAGAGTGGGTCGCTATTAATGGCTTTGTACAGGGCTTGGCGATGCTGGCGCAGGTGGTGAGCTTTGACTCTATGGCAAATACCACTTTTGTAAGACAGGTCTACACGCACAACTAACAGTTTGGAGTAACGTTGATACAACGAGTCAATGTACTGCTGAGCCCGTCTGTAGTTCCTCTGAGCGCCTTGCTCGAAGGTATGAACTTGCTTTTTGTAGTCAGGGCTCTTCAATGTGCTTTGAAACTCACGGAAGACCTCGTTAAGGCACTGAACGTGTTCAGGGCTATCTACCAACCAGTATTTATCTTTGTCTGTGAGTATGTCGCTTAAGCGGTATTTGTTAACAAGAGAGACCAAGAGCACAAGAGTGGGATGCAAGTGCTGTATTTGCGATATTTTCATTGATTGAATGTAACGGGTGAACTTGAGCGTTTCTAAAAAGAGCTCACCTTTGGGAGATGTCGAGGTGAGCTGCAAACGAGGGTTATTAGGTGACAAGGGAATGCCTTGATATAAATCTAATTTATGAGTTAGACGTTTTGAAAGGTGTTTAATATTTCCCATAAGTAGAGACACCAGCTCACGCAGTGAGTGGTCTCGAGTGAGCGTTAAACGGTCATTTTCAAACGTGGTTGAGAGAACAACTTGATTTAAGTGTAGTGCACGATTTGTCATTTTATTTGCCTGTGTTCGAATAAAGGTTCGTATCATCAGGCAAGAGAGTTATTTTTAATTTTTGATTGCAAATGGTTGGGGAGCGATCATCAGCAAAGGGGCTTTGCTTTGGAGCGATTACATTGACTTTGGCAGTCAATAGGGACTGATAGCATAACCCAATATGTTTATAAACAATAAAACACAGCATACTAAGATAGCATGGCGTTCTGTAAGCTGGGTAAGGTTAGAGCCTGTAGATAATTTTGTCTTAAGGAGCAATAGTAGCAAGGTGACATTATATCTTCGACTCGGGTTATGTCAGCCACGCGATGATATTGCGTCATTAGGTGACGAACCTAATTACCTTGTAATCGAACAAGAGAGTCAGAGATTAACTGGATAGGAGATTCTTACCCTTTCGTTTCATATTGCAATTAAGCATTATAATACAGCGTCTCAATACCGGAGTTGTTGTGTATTTAATCACTCTCGTTTTCATGTGGCTTATTTATAAATAGAATGATTAGTTATATTTAATCGCAATAGTTAATTATTATTGTAATGACTCTGTAATTGTGATGTTGTTATAATAATAAACAATCCTAGATTAATCCCCATTATTTTAAGACCAGTTAAACACGAAAGTGCACCCTACACACAAAATAATGGCTTAATCACTTAGTTATCAGAGGTGAAAGTTAGTCTTTTTTTAATAAGGAATTCACGTTATTTTTGTGATAACAATACAATCTTTAACTCAATGAATAAATCAAGTTAGGTATTGTTAACTTTAACATCTAGACAATCATTTCTATTCACCAATATAGACGTAAGACACGCACTAATTTTTATATGCCAGTTTTGGTTGTTTTGGGTATGCTGCTTTGATATTAAACTCGGTGCTCAGTCTGTTTTTTTATCTACTATCACCTATAGTGGGAATTCATGGCTATAATGAACTAAATTAAAAAGCTATGCAATCCGAATGTTTGTTCATATTTCGATGTAAAATAAAAAAAAATGGTACTACTCGTCTCCACGAAATAAAAATGAGGTAGATGGGATAATTTAACTTAGGCCATTTTATTTAGATATAAACATGAAACTTAGGGGCCTATTCGAATAAATAATGCAAATGGTGTTTAAACTTGGCGAAACATTCACAGTGAAGCAGTTTTTATGTACCACATGTAATTATTAATAATGCTAATGAACGATCTTTTTTATCATTAAACGAGCTTCTATTGCCTCCTATTGATGACTTTTTAGTCAAAGTGTATGATGATTGCTGAGGGGGCGATAAGTATTAGATTTAGTCTAGAGCTATAATCGCTACTGCTTTACTAACATATCTCACATCTAATAATATAAAAACGACGCTACTTGCATGCGAAACGCCTAGTTTATTGATTCAAACTATCCTGGCTTTAATGATACAAACTTATCCGCTGAAAACCATGCGGCAGTAGAGGTAAATTAACTTGTATCTATATGTAATACTAACTTGTATTATAATAGCAAATTAACTTGTATGATGAGGCAGTATGTAATTGAGCAGACTAGGGAGATAAGAATGTCACTCAAATCGATGCATAACGACTTTGATTTTTTACTGTTAGACAAAAAAGATGATGGAATTAATATTGAAAGGACCAAGAAAATCAACGAACAAATCGTTGCGTTGGCGGATGAATATGTCCTCTATAGTGGATTTCCCACCGGCTCAAATACATCAATAAATCTAATTGATTTTATTGATGCAAACTTCGAAGGTGTCATCGATGGTGAGATTAAAATCCTAGGTGGCGCTAAATTTATAACCTTACTGAAAAGGTCTTTGAATCAAAAAAACAATATCTTTAATAGGCTTTATGAATACCATCAAACGATGATGAAAAGGAATAAAAAGGCGGGGCATCTTATTTTTTCAATTAAAGTAGATAATAAGGATAATAAGGATAATAAGGATAATAAGGATAATAAGGATAATAAGGATAATAAGGATAATAAGGATAATAAGGATAATAAGGATAATAAGGATAATAAGGATAAGCAAGATAACGCTTTAATGCAATGTGTGACGGATTTTTTTAACCATATTCGTTCGCGAGTTATGCTAAATGAACATATATTAGGTTACTTTTGGACTTCACTAAAAGTGAGCGCCTCTGATGAAAAATACATTCGTATTCACTTATATATTTCAAATGGAAAGTTCAATAATAGAATGACTGATGAGATAAAATCGGTTTGGAATTCTATTCTATTTAAAAACCAATTAGAAGGGAAAATCCTTTTTTTAACACAAACAAAAGATTCGTATAAAGGTGGGTATGAAAGCTTGCTCTTTTGGACTAAAGATGCCAATAAACGGAGAAGTAGAAATAATCTAACACCTATTAATAATGAGCCTTCTGATGAACAAAAAACGGAAAAATATGTCAGAAGTGTGCAGCGAGATAAAACTTCAATGTTGCATATATTATATCCTGACTGGAATGACGACACGATATTCCATCATTTTACAAATGAAATGAACGCCATCCAATTTAAAGGGTATTTGTTTAGATTAGCGAAACAAACATATCAGCAGCCTAAAGCTCGCAGTATCGGGGTTGCCTGTATAAATTCAATGAAAGCAAAACGCCATAAGAAAAAATAAAGTTACGTACTCTTTCTTTTGTATCGTTCACAATCAAAAAATAATCAGATATACAGTATTATTGTGATATTGAAATAATTTAAATATCAATCAGTTAATGTTTTTCAAGGACATATCCTGTCATTTCCCCTCCATTTTCCCCCGAAAAAAAGTCAAATAGCCGGACATAACCTGTCCGGTGAGGTTGTTATCGTAGTGTTCTCTTTTTCAAACTGAGGAATAACACCGATGGCAACTTACCGATTAGATACCGATTTAGCGTTTTTACGTAAATGCAGTAATGAAGAACTGGGTTTGCTTGTGTCTGTACTGACTCACGACAGTAAGGATGGGCAAAAGCGTTGGACTGAAACCTTAACCAGCTCACCTGAATATCAACTCTACCACCCTGAGCACCAGCAATACTGGATGTCGATTGCGGCAGAGCTGCAAGCCTTTGGGGCTAACAGCTTGATGAGTCTCGTTCGAGGCAATAAAGG
The DNA here is from genome assembly GCF_011045655.1 of Providencia sp. PROV061. Classification (NCBI taxonomy): domain Bacteria; kingdom Pseudomonadati; phylum Pseudomonadota; class Gammaproteobacteria; order Enterobacterales; family Morganellaceae; genus Providencia; species Providencia sp. PROV061. The sequence goes on along the minus strand of NZ_CP042861.1, from coordinate 1,870,973 downwards.
CGTGTTGTACCGTGAAATTTTACAAGATGTCTGTGACCACCTTGATGTCAATTATCCAAAGGAGGGTAATACCGAAACCTTGGAATTAAATTTGTTATTGAAAGTATTAGAAAAAAGCTTAAATGAGCTGACCACAGAAGAGCTACAAACCTTCTCCCGTGAGTTGCAACTTAACCTCACCAACCCCACACCTCAACTGATTTTGATTGCGGTTCAAGCGGCTATCCGTACCTCTGGCATTGCCGCACTGGAAGTGGCCACACTCTCAGCCATTGGCGTGATTAATGCGCTCGGCGGGATTGCCACCATTGGTACACTCTTTGCCGCACACCGAGCACTTTCCTTGATTGCGGGTCCGATTGGTCTTGCAGTGAGCTCGGCATGGCTTGTCGCTGACCTAGCGGGCCCTGCTTATCGGGTTACCGTTCCTGCCTGCATCATTGTGGCGTACTTACGACAAAAGGCCTTATCACAATAAGGTTTATCACTCCCATTCTATCCGCTTGCCGGAGCTATTTTAACAAGGACAATATCATGTCGACATCTGTGTCTCGCCATGACCGGCTTGCGTCTCGGTTGGCGTTTATTATCAGTCAATTATTTCGAGGAGAAACCGTTTATTTATCGGCGCTGTCAGAAGAGCTCAATGTCTCGACTCGTACCCTGCGGCGTGATTTTAATGAACGCCTTCAGTATCTGGACTTGGAATATCACCAAGGTGGCTATCGATTAGCCGCGTCACAGCGTCCCTTTCGTACCGATAAGGACATATTGCGTTTTGCCGCCATTACGCATATCACCTCACTGTTTCCGGCCTTAGACAGGAAGCTGTTAACGGTTCTGCTCGACCCGACAATTGATTCACCGTTCATTGTCTATCATACGCCTCCTGAGCAGCGTCCCTCGCTGTTCGGGGGCTTTTATATCCTGACACAAGCCATTGTAAAACGGCGTTTACTGCAATTTGCCCACCAAGGAAAAAACATCACGAACGTTGCCCCGTATAAGTTGATTTATTACCACGGTCATTGGTATCTCGCCGCCGATATCGCGGAGCACATTCATGTCTTTGATGTGATGGCACTGCAAGATGTGGTCATGACAGCGCGGGGCTTTCGTTATCGTGAAGACCTCAATCAGCGGTTATGTGAAGAGGCGTTCATTCAAGCCTTGCCCCATTACCAATATATTCAATCACTCTTTAAATTATAAGGTATTAAGATGAAAACTATTTTTTATGCAGTCTGCATCAGCAGCGCGCTATTGCTGGGATGTGATGATGCAACATCCCCCCCTGCTAAGACCGTTTCCCAAGACATTTTGCGTGTTCAAGGATTGATTTATGATTACGACCGCAGTGTCACACTCGGCGGTGTACTCAACCACCGTAAAGACTGTGTTTCGCCTACATGGGAAACCTTAACGGATGAACAAGAAAGGCCCTTGGTAGTCTATAAGTGTCAGTTAGCTGAAGGGGCATTACAAACCGCCATTAACCACGATTTAAATAACTGGTATCAAACTGCAATAGACGGTATGACTAAACTCATACCGCGCTTTGCCAATGCGGAAACACCGAAAACAGATTCAACCCTTGAGGAGCAGAGGCTTACACAGGTTTTACAGCTCATCACAACACTGTCTCAACATGACTGGTCATTGCTCCGAGGCAATGTTGACCAGCCCTATGCGATGATGACACCAATTGTATTTAATGCCGATTATACCCCGTCAGAGGAAGCAGAGCACCAGCTTAAAGCGTGGAATGCGTTAACGGAGACATTGAATGACCACGCCCCTGATGTTGGCTTGTATTTATTACCGTGGTTAAACCAAACAGAAAATGTCGAGGCAATGCTCCGGAAAAAGGTCTCTGAGCTTCAGCAACACAATGCCAATGCGTTAACACAATTTAAACACCAGCAAAATGAAGGCGTTCAAATCACGGAGCAATACATCACAGACCTAAAACGCGCACAACAAAATGCGCAGGACTGGTCAATCACCCAAGTTTTTATTTGGAGCCTCGTTAACCCTGAAAAGCCTGTTCTAACCCATGTTCTGTATAACCTAGAGGATAAACAAGGGCGGGAAGATTTTACCCCTATGATGGAAAAAACATTAAGCCGTTTAGCAAGAACGGATGCCGTCGCATGGGCGTACCAAGGTAAGCTTGAAACACCTCAAATTATTAACGGAATAGCAAAAGCGTTATTTTACTACCAAACACAATCCTTTCAAAAACCGGATATCGCCCGATATCAATACTGAGTTTTCACACACTATTCGGCGTTCATATTCAGTGAACGCCTGACTAAAGGGTAATCTATGTCCATTTTTAAACTTATCGCCACCTCTGTGAGTGTTGTGACACTGGTGTCTATCACCTACTACGCCCAGAAGACGGTCAATGAACAACTTGCGCTTGAAGGCAAGTATTCCGACACGGAAATTCAAGCGGCTCGACTTGGGGCGACGCTTGCTTGCACAACCTTATTGGGGGGAGCCATTGAACGACTACTCAACGGGCTATTTAGTGACCACTAAAACTCAACTATTTCAATGTAGATTCAACATAACGGCAGACCAATCGGTCTGCCTTTTTTATTTCGTAACATCCACAAAAGGGCTTTTTTATGACACTTGAACCCATCATCTCAACACCCGCTTTCAACCGCCAGCGCACGCACTTTTGGCAAACTCATTTTGGCAACGTTAAAGGCTTTTCAACCTTTGAAGTGGTGATTTTTACTACCATGGGCCAGTTTTGTGAGGACTACCACGGCGGGTATTGGGAATATTGCACTTTATCTAATGGCGGCGCTTTTATTTATCCCGATTTGAATCAAGAGGAGCTTACGCTATTCAATCCGCATAATGGTAACGAAGCGGAACTCAGTCCTGAAGCTGCGGGCATAGCTGTGTGTTTGATGATGTACAGTTTATGGTCCTTTCAAACGGAAAGTGACACCCTCGTCGATCGCTTTTATCAATTGCGTGATTATGCGGCGCAACATCCTGAACGTTCCGCTATTTTCCATTTAATCGATTAACCTCGCCCTTATTTACGCCGCCTTCTTATCTATCTACTTTATTTTAAAGGAAATTCATTATGGCTCGCTTAGCATCCCGCTTTGGTGCGGCAAATAGTATGATGGTAGAATTATTTATGATTCACTATGTTATTCTGACAGGGTATCTACGAAAAGGAAAATGTATGAAACGATCAATCCAACTACCGTTAATTGTTCTTACTTCTTTATTGGTTATTCCATTGAGCTATGCAACTCCTCATAAGGATTTACGCCAAGCTCATCTATCTCGTTGTGCTAAACCTGTGTTTTACGCTCAAACAGCGAACCATAAGAAGGAAGTTGAGATCTGCATTGTTTCACCTTCTGTATCTTATTCTTTTGGTAAAGTGGGGGTAGAAAAAAAGAGATGGATATCTTTGTACCTGCAAACAGAACTTCATTTGCTAGTCAAAGTAATCGGGTTTATAGCATCAGTGAGTTTACTATACGTAATGGTGATACTACCTATCTTGTCAGTGATGGCAGTAATGAAGAAGGTCAGCCTTTTAGCACCCTCGATGTCTATAAAGGATCCGTAGAGACAGGAAAGCACCTTGTTGAGATTAAACTAGATCCCAAAACCGTCGTGAATAACATCGGTTATCAATTAGCAGATGAAGGGATCCCCGAATCTGATTCATTATAAAAGCATCATCAGACTAACCCATTAATTAACTTACATTTATTTTTATATCTATATTATTTTAGTGAATCAATCATCAGAATGAGTCACTAAAAATGATACTCAATATACCTATCATTTCTAGAAAGCTCTGCACCGCAAGGTGTAGGGCTTTTTTGCTTATTACTGTCTATCAATATCGACTGAATTGGAGTTCTATTATGTTTACCTTACAAGAGCAAGAATCAACTGTTATCAAAACCAATCTCGTTCACTCCAGTGGCCGTCATATCTTCTGGCGTTTCTACTTTGGGACGGTACCCGATTGGCAACGTATCGAGGGCGATATTTTTAACATGATGGCGAAGCTCTGTCATCGCTATCAGGGCGCGTTTTGGGAGTTCACCATGTTATCGAATGGGGGGGCTTTTATCTGGCCTGAGATGATTGAAATTACCTTGCCGATGTTTAACCCTCATAATGATAACGAGGCTGAGTTAAGCCCTGAAGCAGCTGGTATCGCAGTCTGTCTAATGGTGTATAGCATCTGGTCGTTTAAAACCGAGAGTTCTGTGCTGGTAGAGTATTTTTACCAACTTCGTGACTATGCGATGCAACATCCCGAGCAAGCACAAATCTTTCACCTAATTGACTAAGTTATTGATAACGCTTTAATACAGCGTCCACCAGCTTATCACCTCACTTATTTCCTTTATCTTATTTTAATTTATCAGTGTTATCACTGAGGAGACCCCCTATGTCTCGTTTAGCTTCTCGCTTTGGTGCGGCAAATAGCATTCGTCGTGACCGCCCGTTAACCATTGAAGAATTGTTTCGTACTGTACCGAGTGTTTTCTCTGAAGAGAAACACGAATCCAGAAGTGACCGATATACTTACATACCAACCATTACCTTACTCGATAGTCTTCAAAACGAAGGTTTCTACCCGTTCTTCGCTTGCCAGACTCGTGTACGCGATGCCAGCCGTCGAGAGTACACCAAGCATATGTTACGGTTACGTCGTCATGACCAAATCACGGGTATACAAGTGCCTGAAATCATCTTACTCAATAGCCATGATGGATCGAGTAGCTATCAAATGTTACCCGGCTTCTTTAGAGCCATTTGCTGTAATGGCCTCGTTTGCGGTGACGCGTTTGGTGAAGTAAGAGTGCCGCACAAGGGCGATGTGGTGAATAAAGTCATTGAAGGGGCTTATGAAGTATTAGGTACCTTCGATGCCATCGCAGATAAACGCGAAGAAATGCAAAGCTTGATATTACCGCCACCCGCACAACACATCTTTGCTCAATCTGCTCTCACATATCGTTATGGTGAAGCGCATCAGCCGATCACAGAAACGCAAGTATTACAGCCACGCCGTGTAGAAGATAAGAAGGACGATCTTTGGACAGTGTATCAACGTTTACAAGAAAATTTAATTAAAGGGGGATTATCAGGCAGAAATGCGAAAGGTAAACGCGCTCGCACGCGTTCAGTGAATGGGATTGATGGGGATATTAAGCTCAATAAAGCGTTATGGGTACTCACAGAGCAAATGCATGCGCATTTTTCTGGTCGTGAACAACTATAGCCACAGTGCGTTATAAACAACCTAACCATACGGTTAACATCATGAAATTATCAGAACGACAACTAAAAACATTGGGTAATGTAAAACTCAATTATGGCCCACTCTGTAATAAAAGAACGCTCAGATCACTGGAAAAAAAGGAGTTAATCCAATGGCACATATCTAACAGTTGGATCTTAACTGAATTAGGTTTTCATGTGCTGAATAGCACAAAAGAGTTTCTTTAAAAGATAAAGCGTTAAGTAAGTCATCTCCCCTTACATTCCTTCGTCCTATATCTATAACGTAATCAAGCTTACGTTGGAGATCATCTTAACGATCTCCATGAGAGTCCTCCACTATCAATAGAGGTACTTATACAATAAAATTATGCTAAAATCATTCAACCTGATGTTGGAAAACATACTTGAAGATGGTAACAAGTACGATTCCGTGCTACGAACCCAAACTATAATTTAGGATGGGATAAAAAGTACCCTGTTCGACTTCAAAATCAATGCAAATACGTTTAGGGGCTCAATTGGGGGCCTCTATATTTTTCGAACATAATAATATCTTTTATTATCAATGTAATTAATAGTTAAATTCGAAGTCTGCAGGGGACACCACAGCAAGCTAAACCCAGCTATTCCCACCTAAACAAAAACCTCATCAAGCTAGTCATGTCTACTACTCATACTCAATCCCCCCTATAAAGCGAAATACAAGCCAAATCGAAACAGCAAGACACAAAAAAAGCATACGAATTAACCGATACCTAAGGTTTGTATCTTCATATGTCAACAACGGCCCTATGTCTTGGCTTTTAAAATACTAAATCGCCAAAAAGAAAAATTTATAACGATGAAATGCCCCCCAGTAATTAGTTGCCCAACGATTAGTAGAAGGCACTTCATAGGCAAACTTCTTAGTTTATTATTAATTATTCTATTGCTAGATTAATATCCTCGTCGCATTTTCCGCTCTATTTGAATATTCTGACCAGCTTTAATACTGTTTAATGTGCTATCAACGTAAGGGTCATCTTTAGGATTTTCTTTACTTAACTCACGCCCAGAAGATGCACAAGCGGAAAGCATTACTGCAAAAACTATTATAAACAGCCTCATGTCATACCTCATATTTACACTTATATTAAGTTTTAGACCTATATAAGTTTGTAAGTTCAGATCAGCAATCAAACAATATCTAAACATTAAGAAAATAAGAAGTACCATAGACACAAACGCTGTGTTCGCATAAGCCTCGGTTGGTAGTAACCCAAACTTAATCATCTTAAATAAAATTATCGCAAAGATTAGTTATAAAGGCAGGTGCTTGGTAGTAAACCAACTCTATTTATTTTATTTGCTCTAAATGTTTTTTTATCGTATCAATACATTGTTCGGAGTTATCTATGATGATGACTTTAGATGCAAATAAAGGATTTTTAGCAAAGAAATCATCAAGTCTCTTATCAAATTGCTTTGCAAAGCGTAGCAGTTCAATCATATTAAAAAGCGTTTCTTTAGGCCCCATTGTTGTAAATTTCGATGAAAGGTATCGTTTTACAATTCTAAAGACACAAATACGATAAGGTATAATTAAGCGAATAATCAGCGTACAATCGTTAAAAAATGGTATTAAACGCCTATCGTAAGCACCTTCAACTATCCATTCCGTTTTAGACGTTATCGCTGAAACTAAGGCGTTAATAATAGGTTGAGGATTTTTGATATATTCCTGCTGAGTTTTATCCCAATAAATCTCATCATAACCATACACGGGCGTGTTAAATTCATCAGATAACTTGGCAGATAACGTCGTCTTCCCTGCTCCAGATGTTCCTATAATACAAACTTTCATATCTTCTCTTCGTGTATCAAATGCTAGCCGCACAAAATAAATTTAAATGATAACAACAATGTCAACTTACAGCAGATTAAATGCAGTAAATATGATTATGATAATTCAGTTTTAGTGAGATAATGCCTTTCCATGCCTGTCTCTGGGAAATCAGGCAAGGACATTTGTTTTACATATCCTAATTTTTCATAAAAGGGTAAGGCTTGAAAACTGAATGTATCTACTAAACTATGAATACACCCTAATTTTATTGCTTCTCGTTCAGCGGTATACATCAATTTACTGCCTAATCCCGTTTTTCTGGCGTCCTCACTTACCCATAAAAAATCGATACAAAGCCAATTTGCCTTTACAGAAGCCAGTAATCCACCAAGCATAACACCAGAGTCATTTTTAAAATAAACGCCTAACTCACTAAAACGTTCTGCATTCAAATATTGGATATTAAAACTACGTAACCCTGCAAGTAGTTCTTCTTTATCTTCAGTGGTGATTTCATGTGCAACAATAATATTCATTCTATATTCTATTGATAGTCGGATAATAAAGCATTATTTCATACATATTTACTTTGATAAGTAAACAATAAAATATCAGAGAATTGAGTTTACAATTTTAAAATACATCGGTTTCTATAATTTGGGTAATTAAAGCAGTTACAGATAATACTAACGATGATTTTATCATTTGTTGAAAACGGTGTTTTTGCAATTCAATTAATTGGTTATCGACAAGATCCTCTGGTTGATTGAATCTCATCATTTCTGGTAAAGGTTCCATACAATGAAGCATTTTAATACTGCCTAAAATTTCATCATCTGTAAAATTTATATTTAAATTTTCTGCTGATAACGATTCATTCAAAGCAAGAAATAATTCTATATCTTCATAGGTTTCACGAGAAATCGCCCCTAATGCAAATAGAAGTTTCAAACGAACCGATAACTCTCCTAATGGCCCATTTCCAGTTAAAAGTGGTTCAACTGCATATTTTACCGCATAATCATCCTTTCTAAAAACTTTTAACATTAATTTATCAATAGCTTGTGAAATTAAAAGAACGACCTCTTGAACAAATAAATTTACTTCCGGCCGTTGATTTAACCGCTCAAGAATCTGATTTTCAATGTTTTGTTTATTTTCCATATTAGCTTCTTTTATCACTTTATAGCTATACTACTTACTATCATACTGTAGATAGCCATAAAGTGACTGAACCTCAATTAATCAATCTATTATCCGTAATATCACTTGTTACTCAATATCAATAACTGGTATTGGGAACAGATTCTATCAACAACCTCGGGATATTGCTCTAACCCACAAAGCTCAACAACCGCTTGATATATACCTTTGTCAGCAATTAACTTTGCCATTTCATTTGCTTGAGGATCAGCTTCACATCTGAAATGCAATGCGGCAGCAATTCCTATGATCAGATTTTCATTTGGTAATTGGTATTCAAATGTGCCTAACAACGGCTTAATTAAGCGATCATTAGAACTTAACTTTCTCATAGGCTGTCGCCCTACTCGACTAACATCATCTTTTAAATATGGGTTTGCAAAGCGACTTAGTATTTTATCTATGTATTGATTATGTATTTGTGAATCAAAGCCATAACGTTGAATTAAAACTTGTCCACTTTCTTGCATAGCCGATTTAACAACAGTATGGATCCTCAAATCCCCAATTGACTCACTAATTGTTTGGTATCCATATAATTGTCCCAAATACGCTGTCATCGCATGGCCTGTATTTAACGTAAATAGTTTGCGTTCAACAAATGCCATTAGGTTATCCGTTAATTCCATTCCATTGATAATAGGAATATCACCAACAAATTGTGTCTGGTCAACAATCCACTCACTAAAGGATTCGACAGTAACGTCAAGCGGGTCATCATTCGCTGCATCCATCGGAGGAACAATACGGTCAACTGCGGAGTCTACAAAGCCAATATGCTGCTCAACCCATTGATGCAACTCTTCAGGCAATTGAGCCAATACATGTTGCTTTAGTTGGCTAGTTCCTCTTACCATATTTTCACATGCAATAATATTGAGCGGCTGGTTATTTCCCAACGATTTTCTATGAATAATGCCTTTAGCTATCGTTGAGGCAATTTTTTCCAGCACCTGTGGCCCGACTGCTGTTGTAAGCATATCTGCTGTTGCAATAAACTCTATCGTTTTAGGGTCATTACTATTAACAGCGTGAATGTGTTGGACTTTCTCAATACGATTTTCCTGACCAACAACATGAACATTATAAGATTGTTGATGTGCTAATTGGTCAATTAATGGCTGATTGACATCAGTAAAAGTTACTTGTGAATTTGCGTCTGCTAATAATTTACCAATAAAACCGCGGCCTATATTTCCTGCACCAAAATGAATGACTTTCATTATTATTCTCCTCATGCTGCACTTTGAGACGCTAAAATTTCGAGTACTTCCTGAACATCTTGGGTTTCACATAAACGCTCAATAACCCCATCTTCATCTAAAGCGGAAGTAATTCGTGTGATAACTTCAATGTGCTCATTATTTTGTGCTGCAATACCAATAACTAAGCGGGCAATTTCATCAGGTTCTTCACCAAATTGTACGCCTTCAGGATATTGGCAAATAACAATGCCAGTTTTTAATACTCGATCTTTTGCTTCTATGGTGCCATGAGGAACAGCAATAGATTCACCTAGATAGGTTGAAGTCAGTTTTTCGCGAGCTAACATCGCCTCAATATAGTCAGGCTCAACATATCCACCCTCAACTAATTTTTGCCCCGCAAATTGAATGGCTTGCATTTTATTCTGTGCAGATAGGTTTAAATGAATATGCTTTGCACTCAATGTAAATATCGCATCATCATGATCTTCCATTTCATAGGATTCATCATTTGCTGCAATAATCGTTTGTTTAATCAGTCGTCCATCATTTGCTGCTTTAGGATTTTTTTTAGCTATTAAGTTTGTTACAAGATCATTATACGTTTGGCTATCTAGGAAATTAGTCAACGATATATGCATTGCATTTGGTGCAAATGTTTTCGCTCTTTGTGTTAAATCTTTATGCGTTATCACAATATCAACGTTATCCGGCAGGTCGTTAATTGCCATGTTCGTAACAGAAATTCCTAATAAGCCCGCATCACGCACCTTTTTAGCTAATACCCCTGCTCCCATGGCACTAGAACCCATTCCTGCATCACAAGCTACAATAATGTTGCGTACTTCTGCTAAATTAACAGAGGTATTTTGATTGATTTCTACTGCTGCCGATGATTTTGATTGCGATTTCATATTACGCATTTTTTTCGTAGCATTTTCGAGCTCATCATCATCACCTATGCGAGTTTTCTTTAATAAAATCGCGGAAACAATAAAGGAAACTAACGTCGCACTGGTGACTGATAAAATCACACCGACCAATGATGACTTAGGCGTCATCAACAGAACTGCAAATATTGAACCCGGTGATGCAGGAGAGACTAACCCTGCATGAAAAAGGTTCATAACAAACACTCCTGTCATCCCACCCAGAATAACTGCAAGAATTAACCGAGGGTTCATTAAGACATAGGGGAAATAAATCTCATGTATCCCACCAAAAAAGTGAATAATTGCGGCTCCTGGTGCAGATTGCTTCGCATTTCCTTTACCAAAAAACATGTAAGCAAGTAAAACACCTAAACCCGGTCCAGGGTTGGCTTCAATAAGAAAGAAAATAGATGCGCCAGTTTCAGTCGCTTGTTGAATACCTAAGGGTGAGAAAATACCGTGGTTAATCGCGTTATTTAGAAATAATATCTTGGCGGGCTCAACAAAAATAGACGTGAGTGGAAGTAAATTATTCTCCACCATCACATTCACGCCTGCTGCCAATATTTTGGATAGCCCTGCAACAAGAGGCCCAATAGCTAAATAAGCCAAAATGGCTAATAACATGCCGATAATGCCGGAGGAAAAATTATTCACCAACATTTCAAAACCTGTTTTAACTTTGCCTTCTATCCACAAATCAAAACGTTTTATTGCATATCCGCCTAATGGGCCAGCAATCATTGCCCCCATAAACATTGGCATGTCAGCACCAACAATTACCCCCATTGTTGTTATTGCGCCGACTATTCCGCCCCGCTCTCCACCAACTAAACGGCCACCAGTATAACCGATTAATAGTGGTAATAAATAAGTGATCATAGGGCCAACAAGTTGAGCTAATGTCTCATTAGGCCACCAGCCAGTTGGGATGAATAACGCCGTTATTAATCCCCAAGCGATAAAGGCACCGATATTAGGCATAACCATATTACTGAGGAAACGCCCAAAATTCTGTACCTTTAATTTGATATTTGATGTTACCATGACAGAACCCCGTGGTACGAAAATGATAAAGTTGTAACGTTATCGCCAAATAACGTCTGTGATTTTTTCAACACTTTCACTCTAGCATGAGCTTGATCAGATTCGCACCACGCGGGCCTTTTTGTGACCATCATCACCATCCACCCCCTACTTACCCCATCTTTATATTGACAAAGATCACAAAAAAATCGTGTTACTAAATTACATTGCTCTTTTTTTGCACTAAAAAAACATTTTTCGTGATTTTAATCACAAAGAAAAAATCACAATTTATCTTCAATTGGTGACAATCATCACAATTTATTTTCTATTTATCTTTTTCTACCCAGTGAACTGCCAACATTTTCTCACCCGCACAGATCATTTCTCAATTTTGTAATAAAATTACTAAACGTATTATCTATTTCATTATAGCCACCGTCTTTTTGAGATAGTCTTAAATAGAACCAACAGCAACGCATTATTATCAATACATTATTTAGCCTTGCTTCATCAGGTGTTCACCGATAAATTACATCTAATTTTCTTAATTAAAATGTGAATATCATGACGTTAACCGTTATTGTTTTTCTTTTGGTTTATATTGCGATGGGCTTTGGTAAGCTACCTGGCTTCAAAGTTGATAGAACTGGCGCTGCGGTTATTGGTGCCTTAGCTATGATGGCTATCGATAGTATTACCCCTCCCCATGCATGGAATGCTATTGATTACCGAACTATTGGTATGTTATTTGGGCTTATGGTCGTTTCTGCTTCTTTTGTTGTTTCTGGTTTTTATAGCTGGACCGCAAACCGGGTGGCGATGCTAAAAGTTTCACCACCAATATTACTGGCTGTTTTAATTCTTGTCGGCGGCTTTCTTTCTGCATTGCTCACGAATGATGTTGTTGTTGTCGCTATGACACCATTATTAGTATCAATTAGTTTATCTCGCGGTTTAAACCCAATTCCTTTTTTACTTGGCTTTTGTTTCGCGGCTAATAACGGAGCGGCGGGCTCATTAATTGGTAGCCCACAGAATATGATCGCAGCGCAAGGACTCGATATCTCGTTTGTTGGCTTATTACAGGCGTCTGCAATACCAGCCCTGCTTTCCTTACCATTAACATGGTTGGTACTTGTTTGGTTATATCGTAATCGTTGGTATTTGACTAAAGAAAATGCGCTATCAACTCCCCCTCAAACCACCCAAGAAACATTAAATGTATGGGAAACAGCAAAAGCTGGCGTTATTACTTTCGCAGTTATCATTACCTTTATTGTGACTGATATTCCTAAAGAACTTATAGCATTAACGGCTGCTGGATTTTTATTATTAAATAGATCCATTGCCTCGAGTGATATGCTTAAACTCGTCGATGGCAATCTTTTATTACTCATCATGGGATTATTTGTCGTCAATGCCGCTTTTGCCGCCACAGGTCTTCCTCAGCAATTATTAACTGATTTGCGAAGCTATGGTGTGGATCTCAACAATCCATTAGCTCTATTTTTAGTTACTGGTGTTCTAAGTACTATCGTTGGAAACAACCCCTCAGTCATGTTACTCGTTCCCTTCTTAACACCTGAAGGTAATGCCGATTCGTTAGGCGCAGCTCTCGTTTTGGGTTCTGGTTTTTCAAGCAACTTACTGGTTTTCGGTAGTCTTGCTGGCATTATCGTGGTCGAACAATCAGCGGCATATGGCGTAAAAATTTCTTTTGGTGAGTTTTCTAAATCAGGGGGAGTTGTAGCACTCTTGTGTATGTTATTAGCTGCTGCATGGATTTTATTTGCTTTATAGTCGTTTTAGCCAATCTGCTATTACATTAGCAGATTGGTTATAATTATAAATTCTATGGCAGTATTGCAAAAGAACGAACAGGAAAACCACTAGCATTGTTTGGTTTAGCAACAATATTAAAAATTACAGCACCACGAGTGGGGACTTGGTCCAAATTAGCCAGTAATTCAACTTGGTATGTATCCTGTTCTAATACATAATACTCACCAAGTAACGCATTATTTTTTCGAAAATCTTTTGCTGCATCAGTATCAAATGTTTCATGGCCAATCGCTTTTATTCCGCGTTCTTCAAATAAAAATTTAAGTGCATCCATTCCCCAACCCGGTATTTGGTTATTGCCCTCGTCATCTTTATTATCCATCAGCTCTTGTGATGGCCAACGTTTACTCCAGTCAGTACGTAATGCAACAAAACTCCCTGATTCAATTCGGCCATATTTCGCTTCAAAATTAAGGACATCATCAAGAGAAAATGCAAAATTAGGATCTTCTTTTGCCCTTTCAGACTGGTCAATAACAATCAATGGCAGAACAAGTTCTTTTAATTCAAGCTCATGTAAATAACGTTTCCCTTCAACGAAATGACAGGGAGCATCAATATGGGTGCCATATTGTCCTGGAAATGTAAATTGCTGTGCAAAGAAACCTTCTGGATAGCCAAATAATGTTTTAAACTCAGCAGAGTCAAACATAAAAAAATGCGGTGAGTCTTTATCGAAGCTATGTGTCAAATCAACCCATTTTTTAGATTTTATTACATTAAATGCATCAATTAATTCATTGCTCATATTTCCCCCTGTCAGTTCTATTTTCTAAATAAAATTATCTACAGACTATTTTTATAATGCCTTTCCTAACCTATTAAATAACGAAAAAACATCCTGTTGTCTACAAATTCAACACGAATCTTTTTCATATTAAATCAGTAAGATATTTATCTTTTATAGCAAAAAACCACTAATTAATAAAAATTAGTGGTTAACATAATATTAATAATAAAAAAATAGACTAGGATTTTATTTAGGGTATTTGTTCCAGCTGTCAGGTTCAATAAAACCATCATAAATACGCTGAGAACGAATATAATCTGCATACTCTTTAGATTCAAAAGCTTCTTTCAAATCTTTTGCCCACTGAGCATCTAGGTCTTTTTGCATGACAGTCACAATAACGCGATGCTCTAGCGGTGAGTTTTCTACAACTAAACCATCAGCAATACGTTGGCCAGCACTTGCCACATAGTTACCATTCACAACAACAAAATCAACATCATCTAATAATCGCAACCCTTGAGCCGCATCGGTTTCTCGAATATCTAAGTTATATTCATTTGGGGAGATATCATTAACACTAAAACTTAATGTACTCACATCAGGCTTAATTGTAATCCAACCTAACTTTTCCAGGATCCTAGCGCCACGCTCTGCATTAACGGGGTCATTAGATAACGCAACAATCATACCATCTTTCACATCATCCAGCGTTTTATGTTTATTTGACCGCAGGCTTTGAGGCGCACTCGGTGAGTCTGTCAATGCCACCATATTAATATTATTTTTTTTGTTATAAGCCTCCATATAGGCACGGCTTTGATTTACAGAAGCATCAATAGAGCCTTCTTCAAAAGCAGGGTTTATTTGCCTATTCTGTGAAAATTGGCGCAAATTAACGATATAACCTTTTTTTTCTAAAATCGGTACAATACCTTTATCCACTTGGTCAATATAATTGCCAACACCAAAGCCTATTGTAATTTGTTTTTTATTAGGATTATCTTTTTCGCTATTATCGCCACACCCTGCCAACACAACTAAAGCAGTAGTAATTAAAGATAAGCCTATTATTTTTTGTTTTAACATATGTAACAACCCTGTAAAGATATTTTGGGCAGTATAATCATAATTAAAGAACACAACTTAGACTATATCGTTATAACTTAATACAAAAGTAATATAAGAGTCACTTGTAATTCTTTTTGGTTATAAATATATAACAAATAGATCGTTCGATTAGTGATGTGATTGATATGTAATGAAGGAGATAAAAACGTTTAAAAAAAGTGAGTTGCTTTATGACTATTTCCTATAATGATGTAATTAATTATTTAACTAATTTAACACCAGATTCCAATCTAGCTAAAATTCGCCATGAACGCTCAGTCGCGACTGAAAATACTCAAGCCGTATTTGAAGCTATTTTTTCTACGCCATCGACACTTCTCACAAATGATGTGAAATATTATTTTGCTCATGAAGTCGCGAAAATAACGGGAAGTCCCCGTCTCGCTGAATTTTATTTGCAATTAATAGACTCAATTCCTGATGAACCTCTTACCCAACCACTTTCCACAGCAAAAGAATATCTGCAAATTTTAACGCAATCACCTAAAGACACCCATTACCAATTAATTGCTGCATTAACTGAACAAGGTTGGCAAGAGAGTGACATCATTTTACTTGCCCAATTAATAACTTATGTCACCTATCAAGCTCGGCTAATCGAAGGGATCCTTTTACTGACAGATAATAGCAGCCTTACAAGTAATTCGTCCAAAGTTGTGGCTGGTAAATGGAACCATCAACTATTAACCCGAAAAGGGAACTCTTCTCCAACCTCTTTTACACAAGATAACTTAGGATGGGAAGCTTGGATTTCAGCAAGGGATGCGAAGACATTGTCTGTTGAAGAAGCTCAGGTTATGAAAAAATTTGGCCAATTAAACTCTGAATATTTTTTACTACTCGCACATCAAAGCAAAATTTTAGAATTACGAACTTTAGTTGACCGAGGCGTGTTTTATACCTCAGAAGGGTTACCCCGCTGGGAACGTGAATTTGCTGCGGCGGTAACGAGTAAAGTTAATGGCTGCATATACTGCGCTTCTGTACATGCTAGAAAAGCCAGTCAGTATGCAAAAGAACGACGTGCTGATGTTGATAAATTACTAGCAACTGCGACGGGTTCAGTACTTGCTGAAGGTTTTGATGACAGACTCCTAGCCATCACAGATTTAGTCGCCTCTTTATCTGCAACCCCCATCCAAGCCACACCATCACAAATTGAAGAGTTACAAAACTTGGGTTTATCTGAACTTGAATTACTTGATTTAGTTCAATCAACGGCCTTCTTTTCATGGGCGAACCGCTTAATGTTATCGCTGGGTGAGCCCTTTGAAATAGTAGAGGATAAGGAGTAATTCAATGGAACTGATTATGGGTTTAGAGGCATTAGAAGCGCAAATAAAACAAGATTTGCAGTATTTAAATTTACCAATAACGTCTTGGTCATTATCAAAAAATAACCCTGAAAACCAAATTATTGATGTCGCTATCATTGGTGCGGGTATGTCAGGTATTACAGCCGCATTCGCTCTGAAATTACGTGGTATCAATGCAATTGTTTTCGACCAAGCCCCTGCTGGCAAAGAAGGCCCATGGCAAAGCCCTGCATTAATGGAAACATTGCGTTCCCCAAAACATGTGGTTGGCCCTGCGCTTGCATCCCCCTCTTTAACTTTTCAAGCTTGGTTTAAAGCCCAGTTTGGCATTCAAAAATGGGATGAACTCGATAAAATTCCACGTTTGCAGTGGGGAGAATATCTGCAGTGGTATAAAACCATGACAGAACCCTATGTGCTTAATCAATATCGGTTAGTGGATGTGCAATTAAATGATAACTACCGTGAATTAATTTTTGATACCCCAGAAGGAACGGTCAGTTATCAAGCGCAACATGTAATTTTAGCGACTGGTATGGAGTCTTTTAGTGAAGCTAATATCCCTAGCTTTATGAATGACATCCCAACGAATTATTGGGAACATTCATATGCAGGTACTGACTATCGTCGCTTTAAAGGTTTAGACATTGGTGTTGTTGGCTATAGTGCAGGTGCTATGGATAGTTCAGCAACGGCATTAGAAAATGGTGCTAATTCGGTTGAAATTTTAATTCGTGCTAGCGATATGCCTCGTGTAAACCGAGGGAAAGTTGCTGGAAGCGCAGGTTTTACCAATGCATATGCCTATTTTACCGATGCTCAAAAATGGCATTACACGGACTATGTAGCCAAAGCCAAAACACCAGCGCCCCACGGAAGCACACTAAGAGTATCTCGTCATGAGAATGCTTATTTCAATTTCAATACTCAAGTTAAATTTATTGAATTAAAAAACAAAAAGTTACATGTCACGACAACGACAGGTAAATTTATATTAGATTATTTGATCTTGGCAACTGGTTATCGGATTAATTGGGCCAAGCACAGCGCCTTTCATCGGTTATCACCGCTAGTTAAAACGTGGGGAGATGCATACACGCCATCCATTCATGAAGAAAATACAGAGTTAGCTTCACATCCTTATTTAGGTAATCACTTTGAATTTCAAGCGAAACACAAGCAAGACACACTAAAAATCAATCAGTTATATTTTTTTAACTTAAGTGCATCGCTCAGTATGGGGCCTGTTATAGGGTTAATCCCCGGAACTAATGTTGGGGCAGAACGATTGGCTGACCATATTGCAGCTCAATTGTACTTGAGTCATCAAGAACAACACCTTGAGCAAGTCAAAAATAGCCAAGAAGCTGAATTATTAGGTGATGAGTGGCAACCCGCTGCACCACCTTCAGAACGCGTGCAATTAACTGATAATGTAGAGTAAATCATGATTACCTTTCAAAATATTCAAAAAGTCTATGAAAAAGATGGGCAGTCTTTAGTTGCATTGCAAGACATTAATTTGCATATCAATAAAGGTGATATCTTTGGATTTATTGGTTATAGCGGAGCGGGTAAAAGTTCACTTATCCGCTTGGTGAATCAATTAGAAAAACCAACCAGTGGGGCAGTTATTATTAATGGCCAGAATATTGCTGAACATACCCCTGCAGAAACTCGTTCACATAAAAAAAGCATTGGTATGATTTTCCAGCATTTCAATTTGCTAGAAACTAAAACTGTTGCTCAAAATATTGCGATGCCCTTATTACTTTCAGGTGTCGATAAACAAGAAATCACTCGGCGAGTTGATAGCATTCTTGAATATGTCGAACTTAGCGATAAAAAACACCAATACCCTGGGCAGCTATCCGGTGGGCAAAAGCAGCGTGTTGGTATTGCTCGTGCTTTGATCAATAACCCACAAATTTTGTTATGTGATGAAGCCACTTCAGCCCTTGACCCGCAAACAACTCGCTCAATTTTGCAATTATTAAAAAAAATCAATCAAGAGCAAAATATTACTATCTTGCTCGTAACTCATGAAATGGAAGTCATTGAAGAAATCTGTAACCGTGTAGCCGTTATGGAATCAGGAAAAATTGTCGAAGAAGGAACTGTACTTGATATTTTTGCAAATCCTCATCAAGACACAACCAGAAAATTTGTAGGGACAGTGTTAAATGAAGAAATTCCAGAACGCGTTCTACATAACTTAGAACACCAACAAGATGTTTATCGTCTTGAATTTTTAGGGTCCTCTGCGCAACAACCTGTTGTTAATGAGTTAATACTGAAAGAAATTGTCAAAATAAATATTTTGTTTGCCAATATGAAAGAGATCAGTGGTGTCGTGCTAGGCAGCATGTTTGTCCAATTTATTGGTGATAAAGAAAAAATTGAAGATGCAGTTTCTTTTCTTCGCCAACGTGGAGTTGCAGTTAATAAGGGGGCACTATGACACAATTATTCGAAACCGCTTTAACAACTAAACAGTTTTTATTAGCGATGTCAGAAACTTTTACGATGGTTAGCGTTGCGCTCGTATTAGGTTCTATATTTGGGATCTTATTAGGTATCGTACTTGTTGTAACGAGACCAGACGGTATTTGGGAAAATAAATGTATTTATCGTATAGTGAACCCGATTATTAATATTATTCGCTCACTGCCTTTTATCATCTTATTAGTTGCTATGATCCCTCTCACACGCTTTATGGTGGGAACTTCAATAGGAACAACTGCAGCAATAGTGCCATTAGTCATTTTTATTGCGCCCTATACCGCACGCTTAGTTGAAAATTCATTACTCAGTGTACATTCGGGTATTATTGAAGCGGCTGATTCTATGGGAGCGACTAATTGGCAAATTGTTTGGCATTTTATTTTACCAGAAGCAAAGTCATCATTAATTTTAAGTTTAACCGCTGCAAGTATTACTTTAGTCGGTGCAACCGCGATGGCAGGAGCCGTTGGTGGTGGTGGCGTTGGTGACTTAGCTCTAAACTACGGCTACCAACGTTTTGATAATGTCGCAATGGCTATCACCGTTGTTACATTAGTAATTATCGTACAAGGCATGCAATTTATTGGTGACTATTTAGCGAAAAAAGCGCGCTTCCATTAATTAGATCGTGAAGGTCGAAAGAATATTCGGCCTTCTCTCTTTTAGCTTACTTTATAAGTGCCTATTTTTCCCCTCAATGCTTATGTCCCTCATTTCAAAATTATCTTTAGTTAAAAAATTAAAAATAAAGTGAACTGCGGTGCTTACTTATTCAAATTTATCGTTTTTTTACGTGATTTAACTCACTTTAATAATAAAAAATGCGATAAATAATCAAATTATTTAAATTTATTTATATTATAATCATGTAGATATACTTTTTAATGGATATTATCAGCTTTTCGCTAAAATAATCTATTCTCTATGTATATTTAGTCGTCTTGCTGTTTTTTCATTTTTTGCTTTCTACGCGCGCTTTACGATGCATCGTCAGCGTTTTATTCACTTACAGATTAAACTGATTATGCCAACTATTGAACAACTCATTTTATTGATTTCTATACTCATTCTTTTGGGAATTTTCTCTAGCAAATTGTCTGCTAGGCTCGGTTTACCTATGCTAGTCATGTTTTTGTTTATTGGCATGTTAGCAGGCGAAGACGGGATAGGTAAGATTACATTTGATAACGTGAATGTTTCCTATGCCGTTGGTTCTCTCGCCCTTGCTTTAATTTTATTTGATGGGGGTCTACAAACATCAGTAAAATCAATTCGTCTAGTTTGGAAACCATCTTTTACACTAGCAACATTAGGCGTTCTTGTCACCGCAGGTGTAACAGGTCTCGCTGCTGCCTATATTCTCGGCGTTCCTCTGCTTGAAGGGCTATTATTAGGCGCTATAGTAGGTTCTACCGATGCCGCCGCCGTTTTTTCCTTACTGCGCAACGCGGGGATCTATTTAAATGAACGATTGCAATCCACTTTAGAAATAGAAAGTGCAACAAATGACCCTACGGCCATATTTTTAACTGTTGGTTTATTACAACTTTTAATGAACCCACAAGCTTCAGGTAGTGAATTAATTCTGCTGTTTTTTAGCCAAATGGGAATAGGTACTGTTGTTGGCTTGAGCGTTGGCTGGGTTTCAGTCAAAATTATCAATAAGATTAAGCTATTAGCTACTGGTTTGTATCCTGTGCTTGTCGCGGCATGTGGACTACTATCTTTCGGTCTCGCCAGTAATTTAGAAGGCAGTGGGTTTTTATCTATTTTTGTCACTGGTGTTGTGATTGGTAATCATCGGTTTGTTTTTCAACGCAATACATTTTTGTTCCATGATGGATTAGCATGGCTAAGCCAAATTATCATGTTCGTTATGCTAGGGTTACTTGTCAACCCAAGTTCTCTTATTGAAGTCTGGCTTGAAGGCTTAATTATTGCTCTGGTCTTAACGTTTATCGCGAGGCCATTGGCTGTAATACCTGTTCTAAAATTATTTGGTTTCCCTAAACCTGAAATAACATTAATTTCTTGGGTAGGGTTACGTGGCTCTGTTCCTATTATTCTTGCTATTTTCCCGTTTATCTACGGGCTACCTAATGCCCATTTAATTTTTGACGTGGTTTTCTTTGTGGTATTAATTTCAGCAACCTTACAAGGCTCAACCTTGCCTTACGTTGCACGTAAATTAAATTTAATGCAGCCACCTCCATTGATCCCTGCGGCCACTTTAGATATTACCGCAGTAGAACAAATAGACGCAGATTTAGTGGAATATACATTAGGAGAGGATTGCTCTGCAGTGGGTCGCCGATTATCGCAACTTGCATTACCTGACCAAACTGTCATTGCAATGATTACGCGTGAAAAAAGTGTTTTACCTCCAAGGGGTTCAACTACCTTTCATGCTGAAGACCATTTATTCGTTGTTCTTAAACCTGAAAATCGTATTTTTCTTGAACGCCTTTTTTCAGAAAAAAACATCTCTGAACACACTCCTATTGAACTTCCCGATACAGGGCTAAGTCTAAAAGGAACGACTCGATTAAATGAGATCTACTCATCTTATGGTATCCAAATTGATAATAGTGATGAAAGGACTCTTAACCAATTTATTTACGCTTCTATATCGGAACCTTTGCAAGATACCATCATAAAATTAGATCAACTGCAATTAAGAATTGGAGAGATGATAGGCACACGTATCGTAACCGTAATATTAGAGCCAATCAAAGAGCAGGAAGGTTAACGGAGCATAAATATCTTACCCAATATTTTTCTTAGATGTTGAGTAAAATCTTAAGTTATAATTATTTCAAGGATACAAAAATAAAAGCCCTTTCGGGCTTTTATTTGTTCTTTAATGAAACATAAGATAAAAACAGCTATTGTCATTTTAAGCTATAAATAGCAGGTATATTTAATTTATGTTCCTAATTGAAACAATTAAGAATTAAAGCGAATTACGTTTCATTCTAAAACAATATAGATATTTAGTTACACCAGAGTATATGCAGAGCTTTCAAACCCCTTATTACCCGTGCTCTCATCTACTTGAGTATCCTCTTGCAGGACTTCACTAAAAAACTCACCCATGTTAACGTCTAAAACTTTTAATACTCGAACTAGACAATCTATATCGATACGATTCACACCACGCTCGTAACGAAATAGCTGCTGTTCACTTATATCTATCTCTTTAGCTAACTGAAAAACAGTAAAGCCTTGAGCTCTTCTAAGGGCTTTTATTTTTTGTCCAACTGCACAAGCGACAGGATATTTCGTGTTCATAAACATTCTCGCTTCAATTTATATTTAAGGAAATAAAAATTAGCAGATAATTATCTACATATTTTATTTTTTATATTTATGTGTATAACATTGATAATGCTACAGACGATTCAGCATATATCTAACAGAATGATATACTACCCTTATAATTAGTTTCAACTAGTCCTAAATTGACATTGCAACTATGTAACAAAGTATTTCATGCTATACATTTCGTGTTTAAAATCAAAATAATACTTTAATATCACAAAGTTACACGCAACGTGTGTATCACTGCATAGTAATATTCCAGAGGATATGCCTAAATCCTTGGAATATTCATCTAAAAAAGACCTATGTAGCCGATGTATAACCTAAAAATAAAGGAAATAAATAGAATTATTTAACACTGTAACAATATTAATGTTATTGATACAATTAAACTCGATGAAAAGTGATAAACCCACTATAAATGATACTTTTATGTAAAAAATGGTAAAAACAGTCAATTTTATCTCTAAAACTCTCTAATTCGGCAAAATATCAGTACGTTAAAAAGCCAGTTAAACTGTTACAATTAGTAAATTACTAAATTTTTAAAGTAGCAAGAGATGGATTTATTATCTACAAGTACCAAACATAACAAAACCATAACGTTAAGAAAGCTTATTATTCATTTTACTAGATGAATATCACAAAATTATGAAAAATAACTTTCATCGACGGTCTGTTTTTGATTCCACTGGTTTCTGTTTTTTTCAGGATGAAGGGTAATACAAAATTTTAAAAATAAACACAATTTAAGCATTTATAGCTAAATTACAGATTTTTATATTTACGATATAATGAAAGCTATTTATAAAAAATGATAATTACTCGTCCATTCTATTGAAGAGTAATTAGCCATTCATTTATGCTTAAATGACGTCATTATATTTTAAAATATATCCTGCTAATGCCATATTGGAATATAGACATAAAAACTAAGTGGCTTTTCAAAGTACATCTTGAATTATTTCACATATTAGGCGGGCTGTGTAGCCGATAATTCTCCAAGTTCTTATCATGTTACTTAGAAAATGTAACTTACAAAATATGTGTATTATTTAGTGATTAAGTGTTTACTTAGCTAAGTATTAGTTTGGATTACTTGCTTGATAATGGCTTGAGATGGTGGGTCGTGCAGGATTGAAATCCTTCAGATTTGCCCTACGGGCTGAACCTGCAACCAGCTTGTCGAGGTACGGCTTAACGACTGAGTGTTTACTTAGGTGACGGTTAAATTGGATTACTTGCTTGATAATGGCTTGAGATGGTGGGTCGTGCAGGATTGAAATCCTTCGGATTTACCCTACGGGCTGAACCTGCAACCAGCTTGTCGAGGTATGGATTAACGACTGAGTGTTTACTTAGGTGACGGTTAAATTGGATTACTTGCTTGATAATGGCTTGAGATGGTGGGTCGTGCAGGATTGAAATCCTTCGGATTTACCCTACGGGCTGAACCTGCAACCAGCTTGTCGAGGTATGGATTAACGACTGAGTGTTTACTTAGGTGGTTGTTAAATTGAATTATTTGCTTGAGATGGTGGGTCGTGCAGGATTCGAACCTGCGACCAATTGATTAAAAGTCAACTGCTCTACCGACTGAGCTAACGACCCATCTTGGAAGATCTGATTTTTTACTGCTTAGATGGTGGGTCGTGCAGGATTCGAACCTGCGACCAATTGATTAAAAGTCAACTGCTCTACCGACTGAGCTAACGACCCATCTAAATTGTGTTTCAATGCAAGTAACTGATGAAGTGGTGGGCGATAGCGGGCTCGAACCACTGACCCCCTCCTTGTAAGGGAGGTGCTCTACCAACTGAGCTAATCGCCCACTTCATGACTTATACTACATTATAATAAATAATTGGTGGGCGATAGCGGGCTCGAACCACTGACCCCCTCCTTGTAAGGGAGGTGCTCTACCAACTGAGCTAATCGCCCAATTATTTATTTTTCATCGTCAACGGTGGTGGGCGATAGCGGGCTCGAACCACTGACCCCCTCCTTGTAAGGGAGGTGCTCTACCAACTGAGCTAATCGCCCCGTCGTCGATGGAGGTGCATTATAGGGATACTGAGTTCTGAGTCAACGCTTTTTCAATAGATTTTTTTCGTTCGTTGCAAAAATAATCAAGATGTTTCAATATTCACCAGAAAAGCTGCCTTTTTAATCAATTACCTATCATTTTCTCTTTATTCTTTTAAGAAAAAAACAGAAACTATTTTTAAAGTGTATTTATTTATGTCAAATTTGGCGAAACAAACTAATTTCTTGTCTTCTATCCTGATAACTTGATTGAGGAATCATTGTAGGATGATAGAATAGATATACATTTTAGCAATGCTTAGACATTTCACTGCTTAGAACATCAAACTCGCCATCAAGTTAATTGTGCCTGTTTTTAGTCTTCTAAACAGTAAACAGATAAGCGCTTCAAAAACATGTTTTGCAATTAAGGCAATCTCGATGAGTAAAATCAAAACCCGTTTTGCACCAAGCCCAACTGGCTATTTACACGTTGGTGGTGCACGTACCGCTCTGTATTCCTGGTTATTTAGTCGCCACAATCAGGGCGAATTTGTCCTGCGTATTGAAGATACTGACTTAGAACGCTCAACTCAGGAAGCTATCGACGCCATTATGGACGGTATGAACTGGTTGAATTTAAATTGGGATGAAGGCCCTTACTATCAAACTAAACGCTTTGACCGTTATAATGATGTCATTGACCAAATGTTAGATGCGGGTACCGCTTATCGTTGTTATTGTTCGAAAGAGCGCTTAGAAGCGTTACGTGAAGAGCAAATGGCAAATAATGAAAAGCCTCGTTATGATGGCTGCTGCCGTGACCATGCACACAACCATACACCTGATGAGCCGCACGTTGTTCGTTTCCGTAACCCACAAGAAGGTTCCGTTATTTTTGACGACAAAATTCGTGGGCCAATTGAATTTAGTAACCAAGAGCTGGACGATTTAATTATTCGTCGTACTGATGGTTCACCAACTTACAACTTCTGTGTGGTTATTGATGACTGGGATATGGAAATTACCCACGTTATCCGTGGTGAAGACCATATCAACAACACGCCTCGCCAAATCAACATTCTAAAAGCATTAGGGGCACCAGTACCTGTGTATGCTCACGTTTCGATGATCCTAGGTGATGACGGTAAAAAACTATCAAAACGTCATGGTGCGGTTAGTGTTATGCAATATCGTGATGACGGTTATTTGCCGCAAGCACTTCTTAACTACCTTGTGCGTTTAGGTTGGTCTCATGGCGACCAAGAGATTTTCACTGTTGAAGAAATGAAAGAGTATTTCAGCCTTGACGCTATCAGCAAGTCAGCAAGCGCGTTTAATACTGAAAAACTGCAATGGTTAAACCACCACTATATCAATACATTACCAGCAGAAGAAGTTGCAACCTATCTTGCATGGCATATTGAACAACAGAATATTGATACCAGCACAGGACCTCAATTAGTTGATCTAATCAAATTACTTGGTGAACGTTGTAAAACATTAAAAGAAATGGCGGAATCTTGCCACTATTTCTACCAAGATTTCGAAGAATTTGACGCTGATGCGGCGAAAAAACACTTGCGACCAGTTGCTCGTCAGCCTTTAGAAGTCGTAAAAGATAAATTAGCTGCGATAACTGATTGGACGGCTGAAAATGTTCACCAAGCCATCGAAGCAACTGCCGCTGAATTAGAAGTGGGTATGGGTAAAGTGGGTATGCCTTTACGTGTTGCTGTGACAGGTGCTGGCCAGTCTCCAGGCCTTGATGTGACCGTTCACGCTATCGGTCAAGCTCGCTCTATCGCTCGTATTGAGAAAGCCTTAGCGTTTATCGCTGAACGCGAAGCTTCTGCTCAATAATTTAATATTATTGGCCCTCAATTTATTGGGGGCCAATTCTCTGATTCATCCTCCCTTCTCCACTCAACTGATTGCAAAATGTTCTATATTTCAGCAATTAAACCTAAAACCCTATTATTTTATTGACACTCTAACTTAGCTTGAATATGATGCATCCCGTCCAAAAGATTTTGTTTGGGGCTATAGCTCAGCTGGGAGAGCGCTTGCATGGCATGCAAGAGGTCAGCGGTTCGATCCCGCTTAGCTCCACCAATCACTTAAATACTAAAAGTCACTATTCACCTCTTCCATTTTAAATCAATAATATCTTTTAGATTATGAATTACTGCGCGGTATAACCACCATCAATAGGAATAAATGCACCGGTTATAAAGCTACTTTCTTCTGATAACAAAAAGGCCACCACATTAGCAATTTCTAGCCGAGTAGCCATTCTGCCCATTGGGTGAGTAGAAGCCATCCATTGCTGCGTTTCCTGTGGTAATGCACTAATATTCGGTGTTTCTATATAGCCAGGGCCAACAGCATTGATACGGATACCTTTTTGAGCGTTCTCTAAGGCAGCGGAACGTGTTAATCCCAGTACCGCATGCTTTGCTGCAGTGTAAGGTGCTATACCCGCTATCCCTGTTACCCCATTGCAAGCTGATAAATTTACGATAGCTCCCCCACCACTACGCAAAATCATAGGAATACTGTACTTCATACCGTGAAATGTCCCTGTTATATCGGTTTCAATCACCTCATGCCAAGCCTCTAAAGGATAATCCTCAATATTGACGCCATGAGGTCCAGTGGTCCCCGCATTATTCACCAAATAGTGCAAAACACCGTATTGTTGCTCAATTTTTTCGACTGTTGTTTTAAAGTCTTGTGCATTTGCGACATTCATTTTTATAGCATAGACACGTTGTCCTGTTGGGTCTATCTCTCTAGCGGCTTGTTGTAAAGCGACCTCATTGCGCCCCGTAATTACCGTTATCGCGCCAAGTGAATACAGCTTTTGTGCAATAGTAAAACCGACACCTGTCGATGCCCCTGTAACCAATGCCACTCGCTGATTAAACTTCCCCATAGCTCACCTCAATTATGATTAACTTTAGTTAACTATAATTAATTAACCAAAGTTAATCAACTGGTCGTCTTATTATTAAAATCAATATATACTCAATAGATTGAATGTTACGGAGTTTTCATGATGCCAAATTCTCTTGAAGATGCGCTTTCCCTGCTGCAATGTACGCTAGTTGCGCGCAGAGTTAGCTTTACCCCTGAGCAAATAACTTGGGGTCAATATGATGTGCTAGAGATATTGAGATTAAAAGGGGATTTAACACCAAGCCAGTTAAGCCAATCACTTGGCCTCTCTCGCCAAAATTTATCGAAATTTCTTCGAGTTCTGAAATCTTATGAATTTGTCGAGCAATATCAATCTGAAGAAGATAGACGGGAACTGATCACCCGTTTAACCGACAAAGGGCATCATTTTTTGCAGCGTGCAGCTACAGGGCGTGCTGAAAATGCAGCTAAGGTCAAAGCAGCATTAACCCCCCAAGAACAAAAACTATTTATTACTTTAAGTCAGAAAATTACTCACGCACTAGGCCACGATTAACCCCGTTTTAAAGGCTTTACCAGCCCTTCTAAGCCTTCTATTTTTAGTCCTAGGGTCATCTCCATTAACTGCCCTAAACGTCCAGCAGGGAACTCTCCTTTCTTATAGAACCATAATAAATATTCTTCGGGTAAATCAATTAAGACACAGCCTTTATATTTACCAAATGGCATATACGTATTGGCCATATCAATGAGATCTTGTTTTTCCATTGTTATTTCTCTTTCGTATCAAAGCATAAAAAACGGCGCTCATTTGAACGCCGTTTCTTAATCTAACATGTTTTAGTGGATTACAAAACTAACCCAACAACCGCTGCGGATAAGAAACTAACTAAGGTTGAACCGTACAGTAATTTTAAACCGAAGCGAGCCACGGTATTACCTTGTTTCTCATCTAAACCTTTAATCGCACCTGCAATAATACCGATGGATGAGAAGTTAGCGAAAGAAACTAAGAATACGGACAAGATACCAACAGAACGCTCAGATAACCCACCAGCAATCGCTTGTAAGCCATCCATCGCAACGAATTCATTCGTTACCATTTTCACTGCCATAATTCCGCCAACCTGTAAGGCTTCATCGGCAGGAATGCCGAGCATCCATGCAAATGGATAGAATACGTAACCTAACATGGTTTGGAAGTCGATACCGAATACAGCTGAGAAAATACCGTTAATCATCGCAATGAGGGCAATAAAACCAATCAACATCGCTGAAACGATAATCGCTACTTTAAACCCTGCAAGAATATATTCACCTAACATTTCAAAGAAGCTTTGCCCTTCGTGCAGGTTGCTCATTTGAATATCTTCTTCACCTTCAGGTGGATACGGGTTAATCAGTGATAGTACG
Organism: Providencia sp. PROV061; assembly: GCF_011045655.1. Classification (NCBI taxonomy): domain Bacteria; kingdom Pseudomonadati; phylum Pseudomonadota; class Gammaproteobacteria; order Enterobacterales; family Morganellaceae; genus Providencia; species Providencia sp. PROV061. The sequence goes on along the minus strand of NZ_CP042861.1, from coordinate 1,842,282 downwards.
ACGAAAGTACCAAACATATTTAGAACCAATGCAGCGACCACAAAACGCGGCTCTAACATGGTCATGTATGCCCCAACGATAGACATAGATACCGTTGACATGGCAGTTGCCGCCATGGTGTACATTCTGCGGTCTGACATCCGGTTCAATTGGTCTTTATACGCAATAAAGTTTTCTGACTGACCCAGTAACAATGAACTGACTGCGTTAAAAGACTCTAACTTACCCATACCATTCACTTTCGATAACACGGTACCGATAATACGGATCACGATAGGAAGAATTTTGATGTGCTGTAAGATCCCGATCAACGCAGAAATAAAGATGATTGGGCATAACACTTGTAAGAAGAAGAACGCTAAGTTCCCTTCAATCATGCCACCAAAAATAAATTTAGTCCCTTCTGCTGCATAGCCTAGCAAGTGAGTAAATACCCCTGCCACACCAAGAACAAAAGATTCGCCAATATTCGATTTTAAGAACAAATAAGCTAATGCAATTTGAATAACCAGTAGTTGAACAACATAGCGAGGACGGATCCCTCTACGGTTACTACTGGCTAAAATGGCAAGAGCGGCAATTACTACTAAAGATAAAACGAAATGCAGGATCGAGGTCATATGCGACTCCAACAAATTTAAGAATCAGTCTATGTGCATATTCTATGTAATAGACAACATTTAAATGAGACAGAGGTCACATTAATATGAAAGCTTACTAGGTGTATTTTGCAAAAAGAAGAAGGGGATCACGTTTCAACTATAACAATTCCTAGCATTCGCTTTTTTTGCACAGAAATTTTACTGAGAATTTAAGTTAAGACTTACAACAACCTGCGTATAAAATTGTTGCCTACAGAGATCGTAGGCAACTAAGTCAAATTGAATATAGTTCACTATTAAATATTCAGCAAACGAACCAATTCATTTTCATCAATAACGCGTATGCCAAGTTCATTTGCTTTGGCTAATTTAGAACCAGCGGCCTCACCTGCAATGACCAAATCTGTTTTCTTCGAGACGCTTCCTGAGACTTTTGCACCTAAAGCCACTAACTTGTCTTTGGCTTCATCACGCGTCAATACGCTCATTGACCCTGTTAGCACCACTGTTTTACCTGCAAATGGGCTATCGATTTCTGCACTATTAACGACTTTTACTTCAGGCCAATGAATATTTGCCTTCGTCAGTAAATCTTCAATCACCGCTTGGTTATGAGGTTCACGGAAAAAATTGACCACATGTTTCGCAACTACATGACCAATATCTTGAACGGTTTTTAGTGACTCTTCATCCGCCGCCATCACAGCCTCAAGTGTGGTGTAATGCGCTGCTAAGTTTGCCGCCGTTGCTTCGCCAACCTCACGAATTCCAAGGGCATAAATAAAGCGAGCCAATGTTGTTTGCTTAGACTTATTGAGTGCATCAACCAGATTCTGTGCCGACTTCGGCCCCATTCTATCGAGGCCAGTTAAAATACCTGCACTTAATTGGTACAAATCCGCTGGGGTTTTGACATACTCTTTTTCAACTAATTGGTCGATAATTTTATCGCCCATGCCATCCACATCCATTGCTCGGCGTGAGACAAAATGTTTCAGTGCTTCTTTGCGTTGTGCCCCACAAATAAGCCCACCTGTACAGCGTGCCACCGCTTCACCTTCAACTCGTTCGATATCAGAACCACATACAGGGCAATGGGTCGGGAAGATAATTTCACGGCTATCTGTTGGTCGCTTGTCAACCACAACACTGACGATTTGTGGAATAACATCCCCTGCTCGACGAATAATGACCGTATCACCGATATGCACGCCAAGGCGTTCAATTTCATCTGCATTGTGTAACGTCGCATTACTGACCACCACACCTGCGACTTGCACGGGTTCTAAACGCGCCACAGGCGTGATAGCACCTGTACGCCCAACTTGAAATTCAACATCTTTTAATAATGTGACTTGTTCTTGAGCTGGGAATTTAAACGCTGTCGCCCAGCGAGGTGCTCGAGAAACAAAACCTAATTCTTCTTGAATCGCGATTGAGTTAACTTTAATGACTACCCCATCGATATCAAAGCCAAGGTCAGGTCGAACTTGCTCAATTTCATGGTAAAAATTTAATACGGCCTGATGACCAACACGTAATTGAACATAATCACTAACCGGTAAACCCCATGCTTTAAATTGCATCAAACGGTCATAATGTGTGTCCGGTAACGAGCCACCTTCCACAAGCCCAACACCATAACAATAAAAAGTGAGTGGCCTTTTAGCGGTAATACGTGGGTCTAATTGACGTAACGAACCCGCAGCCGCATTACGCGGGTTTGCAAAGACTTTGCCATCCGTTTTACGTGCCTGCTCATTGAGTGCTTCAAAACCTTTTTGGGGCATGAAGACTTCGCCACGGATCTCAACGCGATCAGGAATATTGCTTCCCCTTAAACGCAATGGGATAGCGCGTATGGTTCGTACATTCGCGGTAATATTCTCACCTACGGTCCCATCACCACGAGTCGCCGCTTGTACTAATTCACCATTTTCATACAACAAACTTACCGCTAACCCATCGAGCTTGAGCTCACAACAGAAAGTCAGTTCTTGATGATTTTTCAAACGATCTCTTACCCGCTTATCAAACGCAAGGTAACTTTCTTCATCAAAAACATTATCTAGGGATAACATAGGTATTTCATGGCGTACGGTATCAAACGCAGCCAATGGTGCGGCACCAACACGTTGAGTCGGTGAATCACTCGTGACAAGTTCAGGATGCTGTGCCTCTATCTCTTTTAGACGTTGCATTAACTTGTCATATTCTACGTCTGGAATTTCGGGGGCATCTAATACATGGTATTGATATTCATGATGACGTAACTGTTTTTTTAATTCGTCTATTTCTTGTTTGGTAGTCATGATTCACTCATACAGATAAAAAACCCCCAATTAATGGGGGTTTTGTTCAACGTTTATTTAACTTAATGTGTTTCTAATTCGAGCATGATACACCTCTATTTTTTGAGGTGTCAGCATTTTGCGTTCGTCATCAAGAACAACCCCTCCCGCATCTGATGCGATACGTTGAGCAGCTTGCAACATCAATTTGAAGTTTTGCCCTGCATCACCGTAAGACGGGACCATCATAAACATGGAAACCCCTGGGGTGGTAAAATCAGCCATTGTCTCTGGGTCGAATGAGCCAGGCTTCACCATGTTGGCTAAGCTAAACAAAACAGGCCCCGTACCAGACGGGTTCACATGGCGATGGAATATTTTCATTTCCCCGAATTGGAAACCGGCTTGTAAAATACTTTGCAGTAATAACTCACCTTGAAGTTCCTGCCCTTGCAAAGCGGCTACGTGAAGTACCAGAACTGTCTCCTTGCTACTTGTTGTAGCAGAATCTTCCTGCGGCTCAGCTTTCTTCTCAATATGCTGCGTCTCTTGTTCATAGGTGCTCGGCTGAGGCTCTTCTCTCAATTTGGTTGAATCAATATGTGGTTCAGCGACAGTTTCAGTGGCTGGCTCAACAATCACTTCCTCACTCATATTAATGGTGAGTTGTTCGGGTACATGAACGGGTTCAGTACGTTGATGCATCGTAGGCTCATTATGAACCGGCGATTTAGCCTCAGGCTCCTTGTTCATAATAATGTCAGGTTCAACCGATGCTTTTGGCTGTATATTAGGCTCAACTGGAGACTCATTTTTTACCGGATATACAGGCTCAGTCGCAGCGGGATGAACAGGCGCCTGCTGAGTCGGTTGATTTTCAGTAAATAATGCAGAATCATCATATTCTGATGAATTCTCCTGCATATCGTTTTTTCTACGTTTTACGGGTCTGTCGCGAAATAACTTTGAGCGCTCTTTACGGCTGGTCCATAAACCATGCAGTAATAAAGCGACAATCGCTATCGCACCTACGACCACTAATATCAGACGCAAATCCTGCATCGCTGCTATCTCTAGTTGATGAATGATAATGCCAACACGGCGGAAACTTCCTTAAGATTATTTCTCAATTGCTCTAAGTGCAACCCCCAGAACGATTTTCTTACAAGAAAGAGAATATTCCGCTTTCATTTGCTGCTTTTTTAAGCGAATAATGGCTAGTCAGCCTAATTTCATATCTATATGATACATGGTCAACCGAAAAGGAGAGAACAAGAAGTATGACCCAATCGACATTTTCGACACAAAAAGACCATTCTGGTTTTTATTATTTTACACAAGGCTGGAGATTAATCACTCGGCCCGGTATTAAACGTTTTGTTATTTTGCCCCTATTAGCCAATATTTTATTCTTAGGCGGCGCATTTTGGTGGTTATATACAAAGCTTGGCGGCTGGATAGCCCAAGTGATGAGTTACGTTCCTGACTGGCTACAATGGCTCGATTATGTTATTTGGCCAATCGCTGTTATCTCTATTTTGCTCGTGTTTACCTATTTTTTTAGTACGGTTGCTAATATAATCGCTGCTCCTTTTAACGGTTGGTTATCAGAAAAACTCGAAGCCGAGTTAACGGGTAAACCATCACCAGATACTGGTGTTGCTGAGTTATTAAAAGATGTTCCTCGTATGATAAAGCGCGAGTTTGTCCGAATCGGTTACTACTTACCTCGCGCTATTGGGTTATTAATCCTATTTTTCATACCCGGTATTGGCCAAACAGTCGCCCCCGTACTGTGGTTTTTATTTGGTGCTTGGATGATGTCAATCCAATATTGCGATTACCCGTTTGATAACCACCGTGTTGGCTTTAACGAAATGAAGCAGGCGCTTGCCAAAGAGCGGATGAGAAACGTTCAATTTGGTGGCGTCATTAGCTTGTTAATGATGGTGCCTTTTGTCAACTTAGTGATCATGCCTGTTGCAGTTTGTGGTGCAACATTGATGTGGGTTGACAGGTATCGTGAGCGTTACGCACGCTACTAATCTATTAAATCATTGCGCAGGTTTATCGCCTGCGCTCTTTTATTTACTTATTATTGTTACACTATAATTATTCCTTAGAACTATTAGATCTAAAATAACATTTCGTTATAAGCTTATACTCAAATCATATTTGCATTAATTTGTTCTTAACGTATGTTGAATCCATCTCATTATTTTTAATTAATACCGATTACATTACTGGCTAACCGATTTTTAAGGATATCCCATGAGCAAAATTTATGATGATAACTCGTTGACTATTGGCCACACCCCACTTGTTCGCCTAAAACATTTTGGTGATGGCAATATTTTAGCAAAAGTGGAATCTCGCAACCCAAGCTTCAGTGTTAAGTGCCGTATTGGTGCTAACATGATTTGGGATGCAGAGAAAAAAGGTATCCTAAACAAAGACAAAGAATTAGTTGAACCAACTAGTGGAAATACGGGTATCGCTTTAGCCTATGTCGCTGCGGCGAGAGGTTATAAATTGACGTTAACCATGCCTGAAACCATGAGTATTGAGCGCCGTAAACTACTCAAAGCATTAGGTGCCAACCTCGTTTTAACTGAGGGGGCAAAAGGCATGAAAGGTGCAATAGCTAAAGCTGAAGAAATAGTGAATAGCAACCCTAAAAAATACTTATTACTTCAACAGTTTAATAACCCAGCAAACCCTGAAATCCATGAAAAAACCACTGGGCCTGAAATTTGGGAAGATACTGACGGCAATGTCGATGTTGTAGTCGCAGGTGTTGGTACGGGCGGGACGATTACAGGGATTGCAAAATACCTGAAAAACACCAAAGGCAAAGATGTGACTATCGTGGCTGTTGAACCAGAAACATCCCCTGTTATTACCCAAGCTTTAGCGGGCGAAGAAATTAAACCGGGCCCTCACAAAATACAAGGGATCGGCGCTGGTTTTATTCCGGGTAACTTAGATTTAAAATTACTCGATAAGGTCATTCAAATCAGCGATGACGAAGCCATCAAAACGGCTCGTGAGCTGATGGAAAAAGAAGGTATTCTTGCGGGTATCTCATCAGGCGCTGCTATTGCTGCTGCCACTAAAATTGCCGCAGACCCTGCCTATAAAGGTAAAAATATCGTCGTTATTTTACCTTCTTCAGGTGAGCGTTATTTGTCTACAGCCCTGTTTGCTGACATCTCGGCTGAGTAGCATAACTTCGTTACAATATCGTTAAAAAAGCACCTAAATGGTGCTTTTTTTGTGGCATAGATCAAACTTTAGCACGGATGGAGATGATTTATAATTCGGGGTTTAGTATTAAACATAGTAATTATTTTGCACCTCGAAATTAATCACTTTTTAGCCAACCTCTAGGGCGAGTAAAATAATTTGCCAATGAGAAAAAAGTATCGAGTTCGCAAGAAAAACAGAAAAAGGGTTGATACCGCACAAAGTAGGAAACCTTTTTTCAAGTTAATAATCTAACTTATACGCAAACCTAGTCTATTTCATCTACAATTGGCTGGGTAATTAAAAAAACGAAAGTTATTGAGGAAATACTATGTTTCAGCAAGAAGTTACTATTACGGCACCAAATGGTCTACATACTCGTCCTGCAGCTCAATTCGTAAAAGAAGCAAAAGCATTCTCTTCCGATATTTCTTTAATTTCTGGCGGCAAATCCGCTAGCGCAAAAAGTTTGTTTAAATTACAAACCTTAGGTCTAACACAAGGCACCGTTGTGACAATTTCTGCTGAAGGTGAAGACGAAAAAGAAGCCGTTGAGCATTTAGTTAAACTGATGGGCGAATTAGAATAATTTCTTACGAAAATAGCATTTACTGATTTCATTCAATGTCCCTGAGTGATGTCATTCGGGGACATTTGTATAATCGGCTATATTCATTGTCGTCTCTGCAACATCAGAACTCCCAGCACTAGCAGCAGTAAGGTAATATTATGATTTCAGGAATTTTAGTATCCCCGGGTTTTGCTTTTGGTCAGGCTTTAATCCTCAAAGAAGATCCTATCGTTGTTAGCACAAAAAAAATTGCTGACGATCAGGTTGATAAAGAAATTGCTCGCTTTATTGAGGGTCGTAACAAATCAGCCGAACAACTCAATTTGATTAAAGAGAAAGCCGAAAAAAATCTTGGAGCCGAAAAAGCTGAGATTTTTGAAGGTCATATCATGCTGCTAGAAGATGAAGAGCTGGAACAAGAAATTGTCTCTTTAATCAAAGGCGATAAAAAAACGGCAGATGCCGCTGCGTATTCCGTTATTGAAGATCAAGCTCAAGCGCTTGAATCCCTTGATGATGAATATCTTAAAGAACGTGCCGCTGACGTGCGTGATATTGGCAAACGTCTATTAAAAAACATCTTAAATATTCCTATCGTTGATTTAAGTGCAATCAGCGAAGAAGTTATTTTAGTGGCTGCGGATTTAACCCCTTCAGAAACCGCACAGCTAAATTTAGATAAAGTATTAGGGTTTATTACTGATTTAGGTGGCCGTACATCACATACCTCAATTATGGCGCGTTCTCTTGAGTTACCTGCCATTGTTGGAACTAGTGATGCCACCAGCAAAATTAAAAATGGCGATTTCATTGTATTAGATGGTGTCAACAACACCATCCACTTGAACCCATCTGAAGCCGAAATCGACAAACTGAAAGCTTTCCGTGATGAATATCTACAAGAAAAAGAAGAGCTCGCAAAATTAAAAGATTTGCCTGCCATCACCCTTGATGGTCATCAAGTTGAAGTTTGTGCGAATATCGGTACTGTACGTGATGTCGCTGGTGCAGAGCGCAATGGCGCAGAAGGCGTTGGGCTCTATCGTACTGAGTTTTTATTCATGGATAGAGACTCTCTTCCTACCGAAGAAGAACAGTTTCAAGCTTATAAAGCCGTTGCAGAAGCAATGGGCAGCCAAGCCGTTATTGTCCGTACAATGGATATCGGCGGTGATAAAGACCTGCCATATATGAATTTACCAAAAGAAGAGAACCCATTTCTCGGCTGGCGTGCAATTCGTATTTGTCTTGATCGCAAAGAAATCTTACACTCACAATTAAGAGCTATTTTAAGAGCCTCTAAATTTGGTAAACTGCGTATTATGTTCCCAATGGTTATTTCCGTTGAAGAAGTTCGTGAACTAAAAGCAGAGCTAGAAATGCTTAAAGCTCAGTTACGTGAAGAAGGTAAAGCTTTTGACGAGTCAATTGAAGTCGGTGTGATGGTTGAAACACCAGCCGCAGCTGTTATTGCTCGCCACTTGGCAAAAGAAGTTGATTTCTTTAGTATTGGGACGAACGATCTCACTCAATACACTTTAGCGGTCGACCGTGGTAATGAACTGATTTCTCATCTTTACAACCCGATGTCACCTGCTGTCCTAAACTTAATTAAGCAAGTGATCGATGCATCACACGCTGAAGGTAAATGGACTGGGATGTGTGGGGAGTTAGCTGGAGATGAGCGTGCAACCTTATTGCTACTTGGCATGGGGCTGGATGAATTTAGTATGAGCGCGATTTCAATTCCGCGTATCAAAAAGTTAATTCGCAATGCGAGCTTTACTGATACCCAAGCTTTGGCTGAACAAGCACTTGCTCAACCCACAGCGGATGAATTGATGAAACTTGTAGATACCTTTATCCAAGAAAAAACGTTATGCTAAGAACAGCACATTAGTTCGGTCCCATATAAAACGATTAGGAGAAGGTCCATGGGTCTGTTTGACAAACTGAAATCACTCGTTTCGGAAGACAAAAGTAGCAGTGGCAGTATTGAAATTATCGCACCTTTATCGGGTGAGATTGTCAATATTGAAGATGTTCCAGACGTTGTGTTCGCAGAAAAAATTGTTGGTGATGGTATTGCGATTAAACCCGCGGGTAACAAAATCGTTGCCCCTGTAGACGGTACAATTGGTAAAATATTTGAAACTAACCATGCGTTTTCTATTGAATCAGATGATGGTATAGAACTATTTGTTCACTTCGGTATTGATACCGTTGAACTTAAAGGTGAAGGCTTTAAACGCATCGCTGAAGAAGGCCAAACTGTGAAGAAAGGCGACTTAATCATCGAGTTTGATTTAGCGCTGTTAGAAGAGAAAGCAAAATCTGTTCTAACGCCAGTTGTCATTTCTAATATGGACGAAATCAAAGAACTAAACAAACTGACAGGCTCAGTGACAGTCGGTGAAACTGTCATCATGCGTATTAAGAAATAACTTAACTGCCAATATTTAGTTAAAACCATCAGGCCTTGCCTGATGGTTTTTCATTTGTGGGGATTTTTTATTGAGCACAGACTTGCCATTAAATTATCTCACTCATTAAATACACCTGTTGATAAATAACGGTCTCCTCGGTCACAAATTACTGCCACAACAACCGCTCCAGGGTTAGCTTTCGCCACTTTTAACGCACCAGCAACCGCCCCACCCGAGCTCACTCCACAAAAGATACCTTCAACTTTAGCTAAAGCTCTCATAGTCTCTTCAGCTTCTTGCTGGTTTATATCCAGTACACTATCAACTAATGAGCCATCAAAAATACAGGGTAAGTAACCTGGTGACCAACGCCTAATACCCGGAATTTGGCTTTTTTCCGCAGGTTGTAACCCAACAATATGGACATCATCTGACTGGGATTTTAAATAGCGACTTACCCCGGTAATGGTCCCCGTGGTTCCCATACTCGATACAAAATGGGTAATGCGACCATTAGTTTGCTGCCATATTTCAGGGCCTGTTGTTTTAAAATGAGCTAATGGGTTATCAGGGTTGTTAAATTGGTCTAAAACTTTCCCCTCACCTCTTTGTTCCATTTCCTTAGCCAAATCGCGGGCACCTTCCATACCAACAGCCGTACTCACTAAAATGAGTTCTGCACCATAGGCTTGCATTGAAGCTTGCCGCTCTTTGCTCATGTTATCTGGCATGAGTAATTTCAGTTTGTAGCCTTTTACTGCGGCTATCATCGCGAGCGCAATACCTGTATTTCCACTAGTTGCTTCAATTAGCGTATCACCTGGTTTAATTTCACCCCGTAATTGCGCTTCATTAATCATTGAAAATGCCGCGCGATCTTTCACTGAACCTGCGGGGTTATTACCTTCAAGTTTCACCCAAATTTCAGCTTCAATCCCTTGTGTTAAACGCTGAAGCTTTACTAATGGGGTATTACCGATAAATTGTTCCAGAGCCGACACTTTACCATCCTTATAATTTTTATATATAAATAAGAAAGAATAGAGATAAGATATTACCCCAATATTGATATGTGAAAATTGAAATCTCTTCACATTAATATTAGAAAAATAGATTATCTTAATTACTATTTCTGATATAGCTAATTGATATATTATATTACAATAAGTTTATAGAATTACCAGTTATATTTCATATAAAAATATGATAAATAAATCTTTTATATCAATTGGTTATGGTGGATTTAATCATAAGGGGAAATAGACTAAATATTTTTAATATAAAGTCTAATCATCGGTCATATACCTAGAAAGTAATAGAAAAGATAACACCAATAATATATTTATTAGTGTTATAAGTTATTGAGTTTTATATTCATGCACTTTCAGCAAGTTGTGGGAAAATTAACGCCTGATCTCCTTGATAGATCTTTGCCTGCTGGCTACCTAAAAAGTAACGTTCACCTCGCGTTGGTATCATTTTTTCGGACTGCCAAATCACTGACAAAGGCTCTTTCCCCCAACCTAATGGTTGAACGGTTAATTGCCAAAAATGCCCTCTTGGCCCCGATTCTGTAATTCTAACAGGTAAACGGTGCTGTTCATCCACTTCAGCTTGTAATGAGATATCCCAAGGACGTAAAAATACGTCGACTTCACCTTGTTGAACACTGGTATGGTTAAGGGGGAATTCATAGCCATCTATATTTAATGTTGAACCTTTGATGTGGGCAGAAATTTGGTTCACTTCCCCCATAAATTCAAGCACAAAACGGGTTTCTGGTCGCTGCCAAATATCGCTCGGTGTGCCAACTTGCTCAATATGACCTTGGCTCATCACCACCACTCGGTCTGCAACTTCCATGGCTTCTTCTTGGTCATGAGTCACAAAAACACTGGTAAATTTTAATTCATCATGTAATTGACGTAACCAACGGCGTAATTCAATACGCACTTGTGCGTCAAGCGCACCAAAAGGTTCATCTAATAATAAAATTTGTGGATCAACGGCTAAAGCTCTTGCCAGTGCCACACGCTGTTTTTGCCCCCCTGAAAGTTGTGCGGGGTAACGTGAAGCCAGATGGGCGAGTTGAACCATTTCCAGCAATTTTGTTACTTTATCTTTAATAGCCTGAGCTGATGGGCGCTGCTTTCTGGGTAAAACCGTTAAACCAAATGCCACATTATCAAACACTGTCATGTGGCGAAATAGTGCATAGTGTTGAAATACAAAGCCAACATGCCTATCTTTCGCATGGATTTTACTAACATCGTGACCATGAAAGCGCAATAACCCCTGACTTTGTTGTTCAAGCCCAGCAATAATCCGCAATAAGGTTGTTTTTCCTGAACCGGAAGGCCCTAATAAGGCAACCATTTCACCCGATGCAATATCCAGTGAAATATCGCTGAGTACTTGGGTTTTACCAAATAACTTACCGATTTTTTCAATTTCAATACTCATGATTAATGGACTCCTGATTCAGATTGCTGGCGACTTAAATGCCACTGCAATGCACTTTTAAGTATTAAGGTGATAATTGCCAGCAGTGCTAAGATCCCTGCGGCCGTAAACGCCCCTACTGTATTATAATCCTGATGCAATAATTCAACTTGCAATGGCAAGGTGTATGTTTCACCACGAATAGCTCCTGAAACCACCGAAACCGCACCAAATTCACCGATTGCACGGGCGTTAGTTAAAACCACGCCATACAATAATGCCCAGCGGATATTAGGTAATGTCACACGCCAAAACATCTTCCATCCTGAGGCCCCAAGTAAAACCGCCGCTTCATCTTCTTGGCTACCCTGACTTAACATTAGCGGGACTAACTCACGTACCACAAATGGGCAAGTGACAAAAATAGTCACCAATGCCATACCGGGCCATGAAAACATTAGCTGGATATCAAAACCTTCAAGCCACCCACCAAACCAGCTGTTCGAGCCATAAAAAAGTAAGTACAGCAAACCCGCAACAACAGGTGAAACCGCAAACGGGATATCTACCAAGGTGAGTAATAATTGGCGACCAGGAAATTGAAATCGTGTCACTAACCACGCCATCATGGTGCCAAAAACTAAATTTACAGGAACGGTAATTAAAGCAATTAATACTGTTAAACCAATAGCGTGTAGCATATCTGGGTCTGCCAAATTCAGTAAAACGGCATCTAACCCTTTTTGAAATGCAGTAATAAATATCCAAACAATTGGAATCACTAATAGTAAAAATGAAAACAATAAACCTATCGCAATTAGTAGCCATTTCCCCCAGTTAATTTGGGTACGGCTAGTAGTGTGAATTGGTGTAATTTGCGCCATTACTTGCCCCCCAACCGTTTACCAAAGCGGCTTTGTACTAAATTAACACTAAATAGAAGTAACAATGAAACCGCTAAAATAACTGAGGCCACAGCACTGGCTGCCGGGTAATCAAATTGCTGTAGCTGACTAAAAATCATTAATGAGACAACTTCGGTTTGCCACGCAATATTACCCGCAATAAATATAATGGCACCAAACTCGCCTAAACTCCGTGTAAAGGACAAAACCGTTCCGGCTAATAAGGCCGGTGAAAGCTCTGGTAGTATCACTCGACGAAAGGTTTGCCAACGGCTCGCACCTAGGGTTTGAGCAGCTTCTTCGTATTCAGGGCCTAGCTCTTCCAACACAGGTTGAACCGTACGCACAACAAACGGAATACTGGTAAAAGCCATCGCAACCGCAATTCCCAGCCAAGTATTGACGACTTTAATATCAAACTGGTGCAGATATTGCCCATACCAGCCCGAGGTTGCAAACAGGGTTGCCAATGTCAGCCCCGCTACCGCAGTAGGTAATGCAAAGGGTAAATCTACTAAACCATCTAAAAACAAACGCCCAGGAAAGCGATAACGCGTTAAAATCCACGCTAATAACATGCCAAACACCGCATTAAACAAACTTGCGACTAATGCAGACAGTAACGTCACTTTGTACGCGGCAACCACTTGCGGGTAACTAATGACAGCCCAATATTGCTGCCATGTCATTTCCGATAATTGGATCACCAAAGCGCTCATGGGTAATAGCAAAATCAAGCAGGTATAAAAAAGGCTGCTACCTAGCGTTAGCCCAAAGCCTGGCAAAAAACGCTTTCCTGAACGATTCATTAACGGCGCCCTTCAGCCATTAATTGGTCAAATTCCCCACCGGTGGCAAAATGAACGTCCATTACTTTTGGCCAGCTCTCAAATTGTGATTCAACAGTAAACAACTGAGTTTCTGGGAATTTATCCTTATTCGCACTCATCACCGCTTTGTCATTCACTCGGTAATTGTACTGAGTGATGATTTCTTGGGCCTGTGGGCTATAGAGATAATTTAAGTAAGCTTTAGCGACATCTTCAGTACCATTTTTTTGTACATTTTTATCGACCCAAGCGACGGGAAACTCCGCTAAGATATCCACCGGCGGTACAATAACTTCGTAGTCTGATTCACCATACTGAGAGCGAATATTATTCACTTCTGATTCAAAACTAATAAGGACGTCACCGAGCCCCCGTTCAATAAATGACGTCGTCGCGCCACGCCCACCGGTATCAAATACTTCTACATTTTTCAGAAACTGTTTCATTTGCTCACGGGTTTTTGCTTTATCATCTTTATTTTCTTGATTAAAAGCGCCCCATGCCGCAAGGTAGGTATAACGGCCATTTCCTGAAGTTTTTGGGTTCGGGAAGATTAATTTAACATCTTCACGGACTAAATCATCCCACGTTTTAATCCCTTTAGGGTTTCCTTTACGAACTAAAAACGCCATTGTTGAATAATAAGGCGAGCTATTATTTGGTAAGCGAGCTTGCCAGTCTGCAGGGATCAAATTCCCTTTGTCATGCAAAATTTGCACGTCCGTGACTTGGTTATAGGTCACCACATCCGCTTTCAGCCCTTGTAAAATAGCCAGAGCTTGCTTTGATGAGCCGGCGTGTGATTGTTTAATTGTGAGTTTGTCGTCAGGGTGGGCTTCATTCCATTGTTTTTCAAATGAAGGGTTCAACGCCACAAATAATTCACGGGCAATATCATAAGAGCTATTAAGCAGTTCAGCTGCAACTAATGGTGAGCTTCCGAGTAATGATACCGTTGCCAAACTCGCTAGTGCTGTTTTTTTCAAAAATGATTTTTTCATTCCACACCTATTCGTAACTAAACCCAAATGGCTGACATTGGAACCACTGTATATGTTTTGGTTATAACTGTGTAGCTATCAATCACCTTTTTATATATCAAATTAGAATAACAAAGAAATGAACGTCATAAGCAGAAAAATTAACTGATTTTTTAATTAGTTAGTGATATGAACGCGTTTCATTTTTAAGTTTAGCGAAGCAAAGACACCTTAAACATTTTCCCCCTCTCTCTTTTTTATACACATAACACACACTTTAAATATTGTAAGCACTCTTCAGAGTGTGTATTATGTGTATATCAGTTAACGAAATGGAGGGATCGTGCAAAGTTCGGAACTGATAAACATACTGCAAAAAAACGGTTGGAAACTTGAAAGAATAAAAGGAAGTCACCATCAGTTTTCCCACCCACATTTTTCAATTGTAATTACTGTTCCGCATCCACAAAAAGATTTAAAGATAGGCACACTAAATCACATTTTGAAGGCTGCGAAACTAAAACATTAAATAAGAAAAGCGTTCACGCATGAGCGCTATCTTTAATGGAGATAACCTAATGCTTTATACCGCCTTTATTGAAATTGATAATGATGGCAGCGCAAGTGGCTGGTTTCCTGATATTGAAGGATGTACATTCGCGGGCAGCAATATAGAAGAGGCTTACGCAGAAGCAAAATCAGCAATTGATGCTCATTTTGAATTATTGAGTGAAAAAGGCTTTGAGATCCCATTATCGAAATCTCAGCAAACGCTATTGAACCCAATACAACCTGAATATGCGCATGGGATATGGTTATTTGTGGATGTCGATATGGATAAATACGATGGCCGTACTGAGCGTATTAATATCACCTTGCCGCATCGTTTATTACATCGTATTGATGCTTTAGTGAAGGTTAATCCTGAATATGGTAGCCGTAGTGGTTTTATTGCTGCTGCAGCTCGTAAAGAATTAAAAAAAACCGATTAATACATTGAAAATAATAGATTACATAAATAATTATCAATCGCCGCATCCTTGCGGCAACTTATTGATCAAAGAGACGTCAATGTCTCAATCGACGGAGCATAGTAATAACTCCCCGAAACGGCTTTCGTCATACGCAGCAAATCATCGTATTTGCCGTCTTTTTCACCAAACATGCTGAGTAACTGCTGTTCAATATTGTGTAACCTTGCACAATAAGCGATAAAGAATAAGCCATGTTTGCCGCTTGCTGTACCATATGGCAAGCTGTGACGCATAACTGAAAGCTCTTCACCCTCTTCTTCTATCACCACGCGTGAGACATGAGAGGTGACATTGCGCGCATCTTCATCTAATTCAACGCTATCTTTTTTCGTACGGCCAATCATTTTTTCTTGTTCATGTTCCGAAAAACGATCCCATTTTCGTAAATCGTGTTCATAGCGTTGGACTAAAACATAGCTTCCGCCTTTATCTTCACCGTCTTCGATTAATGTGACCTCTGCAATTTCTTCCCCTTGCGGGTTCTCTGTTCCATCAATAAAACCACTTAAATCTCTGTCATCTACCCAACGAAATCCATGAATTTCTTCAACCACAGAGATAGATTTACCAAATGCTTTTAAAGCAGCTTGTGCTAAAGAAAAATTAATATCGTGGCGCAGTGATTGAATATGAATAAACATATCCCGTTGAGTGGCGGGAGCAAGCCCTTTACCCAGAGTGCGAAATGGTTTCAATTCAGGAGCAGTATTTGCCTTACCGAGCTGTTTCCAGATATCAGAGCCAAACGCGATAACTGCACCAAGGCGATCATCTGGATATTGCGCTTGTAATTTGGTTAAAGCCTCGACAAAGCTTTTACATCCAGACTTAACTTCATCCAGAGATCCCTCTTGCACTTGCGCTTCAATAAAAATACCAAAACGGCTATGTTCTTTCAAAATACCACTTTGAGAATGAGACATACGGTAAACCTCGTAAAATGAATATGTTATATAACCTATTTTTTATATAAGCGATTTTAATATCTTATCTTATCGCTATGATGTTCACCTTGTTTTAACGCAAGGGAATATAGGTTTCCGGTCTATTATAAGAAAGAAAATTTAAGAAAGGGTAAATTTCTTTGAAAACAAGGAAAAAGAAATACTAATGGAAAGATATCGCCAGTATAAATAGTTCTGGCGATATTATTAACGAAATGAGATTATTTATGCCAAATAATTTGCGAGATTTTCCATGTTTTCAGGTCATCATCTGAAGGCATTAAATCTTCTGGCCCTTGCCACTTACCTGTAAAACGGTAAACCACTTTACTTGATTGCGGTGAATTACATTCAATGGTTGGAACGTCATTGACTCGCTCGCCTAGACCGCAAATACCGAATGCTTTTTGATAAATTTCACTAAATTCAGTACCCACTGTCGGCCCCCATTCAGTTGCAATATCGGGGTCACTCACTATAATTCGTGATACATAGCCGTGCTCTGGGCCAACTATTTCTAATTTTACTTCATTATCATCCATTCCTTGGAAAATTGTGACCACATCCCCATTTTCCATTTGCATACCGCTGCGTAATGTATAGCGGTCATCAAGTTGTTTCTTAATGATATCCGCTTGCATTGGTGTAAAACTAGTCACTTGACCAAGTCCTGAGCTAGAAACCACCAGTGGGCCGCTAAACCAAGTCGATGGCGAAAAGAATTTCACACCCGCACACCCTGATAACAGAACTGTTCCACAGACTAGAGAAGCCTTCAACAACGGCGATAATCCATTATTTCTATTCAACTTTGCATGTTGGGACATATCATCCTCTTTTATGAGTCGCATAATGCATATTGTGACAATCTATTTATCAAAACATTCCCATGAATAGTTAAATAAATAGTCAATTAACTTAAAAATCCATTTCGTGCGTTAATTTTTTCGAATAAATTAAACGTTCAGGCTGTTCTTCTTCATACAACATTTTTTCAAACATACAGATAGCAGCATCAGATTCTTCACTCACTAACAGCTCGATTCTTCCGCAGCCTCTGGCGATCAGTTTTTTTTCTAGTCTACTCACTAATGCATTCGCAATACCACGGCCACGGTATTCAGGGTGAACGGCAAGGTAAACAGCAGTACCACGAATGCCATCATACCCCCCCATAATAGTGCCAACGACTTCCCCGGCAACTTCAGCCACTAGAAATAAGTCTGCTCCACACTGTAATTTGCGTTCAATATCGAGTTCAGGATCCCCTGAAAATTCATTAAGAGAACAACGCTCCCATAATGTCAGGACGTCTTCATAATCACTTTGTCGAAAGACTCGTATTTCCATCTCATTTGCCTGCTTAAACTAATCTTTCTGCCATTATCTCTGCTTTTGCCACACAATCAATATTCAATATGCCTTTCTTCGAGCAAAAGGGTATACTTTAACCATTATTTTTTACCTATGGTTCTATTATAAAACAATGAATTACCCAGATATTGAACGTGTAAAAACCTATTTGCAAAGCTTGCAAGAGGCTATTTGTCAAAAAATCACTGAGCTAGATGGTAAGGAAACTTTTCTAGAACAAACATGGGAACGCTCTGAAGGTGGTGGGGGTCGTAGCCGAGTATTAACCAAAGGGGCATTATTTGAACAAGCTGGGGTTAATTTCTCTCATATTAAAGGAGAAAAATTACCTGCATCTGCTTCAGCCCATCGCCCTGAACTTGCTGGTCGTAGCTATCAAGCAATGGGCGTCTCTCTCGTCATTCACCCTCTGAATCCTTACATTCCGACAACCCATGCTAATGTCCGTTTCTTTATTGCTGAAAAAGAAGGTTGCGAGCCTGTTTGGTGGTTTGGTGGCGGTTTTGATTTAACCCCTTTTTATGGCTTTCATGAAGATGTCATCCACTGGCACACTGTTGCTCGTGATTTATGCCGCCCTTATGGTACTGATGTTTATCCTAAATATAAAAATTGGTGTGATGAATACTTTTTCCTGAAGCATAGAAATGAACCTCGTGGTGTCGGTGGGCTATTTTATGATGACCTTAACCAAGGGGGTTTTGAATCCTGTTTTAACTTCACTCAAGCCGTTGGTAATGGCTTTTTAGATGCCTATGTGCCGATTGTTGAAAAACGCAAAGATCATTCATGGGGTGAACGAGAGCGTCAATTCCAATTATATCGTCGTGGTCGTTATGTCGAATTCAATTTGGTATGGGACAGAGGTACATTATTTGGCTTACAAAGTGGAGGCCGAACAGAATCAATTTTAATGTCAATGCCACCACTTGTCCGCTGGGAATACGACTATCATCCTGAACCTAATAGCCAAGAAGCTGCTCTCTATACTGAATTTTTAATCCTAAATAAAGAGTGGGTTTCGCCATAATTAATAACATTAGTTTATAAATTAAGGTAGAAAGATAACCGTTCTACCTTTCTAATATAAAATAACAGCAATTGATTTTAAAGCTTATATATCAACTAGTTACAAAATTATCACAACAGATTATGATTCCATTTCACCCAACTGAATGGAGTTATAATATGAATCAAATTTTAGGCCGTTCTTTACTCTCACCTTGCTTATTAGCCAATTTAGTGACTAAAGCAGGTCATACTGACTTAAAATCAACGCTCACTCATATCAATGATATTATGAGCCGAACCTATTCACATGAAGATGCATTATTTCATCGCAATAATCTTTCATCTTGCCCTATAGATACGACAGGAAAGCGCTATAACCGTTTTATTCGTGATGCTCAGCGCCCTATTCCACATAAACATCACTGGCATTCTGACCTGCCAATTTGTGAGCGTTCAGGGCTTTCTCCAGATAGTCATATGCCACATGATGACTATGCGGTAATTATGTGCGAAGAAGACACTCAAGCACCATCAAAACCCGCTGGGCAAGTATTTAATTCAATTGGTGTTATTCGTACCTTTTTCAAGGAAAAATTAAATATTGACCAAATTTTTGGCTGTTCTGCTGATATTAATGCGGTTATTCATTATGGAACAAACTACGCTAACGCATTTTGGAATTCTCAAGCTATTTTCTTTGGTGACGGGGATGGAATCGTTTTTGGCCCATTCTATAACGACATTGATATAATTGCTCACGAACTTGCTCATGGTTTTATTAGTTCAAAAGCTAATTTTAGATATTCTTTCCAGTCTGGTGCTCTTAATGAGTCTGTCGCAGATGTACTTGGGATTATGGTCAAACAATATTTAAATAATGAAACAGCCAATACCTCTAATTGGCTACTTGGAGAAAATTTATTTATTGACCAAATAAATGCACCTGCCCTACGTTCGATGATAAATCCAGGCGACGCTTATTATCTTTCTGATGAGGTCAGAGATCCACAAGTTGGCCATATGTCTCAATATCAAGATTTACCTATTTTTGTTGATAATGGCGGCGTACATATTAATTCAGGCATTCCAAATAGAGCCTTTTACTTATTAGCTAAGAGCCTTGGTGGCTATACGTGGGATATCGCCGGTAAAATTTGGCTGGAAGCAGTGTCTGACAATAGAGTGACAAAGAAAGCGACATTTATCGAATTTGCTGATGCTACGATCCGTGCGGCTAAGAAACTGTTTGATGATAATATTGCGCAAAAAACACAACAGAGTTGGTTAGGTGTTGGGTTGATAGTAAACCTGTAATAAAATATATCGCTAGATAGCATTAAACCATTTGAAATTAATTTTTCTGTAAAATACAAAGGCCGATACTAAAGAGCATTAATCAACTCTTTTATTCAGCCTTATTCATTAAACCTGCACGTTAACGTTTTTTCTTTTTTCTACCTGGTTGTGTAAACTTTTTACGTGTCGGGTTTTCTGTTTTTACTTTGGGTTTACTTGGCGATGCTTGCTTTGTATTACCTTTATTAGCAGAAACCGATTTCTGTGCTTTTTTCGGTTTAATATCTGACTCAGATTTTTCCATCATATCAAATAACTCAATCAATTCGTCATCTGTTAAGTCTCGCCACTCCCCGACAGGAATACCCGTCAGCCTAACATTCATGATGCGAACGCGTTCAAGTTTAGTGACTTCAAAACCAAAGTGTTCACACATGCGACGAATTTGACGGTTTAACCCTTGCACAAGAGTAATTCTAAAAACAAATGGAGCTTCTTTCTTAACCTTACATTTTTTAGTCATTGTGCCAAGAATCGGTACTCCAGCACCCATTCCACGGATAAATTCATCTGTAACGGGTTTATTGACAGTAACTAAATATTCTTTTTCATGGGAATTCCCTGCCCGTAAAATTTTATTCACCAAATCCCCATGGTTTGTGAGGAAAATCAACCCTTGAGAGTCTTTATCTAAACGGCCAATTGGGAAAATTCGGGTACTGTGATTAACATAATCAACAATATTATCTTTTTCACCACTCTCTGTCGTACTGACAATACCGACTGGCTTATTCAGAGCGATTAACACTAAATCTTCTTCATTACGCGGCTCAATTAATTGCCCATTAACTTTTACCACATCACCAGAAAAAACTTGGTCGCCTATTCCTGCACGCTTACCATTAATAAATACATTACCCTGCTCAATATAACGGTCAGCTTCACGTCTTGAGCAAATACCACTTTCACTAATATATTTGTTTAAACGTGTAGAAGAACGAGTGTCCATAATTTCCCTCAATCTTTAATTCTTCCCCCTGTCCGTCATGATATATTTTGATAACGTAAGGGCGATATTTATTCTTAAAGTATCAATCTAAATAATATTAAAAAGCCGTAACATAATGGTTTTGTTACGGCTTTATGCATTTAATACGGTCAACTAAACCTACATTAGTGCCTTATTAACTAACGTTTTTTCAAATGCTGCATTAAACGCTTACGCTTACGTAACTGAGTTGGCGTTAGCTTATTTTTCTTATCTGCATATGGGTTTTCACCCTCTTTAAACAGAATTCGAATTGGCGTTCCCATCACTTGTAATGAACGACGGAAGTAATTCATCAAATAACGTTTGTAGCTGTCTGGTAAATCAGAGACTTGGTTACCATGGATCACAACAATCGGTGGGTTATGCCCCCCAGCATGGGCATATTTCATTTTAACACGACGACCACGAATAAGCGGCGGTTGGTGCTCATCTTCTGCCATCTTCATGATGCGCGTTAATAATGCCGTTCCCACTCGACGAGTTGCAGATTCATAAGCTTCTTGCACTGATTCAAATAGGTTACCCACGCCACTGCCATGCAATGCAGAAATAAAGTGAATTCGTGCGAAATCAACAAAACCAAGACGCAGTTCAAGCATATCCTTCACATGCTCGCGGTCCTCGGGCTTCATACCATCCCATTTATTAACCGCAATAACTAATGAACGACCTGCATTGAGGATAAAACCAAGTAAAGATAAATCTTGGTCTGAGATACCTTCGCGTGCATCGATAACTAATAATACGACGTTCGCATCTTCAATCGCTTGTAATGTTTTAATTACAGAGAATTTTTCGACTGTTTCAGTAACTTTACCACGTTTACGCACACCAGCCGTGTCAATTAGAATATATTCACGCTCATCGCGTTCCATTGGAATGTAAATGCTGTCACGGGTTGTGCCTGGCATATCAAACACAACAACCCTTTCTTCACCCAATATACGGTTGGTTAATGTCGATTTACCGACATTCGGACGGCCAACGATGGCTAATTTAATCGGTAATGTTGTTGGATCGAAGTCATCTTCTTCGTCTTCATCAAGCTCACCTTGAGCTTCTAACTCTGCCCAATATGCCGCATTTTCTTCTTCTTCGGTCAGTTCGACTTCTTCTTCATCTTCAGCAACAAAAGGTTTTAACGATTGTTCTATTAACTGAGTGACACCGCGGCCATGTGATGCAGCGATCGGATGAATTTCCCCTAAACCAAGAGAGTAAAAATCCCCGATTGCTGTTGTGACATCAATACCATCTGTTTTGTTTGCCACTAAATAAGTTTTTTTCTTGCGGCTACGAAGATGTTTGGCAATGCCTTCATCCGCAGGCATTAGCCCTGCTCTTGCATCGACCATAAACAGAACAATGTCTGCCTCTTCAATTGCTTGCAAGGACTGTGCGGCCATGTGCGTTTCTACGCCTTCCTCAGTCCCATCGATACCACCCGTGTCGATAATAATGAATTCGTGACCTTCAACTTCTGCACGACCATATTTGCGATCACGAGTCAGACCGGGAAAGTCCGCTACTAATGCGTCACGGGTACGGGTTAAACGGTTAAATAACGTGGATTTTCCTACGTTTGGACGCCCTACCAGCGCTACGACGGGTATCATTCTTAGATGCCTCACAACTTTTATTAACTAAAGGAATTCTGAGGCTTTAACTCAGAAAACAAAAAACGAAACGGCTCCTGTGTTCAGGAACCGTTGATTTTATCGATAAATTGGCGGTTTGTCAGAAAATTAACGTGTTAACAGGTAAACTGTTCCGTTTTTTGTCTGAACCATTAGTTTATCACTTGCAACCACTGGGCGACTGTGAATACCAGAGCTGTTTAGTTTGTTTTGTGCAACAAACCCACCCGTACTCATGTCTAACCAATGCAGATAACCTTCTTTGTCACCGACAACAAGATAGCCATTATACATTTCTGGTGCAGATAACCCGCGGTTTAGTAAGTCTTCCTGTGTCCACAGTGTCACACCATCGCTTTTACGAACAGACAATACGCGGTCACTTTGGTCAACGAGGTACAGGTTTTCACCTGACATTACCATGTCATTGATTGAGCCCAGTTCACGTTTCCATAGGATTTGACCTGAACGCATATCCAGTGCTGCCAATGTGCCATTATAAGCAATCGCATACACTTTACCGTCATCAATAATTGGTGTCATATCGACATCGTTTAAGCGGCCGATTTCTGTCGAACTTGTCACTTGCGAAATGCGTTGCTGCCAAATTAATTGGCCTTGAGACAATAGCACTGCACTGACACGACCGTTATCCCCCCCCACAATCGCAGCACCAAAGGCAACTGCTGGAGCAGATTCACCACGTAATGACAACGATGGGGTATCCATGTTAACGGTCCACTTGATTTCCCCGCTATTGACGTCTAAAGCTTGCAGTTGACCATTACTGGTATGAATAACAACAAGGTCATTACTCACTACAGGTTTAGAAAGGGCTTCACCTGCAACTTCGACATCCCAAGCGACTTGACCATCTTCTTTGTTAAGAGCGATAACTGTTCCACGCTCAGTACCCACAAAGATTTTGTCGCCATCAACGGTTAAACCACCGGATAATAATGCAGATAAATTAGCAGAAAGAAAACCCGTTCGTTTAGATAAATCTACCGACCATAATTCTTTACCACTGTCGAGTTCAAAGGCTTTAACTAAACCTTTGCGGTCTGCTGCATAAACGGCTGAGCCATCCCAAACCGGTGATAATTCAGAATAAAATTGTTCAACACCATTTCCAACAGATTTATCCCAAACAATTGATGGGGTGAATTGATTTTCAACCTGTGGAAGTGGCGCCATAATAATAGAATCAGTTTCGCTGGAACAACCGGCAAGTAAAGCTGAAGCGACTAGGCCAACTAAAAGTGTTTTGCGCAACTGCATGTTTGTCGTTTCCTTTCTTCTTATGAATTAGATACGTTGTTCAACTTCAGAGTCAAAATACCTCTAATAGATTGAGAGCCTTCACTTTCTAACCCCTGAGTGTAAGCGGCTTTTGCGCCTGCTTTATCACCCTTGTGGAGTAAGGCATCGCCACGGACATCCTGTGCCGTTGCTTGCCATGACTTACTTTTAATATTTGCCACTGACGCTATCGCACCATCAGCATTACCTTGAGCCAATTGTACTCGTGCTAAACGCAAGTTAATTAAATCTTGCATATCCACAGTTTTTGCTTTGGCTAATGCATTGGTCAATGCAGTTTGTGCGTTAGCTAAATCACCTTTATCCACTGCAATTTGCGCAAGCTCTAAACCCATCATCGCACTGTATACATCGTCAGTTTCAGCCGCAAATTTTTGCGCCGCAGCAATAGCCTGATCTGAACCCGAACGTAATTGGGCGTTTACTGTTTCAAATTTTTGTGCACTTTCTTGCAGTACATTGGTTTTATGGGACTGCCAGTAGTTCCAACCAAATACACCGCCAACGCCAATGACGAGACCAATAACTAATGCCACGCCATTATTCGCAAAAAAGCGCTTAATCGCATCGACTTGATCATTTTCGTTTGTATAGACTTCCACTTGTCTCTCCTTAACCTAATAATTCGGCGATGCGTGACGCCATAAGTTGCTGCGAAATAGTTTCTTGTACGCCAGTACGTAAGTCTTTCACTGTGACTTGGTTATTTTTAATTTCATCTTCCCCCAAGATCAGTGCAATTTTAGCGCCTTGTTTGTCCGCTCTTGCTAACTGTTTCTTGAAGTTACCACCACCGTGGTTAGTCATTAACCGTAGTGTTGGTAGTGCATCACGGACTTTTTCAGCCACTAATATCGCTGCTTGTTGGCTATTTTCGCCAAAAGAAGCGAGATAAACGTCAGCGACTGAAGCATCCGCTGTAAATTCAGGGTTCACTTCTTGGACTAATAACACCATGCGTTCCATACCCATGGCAAAACCAACCGCAGGTGTTGCACGACCGCCTAATTGTTCAACTAGGCCATCATAACGGCCACCCGCACAAACAGTGCCTTGTGAACCCAGCGCCGTGGTTACCCACTCAAAAACAGTGCGGTTATAGTAGTCAAGACCACGAACTAAACGTTGATTTACGCGGTATTGAACCCCAGCAGCTTCTAACAACTTGCATAAGCCATCAAAGTGCTCACGTGATTCGACATCAAGGTAATCAAACAGTTCAGGTGCATCATTCAATAAAGCCTGAATTTCTTGATTTTTTGAGTCCAAAACACGTAAAGGATTTGTGTACATCCGGCGTTTGCAGTCTTCATCCAGCTTATCTTTATGCTGTTCTAAGAAAGCAACTAAAGCCTCACGGTAATTAGCTCGCGCTTCTAATGAACCAATCGAGTTCAGCTCTAATGTTACATGCTCACTAATTCCTAACGCTTTCCACCAGCGCGCTGTCATTAAAATAACTTCAGCATCGATATCAGGGCCTGCAAGACCAAAAACTTCAGCCCCTAACTGGTGAAATTGACGATAACGACCTTTTTGTGGGCGCTCATAACGGAACATTGGGCCTAAATACCACAAACGCTGTTCCTGATTGTACAGCAAACCATGCTCAATACCTGCACGTACACAACCTGCGGTATTTTCAGGGCGTAATGTCAGACTTTCATCGTTACGGTCATTGAAAGTGTACATTTCTTTTTCAACGACATCCGTCACTTCACCTATCGCTCTGCGAAATAGCGGGGTCTGCTCTACAATCGGGGTACGAATTTCACTAAAACCATAACCCTGTAAAATATTTTTTAATGTTGCCTCGATTTTCTGCCATACACGCGTGTCAGCTGGCAAGTAATCATTCATGCCGCGAATGGCTTGGATATTTTTTCCCACTTTATTTCTCTATTTTCAGAATTACATTAGTTTGATTATAAGAGCGAAATATCATCTGGTTCAATCAACAAACACCAATTACTGATACTAATCGGGATTTATCTGTTAATTTGTACGGTGAGCGACCGATTTTAGAAAAAAATGCGGATAATTGATATAGCGTTTGTTCTAAATACGCCAAACGACTCTATGAGTCGCTTGGCATTAGAATACACAAAATTAATCTTTTAAGTTGACTTCAATCCGCTTGCTTTCATCCATCATCGCTGCTTTTGCTCGAATTTTAGCCTCTAATTGGTCGATGATGTTGTCATTATCAAAGCGCTCTTTTTGACGTTTACCGTCTTCATAGAAACCACTCTTGGTTTTTGCGCCTGCAACACCTAGCGTAGAAACTTCCGCTTCACCGGGGCCATTGACCACACAACCAATAATCGACACATCCATTGGCGTAATGATATCTTCTAAGCGCTGTTCTAACTCATTCACCGTGCCTATCACATCAAATTCTTGCCGTGAGCAGGTTGGACAAGCAATAAAATTAATGCCACGCGAACGAATACGCAGTGATTTTAAAATATCAAAACCGACTTTAACTTCTTCAACAGGGTCTGCAGCCAAAGAAATACGCAGAGTATCACCGATACCTTCAGACAGTAACATTCCTAAGCCAATCGCTGATTTTACGGATCCTGCACGTGCGCCACCCGCCTCGGTAATACCTAAATGCAGAGGTTGATCAATTTTATTTGCTAATAAACGGTAAGAACCGACAGCTAAAAATACATCAGAAGCTTTTACACTGACTTTGAATTGGTCGAAATTCAGCCTATCTAAGATGTCCACATGGCGCATTGCCGACTCAACTAAGGCTTCAGGTGTTGGTTCTCCGTACTTCTCTTGAATGTCTTTTTCAAGGGAACCGCCATTGACCCCAATACGAATAGGAATATTGTAATGGCGTGCGCAATCAACAACTTGGCGAATTCTTTCTTCACTACCAATATTACCTGGGTTAATACGCAAGCAATCAACACCGTACTCAGCAACTTTTAATGCAATACGATAGTCAAAATGGATATCAGCCACCAGTGGAACGCTAACTTGCTGTTTAATCAATTTAAATGCTTCAGCAGCATCCATGGTAGGAACAGAAACACGCACGATATCAACACCCACGCGCTCAAGGGATTTTATTTGGCGAACTGTGGCTTCGACATCAGTTGTACGGGTATTGGTCATTGACTGGACAGCGATAGGAGCACCATCGCCTACGGGTACGCTACCTACATTAATACGGGTGGATTTACGTCTTTTTATCGGTGATTCATTATGCATTTTGGTTTAATTCTCCGAACGTCCATGTGCTCTTTGTTACCGTGGTACTTTTTGTGCCTATAGTACTCTTTGTTACCGTGGTATAGTTTTAACGATTATTTTTATACGCTCAACTATACACAAGAAAGCAAACCATAGCCTATCAAAAAAGATGTTTTCGGATATAGTTTGCTTCTTTTTGCCTATTTGTTTTTAGGCTTCAGGTAACTTCAATTTTGCTGGGCGTTTCGCTTTAATAAAACGGCTTAAATCAACAGCGTTACCTTGGAACTGTACCGTCACATTCGCCGGCGCACCAATGTTCAGACGATAAGGTTGCGGACCATCAAGTTCCAGCTTATCCCCATTATTTTTGGTACCACTGAATAAAATTTTATTATTCGCATCACGAATTTCTAACCAACACTGCCCAGTAAAATTCAAGACCAGAGCTTGGCTACTCACTGCAACAGGTTCAGTCGTTTCTGTATTTTGTGTTCTGTCTAATGCAACTGAAGATTGTGGTGCATTCGGTAATGGAATTGTTCTAACTGGCTCTGTAACAGAGTCAGCCGTTAATACGGGCTCTTGGCCTTGTAATTCAAGTGTATTTTCCTGTGTAACAGGCGCTGTATCCGTTGAGACTATCTCTGTTGAAGCCGGCAATTCAACGGGGGTTGTGCTGTTATCTTGCTGAGACAAAATCAAATCATTTTGATTTGCCATTGAAACTAATTCATCTTTTTGTGCGTTATGATCTTGCCACCACCATACACCAACCATTGCAATGAGGACGATCACAATCAACCAAGTCAGTTTCATTAACCAACCTTCGCGCTTTTTACGCTTTTTCCCTAAAGAATAGCTTTGCATAGGAGAAACTTTGGCTAATGTGACGGGCTCTTCCGTTTTCATATACGTTTTTAATTCGCTTTCTGGTATACCTACCATGCGTGCATAAAGGCGAATATAACCACGTAAAAACGTCGGTTCTACACCAGCGGGAGCAATATCTTGTTCTATCTCTTTTACCGTACTGATTTTAAGGCATAATCGTTCTGCAACAACATCTTGGGTTAGCCCCATGCGCTCACGTGCTTGCGTCAATAATTGTCCTACTGTCGTCGTAGTCTGTTCGGTATTATTTTCGATAGTCATTTGCTGGCAACACTATTTCCAAGTTAAAAATATATAAAGCAAGCATTGAGCAGCTTTACTCGTCAATAATTTATCATCATGTTGAAACAACAATTAAATTTTTCTTATTGCTTCTACTATTGTAGGTGAACAAAGGCGTTTTGCCTAACTCTAAAACGCCCTAAACCATAACTTAATTCACTGATTCAAACATATTTATAAATCAGACTGTTTTTACCTTGATAGGTTCCCCTGCTAAGCGTTTTTTCAACGTTCGTTTTGTTCTGTCGATCACATCGCCAGCAAGTTGCCCACAAGCTGCATCTATATCATCACCGCGTGTTTTGCGTACTATCGTAGTAAAACCATATCCCATCAATACTTTACAAAAGCGGTCAATACGACTATTCGAACTTCTACCGTATGGCGCTCCAGGGAACGGGTTCCATGGAATTAAGTTGATTTTGCTAGGTGTATTTTTTAAACATTCCGCTAATTGATGAGCTTGTTCAACACTATCGTTCACGTGATCTAACATCACATACTCAACGGTTACTCGTCCTGCATTGGCATTCGATTTCGTTAAATAACGATTCACACTGTTGAGGAAGGTTTCAATATTGTATTTTTTATTAATTGGAACGATATCATCGCGGATATCATCTGTTGGCGCATGCAATGAAATCGCTAACGCGACATCAATCATATCCCCTAATTTGTCCAGTGCAGGTACAACACCGGAAGTGGAAATCGTGACACGGCGCTTAGATAAACCAAAACCGAAGTCATCTAACATAATTTCCATCGCAGGGACGACATTATTCAAATTCAGTAATGGTTCGCCCATTCCCATCATTACAACGTTGGTAATTGGACGGCGTCCACTGGATTTCAGTGAACCAATAATTTTTGCAGCTCGCCAAACCTGACCAATGATTTCCGAAACACGTAAGTTACGGTTGAAGCCTTGTTGCGCCGTGGAACAGAATTTACACTCCAGCGCACAACCAACCTGTGAAGACACACACAATGTTGCACGATCTGCTTCTGGGATATATACAGTTTCAACCAGTTGGTCACCCACTTTGATAGCCCACTTAATGGTACCATCTGATGAACGCTGTTCGTCAGCGACTTCCGGTGCACGGATTTCCGCGACTTCTTTTAGTTTTGCTCTAAGAACTTTATTAATATCGGTCATTTGGTCAAAATCATCATAGCAATAATGATAGATCCATTTCATGACCTGATCCGCGCGGAACGGTTTTTCACCCATTTGGGCAAAGAACTCACGCATTTGCTTGCGGTTTAAATCAAGTAAATTGGTTTTTTGATTCGTTTTTTCTGGCGTGACAGAAATAGCAGAAGAAGTTGCACATTGTGCATCTGTCGTCATATCAGACATGGTGTATTGCCTCGTTGTTACACTTTCGGCAGTGCTAGTAATGAGTATAGCACGACGTAATTTTTGCAGTCTTAAAAATATAATCGCCCCGCTAATCATAGCAGGGCGTCGCATTGTACAAACTTTATAACAATAATGCTAATGCATTAGTTAAAGAAGTCTTAGCGTGGGCAGATTTCATCAGCAGTGAAGAAATACGCGATTTCACGAGCAGCAGATTCTTCAGAGTCTGAACCGTGAGTTGCGTTTTCAGTGAAGCTGTCTGCGTAGTCTGCACGTAAAGTACCTGCTAACGCGTTATCTGGGTTAGTTGCGCCCATCAGGTCACGATGACGTTGGATTGCATTTTCACCTTCTAACACTTGCAGCATGATAGGGCCTGAAGTCATGAATTCAACCAGACCTTCAAAGAAAGGACGGCCTTTGTGTTCAGCGTAGAAGCCTTCAGCTTGCTCACGAGTTAAATGCATCATTTTAGCGGCGATGATTGTGAAACCCGCGCTTTCAAAACGGTTGTAGATTGCACCAATAACGTTTTTCTTCACGGCGTTTGGTTTAATAATAGAAAATGTACGTTGAACAGTCATAAATAACCTCTTAGCGATTCATTAGGCCTTTATTCTTTATTCTTCCCTGTAACTTAGGATGCAAGAACTTAAAATAGGCATGTTGTAGTTTTTTATATTATTTCTAATTCTATTGTTAGGCTTTTAAACTTCAAAAGCAACCATGTCTAGGAAAAAGAAAAATAAGGCGATGATTATAGGGGCTCTGATTACAATTTCCTACAGTCACAACAACATTTTGTTAAACTTTTTATAGCAAAAAACACTATTTTTTCGGGTAAGTCACGTTTTTCATCTATTACTTCACTCTAAAACTCATTGCCGTCACTTGGCCGCTTAAATCCAATACCGAAATTTGGTAGTTTCCACTTTTATCGAGTGTCAGCAAAATAGAACCATTTTGCTCTGTTGTGTTCACTTGTTCTCCATTTAAGAACCACCATTTCTGCCCCTGCCCACCCTGTGTGACTAAACGCAAATCTAAACTGGTTTTTCCTGGCAAGCGCTGTAATACTTCACCATCACGTATACCGGAAATCAATAATGGCGGCGTTTCTAACTTCAATGGAGGGCAAGCTAAATCTGCTTTAGGTAACCGATTTTCCCGTTTTTCACTACTCGGTAACCATGACTCCACCGTAATCGGCCATAAATGTACCTCTTTTTCCTGTGCATTCGGGCAATCTGCCGCCACTTGTAGCCCTTTGTCATTTACCCAGATTTTTTGTCTTAACCCTAAGAGTGACTCTTGGTCTCGCGCCATTAAAGTGGGTGGGATCGTATTATCCAAGATCCAACTTAGGCGCCTTTGGCGGCAATTATTATCATCTTTCAGTAATGCCGTTCCTCCCGGCCAGCAAATCACTGCTTGGCTAACACTGGCAGGCTTCACATCTTTCGGTAACGGTTCATGAGATAGGTAAATTTTGCTCAGTAACATTCCATTGATTTGATTCATAATCGGGATAGCAGTGGCAAAGCCTAGCTGCCCTGCAACAGGCGTTGCATCCGGTCGTCCGACCCAAACGCCGATGGTATAACGCGGATTAACACCAATCGCCCACGCATCTCGATAACCATAACTGGTTCCCGTTTTCCATGCTAAATTAAGTTGCCCTGATAAATTAGCCTCAGGAACAGGGCGTGCTTCCCCGCCCATAATACGGCGCACTATCCATGCGGCTCCCGGTGACATCAGCGCTCTATCGCGAATTTTATCGGTTGGTTTAAAACGTAGCGGCGACACATAACCTTTTCTCGCAAATGCGCTGTAAGCGGAAACCAAATCTTCCATCCGTGTGGCTGTGCCGCCTAAAATCAGCGACAAGTTTGGTTCACTCCCTAACGGAAAGCGCAGCTCAGTCCCAACATTACGCAGTTGAGCCGTAAATCGTTTACTACCATACACATCTAATAACTGAACCACGGGTAAATTTAATGAACGAACGAGTGCATCACTAACACTCACTGGCCCATTAAAACCACTGTCAAAGTTCCCCGGACGGTAATCATTAAAGCGCCTCGGTACATCTTGTAATAACGACTCCGCATGGATGAGCCCATCATCCATCGCTAATGCATATAAAAAAGGTTTTAACGTTGAGCCTGGAGAGCGCCAAGCGCTAATCATGTCCACATGACCAAAACGGCTATCATCTTGGAAATCAATTGAGCCAATATAAGCTTTTACTGCCATATCCGTATGATCAACCACCAAAATCCCCAGTGAAGTTTGTTTTGGTAGTTGGTTTTTCCAATTCATTGCCATGTCTTCCAGTTGCCTTTGCAAACTGGCGTCGATAGTGGTTTCAATGATGGGGTCTTGCGTATTTTTAGTCACACGCCTTGCAAGCAAAGGAGCAGAATGCGGATTCTTCCGCGGTGCTAGCCAAATTTGTTCTTGTTTAATATCGGCAACTTTTTCAGGGCTCCAAACTTGGTATTCCTCTAACCTGTCTAACACCTTATCACGAGCGGCTTGTGCCCTTTGTGGATAACGGTCTGGCCTTAAACGGCTAGGAGCTTGAGGTAGAACAGCAAAGAGAGCCGCTTCACTCGCCGTCAATTTTGCTGGTGACTTATTCAAATATACCCAGCTAGCGGCTCCAATACCTTCAATGGTTCCACCATACGGAGCGCGGTTTAAATACATTTCTAAAATTTCATCTTTTGAGTAGTGATACTCAAGTTGAGCCGTACGCCAAAGCTGTTTCAGCTTACCGCCCAATGTTCTTTCATGGGGATCAATTAACCGTGCAACTTGCATCGAAATGGTACTACCGCCCGACACAATACGCCCTGAACTCACAAACTGCCCCGCGGCCCTAACTAGCGAAAACGGGTTTACCCCCGGATGGCGATAAAAATGGCGGTCTTCATACGTTAATAACGCTTCAATAAAATCAGGAGAAACCTCATCGAGTGTAACCGGAAAGCGCCAAATACCTTCTTTGTCTGCAAAGCGCCACAATGGTGTGCCATCCGCAGCAACCACAGTTCGAGCCATTTCAATTTGCTTAATCGGCAACGGCCATATTTTATCAGCCGCTAGAAAAGCCAGTGGCAAAATAATGACCAACAGAACCAGTGCAATGCCTGTGCGGCGTAACCATTTTTTCATTGATGGGAGTACCGAAAATAAATTAAAAGAGCCCTTATACTTTATATATCAATATATAAGGGCTCAGTTTAGCGGTGATTAACGAACGATTTCTAATTGGCCATCAGAATAGCCCGTCGCGCGCCAATCAGGGACATACATTGATTCAACTTGTGGTACTGGAATGCTATATACACCCGGTGTCACTGCACGTGCTAAGTAGACTAATGTCGTTGGGCGATACTGCTGAACTTCAACGGCAGCCACAAAACGGTCATCACGGTATTCCATATGGCGAATTTGTGATTGCTGCATATCATCAATCAGTTCTTGCAGGTTCGGCGCAGACTCACTCAAATTAGCGCTACTGTTCGCTAAATTTTGGTTTTCCAGTTCTAAGCCCGCTGGTAGTAAGTCAACCACTAGCGCATCTGGTACGCTTTGGGATGCTTGAACTTCCAATTTAACCACCACCATTTCACCGCTTCTTAGCCTATCTAACGAAATGCGGTTACCTTTCATATCATAGTAACTACGAGTGATACCCAGCACATTCGAACTTGGTTTCGGCGAATGTTGTGGATAACCCACCACGTTTAGTCGTGTGTATAGCGTATTGGTTCCCGTGTTTTCGATGCTATAACCTGTTTCTAATTGTGCTTTACTCAAGAACTCACTCACGGGTTTATCTGAAACCATCGGAGGTTCTTGGCCATTAATCGTTGCTTTCCATGGAGCTTCACTTTCATTTAAGTAGAAACGGCCCGCTAAGTACAACGCATTGCTCTCTTGTGTCGAGAAATAACGTTGAGAAGTCAAGTTATTAGACAAAGTTTGTAGTTTTTGGTCACGGGATTTTGGCATTAAATTATATTCATTTAATAGCGCAACAATCATCGCGTCATCACGGATCACCGAACCGTAATCCCCTACATAGCTGTAGCGGTTACGTTGTTTTTTCAGTCCGTCAATCACCGCGCTCTCACCACGTGATTTATCCCCCATCAAGTTCAATGCAACACCAAGCTGAACGAGCGGTAAACCACTAGCGGCATGATCTCTTTGGTTATAAAGTTGACGTAATGCGCCTAAAGGTGCTTTTTGCTGTGACGCCAACACTAAGCCTGCATAAGCTTGAGTTGCGAAACGCGCACCTGCCTGATTTTCCGTATAAGGATAATTGATTTGGCTACCATCTTGTAAATAGCTCAATAAGCGCGTGTTTGCGTTACTGATAGCGTCTTGCGGAACCGTAAACCCACGCTGATTCGCTTTATTCAAGAAATCCGCCGCATATGCAGTTAACCAATACTCTTCGCGGCCGTTTCTATCCCATAGCGAGAAACCGCCATCATTACGTTGCATACTTAACAAATGCGGAATACCAATTTCAATCGCTTTATGACGATCCGCATCTGTTTGCGTTTTAATCCCTATCTTATTCAGCTCAGCTTGAGTTGAGAATAATGATGGATATAACCCGCTGATAGTTTGCTCCAAGCAACCATATGGGTAAGCAAATAGCTCTCTAATATAACGAGAAATATCTAACGGTGGACGGCTAGTTAATAGCACTTGCCCTTCTAGGGTATCGGGTTGTAACCCGGCAATTTGGTTAGTCGGCAACGCCCATGAGGTGCCTGGCTCAATAGCAGTTGCAAAAGAAACAGTTTCTGCTGGTTGTGCCGGACGAACCCCGACTTTCCAACTATTACTGTAATCTTTATTGGCTTCGCCTTGAATTTTCACACCATTAATGGTCATTGACACTTCACCTTCACCGAAGCCGTAGTCTGCTCTGACAGGTAAATTAATCGTGGTACGTTTGCCTTTTGGTAACTCCAACTCACGGCTGCTGACACCATCAAGTTTCACCATTCCTGATGCCTTGAAATTGACGGTCACATTTTGTGTATTATCCGTCATATTAGTCAAATCAAGCGCAAAGTAAGACTTATCACCACCAGCCATAAAACGTGGCATCGACATTTGTGTCACTAATGGTGCCGCGACAATCACTTTGCTATCCGCATGGCCGAACTCTTTTTCATTCCATGCTTGGGCCATCACACGTAATTCCCCGTTAAAATCAGGGATAGCGAGGCTAATTTCACCTTCGCCGTCTTTATTTAATGTGACAGGCTTGGCTTGCTCCGCAATAATTTGCACTTCAGTGAGTGGCTTCATACCACCACGCTCTAATGCGGCATCCTCGCTGTCACCACCAAAGCGCAAGTTAGCAACCTTACCTTGTCCTTCAATTAAATGACCATAAACGTCATATTGGTCAACGCTATAACGCTTACGGCCAAAAAAGGCATCATACGGGTCTGGGGTTTTGAAATCTGTGATATTCAATACGCCAGTGTCAACCGCAGATAACAACACATTCACTTTTTCAGGTAACGGTTTGCCATCTTGTGCTGTCGCTTTAATTTTTACCGTTAAGTCTTGGTTTGGACGCATTTTATCTGGCGCGGAGAGTGCTAAAGCAATCTTACGGTTTTCATCTGCGATTGGTAAATGCAACACACCCACCGCACGTTTTACCGTTGCTTCTTTAGAATCGTCTCCTGGGCGCACCACAACTGCTGAGACGTACAAGTCATGACGAGCCCACTCTTTATTGACTGGGATTTCAACGTCTAAGCCTTTTTCTGGCACATCAATTTCTTCCCACCACAATGGACCGTTGCTCGATTCGAGCAATATATACCCTTTACCGGCTTTAGGAGATTCAATGCGAACTTTAGCTTTTTCACCCGGTAAGTACGCAGGCTTATTCAGGCTGAGTTTCACTTGGTCAGGACGAACAGAGCCACTTCCCCCTGTGTTATCTTGCCATGAATACCCTGCCCAAAACTGGACGCTCGACACTAGCTGATTTTCTGGGTTAACAACTTCTAGGCGGAATGCCCCCCAATCCACAGGGAAAGACACTTTCGCCGTTCCGTCTTTAGCAATAGCAATATTTTCATTCGCCATAACGAGGTCTTTTTGGTCATAATTTGAAGACCAACCACCACTTTCAGACCAACTCCAGTAATAATCACGACGCTCATACACTAAACGCACAGTTAAGTTTTCTGCTGCCAGTTTATTACCTGCGGCATCAGCCATGACTAATTCAAATTCTGCGAGTGAATTTTCATCCACATTGTGACGTTTTACATAACGGTCAGTGCGGTAATCATAAATTTCTTTTTTCGCAAATAATGGGCGAATACCGACCAGTTTTTCCGCAGGCCAAATGGCTTGCTCGGCACGGCGCGTCACAGGACGTCCGCCAGCCTCAAGCAAACTTGCTTGTAAAACAGCCGAAATAGGTGAACGTGTTGAACTCCAATTGCTATTTGGAATTGAAATCACGGTTTCACCATTGCTGTCCAGCGTCAAGTCAAACTCGTCCAACTTACGTGGTAAACCTTCTTCATTGACAGCACCAAATTCAAAACCAGGTAATTTTGCGACCGCTTCCCGAGCTGCTTTTAAGACAATTTGCCCTTGTAGCTGGTTATCAGCCGCTGGCGCACCGTATAAATAACGACCTTGAATATCAAAATCGACAGATTGACTTGTTAAACGAGGGACATCGCTGCCCTCAATTTCCAGAGCCATACGTTCTGGCATAAAATCTTCAACATTAAATTTGTAGTAACGCAGTGGTGAACCATCACCTAAATCAAAGCGAAGCGACCAACCGCCTGTTTCTGCATTTTTAGGAATTTCAAATTGATATTGATATAAGCCATTTTGGTTTTCTTCTGGTTGCCAAACAAAACTACGAACCACTTGCCCATCAGTTTTTAATACATCAACTTTAACTGGCTGAGTTTTGACTGGGTTACCATCGCCATCACGCAATAGGCCGTTTACCAGCAATAATTCACCTGGGCGATATAAATCTCGAGGACCGAAGGTGAAAAATTGTTTTGCGTAGCCTTCTGGCCCTGAAATATCGAATTCAGATAAATCAAGCGCTGGCTGAGTGAGGTCAATCATACTGGTTTGCCCTTCATGGGTTGCCAGCAATAATTTTCCACCCGCTAATTTATCTAGCTGAGCATGGCCATCGCCATCTGTCGTACCTTTTGTTACTAACTGGCCTTTTTCATCCAAAATACGCAGCTCAACGCCTTTAATTGCAGAGCCTTTCGCTAAGGATTGAGTGAAAATATCGACACGGTCTTGGTAACTGTGTAGTGATACACCAATATCACTCAATGTGAAGACAGTTGCAGGGAATTGATAACTATAGCTGCCTGCTTTTTGCATGATGGCCAAATACACGCCATCTTGCTGTAACTCTTTGACATCTTTCAACGGCAGTAAAATGGTTTGGCGGGTATTTTTATCTGGATTTAAGTCAAAGCGGCCGGTATAAGCCAGCTCCACTTTGTCGAGAAACTCTTCGGAATACCAATACTCATAATTACTACGATACTGCCACTGTGCTAAAAATTGTGGTAATTGCTTTTCATCCACACGGAAGAAATTGACGTCGACCTTATCAACGTTCAAGGCAATCACAGGTAAGCCTTGGGCAACCTTGCTAGGTAATAAAGAGCCTTTACTTGCAAAACCAACGGTTGGGATGATTTGTGCAGTGGTCAATTTTTTCTCAAAATTTTCGGTCGTCGTACGCTCATTAACCGCTTTAATACCCGGGTTAATGGTTAAGTTTAACTCTTTAGATGGCGGAAGATGGCGAAAACGGAGTTCCATTTGGTTATCAGACAGTTCCCAAGCGCCATCTAACTTACCCGCTTTAACATCAATGAGGTTAATGTACTGGCCAAAGTCTTGGTTTGCTTGTAGTGGAACCGAGAATGTCACCACCATGGCACTCGCACCATCAAGCTGTAATTCAGACGCATCCAAAATAGTTAAATCTTTCCCTGCATATTTTTTTATCATTT
The DNA here is from genome assembly GCF_011045655.1 of Providencia sp. PROV061. Lineage (NCBI taxonomy): Bacteria > Pseudomonadati > Pseudomonadota > Gammaproteobacteria > Enterobacterales > Morganellaceae > Providencia > Providencia sp. PROV061. The sequence goes on along the minus strand of NZ_CP042861.1, from coordinate 1,804,486 downwards.
CTTCAGTGGAAAGTTTCGGTGCTGCTTTTTTCTGTTCTGCAACTGGCGCTGTTTTGGTTTGATTTTCTGGCGCTGTGGTTGAAACATTTGGCTCATTTTTGGTTGTTTCATCTGTATTATCACAACCAGCCAATGCCACTACCGATGCCAACGCAAGTGCTAAATAACGCTTTTTGGTTTTGAGACCCGCCAATGAAGCCCAACTTGATTGTTGTTTCATTACCGCCCGCCCTTTAATTAGTTAAAATTGATTCTGTTTTTTAAGGTTTTAACAGGAGATTAAAACCCTCTACATACTTAGAAATGTTTAAAAACACACACAGATAAATACTGCTGATATTATTTCAATTATCGAAACAATTTAACAGAATGTGATTAGAACACCTATCAGACAAAACGGAAAAAATGATGGGAGAGAAAAACAGAGAAATGAAATAATATTTTTTAAATAGTAAGCAGAATATATATTTAATAAATGAGCAATATGCATTTTATGAGTGAGAAAAAATATTTCCCTCACTCTATACATGGAATTATTAGGTATTTTTTACTGGGATTGTGTCCCGCAAGAAGCTACCAAGACGACGCTGGTAAAAAGGCTGAACGTGTTGAGTAATAAAATGGCTAACACCTTGTTCATTTTCATTCACCACACAAAAATCAATAGACTCGTCATCAGCTAAAAACTCACAAGCAAGCGTCCCAGCCCCATGGATAATTGAATCAATATTTTCTGCTCCTGTGGTAAACTCCAACGCTATCATTAAGATAGGCGCTTCTTTAGCAGAATCGCTCTCTGTTGCGGAGACCATGAAACCGCGTCTGACCACTTTGTGTTGTTTAAAAAATTCAGTAAGCGCGTCAACAATGGCTTGTGGCTGATCTTCTAACACACTTAATTTAAGTGATGAACCTTTCGGCACTGTTAATTCAGTAAATTGGATCTCAGTTTCTTGGTTGGAACTGTTATTATTCGATTGCTGCGACATTGCCAATCCCCTGCTATTAAAAATAATCGCTTATTATACTCGCAAATACGTCAAGGTAAAAAAATAGGCACGAAAAGTCACCTTCCCGTGCCTGTTATCAATCAAACATTCGCTACTTTGATTTACTGATTAATAAGTTAGCTAATGTTCTTACACCTGTACCCGTTGCGCCTTCTGCCCATAAGCTAACTGCAGATTTACGGTAAGTCGCTGAGCAGTCAATATGCACCCAATTTTGACGATAATTTTCGACAAAATGCGATAAAAATGCCGCAGCGGTGCTTGCGCCTGCTGTGTGCGATGGTGCCGCAATATTGTTCAAATCCGCAAAACCAGACGGTAATTGCTGGCGATGGAACTCTGCCAGTGGTAAACGCCAGAACAGTTCAAACTCAGCGTCTGAAGCGCTCATTAAATCAGCAACTAACTTGTCATCGAAACTCAATACAGAATGGTAGTCATTACCCACGGCAGTTTTCGCTGCGCCCGTCAAGGTTGCTGCATCAATAATTAACGTTGGTTTTTCTTTGCTCGCATCAATCAGGCCATCGGCTAGGACTAAACGACCCTCAGCATCTGTATTCATTATTTCAACGGATTTACCATTGCGGTAACGAATAATATCACCCAATTTGAATGCATTGCCGCTAACCATATTGTCAGCAATGCACAGGAACATTTTCACACGTTTTTGTAAGCCACGTGAAATCGCCAATGCCAATGAACCTGCTAATGTTGCTGCACCGCCCATATCGGCTTTCATTGAATTCATTGAGGATGATGGTTTGATACTATAACCGCCTGAATCGAAGGTAATTCCTTTACCCACTAACGCAGCAAATACAGGGGCATTTGGGTTGGCTCCTGGGTTGTAATCCAACGCCAAAAATACAGGTGGACGACTTGAACCACGACCAACCGTATGAATACCGGTATAACCTTGTTCTAATAAATCATCACCTTTAATAATACGGTAGCTAATGTCTTGTGCGCCGACAGTGCAGAGTAAATCGATGGCGCGTTGTGCGAGTTGTTCTGGGCCTAACTCTTCTGCCGGTGCGTTAATCACATCACGTACCCAATCAATGGTACGAATACGGTTTTCTAACTCTTTGCGATCCGCTTCTGGCAGTACTGGCCATTCAATCGTTCTAGCCCCTTTTGGCGCACGAAAACCTTGCCAAAATGCCCAGCTTTTTTCTAAATCCCAGCCTTCGCCAGCCAAAGCTACATTGCGGATCCCTTGGCCATCTAATTTACGGCCAGCGCTTTGTACTGCACATAATTTACCTGCATGTTTCAGGTGGATTGTCATCCCTTTATCGCTAGAGCTTAACAATGCGCCTTCGCCCCAACAAGGTGCAGCAGGCTCACAAGAAATCATTACTGGCATAATTTGTTTTGTCATCGTTTTTCTCACTTTGTCTATTTTTGCAGACAGTAAAAGCCCATTTATTCTGTCGGCAGATGGCATTACCTTAACTGATAAATACCAATAGGGATATCATTATAGTGCTGATATAAAATAAAAAACCGAGCACTATTTCTGACAGTCACTCGGTTTTTAGGGGAAAACCCTACTTATTCGAATTCATCCAGCCAAACTAACAAAATCGCTTCTAGGATTTTCTCGTTCGATTTTTGCGGATCATCATCAAATTCTTCTAAATCGCAAATCCACTGGTGCATATCGGTAAAGCGCACCGTTTTTGGATCAACATCTGGAAATGCGTCATACAGTGCTTCACCGATTTCACGGCTATTTGACCATTTTAAACTCATCATTTTCTCTCATTATATGAACAACTATTTTTCGAATTATAGCCCTTTGAATCATACCAACGGATCTTTTTCAGTTATTCTTCATTATACTGTTTGTGAGAGGTAAATCGATAAGTGTTTCCAAACAAGCCAATGTAATACCTTGCTCTTTTAATGCTGTAAACAAACCGCTTGATGAAGCATAAGGGAAACCCAACTTTTCTTTGATATTTTGAATTCGTCTATTTTCACTGGCTTCTGAACAACCTTGAATATAACTGATTTCTTTTACCTTACAGTGCGAAAGCAGTAGGCGTATGGTTATCATCTCTTTTCGTGTAAAACGAATATGGCCAAAACGCATATATTTTTGAGGATTTAATAGTTCCGGTGCAACATTCTTTGTTTGCCCTAATAATTGCGCCTTTATAGGAATATTCGCTCTCATCGGTAAAGTAACATCAGGATTTTTTTTCCAAAGCTGGTGGGCATACTCAGAAATCATGGGACGATGCTTATAAATAGATAACATTTCAGATAATGTGAGCTGCTTATTTGAATTTACAGTAGTAATTTCAAATGTACTCCCATATCTATTACAAAAATCAACTTTAAATTTACTTTTTTTCGATTTAGCTAGAATCTTCATGAAAACTTCTGGGTAATTATTCCAATATTGGATGCTCGATTTTAATCTTTCTTCCACCAAAAGATCCAACCCACTGTTTAGACTTATTAATTGCCATTCATAATTATTAGATGCTATATGCATTGTTTTATTTTTTAAATCAACACAGAAATAGGTAACATCAACATCATGCCAATCAAAAATATTTATAAATTCATTTTTAAAATTACTACATACATCTTCAAAAACTTGGCTTTCAGCATTCATATCAATTCCTTAATAAAGTTTAACTTCCCGTTTTTGTCTCTATTTCAAAATCTTTAGATGGTTTTTTATAAATTAAAAATCGAAGTGCACCACACAATGTTAGAAATAAGCCCACATAGGCTATATTAATATTAGCAAGATAAGTTGTAATCAAAGGTGAGACACCACCAAAAAGCATTGCTGTAAAGTTAAAACCTAACGCAAGTGTAACAACCTTTCCTTTTGCCGCTTTAAACAACATAAAGGGGGTCGTTGCTAGAATCATTGCTGCATATATATTGATAATTAATTGAGAAATAATAGTTAATATTATAGATTGACTGCTAATTAATAAAAATATAGGAATTGATAAAAACACCATTCCTATCACACCGAGGTTATATACCTTTTCCAAAATATTATATTTGTCGGCAAGCCAGCCACAAATTAACATAAAAGATAGAAGTAAAATTGACAATAACAGTGCCCATACAGTCCTATCTTCTATCATTTGCATTTTTTCAAGAAACATAGCTGTTGAAACATGCTGCACAAAGAAGAGCACATTTCCAGGTATGGTTAATAAAAAAACAAAAAACATATCCATATAACTAATAGGTACTGATTTTATTTTTTCACTTGAATTATTAGGCAATTTCATTCTAAACCAAAAGCTAATAGCAATATTAAGCACTCCTAAAAACAGGGGAACTCGCCATCCAATACTTTGCATCATCTCTGGTTCTAAAAAAAATTCCAAAGCAAATACAACTGTAAGTGAAATAATAATACCGAATGCTGTACTGCCATTGATTATGGCTGATAACCTTGAGTTTTCATTATTCTTAGAGTTATTAAAAAGGTAAGTAATTAATGATGGATATTCTCCTGCAAAACTAAATGATAGTGCCATTTGCAAAATTAAAATGGCAATAGGAGTGTAATTCCCTAATAAATTAATAGGTAATAATGCCATGCATAGTGTAGCTGTCCCTGTTATAAAACTTGTTAAAACCAATGCGGACTTTTTACCAACACTGTCGGCATACCTCCCTATAATATAAGCGCCAACAGGCCGAATAATAAAACGCAAAGCAAATATACCCCATACCATCTCTGTCGCTTGGTTATAGCCTAGCCGCTCTAATTCTGCGCTGAGATAACTCGATATTGCCGCAAAAACAGCAATATCATAATATTCAAGTGTATTACCAGCCACTGCGCCAAATCGATATTTCCATTTCATGATAAAATTCCTTTTTATCTCCAACTTTATTTAATTAGCATTTATATAAACATTGAATCATTGTATTTTAATCCAAAGGTAACTACTCAATATCGATATTATCTATAACATAAAAAATAAAGCGCACAAAGTGATAATTTAATTACTAACTTTAAATCAGCAAGTAAATAAAACAAAAAAATTTCATAATATATAAATAATTAATTTATTAAAATTAAATAAAATATTAAGAGTTGCATTTCACTTTCAAAAAAACAAAAGAAAATAACAAGGAAAATATTAAAATACAAAAAATCACTCTTATTACATATATGAATAAATATTAAGGACGATTTACTGTTATTTTTTAAATAATTCACATTGTAGCTAGACGGCAAATGAGAGTATTTTGGAGAGCATACAAAAGTATGTGACTAGGGTTAGCGAAAGAAGCCAACAACGCTACAGCGTGAAGCATGACATGTATTTTGATTTTTTAAATAATTCACGTTGTAGCTAGGCAGCAATTGAGAGTAGCTTGGAAAGCATACAAAAGTATGTGACTAGGGTTAGCGAAAGAAGCCAACACCCCTACAACGCGAAATATAACGAACTATTCAATGCTCTAAATAGTTCGTGTTGTAGGTAGGCGGCAATTGAGAGTATCTTGGGGAGCATACAAAAGTATGTGACTAGGGTTAGCGAAAGAAGCCAACACCCCTACAACGCGAAATATAACAAACTATTCAATGCTCTAAATAGTTCGTGTTGTAGGTAGGCGGCAATTGAGAGTATCTTGGGGAGCATACAAAAGTATGTGACTAGGGTTAGCGAAAGAAGCCAACACCCCTACAACGCGAAATATAACAAACTATTCAATGCTCTAAATAGTTCGTGTTGTAGGTAGGCGGCAATTGAGAGTATCTTGGGGAGCATACAAAAGTATGTGACACAAGTACTCGAAAGAAGCCAACACCCCTACAACGCGAAATATAACGAGCATTAGTGTTCGCGGGCGTGATTGATAGTATAACGTGGTATCTCTACCACTAAATCCTCATCCGCCACCAACGCCTGGCAACTTAAACGACTTTCTGGTTCTAACCCCCATGCTTTGTCTAACATGTCATCTTCGAGTTCACTACTTTCTTCTAGTGAGTCAAAACCTTCGCGAACGATGCAATGACAGGTTGTACAAGCACAGGATTTTTCACAGGCGTGCTCAAGCTCAATACCGCTGCGTAATGCAACATTTAAAATAGACTCGCCTTCTTGTGCTTCAACGACAGCACCGTCTGGACATAAATCACTATGAGGTAAAAAAACTATTTTAGGCATAATTATATCTCATCCACAGAATGGCCTGACAACGCTTGGCGAATGGACGTATCCATACGACGCGCTGCAAACTCCTGCGATTGCTTATCCAGTTGTTTAATGGCATTTTCAATTACGATTGGGTCTGTACCCTCAACCGCTTTAATTAACTCATTGACCGCATTATCAATTTCTGACTCTTCTTTTGGCGTCAGTAAATTGCCATCTTGGGCTAATGCGTTCGTTAAACTTTCAAGCACTCTTGCAGCTTCAACTTTTTGCTCCGCTAAGCGGCGCGCATTTAAGTCATCTTGCGCGTTAGTCATTGAATCTTTAATCATGTTTGAAATTTCGTTATCCGTTAACCCATACGATGGCTTAACTTGAATCGAGGCTTCTACACCAGTGGATTTTTCCATAGCACTGACACTCAACAGCCCATCGGCATCGACTTGAAAAGTCACACGAATATGAGCTCCACCGGCTGCCATTGCTGGAATATCACGTAAGGTAAAGCGCGCTAACGAGCGGCAATCTGCCACCATTTCACGTTCACCTTGCACCACATGCACACTCATTGCCGTTTGGCCGTCTTTAAATGTGGTAAATTCTTGAGCTCGAGCAACTGGAATCGTCGTATTGCGCGGGATCACTTTTTCAACCAATCCCCCCATGGTCTCTAGACCAAGGGATAACGGGATCACGTCCAATAACAACATTTCGCTGTCAGGCTTGTTCCCTACTAAGATATCGGCTTGAATTGCGGCGCCAATTGCCACCACTTTATCTGGGTCGATGGATGTCAGTGGTGATTTACCAAAAAACTCCCCAACTTTTTGACGTACTAAGGGTACGCGAGTCGAACCACCAACCATAACAACGTTCAGCACCTCTTCTGCCTCAACACCTGCATCTTTCAATGCACGACGACAAGCCATCAGTGTACGTTTCACGTAAGTTTCAATTAACGTTTCAAACTGCTCACGACGAATTTCCCCTTGCCAATTGGCAAGCTGAATAGCCACTGCATCTGCGTCACTGAGCGCGACTTTCGTTTCTGTCGCCACATTTAATAGTTGACGATTTAAATGATGATCACCTTGTAATGAAACGCCTGCTTGCTCAGCAATCCACTGTGCCAGTACTTGGTCGAAATCATCGCCCCCAAGTGCAGTATCGCCGCCCGTTGCCAACACCTCGAATACACCGCGGCTTAAACGCAAAATAGAAACATCAAAAGTACCACCACCAAGGTCATAAACAGCAATCACACCTTCTTGCCCAGAGTCCAACCCGTAAGCAATCGCAGCGGCAGTCGGTTCATTCAGTAAACGTAATACATGTAAGCCTGCAAGGCGCGCCGCATCTTTTGTACCTTGGCGTTGTGCATCATCAAAATAAGCCGGCACCGTAATCACTACTCCATCCATTTCACCACCTAAGGTTTCTTCTGCACGTTTTGCTAATGTTCTTAGAATGTCAGAAGACACTTGGATTGGGTCGACTTGGCCAGCCGCAGTTTGAATAAATGGCAAACCATTTTCACTGGCACTTAGTTGATAAGGTAAGTCAGGGTAGCGTTTTTGAATATCGGCCAATGAACGCCCCATCATGCGTTTCACTGAAATAATGGTATTGACTGGGTCTTGCTCGGCAAGTTGCTTCGCATCCCATCCCACTAGTTTGCTTTCAGGCTGATAATTAACAATCGATGGTAATAAAAAACGCCCTTGATTGTCAGGCAAAGCCGCAGCTTCACCACTGCGCACTGTCGCAATCAAAGAGTGGGTGGTACCTAAATCAATGCCAGCAGCCAATTTGCGTTGATGCGGAGCTGCTGTCATACCGGGTTCGCTGATTTGTAGTAACGCCATAATCGTTTTCTCTTAAAATTCATCTAGTAACCGTTCTTCGAGTTGCTCAGCTTGCTGCTGAAGCTTATCGAGAAAACGTAGTTTACGTACGGTATCAGCGGCTTTTTCCCACTGCATGGCATCTAACTCTGTCACCATCAGTGCGCTTCGTGCTTGCTGCATTTGTTTGACGTTTTGCATAAATTTAGCCAATAAATCAAGTGCATCATCACTGTTTTCAATATTGTCTAACTCTTCACGTAGCTCAAGCTGCTCCATCAAAAATGCCGTGTCATGCATGGTATGTTGTTCGTTATTAATATCAAAACCATGTAATGAAAGCATATATTCCGCGCGTTTTAGCGGGTGACGAAGGGCTTGATAGGCAGCATTAATGGTTGCTGCTTTTTGCAGTGCTTGCATTTTTTCCTGTTCAGAACAGGTTGCAAACCGGTCAGGATGGTATTGACGCTGTAAGTCTTGAAAACGTAACGTCAGTTGTTCGCTATCGATGGCATAAGTTGGGGTCAACCCAAAAAGAGTAAAGTAATCCATAAGTGCTCAGTTTCTCGAACCGGTTACCAATACCACTAACAAGTTAATATTAGTGAGATTGGCCGAAAATTAGGCTTAATTGAACGCATTATACGTGAAAACTTTCACCGCATCCGCATTCACTATTGACGTTAGGGTTATTAAATTTAAACCCTTCGTTTAAGCCTTCTTTAACGAAATCCAGCTCAGTACCATCAAGATAAACAATGCTCTTGCCATCGACGATGACCTTTACGCCTTTATCTTCAAAAACTGTGTCTTCTTCATTAATTATATCAGCGAATTCAAGAACATAAGCCATCCCTGAACAACCTGAAGTTCTTACACCTAAACGCAAGCCCTCGCCTTTTCCACGATTTTGCAGAAAGGATTGAATACGCTGCGCAGCACTTTCTGTAAGAGAAATAGACATTGCAAACCTCACTTTAGAAACAAACAAGGCAGATGCTACTCATGAGTCGCATCCGCCTTCAAATTATTTTATACCCACCCTATTTCTAAGCTAAGAAACTCAGCGATGTTTAGCCTAGAAGGCATGAGTATTGTTCCAGTTATAGGACGATAACTTGTTGTTATTTATTAATATGGCTTGCCCTATAGACTGATTAAAAACTTATTTGCTTTGGCGTTTGCTTTTGTAATCAGCAATAGCAGCTTTGATTGCGTCTTCCGCTAGAATTGAACAGTGAATTTTCACTGGTGGTAATTCTAACTCTTCTGCAATGGCTGTATTTTTGATTGACTCTGCTTCGTCCAAACTTTTGCCTTTCATCCACTCAGTCACGAGTGAACTTGAAGCAATTGCTGAACCGCAACCATAAGTTTTAAAACGTGCATCTTCAATAATGCCGTCATCATTTACTTTAATCTGTAATTTCATGACGTCACCACAGGCAGGTGCGCCTACCATACCGCTACCGACGCTTGGGTCGCTGTTGTCAAACGAACCAACGTTGCGTGGGTTTTCATAATGATCGATAACTTTTTCACTGTAAGCCATTTTTAAACTCCTGAAACCGTCTGATTAATGGTGAGACCATTCGATGCTGTTAAGATCTACGCCGTCTTTAAACATTTCCCATAAAGGAGACAGCTCGCGTAAGTGGCCAATTGCGCCATGAATCATTTTGATTGCATAGTCAATTTCTTCTTCTGTCGTGAAACGACCTAAAGAGAAACGGATTGAGCTATGTGCCAGCTCATCATTCATCCCTAAAGCGCGCAGTACATAAGAAGGTTCTAGGCTTGCAGAAGTACATGCAGAACCTGAAGATACAGCCAAATCTTTTAATGACATCATCAGTGATTCACCTTCAACATAGTTGAAGCTGACGTTCAGAATGTGCGGCGCACCGTGTTCTAAATCACCATTGAGGTAAACTTCTTCGATATCTTTAATACCGTTCCACAAACGTAACCGTAAACCGCGTAAACGCTCAGATTCCGCAGCCATTTCTTCTTTGGCAATACGGTAAGCTTCGCCCATACCAACGATTTGGTGTACAGGTAATGTCCCAGAACGCATACCGCGCTCATGGCCACCACCGTGCTGTTGCGCTTCAAGGCGAACACGAGGTTTACGGCGGACATACAGTGCACCAATGCCCATTGGGCCATAGAGTTTGTGCGCAGAGAACGACATTAAATCAACTTTTAACGCATTCAGGTCGATGGGCAACTTGCCCACGCTTTGAGTTGCATCGACGTGGAAAATAATCCCTTTGCTACGGCATAATTCACCAATAGCTTCTATATCCTGCACTACACCAATTTCATTATTAACATGCATAATAGAAATTAAAATAGTGTCTTCACGGATAGCGTCTTGTAGGTCTTGCATAGCAATTAAACCGTTGCTTTGCGGTGACAGGTAAGTCACTTCAAAACCTTCACGCTCTAATTGGCGGCAGGTATCTAAAACGGCTTTGTGTTCCGTTTTACAGGTAACAATGTGGTTGCCTTTCTTTTTATAGAAATTAGCAGCGCCTTTAATCGCTAAGTTATCAGACTCAGTTGCGCCTGAAGTAAACACGATTTCACGCGGGTCAGCGCCCACTAATTCGGCGATTTGATTGCGAGCAATATCTACCGCTTCTTCCGCTTGCCAGCCGAAACGATGAGAACGGGACGCTGGGTTACCAAAGTTCCCATCCATTGTTAAACATTGCATCATTTTTTCAGCCACACGCGGGTCAACCGGTGTTGTTGCTGAATAATCAAGATAAATTGGTAATTTCATTGCTCACTTACTCCAAAGGACAAGGTAACTTGCCTTTAATTTTTAAAGATACAAATAGCGGAAATTAGCTCTTCGTCTAACAACTCACCAAGATGTACCGACTGCAATTTTTTTAATATTTTTAAGCACGTACATTGATAATCGATTCAGGTGTAATCCCATTTGGCATGGTTTTACGCTGTTCGTTATCTTGTCTATCAGCAACAACCATGACTTCTTGGTTTTTAACCAGCTCATCAAGGCTAATGCTGCTAAGGAAACTTGTAATTCTATCGCTTAAATCGCGCCATAGTGCGTGAGTTAAGCAGCGATCGCCATTTTGGCAACCTTCTTTATTACCCTGGCAACGGGTGGCGTCAACAGATTCATCTACCGCAGCGATTACTTCAGCAACAAAGATTTGGTCTGCGTCTCTACCAAGCAAATAACCGCCGCCTGGACCGCGCACACTCGAAACCAACTCGTTTTTGCGTAAACGAGAGAAAAGTTGCTCAAGATAAGAGAGGGAAATTCCCTGACGTTCAGAAATGTCAGCTAAAGGCACTGGACCTGACTGAGAGTGTAATGCGACATCTAACATCGCAGTTACTGCGTAACGCCCTTTGGAAGTGAGTCTCATAACATATTACTCCGTGGTAAATTATGGTCAGATTGTGACATTCCTGAGTAATTTAGTCAACTATTTACCTGACTAATTTACTCAAGTATTATTCACCTGATTTTACCACGGATTTCGCCTCACTTTTTCGCCCATTTTTCCATTGACGTTAAAATACCCCGCAGGATATGTAACTCTTGGGTTTCGATATGCGCTCGAGTGAATAAACGGCGTAATTTATTCATAATTAAGCCAGGGTGGGCTTTACGTATAAAACCGGATTCATTCAATACGCTTTCAAGATGGACATAAAACCGCTCAACATCTTCTGACGGCGGGTATTCTACCTCATCATCTGCGGAAATTACCGTATTTTTTTCATTCATTGAAAGATACGCCATACGTATCTCATAACTCACCAACTGAACCGCCATCGCTAAATTCAAAGAACCGTATTCAGGATTCGTTGGGATATATAAATGATACTGACATTTTTGTAATTCTTCGTTGGTCAATCCTACTCGCTCACGACCAAAAACAATCGCAACTGGCGATTCTTTGGATTGCTCAACAGATTTAACGCCACATTCACGTGGCTCAACCATCGGCCAAGATAAAGTACGAGAACGCGCACTAGTGCCGATCACTAGTTTACAGCCTTCTAAAGCTTCATCGAGAGTTTTAACGATTATCGCATTACCAATAACATCACTTGCTCCTGCAGAAAGCGCAATAGAGTGTGAGTCTGGTTCAACAAGAGGGTTAACAAGATAGAGATTAGAAAGCCCCATGGTTTTCATTGCACGGGCCGTTGAGCCCATATTACCAGTGTGTGAGGTCTCAACAAGAACAATACGGATATTATCTAACATGGTTTATACGTTTCATAAAAAAATTATCGCAATAGCTTAACACAAAATTGCTTATTGTGACGAACATCTATATACTTCGGCACTCAAGTTTTTCGTTCTTTAACATTCCAGTGGAAAAAGCCCATGCATCCGATGCTTAACATCGCCATACGTGCAGCACGTAAGGCCGGTAATCACATAGCTAAAAACTATGAAATGCCTAGCAATATTAAAGTCACTCAGAAAGGCACTAACGATTTCGTTACTAACGTTGACCAAGAATCTGAGCAACTGATAATTGAAATCATCCGCAAGTCATATCCAGACCACACTATTATCACTGAAGAAAGCGGTGAATTAATTGGTAAAGATGATGATATTCAATGGGTAATCGATCCACTGGATGGCACCACCAACTTCACAAAACGCCTCCCTCATTTTTCTGTTTCTATCGCTGTACGCGTTAAAGGCCGTACAGAAGTTGCTGTTGTCTACGACCCAATGCGTAATGAATTATTTAGCGCAGTACGTGGACAAGGCGCTCAGCTTAACGGTTATCGTATTCGCATTGATGAAAAACGTGACCTTGATGGCGCTATCGTTGCGACAGGTTTTCCTTTCAAACAAAAACAACACGCTGCGGTATATATGAATATCATGACCGCAATGTTCGACAAATGCGCTGATTTCCGTCGTACGGGTTCTGCGGCATTAGACCTGTGTTATGTTGCTTCTGGTCGTGTTGATGCATTCTTTGAAATCGGCTTAAAACCATGGGATTTCTTAGGCGGCGAGCTAATCATGCGTGAAGCTGGCGGTATCATGACTGACTTTATTGGCGGCCATAATTATATCGCATCTGGTAACTTAGTCGCTGGTAGCCCACGTGTTGTTAGAGACATACTGTCCGTCATGAAAGATGAGTTATCGGAAGCATTAAAACGCTAATTCATTCAGACTAGAAATAAATTAGCGCCAAACAGAAACCCACTCTTATTGTGGGTTTTTGTTGTTATTTAAAATAAATGTTTGTTTAAAATAAATTGCTATTTAAAACAAAATAACACCTTTAATTAATTCACGATTATTAATGACATCACTTTCATAAACATCACCAATGGTATCAAAGTCAAATTGGTGTGTTAGCATCATCCCACTAGATAACTTACCTTCAGCCATTAATCTTGCAACTTTATTGAAGTCTTCAGGCGTTGCATTACGACTCCCCATCATTGTTGTCTCTTTTTTATGGAAATCGGGGTCTGGAAACGATAAATTACCTTTAAATAGGCCAACAAATACAATTAAACCACCATGACGAATTAAATTCACCGCGGTGTTCATTGCGTGTTGATTCCCCGTAGCATCAATGACTTTCTCAGCAAGCATGCCTGAAAAATGGCCTTCAATGCTTGATAAGTAATTTTCAGCCGCTGGGTCACACGTTTTTAAGCCTAAGACCTTTTCAACATGTTGGCGACGTGCCTCACTGGTATCAGCCACTAATACGTTAGCACCATCCGCTTTGGCAATTGCAGCAACGCCAAGCCCTATCGGTCCAGCCCCTACGACTAAAACAGTATCTTGCGCTTTAACTTGCGCACGCCTGACGGCATGAGCACTGATTGAAAATGGTTCGATCAAGGCGCCATCAATATCTGTGACAGTGTCTTCAATCGCTAATACATTTTTCTCTGGAACATTTAAATATTCACAAAAACCCCCGTCTTCGTGAACGCCAATAACTGAAATTTTTTCGCAACAATTTGTTTTTCCTTCCTTGCATGCACCACATTCGTAACATGCGACATAAGGCATCACCGCAACACGTTGCCCGACTTTCCACTGCGTGATATCTGATGCAACCTCACAAATAGTTCCAGAAATTTCATGTCCTAATACTCGTGGATATTGAAAAAATGGCTGGTTTCCTCCCCATGCATGAATATCAGTTCCACATATACCAACCGCATGAATTTTTATTTTTACGTGCCCAGTTTGAACTGTAGGTTCAACAACTTGTTGATAGACTAATTGTTTAGGTTCTTGGCAAATCAATTGTTTCATATTTCCCTCCATCAATTTATCTGTCTTTTTTAATTTAAAAAACATAGACTAGATAATTAACAACCGAATTTTGTGATTAAATGTTTTTAAATCGGTTTTAAATCGGTCTTTAAAGAATAAAAATCAGATTCAAGGAGTATTTAAATGGTGAGGAGTAAAAATATACGCTATGGGTCAATTAATGAATTCTTAGATGCCATACATAAAAATTTATTAACATCCCCTTTCCCCTCACAATCTTCTTTAGCAGAGATGTTTAATATCAGTCGAACCACCGTGAGACATACCCTCGAATATTTATTAGAAAAGAAAATCATTGAAAAACAAGGGAATGAATATCATGTCATTCGCTATCCCAATAAAACTGATTTCTTTCCTGTTGAATCAAGTCTCCCTGATCAACAAATCGTCTTATTCGAAAAAGCGTTTTATCAAATGATTAAACGCAAAGAATTGATGCCCGGAGATACTTTTACTGAATTACAATTAGCAAAAAAAAGTCATGTAAGTTCTAGTGTTGTTCGGGAGTTCTTAGTGGAGTTTTCCCGTTATGGGTTAATTAAAAACACCCACCGAGGAAATTGGCATATGATGAAGTTTTCACGTGAATACGCAGAAAAACTTTTTGAGTTTAGGGAGTTACTAGAAACCAATGCATTGACTCATTTTTTAAATTTACCACCAGATGACCATCGTTGGATTTTAGCGAAAGAGCTATTACTCAAACATAGAACACTGCGTGAAACCGTTACTATCAATTACCGCGACTTTTCTCAACTAGATTATGAACTACATAGCCTTATTTTATCGGGTGCCAACAACCCATTTTTTAATCAATCTCTTGAAATCATCACTGTGATATTTCATTTTCAATATCAATGGGATGAATCAGATTTAAAAGAAAGAAATGTACTGGCAATTGAAGAACACATGACCATTTTAAGTGCGTTAATTAGCCGTAATGATATTGTCGCGATGAATGAACTTAGACATCATTTAGATACCGCTAAACGAACTATGATCAACTCCATACAGCAAACTTATGAATAAATAACATTAGTTTACAAGGCCAATGGATGGCCAATGACGAATTATTTCTTTGGGTCGATAATGGTACACATCAAACAAAACCTGAATTTTTCAGTAAAAAAACAGCTTAATTATAAAATTATTATTATCAAAAATTATAGAAAATAAAATTATCACTATATTTCAATTAATTAAAAGACATATTTATTGAACAGATTTAATCTATCAATAATTCATCTGTTTTTAACTGATAAAAAACACATTAAAAACATCAAAAAGCCATTCATTCCACAAAATTGATGCAATTAATAGTCCATAGAAAAAAATACTTCTAGTCTGAATCAACACCAGATGATTAATACACATAATAACTAGAGGAATGGTCATGGATTACTTAAATAGACAGTCAATGGCTAATAAGCAATACCCAGAGAGAATTTTACAATTCGGAGAAGGTAATTTTTTACGTGCTTTTATCGACTGGATGGTTGACCAACTGAATGAAAAGACAGATTTCAATAGTGGCATTACGCTTGTCAGGCCAATTGACTCATCACATCCCTCAATTAATCAACAAAATGGACTTTATACTGCCATCACCAGGGGGATTAATGAACAAAAACAAAGTGTTTCTAATATAAGAATTATTAATTCGGTTAACCGTGAAATACTTATCTATTCTGAATATGATAAATTTTTAAAGTGTGCAGAAAATCCCGAATTACAATGGATCTTCTCTAATACTACGGAAGCAGGGATCGTATATAAACACGACGTACGCTTAGAAGATACACCAGCAAGTAGTTTCCCTGCAAAGCTTACTCAATTTTTATTTCACCGCTTTCAACATTTTAATGGCGATAGTAGCAAAGGGTTGTTCATCATCCCCTGTGAGTTAATTGACTATAATGGCGATAAGTTACAAGAGTTTGTAAATCAACATGCACAAGACTGGCAACTTCCCACGGATTTTATCGCTTGGCTAAATAGCAGTAATACGTTTTGTTCTACGTTAGTCGATAGAATTGTTACTGGCTACCCGAAAAATGAAATTGAAAAACTGGAAAAAGAATTAGGTTATAAAGACGATTTTCTCGTCACTGCTGAATATTTCTATTTATTTGTTATTCAAGGGCCAAAAATACTAGAGAAGAAGCTAAAGTTAAATGAATTGCCATTAAATATCAAAGTAGTAGATGACATAAAACCCTACAAAGAACGTAAAGTTGCAATCTTAAATGGTGCACACACTGCGATGGTTCCCGTTGCTTATTTAGCAGGGATTCGAACTGTTCGTGATGTCACTACCAACCCAATCTTTTTATCTTTCATCAAAGATTTAATTGATAATGAGGTTATTCCTGTTTTATCTCAAAGCCCTTCGGAGCTTATGGCTTTTGCCTCCGCAGTAATTGACCGTTTTAATAACCCATATATAGAGCATGAGTTACTTTCAATTTCTCTAAACTCGCTAACTAAATTTAAAACTCGTTTATTACCTCAATTAATCTCTTATGTTAAGCAATACAATAAAATTCCTTATTGCATTTCATTTTCACTTGCTGCACTTATTGTTTTCTATCGAGGAAAACAGGGTGAACAACTCATTCCTTTAAATGATGATGATTATTTACTCGAACGCTTTAAAGCTTGGAATGAGCTCTATGACTCAAATGTAAAACAACTGACTGAAAATGTGCTAGCAATGTCTGATTTATGGGGATTAAACCTCAACGAAATACCACAATTACAAGATGATGTGAGCCAAAAAATCACAGATATTCTGAATAGTGGCACAGAAATAATGCTACGCAAAAAATACATTGGTTAGAAAAAAACTAAATACTTAAAACAATAAATCCCCCTACAGGAGATACCTTTATGAAACTGAGCACATTAAACGGAAAAACATTTCTTAGCTTAACACTCAGCACAATGCTATTAATGGGCAGCATGACAGGTGCCGCATTCGCCGATGCTAAATATAAGCTAAAAGTCGCTTATGAAAATAACCCCGGAGAGCCTTTTGACTTAGCTATCCACGAATGGGCAAAGAAATTCAATGAAAAAACTAATGGTGAAGGTGAGTTAATTCCTTACCCAAGCTCACAATTAGGTTCTAAAAAAGATGTCATCGAACAAATGAAGTTAGGTAGTCCATTAATTACCTTAGCAGATGGTGCCTTCTTTTCTGATTATGTACCTGATTACGGTATTATGTTTGGGCCGTACTTAGGGCTATCTTATAAAGATATTTTTAAATTAAATGCCTCACCTTGGTATGGTTCCTTAGAACAACAGTTAGACAAAAAAGGCCTTCATGTGGTTTCTAAAGATTGGCTATATGGTTCACGTCATATCTTAGCCAATAAAATGATCCAAACCCCAGATGACCTAAAAGGTTTAAAAATTCGCGTCCCCAACAATAAAATTCAAATTAAAGGTTTAGAGGCAATGGGAGCCACACCAACACCATTACCTTTAGCTGAAGTTTATACTGCACTTAATCTCAAAATTATTGATGGTGCAGAAAACCCAATTCCAGTGCTATATGGGCAAAAACACCATGAAGCAGCCAAATTCTTAATTCTAACGGGCCATGTAGAAAACGTAACCAACTTAGTCATGGGCAGCAAAACCTACGCTAAATTACCTGAAAATATTCAGCAGGCTTTAGTTGAATCAGGAAATGAAGCTGGGCAATTTTTAACAGATTTAGTCTTACAACAAGAAAAAGAGATTATTGAAAAAATGAAAAGTGAAGGTGTAACTGTTGTTGAAGTAGACAGAGCGCTCTTCAAAGAAAAATCTAAGCCTTTCTATAATGAATTCCCTGAATGGTCTGCGAATTTATATCAACAAACTCAAGATATTATTAATAATTAACCCTATTACTTGGCGGTTAACACCGCCAATATTTTTACAATACAAATGGTTGACTATTATTCTCGCAAGGATCTTTTATGTTTAAATTTCTGGGGAAATTAAGTGATATAGTGGCTTCGCTTGCCGTTGCCGCTATCGTCATTATTACCATTCTTGCTGTATTCATGCGTTGGCTTCTTAATGACCCTTTAATGTGGAGTGAGGAAGTTTTAATTATTTGCTACATATGGTTGGTTATGATTGGAGCAGCATCCGCTGCGGGTAAAAGAATGCACGTCAGTATTGATGCTATTACCTCTTTATTTCCTGAAAAAGTACAATTAGCTATCGCGGTCATTACGCATATTATGGCCATTATTGCTTTATCAATTTTTGGGTATCTTGGATATGAACTCTCGATTATCGCAGAAGATAAAATAACACCAATTATTGGTGTTTCTTATTACTATATCGACCTTTCTGTTCCCATTGGCGCATCCATCATGGTGTTATTTTCTATCCAACATTTACTGGAAGACATGAGTAAATTAATAAAAGGAGATAAACCATGTCAGTAATTATCGCCTGTATTGTATTAATATTCTGCTTTTTAATTAATGTTCCCATTTTTTTAAGTGTGCTAATTGCATTACTCACTTATTTCTTTTCTGCTGGTGATATATCTCCTCTTATTGCAGTTCAGCGCATTATTGGTGCAGGAGAAAATGTCACGTTACTTGCTATTCCTTTTTTCATTCTGTTAGGTAACCTTTTGAATTACACGGGTATCACTAGCCGAATGTTAAAATTTACTGGCACACTGTCTGGGCACTACCCAGGGGGACTTGCCCAATCTAACGTATTATTAAGTACAATGATGGGCGGGCTCTCTGCATCTAACCTTGCTGACTGTGCCATGTTATCTAAAATGTTAGTACCCGAAATGACCAAATTAGGTTATGGGAAAAGCTTCTCTGCCGCTGTCACTGCTGCAGGATCATTAATAACACCTATAATTCCACCGGGTATTGCATTAATCATCTATGGATTTGTTGCCGATGTCTCTATTGGTAAGATGTTTATGGCTGCAATCATTCCTGGTTTAATGTGCTGCGTTGCTTTAATGGTTACAATTTATCTTATTGCCAAAAAACGTGGATACAAACCTGCTAGAGACAAAGCGCCTACATTTGCTGAAGTTTACCAAACAGGTAAAGGAGCAATGTCAGCTTTCCTCCTAGTCCTCGTTATTATTGGCGGAATTCGCTTTGGTATTTTTACACCGACAGAAGCTGGTGCTATTGCTGTACTTTACGTTATTGTAATTGGTACCTTCTTTTATCGTGAAATGAAGTTAAAAGACATTGCGGCCTCATTTTTAGAAACAGCTCGTTCAACAGCAAGCATAATGCTCATTATTATGACTTGTTCTGCGTTAGCATGGGTATTGACGAACGAGCAAGTGGCACAAGATGTTGCCAAAATGATGACCAGTTTCTCTGATAATCCATATGTCTTCTTAATGATTGTCAATGCGGTGCTTTTAATTCTAGGTATGTTTATTGAAGGTAATGCAGCAATTATTGTCCTTGTTCCATTATTAATGCCTACAGTAAAACTTTTAGGAATTGACCCTATCCATTTTGGGATTGTCATGATCCTTAATTTAGCTATCGGATGTTTAACACCCCCTATGGGAACGGTAATGTTTGTTGCCACATCGATTACTGGTGTACGTATTTCAGACTTTATTCGTGAGGTCATGCCACTGTTCTTTGCATTAATTATCGTATTACTCTTAGTCACTTTTATGCCTGTATTTACGACTTTCCTACCTAGCTTATAAGATAAAATTATATCTCAATGGCAAGTCATTAACTATGACTTGCCATTTTATTATCAATTAATTTTTTATAAATTAAATTTTATTTAATTTCACAAATTAATATTACTTTTGTTTATTGTTAAGTTAATTGATCTTTATCCTTGTCACAATAACATGCACAACAAGAAATACTCAAAAAGATAAACTACCAACCATCAAAAATTACACTTATTACGAGTCAACATAAAGTAATTAGAAAAACAATATCACATTAAATTCATACATATAAAAAAGACACTAATCTCATTAAATATTTTTTTATTTTTAATTTGAAAAAAATATATTTTATATCTAGCATAAAATAACACAGCTAATTTACATTCAGCTGTTAATCAAAGTTATATCACTTTATTTTACTTTGACCTTATGGGGTTAATTATGTCTAGATATATACTACCTCTGTCTTTACTTTCGTTATCTGTTATATCAGGTTCAGCACTTGCAATAACTAACAGTGCTGGAGGAATTATTTCAATTTCTGGAGCAATAAGCGATACAACTTGTACTATTAATGGCGGAAATAGTGCCGATATGACTGTTGTTCTTGACCCAATAACCGTAACAGATGCAGGGACCACTGCCGCGACGGTTATTTCTAAAAATCAAAAACAATTTTCTTTAACTTTCTCTGATTGTGCACCTGCGAGCACTCCTGTAAGTAATCTGAAATTACACTTTTATTCGTCAAGTAATATTTCCCCTTCCGGTTTGTATTTAGTGAATACTTCCGTCAATGAAAATGATGCTTCCGTTGCTAAAAATGTTGGATTTAGTTTATCTAAAACCAGCACTCCAACAACCGCAATTCCACTCAATGTGGCCTTTGATACTAACCTTACAGGGGCTGACACTGGTGGCGCGACAGGCGCTACACTCAATTTAATAGCCAGTTATTATAAAACTAATGCAACTGCTGCCAAAGTCGGTCTTTTGCAATCAAATGTAATATATACAGTTTCCTATTTATAATTATGACTTAGCCAGGCTTTTATTAGCCTGGCTTTAAATGGATACTATTATGAAAACTCTAGTTTTATTACTCACTATTTTATTTTCGAGCTCAACATTATCTAATGTTATTATTACAGGCACTCGAATTATATATCCTGCTGACGCTGATAGTATTACTGTACAATTAACCAATAATAGCAAAACATCGTCTCTTGTTCAGTCATGGATTGATAACGGTGATGAAAATTCCACACCTGAGAACTCTGAAGCGCCTTTTTATTTGTCCCCTCCTATTGTTAAAATTGAAGGTTTACAAGGTCAGCAATTAAAAATAAAAAAAATACCCGGAAAACTTTCTGACAATGTTGAAAGTGTATTTTTCTTAAATGTTTTAGATATTCCTAAAACGCCAGAATCTGCTAAAGGCAAAAATGCAATTCAGCTAGCCACACGCTCACGAATTAAAATTTTTTATCGTCCTATTGGTCTAACCGAATCCTCCGATGAAGTCATTAATCATGCGAGCTACCAGATTAAAAATAATAACATATTAGTTAAAAATAACTCGCAATACCATTTAACTATTGCAGCTATCACACCATCGGACGATAAAAATAATTCATTAATTGATTCTGCGATGATTGCCCCTATGTCTGAAAAAGAATTACCTATTAAAGGAACAATGAAAAGCCACGATCTTATTTTAATGTATGTGGATGACTATGGTGTTTTCAAATCTAAAAACATTAAACTTTAATAGAAGAAATCATCGTGAAAAAAGAAAACTATCTCTACCTCCTAATCTTAATAGGACTACAAAGTTATCAAAAGAACTCAATAGCGGACGAGTTTGAGACTTCCCTATTGGTAGGCAAATCTGCACAAGGAGATATTTCACGATTCTATACCGACAGTAAAATTCCATCAGGTAAACAATTAGCCGACCTTTATGTAAATAATAATTGGAAAGGCCAATTTGAAATTGATATCAATAATGATGGTAAACTGATTAGCCTTGCTGCTGATGATGTGCAGAAATTAAACCTGAATTTATCTTCTGAGGTGATTGAACAAACCAAACAACAGTCATTTATTCCTATTGATGATTTAGTGGCCAATATAAAATATAAATTCAATATCAACGACCTACGACTCGATATTACCGTCCCTCAAATCGCTCTGAAACAACTCGAAGCTAACTATGTTGACCCCAGTCTCTGGAATTATGGCGAACCTGCAATTATTTTTTCTTATAATACAAATTATTATAGTTACAAAGAGAAAAAAAACTCTAAAACCAGCAGTGACAATTTTTTTGCTACCTTAAATTCAGGCGTTAATTTAGGCGCTTGGCAATTTAGAGATGAATCCAGCTATCGACATAGCTCTCATAGTAGCCAAAAATGGAAAAACAATACCCGTTATATTTATCGTCCTCTTAGTGCAATCAAATCCGGGTTGAAATTAGGTGATTTTTATACACCCGCAGCCCTATTTAATAGTATTCGAGTTCGAGGGATTGCATTGGCAACAGAAGCTAGTATGTTGCCAAATTCAAGTCAAAATTTTGTACCTATTATACGCGGTGTCGCTCAAACAAATGCCTTAGTCAGCGTGTACCAAAATAATAATCTGGTTTATCAAGAAAGCGTTCCCCCTGGTGAGTTTGCATTTAATGACCTGCAGCCTAGTGCTGGTGGAGGTGACTTATTCGTCGTTGTCCAAGAAGCTGATGGAAGGCAAGAAACCTTTACTGTGCCCTATTCTGCTGTACCTGACATGCTCAAACAGGGCGTTTATAATTACAGCCTTATTGCTGGGCAAACTAAAATCGACAATACCCATTATCAACCCAAATTTACTCAAGGTGAGTTTCACTATGGATTAAATAATTTAGTGACACTTTATGCAGGAATGCTATTTAGCGAAAAATACTATTCTGGCGTTATAGGGAGTGGTTGGAATTTTAGTTTTGGGGCCATTTCAGCTGACATTACGCAAGCAAATACTAAATTGGATTCAGGAAATCACAGTGGGCAAAGCTACCGCCTGACTTATAACAAATATATTAATGCAACATCGACCAATTTAACCTTGGCGTCATATCGTTATTCCACTAGTGGTTACTATAGCTTTATTGATGCCATTTATTCCCAAGATAATTATCGCGCTTGGAAAGCTTATCAAGACCAGTTATCAGAAAAACTCGGCAATAATATTCCACCTGAGCTTTCACTCACTAATTATGACGCTTTACGTGGTTCACGTGCTAAAAACACATTTACGTTGAATTTAAACCAACAATTAGCTGATGGTTATGGTTCGGTATTCATATCGGGTACACACCGTGATTATTGGAATGCAAACGGTAATAGCCGTGAATATCAAGCCGGTTATGCAAACAATTATAACGATATTTCCTATAGTGTGTCTGTTTCACGTGTTCGCAATTACGACAGCGAAGAAGAAACTCGTATTTATGCCAACTTTAGTGTTCCTTTTTCTTTATTTGAAAAACGCGCCAATATTAGTATGGGAAGCTATTTCACCGACTCTCGTTATCAACAAACTACGCTGAGTGTCAGTGGTATTGCAGGTAAAAATGACCAAGTCAATTATACGCTAACTGCAACGAACCAAAGCGGTGGTAATAACTTAGTTGGTGGGAACGTCAGCTATCAGCTTCCCTCTAGCACGCTTTCAGGATCTTACACAGAGGCCAATAATTACCGCCAAACGGGTTTAGGTGCCAAAGGAACTCTGGTTGCTATTCCTGGACATATTGTTTTTTCAGGAGAAACAGGACAGACCTACACCATCATTGATGCTCCAATGGCCAGTGACATGATGGTCAATGCCGATAAAACCACTTTAACTAATCAACAAGGTGTTGTTTTAGTCGCTAACTCCACACCCTATAGAACCAATACCTATACCTTGACAGATACAGAGAAAACCGCAGGCGCTGAGGTGCTCGGTAATATGGCAAATGTAAGTCCATATCAAGGGGCGGTAAATTACATCAAACTCGAGACCGATACTCGACAAACTTATATCATCCGTGGCGCTCTTGCTAATGGCGATAGCTTACCTTTTGGAACAGAAATCACAGATGCTAAACAACAGAGTATTGGTTATGTCGGCCAATCTGGCGTGATGTATATCAAAAGTGAGCAATTACCGATGGCATTACACATAAAGCTTAAAGGGAAACAGACATGTGTTATTGAGCCACTACTCAACACGATGGATAAGAACAAAAACCTCTGTCGATAAAGGAAAATATGATGAAAAAAATCACTTTAGCACTGATGTTTTCCAGTATATTGGCTTACAGCCAGTTTTCCTCAGCACATTGTAGACAAACTTCTACTGTGACGGCTCCCGCTCTTGCTTTTGATTTATCGACAGAGCTCACCAGTACATCGACTCAAGTTAGTAAAAATAGTAGAACCATCTACCCTGGGACTTTTACCTGTACTGCAAGAGGGATACTTTTTCCTAACTCTATTGGTATCGCATCTCCTTTCCAAGGCAGAACCGCCACTATTGGTTTTAATGGTGGAAAGCAGTTTGTCTCAATTACAGTCACTGCATTAGAAAAAGATAGGGTTATCGGCCTTACGGAAGGTGTACATCAAGGTAGTGAACTCGATACAAATTTTACCGTTCAATTTAATTTGCTTGCGACTAAACCCGGAACCAACTATGTCGAAGTATCAGGAAGCACCGCCACAGTTACCCCTATCGTACTCGCCTCTGATGCATCCAGCTTGGGAATTTTACAGTGGCTATTAGATATTGTATCTAAATTAGTCACTTTTCTGTTAACGCTGCAATGGCCAACCAGTGCTGATGATATCTACTTACAACCAATTACCTTAACTTATAATCCAATCCTCACTACCTGTAATTTTGTTAACCAAGGTTTAGTCGTTTCGCTACCCCCAGTAAGCATCAATGCAGTGAAAACTGCAACCAGAGCGGGCTACACGCCATTCACACTTAATTTTACTTGCCAAGACTTTTTAGCAGGCGGTAATGCTTCTCGTGATGTATCTATTTTTTTATCCAGTAGCAATTTGCTCTCAAATGATAAAGCAACATTGAATAATACCATTAGTCAAGGCGCTAAAGGCGTTGGCTTCCGATTAGTTAGCGCAAGTAATCTCAATACACCGTTAGTGCTTTCAGATAGCGTGGCAGCTAAAAATGGAGCGACAAATATTTTTACTGTCCTCAAGGGAAATCCAATCTCCCCTTCTTTTTCAGTAAATTTAGGTGCTTATTACTATGCATACAACACAAATAGTGTCACTCAAGGGCAAGTCTCAAGTACGGCAACAGTAGTGATGTCATATAATTAACAAGGAAAATACCATGGTGGAATTCATTAAAATTACAGGGTTCGCTACATTACTATTTTTTAGCTTCCAAACAAGTGCAAGTCTTGTTTTGCAAGGAACACGAATTATTTTTCCTAGTGATAAAAAATCCGTCGGAATTCAACTTACTAATTACAGTGAACAAGCCACATTAACTCAAAGCTGGGTGGATGAAGGTAATCCGGACTCGACACCAGAAACGACGAACGCACCATTTATTGTAACGCCCCCCGTCACTAAAATCGCAGCAAATGACGGAGTTCAATTACAAATACGTTTTATTGGTGACAAACTCCCTACGAATAAAGAGTCTGTATTTTATTTAAATGTATTAGATATTGCGCCAAAGCCAAAGCAAATAAATAGTGCCAATATGCTACAGTTTGCCATTCAAACACGAATTAAAGTTTTTTATCGCCCTACAAACCTCACAGAAAAGCCAAACAATGTCATCAAAAACATCCAATTTCATTTAGCTAAAGACGGTATTGTCGTCAATAACCCCACCCCTTATTTTTTAAATATTGCCAATATCTATCTGGCTAATAATAAAAGTCGTTCTATTGCAAAAAGCTCGATGGTAGAGCCATTTTCATCACAAACTTACTTTTCAACCGCTGATATTAATCACGGAGAAAATATAACAATGATTTACATTGACGATACTGGAAAACAAATTCAATACCAAACCAAGCTATAAAATAGGCTTAACCGCTTCTATAACTTGGCAGGTGAATATTAAGATTGAGCCACCACTTTAGGGCGGATAAACACGGCAGGTACAGCGAGAAGAGCCATTAAGTAAAACACCACCCCATGATGAGCAGGCACTCGCTCATAAATGTATCCGACAATAATAGTCAGTACGGCTAACCCGCCGCCAGTTGCGAGTGCGGAGTAAACACCTTGTAATGGGATAATTTCATTTTCTTTTCTCGCACTAATAAAGCGCATTGCGGCTAGGTGGCAAATCGTAAAAGTACCACTGTGAAGAATTTGTACCACGATTAATACCGGTAATGCAGTAAACGCTCCCATCAAGCCCCAACGAATAATTCCACAGAAGGCAGATAACAACAGTAAATTTCGAGCGCTCCAACGCCTAAATAAACGGAGGCTTAACATAAATACAATGACTTCAGCAACCACACCGAGCGACCATAAATTACCGATAACTAAATCTGAATAGCCGGCTTCTTTCCAAAATAGGGAAGCAAAACCATAATAAGCCGCATGAGCCCCTTGCAGTAACGTAACACAGATAAGAAACCTAACGACGTTTTTATCCGCAATCAATTGTTTAAACGTAACCTTATTACCACCATCCGCTTTCGCTGCCCCCATTGGCATAATTGCTGGTTTCAGCATTGCGCCTAGTAATAATGCTAAACAGCTTACTATCAAGGCCACCATGATGGCTTTATTTCCCCAAACACCGGCTAAATACCCCATCAGTGAGGAACCTATAATAAAAGCTATCGAACCCCAAACGCGAATTTTGCCGTAGTCAAAGGTAAATTGTTTTTGCCATGTCCCCGCCAGTGAATCACCCAGTGGAACCATTGGTGCAAAAAATAAGTTAAACCCAATCATTACAAACAACAGCCATGCCCAGTGAGAACCCAGAGCAAAACCGACAGAAAAAATAAGTGAAAGCCCTGCGAGTAAGCGCAGAGCAGTAATAAGTTTCGAGGGCTCTTTAACTAAAGGAGTAATAAACATCGCACCAAGGAAACGAGCAGCGAGCCCGACCCCTAACAAAACGCCAATCATTTCTGCATCAATTCCCTCACCTTGTAGCCAAACTGACCAAAATGGCAAGAAAATACTGTAGGCAAAAAAGTAGGTAAAATAATCAATAGCTAGCCAACGCGTTGATGGAATGACCATCACTCCTCCGTTTTTTCAATGCAAAAAACCCGCTCATACATACATGTAGAAGCGGGTTTCAGTAATTAATAATACGTTATGTTATGCGTAAACTGGGTATTTTTTGCAAATTGCTAATACTTTTTGCTTCACGCTCTCAATGGTCGCTTCGTCATTGAGGTTGTCTAGAATATCACACATCCAGCCAGCTAGCTCACCCGCTTCTGCTTCTTTGAAGCCACGACGCGTAATCGCAGGAGAACCAATACGTACACCAGACGTTACAAATGGGCTCTTAGGGTCGTTCGGTACACTGTTTTTGTTAACAGTGATATTCGCACGGCCAAGTGCAGCATCTGCATCTTTACCTGTAATGTCTTTATCAACCAAATCAACTAAGAATAAGTGGTTTTCAGTTCCGCCAGATACCACTTTGTAGCCACGTTTTTGGAAAACATCGACCATTGCCTTCGCATTCTTAGCAACTTGCTGTTGATAAACTTTGAATTCAGGTTCCATCGCTTCTTTCAGAGCAACCGCTTTACCTGCAATAACATGCATTAAAGGGCCACCTTGAGATCCAGGGAATACCGCTGAGTTGATTTTTTTGTACAACTCTTCGTCACCACCTTTAGCTAAAATTAACCCACCACGTGGACCTGCTAAAGTTTTATGTGTAGTTGTTGTCACAACGTGTGCGTGAGGAACTGGGTTTGGATAAACACCCGCAGCAATCAAACCTGCAACGTGAGCCATATCAACAAACAGGTAAGCGCCTATACCATCTGCGATTTCACGCATTTTTGCCCAATCAACGACACCTGAGTACGCAGAGAAACCACCGATAATCATTTTTGGTTTGTGTTTTTCCGCTTGCGCTTTGATATCGTCATAGTCAATTTTACCGCTTTCATCAATACCGTAAGGAACGATATTGTACAGTTTACCTGAGAAGTTAACCGGTGAACCGTGAGTTAAGTGGCCACCATGTGCTAGGTTCATTCCCAGAACGGTATCACCTGGCTGTAATAACGCCATGTAAACTGCAGCGTTAGCTTGAGAACCTGAGTGCGGCTGCACATTCGCATAGTCAGCACCAAATAGTTCTTTCGCACGGTCAATCGCTAATTGCTCTACCACGTCAACATACTCACAACCGCCATAGTAGCGTTTGCCTGGGTAGCCTTCTGCATATTTATTGGTTAGCTGAGAACCTTGAGCCTGCATGACTCGTGGACTGGTATAGTTTTCAGAAGCAATTAATTCAATGTGTTCTTCTTGACGTTGTACTTCTTGCTCCATTGCTTCCCATAATTTCGGATCGTAGTCAGCAATATTCATTTCACGCTTTAACATTCGCTTCTCCTGCCTCAGCAATTCAATAGGTTGAAAATCGATTCATCGCAATGACACACAGTGTAAACTCTTTTTCTCTCTTGAGATAGCCCTAAAGAAAAAATATACGCAAACGATTGCATTAATTTTTTTCACTTCATTTGCTTCTGAAGGCTTCATTATAAAATAGCTCAAATTTTAATTTTTAACGGACAAACATCCAGATTTGCTATTCCCTTCTCATTATGTGCCTAAATCCACCCTATTTTTCCGATTTGAGTCTTTACATAAACACGTAAATATTATAAGTTGTATTTAAAATACATCTTTATAATCACCTTCATCGTTCGCAAAAAAATAGGGGTTAGCTGAGATGAAATAAATTTATCTAACTAATCTACAAAGGAATATTTTTAGATCGCAAAAATTTGCCCTTTGCCATAACTATAATGAGAACATGAAAATAATTCAGGAGCACCTGTATGCTAGATAGCCAAACCATTGCCATTGTTAAATCAACCATTCCTGCCATTGCTGAAACAGGGCCAAAACTGACCGCGCATTTTTATGATCGGATGTTTAAACAGCATCCTGAATTAAAAGATATTTTTAACATGACTCACCAAGTGAATGGGGACCAACGAGAAGCCCTTTTCAACGCTATCTGCGCATATGCTGTGCATATTGAAACTCCTGAGGCTCTTATTTCAGCTGTCGAAAAAATCGCCCAAAAACATGTAAGCTTAAATATTAAACCTGAGCACTATCCAATCGTCGGGGAAAACTTACTCGCGGCTATTGATGAACTCCTCAACCCAGGCCAAGAGGTTCTTGATGCATGGGGAAGAGCTTACGGTGTTTTAGCCGATATTTTTATTGGTAGAGAAGCTGCAATTTACCAAGAAAATGCGGATAAAAATGGGGGTTGGGAAGGCTTACGTGAGTTTAAATTAGCGCAAAAACAACCACAAAGTGATGTGATTACAAGTTTTGAATTTGTTCCTGTCGATGGGCAACCTGTCGCTGATTACCGCCCAGGCCAATATATCACTATTTATGTCAACAACCAGGGATTTGAAAACCAAGAAATCCGCCAATACTCTCTGACCACTGCACCTAATGGCCGTAGCTACCGTATTGCGGTAAAACGTGAAGAACAAGGCTCCGTTTCTAATTTCTTACATCAACAATTAAATGAAGGTGATAGTGTACTGCTCGCCCCTCCATGTGGTGATTTCTTTATTGATGTTGATGGTCAGACACCTGTTACCTTGATCTCTGCAGGCGTTGGTTTAACTCCAATGCTGAGCATGTTAAATCATCTAACAGAACAAGGTCACAACGCACAAGTTAATTGGTTCCATGCCGCTGAAAATGGTGCCGTTCATGCCTTTAGGCACGAAATTCAACAACTATTAGCAAAACAGCAAACCAGCCAATCCGCGATTTGGTTTAATCAACCAAGAGAGGAAGATCGTCTCGGGTTTGATTACCAATATGAAGGTTTAATGAATTTAGAATTGGTACGTGAATGGATTGAGCAACCGAATATGCAATTCTATTTCTGTGGCCCTGTTGGGTTTATGCAGCACGTAGGTAAGCAGCTAATTGCAATGGGTGTCGATACCAGTGCTATTCACTATGAATGTTTTGGACCACACAAGGTATTACCCCTCAATTAATTCACAAAAAATGCTCTTCTGTTTAGAAGAGCATTCTATGAAACATATTAACTGAAGAAAATGGGTTAACTAGTTAAATGTTCGTAGTTTTCTAATTTAGCGGTAACGGGCTCGCATAATAAATACACAATTCTAATCCCATTCCTGTGTATTTTCCGTTACCGCATTTTCATACAAACTTAATTTATTAAATTGCTTCTTCGTCTTGCTCACCGGTTCGAATACGGATCACTCGAGCGACATCATAAACAAAGATCTTTCCATCACCAATTTTGCCAGTTTGCGCAGTTTGCATAATGGTTTCGACGCAGTTTTCAACGATGTCATCTGGTACAACAATTTCAATTTTTACCTTAGGTAAAAAATCAACCATATACTCTGCGCCACGGTAAAGTTCAGTATGCCCTTTTTGACGTCCAAAACCTTTCACTTCAGTCACTGTCATTCCAGTAATGCCCACTTCTGCCAGCGCTTCACGAACATCATCAAGTTTGAATGGCTTTATAATTGCATCAATTTTTTTCATAAATAATTCCTGTTATGACCAGTTTTTACGGCCAAAACCTGAGGTGATCGGATAACGGCGGTCTTTGCCAAAATTACGCATCGTAATACGTGGCCCAACAGGCGCCTGACGACGTTTATATTCATTAATATCAACAAGGCGCACAACTTTGCGTACCACGTCTTTATCAAAACCAAGTTTGATTAGGTCATTAACTGACAAGTCTTTTTCCACATAGCCTTCTAATAATGCATCTAACACATCATAAGGTGGCAAACTGTCTTGATCTAATTGCCCTGGCGCAAGTTCTGCTGATGGCGGCCTATCAATCACACGTTGTGGGATTGCTGGAGAGATAGTATTACGGTATTTAGCCAACTCAAAGACAAGGGTTTTAGGCACATCTTTTAACACGTCAAAACCACCCGCCATATCACCATACAATGTCGAGTAGCCAACCGCTGACTCACTTTTATTACTGGTAGTCAAAACTAAGCGACGACGTTTATTCGACATCGCCATTAAAATAACGGCTCGGCAACGCGCTTGTAAGTTTTCCTCAGTTGTATCAACCGCGGTTCCTTCAAACATAGGCGTTAACTGTGCCATAAAAGCATCAAACATCGGTTCGATAGATACGATATCGAATTCAACACCAAGCAAATCAGCTTGTTCTTTAGCGTCGTGGATACTCATCTCAGAAGTATAGCGGAATGGCATCATGACCGCTTGCACGTGCTCTTTCCCTATTGCATCAACGGCAATAGCCACTGTTAACCCTGAATCAATCCCGCCTGATAGCCCTAAAATAGCCCCATTAAAACCATTTTTATTGATGTAATCGCGAGTAGACATGACTAAAGCTTGGTATACCTGCGCCACAGGGTCATTCTCAATAAATACGCTACCTTCGCTCACCAATGCAAGTTCATCAAATTGCACTGTGATAACCTGCTCTTTAAATTCTTCCAATTTAAAGGTTTGCTTGCCTTTGTTTGCAATGATTTTTGAGCCACCATCAAACACCAATTCGTCTTGCCCGCCAACTTGATTGAGATACACAATTGGCATATGAGTGCGTTTACAATGATCGACTAATAAATCAGTTCGAATATGTTCTTTATTAATATCATAAGGAGATGCATTGATTGTCAGTAATATTTCAGCGCCAGCTCCTTTTACTGCATCAACCGGTTCGTCATACCAAATATCTTCGCAAATCAATAAGCCGAGCTGGTAACCTTTAAATTCAACAACACAGGTTTTTTCATCTGCGGTGAAATAACGAGGCTCATCAAACACGCCGTAATTTGGTAATTCTTGTTTAAAATAACGTGCATGCAATTTGCCTTGATAGAAAAAAGACAATGCATTATAGATATCATCCCCTTCATACCATGGATGACCAACAATAATTGCCGTTTCTTGGCTGGCTTTTTGCAAACGGTCGAGTTGTACTAAACAGCGGTCCTCAAAATCAGCTCGGAAAATTAAATCCTCTGGTGGGTACCCTGTCAAAGACAGCTCTGAAAACATGACAATATCTGTGTTTGGTGCTTGTTCACTCACAACTTGCAACATGCGATCGCAGTTGCCTTCGATGTCACCGACTAACCAATTAAGTTGTGCTAGTGAAATATTAAGCTTACGGCTCATAAGGTGTTTTTTCTCCCGGAGCGTGAATATGAATTGCCTTATTCCACATAATGTAATCGATAACAACTATGTGGTAAATAATTCTTATTTATTCTTTAAAATCATTGGCTTCTAAATCGTGTCGACCAAGTAATTTGTAAAATTCTGTGCGGTTTCGCCCTGCCATTCGGGCAGCTTGGGTGACATTCCCTTTTGTCATTTGTAATAACTTACGTAAATAATTCAATTCAAATTGATTACGAGCTTCAACAAATGTCGGCAAGGCCGTATTTTCACCTTGAAGTGCTTGGCTGACGAGTGCTTCACTGATAACAGGAGACGTTGTTAATGCAACACATTGTTCAATAACATTAACTAATTGACGAACATTGCCCGGCCAACTCGCTGTTATTAAGCACTTCATGGCGTCACTGGAAAAACTACGCACGAAAGGTTTATGCCGTGATGCAGATTCACGCAATAGATGATTTGCTAATAATGGAATATCTTCAGAACGTTCATTTAACGCAGGAATACGCAGATTAACCACATTTAAGCGATAGTAGAGGTCCTCACGAAACTCATTTTTTTCCATCGCTTTAGGCAAATTACGGTGAGTTGCGGAGAGAATTCGCACGTCAATATCTAAATCGCGGTTACTACCTAAAGGGCGAACTTTGCGTTCTTGCAATACTCGCAATAATTTAACCTGCAATGGCATTGGCATATCGCCAATCTCATCTAAAAATAACGTACCACCGCTGGCTGCAAAGAATAACCCTTCGCGGTTACTTACTGCGCCGGTAAAAGCCCCTTTAGCATGACCAAATAATTCAGACTCTAATAATTGTTCAGGTAATGCACCGCAGTTAATGGCAATAAACGGCTTACGTGCCCTAGGGCTGGCTTTATGAATAGCCTGAGCTAAAACTTCTTTACCTGTACCACTTTGCCCATTAATTAGCACGCTAACATCAGATTGTGCCACCATATGCGCTTGTTCTAATAGCCGAATCATTAAGGGGCTACGCGTGACTATACCAGCGCTCCACTCCTCATCGCTAATTGGTGTCGAAGAGAGCGCGAGAGCTTCATCGATTGCTTTATATAATGCATCTTTATCTACTGGCTTAGTTAAAAAACTAAATACGCCTCGTTGTGTTGCCGCGACGGCATCAGGGATAGAACCATGAGCAGTGAGTATGATAACTGGCATGTTTGGATGGGCTTTTTGTATCTCATCGAAAAGCGCCATACCATCCATTTCATCCATGCGTAAATCGCTGATCACTAAATCTAATTTTTCTTTTTGTAAGATTTTTAGTGCTTCAGGGCCGCTTTCTGCTGTAGTGACTTTAAAACCTTCACTACTCAAGCGCATACCTAACAGTTTAAGAAGGCTCGGGTCATCGTCAACTAGCAATAAATTTGCTGACTTACGATTCGTCATTTTTGTTCATTCTCCGATGAATTTTGCTCTACTGGAGAAGATGCGCTGCTATCAGGCTTTGGCTCTTCTGAGGAAATAGGCTTATCTCCTTCAACCCCATTCTCTACATCTTTTTCGGTTTCGTTGGTGCTTTTCTTACGAGAAGAAAGCTGGCGTTCAATGTCCGTTAAATTTTCAAGCTTACGGGAGGTTGTATTCAGTTCAAAAGCCAATTTAGCATTATCTTCCTTTAGACGGTCGAGTTTTGTATCCATTTCTTGCTGTAGGCGTTTATAACGAACCCCTGCATCTGACAGATTGATAATTTGTACTTGTTGCTCACGCCATAATTGTAATAATGGACGTACCCCTGTGGGAAAATTCAAACTGTACGTATTTATGCTATCAAGCATTTTACGGCGCTCTGCAATAGACGGGTCAGCAGAATTCAACAAAATATTTTGTTGAAATGCACTCGACCAATTTGTTACGTCTATTTTACCTGCATCTTCACGTGCTTGACTGGTTTCCGTGCGATCTGCGCAGTCCATCATTCGTAACCAAAATAATGCATTTTCCCGTGCAGTTGGCTGGTCATTGTTCCAAATAGATTCACATGATGTATAACGGTAGTCTGTGACTTTAACTTCAGGCACAACAACTTGCGCCAGAGTTTCGAGTGGTGACTGACCATTTTTTACTACACATCCACTTAAAATTAGGGAAAATAAAACCGCCCCAAAATTGAGCCCTGTACGTCTCATCACATAAGGTACTCTTTGGTTATATTTACTTAACGATGCGTTACGGTAAAGTACCGCCCAAACACCTGTAGACCGATTTACCATTATTCATTCTCTGCGGTTAGAGGCAGTTCAATTCTAAAACAGACATCTGCTGATTTGTTGGGAACGAGAGAAAGTTCTCCCCCCATTTGTTTAATACAATCTTGCGCAATACTCAGCCCTAGCCCACTTCCTTTGACAGCACCTTTTCTTTGTAGTGAACCTTGATAGAACGGCTCAAAAATCATGCTTTGCTCAGACTCAGGAATTGGCGTCCCAGTATTCGCAACTTCAATCAGAAGCTTATTACCTGTTTGGCGACTAGATATCCAAATATTACCTGATTCGCCACCATAGTGCACCGCATTGGAGTAGATATTATCAATAACCCGTCCTAAAAGTGAGGGTTCGGCTAAACAGCTGTCTACTTTTAAACGCACTTCTGTTTTAATATTTTTAGCCCGTGCTGGTAAATTATGTGCTTTAACAATATCTTCAATGAGTTTTTGTAAATCAACAATTTGTGCTTCTGGTGGGTCATCGACAAGCTTACGATTATAATCAAGTAATTGCTCAATAAGTTGCTGAAGATGCTTACTGCTGTGATCAAGAATTTCTACAACTTCTTTTTGAGACACCGTTAATGGCCCTGCCACCTCATCAGCGAGTAATTCTGTTCCTTCACGCATGCTTGCAAGAGGTGTTTTTAATTCATGTGAAATATGGCGTAGAAATTCGTGGCGCTGTGATTCAAGCCATGCGAGTCGTTCACTTAACCAAATAATCCGCTGTGCGATTGTCCGTAGCTCCCTAGGGCCTTTAAAGCGTTCAATATTATTCGCAATTGTACGCCCAGTACCGAGACGGTTAATCATTCGTTCGATAGCTTTAACTGGGCCAATAATCATCCGAGTGAATAATGCCACTAGCAATGCGCTTAATAAGAATAAAATTAAGCTTTGCCAACCAAATAGTTGGCCTTTATTCGCAATCGCTTTTTGCAGCTGTTCCCCACGGCTAAAAATCACATCACGAGTTTCTTGCACTAATGAGGCATTTTCGGCAGAAAATTGTTCTAAAGCCCGTGTGATTTTTTCTGTCGGTTCATTGTTTTCACACGCAACCGTTTTAAGTACATCCAAAGTCTTAGTCAATGCAGAAGTGTCTGACGAGGTAGGTAAGATCGTTCGCTGACGTTCAAACATTTGCTGGTAGTCTGCAAACTGTTTCTGATATTGAGTATGCAATGTAGCATCTTGCAAAACACAATATTGACGATAGCTCCGTTCCATTTCTAAGGCGAGGCTACTCATCACTTCACTACGCCGTGCGTCAAGTAACGTGGTTTTATTGATATTGGCAGCTTGGTTACTCAGTTGCTCTAGGCTTTGATATGCCTGATAGGCTAATACTAATAAAGGAAGTAATACAAGCCAGAATGCCATCACAACTAGTTGACGCAAGGAGCGAGGGAAAAAACGCCATTTACTCAATACATTCATCTCATACCCATTAAACGTATTGCAATGGTAGCAGAACTCCCTGTAATGCGAAAAGCACAATCCAAATTCTGTGTCCCATAGCGTTAAAATCAGACTAAGTGTAACAATCAAAAAGCAATGAACGTGCCAAGTTAATTGGTAAAAAATGATAATTTTCAGATAGGTATGTTCATCGCTCCGGATGTTACTTTTTCGCATAAACGAAAGCATAAAAGAATCGATAGGTCTTACTAAATGAATTCTTTCGTCTTTTCTTTAGTTTTTTCTTTAAAAATAAAACACTAAGCTATGCCCTAAATAATTCGGATTGCAGCTAGGCGCCAAGAGAAGATATCTCTATGAGCATACAAAAGTATGTGACTAGAGTGGCTGAACGCAGGTAACAACGCTGCGGTTCGAAGTATGACGGGCATAAAACAGGAAGGCGGGATGAAGTATTGACCTTCACCCCGCCAGCGATAACAACTTCTATAATGCTTTTTATATGATTATGTCTTTACATTAAAGATAATCATATAGGTGGTGCCTCACTCCACGTGTCGCCCTGTGTTTGATAAGGCCCGAAGGCGAATATCTATGCTGTTGGACGGTAGGCACCTTACTTTGGCGTCATTCTTGGTTTATGTGGTATGTACCCAACTAATTTTGGACCTACATAAGAAGTTGAATGAGCAACTGAATATTATTATGCACAAGCCGTGCCAACTTTTCAAGAAATTTTATATCTACATGATTAAAAACAAAATTTATTTTTAATCCCACTTTAGCTACTTTTTAATACACCGTACCCGCTTACTGTTTTTTCTTAAGTGTCGCTAATTTATGACACCCGATTAGCTCATTTTCAAATACCTTAAATATCAATAAGATAAATGTCGCCTTTTGGAGACACGGCTATAGTGTGTTTGTCTCTTATTTAAGACACTGTCGTTTAATCACACATTAAATATACACTTAATATAAATTAAATTAGAATAATTAATGATTTACCGTAAGGCACTAATTAAGATAGAGAGCAAGACAACAATATATAATTGATATATTTGACTTTGGTTAAATCCATCTATAATAAAAACAGCAGAGATACTTTACCAATCATTATATTTTATTGTTACTTTCTCGTTTAAGGTGTATTTATGAATAAAATGCCCTCATTACCTATGCAGGATCTTCAACCAGCTTTACATATTTTAGAGCAATCTATTGGCTATTTATACCAAGCTGCACTACGTGCCGCGGTGAAACTGCGTATTGCAGAAGCATTACAATCAGGTTCCAAAACAGCTGAAGAACTCGCCAAAGAAACGGGAGCAAATCCCCGAGAACTCACTCGATTATTACGATTATTAGCCACTAAAGATATTTTTAAGCTAACCCCTGATAACAAATTTGACCTCACACCCGCCGCACAATATTTATCTGAAAAGAATACGTTTTCATTACGGCAAGCGGTATTGATGTTTACTGACCCTTCGTTCTGGTTACCCGCAGGCGAGTTACACCGCAGCGCGTTTGAGCCCCATTTGTTTAACAGCATGTTTGGAATGAGTTTTTATGAATATTGGGATGAACGAATTACTGATAGTGATAATTTCCACGAAGGCATTTCGTCTGTAAGTAAATTAGAAAATGCATTTGTCGTAGAAAGTTATAGTTTCCCAGATAACGCTCTCGTTGCAGACATTGGCGGCGGCTGTGGTGGGTTACTTTTAGAGGTTATGAAAGCAAATTTAACATTAAAAGGCATATTATTTGATAAAGCCCAAGTATTAGAAAAACATATTTTTAATCAACTAGATGACCCCACACGTTGGAGCATCCAAGCTGGCTCATTTCTTGAAGCCTGCCCTGAAGCTGATATTTATTTACTCAAGTATATTACTCATAATTGGTCAGATACTGTTGCAATAAAGATACTTAAAACAATTAGAAAGTCGATGAGTCCTAACTCTAAGTTACTAATCATTGAAAATATTGTTACCAACGACAATCACCCCCACTTCAGTAAAAATATGGATTTAGTACAGATGGTTTTATTTGATGAAGGCCATGAACGCACAGAAACTGAGTTCAATTCACTGCTAAATCAAGCAAACTTACAATTAAAACAAATTATTTCAACACAATGTCATATTTCCATTATTGAAGCATACCCCATTTAACGTCCGCTATCCTGCTTTATACAATCAAAGCACTAAAGCAGGATAATGAAAGAAAATACCTGATGAATATCAGAATTTTAAATTATGTTAGTAGCTTATCCCTGTTCGTCTTGCTATAAGATTTGCCAATACCCTACTCATCAAATTGATAAAAATATGATAAAAATCGCGTTAGTTGATGACCATATCGTTGTGCGTTCTGGCTTCGCACAACTATTAACACTTGAACCTGATATTTCGGTTGTCGGGCAATATGCTAATGCTCAAGAAGCTTGGCCTAATTTGCTTAATTTAGATATTGATGTTGCCATCATGGATATTTCGATGCCAGATGAGAACGGCTTGCAACTTTTATCACGATTGCGCCAAAAAAAGCCGGATTTTCGCACCATTATCTTGAGTATTTATGATACCCCCGCTTTTGTGCAAAGTGCTTTAGATGCTGGAGCCAGTGCGTATTTAACTAAACGCTGTGGCCCTGAAGAATTAGTGCAAGCGGTTCGCTCAGTACACCAAGGAGGCTGCTACCTATGCGCCGATGCCATGAGAGCGTTACGCCACTCACCCCAACAGCAGCAAAGTCTACAAGAACTCACGCCTCGGGAACGGGAAGTGTTTGATTTATTAGTTGCTGGCTTGAGTGTAAAAGTGATCGCAGAGCAACTTGAATTAAGCCATAAAACTGTGCATGTGCATCGTGCAAATATATTAGGCAAATTACAATGCGAAAATACCATCGACCTTGTTCATTACGCGTTAGAGCATAACCTAATATCAAGGTAATTTCGGCATGAATAAAAGCTTACGTTTAACACTGCAGTCCATCTTTCTATTTTTTACCTATTCTCTGTTATGGATTGGGTTGTGGATCATCGGCTTTTATTTAAGTCAAAACAGTTTTCAAGCAACTTTATTTCTTCCGCAAGGCTTGCGCCTAGCATTGATGATTATCCTGTGGCGACGTTACTGGCCAACACTACTACTCAGCGAAGGGATATTAAATTTTTGGTTATCATCAGAGCAACTGCTCTTCCAACCTGTTTTACTGTTATCTCCATTATTGAGTCTCGGTGTTGCCTTCGTCATTCAAAACATTTGGTGGCGCTATACGTTATATTGGCAACGATTACTATTATTACTCGCAGGTGTTGCCGCAAATAGTGTATTACATGCTTTATTATTCAGTGGGTTATCATCTTATTCCATTAGCCAATTATTCCTAACAACATTCACCGGAGGAATACTACTCTCTCCTTTTGTTTACCTTATTTATGAATATCTCCACGAGCAGCACTACCAAATGCTCCTTGATTATGGAACGCCAGATAAACAATTACGAACCTCTTTAATAGTTTGGTGTTTTCTATTCTGTGTCGTTGGGTTGAGTGCCCAAGTCTTTTTTGCCCCCGAAATTGAGCGGTTAATTGTCCTACTCGTCTTTATTCCTAATGTTTTTATGGCTTATCGCTATGGTTGGCAGGGCGGCGTACTTTCTGCATTATTAGGCAGTTTAATTATTACTTTTGCACGGCAATTTCACGGTGCCTTTGTTGATTTAGAAGAGCTAGAAATGTTTCTCAGTTCCCAAGCCTTAATTGGCATTGGGCTTGGGATAGCAATTAGCCGACAAAAACAACTGGCGAGTAACCTACAACGCTACCGACAACGCTTAGAGCAAGAGCTAAAAGCGCGACGCGACTTAATGTTACAACTCGTTCATACCGAGGAAGATATCAAAAAAGCGATTGCTCGCGAGTTGCATGATGAAATTGGGCAAAATATTACTGCCATCCAAATTCAGTCAATGCTAGTGAAAAAAACAGCATCTGACGACATCAGCCACCAAGCAGCAAGTCAAATAAATGAACTAGCTCAGCAAATTCACCAATCTACGCGGCAATTATTGCGCCAATTGCGCCCTCCCGTATTGGATGAAATGTCCCTTGAAAATGCACTTAAGCACTTAATTACTGAATTTTCTTTTCCACAGAATAATATTCAATGTCACTTTCATTATGGCTTACAAGAAACGCCGATCAATGAAACGGTTTTATTTACACTTTATCGCCTCGTCCAAGAATTACTTAACAATATCAGTAAACATGCAAAAGCCACACAAATTCACATATCTCTTAAGCAAATAGGTGACTCGATCCAGCTAGTTGTTGATGACAATGGTGTTGGTATTCCATTTAGCAAACGCACAAGTGGCTTTGGTTTGCGCGGTATTGAGGAGCGAGTTCGAGCCTTAGGTGGTGACTGGACATTGACCACACAAAACGGAACACAAATAAGTGTTAACTTGCCCACATTTTGAGATAAAACATCGCAAAACTAGGAATAATTCCTAGTCCCCTAATACCTTCTCTCATCCTTTTTGTTAAAAACTTGATTACATTTTGCCTAACAAGAGAAACCGCCCTATGACAGGTAAAGACACCTTGAGTCTGGATAACACGTATCGTTTTTGGCGTCGCCGCTTAATGCTATCAATGATTATTGGTTATGCCACTTTTTACCTTACGCGAAAGAGTTTTAACTTCGTGATGCCTGTCATGCAAAACGAGCTGTTTCTCGATAAAAGCGATATTGGCTGGATAGCGACTGCATTTTATTTAACCTACGGTATTTCTAAGTTTTTATCGGGAATTTTCCACGATATCACCGGATACCGTTGGTTTATGGGTGTCGGCTTAGTGATGACAGGGCTACTAAATATTATTTTTGCCTATTGCTTATCGTTTCCGGCGTTATTAATCGTGTGGACACTAAATGGCTTTTTTCAAGGCTGGGGCTGGCCACCTTGCGCACGCATTCTAACGCACTGGTATTCACGCAATGAACGTGGGTTTTGGTGGGGGCTGTGGAATATTTCCATCAACCTAGGGGGAATGTTACTGCCTCTGCTAACGGCATTATTGGCAACCCAGTACAGCTGGCAAATGGCATTAATTGTCCCTGGCGTTATTGGAGTCATCATTGGGTTATGGCTGTGCCGCCAATTACGTGGCACACCACAAGAAGAACAGCTTCCAAGCGTGGGGCAATGGCGACAAGATGTGTTGGAGTTACGCCAAGAGCGTTTGTCCCCTCCCATGCCAATGTTAACGATTTTAAAAGATGCCATTATTTTTAACCGTATGATTTGGTTACTGGGTTTCTCCTATATTTTGGTTTATCTCATTCGCATGGCGATAAACGATTGGGGAAATTTATGGTTAACAGAGAAACATGGCACTAATTTACTCAGTGCAAATGCAACATTATCGTTATTTGAATTGGGGGGATTATTAGGTGCTCTCTGCTCTGGCTGGGGCTCTGATATCCTATTTCGCGGC
Source organism: Providencia sp. PROV061 (assembly GCF_011045655.1). Lineage (NCBI taxonomy): Bacteria > Pseudomonadati > Pseudomonadota > Gammaproteobacteria > Enterobacterales > Morganellaceae > Providencia > Providencia sp. PROV061. Next base: position 1,762,800 of record NZ_CP042861.1, on the reverse strand, counting down.
CAACGAGCGCCAATGATCCTACTGTTTTCTTTGGGGCTTTGTGTCTCAGTTAGCGCCTTATGGTTAACACCAATTCATCACTACGCTTTATTGGCTGTATGTTTCTTTGCTATCGGATTTTTTGTGTTTGGACCGCAAATGTTAATCGGCTTAGCTGCAACAGAATATTGTCATAAAAAAGCAGCTGGGGCGGTAACGGGCTATCTTGGATTGTACGCCTATTTAGGGGCGGCAATTGCGGGATGGCCACTCTCTCAAGTCATTGCACATTATGGTTGGTCAGGGATGTTTTCTTTACTGGCCAGTGCTGCGGCTTTGATGGGATTACTGCTAATGCCTCTATTGATTGCCAATGTCAGCAAGCGAGAGCATTTAGCAGGCACTGTTTCACCCTCTGATAATAAAACCTGAATAAAGGACTGAAAATGAAACTGAAAACTCTCTCTACGCTTATCGCTGCTGGTTTATCACTAGCGGCTATTTCTACCACTGCAAATGCTGCGGGCCGTTTGGTTGTTTACTGTAGCGCCACTAACGCCATGTGCGAAACTGAAACGCAAGCTTTTGCGAAAAAATACGATGTCAAAACCACATTTGTACGTAATGGTTCTGGCAGTACTTTAGCCAAAATTGAGGCCGAAAAACGTAACCCACAAGCTGACGTGTGGTATGGCGGTACATTAGACCCTCATTCACAAGCAGGAGAAATGGATTTACTTGAGCCATACAAGTCGCCAAATCTGTCTGAAATTATGCCGCAGTTCCAAGACCCAGCAAAACGTAAAGGTAACTATTCTTCCGCAGTTTACATCGGTATTTTAGGCTTCGGTGTCAATAAAGACCGCTTAAAAGAAAAAGGTTTGCCGATCCCAACTTGCTGGAAAGATTTAACAAAACCTGAGTATAAAGGCGAAATTCAAATCGCAGACCCACAAAGTTCAGGGACAGCTTATACTGCATTAGCCACTTTCGACCAATTATGGGGAAATGAGCAAGCCTTTGATTATCTAAAAAAATTAAATGCTAACATATCACAATATACCAAGTCAGGTATTGCTCCAGCACGTAATGCGGCTCGTGGTGAGTCGGCAATTGGTATTGGCTTCTTACATGATTATTCATTAGAAGTGGAAAACGGTGCGCCGTTAGAACTCATCGCTCCTTGTGAAGGAACAGGTTATGAAATCGGCGGGATCAGTATCCTGAAAAACGCACGTAATATGGACAACGCCAAATTATTCGTTGATTTCGTCTTATCGAAAGAAGCTCAAGAGCTGAGCTGGAAAGAAGGGAAATCTTACCAAATCTTAACCAACACAACGGCAGAGTCCTCGCCTATTTCATTAAAACTCAATGAGTTGAACCTAATTAATTACGATATGGATAAATACGGTGATGCTGATGTCCGTAAAAACCTTATCAATAAATGGGTTACTGAAGTCAAAATGAGCAAATAGCATTAAGTGCGGCGTTAACTCGCCGCACTGAGCACTTACTTAACTAAAATAAAAAATTAATTTAATTAAGCTTCGAGTTATGAGCGTTGTCACTAGGCGGCAAGTGACGTTATCCCTAGGAGCATACATAAGTATGTGACTAGGGTAACGGAGTGAAGCCAATACCGTGACAGCGCAAAATATGACGAGCTTAGGGGGAACTATGTCTCAAACCCTAACCTTATCGACCCCAACCAAAAAGGATAGCATATTCTTTTGGTTGCTGATTGCATGGCTAGGTTTCGCGTTACTACCTTCTTGGAGCCTAGACTATGGCGTACTTGATTCAACACAAGACGAGATCATAGCGGCTTACGGTTGGAGTAGCCTAAACATTAGTTGGCTTTGGTATTTATTACCTTCTATTTTATTTATTCGCCCGTTAACACCAGCGGATCGTTATCATAAAACACGGCATTACGTCGATATTGGCGTGGCTGTTATCACCGCCGCCGTGGTGATCTTAACCTCCTACTTTGAAGGAAAAGGGTTAGGTTACTCAGCTATTGTGCTATTTATCGCCTTGGGAATGGTGATGACATTGGCGTTAACCCGCCTTGAGTGGCTCGGTGGAGACCAGTTTGTTATTGGCTCACTGATCACCGTTGTTGCTTTAATAACCCTGTTTATTGTGTTCCCAAGTGTCGCTATTTTTATCCCAATGTTCACTGATGGAAATGGAGACTTTGCGCCATTCGCCTTTGTGGCAATTTTGACACAATCGCATATTGTCCAAGTTATTATTAACTCAGTATTTTTATCGTTAGCGGTAGGGGCTGGCTGTACTTTCTTTGGTTTGATTTTAGCTATTTATACGACACGTATTGCTAAACGCTCCGCCATCATTGGCCGTGTTTTTTCTATTTTGCCTATCGTCACTCCCCCATTTGTCGTCGGTCTAGGGGTCACATTGATGATGGGGCGTTCAGGGTATATTACCGAATTCCTTGCTACTTATATGGGCCTTGAAAATACCAACTGGCTATATGGCTTTACGGGAATTTGGTTAGCGCAAGTGCTAGCATTCACCCCGATGTCATTCATGATTTTAGATGGTGCGATTAAAACCATTCACCCATCTTTAGAAGAAGCGTCTTATACATTGCGTGCCAACCGTTACCAAACTTTCTTTAATGTATTTATGCCATTACTGAAACCTGCTTTGGCAAACGCATTTTTAATCGTCATAGTGCAATCATTGGCTGACTTTAGTAACCCATTAGTTTTAGGCGGAAACTTTGACGTATTAGCGACGCAAATTTACTTCTATATCACTGGGTCACAGTTAGATTATCAAGCCGCCAGTACCTTGGGTGCGTCACTACTAGTGTTCTCACTATTAGTATTCTGCGTTCAGTATATGTGGATAGGCAAACGCTCCTATGTCACTGTGTCCGGGAAATCTTACCGTGGTGATGTTCAGCCGTTACCAACATCGTTAATTGTCACTGTAACAGCCTTCTTAGCTATTTGGGTTGCATTTAACATATTGTTATACGGTAGCATTTTCTACGGTAGCTTTACCGTGAACTGGGGTGTTGATTACACATTAACCTTAGATAATTTTATTAAATTATTTGGTCAGGGTATGAGTGATGGTGCATGGCCGTCACTGTTAGATACGCTTCTGTATGCAGGTATTGCGGCACCTATTACCGCGATCCTTGGTTTACTAATTGCCTATATCGTAGTTCGCCAAGACTTCCGTGGTAAAAAGACCATCGAATTCACGACGATGTTGTGTTTTGCTGTTCCAGGTACCGTGGCAGGTGTGTCATACATTTTAGCCTTTAACGACTCACCGTTTTATTTAACGGGAACGGCTGCCATCGTCATTATTTCAATGACCATGCGTAACGTCCCTGTGGGTATCCGTGCTGGTATTGCAGGTTTAGGGCAAATTGATAAATCATTGGATGAAGCGTCACTCAGCTTACGAGCGGGTTCAATGCGTACCATCTTCTTTATCCTATTACCCTTGTTGCGTCCAGCCATTTTATCAGCGTTGATTTATAGCTTTGTCCGCGCGATCACCACTGTCAGTGCGATTGTATTCTTGGTTACTCCAGATACTCGCGTCGCAACAGCTTATATTTTGAACCGTGTTGAAGACGGTGAATATGGTGTTGCCATTGCCTATGGCTCAATCCTGATTGTCGTAATGTTGGCAATTATTTTCTTATTTGACTATTTGATTGGCGAAGCCCGTGTTTCACGTTCCAAAGCCAAAAATGCACAGTAATCATGGAGTAACTGACATGACACAACATCATTTTGTTGAACTAAAAAATGTGACTAAACGCTTTGGCAACAATACCGTCATCGATGATTTAAGTCTTTCAATTCCGCAAGGTAGCATGGTGACCCTACTCGGCCCATCAGGCTGCGGTAAAACCACCGTATTGCGTTTAGTGGCTGGCTTAGAAAAACCGACTGAAGGCCGTATGTTTATTGACGGTGAAGATGTGACAGACCGTTCCATTCAACAACGCGATATCTGTATGGTTTTCCAATCTTATGCCCTGTTCCCGCATATGTCCTTGGGGGACAACGTGGGTTATGGCTTAAAAATGTTAGGATTACCCAAAGCCGAAATAAAAAAACGAGTTGACGAGGCATTAGAATTAGTTGATTTAGCTGGTTTTGCTGACCGCTTTGTCGACCAAATTTCTGGGGGACAACAGCAACGAGTTGCCTTAGCTCGCGCATTGATCCTTAAGCCAAAAGTGCTGTTGTTCGATGAGCCATTAAGTAACTTGGATGCAAATTTACGTCGTAGCATGCGTGAAAAAATCCGTGAGTTACAGCAGCAGTTTAATATCACCTCTTTGTATGTTACCCATGACCAAAGCGAGGCCTTTGCGGTTTCGGATATGGTGTTGGTCATGAATAAAGGGAAAATCATGCAACTCGGCTCACCGCAAGAGCTCTACCGCCAGCCAGCGTCAAAATTTATGGCCAGCTTTATGGGGGATGCCAATATTTTCCCTGCGACACTCAGTGCGGATTCCGTGGATATTTTCAATTATCGCTTACCACGCCCAGAACAGTTTGTTACTGATAAAACCGCGGTAACTGTGGGGGTTCGTCCCGAAGCTATCACGCTGAGTTTACAAGGTGAAGACAGCCAACGCTGTACAGTGACTCATGTTGCTTATATGGGGCCTCAATATGAAGTCACTGTTGATTGGCATGGCCAATCAATGTTGCTGCAAATTAATGCCACTCAATTACAACCTTCTGTCGGGGAAAACCTCTATTTGCAGATCCACCCATACGGCATGTTTATTCTTGAGTAATATCCCACTCTTTGAATAATACAAAATGTCATTAGGTAACAAGGGAAACTTAGCATTGTGAATAGCACATTCTCCCTTCGCCCATAAGGGCGGAGGGGGAATGTGCCCCATAAGAAAATAATCACTAAAAGCATATTATCGGTGACTTCAATATCAATTTTTATTTTTTTCTGAAAGTACAATTAACATACTTAACAAAATAAATAACATACCGATTATCATCGAAATTGTCATTGTCTCATCTAAAAGGTAGGATGAAATCATCACACTAATGATTGGTGAAATAAGAATTGAGTATGATGAAAGCTTTGCGCCACCATACTCTATCATATAATACCAAAGAACATAAACAATCACGCCATTAGCTATCCCCATATAGATAATTGGTATATATACACTCATAAAAAATTCAGAATGTATATTACTCAATATGTTTAAATCAACATTTAAAAATGGAATTAATAAAATAAAAAAAACAAATGATACTATATTTTGATAAAATACTTTTGAAGTTAGGTTTATTTTCATGGTAATTTTTTCAGATAAAATAGTTCCTAGTGCCACATAAATGCACTTAATAAAATTATCATTTCACCAATACTTATACCAACTGGTGATATAAAGATAAAAATACCACTAATGCATAACAAAGATACAAATACTGACCGAGTTTCAATATGTTTATTTATTACACCCAATACAACTGTTGCCATTACTGGCATTGTATAAACAAGTACAGATGCCTTTACCGCTTCTGTATACTTTAACGCCAAACTATTTAATATAGGAACTAAAAAAATATTTAAAAAACCAAGTGGGATACTGTTTACAAACTCTCGAAAATTAAACCGACACCGACTAAAAAAGAAAAAAACAAAGCACAAAAAAATAACTGAAATAATTAGGGAGTAGATTCTAAAAGCCCAAACACCTACTTGGTCAATCGCTAGTTTTGATATAGGAAATGCACTCCCCCATATGAATGATATTAAAATAGCACAAAGAAGTACTTTAATTTGCTTCATTATATCTCACAACTAATGCCATTCTTTTACTTGTTCTATTAGATGTCACTGTGGAAACGAAATGTGGGATTTTTCTTTTTTTTGTATCAAAAATTAAAATATTTAAATATGACGGGATAAAAGTATCTAAAATTGTCTTTTTATCCTTATCTAAAATCATCGTTAATCCTCCATAATTTGCTTCCCATTCCTTTGTTAGGTTAATTACAATACCTATCCCATCATCGGAGTCACAATGTGTAGTTAGAAAATCATCTTTATCAAACTTGCTTAAGTACATGTTTGATATAATATTTACTTTACTTCCTGTTAGGTTTTCTAAAAAGTTTTTAAACTTAACATCATTAACAACTGAAATTAAATCAGCAAAAATTATTTTTATTGAATCAGATAAGTTATCTACATTGATAACACTAACATTAGAAAATATTAAATTAAGACAGTCAACGTCAGTAGATTAATAAAAAATAATGCTACATAGATAATAAATATATTGGCAGTACATATTATTTGAATATATATATTTTTTAAATACAATAAAAAAACAGCGTCTAAGTTTCCTTAAACGCTGATTTTAATAGCAGGATTAATTATAAAAACGCTTTATATGGCAATTCAGGTTCATTTTTGAAAATATCACTAAAGCCACGGAAATGTTGATAATGCATGCGGTCTTTATCTGTTGGATAAGTATATTTCCCACCCACTTGCCAGAAGAACGGGGCAAATTTATATTGCAAACGCTCTTTTTTCATATTCCACAAGACTTCAATTTCCCGCGGATCATTTTGGAAGTTAGCCCAAATATCATGGTGGAATGGAATAACCCGCTCGCAATCTAATGACTCTGCCGCACGTAAAATATCGGATGACGTCATTTTATCGGTCACACCACGTGGGTTCTCTCCATAGGAAAGCAATGCCACATCAATCTGATAACGGTTACCGTGAGCCGCATAATAGTTTGAATAATGTGAATCGCCTGAATGATAAATAGAGCCACCTGTTGTTTCAATCAGGTAATTCACTGCACGTGAATCCATACCATCTAAAATTTGCTTATCATAAGAAGAAACACCCTGTGGCAATGTCACTAGTGCCGTGCGGTCAAATGAGTCTAACACACGGATTTTCATATCCCCCACTTCCAGTACATCACCGACTTTGGCAACAACGCAACGTTCGGTTGGTACTCCCCATTTTATCCATAAATCCACACAAGCTTGAGGGCCAATAAATTTAACGTGGTCACCACAGTTTTGCATTACCGCAGCAGCGACATTGACATCGATATGGTCAGCATGGTCATGAGAGGCTAAAATTGCATCAACTTCTTTAATCGCAAACGGATCTAAAGGGAAAATCGCAGTACGTAAGTTTGGTTGTAGCGCTTCAACACCGCCCATACGCATCATTTGGTGTTGCTTATTCATGAGTGGATTTTTTTGCGTTTTTTTCCCTGTTCCACACCAAAAATCGATACAAACATTGGTATTTCCCTCACTCTTTAACCAAATACCTGTGCACCCCAGCCACCACATTGAAAAGGTATTAGGTTCAACAACCGTTTTTTCAATTTCTTCATTTAGCCACGTTCCCCACTCAGGAAACGTACTTAAAATCCAAGATTCACGTGTGATTTCATTTACTTTGCTCATAGTAACAATACCTTTTCTAGAATTTTAGATGTAGGAAGCCTGATGCCTTAATCGAGAAATTAAGGCATGGCAGCTGAATTTGTCTATATTAAAAAATCAGGTATTCGACGGAATTAAACCAGTATCACTCGCGTGCCCTGCTCGGCAATCGCTTTGATAACCTCAGCATTGGCATTTCTTCCAGTGATAAGAACATCTATCTTATTAGCTGAGCAAAATAACATTCCCGTTCGATGACCCACTTTGGAACTGTCTACAACAACGACTAATTTATCAATTTGGTCAAGCATTTGCTGCTCTGCTACTGCAGTTAACATATCCGCTTTGTATAAGCCAGCTTCCGTTAATCCTTTACCTGAAGTAAACATCCAGTTACCGGCATAGCCCATTAACGTGTTCAAAGCAGGATTCAAAAAAATGTTTTGTGCTTTGTTATACTGCCCACCGATTAAAATGACGTCATCATGGTCTTGGTCAATCAAATAACTCGCTAATGGAAAATAATTCGTCACAATTTGCACGTTTTTACCGCACAACTGCTGCCCTAACATAAACGCGGTTGAACCACAGTTAATTACAGCGCTTTCTCCCGGAAGACAAAGTTCTGCCGCTTTAATTGCGATTTCAGACTTTTCTTCATAGTGCTCAGTACTATTGATGTTTAACGGTGTCCACTTACGCTTTTTATTTTCAATACGTTCTGCACCATTACGGACTTTTCGCAATTTACCTTGCCCATCTAACTTTGAAATATCACGACGAGCAGTTGCAGGAGACACACTAAATTGTTCGGTTATATGAGAAACATTGATCACTCGATGTGTTTCCAATAACGACAATATTTCATTGTGTCTTTGCACTTCATTCATAATCATCGCCTTATTAGTTAATAATCACGACCATGATGACATATGACTCAAAATGATTACTAGTGATTAGTTTTGATTCTATTTATCTCATCTAATATTGTCAACCTTTGCTTATGCAAAAAAACAATATTTGATTCAAGTAAAAATATCACATTGATACATATGGATATTTTAAATATTACGTGATCAAGTCGCCATTTATTTATTTTTTTACTGGTAAAAAAACAGACAAATGCAAACAATCATAAAAGAGCAATTCGTGATTACATATGATCACATTTGATTTTTGCGGGATTGTTTAACCCCTTTAAATGATTATATCGCAATAACACCAGATACGATCAATATGAATCATCTCTGACCCAGATAAATTACAAATACAATTTGATTAGAGGTAAAAATATGGATTTTTTATACGACGCTTTCTATATTTTTTACAGCCAAGTAATGACAAAAGCGCCTCTATTATTAGGCTTAGTCACATTTATTGGTTATTGGCTATTAAAGCGCGATGGCACGACAATCCTCAAAGGGACAATCAAAACGATTGTTGGTTTTATGCTAGTTGGCGTTGGAGCCAGTACTTTAGTTTCCAGTTTTAAACCCGTAATAGAAAAAATGTCTGAATACCATGGACTTACGGGCTCAGTTATTGATCCATATACGTCAATGATGGCGACAATGGAAGCCATGGGTGATAACTATTCTTGGGTGGGCTATACCGTTTTATTAGCTCTCGCAATTAATATTGTTTTAGTCCTTTTTCGCCGCGTCACGGGTATTCGTACCATTATGTTGACAGGGCATATTATGTTTCAACAAGCAGGCCTAATCGCTGTTTTCTATTTTGTGCTCGGCTCAAGCATGTGGGAAACCATTTTGTATTCTGCGGTATTAATGGCGCTGTATTGGGGAATTTCTTCCAATATTATGTTTAAGCCAACGCAAGAAGTCACTGGCGGTGCCGGTTTTTCTATCGGCCACCAGCAGCAGTTTGCCTCATGGATAGCAACCAAAGTTTCCCCGAAATTGGGGGATAGAAAAGACAGTGTTGATAATTTAAAACTGCCCAAATGGCTGCATATCTTCCATGACAGTATTTCCGCTACTGCCATTGTGATGACCTTATTCTTTGGTGTGATCTTAATTTCCTTTGGTATACCTAATCTGCAAACCATGGCAGGGACCACCCACTGGACCATTTATATTATTGAAACAGGTTTAAAATTTGCCGTTGCTATCCAAATCATTGTAACGGGTGTGCGAATGTTTGTTGCCGAGCTTTCTGAGGCCTTTAAAGGAATCTCCGAACGTGTCATTCCCAACGCTGTGCTCGCTATCGATTGTGCGGCAATCTACGCTTTCTCACCTAATGCGATGGTGTTTGGCTTTATGTGGGGGGCAATTGGGCAATTTGTTGCCGTTCTGGGTATGTTGGCATTTAACTCGCCAATTATGATTATTCCTGGTTTTATCCCAATGTTTTTCTCCAACGCCACTATTGGTATCTTTGCAAACCATTTTGGCGGCTGGAAAGCGGTTATGAAAGTCTGTTTTGTCATGGGCGTTATCGAGATATTAGGTTCTGCTTGGGCCATTGATCTTATCAATCGACAAGGTACTGAATTTAGCGGTTGGATGGGAATGGCCGACTGGGCATTAGCTTTCCCTGTCATTATGCAAGGTTTGTCTTTCTCTAAAATGTTCTTCTTTGTGGTTGTCGCCCTCTCCTTTGTCTATATGTACTTTGCCGCAAAAAAATTACGCGCTGAAGAAGACGCACAAAGTCCAACCGAAACTGAAATTCAGATCAATCAGAAAGCTGAAGCAGCCCCACTTGAAAATAGCGGCGCTAAACCTGTACGTATCTTAGCAGTTTGCGGTAATGGACAAGGCTCGTCAATGATGATGAAAATGAAAATTGGCCAGTATCTTGAGAAAAAAGGGATCCCACACATCATGGACTCCTGCGCCGTATCTGACTATAAATCAAAATTAACAGCCACTGATATTATCGTTTCCTCTAAGCATTTAAGCTCAGAAATGGACCCCGGTGATGGGAAATTTGTGCTTGGCGTACAAAATATGCTCAACCCTAACTCATTCGGTGATGAACTACTCGATATCATACATACTAATTTTATCGGAAATAAATAGCCTAAGTCATAGGAATAGATATCGCTCATAACGGTATCTACTCCCTTAACGTTGAAAAATAGGAAGGCAATGATGGGATTTAAACAATCACTAATCGACAATAATTCGATACAGCTACAAGCATCCGCTGATAACTGGCGTGATGCTATTAAGATAGGTACAGACCTGCTCATCGCTTCGGGGGCGATAAAACCCAGTTATCATGAGGCAATCATCAGCAGCGTCGAAAAACTTGGGCCTTATATTTGTATCGCGCCTAATTTGGCCCTTCCCCATGCAAGACCTGAAGATGGTGTACTAAAAACAGCCTTTGCTTTAGTCACACTAGACAAACCCATTATTTTTGATGGCGAGGATGAACCCGTTGATGTGCTGATCACCTTAGCGGGTAGCTCATCAGATGAACATATGGAAGGCTTGATGGAAGTGACTCGCGTTCTCGATGATGAAAACAGTGAAACCGGTGTCGATCTTGATAAATTACGTCGCTGCCGCACCATTGATGATGTTTATCAGGTTATTGACCAAGCATTATGCTAATTTAATGATAATAAAAAAGAATCATTAATTAGCAATAGAGGTAATCAACTATGTATAACGTATTAGCGCTTGATTTAGATGGCACAGTTTTAACTCAAGAACACACTATCCACCCAGCCGTCAAACAAGCCATTCACAAAGCAGCAAAACAATGCCATGTCATGATAGTCACGGGTCGCCATCATACCGCAGCTCGCCCCTATTATGATGAGCTTGGTTTAACCACGCCAATTATTTGTTGCAATGGTACTTATATTTATGATTACCAAAACGAAAAAGTTCTCACACACAATGCTCTCACCAAAGAGAACGCGCTCACTTTTATTGAGCTGGCGCAACAGGACAAACTGAAAATGGTGATGTATATCACCGATGCCATGGTGTATTCAAAAATCGATCCCATCGATTACATGAGCGCGATGGAGCAATGGGCTAACGACCCAACCATGGCCCATCCGCCAAAAATTTATCGCATTGATTCATTTGAAGAACAAGTCCAGCACGCTGACTATATTTGGAAATTTGTCGTCGAAGGTGAACCAGCTACGTTAGAGCGCTTCTTAAACTCACCTTGGATAAAACAAACTTTTAATGCAGAAAAATCATGGTCAAACCGTTTCGATTTTGCTGCTAAAGGCAATAACAAAGGCACGCGTTTAGCTGAGTATCTTCATTCTCTGGGTTATGACTCGAAGCAAGTTATTGCTGTTGGTGATAATCACAACGATATCTCCATGATTAAGCTAGCAGGCTTAGGGGTTGCAATGAAAAATGCTGATGACACCGTGAAGTCCCATGCGGATTTCGTTTGTGCTACCGATAACAATGGTGATGGCCTTGCGCGTCTCATACATGAAAATATTTTAGGACAATCACAATGACAAAGCCTTTGATCCAAATAGCTCTAGACCAAACCAACTTACCGGCTGCACTCGAAGTGGCTGAAAATGTACACACTTTCGTTGATATTATTGAAGTGGGCACAATCTTAGCTTTTGCAGAAGGTATGAATGCGGTCGCGACTTTACGTCAAAAATATCCCAACCACATTCTAGTTTGCGATATGAAAACCACGGATGGTGGAGCCATTTTATCGAAAATGGCATTTGAAGCGGGAGCAGATTGGATCACAGTATCAGCGGCGGCACATATTGCCACTATTGCTGCCTGTAAAAAAGTTGCCGATGAGTTTAATCGTGAAATCCAAATTGAAATCTATGGTAATTGGACTTTTGACGATGCTAAAAATTGGGTTGAACTTGGCATTTCGCAAGCTATTTACCATCGTTCCCGTGATGCAGAACTCGCTGGTATTGGCTGGACCAATGAAGATATCGAAAAAATGCGCAAACTGTCTGATTTAGGACTAGAACTCTCAATTACAGGCGGGATAATTCCAGAAGACCTGCATTTATTTAATGGTATCAATGCAAAAGCCTTTATTGCTGGCCGTGCGTTAGTGGGTGAAAAAGGCCAAAAAACGGCGGAAGCACTAAGGGAACAAATTGACCGTTTTTGGAAATAGTAATTAGGAATAATTCTGACTCAAAAACCGACCTTTCCGTTTAAAACTCACTCGATTAAAATTCAGGCCAGCAAAATAGCTGGCCTTTTCAACAATCTATCAAACTTGTGATTTATTAACCTAATTGCTTACGTGCGTTACGGAAAATGCGCATCCACGGGCTATCTTCTCCCCAATTTTCAGGGTGCCATGAATTACTCACAGTGCGGAAAACACGCTCAGGGTGCGGCATCATGATCGTTGCTCGGCCATCTTTCGAGGTCACCGACGTAATACCATTAACTGACCCATTCGGGTTAGCTGGATATTGCTCAGTTACCTGACCGTAGTTATTCACGAAGCGCATTGCCACCAGCCCATTATCTTCTAATTGCTGTAAATGTGCGGCTGCACGGGTTTCCACTTGCCCTTCCCCATGAGAAACCGCTATCGGCATACGAGAACCTGTCATATCTTGCAGTAACAGTGATGGGCTTTTTGCTATTTCAACTAAGCTAAAGCGTGCTTCAAAACGTTCAGAACGGTTACGTACAAAACGGGGCCAGAATTCAGCACCTGGGATAAGCGTATGTAAGTTCGACATCATCTGGCAACCATTACATACCCCCAGAGATAAAGTATCAGCACGGTTAAAGAATGTCTCAAATTCATCACGGACTTTATTGTTGAATAAAATGGATTTTGCCCAACCTTCACCCGCACCTAATACGTCACCATAAGAGAAACCGCCACAAGCCACTAATGCTTGGAATTGTTCCAAAGACAAGTTACCTGCGAGTAAATCACTCATATGCACATCAATTGCATCGAAACCAGCACGGTCAAAGGCTGCCGCCATTTCCACATGTGAGTTCACACCTTGTTCACGTAAAACAGCTACTTTAGGACGTACACCTGACAAAATAAATGGCGCAGCAATGTCTTCTTCAATGTCATAAGTCAATTTCACATTCAAACCTGGGTCTTGGTTATCCTGTTTCATTGTATGTTCTTCGTCTGCACACACTTCGTTATCGCGCAAGCGCTGCATTTGCCAAGTCGTTTCAGCCCACCATTGGCGCAATAAACTGCGAGATTCGCGGTAAACAACCGTATCTCGGCTATTGATGATCACGGCATCATCTTGTATTGCAGAACCTAAATAATGAACACAGCCTGCAAGCCCTGCTTGTGCAAAACATTCTGCCACATACTCTCTATCGGCTTCATTAATTTGAATGACAGCGCCTAACTCTTCGTTGAATAATGCTGCGAGCGTGTCTTCATCAAAAGAGCTAATATCAACATTAATACCGCAATGACCCGCAAAAGCCATTTCCACTAAAGTGACGAATAAGCCGCCATCTGAGCGGTCATGATAGGCTAATAATTTTTGCTCGGATAATAACTTCTGAATGGTATTAAAGAAGCCAAGCAATACTTCAGGGCTACGTACATCAGGGGCTTTATTGCCTAACTGACGATATACCTGTGCGAGTGCAGAACCGCCCAGCGCGTTATGGCCTTGCCCGAGGTCAATTAATAACAAGGCATTATCATGACCTGTTTTTAACTCAGGTGTCACTGTTAAGCGGACATCTTCAACACGGCCAAATGCACTAATCACCAAGGAAAGTGGCGACGTCATTTCACGCTCTTCACCATCCTGCTGCCAACGAGTTTTCATTGACATGGAATCTTTACCAACAGGGATGGTTAAGCCTAGCGCAGGACAAAGCTCTTCCCCTACCGCTTTAACCGCTTCATATAAACCTGCGTCTTCCCCCGGATGCCCTGCCGCTGCCATCCAGTTTGCAGACAATTTAACGCGTTTTAAATCTTGCACATATGAACATGCAATATTGGTTAATGCTTCACCCACGGCCATGCGTGCTGATGCTGCGAAATCCACCAAGGCAACTGGCGTTCTTTCACCAATAGACATAGATTCCCCATAGTAGCTATCTAAACTTGCAGTCGTTACTGCACAGTCAGCAACAGGAATTTGCCATGGGCCAACCATCTGATCACGAGCAACCATGCCTGTAACTGTGCGGTCGCCAATGGTAATTAAGAATGTTTTTTCAGCTACGGCTGGTAAATGCAGGACACGTTTCACCGCTTCATTTAAATTAATCGCTGTTCTGTCTAATGAATCCGGTTCCGCCTTTAATGTTTTTACATCACGCAACATTTTTGGCGTTTTGCCTAATAAAACATCCAGTGGCATATCAATCGGTTGGTTAGCAAAATGTTCATCATTTAATGTCAAATGACGTTCTTCAGTGGCTTCCCCAATCACTGCGAACGGAGCACGTTCACGCTCACAAATCGCGGTGAACACAGGAAGCTGTTCTGGTGAAACTGCCATTACATAACGTTCTTGAGATTCGTTACACCAGACCTCCAATGGGCTCATTCCTGGCTCATCATTGAGAATCTTACGTAACTCAAAGCGCCCACCACGGCCACCATCACTGACCAATTCTGGCATTGCGTTCGACAAACCGCCCGCGCCTACGTCATGGATAAATAAAATTGGGTTATCATCACCAAGTTGCCAGCAGCTATCGATGACTTCTTGGCAACGGCGTTCCATCTCTGCGTTATCACGCTGTACCGAAGCAAAATCTAGGTCTGCATCTGATTGGCCCGATGCCATTGATGATGCAGCTCCACCACCTAACCCGATATTCATTGAAGGTCCACCGAGTACAATGAGTTTTGCACCGACCGTAATTTCGCCTTTCTGTACGTGGTCTGCACGGATATTTCCTATGCCCCCCGCTAACATAATCGGCTTATGATAACCACGTAACTCTTCTCCATTGTGGCTATTAACCTTTTCTTCATAAGTACGGAAATAGCCTAATAACGCAGGGCGACCAAATTCATTATTAAATGCCGCACCGCCTAATGGCCCTTCCATCATAATATCCAAAGCGGTCACAATGCGCTCTGGTTTACCGAAATCTTCTTCCCAAGGCTGTTCAAAACCAGGAATACGTAGGTTAGAAACCGAAAAACCGACTAAACCTGCTTTTGGCTTCGCGCCGCGACCTGTTGCGCCTTCATCACGAATTTCACCACCAGAGCCTGTTGCTGCGCCTGGCCAAGGCGAAATCGCTGTTGGGTGGTTATGGGTTTCTACCTTCATTAAAATATGAGCATCTTCTTGGTGATAGCGGTAAGTGCGCCCTTCAGGCTCAGGGAAGAAACGACCAACAGGCGAACCTTCCATCACGGCTGCGTTATCTTTATATGCCGATAAAACGTGGTCAGGTGTTTTTTCAAACGTATTTTTAATCATTTTAAACAGCGATTTAGGCTGCTCTTCGCCATCAATCACCCAATCTGCATTAAAGATTTTGTGGCGACAGTGTTCTGAGTTTGCTTGAGCAAACATGTAGAGCTCAACATCCGTTGGATTACGTTTTAACCCGACAAAGGCCTCTAACAGGTAATCAATTTCGTCATCAGCTAATGCCAGTCCCATTTCCCTGTTTGCTGTTTCCAATGCAATACGACCACCCGCAATCACATCAATAGATTTCATTGGTGCTGGCTGGTGCTGCACAAATAATGCGCTCGCTTGTTCAAAAGAAGAGAAAATGCTTTCCATCATGCGATCGTGCAAAATAGCGATCACTTCATGCCACTGCTCTTGGGTCAGTGCATCACCTTGGACATAATAAGCAACTCCGCGTTCAATACGCTTGACTTGATTAAGACCACAGTTGTGTGCAATATCTGTTGCTTTTGAAGACCATGGAGAAATAGTTCCCGGACGAGGAGTCACTAAAATAAGCTTACCGAATGGGTCGTGCTCTGCCAGAGAAGGGCCGTACTTTAACAAACTGCTCAGTTTGCCTTGCTCACTATCACTCAACGGCGCCGAAACTTCAGCAAAGTGCATATACTCAGCATAGATATCCGTGACAGGAAGCTGTTTTTCTACAAACAGTGCCAAAAGGCGGGTAATACGAAATGCTGATAGAGCAGGTGAACCACGCAAAATTTCCATCGTCTTAATTTCTCTCTTTTAAACGCCAGCCCTGAACATGAAAGCAGGGAAACCGGAACACATTATAGAGCAATGTTCATCAATACGAAACCGTTTGCGTGATTAAAAATAAAGCGATTAGTTAAATATTATTCTGTGCTAAATACGATAATATAGGTTGCACCCTTCCTAAATGTTGAGCAAAATAGCCGACTACTGGAATTATAACCATTACTTAGCCATACTCTTTTATGGACATACAGCACCAGTCAATGCACGAGAAACTATTATTTGAATAACTTAAAAGTTAACTATTTAATTGTCGTGGTCATCGCGCTACTGGCTACTATGGTCATCGGTTTTAACGTCCGTTGGCCCAATACACAAAATTCACAAATTAATAAAATTATTTCTCAAGGTGAATTACGTATTAGTGCCGTTAGCTCGCCACTTATCTATATTGATGAGCAAAAACAGCTGCGTGGGTTTGACTACGAGCTGGCTCAAGGCTTTGCCTCATACCTAGGAGTTAAACTCAAGATAACCATCCGCCCAACATTCGAGCAAATATTCGATGACCTTGAAAATGGTGATGCAGATATCGCGGTAGCGGGCCTGCTGTATAACAAAGACCGTTTAGCCAAAACGAAAACCGGTCCAAGCTATCTTAATGTGACTCAACAACTTGTATATCGCAAAGGAACAAACCGTCCCAAAAATTTCAATGAAATTAATGGCAAATTATTAGTTACCGCTGGCACAGCTCATGCAAGTACACTTAAAGAATTGTCCAAAGAATACCCAGACCTAAAGTGGGAAGAAACTTCAAAATACAATACCAGTCAAATCCTTGAAATGGTTGCTGATGGCGAGGTTGACTACACGTTAGAAGACTCTATCGCGGTTGCACTACAGCAACGTATTCACCCCCAAATTGCCGTGGCTTTTGATTTATTGGATGAACATGCTATCACTTGGTACATGCGACGTAGCAAAGAAAACAGTTTAGACGCTGCGTTACTTGACTTCTTCAATCTCAGTCATGAAACCGAATTACTCGCACGCCTTAATGAAAAATATTTTAGCCATGTAGAATCCTTCGATTATTTCGACACAATGGCATTTATAAAGGCAATTGATAATAAACTTCCCGAGTATCAACCGCTGTTTGAAAAATATGCTCAGGTGATTGACTGGAAATTATTAGCAGCTATCGCATGGCAAGAGTCCCATTGGGACCCTTTAGCGACTTCGCCTACAGGTGTACGTGGGCTAATGATGTTAACCAAGCCAACGGCAACAACAATGGGTATTGCTGACAGGTTAGACCCGGAAGAAAGTATTAAGGGTGGTGCCGCTTATCTTGCTTATATTATGGAACGTTTACCTGAAACCATCGAAGAAGATGACCGTATCTGGTTCGCCCTTTCTGCCTATAATATGGGATATGGGCATATGCAGGATGTACGTAAATTAACTGAAATGTTAGGTGGAGACCCTAACCGGTGGTTAGATGTGAAAGCCCGCTTGCCTTTATTGACACAGAAAAAATATTACTCACAACTCACTTATGGTTATGCACGTGGCCACGAAGCTTATCGTTACGTTGAGAATATTCGTCGTTATCATCAAAGTTTAGTTGGTTACTTACAAAGTCAAGAAAGAAAACAGCATGCACTTGATATTGCACAAAAATCACTTATTTATTTAATTTCACCAGAAAACCTGACAGCAGCTGAGTCTCAAACGATTCAAAATCAGTCCCCTATTCCTGAAAAAGTGAGTACTACACATTTAGGGAAAATGAGTTCTGCAACGCAACCACCTAAAACACTTGAAGAAAAAAGACTACCATTAGGAAAGTATTTGCTTTCACTACATCCATCGCAAAATACCGATGAAACCGATGATAAAACGCCCATCACACCACTAAAAGCACCTGAGAAGCCGTTATAAATCATGCTGAAATAAAATGGGAGCGCTAAAATTTACCATATTAGCGCTTTTGTTCTTTTTTTTGGGCTCTACGCAGCTTAAAAAAAGCACTCAGCATTGAAGAACATTGCTGTTCTAGAACACCACCAGTAACATCCACATAATGATTTAACCCTGCTTGCCCCATGATATCTAGGTAAGAACCACAAGCTCCAGTTTTAAAGTCCTTAGCACCATAAACTACACGGCTAATACGGCTGTGGATCATTGCACCTGCACACATAATACAAGGCTCTAACGTGACATATAAGGTGGTATCTAATAACCGATAATTTGATAGCTCTTGCCCTGCTTGTTGCAAAGCCATAATCTCAGCATGTGCAGTCGGATTGTGGTCAATAATAGAACGATTCCACCCCGAGGCAACCAAATGGTTATCTTTCACTAAGACCGCACCGACAGGAATTTCGCCAAGATCTTGTGCTTTTAGCGCAAGTTCAATGGCTTGTTGCATCCAATACTCATCAATTTCTATTTGTGTCACTCTTACCTCTAACCAATGCGTTTACACGTGATTATCCTTAAATGTTAGAATGACCGCAATTAAAATGCTTTTGCCTTTATAATAACAACCTAATTTTAATTGCTAAAAATCGCTAATTTAGCTGCAAAACCCATAAAAAAAGCGCCTACCGTACAATTTCCAAGTTTTGCAAGGAGCTGCTTTTCACGTAAAAAACGAGCTATCAAGTAACCACTAAAAATCAATAAGCTTAAGTATAAAAAACTGACTAATTCTAAGATCGTCGCGAGTACAAGATAAGGCACCCATGCATGAGAGTAATTAAAATCAACAAATTGTATAAAGAAAGAAATATAAAATAGAATTGCTTTCGGGTTTGTTAAGCTTAGCACTATGGCTCGAGTAAAATGGTTTTCTGTTTTAGTTTTAATTGAAATAGTGTCAGTGCCGTCTTGATTCGACTTCTTATGCATAAATGTGCTATATAAAATCTTACAACCTAAATATAGTAAATAAGCAGCCCCTAAATAGCGCACTATCATAAATAATGTTGGAGAAGCTTTGATTACCGAAGCTACACCAATGAATGACAGGAAAATTAATATCCCATCCCCAGTAAATACCCCTAGAGCAGCCCGATAACCAAACCGAGCCCCACTCGAAGTGCTTGTTTTTAATACATATAATGAATTAGGCCCTGGCACGATAATGATTAAAACAAGCCCAGCTAGGTAAGTCCAAAAGTTAAGAACACCAAGATTTTCGAACATATTTTCAACCCTTTATCTTTTTTATTATTTTTATCACAACTTTCAATCTTTGTGAATATTTATTCTATTTATTAGATATATGAAATGAACTAATAATAAAGATTATTTTAAATCTAACTTATTTATTTATGATAACTAGGCAATCAAATTATTATTCATTATTAATAGTAAAAGGAATAAATATATGGCTATCATTAGAAGATTGGTACAAGACGGTTCATTTGAAGAGTTTTATCCAACAACAATGACATTCAATGCCGCAAAGCGTAATTATTTTTTAGGCCATTCAAAAGATAAAACTTACGTTGTCTATGCCATGGCTGATAACGGTAAAATTGAACCAAATGCTCCTGCGCAAAAAGGAAAATTAAGATCCTACCTTGGTAATATTCAAGCATTTTATGATACAGTAGATAATAAACAATACTTATATGGATATAATTTAAGCGAGAAAATCGTCGAATTATATGAAATTGACGATAAAGCTGGCATAAAACTACTCTATGTTGATGAATTTACTGTTGGAAGTACAATTCAATCGGCAACTCTATTTATCGCCAATGGCCTTATCCATATATTCAGTCAAGCTGAAAAAGATAAAAGCTGGAAAACCCATAGCTATAGCATCATATAATACCTTCCTTATATTACGTATATTTTATGACACCTTAAATTAGTCACAAGGGGTATTAATTTGCCCCTTATTTAAATAATCAACTTTAAAATCATATTTTAATAAAGAAAGAAAAGCGGTATAAGATCATCAACATTAAAACTTCACCACACTATTAACATTAGGTCTATTTAAATAAATAATCTTATCTTTCACCCTAGTTTCGATTATTTAGCATAGGTATATTTACATTCTTATCTTAATTCACTTTATTATTACATTCTAGTTTACTGATTATTTAAAAATAGAGAATAACGATCCAGATGTGAATACAATAACAGAAAAGGATACCAATATTCTGGTATAGCAAAAAATTGAACGCTAAAAACACAAATTTATCATTTAAATGATGTAAAACATCTACACTATGATTTGTTGTTACTTTTTTCAGGCTTTGCAGGTAAAATACATGGCATAAAAATATAAAAACCAAACGAAAGTAACGAATAGGTGCAAGGTATAAGTTACTAGTTTTTAACTTAATACAATGTAAATCACTGATATGTCTTTATTAATTACAAAACGCTGTATCAATTGCGATATGTGTGAACCCGAATGCCCAAATGATGCAATATTTATGGGTGACGAAATTTATGAAATTGACTCAACACTATGTACTGAATGTGTAGGCCATTACGACAAACCTACTTGCCAGTCCGTTTGCCCAATTACTAATACAATCATCACTGATCCTCAACATATCGAAACTGAAGAACAGCTTTGGGATAAGTTTGTTGCAATTCATCACGCCGATAAAATTTAGGTTTAACTTCACTTATATCCAATTATTCATCTAGTTATCCTTAAATGCTGCCAGTGATTTTTACTGGCAGCTCGGTATTACATTGATTCAAGAAATACTTTCTATGATAACTGTAGCAGATGCATAGTGACGTTCATCGGTAATAGAAACATGGTAATGCGTAACTTTTAACCGATTCGCTAGCTGTAATGCCTCCCCAGTTAAACTTAATAATGGTTTCCCCAATTTGTCATTGGTTACTTCAAATTGGTTAAAGGCTAAACCATTACGGATCCCTGTTCCTAATGCTTTTGCTGCCGCTTCTTTAACTGCAAAGCGTTTTGCTAAAAAACGAGCTGGCTTTGATTGCTGTTGATATTGGGCTAATTCAGTCTCAGTTAGAATTCTTTTCGCCAGACTATCACCGGTTCGTTCAAGCACCGACTCAATTCGAGCAATCTCAACAATATCCGTTCCTAATCCAACAATGGCCATTATTTACGTGCTTCTAATAAGATTTTTTTCATGTCAGTAACCGCTTGAGCTAACCCACTAAACAAAGCACGGCCAATAATTGCATGGCCAATATTAAGCTCATAAATTTCAGGTAACTGTGCAATACGTTGAACGTTATGGTATGTCAAACCATGACCCGCATTAACTTTAATGCCTTTACTCGCCGCATATACGGCACCATCACGAATACGGCGAAATTCTAACTCTTGCTCTTGTTCTGATTTAGCATCAGCATAAGCCCCTGTGTGAATTTCAATAAATGGTGCTCCACACTCTTGTGCTGCATCAATTTGCTGATGATCCGCATCAATAAATAATGAAACGAGAATGCCCGCGTCAGTCAGACGTTTTACAGCATCAGCCACTTTCTGTTTTTGGCCCGCAACATCTAAACCACCTTCAGTGGTTACCTCTTCACGCTTTTCTGGCACTAAACAGCAGAAAGTAGGTTTGATGCGGCACGCAATTTCAACCATTTCATCGGTTACCGCCATTTCAAGATTCATACGTGTTTGAATAGTTTCATTCAACAGAGTGATATCTCTATCTGTAATATGGCGTCGATCTTCGCGTAAATGCACTGTAATGCCATCAGCGCCTGCTTGCTCCGCAACAAATGCAGCTTGTACAGGGTCTGGATATTGAGTTCCTCTTGCATTTCTAACCGTTGCAATATGGTCGATATTTACGCCTAACAAAAGCTCTGCCATTTTTTATTCCCCATTAATAAACACTAACAAACTCATCTGCCTACTATCCTACTGTAATTTTCTCCTTTGAGGGAATAAATCTCTCACCATTCGAAGCAAATTCCAATCTGTATATCCTGTTTCAGTATTTGTATTTTATTTTTGCGAAGCGCTTCGTAAGATTTTGTACCAGTGAAATAAATGTATTGTCTGAAAGAGCCAGTTCCGCTAAAAAGACACATGAGAAAAGGATATATTGTAGTAATCGAGGTGTAACAAACTAGATAAAAAATAAAATGAAAAACAATTTTAGCTCTGTTTGTTATGTGTAACTGGCGAGTAAGTAAACTGTCGAAATAATTCTCTGCTTTTTAAAGGTTTACCGCCTAAATATGGTTTTAAAGCAAGTCGGGTAAAACGTTTTGCTGCTTTGAGCGTATCTGCGTCAGGAAATTCTCGACTCGCCAATGCCTTAAGTTGTTTACCCGTAAAACTAAGCTGGTCAACAACCAAGCTACCAATAAACCCTTTTTCTTCTCTATACCGGTAAGTCATTGTGTCAGAAACGGGCTCTCCGCTGCCAGCGCAATGTAAAAAATCAACACCATAACCAAGGTAAGAAAGCAGAGCCAATTCAAACCGACGCAATGCAAATTCAGGGGTGTGTTCACTTGCGGCAAGGATTTGTAAGCATGAGAGGTAATCAAAAAATAGTGAGGAGTATGGTATACCAAATTCTAATACACGTGCGGTTAATTCATTAAGGTATAAACCACTATATAGAACGGTTCCCGTTAAAGGGAGAGCCAAAGACACAGGGTCGGCATTGATTAAGGTTTTGATTTCACCTTTGCCTCCCCAACGGATTAACAAAGGTGTGAAGGGCTGTAAGCAGCCCCTTAATGGTGAGCGATTACGGCGAGCGCCTTTTGCAAGTAAGCGTATTTTTCCTTCGCCTTCAGTAAAAAAATCGAGCAATAAACTCGTTTCACTGTAAGGCCTTGAATGGAGTACAAACGCACGCTGCCAACCACTCACTTTGCCACCTACTATTTTAGGTCGTCAACATAACCCAGGCTACGTAATGCTCTTTCGTCATCAGCCCAGCCAGATTTAACCTTAACCCAAAGCTCAAGGTGTACCTTGTTATCAAACATTCTTTCCATATCGATACGCGCTTCAGTACCAATGGTTTTCAGTTTGCTACCTTTGTTACCAATAACCATTTTCTTTTGGCCTTCACGCTCAACAAGAATTAAGCCATTGATATGGTAAATACCCGCTTCTGTTACCTTAAATTGTTCAATTTCGACGGTTACCGAATATGGCAGTTCATCACCCAAGAAACGCATGAGCTTTTCACGGATAATCTCAGATGCCATAAAACGTTGAGAACGGTCAGTAATATAGTCTTCAGGAAAATGATGAATAGCTTCAGGTATATGTTGTTTAACAATTTTAGCAATTGTATCCACACCAGTACCTTTTTCTGCACTGATAGGAACAACATCCAAGAAATCCATTTTCTGACTGATCATACTGATATGTGGCAACAGTATCGTTTTATCAGTCACATTATCAATTTTGTTAATTGCCAATATAACAGGGCAACGTAAGCTAGATAACTTAGTCAGTACCATTTCATCATCAGCGGTCCAATTAGTTCCTTCAACAACAAAAATAACTAATTCAACATCACCAATTGAACTGGATGCAGCGCGATTCATTAAACGGTTAATTGCACGTTTTTCTTCAATATGAAGTCCTGGGGTATCAACATAAATAATTTGGTAATTATCTTCTGTGTGGATCCCCATAATACGATGGCGAGTCGTCTGTGGCTTTCTCGAAGTAATCGAAACTTTTTGCCCCAGTAATTGATTCAATAATGTCGATTTACCGACATTTGGCCGTCCAACTATGGCAACAAAACCACAGTGGGATTGTAATTCACTCATTCAAGCTCCAAAATTTTCAATGCTTGCTCTGCTGCCGCTTGCTCCGCTTTACGACGGCTTGAGCCAACGCCATTAATCGGTTGGTCAATACCACTGACTTGGCAGTGGATCGTAAATTCTTGATCGTGAGCTTCACCTTTAACCTGAACAACCAAATAATTAGGTAGTGGTAAATGGCGTCCTTGCAGATATTCTTGTAACCTTGTTTTCGGGTCTTTTTGCTTATCACCCGGACTGATCTCAACCAGTCTACTTTGATACCAATCTAAAATAATTCTTTCGATCGTTTGGATATCACTATCTAAAAAAATACCACCGATCAGTGCTTCAACAGTATCAGCAAGGATAGATTCGCGACGAAAACCACCGCTTTTTAATTCCCCCGGCCCTAAACGTAAACATTCACCGAGTTCAAATTCGCGTGCGATTTCTGCTAATGTATTTCCGCGTACAAGCGTTGCCCGCATACGACTCATATCCCCCTCGTCTACCTTTGGAAAACGGTGGTATAAGTCATTTGCAATCACAAAACTCAAAATCGAGTCACCTAAAAATTCTAAGCGCTCATTATGTTTGCTGCTTGCACTTCTATGTGTCAATGCTTGGATTAATAACTCGTTCTGTTTGAATTGATAACCAAGCTTACGTTGTAATCTTTCTATTAAAGAGGGGTTCATGTGCGCCCAACCATTTTTATTTGATAAAAAAGCACACGCAACAGACCTGTAAAATGCACCATTTTACAAAACTGTTGCGTTTGCACTGACTCCGAATCCTCTCGCATTTTTTGCAGCTCAGTGAAACTAATTATAAAAATCCATTAGTTACAATAAGTTAAAATGGGAGAGTTAATAATTGGGGAGCCAATAATATTAATTAATCTATATTGTACACTGGGTAAAACAATAATGCTTCGGATAATACGGGTTTTCAAACGAAAACCCGTATTTGTAGCATTTAGCTAGACCCACTAACCAAATTATAGTGGACCAATTCGACTAAAGCGAATACCTGTCGGCCATTCATTTTCTTGCTTATCAAGACTTAACCAAATAAATACCGCGCGACCAACTAAATTCTCTTCCGGCACAAAGCCCCACATACGGCTGTCAGAGCTATTATCCCTGTTGTCACCCATCATAAAGTAGTGCTTTTCAGGAACAATCCATTCATTCTTCGGCATACCTGGTTGCAAATATTTTGCTTCCGTAATTGCTTGACGAATAATCAAAATTTGATGCTCAACCGTATCCAATTTTTCACTACGTTCGTATTGACGCAATGCATTTCTTGGTAGAGGTTGGTCTAATGGAATTTCATAATTGCCCTTTTGGTTATCAACAACAGAACCGATATCAAGGAACATTGTCCATTCACTCGGCGCCAGAGGACCATAAACAATAGGTAAGGTCTCTGTACATTTGTTATCTGCACAATTAGGGTAAATTGTGAGTTCCTTTGCATCTGGGTTATAAATAATTTTATCACCCGGCATTCCAATAACTCGTTTTACAAAATCAACATTAGGATCTTTTGGGTATTTAAAAACTGCGATATCACCACGTTTCGGTTTACCTGTTTCGATTAATGTCGTTTGTGTGATTGGATCTTTCAAACCATAAGCAAATTTCTCAACCAACATAAAATCGCCAACTAACAACGTTGGCATCATTGACCCTGAAGGTATTTGAAATGGCTCATAAATAAATGAACGCACAATCAGTACAATCGCTAACACAGGGAAAATAGACGACCCTGTTTCAAGCCATGATGGACGGCGGACAGCATTTGCCACATCCGCCTCACTCACTGCGCCATTTGTTGCATCCTGTAACTGCTTAAGTTTTGCTTTACGCGCAGGTGCAAATTTAAACTTGTCTAAACACCATATAATCCCAGTGATTAATGTTGCCAGTGTTAGGATCAAGGCAAAGGTGTTAGCCATTGAGACTCCTTGTAAACTTAGTCTTTACCAACATGCAATATAGCAAGGAACGCTTCTTGTGGTAGCTCAACGTTACCAACTTGCTTCATGCGTTTCTTACCATCCTTTTGCTTCTGTAACAGTTTTTTCTTACGGCTAACGTCACCGCCATAACACTTAGCAAGTACGTTTTTACGCAGTTGTTTAACTGTAGAACGAGCAATAATGTGGTTACCGATCGCAGCTTGAATCGCAATATCGAACTGCTGACGCGGGATCAACTCTTTCATTTTTTCAACCAGTTCACGGCCGCGATATTGAGAATTCGCACGGTGAGTGATCAAGGCCAAAGCATCTACACGCTCATTGTTGATAAGAACATCAACACGCACCATGTCTGATGCTTGGAAACGTTTAAATGCATAATCTAAAGATGCATACCCACGAGAAGTTGATTTTAAGCGGTCGAAGAAATCCAATACCACTTCTGCCATTGGGATTTCATAAGTCAACGATACTTGATTACCATGATAGACCATATTGGTCTGAACGCCACGTTTCTCAATACAAAGTGTAATAACGTTACCTAAATATTCTTTAGGCATCAGCATATGACACTCTGCGATTGGTTCGCGTAATTCTTCAATATTGTTCAATGCCGGTAGCTTAGATGGGCTATCGACATACACGATATCACCATTGGTCTGCTGCACTTCATACACTACAGTTGGCGCAGTGGTAATCAAATCAAGGTCATATTCACGTTCTAAACGTTCTTGAATGATTTCCATGTGCAGTAAGCCAAGGAAACCACAACGGAAACCGAAACCTAGCGCAGTAGAAGTTTCTGGCTCATAAAATAAAGACGCGTCATTTAGACTTAACTTACCTAGTGCATCACGGAATGATTCATAGTCATCAGAACTGACTGGGAATAAACCAGCGTAAACCTGTGGTTTAACCTTTTTAAAACCAGGTAATGCTTTATCCGCTGGATTACGAGCCCCTGTTAGCGTATCCCCAACTGGGGCACCAGTGATGTCTTTAATTGCACAAACTAACCAGCCCACTTCACCGCAACTCAAAACATCACGGTCGATTTGCTTAGGTGTGAAAATACCGAGGCGATCTGCATTATATACTTGCCCGGTGCTCATCACTTTAATTTTATCGCCTTTTCTCAATGTTCCGTTTTTAATACGGATCAATGAAACAACGCCTAAATAGTTATCAAACCACGAGTCAATAATAAGTGCTTGCAAAGGCGCATCCGCATCCCCAATCGGAGGTGGGATCTCTTTAACAAGGCGTTCAATCACATCTTGAACACCAATACCTGTTTTTGCAGAGCAGCGAACTGCATCATGCGCGTCAAGGCCAACAATATCTTCTATTTCATCAGCAACACGCTCAGGATCTGCAGCGGGTAAATCAATTTTATTTAAAACCGGAACCACTTCTAAATCCATTTCGATAGCGGTATAGCAGTTTGCCAAGGTTTGAGCCTCAACGCCTTGCCCTGCATCAACCACCAGCAAAGCACCTTCACAGGCTGCTAATGAACGAGATACTTCATAAGAGAAGTCTACGTGACCCGGGGTGTCAATGAAGTTTAATTGGTAAGTTTCACCATCTGACGCCTTATAATCAAGCGTCACGCTCTGTGCTTTAATAGTGATCCCACGCTCACGCTCTAAGTCCATCGAGTCTAAAACTTGTGCCGCCATTTCGCGGTCGGTTAAGCCACCACAAATTTGAATAATGCGATCTGACAAGGTCGACTTACCATGGTCGATATGAGCAATGATGGAAAAGTTTCTTATATTATTGATTTTCAAGGTAATATCTTCTTTTAAATTGCCTTACAAAATCAGCTTTGTGCAAGTATCGCGACAAAACTAAAATGCTATGATTATCACAAGATTGTTAATTAGCAGCATTTTACATATAAGAACCCGCTAACACAAAGATTCAATGTAAAACAACTGTAAACCTGCATCAGGTTAATAGGTTAGTCGTCATAATTCATCATTAATACAAACCACATCAACCACGCTTATAGCCATAATCAATCTATTGTAATTTCTAACTCAAAACAGACAAAATATGTTAATGACTTTATTAGCCATAATACTATTTGTATGTTAATTAATTCTAATCCACAAAAAAGGGAAACATATGTTCCCCTTTCTATTGATAATATCAAATTAACCTTCTAACTCAACATATTGAAATTTAGCAATTAATTTGTACTGAAAGCTCGCTCGGAGGCAACCCTATCTGTAAAACAACAGGTTGAAAAGCTTCATCATCGCGCAAATTTGACGCTAGCCTACGCGCGACATAAAAACCAATAATACCACCAATTACACCTGAAATCGCTATCCAGAACTGCTCAAAATCAAACGCCTGCGCTAAGCCTGCAAAAATAAACAACCCCAAAATGGGTGTTAAGTAAACTAACAGCGCTGAGCGAATTAAACTCCCCTCAGGGATGCCCACTTCAATTTTCTGCCCTTCAACTAGTGGTTGTTCAATTGCGATTTCTAATTCATGTTCCGTATTTGGCCCAATTTTGCTTAAAGCATAAGAACCACAGGTTTTACGAGCACCGCAACTACCACAGCCGGATGAAGAACCATAGCGCAATAAAGCCCTACCGTTTTGCCAACGGACTACTGTTGCCCACTCTTTTACCATAATTTACTCCCGAAACTGAATACTACCTGCTACCACTTGTGCTGTTGCTAATGGTAATTCACCAATGATAGTGATGACATTTTGCTTTTGCGTCATTGTGTAAATAGTTCGACGCCCATTTTGAAGCGGTTGATCGAGTAACGGGCCTTTAGTCGATTTTGTCACATTTACAGAAAAGGTAAATAAACCATCACTAAACATTGCGGTTTCTACCACGTCATCTTCAGCTAATTTTCGCGAAGAACGGGATATTTCTTCAAAACCAGGTGGTAACATGCCAACTTGCCACTTAAAGGAAGGATTTCCATTTTTAGGGGAAATCAATAATGGCGGCATATTCACTTTACTTAACGCAAGTAATGAGTCCTTAACTGTTTGGCTATCTAGCACCGTCGAGATCACACGAAATTGTTCTAATGTTTGGCTATTATTATCGAGAAGGTCGATACGTAATGGCAATTTCGTTTCTTCATCGATCAATACTACATAGTTAAACCGAGAATTGTCTTTCGATATTATGCGAATTACTAATGCTGGCCTATCGCCAATGTGGGTCCGCCCTGCATCAATAAAATTATAATAAGGTTTAATCTGTTGATAATTGGCAAAAACTACTGATGGTAAATTATCAACTATATATTTACCATTTAAGCTGAATGCATCAAAACCAGGTTCAAAGTAACTGATGCTATTGCCTTTTTGAACAATTTCACGACGCGATGAATCCATTTGGATCATTTGTGAAACAGGTTCACCATTAATGATGGCATGGCGGTAACGTACAGGTGTTATTGATTGAGGACTGAATGTCATATAAGACATTTCGTAAGAGAGGTTCTGGGCAGCATTTCCCATTTCTTTAAAAAGAACATCGGCATCTAGTTCAGATGCCGAAGCTTGATTAGAAATAATCAGGCTGCCCGTCAGGCAGATGACGGATAACCATTTGTTCATTATTGCAATTTAACTCCTGCTGAAGACGCAGGTTTTACAGACTCTTGATATTGCTGGTTAAGCATCGAGCGTCTTTCAATTTCATACTGTTGCAGCATCGCATTAATACGTTGATTTTGTTGCTCAACTTGTTGAATTTGCTGCTCATTACCAAATAATTGGTTATCTGAGATATTTAAGCTAACTGGCGCCCCGCTACCAACAGGAATAGTATTAAACATTGGCTCATCAACCGGTGAGTCAACGGCATTACTTTGGTTGTATTGCTGAACCCCAACAATAACCGCCAAAGACACACAAGCTGCAACACCAATTTGAGTCAGCTGGCTCGCCCAAGGACGAATTTTACCCCAGAATGGGAAAGCCCCCCAAGTCGCAGGCTCTGGCTGCGATTCGACAACTACCTGAGGATTAATACGCACAGCTTCATTCTCTAATGCTGCCGCAACTTTACTTGCAATATCGAAGTGCATGACTTCATTAGTATCGTTACGCAGAGTATCACGAATAAGATGATAGCTCTCCCAACGTTGTTTTAACGTTGAATCACGTGAAATAGCGTTGACCAGTTCTAAGTCTAGTACTTCACCATCCATCATTGCGGAAAGTTTCTCTCTTTGCATGCCCAATTACCTTCAGTTAATTGCATCACAATTATATTTAATTGACTGATTTAACAGACTAATACTGTTGAATCAGAGGCTGAACTTTATTATCAATCGCTTCCCTTGCCCTAAAAATACGAGAACGTACGGTGCCAACAGGGCAATCCATTATTTCTGCGATTTCTTCATAGCTCAAACCATCTAACTCGCGGAGAGTAATTGCCATTCTAAGATCTTCTGGCAGCGATTCGATGGTCCGGAAAACAACTTTCTTTAATTCATCAGACAACATTAA
This sequence comes from Providencia sp. PROV061, assembly GCF_011045655.1. Classification (NCBI taxonomy): domain Bacteria; kingdom Pseudomonadati; phylum Pseudomonadota; class Gammaproteobacteria; order Enterobacterales; family Morganellaceae; genus Providencia; species Providencia sp. PROV061. Next base: position 1,731,965 of record NZ_CP042861.1, on the reverse strand, counting down.
GTTCTCTGGGTTCGAAATTTCTTTTAAGGCACCAGCGGTTTCAAAGTTTTCTGCATCACTCGCTTCCAAGTCCGACGCAGGTGGGCGTCTATCTTGGGCAACTAAATAATTTTTAGCTGTATTTACCGCAATCCGATAAAGCCAAGTATAAAATGCGCTGTCACCACGAAACGAACCAATGGCGCGATAAGCTTTTATAAATGACTCCTGCGCAACGTCAGGCACATCTGCTTGCGGTACATAGCGGGATACTAAGCTTGCGACTTTATGCTGATATTTTATCACCAATAAGTTGAAAGCTTGTTGATCGCCTTTTTGTACCTTTTCAACCAAAATCTGGTCGGTCAGTTGCTCGCTCATTCCAGGAAGTATCTCCCGAATTCAGGCCGATAATATGTTAACTTGATCATGTTCTCCCTTCCTAAAGCAAGCACTACTTTGAGTAGTAGAACTCGTTGAAGTTCAATTTAATCTAAAAAAATAGTCAAAAATTTACAAAACCGATAAAAAAATTACTGAGACGATCTTAAAGATCCTTATTAAAACAACTGCCTATAATATTCTTTCAGGCCTATAAGACAGCATACAGATTTTAGGCGCGAATGCGATAGCTATCACACTAAAAGCATTTGAATACGTAAATAGCGCTAGGTCAATATACTGTGCCTTAACAACCATCCACTAATAGCAATAGGACACTCGATAGGCTAACATAAAAAACTCAATACATACTATTATATACATGCAAACACTTATGAACGAATCCACACAGCATTACACTGATATTTTAATCATTGGGAGTGGTGTCGCAGGACTTTCAGCTGCCTTACGGCTCGCCCCTTTTCATCAAGTGACCATTCTCAGTAAAAGCAGCCTCAGCGAAGGGGCATCATATTACGCACAAGGTGGTATTGCCGCCGTTTTTGATGACACTGACAGCATCGAATCCCATGTAGAAGATACGCTAATTGCTGGTGCAGGTATCTGCCAGAAAGAAGCTGTTGAGTTTATTGCCTCCAATGCGAAACATTGCGTGCAATGGCTTATCGACCAAGGTGTTTTATTCGATACTGAAATTACCGAAAGCGGTGAAACACAGTATCATTTAACCCGTGAAGGTGGCCATAGTCATCGGCGGATCCTCCATCATGCTGATGCCACAGGAAAAGAAGTTGAAACCACGTTAGTTAACCTCGCTTTTGCCCACCCAAGCATTCATATTAAAGAACGCTATAATGCCGTCGACCTTATCCTTTCTAATGAGGCTGAATCGCCACGAATTTTAGGCGCTTACGTATGGAACCGCCAAAAAGAGCAAGTTGAAACCATTCGAGCGAAAACGATTGTTCTAGCAACGGGCGGCGCGGCTAAAGTTTATCAATATACCACGAATCCAGATATTTCTTCTGGTGATGGTATCGCAATGGCGTGGCGGGCTGGCTGCCGTGTTGCTAACCTTGAATTTAATCAATTCCACCCAACGTGTTTATTTCACCCACAAGCACGTAATTTTTTATTAACTGAGGCATTACGTGGTGAGGGGGCTTACCTCAAGCGTCCTGATGGTAGCCGATTTATGCCAGATCACGACGATCGCGGTGAACTTGCTCCTCGCGATGTTGTTGCACGAGCTATTGACCATGAAATGAAACGCCTTGGTGCTGATTGCATGTATTTGGACATTAGCCATAAGCCTAGCGATTTCGTTAAAAACCATTTCCCGACTATTTATGCAAAATTGATGACGTTAGGGCTCGATCTGACCAAAGAACCTATTCCTATCGTTCCTGCAGCCCATTATACATGTGGTGGCGTTATTGTAGATGAAACGGGTATGACTGATATCACGAATCTCTATGCAATTGGTGAAGTGAGCTACACCGGCTTACATGGTGCAAACCGTATGGCATCCAATTCACTATTAGAATGCTTGGTATACGGCTGGGCGGCGGCTGAAAATATTAATAAAACGATCAAACAGATCGACGAAATTCCCTATTTATCTGAATGGGATGAAAGCCGAGTGCATAACTCAGATGAACAGGTTGTTATTCAACATAACTGGCATGAATTACGCCTATTTATGTGGGATTACATGGGAATTGTGAGAACCACAAAACGGCTTGAGCGCGCACTGCGTCGCATCCATCTATTGCAGCAAGAAATTCACGACTACTATGCAAATTTCCGCATTTCAAATAACTTACTTGAATTACGTAACCTAGTTCAAGTCGCTGAATTAATGGTTAGTTGTGCATTAGAACGCAAAGAAAGCCGTGGGTTACATTACACCTTGGATTACCCAGAACCACTTCCTAATTCAGGCCCCACTATTTTAAAACCTGAATAACGTGAGCTAGGGCCGGCCTTTGAGCCGGCTTTAATATTTCACATAAAATGGCTGAATTAGTTTACGAAATTCATCGGTATACTCACCCTTTTCATCTTTGAGTGCCAGCGATATTACTTGTGTTTGTATCTCTTGCAGTTGAATACCCAATAGCATGCGATGGTAGACCGTTGTAGGTTTATCACTAACATTGACGCGAAAAGCGGTAAACCAACCTGAATTCTCAGCCATCTTCTGTATTTTTTCACCAACTTCATAGGGCAGCACTAAACAAAATAGTCCATGAGATGTAAGACAGGATTTTGCACTTTCGAGTAATACATCATGAGTTAATGTCGCGGTATATCTCGCTTGGTCTCGTTTTTCATCCCGACACGCAACCGCAGGTTCAAAGTAAGGTGGGTTACTAACAATCAAATCATATTGAACCGATGACAACTGGCTGTAACTCACAATGTCTTGATTGATGACATGTAAACGATCCGCCCATGGGGATTCAATAAAATTTTCTTGTGCTTGCACTGCCGCGTCACTATCTAACTCGACGGCATCAACACATAACATTGCATTTCTTTGTGCTAGCATCAATGCTATTAGCCCACTACCGCTACCAATATCCAATACAGACTGAACACCGTCTACAGGAGCCCAAGCCCCCAATAGCACACCATCCGTCCCCACTTTCATCGCACATCGGTCATGAGCCACAAAAAACTGTTTAAACGTAAAACCGCCTTTACGGTAATTCTTTTTTTGCTTACACATGCAAACACTCTAATTGTCTAATACTTGTTCGAACATTCTCATACTAAGCAAATAAAAGTCATAATTTAACCTATTTGCTACAATATAATTCTCATAATATGAGAATTATATTTGAGACGAAAAAAATTTACTGATAAGTTCGAAAAAAAGGAGATGCCATGAACAGTATAAATAGAACCTTAGACATCTTGTCTTACATCACAACTTGCGCATCTCCAGTGACGCCACAGTCTATCTCATCAGCGTTAGAGATCCCATTATCAACCGTCTATCGTTTACTAACAATTCTCATAGATTGGGAATTTGTATCTCACGCAAAACAATATGGAACATACTGTGTTGGCTCGCAGAGTATCAAAAATCAAGAAAAATACTATCACCACAGTTTATTGATGAGCGCGTCTAAACAAGAACTGCAAACTTTAGCGAAAAAAACCCAAGAAACCGTGGCGATTATCACCTCAAATTTACGAGAGACCATTTGTGTCGACATGATTGAGAGTGAACAAGCGCTGCGCTGCTCTTTTATTATTGGCCGGGGCAATACTTTAGTTAAAGGAGCAAGTGCGAAAACATTGTTAGCTTTTCGTCATGAACTCTATCAAAACCAAGTACTTGAAGCTCATACAAAGCAGTTAACCACTGAACAACAAAAAATAAAGCTACAACAAGATTTACAACAGATACGCAAACAAGGTTACGGCATGTCTGTGAGTGAAATCGATGAAGGCGTACTGGGTGTTTCTGCACCGATTTTCAAAGGTAATGATGTGTTAGCTGTCGTTTCAGTTATGGCACCTGAATTTCGTTCTACACATCGCGTGGATGAATTTATCACGCACACCTGCCAAACAGCGCATAACATCACTAAATTAATTAACTTGGAGTAACTATGACACAACCTTTCCAATGGCAAGGGCGCACAGATGGTGAAACGCAAGAACATTTGCGCATCCACCAAGTCATTAATAAACACACACCTGCCAAGTTTGCATTAATTGGTTTTGCTTCTGATGAGGGCGTCCGACGCAATAAAGGTCGCCAAGGTGCAAAAGCAGGCCCTGATGCAATTCGTCATCAACTGGCAGGTTTGCCTATTCATCAACCACTTGCAATCAAAGATGTCGGTACAATTCGCTGTGATGATGGCAATTTAGAAGCAGCACAGCGCCGTTTATCCGACCAACTTATCGCCCTCCTCGCAGATAACCAAAAACCGATTGTCCTTGGCGGCGGTCATGAAGTTGCATTTGCGAGCTTCCAGGGCCTGTTTGACTACGTTGAACAACATCAAGCGGGTAAAACGATTGGTATTATTAACTTTGATGCACATTTTGATTTGCGTGAAGCCCCTGTCGCCACTTCTGGCACTCCATTTTTACAATCAGCCATGTTGTGCCAGCAACACCAACGCTCTTTCAAATATTTATGTTTAGGCATCGCAGATCATGGCAATACAAAAATATTATTCGATACCGCAGATACGCTAGGTTGCCAATATATCCGCGATAAAGAACTCGCTTATTCCAAGCTGCCTCAAGCGATTGAAAAAATTAAAAAATTTATTGACGAAGTAGAATATTTATATGTCACCGTTGATTTAGATGTCTTTTCTGCTGCTATTGCGCCGGGCGTTAGTGCACCAGCGCCAAAAGGCATTTCTACTGAAATTTTTGATGAATTGTTTGCCATTATCAAGAGCAGCCAAAAAATTGCGGTTTTTGATATCGCAGAATGTAATCCTGAATTTGATATTGACAACCATACCGCCAAACTCGCGGCTTATTTGATATACCAATATTTATTCTAATAAAACAACACAACAACTCGACTGATAAATACACTGTTTCTCACGCTGTTAAGATTATTAATTTTCAAACACCACAATAAAAATAGCTTTGAAGTTGATTATCAAACTAGCCGTAACACAATAACTTAATGGTTTTTAACTATTGAATTTCGCGTTACAGCTAGGCAGCAAGTGACGTTATCCCTAGGAGCATACAAAAGTATGTGACTAGGGTAACGGAGCGCGGCCAACAACGCTGTAGCGCAATAACTTAATGGTTTTTAACTATTGAATTTCGCGTTACAGCTAGGCGGCAAGTGACGTTATCCCTAGGAGCTACAAAAGTATGTGACTAGGGTAACGGAGCGCGGCCAACAACGCTGTAGCGCAATAACTTAATGGTTTTTAGCTATTGAATTTCGCGTTACAGCTAGGCGGCAAGTGACGTTATCCCTAGGAGCTACAAAAGTATGTGACTAGGGTAACGGAGCGCGGCCAACAACGCTGTAGCGCAATAACTTAATGGTTTTTAACTATTGAATTTCGCATTACAGCTAGGCGGCAAGTGACGTTATCCCTAGGAGCATACAAAAGTATGTGACTAGGGTAACGGAGCGCGGCCAACAACGCTGTAGCGTGAAAGACAACAGTTAAAAAGGGAAAAATATGATTCTACACCTCGACACACTCTCCACCCTCTTCCTAACGGTGATCTGCCTACTCATGGGGATCCACTTAAAGAAACGTATCGAATGTCTACAGCGCTTTTGTATCCCTTCTCCCGTCATTGGCGGCTTTCTGGTTAGTTTGATTATTTGGGGGCTCAAATCATTTAATCTGGCCGAAATCAATTTTGATACCAGTTTACAAACCTTCTTAATGGTCGCTTTCTTTACCACTATTGGTATTGACGGCAGCTTCCGTATTTTAAAAAGTGGTGGTCGGTTACTCTTTATCTACCTGTTTATCTGCTGGTTTGTGGTTATTTTCCAAGACACCTTTGGTGCAGGCCTAGCTCATTTACTCGGTGTTGATCCCGTTATTGGTATCATGGCTGGTGGCGTTTCTCTTACTGGGGGACATGGTGGTGCAGCAGCCTTTGGTGGCATGGCTGAGGGCCTTGGCGTGCAATCCGCAACGGTTGCCGCAATTGCCGCAGCAACATTCGGCCTAATTACAGGAAGTTTACTTGGTGGTCCGATTGCAACGTTCTTAATTAAGAAATTTAACGTGCAGATTAAAGCTGATGAAAATGTTGAGCGAGTTCAAGTTCCTGAAACCATTGCTGGAAAAATTGAATCCATCGATGCTCACGCCTTTTTAAAAATGCTAGCACTTGTTCTTGGAATTATGGTTATTGGTCAATTCGCTTCAGCGCAATTTACCAAAGCAACCGGGTTTTCTTTGCCGAGCTATGTTGGAGCAATGATCATTGCGATTGTTATTCGCAATATTAATGACCAAGTAGAATTATTCCGTATTAACCAAAAGTCGGTTGACCTTATCTCTGAAGTTTCGCTTGGCCTATTTTTGACTATGGCGATGATGTCATTGAAAATATGGGAGCTAAAAGCTGTTGCTTTGCCATTATTCACCATTCTATTGGCGCAAGTCATTATTTTAATTCTATTAGTTGTCTTTGTCATTTTCCGCTTATTAGGCAAAAACTACGATGCCGCAGTAATGTGTGCTGGCCTAATGGGGCACGGCTTAGGTGCGACGCCAAATGCAATGGCGAATATGTCCTCTGTTTGTGAACGTTACAAACAAGTGTCAATGAAAGCTTTCATGATTGTGCCACTCAGTGGTGCCGTGCTCATTGACTTAGTTGGTATTCCTTATCATACATGGTTAATTAATATACTTAGCTAAGTTAGATAAGCATGAAGGAGGAAAAGCTCTTTCCTCCTTCAATTATTTATCTTCTCTATATTTCACTCACATGCATTGATATATCGCTCCCTGTCCACAGTGAAAACAGTTACACTTGAGCAAAGCTGATTTTTTCAGGTGAACAATTTTGCTAACCTGTTTATAATCAGCGCCCCAAATAGAGGTATATCATGACTGCATCCACTTTTACTGAACTTGAACTTGATGAAAGCCTAATTGATGCGCTTTCAGATAAAGGCTATCAACGTCCAACCGCTATTCAAGCGGCAGCTATTCCTGCTGCAATGGATGGCCGCGATGTATTAGGTTCAGCTCCGACAGGTACAGGTAAAACCGCCGCGTTCTTACTACCTGCGATCCAACATTTACTTGATTTCCCTAGAAAGAAATCAGGGCCGCCTCGCGTTCTAGTTGTCACACCGACTCGTGAATTAGCCATGCAGGTTGCTGACCAAGCAAAAGAATTATGTGCCCATAATCACCTAGACATTGCAACAATTACGGGTGGTGTTGCTTATATGAATCACTCTGAAGTTTTCAGTGAAAATCAAGACATTGTCGTCGCAACAACAGGCCGTTTACTCCAATATATTAAAGAAGAAAACTTTGACTGTCGTGCAGTTGAGATTTTGATCCTTGACGAAGCTGACCGCATGCTCGACATGGGTTTTGCCAATGACATAGAAACAATTGCAGGCGAAACGCGCTGGCGCAAGCAGACCATGCTGTTTTCTGCAACTCTTGAAGGCGAAGCTATTCGTGACTTTGCTGAGCGCTTATTAGAAGACCCAATTGAAATTGACGCCGACCCTTCACGCCGTGAACGTAAAAAAATTCAGCAATTTCATTACCGTGCTGACACACTAGAGCATAAAACGGCATTACTGTGCCATTTGTTAAAACAAGATGAAGTCACCAAAGCTATCGTCTTTGTGCGTAAGCGTGAGCGTTTGCGCGAATTAGTCCAATGGTTACGTGAAGCGGGTATCGAACCTTGTTATCTTGAAGGTGAAATGCCGCAGGCTAAGCGTAATGAAGCGGTACGTCGCCTAGTTGATGGCCAAGTTAAAGTACTCGTTGCAACAGATGTTGCTTCCCGTGGCTTAGATATCGAAAACGTTAGCCATGTTTTTAACTTTGACTTACCTAGAACTGCAGATGTGTATTTGCACCGTATTGGCCGTACCGGCCGAGCTGGACGTAAAGGAACCGCAATTTCCTTAGTCGAAGCGCATGACTTCCCATTATTGGGTAAAATTACTCGTTATATTGAAGAACCTATCAAAATTCGTGTGGTTGATTCTTTACGTCCAACAACTAAAGCCCCTTCAGAAGCGATGCTAAATAAGCCAAAACCGTCGAAGAAAGTGCTTGCTAAGCGTAAAGAAAAGAAAAAAGAAGAACAAGCTAAGAAAAAAGAAAAAGTACGCCATCGCGATAAGAAAAATATTGGTAAACGTCGTACTCCTGCTAGCCCTTCTATACCAACAGCTAGCGATAAAAGCTAGTCACTAAAAACGGGTTTAGGCCCGTTTTTTATTTAGCCCATCATTTGAAAAACTTTATCTCGCATTTGTTTGCCTTCATGAGTTAGCAAATCATACTTAATAATATGGCTACCAAGTATATCCTTACAATCTAAGCCTTTATTATTTTTAATTCGCCAATCGGCTCCATTTTCCAATAGTAATGTAGCAACATCAAGTGCATGGCTATTTAACGCATCATGTAAAGGTGTGTTCCCCAAACTATCTTTAATATTCACTGTTAATCCATTTTTTAATAAAAGTTGCGATTGTATAAGACGGCCATTTTGCGCAGCTAAATGCAAAATACTTTTTTGGCCTCTGGATTGAAACATTTTAATTGTTTGACCATATTGAGATTCCATTAGGGCTGCCATAAACTGCCCATTAACTGTTCTGACTGATTGTTGTGCCAATAAACTAATGTCACAAGGTTTGTGGTCTAATGATAAAAGTGCTGAAAACTCCGTTATATTTCCTTTTTTGATAGCACTTTCACAACATTCCTGCCAACTCATTTCCTGTTTTTCTTCTTTAGTTGGAAATATTTCTAGTGGTATTTCTTGTACCTTATTATATTCACCTGTGATTGCATTCCAATTATTCCATGGCTTATGTTTGCACATAACCCTAATAATTTTAAGCATTGAATGAGCAATAAAACTTCTTGTTAATAAACGGGTGGGTAACCAATTTTTCCAAGAGCTATGTTCGCTATAAGCCATTTTAATACAATTTCCCAACGCAGAAGGGATCGGTAAAGAGTTTTGTAATCCATCGAGCCAATCATATTGCACCGTGTAATAACGTATCAACCCTTCTTGTGCCATTTTTTCAGCAACGTGATAATCAATCCCAATATTATTAATAGTATTTTTTGCCAGCCCTGCAGGACTGAATGCGATACAGGGTGATTGACTCGCTAACGCCGCTATTGATGCCAATCCTCCACCTAATGAGTGCCCTGTACAAATTGTGTTTCCATTAACTGCATTGAATAAAACATTCATCAAACCAACAGCTTGAAAATATTGAGACTCATAAAAACCAAGGCCTTGACGAATATTACTGTAAAAATCGATAATATCGTTAGTACCAGCAAAACAAAGAATATATAAATCATTAAATCGACAGATATTAGCTTGAAAACCTGTTTGCTCGTCGTTTAATAGTTCCGCATTAATTCCGAGATCAAAAATCTCTTTATTACTTAATCTTTCAACACCCTGAATATTCCGCCAATTTTTATGATAAGCACCTTGCGCTAATAGAGCCAAAATATAGTCATTTTGTTGTGCATGACCTCCTAAGAAGTCTTCTCTTAATATCTCTTTAGGCCATAAATCTGTTATACAAGGTTTAATTTCTTGATGTTGGTGCTGCAAATAAATATTTAAGTTTTCTCTAACAAAAATATATTCATCTTTTTTTGATAATGTTTGTAGTGTTGATAGTGACATGAATTCTCCCTAACAAGTGTATTTGTTGGAAGAATATTGAAATACAAATAACCAAGGTGGGAAATAATCAACTTTATTAGGAACAAATAAAAAGCCATTGGTAACAATGGCTTTAGAATTTATTATGCATTACTAGATGTAATTACATTTAATATTTATTACAAGCTTTCAGTGAAAGTACGAGTAATAACATCACGTTGTTGTTCAGGCGTTAATGAATTAAAACGCACTGCATAACCAGAAACACGGATTGTTAATTGTGGATATTTTTCTGGGTTTTTAACTGCATCTTCTAATGTTTCACGACTTAATACGTTAACATTTAAGTGCTGACCACCTTCAACACGTACAGTTGGTTTCATTTCTAAAGGAACTTCACGATACTCAAAAGCACCTAATTCGTCTTTAGCAACGATTTGCCCTTCGTTATAATCGGCTTTCGCACAAACACAACGAGCTTCATTTTTTTCGTCATCCAGTAACCAAAACGAATTCATCAATGCTGCATTATCAGTTTTAGTAATTTGAATACCTGTAATCATGTCGACCTCCACGTTCGAGCTAGATTGCATTCGATTTGCTTAATAAATCGAAGCTACATTAACCATCAATCTTATGAAAACTTGTAATTGGATATTTGGTCTAACCAATGTATATAGGTATTTTATACCAGCTAGATCCCCTATTTTCTTTGATATTTATCAATTATTCCGCTTAGTAACTAATTCAACCAACCCAACATTATGATTTAAATCAAAATTCATAATTCACTTTTTTAACTATTTTTATATATTTTCAATTTTTTTTAAAGATTAATACTCAATATCAGGGCTTTATCTCTCCCTCATGAACCAGTAAGCTTATAGCTATCAACTGGTTCATATAATTGTTCCTTCTTAAATTCATTGTTATGGAATATTTCATGTCAAACTCCATTACGTGGCACGATGTTATTGGCCCTGAAAAATCAAAACCTTATTTCAAAGAAACGTTGGCTTATGTAGCAGAACAACGCAAAAATGGTAAAATTATCTATCCTGCTCAAGACGACGTTTTTAATGCATTTAGGTATACCGAGCTTTCTGATATTAAAGTTGTTATCCTTGGGCAAGACCCTTACCATGGGCCAGGGCAAGCTCACGGCCTCTCTTTTTCCGTACTCCCAGGAATTAAGCCACCACCATCATTAGTCAATATGTATAAAGAGCTAGAAAAAGATATTAGTGACTTTCAAAGGCCTAATCATGGGTACTTGCTCAGTTGGGCTCAACAAGGTGTTTTACTCCTTAACACCGTCCTCACCGTCGAGCAAGGCAATGCCCATTCCCATGCACATTTAGGTTGGGAAACATTTACAGATAAAGTTATTGAAGCAATTAATGAAAATACCGAGGGCGTGATCTTTTTACTCTGGGGCTCTCATGCCCAGAAAAAAGGTAAAATTATTGATACTAAACGCCATCATGTTCTGAAAGCCCCACATCCTTCCCCACTTTCTGCTCATCGCGGGTTTTTAGGTTGTGGGCATTTTTCACAAACAAATGAAATTTTAGCTCAGCAAGGCAAAAAACCTATAGATTGGACACCTGTAATTAGCGAATAATTTCAAATTGCGGACAATAAAAAATGGGATACTCACGTATCCCATTTCATCGATTATTTAGACACAATAACCATTGCAGGTCTGAGTAAACGGTTATTTAACGTGTACCCTTTTTGCATCACATCAATCACATGATTAGCTTGGTGATCAGGTGACTCAATCATCGTCATCGCTTGGTGAACTTCAGGGTTGAATGGCACATTCACTTCACTGACAGGCTCAATACCGAACTTAGCCACTGCATCTAAAAAGGTTTTTAACGTTAAATTTAAACCTTCTAACATCGCTTTAGACTCTTCACTTTCGTGATCAGCAGCTTCTATTGCACGTTCCAAGTTATCAATCACTGGCAATAATTCATTTGAGAATTTTTCCAGTGCAAATTTATGTGCCTTTTCGATATCTTGCTCAGTCCTACGACGAATATTTTCAATTTCGGCGTGTGCACGTAACATCGCTTCACGTTCAGTTTTTTGTGAAGCTTCTAACTGTTGCTCAAGCTCAGCAATACGCGCGGCTAACGCTTGTTCGTCTGCTTGTAACTCATCAGCTTGTTGAACGCTGGCTTCTTGCTCAGCTTGAACTTTTTGTGATTCATTTTGTTCAAAAGCTTGCTCATCATGCATGTTTTGGTCTTTACTACTCATGAATATCTCCGCGTATTTAGCATTAATCCCATATATGAGAGTATTATGGGGATCTAATACAGGGATTCAAGGGAAGTCATACAATCAGAGGCCAAAAAAGTATGCGAAAGGACAATAATACAGCACTACCACATTTTAAAACGATAGGCATTGTCGGGCACCCTAGGCATCCTGAAGCATTGGCAACTCATGAATTAATATACCATTGGTTAATTTCAAAAAATTATCATGCCATTATCGATAAACAAGTTGCTAAAGATTTAAAATTAGCTAATGCCAACACTGGTACATTAACTGAAATAGGCCAACAGGCTGATTTAGTTGTCGTCGTTGGCGGGGATGGCAATATGCTTGGCGCAGCTCGTATTTTATCCCGGTATAATAATAAAGTGATCGGTGTAAATCGTGGTAATCTCGGTTTTCTTACTGATTTAGACCCTGATAATGCATTGCAACAACTTTCAAGTGTTCTTGAAGGAAAATACCGCGAAGAAAGACGTTTTTTACTAGAAGCACAAGTCATTAAAGCTAACCAAAAAGCACGTAAAAGCACCGCAATTAATGAGATTGTTCTGCACCCAGGCAAAGTTGCGCATATGATCGAATTCGAGGTTTACATTGATGAAAAATTTGCCTTTTCTCAACGTTCTGATGGTTTGATCATCGCCACACCAACAGGTTCTACAGCTTATTCTCTTTCCGCAGGTGGCCCTATTTTAACCCCAAACTTAGATGCTATTGTATTAGTTCCAATGTTTCCACATACCTTATCCTCCAGACCACTGGTGATTAGCAGCGACAGCAGTATTCGGTTGAAGTTTTTACGAACAAATATTGATTATGAAGTCAGCTGTGACAGCCAAATTATGCTCCCTATTCAGGATGGAGAGGAAGTTATTGTTAAACGTAGTAATAAAAATCTTAATTTAGTTCATCCACAAGATTACAATTATTTCAATACGTTAAGTTCAAAATTAGGCTGGGCTAAAAAAACTTTTTAATTTTTTCACTCTGCCTCTTTACTGTATAAAAAAACAGTCATACACTGTATTAAAACACAGGTGTGTATTTTTACAGGAGAGCGCAGATGCTTACCCAACTAACAATCAATAATTTTGCAATCGTACGTGAATTAGAAATTGATTTCCGTAATGGTATGACAGCCATAACCGGTGAAACAGGTGCGGGTAAGTCCATTGCTATTGATGCTCTTGGCCTATGTTTAGGTAATCGGGGGGAAGCCAATATGGTACGCCCTGGTGCACTGCGTGCTGATCTTTGTGCCCGTTTTTCCTTAGTTGATGCTGAGATGGCTGCTAATTGGCTTATTGAGCACCAACTTGATAACCAAAATGAGTGCTTATTACGTCGGACTATCTCTCCTGACGGCCGTTCCCGAGGTTTTATTAACGGCGTTTCTGTACCTTTATCACAACTTAGAGAACTCGGTACATTACTGATCCAAATTCATGGCCAGCACGCGCACCAACTCTTGCTAGATAACACTCATCAAAAGTCCCTGCTTGATGCCTATTCAAACCAGCAAGAACTACTTGCTCAAATGAAAAAAGCATGGAAAACATGGCACGACTCCTGCCAACAATTAGCCGTATTTCAAAAAGAGATGCAAGAGCGTGAATCTCGGCAACAGTTGCTGGAATATCATCTAAAAGAACTGAGCGAATTCCTTCCTGTTCAAGGAGAATTTGAAGAGATAGACCAAGAATATAAACAACTCGCTAATCATGGGCAATTTTTATCTATTGGTCAAACAACCACGCACATACTATCTGAAAATGATGATGCGAACGTCATTAGTTTATTAAATATGGCAAAAAATGAATTGACTGATCTCGTTGCTCTCAATCCGAAATTTTCAGAACTTCTCGATATGCTTGAAGAAGCATCAATACAAGTCAGTGAAGTCAGTGATGAAATAAAACATTATTGCGATCAATACGAACTTGATCCCAACCGTTTATTTGAACTTGAGCAACGTATCTCTAAACAAATTAGCTTAGCTCGAAAACATCATGTTAGCCCCGAGGCACTACCTGAACTATTTCAACAGTTATTGACTGAGCAAGAACAAATTGCTAATCAAAACGAAGATTGTGAAACTTTAAACGAGCAAGTCGCTATCGATCATCAAAAAGCATTAGCTTGTGCAGAGCGTTTACACCATGTGCGGCTGCATTATGCCCAAGAGTTAAGCACGCTAATTACCAACAGTATGCATCAACTTTCAATGCCTCATGGTCTGTTTACTATTGATGTGAAATTTATACCAGAACAATTGCAGATTGATGGTGCATGTAAGATAGAATTCAATGTTACAACGAACCCAGGCCAGCCACATCAGGCGCTCGCTAAAGTTGCTTCAGGTGGTGAACTATCGCGTATCGCACTAGCTATTCAAGTTATTACCGCTAAGAAAATGGATACTCCAGCGTTAATTTTTGATGAGGTCGATGTGGGTATTAGCGGACCAACAGCCGCTATTGTTGGTAAGTTATTACGTGAGTTAGGTGAATCAACTCAAGTCATGTGTGTAACGCATTTACCTCAAGTTGCAGGTTGTGGACATCATCATTTTTATGTAAGCAAAGAAACTAATGGCGTTGAAACTGAAACTCATATGCAGCTATTAGATAAAAAATCTAGATTACAAGAGCTTGCGCGCCTTTTAGCAGGTTCAGAAGTCACCAAAAATACACTAGCCAACGCAAAAGAGTTACTTGCAGCATAATTTTTGACAACTTTTTTACGCTCATGTGGTCTTAGAGTCGATAAGGAAGGTTTTAAATTGTATCAATGTCGATTATCATTGATGTTCTGACTCCAAAAGGAATGAGATATCCATGCGTTATAAATTGTTAACTGCTGCCGCACTATCACTCGCATTAATGTCTACGGGCTGTTCAATGATGGAACGTCTTGTCTATCACCCAGACATTAACCAAGGTAATTACCTCACAGCGAAAGATGTTGCTAAGATCCAAAAAGGAATGACACAGCAACAGGTCGCTTATACTTTGGGCACGCCAATGTTATCTGACCCGTTTGGTACTCAGACTTGGTATTATGTTTTCCGCCAAGAACTAGGGCATGACCCAGTTCAGCAAGAAACTTTGACTCTGATTTTTGATCGCAATGGTATTCTTACTGACATCAAAAACGAGAAAAATCTTGCCGCGCAGGAATCAATGGAAGCTGCTGAAACAAAAGCATCAGAAACTAAAACAGCTGACTAACCACAAACACTAAGAACCACCTAGTGTGATAGTAACAACCTGTTTTATGAAGGACTTATTCAGGCGGGTTGTTATTATGAGTATCTTTATTAAAAATTTATTTAGACTCAACTTGTATAAATAAATTTAAAGACAAAAACCGAGCTTTGCTCGGTTCGCTACGTATAATCGGTTTACTTATTTTTAACTTCTTTAGACTTTTCCGCTCGTTTGCGACGTAATTCTTTTGGGTCTGCAATCAAAGGTCGATAAATCTCAACACGATCCCCATCTTGCACTAAATCTGTCAATTTAGCAGGGCGACTATAAATACCAATCTTATTTTTTTTAAGATCAATATCATCTCTAAGAGCTAAAATACCAGAAGCTAGTATTGCTTCTTCTATTGTCGCCCCCTCTTTCACTTTTACTGATAGCAAAAATTGCTTTTCAGGAAGCGCATATGCCACTTCAATATTCAGCTCAGACACTGTATACATCCTTTGCTCTTAAAGTGAAGGCTTGAACCATATTATTAGCTAATTCCTTAAAAATTTTGCCAAATGCAAGTTCTATCAATTTATTTGTAAATTCAAAATCAAGGTGAAACTCGATTTTACAAGCATCAGGACTTAAAGGAATAAATTTCCAACCACCAGCTAATTTACTAAATGGCCCTTCCACAAGTTGCATATGAATGCACTTGTTATCCTCTAGCACATTTTTTGTGACAAAAGTTTTGCTAATACCTGCCTTTGACACTTCAACAGAAGCGGTCATTTCTTCAGAACTATGACTAATAATTCGGCTACCCACACACCCCGGCAAAAAGCTCGGATATGAAATAACGTCATTAACGAGTTTATACATTTGTTCTGCGCTAAAAGGGACCAACGCAGAGCGACTAATCTGTGGCATATCAATTCCTATCCCCAAAAACTGAGCGTATAATACCATCTTTGATTGGTTAAACAAAAAACAAAACCCACATAGGGCAAGATTTGCACAATCAAAAAAATATCAGCTTAGAAAGATTTCTTTCAACTCAGCTTACAGTATAATGATTGCACTATGACAAAGAAAAAACCATATAAACCCGGTTCAGCAACAATTGCTATGAACAAGCGTGCTCGCCACGAATATTCTATCGAAGAGGAGTTCGAGGCGGGTCTATCCCTACAAGGTTGGGAAGTCAAATCACTCCGTGCGGGCAAAGCCAACATTGGAGATAGCTACGTTCTTTTAAGGGACGGCGAAGCTTATTTATTCGGTGCAAACTTCACACCGCTGACTGTTGCATCATCGCACGTTGTGTGCGACCCAACTCGTAGTCGAAAATTACTTTTAAATCAACGTGAATTAGATACACTCTACGGTAAAGTTAACCGCGAAGGTTATACCGTTATTGCACTTTCTCTCTACTGGAAAAATGCATGGTGTAAAGTTAAAATCGGCGTTGCCAGAGGTAAAAAATCTCACGATAAGCGTTCTGATATTAAAGAACGTGAATGGCAACTCGATAAAGCACGTATAATGAAACATTCTAACCGCTAACCTCTAGCTTTATAGAGTATTTTTCTGTTATACTACGCTCAACAACTTGGGGCTGATTCTGGATTCGACGGGATTTGCGAAACCCAAGGTGCATGCCGAGGGGCGGTTGGCCTCGTAAAAAGCCGCAAAAAAATAGTCGCAAACGACGAAAACTACGCTTTAGCAGCTTAATAACCTGCTTAGAGCCCTCTCTCCCTAGCCTCCGCTCTTAGGACGGGGATCAAGAGAGGTCAAACCCAAAAGAGATCGCGTGGATGCCTTGCCTGGGGTTGAAGCGTTAAACTTAATCAGGATAGTTTGTTGGTGGCGTGTCTGTCCGCAGCTGGCAAATGAATTCAAAGACTAGACTAAGCATGTAGTACCGAGGATGTAGAAATTTCGGACGCGGGTTCAACTCCCGCCAGCTCCACCACTATCTAACGACCTGATTCTTAACAAGTTTCAGGTCGTTTTTCTTTCTATCATGTCGAAATTGTGCCGCAGGAATGTACCGCATGATGACATTAAAGCTCCCCCACTACCTCTACCAACGAGCCAATACATGGTGGTTTCGTAAAACCATCCCGACCACAAACGCTCGCCATGACATCCGGCTGAGCCTCAAAACTAATCAATTGCATGCAGCCCGATCATTAGCCTTAATCCTCAATAGTCAATATAATCACTGGCAAAACCAATATTCAGGAAGCCCGAAAATGACCAAGGAACACATTGCCTTTTTTCAGCAGCAACTCAAGTTATTAGTCAACAGATGGTGGCAGCGTGAAATGGATGATTTTCATGGCAACCTTGATAAGGGAATTGATGAACTCAATGATTTACAGCACGTCACAACGGGGCTTATTGAGTTTCATCACAAACGTATTATTAAAAAAGAGTATCGGGACAATGCCAAAAACCAGAGAATAGCTGCCACGTTATTAGATGAAATCCAAGAGCAACAATCGGATATCACCTCTGACTTAACCGAACAAGACTATCAGCAACTGGCTCGTATGGTTGACCAAGCCTCTTTGCAGCACTATCAACGACTCAATACGTATTTATCAAACCCAACACCAGACTGGTTAAACGCACCCACAACCTTTGAGGTTGAATCAATCATTGATGATAAACCACGTTACCCCCTATCTAAACTGATTAGCGAATATCAAGAAGAAAGCCAGCAAAAAGGACACAGTCAAAAGACCCAAAATAAGTATGCTCAATGCCTCGCCTTAGCAATTAGCTACTTTGGTGATGTGCTTGTTGATACGATCACACCCGAGCAAGGCAGACATTTTCGAGAGTGCTTAAAGACATTTCCTCTTGGGATTAAAACAAAAGAGATGCTGGCACAGCCACTGAGTGAAATCATAAAAAAACATCCACGTACTCAAATCATATCGGTAGAAACGGCGAATTCACACCTGCAAAAAGTGTCCCAGTTTTTTGATTGGATAGTGTCCTTAGGGTATTTAACCTACAATCCTATCCCTCAAGAGCCGCTTCCGGCTCCACGGGTTAACCATAAAGACGATAGAGCCGTCATCACTGACGAGGAAGCTATACAAGTTTTTCAGCATCCCCTGTTTACGATGCATCAAGGCGTCAAAACCAAAAAGATACAGCAGCCTTACCATTTTTGGTTACCGCTATTGTGTTTATTTACGGGTATGCGCCCCGGTGAAGCTTGCCAGTTATTCACTAATGACATTGAAAATGTGAATGACATTTGGTGTATTCGTGTGGATAACCGATATGAAAAACAGCGGTTGAAAACACCAAATGCCAAACGCTACATCCCAATCCATCAACAACTTATTGATTTAGGCTTCTTGGTATTTGTGAACGATAAGGCAGGCACACACCGTGAAGATACACGCCTGTTCCCTGAAATTATGCTCATTCAAGACTCTTTTGCGACCAAGCCGGGTGAATGGTTCAACCGTAATTTACGAGACAAACAATCGCTTCCTGAGCACGTCACGCTCTATAGCTTTAGGCATTACTTTAGAGATAAGCTACTCGCCCTGCATCCTTCTGATGAATATTTGAATAAGATTATGGGTCATCAAACCAGTTCTTACGGTAAAGCCTTACCAAAGGAACAACAAGCTATGCATGAACTGGTTAATAAGCTCGATTTTTCAGCCATTATTGCTCAGATAAAACCTTATGAAACATTGGACATCTTCCACAAACAGTAGGCAATGAATCAATAGTCTACTTACGAAATCGTGATTGGGGTGTTACAGGCATTTGAAAGGGCTGTAACGTTACATTTTAAGAGAACGTTACAGCAGATCCCCATGATATCAACGTGTATCATTGTTACGCTTGTTACGCTTGTTACGCCATAGAAAGACCTATCTGAACGAAAACTAGAACAGACTACAAGTTAATCTAAACATTATTGTATTATTGACTCATAAATGGCATTCCTATATTACTCTTGATTATCGTTCACAGTAAGAACTCCTATTGTGATGAATCCATAATAGAATCGTGTTTGGTAATTAATATAGGGGGAAATATTGGGATATATAAGGCGCTAGACTGACCTATTCTCTGAGCTCAAATAATTTCTGTTTCGCTACCTTTAATCCTTCTTGAATATCTGGTTCGTTTATCTCAAGGTTTTTTGCTCTTCTGACATTCTTACAAACAATATCATGCCAAGCATCAGTTAATAAGCATTCTGTATATTTAGTAACTAGGTCATCATGATGATTGACATACCACTCAACAGAAGTTTTATCATTACAACCTGACATTGTGATAACAGTTATAATGAGACTAACTAATAAAAAGTATTTAGCCATTATACTTATCCTTACAGATTATTTAGTTCGGATACGCACATATCTAAAAGAAATTGGACTCATACTCTGCCTTTATATCAGTGCTAAACAATGAAAAATTCTCTAACTGTGCTTCAATCTACTATTCATGCTAAAGATATTGATTAAATGAGATTTGCAAAGTTTAGCTCATATTTAAATAGCTTCCTCTAAGATGCCTTCTGGAACACAGACATTACCTTCAAATAATTTACGAGCAGTTCTGATCACGGCAGCCTGAGTATTTTCTATTCGATCCCCATCCTTTAATAAAGAAACAGTAATTTTCCCACTTGGATGTTCAATATTTACTATACTGTTTAGCCTATCTTGAGACTGACCACCTATGATTTTTTGAGCAATGGAGCCTTCAATTATTGTTGCTGTTGAAATACCTATAGAACCTGTAATTGCCAATGACTTATGGCAATTGTGTGGCATGAAATAGCGAACTTTAATCGTCCCCCCCGCTGTTGGTTTGCTCAGAAGAACAGGCTTTGGAATGACTTTATCAGCTACATCGCCAAGCCCCATTGCAACGCCAGCTTCTAGGCGGATCTTCTCAAGACGTTTCATAAACATCAAATCAGAATCCAGTTCAGTTGGAGACTCACTACCGGTTTTCCCCATTTGATGTGCATTGATTAAAATCATTGGCATTGCCATATCAATACATGTGACCTCAATGTCATCAAATACATCTGTTGCATTACCTGTGGGAAGTAATTTACCCGTTTTACAACCTGCGGAATTTAGGAACGTCAAACCAATTGGAGCAGCTGCCCCCGGCACACCATCAATTTGGGTATCCCCTTCATAAGTCACTTTGAAATCAGGGGTCTGAACTTCAACATTAACTAATGTTCCAGTATTGAGATTCCGAATACGCACTGCCGTAACTGGATTTTTCGGAGCAATTAGCCCCTTTTCAATAGCAAATGGACCAACTGCACATAACATATTTCCACAATTTGGAGTTGTATCGACCCTTCGTTCTTTCACCATAACCTGAGCAAAAAGATAATCAATATCAGCATCAGGGCTATCTGAAAGACTCACAATGGCTACTTTACTGGTTTGCGGACTACCTCCACCGATACCATCAATTTCAAGATCATGGCCTGAGCCCATCAAAGCTAGCAAAACGGCATCTCGTTCCTGAATATCATCTGGTAAATCAGTCGATAGAATAACTGGCCCTTTAGAAGTGCCACCGCGCATCAGAACACAGGGTATGCTGAACATACTTTCTCTCTTCCTACAGATTAAATGATACGCCAAGCGTCCCATATGCGGATAAATAACTCTAATGCAAAGAAACAAGAGATTAATGCATTTTACACATTAATAAGCCTTCAGTTATTATGGTTTAATTTCTCTATAAGCCTGAGGGTTGAAAAATGCAGCATGAATTACAGGGTATCCAATCTTTCGTAAAAGTTGCGGAAATGGGATGTTTTACAAAAGCATCTCATTTTTTACACATCTCTCAACCCGCATTGACGAGACGAATAAAAAAGCTTGAGGATAGTTTAGGTACAGCACTATTTGAACGCTCAACAAGACGAGTAAAATTGACTGCTGTAGGGAGAGATTTTCTACCTCATGCAAAAAATCTCATCGATTTTTATGAAAGCTCGATACTCAGTATTAAAGAAATGGCAACACATCAAACAGGGACAGTGACTTTATCTTGTTTACCTACAGCAGCCTTCTATTTTTTACCTTCCGTTATTCGTGATTATAACGAACATTACCCGAATATACGTATCCGAATACTTGAGCATAGTGCTAGCGACTGCCTTGAGGCGGTACTTAATGGGGATGCAGATTTTGGAATAAATATGATTAACATCACACATTCTAATATAGAGTTCACACCTCTGGTTAATGAGCCTTTCGTTCTTGCCTGTAAACGCGACCATGAGCTTGCCAAAAAAAATCTCGTGATGTGGGAAGATCTTGCCGGACTCAAACTTATTGGAGTCCGAAAATCGAGTGGTAATCGATATCTAATTGATCAGGCTTTAGAAGGATTTAACTGGAAACCAAACTGGTTTTACGAAGTAAGACACCTGTCCACATCACTCGGGATGGTTGAAGCTGGGCTTGGTGTTGCTGTTGTACCAAGTCTGGCAATGCCTACGGATGAGCACCATATACTGGTTAGTCGACCACTTATAGAGCCTGTGATCAGGAGAACACTGGGATTAGTGTTTAGAAAGGATGACACCTTAAGCCCTGCAGCCGATAAATTTCGTGAAATATTGATGAAGCTTTGGTCTCAAGACAATACCAGCCCTTGGATCAGTAGATTCAGCCGCTAGTATGGTTACAAACTCACTTGCATATTGAAACTGGCACTAATACATATTGAGTAGTTTGTCATATTGAATCACTAAATAAGGTATATCCATTTTACAGTGAGCACTACAGAGTAAAAATGGCACATTACATTTTTAGAGATAGTTACAGCAGATCGCTGTGATATCAGCCTGTACCGCTGTTATGTGATAAAGACACGTATCTGAACGAAAACCAGAACAATCAAAAAATTAATCTAAGCGTCGTTTCTATTATTAATGCATTTAATGACGTTACACGCGTAACAACGATACAAGCCAACATTGAAGCACTTTTTGTTACATCCTGCTGGTGGTGTAACGTAACAAGGAGAGATAATCCTCCCCTTGTTAGCTTTCATGCTTAAACAGTATAGCTTTCCAGTGCCTCACTTTCCTGATCGCTTTGACCTAAGCGTGTCCCTGATACAACATAGGGTTTTTGCTCTTCTGCTTGCTCAACATCGAGTATTTTTCCTGATATAGGATACACGCGGCGGAGACCACCACCCTGCAATCGCTTAGTTACTGATGATTTTTTAGGTAAAAAACCTAATTTAACCAATATGTTGGCGACATTTTTGTGGTCAAGTCCCTGACAAATATCGTTGCGAAACGATTCAGGGAAAACACAAAAGTCGTTGCCATCTTTGCAGCCCCAAACAGGTCCATTCGTATTTTGTCCAAATCTAGAGTCTCCCCATTTGAGTAATCGACCTCTAACAACTTCAAGTGCTTGGTTAGATTCGTGTGAGCCTTCGCCTCTTTCTAATAGCCATGCATCAAAACAGGTTTTCACACCACGAA
Source organism: Providencia sp. PROV061 (assembly GCF_011045655.1). Taxonomy (NCBI): domain Bacteria; kingdom Pseudomonadati; phylum Pseudomonadota; class Gammaproteobacteria; order Enterobacterales; family Morganellaceae; genus Providencia; species Providencia sp. PROV061. The sequence goes on along the minus strand of NZ_CP042861.1, from coordinate 1,709,174 downwards.
AAGCTTCACCTTTTTCCCAGCCAGTAATGTTTGCTGCCAACTCTCCCGCTGCCGCAACGAGGGCAAACCGATTTGCAGCACGTTTTATCTGTCCATCCACATTATCGGGCACATATTGTAAAAACGCTGTCATCAGCTCCCTTAGCTTTATCGAGTACTCAACCTTATTACCCGCTAACGCCTTCAAGAACGCTCTGGAAGCGACACCGTGGTACTGCTTGCTATTGCTATTTAACATTTCGGCAAAACTTGCCGCATCAGAAAAACCATGAAGTTCTTCAAAAAGACCTAACCCTTTTCCAGCATCCGCTGGAATGTCAATAAAGCGAACTTCTTGCCCCGCTTTGACCATTTTTCCCGCTTGGCTCATTAAATTAGACAAGGATACTTCACCCGCTGAAACAAAAATGAGTCTCCATGTTTTCAGCGATGCCGCCCCACCGGAACGGTTTGCACGTTGCTTGCTTGACCCATTAGCCACCATATACACGGTCTGAGCTGCTTCACTTGGGTTTTCATCTGCCATCTGACCTAATTCATCAATGACAAGCGTTGCATCATTATGAGCATATGCGACACTCTCAAGCCCATTGGACGTTGCACGCCATGTCACCAATTTATCCGCTGGCCCCCACACTGATTTACACAGACGTAAGGCCGTTGTTTTTCCTCGGCTACTTTCACTTCGAATATGAAAGCCACCTGATTCTAATGCATGGTCTAAATCCAATAATGGTCCCGCAAACGCAGCAGCAACCATCAAAATTAATCGGCTGTTACCTTGGCAATAAGCCGCTACATTACGCTGCCATTCTTCTAGTGTCCCCGATTGTTCATAACCTGCCGGAGCTCCGTACATAGACTGATAAACAACGCGTTCAGAGCTAGCCCCAATGGCTTCACTCGGTAAAACAAATACTTCACCATGCCAGCCCGTTTGAGACACATTGCGGGCACGTTCTACTGGTTGAACAGTTGAGATAAAACTTAGTAACGCTTTGTATTCACTCGGATTGAAATGCAAGCCTCTAGACGCTAAAGGCTCCAGTATTATTGATGGGTCTTTAACAAGAGCAGCCCGTGGCAAAGCAAACATATGTTCATGGCGGTCTAAATCGGCAAACTTGAAGACGATCCCCCACTCTTCATTCGACTTATCACGAGACAACGCTTGCGGATACAATGCAGAACAAATTTGTGCATCATACGTCCCTTTGTCCGTAGTTCGTTTTTGATATAACCACCCATTATTGAAAAAATAATCAGCTGGTATCCTCATTCGGGCAATAGCAATAACTGGACACAACTGACGTTTAAGTTCATCAATCCCTTCTAAAACAGCTAAATCATTGGCATCTGTCGGTTGTGTTGATTCATCTTGAAACTGAGGTATAAAACACGAACAACTATATAATTTTGCTGCTTTTTCAGCAGCTTCAACCCCAGCATTTCTCTCTTTATACTTATCATTATCAGCAATAATCACAATCGGTACATCTGTTTTACTTCGCACAGCTTTAACTACTTCAGGTAAATTGCCGCAATCAATCGCCATAATGCAAGTATACCCTGTCGCTTCATAACAGGATGCCGCCGTCGCAAACCCTTCGGTTATCAATATGGTGCTGCTATCGCCCTCTATCACATAGCAAGCCCCTTTTTTGCCACAATCTTTATAAAAGCGTTTAGTACCATCCACCCAAATGCGTTGAGCCGTAATGAAGCCACCTTTATATTCACTCAATGGAATAACCAATTGATTACCATTGACTAATATACCGTGCGCCTCCACTTTTTTTCTCAACAAGTAAGGATGATTATTTGAAGCTAAAGGAAACCTTTGAATATGCTCGCTTAATTCTGCTCTGTTTTCTGCAAATAGAGCTTCTCGTGCTGCATCATTAGCTGCTTTCAATTGCTTATATTCATCTATTCTTGTTTTTTGCTGTTCCTCTGACACGGAACTTAACCCATCACTACGCCAAATTACCTCTCCTAAATCCTCATGAAAACTTTTCGCTATTAACCAATGAATTTTTCCATTTTCATCGGCTAATGTTTTTATATAACCGCTAGTTTCTCCTTCTTTATCATGTGTATCTTTAAAACGTGGATAGTCCACCTCGATATTATGTATTTCTGCATCTTCAGCAGCAAGTTGATGTTCTTTAGCTAACTTTAATAACGAATCGAATGCATATTGATTGTGTTCATCAATAGTCATATTTAACTCCAATGAGTGTTTAAGATAAAAGTTTGATGAACCTCACTCGACTGAGTGAGGCTGTTGAGTATTGAATTAAAAGTTTTTAATAGAAAACTCTTCTAGGTCACCATAATCATCAAATATAATTTTGAGAAAATAATGACCATCACAAGTGAAAAACTTATAGTCATTGGATTCGGGGCAATACTCGACATAACCATCTTCTATGTAAAGAATATCGTCGAGAAGTTCAGGTATGTATTCAAGACGACCTTCTTCACTATTGATTTCTTTAAATATAGCGATCTTAGTGCGAAGGGGTAAATTATTAAACTGATTACTCATAATATCTCCTATCAATATTATTAATTTTGGATGTAATATCGACTTAGATGTCATATCGATATAGAGGAGATTAATATATTTAGAGAATAAGTAGCAGCTTGCTTGGTAGCCCAAACAAGCTATCTTGACATTTATTGTTTTTTATGAATCAAAGTCTCATACCAAGCTTGAAAACTTTTATCAGCTGGTAAATCGCACTTTGGGATTTCGCTAAACTTCTCTATTAACTCTAATTCATCAATAGTTCTAGGGAAGTAAGTTACCTTTTTATTGTTATCCTGTTTAAATTTTAGGTAAGACTTATATTCCTGATAACACCCACTACAACAAATATCTTCTTTATAATATGATAGCGGAAATACAACTCTATTATTTAACGCCTGATTCTCTATTCTAGATTTAATTGATTTTCGGGATAAAGATATCCCCTCATTTAACTCTTCACCTGTTTTGCTATAAGCATTAATTTTATATAGATAAGAAAGCTCATCTGAAAGTTGTTCTAAAAATGAATCATCCCCTTTAACTAATAATATATCATCCCATTCAATCCCTATAATTTTCATTATAACCAATCTAAAATATAAGTAATTATTGACATTTTTTATAAAATCTTTCTTTTCCTCAGAAAAATTCCTATATTTCAAATTCAAAAACAAGGCTTCCTCAAGTCCACAATCTTTATTAAGATATTTATTTATTGCTTCTCCGAGATAATATCTAGCTATACGAGGCAATTCAAAATCATTGAGTAAAAGATAACTTATATGTTTCAATACACGTTCAGGTATGCCCTCTGGAGCTCTTTTCTTTTCATGATACTTAACTAATGGAGTATTAATATTTTCATCCCCTCCATTTTTTTCAACTAATGTAGCAAATGAGTCCTCATCAGTTATATCTAATTTATTTTTATCCATTCTCATTAAGTTTTCATACAAAAATTCATATTGTGGCTCTTTTTTTTCTTTCAAATCATCACTCACTTATCTATCCTCTTTAATAAAACAATAACAACTATTTTTAAAATAAGCATATTCAACACTATTATCATTTTTCAGATAATAAATTGGTATAAGAAATTTGACTAAACCACAGGAGCTAGCTATGCAAGCAAAAATTAATGAAGTTCGAGAATACTTATCAAGCCGTCTTTATCTTACCGACCAACTGACATCCCCTCAAGACACTTACGACTTTCTCACTGTTCAACTCGGTGATAAAGAGCAAGAAGTATTTTCGGTAATCTACTTGAATGCTCAAAATCAAGTCATACAATACGTTGAAATGTTTAACGGCACCATTAATCATACTAACGTCTATCCCCGAGAAATTGCGAAATTAGCTTTAAAACTCAATGCCGCCAACATTATCTGTGCCCATAACCACCCTTCTGGTACGGTAACCCCATCAAAAAGCGATATTAAAGTTACCGATAAGCTGAAAACAATCATGCAGTTGTTGGACATAACACTGCTTGACCACATTATTGTGGCTGGTGGAGAAACAATGTCATTTGCTGAAAAAGGTCTGCTATGAAAGGGATTCTCCTCACTGCATTAATAAAAGGGCTTATCACATTTGCCTTTCATCTACTAAAAGTTGTATCTGCTGCTCACAACTAAACCTAACTTAAATTTCATTATCACCCCTACCAATAAGCATGCTTTAAAGTCATGCCACCAGCCAAACCATTCTATAAGTGACGAAACCATACCAAAAGGTCTCTTTTCTGATTTGGCGTGATTTTTCATCATACCATGCCCTATTGGTAGGTAAGGAGGATTTCGTGGCAGTTGTCGGCTACGCACGAGTGTCAACTCGAGGCCAAAGCCTCGATGCTCAACTTAATGCATTACACGATTGTGACAAAATATTTAAAGAAATTATCAGTGGGGCAAAAGATAATCGCCCAGAGCTTGCTGCCCTACTCGATTACGTTCGTGAAGGTGACACAGTTAAAGTAACAAAACTTGATCGGCTTGCTCGCAATACAAAGCATTTACTAGAAATATCCGCTTACTTAGAAACAAAAAAAGTACGGTTATTAATTATGAATATAGGTATAGATACAGACACCCCAACAGGTAAGCTAATGCTTACAATGATAGGTGCTATTGCAACGTTTGAGCGTGAAATCATGTTAGAACGCCAAGCAGAAGGAATTGCACTAGCTAAACAACTAGGTCGGTATACAGGGCGAAAAGCAACCGCTAGAGCCAAAACAGCGGAAGTTTTGGAGCTACTAGCCCAAGGCGCAACCAAACCTGCTATTTCAAAACAACTTGATATCAGTATTACCAGCATCTATCGCATCGTTAAAAGTAACTCAAATAGACTTTCATTATAAGGAAATTATCATGGCGTTTTACACAATGACAAACTTTGCAGACCGTATCTCTTTCATGAAAGATGGTCAATATGTAGGCTCAGCAATGCCAAACGTATTCGGTGGTTATAATCTCTCAGGAGCAACTGGAGAGTCTCTAGGCCACACTAGCACCTTAGGTGACACTGAAATATTTCACGGCGATATGGGTCAACTAGAGGGCTTTGCGAGACCCAACATCTTTGGTGGCGTTGACTACTTAAGTTCGACGGGTTCATTTCAAGCCATGTCTATACCCGATTTTCAAGGTGTGACACTGCATGATATTGCTGATGGTTCATCTGAACATATCTCAATGATTGGGGATAACCTTACTGACGAGCACGTTGATGGATTATCCAGTTTCTTTCATAAATTTCTGGGGTAGTTAACATGGACGATTTTCAACGCATTGAAGCTACTGCATTAACCATCATGATAATGCAGGCTACTGAAATAATTGAAAAAGAAGAAGATACTGCTTGTCTTGTCGATGTTCCATACATACTGTGCAAAGCACTTTGCGAAGCGAACGATTCTGAGCTTTATACCCACTTAAAGCTAACTGATGAGCAAAGAGCAAAAAGCATCAGTGCAGTTACAGCTATGCTAGCGGATAACGATAATTGGCTAAGTCAAGCTGCTCATCTCTATAATCTATTTTCAAACCCACTAGGTAAAACTATACGAGACACCATCACTAAACAATATGATGAGAATCCACTGGTTAGAAAGATCACTCGTTTATACCGTGGATTCGGTCTTGATTTAGTGCTTGGCGTCTGTGATGAACTCATTAACCAAGGTGTACCACCTAACAAGTTATTAGCTGACTTTTCCGATTATCAACTTGCCAACCTTCCCTGTGAAAACTTTGATGAAGTCGTACAAGTTAACGTCGATATTGGTGTTGTATCAGGTCAAATTGACAGCAAGGAAGCGAAGTATGGTGAATTAGCTGGTAACGTAGGCGGCTTCGTTGCAGGAGCCAAAGCAGGGGCGATCATCGGTTCATTCTTCCTCCCCGGTGTTGGCACAATCGTCGGGGGTGGAATTGGAGCTGCTGCAGGTAAGGTATTTGGTAAACGCATGGGTAATCTTGCTGGTCAAGGCTTTACTGAGACAAAAGGCTCGAAATCTAAATAACAATCTTCAAATATATGGCGGTTAGCAAAATAATCATAGGAATACTAACCGCCCCTACTCACTATCAAAATCAATAAACTCTTTAATGAAGAGGTCAATATGTACGCATCATTATATCTGTCATTTATGCTAGGCTCCGTTGCTATGGGAACAAACCCTGTAAGCACATACAATGACATGGAAACATGCAAACAAGCACAAAGCCAACTGACCGTTGCTGGCACGAAAGGTATGTCCATAAAGTCAACGTGCAGAGAAACACCGATGTACTACCCTTCAGGACCTTACCTCAACGGTATCCTTGCTGGTGGTAAAGGCACTCAAGCAGGTAAAACACCACCGTATTCAGACCTTCACATCTTTGAAGATGACGAATACGAAACATGCGTCGGAGCAATTAAAGAAGTCGCTAAAAGCATGGAAAATGAACCCGCGATGCATGCCGTATTTTTCTGCGTGCCAGTACAAAAGAAAGTGTGATTAATTTCCAATTAAAATAGCAAGTCCAAAAATTGGCTTGCTATTTAACTAAAACAATAAATTCGTATTTGTAATGGTCAATAAAAATTGATCATAGTTTTATGAGTATTCCCTATATAATCGTTCTGATTCATTGGGTGCTAAACCACCATTATATTGATAAGACCTACGCTGAACATAATACCCAAGGTAAAGTAGTCAACTAACATCTAATATAAAATTGAATTTAACTTAATCAATTAAAAAATCACTCATTTCAATTAGTAAATTAGCCCTCTGTATCTAAGAGGGCTAATTATTAGAAATTTAAATCAGTATCTTCCATTTCGGAATCCATCACTCCTGTAGTAGAATACTTAAGTAGCATGCTAGAGGTTGACTCTATTTTTGAGTCTTGAGAAACTTTATTAGTAAAGTATATTTTACGGATTCTTTCATAATATTCGCCCGCGATTTTTCTAGCTTCCTCTTTCCCTCTATATTTTTCAGCTATTTGAATATGACCCCTCGAAAGAGATACAAGAGGATAACCATCAATAATTTTAATTCTTCCCCCATCAAGCCTTAAGAAAATTTCTTCTGCTTCATCAAGTAAATCATATGCTAACTTCTCGTTATTACAACGTAATGCTATAATCATTTTCATTTGTGCATACGCATGTTCAATTTGTGGAGAGTTAGGATAAGCAATGTTAGCAATTTTTATTTTTTCATAAGCATCATCATAATAACCAAAGTCCCTAAGGGCTATTCCATATTGAAGCAGAAATAAACCTTCATGTTCTAATTTTTTTTCATATTTATTATATAAACTCAGAACTAGTTCCTCATCATTACGTAATAATTTCCTAATATTTTTAGAATTCACTAACGATTTATAAATTGCTGCTTCTGTTTTTATAACGTTAGTTACTATAGGGGTACTGTACACTGTAAAAGCTGAAATATATGCAGATAAAATACTATAAATATACTGAGTGTCTAAAAAATTATTGAATAATCTATCTATATAATTATAATGCCTTGCTTCTATGAACCCGTTCTTATAATAAATAATACCATCCATCTCACTAGCAAGTTGAACTATATTCGCATTCAAATTCAGCTCAATTAAAGCTCTAGTTAGTGTGCTCTCATGAGCATCAACCCTCTGATATGTTGCAATACCAATTAAAACAAGTAATGCCTTATGAGAATTACTTGGAATTTTATCAAAATCATTTTTTATGATCTGATTATACCCTTCTCCCATAGTAGTTTCCATCAAGCCAATAAGAAGTTGCTTTCTAGATTTATTGATTAACTCATCCAACCTTTGCTTATGACTGAGCCTACCTAATTGAGTCCAAAATCCAAACTTTTCAACTTTATTCAAAATAAGTACTGCATCATTTTTATCAATCAAGGATATATCCATTTTCATATAGCTTTCTTGACTAAAATATTCTTGCCCCCTATGTTTCCAAATACTTTTACTTTCCGCACCTATAATCACCCCTTTCTTTATTCTATTTTCATATATGACCTCACCTATTACTTGGGCAGAATCAGCAATTCGATCAAGAAAAATAAAATACCTTCCTTCGTTTTTCTTTTCCAGCTCAACAATTAAACTGGAAATATTAGCATTAATACTTTCAATGAAATAACATGGAATATTAATCTCAGAAAACTTTAAAGCAAGCTGTTTCAATAGAGTGGTCTTACCTGAACCAGCTGAACCAAAAATACAATATAAGTTTACACCATCTTTTTTCTTCGATAACTCAAGTAACTCAGCATATATTTTTTTTGTATTTTTCAATTCAGCAGGAACACGGTCTAATATATCCTTCCATGTTGGTTTAAATCCTCTATAGAAATTCCTAATAGGGCTACCACTATCCCTTTCATTAAGAATTTGTATGTTAGCTCTACTTATTGGAAGTACATCTCTAAATATCTCTAAATAGTGAGATTTATCATCTTGCGCATTAACGTTATATTCAGGCCTACTATTTATTAATGTGTCTCTTGGGGTTAGAGGTTCTGGAAATTCATTTATTAACCATTGAGTAAAATCACTTAGCTTACCGGAAATATGTTCAATATTATATTCCTCCAGTGTAATTTTCTCTATGGTAGTAGCTGAGGGTGTAAGCACATAACTACGTTGCTCTTTGCTCGATGTTGCCCCTTTATACCTTTCTATCTGATGATAAAATAGTGGTTCTGATAATTTAGTACCTATAAATAAAAATTTATAATTATAGAAGTCTACTCCTAATTCTTTATACCATAAAGGCTCTCTAGCGGAAGATTGTCCGTATTCCTGCTCAGAAAAAATATACCCATCATCAGGTCTTTTTATATCTCCATTTAGTTTAATATAATCTATATTATAAAATAGCTGGTCAGGTGGCGATACATTATCATTTCTACCCCTAATATAAAGATTTTGCTTTGAATTTCTCGAAAAGGCATTTTCACATGCATCATCGATATTTAGGGTATATATTCTTCTAAAGACATATTTAGCTAGGGTATTATACTCCGCGGAAGGTTTACAATGGTTGAAATATGAGTCAAAAATATTATCAAGTTCATTTCCTAATATTTTTTTACTGGCTGAATAAACTTTATTCAATGGTTCATTTGAGTATTCTAAACCTGATTTTTCAGCTAGAATTTTAGCTAATTGATAACCTAGCGGTATCGGTTCGTTAAGTTTTGTAGTAGAAGAACCAGATGCTCCTGCACCAAGAAGCAATACAAGCCTACCTTCTTTAATAGCTTTTTTTATATCACCATTCATATTCACCTCATTATCAATATATTTAATAAAAAAGATATATAGCATATATTTGAAAAAAAGCTAGTTATACGTTATTTTATTCAAAAAACAGGTATTTACCCATCTATGACTCCTTGATTTTTTTAAAGTATTATCCTCCGAAAGATATTTTCACATCTAAGATGGGATACCATTAATAATCTCACAGTAAAAATTAATGATTTACATTTTAATATCAAAATATTACAACTAGCCACCTCCTCGTTTCATGATATACACGCATATTCACTAATACTGTTTATTTGCTTGTTTCTTTATTAATTATAAGTGATTCAAATAACTCTCCATTATCTAATGTGAGTGTTATCCTATTAATTAAATTTTTTATAACATAATTAACATACCTAATTTCAATTCAACTCCCATAAGAGGAGTTGAATTAATAACAAACCTCAATACCACATACTTGCAGTCATAAACTGACTGTGCCACACTATTGTGCCATAAACTTCATCGACATAGATAGAAGAATCAAACAGTTACATTGGGGAGGAGCTTCAAGCCAGCTCCACCAAATTTGGTGGGTCAGTGATAGGACAACAGGTTTAAAAACAGGAAGTTAGCAAAATTAGTTGGACTAGGTACTGGCAACATTAAGACTAGAAAGTGCACGTGAAATGCACGCGCATTTGAAAGTTACTAAAAGCTCACTTCGGTGGGCTTTTTTATTGTTCATAGAAAAACAACCTATTAAGGTTATTTCTTTGTAGCTCAAATTTAGAAATGGTAGAATTAATTGGAGCTTTCTTACTTTTACAATAAAACATTAGCCGTTTAACAGTAAAAACGTGTTTTTATAGCGGCTTTATCGACTACTCAGACAACTGTTTTATCACTTGGTAATACAGTGATGGGTCTTTAAAATTCTTAGCCGTAGCTTTAGTTCCGTACTCGCTCAAATGTCCACCATCATAAGTATATGGTAGATTTTCAGATGTCAGCTCATCACCTAATTCAGAGCCATATAGCATTTTTCTAATTGGATAGGTCTGATAATATAAACCTATCCAATCTTATTTTTAACTCAAACGATACCAACCCATAAGCATAATATACGCATTCGTCACTGTTAGAGCCGTGCCAGAGCCTAAATTCTCAGTTTCTCCCGAGAAAGTATGCGTGTGCACTCCATTATTCGATGTTTCGCCTACCCAAGATTTAGATGCATCAAATTTCCATCCAGAGTTAGCATCTTGGTTATATGCATTACTATAACTCCAGCTACCACCTGCCCCTCCCCACGAAAATGCACCAGATGCACCTTTTGTTCGACTATCATGAATACTATTGAGTGCGCCTGTTATATTCATTGTTCCACGGTTGTGGGTGTGACCGCCATTTGAACTTGTCGTACCAGAGTATTTTAATGACACTGCTGGGAGGTGACCTTTACCAATGGTCACTGAATCCGAACCACCGGTTGTTAACACATTCGCACCACTTGCAGCAGCTAAACGAATGGTTTTATTTTCACCGATGTACTGCCATTTCGTACCAGGGAATAAGGTATTGGGGTTCTTATTTTGTGCAAACCACACAACAATACCAATAGGGTAAATGGTATTAAGATTGACCGCATTTTGTAATGCATCGGTGACAGCCTTCTGGCTCATCACGTTCGTTGTTGATCCACCCGTTGATTGGGCAACACTGCTCGTATTGAGCTTTGCATTCAACCCGTTATTAAGTGCTGTGTTTGTTGCATAATCCCCCGACGGTTGATAACTCCCCTTAGCTTGGTACCGTGTATCCCCTTCCACTTTGGTGTAGCTCTCGCCTTTGAGTGCGTAATTCCCTGCTGGGGCATAATTGCCCTTAGGTTGATAGTTGGTATCAGACTCCGCTTTTGAATAACTATAACCTGCAGCTTGATAGCTGCCTTTAGGTTGATACTTACCATCGGTTTCAGCCTTGGTATAACTATCTCCTTTTAAGGCATAGTCCCCTGAGGGCTGATAACTGCCTTTCGGCTGATATCGCCCATCGCCCTCTACTTTAGTGTAGCTTTCACCTTTAAGTGCGTAATTGCCTGCGGGGGCATAGTTGCCTTTGGGTTGATACTTGGTGTCAGATTCGGCTTTAGAATAGCTATAACCTGCCGCTTGGTAATTGCCTAACGGCTGGAAGCGCTTGTCAGATTCTGTTTTGGTATAAACATTGATATCACCCGCACTTAAATCCGCTTTAAGTTCTTGCCATGCTGTGCCAGCTACTGGCTCAACATTGTTATTTTCAATCTTCGACTGCCACGTTTTGTTTTTATGATAAACAATTGCGCGGATCGGGTATGGTTTACCTTCTGTCGCCCATTTAGGAAAACCAAAGCTTTGCAACTCGCCTATCGCTTCTGTGATATCGTGAAACATGCCGTTCATCTTTTCACGTTCGATATCTTTGGCCGCAGGATCAATTTGTTGGTCACGCTCATAATCGTAGCTATAGCCTTGCGTGTAAGAAACCGCGCCATCAGCTTGCACATCATCGGGAATAGGGGTTCTATCCCCTTGTGTTGCAAAGGGGATTTTAAAGATTTTTGTCATGAGTTTTAGGCTCCGAAATTACTGCTAAGGAAGTTTTTGCGATGTTGGCCGTGACCAAAGGCTTTCTTTGTCACGATACGATATTTAACCCCTACCCCTGATGGGCGAGGCATAAGGTCGAAGTTTTCAAGAAGTACCCGTAATCGTTCGTCCGGGTTGAAATTAAACACGTAATACAGATAGGTCATATCAAGCGGGTCAAGTACAAACACTTTACTGTCTGCTTGCCAAAAGAAGCGTTTAAGAAATTCGTTAATATTGGTGACCGTTGGGCTTTGCGTAAGGTTGAAATAGCGCATACGCACGATGAGACGTTTTTGGTCGACCGTCAGCGATAGGGTGTAATCGGCATTACGCCGAAAGTTGCCTTTGAAATTGGTATTCTTTTTACCAAAACCAAAGCCGATTTTTGTTTTATCGCTAGGCGGGACATCAATCCCCAACGGCACATCGAGTATGCGCGCCCAAATATTTAGCCCAAACTCGTTCGCAGTATCGATATTAAATACATCACGGTACCAATCACGCCAAAACTGGATAGTGGATTGTTCAAAATAGTCTGCTTTGTATTTAGCTAACGCCTTGAGGTTTGCCGCATCTTCATATTGCCAAAGGATCGCCTTTAATAAATCAGAATGAAAATCAAACGATTGGATTTTACTCATACCAACACCACCTGTACCGCACTGCGTTTGAGCCTTGCCACCTCATTCATTTTGATTTCATAATTATTTGAAGACCAGGCTTTGCCATCCGTTGAAAGTTCAACTCGTGTAATAAACAACCGAGGCTCGACGGCATTGATACCGGCTGATATTTCAAAAGGTGATACATCGCGCCCCACCACTAAACCGCCCTCACCATCGATATCCCCATTCGCCCATGACTCAACCGCTGCAGGAATAATAGTTTGTGCATCGACGGTGGCTTTTTTCACCGTTACTCGGCAGAACAACACAATTTCTTTCGCCCTATCGAATTTAACGGGATAAATTTGACCGCTGATAGTTTCCAATACCTCAACCTCTTCACGACCGTTAAAGGCGGCGCCAAGGGTTTTAGTACGTAGTAACGAACGTGCTATAGCCTCTTTATCACCCCCTTCAACACACACATAAATGCTATGGGGAACTAACGTGATCCCATCAAAAATCATCGGTTGGTCCGTGTAGTTTTCTCGATACGACAACGAACGTACCCCTTCCAATTCATACAATGCAGAGGTAATCGCCTCCCCCACACTCACCGTGTTTTTGGCTAACGTCTGTTTGCGTCGTCGCCTTGATTGTAAGTCTGATTCAGCATCTCGACCCAACACCGCATTGCTGGGGTTATGTACGGTTTCCCAGCCTAATACCGAACTGGCCACTTTATTAAGTTGACCCACGCCACACTCAACCGCCCCTGTTTCAATGGCGCGCATATCCCCAGTTACTGAGCCATCTTTACCGATAATTAAGGTTTTGGTGGTTTCGAATAAGTCGCCATTCAGCGTGGCAGCTTGTGACCCCTTAGGGATGATAGTCTCGGCAATACCCGTGAATTTCACCTGTGATAAAAAGGAGTGTGTGGCATCAAAACGCTGCCCGCCCATTAAGGCCCATATTGCATCAAGGAAAATGCCACCAGCTAAATCGGGGTTAATTTGATTGGCCAACTCTGCATTATTGCGCACAACGGCGTCCCGATTTTCGACCTCCATGGTGATCAATGCGCCTTGTGGGGTTTCGGGGTTAACATCTAAATCCTGACCAAACACACTTCTATATTCGCTTTCGACATCATCACGTAATGTGCTGGTATCCGGCACAATTACACCCTGTGACGTAAGATATTGATAATCAGCCATTAAGCGTTATCTCCCCATAGATGGTTTGGATCAACGCGGTATAGTTCAGCGAGTTATCCGCGATAAATGCCGAAAATGACACTATTGATATCACATCATCCAGCTCACGCAGCCGGTCACGAAACGCCGCTTCAAATAACGGAATGTCCGCCTGTCGCCCAAACGTGGTTTTCCAGTAGGGAATACCCATATCGAGCTTATGCAGCATTTCACCGCGGAGTGCTTTGGCATAATGTTCACAACGGTTTTTAGATGCCCGTTCACCACTCACAATCGACAAGTTTCCGTCATTGCCGAGATGGATGTCGTTATTGCTGTTAACATTAAATGTTTTCATACGGGGACTCCTGAATTGCTATTACCACTTTGAATACCGCTGTGTTTATGTGTTGAGCCGATATCTTTACCGTTGTGTTTCATCGTGCCCCCGTTTGAATCGCTGTTACCATTCACGGCCTGATTACCATTGATGGTGACATTGCCGTTAAAGGTAGTTTCAGGCACATTGACCTCAAGAATCGGTGAATCTAAAACCGCTTTTCCTGCATGTAATGACAAACACACAGAGCCATCCATGGACTGAATCACCAAGGCATCCGTATTTTTGCCATCAATTAACCAGCCTTTAAGTGTATCGGGAAAGAACATCGCATCGCTGAAGGTATGTAAACGAGCCGTATTCGGTTCATCTTCCAAACCGCCACGCTGAAAGATTAAGCTGATATCGCGGTCATTGGCTTTTAGCCAACCAAAGTCTCCTGGTTTAATTGGCATACGAATAAAAAAGCCACCGCCGCCAAAACGAAAAACGGGAATATTCGGCACTGCCGCTCGCCTGATTTTTTGCCCTTGTGTTGATACCATCATGACGAGCGGCTTAATCACCGCGCGGTTAGTTTTATCGTCATAGCTCACCACAGTTGCTGGGAGCATGTCGTCAATATTCATCAATAGGCTACGAAACGCAGCCATAAACTGCCCTGCCAAGCTGCCTTCGCTAGCAATATCATTATTGGGTTGGTTCATGGTTTACACTCGTTTGCAGGTCGCTTGGTAAAAGAAAGGGTCGTCGTGTGAGGCAATATCGAACTTAAGTTGCTCAATAATATAATCGCCATTTAAGGCAGGATTAAACTGACTTTCAAGGCGTAACATGCCGCCCAATGACGACTCACTATCAATTAAATAAGTGACATCGACGCCCTTCTCAGTGGCTTTCGGTATCCCTACCATGCCCGATTTTTGGTTAAGAATTCGCAAACGGCCACTTAACGCTTTGTCCTGGTCTTTCACATACAACATGTCATCGTCGATAAACGCTTTCACATTGCCCGCATCTTGCAGGCGTTCCACTTGCTTGAGTGCTGGCCCACAAAAATACCAATTAGCGATATTTTTATCGGTGGCTTGAAAGTCCAATTTAACCCCGCAATCCTGTGCTATGTTCTTAGCCAGCTCGCTCATTTTACTTATGGCACTACCCGATGAAGAAACAATATCTCGGGCGTTTGTATTGTTGGTTTTTGCTTTTAAGGTCAGCGTTACATCGGGCGGTGAGGCGATTTCTGCGCTAACAATATCCCCCACATAAATGCGAAAAATACCGGTGCTAACACGGCCGGCTTCAACAATTAAACGGTGCGGTTTCTTCGCTTGGGTATAAGGGCTGGTTTCGGTCAGCAACATATTGCGTGTTGTCGCATTGAGGCCATCGATATTCACCGTGCATTCATTTTGCAGGGGATTGGCATATTTAGTGCCGTTAGCACGAATTCGCAGCCCCTCATACCATTGCAGCCGACCATTAACTTCAATCCCTAATCGTATGCGGCGTAAATCAATCATCATCCCCCCACCAAACAAGACTGTGTGATTGGCCAAACTGCGCCCACCACGGATATTCATCATTTTCAGTGATAAAGGCAAAATTACCGTTACCCGATAAATATCGGTAGGGGATCAGCGGTTGATTGGGCATCACACGAATGCCTTGCAATAGAACCACATCATTGCGCTTGATATCACAACACATTGTTGTTCGCGCCACTTTAATCGTCAGCTCCCACTCGTCACCGCCAAGGCTCACGCGCAAACGTTGATTAGGTACGGTATTTAAAGGGATCTCTTGCATGGGTCACCACCCTAACGTAAATTCACCGTCAGCAATTTTGGTTGCTGCCGATTTTTTCTTTTTGTCCGGTACCGTGGACGTTTGCACTTTCCCGCGATTCACCGTGCTCGATTGCTCTTTTTTTGCCACCTTACGGGGCGGCAGGTCGCCATATTCAGGCTCAACCGTTCGCCACTCCGTAAAGCGCAGCGAGAGTTTAATCGCATCGGCCATCTCTGGAATTTCATCGTGATAGAGATTCACTAACAGCATCGGCTGGTAGGTTTTCACCCGAGTTTGAATACCCACTAACTGGTGTTTATCATAGGCTTGTTGCAGGGTTTCAAAGGCACTTTTCATTTCGCCGGCTAAAATTAAATCCATACCAATTTCAACGGGCTGAACTACCACATGGTCACTGCGTGTTTCCCCCGACTCAACGGTAAATTGTGTTGCTTTGTGTTCGTCACGGACGTTAATTTGAATCGGATTGGCCGTTTCAAATAACGTCGAAAAGTTATCGACATTGAAGATTTTCACCTCGGTGATCATTTGCTTACCCCCGAACTGGTTTGATGGGCTAAATCTTGTAGCTGGGATTGCAACGCATCTTTCGTGCCATTCGCCATTCCTTGCGCGTCCGTCGCTTGGGTTTCCACTTTGATTTCACCAATCGACAAGTTAGTTTCATTGGTGGTACTGGATTGATTACTGATAGCTTGGCTGGTCATCGGGTTAATTGGATTAGCCGACATACCGTTAATTTGTTGGCTCAGCCCTTTCACTAACAACGCAGTATCTTCTCCAGATAACTTGGGCTGTTCGGGGATTTGGTGCTCTATCGTGCCGTCAGTCGTGATTTTGCGTTCAACCGTTTGAGTCACTTGTGCATCCTCAAAACCAAACCACCCTTTGACCGTGCTCCAGCCATTTTTAATCGCTTCTAAGCCGTCATTAATCCAACTTAAATACTGTTTGATTTGCGCCCATAACCACTTAAAAATCCCTACAACGGCATCAGAAGCCACCGTAAAGACCCCTTCAAATTGCTTGCCCCAACCCGCTAAATCGCGAATAAAGTCCGTGAGCCATGCCCATAACTGCTTGCCACCATCAACAATAAAGTTAAAAGCAGCCACCGCCACATCGGCGACAACTTGAGATAAAGCCATGACAAAATAAAAGAAGGCTTTAAACGCTTCCCACAACGCAATAATGACCGCCTTAAGTTCGGGGTATTCATCCAAAATACGCCCTATCATCGAATCGTTGCCGTCGATAAAATTCATGATATCGTCATAAACTAAGGCAAACGCCGCAGCCAGTAAGGCAATAACCGCGATAATCGCCAAGATGGGCCATGTTGCTGCCAAGGTCGCTGCCGCTGCCGATAACAGAGCAGGCACATAAAACACCGCAATAGCCGAACCTATCGCAATAAAGAACCCCACAATGAGCGATTTGTTTTCTTTGCAAAAGCTCACAAAGCGGTTAATCCACTCTAACCCTTTAGTTAAAATCGGGATCACCATTTCTAATAAGCTGTTTTTCAGTAAACCTGATGATTGCTTAAAGCCTTGCATGGCTTTGTTGAATTTGATGGATTGTTCAATACTCTCTTTGTTGATGCCTGAGTACTCTTTTTGAATACCCATCATGCGCTCGAGTTCTTTGCGACCTTTCATCATCAGCTCGACGGTTTTATCATCTGTTACGCCCAGTCCCGCAAGCGTTGCCTTGGCTTTATCAAACTTCATACCCTGCACTTTATCTGCAGTCTGAAGTACTTTTTCCATGGAGTTTTTAGCCAAGCCAAACGATTTAGCCATCGCCGATAAATCTGCTTGGGCCGCATCACGCGTGCCGCCCAGTTCAGCCATTGAACCCGCGAATGCGTCTACATCGGCTGTGGCTACATTGATTTTTTTACCTAACTTATCGAGGGCTTCAATTTCAGTCGAACGTGAAATCGATTCTCCCACCAAGGCGGTAGCCCCCATCAGTAAACCAACCGTCCCTAATGCCTTTTTGGCAAACGACATAACCGTATTACCAGCTTGCTGATATTTGGTTTCGGTATTCTCAAGGGCTTTTTGCACGGATTGCTGTGCTTTAATTTCACTGGTCGCCGCTTCAATTCCTTTCACTTTCATCGTGTCCACAAGGCGAATTAGCTCGCTGTAATTACCTTGCAGTGCTTGAATAATGGCGTTGGACAGTTGCTTCGCGGTGATACCTTGGTGTTCGGCTAACGCGAGGTCGGTGACACCTTGATTAAGTTGAATAACATTTTGCTGTAGTGCCCAGTAGTTTGCATCGAGCTCGCCCAAAACAACCTGAGTGGATTGCATGCCTGCGTCAGATATTGACCGCTGCGCCTCAAGGTTAGCCATCGAATCTGTTACTGTCTCTAATTGTGTTTTAACCGAGCCAGTTTGGGCAATAACCTCATCTGCATTAGTAACGAAATCAATCGAATGTTCAATCGATAAGCCTTGCACCGATTGGCGTAAGTCTGCCATCACACGTTCAATTTCTGCGGCGCCATCGGCAGTAGTGGTCGGGATTTTTTGCAGCTCGTTAACATACTCACTGACTGAGCCTTTTACCTGTTCTAATGCGTTTTTTTGGTCACCCACCGATAACGAGCCGAGATCATTTTTCAGTTGGCTGATTTCAGCTTGCAGTGATTGCCCCCACTCCCCTAGCGTATCCCCCGCAAAGACCCAAGCTGTGTCTGTATTTTGCCGTTGCTCATCCAATGCGCTTAATGATGAGCTCACCGCATCTAACCTATCCACGATGTGGCTTGTCTCAGCACTAACCTCGCTGGCATTGATTGTAAACTGAATGGCATGTTCGGTCGACAGCCCCTGCAGTGATTGCCAAAGCTCTGTCATTACACTCCTGATGGTCAGTGAACTTTGCTGCGCCGCTTGTTGGGTTTGTTTCATGCCATCAATAATGTCATCGGTCGAACGTTGCACCTTTTTAAATGCCCCATCCGCTTGCCTTGTATCAAACTCAAAGACCTGCACAAAGGTATCCATTAATGACATTAGCGATCCTTTGAAGCCGCAAGGGCTTCGTTATAACGGTTAGTAATGGCAATTTCCCATAGGTCCATTGCTTCTTCTAAATCTATTGAGGTTTTGAGTTCGGTGAAGGTGGCGAGGCGTTCGCTGACGATGACGGCAAAGAACCCATCAGCGTTTTTATAATCGACGGGAGTGAACCGCTTACCTTGCTGAGCAGGAAGTGGAGGAAACCTTGGCTCCCGTCGTTGCCGAAAAAACTGGTGTTATATTTCAACATTTCCAACTCTAAGCGGATCAACGATTCGCCATCAGGCACATGGTTATCAATAAGTGTTTGTGTTTTAAGGGGGATTTCTTCACCGTCGATAGTGACACACACATAGGCCATCATTTTGAGCATGGCCTCTTTGCTGACCTCATAGTCACCAATTTTGGGGGCGTTAGATAACGGGTATTTGGCTAGGATTTCACGCCCGACTGTGGCGGGTAGGCGACTAATAATGAATAGTTTTTCAACACCATCAACGTCTTTGATAGCGACTTCTTTAGGTTTAATCATCATGGTAAACACCAATAAAAAAGGCGGGAAACCCCGCCAGAAATTGAAATAAATTAACGGATACGCGTACTGTCGAAATCCTGAAACACAAAGGTATAGGCTTTAGATTTCAAACGCCCCGCAGAGGCGGCTGAGTTGCCACGACTACCATTGGTGATTTTGCCATTGCGCGCCGTGACCGTTGAGCCATCGCCATAAGACGCAACAAAAGTAATAATATCCCCTGCGTGTCGGCGCCCTTTTTTCGCGGTATTTGCCTCGAGCAAAATAGACAAGTTTTGATCTTCTTCGCTACCGGCCAATACGTTAATCGTGACGGTTTGTGGTGTTGGTGTAGACCAACTCACCAAGTTACCGTTAATATCCATACCCGTTTGTGCAATATCGACAGCCGGTAAATCCAGTGGATCAGCATCGTCAGCAAAAGCGGTAATTAAAATCCCAGTGGGAAAGGTTTTGCTGGCTTGAATGGTAAAACTCAAGCCGGTTGCAGATACATCATGCATGTTCTACTCCTAGACTAAATTATGTGAGCCTTCGACTTTGCGAACCCAATCGCCTTTGCCGTAAATCAGCACGTATTTCATGACATACTCAGGCAAGTCACTTTCACCCGTATTTTCAACAATCTGCGCGTTATACCAATAGCCTTTATCCTGTACGTCATACCACGCAAGGTCATCACCCGACGCATCAGCAATCGCAAGCTTTTGTGCGTCACTCAGCGTTTTACCGGCTAAAATCGTGCCGTTATTAATGGCTTTAGTGACCGCACCCGCTATCACCATTAACGCACGTGCTTCACCGTCTTTATTGGCAGGAACGCCCCGTGTCGCCAATAACACACTGAACCATTGCTGAGCAATATAGGCTTTTAACCATTGCTCATTGGCGTGAACACTCATATCCAGTGGATTAGACGCACCACCGCACAAGAAGCCCCGCTGATAGAAACGAATTTGTGAGCCAGCTACCGCAGTTTCACCGTAATAGTTCACGCGCAGCTTATCGAAGCGGTCAGCGACTTTATCCGTGGTCACTTGCGCAGGGAACGTCACACCTAACTGGCGAAACATGTAGTTTGTTGTGGCATTAGTGCGGTCATAATCAGTCGCCGCCATAACAGCCATGGGTAAGGTTTGAATAAAATAGTTAGTATCCGTTTTGAGATTTAACCCCACCGAAGCCGTTCCCATCAACGCTGCGCTAAAATCTTCAACCTGCTTTTCACTCACGCTAATATGCAACTGGTATTTGACGTTCTCCCCGGAAACATACTGCGCCAATGGCACCGCTTGCTCTAACGGCAGTTCGTCCAAAAATGTCGCGCTCCCGAATGAATCGGAAACCTGCTCTGCTACCATAAAGGCTTCCAGAGGCGTTTGTGCGGGGTTACCTTCAGATACCGTACCGGAAGACAGCCCCATGGCGTTCGCCAGCACTGAATATTCAACACTAATGGATGCACGTTCTTGCACACCGCCACTCAGCTCAAAGGCACTATCGAGTGAATTAAACGTCAAATAGCTACTGGAAAATTGTGGTTCTCTTTCTGCATTGAGTTTTGCTTGAATGGTGGACGCAATATCCGCATAGGATTTCGCTTCCGACAAATCAATGTCTTTGTAGCTTTTGGTGACAGTACCAATCGTGACCGAAAGCGTTCCATCCGCAATGATTTTTAAATCCGCTAATGCGGCGGCTTTTGTCCCAAATAGCGTAGGCGCTCGCCCCACAGGCTCATAAGAAGCAATTTGTAACTCCTTCGGCTTACTCACCGGTGCAGGGCTAACATAGCTAAAATATTGTCGTGCAAAGTGGGCTTCGGGAGAATCAACACCCAGCAAATCATCTATTTGACCACTGGCGAACTCTAAAACTTTACCTGCAGGTATTTTGGGGTTAGTGGAAAATAAGCGACCGGTTAATTTACGCATCGGAACAGCAGACGCGCCAATAACCGCCGATGCGATATCAACGTATCGAGTTTGTTTAATTGGCATAATAAAACCTTATATGCGGTGGATATCAGGATAGAGCGCGCTTATGGCAGCTGTATCAGGGAAAAGAGAGCGTTTAAACGTCACATTAAAATCAAACGAGGGGTTTTGTTCGTAGTCGCCATGATCATTCACAAAATAAGGCTGGCGAACTGATGTTGCCCGTTGTACACCAATACCTTGCTTTCTCAGTGTGGTCACAAAAGGCAGTGAATTGACAACCATTCGGGTAATGGCGGCAATATCATTGGCCGTATACGAACCTAATTGGGTAATGAATGCCTGAACTTGGTACGTTTTTTCCGATAATTGGTTTTCTTGGTGATTGGCATTATTACCTTGGACATTGTAATTGCGACCTTGCCAACCATGCCCACTTTCATTGATAGCAAAGAACATCACCATATTATCTTCACGGCCTTGCTTGGTGGATTGAAAACCGGCTTTCACGGGGATATCAATACCCACTTCGGTCAGCTGCCGTAATAACTGTTTGCGAATGGCAATATCAACATCATTATCCGTCATAGGCCCCTACCTCGATGCAAATCACCGATTTCCAGCCGTCCTGCTCGTACCAATCCGCATCCCCCATCACATCGTATTTCTTGCCATTAAAAACAAGATAATCCGGTGAAGTACCGCGCTGAATACCTTTGATATCATGGGGAGTATAAAAGCGGCGATAAACTTGGTTTGAATCAAAGCCCATTGATTGAGCATCTTGAGTATCAACCGCTTGCCAACTGCCCCGAATATCCACTGGCTCATGATATTGGTTTTGGTCATGGCCTCGCTCATCGGGCTCACGGTTTTTAAAGCGAAACCACAGGGCTGTTTGCTGAGGAATATAGCGAGAAGCGATACGGTGTAAATTTCCAAACATTACTTATCCTCCACGGCAAAATTGACGGCTTGTAACATCTGACCTGTATCCACTAAGGGCTTATCGGTAGATTTCCCTTTGCTGTGACGTCTTGCTCTGGCCTTTACCGTTGAATCATCCAAGGCTGGTGTGGTTACCGCTTTTATGGCCAGTTTCACATCCCCAGCCGCTTTTGCACCGACTTGGGTTAGCCCATCAGTAACGGAAATATTGCCAACGGTCGCCGCTTTGGCCACACGGAAAATTAACTGGCCATACTCTGCTTTTTTATCGCTCATCGTTGGGCGAAAAAACGAACGGGGAGGAATGCCACCAGCGGGGTATCCCAATTCTTGAATCGCCGCAATATAGGCAATGGGCGTGCCATCGGGATATTTGGAGTGTTCAAAGAAACCCACTTTCAATTGTTTCTTGGCTAACTCATCGTAAACCGCTTTTAACTGGGTTAATTTCGTCATTAACGTAACCGCCCCCCGCGCGTAAATCGCCCACCTACACCGCGAAAGGCTGAACGTTCACCTGCACCACCAATATATTGCGGCACACTACAGCGCTTTATCAGTGCTAAAAACTGTTGGCCGTAGGTCGTCATTTTGAACCAGTGTGACCAATCAGAACCCGCAGGGGGCGCAGAGAATGACACGCTGACTTTATCGATGGTCACACTAGTCACAACACCGGTTGGGGATTCATCATCCGCAATCCACTTTCGCAGTGATAGCATATGAGCAACAACCAGCATCCACAGTTCGTTAGTGCAAACACCGCGACAAGGCGAAAAATAGTTCAGGGCAGATTGAGCAATAGTATAAATGTCATCATCACTCACACCATTAAACGATGGATAGAGCACACGAAATGACATTAGGGGAAATGTGCTCGCCTCCATCATTATTTACCCTTTTTGTTGGTTTTCGGGACTGCTTGTTTTTCTGCTTCCAAAGATTCCACGGTATCTGGCGCTGACTTATCGCTAGCCTCCATATTAGTGGCCACTTTTTCAGGATCTTCTTTGCGGTTTTCAACGCTGATAAACCCGTTTTCTTTATGCAGTTGAAATACATGGTTATCTTTAAGTTGAGCGTATTGTTCGTCACTGATTTCCGTGACACGCCCACGCGGGGTATACATGTGCTTGGTCATGATATTGGCTTGACCCGCAATAAACACTTTGCCATCCGTAACCGAGTAGTTTTGGTCATTCGATAGCGTGCAATAGACATAGAGAGACATGGCTTTCTCCGATAAAAAAGCCCTCATTTGAGGGCGTAAAAAAAAGTGGTCAGGTTAGATGCCTGTGAGACGGGTGATAGCCCAAGGTCGGGTAACAAAGACACCCGCTGTCGCATTGGTCGCATCCTCTAAATACCCTTTGATTTGCGCTTGTGAGCCCAACAATTGGTATTTAACGGGTACCACTTGTAAGATGGTCGCGCTGGTTGCGGTTGAGCCATCATCGATGGTATCTGCGAACATATACGCCACATCCGCACCACCATTTGCCCCGACAAATTCAGGCGAGAACACAAAGCGCAGGTTTGGATAGTTCTCTTTTACCCATTGATACACCGTTTCACCACGCGCCACAGGATTAGCAACATTGAGCGTTGAACGGTAGCCCAGCGGTAACGTCAATGTGATCGCGATATCGTCTTTGATAATCCCACCTGAACTCATTTCAATGCGCGAGAACATATCGGTAATATCTTGGGTGATATCGGCAAACGTGCCGCCCTTCCATTTTTTCGATGCGGTTTCATAAGCCGGTAGATTCGGTTCATTCATCAAGCCAAATACACGTGTTTCAGGGCTATTAAACCCATAGTAACCAATCCGCTCACGTCCTTGCTCTAAAGATTCAGTCGCTGAATTACGTTTTTCCGCAGCGGCTTCAAACCCAGCTGCAGACTGGCGCGCTTCCTCTAACTTACCGACTTGAAAACCTTGTTCAAAACGCACGATACCGCGACGTTCTTGGTCTTGAATGTAAGATGCTAACGGCACGTTGGTATGATCGCCGTAGAGCTCGGCTTTACCGGTTGGTGTTGCCACGTTCAGAATGATTTCCTCATCGTGCCATTCACCCGCATTCAATACACCGGTGATTTCATCCAACACACGAACACGGGTTGCGGTGCGAATGAGACCAGGAAGAACGTGTTGCAACATTTCACGCTGAATCAACCCACCTTGCATGGCTGCGCCCGTGATCGCGGAGTCCATCGATGCCAAACCACCAAAACCAATTTGCTCAAGTTCGCGATACGTCCACTGTTGGTTAGGTTGGATATTAAGTTGACCATGCTTGCGAATATCGCGGCCAGACATATAAAACTTTTGCTTGCTAACTGGCATTATTCACCTTCCTTTACTGCCGCTGGATATGGGATTTCGGTTAAGCGAATAACGCTCAAATGCGGTGCGTCAGTTGATGAAAGATGACGACTGACAAAGCCAATCACGCGCTCACCTGTACCTACCGTACCTTTAGCCGATAACGAACCGTCCGTTTCGCTGAATACGACGGGATCATTGATTTTGCCTTCGTCATCGCTTAGTTCGACATACACCTCACCCATCGTTAAAAACTCACCTTGGGTGCCATTGCGTGCATAGTTCACTTCAATACGATACGCTTTCGGGTTAATCATGATCCCCGCAAATGCGCCCTTGCCACCCACTTGCACAGACTCCACAGAATCATCTTTGTAGGTGTAAGCCCGACCGAAGATATTTTGCTTTTCATCCGCTGAGCTGAGAATGGCGGCAACGGCACGAATAGGCCCTGCATGGCTGATTTCACCCACTACGCCAGACGTTAAGCCATGCGACACTGATTTAGGAATTGCCATTATTTCGCTCCCCATTTATCCATAATTGATTGATTACTCACCGCAGAATCCATCGTCACTGTGGCTTTCTGTGAATCAGGCACACGCCCTTGCATCCACGCATCGAGTGCAATGGCTTCATTGCCCTTACCGCATTGAATACCGAGCTTATCAACGCCATACTCGGCCACTTGTTGCTTGGTCATGGCGGCATGGTCAAATACGCCAAGGAATGGGGTCAGCTTATGCGCTAATGAATCACGCTCACCGATTTGCTTTAACAGCTCTCCGGTGTCCATGGTTGGCTTTGATGCTTCTAACCGCTTAATTTTGCGCTTTAAAGATGCAATCTCGTCCATCGTACCGATGCCATTTTTCAAGCGTTTGATGCGACGATTTAAGCTATCCGTTGTTGCTTGGTCGAGATGCTCCTTGGCTTCTTCAATCGCTTCGACAGCTGTCTCAATCGCCACCTCGGCAGCTTCTACGGCTTCAGGTGTACCGGTTGTGGCTTCTTCTGCTGCAACTTCGGCGGCTGTCACGGCTTCTTCCGCTTTTTGCTCTTCTTCGGGATTAGCATCAGTGGATTTCTTTTCTTCTTTCGGCTCTTCATCGGTTGAAGGCTTAGTTTGTGCAATCACCTCTGCAATAATGCTTTTCAGCGCAGTGACTTGCTCCGCTGTAAACGCACCTTCATCAGTGGTTTGCTTCTCTTTGTTTTCTTCTTCGTTCATGCGAATAAGTTCCTTTGTGTCGATAGTGATAACGAGGTGATCTTGCACAGCGACGTCAGGGCCGGTTCGCCCTTCATCCACTAATGCGAGGTGATTGCCACGTAGGTGACGTTGAATAACGTCATAGTGTTGGCCTTCATAAATGCCAGAGGTGAATTCATATTTACTGCGATAACCTGGTGAAAGGTCGATTTTGCCACTGTCGATATTGCTAAGCGCCACATCTGAAAAGATTTTGATATTGGCTCTAAGATACGGTGGATCAAAATAGACATT
The DNA here is from genome assembly GCF_011045655.1 of Providencia sp. PROV061. Classification (NCBI taxonomy): domain Bacteria; kingdom Pseudomonadati; phylum Pseudomonadota; class Gammaproteobacteria; order Enterobacterales; family Morganellaceae; genus Providencia; species Providencia sp. PROV061. Next base: position 1,682,973 of record NZ_CP042861.1, on the reverse strand, counting down.
CTCACCAATCACCCCTTGAATGCCTTTTTTCTCCGCTGGGGTCGCGTGCTTGCCTAACATTTCATGTTCAATGATGAATGGAGTGAGTTTGAAAGAGTTAATTGTCGCTTCGCTGGCCAGTTCTTCCGGAGGGCGCAATACGCGATAGATTTTATCGGGTATTGGCGCACCAATTTCAGCCCCCAAATAATCAAAAACCCCAACTTTAGAGATGGGGTTGTCTGTCACTTCGAGCCAGCCGTTATTGTCATAGGTTCGTTTTGTCATGTCTCCTCGCCACTTTCTTCCCCACTAAAATCGATTACAGGCGTCCAAAAACATTTGCAGTTAGGTAATTGACCCGGCAATCCACGTTCACCCGTTTTGGGCTCAATAATCGGTGGGTTGTCTAAATCAAACACTTCACCATCCAGCTGTAGATGCCATTCTCTAGGTTCAGCGCTTCCACCAGAGTGATGCCAAATAGCCTTACGAATTCCCGCTGATTTCATGCGCTCATAGTTTGCCGCAGTCGTGATTTTTCGCGTTTGGTCAACGGCGATAAAATTCGCTCGGCTTTCTGTGACGCTGCCAGTGTGCCTGATTTCATCTAATAAGGTTTTCGCACCCTCACCCCCTTGTGAGATAGAGCGCAGAGCGACACTTTCGATACGTTGATGAAATTGAGTAGGGATGGATTTAATCAGGGAAACATTTTCAGCCGTGGCGGCAATCATTCGGTCTTTTAACGCGTCCGGCATGACAGCGGTTTTGATGGTAATACCGCCAGAGAGCTGTTTAAGAGAATCATCTAAATTACGCTGCGCGCCGATATCGACTTGGGAAACAAACTTATCGGCCATGGCGCTAGACTGCGTACTAAAGATTTTATCCCACTTGCGTTTTAACCGGTTGAGCCAAATTCGCGTTTGACTCGCAATGCTGGCATCCATCGTGGAGCCGTAAAAATCATCATTCAATTCACTAAATACGTTTTCATAGTCTTTAATCATCGAACTGATTAACCGTGACATGTCACGTTGATAACGGCTAGATGGCGCTGCTGAATACTGCAGGGGTTTGCCCTTCAATACCGCTTGGCGGGAGGTTGCCCATTTCGCCTTTTTCGTTCGGACTCGTATTCGTCCCGACATAGTCACTCTCGTTTACATCAATGCCGTAATAGCTCGACTCTTTATCTGCAGCCAATTTTTTACGGATATCCAACCCATCAATTGCCCCCGTAGCCGCTAGAGCCGCATCCGTCTGAGCAGATTTCAACTCAATATCAGCACTCTCTGCGGCCGTTGGGCTATCAAGTGGCGCCCACGTAACCGATATTTCAGTCAGCGGTAGTTCTTCGCTGCGCATCAACATGTCGTAATGGCGCTGCAAAAGTTCTTCTAAGTCGTTTGATTGGACGCTTTCCAGTTCTTCACGGTAGTTCGACTCTTCATATTCACCGGTGGCATTAAATCCCTTTGGTGTGGTACCGAGTAACTTAGTCGCGGGTACGTTTGCCGCCGCTGCGACTAGCTGGTATTGCGTCATAATGGTGGCATCTAAATCCGCTAACGAGGTATCAAACTGTTGTGCAACATCCTCTTTCCCCATCACCTGCACACCGTAGTTATCGCGCATCTCCATAAAATAAAGCATGTTTTCCTGAATGGTGTTCTTATCTGCACCTTCAGGGTCTGCCATACCGATAGTCAATAACCGTTTGGTCATTGCCAGCTGCGGCGCTTCATTGGCTGTTCGTTCCGATGCATAGACACGCTCATAGATGCGCTCTGGTACCGAGACACCAAAGTAGTTATACAGCGGCTTAAGTACATTAGGCACGGGGAATGGCACAAATTTAATAAAGTGCGATTTATGGTATTTGCGACCCGCAATCACATAATAGGTTGGGTCGTAGAAATCCATGCTGGCTGGGTCTTGGATATTGGAATCGGTTAAATCAGGCGTTACCCATTGTGGGTCAATTTGCTTGATCCCCTTGTACATTCCTTTGGACACACCATCGAGATTAAACGGATTTTCATACCACTCTTTCGGGTTTGAGGTTTCCACCACAAACAACGCTAATCGACCACCATACACTCGCCCAAAGTGAATAAGTTCTTTCAAATGATGCTGTATGCGGTACTTTTTATCGCGCTTGCGTAGCTTCTTGCTGATAGCACTGTCATCGTCATTATCGCAATCAATATCATACCCTTGGCGAATAGCATCACGAGCAGGCATATTACAGGCCTTATCCACCAGCCAATGTTTCGCAATGATGGCGCACATGTTGTTACCAATAAACATTTGTGAGGCATACCAAGCCGCTTGCGATTCAGGCACACCATAAACTTGTTCGCCTTTGAATGAAGGAACGGAAGTATCAATACTGTCCATCCCCACACCGTTAATCATCGGCTGCGGTAGAACTAACCCGTTAAATCCCTTCTCTTTTGCTAATGCAGGATACAAATCTGTGGTAAACGCTGACCGCTTCGGCGGTGCAATCTGTTCTGCAATTTTTCGCCTTTTAAACGGCCACATAGAATTACCTCTTGGTTGTAAAGAAACCGCCTTTTTTCTTCTGGTATAAATCACGTAATGCCTGCGTCATTGCATCCACCGTATCGTCATGGCCAGCAAATGGGAACGTGGTAATTTCCTCCACGGTTTCCACTATCCACGGCGCAATGTCTTTGTGTGGTAGCCACACATTGCCCGCCTCCCATTCCGCGGTGCAGGCATGAGCACGTGCGATTTTGCTACCATCGGGCTCAACAGGAATTAAGCCTGATACCGATGATTTAAGAGAGTCGATAACTGCTGGGCCATTGGCTTTGTCTTCCACCAGCTTACGGCGCCCTTCTGGGAATTTTTCCGCAAGTAGCTTCACGGCATCCTTCGTTTGAGTAAAACTCATGCGTTTTCTAATTTGATAGAGCAAATAGGCATTGGCGTCTTTCTTACCCCAAACCTGCCCCACTACATAGTCGGTACCGTCGCTGTCTTTAAAGGTCATATCCCAACTATGAATAACCTTATCGAATTTATCTGGTAGGTCTTTAGGTAAATAATAGCGGACAAACTCTTCATGGAAGATTTGACCGTCGCCCGGCTTCGGTGATTGTTGATACATGGCAGACCAAAAATAATCACCCAGTATTGCTTTGGTTTCCAACAGCTTATCAATGGGATGAAGTTCAGGTACCAACGCTTCTCCTTGCTCATTAATAGCAGGGAATGCGAGTACCTTGGTTTCAGGGGCTTTTTCTTTTAATTGGCCTGATAAATCATCGGTCGCCCACCGCGTGGCCATGATGATTTCACCGCTGTTTTGTGATAAGCGGGTCTTAAAGGTCGAGACGTACCAGTTCCAAATCGATTTTTTAACCGTCGGGCTAAGTGCTTCTTTCGAGTTCTTTATTGGGTCATCAATAATACCGAGGTCAACTTTCTTACCCGTTAATGGACCACCGACACCCGCGCATACATAACTGCCTTTGTGGTTGGCAATGCCAAACTCGTCAGAGTTACGTTTAACAACAATGCCATTTTCAGGCTTATTACCCAACCAGCTGTTAGGAAATAACGCACGATATTCAGCCGACATCATGATCCGCTGAACATCGGTATTCATATCACCGGCTAAATCAGACGAATACGACAGCGCCCCAACTCGCATGTTAGGGTATTTTCCAAAGAAATAAGCGGGAAGATAGCGGGAAACAATATCAGACTTACCGTGTTGTGGCGGTGCGCCTAATATTAACTTAGGACGCTTACCTTCCATCATATCAACCAAGAACTGGTCGAGCGCATCACATACCGTTTGAGAGAAATGGCTTGTGATGTATTCAGAGTTTATATACTGAATGAATTCATGCAAACTACGGCGTGCTATCTCCCTTTCGATCTCTTCATCAAACAAACTGAAATCGATATTCATGGTTGTACCTAATTTATAAGGGCAAAACACTCATTTAAATTGGATAAAAAATATAATAATTTAATCTAATCAACAGTTATATAAAAAACACCTTACATGTTTATAAAAAAGGCAATAATATCAATGCACTTTTAATCACAGCATCAATTATTGTTAGTTCCATAGTATCTATGAATCTAATATACTCTTATCAATAAGTATCTTCTCAACCATCCTAATCAAATAAGGATAATTCGTTATGGATGTTATACCTGCTATTTTATCTGCATTATCTTCTTTATTATGGCCATTGATTGTATGTTTTTTAATCTATTATTTTAGAAAGCATCTATTAAAGCTCATAGACACTTTCTTTGATGGCAAGTTAAATATAAAAGTCTCAGGATTTGAACTAAATTTGAAAGAAAATTCAATACAACAAGGCCACATTATTCTAGACCTACAATCTAAACTTGTTGAAATGGAAAAGAAAATAAACACATTACACCCTAATTCAGAAACAAATGTGCAATCTAATATTTCAATGAGAAAAAGGGTCTTATGGGTTGATGATAGTCCTTCAAATAATAGCTATTTGATTGAAACACTAAAAATGAATCATGTAGATGTAGATACTTCACTTTCAACAACTGATGCCATTGAAAGAATCAAACAAAATAATTTTGATGTTATAATATCCGATATGGGAAGACCCAAAGACGATCGGGCAGGAATAACTCTTACAAAAGAAATAAGAAATCTTAATATTCAAACTCCGGTTTTCATTTTCTGCGGTAATTGGGCCTCTACTAATTTACGCGAAGAGGCTAAAAAAGCAGGTGTTACTGATATAACTTCATCAGGAACCGAGCTTTTAGCAATGTTACCAATTTAATTTTTCTCTTTACTCTTTTTACTCCTCAATTTCATTAGTTGTTCAAAACTTAGGTGGCTTAGATCAATCCCAGTTGATTGAATAGGCCCACCATCAGCACCAGTTATTTCAGTCTTGTTCTTAACCATCCCTAAATGCTGTGCAACCATTTTAAGCGCATCGTCTTGATTACGAGTAATCACCTCAACACCAAACTTACCCTCTTTCACACCAGCGAATAAACGACGAGCAGCGCCAGTTAAGTCACGCGTATCATGAAAATGCGCACGACCAATACCAAAACCACTACAGCGAGGGCAATCAGGATTAGGATCAAGCGAATTGTCATAACCGTAACCACCATTATCATTTGGTATCTTTTTCTTTTTAGCCCTAGCCTCAGTAACAGCGTCTTCAAATTCTATCGCATCACGCCACTGATAATTGAAACCAAAACCCCAACAATGACGACAGCATAGCCGGCGATATTCAGTTAGCTCGTTAACGTCTGCAGTTGCAATATCCCACCACATTTTTAATACGGCATCTTGGGTTATCTCGGTTCGACGTTCTCGTTCAGCTAGCGCATCCGCGATTGCTCTTGAAACCTTAAAATTTCTATAAAGGATTGATGCTGCGATATACGCATTATTCCCCTCACATTTATAGCCGGCTCTTTTGTATGCTGCAGTTCGGTTTAAGTCAATTAAGTACTCAGTTACGAAACGTGCTTGCATATCGTTAAGCCCGTAGTTGCGCACATCAAAGGTATTTTCATCATTATGCGCATTATCTTGTTCACTACCCTGCGCAGTTGATATATCACTATCGTGTATTGCCTCTTTTGCGCATTCTTTTTCGTGCGCAGTGCGCAATTTTTTGTGCGCAGTTTTTTGCGCAGATTGCGCAGCTGGCTTTTTTATATATCGCCTTGCTGTTGCGTAATTAAGTCCCTGGTCTTCACACCACTCTTTAGGGGATATTCCTGATTTAGCATGGTCAGACAGGAACTGTTTTTGTAGCTCGCTCCAATCCGGCTTAGCCATAATATTTTCCTCATAACAAATTAAAAAACTCACCGTAGTGAGCTTTGTGATTTGCAATAAAATCCCGTTCTAAGCGAGGTGTTATCTAAACAAAAAATATAGGACCGGTATCAATAGTACAACAGAGCATACCCTGTACCAGATTATCTTTGTTACTATTTTTTTCTTTATCTTCCTTGCCTGCACATCATCGCTAGACTCTTTAATTTCGTTTTTGTGAGATTCTAATACTTCCCCTTTTACTTGCTCACTTTTTTCTAGCATCTTATGACTTCCTATTGCCATCTTTATAACTACAAACAATATAATTATTGGTATCGCAAGAAGAGCCATAACATCGAACCATGAAATCATTAGTTACCCCCTTTTTGAGAGATACTAACACTAGCTAAATATAATGAATAACGCATATTTGACTTATGTATAAGAAAGGAGATATTCATCAAAGCTCTAATCTGACCATCTGCTTGAGATTACTACCTTTTTCAGATTGTGGTCATTCACGATTAACGTATAGTGACGTCACATTCATAAACTATTATTCTCTACTTCGCCCCGATATCTGGGGCATTTTTATTTTTCCCTCACAAAATAACGTTATGTGTGGAACTGTTGCTGTAGCGTCCCCCAATCCGGTTTAGCCATCGTGTTTATCTCCTTAGCCGATTAGAAAGTCTACTTGTAGGAATAAACTTTCTGATTAGCTATTTCCCTCAAATAAAAAAACCCGCTCTAGGCGGGTTATTGCGAATTCTTTTTTATTTTGTTTCTGGAGTAGCATCTCTCATTGATTTAGGAATTTCTTTTTCACCATATTCTTCAGCTATGGAAATTATTTCCTTATATGGACGAGCATACGGACCAACTACAACTATAATGTTTTTCCTTTCTGCCTCTTCAGGCGTTAACTTCATAGCTTCGACCGTCATTATCAAAGCTACTTTCAAAGCCGCACCTGTCCATGGTAAATATTTAATTTCGTCCCCTTCACTACCTGCCATAGCAGCCTCCCTAAACACTACCCACTTACTAAATTCTACCCTACAAAAAAGACTGATGCCTTGCCTAACCAGTTTGGTATGGCTATTGATGTTAATAACAAGAGAAAACCAACTACTAAGTATTGGAAAACATAAAGCATACGGATAAATAGTTCTTTTAATATCATAGAGTGTACCCTTTATTGCTAATGTGATTAATTACCAAAAAAAGTATTAACACCTAAAATATAGCAGCTCATTTTCATTTGTCAGGTATATCTAACCATACCAACCCCATACAGATATCATGCATTAATACTAATATTACAGCTCTATACTGATAAAAATGGTAATCAAATTGTTCTGCTATAATTAAAAGTGATCTTTTGTAACTTATAACTTCACACTAAAAGGAAGAAAATATGTTGAAAAAAATCAGTTTCCTCATCTGCTCATTAGCGGTTGCTTTCACATTAACTGCCTGCAACACCACTAAAGGTGTTGGTGAAGACATAGAGGCTGGAGGAGAGGCAATACAAAGAGCAGCCCAGTAAAAAGCCTACTCTCTTACCTAACAAACTAGAGGATAAGTTTATTTTGTCCTTCTAGTGTTTTCTTAAGCTTTTAACGAGGCTCATATTCGTATTTTCTTTTCCGTATTTGCTTACACTTAGTTCATATGAAAACTTTTTAAACCATCTATGCTGATAGTGTGTTCAAACTATTGCTTTATTTTATTTTGCCCCTGAACAGGGGCTTTTCTTTGTTGTTACTTTGTATTTTTCCCTTATAAAAAACTAGTATGAGGCTGGCTATTATTTATTATTATTTTCTATCATTTACTATATCTACTCTCATTTTTAATATTGATGATAGCGTCTTCATTGAATAAAGTTGCGACTCAAATAATCCTTTTTCACTGTCTGGTAGTTTATTAAACGCTCTACTACGTATAAATTTGACTAAATATCTAATTCTTACATCTAAGAGTGCTGAATCATTTAGTAATTGTTGACTTCTGTTTTTCATACTACTTTCGTATAACCAATTACACTAATTATGAGTACTTAAAGAGTAGATATGAATTCAGATATTTCAAATTATCAATTACTGGTCATACCAAACCAAGGGCTGCTGAGAGGCCTATTCAATATCTGGCTACTAAAAAGCCCCCAATAGAGGTTCATTGTTCACTTAATCGACTATAAATTTAAATTCTTAGAAATAATTTTGCATACTTTGAAATACCGACTATGTTTAAAGAGATATTCAATTGTATAAAGCAACATCTTTTAGCCTACTGCTGTGTAGGCTTTTTTTATTTCATCACCTGTCGTTTTTGTTCAATTTTCCGTATTGTTTTCTTGGCTATCTCTAAATAGGCACCTTTAATCAATTCAGAGTAGGTCACGGTAAACACTCCGTTCTAATATAATCTTGCAGCCCTTTAATCATTTGCTCTGACTCTGCAATTCGCTCTCTGAGTAGCCAATAATTTTGGATAGCGGTGTCAGTAGGTCGGGCGGTGATTGCATCATCCAAGCTGGGGGCGGTAGTGCCTTCGGCTTTTTTGCAACTAGCTTTGATGTACACCCGGTCAGGATTACGCTCAGCAGCAATACGCAACTTATCAATTTCAATTTTTGCATTGGCTAATTCCTGAGTATGTTTAGTATCGAGTTTATGAAGGGATTGAACACGTTCTTGATAGTCTTCATTGATTTTGACTTGCTCTATCAGCTCAACAAGTAGTTCGGTATTCTTGGTATTTAGCTCACCTATCCTTTCGTGTTGTTTCCACATTCCCCATATGGCCACCCACGCAGCGATAAATAACAATGCTCTGACTTTATTCATGGCGATTACCATATAGATGATTAAAAATTAACTTGCCGCCCTTTATAGTGATCGATGGCTTTCTGGCAGCGTTTTTCTAAACTGACTTTATCAATGCCGCATGTGTTATCTGTCATACAATAAGCACCAAATACAATTATTGATATCGCAAGCAGCATAAAGAAAATTACAGCTACTATAGGTTTCCAAGGCATGAACTTTCCTCTAATTTTATTATCAGTTATCATCTTTAGGCTTTTTAGAAAAATACCTAAAACAATAAAAGGTTCCTGACATCCAAATGAAAATTTCCAACAAAATTAAATGGTCTAGTCTATCTATCATTTTTTTAACCTTAGGATGGGTTTTATTAAATGGAGATAAAGCCTTGGAAAATATCAATACTTTCTGTCACTGGCATGGTTCATCTCCTGAGCTAACAGGGAAATGGACCAACTCAACAGAAGGTTGGTTAGATGCTAGTAACTGGCATGGAAATAATTATGAGTTCATGGAAATTGAACTGGAGGTTGAAAATTATGAAGTCGAAGGGATTGTGACATCCAATAAAATAAAAGAACTTCTCCCATTTGACTTCGTTTTATTCAAAGGTAAAAAAAATTATTTCAGTAATACAATTGAAGGCGTTGCATTTGATTTCATTAATGGGAATGAAGTTCACCTTGGCGTAATGAGCCTAACCATAGATAAAAATGGAGAGCTTGTGATTTTACAAAATGAAAAGTATGCAAGTCTTTTCCCAGAAAAGGTTGTATTACGAAAAGTATCAAATACTGCCTTTGATTCTCTGAATGAAAAACTAGAACATAAAAATGAAAGCGATAAAAAATAACCACCACCCATCAATATGATTGATCCACATAGCTATACCGATAGTTAATGTAATTGCAGCCATTGCTCACTCCACAAGCATACTGCATTTTCTATCTCTCTACGCGTTATCAAACCTTTCCACGGCTTGCCCCCAGCATATATCCAGCGTTTAAGTTCATTACATGCGCCAACTTGGTCACCAGCGTTTAATTTTTTAAGTAGTGTAGAGCGCGAAAAAGCCCCTGTTCCAACGTTATAGGTAAATGAATAAAGTGCAGCCCTGGTGTAATCAGGGATATTAACTTTAATTAAGGGGTTTACTACCTTAGCTACAATTGCCAAGTCTTTTTCTAACAGTGCATCACACTCTGCTTTTGTGTAGTTTTTTGTGGGGATAATGTCAGAACCTGTGTGTCCATAACATACAGTTAGCACTCCTACTACATCACGGTAAGGCTTGGATTCATATCCTTCAAAATTAGTGACCATCGCAACAGTTAAAGCCATCAAGCCACCAGCAGCAGCCATTTGAATTTTATTTGGTATTTTTGCCACTGTTAGTCTCTCTTAATTTGAATTCTTTCCGCTTGTAGTACCAATTCACCAAGAATGTAGCGACCGTACATAAAATACCGACGATTACTGCCCATTGATCTAGTGTGAAAATACCAAATATGGATGTTAGAACACCCCATATGATTGCAGCAGGGCTTGAGTATTTTTCGTGCATACGCATATCCACCCCCGATGGAGTGTTCCTGTAAGGTCAATATTTAAATGCTTATGAAGTCAATTTATGGAAGAAAAAAGCCGCTATATCTAATAGCGGCCAATAATACGATAAAAATCCATATTAAAGTTACTATTTTCTTTTAGATAGTGACTCTATTAGTGATGCTAGTTGTTCAAGGCCATCAAAAGTTGATGGTATATTATTTTCATTGAGTTGAATATTTGAAAATATAATATTTTCGAATTTCTCTAATGCTTCACGATTATCTTTTGTTTTAGAAAAATCAGAGTAGTTATCAACAAACATACACAGATTTTTCCTCAAATTTATCTGGGTTAGTTCTGCTTTTATAGAGTTATAATTCTGTAGGGAAACTCTAAAAAAATATAAAGAAATAATAGTTAAAGCCGAATAACCTATGTATTTAAATATCATAACATCATTAAATTCATCGGCTTTTTCCGTGATTATTTTATATCCTATAGGGCATATGGAAACGAAAGCCAATAGAAATAAAATAGCTAAAGAAATCCATCGTTCTTTACTTTTAGAACTATATATATCATGATAAGCCTTTGTCAATCCAGCGAAATTATATCCAGAAGACAAATTCTCCAAATATTTTTTTAATTCATCAATCTTTTTTTGCTTAACTTCTAGATCATCTTTTATAAATTTTGATTTCTCATTAAATAAGTCTTCAACTTCCTCGTTAAAATCAGTAACCTTATTACCTATGAGAACAATCTCTTCATGTTTTAAATTTATATTTTTTTCTATTTCAGTTAATCTCTCAAAATCACTAAATTTAGAATCAAACACAAAATTCAAATTTCCGATCAAAATACTATATATATAACCAGAGTACTCATCTATTGAATATTCAAGATAAAACTTTACTCTATCTTCAAGAAATAGAAACAAATGCCTATTCTTCTTTAAATAGCGAACTCTTTCAGATAATATATCATTCAACATTCCATCAGGAACAACAATCAGGTATTCTATTATGTACCTTATAATTATAATATAAGATAACATTATATTGCTTGGTGTGTCAGTTTTTATAGCCAACCTGAAATTACCAGTAATCTTACAATACTCATCAAAGCTATTAATTCTATCTAATGCAATATCTATTGTTTCCCTTACTTCACCAATAAATTTCGCTAAACAAGACTTCGTTTCTTGATCTAAGCTAGTAGTCTCATCAATCAAAAATAATTTATACAAGGCATCATCTTTCTCTAAAAGATTTTTAATCTCTATCAATGAATTTTGATATGACTCTAAATGTCCTAATTTCCCGCTCATTACTTTCCTTAAAATACAAAAAAAACAAATCAATAAGTTAAGTATAAATGAGAAGTAAACTCTTAAGAATTTTTATATCACAAAATAGCAATATTTCCCGAAATATTTTTATCATAGTTAACAAAAAACCCAGCGCATTGGCTGGGTTAGTCGGTGAAGTTACTAAAATGGCAACTTACCTTGAAATAGTGGCTCATTGGCTCAAAGAAGTCAACACGTTCTTACTATTATTTTTCTTTTTCCACTCATTATCGCGTATTTTAAATGCATTATAGAGATGTGGGTAAATTAAATACTCTGCAGAACGAATAATTTCTTTTACCTCACGACGGCATGTGGCCATCGAGGGTTTTCGATATTCAAGCGTGCGATTTCTGCGAAGCATTTGCCGTGGCTGTGCAATACCATAATAATAACGAGCAATGGCACGGTCGGAGCTCACAAAGGCATAACGTAATAACAATAATGTGAATGCAATTCGGTCTATATGATAAATTTTATCAACCACCTTGGTGATTAACATTCCATCGTCGTCATTACACATTTCCCTTTCTGGATAATCACGCTTTTCTACAGTTGCCATAAATTCAGCAATGATACTGCTTTGGCGTTTCTCTAATCTACCGCTGTAAACCCAAGCACCAAACTTGGATAGCCAACCTTGTAACCAAGCTTCTTGCTCAGCATCAAGTACAAGCCCATCAGAAATACTTTTTATACTCGACATGCTCGCAGCTCCATGACTTCTCTTTTGGTTTGCTCAAGTAGTTCACTCTCAGTACCGTGAATTTCTTGCCATGTTTTAGGCGCTGCATGAAAACCAGTATCATAAGTAGGTCTGTGATGAGGCGGGCATAACGGTAAAACATCTTTATGGCTAGCTCTTTGCGCCATTCCCTGCCCCGTTCTTACATGATGGATTTCCGCGGGGCTTGCTCCATACCCCATATTACGGCAGCAAATGCAGCCAAGTTCTGCTACATCCGATAGCCACTGTTTATCTTCTTTAGCCTTTGATTTTTTGGTCATTGGTCTTGCCTCTAGGTAAAATCTAATAACTGAGCCGCCGCATTTTCAGCAGCTTCTTGGGTGGGGAATTTACGAAATAAAATGAAGTTCCAAAGCACATCGAGGGTTGATTTGTAGAGTTCGCCAAAGGCTAGGTCATCCATTTTGGCAAAGCTAATTGATTTGGCTACACGGCGTAGGCTACCGTCTGGCATTTCAAAGGTTTCATAATGGCCTGATTGCTCTACCACCCAATAGCGGAAAGCATCAAAGGATTTGGTTGCTGATATATTGTGAGCACGTTTCTGAGCTATCTCATCGAGATAAACATCTGCAGCGGATTGGAGAGCATCATCGTTATCGGTGTAGTAAGCGAGGAATTTAACGTAACCGCGTACTAGCTCTTTTTCTTCAGGCGAAATAGTGCCACCGGTTGGTTCCCAGTATTCATACCCTAGATTGAATAAAGCGAAGTATTTACGGTGGAAACGCGGGTTACGAGCTTTCTTGAAATCAGCAGAAAGCACATCACCACACTTGATTTTTGAATGTAAGAAATCTCTCGCAGCGGGGTTAGCCGGCACAAGAGTGTCGTTAGACATTTTGATAAAGCTATGCTGTGCCATACGTTTCTCTCAGTAGACACAGCAAGTGTTAGGATTGGGTGTTCAGACCAATGAGAGTTATTGTATCAGAAATCTTACTTTCTGCAAAAATGATAACTATCTAATTTTACATGAATAATTTTTTTATTGGCTCAATATATGGCATTATTGCTGATGAAACAGAAGCAGCCCCTCCAGCAATAGTCATTATATCTACTAGTTTCTCCATAATAATGGATTTGTCTTTAATACCTTTCATTGATTCAAGATTAGGAATCACCTTATCAATAACGTCAGCATCTACTCCTTGATTTTTTATTTGTATTAATTCAGAAATTAACTTATCAATCAATTCATTAGATTGAATTTGTAAATTCTGACTAAAATTTTCACTGGCATTTACTACATTAGCATTACCATAAATATGGTTATTAAAGGTTTGCGTCACTATTTTTTCGTCTTGTTTTGACAATTTAATATCCTCTATATTCTCTATTTTTCTTTCTATTTCCAATAAAAACCTAAGTGTTTTATTTTTTATAGAATCAATTACACTATAACAAGCCATCCTTGGTAAAATCTCATATGCTCTAGTGCAAAAGAAACCTTGATATAACCTATTGAATAGAGGTAAAGCTGACATGGGTATATCTCTTACAGGATCATCATCAGCTGAGTACGAAAGTAGACTTTCTATATATGACACTGGATAGTAAACTTTCCCTGAGCCAAAACTATCCTGTAAAAAATCTGGCAATAAATGCTTATCAATTTGCAGTGCAGAGTGATTCGCACCTGCTCTATTAGAGAAGTCCCCTCGAATTACAGTGCCTACTATGCGGTAATCAGGAATTGCATCATCACCATCATATCCATCTAACTCTAACTCAGTCCATTTAATAAATGTGTCGTTGTTTATCTTATATGCTAACACTGAACATTTACGTAAAATATCCGTTATATTTGAACTTGGATTTAAAATATCATTTTGTATTTCGGAGAAAAGAGATGGCATTATTAGCTCCTATTTTTCTTTCTATTCTACCCCCAATTTAAGCTTGTGCCACCCCTTGGTTATCCAGCACTTAGAATCACCATCAAGGCAACATTCCATCACTGGTAACCGTTCACCACATTTACCACAACAACGATTGGATAATTCCGCAATCTCGCGCTTAAGTCTCGCATCATCATTTCGTATGAGCATTTGAATATATTCACTTTCATCATATGGCTCACGTCCTGGTCTACGCAATGCACAATTACGCTTAATCATTTCATGTTCTTCAGATTCAACTTGCCACTGCGGGATAACAAAGCCAGCTTCACGCTGGCGTTTGCGTTGGGCAGCCTTGCGTTCTGCTGCTGACTTAGCCATTGGTCTTGCCTCTTCATATCATTTATATCAACTCGGTTAATGCACTGAGCAATAACGCTCAATAGATAACTCATCTACTCTAGCGCCACCTAGATTTGCCCAAAATGCTATTGTTGAAAGTACATCTTTTTCGCTTGTTGCGACAAAAAGAGTTATGAAAGACGTTTGGTTCCATAAACCACTTGCTTTATAAACCGATTTTTTCATTTTTACCCCAACTAACTACATTTAATAACCTTATGACTAAACGGCCTTATATCCGCTGTAAAGCTTGTAGTTATATGATGGGAACGATTTTATTTTTTCCAAGTGTGTGCGTTTCATACCTTCATCACCTCTCGCCAATGATTTAACCTATCTCTAAAAAATTCCCGATGTACCTCTGGTGCTTTTTCTATTTCAACCAGTATTCGTTCCCTATGAATTTTTCGATTTTTCAGTTGCCGAATTAGCCGACTAGCGAATAAATCAAGTTGCTCCAGTTTGCGATATTCTTCTGGCCATAAAGCACGGTTATGAGGAAGTCCATCAGGTAAATATTTACCCGACATAATTACCTCTGCCTTTGAGGTTTCGGCTCTGGTTGATAAGGTGCTTTGGTTCTTGCCCTTGCTGCAGAATTAAAGCGTTCAATGTGGCACGGAGAATGGTCTAAACCATCATCGGGCAATATGGGGTGATTGCTCCGGACGAGTGACTCGCCGGTGATTGAGTCTTTGATTGTCATTTGGTCTGCCTCTGTATTAATGGTCACGGCTTGGTCGAGCCTTTTTATCGATTTTTATTTGTGGCTGTAATTACCCTTTTTACATAAAATTTTATCTCTTATTTCCTTTATCGCTTCCTCACCAATTAAACGATACTTACCGTCTTTATCGATGAGTTCAGATGTAGAAATCCCTCTTTTAGCTTGACCCATTAACGGCTTGATTGGTGGGATTGGTTTCCCCTCTTGTATCTGGTTGTAATAAGCGATCAGCTGCTTTTTGATGGATTCCCTAATCTCTTTATCGGACAAGTTATACTGCGTCATGCGTCGCCTTGCCTCTGGAACAATCCAATACATAACCGTTGATTTCCAAGGGAATGCTTCAACGGATGGATATCGCCACTCCATGTTGCTATAGCGCTTCATTTCAGCCATGACCTCACAAACTGAAGGTAGACCCATAGCTTGCATCATTCCCTCGCGACACCAACTGATAAACTTTCCGCAGGATGGGAAAAAATCAGACTCTTGCTGCCTAGCCACACTCATTCCCGCTTTCAATTGCTCAACAGATGTTATGCCATTTTCGATAAACGCCAGTACCCATTGCCGTTTAGTTGCTGAAATATCGTCTTGGTTTGAAAACACAGTATGCTTTGCCGCTGGGAAAATTTGCACTAAGTTATCAAACAGCATATCAACCAACTTTTCCGCATGTTCATTGATTCCAGCAGGTTTATTGATTGGCTGAATTAGGCTCGATAATTTTTTGCCATCTCTGTTTTCAATTGCTGAGAGAAGACTTTTCATAGTGTGTTCTCCCATGCTTCAGGGCTATTCCAATGGGCTTGTGCAGGTAAACAATCTTCACCCTGTGGAATTTCAGCAAATTTTAATACCAGTTTGTCCCACTGTTTTCGAAGTGTGCTTGGGCTAAGAATATTTTTGCACCAAAATGGGTCCTTATTTGCCCTATCAAATAACCGGCAAATCTGCCTGTGCGTTCTGCCGTCAATGGTGCGCATTAACCGTACATCATTGGCCCATAACGCCCAGTTTGGTTCTTTTGGTGGATTGATATCGTCATCAGATGCAGATGCATTTTCGTAAAGTTCAGTCACCCGTTTGGATATCCACTGCGCACAAAGCAAATCATCCGATGTTCCCCATTGTCGTTTCTTTGCACTGAACACAACGGCATCAGGGTGACGAGCCACAAACGAATTATCATTCGTGTTTTCGTCAGGTTGTGAAACGACCGGACAAGAAGGGTTTATATTCTCTGTAGTATTCTCTGTTGTAATCTCTGAAGGATCGAACTGCGGATTTGTTTCACCGCCACCGTCGAATTTGTCTTGTGGCGGCTGTTCATTTTGTTGTTTCGCCAAATCCCCATAGTGACTTTCCCCGATTGCGCTTTGCGCATTTGGGAGATTATCAATAGGTTGCGTCATAATTTGGTCAAGTTGGTCACAATCTATACGGTAATATATTTTGTGTTCTAAACGCCTATCCGTTTCAATTAAAACCCCGCGTTTAACAAGATGCTTTCTGGCGGTGAGTTGTTCGCGATAGCTTAACCCTGTTTCGGCCGTAATATCCTCAGATGACTTATAGACCCCTAATTCAGAATCCGTTTTATCCTGCCAATAAAATATCTGGCTAAAAAATATTACTGCATTGACGCTACCAAAGCGTTTAACTAGACCAGGGTAGTAAGCCACTGGCCGCCCAAAATCGAGTAACAAATCTGATGGTCTCATTTCATACCCCCAGCGCTTTAGCGATAGCGCGGCAAGCGTTCTGGTATTGCTCAGGCGTCAGTTTCTTTAAAAGTAGCTTTTGTTTTTGTTGTTCGTACTGCATGCCAATATTGAGTGCTGCCGCCCTTCTTCCCTCGAAAATATCTTCGATCTGTTGTCTGTCTGCAGGCTTTCCATTCAATAAAAAACCATTACAGTAGGTAATTAATTCAGTCGTTCTTAGCATTGGTCTTGCCTCTTGAATTAGTGCACGCTGGTCGGGCGTGATATTGCATTTAGTGCAGTAATTGCACTATTGATATTTCGTGACATGTCACGTCCCTCAAGTAAAATTTCGGTCATAGCTTCTGCAAATCGCTGTATGGCTACTGATGCTAAATAGTTTTTAGTATCTCCTCTTACTCGGGCTAACCTCGAAGCCGGCAACGCCATTTCAATCGCTGGCATCAGCTCTGCTAATTTCTTCATTGATGCGTTCGAATCGCCTCGTAACCACCGAAATATCTGTTGTCGGTTATTGTTAATCGCTTTCCAATCCGCTTGGCCTCGTTCATCTTCAATCACATGTAAGCGGCTCTGTGATTTGTCTCGTGTGATTTGTAAATACGCACGGCTTATCTCAATCGCCACGTGCTCTTGACCATGTTCTGTAGCCCAGCTCTCAATTTCGGAGCGGACAATATCGATATCAAAACTCATCTCTGCGTCTCCTGTCGCAAAATTGATTATGAATAATCAGTTTTTTAAATTTCTTGTTGATATATTCGCTTTCATACAACTCTCTCATTGCCATTGATGAGCCACGTTGGGTCACAATTTAAAACCTTCGCAATTTCAACAATAAACCGGGGTCTTTTAATAAGACCTGATTCGATTTGCTGAATTGATTGCTGTTTTAGCCCAACTCTGTCTGCAAGTTCTGACTGAGTTAAATGGAGCTCTATACGACGAGTCTTAACTCGTTCAGATAACGTTTCCATCCTCACCTCCTTTTACAATATTTCTTGTATTTAAAAACAAATTAGTTTGTTTGTCAATTACAGGTTTTCTTGTAATTATCCTCTAGAGCTATAAAGGGGTTTATATGTCAATTTCTGAACGCGTAAAAAATAAAAGAATCCTTCTCGGCCTCACTCAAACAGAGTTAGCCGAAACCGTTGGCACTACACAGCAGTCAATAGAGCAATTAGAAAGCGGAAAAACAAAACGTCCTCGCTTTCTACCTGAACTTGCAGCTGCCTTAAAGTGTTCTGTTAGCTGGTTGGTTACAGGAGAAGAAGACAAAAACGATACCCTACCTCCTGAAAATGAATGGGGAGGGATAAAGTCTTGGGATAATAAAACGCCTTTGGATTACGATGAAGTGGAAGTGCCATTCTATAAAGATATTGAATTTGCTTGTGGTACAGGCGGTAGTATTGATGTGGATTACAACGGTTTTAAATTAAGGTTTGCCAAATCAACACTGCGCAAGATTGGTGCCCCTACTGATGGTTCAACAATTATTTGTTTTCCAGCAAGTGGCGATAGTATGGAGCCTGTAATACCAGATGGTTCTGCTATTGCCATTGATGTATCTAATAAAAAAATTATTGATGGAAAAGTTTATGCTATCGATCAAGATGGCTTGAAACGTTTAAAAATGCTTTATCGAAAACCAGGTGGAAAACTTATTATTCGCAGTTATAACCGTGAAGAATACGACGATGAAGAGGCTGATGAAAACAGCGTCATGATTATTGGCAGAATGTTTTGGTATTCTGTTCTTGATTACTAAGGTAACCCTATGGAAAATTTCAAGTTAAAGCTTAAAAATCATGTGGATCATGTAAAACAAGTTGGGCAACATTGCTCAACAGAGGAAACAACTAAACAGGCACTAATATTGCCTTTCCTTGATATCCTCGGCTTTAGCCCTTATGACCCTCAAAAAGTCAAAGCAGAATACGGCGCTGATTTCCCCGGAGTAAAAGCAAATGAGCGTGTTGACTATGCACTATTCTGTCAAGATGTCCCCGTTATGTTTATCGAAGCCAAATGCTATTTTGAAAAATTAGATAACCATTGTCCTCAGCTTTCTCGGTATTTTAACTCCACTCCTGAAGTTACAATCTCAGCAATAACCAATGGGCTAGAGTGGCGTTTTTTCACTGATTTAAAACAAAAAAACGTTATGGACCCTACTCCATTCTTACGCATTAGAATGGATGAAATTAGTGATTCAGACGCAAGCCAATTATTCCGTTTTAGACATGATAAATTCAAACCAGAAGCATTAAGAACACTGGCTGAAGAGAGCGTATATTTATCTGCTTTCACTAAAACCATTAGCTCAAGCCTCAGAGATGTTGATAGTGAATTCGTTCGCTATGTCGCGAGCCGTTCTAATGTTGAAAGACAATTAAATCAGCGTTTTATTGACTCTATTACACCGCTAGTAAAACAAGCCGTTGAGCGTTCTGTTAGTGCAATGGTGGTTTCAGGCTTATCTGGTAAGTTTACTTACGGTGAAGAGCCTGTTGAAGCAGCAGTAGAGGAAACTCAAGAGTCTAATGAATTAAAAGATATTATCGATCCCGATAACCCAAACATTATTACCACAACGACCGAATTAACTTTATTTGAAAAAATAAAGCAGATCACTGGATGTGATGAAATTGAATATAAAGATACTGAGTCTTACTTTGGTGTCCTATATCAAGGCAAGGTTAATCGTTGGATAGTTAGATTCTACGATAAGAAAAATAGCGCTTATATCATGGTTCCTATAGAGATTACTGATCTGCTAGGTAATGAAATAAAGCGTGCAGGTTTAGAATTAACGAATAATCGAATCACCATTCAATCCCCTGAAGATATATTAAGAATAACAGGCATCATTCTTGACTCGTTTGAATACGTAAAAAATGATGAAAACTTCAGAAAAAAATCAGCTAATGAATAAGTTGTATTAGCTCAGATTTGATCTTACATAGCTATGGCACAGAGCTAAATCTAACCTGACAGGGCGCTCTGTGCCAGAAGCAGATGTTAACAAACATTATGAGTCAATTGATTAAGAGATGAAGTATCATGGCTTTTTTGACAGGAATTAGTGATTTTTTAAATAGCATTCCTCAATGGTTATCATCATTTATTACCGCTTTGATCGGCGCATTTGTTGGTGGCTGGTTTACTCTTAAAGGAGTTGACCGCGAGGCTAAGATTACTCGCGCAGAGAACGAAAAAAATTCCCTTGAGTTGCAGTTGTCTGTATTAAAAGGAATTAAGGGCGAGATATTCACTTTAATGAGCCTATATAATAAAAGAATGAAAAATTCTATTGATAGTATTGGGTCAGGAAAAGCACTTCTTTTTAATTTCCCAGTTGGAGATGATAACTTTACATTCTATGAGCAAAACGCAAAAATTATTGCAAAATTAGATGACGATGCAAGAGATTCAATAATTAATATTTACACATATGCTCGTTCGCTAATACAGTCTTTCAAAGGAAACAATCAGCTTCTTGTAGAGTATGAAAAGATCCTTTTTGACATGGCTGATAATAATAAAAATAGAGATATGTATGAAAGATTGCACGCTGAAAAAATCGAAATAATGGTGGATTATGCGCAAGGAATAAAAAATATTGATGCAGAACTTAGATATGCTATCAACGAGGGATTTAGGGTTATTGACCAAGAAATAACGGCACTACAAGTAAAAATAACAAATTTAAAGTCATAAAGGTTACTTCCGCTCTTCGCTCAGACTAGGCTGTCAAGCATAGTTCAAAATCTGTCAGTTCAAGTCTGAACTAGTACAAATAAATTTTAATTTATCTATATCCCCCTTGTTCAATAAAGCACAAGGGTTTTTTGTATGTTCTCTATACTTTCTCCCTCATGTTTTGTTCTCAGTTTAAAGCTCCCTATAACCCATTTGTAGTATTTCCTGCTATTTAAACGTGACCGCCTCCCTGTTTTCACAAAATTAAACAAAATAAATCATCCTGTTAAAACAATTAATTACAATTAAAACCACGATGAAATACAATTTAATACAAATTTAATTGTTTACAGATATACAAGATATTTTGTATATTACAAACATCGAAACAAATACAGCAAGTGTTTAGATAAGTGTTCAGACTTAAAAATTAGCCCACACCAGGGAAACAGTTAGACCAAAACCAGAGGCAAGACCAGACAGCTCGGAAAGACGGGCATTGATTTATAGACGTAAAAAAACCCACCGAAGTGGGTTCCTTTACCTCGGGTCGCCGACCAAAGCTAACCGAGAGTTCTACTAGCGCGACCAAACGCTAGAAGAGGCAAGACCAATGATAAATCACTGATCACAGTTATTTTAAAGGAGCTGCTATGAAAGCACAACCTAAAACCCTAAGTGTCACCTTATACATTCATGCACAGAAGCAACCTGATGGTTCATATCAATTCAACGCCTATGCATTTAAGTCTGATGTGAAATCAGGTTTAGGCTTTGTTATTGCTGAACACGTTACTGAAATTCCTTTTACAGAACCAACCAATGCAGAACTTGTTCAGTTAGAAATCAATGCACTCAAAGCTGAGCAAAGCAAAAATCTTGCTGATGCTCAGGTGAAATCAAGCTTACTGGAAGACCAGATCCAGATGTTGCTCTGTTTGGAAGGCAAACCCATTTCTAAAACTGACGAACAAATCCCTTATTAAGAGGCAAGACCAATGACAACTTTTATCTGTGTATTTGAGCCTACGACCGAGGCTCGAACCAATGGCGCTATACCTTTAACCATCGCTTTCAATGCAGCGAATGCCAAAATTGCGGCAGCAACAGCAATGATTAAGCTATCTGAAGCTTACCCTGATTCTCTGGATAATTTTAATATCGATGAGCCGATTATTTGTGAGGATGCTGTCGGTTCCCCTCGCCCTGCGCTCGATCAGTTCGATGAAAAATTTGCACTTGAAAATGAGTTCGACGGAGAAAAATGGCACCCCATTAAATATAAAGAATTTAAAAAGCTTGCAACTAAACCCCGCGTAGCTGCTTTACTGATGTTTGGTAAAACTCAAATTACTGATAAAGAATACACTTCAACATTGAAATATCTCAATGAAAGTAAAGAAGCGCCAAAAATCCGCCATATCGCCACTGGCCTTGCTGAAATCACCAAAGTTTCATTAATGGATGCCGAAGCCACGATGGAAATCGCGCAGGCGGTTTATGAGTATGCTGACGATAATGTCACTATCGAAGAGGCTAAGGCGCTTGGTGAAAGTTGGTTAACCGAGGAACCTGAACTTCCTCCCGCTGAGGACGAGCCTGTCCTTAAACGTGATTATGCCGCACTTGATCTCGAAATTGCCCTCGCGCTCTTGGACATTAAACCAAGCGATGCAAAAAGTGCAGATATTCGCAAAGCAAAAGAACTCATCAGCGCTGAAGATAAGGCATGGAAACGTTTATCTATGGATTTACGCACATTCCCTAGCGTTCTAGATATCCCTCGCGAAAGCATCTTTGCACTAGTGGCTGAGGCACGCGAAAAGCCCGAACTATTTGATGATGCGAATGCCCGTAAAGCGTTTATCGATTCAAAACTTAGTACCAACAGCCCAAAAGTAACATCTCTCGGTAGTGGCCGTTTCGCTGTTGATAATTTAGATGCTAAGCCGGCTAATGATGAAACACCTGAGCAACCGGCTAAAACAGAGAAACCAAAGCGCGCCAGCAAGAAAAAAGACACACCGGCTAGAGTAGAAAAAGAACCAGTTGTGATTGAGACACCTGTTGTTTCTACGCCAATTGCCACTGAACAAGATGACTTTCAACAACGTGCAGCGATACTTGATGAGGTGCTTAATAGCGGTAATACAAACCACCTTAATATTTGGAAGCAAGTACAACGTACTGATTCACGCTTTACCAAACCACTTGATGGCATGGGCTTTGTTGGTACCAGTATCAACAGCACCTATATGTTTATGCGTGCGACTGAAATATTTGGCCCAATAGGTGAAGGCTGGGGTTATGAAATCATTGAAGAAAAAATGATTGATGGAAAGCCCCTTGTCGAGCCCGTACTCGATGCTCACCATAAACAAGTCGCAATGAGGTTCCTGCGTGATGGGGATGGAACATTACTCTTTGAACAAAATCACTCAATCAAGATCCGCTTTTGGTACATCATCGAAGGCGAAACTCGTGGTGAGTTTGAGAGCTACGGTGCCACACCTTATCGCTATCAGACTAAGCAAGGAATAAGGACGGACAGTGAAGTGATAAAAAAATCACTCACCGACTCAATCAAAAAAGCACTTTCCATGCTGGGCTTTAGTTCTGACGTATTTATGGGAATGCATGATAACCCTGAATATGTGGCGAGTAATAAGCTCGAGTATGAAATCAAAGCCGCCAGCGATAACGCTGAAGATGCGACCCGCATTCGCAAAGAGTTAGACGAGAAGTTCACGCGACACACTGAAACGATGCGCAGTGCAGTGACGCCAAACGAATTACGGGGTATCACATCCACCCTTACCCGTGAAATTTCAACGCATGCCAAGTTGGCCAAACAACGTGGCGACAGTGAATATGAAAAATATTTAAACGGCCGTTTACGTCGATTAAATGAAATTGAAAAAGAGTGTTTAGACCAACTGAAACAAAAAGAAGAGGCAATCTAATGACCAAGACAACTGCTATTGCAATGGCTGCTGACTACAGCAAGTTACAACAACTCGTCGAAACAGGTGAATTCACCGCAGAAGATGTTGCCGATACCTTAGAGGGTATCGAGTGTGAACTAGGCGATAAACTGGATGCAATTATGCTTCATGCCCGTAATTTAGAGGGGCAAGCTAAAACGCTGGATGAAGAATCAAAACGTTTGGCAGACCGTAAAAAATCATTCGAAAACCAAGTTAAAAACCTGAAAAAATATGCATTGGATTGCTTGTTAACATCAGGCAAAGACAAGTTAAAAACCACGAAAAATACCTTTACGGCTCGCGCTGGTGTTGTGCGTGTCATCATCGATAACGAAGCAGCTTTGCCCGATGAATTGGTGGATGTTCAGACCATTACTGCCCCTGATAAAAAGCGTATTAAAGAAGCAATCGAAAATGGTATTGAAATACCTGGTGCTCACTTAGAAGTCGGTGATCGCTCATTGATGGTTCGTTAATCACTTTAGCGCCCAGCAATGGGCGCATATCAGGAGATATTTTTATGGCCATGAAATTAGAAGTCATCATTACTCACGATGAAACTAACAATAAATGCAGCGTTGAGTGGACCACTGCATCGACTCAACAAGTCACTCGCCAAGAAGAACAAACGCTATCACTGGTAAAAAAGGCATTGTTACTTCAACTGGGTTACCCAGCGGCACACACTGTTATCCATTAACATGACATGTCACAAACGAGGCAAGACCAATGCTAAGACACGAACATCAAAAAGACCAGGAAGTCAAAATCACCCTACCCGATGGCTCGCACGGGTTTGTTTCAACAGATAGACGTTGCAAGGTTTCTTATGACTTTCCTGCACATATTAGAATAGAAATACAGCCTACTCAGGCAGAACTACAAAGGAGTAAACAATGATTTATGGTTTATTCCTGCTAAATTGCAGTGGTGCTGATTGTTTATATAAATCTAACGGCTATACCTATCCCGATGAGCAGAATTGTTTAATGGATAAAGACGCCCTAACTCAACGAGGTGTTTTGTCTGAATGCTATCCCATCGAAGCAATTATTCGGGCCAATAATTGATTAAGCATAATTAGTTTTATTCTGCATTTTTTCTTACTGTGGTGGTTTATTCAAAACCAATGGATAACCACCATGAAACAACCACAATTAACCCCTTGGGCACCCGAGGAACAGTTATTAACTGAGTTTGATATTAAGTTAGGCAAGCTAGCTGCCAGTGTAAAAAACAGACCATGTACAAAAGCTAATATCAAGCATGCCTGCAACATTGCTGACCAACTTATTTTATTAATGATGAGGCAAGACCAAGATGAGACAAAATATCACAGAAGGCTATGATTTATTTCTCCGCGACATTAAGCAAGCGGATATGGGAGGAAATTATGTTATATGAATGTTTGCCTATTTCCGCATACTGCAATATGTACGGAGAAACACCAGAGTCCATTAATAAGCGCATACAACGGCAATATTGGATAGTCGGTGTACATGTTTTAAAAGTTGAGGGTTCAAAAGAACGTTGGATTGATATTGCTGAGGTGAATAAGTGGGCGCGAAAAAACAAACAGGCTACGCACTACCAAGAGGGGTGACGGTTCGTAACAACAAAACCAGCCAAACTATTGTTATCACGTTTACTTATAGAGGGGCGCTCTGTAGAGAGCCTCTCTCTAGATTAACCGTCGATAATAAAAACATTAAATACGCTGAAAGGTTGCTCGCTGAAATTCAAAATAACATTGAAAAAGGCACTTTTAACTACGCTAAATATTTTCCTAACTCTAAAAAATTAATGCTTTTTGGTGTTAATAATCGTGAAAAAAGAGTAATTGATTATTTAGATGAGTATTTAATTATTTGCGAAACGCGAAATTTATCACCCTCAACAATTGGGGGTTATAAAAAATGCAAAAGTGCCTTATCTGATTTGCACCAACTACATGTTTCATCACTAACACCGGCGATCCTAAAAAACTGGATACAAAAGCAAACGACAGTATTAAAAACTATCCGTAACCAGCTCTCATTTTTGCGTAGCTCGCTAGATGAAGCCATTACCGATGGGATAGTGTCAATTAACCCAGTAAGCCTTGTATCCGCTTCAAGGTATCAATCAAATAACAGTGACAATGAAAGCAGTTATATTGTTGACCCATTGTCACCTAAAGAAGTCTCTGCCCTACTCGCTGCGGCAAGATATGAACAATGGAAAAACTTATTCCAGTTTGCCATTAATACAGGATTAAGAAGCTCTGAACTATGTGCATTGAGATGGAGCGATATCGATTTCATAGAAAACACTGCACACGTGCAATCCGCCAGCGTGGTGGGTGTTATTAAGAAAACCAAAACTAAAGCCGGCACCAGAAAGGTTGAATTGAATAATGAGGCCATGAACGCCCTAAATGAGCAGAAGCAATTCACGTTCTTGAAAGATGGTGTGATTTTTGAAGACCCAAAAACAAATAAAGCCTGGGCTGGCGCTGATGCGATCAGAAAGAAAGCATGGGTACCAACGCTGAAGAAAGCAGGAATCAGATATCGTAATCCTTATCAAACGAGACATACCTTTGCCACAAGACATATTAGCCAAGGTGCTAATCTGTTTTGGCTAGCTGGACAAATGGGGCATAAGGGGCCTGAAATGTTGTTTAGACATTATGGGGGATATCTTAAGGAATATGATGTGGGTACAGTGAGTCAAAAAGTAACCCGTTCTTTAATCTAGCTTGTGATACCCTCAGCTATTCTAGATGAATTTGCTATAGATAAACAAGCTGAACTGTATTATTAAATTTACAAAAATAATATAGTAACTATGTGAAATACTTAATAGAATGTTATGGTAAATAAAATGAATATCTATTATTTAAATGACCATTCCTTATTTGGAAATTAGTTGACACATGGACTATTATGAAATGACTACTGAAAAAGATGACAATGATATCATTCTAAAAAAAAATGCGATAGAGAAAGATGATAGTGGAAATATTATAATAAACGGGAAAATTCTAATAGATAATCAAGAATTTGATGGTTTAGTAATTTACTCATATGAAATTATACCTAATAACTATCATGACCTTATTCAAATGAATGAAAGCAATAAAATTACAATTAAATTATTTAATGTAAGAGCAAAAGGCATAGATGGTGAATTCAGGGCAAGGCTAAATATAGACATGGGTTCTACTCATAACCATTTTCTTTTAGTTAAGAATGGGTGGATTCCATGCATCTTCATGAAAAAAAATACTTTACTATTTGCTGATAGAAATGTTATATCGAAAATACAATATAGATATTTTTTAAACAAAAAAAAAGACACAACATATGATTATTTCGACAGTATGTTTCTACCTAGAAACCAATTAACTATAGACTTAACCCTTTGGTCTTTAGAGGCAAATGAGAAAAGAATACCATCAGCCGATATTATTGATAACCAGTTAATTATTGCAAAAAACATATTGAAATTAGCACTACCAGATATTGCAATATCTGAATATCCTAATGGGAATAAATATTACCATGAGTTATCAAATTACTTAAAAAACATCATCGAAAAAAGAATGAATTTTCTCATTAAGGTCGCCCCCACTATAAATCGAAATTTTACAGAAAAAACCAGAGATACTATCGTAGAAAAAATATTTTTGCTAGCTGATGAATTTAAATTAAAGCGAGCAGATATTGCAGTTGTTTTGGTCTTTTTAAGAGTTAATTTAGTTAAACCTGAGGGTGAGAAATCAAACCTTGCAACTGAAGTAATAAAAGAATCTCAAACCTATGGTTTAAATGAAGCTTATAATACAGCTTGTGATTTGAGTGCTATAGAATTATTAGTCAATATGATAAGAAAGAGCGAAAAAGAAAATTCTCCTTATAATATTGCTTTTCTTTCTGAGGATAAGGGGCTAATAAAATTAGGATCATTAGTCATGAATTATAAAAATGATAAAACCGATGGAAAAAATGTAACAATATCATCATCATTTCCACGTGATATATTTGCTAATGACACTAAATTTGCTGAGCTTATTAGTCGCTATATAGTTCCTTCAGAGTGACTACACTATAACCCTAAAATGCACGTTAAATGCACACCACATAACTGAGCTATAAATATTCCTTCATAATCAAATAATTAAAAAATTACGGACGCTGGTTCAACTCCCGCCAGCCTAATTAATTGATTTATAACGAGTTTCAAACCATTTCATGTTGAAATTGTGCTGTAGGATGTACTGCATGACGACATTAAAGCTCTCCCACTACCTCTACTATCGAACCAATACATGATAGTTTCGTAAAACCATCCCGACCATTAGCCTTAATCTTCAATAGCCAATATAATCACTGGCAAGCCCTATATTCAGGAACCACGGAAACGGTCAAGGAATACATTGTCTTTTTCCAGCAGCAACTTAGGTTATTAGTCAACGCATGGCGGCAGCGTGAAATAGATGATTTTCATCTGAATATTGATAAGAGAATTGATGAACTCAGACGGGGGCTTACAAACTATTTCACCTCAATCATTAATGGAATTACCAATAGCTTGCAACTACTCAATAAATATCAATTCAGCTCCCTCACAGGGAGTTGAATTCAAAGTAAACATCAATAACTATTTATTATTCAATTTTCTTAAAAGAATTAGGCTTTTTTTACCATCACACTAAATTAATTATCCTTTGCTGAAATATATAATAGTTTTCATGTTAAGCCTTGCAAACATAAAAACATGATTCATTAGGTAGAAGTCTTATACCATGCATTATTTACCTGTTCGGCAATAATATTTATCGTTTTTACCTGATAGGGAGCACAACTAACTACATCGACCGAATCTAAATCAAATATTGCGATGTTATAGCCCTCATCTCCGAAATGGCTTTTAGATGCTATTGCATCATACCCAGCACTGCGAAAAAGCTCAGCCAGTATTTGAGTCGGTGCGTAATTAGCCTTATCATCCGACCGCGTAACTGGCGTTGAAAATGCGTTATCAATATCAGTCCAAACAGCTTTCTCTTTCTGTTGTGCTGTAAGCTCTTTTACACCGAGTATATAACTAAAAATAGGCCCAGAAAGTGAGGACTTACCATGACCAAGCGAAAGATCGAGTACCCTCAATGGAGATAAAAGTTTGCATGTTGCTAAAGAAACATTAGCACCGACCCAAGGCCGCACTTCAGAAATCGCAGTCCTTACTGTTGTACCTACATATAGCACTGGAATGCCTGAGGGATTTGCACGCCCTTCTTTGGCTCTATCAACCAAAGGCTTCATACGAGAAGCTCTAAAACCTAACATATTCTCTTCGATCCAGTTGCCATCATTATCGGTCCTATCACAAAGATCTATACCAAGCTGAGCCCTGTAAAAAATGCTCCCCCTCTTTCAACTCACGATCTCGTCCCTTGATTGTAGCTAGAACAGTATCAAGGAATACATTCTGCTCTTTACTTAAGATGTAACGGCTGGTCTTGCGAACATAGTCTGCGAATTGTGAATAACTGTCCTAACAAGCAAACTCAGACTGATGAATTAAATTCTTCTTACTAACAGCCATATACGAACCCGCTAAACAAAATTTCTGTTTGTAAATTTCTCAGTCTAATACATATTATTGATTCTGTTAAATCCCCTATCTATTCAATTGATGTAAAACACAAATAACCGACTCATTTAACATTAATAGCTTCAGTAACCAACACTGTAAAGCTAATCACAAGGAATAAATACTATTGGAATATCAATATTCTTTGCCTATCAAAACCATGGTTACTTGCAAAACTAAGATATTCATTTAATAACTCTGGTGGCATAGTTGGAGTACGCGATAGTACCCATAGATAATCTTTATTAGGTCCAACAACTAATGAATATTGATAGTTATCATCTAGCTTAATAATATTATAGCCGCCGTAAAAGGGCCCAAAGAATGAAACCTTTAAAGCCCCAGTATCCGAGGATTCAACAAAGTAAGCTTTCCCTATACTCTCTTTCCATTTTTTGCTTTCAGAATTCCATCCTCTATTCACTACTTTTACACCTCCGTCATCACGAAGAGAATAGTTAGCAGAGACTTTACTTAATCCTTTTTCAAATCGATTATCTATTCTCGCTACTTCATGCCATTCGCCAAGGTAACGTGATAAATCAAACTTCTCAACAGGTGATATATCTTTTGGCACTTTAACGCTACATCCGTTAAGTAGAAGCATACTTAAAAACATAAAAATTGACTTCACTCGCATGGTAACTCCGTTGAATATTTCTCGATGAGATACTATCCTACAAAAAATTTGTGACGTTACCTAACCAATTAGGTAAGGCTATTGATGATAATAACAAAAGAAAACCAAATAATAAGTATTGAAAAACATAAAGCATACGGATAAATAGCTCTTTTAATATCATAGAGTATACCCTTTATTGCTAATGTAGATTGATCGCCCAAAATAAGTACTAACACTTAAAATATAGCAGCTCATTTTCATTTGTCAGGTATCACTAACTACGGCAATTACACATAAAAATGAGGGTTTAACCCCAATCTTACTGCTGTATACAGCTAGAAATAGTCATCGAATTGTTCTGCTATAATTAAAAATGATCTTTTGAAACTTATAACTTCAAACTTTAAAGGAAGACAATATGTTAAAAAAAATCAGTTTCCTCATCTGCTCATTAGTTGTTGCTTTCACATTAACTGCCTGTAATACCACTAAAGGTGTTGGTGAAGATATAGAAGCAGGAGGAGAAGCAATACAAAGAGCAGCCCAGTAAACATTAATGCTCTTATTTCAAATGCTAGAGGGTATATTTATTTTGAATCCTCTAGTATTTCCTTATTCATTTAACGAGACTCCAATTTGTATTTTCTTTTCCGTATTTGCTTACACTTTATTCATGTAAAACATTTATAAATATGTCTATGCTGATAGTGTGTTCTAAACTATTGTATCAGTTTATTTTGCCTCGATATTTGGGGCTTTTCTTTGCTTTTCAATTTTTTTATAAATAAAGGCCATCAGCTATTAACTGAAGGCCTAAGAAACTACAAAAAATCAGATTTTAATAATGCCACTTTCAAAATATAACTATATTAATTTTAAAATACACTTTCTAACATAATGGTTTTTCCAAAAAATCATTATCATCAAGTATCCATAATGGCTCCATATTACTATCTTTTTTGATAACTAATGATGGGTCTGAACGTAAACATGCTCCACCATAGTGACCTCCGACAGTAAATGTGCAGACTTGAATAAAACGCCCTGCAACGTTTGGCAAGCACCATAATTGTTGGTAAATATTTTCCTGTTTATCAAATTGGCCAGAAGTCTCATCTAAAATCGTGTCGCACTCACCTATCAAACCGATATTGTCACCACAGCGGCCTGCTATTGGCTTTATTGCATAACCACTCGAGCGTAACTCGTCACTGATATCAAAACTTGTATTCAAAAGATAGGGATGATAGGGAAATAACGACCAAAGAATAGGTAATATCGCTTTATTACTTGGAATGACTGTCCATAAAGGCTCAAAGACACGAATCTCAGGCTTTAATAATACATCAACTAGTCTGACGTCATTATATTCTGAGTGTCCGGTACGAATTTGTAGCGCTGAATGCTCATAGTCTTTCTCACATTCCTGCCGAATTTGCTCAAGAGCAGTTTCCCACGCCCATGTTTTCCAAACACACTCTAATATACGGCCATCACTATCAACGACTTGACCTGTTTCATTCCAAAATAATTCGTCTAAACCATGAATAATTTTATAATCGAATCCCGCTTCAGTAATTGCATGCGCCATGTATTGCGAATGATAATCTTCTTCACTATCTACATCCTGCATAATATGAATAAACGGTTTAGCTGAAGAATGTTCCCATGTACTAGAAAGTAATTCAGTTAAGTAACCACTTGGGTTTTTGCCATCTTTCAGCTGCCCTACTTTTGCCCACTTATCAATAATTACCCCTGCCTCTGTATGACAAGAAGCTGAATCCGCATTATATTCATAGACTTTTAACCCTCGCTCATCCAAACAAAAGTCTAATCTTCCTGTGATCATATCATGACGCCGATTCTTCCAGGATAAACGTATGCGAGGCCAAAGAATTTCTGGAATATTAAAAAGTTTCAATAAGTTATCACTCTTTAATACTTTTTCTGTCGCATGCAGATACATAAGATGAACTTCATTGGTTGCTTGTATCAGTTTATTTTCAGCGGTACTAGATATTGTAAAATATTCATGAAGAGCGCTATTTAGCGCGCGACCTTGTCTAGCTTGAATATATTTATTTTCTATGGGATTTGAGCTATTCAACCATTCGTTATTATAGTCAATCTTATTATCTATTTTAGCAGCATGAATCTTTAGCAACTCAGGATTAGTATACGGGCCTGAATAAGCATGCTCATCACTATCTGTTTGTATCATCCATCCCAAAATTTTAGTGTTTGGGAAAGTATCTGATAGTGTATATCTTCCTTTATCTCTTTTCAGAGACAATTCTCTTGTCCACTGCTGGCCTATGGGCAATTTATGGTGAATGACATTTTGCTCAGCGATACGAACTTTATCATCATAAACCTTGGTGATAATTGCTATATGGCCTGTTTTATTAAACTCACCCCCCTCATCCCAAATTAACAATGACCCCGCGGCAGGCTTAACAGGACTCCCATTAACAAAAGCTTTTAACGGTAAAATGTCATCATCAACTACGTGTCGTAGAAAGCGCAGAGAAAATATTTCATAGGCCATACCAACATCACTAAAAACAGTACCGTAATTGAGGTATAAAAAACGGCGAGCAAACTCAACGCATTGCCATTTATAGCCCATATATTCATTGCCAATATAACTTCGAAAAGAAATATCTTTTTTATTTTCCACATTAGGCAATGAATCATAATCTGATGAGTATATTGCTACGCCTCCTGGAGCATATCCGAGTAAAGTTCCAAAAGGTTCGTATTCACTACTTAATAACCCCATGTTATAGCTCCATCTTAATAATAAATACATGCTAGCCATAACTATCAGTGTACGCCTATAAAATATGAAAAATCCATTTTTTTGATATAAGAAACTTATCAATAGTTAGTTAAATAAAAGCAACCTGTTAGCACAAAAAAGCTCCCAAGAGAGATCGCCATTTATAGCAACAGTTCCGATGCTCCCTTCTGTGGGTTCTTAGTGTTTTAAATATGTCTGCTATATACCGGGTGAAAAGTGGTTTGATTACTATCTTTACAAAACAATGAGTTCTTTTATTTTCACTTTCAAAAAATGACCTATTTAGCGGTATAACTATTTACAAGAGTTACCCTCAGTTAAATAGACCATCCCTTTTAAGCCCCAATCTAGGGGCTATTTTTTTGCCTTTAAAAAGCCTCTGTTTTCTTAAAAGCTCGCTGTTGTTGTCTTACACAGCCATCAATTTAAAATATTTGGAAATACTTTTGCGTATTTTGAAATACCAACTATATTTAAGGCGATATTTAATTGTATAAAGCAACATATTTAGCCCAACGCTGTGTGGGCTTTTTTTATCCATACAATTTCTGGTACTATAACTTTTAAGGCTCTCACCATTACAGAATCAAGATAAAATCACGTTTTCAAAATATGAACCTTATACACAACCTCCCGATCACAACCATACTTATCGTTACCTCCCTATTTCTTTGCGTTGTATTTATTCTTATTAGTGATAACTATCAAGCAGACGTGACAACTCTATTCTTTAAAGCTTTTATATATCTACTTGCAGCTATCTCCTTCTTAAACTTACTTTTTTTAATTAGAACTTTCATTGGCTGGAACTAATGTAAGCACTCCGTTCTAATGTAATCTTGCAAATACAAAGTTTGTTTTTCGTTCTCAACTATCATTTTTCTGAGACGCCAATAATCTTGTTCAGCTGCTTCACTAAGTCGTGCGGAGCTTTCATTGCCTCCGCTTTCGAAGGTATTCGCTTCGGGTTTTGGACATTTGGCGTTGACGTACACGCGCTTAGTACCATTACTAACATCATTGCGCAGCTTATCAATTTCAGCTTTTGCATTTGAGAGATCCATTGTGTGAGTTTTGTCGAGTTCGTGAAGTGAGTTAATACGTTTTTGGTAATCCTCATTAATTTTGACCTGCTCTGTCAACTCAACGAGTAGTCCGGCATTTTTGGTATTTAACTCACCTATCCTCTCGTGTTGTTTCCACATTCCCCATATGGCCACCCACGCAGCGATATATAACAATGCACTGACTGTATTCATGGTATCCACTATATAGATAATTAAAAGTTAACTTGCCGACTTTTGTAGTGTTCTATAACTTTCTGGCGCGTTTTTCTAAACTGGCTTTATCAATACCGCATGTATTGTCAGTGAGTCTGTTGGCGCCAAATACAATCATTGATATCGCGAGTAACATAAAGCAAATTACTACCACTATAAGTTTCCATAACATATAGCCGCCTCCGCTTCTCTGCGATTACCTCATCGTTATAGAAGATAAAGAAGCCGTACTGACCAGCTTTATTGATTACTTTGCACTTCACGCTTAACCTTTGATAGCATCAAGAATAGCCCTTTAAAAACAGGATAGACAGTATGCATAAAAACAAAGCTATATTAGTATGTTTTGTTATCGCTTTAGTAACAGCTTGTTCATCAAACACTAAACCCCAAACTAAGTCAGATACTTGCGAGATAAAAATGGATACTCCCGAAGGTAACTTGCCTGGGAAAATAGAGCAGTCCAGTGGAAATAGTCCCGAATGTAAAGCGATTGAAAGAGCTATAGATAAAGCTATCTAACATATGAATTAGACAGAAGCTAGTAAGCGAGTTTTCATTGCAGAAAAGCCCCAATCATGGGGCTTATTAAAAATTTACAGCTATTTATTGATAATGGTTACTCGCTTTACATCAACTTCTAATGAAGCCCACTCTTTATCAATTTCACCATCTAAACGAACTTTTGTTTCAGGTGTCACAACCTGTCCACGCCAGCGCCTATCATCAATATCTACAGCAATTGAGCCAGTACTATCTTTAAATTCGTAAAGCTCTTTACCAATCTGTTTAACAATATGACCTTCAAGTGAAACCCATGCATCATCAGGAAGCTCTTTCGCTTGAACGACAGTTGTTACTGCTTGAGCTGTTGCAACAAACCCACCTTTTGAACCAACAGAACCATCATTCGAAACAAATCCACCAGCATGGTTATTAGCTAATACGCCAAATGAAGCTGCTGATAATACGAGCGCAATAACTGTCTTATTCATAATAATTCCTTTTGTCTGTTAATTTTTTATAGTTTATCAATTAAACCTTAACAGAATCTTAAGGCAAATAATTAACACTTTAGATCGGTTATTGCACATAGCAGCACATGTAACTCTGACCAATCGTGACAGAAAATCTTATGTTTATTTTAACTATAAAAAAGACCGCCTAGGCGATCTTTTATGAATAACTGATATAGCTCAGATGAAAAGTTTAACCTGACCATAAGTTTATTAAAGATTAAGAGTGAACATCATTCTCTACTCAGCGTCTTTTTCTTTAGTTAAACAATAACGCAAGTTTTGCCTAATAGCTTCAATAGACCAAATCCAAAAAGCAGTTCCAACAAACTCAGATATTA
Source organism: Providencia sp. PROV061 (assembly GCF_011045655.1). Lineage (NCBI taxonomy): Bacteria > Pseudomonadati > Pseudomonadota > Gammaproteobacteria > Enterobacterales > Morganellaceae > Providencia > Providencia sp. PROV061. The sequence continues at coordinate 1,647,577 of NZ_CP042861.1, read as the reverse complement.
GTGCTTGATAACCAGCAGTCCAAAGCCAGCCAGACAATCCTAATAATGGTACAACTAAGCCATGAGCAAAAACAGAAACACCGATACCAAAACATATACCGTGTAATAATTTCACCTTAGGTAAGTATTCAGCGATAACACAATATATAACTGCAATAACTATCGAAAATAATATATGAACACCATTCCCGCCCCAATTAATACTATATCCCATCCAATGATAAGTCATAGTATCTATATTTAGCCCAAGCTTTTCTAACAAGACAATGGGAGGTGGGGTTGTTTCTAGCGTTCTCGGTGGAATCAAACCTTCAAAGCCAGATTTAACTAAAGCGGAAAATATACCCGCAATAATACCAACATATATTGCTATACAAATATGCCTAGAGCTTTTCTTTGTCAATTTAAATAGATCAATCATTATACATACACGCCTTATGAATAGATATTATGAATATAGTAGAGAAAAGGGCGATTGTTTATTATTAGTATAATTATTATTTTTAATGTGTTGGGATGCTTGAAGCATAGTAACAAAAGATGGCTCATTAAATATAAATAAAAAATCAACGACAATAAAAAATTCAATCGATACCCCTGCTCAGATCCCTGAGTAATTGTCATAGGGTTTAGCCAGTCAGCCTTGACATGCACCAGAATGAAAAAGTAACTCCCAACTTTGCGTGTGGATTTCAAGAACGGCAGACCTACCACTTGAAATTACTTTATCGTTATAGAGAAAAATTGAAGATATATTTTTATTATTTCAATAATCCGACACATAATAGCCATCAAAAAACAACATTCAAATAATGATTATTTTGCTTTTTAAAATAATAAGTTATATTAAAATAAGCATTAGGCAAGTCTCACTAAAAACAATGAGGATATTTTATGAAAAAAATATTATTTGCTAGCATCATTGCAACATCGTTAATGACCACTTCAGCTTTCGCCGCAACAGATGCAAAACCTGTATCTCAATGGACATGCGAAGATTTCTTAGCAATCGATGATGCATTTTATCCAACAGCAATTGGTGCTGCTGAGATTATTACCCAGAAAGGTAAGGTAGAAGACCCTACTTTAGATATTAGTGGTATTGCAACATCCACTCCGTTAATTGTTGAAGCTTGCGAAAAAGCTCCCAAAGAATCATTTATTCAAAAAGTCGAAGCTCATTTGAAAAAAATGTAATCTAAAGACCCCACCCCTCTGGTGGGGTTTTCTTTTATTGTGCATAACTACACATGTAACTATGAACAATCGTAACAGCAAGTCTTATGTTTGTTTTAGGTATAAAACCTGACATTACTGACGGGTCTATAACACGTGTAATATGATATATTTATACTTCGGGATGCTATTCTTTTCAAGACTCACCGATCTGCATTAGTTCAATTTGTATCCATACTCTTCACATTGTTCAATAACACTGCGATACTTATATTCATTATCACCAACCAGAACAACTCTACGTAAGTCAATGTTACCTACAGGCTCAGGCATTGATGTGATGAAAGGGATTGTTTCTTTATTGGATTTAGCGACTAAACCGCAATATGCATCATACGGATTAGCAATCATTTTACCGAGTTTGAACTTTGCAGATATTGGTAATTTAAGGTGGTTTTTTATTAGGCTAACTACCTTTGCTTCTTCTTCCTTATTTAGACCTCTCTCTGCTGCTAAAGCACTGCTTGATACAGCCATAATTGAGATGGCTAGTACTACTGAGAATAATTTACTCATTTAATTACCCCCTCATTAAATATGAACATCAGATATCTATTTAATTTAGATAGATAATATTATTAAAGATTAAATAATGAGGCAATAAAAAACCCCGCTTAATGAATCATCCAACTTTATGGGGTCAGATCACATCGCAAGGTTTCATTCTATAAGTTAGGTGACAACGTATTCACTCTTATCACAATAACATCGAATTTACGTAGCGCACTAGTACTTTTTATGAATATATTGGATGTAAAAAAGCCCGCGATTGCAGGCCTTGAATTGGTTTTATGCGACTAGTTATAGAATGTCCATTTTCGGAAAAAAATAAGCCAGTTCCGGACAAAATGCAACACTCTATACCAGTGAGTGCAAGTATTTTTTATCGTACAGTCCAGCTACCACGTATAGGGCGAGCAAAAGATGCTAAAACTGCAATGAGACATATTTCTATAGATACAGCCCAATAAATATGTCCTAAAATCTCGCTAACTAATTCATAACCATTTAAATTCCAGAGCCAACCAACTTTACCCTCATTATATGAGGGATGACGAAATCCAAATAATGGGATCATTATTCCATGAGCAAATATTGTGATCAAAACACCATATAATACACCATAAAACATTCGAATTTTAGGCAGATAAGCTGATATAAAGACGTATACAAAAGCGAACGCAAAACTAAATAACCAATGGTATAAGGTTACAGCACCACCGACCAATGATCCCTGATAAAAATAATCAAGAGAATGAGAATTGATGCCTAACCAACTAAACCACGCATCAATATTCGCTGCTGGTGGTGATATTTCACCTGCAACTCTCGGGGGCATATTCACTTCAGAGCCCCATTTAACTAATGAGCTAATGAAGCCACCAATAATAGTTCCCCAAACAACTATCTTTAAATTTATCTTATTACTCCACATAAATACCACCTCATGTAAATTTACAAGTTTTTATTTTTACACCAAATAACATTAAATTTACAGTTTTAAAATAATTTGAATTTAATTAATTACTAAAACTATTTAATTGTTCGACTAAATGCTTGTTCTGCCATACTTTCCTCAACAAAACACTTACTTATCAATATTTCATAGAACGGCTTCCAATTTCTACGCCATGTTCTTTCATTAAGGTCAGGTACTAAATGTCTTATTGCTTTAAATGCTACAGATGACGGTACACGATTGAAGCCACGCCCAGCACAACGAGAACAATCTTTATAAACTGGTGTCACTTGTAATTCACTCTGAACTTCATCTAAGACCTTGCCCTCCCTTTACAACGACAACGGTTTATTAATTGGCTCTTACTATTACATGACTCACAAATCACTTTTTTAGTTTCCACAACATCGCGCTCTGTATTGGTATATCGCTTGGGCTGGCTCTTGGAAAATGACGGAAAAATAGCTTCCCTCGTTGAATACTTTGTTGTAGTAATTTTTTTATCAAGCATTCCTTTCCCACTACATGCTGAACACTGGCAAACCGAACCTGCTGATCGAGCGTAATCCTCAAAAGTCATTTTAGACAGAACAATTAAACAGTAGCCCAATTTATTGCCAGCAGCTTTGCGAACTAATTTAGGCGCTATTTTTAGCGCATATTGAGTCAAGCCCTCCACGGTAGAAAATTTACCCTCTTCACTGACATCATTTTTAGCCAGAAAGGCTGTCATCCCAAACTTAGCTAGTGATTCGGTCATCCCGATCGCAGCCATAATATCAGTACCCGTTAAACGGTCTGGTGACGTACAACTGGCTGAGTCACTAAATGTGGGTGACTTAGGATGGAAGTTCTTTAGTGCATTTACTAATTTCATGCTGCCCGCCTATAAATCATCCCACTGAGTACGTAATGTTTTCGGACATTGAACGTTCTTTTTCCAGAATGCATCTTGGCTAACACGTTTATAGAATTGGCAAATCTCCTTGTGAGTGCGCCCGTCTTGGTTAACCATCAAGCGAACATCGTTAGCCCACTCTGTGAAATTTGACTCTTTCGGCTCTTGCAGTCCAAGCTCTTTGAATACTTCACACTTGCGGCTAAACAGCCATTCAGCGCACTTAAGGTCATCCGCAGATCCCCATTTCTGTAAGTTAGTCCTATAAATCACTACCTCTGGGTAACGATTTAAAAAATCAATTTTTGACTAATCGCTGGATTCGTTAGAATTCTGCGATGAAGGATTAGTTACTGATGGATCTTGTTTTGAAGTTACTGACGGATCACCCCCAGATTCTGACGGGTCAGGTTTTGAGGGAACAGATTTTGACGGGTCAAAATCTGCTAGTTGAGGAAATGCAATACGTGCCGCTGAAGCCAGCTTCTCAACATTCAGTTGATAGATATTACTGGCATTACGGTTGCCTTTACGACGCTTCTCTATAGATAACCAAATGCGGATTGGTATTAACCCTATCCACTTTCTAACTACCCTGAATCAAAACAGGTTTTCACAACACTAAAACGGATTTTATCTATTTTATACTAAATGTTATTAATTTTATCGAACACTCAACATCCAAAAAAAACAAAAATAAAATTAATTACAATAACTTACCTAACTGTAAAACTTTTGCAATATTATATGCCGCTTGTTGCACGTTCTCCGCCCCCTGCTTTAATGCCTCATCTAACGGGCTTAATCTTGGCAAAATACTGAAAAAAGCATCGATACCTTCTTGGTGTAGTGCTTCAACGCCTTTACCTAATACACCACTTAATGCAATAACAGGGACATTGTGTTTGGCCGCAACCTTGGCTATTCCTAAAGGCGCTTTCCCCCCTGCCGTTTGCCCATCCATGCTACCTTCCCCCACAATAACCAAATCGGTATCAAAGATTTCTTGCTCTAACTTCACTGCATCAATAACGATATCAATGCCGGGTTTAAGCTTAGCATTCATAAATGCAGCGGCAGCAACAGATATCCCACCAGCAGCACCTCCGCCAGATAAATGCCTAAAATCATGCCCTTTAATTTGTTGGATAAGCTCAGCAAAACGATTTAAACCTTTTTCCAATTCCAATACCATTGAAGCCGTTGCCCCTTTTTGTGGCCCGAATATCATCGCAGCACCCCGCTCTCCAACCAGAGGATTATCTACATCACAAGCCACTTCGATCATACAGTGTTGCAATTGAGGAGATAGACTTGACGTATCAATCGTTGCGATATGATTTAAAACTTCACCGCCCAAACCAAGTTTATTTTGTTGATTATCATAAAAAACAACACCTAGGGCTTGAAGCATACCGACACCACCATCAACGGTTGCGCTACCGCCAATCCCTAAGATGATTTTTTTCACCCCTTTTTCAAGCGCATCTTGAATTAGCTGACCTGTTCCGTAACTCGTCGTCAGCATTGGATTACGCTGCTCTGGACTAACTAGCATTAATCCGCTGGCCTGAGCCATTTCAATAACAGCGGTTTCGCCATTGTGTAATAAACCATAGTAAGCACTTACCATATCCCCTAATGGGCCTTTAACCTCAAGTGATACTCGCTCACCACCTGCGGCTGCAATCAATGCATCAACAGTTCCTTCACCACCATCAGCAATCGGTAAACAAAGGTATTGGGCATCAGGGAATACACTTTTAAATCCTTTAGTTATGGCATTTGCGGCACATTCTGCACTCATGCTTTCCTTGAAAGAATCAGGGGCTATGATAATTTTCATATATGGCTACCTATAGAACGGTTAAGTAATCAGTTAAATAATATTGTTAATTTCGAAAAATATTATCGGTTATCAAAATACACATTCATTTTTACAAATGCGCGCATATTACTGATAAATAGATTAGCTTATTAAATTGAGAGAATTATATTCAGCACCACTTTCTAAAAAACGTTTTAGCACTGAGTATAGCCATTAACTTCTATTCGTCATTGTATCAAAAAAAAATAATTGATAAAGATTTAATTGGAAAAATTTTCCAATTATTTTTTCATAAAAAAATCAATAAGCTGCATTTAAATCAAAAATAATAAAGCATTAAAACAAACTTAAAATGAATCAAACTTCATTAAAATCAAGAAGAAATAGAGTAAATTAACTTAAATTGAACAAAACATCTCAAAAAAAATACAAAAAAAGAAATAATAAAAAACTAAATATTTTATAACGCATTGTTTATTATGTTATTTTGTCAAAAAAAGCGCTCCAGATCTATTTTTTGGAAAAATTTTTTAAATTTATATTGCATCCATCAGTTAACGGTGGCTATATTGAGTTCAAGAATTAATTCCTGGGTAGTCAATATAATTAATTAAACTGACGCTAATAACTATATATAAACCATTAGTTATTAAGTTGATGTATATATAAAAAATAATATTATTTAAAAAATTAAAACAATAACTTTATTACTTTATTAAAAATTCGATTAGTTAAATCTCTCGCTTTCAAATTTAAATTATATGCGTGGAAGGACTCATATATGAACTATTCAGAAGAAAAAGAGATTTATCGTGAACGTGGTTATACAAATGATTTATTACCTAAAACACCGGAGCAACGAACATGGAAAACATTTAACTACTTTACGCTATGGATGGGTTCCGTACACAATGTCCCAAATTATCTAATGGTTGGCGGTTTTTTTATTCTAGGCCTTTCTACTTTGAACATTATGTTTGCCATCGCACTAAGCGCAATATGCATCGCTTTCGTTATGGTAATGAATGGTGCGGCGGGGTCTAAATATGGTATCCCATTCCCGATGCTACTTCGGGCATCTTATGGAATTAAAGGCTCACTCTTTCCTGGCGTATTAAGAGGCTGTATTGCTGCTATTATGTGGTTTGGCTTACAATGCTTTACTGGTTCATTAGCGCTATTAATATTAATCGGGAAAATTTGGCCTGAATTTTTAAATATAGGCAATGGTGAAACCTATATGGGGGTTACCATTCCAGCCTTTATTGTTTTCATCATTTTCTGGGCAATGAATGTTGCCATAGGACTAGGTGGAGGCAAGGTATTAAATAAACTTACTGCCATTCTTAACCCCTGTATTTATATTTTGTTTGGTGGTATGGCAATTTGGTCAGTTTCTTTAGTGGGCATTCAACCTATTTTGGATTATATCCCAAATGGTATTAGTGAAACGCCAAGTAAAGTATTCTTTTTCTTTATCGTTATTAATAGTGTTGTCGCTGTCTGGGCAGCTCCTGCGGTAAATGCTTCTGATTTCACTCAATATTCGACTAGTTTTAAACAACAAGCCATTGGACAAACCGCTGGCCTGTTAGTGGCTTACTTGCTCTTTGCCATTAGTAGCGTATGTATTTTAGCCGGCGCCAGTATTCACTACGGCGTTGATACATGGAACGTACTTGATATTGTTCAAAAATGGGATAGTTTATATGCCTCACTCTTTGCGGTAGTCGTTATTCTGATGGCGACAATTTCCACCAACGCTGCTGGTAATATTATTCCTGCAGGATACCAAATTGCTGCACTGTACCCATCCAAACTCACTTATCGTCACGGCGTTATTATTGCCAGCGTTATCAGCGTATTAATCATGCCTTGGAAACTAATTGAGAATCAGGACAGTATTTATACTTTCTTGGATATTATTGGCGGTATTTTAGGTCCAGTTATTGGTGTCATGCTATCGCATTATTTCATCGTAATGCGTACAAATATTAATTTAGATGTCTTATATACCCGTGCAGGCGATTATAAATTCTATGAGCACGGATTTAATATTACCGCTTTCGTTGTCACTGTTATTGCAGTTATTTTCTCCCTTGGTGGAAAATTCATTCCTGTATTAGAGCCTATATCACGAGTGTCTTGGTTTGCTGGCGTCATATTGGCCTTTGTTCTCTACTCTTTATTCAAAAAAGACACCACTAAGGTGGTTGAAAATAAAGTAAAAGCTACGAATGATTCAGATATCGGCATAAAAAACCCAATGTAATCTGAATTAAATACCCTATTCAGCCCGTTTTAATATATTGAAAACACGCTGAACAGTAATGTTAATAAATGAAATTATAATCTTATCTAAGGAATACCCTATGTCATACGATTTAATCATTAAAAACGGTACTGTCATTCTTGAAAACGAAGCAATTAAAACAGATGTCGCGGTAAAAAATGGCAAAATTGCCGCTATTGGCTCTGGTTTATCTGGTGCAAAAGAAGAAATAAACGCCGAAGGCCTAGTCGTTTCACCAGGTATGGTTGACTCTCATGCCCACATTTCGGAACCAGGAAGAACACATTGGGAAGGCTATGAAACAGGGACGCGTTCAGCAGCAAAAGGTGGCATCACAACTATCATCGAAATGCCATTAAATCAGCTACCTGCAACCGTTGACCGTGAAAGTATTCAAATAAAATTCGACGCTGCCGCAGGTAAACTGTCAGTAGATGCAGCCCAATTTGGCGGTTTAGTCTCTTATAATCTCGATAGACTGCACGAGCTAGATGAAGTGGGTGTTGTTGGCTTCAAATGCTTTGTTGCCACCTGTGGTGACAAAACTATTGATAATGACTTCCGTGATGTTGATGACTTTCAGTTTTTACGTGGTGCAGAAATTATCAGTAAATTTAACGACTCTCGTGTATTAGTTCACTGTGAAAATGCATCAATCTGTGATGAATTAGGTCGAGAAGCTGAAGCTCAAGGACGCATAACTGCTCACGACTATGTAGCCTCGCGCCCTGTATATACTGAAATTGAGGCAATTCGCCGCGTGCTATATCTGGCAAAAGTGGCTAATTGCCCAATACATATTTGCCATATCAGTAGCCCTGAAGGCGTTGCTGAAGTGACTAAGGCACGTAATGAAGGACAGGATGTTACCTCAGAATCTTGCCCTCACTATTTTGCCTTAACAACTAATCAGTTTGAAAAAATTGGTAATTTAGCAAAATGCTCACCACCGATTCGTGATGAAGCGAACCAAGAAGGCATGTGGGAAAAACTGTTTAATGGTGAAATCGACTGTTTAGGTTCTGACCACTCACCATGCCCACCAGATATGAAAGCGGGTCATGTATTCAAAGCTTGGGGTGGAATTGCAGGGATGCAAAGCTGTGTTGACTTGATGTTTGATGAAGCAGTGCAAAAACGTGGAATGGAACTCCCATTATTTGCCAAATTAATGGCAACTAATGCAGCTAAGATCTTCGGCCTTAAGCATAAAGGCTCCATTACCGTTGGTAAAGATGCAGATTTCGTGTTCATCAAGCCAAACTCACCTTATGAATTAAAAGCTCAAGATTTAGAGTATCGCCATAAAGTCAGCCCTTATGTAGGGCGCAAAATAGGTGCACAAGTTGCACGCACTATTTTACGCGGAGAAACTATCTACGATATTAATACTGGTGTTCGTGAAACGCCTATCGGGCAATTTATTTTAAAACACCAACAGTAATATGATGTAAATAATACAGCACACTCTTTACTGGGTGTGCTGTATTGTTATTTATAACAGGATGTAATTTATGTTTAGTTTGAACAAAGATAATATGTTATCAGGCTTGCAATGGTTCTTTTTTATTTTCTGTAATACAGTCGTTATACCTCCTACATTACAATCTGCATTTCATCTGAGCAATGCCACCACTTACACAATTACCCAGTATGCTTTTTTAGCCACATCACTGGCTTGCTTAATTCAAGCTATTTTCGGACACAAGCGCTCTATCATGGAAGGTCCTGCGGGGCTGTGGTGGGGAACGATTTTATCTGTTGCATTTGCAGAGTCTGCTCAAGGAACACCATTAGAGGTTATTGGTGGTAGTTTTGCAGTGGGAATTGCCATTGCAGGGATCATCACTGTCATTATCGGTTTGAGTGGGGCAGGAAAGTATTTGGCTCTGCTATTTTCGCCTGGTGTGATGGCAGTATTCATGCTGTTACTCGGCGCTAACTTAATTACTATTTTTTTAAAAGGTATGTTGGGCTTACCTTTTAGTGCCACAACAGATATTGTCCATATTAATTTCAATACATTCTTGTTAGCTTTATTTATCATGGTATTGATCATTGGAATTATTGTCTTACTCCCTCGTCATATTAATAAATATGCTGTACTGATTGGCTCAATATTGGGTTGGTTATTATTTTCAGTTATCTTTCGAAGTGGCTCAACAGGCGTGAGTGGCATTGGCTGGCAGCTATTCCCTCTCGGAAAAATTGAAACTATCAATTATGGTATTGTCACAACCTGTGTTATTGCCTCACTACTAAATACGTCCAATACGTTTGGCGCGATTAAGGGAACAGATTTATTTCATCCAGATTCGCCAGCAACGCCAGCCATGTATCGTCGTAGTTTTATTAGTTCTGGTGCGCTCACTTTTGCCTGTTCACCACTAGGAATTGTGCCTTTCGCGCCATTTGTTTCTTCAATAGGGCTCATTACTCAAACCAACGATTTTAGTAAAAAGCCCTTTATTATTGGTAGTTTGTTATTCTTTGTTATTAGTTTCGTTCCCGTTTTGTCAGGGTTCTTTTCTACCTTTCCTTTAGTGATCAGTAGTACCGTGATGATGGTCACTTACTTACCTCTGCTTTGGTCTTCTTTGTTATTTATTCGTATTTTAGATTTAAACCCGCGCAATATTTATCGGCTTGCTTTGCCTATTTTTATTGGCATATTTTTGATGAGTGTTCCTCCAACTTACATGCAAGATATTCCATTGATAGTAAGGCCTATCATCACAAATGGGTTATTAATGGGAATTATTATTTCTATTATCCTTGAAAATATATTTAAGTGGGATGCTATAAAATAGAAAAGATAAATAAGTAAGATTTTATAGAGGTAATATGCATTAATTATATTACCTCTTTTTTATTCACTTAATGCTATGCAAAAAAAAAGCCCCAGATACATGGGGCAAATAAACGACTAGTTAAACTGCTTACTACTTACATTTACACTTAAAACATGAGGATCATTACATTCAAACAATTAGACTAAGTATTAGTCTCCTAATTTATGGTTAGCCATAATTTCAATTGCCTTGATTAAGGCTGAATGGTCATTATCTTGACCGCCATGTGCGGCACATAAATTGAAGAGTTCCTGACAGGTCGCGGTATTCGGTAAGCTCATCGATAATGCCTTCGCACCCTGTAAAGCAAGATTTAAGTCTTTTTGATGTAAAGAGATCCTAAATCCTGGGTCAAATATGCGTTTTACCATGCGCTCGCCATGAACTTCAAGGATACGCGAGGATGCAAATCCGCCCATTAATGCTTCACGAACGCGTGCAGGATTGGCCCCTGCTTTTGACGCAAAAACTAATGCTTCAGAAACAGCTTCAATGGTTAATGCAACGATAATTTGGTTGGCAACCTTACAGGTTTGCCCATCCCCATTTCCGCCCACCAAACTGATATTTTTACCCATTAATTCAAATAGCGGTTTTACCTTAGCAAAAGTCGAGTCTTCACCACCCACCATAATGCTTAATGTGCCTTGCTTAGCGCCAACTTCACCACCGGAAACCGGAGCATCTAAATACTGGCCACCTAATTCATTGACTTTTCTTGCGTATTCTTTGGTTTCAATCGGGGATATGGAGCTCATATCCACAATGATTTTGCCTTTCAACGCTGTAGATGCACAGCCGTTCTCACCAAATAGTACCTCCCCAACGTGAGGGGTATCTGGCACCATAACAAAGATAATATCAGCGTTTTCAGTCACTTCTTTAGCTGATGAAAATGTCTTTGCCCCTTCATCTGTAAGATAAGCCGGAATTTGCCCACGAGTATTTACAGCTAGCTCATGACCACCCTTTAATAAGTTAGCAGCCATTGGGCCACCCATAATTCCTAAACCGATAAAGCCTAATTTCATGATACTCTCCTAATTATAAATACGGTTTCATCCAGCCTAAACCCGCTTCTGTTGTCGTCGCAGGCTTATATTCGCAACCGATCCAGCCTGTGAAGCCCATCTGTTCTAGCTGTTTAAATAAATAGGTATAATTAATCTCACCCGTTCCTGGCTCATGACGGCCAGGGTTATCTGCGAGTTGAATGTGGCAAATATGCTTTAATAAACGTTTCATTGTCTCAGTTAGCTCACCTTCCATTCGCTGCATATGGTAAATGTCATATTGGAAGTAAATATTGGCATGACCGACACGCTTAATTACATCTTCGACCTGAGCTGATTTATTCAAATAGAAACCTGGAATATCGTATGTATTCACGGCTTCTACCAGTAAACGTATATTCTCTTTTTCTAACTGCTCAGCCGCATAACGAAGATTTGCTACGAGGGTTTCCATCGTTTTTTCTTCACTAAGAGATGAGTCTTTACGCCCCACTAAGCAGTTAATTTGTTTACAATTCAAGACGTTTGCATATTCAATTGCTTTTTTGACGCCTTCTTGAAACTCTTTTTGTCTTTCAGGCAAACAAGCAATGCCTCTTTCGCCACCATTCCAATCACCCGCTGGAAGGTTAAAAAGAACTTGAGTCAGTTTATTTTCATCTAACTCTTGCTTGATAGACTGTGCTGGAAAATCATAAGGAAACATATATTCTACGGCTTTGAAGCCATTTTTAGCCGCCAATTTAAAGCGCTGCATAAACTCTGCTTCAGTAAATAACATGGATAAGTTAGCTGCAAACTTGGTCATTTTCTCGCATCCTTATTTATATTGATAAAATGCGGTCGCGGTTGGCGCATCGGCTTCAGAAGTTGCTATCTCTTCGAATTCAGTCACATTATCCAACTCGGTTCCCATGGAGATATTTGTGACGCGCTCTAGAATGATTTCCACAACAACAGGCACACTGAATTCTTTCATGAGTTTTTCAGCTTGTTTGAATGCTGGCGCAATATCTTCTGGTTTAAAGACACGAATAGCTTTACAACCTAAGCCTTCAACCACTTTGACGTGATCAACACCGTATTCACCAATGGCATCATTATTGATATTTTCAAAGGAAAGCTGGACGCAATAATCCATATCAAAGCCACGTTGTGATTGACGGATCAGACCTAAGTAAGCGTTGTTCACTAATACATGGATATATGGCAATTTGAACTGAGCCCCGACCGCCAATTCTTCAATCATAAATTGGAAGTCATAATCCCCTGATACGGCAACGACCTTACGTTTAGGATCAGCGGCACATACCCCTAATGCAGCAGGTAAAGTCCAACCTAATGGGCCCGCTTGACCGCAGTTGATCCAGTGACGCGGTTTAAAGATATGCAACATTTGAGCGGCTGCAATTTGCGATAAACCAATGGTTGTGACATAGCAAACATCGCGGCCAAATGTTTTGTTCATTTCCTCATAAACACGCTGTGGCTTCACAGGTACATTGTCAAAATGCGTTTTACGTAACAGAGTACGTTTACGCGCTTGGCACTCATCTACCCATTTGCTGTAATCAGGTAAAGCACCCGCTTGTTTACGTGCTTTTGCTCGCTCAACCAAGAGCGCTAACGCCGCTTTAGCATCGGAGACAATCCCTAAATCAGGGCAGAAAATACGGCCAATTTGTGTAGGCTCGATATCAATATGTACTGTTTTACGGTCACCAACATATTTTTCTACAGAACCAGTGTGTCGGTTCGCCCAGCGGTTACCGACGCCTAATAAGAAATCAGATTCTAATAAAGTGGCATTTCCATAACGGTGAGCCGTTTGTAAGCCCACCATACCTGCCATTAATTTGTGGTCATCAGGGATAGTTCCCCAACCCATTAAAGTTGGAATGACTGGCACGTTACAGATTTCAGCTAACTCTTGCAGCTTATCTGCCGCGTCCGCGTTAATAACGCCGCCACCGGAGATAATCAGTGGCTTTTTCGACGCGAATAACATATCCAGTGTTTTATCAACCTGAGCAACTGTTGCCGCTGGCTTGTAAGCAGGTAATGGTTCATAAGTCTCTGGGTCAAACTCAATTTCAGCGACTTGCACATCAAAAGGTAGGTCAATTAATACGGGTCCAGGACGACCAGAACGCATTAAATGAAAAGCTTGCTGCAATACTCGAGGAACCAATGCGGGCTCTAACACCGTTGTAGCCATTTTGGTGACCGGTTTTGCGATAGACTCGATATCGACTGCTTGGAAATCTTCTTTATGCAATTTAGCTCTTGGTGCTTGGCCTGTAATGCACAAAATAGGAATTGAATCAGCAGAGGCGGAATATAATGCTGTGATCATATCCGTTCCCGCAGGACCTGATGTACCAAGACACATTCCAATGTTACCCGGATTTGCTCTCGTGTATCCCTCAGCCATATGAGAAGCACCTTCTACGTGACGAGCAAGATAGTGTTTGATCCCACCATGCTTACGCATCGCACTATAGAATGGGTTTATTGCGGCTCCAGGAACACCGAATGCGGTTGTGATCCCTTCTTTTTCCAGTACATACATTGCAGCATCAACTGCGCGCATCTTAGCCATAACAACTCCTATTTGGAAAATTTTTCCAACTTTATTTTTTATCTAAAAAAACCGTTTTAAAAACGGATTATCTATGTATTCTGTACTCGTTGGTTGGTCAGCTCATTGATCACCTGCTAACCACCTGTTAAATAGCCTCTTTTTAGCGGATGATTAACACCCGCTGATCTCTGGTCTTTATGATTGGCGCTCACCTAATGCCGCGCTGATATCCGCAGCAACGTCACGAACCAGTTCCCCTAGCTCAGTAAAACGTTCTTCAGTTACCCTTGCACTAGGGCCCGAAATAGATATTGCTGCTATCACTGAATTATTACGATCAAATATAGGTGCCGCTAAACAATTAAGACCCAGAGCATGTTCTTCATTATCAATGACATAACCCAGTTCTTGATAATGCCCTAACGCCTTTCTCAACACATTAATGCTGGTGATAGTTTTAGGGGTGAATTCTTGTAAACCAGAGCGTGTGACAAGCTCTAACATTTCCTCTTCATCAAGTGGGAACAATAATGCCTTCCCAGCCCCTGATGCATGTAATGGTAAACGACTCCCCAACGGTGCACACATTCTCACTAACGCATGACATTCGCATTGGCGAATTAAAACAGCATCTAAATTATTACGAATAGCCAAGTTTGCCGTTTCCCCTGATAGCAACATTAGCCTGCGCATAAATGGCCCAGCAACTGATACGACGTCCCTATCATTCATATATGTGGCCCCAACTGTGAATGATTGCAGACCGATATGCCACCAGCCAAGCTGTGAGTCTTGAAAAATAAACTCTGATTGCTCAAGGACTTTCAGCAAGCGAAATGTCGTTGATAAAGGCAAACCTAACTGCTCAGATAAAACAGAGACTGATGAGCTACCACCTGAGTTAGCCAGAAATTGAAGAATATCTAACCCGCGCTCAAGTGCTTGCGCACCTTTTGGCGAACTTTTATCTGTCTGTGGTCTTCCTTTTGTGCGTGGTTCAGTCATTTATTTTTACCTTTTATGTTTGCTATCGGCAGAAAGGAATTATATTACCTAGCCCTTATTGCCCAATAGAGTAGTTAAGGAAAAACTATTTGACAAGGCTCAGGGAGATCCTTAACGACACAATTGTCAGCACCGCCTCTATCTACCGTTAAAAAATCCGTTTGTGATTGAAATGCATAAATCGGATGATGCCAAACATCACGGTGATAGTTTACACCCTGCTTACCATTGGTGATAAATGCTCGTAAGGTATCAACTGGGATATCATCCCCTGGCTCAGCAACCACCACAATGAAACGCTCACCATTCATTGGGATAAAAGCTTGGCTGGAAAGCGGATGCTTTTCTAAAAGCTTAACATTCATTGGCATATCAATAGGTTCTGAACGGCTAATACTCATCAGAACGGGACTTGCATCTGTAATCTCTGCCTTACCTAAAGCATGATAACGTTCTGTCGTACCATCATTGATATGAAAAAATTCAGATCCTTCAACTTGGATGACGTCTCCATAGGGGGCAAACGCTTCCGGTGTCAGATCAGATAGAACAAGTTCCATTATTTTCTCCTAACACACTAAAAATTTTAAGCCACTATTTTGTACAACCACCTACATGACAAAATCAGTTTATCAGGTTGTATTACATTTAACATCATTTTTTGGAAAATTTTTCCATAAAAAATCACAGGTCACAGTTTTTCATTTTATTTTATATATAATCCCTTAATATTCAGTAAGATAATAATTACTAACAATTCTCCAGAATTTATACTTATCACTTTCAATTATGATGAAGCCTACTTAATGGATGACGTGAAACAAAATGCAGATCTAAAAAATATTATAAATTGGTTTTTCCTTTGACTTTAGGGAGATACAAACATGTTAGATCAAGAAACGATGACAACCTTTATCACTGTTGCGCAGTGTCAGAGCTTTTCTCAAGCCGCAAAACAACTCTACAAAAGTACTGCAACTATCAGTTACCGGATCAAAATCTTAGAAGAATATGTTGGCGTCCAGCTTTTCACTCGAACGACACGAACCGTTAACCTAACATCTGCGGGGGAATATCTCCTTGAACATTGCCGCGAATGGCATAACTGGTTAAGTAATATGCCAAATCAGTTACGGCTGATTAATGAAGGTGTCGAGCAAGAAATTACGATTGCAATTAATAACTTACTCTATGAGCCAAATGCCGTCGCTGACCTACTCCAACACCTAACCGAGCGCTTTCCTTTCACCCGCCTTAATATCACTCGGCAAGTGTATATGGGGGTATGGGATGCCCTACTCAGTAACAAATGTGATATTGCAATCGGTGTCCCAGGTTCTGAATCATTGGACAGCGACATGAATACCTTGTTTTTAGGCAAAATCGATTGGGTCTTTGCAGTTGCCAATCAACACCCACTTGCCTCTATTGATGGTATTCTTAGCGATGAACAACTGCGTTGTTACCCGACTATCAATGTGGAAGATACCTCGCAAGTTTTATCCAAACGCACTGCATGGCTATTATCAGGCCAACGAGAAATCAAAGTGCCTGATATGAAAACCAAAGTACTCTGTCACCTAAAAGGAACGGGGATCGGCTTTTTACCTGCCTCTATTTGCAAACCCTATATTCAAAACCAACAACTGATTGAGAAATCAATAAAAAGGCCTAGAAGACCGTCCCCCTTATCCTTAGCTTGGAATAGCAATCAGCAAGGGGAAGTATTAAAAACGGTCGTGAAACTGTTCAAACTGCGCGATCCCATCATCCAAAGCTTGCTGTGCCCAATTGACCCAGCAACAAAATAACGTTGAATGAATTACAAAATATCCAGATATTGCTTATGTGTTGGCGGTGGAAAGCTTTCATCCAATAAAGCAATATCGTCGTTGTCTAATACTAACTGGCAAGCGTGCGCATTTTGCAACATATGCGCCCTGCTACCTGACTCAGGAATAGCAACGATCCCATCACCACGGATCACCCACGCTAATGCAACCGTTGCTGGCACGACCTGATATTTTTGCGCAATCATCTTCAACGTTGGATGTCTAAGTAATTGATTACCGCTGCCGAGTGGTGAATAAGCCATTAATGGCATTTTTTTATGCCGACACCAGTTAAGTAATGAATAATCAATACCGCGGCTACCAAGGTTATATAGCACCTGATTTGTCGCACAATAACCTCCACCCGCGAGGTGATCGTACATATCTTGCAGTTCATTGATATCAAAGTTAGATATTCCCCAATAACGAATTTTCCCAGCAGATTGCAGTTTTTCGAAACCATTAATAGTCTCTTCGAGAGGAATATCGCCAGCCCAATGCAGCAAGTAAAGATCAAGCCTATCCGTTTTTAACCGGCGTAAAGATGCCTCACAAGCATTAACTAATGCTTTACCTCCGGCATTGAAGGGATAAACTTTTGATACTAAAAACGTTTCATCGCGTCGTCCTGAAATTGCTTTACCAATTAACTGTTCAGAAGCCCCATTGCCATACATTTCAGCGCTATCAATTAATTTTAAGCCTACATCAAGGCCTGCTTGTATCGCTTCAATTTCTTCTTTTGCACTTTTCCGCTGCTGCCCCAAATTCCAACTACCCATGCCAATTGCGGGTAAAACATCATGACCAAATGAAACGTTTTTCATTAATACTTCCTTGATTATCAAAGCAATTAATCACTATGGTATAATTCTAGTGCCTGCCTCTCCTTTCAAGATAGCATCTATTTGCTTTAACGCACCAATATAAGCAGGTTTACCAGAACGCTGTACAAAACGGCTGACCGCCATCAATTTCGGTCCCATAGAACCATCATCAATTGCCATAGGGGCAACCTCTGCTACCGTTGCGCATCTAATCACGCTTTGCTCAGGAGTTCCCCAATTCCGATAGACGGCATCCGCATCGGTTAGAATAATTAGGTGGTCAGACTCAAGCACTTCTGCTAATAGTGCGGAGGATAAATCTTTATCGATAACCACCTCACTCCCACAAAATCCATTATCCTGCTGAATAACAGGAACACCACCGCCACCATTACAGATGACAATATGCTTTTGATCTAATAAGCATTTGATGGCATCAATTTCCAGAATGGCTTTAGGTTGAGGAGATGGAACAACCCGACGATAATATTTGCCATCGGGTTTAATCGCCCAACCTAGCTCAGCTTCTAAGCTTTCTTTTTCCTGCTTGTCATACACAGGGCCAATGTATTTAGTGGGGTTTTGATAAGCAGGGTCATTGCTATCAACTTCAACACGAGTGAGCAGCGTTGCTACTGGCTGTTTAGGGTGCTTGCGTCCCAGTTCTTGCATCAGCATATATCCAATCATTCCCTGACTTTCGGCCACTAAAATATCCAAAGGATAAGCAGGAACATCGGTATAAGCTAAATTTTGCAAGGCCAATAGCCCGACTTGAGGCCCATTGCCATGTACAATCACCACACGATATTTTTGTGCAAGTTGCCCCAAAGTACCCGCAATCGATGCGATAGCTTGGTATTGATTTTCAGCGGAAAGCACTTCTCCACGCTGCAGTAATGCATTGCCACCTAAGGCGATAACAATAGTTTCCATGTTTGTCCTTGTTTATTCGCGAACGTTAACCCATTTCATCCATACCCGCTAACCACACGCCTATTAACGTATCCGCACCAGAAAAATGGCCGACCTGAAGCAGCAAGCGAACCGCCTGTGATAATTTCATCGGCTGCACTAACGCAGTTGCTAATGTTTGTAGTGGAGTAGAAAAGATGCCCTGGGAAGCAAAACGTAAATAGTTCACACTGATCAGAGTCGTTAATGACCCTAAAGAAGGAGTATCTTGAAAAAAGTTTGGTAAGCTGTCGCTGTCAATCTCTGGATTAAGAAAGGTGACCAATAGCATACCTATTAAGATATCATCAAAGCTTGGTGTTAACCCCGGCCCTCTTCCAATTATCGACTGCCAATCAATACGTTCACCTTGAAGGTATCGTTGATAGTTTGCTTTTAATTCTTTTAGCTCTCGACATAATGGGCCGGTTGTCGCTTCACTCAAACTGCCGTGTAAACCACTTTTCGCTTTCGATTGCCTTAAGATATCCCATAGCGCTGTAAACGTTCCATCAGGGAGTTTTTGTGGCACCAACTTGAGCGATAAGTGTTCTTTTGGCGCAATGAGTTGCCAGTTAGGGCTGACCAATCGATCGTTTTTATACTCAACAAACTCATTCTCATCATTAAAAATAGCTTGAAAATCAGTATCAGAGACCATCCAGCCCATTGGGCTTAATCCTCGACCATAGCGATGTAATGTCAATAATTCACCTGAAGGAGTGACAAAATTAAGTGCATGATTAAAGCGTCCAACGCAATTCAATATTCCTGTTTCTTTAGGTAAGTGAGCGCTAACGGACAGTGCTTGCATGATCATTTTTAAACTCCTTCAGAGTGAAAATTATCGATTTATTCGCTGATACCCATTTTTTCAGCTAACGCAACAATCGCTTTTTCAAAGCAAGCCAGTGGTGCTCTTACCGTACCCGCACCAATCTGACCAATCCCTGCTTCTTTATGTGCGATCCCTGTATTGATGAGCGGTGTTATACCCGTTTCTACGACTCTACGCGCATCCAGCCCAATACACGCGCCTTGGAAATCCCAAGTCGGAATTTGCAGCATCATGTTGTGTTCTAAGTAAATTTCAGTCATTTCCTCAGACACATCTAATGCGGCGCTCATACCACCACTTGCACCAACAAAACGTGTAACACCCGGTGCTGCTACCATCGCTGCACCGCCGATACCGAACGCCTCAGTGATTGCGCTGTCACCAATATCTGGGTTGGCATCAGCTTGGCTGTAACCTGAGAAAAAGAGACCTTCCGGTGTGTTAACTGGCGCAGTAAACCACTGATCACCCATACCGCTGATTTTCACACCAAAGTTTTTACCATTACGCGTTAATACGGTCACAATGGTGCCATGCTGAATTTCAGCGCCAGCATCCATCGCCGATTTGCAGTAAGCCATTGCAAGATTGAGGAAAAATTGGTCTGTGATACTTAAAAATTGCATCACTTGCTGAAGTTCAGTTTTATCGATATCCAGCGCACTCATGATTGGTGCCAGTTGTCTTAATAACAATGCTGAAGTGGCAATGTTGCGTTGGTGGAATTCATCACCCATGGTAATGCCTTGTGCCATCACCGCCGTTAAATCAATGCCATTTTCTAACGTTTGTAAGGTTTTTTTCAGAACAGGACCTAATGAATCACGCATCCAGCGATGACGTACTTGCACATCTTCACCATATGCCCCAAAACGCATGACTTTACCGATTCCTTCATTCATGTTGCAATATGCAACGTTGCCATGGGTCATATTCTTGACAACTAACATAGGCATGTTGGCGGAAGTAATTCCCCCCATTGGCCCCACTGCTTTTACACTGTGACAAGGAATAAATTCAATCTCGCCATTATTCAATAGGTTAAGTGCTTGATCTTCATTATCGGCCCATTTCTCGAATAAACACGCACCGATACAAGCACCACGCACTGGACCACTCATTTCTTCCCAAGTTACAGGTGGGCCCGCATGCAGTAATTTTTTGCCTTGTTGCAAAGTTGGGATGAGATCTTTTGCAGGTTCAACACTTTGCCAAAAAGGACGAGCGGCACGAATACGTTCAATTACTGCGGTATTTGCTTCTTCAATCGTTGAGTACATATCCAAACCCTTATTTCAATTTTTTCAGAATATTAGCTAATTTTTTATTCCCACCAGCGACTGGAGCCCACTGGTAGTGAACAACTGGAATATCATTGGCTTGTAAGTCATCCGCAAAGCTGCGTACGCCCGCGTTAATGACCGAAACGCTTTGCAGGATATCTTGTTCTTTTTGGGGGAATACAATCACAGGTGGAGAGATAATATTGCATGCCAGCGTCACCGCTTCAGGCAGTGAATTCATCACCGCAATACCGGCCTCTTCTAGATAAGCGATTTGTTCGGAGCGCACTTGAGGATCTTGCTCAGTCCCCGTCACGGTAGCGATAACCGCAATCGGTGAGCTACTTGGACGACTTTCTCTTAATGCTTTGATTTCTTTGGCTAGTGTTTGCGCGGAATCTATTTGAGCACCGTAACCAATAACCACATCCAGCAATAACACCCCAACATCATTTTTCTGAGCAAACGCAGCAATTTGCTGGTTGCGAGTAGAAGGGTCAATCATTGGGTGAGGCTTGCCTTGTGTATAAAAGTCATCACCTAAATCAATAATTCTGTGGCCATCTTGATTAAGCATCATTCCCTGATCGTGAGCTGCGTCTGTTTGCAGTCCTAATTTTTCTGCCAATAACATTGCGCACTCAGCCGCGAGTGTCCCCCCAGCATATAGGCCTGAAATTTTCTTGCCCTTTGCTTGCGGTTGAAATGCTGCTGCTTTTTCAACACGGCCAAGCATGGCCGCAACACGTGCAGTTTCATCCAATGTTTCAGTAAAGTATAAATTTCCATCCTGTTTGATTTCGGGTTTTGTCCCGAGGAATAATGCGACAACTGGTTTTCCTTGAGCCTTAAGCTTATCAATCACTTTGCTACGGATTTCTTTGGCTGGAGGCTTAGAAACAAAGGCGATAACATCACTCTGCGGATCAGATGCGAGTAATTCAATGGCGGTCATGGCACTGACGCCACCAATTTCCGCCGTTAAATCACGACCACCTAATCCAATCGCATTGGTGATACCTTGTCCCGCAAGCGTAATTTGAGATATCAGCTCTTGAATACCAGTTCCCGATGCCCCAATAATGCCGATGTTTCCTTGTGGTGCTACGTTAGAAAACGCTAATGGTGCCCCGGCTAAGTAAGCCGTACCGCAGTCTGGTCCCATCACTATCAGACCACGTTCGCTTGCTTTCAGTTTTAATCTACGCTCATCCGCTTGCGACACATTATCGGAGAACATCATGACGTTACAGCCATCATCTAATGCTTGGTCAGCCAGCTCTGCGGCAAACTCCCCTGCAATAGAAACTAATACAACATTGGCATTTGGAAGCTTATTCTTGGCCATTCGCCAACTACGAACACGCTGGAGTTTTTTCCCCGTTTGCTGCTGTCCTTGAGCCAATGCTTTGAGTGATTCATCCAGCGCTTGTGCAATTTCATCAACAATAGCGGTATCTGCAGATTCGGTTTTAATCGCAACACAGATATCATTCGGTGTTGCTTCATCAAAGGATGAATGCCAAAATCCGGTCGCATCAAGTAACGACTTATTTGCTGGTGTTCCCATCATGACGGAGATTTCTGAAACATTTGGAGATTCACTTAGTTTTCGAGATATCAGCATTAAGCTCACTGAATCTTGGAAGCTCCCTTTTTTTATGAAAGCATGGATCATAGTGACATCCTTTAAACAACTTTTATTAATTGAAGTTTTATTTACTCAATATATGAGATGAAAAAGTAAATAGGCATTTATTGAAAAATAAAATTACAAATAAACCTTACAAATAAGTTGAGAATGCTCACACTTTATATATTGTTAGAAATTCCTTTAAAATACACTGGACATTAAAAGAAAAAACACCAAATTTAAAACTATTAGATTCGTTCTAATAATTAAGGGGCTATTTGCATAATTTTTTATAAAATCAAATAAAAATAATCTAGATCACATTTATAGATAATTTAGTTGTTACATTGGTATCAGCAAAGAGTTTTATTAAACTTCGAAAACACTAAAGGGTTATTTATGTATGAAAGTTTCTAAAGAAAAACTCCATCAGCTCATCGCTAATAAAATCCATGCAGCAGGATTATCTAAAGATCATGCTGATATCGTTTCTGATGTTCTTGTCCATGCCGATGCAAAGGGTATTCACTCCCACGGTGCAGTGCGTGTCGAATATTATGCAGAGCGCATTTCGAAAGGTGGCACAAATAACTCACCTAATTTTACTTTTGATAAAACAGGTCCTTGTAGTGCTGTCTTTGACGGTGATAACGGCGCAGGCCACGTTGCTGCAAAACTGAGTATGGACGAAGCCATTAAAATGGCAGAAGAAAATGGGATTGCAGTGGTAGGAGTGCGCCGTATAGGTCACAGCGGCTCATTATCTTATTTTGTTCAACAGGCTTCTAGTGCTGGCATGATAGGTATTTCAGTTTGTCAGTCAGACCCGATGGTGGTTCCTTATGGTGGTGCTGAAACCTACTATGGTACTAACCCTATCGCATTCTCAGCGCCGGGTGAAACAGATAATATCACTTTTGATATGGCGACTACCGTACAAGCCTGGGGCAAAGTGTTAGATGCTCGTTCAAAAAATGCAAAAATTCCAGATACTTGGGCTGTAGATAAAGACGGTAACCCAACAACAGATCCATTTGCAGTAACGGCATTAGTCCCAATTGCAGGGCCTAAAGGTTATGGCTTGATGATGATGGTCGATATTCTCTCCGGTGTATTACTTGGACTGCCTTTTGGTAAACACGTCAGTTCCATGTACCACGATTTAACGCAAGGAAGAGAGCTGGGCCAATTACATATTGTTATCAACCCTGCTTATTTTACTGACCCTGTGATGTTCCGCAAACACATCACTCAAGTCATGAATGAACTCAATGCCGTTAAGCCTGCTCCAGGCTTCGATAAGGTTCAATTCCCAGGACAAAATAGCTTAGCAAGAGAAAAACAAAGTGAAGTAAATGGTATCGATATTGTCGATGAAATTTATGATTATTTGGTTTCTGATGATATTTACCAAAAATCCTATGACAATAAATCACCATTTGCCAGCTAAATAAATACGGAAATACGATGATTAATCGGATCTCCTGCCAATATTTATTGCATCGTTCTACCCCTAATCACTCGATAAATAAGAGATTAGGGGTTCCTTGCCAAATATAACAAAGATACAGTAGAACCATTAATTATTTTCTTTTGCCTATGAAAACAAATATCGCGCTTTAGTGACAACACAAACTGTTTTGTTGCTACAGCACACAGTATAAAAATCACTAGGTGGTATGAATATGAAGGACTTTACAAAAGAAGTTAAAGAAACTTCAAATTGGCTGTCTCAACACGGCGCGGTAGAAAATAATGGCATGACGCGCCTGCTTTATACTCAAGAATGGGTTAGTGCACAAAGAGCGTTAAAAAATGCATTCGAAAGTTCAGGTCTATATGCCTATTACGATGATATTGGCAATCTGTTTGGTCAACTCAAGGGCCGTAAATATCCAGATCAAGTGATTTTATCAGGATCACATATCGATACCGTTATTAATGGTGGAAATCTAGACGGGCAATTCGGAATTGAAGCCGCCTTTATAGCTTTAGATTATCTGCAAAAAACATATGGCCAGCCACTCAGAACATTAGAGGTTGTTTCCTTAGCGGAAGAAGAAGGTAGCCGCTTCCCTTACGTGTACTGGGGTAGCAAAAATATTGTCGGTATCGCCAAAAAGGAAGACGTTAAACATATTTCAGATGCTGAAGGGGTCAATTTTGTCGACGCAATGTCGCAAGCTGGTTTTAAATTTCGCCCCGCCAACCAAAAACCTCGCAGTGATATTAAAACCTTTGTTGAATTACATATTGAACAAGGTAACGTTCTTGAACGTGAACATATTACAATTGGCGTTGTGAATAGCATTGTTGGTCAACGTCGTTACAATATAACCTTAAAAGGTGAAGCCAATCACGCAGGCACAACGCCAATGGGGTATCGCAAAGATACTATCTGTGCCTTCAGCCGTATTTGCTATGAATCCACTGAAAAAGCCAAACAGTATGGTGACCCATTAGTACTCACGTTTGGTCGAGTAGTTCCCCACCCAAATACGGTGAATGTGGTCCCAGGCCAAACTGATTTTACGATTGATTGTCGCCATACCGATAAAGCAACGCTAGTTGAATTCACCGCTATGATAGAGAACGATATTCAACGAATTTGCGCTGAAATGGGTATTGAGGTAAAAATCGACCTCTGGATGGACGAAGCACCAATTCCAATGGATGAGCAGCTAGTTACTTTCGTAAAAAAAATTTGTGATGAAAATCAATATAGCTATAAAGTCATGCACAGTGGTGCTGGCCATGACTCACAAATATTTGCCCCTATTGTTCCAACCGTCATGATGTTCGTTCCCAGCATTAAAGGGATCAGCCATAATCCTGCGGAAGCCACTACATTAAGCGATCTCGCTGAAGGAGTGAAATTACTGACGGAAGTTTTATATAAATTGGCCTATCTGGAATAGATGTTCTGCAACATATAGCCAAAACAACAAATAATGAAATTACTTAGGAGAGGTTAAAATGGGTTATTTAGATAATCAAATTGGCTACCCAAATGATATTTTGGCGTCACGTGCAATTATCAAAAAAGATAATTATGCCATCATTCCACCTAACGGGGTTGTTTGTAATATCATTCCCGGTTTTACTGACTGTAATATGACAATTTTATCCACCCCAAAATTAGGAGCTAGCTTTGTTGACTACGTCGGAACCTTATTCAATGAAGGTGGTAACTTAGCGGGTTTTGGTGGCGGTAAAATTGAATGTATTATTTATGTCATTGAAGGCGAACTAATTGCTTATTCTGATAAAGATGAACATAAATTAACCCAAGGTGGTTACCTGTATTGCCCAGCGGGTGTCACCATGCGCTTTAAAAATAATAACAAGGGTAACCCTTCACAAATATTTTTATACAAACGCGTTTATGAACCAACAGAGGGCCATAAAGCACACGTGGTTTGTGGTAACGTCAATGAGCTTCCTAAAATTGATTATGAAGGAATGCACAACGTCCATTTACAAGACTTATTACCTAAAGACCTTGGTTTTGATATGAATATCCATATTCTAACCTTCCAACCAGGTGCTAGCCACGGTTATATCGAAACCCATTATCAAGAACATGGTGCGTTAATATTATCGGGTAAAGGTATGTA
This sequence comes from Providencia sp. PROV061, assembly GCF_011045655.1. Classification (NCBI taxonomy): domain Bacteria; kingdom Pseudomonadati; phylum Pseudomonadota; class Gammaproteobacteria; order Enterobacterales; family Morganellaceae; genus Providencia; species Providencia sp. PROV061. The sequence continues at coordinate 1,621,425 of NZ_CP042861.1, read as the reverse complement.
TAACCTCGATAATGATTGGGTTCCTGTCAAGAAAGGCGATTATATTTTTATGGCATCATATGCACTGCAAGCAGGTTATGCTGTTGGCGACGAAGAATTTAGCTATATTTATTCTAAAGATTGTAACCGTGATATTGAACTATAATTTCAAATAACTATTTTGCAATTCATTATCTATATTCTAAATTATTTGAATTGTAAGAAAACAGAATAGTCTCACTCGCAATCAAAGGCATTAATAAATAATGCCTTTGATTTCTTTAAAATTAAAATCAACTTTACCATTATATAAAGGAATAGATATGAAATTAATTAAATGCGCTTTAATTTCTTTGCCTTTGTTACTTTCTGCACACTATGTAACTGCCAGTCAAGTTTATAATATTGATGAAGTAAATAAAATGAGTGTTAATGATTACGAAAAAACATTCTCGAATATTTTTGAAGATACAACGTGGCCTATTGTCGAGAGTGCCTCTAAACGCCCTTTTACTGGGTTTGTTAATATGTATATTGATCTTGTTAATGTGGTTGAAAAATCGGGAGCAGAGAAACAATTAGAGCTCATTAAATCTCATCCTCAATTAGCGTGCAAAAATTTGCGCAATAATAACATCGCAGCCTTATCACGAGGGGAACAATCAGGTGCTGGGCTCAATGAATGCACAGAGGAAGAGGCCAAAGAACTAGCTAAATTAAATAAAGAATATAATGAAAAATTTGGTTTCCCTTTTTTATTGGCCGTTAAAAAAGCCACTAAACAACAAATTTTCTCTTCTCTTAAAACCAGAATCAATAATACCAGAGATCTAGAATTTAAAATTGCCTTACAGCAAGAATACAAGATTGTCCTATTTCGTTTATTAGATACCGTTCAATAATCACATTTATGTTATTTCAACTAAGGACAGTTCAAAATGAATATGAATAGCAGCCGTAGAAATTTTATACTCGGAGCATCGGCTTTAGCGACTATAGCGGTTACCCAAAAAACTATCGCATCTACCGACTCAACGGCCAATAATTTAATGAAAAAAATACGTTTATTAGTCCTTAATCCAAATACTTCTGAGAAATTTACTCAGCTCATCGTCTCTGAAACACGTAAAGCTGCAGGAGATAATGTCGAGGTTGTTGGGCTAACATCCAGTTTTGGGCCTGACTATATCGGCAGCGAGGTTGCTATCGGTATCGCAATGCATTCACTCATTGATATGATGGCTAAACAACTTAAAAAAGACGCACAATTTGATGCCGCGATTATTGCAGGTTTCGGCTGCGGCGAAGCCTCTATTTTACAAGAGATGGTGCCTTTTCCCGTCATCGGCTTACTCGAAGCATCTCTGTCCACTGCCCTGCTATTTGGACGTAAATTTTCAATTCTCTCGGGAGGCGAAAAATGGAAGCCTATTTTGGAAAAACAAGTTGAAAATTTTGGCCTAGCAAACCGGTTAGCTTCCGTGAGAACTGTTTCAATGACAGGTGCAGAAATCGTTAACAATCCAGATAAAGCTTATGAAATGATAGTGAAACTCAGCGATACCTGTGCACAAAAAGATGGGGCATCCTGTGTCATTTTGGGGGGAGCTGCACTCGCAGGTTTCCCCGCAATCCTTCATGAGCGAGTAAGTGTTCCACTGATTGATAATCTCGCAGTAACCATTTCAACGGCACTCACTCTAGCAAAGTACGTTCCCCAGCCAAATCGTAACCAGCAAACGCCATCACCTAAAATGGGTAGCCAAAATTTATCACCAGAACTTTCTGATTTTCTTTTAAAAAAAACAACAGATTAGTTAAAATTACACCAATGAATTTATCGAAGGTACTATTAATATCTATATGAATACGTCTCAATTAATGAAGATGGATATTAAAACTTATGTTAACCGAAAAATATTATGGCCCGCATTAGGCATGTGGGCCTTTTTTAGTTTAATTTCTAATAGACTAATTATAATTCACCTTCAGCAAAACCCACATTTCACACTAATTATCAATAAGTTAAAGTTTCTGGTTAATTTAAATTATGGCCAATAATATTCAATACCGTAAGAACCAAGGATGTTATTCTAGGTTTTAAACAACATTATTCATATCCTGAACAACATCCATTATGTTTTATACAAGAGCCAATAATGAATAAACCTTGAAGGTTATTAGAAAATTAATAGTATTACAGCCACTATGAATATTTCCAATATGAAAAATTATACCTTATTTAAAGCTAACCGAAAAAAATATAGTTTTTTACGTGAATTTAAGTAATCATAGACTCAAGAAATAAACTAATTCATTTTTAGGCACCTTATTAGGCACTTTTGAAAAGTTGAATTGAACATTAGCACTATAAAATCATTTAGTTAAGCGACGAATTCAGACTCCGCCAGCACTATAAGATGAGTTACACCATTAATTTTACCAACATAACTTATTGAAAATAAATATATTGCTATTCCTAAGAAATCCAATTAACAATTATAAATAAGCATTTCCTCTATGGTTCATAATTTAAGTTTGATTGTTCTGACTAGTAAAATGTTAAGTAAAATTATTGGAAATATAAATTCAACAATACCTCCATGGTTAGGCCATTCCATGAAAATAGGTAAGATAAAGCTATAAAAGAATAATTTGTACCACTTATCAAACTCACTAGAAAAGGAATCATGTGTTAACACAGATACGAGCATTATCCACACCAATCCTTAGTTGAATTATCAAAATCTCATTTTAGTACTTTATGTATTATCACTATTAATAATAGACTAACTGGAAACGAAAATAATGTTACAAATGAAATTAACACACTGGTATCTAGCATCTCATTAATAACTGCTCTTAATTGTATTGTAGTCATGTTATCTGACCATGGCTGCTCCATTTGGTATTTTTGGTTAATAGCCATTCCTGCATTCAATAAAAACAATATAACGTAATTTGCTACAATAATACCAAGCGTTAATCCCCACTTTACGAATAATTTAATTCCCATTAATTTCGTCCCCGTAAAGTAATTGTCCAATTATCGCCATTGTTTCTTCTCCAGAAAAATCGGTATGATATCCAACCATAGATGCTGCACCAGATGCGGCTTCAAACAATGTTCTCGATTTACTTTTTTCCATAGGTGTAACACCTGTGACATTTGGATACTGCTCTTTGAATAACCCAGTTACTTCTACGACAACAAGAGAAGATAAATCTTGTTTCTTACCAACCATGTAATCCTCTAAAGATGCGGGAACCACAAAAGATTCCTGACCAGTCACAATATATCTGGCTAACGAATACCCCGAACGAACAGATGATAATTCTTTTTCAAAAACCTTCGAGCCACCTGCTTTTATTGCATTTACTGTTTGTGTTGTACAATTACTCGTTGATAAATCATAAATGTTTATTGTGTGCCCATACTTTTTAGTTGCCTCGCCCACATTAGGGGATAATCCAACAGGGGAAGATCCGTCCCTCCACAACGCCATAAAGTGAGCTTCTACTTGCTGTATATTGGCATCATTTATAGCAAAAACCCGAGCATTCATTTTGTATAACTCGTGTCGGTAGTAATTTCGTACATCCTCACCTATAAGGTGAATTAAGATACCATCCCCCACAATGCCAAGTGCACCAGTCCGACCAAATCTACCATAAGTATAAACTGTTATTTGGTTATTTTTATGTAATGAAACATACGAGTGCCCAGAGCCTACTCTTTCTGTCCACACATAAACCCCATCAGGAATGAGATTATCTAAAGCCGTGCATTCACCTATGATATTAGAAGGAATAAAAGCGGCGTGACACGGACACGTTGAATAACTTTTGCGGGTATCAGCAGCTGGTTGCCCTCCAATTAAATGAGTAAAATCTCCCCCTACTATTTCATACCTTCCTGCATGAACACCACATGTAACTTTATTACCTTGAACGGCTTGTCGCTTAAAATTAATACCACTCCGATGTGCTAATGCACTCCCCTTTAATACTCTTCCACCGCATGTAGTCCTATCCCCCTCTAGCACTTTGAATGACATCACCATAAATCACCTCAATAAAATTAATTAACTAGGTTTTGTGTAATACTATAACTTGAGGTATTTGCAGCTTTATGTTCACAAGTGATACTTTCATACTTCATCGATACTGTTTCATAAGCTTGTGCATCATTATTGTCTAGGGCATTTGGATGGTGATTACTAATGCTTACGATTGATGCATTAGTCAATTTGATTGTTTTATAGACTATCGACTTACCGCTTCTATCGGTTCTATAAAAGCTAAATTCACAATCAAGTAACTCGTTATTATTAATGCTATTCATCAAGAGAGGGGTCGATTTATCATCTAATTTTGCAAATGAAAAGGGTGAGTGTGAAACATTTTGGTGACGACTCATACTATAATTAGTTGAATTAGTAAAATTTTTTTGGTAGCCAGTTCGGAACTTGAACCCACACAACCTAACGGCCCTGAGAGTTTTAAATTCATTGTGATAAATCTATTTACCATTAGTTATAACACTCTCACTATAAGCAGGAATAAATATATAATAAATTTAATTAGATAGTAGTGTTTCTCTACTATAGTGAGAAATTCTTATTCTTACGCATAAGTTATTTATAATCCTTTAAGGCCACAACCTTCTACCAATGCTCCACTAAATCAGGTTTATAATGGAGCATACTTTTAGAAAGACTTAATGACTGATAATATACATAATATGAATTCAATTCACCGGTATTAGCAAATCAATCTAGAAGGTTATGTTACATGAACTATATGATTATACTATTTTTTATTATCACTTCAGACACAAAGGAGCTCAAGAAATTCTGGGAAGTTGAATTTTTGAATAATAAATCGTTTTCGTGGATTAGATTACTCAAGCGCATAGCTAAAGGAAATAGAGCTAATTTTATTTTTTGGTGGAGATTGGCAAACTGTATGCATTCATCAACCAATAAGCATTATAGACGTACCGCTAGTAAAATTCAAAATAAACTAATACATAAATACAATACCGAAATAGAACTAGGTGCAACCATTGGTATCGGATTGAAAATACATCACTTCTCATCAATTATAATAACAAAACACGCTATAATTGGTGATAATTTTACTTGTTATCAAAATATAACAATCGGATGGAGAAAAAATCCTTACAGCATAGTAATAGGGAATAATGTCGTTATAGGTTGTGGCTCCACTATTTTAGGGGGGAACATAATAATTGGTAATAATGCAAAAATAGGTGCAATGTCACTAGTTCTGACAAGTATCCCTGAAAATTGCACATATACTACAGATATGAAAACTAAAATTATTTTTCATACATAACCATAACAAAAAAGTCATGTCTAGATGATTTATTAAATGTTAATCTATCTAGACATCCCTTTATCACTTTAAGGAATTTAAATCATCATTGATTGCATCAATAAGTAATGAAATATCAAAATTATGAATATCATCACCATCCTCAGTTTGGAGATACTCATTTGTTGTCAATTGAACTGCCTTATCATTGTTTGGACCAAACATGATATTATTATTTTGCGTACCATTATTTAGCCTATTATTATAAATACAATATTGTTTAATATTAAATGCACTTGCTAAGTGAACCATTGAAGTATCAACAGTAATTATAATATCTGCATTACTAGCTAGAGCAAAAGATTCTCCTGCATTTCTGAATGGGTTCAAGATAACATTATTTAAATAATCACATGAAAAATCACAATCCAAATTAAAGAAAACTGTTTTATATCCTTCAAGCGCATTTAAATAAATAATAATTTTATTTATTTGCTCCATTGAAAGTGAACGAGCAGGGTGAGAACCAAAAGGATTGAAAACTACTAATTTATCAGTTTTCTTTATAGCATTAGCATAATCATGCGCAACTTTAAATTCATCACTTAAAAATGATAAAGAATACCCATAGCTATTATCATTCAACCCAATAATTTTAAGTATTTTCTTCATCCTTTCAGACAAGTGAGCATCACTATTATCATTTACTATATTTACATCAAAAATTGTTCCTTTAGGGTGACCAAAACCAATTGATTTCTTGGGCTTTAATAAAAAAAGTGTTTTTAGTCTATATAAAACAGAATGATCGAAATCAAATGTATCAATAACCAAATCAATATCTACTTTACTCAATTCAATGATAAGTTCCGGTATTTTTTTCTTATTAAATGAGTAAAACCCATCAACTACTATTATGCTATTAAATAAAAACCTTATTTTTTCTGGCCCAACAATAAATACTTTCTTACCACTACGTCTGACTCTTTCAATTAATCCAGATGTAATAATAGAATCACCAATAGCCTGCGTATGCATAAAAAAGCATACATTATTATATTCAGCTATCGTTGAATCTCTCTCTCGATAACAAAAGTTCATAAATAATAATTTTAATTTTAGTTTGATTTTTTTTGTTTGTATGTTTCTATATCTATTGATTTTTTTTAAAATTTCCATAGTGCTATCATCATAATTATTTAACTGTATAATTTACAGAGTCTAATCTGAATTATACAGTGATTTCATTAGATTTACTTACTTTTATTTTTCCATATATGCTTCACATTGAGTTGAATATTGTGCATTAATATGCTGATACTAACTGACTCGATACCACTCCATCAACATGATATAGGCGTTGGTAACTGTTAAGGCCGTTCCTGAACCGAGGTTTTCCGTTTTACCTGAATAGGTATGCGTACGCGCTCCACTATTAGACGTTTCACCTGACCATGTTTTAGATGCGTTAAATACATATTTATAGCCGCTAGTTGTGTTATTACCATTATAGCCAGTTCCCCCGTTAGCAAGACTAAAAGCGCCTGTTGCCATAGAGTGAATAGCATTATCACTCCGGATATATCCAATCTCACACGTGATATTCATCGTTCCTCGGGTATGAGTATGCCCTCTGCTACTTACAGTTGTTCCTAAATACTTTAATGGCACTACGGGTAGATGGCCTTTACCAATGGTCACTAAATCCGAACCACCTGGTGTGAAAACATTCGAGCCACTTGTCTCGGCTAAACTAATGGTTTTGTTTTCATCAATATACTGCCATTTTGTACCAGGGAATAACGTATTGGGGTTCTTGTTTTGCGCGAACCACACAACAATACCAACGGGATAGACCGTATTCAGGTTAACCGCGTTTTGTAATACATCGCTGACGGCCTTCTCGCTCATCACACTCGTTGTTGATTCGCCCGTTGATTGGTCAACACTACTCGTGTTTAGCTTAGTATTAAGCCCGTTATTGAGTGCTGTGTTTATTGCATATCCCCCCGATGACTGATAACTCGCCTTAGCTTGGCACCGCATATCCCCTTCCGCTTTGGTATAACTCTCGCCTTTGAGCACATAATTCCCTGCGGGACATAGTTAGCTATTTTTAATTGTGGTGAACACGTTCAATTTTTGCCATTATTGCTCGAGTATTGCTTTATATGATGTTGGGTATCTTCCACAAATAGCTGTCTATGAAAATAACAAGCCATGTTTTATATTTTAAAAAATTCAGATTTGGGGTGCTATTGGCTTTGACTGGGAGCGTAATGTTCATTGAAGTACCTACAGAGCCGAACTCATACTAAAATAAGAAATAAAAAGTGCCTAAAAATACAGGAGAAAATATAATAATAGCTATACCTCAAGATATCATTTTGATATTTTTTGAAAAGAGAAATGATGTAGACCTTTTTGCGTTAAGATAAGGCCAAACATAACTTTATGATGTATAACCTGAAATAAACTATGAAAACATCCTTGCTATCAAATAAGACCACACTAATCGTAATAATAGGATGGCTATTACTTTATTACGTAACAGGTGAAATCTCCGAAATACTTACACCAGAGAATTCAGATATTTCTGTTGTCTGGTTTCCTGCGGGTGTCGCAACAACCGCTTTTTTATGTATGCACAAGCGCCAATGGTTACCATTACTGATTGGCTTCGTTGTATTAAACTTGATTCTGAATGGCTTCGATAATGAGCAAATCACCCTTTCACTTATATACGCCGCTCTAGCTGTACTTTCTTGTATTGCTATTGCTTGGATTGTCCGTAGGTATGCTCAGAGAGGAGATGATCTGCAACTAATATTGTTATGGCTATCGGCAGTAATAATTGTCAGTTTTGCAGATGCAGTTTTATTTTCTATCAGTTTGTATTGGTTTGATAATACATCACTTAATGATATTTTCTGGGATGGTTTTATTGCTGATATTACTGGCAACATATTTGCGACAACAGTGATTATGGGGCTAATTAATACCCATTTCAAAAGGGTGGTGCCTTCTTTCAAAATTAATATAATTTGGGGAAGTATTGTTTTTATTCTTCTTATTATTAGCACAATATTAATATTCAATGATACTGCGATACAGATGTACTATTCCTATTTTCATCAGCATCGTAATACTGCTAAATTATCACTACTCTGCATCCCTATTTTGCTTGCTGTTACCCTGTCTATGCTATGGGGAAACAGAGGAGGATCAATCGCACTATTAATACTTGCCACTATTACAATCTATTACACTCGTAATCAGCAAGGACCTTTTTACCTTCATGGCCTATTTCGCCATGAATCACTGTGGTTAATACAGGGATATTTGACCGTAATATCATTATTAATGGTTTTTTTACGGGTTGTCGCTCGAAGTACTCATAGAATTGATGACACACAAGGGGCTTATAAACCGCAGCACCTAGTATATCAACTTAATCTAGATAATGGTGCTATAGAATGGGGAAATACAGATTGTTCATATCCGAAGGCTGATTTAATAACCCTTTCCGATCTAAGGCAAATTATGGAATCTATTCACCCTGACGACCGAGAAAAACTCGCTCGACATTGGGAACAAGAGCAAGCTCAGACCACTCTTCCAATAATAACCTTTTGTTTGAAAGATAAAGAAGGTCGTTGGTGGAATATAGAAGATCGTGGAAGTGTTATTTTTAGTCATAACAAGCCAGTAATGATTGTTGGGAATTGGTTTATTTTGGGTGAAGTATCCTAAAATTGATGTAATAACAAAGGATAAGTGATGCTACAAATTGCATTATTACTTTTCGGTGCCGAATTTATCAGAGGAAAAGCACATTACCTCTGGGGGATTGGGCTCCTTTGGTGTTTTATTGGTATCTTTATTTTTATTGATGGTATTGATGGTATTCTTTTTTTTCCAATACATTTGTTTGGTTTTCTATTGTTACTTGAAAGTCTGATCACATTAAGTGTCGCTTCAAGTGGAATTGGGACACAAAAAACGATACTCTTCTTTAAAGGTGGTTTGTTTTTATTCTGTGCATTGGTTATCTTAATTAATCAAACATATAGCAATGTATTATTGTCAGCAATGTTCGGTTTTGTTTTTTTTATTACCGGATTGTTTGTTGTTGCATCAGCTTGGATCGTACGTTTTCCTGGATGGCAATTAATCCTGTTATGGGGCGTAATTGAAATGCTGTTTGCCTTTTTTCTGTTTACCCATCACCAAGCAACAATTTCTTTTTTCATCGGCTTTTTGATGATAGGAAGTGGATTTGGATGCCTGAAGTTAGCATTTCGAGCCCGTCATATCCAACGAGGAACATCCATATTTGAACTAATGCGTCCTTTACCTGTGTCGTTTAAGAAAAAAGGAGCAATGCGACCAATAACAGAGAACCCACAATCTTCCCCTTTAAATAGAGAAACTGAACAAGATACTATTTTGACTGTTCATATCTGGACCCCCGAAGGCTCCGCAAACCAACGCCCTGTACCACGGCCAATTATTAATCGTTATATTGCGGCTGTTGATTCTGAGGGGGTAATCTCTACGGGGCATGCATCTCTAGAACTCTATCCGCACCTCTATATCAGCTTATACCCTGAAGAAGATATTGATCGCTCTCCTTCAGAATTTTTCAGGCTACTAAAAGCAACCGCTGATAATAACGTTCCGGGGCGTTTCTTGCCTAATTATCAAGCTGAAGCATCCGAATGGTGTGAATCTGACAGACAGATTGTTTTCAATGTTTATAACTATGCTTCTTTATTGAGTTTTTGGGAAAAATATCGCCAATATCCTATTTATAACCTAACATACCAAAACTGTTCCAGCAGTGTTGCATATGGTTTGGAAGCTGCGTTGGATGGTGTTTTGTCTATGCAAAAGAGAAGTGATTTTATCGGGATTTTAAATGTACTTTGTATGCCAGAGTTATGGATTGCGGCTCAAATTCGTCGGCGTGCGCTGATGATGGCATGGACCCCAGGATTAATTATGGATTATGCACGTGCTTTGCGGGCTATTGTACACCCTGTTCCTGTCCCTTGGTATAAACGCTTACTTAAGCGTTGAGTTTCATAGCTATGATGACATTTTTATCTCAAACATAGTTTAGAATTGTCATTTTGGAATGTTTGCTAAATAAGTTAAAGAGGTTTTTATGCTGAAAGTGTATGCAATCTTAATGGTGTCTATCATAGCTGAAACAACCGCGACAACCATGATGAAGGCGTCTGATGGGTTTACCAAGTTGGTGCCCAGTATTATTGTCGTTATTGGTTATGCCATTTCTTTTTATGGCTTATCCCAAGTTGTAAAAAGTATGAATATTGGTATCGCCTATGCGATATGGGCTGGAGCAGGAATATTTCTTGTTTCAGCATTATCGTTTTTTGTTTATAAACAGAAACTTGATTTTCCAGCATTAATTGGTCTGGCATGCATTGCGCTGGGAATTGTTATTATCCAGCTGTTCTCTAAATCAATTACTCATTGAGTTAATAAATTTAATACTCTTTTTCTTTTTAACCGGTCGAAATTATTCAACAAGAGTGGATATAGGAAACTTCGCTACCGGTTAACCGCTTACTCACCACTGACGCTTGAGGTAAAAATCCTAATTCAACTAATATATTGGTGGCAATTTTTTGATCGAGCCCAGAAAAATAGTGTTTCGAAGAGTAAGATTAACACAGCGTTCCACATAAACTCTTCTTATTGGTATGCTGCATCAATAAGTATATTCAGGTATACTAAATTACTTATTCTCTTCTCAATACGAATGATTGAAATGATTAAGTTATTTACTAAATACTTTTCGGTTGGAATTTTAAACACTCTTATACATTGGTCTATTTTTGGACTACTGACAGTATTTCTTTCAACCTCTCAAGCTATAGCTAACTTAATAGGCTTTATCGCCGCGGTCAGTTTTTCCTTTTTTGCTAATGCAAAATTCACTTTTAAAGCCAAAGCTACAGCAACACGGTACATATCATTTACCTTATTTATGGGGCTTCTAAGCTACCTAACAGGCTATGCCGCTGACCAACTACGATTACCACCTATCGCAACCTTAATAATTTTTTCTTCCATTAGCCTCGTATTAGGTTTCCTTTACTCCAAAATCTTTGTTTTCAGAGATACTCCACAATGAAAATATCATTAGTAGTACCAGTTTATAACGAAGAAGAAGCTATCCCTATATTTTATAAGTCAGTAAGAGAACACCCGATTCTTAATCAATATGATATCGAAATAGTCTTCATAAATGATGGAAGTAAAGACAGCACTGGAAATATTATCAATGCATTAGCTATTGCCGATCCTTTAGTGCTCCCTTTAAACTTCACGCGAAATTTTGGTAAGGAACCCGCTTTATTTGCGGGCCTTGAGCATGCAACTGGAGAAGCTGTAATTCCCATTGATGTAGATCTTCAAGATCCTATCGATGTGATTCCATTACTTATAAAAAAATGGCAACAAGGCGCAGATATTGTTCTCGCAAAAAGAGCTGATCGTTCTAGCGATACATGGTTAAAACGCAAAACAGCCGAGTGGTTTTACAAGCTACATAATAAGATTAGCTCACCTGAGATTGAAGAAAATGTCGGCGATTTTAGATTAATATCTCGCCAGAGCGTCGAATATATAAAATTATTACCTGAGCGTAATTTATTTATGAAAGGGATTCTTTCATGGGTAGGTGGAAAAATTGATGTTGTTGAATATAACAGAGCTGAGAGATCTGCTGGCGAAAGTAAATTTAATGGCTGGAAATTATGGAATTTAGCGTTAGAAGGTGTCACTAGCTTTTCTACTTTTCCATTACGCGTTTGGACTTATATTGGTTTATTTGTCGCTCTTGTATCTTTTATCTATGGTGGTTGGATGATGGTAGATAAATTAATTTGGGGCAACCCTGTTCCTGGGTATCCTTCTTTACTTGTTTCTATTCTATTTTTAGGTGGTGTACAGCTTATTGGTATTGGTGTATTAGGTGAATACATCGGGCGTATCTATATTGAAAGTAAACAACGACCTAAATATATATTGAAAAACATAAAAAAAATGGAAAATTCTGATGAATAATCGTATTTTTAACTTAAGTAATTTAATTATACTAATACCTTTTATATTTATTTTTATAATTGAATACCTAACTCCAATGCAGTCAGATGACTTTGTTTATTATATCAAAGGGAATTCAATCGCCGTTCATTTAAACCATTACTTTTCATGGAGTGGCCGTTTTGTCTCTGATTATTTTAGTACCTTACTACTTAGTACGGATTCTCAAATACTAAAATCAACAACCATTGCAATTATTGTAACTATTCTTTTATTTTTTATTACAAAAATTGGCAATAGTCTCAATAAGTCAAATCGATATTTCAACCTCCAGTTTTTAACTTTATTCTTTATTTACTGGATTACAATTCCAAATATTGGACAAATTGTTTTCTGGATTGTTGGCGCTGCTAACTATCTTTTAACCAATCTATTTGTTGTTACTTTCATTTATGCATTAATAAGATACTTTAAAGAAAGAAAAGGCATTACTTTACTTCTTCTCGTCTCATTCTTTGCAGGCTGTAGCAATGAAAATACTACTTGGATTGTACTACTTACATCCTTAATAACCTCTTCATTTCTTTATTATAAAGAAAAAAATAAAATATTATTTTTATCTACATTACTTGTTTTTATAGGGTTCTCAGTGCTAATTTTTAGTCCTGGTAATCTCAATAGAGCGGCTTTATCTACTGAATTTTATGAATTAAGCTTGGTGAGTAAAATATGGTTATTTTTATCTGATAAATTGCCATATGCATTAAGTAAAACATGGATACCTATACTAGTTTCCTTAGTACTATTAACCTCATATATTAAAAACAAAAAATGCAATAACTTTTATCTTTCTTTACTTTTCATTATATTAGGATTGTTAAGTACGTTATCGATGGTGGTGTCGCCAACATTTCCGACTAGAGCACTTAGTGGCCCACATCTTTTTTATATTATTTCTTGCTCTTTCTCTATTAGCCATATCCTAAATACAAAAAATAAAAGTATAATATCTCTATCAACCCTATCAGTAATAAGTACATTATCTTTAGTTAGCTTTATTTATTCATATTCACAAATTGTCTTTTCGTACAACTCAGTTAATGCTCAACAAAAAATAAGAAAATATCAAATATCTAAAAGTATAATTGAAAATCAAAAAATAGATAAAATACCTAATTTCTATTATCCTAAGTCTTTAAGAGCAGGTGACTCAATAGACCTTTATAATGACCCCAATGCAACAGGAAAATATTATAACTTATCAAATTCAGTTAACGTATACCCTATTAATTACAATTACTCTGTAATTATTAATGGTAAAAAAATCCCATTACCTGATAGTGAAAATACTGGTATTAGTAATATTTACATAGGAAAAGACACCTTATTAAGGGATACATCTATAGCAATAGAATTTGATAGTGTAAATAAATTTACTCCTGACACAAAATTTATAGTCAAGACAAAAAACGGTAAATACTATGAATATAAAAACTTAAAAGTTGATACACTGTACGGTATGAATGTTGTAGGATTTATCATTCCGGTAGTGCCATCCGATATATATTCGATTTCTTACAAAAGATATAACGAGACTGATGTAACTATCAAAATATAATTATTACAGCCTCTGTGTGGTAATATATTACACAGAGGTTATAACTGTAATTAACGGGATTCTACCAACTCATTAATATGATAATATGTCAGCAAATTTCATATTTTCTGGCTGGGTTTCTTTTTTAACTCGGTGATAGTACTCTCAATTTCACATTAGCCTCATACCATCCATCACAGAGATTATGATGAGCAACGATATTGCGTAAAATCAATCCATTGACCACAGTTATCATCGCTACGTTTTGCAGCATCAATAAAAGCCATCCCCTGTAGGCCAATTTCAATACCCGGTAATAGCGGTGATGCGCCACCTCCCTCGCGTATACGAGTTGCTGCCTCACGGTAAATCTGTGCAAAACCTTCTAAATATCCTTCGGGATGCCCGGCTGGAACCCTTGTCATCGCACGGTTTTCCTCCCATTGAGACATTGATCCCCGAGACACACAGTACATGGGCGAATCAAATGGTTTTAACCATAATTGATTAGGATTTTCTTGGGAAAATGAAAGACTCCCTTGGCTGCCATATATGCGTAGTCGCAACCCATTTTCTTCACCACAAGCCACTTGGCTCGCCCATAGACGCCCTTTTGCTCCGTTGTGATAACGCATTTGCACACGCACATCGTCATCTAGCACTCTTCCTGGGATCATTGATGTGAGTTCAGCACGAATGGACTCTGGTAACATCCCTGTGACGAATGAAGCTAACTGCCACGCATGAGTACCGATATCGCCGATACAGCCCGTCCCCGCTTTTTTTGGATCGGTACGCCAATTCGCCTGCTTGTTTTCAGTTTCCTCTAATCGTGTTGCTAACCACTGCTGCAAATACTCCACTTCAATATAACGAATTTCTCCTAGTTCCCCTGCTAATATCCGGCTGCGCGCTTCACGAATTAACGGATAAGCACTGTAATTATGCGTGAGAATCAGTTTCCTACCCGTTTCTCGCACAACATCAGCAAGCTGCAAAGCTTCTGAGTATGATGTACACAATGGTTTATCACAGATAACGTCAATACTTGAGCGCAAAAATTCAACGGCAATAGGGGCATGCAAGTGATTAGGCGTGACAATCGCAACAACATCAATGCCATCATCACGTGCGGCTTCACTTTGCGCCATTTGCTGATAACTGGCGTAACAACGTTCAGGAGCAAGATGCAGCCGTTGCCCTGTGCGTTGACAATTTTGCTCGTCTGAAGAAAATGCACCTGCAACTAACTCAAACTCATCATCCATACGAGCCGCTAATCGATGCACTGCACCAATAAATGCACCTTCCCCGCCCCCAACCATTCCCAGCTTTAGTCTCATCGCCTTATCCTTTATTTATCACTTACGATCCCAAGTAATGCTCTGATTTGTTGAAGATTAGTATCTACCACTGCAAAATCATCAAAGGCATGATCAACCACTGGAATAATATGATTGGCGATAAAATCGGCTCCCTCTTTCGCCCCGGCATCTGGGGATTTAAGGCAACACTCCCATTCCATTGTAGCGACACCGGAAAAACCGTACTGAGTTAATTTGCTGAAAATAGATACAAAATCAATCTGACCATCCCCTAATGAGCGAAAACGCCCTGCACGCTCAACCCATGATTGATAACCGCCATAGATACCGCTACGGCCATTTGGTGAATATTCCGCATCTTTGACATGAAATGCGCGAATGCGTTGATGATAGCAATCAATAAACGCAAGATAATCCATTTGCTGGAGCAATAAATGACTTGGATCGTAGAGAATATGGCAACGCGGGTGGTTATCCACAAGCCCAAGAAAACGCTCAAATGTCACGCCGTCGTGTAAGTCCTCCCCTGGATGCAACTCGTAACATACATCGACGCCACACTCGTCAAACACATTCAGAATAGGCAACCAACGCAGCGCAAGTTCAGCAAATGCTTCGTTAAATAGTTGCGCATTGTGAGGGGGCCAAGGGTAAAAATAAGGCCACGCCAGTGCGCCTGAGAAAGTTACATGCGTAACTAACCCTAGGCGCTGCGAGGCTTTTGCCGCTTTGATGAGTTGCTCCACCGCCCACTGTTGGCGCTTTAGAGGATTACCTCTGACACTCACTGGGGCAAAACCATCAAAAACAGTGTCATACGCTGGATGTACCGCAATCAATTGGCCTTGTATATGAGTCGATAACTCACTGATCTGAATACCATATTGCTGTAACATGGCAACCAACTCATCGCAATAAGTTTGGCTTGTGGCTGCCAAGTCTAAATCAAAGATACGTGGGTCGATCGTTGGCACTTGAATATATGTAAAACCTAGGCTTGATGCCCATTCAGCAAGGCTTTCTAATGAGTTAAAAGGGGCTTTCTCACCAATAAATTGTGCTAGAAAAATACCTGGACCTTGGATTGTTTTCATGACTCACTCCCTAAAATCACAGTGCGCTGTGTACGCACAGCTTCATCCGCAGCAAGAACAATTCGCAAGCTATTGAGTGCATCTTGTAAATGCTGTTCTAATGAAAATTGTTCCGTAATCGCTTGAATAAAATAACGTTGTTCACTTAGGCACAGCGCCAAATGGTCTGGCTCATCTTGGCAGTCAACCCAACGGTCAGGATGTTTAAAAGCATTGTTTTTATCAAGCTCTGCATAATGGATACGTAAAGAGTCAGTGCGTGTGTGCCCATCAACATTGTCGCTATTTCCTTCTCCATGCCGAGCCATTATCGAAACCGCACCGCGAGGGCCTATAACATCTTTGATAAAATACGCCGTTTCGCTGATCATTGGTCCCCAACCCGCCTCATACCAACCTACTGAGCCATCATCAAAACGAACCTGTAATTGACCATAGTTATACATATTGTCTGGTAATTCATCGGTCAATCTTGCGCCAATAGCGCTGACACTCACTGGCTGAGCTTGGGTCATTTGGCACATCACATCTAAATAATGAACGCCACAGTCAACTATCGGTGACAGTGATTGCATCAGGTTACGGTGTACATTCCACATCTGCCCATGGCTTTGTTGATTCAAATTCATTCTCATCACTAATGGCTTACCCAGCTCATGCGCTAGATGAATGAATTGTTGCCATGATGGGTGATGACGCAAGATATAACCCACCACCACTTGTCGATGGGCTTGTTTAGCAGCAGCAATGACGCGCTTAGCCCCTTCAACCGTAGTGGATAACGGCTTTTCAATAAACACATGACAGCCAGCCTTGAGTGCTAACAATGCATAAGCTTCATGCGTATCAGGGTATGTCGTTAAGCAAACCGCATCTGGTTGCGTTGCTTTTAATGCCTGTTCGTAATTATCAAACGTGGCATATTCACCACCTAAATGTTCATTGAGAGCATCTTTTGAATGACCACGAGCCACCAGCCCGCATATATCAACGCCCTCCATTCGGTGGTAAGCCTCTGCATGAGAGGCTCCCATATTGCCGCAACCAACGACTAAGACGCGTAAATTTGCCATCTTATTTCTCCTCCACTGGCTTTTCTTTATAGTTGAACGTGAAGAAGAACAATGCGGCAATCAGTAACGCACCAATCGCTGGGTACCACCAAAAACTTTGCCATTGTGGCAGAGCCGCTGCGCCTTCCGTTGTGACAATGCTATTGAACAGCATTCCACTGATTTGTGAACCAATTAACATCCCCACGCCATAGGTAAACAAGACCAGCAAGCTCTGCGCCTGCCCTTTTACTTTCTCGCCAGCAACTTTGTCTGTATAGATAAAACCAATAACAAAGAAGAAGTCATAACACATACCATGTAAGAAAATACCTATATAAATCATCCAGCGCAGTTCTTCAGCAATCCCTAAGGCAAACATGACATAACGTAAGCACCAAGATAGCATCCCAATCAGCAACATCACTTTAATACCAAGACGAGCAAAGAAGAATGGTATCAATAACATAAAGAACAGTTCTGACATCTGCCCTAAAGACATCACGCCACCAACGTTAGTAAATCCTGTCGCCGCAACAAATGGCGCCGCATAGGCATAGTAAGCCGCCAATGGGATAGAGATCAGCATTGCACAAATGATGAAAACTAAGAAATGACGTTGCTTGAGCATGGCAAACGCATCTGCGCATAACAAGTCGCGCATCGCAACAGGTTTACCACGCTCTGGTGCTGGCGTGTGTGGTAATGTAAAGCTGTAAATCGCTAGTACCAACGAAGCTACTGCCGCCAAGGTGAAAATTTCTGTACTATCTGATAACCCTGTTGAACCGACAATCAGCCCCGCAACAATCCAACCAAATGTACCGAATGCACGCACAACTGGGAACGCTTTCTCACTGTTCGGTAAACTATAAAAGGCAACGTTGTTACTAAGAGCAATAGTTGGCATATAGCAAAGCATATAACCAAAGATTATCCATAACAGACCGCTATGGTCTCCCGTAAAGTAACTTGGGATCATCCATAACAAACCGGCACCGATGAGATGCAGCACGCCAAGCACTTTTTGTGATGCAAAAAAACGGTCAACCACCATCCCTAGTACAAAAGGAGATAAAATAGAGGCGATGGGTCCTGTCGAATAGGCATCACCAATAATTGCTGATAAACCATATTTCCCCATAACAACCCCTAGCGTGACATACCATGCCCCCCACACAAAAAATTGAAGGAACATCATTAACGCCAATCGCGGTACTACCCATACATGGGCAGTATTTTTACCACCTTGAGCAAGACTATTCGTACCCATAAGACCCCCAATAATTTCTATTTTTTATTAGCCACTTTCAGGTAAAAAGGACGGCATAACCACGCCGCTTGGTTTCTGCGCAGCACCTTTGACTTGCGCAAGATGCAATTCACAAATTCTACCGCCCCATCGTAATAGCGCTTGGCACAGTGCGCTTCGCTCTGTGGGAACTAAAACGACTGGCATCGCACCACGATGATGTTTGTCTAGCATCCAACCGAGTAAATCCAGCGCTACCTCATCACGATAGCTGCAGCCGGGCCCTAACATCCTCGATGCGGGGTGTGCGATAGAGGCAAGATAACCTTCGATGCGCTGGTTATGTTCCCAGACTGCAATTCGCCATAACCCGCCGGTGTCATTTAAAAAATATTCAATATCCCGCTGACGACTAATACCTAATAAATCCGCTTCCAATTGTAAAATAGCCGGTAAGTCTTCGGTTCGAGCATCTCGCACAATTCCTTCGGTCAAGCGAGGGAGATTCACGCCTTGCTCTGGTACTGAAATCACCATGTCTTGGTAAATTGCATAAGGTGTAAAACCGCCGCGGCGATAAAGAGAATAAGAGTCTAAATTCAGGGCACTTGAAATTAAGCGAATGGGTAAATTTCCGGCTAATTCATCCGCTTTGGACAGTAATTTCTTTGCAATACCCTGTCCAAATGCGTCGGGATGGACATTCATAATCCCAAGGCCCAAATGTGTTTCTCGTGGGTGAAAAAAACACGAGCCAAGAATATTGAGTTGTGAATCACGGGCTAACCAGTGGTAGTCAGGATCAAGTTGTTGGTATACATCAACAAATAAATGGCACTCTTCAGGCGCAGACTGAAATATTGCGCCTAAACCATCTTGTTGATACCAGACATTCGTTGAGTGATAAATCAAATGCGCGACTTCACTCCGATCAGCGCATTTCGCAAGCTGTAGTTGTATATCCATTCATTACCTCTCATGTTTTATTGTTTATAAAATGAGGCTTTTCACTAAATGGCAGCTAAATCCAAAAATGAAATCGATTACATTTTTACTGAAATCGATTTCATTTATAAAATATAGCCAAATTGTTTCTTTCAGCAACTAGCTGAATGGTTCAATAATGATCTAAAAGATAAATTTGCAATCTGCATCACAAGTTGCTTGTATCAATCGTACTTTTCATCACGATGTTGCATACTGTGCATGGCAATAGACAAAAGGAAAAGTGAATAATGTCGATAGAAAAAGTGGCGAAAATTGCAGGAGTCTCTGCCGCAACGGTTTCACGGGTATTGAATGATCAACATATTGTAAAACCCGCAACTCGAGATAAAGTTCTCGCCGCCATCGCTCAGTGTAATTATCAACCTAATTTATTAGCGCGCCAGCTACGTACCTCGCGTAGTCGCATGCTATTGGTGCTGGTGTCTAATATCACTAACCCCTTTTGTTCATTGGTTGTACGTGGTATTGAAGAAGAAGCGGAACGCCACGGCTATCATATTTTGTTATGTAATTCTGAATCCAATCCAACGCGTGAATCCGCTTATCTGAGTTTACTCAGAGGTAAGGTTGTTGATGGCGTCATCACTATGGATGCTGTGAGTTGTTTGCCGGGGCTTACTGATATGATTGGGGATTTTCCGTGGGTACAGTGTGGTGAAGGGGATCCAGAATTTCGTGCTTCTTCGGTTACTATTGATAATTCACAAGCTGCTAGCGCAGGCGTTTATCATTTAGCAGCGAAAAATCGCCAACGCATTGCATTAATTAACAGTGATATGCGTTACCTCTATTCACAACAACGGGAACAAGGGTACCGAAAAGCACTCGCTGAACTTGGCTTTGAATATTGTAAAATCGAGTATGTAGAAGAATTAGATTACACCGCGGGGGCGAAGGCCATGGAAAAGTTACTGCAAAATGCGCCCAAACCCGATGCTGTATTCGCGATTTCTGATGTCATCGCAGGCGGTGCAATGAGTGTTTTGCATCAGCAGGGATTGCATATTCCGAATGATATTGCTGTGTTAGGGTTTGATGGTGTGCCCTTCGGTGAAGTAACCACACCGCCATTAAGTACCATTGTGCAGCCGATGCATCAATTTGGCATCCGTAGCGTTCAACTGCTACTCAATAAAATTAAGCACCCGCAACTCGATGACAGCCATGAAATCCTCGAATGGCAATTAATTGAACGCGGCTCAACTTAACTCACTTTTTTACCTCCATTCTGGGGCAGTGATATTGAAATAATACGGATAAGAAACGACGCTATAATTTTTCTAGTGAAGCGGTTTTGTCTCCTGTATCAACCCATATTTTGATCAATACAGAAGTCGTACCTTCGTTAACAACCTTCAATGCAACACTACCCAAAATTCATTGTTTAGTGTTAGTTAGCTCGCCTTGAGTAAGGCTTTAACTAACCACATTTACACCATAAATTATGACTTGATTTTATTCATCGCCATCAGCAATAAAAAATATCCACCACCTAAAATAGCGACAAAAATTCCAGCCGCAATCTGTGTTGGATAAATAATAATTTGGCCTAGCCAATCTGCCCAAACCATTAATATACTGCCGATCAACCCACTAATAATAAGTTGTTGTTTCGCCTTTTTAGCGCCAACTAAAAAAGCCATATGGGGTGCAACTAAACCAAGAAATGCAATGGGGCCAACAGTGGAAGTGACAAAGGCACACAATAATGCAACTAAGATTAATAGCAATATAGTCGCTAATTGTGAATTTAGTCCTCTTCCCTGTGCAAATGTTCGACTAATTGATAATAAAACTAGCCAACGATTTAACGTGATCGCTAATATAGTTAACACAACAACACTGATTGAAAAAATAATGGCCTGTTGCCCTTCCACACGATAAGTTGAGCCTGAAAGCCATAATAATATCCGATAGCTACTCAATGTCCCTTGAGCTAAAAAGAACTGAACAAAAGCTTCTAACGTTGCCGTTAGGCAGATCCCTGTCAAAATTAAACTTGCTGGTGCGTATTGGTGCCGTTTACCTAGATATAACAATATTCCTAATACAATCAGGCTCCCGATTAAAGCAACACCCCAAAATGAGGTTTGAATAGCCGTGCCTAATAGTAGGCTAAATAGAACGAGTGCCGCTGTAGCCCCTGAAGAAACCCCTAAAATATCTGGGCTTGCCAACGGGTTATAAATAATCCTTTGTAATAAAACCCCCGCAATACTCAAGGCTAATCCAGCAAATGTCGCCGCTAATAAACGAGGCCATTTAATATCCCATTGAAAACTTGACGGCAGTTGCCAATAATATTGTTCACCATTCGTTTGTAAGCAAAGGGAAAATACAACTCCACTTACTAACAATAAAATAAGAATAGATACCGTGGTTTTAGAAAGTATTATTTTTGTTGGTAATAACCCTATCGATAATTGATCTTGGGCTGTCATAGTTCGGCGGCTAAACCAGATCAATAAAGGAGCACCAATAGCAGCTGTCATTACACCCGTAGGAACCACAATATTAAGGTAATTTGTTAGTGCGATTGCCCCGCTGTCTGCAAGAAGCAATAAAATAGCCCCTACAACTGCACTATTTAATAACTCTTGCCTTGTACTCATATTACCCATTCGCCGTACTATATTTGGAGCTAATAAACCAATAAAACTAATAACCCCTACAGTTGAAATAGTCGCCGCCACTAACCAAGATGCTAAAACAATAAAAAGTAAAAAAATCGGTAAAACGGATAAGCCACGAGCTTTAGCCCCCTCATGGCCTAATTTCAATAATGTCAAAGTACGTGGGGCGAAACAGATAATAATAATAACAGGGAACAATAAAGGTAATAAACCAACCACTTTTTGCCAGCCATCTTGCGCTAAATTTCCAGCTCCCCACATAAAAATGTTTTGTGCAAATTGCGAATTTAATGTAATTAATGCAGTCGCTATAGCACCAAACAAAATATTTATGACCATTCCTGAAACAACTAACGGAATGCCTGTCATATTACGAATACCTGCAATTAATATTACTAAACCAAATGCAAGTAATGCTCCCACCATCGCAGCTAGCGTTTGATATAACCCAATCTCGTTACTAAACCAAATATTGACTACCACTAATGCTAACCAAGCACCGGATGATGAACCTAACGTTAGTGGTGAAGTAAGATTATTTTGTGTTAATTGCTGCATCAAACTGCCCAATAAACCAAAAGTTGCTCCCACTAATAATGCCATAGCAAGGCGTGGTAATTGGCCATATAAATAAAAATAATCAGCAAATGTATCGGCTGAAGCTGGATGGATAACTAAAAATAATTGCTGACTGAGTGTAACCCCAGGTTCGAGCTGAAGGTTAATCAGCGCGATCACCATTAATACAAAAAATAGTATTGAGTGCTGTTTAGTTGTCATTATGAGGAGCAACCTGTAATAAGCTTTCTGTTAATGCTTCCGCCATTAATTGCAAGGAAAAGACACCACCATAATTCCAAACGGGACGAACACTATTTATCCGCCCTTGTTTAACAAAAGGCATCGACTGCCATAATATGGAATCATTCAGTTTTTTTTCTTCTACAAATGGTTTGATGTATAACACGTACCCATCATTTATAAACTGCAATGAATTTATTCGTCTCTGCTCTATTCCCCAAGGACGTGCGGGGACTAAAATAGCAGGCTTTAATGCAAGCTGTTCAAGAACATAATTGAGTGTTGAATTCTCAGTATAAAGAAAAATAGTGCTTAAACTTGAAAACCGGATAACAGCAACACTTGGTTTCGTTGTAAAAGCACGTTCAAGTTGTGATCTTAATTCAGCAAAACGTTTATCCATTTTCACTAAATATTCATCGGCAAAAGACGTCTTCTCAAATAAGCGAGCCAACGTTTTAAAATGCGCAATGGCTACAAGCCCTGAGTCATCTTGGCGTGCAAAATTTGATAAATAAACGACTGGCGCTATTTTTTCCAATAAAGGCAGTAAATCTTCTTGCGCGCTACTTGCAATAATAACATCAGGTTTCAATGCGGCAATTTGCTCTAAATTAGGCTCAGCCCGGGTTCCTACCTCTTTGACTGAAGAAGGAACAACTGGGTCAACAACCCATTGCTGGTAACTCTCTAATTCCGTGGCCCCAACAGGTGTGATTTCAAGCGTTAATAGCTGCTCCAGTAAATCCCAATCTAAAACCACAACACGCTGAGGCGGCGAATTGAACTCGATAATGCCGCGACTGTCCGTAACAGAATAAGCCCGTGTATAAAATGAGCATAATAATGTACTTGTTAATAAAATAAGGCCAAGCAAATTGATTCTTAAGCGCATACGATAGCAACCCTATGATGTTCTGACTCGGGAAAACTAGGATGTGGTATTAATTTAATCGGAGTATCGTAGAGTGACGATAGCCTTGCTTCATCATGGAGAAGAACGCTTTTTCCCTCAAATTCTATTTTCCCTTTTTTTAATGCCACGATGTGTGTTGCATACCGTAAAGAAAGGTTGAGGTCATGAAGGATCACAATCACACCAATCCCATGAACTTTATTAAGCTCACTCAATAAATTCATTAACTGGTATTGATGGTGAATATCTAATGCAGAAGTCGGTTCATCCAGTATTAAAACTGGTGATTGTTGAGCAAGTAACATGGCAACCCATGCGCGCTGGCGCTCTCCACCAGACAAGTTGTCCGCTAAGTTCGCGGAAAACCCCTCAACCCCAGCTTTCTCCATCGCTTGTTGGATAATAATTTCATCGTCAGCTTGCCAGCGACCAAGTGCACCTCGCCACGGAAAACGCCCTAACCGCACAAGTTCTTTCACAGACAGCCCCGCTGAGGCTGGCAGTTTTTGTGGTAAATATGCGATTTTCTGCGCTAATTCTTTCGTTTTATATTGAGAAAGACTCGTGCCATTTAAATCAATTTTCCCGCTATCCGGTGCCATCTGCCCAGAAAGGAGATTAACCAGTGTAGATTTTCCTGAACCATTATGACCAAGAACCACTGTGAGTTCTGTTGTGGGTATATTTAACGAATCTATAGATAAAATAGAACGATGATCGCGAACGATATTAATATTTGCTAATCGAAACATAGAAAGGACTCAAGGCATGCCAACATTATTAGCATGCCTTTTTTAAAATTACCAAGTGTACTTTGTTTGTAACACAAATGAGCGCGATTGGCCGTAATAGCACCAGGTATCACAGGATGAAACATACTCTTTATTGAGGATGTTATTCATGTTGAACTGGAACTGCCAATTGTTCGATAATTGATATATCGCGGCCATATCCCAGAGCGTCGCACTAGGAACAGAAAGGTTGCTGCTTGCTGGGTTATCCTTTGATTGACCATAATAGCGAATACCAGTTCCGAGTTTTAACGACTGGTTACTCACGATTGGAATTTCGTAGTCAGTCCAGACAGTCGCCATATGTTTGGGGATCATACCAGCCTGTTTACGTCCCTTACCACCTGTTTGATCTGTTTTCGCATTGGTATAAGTGTATGTCGCTTTAATATCCCAATTATCAGTAACACTTGCAAATAGTTCTGTTTCTATACCTTGTGAAGTGACTTTACCTGTTTGTGTTGCAACAGGGTGTTCAGGAGTTGTGACTAACGCATTTTTTTGTTCGATATCGAACCAAGCAATATTCCAATAACCATCCATAAAATAAGGTGTATATTTGATACCTGCTTCAAATTGCTCACCTTTAAGTGGTTTATATAGTTTTTGGGTTGTTGGGTCGATTGTCGATTGAACTTCAAAAGATTGAGAGTAATTTAAATAAGGTGAAATGCCATTGTCAGCAATATACATTAAACCCGCATTTAAACTCATCTGCCCATCATTTCTAGACTCATCTTCTGCTTTTTTATGTGCTTTATTTTCAGTTTTTACCCAATCATAACGTGCACCAACGACCCCAATCCATTTGCTATCAAGCTTTGTTTGGTATTGTGAATAAATACTAGCTTGTGTTTTATCAATAGTGCGATGAATGTTATTTGATGGGTCAAGTGGGGTATAGTGCCCATAAACTGGCTTCCACGGGTTAATTTTACCAAAAGCATAATTATCCTGTTCATCGCCTTTGGTTTGATGATATTGGAATTCAATGCCCGCAAGTAAGGTATTTTCAAACCGTTCACTATCCCATTCACCGACGATATTGTTATCAAAACTAAAACTTTGGTTTTTACCATCGCGAAAAACAATACCTTGCCCCAATTCCTGCACGGTAGGGTCTGCATTAAAGAAAGCATAAACACTTCTGAGTGTTAGGTCGTTGTAACCATAATTTACACGCTGCGCAAAACGCCACTCATCATTAAATTGATGTTCTAATAAATAACCCACTGAGAACTGAGTCCGCTTGTATTTATCGTAATCAGGCTCACCTAAATTGGTTGATGGCTTAATTTTACCGTAATTAGAGTGAATTAATGTTCCCGCCGCTGGGAAAAAAGGATTCGTGGGCGTACCATCATCGTGCAGATACGTCCCCATTAACGTAAGTACAGTCTGATCAGACAAGTCAAATGCCGCACTTGGCGCCAGATAAATACGTTTATTATCCGTGCCTTTGAGTTCCCCATCCGATTTTTTCATCGTTCCCACTAAACGGTAGCGGGCACCTGCATCGGCTGATGCTGTAGAAAGATCAAAGCCTAGCGCTTGATGATCGTTATTACCCGCTTCTAAAAATATTTCATTTTTAGCATTAATAGATGGCTTTTTCGTTACTAAGTTAACAGCGCCTCCAGGAGTGGATTCGCCAAAGAGAACGGCTGATGCCCCCTTCACGACTTCAATACTTTCCAATCCATAAGGTTCAAGTAGCCAAGTGTAGTAGCCATCTCGATATAACCGGCTATTATCTAAATAAGTTGCGGCATCAAAACCGCGAACTTTGAACCAATCCGTATCATTATCAGCCCCATAAGGTTGTGCAACAACCCCCGAGGTATAACGAAGTGCTTCATCAATTTTTTGCGGAGCATGTATGGTCAAATCTTGTTCCGTAATGATCGAAACAGATTTTGGCGTTTCTTGCAGCGCAGTATTCACTTTGAGTGCTTGTGCACTAACAACGAAAGAGTCTTTTTTGTCGCTATTTTGTTCATTTGCCATGGATTGGTTTTGAACAGCCAGCGCTAACAGAGTGAAAATGGCAACCTGATGTAAACGAAATAAACCTAAATTTTTCACAAAATAGTTCCAATGATAATAATAATAAGTCTCAGTATTATTCCTAAAAATAAGTCAAATTAAAATCAATTTGGCATATTTGCTTATAACAAATAGTTATTAAAAAAATAAAATTAAACACAATTAACCATACATAAGGAAGGGAGATTATTAGTCAAGAATAACGAAAATGATCTCGATGCGAATATTAGGTCATTATTTAAGTTAACAAACGCAAAAAATAAGGCGGGAATGACCTTTCCCGCCTCGTGCTATCATTTTACTTATCAGCTTGTTAGAAGTTTTGGATTACCAGAACAGCGCATATAGCACACATAAGATAACCATAATTGCGTATGATGCGATATTGAAGCCTGTCGATGTTTTAAAGGTCTCCGACGTTAGGATAATAGCCCCTTCACAGTCATCTTCTTTTGCCGTTGTCAGGCTAATTAAACCAATCACCACCGCAGTAAAGAAGAAGGTGTACATCATTTGGTCAAGGAATGGCATACCTAACGGCATTAGTTTTAAGAATAATGCAAACGGAATTGAGAGCAGCACACCGATAATCGCGCCTTTCGCATTGGTTTTCTTCCAAAATAGACCTAATAAGAATACCGCTAAGATACCTGGGCTAACTAACCCGGTATATTCCTGAATATATTGGAAAGCTTGTCCAATGTTACCCAGTAATGGGGCGATGAAGCATGCGACGATTAACGCAACAACTGCACTAATCCGCCCGACATTCACTAATTTATGGTCCGCGGTTGATGGAGCAATGTATTCTTTGTAGATATCCATGGTGAAAATAGTTGCCACTGAGTTCAACATGGAAGCTAAAGAAGAAACGATAGCCGCAGCTAATGCCGCAAACACAACCCCTTTAGCGCCTACGGGTAAGAATTGTGTTAACCATGGGTAAGCTTTGTCCGCTTGGGCCAATGTTGGCATATGTTCTTGTGCCATCGTTCCTAATCCCGCCAGTAATGCAGGGTCAGAAACTATCACAAATGCCGCAATACCCGGTACGACAACAAGGATTGGGACAATAAGTTTGAGAAATGCTGCGAAAACCAAGCCTTTTTGCGCTTCATTAATAGACTTAGCGGCTAATGCACGTTGAATAATATATTGGTTGAAGCCCCAGTAATATAAATTAGCAACCCATAAACCGCCAATTAACACGGCAATACCGGGTAAATTACTAAACTGTGGGTTGTCTTGGCTTAAAATCATTTCAAAATGCGCAGGCGCTTCACTTGCCATACGGCTCATACCTGCGAATAACCCCGCATCACCGCCAATATAGCTCACCGCCATTATCGTGGTTAAAAAGCCGCCTAAAATTAAGAAGAAAACTTGTACAACATCCGTCCACGCAACCGCAGATAGCCCGCCATAAAGAGAGTAAATCACTGCAAATAATGCTAAGCCGAAAATAGCATAATGCATTGGAATACCTAGGATTGTTTGTAATGCTAACGACCCTAAATAGAGAACTGAAGTTAAATTAACAAAGATAAATAATGCCAACCAGAACACGGCTAAGATCGTTTTTAACGTTTTATTGAAACGTTTTTCAACAAACTCTGGAATGGTAAAAATACCTTTATCAATAAACACGGGCATGAAGTATTTTGCGACAATGATCAGTGTTAGTGCTGCCATCCATTCATAGGATGCGATAGCCAAACCTATTGAAAAACCAGAGCCCGACATACCAATAAATTGCTCTGCTGATATATTTGCCGCAATCAGTGAAGAACCAATAGCCCACCAAGGTAATGTTTTTCCTGCTAGAAAATAGTCTTTTGTACCTTTCTTTTGTCCTTTTTTATCTCGAGAAACCCAAAGACCAACACTAATAATGACAAGCACATACAGAATGAATATTCCGTAATCTAATGTGCTTAACCCAACCCCTTCAGTTTGCATAATCAAATTCCTTCGCCAAGTGATAACAAAGCAAGTGTAAACGTTACCACAAAATATCACCGTTAGATGAATCACATATTTTCACAATATCCTCTAAAGAATTAACTTAATGGACTAAATAGCAGAAATTAATGTAAATTTTCATAGGTGATAGAAGAGAAGGTACCAGGAAGTAATCTAGATTTTAATAAATTCGTGAAGTTCATCAAATATTAATGAAAACGTTTACACTTATTTTCGTAACGCTATGGCCTATAAAATACTTAGGCGTGCAAAGGTCTAACTGAATTACGTTGAACCAATGTCGGAGAGTAAATCAAACTTTCACCTGTCGTTTTTTCCCCTCTCGCTAAAGAAAGTGCTAGTTGTGTGGCTTTTTCTGCCATCATTTGGATAGGATAACGAATTGTTGTTAAGCGTGGATGGATGTAGCGGGCAATCAACACATCATCAAAACCAATAACCGAGACCTGTTCTGGTGAGTGAATTTCATTTTCATCTAATACCGCGATGGCTCCCGCGGCCATAAAATCGTTGTAACCCACGACCGCTGTGATTTCGAGTGATTTTATCAGTAAGTTAGTCATCGCTTGCTCCCCACCTTCCCCATAAGGAGCGCCATATTCAATATAACTATCAGACAGTTGAATACCATTATTTTTTAACGCATCTCGATAACCCTGTAAACGCTGTACCGCATCCTCAATTTGGTGATTTGATGAAATGTACGCAATTTTAGTATGCCCATGTCGAATAAGATGTTCTGTCGCTAAATATGCGCCCTTGTAGTTATTTAAAGAAATACAACGGGTTGCAATTTCATCAATATGGCGGTTGATCAGTACCATACTTGGGACTTCTTTTGCATATTGAAGCAGTTCAGCATCATCCAGGGCTTTAGAGTGGATAACCAAAGCATCACAGCGGTTGTTAATCAACAACTCAATCGATTGGCGCTCTTCCTTGGCATTATGGTAACCATTACAAATCAGAATATGTTTACCATTTTTATGCGCTACGGCATCAACGGCTTTGACCATAACGCCAAAAAAAGGGTCGGAAACATCGTTAACTAACACCCCAATGGTATTTGAACTTTGGTTCACAAGAGCTCGCGCAGCGGCATTGGGACGATAACCTAGCTTATTCATTGCACTCTTTACTGATGCAATAGAAGCTTGGCTTGCCTTCGGTGATTGGTTAATCACTCGAGAAACAGTTGCAACCGAAACACCTGCTTCTTTTGCCACATCTTTGATTGTCGCCATTGTGCACCTCTACAATTAGGATGGCTTATTAAACAATGAGCTAGAATTAAAAACAATGGCATAACGCATATTAAAATTATTTAAAGTAAAATAATGGATTTATCGTGCAAAAAAGAAAACACCGCTTAGATGCGGTGTTAATCATATATAGATTTAGAAAATAAATTGATAGCAGGTTTCACTACAATAAATTTGATTAGGCTGTGAAATCGGGCTGTATCGTTCTCCCCATTCAGGGTGATTAACAGCATCAGGTGGAAACTGTGTTTCAAATGCAACCCCAGAAAAAGGCGTATAAGATTTAGTTTTACCCGCAACTGAAACTAAATAATTCCCTGTATACAACTGCATAGAGGGCATCGTTGTAGAAATATTCATCTTTACGTCTCCCTCAGGAGCACTCAACGATGCCACCGTTTGCCGCCCATCAATACGGGCTGCATCTAGCATAAAAGTGTGGTCATATCCCCCAGCAGAAATTTGGTCGTGATCTTGTAGAAAGTCACGGCCAATGAGTTTGCTTTGGCGAAAATCAAAATAACTACCAGTGACATTACGCCACTCTCCGCTAGGGATCCCTGCTTTATCTGTGGGTAAATAACAGTCACTGTAAATCGTAAGAGCATGATCTAGCGCTGTCTTTTCACTACCTTCACCCGCCAAATTAAAATAAGTATGGTTGGTTAGGTTTACAGGACAGGCCTTTGTAGTTTGGTGCTTATAACGGATAATCACTTGATTTTCATCCGTTAACTCATAACTCACCTCAACTTTCAATTCCCCGGGAAAACCTTGGTCACCATCGGGTGAAATGAGTGAAAAAATAGCCTGTTGAGTACTAGGTTGTGATATGGCCCAAATCCGATAACTAAAATTGTCCTGCCCACCATGTAAACAATGCGGCTCTTGATTGGCTGACACTGAATAATTTTCACCATGAATAGAAAAACGTGCATTCGCTATACGGTTAGCTACGCGCCCGACTGTCGCGCCCAAATACACGTCTTGTTCCTTTTGTTTATCCATATTTGGTGAACCTAGAACCACATCTCGTCTCCCATGTATTAGCGGCAAAATACAACTTACCCAGCTTGCCCCTAAACTTGTCAGGACAATTTTCATGTCATTTTTATTGGTTAACTCTACGACTTTGGGCGTCTGATTTTTTTCTTGATTAAACAGCATGTTATATCAACTTTTTTCAATTTATTAATTTGGTTTTAACTTACCACACTCGCACCTGAGCTTGGCTGGCAAACATAAATATCGGCTTGTAGGCCTGTCATTTTCTGGTATTGCGCTTCTACCGCGTCAATCACCGGTTGAACACATTGCTGCTGCATCAGTGCAACCACACAGCCGCCAAAGCCTCCTCCTGTCATTCGTACCCCGCCCTGAACACCTAAAACGGACTTAACGATATCCACTAAGGTATCAATTTCTTTGACGGTGATTTCGAAATCATCACGCATAGAAATATGGGATTGCGCCATTAACTCACTTAACTGCAATAAATCATTTTGTGTTAATGCTTTTGCTGCCGCTAAAGTACGTTCGTTTTCACTGATCACGTGTTTGGCTCGCTTAGCAACGATAGGCGATAATAGATGTTGCTTCTGTAAAAACTCATCAAATGTGATGTCACGTAACGCTTTCACCCCAAACAAATTAGCAGCTTCTTCACATTGTTGGCGGCGTGTATTGTATTCACTTCCAACCAAACCCCGTTGCTTATTTGAGTTGATTATCATCACAACCAGATCATCAGGTATGGAAATAGGAAATAGCGCCAAACTGCGGCAATCAATCAATAGAGCATGGCCTTCATCACCACACGCTGAAATCAGTTGGTCCATAATACCGCAGTTACAACCAACAAATTGGTTCTCAGCTTGTTGGCCATTAAGCGCGATATCTTGCTGGCTAATATCTAATTGATACAAAGCCTTAAGTGTTTGTCCAATCACAACTTCGAGTGAGGCTGAAGAACTTAACCCCGCGCCTTGCGGCACATTACCACTGACTGCAATATCGCAACCATTGAATAAAAGCCCTCTTTGTAAGAGAAACTTCACGACACCGCGAATATAGTTTGCCCACATTTTTTCAGGCAAAAATGCAATTTCGCTATCCAAACTGAATTCGTCACATTCATTATGGTAGTCAGCCGCAACGACTCGGATGATACGATCATCACGTTTAGCCGCCGCGGTCATCGTTTGGTAATCAATCGCACAAGGCAAAACAAAGCCATCATTATAATCCGTATGTTCACCGATAATATTCACTCGCCCCGGCGCTTGAACATAAATTTCAGGTTGATAACCAAAGTTTTTTTCAAACGACGAGGCAACAGTTTGCTTTAACGTTTCCATTTTTAATTATCCTTAATGCGTAATTTGGTTAACCCAGCAAACAGCTAAGTTAATTATAATTTGATGAATTATTTAGTAGTTTGACTTTGTTTATAATGGCAGTCACTCACATCACGTAAACGTTGTGCGGCCTGTTCTGGTGTCAGGTCTCGCTGAGTTTCAGCTAACATTTCATACCCCACCATGAATTTTTTCACCGTCGCTGAGCGCAGTAATGGCGGATAAAATAAGGCATGTAGTTGCCAGTGATCGATACTTTGGCTTTCATTAATAAAAGGTGCAAAGTGCCATCCCATTGAATATGGGAAAGAGCAATGAAATAGATTATCGTAACGGCTTGTGAGTTTTTTTAGCGCAACAGCAAGGTCTGCACGAATGGCTTCATTCATTTCATCCATACGGCGAATATGCTGCTTTGGCAATAACAGGGTTTCAAATGGCCAAGCTGCCCAATAAGGAACAAGTGCAATCCATTCTTCAGTTTCAACAACAATTCGTGAGCCATCTTGTTGCTCAGCTTTAATATAGTCAATTAATAAGTTGCTGCCATGACGTTGATAATATTGCGTGAGAAAATGGTCCTTACGTGCAATTTCATTAGGTAAAAAATCACTTGCCCAAATTTGTCCATGAGGATGCGGTTGAGAACACCCCATTATTTCCCCTTTATTTTCAAAAACCTGAACCCAAGCATAACGTTCACTTAACTCAGCAACTTGTTGCTGCCATGTTTCGATAACACCTTCAATTTCAGGTACAGACAGCTCTGGCAGTGTTTTACTGTGATCAGGCGAAAAGCAAATCACTCGACTAACCCCACTCACCGATTGTGATTGAAACAATTCAGATTGATTATCAGGTTGAGCGCAGGGTTGTGCTAATAGCGCACCATGGTCATTCTGGAATACATAAGTCCCTTGGTAGTTAGGATTCACTTCCCCGGAAACCCTTGTATTACCAGGGCACAAGAAGCAATGCTCATCATATTGAGGTAAATTTTCTATTGATGGTTTTTCATCTTTGCCGCTCCACGGGCGTTTTGCTCGATGAGGGGACACTAACACCCACTGGCCTGTTAATGGGTTATAGCGACGATGAGGGCAATCCGAAGGGTTAAAAGGCAAAATATTCATCTCATGCATCTCCTAAACTTCATAACCATTGGGATTATTTGATTGCCAACGCCAACTGTCAGTCGCCATATCCTCAAGAGTTCGCTCCGCTTGCCATCCTAGTTCATGGTGCGCTTTTTCTGGTGTTGACCAGTATTCCGCAATATCCCCAGCACGACGTGGTTCAATCACATAAGGAATGGCTTTTCCAACTGCTTTTTCAAATGCATGTAACATTTGCAAAACACTGGTACCGTTCCCCGTACCCAAATTGTAGCAATGTAACCCTGCTTGATTACCAACCTTTTGTAGAGCAGCAACATGGCCATCAGCTAAATCCATGACATGAATATAATCCCGAACCCCCGTCCCATCCACCGTAGGGTAATCGTTTCCATAAATCACCAATTTTTCTCTTTTCCCTACTGCAACTTGGGTAATATAAGGTGTTAAATTATTTGGGATCCCTTGTGGGTCTTCTCCCATCAAACCCGATGGATGAGCACCTACTGGGTTGAAATAACGTAATAATGTTAATGACCATGACGGGTCTGAGTGAAATAAATCAGATAAACAACGCTCAACCATATACTTGCTGGTGCCATAAGGGCTTTGCGTATTACCCGTTGGGAACTCTTCGGTGATAGGTAAACGACTGGGCTCGCCATATACCGTTGCTGACGAACTAAAAATCAAACTTTTCACGTTCGCTTCCTGCATACAGCGCATTAATACCAATGTCCCATTGAAATTAACATCATAGTATCTAAGCGGGTTTTCTACTGATTCACCAACCGCTTTTAGCCCTGCAAAATGAATAACTGAATGAAATTGATGAGAAGAAAGAATGTGAGCTAGCTGTTGCTCATTTCGAACATCACACTGATAAAATACTGGGCGCATACCGGTTAATCTTTCAATACGATTAAGCACTTCTAGCTTTGCATTACACAAATTATCAATAATAACTGGTGATAGCCCAGCCTTTATCAATTGAACACAAGTATGACTACCGATATACCCGAGCCCGCCTGTAACGAGAATTTCAACCTGTTGCATCTCTCTTCCCCCAATACTGCTTAAATTGCATTCTGTCTTCCAACTTGTCATTGCTACCGAGTATAACAACGAGTTTAGATAAGATTCTGTGATCAACCTCGACTTAGTGTAAACGTTTACACAAAAATATAAAATAATCTATTTCTCACATAAATAAATCGCATCAGGAAAAGATCATTCAAGGTAAACAAATTCTCCTGTTTTCACCAATAACTCATTTATCCATTTCCGTCCTTTTGATTGTTTCGCTAGTAGGAACAGCTAAAGAATAAAAAAAATAGATTAACTTCAAATAGTTATAGAGAAAGCAAGAAAAAAAAGATAAATGATAAGAACTGTTTTAGTGACCTACTTAACACAGACGCAACAAATCATTTACTTTGCATATTGTTTCATCTAAATATGTTTGTATTACCAAACGGCACACTGTTCCCGTATAAGGAACAAAAATATAACAATAGTGCTAATTCAACTAATTATAAACAGGGGAAGCTATGAATAACCGACTACAATCTGCTGGTTTCGTATTAACCTTGTTAGATTACTTTTCAATCAACAAGCCCATATGGGGAGTACGTGAGTTAGCTCGTCATCTTGATAAGAGCCCTTCCGTCGTACAGCGGGGTTTTAATATTCTAGAAGAGCAAGGTTTCTTACAAAAAAATAAAAATAAAGAATATTTATTAGGCTTGCGGTGTATTGAAATCGGTCATTTAGCCAATAACACACGCCAGTTTTCACAATTAGCGAGTGACTACTTACGCCCTCTCGCTGATAAAACACATGAAACCATATTTATTTATCGCCGTTACAATGATATCGCTATTTGTAATTTCATTTTAGAAAGTGACCATCTTATCCGCTTTACATCTAAAGAAGGAGAAGCGTTGAGCTTGCATGAAGCCCCATTTACACAAATCATTTTAAGCTCAATGGATATTTCATATATTGATGAATATCTTTCTAAACATAATTTGCAAAATAACACCTTATTAAAAAAGCAATTAAGTCTCTATGCTGAAGAAGGATATGCATATTCAAAAGAAGCTTATTTAGCAGGAACACAAGGGTTATCCGTTCCTATATTTTCTTTTGAAAAAGGGGTATTAGGCTCGTTATGCATTGCAGCATCAAGCCAAAGTAAAAATTTAACCGAGTATTATCCATTATTAAAATCCACAGCCAGTAAATTATCTACCATATTTTAAATCCATGGTGAAATAATAAGATAAAAAGCAGTTATTAATTATTAAAATAAAATAGGTAACTCTATGAATATATCTCATGATAAAAATGATACTGAGGTACGTGTATCTATTTTTTCTCCAGCACTACTCATCGCAATAATTATATTATCTTTTGTTGGTGCTATTATTGGTATTCAGATTATTGTCACACTAGGAATCTCCGCAAACACATCAATTATCGGTGCTGTTCTCGCCATTTTATTATCTCGTGTCCCACTTTCTATATTCGCATCATTTAAATTTATCGATGCGCAAAATTTAATTCAAACTAGCATCTCTGCAGCAACCTTTGCTGCAGCAAATGGTTTAATAGTAGCCATTGGTGTGCCTTGGGTATTGGGTATGCCTGAATTAATTTATCCGATGATGGCTGGAGCTTTCGTTGCGATTATCATTGATGGCACGATTTTATATGGCTTGTTTAATACCCGCGCCTATCCTGCCAGTGCATCTTGGCCTGCCGGTGTTGCCACCGCAGAAACTTTGTGGGCAGGAAATAAAGGTGGAAAGCGGCTTGGCGCATTGCTGACAGGCTTTGCTGCTGGAGCCATCGGTGCAGGTTTTGGTATCCCAATGGCATCCGCAGGGATCGCGTTGATTGGCAGTATTTTCGCGTTATTCATGTTTGCTGTTGGACTTCTCATTCGCGGTTTTTCTGAGTCAGGGCTAATTACTTATAATTTATATGAAAACTATGTCCCACACGGTGTGATGATTGGTGCAGGTATCGTCGCATTAATCCAAATCGGAGCCATTGTATTTCGCAACAAGAAAGATAGTCAGCAACAAAGCGAAGATAGTGATGAATTACGCCAAAGTAGCAAACGTATCAAATCAACCTTAATCAAAGGGGCAACGTTCTACTTTTTAACCGCATTAGCACTCACATTTATTAGCCAAATATTTGTCACCATGACATTGCCACAACTTATTGGATTCCTCATTTTTGCGACCTTAGCCGCTTTAATCCAAGAGATGATTGTGGGTATGGCTGCGATGCATTCTGGCTGGTTTCCTGCAACTGCAGCAGCTCTTATCTCATTGATGATTGGTATTTTACTGGGGTTTCCCCCCGAAGCATTGGCCGTTTTAGTTGGGTTTTGTGCCGCGACAGGCCCTGCTTTTGCCGATATGGGTTTTGACCTAAAAACGGGGTTTATGATCCGCGGTTATGGTAAAAACCAATCTGCAGAACATTATGGGAGAAAACAACAATATTTCGCCGCTATTATCGGTTTTTGCTGCGCCTTGGTGGTGGTTGCACTTACCTACGATTTTTATTTCGAACAAGACAAAATCGTTCCTGCATCAAGGCTTTATGCCGCTACGATCCAAGCAGGAAGCTCCTCAAATGTGGCAATGATGTTGTTATTGTGGGCCATACCGGGTGCCATCATTCAGTTAATTGGCGGTGCTAAAAACCAGATTGGCGTACTCTTCTCAACTGGCTTGATGATTAACTACCCTATTGCAGGTTGGACGGTTCTTACTGCACTCGCGGTTCGAATTATCATTGAGCGTTTCTTCAATATCAGTTCCGATAAAATTTCAACTTTCGCTGGTGGGCTTATTGCTGGCGATGCTCTTTACTCCACGGCTAAAGCATTCCTGCCAACCCTCAAAGCGAAACTGCTTTCCTTCTGGGCTAAATAACTTTATAGGGAATAATAATGACGAATATCTGGTCGCAAGTGCAAAAAGACACTCTAGTTTCACAACATTACGCTTATTTTGATACGGGAGCCGCTGCACCACCGCCAAAACCGGTAATAGACGCAGTAAAGCGCTATCTTGATAAAACCGCAGAGCAAGGGACTTATTTACCGAGCTTCCGCAAGCAAACCTATGAGCAAGTTGAAATTTGTCGACAAAAATTGGCCGCATTTATCGGTGCAAAGCCCAGTGAAATTGCATTTACCAAAAATGGCACAGAATCTATCAGCTTGATTGCTAGAGGTATTTCTTGGCAAGCTGGCGATGAAGTGATAATTCCTGATACTGAGATGCTCAGCAATATTGCAATTTGGCAACTGTTAGCGCATGAAAAAGGAATAAAAATTATTAAGGTGAGTGCGGATAGCTATGGTGTCCTTTCACCTGAATCTATCGAGCAAGCGATAACCTCCAAGACAAAGCTCATCAGTTTCGTTGCGCTATCTAACATAACTGGGGTAATTCAACCTGTGCAGGCTATTTGTGAGATAGCCAGAAAGCATGGTGTACTTAGCCATATTAGTGCTTCACAAGCCATTGGAATGTATAACGTTAATGTTCAAAAATGGCAATGTGACTTTATGTCATCATGTGGCCGAAAAGGGTTAAGAGCGATAGAAGGCAGTGGCATTCTGTTTGTTCGTGAATCATTGGTACCATCATTAACCCCCACACTGGTCGGTTGGTGGAATAGCTCAATTGACCCACAAACAGGAGACGTTATTCTGCCTCAAACAGCAAAACGCTTTGAAGCGGGCTGCCCAAATGTTCCGGCCATTATTAGTTTAGATTCGGCTTTAGACTATGCTGTAAATATCGGTATTGAACAAATTGAGAATCGCAACCAAACACTCACTCAATATGCGATGCAGCAATTATCTCAACTTTCTGGTGTCGAAATTTATGGCCCTAATAATAGCCACCAGCGAATAGGAATAATTCCATTTAATATTAACGGAATCCCCTCTGATGTATTAATGCAAAAATTAGAAGCTAAAAATATCATTATTGAATCAGGTCACTTTATGGCAACCGCTA
Organism: Providencia sp. PROV061; assembly: GCF_011045655.1. Lineage (NCBI taxonomy): Bacteria > Pseudomonadati > Pseudomonadota > Gammaproteobacteria > Enterobacterales > Morganellaceae > Providencia > Providencia sp. PROV061. The sequence goes on along the minus strand of NZ_CP042861.1, from coordinate 1,582,740 downwards.
TTTTAAAGTTCTATCAAATAGAAAAAATGGCCCGCTTATCACTTCATTATTTTAATAGTGAAAAAGAAATCGATTTATTAATTAATTCAATAAAAAAAATCAAAAAGGAATATAGCAATGACTAATGCGTTATTAATGAGTAGTTCACGTATGGGGAATATGAATTATTTACAACATGCGGGCGAACAAATCCATCGTTTATTACAACATAAAAAACAAAATATTCTATTTATTCCTTATGCCGCAGTTACATTCAGTTTTGATGATTTTGAAGCAATTGTAAAACCGGTATTTAATGCTTTAGGTTATGAATTAACATCAATTCATCACTTTAGCGACCCTGTTGCGGCAGTTAAACAAGCACAAGCGATTGCTATTGGCGGCGGAAATACCTTTGCCTTATTAAAACGCCTATATGATGCCAACATAGTGGAGCTGATTTCACAACGAGTTAAATATGAAAGCATTCCCTATATGGGATGGAGTGCAGGCAGTAATGTTGCAACACCGAGTATTCGCACCACCAATGATATGCCAATTGTCCAACCCCCTACATTTAGTGCGCTGAATATTTGCCCATTTCAAATTAACCCGCATTTTATTTCTGGTAAACCAATTGGCCATAATGGGGAAAGTCGTGAAGAGAGATTAAATGAGTTTTTAACGATTAACCCCATGGAAGAATTGATCGCACTATATGAAGGAACTGCATTATTTATTGAAAACCACCATGGCACCATTTTAGGTGAGCAAAATGCCCTATGGTTACGGGGACCTAATAAGATTGAAGAAATTGCTACCAACAAGCCATTCAAATTAAATATTATTAAAGGAGTGCAATAATGTCTTTGAATTATCTAAGCCAAGTTTATGACTTATTAGACACCCCTGATGTTGATGGCGAAAAAATGGCAGCGCTACTTCATTCTGTTGGCTCAAATGATGCCATCATCACTGTTACTTCTATTCCTTATGAATCCCCAGAGGATACAAGTCAGTTATGCCATTTTATAAAAGTATTAATCCCAGGCTCTGAGGGCAAACACCGTGGAGGCACTTACCCGACTTTAGGCATTATCGGTCGTTTAGGTGCACAACAGGCACAACCGAATCGTATTGGAATAGTTTCTGATGCTGATGGGTCAATTGTCGCTTTTGCCAGCGCGATGAAGTTGTTGGATATGGCGGCAAAGGGGCAGAGCCTCAAAGGGGACGTAATAATTAGCTCTCATATCGCCACGCATGTTTCGATTACTCCTCATGACCCTGTCGATTTTATGGGGATGCCAGTTTCATCTAATACCATGAACCAATATGAAGTCGATAAACAGATGGATGCTATTTTATCCATCGATACATCAAAGGGAAACAGCATCATTAAGCACCGAGGGATTGCGATTTCTCCCACGGCTATGCAAGGCTATATTTTACGCGTCGCACCTGATTTAGTTCGCTTACTGGAGTATGCAACAGGAGATGTGGCAAAGACGTTTCCTATCACCACACAAGACATTTCTCCTTATGATAACGGTGTTTATCACTTTAATTCTATAATGCAACCGCATATTGCAACACAGGCACCTGTTGTTGGCCTTGCCATTACGGCTAAATCGATTGTCCCCGGTAGTGAAACAGGTGCAAGTTATGAAAGTGAGTTAATCGATGCAACACGCTTTACCGTGGAAGTCGCTAAGCAATTTTGTTGGGATAAAATTCGATTTTATCAGCAAGATGAATATGAAACACTTTATGATTTATACGGTTCATTAGCACAGATTCAGGGGTAACCTTCGAAGAGTAAAAGCCCACATTTGTGGGCTTTAGGTTGATGACAAACATAATATGTTTGTCATCAATCAGTATGTTTACCAACCCTATATTAACTTTTGTAATTCCTAAATCGGTTAGCATTTCAGGCATCATAAAATTGAAGCTTTTGTGTGTGAAACAAAAAACAACATAAACAACAAAAATGAACTAGCCAGTGTTATATAAGCTGTTTAGATGAAATAACACGAACCCCTTTCGTGGGATTTATTGCAGCCTCAAATAATGCCTTCGCAATATTTGTTGCGGGGCTAACTTGGCAGCTCGCGGGCAATATAGATGATAGACAGGAAATAATACGAATCACAACAACTTCCCCCAAACGCACTTTTTGGCGGTCACCACGAATCACATTCGGGCGAACTAAAGTTAAAGAATCAAAACCCAGTAATCTTAAATCTTGTTCAAGCTGCCCTTTTACTCGGCTATAAAAAAAAGGTGACTTAGCGTTTGACCCCAAAGCAGAAGTCAATACAAATGTCGGGCAGCCCCATTTTTTGGCTAGCCTTGCACAGGTTAAAGGATAGGTGTAGTCCACTTGACGAAATGCCGCCTTTGAACCAGCAGCTTTGAGGGTTGAGCCGAGCGCGCAAATCACAGCATCGACTTCCCATAACGCAGCCTCGTCAGGTAAATGGTTAAAATCAACAATAGGTGCTTGTAATTTCTCATGTTCTGCTAATGCATGTCGTGTTGGCGCTATCACCTGAGTCACACGAGAGTCTGCAAGTGCCAATGATAAAACATGACTTCCCACAAGCCCTGTCGCTCCTAACAGTAATATTTTCATTTTATTCACCCATGCAATGAATAGAGAAACTCAATTATAGCCTTGTAAGTGGGGAACCACTAGATTAATGCTGTTTTTTCGTACGAACTTAGTTTTTTGTGGCTCTTTTGTTGTTTGATTGTGAAAATTACTTGATATTGGCAATCATTCTAAAGATAATCATTCTCAATATCATTTCGATTATCAACAAACTTAGTATGGTAAATAATATGACAGCCCCAGTTGCAGAAAATACCGTCGAAACGGCGAAACAACCCGTTAAAACTGACGTGATAGAAAGCCAACAATTATTGGGCCCTGCCGGTAAGGTCTCAATTCAACATAATGGCGAGCTTTATCAATTGAGACAAACACGTACAGGTAAGTTGATCTTAACTAAGTAAGCCATACCCAAAGTAAGTCGTACCAAAACTTAATTCGCAAGCCACCTAGGTTAATTATCCAGGCAGCCAGCTTAATCTAAACATAGGAAAAGGTTTCTTATGGAGTTTAAACTGACGTCTGTATTTCACATTTGTGCCACTAAATATCGAATCAGCAAGGATAGCCACTCGATACCTGACTATCGCGCAGCGGTAGCGTTAATGTGCCACATCCCAAATAGTCCTGCTGAACACCAACCAGTTACTGACTATTACCTCAGCTTTATACCTTCATTAGTTGTTTACTCCTCTTGCTATGTTCAGACACCGCTTACATGCAATTTTTCCTGTGTCATACCGAATTCAGGTCCTCCAGACCAATACATCGCTATCAATTAATACGAATTCACTCTGCTTAATACAGATAAAAACTATATGGAGTATCACAATTATGTCCCCTGTTTTGCGAATGTCAGTCCTAACCAGTGCCATCTTAGGCGTGATAGCAAGTGCTCAAGCACAAACAACAGAACCATCACCAAAAAAAAATCATCATGATGTGATGACTGTCTATGCGACAGGTAGCGAACGTGACAGCTTCGAAACCCCGATGATGGTCACGGTGATCAAAAATAATTCACCTGAAACGCAAACGGCCAGCACCGTCAATGACATTTTACGTAAAGTTCCCGGGATTGGTGTCACCGGTACCAGCCGTGCAAATGGGCAAGATATTTATATGCGCGGGTTTGATCGACGCGGCATTTTGACCTTAGTGGATGGTATTCGCCAAGGCACAGATACAGGCCATGTCAATGGCACCTTTATCGACCCTGCTCTGATTAAGCAAGTTGAAATTATCCGTGGCCCTTCTGCCCTACTCTACGGCAGTGGTGCCATGGGCGGTGTGATTGCTTGGGAAACCGTTGATGCCAAAGACTTATTACGTGAAGGCCAAGACCACGGTTTCCGTGTCTTTACCGAAGCCGCTACTGGCGATCATAGCTTCGGTTTCGGCGGCACTGCGTTTGGCCGTAGTGATAACCTTGATGGGCTATTCAGCTTTGTCACGAAAGAAACCGGTAATGTCCGCATGAGTAATGGCGATGACATGAAAAACAAGGAAACCATTGGTAACCTGCTGGCAAAAGGAACATGGCAAATCGATGATGCACAAAAGCTTTCTGGCCAAATGCGTTATTATAATAATGATGCCAATGAGCCTAAAAACCCGCAAGAAATTAATGTAGGGAGTGACAATCTAAAAGTTAACCGTACCACTCGCCAACGTGATGCACAGATAACTTATCAAATTAAACCGGGCTCACAGGAATGGCTAAATTTTAAAGTCACGCCTTATTACTCCGATATTAATATCACGGCAAAAGGCCAAGGAACCCCCTATGAAGGTCGTACACAAAAAACTTATGGCATAAAAGCGGATAACCGCTCTAACTTTTATGACTTGCCATTAGCATCACATAACCTGACTTACGGCAGTGAAGCTTATAAGCAAAAACAAACTCCTTATGCAAATACCACCCAATTCCCCGATGCGGACATCACCTTTGCATCCGGCTTTTTACAAGATGAAATTAGCCTAAAAGATTTGCCTGTTTCCTTTATTGTCGGTACGCGCTATGACCACTATAAAGCGACATCTGATGGCAATGAAGATGTGAAAAAAGGTAAATGGTCATCTAAAGGTGCCGTTAGCATCACACCAACAGAGTGGTCAATGCTATTTGCGTCATATTCAGAAGCCTTCCGAGCCCCTTCTATGATGGAAATGTATAACGACGAGGTCCACTTCCAAATGGGGCCAATCGTTAATAGATGGAAACCAAACCCTAATCTGAAACCTGAATCAACCCGTACCGCAGAATATGGTTTTGGTCTGCGTTTCGATGACCTATTGATGGATCGTGACAACCTACAATTTAAAGCCAGTTATTTTGATACCAAAGCGAAAGATTACATCAACACATATGTGAATGTTGATAGATATATTTTGCAAAATAACTACACCACATCAATCAATACTAAACGTGCCAAAATTTGGGGATGGGATGCCTCAATGGATTATAAAACAGACTATTTCAATTGGAGTTTGGCTTATAACCATACTGAAGGAAAAGATGAATCTAATGGAAAATCAATAACATCAATTAAACCTGATTCTGTCACCAGTAATCTGGCCGTACCTATTGCAGACAGCGGTTTTTCAGTGGGCTGGCTAGGGGAGTTTACGCGCCATACAGAATTCAATAAAGCCTCTAAAGCAGAACAACAAGCCGGCTATGCCGTACATGACTTCTATGTGAGTTATCAAGGTGAAGGACAACTCAAAGGGTTAGGAACCAGTGTCGTGTTAGGCAATGCATTTGATAAAGAATACTACTCATCACAAGGTATTCCTCAAGATGGACGTAATGCCAAGCTGCTTGTCAGCTTCCAATGGTAATTCACACAATATTAAGGAGATAAACGTGAATTCAGCACTTTACGAGCGTTACCAACAAGCAAAAACAGATAACAAAGCCAAATACGCTCGCGATCTCGCCGCCTATTTAAATGTATCTGAAGCTCAGCTACTGCATAGTCGTGTTGGTCACGACAAAGCTGTTCGTTTAAATGTCGATGCCCCCACTTTGTTGACAGAATTAGCCACTGTTGGGAAAGTGAAAGCGATTACCCGTAACGAATATGTGGTTCATGAGCAAGTTGGTCGTTATGACAATGCAACCTTTAGCCCACACGGTGGGTTAATTTTAAACCCTCGCGCCCTTGATTTACGGATGTTTTTCAGCCATTGGGACGCTATCTTTGCTTTGACGGAAGACAGCAAACACGGTGAGCGTCATAGTATCCAATTTTTTGATAAACAAGGTGACGCACTACATAAAGTTTACACCACCGATGAAACGGATATGGCGGCATGGCAGGCATTGATTGAAAAATATGCTACCCAAGATAACCCGGAGCTCATCCATGAAACAGCAACTGCATTTACCAATCAGCCCGTTAGTGAAGAGCTAAAACAACAATTAGAACAAGAATGGCGCAACATGACAGACGTTCACCAATTTTTTGTTCTACTCAAGAAAAACAACCTCAGCCGCCAGCAAGTTTTCGCTGCGGTTAGCGATGATTTGGCTTGGAAAGTGCCTAATGATTCCTTCAATCAGCTGATTAACACTGCGTTCAAAGATCAAAACGAAATTATGATTTTTGTGGGCAACCGCGGATGTGTGCAAATTTTTACTGGTGAAATCAAAAAAATCATGCCATATCAAAGTGAAGGTTCAGACTTAAAGTGGCTAAATATTTTCAATCCTGATTTCACCTTGCACATGATTGAAAATGGTATTGCCGAATGTTGGGTCACACGCAAGCCAACGCAAGATGGCCATGTGACTAGCCTTGAAGTCTTCGATAACCAAGGAAATCAAATCGCACAAATGTATGGGCAGCGTACGGAAGGGACTCCAGAGCAAGAGCAATGGCGCCAACAAGTCACCGCATTACCACGCATTTAAAACTAGGTAACTTATTATGAAACAATGGCTTCTAATCTTATCAACGCTGTTTATCTCTTTTTGTTCTTATGCAACAGAACGCATCGTCACCTTAGGGGGTGATGTGACTGAAATTGTGTATGAACTTGGAGCACAGGAACAGCTCGTCGCCCGTGACAGCACCAGCCTTCATCCAGAGCAAGCCACCAAGCTCCCTGATGTGGGCTATATGCGTATGCTTAACGCAGAAGGCGTGTTGTCAATGCGCCCGACTTTAGTACTTGCGAGTGAGTTAGCTAAACCCTCAATGGCTCTTTCGCAAATCGAAAAAAGCGGCGTAAAAATTATTAAGGTGACAGGGAAACCGAGTTTAGAAGCCATTCCAGAAAAAATTACCACCATCGCTAATGTGGTCGGTAAAACAGAGCAAGGAAAGCAATTAGTTAATCAATTTAACCAACAGCTCAGCCAAGTAAATACGGCTCCTATTGACAAAAAAGTCTTATTTATCATGAGTCACGGTGGTGTTATGCCTTTAGCGGCAGGACGGCACACTGCGGCAGACAGTGTCATTAACGCGGTAGGGGCAAAAAATGCCATGAGCAGCTTCGACAGCTATCGTCCTCTATCCCAAGAAGGCTTGCTATCAAGCCAACCTGACTTAATCATTTTTACCAAAGAAGGTATTAAATCATTAGGTGGAATAGAAAAAGTGTGGAAATTACAAGGAATGTCAATGACCCCCGCAGGGAAAAATAAAGCGCTTCTGGTTGTCGATGACGTCGGTATGCTCACTTTCAGTTTAGGTACGCCTAAAGTCATGCAACAACTACGTGAGGCATTAGAAAAATCCCAATGAGTCGCTTTAAAAACCCATTTTTGGTGATTATCGTATTATTGTTAGCACTTGGCGGTTTAGTTCTCATCGCGTCGAATGCCGGCGCAATGAACTTCTCATTAAAAGCACTGTGGCAGGCATCTGCCACAGACTCGGATTGGCAGATATGGCTGAATATCCGCCTTCCTCGCGTGTTAATTGCCATCTTAGTTGGCCTTGCCTTAGCAGTATCTGGTGCCATTATGCAAGGGTTATTCCGTAACCCCCTCGCTGATCCTAGCTTACTCGGTATCAGTAGTGGCGCGGCTTTATCCGTTGCCGCATTTATTGTTTTCTCTGTTTCATTACCCACCGTGATGCAAGGTTATGGCCATGTCGCTGCTGCTTTTATTGGTAGCCTAGCCGTATCTTTTATTATTTTTAGCTTAAATCGTTCATCAAATGGTAACCTCGCAAAACTACTTCTCGCGGGTATCGCTATCAATGCGCTGTGTATGTCATTCATCGGTGTTCTTAGTTATATCAGTAATGACCAACAACTCAGAACATTTAGCTTATGGATGATGGGCACGCTCGGTAATGTTGACTGGGCATCATTGGCCATCGCCGCTTCAGTTATTCTTCCTATTTGTATTATCTGTTTAACACAAGGAAGTAAGCTTAATATCCTACAATTAGGGGACGAAGACGCCCATTACCTTGGGCTCAATGTTGAGCGTACCAAGTTTATTTTATTATTCCTCAGCGCCATGTTAGTTGGTTGTGCGGTTGCCATGAGCGGTGTTATTGGTTTTGTCGGTCTCGTTGTTCCCCATCTCATTCGCATGACTCTCGGGCCAGACCATCGTTGGTTAATTCCTGGTTCCGCTATCGTAGGTGCGGGCTTATTACTTATTGCCGATACTGTAGCAAGGACTGCGGTTGCACCTGCTGAAATTCCTGTTGGTTTACTGACAGGGTTAATTGGTGGCCCCTACTTCTTATGGCTAATTTTACGGCAGCCTTCGGGGAGGATCTAAAAATGCAAACAAAATCGCTCTTGTTAGAAGCACAAAATTTATCATATAAAATCAGTGAAAAGACGCTTATAGATAATGTGAGTTTATCGATTGATCAAGGGGAATTTGTGGTGATCATTGGGCCAAATGGCGCAGGGAAATCCAGTCTATTAAAATTACTAACAGGCTATAATACCCCGACTCATGGCACATGCTTTATTGAAGGCCGAGCAATGACTGACTGGGACCATAATGCGTTAGCCCGAAAACGTGCTGTGATGAAACAGCATAGCCATTTGCAATTTGCTTTTACTGTTGAAGATGTGGTTGCAATGGGCAGAACCCCCTATGGTTCAGAATATAAACACACCGCCATCAATGAAGCGTTAGCACAAACCAGTTGCCAATCATTGCGGCAGCGGGATTACCGCCAACTTTCAGGGGGTGAGCAGCAACGCGTTCAATTAGCTCGAGTATTAGCACAATTATGGCAACCGACAGCTCAACCCGCATGCTTGTTTCTCGATGAACCCACTTCTGCGCTTGATCTATATCATCAACAGCATAGCTTACGGTTACTACATCAACTTACACGTCAACGACCGTTAGGTGTTTGCTGTGTATTACATGACCTTAATCTAACCGCATTATATGCAGATAAAGTGTTATTAATTCATAATGGAAAGCTTGTCGCTCAAGGTTCCCCTACCGATGTTTTAACGACTGAAAACTTAACTCGTTGGTATAAAGCTGACTTAGGTGTTACTCAACACCCTGAAAATAACACGCCTCACGTTTATTTACGTCACTAACTCAGGCTTAATAAGCACTTTATTTAACTCATTTTAAAGGTAAAGTGCTTTATTATTTTTACCTTAATAAAGAATTATTTAGTCATATCTATTTTAATAGATAACTAATGTCTTTTAATATTTTAAATTTTTTATATCAATAATCCTTACTCTCTTAATGCGCCCTAGTTAATAAGATAGTTAATAGCCTGAAAATGCGTAAAATCTATATAATGTATTAATAAAGCATTAAATTTCAAAAATAAATCTCAAGTAAATTCACTTAGAATACCTTGGTATCGCATAGGTATTTCAAAGGGTTTACATGGAAAATAACATTATTGAAACATTAATTGAATTAACGCATCGTGGAAATGATGATGTTAAAATTGCAGCTATTTCCGCATTAGGTGATTATAAAGCGACCGTTGAACAACAAAATGCGATCAACCGTTTAATTGAACTCTGTAGAGATCCCAATAAGGATGTTGCGGTGTCTGCAATAAAGGCACTGAGTAAACTCTCCCACCATTTTTAGTATACAAATAATATTTTTTTATCAATCCGTTAAAGCACAGGTTTTTTAATTAATCTTATTTAATCTTTCTAATCCCTATATATGAATAGGTATGATTTTTGCTACCTATTCATACAAAAACCTAATCATACTATATCCATATTAGTTGTGTTTTTTGATATTAATAAATTCTTTCATTTAGTAGCATCTCTACATTGAAATTAATATTTTGAAACAAATGAATTTTAATTAACTTTATTTCTTAATACCCTGATTAGGATAAAAGATGGATAACAAAGTCATAAATACATTACTTGATTTAACGAAAAGAAAAAATGATGATGTAAAAATAGCTGCCATATCCGCTTTAGGTGATTGTAAAATACGACTGAAACAACATAATACGATTAATCGACTACTTGAATTATGTAATGACCCAAATAAAGATGTCGCAATCAGTGCGATTAAAGCAATCAGCAAGCTCTCCCATGGAGGGTTAGAGTAGCGATTTAGGCATGATTAAAACGTTAAGGAATAGCAAGGTGAAACCAACTATTGGCCTCACCCTACAATATATCTAACACTACAATATATCTAACACTACCATACTCAGCTATTATCGTTTAAATAGCGTGCATGAAATGCAATATGTTCACCAATAAAGCTACTAATAAAATAGTAACTGTGGTCATATCCATCACGTAAATTCAAACGATATTCAAATTGCTTTTTGTCACAAATATCTGCAAATAACTCGGGTTTTAATTGTTCTTGATAGAAAGGATCCGCAGTGCCTACATCCACTAAAATAGGTGGAATAGCCTCCGCTTTTCCGATTAATTCAACAGTGTCATATTGAGACCAGCTAGCTGTTTCTTCCCCCAGATAAGCCATAAAGGCTTTGCGCCCCCATGGAACTTGGGTTGGAGCAACAATAGGAGAAAATGCAGATAAACTAGAATATCGGCCTGCATTTCGTAAGCCAATCATTAGAGCCCCGTGTCCACCCATAGAATGGCCAAAAATAGAACGTTTATCAGATATAGGCAAATGTGTTTCGATTAAATCAGGTAGTTCAGACACAATATAATCATACATTCTGTAATGATGACTCCACGGGGCTTGCAGAGCATTCACATAAAAACCTGCGCCTTGTCCTAAATCATAAGCCTCGTCATCAGCAACCTCAGCCCCTCGAGGGCTAGTATCTGGTGCGATTATAACCACGCCATGTTCTGCCGCAAATTGTTGGGCTCCCGCCTTAGTAATAAAATTTTGTTCATTACAGGTTAACCCTGATAACCAATAAATCACTGGGCAGACGGTTGTTTTCGCTTGTGGTGGTAGAAAAGCTGCGAACTTCATTTCACAGCCGAGCACGGTGGATTGATGTTGATAAACATCCTGCCAGCCCCCAAAACACGCATGGCGTTCAATTCTCTCCATCAAAGACTCCTTAATCATAGTGAATAACGGTGCGGATTGATTTGCCTTCATGCATTAAATCAAATGCGTCATTAATACGCTCTAATGGCAATGTATGCGTCACAAATGGAGACAGCTCAATATCACCCTTCATGGCATCTTCAACCATTTTTGGCAACTGGCTACGACCTTTCACACCACCAAAAGCCGTACCACGCCATGACCGCCCTGTTACTAATTGGAATGGACGAGTTGAAATTTCTTGCCCTGCCCCTGCGACACCAATGATAATTGATTGACCCCATCCTCGGTGTGCACTTTCAAGTGCTGCACGCATAACATTAACATTACCAATACATTCAAAGGTATGATCAACTCCCCACTGGGTTTTCTCAATCAACACTTGCTGAATCGGCTTATCAAAATCATTAGGATTCAAACATTCTGTCGCACCAAATTGGCGCGCTAATTCAAACTTAGACGGGTTAGTATCAATGGCAATAATACGGCCAGCCTTTGCTTGCCTTGCTCCTTGAATAACCGCAAGACCAATCCCACCGAGGCCAAAAACTGCAACTGAGTCACCTTCTTGTACTTTAGCCGTATTATGTACAGCACCGATACCCGTGGTCACGCCACAACCTAATAAACACACTTCTTCATGATTGGCTTGAGGGTTAATTTTAGCCAAAGAGACTTCGGCAACAACGGTATATTCACTGAATGTTGAACAACCCATATAATGGTAAACAGGCTGGCCATTGTAAGAAAAACGTGTGGTCCCATCAGGCATCACACCTTTACCTTGTGTTTCCCTAACAGAGACACATAAGTTCGTTTTGCCTGACTCACAAAAAACACATTTTCCACATTCTGCCGTATAAAGTGGGATGACATGGTCACCAACGCTAACGCTAGTTACACCTTCACCGACTTCAACAACAACGCCCGCGCCTTCATGCCCTAATACCACAGGAAATAACCCTTCAGGGTCATCACCTGACAAGGTAAATGCATCAGTATGGCAAACACCCGTATGGCTAATTTTGACTAACACTTCCCCAGCCTTTGGTGGCATGACATCAATTTCGACAATTTTTAATGGCTCACCAGGGCCAAATGCAACTGCTGCACGTGATTTCATCGTTATTCCTTCTTTATTTACCGCAAATAGGTACGAATTAATGAGATGGCATCGTCTACTGAGTCTTTTTGCAACTGTGTTGTTGCTGACTCTTGAAGCCCTTCCCGCAAATGACTCTCTAATACCCCCGCCATCAAACCATTAACTGCCCCACGAATAGCAGCAATTTGTTGTAAAATGGCGGCGCATTCAACCTCATCTTCCAAGGCTGACTCTAAGGCAAGCAATTGCCCTTTCAACTTTCTGACCCGCGTAAGAACTGCTTTTTTTTCTTTTGGGGAATGTGGCATATTTAAGCCCCTTTAGTATACATAGGGGGAGTATAGTATTGATAAGATTATCTGTACAGAATTCCTGATTTGTATGACCCAAAAAGACAAAATAATATTCGATAGAAAAGAAAAAAGAGGAAAGAGAAATAAGGAGAAACAGTAAAACGTGAATATCACGCTCTACTGTCTTCAAGAATGAATAGATTAGCACTACAACAAGTTAAAATATTTATCTGGCTGGTACTGAGGGGGAAGTGGTTGAATATCCAACATATCCAATGCATTGCGTTCAATACTATTACAAATGGCATTCAGCGGTAAATCATTTGCAGCAGTCCCAAAAGGATCTTCAAGTTCCTCGGCTAGTGCATCCCACGCTAAAAAAGTGTAAGAAATAAAAACAGAAACAAATGGCGTCATATAATGTAGGTCAACAACCAATGCAAATGGAAGTAACGAACAAAATAAGTAAACTGTTCGCTGCAAAATTAGTGTATAAGCAAACGGGATCGGCGTGTTCGCAATACGTTCGCAGCCGCCAAGAACTTCCGATAGCGCATTAATATCTTTATTAATAGCTTGAAATAGTACATCACTGATGACTTTTTTATCGCGTAATTCCCCCACCTTTAGGCCAATCTGCAATAATATTCGGCTAGTGGGAAACGGACTTCGGATAACCTCATCAAAAATAGTACGGGGTAATAACCTATACATATCAATGATTGGGCTGGTTTTCCTTAATTCATGTTTAAGGCTCCAACCAAAAGCAATCAGCAAATTAGCAAATTCCTTTTGGGCGGCCTGATCATTAGGTAATAACCCTTTAATATTTCTTAGAATATTTCTTTGGTTAATTAATAACGAAGCCCAGAGTGTGCGAGCCTCAATCAAGCGGCTGTAACATGCATTATTGCGAAAACCTAGGAATATTGCGATGGCAATCCCTAGTAAGCTAAAGGGGGCTATTGTTAAGTGTATACCTAATCGCTCGTACCATTGGAAACTTAGTACTGCTACGATTGATATCATTATATTTAGAGAAAGCCGAAATGTTATTTTTGACAGTACAGAGCCATGCCAGTCGAATAACCGAAAAAACCAGTGTTGGTGAGGACGAATAACCATAATAAAAAGTATACAATATTAAAAAACGACGTTAACTTATTATTTCACTGATTAATTCAATGCGCTATAGCTAGACAAAAATTAAAGTGAATATGACAATAATTACGACAAGCAGCAATAGTGCTAAATTCATCCAACACGGTTTTATTCTATAAATAATATTGGGTTTTAATATTACCTATTACATTATTTTTTAGCGGCTTTTAAGCGTTCGATTTCATCTTGTAACGCCTCTATCTGCTGCTCTAAATGATCAGTTTCAGTAAAACTATATCGATGATTTAGTTTAGTTGGGCCTGTCGCTCCAGAATAATGGTCGTAACAGTTATTTTGTACATTTGAAATAGCGCGCTCTAACCCCGCAACTCTATTTCGGTTACCATGCATTTTGGCATATTTTAGCTGTTTCTCTAGTTGATAGATTTTTTTATCACAACCATAATATTGATAACCTGCTTGAGCGGACACAGGAATAATCAGTGTTGATAAAATTATTAACAGTATTTTTTTCATATAACATTCCTTATTCGAAAAATAATTTATCTGTGGCTATTTCATCATGTTGACGCATTATTCATATAGGCAAGCTCCTAATTTAGCTTAGGTAAAACAAATATAATGGATAATTAAAACAAACCCATCTAAAATGATAACTATATTTTATTATTAACAACTTAAATTAGATTGAGTATTTTTTTCACATAATTTATTACAGACAGACACATTTTTCCCTGATACCTTAATATTAAAGGATCACTCTACAAGGATGTAGCTAGTTTTTATATTTCAGAAAATTAATAAGTACGTGTTTTGACCAAATACTTTATAGAATATATATCAGTTTAATTAATGGTTAACTCGTATTTAATTGTTTACTTTGCACAAATCCTCAATTTATATCGATATTTCTCAAAAATATTCATCCAAAATACCAAAAATTATTATTCTTGATAAAAATTGATTCAGAATAAGTCGAAATATTTCTCCCCCTTCATATTTATTTTGCGACGCTTTACTTAGTGAAGATATACTCTTTAATTAAAAGAAGATAACCTCAAATGAGAGTAGCATGCATCACACTGACTTCGAACTCACGTTCGCAAATGCTAACGAACAACAATTTCATGCTGCATTAAAACAAGCTAGTCAAGAATATCTGCAAACTAAGCAAGATCACGTATTTGCCAGCCGATATGATCTTACTGCAATTGCTATCTTGTTTATTTTTGCTCTTCTGAGTTACCTGCCAACACTCATAACAACATCTACCTCAATTTACATATTATCCTATTTTGTATTTGTTTTACTCATCATGCTATTGAATGTGATTGGCCAGCACGATGCCTGTCATAATACCTTATTTAAATCAAGCTGGAAAAATCGGTTATTTGGCCGTTTAGTGACATTACCTTTAGGTTTAGAGCCAGAGTTTTGGCGTACACGCCATGTTCATTATCACCATCACTATGCCAACATTGAGCATTATGATTTAGATACTGAAGAAAATGGTATATTCCGCCAAACGCCATTTCAACGCTGGCGACCTTTCATGAAATATCAACATATTTATTGGCCTTTCGTTGCATCATTATCACTCACATGGATTGCACTGGTTTTTGATTGGTCGGACAGAACTGGGAAAACACGCTTAAAAACACAGAAAGTTTTACAGGGTAAACTGGGTTGGACGCTATTTTTAGGTAGCAAAGTATGTCACTTAATATTAATGATTGGCACCCCACTGCTAGTGGCTCACAGCCATGGGATCAGCTTAACAACAATACTTATCACTTACTTATTGAGCCAAATGATTGCATCCATTTTTGTCATTTATTTATTACTCGGTACACATTGGGCAGAGACGCAGTTTTTCACTGCTCCTGAAGATAAACAGATCAAGCATGGTTGGTACCATCATAATTTTGTCACGGCTTGTGACTGGCTACCGACCCCCCATTATTTATGGCGTTTAACTGGGGGACTAAACTACCACCTTACACATCATATTTTTCCTCATTGGCATCACCGCCATTACCCTGCTTTAGCTCACATCTTAGCCCAATTGGCGCAGCAATATGATATGCCATATCGTTGTATTGATTACAAACAACTCGTTGCGGCTCAAATACGATTCCTAAAAAAGATGGGGCAGCCGCCATTAAAATAGTTATCTTAGTAAGTTATAAATAACAATTCTCTCAAATGTCCCCTCTATTCCCTTATTTTAGGAGGGACATTATCTAAATAAATCCTTAAGGTCTATCTTCTTTACTTTTGTTACACTTTAAATAAACAATACCCTTATTATTAATGACGAATAATTAAAACGATCGATTGAATTATTGATATAAAAGTGTACGGATATCCGGCTATTATTAACAAAATGAACATTATTTATCTTTTGTTTAATATTTATTTATTAAGAAATTATTAAATTGACCGTTACATTTATTGATGCTTTATTTAAGTTATAAAAAATATAATCAAATAAAAATTAGATTTTAATTACACACTACAATTTTAGAATGGTTGGTGCTCGCATGAAAAAAGCAGAGTATTTTATAAAAAAATTACGTACACTCATAGTGAGTGACAAAACATATCTCACTAATAAATTTACTAAAAAACTCAATTACCGCCCTGATTTTAAAGCCCCAAAAAGTTTTAATGAGAAAGTAAATTTCAGAATGTTGCGAGATAAAAATCCATTATATTCACAATTTGCAGATAAACTCGCGGTAAGGGAATATATCTCACGAACAATAGGAAATGAATATTTAGTACCTATCATCGCCACTTATAAAAGTGTCGATGAAATTGATCTAAACAAACTGCCAGAGCGTTTCGTTTTAAAATGCAATCACGACAGTGGTAGTAGCATTATTTGTCGCGATAAAGCACACTTTGACTGGCTAAAAGCTAAAAATAAATTAGATTTTCATTTAACTAAAAACCTTTACTATATTACTCGAGAACGTCATTATAAAACTATTCCCGCACAAATTATGTGTGAAGAATATATTGATTTATTCGCTAATAAAAACCGGAAGTTAGTACCAGAAACATGCAGGATCCATTGCTTCTCTGGTAAGCCTGCCTATGCAGAGATTGATTACTCAGACGAATTTGGCAATGAATTTATTAATATTTATGATATCAACTGGCAGTTACAACCCGTGACTTTTGGTTATCCAAACATGCTGGAACCCGTATCTGAGCCGCCACTATTCAAAGAAATGTTACGGTTAGCAGAAATACTCGTCACACCTTTTGATTATTGCCGTGCGGATTTTTTGATGTCTGATGAAAATACCTTGTATTTCAGCGAACTTACATTTGCCCCAAATGCAGGTAGAACAGAAATATCACCGCTATCATGGGATTTCAAATTAGGGGAGCTTTGGGAGCAACGCATTGTACGTAATACAAAGCATTCACCCATTGAAGCACAACTGTCACCTTCAACCGTCAATAAAAAGAAATAATTAGAACGACAAAAAGGCCCTGTAAGTAATTCACAGAGCCTTTTATTTAGCAGTTTTATTTGTCGATAAAATTAATTTGCTAACACACTGGCTTTACGACGTAAGCTCGCAATTAACATATAAATCGCAGTCACTAACAGCACAATAAAGAAGAAATTCACTAAACCATTATGTTGGCCTAAAAACGTCCCTGCTGCGATAGGCCCCATTGCTGAACCTATACTGTAACTAAACAGCATCACTTGTGTTGCTGCGACGATATAGGAGGAATCTAAGTTATCACACGCCAACGTTATCGCCACAGGATATAGGGCAAAAGTTGACATACCGAGTAGCGCTAAAGCGACAATCATCACTAAGTAGTCACTCGAAATATAAATAACACCCATAGCAAAAACACCTAATAATGAAACCATCGCAAGTAATAAGGTTTTACTCATTAAGACAGATAATTTGCTAACAACTGGCTGTATTAACATCCCACCAAGAATAATTGAAGCCATCAACACACCGACTTGGTCGGTGGTGAATTGGTCTTTTTTCAATGATAACGGCATTAACCCATAGATAGTCCCCATGGTAATACCAGAAACCATACAACCGATAATTGCAGGTTTACTTAAACGAGCAATTTTTTTCAATGACAGTTTTTGATGCGAACCACTTTCTGGCTGGCCTTGACGTACTAATAACGGTGGCATTACCGCTAATAATAATAACCCTAATACCACCATAAACGGATAAGCACCATGGGTTCCAATAACACCAATAGCAAGTTGGCCAAGAGTGGTTCCGCCATACAATGACGTCATATAAAAACTTAAACGTTTAGCACGCTCTTTCGGATTATCGCCAATCAATAACCAAGATTCGACAACCACAAAAATCCCAGCCACTGCAACCCCTGCAACTAAGCGGTTTGGCAACCAAGCTTCAATGGTCGGGGTCCACGGCAGTACAATAACTGTCGCGGCAAGCATCAATAAAAAGCCAATAAAGGCAAGACGATGGCCTATTTTGGCAATAATTGGTTCAATTAACATTGAGCCAATTAATAAACCAATATAATACGCACTCGCTAACCAACCCGCATATTGCGTATCAATACCAAAACTTCCCATCGATAATGGGATTAAGCTCATTAAATAACCCGATGCAATAGCAAAAATCGTTAACCCTGCAACAGGAACGAATGCATTGTCGCGTTTGCGCATGATAGTAGTGGACTGATTCACGCCCCACTCTCCAACTAACAAAATAAATAATATGCGCTGCAACTACATCGTTGAATACGACAGCATTGTGCTCCCAAGAAAGAACACATTTCGGCGATTAGTGCAGTAGTAAAAAAACAAAGATAGGACTAATTTGAGCGCAATATAGAACGTTCAATCATGAAGTTAAAATGAGAAAATCTAATGGTGACTAGCAAAATAATTTATGTGAGAAAAATCACGTTTTTTACGATGGTGAATTTAGTGAAAGAACAACAAGAAAAACAAAAGTAATACTTAAAAATCAAAATAATAGGTAAATATTAACATCACTGTTTTTTGTTACGATTTGATACAACTTAAGTCATATGGAAAAAATCCTAAAAGCACTTAATAACAAAATAATTTATTTGTCACTGAACACGACTGAATGAATTTAATTCAACAAGTAGTATTCAATGATTCTATGAATAAAAACAACCTAATTATCTCCTTTATGGCACTCTCACTAATCCATTACCTTTTAATCAACCCCCCTCCTGAATGAATACAAATTAATTATTATTTAGTATCGTGATTTACCTGATTTGCTTTCTCTAATAAAGAAAGACGCCGCCACAGGGTTGTTCTGCTAATACCTAAATACTGAGCTACGGCTTTACGATCACCACCAAACCTATTCATCACGTCAGTAAGCGGTTCCTTACTTTTATCGATAACAACCTCATGGCTTGTTGCATCCCATTTGCGCTCAGGAGATAGACTCGCCAACATTTCCTCACTAATGGCCTTTTCGGGGTATGCGCTACAATAAAGTGCAACTCGCTCCATTAAGTTTCTGAGTTCTCGCACATTACCGGGCCATGAATACTCAACAAAAAAGCGTTTACACGCAATTAACTGCTGTACACGAAAAGAAGGCAACGGCTGCATTAAGCCTGCAAAGGCTAACTTAAGTAACCGCTCCGCTAATACAAAAATATCATCGCCACGTTCATTGAGTGCTGGAACTCGCATTCTCAATACCCCGAGCCGATAAAATAGATCGGCACGAAAATGCCCTTCTCTTACCCAACGGTCTAAATCGCAATGAGTCGCACAAATGACTCGTACATTGACTTTTAACGGTTTATACCCCCCAACACGCACGACAGAACGCTCTTCGAGCACTCGCAATAATTTTGTTTGTAATGCAATCGGCATTTCACCAATTTCATCTAAGAACAGTGTTCCCCCATTCGCCAGTTCAAATAGCCCTGCTCGGCCACCCCGGCGAGAGCCAGTAAAGGCACCTTCTTCATAGCCAAATAATTCGGCTTCTAATAATGTTTCAGGGATCGCCCCGCAATTCACGGCCACAAAAGGCATTTGCTGTTTACTGCGCTTATGTTGATTAAATAAGGTATATTCGTGATGAATCGCTTGTGCCACCATCTCTTTCCCAGTTCCACTCGCACCTTGAATCAATACTGTTGCATCAGAACGTGCGTACAACATAATAGTTTGCCTAACACGTTCCATCGGTAATGACGAACCAATCAGGTCATTAATGGTATAACGGACTTTTGCGGGATTAGGAAGGAGATATTTGTCTTGCGAATGGTTTTCACGCCTCGACATTCGGCTTAATTCGATAGCGTCTGAGAATGCTTGTCGTATGGTTTGTGTGGAATAGACAAAAACCCCTGTCATCCCCATTTCATCAGCTAAATCCATGATGAGCCCAGCCCCTACAACAACGGAAATTCCCATTGCTTTTAATGCTTTAAGCTGAGATCTTGCATCTTCTGCGGTGACATAACTACGCTGTTCAATTTGCAAACCAAAACGTTGCTGAAATTCATCTAATGAGGAAAGTGTTTTTTTATAATTAATGATCCCGACTTTATCGCTAATCTCTCGGGCTTTGGCCAATGCTTGCATGACATCGAACCCGCTAATTTTCACGATAATAACAGGAACTGAAACATGGCTTTTTAAATAAGCACCATTTGAACCTGCACTAATGATGGCATCACAATGTCCACCCTGTAATCGTTGATGTACGGCCTCTACCGCCTGCTCAAAACCAAGGTTTAGTGGGGTGATTTCCGCTTGTTCACTAAATTCAGGGCTGATATCTCGAAACAGTGTAAATAACCGAGACACTGAAACAGTCCAAATAATCGGTTTTTCCATCATCGCCATACCTTCTTACCATGTTTCATTTATGTTTCAATTGACAATATCTTGTTTCAACGAAACACACCAACCGATTATTTTAAAATTGTTTTTCCCGTCACAAATCAAAAAAAACAATATCAGTTTGATTTTAAACACATTTGCATACCCATGTAATTTAGAGCCAGATTGGCACGTCAATTGCTATATGACTATAGTTATCTCAATTTCATTACAATTAATTAACATCATATGAGGCTATTATGTCGTCATTTAGTGCAGGACAAAAATTTCGTGAGGCTATCAAGCAAGAATCTCCATTGCAGCTCGTTGGAACTATCAATGCCAACCACGCGCTCCTTGCAAAACAAGCTGGCTATAAAGCTATTTACTTATCTGGAGGTGGCGTCGCTGCGGGGTCACTGGGCATGCCGGACTTAGGTATTTCAACGTTAGATGATGTTTTAATTGATATTCGACGCATTACTGATGTATGTGACTTACCACTTATGGTCGATGCCGATATTGGCTTTGGTCCTTCTGCTTTTAATGTCGCCCGCACGGTGAAATCCTTTTGTAAAGCCGGTGCGGCAGGGTTGCATATTGAAGACCAAGTGGGTGCAAAACGTTGTGGCCATCGCCCTAATAAAGAAATTGTTTCGACACAAGAGATGGTCGACCGCATCAAGGCGGCTGTTGATGCACGAACCGATGGCAGCTTTGTCATTATGGCTCGAACCGATGCATTAGCGGTCGAAGGCATTGATGCCGCACTGGAACGTGCACAAGCCTACTTAGAAGCCGGTGCGGACATGCTTTTTCCAGAGGCAATTACTGAGCTTTCTATGTATCAACAGTTTACAAGTAATACCTCCGCTCCCGTACTGGCCAATTTAACTGAATTTGGTCAAACCCCTTTATTTACTCTTGATGAACTACGCAGTGTTGACATTGCCATTGCGCTGTATCCACTGTCTGCGTTTCGAGCCATGAATAAAGCCGCTGAACAGGTTTATACAACATTACGCAAAGAGGGCACTCAAAAAAGTGTCATTCCACTTATGCAGACTCGAGAAGAGCTGTATCAAAGTATTCATTATTACGATTATGAACAAAAACTGGATGCGTTATTTTCCAAGAATAAATCTTAATTTTTAGGCAATTATCATTACTAAAAGTTGCATCGCCTCTGTCCCCTACAAGGAATAAATGATGAATGAACAACTTAGTCGTACTGAAACACCTCAATTTAAACCTAAAAAATCCGTTGCACTTTCAGGTATTACTGCAGGAAATACCGCACTTTGTACCGTTGGGCGTAATGGTAATGACCTGCATTATCGCGGGTTTGACATTCACGACTTAGCCACACAATGTGAATTTGAAGAAATCGCGCATTTGCTCATCCATGAAAGGCTGCCGACAGCAACCGAACTCGTTGCATATAAAGAAAAGCTGCAATCTCTTCGGGGGTTACCGGCAAGTGTTAAACAAACGTTAGAATCCATACCCGCGAACGCGCACCCAATGGACGTCATGCGCACAGGCGTATCAATGATGGGCTGCGTGTTACCCGAAAAAGAATCTCACCCTTTTTCCGGTGCTAGGGATATTGCTGATCGCTTATTAGCGTCACTGGGTTCGATGTTGTTATATTGGTATCACTTTAGCCACCATGGAAGACGTATTGAAACCCAAACTGATGATGATTCAATTGGCGCGCATTTCTTGCACCTATTACACGGTAAAAAGCCCCCTGCTCAATGGGAAAAATTTATGCATATTGCGGCAATTTTATACGCAGAACATGAATTTAACGCATCGACATTCGCAGCAAGGGTTATTGCGGGAACAGGCACGGATTTTTACTCTGCGATGACAGGTGCAATTGCCGCTTTGCGTGGCCCAAAACACGGGGGGGCAAATGAAGTTTCATTAGAAATTCAGCAACGTTATGCCTCAATGGAGGAAGCAGAACAAGATATTACAGCGCGCGTTAAAAATAGTGAGGTTATCATTGGGTTTGGCCACCCCGTTTATACCCTCGCAGACCCCCGCCACCCTATTATCAAGTCTGTCGCTTTACAGTTATCTGAACAGAGCCTAAATCGACATCTTTATACCGTTGCGGATCGAATTGAATCCGTAATGAAACGTGAAAAAAACATGTTTCCAAATTTAGATTGGTTTTCTGCTGTGGCTTATCACCTTATGGGCATTCCCACCGCCATGTTTACCCCATTATTTGTTATGGCACGTACCGCTGGCTGGTCAGCACATATTATTGAGCAACGACAAGATAATAAAATTATTCGTCCTTCAGCCAACTATATTGGTCCTGAAAATCAATTATTTACTCCTATAGAACAGCGTTAAAAGGTAACCTAATGACAACACAAACCGTGCGTTCGCAACAAATTGAATTTGATAAAGTGATCAGCGATATTGTTGATTATGTAATGGATTACCCAATTATTTCTGACCTCGCCTATGATACGGCTTATCATTGCCTGCTCGATACCCTTGGTTGCGGTATGGAATCCCTTGAATACCCTGCATGTAAAAAATTATTAGGGCCTATCGTTCCGGGTACGATTGTGCCAAATGGCACAAAAATCCCAGGCACCCAATTTCAATTAGACCCAGTGCAAGGCGCATTTAATCTTGGCACAATGTGCCGTTGGCTCGACTTTAATGACACTTGGCTGGCTGCCGAATGGGGCCACCCGTCGGATAACCTTGGTGGTATTTTAGCCACTGCGGATTGGCTTTCTCGTGAAAACATTGCGAAAGGCAAGCCCCCGCTAGTTATTAGAGATGTTTTGACTGCATTAATTAAAGCGCATGAAATTCAAGGCTGCATCGCACTAGAAAATGCCTTTAACCAAGTCGGGCTCGACCATGTTATTTTAGTCAAAGTGGCATCAACTGCGGTTGTTTCTCATCTATTGGGGCTGGAAAGAGAACAAATTCTCAATGCTGTTTCCCAAGCGTGGATTGATGGCCACAGCTTACGTACCTACCGCCATAGCCCCAATACAGGGTCTCGCAAGTCATGGGCGGCAGGTGACGCCACCTCCCGTGCTGTACGGCTGGCTTTAATGGCTCAAAAAGGGGAAATGGGCTATCCAACGGCGCTAACGGCTAAAATCTGGGGCTTCTACGATGTTTTATTTAATGGACAACCCCTGTGTTTTCAACGTCCTTATGGCTCCTATGTTATGGAAAATGTGTTGTTTAAGATTTCTTTCCCTGCTGAGTTTCATTCCCAAACAGCAGTAGAGGCAGCGTTACAACTCCACCAAACCCTCGAAAAATTAGGAAAAACGGCTCAAGATATTGAGTCTATTGCCATACGCACTCATGAAGCTTGTATTCGTATCATTGATAAAAAAGGCCCATTACATAATCCGGCAGATCGTGACCATTGCATTCAATATATGGTCGCTATCCCATTAATTTTTGGTCGTTTAACGGCTGCTGATTATGACGATAATATTGCCAAAGATGAGCGTATTGATGCATTACGTGCAAAAATGCATTGCACTGAAGATGCACAGTTTACCCGAGACTATCATGACCCTGAAAAACGTTCGATTAGCAATGGGTTAACCATTACATTGAAGGATGGGCAAGTGCTTGATGAAGTTGTTATCGAATATCCTGTTGGCCATAAACGCCGCCGTAAAGAAGGGATGCCATTGTTATTAAATAAATTTAGAATTAATTTAGCAAGGCAATTCCCAGAGGCTCAACAAATTCGAATTCTAAAAGCCTCTCTCGATAAGCCAATGCTAGAAAAAATGCCCGTCAATGAATATATGGATCTATTCGTTATTTAAGACTAAGGAAATTATTAACTGGCGAGCATTAACTGGCGAGTAATTCAGCGCCTTAATATAGAGGCGCTGAATATTCACTATTTTATTAGAAAACAAATTGGTAACGCGTTTGGTTTTGATACATTTGTTGAGGAAATGCAATCGAACTGTATTGTTCTCCCCACTCAGGGTGATTGATTGCATCTGCTGGAAACTGAGTTGCTATCACTACCCCTGAATAAGGGACATACGTTCGTGTTTTCCCCGACGTTGCAAGCAGGTTATTTCCACTGTACACATGTAATGCAGGCTGCGTGGTTGCGATATTTAGCCGCACATCACCACTTGGTGCCCCGAGGGTTGCCACCGTCTGCAGACCATCGGTTAATGTGTTGTTTAATATAAACGTATGGTTATACCCCCCAACACGACGTTGGTCATCATCTTGTAAGAAATCTCGGCCAATCCGTTTACTTTGGCGAAAATCAAAATTTGTATCTGCAACGTTATACCACTCTCCCGTTGGGATACCGTCCATATCTGTCGGCAAATATTGGTCTGCATCAATATATAAATCATGTTCCAAAGCCGTTCTGACCGAGTCCTCCCCCGCTAAGTTAAAGTAGATGTGATTCGCAAGATTAACAGGGCAAGCTTCTGTCGATTGATAAGTATGGTGAATAACGACTTGATTATCTTCTGTGAGTTCATAGCTCACTTCAACGTCTAACTGCCCCGGAAAGCCTTGATCACCAACAGGCGACGTCAAAGAAAAAACAGCTTTTTGAGGTGTTGGTTGAAAAATACCCCATATGCGATGGCTAAAACTGTGTTTTCCACCATTCAAGCAATGTACACCTTGGTTATTCGCAAGTTGATAATGCTGTTCATTTAGCGTGAATTGTGAATTGTTTATGCGGTTAGCAACTCGCCCAACGATTGAACCAAGGTATACCCCTTGTTCCATCTGTTTAGCCATATTGGGTGAACCTAAAACAACATCTCGTTTTCCTGTTGCTAGCGGAAGTATACAGCTAACCCAACTAGCTCCTAGGCTACTGAGAATAACCTTCATACCATTTTGATTAGTAAGGGCAATAACCTTTGGGGCGCGAAATGTCTGACATTGTTCTTGAGTTAACCGCATTTTTTCCTCAATCGTTCAATAATCACTATAGAGAGCATTTTTTGGGGTTTGCTACATTTGCCCTATATTTTGAAACAAATACCTTATTGTGCCATCTTGAAACTGCTTATTAATTTTCGCCTTGTTATCAATCAGGTGCAATAATTAATGTGTTGATTTTACATAATAGCTTGCAATAAAAAACCGAGCCACTTTAAAGCTCGGTTTTTATCGAAAAATAAAATAAATGTATGATTAATGCTTAGCGTCTTTGTCATACGGGTCAAGGTGGGTCATAACATCCAAAATTAATGGGTTTTCCATCAATTTTTTACGCACATTTACCGCAATTTCATGGCCAACAGTAATACTCATATTTCCATCAAGCTCTAAATGCACATCCACCAATAAAAAGTCACCCGATTTACGTGTTTTTAAATCATGATATCCTGATAACTCACTAATATTATCCAAAACAGAACGGATTTCCTGCAAAGTTTCTTCGTCTGCGCCTTTATCCATTAAATCTTGCATGGATTGATTGGTGAATTTAAACCCCATCCGAAAAACAAATGTCCCTACAATCAACGCGGCCAGTGGGTCAAAAATTTTAACCCCACACAAGCTACCAACAATACCAATGGCCACCACTAGGGAGGAAGCCGCATCGGAACGAGCATGCCATGCATTCGCCACTAACATACTGGAGTTTACTTTTTTCGCGACATGCAACATATAGCGAAACAGCCCCTCTTTTGCGACTAAAGCAATCAGTGCAACAATCAATGCAATTGAGTGAACTTCAGGAATTAACTCAGGTTTCAGTAATTTTTCAATCGCTGACCAAACCATTCCCACGCCCACAATTAATAAAATAATACCTAATATTAATGAAGCGCCATTTTCATAACGAAAATGACCATATGGATGGTCTTCATCTGGCTTCTTGTGGCTTTTCTTATTGGCTATCAACACCACAAAATCAGCGACCAAATCCGATAATGTATGAATACCGTCAGCGACTAACCCGGAAGAATGAGAAAAAATACCAACAATTATCTGCCAAATCGATAAGAAAATATTTACGACAACACTGACTAAGGTACTTTTTTTTGCGGCTTTAAATTTTATTTGTTGGATTTCAAAATCACTTTTTTTCTGTGTTGAAGCATTATTCATAGTCATAAAATGGGTTCTTTAATGAAAAACAAAACAATTATCATTCAAATAATACATTTAAATCAATTAGTTAAGCAAATTACCGCAATCTTCGCATATATTTTGTTAAAAGTCTCAGTGTGATTTGTAAATAACACTGAGAGTTGATAATAATTATTCTTTCTTTTCAAAGAAGAAGCTATGTCATTTTTAGATTATCGCTATAAATGCGCACGTTATAGCATTTATTACTTTTCATTTAACTTATAGTATATTGTAGATAACCTTTTGTAATTAATTTTAAATAATACGAAAATGAGGTAGCTATGTATAAAAAAATCCTAGTCCCTATTGATTTGTTAGAAGATGAATTAAACCAAGAGATCATCAAACACGTTGAGGCACTAGCGCAACTAAGCTCAGCTGAAATTCATTTTCTATCCGTTATTCCGAGCCTTGAGTTATTTTTTGGTATTGAAATTGCCGCATTACCAGAAAGCAACAAAGATTCTGCGGAACGCTCAATCCTTGCAATGCGTGCGTTAGAAGAAGTCATTAAAGATATCAAAGTTGCTGATGAACGGATTAACTGCAAAATTGGTATTGGTTCAGCTAAAGATGAAATCTTAGATTATGCGCAAGAAATTAGCGCAGATCTCATTGTTGTAGGCTCCCATCACCCAAGCACTTCAACCTATTTATTAGGTTCAACAGCCTCTGCAATCGTGCGCCATGCGAAAACATCTGTCTTCGTTATTCGCTAAATTGGTTTCTATAAAAAATGCCGCTAAATGCGGCATTTGAGGTTGTTGACAAAGCGGGATAAAAGCGTGGTTTTTCCCGCTTTGTGTTATCAGCCGAAAATCAATAAATTGATTTTCCTGATTTATTTTCAAAACCTATTAGACTTGTCGCCAAACATAATATGTTTGTCAGCAGTCTGAATGCCGCTAAATGCGGCATTTTCTTTAATATTTATTTTGTAACTGAATCAATTAATTTATCGTCTGTAGACCAGATACGATATTTTACTTGCATATCTTTCGGAGCATAAACCACAATCGGTAATTTGCTGTTATAACGCACAAATGCATCATCGCCTAATTGAGTCGTCACAAAACGGTCTTTTGCAGGCTCAGAGCATCCCATCATAGTAGATGCAGGGCCTTTTACTTCGTCGAGTTTATAATAATCATAGCCCCAGCCTTCCAACGTCTTTCTGTCTAGATCACCCATAAACCATTGGCGGTTACAATCTGCTTTGATCGTTTTTCCAATAACTAACTCAACCATAAAGTCATTTTCATTTTGTTGCTTGGTTAATTCAATCACATGACGAGTCATACCCGATTCTGCTTTTGGGTATGGCGCGATCTTTTCCAAATCTTCCGTTGCTACTGCACAAGATGAAATTAGTGCCGCCGCCATTACAGATAAAATCGCTTTTTTCATTATTTATTCCTATTTAAGAACACAAAACTAATTTTTAAAACCAGTCTTTTATCCATGTTAAGTCATTTACACCGTAATTATCACTATAGATGATTCTTAATTACAAAAATATAGATAACTCAGGTAAAAGCCATGTAATACTACTTAATTCTAGTAGAAGGATCATAAAACTAATAAAAATTATGTAAATTACAAGCTATTTGGATGTACAAAATGCATGCACTGTTTATACTGAAACTGAGGCTTAATATATTCTGAGGAGGTAGTATGTTATCAGCAGATCAAGATTTAGTTTCAAAATTAATCTCTACACATCCCCGTTTTCAAACTCTTTATGAAAAACATCATCAACTCGACAAAGAAATCAGCAAATTAGAAGGGCCTTCTGGTGCTGGTTACAATGAGCATGTCGCTAAGCTAAAAAAAGAAAAATTACATCTTAAAGATGAAATGCAAAAAATAATGCTCTCGAGTCAATAGGTTATCACGATAATAGTATTAGTTGTTTTTCTCACATAATGAAATTCAAAAACTGGGCTAACATCCTAAAAGATAATGATATTCTATCGATCATTTAACGTTAGCTAGTGTTTTTTCACACTAATATAAGAGGGTATTTTTTTATTACCCTCTTTTTATTACGCCTAATAACTCACTATTTTATTGAGTCCCATCAATAAAAATACAAAAAAATTATCATAAACCAACCATAAATTGTATATTAAATATATGTTTTGTTTTTATAGAGAATTTTCTATGGTTGGCAAACGCATACACCGTGAAATTAAAACGATTGAAAAAATGATAAAAATCTATGAGAAAGCCTATCCAGCACCAGCAGAATCACCTGATTTTTATCAAAAACTATTTTCCTATGCCGTTAATAGATTAGAAAAATGCCGATATGGAGAAGAAAAACCAGCATGTAAACAATGTCCAATCCATTGTTACCAACCCAAAATGAGAGAGCAGATGAAGCTAGTTATGCGCTGGGCTGGCCCGAAGATGTTAATCCATCACCCAATTCTCGCTATACGTCATTTACTTGATGATCGTAAACCAGTCCCTGATTTACCAGCTAAAGTAAACAAGCGAGCAACTCAGAAACAAGAGCCATAATTAGTGAGCCTATAGCTCAAGCTTAACCCTCTATTTAAAGCAAAGTACAACATGAGGAGAAATAATAAAGCACAAAGATGTTGAAAAATGGCGAGCAATAAGTAGTAACGCTAAAGAACTATTTATAAAAATATATATTTAAAATACCTATTAAAGCAATCATAGAAACCTATCAATTAAAAAACGAGACTCAAGTCACAAACAAATAGCAATCCCCCACATATTAATAAATTAAATCAATCATATCGATTTAAAAAATAAATAACTTAGATTAATAACCATTAATTACATTAGCAAAATTAATAAATGATAGTTTTGCCGAAATCTATAATCATCATTAGCATAGCTAAAATTTATATTACTATGCTAAAAATGATAAGTAAGAAGAAAGTAGAAAAAAACACGGTTTAGGTGTAAAAAACGATAACATATTAACATACGACTAATTTTATCAATTCAGATTAAAAATCCAAACTAATTAAAATTATAAGTATAATAATTAAATTATCCCACTAATTACACAAAAAATACCGAGTAATCCACACCAATAGC
The DNA here is from genome assembly GCF_011045655.1 of Providencia sp. PROV061. Taxonomy (NCBI): domain Bacteria; kingdom Pseudomonadati; phylum Pseudomonadota; class Gammaproteobacteria; order Enterobacterales; family Morganellaceae; genus Providencia; species Providencia sp. PROV061. The sequence continues at coordinate 1,553,043 of NZ_CP042861.1, read as the reverse complement.
TCGGAAAAAGTATATTTAGAAACATTTATTTATATTTAGAATTATAATGTGACACAAAATTAATCGATTTATATAATTTCAATCATACTAATAACATCCATGCTTTATATCACCAGATAGGAATAGTTGAATATTTTATTTTGAATTTATATTTAAATACGATTAAAAAGGTATAGTCATGCAAGCAATAAACTCACCAAATCGACACTTCATTAAACAGATAAACATTGATAGTAACGCGGCCCATAACATTATTGACCTAGAAACTAAAGGGCTTTTAATTATAGAACAAGGCTCTGTGTTACTAGAAACCCCAGCTAACTCACAATCTTTAAATGAAGGCGATATCTTATATCACAAACAGGGAGCTTACTCACTACAGCTCACTGAAACAACAAGTTGCAAATTACTTTGGATATCCTTGGATGATAACTTTTTGCGTAGTTTCATCGCCAATCATGGCACTGAGTTAAGCGAAATAGACCGCAATGAAGGCTTACCCTGTGATATCATTAAATTTAATTCATCCCCTCTCATTGAAGAAATCAAATCAAGCTTAAATACATTTGTTAATAACGAATACCCTGACGTCATTTTCTCACTCCGAGTTAGTGAATTACTGTTATTACTAAGCTACAGTGAACAAGGTGCTTTATTGCTATCTAATTTTAGACAGCTAAGTAGTCGCCAAATAGAACGTCTACAAATGTTTATGGAAAATAATTATCTTAAAGAGTGGAAATTAAGTGAGTTCGCACGTACTTTTGGTATGGGATTAACAACATTTAAAGAACTGTTCAATACCGTTTATGCAACGTCACCACGCGCATGGATAAGTGAAAAACGTATTATGTATGCACACCAGTTATTAATTAATACTACAATGAGTATTGTAGAGGTTTCCATGGAAGCAGGCTTTTCAAGTCAATCTTACTTCACCCAAACTTATCGAAAACGGTTTGGCTACACACCGAGTCGGTCAAGAATAGCAGCTTAACCGCTCAGTAAGACTCTAACTCATGCCCTGTCAGTTATAGAAGTTTAATCTTCACTATAATCTGGCAGAAAGGCAAACATCAAATCCTTCCTTTAAATATTCACATTCACTTCTTATACTTCTTATACTTCTTATACTTCTTTCAGATTGATACATCACAAAAAAAGGTAATTTGCCTTTCAGTGACAAATTACCTTTAAGATAACCTTAAATAAAAGCTATGCTATTTCGCTTTGATTATTTTTAAATCAATAATTGACATGGAGTTTGGTGGTACCTCACCTGGTATGCCTTCAACGCCATACCCACCTTCAGGTTTAATATAGACTTTAACCATTCCCCCTTCCCCTGCTCGTTCGACAAAGGAGTTTAATGGTGCAGGTAACTGATTATAAGGTAATGTGACAGGGTTTTGATCGGTATACAACACCGTAACCTTACCGTCAGTTAATTGCTCTCTCATAATAAAAGTCACGTCTTTATTTTTCACGTCTTTTATCGGTGAGCCAACTTGAATGATTTTATAGTAAGTATTGCTATCGAGCTTACTGTATTTTTGAGCGGTAATTTGCTCAATAATTTTTTGGTTTTTCTTCGCATTTTCTGCGGCAATCACTTTTGCATCTTTGCTAGGAGGAATTCGCCCAGCCAGACCAGTACTCGATTTCGAACCACCTCTTGCTTTTAATGCATCATTTTCATTTTGTAATTGAGTTATCTGTCGATTTAACGCCATAATTTGTGATTTTAAAGCTTCATCACTCGAAATGGATTTACTTGAATCCAATTCCGTTTGTAGTTTTTTCAATTTTTCTTGTGCTAATGCCAACTCTTTTTGAGAGTTCGCTTTTAAATCACCAAGAAGTTTATTCGTGTCTGTCAGTTTTTGCTCAATTTCAGACTGTTTCTTTGTTTTAGCCGCAATATCACTTTCAAGTTTGCTGATTTTGTCTTCTTGAGCCTTAGTCTGCTTAGTAAATTGCTGGTTTTGCTGGTCAAGTTTTTTCTTCTCACTTTCTTGGGTAGCAAGAGCGTCACTAATTGATTTTTTCTCAGATTCTAACTTGGCAATAGCGCTTTCTTTTTCTTTCAATAATGTAACTTGTTTATTTAAGTCCGCAGTTAACGCTTTAACTTGCTTGTCACTTGCTTGACCTACTAGCGCTGTTTGTTTTTCAACATCTTTTTGTAATTTCAGCAGTTCTGCATTAGCCTGTTCCAATTGTTTTTGAGCATTAACAAAATTTTGTTCATTTTGTTTTAAGTTTTCTTGCAATTGTTGCTGTTGCTTTTGGCTCTCAACATATTGTTTTGATAAAACATTCTGTGCTGCTTGCTGCTCAGCCAACTGTTTTTTTGCTGTTGCTAATTCAGACTCTAACGTAATTTTTTGTGCTAATTTGGCAGTTTGCTCTGCTAAAGATGCTTGGATCTTATCTGCTTGCTGCGCTTTCTGTTTCAGTTGCGTAACAAGCTGCTGGTTTTTCTCCGCTAACGCTTTTGCATCTGCTTGCTGTTTGGCGAGCGCCTCACGAGTTACTTTACTTTCCGTTTCAGCTTTCTTCAACCCGTCTTCTTTTTGCTTCAGCAAAGCGAGTTGTTTGTTTAAATCTGCCGTCAGCGCTTTAATCTGTTGGTCACTGGCTTGATTCATTAAAGCTGTTTTTGTTTCAACTTCATTCTTCAGCTGCTGCAAATCCGTGTTCGCTTGTTTCAGTTGCGCCTGTGCCGTAACGTAATTTTGCTCTTGTTGGCGGAGTTTCACCTGCAACTCGGCTTGCTGTTTTTCACTGTTCGCAAACTGTTTGGACAACGCATTTTGTGCCGTTTGGTGCTCGGCTAACTGTTTTTTCGCCTCAGCCAGTTCGGCTTCTAACGCCACCTTCTCGGCAGCCTTCGCCGTCTGCTCGGCTAAGGACACTTGAATTTTTTCCGCTTGTTGTGCTTTTTGTTGCAATTCGGCAGCAAGCTGCTGGTTTTTCTCCGCTAAGGCTTTTGCGTCTGCTTGCTGTTTGGCGAGTGCCTCACGGGTGGTTTGGCTCTCCGTTTCAGCTTTCTTCAACCCGTCTTCTTTTTGCTTCAACAAAGCGAGTTGTTTGTTTAAATCCGCCGTCAACGCTTTAACTTGTTGGTCGCTGGCTTGGCTCATCAAGGCGGTCTGTTTTTCCATCTCCCCTTGGAGCTTTTGTAGATCTGCGTTCGCTTGTTTCAGTTGCGCCTGTGCCGTAACGTAATTTTGCTCTTGTTGGCGGAGTTTCGCCTGCAACTCGGCTTGCTGTTTTTCACTGTTCGCAAACTGTTTGGACAACGCATTTTGTGCCGTTTGGTGCTCGGCTAACTGTTTTTTCGCCTCAGCCAGTTCGGCTTCTAACGCCACCTTCTCGGCAGCCTTCGCCGTCTGCTCGGCTAAGGACGCTTGAATTTTTTCCGCTTGTTGTGCTTTTTGTTGCAACTCGGCAGCAAGCTGCTGGTTTTTCTCCGCTAAGGCTTTTGCGTCTGCTTGCTGTTTGGCGAGTGCCTCACGGGTGGTTTGGCTCTCCGTTTCAGCTTTCTTCAACCCGTCTTCTTTTTGCTTCAACAAAGCGAGTTGTTTGTTTAAATCCGCCGTCAACGCTTTAACTTGTTGGTCGCTGGCTTGGCTCATCAAGGTGGTCTGTTTTTCCATCTCCCCTTGGAGTTTTTGTAGATCTGCGTTCGCTTGTTTCAGTTGCGCCTGTGCCGTAACGTAATTTTGCTCTTGTTGGCGGAGTTTCGCCTGCAACTCGGCTTGCTGTTTTTCACTGTTCGCAAACTGTTTGGACAACGCATTTTGTGCCGTTTGGTGCTCGGCTAACTGTTTTTTCGCCTCAGCCAGTTGGGCTTCTAACGCCACCTTCTCGGCAGCCTTCGCCGTCTGCTCGGCTAAGGACGCTTGAATTTTTTCCGCTTGTTGCGCTTTTTGTTGCAATTCGGCAGCAAGCTGCTGGTTTTTCTCGGCTAAGGCTTTTGCCTCCGCTTGCTGTTTGGCGAGCGCCTCACGGGTGGTTTGGCTCTCCGTTTCAGCTTTCTTCAACCCGTCTTCTTTTTGCTTCAGCAAAGCGAGTTGTTTGTTTAAATCCGCCGTCAACGCTTTAACTTGTTGGTCGCTGGCTTGGCTCATCAAGGTGGTCTGTTTTTCCATCTCCCCTTGGAGTTTTTGTAGATCTGCGTTCGCTTGTTTCAGTTGCGCCTGTGCCGTAACGTAATTTTGCTCTTGCTGGTTGAGCTTCGCCTGCAACTCGGCTTGCTGTTTTTCACTGTTCGCAAACTGTTTGGACAACGCATTTTGCGCCGTTTGGTGCTCGGCTAACTGTTTTTTCGCCTCAGCCAGTTGGGCTTCTAACGCCACCTTCTCGGCAGCCTTCGCCGTCTGCTCGGCTAAGGACGCTTGAATTTTTTCCGCTTGTTGCGCTTTTTGTTGCAATTCGGCAGCAAGCTGCTGGTTTTTCTCGGCTAAGGCTTTTGCCTCCGCTTGCTGTTTGGCGAGCGCCTCACGGGTGGTTTGGCTCTCCGTTTCAGCTTTCTTCAACCCGTCTTCTTTTTGCTTCAGCAAAGCGAGTTGTTTGTTTAAATCCGCCGTCAACGCTTTAACTTGTTGGTCGCTGGCTTGGCTCATCAAGGCGGTTTGTTTTTCCATCTCCCCTTGGAGCTTTTGTAGATCTGCGTTCGCTTGTTTCAGTTGCGCCTGTGCCGTAACGTAATCGTGCTCTTGCTGGTTGAGCTTCGCCTGCAACTCGGCTTGCTGTTTTTCACTTTGAGCTAACTGTTTTTCTAACGTATTTTGCGTACTTTGATATGAATTCAGCTGTTCTTGGGCAACTTTTAAGGCATTTTCTAATGCGACTTTTTGCTCAGCTTGTTCAGTTTTTTCCGCCAGAGAAGCTTGAATGCTTTTCGCTAATTGTTCTTTTTCGACTAACTGGGCTTGTAGTTGCTGGTTTTGTGACTCTAATGATTTACTTTTCTCTTGCTGAGCGACCAAAGAAGATTGGACATCATCTTTTTCACTTTTAGCCGTAGCTAATTCATTTTCTTTCTGTTTTAACAACTCTTTTTGCTGTAAAAGTTCAGCTGTCACTGACTTCATTTGTTCATCAGTATTACCAACAAGTTGCAGTTGATTTTTAGCCTCTGACTCCAATTTTGCAATATCAGCGGTTAATTGCTCAATTTTCAAATTTGCGGTAGCAAATTGTTGTTCTTTTTCTGCTAATTGCTGTTTAAGTTGGGCTTGTTCAACAACACTTTCATTTAATTGTTTCTCAAGCTGGGCAATCGTTTCTTGGGTTTGCTGATTTTCTTGACTTAATTGTTCAAGACTATTTTGCTTTTGCTCAATTGTTTTTTGGGCATCCGCCAATTTAGCCTTTAATGTGTCAATTAAAGACTGATCATCTGATGAATTTACAACCGCCTGTAGCTGGGCTATATGCTCTTTACTCTTCAGAACTTCGTCGTTTAGTTTATCAATCTCAAATTGTTTTTCGGTAATTGTCTGCGTTAATTGCGCAATACTCTTATTATGATTAATGAGTTCAGAAACGAGTTGATCATCATTGAGTAAATGATTATAGGCAATAAGCTGGCCTACTCCTTGAGCAATACCAAACTTATATAGATGTGTTAATTGCTGGCGTTCAATTAATTGTGCCAGTTGCTCAAGATAAGCAGAGGTATTAATACCTGTTGGCTTAGCAAATTTAGATGAATATAAGCCGAGTGGGTCAAGAACCAATTGATACTTTGCAAAATCTTTTGCTAGATAAGCTGGATCCCATTGGTTGCTTTGAAAAAAATAAGGGTAAGACGACAATAAAATAGGCGCTACGCCATTTTCTGTCGCCACCGCACACACTTCAGGAAAAGTCGTTTTTTCTGGCTCTACAGGGTCTGCTTTCGCTACATCTGCTTTCTTCGTTGATGTAGCAGCAGATTTACTTTTCCCTGTAGTTTTGCCTTTAGTTCCTTTATTCGCTGCCGCAGATTTTTGCTTCTCTTTTGGCGCAGGAACGGTAGATAGCGAAGAAAAGATATCATAACCTTGGTTTTGTGTATTAACTGGCAATTGTTGTTTTTGCTCTTGTACTTTGCCTTCTTTTTCCATTTGAAGGTAGGTATCAAAATCATCAATTACATTGTTAAAGCGCTCTGCTTTTGGAGCATGACTAAAAAAAGTCGTAACAAGTGCCAGTGACACACAAAGCCTAAGGTTTATTCTCATAATCCACTAATTTTCTTCAATGTTGATTCGGTAGACAATACTGAGTTATAACGAACTTTTGCACACAACACTTTAGTTTTAGACTCTATTGCCATTTGTAATAGTTCAATTGTGTCAGGGCTAGCAGTCCCTTCAACTTGTCGATATAGACGGTTGATTTCGCTAACTTCTTTAAATGAACCTACTAAGCGATTGTAATCTTTTGGTGATAGTGTTTTGAGCGCGTTTAATTCTTTAACACACGTATTCAAATGAGCAAATGTTTGCTGGTCAGCCCCCGCTTCACCATAAGTTGTAGAAGCAACTGGTGTACGGTTAATTGCGCTGTTTAAAACTTTTTGAGATTCAGGATAAGAGTTATCAACCTGACCTGGATTGGTATCAACAGTCGATTGTGTTACCGGCTGAGCGGTACTTGTATCGACTGTTTGTTTACTTGGGGTATTAGGTGTTGCTGTATTGTATGTGTCTGAACCAAATGTACAACCTGAAAGAAGAGCTGTACCTGCTATAAGCAAAAATGCAACATGAAATTTATTTTTTAAAAACATATGGTTACCTTACCAGCACTTTTCTTCGCTATTATAATGATGTCCAAAAAACTTAGTGTAAGCTAAAAATTAGCTATTTTCTATAAGCCCGAATGTAGAAATAGAGTCATCTCATAAATTTAGATTAACTTAACTTTAGTTTTAAAATTATTTTATTGCTACATTTCTATTAAATTTATGAGCTAATTTCCGCTAGCAGTCCTTATAAAGAGACAAATTAACACCTTTACCGGAATTTTTTATTATTTTATGTCAGATAACGATTAAGTTGCTCGATAAACCTTGCTAACAATTAGATACCTTTCAAGTAAATTCTCATTTTAGTTCTGTCCCTGTAACAATTGTTAACAAATAAAATGATGGCTAACAATAAACACACCTACTTTTCATTTATCAAGCTGCTGACACACTTTAAACCTGTGACATGGCAATAACCGCCATCATTCAAAATATGGGTAACCTGCTTAATTCAATTCCAAAAACTAACAGCAATTAAAAATTACAAGCAAAATCAGTCGATTATAAAAAAACGAATTTATCGGCATTTCAGCTACATAATTTCCAACTACGTAATAAAGCATAGCAGTTATCTGTCGGAATTACTTATATTAAATTGATACGATTCGTAACTCAAATTTATTTTTAATAAAAATATAGCGTTCACATAGCCGTAATCACTCAAAAAACACTATTCAGTGATTTTATTCCATGTTACTCATTTAACGTCTAGTAAATGGTGTTTTATCTTTAACCTAAAATGAAGCATTTGAATAAAACATGAGGAGAGTAATATTGATTGCTTATAAATGTAAATATATGCCCGGAATTAACCGGGCATAATGGTATTTAAGCTTTGCTAGGACGTAAAGCGGGGAATAAAATAACATCGCGAATAGTATGGCTGTTAGTGAATAACATCACCATACGGTCAATACCGATGCCTAAACCTGCTGTTGGCGGTAAACCATGTTCTAATGCGGTGACATAGTCTTCATCATAGAACATTGCTTCGTCATCACCTTCATCTTTTTGACGTACTTGCTCAGCAAAACGCTCAGCTTGATCTTCTGCGTCATTTAATTCCGAGAAACCGTTACCGATTTCACGACCACCAATGAAGAATTCAAAACGGTCGGTAATAAATGGGTTGTCATCATTACGACGGGCTAACGGCGATACTTCAGCTGGGTACTCAGTAATAAATGTTGGCTGAATCAAGTGGCTTTCTGCAACTTCTTCGAAGATTTCACACTGTACGCGGCCTAAGCCCCAGCTCTTTTCAATCTTAATACCGATAGACTGAGCAATTGCCACCGCTTTATCCATATCATCCAAATCAGCAACATTCGTTTCTGGACGATATTTGCAAATAGCTTCTTTCATCGTCATTTTAGTAAATGGCTTACCAAAATCGAACTCTTGTTCGCCATACTGAACAACAGTATTACCTAACACTTTTTGTGTCAGTGTACGGAACAAATCTTCTGTCAATGCGATTAGATCACGGTAATCAGCATAAGCCATATAGAGTTCCATCATTGTGAACTCTGGATTATGACGTGGGGATAACCCCTCATTACGGAAGTTACGGTTGATTTCAAATACGCGTTCGAAACCACCTACAACTAAGCGTTTCAGGTATAATTCAGGTGCGATACGTAAGTACATATCGATATCTAATGCATTATGGTGAGTCACAAATGGACGCGCAGAAGCACCACCAGGGATGACCTGCATCATTGGTGTTTCCACTTCCATAAAACCGTAGCTAACCATAAAGTTACGTACTTCAGCTAGGATCTTAGAACGAACAATAAAAGTATGGCGAGATTCATCATTCGCAATTAAGTCAAGGTAACGCTGACGATAACGTGTTTCTTGGTCTGATAAACCGTGGAATTTGTCAGGCAATGGACGCAACGCTTTGGTTAATAAACGAACTTCATGACAATGAACAGTTAACTCACCCGTTTTGGTTTTAAATAAACGGCCTTTAGCACCTAAAATATCGCCTAAGTCCCATTTTTTAAACTGTTCGTTATAGATGCCTTCCGCTAAATCATCACGCGATACATAAATTTGAATGCGTCCGCCAACGTCCTGTAACGTTGCAAACGAAGCTTTACCCATAATACGACGAGTCATCATACGGCCAGCAATCGACACTTCAATATTTAGGTCTTCAAGCTCTTCTGAGGTTTTATCATCATATTGCGCATGAATTTTATCGGAAATATCTTCACGACGAAAATCGTTTGGAAATGGAATACCCTTTTCACGCAGTGCCGCTAATTTTTCTTTACGTGCTTTAAGTTCGTTATTCAAATCAGGTGCTTGTTCAACACCTTGTTGTTCCTGAGACATTTTTTCCTCACAGGCCAGCTTTTAAACTAGCTTCAATGAATTTATCCAAATCACCATCCAGTACGGCTTGCGTGTTACGCGTTTCCACACCAGTACGTAAATCTTTAATTCTTGCATCATCAAGGACATAAGAACGAATCTGGCTTCCCCAGCCAATATCAGATTTGTTCTCTTCCATCGCTTGCTTGTCTGCATTTTTCTTTTGCATTTCCAGTTCGTATAGCTTCGCTTTTAACTGGCGCATAGCTTGGTCTTTATTTTTATGCTGCGAACGGTCATTCTGGCATTGCGTCACAATATTGGTTGGAATATGTGTGATACGTACCGCTGATTCCGTTTTGTTTACATGCTGACCACCCGCACCAGATGCACGGTATACATCAATACGCAAATCCGCTGGATTGATTTCGATATCAATATCATCATCAACTTCAGGATAAATAAACGCAGAACTAAAAGAAGTATGGCGACGCCCACCTGAGTCAAACGGGCTCTTACGAACCAAACGGTGAACACCAGTTTCCGTTCTTAACCACCCGTAGGCATAGTCACCAATAATTTTGACTGTTGCCGATTTTAGCCCAGCAACATCACCATCAGACTCTTCGATAATCTCGGTTTTAAAGCCCTTTGACTCAGCCCAACGCAAGTACATACGCAATAACATACTTGCCCAATCTTGAGCTTCAGTACCGCCAGAACCCGCTTGTAAATCAATGTAGCAATCTGCACTATCGTATTCGCCAGAGAACATACGGCGAAATTCAAGTTGCTCTAATTTGCCTTCTAATTGCTCTAGTTCAGCTTCAGCTTCATTGAATGTGTCTTCGTCATCAGCTTCAACCGCAAGCTCTAATAAACCTTCAACATCTTCAAGGCCTTGCGTCATCTGGTCAATCGTTTCAACAATTGCTTCAAGAGATGAGCGTTCTTTACCAAGGGCTTGCGCTCTCTCGGGTTCATTCCACACATCAGGCTGTTCAAGCTCAGCATTGACTTCTTCTAAGCGTTCTTTCTTGGCATCATAGTCAAAGATACCCCCTCAGAACCACTGTCCGTTCAGACAGGTCCTGAATCTTATTTTTTACTGGGTTTATTTCAAACGTCATTTTTCAATATCTTATGGTTAGTCAAAAATAATTTTTTATTCACAAACCGCTTAGTATAGCGGAATTTATCTCATGTTTATAGCGCCATCAAACGCTATTTGCTGGTTATTCCGCCGTTTATGATAGGCTTAATCAGGCCAAATATGCTCAATCATTAGCTGGACGTTTTTTTGTCCACGATATTCGTTCACATCTAATTTAAAGGCTATTTTCGCTTTTTTGATGCTGTTATCTGGCCATCGACGAACATCAATATTAAACATAATTGCATCTAACATTGGCCCACCATTCACGGGTTCCAGCATAAGTTTCAAATGGCGCTCACCAACAAGCCTTTGCTGTAATAATTGGAATTCACCATCAAATATAGGTTCCGGAAATGCTTGTCCCCATGGGCCACTTTCTCGAATAAGTTCCGCAGTTTCTAAACAAAACTCATTGCGTGAAAGTTCGCCATCACTCCAGATTACCCCAGCCAATTGCTCAGGTTGAACTAATTCACCCATCAATAATTCAAAGTGATGTTTAAAAGCGTCAAATTGATCAACATGCAAAGTTAAGCCTGCTGCCATTGCATGGCCACCAAATTTTTGCATAATCCCGGGTTGTAATGTATTTAACCGTTCTAATGCATCCCGCATATGGACACCCTGAATGGAACGCCCAGAACCTTTTAATAAACCATCACCCGCAGGAGCAAAAGCGATAACAGGACGATGATATTGTTCTTTGATCCTTGAGGCGAGTATACCGACAACCCCCTGATGCCATTCAGGATGATAAATGGCTAAGCCATTTGGTAACTGGCTTTCACCGTATTCGAATTGATTAAAAAGCACGAGCGCTTCTTGCTGCATACCCGCTTCAATCTCACGGCGAGTTTGATTCAGCCCATCTAACTCATTTGCCAGTTCCCTTGCATACGCCATATCGTCTGTCAGTAATAATTCAATGCTCACTGACATATCATCTAATCTGCCTGCCGCATTTAGCCTAGGGCCAAGCGCAAACCCAAAATCATTTGCCACTAGTCTTGATAAATCACGTTTGGAAACCTCAATGAGGGCTTTAATACCCGCGCAACAGCGCCCAGCTCTAACACGATTTAGCCCTTGGTGAACTAAAATGCGGTTATTTGTATCAAGAGGAACCACGTCTGCAACAGTTCCTAATGCAACCAAATCAAGGTACTCGGCTAAATTAGGCTCTGCTAGCCCTTGCTGCACAAACCACCCTTGCTGACGTAGATATGCACGTAAGGCAGACATTAAATAAAATGTGACACCAACCCCGGCTAATGATTTAGATGCAAAGCAACATTCATTTAAGTTCGGGTTGATTATCGCATCCGCAGCAGGCAAAGTTTCCCCCGGCAGATGGTGATCGGTAATAATTACATTCATTCCATATTGATTAGCTACTGCAACCCCTTCATGGGATGAGATGCCATTATCAACGGTAATAATGAGATTCGTTCCGCGTTTACGAGCTTCTTCGACAACCAATGGCGTTAATCCATAACCATTTTCAAAACGGTTCGGAACGATATAATTGATATTTCTATATCCCATTGATTTTAGAGCTCTAATAGCTAATGCCGTACTGGTTGCTCCATCCGCATCGAAATCCCCAACAATAGTAATAGCTTCATGTTCATTTAACGCACGATAAAGTAGGGGCAATGCCTTATCAACACCCGATAATGTCCGATAATCCAATAAATTAGCTGCTTTGCGCTCTAACTGAGTGATATCCGTGATGCCCCGATGCTGGTAAATTCGTTGTAATAGCTCAGGCAAGCCAGGAAGTTGAGCGGCAGAACTTTGCTGCTGTCTTTGTTGTAAGAGTGTTTCTACATTCACAATAATTAACTATTTTTCGTTGAGTAATTGAACAAGGGCATCCGGTTTCATGTAGCCAGGCAGTAATTGCCCATCCGGTAGGATGATTGCTGGTGTTCCCGTCACTTTGAATAAATTACCCACACTCATATGTTTACTTAGGTCAATTTTGCAATCTTCAATCATGGCAACTTCTTCACCTTTAAACGCTTGAGTTAATGCTTTTTGTTGTAGGCCATTGCACCAAATAGATGCCATTTTCTTTCCTACGTCGCTATCTGCACCTTGGCGTGGATAAGCCAGATAACGCACCGTAACACCTTGGCTGTTTAATTCACCAACAGATTCATGTAATTTTTTACAATAACCACAGCTAATATCGGTAAAAACTGTCACAACATGCTTTTCCTGAGGGGCTTTGAAGATAATCATTTCATCTTTGAGCGCTTCTACTTTTTTCATTAATGGCTGATTACTGATATTGACTGGATTTTTACCGCTCATATCATAAATTGGCCCTTGCAATAAATATTTGCCATCATCAGTGATATAAACAACCCCTGTTGTGGTTTCAACAACATTCAGCCCAACGATTGGCGAAGGTTTAATTACCTCAACAACCATGTTGTATTTTTCCAAAGTATCACGGATAACTTTTTCTTCTGTTGCCCCATAGACCGTGGAAGTCACAGTCGCAATACATGCAGCAGCCAATAATAACAATTTGCGTTTCATAGATAGTCCTTTAATCATGCATCACCCCCTTGGATGATGCTGCTCATGCAATACTCGTAACCGTTCAGTAGCAACATGAGTATAAATTTGGGTGGTTGAAAGATCACTATGACCTAACAACATTTGTACCACGCGTAAATCTGCCCCATGATTGAGTAAATGGGTTGCAAATGCGTGTCTAAGAACATGCGGTGAGAGTAGCTCGCTATCAATATGTGCAAGTACTGCATAATATTTTATTCGATGCCAAAACGTTTGCCGAGTCATTTTCGTGCCACGCTTACTCGGGAATAGAATATCGCTAGTTTTGCCATTTAATAAATCTGGGCGACCTTCATCAATATATTTCTCTAGCCAATATATTGCCTCTTCCCCCAAGGGAATCAATCTTTCTTTATCGCCTTTACCAACAACGCGAATAACCCCCTGCCGCAAGCTAATATCTGAAAAAGTTAAGCCGATTAATTCAGAAACACGCAAACCACAAGCATATAGCACTTCCAACATGGCCTTATCACGTAGTTCTAAAGCATCTTCGGTAGCAGGGGCATTTAATAAATCTTCAACTTGTTTTTCACTTAAATCTTTGGGTAAACGCTGCGGAATTTTGGGGGCAGCAATCACCGCAGAAGGGTCATCCAGACGGATTTTCTCCCGATACAAATATTGAAATAACCTACGCATCGCACTTAATAAACGTGCTGAACTGGTTGCTTTATATCCACAATCAATACGTTCTGCAAAAAAAGATTGTAAGTCAATTGATTGAACACTTTCTAAATGCAACTGATGCGCATCAAGCCATTTATCTAATAGTTGAAGGTCATTACGATAAGAAGCCAATGTATTTTCGGCTAGATCTTGTTCAAGCCAAATTGTATCAAGAAATTGTTCAATTAATGGATTAAGTTGTTTTGTTTCCACGACAGATAAGCTTCCTTTAGATAATACCACACGATTCTATTATGCCTGAATGTGGCTGCTTCTGTTACAATATCTCTCTTGTGATGAAAACCATAGCTGGACATAGTAATAATATATATGAAAATAGGTCTTTTTTACGGTTCTAGTACCTGTTATACCGAAATGGTTGCAGAAAAAATACGTGATATTCTCGGCGATGATTTAGTCACATTGCATAACGTTAACGATACACCGCCAGCAGAAATGGAACAGTATGATGTTCTTATTTTGGGAATACCTACGTGGGATTTTGGTGAAATACAGGAAGATTGGCTTGAAATTTGGGAAGCGCTTCCCAATCTTAACCTCGCAAATAAAATCATTGCGATGTATGGACTGGGTGACCAAATAGATTATGGCGAGTGGTTTCTTGATGCCCTTGGCATGCTCTATCATCAACTAAAACCAACTGGCGCTAAATTTGTCGGTTTCTGGCCAACTGAAGGCTATACCTTTGATAGCCCTAAACCACTCAATGAAACTGGTGATATGTTTGTTGGGCTGGCATTAGATGAAGTCCACCAGTTTGAACAGACCGATGAACGTATTGCGCAGTGGTGTGTGCAGATTTTTCAGGAAATTGAAGCGCTGTTATGATGCAAGTTTATATGTACTTGCTCATCGAACCCCCAAAGTGAGGGTTACCTACCCTACACTAGGCTACCAATTTGATTTATCACCTATGATTTTGGTAGCCTAAATATCAGGGTATTGCAGCAATAATTGGTTTAAATTACGCCAATTCTCTTCCGACAATGCGTCTTTTGCAACCCACAAATGGAGCTTTTGTGGTTTACCTTGTAACGCTTCTAGTGTCAGTAATATACCATAGCGGGTAAACCAAGGTGCTTTCAGTATTCTCCATTCATTTTTCTTCCACTGAACCTTATTACCATTAACCAGTACAGCAACCCCTTTTATTTTACTGATATTTTTCTGACTCTTTGCCCAACTCGCAACGACAACCACTAATAGCGGCAACCATATCATTGAGTTACCAGGGGACCATGGAGCCAATAGTAAAAACATCCCAATGACCCCATGAACACAGGTTGAGAACAGTTGGGTTTTCCATGAAATGGAGAGATTAGATTTCCACAGGACCACGATTTTTATTTTTTTCCTGAATCAGTTTAATCATACGAAAAAGTTCGTCATCATCTGGACGACCGTGATTCATTAGCCAATTGAATAAATCAGGGTCCGCACATTCTAATAAACGGACAAATACCTGCTTATCGTGAGTTGTTAGGTCATCATATTCATACTCAAAAAACGGCATGATTGAAATATCTAATTCACGCATACCACGGCGGCATGCCCAATGAATTCGCGCTTTATTCTCAATATCCATTCTACTACGGCCTTTTTTGCAGTTAACTGATTAGATTGATTATTTTCCATACTCTAACAGATTATCCGCTAAGAAAACATGTTATAGACTACATTGTTGTAATTTTAGTAGTAAAATACCGTTTTTCTACAAACAGATGATAAAAAACTATTAGATAATACAGCTTCATCATAATAACTACTTGCAATGTTATCTAGCTATTTTACCATTAGGCACCTTTATCTATCAAAGAACAACAGGTGAAATCATGACTAACCAAATTGATAGTACACAGCAATTCCCTCTCGGATCTCAGTCTTTACCACTCGTTTTGATTTCACTGGAAAACTGGGAACTTATTCACCTCCACGGCGCCGATGCAGAAAAATACCTGCAAGGCCAAGTAACCGCAGATATCGCCACACTCAAGCAATCACATGCATTAACAGCACATTGTGATCCTAAAGGTAAGATGTGGAGCGACCTCCGCTTATTCCATCATTTAGATGGCTACTCATATTTATTAAGAACCAGCGTTGCCGACTCACAACTCGCCGAACTGAAAAAATATGCTGTTTTTTCGAAAGTCACCTTTGAAAAAAAACCAGAACTGAAATTAGTCGGAGTCGCGGGTAAAGGCGCTAGAGAAGCACTGGCAACATTATTTACTGCATTACCTGACGCTCAAAACCAAGTAGTTACAGACGACGTCTCCACAATATTACATTTTGCATTACCCACAGAGCGTTTTTTAGTGATCACTAACGAAGAAACGGCACAAAAAATGGCCCAAACCTTAGGTGCTATTCAGGTCAACGATGAACAATGGTTAGCCCTTGATATCGAAGCCGGTTTTGCGGTTATCGATCAACAAAATAGTGCCCAACATTTACCTCAAGCAACCAACTTACAAGCCCTACCTGATGGTATTAGCTTTAAAAAAGGCTGTTATACCGGTCAAGAAATGGTTGCCCGTGCAAAATTCCGTGGTGCAAATAAACGTGCGATGTACACCTTAAAAGGTACAGGTACCACTATTCCTGTCGTTGGTGAAGGTGTGGAATGGCAGCTTGGTGATAAATGGCGCCGTACAGGAACTGTTTTAGCTGCTATTCGCTTAGGTAGCGGCGAAATCTATGTGCAAGTCATTATGAATAACGATATGGAAGCGGATAGCGTTTTCCGTGTTATGGGGGATGAGCAAAGTCATCTAACTATCGCACCATTACCTTATTCATTAGAAGAGAATTAATTGGAGTTTTTATGTCATCTGCATTAGGTAACAAGCCCGTAGAGGTGGTTAATTTTGGGGCTTTTACCGAAGTCGTCCAATTTTTGATGGAATTAGATAAACTCAAAAGTGTTTATCGTAAAAATAAGTTATTGAACCGTGAACGCCAAGAAAACACAGCAGAACACAGTTGGCAATTTGCCGTTGCAGCAATGAGTTTTGCACCTTATGTTCAAGGCATTAATATCGAACATGCGATAAAACTTGCCCTTGTTCATGACATTGTTGAAATTGATGCAGGCGATGTATTGGTATTTGATAATGCCGCTCGTGATGCTATTCATGAAGAAGAAGTTAAAGCGGCTAAGCGTATTTTTAACTTACTGCCTAGCCCGCAAAATGAAACGCTATTAGCTCTGTGGAATGAATATGATGCATTAGAAACCCCGGAATCTGTGTATGCGAATGCCATTGACCGAGCGATGCCGATGCTGATGAACCTGCATAATCAAGGCCAAAGTTGGGTCGAAAACCACATTCGTCTGGAACAAGTCCTCAGTAAATGTGATTATATTCAGCAGATCCTACCTGAATTTTATCAACAACTTAAATTACAATTGGAACTCGCTCAGCAAAAAGGCTGGTTACTGTAATTTATGTCAGAAGCGGCTACAAAGCCGCTTTATTTAACGTGTTACACTCATCTAATCTAATGTGTATTACCCACAGCAAGATATACTTTTCACTAATTTATTATTTTGATTTAAATAATAAACTACTTTATATTTTTTAATAATTATTAATCTCGACTTATATAGAAATATCAATATTAATAACTTGCCAATTATTAATATCGCTCCTATCTTTATCATTGAACATTTGCCAGAGAGGTTTAAAATGGAAAAATTCAATGAATATTCAAATCCTTATCTTTTACTTCTAGATGTCCATTCACCCGCTATAATTCAATTCAATAAATCAACACATCAAACAATTCCAATTATCGAAGGACTCGGTGGGACTCCTGATGGTATTGCCGTTGACCCTGCTAACCGATTAATTTATTGGAGTAATATGGGTGAAGATTATGAGGCTGACGATGGTTCCATTAATGTGATGAATTTTGATGGTACTGGCAGAAAAATACTAGTAGGCAACGGAAAGATAAGAACACCAAAACAATTGCATCTTGATTTAGTAAATCAACGATTATATTGGTGTGACCGTGAAGGTGGTATGGTTTCATCATGTAATATTGATGGTTCTGATTTATTCGTCCATGTAGCAAGACCCCGAGATAAACACAATAAAGTAGATATATTAGACCAATGTGTTGGCATTACTGTTGATGTCACAAATAATTGGATTTACTGGACTCAGAAAGGGACCCCTAAAGGTAATTTAGGTCGTATTTTTAGGGTGCCATTAACGCCTAAAATCCAACAATCGGCCAATCAACGAACTGATATTCAATTACTCCTTCAAGACCTCCCCGAACCTATTGATTTATTGCTTGATAAAGAAAACCATATTTTATATTGGACAGATAGAGGCGCTGAGCCCGATGGTAATAGCTTAAATTGTGCCAATATTTCTGCTGATGGATTAAGCCATTACAAGGTGATAAGCCGTGGTTTTAAAGAGGCTATTGGACTCACATATGATAAGCCTGCACAACTGATGTATGTGGCTGACCTTAATGGAGGGGTTTACCGAGTCATTATAGAAACAGGTGCTGTGGAAAAGCTACACCAAGGTAAAAATTATACGGGTATCTCACAATATTTAGGTTAAATAAATCCTAAATAAATAAAGGCTTGAATTCAGTAACTCACCGAAATCAAGCCTAAAGAGTATTTAATTCACATTATATAATAGAAGTGTGCGATATATTCCTACATATAATCTTCAATCGGCACACATGAGCAGTGTAAATGACGATCCCCATACACATCATCAAGCCGTTTTACTGCTGGCCAGTATTTATTCGCTTTCGTTTGTGCTGTTGGGAATGCTGCGAGTTCACGGCTATAACTATGAGGCCACTCCCCGGCTAGCTCCGTTTGCACATGAGGCGAATTCACGAGAGGGTTATCTTCTAGTGTCCACTGCCCTTTCACGACTTGGTCAATTTCATCGCGTATCGCTAACATGGCGTCAATAAACCGATCAATTTCAGTTATGCTTTCAGACTCTGTCGGTTCAATCATTAATGTCCCTGCTACAGGGAAAGACATGGTTGGCGCATGAAAACCATAATCAATTAAGCGCTTAGCAATATCGAGCTCACTGATACCCGTATCTCTTTTAATTGGGCGTAAATCGACAATACATTCATGGGCAACATAGCCTTCTTGCCCTGTATATAAAATGTCATAACGGCCAGAAAGACGCTTGGCAATATAATTCGCATTTAAAATAGCAACTTGGCTAGCTTTACGTAGACCATAAGAGCCCATCATCCGAATATACATCCAGCTAATTGGCAAAATTGATGCACTGCCAAATGGGGCTGCAGATACCGCCCCTTGGTCAGTTAACATTTCTTGCTCAACCACAGAATGCCCCGGTACGAACGGTGCCAAGTGTTTTTTCACACCGATAGGCCCCATACCTGGTCCGCCACCGCCGTGAGGGATACAGAATGTTTTATGCAAATTCAGGTGAGAAACATCCGCACCAATAAAGCCCGGTGTTGTTAACCCAACTTGAGCATTCATATTTGCACCATCAAGATATACTTGACCACCATATTGGTGAATAATTTCACACACTTCACGAATACTTTCTTCATATACCCCGTGGGTTGATGGGTAAGTTACCATCACACAAGAAAGAGCTTCGCTATGTTGCTGAGCTTTTTCACGTAAATCCGTTAAATCGATATTACCTTCATCATCACAACGCACTACCACCACTTCCATACCTGCCATATGCGCAGAGGCAGGATTGGTACCGTGAGCAGAAGCCGGGATCAAACAAATATTTCGCTCCCCTTCATTGCGACTCTCATGATAGCGACGAATAGCCAATAAACCGGCATATTCACCTTGAGCCCCTGAGTTAGGTTGCATACAAACTGCATCATAACCAGTCAATTGCACTAACCAATGGGAAAGTTGCTCTATCATTTGGTGATAACCTTGAGCCTGCTCAGGTGGGCAGAATGGGTGTAGCTCGCCAAATTCAGGCCAAGTAATTGGGATCATTTCCGCAGCCGCATTAAGCTTCATCGTACAAGAACCCAGAGGGATCATAGCTTGGTTTAAGGCTAAATCTTTACGCTCTAAACTATGCATATAGCGCATCATTTCGGTTTCACTATGGTAACGATGAAAATTTGGATGAGCTAAAATTTCATCATCACGTAACATAGAGCTTGGGATCGCTTGCTCTGTCGCTGAAACAGATTGGTCTAGTTTTTCAAAATCTAACTTAGTTTCAACACCTGTGATCACCGCAAACAATTCATTTAAATCTTGGCGAGTCGTGATTTCACTAAAAGTCACGCCAACTGCACCACGAATATCAGTACGTAAATTCACTTTGGCTTTTTCAGCACGAGCTAGCACCGCTGTTTTGTCAGCGACTTCAATACATAACGTATCAAACCAAGTTTTATGGCGTGATGTAAAACCTGCGTCTGCTAATGCCTTGGCAAAAATAGTGCTGAAGCGATGAATACGCTCTGCAATTATTTTCAGCCCTTTTGACCCATGATAAACCGCATACATGGCTGCGATATTGGCTAACAGCACTTGGGATGTACAAATATTCGAGTTCGCTTTTTCACGGCGAATATGTTGTTCACGGGTTTGCATCGCCATACGCAGTGCGGTATTACCTGCTGCATCCCGTGACACACCGATAATACGTCCCGGCATTGCCCGTTTAAATTCGTCACGACAAGCAAAGAAGGCCGCATGTGGCCCACCATACCCCATCGGGACGCCAAAACGCTGCGCTGAACCGAAGACAATATCCGCCCCTTGCTTACCCGGTGCAGTGAGCAATACTAGCGCCATCATATCTGCTGCAACGCAACTGACAATTTTACGCTCTTTTAATTGGGCAAATAGCGAACTGTAGTCATGGACATTACCTGTCGTGCCAACCTGTTGAAGTAACACACCAAAAATACCTTCGTGTTCCAGTGCTTTCTCTGCGCTATCCACAATCACTTCAAAACCAAAAGTCCCCGCACGTGTGCGAACAACATCCAGAGTTTGCGGATGAACATCATCCGCCACAAAGAAACGATCTGCATCTTTCAGTTTGCTGATCCGTTTTGCCATCGCCATAGCTTCTGCCGCAGCGGTGGCTTCGTCCAATAACGATGCAGAAGCGAGGTCTAACCCCGTAAGGTCGATAGTTAACTGTTGAAAATTCAGTAATGATTCTAAACGGCCTTGTGACACCTCCGGTTGATATGGCGTATAAGCGGTATACCAACCCGGGTTTTCTAATAAATTACGCAAGATAACTGGCGGAAGCACAGCAGGGGCATAGCCCATACCAATATAACTTTTGTAGCGTTTATTGAGTGACGCTATTGCTTTTAATTCCGCTAAAGCTTCTTGTTCAGTTGCTCCCCCCCCCACTCTTGGCGGTTCTGCAAGCAAAATGGCTTTGGGGACAATTTTGCCCATCAAGGCATCTAATGACGTTGCACCCACGGTGTCTAACATGGTTTTTAATTGTTGTTCTGATGAACCAATGTGGCGCGAAATGAATTCTGAACGATTTTCTAATTGACTCAGTGACATCGACATATCTGTGTTCCCATCCTTTGTCTGCTATGCATAAGTTGTAGGGCGGTTATTACGGAACTTGCGAGATAACGCTTAAAATCAATGATATTGCGGTTGTTTCTTGTTTCTTGTTTCTAACTAATTAGATTTTATCAATCCTCTAAATAGCTCATCTTATGGCTATCACTAAAAAGTGTTTATTCTAAATAGTTTGCGTTGTGGCTAGGCGGCAAACGTAGACAATCTTGGGGAACATACACAAGTATGTGACCCGAGTTGTCGAGTGCAGCCAACACCGCCACAACACAAAATATGACGAATAAACTATTCTTCGGCTTCAATCATAGAAGTATACCCCGCCGCATCAATCAAATCCGCCAGCTCTGCGGTATCCGATGCTTTAATGCGGAAAATCCAACCTTCTTGATACGGCTGTTCATTTACGAGTTCTGGCGCGTCATTCAACTCACTATTAACCGCCACAATTTCGCCACTCAGTGGTGCGTAAATATCAGATGCTGCTTTAACTGATTCGACGACTGCAACGTCATCACCTGCACTTACCGCCGTCCCCACTTCGGGTAAATCAACAAACACCATGTCACCCAACGTTTCTTGCGCATGTTCGGTGATACCAACTGTAAATTCACCATTACCTTCATCGCGCAGCCACTCATGTTCACGGGTGTACATTAATTCTTTAGGTGTATTGCTCATCATTAGCCTCTCAATTTTTAAATTTATTAATCAGATTCGCCCAAATTACACTAAGCAGTTACCTTCACGGACAAAGCCCGGTTTAACAACTTCAACTGGCATTTCTCTTTGTCTGATTTCAACAATTGCTTTGTCTTGAATTCCGTTCGGGACACGCGCTAACGCAATACTGAAGCCAAGGGTTGGCGAGAAAGAGCCACTGGTTATTACCCCTTCTTGTAGTTTCCCCAGTTCATCAGTAAAGCGGACAACTTGCCCTGCACGCAGTATACCTTTTTCACGCATCACAATACCGACAAGTTTTTCAGTACCTTGTTCGCGTAACTTTTCCAATGCTTCACGGCCAATAAATTGGCGATCTTCTGGTTTCCAAGCGATCGTCCATCCCATATTCGCGGCTAATGGTGAAATCGTTTCATCCATATCTTGCCCATATAGGTTCATACCGGCTTCAAGGCGCAAAGTATCCCGCGCCCCTAAGCCCGCTGGGTGTACCCCTGCCTTAAGCAGTTTATGCCAAAATTCAACGACCTGCTCTTTAGGCATAGCAATTTCATAACCTTTTTCGCCGGTATAGCCCGTGGTTGCGATGAACAAATCTCCAGTTTGAATACCATAAAATGGTTTCATTCCTTCAATGGCGCTATTTTGTTCCGAACTCAGTAATGAATGAACCTTTTCTGGTGCTTGCGGCCCTTGGACAGCTAATAACGCTAAGTCATCGCGAACACGAATTTCAACTGCATAACCTTTAGCATGTTGTTCAATCCAAGCGAGGTCTTTATCGCGTGTTGCTGAGTTGACGACGAGACGATAAAAGTCATCAGCGAGGTAATACACAATCAGGTCATCAATAACACCACCAGAAGCATTCAGCATACCTGTATATAAAGCTTTGCCTTGCTCTGTAAGTTTATTGATATCGTTGGCGAGAAGATAACGGAGAAAATCGCGACAGCCTTCCCCGTGTAAATCGACAATAGTCATATGGGAAACATCAAACATCCCTGCTTCGGTTCTGACAAAATTATGTTCATTGATCTGCGAACCATAATGCAACGGCATCATCCAACCATGAAAATCGACCATTTTTGCACCGCAGGCTATATGTTCATCATATAGCGTTGTTTGCTTTACCATGAATACCCTCTTTACATTATTAATTAATATGACAGGGTGATTGCGTAGTGAAAATTATCCATCTGCAACAAAGTCGCGAGATAATTTTAACCCGACGCAAACGATAACTTTTAAAAAACCTACCACTGTTTGCAGTTCTATTCTATAAAAAAAAATAGGGCGACTATCCATCTGTATTACTGATTGCGCTCTGATTTTGCCAGTGCTTTTTGTTAAATAATTGAGAATGATCACTCAAAACCCTTACATTTAGCGTCTAGAAGCTCAAAATATCATCAATTAAAGAATTTAAATGATAGCTTCGCCAATAAAACTCATCACACCAATATAAATAAAACTAATGCGAAAAATGAATGTAATTAGTTTTTTTCAGTCATGATAAAAAGAGAAAAGTCTGCTATTCATACTAAAACAAGATCGGCAGGGTTATTTCGTATACAGAAACCAGTGATGACACTTTGTATATTGAAATTAAAAAAGAAAAAGGCACAATTTATAAGATTGTGCCTCAGACTGCTGACAAACATATTATGTTTGGCGGCAAGTCGAATAGGTTTTGAAAATAAACTAGGAAAATCAATTTATTGATTTTCGGCTGATAACACAAAGTGGGAAAAACCACGCTTTTATCCCACTTTGTCAACAACCTCAGGCACAATTTATGAGATTGTGCCTTTGCAGAAAGGGATTTAGAGAGTGTCTTCGACTTGTAACTGTTCCAGCCACTTAGGCATATCAAACAGCCCCATCGCATGGTTCAATAATTGAGGTTTAACCCCCGGTAAGCTATCCGCTAACACTAACCCAATATCACGCAGCAACTTCTTCGCAGGGTTATTACCATCGAATAATTCACGGAAGCCTTGCATACCAGCTAACATCAACGCTGCACTGTGCTTACGGCTACGCTCATAGTCACGCAAGTATAAATATTGACCAAAGTCTTTGCCTTCACGGTGCAAACGTTTAATTTCACCAATCAGCATAGCGACATCCATAAAACCAAGGTTAACCCCTTGGCCCGCTAATGGATGGATGGTATGAGCCGCATCCCCTAACAACGCTAAACGTTGCGCCGCAAATTGCCTTGCATAGCGTCCAGTTAATGGAATAGTTAATCGATCACTTTCCACTTGGCAAAGACCAAGACGAATATCAAATGCAACTGCCAATTCTTTATTAAAATCAGTAGGTTCTAAAGACTGGCGCCTTGCTGCCTCAGTGGCAGGCTGAGACCAGACAATCGAGCAAAGATGCGGGTCACTTAATGGTAAAAACGCCAAAATACCTTTACCATCAAAAGCTTGGCGAGCAACACCTTCGTGAGGTTTTTCAGTTCGGACCGTAGCAACTAACGCGGTATGTTCATAATCCCAAAAGGTTAATGGGATATCCGCATGACTACGCAACCACGAGTTTGCCCCGTCAGCCCCCACAATTAACCGTGCTGTTAACATGTTTTCATCATCTAACGTAATAAAAACATCATTTTCTCCCCACACTACTTTTTTAATCGTTGCGGGTGCTAATAATGTCACATCGCGAAGCTGCGACGCCTTTTGCCATAGTGCATCACGTACGACATTATTCTCAACAATATGCCCTAAATGCGTCAGGTTACGTTCTTGAGCGGTAAAAGTAATACGCCCAAAGCTATCGTTATCCCAAACTTCCATGCCATTATATGCAGAAGCTCGCATTCCTTTAATAGTTGACCATACACCTAAGTGGGTCAGTAACTTTTCACTTGCCGCATTAATAGCAGATACCCTTAATGCATGCGGCTCTGCTACACTAAATGGTACCTTGGGTGGATGAGTCTCAATTACCGCAACACGGAGCCCGCTCCCTTCAAGCCCACAAGCGACTGCTAACCCAACCATACCACCACCGGCGATAACCACATCAAATGATTGCATATTTTTTATTCCTCTTTATTTCGTGGTTATTGGTGTGCAACCCAACCCAATGTTTGGCGAGCCAAAACATCACGAGCTGGCGGTAACATTTCCATTGCCATTAAACCTAAGTTACGCCCGACAATAAGCGGTAAACAGCGATTCGCAAATAAACGAACCAAACCGTCGGTTATCGTAACCGTTTTGTCTCTATCTAACGCTCTGGCTTGCTGGTATTGGCTGAGTAATGAATAACGGCCAATGTCTTGCCCTTTCGCGTTTGCATCTACCACAATGTGAGCCAGTTGCATCACATCACGGATACCTAAATTAAAGCCTTGCCCCGCAATAGGATGCAGGGTCTGAGCAGCGTTCCCCACTAACACGACTCGATGACTAACAGGGTTAAGCGCCTTACGTAATACCAATGGATAACAATGACGCTTACCGGCCATGACGATTTCGCCTAGCCGCCAGCCGAATGCTTGCTGTAATTTATCCTTGAATGTCTCATCATCCCAAGACCTGATTGTGTCAGCTTGTTCTTGCTGATGACACCAAACCAATGAACTACGGCCTTGTGACATTGGCAACAAGGCTAATGGGCCAAATTCCGTAAAGCGTTCAAAGGCTTGGCCTTGTGGGTCTATGGCGGTTTTCACATTCGCGATAATAGCCACTTGCCCATAATCGTCCTGTTGCCATTGCATATGGCAGGCTTTACCAATCGCGGAATGGCTGCCATCCGCAGCAATCAGTAATTCCCCTGTCACCTTATCTCCATTATCCAAGGTGACCGTCACAATCTCTTGTTCACGATAAACATTTTCTACTTTTGCAGGGCAATAAAGGGTTACACCGGGGGCTTTACGTAACAATGAAAATAGGCGGGCACCAGCTTCGTGCAGTTCAATAACATTGCCTAGAGCATCGATATGATAATCATCGGCTGCGATATTCACAAAACCAGCATGGCCTATATCAGACACATGAACATGATTAATGGGGGTCACACAATCCGCTAAAGCAGGCCAAATGCCTATTTTTGCTAACGACTGGCAAGTACCGTGGGCTAGCGCAATCGCACGTGCGTCGAATCCCGGATGTTTGCCATCAGGCAAAGCTGCCTCGATTAATGAAACCGATAATTTTCCTTGGCTAAGGGATGATATCGCCAGTGCTAATGTTGCACCCGCCATACCGCCCCCCACGATGATCACATTCATGCGTTGTTTATTACCTTTCTATGATGACTGACAGCTACCCTAAATTGTGCGTTGCTGCCACCATTAGGGCTTCAATTTCATCAGGGTCTTTCACGACTAAATCTGTTAAGTTTTCATTTCCGTTTTCGGTGATAACAATATCATCTTCGATACGTACACCAATTCCGCGATATTGTGGTGGCACATCGGCATCTGGAGCAATATATAAACCAGGCTCAACAGTTAATACCATCCCCACTTCAAGTGTACGGTCGCGGTCTGTGCCATAAAAACCTACATCATGTACATCTAACCCTAACCAATGACTTAAACCATGCATAAAGAATGGCTGATATGCTTTGTTTTCGATCAATTGATCCACATCGCCTTGTAAAATTCCAAGTGCGACGAGACCTTCTGTTTTGATACGAACAATTTCACGAGTCACCTCATGAATACTGGTTCCCGGGCGGTATAGCTCTAACGCGGTATTTAACGCTTTAAGGACGATATCGTAAATTTCACGTTGCGCTTGGCTAAATTTGCCATTTACTGGGAAAGTACGCGTGATATCCCCTGCATAGCCTTCAAATTCTGCCCCCGCATCAATCAAGACTAATTCGCCATCCTTCATTAGGCTCTCATTTTCGGTGTAATGCAAAATACAGGCATTTTCACCACTACCCACAATGGAATTGTACGAAGGGAAACGTGCACCATGGCGAGTAAACTCATGTTCTAACTCACCACAAAGTTGGTATTCATACATATTAGGTCGGCAAGTTTCCATGGCTCTAACGTGTGCGAGAGCAGAAATTCGCCCAGCCATACGCAGAGTATTAATTTCTTCTTCTGACTTAAATAAGCGCATTTCATGGACAATCGGCCGCCAATCTACCAATGTTTGTGGCGCTCGTAAGTGACGGCGGCTGCCTTTACGTAAAATATCTAAAGCATCAAATACTAATTTATCGGCATAGGCAAACTCCCCCTGTGCATGATAAACCACATCGAGGCCGTTCAATAATTGATAAAGTTGTTCTTCTATTTCATTGAAAGGTAACGCTTTGTCGATACCTAACTTTTCAGGTGCGGCGTCTTGGCCAAGGCGGCGACCAAACCAAATTTCAGCAGTTAAATCACGAACACGGTTAAAAAGAACAGAATGGCTATGTTTTTCATCGCTCTTAATCAACACTAATACGGCTTCAGGTTCGCTAAACCCCGTCAAATAAAGGAAATCACTGTGTTGACGGTACGGGTATTCGCAATCCGCATTACGCTGCGCAGGAGGCGCTGAGAAAATAATTGCTGCACTGCCTGGTTGCATTTGAGCCAATAATGCATTGCGACGAGAAATAAATTCCTGTTTATTCATACCGTTTTTGCCTTATTATCAGAATAATTAGATTGCTGAATATATTGCTTGTGTTTAACCAATCACATAGCAACATACACTGGCGAAATGACTTAAAACTGGATACACCCCGTTTTCAAGCACTTAATTTTATCAATAATATAATATCGTCCGATAAAGTTAAGTGGCTTTGAAAACTCACGTTACACGTTAAAAGAAACTAATGAAGAACTGGCTTATCATTTTCCACTGCGGTTGGGCCTTGGCCTTTAGTTGGCTCAATCAATGCAATGTAACATAATTGCACCGCCACCCTGACATACTCCACCACTTCTTCTAACGCTTGCTCGAGTTCTTCTTGGTCTTCGTCTTCATCATAACCAAGCATACCAATATTGCGTAAATCTGTGATAACCTCGCTTATCTCTTTTTTATCAGCCAGTTTCGGTTGTGTAACACCAACACCTAATAAAAAGTGATTTACCCAGCCAGCTAGCGCATCAGCATGGTCAAAAACAGAAGCGTCTTCGTCAGGAAATAGCATAGTAAATGCAAACTCGCTATCATCAAGTGCTTCAAACGTGGTATCAAAAAGTTCTCGCAGTGGCTGTGAAACGGTTTGTGGAAAAGCTAAACCATCGTTAGCAAGGTCATGGACTAACGTTTGCCAGCTTTGGTCACGTCCCCCACCACAGATCAACCCGGTTATTAGACCATGGATCTCCGCGGCAGTAAGTGCGATTGAGTGCTGTTGCAGTAGTTTGTCCAGTGATTCATAGTTTGGTAAAGATTTTTGTATAGACATCTGAATTCGTCATGTTAGCTTATGATTCGTGATATGCTACCATCAAGGATAGCCGCTAGACCAGTATGCTTTTGTCTTATCTATTAATTGCGCCAAATATGATGTATTTATGGCGAGTATTATTCAGTATGGAGGTATCATGTCCGCACAACCTGTCGACATCCAGATTTTCGGGCGTTCAATGCGAGTTAACTGCCCATCAGAACAAAAAGAAGCCCTTCTTGAGTCGGCTAAAGAATTAGAACAACGCTTGCAAAATCTGAAAGATAGAAGCGGTGTGACCAATATGGAACAACTTATTTTTATCGTAGCATTGAACGTCTGTCACGAATTAGCACAAGAAAAGACAAAAACACGTGATTATGCTTATAATATGGAAGAGAAAATAAAAATGTTGCAGCACACAATCGAACAAGCGTTGCACGATCAGGTGAAAATTACTGAGAGGCAGGTATTGCCCTTAGAGTAAATCTGCTTATTAATCAGACACTAGTAGAAAAAAATATACAAAATTAAGGTTGCATTTTAAATCTAGTTTCGTACAATGAAATCACTGAGTAACGATAAGTTCTCAAACCAAATTTCTCTGAGATGCGCGTGAGTGGGCGAGTCCCCTGAGCCGATATTTCAACTAAATAGAATGTGGTTATGGCGCTGGTGAGCATGCCTGATTCGCTCAGGAAGCCTAAAGGTTGCTAAACTGCGTTCACCTTGAACCAAGGGTTCAAGGGTTACAGCCTACAACGGCATCTTGGAGACCCTCAATTAAGTTCCTGCTTATTTTTCATTTGTTTTCTACATAACCTTTCATCTTGCGATATACTTTAAGTAATTTACTTTCTTGGTTAACTGTTTTTTATCGCATATATAACAGGTTATCACATGCAAGACTCCCTCTCGACCCAACGCCAGCAGGTACGTCAAACAATCCGCCAAGCACGTCGTCAATTAAGCGCTCAGCAGCAATATGACGCTGCGGAACAACTCATGCATAATGCATTAAACCACCCGAAAATAGCACAAGCCAACACGATTGCTTTGTTTCTTTCTTTTGATGGCGAAATTGATACTAAACCGCTTATTCAGGCGCTCTGGGCTGAAGGCAAACAAGTCTATCTCCCTGTTTTACATCCTTTTAGTCGTCACCATTTATTATTTCTTCACTATCGCCCCGATAGTCAACTCGTTAAAAACCGATTTAATATTGATGAACCACCGCTTGATGTTAGAGATGTGCTACCACTTGAGAAACTGGATATCATGCTTATCCCATTAGTGGCATTTGATATTCAAGGGCAACGGTTAGGTATGGGAGGTGGGTTCTATGATAGGACTCTAGCAAATTGGCAAAAAACCGGTTTTTATCCAATTGGCCTTGCCCATAATTGTCAGCAAGTAGAAAAACTCCCCATCGCACACTGGGATGTTCCTTTACCCGAAATTATTACGCCGCAAAAAATATGGCGCTGGTCATAAACACCCGCGCCATTATTTCACACAATTTTTAGCGTAACTTAGAACAGTAAACGCGCACGAATGGTTCCAGGCAAATCTTTTAATTTCTGGAGTGCTTCATCTGTTTGGTTTGGCGTTTGCATTAATACATCAATAACCACATAACCTACGTTGCCTGATGTACGTAAATACTGGCCAACAACGTTAATGTTATTTTCAGTGAATACTTGGTTGATGCTGTTCAAAATACCTGGACGGTTTTCATGAATATGCAAGAAACGGTTGGTATCTTCAGTATGGACAGGCAGGGAAACTTCGGGGAAGTTAACCGCAGATAGTGTTGAACCATTATCTGAGTATTTCGCCAACTTACTAGCCACTTCTAACCCAATATTTTCTTGAGCTTCTTCTGTAGAGCCCCCAATGTGCGGCGTTAAAATCACATTATCGAACTTAATTAATTCAGAGATAAATGGGTCATTAGGGTCATTATTTGCAGCTGGCTCACTTGGGAATACGTCCACCGCAGCACCTGATAAATGCTTGCTTTCCAACGCGGCTGCCAGTGAAGGAATATCCACAACTGTTCCACGTGATGCGTTAATGAAAATAGAACCAGGCTTCATACGGTCGAATTGTTCTTTAGCAAACATATTCTTCGTACTTGGGGTCTCAGGGACATGTAAGCTAACCACATCGCTCATATTCAGAAGTTCAGTTAAAGAACGAACTTGAGTTGCATTACCTAATGGTAGTTTGTTTTCAATATCATAGAAGAAAACATTCATACCGATACCCTCAGCTAAGATCCCTAACTGAGTACCAATGTGGCCATATCCAACAATACCAAGACGCTTACCGCGTGCTTCAAAACAGCCTTTCGCTTGTTTTTCCCAAATACCACGGTGGGCTTGCATATTCGCTTCAGGAATACGACGCAGTAAAAGTAATAATTGGCCTAATACCATTTCTGCAACGGAACGTGTATTCGAAAATGGTGCGTTAAATACAGGGATACCGCGTTTTGCCGCAGCATCTAAATCAACTTGGTTGGTGCCGATACAAAAGCAACCCACTGCAACAAGTTTTTCTGCTGCTGCAAAAATTTCTTCAGTAAGATGAGTACGGGAACGGATACCTACAAAACGTGCATCTTTAATCGCTTCTTTTAATTCTTCGTCGGATAACGCACTTTTGTGATATTCAATATTGGTGTAGCCCGCAGCTTTTAAGTTATCAACCGCACTTTGGTGCACACCTTCTAGCAGTAAAAATTTAATTTTGTCTTTTTGCAAAGATACCTTAACCATTTCCCTACCCTATCGTGAACGTACTTAAGATTTATAACAGATGAACATATGTGTTTGCCTAACATAGCTCAAGAGAGATGACATCCATCTACCTTGAGCTATGAAGCGTATACCAACATAGCAAAAAATAGCGCAGTAGCAATACAACCGTTTGCTTAATGGATGCTAAAAAGCGCGAAGAAAAAGAAGTTAAATGGTAGAAAATCAGGGGTGATAACACAAAATAAGGATTTTTCCTGCACAATGCCTATTTGTGTGAGATATATCACCAAAATAGCTAGATATTAAAAAAAATAAAATAAATTTCAAATTGGTGATATTAATAAAACTGGTTAATTAATTTAGCTTCTATCAAATCATAAACTAATGACAAAATACCAGTAAGACAAAAAAGCCAGCGGGTATAACTCCACTGGCTTCAGACTGCTGACAAACATATTATGTTTGGCGGCAAGTCGAATAGGTTTTGAAAATAAACTAGAAAAATCAATTTATTGATTTTCGGCTGATAACACAAAGCGGGAAAAACCACGCTTTTATCCCGCTTTGTCAACAACCTCAAGCCAGTGGGTATAACTCCACTGGCTTATTAAAAAATTGAATACGATATAGATTATAACTTGATGGTTTTAACGCCTTCGTTTGCAGTTCCCATCAAGACGACGTCTGCACCACGATTCGCGAATAACCCAACGGTCACAACACCTGCAATCCCATTAATGGTATTTTCTAATGCCACTGGGTCAATAATATTTAAATTATGGACATCTAAAATCACATTACCGTTATCTGTAATCACATTTTGACGGTACTCTGGCGTGCCACCCAGTTTAACCAATTCACGTGCCACATAGCTACGCGCCATTGGGATCACTTCAACAGGCAGAGGGAATTTACCTAACACATCAACTAACTTAGATTCGTCAACGATACAAACAAAGGTTTTTGCAATTGCAGAAACAATTTTTTCACGTGTTAATGCCGCACCACCGCCTTTGATCATATTCAGGTGATGGTCAACTTCATCAGCACCATCAACATAAACATCTAAGGAATCCACTTCATTGCAATCAAATACCGTAATACCCAATGATTTTAATTTTTGAGTTGATGCTTCTGAACTTGATACCGCACCTTCTATTTGACCTTTCATTGTTGCTAATGCATCAATGAAGTGTGAAGCCGTCGAGCCCGTTCCAACACCAACAATAGTGCCCGGTTTTACGTAATCAAGTGCTGCCCAACCTACCGTTTTTTTTAATTCGTCCTGAGTCATGCTCATGCCTTTTAAGATTTAATTGAGTCGTGATTAAGGTTATTAATAACTAGTATATACCGGACACCCAATAAGTTGCAGCTTTGTTCGCTGTATTTGTGTCACGGTTCTTGGGATTTAGGCCACAACAATAATATTTTTAAGTGTTATTTGTAAAAATATGGCATAGTGCTTGGTAGAATAACAACAAGGAGATCTTTTTGATGAAGCGCCCTGACTATCGCGCATTACAAGCACTGGATGCCGTTATCCGTGAACGCGGCTTTGAGCGCGCAGCTCAAAAGCTCTGCATCACGCAATCTGCTGTGTCACAACGTATAAAGCAGTTAGAAAACCTATTTGGGCAGCCACTACTTGTGCGTACCGTTCCGCCACACCCAACTGAACAAGGGCAA
Organism: Providencia sp. PROV061; assembly: GCF_011045655.1. Lineage (NCBI taxonomy): Bacteria > Pseudomonadati > Pseudomonadota > Gammaproteobacteria > Enterobacterales > Morganellaceae > Providencia > Providencia sp. PROV061. The sequence continues at coordinate 1,520,371 of NZ_CP042861.1, read as the reverse complement.
AAACTGCTAGCATTGCTTCATCAAGTCGAATTGTTAGAAGAACAATGGTTAGGTGATGAAAATAGTGGCTCCACCCCTTTATTGCTCTCACTTGCCGTCAACGCCGACAGCTTGGCAACTTGGTTTCTTCCAGCCCTAAACCCTGTATTAGGCAACAGCCCTATTCGGCTAAATATTCAGGTAGAAGATGAAACTCGAACTCAAGAACGTTTAAGACGTGGTGAAGTGGTAGGCGCTATCAGTATTCAACCCCAAGCCTTACCGGGTTGCTTGGTCGATAAACTTGGCGCACTAGACTATATTTTTGTCGCGTCACCTGGCTTTGCAGCGAAATATTTCCCCGATGGGGTGACTCGCTCTTCGTTATTAAAAGCGCCTGCGGTTGCTTTCGACCATTTAGACGATATGCACCAAGCGTTTGTGCAACAAAACTTTGGGTTGTCGCCCGGCAGTGTTCCATGCCATATCGTGAACTCCTCAGAGGCCTTTGTACAGTTAGCGAAACAGGGCTCTACCTGCTGTATGATCCCACATTTGCAGATAGCAAGTGAATTAGCGAATGGTGAGTTGGTTGATTTAACGCCAGGGCTATGTCAGCGACGCATGCTTTATTGGCACCGCTTCGCACCTGAAAGCCGTACGATGAAAAAAGTGACTGACGCCCTATTAAAAACTGGGCGCCAGATGTTAAAACAAGAAGATGAACCCGCAAAAGACTAGCGTTTTAATTCAAATACCACATCAACTTGGTCATTAAAATCAATACTCTGTTGTTCATAAGTCTCATCAATCTTGAGGTCTTGAGCAACAGAGGCTTTCATCGCCCCACCATAATTTCTTGTTGCCATTGGATATGGCACCGCAGCTGGCGCATTATAGTTAATGCTATACACTGGGCCTAACTGAACATTAAAGCCTTTCGCTAAGAGATTAGCTTGTTCTGTCGCATTTTTAATCGCTTGAGACCGTGCTTCATCACGATACTGTTGCGGATTAGCCACACCAAACTGTACTGAGTTGATTTCATTGAGACCTGCGGCTAAAGCACCATCTAACAAGACATTAAGTTGGTCTAATTTCTTCACTTTCACTTCAACAGAACGTGTTGCCGTGTAGCCTTCGATGGTTGATTTTTGTTTCACACTACTGTAATCATATTTAGGCTGAGTTCGCACATTTGCTGCATTAATATCTTCTTTTTCAATACCATTTTTCTTAAGAAACTCAAAATACTCCGCAACTCGCTTATCGACCCCGGCTTTCGCAGCCGCCGCATCTTTAGCAGTCACTTCCACCTGAATATTCAGCGTCGCCATATCAGGTGTCGCTTTCACTATTGCATTACCCGAGGTGGTAATATGTGGACCATTAGGCAACGGGTCAGCCAATGACATGGTAGGAACCGCAGCACCTGCTACCATCGCAGCTAAAACTAAAGATTTTAATTTCACAGAACCTCCCAAGGCAATTATTTATCGCTAAAAAAGGGATAATTGGTAATAAACTATCCCTGAGCTCAATTTAACAGTAACACATGAAACAAAAAGTACAGTCAGAATAATGAGAAATTAAACGTTATTGCTTGTCTGTTGAAGATATATTGTTATTGAGAAAGCAAACCTAGTCCTTTAAGCCCCTGTATAGCGAGTTGAAATGCAATAAACCACATCACGCTACCGACAAAAATGTTAATAATGCGCTGTGAACGCGGTTTATTTAACACGGGTGAAAACCAAGCTGCAAGTATCGCTAACGCAAAAAACCACACAAAAGAAGCCGTTAATGCTCCAGCCGTAAACCAAGGTCTCAGCTGGCTTTCTAATTGGCCTCCCACACTACCTAATACAACGAAGGTGTCTAAATAAACATGAGGATTCAGCCAAGTGACGGCAAATAATGTGACAATCACTTTCCATCTTGTGATAGCACGGCTTTCTGTTTGAAGTATGACCTCATCAGGGCTGAGTGCTGTCCGAAACGCACCATAGCCATACCATAGAAGAAATACTACGCCTGCCCATGTAATCAATTGCATTAATATTTCAGACTGGCTTAATAAAGCGCTCCCACCAAAAACACCTGCGATAATTAAAACGGTATCACTTAAAGCGCATAATAATGCACTCATTAAATGAAACTGCTTCCGGCTTCCTTGTTGTAAGACAAAAGCATTCTGCGGCCCTAAAGGTAATATCATCGCTGCACCCAACAGTGCACCCTGTAAATAGATCGAAAACATGCATTAATTCCAACTTTTTATTCAATTAATATGCATGAATATTAACGAGAAAAAATTATTAGTGGAAATGATTAAGTCTAATAGGTCATAAGTATCACTTATAACTAAAAACGGATCGGTAAGAAAAATATAGGAGTGAGAAATGAATAAGAGCCTATCGAAGACAGGCTCTTATTTTCAGTGAAACTGCTGAATATGACTTTCTAAATATTACTCGGCAGAATCTTGCTTGATAGGCGCATTTTGTTTATGAACATGAACATCCATTTGTGGGAATGGGATACCAATATTATGTTTATCCAATGCTCGCTTAAACTCTTCTAGCAAGTCCCAATACACAGGCCATGCATCACCATTGGTGGTCCAAAAACGCACTAAATAATTTAATGACGATGGTGCCATATCATGTAAACGGATAGTAACGCCTTTAGCATGCTGAATACGGCTATCTGCGGCGACGATATCACCTAATACTTTTTTCACCACATCAATATCAGAATCGTAAGCAACACCTACAATAATATCTTGACGACGGTTAGGCTCACGACTGGTATTAATAATGTTATCGGCAATGATCTTTCCATTAGGAATAACAATAATACGGTCATCTGCGGTTCTTAGCGTAGTTGAAAATATTTGTACATTTTGCACTGTACCTTCAACAGCACCGATTGAGACATACTCCCCCGCTTTTAGTGGCCTAAATACCACCAGCAACACACCTGCGGCAAAGTTACCCAGCGAGTTTTGTAATGCTAAGCCAACAGCTAAACCGGCCGCCCCCATTACCGCAATCACAGAGGCTGTTTGTACGCCAACTTTCCCTAATACAGCAATTAAGGTGAATGCAACAATGGTATAGCGCGCTATCGCTGATAAAAAGTCACTCACTGTTGAATCAATGCCTTTCATGGTCATCACGCGATGTAAACCACGCCCGACCCATTTTGCAATCATCATCCCGACAATCAAGATAACGATAGCAGACACGATATTCACAGCATACTGAACTAACAGATCTTGGTTCGCCACAAACCAATTCGTTGCATCATTCAACGCGCCTGTAACATCATCAGTATTCATATATATATGCCCTTTAGGATCCAATTATCAATATTAACCCCAACCAATAAATCTTTAACGAAACGTTTAATGGCTGGCCGTACATTGCAAATAATAGCGATGATTCATTAAAACACAAAACAAATCACTAAATAAAATTATTTTATCTATTTTCTATAACAAAAATTCGATAATCTTTTAGCATTAATAAGAAGTCATCAGTGCCGCAAAATGCAACACTTTCATTATCATAATAACTCATTCCTTCTTCCAACCCTTCAGTTTCAAATGATAATTGGTTGGCGCGGATCATCACTTCTTCATCATCAAGCAACAATGTATATTCGTGGCCAATAAGCTCCCATTGTTTTTCACTTCCTTTGATTTTTTCATAGTTTTCTTCAATAGCATCTAACAGACTAAGGTTATTTTTAACCTCTTCATTAAGCCAATATCCAATAGCCTCATGATCCATCGAGAATTTAGCGGAGATAGCTCCGGTGATATCTTGGAAAAATTGGTAGTCCATATGCAGTCCCTCTACTCTTGCGTTATTGAACCTAGTATAACGCGAGTCAAACCGCTTTGTTGAGAGGTATTACCAACAGAAAAAATAAAATTGAGTAAAGCACCGATTTCAACACATAAGCCACGTAATTCACTTAATATTAAATAAGAAAATAATTAAAATAGTCATAATTAAAACAATAGGAGCTCTAATGATCGATCGCTTAGACCATATAGTGCTAACCACAACTAACATTGATGCCTGCATTGACTTTTACCAACGGGTGTTAAAAATGGAAGTTATTACCTTTGGTGAACAGCGTTATGCGTTATGTTTTGGGAAGCAAAAAATCAATATTCACCAATATGGAAAAGAATTTGAACCCAAAGCCCACTTGCCTGTACCGGGTGCACTCGATTTATGTTTTATTAGTGATATACCGCTGTGTGACGTGCAAATGCATATTGAACAACAAGGTGTAAAAATTATTGAAGGGCCGGTGAATCGGACTGGTGCAACTGGAGCAATTAGATCTATTTACTTACGTGATGTCGATTTAAATTTAATCGAAATTTCTGAATATATTTAGCAAATACACCCAATTAAAAAAGGCCCCTAACATTAGGAGCCTCCGTTATTAATATTACCTTATTACACCGCTGTTTGGAAAATCACGCCATCCGCTTTTTCGGTATATTGTGATAACTGGTCAAAGTTCAGGTAACGGTATGTATCCGCCGCTGTTTCATCGACCTTATCCATAAACTGCAGATATTCTGCTGGCGTTGGTAAACGACCTAACAGAGAAGCTACCGCTGCCAGTTCTGCTGATGCGAGGTAAACATTCGCACCTGTTCCTAAACGGTTAGGGAAGTTACGCGTTGAAGTGGAAACGACTGTCGCCCCATCAGCTACACGTGCTTGGTTACCCATACACAGTGAACACCCTGGAACTTCAATTCGCGCACCACTCTTACCAAACACGCTGTAGTAACCTTCTTCGGTTAGTTGCGCTGCGTCCATCTTAGTTGGCGGCGCAACCCATAAACGTGTTGGTAATTGGCCTTTATGAGAATCCAATAACTTACCTGCTGCACGGAAGTGGCCAATGTTTGTCATACAAGAACCGATGAAGACCTCATCAATTTTCTCGTTTTGCACATCAGACAATAAACGTGCGTCATCTGGGTCATTTGGGGCACACAGAATTGGCTCTTTGATATCATTCAAGTCGATTTCAATCACTGCCGCGTATTCCGCATCTGCATCACCTTCCAGCAGTTGTGGATCCGCTAACCAGCTTTCCATTCCTTTGATACGGCGTTCGATAGTACGACGATCACCATAACCTTCGGCTATCATCCACTTTAATAGAACGATATTCGATTGCAGGTATTCGATAATTGGCGCTTTATCTAATTTGATAGTACAACCCGCCGCTGAACGCTCTGCTGACGCATCCGCTAATTCAAACGCTTGTTCGACTTTCAGCTCAGGTAAGCCTTCAATTTCTAAGATACGGCCAGAGAAAATGTTTTTCTTACCTTTTTTCTCTACGGTCAATAGGCCGTCTTTGATTGCATATAGCGGAATTGCATGAACAAGGTCACGTAAAGTGATACCCGGCTGCATTTCACCTTTAAAGCGAACCAATACTGACTCAGGCATATCCAGTGGCATAACCCCTGTCGCCGCAGCAAATGCGACTAAACCTGAACCCGCAGGGAATGAAATACCAATTGGGAAACGCGTATGTGAGTCACCACCTGTACCAACGGTATCTGGCAGTAACATACGGTTTAACCATGAGTGGATAATACCATCTCCCGGACGAAGAGAAACACCGCCACGGTTCATGATGAAATCAGGTAAGGTATGGTGTGTTGTCACATCAACAGGTTTTGGATACGCTGCTGTATGGCAGAATGACTGCATGACTAAATCTGCTGAGAAACCAAGGCAAGCTAGGTCTTTCAGTTCATCACGGGTCATCGGACCGGTTGTATCTTGTGAACCTACAGAGGTCATTTTTGGCTCACAATATTCGCCAGGGCGAATACCTGGGCGACCGCAAGCACGACCAACCATTTTTTGTGCTAATGAGAAACCACGGTTGCTTTGTGCAACGGATTTCGCGTGACGGAATACATCTGTCGCTTCTAAGCCCAGTGATTCACGTGCTTTATTGGTTAAACCACGGCCGATAATTAATGGAATACGACCACCCGCACGGACTTCGTCAATCAGCACATCTGTTTTTAATTCAAATGTTTCTAGTAGTTCACCGGTTTCGTGGTTACGAACTTCACCTTTAAATGGATAGATGTCGATCACATCGCCCATATTCAGTTTAGAAACATCCACTTCAATCGGTAATGCGCCCGCATCTTCCATCGTATTAAAGAAGATTGGTGCAATTTTGCCGCCTAATACCACCCCACCGCCACGTTTATTTGGTACAAATGGGATATCGTCCCCCATAAACCACAGCACGGAGTTAGTCGCTGATTTACGAGAAGAACCGGTACCGACGACATCTCCCACGTAAGCTAATGGGAAGCCTTTTTTATTTAATGCATCAATTTGCTTGATTGGACCAACATTACCCGCATCGTCTGGTTCAATACCATCGCGTGCGTTTTTCAGCATTGCTAACGCGTGTAATGGGATATCTGGACGTGACCATGCATCAGGCGCTGGCGATAAGTCATCTGTGTTAGTTTCACCCGTAACTTTGAACACAGTTACGGTCATTTTTTCAGCTAACGCAGGACGCTCTTTGAACCACTCGGCATCCGCCCATGATTCAATAACTTGTTTAGCGTGAACATTTCCCGCTTTCGCTTTTTCTTCTACGTCGTAGAAGTTATCAAACATCAGTAAGGTGTGGGAAAGTGCTTTAGCGGCGATTGGCGCCAGTTTTTCGTCATCCAACGCTTCAATTAGTGCGTGAATGTTATATCCACCCTGCATAGTACCTAACAGTTCAATGGCTTTTTCAGGGGAGATAAGAGAAGAGGAAGTTTCGCCTTTAGCTATCGCGGCTAAAAATCCAGCTTTTACGTACGCTGCTTCATCAACACCAGGGGGGACGCGGTTGGTCAGCAGGTCTAACAGGAAATCTTCTTCACCTTTGGGTGGGTTTTTGAGTAACTCTACCAGTGCAGCTACTTGTGACGCATCTAATGGCTTAGGGACAATCCCTTGAGCGGCACGCTCGGCTACGTGCTTACGGTATTCTTCTAGCACGACGTTCTCCTCGCTTCTTTGTTATTTATATACCCGGCTCTCTGCACCATACTGACAAAATTATCATCCGGTGCCAGGTCAGAGGAATTTGCTCGCATAATCTCAATGGCGGTAAAATTATGCCCAGCTTCGGGCGATCAGCATAGCAGAATTTAAACGTAATGTTAATTCATTCACAAGAAAGCAACATTTAACTACTAACTTTACGCCTTAACACTTCATTACTGGCTATTTTTCAGCTTAAGATACTATTAATCATCGTAAAACGCCGAAAAAACCATACTTTTTATAATGCATTTTAAAATTTAAAGCACCCTAATTAGTGCCTTTTTTCATCAGCTATCACAAATTATATTTTTTATCGCAATTTTATTTATATTACTAATTGATAAGGTAAATCATTGCGATTGGTTTTAATTTCTTTAAATGTTTTAATGGATTTTACTGCCCTTTTAAACCAATTAAATTGCCAAATGGGTCTTCAAGTTGGCACATTCGATTGTTACCATCTATTAACATTGGCCCGCGATACAGTTTTGCCCCTAGTTGAGTGAAATGCTCAAAAGCCAAATCAAAATCATCGACTTGCCAATACAATACAGTCCCTTTTTTACCCTCACTGACTTTTTCATCCGCTTGCACCACTTCTATCGTGAAGTCTCCGACATGCAGTAAGGTGAAATCAAATTCAGGCAAGTATTCTGCCTTTGCTTGTGGAAAAGCTTGCTGATACCAAGCCAAACCCGCTTGAACATCAGGTACATGAATTAAAATTGCAGAGGGTTTTAGTTGCATAGCGATTTCTTATTGATATCTATTATTTTGTTTTAGCTTACACGCATGATTGAAAGTTAGTAGATGTAGATAAGGTGTAAGCAATAGCCAAACCAGCGTTTGCTTACACCTTTAGTATCATCAAGTCAGATCATATTGCGTGTTTTTCTGATAAATAACGAAGAATGGCTGATATATTTTTTAAGTTATACTTTATAAGTAATTCATTTTCTTTAGCTTTACATAGCATCTCATAATCAGCTTCTAACTGCCCAATATCTAACTGAGTAGGCTCATTGTAAATATCATAAATAGATTCAGAAGGCACATTCCAATAAAAATCTGCATCTAAGTCTATATTATCCATTCCCTGTACTTTCATCTCTTTGAAAATGGCTACTATAGCCTCTTCCAGTAGACTCAGTTCTATTTTCATATTTTAACCTTTACCATTCTTAATTTCATTTATGTTCTTTTCAAATGTTTTAATTTCTTTTTCTAAATGCTTAATTCGCCCATCAATAATGCGTTGCCTAACCGTATTATTGGGCGCATTCTTAAGGTGTCCTTGGTTGTCAAAAGCATCTGGATTACGTCGATAAGCGGCTAATTTCTCTTTATGTAACCTTACTTGCCCCCTCAAAGACTGTATTGAACGCCTATCTGATGTACTTAAGTTATTATCAGGCTCCCATCCGTCAGGGCTTCCTGAGCCAGTCCCGCCTAGCGCTATTCTATCAGAATCTGATAACTCCGTTCCAACATTTGGATTTTTTGCTGCTTTATCTAAATCATTTGAGCAACTCATGCCAAAAGAGCAATCAAACGTTTCAGCTAGGCCATCGCGAATATTACCTAAGGTATTTTCGACACCTTTGACTATGTTGCTGTTTGCCGTTTGTGTAGCTTGCGTATTTAAACCAACGCCATGAGATAATGTAGGAACATTCGGTGTGGGAACGGCAAATACACTACTTTGGGCTATTTTCAGCTTATTTAATTCATTTAAATTAAACTGAATTTTATCCGTGATACTTTTATGTTGTCTCTTAATTTCGAGCAATTGATTTCTAGCATCACGGTCAGCTCGCTTATTAACCGCATCTATATATAGATCTATATTATCAAAAGGAAATCTCGGTATACCGGGTATATTATCGTCAAAATCCTCTGCGAGGAGCCTGTCCCTATCTTCAATTGTGCGAAATTTAAAGATTGCTGAAATTTTTAAATTTGAGGAGTCTGAAGATTGAAAATGCCATTTGTATGTACAAGGATATTTTTGTGGATCAATGATAAATTTCCAGCCAGGCGATTTTTCAATCTCCGCAATATCCTTTCTTAAGGTAATTAAATTATTTTCAATTGATATTTGTTTAGATTTTAAATCATTTTTAATTGTAGTAGAATAATCTTGAAAAGCATCGATTTTGTGATTATTAACATCATCATGGATATCAGCTAGTTTTATATTATCATAAAGATTTTCATGTAAAATACTTTTTAATTTTTCATACCTCCCAGTTAAATCAATATCTTCATGAGCATTATCATAATTATTAAAACAATCATTGAAATGCGGTCTAGGGTTACTTCCCCATACCGTTATTGTACCTAGGTCTGTCACACCATCCATAAACTAACTTCCTTATTAGTTATAAAAAACTGAATAAAGAAATTAGAATTTAATATTTTTATAGTCAACTAACCGTTATCATTAATAAAGATTCGACCATTTAAAATTAAAAGCGTATTACTTATAAAATGATTAATATCTATTTTAATCAATAATAGAACAGAAACATGTGACTAATTGTTTATATTCACAAAAACAAAAAAAGCCAATGAGTTTCCACATTGGCTTCAATTCGCTTTAGTGATAAACAGCATACTAGAGATACTATTTATCTATGCGATTAAAGAAAATTATTTTTTCTTTTTCGCTTTTGCGTTTGGTAAATCAGTAATGCTACCTTCGTAAATCTCAGCAGCCATACCGAATATTCCCTAAGGTAGCCACTCCCCCTCACGAGCCAAACCGGACAGCTAATCATCCCATTAGCTGACAGCGAGTAAGACCGTTAATTCAGATCCCTGTGTAGAGCAAGGATTTTTACTCATTCAGTAAAAATTCATTGTTTCTTTAATGTATCTCTGGCTTCAATCAATATTGAAATTAGATCATCTAAAGGCATTTTAGCTGTAAAACCGTGGGATAAATCTGAACCAAATAGTTCAATTTCTAAATTATCTACACCTTTATCTTGATTAATTTCTGCAACCCGCTCCCAATTTAATTGAACCTCTAACGTTAGATTCTCATATTCCATTGGACTTGAAAAAAATAGTTCTAATTTATTATCTTTCATTTTATTGCCTTCTTTGGGTCTAACACAGTATTAAATGAGCCATCCGCATTATATCTAACGCCTTTTTCACTAGGCAAACGATATTCAAATGCACCACCACCTAAATCGTTTCGAACTACTTTAGGATCTTTAAAGATTTCTCGGATGAAATTCTCGGCAGCAGCATTTTTTTGTGCTGGATTATCATTTAAGGGTTCAAAAACGCCATCGGGCCTAGTTACATGTTTGTCCCATGCTCTCACAGCTGAGAATAAGCACGATTGTAGTGTAAAAACACTGACGGCTAAAGAAGCAGTGGTCAAAACCAGAAAGTATACAATGGGTTCCCCCCAACCGAGGTAAACCAAACCCCAGCCCACAACTCACGTTAAGCGGCAAGTGATTGAGTGAGTTTGGGTTTAAGGTGAGTAACCACATACTCTCACTCGCCAAGCCGGACAGTTGATCATCCGGTTGGCTGAGAGCGAGTAAAATGATTGAGGTAAGAGACTAAAATTTGTTGGCATAGTGGCTCTTTAAATAGCCACTATGCCATTATTTTTTATAGATTTTTGTACCTATTAGGAAGGTATCTTCTATGTTCCATTGATTTCATTAAATTTTTTAGATCTGTCAAGTAATGTGATAACTCTTGTTTATTTGAACATTCCGTTTTTTCATATATTTGCTCATCAGATAAATGAGTTAAAACGTAATTTAAGCAATCTGTATAAATTACAATTTCCGATTCAGATAAACGAATATCAAATAAAGTTACATCCGCTTCTGGTATGTAATTAATTTTTAATGTATCCATCCTACCACCTCACATAATCAGAAAATTTTTCTTTAAATTCATCTAGTTTTTCATTACTAGGTCTATTCCATCGCCCATCTCTAGTACGTTGAGCAGTATTTTTATCACTATTTTTAAATGACGAGACCACTTCTCCATCAGGCTCAATTAGATGTATTCTTCCGTCATTACCTTTTACAACCCAACGACCATCATCTTGTATTAAGATATCTGAAGGCCTCGATTTTTGAACATCATTAATGACTGAACTGACTGGACGCCCCTCTTTATTTCTGATTCCCGCATGTTCACCTTGTGTAATCTTGTCTAAATAGGCGAGGTTATCTAAAGATAGAGTATCAGGAATAGATGTTCCAGGCAGTTTTTCGATCGGTTCTGGAAACTGGTTTCCACCCGTATCAATTTTTCCTTGTTCGGGTATTTGGTTTCCGCTTGTATCTATCCGGCCTTGCTCAGGTATTTGGTCGCCACCAGTATGAAATTTCTCAACATTTGAATTATTTGCTGCTTTATCTATATCATTTGAGCAACTCATGCCAAAAGAGCAATCAAACGTTTCCGCTAGGCCATCACGAATATTACCTAAGGCATTTTCGATACCTTTTGCAATGTTGCTATTTGCCGTTTGTGTGACTTGCGTATTTAAACCAACACCATGAGGTAATGTAGGAACATTCGGAGAGGGAATAGCAAACATGCTACTTTGAGTAAAGTTGAGTTTATTCAAATTCTCTGTATTAACATCAATGGCATTAATTAATCTGCTATGTAGATATTTAACAGAAACAATACTTTCTCTTGCCGACTTATCAAGTATCTCTTCATCCCCATCTCCATATTTATAATTGTCATTCAAACTGTCTAGATAGGTATTCTTATTATATCCAACTAAAAAGCTATCTAGCTCAGCTGAGGTTTTATACTCTTTTCTGATTAATCTGCCTGATATTATTATTTCTTGTTCAAAAGGATATTTCTCTGGATTATTTAAAAATTTCCATTCATTAAATCCTTCAACTTCTTCCAAAAATAATTTTTGTTTCTCGATATGCTCTTTAATTATTCCCTTTTTTGTTTCAATATTTTCTTTTGATGATAAATCAACCTTTCCATTTTTGTCTAATAAAGGCTCAATATCTATGGGAGTAACCATGTATTCACAATATGACATGTAATCCATAAAATCATTTAGGGAATGATACCATTCAGGTGAAATATCATGTCTATAACTTTCAAGATAACTGTTATATCCTTCATAATATCCATCACCGAAATATAAAGCGGTATTATTATCAACAGGTGATCGAGTTCCCCATACAGTTATTGTACCTAGGTCTGTCACATCATCCATAAACTAACTTCCTTATTAGTTATAAAAAACAGAATAAAGAAATTAGAATTTAATATTTTTATAGTCAACTAACCGTTATCATTAATAAACATTCGGCCATTTAAAATTAAAAGCTTATTACTTATAAAATGATTAATATCGATTTTAATAAATAATAGAACAGAAACATGTGACTAATTGTTTATATTCACAAAAACAAAAAAAGCCAACGTGTTTCCACATTGGCTTCAATTCGCTTTTGCGTTTGGTAAATCAGTAATGCTACCTTCGTAAATCTCAGCAGCCAAACCGGACAGCTAATCATCCAGTTAGCTGAGGATGAGTAAAATTGTTAGCAGAGATCCCAGTACCGAACTGGGATCTTTTAACTTTTAAAAATCAGACCACTCTGCGTAGCTAATATCATCTTCGGTTAATTCAGTAAAACCATCTTGACTCAACATTTCTTTAAAATAGAGGATAGTATCTTCTAACGCTTTTTCAATGGTACTTCCACGTCCAATGGCGCACTCGGGGCAACCATCAAATTTTCTTTTTATTGCTAAATCCGTCATACCTGTAAAAAAACCCGACTGATCTTCATAAATTTTTATCTTCATTTTGGCATAAGGCAAAATAGGGATCATAGTAACTGTGAATTCAGCAACTGTTTTCTCTATACAGCTCACTTTTGTAATATTTAAATCATGCCACATAACATATCCCTCTATATTATTGTTTTCCAAAAGATATTATTTTCCCTTCGGATGTTCTATCTAAATATTTCCCGTTTTTATAATAACGAGTCACATTATCAGTCGCACCTCTTACTTTCACTGTTCTAGCACCTTTTAAGTTTTTGACAAATTCTTCAGCTTTGTTTCTGTACTGCTCAACACTACCCGCTCCAACTTCTTTTCCATGTTTTTCATAATGCTTCTGTAATGATTCGTCAGGAGAGTTAAAACTACCCTGATGCCATTTATTTTTAATATTATTTTTGTTTTCAGATAAATAGGCAATATCTTCTACTGTAATCTGATTAGGCAGTGGGGTTATATGCGTATTATCTATATGTTCAGGTATTTGATCTCCGCCAGTATCCGTCCGCCCTTGCTCAGGTATCTGGTTTCCACCCGTATCAATTTTTCCTTGTTCGGGTATTTGGTCGCCACCAGTATGAGGTTTCCCAACATTTGAATTTTTTGCTGCTTTATCTATATCATTTGAGCAACTCATGCCAAAAGAGCAATCAAACGTTTCAGCTAAGCCATCGCGAATATTGCCTAATGTCTTTTCGACACCTTTTACTATGTTGCTGTTTGCCGTTTGTGTGACTTGCGTATTTAAACCAACACCATGAGGTAATGTAGGAACATTCGGAGAGGGAATAGCAAACATGCTACTTTGAGCTATTTTCAGCTTATTTAACTCATTTAAATTAAACTGAATTTTATCCGTGATACTTTTATGTTGTCTCTTAATTTCGAGCAATTGATTTCTAGCATCACGGTCAGCTCGCTTATTAACCGCATCTATATATAGATCTATATTATCAAAAGGAAATCTCGGTATACCGGGTATATTATCGTCAAAATCCTCTGCGAGGAGCCTGTCCCTATCTTCAATTGTGCGAAATTTAAAGATTGCTGAAATTTTTAAATTTGAGGAGTCTGAAGATTGAAAATGCCATTTGTATGTACAAGGATATTTTTGTGGATCAATGATAAATTTCCAGCCAGGCGATTTTTCAATCTCCGCAATATCCTTTCTTAAGGTAATTAAATTATTTTCAATTGATATTTGTTTAGATTTTAAATCATTTTTAATTGTAGTAGAATAATCTTGAAAAGCATCGATTTTGTGATTATTAACATCATCATGGATATCAGCTAGTTTTATATTATCATAAAGATTTTCATGTAAAATACTTTTTAATTTTTCATACCTCCCAGTTAAATCAATATCTTCATGAGCATTATCATAATTATTAAAACAATCATTGAAATGCGGTCTAGGGTTACTTCCCCATACCGTTATTGTACCTAGGTCTGTCACACCATCCATAAACTAACTTCCTTATTAGTTATAAAAAACAGAATAAAGAAATTAGAATTTAATATTTTTATAGTCAACTAACCGTTTTTACTAAAAAATATTCAGTTATTTAAAATTAAATACATATTACTTATAAAATGATTAATATTGGTTTTAATAAATAATTGGATAAAGACATGTGGCTGATTGTTTATATTCACAAAAACAAAAAAAGCCAACGTGTTTCCACATTGGCTTCAATTCGCTTTAGTGATAAACAGCATACTAGAGATACTATTTATCTATGCGATTAAAGAAAATTATTTTTTCTTTTTCGCTTTTGCGTTTGGTAAATCAGTAATGCTACCTTCGTAAATTTCAGCAGCCATACCGATTGATTCATACAGTGTTGGGTGAGCATGGATAGTTAATGCTAAATCTTCAGCATCACAACCCATTTCAATTGCTAGGCCGATTTCACCCAGTAATTCACCACCGTTCACACCGACAACAGCCCCACCGATAACACGGTTAGATTGTTTGTCGAAAATCAGCTTAGTCATACCTTCGGCGCAATCAGATGCAATTGCACGGCCTGATGCTGCCCATGGGAAAGTCGCAACTTCGTAGCTGATATTTTGTTCTTTCGCTTCTTTCTCAGTTAAACCAACCCATGCAACTTCTGGCTCAGTATAAGCGATTGATGGGATCACTTTCGGGTCAAAGTAATGTTTCAGACCAGAGATAACTTCTGCGGCAACGTGCCCCTCGTGAACACCTTTGTGAGCTAACATTGGCTGGCCAACGATATCACCGATAGCGAAGATATGAGGAACGTTAGTGCGCATTTGCTTATCGACATGGATAAAGCCACGGTCATCAACTTCAACGCCAGCTTTGCCTGCATCCAAGTTTTTACCATTAGGAACACGGCCGATTGCCACTAATACAGCATCGTAACGTTGCGGCTCTGCGGAAGCTTTTTTGCCTTCCATAGAAACGTAGATACCGTCTTCTTTCGCTTCAACGGCTGTTACTTTAGTTTCTAATAGTAGGTTGAATTTTTTACTGATTTGTTTGGTGAATACTTTAACCACATCTTTGTCAGCCGCTGGGATGACTTGGTCAAACATTTCAACCACATCGATTTGAGAACCCAGTGCATGATACACAGTTCCCATTTCTAAACCGATGATACCCCCACCCATAACCAGCAGACGCTCAGGAACTTCTTTCAGTTCTAATGCATCGGTTGAGTCCCAAATACGTGGGTCTTCATGTGGAATGAATGGTAATTGAATTGGACGGGAACCCGCAGCAATAATTGCGTTATCGAAATTGATAGTTGTGCTACCGTTTTCACCTTCAACAACCAGCGTGTTGGCACCTGTGAATTTACCGAAGCCGTTAACTACGTTAACTTTACGGCCTTTAGCCATACCAGCCAGACCACCCGTCAGCTGATTAATCACTTTTTCTTTCCATAAGCGAACTTTGGAAATGTCAGTTTTTGGCTCACCAAAAACAATGCCGTGTTCTGCTAAAGCTTTTGCTTCTTCGATCACTTTTGCAACATGGAGTAAAGCTTTAGAAGGAATACAACCAACGTTTAAACAAACACCACCAAGGGTTGAATAACGTTCTACTAAAACAGTTTCTAAACCTAAGTCAGCGCAACGGAAAGCCGCAGAATAACCTGCAGGGCCTGCACCAAGCACAACGACTTGGGCTTTAATTTCAGTACTCATCATGACCTCTTTTTGTTTTGTCCAGCGGTACTGCTGAATAAACGATCTTCCACTGGAAAAGTACACACCGAGAGCAGTTTACAGAATTGTTAACACCCTGAAAAGGCTCATTTCGTGATGTAACTCCCAACCTTTCGTAGCAGCAGCAAAAAATTCTGCCTCAGCCTAAATAAAACAGACCGGCCTATTCGCCGGTCTTATTATTTACATCACTAAACGGCGAATATCGCTCATTAATTGCCCTACTAGGGTGATGAAGCGAGCTCCATCAGCACCATCGATTACACGATGGTCAAAGGACAGTGACATTGGCAGGATTAGGCGAGGAACAAATTCGCTACCATTCCAAACAGGTTTCATTGAAGAACGTGACAGTCCCATAATTGCAACTTCTGGTGCATTCACGATAGGTGCAAAACCGGTAGTTCCGATACCACCAAGGCTTGAAATCGTGAAACAACCACCTTGCATATCAGACGCAGTCAGTTTACCTGCACGCGCTTTCTTAGAAACTTCCATCAGTTCGCGAGATAGCTCTAAAATGCCTTTTTTGTTAACGTCTTTGAAGACAGGAACAACTAAGCCATTTGGCGTATCTACGGCAATACCGATGTTAATATATTTTTTCAGGAACAGACGCTGTGCATCTTCAGAAATGGAGCTATTAAAGCGTGGCATTTCTTCCAGAGCACGAGCAACAGCTTTCATGACAAAAACTAATGGTGTGATTTTCACATCCAGTTTTTTCTTCTCAGCTTCTTTGTTTTGTTGCTTACGGAATTCTTCAACTTCAGTGGTATCCACTTCTTCCATCAGCGTAACGTGCGGGATCATTACCCAGTTACGGCTCAGGTTAGCACCAGAGATTTTTTGGATACGACCCAGTTCAACTTCTTCAACTTCACCGAATTTGCTGTAATCCACTTTCGGCCATGGCAGCATACCTGGTAAACCACCACCCGCAGCTGCAGGAGCTTCCGCACGTTTTACGGCATCTTTCACGTAAGCTTGAACGTCTTCACGCAGGATACGGCCCTTACGACCTGTACCTTTAACTTTCGCTAAGTTAACACCAAATTCACGCGCTAAGCGGCGAATAACCGGTGTTGCATGGATATATGCGTCGTTTTCAACAAATTCAGTTTTGCTGTCAGTTGCTTTCGCTGGCGCTGCTTGTGCAGGAGCTGCCGCTGGAGCCGGAGCAGACGGTTGAGCTGCTGGAGCCGCTGCAGGCGCTGCACCTGCCACTTCAAAAGTCATGATCAGCGAGCCAGTTTTCACTTTATCGCCAGTCGCAATCTTGATTTCTTTAACTGTTCCAGCAAATGGCGCAGGAACTTCCATTGACGCTTTGTCACCTTCAACGGTAATGATTGATTGCTCAGCAGAAACGGTATCACCCACTTTTACCATGACTTCAGTGACTTCAACTTCATCACCACCGATATCTGGAACGTTAACATCTTTAATTGCTGATGCTGCTGGAGCCGCTGGTGCAGCAGCTTGTGCAGCTGGTGCCGCCGCAGGTGCTGCGCCTGCAACTTCAAAGACCATAATCAATGAGCCGGTTTTAACTTTATCACCGGTTGCAATTTTGATTTCTTTAACCGTTCCAGCAAATGGTGCAGGAACTTCCATTGAAGCTTTATCACCTTCAACAGTAATTAAAGATTGCTCAGCTTCTACTTTGTCACCGACTTTAACCATGATTTCAGTAACTTCAACTTCATCGCCACCGATATCTGGAACAGCAACATCTTTAGATGCAGCTGCGCTTGGCGCTGCCGCTGGAGCCGTAGGGGCTTCTGCAGGAGCAGGCGCTGCTGCACCCGCCTCCGCTTCGAATACCATGATTAATTTGCCTGTTGTCACTTTATCGCCAACAGCAATTTTAATTTCTTTTACCACACCCGCTTGTGGAGATGGGACTTCCATAGAAGCCTTATCACCTTCAACGGTAATAAGCGATTGCTCAGCTTCTACTTTGTCGCCAACTTTAACCATCACTTCGGTGACTTCAACTTCATCAGCACCGATATCAGGCACTTGGATTTCAATAGACATTGATTTTTACCTCTTATGCCAAACGTGGGTTAACTTTATCTGGGTTGATGTTGTATTTTTTAATCGCTTCTTCAACGACTTTTACATCAATCTCACCACGTTTAGCTAATTCACCTAACGCTGCAACGATCACATAGGATGTATCCACTTCAAAGTGGTGACGCAGGTTTTCACGACTGTCTGAACGACCGAAACCATCTGTACCCAGAACACGGTAATCACTTGCAGGAACATAAGTACGAACTTGTTCTGCAAACAGTTTCATATAGTCAGTTGATGCAACTGCTGGTGCATCATTCATAACTTGAGCAATGTATGGAACACGTGGTGCTTCAGATGGGTGCAGCATGTTCCAACGCTCACAATCTTGGCCATCACGTGCCAATTCAGTGAATGAAGTCACGCTATAGACATCAGAACCGATTCCATACTCAGCAGACAAGATGTCAGCGGCTTCACGCACGTGACGCATCATTGAACCTGAACCTAACAGCTGAACTTTACCTTTGCTACCTTCAACAGAAGCCAGTTTATAGATACCTTTACGGATACCTTCTTCTACGCCTTCTGGCATTGCTGGCATGTGGTAGTTTTCATTCAGCGTCGTGATGTAGTAGTAAACGTTTTCTTGTTTCTCACCGTACATACGCTCTAAGCCGTCTTGCATGATCACCGCAACTTCGTAAGCGAAAGCTGGGTCATAAGAAATACAGTTAGGGATAGTCAGTGATTGAATATGGCTATGGCCATCTTCATGCTGTAGACCTTCACCATTCAGGGTTGTACGGCCGGAAGTACCACCAATTAAGAAACCGCGTGCTTGTTGGTCACCCGCTGCCCACATCAAGTCACCAATACGTTGGAAACCAAACATTGAGTAGTAGATATAGAATGGGATCATCGGCAAGTTGTTAGTGCTGTATGATGTCGCAGCCGCTAACCAAGAAGAACCTGCTCCCAGCTCATTGATCCCTTCTTGCAGAATTTGACCTTTAGAGTCTTCTTTATAGTAAGCAACTTGCTCACGGTCTTGCGGAGTATATTGCTGGCCTTTAGGGCTATAGATACCGATTTGACGGAATAGACCTTCCATACCAAATGTACGCGCTTCATCAGCGATGATTGGTACTAAACGCTCTTTGATCGATTTGTTTTTCAACATAACGTTCAACGCACGAACGAACGCGATAGTTGTTGAAATTTCTTTAGATTGCTCTTCCAATAATTGGCTGAAATCTGCCAGTGCAGGGATATCCAGTTTTTCGTCAAAGGTTGAACGACGAGCTGGCAAATAACCACCTAACGCTTGACGGCGCTCATGCAGATATTTGTACTCTTCGGAATCTTTTTCAAACGTAATGTATGGCAGTTTTTCAATTTGCTCATCAGCAACGGGTACATTGAATTGATCACGGAAATGACGAACGCCATCCATGTTCATTTTCTTCACTTGGTGAGCAATGTTTTTACCTTCTGCAGTTTCGCCCATACCATAACCTTTGATGGTTTGCGCTAAAATAACAGTTGGTTTGCCTTTAGTTTCTTGTGCTTTTTTGAATGCAGCATACACTTTCTTCGGATCGTGACCACCACGGTTCAGTGCCCAAATTTCATCATCAGTCATATCTTTAACTAATGCTGCAGTTTCTGGGTAACGATTAAAGAAGTGTTCACGAACGTATGCACCGTCACGTGATTTAAAGGTTTGGTAGTCGCCGTCTAAGGTTTCGTTCATTAGTTGAACAAGTTTACCACTTGTATCTTTACGCAGTAATTCATCCCAACGGTCGCCCCACATAACTTTGATAACTTGCCAGCCAGCACCATTAAAGATACCTTCTAGTTCATTAACAATTTTACCATTACCTGTAACTGGTCCATCTAAACGTTGCAGGTTACAGTTGATAACAAATACTAAGTTATCTAATTTATCGCGAGTTGCGATAGTAATTGCACCTTTAGACTCTGGCTCATCCATCTCACCATCACCAAGGAATGCATATACGCGCTGAGCTGATGTATCTTTCAGTCCGCGGTTATCAAGGTATTTCAGGAATTTTGCTTGATAAATAGCATTAATTGGACCCAGACCCATTGATACCGTAGGGAACTGCCAGAAATCAGGCATTAATTTAGGGTGTGGGTAAGAAGACAGACCATTTCCACCAATCTCTTGACGGAAGTTGTTCATTTGCTCTTCAGTTAAGCGGCCTTCCAAGAACGCACGTGCGTAAATACCTGGAGAGATATGGCCTTGGAAGAAGACTAAATCCCCGCCGTCATTGTTATTATGCGCACGGAAGAAGTGGTTAAAGCACACTTCATATAAAGTTGCTGATGACTGGAAAGAAGCCATATGGCCACCCAGTTCTAAGTCTTTTTTGGAAGCGCGTAAAACAGTCATCACTGCGTTCCAACGAATTGCAGAGCGAATACGGCGCTCTAAATCCATGTTACCAGGGTATGCCGGCTCATCTTCAACAGCAATTGTGTTGATGTAATCAGAATGACCAGATGCACCAGCGGCAATATTAACACCGCCTTTACGCGCTTCGCTTAATACCTGTTCGATAATAAACTGAGCACGATCAACACCTTCTTCACGGATGACCGATTCAATCGCCTGTAGCCAGTCGCGAGTTTCAATCGGATCCACGTCATTTTTTAACATATCTGACATGGTGTATTCCTTATCTGTTATCTATTTTATATGTTTATGTGGAGCCTATCTTCCTGCTATTTTCGCAGTCGCTATAAAACAGCGGGAAGATAGGCCCTGATGTAGTTGCCGCTTTAACTCTCAATTAGAGTATTCACAATAATATAGACGCAGCAGTCAGGATCTATATTATCAATTCAAATCAGGATGTTGCTGTAACCGACGTAAAGAACGTTCTCTGCGAGTTTGCTCTCGGCTAATATCCAACAGTAAATCTTCGATAAAGGCTAAATGGCGATGAGAAGCTTCACGTGCTTTTTCTGGTTCTCTTGCCATTATAGCGGCAAAAATTTGTGCTCGATGTTCACTAACTGCTTTATACATTTCTTTACGGGTATATAAGAACTCAAAGTTCTGACGAATATTTTGTTCTAACATCGGGATCATACAACGCAATAGATGTAGCAAAACGACGTTATGAGCAGCTTCAGTGACAATTAATTGATATTGTAATACTGCATCTGACTCTGCTTCTAATCCGCCATTTTCTTGCGCTGTCTTAATTAATTCATAGCTTTGTCGAATCCGTTCGAGATCTTCATCTGTACCACGGAGTGCCGCGTAATACGCAGCAATACCTTCAAGGGCATGACGAGTTTCAAGAAGATCGAATTGAGATTCTGGATTGCCTTCAAGTAGCTGAGCTAAAGGGTCACTAAAGCTTTGCCACATTTTCTTTTGCACGAATGTTCCGCCACCTTGGCGGCGAGATAAAAGGCCTTTCGCCTCTAATGTTTGAATTGCTTCACGCACTGATGGTCGAGATACGTCAAACTGTTTTGCAAGTTCGCGCTCAGGAGGCAGCTTTTCGCCAGGGCGTAATGTCCCTTCGAAAATAAGATGTTCGAGACGCTGCTCTATTACATCTGATAACTTTGGTTGGCGAATTTTACCGTAAGTCATAATCTGCCATATTCATGAGTGAGTAATTATTGATTACGTATTACCCAGTGTTAATTGGTAATACCAATTTATTTATGGGTTAATAAAGTAACAAAGTATTCACTATCTGTCCATAAAGACCTTGCGCTAAATCATAAAATCCTGCAAATATTAACAATTTTTTTTAAAATTTAGCATGAATTGATAACTTAATATGCAATTTGACATGACATATTTTAACATTAAAAACGATTTTTTATGCTAAAATGCAAAAACTGAACCGTTAAAGCAACCAATATAATGAATTTAAATTTAAAATAAGTGCATTTAAAATCAAATTAACTCATTAATTGCAGTCTTTACTCGTTTGGAACACAACAACATTAATGAAATGTTAAAATTGCAAGTGGTTTTAAATTTAACTCAAATTTTATTGATTAAATTACACTCAAGCCTATCTATTATTTTAGAATAAAATTGATGTCGAAAATAAAATAGCACTGTAATGTTTCAATTTATAGGTGGCACGGAAAATGCGATAAGGCTTCGAGATTCGATTAGCTAGGAGCTACAAAATATTTCGTTGTAACCCATTAAATAGTTAAATCAATGCCAAAATACAATTTGGTAACGAGTGAGTCAGATGTTAGTCACCTATTTAACGCATTAACGTAAATAGGTGACTAATATATAGGTCTCATCAATAACACTAAGATTAATGAGCCCAGTTAAGGCACCCTGAGTGTATTAACCGGATCACTTACCTATTCTTATCAATAAAACGCATAGACAAATCCATGGCTTTAATATGTTTGGTTAGCGCCCCAACAGAAATAAAATCAACCCCTGTTTCTGCGAACTCTTTTATCGTTTCTAATGTGACATCGCCAGAAACTTCAAGTGCCGCTTTTCCTGCCGTTAACACTACCGCTTCTTTCATCATAACTGGAGTAAAATTATCCAACATAATGATATCAGCATTCGCTTTTAAAGCTCGTAATAGCTCATCTAAGCTTTCTACTTCAATTTCAATTGGGACATCCGGATGGGCGCTACGCGCTAATTCAACAGCTCGCTCGACTGAACCTGCGGATATAATATGGTTTTCTTTTATTAAGTAAGCATCAGATAAACCTAGACGATGATTAAACCCTCCCCCCATCAATACCGCATATTTTAAAGCGGTTCTTAAACCAGGGATAGTTTTACGGGTATCAAGTAACTTCGCTCTTGTACCTGTGATTTGTTTTACATATTCGGCAGTTATACTTGAAACAGAAGAAAGCGTTTGAATGAAATTCAAAGAGGTGCGTTCACCTGTTAATAAAATTTGTGATGGGCCATGCATCTCACAGAGAACTTGGTTAGGGGTAACGGTTTCACCATCTTGAACTTTCCAATCAATGTTGACTTGCCCACCAAGTTGAAGAAAAACTTCATCTAACCATTGTTTCCCACAGAAAACGCCATGTTCACGAGTAATAATTCGAGCACTCGCTTGTGTACCTACATTTAACAGCTGACCAGTAATATCTTTTTTATAATCAACAGATTGACCTAAATCTTCTTTCAAAGCAACACTGACCATAAAAGGAATGTCGACCTGTAACCGCTCAAGAAGCATTTTACGTCTTTGTTGTTCATCATATCGCCGTATAGTCATTTTAACTCCAAAATATGCACTCGCTTTGTTTCATCTATGCTAATCTTTTCGTTCGCAGATAACGAGTGTTAACAAAAAAGAAAAGAGAATACTATGGATAACGATATGAAAATACACAATGGTTGGCTAAATAATGTGACTCATATCCCTTCTCCACATCATGATGAGCGCCCCTCTAATACCATACCTTCTCTTCTAGTTATTCATAATATCAGCCTTCCTCCAGGACAATTTGGTGGCCCTTATATAAACCAATTATTTACAGGGACTTTAAACCCTGATGAACACCCATTTTTTAATGAAATCAGACATCTTCGAGTTTCAGCTCATTGCCTAATACGCCGTGATGGTGCAATCATTCAATATGTCCCCTTTCATTTACGGGCTTGGCACGCTGGGCAGTCTTCCTACCAAGGCCAAGAAAAATGTAACGACTTTTCTATTGGTATTGAGCTAGAAGGCACTGATTTTGAACCATTTACAGAAGAACAATATCAATCCCTTACTTATTTAACTAATTTACTTATACTTGAATACCCACTAATTAAAAATAATATTACTGGTCATAGTAATATAGCTCCTGGTCGTAAAACGGATCCTGGCCCATTTTTTGATTGGGGATATTATAAGAATAAATTAAACAATTATTAACTTTATAATTATTAGCGGATAATATCTTTATTCAATTTACCCGCTAATGAAAAATATATGAACTTATCTTCTCTTAATTTATAACTGAACTCCAGCCTCTATTTTTCTTTATTATTTTTTTTGCGAAGCTGCTCGAAGAAAAATGAAACCCCACGTACATTTCAATAAAAAATCACAAATCGTTTCGCACTACCTTTTTTAAACTCTAATTTTAACTTAAAAATATAATTATGATGAAACCTCACTTAACAACGGAGGTTTTATTTATGAATCAACAAGGATTTTCACTCATTGAAATTATGGTAGTAATTGCAATTATATCAATTCTAAGTGCTATTGCTATCCCTGGCTATCAAAGCTATATGCAAAAAGCAGCAATTACTGATGTACTCCAGACTGTTATCCCATATAAAAACAGTGTTGAAATATGTAGCTTTAATCGAGGGAGTTTATCACAATGTAATGGAGGCAATGATGATATCCCTACCAATATAACTGGAAAATACATTAGTAAAATAGAAGTCAAATCTGGGGTTATTACATTTTCTACTGACAAATCATTATCGGGCTTAAAAGTCACATTAACACCAACCCTTCCTAGCATAGGCAACCCCTTTAATTGGACAGTTGTTTGCGAAAACAAAGATAATGCCAAATTGAAGTCATTATGTAATAAAACCTTTGTGTTTTAACTGGAAGTATTTATATGAACATGACTAAAAACGAGCAGTTTATTTATAAAGAACTTAAGAGTATATGTGATAGAAATTACATTATAATCATCGATTATAATCAAAAACGGTTATCTATAGCTGTTGTTAAAAAACCAGATGACAACTTGATCGCCACATTAAAATTTATTGCTAGTGTCCCTGTATGCTATGATATTTGGCCAAAAGAAAAAATAGACCATTATTTTAATAATACAATACATGAAATAAAGGAGGAAGAAAGTAGTTATCAATCTCCAGAACCCGAACTATTACGCACTTCATCTCCTGCGATTAGTTTTGTTGAGGAGCTATTAAAAACAGCGGTTCATAAACGCTCATCAGATATACACCTTGAGCCGACTAAGCAAGGGTTAAAAATTCGATTACGTGTCGATGGAAAGTTATATTTTATTCCTTCTCCACCTTACGAAATTAATAGTGAAATTATTGCTCGTATAAAAATATTGGCAAAAATGAATATCGCGGAGAAAAGATTTCCACAAGATGGCCAAATGAGTTGGTACTTTGATGGACAAAACTATAGCATCCGTCTTTCTAGTATTCCGACAATTCATGGTGAAAAATTGGTCTTACGTATTTTAAATACACAATTAAAATATTCTTTAGAGCACATAGGGATGTGCTCTTCCCTTCTAGAGTTATTAAAAGAGTATTTAAATCGTCCACAAGGATTAATTTTAGTCACAGGGCCGACAGGAAGCGGTAAAACAGTAACTCTTTATAGCTACTTAGAATATTTAAATCAATCCTCAAGAAATATAACAACCATTGAAGACCCAATTGAAATTCCATTACAAGGAATCAACCAAACTCAAGTCAATGAAAAATATAAACTTAATTTTTCTTCTATTTTAAGGGCGCTACTGCGACAAGACCCTGATGTCATTATGATCGGTGAGATTCGTGATGAAGAAACAGCTAAGATCGCGACTCGAGCAGCGCAAACTGGCCATCTAGTTTTGTCGACATTGCATACCAATTGTACATTCAGTGCAATAGAGAGAATGAACCAATTAGGAGTAGAAAATAGTCAACTTAAATCATGTTTGAAAATGGTTATTGCACAAAGATTAGTAAGAAAACTTTGCCCTCACTGCAAAGAAAAAACACCTAAGAAAACTAAATTACACAATAACTGTGTAATTAATGAATGGTCCTCAAAGGGGTGTGAGCTATGTTTTTCTGGTTTTATGGGAAGAACCGCTGTTTATGAATATATAGATCAAAGCAATATTAGCGAAATACTGGCAAAAAATACATTAGAAAATCAAAGTAATTTTGTTAACCTTTTTAATGCAGGAATAGAGCTCGTTGAAATGAGTGAGACAACTCTCCAAGAAATCTATTCTATCATCGGAAATGGAGTAAATTAACATGTTTATTTATTCATATATCGCCATTGATTTTAACAATCAATTAACATGCAGCACGTTAATAGCAAAAAGCAAAAAACATGCATTCATCAACATATCTGAAAGAAATTTAATTCCTGTACAAATAAAGTTAAAAACATTATTTTCATTGGACAAAAAGAATATTAATTATAGAATTCATTTCTTCCATCAGTTATCTTTATTATCATCATCAGGTATTAATCTCGTACAATGCTTAAAAATATTACATACCAACTGCCAACTTCCTTTTTGGATTGATATTATTGAAAACTCGATAGTTCATATAGAAAAAGGAGAGAAGTTTTCACAGTATTTGAAGAAGCACCCAACAATATTTAATGATACTATAATAAGCATTATTACCATTGCCGAGAAAACAGGGCAATACGAACAAAGTTTTAGTACAATCAATTTAATATTGGAACATAATAATAAAGTATCTTTACTCATCAGTAAATCGATACGATACCCAATAATTCTTTCTTCATTTTCAATAATGTTATTAATCATTATGATGGTCTATGTAGTTCCTCAATTTGAAAACATCTATCAAAATACCAAACACGAATTACCTCTCGTTACAAAAATCATAACCTTTATTTCAAGCTTTCTAAGAGAGTACTTAATTTACTTATTTTCTTTTCTTTTACTTTCTCTCCCTCTCGTATTTAAATTCAAAGAAAAAACATTATCTTTATTAAAAAACACAATAATTCACCTACCGATATTCAAAAAATCATTACAACTCCATAACTTAAGCTTGTATTTTTTAACGATGCACTCAACAATTAACGTAGGGTTATCATTATCCGAATGTTTAAAATGCACAATTCAAACTATCAATAACCATCAATATAAAAAAGACTGTGAACACGTGCATATATCGGTACATAAAGGAGAGTTACTGTCCCATGCTATGAAGAAAACCAAGTTCTTTCCTGATTTATCTGTACAGCTAATGTCTATTGCAGAAGAATCTGGAAAAATACACTACTTTTCAAAGTATTTATTCAAATATTATTCAGAGCAATATATTTTTATTACTGAAAAAAATCTAAAAAATATTGAACCTATTTTACTCCTTTTAATTGCCATCCTAGTAGGAGTGATCATGTTAGCAATGTATCTACCGATATTTAATTTAGGTAATGTTATAACTGAACTATAAATAATTTCATGTGGATATGAATATTACATTTTATCCTAACAACTTTATATAATATTTTTTTAAACTATTCACAGTATATTACTTTGGATGAAGACAAATGATTTATTTCAGTGTAATCTATTTTTTTTCAACGAGTAAATGAATAATCATATGCCTTATATAGTTGCTTTAACAGGTGGTATTGGAAGTGGTAAAACAACAGTTGCAAACGAGTTTGCTAAACTTGGAGTCCCCCTAGTTGATGCCGATGTGATTGCACGACAGGTTGTTGAGCCTAACAGCCCAGCCCTTGAAAGCATTAGATATCACTTCGGTGAAGATATTATTCTTCCCAACGGGTGCCTAGATAGGCAACGCTTACGAGACATTATTTTTTCTAAGCCCGATGAAAAAAAGTGGCTGAATGCTCTACTTCATCCATTGATTCAACAAGAAACGCAAAAACAATTTCAACAAATAGATTACCCTTATGTATTATGGGTAGTCCCTTTATTAATTGAAAATAATATTCATCATTTGGCTGATAGGGTATTAGTTGTTGATGTTACTGTCGAAGAACAAATTCAACGAACCCTAAAAAGAGATAAGACCAGTTTAGAACAAGTAACTAATATACTTAATGCACAAGTTAGTCGTGAAAAACGACTTAATCATGCCAACGATATAATAACAAACCATACTCATGGCACGGATCTCTCTGACAAGGTAGCAATTCTTCATAACCAGTACTTAACACTAGCAAAAATAAAAAAATAGGAATTAAAATGGGCGAATTAATTACAACAAATTTGATTACTTATGAATATCCAATGAATGAAAAAATTCGTTCGTGGTTGCGCCTTGAAACACTTTTATCTCAAATTTATGAGTTAAGTAATATTACCTCCTACTCTACTGGTATTGCTTTTTTTCGCTCAGTTTCAGAATTAATTGAAATCCTAGATAGAGGAGAAGTTCGTTCTGAGCTTATAAAAGAACTAGAAAAACAACGAACTCGGCTATCTAATTGGGCAGAAGCTCCTAACGCTGATAACCAATTAATATCTACATTACTAAAGCAATTATCAGAAACAACATCCCATTTAATGTCCGCAGCACGCTTTGGCCACCATCTACGTACAGATAAAATTATTAGTATGGTACGCCAACGTTTGAGTATTCCTGGTGGCTGTTGTAGTTTCGACCTACCGACTTTACAACTTTGGTTAAATATTCCACAAAATGAACGAGACAAGGTCATTAGTGGCTGGTTGCAAAGCCTCGACCCACTCAATGATGCATTGCAAACTGTTCTAACACTAATTCGGCAAAATGGAATCTTTGAACAAAAAGAGTCTCATAATGGTTTTTATCAAGACAACGTAGAAGGTAAAGAACTACTACGCATCAAGTTAACTGCAGAACACTTGGTATACCCACAAATCTCTGGCCACAAAACACGATTCGCACTACGTTTTCTACATATCGACAGTGAGAATGGTATACTCCCCGATATTATTAATTTTGAGTTATCCTGTTGCTAGCTAGAGAAATATTTTTATGAGTGAAATCATTGAAGTTAATTGCCCTACATGTAAAAAAATAGTTGTTTGGAATGAAAATAGCCCGTTCCGGCCATTTTGTAGTAAGCGTTGTCAACTTATTGACCTTGGTGAATGGGCTAGTGAAGAAAAACGAATTGCGAGTCAAGGGGATATTTCTGACAGCGATGACTGGAGTGAACAACCAGATAAATAATGTATAAGTCGTGACATCGTAAATTAAGTGGAAAATATATTATTGTGTATTTTCCACTTAATATCATTATCAGCTATTATGTTGATCACTTCTCTGTGTTAATAAATCAACAATGATACGGTTTGCTGGGGGAAATTCTTCAGCTTTAAGCTCATGCTGAGAAACCCAACGCGAATCCTGCCCTTCTCTACCATACGGTTCATTTTCCCATGAAGATACCATAAAAAAATAGAGTGTAATGAAACGGTCATCAAACTCATGGTCAACCCGATGAAATAACTCGTTCTTAGTCACTACAACTCCAACTTCTTCTTCAAGTTCGCGAATTAAAGCGGCTTCAGGTGATTCATTAACTTCAAGTTTCCCACCGGGAAATTCCCAAAAACCAGCCATATGCGTGCCTTCTGGTCGTTTAGTAATAAAAATTTTTTGCTCGGGGTTACGAATAATCCCAGCCGCGATATGCAAATGTTTTTTTTCCATAATTTTTTCGTCAAAAAGGCGGGTTACCCCGCCTTTTTTATATTAATGAGTTAATAGTAAATTAATTTAAACGGCCATGGCATTGCTTGTATTTTTTACCCGAACCACAAGGACAAGGGTCATTACGGCCAATTTTGTGACCTTGGGTTGCAATTTTAGCTTCGGTTTCAGTCATTAAAGATTCAGCGCCCGCTTCATGGCTTAATTGTTGCCTCTTCGCTAAACGCTCAGCTTCTTCACGACGCTGTTGTTCTAATGCTTCAACCTCTTCAGGTAAACGAACTTGTACCTTAGATAAAGTACTAATCACTTCATATTTCAATGCTTCAAGCATGTTAGCAAACATACTGAAAGATTCACGTTTGTATTCTTGCTTAGGATCTTTTTGCGCATAACCACGCAAATGAATACCTTGACGTAAGTAATCCATTGACGCTAAGTGCTCTTTCCATAACGTGTCTAATGTTTGCAACATGACACCTTTTTCGAAATTACGCATCGCTTCCGCGCCAACAATTTCTTCTTTACGATCATAAACTTCAATCGCTTTTGCCATAATACGTTCACGTAATGTT
The DNA here is from genome assembly GCF_011045655.1 of Providencia sp. PROV061. Taxonomy (NCBI): domain Bacteria; kingdom Pseudomonadati; phylum Pseudomonadota; class Gammaproteobacteria; order Enterobacterales; family Morganellaceae; genus Providencia; species Providencia sp. PROV061. The sequence goes on along the minus strand of NZ_CP042861.1, from coordinate 1,490,189 downwards.
TCTTCGTGTAACTCTGGCTCTTTATCTAACCACTCTTTGATTGGTAAATCGAGGTCAAAATCATTGACTAAACGCTGATGTAGTCCTTCGATATCCCACATTTCTTCAAGTGATTGAGGTGGAATATAGGCATCCATCGTTGTGGTTAATACATCTTCACGAATGCTATCAACCGTTTCTTTAATATCACCGCCATCCAGTAGTTCATTACGCTGAGTATAAATCGCACGACGTTGGTCACTTGCAACATCATCATATTCAAGTAATTGTTTACGGATATCAAAGTTACGGCTTTCAACTTTACGTTGCGCATTAGCAATAGCCTTGGTCACCCATGGGTGTTCAATCGCTTCACCCGGCTTCATACCTAACTTTTTCATCATGCCAGTAACGCGGTCTGAAGCAAAAATACGCATCAGCGCATCTTCCATTGATAAGTAAAAACGAGATGAACCCGCATCCCCTTGACGACCGGCACGACCACGTAACTGGTTATCGATACGACGTGACTCATGACGTTCTGTACCAATAATATGTAAACCACCTGCTGCTAAAACAGCGTCATGGCGAACTTTCCAGTTTGCTTTGATTTCATCAATTTGCTCTTGAGTTGGCTCTTCTAATGCAGCAACCTCAGTTTGCCAGCTACCACCTAGCATGATGTCAGTACCACGACCGGCCATATTAGTTGCGATCGTTACAGCTCCAGCTTGACCCGCATTCGCAATGATGTCAGCTTCCATTGCATGGAATTTTGCATTCAAAACATTATGAGCAATTTTAGCTTTTTTCAACGCATTCGAAATCAATTCGGATTTTTCGATTGAAATTGTACCAACAAGAACGGGTTGCCCATTGGCAGTTCTTTCACGAATATCTTCAATAATTGCTGCAAACTTATCAGCTTCGTTCATATAAACGAGGTCAGGTAAATCTTTACGCACCATTGGGCGGTTAGTTGGGATAACAATTGTATCGAGTTTATAAATTGAGCTAAACTCAAAAGCTTCGGTATCCGCAGTACCTGTCATACCTGCAAGCTTTTCATATAAACGGAAATAGTTCTGGAAAGTAATTGAAGCCAAGGTTTGGTTTTCGTTTTGAATTTCAACGCCTTCTTTCGCTTCTACTGCTTGGTGTAAGCCGTCAGACCAACGACGCCCTTCCATTGTACGGCCAGTGTGTTCATCAACAATAACAATTTGACCGTCTTTTACAATATAATCAACGTCTAAGGTAAATAGCGCATGAGCACGTAAGCCCGCCATCACATGGTGCATTAACATGATGTTAGAAGGTGAATATAAAGACTCTCCTTCATCCATTAAACCTTCTTTTGCTAGAAGCTCTTCGATTAACACCAGTCCACGTTCAGTTATAGTCACTTGACGCGATTTTTCATCGACAGAAAAATGGCCTTCCCCTTGGAAAGTATCTGAATCTTCTTTCTCTTGACGTTGAAGATATGGAATAAGTTTATCAACTTTTTGGTACAGTTCAGAACTGTCTTCTGCAGGACCTGAAATAATCAGTGGTGTACGCGCTTCATCGATAAGAATGGAGTCAACCTCATCCACCAAAGCATAATGCAATTTACGCTGAACACGCTCTTCAGGGCTAAACGCCATGTTGTCACGTAGGTAGTCGAAACCAAATTCATTATTAGTACCGTAAGTAATATCTGCCGCATATGCTTCACGTTTTGCAGGCGGGGCCATACCTGGCAGGTTGATACCCACAGTTAAGCCTAAGAATTCAAATAATGGACGGTTATTTTCAGCATCACGTTTGGCTAAGTAATCATTCACCGTAACTACGTGAACCCCTTTACCACTTAATGCGTTGATATAAGCAGGTAATGTTGCTGTTAAAGTTTTACCTTCCCCTGTACGCATCTCTGCGATACAGCGTTCGTTTAGTACCATTCCACCGATAAGCTGTACATCAAAGTGGCGCATACCAAATACACGTTTACTTGCTTCACGAACAGTTGCAAATGCCTCAGGAATGATACTTTCTAAACTTTCACCTTTCGTTAAACGCTCACGAAATTCCACCGTTTTTGCTTTTAACTCATCATCAGATAACTTTTCGAAATCGGGTTCAAGACGGTTAATTTTTTCAACTTCTTTACGTAAACGGCGCAACGTACGGTCATTACGGCTACCAAAAACTTTGGTCAAAATCTTTGTTAACATATTTTAATCTCTAATAATCAATTAATTACTTTAAATTTTTATAAATTTTATGGCGTAAAACAGCACAGCGATGAGCTGTTTTACCATGAATGAAGATTAAACTGTTAACGGGCCGGCACGAATGCCGTGTACTTGAGCAATCCAAATTGCAGGTTGATAGGCAATAATATGGGGATAGTTATAATGACTAAATTGAATAACACTTTCATCCCACTGAAGTGAACGCTGTGCTAACATGGCATACAGCGTATCTAACATCAACTGTGGGACAATAAGCTGTTCAGTCTCTTCTGCTGCCGTGTTCACATCATCGTCTTCTGTCGCCGAAAAAGCAAAAGTTAGCTGCCGAATAACGTTTCTTACCGCATGTTGCTGCCAGTAATTTACTGAATAAGATGACGATGATGACGAAGAGCGTTGGGAATTCTGTTGAGCAAATAAATTGTCAAAAGCATTAACAGCTTGGCTTTGGCGATTAACTGGAGAAGAGTTAACCTGTGTATGTTGAGAATCTGATAACGCATTTAAAATTGTAGGCAAGCCGACACCTGTGGCAACCACACCTAATAGCAGGTGGGACCAAAAGTATTTTCTACCAAGTTGTCGCCAAAAATTTAAAATGCCCATCAAACTCTTATATAATGAATAAGTGACAAAATTATTATTTGCAATTCGTTGTTTCATTCTCAGCTGGAGCTAAAAATGAGAGATAGTCATCCACAAGCACTTTTTGATGTTCTTGAAGGCTCATTGGCAACATCATCAAACACTTTACAAACTATTCAGCGTAATGCAAAAGCGATTATCAAACTGAATCGTGCTGTAAAAGGATTACTGCCGGCTGAAATCAAACCCATGTGCCGTGTTGCAAACTATCGTAATAATGTTATGGTCATTGAAGTGGCAAACGCCAGTTGGATGACCCGACTTAATTACGAAAAAATCAATCTTCTTTCTGCATTAAGAACGTCCATTCTACCATCTTTATCCTCTATCGACATCAGAATCAATCCCGATCTTATGCGAAAATCGAGACAAAATAGTTCACTAACTAAGCAAACAGTCTCAATAAGTCAAAAAATGAACGAACGTCAGATAAGTCCACAAACTGCACAAGCGCTTTTGAAATTAGCCGAAAATAGCCCGAAAGGATTAAAAGAAAGGTTTGAGCGGCTGGCTGCGCTAGCCGGAGAGAGTACTAGCGCAACCAACAGAAAAGGCTAAATTCGATCAGTTCTCGAAGATAGCTGCATAATCAAATTTTATGCAAACACCGTTGAAGGTGCTTTGAATGCGACAGGCAATTGAGCTTCGTCTTCAAATGTGACGAGATCCCAAGCTGATTCTTTCGCTAAAACTGCTTGTAATAGCTTGTTATTCAATGCATGGCCTGATTTAAACGCCGTGAATGCGCCAATAATATTGTGCCCACACATGAATAAATCACCAATTGCATCCAACATTTTGTGACGAACGAATTCATCTTCAAAACGTAAGCCATCTTCGTTAAGAACTTTATAGTCATCAACAACGATGGCGCAGTCGAAACTACCGCCTAAGCATAAGCCTTTTGATTGCAGATATTCAATATCACGCATAAAGCCAAAAGTACGCGCACGGCTTATTTGATTTACAAATGATTCCGCTGAGAAATCAAGTGAGTAGCGTTGTGTGCTACTATCAATCGCTGGATGCTGAAAATCGATTGTGAAATCAAGGCTAAACCCATTATAAGGTCGCATTTCAGCCCATTTATCACCATCTTCAACACGTACTGTTTCTTTTATACGTAAAAATTTCTTTGCACAATTTAATTCTTCAATACCGCCATCAAGCAGTAAGAATACAAATGGTGCGGCACTGCCATCCATAATAGGGATTTCAGGCGCATTGACTTCAATAACAATGTTATCGATACCTAACCCTGCTAAGGCAGCATTCAAATGCTCAACAGTCGAAATACGCACATTATCTTCATTGACTAAGCAAGTACATAACATGGTGTCACGAACTGATTTCGCATCTGCCGGAAAATCAACCGGTGGATTAAGGTCAGTACGACGGTAGATGACCCCGGTATTGGCCGGCGCTGGACGTAATGTAAGCGTAACTTTCTTGCCGGTATGTAAACCAACACCAGTCGCTGTAATAATACGTTTTAGTGTCCGTTGTTTGATCATCGTATTTTTCTCGCAATGTTATAAGTCCTACTGATCATCATACAAGATAATCAGTAGGAAATTTTAGCACAAAAAGCGGAGAAACCAATATAAATAAAATTAATCGGCCTGTTTACGCAAGAACGCAGGAATATCAAGATAATCTGGTTCTTTATTTGTTTGCGTATTTTGGTCATTGACCGCTTTAGCCGCTGGTTTCTCTTCTGTTAATGAAGACATGCTATTTTGCATTTGCTGATAGCGCTGTTCCATTGACGCCTGCTGAGACATTTTATTGCTAACTAAAGTAATTTCTGGACGTTTGTCCATACCAATACCTGTAGCAACAACTGTAACACGCAGTTCTTCGTGCATTTCTGGGTCAAGAGATGTACCGATTACCACAGTTGCATTATCAGATGCGAAGGCACGAATAGTGTTACCCACCGTTTCAAACTCATCTAAACGCAGGTCGAAACCAGCTGTGATGTTAACTAATACACCACGTGCACCAGACAGGTCGATATCTTCAAGAAGTGGACTAGAAATAGCCATTTCTGCCGCTTCTTCTGCCCTATCTTCACCACGAGCAACACCTGACCCCATCATTGCGTAGCCCATTTCTGACATCACAGTACGTACGTCAGCAAAGTCTACGTTCATTAAACCTGGGCGTGTAATCAGTTCAGCGATACCTTGTACTGCACCTTTTAGTACGTCATTTGCCGCACCAAAAGCATCCAGTAATGAGATACCACGACCAAGTACTTTTAATAATTTATCATTTGGGATAGTGATCAATGAGTCAACATGTTTTGACAACTCAGTGATACCAGCCTCTGCAAATGCCATGCGCTTTTTACCTTCGAAATTGAAAGGCTTAGTCACGACAGCAACTGTCAGAATACCCAATTCTTTGGCAACCTCGGCAACGACCGGAGCTGCACCAGTGCCTGTACCGCCACCCATACCTGCTGCGATAAAGACCATATCCGCGCCATCTAAAGCATTACGCAGCGCCTCACGGTCTTCTTCAGCGGCATTACGGCCAACTTCAGGGTTTGCACCTGCACCCAGACCTTTGGTAATACCGGTACCGATCTGGATAGTTTGTCCAACTGCGGTTTTACGCAGCGCTTGTGCATCTGTATTGACAGCGAAGAATTCAACGCCTTCAATACGTTCACGCACCATGTGTTCAACGGCGTTACCGCCGCCGCCGCCAACGCCGATGACTTTAATCACCGCATCGTTGGTTAGCTCCATTGGTTCAAACATAATGTCTCTCCGTTTTGTGCTTACTACTTTTGAAGCTAATAATATGCTTCTTTATCAAAATTAAAATTCTTTTCTCAGCCAACTGGTGATTTTACTAAACCATCCACTAACTGATGCACGTTTTTCTACTTCGGTATCATCGCCTAAATGGCTTTCTTTACCGTAATGCAGAAGCCCTACTGCTGTTGAATAATATGGCTCCTGCGCATAATCCGTTAACCCTGTGATGTTGAGCGGTGTACCAATTCGCACTTGCGTATGGAACACTTTTTGCGCACATTCGACTAAACCATCAATTTGTGCGGCCCCACCAGTCAACACGATACCAGCTGCCAAATGGTGTTTGACACCTTGTTGGCGTAACTGTTCCTGTAAATTTAAAATTTCTTCATTTACTAAGTTTAACAGCTCAGTATACCTTGGCTCTATCACTTCTGCTAAGGTTTGACGCTGTAGACTTCTTGGTGGTCGCCCACCAACACTTGGTACTTCCACGGTCTCGTCTTTACTCACGATAGAACCGACTGCACACCCATGACGCACTTTAATGGCTTCTGCATCACTGGGTGGTGTTCCAAACGCATAAGCGATGTCGCTTGTCACCACATTGCCTGCATACGGGATGACTTTTGTATGGCGCAAAGCCCCGCCAGTGTAAACCGCCATATCCATAGTGCCGCCACCGATATCAACGACACATACACCTAATTCACGCTCATCTTCCGTTAAAACGCTATAACTTGCAGCGAGACCGGCAAAAATAAGCTGGTCAACTTTTAACCCACAGCGTTCAACGGCTTTAACAATATTTTTTGCTATATCGTTATGGCAGGTGATCAAATGGACTTTGGCTTGCATACGTACACCGGATAAACCAACCGGATTTTTAATCCCTTCTTGGTAATCTATTGCAAATTCTTGCGGTATCACGTGCAAAATTCTGTGCTCATCGCGAACACGTACCGATTTTGCTGTATGCACAACACTGTCAACATCTTCTTGCGTCACTTCTTCTTCTGAAACTGGCACCATACCAATCTCATTTTGGCAACTGACGTGCTTACCCGATAGTGCAAGGTAAACTGATGAAATTTGGCAGTCGGCCATGAGTTCTGCCTGGTCAATGGCTCTTTGTACACATTTTACCACTGATTCAAGGTCGTTTACGCCACCTTTGTCCATTCCACGAGATGGACAACTTCCCACCCCAATAATATTAACCATACCATCGGGCAGAATTTCGCCAACAAGGGCTGACACCTTGGAAGTTCCAATTTCAAGGCCTACCACTAATTTTCTGTCCGTTGCTTTAATCATTTTTTCTGCCTAATTTTTGTTATTAGTCATCGTCTTTATTGTAACTCCGGTGGAGCATCAACCAACAGTGGCGCCCAGCCCACCGCAGCACCACTGGAATAACGTAAGTCAACATAGTCAACGCGTTTATCCGTTGTTTGCTGCAAAAGCGGATACAGTTCAAGGAACCTATTTAACCGCTCTGACACATCTTTCTTACCCAGTTCGATTCTAACATCGTTGTCTAAAATAATTTGCCATGCATGTCTGGCTGTCATCGATAGCGATTTTAGCTTTAGATTATGTGCAGCTAATGTGTTCTTAAAGACTGTGAACTCTTTAAGAACCTCTTTTTGGCTACCTTGTGGCCCATAAAGCAACACATAATCGCCTTTACCATTTTCACTAACCGGTAAGTTAAATACCCGACCTTGTTCATCCACCATGTTTTGGTCGTTCCACCTAGCGAATGGGCGGTATTCAACAATATGAATTTTCAATTCATCTGGCCATTGTTTACGCACAGTCACTTGGCGTACCCATGGCATCATGCTTATTTGCTTCTGGATAGCGTTGACATCGACGGTCATAAACGTCCCCGGCTGCCCTAGCGCTAAAATAGCCTTTCTAACATCATCATTTTTGGTGTAATGGCGCTCACCCGTTAACACTAACTTGGACATCGGCAGTCGATCCGCATCTTTCATCCAAGTCATTACCATCCAACCACTCCAGATGATAGTGCCAACCACAAATAGGAAGAAAAATAACCCACCTAAAAATGCACCATTACTAGGTCCTCCAGAACGAGGATCCTCATCGTTCTTTTGATTATGATGCCTAACATTTAGTGCTGCTTGTGACATATCAACGAGCCAATCTCAAAATTTGCACAACTAACTGTGAAAAACTCATACCTGCCTGACGAGCAGCCATTGGCACTAGGCTATGGCTTGTCATACCTGGCGATGTATTAACTTCCAACAGATAAAATTGGCCATCGCTGTCTTGCATTACATCAACTCGCCCCCAGCCTTCACAACCAACAACTTGGTAAGCTTTCAGCGCTAAGTCTGCGAGTTCTGACTCAAGCTGTTCATCTAAACCACTTGGGCAAAAATATTGAGTTTCATCAGATAAATATTTCGCTTCGTAGTCATAAAAAATACCTGGTGGTTGAATACGAATTGGCGGTAGAGTGTTGTCTCCTAACACCGCGACCGTGAACTCAGGACCACTCAGCCATTTTTCAATTAACAACGTTTCATCAAATTGAAACGCAAGATCCAGTGCAGCAGGCAATGCCTCTAAGTTATCAACTTTACTCATACCAACACTGGAGCCTTCAAGGCTTGGCTTCACGATAAGCGGTAATCCGAGAAATTGCACTTTAGCGACAATTTGCTCATAAGAAGCCTGCTTATACTGCTGTTTTGTTAAGTAAACATACGGCGATACACTTAATCCTGCACCTTGCCATAATTGTTTTGTTCTCAACTTATCCATGCTAAGCGCTGAAGCCATAACACCACTGCCGGTATAAGGCAGATTTAGTGTTTCTAACAGCCCTTGTAATGTACCGTCTTCACCACCGCGGCCATGTAACGCAATAAAAACTTTGTTGAAACCTGCATCTTTCAATGTTTCTACAGGGAAATCTTGAGGGTCGATAGGATGAGCATCAATACCTGCTTGGCGTAGCCCTGCCAGCACAGCATTTCCTGACTGAAGTGAAACTTCACGTTCAGCAGATGAGCCTCCTAATAGAACCGCAACTTTCTCTATCATTTTTATTCCTCAATCATCGGTGGCTGTAATTTTGCTTCTGCTAGGCTTTTGGCTATTTTACCAATATTTCCTGCGCCTTGAACCAAAATTAAATCATTTTCATCAAGAGTTTGAGCTAAAATATGTGGAATTTGTTCAATATCTGCAACATAAATAGGATCAATCTGACCACGACCACGAATTGAGCGGCACAATGAGCGGCTATCCGCACCTGGTACATGCTTTTCGCCCGCTGAATATACGTCTAACATTAGCAGCACATCAACCTGCCCCAAAACGTTAACAAAATCATCGTATAAGTCACGAGTACGAGTATAGCGATGCGGTTGGAATACCATAACAATACGCTTATCTGGCCAGCCTGCTCTCGCGGCTTTAATCGTTGCATCCACTTCGGTTGGGTGATGACCATAGTCATCCACTAGCATCACTTCACCGTCTTTGCCATTCACATTTCGCAGAGGGAAATTCCCTAGGAAATCAAAGCGACGCCCTGTTCCTTGAAATTCAACTAGTGCAGATAAAATATGTAAATCGTCAATACCTTCTTCTGTGGCGACCGCGACTGCAGCTGTCGCATTGAGAGCATTGTGACGCCCTGGTGCATTTAGAACCACCGTCAGTTCTGGCATATTTTCACGGGCAATAGTGAAAAAGCCTTGATTTCCTTTTTGCTCATATTGCGTGATACGCACATCAGCGTCTTCACTAAAACCATAAGTGGTGATATAGCGACCAATTTTGGGTAGCAACGAACGAATGACTGGATCATCAATACACATCACTGCGCGCCCGTAAAATGGCAAATTGTGTAAGAAATTAATGAACGTATTCGTTAAATTATCGAAGTCACCTTGGTAAGTATCCATATGGTCTGCTTCGATATTGGTCACAACTGCAACTAACGGTTGCAAATGCAAGAATGAAGCATCGCTTTCATCGGCTTCTGCGATCAAGTAGCGGCTACTACCTAAACGTGCATGCGTTCCTGCTGATTTAACCAATCCCCCATTCACAAATGTGGGGTCAAGGCCTGCTTGTGCATAAATCCCAGAAATCATTGCTGTCGTAGTGGTTTTCCCGTGGGTACCTGCAACGGCAATACCATGACGATAACGCATTAATTCCGCTAACATTTCTGCACGACGAATAACAGGAATACGCAATTCTTTGGCGGCTTGAATTTCTGGGTTCTCACTTGAGATCGCTGTTGATACGACGACAACACTGGCATTTTCAACGTTCTCTGGACGGTGATTAAAGTAAATCGTTGCCCCTAATGCAGTTAGTTGTTGAGTCACTGCATTCGGTGCTAAATCTGAACCACTAATTTCATAGCCTTCATTTGCCAACACTTCAGCGATACCACCCATGCCAGCACCGCCGATGCCGACAAAATGGATGTGCCTGACTCTTCTCATTTCTGGCACTGATGTTCTTAATTTCGCTAATTGTTGTGTATTCACTATATTTCTTCGCTTCTAATTAATTCGGTATCAATTATGACTAATATTATTTAGCCACTTCACAAATCACGGCAGCAACTCGCTCTGTTGCATCAGTAATTGCACAACTATGTGCTTTTTCAGCCATTGAGAGTAATTCGTTTCTGTCCCATTGCCCTAATAAGCTCGCCACAGCATCTGCGGTAAATTGTGACTGTTCTAAAATTTTAGCCGCCCCCGCTTTTTCTAGCGGTAATGCGTTCCAATACTGTTGACGGTCTTTATGTTGAAAAGGAACAAAAATAGCCGGTAAACCTGCGGCTGCAATTTCACTTACGGTTAGTGCGCCAGACCGACAAACAACAATATCTGCCCATGCGTAAGCTTGCGCCATATCATCAATAAATTCAGTAACTTTATACTCAGAATTGACTGAAACTTGCATGTGCTCATTATACAATGCTTCTGTCGATTCCTTACTGCCTTTTCCCGCTTGATGCCAGATATTTAACTGTTTGCCTACTTTTTCAGCAACCAGAGGCATCACTTGATTTAAAATCCGTGCCCCTTGGCTACCACCGACAACTAATACGCGTATAGCGCCTTCTCGGCCTGCTAAACGTTCCTGTGGTGCAGGTAGAGCCAAAACATCTTCCCGTACTGGATTCCCTACAACTGGTGCGTCAGGAAATGCCCCCGGAAAGGCTTGTAATACTCTTTTTGCAATTCGAGATAGCCATTTATTCGTTAACCCTGCAATACCATTTTGTTCATGAAGCACAACGGGTACACCACATTGCCATGCCGCAATACCACCGGGCCCCGAAACATAGCCTCCCATGCCTAATACAGCATCTGGCTGATAACGCTTGATAATTGTTTTTGCTTGGCGAATCGCTTTATAAATACGCCATGGCGCCCCCAGTTGGGCGGCAATGCCTTTACCCCTGAGGCCAGAAATTTGAATAAATTCAATATCGATACCGTGTTTAGGCACTAATGTTGCTTCCATTCGGTCAGCCGTGCCTAACCAACGGATTTCCCACCCTTGAGCCTGCAAATAATGTGCCACGGCTAAACCTGGAAAAACATGTCCTCCAGTTCCACCTGCCATGACGAGTAATTTCTTTGCCTGACTCATTTAGTGCTCCTTACAAACGCCTGCGCTTTTTCAAGGCGTGTTTCAAAATCAATTCTCAGTAATATCGCAATGGCAGCAGCCATTACCAGTAAACTCGAACCACCATAACTAATTAATGGCAATGTTAACCCTTTTGTCGGTAACATACCGGATGCAGCCCCAACGTTAACTAAGGCTTGGAAGGTAAACCAAATACCAATTGAACAAGCTAAATAACCACCGAATAATTGGTTTGACATCAATGCGCGACGGCCAATCATCATTGCTCTAAATGCCAACATAAAGACCATCAACAGAACCAATACCACGCCAAAGTACCCGAGTTCCTCAGCTAAAACCGAGAAAATAAAGTCTGTGTGTGCTTCTGGCAAATACTCTAATTTTTGTACTGAATTACCAAGCCCTTGCCCAAACACTTCACCACGACCAAAAGCCATTAAAGATTGGGTTAGCTGATAACCACTGCCAAACGGGTCATCCCACGGGTTCAAAAACGATGTGACACGACGTAAGCGGTACGGCTCGAACCAAATCAAAGCCAATACCCCCACTGCGCAAGCGGCAATACCAATAATAAACGGCGCTAACCTTGCGCCCGCTAAAAATAACAATCCCAGAGTGGTAACCACTAATACGATAACGGTCCCTAAGTCAGGCTGTAATAAAAGCAATGACGCCATAACAATCAAAATACACATCGGTTTAATAAAGCCAAGAAAACGGGTTCTGACTTCATCGGATTTACGCACCAAGTAACTGGACACATAGCAAAACAACGTAAATTTCGAAATTTCTGCTGGTTGAATTTTTACCAAACCGATGTCTATCCAGCGTGATGCCCCGTTAACTGAACTTCCTGCAACCAGCACCACCACTAGCATGCCAAGTGAAACCATCAACAAAATGAAATTGTACTTTTCCCAAACTGCCATCGGGATACGCATGACACCCAACGCTAAAATAAATGCGATAACGATATACACCACATCACGCTTAGCGAAATAGAACGGGTCTTCTGTTAAGCGTTGGCCAACTGGCATGGAAGCGGATGTAACCATGATAAAACCCACTGCGGCTAAACCGAATGCCAACCACACTAATGTACGGTCGTAAAGCGTTGAGCCTGAAATCACGCCATTTTTTTCACCAATGACCCAATTTTTTAAACGCATCGCACCCGGTATCGTCATTAACCTAACTCCTGGGCTAATTGAGCAAAGACAGTTCCACGCTGCTCAAAACTTTTAAACTGATCCAAACTGGCACATGCAGGGGATAACAGCACCATGTCCCCCGCTTTTAATTGTGGCGCAATTTGGCGTAAGCTTTGTTCCATAGTCTCAGTCAATACTGATTTTTCAGGTGCCATATCAGCTAATGCTTTCCCATCACGACCAAAGCAATATAAGCGGTAGTTATCCGCAGCAATATATTGTTTTAATGGTGAAAAATCGGCTGACTTGCCATCCCCACCTAATAATAAATAGATATTGCCATCCACGTGTAACCCATTTAACGCCGCTTCTGTACTTCCAACATTTGTGGCTTTAGAGTCATTAATCCAGCGAACACCGTTATTGAATAACACTAATTCGAAACGATGTGCTAACCCCGTATATTCTTTCAATACTTGAAGGCAAGCTGGACGAGGAATATCCACTGCATCCGCCAATGCTAACGCGGCTAACGCATTAAGGTAATTGTGTTGGCCGGTTAAGTGCATTTCATTGACATCTAATAGCTCTTTTCCTTGAGCCACTAACACCCGTTTTTGGGTATCAAAGAAATAATCACCACTATTTAAGCCAAAGCTAATGCATTCATCCAAAGTATGATTAGCGGGTAAGGTCAGTATATCTTGTACGTTAACAATGCAGTTTTGAGCATTGTGATAAATTTTTAATTTCGCTTCACGGTACTGTTCTAGACCTAATGGATATCTATCCATATGATCTTCACTAATATTTAAGACTGTCGCGGCGGTCGCTTCTAAACTTGAAGTGGTTTCTAATTGGAAGCTGGAAAGTTCTAAAACGTACAGATTATGCCCTGCATTGAGTAATGAAAGTGCTGGCGTACCAATGTTGCCACCTACACCAACTGAAATACCCGCTGATTTAGCCATTTCGCCAACCAATGACGTGACAGTGCTTTTACCATTTGAACCTGTAATCGCGACAATCGGTGCATCTGCTTCACGGCAAAATAATTCGATATCACCCACAATTTCGATGCCATTTTCTGCAGCCTGCTGTAATTGAGGGGTCGCTAACGCAATTCCTGGACTAGCAACAATTAAATCGGCGGCCTGTAACCAGCTATTATTCAAACTACCACTATGGCACTCTACATTTTCTGGGAGTTTATCTACACCAGGCGGTGCTGCACGGGTATCCATAACGCGAGGCACCACGCCGCGCTCAAGGAAAAAGTGAACGCAAGATAGGCCGGTGATCCCCAGCCCAATAATAACGACGTTCTTACCCTGATAATCAACCATCTTAACGCACCTTCAAGGTTGCCAGCCCAATCAGGACTAGCATTAACGAGATAATCCAGAAACGCACGATAACACGTGGTTCTGGCCAACCCTTCAATTCATAATGGTGGTGAATTGGTGCCATACGGAAAATACGTTGTCCACGCAATTTAAATGAACCGACTTGTAAAATAACTGACAGTGTCTCAACGACGAACACACCGCCCATAATCACTAATAAAAACTCTTGGCGCAGTAATACCGCAATAGTCCCTAGTGCACCGCCAAGCGCCAATGAGCCGACATCGCCCATAAATACTTGCGCTGGGTATGTGTTAAACCATAAGAAGCCTAACCCTGCCCCCACAATGGCAGTACAGACAATCACCAGTTCACCTGCATGGGGTAAAAATGGAATATGTAAGTAACTGGCAAAGTTGACGTTACCTGTTGCCCATGCCACTAATGCAAAACCTGCGGCAACAAATACCGTTGGCATGATAGCTAAGCCATCCAAGCCATCGGTTAGGTTTACTGCGTTACTGGTTCCAACAATCACAAAATAGGTCAGCAAAATATACAGCATGCCCAGTTGTGGCATTACGTCTTTAAAAAATGGTACAACTAACTGAGTTGCTGGGGTATCTTTACCAATCGCGTACATGGAAAAGGCAACAATTAACGCAATCACGGATTGCCAGAAATATTTCCAACGCGCGATTAAGCCACGAGTGTCTTTACGAACCACTTTCCGGTAGTCGTCAACAAAACCGACAATGCCATACCCGACTAGCACGAGTAGTACACACCAAACGTAAGGGTTGTCTAAGCGAGCCCATAACAACGTTGAAACGGTAATTGAAAATAGAATCAATAACCCGCCCATGGTTGGGGTCCCACGCTTACTAAAGTGAGACTCAGGGCCTTCGTTACGAACGACTTGACCAATTTGCATTTTCTGCAGGTAAGCAATTAAATGAGGCCCCATCCATAGAGCAATGGCGAGTGCCGTCAGCAAACCGACAATGGCCCTGAACGTCAAATAAGAAAAGACGTTCAGAACAGAAAACTTGTGGACTAACATTTCGGCAAGCCAGACTAACATTCGAAGCACTCCTTCAATGCATTCACAACATCTTCCATCGCGGAGCTGCGTGAACCTTTAACTAAAATAGAAACAACGTCCTTCTGCTGCGCTAGCGGAATTAGTCGGGTTAATAAATCTGCTTTCACTGTGAAGTGCTCACCACACTCACTAAATTGGCTGATCAACTCACTTAACTGACCAACACTGAATACCTTATCTAAACCCGCCTGCTTAGCGGCAACACCTACACGTTGGTGGCAATCTTCGGCATAATCACCCAGTTCCCCCATATCCCCTACCACTAAGATGCGGTAACCCGGCATTTTTTCGAGGACCTGAATTGCTGCGATCATTGAGCCATCATTGGCGTTATAAGTGTCATCTAATACCACTTTGTGTTCACTCAAGCGCACAGGGTATAAACGCCCAGGTACCGCTTGCGTTTTTGCTATGCCGTTTTTGATATCTTCTAGGCTAGCGCCGACAGAAATCGCCAATGCACTTGCCGCTAACACATTAGCAATGTTATGCCGCCCTGGTAATGGCAAGGTGATATCGACACTACCAACAGGGGTATGTAACACAAAATCTGTTGTTAGCTGTTTCACTTGAATATCAGAAGGATAGAAATCCGCTTTTGCTTGTGAAGTTAGCGAGTAATACCAAACAGTTTGGCGTGGCTGAAACTGCCATTTTTCACTGTAGCTATCAAGGTTAACAATTGCGGTTCCTTCTTCTGGAACACCTTGATAAATTTCACCTTTGGCTGTCGCAACCCCTTCCGGTGAACCAAAGCCCGCTAAGTGCGCAGCAAATAAATTGTTAACTAACGCCGCTTCTGGTTTAACAATATTGGTTGTGTAGGCGATTTCATTTGGGTGATTAGCACCCATTTCTATCACAGCGAATTCATCATCATTTGTTAAACGAAATAGTGTCAAAGGCACACCAATATCGTTGTTTAAATTACCGGCGGTATATAAGGTTTTACCGCGCTCAGATAAAATGGATGCGGTCATTTCTTTAACAGATGTTTTGCCCGAAGAGCCCGTCAAGCCAACGATTCGAGCTCTGCTCTGCTGACGAACCCATGCAGCCAATTGGCCCATCGCAATACGCGAGTCTTTCACGATAACTTGTGGGCAATCTACATTCAGCTTGCGCTCAACAAGTAACGCTTTAGCTCCCGTAACCACCACTTGTTGTGCGAAATCATGGGCGTCGAAGCGTTCACCTTTTAAGGCAATAAATAGGCAATTTTCAGCAATTTTGCGGCTATCGGTACTAACAGAGCTAATCAAAACATTGGTATCTGGAGCAGACTCAATCTGCCCTTGGGTAATCTGTGCCAGCTGAACGAGTGTTAAAGAGATCATGCGATTACCCCCAACAAACGTGCCACCGTTAAACGGTCGGAGTAATCTAGCTTGCGCTGACCAATAATTTGATAATCTTCATGACCTTTGCCTGCAATCACAATCACATCATCAGGAGATGCCTGCAAAATGGTGTTTGTCACTGCTTCTGGACGACCTGGAATGGCCAAGGCACGGCTGGAATCTAATAGTCCAGCCATGATGTCATTAATAATGTCGATAGGGTCTTCGCTGCGCGGGTTGTCATCTGTGATCACGATTTTATCTGCATATTCTTCTGCTGCGGCTCCCATCAGAGGGCGCTTACCTTTGTCACGGTCACCACCGCAACCAAATACACACCATAATTGCCCTTTGCAATGTAAGCGTGCTGCCGCTAAGGCTTTTTCTAAGGCATCAGGAGTATGCGCATAATCAACAACAACTGTCGGTTTATTCGGTGCACTAAACACTTCCATACGGCCGCAAACTGGTGACAATGAAGATGTAGCAGCCAGCAGTTTGTTTAACGGATAATCCATCATCAGCAAAGTTGCCATTGCCACTAATAAGTTGCTGACATTAAATGCTCCCATCAATGGGCTTTCAAAGTCACCATTTCCCCATGAGGAATCAAAATGGATAGTGGCGCCTTTGTCGTGGTATTCAACTTCCGTTGCTTTTAACCATGGGCCTTGCCAATCTTGAGGAATTTTGTTTTCCATGGTCACCGCGCACGCTTGTGGTAAACGCTGCAGCCACTTCAAACCAATCGCATCATCCGCATTGATAATTTGCGATTTTGTATTATGTGTGGAAAACAATAGCCATTTCGCGGCTTCATAGCTTTCCATATCGCCGTGATAATCAAGGTGATCACGGCTTAAATTAGTGAACACAGCGGCATCAAACTGTAAGTCTGCGACACGGCCTTGTACTAATCCATGGGAAGAAACTTCCATCGCTGTTAATGTTGCTTTTTGGTTCAATAACTGGGTCAATTCAAGTTGAATATCTACCGCAGAGCCCGTGGTATTTTCGCTTGGTGACACATGGCCTAATAGGCCATTACCCACGGTTCCCATTACTGCGCTAGTTTCCCCTAGCCCTTGAGCCCACTGAGCAATTAATTGTGTGGTGGTGGTTTTACCGTTAGTCCCCGTCACACCAACGAGTTTCATTTTTGCAGAAGGTTGGTGGTAAAACTCACCGGCCAGTGCAGATAAACGGTTATTCAGGTCATTCAAATAAATAACAGGTACGCCATGAACGAAACGAATTTCGCCTTCAACGGCTTCACCTTCCGCCTCTGCTATTACAGCGGAAACCCCTTGAGCAATCGCTTGAGGAATATAGTGTCGCCCATCCGATTGATGACCTTTTATTGCAATAAACAGATCGCCCGCGGCAGCCTTTCGACTGTCTAGCGTCATCTCACGCAGTGAGATTGGAGTTGTGCTCACACCAAAGGGTGAGAGTAGGTCACAAAGATTACGATCTGCCACTTTTAACCTCTTTTTGACTATTTACGATTTCATTTTGTTCGTTTGGTTGCAATGCATCGGGTTCAACATTCATCAACCGCAAGACCCCACCCATGATTGAGCCAAATACGGGGGCAGAAACCGCACCACCATAGTATTTACCTGCACTTGGCTCATTGATAAGCACAACTAACGCATAGCGTGGATTACTCGCAGGCGCAACACCTGCGGCATAAGCTAAATATTTATTAACATAGCGCCCTTCAGGGCCCACTTTTTTTGCTGTACCGGTTTTAATGGCAATGCGATAGCCTTTAATGGCTGCTCGAGCTCCCCCGCCGCCGGGTAGAGCTACACTCTCCATCATATGCACCACAGTACGCATAATTGGCTCAGGAAAAACACGCGTCCCTGGCACGGGAGGGTCAACTTTAGTGATTGATAGAGGCCGGTAAATACCGAAACTCCCTATCGTTGCATAGGCTCGCGCTAACTGTAACGGTGTTACCATTTGCCCGTAGCCAAAAGAAAAGGTGGCCCTTTCTAAATCAGACCACCGTGTTTTTTTACTTGGAAAGATGCCACTACTTTCCCCGACTAACCCCAGATTAGTCGGCTTGCCAAACCCAAAGCGGCTATACACATCCACCAGCTCAGTGGCAGGCATCGCTAACGCAAGTTTTGAAACACCTACGTTACTCGACTTCTGTAAAATCCCAGTAATAGTTAGCTCAGCGTATCGTGCTACGTCCTTGATCTCATGACCACTAATACGATACGGATAAGTATTAATTACTGAGTTTTCTTTAATAATTTTGTTATGTAGCGCACTCATTACCACCATAGGTTTTACTGTTGAGCCCAGCTCAAAAATATCCGTAATGGCGCGGTTACGCATCGCATCCATTGATGTACCCGTTAAGTTATTTGGGTTATAGGATGGGCTATTCGCCATTGCTAAAATTTCACCGGTATGAACATCAACTAAAATTGCCACACCCGATTCCGCTTTATTTTCCTGCACGCCACGTGTTAATTCACGGTAAACAATGGATTGAATACGTTCATCAATGCTTAATGTCAGATTATGCGCAGCTTGGCTGTCAATAGACGAAATGGTTTCAATCACTCGCCCATTACGGTCTTTACGGACTGTACGTTCACCCGGCGCACCTTTTAACCAACGGTCAAAGCTTTTTTCGACGCCTTCAATCCCTTCACCATCAATGTTTGTTACCCCCAACAAGTGAGCGGTAACTGGGCCTGATGGGTAATAACGACGAGATTCTTTGCGTAAGTAAATACCCGGTATTTTTAATTTTTTAACGTAATCACCAATAGATGGGTTAACTTGGCGCGCTAAATACACAAAACGGCCTCTTGGATTGGCCGATATTTTGCTCGTAATTTGTTCTAATGGAATTTCAAGTGCGTCTGCCAGTGCTTTCCAGTGTTCGTCATTGCTTATTCCCCCTTTTTCAAATACCTCTTTGGGGTCTGCCCAGATCGCATTGACTGGCACACTCACGGCAAGTTGCCGCCCTTCTCGGTCGCTAATCATACCTCGTGATGTCGCAACTTCTTGCACTCGTAAAGAGCGCATATCGCCTTCTTTCACCAGTTTCTCTGGCGCAATAATTTGCAGATAAGCCACCCGCGTTAACAACCCTGCTAACGCTAAGACAATGCATCCGCACAGCAAAATAAAGCGCCAGCGGACAAAGCTGGTACTTTCTTCTTGTTTCTTATTTTTCGCTGTTTTTGGTGCTTTCATTAGGAACCTTTTTATTGCTTAGAAACAATAATTTTTTCTTGTGATGGTTCAACTTGCACCATCTGTAATTTTTCAACCGATAAACGTTCTATTCGGCTATGGCTCGCAAGGGCGTTTTCTTCAAGGATCAAATTACGCCATTCGATATCTAACAAGTCTTTTTCTTCATACAACTTATCTTTTGCGGCCGTTAGTAAACGCGTTTCATGTGCCGTCGTTACCACAAAAACAGCACTGATAATAATTGCCACTAATAAAATCAAAGGAACGATGCCATAACGAAATAAATCACGCCCAATGACGCGAGCTAGGCTGTGCCTTTCTGGAACCATTATTCCGCCGCCTTCTCAGCAAACCGCAACACGGAACTACGTGCGCGTGGATTTTCATTAATTTCGTTTTCCGAAGGTTTCATCTTACCTAGGTCACGTAACTGCGCTGCACCTAATTCTTTAATCTGCGCTTCAGTAAGAGGAATACCTGCTGGCACCGATGGACCTTTACTATTTTTGCGAATAAACCGTTTTACTAACCTGTCTTCCAACGAATGGAAACTGATAACTGATAAACGCCCTTGTGGTGCTAAAACGTTCATTGCGCCTTCTAACGCTTTTTCTATTTCTTCCAATTCACTGTTGATATAAATTCGAATGGCTTGGAAGCTACGCGTCGCTGGGTGCTTATGTCGGTCTTTCATTGGGCTAACTTTTGCAATTAATTCAGCAAGATGCCGTGTGCGTGTTAACGGTTCTTCTTCCGGGTTATGATTACGCTCAACAATCGCTCTCGCAATTCGTTTCGCAAAACGCTCTTCACCAAAAGTTTTTAAAACCCAAGCTATGTCATCCGCTTCTGCGTCCATCAACCATTGCTGTGCAGATTGCCCTTTGGTTGGGTCCATCCTCATATCTAACGGCCCGTCACGCATAAAGGAAAATCCGCGTTCAGCGTCATCTAACTGGGGTGAAGAAACGCCTAAATCCAGCAGTACGCCATCAATTTGCCCGACTAACCCTTCTTCTTCGACATACTCTGCAATCGCAGAAAATGGGCCATGTTTAATCATAAAACGAGGGTCATCAATAGTTTGAGCCGCTTTTATTGCCTCTGGGTCACGGTCTATGGCGATTAAACGACCATTTTCGCCAAGCTGACTTAATATCAACCTTGAATGACCACCACGACCAAATGTGCCATCAATGTAGATACCGTTAGGTTTAATGTTTAAGCCATTAACGGCTTCATCCAGTAATACTGTTACGTGTTTAAATTGCTGTTGCGTCATTATTAAAGTGACAAATCCTGTAAGCGGGCTGAAAGTGGTTCATTGGTAAGGCGCTCAGCGGCAATATCATCTTCCACTTGCTGATACCAAGTTTGTTCATCCCAAAGTTCAAATTTATTAATCTGGCCAACCAACATGACCTCTTTGGTTAGCCCTGCGTGTTGACGCAATGTACTGGCTAACAAAAGACGCCCCGCGTTGTCCATTTGGCATTCACTTGCATGGCCCAATAACAGCCGTTGCACGCGTCGTTCAGCAGGGTTCATCGTCGATAACCGAGAAAGCTTTTCTTCGATAATCTCCCACTCAGGTAAGGTATAAAGCAGCAGACATGGCTGGTGAAGGTCAATGGTACAAACCATTTGCCCTTTCGATTCCTCGTTCAGCATTCCTCGATAACGAGTCGGCACGGTTAGACGCCCTTTGCTGTCGAGATTAACCAGTGTTGCCCCACGAAACATACCCGATTAAACCCCTTTTATTTCCAAGCCACCCACTTTACCCCACAATTCACCACATATAAAGTTTACGAATGGTATGAAAACGTTGTCAAGCCAGTCGCACTCAGCTTTAGCTTTATTTACAGAACAATTCAGAAAAAATAAGGGTAGGTAAAATATGACTTGGAAAGAAAATGCGAAATAACAAGTTGATATAATTAATATATTTTATAAAGTGCAACTTAAATAAGCGAGATCACTCTAGATTGCTGCAAAATCATACAAATCATTATAAATTCAACTTAAGTCTCATTTTTAATCAGTATATCTTGTACCGGTTATTTACTTTTATTGAGTCCCCAAATAATCATTAATATCTAATAATGGTAAAAACACCCCGAAAGAAAAATAAAATCATTAAATATCAACATAATAAATAACTGTTTTAATAAACAGTATTTAATTTTAAATATTTATCGCACAAATCAGTAATACATCTACAATAAATTTATATTAATTTAATCATCCGATTTAGCTTTCATTTTAAAATCAGCAATAAATATCTTAAGATAAATCCTAAAGTTAAATATTTACCTACTTTTAGCTTATAAAAAAAAGCCCCTACAAGATAGGGGCCGTTATATTACTCATTATTGTGACCAACATCACTCATTATCGTGTAAATATTCACTGTTCGATTAAAGTTAAGTCTATTTTACTACTGCTTACGACCTAAACTTCCACGACGGCATAAATCACGGCGAATACGAGTAATACCAGGTTCTGGTTTTTGCTTTTCATCAAGGCTGGCAAGTACTAATTCTAAAATACGTTCAGCGATATCCCTATGGCGTTGTGCAAGGGAAAGCACTGGGCACTCGAGAAAATCTAATAACTCATTATCACCAAATGTGGCAATGACCATGTGCTCAGGTAAACGACCACTACGTTTCAACGCAACATCTAATACACCTTGTAGTAAGGAAAATGATGTTGTAAATAACGCGTCAGGCATCTCGTTACCGCTATCAAGCCAATGTGCAAAAACCTCTGCTGCTGAATCGCGTTCATAGCTATTTGCATACAGATAATCAATCTTGCGCGGGTCTTCATGCCATGCTTTACGGAAACCTTGCTCGCGTAAATAGCTGACAGACAGCTCAGGTAACGCCCCCAAATACAATACGGATTCAGCATTAAACTTACGTAATTCTGCTGAAATCATGAAAGCATCTTCTTGGTCATCACCAACGACACTAATAAAATGCTCTTTTTCAAGGGCTCTATCAAGTGCGATAATCGGTAAAGAACGGTTCGCCCAACGCTGATAAAACGGGTGTTCCGGCGGTAAAGCTGTCGAAACAATAATGGCGTCAACTTGTCGTTGCAAAAGGTGCTCAACACAACGAATTTCATTGTCAGGTTGGTCTTCTGAGCATGCTATTAGTAGTTGATAACCACGTTGACGCGCCTGCCTTTCAAGGTAATTTGCTATACGGGTATAGCTGGTATTTTCCAAGTCTGGGATCACTAACCCTATAGAACGGGTACGCCCTGCTCGTAGCCCCGCAGCAACTGCATTTGGATGGTAATTGTGCTCTCTGACGACTGCCATCACTTTTTCTACAGTTTTATCGCTGACTCGATACTGCTTGGCCTTGCCGTTGATCACATAACTAGCCGTTGTGCGGGAAACACCCGCTAGACGGGCTATCTCATCCAGTTTCACGTTAACCTCTTTACAATTTTGGGAATAGCCCCGAATCATTCGGGGCCTTAAACGCGATTATTCTACCTTCGGAAGATAAATTTTTCATCGCATAATTTTATCACCGCGTGAAACTCCGACGATCCCTGAGCGTACAACTTCAACAATTTCAGCAACACCACGCACTGATTCGATAAAAGCATCCAGTTTTTCGCTTGTTCCCGCTAGCTGAACGGTATAAAGCGTTGGGGTTACATCAACAATTTGTCCACGGAAAATATCCGCACAGCGCTTCACTTCATCACGCCCATATCCAGAGGCCTGTAGCTTCACTAACATGATTTCACGTTCAATATGTGCTGACGCCGTCAGCTCACTGACACGCAGCACATCAACCAATTTATGCAATTGTTTCTCAATTTGCTCAAGAACTTTTGCATCCCCTTTAGTTTGGATAGTCATACGTGACAATGTTGGATCGTCCGTTGGCGCCACGGTCAAACTTTCAATATTATAACCACGCTGAGAGAACAGACCTATGACACGGGACAAAGCACCTGATTCATTTTCTAATAAAACGGATAAAATACGACGCATGATCAGGTCCTCTCTGTTTTGCTCAACCACATTTCATCCATTGCGCCGCCACGGATCTGCATTGGATAAACGTGCTCAGTTTCATCAATATTTACGTCAACGAAGACTAATCGCTGATTTTCATTTACTTCAACAAGGGCTTGTTTTAGTTTTTCTTCCAGCTCATCAGGTGTTGTTATCGAAATACCAACGTGGCCATAAGCTTGCGCTAACTTGATGAAATCAGGCAATGATTGCATGTAGGATTGCGAATGGCGGCCTTGATAAATCATATCTTGCCATTGTTTTACCATGCCTAAGAAACCATTGTTTAAGTTGAGTACTAAAACCGGTAAACCATATTGCAGGGCTGTTGAAAGCTCCTGAATGTTCATTTGGATACTGCCGTCCCCGGTCACACAAACAACTGTCGATTTTGGATGCGCTAATTTCACCCCTAATGCAGCAGGTAAACCAAAGCCCATCGTGCCAAGACCTCCAGAATTTATCCAATGACGAGGTTTATCAAAGGGATAATATAATGCGGCAAACATTTGGTGCTGCCCGACGTCAGATGTCACATACGCTTCACCTTTCGTTAAACGGTAAATCATTTCAATAGCTTGTTGTGGCTTAACTTTTGTTGGGCTGGTTTCGTAACGTAAACATTGTTTACTACGCCACTGTTCAATTTCTTTCCACCATGCAGTGAGCGCTTGGTTATCTTGTTTTGCTGAAGCCTGGTCTAACTGACCTAACATTTGCTTTAATGTAAGTTTCGCATCACCCACGATTGGGATGTCCGCATTAACCGTTTTTGAGATAGACGTTGGATCAACATCAATTTGGATAACAGTCGCATTTGGGCAGTATTTTTCTAAGTTGTTCGTTGTTCTATCATCAAAACGAACACCAACAGCAAAAATCACATCTGAGTTATGCATAACCTTATTAGCTTCATAGGTTCCATGCATTCCAAGCATCCCGACAGACTGCTTGTGAGTTTCTGGGAAAGCTCCTAACCCCATTAAGGTTGATACTACTGGTAATTGTAGTTTTTCTGCCAACTCAATAAGTTCAGCAGAGCAATTCGCGTTAATCGCTCCCCCGCCAATATAAAAAACCGGTTTTTTTGCCGAAACTAATTTAGTTAACGCTTTTTTGATTTGACCTTTGTGGCCTTGCAGCGTTGGGTTATAAGAACGTAAAGAAACATTTTCTGGATAACGATAAGCAAACTTCAAGGCAGGGTTAACGGTGTCTTTAGGGAAATCAATGACTACAGGCCCAGGACGCCCACTTGCCGCAATATAAAAAGCTTTCTTGATGGTTTCAGGAATTTCTTCTGCGCTTTTAATTAAAAAACTGTGCTTTACTATTGGCCTTGAAATCCCAACCATGTCGCATTCTTGAAACGCATCATTACCAATTAGCGAACTGGCAACCTGCCCCGATAACACCACCATCGGTACTGAATCCATATAAGATGTCGCAATACCCGTAATCGCATTCGTTGCCCCTGGCCCCGATGTCACTAACACGACCCCAACATCTCCTGTTGAACGTGCATAACCATCAGCCATATGCACCGCAGCCTGTTCATGACGCACTAATATGTGTTCTACCCCGCCAACAGTATGAAGTGCATCATAAATATCCAATACGGCACCGCCTGGATAACCAAACACGTGCTTTACTCCTTGGTCAATCAACGATTTGACGACCATTTCCGCTCCCGACAACATCTCCATGAGTTTGCCCCCAGACATTATTTGCAAGTGAAGAGGTATGCTCTACCTCTTTATTTTTATCATTTAAATAGTGAAATTCGTACTATTAACATATCTCTCCGGCTGAAACGAAGCAAACACCATTTCAGTGCAAGGTTCACGAAACTTTCACATCATCTTGAACATGGGAATTTGATAGATAAATTGACTACGTATGAAAATAATAGAAGGAAAAATGACTGGCATGAATGAAAAAACAGTGCAACTTTAATTAGTTGGAACCGTTACAATTTTTAATATTGAGCTATTATTTGAATGAATAAATAAAAACAGAACAAAAACAAGACCTGACTTACCCATAATACAGGTAAGCCAGATAATTAAATGGTAAATTATTCTTTGTACATCGATTCAATTTCTAATTGATAGCGCTCAGAAATGATTTTACGACGTAGCTTTAAAGTCGGCGTTAATTCACCTTTTTCCATTGAAAATGTGGTTGGTAGCAATGTAAAACGCTTAACTTGATGGAAATTTTCGATATTCTTTTGTAAATCTTTTAAGCGACTTTCGAATAATGCCACAATATTCGAGTCTTTTAAGAGTTCTAAACGATCTCGATATTTCAGGTTTATTGAATGGGCATATTCTTCTAAGCTGTCATAGCAAGGCACAATAAGCGCTGAAACAAACTTACGAGCATCGGCAATGACTGCGATGTGTTCAATAAACTTGTCTTGCCCTAATACGCCTTCAATCATCTGCGGTGCAATATATTTTCCATTAGACGTTTTCATTAAATCTTTTAGTCTATCTGTAATATATAAATTACCTTGTTCGTCAATTTTCCCTGCATCACCTGTTTTTAACCAGCCATCCGCTGTAAATGTATCTAAGGTTTCAATCGGGCGGTTGTAATAGCCTTTCATAACCACCGGCCCTTTTACTTGTATTTCATCGTCTTTACCAATACGTACTGAAACAGAAGATAGTGGTGTACCAATCGAGCCTAATGGGTATTTCCCTTCTTCCCAGCAAGATACCGTGGCACAGGTTTCTGACATACCATAGCCGTATTTAATGTTTACCCCTGCAGAAAGGAAAAATGCAATCACATCGTCATCAAGACGGGCACCTGCAGCTGGCATGAACCGAATTCGCCCCCCTAACCCTTCACGAATTTTATTGAGGACCAGTTTGTCGACCATCGGGAAAATAGCGCGGTTAATAAAAGAGGGTTTGCGGCCTTTTGCTAAGGCTTTCACTCGGCTTCTGCCAAGGGATAATGCACAGCGAAATAGTGCCCTACGTACTAAAGGTGCTTTTGCCACTTTACTGTGTATTGCTGAATAAACTTTTTCATAAAAACGTGGAACCGCACACATTACTGTCGGTTTTACCTCAGCTAATGCTTCCCGAACCTGATTGGTATCCGTTAAATAAACGTTTAGTGCTCCAACGTGCATAACGTAAAAGCTCCACGCACGTTCAAAAACATGTGAAAGTGGTAAAAAACTTAAAGAAACATCATCAGCGGTGAGTTGTAATCGTTCGTCATGGAGATACAGCTGCGCAGCCATGTTGTAGTAATCCAACATAACGCCTTTGGGTTCTCCGGTAGTACCTGATGTATAGATGATGGTAAATAAATCACTGAGATTATGCGCAGCGATGCGTTCATCCAGTTCTGCTTGGTATGCGGTTTGTGATTGCGCCATAAACGTGGATAAATGCATGGTGTTGATTGAAATATCAGCCAACTTAACATTGTCATTCATCACAACAATCGTGATTAATTGAGGGCAAAGAGCGGGTAATTGGCATGCAACTTGATATTGCGCCTCTTCCCCAACAAATAACACTTTAATATTTGCGTCGTTAATAATATACGCAGCTTGCTCGACACTGCTAGTCGCATAAAGTGGCACCGTGACCGCCCTAATTTGTAACGCGGCAAAATCCACTAATGACCAATTCATACTGTTGTGGGCAAATAACCCAATATTTTCTTGTGCGATAACGTTTAATGCTAAGAGGTGTCGAGAAATTGCTGAAGTGCGATCGCCAACCTCCCCCCACGTTAATGAGCTACGTTGCCCGTTATCCCATTGACTGAAAGCTATCCGGTTCGCTGATTCTTGTGCAGTAACCCTGCTACGTAAGCGATTAACCAAGTGGTATGGATATAGATTTTCAGTAATCAAAGTTTATTCCCTATAAGTCATTATCGATATAAGCTACTCGGCACATTCACAAGCACTTAACCATTCTTATTATTTCAGCTTACAAGTGTTAGCTGAATATTCGCAGTGTATCGACTAAAGAGATGCGTGAAAAGCATTTATATGTAAATTTTTTGCAAATGTTATGTCTGCTACAAAACTCACCATAGCACCTACGATAATGAGTTAATCAGCTTGTTGGCATGTATATTTTGTTATAAGCACGTTTGCAGAAATATAGAGGTTGTTGGCCTTAAGGGACAATTTCATTTGTTATTGTCCCTTAACAAAATGAGCTATTTCTTTCTCATCAGTTCGAGATAGCCTGC
This sequence comes from Providencia sp. PROV061, assembly GCF_011045655.1. Classification (NCBI taxonomy): domain Bacteria; kingdom Pseudomonadati; phylum Pseudomonadota; class Gammaproteobacteria; order Enterobacterales; family Morganellaceae; genus Providencia; species Providencia sp. PROV061. The sequence goes on along the minus strand of NZ_CP042861.1, from coordinate 1,462,415 downwards.
AACCTCTAATATTTTAAATAGGCGTATTATGCCGCAACAGGCTGTTCAGAGAGTTCCTCAATCAATTGATTGAATTGAGACTTCATCCATTGATGGCCTTTATCCCTAACCGTTGATTCATGCCAAGTTAAGTAACAAGGCAGTGTATCCTTAAGCCAAGGTAACGTTAACGTACGTAATTTAAGTTGCCCAACGTGATGATTAACTAACCATTTTGGCACAATAGCCACGAGATCAGTTTGAGCAACAATACTCAATACACTATTTAAGTCAGTCCCTTGATAACTAACCGTATGCGATAACTCAGTATTATTATAATAAGGTTTACTAAATGACCCCATGTTATCCATTGACATAATAGCGTGGCGTTCATTATTTAGTTCAGTTTCAGAAATTGAATTACCAATACGTGGATGATGATTTGCCACCACTAATACTAATTCATCGTCAAATAAAACCTGATGTTGAAATTCCGTCTTTTCTAATTGATTATAGCCAAGGAAGAAATCCATTTCTTGGTATTTTAATTGATGAGCAATTTTATCACCCATAAAAGAATGAATGATTATATTAATATTAGGCGAAACTACCTTAAATTTTTCGACAATAATAGCAGCTAGGCGAATATCTAACGGTGAACAGATAGATAAATTAAATACCCGATCACTGTTTTGTGGGTTAAAACCTGCGCTAGGTAATTCATTATGAACTAATTGTAATGCTTGCCTAATAGGCCCAAATAATTGTTTAGCACGCGATGTCGGCTGAATACCACGCCCATACCGCACAAATAACTCGTCATTAAACATTGATTTTAAACGTGAAACCGCATTACTTACTGCAGGCTGAGACATCCCTAGAACTTGCGCAGCTTTTGTCACATTTTGCATCTGCATAACCACGTCAAAAACCGTTAATAGGTTAAGATCAACATTACGTAAATGAATATCGCTACTATCTTTTTTAGCTGTTGAAATTGTATCAAAATCAGTCATTTTTTACTCCACTAATATATTTATCATTTTTCATTAACGAAAAGAGTCATTCATCTAAAGAAACCGACGAATATATAAATTCATTAAATATTATTCTTAAAACAACTTATAGATAATAAGCTATTTCGCTTTCCCTGCATTTATTAAAACGACGTTTATATTACTTAACCTATTAATTAAACTTGCAGTATAAATATCATCATAAAACGTAAATATTCATCAAAATAATGAGTGATAACTACTAATTAGACTTGCAATCACTCACCGTAAAAATAATAAAGCAATTTTTGCAAGAAATCATAATAAATCGTATTTAGAATCAATAAATATCCTCATTATCAGATTATTTTTTAAATACTCATTTATTAGATAATTAACTTAATTAAAAAGCATTGGTGTAGGTGATTCATTCCTTGCGTTGAACTTCAACTCATAGGAAAACAGAAAAACATCATAAAATTCAACACATTAAACCCAATCAATACTTAGACAATGCCTGATTGAAGAATTTTACCCTTATAATTACATAAAAATCCAGACAAAACAGAAGAGTTACACCAAAAAAATAGCAACAACCACCAACTAAAAGCCATAATTCATGATTGGTAAAAATATGCTAAAAATCTATGATTGACATTAACTTTAAGATAACGTATCAATAAATACAGTTTAATTAAGATACTCAAGAGAGACGGTTGCAATGACATTTTCTATTCGCCTACTAAGCCTACTACTACTCGCATTAAATTTGCGCGGTATGCTTATGGACGAAAAATAGAAACAAACTGTCCACAAACATTAAGAACCCGCGCAACCGCGGGTTTTTTTATGCCTGCGGCTTTGGAAGAACATAACACTCAGTAAAAACAAAATTCGATATGAGGAACACAATATGAGCAACCAAGTCATTATCTTTGATACCACCTTACGCGACGGTGAGCAGGCATTACAGGCTAGTTTATCAGTCAAAGAAAAATTACAAATCGCCTTTGCGTTAGAACGTTTAGGCGTTGATATCATTGAAGCCGGTTTCCCAGTCTCTTCACCAGGTGACTTCGAGTCCGTTCAAACCATTGCCAGAGAAATCAAAAATAGCCGAATTTGTGCATTAGCACGTTGTATTGAAAATGATATTGATGTTGCAGCCGAGTCATTAAAGGTCGCTGAAGCCTTTCGTATTCATATTTTCTTAGCCACCTCCAACTTGCATATGGAGAAAAAATTAAATAAATCCTTTGATGGCGTAATGGATATGGCAATCAATTCCATCAAGCGCGCTAGACGCTATACCGACGACGTTGAATTCTCCTGTGAAGACGCCGGCCGTACTGACCCTGACAATTTGTGCCGCATTGTTGAAACAGCTATAAATGCGGGTGCCACCACCATTAATATCCCAGATACTGTTGGTTATACAACGCCTTACCAATTTGGCGGAATTATCACTGATTTGTATAACCGTGTGCCAAATATCGATAAAGCCGTTATTTCTGTTCATTGCCATGATGATTTAGGGATGTCGGTTGCTAACTCAATCAGTGCCGTGCAAGCCGGTGCCCGCCAAGTAGAAGGGACAATTAATGGCTTAGGTGAACGCGCTGGCAACACGGCATTAGAAGAAGTGATTATGGCAATTAAATTGCGCGAGCAAATGTTAAATGTGCATACCAATATTAATCACAAAGAAATTTACCGGACCAGCCAATTAGTTAGCCAATTATGTAATACACCAATCCCAGCGAATAAAGCGGTTGTCGGCAGCAACGCATTTGCTCACTCATCAGGAATTCACCAAGATGGCGTACTGAAAAACCGCGAAACCTATGAAATCATGACGCCTGAGTCCATTGGCTTAAAAGAACAACAACTGAATTTAACCTCACGCTCAGGCCGTGCCGCTGTTAAGCACCGTATGGAGGAAATGGGGTATCACGAAGGTAAAGACTTCAAGTTGGATGAATTATATACTGCATTTTTGAATTTAGCCGATAAAAAAGGTCAAGTGTTTGACTATGACTTAGAAGCCTTGGCTTTCTTTACTAAACAACAAGATGAAACTGACCACTTCGTCATGGACTATTTCAGTACGCAATCAGGCTCTAGTATTGTTGCGACAGCAACGGTCAAAATGCAGTGTGGTGATGAAGTGAAATCTGAAGCTGCAACCGGTAATGGCCCCGTTGATGCGATTTACCAAGCTATCAGCAACATTACACAATTCCCTATGAAGTTAGTCTCTTATCAGTTGTCAGCTAAAGGCCACGGTGAAAATGCATTAGGCCAAGTGGATATCGTGGTTGAATGCCATAACCGTAAGTTCCACGGGATGGGGTTAGCGACAGATATCGTTGAATCTTCAGCGAAAGCTATGGTGCATGTGTTGAATAGCATTTGGCGCTCAGAGCAAGTTGAAAAAGAAAAACAAAAAATAAATCAAGAATCACAATCAAACACAAAGGAAGCTGTTTAACAATGTCTAGTTATAAAATTGCCGTATTACCGGGAGATGGCATCGGTCCAGAAGTGATGGCGCAAGCTCACAAGGTTTTAGCTGCTATCAGCAAACGTTTTGCAATAACAATCGACACCACTGAATATGATGTTGGCGGTGCGGCAATCGACAAGCACGGTGAGCCATTACCACAGGCCACAGTAAAAGGTTGTGAGGAAGCTGACGCTGTCTTATTTGGTTCTGTCGGTGGGCCGAAATGGGAACACTTGCCACCCGATAGCCAGCCTGAACGCGGTGCATTATTGCCTTTACGTAAGCATTTTAAATTATTCAGTAATTTACGCCCTGCTCGCTTATATCAAGCATTAGAAGCATTCTGCCCATTACGTGCAGACATCGCAGCTCAAGGCTTTGATATTCTTTGTGTGCGTGAATTAACAGGTGGGATTTACTTCGGTCAACCAAAAGGCCGCAAAGGTGAAGGCCAAGAAGAATACGCATTTGATACTGAAGTTTATCACCGCTATGAAATCGAGCGTATCGCACGTATTGCTTTTGAATCAGCCCGCAAACGTAATAACAAAGTCACATCAATCGACAAAGCAAACGTGTTACAAAGCTCGGTCTTATGGCGTGAAGTGGTCAATCAAATCGCAAAAGAATATCCAGATGTTGAAGTCAGCCATATGTATATCGATAACGCAGCCATGCAAATGATCAAAGCCCCATCACAGTTTGATGTGGTGTTATGTTCTAACTTGTTCGGCGATATCATTTCTGATGAATGTGCGATGATCACCGGTTCCATGGGCATGTTACCTTCTGCGAGCTTAAATGAAGTTGGATTTGGTTTGTATGAACCTGCGGGAGGCTCTGCTCCAGATATTGCTGGGAAAAATATTGCCAACCCAATTGCACAAATTTTATCTGCTTCCATGTTGCTAAGATTTAGCTTAGACCAAGCCGATGCAGCAGATGCAATCGAGCGTGCGGTCAATAAGGCCTTAGAAGAAGGTTTTAGAACATCAGACTTAGCAGGTGCAGGTCAGTCAATAAGTACCAGTGAAATGGGCGATATTATTGCTCGTTATATTGTAGAAGGGGTTTAACATGGCCAAGACTTTATATCAAAAATTGTATGATGCCCACGTTGTCCGTGAGGTCGAAAATGAAATCCCTTTGATTTATATCGATCGCCATTTGGTACATGAAGTGACATCACCTCAAGCGTTTGATGGTTTGAGAACTAAGAAACGTCCTTTACATCAACCAAGTAAAACTTTTGCCACAATGGATCACAACGTATCAACGCAAACCAAAGATATTAATGCGTGTGGCGATATGGCTCGTATTCAAATGCAAGAGTTGATGAAAAACTGTAAAGAGTTTGGCGTAACTTTATATGATTTGAATCACCCATACCAAGGTATTGTCCATGTGATGGGGCCTGAGCAAGGTATTACTTTACCCGGTATGACCATTGTATGTGGAGACTCCCACACCGCAACACACGGTGCATTTGGCTCATTAGCCTTTGGTATCGGAACATCTGAGGTTGAGCACGTGATGGCGACTCAAACGCTGAAACAAGCACGCGCTAAAACAATGAAAATTGAAGTCGTAGGCAAAGCTCCAGCAGGTATTACCGCAAAAGATATCGTTTTAGCGATTATCGGTACAACGGGCAGCGCAGGCGGTACTGGCTATATTGTTGAGTTTTGTGGTGAAGCTATCGAAAACTTAAGCATGGAAGGCCGCATGACGGTATGCAACATGGCAATTGAATTAGGCGCGAAAGCGGGAATTATCGCACCGGATGAAACCACTTTTGCCTATATGAAAGGTCGCCAATTTGCACCTAAAGGCCAACAATGGGACGATGCGGTTGCTTATTGGAAAACATTAAAAACGGATGATGATGCACAATTTGATAAAGTCATCACTATTCAAGCAAGTAGCATCGCGCCACAAGTCACTTGGGGAACCAACCCTGGGCAGGTGATTGCCATCAATCAGCCGATCCCTGCTCCTGAGTCATTTGCAGACCCTGTTGAACGAGCTTCCGCTGAAAAAGCATTAGCTTACATGGGGTTAGAGTCTGGCATTAAATTATCTGATGTCAAAATTGACAAAGTATTTATTGGTTCATGTACGAATTCACGTATTGAAGATTTACGTGCCGCTGCTGCAATTGCAAAAGGTAAAAAAGTGGCTAATGGCGTACAAGCTATTGTTGTTCCGGGATCTGGCCCTGTTAAGGCCCAAGCTGAGCAAGAAGGTTTAGATAAAATTTTCATTGAAGCGGGTTTTGAATGGCGTTTACCGGGTTGCTCTATGTGTTTAGCGATGAATAATGACCGCTTAAACCCTGGCGAACGCTGTGCATCAACCAGTAACCGTAACTTTGAAGGCCGCCAAGGTCGCGCAGGTCGTACTCACTTGGTTAGCCCAGCAATGGCAGCTGCCGCAGCGATTAATGGCCATTTTGCTGATGTACGTGATATTCAAATCTAAGGAGAAAATGATGGAAAAGTTTATTACACACGTCGGGATTGTCGCTCCTTTAGATGCAGCCAATGTGGATACTGATGCCATTATCCCTAAACAGTTTTTGCAAAAAGTGACTCGCACAGGTTTTGGGCAACACTTGTTTAATGACTGGCGCTTTTTAGATGAGAACGGGCAACAACCTAACCCTGATTTCGTCTTAAATAAGCCAGTTTTTAAAGGGGCAAGTATTTTATTAGCTCGCGAAAACTTTGGTTGCGGTTCATCCCGTGAGCACGCACCTTGGGCATTAACTGACTTTGGTATTCAAGTGGTTATCGCTCCAAGCTTTGCTGATATTTTTTATGGTAACTCGTTCAACAACCAATTATTACCAATCAAATTAAGTGAAGCTGAAGTGGATGAGCTGTTTAACTATGTTAATAGCCATGAAGGTTGCCAGTTTACGGTAGACTTAGAAGCTCAAACCGTGACTGCTGGTGATAAAACCTATCATTTTGAAATTGATAGCTTCCGCCGCCACTGCATGATGAATGGCTTGGATAGTATTGGTTTGACGTTGCAGCATGTCGACCAGATCACCGATTTTGAAAGCAAGATTCCATCCTTTATGCAGTAAATCCTTTTCTACGCCTACTTTGGTGGGCGTAGTTCCTCTTTTAGCTCTAATTATCCAACTAAACCGCCTACTTCGCACCAAAAATGCGGAATTCATCCATCATTAAAAATTTACAATCCAAAATCACTTCCCCGTTAATATCTTCCTGTATAATTAATAACAAAATAAGATTTTTGCCTTTAACTGAACGATTTTTTCTAAATAGTTCGCACTGTAGCTAGGCGGTGAGAGAAGATATCTTGGGGAGCATACATAAGTATGTGACCCAAGTAGCTGAACGAAACCAACAACGCGACAGTGCGAAATATGACGAAAAAATAAAAAAAAGCCGGTAAAAACCGGCTCGGTGATAAACACCATTACTCTAAATGGGGGAGTCGGCCTGCAACATGCAGACCAAACGAGCTACTTACTGCCTTCTATTATCGTGAGATTTTAGGAAATTAAAATTGATGTATTTTTTGCCGGAGTTCCTCTTTTATGTCTAATTCACGATTACAAACCCAGTTCATTCGTCTCTGGCAACACTTTCAGGGCCAAGACAGTGAAACAACTCTGCAAGATATCGCTGATACGCTGTTTTGCTCTCGCCGTCATGTTCGGACGCTACTTAATAATATGCAGTCACAAGGTTGGCTCAGTTGGCAGGCTGAGTCTGGTCGAGGAAAACGCTCGGCCCTTATTTTTCATGTTAATGGCTTAGAGCTACAACAGGCACAGGCTGAACAACTACTCAAAGAAGAAAGTATTGAAAAACTTGTCGCCCTAGTGGGTGATAAGGAAACCATTCGCCAAATGGTATTGTCTGAACTGGAACGCAGCTATCGACAAGGTAAGAATTTATTACGGATTATTTATTATCGAGATTTCCCGACACTTCTTCCTGGCGCCCCCATGCGCCGCTCAGAAATTCACTTGATGAGTCAAATATTTAATGGCCTTACCCATATAAATGAGGAAAAAGGGGAAGTGGAAGATAGCCTTGCCCACCATTGGCAACCCATCAGTGATACCCAATGGCGTTTCTATTTACGCCCTGCTATTTATTTCCACCATGGGAGAGAAATGGCTGCCGACGATATTATCTATTCCCTTTTACGCTTAAAAACCTGTTGGCCGCTATTTTCACATATACAATCCGTCAGCTCACCGCAACCTTATGTTATTGATATCACGTTAAGTGAGCCTGATAAACAGCTACCTTGGTTATTAGGCAGTCATCATGCGGCTATTTTACCGAAAGAGTGGGAGAGCCTCGAAAACTTTAGCCGTTGTCCTATCGGCACTGGCCCCTATCAAGTAGAAAAAAACTTGCCACAAAAGCTGACTATCACGGCTTTCGACCGCTATTTTGGCTATCGTGCACTGCTAGATGAAGTGACCATTTGGGTGGTTCCTGAACTTTCAGAACAAATGGTTTGTACAACATTAAAAATGGATGGTGACAAGCACCATAATGATTCACTTGAAAGCCGCATGGAAGAAGGCTGCTATTTCCTCTTAATGGATCAGCGCTCACCGGTTGCTCAGCGTGAAGATGTCCGTAAATGGTTATGTAGCTTTTTAACACCCGTCAACCTACTTGCCCATTGTGAACCGTTTTATCAGCGCCATTGGGCGCCAGCTTATGGCTTATTACTCCATTGGCATCATAGTAAAATGCTAACCTTGTTCCCTAAGCCTGAAGATTTGACTGAGCTGACTGTTACTTTTTATCGCAACCACCATGAGTTCTATGCGATTAGCCAAATTATGAAACGCGTGTTACAGACACAAGGCGTGGAGCTCAAGATTAATATCATTGATTATGATGATTGGTTTAATGGCAATGGGCAAAGTGATATTTGGTTAGCAACAGCTAACTTTTTTAAACCTCTTGAATTTTCTATCTTTGCTACCTTGTACGAAATGCCATTACTGAGCGAATGCCTTAATAACACTCTCCGCGATGAACTTAATCTATGGCGTAATAACCAATTAGATGTAGAAGCCTGGTGTGAAAGCTTAATTGACTCGCAAATTTTCCACCCTATTTTTCATCATTGGCTTGAACTACAAGGCCAAAAAACCATGCGCGGCGTACGGATGAATACCTTTGGCTGGTTTGATTTTAAATCTGCATGGTTTAAACCCTCTGAGGATAACCTAGCAAAATAATGATAGTTATAAACAGATAAAATGAATAATAAGGATGTTATTCACTTTTTCTGTGGATATCCATGTGAACAACCTCATGGTAATCAGGGTATATCCCCAAGCCACTTTTTTATCAAAAAAAAGAATAGTCAAATAATCATTGATAAATCAAAGAAGTAAATAACAAAAAAGCGTTTTATCCACTGGCTATTTTTCTAGCTAAAATACTTAAGACTTTAACTGAGCAAAGATCAAACAACGTTGTATTTATCCACAAGATATGTGCTCAACTTACTCATATTTTGTGATATTCGTCATAAAAACCGTTTAGTCAAGGCTGTAAATACACACAGTAATCTCTATTTTTCACAGTTATCCAGAAATCCTGTGGATAACCTAGTGCATGATCCTGTGATTATCTTGGGATGAACTTGAATAACCTCTGTTATAATTTATGACCTGGATGAATAAATAACATTATATCCCTATATATCAAATAGTTAAAAACATCAAAGAAAAAGTGTTATACTTCTTCAGTTCTATGTATTTTCACTGGCTACTTTTTATACATTAATATTCAAACCATGATGCCATTTATTGCGCCACCGCCACCTGATAACGAAGCAACCTTAATGGGTCGAGCGCAAGCCCTTGCTGGCTATACGCTTGGTGAGCTCGCCCAACATGCTGCTATCCCTATCCCTCCTGACCTCAAACGAGATAAAGGCTGGGTTGGTATGCTATTGGAATATTATTTAGGTGCGAGTGCGGGAAGCAAGGCAGAGCAAGATTTCGCTCATATTGGGATTGAATTAAAAACCATTCCTATTGACCGTTATGGTGCTCCACTCGAAACGACCTTTGTTTCTGTAGCGCCATTAACGGGGAATAGTGGCTTAACATGGGAAAATAGCCATGTTCGCCGCAAACTATCCCGCATTTTATGGTTTCCTATCGAAGGGGAAAGGCAAATTCCACTCTCACAACGCAGAGTCGCAAACCCGTTAATCTGGAGCCCATCTCCCTTTGAAGAACAGTTACTAAGACAAGATTGGGAAGAGCTAATGGACCTCATTGTATTAGGCAAAGTGGAAAGTATCACTGCACGCCATGGGCAGGTATTACAGATCCGCCCTAAGGCCGCAAACAATAAGGCACTAACGGAAGCGATTGGTGAGTTCGGTCAACCGATTATGACGCTACCTCGTGGTTTTTATCTCAAAAAAGATTTTACCGCGCCCCTGTTAGCGCGGCATTTTAATCTAAGTTAGTCGCTAACCATCGCCTGTACCAAAGCAGACGATAAATTATTATCACTGTTTAATTTGTTAATTAGAAGGTACTAAGATGTTTGAATGGATACTGGACCCCAATGCTTGGATGGCACTCGCCACACTAACCATATTAGAAATTGTCCTAGGCATCGATAATATTATTTTCCTCAGTATTGTGGTGAGCAAGCTTCCAAGCCACCAGCAAAATAGTGCCAGACGGACAGGCCTTATTGCGGCAATGGTGATGCGCCTTGCGTTATTGGCTTCGATTGCTTGGTTATCACGCCTTACCACGCCGCTTTTCACTGTCGCAGACCATGTGGTATCCGCTCGCGATCTCATATTATGCGCAGGTGGGATCTTCCTTATTTGGAAAGCAAGCCAAGAAATTTTTGATACGATTGAAGGGGAAAGTGAAAATAATCTAGCAAATAAAAAAGTGAGCTCATTTTGGGGCGCTATCGTGCAAATTGCTTTATTAGACATTATCTTCAGTTTAGATTCCGTGATCACCGCAGTGGGGCTATCAGACCACTTATTTATCATGATGGCAGCGGTAGTCATCGCTGTACTCATTATGATGCTTGCGGCCAAACCCATTGGCGACTTTGTTGAGCGCTACCCCTCCGTAAAAATCTTAGCCTTATCGTTTTTGATTCTAGTTGGTTTCACTTTACTACTTGAAAGTGTTCAAGTTCACGTATCAAAAGGCTATATCTACTTTGCGATGTTCTTTTCCATGGCAGTACAAGTCCTTAATATCTTGCGCAGCAAAAAATGGAAAACCAGAAATCAAACTAATTAAGATGGTGACCTAACCGCCTGTTTAGCCGCTAAAATAGCCCCCTCTACCGCTTTTTTTGCTTGCGGGCTATTTTTCCAGCAACTTGAACCTGTCAATGCAGCACCAGAAATTAAAATTTCATCGTAAGATGCTTCACTCAGTTGTGCGAGTGAGCTAAAACCCATTTGTTCTAAGCGGCTAATCACCATGGGACCGACACCTTTAACGGCCAACAAAATCTGCTTTTCTGATTCGGAAAATGCCATTTTACTCTTCTCTTTGTTAATGAATTGATGTTTATTACGCTAATATTTTGCATTTTACCTATTTAATACTTTAAAATTGTAACTATAACAATGCCAGTTTTAATAATTATTAACTGACCTATCTTATCACCCAATCTGTACCTGCTCTGTGTTAGGAATTCACCATGTATAACGTTCCACTAACCAACCTGAATCAACACACGATGAAATTACCTGATAGCCGTCTATTTTGCTGGTTCGAATCAGGCCCTAAAACAGGTTTTCCTGTTATTTTTTGTACTGGAGCGGGAATGAGTGGTTCATTAGGGTTTGGTTTGGATTTACTGGAAAAACTAAATATTCGTTTAATTGTTCCTGAACGCGCGGGTCTTGGTGAGTCAACATTTCACCCTGAAAAATCATTGAAAAGCTTTGCTATGGATGTTCAAGCCCTACTAGATGAACAATCTATTACTCAATTTTCAGTTGTCGGTTTTTCTCAAGGCGCCGTTTTTGCCATGGCCGTCGCCCACTATTGCCAACCTATTTCACTGTCTATCGTGTCAGGACAAGACCAATTTGAATACCCTGCAACTCGTGCGGTACTCAGTGCTGATGTTGTGAACATGCAAGAACAAGCCCTTAACACCCCTAAAGCGCTGTCTGATTGGTTATTAAAAAATGTCACTGGTGAGTGGTTATTAGCATTTATTCTTAATTGCAGCGCAGAAATAGACCAGCAACTCTATAATGAAGAACATTTCCTTGAGGCATATAGCCATTGCATGCGACGTGCTTTCGCCCAAGGCAACCAAGGTTATGTTCAAGACTTATTAATTGCATTACAGAAATGGGAATTCACCCCTGAAACGACCCGCGTGCCAGTCTCTTTATGGTATGGCGAACTCGATATGAGCACAGTTCATTCCCCTGATTTTGGCAAAATATTAGCCAGCCGTTTTCCCAATTGCCAACATCATTTATTAAGTGATGAGGGAGGCTCCCTACTTTGGACACAAGCAGAAGCTATTTTAGCCGATATTCAGCAGCACGCTACATAAGCAAAAACCGCGATGAGTTATTCATCGCGGCTATTATTTACATCCTAGATTCACATAAGTGAATTAACGGTACACAATCCCGCCATCAGTCAAAATAGATTGACCAGTAATATAGTCAGAATCATCGCTCGCTAAGAATGTAACCAAACCAGCCACATCATCTGGCGTTTGCGCACGACCTAATGCGATACCTTCGACATATTTTTTATAGGTTTCACCTTTTGGCGTACCGGTGATTTCAGAGAAGCGCTCATCAATCTCTACCCACATATCTGTTCCAACAATACCTGGGCAATAAGCATTCACAGTTATACCTGAACTTGCATACTCTTTTGCAGCCGCTTGAGTTAATGCACGTACCGCAAATTTTGTAGCGGAGTAAACTCCTAACATCGCAAAACCATCATGTCCTGCAATAGAGGAGGCGTTGATGATTTTTCCTTTTTGTTTACGTTCTTGGAATTTTTCACTGGCGGCTTGAATTCCCCACATGGTTCCATCTACGTTGATTTTGAAGATTAAATCCATATCTTCTTGGCGAACATCAGCGATTGGCTTAACTTGTGCAATCCCTGCGTTATTAATCATTACATCAAAACCACCTAACTCAGCTTCTGCATGAGCCACCGCAGCAAAAACTTGGTCACGTTGACTGATATCTGCGGCAAATGTTGTTACTTTACGGCCTAAAGCTTCAATTTCTTTGGCAACATCTTGGAGCTTGTCTTTTTTCAAATCTACCAGTGCGATATCAGCCCCTTCTTTCGCTAAACGTAATGCGATACCACGGCCAATCCCTTGAGCTGCACCAGTAACTAAAATAACTTTATTATTTAACGCCATACTTATCTCCTACTGAGTAATAGCCAAATTGACTAGTTCACCTTTAATATTAAGTTAGCAACAATAACAACAAGTTACAAAGCAATGATTTTACTCTAACATTTAATATTTATAAAAAATATTACACTATTAACATGGTGAATATATTTTTTTTACCGTAGAAAAAAGCATATAGACGTAAATTACAAGATTATTGTTAATAAAAATCATTCTCAAATCAATAAACAAAAAGTGCGATTCCTTCATTTTCAGTATAATTAATAATCACATAGATAAATTGTGGATATAAAAAAGCCACCAATCGGTGGCTTCTTGATACAGTAAAATATAAATAACTTATTTTTTAGCAGCTTGGATATACAGCATTTCTAATGCAATAGACGCTGCGGCGAGTGCCGTGATTTCAGATTGGTCATAAGCCGGAGCCACTTCGACTAAATCCATACCCACGATGTTTAAAGACTGTATTCCACGCAATAATTTCAATGCACGATCTGACGTTAAACCACCAATAACAGGGGTTCCTGTCCCCGGCGCAAACGCTGGATCAAGGCAGTCAATATCGAAAGTCAAGTAAACAGGTAGGTCGCCAACAATCTCTTTGATTTGCGCAACCATATCATCCACACTACGATCATTCACCTGACCTGCATCCAATACAGTAAAGCCATTGTCGCTGTCATGTTCGGTACGAATACCAATTTGTACTGAATGATTTGGGTCGATCAGACCTTCTTTTGGTGCATGATAGAACATGGTTCCGTGGTCAAATTTGCTACCATTGCCATAGGTGTCCGTGTGTGCATCGAAATGAACTAAGGCCATTTTACCAAAGTGTTTCGCATGAGCTCGCAGCAATGGCAGTGTAACGAAATGGTCACCACCAAAGGTCAAGCAACGTTTACCTGATTCAAGTAGTTTTTCAGTGTGTGCTTGCAGCTTGTCACTCATATCTTGTGCATCACCAAAAGCAAATACCACATCACCACAGTCAGCAACATTCAAACGGTCTGTTAACTTGAAATTCCAAGGCCAGCGGTGGCTTTCCCATGCAAGATTTGTGGAAACTTGGCGAATTGCGGCTGGCCCATGACGACTACCTGCACGACCTGAAGTTGCCATATCGAAGGGTACACCGGTGATCACCCACTCTGCATCTGAACTATAAGGCTGAAAATTCAGCGGGAAACGTAAGAAACCAAATGCGTTAGAAACCAGTGAATTATCAACTTGATTGCCTAAAGTACTATTAATCATTTCTGTTCCTCAAAATAGGCCTGCCCGTTAGCAAGCCCTTTTAATATTCGATTCGAATCGTTTTACCTAAATCAACTTCGCGCAGTATAAATAATAAACAAATCATGTTATTTGCACAAAGTTATTATCTGTTCACTACCTTAATGCTCTATGAAACATATAGCGCCCTATGACGCATTTATGCGCTAAATAGTTCATGTTGTGGCTAGGCGGCAAAATGAGCCAATCCCTAGGAGCATACACAAGTATGTGCCCCAAATAGCCGAGCGTTGCTACACCACCACTTGAAACATAACGAACATTGAATGCATTAGCCTCATATATTAATGCGCTAAATAGTTCGTGCTGTCGCTAGGCGGCAAAATGAGCCAATCCCTAGGAGCATACACAAGTATGTGACTAGGGTTGGCAAATGCAGCCAACAACGCGACGGTGCGAAATATAACGCGCATTGAGCATTTACTCGTCTTCTAAATAAGTATACCCATATAGGCCATTTTCGAATTCTTCTACAAAATCTTTTTGCAGTTGCTCACTCAAGCCTGTCCCTTTTACTTGCTCTGTGAAACTTTCTAATAGGACTTCTGGGACTAATTTGACGTATTGCAGCATATCTGCCACAGAATCGCCCTCTTCACTTTGCAAGTAACGCAGATTACCTTGGCTATCAACCCAGACATCTATTGCTGCGGTATCACCAAACAGATTATGCATATTACCTAAAATTTCTTGGTATGCCCCAATCATAAAGAAACCTATCATTGGTGGGTTTTCTGGGTCATATGCAGGCATTGGCATTGTGGTTTCAACGCCATCACCATCAACGTAATGGTCAATAATACCGTCTGAGTCACAGGTGATATCTAACAGTACTGCACGACGGTCTAATGGTTTATCTAACCCTTCAATCGGTAATACTGGGAACACTTGGTCAATTCCCCAAGAGTCTGGTAGCGATTGGAATAAGGAAAAATTCACATAAAACTTATCAGCCATGCGCTCTTGAAGTTCGTCGATTATCGGACGATGAGCACGATTGCTTGGATCTAAATCCTGTTGAATGCGGCGGCAAATATTTAGGTATAACTCTTCTGCCCATGCACGTTGGGTCAAATCTAACACACCATGAGCATATTGAGTGTGCGCTTCTTGTAAGTCGAACTGGCTATCATGCAACCATTCGCGTAATGAACGGCTATTACCTTGGTGCTGCATTGACTCCCACGTTTCCCATAAAGAAATTAATGAACGTGGCGCATCTTCATGAGGCGGTGTTGTTTTGGTAAATTCATTACGTTCAACCCCAATCACATTGGACACTAACACCGTATGGTGCGCTGTCAACGCACGGCCTGATTCCGTAATTACCGTTGGATGTGGTAAATCAAACTCTTCACACGCATCCCCAATCGCCCAAATGACATTGTTGGCATATTCATTTAAGCCATAGTTGACTGAGCAATCGGATTGAGAGCGAGTACCTTCATAGTCAACACCTAGGCCACCACCCACATCAAAGCACTGAATGTTGACTCCTAGGCGATGCAATTCAACATAAAAACGGGCTGATTCACGGACACCGGTTGCGATATCACGAATATTAGCCATCTGGGAGCCTAAATGGAAATGAAGCAACTGCAGGCTATCTAGGCGATTAGCATTGCGTAAAATTTCCACTAATTGCAGTACTTGAGTTGCAGCCAAACCAAATTTAGATTTTTCACCGCCACTTGCCTGCCATTTACCTGAGCCTTGGGAAGCCAAACGGGCACGAACCCCTAAGCGTGGCGTGACATTTAAGCTTTCCGCTTCTGCCAATACCATCTCAATCTCAGACATTTTTTCGATAACAAGGTAAACCTTGTGACCCAATTTTTCCCCAATTAATGCTAATCGGATATATTCACGGTCTTTATATCCATTACAGACGATAACGGTTTGTGTTTTACCTGCGTTCGCTAAAACGGCCATTAATTCAGCTTTTGAACCCGCTTCAAGCCCTAACGGTTCCCCAGAATTAACCAGTGATTCAATGACTCGGCGTTGCTGGTTAACTTTTATTGGATAAACCAGGAAATAATCGCCTTTATAGCCATAAGACTCACGTGCACGTCTAAATGCTGCGTTTATTGAACGTAAACGGTGCTGCAAGATTTGCGGGAAACAAAACAGTGCAGGCAAGCGTAAATGCTCCTGCTCTTCTTTAACCTGATTAACGAGGTCAGCTAAATCAACAAAGGTGTCAGGGTTCTCAGGGTTCGGGCAAACACAGACATTTCCGCGCTCATTCACCTGATAGTAACCACCACCCCAATACGCGATGTTGTACGTCTGACGCATTTTGCGAGCGATATTATCATTCATAATAAACTCCTTTTATGGAGGGGTGAGTGACGCGTTCTCCTTCCTGATGCATGTCAGTGAAGACATAACACTGCAAGGCAGTTATGTCGGGGAAACGGCAATACTCAGATTTTAATAAAAAGTGCTTAGAACTTCTAAACAGTGACAATATACGACCTTAAGCTGACAGATTAATGACTCAGCCCCGAAGGTGTATTAAAGATGTGACGGTAACTTCGTGATGAAGTAAAGAATGACAGGAAAGTAAATGCCAAAGTCACGCGGCGATCCGCATATGACGGTTGGATACTGTTATTCAGTAGATTATGGATCATTACCCATTAACCCCCAATATAACTGTTTACCCCTTTAAAATTTCAATGTGGTAGCACTATTTTGGCAGTTTGACCTGTTGATTTAAGCTATATCACCTTATTTTTTATTGAAATTCAAAAGCTTATAAACATTCCTGATAGATAGCAGAAATTTTATATTATTCTGCTGGTATATAACGGGAAATAACAACCATCCGTTACGGTCGCAGTTTATACATCTATTGCGCTCAAAAAGCAAAACCAAAATGACTAAATTGCGATAAAACTTTACCAATGGTTGTTTTATGTCTCTATTCGTTTTTTATATAAATACAGGTAGAAATTTTTACTGTATGGGACTAAAATAGCCGTCTAGATGTTAAAACATCCAATTATAAATTTGCGAATTCTTAAGGTATTAATCTCATGGCTACACATCTCTTTACTTCTGAGTCTGTATCAGAAGGGCATCCAGATAAAATTGCTGATCAAATCTCTGACGCAGTACTTGATGCTATTCTGGAACAAGACCCGAAAGCTCGCGTTGCCTGCGAAACCTACGTCAAAACAGGTATGGTAATGGTCGGGGGAGAAATCACCACCAGTGCTTGGGTTGATATTGAAGAAATCACGCGCAAAACTGTTCGCGAAATTGGCTACACCAGTTCCGAAATGGGCTTCGATGCCAATTCATGTGCTGTTTTAAGTGCGATTGGTAAACAGTCGCCCGATATCAATCAAGGTGTTGATCGTGTTGACCCATCAGAACAAGGTGCCGGTGACCAAGGCCTAATGTTTGGTTATGCAACCAACGAAACTGATGTATTAATGCCTGCTCCTATTACTTATGCACACCGCTTAGTTCAACGCCAAGCAGATGTTCGTAAAAATGGCACATTGCCATGGTTACGCCCAGATGCAAAAAGTCAGGTTACTTTCCAATACGACAATAATAAAATTGTCGGTATTGACGCTGTTGTTTTATCGACTCAGCATTCTGAAGATATTCAACAAAAAGACCTGCATGAAGCCGTGATGGAAGAAATCATCAAGCCAGTCCTACCGGCAGAATGGTTATCAAAAGATACAAAATACTTTATTAACCCAACGGGTCGCTTTGTTATCGGTGGTCCTATGGGGGACTGTGGTTTAACAGGCCGTAAAATTATTGTAGATACTTACGGCGGTATGGCTCGCCATGGTGGTGGGGCATTCTCTGGTAAAGACCCGTCAAAAGTTGACCGTTCAGCAGCCTATGCAGCACGTTACGTGGCAAAAAACATTGTCGCCGCGGGCCTTGCAGACCGTTGTGAAATCCAAGTTTCTTACGCTATCGGCGTGGCAGAACCGACATCGATTATGGTAGAAACCTTTGGAACAGGTAAAGTTGATGAGTCATTATTGATTCAATTAGTTCGTGAATTCTTTGATTTACGCCCTTACGGCTTAATCAAAATGCTTGATTTATTACACCCGATTTACCAACAAACTGCTTCATATGGCCATTTTGGTCGTTCTCAGTTCCCTTGGGAAAAAACTGACAAAGCTGAAGCATTGCGTGCCGCTGCAGGCCTGTAATCTCTTTAGTCAATAAGTCACATACAAAAACCCATCAAATGATGGGTTTTTTATTGCTCACAATGAGCGATTAATTTTTTTGCGTAAACTGGAAGATAGCCATCCCCGCAACCATTGCTAATGTAAATATTATCCCTTGTGTCAATCCCATTCCTGTTAACAATAATGCAGGTCCTGGGCAGATCCCTGCTAACCCCCACCCCACACCAAATAACACACTTCCGGTGACTAGTTTTTTATCTATCGTTTGATTGGTAGGAATTTGCAATGGGCAATTAAGTACACTAACAGAGCGTTTTTTAACCCCTAAGAAAGCAATACCACTGATTACCATTCCAACTGCCATCGTAATTAATAAAGAAGGATCCCACGTTCCCGTAATATCTAAAAATGCCAAAATTTTTGCTGGATTTCCCATCCCGGCAATCACCAATCCTAAACCAAACAGTATCCCTGAAATTAATGCGATAAGAATAGGCATTGCTTTATCTCCCTATCCCATAATGGTTGGCTAGTGCGACTGTCGCAAAAGCAACAATCATAAAGACTAATACTGCAACAATTGAACGACGGGATAACCTTGCCATGCCGCAGATCCCATGACCGCTAGTACAGCCACTTCCCAGTCGTGAGCCAAAACCGACAAATAACCCAGCTAATACTAAAATAGGTGTGCTGGTCGCAATGTTAACTTCTGGTGTATACGCCAACCAAGTAAACAACGTTGGGGCGCTCATCAAACCAATAATAAATGCCAATTTCCATGCAGTATCCCCCTTAGTTGGTTTCAATAAACCGCCTAAAATACCGCTGATACCTGCAATACGACCGTTAAACACTAATAAAATTGCTGCGGCTAAGCCAATCAACACACCGCCAATCGCGGCAGAAAGTGGCGTAAAATTAGCCCAATCTATTGTCATTTCATTTCTCCTTCACAGGGCAATAAAGCTGATATAACGTATTGAGCAACGTAAATAATTTTTCATCTGCTATCGCATAGTAAATGCGCTTTCCTTCTCGACGCGTCATCACTAAGCCTTCATTACGCAATACTGTTAATTGTTGAGAGAGTGTCGGTTGTAATATTCCTAACTGCTCTTCTAACTCACTAACGCAGGCTTCACCCTGTGTTAATTGGCATAATAAAATTAAGCGATCTGGATTCCCTAGTGTTTTCAATAATGAAGCCGTTTCTGATGCGGCCTGCTTCATCGCTAACAGTTGCTGTTCAGAGGTATTATTGGGCATATGTTATTTCTAATTAATATTATATAAAAATACAATATATGTTTTGATATAATATTTGTCAATTATTGCTTGTTTATGTCCATTACCTTCACGTATCCTTTACCCCATGAAAACAATCCGTGTTCCACTCTTTTTACAGCAACAAGTCATGCGCACATTGCGAGAAAAACTCGCACTTGCAGAACACAAACTCGAACAATCATTTTCAGAGCCAACGGTTAATTACAAACAACGGGGGACAACTGCGGGTAGTGCTTACTTAAAAGAATGGGAAATTCGCCTTAACCCCAGTTTACTTATCGAAAATACAGAGCAATTTATTGATGAGGTTGTGCCTCATGAATTAGCGCATTTGTTGGTTTTTCATGTATTTGGCCGCAAAGGTATCGCACCTCATGGCAAAGAATGGAAATGGATGATGCAACACGTACTGGAAGTCACGGCGAAACGTACACATAACTTTGTGGTTACAACAGTAAAAAGTAAAACATTTCTCTACCGTTGTGCCTGTGAAGTGTCCCATGAATTAACCATACGCCGCCACAACAAAGTACTACGTGGTGAAAACCAATATTTATGTCGAAAATGTGGAGAAGTATTGAAACAAGAAGGGATTTCTGTCGCTGCGGCAGAAAATTAGACTTTCTGCCGCATCAAGTTTGAGATGTGCGCTTAAGCAAACTCCGTCATCACTAATTTTGCGATTTCAAAGTAGATAATTAAGCCTGTACCATCAATGAAAGTTGCAATGAACGGGGCAGAAACAACCGCAGGGTCCACTTTCATTTTCTTCAATACCATTGGAATGATTGAAGAAACAATCGCACTCCACATTGTAATGGCAACGATGGTTAAGCTAACCACAATAGTCACTTCGTGGCCAACACCTAAAATCCATGCACGAATTAATGCCGCACCACCGATGGTCACCGCCACTAAAAATGAGGTAGAAACCTCTTTCTTCAGTACGGTACCAAGGTTACGTAAACTCACCTCTCCCAATGCCATTGCACGGACTAATGTTGATGTAATTTGTGTTCCACTATTACCGCCTGTACCAATCAACAGCGGAATGAAAAACGCTAACGAAATTGCGGCTTCGAGCTGTTCTTCAAATGCTTTTAATACAGTTCCTGTATACGCTTCGGCCACAAATAGCATCAACAACCAAACGACACGTTTACGCCATAAAGTTACAGGGCTTGTCGTTAAGTAGGGCTCATCTAATGGGGTAGTAGCGCCTTGTAGCTGCGCATCGAGTGTATTCTCATCTTCAATCAATTCGGCGATATCTTGCGGACGCAAAACACCCATTAATTTGCCAAATTGCACCACAGGTATCATATCTAAACCGCTATGATTAATCAGATCATAAACATCATGACGTGATTGTTCTGGGGCAACAGAAAAATAATTGTGTCGCATGATATCAGACACTAATAAATTTTCAGGTGAAGCTAATAATGATTTAACTGAAAGAATGCCATTTAAATAATTGTCATTGTCGACAACAAATAAATAGGTTGGGATTTGCTCGCCATCAAGATGTTCAATAAGATTTTTTTTCACGCAAGCTATTGAGTCTGCGACAGATACTGGCAAATATGATTGACTCATATAAGCGCTGACTGTTGCATCATCAACTTTTGCTGGCTGTGTGTTATTGTCTTTGAGGCGTGCGCCTTTCATTGCGGATTGAGCAATAGCAACTGCTCCCGCTTTGTTCTGGGTAGTGAATGTCATTTTTTTAGTCCCTATTACTGTTGGTTACTCAAACAGTACTCACATAGGGGCGAAACCAGATGAGAGAATGCGAAAGCTATCTCTTCGTCTCGGTTTTAGCACTATACAACGTATCCTGACTTAGCAGGAAGTTACATGGGGATATACCTTCGGTCGATATATCCTGTCCTAATCTTGGGCGTCTCTCGACGTCGTCAGATCAGTAACCTATGTTTGTATAGGAGCCTCGCCTAACGAGATACTGCACTTTGGATGCGGCGCGAATTATACCCATTGGTGAATTAATTGCCACCCTATATCTACGTTTTTTTACGCATGGAAAACTTATTGTTTAGGTTCTGTTTAAGTTTATATTAAATATATCTTTATAAAGTAACAAAATGTAACTAATAATAAGAATGAATATTAGAATTGAAGTAAATATATTTATTTACTTATCAATAACCAACCCTTTGAGAAATCAAAGTATCATTTGTAATATTATTTAGTAAACCTTACCGATAATTAATCAAAACTTAATTCTCTATTTACCGTACAATACAAAAAAAACAATATAAAGGAGTAAGCCCAATTTAATATAATTAAAACGCTTTATTAGAGTACAAGTAATCACTAATATCAGTCATTAGTTGGTTTTTTATATTAAAAATAAGCCAACAAACAAATAATGAAGTAAGAAAATACACTTAAGGAATTATTTAATTCGAAATTATCATTAAAAAGCATTCTTTTAAATTGTTAATATTTAATTGCAGATATCAATTTAGTATTAAATATTACAAGAATTATCTTAGAATATTTTTTATTTTATATAACAGTGAAAGTTTTATTATGGATAAAGTAATTGTTGGAATGTTAACGAAACTAACATTTCGCGTAAACGATGAAATCAAAATTGCTGCCATTTCTGCTTTAGGTGATTTCAAAGCAACGATTGAATATAATGATGCCATCATACGAATCATAGACTTATGTCAGGACCCAAACAAAGAGGTTGCTGTATCAGCGATTAATACATTAAGTAAATTATCTATTTATTTTTTAAATAGCTCACTACCGAAACATTAATTGCACTCTCATTTTGAGTATTGTAAATAATTACTATGATTTATTTTAAATAATACTGTCCCATTAATACTCTAATGAGACAGTTTGCACATGTTATATAATTTTACGCTATTTCAGTGTCACCCTGTAATTGGCAACTACAAGCTAAAACATAGCCCTCAGCTATTTCTGCTTCAGTTAATGTCATTGTGCTTGTTGTTGTGTATTTACCTGATAACACTTTTGTTTTACAGCTTCCACAAACCCCTGCTCGGCAAGCTGCAATAACGGGCTGTTTATTTTGCTCCAGTGCAGATAATAAAGAAGTACCTACAGGGACTTTAAAGTCGACCAATCGTTGACGGATTTTTAATGTAAGAATATCTTCACTATCAACAACCTCTGGTTCAGTTGAAAAACGCTCCATAAAAAAATGTTCAGCAGGGACGCCTAAATTAGCAGCAAATTGCTGTGCATTTTTCATATAAGGCACAGGCCCACACGTCATCACAATTCGTGAATCAATATCTGGTACTAACGCTTTCAATTTCTCTTCAGTTAAACGTCCTTGTGCAATATCGCCATTATCTGGTGTTTCTGCCATAACACACAATTGCAACCGTTCTGGATATAAGCGGACGAGTTTTTGCCATTCCTCGGCAAAAATAACTTGTTTATCATCGCGAACATTGAATAGTACTTTTACATGGGAGCTCGGGCGGTTCACCATCAGCCAACGTGTCATTGACATAATTGGTGTCACACCACATCCAGCAGCTAACATCAAATACTCAGTGTTTTTTAGATTAGCGCAGGTGAATTCCCCTTGCGCTTCAGAAAGCCAAAGATAGTCGCCTTCTTTAACCGAACGTGTTAACCAATTTGACCCTTCACCATCGTCTAACCGCCTGACAGTAATGGAAATAAAACGACTTTGCCCCGGTGATGATGAAAGAGTATAAGCACGCATGACATCATCACTATTTTTAATGCTGACCAAAGCATATTGACCAGGTGAATATGTATAAAAATCATGATTGATAAGGTTGATTGTCCAGACATCTGATGTTTCTTGAATAATAGAATGAACTTGCATTCTATTTGGACATAAACTGCTTGGCATGGTCATCGCGCTACTCCTTTAAAGGGGGTCGCAGCCCCCATCTTTCACATCGTTTTTAAGCTTTTTCTATCGGTTTATTGATCATGCAGGTAAAATTTCTGCCAGATCTTGCTCAACTGTCGTAATACTACGCATGCCAAACTTCTCATTTAGCACATTTAATAAGTTTTCAGTTAAGAAACCAGGTGCTGTTGGGCCGGTGTAAATATTTTTCACACCCAACGCTAATAATGTTAAAAGGATGACAATCGCTTTTTGCTCAAACCAAGACAGAATCAGACTCAATGGCAAGTCATTAATACCACAACCAAGTTTCTCTGATAGATTCACCGCAAGCATAATGGCAGAATATGCATCGTTACATTGGCCCACATCCAGTAAGCGTGGTAGCCCTTCTAATGTGCCAAAATCTAATTTATTAAAACGATACTTACCACATGCGAGTGTAAGGATTAAGCAATCTTCAGGTACACTACGTGCAAAATCCGTATAATAGCTACGTTCGCCACGGCTACCATCACAACCACCAACAAGGAATACGTGACGTAGTTTTTTCTGTGAAACTAAATCGATCACCGCGTCTGCCGCACCTAACAGTGTTTGACGACCGAAACCAACCGTAATTTTGTGCTCGATTTCAGTATACGGGAAACCGGCAAGTGACTGAGCTTGAGCAATCATTGCAGAAAAATCATCACCCACTAAATGTTTTGCACCCGGCCAACCCACAATACTACGCGTCCAGATACGGTCTTTATAATCCCCAACATCAGGGTCAATAATACAGTTAGAGGTCATCAAGATAGACCCAGGGAATTTTGCAAATTCCACTTGCTGATTTTGCCAACCGCTACCATAGTTACCGACTAAATGAGGGTATTTTTTCAGTTCTGGGTAACCATGTGCTGGCAGCATTTCGCCGTGGGTATAAACATTGATACCCGTACCTTCAGTTTGTTCTAACAACATTTTTAAGTCTTTCAGGTCATGACCTGAAATTAAAATACATTTCCCTGCGACTGGACGAACGTTGACTTCCGTTGGAGTTGGGTGACCAAATTCGCTCGTTTCACCTGCATCCAAAATTTCCATGATCTTGAAATTCATCAGACCAATTGCCATGGCATTATCAAGCAGTTCATTCATATCCGATGGCAATGTTCCCAGCCAAGCCATAATTTCATGATATTGGCCATAAACCTCATTATCATACTGACCTAAAACATGGGCGTGTTCCATATAGGCTGCCGCCCCTTTTAAGCCATATAGGCATAACATACGTAAACCGTGAATGTCTTCGCCGACTTCAGCTTTATCAATATCTAATGAAAATTGAGCCGCTTGTGCCTGTAAGGTTGGAATGTCAGTACCATTTAATTGCAAACTAATTAATGGATGATTGAAAGCCACTACACTATTCACGGATTGGCAATGTTTTATTAATTTATCACGTAAATAAATAGCTTCACGGGCGTAACCGATAATACGCTCTGAATCAAAATTGACGTTGGTTAAAGTAGAGAAAAATGCGCGCGGAGCAAAACTATCAATATCATGGTCAATAATACCCAGTGAGCGGGCAGTGACTGCACTTGCAGATAAGCTTTGCAATACAGCAACTAATAAATCTTGTAGGTCAGAAGTTTCTGCTGTTTTACCGCACATACCCTGCGCGTATGCACAGCCATTACCAGCTGGAGTTCTAATTGTTTGTTCACATTGCACACAGTACATGTTGTTCGCCTCTTAAAGTTGCATTTAAAATACAACATTAAGACTACGCTCTTTATTAGAATAAAAAAGTGGAATTATTCATTATCTAATGGTTTATTGATCTATATTAATATTCATTGCAAATGAGAACTATTCACAGTAATGAAAGTATGCTATTCGTGCTGTTGGTTTTGTTTTCACTTTTCTTGCTTAAATGCACTATTTTGCATTTTATTTATATCCTGATAACGCTCTTACGATAACTCTTGTTATACTTACCTATAAGTGTTTGTTATTCCATCGTATAAAGAGAATCCAATAAAGATGAGCCAGGTAAATTCAGCTAGTAAATCTATGATAAAAACCCGATTGCGGATTTTTAAACGGCTAAAAGAATCAGATAAAACACCTGTAAAAATCTTACTACTTGCGGCACTCATTGGTGCGGCGGTCGGTCTTATCGGTTCACTATTTGAATTAGGAACAACTTGGATTAACAACTATCGCGTGCAATCGGTGAGTGAATGGGTTGCCCCAAAATGGCTGATGGTTGTTGGGATGTTTTTTATCTCGGCACTTCTTGCCATGTTAGGCTATTACCTTGTTAAACGGTTCTCTCCTGAATCTGGTGGGTCTGGGATCCCTGAAATTGAAGGTGCATTACAGGATTTACGCCCCGTAAGATGGTGGAGAGTCATCCCAGTTAAGTTTATTGGTGGATTAGGAACATTGGGCTCAGGTATGGTATTAGGCCGTGAAGGACCAACCGTGCAACTTGGTGCGAACCTTAGCCAAATGTTTTATGATTTATTTCGTTTAAAAGATAATGAGTCACGCCACACCTTGCTTGCCTCTGGTGCGGCGGCAGGTTTATCTACAGCATTTAATGCCCCTTTAGCTGGCATCTTGTTTATTATTGAAGAAATGCGTCCGCAATTTAAATACAGTTTAATTTCAATTAAAGCGGTATTTATCGGTGTTGTTACCTCCACCATTGTCTATCGGCTAATCAATGGAGAAGCTATTGTATTAAATATCGGCCAATTTTCTTCTGCACCTATGAATACTTTATGGCTTTATTTAATTTTAGGATTAATGTTTGGTGTTATCGGTATCTGTTTTAATGGTTTTTTATTGTACCTACAAAGTAAATTTTTAGCATTTTACCAAAATAAAATTTCTCGCTTTGTATTGATGGGCGGGTTAATTGGTGGTGCTTGTGGTGCAATTGGCGTTTACCTGCCTGAAATTGTAGGTGGTGGATATTCCGTGATCCACCAGATGGTAGCAGGCCAATTTACCATCACTTTGTTATTCATATTCTTTGCTTTGCGGTTTTTAACTTCGACGATTAGCTTTAGCTCTGGGGCTCCAGGTGGTATTTTCTCTCCTTTACTCGCCCTTGGGACATTATTTGGTGGTGTTTTCGGCTACGCCGCCCTCGAAATATTCCCTAATTACCAAATTGAAGTGGGGACTTTCGCTATTGCAGGCATGGGAGCTTTATTTGCCGCAACCGTCAGAGCCCCATTAACTGGGATAGTCTTAGTTTTAGAAATGACAAATAACTACCAGTTAATCTTACCGATGATTATTACCTGCATTGGCGCCACAATGATGGCCCAATTTTTAGGTGGCAAACCGCTATATTCTGTATTGCTGGAAAAAACTTTAGCCCGTAGCGAAAAAGAAACCGCTCCGCCTGTCACTGACAAACCTTAAATAGTAGAAGCAAAAAGAGTTGCCGACAGCGGCAACTCAGACTGCTGACAA
Source organism: Providencia sp. PROV061 (assembly GCF_011045655.1). NCBI lineage: Bacteria > Pseudomonadati > Pseudomonadota > Gammaproteobacteria > Enterobacterales > Morganellaceae > Providencia > Providencia sp. PROV061. The sequence continues at coordinate 1,435,356 of NZ_CP042861.1, read as the reverse complement.
ACATATTATGTTTGGCGGCAAGTCGAATAGGTTTTGAAAATAAACTAGGAAAATCAATTTATTGATTTTCGGCTGATAACACAAAGCGGGAAAAACCACGCTTTTATCCCGCTTTGTCAACAACCTCAGTTGCCGACAGCGGCAACTCTTTTATTAAGATAACCTATGCTAATTTCTTACTTACTTCTTCCTTGCAATGAGTGTTGCAAAATTTAATTTAATACGATTACCTTGTGAATCAGTGCGGTGTAAATGACCAGGGTTTTCGTTATATTTTAAAATATCCCAATCTTTATAATACCCTTCTAGCTCCCCTGGTTTTAAGAAGCATTTAAATGGCACTAAATCCAGCGGTGCATCTGGCGTTTCAACGGCACACACAATAACGTTAACTCCCCCTGGCAGGGTATGTTCTTGCATATTAGTAATAACATTGGCGATTTTTTCTCGCTGCAAGAACATTAGCACGACAGTGGAAATAATAAGTTCGTAGTTCTCTTGTATTTGGTGACTATTAATATCATAAACAGCCGTATGAATATTCTCTACCCCAGCTTGTTTTTTAACGAAGTCAATTGCTTGGATATGCTGAGGGTTGATATCTACCGAGGTCACGTCATACCCCTGCAAGGCAAGATAAAAACTATTACGCCCTCTTCCCGAACCTAAATCTAATGTTTTACATGGCTTACTCAGGTGATTCTCACACAAATAGCGCACTTCTGAATGTGGAGTCGTTAACCCATGCTCTTTATAAAATTTCAGTTCTGGTTTGCATAAAAATGCCAGTTGGCATTCCATGTCATCACTACAAGCAGAAATACGATGCCAAACTTGAGGTTCAATAATAGGCGGCTGGTTATGAATATCAAAGGTAAAGTGTTGCTCGCTGCCGTCTTCATTAAAAATGATAAAATCTAAAGAGCCTTTTAGCACTTTCAACTGTGCGTATGTATCCTCTTTTGTATTATGGCGCTCTTGGAACATTAACGGCAAAGAAGCTTTATTCCAAACTGGCATAGTTTTGTAACACACGAGATCATTCATATCATCACCAATAAGTTGCATTTTAAATACATCTTATACCGTTCGTTTGCTATCTGCAAAACATTCATAAATTAATTATCGCGGGCTTGATTCATATCAACCCCCTATAGACCAAGAGGGCTGAAATGCTTCATGGGCTCAGTTAATAACCTAACTGTTCCGCACTTAACCCTAAGAATTCAAAAGGTTTTGTAACTACATAACTGTTGGTCGCATCCCCTGAATAGATATGGCTCTGCTCTTCACCGAGATCCAGCTTTTTCACTTTTCCAGTTTCCGCTGAAAAGTCAATTTTTGCCAAATCAGTCCAAAAAATATTTGGAGTTAATGCTGACTCGAAAAAGTAGAGCTGACGTTTATGGTCAACTAATGTCCGCCAACGTGTTGACGATATTTCAGGCGAATTTTCAGACGTCAATCCGTAAGGGACAGACACATTACGTACGACACTGAAAACACTGGCGACCGCTTTATTAGGCGTTGTTTTCTGAGGAATTGCATTAATATAAAACTGCGCGCGAGCAAATCTATCAGCGGAGCGGTTAGTCCCCGGTAACATTACAGTGCCGCCAATTCCTTGCCAATATTCCTGCATTGCTAATTGCTTCTCATAAGTCGGCGAGTTAGTCATAACTTGATACTTGCGACTGTGATGAATTACCTGCTTACCATCGATATATTCAATAATCGCGCTATCACCACTCGCATCTGATAATGATAAATGTAAAGTCGCTAACCTATCTTGTCCTGGCACATTATCTGTTGCGACTACGAGTGGATTCTTTTCTAGCTCAGCAACGGCTTCTTCCACTGTCGCATAGTTATCTAGAACATATTGCGCCCATAAAGATATCGACAACGCAGGTTGCTTATTATCTATTTGAGGATATTTTGATTCCGCGAGCCACAGTAAATTGGCAACCAGACCTTCCTCGTTCACTCCGTCCGTTGTTGAAATATCATAACCCGAGGCTATCACGCTGCCGTATTTTGATTTCCATTTTAAAGAGTTAGGCCCTGCAATGCCATCACGCTCCATCCCTCGAGGAAAGATCCATAGATTGGTACCAATATCGTATTTCCAATCCATTGTTCTTCCGGTCATTATTTGTTCATTTTCACCTAAATAAACAACTCGAGTACAAGCTTGGCTAACTGTAATCGGCATTGATATCGCAGCAGTTGCGGCAAGTGCTACGATACTTTTCTTAATAAATTGCATGCCATCTCCAAAATAGTTAAAAATAAATTTACATAATAAGCATACTACATAAATACGAACTATTTATGCTCAAAGAATAATGTATTAAAAAAAGTGCGATTAACACAATGAAATATAATAAATAATGACACAAAATGGCACCCATATTAACCAGTGCCATTTTGCTGGAAAGAATTAATTATTTACTGATGAAAATAAAGAACGTAGTAATGCAGCTTTTTTCTGATTATCAGGCATAGATAATATTTCATTATAGAAACTAATAGAAATACGGCACGCTAATGCAGGTGATTTCTTCCCTGCTTCTAAATTTCCAAGGATTGCGGTATCTTCACCATACTTTGCAGAAAGCCCACTAGCAAGCTGTGTTAATTCCTCAGAATACTCTTTTGGGGACATCAACGCCTGTTTTACACCAGCTTCACTTGAAATTAAGAGCTCATTGGTCGCTTGGATTTGTTTCAACAAAACAGCTTGGCTTTTTTGTGGTGGAATAATTTCCGCTGTTTCTCTTAAGTGCGGAAACAATGAATAAAAACACGTTTTTCCTGTTGGGTCTTCTTCTAATAAGATTTTCAGGTAATCATTCACTCTGCTAGTAAAATTAATTACGGAATCATCAGAAGCATATTCCATACGTTCTAGCACCAGCTTCATGACATTGCCAACAACCTGATCAAACAGTTGACGACGTAAATCTTCATTAGCTGGGTCGTATTGCGTGATTAGATGCTCAAAACTTTGATAGGTTTCAGGGCTTATTTTCTTCACCGTCGCGATAATCGGCAGCTCTTTTTCAACTTGGGCAAGTGCCTCTGAATGAATTGCACTATTATTTTCTGTAGATAACACATTATTATCTTTACTTAACCAATAAAAACCGAATGCGAATGCAATAAAAATAATGCTAACAATTAATGCGGTTTTACGTGAGTTATTTGTATTCAAAGTTACCCTGCCTTTTCTTGGTAAAACGGTTCCCACAAACACTTTCAAGCTACTTATATACTGTAGAACCCATCGCATATAATGTCATGGCATCTAAAAACAATAGTCATCACGGACCTAGATTATTAATGCCACGAATTGACCTATAAAAAGTGATAATGTTTATTTTAGCTTGTATCAAAGTCGTCAAGCTATAGGAATAAGGGAAAATGCGAGGCTAAGACGGGAGAATTTGCCATAAATAAACAATTTAGAAAACGCTAGATATAAAAAAACCTTCAAGACTTGAAAGCTTGAAGGTTTATTATGATAAAAATCTTATTTAACTTGAACACCTTCAACTGAAATCAACAGTTGTGCTTCTTGAGATTTAGGGCCCAAATCAGATTTGATGTTAAATTCTTTCAGCTTAATATTACCTTCAGCTTCAAAACCTGCACGGTATCCACCCCAAGGATCTTTACCTTCGCCCATTAATTTAGCATCTAATGTAATCGGCTTAGTAACACCATTTAATGTGAAATCACCTGTGATTTTGTATGTTTCACCGTCTTTCTTCACTTCTGTTGAAACGAATTTTGCTTCAGGGAATTTTGCTGCATTTAAGAAATCACCACTGCGTAAATGTTTATCACGCTCTGCGTGGTTAGTGTCAATGCTGCCTGTCTTAATAGTTACTTCGACTTTATCTTTTGATGGGTCTTTTGCATCATAAGTGAAAGACCCATCAAAGTCTTTAAAACTACCATATACCCAGCTATAACCTAAATGCTGAATACGAAATTCAATAAACGCGTGTTGGCCTTGCTTATCAAATTGGTAAGTTTCTGCTAATGCTGAACCTGCCGTTAAAAAAAGTGCGCCAGTAGCCAGACCAAGAACCGTTTTCTTCAACATAATTATCTCCACGTTACTTATCGGGGTTAAAACCCAACATTCTTTTTAATGTAATATCACGATCAAAAAAGTGATGTTTAAAAGCTGCAAAAGCATGCAACACTGATAATAGAACCACTGCCCAAGCTAAATATAAATGAACTTCACCTGCTGTATCTGCTTGTGTTGCAGCACCAGTAAATAGTGCAGGAACCTCAAACCAATCAAATACACTGATAGGCTGTCCATCAGCGGTTGAGATTAAATAACCACTGATCAAAATACTGAACAAAATAATATAAATCAGAATTTGAACAATAATAGAGCTAGCTTTCGTTAATTTACTGTAGCTTGCTAATGGCTTCGGTGGCGGTGAAATAAATCGCCAAATCACCCGAAATGCCATAACAATAAATAATAATATTCCTATACTTTTATGTATCTCAGGAGCTTGATGATACCAACTATCATAATAGCCTAGTGTCACCATCCATAAACCTAAAGCGAACATTCCATATACGACAATTGCGACTAGCCAATGTATGAGCAAAGAGATATGCCCATAACGACTTGCATTATTTTTCCATTGCATGATAAAAACCATTTAGAGAAGAAGGTAATATTTTATTAACTAAGCCGTAATAATCATAAGGTGAAATTAATTTTATTCCTATCCCAAAGTTAAACAAATATTTTGTTGAAGACATTCAAATACGATCAACATAATGAAAAATAGATTACTATTTGATTTTGTCTAGTTTTAATTATAAAAGTTGAATAAAGATTCTTCCAGTTTTGTAAATGGTCGTAACTAAATACTTAGTTCATTTATTTATTAATTTCAATTAAATCTAGCTTATTCCTAATAGATATAAGCTGTTATTCATAAAATAACATTTGTAGGTCTGCCTTTTTCCCCATACATTGGTATTCTTTCTTTTAACATTGCAAACTGATTGATAGGTTAAATACTATGTATAAACTTTGGATAGCAAATAAAAACTACTCTTCATGGTCACTACGTCCCTGGGTTTTACTAAAGGTATTACAGATCCCGTTTGAAGAAAATTTGTGTTTATTTGAAAACGGCAAAAGCAGCCATGAAAAATTCAGTCGTTTTTCACCTACAGGCTTAGTCCCTTGTTTAATCGATGAAAACCAAACAATATGGGATTCATTAGCCATCTGTGAATATGTTGCAGAAGACTACCCTCAAGTCTGGCCAAAAGAGCGAAAAGCCAGAGCATGGGCTCGTAGTGCAAGCGCAGAAATGCACTCGGGTTTTAGTGCATTACGCCAGCAATGTCCAATGGATGGTACTCATAATTCACCACTTAACAATATTTCAATTGAATTACAAACCGACTTAAATCGATTGCAGAAATTATGGCAGGATGGGTTAAACCAATTTGGTGGCCCTTGGCTTGCAGGTAGTGAATTTACGGCTGTAGATGCTTTTTTTGCACCAGTTGCCTTCCGAATTCGCAGTTATCACTTACCTGTAAACCCAGCTGCCAAACAATGGGTTGACCGAATTTTAGTTTTACCCGCAATGAAAGAATGGCATGAAGCAGGTTTACAAGAACCCTATATTGAACACTAAAAATAGGCTAATCGGGAGGCATTATATGCCTCCAGCTTTATTTGATTAGTAAAAAATCACCTGCTCGAACATCAAAATTAATATTTAACCAATTTGTCGGTCATTCAAGCTACATTAGGTTATTTAACAGACAAACAGTGGGCTATAATTTTTCATTCCACGGGTCTGCGGTCATAATATCGCCAAGTGGTGTGTGTAATGTAACCTTTTCATTTTTAAACCACTCAGCTAATGAAAACCCACCTTTAGGGGTTTCGATATGAATATCAATTGGGCAATAAGGAGTGTTCGCCTTAATTGCAAACTCAGCAAAATCTTCTTTTTCTTGACGATGTGGACAGCGAATGACCACATCAAGGTCGCAGTCTGACAACATACTTTGGATATCTGTCGCTAAAGTGTAAGCACAACTCCCTGTTACTCCCCATTGCCAAGGCCATTTAGTCTGTGAAATGATCCATAAAACCTGCACCGGTGGTAAAGCGATAAACATTGAACGTTGTAGTTCCACCGAATTCGCCACCAAGGATTCCACATTCATAATGTGCGTAATTGCAGATTTTTCAATTTGTGTTGTAACGCGTTGGTGTGGCTTAATTCCTCTAATTGCAACAGTCAGTTTATTCTCATCCGCTTTATTTCGGTATACCGTCAACGGTAACTTACTGTTCCACTGTGAGCCGACCCATTCAGGAAGCGATTCTATCGCGACATCATTATTGCTGCCGACCCAAACAAAATCATGAGGATTGATTATTTGCATTTTATTACCTTTATGATTGCTACAACTGCTCTCCCCTATTATGCCTTTTTTGTCACATAAAAACAGAATATCGCAACCAACAATTCAACACATGCCATTTAATGGTAACTTGTCATAAATACTGAGTTCTCACCTTGAAATTTTATACCGTATATTATTTAATTACGTTATTAATTAATAGGTTAAGCCTCTATTTGTGAGCATCGGATTATGAGAACGTTTCCTGCTATCCACGATGGAATTATTTTTACCAGTTGTATGTTTTTTAGCGCCGCAACCGCTTTTGTGATCTTAGATGCACAAGCTGCGATGTGGGCAACATTCTCAACGCTGTATTCCTTTAATTTATTCAATGCAGCAAAAGAATATAAGAATTATGCCTATACCGCTTGTTGTTTATTGATGATTTTAGTCGCTATTTTTATCGGTGATACGTTACGCCTTGGTACCGCATATTATATTTATCTCGCCATTTTTTCGTTCATTTACTACCAATTGTATGGCACAGATCCTGCTATGGATTTAACCATGAAATTTATGATTATCATGTCGACAATTGGTACCATTTTACCTGATATATCCAAAAGCTTAGCGTTAGGGTTTATTATTGGTAGTGGAGTAACGTTAATTACGTATTATGTCCTTAGCCATAAAATGACACGCCATAGTGTAATAACGAGCGCTTTAGTTGAACAAAATTTGTTTACGTTGAGAAAAAATATTATCCCACGCTCAATGATTTATGCTTTGGGGCTATTACTCGCGCTCGCTATTCCTCGCAGTATAGATCTAGGGCACTTTTATTGGACATTACTGACCTTCGTTTTTGTATTGCATCCAAAATCACAAAGTATCGTTAAAATTACTTTGCAGAGGGTCTTAGGCAGTCTTATTTCTGTCTTATTATTGTATTTTTTATTCAATTTACCCTTTATGCCGTATATCGGTTTAATTGCAGTCGTGGTGTTCGCCTTTTTAATGCCGATGAGCTTTCATTACGGATATACGTTTATGACGTTTGTCGTGACAAGCTTAATTTTGTCCATTCTTGAGCTCGTTATATATTGGCGTCACCCAACCTATGAATTATTGTTTGACCGCGTTCTTGAAACCGCCTTAGGAGGAACCATCGCCATTATGACGAGTATTATTTTAAAGTTATTTAGAGAAACGAAATAAAATTAAGCATATTCCCCAATAAGAACGTTTGTTCTATACTCAAAAAGAACACATTGGGAAAACAAGTCTTAGTCCTAAAGCCTAGCCCTATCAGTATCATTATTCTTGAGTGAGGCACTCAAGCAAAGAGGAACTGAAGATGAAAATATCGATTATTGGCGCAACGGGTTTTGTCGGCAGAGCATTAGTCGCTGAAGCGTTGCTTCGGCACCACCAAGTGACGGCTATTTCTCGTCATAGTAATCAATTATTTCAGCACGCTCTTTTAATCACCGCCGCTGGTGATATTACAGATATCCCATGGTTAACCTCTCGGCTTAAAGGACAGGATGTCATCATCAGCGCGTTTAATGGTGGCTGGCAAAATCCGAATTTGTATCAAGATACCGTGGCAGGAAACCAGGCCATTTTACAAGCAGTACAAAAATCGATGGTAAAACGATTTATTGTGGTCGGTGGTGCAGGAAGCCTAAAAATTGCTTCAGGTATTGATTTAATTGATTCCCCCGATTTTCCTGCCGAAATAAAACCAGGCGCTCAAGCAATGAGGGAATTTAAGAACCAATTACAATCCATTGATTCATTGGATTGGACCTACATTTCCCCAGCCGCAATACTCGAGGAAGGAGAAAGAACAGAAACCTTCCGTCTTGGAGGCGAACAATTGCTGATGAATGGCAACGTTCCTGCGAAAATATCAGTTGAAGATTTTGCGGTAGCTATACTTGATGAGGTAAATAATAGGCAGTTCATTCGCCAACAATTTACTGCAGCATATTAAGTTTAATCGAAAAAAAGCCGGTAAATATTTACCGGCAAAGATAGATAACAGAACTTAATTCACATATTTCTGCTTTAACTTACTTTTCACTATGTTTCGCTGCATAGATTTCACTATTCACCCAGTTATGGTCTTTTTCCCATGTAAATAACCACTTACGGGTTGGCCCTGCCATCACATTAAGGTAATAGTTATCATAACCAGCCACTGTCGCCATTGGGTGATACCCTTTTGGTACCATAACGACATCTTTGTTATACACCGCCATACATTCATCTAACTCGCGATCATCCGTGTAAACGCGCTGCATACAGAAACCTTGGGAAGGATTTAAACGATGATAATAGGTTTCTTCTAGATAAGTTTCATTGGGTTCATTATCGGTATCATGTTTATGGCTTGGATAAGAGCTAGTACAGCCTTCATCTGTAAAGACCTCCACGACTAATAAGCTATCAGCGGCTTTATCATCTGGCAAAATATTATGCACATAGCGTTTGTTATAACCATGGCCACGTTGTTCCGCACCAATATCATCAGGGCCAATTAAACGAGTTGGGTAAGTTCCTTTTCCTTTTGCCCTGCAAACTGCCAATTCAAGGTCGGTATCCGCCATGACCTCAGCAAACTCTTGCGCTGTAACATACACCGCATACGGCTTTTTACGCTCGAAAGGATCCATACGATCGCCAATATTTTCAAACGCTTGATTCGGTGTTTTAATTGTCGCTTTACCCGCCACCAGTACTAAGCACATTTCATTTTCAGAGGCAGGCAAGGAGACAGACTCGCCTTGTTTTAATTCATAAACATCAAAGTGAACATATCCCCAGTTAGCGATTTTCGGAGTGATATGCTGAGTTCGCTTATGTGCATCTGGAGCATGGTATTTCGACAATAATTTTGACATAACTTTCCTCTGACACTTTTTAGGTTCTAGATATGTAATTCTTTTCAGTTACTAACCGTTTCATCAATTAAACAGTTCAGTTTGTGGCTAGAGTCAGCAAACAAAGCTAACAATGCCACAGACTGAAATATGACGACGACGATTTAGATTAAGCCCGCATCCTTAGCAAATTTAGACAAATTGTTGTAACCCAATGTGGCATAAGTCAATGGATGTGCAATCGCAGGGTCTTGCTCTGCTTCGACCACTAACCAGCCATTTTCATATTGGCTATTTTTCAATACTTTAAACACTTCTGGATAGTTAACGCACCCATCACCGGGTACCGTGAACACCCCTGCTAATACTGCATTTAAGAAACTGGTTTTACGGTTTTTAACATCTTTTAGAACATCTGCACGGACATCTTTGCAATGCACATGATTGATACGTTTTGCCCAGCGTTTTGCCACTTCAACTGGGTCTGCACCGGCAAAGGTTAAATGCCCTGTATCCAGTAATAAACCGACCTCATCCCCTGTATGTTTCATTAAATTATCCACATCTTCTGCGGACTCGATCACTGTCCCCATATGATGATGATAGGCAATCTTAACCCCTTGAGATAAAGTATATTTTGCGAATTCGGTCAATTTTTTACCGTATTCTTCCCATTGATCAGCTGGGAACAATGGGCGCATATGAACAGGTTTGTTTTGATCGCCATGAATACAGTGAGTCACTTCCGCGAAAACCATCACTTTAGCGCCTAAATCACGTAGCAATGCTAAGTGCTCTTGTACCGCTTCAATTTCTTCTTCCACACTGCGAGATAATAATTCTCCCGAATACCAGCCTGAAACCAATTGTAAGTCATGCTGCTTTAAGATCGGCCCTAAGATTTCCGCTTTACGTGGAAATTTATTACCTAGCTCAAAACCAGCGAAACCCGCTTGACGACCTTCAGTTAAACATGTTTCTAGAGACGTTTCTGCCCCTAAAGTGGGTAAATCATCATTCGTCCATGTCAACGGGTTGATACCAAGTTGGATTGCCATGATGAAGCTCCTGTGTAGGTAAAAGTAATATTATTTACGCTGACGCCATAAGGCTATCAGGTTTAAGTAATTGGTTTTGATTTTCTGCACCAGCTCATCGTCATTGATTTCACCTTTCATCCACTCCAACGAAGGCTTACCAAATAAAGTGCGGCCAACAGCAAATCCTTTGACGATTGATTTCCCAGCGGCTGCGTTGAAGCCTGCTTGTAGCTCAGCTTGTGGTGCGTCAAGTCCTAAGAGCACGACACCGCGGCAATAAGGGTCACGTTCTTGAATTAATTGATCAACTGCATCCCAGTTTTGCGCTTGTAGTGGTGGTAATTTCCACCAATCTGGTTTTATACCTAAGTTATAGAAGCGTTTGATTGCGCGTAAATACAGCTCATCGTTGCGTTCCATATCTGCGGGCAATATCACCTCGAGCAACAATTCATGCCCTGATTGGCAGCAAGCGCTATACACTTCTTGAACCGTTTTTTCTTGCTCTAAGCGCAGTGGATGGTTGTCTTCTGGGTGAAAAAATACCAAACATTTGACAATATGCTCTTTTGGCCAGCTAATCAGCTGAGAGCCAATATTCCCATGCTCTAAGCATAATGGTCTTGACGCAGGTAGCTCAATTGGGCGGCCTATCCACCAACCACGGCCGGTTACATCATTCAATACGTCTTGGCCAAATGTACTATCACAGAGTAACCCTGCTTTCCCCTGCAGATTTGCCTCTTCGGCCACTTCACTACTAGCGCGGTAAATCAATTTTTTCAGGGTTGGAATGCAAGAGATATCAACCCCTGCGAGGCGTGCCATATCAACAAATTGAATGCGGTGGTCAAATGCCATAACACAAAGTTCATTCCATTGTGTGCTACGTGAAGTCACACGGTGCAAATGGTTAAGCATCGGGTCAAGATCTGGGCGTGGAACTGCAGCTGCACGCTCAAGGTAATTATCCAACTCGATTTTTGTTGGCATTGCAGGCGCACAGCCATGGCGCGAAACCACTAGAGCCCCACAAGCATTCGCATAAGCGCAGGCTTTTTCCCAACCATCGCCGTTTAGATAACCGCGAAGTAGGCCAGACATAAATGCATCACCGGCACCTAATACGTTGAGAACTTCAACTCTCACACCATGAACGGTGATCCCTTCGTCCAACGTTTCTGGGATCTCACCACTAAATACCGAGCAGCCAAGAGAGCCGCGTTTACACACCAGTTCCGCATCCGTTAATTGGCGAATGTTCTTAAGTGCTTGTACGGTATCCGTCGTCCCGCCTGCAATATGAAATTCTTCTTCTGTACCGACAATCAAATCGAACATCGATAATACGTCTTGCAGTTGTTGCGTGACACTATCGGAAGCAATAAAACGCGTTTCACCATCACCCAAAGAGGTCAGTCCCCATAAGACCGGGCGATAATCAATATCAATGGCTGTTTTGACATTATTACGTTTAGCATATTCCAACGCTTTTAGTACTGCCGCGCGAGTTTTCGGGTTAGATAAATGCGTTCCTGTAATTGCCAAGCAGCGTGCAGATGCAATATATTCTTCAGAGAAATCGTCTGGCGTAATCGCCATATCTGCGCAGTTATCACGATAGAAAATTAATGGGAAAGTATCCTGATCTTTAATCCCTAAGATAACTAATGCCGTTAATCTGTCTTTGTCTGTAATAAGATGGCTAGTATCACAGCCTACACGCTGTAACTCCTCACGTAAAAAGCGCCCCATGTGTTCATCCCCCACACGGGCAAGCATTGATGATTTCAATCCTTGTATTGCAGTGCCGAATGCAACGTTTCCTGAAGAGCCGCCTAAATATTTGGCAAACGAGCTCACATCTTCTAAACGAGAACCTATCTGTTGTCCGTACAGGTCAACGGCAATACGGCCCATACAGATAACATCTAACTTCTTCTGCTTATCCATTAATTACCCCTTAACTACAACAGAATTAATTGATTTCTTTAACGTTAACCCAGCGTTGTTCGTCATATGAACGTGCTATCGCGTCTAATATTCGTGATACTTTCCAGCCTTCTTCAAAATCAGGCCACATTGGCTGCCCTGTTGCAACGCCATCAATTAAATCACGCACTTCAACTGTTTTTTGGTCATTGAAGCCAATACCATGACCTGCAGCATTACAAAATGGTGCATAATCCGGGTGTTCTGGTCCAACAAAAATTGTTTTAAAACCTTGGCGGTTGCTAGGTTCATCATGGCGATAGAGCTTTAGCTCTGCCATTCTTTCTTGAGTGAAAGACAACGTTCCTTTGGTGCCGGTCACCACATAGGTTAGCCCCATTTTACGGCCAGCTGCGATTCGTGAAGTTTCAATGACGCCCATTGCGCCACCAGCAAAACGTACCATGGCATGCGCTTGGTCTTCATTTTCAACCGTAACCATAACGGTTGAACCCGTTTTTTCAGGGCGCTGTTTAATCACAATTTCCATATCACCACAGACGGTTTCAATATCCCCTACTAGGAATTGCGCCATATTGATAATGTGTGCAGACAAGTCCCCCAAAGCACCTAACCCTGCCTTTTCTTTAAAGCAATGCCAGTGAATTGGGGCGCTAGGCTCAGCCATATAATCTTCATTATGAGTGCCATAAAAATGGATAACTTCCCCGATTTCGCCATTTGCAATGATTTCTTTGGCTAGCTGCGAAGTTGGGTTTTTCATATAGTTAAAACCCACTAACGTTAAGACGCCGGCTTGTTTAGCCGCTTCGACCATTTCTTTGGCATCTTCAGAATTGAGTGCTAATGGTTTTTCACAATAAACATGTTTACCATGCTTAATTGCCTCCATTGCCATTTCTTTGTGCAGGAAATTAGGCGAGCAAATATCCACTACATCAATATTTGGATCTGCAACTAATTTGCGCCAGTCATCCGTTGCACGATTAAAACCCATTTCCTGAGCTCGGGTTTGTGCTAGCTCAGCGGTAATTTCTGCAATCATTTCGCGAACCAATTTCCCCTGCAATGGAAAAACGGTTGGTGCTTGTGCATAAGCAATGGCATGAGCTCGTCCTATATAGCCAGTACCTATCATCCCGATACGGATCTCTTTCATCTGTTCTACCTCTCGCTCATTTCTTGTAGTGCAATAGCTGGCCCAATATTCGTTCCAGATTTTATTTCAATAATGATGTTATACGGAACATTCGTTTCATTTTCAATATTATTAGAAACATTAATTTCATTATGTGATCTAACGTTAATTTTTAGTGTAATTAATTAATTTATAAGAAAATAAATATTAAATTTAAAGAAAGGAAAAATAATAGAGTCGTGATGAGATGGAATAAAATGAAATAGAATAACTAAAAATGAAATTTATTGAGTATGGGATCTGGCAAGATCCCATACTCTCTTCAGAACTAAAAATTAACGATGAAGAATACTTAAAAACTCTTCTTTACTTGAGGTCAGAGACAGTGCATTGGCAATAAATTCGTCACTAAAAATCAACGCAATTTCCCTAAGTACATCAATATGTTCCCTTGATTTTGCAATCACGCCTATGGCAATAAACATCACATTGGTTCTGTCCCAAATAACACCGTCAGGAAATTGAAAAATTTCAACACCGGTATGCAAGATAATATCATTGGCGGACTTAGGTAGATGTGGCAACGTGATGCCATTCCCCAAGAATGTTGATATCTGTTGCTCCCTTTCCGTTAAGAAATGTACACAATCCCTATCAACATAACCTTTATTTTTAAATTCCGTACCAACCATTTTGAGTACTTCAGCTTTATTTCTTGCCTGACAACCTAAATGCAAATTACTTGTGGTTAGTTGTTCTATCATATCCAACCCTCGATTAAGTTAATTAGGTATATTCACACCACCAATAAGTAATAATTACATTGATGAGAGCTCTTCTTCTAATTGCTCTAATGATTTGTTTGATGTTTCTGGCAATAACTTCACGACAAAAACGATAGCTAAGTAGTTTATTACCGCAAAAATTAAGAATACCGGACCTAAACCAAGTTCTGCTTGTAATACAGGGAATAAATAACTCACAATCGCATTCATAATCCACATAAAGAAGACCGAGATCCCCATGGATAACCCGCGAATTTTAAGTGGGAATAGCTCAGCAAGTACCACCCACGTTAAAAAGCCCATCGTTCCTTGCATAACCCCAACAAACACCGCGCCAAGTAACCAAATTAATGTTGCTTTAACATCCCCGGTTAAAAAGTAGTCTGTAGCTGCAATTAATAAGTGTAACGATGCCATTAGCGCAAAACCACCAACAATCAGTGTCTTACGTTTAAATCGGTCAACAAGGAATAACACCCCTATCACCATACCACCAACAGAAAAAACACCATTTAATACGTTGAAAACTAAAGATGTTTGCTCAGAAAAACCCGCTGTTTTGAGAATTTCTGTGCCATAATACATAATAACGTTAACCCCAGTTGTTTGCTGTAATGCCGCCCACACCATCCCAATTAAAACCAATTTAAAAATCCAAGGTGTATTAAAAATTAACGCTAAATTTTGTTTATTGGCATTCGGATGACGTTTAGCTTCCGCAGCTTCAACATCTAATAACGTCACGATATCTTCATATTCTTGAATTGCACGTTTTTCAGGACGAATTTGCTTCAGTATTTTCAAGGCTTCTTCACGACGGTTTTTACTCATTAACCAACGTGGGCTTTCAGGCGCTTTCCACATACCAAATAGCAAACACAACGCTGGCACGGCTTGTACTAACAGCATATAACGCCAAACATCAGGAAGATGGCCCCAAATTGAACCGATAATCGCATTAATAGCAAATGCAGCTAGCTGCCCGATAACAATAGCAACTTCATTTAACCCAGTGAGTTTCCCCCGCATTTCAGTCGGAGCCACTTCAGAAATAAATGTCGGTGCCGTCACAGAGGCACCACCCACCGCAAAGCCCAATATAAACCGAGCAATAAGAAGAACTTCAATATTTGGGGCTGCCGCAGATAAAAATGCCCCAAATAAAAACAGAAATGAGAGGTAAAGCAAATAAGTACGGCGCCCGACAAAGTCTGCTACACGTCCACCACAAACACTACCTAATGCTGCGCCCACTAATAGGACACTCATTACCAGCCCTTCCGTGGTTGGCGTTAAGCCCATGTTTTCTTTCAGTGATGAAAATGCACCGTTAATGACACCAGTATCATAACCAAATAGTAATCCACCAAAGGTTGCAACCAAGGTTATTTGGTGCAACCTTTTTCTCTGTTGTTGATTGAGATTCATGATTAATGACATATTATTACCTTATTATTTGAATCATTATGTCTTACCAAAAAAACAATTTTTCAATATTTAAATAAATGTTTAATGTTAAATATTAAATAATGAAATAAGTTTCTGGCACTCTGGTTTGAATCGCTACTTTGCTAGCTTTAGGCCTGATCGATAAACTCTTTGAAAATAGATTTCGCAAATTTAAAACGATGAATACATCAGTTAAATTAAAGAAAGTAAGATTATAAAAAGCCTCAATTAATCTCGGAATATTGAAAGCCTAAAGAGTATTAAATAAAATGTAATATCAGTATTTTATATACTCATTAATAAATGAATATATTTACTATTGCGGCCAAAAATTAATTTTTAACCGCAAGTCTATAATCAAGTTAAATAGTATTACCGCATTAATTACAATTTAACTTCTTTACCTGTTTTGAGTGACTCCAGTGCTTTATCTGCAAGATATAAAGCCAATTCACCATCGGTCCCTGTCGTTTCAGATTCCGCACGGCCTGCTAAGATATCAACAAAATGCTGCCACTCTGCTTGGTATGCTTCGTGGTAACGTTGTAAGAAGAAATACTCTGGCTTGGCCGATAAGCACCCAACTTCACTTAACAGCGCAACACTATTCTCTTTAATATTACCAGCCGTTAATAATCCTTTTTCACCATGTAATTCAATGCGTTGGTCATAGCCATAACCTGAACGACGGCTGTTAGAGATGGTCGCCATTGCGCCTGATGGGAATTTTAAGATAATAAACGCGGTATCAATATCACCGGCTTGGCCGATCGCAGGGTCAACAACATTACTGCCTTGTGCGTAGACAGAGCAAGGCTCCTCGCCAATCATAAAGCGCGCCATATCAAAGTCATGAATAGTCATATCTCTGAACATACCACCGGAGACTTTAACATATTCTGCAGGTGGTGGTGACGGGTCACGAGATGTGATAATTAAAGATTCTGCTTTACCAATCGCGCCTTGTTGGAATAAATTTTTCAAGTGGCGAAATTGAGGATCATAGCGACGGTTAAAACCAATAAACAGTGGAACGTTATGTTCTTTTACGCTTTTTAAACACTGCTTCACACGCTCAAGGTCGAGGTGAACAGGTTTTTCACAGAAAATCACTTTTTTATGTTTGGCTGCTAGTTCGATTAGATCAGCGTGAGTATCTGTGGCTGAAGCGATTAAAACACCCTGTATATTAGGGTCTTGCATTGCTTCTTCTGTTGTCTGAACTTTGGCTTGGTATTTTTCAGCCAAGGCAACCGCATTGGGTTGGTAAGGGTCGATGACAGAGTAAAGTTTGGTTTCTTTATGGCCGGCAATATTAACAGCATGAACCTGTCCGATACGTCCTGCGCCGAATAGTGCTATATTGAACATTCAAATGCTCCTTGATACCTTAAATCCACTATTTGGATATTACGGAATATACCAAATAAAACGTTCATTTCAATTTATAATTTTTTGAAAATTATATTTTTGGGCTCTAGATAACAAATGTTATATTAAAGTGTATTTTTAGTGTTATTCAGATCACAAATTGACAATGTAAGCGAACAGCATTTAACAATAAAGTCTGTGTTTGCTGGCACATTAGTTATCCATAACTTCTTTTTTTTCTCTTCCTTCGTCTCAAAATAAAATATACATTTCAATTAAATTATTTTTAAACTATTAAATCCATAAAAAAACCCAGCCTAAGCTGGGTATATAATCCAAATGATTCGAGTTGCGTGGGCGGGTAGCGCAGAGCATTCCCCATACAACTTGAAGTATGACGAATATAGAGCCACAAGTGGTAACCACTATGTAAATTAACACCAAAGCAATCCTTGCTAAATTTCCAGTAACTACCCTACTTAATTACATCTGACTCATTAAGAAAACGAAGAACATTCCTCGACGGTAAAAACACCGTCGAGTTATTACGATAATACAAAGCACTAACCCAACACATTGATTAATAAAGACGAACTTTATTTTCAACCATCTGTTTAATTTTTTCAGCGGAAGCAACTATTTGAGGCTTTTTAGAAACTTGTGCCGTGCCTGTGCGCCACCAAGCTTCATAACCATCGGTCATTGTTTTCGGAAGTACTTTAATATCAATCAATACACAGCCCGAATGGGACTTCGCGTCTTTCAGTGCGGCAATCAATTGTTCCTCATCATGTACCCGATAACTTTTACAGCCATAGCTTTCTGCGTTTTTAGCAAAATCGACCTTCACTAACGGCCCATCCATCAACCCCGTCTGTGGGTTTCGATGTCGGTTCTCTGTACCAAAACTTCCCATACCTTGGCTCATCTGCAGGTTATTAATACAACCAAATCCCGCGTTATCAAACAATAAGATGGTGATCTTAATGTTCTCTTGAATCGCGGTTTGTAATTCACTGTGTAGCATTAAATAAGAACCATCTCCGACCATCGCATAAACTGGTTGTTTCGGCGCTGCAATTTTAGCACCAACAGCGGCGGCAATTTCGTACCCCATGCATGAATAACCATATTCAAGATGATAAGTATCTCGCTGTTTTGGTAGCCAAATACGTTGTAAATCTCCCGGTAATGAACCTGCTGCCCCCACAATAATGGCATCGTCTTCCATGTATTGCTGCATCAAGCCTAGCACCCGTGTTTGTGCCAGTTCTGTACCTAGCGTTTTACGGTATTCTTCAAGTTTATCATCAAGATGGCCTGCAATTTCAGGGACAAAATCTAATGGCCGATACTGTATACTAAACAAGCGCTCCAGCTCATTTTTCCACTGTTGTTTAGACTGCTGAATTTCATCCCCCCACTGAGCTTCATAGTGAGAATCTTTCAGCTTTATATCCAGTGCTTGAAGTGCTTCTTTGGCATCTGCAACCACTTTCAAAGCATCTAACTTACTTGCATCGAATTCCGCAACATTGATATTTAAGAAGGTTACATTTGGATGACTAAATAAAGATTTAGATGCGGTGGTAAAATCCGTAAAGCGGGTGCCAACACCAATAACTAAATCAGCCTCTTTAGCTAACAAGTTTGCGGCTAACCCACCTGTAGTGCCAATTCCACCCATATTCAAGGGATGACTAGCAACGACGGCACTTTTACCCGCTTGGGTTTCGCCAAATGGAATACGGTAATCTTCAGCAAACTGTAAAAATGCCTCGTGAGCTTCGGAATAACGTACCCCACCACCACAGATGAGTAATGGTTTTTTCTTACTGCGGATCAGATGAACGGCTTCTTCGATACTCACCGTTGTCGGTGGTCTACGTTCAATACGATGGATGCGTTTTTGGAAAAAATAATCGGGGTAATCCCACGCCTCGCCTTGAACATCTTGAGGTAGGCAAATGGTTACCGCGCCAGTATCCGCAGGATCCGTTAACACCCGCATTGCATTAACCATGGCTGCCATTAGCTGTTCAGGCCGTGAAATCCTATCCCAATAGCGTGAGACAGGTCGAAAACAATCATTCGTGCTTATTGTTCCGTCGCCATACTGTTCAACTTGCTGCAAAACGGGATCTGGCTGACGTGTTGCAAAAGTATCGCCAGGTAGTAATAACAGTGGGATGCGATTCGCCGTAGCTGTTGCGGCAGCTGTGATCATATTCGCAGCACCTGGGCCAACAGAGGACGTAACCGCAAAAATTTGTTTACGTTTTTTTTGTTTGGCAAAGCCTGTCGCAATATGTGCCATGCCTTGCTCGTTGCAACCTTGATAAACACGTAGATGCCCAGGCGCCTCTTCGAGCGCCTGACCTAAACCCACAACGTTACCATGGCCAAAAATCGTAAATACTCCCTGAATAAACGGATACTGCTCACCATCAACATCAACATATTGTTGGTTTAGAAATTTAACCAACGCTTGAGCTGTCGTCATTTTCTGCTTATTCATACGGGTCTCCATTTATTCCATGGTAGGCATTGTGAAACTACTTTCATGGTGTTCTAAGCGAACACTTGCAGGCCAACGGCTAGTGACTGTTTTCATGCGAGTATAGAAGCGAACACCATCATTTCCATGTACATTTAATGGACCAAAAATAGAACGTTTCCAACCACCAAAACTGTGGAATGCCATCGGTACTGGAATCGGTATGTTGATCCC
Source organism: Providencia sp. PROV061 (assembly GCF_011045655.1). Classification (NCBI taxonomy): domain Bacteria; kingdom Pseudomonadati; phylum Pseudomonadota; class Gammaproteobacteria; order Enterobacterales; family Morganellaceae; genus Providencia; species Providencia sp. PROV061. Next base: position 1,415,581 of record NZ_CP042861.1, on the reverse strand, counting down.
AACCATTCCAGCTTGGACATTTTCTTGGAATTCACGAGCCGTTTCACCATCACGGGTGAAAATAGCCGTTCCATTTCCATATTCATGTTGGTTAATTAGTTTCAAACCCGTTTCGAAGTCTGGAACACGCACTACGGCTAAGACAGGCCCAAAAATTTCTTCTTTATAAATGTCCATCTCAGGAGTGACATTATCAAATAATGTTGGTCCTACAAAATAACCATTTTCGAAGCCTTTCACTTTAAAATCACGGCCATCAACTAATAACGTCGCACCTTGTTTTTCACCGCTAGTAATATAGTCACAGATTTTAGCTTTGTGCTGTGCTGAAATGACGGGACCCATATCATTTTCTTTGCCTTGCGTAATACCTGGCCCGACGGACATTTTAGCAATTTGACCTTTCAGGTTAGCAATGAGCGCATCTGCTGTTTCATCACCGACGGCTAAGACTACAGATAATGCCATACAACGTTCGCCCGCTGCACCAAATGCCGCGCCCATAATGGCATTAGCCGCCTGCCCCATGTCCGCATCCGGCATTAAAATACAATGGTTTTTTGCACCACCGAGTGCTTGACAGCGTTTGCCATGAGCAGATGCCGTCGTGTAAATATATTCAGCAATAGGTGTTGAACCAACAAAACTAACGGCTTGGACTTCTGGCGCGGTTAAGAGCACATCGACAGATTCTTTGTCCCCTTGAACAACGTTAAATACGCCATCAGGTAAACCTGCTTCTTTTAATAATTTAGCTAATCCTAATGCTAAAGAAGGGTCTTTTTCTGATGGTTTTAAAACAAAGGTATTGCCTGTTGCAATAGCCACTGGGAACATCCACATCGGTACCATTGCTGGGAAATTAAATGGTGTAATTCCCGCACATACCCCCAGAGGTTGCATTAATGAGTGGCTATCAACACCGGTAGCAACATTGGCTGAGTGCTCACCTTTTTGTAAGTGAGGGATACCACATGCAAATTCAACGACTTCCAAACCACGAGTTAATTCACCTACCGCATCAGAAAAAACTTTACCATGTTCTCTTGAAATTAAACGAGCCAGTTCATCCATATTCTCTTCCAGCAATGCTTTAAATTTGAATAAGATCCGGGAACGTTTCAAAGGGGAAAGTTTTGACCATTTAGGGAATGCTTTATTCGCAATCTCAATTGCTTTTTTTGTTTCATCGGCACTGCTAAGTACAACCTGAGCAATTTGCTCACCCGTTGCTGGGTTGAATACCGGTGCAAAACGCCCACTTTTGCTGGATACTATCTCACCACCAATGAAATTATGAATCTGTTCCATGTTGCCTCTCTTTAGCTGACAGAGTTACCTTGTTACTCAATGTATATGAAATATTTGTTTCATTTACAACTAAATTTGAAATAACATTCAATTTATGTGATCTAGACAAAGTTTTTATGAAATTTTTAATCGCGGCTAAAAAACACCTATTTTAAACTTATGTCCATCACTTATTTATTGGCTATTTTTCCTTTGTATTGGGCTAAACATGGCTTTCTTTCCATCAAGAAAATAAGAGAACAAATTGATGTAAGCTGTTCAATTTATTATCCCAAATTCAAATTATTTTAAGATCCTAAAAAAAGAAAATTTTTAAATATGAACTAAGTGTTTCAAAAAGATTCGACTAACGCCGTAAAACAACTACAATTAGAGCCAAATTCTGGAGGTTATATGTCAAGTGCATCAAATTTAAATGAGTTTCAAGAGCAAGTTCGCTCAAGGTATGACGAATTAAGTAAACGGCTACAGCAAGTAGCACGCTATGTGTTAGATAATACGAATAGTGTCGCATTTGATACAGTTGCCGTCATTGCGAAAGAGGCTAAGGTTCCGCCTTCGACTCTAATCCGCTTTGCAAATGCGTTTAATTTCAGTGGGTTTAATGAAATGAAACAATTGTTTCGTATGAACCTCGTTGAAGAAACGGCCAGCTACACAGATAGAGCCCGCATGTTTCGTGAAATGGACGGCTCCCAAGAACTGGGAGATGACCCTTCCCAAATTTTGAAGGAGTTCGCTCATTCTAACGCCCAAGCTTTACAACAAATGGCAGCCAGAACTCCTGCTGAAGATATCGAAAAAGCCGTATCGTTATTAGCAAATGCACAAAATATCTATATTATCGGTTTGCGTCGCTCATTCAGCGTTGCAACGTATTTAAGTTACGCTCTTAGCCATTTGGAATGTCGCCCAGTACTTATTGATGGGCTTGGCGGAATGTTCAAGGAACAGATCAGCAGGATCAGTGAAAATGACGTCGTTATTTCAATCAGTTTCACGCCTTACGCTTCGGAAACTGTCATGGTAAGTGAGAAGGCGGCCCAAGCAGGTGCGCAGCAAATCGTTATTACTGACAGCCAAATTAGCCCTTTGGCAAGTTTTAGCGATGTTTGTTTTGTTATCAAAGAAGCCCAAGTAGATGCATTTCGTTCGCAATCAGCCACCTTATGTTTAGCACAATCACTGACCGTTGCATTAGCCTACCGTCAGGGCAGCAGCTTAGTCTAAGATATATGGCTCTGTAATTAAACACCTCCATTAATTCAGAGCCTCTTCCAGTCCTTTCTCTAATTAACGTAGACGTCATTATTAAAAACTAATTAAGTTTCATTTTTTTCTTTAATTTGTGAGTCTCATCAGAAAATACAAATTCTAAAAAGACAATGAAATGAAATTATTATTTCACCCTGCTATGTTGGGATTATATCTCGTGTTAGATAAAACCAAGAATAAGGGCTAAGCATGTTAAATACACACTTTCTTTATTTACTCGGCCACCTTCGTTTACTTGAAGAGCAGCATTCTGTCACGTCACTTAATCGCTCTGGTATTGGTTTAATCGGCACTGCACCTTATAACCAACTTTATATAAATGCGATAAAATGCTGCACTCATCATAGTGAGCTAAAGTCAATTTGCCATTTGTCTCCATATCTACCTTCTATGACTTACTTTATGTGTCAAAAGAAAAAGATAGAAGAGTTGATCAATAATGATGGCGTTGACTGCATTATAATGACATCCACTTGCAGTGATGAGTTACTAAGATTTGCAATTCAGACTGCGGTATCTGCCGGAAAAGATATCCTATTGAATGATATCCCCAACTTTAGTGAAAGCGAATTGAAGGAGGTATTAAAACAAGCAATGCGCCATGATGTATTGATTGATTATAACCAACCTCTTAGCTTTGATAACCAGTTCAATCAAATAAAAGCGTCTTTAATGTCTAAACGTGGTACCGAAACAGGGTTATTGCGTATCACAGCGCACCGAATAATAGAAACTGAAAATCAATTACCATTCAATATACTACGAAACACCATCACAAAAAACATAGAATTATTGTTATCCTTGATGCCTGATTTTGTCCTTTCATCCCCCGCTATTCAATACTCACATCCCTTTACTAAAAGAACCGATGGCGATGTATTGATGATTAATTTACGCCAAGAAAACGGTTTATTGGTTTCATTTGAAATCTTTTTCAATACGGGGAAGATTTTAGACAAACTGTCATTAAAACAATGTAATAACCGATATGAGATAAAGGAAAAACTCTCTTTTAATGAAACATATCAAGAGATTAATCAAAATAATTTTATTGTAGAGCAACTCGACCAATTTGTTTTAAGACTCGGTAGCAACACAAAACTAGCCAAAATTAATCAATGGAGTCGCGCCAATAAACTAACAGCTATAGTAATAAAACAGCTAAATACTTATGGATATATTTGATTATTACGAAATATAAAGATAATTCTGATAGTAACAGTTAATATTATTATGCTCACGAATGATATAACAATACTATACCGCTTAATGTTACATTCTAAAATTACTTATAATCAGTGTATTGAACTACATGTACCACTATTCACATTGACAACGCCATATAAAAAAGAAGCGGGATCAACATTAAAAAGATAAGCAAATTGAAATAGTGAATCGACATCAATACAACTTTCTCCAGTCTCAAATCGACTCATTTCTTCTTCTGTTACACCAATTAAACTCGCCATTCGTTCTATCGATATCTTATGGTTTTCTCGTTGTTTTCGGATTTTTATCCCTAGCATTTTAGCAATGTTTTCCTTCCCCATAATAACCTCTATTAAATATTAAAATGAATATTATTAACCGGTGCGTAAACTATCACCAACCATAAATTTATAAATTGACTTATAATAATAAAACTCTAACTAAACAAGTCATTTAAAGACAATCCATTAATGAATTAAAAAATCAACAACCATATAAAATACTGATATGTATGGCTATATCGCTTTCTTTTTAACTGTGATTCTGATCACGTTATTTTTATAACCTAATAGGTATAGAAAACTACACTGTAATAAGCCAACGACTTCAAAATTACATTTTCAATTTAACCAAAATTCTAACTTACATTTTCAATTTAATAAAATTATCTTGACTGATTTAATGTTATAACCTTAAGAAATTCGTGACAATTTGTATTCATGCGTATCAATAAGTTTCCAGAACATAATTATAATAAAGAAATTTTTTTTCAATCATAAAAAAAGGCGCTTTTTTTTATTTATTAGTCGAATAACAACATTAAATTTAGGTATTAAATATAAAAATTTTCATATTAGTCTATAAAGCTAAATCACCTTTTCATATTAGTGCCTTACATTAACCTGCTCTTATTCTGAATATCTAAAATTAATTATCACACCTGGCTATTTTCGGTAAAAAAATTCACTCCACTGCATTTATGCCATGTTCATTACCTTCAGTCTATACCACAATACGTAAAAATTAGACAAATTATGTAAACGCTAGATAGGTGTACTCAAGCAATCTACCTATGTTTCCACCGCCCAATACTTACTTAACTTCACATCTTTTTAATAAAATTGTCAGTTAGCATGGTATCCTATTACGAGCACCCATGAGTACTTACAATTCATAACATTGCTATATTATATGGCTTGCTATTTTGTTGGTAAGTAAAAGAGACCTGAAAGGATAATCATGCTACAAGAAATTGTTATCAGGGAAATCATTCTCTGGATAGAACAAAATTTAGAATCTCGCCTATCCCTAGATACTGTTGCCGATAAATCAGGATACACCAAATGGCACTTTCAGCGCCTGTTTAAGAACCAAACAGGGCTCGCACTTGGTTCCTATATCCGAGCAAGGCGCCTTTCTTGTTCTGCTGTCGCACTACGGCTAACAAATGACAGCATAATGGATATTTCTCTGAGGTACCGTTTTGACTCACAACAAACTTTTTGCCGTGCGTTTAAAAAACAATTTAATCTGACCCCTTCTGAATACAGAAAACGACAGGGTTGGAAAATTGAAGGGTTTTGCTTACCTCTACGAGAGAATAAAGAGCTCAGTGTTCAAGTTAAATTGACTCAATTGCCAGCTATCAATTTACTCGGAACTAAACATCGTTACACTAAAGATATTAATGAGTGGAACCTAAAAACGGATGAGCTACGCCGACACTATTGGATGGATTTCTTCAATAAAAACCATTATGTCACACAGCATTTATACGCCATTCACGGTGTTGATCAAAGTACTAATGCAGAAGGCCATTTCCTATATACCACGGCTCTAGATGAACAAGATGTTGATATTGCACTTCCGCAAACAACCAACTTACAGTTACCCGCAGGAAATTATTTAGAAATCAAGATCACCAGTAGCCTTCATGGTATAGATTACAATGATATTATTTATACTGCTTATGGGAAGGTACTTGCTGAAATGGATATCGTCCGTGGTAAAGGGCCTGATATAGAGCAATATGTCCTAAAATCCAAACCCACTTATGAAGCATTCATTAATGATTCACGCAATTTCATCCAAGAGCTAAATTACTATATTCCTGTTATTATTTAACGACTAGCAGCACCCCATACGAATACTGTATGGGATGCTAGCCTAACAATTAAAAACTCACATTAATTTTTGCCCAGAAATTTCTCCCTGGTTCATTCACTGGTACATTGGATGAATAACCAAAACCGCTATTTCCAGCTAAATTAAGGTGCTCGCTATAGGTTTTATCAAAAAGGTTATCAACGCCTGCGCTTAATTTCATATTTTCATTAATTTTATACGCTGTATTTAATGAAAATATTGTGAAACCTGCACTCTTGCTAAAATCTTTCCCCACCACATTACCATCATTAATCGCAACACGATTTTGACGGCTAACAACGCGTACTAAACCTGTCGTAGTCCAATCACCTTTTTCCCACGATAAGCCAAATCGGCTTTCCAATGGTGGCATTTGCGGTAACGCTTTGCCATCTGTACGATTTTCTCCCCAAGAGTAAGCAAGACTTGCATCGGCTTTCCATTCATCACTGAGTTTCTGTGCTATACCGAGCTCTCCGCCCATAATTAATGCGTCAACATTTTCAACTTGGCTCATTCGCGGGTTTGTCGCGCTATAACGGAAGAGAATAAAATCATCAACACGTCCCACATACGCAGAAACCCATGCATTGGTGTCTTCATGGCTATATTTAGCACCAATATCTAACTGAGTCGTTTTTTCTGTTTTTAGCTTATCAAACACATTATTGCTACCATCTGGTCCGAGTTTAGGCGAAAACAACTCCCAATAATCAGGAAAACGTTCTGTATAGCCGACACCAGCATATACCATAACAGGTGTACCAGATAAAGAATGCTCATAACGCGCAAAGCCCGCTGGCATCACCGTATTACGCCCTGAAGAGCCTACGCCTGTACTATTTTCAACTATCACACGATCTAAACGAGCCCCGCTAACAACTTTACCTTGCTCAGTCGCATGCCAAGTTAGCTCACTAAAAACACCATAATCTTGGAATTGTGCATCTTTTTTCCAGCTATTATTATTGTTTTTACGATGTTTATTGGTCTGCATGTCAGCCCCTGCACGCAGTTCATAGTCTTTCCATAACCATGTTCCCATGGTACGGCCGCCCATGGTTTCACGGTCAACTCGCATTTTCATTGGCATATTCATCATACCGTGGCCTCTATGCCCCATATGCCCGCCCCCCATTCCACCGCCTGATGGAGTACGAAGCGAGTAATTATCCATAATATGATCGGCGTAATTGTAGTAAACATTTGCTTCAACTTTATCTAAAACATCACCGATATTACTCTTTTCAAAGCGTAAGCCTAAGCTTTCACGTTTAAACTGAGAGCCATCCATTCCCCTCCCTGCATAACGAGCTTCGCCGTCGCCTTTACCAGCGGTTAATTCTAATAATGTATATTCATCTGGCGTCCAGCCGATAGCAATATCAGCGTTCCACTTATCCCATTTAGAGGGAACCTTATCACCATTGCCATCTTTATAATCATTTGAACGTGATTTATTACCAATAACACGAACATAACCCGTTTCATTACCTAAGCTAATATCAGCATTACCATCCCAGCGCTCATTAGATGCCGTTAAGGCACTTGCGTTGCCTTTAATACCTGCTTCAGTAAATAGCGGTTTTTCGCGCTCAAACCGGATTGTTCCTGCTGAATTCCCAGGCCCCCATAAAACAGTTTGTGGCCCTTTAATCATATTTAATACATCAAAGTTTTCCGGTGAAATATAAGAAGTCGGTGCATCCATACGAGAAGGGCATGCACCCAACATTTCACTATCATTGGTTAAAATACGCAAACGAGACCCAAACATGCCACGAAAAACCGGATCTCCGTTAGTTCCACCGTTACGTATCTGTGAAAAGCCTGGGATCGTTTTAAGGTAATCAGAACCATCACTCGCAGGGACGGGCTGCCTTGGTGTTTTAGGGGATGTCGTAATAGTCAATGGTGAATCGACTGGCGCAGTAACAATCATCACTGAGCTATTTGAGATTGGGCTTTGGTTAATTTCAGTTTTAGCGACTGTAGGTGCTGTAAAAATCGCACTAATAACCAGCGTTGCAATAGGAGCCACTTTAAAAACGTATGTGTTCATTTTTTACCTGTTTCTTAGAATATAGGTACGCTGCTTTCGCCTCTTAGCTTGCAAATGCATTTTCAGCACCCGTGGGTGAACCTCTTAAAAATCAAAGAAATTCAAGATGAACGAAAACGCTTTGCACAATAAAGGCAAAAATAGCAATTAAATTAATTTGTAAGATTTATCATGCTAAGACATCAGTAAATAGGCGGGGCTCTAGCGAGATGTAATGACCATGGTCTAAATAACCAAATGTGAACGTAGCGCTCAAAAGGAACAAATAGAGTCAGCGTGGCGAGTTGTCGAATAACCGCAGCAATAAATAAGATAAGAAATGGAAAGTGGACCAATAACTGACAGTAACCACATGCAATGTCTTCCATCGGAGACTGCCCCATCCCCGTCATTAACATATGATTCATTGGTGTAGAAACGTCACAATTTTCAGGCATTGGCATACTATGATGCGAATGCATCGATTGGTCCGACATCTCACTTTGTATATTTGCACAAGTGTTCATATGCACCATGGATTTAGAAACCAGTGGAGCAATAAACAGCATAACAATGGCAAGCAAAGCAAGATAAGCGGATAGCTGTTTGATAAAAGGGCGCAGGTGCAACGTTTTTCCGTTATCTCAGTACGAATTTTATAGCGCGAAATTGTATCTTATTTAGAGGAGGGATGTTATCAATTTTCACCATTAATGTTAAGCAGGGCCTACCTCTACATGTAATGAACTAAAAAACAAACAATTACCAATAAAAATCAATCTATTGATTGAATATCTATCCTTACGACAATAGACTGAAATTAAAGCAAATAATAAGTTAATTATTTACATATAAACCATCTAAACCTAACGATTTAGATGAGACCATTTTGTGTTAGCCACTATTTTAGTTATCTCTTCTTTAGTTGGAATTAATATGAGTTTATCCAATTCAATCCAAACCGTTTTGGTAAATTGAAATCGGTTATCCGGTGTAAAACCGCTCAATTTGTTCTGTTGATATTCCTCCTTTTCTTTATCGCTGACGCCTTGTCTGAACTCTTCATAGGCGACCATGAATTGTTTTGTTTCCTTACCATCTAGCCCTTTTTTGAAGGTTACCAAAATTTTATAGCTGAGTTTTTCTCTGAGAAAACTTTTAGTCGTATCGGATAGTGATTGATATGCAGCAATTTTGTCGTCTTTTGCTTTTTGAATATATTGTAGACTTCTTGGTGTCTGATTTATTTGGTAATTTGGTTGAGTTCTCGCTAACACACCCTTTTTAACTGGCGTTCTGTGGACGCGATCTAGATTGCTTGGTTCCGAATTCGAACGATTTAATACCAATGCCCCTGATATATTTTTTTGATGAATCTTTGAAGGTTCTGAATAGGCATGCCTTAACGTAGGTAGCCGAATGGGAATTTTTGACCCTGTCAGGTCAATCTGTTTTTTTTGTTTAATATTATCAACAAATCGACCTAATTTTTGCTGCTGATTCACAAGCTCAGCTTTAACTTCCTTATCTAATGTGAGTCGATTCAAATTTGAAATGATTGGATGAGGGATATTCGTTAGATGAGAATTATGCATTATTTGAGTTGACATATTGCTTCCTTTTATCTAGTTATAAACTCAAACTATATTAAAAGAATTGATATCAGCTATCTTTAACAAACCGAAGTAATCAAAATCGTGGATTGTAATATGAAAGGGAGTGTTATACAGGCGAACACCAGTATAACACTATCAGTGAAAAAACTTACTTATCGGAAGGCTGCCCTTTCTTTTCGTGTACCATCATCAGAGCCTGTTCAACACTACGCTCGATAATAGGACGACGTTGGTCATTCTCAGGCAGTAGTTTTAACATCATTTGCCAAGCCGAGATGGCCTCTGCATAACGCTCTTGCTCAAATGCATTGAATGCAAAAATGCTTAATGCTTTCACATTGGTACGGTCTTCAGCAATCAGCTTTTTAAGTAGCTCTGCACCTTGACGGTTATCTTCTGGGTCAGAAGAGCGCGTCAAAACCTCCGCATATCCCATCACTACATTTTCATTTTTAGGGGCTAGGCGATAAGCACGGCCATAGGCATCGGTTGCCATAGTCGCATTCCCCAACACCATACCAATACGGCCTAGCATTTCCCACGCTTCTACATTTTGCGGGTCTTCCTGGAGGCGAGTACGTAGACCTAAAGCGAGGTGTTCCATTTCCGCATTATTGAGTGGTGGCTCAGACGGGTCTAGCGCTCTGTCTAACAAAGCGGGAGCTTGTTGATAGGCATTATTCCAATCTGCCACTTTCTCGTAGCTACCTACCTGATAATAAGCCCCCCCCGCAACACCTAATGCAATGATAAACCCGGGTAAATAAACCCAGTTGCTAGTGCGAGAGGCCTCAGGTAATGCTTCCTCATCGCCCTGCTCAACCTGTTTTAATCTAACGCGTTTTTTAGAACGGGCAAAGATGATCCAGCCGCCTACCGCTATCGCAACAAACGGTAACCCCCACAGTACAATCGTTAGCGGCGTCAGTGGTGGGTTATAAGTGACGAAGTAACCATAACGTGCAACCATGTAATCAACGATTTCATCACGGTTTTTGCCTTCTTTCATTAACTCATACACTTTTTGGCGCAAGTCCAGTGCAATCATTGAATTAGAATCCGCAATGCTGTTGTTCTGGCATTTAGGGCAACGTAGCTCTTCGGTTAATTTACGAAATTGCTGCTCTTGCTGTTCATTATCGAAAGTAAAGACTTCTGTCGATGCATATGTCACCGTTGCACTTAACGCTAACATCAATAAACCCAATAAATACCTCATTGGTTCGCCTCCTGATTATAGCGCTCCCAAAGGGGTTTAAATTCTTTTTCCCAGACGCGCTCGTCCATTGCCCCTGCGTGACGATAACGGATCACACCATTACCATCAATTAAGAACGTTTCAGGTGCACCATATACCCCTAAATCAAGGCCTAACATACCTTCACCATCAAATAAGCTTAAGGCATAAGGGTTGCCTAACTCACGCAACCACACAATGGCTTTATCCCGTTTATCTTTATAGTTCAACCCAACCACACGAACACCCTGTGCAGACAACTTATTCAAATATTGATGTTCTGCACGGCATGTAGGGCACCATGTTGCCCAAACATTCAACAAGATAGGTTGCCCTTGTGTTAATACATCGGATTCGTAGTGCTGACCGGGGTTTTCTAGCGATTCAAGGCGAAAAACGGGCACTGGCTTACCAATTAAAGCGGATTCTAATAAACGAGGATCATCCCCTTCTGCATTACGCATCAATTGCCATAACAGGACCGCAGCGATTCCTGCAAAAATAATAAAAGGAATTAAGAAGACTTTGCGGTTCATGCTGTTTCCCCTTGTAATTTACGGCGACGATAACGTGGGTCAAACAAGCAAAATAACGCACCAATAGCCATTAATACGCCACCAGACCAGATCCAACGAACAAATGGTTTATAATACAAACGCATAGTCCACGTATCTTTAGCGACTTCCTCACCCAATGCAGCATATAAATCGCGAGTAAAACCACCATCAATCGCCGCTTCGGTCATAACAGCTCGGCTAACGCTATAAAAACGTTTTTCTGGCATTAAAACACCGATGACTTTGTCTTTCTCTTTCACTGAAATACTGCCAATGACACCTTGGTAGTTAGGGCCATCAGCCTCTCGTACGCCATTAAATACAAAGGTATAAGCACGAATTGAAATGCTATCACCCGGCTTCATTTTCACATCACGCTCAATACTGTAATTTTGGCTAAAGGCAATACCGACGATGGTTACCGCCAAACCTAAATGCGCCAGTACCATTCCCCAGTAACTTGGCGTGAGCTTGATTTTCTTACTGATGCGGACTCGCATTTCTGCGAAGGCAAGAATTGCTATCCAGCACGCCATCATTAAGCCGACAACCGTCAACGCTTCTACCCTATCTTCCATCAGTAATGGTAGGGCAAAAGAAAGAATAACGGTTAATACCGTTGCAATGATTAATAACTTTTTGATAGCCGCAGGGCGGTCACGTCCCCAACGCACAAGTGGCCCAATTCCTAGTAACAAGGCAAATGGCACCATCAACGCGATAAACATGGTATTAAAGAACGGTTCACCAATGGAAATCGTACCCAGGCCAATTTGTTTATGGACTAACGGTAGCAATGTACCGAGTAACACAACTAGCATCGCTGCTGTTAGGATAACGTTATTACCCAATAACATGGATTCACGCGACCATAAGGCATTGTTAACCCTTGAGCGTACCTTGTGCCCACGCAGTGCAAACACCAGTAAAGAGCCGCCAATCACTATCACCATGAAGGCTAAGATAAATAACCCTCGAGATGGGTCTGAGGCAAAGGCGTGTACCGAAACCAGTACCCCTGAGCGAACTAAGAAAGTCCCGAGTAAACACAATGAGAAAGCAAAAATCGACAATAATAGTGACCATGCTTTAAAAGTGGCTCGCTGTTCAGTAACGGAAAGTGAGTGGATCAATGCCGTTCCCACTAACCATGGCATAAAGGAGGCATTCTCTACCGGGTCCCAGAACCACCAGCCCCCCCAGCCTAATTCATAATAAGCCCATGCGGAACCTAACATGATCCCTAACGTTAAAAAGAACCAGGCTGCCATCGTCCAAGGGCGAGCAAAACGTGTGAAAGAGCTGTCTAACCGGCCACTTAACAATGCCGCAATCGCAAAAGCAAATGCCACAGAGAAGCCGACATAGCCCATGTATAACAATGGTGGGTGGAAAATCAGCCCTGGGTCTTGTAGTAATGGGTTGAGGTCACGCCCTTCAATCGGAAAGGCGGGCAGCGTGCGCGAAAATGGGTTTGAAGTAAAGATGATAAACAGCAAAAAACCAACGCTTACCATCCCCATAACAGCTAAAACACGGGCAACAATGTCGAGAGGCATACGGTAACTGCAAATTGCCACCGCAAATGTCCAGCCGCTCATTAATAATACCCATAGTAATAATGAGCCTTCGTGAGCTCCCCATGTCGCCGCAACACGATACCAAATAGGTAATTGCGTATTAGAGTTATTGGCAACATACGTGACTGAGAAATCATTAACAACAAAGGCATTCACTAATACTAGGAATGCCCCTGTTACACAGAGAAAAAGTAACCATGCCAATGGACGTGATGATGCCATTAAGCGTGCATCATTGCGTGCCACCCCCCATAGCGGGTAAAAAGACAGCAAAACGGCAAGACCTAATGCCAAGCACAGTAAAACGCTACCAATTTCAGGGATCATGATGCATTGTCCTTATAGGCAGCAGCTGGCCTGCGGTGGTTTTCTTGCATCGCCTTTTCAACCTCTGGTGGCGTATAGTTTTCATCATGTTTAGCAAGCACTTCTTTCGCTAAAATATGATTATTCTCCTGTAACTCCCCTTGAACAACGACACCTTGCCCTTCTTTGAATAAGTCAGGCAAAATTCCATGATAACTTACGTCTACTTCACCTTCGGCATCATAAACAGTGAAAGTGATATTGACGGCATTAGAGACAGGGTCAGAGTCACGTACTACACTACCGGGCATCACCATGCCGCCAACGCGCAAACGTTGCCCAACTTCAGGGATTTGCTGAGTTTCCCGCTTACCATAGATGATTTCACCGGGGGTATAAAACAAGTCAATACTTGAGCGCAATGCGTAGAGAATCAATGCGAGGGTTAACCCCACGCCAACCAATATGGAACAGATCAACCAAAGTCGGTTACGACGACGAATATTCACACTCCCTCCCTACGCGCTCTTGCTGCTTTTTGTCTTACTTCACGAGCTTGCTGTTGAATAATTGCATTTATTATCATTTTTCTTTGTATGTATGTATGCAAACAGAGTAACAAAATAGGTATTAATGTCAGCGCAACCGCCAGCCATACATAAAAACCATAGCCGCCCATCGCCCAAAATTCACTCCAAGATGCAAATGCGCTAGTCATGATTGACGTCCTTTTTTATTCACAATATCTAATACCCATGGACGGTTACGTTCTAACAACAATAATTGACTACGTAAACGAATTAACGTTAATGAGATAAAGAGAAATAGGTAACCAAGGATAGCTAAACGTAGTGGCGTACGCATAGCTGGGTTGATACTTTCTTGCATACGCGTCGAAGGTTGATGCAAAGTTTGCCACCATTCAACTGAATAATGAATGATAGGTAAGTTAATCACACCAATTAATACTAAAATCGCAGCGGCCTTTCCTGCTGTACGGCGGTCATCAAAAGCATGCCATAAAGCAATAATCCCCACATACAGAAAAAATAGAATTAGTTCAGAGGTTAAACGTGCATCCCATACCCACCATGCACCCCACATTGGTTTACCCCATGTCGCACCTGTCACCAAGGCAATAAAAGTAAATACCGCCCCTATCGGTGCCATTGCCGCTATCGCCAATTCAGAGACTTTCATTTGCCAGACAAGACCAACAAAAGCAGTAATTGCCATTGTGGCATAAATGCCCATCGACCACATCGCGGCAGGAACATGGATATACATAATACGATAACTTTGGCTTTGGACTTTATCGGTTGGCGCAAAGCCAAATCCCCAAATCCACCCCACCGCTAAACAAATTACACTCAATATAATAAACCACGGTATTAGACGCCCACATAACCGGTAAAGGTTAACTGGGATGGCAAGTTGATGAAGCTTTTTCCACATAGTTTAATTACCCTGATTTATTATATTGTTAGTAAATGCTGCGTGACAGAATCATACAATACACATTAAAAAAGCAAATATATTGATTTAACACAAATATAACTTAGGCTGATCATACTCAAACGCATAACCAGCCTATTTATTGATCATTACTTATAATTTATCGGTATAACTCATCATAAAATGATTACCTTAAATTAAAAGCCAGGTTCAACTTCACGCATGTCCGGCAACTTATGGGCAATTCCTTTGTGACAGTCAATGCAAGTTTTACCATCCGTGATGGCTTGGTCATGCATTTTAGCTGCAACCCCTTTTTGTGCCGTGAAATCCATATACTCAAAATTGTGGCAGTTACGACACTCTTGTGAGTCGTTATTTTTCATCCGTCGCCACTCACTTTGCGCCATCGCTAACCGATGGTCTTCAAATTTTTGAGGTGTGTCGATGATGCCAAAAATTTTCCCGTATAGCTCCTTACTCGCTTGAATTTTACGCACCATTTTTGGGCCAAACTCATGCGGTACGTGACAATCTGGGCAAGTTGCGCGAACACCACTACGGTTAGTATAGTGAATAGTATCCATATATTCTTCATAGACATTCTCACGCATTTCATGGCAACTAATACAGAACTCTTCCGTATTGGCCATTTCCATACCCGTATTGAAGCCGCCCCAGAAGATAACACCACTCACAAAACCAATCAGCAATAAGGTTCCTAATGCTAAACGGCTTGGCCTACGCCACCACCGCCATACTCGGCCGAGTAACCCAAACAAGCCCTTTTTCTTCGGCTTGTCATCATTTATTTGCTTATCATTGTTATTTGACATAATTCCCCCTTATTTCCCAAAACCTTTGGATGGGGTAAATGTGTTATCAACAATCGGTGCCGTGTCTGATTGTGGCACGTGGCACTGTAGACAGAAGTAGCGGTTTGGTGCGACTTCGCCAAGAACTTTGCCTGTTGCATCCATAAAGTGCGTTGGGCTAACTCTTGGTGCCCCTGTGGTGCGATAATTTTCCACACCATGGCATTGCAAACAACGATTAGTATTAGTGGTAATTTGATAACCTTCAACACTATGTGGGATCATTGGCGGTTGATTCACATAGTTTAATGCCATTCTTTCTTGCTCTTTCGGAATATGAATGCTTCCTTCTGACGTACCGGATACTTCTGGTGATTGGGTCAGGTCTACACCATTAGCAGCCCAAACAAGACTGCTTACAACAAAGGCCATTCCAGCCACCCAACGGCTGAGCGTCTTTTTCAGGACAGGATTTTTCATGATTTTGCTCCCGAACTCCATCTTAGTGTTATTTTAAAAACATCCTCAGAACAAACATCAATGCAACGACCGCAAGTGATACAATCTTTATCTGATATCTGTGCTGGAGCTTGTTTATCTAGGACCGGTGCACGCAGAACTTGCGGCTCCGGACAAATGTGGAAACAGTCCATACAACGGCTACAGTTTTCTTTATTTTCCGCTGTAACAACTAGTGCGCCCTTACACCCTGCCACGCCATATAGCGCACCTAATGGGCAAAGGTGACCGCACCAACCATGTTCCACAACTAATAAATCGAATAAAAACAGTGCAACTAAAACCAATGCACCGCTGCCAAAACCAAAAATTAAACTGCGCCCCATTAATGAAACTGGATTAAGCCATTCCCAAAGTAAGGTTCCTGTAATAGCAGAACCGATCAGGATAACCACCAGCAATACATAACGAATATTGCGTGGTATCGTTGCGGACTGGTTAAAATCAAACTTACGTCTTAACCACGCCGCGGCATCCGTCACTGGGTTTACAGGACAAACCCAACTGCAGAAAATACGCTTACCCAACAGTGCATAAACCCCGAATACGATAGCAGCCCCAACTAATGCTGAGATCCCCGGTAAGTAACCACTTGCTAAGCTCTCTAAGGTGATTAATGGGTCAGTCAAAGGTACGGTATCTAACAATAAGCTACTGCTGTAGTTACCATGTAAAATCCACACCCCAAACCATGGCCCACTCAAGAACATCGCTAACACCAGCAATTGGCTTATACGTCTAAATACCAACCACTTGTGGCTCTGCCACCAACCTTTTTTTGCCTGAGCTTCACGTCCGGCATCACGTTTACGATTCGCCATTGTTACCCTCCAGCCAACCAAAGCGGTAATGGTGTCCTAACTCACCTTTTGCTAACGACCTTGGTAATACCTTGATAGCCGCCTCTTCCAATACACAAGCCTGTTCACATTTACCGCATCCCGTGCAGTAGTTGCTATTGACTGTGGGTAAGAAGCGCGCGTGCTTACCTGTTCGGTGGTTTTGTTCAAGTTCCAATGTGATGGCTTCATCTATCAGCGGACATACGCGGTAACATACATCACACCTTAGCCCTTGAAAGTTCAGGCAGTTTTCCTGATCGAGTAAAACGGCTAACCCCATGCGTGCATCATTAATTGACTCAATGTCTTTATCCAATGCACCACTTGGGCAAACTTTGGCGCAAGGAATATCCTCACACATTTCACACGGGTTTTCTCGAGCGATGAAGTACGGCGTTCCTGAAGCCAAGCCTGATGCCAATGTCGCTAATTTCAACATGTCATACGGACAGGCTTGAACGCATTGCCCACAACGGACACATGCACTGGCAAATGCTTTTTCATCAAGAGCTCCCGGCGGGCGAAGCTTAACACCACTCGCACGGGAAGTTTGTTGCTGAAGCCCCAGCACCACACCAACAGCCGCCAACCCACCCGCAGTGCGGGCGACATCGCGTAAAAAGCGACGACGACTGTTCTGGGACTTAGCCTGTTGAGACTTAGCTTTCTGGGGCATGAGCAATTACACCTTTTCCAGTTTAACGGCACATTTTTTGTAATCCGTTTCTTTTGAAAGCGGATCGGTTGCATCCAGTGTTAAGTTATTCACTAGCTGCGCAGCATCGAAGAACGCCATGTAAACTAAGCCTTTTGGTGGTCTATTACGGCCACGAGTTTCAACAATCGTGGTCACATCACCACGGCGTGAAACTACTTTGACTTTATCACCACGGCGTAAACCTCTCTCTTTCGCATCGATTGGATGTATAAACACAAGAGATTCAGGGAAAGCACGGTGTAGTTCAGGAACACGGCGTGTCATACTACCGGTATGCCAATGTTCTAATACACGGCCTGTTGATAACCATAAGTCATATTCTTTATCTGGCGATTCCGCAGCAGGTTCAAATGGCAGTGCAAAAATGACCGCTTTACCATCAGGTTTACCGTAGAATTGATAACCCGCGCCAGCCTTAACGTAAGGGTCATTTCCTTCGCTATAACGCCACTGCGTTTCTTTGCCATCAACCACTGGCCAACGGATACCGCGCGCTTTGTGGTAGTCATCAAAATCAGCCAAGTCATGACCATGACCGCGACCAAAGCCAGCGTATTCTTCGAACAGCCCTTTTTGTAAGTAGAAGCCTAATTCACGTGATTCATCGTTAAGTTGGTCTTCGGCTAACTCACTCACAGGGAACTTCGTTACCGCTTGGTTAGCGAATAACACGTCATACAGCGTTTTACCGCGTAATTCAGGCTTTTTCGCTAATAACTCTTCAGGCCACACTTCATCCGTTGTAAAGCGTTTAGAGAACAACACCATCTGCATTAAGTCAGATTTCGCTTCGCCTGGTGCTTTAACTTGCTGACGCCAAAACTGAGTACGACGTTCCGCATTACCGTAAGCGCCTTCTTTTTCTACCCACATTGCTGTTGGTAAAATCAAGTCAGCAGCTAACGCACTAACTGTTGGATAGGGGTCAGAAACCACAATAAAGTTGCGAGGGTCACGCCAACCTGGCATACGCTCTTGGTTGATATTCGGGCCCGCTTGCATATTGTTGTTACACATTACCCAGTAAAAATTCAATTTACCGTCTTTTAAAGCGCGGTCTTGGGCAACAGCGTGTAAACCGACTTTTTCAGGGATCGTCCCAGCAGGCAACCCCCACACACCTTCCACTTTCTCACGGTGTTTTTCATTAGTAACCACCATGTCCGCTGGTAAACGGTGTGAGAACGTACCAACTTCACGAGCGGTACCACACGCTGATGGCTGACCGGTTAATGAGAACGGCCCACAGCCAGGTTGAGAAATTTTCCCTGTCAGTAAGTGCAGGTTATACACTAAGTTATTTGCCCAAACACCGCGAGTGTGCTGGTTAAAGCCCATGGTCCAATAAGAAACCACTTTAGTTTTAGGGTCTGCGTAAAGTTTAGCGAGTTCTTCTAACTGATCTTTTGGAACCCCTGTCATTTCTACAGTTTTGTCTAAAGTATATTCCGCAACAAAGGCTTTATATTCATCCCACGTCATTGGCTCAGATGCATCAGAACCTGCATTTTTCGCTTTTTGTTCGAGTGGATGAGTTGGGCGTAATCCATAACCGATATCTGTTGCACCACGACGTAAATTCACGTGTTTATCAAGGAATTCCTGATTAACTGCATTATTTTGAATAATATAATTCGCAATATAGTTCAGGATCACTAAGTCAGATTGTGGTGTAAAAACGATACCGTTATCCGCTAATTCAAAGCTACGGTGTTTAAAAGTCGATAACACGGCAACACGCACGTCAGGGTTAGACAGACGGCGGTTGGTGATACGAGACCACAAGATTGGGTGCATTTCTGCCATGTTTGAGCCCCAAAGGACAAACGCGTCAGCATGCTCAATGTCATCATAACAACCCATTGGCTCATCCATACCGAAAGTACGCATGAAGCCCACTACCGCAGAAGCCATACAGTGGCGTGCATTAGGGTCTAAGTTATTAGAACGGAATCCACCTTTGAACAGTTTTGATGCTGCATAGCCTTCCCAAACTGTCCACTGACCCGAACCGAACATACCGATCCCTTCAGGGCCTTTTTCTTTTAATGTGGTTTTGACTTTTTCTTCCATAACATCAAAGGCTTGTTCCCACGTGATCGGTGTGAACTCCCCATTTTTGTCATATTCACCGTCTTTCATACGCAACATTGGCTGCGTTAAACGGTCTTTTCCGTACATGATTTTAGGTAAGAAATACCCTTTGATACAGTTTAGACCACGGTTTACAGGCGCTTCTGGGTCACCTTGGCTGGCCACGATGCGACCATTTTGAGTTCCCACCAATACCCCACAGCCTGTACCACAAAAACGGCAAGGGGCTTTGTCCCATTTAATACTTTCTTGTTGGCCAACCACTGCTTTCGCAATGCTTGGTGCGCCAATACCTGCCGCCGCAGCAGCGGCCGCTATCGCATTGGCTTTCATAAAGCTACGACGACTGAGTTTCATAATCTTCCTCACCTTGCTCTTCCTGCTGGTGGTAAACCAGCGAAACATCTAGTACGCCGTCAATATCGCGTACTAAATCAATAGTATCTAACAACGTTCTACTACCTTGCCCTTCAACAACCACAATCAGTTTTCCGTTGTCTGGGGCGCTTAACGCCACCTCACAATTAGAAAGTTGATTAATTTCTTCGGCCACAGTAGACAGTCGTTCACTTTTTACTTGTACTATTAAACTGCACACTTGATAGTTACTGTGCATGTTCATGCTCCACGGTAATGGCTGAAACTGGGCAACCTGCGACACAAGCACCACAGCCTGTACAACCTGGTGTTTCTACTTTTGGCTGGTATATACCGGCCATTGACGGACGAAAAGAGATGACTTCAGGCTCACAACTGTCTTGGCAACGTCGACATTCAATCGAAAGATAAGCAAGACAATTTTGGCCAATCGAAATTGAGATATCCCAAGGTTGGGAATGTTTTGGAAGGAAAATAGGTTCTGGACATGCTGTTGCACATGCATAGCAAAATGTACATTCACCACGCTTAAAATCAACAACAGGGTAGCCCCCTGCTCCCGGTTGGATAATTGCCGTTTCGCAACTCTCAACGCAGGCATTGCAACGGGTACACAATTCAATAAATTGCGTTTCACTACCACTCCATGGCGGCCGAACCACTGGGGCTGCACTACGCCACGCACCAGTTAATACTCCCCGACGGGTGAGATCAACCATGTTTTTTTCCTTTACATTGCCAACAAAAAAACTAAAACGTATTGATAAACCGCATTTTTTATATGTGTATTTATGAGAAATATTAACGATAGAGGTTATAAAAATACATACTACCAAGTGGGTAAAAGAGGTAATTCCCCGTATACGACTAGAAATGACAACATTTACGTTATTTACTCGCCATTAGCTAAAAATAGCATCAAAATGATAAACAAACAGGCCTTTTTAATTATTTGTTAACATTTTTTTAATATGAGTTATTAATTTAAACTCAAGTTTTAATTTTTTAAATTATAACACCAACCAAAAACTACCACTAAAGTAGTATGCACAATGTCATTTAGAAAAAAAATATCTGTGTTTTTTTTGATATTAAACAAATTTCATTTCTAACTTTATTTTAAAAACAACCATTAAATATTAAACATAAAAAAATTATTTTAAAATCAATAAAATAGAATTGGATAACGCTAAGCATCAGAATAAGAATCATTACTAATTAATTATTGAAACTAACAATTTAAAACTATTGAAAAATAACTATATCAATTTCAATAATACCTATTTTTTATTATTTCTTCACATTCTATTTCCTTATTACAAATTAACTTTTGATCAAAAACAATATTTTTAGTGTGGTTTTTTGTTACACATATAAATTGGCAATGTCTTGGTAGTATCTGTGCGCTTACTATCAAACCTAAATAACAAAAAGATACCCAAAATAGTTCGAGTCATAGGTCACAATACAAACACAACTCGAAAAATGAAGGGATGACTGGCTAAAATTACTCGAGGCCCTTTTTATGGCAAACATAAGAAATAATGCACTATGCTTATTGAGTCTGGTTGCAGGAATATTTCTCTTTACCTCTGTTCATGCTCAAACTCCTACTAAAGATAGTACATCTACCATCAATGCTCGAAATGAAACTTTCGAAGCCGCTCACCCTGACCAGTACCACTCTTGGCGAGCAACATCCGAGCAATCAAACCGTGAAGATGCATTAGCGGAAGACCCTCGCTTAGTCGTACTGTGGGCTGGATACCCATTCTCACGCGACTACAACAAACCTCGTGGTCACGCCTATGCGGTCATCGACGTCCGTGAAACCTTACGAACCGGTGCTCCTAAAGACGCCCAAGATGGTCCACTTCCGATGGCATGTTGGAGCTGTAAAAGCCCCGATGTGGCGAGGCTAATCCAAGAACATGGCGAAGATGGCTATTTCGAAGGTAAGTGGGCAAAAGGTGGCCCCGAAGTGGTTAATGTCTTAGGCTGTGCAGATTGTCATAAAACAGACTCTGCGGATTTTGCAAAAGGTAAACCAGAGCTAACGCTTTCACGCCCTTATGCAGAGCGTGCAATGGAAGCGATTGGCAAACCGTTTGATAAAGCCAGTCGGTTCGATCAGCAATCCATGGTGTGTGGACAATGTCACGTGGAATACTATTTCTCTGGCGATAAAAAATCAGTGAAATTCCCATGGGATAACGGTACCAAAGTCGAAGATATGGAAGTCTACTACGACAACATTGGTTTCTCTGACTGGACCAACTCATTGTCGAAAGCGCCTATGCTAAAAGCCCAACACCCTGAATATGAAACTTGGAGTGCGGGTATTCATGGCAAAAATAACGTGACCTGTATTGACTGCCATATGCCAAAACTGCAAAACGAAAAAGGCGAACTGTACACCAGCCATAAAATTGGTAATCCATTCGATAATTTCGAACAAACTTGTAGCACTTGCCATACCCAAAGCAAACAACAACTGCAAGATGTGGTTGCTGAACGTAAAGTCGCTATCCAAGAGATGAAAATCAAAGCGGAAGATCAATTAGTTCGTGCTCACTTTGAAGCAAAAGCTGCATGGGATGCAGGCGCAACAGAAGATGAAATGAAGCCAATTTTGACTGATATTCGTCATGCACAATGGCGTTGGGATTTAGCTATCGCCTCCCACGGTATTCATATGCACGCACCGGATGAAGGCCTGCGTATGTTAGGTGGTTCGATGGATAAAGCGGCAGATGCACGAACCAAGCTCGCTCGCCTGTTAGGCTCAAAAGGCATCACCCATGAAATTGCCATTCCAGATATTTCAACCAAGGAAAAAGCGCAACAAGCCATTGGTTTAGATATGCAAAAAATCAATGCGGAAAAACAAGAGTTCTTAAAAACTGTGGTTCCGCAATGGGATGACCAAGCTCGTAAAAATGACCTATTAGCCAAATAACCATGATTTGCCCCAAATAATGGGGCAATACAACCAATGGAGTGAATATGAGCGTACTACGTTCGTTATTAACTGCTGGGGTGCTGGCAACAGGCTTATTATGGGCAACAGCCGCATCCGCAACCCCACAAATGGCCCAAGAAAATGCAGAAGGCCGTTGGGTTGTCACGCAGCAACGCAGCGCTGACAAAGCCTGCTTAGACTGCCATAAACCTGACCAAGAAGGCATGCATGGCACTCACGCAGAAGTGGTTAACCCTAACAATAATTTACCCGTGACTTGTACCAACTGCCACGGTAACCCAGGGCCTGATCACCGTGAAGGCGTCAAAGATGTCATGCGCTTTAACAACCCAATGTATACCGTTGAGCAACAAAACAGTGTCTGTCTATCATGTCACTTACCGGAGCAGCTGCAAAAAGCGTTCTGGCCTCATGATGTTCACGTCACCAAAGTAGCCTGCGCGAGTTGCCATGACCTTCATCCGAAACAAGATACGATGAAGGTGCTGACTGATAAGGGCAAAGTAAAAATATGTGTCGACTGCCACTCAGATCAACGCAATAACCCTGATTTCAACCCAGCAGCGGTGAAATTGCGTAAGGAGCAGCCATGAGTTGTTCTCGTCGTCAATTCATTATCTACTCAGGAGCACTGGCGGCGGTAGGAGGAGTTGCTAGCCATACGCTAGCTAACACCATGAAAATAGATGGCGTTCGCTACGGCATGGTGCACGATGAAAATCTGTGCATCGGCTGTACGGCGTGTATGGATGCATGCCGAGAGGTTAACCAAGTCCCAGAAGGTGTTTCGCGGTTAACTATCATCCGTAGTGAGCCTATTGGCCAGTTTCCTGATGTTAAATACCGTTTTTTTCGCCACTCCTGTCAACATTGTGAAAGTGCACCTTGTGTCGATGTTTGCCCTACTGGTGCCTCTTTTATTGATAAAACGACAGGGATTGTTGATGTCAACCCTGACTTATGTGTCGGCTGCCAATACTGTATTGCTGCCTGCCCTTATCGCGTCAGGTTTATTCACCCCATCAATAAAACCGCGGATAAATGTGATTTCTGCCGTAAAACGAATCTAAAAAAGGGCAAGCAGCCGGCTTGCGTCGAATCTTGCCCAACCAAAGCATTAACCTTTGGTAATTTAGATGACCCTAAGAGCGATATTTCGTTGATGCTAAAAGAAAAACCGACTTATCGATTCAAAATTGCACTCGGTACTCACCCCAAAATGTATCGGGTTCCGTTCAAATATGGGGAGGTTAGCCAATGACAACAGCTTCTGCTTTCCATTTTGAATCCTTAGTGTGGGACTGGCCCATTGCGGTTTACTTATTCTTAATTGGTATTTCGGCTGGGCTTGTGGTACTTGCGGTACTTATGCGCCAGTATTATCCCACTTCGGCTGGCAGTGATAGCACTCTAATGCGCACAACACTGATTTTAGCTCCGACGACGATCATCTTTGGGTTATTGATCTTAATTCTTCATTTGACGCGTCCATGGACGTTCTGGAAATTAATGTTTCATTACAGCCCGACCTCAGTTATGTCGATGGGTGTGATGTTATTCCAAGTGTATATGGCAGTGCTTGTTATTTGGCTAGCTAAAATCTATGAAAAAGAACTCATTGTTTTACAGCAAAAATGGCTGCCCAAATTTACTATCATCCCAAGAGTATTAACCCTGCTAAACCGTGCAATGCGTTTTCTGGATATTGTGATGCTCGTATTGGCCATTTTGCTTGGGGCTTATACCGGTTTTTTACTTTCAGCATTAAAATCTTATCCATTCTTAAACAACCCATTATTACCAGCTTTATTCCTATTTTCAGGAATATCTTCAGGTATTGCGGTATCACTCATAGCAATCGCATTGCGCTACCGCAAAAATATTCATAACGGCGAAACCGCATTTTTGCACCGTATCGAAAGCTTTGTTATTTGGTTGGAGATATTCCTATTAGCGGCCTTTTTTGTCGGGTTAGCTTTAGGAGACGATGGGAAAATCCGTTCATTAATTGCTGCATTAGGCGGTGGTTTCTGGACTTGGTGGTTTTGGATTGGTGTTGTCGGGTTTGGTTTTATTATTCCACTTCTATTCAAGAAATGGATGGATAAAGGACAAGGCGCAGCAAGAGTATTGATTATCAGTGGTGCAAGCTTACTGGGTGTCTTCTGCTTACGCTTCTTTGTGTTATACGCAGGGCAGTTGACCGTCGCATAACTCACTAAATAATAAGGGTAATCATTGGAACTCATACTCCCAGAAATTGGCTTTCTCTGCCTTGCATTGGCACTGTGTATTGCCTGTTTTCAAGTATCATTCGGAGTTATTGGTTTCTTCCGCCATATTCCGAGGCAAATGCCTCGGAATATTCTTTGGACCTACTTACAATTTCTTTTCTTGCTCGTTGCTTATATTTGTTTAACTATCAGTTTTATTCAAAGTGACTTTTCGGTCGTATATGTGGCGCAACATAGCCATCGGCTATCGCCGCTATATATTAAAATTGCGGCAGTATGGGGAGGCCATGAAGGGTCAATATTTCTTTGGCTGCTGTTTATCTCAGCTTGGAGTTGTCTATTTGCATGGCGTTATCGCCAGCAAACTCATCTCGTGTTTCCTCTCACACTAACGCTTCTTGCCATTATCAGTGCGGCATTATTACTGTTTATCGTATTTTATTCTGACCCCTTTGTTCGCATTTTTCCTCCCGCTATTGAAGGGAGAGATCTCAACCCAATGCTGCAACATTGGGGATTAATATTACATCCCCCTCTACTTTATTTAGGCTATAGCGGGTTAATGGTCGTAACCGCCTTAGCGCTTGCATCTACACTTTGCGGGCAATTTAACCAAACTATCGCCGGGCTCTGTTGGCGCTTTGTCGTTCCTAGTTGGTGCATACTCACTTTGGGTATCACTCTTGGGTCATGGTGGGCATACAGTGAACTTGGTTGGGGTGGTTGGTGGTTTTGGGACCCTGTTGAAAATGCGTCATTATTGCCATGGCTAAGTGCAACTGCCCTATTTCATAGCTTAACAGTCTCACGCAAAACTGGGCACTATCGCCACTGGTCTATATTGCTGGCAATTCTTACGTTTATTTTATCTTTATTAGGCACATTAATTGTACGCTCAGGGATTTTAATGTCTGTCCATGCGTTTGCTTTGGATAACGTTAGGGCTGCTCCCCTCTTTTTATTGTTCAGTTTTCTGAGTTTCGGGGCTTTATGTATATATGGTTGGAAAGCTAAAAATATCGATAATTTACCAACTAATATTAATCGCCGTCAGCTTTACTTATTACTCACTTTAATCCTATTTTCTACTGTATTATTTATTGTCCTGACGGGCACGCTTTACCCAATGATTTATACGTTATTTGGTTGGGGGAAAATATCGGTTGGGGCGCCTTATTTTAACCAAGCGTTATTACCATTTGGTATTTTAATGCTAATCATAATGGCTGTAAGTGCCATTTATCCTCTTAGCAAAACTCGCATTAAACCCCAATGGCGTATTCTTTTAATTATACTTCTCAGTGTGTTATTAAGCTTATCTCTTTGGTCTAAAGGGCTTATTATCGCCATTTCTTGTGGTTTTTTATTTGCAATTTTGCTTATCTTTTGGCTACGTCCTATCGATGCTATTCGGCAACATTTCCCTTCCCTTATCGCTCATACAGGAGTTGTAATTTTTGCTACTGGTATTGCCTTGTCAATTGGTAGCCACCACGAAACGAGTGTTAATCTTTCTGTTGGGCAATCTATTTCACTCGCCGGTTATCAATTCCAATTCAACGAACTGCAACTTGAAGCTAAATCTAATTACACGACCGAAAAGGCTATTATACAAATTAGCAAAGCTGGCCAGCCATTACACCAGTTAATCACCGAGCGCCGCCTTTATACCGCTCGCCAGCAATTAATGATTGAACCTGGTATATATTGGGGATGGTTACGCAATTGGTATGCGGTATTAGGTGAGAAAACCGGAACAAATAGCTACGCGATACGCCTTTACGTGCAAGATGGCATTCAATGGATTTGGGGCGGTGCATTTGTGATGTGTTTTGGCCTATTAATAAGCTGGGTAAAAGGGAGAATAAAAAATGCTTAGAATCCTATTAGCACTATTTTTCCTATTTTTCTCTTTTATATCCAATGCTCAAATCGTTGATGTGTGGGAATTTAATTCCATTGAAGAACAAGAGTATTCTTTGCAGATCGCCTCACAGCTACGTTGCCCGCAATGCCAAAACCAAAATTTACTCGAATCCAATGCCCCCACAGCAGTAAGTATGCGCCACCAAGTTTTTAAAATGGTTGCAGAAGGAAAAGATAAAGCGCAAATCATGCACTATATGACCGAACGATATGGTGATTTCGTGCTGTATAACCCACCGCTAACGATTGGAACTGCCCTGCTTTGGGGATTGCCTGCTATTGCTCTGATTGGCATTTTTTATTTCATTTTCAAATTTACTCGGTCACAAAAACAGCAACTTATAGAGAACAATTTTAGCCATCGACAAATATCCGAGCAATTATTACCCCCAGATATAACAACACCCTCGACTATCCTGCAATGGCATTTTAATAAATTACTTGCCATATTAATTGTGTTGGTTGTTATTGGTTACTTCTTCTCACCTCGATTTGAATTAGCTTATCAGGAATATCAACGTATATCCGATCCACTGCTCTCATTCACACCATTGCAGCAAGAACAAAAGGATTTATTACGCTTACAAAATGATATTCGTCAATCGCCTAAAAATAGTGAACTTTGGGCTATACTGGGTGAATATTATCTTTATCAAAACAGTTATGATAATGCGTTGATTGCTTATCAAAGAGCACTAAAATATGGCGGCGAAAATGCTCAAATATACTCTGCTATTGCAACCGTTTTATATTACCAAGCAGGTCAACAGCTAACCGAAGATATCAGAGCGGTAATCAATAAAGCATTAAGCCTTGACAATCAAGAGGTTACCGCATTAATGCTAGTTGCTTCTGATGCCTTTATGAATGCAAATTATGAGCAAGCGATTGATATTTGGCAAAAGTTATTAGATAGTAATAGTTCTCGTATTAATCGCTCTCAGCTCATTGAAGCTATTCATATGGCAAAAATAATGAAGAATAAAAAATAATAATCTTATCTTTATTATTAATTTTATTACGCTAGGGATTAATACATACTAAATTATCACAGTAGTGATAAAATATTCTTTTATGAATGTCTATTTATTTAAATGTGTAATTTTTCGTTTCTTATTGATTACCATTGTGTCCCCCCTATATTACTTCAAATAATCTTATGTTAGATTGGCAACAGTAAATTATCCCAAATGTAATCCAAGTATATCTCCGTAAGTGAAATTATCAATTAAAATTTAGCTTATGGTGATAAATTTTATTTACTTTTATATTATGGCATTCATTGGGAGGTTCAAAAATAATAACATAAGAAATAAACACTATGAAAAATAAAATATTTTCATTTTTAGTTATTGGCCTAATTGCAGGCGCGTCCTTTATAGGAGGCGTTGTAAGTAACTATACACCTGATTTAGACATTGTAGAAAAATCTCAAAAAGCGGTTGAAGATTTTTTAGCATTTCCCAAAACAGCCGAGTATAAAAATGTTAAATATCATGAGATAAGAGAAACCTTAGACCATGGTATGCTAGGCTATGTATGCGGTGAAGTACTTATTTTTACTAGCCAAAATTCATATTCATTTAAACGTTTTGTGGTCAAAACTTATCTTCATAATGATGGTCGTAATGTTGTTTCCATTCCATTAATCGATAGAGATGATAAAGAATTTCCTGATAATGACTTTAATGTTATTTGGAATAAGTATTGTAATAATTAAGTAAATATAAAACTCAACTGTTTAAATAAGATATTTCCGAGCCCTTTAAGATTTCATTAATATATCAAAGGGCTCAAATTAAATATTACATAAAAAACTATATTCTCTTTAGATATCTGTCATTCCGTAAATCAATCCTTTAATGATGATTACATTTTATCGTGGAGACTCTGTACTAACAGAGCATCTAGGCAAAATGCGATCAATTCAGACTATCTCCTTTTGAGCTATCCCTCATATAGAATTATTTTTCAATAGTAATTCATCCCTGCTTGATATAAAGTCTCAGCCTTTTTTCAAAATAGTTACTCTTGGAGGCGAAATGTTTATCGGTTTTGATTACGGTACATCTAACTGCGCTGTTGCGGTCATGAAGAACGGGATCCCCACATTATTACCATTAGAAGGCGATAACGTTTATATCCCATCAACCTTATGCGCACCGACAAGAGAATCAGTCTCTGAGCATTTATTTCGCCATTGTAAAATCGCCCCCTCGAATGAAATCGGGCAGCAAATTTTAAAAAGATCTATCGCATTTAACCGTGATGAAGGGATCGATTTAATGCCTGAAGACATCGTATTTGGGCAAGCCGCTTTAGATTTATATTTAAGTGATCCTAGAGATGTATATTATGTGAAGTCCCCTAAATCATTTTTGGGAGCATCTGGCTTACATGAGACTCAAATTAGTTTTTTTGAAGACCTTGTCTGCGCCATGATGAAAAATATAAAGAATACCGCAGAAAATAATTTACAACAGATTATTGATGATACTGTGATTGGACGCCCTATTAACTTTCATGGTCGTGGAGGGGAACTCTCGAACCAACAAGCAGAATCAATACTCTATCGCGCGGCAAAACGCGCAGGATTTAATCATATTACTTTTCAATTCGAACCCGTAGCCGCAGGGCTTGAATATGAATCAACATTAAATAAAGACCAGATTATCCTAGTCGTTGATATTGGTGGTGGAACAACGGATTGTTCATTAATCCAAATGGGGCCCACTTATAGAAATGCACAAGACAGAACACAATCCTTACTTGCTCATAGTGGACAACGGGTGGGTGGAAATGACCTTGATATTTACCTTGCATTAAAACAATTGATGCCGCTTTTTGGGATGGAAAGCCAATCTTTATCAGGCATTAAAATGCCATTCCTTCAATTTTGGAACCCTATTGCTATCAATAATGTTGAAGCACAAAAAGAGTTTTATTCAAGACAAAATTTGACAGCGTTAACACGCTTAAAACAAGATGCAAAAGAACCTCAAATAATATCTCGATTACTAGAAGTTTATAATGAAACATTAGGTTATAGCTTAGTACGTAAAGCTGAAGAAGCTAAAATTGCTTTATCAGACGCCTCAAGCTATTTAGCACAAATTAAATTAATTTCTGAAAAATTAGAAGTGAATATTCCCCATGAACAAATGGTGGAATCAATTGAATCACCAAAAAGTAAAATGATTGAATTGGTTAAAGAAGCAGTCAACCAAGGCGGGGTCAAACCTGATGCTATTTACGTTACAGGTGGGAGTGCTCGTTCCCCAATATTACACCAAGCTATTAGCCAAGAATTACCTAATATTCCGATAGTACGTGGGGATGATTTTGGTTCCGTTACTGCAGGGTTAACGCGTTGGGCTGAGACTTGTTTTAAATAAGCGACAGAAACACTAATAGCGCAGAATAAATAAGATTCATATTTAGACTGCGCTATTGGTACAAAATATTATTTCTTAACTTTATGAACAATATCAAAGTACTTATCTTTATTATCTTGCTCTGGATAAATACGATATGTGTATTCTTCTGGGGTTACTGTGACATTTTCAACAACACGAGTAAACAAGACTTTACCCTCGTCATCTTTCGCTGTTAATGAGCGAGTTTTGCCATTTTCATCAAATGACCAGTCACCTTTCATTTTAGGTTTTCCATCAAACGTGGTCATATTAAATGTACCGTCTGGATAATACTCAGCTAAACCAAAAAAGTTAGCGACTTGTTTATCATCTGCATTAACTTCTTTTTTATCTTGATCTAAAGCTTCTGTCGTTGTCCAAACTTTGCCTACCATAATTTCTTCGTAAGCATTTAATTTATGTTCCGCATTCTGTGATTGGCTTGCTGCTGGAGTTGTAGCTGCTTGAACAGCAAATGACATAGTAGATACAACAGCAAAGAGTGTAGGTACTAATAATTTTTTCATTTTTATCCTCTAATAAATTAACTCAAACAACAATTTGATTAAGTTAAGATTAGCGATATAAAACCAATTTTGAAAATTATATTACGTTTATTTACAAGATAATATCTTATTACAATTAGTAAATACTATTTTACAATAAAAAATATATCGAAAATTCATGAATTTTAAAATTAATACTCTTAATTTTAGCTATCAAGCAATTTATTAATCAACCAGTACCCCGCTTTTCCGGGTGGATTATTCTTAGACCAAACTAAATCCACATCAATTTTACGTGGCCATAAATCATAATTAATACTCACTAAACGGTTATGTCCAAATTGCTTAACTAACCATGTTGGTAATATTGCCCATCCAGCCCCTTGTTCTGCCATTTCTAATAATAATAAATAATTAGGTGCAAACCAGTTCTTTTCACTATTAATAATAATTTGGCTGCTACTGCTTAGCCGTAATTGACGAGTCATCGTTAAATGTTGATAAGTTATTTTTTTCTCTTTAGCTAATGGATGACTATTTAATACATATAAACCTAATTCACCTTGAATAGGTAAACGAGAAAAAGAAATATCCGCAGGATATTCTGTACGGGACTCCATCATACCAACATGGGCTTGTTGGTTCTGGATCATTTCGATAACAGCATTATTTTCTGCAATTAAAAACTCAAACTCAAGATGCGGAAATTGCCTATCTAATGTTGTTACAATATGCTCAGCATGAGGTGGCTGATAGGTATCTGAAAAAGCACAACTTAACCTAGGCTCAATATCAGGGAGCAACTCAACTCTAAGCGCTTGAAGACGCTCATCTGCTGATAAAATATCCTCAACTAAGCTCAAAACTTTTCTACCTGCAAAAGTCAATGTTGATTCACGCCCCTGCCTATCAAATAACGCAAACCCCAAATCGTCTTCAAAACCACTGATTGTCGTACTGACAGTTGATTGGCTTTTATTTAATTTACGTGCCGCAGCAGAGAATGACTTTAAGGATGCCGCTTCCACAAAGGTACGCAATGTTTCTATAGAATAGTTCATAAGGTATCGCTTTTTTCGATGGCTGCCATTTTGTATATATATAAAAAATAGCAAATAATTGCACCCGATTTTTACCTAAAAATTAATTTTCTATATCTTTGAGGTAGTTATGAGCAAGTATACAAAAACATTAACTGAGCGAGTTTTTCATGCAGTTTCATTTGAGGTCATCGCAATTGCGATAACTGCACCGGTCAGTGCGTGGCTTTTAGGACGCTCAATTTTCCAAATGGGAACAGTGGCTATTGTCTTATCGACGCTGGCAATGCTATTAAACTTATTTTATAACATGGCTTTTGACCGTTATTGGCCTTTATCCAAGGGGTCTCGCCCAGCCAAAGTGCGTGTTTTTCATGCTGTTGGATTTGAATTAAGCTTTGTGATCATGGGTGTCCCAATGCTGGCGTTTTTACTTCAAATGTCATTCTTAGATGCATTCTTACTTGAAATCGGCTTTTTTGTCTTTTTCTTATTTTATACTTATGCGTTTAATCTTGGATATGACCTTTTACGTGTCCGTTGGTTTGCAAATAGAGAGAACGCAGTAAGTATCTCTGAAGCGGTAGCTAAACGCTCTTAATTTTACTATTAATAAATATTCGAACACCGTGTTGCTTATCTTCACGGTGTTCTTTGTATATTAAAACCCCTATAAACACGCCGAAATAATCCTCTTTTTTTGCAAAAAATAAAATAGAGAATGATATTTAACTAATTTATCACACAATTAACCTCATTAAGGCTTGGCTACTCACCAAGCCTTTTTACTTATAAATAATATTTCATTAAAAATCAAAATATTAACAAATTATAATATGCACCCACCAAAGTTGATAATAACTATCATTTGCAATTGATAATTATTAACATATAATTCGAATCGTTATTTTACCTTATGAGTCATAACTCAAACATAACTACTTAATACCTGTATTGGTCTCCCCTCTTTAGGTTCAACGAGAAAGAATATTGAGGTTTTATGATGAGTCGAAAATTAATCACTTTTATGCTATCCATAACACTTCATGTTCTTGTTATTGGGTACTTAACCTATGTTACGGCTCAATCATTATCCTTAAAAAACCAAGCACAACAGGATGCGCCTATTATATCGATCGCATTGACTCAAGCTGTCAACGTTGCAGAACCTGAAGAGATCCCCCTTCCTATAGACACACCTAATGAGGTAAAAATTGCTCCCAGCCCAATAGTTGAACACGCCACCATTGTTGCGCCTAAAAAACAAAAAAAGGTGATCAAAACCCCAAAAGAACCTACGAAGCCCAAAGAACTCACTAAAAGAACTGAAAACGCTCACAAACCAGCTAATACAGAAATTAAAAATGATTTGCCAATCGCACAACAACAAAAGGCTGGAGCCCTTGTATCGTCTCAATCCGCAGGAATAAAAGGCCCCAAAAACCAACATGCGACTAGTGATACTAATAGCCAATTAATTAATGCTTACCGTGAAAAACTACGCCAAGAAGTTGAGAGAAATAAACAATACCCTCGCCGCGCGAAAAAAATGAAAAACCGTGGTATTGCAACAATACAATTTCAATTAAGCCAAAACGGGGAAATTAGCTTAATTCGCTTAGCAAGTAGCTCAGGAAATGATTTATTAGATCAAGCTGCTTTGCTTGCAGTACAAAAAAGCCGCTCTGTAGGTAAACCACCTGCAGGTTTTGCTCAATCTATAACACTTAATATTGAATTTAATTAACCTCAGTTGAAAATAAATATTATTCCCACTAAGAAGTTACGTCTTAATTAGGTATTAGATATTCATCTAATAGACAGTTATTCCGTATTTGCTTTTTATTCCGAAAAATAATGATAATCTTTATTGATTTTTTAGAACAATTAATGACTCTAGAGAAATTTATTATTATTTTCCAACTATACTGCTAGAAATATTCTCCCTATTTTTCGAAAACTCCTCACCTAGAGAAATATTTTCTCTACAAAACCAAATATTAACATTTCTAAATTTTCAACCTCCAGCAAGGGAAACAAAAAATTCTTTATATTCATGATATTAAGATGATATTGATTATCAATATAATTTATTTATTATAGAAAAGTTACCAGTTTTGCAAATATAACTTCATTGATATGGCGCAAAAAAAACTAAACATGTCAGAGTAAGATAACCCTTGAATAACATTATATTTAATATGGTCATAAAGGCTCATATCAATGAATACAAAAAATAAATTATTAAATAGCCCTATCTCAAGGCGCAATGTCGTGAAATCTGGCGCTGCAGGCGGTTTATTTGCTGCAGTAGGCGGTTTATCACTTCCTTTCAATGCAAAAGCAATCGATAACACTCAAAACTCAACATCCGCTGAAGAAAAAGCCGTTTGGAGCTCATGTACCGTTAACTGTGGTAGCCGTTGCCTATTACGTCTCCATGTTCGTGACGATGAAGTATATTGGGTTGAATCTGATACCACGGGAAAAGATGAATATGGCAATCATCAAGTAAGAGCTTGCCTGCGTGGCCGCTCAATCCGTAGAAGAATGAACCACCCAGATAGATTAAAGTACCCGATGAAACGTGTGGGTAAACGTGGTGAAGGCAAATTTATCCGAATTTCATGGGAAGAGGCCCTAGATACCGTTGGTAATAGTTTGCGCGATATTTTGCAAAATTACGGCAATGAAGCGGTGCATGTTCTCTATGGCACTGGCGTTGATGGCGGTAATATCACCAATTCGAATGTTCCCTACCGTTTAATGAATTCATGTGGTGGCTTCCTGAGCCGCTATGGCAGTTATAGTACTGCGCAAATTCGTGCGGGTATGAATTATCTGTATGGTTCTCAAGAAGCCAATAGCCCCGACGATATCGCAAATACAAAACTAGTTGTGATGTTTGGTAATAACCCAGCCGAAACTCGTATGAGTGGTGGAGGTGTGACTTATTATGTCGAACAAGCACGTGAGCGTTCGAATGCGCGCATGATAGTTATTGACCCTCGTTATAATGACACAGCTTCTGGTAGAGAAGATGAATGGTTACCTATTCGCCCTGGTACTGATGGCGCACTTGCAGCTGCATTAGCTTATGTGATTATCACTGAGGATATGGTTGACCAAGAGTTTGTGGATAAATACTGTATTGGCTATGACGAAAAAACCTTACCGGCTTCTGCACCTCAAAACGGTCACTATAAGGCCTATATTTTAGGCCAAGGTGCTGATGGTATAGCTAAAACACCACAGTGGGCCGCTAAAATTACAGGTATTCCAGCAGATAAAATCATTAAGTTAGCTCGTGAAATAGGCCAAGCGAAACCCGCTTATATTGTTCAAGGTTGGGGCCCTCAACGTCATTCAAATGGTGAACAAACCGTTCGAGCAATTGCCATGTTAGCCATTATCACAGGTAATGTTGGTATTAGTGGCGGAAATTCAGGCTGTCGTGAAGGCACCTATGATTCAGGTGTTGAATGGTTCCCAATGCTCGATAACCCAGTCAAAACACAAATTTCCGTTTTCACATGGACTGATGCTATTGAACGCGGCACAGAAATGACCGCCATTCACGATGGCATAAAAGGGAAAGATAAATTAGATGTTCCCA
The DNA here is from genome assembly GCF_011045655.1 of Providencia sp. PROV061. Classification (NCBI taxonomy): domain Bacteria; kingdom Pseudomonadati; phylum Pseudomonadota; class Gammaproteobacteria; order Enterobacterales; family Morganellaceae; genus Providencia; species Providencia sp. PROV061. Next base: position 1,379,762 of record NZ_CP042861.1, on the reverse strand, counting down.
TTAAGTTCTTATGGTGCTATGCCAGTAACACATTGATAAATCAGCACAGTGATATCGCCCGTACCCATGAAATTTTGCAAGATGACAGCAAATGCGAAATGATTGTTGGTATCGACCATTTCATGACGGCATCAGCAAAATATTGCGATATTTTATTACCTGATTTAATGCCTACCGAGCAAGAAGACCTTATTCCTAGCGAGTCCGCAGGAAACATGTCTTACATGATCTTAGGCCAACCAGCGACTAGCGCTAAATTTGAGCGTAAACCCATCTATGAAATTTTGTCGGAAATTGCTAAACGCTTAGGCCCTGATGTCGAACAGAAATTCACCGAAGGCCGCAGCCAGCACGAATGGGTTAAATATTTATGTGAAAAAAGTCGCGAACGCTACCCTGATATGCCAACTTATGAAGAAATGAAAACCGTAGGTATTTTCAAGCACAAATGCCCAGATGAGCATGTCATTGGATTTAAAGCCTTCCGAGATAACCCTCAAGCTAATCCACTAAAAACGCCTTCAGGAAAAATAGAAATTTACTCTGAAAGCCTAGCTGAGATAGCGAAAACATGGCAATTAGCACCAGATGATGTGATTGATCCGTTACCAATTTACACAGAAGGCTTTGAAAGCCATACCGATAGCCTTAACAAAAAATACCCATTACAAATGACAGGGTTTCATTATAAAGCCAGAACACACTCAAGTTATGGCAACATTGATATCTTAAAACAAGCCTGCCGCCAAGAAATATGGATTAACCCAATAGATGCCAAAGCGCGTGGTATTAAGCAGGGTGATATGGTCAAAGTTTTCAATGACAGAGGTGAAGTTCATATTCCAGCTAAAGTGACTCCGCGGATCATGCCTGGGGTGACGGCTATGGGCCAAGGGGCTTGGTTAGATGCCGATATGTTTGGCAAAAAAGTAGACCAAGGCGGGTGTATTAATGTCCTCACAACTCAACGTCCTTCACCGCTTGCTAAGGGAAACCCTCAGCATACTAACTTAGTTGAAATTGCAAAACTATAAGGAGCCCGGTATGTCACAACAATATGGTTTTTATATTGATACACAACGTTGTACGGGCTGCAAAACGTGTGAACTCGCCTGTAAAGATTTTAAAAACTTATCCGCTGATGTTCATTTTCGTCGTATTTATGAGTATGCAGGCGGCGACTGGACAGAGCAAGATGGCGCATGGCATCAAAATGTATTTTCTTATTACCTCTCTATTTCATGCAACCATTGTGAAGACCCTGCTTGCGTTAAAGTTTGCCCAAGTGGCGCAATGCATAAACGTGAAGATGGCTTTGTCGTTGTTGACGAAAGTGTCTGTATTGGTTGCCGTTATTGCCATATGGCATGCCCTTATAGTGCACCACAGTTTGATGCAGTCAAAGGGCATATGACTAAATGTGATGGCTGCTATGAACGAGTGGCTGAAGGCAAAAAACCCATTTGTGTTGAATCTTGCCCGCTACGTGCATTAGATTTTGGGCCCATTGAAGAGTTACGTGAGAAATACGGAACAATCAATGAAATAGCACCGCTACCAGCAGCACATTATACCAAACCCAATATTGTATTAAATCTCAATGCAAATTGCCGTCCTGTGGGCGACACCACAGGTTATTTAGCTAATCCGGAGGAAGTTTAAAATGGGCGCAGGCTTACATGAATATCCGTTAATCTTCTTCACCGTTATAGGTCAAAGTGTTGCTGGCGCATTTATTCTCATGGCTCTGGTATTGTTAATGAAACCCATGCAAGAACAGCATCATAAAATAGTGATGAGCATGTTTGGTTTATGGGTGTTAATGGGAGTTGGCTTTTTACTCTCCATGCTACATATGGGCTCACCGATGCGTGCCTTTAATTCGATGATACGTGTTGGGCATTCAGCGCTCAGTAACGAAATAGTCAGTGGCTCAATATTCTTTGCCTTAGGTGGGATATATTGGCTATTGTCATTATTAAAGAAGATGCCCAAGTCTGTCGGCAATATTTGGTTAATCATCACTATCATTTGTGCGGCAATATTTATTTATGCCATATCTCGCGTTTACCAAATTGATACCGTCCCAACTTGGTTTAATCACTATGGTAGTTTGCAATTTATCTTAATCAGCTTTATTGCGGGGCCTGTTCTTGCCGCATTTTTATTGCGCATAGCTAGCTATGATATCAATAACGTCCGCTTCTTTACATTAATCAGTATTGTTGCAGTGATTGCGAGCAGTATTTTGGTAACGGCACAAGGATTTGAATTAGGATCTATCCAAAGTTCGGTACAAAAAGCATCGGAGCTTGTTCCTGATTATGCCTCACTGATGGGATGGCGTACTGTTTGCTTAACATTGGGACTAGCTTTCTGGATTTACCCACATGTTAAAATGAAAAACCCTTCAATTATTGGGCTACTAGTCGCCGTATTATTGGTGATTTTTGGTGAATTGATTGGTAGAGGCATTTTCTACGGGCTGCATATGACGGTGGGTATGGCTGTTGCAGGCTAACGACTAATTCATGTTTTTTACGATGATAAGAAGGTTAATGACTTTCTTATCATCGACAACAATCTCATGTTTCGCTACGATCACACCAAAGAGTCATCATCAACATAGCAATGTGGACAAATATGGAACAAAAATTATTGGCAGATTTTTCGCTTTGCGCGCAAACTTTAGGGACATTATTTTATTATGACCCTTCTGATGCACGCGTAAATAAGTTAATTGATTTATTTACGACGAGCGAATGGTTAGCTGAATGGCCATTTACTCAGGATTATGATTGCCAACGTATTGATAAACTCTTTCAAGATAGTCTTTCTGAATCAGAAACATTACAAGAAGCCTATCAGCGCTTATTTATAGGCCCTTATGCATTACCAGCACCACCTTGGGGTTCTGTTTATCTTGATAAAGAAAATGTTATTTTTGGTATTTCGACACTTGAGTTAAGAGCATGGCTCCGTAATAACCAAATCAATATTGAATTAAACCAAAAAGAGCCAGAAGATCATGTAGGGTTATTATTTCTTCTCACCGCCTGGGTGATTGAAAATAAACCAGAACTACTACGCGAATTGCTAGAATTACATTTTCTACCTTGGGTCTATCGCTATTTAGAGAAAATGCAACTGCAAAGCGGAAATGCATTTTATGAAGCTTCCGCACTATTGGCCACTGAAACTTTAAGACATATCCAACAAGCCGCTAAATTAAATCCAGCGAATAAAGAGCTTTGTCTTTAGTTTTATATCGTTCAAATAACTATTTTGTGAAGTAAAAGCCCTCTAAATAATCTGATTATTTAGAGGGCTTGAATATATTATTGGTACTTTCTTGGGATGTGATTAGTGCCACTGAGGAATTAAAATACGTTGATAATCGCCTAATTACTGTATTTGCGATAAAGCAGAACCGACGTCAGCAAGTAAATCATCAATATCTTCACAGCCCAGTGAGAAACGCAATAACCCATCCGTTACGCCTTGCAGTAGTCTCTCTTCTTCAGGGATACAAGCATGGGACATCATTTTAGGATAGGAAATAATTGATTCAATTCCCCCTAAACTGACTGCAACGAGTGGAATACGAACCGCGTCTAAAAATCGTTTTACCTTTTCATAGCTACCCAAATCAAAGGAAACCACCATTCCGCCATTTTTAGATTGCTGCATATGAATGATATGATTTGGGTGCGAAGCTAACCCAGGATAAAAAACGTGTTGTACTTTTGGATGCTCATTCAGATATTCTGCAAGCTTTTGCGCATTTTCACTTGCTCGTTCAACCCGCATTGCCATTGATTTTAAACCTCGCATTGTCAGCCAGCTATCAAATGGTGCAGCAATACTGCCAATAGCAACTGCAGACTTATGTAACCACCTCGCATATTCAGGGTTATTCGTTGCTACCGTCCCCAAGATCACATCACTATGGCCATTAATAAATTTAGTTGCGCTATTAATAGAAAAATCAATTCCAAGAGAAATAACATCTGATAACAACGGCGTCATAAAGGTATTGTCACAGATAGTAATAATATTATGCTGCTGCGCAATCCCAATAACAGATTTTAAATCCGTCACTTGTAACGTTGGATTAGATGGCGTTTCAATATAAAACGCTTTGGTGTTTTCCATTATTGCTTGCTGATAATTCATTGGATTAGTCGCATCAACAAATGTGACTGAAATACCGTAGCGTGGCAAAAATTCAGTCATTAATTGGAAAGAGCCACCATATATATTTTTGCAGGCAACAATATGGTCGCCCTGACTAAAATTAAGCAATACGGCACTTATTGCTGCCATTCCTGAGGAAAAAACTTCAGCAAATTTTGCGTTTTCAATCGCGCAAATTGCCTCACTTAATGCATCTCTTGTTGGATTGGAAAAACGCGAATAAATATGGTCGTAACTTTCCTCAATATTGGCTTGTGAAAATGTGGATGATTGATATAACGGAATAGAAGAACTTCCGGTATATTTATCTGTCATGGGGTAACCATGAATAACCTTGGTATTAATTTTCATAATAAAATCGCATTATCAGAAGTCTATTTTAATTGTTGCTATATTGATTTCAGAATAAGCAAAAATAACAAGAGCACCATCAGTGTAAATATCACGACCTAAATATTCTGAATGATTATTTAGTTTTGCTAGTGGTGCTACTCCTTGAAATAAATCTATTTTATTTATTGCAGCTAATTTTGCCTAATCTTTATTATTTTATTCACTTTATTAATATGTGAAACCTAAATACAGATAAACCATCAGCGCAAACGCGGCCGTGACTGTTGCATAAGGCATTTGGGTACGAATATGCTCAATATGGTCACAATCTGTTGCCATAGAAGCCACAATTGCATCACTGGAAATTGGTGATGTCATGTCTCCGTAAATTGAACCTGCAATGGCTGCACCAATCATATATTCAACAGGCATTCCGACTGAAAGTCCTAATTGCACACCAATTGGGATCATAATGGCAAATGTTCCCCACGATGTTCCTGTTGCTAATGACATCACCGCACTAATTAAGAAGATAAAACCTATTGAGAAAGCTGGCGAAATAACACCCGAGGTGATTTCTGCTATATAGGCACCGGTATTTAAATCTGAAGAAACGGTTCCCATTAAAAAAGCGAGGATCATCACCGAGCTAATTTTTACCATGCTGGCATAGCCGATATATAATTCTTTAAAGAAAGTCTCAATATTAAGTACACGACGTGCTAAGAACCACACAAAAGAGACTAAAGTTCCAAACATGACTCCCCAATATACCGATGTTGAACCGCTACCTTTACTAAAATCGCCATTACCGGTGATATAAAGCGCAACAGGTACCATTAATACCGTTGATAAAATTGGAATAAAGAAATTAAGAGAAGTATGGCAATTAGGGTGCTCAATAATATCTTCGTCATCCTGCTCAGCTTCTTCCGCGGATAATAAAGTTAAAGCCTGCTGCTCTGCGTGTAAATCCGCCTTTTTCATTGGCCCCCAAGAAACATTGGAGAAAATATAAAACAGCACTGAAGCGAGGGAAAACCACGCCATGATATTAAATACCATAGAGCCAGCTAAAATTTCAAAAGGCTCTCCAGTAATTAAACCTTTAGATATTTGTACGCCAATAACCCCCATCATTGCCGCTCCCCATCCGTTAATCATGGCTGATGAACACACTGATACACAGGAAGTCTGCACAATGTAGGACATTTTTTCTGGCGAAACTCCGTATTTCTTCGCTAATGTTTTTGTTGATGCTCCAGCAATTAATTGGTTAATAGAGCTTTCAATAAAAATTAACGATGTAATAATCATCGCCATTAATTGAACAGCTTTTTTATTTTTAATTAACTTTGTTTTATTTGTTAATAATTTAACCAATGAACGCACACCACCAGTAACAACGACGAGCCGCATAATTCCGCCAATCATTACCATAAATAGAATTGTTTTTGTGTTTCCCGGTGATGCAAACGTATTAATAATGCCATCGAGCGTTCCGTTTATACCTAATAATATATTGTGATCATATATAACGGTAAAACCAACTAATATCCCCAGTAATAATGATAATATAACTTGTCGTGTAAAAATGGCTAAAAGTATCGTCACCATTGGCGTGACAATGGTCCAAATCCCATAATCATTCATTAGATGCTCTCTTATTATATTTTATTTTGATTTTAATAAATTAAGATAGTGCGTTTTCTAAATCATTTAATAAGTCTGTGATATCTTCAATACCTACGGATAAACGTAATGTGGTGTCAAATACTTGGATACTTTCTCTTTCTTCTTTTGTCATCGACCCGTGTGACATGGTTGCCGAATGATTCACCATACTTTCAACACCCCCCAATGATTCCGCTAAAACAAAATATTTAACTTTAGATAAAAAGACTTTGGTGTCTTCAATATCCCCTGCTAATTTAATCGTCACAACCGCTCCTCCTGTACGCATTTGTTTTTTGCATAATTCATATTGAGGATGCGAAGGTAATCCAGGGTAATAAACCTGCTCAACTTTCGGGTGTGTTGATAAATATTTCGCAACTTGTGCGGCATTACTGCATTGTGCTGCCATACGTAATGCTAATGTTTTTAATCCACGTAAAGCAAGGTAGGCGTCAAAAGGAGAAGCAATTGCTCCGAGGGTGGTTTTTAGAAAATCAAGGCGGCTGGCTAAGTCTTCTCTTTGGGTGATCACCGCACCACCAATTAAATCGGAATGGCCGCCAATATATTTACTTGCCGATAACATCACTAAATCGGCACCTAATTCTAATGGTTTTTGGTTCCAAGCTGTTGCAAATGTATTATCAACGCAAGTTAAAATATTATGCTCTTTGGCAAGTGAACAAATAGCATTAATATCAACTAATTCTAATAATGGATTAGTTGGGCTTTCAATCCAAATTAAGCGTGTGTTATCTTTTATTTTTGTTTTAACTTCATCAAGATTATTCAAATCAACATAGTCTATTTGGTGACCGCTATTAATGGTTGAAACTCGTTCAAATAACCGAAAAGTTCCTCCATAAACACCCTTCATTGCAATAATATGTGAATCTTTTGGTAATAAATTTAAAACTAAACTTGAAGCAGCCACACCGGATGCAGTCGCTGTTGCATAGCTTCCACCTTCAATTTCAGCTAATAAGGTTTCATATACATAACGTGTTGGGTTGCTGCAACGTGAATAACAATATTCACCATGCTCTGTTAAGCTTTGTTGAACGAAAGTACTGGCTGTTGTAATAGCAGGAAAAATAGCATGATTAACAGTATCTTGCTGCTTTCCACCATGAATTAAAATTGTAGCAATATTCTTAGTCATTATCTAAAACCCAATATAGTAAAGTAAAAATGATATCTTTATATTTGTTGCTAAAAGAAATATGCCACAGGGAAATAGAAAATTTTTTCTAAAAATTGGTGCCTTTTTTCAAATTAAGAGAAAATTTTTCTATTCAAGAATAAATAGCCTTTAAATTCATGCTGTTGGTTAAGTTTTGATAAATGAGCTAGCCGTCACAATATCATTATTTTGTTTATTCTTCACAATCAATTACCCAGTAAAAACCACATAAACCACTAAAATAAAACAACAAATGTTCCATGCAAGTTAAATTCTTCATCACGTAATGTAATTATTTGGTAGGTATTTTGTCGTTAATTTAACATACACCTTAGTATTTACGCCTAATTGGCTTCTTTTCATGCTGCATAATAGTCATATAAGAGAAACTTATTCTCTTTCACCTTATTTCTTGCAATGAGCTATATCGCTTAGAAGACAGAAAAAGTCGATGAATAAAAATACAATTAATACGTCAAAGAGTGGCTATCAAGCAATAATATGCTCAAAGGCTATTTATAAGAAAAGTACAGAGACTAAATTTGACTGAGTTGTTTTTAATTTAATCACTCTGACTTTTTTGTTTAAAAAAAACACAGTTAAATATTACAAGCTATGAAAAATGAATTGCTATCGTTATTTAAATTATTAGAAAAACGCATAACCACTATATATTTTATAAATTATTCTAATCACACTCTCTTAAAGAATCTCAATTTAGCCTAATACAGAATTTTTCATTAGAAACTCAAACTTGCTCGAACAATATCAGCAATGTATTCCATCTTATATATCCCCATAAAATTACTCTCTAAATGGGTTTATATTTTTAGTGAATAATCATCTTGTATACAAATTATTTATTATGATACAGTCAAAAAATGCCTATGATTCAACTATCAAGTATTGGTACTTCTTATATCCTTTACTGTGGTACGACTCACTAGAGCATAAAAATTTATGGTATTTATTTCCCATAATACAAACAGTGAGAATCAAAAAAAATCGCAATTATTATTAGCAAATTTTAACACTGCCTTTTTCTTTTGTTTTTTTACCTTTAATAAAAGCAGCATTTAATTTAGTGAAAATCTGAATCAGATAAATTTAACTTAATATACACCCTGTTTTGATATCACCTAAAATTAAATTTACCACAATAAAAACAACTTAATTTTGTAGTAGATACAATATAAGGAAACAACCATGAATAATAACTTTTTAACGCATGAAGACAGTATGCTTAAGCTACTTGAAAAAGTAGTCAATATCGAATCAGGCTCTTATGACAAAGAAGGTGTAGATAACCATGCTGCTGTCTGGTGTGAAAAATATCGCGAAATGGGGTTCGAAGTCGAAATCATTGAAAATGAATCACTCGGCAATAATTATCGAATATATCACCCTTCAATAAAGGCTGATATATTAATTTTATTGCATTTAGATACCGTTTTTCCTAAAGGCACCGTTGCTGAACGTCCTTTTAGTATTGAAGGTGATCGAGCTTATGGCCCTGGCGTGATTGATATGAAAGGCAGCCATGTCATGGTATATCAAGTCATGAAGCAACTTTATGATAATCAAGATATTCGCTACAAAAATATTGAAATCCTCCTCAATTGTGATGAAGAAATTGGTTCTATTTCATCTCGCGGTGTCATCGAACAATGTGCATTAGGAAAGCGCTACGCACTTGTGATGGAGCCTGCTCGTGCCAATGGCGCTATAGTGAGCGCTCGCCGCGGTGTTGGAACTTATGTATTAAATATTGAAGGAAAAGCCTCTCATTCAGGTATTGCCCCCGAAGCAGGCATTAGTGCAATTCAGGAATTATCATATAAAATCCAAATGTTACACGCACTCTCTGCTCATGATAAAGGCCTATCCGTTAACGTTGGCCTAATTTCTGGTGGAACCTCTGTGAATACTGTAGCTCCGAATGCCAGAGCAGAAATCGATGTCCGTATTTCGTCTGAAGAACAGGGTATTGAGATCGATAAAAAAGTCAGGGAAGTATGTAGTACACCAGTATTAGACGGCATCAAACTCACCTTAACAGGCGGAATTAATCGCCCACCTATGGCTAAAACGGATGAAAGCACCGTTCTTATCAACATCATTAAAGAAGAAGCTGCGCAACTAAACATTGATTTACTTGATGTTTCGACGGGTGGTGGCTCTGATGCCTCTTTTACTGCAGGTGTCGGAACGGCCACTGTAGATGGGTTAGGCCCGATTGGTGGATACCAGCACAGTGATAAAGAATACTTAGAAATACCGTCACTCACAGAGCGTACACAGTTATTTTTCAATGTATTGCAACGCATTACACAATAAATAATAATCCAATAGGAAACTCTATGACAACGATGTCAACAAACACAACAACACCACCTAAAAAACGTTCTGAAGGTCTAAACCCTTATGTTCTTTTGTTTTTCATCTTAGTATTGGCGGGTATTGCAACGTGGATCGTTCCTGCGGGGCAATATGCATCAGAAACAAAAGTCATCACCATGGTAAAAGATGGTATAGAAACAAAAGTATCTAGTTCTTATACCATTCCCGGTAGTTATGCGCGCTTACCAGAACAACACGGTATTTTGCCAGGGCAAATTTTCACCTCAATAGCTGATGGTCTAATCAAAGCTGCTCCTATTATCTTTTTGATTATTTTCACTGGAGGTGCTTTACATCTTCTTGAGGAAACCGGGGCCATCAAAAAAGTACTCAATAATATCTCGCGCAGTAAAAGACTTAATGACTTTTTACTAATCAGTATATTCTTTGTCGTTTTTTCTATTTTAGGGACAACAGGGATTGTCGTTAACTCAATTATTGCATTTGTTCCTATCGGTCTTTTAGTCGCTAAATCCGTGGGAATGGACGACAAATTTGGTGCTGCTTTAGTCTATGTTGCGGCTTATTCGGGCTTTAATGCCTCAATCATGGCACCAATGACAGTGGGTTTATCACAAGGTTTAGCCGACGTCCCGTTGTTATCCGGCCTCGGTTTTAGAATGGCTATTTATATTGCATTTGTTATCGCGGGTATTCTATTTTTAACGATTTATACCAAGAAATGCCGTAATAAAGGCATGGTTCGTCCTGAGATTGAAATTAATACCGACGAACACCAAACCTCTAAAATTTCAGCTTTGCATGTCATTACTCTTTCCTATAGCGCATTCTGCTTAGTCGGATTTATTTTCGGTGCTGTTGAGTGGGGCTGGGGAGAAAAAGAGATGATGGCTATGTTTATCATCTTAGGCGTTGGCGTGGGTATTTTAAACCGCATGTCTCCTAATACCATTGCAACAGGCTTCTTAAAAGGTTGTGCGGGAATGGTAGGTGGCGCGTTTATCGTTGGTATGGCACGTGCTATTGCTATCGTATTATCTGATGGGATGATTTTAGATACCATCGTTAATGCCATTATTTCAATGATGGATGGCTTACCGAAGACCTTATCTGCCCTTTCTATGTTCGCAACCGCGGCAATTATGCACTTCTTTATTTCATCAGGTTCTGGTGAAGCGGCAGTGCTTGTACCTATTTTTACGCCAATGGGCGATTTATTAGAAATCACTCGCCAAACGACAGTGCAAACTGTATTGCTTGGAGAAGGGGTTGTTAACTGTATTAACCCAACCTCTGGAATTTTAATGGCTGTACTTGCAACGGCAAAAATTCCTTATACACAATGGGTGAGATTTATTTGGCCGTTAGTCTTCACATGGATAGCCATTTCTATTGTCGCTCTAATATATGCTGTAATGACAAATTTAGGTCCTATCTAAGACATCAATATTGAACAATTCAATATTCTCAGCACCGCTTCTTAGTGGTGCTTTTTTTAATTATGGCATCACAAATTAAATAATAAGTACGATAGCAGTATCCTTAGAAGCAAAAAATAAAGTAACCAATTACAATCCGAATTAAAAACAGACAGAGTAAGGTAGGAATAGTATTATTAGCGCTATTATGCCTTTTATTCTATTTGAGATTGTATTGTGACTTCATTTGCTGACCTAAATGCGCTTTCTGCGGAACAACTCACTAACTTGCAAGAGTTAGGCTACCTAAACATGACGCAGATCCAAGCTGCCGCTCTTCCCCCTATACTTGCCGGAAAAGACGTCCGAGCACAAGCTAAAACGGGCAGCGGCAAAACTGCGGCTTTTGGTCTGGGTTTATTACAACATATTGACGCCAAATTATTTAAAACTCAGTCATTAGTTTTATGTCCAACTCGTGAACTGGCAGATCAAGTCGCCAATGAATTGCGCCGTTTAGCTCGCGCGATCCCTAATATCAAAATTTTGACACTCTGTGGTGGTGTGCCTTTCAGCGTACAACGCGACTCCCTTGCACATGCAGCACATATCATTGTTGCCACACCGGGGCGTTTACTTGATCATTTAAATCGTGAAACAGTACAACTTGATACATTGCAAACTTTAGTTTTAGACGAAGCAGACAGAATGCTCGATATGGGCTTTATGCCAGATATTGAGACCATAATTGATTACGCACCAATTAATAGACAAACATTATTGTTTTCAGCCACTTGGCCAGAAGAAATTGCACGAATTAGCCAGCAAATTCAAAATAACCCACAAACTATTGAAATCAATAGTGTTGATGAGCTCCCAGCAGTTGAACAACAATTTTATGAAGTCGCTCGTCACGAAAAAATTGAATTATTACAAAAGCTCTTAAGCCGTGAACAACCCGCTTCTTGTGTCGTTTTCTGTAATACTAAGAAAGATTGCCAAGCCGTTTATGATGCCTTAACAGCCAGCAAACAAAGTGTCTTAGTGCTTCATGGTGACATGGAACAACGTGAGCGTGACCAAACTCTTGTGCGTTTTGCTAACGGAAGTAGCCGCGTGTTAGTGGCTACGGATGTCGCATCCCGTGGGTTAGATATTAAAGCCCTCGAAATGGTGATTAACTATGAATTATCATGGGACCCTGAAGTGCATGTTCACCGCATCGGCCGAACTGCACGTGCCGGTGAAAGTGGTTTAGCAATTAGTTTATGTGCGCCAGAAGAAGCCCAACGAGCCAATGCTCTAGAAGAAATGTTAAACATGAAGCTTAATTGGCAAACCGAACCGACAGGTTTACGAGTCACTCCGTTAGAAGCGACAATGATGACCTTATGCCTTGATGGCGGTAAAAAAGCCAAAATACGTCCTGGAGATATTTTAGGTGCTTTAACCGGAGAAGTTGGCCTCAATGGTGCCGATATTGGCAAGATTGTGATCCACCCTACCCATGCCTACGTCGCACTCAAACGTGAGGTTGCCGTACAAGCTTGGAAGCATTTACAGCAAGGAAAAATTAAAGGGAAATCCGTTAAGGCTAGGTTATTAAAATAATATGTGTGATTCGAGTTTCCTTCTGCACAATGTTAGTACGGAAGGAAACTCGATAATTTTCTTACTTTTCTATGATGTGGCGTTATTCTCTTGCGGTAAGGCAGATTTAGGTAATCCAAAAATCTTATCAAATGCCCAATTAAAAAAGAAAGTATAAATTGGGATAAAAATAATTAAGGCGAAGTCGAGTATTAACGCCTGTAAAAGACTAATTGATAACCACCATGCAATTAAAGGAATTAAAAAAATCACCAACGTTAATTGAAATAATATGGCGTGTACAAACCGGCGCCTAAAGGTTCTAATGCGTGATTTTTGTTTTGATTCCCAATATTCAAATGCGGTATTGAAAATAAAGTTCCAGCTCACTGCAATAGTCGTTATGACTAAAGCTAATGGGCCTGTTGTTTCCGCTGAATTACCAGAAAGAAAAGCCAATGCCAACGCTGAAATTAACCAACCAATAACCTCATAAGCTGTGACAAAAACAATTTTACGTTTAATCCCCTGCATTTTCCCACCTCCAAAAATATCATTATCAACAAGGTGGTAAAATAAATATAATTCAATGATAATAAAAGTCAGCTTCTATCAGTTTTATTGAAAGGTGAATAATGCCATTTAATAGTGACAACCTAACGATTTTTCTCACCGTGTTAGATAAAGGCTCATTTTCTGCGGCGGCTAGAGCATTGAAACGCGTGCCATCCGCGGTCAGTATGGCCGTGGCGAATCTAGAAGCTGAACTTGGATTTGAACTATTTGATAGACACACTAGAGAGCCTAAACCCACTGAAAAAGCGCTTTCATTAGCGCCCTATGCACGGCATATTGTGGCTAATTTATCACAACTCAATACTTTTTCTTTAGAGTTGACCCAAGGTGTCGAAAGTAAATTGACCATTGGTATTGCAGCAGGTATCAATGCCAATTTACTCTTTGATGCTCTACATATTTTAAGCCAGCGTTATCCTTTACTGCATATTGAACTGATTACCGCACCTCAAGATGATCTTCTACCGTTATTACATGAACAACAAATTCACCTTGCGATTGTCTTTGGCGGTTTAAATGTTAATTCTCAAGAGCAATTTCATTATATTGGCGAAGAATCAATTATTGCCACCATTTCGGCTAAACATCCCTCTTTACAAAATAAAACATCGCTCTATATCGAAGACCTTGTTGAAAGCCGGCAAATTATTATTGCGAGCCGCCAACGTGAATTGAGTGATATACGCATTCTAGTTTCCAGTAATTATTGGAAAACAGATAGTTTTTCTTTGGCTCTCGGTTTAGTCGAGGGTGGTATGGGATGGGGAAATTTCCCTTTGTCACTAATTAAAGATAAATTGAACGATGGCTCACTAAAACCCCTTGAGTTTAAAAATACCCCAAATGGCTTCAAACTGCCTATTCACGCGGTATGTTTGCAAGGTCATGTGCTTAAACGTGGTGCTCAAGAATGCATTGAATTACTGAAAAATAAGGCAATTTAAACCCTAAGTTATCTATTATTTCTACTTTTAATTCCATAAATAAAATTATTCTTGAATACATTAATTATTTTAAATTATTGACGAAAACGTTTGCTTTTTGTTTTGATGGCTATAGAATGCGTCGGATTTTTTTGGCCTGAAAAAAATAACTGGAGACAATCGTGCCTGACGATAAAAATTATAGCCATGGCCCCGTGCCCATATCAGCGCGGAAAGGCGGACTAGCATTAACCTTTGTGATGCTAGGTTTAACGTTCTTTTCCGCCAGTATGTGGACCGGAGGCGCTCTCGGTACCGGTCTTGATTTTCATGATTTCTTCCTCGCAGTTCTTATCGGTAATCTTCTTCTTGGTATCTACACCGCATTTCTTGGTTTTATTGGTTCTAAAACAGGCTTAACCACTCACCTTCTTGCTCGTTATTCTTTTGGTATTAAAGGCTCATGGCTCCCCTCTTTCCTATTAGGCGGCACACAAGTTGGCTGGTTTGGTGTCGGTGTTGCGATGTTTGCCATTCCTGTTGGTAAAGCAACAGGCTGGGATATCAACTGGTTAATTGGTATTTCCGGGGTCTTAATGACCGTTACTGTGTTTTTTGGTATTTCTGCTCTTACAGTTCTGTCAATCGTTGCTGTTCCTGCCATTGCGATACTCGGTAGTTACTCCGTTTACCTTGCTATCACTGATATGGGTGGAATGAGTGCATTGCAGGCTGTCGTACCCGCAAAACCCATCGATTTTAACCTTGCTTTAGCCATGGTTGTAGGCTCTTTTGTGAGTGCAGGAACATTAACGGCCGATTTTGTGCGCTTCGGGCGAAGACCTAAAATTGCAGTACTTGTCGCTATTATTGCCTTTTTCCTTGGTAACTCATTGATGTTTATCTTTGGCGCCGCTGGCGCTGCATCATTAGGTATGGCAGATATCTCTGATGTGATGATTGCTCAAGGTTTACTATTACCCGCAATTATCGTTTTAGGTCTAAATATTTGGACAACTAATGATAACGCCCTATACGCGTCAGGCTTGGGGTTTGCCAATATCACCGGCTTATCCAGCAAAACCTTATCCATTGTCAATGGACTGGTAGGAACGTTATGCGCACTGTGGTTATATAATAATTTTGTCGGCTGGCTAACTTTCTTATCAGCGGCTATTCCTCCTATTGGTGGAATTATCATCGCAGACTACCTCATGTACCGTCACCGCTATGAAACCTTTGACCGCAGTAAAATGCGTGATGTCAACATCAGTGCATTAATCGCTGTTGCCGCTGGGGTTATCGCAGGTAACTGGTTACCCGGTATTGTCCCTGTCAATGCCGTGCTGGGTGGTGCATTATGTTACGCTATCCTTAACCCATTATTAAATCGCCGCCATACTACTGATTCGGAGATGACCCGTGCTTAATCAAACTATCAAACATATCCATAATATCCGTTTACCCGAGCGTGATGGGCTGTGGCGTATTGATATCGACAACCAAAAAATTCAAGCTATCCTTCCACAACCTGAAGGCGAAATATTGCCAAACAGCTTAGACGGTGAAGGTGGTTTGGTGACCGCGCCCTTCGTTGAGCCACACATTCACTTGGATACTACTCAAACCGCTGGGCAACCAAGCTGGAACCAGTCTGGAACACTCTTTGAAGGCATTGAACGTTGGGCGGAGCGCAAAGCGATGCTTACTCACGAGGATGTTAAAAACCGCGCGTGGCAAACCCTTAAATGGCAAATTGCCAATGGTATTCAACATGTTCGCACCCATGTGGATGTGTCAGACCCAACATTAACCGCACTGAAAGCGATGTTAGAAGTAAAACAAGAAATCGCGCCTTGGGTTGATGTGCAAATTGTTGCTTTTCCACAAGAAGGTATTTTGTCTTATCCAAATGGCGAAGCCTTGTTAGAAGAAGCACTACGCCTTGGAGCCGACGTCGTTGGTGCTATTCCACATTTCGAATTTACTCGTGAGTATGGTGTAGAATCACTCCATAAAACGTTCGCTTTAGCACAAAAATATGACCGTTTGATTGATGTCCACTGTGATGAAATCGATGATGAGCAATCCCGTTTTGTGGAAACTGTCGCAGCGCTAGCACATGCACAGGGGATGGGTTCTCGCGTCACGGCAAGCCATACTACTGCGATGCATTCATACAATGGCGCTTATACTTCCCGTTTATTTCGTCTGCTAAAAATGTCTGGGATTAACTTTGTGGCTAACCCGCTAGTGAATATTCACTTACAAGGCCGCTTTGATACTTATCCAAAACGCCGTGGGATTACGCGAGTGAAAGAGATGCTAGCCGCAGATATTAATGTCTGCTTCGGCCACGATGATGTTTTTGACCCTTGGTACCCACTTGGTACAGCTAATATGCTGCAAGTCCTGCATATGGGGTTACATGTTTGCCAATTAATGGGTTACCAGCAAATCAATGATGGGCTGAAACTGATTAGTGAGTACAGCGCACGTACGTTGAACTTGCAAGATTATGGTGTGAGTGAAGGGAAGCGAGCTAGTTTATTGATTTTACCTGCAGAAAATGGCTTCGATGCCGTACGCCGTCAAGTTCCTGTACGTTATTCGGTTCGTGATGGTCAGGTGATTGCCAATACCCAACCTGCGGTAACCCAAATTCATTTAGAACAAACGGAAACAATCCGTTATGGATATACTCCAAAAATCTAACCATTAATTTTTTATTCCAAAATGGCTCTCTACAACAGTAGGTGAGCCAATTGTCTTATAGCTCATCATTAATTTAAATAAAACCAGCCCGAAGAACTAATCTTAATCGGATAAAAAGCAACTAATAACGTAATTCTTACACAAAATTCATTCCTATATACTAGACTTAATCCAATACTTATTGCAGAGCTTGAAAGCTTTGGTGAGCAAATAAACGTCTTATAAGAACTCCTTTTTTGGTTATAAGTGCCATTTCTAAGTATTAAGCGCAATTTCTATTGAAATTCAATGCGAACGTTTTATATTTTTTAGAGAGTTATCTGAAACTGGATTTGAGCTTTATTTATAGCAACAATAACGCTAATACACTGACTGTCATGCAGCGGTGGCCAATATTCCTGTTTTGCTGTACCGCGAATACGTCACAAATAAAGTTCTCTGAATCCCACTTTGAAAAAAATTGGAGATCAGATGAGTACTGAACAAGTCGTTAACCAAAAAAATACTATCGATTCTTGGCAACGCATTGCTGCTGAATTATTAAGTGAAGCTGGTATTAAAATTAATGGCTCCCGCCCTTTCGATATTCAAGTTCACAACCACCAATTCTTTAAACGAGTACTACAACAAGGCTCATTAGGATTAGGTGAAAGCTATATGGATGGTTGGTGGGATTGCGAACGTTTAGACATATTTTTCCAACATGTATTACGCCATAAGCTCGATAAAAAAATACCTCATAATTTCAGTGATACATTGAAAATTGCTGTCGCACGCGTTCGCAATTTACAAACCCTAAAACGTGCTCGCATTGTTGGAGAAGAACATTACGACCTCGGGAATGACTTATTTTCCCTGATGCTCGACCCTTATATGCAATATTCTTGCGGCTACTGGAAAGGTTTAGAAACGGTTCCTGAAAACCTCCCTCTTGCTCAAGAACAAAAATTAAATTTAATCTGCGAAAAACTGCAATTAAAACCAGGTATGCGATTACTGGATATCGGCTGTGGATGGGGAGGGCTAGCTGCCTATGCAGCAAAAAACTATGGAGTTTCTGTCACGGGTGTCACTATTTCCGCTGAGCAACAAAAATATGCTCAAGCTCGCTGTGCAGGCTTAGATGTCGATATTAAATTAGACGATTATCGGAATCTCAACGACCAATTTGACCGTATTGTCTCTGTAGGCATGTTTGAGCATGTCGGGCCTAAAAACTATGCAACTTACTTTGATGTTATTCAACGCAATTTAAAAACTAATGGCTTGTTTTTACTTCACACCATTGGTTCTAATCAAAATAAAGTAAATGTCGACCCATGGACTAACAAGTATATTTTCCCAAACGGCTGCCTACCGTCTGTACAAAATATTGGCGAAACCAGCGAAGGCAAACTGGTAATGGAGGATTGGCATAATTTTGGTGCAGATTATGACCATACACTTATGGCGTGGTATTCCCGTTTTCAAGCGGCTTGGCCAGAGCTCGAACATAATTATACGCCTCGCTTCAAACGCATGTTTTCTTATTATTTAAATGCTTGTGCAGGTGCATTTAGAGCGAGAGATATTCAATTATGGCAAATACTTTGGAGCCCACAAGGTGTGACCGGGGGCCTACGGGTTGCTCGCTAAGCTTTTGTCCTGAATATATATCTTTGTTAACCTTACGGGCTAGTTAAAGAGTCAATGTATTTTATTCAACCATTGATCAATAGCCCGTAAGCCTTGCTGGATATCATCCTTCAATTGGGTATCCGCCATTGGCTGCTGTTCTAATAATACGCAGCTTTGTACTGCATTTTGCATTCCCAAACTGGCACAACTGCTTTTTAACTGGTGAGCAAGGCGCTTTATTTGTTCTGCGTTACTTTCTGCTCGTGCAATGTCAATTTGATCGAGCAAAGGCAAGGAATGTTGTTTAAAAATACTCACCCATTCGCGAATTTTCTGGAATCCCATTAATTCGGCATCACTGGCAAGTTGTTGTAAATTTATAACTTCTCCCTGAACACCAGAATCAGACAATGTATATTCACCACCTGAAATATATTTAACAATTAATTGATTTAACATATCTCTTGGTACCGGTTTTTGAATGATACCGCGAAAAACTTGGCTGGTTCGTTGGCGCAATGTTTCATCAATCACATGAGCACTAAAACCAATCAAAATCAATGTAGGGTAAGTTTTCGCTATTTGTTTAGCCAAGGTGATACCATCGATGTCAGGTAAGCCAAAATCCACCAATGCCGCCGTAAATTGTTGACCAGCTTGTAGAGTCGCCAAAGCCTCAGCAGCAGAGCCAACAACGGTTACCTGAGCCCCACTACGGGTTAACATTTCTCCACTAATTTTTTGAGTCAATGGGTTGTCTTCTATGAGTAATAAATTCACACCTCGCATGTCTAATGGCAGCTCAGCCGATTTACCCACTGGATGAGAGGTGATACATAGCGGCAATGTTAAACGAAAGCAGCTCCCGCTCCCCAACTGGCTACTAACCGTCAATTCACCTCCCATCGCTTGCGCTAGACTTGCACTAATTGTCAGCCCAAGTCCTGTACCACCCCGCTGGCTATCTACTTGCACAAATGGCTTAAAAATATCAGTAAATCGCGAGCTATCAATGCCACACCCTGTGTCTTCCACTTCAATAAACCAATATTTACCATAACGGCAACTACGCAAAGTGATTTGCCCCTTTTGAGTAAAGCGCAATGCATTACTGAGTAAATTCGTGATAATTTGTCGGATCCGTAGCGGGTCCCCTTGTAAAGCAATCGGCAAATCATCCGCAATATCTGCAACTAACTGAATAGCACTATTTTTATTACTGGCATTCATTAAATACAAAGTACTTTCTAATAACGGCTTGGGCTCAAAAGGCTCATCATTGATGGAAACATTTTGTCCCCCTGCTTCAATTGCGGAGTAGTCCAAAATGTCATTCAAAATTGCTAATAAAGATTCACCTGAGTCAGTAATCGCATATAAATCATCATGATATTGGCTAAGTGCTTTATTTTCTAATAACAATTGCGCTGTCCCCAAAATCCCATAAAGAGGAGTGCGAATTTCATGGCTCATTGCCGCTAAAAATGCCGATTTAGCCTGATTGGCTTGTTCTGCTTCAGAACGAGCTTTGCGGTGCTCAACAACCATCACGCGCAATTCTGCCGTCCTCGCTTTGACTTCGTCTGCTAGCTGTTCACGCTGATTATTTAAGGCATGAACACTTTCACGAAATGCATCCATTAAACGGCCAATCGTATCAAGCTCTTTTACCCCTGCAGTTTCAGGAAATGCAGAGTCAATATCGCCCTCTAATAAGCGTTGAAGGGCTTGGGTTTGCTGTGCCAGCGGCTTTGTCACTAAACGATAAACCACTCGCCAAAGGATCAAGATAAGTGAGAGTAATGAGACAATACTCAATGCTAACAACCAATTCTGCCCTCGTTCACTGGCTTGTTTAAGTTGTCCCAATGCAGTTTGGTTACGAAGCTCAATGATGTCAACTAATTGCGCTACTTCACTACTAAAACGTGCAAATTGGTCAATATTATTTTGTGATAAAATCTGTAAACGTGTTGTGATGTCGTTATCTTGCCGGTACAACGCGATTAACTCGGTATAGCGCTTCACGCTATTTAACGCGTTTTCTACTTGGCCTCGCACTGCAGGGTCTTCAATATATTTTTGCCGACGTTGTAAGATTTTAACTGCAGAATTCAACTGTTTTTCTAATTCTGCCATATTGCGGTGGGGCTGGTTTGAACCTAAATTAAGTACCATTTGCTGTACACGCATCGCGCTTAATCGAAGCTCATTCATTTGGCTGGCATATTCAAGGTCAATATCAATTAGTTGATCAAGGGCTTGTTGTGCTTGTTCCCCTTGTTTCCTTTCAATAAGGTCGTAAATACTGACTTGAGTTGCTCCCGCTGAGGTGGCGGCATTGTTTGCCTGACCATGTGCCTTTTGGGCGATATCTCCCGCCGCCGCAATGATATGCTGCCTTAATTGTTGTTGCTCTGCGCGCAGTTTTAACCGCTGCCCAACTAATTCACCCTGTTGGCTTAATGACTGAGCAATTTCTTTTTCTTGTTGTTCAATATTTTGTGTATTAAAGCCTTGTTCTCTTAATATTTTCAGTAAATTAGTGATTTTAAGGCTTTGTGCCGTTAACATTCGTCCTTGTGCTAACCAAATACTTTCGCTATCTGCATTTGTGAGATTTTGTGCAGAAAATAGCTCCCAAGCGCTCGCTTCACTCAGTTGCCTTGCCATATTCATGGTTGGGATCAGAGCCTCGGTGTTGGCCTGTTCAACTTGGCTAACAAAACGTAAGTTGTACCATCCCACAAGGGTGCTAATAAAGGTCAATGCAGCCATCAACGCAAAGCCCATCCATAGTCGTCTAGTTAGTGATAAATTCACGGTTTGGTTAGCCTAAAAATTAAAATGGTTGAGTTAGCAGCAAGAATGCATTTAGGATAAAGGTTTCTGGTTTGTGAGGCTATCATGCGTGTATTGATTTTACTACTGTTCACATTTCACTCGTTGTTGAGCCTAGCAACGGCGCACGATAGCTCACTAATTCAGTGGCGTGACACACTGCATTTTGACCAGCAACCACATGATCCCGTTACCGCCACAAAAACATGGAAGTTGTGTGCGCTTTATCCTAGCCTAAAAGATTCTTATTGGTTATCAATTAATTACGGAATGCAAAAAGCGGCAAAACACTATGGCGTTAACCTAAACGTATTAGAAGCCGGTGGATATAACCAACTAGCAACCCAACAAAAGCAAATTACACAGTGCCAACAATGGGGAGCAGATGCCATCTTACTAGGCAGTAGCACCACAACTTTTCCAAACCTTAGCCAACTGGTAGAAAATACGCCTGTCATTGAAGTCATCAATGCTACACACGATAAAACAATTAAAACCCGCGTTGGTGTACCTTGGTTTCAAATGGGTTATCAACCGGGGCGCTATTTAGTCCAATGGAGTCAAGGTAAGCCATTGAAAGTTTTACTTATGCCTGGCCCATTAAATGCCGGAGGCAGCCATGAAATGGAGCAAGGATTCCGAGAAGCTATTGCAGGTAGCCAAGTACAAATTGTGGATGTGGCGCAAGGGGATAACGACCTTGAGGTTCAACGCAATCTATTACATGAAATGTTAGAGCGTAACCCTGATGTCGATGTCGTCGTTGGCACTGCTATTGCTGCTGAGGCCGCAATGGGTGAAGGCCGAAACTTAACGAACCCATTGAATATTGTCTCTTTTTACCTTTCTCACCAAGTCTACCGCGGGTTAAAAAGAGGCCGAATTATTATGGCTGCCAGCGACCAAATGGTTTGGCAAGGTGAGCTAGTGATTGAACAAGCCATCAAAGTACTACAAAAGCAGCCGGTTCCAAACAATATAAGCCCGCCGATTTTAGTGCTTACCCAACAAAACGCAGATAGTGAACACTTACGCAACTCATTATCTCCAGGAGGCTTTAGGCCCGTATATCAATATACATCGGCGGCTAAAAAATAGCCTTCACCATGCTGAGTCACTAATAAATCCGCTTTGATTTTATGGCGTAAACGGCGAATAAGTACATCTATGGTACGTAAGTCAGGGTTATCAACTCGTCGGGCAGATAACATACGTAAAAGACGTTCTCGGCTTAAAATCTCCCGCGGGTTCGTCACAAAAGCCACTAGCATTTCATATTCAGCCCGTGTGAGTTTGATAGCCTGATGCTCAAATTCGAGCGTATGCATCGAAACATTTAGGCAATAGCCAGCAAACTGATAACAATTATCTTGTGAAACAACTTGAGCTTGCGAAGGCTTAGCAAGGTCAATTCGCCAAAGTAAATTTTTAACGCGAACGACTAATTCCCTGAGTTCCAAGGGCTTAGTAACATAGTCATCGGCTCCCATTTCTAAACCCACAATACGGTCAATTTGGTCACAGCGACCTGTGACTAAAATAATTCCTACCGTGAAACGCTCACGTAGTGCCCTTGTTAACATTAACCCGTTTTCATCTGGTAAATTAATATCCAACAGAATCAAGTCAACGGCTTGCTGGTCCATAATTTCGCGTAGCCCCGCGCCATTCCCCGTTACAGAAACACGATACCCTTCTTGCTCAAAGTAAGCCTGTAAGCGAGCCTGAGTAACGGGTTCATCTTCAACAACCACAATATGATGTGATGTCATTGATATACTCTCTTCTGTTCATATCTGTTCATATTTGCTCATATTTTGCCGTAAGCTGTTCATTCTGACTAGTACCGCTATTCATATTAACTCAATAAGATCGCCTGTATTAAACCATATAATTACAGGGGCTATTATGCGGAAACTCTGGAGAGCGTTGCGAAAACCAAGTGCTCGTTGGTCAATGCTAACGTTAATCGTTGTCGGGATTGCAGTGGGTGTTGCGTTAATCGTTGTTCCCCATGTTGGGATGAAAGTGACTAGCACCACCGAGTTTTGTGTCAGTTGCCATAGCATGGAACCCGTTTACGAAGAATATAAGCAATCTGTACATTTCCAAAATGCATCTGGCGTACGCGCAGAATGCCATGACTGCCATATTCCCTCCGACCTTCCAGGCATGATTAAACGGAAACTCGAAGCAAGCAATGATATTTATCAAACATTTATTGCTCACTCGATAGATACCCCAGAAAAATTTGAAGCCAAACGTGCCGAACTTGCGGAACGCGAGTGGGCTCGCATGAAAGAAAATAATTCTGCTACTTGCCGCTCTTGCCATGATTATGACTCAATGGATCACGCTAAACAAAATCCAGAAGCAGCTCGCCAAATGCAAATCGCTGCGAAAGAAAATCAGTCATGTATTGACTGCCATAAAGGGATTGCCCACCAATTACCCGATATGAGCGGTGGCTTTCGTAAGCAATTTGATGAGTTAAGGGCGAAAGCAAATAGTGATGCTGACATTCTTTATTCACTTGATATTAAACCTTTATATTCCAATAAAGGGGATAAAGACCCCGCTGGCTCGTTACTTCCTGCCTCAGAGGTGAAAGTCCTAAAACGTGATGGCGATTGGCTACAAGTTGAAATCACAGGGTGGACAGAAACCGATGGTCGCCAACGAGTTCTATCTGAATTCCCCGGCAAGCGAATTTTCGTAGCTTCGATACGTGGTGATGTTCAAGAAAATGTGAAAAATTTAGAAAGCACCGTCGTCGCTGCAACAGATACGTCATGGAGCAAACTGCAAGCGACTGCATGGATGCAGCAAGGTGATATGGTCAATGATATCAAACCGATATGGGCTTATGCAGACTCTTTATATAACGGTTCTTGTAATCAATGCCATGGCGCGCCAGATATTGCTCACTTTGATGCTAACGGTTGGATAGGCACATTAAACGGTATGATTGGCTTTACCAGTTTAGATAAGCGAGAAGAGCGTACCTTATTGAAATACTTACAAATGAATGCATCTGATACCGCAGGATCTTCACACGGTGATAACGGAGTACAGAATGAAAAATAATCCAACTTTTCAAGCTTCTCGTCGACACTTTTTGTTCCAGCTTGGCGGGCTCACTGTTGCGGGTATGTTAGGCCCTTCCCTATTAACACCACGTAAGGCTAACGCTGCAACAGCTGGAGAACAAACTGCGGTGGTACAAGAAGGCATTCTAACTGGGTCACACTGGGGCGCAATTCGCGCTACCGTAGTTGATGGCCGTTTTATCGAAGCAAAACCCTTTGAACACGATAAATTTCCATCAAAAATGATTGCAGGATTGCCTGACCATGTGCATGGCACTGCCCGTATCCGTTACCCAATGGTGCGTGTTGACTGGCTACGTAAACGCCATTTAAGTGACACCTCACAACGAGGTGATAACCGCTTCGTACGTGTTTCTTGGGATGAGGCCCTTGATTTGTTCTATCAAGAATTAGAACGTATTCAAACAACTTATGGACCAAGTGGATTACTTACTGCAAATGGCTGGCAATCGACAGGGATGCTCCACAATGCATCAGGTATGTTAGCCCGCGCCATTGCGCTGCACGGTAATAGTGTCAGTACTGGCGGAGACTACTCGACGGGTGCTGCACAAGTGATTTTACCTCGAGTTGTCGGGTCAATGGAGGTTTATGAACAACAAACCTCTTGGCCACTAGTCCTTAAAAATAGTAAAACCATCGTATTATGGGGCTCTGACCTGATTAAAAACCAACAAGCTAACTGGTGGTGTCCTGATCATGACGTTTATGAATATTATGAACAACTGAAAGAGAAAGCTGCTAGTGGCGAGATAAAAGTCATCAGTATCGACCCGATAATCACCTCTACTCATGATTACCTTGGGCGTACTAATGTTCAGCATATTGCGATTAACCCGCAAGCGGATGTCCCACTGCAATTAGCCATCGCCCACACGCTTTACAGTGAAAACTTGCATGATAAAACCTTCTTAAAAGAATATTGTGTTGGTTTCGAGCAATTTGTTCCCTACTTAATGGGAAAAACAGATGGACAACCCAAAGATGCACAATGGGCGGCTGAAATCTGTGGCATTGATGCCGACACAATCCGCGCTTTAGCCCGCCAAATGGCAGCAGATAGAACCCAAATCATCGCAGGTTGGTGTGTTCAACGTATGCAACATGGTGAACAATGGTCTTGGATGATTGTCGTTTTGGCTGCGATGTTAGGTCAGATTGGCTTACCGGGTGGAGGATTTGGTTTCGGTTGGCACTATAATGGAGCAGGAACCCCAAGCCGCCAGGGAATTATTTTAAGTGGTTTTTCCGGCTCAACCAAAGTGCCACCTATTCATGATAACAATGACTACAAAGGCTACAGCAGCACCATTCCTATTGCTCGTTTTATTGATGCTATTTTAGAACCCGGAAAAACAATCAACTGGAACGGTAAAGCAGTTAAATTACCTCCACTAAAAATGTGTGTATTTGCCGGAACCAACCCATTCCACCGCCACCAACAAATTAACCGTATTATTGAAGGTTGGCGCAAACTAGAAACGGTTGTCTCTATTGATAATCAATGGACATCCACCTGTCGTTTTGCCGATATCGTATTACCGGCAACCACACAATTTGAACGTAATGACCTTGACCAATACGGTAACCATTCAAATCGTGGAATTATTGCGATGAAACAACTCGTTGAACCGCAGTTTGAGTCACGTAATGACTTCGATATTTTACGTGACCTATGCCGCCGTTTTGGTCGTGAAGAAGCCTTTACTGAAGGTTTGGACGAAATGGGTTGGATAAAACGCATTTGGCAAGAAGGCAGCCAACAAGGAAAAGGCCGTGGTATTCATTTACCCTCCTTCGATACGTTCTGGGAAAAAGAAGGCTATGTGGAATTTGAACATCCACAAATGTTTGTTCGTCATCAAGCATTTAGGGAAGATCCCGACTTAGAACCTTTAGGGACACCGAGTGGTTTAATTGAAATTTACTCAAAAACTATTGCTGATATGCAATATGATGATTGCCAAGGTCACCCAATGTGGTTCGAAAAAGCAGAACGCTCTCATGGTGGTCCAGGTTCAAAAAAATGGCCACTACATTTGCAATCCGCACATCCCGATTTTCGTTTACACTCACAATTGTGCGAGTCCCCTGTATTACGTCAATATTATTCTGTGAGTGGCAAAGAGCCGGTCTTTATTAGCCCTCAAGATGCGAAAGCTAGAGGCATACAAAATGGTGATATTGTTCGTGTTTTCAACGACCGCGGGCAAGTGTTAGCAGGAGCCGTAGTTTCTGACTTATATACAGAAGGCGTTGCTCGTATCCATGAAGGAGCTTGGTATGACCCGACTAAGGGTGGAGAAATCAATTCCCTGTGCAAATACGGAAACCCAAACGTATTAACGCTTGATATTGGAACCTCTCAATTAGCGCAGGCCACCAGCGCACATACAACCTTAGTGGAGATAGAAAAATACACAGGGCAAGTGGATAACGTCAATGCATTCGATGGGCCAATTGAAATGGTTGCTCAATGTGAATATGTTCCTGCATCACAGGTGAACAAATGACAAAACAAATCACTTTGTCGCCAGAACAAATAGCATGTGTTTATGCATGGCTAGCACAATTGTTCTCACGTGAATTAGATAATGCAACGTTAGCACAGATTCAATCTAGCGAAATGATGGATTGGTTTACGACTATCGAGCAGGAACCTGTTTTAACTTCGCTAATTCAAGAGGTTAAAACAAAAATCAAAGCGCTAATGATGCGAAATGATGCTCAGCTCGAATTAGCCGCAGATTTTTGTAGTTTATTTTTAATGTCAGATAAACAATCAGCCTTACCTTACGCCTCAGTTTATCCAAACAGTGAACATGGTAATGAACAGATTAAGTACCTATTAGCCGAGGCAGGAATGGAAACCAGTGAGGCATTTAACGAGCCTTCTGACCATATTTCAATTTTTTTGGAGCTATTAAGTCACTTACATTTTTCATTAAATGAAGCCCATTTGGACCAAGAAAAAGTGAAACAATTACGCCTAAAAACTTTGTCACTTTTACTGCAATGGCTGCCAGTATTTAGCCAAAATTGCCAACGATATGATGAGTTTGGTTTTTATGCCGCTTTGAGTCAACTGTCGTTAGCATTAGTTCAATGGGATAAGCAAACCTAGTAGATGCCATTTAAATAATTTATATATTATTCAGCTATTATTAAATGAAGGGATATTGATAAATAATATCCCTTTTAAATTTTAGTCATAACACCTGAGTTACTGTAAAGAAATAAGTTTTTCACGGCTCAGCCCAGTGCTTTTCATTATTATCTCAATACTAACTCCTTGTTCCAAAAGATTCCGTGCCGTTGTTATATTTGCCTCTTCTTTGCCTTTTTGAAATCCTTCCTGCAGCCCTTCTTGCCGTCCTTCTTGTCGTCCTTCTTGTCGTCCTTTATCTTGCAATCGTTGCGCAATATTCATGATTGTCTCCTTATGCTTTTCTGTTTGTTCCCCTAAAACTTGAATAACTTGTTCAAAATTATGCGAGTCTAAGGCAATAAACAAATAATTGAGGATAGTTATGATGTCGTTGTCACTATGCAAAAAAATCCTTGGTTTTATTAAGAGGGTGTCAGACCGGGTTGTACCACGCTATAAATTTGTTTTTTCAATTCCCCTTGCTTAGCCAACTGGTAAACATGTGAAGCAACATCCGCGCGCATCACTAAACCATGAACCTCAACCTCTTGTTGAAGAACTGCTTTTCCCGTTGGTTCACCATGTAATAACCCACCAGGGCGAATAATCACATAATCTAACGAGCTAGTTTGTAGCCATGATTCCGCAAGGGATTTTTCTCTCACTGCCTGACCAAACGCAGCGCGTGACCGAGCAGATAAATAAGGCCATGAATCTCCACAGCCTAATGACGTAACTAACACCATGCGAGATATACCCGCTTGCTCGGCACAATCAATCACCGTACGGTGAGCTAAATAATCTTGCGTACCTCCCATGGTTGAAATAACTGTGGCATTTGTTCCTGCGGCATGGCATGCAGCTTTAACCACCTCGCTATCACAAGCATCGCCGATGAAAACTTGCACCCCTACAGCCTCTAACGCTGCTGCAGATTGCCTATTACGTACAACTGCGATGACAGGATGTTTCTCTGCTATTGCCAACTGAGCAATCTGATGGCCAACACCTTTTCCACCAGCGCCAAAAATTAACCATGGTGCCATTACTTTATCCCTTAGCATTTTGAGTAAATATTAATCTAATAGTGATCGGTAAAAGCTAAATTACCACACCATTAATGATAATGCGCCTTATTTTCATTTACTATTTTAATTTATTTAGCCCGCCATTGACTAGCGCCGATGATGAAACAGTAAACAACACTAACTTTAATGTTTTTTATGTAACTCTTTTAATCAAACACATTAAAATGTGACTAGTTTAACTTTTTTATTAAAAAATAATTATCATAAAAATTGATAAACCAACAAATTAATTACAAAAATAAATCGTAATATCAACAACTAACAATAAACTAAATACCACTATCCCATTGATACCCATAATTATTTTAATGTTAATGCGAAGAATTATCATTTGCATTTATATTATTATTTGATTTAATAACTCTCGTCATATATATGCGAAATAATAATTTCTTAATCAATAGTATCGTTAATATCTTTAATAAAAATGGAGTATTTCGATGAAAAAGTTAAATATTATCGCTCTAGCACTCGCAACCTGCACAATGACTTTTGGTGCTTCTGCAGCAATCGGTTCTGGCCAAAGCCAACCTTTCGATCCCAATGAACCTTCCATTCGTGTTGGAGCGACAGAAGGAACCGGTGGTGGACATGGTGGTGCTGCGGGTGATCCTGGTATTGGTGTGCAATCTGTTTACGGTGGAAAAATCATTTCATTCTCTGGGTTAACAAAAATGGCGCCAAAACAACCAGGGAATGAAGCACATGTGGTCTCTATGCCTAATAGCTCTGGTTCACATGACAAAATGGGCGTATTTAACTTTGCAAAAGTAGCAGATGCAGAAGTCTATTTCGGCGAATGGTCATCAACCGGACAAGCTAGTGACACAACACACACGGCTTACTACTCTGGTAAAGATGTCACCACCAATATGCCAACAGCGGGCACTGCGGAATACTCTGTTAAAGGGATAAGCCAATATAATGGAGGTGCCCTAGCCGCAGGTACTCTGACAGCCAACTTTGGAACTAAATCCTTAGCAGGGAATATTGGTGCAACCAATATTAATGCCACCATAAATAACAATGCCACTTTCGCCGGAGCGGCTACTCTTAATGGTGAATCAGGCTCAACAAATGGGCACTTCTTTGGCGACCAAGCTAAACATATTGCAGGGGTAACTGAATTTAGCGACCACAGCAAAGATATGGCCTTTGGTGGAAGCCGTGGGAATATCTCCCAGTAATCCGTAAATTAACCTCAGTGGCCAACCATAAAACGTGACAGGTAGTTGGCCACAGCCTTTTATTACCGAAGCTAATCCTATGCGATATCTGCTATTACCCCCTGCCATTATGATGCTTATGGTTGCGTTCTCTGCATTTCCAGCTAGCTTGGATACTGACCGAGAACAGCTGTTATGGCAAAAAGATAAACAAAATTATCGTGATAAAAGTGCAGTTGTCCCCAATAAAGACCAATTGCTACTCCCTGATGACCTATCAATAAAACTAAATGGGGAAAACTATACCCTAAAAAATAACGCTCAAGACTTAGGACAGGCAATTTATCTGGCAATCAACCATCGGCAATTTCAAGACGTACAACGCTTATTGCCTCGCTACCAGCAACTAACTGATGCGGACCCATTGCTTATTTTATTTGCAAAAGCAGAAACTGCTAAAGCGCAAAACCATTACCCTGAAGCAATTGCCCACTACCAACAAATACTGGCACTTTCACCAAAGTTTCTTCGCATTAAATTGGAACTTGCCCGGGCTTATTTTGAAGATAATCAAAATAAGGAGTCTTTGGCTTTATTCCAAAATTTAATCAACGATGAAACACTCGCATTACCTGCCAGTGTAAAGCAAACAATTCAACAATTTATTGATGCTATAGAAAACCGTACTGCTTGGACAGGAAGCCTCTCTTTTGGCTATAAATACAACAGTAATATCAACCAAGTTCCTGATAAAAATAAAGTTTGGGAAACTCCGGGGGGAACCTGGAAAATGGCTAACCCTAAGTCATCGCCAGGGCTCACCTATGACGCAAGCCTAAGTAAAATTATTCCTATCTCGAGCAACCATTCCCTGCAAATCAAGGGAACATCTTATGGCGACCGCTATCCTCACTATGCTGAATTCAGTGAAAACACTTCTTCTTTAGCAACTTTATATCGTTTTAATGATGCAAATACGACTATCGCCTTTGGCCCATTAATTGAATTAAAAACGGTTAATGAAAAGCGCCGTTATTTAGGTATGGGCGGCAAAATTGAAGCCGACTACCAATTTACACCTCGGGTTATCCTCAGTACCTCCGCTGACTACCAACAACTTCATTACCAAAAACCGTATGACAGTGCTGATGGCAATCGAAGTAGCCTACATCTAACGGGTGTCTATGGTATTACCCCAGATACTTCCCTCTTTTTAGGGGCTGATGCAACTCGTCTCACGACTGAAGTTCGTAGTGATGATTATGACCAGCTAGGCATCCGAGGCGGCTTGTATACCGTACTCACACCCGATATTCATTTACTGGCACTCGCAACTTATCGAGAAAGCCAATTCAAGGCCTTCAACCAAATGTTGAATGTAAAACGCCATGATAAAGAAGCTATGTATTTTGCGCGACTCAGCTTTCCAAATTATTCATTGCTCACATTCACGCCTTATACCAGTTACCGCTTTCGTGACAATCGCAGTTCCGCGGATGGAATTTACTCCTACCACCAGCACGAAATTTCTATTGGGTTAGAAACCCGCTTTTAAGCGTTATGGCACAGAGAAAACACTATGTATAAATACAAATTAACACCTATTACTACTGCAATTATTACTGCTCTTTTGATTCCAATAACCGCTTTAGGGGAAAAAGAAGAACACCTCGGCACCATTACCGTTCAAGATTCAGCAAAAACCATCAAAGAACGGGATCAACAAGGTTACGATGACCAATATGATGCCAAAGGTTCTAAAATTTATTTAGGAAAAGACCTTGTTGAACGTTATAAAGGCACCAGTACTGCAGATGTGCTAAATAGTGCAGTTGGTGTCTATAGCGGTGATGCAAGAAACAGTGGTGCGTTAGACCCAAATATTCGAGGGATCCAAGGGCAAGAGCGCGTTCCTGTCACGGTTGACGGCACAGAACAATCACTCACCGTTTATCGGGGTTATAATGGCGCAAATAACCGTAACTATGTGGACCCAAACCTCATTAGTAGCATTGAGATTGAAAAAAGTGGTTCTCTCGCTGGCGATATAAAAACCTCTGTCGGTGGAGGGATAGCCATCAGAACCATAGGGATAGATGATGTTGTTGCACCGGATGAAAAGTTTGGTGTCAGCTTAAAATTGGAAACCAGCAGTAATTCAACTCGTGAACGTATTCCCCACTATGGTTATGGCGAAGATTACCGAGATCACCCTGAGATTTATAAAAATAAGAACTCTGTCCTTTCCGACCCCGTTGTTAACATCACACCGAAATCCCGAGGAAATGCTCAATTTTTCAATTTTAAAGATAACGGAGGAAGGATCGCGGTTGGGACCCGACAAGAAAAATTTGATTTAATGGCCGCCTATGCTTATCGCCGGCAAGGTAACTACTTTGCGGGGAAAAATGGCGCTCACCGTTATAAAGAATCTGTTCAATTAAATGAACAACAAACAGTACAGCAACAACTTGGCCCAGACCCTTATTTACCTTTTGCCGCGAATGTATTTCGCCCCGGAAAAGAAGTGACTAATACCTCTAATAAGCTGGAATCCTATTTAGTCAAAACCAATTTATATCTCACTGAAAACCAAGCATTACACCTTGGCTTTCGCCGGAGTGAAAGTACCTATGGTGAAATTATGCCTTCACGTTTAGGATTTGCTGAGCTGGAAGGAAAACAAGTATTACCACAATGGCCATTAGCTCACTTTACGGTCAATGCCTATAATGCGGAATACAAATGGAAACCCGAAGATAATCAATGGATTGACCTAAATGCAAATGTGTGGATGACGCATTCGGTAGGAGATACCAACACCTCTGGCGGTTACCCGCGAGAACCTAAAGAACGTGATTGGGGGTTTGAATATGGTTATGGTGATGGAAAAGATCCTAACATTGATGGAACTTTAATTAATACCGCAGCAACCAATTCTGAAAATGACCGTATTGGATTTAATTTACGCAATACCATGGCGCTCACGCCCGATCTCGATTTAACCATTCGCGGCTCAATGCTCAAAGAAAAATTAGACTCTAACGACGTACCACCATCGCAGACGGCTAGCCCGTTTATTGCCCTTCCACGTAAAGGACATCGGCAAGAAACCAGTATTGCCTTTAACTTTAACTATCGTCCAACGAGTTGGCTGGAATTGGATGCTGGTGCAAAATATATTGATGGCTGGACAGAGGATGATTACTTAAAAGAGCAAATGCGCAATCGAACCAAAGGTTTTCAAAACCCTGATGAGCGACTTGCAAAACAGATCAATTACAACCGAATTTTAACTCAAGAAGAATATAATAAGGCTGTTGCCAATGGTTACCAACCCTTCAATGGTGCCTATCAAAATAAACAAATCTTACTCAAAACAATAGGACTTGATGATACGAACTATACCGTTTTCATCACCAAGAGAAAAAACTCTCAGCACCCAGAAGAAAATGGCGTTTTAGACGTTAATTTCCGCACTGAATGGAAATCAGATAACGATGGGCGCTATACCACCAAAACGAACCCTTTCCATAACGGAACTTTTGACTCTCAAGCTCGCGCAGTCGACCCAGTAACCGGTAAAGAAGTTTATGTGTATGGTTCAAGTTACTCACACCCATCAGATGACATCAAACGTGAACTTACTGAAGAAGAAAAATGGAAATTCTCAGGCAAGCAAAAAAGCCATGGCTGGGCCCCCGCTTTTGGTGCCAATATTTGGTTGTCTGATAACGACCGTGTTTATGCACGTTACATTGAAACAGTACGCTTACCGAGTATCTTCGAAAGTAGCATTGGATTTGCAGGCGAAAGTGAAGCTCGTAAAGAGAGAATGGCATTTAAACCCGAACGTGCAAAAACCTTTGAATTTGGTTATTCACGTAATTTACAAGGTTTACTCGGAGCAGAACGCCATGCCGATGTTAAAATAGGCTATTACCATACGGTCATTGAAAATGCATTTGACCGCGATGGGCGTCTTAATTTCGTTCAAGTAAAAGAACATAAAACCGCAGGGATTGAAGCCTTAGCTCGCTACGATAATGGTGGGGTATTTATGGATATTGGTGTTGATTACCGCCTCAAAAATGAGGTTTGTGATGACTCCGCGCCCGCTAATTTAGACCCAACTAACCGTTATAATCTCTCCCAATGTACAACAGCAGGTTTCCCCGGTGGCTTTTTACGCACACAATTACAGCCTAAATATGCGATTAACTCCAACCTAGGCATGCGCTTTATGGATGAAGATCTCGAAGTGGGAACACGTTTACGTTATACCAGTAGTGTGCAAAATAAAGATGAACGCAAACTGATGCAACAGTTCCCGGGAAGTTATTCGATGGCGAACAACAGCCCAATGCACTGGACACCCACCTTTACAGCGGATGCCTATGCAAGTTACCAAATTGACAAAAATATTAATGTCGAATTCTTAGTAACCAACTTAACTGATCGTTATTATATCGACCCACTGACACGTAGTATGATGCCAGCCCCGGGCCGCACACTACGCTTAGGATTAAATGCGCAATTTTAGATAAATACTGCCGATTTACCGCTCTATAAATATCCGCTGCTAACTTTTAGTTGGAGTGGATATTTATCACTTTAGTATCAGAAAAATAACCGCATAATAGTTTCATCAAATTCATCTTGCTCAACAACAGAAAAGCCAAATTGTTCAAAAAAAGGTTTCATGATGTCATTACCTTCGACATAGCAAATTGATACGGACTTATATTTGCCCAAATTTTTAATTTCCTCGAGAACTAGCGGAATAGCCCTAGAACCAAAACCTTTTCTTTGATGTTTTATATCAATCATCAATTGATCAATAAACACCTCTTCAGGCCTACCATTTTCATGGTTTGAATAATATTGAACAAAGCCAACAGGCTCATCATCAACATAGATACCTCGATTAATATAATAATCAAAAAATTTTGAGGCTGCGATTGACTCTGAGTTAAGAGCGACAAAGTCTTCCTGCTCTTTGGTTATTTCGAGACATATGATATCCACCCAATTGTCTTTGGTGATATCTTTTAGGGTAATGGCCATAAACACCTTACTTTAGATTTACCGATTACAATACCGTTGTGATAAAAGGATGACTCACCATAAATTAACAATAAATACTTTTTTGTTCGCGCCATTCGTGCCTTTGTATTTTTTGAGATGCTATAAACAAATAGCAGTTGATATGTTACGGATAACATTAATATCAGCATTTAGACTAAAATAAAATTTCGACTCATTTATTGCTTTCTAATTAATGAATATTCAGAATTGCGATCCAAGTCAAATATCACTGCCAAATACAATATTATTGTAATTTATAAAATTTTTTTGAAAGAAAAACAAAAAAACGCACTGGTTTATTAAACTAATAATTAAATTTAAATCAGATTAAAGTAGAACTTAAAACCCAAAAATACAACAACAAAACCCAGTGAATCCTCAATTTTCACCATTATGCAAACTCAACAAAAATAAAACCTTTTCATATAAAAATACATAAAACCTGAACAACCTCACATTTATTAGGTATTTGATAACTCTTCGCATTAATGCATCTGAAAATAAAAATCACTTATGAAACAACATGTTAAAAATTTAATAAATTTTTGTATCGCACTGAAAAATAAAAATATTTTTAATATTGAAATGCGAAAAACAATTCAAAGACTCCATTTTTATTAATTATTTTAATTTATTGATTTTAACCATGCCTTTTCGGCATGGTTAAGAGACTTTCGGAATATTGTCAGGAAAATAGTTTCATGGATAGTATGAATACGAAAATGATGCATTTTTATTATAAATATATACGAATAACTCTTAAAAACATTTCCAATGAAAGGTAACACTATGGGTATATTAAAAGATAGTAAGTTGCTTTTGGTTAGCTTACTTATCATTCTTCTTTCGGAAGCTATAGGGCAAATTAAAATCAGTTTAGTCATGGTTTTTCCAATGCTTTATTCCATGTTGATGGGTGGTATTATCAGTTTTCCAAAATTCAAAATTCTCAGCGAAAAAAACATGGCACACGCTAGCTCTATAATGAGTGTCGCGTTAGT
Organism: Providencia sp. PROV061; assembly: GCF_011045655.1. Lineage (NCBI taxonomy): Bacteria > Pseudomonadati > Pseudomonadota > Gammaproteobacteria > Enterobacterales > Morganellaceae > Providencia > Providencia sp. PROV061. Next base: position 1,343,730 of record NZ_CP042861.1, on the reverse strand, counting down.
TATCTTAATCGCAAAATTAAGCACCTCCGTTGGTGCATCTTGGGAAAAAATTATTCAAGCCGGTGGCGCATTAATATTGCAAGAAATCGGTCACTTTATCGGTACCATTTTACTTGGTTTACCACTTGCTATCATGTTAGGCATGGGCCGTGAAGCTGTTGGTGCGACCTACTCTATCGGTCGTGAACCTAATATTGCCATTATTGAAGCCAAATATGGTTTAAGTTCACCAGAAGGCCGTGGTGTTATGGCAATGTATATTTGCGGAACATTGTACGGAGCCGTTTGGATGGGCATCATCGCCAGTGTTATCGCTGGACTCGATATTATGAGCCCTCTCGCTTTAGCAATGGGAGCCGGAGTCGGAAGTGGCTCGATGCTAGCTGCGTCAGTCGCACCATTATTGGAGCTTTATCCTGAACACGCTGCGGATATTCAAGCATTTTCATCCTCCGCAAACTTGATGTCTTCAGTATTAGGTCTGTACATCTATATTTTCTTCTCCTTACCGTTTGCCTCTTTCTTATACAACAAGTTGAAAAGAAAACGTGCAACAGCATCAGCAGATACAGAATAAGGATATAAGATCATGAAAAAGATGGCAGAAATCGCAATAATCATCGTGTTAGTCATCATCTTCACTTCACTGGGTGATGCACTCGGCGGTTCAATTTATGGCCGCGGTAGCTTTGGCACAGTCTTTAGTGACTCACTTATCGCCATGGCATTATTAGGGGGGATGTCATTTGTGGCATACTTAATTGCACAAATCCCACCATTAGGTAAGTTACCTGTAATTTTCTGGGTATCTTTAATTGCTGCCGGTTTGTGTTCACCGTTATTCCCTTACGATAAAGAAATGATCGCAATGACAGGTAAAATATCACTTGCTGTTATTAGTACGACGGTACTTGCATTTGCCGGTCTTTCACTCGGTAAAGATATTGATAAATTTAAAGCTATTTCATGGCGCATCATCCCAGTTTCACTGGCGGTCTTTACGGGAACATTCTTATTCGCTGCACTTATTGGTCAAGTGACACTTTCATGGAGCGGCGTTATCTAACAAGAGGAAATATTTACCATGACAATGACCAAAGACCAATTGAAAGCCATCGTCTGCGAGACAATTGCATCCCATAAAAGGGATATAAAGAAATTAGCAGATGATATTTGGGCAGAGCCTGAGCTAGGCTACAAAGAAATCAAAACAGCAAAAAAAGTGGAAGCTGCATTTTCTGCGCTAGGCGTTAATTACCGAAACCAACTCGCATTAACAGGTGTTAAGGCGCGCCTAAAAGGTGGAAAAGGGAGTAAACATAGTATTGCTGTGATTGGTGAGCTCGATGCGATTATTTGTGCAGAACACCCAGAAGCCGATGATTTAACGGGTGCTGCCCATTGCTGCGGGCACAATGCTCAAATCGCTAATATGATGGCTGTGACTATTGGTCTGGTTAAGTCAGGTGCTATGCAATACCTCGCGGGAGACGTCGTTCCTTTCGCCGTTCCCGCTGAGGAGTATGTTGAACTGGCTTATCGTAATAAACTGATTGAACAAGGAAAAATTAGTTATATCGGCGGTAAGCCAGAGCTGATATCTCTTGGTGAATTTGATGATATCGATATGGCGATGCAAATTCATTTAACCAGTGTCAAACCAGAACGTGATACCGGTTTTATTGAAATGTCGACCACCACCAATGGGTTTATTGGCAAGTTGATTAATTACAAAGGGAAAGCATCTCATGCTGCGGCTGCCCCTCACTTAGGTGTCAATGCCCTCAATGCCGCAATGATGGGGATTATGGGAGTGAATGCGATCCGCGAGACCTTCCAAGAAAAAGATTATATTCGTTTTCATCCAATCATCACGCAAGGCGGCGATTTGGTCAATGTCACCCCAAGTGATGTCCGTATGGAAAGTTATGTCCGAGCGTCAAATGTCCCTGCAATGATTGATGCGAATGAGCGTATTACTCGCGCATTGGTTGCTGGTGCAATGTCTGTCGGTGCAGAGGTAGAAGTCAAAGATTTACCGGGTTACCTCCCACTGTATAACAACGATACGTTGAACCATTTGTTGCAGCAAAATGCCCATGACTTGATTGGTGAAGAAAATGTTTGGGTTGCTGGGCACATGACGGGAAGCACGGATACAGGTGACTTATCACATATCATGCCAGTGAGTCACCCATGGATTGGCGCAATTCGTGGTGGTTTGCATGGTAAAGATTACGTTGTTTTTGATGATGATATGGCCTATATCCGCCCAGCTCAAATGATGGCAATGGCAATTATTGACCTGTTATTTGATGATGCATCCCAAGCTGATGAGATGTTAGCTGATTACACCCCATTAATGAGCAAAGAGGAATACCTCTCATTTATCGGCTCTTTTAAGAACTAATTATTAAAATATTCCCCTTATTGCTATGTTAATTATAATAAGGGGAATATGATTTTTTTAGCTTTTATCCCACCTTTAAAATTTTTTCTTCGCATTAATTAATTTCTTTTTACATTCGCCATCTCATTTAAAAAAATTTCTAAAATCATGCCAATCACCGCCCTACTTTAAATAAAAAATTTAACTTAAACCCTATTCAGGCTCGCTTTAAAATATAAATATCCTTAATATTAAAATTGAAAAATAAAATCATAACAAATTGATATAAAAGGATTTTAATTGAAATGATGATTTTTTATTATTATTTTAATAAATTACCATCCTTATTATTCATGAGCCATGCAATACTGATATGATATAAACACGATCTCCGTCACGCTCACTTTTTTAATATCCACGCTAAAATTGACCTATAAATTGATAGATAAAAAATAACGAGTAGAAGTAGAAATCACCCTATTTCTGAATCTAGTTTTTAAAATACACATAAATTAAATGAGCGTGCTGTTCATTATTCCATGCTCACACCAGGGGCCCTTTAACAGCATTAAAAACGCTTTTGTATACGGGATAAAACGTAATGACCAATAAATACAATATCAGTGAAAAGCTCTTTGCTTTAGAAACATTTAGCAAAAAAACACGTCAGGATTTACATAAGATCCCTGAATTGTCTGGGCAAGAATTCAAAACCTCACAATATTGCCGTGAATTGATGGAAAGCTTTGGCTATAACATTCGTTTATTCGAAGGCTACACAGGTTTTACCGCTGAATTGATTGTCGACCCAACAAAGCTCTTGATTGCCTATCGTACTGATATCGATGGCCTTGAAATGCCTGATTTAACGTGCAATGAGCACAGTTCTGTCCATGAAGGTTGCGCTCATAACTGTGGACATGATACCCACATGACCATCGCCTTAACGGCAGCAAAGTACCTCAGTGAAAACCGTTCTGAACTCACCCATAACGTCCGCTTTATCTTCCAAATGGCAGAAGAAGATATGCGTGTGCCAGGTGCTAACAAAATGGTAGAAATGGGGTGTATGGAAGGTGTCGACGAAGTTTACGGCCTACACAATGATGCTGCATTTGAAACGGGTTATATTAAATTTAATTCTGGGGTTATGTCTTCATACGGCTCAGCGTGGACGCTAGATGTCCACGGTGTTTCTGCCCACGGCTCAACCCCTCATAAAGGGTTAGATGCTATCCGCGAAACAACGCGTATCATTGATTATATGGACTACATTGTTGCCAAAAAAACTGATCCTTTCAGCCCTGCCGTATTTGGTTGCGGCATGATTAACGGCGGAACCATCCCAAATGCGCTGGCGGATCATGTGCAAGCACGCGGAACGATCCGTTCAATGGATGAAGAAACGGACAAAATATTAAAAGCCAGCTTCCATGAAATTGTGGCTCGTAGTGAAGCCGGTGGGTTTAAAACAACACTGGAAGCCAGCGGATATCCTGCCGTTGTCAACCACCCACAAGCAGCCAAAGTGATTTATGATGCCGCTGCCGCCTTCTTACCGATTGAGCAGATTGATTCAAATGGTAAGCCAATGACTGGCAGTGAAGACTTCAGTTATATGATCAATGCCACTAAAGATAAACTCGGTGCCATGTACTTCTTAGGAAGTGGTAATCAAGCAAAAGGGATTAATAATTACTTACATGCTAACCCTTATTTTGTTGATGACGATTGTTTACTGATTGGCGCTCAAATTTTTATTAATATTGCCACTCGTTAGAATAAATATAATACACACAGTAATACTAAAGCCGAGTAAATTGAAGTGCCCCCCAATAGTTGGACAATCAATTACTCGGCTTTTTTCTTAGTCATTCACTTATAAGTTACAATTCTGGCAATTCTCGGTATAACTGATCACGCTCGCTTTGTTCTGTAGGTACCCATTGATTCGGCTGATGAATATAATTCAAATCAAGGTGAGGTGCATAATGAGAGATAAAATCATACATATAATCTTTTAAATGCATGTGCCGGTTAATACATACATGTGTATAACTTGGTTTTACTAAGTGACTGATATCAATACAACGTAATGCTTCGCTATCTTCCTCTGGGTCAAAAGCCACGGTTGAAATAATACCGACCCCAGCACCCCGTTTTACGTAGTATTTAATTATTTCAGTATCTACGGCAGTTAAAACAACATTTGGCGTTAATTTATGTTGATAAAAGACTTGGTCGAGCTTTGAATGCCCTGTAAAACCAAAAACATAAGTAATTAGTGGGTAGCCTGCAAGGTCTTCAATCTTAAGCTGCTCACATTGAGCCAATGGGTGGTCATGTGGAACAATAATACTGCGAGACCATTGGTAACAAGGCATCACCAATAAATCATCATAAAGGTGCATAGACTCGGTCGCAATGGCAAAGTCCACATCGCCATTGTTTACCATCTCTGCAATCTGAGCAGGCGCACCTTGATGGAAATGCAAAGAAATATTGGGGTAGCGTGTGTTAAAACGCTCAATCACTTGAGGCAATTTATAGCGGATCTGTGTGTGAGTAGTTGCAATATGCAGGTTCTGTTTTATCGTCGAGTCTTCATGAGACACGATACTTTTAATTTTATCGAACTGCGCAAGAATATCACACGCAACATGATGAACTTTTTCACCAATCGGGCTCAGCGACAATAAGTTATTATTTTTTCGATTGAATAATGAAACGTTTAACTCATCTTCCAATATTTTAAGTTGTTTACTGACAGTTGGCTGAGAGGTATACAATTTTTCAGCCGCATTGGTGATATTAAAATCACTCCTCACTACTTCAACAAAGCTTTTAAGCTGACTAATGTTCATTACTGGGGTATCCAATGTAAAATGGATTAAAAATAAGATTTAAAAAGTATAGCTGTAGCACAATATTTTTGTGCGATTATTATACCATAAGCAACCAGCCAGCTAGAAGCATCCTTTTAGCATTGCTGAGTTAGCATTTACATTTTTCACAAGATCCCCAAATAATACCGTTTCTATTCGTCCCAAAAAACATAATACTGCTATAACCATAGCAATATATGTAAACTAAACATACTTTTTTATAAAACAGACAGATATTATAAATAAGCATAGGAGCTTATTTGTTGCCATCTTTTTTGATGTTTTCATCAAGTATAAACAGATTATGTCTACATATGTTGATTTTTAATAGCTCCTCTCTCAAGAAGCTATTAAATTTAATATTCAACTTATAATGGGTAGCCAAGATCAGTTTCATGCCCCAAAAAGTAATTTAAGTCACATTCCAGTATATTTGCAAATATACATAAACGATAAATAGTGAAATTCTGTGTTCCTCTTTCATAGCGTGAAATTTGTTGTTGGCTCAAGCCTGATTTTTTCCCCAATGTACTCGCAGACCAACCTAAAAGAAGGCGGCGTTTGCGAACCTGCTGCCCAATAAAACTATTAGAAATTTCAGTGTGATATACGCTCATACGTACTGTCCTAATTATAACGACACTATTATTTTTAGTGTTGTAGCCTTAAAGTTTAACGCCCTGATATGCTATAAAAAAGCGTATTCGAGATTTACAACTTCCAATAAACTTATATTTCTCAAATAAAAAAACAATCATAAACTCATATAATAAAAGTTATTAAACCATTATTATTAGATTAATTAACACACTATTATTTTTCTATATTAAAATTAACGATAATTAACGCTAAACTCTGCATTTACATTCACTTTACCGTTAGTGATATCACTCGTCTTAATTAATGCACCATTATATGTTAATAATTGTTCACTACTTGATGAATTAAAACGCCATGTCACTACTTTACCTGAAGGGTTCTGAACTTCCCCATTTGTTGATTTAATACGCAGTGCTATTCCTTTTGCTGAATCCTGGCTCGTAGAATCTAATGCAAAATAATCCGCATTAAAACTATCTGGGGTACCACTCATCGAAACATCAGCAACTGCGGTTGATTCACAATTTTGTAGTTTAATCGTAAATGGTTTCTCGGCTACAACACTTCCTGAAGGGTAACTCACCGGCACATTGACCCTTTTAAAATCAACAGTTTGATCTTTTGATCCGGTATCAACCTCGCATCCCATCAATTTTATTTTGCCTTTAATCTGAACAGAAGCATCCAAAGCCAGTGCCCCTGATGAAAAGAAGCTTATACCTGCAACTAAAACAGTTCCCCTGAATAAACGGCTTATGTTCATCCTCTCTCTCCCATATTAAATAGCTATTATTTATTGATACCCAATACTGATATCAATACTCGCTTGTGCGAGACCACCATCAACATTCCCTGTTTTATACAAAGTGGCTTCATATTCTAATGGCTGTGCCGTCGATGACCACTCAACAACTGTACCATCGGGTTTTTGCTTTTTATTCTTGTCCCCTTTTACGTTCACACCATAAACCAACCCTTGCGCACTGCCAGTGCCACTATTAATGGCAAAGTATTCAGGAAAGCCAGTATCAGCCTTACCAGACATACTCACAGAAACTTTATTAATTGTTCCCACGCAACTAGATAATTTTAATGAAAATGGCTGAGTGACCAAGCCAGAAAGACCAGTTCCACTTTTCGTCGTTGTTACTGTTTTAAAATCGATTTCTTGATTCTTACCACTATTTCCAAATTCAACATCACACCCTGTAACAACTGCATTTCCAGTAAAATTTAACGATAAATCACTAGCTGATGAAAATAGAGGGCATAGCGAAAAAACTATGCCAAAAATATAACAATACCTATACGAATATAATTTCATAATCAGTCCAAATAATAATCGCAAATCAAAATTAACGAATAAAGATGCTAGTTCTTGAATTAATCATTGCCTTATAATATGCATATAAATTATTTAATCACTTCTATAGTAAAAGTAGATAAATTAAATTTTCATGTCGTTTTAAGAGAATAAAACGACAATGCCATCAGTTATTTTAAATATCTATAACACCATTCAATCTATTAATATTTTATTTATATGCTACGCTAACTTCGGCAACTGAACGAACATCCCCCCCGGTTATCGTATCTAACGTTTTAACTAGTTCAGCACGATAAGGTAAAGTCACGCTAGCCCCTGAAAGACTTCCCCAAACAACCGTATCACCGACTGGCTTCTGGACTTTTTCTCCACCGGTTGTTTTCGCAATAATTTTAACACCAACGCCTTTGGACATATTTGTACCTTTATCAATCGCAAACAGTTCTCCACCGGCTAAATCCGTATCAGCAGTACCTTTCATTGAAACATCAATGCCCTTCAAGTCTGCACAATTTTGAAATTGCAGATTAAAATCTTTTTTAGCTATTGAGCTCCCTTTGACCGCATTTTTAACTACGGTAACATCTGAAAAGTCAACTAATTGGTCTTTACCTGTGCCTGTTGAAATATCACAACCCGCCAATTTTATTGTTGCTTTCAATGTTAATGTTGCATCAGCCGCTTGTGCGCCTGAAATTAAAGCGATACCTGCCATAGCGCTTATTAGCGTTAATACAAAAGTTTTTTTCATTTATATAACCTTTGGTTCTATATTATTAGAAGTAATATTTTTAAATAGAAAATTAATACTAATTATATTTCACAGTAACATTCACAAGCCCTGTAATTGCTCCCGCAGTTACTGCACCGGTTTTATATAATGTGGCTTTAAAAGGAATATTATTTGTTGCTGCTGTTTTTGCCCACAAAACCTCTTTTCCTGGTGATTGAACAGTTTTTGCTGTATCTGTTCCCTTAATACCAACCGCTAAGCCACCAGCTTTCCCCGCACCTTCATCGATAGAATAGTAATCAGCAAATCCCGTCACAGCTTTGGTTGTATCCATCACTAAGCTGATATTCTTAAGGTTCACGCAATTGGTAAAATCTAAAGAAAAATCCACATCTTTTAAGGCCGAAGACCCTGTCCCACCTGCTGTCGCTTTTGCCAAATCCACAGTACCGAAAGCAATCGCTTTTGTTTTACTGCTAGCAGAGATATCACACCCTGTTACCACAACATTTCCACTAAAGTTCAAAGTAATATCCGCTGCATGTGCTGCACCACTGACTGCAATCAATAATGATAAAACACCCACTTTTTTCATTTCCGACCACAGGAAATTACGACTACGCTCCATTGCCTTACTCATAATATTTATCTCCATTGTCATTATCTAAAGTCTAAACGCACAGTTACAATTGATGAATATTTACCAACCGCAGGGGCGAGACCAGTACTACTGAAAGGGTAAGTTTTGATAGTTACCGAACCATTTTGATTACTATCTAATTGCAAAGGGAGTTTCCCTGTAGTCGGTGTTAAGCGACCATTAGGCCCTTCTATTGCAATAGCAATATCTTTATTATCTGTACTAAAACCATCATTAGTTCGGTTTGAGTCAGCAGTACCAATAAAGCGCATATCTAAATTTGCATAAGCGTCCATATTTGAGCATTTTATGCTTAATGTTTTAGATTGCGGAACCACACCAGCGGGCATCCCTCCTTTACCTGCTGTCACGAAAGCTCGCTGGGGGACATTATTGAACGGAATAGAAATACTCTGGCCCGCATTAATCTCACAGGACTGCGGAGCAGTAATATCTATGCTAACTCCGATTATAGCTATTGGCGTTCCTGGCACTTGAACGTCTAATGACGCCTGAAGTGTTAACAACCAGGGTTCAGAATAAGAAACTCTTCCCACAAATGGTTTCTTGATGTAAACATCTATTTTCCCTTTACCTCCACTCGTTATCGTTTCCTTAATATAACTTTTGCCAAAAGAATTGAGATCAGTATTGGGACACACCCCCTCCGGTGTCTTATTGGATATTTCATTGAATGGGACTGCACGCATAACTGTATCATTAATTGATTGATCCCAAATTGCCACATAAGCTTTAATGTCTATATACTCATTTACACTGTGCCAACCTGGTGCATGGCCCCCCACTGCTGCACCACCAGTTACATAATAGTTTCCCCAATAGTATGTCTGACCAATCCGTTGTCCAGGGGTACATGTACAAGTTATTTGGTATGATTTCCCTTCATTCCAAGTAAATTTTGATGGTAGCTCCACTCCCGCTTTATTAAATGCAGCATCAATCCCACCAGAAAGCATAAAATCATATTTAGCAGTAGATGTTGTTGGTTCACATATATCATAACGATGTGGTGTTGCAGCAAAAACATTGCCAGAAACCATCAAAAAAGAAGAAACCAACAAACTAGAAGCCCACAATCGCTTTGGAATATGAACATTAAATAACTTTCTCATTACAATCTCCCAATTACTGACATACCGCTTGAGTCTGGATAATACCAACGGTATCTTTACTCGATGGTTTCACAGGTAATTGATAATTAACGAAGCAACTCTGCGCTGCCTGACGTCCCCATTTAATTTCCAGCTTGCCGCTTTCCGGTAACCCACTGATAAATAACTGACCACCCTCTCCAACTATGGAACTATTCACTACTTTTTCATTGTTTTGCACTAGCTGTGCGGATGCGCCAAAAGGTATCACTGTGCCGTTTTTGTGTTTTAATGTGATCAATGCGCGATAACCAACTTGCGTGATAAATTCAACCTTGGAAATCGCACCTTTACTCGGCACAACACGCTTAGCGCTCTCTTGCAACTCTACATTGTCGCCTAATGTCCTTGTATCTAACTCAACATGGTTAAATCGATAGGCTTGAGCAAAAGGTAATACGGCATAACCCCGCCAGTCTGTTTTAACACCGGTATAACTTGTAATATTGGTATTTTTGGCACCAACCGCTTTCACTAATATTGCAGTTTCATTAATTGGTTGGGAAAGTGTTACACCATCTCCATGAATTAAAACTCCCCCTTCAACACCATAGTTTAACTGCCTAGAATCTTTACTATAGTTATAACCAAAATTCATATTACCGTAGCCACCGCGGTAGCTAAGACTGGCTCCACCACCGTTACCCTGCCCTTTAGAACCATAGCTCTCCTGAACGCTATAACTGAGGTTATTATCATCGAGTAATGTGCCTGATATCCCCGCTTGGTGAGTTGTGGGTCCATGGCGCTGGCTAACCATATTGTAAGTCGCCCATGTGTTAGGTAATAACGCAGAGAGTGGAAATGAACCATTGAAGCTGAAAATTTGGTCTGTTTCTCTTTGGTTTGGATATGTCGCTCGACTATAAGAAACACCATAATTTAAAGGGCCCCAGTTATTGTTATAACCTACTTGTAATCGAGTTTGCTTACCTTGCCCTTTCCAGAAATCTTGTCGGTTAGCAGAAAAATAGATAGACCCTAAATCTTTACCTAGTTGCTGCGTTAATGTTCCTTCAAGGCGATAGCGTCGGTGGTAAGAATAGCGGCTATCGTCTGCAAAATCCCAATCTTGATATCGACGCTCAACAGCTTCTTGGAAGGTATAAAACCCTTCTGTTGAATAACGGTACCCTAATAAACGAAAGTCCGTTCCCGTATTTGCAAAAGATTTAGAATACAATAAGCGATAAGATTGGCCTGTAGAGCCATTACCATATCGTGTTACATCTTCGCTATGAGCTGTTGTAATATCAAAAGAATATGCACCAAAATCGCCAATATTCTGACCAACCCCTAGCACCAGAGAACGGTAGCGTTCTGCAACTTGCAGGCCACCATAAGCGGTCAAGCTATTTAGGATCCCCCAAACAAGTGAGCCCTGCGTTATAAATGGCCGCTGGCTACTGTGACCATTACGATATTGCCCCGCTGAAAATGCGTACTTAATTTGCCCTTGACGACGCAAAACAGGCACACTCGCAAAGGGTTGAATAAAGTTTTGGATTGTTCCATCCGACTCTTTTATTTCTACTTCAAGGTCGCCACTCGCGGCGGTTGGATACAAATCAGTGATAGCAAATGGGCCAGGAGCCACATAACTCTGGTAAACGGTATATCCGTTTTGCTTAATCGTCACCGTCGCATTAGTACGTGCAATCCCACGTACCACAGGTGCATAGCCCTTCAGGCTGTCTGCTAGCATGTCATCATCGGTACCAATTTGTGCACCACGAATCTGTACACTGTCGAAAATATCGCCAGGTGTATAGGTATCCCCCATAATTATTTGCGACTTCAACTGAGTAATATACCGCTGGAGATAGGTATTAATATTTCTCCAGCTATTATTACCATTGCTACTGTTCCATGTTGAATAATTACGTAAGCGCCATGCCCCCACGTTAAGCCCAGAACGTAAACTCAAAAAATAGCTATCACTTGACTTATCACTAATATGACTGCCTGTGTTCGTCGAGTTACTCCCTGTAAAGCTATAATTTGTTAGTAGAGCAGGGATTCCTTCATCCCACATTGACGGGTCAATCGTTCCCTTTGCTAAATTGGTCAAAGATGCTTGTGGAAAGCTCAAATACAATCTCTGCTGATTAAAATCAAAATGAGATGATGCATAAGGGATAATTTTCTCAAAAGCTGAGAATGGCTTGCATTGAACGGGGTCCTTTCCATATTGTGCTAACTGTGGAAAGGCTTCAACACGTACACCATAAGCTTGTAGTTGTTCATATGATATACAAGGCTCAAGTGCTACGCTATCAGAGGAATAGCTTGCTTTATTCTCTCTGGTACTAAATTTTATATTCTGTTTCGCTACTGATTGTTCATTAACATAAATATCAACCAAATACTCACCAGGTAATTGGTCTACATCACCTTTTGATAATAAAGAAAAATCCGCAACGCTATTACTATTAATATTTTCTAAAAATTGAGAGTTAAACAATTCTTTGGCTAAAACAGGATAGGCGCTAAATATTCCCAATGTAATGCAAGAGAAGGCCAAAAAATTCTTTCTATATCGTGTTTTGTTCATTCCCTCGTTCCCTCTAATAAATATATTGCGCAAAAATTTCCATAAAAATTTAATAATAAAATGCACTAAAACGTTATTATTCTATTTAATATTTTGCTTGTTTATTGAAGTATTGCTTTTTGCAATTCAGAAGTACCGCCATAATCATTAATAGTTGTAAACACTACCTGAGCACCTATATTTACTTTTGATGGTAGTTTATAACTAGTACTACTCATTGGCAGGACAAGGTCGACTTTATCTATTTCACTACCATTCACTTTCACTTCACTTAATGTTACAGAAAAAGGCGTATTATTAACTATACGCAAGCTATCACCCTCTTTTTTCCATACCAGAGCCTTATAGGAATCCATTGGGTTACCTTTCAAACCAGCAGGTCTATAGAATAATTTCATTCTAGTTTTAATTGCTAGTTGTAAAGTATTAGCACTTTCTTCAGCTGGAGCGGGTGGAATAGCTTTTACATTGACATAATAAACCGATTCGCGATCTTCAGGTAAATTTCCACCAGCACGCACAATACGCAACATATTTTCTTTAACCGGGTCTAATTTAAAAAGTGGCGGTGTTATAATAAATGGAGTCTTATTATTCCCTGATGCATCTTCAACCCAGGACTGAATTAAATAAGTACTTTTATCATTGTTATTCTTTAAACTAAGATTAGCTTCTCTCTTTGAGCCATCAAATACAACACGGGTGGAACCGACAACGACACCACCAGCAGCATAAATAGAGAAACTAAAACACATGAGTAAAAAAACAAGTATTAACTTATTAATAAAAAGGCTATTAAGAATCATTACATCCCCTTCGAACAAAAAGCAGGCCACCGACATAGTGGCCTGAAGGAAATTCAGTATTATTTATATGTCAGGTTGAAGTCTGCTGTTGCATTAGCAGAACCCGCTTTCACATCTTTCTTAGTAGAAACATAAGCTGCTGAGAAATAAAGAGTATTTGAGCCAACTTGTAATGCAGTATCAGCAGTCGCTGTACCTAAAGCTAATTTTTTACCTTTACCGTCATAGATTGCCACACCAACGTTTTCAGCTGCACCTTGGCCGCCATCAAGTGCTAAAAGTGTTGCATCATCTCCGTTAGCCTGGCCCGCGAATGAAACAGCTACATTCTTGAATTGCGCCACATCACAATTCAGCAAGCTGATTTGGAATTTCTTATCCGCTGATTTAGCTCCTGCATCTGCGAATGTAGCTGTTTTAACTTGAGCCATTTGAACAGTTTGGTCCCAAGAGTTCTGTGCTACCTCACATGGTGCAGTCACGATATCACCTACGAATTTAACTGTACCGTCTTTAGCATTAGCAACTTGACCAACACAAAGCGCAGCAAAAATAGCAGTAGCAATAATCTTTTTCATTTCTAATTCCTTTTTTACTGAATCAATATATAACCCAGTGTTAAAATATTTAATTTATTAATATATTATAGCTGTCACTACCACATTAATTCCCATTAATGTCTATGGTACCTGTTTAATCCATTAACTTATTAATCCTTATGCTATTAATCTGTCAAATAGAAATAGCGAGATACACTCTATGTAGTGAAATAGAGAAAAACATAGTTTCGTAAAGTTAGTTTCCATGATCGTCATTATCTATTAAAATTATATCATTCACCTCCTAGGTTTAGTTTAGGCTAATCTAATTATTAAGAATTGAAGGCTCTATTGTATTTTCCATAAAACAGTAGAGACATCTGAACACAGCCACAGTGCATAGGTGTATTTTGAGAGGAATAGCCATAAAATGTAATAAGACAAAAAAGCAATTTATGTAAGTTAATTATTAAATTTATGACAGATAAATATTACAAAAATATACATTGCAGCAAATTCAAACGCTCATTAAACTAATAAAAAAACAATTAATTTTTCATTTGGCACCTGCACCTATGTTCATCGCGCTTTAATTTACTAGCCAGAAAGGGAAAAACATGAAAACAGTACTGATAGTCGATGACCATCCAGTAGCACGGCTTGCTGTAAGAATACTATTAGAAAAAGATGACATGACCATTGTAGGGGAAACCGCTGATGGCCATGAAGCCATCCAACTTGCCAAAACTCTCTCTCCCGACTTAATCATGATAGATATAGATATCCCATCACTTAATGGGATTGATGTCATGCAGCGATTGCGTAAAAATAACTACACTGGAGGGCTTCTTGTGTTATCTGCAAAAGATGATGACCATTACATTCGTCGCTGTGCAAGTGTCGGTGCCAGTGGTTTTATTAGCAAACGCAATAACTTAACGGAACTACATGTCGCAATTCATGCGATTAGAAATGGATATGGCTACTTTCCACTTAATCTGAATAAAATGGATGCTTCCCCTAGTAATCATCTTAATGATAAACAAAAAATCGCCGAGCTCTCCACAAAAGAGCTACAAGTCTTACATTTACTGGCTAAAGGGATGAAAAGCATTAACATTGCACAACAAATGCGCATCAGCGATAAAACTGTTAGCACTTATAAAAGACGACTAATGCTTAAATTAGATCTTCATAATATTGCAGAGCTATACGACTTTATTCAACGCAATAATTTGGATTAATATATCGATGCGTAACCTAATCCTAATAGTTTGCTTGCTTATTGGTCTGTTTCCTTGCTCATTTTCTGCATTCCAACCTTATGAAGTCAGACTTTATAGCCAAATTGAAATCCTCCCATCAAAATTTGAATTAAGTGATTATGATTGGAGATGGCTAGGAGAAAAACAAGAATTAGCGATTGGTGTCTACGCTCCTAATAACCCCCCCTTTGATTTAGTATTAGAATCAGGAATTTATAAAGGGATTTCTGCAGATAGCATTATGACCATCATGCGTAACTTAGGTTTGCGTTTCAAAATCATCTACTATCCCGATAGAGATATGGCATTACAGGGCCTGCTCAGTGGCAAGATAGATATGTTAGCTGATGATGGTAAAAGGCAAAGAAACGAGAGCTATGGTTTTCTCAAAAGCGCTCCATATATTCCTGATTATCCTGTACTTATTTCACGAAAAGCGGCAATGTCCAACAAGCATCTCATACCTCATGGTGCTCGTATTGCTACCGTTCAAGGCTATCCAAGCAATGAATGGATCAAAAAATATTTTCCTGATGCTAAAATTGAACGTTTTCCTTTACCGCAAAATGCGTTATCTTCCGTCGCATTTGGTGAAAATGATTATTTCCTAGGCAGAATGATCGTGGCTAATTTTTTACTTGAACGCCACTATGCAACAACATTATCCACTGCTGAGATTTTCTCTAATGAAAATATTGGCCCAGTCTTTCTCTTCCATCCTAAAAATGCGCAATTAAAGCGTACTGTGGATATCATTTTAAGCTCAATATCATTAGCTCAGCATGATATTATTTTCCATCATTGGAGTTCAAAACCCGATTTATGGGCACTAAAACAATCTGTGGTATTCACACAAAAGGAAATAGATTGGCTAAAACAACACAACGAGTTAAAGGTCGTCATTAATTCACTAAATGCCCCCTTCACATTTTTTGACTCACAGAAACAATTTCATGGCCTTTCTGCAGATATACTTAATCTCATCCATTTCAAAACAAATATTAATTTTAAAGTCATTGAAGCAAGCTCTGAAAAAGATGAGATTGCTTTATTGAAAAAAAATAAAGGGGATTTCATTGCTTCAATTACAAAAAATTCAAGAAATGATAAAGAATTACTATTTACTCGTCCTTATGTTCTTCCCCCATTTGTTTTAATTGTTAGAGACACGCCATTAGCCCACAAAAAAATTGCTCAGACAGCAAAACTTGCAATTACCCCTGATAATGCAATTCACGACTGGCTAACAAAGAACTATCCTCAAGTGGAATTAATTGAAGCTAAAGATACCTATACTGCTTTGCAAATGGTCAATGAAGGAAAAGTAGATGGTACCATCGAGAATCTTATCAGCGCTCACTATATGATTGACCGATATTTTCGTAGTCGATTAAAAATCAGCGAACAATTAAGCGAGGATACAGCTTATATATCGTTTGCCGTAGGACGTGACCAGCCTGAGTTATATAGCATATTAGATAAAGCGATTGCATCTATTCCGCCGAGAGATATATCAGTATTAACTAATAAATGGCTAGGCTCACCAGATGTTAAAATGGATACATGGACAGTATACCGCACCGAGTTCTACACATTAGCTTGCATTGCCACTATTCTTATTATTACCTCTTTAATATGGAATTATTATTTACATCGTGAAATTCGATTAAGAAAATATACACAAAAACGCTTACAAGAACAGGCTATATTCTTAGAAACTCTTTATAATGGTACTCCTGTTCCTATTTATGTCATTGATAAAAGCGGAACGATAATAAATAGTAATTCAGCATGGGAGAGTTTTTTCAGCCCTGATAATGAAAACATAAAACAACTTTCATTGACATCACAACAACACCCGCTATCGACAATTTATCAAGAATTGCATTCTCTTTTCGATGAGCCTAATAGGCTAGTTTCTCCGCCTAAACGTTATCAAATAAAAAATAGAATGGGTGAAAGGGTCATAGTGCATCAAGCCGTCGCATATAGAGACAATCAAGGCAATATCTCTGGCCTTATATGTAGTTGGCAAGATATAACTGAACATGAACAGCTCCTTATCGAGCTCTCTAGTGCTCGCCAACGCGCAGAACATGCAAGCCAAACAAAAAGCAATTTCCTTGCTATCATGAGCCATGAAATTCGTACCCATATCAGCGCAATTATTGGGTTATTAGAATTAGCCGCCACGAATAAAAATCAGCAAGATGATATAACAGAATCAATTCAAATACCGTATGAGTCCGCATTATCATTGATGGGACTTATAGGCGATATTTTAGATATGGCAAAAATTGAGTCAGGAAAACTGGAACTCGTTCCTGAGTGGGTAAAAAGTAATGAATTAGCAACTCCCGTTGTCCGTTTGTTTGAAGGATTAGCTAAACAAAAAGGTATTTCTCTACATTATCATCTTAATGCAATCCATCCTGATGAAATATATATTGACGTTTTTCGACTACGTCAGGTTATTTCCAATCTACTTAACAACGCAATTAAGTTTACTTCAGAAGGAACTATTGAAGTTATCATTAATTATCTCCCCCAAAACCATGAAGAAAATATTTTAAGGATCATTATTTCTGATACAGGAATGGGAATTGAAGAGAACAGACAAGAATTGATTTTTTCCCCCTATACCCAAGCTGAATCAAGCAGTAAACATAAAGGAACAGGTCTTGGCTTAGCTATTTGTAAGCAACTTATATCCATGATGAATGGGACTATTACCTTATACAGCCAATTAGGGCATGGCACTCAATTTTTAATAGATATCCCCGTCAAGCATCGTAAAAACACTAGAGTTTCGCTTCCGACACTTTATAAGACCACAAAAAATAATAAACGCTTACGAATACTTGCCGTTGATGACCATCCTGCAAATCGCCTGCTATTAGTACGTCAATTAACAAGATTTGGTCATCATGTCACTGAAGCAAAGAGCGGGAAACAAGCCCTCGAATTATGGAAGAAAAATGCAATAGACATCGTAATTACCGATTGTAATATGCCTGATATTGATGGGTTAGAATTAACTCGGCAACTACGGGAAATATCCCCCCAGACTCTAATTATTATTGGATTAACTGCAGATGCAAGGCAAGAAGAACGCCAACGCTGTATAGAGGCGGGTATGGATGACTGCCTATTTAAACCTTTACGTCTATCTCAGATTGAAGCCCTGCTATTACGCTGCACCCTTCAACAAATAGAAGAAGATACAGAAGAGCCCATTCCACCAATGTTAAATAGTTTAATTAATTTAGATGCATTAATGCAGTTGACTCAGGATGACCAACAGTTATTAAATAAATTACTTCAAACGAGTCTTCAAGAAAATATAGAAGATATACAACAAGCAGAACGCTTATTCGAAAAACAAGACTGGCTTAATTTAGCGCATTATTGTCATCGTTTAGAAGGTTCTAGCCAAATTATTGGTGCTAAAAAAATCGCATTAGAATGTAAATTACTAGAAGAGTACTTCCTTACTGGTAATACATCTGATGAAGTAATATTACAATTTAACCAAACAATGCGATCAATCAAAACCTTAAACCAAGCTATTGAAATATATATCACTATGCCACTTCAGCGCTAGATTTCCATGAGATGATTAGCAAGAAAATAGGGAACCGATAGCTAACGTGAATAATAGTTAGTTGTATTGTGTTCCCTAGAACAAGTTTTATTTAATTACATAGATAAAACACTCAACTTTCTTAGATTTTAAACTAATTAACCTAATTCTTTTTTGTGTTTTACATGGTGATTACTAATCACTATTTGACCATCTTCCTTGATAAAATCACTTGTAAGAGGTTGAGGAAAAATATCTAACACAACTTCAGAAGGCCGACACAACTTTACGCCTAACGGCGTGACGACAATTGGCCTATTAATCAATATTGGGTATTGCAACATAAAATCAATAAGTTGGTCATCAGTATAGCTATCTTGTTCTAAATTTAATTGCTCATACGGCTCAACATTTTTTCGTAATAATGCCCTTACCGTAATTTTCATATCGGCAATAAGTTTTATTAACACATCTTTAGTTGGTGGCGTTTCTAGATAATAAATAATCGTCGGCTCAACCCCACTATTACGGATCATGGCTAGGGTATTGCGCGAAGTACCGCAATTGGGGTTATGGTAGATGGTAATCTCATTCATTGGGTTACCTTTAATTTAACAGTGAAAGTCGAAGCACTAACGCAACGAGTGTGATAATGAGTACAGGGATAGTCATGATAATCCCTGCTTTGAAATAATATCCCCATGTAATGGTCATGTTCTTTTGTGATAAAACATGCAGCCATAACAATGTCGCCAAACTCCCTATTGGGGTGATTTTAGGACCTAAATCTGCACCAATCACATTGGCGTAAATCATCGCTTGTTGAATTAACCCTGTCGCTTCACTCCCTTCAATGGATAGAGCCCCAATTAATACCGTGGGCATGTTATTCATTATGGATGATAAAAATGCCGTAATAAATCCAGTGCCTAGCGTTGCTACCCATAGTCCTTTATCAGCAAGATAATTGAGCGTTTCAGAAAGATAATCGGTTAGCCCTGCATTTCTTAAACCATAAACAACCAAATACATACCTAGGGAAAAAATGACGATTTGCCACGGCGCACCACGTAATACTTTTTTGGTATTAATCGTATGGCCTCTGGCCGCAATCACCCAAAGAATTAAGGCGCCAATAGCGGCAATCGCACTAATCGGAATACCTAAAGGCTCTAAGACAAAAAAACCAACAAGTAATAACACTAATACAAGCCAACCTGCTTTAAACGTCGTTATGTCTTTAATAGCTAAAGCAGGTGCACTCAATTTAGTGGCATCATATTGCTTAGGAATATCTTTACGGAAAAACCAATGCAACGTCACGAGCGTTGCGATAATTGCTGCAATATCCACTGGCACCATAATTGATGCATATTCCGTAAATCCAATATTAAAGAAGTCCGCAGAAACGATATTCACGAGGTTCGAAACAATCAGCGGCAAACTCGCTGTGTCTGCGATAAACCCAGCAGCCATAACAAATGCCAATGTCGTACCTTTGTTGAAACCAAGTGCCAATAACATCGCAATCACAATGGGCGTTAATATCAATGCTGCACCATCGTTGGCAAATAAAGCCGCCACCGTTGCACCAAGTAGCACGATATAGCTGAATAGTAATCTTCCTTTACCCCCGCCCCACTTAGCAACATGTAATGCCGCCCATTCGAAGAAACCACTTTCATCTAAAAGTAGGCTAATAATAATTACTGCAACAAATGTCGCAGTGGCATTCCACACAATATTCCAAACTATCGGGATATCTTGAAAACTGATCACACCAAAGATCAGTGCCAATACAGCCCCGACTGTAGCACTCCAGCCAATACCCAGTCCTTTGGGCTGCCAAATAACAAAGGTGATCGTTAAAATAAAAATGAATGCGGCAATAAACATAACAACCTCATTTAAAAGGTGCTTTCGTGCACCTTTTACTCCTCTAAAATAAGCCTTATCGACTATATGTATTTAATACTTATTGAATAAACATATACGAATTTTCATATTTGTTTGGTTAAAAAATCACTAAGAGCAATGATTATTTATCTCTTTTGCATTCAAACTTTGAAGTAAGCCTGACACTCTATTTTTCTCTGTAGCATAGGTGACATCAATAATGCTTTTTACCCATGGTAGTAATGCCGGAGATAAGCGATAGTGAACCCATTTGCCATGCTTTGAATCTAACAGAAGACCTGACTCTCTTAGCATTGCTAAGTGCCGAGATGTCTTTGGTTGCGATAGATTTAAAGCCGTATAAATATCACACACACACAGTTCACCAGCTGCTTTCAAAAGCAGCACGATATCGAGCCTTGTTTGGTCACCTAAAATTTTAAACAGTTGTAATGGTTCCATGTGTACCTCTTCAATCTTTTCTTTAAATTACACATAAATAATACATACGTCAAATCGCATATATTATTTATGAACTATTTTGATTTTTTGCACTAACTGACTGGCGCATGATGAACAGTCGCGTTTCCATGATAATCAATACATTTAAGAAACTGATATAGCTAGACGTCAGTTGAACGAAGAAGGGTTAAAGGCCTACAAGATTCAATATAAAACCATAACCAATTGATTATAAATACTTTAAATTCATTAAATTTCGTATTATGCCCCCTTTTTATTTTATGACTCAAAAATTAAGAGGTTTAAGCTTCTATTTTCCCAAAACCACCAACATTGCAAAAACATCATCAGTTAAAGCTTTTATTGCAGATAATGAAACTCCAACCAGCCCCCCTACTCGTGTTTTCCACAACTCCGTTTCAAACGGAACCGTAAAATTAACACTAGTGCGATTTCAAATGACGGCAGTGATTAACCAATCTTATTTAAACTTCATTTTCAGGCTTTAGCTTGAACATGATGGTAGTTGATTCAAGGTCACCATTAACTGATTGAGCAAACTCAGGGATTTCACCGCTAACCTGCCATCCTAGAGAACTATATAAGCTAACAGTTATTCCTTTAGTATTTGTATCTAATGTTAAAAGTGCCAATCCTGTTTCCCATGCTATTTGCTCAGCCGCTAGCATTAGTCTCCTTGCTAGCCCTTTGCGCCTGTAATCAGGTAACACCAATAACTTACAAATTTCCCCTCGATGTTTACCATTTGGTTTTATACATAGCTCAAGCCCAACGACACCAACAATTTTATTGTCTACCTCTACTGAGATCAGCTTAAAATTACTTGTTGATAAAGAGTGATTAACACCAACCCAATAATTTCTCATATCCTCTATTTGAGCTTTTGCGTCAGTATACCCAACACTAGCCCCACCAAGGACGCATCTATACAATAAATTGGTCAGCTCATCTATTTTGTTATCGCTTATTTTGCCACTATAGCAACGTATAATCATATTTGCGCCTCAATAAGTGTGTCATTGCACAACAAGTTAGTAGATTAACTATGAATTAATTGAGCACACAAGTAACTAAAATTTTATAGATATATTTGAAATTGCCTCGGTAACTTCGGAGCAAATGATCTGGTCATCTTAAAGAGGGTCAGTTAAAGGTAGGTAGCTATCCGCGCTCCTGTTAGCTGATAACCATTAAACCATCCATAGTGCCTGTAGCGATTACATTGTTTTCTTTCTGACAGGTCATAAGCTCGTAGCTATATCTAAGTAACTAAAACTAAACAAGTGACGGTAACAATAAAATTGACACCTACATTAATGAGTATAATAATCATTTTCATATATGGGGTTTATCTTAGGGAGCAAAATGGAAAAGAATAAAATTTATTTAATCTATAGCCGAAGCCCTACACTTGGAAGAACAGCGTTCCCATGGGTTATACAGTTGATAACTATGTTTCAGCCCTACAAAATAAGATAAACAAAATTAACTTAGATTGGGAAGTTTACCCTGATAATACAGAGTCAGACATAGAAAAATTAATTTCTCAAAATGCAAAACTGCTCATTTACACTCCAGGTCTAAGGTTTCAATTTAACAGAACGGGATTTGATAAAAATAATATTATCTACCTTAGCTCAATGGAATACGCTAATAACGTAATCTCTCGTGCTTTAAAGAGAATTAATGAAATAGATAAAACACAATAAGATAGTTTGCAGTAGACCACATGCGGGATTATACCGCATGTAGATATAATCTATTGATAATGCTTAATTTGTCACAAAACCAGAATAATGATAATTGGTCATCGTTTCAGTGACCAATGGCAATAGGCAGCAACACATTGTTTTTATTACTAACGATCACTGTGATCTCTTTAAACCTTAGCGTAACCTCACCGTTATTGGCTTAACCCTTGCTGTAATCTTGCCGATTATAATTGATATTTAACACTCAAAAATTATTGTAATTTCTATCGTCCTATTTCATATTCAAATAGAACTTAACTAAAATTAATGAGGCATTATGGACAAGGCATTAATTGTCATTGACGCACAAAATGACTATCTTTCTGATGGTCGGTTTCCCTTATGGAATATTGATACTACTTTGGAGCATATATCCAATAAAATTTCAGAGTATGAAAGAACTGGTGATATTGTGATTTTTATTCAACACTTATCACCACAAGGAGCCGTTTTTTTTGATGAAACAACAGATGGTTGTGAACTTATCTCTAAACTCACTAGCTTATCTCCAGGCCATTTGATTGTGACTAAAAAGCATGGTAATTCCTTTGATGAAACAAATCTCAATGACTTGCTTATAACCCATAATATTAACCATATCGAATTATGCGGGATGATGACTCAAAATTGCGTCCTATTTACTGCTATTTCTGAACAAGCAAAAAAATATAAATTATCAGTATTAGGTAACTGCTGTACAAGCGTCTCACCTGTAATTCATGCTGTAGCACTGAGGGGCTTATCTAGAATAACGAATGTTATTTAAATTACTATAAATACTCACCAAAGCTACGTACTCGTAGCTTTCTTTCTATTTTCTTTGCTGTAACTTATTGATATTTATTCAGAGGACCAAATTGTCCTGCAGGTATCGCAATACTTATCTGCATTGTGGTTACTTTTATCTCATGGGCATTATTAGAGTATTGCCAGCCAGTGACGAGCCACTAATTTCAGAGTCTCTTAATGCTAGATTAACTATTGAACAATATAATCAGCGGTCAATATCATTATATTTCCACCATGTCCGTTGCAATCAATCCTAACTACATGTTTTGGTGTCTGTGTTATTAATGTGTGCGCGTTTTCAAAATGAGTTATTGATGTCAATTTATGATCGATTGCGCCAGATGTATAAATAGCCTCTACTGATAGCTTACATAAATCATAGTTCATTTTTTCAGCATAAAGAAAATCCCAATCACCATAATTAGACCTTTTTCCATCTGCTACTAATGGGTCAATACCATTACTAGAATGTGCATAAAAACCAGAGCAGGCAATCATTAACAAGCTAGCAACTATGTATCCTTTCATCTCACCATCCCGTCAATTAGTTTCAGTCATGTTAGCTTAGCGGAAGTGCAAATTAAAGTTAATTAGTTGGAGGCACATAGCCTGGGAACATAGTCAAAGTGCAATGCGTTATTAGAAATATGATTATGGCTAACACCGTCATCCCAACCCAAGGATTCCATGGTTTCATTGAAAATCTCCATTTTTCATTGATAAAACATCATCCTGGAATGTTGGCATTTGGAGTTATAGTCATAGTGCATTTTGCTATAGCGAATATAATAGAGAAATATATTAAGTACCCAAGCCAATTACGTATATCCCCCTCCAGTTGTATAGAAAACAAATACTAGGATAGATACAGATTTCAGGCAATAACCAGCAATACCCCTAGCAAGTTGATGATAATAACGCTTGGTATGCAGGATTAAAAAAGCTGGAATTGAAGATTTCAGATTTCATGATCTGCGGCATACATGGGCGAATTGGTTGATTCAGTCTGGCGTCCCGCTTTCAGTTCTACAAAAGATGGGCGGCTGGAAATCGGTTGATATGGTGAGAAGATATGCTCATTTAGCACCTAATCATTTAACTGAACATGCGAAGCAAATAGACACGATTTTCGGTACTTGCGTCCCAAATACGTCCCAGTTAGCAAAAGTGGAGAATTTTAAATGATAGTAATTGATTGAAAATTAATGGTCCTACAGGATTCAATATAAAGCCATACCACATTGATTATAAACATTTTAATTCCATTCAATTTTGTATCATGCCCCCAATTATGCCCCCTTTTTATTTTGTGACTCAAAAATTAAAAGGTTCAGGCTTCAATTTTCCCAAAGCTACCAGCGTTGCAAAAATATCATCAATGGAAATTTTATTGCAGATAACGAAATACCAACCATAAATAACCCTACCCGTGTCTTTCACGACTCCGTTTCAAATGGAATCCTAGCAACCGAAAATTTTTTTAAGGGGCCACTAAACTTTTTAATCTGTTGGGACAGTTTAGCTATCTGGAAGTAAAGTCGACATTCCATGCAGTCTAATTCAAGTTATAACCAGTAATTCGTGATGCTAATATTTTTTTCCAATAAGATTCTCTTTCAAGTACATCTTTTTCACTTGAATTAATATCAAGTACTTCAAGTATTGCGAATCTTATATCATTGAGTCTTTTTTCGTTGGTAACATTAAACACCTCCTTCATTCCTTTATTTCCGCCATGGCCATTTTCATAATATTGACACCAACGCCCCCAAATCCCACTTTGTCCGTCAGCTTTACCAATATATAGGCGCCCTGTTTTTGTATCAGTTAAAACATAAATTCCTTTCACAGACTTTAAAGCTAATTTCCATGAACTTAAGTCATTTTCAATTATCTTACCTAGTTCGCTTCGCGATAGGTCGATTGTCTTATAACTTTGAAATTTCTTGAATCCTATTTTTAGCGGTGTTATCTCATGTATGGTTAAATCATCTGATAATGTTTTTGCTTCAGGATAAGAGTTTCTTGCTTTGTATGCCGAATGAACATATAGGCGCCCTTCATACTCACTTGTAGAGCTGACTTTAACCAAATTATATTTATACTTTGTTTTTCCATTCTTTTCATATGAATTACATCCATCGCTAATATACAAACCAGCAAAAAGCCACCTTCCTGAGCGTCCCGCTTGTATAAGGGATATAACAAATTTACGTTCAAAATTTTTTCTCGCTTGGTATGACTGCCATTCATCAAACTTAGATTCTCTATATTGATCTAGAGGGTTATCTTCACCATTCCATCTAGCCAAATGAACCTTTGTTTTACTTACTTCAAATTCAGGGTATAGCAGTTTTACATACTGAAATAATTGCATATTATATCCTTATGCCTAGCTAAAAAATTAGCGACTTAATTGTACGAGAAAGCAATTTGTTAATATTTATAAAACGCAATATCTAGTATTGCTCTATAATCTAGACCAAGCGCCCCATTGATAATGCTCTATATCTATATTGCTGTCTTTTGTAGCTGCTCCATTTTTCATCAGTGGGGGATTTTTTTTAATGCTTTCTAATGACTCGCCTTTATCTAGCCTTTCCCATATCTGAAATCGCGCCGATTTTCTTACTATAGGGGATTTAATGCTCCCTCTAAGCTCTCCAGTTTGAAACATATCTGCTCCTAAAGTGACCAATACAAGCTTAATAATTAACTATCTACGCTCCTGTTAACTGATAACCATTAAACCATTCATAGCCTCATATTACTGTGACTTTGTTTCCTTTCTGGCAGGTCATAAGCTCCGGCACGTTAATATCGAATAACGCTATCTTTAGTGGGTACGGACTATGCTTGTCACTCTCAGCCTGATGAATCGTCATTGTGACCATAGTTTTACCTCTAGCTATTTAGCCTTGTATTGGTGCTTTGATCACCACACCGTAAATAATAGAAATACTCCGCGCTTTAGATTTCTTTTTCACACGATTAGTCGTAGCTAGTGGATGTTGTTTTATTATTATGGTGATTTATCCAGTACATAAAATATTATTTACCCCCGTAAAACTTGGGGATCATGCGCAATTTTTTGCGCACATTAAAAAAAACCTTAGCAAATCTTAGCATTGTAATGCGCAAGTTACTGCGCACAATTTATGATAATGCATTGTATTAGATGACTTTTAAGAAGTTCGCACTCTGCGCAGACTGGTTCGCAATGCGCAGTCTTTTTGCGCACGATGCGCAATCCACCTCAATAAATCTATATATCAAAATACAAGAATATCCTTGTAACTAATTGTTATAACTGAATTTCATTAAGGTTCGCACTCTGAGCAATGCGCAATTTTAAGCGTGGTTTATCATGGTAATGCGCAGTTGACCTTAGCATTTCTATACATCCAAAATTGCGCACGAATCACTCTAACCCTTGCCGTAACTGACTTTGAGAGCATTCGCACTCTGCGCAGTTCGCAGTTTATTAGCTTATCGCCTCGACATTTCTATACACTAAAATTGCGCATAAAGCATCGTGAAGCCTTGATATACCTCCCTTTAGCGTGATTCGCATTTTGCGCACTAATTCCCGCTCGTGCTCAGAATACCGATACATTCCGATACATGCGTGCGCAAAATGGTTTATAGATTTTTTAAGGTACCAGTGACTCTTTAAAGGGTTAACCCTATAACAGAAAGAAAGAGAACAAAAAATTCACACTAACTGCCTTTTTTACTTTCAATTACTACAGGCTGACTGAATCCAAACCAAGGTTCAAACTTATAGCACTGCCTGTCATTTTTCCTTAAATAAGACACGCTAGGCTGTACTAAACCGCAGTCTGAGACTGTATAAGAATCAATCCTTAAACTCACCATAAACACCTTATTCTGTATTACTGACATGCCTATTATTAAAGGAATTACTCCAAATAAAGCACAAACTAACGTGAATAAAATACTTCCAACGTCTTGTTTCTTTTCTTCTTTAAATTTGATTTCTAACTTACTATTAATTAAAGATAAAAGAAAAAATACTATTACAACGATTTCTAATGTCAGAAATATTAATAAAACACTAAAAAATATAGCTCCTATCCATGGCGAGTTACTCAAATACTCCCTTTCAATTTGAAATTGAGAATTTAAATACTTTTCTGCAATAAAATAGCTACAGGAAAATAATATACCTAAAAACCAGATAAAAATTTTGTGAGTTGTAATACGGACTAAAAGACCTCTTTCTTGCAATATCCGAAACCAGCCACCTAAAACAAAAAAAGTAATAGCTCCCACATCGTGGGAATAACCAAGTAAGGCAATTCCACCAAGTACAAACATAACCCACATTAACCAACCTAATACCTTATCCAGTCTGCTTTTTTCTTCCATTTTATGCCCCTTGTCAGATTTCCAATAACACACGAAAAAATTTTTATATAAATACACAAAAGTGGTGGTCTCAGTGGTCTCAGTGGTCTCAATTCCCGTAACTAATTGTATTTATACAGTTAAATTATTTTTACTGAGACCACTGGCCGATTTAGAGTGGTCTCAATTTCCAAATTACAACCAGATGAAATCCATATCTATTTGATAAATAATGATTAAATGAATTATTTTTAGTGGTCTCACTTTTAAATATTAGTGGTCTCAGGTTCTTTATTCCTACCAGCAAGATAAACTGTCAATTTATTCTGTGGTCTCAAAAACGCCTCAAGTGGTCTCAAAAATGGCTTGAGTGGTCTCAGAGTGGTCTCAATATTTAAAAATAAACTCTTTAATATCATACTACTAATAAATATATCCTTTATTGAGACCACTGAGACCACTACTATTTATCGTTCTAACAAGCGATCAATCGTCATCATCATCCTGAACTAGCATCATGATGTAGGCTCGTTGCTGAGTTCCCCCTAGATGCTTAAGGCGAGGCGTTTTTCCTTGTAGGCGTTTCCCTTTGGCTGGCTTTTTCAGTATTCCCATAGTGGCTAACACTTCTGCGAACGTTTCGGCATTGAACCCTTTAGCAACCTCAGCCCTAAATACATTCGGTAATGTATAAAAAAGAATTGGCGCATCATCATGACTGCCTTTGCGTTCTCGATAACCGGCTAAATCACGAATAGGTAAATCACGTTCGTCATAAGGTAGTGGGGCATACCGGCTTATTCCATAGGTATTTAAGAACGCTAAAGCCTGTTCTGTGATCTGCTCAATTTCTTTATTGCCGGTACCAAATTCAGCCAACCAGACATTAAACACGGCTTGAACTGCGTCCCTACAATCCTGCTCATCCCAACCGGTAATCACTCGCCCCATTAATAACGCTGACTCTATAGCAGAAAAGCGATCACTGGCACGGTGTACCTGTTCCCCATAACTACTGGGAATTAATTTGCCCCAGCGTTGCTGTGCGGCTCGGTAGGCTTCTTTCGCGTCTTCTTTGTGTTTTGATAAGTACTCAATCCAATAGCGCCCTGCCGTGCCGTAGTTAGCACGACAATTCACCTTAATTAAGTCAGCGTGCTCTTTCCCTGTTTCACACTCATGTAACTCAGTAGCTCGCTCTATTGGAATATTGAGTAACCGCACTAGTTGGCCAGCATTCACTTTTACCCCAGAATTTAATAAAAAGGTTTCAATGTCTTTTTCGCCGGTACTAATGGCGACCGTTCGCCAGCTCTGAACCTGTCGATTACCGCCCTCTTTTGCGCCTTGGATCTTACCTTTGCCATTAAATAGCGTGTACGCCGATTTATAGACGTGTTTAGGGTCAGCCCCTTGACCAACTTCATCAAGATATAAAAGCCCGTCATTGTGCGCTACCGCTTCGTTAGTCATGCCGTATTCAGTGCCATACCACGTTAAACGCTGTAAATCAGGGTCACCGTACAAACTCACGGCCATATCTGCGGTGGTGCTTTTCCCTGCTGTGGATTGGGCGTAAAGATGAATACCAAAGCTATCCGCTTGTGTAATACTGGTCATCGGTGCGGCTAATGCTGCCCCAATAGCAAACATCACAAAGCTGTTTTTGTTCGCCAATCGTGCAACATCATTCCGCCAGCTATCCAATGTTCCACTTGTTTTGTAAGCTGTAACGGCTGCGCTTTGGCCATTAAATAATATTGGCTGTTCTGGCTCTCCAATTACTGAACCATCAGGCATGATATATGCTCCTTTATACCAGCCTGATTTAGCGGTAATACTCCAATTCTCTTTAAACGGTTGACGCAATAACCAATCAGATAAAGACTGCCTTAGCCCTGATTTGGTGGTGACTAATAACCCTGCATTTTTCAGAGAGCGCCAACCCTCACGCTCGCCAATATCCCCCATGGGGATCGCTTGAATATTAGACTTACCCCATTCAATAATTAAATACTCCTGGTCTAAATCATTAACCCCTTTCGTAATACGTTTGATCTGGTTAGATAACCATTGTTCATGATGAATGATTTCCCCTGTTTCTTTATCTGCTTTTGGGGTAACAAGAAATACACCATCTTCTCGTGATTCGATACGGATCTTCATCGGGTCATTTTTAGCCGGTACAGTCGATATAACCTCGCTATCTGATACGTCAACTATCCCCTCTGGTTGGTATATTCCTGCGTTGAAAATGCTTACTGTGGCTTCCTCGCCATTAGATTGTAGGTAGTCATTCCAATCACCATCACAAGGGGGAATGGAAACATGACCATTCACTTTTTGCGCTGCTGCCTCCGCTTTAACTTTTCCTGTGTTAATGTCATTTTGTGAGTCATTATCCGCTGCAATAATAATATTGGCCGTTGGGAATTGACTTCTCATAGCCTTAGCAACATGAATTAAATTACCTGCGTCTATGGCTGCCACTGTCAGTGCTTCCGGCTGAATTAAATGACAAGTTATTGCGGTTGCTAGCCCCTCAGCAATAATCACCGTAGTAACGGCTACAGGCTCATTAATTTGGTAGTAACTCCCTGATTTAATGCTATCGGCTAATAACCGTTTCTCACCATTAGGTTTAATGGTCTGTGCGCCTGTAATTTTGCCTCGAGCATCCACCAGCGGAATAATCAGTGAGCCATCCAGTAATAAATCCATTTCAAAACCATGTAGCCCCTTAGCCTTGAGATAGTTAGACTCCCCAAGCTGAACATTGCCAATAGCACGGTTATACCGTTCAATAAAGCGTTTATGCTTCTCTATCTGTTCATTAGCTTGTTTTTCTGCTTGCTGCGCCCTCAGTGCGACCTGTTGCGCTTTTACCTCATGGCTACGGTAAGCTGGTGGATTATCTGAACGGGTATCAATACCAATCATGCCAGCGACCTCTTTTGCTGCTTCGGTTACACTGACACCTAACACACGTTGAACGAGATCTAATCCATCACCAGAACCGCACAGATTACAAATAAACGTACCGTTACCGTCTTTGTTATCAAATCTAAACCGGTCTTTACCCCCACAATGAGGGCAAGCGGTGTGCGTATTTAGGGGCACCTCTGCTCCAAGGTTAGATAATATGTTTTGCCATTGCCCGTTCGCTTTTAGCTTCACGTCACGGATCACATCAATATGTCGCATAACAAACACTCCATAATTCAGCGTGACATGTCACATAATGCAAATTAACGACTAAATGACGTTTTAAATATTGAGTTGTTTTTTTCATTGCAGCCTCAACACCAATAAGCCGATGTAGATTTTTTAGAACCAGCTTTGCTAACGATCTGGCTATAAAGCCTATTCATTATTTCATGACCATCCGCTGATAAGGCCAAAATACTGCTGTCATCCAACATATTGCGATAAGTAGTAATAATGAGATCATCTGCGATTGTGTTCTGGTATTGTTGATAAAGTGGTTTATCAACACACGCTTTAAGTACTCGTCTAACACGCTCAAACGATAAAGGTAGTTCACGCCCTTGGTAGGTATAGATTGCGTTTCCGTTCTTACGGGTACAGTAAACAACAAAAACCGTTGCCACCGTCCAGCGAAACGTTTTAATTAAATCAGGCGGGGTATGACCATCTCTATCACTATTCCAATAGTCATTAAGGAGCAACAAACCTAACTCAGGTAACGCATCCCACTCACCTAAATCAATTCGATTGGGAATACTGGCCAGTGAAACTTGTGTTATTTCAAGGGGCTTATTCTGTGTTATTTGTGTAAATACATGGCTATAACTGCCATTAACAACCGTTTTATAGTTCATTATGATTTACCCCGTTGACGCAGTGCTAATTCAGCATGCTCAGAGTTATGCAAAAGGCAATGCAAGATTTCAGCGGTAAACATCATGCAATAACTCAATTTCTTTAAATCGTTATTTGCATCACCGTTTTCTTTATAGTCCTCGTGATCTGTTGCAAAAAACGCCAAATTAGCCGTAGCGGATAACCCGCCTAATAACGCATCTACCGCTTCTCGTTGAGTCGTACTAATACTCTGGAGTTCCTCAGTTGTTTTACTATAAAAATTTTGAGCTTTTAGTGAGTCTCGAAAATTATCTATTGCGCACATGATCCCGCCTCCACATGACTTTTTAACGCTTGCCAGATTTCACCGTTTAAATCACAAGCAATTGAAATCAGGTCTAATAACTCACTGGAGCACTCTGTATCCGCCTGTTCTAAAATCACACTATATAAAGAACTGGCTTGCTGTGCTTTGTAGGCAGCAGCATCTAACGGCAGTGGTTTACTCATGAGGTACCTCGTTAACATTTTCATTCACACAACTAAATAACGCTCCGCCAATTTCACCCGCCAGTCTTTTGATCAGTGCGAAAATAGCGACTGTTTCGCTCATTTCGAGGTCAAAATCAGAATCTTTGATCAGGGAAGCAATAATCTCGATTTGAAAGGCTTTTTCCGCATTTTGATTAATTTGGGTTGAATTAAGCATGGCTAGCCCCTTTATCAGTTTCATTGACTTTTATAATATGAGTGAGAGAACAACCTATCTCGGCAAAAGCACTCAATAACACTGCATGAGCCTGTTTCGCATCAATCGCCTGAATATTAAGGTTGAAGCCAACGACTGAGCCGCCCTTACTTGTTGTATAGCCTGTAAGATGGAAAGTTTTAAGCATGAGTCACCCCTACGCGAATACGGGCGGTGAATACCAATGAAAGGTCAGGAAGCATAGAACGTGCTTCATTTTCGGTATGAGCAATAACTAAATGATAGGTGGCTTTATTTTGCTGACACTCGGCAAAACGCCATATAAAGACAATATTTTGGGTGTGACTATTCCGCCCAGTTAAGGGTGTGATATGATCTTGCATAGCTACCTCGATAGTTTTGGTATCGCTGGTGGTTAGCCCTTGAGTGATACTGGTAATATCATTCAAGGGCGTTTTATTTTGCACATACTTCATGTTAATGTACGTACATAACAAACCACATACTAAGAGATTATGTACGTACATGTCAACGCCAAAAAGAGACAAAACTGAGAAAGGAAAAGGGTTATCTCCTACTTTCCAAATTAGAATCACACCAGAACTCAAAGCACAATTTGAATCCGCAGCATCAGATGCCGGAATGAGCCTAGGAAACTGGCTTAAAACGCTTGGCCGTAATGAGCTTGAACGCTTAGGGATTGAGCCAAAGAACTGATTAAATTGAGTCGCTAAATAGCAACCCTTTTTTATGGAGTCCGAAAACTCAGTAAGCCCACCATCCCTCGGTAAGAAATTATTTGCTTGGTAGGCGTTCATTAGTTCGCCTCCAAACGTTGAGCTAACCAACGCTGTGCCAGTTCAGTCAATTGAGCCTTTCTTTGTACTGAGGGCGTATCTATATCAAGGAAAGCACAATTACGAGCTTCTAAATAAGCGAGTAATTTCAATTGATCCGCACTCATGTTATCTCTGATTTCTTTAGACTTAATACCTCTGCTTTTAGCCCATTGAGTAGGATTGATACCAAGTACCAATTTATTGATAAAGCGGGACTCATTGCTATACGCAAAACCTTTTTGGCTGTCGCCTGTGCGCTCAATATAGCCTTTCATCGCCTCGGCCATATTTTTATGATCTTCACATGCAGCAACACGATTTTTGCGCCAGTTTTGCATAGCGGCTTTATGTTCTTCTGGCGCAGCTCTGCGTAGTCGCTCCTCACATTCGATAAAATATTGGCGTGCTAATTTGCCCTGGTCATTACGTTCAACCATAGACAGCTCTTTTCCCATGCTTAGGCTAACAATATAGTCATGCTCGAATTGCTGCCTAAATTTTGTGCTCCCCCGTTTTGGTGAGCTCAAATTTTCCACAACGATATAATCGATATTCTCAATAAAGCCATATTGTTTAATTCGTCCTTTAATCCAGCTCGTATAGTCACGACCAACTTTTAAAAATAAATGTAATTTCCGGCTACTCACTGATTGAATTTCTTTCCCATTAATACAGTTATTAATAACAGGAATTAAATAATCAAATGTGTTCATTAGCTCGTTTTCAGGTTGAGTGAAACCCTGACCAGCTATGGTCATATTTTTATTTTTCATAAGTTTTGCCCTTTTATTTAGTTAATTAAGAGCTGTCGCGACAACATGGGTAGCTTGACTAAATTTGTCTGCAAATACTCGCAAAACCGTACATAAATATAAAAAACATTATTTTGCGTGAATTTGCAGAGATACTGTGATAGTCCTTTTAAACTTAAATAGTCATTTTCAAAAGAGCCATATTTTACCTTTATATCAATAGGATAAATAAGGTTAGAAATAACATTTAGAATACTTTCTTCCCTGATTTTAGGGTTAGAGAAGCCCTGACCTATTACGGTCATTTTATTTTTCATCTTGCTATTTCCTAATTATTCGGTTGGATAAAGCGATAAAATCAAATCTGATTGATGGATAGAAATACCGTTATACCCACCAGCACAAGCTCGACTATTGATAAGATCAATAATCCTCTTTGCATCTTTCTGGTTACGAATACGGTAACGATAATGCGATCCTATTCCATCTGGGTTCGGTTCGTCTGTACGTTCTAATTTAATATTGAGTAATCGTTCAAGCTCAGTTAAATAATTACGGCCAGAGGATAACTGGCACTGTCGTAAAATATCATTTTCAGTGATCCCCTGGTCTGAATATAAAAAACAAATCCATGCTTTATTTTTCTTTGGTGGGTTCTTTGATAGAATAGATGCTGTCGCGTTATCCTGAGAAGCCACCTGTGACGGGTGGTTTTTCTTTTCCATTAAGCCACCTCGCCAGAACGTGACTCAGCTATTTTACTTGCTACCCACTCATCTACTTCTGATTCTATGAAAGCGATAGAACGAGTACCAATTTTTACCGATTGAGGGAATTTTCCTGCATTGATGAGTCTGTATATCCACGCTTTACCATAACCAGTTCGACGCTGAACTTCTGGTAAGCGGATGAGGTTTTCTTTTGAAATTGTTACTGCTGGCATATTGCCCCCTGTTATCTAGTTCTTAATACGCCTTGGTAGACGTTTATTGATTACAGGGGTATTAGAAATAATTCTTAGACTAAAAGCATTGCACGCAAAAAAATAGTTTCCCGTGCAAAATTAATTTATTGATTTATATAATTTATTTGCTTTAGCGAAAATATCATTAATTTTTCGTTCTTTTAACCCTTTTATTCCTAATTCACTCATTCTTATTGCTATGTCACCTTGAGACCATTTTTTAGCATTAGGGGATACTACTGATTTAAGCATTGAAGCGATAACTAATAACAGCTCTTGATTATCATGTAGATCTTCATCTTCAAATTGGCCAGTTAAAATCAACTGAATTTTTTCTAATTCAACCTTAGGTATTACAATCGATTCCCTATTGGCTTTAACTTCACCATCAATAAATAATCTTAGATCATATTCCACACCATAAGCCTGTACCCAAAAACCAGTTTTAAACTCATAGCCTTCTTTAATGCGTTCTAGCACAACCGGGGCAGGCTTCCATAATCCCCATGCTTCTCCAATAATATCCCAAGCTCCACTCCTATCATTTTTTTTCACATTATCAGATAAAAAACCGGCAAACTCTTCATCATTAATATGATATTTAGATGATTGAGATTCTTCGTAAGCTGTTTTTCCATAGGAATATTCAATAGTATCCCCATCAATTGAAAGGAGTTTTACTGAATCCAACTGATTAAAATTAAAACATAGATCTATTTTCCCTGTTTCCCACCAGTGAAAAAAATCATCAATTTCACAATTAAAAAATTTTGCGGCTCTTTCCAAAGGACAATACTCAAAAGGAATTACTTTTTTAGCAGTCAAAACGCCACCTCACGCCCTCTTTTGATAGGAGCTATGCCAGCTAGTAGAGGTGTACTAGTTTTCGGGGATCAGCCTAGGCATAGCTTTATTCTTTATAGTCTACACAAGTCTACTACAGTCTATAATCACTGTCTATTTGTCCAGTTGTGATTATTTTTAGGTACAAAAAAACCAGAACTTTTATTGTCTGGTTATGTATGTGGCTGCAGGTGGATTAAGCACGCTTGAAGTTACCGTGAACAACATTATCCCCGTTCTCTAATGCTCCCATATAATCAGCGTACCATTGAAGCATTTCTCTACGGCCATCAATGTACTGAGCATGGTTATACGTTCCACGAATAGAGTTCTTATCAACGTGTGCTAGCTGTGTCTCAATCCATGCCGTGTTATAGCCTTGTTCGTGTAGGATGGTACTCATTGTGTGCCTGAATCCGTGACCTGTGGCTCTGCCATCATAACCAATACGCTTTATGACCTGATTTATTGCCGCTTCACTCATTGGCTTAGAAGCATCATTCCTGCCATGAAAGATATACTTAAAGCGCCCTGTTAAAGTTTGTATTTCTCTGAATAATTCTAACGCCTGTGTAGAGAGTGGCACCATGTGAGGACGACGCATTTTCATACGCTCTTTTGGAATTTCCCAAATAGCTTTATCAAAATCAATTTCTAGCCATTCAGCAGCCCTAAGCTCAATAGTACGAACACCTGTTATCATTAATAGCTTTGTCGCAATCTGAGTGATCTTACTTCCACTACATACAGATAGTGCCTGTAAAAACTCAGGTAACTCATTAACGTTTAAATGGGGAAAGTGTTTTGCTTTTGGTGTAGACAGTGCGCCAGCTAATTCTGATGCAGGATTATACTCTGCCCGCCCCGTCACAATTGCATAACGGAATACTTGGTTACATGCCTGTCTTATCTTCTTTAGCTTATCCAACACACCACGCTTTTCTAATTTTCTAAGCACCTCTAGCATATCTAGCGGCTTAATTTCCGTAATGCTAGCTTTACCAATATAAGGGAAGATATCTTTCTGGAAGGCTTCTAATAAGTCATCAGCGTAGCCTTGCGACCAATTCGGCTTTTTATAGTCATGCCATTCAAGTGTGATTTTCTCAAAGCTATTATTTACCTGAGACTCTTTTTCTCGCTTTTCGGCTTTCTTTACCAACGATGGATCATCACCTAACGCCAATATGCGCTTGGCTTCTTCTCTTTTCGCCCTAGCTTGTGCGAGTGATATTGATGGATATACACCTAAAGCCAGCCTTTTCTCTTTACCGGCATATCTATATTTCATGCGCCAATACTTAGAGCCATTCGGCGCAATTTCTAAATACATGCCCCCACCGTCAGAAAGTTTATACGCTTTCTCTTTGGGCTTGGAAGTGTCTACTTGTCTGGCTGTTAGCTTCATTTGGGGGCACCAATTTTCATTGAACGGGGTAATACCCCCAATTATGCCCCCACATATATGTAGATTTCAATAGACGTGACTAGACCTTGGAATACTATAGATTCTTGTGAACACTGATTTTATAAGGGTTTTATAGACTGTTGTAGACGTTGAAATACTTGAGAATGGTACGCCCTACAGGATTCGAACCTGTGACCTACGGCTTAGAAGGCCGTTGCTCTATCCAACTGAGCTAAGGGCGCATTGATAATGCAGGCAGCCTATCTGGCTGATGGCGTTGAATTATACGGTTGCTGAGCGCTGAGTCAATGGCTTTTCGCTACTAAAATAACTATATGCTCATTTTATGTAACAGTTTGAACTGACAAGGGCGCTAACTTCTGACAAAATAGAGCCATTACCGTGTCTCATATATGGATTAAGTTACAGATGTTAGCAAAAATTATTGATGGGAAAACGATTGCGCAGACAATTAGGCAGGAAGTTGCCCAAAAAGTACAATTACGTTTAGAACAGGGAAAACGTGCTCCCGGTCTTGCCGTTATTTTAGTCGGCGCTAACCCAGCTTCACAAATCTATGTCGGCAGCAAACGCCGCGCTTGTGAAGAAGTCGGTTTTATTTCACGTTCTTATGATTTACCAGATACAACGACAGAAGCTGAATTACTCAAGCTAATTGATGATTTAAACCAAGATGCTGAAATTGATGGAATTTTAGTTCAATTACCATTACCTGCGGGTATTGATAATGTCAAAGTCATTGAGCGCATTCATCCAGACAAAGACGTTGATGGTTTTCATCCCTATAATGTTGGTCGCTTGTGCCAACGTGCACCACGCCTTCGTCCATGCACTCCCAAAGGGATTGTTACTCTACTTGAGCGTTGCGGTATCAACACTTATGGTTTAAACGCCGTCATTATTGGCGCATCCAACATTGTTGGTCGTCCAATGAGCCTAGAGCTTCTGCTAGCAGGTTGCACCACAACAGTAACGCATCGCTTTACCAAAGATTTAGAACACCATGTTCGCCATGCTGATTTAGTTGTCGTCGCTGTGGGGAAACCCAATTTTATTCCTGGTGAATGGATTAAACCTGGAGCGATTGTGGTCGATGTC
Organism: Providencia sp. PROV061; assembly: GCF_011045655.1. Lineage (NCBI taxonomy): Bacteria > Pseudomonadati > Pseudomonadota > Gammaproteobacteria > Enterobacterales > Morganellaceae > Providencia > Providencia sp. PROV061. The sequence goes on along the minus strand of NZ_CP042861.1, from coordinate 1,305,488 downwards.
GGTATTAATCGTTTAGAGAGCGGCAAAGTCACGGGGGATGTCGATTTTGACGAAGCCGCGAAAAACGCCGCTTGGATAACCCCTGTTCCTGGTGGTGTTGGCCCAATGACTGTTGCAACTTTAATTCAAAATACCCTTCAGGCATGTGAAGAGTACCACGATATTTAATGTAATTTTGGAGTTATCATGGATATATTCAATTTAGATGGCCATCCACACGTCGAACTGTGTGATTTGCTAAAAATTGAAGGCTGGGCTGAAAGCGGAGCAATGGCAAAAGCCATGATTGCAGATGGCTTAGTTGAAGTTGATGGCGTGGTCGAAACACGCAAGCGCTGTAAAATTGTAGCGGGTAAAATCGTTTCAATGGGCAGCGAAAAAATCAAAGTTGTAGAATAGATACAATTAGGTAAGCTGAAAAATTTCAGCTTACCTCCTTTCTAGAATCAACAATGCACTCCCCCTCCCTTTGATTCAAAATATTCTGATTTATTACAAGACTGACAAAGCCATTTTGAAGTTCTAGAAGAATTTTTTCTTTAAATCATTTTTACTGTATTAAGCATTTAAGCAATCAAATATATTGAAAATCTAATTTATTGTTTTATATAAATAAAAACCTTCAGCAACCACTTCAGCTTTAACTTAAAACAGATAAAAAATGCGAAAATCACCCCTTAAAAAAATTTAACTTAGATCTCATTTTTTGTATTTCACATCTTAACTGCATAGACAAGACTAAACGATTCAGCTAATCTTGTTAACGATAACATGATTAACAAATAATCAGGTCCGCTTGCAAGTCTTCTGGCTGATCCGTCTATGAATAATAATCAGGAGAAATTATGTTTAACTTACCAATAAGTGATATCCACCTTGCAGCTGCTGCATCTGATAAAAAAAATGCAATAGAACAAGTCGCTAAGGCATTAGAAAATGCTGGCTATGCAAAAAGCGGTTATGCGCAAGGGATGCTTAACCGAGAAACCCAAGCTCCTACCTTTTTGGGAAATGGCATCGCTATCCCACACGGGACAACAGAGACACGAGACCAAGTGTTGAAAACAGGTTTTGCTGTTTTCCAATTCCCTGATGGTATTGATTGGGGTGATAACCAAACTGCTTATATTGTTATTGGCATTGCCGCTCAATCAAACGAACATCTCGAATTACTTCGTCAATTAACCCATATAATCAGTGATGAACACACAGCGGATGCAATGGCCAAAGCAAACACTCCCGAAGCCTTAAAACAACTTCTAATGGGTGAACGCCAAACTCAACCGGTGAAACTTGATGACTCTATGGTCACCGTTAATGCCAGTGTTGATAATATAAACACATTAAAAATACAGAATATTATTAACCTACAAAACGCCCAAGCTGTTAGCACCGACTTCATTACCCAAGTTCTCACTCAAACACCTTCATATTTAGGTCAAGGTATTTGGTTAAGTGATAGCCCTATTGGAAATATTCAGAATGCAATTGCAATAGCGACCGTAAAAAATCCATTTAACTTTCAAGATAACCCGGTCAACGCCCTAATCACCCTTTCCTATGCCAACTATCAAATAGAGTCTTTTTTAATAAAAATTAATGAGTTATTGAAAAATAAAGAAGTAAATCTAATTTCCGATGATGGTAACGTTAACAGCCTAATTGGTTTATTGCGCAGTGAAAACTCACACGCAGAAAACGAATCATCGGATACGAGTACATCTGGAATCACTCAGGACTTCACCATTCTTAATCCACATGGGTTACATACGCGCCCTAGCACCCAGTTAGTTACCACCATTAAGCAATTCGAAAGCACGATTACCGTCAGTAATCTTGATGGTACTGCAACTCCCGTAAATGGCCGTAGCTTAATGAAAATTGTTAGTTTAGGCGCTAAATGTGGGCACCGTTTACGAATTCACGCAGAAGGCATAGATGCACAAGAAGCCATCGTTACCATCGGTGAGGCAATTAATTCAGGTCTTGGAGAAGAAATCGCATGAGCAGAAGAGTCGCCACTATCACTTTAAACCCCGCCTATGATTTGGTTGGGCTTTTGCCCGATATTCATCGAGGTGATGTGAATTTAGTCAAAACGGCTGGGCTTCATGCCGCTGGAAAAGGCATAAATGTGGCCAAAGTACTTAAAAATTTAGGAATTGATGTCACTGTTGGTGGTTTTTTGGGCAAAGAAAACCAAGATGGTTTCCAAAAAGCTTTCAGCGAAACAGGAATTGCTAACCGCTTTCAAGTTGTTGAAGGGCGCACCCGTATCAATGTGAAACTGACAGAGCACACAGGCGAAGTTACCGATTTTAACTTCTCAGGCTTCAGTGTCACTAAAGCGGACTGGCAACGTTTCGTCACCGACTCACTTAGCTGGGCAGGTCAGTTTGATATGATTTGCGTCAGTGGGAGCTTACCTCAAGGCGTTGATTTAAAAGACTTTACACAATGGATGTTACGCCTTAGAGAACAGTGCATGTGTGTCATTTTTGATAGTAGCCGCGAAGCCTTTGTCGCTGGGCTCAAAGCTTCTCCTTGGTTAGTAAAACCTAATCATCGTGAACTTGAAATTTGGGCAGGCAAACCGCTCCCAACTCATCAAGATATCGTTGATGCTGCGAATCAGCTTCGCCAACAAGGTATTGCGCATGTAGTAGTTTCTTTAGGCGAAAAAGGCGCTATGTGGGTCAATTCATCAGGTGCTTGGTTTGCTAAACCACCTGAATGTGACGTTATTAGTACCGTTGGCGCAGGGGATTCAATGGTTGGTGGATTAATTTATGGGTTAATGATGAGGCAAACAAGTGAGCACACACTACGCTTAGCTACCGCTATCTCCGCGCTCGCAGTCTCTCAACCCAATGTCGGTATCACTGACCGAGCGCAACTTGCACATATGATGACAAAGGTTGACTTACAACCGTTTACGGCTGAATGAGGATAAAAAACATGAAAATATTAATCGCTCCAAGCCACCAGCACGGCCCTGCTATTTGCTGGCTAGCCATCGATGCTTTAAAGAATGTATCTGCCTCACAAAATATCACCTTCACTGAACAACTTACTGATGCAGATGTTGTGATTTGTTTTGATACCGAGTTACCTGAAAATTTTAATTGTGCAGATAAAAAAATCTATTTCGGTCACCCCGATATCGCTGTTAGGCAACCTGCTGAATTCCTAACATCAGCAATTAATGAAGCCGCACTTTGTGAGCAACACATCAGTGAGCCACAACACACGAAATCGTACTCTGTATTAGCCGTTACAGCTTGCCCTACAGGGGTTGCACACACTTATATGTCCGCAGAAGCACTTGAAGCTGAAGCCAAAAAACGCGGCTGGAATATCAAAGTTGAAACCCGTGGTTCTGTCGGGGTTGGGAATGAAATTACGCCAGAAGAAATTGCACAAGCTGACTTAGTCATTGTCGCAGCTGATATCGAAGTCAATGTGGATAAATTTGCGGGGAAACCCATGTACCGCACCTCCACCAGTGCCGCATTGAAGAAAACAGCACAAGAAATGGATAGAGCAGTAAAAGAAGCGAATATATTCACGCCACAAAGCGGAAAAACATCATCGCAAGCGAGTAGATCGACAGAAAAACGTGGAGTGTATAAGCACTTACTTACCGGGGTATCATATATGCTCCCCATGGTTGTCGCTGGGGGATTATGTACTGCGCTTTCATTTGCATTTGGCTTAGATGCATCCAATATAGAAGGATCACTGGCTTGGGCGCTTAGCCTCATTGGCGGGCAAACTGCCCTTGCCTTAATGGTCCCCGTATTATCCGGTTATATCGCCTATTCCATTGCCGACAGAACAGGTTTAACTCCAGGTTTAGTCGGTGGGGTACTTGCAACCACTTTAGGCGCCGGTTTCTTAGGCGGGATCATTTCTGGCTTCCTTGCCGGTTATAGTGCTCACTTTATTAGCACCCGATTAAAATTGCCACAAACTATGGAAGCGTTAAAACCAATTTTAATCGTGCCACTCATTTCCACTTTATTTACGGGTTTAGCCATGATCTATGTTATTGGTCACCCTGTAGCGTGGTTAATGGATTGGCTAACTAACTGGCTAAATACCATGGGGACCACTAATGCAGTGATCTTAGGCGCAATTCTAGGGGCGATGATGTGTACGGATATGGGAGGCCCTGTCAATAAAGCGGCATATGCCTTTGGTGTCGGTCTATTAAGTTCACAAACCTATGCACCAATGGCGGCAATTATGGCGGCGGGAATGGTGCCACCGCTGGCAATGGGCGTTGCAACACTACTAGCACGACATAAGTTTGTACCTGCAGAACGCGAAGCGGGTAAAGCCTCTTTTGTTCTCGGTTTATGTTTTATTTCAGAAGGTGCAATCCCATTTGCCGCCAAAGATCCGATTCGTGTTCTTCCTACTTGCATTATTGGTGGCGCAATAACAGGGGCGCTATCCATGTACTTTGGTATTCAGCTAATGGCACCTCACGGCGGTTTATTTGTGCTGTTAATACCCGGGGCTATTAATCATGTATTAATGTATTTATTCGCGATAGTGGCTGGTACGGTAGTCTCTGGTGTGTTTTATGCCATTGTCAAAAAAGCAACGCCCAAAGAAGCTCAACAAGAAATGGCGAGTATCGCTTAATCACACCAATTTAAGTTTCATTCCCCCCTTAATTGGGGGGTATTTCAATAACTTTTATTGTGCTAATTTTTCAGCATTTAATAATGTTTCAAGTTTAAGCAATTCGTTAAATTGTTCCTTTTTTTGAACCATCTTGCCGCAACCCGTTTTACGCATATCCATAATAATCTCCGGTACGCTCAGTTCATTATTAGGTTTAATTAACTGCATTGCTGCTGCAACTTGCCCTGTTCGACCAACACCAGCGACACAGTGAATGACTGGTAACAATTTATCTTTATCATTGATCGCTCGGCTACCAGCAAATTCATAAAATTGCCTTTTTTCCTCAATCCCAGCTGCCATATACTTAGCTAATTCTTTTAATTCTTCCGTACCTGCGCTTGTTCTGTCAATCCAATTGTCAACATGAACAACTGGAATATTAATGGGTTTCTTATCATAGGTCAGCCTCATACTGTAGTGTTTTACATTTAAACTACCAATTTTACTTGGCTTACCATCACCCGGCTGAATTTCTTTTGTCTTAACTTCCATCCTGCCATACGTACCATTCATCCGAAAATATGGCGGTAACTTTAAATCACGTATATCAGAATTAGACGATAGAATACATAGCATAGGGGTTCTATTCTCATATAACATCTGTAAATGATTCTCTATATTTTTAGGGTATTGTGACCGAATAAATAAATTATCATCACCAACTTTTACCCTATTTGCCGGTAAGCCAATCTGAATACCTTCACTATTCGTGATACAAACTTGCGTTTCTTTAGCCGTTTTAATATCAGAAAAACGAGCGTCAACAACTTCCTCTTTGTCGCAAGAGCATATATTTAGCAGCTTTGTATATGCTTCTAGTTTATTGAATTCATTAATATCTTTTACTGATTGAGTAGCTAGTATTGAAGCAGCAGCACCCAATTCAACCGCTGGGTTTGAATCAACCGTTCTAGAATTAAAAGCATAACGGGGGGCTATAGTTCCATCTTGTTGTATGCTGACTATTTGCCTCGAGAAAATCCCAGTAATCCGATCACAAATAGAAATAATCGTATTAATAATGCGCGCTCTGATAGATGGCGTATTCTGAGGCTTAGGTACGGTGGTATTTTTAATGTGACTCATACTATCCGATATTCTAGCCCTTGCAGATTTACATTCAGTATTAGCGACTTGCTCAAGACTCGTTGTTCGGATTGGGGCGGCTGGTGGTGTATTATTGTCCTTGCGGCTTGATTCCATTTGTTTTTCCTTAGTTAGCAATTAACAGTCTAATCAATCGGTTTAAATTACATATTACGTAACCCGATTATTTCTGACCCATTATGAGAGTTCTTTCAAATTTAGCTAACACCAATAAAAAACCCGCTAACATTACCTAGTGCTGGCAGCGCTAAGTACTGTTAACGGGCTAATTTTTAAATGTAAAACTTACTTACGGCGCCAAATAGTTCCTTGCGCGCTATCTTCAAGCACAATCCCCATGGCAGTAAGTTCATCACGAGCCGCATCCGCTTGCGCCCAATCTTTATTTTGCCGCGCATCTAGGCGTTGTTGAATTAATGCCTCGATTTTTGCCACTTCCGCATCATCTTCAGTTTGTGCGCCGCCTTTTAAAAAGACTTCTGGGTCTTGTTCTAGTAAACCCAGCACGCTTGCTAACTCACGCAATTGTGCAGCCATACCATTTGCTGCTGACATATCTTCTGATTTCAGGCGGTTAACTTCACGAACCATATCAAATAATACCGAATAGGCTTCAGGTGTATTAAAGTCATCATTCATCGCTTCAATGAAACGTGCTTTAAATTCATCACCACCAGCAGGTACGGCTGACTTATCTGTACCACGTAATGCAGTGTACATACGCTCAAGTGCTGAACGTGCCTGCTTCAAATTTTCTTCTGTGTAGTTTAATTGGCTGCGGTAATGGCCTGATAACAGAAAATAACGCACTGTTTCTGCATCGTAATACTCAAGTACGTCACGAATAGTAAAGAAGTTATTGAGAGATTTAGACATTTTCTCTCTGTCTACCATAACCATACCGGAGTGCATCCAGTAGTTCACGTAAGGGCCATCATGAGCACAGGTAGACTGAGCAATTTCATTTTCATGGTGTGGGAACATTAAATCAGAGCCGCCACCGTGAATATCAAAATGGTTGCCTAACGTTTTGCTGTTCATTGCCGAACATTCAATGTGCCAGCCTGGGCGGCCTAAACCCCATGGGGATTCCCAACTTGGTTCGCCTTCTTTAGACATTTTCCACAAGACGAAATCCATTGGATTACGTTTTACATCAGCGACCTCGACGCGAGCACCTGCTTGCAACTGCTCTAAATCTTGGCGAGATAACAGACCATAATTTGGGTCGGTTTTAACTTCAAACATCACATCGCCATTCGCAGCGACATAAGCATGACCACGCTCTATCAAGCTTTGGGTTAATTCAATAATTTCACCAATATGACGCGTTGCTCGTGGTTCGCTATCAGGGCGTAAAATATTTAAGGCATCAAAATCTTTGTGCATTTCAGCCAACATACGCGTTGTTAGCGCTTCGACGCTTTCATTATTTTCTGCTGCACGTTTGATGATTTTATCGTCAATATCGGTGACGTTGCGTACATAATTTAAGTCGTAACCCAAATAACGTAAATAGCGGCTAATTGCATCAAATGCCACAAATGTACGGCCGTGGCCGATATGACACAAGTCGTAGATAGTGATGCCACACACATACATCCCAATCTTCCCTGCGTGGATGGGCTTAAACTCTTCTTTTTGACGACTTAGTGTATTAAAAATTTGTAGCATCTGAACTTTTCCATTTATTTGAAAAATGATTATCGATTTCTACCGATAAAATATCATGTTATTGAACCCCGATCACCTTAAGAATGCAAGGGTTTACCCGCTTCCTTTTCAGTTTATTGATTAGGTTTAATACACATCTATTATGCTATAAACGGTCGACTACGCTTCCTTCCGCTTCAAGTCAGGTTTTATCTGTGATATAAACGTGCTGATCTCAACGCTTTCGCAAGTTAGCGCACAAAAAACAATTATTCAGGATAGCTATTATGGTTACATTTCATACCAATCACGGTGACATTGTTATCAAAACGTTTGACGATAAAGCACCCGTTACAGTCGAAAACTTTTTAACTTACTGCCGTGAAGGTTTTTACAATAATACCATTTTCCATCGTGTTATTAATGGTTTCATGATCCAAGGCGGTGGTTTTGAGCCAGGAATGGAACAAAAAAACACTAAAGCGCCTATTAAAAACGAAGCAAACAACGGTTTAAAAAATACCCGTGGTACTTTGGCAATGGCTCGTACTAACGACCCTCATTCAGCAACAGCACAATTCTTTATCAACGTTGTTGACAACGACTTCTTGAACTTCCGTTCAGAGCGTCCAGATGGCTGGGGCTACTGTGTATTTGCTGAAGTCGTTGAAGGCATGGATGTTGTTGACAAAATCAAAGGTGTTTCAACTGGCCGCAGCGGGTTCCACCAAGACGTTCCACGCGAAGACGTCATCATTGAAAAAGTGACTGTCAGCGAGTAAACCTGAACGCATGTCCACTTACATCATTGCAGATTTGCATTTGAGTGAAGATGAACCGGCGATCACCGCCGGTTTTATTAATTTTATTCAACAGCAAGCCATCCATGCCGAAAGCCTATATATTCTCGGTGATTTTTTTAATTATTGGGTGGGCGATGATGATAACAATCCGCTACATCAACAAGTTGCCAACGAACTCAAACAACTCACTGACCGTGGAATTCCCTGCTATTTCATTCATGGAAATCGGGATTTTTTAATCGGTCAACGCTATGCGAAACAGTGTGGCATGACCATTCTCCCGCAGGAAACATTGCTCGAACTTTACGGCAAGCGCATTTTAATTCTGCATGGTGATACATTATGTATTGACGATGCTGCCTATCAAAATTACCGTAAAAAAGTTCATACCCCTTGGGTTCAACGGCTGTTTTTGTTACTCCCTCTTTTTGTGCGTCGCCGTATCGCGCAAAAAATGCGCCAAAATAGCCAGTATGCAAGCAGCATGAAAGCCGAGTCGATTATGGACGTCAATTCACAAGCCGTTATTGATGCATTACAAAGGCACCAAGCGCAATGGATGATCCATGGTCATACTCACCGCCCTGCTATTCATGAAGTAAATATTGGAGGCAAGTTGCATTATCGGGGTGTATTAGGTGCTTGGCACTATGAAGGTTCCGCCTTTGTAATAAACGAGCAAGGTATTGAACTGATTTTCTTTCCTTTCGAGTAATTTTGCCTAACGAACCATTTTTAATATATCGCCACAACTGTTTGCTCACTTATTAATCACGCAAACGTTTTCCTTGCTGCTTTACCATGATATGATCGAGACAATTCAATTTCCCACCTCAGGGTGATGTTTTTTTCAATACAGGAAAGCACCAAATGACTGCCCAAGTTCCTGCTCAATCTGCGGCAAAAATCGCCATTGTTATGGGTTCGAAAAGTGATTGGACGACAATGCAGCACGCAGCTGATGTATTAACTGAACTCCAAATCCCTTTTCACGTCGAAATCGTCTCTGCACATCGCACCCCGGATAAATTATTTTCCTTTGCTGAAAATGCGAAAAAAAATGGGTTTGATGTGATTATTGCAGGTGCTGGAGGTGCTGCTCACTTACCAGGAATGATCGCCGCTAAAACATTAGTCCCTGTTTTTGGTGTTCCTGTACAAAGCGCTGCATTAAGTGGTGTTGACAGCCTATATTCTATCGTGCAAATGCCTAAAGGTATCCCTGTAGGCACACTAGCCATCGGCAAAGCAGGTGCCGCAAATGCAGCACTTTTAGCCGCTCAAGTATTAGCAATAAGTGATACTGCTATTTTCAACCGCCTCTCAGCGTGGCGAGAAGCCCAAACCAATGATGTGCTAAACAACCCAGACCCGAGGGAAGCATAATGAAACCCGTTTGTGTGCTTGGTAATGGCCAACTCGGCCGCATGCTGCGTCAAGCGGGTGAGCCATTAGGCATTGCTGTTTTTCCTGTAGGGCTTGATGCAGAACCTGAAGCGGTTCCTTATCAGCAAAGCGTCATCACCGCTGAAATTGAACGTTGGCCAGAAACCCCGCTAACAAAAGAATTAGCTCGCCATAATGCCTTTATTAACCGTGATATTTTTCCACGTTTAGCTGATAGGTTTCCACAAAAAAGCTTATTTGATAGCTTACAACTTTCTACTGCACCTTGGGCATTATTAGAATCCCCTGAACAATGGCCTGAGCTGTTTGCCACACTCGGTGAGTTTCTCATTGTAAAACGCAGAACTGGTGGCTATGACGGGCGAGGTCAATGGCGTGTTCGCCCTGGTGATGAAAAAGACCTGCCTGCTGAAATTTATGGTGAATGCATCGTTGAACAAGGTATCCCTTTTGACGCGGAAGTGTCTGTCATTGGTGCCCGAAATGCAGCGGGGGAATCCGTTTTTTACCCGATCACCCATAATTTACACCAAGAAGGCATTTTGCGTACCAGTGTGGCCTTCCCTAAGTCAACTAATCCGCAGCAAGAACAAGCTCAAGCCATGCTCAGCGCAGTGATGGATGAACTTGGTTATATCGGTGTGATGGCAATGGAATGCTTTGTCGTGGGCAATAACTTGCTGATTAACGAAATTGCTCCTCGAGTACATAATAGCGGCCATTGGACACAAAATGGCGCATCCATTAGCCAGTTTGAGTTACATTTACGTGCTATTTTAAACCTGCCAATGCCATCTCCAGAGGTATATAGCCCTGCCGTGATGGTCAATTTAATCGGCACTGATGTAAATATAGACTGGCTGAGCTTACCCCTCGTTCACCTTCACTGGTATGAAAAAGAGGTACGCCCTGCCCGAAAAGTGGGTCATTTAAACCTTTCCCATCGTGACTGCCACCAATTATCTGCCACACTGGCGGCTTTGATCCCACTTTTGCCAAATGAGTACAAAAGTGGCATTGAGTGGGCAAATGCAAAATTAGACTGGTACTCTCATCAATAAATAGGGAAAATAGCCCGATTCGATGCCCGAAACTATTTTCGGGCATTATGCTATTTTCGCCGTCATCCAGAAAACAAATATCCTGATTTAAGGTGTGCGGCATTACTGGAGTCAATATGTCCTCGCAGACTTTTAGTCCGTTTTATCAGTGGTGCATTCTTATTCTGTTAGGGCTGGTTTATTTTTTAGCCACCGCGACAACCTTTACCTCTCTTGGCGTGGTTTTACCTGAGATGATTAGTGAGCTCAAATGGAGCTGGAGTGAGGCTGGTTTTGGTTTTACGCTACTGGGTTTAACTTGCGGGCTAGCGAGTTTTCTCCCGTCTCTGTTAATCCGCAAAGTGGGTGTACGAGCCACTTTATTGCTAGGCACCAGTGTCTTTGTTGCTGGCTTTTATAGCCTTTATTCCACACAAGCCATCAGCACCTATTTTTTAGGTACTGCATTGATTGGTATTGGTTTCACCTTACTCGCCACGGTTCCGGGGACTTATGTACTTTCGCGGCTATTTGAAAAACAATCCCTTGCCTTTGGGTTATATTTCACCATCGGGGGCTTGGGGGGTGTTGCAGGCCCTTGGATTTACTTTTACGCATCAAACCAATTAGGCTCATGGCGTATGCATTGGGTTCTATGTGCCGTTTATCTTAGCATTGTCACGTTAATCACAATTTTTATGCTACGAGAAGGTAAAAAAGAGCAAGAGCACGCAAAAAAGGTGATGCAAAAACAAGTTAGTGACGCAAGTAAACCTATTTATCGCACTGCAGAAGTATGGACGGTCGGCAGAGCACTACGTACATGGCAGTTCTACTTGATTGCTGCAACTTATACCTCGTTTTTATGGTGTGGTATCACCGTTAACAGTTTTGCTGTCGCCCATATTGAAGAGCGCGGCTTTGGCATGACAGTGGCGGTTTCGTTATTAAGCACAATGGCATTTGTGAATGCATTCTCAAGGTTTATTGGTGGAGCCGCAGGCGAATGGTTAGAACCGAAGAAACTATTAATCGGTAGCCTAATTATCATGGTATTAGGTGTCATTTTCCTCAGTATTGCCACCTCATGGCTTTGGCTTATTTTATTTGTGTTATGCGTTGGTATTGGCTACGGCATGACCTTTTTGGCATCCAGTGTTTTACTGTCAAATTATTTCGGCCGAGGCCCATACTTAGAACTATTCTCTGTCGTAAATTTAATTTCAACGGTTGCCTGCTTAGCGCCTTTTATTGCGGGTGCAATAAAAGATTTCACAGGAAGTTTCACCCCTGCTTTTTTGGTTATCGCGGCTCCCGTTGTGGTTATTTTATTCCTTACTTTGATGATGAAGCCCCCTGCTCTCAATCACAAATAAAAAATCCCGAGTGATTAGCTCGGGAAAATTAAAACCAAAGGGAAAACAAGCTTAAGACCAGATATTGGATCAAAACATACTGCTTATTTGCGCCACCGAAAAAATTAAATGGTGGCGCAAAATCAATTACGGTTTTAACAACTCAGGGACGTTTAATAAGATAAACTCATTATCATCCGCTTTATTTGGCTCACGGCTAGATGAAAACGGATAATTATTATCATTACCAACAATAATGTGTTCACTATCAACCACATCCACGTTTTCAATAGTGAAGAATGGGAAAGTAAACACTCCGTCATTAAGCGGTTTTCTTGCCATATTGTTCGGGTCTTTGATATTCATTAAATCAATATAAGCCTGCTTATCTACTGGTTTACCTATATTGTTATCTGAAAATTCAATACGATAAACACGCTTGAATTTAGCTAAATTACTAAAGCAATTTTCAGTATTACTGCTTCCCGCCGTGCAGGCTTTATCTGCTGTACCTTCACCATTATCACGCTCAATGATTAGGCCGTGGGTATCATCAATTAAGTTAAAGTCACCAATGGCATTCTGATTGTCTTCAAAGACATACAACCAGCTTCTGCCTGTCCAATTTTGTTTTTTCACATCAAACTCAAGAATACGTGCTGCGCGTTTGCCATCAACATGTTCATAATCTTGTTTGTCATCAAGCCAAATCGCCCCTTCTAGCATTGGGTAGAGCTTAGAACCGTCTGGCGATGACGCCATACCTTCAAAACCTTTTGAACGGTTGACTTGGAAATTCACTTTATCTGCGGGTTTACCCGGTGTTGTGATTTGGTAGTGATCAGGAGAAACGACTTTCTTTCCATCTACTTGTGTCTCAAATAAAGCTAATACTTTGCCATCCAAATCCATTTTGATTAGGTAAGGGCCAAACTCATCGCCAACCCATAGAGCACCACCCGCAAATTGAAAACTTTCAGGGTCAAAATCACTGCCTGTTAAATAGCGTTCTTTTGTGCTCTCATTCGTAATATGAAAAGGGATAATTTTATCGGGGTCATGGAAGAAAACCGTTTTTAATGGCGTTGTATTACCTGATTGAAAATCAATATCATATTGAGTGACATACAACATCGAATCAGGAGAATTGGCTTTGTTGCCGAATCCATTATCAGTTAAAACCCAGTAAGTGCCATCCGCCATACGTTTAATACCCGAGTGCCCTTGACGTGGCTGGCCTTTGATTGGAATGTACATTCCTGTTGGGCGATCTGCGGATTTACCTTCCACTTTCCCCAAACTATCAACACGAACGCCAGTGGTAAATTTACCGCTCACTTGCATGTCTGAAGGTGCACCTTCGGGGGAAGAAACCGTTGAATTAACAGGAAGAATGGAGTGACCCGCTAACGTTGCTGGCACTTCTTGTTGTGCAAACCCGGTGATGCTAAATGAAATTAAACCAGCCAATAAAGATAACGAGCCCAGTTTACGTTTAATCGAATGGTTATTCTGCATTGTTATGTTTCCATTTTAAGGCTATCAATAATTGATGGCGGAATCATAACGTCGATGAATGAAGCTTTTATGAAGGATTGGAGACAGTTATTTTACTGAAAAACAGGTTGTTTTTAGAATATTCAATAAATAGTGGTATTAAGGTATTTCCCTAATACCACCATATTCTAAATAACTCGAGTTGCATGTAGATCAACCTATCTAAGCGCAGTCAATGACCATGCAACTCGAAGTATGACGAGCATTTAACTATTAGGTAAACGACGGTGCTGACTCCCCGTCCCTAATAAACGCAGTCCTAACCAACTACCACAAATAGACAATAGAATTGCCGCGCACAAAGGCAATAATACCCACATACGCCATTCTGGCTGCCAAGGGAAGTCAAACACTTTACTTTGCAACAACCATAATGCAATTTCTGCCCCAAATGCCGCCGCAAGCCCTGCCATTAAGCCAAGTAATGCAAATTCGCTCCATAATGTTCTACGCATTAACTTTTTGCTGGCGCCTAACGTTCGGTATACCACAAGCTCCCGCTCTCGCTGGCTCATTCCCACTTGAATTTGTGCCAACAGCAGTAACAAGCCACAGAAAATAACCAATACCACCATCACTTCTAAGGCTTGGCTCACTTGCTGAAGAATTTGCTGAATTTGGGTGATAATTGCACCAGTATCGAGCACATTAATGGTTGGATAATGGCGGCTAAGTTGCGTTAATAGCTGCCCATCACCTTCATAGTGGAAGCTGCTCAGCCAAGTAGCCGGCATTTGAGACAGACTTTCTTCAGAGAAAATAAAATAGAAGTTCGGTCGCAGGCTTTCCCAATCAACCGTACGAATACTACTGACTGTTGCACTAAAGACCTGAGCCCCTGCGCTAAATGTAAGTTTATCGCCTAATTTCAACCCGAGTTCTTTAACGACCGTTTGTTCAATTGAGACTTCTCCCGCTTTCGGTGGCCATGTCCCTTCATCAACCACATTGGCTGGCGCTAAATCAGATTGCCAAGTTAAGCTCAATTCACGTCGTACCGTATTATTATTTGGATCACGTTGATCCGCCCACTCAATCGCTGACTGGTCATTAATATCGGTTAAACGCGCTAACACCACAGGGTTGAACTCTGTGGGTTTCACGTCAAACTCAGCTAATAGCTTGGTAACAGGCTCAAGCTGTGACTGGTTCATATTAATCAAGAAATAATTCGGGCTATCTGCGGGTAATTGCTGCTGCCAACGGTCAAGCAAATCACCACGCACTAAAATCAGCAGCGCCAATAACATAAATGACAACGAAAAAGCACTCATTTGTGTGATGGTTTGCAACGGCTGGCGCAATAGACGGCTAACAGATAAACGCAAGCTTAATTGACGGAACTTAATATGGCGTAGCCCCCATAAGCCTACCCAACCAATCAGCGCAAGTAGAACGGCAACCACGACAATACCCGCCAAAATTGACCACAGCAGAGGGTTAACGCCAGCAAACACAAATAAGCCGCCAACCACAATTAAAATAACAATCGGCAGATAGTAATATAGCGGCCAAACGGGTGATTTGGCATCTTCACGTAATACTCTAGAAGGCTGAGTTGCCATCAGCTGGTAATAGGGACGGCTGCCAACAATAATCGCAATAATAAATAATGTACCAATCGCCCAAACCCAAGGCATCAAACTCGCAGGCGGCAATTCCTTCGGCAACATAGCCCCTAAGATTTGCATTAAAATGCCTTCAAAAGCCAAACCTAATAATGAGCCGAGTAAAGCCGCAGCGGTTAAAATCACTAACCACTGCCCAATAATCCACTGACGTAATGCGCTACGCCCTGCGCCTAGAGTTTTTAATACTGCGATTAGTTGATGACGGCTGCGGCAATAATGCGTCATTGAAACCACGACCGCAGCAATGGCTAGCAGCAGGGTTAATAAAACTGACAACAATAAAAATTGTTGAGCACGTTGAAACGTTTTCCCTACTGCGCCGTTATCTTCGCTTAATGTATACCAACGTTGATCATTTCGCAGATCTTGCTCATATTTTTGTTGAAATGCATCAATAAGCTGGCGATCGCCGGCAAACATGTCGCGATAAGTTAACCGGCTACCTAATTGAATTGCTCCCGTTAATGGTGCATCTTCAATTGCTATCAATACTCTTGGGGCAATCTGGAACGGGTTAAAACCGCTGTCAGGCTCTTGAATTAGTTTACCCGAAACTTTTAGCGTCGCATCTCCGATATCAATGTTATCCCCTACATTGAGGTTCAATAATTCTAATAACCGTGGTGCGACTAGTATCTCCCCTTTTGTCGGGATTAACCCAGCCGGTTCTGTGATGAGCTCGCCATATAATGGATATGCCTTATCCGCTGCTTTCACTAACACCAGTTGTGGCCGAGCGTCTTCATCTTCTGTCGCATAAGCCATAGTAGAAAATGATATTTGTTGGCTTAACGTTAAACCCTCTTTTTGGGCCTCTTGTAACCATGCTGGGTCGCTTGGATGAGAAGATCGTAAAACTAAGTCACCCGCTAATAGCTCACGGCTTTGGTAACTCATGCTATTTTCAATGCGATCGCTAATTCGCCCTAAAGCCAGTACACAAGCAACAGCAAGGGTGAGTGCAAGCCAAACAATCAGTAACGAGGGGGTTTTCCATTCACGCCAAAACCAACGCCAAATCATGCTTCTTCCCTCAACTGCCCATCGACCAAGCGCAAACGGCGTTGGCAGCGCGCAGCCAGCTCGTTATCGTGAGTCACTAAAATAAGGGTCGTCCCGTGCTGTTTATTCATATCAAACAGTAAATCTGCAATTTTATCCCCTGTGTGGCGATCGAGATTTCCCGTTGGTTCATCAGCAAATAAAATCTGTGGGCGGCCATTAAAGGCACGAGCAAGTGCAACACGCTGTTGCTCACCCCCTGACAACTGTGGTGGCATATGTTTTAGGCGATCTTTTAAGCCTAAATCCGTCAGTAAACTCGCCGCGTGTTGATAACTTTCAGACTCAGATTCGCCACGTAACAAAGAAGGAAGTTGTACATTTTCAATGGCATTTAAGGTTGGGATCAACATAAAGGATTGGAACACAAAACCGACACTTTGTGCCCGTAAGCGTGCCCGCTGCTCTTCGTCCATTTTAGTGAGGTCTTGACCTAATAAATTAACCGTTCCACTGGAACCGTCATCCAACCCCGCAATAATCCCTAGCAAGGTTGATTTCCCCGAACCTGACTCCCCAATTAAAGCAATTGTTTGCCCGGACTCGACAATTAGCTCAACACCTTGCAATATAGTCAGTTCATGTTCACCTTGACCAACACGTTTAATGAGATGATGAACTTCAAGAATATTATTCGCCGACATATATTGGTATTTCTCCTGTTACTGACTGCAAGTGGGCACGCACTTGCGTCAACTAAGCTATTAATCTTAGGTGATAGCCTAAGTGCAGGCTACCGTTTACCGGCTGAGCAGGCTTGGGCCTCCTTGCTTGCCGAACGTTGGCAGAAACTTTCCCCACCCGTTGCTATTGTTAACGGTAGTATTAGTGGGAATACCTCTGCACAGGGGTTAGAACGCCTTTCCGTTTTACTCGAACAAAACAAACCTAACTGGGTATTGATCGAATTAGGTGCAAATGATGGCTTACAAGGTCTCCCAGTTGAACAACTCGAAGCTAATTTACAGCAAATTATCGATCAAATCGTGCAATCCGGTGCGAAACCGCTCTTAATGCAAATTCGCATTCCACCTAACTATGGAAAACGTTATACGACAAGTTTCGAAAAAGTCTATCCGAAATTGGCGCAAAGTAATCAAATCCCATTACTGCCGTTTTATATGGAAACCGTGATAACTAAGCCTGAATGGATACAACAAGATGGTATTCACCCTACCGTTGAAGCCCAGCCATCCATTGCTGATTTTATGGAAAAACAGCTTTTCGAACATATTTTACCGTCTAGCAAATAAAACAGACGTTAAACAAGGGTACTAAAACGCTCTTTTATACCCGAAATAGATTCAGTTGCATGAAACCAAGGTAAAGTTATGCAAACATCGGCACGAAACAAAAAATCAGTCCTGGTCACAGGAGCATCAAGCGGTATTGGCTTTTGTGCTGCACAGACACTTCGGCAGCGTGGCTACCATGTTATTGTTGCCTGCCGTAAAGAAAGCGATATTTTACGCCTAAAAGAGCTAGGTTATGACACTGTCTCCCTTGACCTCGATAATAAGGATAGCATAGAAACCGCGGCTCAAACGGTGTTAACACTCTGTAATCACCGCCTTTTCGGATTATTCAACAACGCTGGTTTTGGGGTGTATGGCCCATTAAATAGCGTCAGCCGCGAACAACTTGAAGCCCAGTTTTCCACTAACTTTTTTGGTGTTCATCAGTTAACTTTTTTGCTATTACCTGCAATGCTAGCGCACCATGAAGGGCGAATTATCCAGACTAGTTCAGTGATGGGCGTTATTTCAACTCCCGGACGTGGCGCTTATGCTGCCAGCAAATACGCACTGGAAGCATGGTCCGATGCACTACGCTTAGAATTGGCAGGAACAGGGGTGAAAGTGAGCTTGATTGAACCGGGCCCGATTCATACGGCTTTTACTCAAAATGTTGAACAAACACAAAAAGATAAACCCGTTAAAAACCCAGGTATTGCTTCACGTTTCACCTTAACACCAGAACATGTGGTAGAAAAACTGATCCATGCGTTAGAAAGCTCGCGCCCAAAAGTACGCTATTCTGTCACGTTATTAACCGTCGCAGTGCGTATCTTAAAACGTATTTTACCTGACAAAATAATGGATAAAATACTGGCAAATCAGGGGAAAAAAGCTTGAAAAAAGCAAAATCAGCCCCATTTTATTACTATTGCTCACAAATTCTATTGATAACAAATTCAAAAGAGACTTCTTATGTTTGCTAACGCTCAGATAATTGATATTAACGAAACCAACCTACACCAAGTCATTGAACAATCAATGAACTTACCTGTCATGTTTTACTTTTGGTCACCGCGTAGCCCTCATTGCCAAGATTTCGGTACCATGTTGGAAAAAATTGCCAACGACTACGCAGGGTCATTTATTTTAGCTAAAGTTAATTGTGATGAAGAACAAATGATCGCAAGCCAGTTTGGCTTAAAAGCGATCCCTACTGTGTATGTATTACAAAATGGCCGCCCTGTTGATGGCTTTGAAGGACCACAACCAGAAGAGGTGGTGTTGGAAATTTTATCTCGTGTGCTGCCAAGCCCAGAAGAAATGAAAGCAGCACAAGCTGCTGAATTAATTGCAGAAGGTAAAACACAAGAAGCGCTGCCATTGTTAAAAGAAGCGCATCAGTTGAACCCCAAAAATAGCGACATCACGTTATTATTGGCAGAAACACAAATCGGTTTAAATCTCGTTGATGACGCACAAGCTACTTTAGAAGCTGTCCCATTACAGGATAAAGACAGTCGTTACCAAGGTTTAATCGCACAAATTGAATTATTGAAGCAAGCTGCGGACACCCCTGAAATTCAGCAATTACAAGATGAATTCAATCAAGATCCACAAAATACAACGTTAGCGGTTCAATTAGCCCTAAAACTGCATGAGGTGAACCGCAACGAAGAAGCGCTGGAAATGTTATTCGGCTTTTTACGTACCGACTTGGGTGCGGGTGACGGCGCAGTAAGAAAAACCATGATGGATATTATGTCGGCAATGGGAACCGGTGATGCAATTGCCAGTAAATACCGTCGCCAAGTATATTCATTACTTTACTAATTAAGGGTTAAATATGGACTTGTTCGCCTTTGGTGCAATACCGATTATCATTTTTGTCGCTGTCGTTATTGTTTTTACCTGTGTTAAAACAGTACCGCAAGGCTTTCAATGGACCGTTGAGCGCTTCGGTCGCTATACCCGTACGTTGCAACCCGGCTTACATATTATTGTCCCATTTATGGACAAAATTGGCCGTCGCATCAATATGATGGAACAAGTCCTTGATATCCCATCTCAAGAAGTTATTTCTCGCGATAATGCCAACGTCACTATTGATGCTGTCTGCTTTATCCAAGTCGTTGACCCAGTACGTGCAGCCTATGAGGTTAGCAACCTTGAGCTTTCGGTATTGAATTTAACCATGACAAATATTCGTACCGTATTAGGTTCCATGGAACTAGACGAAATGTTGTCACAACGTGATTCCATTAATAGCCGCTTGTTGCACGTGGTGGATGAAGCAACCAACCCTTGGGGGGTCAAAATTACCCGTATCGAAATTCGTGATGTGAAGCCACCAAAAGAATTGATTAGTGCGATGAATGCGCAGATGAAGGCTGAACGTACTAAACGTGCCGATATTCTTGAGGCCGAGGGGATCCGCCAAGCGGCAATTTTAAAAGCTGAAGGTGAAAAACAGTCACAAATTCTCAAAGCCGAAGGGGAACGCCAGTCGGCATTTTTACAAGCCGAAGCGCGTGAAAGAGCCGCGGAAGCGGAAGCAAAAGCGACACGAATGGTATCTGAAGCTATCGCCGCTGGTGATATGCAGGCTATTAATTACTTTGTGGCGCAAAAATACACCGATGCACTGACCAGTATTGGTTCTGCCGAAAACAGCAAAGTCATCATGATGCCATTAGAAGCCAGTAATTTAATGGGCGCAATTGGTGGGATTACTGAGCTAATCGGCGAAAGCAAGAAAACCAGTGCCATGAAAAAGCAGGTAAAAGAATGATAGAGCTTATCAGTGCTCAACCCGCATGGTTTTGGCTGTGCCTTGGTGGGCTATTGCTGATTGGTGAACTTCTTGGTACCGCAGGCTATCTTTTATGGTCGGGTATTGCTGCGGTGCTTGTTGGGGTTATCGCTTGGGCACTGCCATTTATCGGTTGGGAGTGGCAAGGGATTTTATTTGCCATTTTTACCGTTGTCTCTGCTGTGTTATGGCGCAACTGGTTGAGGAATAAGCAAAAAAATAAGGCAGATAACGTCAACCAAATTAGCCATCAACTCATCGGTGTTAAAAGCCGTTTGTTGTCAGATACTGAAGAAGGATTTAGCCGTGTACGCCTTGCAGATGGCAGTTGGCGTGTCTATAGCGACACGCCATTAAGTGCCAATACAGAAGTGGTGGTCATCGCAGTAGACGGCATCACCTTGCAGGTTAAGCCTTCGCATGATGACAACACCCACGTGCCAAGTGGTCAATAATTGGGCAATCTGCACCATCATCCCCAGGGCATACGTCCACGAGCTCTTGTAATGTATCTCTAATGGCAGACAATTTAACAATTGTCTGCTCTATTTCATTTATCTTAGCTATCGTTGTCGTCTTTACATCAGCACTATGTCTGGTTGGATCACGAAATAAACCTAATAGCTCGCCACATTCATCCAAGGTAAAACCCACATCTTTTGCCTGTTTAAGCAATACGAGTTCGTTTAAATGACGCTCCTGATAATAACGGTAGCTATTTTCCCCTCTTTCAGGCGGTGTAATTAGCCCTTTGTCTTCATAAAAACGAATAGCTTTTGCAGTTAGGCCCGTTTTTTTGGCAATTTCACTAATATTCATAATTCCTCTTGACCTTAACCTTGCTGGAAGGTGTAACCTTTGTTCATTGTCGAATTATAGACCTAATTGTAGATAAAGTTATAGACCCAATACATCGAACGGGTTTTGGAGGCTGCAAAATGAGTAACATGATTATTTTAAAATTACAGGGGCTAAGCTGCATGCACTGTGTCGGCTCAGTCACTAAAGCGCTCGAAGGGCGCGGTGATGTCACTAACTTAAAAGTCACTATCGATTATGCCGTGATGGAAAGTGATGCCAATGTGGCTGATTTAATTAAAACCATCGTTGACGCAGGTTATGAAGCTGAAGTGGCTACAACCCCAGATATCGAATTACAACTTTCTGGCCTCAATTGTATGAAATGTGCGGGTAAAACACAAAAAGCACTCGAAGAGGTTGACGGTGTCGCCACTGCTGTTGTCGATACGACTAGCGCCAAGGTATATGGCACTGCGGATGCGCAAACGTTAATCGCTGCCGTTCAACAAGCTGGCTACAATGCAGAACTGGCTCAAACAAAAGCGATCACTTTAGCCCTTTCGGGTCTAACTTGCATGAAATGTGCCGCTAAAACACAGCAGGCGCTAGAAGCGGTTGATGGTGTTGAAAGCGCAACTGTCGATACCCAAACCGCTGTTGTTCGTGGTACGGCCTCCGTAGACGCCTTAATTGCTGCGGTTCAAGCCGCTGGCTACCAAGCCACTGAGAATGAATCTCACCCAAAAACTGAGCCGCTGAGTACCACAACTGAACAGCCGGAAGCTGATTCAGCGGCAATCTGTGAGATCCCGGCACAAGAGTCTGATTTAGGTGAACAGCCTGAAATTAGCCCAATGGATGACAGCATACAGTTACTGCTCGATGGCATGACCTGTGCCAGTTGTGTCAACAAAGTCCAGAAAGCCTTAAATAGTGTACCGGGCGTTGAAAATGCACGAGTCAACTTAGCTGAGCGCAGTGCTTTAGTCACCGGAACTGCTGAACCAAATGATTTAATCGACGCGGTTGTCAAAGCAGGCTATGGCGCGGAGATCATTCAAGATGAAGCCAAACGCCGTGAGCGCCAACAAGAAGTCGCGCAAGCCAATATGCGCCGCTTCCGCTGGCAATCTGCATTAGCTCTTGCCCTTGGTATCCCTGTGATGGTATGGGGGATGATGGGCGATAACATGGTGCTGACTGAGCAAAACCATACCATTTGGCTCACCATTGGTGCATTAACCCTTGCGGTAATGGTATTTGCAGGGGGGCACTTTTATCGTAATGCATGGCAAAGCCTGAAAAATGGCAGCGCCACTATGGATACCTTAGTTGCGTTAGGAACAGGAGCGGCTTGGCTTTATTCGATTGTGGTGAATATTTGGCCTGAGTTATTCCCAGACCAAGCTCGCCACCTTTATTATGAAGCCAGTGCTATGATCATCGGTCTTATTAACCTTGGTCATGCCCTAGAACAGCGAGCTCGCCAACGTTCATCAAAAGCCCTTGAACGCTTGCTAGACCTAACACCGCCAACTGCCCGTGTTGTCACAGAGCAAGGCGAAGTGGATATGCCACTGGAGCAAGTCAAAAAAGGGATGGTTTTACGCTTAGCAACTGGTGACCGTGTCCCTGTTGATGGTGAAATTATCGAAGGCGAGGTTTGGTTAGACGAAGCCATGCTAACGGGTGAGCCAATCCCACAGCAAAAAAGCAAAGGGGATCAAGTCCATGCAGGTACTGTGGTACAGGATGGTACCGTGCTATTTCGTGCCGCGGCTGTCGGTAGCCAAACGACTTTAGCTCGAATTATTCACCTTGTTCGCCAAGCACAAAGTAGTAAACCACAAATTGGCCAGCTTGCTGACCGTATTTCTGCCGTCTTTGTGCCGATTGTAGTAGCTATCGCCTTAATTTCAGGTGCAATTTGGTACTTTGTTGGGCCTGCACCACAGATTACTTACGCACTCGTTATCACCACAACCGTGTTAATTATTGCGTGCCCTTGTGCGCTTGGCCTTGCAACACCAATGTCGATTATTTCTGGCGTGGGCCGAGCGGCTGAGTTTGGCGTGTTAGTACGGGATGCGGATGCATTACAGCAAGCCAGTGAGTTAGATACCATTGTCTTTGATAAAACAGGCACATTGACTGAAGGCATGCCTCAAGTTACGGATATCCACGTGTTTAATGGGTTCGAACAAGACACCGCCTTACAATTTGCCGCTTCATTGGAAAATGGCTCTAATCACCCACTTGCCCGCGCTGTTTTAAATCGCGCAAAAGGCTTAACACTACCCGCTAATGAGCAGTTTAGAACCTTAGCTGGGTTAGGTATTAGTGCAATAATTAACGGCCAAACTATTTTGTTAGGTAACCAAAAACTGTTAGCGCAAAATAATGTTGATACCCGTGACGTTGAAGAAACATTACACCAGCAAGCCACTCAAGGCGTAACGCCTGTTTTACTGGCTGTTGATGGTAAAGTTGCCGCGCTGTTATCTATCCGTGACCCATTGCGTGAAGATAGCATAAGCGCACTGGCGCGGTTACATAAACAAGGTTTCCGATTAGTCATGTTAACCGGGGATAACCCAGTAACTGCCAATGCGATAGCCAAAGAAGCGGGTATTGATGAGGTAATAGCAGGCGTCATGCCAGACGGTAAATCCGCCGCGATTGAAGCCTTACAAGCTAAAGGCCACAAAGTTGCGATGGTGGGTGATGGTATCAATGATGCCCCTGCTCTAGCCCGAGCTGATGTAGGTATTGCGATGGGCGGCGGCAGTGATATCGCTATTGAAACGGCATCGATTACCCTGATGCGCCAAAGCTTACATGGTGTAGCCGATGCAGTGTCTATTTCGAAAGGAACACTGCGTAATATGAAGCAAAACTTATTTGGGGCCTTTGTTTACAATACCTTAGGTATCCCAATTGCCGCGGGTATTTTATACCCAATTACCGGGACTTTACTTAACCCTGTCGTTGCAGGCGCAGCAATGGCTTTATCATCCATTACCGTGGTCAGTAACGCAAACCGCTTATTACGCTTTAAACCTGAGAAATAATACCCAAAAAGGGAGGAACATGAGTTCCTCCCTTTTTAATGATGAATGCTGTTCATATCGAAACCTTGTCACCACAATACTTCATTTTCTTACTAAGTAAAAATCGCATTATTTTTTATGTCATTAATATCAAGCTAAGCCTATACTTATAAATAGTTAGTTACTTAATATTTGGAGTACAAAATGCTTAATATTGATCGTGAAAAACTCGCCAAACTTGCAGGCGAAGAGTTTAAAAAGCAACGTACCTTTTTGGTGATCTTATCCATTTTACTGTTGGCTGGTGGAATTTTTTGCATTATCAACCCAATGATTTCAGGCATTGCCGTTAGTACCGTACTTGGGGTGCTCCTGATTATTGGGGGCGTTGGCGCGATTGTAAGCATTCTAAGTACCGTGATCTATACCGGTTGGTCTCGGTTATTTGGTTTTGTTATTGGCCTTATCTATATCATTGTCGGCTACTCGTTTATTAAAGACCCGTTACAAAGTTTGGTAGCTTTGGCTATTTTAGTGGCGGCTTTATTTATCGTGGGTGGGGTCATTCGGCTGTATGTCGGCTTCCAACAAATTAGCTCAGCGGGTGGCTGGTTACAAATCATCATTGGGCTGTTAGATTTCTTTATTGCCTATTTGCTTATCGGTAATGGCCCAATTACATCAATTACCTTACTGACAACCCTAATTGGTATCGAAATGGTGTTTAGTTCCTTTAGTTTGTTCACGTTACTCAGTGTATTTAAAGGTATCAGTAAAAATAATTAACCCTACCATGCCCCTTTAACAGGGGCATTTTTTCACCTCCACGATGTCATCAACCTGCTAAAAAATGCGCAATTCGCGATGAGTATTCGCAAATTGCGGCTAGATTGTTTAACCTAATAAAATGAGAGATAACACAGGGACGAAATCGTGGGTAAACTGTTCGAAAATTTAAAAAATTGGCTTCATACGCAAACCGCTCCGGCTTACCCTTACCCTGCCATTGATATTCGGCTATCAAAAAATCTTAAATTGCACGTTGTGGGTAGCATCCATATGGGAACAGAAAATATGTTTCCTTTGTCTGCCACATTATTAGATAAACTTAATCTCGCAGATGCCTTGATCGTTGAGGCGGATATCACTGAAACTCACTCCCCATTTCCTAGCGATACCACCGAACTTCTCCCTGTCGAACAACGACTCACTCTTGATGAATATCACCTTTTTCAACAATATTGCTTAGAGCTCCGCCAATCCCCCGAACGCTTTGATGCCTTACCCTCATGGCAAATCGCCCTGATTTTGCAAGCAACCCAAGCCCAAGAACTCGGGCTTAGAGGCCACTACGGTATTGACTACCAACTTATCCGTAATGCGCAATCACAACTCAAACCAATTATTGAACTAGAAGGAACCGCCTCTCAAGTTGAATTGCTGCTTTCTTTGCCTAATAATGGGTTAGCGTTATTACAAGACTCATTGAAACACTGGCGTGAAAACGCGCGCTCGCTACAAACGATGATAGGCTGGTGGCTAGACTACCAACCCAATAATCGTACCGCTTTACCCAATACCTTTAGCGAAGATATTTACCAAGTATTGATGAAGCAACGAAACGCGAATTGGAGCGAACAACTTAGGTCACTTCCTGATGGTAACTATGTGGTTGCCGTTGGTGCGTTGCACCTGTTTGGTGAAAATAGTCTGGTAGAATATTTGCGAAACTAAGTCATAAATAGAAGGCTCAAAATGACCCCAGCCGTTAAATTACTCGAAAAACAAAAAATTTCCTTCACTTTACATCCTTATGACCACGACCCAAATGAAAGTAACTTTGGTGATGAAGCAGTACAAAAACTTGGGTTAGATGCCAAGCAAGTGTTTAAAACCTTGTTAGTCGCACTCAATGGCGATCAAAAAACGTTAGCCGTGGCCGTAACACCTGTTTCAGGGCAATTAGATTTAAAACAGGTTGCCAAAGTGTTTAAG
Organism: Providencia sp. PROV061; assembly: GCF_011045655.1. Taxonomy (NCBI): domain Bacteria; kingdom Pseudomonadati; phylum Pseudomonadota; class Gammaproteobacteria; order Enterobacterales; family Morganellaceae; genus Providencia; species Providencia sp. PROV061. The sequence goes on along the minus strand of NZ_CP042861.1, from coordinate 1,279,282 downwards.
GTCAAAAAAGTTGAAATGGCGGACCCACAAATCGCTCAAAAAACAACGGGATATTTGCTTGGGGGAATTAGCCCATTAGGTCAAAAAAAACGCTTACCAACAGTAATTGACGACCAAGCTCAGCAATATGCCACTATGTTTGTTTCAGGTGGGAAACGTGGGCTAGATATTGAACTTGCTCCTACCGATCTCGCCAAAGTGCTGAATGCAACCTTCGCTGAAATACGAAAATAGCATTACACTTTGATGGCATTGAGGATTATTGGATAGTATTAAACTAAAAAGCCCCACTGTGAAATAAAGTGAGGCTTTCAAGGTAATAATGATTTAATTATTTATTATTATAAATAATTTCACCTTTTGGCTCATAGTCTGCCGCTTTCAGCGGGGAGTGTTTTTCAATATACCCTTTGAGCACTTCCGCATCGACAAAGCCGGTATTAACGTAATTAGGGTGGTTGTCAATTTTCGGGTAACCGTCCCCACCAATTGCATTAAAATTCAACGTTGCCATACGATACGTTTTGGCCGGGTCAACAGGCTTCCCATCAATTTTGACATCACTAATCGTGCCATCTTTATTCAGGGTTAAATTCACATTGTAGAACTGACCATACGCGCCTGCATCTGGTTTCATATTCGCAACCGCAGTCAGGTATGGGATAACCTCATCACCTTTGAAGTCCACATAAACTAACTCATTGGCAAACGGTTGAACCTTAAGCACATCTTTATAAGTGATATCGCCACTTTCAATGGAATCACGAACACCGCCACCGCTCATAATCGCGAAATCAGCCCCTGCGCGTTCTTTTTGTGCAGCTAACAGAAGATGCCCCATATTGGTTTGCACAAAACGCACTTTACTGCGATCACCTTCAAGTTTACCTTCAACAGAGCCCACTTTAACACTCAATTGCTTGTCACCTTTTTCTTGATAAGGTGTCAGTAATTTCATCATGTCAGGGTTATGAGCAATTTCTTGCGTATAGTAAACTCGCTCGCTAGTCCCATCTTCTTTTGTGACTTTTTTCTTCAAGTTAATTGGGATTAACTGGTAGTGCTTCAGGGTAAACTTACCGTTTTTAAATTCAAAATCCGCACGGCCAACATATTTACCCCATTCATGGGCTTGCACAATCCAAGTTCCATTTTGGTTATCTGGCGCACACGGTGTACCGGGTACATAGTCTTCCTGTTTGTAGTTTTTCTTTTCTTGAGACATACAAACAGGGTCTTGTGAGTGACCACCCACTATCATATCTAAATAACCAGCAGGTAAACTGCGTGCCATTTCTACATCGCCTGGGGCATTCGAACCATGGTTGCCATCATCATAATGCCCCATATGGGTTGCGGCGATGATAATGTCTGGTTTTTCTGTCGCACGGAGCTCTTCAACCACTTTTTTGGCTTCGTCCGCAGGCACACGGAATTCGACATCAGGGAAGTTGGCAGGGTTACCAATACGCACGGTGTCATCAGTGGTTAAACCCATAACCGCAATTTTTACACCTTGTTTATCAAAGATTTGGTAAGGTTTGAAAAGGCGTTTACCTGTACTGGTTTGATAAATATTGGCGGATAAAAACGGAAAAGTTGCCCATTTTTCTTGCTGACGCAGCGTTTCAAGTGGGTTATCAAACTCGTGGTTTCCTAATGCCATTGCATCGTAACCGACTAAGTTCATTCCTTTAAAATCAGGTTCTGCATCTTGTAAATCAGACTCTGGTACACCGGTATTAATATCGCCACCAGAGAGCAGTAAAACACTGCCACCTTGCTTAGCAACTTCGTCACGAATTTCATCAACTACCGTTTTTTGCGCTGCTAAACCATATTCACCGTGGTCGTTGTGCCAAAAGTGGCCATGATGGTCATTGGTATGCAAAATGGTAATATTGTATGTTTTGTCTTTTTCCCACGCATTTGCCATAGTTGCGGGTATTAACGCTAACGATACCGTTAATGCGCATGCCTTAAATGCAAACTTCATACATTTCTCCCTGCTGGTATAGGAATTTTTATACAGTCATATTAGATTATAGTTTGTCACTACCTGCTGTCTTATAGCATAAAAATATGAGCAGGATTTGATACCTATTGCAGAATAAGAAATTCGTTTCATAAAAATGAGATCGCCATCAAATAATTAACGAGCACTAGTTATTCACGTGATTTATTTATTCATTTAAATAAATTGTATTTCAGTTATATTAATAACAATTATGTAACACAAAAAGTTGATAATGACATGAGTGAGCAAACCACAACCCCCAACAACCCAAGCCCGTCAAAGCCATTAAATAAAACAGGGAAAACGGTCTTTAGTATCCTAACTGCGATCAGTGTTTCTCATTTACTCAATGACATGATCCAGTCACTGATCTTAGCCATTTATCCTTTATTACAATCTGATTTCTCATTGAGTTTTGCCCAAATCGGGATGATTACCCTTACTTATCAGATTACCGCATCACTGTTGCAACCGATTATTGGCTACTATACGGACAAACATCCACAACCTTATTCCTTGCCAATAGGAATGAGCTTCACGCTAACGGGGTTAATCTTGTTAGCGATGGCAGAAACCTTCCCGACCATATTACTTGCAGCAGCATTGGTTGGAACTGGTTCTTCTGTCTTCCATCCTGAATCTTCTCGTGTTGCTCGTATGGCTTCAGGGGGTCGTCATGGTCTGGCACAATCATTTTTCCAAGTCGGAGGCAACTTGGGCGCCTCCCTTGGGCCACTACTTGCAGCACTAATTATTGAACCCTACGGAAAAGGCAATATTGGCTGGTTCTCGCTCGCTGCTCTGCTTGCAATTGTTATCTTGTTGCAAGTCAGTAGCTGGTACAAACAACAACACCGCGCAGCAAGTAAAAAGCCGATCAGTGCAGGGAATGTTAAAGTCCTACCACGAAAAACAATTATTGGCTCTTTGGCAGTACTGTTAATTCTGATTTTTTCAAAATATTTCTATTTGGCAAGTATCAGTAGCTATTACACCTTTTATTTGATCGATAAGTTCGGTGTTTCTGTACAAAATGCTCAGATTCATTTGTTTGTTTTCTTATTTGCCGTTGCCGCAGGTACTATGATTGGTGGGCCAATAGGTGACAAAATAGGACGTAAATACGTTATTTGGTTCTCAATCCTTGGAGTTGCGCCATTTACCTTAATTTTACCCTATGCATCTCTTTATTGGACTGGGGTGCTTACCGTAATTATTGGTATGATTTTAGCCTCTGCATTTTCGGCTATTTTAGTCTACGCACAAGAGCTGATCCCTGGTAAAACCGGCATGGTATCAGGGTTGTTCTTTGGGTTAGCATTCGGCATGGGGGGCGTTGGCGCTGCCGTTTTAGGCCATATCGCAGACCAGACCAGTATTGAACAAGTTTATCATTATTGTGCTTTCTTACCCTTACTTGGGATTTTTACAGTATTGCTGCCAAATATTGGCAAAAAATAGATTTATTTTCTTATTTTACCCATACTTACCTAAAAATAAGTATGGGTCTTTCCTTCCATAATTCAGATTAATTTCAGATAAAAATCTCACAAACACACAGCTTGTAACGATTTAGCTCCTTTAACCTGTCTTTTTTTTAAAAACATTTCATTTTTTTAAGGAAATTTATCTCAAAAAAAGTTAGAATATAAAAACATGCAATTTGCATTTTAAAATGAAGGCCTCATTTTAAAAGTCAACGGCATGTACCCACCTTTCTATTTTTATATTCACCAGAGGAGACTAAATGGAGCATTCAACGCCCTTAATCACAACCATTGTTGGTGGTCTCGCCCTTGCATATTTGTTAGGTATGATCGCGCAGCGATTAAAAATTTCCCCTTTAGTTGGCTATCTTGCGGCCGGTGTTCTCGCAGGCCCATTTACCCCCGGCTTTGTTGCTGATGCAGCATTGGCGCCTGAACTTGCTGAAATCGGTGTTATCTTACTGATGTTTGGGGTAGGCCTACATTTTTCATTAAAAGATTTACTTGCTGTTAAAGCTATCGCCATTCCTGGAGCCATTGCACAAATCGCAGTGGCAACCTTACTGGGTCTTGGCCTGTCCATGTTATTTGGCTGGGGAATATTTACAGGTGTTGTATTCGGCCTGTGTTTATCAACCGCCAGTACCGTCGTATTACTACGTGCTTTAGAAGAACGCCAACTGATTGAAAGTCAGCGTGGGCAAATTGCTATAGGCTGGCTGATTGTTGAAGACCTCGCCATGGTCTTAACACTTGTTCTTCTGCCTGCTGCTGCGGCTATCATGAACACCGATGACGCTAGCTTCAGTGAACTCACGTTAGGCCTTGCATGGACAATAGGTAAAGTTGTTCTATTCATATTTATTATGATTGTCGTGGGGCGTAAAGTTATCCCATGGATTTTATCACGTACCGCATCAACAGGTTCTCGTGAACTGTTTACTCTTGCCGTACTAGCACTTGCATTGGGTATTGCCTATGCCGCTGTGGCTATTTTCGATGCCTCATTTGCCCTCGGTGCGTTCTTCGCAGGGATGGTATTAAATGAGTCTGAGCTCAGCCACCGTGCTGCACAAGACACGCTGCCATTACGCGATGCCTTTGCCGTCCTGTTCTTTGTCTCAGTTGGGATGCTGTTCGACCCAGTGGTATTAATTGAGCAACCGCTAGGGATTTTAGCCGTTCTCGCCATTATCATTATTGGTAAATCCGCAGCCGCCTTAGTACTTGTTAGGATGTTTGGTCATTCACGACGAACTGCATTAACCATTTCTGTTAGTCTTGCACAAATTGGTGAGTTTGCCTTTATCTTAGCCGGTATGGGTTTAACCCTAGGCGTCATGGATAAAGATGCACAAAACCTAGTGTTAGCAGGTGCAATTGTCTCGATTATGCTAAATCCTGTGTTATTTAGCTTATTAGATAAGTACCTTGAGAAAACCGAGACAATCGAAGAACAACTGCTGGAAGAGACTCTGGAAGAAGAAACCCAAGTTCCTGTCGATATCTGCGGCCACGCAATCATTGTCGGTTATGGTCGAGTAGGTGGTATGCTTGCAGACAAACTGCGTAGAAGGGAAATTCCGGTTGTTGTTGTTGAAGATACCCGCGCTCGGTTTGAAGAACTTGCTGAAAATGGCTTTAGTGCAATTTTAGGTAATGGCGCAAATAAAGATATCATTAGCCTTGCGCGTATTGAATGTGCCAAAACATTGCTTTTAACAATCCCTAATGGTTATGAAGCTGGTGAAATTGTCGCAACCGCAAAAGAAATGAACCCAGATGTCACTGTGATTGTTCGTGCCCATTATGATGATGAAGTCAGCTTTATCAAAGAACGTGGAGCAGACCATATCATTATTGGTGAACATGAGATTGCTAAATCCATGGCGACTCTCATGTGCAATGATGTGGAAGAGTTCGGTTGTTCAATCGATGATTTTATTGATAATGACAATAAAAAAGTTGAAGGCAAAAACTTAGATGAATATCTAAAACCTAGCCACTAAACACCGCCCTATCTTTAAAGCCGTAGCCTTTGGGTTACGGCTTTTTTACGCAAACTTTTTACTCATCTATTAGGTAGTATTCCGTAAATATAAATCACCTAGGAACTTACCGAATGAAAAAAACGTTCTTATTTCCCCTATTAACCTTGCTTGCTTCATCTGCTTATGCAGCTGAAAACTGTAGTGATGAACAACGGAATATGCATCGTGACAACTTGCATTTGATGATACAAAAAATCGTTTATGGCCCTGTCAAAACAATTAAATCTATAAACTATAACTCGGTTCCTAAAGGCTCATCGTTAGACACTAAAACAATTGAAATGATATTTTTACCTTGTGGTGAACTGGAAAGCTATCAAAGTGAATCAAAATGGTTTTTAAATGGAGAGCTCTTCTCATCACTGAAAAGAACAATCCAGAAAAAACCAGTTTATACAATGGTGAACCTGATTTCATTCGACCAACCCGTGCAGAATATGGAAAGCAAGTTCACTTTTGAACAAGACCCATCAGGCAAAATATCAGAAATCAGAACTCAAGACCAAGCAGGCAAAGCCTATACTGTCACAGCTAAGTATAAAAATGACAAAATAGATTCGACAAAAGGTTTTTTTGAAGGGACAGAGGTGTTTTACCAATATTCCTATGATGACCAAGGTAGGTTAGCCGCTATTCATGGCAATTCAGGGCGTGATACTCGCCAATTTACTTATGACTCTGATGGCTTTTTTCAGAAAGAAACACGGGCAATTAAAATTGATACTGATGAAATAACTACCACCATTGAATGTCTCGAAACTGATAAATATGGTAATTGCTTAACTGAAACAGTAACCAATTCACATAGTAGCCAGCCAACCCCTTTAATTGAGACGTTTAAATACCAGTACCAGTACTATTAATTTGTATTCCATGAAAAATCCATGACGATAAAACGTCATGGATCATCAAGAAACTATAAATAAGCGTTATTCTGCCATTTGTACTTTGAACTCATCCCCTGTCCAAACCGGCAACCCTTGGTCTTTAAAAAACTGAATTTCCGCTGCAACACCACCGCTCTTTTCCCAGCCTGGCAATGTCAGCACAATTAAACCATCACAGCGCTTTAGAAATTCCATATCAATAGAAGACCATGCGACTTTTTGCCCCTGTGAGGCCAAGTATTGGTTAATTGGATGGGTCATCGTGATTTGGCTATAAGTAGCGATACCTTTAAGCGCAAGTTCTGCTGCAAATTTAGTACATTCAGCAAAGCGCATTTCTACGACACTGCTATCGGGGTCTGAATAAGGGCAAGCAATAAAATAGAGGCTCATAATCATTCCTAGTATTGGCGTTAATCAAATTTTGGGTAAAGTAACCCTATGAGAAATAATTAAATATATTTCATAGGGAGTGTTTATAATTAAATGATAAAAATTAAAGCTTATTCAACATCCGCAACAATAATTTTCGTTTTAGGATGTTTTTTATTTTCAGGTAATTTAAATTCTTTGCTGGTTGTCACCAAATAATCAATATTGTCCCAACTCGTCACAAAATTAATCGCATGCTTATTAGCCTTTGTGCCATCCGCTAACACCATTAATTTATCGCTGTTTTCCATCATCTTTTGCGCAATTGCGGCTTCATCGACGTGCTGATCCATCACACCATGCAATGCATGTATCGCCCCTGCCCCAATCACTGCGTAATCTGCAAAAAACTCAGCAATATTTTTTAGCGCAATAGCACCTAAGCATGCGTTTTGTGCGGCGTTAAATTGCCCACCAATCAAAATTGTTTCGATAGTTACGTTTTCTTGTAACGTATTTGCCAATAAAGGCGAATTCGTAATAACCGTTAAATTATCAATCAACTTGATTCTTTGGCTAAATTCAAAGGTCGTCGTGCCAAAATCGATAAACAATGTGTCTCCGGGTTTAATCAGCTCCGCGGCTTTCGCTGCAATCGCTTTTTTCTCATCAACCGCGGCTTGGGCTCTTTCCGTAAAATTACGTTCAAATTTTGACTGAATGTTTACGGCTCCACCATGGACTTTTTTTAGTAACTTTTGTGTTTCAAGTTTACTAAGGTCACGACGGATAGTTTCTTGCGCAACATTAAAATGTTTAGCAAGCTCCTGTACGTAAACCTGCCCTTGAGTAGAAAGTAACTCAATGATGGTTTGATGACGTACTTTTGAGGAACGTCCCTCACACATAGTTTAATCCTTCTTAACCATTTAACTTTCCAGCACTATACAACAGTGATGCTAATTTCAGTAGCTCCCCGTTGTATTTTTGTTAAATCAATGTTTTTCAGTAAAATACGTCGGGTTGGTAAGCAGCGATGCCGTTTTTCATATAACAGAGTATTCCCTGCCATAACACGGATGGTTCCGCTTACTGGTTGTGTAACTTTGATATTAAAATCAATCTGTCGCACCGATAAATCATCAATATCTATACATGCTGGAACACTAAAACAAATTTTCGGGTCATACTGCACAGGAATACATTGGGCCACTTTTAATTGCTGCTGATGATGATTCGCTAATAAATCGTCAGCAATCCGCTCTCCTGTCACCAATCCTTCTTGATAGCATTGGTCGCCCATATCGGCTGGATGCAACATATTACCAGCAGCATAGTAACTGGCATCTGAACAACGCCCATATTGGTCTGTTACCGGTTTTCCTGTCGCCGCATCAAACTCCAAATGGCTTTTACGGATTAACGTGTTTTCACCGACAAATTGCCCCGTAAAAATGACCGAATCACACATAATTTTGTGGCTTTTACCGTTAGTTTCAACAACCACATATTCCACACGATCTAAGCCACCAATTTCAGTAATTTTACTGTTTAGATGAATGGGGGTTCCCATCACTTTGGCAAATAACGTCGCGGGTTTAAACGCTAAAATCCGCTCGCCACTTTCAATCATCGCTTGGGCTTTAACACCGGCGTTTTTTAGTGTCCATAGCGCAGAAAAACTCACTAATTCACTGCCTACAATCACTGGATTACGGCAAGGCTTCTTACCGTTTAAATAAACAAATTGCTGTAATGCCCCGGCTGTTAATACCCCTTGAGGGCGCAAACCTGAAACTAAGCGCGGGTGTCGAGGTGTCTCTCTTACCCCCGTCGCTATCAATACTCGTTTAGCTTGCATTTCAACAAGGCCTTCTGGCGTTGAAACGGTTAATTTTCCATTAGGTTGTAACGCAGTCACGGTACTACGGGTGAAAATTGGCGTGTTTCCCAGTTGATTGACAATTTTTTCTGCAAATTGATTGCCTTTCATCGGCCGTTTAAAGGCTAATATGCCAAATGTAGGGTGCTGGCAGTGACGCGGAACACCTCCCGCCTGTGCTTCACGTTCAATAATAGCGATATTTTGAACACCACGATGGCGTAACGCCTGCGCTGCCGCAACACCAGTAGGGCCAGAGCCAATGATAATCACATCATAATTTAAACTCATTTTACGGCCTCCACTGCCAGTGTGTGGTCAAAGCGACCATTAATGATTTCAGCCACCTGACTACTACAATAAAACCCATTACAGCGCCCCATCATCACTCGTGTTCTGCGGCGTAAAGCGCCTAAACACTCAGGAGGAATATCCGAATCAAATGCGGCTTCAATCTCCCGCTGAGTTACTAATTCACAATGGCAAACAATACCGCCATTGCTTTTGCATTGGTAATCCCGTTGGTGATATTCAGAAATCATTGGCATGGTTGGCCAAATTAGCGCTTCTGGCGGTGACAATTCAAAAAGTGGTGTGAAGTTTTCTTGATACAATTTACCAAGATAGCTAGCCACCCCTAAAGCTGAAGTTAAGCCTGTTGAACGAATTCCCCCCGCACATATCCACTGCTTTTCAGGGTAATCATTAATGCGGTAATATTTTTCTTCTGTAGCAGGACGTAACCCCGCATAGGTTGCGGTCACACTGTAATTATGCAATGAAGGTAGCATACGTGAACCTTGGGCAATTAAGTCCTCAAGGACTTCCTGTTTTACCTCAGCTTTCCAGCGGTCATCTTGTTCTTCCGCTGTTGGACCAAGCAAAAGGTTGCCGAAGATAGTTTTTGATAACAATACGCCTTTTGTGATAGCGGTCGGTACAGGTAGGATAATTGCATTGATATCCGCCGCTGCGGCTTTATCATAGACGAGAAACTGCCCTTTACGTGGCTTTATTTGGAACGGTGATGGGTGGCAAATTGATTCAACAATGTCGCCATTAATTCCCGCACAATTAATGACTAAACGGGCAGAAAACTCACCTTTTGATGTGGTTAATCGCCATATTCCATCATTGAGTGCTCCACCGCTTACCTCACAATGAAAACGGTATTCAGCCCCATGTTTCACCGCTTGGGTTAAATACGAAAGTGGTGTACTCCATGGGTCAATAACCGCTTCACCTGGCACAGAAACAGCCGCGAGTGCTCCCGGTGCTAGATGAGGTTCTCTGCGATAGAGTTCTTCTTTATCAATAATTGCCACATCTAATACATTGTTAGTGTGTGCTTGCTCTACTATCGCGGGCAATTTACTGAGCTGCTCATCATTCCATGCAACCACTAATGCCCCTGTTTCAAGAAGAGGTAAATTCATTTTTTCTCTGATTTCAATGAATTCACGATACCCCTCTTGCATGCACTCAAGTTCTAGACTCCCTGGTGTGGCGTCAAAACCTGTGTGTAATAGCGCACTATTTGCCTTACTTGCTCCCGAAAGGATGTCACCTCCACGTTCAAGTAACAACGTGTTGGCACCCATCAGTGTGAATTTACGTGTCACAGCACAGCCAATGACACCACCGCCGATGACAATGACATCCCAAATTTTTTTATTATTAATATCCATGGCTGAGATCCTTAACTTAAAACTTGCACACATAAAACCACATAATTCCCACAATCACAATAATTAAAACAACACAAAGCACAACAGCAACCAAAAAATTACTCACATTGTTACTTTATTGTGATTTTTGTCACATTAGTGAAACTTACTGTGAGTTTTTTGTGGATTTTATTTCCGATTAAACGATAGTAAGCAAAAAAACAGACCTATTTACAACATTTATAACACTGGGAATACTGTGATGCTCAATCAACGTTATGCGGCTATCGATCAGGGAACAACGGGAACCCGGGTCGTTGTCTTTGAAGAAGGCGGCCATTATCACTCCCCTATGAGCATTCCTCATAAACAAATCACATTGAATAGTGGTTGGGTTGAACATGACCCAGAGGAAATACTGGCCAATATCATTAAATGCTTACATAGCTGTGAAGTGGTTGATGCTATTGGGCTTTGTCACCAAGGCGAAAGTATTGTGGCGTGGGATGCGGACAGCAAGCGCCCTTTATACAATGCTATTGTTTGGCAAGACTTACGGACAGAAAAAACCATCTCAATGCTCAAGGAAGCAGGGTTAGAGCCGCTGGTACAGTCTAAGTCAGGCTTACCGCTAGACCCTTATTTTTCCGCCAGCAAAATGGGTTGGATTATTGAAAATGTCGTCGGTGCGAAAACATTAGCGGATAAAAATAAATTACGTATTGGTACGATGGATGCATTCTTCCTCGACCGCTTATGTGGCGTATTTGTCACCGACTATAACTCAGCGTCCCGAACTTCATTACTCAATATTCATACCTTGGAGTGGGACCAAGAGCTATGTGACATTTTTGGTGTTCCCATCCATTGCTTGCCGCCTATTAAAGACAATATTGGTGACTTTGGCGCAATAAATCTTGATGGGCACCTCACCCCAGTCACCGCCATTATTGTTGACCAATTTGCTGGCACATTCGGCCATGGTTGTCGTGAAAAAGGCGATGCCAAAATCACCTTCGGTACAGGCGCGTTCTTGCAAGCACTTACTGGCACCGATATTCCACAAACTCATAACAGTGGTTTATTACCGACACTCTGTTGGAAGTTTCCCAACCAACCCCCTGTCTTTGGCTTAGATGGTGGCGTATACAACGCAGCATCTGCCATTAATTGGGCTCGCAAAATCGGTTTGTTTGACTCATTCGATGAACTGGGTGATTTCAGGGCTGAATCCGCCATTAAACGTGGTCTTGCCTTTGTCCCAGCGTTATCTGGTTTAGGGTGCCCATACTGGGATCGCAGTGCCGCAGGTCTCTGGGCTGGGCTTTCATTAGATACTGACAAAAAAGACATGATGCAGTCTGTCTTGGAAGGTATAGCAGCACGCTCCGCTGAAGTTATTTTTGCAATGGAAAAAATTTCACCGCTAGGCCAATCAATCTCAGTCGATGGAGGGCTTTCTTCAAATCAATATTTTAAGCAATTTTTAGCTAATTTATTACAAAAAGACATTGAAGCACCAGCAAACCGTGAAGTAACCGCACTAGGCGCTGCCTTATTGGCTCGCAAAGGCATAGGGATCACTCACGAAATGGCGGTAAGACGCAACGCTACTGTGACACATCCTGATGGAACGAATATGCAAGGTGTGATGGAACAATATCGCGACATCATTGCCCGTTCTCGCCAATTAAGACACTAAAATAATAAAAGGAAACCCTACCATGGCTGAATTCGGAAATTATATTATTTATTTGATCATGTGCGGAGCCATCATTGGCGCAGTCGCATCCATAGTGAAACCAACCAGTGAACTTGGGAAAGAGTTTGTTAACGGGATCTTTTCTATCGGCCCTGTATTTCTTGCTCAAGCGGGGATCATGGCCGCAGTGCCGCTGCTCTCACAGTTAATCTCTTACATTCTTGGCCCCGTCTTTTCCTCAGTCGGATCAGACGTCTCCATTGCGGCTTTATCGATTATTGCGGTTGATATGGGCGGTTACCAGCTAGCTGATGCTTTGACAACTAATCGAGATATGTGGATCACGGCAATGCTGATCGGTTATACCTCGGGTGCCACCATTGTTTACCTGATCCCTGTAGGGTTAACAATGTTAAATCGCAAAGATCATAAGTATCTTGCGCTTGGTGCAATGGCTGGGTTGATCTCAATACCATTTGGCGTACTCGCTTCGCTTCTGTTGATTACATTCAATAATATTCCTGTCAGGGATATTATTTCCACGAACTCACCGGCAGCACATCAATTAACCTTAGATTTCTTTACCATGTTGCAATACTTGATGCCGCTGTTTGTATTCTGTTTCTTATTGGCTGCTGGGCTAAAATATCGCCCGATGTTAATGGTAACCGGCTTCCTGATTTTCGGTAAAATCATGGATGCATTCGTCAAATTAGTCTTAGCGTTTTCCATTGTTGAACACTTTACTGGTGTATTCACTAAAGTTTTCGGCGCATGGGGCTTCGACCCACTATTTGCTGACCAAAATGAGCTATTCCGCGCCATCGAAATTGCAGGCTATATCGGTATTATGTTAGCGGGGACATTCCCAATTTGCTATCTGTTCCAACGCTACTGTAAGCCTTTAGTACGTGCATTAAGTAACCGTTTAAAGCTGAGCGATACGGGTTCTTTAGGATTTATTATGGTTATGGCAAACATTATTGCTACTTATCACTTATTCAAAGAAATGCGTGCGAGGGATAAAGTATTATGTGTCGCATTCGGTGTTTGTGCACAGGCAACCATCGGTGACCATCTTGCTTTCACCGCTAACTTCCAACCCACTCTCGTTTTACCTATTTTACTTGGTAAGTTGGTAGGCGGCTTCTTAGCGGTATTTATTGCGATTAAAATCTCAGTACCGCAGGCGATGCGTTATGAAGCTGAAGATGCAAAAGCAGCCGAAATAGTTAAAGAAGAAAGTGAACTCGCTGTTGCTAAACAACATTAATTAGCATTAACCATACTTATATATTTAAAGATAATTAGCTGTATGCCAAATATGAATACTCATAAAGTAGCATACAGCTTTTATTTATTAGTCTGAAATTAACTCAAACTCTCATCAATTATTAATATTGTACTCACTATATGGTTATCTATATTAGTCATCATTAACCATTACATTATTTATAGATACATAATTTGAAGGTAAATAATTACCTTAATTAATAAAATTTAGTGACAACAACTCATCAAAATAATTGTTCAAAAAGAAAGGCACCTCAATAACAATTATATTGAAGTGCCTTAAAATCGATATCATTAATTAAAATGAGAATTATTTCGCTTTAACGTTCCCAATAAGACTCTTCTAAGCTATCTTCTTTTTCAGGTAAGCCACGAGTCAAACGAGGCGAATGCTGAGTTAATACTTGATAACTTACACGATTAGCATATTTACATACTTGAGCTAAAGAAGAATACGTTAAGTATTGGCGCTCATGTTTACTGGAATTAGGCACATTAGAACGGTGGTAAGAATTGGCGGTAATATCGTGAAGTAATGCCGATAAAGCCCCGTCTCCCGCCCCATTTGTGTTCATTATTTGCTCAGGTCCCCCCATATAAGGCTCGATATGAGAGAAAATTCGTAATGGAACTTGGCAATCTTGCTGGCGCATTGCTCGGCTAAACTCGTACAAGTTAAATTCTGCAATTGCCCCCGGTAATAGTGGATGTTGCGTCGTACGTTTATAGGCGTCTTCGGTGTAGCCTGCCATATACAGGCCTGATGGGCCCGCCGTACATAAAACTAAATCTACCCAGTCTAATGCCATATTAGAGGCAAGTAATGGGTCACTCAGCCCTGTCAGTTCCTGCGCTTCGTCTTCATTCATTGCAACTACTGAAATATGCTCCGCTAAAAAATCACGCCAAAACTGAGGGTCTTGAGCAATAACAAATTTAGTTCCGAGCGTTAACACGACGGGGACATTGTGCTTTTTCGCATATGCAATAGCCTGCATAGTCGCATCAGGCATGGTTTCTCCGGGTTTACAGCGGACTAAATAAGCCGTTAATACCAACGCAGAAGCCCCAGCAATAATGTCCTCGGGAATGCTATTTGGGTGCAAGCGATTCATATGGCCAGGGCTGATAGCAAACGTTCGCTCGCCATTTTCAGTGATCAAGGTAAAACAGCGCCCGATAGGGCCATCCACACCTTGTAGAAAATTCAAATCCATGCGACTTGAGGTGTGACACAAATAGCGATACGCATAGCTACCAATTTGGATGCTATTGCACATTGTGCCCAATAAAACTGACCTGTCATCGGCTAAAACCGAATAATTGTGCAGCGTATTGCCAATCGTTCCACCTGCAAACTCATGAGTAATCAAGGCATTATCTGTAAGTTCTTTATACAAAGCTTCGGCGACATCGTCTTCAATAACCAGCGAATGCCCCTTACTCAATTGATAGCGCTGAATGAAGTCGTCATCCACTTTCGCTTCAATATCGACTAATGTTTGGTCGATACCAACAATATAGGACTTACAATTCTCATCATCCGCCAATGTTTCTTTTAAAGGCTGTAATAAAGGATCTCTGAGACTAACAGGAAAATAGTGTTTTGACTTGCGTTGACCGGGGAATTTCATAATTAGAAGATTAACAATGGAACATCACCCTATTCTAGCACGATAAAATAAAGCCAGCACCTGCAAAGAAGACACTGGCCCCATTGTTTGTCATTTGGAAGTTATTTTATTGATTTTGATATTTATAATCGCGATAAAGCTCCCGACTTAACACAAATGCACAGCTCAAAATTAAACCGAGTATTGCGCTTAATGCAACAATTAACGATGATTTTGGTGAATCTTTATGCAACGGTAAGTCTGGCGTTAAAATAAACTTAACGGGTGTAAAATCTAATTCTTTAGCGGTTACTTCTTGTAAATTATCAAGGTAAATTTTACGGTTCTGTAAATTTTCGCTCATCAATGCCAAATCACGATTTTGGGTTTCAATCAGTAATTTTTTCTCTAAAGCTTCAGTTCCTAACGCAATAGGGTAATCAGGGTCATCATTGATAGCAACAGAATCGCTGGCTATCGGCTTTTCAATTCCAGCTGCTTTTGCAATATCAACGGCTCGTTTAAGCCTTTCAACCTTAACATCGTATTCAGTTTGAATTTTGCTAACTTCGCGTTTTAGTGACTCACTGGCATAAATAAGTTTCTCTGAAATCATATTGTCGATTTCAACTTTTAACTGTTGCCTTACTTTCGATGCGCTATAGCGAATATAACCTTCAAGTAAATCTTGGGCTTCCGTTGGCAAAGGTGCAGTAAAGCTCAAAACAATATCATTTGAAGTACTGTTTTTCTCTTTTGAGAGATCTTGAATTTTAATATCATTAGAAATGATTGAATTTACTAGCCTTTGTTGAGCAATAACATCATCTTTCGGGTCAATTTTCTCTGCCAGATTATGGTAATAATCAGTACTTCTTATATAACTTTCTTGATTAACTTTCGAACGATACTGGTCAACAAATGAATTAAAAATACGTTGAGCACTTAAGTCAATAGGAATATCTAATACATCCAGTTGAGCTTTAAATGCGTTAACTTCTTTGAGCTCTTCAGATGCAGGAGGAATAACAATAGCAGTACTGCTCCATTTTTGAGGTAATAGTTTTACAACACCAACACTCACCACAATACAAACAACCGTAAATATAAGAATCAAAAATTTATGTTTTAACAAAATGGAAAACAAGGCCATTAAATCAATTTCATCGTTTTGCTGTATTTGAAATTGATGAGCAGAAGGTGACTTCTGCTCTATATTACCTTGTGGTGGCTGCTGCTTATTGCTCATATTAATTCCAAAAGACATAACATTTATTCAATCATTTATAATTTCAGATAAGTGATTATAGTCTATAATCAGCTTATTGATATATCGATAAGCAAACTTTTCTGCATTAATTTACTGAATTGATTACTTTAGAACATCTTGAATTATTGAATTAATCATATGAATGCTATTCGGATTATCATTTAATGCCGGTATATAATTATATTTGTTACCACCACTACTCATAAAAAACTCTTTATTTTGCTCGCTAATTTCTTCTAATGTTTCTAAGCAATCAACTGAAAAACCAGGACAAATGACCTGAACCGACTTTACGCCTTGGGAGGGTAATTCATGCATGGTTTTATCCATATATGGCATCAGCCAAGGCTCACGTCCAAAGCGTGACTGATAGGTCAGCATGACTTTATCACTTGGGTAATTTAACGCTTCACGGAGCGCCTCTGCCGTTTTTTCACATTCCTGCTGGTAGATATCACCTGTATCACAATAACGCTGTGGAATACCGTGGAACGACAATATAAGCCTATCGGGTTCACCATGCAGAGCAAAGCTTTCTTCTATCGAAGCCACTAAAGCTTGAATATAAGCAGGGTGTGTCGCATAACTACGAATGAATTGCACGCTTGGAATGGTACGTCTACTTTCAAACGCTCTGGTTAATGCATCATAAACCGCAGCCGTTGTTGTGCAAGAATACTGTGGATACAGTGGAAGAACCACTAAATCGGTCACGCCTTGGTCTAGCAAGCTATCCACCGCACTTTTGATTGAAGGCGAACCATAGCTCATGCCTATCTCTACGGCAATATTAGGCAATAGCTCAGCTAATTTTTGTTTTTGACGTAAAGAATAAACCAGTAATGGCGATCCCCCGTCTAACCAAATAGATTGGTATAACTTCGCTACTTTAGAAGAACGAAGAGGTAAAATCGCCCCATGTAAAATCGGCTTCCAAATCAAGCGGGGGACATCTATAACGCGTTTATCGCTAAGAAATTCGGCTAAATAGCGTTTCACTGCTGAGGTCGTTGGGGCATCAGGGGTTCCTAGGTTAGCTAACAAAATGCCGTATTTTTTTTCTGACATGAAACAACTCCTAATTGATAATTATTCCCAACTTTAGCACAGTTAATTAACGATTTTTGTCACCAAGTGGTATAAAAAACAAAGGCAGCGATCATCGCTGCCTCCATATAATACCTTATACTTAAAATAATTCGAATTGCAGTTACGATTACTGCAACACAAAGCATGGCAAGTACAAATATTAACC
The DNA here is from genome assembly GCF_011045655.1 of Providencia sp. PROV061. NCBI lineage: Bacteria > Pseudomonadati > Pseudomonadota > Gammaproteobacteria > Enterobacterales > Morganellaceae > Providencia > Providencia sp. PROV061. The sequence goes on along the minus strand of NZ_CP042861.1, from coordinate 1,261,786 downwards.
TAAAATTTTTGCTAGTTCTTCACTAACTTCTGCCACTTTACGAGTACCGTCTAATTTGAAGTACTTGGTATTACCTTGTTTAGCTTCATTTTGGTAATACGCAATTAAAGGTGCAGTTAATGCATGATATTCAACCAGACGCTTACGCACGGTGTCTTCTTGGTCATCTTTACGGATGGTTAATTCTTCACCTGTTACATCGTCTTTGCCTTCAACCTTTGGTGGGTTGAAGTTGATGTGGTAAACACGGCCTGATGGCGCATGTACACGACGACCAATGATACGCTCAACAATGATATCGTCTGGTACATCAAATTCCAGTACGTTATCAACAGTGATACCCGCTTCTTTCATCGCGTCCGCTTGTGGGATTGTACGAGGGAACCCATCCAACAAGAAGCCATTGCGGCAGTCATCTTGTTTGATGCGCTCTTTAACTAATGCGATAACTAATTCATCAGTAACTAATTTACCGTTATCCATCAGCTCTTTAGCTTGTAAGCCGAGTTCGCTCCCTGATTTAACAGCTGCACGTAACATGTCACCTGTTGAAATTTGAGGGATCCCAAACTTTTCCATAATAAATTGAGCTTGAGTGCCCTTACCAGCGCCTGGAGCGCCAAGCAGAATGATACGCATTGCGTAAACCCCTTGCTATTTAGATTTTTATAATTTGAAAAGAAAACAAGCTACCATACCATTAGCATACGGCTTTACTCAAGAACACACGTAAACGATTTCGCATTTATCTTTTTTCGCAAAAGAAAAAAACCACGCTAAAGCACAAGCAAAAGCGCGGTTTATGCTCAATATCGAAAATATCAAATTAAATTACTTTAGAAGTAATTCATTGATTTTACGTATAAATAGGTTTGGATCTTCCAATGTACCACGTTCTGCTAATAATGCTTGATCCAACAATACATCTACCCAATCAGCAAACACAGATTCATCTGACACTTCTGCGGCTTTTTTCACCAATGGATGTGTTGGGTTCAATTCGAAGTTATATTTTACTTCTGGCGCGGCTTGCCCTGCTGCTGCAAACAGTTTTGCCATTTGTGTACTCATTTCATCCGCATCTGTCGTAACAATGGCAGGCGTATCCGTTAAGCGATGTGTGAGTTTAACTTCTTTAACACGCTCACCAAGGAATGATTTAACGCGTTCAACAAATGGCTCTAATTGTTTATCCGCTTCCTCTTGTTCCGCTTTGTTTTCATCCGCTAGCTTATCTAATGACTCGTCTGCTTTGCTCACGGATTGGAACTGTTTACCGTCGAATTCAGACAGATAGTTCATCATCCATTCGTCAATACGGTCAGATAACAGTAGGACTTCAATACCTTTTTTACGGAATAGCTCAAGGTGTGGGCTGCCTTTCGCCGCCGCATAGCTATCTGCAGTGATATAATAGATTTTATCTTGGCCTTCAACCATGCGGCTTACATAATCTTCTAAAGAAACATTCTGTACGCTGCTATCGGTATGAGTTGTTGCAAAACGCAGAAGTTTAGCAATAGTTTCACTATTTGCCATATCTTCCGCAGGGCCTTCTTTCATCACCAAGCCAAATTGTTGCCAGAAGGTTTGGTATTTTTCTGTGTCAGATTTAGCCAGTTTCTCAAGCATTTGCAGAACACGTTTCGTTAATGCGCTGCGTAAACTACGAGTTAATGCGCTGTCTTGCAGTATTTCACGAGACACGTTCAGTGGTAAATCATTGGAATCCAACACACCACGAATAAAACGCAGGTAATTAGGCATAAACTGTTCTGCGTCATCCATAATAAATACGCGTTGAACATAGAGTTTCAAGCCGTGCTGTTGGTCACGATTCCATAGGTCAAATGGCGCTTTAGACGGCACATACAGCAAGCTCGTATACTCTTGCTTACCTTCTACACGGTTATGTGACCATGTTAGTGGGTCTGCGTAGTCATGGGAAATATGTTTATAGAATTCAGCGTATTCTTCGTCTGAAATTTCAGATTTGCTACGAGTCCACAATGCTTTCGCTTGGTTAATTTTTTCCCAAGTTACCGTACCGTCTTCTTCATTTTTTTCTTCGATTTCAACTGGTAAAGCAATATGGTCAGAATATTTGCTAATCACTGAACGTAAGCGCCAGTTATCCAGATATTCCTTTTCATCATCGCGCAAATGCAAAGTGATTTCGGTGCCGCGCTCCGCTTTTTCAATATCAGCGATGGTGTATTCACCTTCACCAGCAGATTCCCAGAACACACCTTCATCGGCAGGGGCACCAGCTGCGCGGCTACGTACAGTCACTTTATCAGCCACAATAAATGCAGAATAGAAGCCCACACCAAATTGACCAATCATTTGGCTATCTTTGACTTGGTCACTACCTAATGACTCTAAGAATGCTTTTGTGCCTGACTTCGCGATAGTTCCAAGGTTTTCAATCACCTCTTCGCGGCTCATACCGATACCGTTATCACTGATGGTCAATGTACCTTTGTCTTTATCGGTACTAATACGCACGCGCAGGTCACCATCGTTTTCATACAGTTCTGGTTTAGATAATGCACGAAAACGCAGTTTATCCGCCGCATCTGATGCGTTGGAGATCAATTCACGTAAGAAAATCTCTTTATTTGAATAAAGAGAGTGGATCATTAATTGGAGGAGTTGTTTAACTTCTGATTGGAAACCACGAGTTTCCTGACCTTTCATACTCATTAATCGCCTCTATTTCATCAATTCAATTGGATAGGTTTGACTTATCGATGCAGATTAATTGGGGGCGAAAAAATAGAATTCAACCACTAACCACAAATTAGAAGCTAAATTAATATGAATGAAAGGAAATGACCGAAGACTACGATGCTTTTGCTTGAAGGATATTTTTGAATTAAGGGTTTTGCTTTGAGGGGTTTGCCTTTAAATTTTAAAAACAGCACCTCACCATCATCCTCTAAATAATTTGTGCCGTAGCTAGGCGTCGAATGCATTAATCCCTGGGAGCATACACAAGTATGTGACTAGGGTTGATGCATGAAGACAACAACGCTACGGCGCAAAGAATGACGAGGACTTTAGAGCCGTTGGCGCCCCGCCAACGAGTGAGAAAGTGTGGTTCCATCAACCATTTCCAACTCCCCCCCCACAGGCACCCCGTGTGCAATTCGGCTCGCAGCCACCCCATATTGCGCGCACATTTGCCCAATATAGTTTGCTGTCGCTTCACCTTCAACCGTTGGGTTGGTTGCTAAAATCACTTCATTGATAGTCTCTGATGCCAAACGCTCTTCTAGTCTATCAAGACCGATATCCATTGGGCCAATACCATCAAGTGGTGACAAATGCCCCATCAGCACAAAATAACGCCCGGAAAATTGCCCGGTTTGTTCTATTGCATAGATATCTGCTGGGCTTTCAACAATACAAATCAAACCATTTTGTTGGCGGCGAGGGTTATCGCAGATATTACAGACCTCTTGTTCTGTAAATGTTCTGCAATCACGGCAGTGACCTATTTCAGACATGGCACGAGTGAGCGATTGCGCTAAACGCATTCCCCCACTGCGGTCACGCTGTAAAAGATGAAAAGCCATTCGCTGCGCTGACTTGGGGCCAACCCCTGGTAGACAACGCAGAGCTTCCATCAAAGATTCAAGAAGCGGACTTGTTTGCATTAGAATGGCATCTTAAAGCCTGGTGGTAATTGCATACCACTGGAAACACTCGCCATTTTTTCTTTCTGCGTTTCTTCGATACGACGAGCAGCATCATTAAATGCCGCAGCAATCAAGTCTTCTAACATTTCTTTGTCGTCTTCGAGTAAGCTAGGGTCAATTTCAACACGGCGGCAGTTGTGTGAGCCGTTAATCGTCACTTTAACTAAGCCAGCACCAGATTCGCCTGTAGCTTCTAGTTGAGCGATTTCTTCCTGAACTTTTTGCATTTTATCTTGCATTTGCTGGGCCTGTTTCATCAGGTTACCCAATCCACCTTTACCAAACATAGTTATCTCTCACAACTGAGGCTACAGCTTAACAATGAGACTGTAGCGTTAAACGGGGCGAATACTCTCTTCATCTAATTGCGCATCAAACATTGAGCGCAGTTTTTGAATCGTTTTATCCGCAATAATAGACTGGCGCGCTTGTGCCAGTTTTTCTTCATAAATCGCCTGTCGCCATTCTAGCGGGGTTTTCACCTCGCTATTATCATCATGAACGATTTTCAGTTCAACAGTACGACCATATAGTTCGCTCAGAGCTTCTTCCAATGCTTTATGTGCCGATGGTTTATCGAGGTGCTTCTGAGCCGAGCGCAAATGTAAAACAATTTGCGACTCACTTAATTCTTCTATATATGAATTCAAAGCTAATTGTTCAACCAGCTTGGGAATATTTAATTTTGCAATTTTCCCAGACCAGCTATCACGAATTCGCCCTTCCTCAATAATTTTAGCGGCTAATTCAGGCGTTTTTTCATATTCCAACGCCTCTTTGATTTCACTTGGCGTTGTTATTGCCTCTTTTGGTGCCATCGCCTCTTCATTTTGAGGCTTCCATTGGTACTGCTTTGGTTTTTGTGGTTTTGCTGCCTGAGCCGCTTTATTTACCACATTTTGTTGATGTTTGCTGGTCACGGCGGCCAGCCTTTCCAGTGCTGATGCCGCCGGCTTAGCCCTTTCAGGCATCACCGGTTTAGCCTTTTTTGGGCTAGGATCCTCACTTTGTGGAGATTGTAGCGCCTGCCTAGCCTTCAATAACTGTAACGTTGGGCTATTGTCTGGCAGATTTTCTGCTCGTGCTTGAACAGGAGGCACCCTTTGCACCATATTTGGTGCAGCAGGCGATGCCGATTGAACAGCCGCCTGCGTAATAACTTTTGGTGGAGCTTCAATTTCAGCAATCACATTTTTCGGATGAAAAGCTAATGCACGTAACAATGCCATTTCAACCCCCATACGCCGCTCAGGAGCATAAGGGAGTTCTTTTCTTCCAACTAATAACGTTTGGTAAAACAGTTGGAGATCTGCAGGAGAAATTACCCTTGCGACCTGCCGTAACCGCCCTTCTGTCGATGATGGGTCTGTTTCTTGTTCAGCAGGAAGCAGTTGGATCATCGCGATACGGTGTAATTGCGACAAAACTTCCACCAGCAAGTTTTCCCAATCCGCACCGCGACTAGCAGCTTGCTCTACCTGTTCCATCACCGCCATGCTATCAGCACGTACTAACGCTTCAATAATCGCTAATGGCTGTTCATCATCAAGGGTTCCTAGCATTTGGCTAACTATATCAGCCGTTACTTTCCCTTGCCCCATCGCAATGGCTTGGTCAGTTAAGCTTAATGCATCACGTAAACTGCCATCCGCCGCTCTTGCGATAAGCTGGCGAGCTCGTTGGTCATGTTCAATATTTTCTGCATTCAGAATAAGTTCAAGCTGTTCACTGATTTGCGTGACATCTAATGCTTTTAGGTGGAATTGCAAACAGCGAGACAAAATGGTCACGGGGAGTTTTTGCGGGTCCGTCGTCGCCAACAAAAACTTCACATGTTCAGGCGGTTCTTCAAGGGTTTTTAATAACGCATTGAAACTATGACGAGACAACATGTGTACTTCGTCAATTAAATAAACTTTGAAGCGCCCACGTGCCGGCGCGTATTGGACGTTGTCTAATAATTCACGAGTATCTTCGACTTTGGTTCGGGAAGCCGCGTCAATTTCAATTAAGTCAACAAATCGCCCTTGTTCTATTTCAAGGCAGTTGGCACATTTACCACAAGGTGATGCAGTGATCCCTGTTTCGCAATTAAGGCCTTTGGCAAATAGGCGAGCAATCGTCGTTTTTCCTACACCACGTGTACCGGAGAAAAGATAGGCGTGATGAAGCCGCTGATGCGTTAGCCCATTAGCGAGTGCAGTCAAAACGTGCTGTTGGCCAACAACGTCTGAAAATTTTTGGGGGCGCCACTTACGGGCAAGTACCTGATAGCTCATGGATTCCACTGTCATTTAACATGGTACGTGAATATATATAATCATAGTACCATGCTACCACAGCCTCAACCTATACAGCGAGACTGTGATAAAAATAGAGGGAAAATAAAGATTAGTGGCCTGGGAATTCAACAAGGCTATAAGAAGAAACACCTTCTTTTTGCAGGCGCTCAACGCCGCCAAGGTCAGGTAAACAGATGATAAATGCGGCATCAACAACATTAGCACCTAGTTGTTTGATCATTTTAACTGTCGCTTCCACTGTACCACCTGTGGCAAGTAAGTCATCAACCACTAAGACATTATCTTCAGGGCTGATACTATCTTTATGGATTTCAAGTGTATCCGTGCCATATTCAAGGTCGTAAGTCATACTCAATACTTCACGTGGTAATTTCCCTTTTTTACGTACAGGGACAAAACCTACGCCTAAACGTAATGCAACTGGAGCGCCGAATAGAAAACCACGCGCTTCAGTTCCTACAATTTTAGTGACGCCTTTATTTTGATAATGTTCCACTAGCATATCAATCGTTGCTTGGTATGCAGCAGGGTTATTTAATAAAGTCGTAATGTCACGAAAGATCACACCTTCGATTGGATAATCTTGGATAGATGCGATACTTTCTTTAATCAATTGCAGTTGTTGCTCTTTAGCGGTCATAATAAAAGCCATGTAGTAAACACGAAAGTGTAGAATCTATGTAAAGTACCATAAAAATGCAATAAGAAGCCGTCAATTTGGCATCAGTTTTGTTGCTGAATATCAATTTTCCGCTATTTTTCACATTTAATGAGAACAAAAAATGAAAATTCCCGCTCTTTTGGATGCGTTAAAAAAGCAAATTGATGAATTGAAAACACGAGTGGAGCCCATAAAAGACCTTGAGTTTTCACATTCACGTTTCGATATGCAATTGTTTAGCCGCAAATCAACCCGTTTAGGGGATTGCCAAAATGAATTACAGACCTTGTACCAGCAATTGTGCCATAGCGTAACGTTAAACCACACTGAGCAAGTTAATTTTCTTACTGAAAAAATCGTCCATCAAATGCAGGCAATTTCGCGAGAGATCTCTACACAAGCTTTACGTGAAAAAGAATCAAATTTTACTAAGAAAAAGGAACAAGTTGATTTATATGAACGTTTATCACAACACCAAGACTATGAACGACGCTTGCAGGCCATGGTGAGTGAAAAAGAACTTCATTTAAGTGAGCTAACCGACCACCGTTTGCAGCACCAGTGCCAAAAAGAACTCGCTGTACTCGCAGGCCGTTTGTACCGTTGCCGCCAAGCACTTTTGCGTATTGAAAAAGCCATTGAACATCAAGAAAATCAATATTTTGATTAAATCTTAGAAGGAATCAGTATGAGTTCACTCAAGGATGCTCCACAAGAAATCCAACTTGCTGTTGATTTAATCTACTTATTAGAGACGTCTGAGATAGAAGCTGATGTGGTTCTCAAAGCACTTGAAATCGTGAAAAATGATTATATTGCAAAACAAGTGCAAGCAGCAAAAACTGCCTGCACCAAAGAAACTTAATGAGTTTAGTGCGTTTTATCATCACTATCTTTAGGTGTTCGCTTCACTTCTTGCACTTCATCACCTTTACTATTGTGTAAATGCACTTCTAACTGATTGAATGCAATATCAATATCATTTTCTCGACATAGTTTGTCTATCGCACGGTTCACTTCATCGCTGGTTACGCCACGGTCACCAATCTGCCGTACATAAAAACGTAATTCGTGATCTAACGTGCTTGCACCAAAACTGGTGAAATAGACATTAGGAGCAGGTTCAGTCATTACCTTGCTATTATTGGTTGCCGCAGACAATAAAACGCGTTTCACTTTATCAAGATCAGAGCCATATGCCACACCGATCGCTATGGTGATACGTGTGACGGTGTCCGATAGCGACCAGTTGATCAACCGTTCAGTCACAAAAGCCTTATTAGGAATGATCACTTCTTTGCGATCAAAATCAACGATGGTTGTCGCACGAATGCGAATTTTACTGACTGTTCCTGAATAGGTCCCAATAGTGACGGTGTCGCCAATACGGATCGGCCGTTCAAACAGTAAAATGATCCCTGAAACAAAGTTAGCAAAAATTTCTTGTAAACCAAACCCTAACCCGACAGTTAAAGCTGCTGCCAACCATTGCAATTTGTTCCATGTCACGCCAATCATACCTAATGAGGCGATCGCCCCAATCCCGACAATAATATAAGTTAATATTGTCGTGATCGCATAAGTAGAGCCCTGACGGAGTTTTAACCGTGATAATACCAACACTTCCAGTAGTCCAGGGAGGTTTCGCGTCATTACCCAAGACACAATGATAATCACAAGAGCTAAAATTAAATTCGCTAACGTCACGAATTGTAAGATATTTCCCCCTTCTGCCGATGTGGCAGTATAGCTCCATAAGTTCACGCTATCTAAGAAAGAGAAAATGGTTATAAAATCAGACCAAATCGTATAAAACGCCAAAGCGAAAATAATAAACAACACCATTGTTGTGAGACGTAATGATTGCTGGCTAATCAGCTCAATAGTCATTGGTGGCTCTTTAATTGGCTCGTTTTCTGCATCTTCTTGCTTCGACATCGCACGGCGTTCTATAGCACGTTGATATGCTAATTTACGAGCAACCAGTGTTAAACCTCTCAAACACGCGCTATAAGTGATATACCATAGGAGTAATAGGTATAAACTGTCTATCCAACGGTTTGCCAAGCGCAATGTGGTGTAATAATACCCCGCCATCATTAAGCCCACTAAAATTAATGGCGAAAATGTCAACAATGTCACAACGATACTACGCGTTAAGTGACTCCCTTTCTCTTGCCAAACTTGTTTGCAAAATGGGATAGTAAAGATGCACAGTAGAATAAGAGAAACCAGCACGATCAACTGGCCAATCACGTCCTCAGACACTTTCAGTGGGTTGCTAACACCATAAGTAGAAAAGAAAATGAGTGGCAATAGAGGAATAGATAGCCTGATCATCCTGCGTCGAGTCTGGGATATTTTTTCTTTTTCGATACCAAAGTGTTTTTGTGCAATACCTTGTGGTTTTAATACTCGGAAAGTCAGCTCAAATAATGCCCAAAATATCGCCAATTGTTGGCAAAATTGCCAAAAGAATGGCCCTTGCACATTCCCTGTTTTCAAAAACCAATAGCCAAATGCCAGTAAAAACAGTGAAATAGGTAATGTTTGCATTAATGTTAACAACAGTGCCAACGGGGTACTTAATACACTGTCATTACGTAAGCTGGAAAGCCGTTGGTCAATATCCTGCAGTCGGTTACTAATTTTGCGATTAAACCAAATAAACAACAATGCAACTAAAACCAGTGGAACAACGACCAATAATGAAGCCGTCACTCCACGCTTAATACTACGATTCGATAAACTAAAATCAAAATTATGAATCTGTGCTGCCGCAGCTTCTGGAAAACCTTTAACCCATTCCAAATCCATCGGTTTATTACTATTCACCCAAAATATTTGCTGCGCCAAGGTATTTTCAAGAGACCCCACTACACTCAATAATTGGTTTTGATCAAGTTGCAAGTTGATTGCTTGGGAAATTTGCCCGCCAAGCTGCTGGTTGAGTTCATCTAATAACCCACGACGTACTTCCAATAGTTTCAATAACGTAGATTTATCCTCAGCGGATAATAATGCGCTATTTGCCAGCTCATCCCCTGTTTTTACCTCAAATTGCTGTTCCAACTTAGTAATATAATCATTAGGTTGATAAAGCTCATCACGCTGTTGGTTAATATCAAATTGCTCAAGCCGCAAATCAGCAATCGTTGTGGGTAAATTTTTAGTTAAAATGTCTGGCGGCAAGTCAATTTGTTGTTGAAATAAAATTCGTGAGAGCAATAAACTACCGCGTAATACATTAATTTGCTCTTTTAAATTTCGTTCGGACTGCGTCGCTCTTTCAAGCCATGTTTTAACTCGAATACCATTTTGCACCAGTTTATTGCTATTTTCGGTCACTGCGATTAAACGGTCACTGAGCGCATTATTAATCGCAATTTCTTTTTGAATAATGGGATTCTGTTGCGCTTCAATATCGGTTTCAGAAGTACTCAGCGCCTCGCGTACCGTTGATTGGGAGTCATTTAGTCGGCGATGGCTAATCGCATTTTGTACTTGCTGAATATGGTGTTCCAATTGCTCAATATATGCTGCGGTATAATCACGTTGTTTTTGCAGCACATCTTGTAATTGAGTGTTAGCCTGTAGAATACGTTTTTGATATTCATTTTGTTGCTGCAATAAATACTGTTCAACTTGCAGCATGGTAATTTGAGTAGGTCTTAAATTCACAGATTCATTCAATGAACTATTTAGCTCATTGCGAATTTCTTGTAAGCGCCTCGCATTTTCCAACATCATCGCTTGTGCCCTTTCAGGCTGTGTCTGTAAGCCAATTAATTGGCTACTATAGGTTGCAAGGTCATTTTGTTCTGTTTGCAGATTTTCTAAATAAGAGGCTTGTAATGCTTCTAATTGTGAAAGAGAACTATCTTGTATTTTTCGTAGAAAATTTTCAGTGCGTTGCTCATTTTCATTTTTTATTTGCAACAAACCTTGTGCTGCTTGTTTCGATTCTTCACTCGCGCTATTCAGTTTTTTTTGCAGTTCAGCCGTTCGCTGTTCGAGTTTATCCAGCTCGTTATAAAAATCTGAGGTTTTTTCCAGATCAGCGAGAGTAAGTTTATCTTCCTCATTGAGTGAACTTTTTTTATTCAATGCGTTGAGCGCACTTTTTATTTCATTCTTATCAGGTAAGTTATTTGATGTTAATGCCGTAATTGAACTAGAAAAAGATATGATGAAAAAAAACAGTGTTATTGATACTAACTGCCGCCACTTCCATTGTTGTTTCATCATAATGGCATTCCTTTATACAAATAATAATATTGTTTAATTAAACCAAAGTGCCGATAGTCACCTATCAACACTTACTTTCACCTAATTAAACACATTTTACGTAAAATGTTAGAAAGTTAATACTTTATCTGCCGTTAATGTCCAGCTTGCAAGCTCGACTAACGTGCCTACCTCAACACCATCAGCAAGGGTTAACTCACTTACACCTCGGGCATCTGTACAAGTTTTACATAATTTAACGGGGACATTTTGTGCCGTTAAAATCTCTAACATTTGTTGAAGATTATAGCCTTCTTTCGGCTTTTGAGCTGCCAAACCTGCGGTCACAGCATCTGACATCAGAAATATTTTTAAATCTAACTGCGGCTCTTGCTCTTTTAACGTTATCGCTAATCGCAATGAGTTGAACAATATTTCACTGCCGTAAGGTGCGCCATTAGCAATAATCAAAATAGAGGTCATATTGTACTCCACTTATTCAGTTTGAATGGGTTTTAACCGGATTGCGGTATTACATTTTAGTGTTTCTAATAGTGTATCAACCAATGTAATTGTATGTTGATTAGTATTAAAATTTTCTGATTGGAGTAGCCAGTTTTCTAACAAACCAGACATTAATGAACGGATCATAATCGCAGCACATTCCACATCAAGATCAGCAGGAAGTTGACCTGCATCAATACAGGCAGTCAAGTTATCAACTATTCGACATTGACTTGCGACATAATTAGCGCGTTTAAAATCAACTAACTCTGCCATTTCGCCAACTAATTCACACTTCAAAAAGAAAATTTCCATCAAAGCGCGGTTTTTAGGGCTTTCAATAAAATCAGTCAAAATATAAACTAATAATTCTCTTAGTATTGAAAGTGGATCATTGGTATATTTAGAACGATAATATTCTTCAGCTTGTACTATTTGGTTATCACCAAATTCACAAGCTTGATAAAAAAGATCAACTTTGTTTTTGAAATGCCAATATATTGCACCTCGGGTAACCCCCGCTGCTTTTGCAATATCGGCTAATGATGTGGCAGAAACTCCTCGTTCAGAGAATGTTTTGATGGCAGCATCTAATATTTCCTGACGGGTTTCTTCAGCCTGTTGTTTAGTTTTTCGTGCCATTGTGACCCGTTTCTATCGAAAGCTGATTTACATACATTCGTGTATGTTTGTACTATAGCATAGTGATAAATCATATTGTTTACCATTTTTCTTATTTTTGTTTTGAACTCATATTGATTAATTGAGGTTAACTTATGCGAAAAAACAGAGGGGTGTTACCTCTGGCTCTGTTAGTTCTTTCAGGTGGCTTGGCTTTATCTGGTTGTAACGATGAACAACAAGGTGGCGGAGAACGCCCGGCGCCTGAAGTAGGAATTGTTACGCTTAAAGCCGAACCTCTGACTCTCAAAACCGAGTTACCAGGCCGTACATCCGCATTTCGTGTTGCCGAGGTTCGCCCTCAGGTTAGTGGCATCATATTGAAACGCAACTATAAAGAAGGTAGCGACGTAGAAGCAGGGACATCTTTATACCAAATTGACCCAGCACCATTCCAAGCAACCTATGACAGCGCAAAAGCGGAACTTGCAAAAGCACAAGCCAATGCGAATCTGGCTGCATTAACGGTGAAGCGTTATAAACCATTGTTAGGTACTAATTACATTAGTCGTCAGGAATACGACGAAGCAACCTCAACCTATGCACAAGCACTTGCTGCCGTCAAAGCGGCTGAAGCTGCGGTTGAAACGGCACGTATCAACCTGAATTATACCAAAGTAACTGCACCGATCAGCGGCCGTACCGGTAAATCGAATGTGACTGAAGGGGCTTTAGTATCTACAGGACAAGCCACTGAATTAATGCGTGTTCAGCAACTTGATCCTATCTATGTTGACGTAACACAATCGAGTGACGATTTTTTACGTCTCAAAAATGAGATAGCGAAAGGCGCTATACAGCGAGAATCAGGGAAAGCACCTGTCAGTTTGATCAACAACAACGGTCAAGAATACGCACAAAAGGGTGTTCTGGAATTCTCTGATGTCACTGTTGATGAAACAACAGGGTCTATCACCATGAGAGCCATGTTCCCTAACCCGAACAAAGAGTTACTTCCAGGTATGTTTGTTCGTGCTGTATTAGAAGACGGTGTTATTGAAAAGGCGATTCTAGTTCCACAACAAGGCTTGACTCGTACGGCTCAAGGAACTTCTCAAGTCATGGTTGTTGGCGCAGAGAATAAAGTTGAAGTCAGAAAAGTTAAAGCAGGACAAGCAGTTGGCAACAAATGGCTGGTAACTGAAGGTCTACAAGCAGGTGATCGTGTCATTGTCATCGGCTTACAAAAAATCAAACCAGGAATTGTTGTGAATCCTAAGGAAGCAAACTTAGAAACGCAATCCATAGACAATCAGGCAAAACCTGAAGAAAAGTCTAAATAAGGGAGCGGCTGATTAATGCCTAAGTTTTTTATAGAAAGACCAATTTTTGCGTGGGTAATTGCAATTATCACCATGCTTGCTGGTCTGTTGGCAATTATCCAGTTACCTGTTTCGCAGTACCCGACCATCGCGCCACCGGCTGTTTCTATTTCAGCTAACTATCCGGGAGCGGATGCTGAGACGGTACAAAATACAGTAACGCAGGTTATCGAACAGAACATGAACGGTATCGATAACTTGGTATATATGTCATCGAGCAGTGATTCATCAGGTTCTGCTAGCATTACGCTGACATTTGAAGCAGGAACTGATGGTGATATCGCGCAAGTACAGGTGCAAAACAAATTGCAACTGGCGATGCCATTGTTGCCACAAGAAGTTCAGCAGCAAGGTATTAGTGTCGATAAATCAACTAGTTCATTCTTAATGGTTGCGGGTTTCGTTTCTAGCGATGGCTCAATGGGGCAATACGATATTGCCGACTACGTAGGGTCAAATATTAAAGACCCACTTAGCCGAGTTAACGGTGTAGGTGAAACTCAACTGTTCGGTACCCAATATGCAATGCGTATTTGGTTAAAACCAGAGCAACTCGTTAAGTACAACATGACCACAACAGATGTCATTAATGCGATCAAGGTACAAAATAACCAAGTCGCAGCAGGGCAACTCGGTGGTTCACCGTCTGTAGCAAACCAGCGTTTAAACGTTTCTATCATTGCGCAGACACGTTTAAATAGCCCTGAAGAATTTAGCAATATTCTATTACGTGTAAACCAGGATGGTTCACAAGTGCGTATTAAAGATGTTGCTGATGTCCAATTAGGTGCTGAAAACTATAGTACTATTGCCCGCTTTAATGGTAAGCCAGCAGCAGGTATCGGTATTAAACTGGCAACCGGAGCTAACGCTTTAGATACGTCTAATAACGTCCGCGCTGCGCTTGAGGAAATGAAGCCTTTCTTCCCTCAAGGATTAGAGATTGTTTATCCATACGATACGACCCCATTCGTTAAAATTTCAATTAACGAAGTGGTTAAAACGTTAGTAGAAGCAATCATGCTGGTTGTTGTCGTTATGTATTTGTTCCTACAAAACATCCGTGCAACACTGATACCAACGATTGCAGTACCTGTCGTATTGTTAGGTACCTTTGCTATCTTGTCGGCATTTGGTTATTCCATAAACACCTTGACCATGTTCGCGATGGTACTCGCCATCGGGCTTCTCGTCGATGACGCCATCGTCGTTGTTGAGAACGTTGAGCGTGTTATGCAAGAAGAAGGCTTGTCACCAAAAGAAGCGACCAAAAAATCAATGGGTCAAATCCAAGGTGCGTTAGTCGGTATTGCAATGGTGCTGTCTGCGGTATTTATTCCTATGGCCTTCTTTGGAGGTTCTACAGGGGCAATTTACCGTCAGTTCTCAATTACCATTGTATCCTCCATGATCTTATCAGTACTGGTTGCGATGATCTTAACACCAGCACTGTGTGCCACCATGTTGAAGCCAATTGAAAAAGGCAGCCATGGTAGCCAAAAAGGATTCTTTGGGTGGTTTAACCGCACATTTGAAAAACAAGCACACCACTACACCGACAGTGTAAGCCGTATGCTTAACGGCACGGGCCGTTATTTAGTGATTTACCTGCTGTTAGTGGTTGGTATGGCGTTCATGTTCGTCCGCTTACCGTCTTCTTTCTTACCAGCGGAAGACCAAGGGGTATTCTTGTCAATGATCCAATTACCACCAGGATCAACGCAAGAACAAACCCAAGCGGTATTGGATGAAGTGAATAACTACTACCATACCGAAGAAGCCAAAAACGTTGAGTCGGTCTTTACCGTTGGGGGCTTTAGCTTCGCAGGTCAAGGTCAAAACATGGGTCTCGCTTTCGTCGTTCTGAAAAATTGGAGCGAACGTAAAGGCGATGAAAACCACGTTGATGCGATTGTACAACGTGCAAATATCGCACTGTCACAAAAACAAGAGGCACTGATTTACGCCTTTAACCTACCAGCGATTGTTGAGTTAGGTACCGCAGACGGGTTTGACTTTGAGTTAGTCGATAAAGGTAACTTGGGGCATGATAAACTGATGCAAGCCCGTAACCAGTTACTTGGATTAGCTGCTCAGCACCCAGAAATGCTTCAAGGTGTTCGTCCAAATGGTCAGGATGATACCTCGCAATACCGTATTTATATTGACCAACAAAAAGCACAGGCTCAAGGTGTCGCTATCAGTGATATCAACGCAACATTGAGTTCTATGTTTGGTGGAAGCTACGTGAATGACTTTATCGACCGTGGTCGTGTGAAGAAAGTTTACGTACAAGGTGACGCAGAAAGCCGTATGTTACCTTCTGACATCAGTAACCTGTATGTTCGTAATAACCAAGGTAAAATGGTTCCGTTCTCTGCCTTTATGGACGAATCCAAAGATCCTTGGAAGTATGGTTCACCGCGTTTAGAGCGTTATAACGGTGTCCCTGCGATGAACATTCAAGGTCAGGCAGCTCCAGGGAAAAGTACTGGTGATGCGATGCTGTTAATGGAAAAACTCACCACTGAAAACCTGCCTGAAGGAATTGGTTACGAGTGGACAGGTATGTCATATCAAGAACGCTTAGCAGGTAACCAAGCCCCTGCTCTGTACGCAATCTCCTTGATAGTGGTCTTCCTGTGTTTGGCGGCTCTCTATGAAAGCTGGTCAGTTCCATTCTCAGTTATGTTAGTTGTTCCATTAGGTATTATTGGTGCGTTACTGTTTACCAGTGTTCGTGGTCTAGACAACGACGTTTACTTTAAAGTGGGCCTCTTAACAACCATTGGGCTATCGGCGAAAAACGCAATCTTGATTGTTGAATTCGCCAAAGACTTGATGGAAAAAGAAGGTAAAGGGTTAGTCGAAGCAACACTGAATGCAGTTAAAATGCGTTTACGACCAATTCTGATGACATCTTTAGCATTTATGTTAGGTGTTATCCCACTGGTGTTTAGTAACGGTGCAGGTTCTGCATCCCAGAACTCAGTAGGTACTGGTGTTCTTGGGGGAATGTTTGCCGCAACCTCATTGGCTATCTTCTTCGTTCCTGTATTCTTCGTGGTGATCCGTCGCCGTTTCTCGAAGAAATCAGAAGATGTTGAACACAGCCATCCACCAACAGCACAATAATTGCTGATCGATAAATCCAAAAGAGCCACTTATGTTGTGGCTCTTTTTTTATATATTAATTTAATACTGACTTGTTGTAGATAACATGGCGAAATGAGGTTTATCCTGCTCTTTGGGTGCAGTTTGAATTTCAAAGTCTTCCTGAGTAAAATCTATTCGATTCAACAACTCCCCTAATAAAGCTATCTTATCATTGATATTAAAATAGCTTCTGAAATGCATTGATAAAGACATTAAACCGTGACTCGCCAAAGCTTGTTCAGCTAATAAACTCACATCAATGTGTTGATCTGTTCCATCAATTCTAAGTTGTAGATGACGATAAGAGTGAGCCTGTAAACCATAAATTCCACGGATATAAAGAGATGTATTATTTATTGAATCTGTAATAACCAAGTCATCTCCTTGGCGATTAATAAAAATCTCCTTCAATTGGTTTTTTATGGGTAGGATAAGCAAATCAACAATTCGGTCTACCGAATAATTATCAATAATAATCGTTTGATAACGCTGCCAATCTACTTTTTTAAACTGATAAGTATCGGAGCCCTCACCACCATTAAGAATTAAAACAGAAACATCGCCTAATGCTGCAGGAATAACGACATCATCCTCCGGTGTTCCTTTAATAATTAATGATAAGCCTAATTGTTCATGAGATGATGTTGGATGATAAATAATTGCATTTTCTTCTGTTAACAGCATTAAGCCACCTGCTATTTTTTGCACTGACTTAAAAGTAAGCTCAGGGTATAAATCAACATGCTTAGGTAATTTATTGGGAAATCGAAGAACACCCTTACTATCGAAAATATTGTTAAACTTCATCTCTCCAATCGCGTTTATTCGATATAGCTTCTTTGATTTTGAATCAAAAATAATACCATATTGTTTATCGTGATCAAAATCGATAATTTGTAACTCACTTTCCAACGAAAATGAAGGTGCAACAACAACCATTTCGTTAAAATACCATGCTGGTAATATGCGTTCCCCATTAGTATCTTTTAATCCAAACAATGCAATGGGGTCCTTTTCATTGGAAAATTGGGCAAAACGCTCCCATTTCAAAGGCTCTCTCGCAAACCAGTCTTTATTGAGTGCAACTAATTGTACACTGCCATTCGCATCCAGTTGCCTAACAAAGCCTTCTTTTTGGATAACAAGGAGCTCCCCTTGCCAGTGCGTGGCATTTTCTATTCCACTCAAATTTAAACGAAAGGCACTAGGCTTATTTGGCTTAATAATATCTTGCCCTAACCCTTTTTGATAAAAAATGGTGTCTTCTTTTCGGCTATAAAAGAAAAAGGCTTCCTTTCCATTTTCCTTTAATAAACTTCCTATTAATTCCAAGTCCTTAGGAGGAAACCAATACCATAAATCATACCTCGGATTATAACGTCCCAAGTTTGTTGCAAATATTTTTGCTAGTGTAGGTTTAATGCCATAACGCTTTAATTGAGATATCGCCTCTTTACCATCGCTAATAGACAGAGCAAATCTCTCTCGCCAAACTTTTTCTAATGGAGTATTTTTTGCGAGCTCACAATCAATATATTTTAAATCTTCTTCACTTATCGAAATAAACTCATTCAAGAATAGCTGTTCATTCACATTTTTTCTTTCTAAATTGGCTTTAACCAATGTTCCACTCTCATTGCGTAGCCAGTAATGATGCCAAAAACCATTTTCATCAGTGCCCGATATCATCACCGTGTTCGCTATGCTGGGTTTGATTGTAATTGTCTGTTGATATTCAGGACTCATATCTCGACAGGCTAAGTAGTCATGGCTACTAAATTGCTTACGTTGTTCAAATGATAATAATGTTCGTGTGTCATGTAAGTTATCGAGTAATAACCTGTTATTCACAACGCTCACGAGCTCTAATTTATCATTCTGTATTAGCCTATAGGTATTTTCAACCGTACTGCCAGTACTTCTTTCTGTTAATGTTATATACAGTTGGTCATCAACCAATGTGACTTTAATAATTTCTGCATCTAAACCTAAAACCATATTCGCTTTAAGTTGAGTCAGTAAAGAACCTGTATTGATATCAACCTGCCAAATTACTGATTCCACTGATGAATAAAAATAGGCTGTATCTCCATTAATTTTTATTAGTTGTGCCGAATGATTTTCTTTATTTTTTGAGTGAGTAAAAATGACCCGGTCATATTGAACATCATAAAATGCACGTCCCACGTTTAAACCGTTATATTGATAATTATCGATGGCAACATACTGGCC
Organism: Providencia sp. PROV061; assembly: GCF_011045655.1. Classification (NCBI taxonomy): domain Bacteria; kingdom Pseudomonadati; phylum Pseudomonadota; class Gammaproteobacteria; order Enterobacterales; family Morganellaceae; genus Providencia; species Providencia sp. PROV061. The sequence goes on along the minus strand of NZ_CP042861.1, from coordinate 1,242,996 downwards.
GTTAAGCTTGTTTTTAATTGATAAATCATGAAGATGCTGTTTAATTGTCTGGCTTTTGTTTATCCATTGACTACCATCTACATTAATAATCTTTGCAGTCTTATTAATAAAATCTATTTCACATACTTCATGTTGAGTATTGACCAGCAAAATCGAATTATCCGCCACCGATGTATCAACATGGATAGTAATGCCGCTAATTTTAATGTGATCATCCATGATTTGAATAACATGCTCTTTTCCATCACTTTCTATTAAACTCGTATCAATTATCCAGCTAGATTGTTTTCCATACATAGCTCCCTCAATTAACGTAAGAGATGCACCATAATTAACTGTAATTTGATATTCCCCGCCATTACCAGTGACTGCGTGCGTAATATGCCCTTGCCATGGAATAGGCATTTTAGGAATGGCTAATTGTCTATTTTGGCTATCTAGATTGACATGAATGGTAGTATTTTCATATTCATGCTCTAAAGTGGTGATAACATACTCTAGGCCACAATAAAAAAAATCAAAATAGAATTGATAGCGTTCTTCCATTCCTCTCAAAATAGAAAAACCATTATCCCCTCGAGAAGTTCCACCAAAAAGAGAGCTATATCTGTAACGAATGAACGATCTAGGTACAACTGGTAATATAACTACCCCAGTTTGATTTCCATTAAAGAATACTCTTGACTCAGTAACACCAACAGCTTCTCTAATATTAATTGCATATGATTTATCGATCTCAGCACTTGGCCCTGATTGAAAATCATTCAACCAGCAATGCTCTATATACCACTTTTTTTTCACACCTCGATATATATATTGGCTACCAAGGTCAAAATAGCCATTTTTAAAATCTAATTTCTCGATGACAATATTAGGTGTTGGTATCAAAAAGCCTTTTTTTGCATCATAACTTATCGCTGCATTTTGATAGTCTCGTTGATAAATCGCGAATTCTTCCCCTACAGCAACAGCTTTTTGTGCGTGTCTTTCATTAATATTAACCAGTTCGGTGATACCAATACCTATTCCCATAAGTGGTACAGCTAATGGCCCTGCAACACCTGCCACCGTTTCCGCACCAAGTAGAGATGCTCCCGTACTTACAATACCTAACCCTAATGATGATGAATCAAAAGCTAGTTGAGTACCAAATACAGCTCGCTGAATTTCATTTTGTGCATTCGCTAACTCATAAATATCGAAACCAACCATAGCTCCTTGGAAAATAACCCCTAACCCTTCATTCGCTGTACGTACTAGAGACGAAGAAAAGCGATTCATTACTGATTTCGCCACTCCATTCCCTTCACACCATAATGAATATGCAATTTTTCCAGTTTTCATGGCATCATTGATAGCACCATGGGCCATCATAGAATAGCTAATATAACTATGAATACGCAGTGCTGTTGCTAAATTAGATGTTGGCCTAGAAGAAACCACTTTTCTATTCTCCGACCATTGAATGATTGATTGTATTCCCATCGCTATATTGAGGCCATCCACATGTTCTGTACCCTCAATATCTCTTTCACATTGCAACTCCCCATCACTAAAAGAATAATGACTCTTTAACATAGCCATTTGCTTGTGAAAATATTCTTTAAACTCAATAAATGTTGTGTCTTTCGTTTCAGCCCAATATGTCTTTTCCTCTATCCCTTGATGTATAAATTGAATACGATATCGGCCATCTTCCAAATTCTCAACATTTTCAAAAACAGGTAACCATTTTTCATCTAGTTGATGACTTTTGCACACTTCATTAATTGAGTATTCAAGACGTTCCCCCCATTTCTCTGACTCCAAAATAATTAAGGATGTCTGTATTTTCTTATCTTTTGCTATTAAAGACTGATGTTCTAGAATACTCTCCATTTTCTTATGTAGAGAAATAGATTCCATTAAATTATCTGAATAAACCAAATCGGAAACAGTTAAACCACTACCAATTTGTACTTCAGACATTTTTCCCGTATTAATAGAGACCAATTCAAAACTACTATTTAAAACCGCATACTGCTCTGCCATCTTGTTTTTAAATAAAAACTTATTTAAAGTTGAAAATAACTTATCAGAATCATTAAAAACACAAATACCAAAGTTTGGTTCATAAAAATAATAATTAATTTCATTACCATTTTTGACTTTACCTAACAACATCGAGTGTGTTTTGCTATTTAGCGCATAAATATTTCCTTGTTCAGCATTAATCAGAATTTCTTTTATTTCATTTAACTCAAATTGGCCAATTATAGTTGATGCGTGTGCCGCCTCTATATTTACATGAAGTTCTTTTAACGCAGCTTGTAACAAAGTTGAATTCGGCTCCGTTGGTGATGCCCCAGCTAAAAACATCTTATTAAGCAATTTATTTGCACCATCACTGCCCTCTAAGGCTAATGCAACAGCCATTGCCCTAACTAAAGAGTAACAACGTCCCCCTGAATTATCACCCATTAAATATAAATAAAAATCTTGTGGTGCGAGACGTTTCTCAATATAACCGCTATCTCTAAAGATTGAATTAAATTTATAAGTAAAATCTAAAACATCATAAATAAAACCTGAATTTTCTCTCGAGGTTATATACTGAGCTAATACTCCGCACTCAATGGCAGTAAAATCATTCTCAAAGTTAAATATTTCCGCTTTTACTGATAATATATCATTATTAAATTTATCAATAACATACATACATGGGAATAACAGTGGATCCGTAACAAATCGCTGAATATCTTGGCTTATTCTATGCTTTTTAAGCATCATACAGTCAAAAAGACTATTTTTTAAATGACCATCACGCTGAACTTGCGCAACTAAACTAGGATTATTCGTATCGTAGCCTACTTTTTTTAATACTTTCGGTAAGATTTGTTTTACTGGGCGATCTGTTAATAAAGCTTCTGTAATAGCGTCTGCAATGACCTGTGACCTGGCTTGCCCATGGCTTGTTGACTGACCTTTTGGTGTTTCCGAATAAGAAATGCCAGTATCCATTTTTTGCATACCAACTGGTGTATGTTCAATAAATGCATCCGAAGGAATCAATGTATTAAGTCGCTGGGTAATTTCCTTTGCATGCTCAAGCCCCGATTCAGATAAGTAAATAACAGCTTGATCCGTTTGTATACCAAATTTTCTAGGCCCCATAATTTTGGCTTGTTCTATACACTGAAGTGACGACTCATGAAATAACTTCACCAAAGATTTTGCCAGCCGATTAATATATTTTTTATGTATATTTATAGTTAACCTAGCATTTATACTAGAGCGAAGTTTTATCCTTTGTTTTAAATTTTTAGGGAGAATACGCAGTGCTTGTGAACTTAATAAATCGGAATCAACAAGGTTAGATAATTCAATATCCTCTTTACCTTGAACTCTTATATCGACATCATTATTTCCTGTTGATAAATCTCTTATATAACCAATAAACTCCAGCTCTTCTTGATTACTGAGTTTTTCAATACCAATAGGAACATCATTGTTATATAAAAAATAAGATTTTCTTTCTATTTCTTTCTTTAATTTATCATGTTTTTTCAATAAATCTGGAGACCATTTTCCTTTATGGCGATATTCATATTTAATCGCCTCAACTAGCATCATAATATTTTTATCAAGCTTTATTTTATCCATTACATAAATGGCATGATTCAATAGAGAGCTATAGCTATCACCAGACATATTATTAAATCCCTTTATCTTTAATTTAAAAACATAACAAGTAGTAATTTATTAGCAAGGAAAATGGAACTTATAAGCGGCCAAAAACATAGTGTAACAATTATTTACATCATATTTTTCCGATTTTCCGATTTTCCGATTTTCCGATTTTCCGATTTTCCCTGAGTGCTAACGTATCATATTTTATTAAGCCAAACTAATTTTTGATTATTATAAAAAACAACTAAATACATTATGCTTTTAATCATTAAAGGATTTTTACAGCAAGGAGCTAATACCAATGAAGAAAACCATATCATTCACTCTACTAAGTTGTACTTTATTTCATACCACATCATTAGCCGAGGCCCCTGATATCACAAAAGCAAAAGTCATTAATATAGAAGCCCCTCTCAAAAATAACATCTCGTTTAATACCTTCGAAAGTCTCTCATCTAATGACGATGGTTTAATTTTTAATAATGATATTAACAGTAATACTAAGCTTAATAATAAGGCAGCAAAGCTTATTTTTGCAGAAGTAACAGGGACTGAAACAAGCAACTTACAAGGGATATTAGGAATAAAAGGGCAACGCGCTAACCTTGTTATCGCAAATCCTAATGGTATTTCATGGAAAGACGGCGCCGTTGATAATATTAATAGCCTCTCCTTAATTGCCGGTAAATTTGAAAAAAAATATATTAAAAACAAAGAGAAAGATAACCAGCTTGAACTCCAAAAATTGGAGGACTATAACCAACTGAAGTTTTCAACTCAACCTGCTAGCCAAATCAGTATTAGTCAGCAACAAGGAACTCCAATTCAACTATCAAAATTAAATGTCGTTGCAGACCAAATAAAGCTGCAAAATACACTTAATATCCACTCTGCCATACAAAATTATATCAGCGCATCTGGTAATAGTACCCTTTCTCCTAGTGAAGGCATTGTCAAGTACAGCACAAAGTTCAAAACTGACATTCCTTATATTCAAGGAAATCATTTAGAGATGGATGAGCAAACTAAATTGACAGGTCGTAACATTGTACTTGAGAGTCACCAATATCACTGTAAAGATAATTTCCTTTGCCCACAGAATAAGATAGATATTCAAGGAGTTATAAACACGATGAGTTTCTCTGTGCGCGGAGATGCAGACATTATTTTTTCTGATACAGGTGTGATAAAAATAGGGAAAAACCAACAGGCTCTTATTGCTAAAACAACGCAATAATCTCAATTTAGCGTACAACAACAAATAACGGCCTCAATAAGAGGCCGTTAAGTTAAAGTGAATTGATCCTAATTTACATCCAGATAAACCAAGCAAACAATGAAATCACAAGGATACAAGCCACGTTTAATACCGCACCAACACGTACCATTTCAATTTGCCTAATATAACCGGAACCGAACACAATCGCATTTGGCGGTGTAGCAACTGGCAACATAAACGCACAGGATGCACCAATCCCAATAATCATGGTTAATACAATGACTGGCATACCTAATGCTTCAGCAACTGTTGCAAAGATTGGTACTAATAAAGCTGCACTCGCCGTATTACTGGTAAACTCAGTCAAAATGATAATAAAGGTAGTAACAGCTAGAATAATAACAAACCAGTGACTTTCACCGAATGTCATTTGCATCCAGTCTGCCATGATCTTACTTGCCCCAGAAGAACTTAAAATTGCGCTGAGTGTTAAACCACCACCAAACAGCATCAATACGCCCCACTCGGTATTTTTTTGAATTTGAGACCAGCTAGCAACACCTGTTACACCAATTAAAATCGCAGCACTCATCGCAATGATTGTATCTAAATCTTTTACGCCACCTAATGCATCACTAATAAACGTACTCGTGATCCAACAAACTACGGCTAAAAGGAAAATCGTCATTGCTGTAATACGCTTTCCATTCCACTCAACGTGTTCTAACTCAATTTGAAAACGATGTTTCAGGTTTGGACGTAACATCATGTACATCAATACAAACATCATTGGTAGTAATACCACCATGATTGGAATACCATATTTCATCCATGATAAGAAATCTAAACCTAAAGCCGCAGCCGCAATCGCATTTGGAGGGCTACCTACAATCGTGCCTAAACCACCGATACTTGCACTATAAGCAACACCTAATAGTACAAACACGAAAGTATTACGTTCATGACGTACATCGAGATTAGATAATATACCTAATACTAGTGGTAGCATCATTGCAGCTGTTGCTGTGTTACTAATCCACATAGAAAGTAACGCTGTTACACCAAACAGCAATAATACCGCGACTGATAAGCGCCCTCGAGCTGCCATTAGTAAGCGATTTGCAATTAGCCTATCAAGGCCTTGGATATGTAAAGCCGTCGCTAATGCAAAGCCACCGAAGAATAAGAAAATAATCGGATTTGCAAATGATTTCAATGCATCCCCTGTATTCATCAGCCCTAAGCCTACTGCCAAGATCGGAATACACAGTGCAGTAATGGTGACATGGATAGCTTCAGTTAACCAAAGCACACCGATGAAAACCATCATTGCAAGACCTGCATTTGCTTTATCATCAAATGGTAAATATTTTAGTAATAAAATTAAGAGTACGATATCAACAGCTAAGATTATCCATCCCCGTTTATTCGAGGGGGTTGGGCTCACTGATGGTGTTAAAGATTCTGAAGCGTCCATGTTTACTCCATAGCTTTGGAAGCAAGTTTATTTTTAGCGCATATTGTTAATAATTATTTATAAGCTGTGAAATATAGAGTTAATTTATTGAGATGAAAATGTGGATAAGCTAAAAGTGCGATCTACCCCGCGCAATTTTTTGTGTTTTTAATATCTCTACCGGAAAATGTTCTATTTTGTAGGCAAATAACCGCATAAATTAACAGTTTCAATCGACAGAACAATTGCGCTAATACGCCAACACATCAGTCAGCAGTTAATCCCCCCCAAAGCTAAATAAATGATATTAATAGATGAAAAACAAACTTAAACTAAAATATCAACCAATGAAACTAGACAACTAGTTAAGCTAGCCAGTTAAAGTCCAGCTAGCTTAACTAATTCATACCTGCTCTATCCCACTAAAACAGGCGCAGTAACCAACGAAGGCTGTATTATATCCTGATGTCTAATCATGCTTTCACGATGATTTAATGATGATGTCATTGCTGAAAGCTGTGCTAACTGATTGTCATGAGCCAACAGTATTTCTTCATCAGACTCATTCGGTGTATTAGTAACCATAAGCCCATCAGTCAATAAATAATTATCTACAATAGTTTTCACCCCAATATCTTCGTTAGAATTTAAAAATCGCAATTGAAGGTGTTCATATCCTTGAGCATTAGCAGAAAATATACGCCTAATAATAAGTATGCTATTTGTATTTATATCCGTCAGGATAAGGTCATCTCCTAGGCGATTAACAGCTAGCGAGTTCATATCGTCAACAGGTAAAACAAGTGTATCTGTCAAACGATCGCTCGCATTATTATCAATGATAATTGCTTGATAATGTAGCCACGCTGCTCTAGAAATAACATAACTATCTTCTTTATCTCCCGCACTTAATACAATATTTTTTACATTATTTATAACTGGCGGGTTAATTATATCCCTTGAATTTCCACCGTTAATTAATAAAGATGATGAGAATCCCTCTTTATTACCATCTAAATTATTCTCTCCCTTACTATAATATAAAATCTCATCATTAGTTGTATACATTAACAATCCATTTTTTAATTTTTTAACTGTATCAAATTTAATATTTGGGTATATCTCATACATTGAAGGTAGTGATAAAGTATTTTTTAAATTATTTTTATCAAAAGCTTTAACTAAAGCAGCTTCATTTACAATTGGTTGCCAATAAAGTTTCTTATTTTCCATATCAAAAATAATTGCTGTTGAACGGTACTCGTCTATTCCTAAATATTGCAATGTATTCAGTGATGATAATTGGTATGCAATAACAATACTTTTATTTTCATACCAAGCGGGAATAATAGCTTGATTATGACTCATTTTTAATCCAAGTAAAGCATATACTCCTTGATTTGACTCTAATTTACCAAATTCTTCCCACCATCTTGTTGGATGTAAATCAAACCACTTTTTATTTAGTGCCACAGGTTGAATATTACCTTGAGCGTTAACTTGACTCACAATGCCATTATTATTAGTAATTAAAATTTTACTTTGACTAAATATAACACTCTCAATATCTTCGATATTTATTTCCTTGATCCCTTGCTTTTCTATTTGAAAGAAATTTGGATTCTCTCCGACTTGTCGATATATTAACTTTTCTTTATAACTATAAAAAAAGAATACTTCTTGCCCATTATTATTTAATAAAAAGCCAACAAATATTAAATCTTTAGGCTCAAATAATTCTTTGCTATCGAGAGCAAGCTTATATGAAGTAACCGTTGGCCTTATAATAACACCGTCTTTTTCCCTTAACCAATAATGATATATATTATTATTTTTATCAATTCCTGATATTTGGATGACATCAGCCAGCTTCACACTTTTACTATATATTGTTTTTTTATCTTTTACTTTATCAATTAACAATAAATACTTACCAAAAATCACATCTGAAATATCCTTAGGTATGACCGATTTTTCTTCGAATAACTGATAATGAGTCAGCTCATCAATAGAAACACTAACTAATATAATTTCATTTCCATTTATCATATAATTTGCGACTTCATGAACTCCTTCACTAGGATAACGACATGAGAAATAAATATTTTCATTACTAACCCATAACTTAGTTAATTCAAAATTCCGCTGAGCATTATTATTAATAATATACATATATTGGACTTTATTATCCTTATCAACTAACCACAATATATTATTATCTTTTGAATAAAAACATGCCCCCGTCCCTAATGGAGAAAATAGATCAGCATTTTTAGTATATTGTTCCGATGAGTCAGTGAAAATATATCTCCCTGTAGAAACCTGATAAAATGCTCGGCCTACATTAACATTCCCAAACTGATAATTTTCAATTAATATGTACTGCCCCATAATTTTATGTTGTTCATTTAATTTATTTAAATGATTAGATAAATCTTCCTTATGGCCGACCCACTTATTTCCATCTTCGCTAATTAAATTTATACTTAACTTTAAAAAATCTATTTTATAGGTTTCATTATTATTATTGATATATAAAAAGTCTTTTTTTGACACTGATGGGCCTAATTTTATTTTTACTCCACCAAAATCTATACATTCAGACTTAACGATAATGTCATTTTTATTTAATAGTTCACTACTAATTATCCAATGAGAAGGCGATACCTTATTAGAATCATCTATCAACTCTATTTCTGCACCTATTTGTGGGCTAAGTTTATATACCCCACCATTTCCTCTTATCGAATATTTAATTTTCCCATGCCATTCATTGGGTATTTTTGGAATAACCAAATGTCTATACTGATTATTTAACTTTATTTCGATTTCTGTATCTACATATTCATGAAATATCTGAGTGATAGTATTTTCACTTGGAAATATATAAAAATCATAATCGAATTTATCTGTATTTTCTAAACGACGAATAACATCAAATCCACTATCATGACGTGTTGTTGCTCCTGGCCATAAATTGTAATCATATTTAATATACGATTTTGGAGTGATAGGTAAGACAATTATTTGCGCATCTAAATAACCATAATGTCGGCTACTCATATTATATCCGATACCTTTACGAATATTAATTGCCTGTTGACGGTCATGTACCATTGTAGGGAAATTACCCGCCCAAAAAATATAATTTTTCCGTCCGCCTCCTGCAGAATGTGCGCTAGTCCTATAGATATACTGGCTATCAAATTCAATTTGGTTATTTCTAAGATCTATTGTTTTAAAAACTGCACCAGCGCGCGGAAGAACAATACTTTTATCAGGTAAGTAATCATATCCGTTATTTTTATATGCTTGGTCTAACTGATAAAAATATCTACCTACCGATTTAGCATCTTCTCCTATCACTGCATAATTACGCGCCAAACTAGTGAAACCAATACTTAACCCTGCAAAAATAACCCCTGCTCCCCCCATAAATACTGAAGCTTCCGTTACTCCTAAAGCACCGGTTCCTAAACTGAGTCCTCCTGTGACAAAACTCGCAGAATCAAAAGCAAGTTGTGTACTAAATATAATCTTATGAGGTTCATCTTTTGCATAGGTCAATTCATATATATCAAAGCCGACTAAGGCACCATTAAATAAAACAGTAACACCTTCATTTACTGTTTGAGCTAATGAAGTAGAAAACAGACTAATATTTTTAGCTTCATAGCTAATATTTCCATTTAACCCACTACGAATTATACCCACAATTTTACCTAAATCATTCAGAGCCCCATGAAATATCATCCCATAATTAATATAACTATGTATTTTCAATGCTAATGCTAAGTTAAAATTATCATTTTTCATGCCGTTTCTATTATGGTTTTTATCTGAATACCATAGCATCAAAGACTGAATCGCTATTCCTGCATTTAATCCATCGAATGATGGCTCATTGATATTATATTCACTGTTATTATCTATATATTTTTGTGGCTTTATTTTTTTACCATCGAAAAAATAATTTTCCCCAAATAATGCTACTTGCTTTTCATAGTAATGATTAAATTCTTTAATTGTCGGATCATCCATTTCAATCCAATGACTTTTTTCAGGATCATCATAATCTATAAATTGAAGTTGATATTTACCTTTCTCATCCTCTTTCAGTGTAGAAAATATAGGCACCCATTTTCTATTAAATTGATAGTTCATTGATAAATTGGCAAGAGAAGTTTCTAAACGGTATCCCCATTGTTCTGCTTCTAACATAGCCAATGTTCCTTTCAATTGAATGTCTCTTTGAATAGCAAGTTGTTTATTAACGATACTACTAGTTTTACTTTCACGTTTAGTAATTAAACTCAGTGAAATAGGCTCACTTAAATGAGTTACACTTAACCCATTCCCCACAGGAACACTCGACATATCATCGGTAATAATTGAAATCACTTCAAAAACCGGATCTTTATTGCTCCCAAAGGCTGAGTAAAAATCAGCCATTTTGTTATCTACCATAAATTTTTTAAATGCTGAAAATAGTTCTTTACTATTATTAAACGAAAACAAACCGAAGTTAGGATCATAAAAATAATAGTGTGATTTTTTATCATTTATAGTTTTACCAATAAGCATCGAGTGATTTTGACTATTAATAGCAAACATCATTGTTTTTTGCTGCGCCTCTAATAAACTCTGTGTTTCTTTGATATTAATTCTACCATGAGAAAATGATGCCTCTATTGCTTCCACATTCGAATGTAATCGCTCCAATGCCGTTTTTATTAATATTGAATCATTATCTTTAGGATTTGCTGATGCTATATAAAGTTTATTAAATAAAGTATCCGCACCTTTTTGATCATCTTTTGCTAATGCAACTGACATAGCTCTAACCAAAGGGTAACAACGCCCTCGAGAATCATCCCCTATCAGCGTTAAATAAAAATCTTGTGGCATTAATCGATTAATTTGGCTATTTAATGAATAAAATAATTCACTAACTTTTCCTGTTTCATTCAGAACATATTTTATATATTCTGAGTGACCTACATTATTAATTCTTTGATATAAAGCCCCTCGTTCTATAGGGCTAAGGTCTTGAGTCAAATATAATTTTTTCAGTTCTAGTGAAGTCATATTCTTCTTTAATCCTGATATATTGACTTCTGAAAAATCGTTCATGCCCTCACTAAAACTATTTCTAAATGAAGGTTTATTAGAATTTTTATGAACAAAAACTAAATTTTCATATCGCTCATTGATTGTTTGCTTATATTCATTAATACCGCCATATATTGATTGTTCTTCATTTTTAACAACAGCGTTCATACCTTTACTTTTTTTTATTTCCCACCATAACTTACTTCTTTCTATTTGGTTCCCTTCAGACAGTATTCTATTATAATGATTATGATAAAAACTAATTTGAATATCACTTTGTGCTAATTTTCGTTTTAAAGATTTTATTTTAACTTTATCATCTATTGTTTTATTTATTTTCCCATTTAGTTCCTGAAGTTGTTTCTGCCATACTTCTTGGAAACTTTTTAACATTTTTACATGATTATTTATTTTTATACTTATAGATGTAATAAACTCATGCCATGCTTTAGCGCTATCTAATTTTCGTTCCGTTTCAAATATATTATTACCTTTCTCATCCACATATAAGCAATTGAATTTCTTTGCTATAGACAATATTTTGACATGTATATTTTCCCGAGTATTTTCAAATTTATTTTTATTTATACTATCCATTTTATTATTAGGAATATATTTTAATATTCTATTTTTCCCTTCTATTGCAAATGATTTTCTTTCACCGTTAAAATATTTAACCTCTTGTTTTTGCAAGACTAATTGCCAATCATTATTTACAAACTGCATATATGCTGTCGCATTACCATTTGTACCATCTTTTATTTTATAATCTTGATAATCAGCAGACATAACAACATCATCATATAAAATTGAACTATTCATTCTGCAATCATTATAGACTCGATAATGATCTTTATCATGATTGGTAACTATAATAGAATTTTTATTTAAAGTACCTGTAAATAAGAGAAACGTATCTGATGGTTTTTTAGGAATATCTACATAGGAGGGATATAAATGAGTTGCATCATAATTATTATTATTGAGTAAATAACTTTTAATTACAAACGGGTCAGGCTGCTCGCTATCATAATAACTAATATCATATCGTGAGTTATCATGTTTAATTAATGTTACATCTACTTTTTCTGTCGTTGAGCCGATTTTAATTAACTCGCTTGTATCTAGCGTATATTTATTGATAATTTCATTTATATTTTCAATTACTTCTGTATATTTTTTTACTGTCATTGCATTCATTCCTTTGAATAAAAATCAATTATTTATCTAAAATGAATAATGACTGTAAATTAATATCTCCTTTAGTACCATAATCAAAAAACAAATTCAGATTGAATTTTATAAAAAAATTCAATTATATTTGTTGCATTAATACAATAAATAACCCAAAAAAAAAAGGGAAGCCTAAGCTTCCCTATTCATTAACTTGCTAAGCAATAAATAATTATGCTTGGCCTTTAACTTCTTTTAAGCCATTGAATGGTGCATTTTTACCTAATGCTTCTTCAATGCGAATCAGTTGGTTATATTTAGCAACACGGTCAGAACGGCTCATAGAACCTGTTTTGATTTGGCCTGCCGCTGTACCAACTGCTAAATCTGCAATAGTAGCATCTTCAGTTTCACCTGAGCGGTGAGAGATAACAGCTGTATAGCCTGCATCTTTCGCCATTTTAATTGCAGCCAAAGTTTCAGTTAAAGAACCGATTTGGTTGAATTTGATCAGGATAGAGTTAGCTATACCTTTATCGATACCTTCTTTTAGGATCTTAGTATTAGTTACAAACAGGTCATCACCAACCAGTTGGATTTTGTCACCAAGAACTTTAGTTTGGTATGCGAAACCATCCCAGTCAGACTCGTTCAGACCATCTTCGATAGATACGATTGGGTACTGTTTAGTCAGTTCTTCTAAATAATGTGTGAACTCTTGTGAAGTGAAGGTTTTGCCTTCGCCTTTCAGCTCATAATTACCGGTTTCTGCGTTATAGAACTCAGATGCTGCACAGTCCATCGCCAGTGTTACGTCTTTACCTAACACATAACCAGCTTGCTCAACCGCTTCTTTAATTGCTGCTAATGCTGCTGCGTTTGATTCTAAGTTAGGCGCATAACCACCTTCATCACCTACAGCTGTATTCATACCTTTAGATTTCAGTACTTTTGCTAAGTGATGGAAGATTTCAGAACCCATACGAACCGCTTCTTTCAGCGTTGGCGCGCCAACAGGCTGGATCATGAATTCTTGGATATCAACGTTGTTATCTGCGTGCTCACCACCATTGATGATATTCATCATTGGCAGAGGCATAGAGTATTGACCGTGAGTACCATTCAAGTCAGAGATGTGCTCATACAGAGGCATACCTTTCGCCGCTGCTGCTGCTTTAGCATTTGCTAAAGATACAGCGAGAATTGCGTTTGCACCAAATTTAGATTTGTTCTCAGTGCCATCGAGATCAATCATGATTTTATCGATGTTAGCTTGGTCTTTAGCATCTTTACCGATCAGCGCTTCTGCGATTGGACCATTAACAGCAGCAACTGCTTTCAGAACACCTTTACCCAGAAAACGTGCTTTATCACCGTCACGCAGTTCCAGAGCTTCACGAGAACCTGTTGACGCACCTGATGGTGCCGCAGCTAAACCAACAAAGCCACCTTCTAAATGAACTTCAGCTTCTACAGTTGGGTTACCACGAGAGTCAATGATTTCACGACCGATCACTTTAACAATTTTGGACATTAGGTTTTCCTCAGTACAAGTTAAATTTTGGGAAGTTGGTGCACCTGCGCCGACTTCCCCATATCTTATTTCAACTCACCTTTCTGGTACTTACCAGCGGCTTTAACAAAACCTGCAAACAACGGATGACCATCTCTTGGTGTAGAGGTGAACTCTGGGTGGAACTGACAAGCCACAAACCATGGATGATTAGGGTTTTCAATAATTTCCACCAGCTTATTATCCACTGAACGACCTGCAATTTTTAGGCCCGCATCTTCAATACGTTTCAGTAGTAAATTATTCACCTCATAACGGTGGCGGTGACGTTCAATGATAGTTTCTGAACCATACATTTCACGTACAAGGCTACCATTCACTAAATGACATGGTTGGCCACCAACACGCATTGTTCCACCAAGATCGCTCTCTTCTGAACGTACTTCAAGGTTACCCTCTTCGTCGCGCCATTCAGTAATCAGCGCAACAACAGGGAATTTACAATCCGCTTTAAATTCTGTTGAGTTTGCATCTGCCATATTGGCAACATTACGTGCAAATTCAATCAATGCGACTTGCATACCCAAACAAATTCCTAAGTAAGGGATCTTGTTTTCACGTGCATATTGAGCGGTCAGAATTTTCCCTTCAACACCACGCTCGCCAAAGCCGCCTGGTACTAAAATAGCATCTAAACCTTTTAGTAACTCAACACCTCGAGTTTCAATATCTTGTGAATCAATTAATTTGATGTTCACAGTTAAACGGTTTTTCAAGCCACCGTGTTTTAATGCTTCAATTACAGATTTATACGCATCTGGTAACTCAACATATTTACCCACCATCCCAATAGTCACTTCACCAGCGGGATTGGCTTCTTCGTAAATAACTTGTTCCCACTCAGCTAAATTAGCTTCTGGCGCATCAATGCGGAAACGGTTACAGATGTATTCATCCAAACCTTGTGATTTCAATAAGGCTGGGATTTTATAAATTGAATCAACGTCTTTGAGAGAAATAACCGCTTTCTCTGGCACATTACAGAACAATGCGATTTTTGCACGTTCATTTGCTGGGATCACTCTGTCTGAACGACAAATCAGCACATCTGGTTGAATACCAATTGACAGTAATTCTTTCACAGAATGTTGAGTTGGCTTAGTTTTTACTTCACCAGCCGCTGCAAGGTATGGCACTAATGTTAAGTGCAAATATAATGTGCGTTCACGGCCAACTTCAGCTGCCATTTGACGAATCGCTTCAAGGAATGGCAATGATTCGATATCACCAACTGTACCACCAACTTCAACCAAAACGACGTCATGGCCTTCACCACCACGGATGATGCGGTCTTTAATTTCATTAGTGATATGAGGGATAACTTGAATTGTAGCGCCTAAATAGTCGCCACGGCGCTCTTTGCGCAGAACTTCAGAGTAAACACGCCCAGTCGTAAAGTTATTACGACGTGTCATTTTAGTACGGATGAAACGCTCATAGTGACCTAAATCTAAGTCAGTTTCAGCGCCGTCTTCTGTAACGAAAACTTCCCCGTGTTGGGTTGGGCTCATAGTGCCTGGATCTACGTTAATGTAGGGATCCAGTTTCATAATAGTCACATTGAGTCCACGGGCTTCGAGTATAGCCGCCAAAGAGGCTGCGGCAATGCCTTTACCCAGTGAGGATACGACCCCGCCGGTCACAAAAATATAATTAGTTTTCATGCTGAACCTGAAAGTTTAGGTTTAAAAGATGATGGATATAACAGGACGGGAAAACAGTATACCCGAACCTTAATTTCGCTACAAATGTTCTAAGCATAATAAGGCTAAATTTCATCAATACTCTAATATTATCAGCAAGTTAAAAGCGAAAAATATTTATCGCTTCAAAATTAGTCATCTTTATCTATTTTTATAGATTAACACAGTTCAAACACAAAAGCTAAATCCTTTCAGCTCATTGTATGGTGTAAAAAATGCGATTCTGCACTAACTTTGATTTTGAATAACTATTTACTCTAACTCTCCACATTTAACCTTCGAAAACTTCAACCTCCATATTATTTTTGAAGCTTTGTTTGGAGCCATTGCATGAGGTGATTTTAGAACAAACCAACCATATCGAACATATCGAATTTTTCTGTAGATGCTTCGTTCTATATATAATTAATGCTCTAGATAGTTCGTGCTACAGCTAGGCGGCAAGAGAGGATATCTCAGGGAGCATACACAAGTATGTGACCTGAGTAGCCGAACGCAGCTAACAACGCTGTAGTGCGAAATATGACGAGCAAAGCTAGACGGCAAGAGAGGATATCTCAGGGAGCATACACAAGTATGTGACCTGAGTAGCCGAACGTAGCCAACAACGCTGTAGTGCGAAATATGACGAGCAAAGCTAGGCGGCAAGAGAGGATATCTCAGGGAGCATACACAAGTATGTGACCTGAGTAGCCGAACGCAGCTAACAACGCTATAGTGCGAAATATGACGAACCATTTTATTCTTGACTCTTAACCTGCTGCCAAAGCCCTTCCATCTCATCAAGTGTAGCACTTTCTGTCGTTTTGCCACTTTCCGCTAGGCTTTTTTCGATTTGACGAAAACGGCCTTCAAATTTGTTGCAAGCTTTTTGCAACGCTATTTCAGGTTTATGACCTAAATGGCGAGATAAATTCACTACGGCAAACAATAAATCGCCGATTTCTTCTTCTAGGTGAGTTTGGTCAACAACCACCTGTGTGGCTTCTTCCATCACCTCTTCAAGTTCTTCATGAACCTTACCCACAACAGGGCCTAACGTATCCCAGTCAAAACCGACCGAAGCACAACGCTTTTGAATTTTATAGGCTTTCATTAGTGCTGGGAGCGAATTCGGGATATCATCTAGCACAGAAAACTGCGATTTTTCAGCTCGCTCTTTTGCTTTTCGTTTTTCCCACCCCTCAATCACTTCCGAGCTGCTCAATGTGCTATTTGTATCAAAAATATGTGGGTGACGATGTTCAAGCTTATCGCTCACTGCTTGGCAAATATCATTAAAATCAAACAATGATTTTTCATTCGCCATTTGCGCATAGAAAACCACTTGGAACAATAAGTCGCCCAGCTCACCTTTTAAGTCGTTAAAATCTTCACGTTCTATCGCATCAAGCACCTCATAGGTTTCCTCAAGTGTATAAGGTGCAATAGTTTTAAATGTCTGTACTTTATCCCATGGGCAACCTGTTTGTGGGTCACGCAGCTGTGCCATAATGGATAATAAGCGCTCGATTTCGGGTTTTTCCTGACTCATTGTATTAACCTTTGATTTTCTTTTGTTTCTAATTGTCATCTTTATCTCAAACTTACCAGATATAAAGGCAAATCAACAAATTTTTCCCAACAAAAGAAAAAACAAAGAAAAGATTATTGAATATTTGCAAAAAATTATTTTCAAAATAGTTTGAATTGCAGCTAGGTGGCAAGTAAACGAGCCCCTAAGAGCATACATCAGTATGTGACTAAGGTGAGAGCACGCAACCAACAACGCTGCGGCTCAAAATATGAAGAAAATGTAGGAGCATACATCGGTATGTGACTAAGATGAGAGCGCGCAGCCAACAACGCTGCAGCTCAAAATATGAAGAAAATGTAGGAACATACATCAGTATGTGACTAAGGTGGGAGCACGCAGCCAACAACGCTGCGGCTCAAAATATGAAGAAAATGTAGGAGCATACATCGGTATGTGACTAAGATGAGAGCGCGCAGCCAACAACGCTGCGGTTCAAAATATGGAGAAAACCACTGACAATATAACAGTACTGATTTTCAAAATAGTTTGAGTTGTAGGTAGGCGGCAAGCGAAGATATCTCGGGGAGCATACATAAGTATGTGACCCGAGTAGCTAAGTGCAGCCAACACCCCTACAACTCAAAATATGAAGAAAATCACTGGGAATGGCGTTTTGCCTCAATAACATCCGGCAACTGATTTAATTTTGCTAACACCCGGCTCAGCACCTCAATATTATACAGCTCAATTGTCATATCTATCGTTGCCAATTGCTGCTTCACATCGCTGCGGCTACTGACGCCAAGCACATTAACCTTCTCATTAGCTAATATTGTCGTGATATCACGTAGTAGACCACTACGGTCATTGGCGACAACTCTAACCACGAGAGAATAACCACTGGAATAGTTTTCTCCCCAAACTGCATCTATCACACGTTCTGGCGCATGACTTTGCAGCTCAGCTAATTGTTCGCAATCCGCACTGTGAATAGAAATACCTCGTCCTTTCGTGATAAAACCGACAATTTCATCCCCTGGAATTGGCTGGCAACAACGTGCAATATGGTGCATTAGGTTACCAACCCCTTCAACCACCACTCGACCACTACCATGGGATGGTGCTCTTGGGAGTGAAGACTTACTTTCTAATGTCTTCATTGCCGCGCGGTCTTCTTCTTCTGCGGTGGCTTTGTTAAATTTGCTTTGCAGGAAATTCACTAATTGGTTGATACGAATATCACCACCACCAATTCCTGCTAAAACTTCATCCAATGAGTGAACATTATAGCGCGCGATTAGCAGTTTTTCGGCCTCTCGGAGGCTGATATCAAGCTGCGATAATTCGCTATCAAGAATTTGGCGCCCTGCGAGAATGTTTTTATCTCTATCTTGTTTACGGAACCAATTTTGGATTTTGGCTCGTCCACGGCTGGTTGTTACATACCCTAAGTTAGGATTTAACCAGTCACGGCTTGGGTTTGGATGCTTTTGAGTGATAATTTCAATTTGGTCACCCATTTGTAATTGATAGCTAAATGGAACAATACGCCCACCTATTTTTGCACCAATACAACGATGGCCGACATCACTGTGAATGTGATAAGCGAAATCAAGCGGCGTCGAGCCTGCTGGCAAATCCACCACATCCCCTTTTGGGGTAAAAACATACACTCTGTCATCAAACACTTGGCTACGAACTTCATCTAGCATTTCGCCAGAATCTGCCATTTCTTCTTGCCATGCAATCAGCTTACGTAACCACGCAATACGGTTTTCGTAGCTACTTCCTTTGCCAATGCCAGTCGCGCCTTCTTTGTATTTCCAATGCGCCGCAACCCCCAGCTCTGCATCTTCATGCATTTGACGGGTACGAATTTGAATTTCAAGTGTTTTGCCGTTTGGCCCTAATACCACTGTATGAATCGATTGATAACCATTAGGCTTTGGATTCGCCACATAGTCATCAAACTCATCAGGAAGGTGGCGAAAATGGGTATGAACAATTCCTAATGCAGCATAACAATCCTGCAAGCGTTCAACGACAATACGCACCGCTCGCACATCAAACAGTTCATCAAATGCCAATGATTTTTTCTGCATTTTACGCCAAATACTGTAAATATGCTTAGGTCGGCCATAGATATCTGCTTGAATATTCTCTTTTAACATGTACTTACGTAAGGTTGTTACGAAAGTATCTATGTACTCTTCACGGTCAATACGACGTTCATGGAGGAGCTTTGCAATTTTCTTATATTCATCGGGATGCAAATAACGAAAACAAAAGTCTTCTAACTCCCATTTTAACTGCCCAATTCCTAGGCGATTTGCTAAAGGAGCATAAATATTTGAACACTCTTTTGCAGCTAAGACGCGCTCATCTTCCGTTGCATCTTTGACTTCACGTAAATGAGCAATTCGTTCCGCTAACTTAATAACAACGCAGCGGAAATCCTCTACCATTGACAGTAGCATACGACGAATATTATCGACTTGTGTCGAGCTGGTTTCGCTTGATTGTGTTGCTTTGAGTTGGCGGATCGCATCCATTTCCAGCACGCCTTTAACAAGTTCGTGAATGGATTTGCCAAATTCCTCAATAACTTCTTGTTCTTCTAACTTCCCTTCTTCCACTAAGGGGAAAAGCAAAGCCGCTTGTAAGCTGCCGATATCCATACTTAATGTCGATAGGATCTCGGTCATTTCAATACCGCGCCACAGCAACAGAGGGGCGATTTCTTGTCCGGCTAATTTATCGTGACAATATTGCCAGGTATGGATGAGCTTTTCTTCTGATTGTTTATTGCTCAATCCCAGGCCGTTAACCCACTTTTCTGGGGCAAACTCACCTGCTGGGGTAAGATGCGCACTTCTTACTGCAACCATATATTCTCCCTACCTATTAAACCTCTGGGCGACGGATAAATAACGCCATTGACTCTAAATGGCTAGTTTGCGGAAACATATCTAGCATCCGCAACTGTAATAATTGATAGCCCCCATCGAGTAAAGCTTTGCTATCTCTTGCCAATGTTGTGGGGTTACATGAAACATAGACAATTTTT
The DNA here is from genome assembly GCF_011045655.1 of Providencia sp. PROV061. Classification (NCBI taxonomy): domain Bacteria; kingdom Pseudomonadati; phylum Pseudomonadota; class Gammaproteobacteria; order Enterobacterales; family Morganellaceae; genus Providencia; species Providencia sp. PROV061. The sequence goes on along the minus strand of NZ_CP042861.1, from coordinate 1,222,508 downwards.
TCTGGCATCAGTTTAATTAAATGTTCTATAACACCAGCAGCTCCAGCCCTAGCTGGGTCTAATAACACTTTATTAAAGCCATGAACTGCCCAAGGTTGTGTGTGTATCTGGGCTTCTAAGTTTTCATTATAGAATGTCGCATTACAAATAGTATTGAGCTGTGCATTGTTTCGTGCCTGTTCGACTAAATTTTCCACACCCTCAACACCCACAACAGATGTCACTAACCGTGCAATTGGCAATGTAAAGTTACCCATTCCACAAAAAAGATCTAATACCCTATCTTCACTGTTTAGATCTAACCATGCTAAAGCTTGTTCTACCATCTGCTGGTTAACTTGCCCATTCACTTGAATAAAATTTAACGGATTAAATTTTAGTATTTCCCCTGCAACTTGATATTCAGGTTGTGGCGAATTTGGTGACAGAGCCTGTAAGTTTTCATCATTACCCGCTAACCAGATAGACACTCCGTGCTGATTTTCAAAATCGCTTAACTTTTGGGTATCTGATAACGAAAAAGGGGTTAAGTAACGAATCAATACAATTTTACAATTGTCTGCACGAATAAGTTCTACATGGCCCAGTTTCGATTTATTACTGAGCTGGTTAATACATTCAGAAAGTGGTTTTAGTAAGATATCCAAATCAGGGGACAAGATAGGACAATTTTTTATATCAACCAATGTGTTAGATTGAGATTGACGAAACCCCATAACGACATTTTTACTTTTAGGCTGATACTGTAGACCTAATCGAGCTCGACGGCGGTAACCATATGGCTCACCACTAATCACCGTGGGAACGGATATATCTAGCGATGTTTCGCGCTGCATCAAGTAAGCTAAAGCATGAGCTTTGCTTTCTCTTTGCAGTGCAATGTCAACATGTTGCTGTTGGCACCCTCCACATTGGTTAAAATAACGGCACCGTGGTTTTACTCTTTGTGGGCTAGTGCTCAAGCGTTTAGTCACCTTCCCTTTAGCAAAATGCCGCTTCTCTTCCGTCAATTCAATTTGTGCTTCTTCTCCAGGCAATAAACCTGTTACAAAAATGGTTTTTCCTTCGATACGGGCAACACCTTGCCCTGCAGCATCAAGGCTATCAGCTACAACCGTGATTTGACGGCGTGAAGTGGTACGGCGATTAGGAGAGTAAAATTGAGCCATAAAGTAGTCACTACAGAGTATTAAGTTATAAAAATCATGATCGCCGGATTTTCAATTTTAATGCGTTGCTTTTTTCGCTAATTAATTCAGAAAAACGGCCAGTCCCATTATACCTGTTTTTCCTATCATTTGATTGACTACTTTTCCATTTTTATTATGTCATTCAATTATTATATTAGTTACTAACCATAAATTTACGATATTCTTCATAGGCATAGTGGTCTGTCATACCACTAATATAGTCTTGAATCAAACGAGCTCGATAATAAAACTCCAGAATAGATTTATCTGCTTCATTCGTTGCAGAAATTTTCTCAAGTGCTTCCGTGTAAGATAAGCGATGCTTATTAGATAATTTATGGAACAATCTCGTTTCAATGAAAAAGTGCTTGTGGTAATTTTTTTCAACGAGCTCAGCAAAATCCCTTCTATTCATCATCAGTAATGGGCTATAAAAATCTAATAACCCACTGATAATTCGGTAGCCTTGCAACTCTAACTCTTCAACTTCATGGTGGTTAAATACATGTTTAAAAGCCACTGTTTTCAATACTTTCAGTAATCTATGTTCTGGGCTTTTATCTTCTAACAAAGCGCTGTTAAAAGTGCCATTATAAATTTCAGGCAGATTTTTAATAAACTGCAGTGCACTGTAATGAGACAACTTCCCTGTAATATTCACGCGCAAATACATAAAGAACTGATCTTGCTGAATACGCCTTGTGTGGTTGTCACTGATATTATTGAAAGCTCGCATGACAGTTTGATCGAACAAATCATTTTGTTCAATATCACCCCACTCTGCTTTTAAGTACTCAATCAACTGCTCAACAGTAAAAATGCCTTTTTCCGCGGCATCATCTAAATCAGCAATACAATATGAAATATCATCAGCCGCTTCCATAATATAGGACAGAGGGAAACGGCAGTATTTCTCCATATCGAGTTTTTTGGTTAACTCACTGACAAAGTCCACCTCTGACCAATAATAGCCTGGTTTTTTCATCAAATAATCAAACTCAGGGGGAATTGGCTCCAAATCATAAGCTCCACGCGTATATTTTAAGATAGAACCAATTTGTGCATAGGTTAAGTTTAGTTTGAGTAATCGATGCGCCATGCGCAGCCCTTGCGCATTACCTTCAAATGAGCATAAATCCTGCTTTAATTGACGGCGGAATAAATCTTGCTTTTCATTTCCAGTTAACTGTAATGCCGGTATTTGGCATGGGTCAGGGGAATTGGGTGTATATAAGTAACTTGGCGACAGTAACTTGGTAAACCACTGTTGAATTGCGGCCTCACCAAAGTGCCCAAATGGTGGATTACCGATATCATGCATTAAACAAGCCATTTCGACTAAGCTTTCAAACGCATCACAACGTTCATCTAGCCCATAGGACTCCAGTAATTTTTTCTTTTTTAATTCACCTAAAACCGTTTTACTGATGTAACGGCCAACCTGCTGAACCTCTAGTGAGTGAGTTAATCGGCTACGCACTGCTGCGTTTTGCTCTAAGGGAAAAACTTGTGTTTTTTGTTGTAAGCGGCGAATGGCTGCTGAATTGATAATCCGCCCACGGTCACTTTCAAATAAGCGATTAACCGCATCTTCATCTTTAGATGAAATTTTTTGGTTTTTCGCACTGCTCATGTAGTTACGCTGAAAGTTTAGCTTCTTAACAAAATTAATCTCACCCACTCTGCCACCTTCCCTATTTCGATTGATGTTTCATTATATAGCCTAAATACAGGAAAAAACCTTCACGACTCACCTTTCAATGTTACACTTCGTGCATCTTTGTAATTTCGTTGTCAAAATTCGAGTTGTTGCAATTAAAATTGCGAACCCACTCGAAGAATGCAGCAATAACACAATAAAACATTATCGTCCCTAGTCAAAATATTGACACTATATTGACATTAATAGTGCAAATTGTGCAGGGAAAAGGAGACAAAATGAAAGTTGGAATAATTGGCGCCATGGAACAGGAAGTGGCGATTTTGCGCTCACAAATTGAAAACTGCCAAACTATTAACCGTGCTGGCTGTGAGATTTATACAGGCCAAATTAATGGCGTTGACGTTGCGTTATTGAAATCAGGTATTGGAAAAGTCGCAGCCGCAATCGGTACAACGCTATTATTAGAACATTGCCAACCAGATGTCGTGATTAACACAGGTTCCGCAGGTGGTTTAGACCCTCGTTTAAACGTCGGCGATATCGTGGTTTCTACAGAAGTTCGTTATCATGATGCTGATGTGACCGCATTCGGTTATGAACCCGGCCAAATGGCACAGTGTCCGCCAGCTTTCGTTGCTGATACTAAGTTAATTGAAGTTGCTGAGCAGTGCATTAAGTTATTGGATATGAACGCTGTTCGTGGATTAGTCTGTAGCGGTGATGCTTTTATTAATGGTGCTGAGCCACTGGCGCGCATCAAAGCGATGTTCCCACAAGTTGCGGCAGTAGAAATGGAAGCCACCGCGATTGGTCAAGTATGTCACCAATTTGGCATTCCATTTGTCGTCGTTCGTGCCATTTCAGATGTTGCAGATAAAGAATCCCACACGAGCTTTGATGAGTTTTTACCTGTTGCTGCCCGTCAATCTTCCCTGATGATCACTGCAATTTTAGCTAAGCTCGCTTAATCATTTGCACAAAAGGTATAACTATTTGTTAGTTATACCTTTTAATTAATTCTACGATGAATTTTGTTATGAAACGAATAACGCATTATTTTTCCCTTACTATCACCTTATTATGTGCTTTATTGGTGGCCTTTTCTGCACTAGGAGCGGCAAAGCAGCGCGTTATTAGTTTATCACCGGCCAATACTGAACTTGCTTATGCAGCAGGGCTTGGAGATAGCTTAATTGCGGTCAGTGCTTACTCCGATTACCCAGAGCAAGCAAAAAAATTAGAACAAGTCTCTGATTGGCAAGGTTTAAATGTAGAACGTATTATCGCACTTAAACCTGATTTAATCCTCGCATGGCGAGGAGGTAACCCCCAGCGGCCTCTTGATCAACTCGCAGGCCTCGGTATCCCAATTATTTATTTCGATCCTCAAACTATTGATGATGTCATCAACTCAGTGATTGAATTAGCACAATACAGCCCAACCCCAGAGATAGCACAACAAAATGTTGAAAAAATGCGCTCTAGGCTCGCTCCTTATCAAAAAGAAAAAATTTCTAATAAAAAATCAAAGAAAGTGTTCATTCAACTCGGTACTCAGCCTTTATTTAGCGCAGGTAACCACACGCTGCAAAATGATGTCGTAGAGTTTTGTGGTAGTGAAAATATTTTTGCTAATAGCGCTGTTCAATGGCCTCAAGTCAGTCGTGAGCAGGTGCTCACTCGCAAGCCAGATGTAATTATTATGACTGGTTCAGCCGAACAGGAAAAAACAGTGAAAAAATTTTGGCACTCACAGCTCAATGTCCCAATTATCCGATTAAATGAAGATTGGTTTCACCGAGCAGGCCCAAGGATTGTTAATGCGACAGAACAACTGTGCGAGCAGTTAAACGCATTATCTGATTGAGAATTACAAATTACAAATTACAAATTACAAATTACAAATTACAAATTACAAAAATTTTCTAAATAGTTCGAGTTGTGGCAAGGCGGCAAATGAAGATATCTCGGGGAGCATACATTAGTATGTGACCCGAGTAACTGAATGAAGCCAACACCGCCACAGCTCGAAATATGACGAAAATTAGACGCTGAAAGACGAACCACACCCACAAGTAGACTTAGCATTCGGATTGGTCACAATAAAGCGCGAACCTTCTAAGCCTTCAGTATAATCAACACTTCCACCCACTAAATATTGTAGGCTCATTGGGTCTACGACAAGAGCAACACCTTGTTTCTCGATTGTCATATCGCCTTCATTGATCTGATCATCAAATGTGAAACCATATTGGAAACCGCTGCATCCGCCACCAGTGATATAAACACGCAGACGCAGGTTTGGGTTGTCCTCATCAGAGACTAGATCTTTAACTTTAATTGCTGCCGCATCAGTAAATTGCAAAGGCAGAGCCGCATCATCACTCATTTTTTACTCCAAACCGGTGACCGGTAAATTCATGTGTAGGCTAAAACCTACTCAGATCAATTAACCTAATTATCCGCCACTTGACTAAATGGTTCAAGTGTTGTTACGCAATTAGACACATTGTGCATATCTTCGTATCAACATTTGGTTTAATTGGTGTGGTGCTTTAGAATGAGAGCAATTTTTTTCTTAGCCTCTTTCTGGAGCCCTGCGATGTCACAATCTGAAAAACTTTACGCACAAGCAAAAGAACAAATTCCTGGTGGTGTAAACTCCCCTGTTCGTGCTTTTAATGGTGTTGGTGGAACCCCATTATTTATTGAAAAAGCGGATGGCGCTTATATTTATGACGTTGATGGTAAAGCCTATGTAGATTATGTTGGCTCATGGGGACCAATGGTTTTAGGCCATAACCATCCTGAGATCCGTGATGCCGTGATCAAAGCGGTTCATAAAGGATTAAGTTTTGGCGCTCCGACTGCTGCTGAAGTTGAAATGGCTGAATTAGTTTGTGAACTAGTCCCCTCTATGGATATGGTACGCATGGTAAATTCAGGCACTGAGGCGACCATGAGCGCAATTCGCCTAGCTCGGGGTTACACAGGCCGTGACAAAATCATCAAATTTGAAGGCTGCTATCATGGCCATGCAGATTGCTTATTAGTCAAAGCAGGTTCTGGTGCGCTTACTATGGGCGAACCAAACTCTCCTGGCGTTCCTGAAGATTTTGTAAAACACACATTAACTTGTACCTATAATGACCTGTCTTCAGTCCGCCAAGCATTTGAAAATTATCCAGAAGATATTGCATGTGTCATTGTTGAACCTGTTGCAGGAAATATGAATTGCGTACCACCAACAGCTGAATTTTTACCTGGTTTACGTGCATTATGTGATGAATTCAATGCCGTACTCATCATTGATGAAGTCATGACAGGCTTTCGCGTCGCATTAGGTGGAGCACAAGATTACTACGATGTTCAACCTGATTTAACCTGTTTAGGTAAAATCATCGGTGGTGGTATGCCTGTTGGTGCCTTCGGTGGCCGCCTTGAAATTATGGAAAAACTAGCACCAATTGGGCCTGTTTACCAAGCAGGGACCTTATCTGGTAACCCTGTCGCGATGGCTGCTGGCCTCGCTTGCTTAAAAGAAGTCTCTCAGCCGGGAGTCCACTCACGTTTAAATGAATTAACAGAAAAGTTAGCTCGTGGTTTAAAACGTGTTTCCGCAGAGCAAGGTATCCCGATGGTTATCAATCACGTCGGTGGCATGTTTGGTATTTTCTTCACCGATGCCCCAACCGTAACTTGCTACCAAGATGTGATGAAATGCGACGTTGAGCGCTTTAAGAAATTTTTCCATTACATGTTAGAGCAAGGTATTTACCTCGCGCCTTCTGCATTTGAAGCTGGCTTTATGTCTATCGCCCACAGCGATGAAGACATTGAGAAAACTATCAAAGCCGCAGAAACTGCATTGATGAAAATTAAAGAGAATTAATTCACATTGATGTTATAGAGGTGAAATTTTATCCATTTTCACCTCTATTTTTTTATAGTTAAGAATAGATAACTCTAGGTTCGACACCACAATTCCCTAACTAATTAGTATTCAAATAATTAGCCTTTCAAATAAGCAATTCGCCAACTAATTAATTCTCTAAAGAGTTCGAGTTGTGGCAAGGCGGCAAATGAGGAAATCCCTAGGAGCATACACAAGTATGTGACTAGGGTTGACGAATGAAGCCAACACAGTCACAACTTGAAATATGACGAGAAGAGCCTTACACCACAATTCCCTAACTAATTAACATTCAAATAATTAGCCTTTCAAATAAGCAATTCGCCAACTAATTAATTCTCTAAAGAGTTCGAGTTGTGGCAAGGCGGCAAATGAGGAAATCCCTAGGAGCATACACAAGTATGTGACTAGGGTTGACGAATGAAGCCAACACAGTCACAACTTGAAATATGACGAGAAGAGCCTTACACCACAATTCCCTAACTAATTAACATTCAAATAAGCAATTCACCAACTAATTAATTCTCTAAATAGTTCGAGTTGTGGCAAGGCGGCAAATGAGGAAATCCCTAGGAGCATACACAAGTATGTGACTAGGGTTGACGAATGAAGCCAACACAGTCACAACTTGAAATATGACGAGAATTTAGGGATTATTGCCAAACATATCCTTAACCCAATCCGGCGCATCATCTTGTTGCTCGCCATTATTACCATTTAAGTCCCAGACCGGGGCTTGCTCTTCTGACGCTTGGCATAACCCTTCTGGGTTATCTGTCCAAATCGGCAACATTCTACCGCCGCCGAAGTTTGAGCAACTTAATTGGCCGTCAGCAGTGACTTGCATATCAACAATGCCCTCTGGTGCACGGTTGATAAGTGCTAATGGCGCTTGGTTATCTAAGTAGCGTTGGTACACTTTCAGTGCGCCTGTCGCACCTGTTAATTGTGTTGGACCGTTATTATCACGGCCAACCCACACAATCGCCACTTCTTTGCCATCAATACCTGCATACCAGCTATCGCGTAGATCGTTAGTTGTCCCTGTTTTACCGGCTAAATTATACTTGGCGTATTTGGTCAATAAGACTCTGCCCGTACCTTGTTTAACCACTTGCTGCATACCATACAATGTGAGGTATGCCGCTTGGGAAGGTACTGCTCGCTCTGCTGATGGGTAGCTTTGGTAAATTTCATTGCCATCTCCATCAATAACAGAACGCAATGCAGATAATTTCGCACGATTACCGTCACCACCAATGGTTTGATAAACTTGAGCAACTTCCGCTGGTGTTAGGTTAACTGCACCTAATAACATCGCAGGAACTTTTTCCATGGCAGCCGCAGGAGCTCCTAAGCGTACAAAAGTATTAAACACTTGGTCTAAACCGACCTCTAGCCCTAAGTTTACCGTTGGGATATTTTGTGATTTTGCCAAAGCGTCAACTAACATCATACGGCCGTTGAAATTACGGCTGTAGTTTCTTGGGCTCCAGTTTTGATTCCCGACTTTTACTGTTAGTGGCTCATCTTTTAACCATGTATTTAAACGAAAACGGTCCGGTTCACTTAGTGCAGCGAGGTATACCGGAGGTTTTGCCAGAGAACCAATGCTGCGCCGTGCATTTAACGCACGGTTAAACCCTGAATATTGGGGCTGAGAACCACCAACCATAGCGCGTACTTCGCCATTAATGCGGTCAACTACCACCATTGCACCTTCTATGTCATCTAATTTACGAGATTTACGTAAATCAGCGACACCATTCTCAACTGCATTTTCAGCCGCAGTTTGAGCCACAGGATCTAGAGTGGTAAAAATTTTCGCACCAGAGAGTTCTTTAACTTTATCGCCCAATTTTTCATTGAGTTCTAAACGGACCATTTGCATAAAGGCAGGTTGAGAAGCCACTAGCCCTTCTTTATTTTTCACACCGAGAGGCCTTGCGCTCAGTACCTGATACATTTCTTGGTCAATCACACCGCGTGTTTCCAAGATTTTCAGTACGATATTACGGCGTTTAATCGCATTTTGTGGCTTAGTCCAAGGGTTATACGTTGATGCCCCTTGCACCATACCGACTAATAACGCCTGTTGATCAAAACTTAGTTCGTTGATTGGACGACCAAAGTAATACAAGCTCGCTAATGGGAAACCACGAATTTCATCATTACCATTTTGGCCTAAAAAGACTTCGTTTAAATACAGCTCTAAAATGCGCTCTTTGCTGTAGTTGTAGTCCAGTAAAACCGCCATGTACGCTTCATTGGCTTTACGTTTTAATGTCCGTTCATTGGTCAAAAAGAGATTTTTGACTAACTGCTGAGTTAAGGTACTTCCCCCTTGAACAGAGCGTCCTGCACTTAAGTTAGCAACAACAGCACGGCCAATAGAGTACAAACTGACCCCATCGTGCTCATAAAAGTTTCGATCTTCGGTTTCTAGTAAGATTTTAACTAAGGACTCAGGAAAATCAGATATCGGTAAAACTAACCGTTGCTCATTATTCGCCGACTGCATCATCGTGATCAGTTTCGGGTCCAAGCGGAAAAAGCCAAATGAGCGGCCATTTTCCATATTTTCAATTTTGCTCAACGCGTTATTATCAAACACCATACGCGCGAGTATTTGCCCTTCTTTTTGATCAGGGAAATTGAACGGTCGGCGTAAGATTTCGATACTATTACCGCGTACTACAAATTCGCCCGATGTCGTTATTTTACTCACCTTACGGTATTGCATACCTTCAAGCAGGCGAACCATTTCAGCCTGGCTGTAGTCCATGCCCGGTTCAAGATTAACCATCCGGCCGTATACTGCGGCGGGTAAGTCCCAAACCTTACCATCGAGACGTTCTTTAATTTGTTGGTTTAAATAAAAACCATATGCCGCGAGTAAAACAGCAAACACGATCATCAGTTTGACTAGCAGCCAAAACCAACGCCATTTACTTTTTACCTTCCGAGGCTTGTTCTTTTTTGAGCCTTTTTTAGCCATTTGCTCTTCTTCATCATCGAGATATTGTTCATCAATATCATCATCTTCAAATAAATCTTCATCGTCATAGTCATCGCGGTCTCTACGGCGGCGAGATGAAGACTGTTTTTTCCCAGCAGTTTTTTTATTACGTCTGCCGATCGGTTCAAAATCTTTACCTGACATGGTCACTCCATATCACATGACAAAATAACTTAATAACTCACTAGTTACGCCAATTTAGTGGTTAATTTTGGCTCATAACCTCAGAGATTTCACCAAAGAAAGCTCTTAATTACATTTCCTTACTCAGGTTAACGCATCGATAACCTGAATGAGGAAACCCGCTATTAGAGCACAAAAATAGGTTATTTCGCACCCATCATCGCTTTTTTTGTTTGTCTCGTTGGCGCAGTATTTGCAGGGTCATCCGGCCATAAATGCTTTGGATAACGCCCTTTCATCTCTTTTTGTATCTCTTTATAGCTGCCCTGCCAAAATACGCCAAGGTCTTGTGTAATCTGCAATGGCCGCATCGCAGGAGAAAGCAAAGAGAGCGTAATAGGAATTTTCCCTTGTGCTACTGTCGGGTTCGCTTTTTCCCCGTACATCTCTTGCATACGAATAGCTATCACTGGTGGCTTATCTAACGAATAGTGAATACTTACATCATGTAAAGATAGCGCTCGATAGGTCTTCGGAAACATACTTTCTAACCACTGTTGCTGCTGCCAATCTAATCGATTGATTAATAAAGAGGCTAAATCAATCTGCTGTAGTTTTTGCTTATTTGTTATGCCATCAAGATAAGGTTCAAGCCATTCATCTAACGAATCTAATAGCGCTATATCATCAAAATCAGGAAAAGCAATATCAGGAAAATACCGCTTAGCTAGCATGCAGCGAATACACAATTGCAAAGCATCTTCTTGCCAATTTAACTGCTGCAAGCCATTTTGCTTCAACCAATAAACCAGCGCTTGGCAAATCTCAGCCTTATCAGGGTTGCTCAAACGTTCTGATTTCACTACTAATTGGCCACATTGCAAGCGTTTCCAAGCTAATAAGGTCCCTTTTTGTTCATCCCATTCGACCGTTTCTTGAGTGTTAAATAAAGATGGGCAATCTGCTTGTAATCTGTCAATTTCAATAGGGTAAGCCAAGGAAATACGCGCATCCGCCATATTTTCGGGTTGCCATAAAGACACCACCATTAACCACGACTCTCCCATTAGCCTATCCGATTCACCCAATATTGCCCCCAAACCACTCGCTAATTGATAGCGATGTTGGTTATCTCGAGATTTCGCAATGCGATCGGGATAACCCACAGCTAACAACGTTGGTAACCACTCACTAATTAGCGCATCTTGCTGACCAATGGTACTCAACACTTTTTGTTCGCAAAGTGCTGATGCTCTCTTGCACCACCCCTCAGTTGGCCTTTCTATATAATAACGAAGATCCGCATCTTGTTGACGAGGAGGTTCCTCGATAATCGCCACCAGCAACGCAGCTAATTGAATAACATGCTGATTTTGGGTTTGTTGTGCCTTACACAGCATTGCCGCTGTTCGCACTGAACTGCCTAACACCGCCATCTGCTGCCCAAAAGGCGTTAACTTACCAGCCACATCAATGGCACCTAATTGACTGAGTAAATTTTTTGCCGCAGATATCGCAGGTTTCGGGGGTAAAGTCAGCCAATTGAGCTGTGCCACGTCGTGACAACCCCACTGTAATAAAGATAACCATAAGTTGCTTAGGTCACTTTGTGCAATTTCAGCCTCGCTAAATTGAGCCGCACGTTCAGCTTGCTCTTCACTAAATAAGTGCCAACAAACACCTGCTTCTAAACGGCCTGCTCGACCGGCTCGCTGCGCCATCGATGCTTGGCTGATTCGCTGTTTAATGAGCTTTGTCAGTCCTGTTCGTGGGTTGAACTGACCCACACGTTCAAAACCACTGTCCATCACAAGGCGGATCCCTTCAATCGTTAAACTGGTTTCCGCAATATTGGTGGCTAATACGATCTTTCGCATTCCTTCTGGTGCCAGCTGTATCGCCTGTTGCTGAGCCTGTAGAGATAATGCTCCGTATAAAGGACATAAAAGTATGTCCTCACTTACCATCGAAGCGAGTTCTACTCTTACTTTCTCGATTTCCCCCATACCTGGAAGAAATAATAATAAAGACCCGTGCTCTTGTTGCAATAACTGCCAAGCCGCTAGCGCCACTTCTTTATGGAAGAGTTTATTTGGGTTAATCGGATGATATTCACGTATTACGGGGAACGTACGCCCTTGTGAAGTGATAACTGGAGCATCAGGAAACAACTGATTCAGCCCTTGATCATCCAGTGTCGCTGACATTAATAGAATACCTAAATCTTCACGTAAGGCTTGCTGTGAATCAATTAACAAAGCGAGACCTAAGTCTGCCTGTAAATTTCGTTCATGAAACTCATCTAAAATGACTAAGCCAACCCCTTCAAGCATTGGGTCATTTTGCAGTAAGCGGGTCAATACGCCTTCTGTCACGACTTCAAGACGCGTGTGGCGACTAACTCTAGTTTCAGATCGCATGCGTAAACCAATGGTATGACCGATATCTTCACCAAGTTGCTGTGCGAGGCGAGCCGCTACTGAACGTGCCGCTAAGCGACGGGGTTCCAACATAATAACCCGCCCATCAATAACCCCACTTTTTAATATTTCTAACGGTAAAACCGTTGATTTACCTGCACCTGTAGGTGCATGAAGCAAAACTTGAGGTGAAGCGACTAACGCGGTAAGTATGTCCTCACAAACTTCGAATATCGGTAACACTGAGGTTATCACTCCATGTATTTAACTTTTACTGTCAGACATTGTAGCATTAGCCTCTTTTGCCAGTAAGCATATTACCGACAACGATAGCGGAGATCCCATGGAATTTGAACCCGCCTTACAACCAGCTACTTTAATTAAACGTTACAAGCGCTTTTTGGCTGATGTTACTTTACCGAGCGGCGAAGAAATTACAATTCACTGTGCGAATACAGGCGCTATGACAGGTTGTGCTACCCCTGGTGATACCATCTGGTATTCGACGTCCAATAATACAAAACGCAAATATCCGTATAGTTGGGAGTTAACCCAAACCACAAATGGCCACTTTATTTGCATTAATACCCTTCGTGCGAACCAATTAGTTGCACAAGCCTTAGCCGAAAAACACATTCCAGAATTATCCGAATACAGCGTAATAAAACCTGAAGTTAAATATGGCACAGAAAATAGCCGAATCGATTTCTATCTCACGCAAAATGGATTACCAGATTGCTTTATCGAAGTAAAATCAGTAACTTTACTAGAAAATAATCAGGGGTTCTTTCCTGATGCAGTGACACTTAGAGGCCAAAAGCATTTAAGAGAGCTCATGCATATTGCGAAAGAAGGAAAAAGAGCCATACTATTGTTTGTTGCTTTACACACAGGTATTCACGTAGCATCTGCAGCGGCACATATTGATAAACAATATGCGCTCTTATTGGAGGAAGCGAGACAAAGTGGTGTTGAAGTGCTTTGTTATCAAGCTGATATAACTGTTCAACAAATGGTGTTAAGTAAGCAGATTCACTTTAACTCTATTAAATAAAGTTTTTTTAACCGATTTTTATACGAGGCCGCAGAGTTCTGGGCGCTAAAAAGGGAATAAACACGCTCGCCCTCACAGCATTACAAAACTCATTGCAGGAACGATTGCCAAGAGCGCAGTCTTCTGCTATTTATAGCGACCTTAATTTTTCCCCCTTGGGGTTTTTGTAAAATTTGCGTGTGTAGGAGAAGCATTATGCAAGAAGGGCAAAAACGTAAGACATCGTCCTTAAGCATTCTCGCCATTGCTGGGGTTGAACCCTATCATGAAAAAGCTGGCGAAGAGTACATGAACGAGGCCCAGTTGGCGCATTTTAAGCTCATTCTCGAAGCATGGCGCAATCAACTCAGAGATGAAGTGGACCGGACTGTTACTCATATGCAAGATGAGGCAGCTAACTTTCCAGACCCCGTTGATAGAGCCGCTCAGGAAGAAGAATTCAGCCTTGAATTACGTAACCGGGACCGTGAACGTAAACTGATTAAGAAAATCGAAAAAACGCTGAAAAAAGTTGAAGATGACGACTTTGGCTATTGTGAATCATGTGGTGTAGAAATTGGTATCCGCCGTTTGGAAGCCCGTCCTACCGCTGATTTATGTATCGACTGTAAAACATTAGCTGAAATTCGCGAAAAGCAAATGGCTGGCTAGTGTCTATATGGAGTCCTGAACGGCGCATATTACTGCGCCGTTACAAGGGAACTCTACATCCTGTTATGTTCCACTCAGAGCTTATTCCTTGCGTTAGCTATCACATAAAATCTATCCTTCCCGCATCTTTTTGCCAATTGGTTGGCGATAACGTCCTATCGTGCTCTTTTAAGTAAGATAAACATTTACTTTCACGTAATTTTTTACGGAGATAGATTAGGCTGTTATTTAACCCCATAGTTTGAAGTTGAATAATCCTCTAACAACAAAAAAGCGCTTAAAATAAGGCTTCTAAACCTATACTTCTATAGTGAGATCGCTTTTTGAGCTATTATTTTGCGTAAATTTTATTGGTAACGTTTATAATTAGAGATGACTTTTATTCGTTTAACCATTCTCAAAGAAACTTCTGTGAGCTATGATTAGCCGCTTATTTTTGTTTAATGAATATTGGTAATGACATCGAGGTGTACTATTTTTAACCGAGTAGCAAATTTCTGCCGTAATATTTTATCTCGCAATACAGACGCATCCCCTGAAGATGTAGAACAACATCGTGATACTTCGCGAGATATACAGGCAGCCGGTAAAAGGCCAGTCACTCATTCTGCTCATGCGCAAACCGCATCTAAAGAGCAGAACACCGCTCAACCCCATAAAACAGCCCCTATTAAAAAAACGGTTCGTCAATCTCAACGTGCCGATTCAACACCTGAGAAGCGCCCTACAATGACAACCGTAAACGACGAAAACATTACTGTTATCCCGCGTTCCGAACATCCTATTTCGCGTAGTGATATTAGTGACAATGCATTAAAAGTACTGTATCGCTTAAATAAAAGTGGCTTTGAAGCCTACTTAGTGGGGGGTGGTGTGCGTGATTTGCTTTTAGGCCAAAAGCCTAAAGACTTCGATATAACTACGAACGCAACACCTGAGCAGATCCGCAAATTATTTCGTAATTGCCGTCTAGTTGGTCGTCGTTTCCGTCTAGCCCATATTATGTTTGGCCCCGAAATTATTGAAGTTGCAACTTTCCGTGGCCACCATGACCAAAATGTGTCAGATGACAAAAACTTATCTGCACAAGCGCAAAACGGTATGTTGTTACGCGATAACATCTTTGGTTCTATTGAGGAAGATGCGATTCGTCGGGACTTCACCGTTAATAGCCTATATTACAATATTGAAGACTTCACATTACGTGACTACGTTAATGGTTTGAAAGACCTCAAAGCTGGCGTTATTCGTTTAATTGGTGACCCTGAAACGCGCTATCGTGAAGACCCAGTCAGAATGCTAAGAGCGGTACGTTTTGCCTGCAAATTAAATATGAGCATCGAGCCGAAAACCGCAGAACCAATTTACCAACTCGCTCATTTATTGAGAGAAATTCCATCAGCTCGGTTATTTGAAGAATCACTCAAATTACTCCAAGCAGGCCAAGGTTACGCGACCTATAAAATGCTCAAAAAATATGGTTTATTTGAGCAACTTTTCCCTGTTGTCGCAAGCCGCTTTACTGATAACAGTGATTCGCCAATGGAAAAAATCATTGAGCAAGTCCTTAAAAATACTGACTTCAGACTAAAAAATGATAAGCGTGTTAACCCTGCTTTTTTATTTGCTGTTATGTTATGGTACCCAGTTACTGAGCATGCTGAGAAGCTATCTCAAGAAGGCGGGTTGGCCTATTACGACGCCTTTGCGCTGGCAATGAATGATATTTTAGATGAACAGTGCCGCTCGATTGCGATCCCAAAACGCATTACAACCACTATGCGTGATATTTGGTTATTGCAATTACGCTTACCTCGCCGCCAAGGTCGCCGTGCAAATAAACTGATGGAGCACCCAAAATTCCGTGCAGCGTTTGATTTATTAGAATTAAGAGCCAATGTTGAGCACCGCAACGAGTTACAAGAGTTAGCGTTATGGTGGACTGATTTTCAACAAGCGAATAATATCAAACAGCGTGAAATGATTTCGGAATTAGGTAGTGCCCCTACTCGCCGCCGCCATCGCCCACGTTCATCACAAGGTGGAACCGGCGCGCGCCGGCCGAATAAGTCATAATAGATAGAGAGAATACAATGGAACAAGTCTATATTGCTGTAGGAAGTAACCTTGGTGAGCCGCTGCTACAGGCACAGCAAGCTATTGCAGCATTAGATGCTATTCCTAATAGCCGCGTTGTTTCTACCTCTTCTGTTTATCGAACCAAGCCATTAGGCCCACAGGACCAGCCAGATTTTTTGAATCTGGCTGTGCTACTAGAAACAAGCCTTGAGCCCGAGGTTCTTCTTAACCATACACAAAAAATCGAGCTTGAACTTGGCCGTGTACGCAAAGAGGAACGTTGGGGGCCACGAACGCTTGACCTCGATATCATGCTTTTTGGTAACCGTATCATCAATACTGAACGGTTAATCGTTCCACATTATGGGCTAAAAGAGCGTGAGTTTATGTTGTATCCGCTTAGCGAAATCGCCCCTTCCCTTGTTTTTCCTGATGGCGAAAAGCTTTCAGAAAGACTCACACAAGTCCCTCGAAATGGCCTAACGTTTTGGGATATTCCAGCCTAAAATGTTCAACCTCTTATGAGGTATGGTCGCAGGGAGATCATTTCCGGAGGTTATTATAATGAAACCAATTTCTCTGGCTGATTTATGTCAGTTTAAAAAAGACAAACACAAATTTGCAACCATGACAGCCTATGACTCAAGCTTTGCTCAATTATTTTATGAGCAAGGTATTCAGGTGATGCTCGTTGGAGACTCACTAGGAATGACGATCCAAGGTGAATCATCTACTTTACCTGTGACTGTCGAGCAAATTGCTTACCACACCCGATGCGTTCGCAAAGGTGCACCAAACGCCTTCATTATTGCAGATATGCCATTCATGAGTTACGCCACACCAGAACAAGCTTGTTCTAATGCAGCAATTTTGATGCAAGCGGGTGCAAACATGGTGAAAATTGAGGGTGGCAGCTGGTTATGTGATACCGTAAAAATGCTAGGAGAACGCTCTGTTCCTGTGTGTGGTCATCTAGGTTTAACACCTCAAGCAGTAAACGTTCTTGGCGGTTATAAAGTCCAAGGACGCGATGAGGTCACGGCAAATCAATTACTCAAAGATGCAATTGCATTAGAAAATGCAGGTATCCAATTATTGGTTCTCGAATGTGTTCCAACTGCCTTAGCAAGTCATGTTTCTGAAGAACTGCTATTACCGGTGATTGGTATTGGCGCAGGAAATGGAACTGATGGACAAATCCTTGTTATGCATGATGCACTGGGTATTACCGCACGAGCGCCTAAATTTGCTAAAAACTTTTTAGCTCAAGCAGGCAACCTTCATGATGCTATTCGTATGTATATCCAAGAAGTGGAAGATGGCATTTACCCAAGTGAAGCACATTCTTTTTCTTAATTGATGCCAGTAATTATAAGGAACACACGTATGCTTATCGTTGAAACGGTACTTATCTTACGCCGTGAAATTCGTCGTTGGAAACAAGAAGGTAAACGTATTGCACTTGTCCCAACGATGGGTAATTTACACGATGGTCACTTAACACTCATTGACCAAGCGAAAAAACAGGCTGATATTGTGATTGCCAGTGTATTCGTGAACCCAATGCAATTTGATAGGCAATCTGATTTAGCCAATTACCCACGAACTTTGCAAGAAGATTGCGAAAAATTAAAGCGTCGTGATATCAATTTAGTTTTTGCACCTTCCCCGCAAGAATTCTACCCAGAAGGGATGGAAAAACAGACTTTTGTTGAAGTTCCTGAGTTATCGACCATGTTAGAAGGCGCAAGCCGTCCCGGTCATTTTAGAGGTGTCGCAACGGTTATCACTAAGCTGTTCAACTTAGTTCAGCCAGATATTGCCTTGTTTGGTGAAAAAGATTACCAACAGTTGCAATTAATTCGCAAATTAGTTTCTGACTTATCATTTGATACTCAAATTGTTAGTGTCCCAACGGTTAGAGCTAAAAATGGCCTAGCACTGAGTTCACGTAACAATAATTTGTCAGCAGAAGAGCTAAAAATAGCGCCTAAGCTGTATCAAATTATGCAACAAGCGGGTGAAAAATTAGTGGCTGAACCTAGCGCATCTGAGGTTATTATTGAAGAGATGAATAATAGCTTACGTGAAGCCAGTTTTACTCCTGATGAGCTATTTATTCGCGATGCAGAGACGTTGTTACCACTTGGTGATTCCAGTAAACGTGCGGTTATTTTAATGGCGGCATGGTTAGGTCAAACGCGTCTTATTGACAATTTACAAGTTGACCTGCAACGCGATATTGCATAAAACAATAAGACTTATAACACTATCACAGCAACCATCTTGCTGCGTTGCTAAGCCTGTTGCGACTTATATACACGTAGTCAACAACGCTGCAGTTTTGAAGGCACTATGATTTTATTCAAAGTCATTCAGATTGCAGCTAGGCGGCAAGTAAGTGAGTCCCTAGGAGCATACATAAGTATGTGACTAGGGCGAACGTACGTAGTCAACAACGCTGCAATTTGAAGGACGAAGAAGAAATGTTAAGAAGAATGTTACAAGGTAAACTCCATCGCGTCACAGTCACACAGGCAGACCTACACTACGAAGGGTCATGTGCGATTGATCAGAACTTCATGGATGCTGCTGGGATCCTTGAATATGAAGCCATTGATATCTATAACGTCGATAATGGTGAGCGTTTTTCAACCTACGCGATTTCTGGTGAGCGCGGTTCAAAAATTATCTCAGTTAATGGTGCTGCTGCACGCCGTGCCGCGGTAGGCGATAAACTCATTATTTGTTCATATGTACAAATTGACGATGAAGATGCGCGCACGCATAAACCGAAGGTTGCTTATTTTGATGAAAACAATGTCATGAGCAGGGTGGCTAAAGCAGTGCCTGTACAAGTCGCTTAATATAAGAAAGCACCATTCTATAGCGCTTGAGATTGTTGATAAAGCGGGATAAATACCTATTTTTCCCGCTTTGTTTTATCTGCCCAACGTTAATAAGTTGTTTTTTAGGGTTTTACTTTCAAAGCTTGCTCTAATTGCTGATGACATAATAGGTTTACCAGCAATCAGAGGGCAATTTAGCAATCCTTTTTACTTAAATTATTTTTTTGCGTTAATGTCGCAATTGCTTCACGGTAACAAAGTTCAAGTTTTTCTCTGCTATCCGCCGTAATATGAAGGTCTTGCAATCGGCCATTGTTAATACCGTAGACCCAGCCGTGGATCATGACTTTTTGACCGCGTTTCCACGCTGATTGCATAATGGTAGAGTGGCCTAAATTATAAACTTGTTCCACAACATTTAGTTCACATAAACGGTTAAGTCGCTCGCAAGGTTTTAATTCACCTAACATAGAGCTGTGTCTGTACCAAATATCACGTATGTGTAATAACCAATTATTGATTAAGCCGAGTTCGGTATTATCAACAGCCGCTTCAATACCACCACAACCATAGTGACCACAAATAATGATGTGCTCAACTTGTAAGACATCAACGGCATATTGAATAACAGATAAACAATTAAGATCCGTGTGGATAACTAAATTAGCAACATTACGGTGAACAAAAAGGTCGCCAGGTGCTGCGTTAATTAGCTTTTCTGCAGGTACTCGACTGTCTGAGCAGCCTATCCATAAGAATCTTGGCTTTTGTGCTTTTGATAATTCTTTGAAGAATTCAGGATCTTGCTCTTTTACTGATGCTGACCATGCTTCATTGTTAGCAAACAGTTCTTCTATTTTTCTCATCATGACTTATAGCCTAATTGTGTTACTTTGCGATAAAATCTTATACAGCATTTATTGATTAATTAATAATTAGTTATACTAATTTTAATGCCCTTATGATGAACCTCTCCTTTAGACAAAACAACCCTAAATTAGTAACATATTGAATTATCTTAGATAAATTAATTATCTCTTTTCTGCATAACATAGGACAGAAAAAAGTGGCATCATTAGGATATATTGCCGCCAAACTATCTTAAGAATAAAGGTTTTTTTTACATATGACATATGCACTTGAATTATCGCAGTTAACCAAAACCTACCCCGGTGGTGTAAGAGCCTTGCGAGGAATCGACTTAAGCGTTGAAGATGGCGATTTTTATGCTTTGCTAGGACCAAATGGTGCAGGTAAATCAACTACAATCGGGATTATCAGCTCATTAGTGAATAAAACGAGTGGGAGTGTAAAAGTTTTTGGTTATGATTTAGAAAAGCAAGTTGTACAAGCAAAACAACAACTTGGTTTAGTGCCTCAAGAATTCAATTTCAACCCTTTTGAGACAGTACTACAAATCGTCCTTAACCAAGCGGGTTACTATGGAGTCACTCGTTCAGTTGCTGTAGAACGTGCCGAACAGTATCTGACTCAACTTGATTTATGGGAAAAACGCAATGAGCGTGCCCGCAATCTATCAGGTGGAATGAAACGCCGTTTAATGATTGCTCGTGCTTTAATGCACCAACCAAAATTATTAATACTCGATGAGCCAACAGCAGGAGTGGATATCGAGTTACGTCGTTCTATGTGGACATTTTTGAAGAATCTAAACGCTCAAGGGACGACAATCATTTTAACAACTCACTATTTAGAAGAAGCTGAAATGCTGTGTCGTAATATTGGTATTATTCAACATGGTGAGCTAGTTGAAAATACAAGTATGAAACAACTACTTAGCCAACTAGAATCAGAAACTTTTATTTTTGATCTAATGCCCAAAAGTCCTGTTCCTCAATTATTAGGGTATGAATCTCGTTTGATAGACACATCAACACTTGAAGTGGATGTAAAAAGAGAGCAAGGCCTAAATAGTGTTTTTAGCCAATTCAGCGAGCAAGGTGTACAAATTTTAAGTATGCGTAATAAAGCGAACCGTTTGGAAGAGTTATTTGTTAATTTAGTCAAAAAAGAAAGCCATGCGGCCGAGAAGGAGATTGTAAAATGATCTCATTGTACTGGGTAGCATTAAAAACTATTTGGATAAAAGAAGTCACTCGATTTGGTCGTATCTGGGTACAAACCTTATTACCACCAGTCATTACAATGTCACTATACTTTGTCATTTTTGGTAATTTAATTGGCTCAAGAATTGGTGATATGGGTGGTGTGGACTATATGCAATTTATAGTTCCGGGGTTAATCATGATGGCAGTTATCACTAACTCTTACTCTAATGTCTGCTCTTCATTTTTTGGTTCTAAATTTCAAAAGAATATTGAAGAGTTACTGGTTGCACCTGTTCCAACACACATAATTATTGCTGGTTTTGTTGGTGGAGGTGTTGCTCGTGGGATCCTAGTTGGTTTTTTAGTCACGTTAGTGTCACTATTTTTTATTCCACTACAAGTCCATTCATGGGTTATGGTTGTAGTAACCTTGTTGCTAACCGCTATTGTATTTTCACTTGCTGGGCTATTAAATGCAATTTTTGCTAAGACGTTTGATGATATCAGTATCGTTCCTACTTTTGTCCTAACACCGTTAACTTATTTAGGTGGTGTCTTTTATTCGCTATCCTTATTACCGCCAGTTTGGCAGGCTATATCTAAATTAAACCCTATCGTGTATATGATTAGTGGATTTAGATATGGATTCCTAGGTATTGCAGATGTATCAATCGCAATTACTCTTGGTGTACTGATGATTTTCTTGATAGTTTTTTATTTACTAACTTGGTATTTGATTGAACAAGGTAGAGGGTTACGCAGTTAATTTAGCCTAGATTATAAATAATAAAAAGGTCATATCTATCGTTGTCATTCAGCTAATTAGATATGGCCTTTTTATTTTTAAGTAAAATCACTTAATCAAGCAAAGAATATTCTCGATAAAAAATCAAAACTAAAGTAAATTTAATAAAAAATTATATATTAAAGAGAGTTTACTACCCCTTTAATTTAAACCATAAATAGTTTCTTGTTGAAAACATTAAAATTCATGGTCTTATCATTCATTTTATTTACCTGGAAAAGGTAAAAATAAAAAGGTGATTTTATAGCACTGCCAGATCATATCTTATGAGTTTTCACATTTCCCCTACAGCAAATAAGCTTTAAATACCTTAAATGCCAACTTTGGAAATTTTTAATACCACGCATCTCGTATAATAAGAATATTGGCCTGCATATATCCGTTAAATTATATTTCAAACGAAATACAATGTTACAGTTACTTAAATAATATTTAAATTTAATTTTAATATGATTGTTATCGTTAACAGTTAAGAAAATGTCAGTTTATTGGATTATTCATCTATATTATTAACTTAAAAGTGTTATTTTAAAGTTAAACATCGCAATTTAAGTAAAATACTTAAAATTACTCGTTTAATGGATTTACTTTAAAAACACTAATATAATTTTGATGTGTGAAATATATGGGATAATAGTTATTAAAAAATAACTTAGTCATCTAACCTGAATATAATTAATAATTCTTTACTAGATAGATAAGAGGTTCCTATGATTTTTAAAAAGTCAGTATTAATGGCATCAATTATTATGGTTTCATTATCAAGTGTGGCACATGCTGCAATTGATAGCGGTAATGCTAAAGGCACCATAAATTTCAAAGGTCAATTTATTGATACGACTTGTACTATTGAAGTTAATAATACAAACAAAAATGAAGGTGTAGTGCAACTTGGCACTTGGATGACTAACACCTTCGATAAAGTCGGGGAATTAACTGATGCAGTTCCTTTAACAATAGGCTTGAGTGGCTGCCCTGCAACATTAGCACGTGCTCGCGTCACCTTCGGAGGAACCGCACACCCAGATAACAACCAATTATATGCTGTCAATGAGGCTGAAGGTGTTGGTATTGGTATTTCTGGTGATGTTAACGGAACAAATTTCTATACTCCAGACACAGAAGCTGATGGTATTGATTTGAAAGGTAATAGTGGCGAAAAAACATATTATGCGCGTTACGTTACAACCGCAAATGAAGTTACTGCTGGTAAAGCAAACGCTGACGTTACTGTCACTATTCAATATAACCAATAGTTCACTGAATTAAGGGAACATTCGTTCCCTCTTTTTATAGGGGAAAATTTTGAAAAAGCATCTCATTTCATTAGCGCTTTTATTTATGACGACTCTTAATGCAAACGCCAGTGTTATTTTAGGTGGCACTCGTGTTATTTATGAAGGCAATAAGAAAGAAGCTTCAATTTCAGTGAAAAATGATGACAAAACACCTTATCTTGTACAATCTTGGGTAAATAATTTTAATAATAATGATAAGCAAAAAGTACCGTTTACTGTAACTCCTCCACTTTTTCGCATTGAACCTGAATCAGCCAATGCTGTTCGAATTGTTTTAACAGATTCTCAGTTACCCTCTGATAAAGAATCAGTTTATTGGCTAAATGTTAAATCAATTCCACCATCTGACCCAAATGCAACAAATAATTTAACGATTTCAATTAATAACAAGATTAAATTATTTTATCGCCCTGCAGATTTACCAACAGCAGAAGCATTAATTGCGTATGAAAAATTAACCTTTAAAAAACAAGGAAGCTATTTAAAAGCAAATAATCCAACGCCTTATTATGTTTCATTCGGGGAGTTGAAGGTTGGTAATAAAGAAATTGCAGAACCAGGCATGGTCCCTCCTCTGGGCGAAGCGTCATGGAATATTTCGGGAACTCAAGCAAACCAAGTTACTTGGAGTGCAATTAATGACCATGGAACGATAACGAAAGCGAAAACTCAGACATTAAAATAATCAGTTGGAAGAACATTCATTATGCGCTGCATTTCAAGAAAGCAACATCCATTAAATCGTCATTATGACGCGATAACCGATTTGCATAATGGGGTAACTTATTTTCGATTAAAAAAAATATGTCAGGTAGTAACTGCAATAATTTTGGCTGGAATAAGCATTAGTCATGTATCTGCGGAAGATTATTTTAGTCCTAGCTCACTCAGCGTCATTGATGGCCAAAATATTGCAGATCTACCTAATTTAGACCAGTTTGCTAACCCTGGAGGCCAGTTAGCGGGAGAATATCATGTCGATATTATCGTAAATGGTATTTTAATGGATTCTAAGGTTATCGAATTTGTTAAGGATGATAAATCAAGCCAATTAATTCCACGCATAACAAAAGAAGAATTAGCACTTTGGGGAGTTAAAGTTAATTCAATTCCAGCATTGGCTGCACTTTCTGCTGGGCAATATATAGGCCCAATAGGCGAATATATACCCGAGGCAAAATCTACGCTTGAATTAAATCAACAGAAGCTGAATATCTCAATACCTCAAATTGCTATGAATAAACAAGCATTAGGTACTGTTCCCGCTAGTCAATGGGAAAATGGTGTTCCTGCTTTAATCTTAAATTATTATTATAGTGGTTCAAACAATTGGAGTCGTAATAACGCCAAAGATACAAACTCTCATTATTTCAACCTTCGTAGCACTGGAAATCTAGGCCCATGGCGTTTAAAAAACTATTCGACTTATACGGATAATAGTGGAGAACGCGAATGGAAAAACATTGAGACTAGCTTAGAAAGAGGGATTAATTTCTTAAAATCTCAATTAGTGATTGGTGACACAGCGACACCAAGTGAGATTTTTGATGGTTTTCAATTCCGTGGTATTCAATTACAAAGTGATGAATCCATGCTACCTAGTTCAATGAGAGGTTTTGCTCCCATTATTAGGGGAATAGCTCAAAGTAACGCAGAAGTTACGATTAAACAAAATAACTATGTTATTTATCAATCCTATGTCTCTCCAGGTGCATTTGAAATTGATGATTTATACCCAACAGGGACTAGCGGTGACTTAACCGTTATAATTAAGGAAGCGGATGGTACTGAACGCTCATTTACTGTTCCTTTCTCATCAATTGCTATTATGCAGCGAGAAGGGCAACTCAAGTATTCATTAACGGGGGGAAAATATAAATCTAATGCCTCCGGTGAAGTAGAACCTGATTTCCTGCAAAGTACTTTTATTTATGGGTTACCAAAAGGTATTACTGGGTATGTTGGAACTTTACTATCAAAAAATTACCAATCTTATGCGATAGGAATGGGAATTAATTTAGGTAGTTTGGGAGCACTATCGGCTGATGTTACACAAGCAAATAGCCAAAATTTATTAGGGAAAGAAGATACCGACAGTGGGCAGTCATATCGTTTTCAATACTCCAAAAACGTGACCTCGACTGGTACATCTGTAACTTTAGCTAACTATCGTTACTCAACGGAAGGTTTTTATTCATTCAGTGAAGCTAACAGTAATCAACCTAAAATATATCGCGATAATAAAAAAAATCGCTTTCAAATCTCACTAAATCAGTCACTAAATGAATTCGGTAATATTTATTTTTCTAGTTATCAGCAAGATTATTGGAACCGTTCGGGTAAAGAACGCTCATTAAATGCAGGTTATAACAAAAGCTTTGATGGGATCACTTATAACTTTAATTACAGTTATTCTGATAGTGCTTATCAACGTAAAGCTGATAATTACTTCTCTTTTTCAGTTTCTATTCCACTTAATAATACATCCGGCAATTACACATCGATAAATAGTAGTATTACAGCGGATAACAGCGGCAATGCAGACGCAATGATGGGAGTAAGTGGTACTCTTGGCGAAAAAAATAATATTAATTACGCTGTTCAGCAGTCATATGGAAATAAAGAAACTCGTGGTAGTGGAAATGCCTCGGCATCTTATCGAGGAAGTTACGGTGTTGCTAATGCGGCCTATGGCTATGATAGATATTCACAGCGAGCAAACTACGGTTTAACAGGGGCGGTTGTTGCTCATCCATATGGCATCACTTTAGCTCAGCCTATCTATGATTCTTTCGCGATTATTCGAGCTCCGGGTGCGGAAAATGTGCAAGTTTTAAATCGAGCTAATATTTCAACCGATTCTCGAGGTTACGCCATTGTGCCTTATCTCAATCCTTATACTAAAAATGAAATATCCCTCAACATTGACTCTTTACCTGAAAATGTTGAATTAAAAACCAATACAGTTAATGCGGTACCAACAAAAGGTGCCGCAATTTTGGCAAGCTACCAAACTCATGTCGGTTACCGATTATTATTTAATGTTACTCATAATGGAAAACCAGTGCCTTTCGGTGCAATGGCCCAATTCGCTCAAAGTGATGACCAAAATATGAGCTCAGGTATTGTCGGTGATAATGGTGATGTGTATCTCAGTGGGATGCCAGAGCAAGGGCGACTACAAATTAAATGGGGTAAAAACCAAGAAGATCAGTGTGTTGCCGAATATAAATTAACTGCTGAACAATTGAAGCATCATTTACCCATATTGCCCGTCAACTGCCAATAAAATAGGTTTTGAATATGAATATAAAACAAATTATTGCTTTGGTTGGTATTACCTTGTTTTCATTTAACGCGCTCAGTGTCGGGCAGTTTCGTATCAATTTAGGGGATTTAGAAATTGATACGGCAGCTCATAAACTTCCCCGTGAAGCGATATTGGGTAATGGCTGGAAGCAATTTGAATCTACAGGGAATCAAGAATTATGTGTTGCTGAAGGGCCGGGAAACTTTAATTTTACTCCTCAAGTAAATAGCCAACCCGTAGGAATGGTGATTAATGATGGATCAGGGAGTTACCCCGTTTTTAGCACTGGCATTAATGGCGTGGGTTATGTCATGGCATTAAGGCAAAAAGGAACGAGCCAATGGTATCCATTAACAGGAAATAATAGCGAAATTAGTGCCATTGATGGCTCATCATCGCTACAACTTGAAACACGAATGATGTATGTCAAAACCGTTCAAGGAGATATTGAAGGAACGGATAAAGCTGTTACACATTTTAATCCAGTCAAAGTGCAATGCAGTGGTGATATGAATTGGATCTCATCAGTAGGGGAAATATTGCCTGCATCAACATTGATTTCATGGGCACAACGCACTTGTGCAGTTTCATCAGTTCGACAATCGGTCGACCTCGGCGTCCATGACATCGCTAAAGTTCGCTCGTTAAATATAGGAGATACCTTTGGCCATGCTCAACAGTCGATTACGATTAACTGCCCTGCCATCATGTCTGTAGCCTACACCGTAGCGGATAACTTGCATCCAAGTAATATAAATACAGATATTATTTATTTAGAAAATGAAAGCGAAAGCCCTGGATTTGCGGTGCGAGTATACGAAGCGGGTCAATCTTCCCCATTGAAATTAGGAGGAGACCGTACCTTATCCAACAATTATGTCTATTCCTTGTTGGATAAAGCAAGTCTGAGCCCCATTGTCACAAAAACATTTGAATTCAGATATGTCAAAACATCAAATGAAGTGAAGGCAACTCATGGTAATGCACAGGTTACGGTTACCCTTGTGTATAAATAATCAAGGGTCATTATTTATGAAACATAATTTAAATCTATTTGTACTGTTTTTTATATCTCTAATGCCAATGAATGTGATGGCTGTGGATGCCTATATCAAGGTGAATTTCACAGGTTCGATTAAAGGTGAAACGTGTAGCATATCTTCTGCTGCGCAAGGTGTTGATTTAGGAATGTGGTTTTTAGAAGGTGATGGAAGCAACTTCCCTCGTAACTCAGTGACGGATTGGGTGGAATTTGATTTGGTTTTTAATTGTTCAACAGTAAATCGACAAGTGAGTGGCGCCTTAGAAGGAACTCCTGCTGCACTAGATAGAAAGCTATTTGAGTTGGATCAGACTGAAGGTTCAGCGAGCGGAATGGCAATTCAAGTTGAAGCTTATTCACCCGAGCGCAAACGTTGGGAAGCAAAAAATGCAAATGAAGTCAGCACCTTAATTAGTGCGGCAGGGACAACTTCAGGAACTAATACAGTTCAATTGCGCGCACGCTATAAGCAATTAGCAAATAGCGCAACACCAGGTACGGCAAATGCCTCTATTACATTCGTTGTACGAAATAATTAAGGGGAAGCAATGAATAAAAAAATTCAATATACAATTCATTGCCTTGTAACAATGATTTTATTTTTTTCTGTTAAATCATTTGGTTACGATGCCATTTTTAATATTACAGGGCGAGTGTCTTCTAATACCTGCTCCGTCCAATCATCAAGAATACAAAATGTTCATCTTGGTGATTATACTATTGGTCAGTCCGGCTTTGGCAGTGGTGTCAACACGCAAAGCAAAGATGTGAGATGGCAGATTGATTTTGATTGCGATAAAGACACTAAAATTAATATTGCTCTTCAAGGACGTCAATATTCAGGTTCTAACACAGTTCTAGATATAGATAACTCTTCTGATAGAGCCAGAGGTGTTGGAATAAGAATAGAATACAGTAATGACCGAACGTTGTGGTATAGGATGGGAATAGGTGGCCGAGGCACTTTGGTTTCCCCGTCAAATGTTGACGGAAAACTATCGATATACTTTAACTCGTATTATATACAAATGGAAAAAACAATTCTTCCAGGTAAAGCCAATGCGACTATGGACGTAGAAGTGACTTACGAATAATAGAAAAACGCCCTACTGTGGCGCTCAGCACACTGCTAAACCTATTATGTGTGGTGACAACAAGAAGGACCGCTAAACGCGGCTCTTCTTTATAAGGTCACCAAATATTATTCTTCAAGTAACGTTACATGACCAATATAAGGCAGATGACGATATTGTTGAGCGTAGTCGATACCGTAACCCACCACAAATTTGTCTTCAATAGAATAACCAATCCACTCAACAGGAACCTGTACTTCGCGACGTGAAGGTTTATCCAGTAATGTACAAATAGCGACAGATTTAGGGCCACGTAATTCGAAAATTTCACGAACTTTATTTAACGTATTACCAGAGTCGATAATATCTTCAACGATTAATACGTGTTTATCACGGATATCTTCGTCCAAATCTTTGACAATTTTAACATCACGGCTCGATGTCATCGCATTGCCATAACTTGAAACAGTCATAAAATCGACTTCATGAGGAACATCAATCTTACGGCATAAATCAGCCATAAAAATAAATGAGCCTTTCAGCAAGCCAACAAGGACTAATTCACCATCAAGCTTTTGATAATGAGCACTAATTTTATCGGCTAATTCACTAATTCGTTGAGCAATCTCTTCTTCAGAGATCATCACTTCAAGGGTATGTTTCATCTTCTATTACGCATCTATGGGAATGGAAAGCACGTAATTTTAACATAGGCAGCACGCATATACTAATAAAGGAAAATACAGTGCTAAAATTTCACACTGCATTTTCTCTGAAAATAAATATTGCTGTTAACTGACAGTGAAGCCCAACATCATTCCTGTATCTTCATGCTCCAAAAGATGGCAATGGGCCATATAAGGGTGCTGTTGAGTTGCAGGGTGTTTAAACTCGACTAAAATTTCACTCACCTGCCCTTCCACTTTAACAATATCTTTCCACCCTTGGCGATGAGGCGCTACGGCTTGGCCGTTTTCTTTTAGGATACGAAAACGTGTGCCATGGACGTGGAATGGGTGCAACATCATATCGCCACGCCCTGAAACGACCCAAATTTCTTGCTGATTCATAGGGGCATTGAATGCGGGATGCGTCATTGAGAAAACTTGCCCATTTATAGTATTCGCATTATGAATATCCAAACCATCAGAACCTGTACCACAGTGGCCGCCAGTTCCCATTTTGCCATTCATATTTCCATGATTCATATTTCCATGGTTCATATTACCTGCATTCATGTTACCGTGGTTCATATTGCCCATCATTGCACCATGACCGCCCATGTTACCCATGGCTTGGTCGCCATATTTTTCACGTAACATCATCATGCCTTGCATGTCCAAACGCATATCCATCATTAAGTGGAAACGACGGCGATTTAAGCCAGCAAGAGAAGGAATAGCAGACATTGCTGCAAGTGTTGATGGTAAGTCACCTTCTCCCTTCGTCAACGTTGTTTCAATACGCAGTACTGGCAAAGGCTGGTCAAATGGTGCGATCATCATACCCATTTGCCCGACAGGTAGAGTTACTAAATCGAATGCACGACCATCGGAGGCATCAATTAATACTTCAAAACGCTCTCCCATCAAGATAGGTAATTCTGTTACCGCAATCGGCTCGGCTAATAAACCACCATCACTCGCAACGACATACATTTTACGTCCATCACTGGTGGAAATATTTAAACTTCTAGCATTACAGCCATTCAATAGCCTTAAGCGCAGCCAACCTTTCGGGGCAACATGTTTAGGATAAACAGCACCATTCGTTAGCATGATGTCACCGAACCACCCCACAGCCGCACTCATCACATCAAGCTGGTAATCAATTTGCCCATCATCTTTTAAGCGTTTGTCTTGCAAAATGACAGGAATATCATCAACACCCCAATCGCTTGGTAAGCCGTGTTTTGTGCTGGCATCATCTTTAATTAATACAAGACCAGCTAACCCCATCGCCACTTGGTAGCCGGTTTTTCCATGAGTATGAGGATGGAACCAACATGTCGCTTCGCTTTGATTTACCGTAAAATTCACTTTACGGCTTGTATCTGGTTGGATTATCGCTTGAGGGCCGCCATCTTGCTCACCTGAAATCTCTAAACCGTGCCAATGAACCGTGGTATCTTCTGCCAGTTTGTTAATAATATTGATATTAACATTTTGTCCATTTTTCAAACTAATTGCAGGGCCTAATAAATTACCGTTATAACCCCATGTCGTCGTTTGCTTTCCTGGAACAAATTGCGAAACACCCTGCTGAATAACGACCTGAATGTTGCCTTGCGCATCAGGCTCCAATAAGGGTGGAATCGCTAATGTTGGATAATTTCCTGCTGCGACCGCGATGCGGCTCCAAATAGGCAGCGCACTTGCAGCATATGTGATAGCACTTAACTTAAGAAAATCGCGACGTAGCATTGATAACCTTCCTTTTATTTATCAAATCGATAATCATCAGTGGTGTAATTTATGACAAATTACACTTTCGAAGCAAAACATGGTTTAATGGAGGTATGATAAAGCTTCCCCTTACAGGAAGGTCAATAAAGCCACTCTAAAAATGTGGGTTTATTACATGGATTTAAGAAAAATATAGTTGACTAACAATTCTATTCTTATGCTAACGTAACTTGACATAGAAAACAGATAGAATAACGAATGCGCAAATTTATATTGATGTCATGCTTAATGACTCTGTTAGGGATAACCAATTCTGCCAGAGCCCTTTCCAACAACGAAGCTGAAGATCTTGCTGATCTCACGGCCGTTTTTATTTATCTAAAATATGATTGCGGGTATTCACAAATCCCAGATAGAGAAATTGAACGTGCCATTGTTTACTTTGCTAAAAGTAACAAATGGGACCTTAGCAACTATAATGCGGAAAAAATGACCGCTCTTAACAAAGAAAGTTATAGTGACCTAAAAGGGATACCACTCACCACTGAGTTTAAATGCCAGTCCCTTGCACGGGATTCTCTTGGCCTCTTTGCTTACGTCAAGTAAGCTGATAAGAAAGCCCATCAAGAAAACATGCCAAAATATCGCCTGCATGTTTTCTTTCTTTACTCTAAATTATTCTTTCTTTTCTGCCTTCTTTCTTGCCAAAACAAAGCTATCGATGGAATACTTTGAATAATTACCATCCTGATAATATGGTTTGACATAACAAAGCCTGCATCTAAATTCATGGTAATTGCTGCGAATGTCATCGCTTCCATACTTCCCGGGGCCCAAGCTAACAGTAACACCGAAATATCATAGCCTGTAATCCAAGATGCAAATACCGTGATAAGAAAAGTCAGCACGATATTAACCACCACGACTTGAGCTGAAGAGTATATATTTTTAATCAACGAGGAAAGTGGGAACACAATGAAATGGTTACCAATGTTCATCCCAATCAATACCATACTAAGTTCAGTCAACATCAGTGGAAAATTCAATGGGATATCAGCCCAACCTTGAATGAGTGTTGCCGCCGCTAATGACGTCAACATAAAAGGCGCAGGAACTTTTAAACGCTGTAAAATGGCCCCTGAAATCACCCCAACAGCAATAATAAGCAGTAGCCATCCCGTTGAAATTAATGTCAATTCTGGCAATTCTATTATCGGTTGTGGGTCACCATCACTGCCAACAACAATTCCTGCTAATAAGATAAGAATAATTAAGCGAATTGTATGGGAAATAACAATTTTCTGAGGCGGTGTATGGGTGTGGTCTGTTAATGCGAGGATTGCCGCCATAGCACCGGGTACAGAGCCAAGCATTGCCTCTTGTTTTGTCCAACCGACTTTCCGGTAAAACCAAAAAAAACTAAACGAAAATTGCACAGCCAAACAAACAACTAACATCAATAATAAAAGAAATAAATTGTCCGCTTCATTAAGAGATACTTGATTGAACATCAAGCCCACAGAGGTTCCCAACGTGACTTGAACAAAACTAATGGTGTGTTTAGGAATTGCGAAGGAAATACCAAAACGATGAAAAATGATAATGGCAATGATCGGGCCAAACATCAATGCAAGGGGAACTCCTAGGTAAGTAAGCCCGCCACCGATTAAAGCACAGATGGAAATCCCACCTATCATTTTTAATAATTTCTTCATATGGTATTAACCATTAAGTCTTTTTATATCCCTAATTTATATCATATTATTTAAGCCATATAGCTTTAGTTTTTATTTATTTATCACTCTAGTGATATCCACCAACATTTATCTATTTATTAGGTTTTGATCTTATTATTTTAACTTGGTCTGAAAAAATCTTTTTAACTTAGACTGACACGGTACAGTGATAAATTTATTTTTTTCTCTTTATGTTATCAGCATGAGCTTGGTTCATAACCGCTTTGGACATCCATTGTGCTAATTGTGTTACTTGAGCATCATCCATTTTCCAAATATCTTTTAGTACTAAAAATATTTCAGAACCATAAATAACAGAAAAGGCACGAATCACTTTATCAATAATTTCTTGCGGATATTCTGATTTCATTGGCGATGTGACCATTGCAAGAATTTCTTTACGATTACCCCGTTCTAGACGCTTATCTTTAATGCTTTGTGGAGCTGCTCGCCCCTGTGCCCACTGCTGTAATGATACTTGCAGCGCGGCTCGCAAAACACCTTCATGTTCAAACATACGTGGAAAAGCATAGGTTAATAGCTCGTCAATACGCTCTTCGGTTTGCTCACTTTGCGGGCGCCAAGTTAAAATAGGACCTAAACTTTCATTAACCGTTGCGGTAATTAAATCGGCTTGTGTCGGAAAATAACGATAAGCTGTCGCACGAGAAACTCCCGCCTCAAGTGCCAACTCCGAAACAGAAGGCATCGCCCCTTTTTCAAATAAATCTAAAGCCGTCTTAATCAACAATACATAGGTTCGTTTTCGTGTCCCTTTGTATTCTGAATGTGAATTAGTTTTAGACATTAATTTATCCTTAAAATACTGTCACTTACTATAAAATGAGTTAGAGCTCATGAAAACATATAAGTGTGAATAGGTAAATGCACTTGGTTGATGATTTAAAGAAATTATTCATAAAGGTGATTTAAAAGTAATAGCAAAAATCATAACAATCACAATTATATCTTTTAAATATCCAAATATACTCAAAATAGCTCAGGTCTATAAATAATAATTTATACTATTTTATCAATAGGATAAAAACATTATCAGTCAATAACGTCATAATAAACCAAAAATGAGACTGCAATCTCATTTTACAATCAACCGCAATGATACTATAGTCTCATTATGATGAAAAATTCAACGCTCGTTTTACTCTGAAAGGGTTTGTATATGAAAAAACATCCGGGTTTTATTTATATTGTAACGACGCTTGACACTAAAAGTGCTGAACTATTTTATGTTAGTGAATTAATCAAAAACGCCGGATTGGCGGTACGTACTGTTGACCTGACAACACAACCAACGCAATTAGAAAAAAACGCAGATATCAGCGCACACACTGTCGCAAGTTTTCATCCACTTGGTACTGAGGCCGTTTTCTGTGGTGACCGCGGTAAAGCCATTGAAGCTATGGCACAGGCTTTCAGCCTTTATCTTGCCGCACAAACAGATGTTGCCGCTATTCTTGGTTTAGGTGGTTCGGGTGGAACCGCACTCATTACACCCGCCATGCAAGTATTGCCCGTAGGTATTCCAAAATTAATGGTTTCCACAATGGCATCAGGGGATATTTCTGGTTATATCGGCGCGAGTGATATTTCGATGATGTACTCCGTCACTGATGTATCAGGTTTGAATATCATTTCCCGCAAAGTATTAAAAAATGCTGCTAATCAAATAGCAGGAGCTGTTTGGTTTGACGACGAAGAACAACCGCATGACTTAAAACCAGCAATTGCACTAACCATGTTCGGAGTAACGACCCCATGCGTACAGCAGCTCACAACAGAGTTAGAGGCGCAATATGACTGTCTAGTCTTCCATGCGACAGGCAGTGGTGGCAAAGCCATGGAAAAACTGATTGATAGCCAGTTATTACATTCTGTTTTAGATATTACAACCACCGAAGTATGTGATTATTTATTTGGTGGGGTATTAGCGTGTGATGAAGACCGTTTTGGTGCCATTGAACGCACTCAAACCCCTTGCGTGATGTCTTGTGGAGCTCTCGATATGGTGAATTTCGGTCGCCCTTCGACTGTGCCCGAACACTACCAAAATCGCTTATTTTATCACCACAACGCTCAAGTCACTTTAATGAGAACGACCAAAGAAGAAAATCAGCAAATGGGTCGTTGGATTGCAGAAAAATTAAATCGTTGTAATGGTGAAGTACGCTTTATCATCCCAACAGCAGGCTTTTCAGCATTAGATGTTGATGGCGCTCCATTTTGGGATCCTATCGCAGATCAAGCCTTCATTGATGCTTTAACAGCAAATTTAATAATAACAGAGAAAAGACAACTTATTTTGAGTCCTTATCATATTAACTCCACAGAGTTTTGTGACCAGGTTATTCAGCTTCACCAGGAAATTTTGAACAAATAATAGAGGTTAACTATGAAACATAACCGCGCAGATTTATTAAAAAAATTTAGAGACATGATTGCTCGGGGAGAACCAATCATCGGTGGTGGCGCAGGAACAGGGCTATCTGCTAAATGTGAAGAAGCGGGCGGTATCGATTTAATCGTTATCTATAACTCAGGCCGTTACCGCATGGCAGGTAGAGGTTCACTTGCAGGCTTATTAGCCTATGGCAATGCGAATGAAATCGTTATGGATATGGCAAAAGAGGTTTTACCCGTAGTAAAACATACTCCTGTCCTTGCGGGTGTGAATGGAACAGACCCATTCTGCCAATTCGATAAATTCCTCGATGACATCAAAGCAACAGGCTTCGCAGGAGTACAAAATTTCCCTACCGTCGGCTTAATTGATGGCAATTTCCGCGCCAATTTAGAAGAAACAGGAATGGGCTATGGGTTAGAAGTTGAGATGATCCGTCTCGCTCATGAGAAAGATTTGCTCACTACGCCTTACGTTTTTAGCGCTGAAGATGCCATTGCGATGACTCAAGCTGGTGCCGACATTATTGTGCCACATATGGGGCTAACGACTGGGGGGAATATTGGAGCAGAAACCGCCCTGACGCTCAAAGATTGCGTTCCACTAATCAATGAATGGGCAAAAGCGGCAAAATCAGTACGCGAAGATGTGATTGTTCTGTGCCACGGTGGCCCAATAGCCACCCCTGAAGATGCTGAATATATTTTAGCCAACTGCCCTGATTGCCATGGTTTCTATGGTGCCAGCTCAATGGAACGTTTACCAACAGAAGTGGCATTAACCGCCACCACACAAAAATTTAAATCAATTACACGTTAGTTTTTTTACTTTATATTTTGCCAACACCAGGCGCCTACTTCGGTAGGCGTTTTTTTATCTTTCTAGCCACGAAAGTTACTTCCCTTTTTCTGGTAAATAGAATGCCCTTTGCATAAGAAATGTGTTAGACAAGCCATAAATATAGGCATACCAAAGTAAAGCACGCCAAAGGCAAAAGCCACATGGGGTTTCTCCGGGAATTCACCACCGCTAGAAATACTCGAATAATAGTCAATCGACCTTAAATATTCAGGCGTTAATCCGCCATAAGGCACGAGGAAAGATAAAATTAACACCGAGAAAATACAGAACATAAAATTGAGTGCCATTAATGCTGAATAGCCCATATTTTCTGAACGTTCTTGCTCTGTTCGGCTGGTTAAACCAAAAAGCATTCGATTGGCAACAGTGGCACTGTATAAATATAAAATTAATGGGGAATCACCTAATACTGACATATTGATGGCCAGTGCAAAAAGACCATAGAAAAGAGCAAATAACGTTAATACTCGCCAATCACGAAATACCGCCATAAAGACGCCCGAGTGAACTAAAATAAATTCAAAAATCAGGATCAACGTCAGGTTATAAATAATTTCTACCGTATAGTATTCAGGAAAAAACCATACAGATAGAATAAAACCAACATAAAACAATGAAAAACCGTAGTTTATTATTTTAGAAAAAGCACGAATAATACTGAAAGAATGCGGGTTCTCCTTCACACTTTTTACTGAAGATTGTTCTGGGAAAAAACCTTGGTTTTTATCTTTCCCATTCCTTGGTGGTTTTACCATTAGCTCACTCCATCTCACCAATATCACTTTATTAATAAGCTACTTGATCACACAAAAAATAAACAGTGGCTAAAGTCTGAATGGCAGGTTCAAAGCGAGGTAAAGTGTAAGAAATATCGACAAGATGGCATGAACGAATAAATGTCATGCCACAGATAGATTAAATTTAATTAAACCAGTTTGGCGATCAGCGTATCTAAATCACC
Source organism: Providencia sp. PROV061 (assembly GCF_011045655.1). Lineage (NCBI taxonomy): Bacteria > Pseudomonadati > Pseudomonadota > Gammaproteobacteria > Enterobacterales > Morganellaceae > Providencia > Providencia sp. PROV061. Next base: position 1,185,568 of record NZ_CP042861.1, on the reverse strand, counting down.
TTGTAAGAAATTCACTGGTGGAATTTCAATCACTGTATATGCGCCTGCTGCTTGTTTCATCGTCGCTCGTGCGGCAGAAACCATAAATTGAGAAGTCAGTGCAGGGTTATTAATGCGCATTGAATATTCGAATAACTGGTTATGTGTTGTGCCTGAAACCCCTTTATGAGTCATCTGCACACCGTGCCCAACATCTTTTAATGCATCAATGCTATCCACCTGACGAATATGTGTTTCATCAGAAGAAAAGTAGCTGTCTGCTTTAATCGCTTGAGCCACCTCATCGAACTTAGCGCCACCGTCTAATTCAACATAAACCATACGACGATGAACCCCTGTTCCTAATGGAATTGTGACAGAAAGGGCATCTTTTACGCCATTGATAGCTTTAGCGGCCACACTGTGTCCCATACTCATCCCTGGACCAAAATTCGTATAAGTTACCCCTTTTGGTGCCATTGCTAGCATCAATGTTCGCATAATCGAATCCGAGCCAGGATCCCATCCGGCAGAAACAACCGCCACGCTATTATGCTGTTTCGCAACGTCATCTAAGCTGTGTTTTAGCGCCACAATATCTGAATGCACGTCAAAACTATCAACCGTATTAATACCGAGGCTCAAAACTTTAGCTGCTAATGGGCCGATAGCACGCGTTGGTGAACACAAGAGTGCAACATCAACTTTCCCAAGTTTTTCAATATCATCAACCACTTTATATCCAGAAAGCTCAGCAGGAATATCTTGCGTATTGCGACGAACTACCCCGACTAACTCAAAATCCTCAGCGGCCAGAACAGCTTCTAGTGCATAGCGACCAATGTTACCGTAGCCCACTATTGCTGCTTTAATTTTTGTCATTTTTGCTCCTATACAGTTCTGATGTTGCTCATTAAATTATTTATAGCGAAATTGAATTTAACAGAATAATTAAAAGTAAACAAAACATTAGCCTAATTAAATCAGACGCATTTTAACCCTATTTTCATTGTTGAAATCCATGTAGAATTAGCCCATCAGAAAGCTTTCCCTATCATTCATGAATATATAAAGGTTCTCAATGCATCAATCCGATGTGACTGAGCGGTCACTCTTTTCGCTCAGCTGGCCAATTTTTATCGATATTTTTCTTCATTTGGCCACATTATTAATTAATACCTACATGGTTAGTCACGTGTCTACAGCCTACCTTGCTGCTATGGGGGTGGGAAACCAAGTGTTTGACCTATTTATCACTATTTTTAACTTTATCAGTGTGGGGTGTAGCGTTGTTATAGCCCAATACCTAGGGGCAGGCCGCCGAGAAAAAGCCAGCCAAGCGATTCATATTTCAATCGCGTTTAACTTTATTCTTGGTTTTTCCAGCGCATTAGTTGCGTTATTTTTTGGCTATAGCATTCTAACTATTATGAATATGCCATCGCATTTAATGGCTGATGGTTATACTTATTTACGTATTCTAGGGATTTGTTTAATCCCTGAAGCGATTTCAATTATTTTAGCGGCATGCTTGCGGGTTTATGGTAAAGCGCAACCCGCAATGTGGGTCACATTAATCGCTAATGTGATTACAGTATTTGGTAATATAATTGTGCTTTATGGTTTCTTCGGCTTACCACAATACGGCCTTGAAGGCGTTGCTTGGTCAACAGTCGTTGGGCGTATTGTTGCCGTTATTTTACTTTTCTGCCTACTGTTTTATGGGCTGAGAATTAAATTTGTCCCAATGATGTTAATACACTGGTCACGGAAAATGTTGGGTAAGATTTTACATATTGGATTACCCTCTGCGGGGGAAAATCTTGTGTGGATCCTCCATTTTATGACCGCATCTGCGTTTATCGGTCTCATGGGGGAAACGTCTCTTGCGGCACAAACGCTCTATTTCCAATTGTCATTGTTTATCATGCTGTTCGGGATCTCTATCAGTATTGGTAATGAAATTATGGTTGGCCACCTTGTTGGAGCAAAACGCTTTGAAGATGCCTTTAGGCGCGGTGTAAAAAGCCTTAAAATGGGTTTTTACGTAACAATTGGTGTCGTTATTGCCTTTTGGTTATTCCGTGATCCTATCTTAAATAATATTACTGATGACCAAGGTATTATTAAGGTACTGCTGCCATTATTTTTACTTTCGGTGTTCTTAGAGCCCGGCAGAACAATTAATATCGTGATGGTAAATGCCTTGCGTGCCTCTGGCGATGCTCGCTTTCCTCTGTGTACCGCTATTATTTTTATGTGGGGCGTCGCTATCCCATTAGGCTACTTCTTAGGCATAAAAATGGAGATGGGCCTCTTAGGTATTTGGTTAGGTTTCTTTGCTGATGAATGGTTGCGCGGCTTAACCAATGCATGGCGCTGGCGTTCACGTAAGTGGCAAAGTAAGCGTCTTGATGTAGAAAGCTAATCTGTGCAGTTATCACTCAGTCCTGCCGAATATTATAGGCAGGACTTTTGTGACTAAGCTCAAAGTTAGAAATTTTTCATTTTTATAATTCAAATTAGAGATAATATTTCTCTCCACTCTCTTTAAATCCCCTAACTTAGTGAAGTTTTTCTCCAGACTGTTGTTTAAAATAATAAAATCAAAAAAGATTTTATTAAGGGGACTTGCCATGCATGCTCAATCACAACCACTACTTTGGCAATATTTTATCAACGCAGTAAAGCAAGAAGTAAAGCCTGCCTTAGGTTGTACTGAGCCAATTTCATTGGCATATGCTGCCGCCAAAGCGGCTTCATTTCTTGATGGCAAAGTGACCCGAGTCTGTGCTTTCGTTTCCCCTAACCTCATGAAAAATGGTATGGGCGTAACCGTACCCGGAACAGGAATGGTTGGTCTACCCATTGCTGCAGCCCTTGGTGCAGTTGGCGGTGATGCTGAAGCAGGTTTAGAAGTATTAAAATCAGCATCTGCGGATGCCATTGCATTAAGTAAAACCATGTTAGCACAAGGGGCTATTACCGTTGATATTAAGCACCCTTGCGACGATGTTATCTACTCCGAAGCCACGGTATATACCCAAACGGAATCCGCAACCGTCATCATTGCAGGGTCACATACGAATATTGTTAAAATTATTCATAACAATCACACCGTATTTGATGCCACAACGGCTCAACCTCACCATGAATCTCCAGTTGACTGCGCAGCTGACGTCCCACTACCGCCAGTCACTGCTAAGTCTGTGTATCAATTTGCCACCGAAGCGCCTTTAGAGGATATTCGTTTTATTCTTGAAGCCGCGCATTTAAACGAAGCCTTATCTCAAGAAGGTTTACGCAATGTTTATGGCTTACATATCGGCAAAACATTACAAACCCAGCGAGACCGTGGTTTGCTTTCAAAAGACTTAATGTCAGAAATTATGATCCGTACCTCCGCGGCTTCTGATGCACGCATGGGAGGGGCTGTGTTGCCCGCAATGAGTAATTCAGGGTCAGGTAACCAAGGTATTGCAGCAACCATGCCGGTGGTTGTCACTGCAGATTATTTGCAATCTTCTGAAGAGCAACTGGCTCGAGCCTTAATGTTGTCACACTTAATGGCTATTTATATTCACAACCAGCTTCCTGCGTTATCGGCACTATGTGCTGCGACAACAGCAGCTATGGGGGCTGCTGCAGGCATCGCTTGGTTACTAGAATCCCGCTATGAAGTCGTCGCAATGGCAATTTCCAGTATGATTGGTGATGTTAGTGGTATGATTTGTGATGGTGCATCAAACAGTTGTGCAATGAAGGTGTCAACCAGTGCGAGTGCCGCTTATAAAGCCGTGCTAATGGCATTAGATAATAGCTGTGTCAGAGGGTCGGATGGTATTGTTTCTGATGATGTCGACCAGTCCATTGCCAATTTATGTTCTTTAGCTGCGGGTTCTATGAGACATACTGACTTGCAGATTATTGAAATTATGGCCGCTAAAGCACGCCCTTAACGCCGCAGTGTTGTTAGCTACATTCGCCAACCCTAGTTACATATTTTGTATGCACCTAGGGGTTGGCTTTTTGCCGCCTTGCTACGCCGCTAATTCTTCGCCCTTAACGCCGTAGCGTTGTTGGCTGCATTCGCCAACCCTAGTCACATACTTGTGTATGCTCCTAGGGATTGGCTCTTTTGCCGCCTTGCTACGCCGCTAATGACTTTGAATTTCTTTTCTTGAAATTCTTTTTTTTGAAATTCTTTTTTTTTTGAATTGTTCTATTTTGAATTAACTTCTAGGGCTGCGAATTTTTCGCGGATCATCTCTTCGGGTAGGTCAATACCAATAAACACTAATACACTGCGGCGTTGTTCATCAACTTCCCAGTCTCTATCCCAATCCGCACTATAAAGACGCTGAACACCTTGGAATAATAAGCGTTTTGGCTCATTCACAATGGAAAGGATCCCTTTATAGCGCAGTAAATTATCTGCAAAGCCAAGTAATAATTCTTCCATTACCTGAGAAACCGCCATCAGTTCAACAGGGTAATTAAATTCGAGAACAATCGAGCCTACTTCATTTTGTTGTTTAGGGGCGAAACGGAATGTCGGTTGTTTAACATTTAATTGTGAATCCAATAAAAAACCGTCGATATCTAATAACATACTCAGGTCAATATCACCGTGAATGACTGAGTAAATCGGCGCCCTTGCATTAATTCGTTGTAAACGTTCAATTAAAGCTTCATTATTTGGCTCAATATCGGTTTTGGTCAATAAAATACGGTCTGCATAGCCAATTTGCGCTTGAGCAATAGCGAAATCATTTAATTGTTTATCAGCGTGAACAGCATCCACTAAGGTAATAATCCCATCTAATACATAACGTTCGCAGAGGATTTCATGGGAAAAAAAGGTTTGAGTGATCGGCCCGGGATCTGCCATGCCAGTGCATTCAATGAGCAAACGGTCAAAGTCTAATTTTCCACTATCAAGGCCATCTAATAGATCTAATAAGGCATTTTCTAATTCATTCGAACGGCTACAACAAATACACCCATTACTTAATGTAGTAATTTGTGTCGCACGATCACCAATTATTGCGTTATCAATGGGGACTTCACCGAACTCATTTTCAATCACTGCGATTTTATGACCATGCTCAGCATGAAGAATATGGCTAAGGAGAGTCGTTTTACCTGCACCGAGAAAACCGGTTAAAATTGTTACGCTAATAGGTTTCATTATTGCCCTCACACTTCATTGATTAACAGCAGCGAAATCCGCCTTTACCACTACCACCATACCGTGCATCTTGTCTTTCGCGAAAAAATTCTTTATATGTCATCACAGGTTTGTCTGGATGGTTATCACTCATATGCTGCACATAAGTATCATAATCAGGAATACCAATTAACATACGTGCGGCTTGCCCGAGGTATTTTCCTGTTTTGCCGAGATTTCCAAACATCAGCCTCTCCAATACAAATGCCCTACATCATGAGCACATAATGTAGGGCGACCTTTCATTTATTGAACACCTTTCGATGTTCAAATCCGTTGAAGGGTGACTTAATGTGAAGATGAAACTTTCACGCCCTCTTTAGGTACAGGAACATAAGGTGTTTCTTTGTCTGTACGCTCTGGGTTTTTGTGTGCTTTCATCCCAACGCGGATACCGTAGAAAATGATACCGTAAACAACCACTAAGAATAGAATACTCAGCCCAGCGTTGGTGTAGTTATTAATAATAATGTGATTCATATTAGTAATTTCTTGTGCAGTTAACTCTGCACCACCTGCCGCAATCTTATCTTTATAAGATTTCGCTAAGTATAGGAACCCTTCCAGTTGTGGGTTATCACTGAATAATTTCAGTCCTAATGCCCAAGTTGTACATATTAATAGCCATACTGCAGGTAAGACAGTCACCATAATGTATTTACTGCGTTTCATCTTAATCAATACAACTGTACTTAAGACTAAAGCAACCGCTGCTAACATTTGGTTCGAGATACCGAACAGAGGCCATAAGCTCTTAACACCGCCCAGTGGGTCAACAACGCCTTGATACAATAAGTAACCCCATAACCCAACACAGCCTGCTGTACCGATGATACCCGCAACCAGTGAATCGGTTTTCTTCAAGAACGGAACAAAGTTACCTAATAAATCTTGCAGCATAAAGCGGCCAGAACGGGTTCCTGCATCCAATGCGGTTAAGATAAACAGCGCTTCAAACAGAATACCAAAGTGATACCAGAAGCCCATATTTGCCGCAGGCATGATTTCATGGAAAACATACGCAATACCTACCGCTAATGTTGGCGCACCACCTGCACGGTTTAACACCGACGGCTCACCAATATCTTTCGCTGTTTGCATGATTTGTTCAGGTGAAATCACAAAGCCCCATGAACTCACTGTAGCGGCTGCATGAACAGACACATCTTTGAGCTGAGCCATGATAGCTGCGCCATCTGGACCACCCAGTTCATGTAAGTTAGGCATAGTAATACCTAACGCCGCAGGTGGTGTATTCATTGCAAAATACAAGCCTGGTTCGATAATAGAAGCCGCTACCAGTGCCATAATCGCAACAAATGACTCCATTAACATTGCACCATAACCGATGTAACGCGCATCTTTTTCGTTTGCTAATAACTTAGGTGTTGTCCCTGAAGAAATAAGCGCATGGAAGCCGGATACCGCACCACAAGCGATGGTAATAAATAAGAATGGGAATAGAGTACCTTTCCAAACAGGACCGGAGCCATCAACAAATTGGGTGACAGCTGGCATTTTTAATTCAGGGTTTAGAATAACGATACCAATCGCTAAACCAACAATAACCCCAATTTTCAGGAAGGTCGCTAAATAGTCACGAGGCGCTAAAATTAACCATACAGGTAATAATGCTGAAACAAACGCATAACCGACTAACGCATAAGTGATCGTCGTGTCTTTGAATGTCAGTGCTGGGCCCCAGTATGGGTCATGAGCAATCACACCACCAAACCAAATGGAAGCAACTAACAGAACAATACCGATAACAGAAACTTCACCTACGCGCCCCGGCCGGATATATCGCATATATATCCCCATAAACAATGCGATAGGCACTGTTGAAACAACGGTAAAGACACCCCATGGGCTTTCTGCCAAGGCTTTCACCACAATCAATGCTAATACAGCAAGGATAATGATCATGATTAGGAAGCACCCAAAGAGCGCCAGCGTTCCCGGAATCGGGCCAAGCTCCTCTTTAACAATTTCCCCTAATGATGCACCATTACGGCGTGATGAAATAAATAACACCATGAAATCTTGCACCGCACCGGCTAACACAACCCCAGCTAGTAACCATAAGGTACCGGGTAAATAGCCTACTTGCGCCGCAAGAACAGGTCCGACCAATGGCCCAGCCCCTGCAATAGCGGCAAAGTGGTGACCAAATAGAACATTTTTATTTGTCGGAACATAGTTTAAACCATCATTATTAATGACGGCTGGGGTCGCACGTGTTTCGTCCAGCTTCATCACTTTCTTAGCAATATATAAGCTGTAATAACGATATGCGATGAGATACACCGCCACAGAAGCGACGACAATCCACAGCGCACTAATGTGCTCACCGCGTCTGAGTGCAACAACCCCTAAACAGACTGCACCGATTATCCCGAGGATCATCCACGGAATGTGCTTTAAAATACCATTTTTGTTCATAGAACACCCTTCTGAGGTAAAACGAACATGCCATTGATTTTGTATTAACCATCTTAAAAAACGATATCGCTGTGTTTTCGTTGCTTATCATTTATCGTTGATGGTTTTTTAATTGGCAGTGGTTGAACTGTATTGAATTAAAAAATTGAGCTCTGCCATGGTGTATATGGTATGAAATTACACTCAGCAAATGACTAAAGTTATGCTAAGTGGTGCCATATAGAATTAAGCGGTTTGTTTTTTACTTTAAATGGTTTTTAGGAAGGGAATATGAGGTCAAAAATGTGATCCATATAACGATTCTGATTTGTTTTCAATAAGTTAAAAAATGTAACTCATATGAATAAAATGAAATTTATTGTAAACAAAGTTCACTAATAACGTGAAATCTCAAAGTTAGGTTATCTGAAGCTTTATAATATCTATGTGCTATTGGCGTGTAATTGTTGTCCATTTACCACCAACCCACCAACTGTGTTCACCATCTGTTTGCGTTTCACATCCGATACCGACTTTCGCTTTCCCTGCTTCAAAGGGATACGCGCAATCATAAATTGCATCAACCACGATTTCCCCAGTAATTGCGTCTGCAAAACCAATTTTATTTTCTTTGCGAATTCGATATACCCCGTCTTGCGCTTCATCAGGCCAATTATCAAAATAGTAAAGTTGATAAATCTCTTGTCCTTTCTGATCAAAAACAGCTAAGCCTTTATTCGATGATTTACCTAAGCAATACTTAAATGAAGATTGTTGCTCAAAACACTCGATTTTATCTTTTTCGTTCTCTACCCATAAACTGAATTGTTGTTCAAGATTTTGCGCTGTTGATAAAAAAGATATTAATCCTAATGACATTAAACCAACTACATAATGAATCATCATAACTTTCCTTATTCTACTTTTATGCCTACTAAGTGATAAGACGCTAAGCTCATCAACTTTGCTCTATTAAATACTCGCTTAATTAAAGATAGCGGATATCTATTTCAGTGAAACTAGGAATAAAGGTAAATAAAGTCTTATATGAAGATAATCTCAAAGTTAAAATTAAAGTATACAAGCGCTCACTCACTTAGAGTCATTGAGCGCAAAATTCATCAAGATCAACCAGAAACACACACTGTATTCGCGGTTTTCTTAGCCATATCTAATGCATTTTCAATAGAATCCGCAATCGCCAAAGCCACACCTAACCGACGAGTTCCTGCAATTTCAGGTTTACCAAATAACCGTAATTGGGTGTCAGACCCCAAAGCAGCACCAATATTTGAAAAAACCACATTTTGGCTTTGTAAATTAGGTAAAATAACCGCTGAAGCACTCGGCCCATATTGACGGATCACGCCAATTGGGAAACCAAGAAATGCACGAACATGTAATGCAAATTCAGATAAACTCTGCGAAATAAGCGTCACCATCCCCGTATCATGGGGACGAGGCGAAACCTCATTAAAAATGATATCGTCACCACATACGAATAATTCAACACCAAATATTCCATAACCTCCTAGAGAGGTTACAATTTTCTTGGCAATGTCTTGCGCTTTTTTCAACGCAGCCTCACTCATGTACTGCGGCTGCCAAGACTCACGGTAATCCCCTTTTTCTTGTCGGTGACCTATAGGCGCACAAAAGTGAATACCATCCACTGCACTGACTGTTAACAATGTAATTTCAAAATCAAAATTAACCATTTTTTCAACAATTACACGCCCCTGCCCTGCTCGCCCACCTTGCTGGGAATAATCCCAAGCCTGATCTAATTCTGCTCGAGAGCGGATCACACTTTGTCCCTTTCCTGATGAACTCATCACAGGCTTAACAATACAGGGAAACCCAATTTTTTCTGCCGCTGCAATAAAATCGGGTTTACTGTCTACAAATTGGTACTCTGATGTTGGCAATTTCAACTCTTCTGCCGCTAAACGACGGATCCCTTCTCTATCCATAGTAAGTACAATGGCTTTCGCAGATGGAACCACTTTTTGTCCTTGCTGTTCAAGCTCCATCAATACCTGTGTCGCAATCGCTTCAATTTCAGGCACGATAATATCGGGTTTTTCCAGAGAGACTATTTGCTTCAGCGCTTCGCCATCAAGCATGTTTATCGTATAACTGCGGTGTGCAATATGCATCGCTGGCGCATTATCATAGCGATCAACCGCAATAACTTCGATGCCCAATCGTTGACATTCAATCGCAACTTCTTTGCCTAACTCTCCAGCACCTAACAGCATGACTTTTGTTGCAGATTTACACAGCGCAGTACCTAATTGATTCATGATTGATGACCTTACCGACAAAAAGTTGATACCAATTATATACGCAATCGTTTGCTTTTACTATCAAGGAAAAAACACTATAAAAAAAAATTTCATAATCGATTGATAATAATAATTATTATTTAATCTAATGGTGTTTTATCGCGCCCAGTAATAAAGGGTTCTTTGTGAGAAAATTTAATATACTGTTTGCGTAAAATAGCTAATACACAAAACATTAAACCAATCCAAATAAGTGAAAAACTAATACCTTTGACCCAATCAAAGAGCTCATTAAATAAAAATACGGCCAATAAAAATTGAATTGTTGGTTCTATATATTGCGCTAAACCAATCACCGTTAATGATGTCCGTTTAATCGCTGCGGTAAAAAAGAGCAAAGGAATTATCGTGACAGGCGCCGCTAACATATAAAGAACTTTAATTTGCCAATCCCCTTGCGTCACGGCACTTAGACCATGAGATGCTAACCACCAAGTGATCGCTATTGCAATGGGAAGCAGCCAAAGTGCTTCTAGAAATAAAGACGTAATCACATCAAATCGAATAAATTTACGAATTAACCCATAGACTGCAAAAGCACTCCCCATTACTAACGCTAAAATAGGTAATTCACCATACTGCCAAATTTGGTAACCGACCCCCGCACAAATAAAAATAACAGCCATTTTTTCTGTAAAAACAAGCCGTTCGCGAAGGAACAAAACACCAAGTAAAATAGAAAATAATGGGTTAATAAAATAGCCAAGACTAGCAGCTAACACCTGCCCGTGGGTTAATGCATAAGTAAATGTTGTCCAAGATATCGCCATAACCGACGAACTAAATAAACACAGGATTATCGACTGTTTGTCAGACCATACCTCACGCCATAAAGATTTATTTTTGATAATTAAGCGAACAAGAAAAAGTATAGGTACAGACCAGATAAGACGTTCTGCAAGTAGCTCTAAAGGTTCCGCACCGGGAAGTAAACGATAAAATAATGGTGTTATTCCCCATAAGATATAGGAAAAAATAGCAAGAGCTACTCCCGAGCGAAGCAACATGATTTATCCACAATAAAATCTGATTAAATAATATTTGCTACTTATCATACGCCAAAATGCAAAAAATAAAACTTGCCACCACCATAATATAATTTGAATTATATCAAGTATTCTTAAACTAAAAGGTAACTATATCGCTACCTTTTAGTTGCTCAATACACATATATTCTCATCAAAAAACATCGCGTTGATGTAATGGCGGTTGCTGCTGCATAAATACAAATAATTCCTGTTGTGTCGGAGCCGCAGCGATAGCGCCTTTTTTAGTTGTCGCTAATGCACCACAAGCCGTAGCTTGCGAGATGACCTTCATCAATCCCTCTTTTTCGTTGACTAGCCCATATTGTGAGATGGCCGCCAATAACCCTGCCATAAATGCGTCACCTGCACCAGTAGTATCAATACTTTCAACTAAATAAGCACTTACGGCTATTTGAACTGAGGGGGTGAACACCTGACAACCTTTAGCACCTTGAGTCACAATTTTTAATTGAGCAGGGTAATTTTGCAATTTAGCTATGGCATTCTCAAAACGACTTTCTTGCGTTAACCACAGCAATTCATCATCCGAAAGTTTTAAAATATCTGCTTGTTTTGCAAAATTATCAACAATTTGGTGCATTTCGTCGGGATCTGACCACATTTGCGGACGAATGTTAATATCAAAGCTCAGTAACCCGTCAGCGAGCTTGAGTTGTTCGATAGCTGTCGATAGTGATGCTCTGCATTGATGGTGCACCAGAGCTAATGAGCAAAAATGCAAAATATCATTACCAAATTGCGGTAAATTATTTATCGTTAAAAATTGGTCGGCCGAAGGAGAAACTAAAAAAGAAAATTCACGTTCTCCATTTTCGTGTAACGAGACGAGAACAGTACTTGTTTTATACTTTTCATCAAACTCCATCGCACTAGTATCAACCCCTATATCAAATAGGGTTTTCTGCATAAAATGCCCAAAAGCTTCTTCGCCGACTCGCCCAATAAAACCACTGTTTTGCCCTAAGCGTGCAACACCCGCGGCAACATTCACAGGTGCTCCACCAGCACAAGCTTCATATTGCATGTTTTGAAGGGGGATTAAATCAATGACAGCATCCCCTAATGCCCAAACTTTCATTATGTCTCCTTTGCGAGTTTTATATTTTTAACCTTCATTCTTATTCATAGCTAGCACATTACCAGCTCATAAAAATAAAACTAGTAAACGCAAACTGTTAACGTTAACATTGAGTATAAAGAAACCAGCAAATAAACGCACCTATTATTGAATTTCATGTGCTTATTTTGTTATTGCGATCGAAAAACATTCAGGAAGCCATAATGAAAAAACAACTTGAACTAGCCAACGAAGCCATCAAAACAGCAAGGAAAAATATGGACTTGCAGTTTTACCCACAATACCACCTTGCCCCTTATGCAGGCTGGATGAATGACCCTAATGGTTTGATCTATCATCAAGGCCAATACCATGCATTTTATCAACATCATCCATTTAGTGCGATTTGGGGCCCCATGCATTGGGGGCATGCAACAAGTACAGATATGGTACATTGGGAACATCAGGCAATTGCGTTAGCACCTAGTGAAGACTATGACCGAGATGGTTGTTTCTCAGGATCTGCAATTAGTTACGATAATAAATTATATCTGTTCTACACGGGCCACATCTGGTTAGCAAATCCAGGTGATGATAGTCAAATCATCCAATCACAATGTGTTGCAATCAGTGAAGATGGTATTCATTTCGAAAAGAAAGGTGTTGTGCTGTCTGCACCCGATGGTTATATGCACTTTCGAGATCCTAAAGTTTGGCGACAAGATGGAAAATGGTGGATGGTCGTCGGCGCAAGAGACTCCCAAGATCAAGGACAAATACTTTTATTTAAGAGTACAGACTTATTAAATTGGGATCAAAACTACCAAGTTCTGGCAAAAACTGACGACGATAATGTTTATATGTGGGAATGTCCTGATTTCTTTCCATTAGGTGAACAATTTGTTGCCCTCTTTTCACCTCAAGGAAAAAAGGCAAAAAATTATCAGTATCGAAATCTATTTCAAAATGGTTATTTGGTTGGTAATTGGTCTCCTAATTCATCTTATAAAATTTCACATGCATTTACAGAACTTGATTTCGGCCAAGACTTTTACGCACCTCAAACCTTTTTAGCTAAAGATGGCCGCCGTATCGCTATCGCTTGGATGGATATGTGGGAAAGCCATATGCCCACACAAAAACATGGGTGGTCAGGATGTTTTACTTTACCTAGAGAGCTAACACTGAATGAACAAGGTAAAATTGTCGCTAAACCTATAGAGGAATTGAAAACATTACGTCAGTCCGCAAGCCATTTTCCCGCAACAACACTAGCTAAAAACAGCACAATCATACTGAATGAGAATGCGACAAGTTGTGAAATAGAACTTATCTGGGACTTACCGCAAAGCCCTGCTGAAAAATTCGGCTTTTGGGTAGGATACGGCGTACAGTTTTACATTGATAACCAAAGTCAGCAATTAACCTTAATGCGTCATTACCCTGAATATACAATTAGTGATAGTCGTTGTGCGCCAATACCTGAAGGTCATCAACTTAAAATAAATGCTTTTATCGATCACTCTAGCTTGGAAGTATTTATTAATGATGGTGAACTCAACTTTAGTTGTCGAATCTACCCCCATCAAAGTGAGCGGGACTTAAGATTATTTGCAATAAATCAGCAAGCAAAGCTCGAAAAAGCGATTTATTGGGAGATCAAAAAATCCATTGAATAGCAAGCTACTAGATTTGCTTTTCTCTGCAAGGTTAAAAAGAATTACGTTCTAACAAGTCGCAAGCAACATATTCAACACTATTTTGCTGCCGTTCTTCTATGATGTGTAAAGCGGCTTGTTGGCCTAATTGATAGTGCGGTAACACAACCGTACTTAATGGAGGATAAAATAGTTCCCCGACACCTATCATATTATCATAGCCAAGTACTGCGATATCTTGTGGAATACGTAAGCCACGGCTAAGTAGTACTTGGTAAGCTAAAAATGCTATACGGTCATTTCCACAAATAATGACATCAAAATTCGGTTTTTTATTCTTAAAATGACTATTAATTAAAGCTATAACATCTAAATAATGCTCATCGCCTAACTCTAAATGGTGTTGCTGAAGTGATGCTAGCGGTAAGTCAGCACTTGCCCACGCAGACTCCACTGCTTCACGGCGCATTTTTCCAGCAAGTGTCTCTTGCGGAATATAAAGACAAAGAGGATTTCGATACCCTTTCTCTATTAAGCGTTTTACTGCATTAAATTGACCATTAAAATCATCTGGCACATAAGCAGGGAACTGCCCATTTTTATCTATGCAATTAGCAAGAACCAAACGATTATTATGTAATGTTTCTGGAATCGCTACTTCTCGAAGCCCCATCGTAGTATAAATAATACCATCAGGCCGCTGAGATAATAATTGTCGGACAGCTCTTTCACTATCTTCGCTAGATGTAATATTAACTACAAAGCTACTCCAGCCGAATTGTCTCGCGGTTTGTTCTATTGAAAGAATGATTTCTACAGAAAAAGGGGTAGTTGCTGTATCGAGGGCCAAAACACCAACTGTCGAAACCCTAGAGCTTTTCCCTCTGATCTTTCGCGCTGAAAAATCAGGGACATAATTGAGTGACTCAATAGCTTGTTGGACTTGTTTCAAGGTTTCAGGCTTTAGTAATTCAGGGCTATTAATTGCCCTTGATACAGTCATCAATGAAACATTTGCAAGTCGAGCTACGTCTTTTAAAGAAGCCATTAAGTATATTCACTCATCAAAACTAGGTAAGTATTAATTTTAACATGTTAGATATAAAAAGTACTTAATCTTCGTCAATTCACAAGTTAAGAGCTATCACCTCAAAAAACAACATAAGTGTACATCTAAGACTTTTTATGACTAATGATTTAAGATATTATTGATTAGCTTTAGCAATATTTCTGTCTATCACTTTATGATAAAAACACATTTAATAAGTAAAATCACCTAAAATGTTACACGTCATTAATCGAATATTACCCAATGACACAAACTTTAACTATTGTTTCTATTTTTATATTAAATTTAACTAGATGATGTTTTTAATATAAATTAAGGTCAGTATTACATTAATAAAAAAAACAACGATCAGTAGAAAATATTATTGTGGAATTTAAATTTCACTTTATTTATCTACGTATTTTATCAGATTAGTATGAATATCAAATCAGTTCAACAGGAGTATGGTGATGAATAACACCATTCACGTAATCGTAGAAAGTGATAATGTCTTTAAGAATAAACTGAAATTAATGATGGAATCTTTTGGTTTTATCTTTAGATTTTATAATAACGAAGAAGTGTTTATGAGTAATTATACTTATCCTAATGAGGGTAATGTAAAGGAATGTATTTTATTATTCTTAAACAATGATGAAAATCGTATTAATCGATTAAACAATATAAATAATTCATTTGGTATTGTTCCATTCATTGTACTTGCCGAAGAGCCTTCTATCAGTCTATGTCGAGAAAGCTTTAAAGCTGGAGCATTTGATTTTTTTCCTTTTCCTTTCAAGGACATCGAAATATCAAATTCCATTAGTAACGCGATGGAATTATTTTTAAGTATGCATGAAAAGCATAAAAAATATACTCATCTCTCTGATAAATTTAATCGTCTTTCGGTTAGAGAAAGAGAAATTATGGATATGATATTAGAAGGTAATACCAGTAAAGAAACCGCAGAAAAACTGTCATTATCACCAAGAACTGTAGAGGTACATCGCTCTAATATTTATACAAAATTAGGAATAAAATCACTACCACAACTTATTCAAGAAT
Source organism: Providencia sp. PROV061 (assembly GCF_011045655.1). Taxonomy (NCBI): domain Bacteria; kingdom Pseudomonadati; phylum Pseudomonadota; class Gammaproteobacteria; order Enterobacterales; family Morganellaceae; genus Providencia; species Providencia sp. PROV061. Next base: position 1,169,713 of record NZ_CP042861.1, on the reverse strand, counting down.
ACGAATATATTAATACCTATCCTAGATATATTTAATCTATATGCTATGTTTACCTTCTTATAGCGTTATTATTTCTGATGGCTTGATTCTAAGCCATCAGAAATTAACTATATGAAAAATACCTAAAGGTACTATAATTTAGATAAATATAGATTAATATTCTGTTAATTTTGAAATAATAACTTATTTTTATAAGTGATAAAAACAACACCACTCTGTTATGGATTAAAAACCTAAGTAAATTAATAATTCAGATGGTAATAATAACCACTAATAATCACAAAATAAAATTACATTTTTTTTAGTTATTAAAGTATTATTTACCCTCCCCATATCTCACTACTTTTTTAGTAAAACAATAACCTTTATCAACAAACTTTCTCTCTCATAAAACTAAAAAAATAAGGCTACAAACGACATACCTCTTTACCGTATCCAAGCATAATAAGCATCGTTTTCATTTTGTTTTCTCGATACATCAAGTAACGATACAAGTAGATAGATTACGCTTTATTTATCTATCGGCTGTCGTTCAAAATGTTGGTAAATATTTCGCGCTTCGCTGTTTTTATGCTTTGTAGCTGTTCAAAAAACACGCGAAAGCGCTATTTTTTTACCATTCAGAGCATATAGAAGAGCTATTTGTAGTCCTTAATGTTAATTTCGTACTGCTTTAGCTTGCGCCATAATGTTGTCCGTCCCATATCAAGGACTTTATGCATTTTTTGAATTTTACCTTTGCAAGCTTGTGCAACTTCAATAATCAAAGCTTTCTCAACTGAATGAATATCTAAGTTAGCGAACCGTTGTTCGTCCTTATCTACCTTAAAAACACCTTGTTCGTAATAGCGAAATTTCAATTTTTCACTCACTTCCCTTGCTAAGGATTGCGTAAGTGCAAACAAAATATTGCAACTATTCTTAGTTGAAGATAAAACAACAACGAGTACAGGCTCACCAGTATGTGAATACACTGGTGCTAAGTAATAAAAAATTCCATGTAATTCAATTGGCTCTGCATACAACCTAAGCTGAGCCCCATAAGTTAAATTATCAGATAGTAAATTTGCTATCTCAAAGTTACCATCAAGCTCATGACTGAGCCAAAGCGTTTTCCCATCAGTGCTCAGTAGAGAACTGCGAATATTATTATCATGTAACGAGGCTAATCCGCTCTCAATGGTTGTATGAGCAAGCTCTACGATATATTCATAATTATCTGAATTATAAATACTTTCTTTTACAGGTGTTGTAGTTGGAAATATTAAATGAGTTGACATAGTTATCCTTATTCTTCGATAAGAGTTATCTGATTATGTCAATTTGCCATTTAATTATTATATTCTAGATCAAGTTATTAATTGATAGGTTTACAACCATTGATCCACATCAATTTTTCATAATTAAAAGTAGTAAATCAATGTGGTAAAAAAGAAAATGGCTAACTGAATCTATCTAAGTTAGCCATATACACTTCTAGAACGCTTTTATTAAATTAAGCAGTAACAATATTTCCCCACAGATCATATTCATCTGCATGCTCAACTAATACTTTCACTATATCCCCAACGCTAACCTCAAATTCACCATTGAGATAAACCATACCATCAATTTCTGGTGCATCAGCCATACTACGGCCAATAGCACCTTCATCATCAACTTCATCAATAATGACTAAAATTTCTTTACCAATTTTATCTTGTAATCGCTGTGTAGAAATTTGCTGTTGTACTAGCATAAAACGATGATAACGATCTTCTTTTATTTCCTCAGGAACTTGATCAGCTAGTTCATTCGCTTTCGCTCCCTCGACAGGGCTATATTTAAAGCAGCCGACTCGGTCCAACTTAGCTTCCAATAAGAAATCTAATAGCATTTGGAAATCTTCTTCTGTCTCACCGGGAAATCCAACAATAAATGTTGAACGTAAGGTGAGTTCAGGGCAAATTTCACGCCAATGTTTAATCCGCTCAAGTGTTCTTTCAACGGCACCGGGGCGTTTCATTAATTTTAAAATTTTCGGACTTGCATGCTGTAATGGAATATCTAAGTAAGGTAAAATTTTACCTTCTGCCATCAACGGGATAACATCATCAACATGTGGATAAGGGTAAACATAATGTAAACGCACCCATACGCCCATTGAAGCAAGTTGTTCGCATAACCCCACCATGCTAGTTTTTACAGGCTGACCATCCCAAAAACCCGTTTTATTTTTAACATCAACACCATATGCAGAAGTATCTTGGGAAATAACCAGTAACTCTTTGACTCCTGAAGCGACCAGACGCTTAGCTTCATTTAACACATCCCCGATTGGACGGCTATCTAAGTCCCCTCGCATTGAAGGAATAATGCAGAAAGTACAACGATGATTACACCCTTCGGAAATTTTTAAATACGCATAATGCTTTGGTGTCAATTTTACCCCTTGTTCAGGGACTAAACTCAAGAAAGGGTCATGTTCAGGCTTCGGAACATAGTGGTGAACATGATTAAGTACCTGCTCATAGCTATGTGGGCCAGTGATTTCTAAAACTTTTGGATGTACTTCACGAATTTGGTTTTCTTTCGCACCAAGGCATCCTGTCACAATCACTTTACCATTTTCATTCAGTGCTTCCCCAATCGCTTCTAATGATTCCTGCACTGCACTGTCGATAAATCCACAAGTATTCACAATGACTAAGTCAGCATTATCATAGCTTGGAACCACTTGATAACCATCAGTGCGTAATTCAGTTAAAATGCGTTCTGAATCAACTAGGTTTTTCGGGCAGCCGAGAGAAACGAAACCAATTTTTGGTACCGGATTAGTATTTTGCGACATAACTCACTTCTTTTATTGTGTTATAAATATTGTTTTAGAAAAATGGGCGAAATTTTACCTGAAGAATTGAGGGAATTGTATAAATTTTTGTCGAAAATAAAGCTAAATTTATTAGGACTAAGCTTACACTATACAATCCACAGGCATATAATAATGACAGAATAAAAGGACAAAATGATGGGAATTACCGAACTTCCAGATGAAATTGATTTTCTATGTTTTTTCGAAAATGAGCCATTCTTAAAAGATATACAAGATAACATAACATTTGGTTATGAGTATAAAAAACGAAATGTTACTTTATTATTTTACTTTACTGCACTAGAAGGCAGAGTAACGCTAATGCTTAAAGTCGATGATGTTAATGTTATGGTACAACCTATCCGCTATGTCGAGATAATAAGATTAGATAAAAATACTATGATAATAAAGTGTAACGAAAATAGTGGATTGCCTGAAATCTCAGTACAATTAGAACCAACAATATTAATTAAGAACCATATACCTTATTGGTTTGATTGAGTTTTTATGTTCTCTGATATTAGTACTTCTTGCACTAGATTATTATAACCATACAAAACTGTAGCATTACCATCATTCTGGCAGCCAAGAAACTTGTTATTTTTAGAGTTTTTGAAACTCTATTTTTTGTGATTTTAGTCACTGTTTATTTTCATTGCACATTACCTAAGTTAAATTTACAATATTTACCACAAAATTATTAGCATATAGGAAGTACCATGTCATATTTGATCTATTTAAGCTTACAAGGCGATAAACAAGGTTTAATTTCTACTGGATGTTCATCCAAAGACTCAATTGGTAATCGTTATCAGCTTGGTCATGAAAATGAAATTCAAGTTATTGGTTTAAATCATTCAATGACAAGAACACAAAACTCCTCCCATCATCCAATTCAAATATTAAAACCTATAGATAAATCATCACCATTGCTAGGTGTTGCATTGAATAATAATGAATTATTTAGTGCTGTCTTTTACTTTTATCGGACAAGCGGGCAAGGCGGATTAGAAAAATTCTATGAGCTAAAATTAACAAAAGCTTCATTAGTTGAAGTTTCTTGCGTTTACCCTAACTCCATTAACAATAATGAATTGATGCCATATGAAAAGTTATTAATGAAGTACGAATCTATATCATGGCGACATTTAATGTCAGGCACAGAGGGATATTCAATATCCAATGATAATGTTTTTTAATTTTAAAAGGTGACCTTTCACCTTTTAAAAAAAAGAATTATCTTTCGATAAAATGGAACTATACAGATGGTAATGAAGCTTAATAAAAACCAATGATTTGGGAAGAAAATAATGTAAATAATGATTACGCTAATAGTAGCTACTGTAATCAATACATTACTTAGTAAGTCTTTAAAAAAATAAGATATAAAATCCTTCATTAAATTATCCTACAATCAAATCAACTATTGTAGATGCTATATCGTCATCAGTATGCTTTCCATTTACAAGATATAACCCTTTCTCTAACTTAGGCTTTGGAATGAAATACAGCATTTCAATTCCCTTACCATAAAGCTTCCAATAAAAATATGGGTCATTCCAACTTAACTGCTCAGCAGCAATAGCCGCTTGTTCAAACCGACCATAACCACCAATTGCTGTAAATGCAATATTTGAAACCATTTTAACATTTTTTCTAACAACAGGACTAAATAGAATTATTTGGTATAGTGATTCAACTATAGCTTCAATGATAACCATTTTTGTAAGTCTTTTTGTTGCAAGCTTTGCACTATGACCTAACCGTTTAAGTATCTTATCATAAATGCTGTTTACCTCACTTTCACTTTTTTCAATTAGTGCTAATTCAATATAAGTATTAACAATATCTTTTATTGGATTATAATCAAATGAAAATGTTCTAATAGCTGAAACTAGCCTACTATCTTGGTTGTGTATGACATTATACTCATCATCATTAAAAGCATAAGAGATCGCTCTTCTCATTGACCGATTAAGCCCATCACCTAATGCATCATAAACATCAACTGCTATTTCTTGAACCCCTGCAATGCCTTTATCCATCGCAATAGCAATCATCTCTTCTTCTTTTGTCAGATTAATAAAATGTTGCTCAATGTAATCCATTCATTTGTACCAGTTAAAATGACTTATGCTAAATTTCAGTTTAGCAGAATGATTACAAAACGAAAGAGCTAATATTTTTATGCTATGAGATGAACACAATAGTGATATTCAACTAAAAATAACGTAATTGCATTGAAAACACCCATTAAGATGGTAACTTACTGAAACTAACCCACATTTAACTATTACATCTTTTTATATCGAAGTAATAACAATATGCGTTCAACATATAGCCAATGACAAAGAAAGTTGCACTTACATTTAAATATTATTTTAATTCTCAATTACCCGATAAAACTGTAGCATTTCCATCATTCGGGCAGCCGAGTGAAACGAAACCAATTTTTGGTACCGGATTAGTATTTTGCGACATAACTCACTTCTTTTATTGTGTTATAAATATTGTTTTAGAAAAATGGGCGAAATTTTACCTGAAGAATTGAGGGAATTGTATAAATTTTTATCGAAAATAATATGAATTTAAATCTAGAATAGATAGAAACAAATCTTGCTTTTAGTCGGTGATTTTCACAAATCATTTTGTAAAAACCACCTAAAAATGCCAATCAGCGATTAATTGAACGAGCAATACGTGAGTAAGTGTGCCTAACCCCTCGGATCACAATACTATAATTTAAAATATTCTCAGGTAATGCAATTCCGTTATACCCTGAATCACCAATATGATGTAAATCTGTCCCGGCCATTTTACACATTAATGCTATTTGCCGAATAGTTTGTAAATCTGCGCCTTCTTGAGAAGTCCCAATCGCTGTCATTGTCATCACACCTTGGGAATGGCAATAACCCACCATTTTTTGCACAAACTCTAACGAGATCCCGGGGACCGTTCCTGGAGCCGGAAGCAAAATGATATCTGCACCACTGTTAATAAAGGTACGAATATCATCTTCTGTTATGAGTTGCTCAGCCGAGGCATTCAAAACCCCTGCCGCGTGCATTTTCCCTGTAATAAGCACAATATCTTCGCCAACAACAGCTTTAAGCTCTTTAAGGCTCTGGTTAATTTCCTGATTAGTGACTCCATTTCCAGGGTTTCCCGTTAAAACAATAATGTCAGCACCCATTTCTTTTAACTTAATGGCATTTTTTACTGTTGCTAACCGCCCCTCTGACATTTTCCACTGCGCATCCTGTGTTGGATTATTAAATCCCTCAGGTACGGGCTCTAAATTAACGCCTATTGCTCTCCCCGTTAAACGCTTAAGCGTTCGAATGATTTCTTCGGGTTCAATCCCTTCGGGCAGACCTTGCATAATCGGTTGATTAACATCAAAAACATTCAGCAACAGGATATCGGCACCTTGGCTTGCAGCTAATTCAGCATTCGTTACCGTCATTAATACAGGCTGAATTATACCAATGGTTTCAGAAACCAATATTCGCCCTTCACTGGCTTTAATTGATTCTAATAGATTCTTTTTATTGAATTTTGCGATTTCTGAAGCTGAACAATCAAGATAACGTCGTTGCATGGCTATACCTTTAGTTTCAACAAAATTGATGAAAAACTCATTTGTCATGAATATCTACATTCAAAATATATCACGTAGATAATAATAAACTGCCTAATAGAGCACACTATTAGCAAGTTATTTTTTGAAGAATAATAACTTTTTCTAACACATAGATTTTTATATAAAAATAATCATTCTCAGCAACGCGTTGTCAACTTATCAGAAATTATCACTTGTTTTTTATTAATAGTAATGATTATCATTACTACTCTATATCACTTATGGTAAGGACAAAAATAATGAAACTCGCCTATAAAGCTGCTGTTTCAGGTCTCGCGTTGTTTTCAATCTCAGCATTAGCTCAAGAGTACCCTCTCGGTCACCCTGTGATCAAAAACGGAATGGAAATCCAAGGTGTTTATTTACAGCCCATTACAATGGATACCGAAGAAGGCCATCATGCGATGTCTCACTTAGCTGCAGATAAAGCAGATGTCCACTTAGAAGCAGATATTCACGCTGTTGAAGATAACCCAAATGGCTTTGCAGAAGGCGATTGGATCCCTTACCTGACCATTGAGTATTCAGTGACTAAACTCGGTGATAAACCACAAACTCAAACAGGCACATTTATGCCTATGGTGGCGAGTGATGGCCCTCATTATGGGGAAAACATTAAATTAGATGGCAATGGTAAATACCGCGTCACCTATAAAATTTACCCGCCATCACACAATAAAGAAGTTGCCTTTGGGCGCCATATTGATAAAGAAACAGGTGTAGCCCCTTGGTTCCAACCTTTCGAAGTCTCTTGGGACTTTGACTACGCAGGTGTTGGCCGTAAAGGTAGTTACTAATTTTTTTATTAAAATTAGATAAGGGCTTAGCCAAGGGAGTTATCTTGCGTAAGCCCTTTTTTGTTTGTCGTTATTAAAGGATAAACCAAGCCAAAATGAAAACATTACTGAGCTTTTTACTGGTTATCACTTGTACAATAGTTCCCTTATCTTCATTTGCTGCAGAAAAATATACTGTCGAATTAGAAATGAAAAATGGTGATCTCATCCCGCGAGTTCTTGAAGTTCCTGCAAAAACGATTATCCGCATTAAAATTACCAACACAGGTACTGAACCCGCAGAGTTTGAAAGCATTCAATTAAGAAAAGAAAAAGTTTTAGCGCCGGGTGCAAGCTCAGTAGTGGTAATCGCACCACTGAAACCTGGTACGTACACTTTTTTTGATGACTTCCACCTTTCTCACCCCAAAGGCGAGATCATTGCGAAATAAAAGGATTTAGCATGGGACAAGTTCTGTTTGTTGTTTGGCGTGAAAGCTTTGAAGCGCTACTTGTCATTGGCATTATTTATGCGTGGATTAAACGTCACCCTGACGCACATAATGGTATGAAATACCTTTGGGCTGGTGTCGCTATCGGGGTTATAACCTCAATCTTATTGGCGCTTCTCATTTATGGCGTATTCAATGTCCTCGATGACACTGGGCAATCACTATTTATGATTTTTATGGAGTTACTCGCCTGTGTCCTGATTGTCCAAATGGTGTATTGGATGAACAAACATGGAAGTTCAATGAAATCCGAAATTGAATCAGGAATAAGACGTAATGCCGCCCACCATAACTGGTGGGGAGCCGCATTGATTATTGCTATTGCCATTGCCCGCGAAGGGAGTGAAATCGTCGTCTTCCTATCTAGCTTTATTATGTCGCTAACCACATCTAATGCCTCGACTTTCTTTATCGAGGTCGGTGGTGGAATTGCGATTGCAGGTCTTACACTTTATGTTTTCCTACTAACAAATCGCTTAATTTCGTGGTCTATCTTCTTTAAAGTTACAGGGGTTATTTTATTATTCCTCGCATTATCTCTCTTACTTAAAGGTGTAGAAGAAAGTGCTAACTTATTGATTGAATATGATTTCGCTATCCCTGAGTTTTTAATTTACCCCGCTTGGGATACAACTGCATTTCTCGATGATTCTGGTATTGCTGGCAATTTTATCTCTTCTTTCTTTGCCTACCGTTCACAACCGATTTGGCTCAGCGTCATTACCTTTGTCCTTTATTGGGCTATTGTGATCCCATTGTTTGCTCGGAGCAAAAAAAATGTCTAGCTCACTGAGGCGGAATATCAAATGGATGTCTTTTAGCTTAATACTCAGTGTTGCCATTCCTACTTTGGTTCAAAGTAAAGCACTAAGATCCCCTGTGCAAACAGGGGACAACATCATTATTGCTAAAGGTGATATACCCACTCCAGAAAAATATCAACATGCAATCCAAACCTATTTAACCTTTGCCACTAATCAATTGGCAGAAATGGTCACACAATTGGAATTGTTGCAACAGAATTTACAGCAAGGGAAGCTGCAACAAGCTCAAACAGCATATATTCAAGCTCACCAGTACTATGAAACAGTGCGCCCGATTATTATTTTATTTGGTAATACGGATAGGACAATTAACCCAAGAGCCGATTATTTCCTCGATAAAGAAACAGATTACCGCTTTACGGGGTTTCATCTTGTTGAGTACCAGCTATTTATGCAAAAGGATGCCAAACTTGCGTTAGCGGCAAACCAAGAGCTATTACTCAAAGGGCGTGATTTGCATAAACGAGTAGCAACTGAAACCATCGAAATACCCAAGCTCGTGCAAGCCTCGGCTGATTTTATTGAAATGATCTTAGAAACGAAATTGGGGGGTAAAGAAAATATCTACAGTTTGTCTGATTTAACTGATATTGCCGCTAATTTAAAGGGAGCACAAAAAATAATTGGGGTTCTTAAACCTTTTATCAAGCCAGAAACACTGGATAAAATACAGCAAAATGAACAGCTGATTAACCAAATAATGCAGACATATCAACTGTCAAATACCACATATCAACCCTATAGCCAATTACAATTAAAAGACAAAATGGCACTTTATTCATTACTCACTCAGCAAGCTGAAACCTTAGCCAAATTACGTGCTGAGCTTGATGTCGATGTTTACTATAAATATTAAGGCATATATTTATGCAAGCTAAACTTAGTAGTATATTGCAAACCAACGGAATGTCTCGGCGTAATGCCCTAAAAATGCTCGCAGTTAGTAGCGCAGTTTTAGCAGCTCCAACATTAAAAGCGCAAGGGAAAATTGCTAATTGCCAGCTCACCTATAACAAAGCAATCAATTATCTTGGGCTACACCAAGCCGGTGTTTTAACGCCTGAACCCAAAAATGCCACTTTTATTGCATTTAATACTACAGCGAATTCTGTCGAACAATTACAAACTGTTTTTACTTTACTGACTCAGCGTATTGCTCACTTAACTCAACCCCAAATAGAGCCGTCAATCAATAACGATAAGATGCCTCCGGCAGAATCAGGTATTCTTGGGACACAACAACAACCCGACTCACTAACTATCACCGTTGCTTTAGGAAATTCTCTTTTTGATAATCGGTTCGGCTTAAATAAAATTAAGCCTAAACATCTTAGTGAAATGACCAGTTTTCCTAACGATCGACTAGAACAAAAATGGTGTGGTGGTGATCTTCTTCTGCAAATATGTGCGAATAGCCAAGAAAGCGTTATCTATGCATTACGTGACATCCTACGTCATATTTCGCCATACAGTTTTCCTCTCTGGAAAATAGATGGTTTCTTACCTGCAAGAGATATTGATAACCACTCAACTCCTATCAACCTTTTTGGTTTTAAGGATGGAACAGGAAATGCGCCTGCCGATGACAATTCGTTAATGAACGAATTAATATGGATAACAAAAGGCAGCCAAGAACCGTCTTGGTGCGACGGAGGGACATACCAAGCAGTACGTCTCATTCGTTTTAATTTAGAGTTTTGGGATAGAACCCCCTTAGAAGATCAAGAAAATGATTTTGGCCGACATAAAGACTCGGGAGCACCAATCGGCATGAAAAATGAGCATGATGATCCTGAGTTTGAAAAAGATCCTCATGGTGACCGTATTTTATTTGATTCCCATATGCGCCGTGCAGAGCCTCGTAACCCTGAACGTTATACCGCAAAACTAAGGCGAAGAAGTTATAGCTATTCACTGGGGTTAACAGAAACAGGAACTCTCGATATGGGCTTAGTTTTTGTCTCTTTTCAACAAAATTTAAAGACAGGCTTTATTGACACTCAAAAACGGCTCAATGGTGAACCACTTGAACGTTATATCAAGCCTTTTGGTGGAGGGTACTATTTTGTATTACCTGGAGTCCAATCGGCACAAGACACACTTGCTGAAAAAATGTTTACAGCCTTAAAACAAACTAGCTAATTATATTTATAAAATGAAAGCCCTTATTACATTTGCCGTAAGGGCTTTATTCGAAGCGATATCATCTCTTTTTAATTGAACACATTATTATTTTTTACGTTCCTTCACATCCGCTTCGACTTCCTGTTTCCAGTCCTCTGATATTGGCGCAGACATTTGTTTAGCTTCCACCGCTTTATTTACAGCACGATAAGCTTTATCGTAACCTGTCCCATCTTGCACATAACCAGTAGCATTTGAACTTTTAATCCCAATATTTTCCGCTTCAGAAATGGCATCAATATTGGCTCCTAAGAAAATAAAATCCCATTTATCTTCTGTTTCAGCTGACTTAATCATAGCTTTAATTTTCGCCTGGGAATATTTACGGCTACTATTTTCTTGCCCATCTGTAATTATTACAAAAAGGACATTATTATTTTTAGTAACCTTTCTATTCTCTTGCATTTTTTCAATGCCTTCTCCTATTGCGTCTAACAATGCGGTATAGCCACCAACAGGATAATCATCAAGTGTTAGATTAGAAACTTTTGCAATGGGTTCTCTATTATGAAGTAAACTTGTTTTGTCATTAAATAAAATAGTTGTAATGTAGGTTTTTGCTTTTTTTCCTTTATTTTCAGTTAATACACTATTATATCCACCAATTGTATCAGTCTCGAAACCTGACATAGAGCCACTTTTATCAAGAATGAATACTAAATCTAAAACATCGGGTTCTTTTTTGGTATCAATAATAGTTGTACTGCTAGCGACAGAAGAAAATAAAAACAAAAATACAGCTGATATGACGGTGAAAACAGATTGTATGGATAAATTCATCGCCGAGTTCCTTGGTGAGGTTAATAAAAATATAACTACCCCAATCTCGCTTTTTCGCCAATTATTTCAAATAAGATTACTCTGTATAATTAATAAGCATTTTCTTAATTAATTTCAAAAAAATTATTACTCGAAATAGTTTTTTGAGTAAATATGTAAAGAGTAAATCTACTTAAATGATTACTATTTTAACCAAATACCATTTTCTCTTACTACATTAATTTCTTGAATGAAATGATTATATTTAATATTTTCCGCAACAGAATTTGATGAAGCACTTCGAGCCTGCTCCTGGACTAATTCTGTGATAGCCTGATGAAATTCTTGGTTTAATTCTTCATGGATATTCACATCATCGGTACTTTTTAACCGCGTAACTAACTGAATTAATTTTTCGGCCTTTGCCTGTACATCCTCATTATCAAAAGTAACAGTTGGGACTCCATACATAAATACCACATTGATAGAATCCGCAGCTTCATGATTAGCAGGATCCGGTAATAAATTTTGTCCGTATTCATTATCTAAATAGGCAATTAATTCATGTTTATCAAAGCACTTGGATTTAATATTTCCATCAAACTTATCATCATAAAGTGTGATTGAATCTGGAAAATTTTCACCAACCGGGTAGCTACACCTAAATATATTTCCATCAATAAGCGTTGCATTAGAACTGCGAACTGGCAGTTCAAGCTCGTGCCCATTAATCGTAATGGGGTAACTCGCAGGTTTAAACCTCTCTTCTTTGCCATCAACGGCATAAACTTCAGACAATGTGTAATAAACAAAATGATTTGGGTTAATAATACCGCCAGAGTTATTTTCAAAGACAAAAAAATCCGTCACGTTACCCTCATCGCTTTCTAACTGGTGTAACCCGCTAGAAAGTAAAACAACACCTTTATCTTCTGGTAAAACATCATAATCTTTACCATCTAGCTTAAACCTAATCGTGTTTGCGCTTGGGTTACTATAATAAAATTTACCTTTACCACTTAAAAGCTCCATATCATCACAAGCGGAAAGTAATATAACCGCGGCGATAAAACAACTATATTTTAGTATAGTATTCATAAAGTTATTCCAAAGCTTTTTAAAATCAATTTATTAAATAAAAAGTGAGCGCTATCTGTAACGCTCTTTAAGATATTATTATCGATATTGAAACCATTATTCAGTTATTCAAATAAAATAACTTTACGATAAATGCGGTAGTAATCTGTCTTAGTTGATAAATCTCATACGTTGTTATCACGCAATACTTTTAACAATACCTGAAAAACCTCGTCCATTAGTGGCGTCGCTTGCTCGCTATTACGAATTAAAGCGACTGTGCGCGTTAACTCCGGTTGTTGTAATTGCAAAACTTTCAATTCCGGGTCTCGTAAATGTACAGTATAAAGCAGTGGTAAAATAGCAATCGCTAATTTTGAACGAACTAAGCCATATAAGGTTTCAATATAATCTACTTGATAACGAATATTTAATTTTAGTCGGTGACTTTCCACCGTAGCAGCAACTAAACGTTGAATATTACCTTTCGAAAATACGGCAATATCACGATTATTTAGCAATTTCCACGGCAAGTGAAATTCATTGGTAGACACGGCATCATCATGATGAATAACAGCAACAAAAGGGTCATCCTGCAAGGGAAAGATATTTAAATTTTGAGGCACTGAGCTATCTAACACACCAATGCCAAAATCAATTTCATGATTGATAAGTTTATCAATCAAAGCGTCATTCGTTTGGTCATAAAACTCAATATTAAGCCTCGGAAAATATTGAGTTAATAATTCAGGTACAGCAGGAAATAACAAAGAACTTACGGAAGGAACTAGCCCAATACGTAATGTTCCATCCCCACCTTCCACGATTATTTTTTGAATTTCACTAAATGCACGGTGAGAAACACTCAGTATTTGCTGTGCATGTGGCAAAATTGCTGCGCCTAGCTCCGTTAATGTTACGGATGAAGCGGTACGATTAATTAGTTTTCCTCCAATAACCGTTTCTATTTGCCGCAAAGCACTACTCAAAGCAGGTTGGCTCACCGCTAGACGATTTGCTGTCTCGGTAAAATGGCGCAGTTTTGCTAATGTCACAAAATACTGTAGTTGTTTGAGCGTAAGTGCTGGCAGTCTCTGCCAAGGTTCTATCATAATAATGTACTTTTATTTTTATTGGGTTAGCCAATATATCTGTTCATTATAACCATTTCTTATCGCATGATAAATTTTATCATCTTGGCAAACGTTTGCGTTGCTCATAAAGTAACAGTCATTAAATTGAAGGAATGGTATTTTTATGAGCATAACAGAACAAAACAGGCGTCATGTCATTCAATCCGCTAAAGGTGAAAAGCCTTTTGACCTTTTACTCGCTAATGCCAATATTGTCGATATGGTCACAGGTGAAGTTCGCCTTGCAGATATCGGGATCACCGGCAACCTAATTGCTAGCGTTCACCCTACTGGAACCCGTACTGATGCAAATGAAACCCATGATTTATCAGGCTATTTCATTTCACCCGGCTTAATAGACACTCACGTTCATTTAGAAAGCTCACACTTACCTCCTGTTCGCTATGCCGAGATAGTTCTAGCTCAAGGAACAACAGCTGTATTTTGGGACCCCCATGAACTCGCCAATGTGCTAGGCCTAGAAGGTGTACGTTATGCCATTGATTCTAGCCGAAATTTGCCGCTAGATATTATGGTTGCAGCCCCTTCATCTGTACCATCAACACCTGGCCTAGAAATGTCTGGTGCAGACTTTGCTGGGGATGAAATGTCAACCATGCTGAGTTGGCCGGAAGTTCGTGGTGTGGCTGAAGTTATGGATATGTTTGGCGTGCTCCATGGCAGTGATAGAATGGAAGAAATTCTAAATGCAGGAATTACATCAGGTAAACTTATAGAAGGCCATGCAAGAGGCTTAAATGGGGCAGATCTCCAAGCTTATCTGGCTGCCGGAGTCACATCTGATCACGAATTAACCTCGGCTGAAGATGCCCTTGAAAAACTGCGTGCGGGCCTTACATTACAAATTCGTGGCTCTCATCCTTACCTTCTTCCCGATATTGTTGCCGCATTAAAATCCTTACCACATTTATCATCGCAAATTACAGTATGTACGGATGATGTTCCGCCCGATATGTTAATTGAAAAAGGTGGCATTATTGCGTTACTTAACCTTTTAATTGAGCATGGAATGCCGGCAACGGACGTACTACGCTTTGCTACATTTAATGCTGCAATACGCTTGCAACGCCATGACCTTGGCCTGATTGCCGCAGGTAGAAAAGCAAATTTAGTTATCTTCGATTCATTGGAAGTTTTGAAAGCGAAAGCTGTGTATGTGTCTGGACGAAAAATTGCTGAAAATAATCAGCTTATCAATGCATTAAATGTGCCTAATGACATTTTACCTCCACGCGATACCATGCGACTTTCACCTATTACCCCAAATGATTGCACATTAAAAATTGATGAAATAAATAATGGTAGTGCGCGTTTACGTCATATTCGTGGAGCGCGCTTTACCCAATGGGGAGAAGTTGACGTACAAATCAAAAATAGCGTGGTACAACTGCCGAATAATTTCAGTCTTATTCGAGTTCAACACCGTCACGGCCGTCACGATGCTTTACCTCAAATAGCCTTACTTGAGGGCTGGGGTGAATTACGCGGAGCCATTGCGACAAGCTATTCACACGATTCACATAACCTCGTTGTTCTTGGACGTGACCCCGATGATATGGCTATCGCTGCTAATTTATTAATCGAGAGTGGTGGAGGTATGGCGTTAGTGCAAAATGGCCAAATTTTAGCCCATGTTGCAATGCCAATAGCGGGGATGTTATCTGATTTACCTGCGCCTGAATTAGCCGCTCAGTTTCGTCAATTACGTGAATTAAGCAGTGAAATTGCAGATTGGGAACCACCTTACCGCGTATTTAAAGCCATTGAGGGAACTTGTCTTGCCTGCAATGCAGGGCCACATTTAACCGATTTAGGATTAACTGACGGAACAACACGTCAAATCGTTGACGCTGTTATCCATACGGTTAAGCACGCTTAGAAAATTAAAAATATCAAAAATAATGATAGGAGAGCCTATTAATGGCTGACAGTTCAATAAATACGCCAACATCAGGGAGTTGGCTGGAAAAACGCTTTGCTTTACGTGAACGTGGGAGTTCAGTGAAAACAGAGTGTTTAGCCGGAGTTACTGGTTTTTTAGCCGCAGCTTACCTGCTAGTCGTGATCCCCGGTTTACTTGCCGCAGGAGGAATGGATAAAGGCGCAGCAACCACTGGAACAATTATTGTCTTCGTCATTGCCAGTTTATTAATGGCATTCTATGCGAATTTACCATTTATTGTTGGCCCCGGTATCGGAGGCTCTGTTCTTGTCGGCATTACTCTCGCAGGTAGTGAAGGCATTGACTGGCAAATAGGGCTCGGCATTGCTTGTTGGTCTGGAATTTTATTTTTCCTATTAACTAAATTTGGCTTGCGTGAGGTTGTTACACGCTCTGTTCCCCAATCAATTAAACTCGGATTAACTGCATCAATTGGTCTGTTCGTGGCCGTTTTAGGTTTTCGAAATGCAGGGTTAGTACTTGCTAACCCAAAAACAAATGCACTAATGCTTGGGGATTTCCTTTCTCCTGGTGCATTAGTTGCACTCGCAGGCTTTTTCGTTGCGATTGCACTACAAGCTCGCAAAATACCAGGCGGAATTTTATGGGCAATTTTATTTGCAACCCTCTTAGGCATTCCTTTTGGCGTCACAAAATTGCCTGAAAGCTTTATTGGTATTCCACATTCTGTGGCACCTGTACTAGGGCATGTAGACTTAATTGGCGCATTAAATATCGCTTTCCTACCTTTCTTATTTGTCTTTTTTGCTGCTGAGTTTTTCTCAACCATGGGAACAACTTTAGCCGTTGGCGGAGAGGCTGGCTTATTAGATAAAGAAGGTAATATGCCAAATATTAACCGCCCCTTTATCGTTGACTCAATTGCTGCTGCATTAGGCCCGTGGGTAGGTATTCCAGCGGCAACCGCACTCATTGAGTCCTCCGCTGCCGCAGAAGCTGGGGGTAAAACAGGTATGACCGCCCTTGCTGCTGCCTTTATGTTTTTACTAATGCTGTTATTTACGCCTATCGCATTAATGATCCCAGCCCAAGCCACAGCTCCAGCTCTAATTTTAATTGGACTAAATATGTTTAGTGGCTTACGAAAAGTGGACTTAGGCAATTTTACTGATGGCTTACCAGTATTAATGATGGTGATGATTACGTTAATCGCTAATAGTTTTGGTACTGGTATTGCAGGTGGGCTGTTATTTTATATTTTAATCAAAGCGGTTGCAGGCAAATGGAGAGAAATTCCAATAAGCTTGTGGATCCTTGCAGTGCCTCTTATTTATTATTTCTCAACATTAGTAAAACACTAATACCACGAGTGCCAGAAAAGCCGATACTTCCACTGTCGGCTTTTCTATTCTAATAAATTTAGTTCAAAACTGCATGAGCTTCTATTTCTATTAACCATTCTGGCAAGGAAAGCCCTGAAACAATAACCCAAGAAGATGCAGGTGGCATATTTGGAAATTTTTCTTTTAATGCTCGCGCAATATCAGCTTGTTCCTTATGGCTGTTAAAGCCCTCTTTGATATAAATACGTAGCATAGCCACATGAGATAAATCGCCACCGGCCTCATGCAATACATGTTCAATATTAATTAATGATTGCACGGTTTGTTCGTAAATTCCCCCAGCAACAGTTTCTTCCGCAGCATTCACACCAACCTGACCCGATAAAAATAATTGTCGGGTTCCCGTTGTTTCTACGGCTTGGCTAAAGCCATACTGCAAAGAATTAAAGACAGACGCTGGAGTTATCGATTTTTTAGCCATTTTTGTTCCATCGTTAATAAAACAGTAAAGCAGTATAAGACTTTCACTTTTCAATTCATTAAATATCAGGCAAACGTTATTTGATTGGTATAATAAATCAGAAAAATGTTTTCACAGAATAACTAATGCTTGTTCTGCTTGGGGTGGGGTCATCATCAATATGATGCTCTATCATATTTAACTATGCTAATACTATTATAAATAGTAATTCAAATAATTAAATTTACATATAAATCAATAAGTTATAACATTAATAAAATCACACTATTATTTTAATTAATAATATTCGTATTCATTCTACTGAGATTAAAAGCAACTAATCATGTAGCATTCCCCCTCTTCTCCTACATTTGCTAAGCATCTTACATGCGGTACATCACACTTCTCATCATTCATATTGAATACGGCTTTATAACCGCGAGATAAAACCAGTGCAAATATTAATCACCACATAAATGATATCCAAATACATATCAAACAGAAAAAACCATAATTAACAAATAGTTAAATTGAAAATAAATAATTTACTACGGGATTTGATGACTCGACAAATGAAAAAATAAGAATGTCGCAGTTAACTAAAAGTTATAGATACCCAAACAAAACTCATTGTTAAACAAAAGTTACGCAAAGTAATTTAATTTATCGCTAATGTTAAATAACAACGGTGAAAGTTCTGGTAAACTAACTTGAGGTAAAATAATGATCCTAGATGCCAGCTACACTTTATTAGTCGCTTGTTTGGCGCTATTGATTGGTATGTTTGTTGTAAAATACACTCCTTTTCTACAAAAAAACCATATTCCTGAAGCCGTTGTTGGCGGTTTTATTGTTGCTATCATTCTATTAATTGTCGATAAAACAGCTGGATATTCATTTACTTTTGATGCTTCACTACAAAGCATTTTAATGATTACGTTCTTTTCATCAATTGGATTGAGCTCAGATTTTTCGCGTTTAATAAAAGGTGGTAAGCCGCTTATTTTACTAACTATCGCAGTGACTATCTTAATTGCTATTCAAAATACCGTTGGTATGGGAATGGCTGTCATGCTTAATGAAAGTCCATTTATTGGCTTAATTGCAGGCTCAATCACACTTACGGGTGGCCACGGCAACGCAGGAGCTTGGGGACCAATACTGGCTGATAAGTATGGCGTGACTGGTGCTGTTGAATTAGCTATGGCATGTGCAACCCTAGGTTTAGTATTAGGTGGGTTAATTGGCGGCCCTGTTGCTCGTCATTTATTGAAAAAAGTTTCAATCCCTAAAAGCACTGAACTCGAAAAAGAAACGATCGTTGAAGCCTTCGAACAACCTAGTGTCAAACGAAAAATTAATGCTAATAATGTTATTGAAACCATCTCAATGCTGATTATCTGTATTGTTGTCGGTGGCTATATTAGTGAGTTTTTTAAAGATACTGTCATGCAATTACCAACCTTTGTTTGGTGCTTATTTGTCGGTATTATTATTCGTAACGTCTTAACCCATGTATTTAAGCATGAAGTTTTTGAACCAACTGTTGATGTTTTAGGTAGCGTTGCCTTGTCATTATTCTTAGCAATGGCGCTAATGTCCTTAAAATTCGGTCAACTCGCCAGTATGGCAGGCCCTGTTCTGATAATTATTGCTGTCCAAACGGTAGTTATGGTTCTATTTGCAACATTTGTTACCTTTAAAATGATGGGTAAAGACTATGACGCAGTTGTTATTAGTGCTGGGCACTGCGGGTTTGGAATGGGTGCGACACCAACCGCTATCGCTAACATGCAGACCGTCACTAAAGCATTCAGTCCTTCTCATAAAGCATTTTTAGTGGTGCCAATGGTAGGGGCATTTATTGTCGATATTTCAAATAGTATCTTAATTAAAATCTTTATCGAAATCGGCACGTATTTTACCTAGTACACAATCATAAAGGCCAGACTATAACCTATGTATATCATCTGGCCTTCTCTTTTTTATCACCATTGAATTTAAACCGCCTAATTACCTTTCATCATTTTCAGTACCAAATAAATAGTTGTTCAGATTAATTTGTATTAATTCGGTAGAATATGCGAATTAATACCAATAGTCGGTTTCGGTGAGTCAAAGCAAATAGTAGGTTTCTGAAAATGAAATTAAGGCATCTCGATATTTTTTATGCGGTCATGACATGTGGCTCTTTAACTCGTGCAGCGGAGGTTTTACATATCTCACAACCCGCGGCAAGTAAGGCCTTAAAACATGCAGAACAACAACTTGGCTTAGTCTTGTTCCAGCGAATAAGAGGAAAGTTAATTCCCACGGCTGAGGCAAACCTGCTATTTGAAGAAGCCAAAGAAGTTTATCAAAATCTAGATAAACTAAGAATTTTAGCGCAAAATTTATCACGTGATCCGCAAGGTAAACTAGCCATTGGTTGTCTACCTAGCTTAGGGCTAAACTTAGTACCTGAAGTGACCGCGCAATTTATTAAAAAACACCCCAATATCAAACTCACGATCGGTACACATCATACAACGGATATTCTGCAGTTATTAACCCAACAAGATCTCGACATTGGTATTGGCTTTAATCTTGAAATTGAAGGAGGCATTGCTGTTCTTCCCATTACTGATATCCCATTAGTCTATGTGGATAGCAAATTACCATTGCACTCCCCTGTATCACTCACCGATATAGACCAAGAGCGTTGGATCCATCCTGGGTCTGACTCCTTATCTCAGCTATTACAAAAGCGCCATGAGTTTGCAGAATCAAATATTAGTGTTCATACCTACCATATGGCAGCAGAATTTGTTCAAGCTGGTTTAGGCTGTAGTATTACGGATATTTTTTCAGCCGAACATACGCTACCTGAGTCAATGATTTACCCACTAAAAGAAGGTTTACATCTTGCCGTATCTGTTTTTCATCGCGCAGACAAACCATTAACCAAAGCTGCACAAAATTATGTTAATACTTTGGCATCCACACTTGAAAAAAGAAATAAAGTAGTTAACCAAAAGTTATACTCTAGTAATGAAAACTCAATTGTTTAGTTAGCTTATTCACCGTTAAATAATAACATCTTGGTTATTATGGGTTACGGATTATTATGACTAAACATGTGGTGGTTATTGGAGCTGGTGTAATTGGTTTAAGCACCGCCTATGCATTAATTAAAGCAGGCCAAACCGTAACATTAGTTGAATCAGATACCGATGTTGGCATGCAGACCAGTTTTGCTAACGGTGGGCAACTCAGCTATCGCTATGTATCTCCTCTTGCAGACGCCGGTGTTCCTTTGCAAGGCCTACGTTGGATGGGGAAAAATAATTCTCCTTTAAATCTAAAAATAACGCCTTCAATACAACAATGGTCTTGGCTTGCACAATTTACATTAGCTTGTAACCGTAAAACGAATAAAATTAATGGTGCCCATCTTTTACGTTTATCACTTTTTAGCCAAGAAATAATGAATAAATGGCGTAACAATGGTGATATTTCTGATTTTGCTTGGGAAAAATCAGGGAAATTAATTATCCACCGTGATAATAAAAGTTTTCAAAAAGCCAGTGAAACGGTTGATAAACAATTTCAAAAAATATTAACACCCTCTGAAATTGTTGGGCTAGAACCTTCTTTAAAAAATATACAGTCTCAATTGGTAGGTGCAATATATGCCCCTGATGATGAGAGTGCAGATTGCTATTTATTCTGTAAGAACCTACTGCAATATTTACTCACGCAATCTCAATTTAATCTTTGCTTACAACATAATGTTCAATCTTTCATTAAACAAGATGACTGCATTATAGGAGTAGCCACTCACCAGGGAACTATCCAAGCTGATGATTTTATTGTTTGTGCCGGCAATGGTAGCCGCGAATTGTTAAAACCACTAAATATTAATGTCCCAATTTTAGGGTTAAAAGGCTATAGCTTAAGCGTAGAATACCCGCAGGTAGAACATATTGTTCCGAAAATTAACGTGACTGATTACGGCAATAAAATTGTCTATGCCAAACTTAATGATCAATTACGTATTGCTGCGATGGTTGATATTGGTTATGACAAGCAAGGATTGCGTGAAAATAGAATACAAGCACTCAAGAATATTATTAAAAATACCTTCCCTGAATTACCTAAAATTGACGATGCTGAAAGTTGGTGTGGGTTACGCCCTTCAACACCGAAAGGCCCACCGATACTAGGAAAAACTGCCTATAAAAATTTATGGCTTAATATTGGGCATGGCAGTTTAGGGTTTACACTTGCCGCAGGCAGCGCGGAAATACTGAGCCAATTAATAACTGAACAAAAACCCCCTATTTCTTTAACTGGATTAACGAGGTAATCATGTCCATAAAACGTAACAACCCAAAACCACGCTTAGCTGATAGCGTTGAATATTCAGGTTTAGTTTACTTATCAGGGCAAGTACCTAATGATCTAACAGGTGATATCACACAACAAACCAAAGACGTTTTTGCCAAGATTGATTCATTACTTGCTGCAAGCAACAGTGATAAAACACGTATTTTATCCGCCCAAGTTTGGATTAAAGATATCAAACGGGATTTTGCTGACTTTAATGCGGTATGGGAAAGTTGGATGCCTATAGAAAATAGCCCTGCCCGTGCAGCTGTTGAAGCCAATATGGCTCGGGAACAAGTACTAGTAGAAATTATGGTGATTGCCGCTCAGGCTTGACCCTATTTAACGGTATTCTAAATCTAAAAAACAGTGAGGTCTAAAAAGATCTACTGTTTTTTATTACTCTACTAATTTATATTAATTTATTAAATAATATATTTAATAACCCCCATCAATCTCATTATAAAATATAACACTTTCACTACTTCCCTTATTAGCTATCATGGAATTGATTTCAATAAGAATAAATAGCTAATATAAATAATTACAAATCAAGTAAAAAACAATTATTAACTGGAGAAGTTAAATGAAAGAAACTGTTGTTGAATATATTTTATCTAAGCTCTATCAATTAGGCATTGAAGATATATTTGGTGTTCCTGGTGATTATTCATTTCCTGTAAATGATAGTGTTTGTGCAAACTCCCATCAACGTTGGATTGGCAATTGCAACGAATTAAACGCAGCGTATGCTGCAGACGGATATGCAAGAATTAAAGGTGTTGCTGCACTATCAACAACCTTTGGCGTTGGCGAATTAAGCGCTCTCAATGCAATAGCAGGTTCTTATGCTGAAAGAGTCCCTATATTTCACCTTGTTGGAATGCCTCCTAGCCTAACACAAAAGAAACAGCGTATTTCTCATCACACATTAGGGGATGGAAACTATGACGTTTTTTATAAAATGAGCCAACATATTGTCTGTGCTCATGCCATTATTACCCCTGAAAACTGTATTGAAGAGACTGAGCGGTTAATCGCATGCGCCTTACATGAACGCCGTCCAGTTTATTTTGGCTTACCTGCTGATTATGCTGTAAAGACTGTAATTAAACCATTTCATCATGTTGTTCCATTAATACCAAACAGTTGCTCAGAAACACTAAAAAATATTATTCCTTTAATCTTAAATAAATTAATAAATAGCCAACAACCCTGCATATTAGCAGGCTCAATGTCTTTGCGCTTAGGCGTAGCAAATACCTTACAAACAATCATTGAAAAAACCAAAATTCCTTATACCGCGTTATTTATGGATAAAAGTGTATTAGATGAAACTAATACGCAATATATCGGAATGTATACAGGGCAAATATTAAATCCTCAAGTCACTTCATTTGTCGAAAGCAGTGATTGTGTTATAAATATAGGCACTATTCTGTCTGACTTTAATTCAGGTTGTTATACCTCTAATATTAAAATCGAAAATATAATCCATATTATGGAAGATAAAGTCATTATTGATGGCCAATGCTACAATAATATTTCCATGAAAGACGTTGTTTTAGCCTTGCAGAATAGATTGCTATCACTGCCAACCTCTTCTTTTAATCAACACAAAAGTCCTAAGGCCCAATCACTAGGTCAACCGATAGCCGTAGAAACAAACGAAATAACTGAATCATATCTATATCCTCGCTTAGAAAAAATGTTTAGACCTAATGATATAATATTTACAGATACTGGAACCTTTTCAATGGGCTTAGCATTTTCACTATTACCTAAAGGTGCATCTTTTCATTCCCAATCATTATGGGGATCTATTGGCTGGGCAACACCTGCTGCACTGGGCGCCGCTTTAGCATCCCCGTCACGTCGAGTCATCTTAGCGACAGGGGAAGGCGCTCATCAATTAACTATGCAAGAAATTAGTCAATTTGCACGATTTGGATTAAAACCCATTATCTTTATATTAAATAATGATGGCTATCTTATTGAACGACTATTCTGTAAAGAACCTGAATATTATTATAATGATGTTGCGCAATGGAATTACGCACAACTTCCTTTAGCACTGGGATGTGACGATTGGTATTGCAAAAAAGTGACAACCTGCGATGAATTAGATGAGGCTTTACAGGCTATCGAAACACTCGACACTGCAGCTTATATAGAAATAGTCACTGACCGATATGATGCTTCAAAATATTTAATAAAAATGAGAGAAATTATTTCTTCTATTTATACCAACTAAACTAGTTTTAGGTCCTTTCGCCTTATAAAGGTCATTTAACTTTATAAGGCATGGGAATTTAACTTTAAACATCACAATACATTGAATTTGTAACCATTATTTTTTTCGTTTCACTAACATAACTAGATGAAACTACGCCATTTTTATGAGCTACAATATCCGCCATTATCGCTAATGCTATTTCGGGTGGTGTTTTGCTACCGATAGGAATACCAATGGGAGCATGGATGCGTTCTATTTCCGCCTCCGTCATCCCACCAGATGCTATAAGACGTTCACGACGACGAGCACTCGTTCTTACTGAGCCCATTGCACCAATATAAAACGCTGGGGTATTCACTGCTTCCATTAGTGTCAGGTCATCAATACGAGGATCATGGGTTAAAGAAACAATAGCGGTATTCGGTGTACAGCTTTGGGATTCCAAATAGCGAGCTGGAAATAATTTAATGACTTCAAATTGACTAGAAAGTTGCCCAGAAAAACGCGATAGCTCATCTTCACGGTGTTCACAAATGATAACCTCAAACCCTAATGTTGCTGCAAAACTAGCACAGTAAATACCTACATTTGAGATCCCAGCAATAATTAACCGTGGTGGCGCAGCAATATACAATTGAATATTATCCCCTTCCCGCTCTATTTGGGTTGGGATTTGTTGATTATTAACCGTGCTTACCTCCCCCCTTTGTGGCAACGTGATTTTTTTACTGATTGCAGTATATCCCAGTAACGCTTGATGTATCTCCGTAAGGTAACTAACACTTTCCTGACTATTCGGTAAATATTCAATTAAAACATCTAAACTACCATCACAAGGTAAATTCACTTTCGCTTCTAAACCACCGCGACCATAGCGAACAATTTGGCTGCTCTTAATGTATTCAGCATGCTGTATTCGTTGAATAAAATCTTCTTCAATACAACCACCTGATAAAGAACCAACATACTGGCCATCTGCCTTTGCAACAAGAAGTGAGCCCGGGCTACGAGGAGAGGAACCATATGTACTTAGCACCGTACACAACCATATGGGCTCTTTTTTTATCCAAGAAAGGGCTTGAGAGATAACAAAAACATCTTCACGCAACATATTCGTTCCTTAATCGTTATCAACACTCGGATAATCAATATCTTTTACAACATTTTCGTCATTTATGTCTAATTGATAAACAAGATTACGACTTAATATTGATTTCGCACCGTCATCACCTACTAGATTAATTAATTCTGTATAATGCTTTGCAGATATTCCCACTGGATGGCCTGGCAAACCATTATATATTGGCCTGACTAATGTATGCTGTTTTAATTCATTCACTATACGAGTAAATAAATGACTATTGATGTATGGCATATCCGCTAAATGAATTATCCAACCATCTAAATTAGACGTATTTTTAACACCAAATGCGATTGACTCACCTAATCCATTACTATTTATCAACGAGTATGGAATATTAAATTGTAAACAATTATTAATAACACCTTCATTCTCAGGCCGTGTCACTACATGCACAGGAAGCTCACTATCGATTGAATTTAATAGTGTTTTTTCAAAAACTGTATTTTTTTCAAGCATAAAATTTAATTTACTTCCTTTACCTCCAGCATTTTGAAAACGTTCACTTTTTCCTGCTGCCAATATTAAAATACCAATATTCATAGTTTTTATTTTAAATCGATATACTGATTGCGTATCTCATAAATAAAGTATATTCAGCAAGATCACAAGAACTACTTATCATTAATTTGAAAATTATTAAGAGAAGTATAATATAAATGTGATACAAGTAATTTTTTCTATGTGACTATAAAAATAAAAATACCGATGTAATAATAAGTGTAAGGGTGTATTATGAGCAAAAGCAATGTCGAACTCTCCCGCAGACACTTTCTAAAATGTGCCGTTATAGCGGGAATATCTGTTTATTTAGCCCCTTTGTATAGCCGTGCTTTTGATGTGCTATTCGAAGAAAAAATTCTTCAATCTCCTGACTGGAACCCGGTCGACAAACAAATCAAATTTCGTATTGATGGGTTTGCCAAAGTCCAAGGGGAAAAAGTCTTCGCCAGAGACATTCGTGCACGTGATATCCCTCACTGGCCAAAACAGCAAGGTCATGCATTTTTACTCCGCGTGACTCAAGCCGATAAAATTTACCAAGGCTTTAACCTTGATCTGCTAAAAGATGGCCTGATGCCTGACCGCATCGTAACCGCAAGTGACTTAGAAAAAGATGGCGTTGCTTTCCCTGAATTTTATGGTGATGATTTATTGCTTCCAGAAGGGAAAACTCCCGCTTACCTTGGCCAAGCCGTCGCATTATTGATTTATCATGATTTTGCTAAATTCCGTTTTGCCAAAGAAACCTTAAAATTCCGTGACGATGTTATCCAATACGGCGCAGTAACTGGCCCATTAGAACGAGACCCATGGGGAACCTACCGTGGCGTGCGAATTGGCAATGAAAATCCTTATGAGCCAGATATTTATTCAAGCCTAAAAGATATGCCAATCTCCCCTATTGGCATGAAAAAGCACTTACCCGTTTGGCCTGAAGGTCGCGAAGGCGGAAAATTAGATCAACAAGGCATGCTATATGCTGATGAGCTCGCTAAACAACTGGAAAACCCACCGGAAGACTGGTTAGTGCTCAAGCGAAAATACTTTTCTCAATCCATTGATACTGCTGCCTTAGAGCCTGATAATGCTAACGGTTGGTACGACGCCAAAACACAGTCATTCCATCTTGTTATTCCGACACAGTCCCCTCAGGAAGTTGCGGAATCATTACCAGAGATGTTGGCAAAATCGCATTTTCCAATTAAACAAATTTTCCTACACCCTTGTTTTACCGTTGGTTATGGTTCTAAAGACCACACTCCATTCCCCTATTATGGTGCGATGGCAACATTATATGGAGACGGAGTCCCTATTCGTCTAGCTAATGACCGTTATGAACAATTTCAATCTACCATCAAACGCCATGCTTTCGATATGGATTACACCTTAGCGGTTAATAAAAAAACGCATAAAATTGAAGCCCTTTCAGCTTCTTTTATCGGTGACGGCGGTGGTCGCTGTAATTTTACGCCTTCCGTTGTCATGGTCGGGGCTACTGGGGCCCAAGCTATCTATTATATTCCCCGTAGTGATTTATCTGCGGTCGGTATTGCATCAAGAGCTGTCGATGCGGGTTCAGCTCGCGGTTATGGTACTTTACAAGCCATGGCAGCAACCGATATGTTAATGGAAGAAGCCGCAAAACTCCTAAAAGTAGACCCCATCGAGTTCCGTCTTAAAAATATCATCAAATCTGGGATGAAAAATACCCAAGGGGCAATTCCTGGCGGCGCAATTCGTGCCGATGAAGTATTAACCCGCTGTGCTGCTCACCCAATGTGGACTGACAGAGCCAAACGTAAAGCCGACTTTGAAGCGAAAAATAGCGGTAAACTATTCGGTACAGGGATTTCTTGTGTGCAAAAAGACTTTGGGACAGGTGCGGAATCCTCCTTTGCTCGCGTAGAACTTACCCCCGAGGGTAAAATAGCCATTTATCATAGTGGAGCAGAAATTGGTACAGGTATGTCTACGTCCCAATCGGTGGTTTGCGCTAAATGGTTAGGAAAGCCTGCGGAACAAGCTCATTTTTCCGTTGTTGATTGGTCAATTTTACCGATGATCTCAACAGGTAACCCATTTGCTATGTCACAAGATGAGCAAAACCACTTAGCACAAAACCCATTATGGACACCGAACTACTGCTCACCTGCGAGTGCGAGTAATTCAGCCTATTATTTCACCCACAGCACAGAAGCAGCCGCACGCCTTATATTCGAACATGGGTTATGGCCAGCTGCCATGTCAATTTGGCAAGAAGGGATTGGCGGTGGACAAGCGGCCCCTCTAGTTGTTCGCCGTGAAGATGCTCGTTGGGTTGCTGAAGGCTTAACCGCTGATGGGCTTGAGGTGCTTAGCTTACCGCGCTTAATTGAACGCACTTTTGCAATGGGCGGGGTAACTGGCGCAGTGTGCCACGTATTTAACCGCTGGCAATGGGCTGAAGCCGATTTCCCTATTCAGGGTGAAACTCGCCGTTTACCGATTGATGGGCTATCACTACGATTTGCCGATAAAGAATACCAAGTTTGCCACCGCGAAAAAGCTTATTACCCTGATACACAAAGAAATAATGCCGGAGTCACTTACTACAGTGCCGTCGCTACCGTTAGCGAGCTATCCATTGATAAAGCGACTGGGCAAGTCGAATTGCTGAATCACCATAGTGTGGTGGAATGCGGTAATCTTATCGTCCCACAACTGGTTTCAGGACAAATTCAAGGTGGATTAGCAATGGGTATCGGCCATGCACTCCATGAATATTTACCTCTCTACGAAGATGGTCCCGGTAATGGGACGTGGAACTTCAACCGTTATCATCTCCCGCTTGCCAGTGATGTTGCAGTTTGGCAACAAACCAATGAAGTCCTACCAGGACTTTCAGATACTGACCCGCCGAAAGGCGTTGCTGAGGTTGTTATGATCCCGGTAGTTTCATCCATCGTCAATGCCATTGCAGATGCAACTGGTCATCATTTCTTGCATTTGCCTGTACGCGCAAAAGACATTTTAGAGGTAATATCATGAGCCTAAATTTCCTTCCCCTCACCTTAACCATTAATGGCCAACAGTATGGACCAATGGACGTGCCTGAAGGCCTCATGATGATAGACTTTCTTCATGAATATGTTGACCTAACAGGTTCTCGCCTAGGTTGTGGCCAAGGCATTTGCCATGCTTGCGTTGTTATATTAGATAATCCATCTGGTACCAGCGAAGAAATCCGCACCTGTATTACTGGTGCACATTTTTTCAATAATAAAAGCATCCGAACTATCGAAGGGGCTGCCACCAAAGAAGAAAACGGAGAGGTAAAACTATCTCCGGTTCAACAAGCTTTTGTTGAAAATTTCAGTTTTCAGTGTGGCTACTGTACCCCAGGTTTTGTAAATGCAGCGACCGTGTTTATTGAAGAACTTCAGCGAAACCCGATTGCAGAAGCAGACTTAGAAGAGGCTATCAAACAAGCTCTAAATAACCATATATGCCGTTGTACTGGTTATGTACGCTATTATGAAGCAGTACGCGATGTGGTTCTTGCGACTCCTGGTCTTATCAAGGAGGCAGTAAAATGATCAAACGAATTATTTTATGGTTGATAGCTATCGCTATCATCGTTTGGGCGGTACTGTATTGGTATGAAAGCCGTACCTTAGATGGCCCTGTACAAAAAGTGACTGCGACGCCTCAAGAAATTGAGCGAGGCCGTTACCTCACTCTTGCCGGTGACTGCGCTGCGTGTCACACCAGTGCTGATGGTGCACCATTAGCTGGTGGTTTTCCACTCGATACCCCATTTGGTACCATCTACAGCAGTAACTTAACGCCCTCAGCCGATTTTGGTATCGGCCGCTGGACAAAAGATGATTTTTATAAAGCACTGACCCAAGGTATCTCTCCACCGAGTAAAAATCTTTATCCGGCAATGCCTTATACATCCTATAAAGGGATCACTCGGGAAGATTCTGACGCTATTTACAGTTATTTGATGAGCCAGCCAGCTATTGATGTCGCGCCACCTGAAAATTCATTGCCATTCCCACTGAACCAACGCATGGCAATGATTGGCTGGAATTTATTGTTTTTTAACGATAAACCACTCCCCGATAGCTCACAAGGTAGCTCCCCTGAATGGCTACGTGGTAAGTATTTAGTTAACGTATTAGAGCATTGTGCCGAATGCCATACGCCAAGAGGAAAGCTGGGAGAAATGGATTTAGATAACTTTATGAAAGGGGGTGCTTTAGGTCGTTTTGTTGCTCCAGATATTACCCCGCAAGCGCTTGCAGAACGAGGATGGACAAAAGAAGATTTACAGCAGTTTTTCATGACTGGACTCACACCACAAGGTTCCGCCTACAGTGATATGCACCCTGTAATTTATCTGAGTTCACAACATTTAACTCCAGAAGATAATAGTGCCATAGCCACCTATTTAATGGGCGATAACCCGCCAGCAACTTCGCCATTAAGGGTGGGGGAAGGTAATGCACAAGGCCGCCAAATTTATTTAGAAACCTGCTCAGGTTGCCACTCCTATGACGGTAGCGGTAAACCGAATGTTGCGGTGGCAATGAAAGGAAATTCAACATTGCGTGATGTGGATAGCACTAACCTAATTAATGCGATTCTAGATGGTTTGCCTGAGCAAGCGTTCCCAAATAACCAATATATGCAAAGCATGCCAGGGTTTGCCAATAAGCTAAATGACCAACAAATTAGTGACTTAGTGAACTTCCTTCGCGTTCAGTGGGGAGGACAACCTGCTGATGTCACCCCGGAGCATATTAAATCTTTACGTCAATAATGACAAAAAATGAACTATCGGGCTTGTTCGTATTTAACGAGCCCAATAGTTTTCTATTTAATAACCGAATACAAATATACTTTACATAATTAAATGCATATTGATTTAATCATTCATTAATAAGAATTAGTATCATTTAAATAAATTGTGTTCTAATAAAGCTCAGTTATTTTATTCAATACTGTCATATTAAGATGACTTAAACAGTATTATTCACTTTCTTGTCTAAATCCCTTTACTCGTTCTTGATATATCATTACAGATACCCATACTATTTATGTAACTTACTGAGCTATCTGATATTAGTCATCAAATTGTGAGCAAACTTAAGCGAAATAAAACGATCTTATAATGAATGACTAAAAAATATTATTTACTTCCATTGCTCATAATAAAAACCCTAAAAATATAATCAGGGAGCACAACATGTCGGGACATATTTCTAGACGCAATTTCATCAAACTAGGCACTATTGCGGGCATTGCTGTTATGGTCGGCAAACTCCCTTTTGCGATAGCAATGGAGCTCGATTCTGACGCCCCATCAACGGATTGGATTGGTCAAAACGGTAAAGCACGTTTTCGTTGGGATGGCGTTGAAAAAGTCACTGGCCGTAAAAATTTTGCTCGTGATTACCGCGCTAAAGACATCCCCGGCTGGCCAAAAAAACAAAGTTATGCCTTTATGTTAAAAGCGACAGAGGCAGATAAAACCTTTGAAGGCATTGATATTTCAATGTTAGGGCCAAATCTACAACCTGATAAAGTTGTTTTACAAGAAGATCTTATCCGTGATGGCTTAAATATTCCCCAAGATACCAGTATGGGGAAAGGCTTCTATGGCACCAATATTTTAGTTCCTCTAGGGGATACACCGCCGATTATTGGCCACCCAGTTGCTATCTTGATTTATCATGATTTCGATAAATATAGTGCAGCACAGCGGATGTTACGCTTTGCCACAAACACCGTAAAATACGGAACGGTGACAGGGCCAAAACCGCCCGCCAACTATGGTGCAGCACGGTACGTGCGTATCGGTGGTGACACACCACTTTCGCCTTCTATTTTTTCCCCTTATCAAGATTCAGGTATTAAAGGCGGGTTCGATGGCAATACGCCTATTTGGCCACCTTATGACCCCAAGCACGCCATTTCTATTCCCCCAGTGATCCGTAAAGATCGTGGCGGTGGCTTTATTCAAGCCCTTCATCAGGCAGAAAAAAGCCCTGATAAACAAGAAAAAGCGATGGATTACGCGCGGCAAATTGAGCAAGAAATCGCAGCGGCTCGCGAGAACCCTGATAAGTTTGTGATTGAGCGCCATGGTTTTTCACAATCCATTGACCCTTGCGCGATGGAGCCAGATAACTGTAATACTTGGTATGACGCGCAAACCAAAACACTGCATATCTTAACCGCGACACAGTCTCCTGCTGGTGTAGTTAATGCTGCTGCTGAGCTATCTAAACACAACAAACATTTTTCCGTCGAAAACATTGTGTTATTAACCGGTTCTACTGTTGGTTACGGCTCAAAAGACTATTCGGTTTTTCCTTTTTATTCGATGGTCGCTAGTTTCTATGCTGATGGCTTACCTGTTCGCATGGCAAATGACCGCTATGAACAATTCCAAATGGGAATGAAACGCCACTCCATTGAGATGGATGTCACCATTATTGGTGATAAAAAAACGGGTAAGTTTGATGTATTAAAAGGCACTTATAACTGTAATGGCGGCGGTCGTGAAAACCTCTCCGTTGCCGTATCTCACGTAGCAGTGCGCGGTGCTCAGTCTATTTATTACTTCCCTAAATCTGACCTCACTGCTCTCGCCATGGCCACTCCGGCTGTCGAAGCGGGGTCAATGCGTGGTTTTGGTTCCTTGCAGTCGATGGCAATCACTGAATTGATGGTGGATGAAATCGCTCATAATCTTAATATTGACCCGATTGAACTGCGCCGCCGTAATGCCATTTTAGAAGGTTATCCAAATACACAAGGTGGTGTAATAGCCGGTGACCCGCGCAACGTTGAAATGTTAAATCTTGCGGAAAAACACCCGATTTGGGTCGATCGTGAGAAAAATAAAGCCGATTATGAAGCGAAAAACCCCGGTAAGTTATACGGCGTTGGCTTTGCACAGGTGCAGCAAGTTTATGGGTCTAGCGGTGTTCCAACGATTCTTTCTCTTGAATTTGATGCCAATGGCAAGCTAACAATGCGCCATTGTATGCAAGAGATTGGCACCGGTGGCACAACCGCACAGCAAGTGATGGTATGGCAAGCACTCAGCAAAGCCCCTGATGTCGTTGAGTTTGGGGTGACTGAGTTTGAAGAACTACCGCTTAAAACCAGTTGGGCCGACCAGAAAAAACAAGATGAATTATCCAAAACTGATCCCTATTGGACACCCGCTCTAATACCTGACATGAGCTCATCAAGTGGTGTTTACTACATTGGGTTCGGTACGCGCCAAGCTGGCCATTTTTTATTGGAAAATACCCTCTGGCCTGCGGCTAAAAGCATTTGGAGTGAAGGCCCCGGCGGCGGTGCGTTCAACGGCTTAAATGTTGAATTTGCCGATATTCGCGTTGGCCCAGATGGTATTGGCGGTGGCGGAATGAAGCCCATTCCTTTTGACATTTTAGCCAGAAGAGCCCATGAGATGGGGCTCATCACTGGGGTTGCTGTTCACGGTTATTCCAGCTGGCAGTGGGCTCGCGCAGAATTCGATATCCCAACTGTGGGTTTGAAAAATCTCCCTCTCGATGCAATATCCGTTCGTTATGGCGAGGGTGCACCACAAGAATTGAAAAAACAAATGACAACTGGCGGTTACCATTTTATTAAACGTAAAATTGCCTACTACCCACCAACACAACGCGCCAAAGCGGACCCAACAACGGTCACGCCTGCGTCTTGTTTAGTCGAGCTCAACGTCAACACCATGACGGGTGAGGTCGATATCATGCGCCACCATATGATTATGGACCCCGGTACGATGATTGTCCCTGAATTGGTTTCAGGCCAAATTCAAGGGGGTACCGCGATGGGTATCGGCCACGCGTTGATGGAAGAATTACCACTCTATGAAGATGGGCCAGGAAACGGAACATGGAACTTTAATCGCTATGTCCTGCCACGCGCTAAAGATGTTGCGGTTTGGCAGCAAACCATTGATTACTTACCACCACTTTCAGAAACTTCGCCACCCAAAGGCATGGCAGAACTGGGGATGATCCCAATCTTACCTGCGACGAGCAATGCATTAACCCATGCAACAGGCAAGCGTTTCTATGAATTCCCTATTACGGTAGATAAAATTAAAAAGGCACTCTCATGAAAATCAACAATGCCGTTCCGATTATTGAGCGCAAGCCACTAACACTGACCATTAACGGCCAAAAAATTGGTCCTATTGATGTCCCTGTTGGGATGCCAATGATTGAGTTTCTACATGAATACCTAGACCTCACTGGCACCCACTTTGGTTGCGGACAAGGGATTTGCCATGCTTGTACCATTATGGAAATCCAGCCCGATGGCACAACGGTTGAAAGCCGGACTTGTATCTTTGGTGCCCATTATTTCAACAATAAAAATATTGTTACCATCGAAGGGCAAGCCAAACTGGATGAACAAGGCAAAGTTGTTGAATTAACGCCAATTCAACAAGCTTTTATCGAAAACTTTTCGTTCCAATGTGGTTATTGTGCTCCCGGTTTTGTCACAGGTGCAACGGTGTTTCTTGATAAACTGAAGAAAAATCCAGTGAAACGAGACCAACTCGAACATGCGATTGAAGAGGCTCTCAATGAGCATATTTGCCGTTGTACAGGTTATGTACGCTATTATGAAGCTGTGAGGAAAGTCGCTCTCGACACTCCTGGCTGCGTGATCGACTAGGAAGAAACATCATGGCTAAATCCAGCTCTCTACGTAAAAGCATTTATATTATTATCTTATTATTCATAATATTAATGCTTGCGATCCTGTTTGGCGCTTTTCGTACCTCCAGTATCGGCCCTGATTTAGATAAACCGCTAACCTCAGAAGAAGTCGCCAAATTATTGCCAAGAGGGCAAGAACTGGCAACCGCTGGGGATTGCTTTGGTTGCCACTCATTACCTGAAGGGCCATTGGCTGCGGGGGGGCGTGCTATCGGAACCCCTTTCGGTACCATTTACTCCACGAATATAACGCCTGATAAACAATTTGGTATTGGTAACTATACCCGCGCTGATTTCCATCGTGCTTTGAAAGACGGAATTGGCAAAGAAAGAGGTAATCTCTACCCTGCGATGCCGTTTGTATTTACCCATATGACCACATCGGAAGATATTGATGCACTATATGCTTATGTGATGTCGCTTCCACCAATGGCCGTGCCAAACAAAGAAAATACAGGGGTATTTGTCCTACCCGTTCGCCCATTTATGAACTTCTGGACTTTGCTCAATTTTCCTAAACAAAATGCCCCCCATGACCCGCAACGCTCTGCCGAATGGAACCGTGGCGCGTATATTGTCGAAGGTTTGGCACACTGCGGTGCTTGCCACTCACCGCGTAACTTAATGATGGGGGTCGAGTTTTCACGGTCGCTTCAAGGGGGTGAAGAAGCGGGCTTAGCGATCCCTGATATCACAGCAGAAGCGCTCTCCAAACATGGCTACGATACCGCCTCTTTGAGCCAATTTTTACTGACAGGCAATGCCCCACAAGGCTCTGCATTTGCAGACATGAGCACAGTGACTCATTTTTCTACTAGTCAGATGAAAAAAAGCGATGTTGATGACATGGCGATTTATTTGATGACCGATAAACAAGGAAAAATACTCGGAGCCAAAGCCCCACCAGCGCCATTACCGGAGGCAAGCTCACCAGAAGTGGGTGATGTCAGTCAAATAATGGAAACTGGTCGCTTGATGTATATGTCTACGTGTGCAGGTTGCCACGGGATCACCGGAGAAGGTGTACCAAATGGCATTCCAGCGTTAAAAGGTAATGCCATCCTAGCCATGGACAGCCCTGAAACCTTTATCAGTGTGGTATTAACCGGTATTCCAACCACCACCTTCCCGAACGGGCAGCGTATGTATGCAATGCCAAGTTTTGCCGATGATTTAACACCACAAGAAATGGCAGATTTAATTTCATGGGCGCGCGCTGAGTGGGGAGGACAAGGTAAACCCGTCACCGCCGAACAAGTTGAAAAACTGAAAAAGGCGGCTCAGTAATCATTCGTCGCTTCTCTTCAAATGACTTATTTATTGAAGGGAAGCGACATTATTATTTTCATTACAATATTTGAGTAAAATCCCCATTAATTTTATTGTTATCTAAAAGCCTATCTTGAGTTAATCCCACAAGCAGAGAAAACGACAGCCCACATTCTAATTATTTGGAATATATCAACTGGATTTCCTTTCACATTACCTCACTCAAACATTCACACAACTCATGGGTATTTTTCAATATTAACCTTTATTAATAAGCACTTACTATATACATAACGAAAATTTAGCTTAGCACATACAGTCACAATTCAAATTAATAACCTATGTTATAGTTAATATACAAATAATAACATTAAATTATCATTTATTGTGATTAGCAATGTGAAAGGAAAGTATATGCAACTAAATATCAATGGAAGATGGGTTGAACTAAGTAATATTTCTCCATCAACACCGCTTCTTTACGTATTACGTAATGATTTAAAGCTCAACGGCCCCAAATATGGCTGTGGCTTAGGCGAATGTGGTGCTTGTAGTGTACTTATCGATGGTAAAGTCGTTCGCTCTTGTTCAACACCTATATCGACAGTAGAAAATAGAAAAATTACGACATTAGAAGGTATTAGTGATGCTGATACACTCCATCCTGTGCAACAAGGATTTATTGATGAGCAAGCAGCACAATGTGGTTATTGTACGAATGGCATGATAATGACATTGGTTGCTCTGTTTAAACGTAACCCTAATGCAAGTGAAGAAGAAATAAAAAAAGAGCTCGC
This sequence comes from Providencia sp. PROV061, assembly GCF_011045655.1. Classification (NCBI taxonomy): domain Bacteria; kingdom Pseudomonadati; phylum Pseudomonadota; class Gammaproteobacteria; order Enterobacterales; family Morganellaceae; genus Providencia; species Providencia sp. PROV061. The sequence continues at coordinate 1,133,150 of NZ_CP042861.1, read as the reverse complement.
TTTTAATTTATGCCGTTGTGGAACCCATGTAGAAATATTAAAAGCAGCTAAAAAAGCTAAAATAATCATCGCACAAGGTGGTAAAGCATGAGTATTTTAGATATCACTCGACGCCGTATGCTGCAAGCTGGTGGGCTCATCGTTGTCAGTAACATGTTGCCTTCTATTTCATTTGCAACAGAAAAAACACCAACCAAGAATGCCGCTATCCCTTTAAATTATGTCGATAGTTTTATTGCTCTTGCTGCAGATGGTTCGGTGACTGCATTTAATGGCCATGTGGATTTAGGTACAGGAATTCGTACCTCGCTCGCACAAATTGTCGCTGATGAAATTGGTGTCTCTTTTGAATCGGTAACAATGATACTTGGGGATCCGCAAAGTACACCAGATCAAGGACCGACTATCGCCAGTGCGACCATTCAAGTCACTTCTATCCCTTTACGCCATGCCGCAGCTCAAGTTCGTATGAAGCTAACATCTCTTGCTGCAAAAGCGTTAAATGAGCCTGTGGAAGCTGTTCGAGCAGAGCATGGATATGTTTTTGTCACTGCCGAACCTGAACGCCGTTTGAGTTATGCGCAATTGGCGAAAGGACAAGATCTCCATTTTGAATTAGATGAAAACGTAACCTTAAAACCCGTTTCTGAGGCTATTTATGTCGGAAAGCCGATTCAACGCGTAGATATTCGCGCTAAAGTAACGGGTGAATTGACTTGGGTACATGATATGCGAGTACCCAATATGTTACATGGCAGAGTTATTCGCCCTCCTTATGCAGGTGCAGATAGTAGCGCGCCGCTTGGGAATAGTTTGCTTTCCATTGATGAAAGTTCGATTGCCCACCTGCAAGGCGTGGTAAAAGTTGTACGCATTAATGACTTTGTTGGTGTCGTTGCAGAACGAGAAGAACAAGCGATAGACGCTATGCGTCAGTTAAAAGTTCAATGGAAAGAATGGCAAGGATTACCCGATTTAACCCTCGATAAGCTCCATGACACCCTTGATGCATTACCCAGCCAAGATAGGGTATTACGAGATGATGGCGATGTTGACAGCGCCTTAGCAAATTTACATAAAACCGTGAATGCTGACTATGTTTGGCCATACCATTTACATGCATCAATTGGGCCATCTTGCGCTATCGCTGATGTCCGTGCCGATAAAGTAGACGTCTGGTCAGGCACACAAAACCCTCATGACCTACGAAAAGATTTAGCACTACAACTCGATAGAGACCTATATCAAATACATATTCATCGCATGGAAGCATCAGGGTGCTATGGGCGCAACTGTGCTGATGACGTGGCTGCCGATGCTGTTTTACTGTCTCAAGCGACAGGCCGACCTGTGCGAGTGCAATTAATGCGAGAACAAGAAGCGGGTTGGGAGCCAAAAGGCACAGGGCAATTGATTAAAATTCGAGGAGGAGTTGATCAAAATAATGATGTCAGCGCTTACGAACTCAGTACTCGTTATCCATCAAATAACGCCGCTACTTTATCGTTGATTTTAACTGGGAAAAAAGAAAACAAACCAGATATTCAACAGATGGGGGACCGCACTGCTATCCCTCAATATCTATACCCACATATGCGTGTTATTGCTAAAGATACCGCACCTGTTGTTAGGGCATCTTGGATGCGTGGAGTTTCAGCGCTCCCGAATGTATTTGCCCATGAATCTTGGATTGATGAAATTGCTTATTTAGCACAGCAAGACCCTATCGCATATCGCTTGAAATATTTAGATGATCCTCGAGCTATCGCTTTAATTAATGCTGTGAAAAAACAGGCAAATTGGGTTGATGGACCAATGCATCAAAAACCATCCCCTGTAACCGAAGAAATTGTGAATGGTCGAGGCTTTGCATGGGCGCGTTATTTTCACAGTAAATTCCCGGGGTTTGGTGCAGCATGGGCAGCTTGGGTTTGTGACTTAACCGTTAATCGTCGTACAGGGCAAGTGCTTATCAAAAAAGTCTATGTCGCTCATGATTGTGGACAAATAGTTAACCCAGATGGCGTTAAACACCAAGTCCATGGAAACATTATTCAATCCTGTAGCCGAGTATTAAAAGAGTTTGCCACCTTTGATAAATCAGGCACAACCTCACTTGAATGGGGGGGATACCCTATTCTACGTTTCGATGAGTTACCCGAAATTGACATTCAATTAATGGAATATCCCAATGAACCCCCTATGGGAGCGGGTGAATCTGCATCGGTACCAAGCGCTGCCGCGGTAGCAAATGCGTTATTTGATGCATTAGGTGTGCGTATGCGGGAAGCTCCGTTTACCCCTGAACGTATTCTGCAAGCAGTAAATATGGCAGCCAAAAACCAAGGAGTGGCTCATGAGTAAAGCAAAAAAACTATTTGGCTACAGTGCGCTTGCTGTCATTATTATTGCGGTGGGGGGACTCGCTCTGAGTTGGCAATCTGCCATTGAGCCATTACACACTAATTCGACACAAAGTTTTACTGATGCTCAAATTGCCCACGGTGAAAAATTAGCGGCACTAGGTGATTGTGCTGTTTGCCATACACGGCCTGGCGGTGAGAAAAATACCGGGGGCTTCGCAATGGAGATCCCCTTTGGCACAATTTACACCACAAATATAACACCGGATATAGAAACAGGAATTGGCAGCTGGTCATATGAAGCGTTTGAACGGGCTATGCGTTATGGTGTTGATCGTGAAGGGAATTATTTATACCCTGCTTTCCCTTATACCGCATTTACTCATACTTCCGACGATGATTTATATGACCTCTATGCATGGTTAATGAGCCAAAAACCCGTTCGTTATCAACCCCCAAAGACATCGTTGAACTTCCCCTTTAATATTCGCCAAGGAATTTGGGCATGGAACCAGCTCTATTTAACCACTGGGCCATTAAAACCAGATAGTTCACAAACTGATGAGTGGAACCGAGGTGCATACCTTACCGAAGGACTCGGCCATTGCAGCGCTTGCCACTCTCCACGTGATATTTTATTTGGCGAAAAAGGCGGAGATAGCCACTTGATGGGCGGAGATGCTGAAGGATGGAGTGCACCAGCGCTGCGAGGTAACCAATCTTCACCTGTTGCATGGAGCCATCAGGACATGGCGGAGTTTTTGCGTAGCGGGTTCTCAGCTAACCATGGCGTTGCAGCAGGCCCGATGGCGCCTGTCATTAGAGAAGGAACCTCTCAACTAACCGAAGAAGATAGACAAGCTATTGCTACCTATTTGACTTCTGAAGTTGATCATCCGCAGGTCACATCGCAAGCCGTAGCAATCGTACAGCAAACAGAAGATAAAATTGAACCACTCTCTACTGAAGGGGCAAGGTTATATTCAGGGGCTTGTATGGCATGCCACGCCCAAACGAAAGGTGCGCAAATGTCAGGTGTACGCCCCGCTTTAGCCTTAAATACAAATCTTTATGCAGATACACCAGATAATGCCATTCGCGTTGTATTAAATGGAATAGAGTATGAGGCAACAGATGGGCTCGGTAGCATGCCTGCTTTTCGTCATAATTTAAGTGATAAGCAAATAGCTGTACTCTTAAATTACCTAAGAACAACGTTTACCGACAAATCGCCATGGCCTGATTTGGAACAACAAGTTAGCCAGCTACGCGCGGAAACAGCAGCTAAATAATCCGTTTTATCTTTAGCGCAAATAACGGTTATATCTATGTCCCCTTATTTGCGCTATTTATTTCTACTCAACAATATTTCAGACACTTTATCACCAAACACGCATTGTCCCTGTGATAATCACGTCATACTATAGAGAATTGCATGGCTAACACGTTTGCCTACTCTCATTTCTTGCGATTTGTGGTATTTTAGTCTCTGAAAATAATCGTCGAATACACTCACAGAATTTAGTTAACTCAATACGTTAAACAGACAACATTATGACTGATAAGCAAAGTTTCGAATCTCACACCCCTATGATGCAGCAGTATCTAAAACTAAAAGCACAACATTCAGACATACTGCTGTTTTATCGCATGGGTGACTTCTACGAACTGTTTTTTGATGATGCTAAAAAAGCGTCTCAATTGTTGGATATTTCCCTCACCAAACGGGGGCAATCTGCGGGGCAGCCGATCCCTATGGCCGGCGTTCCCCACCATGCTGCCGAGGGCTACTTAGCCAAATTAGTACAAATGGGTGAATCCGTCGCCATTTGTGAACAAATTGGCGACCCTGCGACCAGTAAAGGGCCGGTTGAGCGCCAAGTAGTACGTATTGTCACGCCAGGTACTATCACCGATGAAGCGCTATTAAATGAAAGGCAAGACAACCTATTAGCTGCGGTATGGCAAGACCAACAAGGCTTCGGGTTTGCCACATTAGATATCACTTCTGGCCGTTTTATTATCAGTGAAATCGCCGACGAAGAAGCATTACAAGCTGAACTTCAACGCTCTCGCCCTGCCGAACTTCTATACCCTGAAGACTTCGCCAGTATGGCATTAATTGAACACAATAAAGGCCTACGTCGCCGCCCATTGTGGGAATATGAGCTCGATACTGCAAAACAACAGCTCGGTTTACAGTTTGGTACGAAAGATTTAATTGGTTTTGGGGTTGAAGATGCTCATAAAGCGCTCAGAGCCGCAGGCTGCTTATTACAATATGTAAAAGACACACAACGTACTTCACTGCCCCATATTCGCAGTATTGTGATGGAAAAACAAAATGATAATGTCATTTTGGATGCAGCAACTCGTCGCAATTTAGAGATCACACAAAACCTTGCAGGTGGTACAGAAAACACACTTGCCGCCATTTTGGATATGTGTGTGACCCCAATGGGCAGTCGTATGCTAAAACGTTGGCTACATACCCCATTGCGTAATATTCAAGTATTAAATAACCGCCAACAAGCTATTAGTGCATTGCAAGAATGCGGCTTTGAATTACAACCATTTTTGCGTCAAATCGGCGATTTAGAACGGGTATTAGCACGCTTAGCACTGCGTTCCGCTCGTCCACGTGACTTAACCCGTATGCGTTACGCATTCCAGCAATACCAAGATATTCATCAAATACTGAGCCAATCAAGTAGTTCGTATTTGCAAGATCTTCAAAATCGTATTAGTCAATTTGATGAGTTACAAGGCTTACTTGAAAAAGCCATTATTGATGCACCACCTGTGTTGGTACGTGATGGCGGTGTTATCGCCCCAGGTTATAATAGTGAACTCGATGAATGGCGCGCCCTTGCTGATGGGGCAACCGACTACCTCGATAGACTCGAAATTCGTGAAAGAGAAAAGCTGGGGATCGATACCCTAAAAGTCGGTTATAACGCGGTTCATGGCTACTATATTCAGGTTAGCCGCGGTCAAAGCCATTTAACACCTATCCATTACGTTCGTCGCCAAACGTTAAAAAATGCAGAACGCTATATTATTCCTGAACTCAAAGAATATGAAGATAAGGTATTGACATCAAAAGGAAAAGCATTAGCTATTGAAAAAGCGCTGTATGATGAGCTGTTTGATATGCTATTGCCTCATCTTGCTGCGCTGCAAACTAGTGCTGAAGCACTCGCTGAGTTAGATGTCCTAGCCAACCTTGCGGAGAGAGCACAAACTCTAGGCTATGCTTGCCCACAACTGACTGAAAAACCGGGTATCCAAATAACCGAGGGTCGCCACCCTGTTGTAGAACAAGTGCTTAGCGAGCCGTTTATTTCTAACCCATTATCACTATCACCACAACGTCGCCTATTAATTATTACTGGTCCAAATATGGGCGGTAAAAGTACCTATATGCGCCAAACTGCATTGATTACCTTATTAGCGTATATCGGCAGTTTTGTTCCTGCCAGCAAGGCAGTAATAGGGCCAATCGACCGTATTTTTACTCGTGTTGGAGCCTCTGACGACCTTGCTTCTGGCCGTTCCACCTTTATGGTTGAAATGACAGAAACCGCCAATATCCTTCACAATGCGACAGAACATAGCTTAGTGCTAATGGATGAAATTGGTCGCGGGACTTCAACCTATGATGGTCTTTCCCTTGCTTGGGCTTGCGCTGAAAATTTAGTTAATAAAATCAAGGCAATGACCTTATTTGCTACGCATTATTTTGAATTAACAACACTACCTGAAAAACTCGAAGGTGCGGTCAATATTCACCTCGATGCTATTGAGCACGGTGATACCATTGCCTTTATGCACAATGTTCAAGACGGCGCCGCCAGCAAAAGCTATGGTCTTGCTGTCGCTTCTCTTGCAGGCGTGCCAAAAGATGTGATTAAACGAGCGAAACAAAAGCTTAAAGAACTCGAAGTGATCTCAAACAATGCCAATGCGAGCCATGTGGATAGCGCCCAGCTTAGCTTTTTAACCACAGAAGATGTCGAGCCATCTCCAGTATTAACTGCTCTCGCTGAAATTGATCCCGATAAACTCACTCCGCGCCAAGCCCTAGATTGGATTTATCGGTTAAAGGATATGGATAACTAACATGGATGAGTATGCGCAATTACTCACACCAATCAGGCAGTTTCTGCAATGTGAAACGCCTGATGCGTGGGTAAAAAAAGCGAGTTTGCCTGAAAACTTGCCCATTATCTTAAAAGACCATTTATTATGCGAATTAAAAGCCGCGCAAAGTGCGATGTTTTTAATTCGCAAGTATGCTGTCGATAAAGACAGTGCTGCAGTGCTACTTGAATGGTTTAAACCTTATGAATCATTTGCTTATGACAGAATTGGTGACATCCATACATTAAGAAACAAAAATCAGGTTTCTAAACAGATATTGGCAAAAAAACAATCACCTTATAGCCAAGATTTAATTGATAAAATGGTCCTGCTAATCAAAGAGGAACTTCATCATTTTTACCAAGTTCTAGAGATTATGCATGAACGTAATATTCCATACGATGGAATCACTGCAGGCCGTTATGCTAAAGGGTTGTTGAGCCATGTCCACCCCCATGATCCAAAAACCTTAGTTGATAAGCTAATTATTGGAGCTTATATCGAAGCACGTTCTTGTGAGCGTTTTGCTAAATTAGCCCCATTTCTTGATGAGCAGCTGGCAAATTTTTATATTTCATTATTACGCTCAGAAGCTCGCCACTATCAAGATTATTTGCACTTAGCACAATTAATTAGCAAACAAGATATTACTGAGCGAGTTAATTATTTTGGTATTATTGAAGCTGAATTAATTTCGACACCTGATGATGATTTTAAATTTCATAGTGGAGTCCCCATTAACTAAGCTTGTTCTCTATTTTTTACATATAAAAAGTCCCTATAAACCTTAGTTTATAGGGACTTTAACTATCTAATCAACATCCTACATATTAAATAGCGACTCCAGAGTCAGCTCTTCTCCATGTAAAATATCTTTTAATCGCTTTAAACCTTCTACTTGGATCTGGCGAACACGTTCTCTTGTTAACCCTATTTCACGGCCAACTTCTTCCAGAGTTTCAGCTTCATAGCCTAAAAGCCCAAAACGTCGTGCTAAAACCTCCCTTTGTTTTGGGTTCAATTCATATAACCACTTAACAATATTCTCTTTTAAGTCATTATCTTGAATTGTATTTTCTGGACCTGAATCATTATCATCAGACAATACCTCAAGCAAAGATTTCTCTGAGTCCCCTGCAATTGGCGTATCAACAGATGTGATACGTTCATTTAAACGTAACATCCTACTGACATCTTCGACAGGTTTATCTAGCTGCTCAGCGATCTCTTCAGGACTTGGCTCATGATCCAACTTCTGGGCTAATTCACGTGCAGTACGAAGGTAAATATTGAGTTCTTTAACGATATGAATAGGAAGACGAATGGTTCGAGTTTGGTTCATAATCGCGCGCTCGATCGTTTGACGGATCCACCACGTTGCATACGTCGAGAAGCGAAACCCTTTTTCAGGATCAAACTTTTCAACAGCACGAATTAACCCAAGATTTCCTTCTTCTATCAAATCGAGTAATGCGAGACCTCGATTATTATAACGACGTGATATTTTTACAACGAGACGAAGGTTGCTTTCTATCATGCGCTGTCGTGATGCAATATCTCCACGCAATGCACGTCTTGCATAGAAAACTTCTTCTTCTGCTGTAAGGAGTGGTGAGAACCCAATCTCACTAAGATAAATTTGAGTGGCATCCAGAACACGTTGATTTGTGTTCTGGAGTAAATCCATTTCGTCATCTAGCTCAGTAACCAGATCCTCTTCTTTAAACTGACTCTCGTCAAAAGTGTCATTTAAATTACTTTCATCGAGGTCATTATATAACTCGTTAACTTTCAGCGAACTTTGGCTCATCAGTGACTCCTACCCTAGATAATGCGGACAGAATGTCAAAGCACTCTGCCCAGTTTATCGTTGCGGCAAATAGCGCAACGGGTTTACTGATTTTCCCTTGTAACGAATTTCAAAGTGTAGTCTAACCGAACTAGTTCCAGTACTACCCATAGTGGCTATTTTTTGACCCGCAGTGACATCCTGCTGATCACGCACAAGTAACGTATCATTGTGAGCATAAGCACTTAGATAGTCATCGTTATGTTTTATAATTATTAGATTTCCGTATCCACGCAAAGCATTACCTGCGTAAACGACTTTTCCTGGCGCAGCAGCAAGCACAGCTTGACCACGAGAACCGGCTATATCTACCCCTTTGTTCCCGCCTTGAGCATCAGAGAAACCTTCAATCATTTTCCCTTCAGCTGGCCAACGCCATTTTATTGACGAATTATTCGTACTGCTGACTGCGGTAGAAGCGGTTGCTGTCGAGGTTGTTGTTGTCGTTGAAACTTGCGTTGCAGGTTTCTTATTATTAGGCAACATCTTACCTGAAGTTTGACCACCACTGTTTGCAGGATACTCATTAGTTGTTCGAAGATCAACCGCTTGCTGATGACTATTTGATGAATTTGCCGCTAATTGAGTGTTCGAGCTCACATTTGTGTTACCAATATTAATAACCTGCCCTACATTTAGGCTGTAAGGTTCTGGAATATTGTTTCTCGATGCTAACTCACGGAAATCATTACCGGTTAAGTATGCAATATAGAATAATGTGTCACCACGCTGCACCGTATAACTATTACCGCTATAACTGCCTTTTGGAATACTGCCATAGTCACGGTTGTATACAATGCGCCCTTCACCATTAGTTGTTACCGGCGCTGAACTACGGCTTACAGGCTGAGTGTTAGTATTACTTGATAAATTTGGACGAGACGACGGCATTGCCGTGCTCATACCCGTATTTGGTGACGAGGCCGGTGTCGTCCTTTGCACCGTCTGTTGGCTAGACTGGCTATCATTCACACTCGAAATAGGTGCCGCTGTATGATACGGTGTAGAACAACCTGCCAATAGCGCTCCGCTAAATGAAAAGATGACGGCCCATCGAATTCTGCTTATAGGGCTAACAATTTTCATGCTTCTTCTCCCGTGAAGAAAAATCTGACGCGACAATTCAAAACAATGTCAGCAATAGAGTTATCATAAAATATTTCACTTATTAAAGCAGAAATACAAAATAGTGAACAAGTTAAATATATTAAAAATATAACAATTTGAGAGTATGACCTAACGCTTTAAGCTATTCCCCCAAATTCAGCTGGGTAAAATATCATATTTGGAATAGTTTTACTGCTATTTGGGTTAATAGAACCTTTGCAATGATATTTTATTTAAATCGATTATAAAAATAATCAGACTTTGATTAAATACCATTACAAATAGGTTAAAGGAGGTCACCGGCAACCAATGGGACAAAACGGACTTTTTCAATAACATTAGTATGGTAATCATTACCACGTCGAGTAATTAGCTTCAATGCTTGTTCTTTATCACCGACAGGTAAAACCATTCGCCCGCCATCTTTTAATTGCCCTAATAATAGAGCCGGTATTTCTGTTGGTGCCGCAGTAACGATAATAGCATCAAAAGGCCCTTTAGATTGCCAACCTTCCCAGCCATCTCCATGACGCGTTGAAACATTATGTAAATCAAGCTGTTTCAAACGCCGTTTTGCAGCCCATTGCAAGCTCTTCACCCGCTCAACAGAAAAAACATGTTTAACTAAGTGTGCCAATACTGCTGTTTGATACCCTGAGCCTGTCCCTATCTCAAGAACGTGATCATTCGGAGCTAAAGCCAGTAGCGCCGTCATTTTAGCAACAATATACGGCTGAGAAATAGTTTGCCCATGCCCAATAGGTAATGGGATATTGTCATAGGCTTTATGGGAGAGCGCTTCATCCACAAACCGTTCCCGAGGAACGAGTGAAATGGCATCTAATAGGCGCTCATCGTGAATTCCCTGTTGGCGTAATTGAGCCAAAAGTTCTTTCATGAGCCCTGTTTTCATTTTACTGACACTCCTGATTTTTCGAGCCACTCTTCTACTAATGAATGTGCTTTATAAGCGGTTAGATCAACTTGTAATGGGGTGATGGAAACATAGCCATTTTGCACAGCTTCAAAATCCGTTCCAGGGCTGGCATCACGAATTTCACCAACAGGCCCTAACCAATACAGTGTATTCCCTTTCGGGTCTTCTAAACTATACACCTCAGAGGCGGCGTGACGGCTGCCACAACGAGTGACTTTGATACCCTTAATCTCTTCGTACGGGATATCAGGTACATTTATATTTAAAATATTGCCTGCTCGCAATGGGTTCTTCTGTAAGAGCGCTAAAATATCGCATGTCACTTTAGCGGCACTTTCGTAATGCGTTTCGCCATCTAGCGATACCGCAATTGAAGGTAAACCTAAGTGGCGGCCTTCCGTTGCCGCTGCAACCGTGCCTGAGTAAATAACATCATCCCCTAAATTAGGGCCACAGTTGATACCAGATACAACAATATCAGGGCGTGGACGTACCACTTTATTCACCCCAATATAGACGCAATCTGTCGGTGTGCCTTCTTGTACAGCAAGGTCACCATTACTTAGCGTCTGAATTTTAAGTGGTTTATCTAATGTTAATGCGTTCGAAGCCCCACTTCGATTGCGGTCAGGCGCAATCACTTGAACATGATAATATTGGCGTAACGCAGCCGCAAGGGTTTGAATCCCCGGCGCATTTACCCCATCGTCATTACTCAATAAAATCTTTAGCATCGACATTATCCTGCCCATTTTGATTAATAATTTCTCTCACAACACTGGTTGCAAAACAACCCGAGTTTAAGAAAAAATTCAGTTTTACCGTCGAGTCATCCAACCATTCCCACTGTAAATTTTGTGGTTTAACAACTACCGCCCGTCTAGCTGAAGAAACTCGTTCGCGCTGCATTAAAGAGATAAAGGGTTGATAATCCACTAAACACTGGGTTTCAAATGCCAGTGCTTCATCCTGAGTTCCCAATTCCCCATCACCCGGTAATGGCGCTGTAATACTTAATTCATTGGACTCCAAGCGAGGTTGCAATGTAGCAAATTCATCTTGTGTCGCGACAAACCAACTTCCTCTGCCGGTTAATTGCAGCGCATCTCCCAGCATTACGTGTTGAGCAGTATTATTTGCAATACGTTCGCTTGCCACATGATTAAACATTGCACTACGTGCAGCAGAAAGATAAAAACTGCGCTTGTTGCGTTCACGTACGTTGATTTCTTGGTTTGCCCAACGCAACGCTTGCGTTAAATTTTGCCCATCGCGCCCAAAACGTTGTTCACCGAAGTAATTAGGCACCCCTGATAATGCAACTTTCTGTAAACGTTGCTCAACGTCTTTTGCATCTGAAATATCACGCAAGGTTATTTCGAACTGGTTTCCTTTCAAGGAACCAATACGTAATTTGCGTTTTTGCCGAGTGACAGCCAGTATTCGGCAGCCTTCGAGTTGCCAATTCGAAAAAACAGGCGTTTCTTTACCTGGCATTTGCAGGCAAAACCACTGCTCCGTTACTGCATGCCTATCTTTTAAACCTGCGTAACTGACCGCTCTCGCTGAAATTTTAGCAAATTTTGCTAGTTGTTCAGCAACAAACACTGTATTGCAGCCTGTTTTTTCCACACGAACCATAACATGTTCGCCTTCGCCATCTAGCTCAAAGCCTAAATCTTCTTTGACGATAAAATCTTCTGGGACACTTTTTAATGTGCCAGAAGACAATGGCTTACCATGCAGGTACTGAACATTCATTACTTTCATTACTATTATCTTTTATTAAAAGAACAACTGCAGCACAGGCAATGCCTTCTTTACGCCCCACAAAACCTAATTGCTCGGTTGTGGTCGCTTTCGCATTGACATCATCCATGTGGCACTCAAGGTCTTCGGCAATATTCACACGCATTTGCGCGATATGTGGCAACATTTTTGGTGCCTGTGCCATGATGGTAATATCAATGTTACCAATGCGATACCCTTTGGCACGCACATGGCAAAACGCGTCTCTCAATAAGACTCGGCTATCCGCCCCTTTATATGCTGGGTCAGTATCAGGGAACAATTTACCAATATCCCCTAATGCAGCAGCGCCGAGAATTGCATCAGTTAACGCATGCAATACCACATCACCGTCAGAGTGCGCGAGCAAACCTTGTTCATAAGGGATACGCACGCCACCAATGATAATAGGGCCTTCGCCACCAAATTTGTGTACGTCAAAACCGTGTCCGATTCTCATTTTTTTTCCTTAATTGTTCATTCTTGAAAGATAAAATTCCGCTAAAGTGAGGTCTTCTGGGCGCGTCACTTTTAAATTATCAGCGCGGCCAGCAACTAACACTGGTTGGTGGCCGCAATACTCTAGCGCAGAAGCTTCATCTGTGATCACAGCGTTTTCTTTCAAGGCCTTACTTAGACAGTCCCGTAATAATGTTAACGGAAAAAATTGTGGTGTGAGCGCATGCCATAACGCTTCACGTTCAACAGTGTGGTCAATTAATTGACTCGCTATTGAGCTGCGTTTCATGGTGTCGCGTACGGGGGCTGCGAGGATCCCACCACAACAATTTTTTTCCGCTGCTAATTGAATAATTTCATTTAAATCTGATTGATGGAGGCAGGGACGCGCCGCATCATGCACTAATACCCAGCAATCTGAAAAATTGGGGTTAGTGATTAAAAAATCCAGACCTGCTAATACTGAATCAGCACGTTCTTTGCCACCAATAACCGTCGTTACTCGTGGGTCATTAGAAATTGCAAGCTGCTGAAAATAATCGTCTTCTGCACTCAAAGCAACCACAATCTCTTGCACTTTATCATTTTCGAGCAATGCGCTTATGGTATGTTCAATGATCGTTTTACCTGCAACCTGCAAATATTGTTTTGGGCACTCGGCATTCATACGGCTACCTACCCCAGCAGCAGGAATCAGTGCAACAATTTGAGGGAGATTGTTTTCTGGGGCATGGTTTGGATTTGTCATTGTTGAATTCTTACATCAGAAATTATCAGGCTAATGGGTATACTATTTTGACATCATTTTATTATGTCTATTTCTGGTTATTACTTTCTTTAACCATCCGATAAAATGATTCCCCTGGTTTGATCATCCCAAGCTCAGTTCGAGCTCGTTCTTCAATCGCATCTTGGCCATCATTTAAGTCGTTGATTTCAGCGAATAGCTGTTCATTACGCATTTTTAAACGCGAATTTACAATTTCCTGAGCGGCGACATCATCTTTGACTTGTACGTAGTCGTGTATGCCATTTTTGCCTAACCATAAGGAATACTGTAACCAAGCTAATATCGCAATTAATAGTAGCGTTAATTTACCCATCTTGCCCCCTGAAATGATTTGCTAATCATCCCATAACTCAACGATTGACGCCACTGTGATACTGAAATTGTGATAAAAAGTCAGATTAAGTCGGGTTTGAATACGCAAAATACCGCCTTATTTTACCATCGAATAAAATAAAGGAGGTATTTTAGCTGTATTAATAATCTAGCTGAATGACATGATTGCGCAATAAAAGCGCAATGATTTGGGAAAGAGAATCCGAAATAGGTTGTTGACCATCCAGATGCAGCTCAGGATGTTGTGGTACTTCATAAGGGGAATCAATCCCAGTAAATTGTTTTATTTTCCCTTCTCGTGCTTGTTGATATAACCCCTTAGGGTCTCTCTGTTCACAAACATTTACGGGGGTATCCACATACAACTCAAAAAATTGCTCGGGTTCAAACAAGTCACGAACTTTCTGTCTATCCGATTGGAAAGGTGAGATAAAGGCAGTCGCAACAATTAACCCCGCATCGACCATTAACTTAGCCACCTCTCCCACTCGACGGATATTTTCTTGTCTATCAGCCTCACTAAATCCTAAATCACGGCATAAACCATGGCGAATATTATCGCCATCCAACAAGTAGGTTTTCATTCCCATGGACGTAAGTTGGTTCTCTATTGCCCCCGCTAATGTTGATTTCCCAGAACCTGATAACCCGGTGAACCACAACACAGCACCTTTATGGCCATTATTACTTTCGCGTAATTGGCGAGTTACCGCGTGTTGGTGCCAAACAATATGGTTTTCTTTTGTCATCCGTATTATTTCCCACCTAAAACATCACGTGCACCCCAATGTGGGAAATGGCGGCGGACTAATTTGTTTAGCTCTATTTCAAATTCACTAAAATTACTATTTTTTTCAAAGACAGGGGCTTGTGTTTCGCGGACTAAACCCGCTCCGACGGTCACATTTGTTAATCTATCAATAAAAATCATTCCGCCAGTGTCTGAATTGCGTTGATAGTTTTCCAGTAACAATGGTTCATCAAAGGAAAATTCGACTAAACCAATACCATTCAATGGTAGCTCTGTCGCCACTTTCTGCGTTAAATTATTGATATCTACTTGATATTGAATATTTTCTACTTTTGCCCGACTGCGTTTTCCCGCAATTTTAATATCAAGTTGTTGGCCTTGAACTAACGGCTGCTCAGACATCCACACGACATCAACAGATGCATGCTGTGTGCTTTGTAAGGTTTCATCTTGTGCAACAATTAAGTCGCCACGACTGATATCAATTTCATCCTCAAGCACTAATGTAATTGCTTCCCCCGGCACAGCGAAATCTTGTAACCCTGAAAATGTCACAATTTCTTTGATTGCTGAGATGGCGCCAGAGGGCAACACTTTAATCTTTTGCCCCACTTCCACGACACCTGATGATAATGTCCCGCTGTATCCGCGAAAGTCCAAATTTGGGCGGTTCACATATTGCACAGGGAAACGCAAAGCTTGCTCCGAGGCTTTTTGTTCCACTTGAACATTTTCCAATATCGATAATAGCGTATCGCCTTGATACCATTTAAAATTATCACTTGAATTTACAATGTTATCGCCATCTAGAGCAGAGATAGGTACAAACCATACCTTTAAATCCACAGGCAATTCCATCGCAAACTTTTGGTAATCTTGTTTTATTTTTTCAAAAATGGCTTCACTGTAATCCACCAGATCCATTTTATTGACGGCGACAATAAGATGGCGAATCCCAAGCAATGTACTAATAAAACTATGTCGACGTGTTTGCTCCTGTACCCCTTTTCGAGCATCGATCAACAAAATAGAAAGTGAGCAAGTTGATGCCCCTGTCGCCATATTGCGCGTATATTGTTCGTGACCGGGGGTGTCCGCAATAATAAATTTGCGTTTTTCTGTTGAAAAATAACGATAAGCCACATCGATTGTGATCCCCTGCTCACGTTCAGCAGCAAGGCCATCCACCAGCAAAGCAAGGTCAAGCTTTTCCCCTTGAGTCCCTATCCGCTTACTGTCACTTTGCAAGGTTGACAGCTGATCTTGGTATATTTGGCGGGTATCATGCAGTAAACGGCCGATTAAGGTACTTTTACCATCATCCACATTCCCACAGGTTAAAAAACGCAATAATCCTTTTTGTTGCTGCGCCAATAAGTAAGGTTCTACCCCACCTTGCTGTTCGATTTGATGAGCGATTGATTCATTATAAACGGCTTGTGCCATGATTTTTCTCCTGACTTTGCGTATTCACCTTGCCCACTAAAAATAACCTTGGCGCTTTTTCAACTCCATAGAA
This sequence comes from Providencia sp. PROV061, assembly GCF_011045655.1. NCBI lineage: Bacteria > Pseudomonadati > Pseudomonadota > Gammaproteobacteria > Enterobacterales > Morganellaceae > Providencia > Providencia sp. PROV061. The sequence continues at coordinate 1,117,111 of NZ_CP042861.1, read as the reverse complement.
GCGGATTGGTCGCTATCAATCAGCCGCCCCTGCCGCTCACTCGTTGTGGAAATCAACATTTCTTCTATAATCTCAGGCAGCGTTTGTGCTTCTGATGGCACAGCTCCGGTCAGTGGCCAACAACCTAATGTTCTAAAACGCACTTTTTGCTGACTAATGACTTCACCAGCTTGTAAGTCAATACGGTTATCATCCACCATTAACAAAGTGCCGTCCCGCTGAATAACCGGCCGCTCTTTTGCAAAATACAGGGGAACAATATCGATATTTTCCAAATAGATATATTGCCAGATATCGAGCTCAGTCCAATTTGATAACGGGAAAACACGAATACTTTCCCCTTTATTGATCTGTCCATTATAGTTATGCCACAACTCAGGCCGTTGGTTTTTAGGATCCCAACGATGAGATCGGTCACGGAAAGAGTAGATCCGTTCTTTGGCACGTGATTTCTCTTCATCACGACGAGCACCACCAAATGCAGCATCAAAACCGTACTTATCTAAAGCCTGCTTTAAGCCCTCGGTTTTCATAATATCTGTGTGCTTAGCGCTGCCGTGCACAAACGGGTTAATCCCTAATTTTTCCCCTTCAGGATTACGATAAACAAGTAGCTCAAAGCCGTATTTTTCTGCAGTTGCATCGCGAAACTCGTACATTTCACGAAATTTCCAGCCGGTATCAACATGTAAAAGAGGAAATGGTAGTTTTCCCGGATAAAATGCCTTGCGTGCTAAATGCAGCATCACGGAAGAATCTTTACCAATAGAGTACAGCATGACTGGGTTAGCAAATTCGGCGGCAACTTCACGAATGATATGAATACTTTCTGCCTCTAACTGCTGTAAATGAGTCAATTTTTTGTCGTTCACGATAGCCCCTTACTTAAGCCAGTTCCAATACGGCACTGCGCCATCTTATATCTTCAGTTTGAGAACCAAACCATGCGAGTTGTTGGTGTAATGCAGCGACTTCACCAACCACTATCAAAGCAGGAGCAGGTGCCTGCTGTGCTAAAACTTCAAGTTCATCTAGTTTTCCGGTTACTACTTTTTGTTCACGCCTTGTACCACAGCCGATAACCGCTACAGGGGTATTTTCAGCACGGCCAAATTGAATCAATTGTTCGCTGATTTTCGCGGCCTTCACGGTCCCCATATAGATAGCTAAGGTTTGGTTTCCTCGAGCAAGTGCCTGCCAATCAAGTTCCATCCCATTTTCACGGCAATGACCCGTAATAAACGTAATGCTTTGTGAATGTTCGCGGTGAGTCAGCGGAACTCCTGCGTAAGCGGCTGCACCAATTGCTGCAGTCACACCCGGAACCACTTGAAATGGGATCCCCGCTTGCGCCGCCACTTGTAGCTCTTCCCCTCCTCGCCCGAAAACAAAAGGATCACCACCTTTAAGGCGCACCACTTTTTTACCTTGTTGAGCAAATTTCACGATTAAAGCATTGGTTTCTTCTTGGGAAACACTGTGATTTCCTGCGCGTTTCCCAACACAAATCTTGTCAGCGTCGCGGCGAACTAACTCGAGGATTTCCTCACTCACCAGATGGTCATACAAAACCACTTCTGCACTTTGTAAAACTCGCAACCCTTTTAACGTGAGTAGCCCCGCATCACCCGGCCCAGCACCGACTAAGATTAATTCGCCATGGTTATCAGGCTCATACAATTGACGTTCCAATTGTTGTTCCGCTTCACTGAATTGCCCTTTTTCGACTAGCGAAGCAAAACGCCCACTAAAACTTTTTTCCCAAAAACGTTTTCTTTCACGCATATTAGTAAGTGTTTCTTTGACTTTATGACGCCAGCGGCCGGCTATTTCCGCCATTTTCCCCAAAGAAGTTGGCAACATCGTTTCCAATTTTTCTCTGAGTAAACGTGCTAATACAGGCGCAGTCCCCCCTGAAGAGATCGCCACAATCACTGGCGAGCGATCGATAATAGAAGGCACAATAAATGAACATAATGGTTGGTCATCAACCACGTTAACAAATATTTTTCGTTCATTGGCGTCATAGAAAACCGTTTCATTCAGTAATGCATCATCTGTTGCTGCGATAACTAAAAAAGCATCATCTAAATGAATGGATTGGTAATTTTCAGCTAACCAAACAAATTTATTTTGTTGGTGTTCAGCTTGTAACTGTGTACATAACGTCGGTGAGATGACCACTAAGTCAGCTTGTGCTTTTATTAGCAATTCTGCTTTTCGTGCTGCGACCACACCGCCGCCAATTAACACGACCTTTCGCGTGCGGACATCGACAAATAATGGTAAATAATCCATCTTGCTCACCCATCGTTATATAAACTTATTATAAGAAATAGACAATTGACTATATGGCTTCACGTAATAGGTTTGAAATGACAAAAAGCTCTTTCTTGTAACTGAAAAGCATAAGCCCCAAAATTTGTATAAAAGCCATTAAAACCCGCTAATATCGAAAAAAAACACAACACTTAACGCAAACTTATAATATTTATAAGAAAATTAAAAATAAGGGAAAAATAAGAGATACTTATTTTTAATAAAAAGTATCCCTTTGTAATTAAACAAATATTTTATTAAATTCGTAATTATTTATATTTTAAACTCAAGTCATAACGTGAAACATGACTAATCAACACTCTAAATTATTCGAATAGCGCGTAGCCAACAACGCTGCAGATTGAATTATGGCCTAATCAATATTCTAAATAATTCAAGTTGCAGCTAGGCGGCAAGTAAATGAGTTGCTAGGAGCATACACCAGTATGTGACTAGTGCGAGTGCGCGTAGCCAACAACGCTGCAGATTGAATTATGACCTAATCAATATTCTAAATAATTCAAGTTGCAGCTAGGCGACAAGTAAATGAGTCGCTAGGAGCATACACCAGTATGTGACTAGTGCGAGTGCGCGTAGCCAACAACGCTACGGATTGAATTATGACCTAATCAATATTCTAAATAATTCAAGTTGCAGCTAGGCGGCAAGTAAATGAGTCGCTAGGAGCATACACCAGTATGTGACTAGTGCGAGTGCACGTAGCCAACAACGCTGCAGATTGAATTATGACGAATATTTAGTTTTCATGAAGCCCGCACTCCCTCTTTAAACCAAAAAAACGCGTATCTTCTTCATTCATACCCTCTTCCCATTTGCGAGTTGTATGGGTATCGCCAACCGATAAATACCCTTGTTCCCACAACGGATGGTAGGGTAAATCATATTTTGTTAGATATTCATAAACTTGCTTATTATTCCAATCAATCACTGGTAAAACTTTAAAAATCCCTTTCCCGATACCTAGTACAGACAAATTTGCACGGCTTGCTGATTGTTCTCGCCGTAAACCAGAAAACCAGGTTTGTGCTTGTAATTCATGTAACGCGCGCTCCATCGGCTCAACTTTATTCAATTGGTTATAACGCTCAATACCATCAAGCCCTTGTGTCCAAAGTTGACCATACAGCGCTTCTTGCCAAGCTGGTGACTGTTTGGCTCGATACACCTGCAAATTTAAATTCAGCTTATCTGTTAATACTTCAATAAACTGATAGGTTTCTGGGAACAAATAACCGGTATCCGTTAAAATAACTGGGATATTAGGTACAATTTGCGTCACCATATGCAATGTCAGTGCCGCTTGAATACCAAAGCTGGAAGACAACACAAACTCAGTCGGTAAGTATTCAACCGCCCACTCAACCCGCTGCAATGCATTCATTGCTTCTAACTGGGAATTAAACTCAGCGAGATAAGCGACTTGTTGGGGCTTATCGAGTTCGATGAGTGTTGCTAGTTCAAGTCGGCTCATACTGCCTCCTTAACCTCATAAAAATCAACAGCAGAATTCAATACGGGCTTAACAACATTGGTGCGAATAACAAAATCGCCAAATCCTTCATTAGGTAGACGGTTTTTCGCCCAATCACCGATTAACTCATCCAAAATAGCTAAAATCTCTGTACTAGTGATGTTTTCGCGGTACATACGTGGAATACGAGTACCAATGCGGTTCCCGCCTAAATGTAAGTTATATCTATCCATCGCTTTACCGACCAACCCAACCTCTGCCAGCATGGCTCGCCCACAGCCATTAGGACAACCCGTTACCCGCAAAACGATATGTTCATTGGCAACTTGATGGGCGGCCATGATACTTTCCACTTGACTAATAAATTCAGGTAAAAAACGTTCTGCTTCGGCCATCGCGAGCGGGCAAGTTGGAAATGATACACAAGCCATGGAATTTTCACGTTGTGCCGTAATGTCATCACTCATTAACCCATGAGATCTGGCAATCGCTTCAATTGCCGCTTTTTCACTTTCGGGCACACCCGCAACAATTAAATTTTGGTTTGCCGTTAAACGAAAGTCCCCTTGGTGAATACGTGCAATTTCAGCCACGCCAGTTTTTAATGGTTTATTTTCTAAATCAATTAATCGACCATTTTCAATAAACAATGTTAGGTGCCAACGGTTATCAATGCCTTTAAGCCAGCCAATCTTGTCACCGCGTTCAGTAAATTCATATGGGCGAATAGGTTCGAAAACTACGCCTGAGCGCCTTTCGACTTCAGCTTTGAAAGTATCAACTCCCACTCGCTCAAGGGTATATTTGGTTTTCGCATTTTTACGTTCAGTACGATTTCCCCAATCCCGTTGGGTAGTCACTATCGCTTCTGCAATGGCTAACGTTTTCTCTAATGGAATAAACCCAAACTCACTGGCTAAGCGAGGAAATGTCGCCGTATCACCATGAGTCATAGCAAGGCCACCGCCCACCAGCACGTTAAAACCGATCAACTCACCATTTTGGGCTATCGCAACAAAGTTCATATCATTTGCATGCAAATCCACATCGTTTAATGGCGGGATCACGACAGAGGTTTTAAATTTTCTTGGCAAATAAGTTTGCCCTAAAATTGGCTCTTCATCCGTTGTCACTATTTTTTCTTTATCTAACCAAATTTCCGCGTAAGCACTAGTGCGCGGTAATAAATGTTCAGATATTTTCTTTGCCCATTCATAAGCTTGTTGGTGCAATTCAGATTGCACGGGGTTAGAGGTACATAACACGTTACGGTTAACGTCATTCGCCGTTGCAAGGGCATCTAAACCAACGTGACTTAACATTTGATGGGCAGGCTTTACATCCCCTTTTAAAATGCCATGGAACTGAAATGTTTGCCGATTCGTAATGCGCACACTGCCATACAGCGTGTGCTCTGTGGCAAACTTATCAATATCAAGCCATTGCTTGGGTGTAATAATGCCGCCCGGCAAACGACAACGTAGCATCATTGCATGGCGAGGCTCGAGTTTTTGTTCCGCTCGCTCGGCACGAATATCACGGTCATCTTGTTGGTACATACCGTGAAAGCGAATCAACAGGAAATTATCACCCTCAAATCCCCCCGTTAACCCATTTTTTAAGTCATCCTTAATGGTTCCACGCAAGTAATTACTGTCTTGCTTCATGCGTTCACTGTCTGCGAGTTTACCTTCGACAATTAAGGGCTTTTGTTGTTGTTCATTGCTCATTAATAAACATCCCTCTGATAACGGCGCATTACGCGCAGCTCACTTAAAAATTCATCAGCCTCTTCACTGTCCATGTTCCCATATTGACTGACGATATCTAATAATGCCTGTTCAACATCTTTGGCCATGCGGTTTGCATCACCACACACATAGATGTGCGCACCTTCTTGTAACCATTGCCAAACTTCTTCACCTTGTTCGCGAAGTTTATCTTGTACGTAAATTTTTTCTTGCTGGTCGCGAGACCACGCTAATGAAATATGGGTTAATAAACCGTCTTTGACATAACGCTGCCATTCCACTTGGTAGAGAAAGTCATCAACAAAATGTGGATTACCAAAAAATAACCAATTTTTTCCTGTCGCACCGTCATTGTCACGCTGCTGTAAGAAAGCACGAAATGGCGCTATCCCTGTACCAGGGCCAATCATGATCACAGGCGTATTTGGGTCTTGTGGCAGTCGAAAGTTATCATTGTGCTCAATGAATATGCGAAGTTCATCATCCTCATTTAAGCGATCGGCTAAGAAACCTGACGCACCGCCAGTACGCGCCTTACCATCAATCTCATAGCGGACAACGCCAACCGTTGCATGAACTTCATTTTCTACTTCAGATTGGGAAGAAGAAATCGAGTACAAACGAGGAGTTAGCGGACGCAGTAGGTCAACAAATTCTTGGGCAGTAGGCTGAGATGCCGCTTGGCGTACCATATCGACGATTGGCGTATTTTGTGCGTAGTGCAAAATAGCGGCTTTATCGCTAATTAATGACAATAGTGCATCGTCTTTTGATAACTGAGCATATTTTTCGACAATCACTGGAGTATTTTGTGTCAGTTCTAATTGATAAATCAGCGCATCACGTAATGAATGGCGCTGCGAACCAATAAAGACTTCTTCATCACCTTGCAGCCACAACAAAGCGACCAGCTCATCAACTAAAGCAGGGTCATTATCGAACCAAACACCTAGTGCATCACCAGGTTGATAACGTAAACCAGAGTCACCGAGATCAATTTCAATATGGCGAACATCTTTTTGTGAGTCCCGACTGGTGATCTTTTGATTGCTCAGGAGTGACGCAGTTAATGGCGCAGTTTTACTATAAGGTGATGAATGAATTTCATTCACACTTCCTGCTTGAGTCACCAATAATTGGCTATCACTTTGAGCAGGAACGCGAGCTTTTAAAATCTGAGTGAGGCTTTCAACCCACTCATCCGCAATCCCTTGGTATTCAACATCCGCATCAATTCGCTCGGTTAATGACGTCGCCCCTAATGATGCAAGCTGTGAATCGAAATCTTTACCTGCTTGACAGAATTTTTCGTAAGATGAATCCCCCAGCGCAAAAACCGCATAACTGGTTTGTGATAAATTTGGCGCTTTTTTAGAATGAAGATATTTGTATAATGCAACCGCTTCTTCAGCTGGCTCCCCTTCACCCTGCGTTGAGGCTACAACAACTAACACTTTCTCTTGGTTAATTTGTTTGAATTTATAATCCCCTGCATTCACTAAATTCACACTAATTTTTTCACCGACTAAACGCTCTCTAAGCTGCTCTGATAGGCGGCGTGCATTTCCTGTCTGTGATGCAGAGATGATTGTGACCGTATCTTGGGTAACCACAGGCGCACTGACAGATGCATCAACTTGCGTATTCTGATTTACTATTCCCCACAAATAACCAGAAAGCCATGCGAGTTGATGGGATGAAAAATCATCAACGGCCGTCTGTAAACGTGCTAATTGCTCAACAGATATTGGCAGCGCCGCTAATGGCGGCTGTTTTTTTGTCATTATCTTGTAACCCCAGTGTTATTCATCTTTGATTTTAAAAACGACGCCATGTCATTACCCCAGAAAAGACCGACAACCTAACACTTGCTCATTCCCCCCAAATAATTAAGGTAATAAAGCAAAAAATACCGCAGTACCTGAAACATATAGGGTATGCAGTTAGGTTATAACAACCCTAGATAATGGGATAAGAAACGATAGCCATAATTAATAACTAAAAAGCCTAAAGCAATTAACTGATGGATCATATTGATAAAAGCGGTTAACGCTATTTTAGTAATTAAAGATATTTTCACCTAAAAATGCAGTACAATACGCTGTTTATTCACAACAAGGAGCCACATATGAGCACAACAATCTATAAAGATTTCACTTTCGAAGCTGCCCACAAATTACCTCATGTCCCAGAGGGCCATAAGTGTGGCCGCCTCCATGGGCATTCTTTCATGGTGCGTTTAGAAATTACTGGTGAAGTCGACTCCCATAGTGGTTGGATTATTGATTTTTCCGACGTAAAAGCCGCGTTTAAACCTATTTGGGAACGCTTAGACCATCATTATTTAAATGATATCGAAGGGTTAGAAAACCCAACCAGTGAGGTATTAGCGCAGTGGATTTGGCAACAAACTAAGCCTTTACTACCCTTATTAAGTGCGGTTACCGTAAAAGAAACCTGCAATGCAGGTTGCGTCTATCGCGGAGAAGCTTAAAAGTACAAGTGCTACAAATATAATGTAATGTTATTTTACGCAGCCATTTTGATAGCTGGGCAAAATAACATTCATAAATATAGAAATATAATATAGGGACACAAGCACCTCAGGCGGCAAGCCTAATAGATTTTGAAAATAAATGAGGGGCAAAAAGCAATCAGTGGCTGACATTCCCCCCTTGAAATTAAGGATATAAAAACTTTAATTTGACATAGTGCATTAAATTATAACCTGATCTATTATTTACCATTATTTACTCTTAATAAGGCAGGGAAAATGCATTTATTTCAACAAACACCAAAATCCAGAAGGCGTTATGGACTGGCCGCATTTATTGGTCTAATCGCTGGTATCGTCTCTTCGTTTGTCAAATGGGGGGCTGAAGTCCCATTACCACCAAGAAGCCCAACGGATATGTTCAACGCAGCTTGTTCGCCAGAAACGCTGATCCGTGCAGCAGAACAAATTGACTGCTCACGTAACTTCCTCAACCCACCTTATATTTTCTTAAGGGATTGGTTAGGAATTGCCGACCCTAACTCTGCAGTTTACACCTTTGCTGGGCACGTTTTTAACTCTGTGGGTGTTACTCACATCATATTTTCTATCGTATTTGCTGTCGGATATTGTATTGTTGCTGAAGTATTCCCTAAAATTAAGCTATGGCAAGGGTTGTTAGCGGGTGCACTGGCGCAATTATTTGTCCATATGATTTCTTTCCCTCTTATGGGGCTCACCCCTCCACTCTTCGACCTACCATGGTATGAGAATGTTTCAGAAATATTTGGCCATTTAATTTGGTTTTGGTCTATTGAAATTATTCGCCGTGACTTGCGTAACCGTATTACTCATGAGCCAGATCCTGAAGTACCATTAAACCAACCATTTAGGTAATTTAAAGGCCCCCAATGAGTATTTTCCAACTCTTGGGGGTTACTAAAAACCATCGCTATTTTTTATTATTGAATATCCAAATACTTATGTGTTTGAATTGATAAACGCCAGTTGCGTTGAATACAGGTTTCAATACACAATTTTGTTGCTGCCGCTTTTTGGCTGATTGGCTGTAATGCCACTACTGGAGGCGTTTCGACAGTACGCAATGCTAAAATTTTCTCAAGTGCTTCAATATCTTTCTCGCGAGCAACAGGATGTTTAATTTCATTGGCACGATTTACTGCTTGGCTGATCACCTGCAGTCCTCCTTTCATACCGACTTTTGGTGATACAGTAACCCATGTGTTATCAGTGCATTGAATAGGGTATGTGCCGCTAGTTTCAATTTGGCATTGATATCCATGTTGTTCTAATATCCCAGTCAGTGGCTGTAAATCATAAATACAGGGCTCACCGCCTGTAATAACAATATGCTGTGCGCTGAAGTGTTTTTCTTTCATTAATTGAACCAATGCCTCACTATCTGCCATAGCCCATGCATCTGAATCAATCGTTTTAAGTGCGATATCCCCTAGGGTAGATTCTTTATCTTGTTCTTTTTCCCATGTTTGTTTGGTATCACACCAGCTACATCCAACTGGGCAGCCCTGCAAACGAATAAATACGGCTGGAACACCAGTAAAAACCCCCTCTCCTTGAATGGTTTGGAAGATTTCATTAATTGGGTATTTCATATCACTCCTAAAATAGTTAGCTGAGCACGCATTATATTGCAGATATCTATCTCACGAACAAGGAAGTTTGTGATAATGTAGCCACCTTAAGGTTCAATAAAGTACGTCCGACTTAATAAACAATACCGAAAGCCTATTCGGAACAATATATCGAACGAAGAAAAAGACAGGAAAAGACATGCAAAGTAGTGAACAAAATCAACTCAGAAAGGGACTGAGTGTTCGGCACATTCGCTTTATGGCTTTAGGGTCAGCGATTGGTACCGGCTTATTTTATGGGTCTGCTTCCGCAATTCAAGCGGCAGGGCCTGCTGTGCTACTCGCTTATATGGTCGGTGGTGCCGCTGTATTTATGGTCATGCGAGCCTTAGGCGAGATGGCTGTGCATCACCCAGTACCCGGTTCATTCTCTCACTACGCTAGCCATTACATGGGTCCCTTAGCTGGTTTTTTAACTGGCTGGAACTACGTATTTGAAATGTTGGTCGTTTGCTTGGCTGATATTACCGCTTTTGGGATGTACATGGGGTTTTGGTTCCCTCATGTCGACCAATGGGTGTGGGTATTAAGTATCGTGCTATTTATTAGCGCACTCAATTTATGCCACGTTAAAATTTTTGGTGAAATGGAATTTTGGCTGTCTATCGTAAAAGTCTCTGCAATCATCGCAATGATTGTTGGTGGAGCCTTCTTAATGTTCTACGGCTTCGGCCAAGAAACTGACCATGCGGTGGGTATCCAAAATCTATGGGAACACGGTGGCTTTATGCCAAACGGCATTGAAGGCGTTATCGCGTCCTTAGCTATCGTAATGTTCGCCTTTGGGGGTATCGAAGTGATCGGTATTACCGCCAGTGAAGCGCAAAACCCAGAGAAAACTATTCCTAAAGCAATCAATGCGGTACCCATTCGTATTTTATTATTCTATGGGTTAACACTTTTTATTCTGATGTGTATCTACCCGTGGAATCAAATTGGTCAAAATGGCAGTCCATTCGTCCAAATTTTTGATAGCTTAGGCATTCAATCAGCGGCAAATATCTTAAATATCGTGGTGATCACTGCGGCAATTTCAGCTATCAATAGTGATATTTTCGGTGCTGGTCGCATGATGTATGGTATGGCACAAGACAAACAAGCACCAAAAGTCTTTACCAAGTTGACGAAAAGTGGGGTGCCTTGGGTCACTGTACTGGTGATGTCTGTTGTCATGTTACTGGGCGTTTATTTAAACTACCTACTTCCAGAAAAAATCTTTGTGATTATTGCGTCAATCGCAACCTTTGCGACCGTTTGGGTCTGGTTAATGATACTACTTTCTCATGTCGCAATGCGCCGCCAAATGAGCCCTGAAGAGGTTAAAAAACTCAAATTCCCTGTACCGTTCTGGCCAATTGGCCCTGCAATTACTATCGCATTTATGGTCTTTGTTATCGCGCTACTTGGCTTCTTTAAAGATACACAAGTTGCCCTTCTCGTCGGGTTTGCATGGGTCGCTATATTGAGCGTCACCTTCTTTGTCATGCGTAAATTTCAAAAACCTTAATCGACTAAAGCATTCGTAAAGTAAATTTAGGCCCTATATTTATATGATATAGGGCCTTTTGTTACCTATTTTGGTATCAAATGAGCGCCTGCTTAATATCGGCAATCAAATTATTAGCGCTTTCTAACCCAACTGACAAACGAATAAGCCCATCACTAATCCCATACTGTTTTCGTTCCTCAGCAGTGTAAGTAGAATGGGTCATACTTGCAGGGTGCTGGGCCAATGACTCACAATCACCTAAGCTAACCGCACAAGAAAATAGCTGTAAACGGTTCAGAAACTGCTTACCCGCCTCAAGTCCCCCTCCAAGTTCAAAAGCAATCATCCCTCCAGGCAGCTTCATTTGCCTTTGAGCTAATGTGTATTGAGGAAAACTCGGTAAACCCGGATACATCACTTGAGAAACTTCAGATAGTGAGGCCAAATATTCCGCAACTTTCTGTGCATTCTCAACCACTCTTTCCATTCTGATTGGCAGTGTTTTCATTCCTCGCAATATCAGGTTTGCATCATGAGGGGATAAACATGCTCCAGTCATATCCTTCAGCCCAACCAATCTGATTTGCTTCGCTAATTCCTCAGTTGTTATAACAGCGCCAGCCATCACATCACCATGCCCATTCATATATTTCGTTAATGAATGAACAACAATATCCGCCCCAAGCTCAAGTGGTTTTTGAATGTAAGGAGTACAATAGGTATTATCTACTGTCACCAATATTTCTTGGTTATTTGCAAGGTTATATTGATGAACGATATTACTCACAGCATTAATATCAACTAAGCGCATATTTGGGTTTGCAGGTGATTCGAAAAATATCATCTTTGTTTTTTCAGTGAGTTCCTGTGCCACATTATTTGGGTCACTCATATCAATGTGACGAACTTTGACACCAAATCGAGCTAACCCATGATGAAAGAATGCATATGTACAGCCATAAACCGTCATATCAACTAACAGCTCATCTCCTGGGCTTAGTAAGGTCCAAAGAGTCGATGTTATTGCCCCCATCCCTGAAGAAAATACAATTGCGGCATCCCCCTCTTCTAAATCAGCAAGCCGCTTTTCCAACAAACTTAATGTTGGGTTATTTATTCGTGTATAAATATACCCATCCGATTCACCGCTAAAACAAGCGGCACCTTCTTCAACACTATCAAATACGTAAGTTGACGTTTGATAAATAGGAGAAGCTAGTGATCCTAAATTTTCGGCTGCATCATAGTAATTATGTATCACACGCGTATCAAAAGAATACAGTCTATCTAATATCATACCACCTCCGAAATATTATCCCTCTTGGGGGGAAGACAATCGAGAACCCATTATTTGCAAGGTTCGTAAAACGGTACTAATTCCACGTAATGTATTTGGATCTTTTAATAAAGCATACACCGAACGAAAATTTGGATTTTTACTATTATATATTTCCTCCATTTTAGCCATATTATATGCAGTGCCGAATTCCCAGACTGGCGCTAGAATATCCTCAAATGAGTTTGCCAGTTTTTCTACCGTGCTATTATCAGTAATGTCAATAAGGTCAGAAATTAGAGAAAGTAAATCAACAATATTATCTAAACGATTCAATTGTAATAGCGGTGCTAATTTGTCTGCGAAATGATCACCCGACTCAGAATTAAGAAGTTCAATTAGTTTACTTTGATTTTCATTATTAGACATTTTGATTTCCTCCTTAAACTAAGCCACGAATAGCAGCCCAATAAATACCTCTATTAAAGCCATTTCTTAGTAATCCCCCTAATTTAGTCGGAGGCGTAGGAATAACATCGTGTTTATAATCGTATTGTAAAGGCATCCCTGCAGTTAATCCCATTTGGGCAACAGCTTGAACTCGCCCATCATAGATAGCTGCGGGATAACCATAAATTAATTCTCCGCAAATATTATCAGCTATAATTGCGGCCTGATTATGACAGCTTCCACCTGCTTTACTGATCGGTAAATCAACGGTATCACCTATAACATAAACGCCATCAACACCATAAACTTGCATAGTTTCATGATCGGTAGGTAACCAACCTTCACCATTATTATGCTCACTTAATCCGGTATTAATAACTGCCTCAACCGCGGTAATTGGCGGAGTGCTAATCAATAAGTCGAAATTTTGCTCATCACCTTCTTTCGAATAAGCTATTTTTTTATCTGGATCAACTTTATCTAAAGTAAACCCTCTCTGAGCTTTAATATTTTTAGCAGTAAATACTTCAGGAATAACTTCACAAACAGGTTGTTGCATGAATAAACAGTTACGCAATAATTGTGAAACTGTTGGATAGGTATAAACGATTTCAATACTATCCCTAACTCGACGTTTACGTAAAAATTCATCAATCATTAATGTTGTTTCCATCGGCGCTATGCCACACTGATGGGGTACATTTGGCGTTTCAGGGAATGATACCGTAATAAAAATTCGACCTTTTTCAATCTTAGCAAGTTGATCTGCTAGCTTTCTCGATGCTTCATATGCATAAAAGTGGTTACCGGTATCTTTTAAACCTTCAATTCGCTCAGGTTTAGGTACGCAACCTGTTGCAATCACAAGAAAATCATAGTTATATTTTTTTCCATACTTAGAGTTTAGCGCTTTATTTTTAAAATCAAAATGCTCTATTTTATCAATGGCTAACTCTATTTCAGGTCTTAGCAATTCTCTTTCAGGGCGACTCAGTTCATCCTTAAAAAATAAATTAAAAGCAACATACATAAATGCAGGTTTATAATAATGGATTGGATTATCAGTAATTAATGTTATTTTTATTTTCTTCGAAAAAATTTCTCTACTCAATTTTCTAGCAAGTGTATTTGCTAGCATCGTCCCACCCGTTCCACCGCCAACAATAACTATATTTTTCATAACATTAACCACCATTTATATATAATTAAATTCTATACGACATACCACCTACCTGTTATAAATATAGTTCATAGTGAATTAATGCTAATACAATAATTAGAATATAATTTTAAAAACAACAATTAAAACTAATCACTTACATATATAAAACCTCTTGAATAAGTTAATTTTTAAAATTATAATCCAGGAAATTATATTATATAAAAACCATCTCACTTAATAAGAATAATGTCCAACAATATCCCAACGAAATAAAACATCTTCAGCAACTTGGCCATATCCAATATTGTGCATAACTAAATAACTTTGTGTACTTGGTGACTTTATCGAAGTTACAACACCGATATGTGGCCGACCATTATCTAAACGCCAAGAGACAATATCGCCGGGAATATAATCACTGACATTCTTTGAGATAGGCTTTTTTTTCCCTTTTCGCGAGAAAAAAGCCTCTAAATTAGGTACGCGACGATGATCAATGTTTGTATCTGGCTTACGTAATCCCCATATACGTTGGCTGGGATATTGGCGAAAGTTTGCTTTCATGTCTTCATGTACTAATTTTTGTAAATCAATACCAATTTTTCGGTAGCTTCGTATAACTACATCAGAACAGACACCGTATTGTTCGGGCACATCACCATTTGGATAAGAAATTTGTCGATAAGATGGGTCATAAATAACTAAACGAGGCAACTGTTCAGCATGTTTTGCCAACAATAAGCTAGACCCATTAGCTATTTGTGCAAAAAAGAAAAGAATGTATAAAAACGATGATTTCAATCTGATATTCCCCATACAAGTAGTTCATCGAATCTACAATTAAATACGAGGGAAAATAAGGGAGATAATCTTAATTACTTAGAAAGCGTAAATTTGGTCATAATAGGGTTATGATCAGAAGCATCTGTCGGTAGTACAGTGCTATCTTTAACGTTCAATCCACGATAAAACACGTAATCCAAAGGACGACCAAAAGCCTTAGTACGGTAATCATCACTAAATACAATTTCTTTCAAGCCTACACTGCGAATAAATCGTTTCAACGCATTCACACGCTGTCTACTCCATGCATTAAAATCACCTGCTAGGATTACTGGCCCTACATGTTTAGCAATATGAACACCTAATTTACTTAGTTGCCGAGTATAAACATCTACTCCAAAACTGA
Source organism: Providencia sp. PROV061 (assembly GCF_011045655.1). Classification (NCBI taxonomy): domain Bacteria; kingdom Pseudomonadati; phylum Pseudomonadota; class Gammaproteobacteria; order Enterobacterales; family Morganellaceae; genus Providencia; species Providencia sp. PROV061. The sequence continues at coordinate 1,101,816 of NZ_CP042861.1, read as the reverse complement.
AATTAATTGCATGAACATTCGCTACCATCAAGTGTTTTCCATTTGGTAGGGGATATACCGTAATCAACGCAGATTTAGCTAACCGTAAAAGTGGTTCTTTTTCTCTTAAAGGACAGCAATATATCGGGTGTGAAGCAGCAAGTGTCATCACGCCTGCGGGATGAGGAGAAAAAGGTAATGCAGGTACTTGGTCAGCAATTAATTTATGTGATGCAGCAAAAGATATTAGCTCAGGTGACATTTGAGCTTCTTGCAACAAAATAAGTTTTCTATCTTTCACTAACTCATTAAGTGTATATTTCCAATTTGGACGCTGCTGCTTATAAATGTTCCATGTAACCACATCAAGAGTTTCACCCGCAGCAAATAGCGGTAAACCTATTGGAAGTGATTCTCCTAACATATGTACAGGCATGGGCTGAATACGTTTAGCGGGCTCACCTGCAATATACCGAACAGAATAGGTTCTTTTCGCCAAATTTGAAGTCCCTATATCACAGAAAAATAATGAAAATCTTACACTTTTTGATTAGTTACTGTAGGTAGTATATCAAATTTGAGGTGTTATAGCTTATCAAATTTAATGTAACTGCCATCTTAACCCTAGGGTCTTTAAGTTTTTCATTAGCGCTATCTATAAAGGGGTAATGCTCCATGCCTTCTTTTACTACTCCCTTTGAAATGATAAGTATGTTAGGCACCCCACCTAAGCGGTATCATTCATCACCGTGATGGGCAAACATCCAATCCACAATATTTATTTGATTTTATTAAAATTCCGCTACCCTAAACAACCTGTGAGCTGTTACTCACTACTTTGCATCACACACGCTCATTAATGATGGTGATAGATAGAGATAGCCCTAAAAGTAGCTAAAAGAGATGAAGAGGGGATTAAAATTAGGGGTTAAAACATTAAGGAGCTAAGGAGCTAAGGAACTCAGGAACTGAGGAACTAAAGCTTAGGCCCCCTCCTAATCTCAACACCCACTGTTTTTCTTTTTTTCTCCAAACGCAAAAAAGCCACCCAATGGGTGGCTTTCTCACTAATTTAATGTCTGGCAGTTCCCTACTCTCACATGGGGAGACCCCACACTACCATCGGCGCTACGGCGTTTCACTGCTGAGTTCGGCATGGGGTCAGGTGGGACCACCGCGCTATTGCCGCCAGACAAATTCTGTTTTGTTCCCGTTTAGTTTTTTTCGTCACTAAACCAGAACCTCAATCTCAAACAAGCTGCGTGTCCTTCACCTCTCGGCTTCTCACTTCTCGAAAACAACTCTATCTCTCTAAAACACCTTCGGTGTTGTCAGGTTAAGCCTCACGGTTCATTAGTATTGGTTAGCTCAACGTATCGCTACGCTTACACACCCAACCTATCAACGTCTTAGTCTTAAACGTTCCTTTAGGACCCTTAAAGAGTCAGGGAAGACTCATCTCAAGGCAAGTTTCCCGCTTAGATGCTTTCAGCGGTTATCTCTTCCGCACTTAGCTACCGGGCAATGCCATTGGCATGACAACCCGAACACCAGTGGTGCGTCCACTCCGGTCCTCTCGTACTAGGAGCAGCCCCTTTCAATCTTCCAACGCCCACGGCAGATAGGGACCGAACTGTCTCACGACGTTCTAAACCCAGCTCGCGTACCACTTTAAACGGCGAACAGCCGTACCCTTGGGACCTACTTCAGCCCCAGGATGTGATGAGCCGACATCGAGGTGCCAAACACCGCCGTCGATATGAACTCTTGGGCGGTATCAGCCTGTTATCCCCGGAGTACCTTTTATCCGTTGAGCGATGGCCCTTCCATTCAGAACCACCGGATCACTAAGACCTACTTTCGTACCTGCTCGAGCCGTCACTCTCGCAGTCAAGCTGGCTTATGCCTTTGCACTAACCGCATGATGTCCGACCATGCTTAGCCAACCTTCGTGCTCCTCCGTTACTCTTTGGGAGGAGACCGCCCCAGTCAAACTACCCACCAGACACTGTCCGCACCCCGGATAACGGGGCAACGTTAGAACATCAAACATTAAAGGGTGGTATTTCAAGGTTGGCTCCATGCAGACTGGCGTCCACACTTCAAAGCCTCCCACCTATCCTACACATCAAGGCTCAATGTTCAGTGTCAAGCTATAGTAAAGGTTCACGGGGTCTTTCCGTCTTGCCGCGGGTACACTGCATCTTCACAGCGAGTTCAATTTCACTGAGTCTCGGGTGGAGACAGCCTGGCCATCATTACGCCATTCGTGCAGGTCGGAACTTACCCGACAAGGAATTTCGCTACCTTAGGACCGTTATAGTTACGGCCGCCGTTTACTGGGGCTTCGATCAAGAGCTTCTCCTTACGGATAACCCCATCAATTAACCTTCCAGCACCGGGCAGGCGTCACACCGTATACGTCCACTTTCGTGTTTGCACAGTGCTGTGTTTTTAATAAACAGTTGCAGCCAGCTGGTATCTGCGACTGGCTTCAGCTCCATGGGTAAACCACTTCACCTAATGCCAGCGTGCCTTCTCCCGAAGTTACGGCACCATTTTGCCTAGTTCCTTCACCCGAGTTCTCTCAAGCGCCTGAGTATTCTCTACCTGACCACCTGTGTCGGTTTGGGGTACGATTAATGATAATCTAGAGCTTAGAGGCTTTTCCTGGAAGCGGGGCATGAGCTACTTCATCACCGTAGTGACTCGTCGTCGGACCTCAGCATATAGTGAACCGGATTTGCCTAATTCACCTGCCTACATCCTTAAACCGGGACAACCGTCGCCCGGATAGCCTAGCCTTCTCCGTTCCCCCATCGCAATTATCACCAGTACGGGAATATTAACCCGTTTCCCATCGACTACGCATTTCTGCCTCGCCTTAGGGGTCGACTCACCCTGCCCCGATTAACGTTGGACAGGAACCCTTGGTCTTCCGGCGTGCGGGTTTTTCACCCGCATTATCGTTACTTATGTCAGCATTCGCACTTCTGATACCTCCAGCATGCCTCACAGCACACCTTCACAGGCTTACAGAACGCTCCCCTACCCAACAATATTTACATATCGCTGCCGCAGCTTCGGTGCATAGTTTAGCCCCGTTACATCTTCCGCGCAGGCCGACTCGACCAGTGAGCTATTACGCTTTCTTTAAATGATGGCTGCTTCTAAGCCAACATCCTGGCTGTCTGAGCCTTCCCACTTCGTTTCCCACTTAACTATGACTTTGGGACCTTAGCTGGCGGTCTGGGTTGTTTCCCTCTTCACGACGAACGTTAGCACCCGCCGTGTGTCTCCCGTGATAACATTCTTCGGTATTCGTAGTTTGCATCGAGTTGGTAAGTCGGGATGACCCCCTAGTCGAAACAGTGCTCTACCCCCGAAGATGAGTTCACGAGGCGCTACCTAAATAGCTTTCGGGGAGAACCAGCTATCTCCCGGTTTGATTGGCCTTTCACCCCCAGCCACAAGTCATCCGCTAATTTTTCAACATTAGTCGGTTCGGTCCTCCAGTTAGTGTTACCCAACCTTCAACCTGCCCATGGCTAGATCACCGGGTTTCGGGTCTATACCCTGCAACTTATTCGCCCAGTTAAGACTCGGTTTCCCTACGGCTCCCCTATACGGTTAACCTTGCTACAGAATATAAGTCGCTGACCCATTATACAAAAGGTACGCAGTCACCCCATCCTCAAATGTCCCGCTTGTCTTTGCGGCCAATCTTGCCCGATTTTTTAACTTCCGTTGCTCGTGTACTTCGATGTACACTGCGCGACGGCTTGAAAAAATCGACCAATCTTGTTGGCAAATTCTGCGCTGTTATTGTGATGGTTTTACACCCTCACTCAATTGCCGAGGCACTTGAGTGATGGGGCTCCCACTGCTTGTACGTACACGGTTTCAGGTTCTATTTCACTCCCCTCGCCGGGGTTCTTTTCGCCTTTCCCTCACGGTACTGGTTCACTATCGGTCAATCAGGAGTATTTAGCCTTGGAGGATGGTCCCCCCATATTCAGACAGGATAACACGTGTCCCGCCCTACTCGTCGAGTTCACAACACTAACACCTTCGGATACGGGGCTATCACCCTTTACTGCCGGACTTTCCAGACCGTTCTCCTGATGCTAATGCTGATTAAGACTCTGGGCTGCTCCCCGTTCGCTCGCCGCTACTAGGGGAATCTCGGTTGATTTCTTTTCCTCGGGGTACTGAGATGTTTCAGTTCCCCCGGTTCGCTTCGTTTGACTATGTATTCATCAAACGATAGTGCAACGAATTGCACTGGGTTTCCCCATTCGGAAATCGTCGGTTGTAACGGTTCATATCACCTTACCGACGCTTATCGCAGATTAGCACGTCCTTCATCGCCTCTGATTGCCTAGGCATCCACCGTGTACGCTTAGTCGCTTAACCTCACAACCCGAAATTGTTTCAACGTTCACCTTACTGTCATGGCTGTGCGTGCATTCCTTCTTTGTTGGGCAGTGCTCGCAATGCTCACATACTTATGTATGCTGCGCTTGCTGTGCGCTGGCCGCCGCGAAGGACTGACTGCTCGCTCATGCCACTCGCTAAAGTGACCGAAAATTTCAGGTCTGAAATTTTGAGAGACTCTCACATTGTTTAAGCGATAAACAATGTGCGTTGTTTTCAATTTTCAGCTTGTTCCAGATTGTTAAAGAGCATAATTGTTAAACCAACTACAATATAATTGGCTTAATCATTATTGGGGACATCGTCTTTCACTCGATATCGGCGCAATTGGCGTCCCCTAGGGGATTCGAACCCCTGTTACCGCCGTGAAAGGGCGGTGTCCTAGGCCTCTAGACGAAGGGGACACAAGATATTGCACATACTGCTGCGGTATCTCATGTAAGTCCTATTCTCTCGAATAAGTCTCCCACGTATAGCCTATTGCTCTACTTTCTATCAGACAATCTGTGTGAGCACTTCACAAAAACACTTCAATGGTAAGGAGGTGATCCAACCGCAGGTTCCCCTACGGTTACCTTGTTACGACTTCACCCCAGTCATGAATCACAAAGTGGTAAGCGCCCTCCCGAAGGTTAAGCTACCTACTTCTTTTGCAACCCACTCCCATGGTGTGACGGGCGGTGTGTACAAGGCCCGGGAACGTATTCACCGTAGCATTCTGATCTACGATTACTAGCGATTCCGACTTCATGGAGTCGAGTTGCAGACTCCAATCCGGACTACGACGTACTTTATGAGTTCCGCTTGCTCTCGCGAGGTCGCTTCTCTTTGTATACGCCATTGTAGCACGTGTGTAGCCCTACTCGTAAGGGCCATGATGACTTGACGTCATCCCCACCTTCCTCCGGTTTATCACCGGCAGTCTCCTTTGAGTTCCCGACCGAATCGCTGGCAACAAAGGATAAGGGTTGCGCTCGTTGCGGGACTTAACCCAACATTTCACAACACGAGCTGACGACAGCCATGCAGCACCTGTCTCAGAGTTCCCGAAGGCACTAAAGCATCTCTGCTAAATTCTCTGGATGTCAAGAGTAGGTAAGGTTCTTCGCGTTGCATCGAATTAAACCACATGCTCCACCGCTTGTGCGGGCCCCCGTCAATTCATTTGAGTTTTAACCTTGCGGCCGTACTCCCCAGGCGGTCGATTTAACGCGTTAGCTCCGAAAGCCACTCCTCTAGGGAACAACCTTCAAATCGACATCGTTTACAGCGTGGACTACCAGGGTATCTAATCCTGTTTGCTCCCCACGCTTTCGCACCTGAGCGTCAGTCTTTGTCCAGGGGGCCGCCTTCGCCACCGGTATTCCTCCACATCTCTACGCATTTCACCGCTACACATGGAATTCTACCCCCCTCTACAAGACTCTAGCTGACCAGTCTTAGATGCCATTCCCAGGTTAAGCCCGGGGATTTCACATCTAACTTAATCAACCGCCTGCGTGCGCTTTACGCCCAGTAATTCCGATTAACGCTTGCACCCTCCGTATTACCGCGGCTGCTGGCACGGAGTTAGCCGGTGCTTCTTCTGTCGGTAACGTCAATCGCTGATGATATTAGCATCAGCGCCTTCCTCCCGACTGAAAGTACTTTACAACCCTAGGGCCTTCTTCATACACGCGGCATGGCTGCATCAGGCTTGCGCCCATTGTGCAATATTCCCCACTGCTGCCTCCCGTAGGAGTCTGGGCCGTGTCTCAGTCCCAGTGTGGCTGATCATCCTCTCAGACCAGCTAGGGATCGTCGCCTAGGTGAGCCATTACCTCACCTACTAGCTAATCCCATATGGGTTCATCCGATAGCGCAAGGACCGAAGTTCCCCTGCTTTGCTCCTGAGAGATTATGCGGTATTAGCTACCGTTTCCAGTAGTTATCCCCCTCTATCGGGCAGATCCCCATACATTACTCACCCGTCCGCCGCTCGTCAGCGGGAAGCAAGCTTCCCCTGTTACCGCTCGACTTGCATGTGTTAGGCCTGCCGCCAGCGTTCAATCTGAGCCATGATCAAACTCTTCAATTAAAAAGCTTGATGCTCAAAGAATGTCTTACTGACCGTAACGTTCTTTTGTTCGGCTAACTTTGTCGGCTTCGCATCGCTTCCCCTCGCCGTACCTAAGTACTGTCTCGGGTTATCTCTGCTTGCCTTCGCGTTATCCTTCCAAAATAAGCGTTACTACCTTATTTCATATATATGAATTAACGTGTTAGTCACTCTTCAAGACTTAAAATCAAATATTTTTTTGATAGTGTCCTGTGAGTGCCCACACAGATTGTCTGATAAATTGTTAAAGAGCGTTGCAGCTTTTCTTTATGAAAACCAACCTTTCGGTCGTTGCTGCGAGGAGGCGTATATTACGTTTTCCTCCGTGAGAGTCAAGCAATTTTTTGCTTTTTCTTTTCAGAATCTCTCGCTGCCGTTTCAGTGTTCATCGCGCTTTGCGTTGTCTTGTTCCCGGTCAGTGGTGGCGCATTATAGGGAGTCAGAAAAATCTGGCAAGTGTTTTTTTGAAAAAAAATTTCAAGTGGTGATATTTTATACTTTACGCCCAATTATCAAGCAAAAAAAGTGATTTTATACGTAATTTGATATAAAAAAGGTGGCTAACAATAGCCACCTTTTGATTTTACAATAATATCAATTACTGTTTAGCAACGATTTCGTCATTTTCTACATCTAAAACGACAGGTTTACCTGGTAATAACTTACCTGACAAGATTTCTTGTGCCAGAGGGTTCTCAATTTCCTGCTGAATTGCGCGTTTCAATGGCCTTGCTCCGAAGATTAGGTCAAAACCAGCCTCCCCAATTTTCTCCAGTGCAGCAGGTGTCGCACTGACTTCATAACCGTGCTCTTCAAGACGTTTATATAAACGAGCCAATTGAATATTGGCAATATTCGTAATTTGCTCTTTACCTAATGGATGGAATACAACAACTTCATCTATACGGTTAATAAATTCAGGTCTGAAACTATGGGATACCACTTCCATCACCATATCTTTCATTTCTGAGTAACCAATCATACCAAATCTTTCTTGGATTAAGTCAGAACCCAAGTTAGATGTCATGATAATCACCGTATTACGGAAGTCCACTGTTCTACCTTGTCCATCCGTTAAACGCCCGTCATCAAGCACTTGTAATAAAATGTTGAAAACATCAGGGTGTGCTTTCTCAACTTCATCCAATAAAATGACTGAATATGGACGACGTCTAACCGCTTCAGTTAAATACCCACCTTCTTCGTAACCGACATACCCTGGAGGTGCGCCCACTAAACGTGATACCGCATGTTTTTCCATAAATTCAGACATATCGATACGAACCATTGCATCATCGCTATCAAACATGAAATTTGCTAACGCTTTACACAATTCAGTTTTACCTACCCCTGTTGGCCCTAAGAACATAAACGAGCCAATTGGGCGGTTCGGGTCTGATAACCCTGCACGACTACGACGAATTGCATTCGATACTGCAACTACCGCTTCATCTTGTCCAATAACACGCTGATGGAGTTGCTGTTCCATACGTAACAGCTTTTCTCTTTCACTTTCTAGCATTCGAGATACAGGGATGCCAGTCCAACGAGCTAAGATTTCAGCAATTTCGACATCTGTTACTTTATTACGTAACAGTTTCATGCTTTTGCCTTCAGCTTTGGTTGCCGCTTCAAGCTGTTTCTCTAATTCTGGAATTTTACCGTATTGCAATTCGGACATTTTTGCCAAATCACCCATACGACGTGCTTTTTCCATCTCGATACGCGTATTTTCTAGTTCAGCTTTAATATGCTGAGTACCTGTTAATGATGCTTTTTCAGCTTTCCATTCTTCTTCTAACGCAGAGTACTCACGTTCTTTCTCTGCGAGCTCTTCTTCTAACATCTCAAGACGTTTTTTACTTGCATCATCCGATTCTTTTTTCAGCGCTTGTTGTTCAAGTTTAAGCTGAATAATACGGCGTTCCAGCCTATCTAAGGATTCAGGTTTCGAATCCATTTGCATACGTAAACTTGCACCCGCTTCATCAATTAAATCAATCGCTTTGTCAGGTAACATACGGTCAGTAATATAGCGATGCGATAACGTTGCCGCTGCCACAATCGCCGGGTCAGTTATTTGCACGTGGTGATGCAGTTCATAACGTTCTTTTAAACCACGTAAAATAGCAATTGTGTCTTCAACGGATGGCTCAGCCACATACACTTTTTGGAAACGACGCTCTAATGCAGGGTCTTTCTCAATGTATTGGCGATACTCATCCAATGTGGTAGCGCCAACACAGTGTAATTCACCGCGAGCCAACGCAGGTTTTAACATGTTACCCGCATCCATCGCACCATCTGCTTTACCTGCACCAACCATGGTGTGTAATTCATCAATAAACAGAATGACGTTACCTTCCTGTTTGGCAAGATCATTTAGAACAGCTTTCAGACGCTCTTCAAACTCACCACGATATTTCGCACCCGCAATCAGCGCCCCCATATCAAGGGATAATACACGTTTGTTTTTTAACCCTTCTGGAATTTCACCATTTACGATACGTTGCGCTAACCCTTCAACAATTGCTGTTTTACCTACACCTGGTTCACCAATCAGCACAGGGTTATTTTTAGTACGACGTTGCAGTACTTGAATGGTCCGACGTATTTCTTCATCTCGACCAATTACTGGGTCTAATTTGCCTTGCTCTGCACGCTCGGTTAAATCAACTGTATATTTTTTCAAGGCTTGGCGCTGGTCTTCAGCGCTTTGGTCATTCACTTTTTCTCCACCACGCATCTGTTCTATTGCCTTTTTTAAATTATCTTTATTAACACCTGCTGCTTTGAGCATGTCTGCTAATGTCGTATTGGCTTCTAAAGCGGCGACAAGAAATAATTCTGAGGAGATAAATTCATCTCCGTGCTTTTGTGCCAACTGATCACATAAATTCAAATGACGCATTAAGTCACTTGATGGTTGAACATCTCCCGCAACACCTTGCACTTGAGGTAAACGCCCTAGTGCATCTTCGACTTTTTGCTGGAATTGTACGGCATTCACGCCTAACGTCGTCAGCAATGGACGAACTGTGCCACCCTCTTGATTAAACAGGGCACTTAATAGATGAATAGGTTCAATAAACTGGTTTTCGCGCCCAAGGGCTAGTGATTGGGCGTCAGCGAGAGCTTGCTGGAATTTATTAGTTAAACGGTCCAGACGCATAACACCTCCAATAAATGAGATTAAATTTGCTACTGGATACTAGATGAGGTCAGTTTTTAAATATTCAAGTTTTGCAAGGAATTATTTTTGATATATCCGTTAATTTAGAACAAAACCCCAATACTAGGTATTTATCCATATCAATGAAGCCATCCTGCCGGTTTTTCCTTCCCTTCGATAGGAAAAAAATCTGTTTTCATCTGTTACTGTACAAAAATCACCACCATAGACCTTCGTTACGCCAGCAGCCCGTAGTTTTTTACGTGCTAATAAATAAATGTCAGCGAGATATTTATCATTATAAGAAATAAAAGCAGAGGCTAAATCAGATGACTGATTAACAAAAGCCTCTTTGACTTCCTTACCGACTTCAAATTTCTCAGCACCAATAGCGGGGCCAAGCCAAGCGATAATTTCATTTGTAGGGCTAATAAATTGATTGATTGTATTTTCAAGAACCCCATGACATAGCCCGCGCCACCCTGCGTGGGCTGCTGCCACTTCCGTTCCTGCTTGATTAGTCAATAACACAGGCAAGCAATCCGCAGTCATAATGGCACAAACTTGGCCAACCTGATTACTGTACACGGCGTCCGCTTGCCTATTATGAATTTTATCACCAACAAGCTGAAGCACATCCGTTCCATGAACTTGCTCAAGCCAAACTGGTTGTTGTGGTAGCTGAGCAAGCGTCTCAAGGCGTTGACGATTTTCACTGACGGCATTGGGTATATCCCCAACATGATCACCTAAATTCAAGCTATCAAAAGGTGGCAGGCTCACACCACCCACTCGAGTTGTACTACAGCTAGCTATGTTTTTAGGTTGCGGCCAGTCAGGGAAAATCAATGTATTCATTACCAGTCCATATCGTCTTTATGCAGTTCAGTGTCTGCTTTTAGAGCTTCTATAAGCTTAACCATATCATCAGGTAACGGTGCATGCCACTCCATTTGAATACCTGAGATTGGGTGATATAAGCGTAACATGGTGGCATGCAGTGCTTGCCTATCAAAATTACGCATGACCTCTAAAAATTCTTCGGTCGCCCCTTTTAGTGGGCGCGGGCGGCCACCGTATAAAGGATCACCAATTAATGGATGATTGATATGGGCCATATGAACACGAATTTGGTGAGTTCTGCCCGTCTCCAGACGTAAACGTAAACGAGTATGGGCTCTAAAGTGTTCCATCACACGATAATGCGTTACAGCGGGTTTGCCCATTGGGTGCACAGCCATATGGGTTCGTTTAGTTGGATGACGAGAGATAGGTTCTTCTACCATGCCACCCGCTGTCATACGGCCGACCGCAACCGCTTCATATTCACGCGTAATTTCTCTGCGTTGCAATGCTTCGACAAGGTGTGTTTGAGCTGGAACTGTTTTTGCGACAACCATTAAGCCTGTCGTGTCTTTATCTAAACGATGAACAATACCTGCTCTCGGCACATCAGCAATTTCAGGATAACGATATAACAACGCATTAAGAATTGTACCGTCTGGATTTCCTGCTCCAGGGTGGACAACTAAATCACGCGGTTTATTAATAATTAGGATATCTTCATCTTCATAAATCACATTAAGTGGGATATCTTGTGGTTCCCAGCGATTATCTTCTTCAATGAGGGCGTCGATTAAAATTTGTTCGCTGCCAAAAACTTTTTCTTTTGGCTTATTGATAACTTTGCCATTAACCTGCACTCTATCAGCTAAAATCCATTCTTTTATGCGAGAACGTGAATAATCAGGGAACAATTCGGCCAAAGCCTGATCTAAACGTTGACCAAGCTGTGATTCAGCGATAGTTGCACTAAGTTGTACTTGTTGAGCCATAAATTAATCTACTTTTTGGTGTTTGTATTTTGACGGCAGTGCCGTTTCATTTAAAATATATGCTATTGTAACTCGAATTTTGCCGGGAGCCTTATGGATAGACTCCCTCGAAACACTCAGAGGATAACCTACACGTGATGATACGTATGAAAAATCTGGTGGCTGCAGCCACGTTGAGCCTGATTTTAGTCGGCTGTTCCAGCACTCCTGAAGTCAGCCCTGATAGCACCCCTGCTGAAATATATGCAACGGGTCAGCAAAAATTACAGGACGGCAATTTTAAAGCAGCGATTAAACAATTTGAAGCTCTTGATAACCGTTATCCATTTGGTCCATATGCTCAGCAAGTTCAATTAGACCTGATTTATGCATATTATAAATCAGCAGAGCTGCCAATGGCGATAGCCGCAATTGACCGTTTCATGCGTTTGAACCCAACTCATCCAAATATTGATTATGTCCTCTATATGCGAGGCTTAACCGCGATGGCTCTGGATGATAGCTTATTGCAAGGCCTCTTTGGTATTGACCGCTCAGACAGAGACCCACAGCATGCACGAGTTGCATTCAAAGATTTCAGTCAGTTAGTTCGCTACTATCCTAACAGCTTATACTCCAATGATGCGAGTAAGCGATTAGTCTTCTTAAAAGACCGCTTAGCGAAATTCGACCTTTCTGTTGTCGAATACTACAACAAACGCGGTGCTTATGTCGCGGTTGTTAATCGTGTTCAACAAATGCTAAAAGACTACCCAGACACAGAAGCAACACGTAATGCCTTAGCATACATGGAAATTGCTTATAATGAGATGGGGCTAAACCAAGAAGCGAATAAAGTTGCGAGTATTATTGCTGCAAACCCACAATAATATCATCGTGCGATCTAAAACAGCAGCCAAGGCTGCTGTTTTTCTTTGCTAGCGGCGATTTAGTTGCTTGCTCATTTAGGGTACTAATTTTAACCCAAAAAAAGTTCCAGCTATTTACCGTTCCCCTAGCCAACTCAATCAGTGTCCCTTAATCCATTCATTTTGGCAATGCTTTTTCGCCTCTTTTTTATGTGAAATCACACTTCAGATAGCTGTTACTCTTCCCCTGAATGAGATGTGATCTACATCAATTTTTTCTTAGCAAGAACGGGTATTCTGAAATCAACAAAGACGGAAACAATGAGAGGTAACTATATGATAGTGAACATTACTAGCAAACAAATGGATATTACCCCAGCGATTCGTGAGCACATTGAGAGCCGTCTAACAAAACTCGATAAGTGGCAAGTATCTCTAATAAATACGCATGTCGTATTATCAAAAGAGCCACAAGGTTTTATGGTTGATGCCAACATAAAAACAGCGACAGGAAAATTGGTCGCAAGTGCCAAGCATGAAGATATGTACGTTGCAATTAATGAACTAATTAACAAACTCGAAAGACAACTTAATAAAGTGCAACATAAAGGAGAATCAAGAAGAGCATATAATAGTGTAAAAGAAGCGAATAATACTGTTACGTTATAATTTTATATTATCTATCAACTAATCTTGAACCTTATAAACGCGCTCACCATGGGCGCGTTTTTTTATGTTTATGATCCTTACCTATTGACTTCTTAGTGAGTATCGGGTTTATTTAAATTGAATCTGACTAAAGGTGTTCATATGAATCTTAATTTTGTTTTCTTTTTCTTCTTTAGCAACTCCTAATTGGGGGCTTTTGTCGTTCGAGAAAGAAAAGAAGACAAAATTAGAAAGCCCCCTCTAGGGGGCTTTTTTTATATCATGATATTAACAGGGTGGGCAGCATGGAAAACAGCACTAATTTATTAAAAGTAAGAGAGAAAATAAGTCAACTGGATAGTGAATTACTAAATCTTTTAGCAAAGCGCCGTGGTTATGCTGTTGAAGTCGCTGAAACAAAAATTGATGATAGCCGCCCTATTCGTGATAAAGACCGTGAGCGTCAACTTCTTGATGTTTTAATCAACAAAGGCAAACCACTAGGGCTTGATGGTTTTTATATCACTCGCCTATTCCAGATGATTATTGAGGACTCTGTTCTTACACAACAGGCTATTTTACAAAAGCATTTAAATTTAACCCCTAGTGATACAGCGCGTTTCGCATTTTTAGGGCCGAAAGGTTCTTATTCACACATTGCGGCACGCCAGTACTCAGCCCGTCATTTTGACCAACTAGTTGAATGCAGTTGCCATAAATTCCAAGATATTTTTTCATTAGTTGAAAATGGGCAAGCGGAATATGGCATTTTACCAATAGAAAACACCAGTTCGGGCGCAATTAACGATGTTTACGATTTACTGCAAAATACATCATTATCAATCGTCGGAGAGATCCGGCTCCCAATTAACCATTGCCTCTTAACAACAGGAAATACCGATCTCAGCCAGATCAAAACCGTGTATAGCCACCCTCAGCCTTTCCAACAATGCAGCCAATACTTAGCACAATTCCCACACTGGGAAATAAAATATTGTGATAGCACATCAACTGCAATGCAAATGGTCGCAGACCAAAACTCACCGAGTGTCGCGGCACTTGGAAGTGAAGCCGGTGGCGCCTTATACGATTTAAGCGTAATAGAGCATAATCTCGCTAATCAGCAAATTAACATGACACGCTTTATTGTTGTTGCACCACAACCAATTGAAGTCACTGAACAAGTACCGGCTAAAACAACACTGCTTCTGACCACTGGCCAACAAGCTGGTGCCTTAGTTGATGCATTAGTTATTTTGAAAAATAATAAGATAATCATGAGCAAGTTAGAATCACGCCCAATAAATGGAAAACCATGGGAAGAGATGTTTTATGTTGATGTGCATGCCAATTTACGTTCAGATAATATGCAACAAGCTTTAAGAGAGCTTTCAACAATTACTAGGTCAATTAAAATATTAGGCTGCTACCCATCCGAAAATGTGGTTCCTGTTGAACCTGAAAAAATTACGCCTTAATTAAAATATAATTAGGCTGCATTTTTTCAGTGCAGCCTACTAAACTGAAACTATGCTCTCACTTCAGGTTGATAATTCGAAGATTTGACTCTGAAATAATTGACTAGTTCCTTCAAATGGTACGCCTGTTCATTCAATGAGTCCGCTGCGACAACAGATTCCTCAACTAAACTCGCATTTTGTTGTGTGGTTAAATCAAGTTGCCCTACTGCACTATTGATTTGAGAAATTCCATCGCTTTGCTCACGACTAGCCTGCCCAATTTCACGTAGTAACGCATTCATCTCTTTTACACTATCAACCATGCCATGTATTTGCTGAGTCGCTTTTTCAACAAGTTCCATACCCTCTTGCGTTTGTGACGATGAGTTTTCAATCAACCCACGAATATCACTCGCTGAAGCCGCACTTTTTTGTGCTAATAATCTCACTTCTCCGGCAACAACGGCAAAGCCTCGCCCATGTTCACCGGCTCTTGCCGCTTCAACGGATGCATTCAATGCTAAGATATTGGTTTGAAATGCAATTGAGTCTATTAGATTAATAATTTCTGTCATCTGTGATGATGATCCATTGATTGCACGCATTTTATTCGTTACTTGACTCATCATGTCGCCATTGTTTTGTACAATAATTGCCGCTTGGTCTGCAAGCATGCTAGCTTCATGAGTGTGCTCAGTCGTGTTTTGAACGGTTGAAGTTATTTGTTCCATTGAACTGGCCGTTTCTTCAACTGATGCGGCCTGTTCTTCGGTGCGCGCCGCCAGGTTTTGGTTCCCCGCGACAATTTGCCCTGCTGCTGCCGAAATACTTTCAGAACCTTGTTGAACCTCTTGAACGATTTCCAGCAAGTGCTCTTTCATATCATTAAGTGCATTTAACAATACACCCGTTTCATCTTTTGAGGTGACCTGAATATCTTTAGTCAGATCCCCATTTGCAATTGACTGCGCGAAATTAACCGCATTTTCCAATGGCCTTGTGATAATGTTCGTAATATACCAGCCCATTACGCAGCCCGCGCCAATACTCAAGATTGATAACACCGCTAGTAATAGTTTATTGTTTTCATAATCCGCATTCACTTTACGGCCAACTTCTTGCATTTCCAAATCTTGGATGGCCATTAACGTTTGAATTTGATCACGATAATCACGTTGAATACTAGACGTTTTAGTCATCATTTCGTCAATAGCAGCTTGGCGATTATTCTCTGATAAAAAGGTATTGATGCGAGTAATTGATGAATGAAACTGTTGGCGAATAACACGCAAATCAGCCAAGACTTCTTTAGAGCGATCATCTGTAACGTTATTTTCTAAGCTTTCCATCAATCCATTAATTTTTAATGTAATTTTAGCCAACTCTTCTCTGCGTTTATCACTACCACGATCATCAAGTAAAATTAGCTCTTGGATCCCTATAAAAGAATAAAAGTTATCCATCATTTGTCCTGCGGTAGAGGCAATAGGATAACTTTCATACAGGACTTGTTTCATGCCATCATTAGCTCGGTTCATATTGGCTAAAGAAAAAAGTGAACTTAGGATAATAAGCGCAACAAAACCACCAAATGCTACCGTTAACTTCATACTAATTTTGAGATTTTTAAAAGACATATATTTACCACGCTAACCATCATTTAATGAGTAGTGTTATCGGTAAAACAGGTGAAATCTTTATCATATAAATCGATCGATTTATAAATATTAATTTTAAAAATTGATTAATTTGAAATTAGATAGTGAATAAATTCAGTTTTTATCTGATTAGCATATTATTCGATAGAAATTATACAGATAAGTACAATTACCTATTTTAAATAAACATTCTTGGTGAGATTAACTAAAATAGAAGAATATAGAAGGTAACAAAAAATTAACAAGAAAATAAAGCCCTCTACCGCTATAAAACACGATAGAAGGCGGGATGATTATTTTCGATTATCGTTTGCTCGTTGCAGTAATGATTGGCTTTCTTTCATAAAATGATGGGCATCTTCACCGAACCACTGGCTAATTTGATTAAATTGGCGAATAAATTCCGCTTTATCTTTTTTCTCCAGTAGCGCTATTGAATCACCTAACAATTGATGATATCTGCGTATCAATTCAACATTTTCATTTGAAGACATAATAATGTCTGCATAGAGTTGAGGGTCTTGAGCAAACAGCCGCCCAACCATCGCGAGCTCTAAACGATAAATAGGCGATGATAAATCAAGTAATTGCTGTAAATCGATATTTTCCTCAGCAAGATTTCGCCCGTAAGTAAATGTTGTAAAGTGGCGTAATGCCTGAATAAAGCTCATGTTTTTATCATGCTCTTCGGCTGAGATTTCTTTCAAACGTGCCCCCCAAACTAATAACTGTTCAAGAAACCACTGATAAGACTCCGAGCCACGGCCATTACAGTAAGCAAATACTTGCTTTGCAACACTACCAATATCAGGACCAAACATCGGGTGAAGCCCAAGTACTGGCCCATCATGGGCCGCTAACATCGCTTCTAATGGCTGTTGCTTAATCGATGCGATATCCATCAAGACCGTGCTTTTATCCAGTTTAGGCAGCTGGTTGATGACTTGTACTGTCAAATGAATTGGTACACTAACCATCACGACGCTCGCACCAGCAACTATAGATTCTGCTTGTGCCCAGTCATCTTCGTTTAATGTCTTAACCTGATAGCCTGATAAATTAAGGAGACGGTGAAATAACCGCCCCATTTTCCCATCACCACCTACAATCACAATTGGGCCAGCTGATGGGTTCAGTGTTTTAAACCCTTTATCATTTTCACGTGCGTAAGATTCGCGCATGATCCGCCTTAGAATATCCTCTATCAGATCAGGTGGGATCCCCATACGCTCAGCTTCGGCGCGACGTGCTGCCAACATGCTAGTTTCTCGTTCAGGCACATAAATCGGTAAACCATGTAAGCTTTTCACTTCACCGACTTCAGCAACCAGTTGCAGCCTTTTTGCTAATAAATCTAATAATGATTTATCAACTTCATCAATTTGTTCCCGTAAATGGGATAACTCAACAGACATACCAATACCTTGATCAGCTCACTTTACTCAATTTTTGCGCACGTTGTTCAAGCACAGGCAACAATGCTTGATGTAATTTACGCAATACCGTTTCCGTCGTTTGCCAGTTAATGCAGGCATCTGTCACTGACACACCGTATTTCATTGTGTCACGGGCTTGTTCAGATGTTTGATTCCCTTCATTAATATGACTTTCTAACATAATACCTGTAATTGATTCATTACCATTAATAATTTGTTCAATAATAGAATCAACAACTAATGGCTGACGGCGGTAATCTTTATTCGAGTTTCCATGGCTACAATCCACCATAAGGGACGGCTCTAAACCTGCTTTTTTCATTTCCGCTTCACAAGCCGCAATGTCTTCGGCACTGTAGTTAGGCGTTTTCCCACCACGTAAAATGACATGTCCGTTACTATTACCTTTGGTATGTAATAAACAAACTTGGCCAGATTGGTTAATTCCCATAAAACGGTGTGGCATCGCTGCTGCTTTTAACGCATTAATCGCTGTAGATAAACTCCCATCGGTTCCATTTTTGAAACCAACAGGCATAGATAAACCAGATGCCATTTCACGGTGGGTCTGTGACTCAGTCGTTCTTGCACCAATGGCTGACCAACTGAATAAATCCCCTAAGTATTGAGGATTGTTAGGATCCAATGCTTCTGTCGCTAATGGCAGCCCCATATTCACTAAATTGGTCAACAAATCACGAGCAATATGTAGGCCTTTTTCCATTTCAAAAGAACCATCCATAAATGGATCACTAATCAAACCTTTCCAACCTACGGTTGTACGAGGTTTTTCAAAATACACACGCATCACAATATATAAGCTATCACTTAATTCTTCGGCTAATACTTTCAGGCGCTCACCATATTCAATAGCGGCATCCACATCATGGATTGAGCAAGGACCACATACCACGAGTAAGCGAGGGTCGCGTTGATGAATAATGTCAGCAATCACTTGGCGCGATGTCGCAATGGCATGCAGGTTGCTGCGACTCAGCGGATATTTCTCTTTCAGACTCTCAGGAGTGATTAATACCTGCTCGTCTTGAATATTCACGTTGTTGAGTACATCTTTTTGCATGATCATTTTTTTACCTACTTATTAGCTTATATTTGCTTAGTTTATTATTTACGTATTGTGTTTGGGTGTATGAGTAATAACATACCATGCATCGTAAACAATTCAATCCATTTATGTAAAATATTTCCACTGTCGTACTGAATTATTTACACCGTCATAATAAACTGAATAAACTACAGTTTTACATTAATTTAACATTAAAATATTTTAATAGACCAAAGAAAAACAAGCAATCTGTAAGAATTTATTTACAGATAAGCATAAGTTATCAGCTATATTCTAAATAGTTCGAGTTATAGCAAGGCGGCAAAGTGAGGACATCGCAGGGAGCATACACAAGTATGTGACCTGTGTGGCTGAACGCAGCCAACACGGCTACAACTTGAATTATGAAGAATATAGGTATGTGACCTGTGGGGCTGAGTGCTGCCAACACAGCTACAATTTGAATTATGAAGAATATAGTGACGAATATAAAAAGGCCCGCAAATGCGGGCCTCTCTCATAACATAACTTTCGGATGTAGCGAAAGCGTATTACTTGGCGTTCAGACGCTCTTTAATACGAGCTGCCTTACCAGAACGCTCACGCAGGTAGTACAGTTTAGATCTGCGAACAGCACCACGACGTTTAACAGCAATGCTATCTACGACTGGAGAGTGAGTTTGGAATACACGCTCAACACCTTCGCCGTTAGAAATTTTACGAACAGTGAATGCAGAGTGCAGACCGCGGTTACGAATAGCGATAACCACGCCCTCGAATGCCTGCAGACGTTTTTTAGAGCCTTCTACGACCCATACCTTAACTTCCACGGTGTCACCCTGACGGAATGAAGGTACGTCCTGCTTCATTTGCTCTTGTTCAAGTTGTTTAATAATGTTGCTCATAATAACTCTCTTACCCTAGGTAAACTGATATGTTTAGACAATTAATTGTCTGGATTCATTTGTTGCTCAGACTGATATTCCCTTTGGAATTCAGCCAGCAACATCCTCTGCTCGTCAGTCAGAGCTAGGCTTTCCAGAAGCTCAGGTCTTCTAAGCCAGGTACGGCCGAGTGATTGTTTCATACGCCAGCTATCTATTTTAGCGTGGTTTCCTGAAAGTAAAACATCAGGAACTTGCATGCCATCTAACACTTCAGGGCGGGTATAGTGCGGACAATCTAACAAACCATCTGCAAAAGAGTCTTCTTGAGCAGAGGCTTGATGACCAAGTACTCCCGGTATAAACCGTGAAACTGAGTCAATCAACACCATCGCGGGAAGTTCCCCGCCACTGAGAACGTAATCACCGATTGACCATTCTTCGTCAACTTCGGTTTGAATGATACGCTCATCAATGCCTTCATAGCGGCCACAAACAAGAATCAATTTCTCATTGGTTGCCAGCTCGCAAACACCGTCTTGACTAAGTTTGCGCCCTTGCGGTGAAAGATAAATAACCTTTGCACCCTCACCAGCCTCAGTTCTTGCTGCGTTGATTGCATCCTTAAGCGGTTGCACCATCATCAGCATGCCTGGACCACCACCATAGGGGCGATCATCAACAGTTTTGTGCTTATCGTGAGTAAAATCTCGCGGATTCCAGCACTCAAATGTTAGCAGGCCATTTTTCACTGCCCGACCAGTTACCCCGTACTCGGTTATTGCGCGGAACATTTCGGGAAACAGGCTAATTACACCAATCCACATAATTTCGTCCCACTTATCAAAACCGTTCAACCGGAGATTTAAAAACCAGGATCCCAATCCACTTCAATAAGTTTGGCATCGAGATCGACTTTCTTGATAACCTGCCCATCAAGAAACGGAACCAACCGCTCCTTGATGCCAAATGCATCTTTTAAATTCGCCTTAATGACCAGCACATCATTTGAACCGGTCTCCATCATGTCAGTGATGGTACCAAGGTCATAGCCTTGTAACGTCACTACTTGGCAGCCCATCAGGTCTTTCCAGTAGTATTCGTTTTCTAACTCAGGAAGTTGGGTTGAATCAACCGCAATTTCAAAGTTAGTCAAAAGCGCGGCTGCATCGCGGTCATCGACCCCGTTCAGCTTGACAATGATATCCTTGTTATGATGTTTCCAATCTTCAATTTCAATGTGTTGCCATTGACCTGAACGTTGGATAAACCAAGGCTGATACTCAAAAATACTTTCAGCATGTTCGGTGGACGAAAAAACTTTGAGCCAACCACGAATACCGTATGCCGCACCTAATTTCCCCAATACAATTGGGTTTTCAGGTGGCTGTAGTTTAGTTTGCTTGCTCATTGTTACCACCGCGACAGATTAAGCTGCTTTCTTAGCTTGTTTGACCAGTTGTGCAACACGGTCAGAAATAGTTGCGCCTAAGCCAACCCAGTGCTCAACACGGTCCAGGTCTAAACGCAGTTCTTCTGCTTGACCTGCAGCGATCGGGTTGAAGAAACCGATACGCTCAATGAAACGACCGTCACGCGCATTGCGGCTATCAGTCACAACGATTTGGTAGAACGGACGTTTTTTAGCGCCGCCACGAGATAAACGAATTGTTACCATAACATCCTCATTAGTTAACAAAACAACCAGACTCCATCGAGGGATAGAGTCCGGCTGTCATATAAAAAGCCCGAAAAGTTTACTCACTTTGACGCAAAAATCAATCAAAAGTGCGTTTTGTTTGAGGCTTTATTGCTTAACGCCCCGGAAAACCCGGTGGCATCATACCCTTCATGCCGCGCATCATCTTGGCTAGACCGCCTTTTTTCATTTTCTTCATCATGCGTTGCATGTCATCAAATTGTTTTAAGAGGCGATTAACTTCTTGCACGGTAGTTCCCGAACCTGCCGCAATACGACGTTTTCGTGAACCTTTAATAATTTCCGGTTTTTCACGTTCTTTACGTGTCATGGAATTAATCATCGCTTCCATACGAACGGTGATTTTATCATCCATTTGGGACTTAACGGCATCGGGTAACTGAGACATTCCTGGCATTTTGCTCATCATGCTCGCCATGCCGCCCATATTACGCATTTGCTTTAATTGACTTAAAAAGTCATTTAAATCAAAGCCATCTCCCGTTTTAAGTTTTTTAGCAAGCTTTTCAGCTTCATCACGGTCAACTTTATGCTCAATCTCTTCAATCAGAGAAATCACATCACCCATACCAAGGATACGAGACGCGACGCGCTCTGGGTGGAATGGTTCTAAGGCATCAGTTTTTTCACCAACACCTAAGAACTTAATAGGTTTCCCCGTAATCGCACGAATTGAAAGTGCCGCACCGCCTCGTGCATCACCATCGACCTTGGTCAACACAACCCCTGTCAGTGGTAAGGCTTCATTAAATGCTTTCGCTGTATTTGCCGCATCTTGCCCTGTCATCGCATCGACGACGAATAAGGTCTCAACTGGCTTAATAATACGGTGAACTTCTTGGATTTCTTCCATCATCGCTTCATCAACATGCAAGCGACCTGCGGTATCCACCAACAGCACATCGTAGAATTGTAATTGTGCGTGTTTTAATGCTTTTTGAACAATTGCAGCGGGTTTTTCTTGTACTTCTGAAGGGAAAAAGTCAATTCCAACACTTTCAGCTAATGTCTCTAATTGTTTAATCGCTGCAGGGCGATAAACGTCAGCAGAGACAACTAATACTTTTTTCTTTTGCTTTTCTTTTAAGAGCTTACCTAATTTTGCAACACTGGTCGTTTTACCGGCACCTTGCAAACCTGCCATTAAAACGACAGCAGGAGGTTGTGCGGATAAATTAAGTTGGTGGTTTTCGTCCCCCATCGCCCTAGTCAGTTCATTTTGAACTATTTTAATGAACTCTTGGCCAGGTGTTAGACTTTTATTGACATCTTGCCCAACGGCATTTTCTTTAACTTTTTGAATGAATTCACGGACAACTGGCAAAGCAACGTCAGCTTCCAGCAAGGCCATGCGAACTTCGCGTAGTGTTTCTTTAATATTTTCATCAGTTAGACGCCCACGCCCACTGATATTGCGCAACGTGCGCGATAGTCTGTCAGTTAAATTATCAAACATATGTCTTAGCTCAATTCTGTTGATGGGCCGATGTCAGCCTGATCTGGTTGCTAATACAGATAATTTCAAGTGCGTGTTACCTAACAACTTGAATTATAAGCATCAATACCTTCACAATGATGAAGGGAAACCAACACTAAAAATAATCGCGGCAAAATAATGCCCCATTGTAACATGCCCGCAGTTTTTTCGCTGCCCCCTGTTTGAAACAGATGATACAGGTTATTATGGCATGAATTTAATAATACAAACCAAGCAGTAGGCGCATGAAGTGCTATCAGCAATGAATATATTGTGATTGGCCTGTCCAATAGTTGGAGCCTACACTCGTACAAGTTATACTATGAATAACTTTCCACTAAAAATGATTAACGACACTATACTATGCCCGTATTTGCAGTCATAGCAGTTTGTACATACATGGTCAGTCTGTTACTGATCGTCCCTGGCCAAGTGCGTAAACAGCCGTTCTACCGCCACCTCGCGCTTTTTCTTGCCGTTGTTGCGTTAGTAACTCACGCTATTACATTGAAATTTTTGATTTTCAGTGAAGCCGAGGGACAAAACCTCACTCTGTTGAATTTAGGCTCAACAGTGAGCTTACTCATGTGTGTGATTATGACTGTTGTCGCTTACTGGGGAAAAGCTTGGTACTTAACGCCTATAGTCTATAGTTTTGCCATTATTAACTTGATGCTGTCAACGCTAATGCCTGGTGAGTTTATTACGCATCTTGAAGCTCGAGTACCACTTTTTGTTCATATTGGTCTAGCTTTGTTGAGCTATGCGACACTCCTTATTGCGGCTTTATATGCATTACAAGTGGCTTTAATTGACCATCAGCTAAAGAACAAAACCTTAAAATTTAGTCCAGATATGCCACCCATGATGGTAATTGAACGTAAAATGTTCCACATCACTCAAGTTGGGGTCATTTTGCTGACTCTGACCTTGTGTACTGGCTTTATTTATATGGATAATATTTTTGATAAAGAAAATATCCATAAATCGGTATTATCCGTCATTGCATGGTTTGTTTATATCACTCTACTTTGGGGACATTTCCATGGAGGATGGCGAGGTAAGCGCGTCCTATTTTTCCATGTTGGTGGCTCAATCATCTTAACAATGGCTTTTTTTGGTAACCGTTTAATACAGGAGTTTATGGTATTTTGACGCAAATAAAGCCACGACTTTCACAATATAAGGAAACTTGTTTTGGATGATGTGTCCACAAGTACGCTAATCATCATATTGATTGTTTTAATTTTTATGTCAGCCTATTTCTCTGCATCAGAAACAGGGATGATGACGCTAAACCGTTATCGGTTAAAACATTTAGCAAAACAAGGTAATCGCTCAGCGATCCGCGTTGAAAAACTTCTTAAACACCCTGATAAGCTGTTAAGCCTAGTCCTTATTGGTAATAACTTAATCAACATAGTCGCTTCCGCATTAGCGACCATCATTGGTATGCGATTATATGGGAATGCAGGTGTAGCTATGGCTACAGGGATCCTGACTTTTGTGATCCTCATTTTTGCCGAAGTCATGCCAAAAACACTGGCAGCGCTGTACCCTGAAAAAATCGCATTTCCAAGTAGTTACCTCTTAAAACCATTACAAGTAGTCATGATGCCTATTGTTTGGGCATTTAATACTATTTCAGCGCTACTGTTACGCTGCATTGGGGTGAAGTCACTAACCGCACGAACTGATGCGGTTAATAAGGAAGAGCTACGCACCATTGTTAACGAATCAAAGCATAAAATTAGCCGCCGAAATCAAGACATGTTGATTTCAATTTTAGACTTAGACAAAGTCACTGTTGGCGATATTATGCTGCCAAGGAATGAGATTGTTGGTATTGATGTCAATGATGACTGGAAATCAATCATTCGGCAGCTCACGCACTCCC
The DNA here is from genome assembly GCF_011045655.1 of Providencia sp. PROV061. Lineage (NCBI taxonomy): Bacteria > Pseudomonadati > Pseudomonadota > Gammaproteobacteria > Enterobacterales > Morganellaceae > Providencia > Providencia sp. PROV061. The sequence goes on along the minus strand of NZ_CP042861.1, from coordinate 1,077,201 downwards.
CTCATGGCCGCATTGTGCTTTATCGCGACTCACTTGATGACTCTATTGGCATTTTACGCGTCCGCGAAGCATACCGTCTTATGATGGAAAAACGTGAGTTTAATAAGCAAAACCTAATTAAAGCTGCAGATAACATTTATTTTATTCCTAACAGTACACCATTAAATGTTCAGTTAGTTAACTTCCAGCACAATAAAGAAAAACTAGGGATCATTGTTGATGAATACGGTGAAATTCAAGGCCTTATCACTGTCGAAGATATATTAGAAGAGATAGTGGGTGACTTCACAACCTCGATGTCACCATCTTTAGCCGAAGAAGTCTTGCCACAAAGTGATGGAAGCGTTCTTGTAGACGGTTCTGCTAATATTCGTGAGCTGAATAAGGCTTTTGATTGGAATCTCCCCATAGATGGCCCTAGGACGGTTAATGGCATGGTTTTAGAGGTCATTGGTGATATTCCACAGCTTGAAGAGCAAATCGTGGTGGGGCATTACCTTATCGAGGTATTAGCGATGAATGAAAATATCGTTAAACAGGTTAGGATCACACCTCTTACATTCAGTTCTCAAGTCCCCGACCTTTGATTTGGTCATAAACTTGCAATTTAATTCTCATATAAAATAAAAAGAGCCTTAATTGGCTCTTTTTATAGAGAATATTTGATAAAAACTAAACGTGTAGCTGTTCAAGTTTCTCTGCAGGTAATGCTAATTCATCATTTTTATTGATACCAATTTCTGATGCAAGAACATTACGTGCAATTTGCTGGGCTTCTTCCAGTGAGTGCATTTTGTATGTACCGCACTGATAGACATTCAATTCAGGGATCTTGTTTTGGTCTTTCACTTGCAAAACATCTTCCATTGCCGCTTTCCATGCATTAGCAACACGCAGTTCATCTGGCTGGCCAATAAGGCTCATATAAAAACCAGTACGGCACCCCATTGGTGAAATATCAATAATTTCAACACCATTTCCGTTGAGGTGATCACGCATAAAGCCTGCAAAAAGGTGCTCTAAAGTATGCGTCCCTTTTTCTGTCATGGCTTCTTCATTTGGTACAGTAAAACGCAAATCAAAAACTGTGATGGTATCACCGCTTGGTGTTTTCATGGTTTTTGCCACACGTACAGCAGGTGCTGACATGCGAGTATGATCGACAGTAAAGCTATCTAATAATGGCATTTCGTGACCTCCTCGAAAATAAAAAATATTTTCTAAAATAAATGAAACTATTTTGAAAATACAGAGTCTGAATTATTGAAAGACGCGCAATTTGTTATCATCCCTAATTCTCTAAGAGATTTTTTTTGGCCACCTAGAGTGGCCATTTCTTTTAGCGTCCTGCATGAATGCGTAGATAGTCCTCAAAGCTTTCGCTCTCACTTTGTTCCATCTTCGCTTGCTTCGCTATTGAAGCTAATCGTGCTTGCTCAAATTGCTCTTCAGTTATCACTTCATACGGCTCGTTCACTAACTGTTCAAAATATTTTTCAGCTAATTCTAACCCGTAACCACCAATACCTTTTTCTAACATTTCATCCATAACAAGCGCTGAATATGTAAGAGTTGGGTCTTTAAACATAGCAACAAATTGGTGACAAACTTCTTGATATTTTGCATCGCAACAAGTGTCTAGCACTTCAGCCACACGGATCAAGTCATTAAATAATTGCTGCCCAACGTCAACTAATGGTTTAACTTCGCTGCCACAACCGAAACCAATGACTTGGCCTGGTTTACGACCTTCTAGAATGACACGATTCCAGTTTTGACGGCAACAGTCTAATTCCTGAGCATTCATTTCAGGTGCATCAGCAAGTACACACCATATTAAGAATAGATCAACAAAACGAGCTTGCGTTTCATTAACGCCTATCGCACTAAATGGATTGATATCAAGTGAACGGACTTCAATGTACTCAATACCACCACGTAATAATGCGTCAGAAGGTGATTCATTGCCTTTAGGAACGCGTTTGGGCCGTATTGGGGCATAGAGCTCATTTTCAATCTGCAGCACATTCGTATTTAGTTGAATATATTTGCCGCCTTTTTTTACACCCAGTTTTTCAAATTCAGCTGAAGGCTTATGGATGGCTTTTTTCAGGTTCTCTACATATTCATCCAATTTATTGAATGTGATGTTTAAATCACTTTGTGATTTATTTGTATAACCTAAGTCACTCATGCGTAACGATGTCGCATAAGGCAAGTAATACGTACCACAGTCTGTTTTATCAAATGATAGCGTCGTATCCCTATCTTTCAAAAAAGAGCCGCAGATAGCTGGAGATGCGCCAAATAGATAAGGAATAACCCAACCAAAGCGGTAGTAATTTCTAATTAGACGTAAATAGCCTTCAGAAATTTTTTCTTTACCGCTTTCTTCGTCTTCAATACCCGCCCATGCTTGCCAAAATTCAATCGGCAAAGAGAAGTTATAATGCACCCCTGCTATCGTTTGCATCAAAGCACCATAACGATTTTTAAGGCCTTCGCGGTACAGCGTTTTAAACTGCCCCACATTAGAAGAGCCGTACTGCGCAAGAGTGATTTTATCTTCACTTTCAATAAAGCATGGCATACTCAGCGGCCACATTCTTTCATCTTGAAGGTGACGAGCTGTATAGCGGTGTAAATCTCGCAAAAAAGCCAAATTATGGCTAATGCTTTTATCTACAGGAGTAATAAATTCGAGTAAGGACTCCGCAAAATCTGTCGTGATCCATTTATGTGTTAAAGCTTTTCCCAGCCCTTCTGGATGCAAGGTCTCTGCAATTGCGCCTGTGGGGGTTACACGCAATGTTTCACGCTCAATACCACGTTGAATACCATTAAGTGTTTCTGGGTGCGCCTCTAACCATGAGAGCGCTTTCGATACGTCCGGGATCAAGTCGACCTCCCGCCTGTGATGTTAATTTATTTTATTAAGGCAATTACTTTAGCTTAAATCACATAAATTGTCGCTGTCTAGATGTGTGGTTTATGAGGGAATAAATCAAAGAGGTATAGAAAATACGATTTAATTAATTTTATGAATGGTAATTTTAGGCAAAAAAAAACTCCTCGAACGAGGAGTTTCTTAAAGATGGTGCATCCGGGAGGATTCGAACCTCCGACCGCTCGGTTCGTAGCCGAGTACTCTATCCAGCTGAGCTACGGATGCAAAATTCATTCGATTTGAAATCGATACATTCTCAATAACTTTTCTGAGTTAAATTAAAAGGTATTATTGATATGCTAAATTATTAGCTAAGAGATGGTGCATCCGGGAGGATTCGAACCTCCGACCGCTCGGTTCGTAGCCGAGTACTCTATCCAGCTGAGCTACGGATGCATACTTAATGCAAGATGTGCTGCTCTCTCAAACTTCTTTATCAACTTCTACTTCTATAAATCAACTTCTTAGTTACTGCTTTGTTTGGTTGCTAAAACCAAAACAAAACCCCATCAGATTCTCTCATAGGGTTAAAGATGGTGCATCCGGGAGGATTCGAACCTCCGACCGCTCGGTTCGTAGCCGAGTACTCTATCCAGCTGAGCTACGGATGCATAATCTAAAATGGCGGTGAGGGAGGGATTCGAACCCTCGATGCAGCTTTTGACCGCATACTCCCTTAGCAGGGGAGCGCCTTCAGCCTCTCGGCCACCTCACCATATTTTAGTTACAGACGATTTGTTTTTTCAAACATCTCGTTGCTGTGTGGCGCACATATTACTTTCCTAGACTTAGAAGTCAAACAATTTTTCCAAACTTTTTGCATTCCGTTGTCTGTTTGCACATTTCACAAGCAAGATGCTTAGTTTAACACCGAAAAAGATATTTTTCAGCCCTTATGACACTAACTTTATAAACAAAAATACAGAAAAAAAATTATTCTATAAGTGAATAAAAATGAGCTCACTGGATTGATTAGCCTATATTTCATACAAAGGAAAACAAGATTTCGTACAAGAGAACCGAAGACTAAACAATAAAGTGAGTTTGATGCTAGAGAATTATAAAAACGAAAGGATATTTTTAGAAATAATGTGAGTAAGACAAGCGCCCATTCTTGCTGTGTGATCAATCATTGGACGCTTATTCATTATTATTGATTATCTGGTTGAGTCTTTTCAGCCTGGATCCGTTGATAAATTTCTTCACGGTGAACAGAAACTTCTTTTGGGGCATTAACACCAATACGAACTTGGTTGCCTTTGACACCCAATACAGTAACTGTTACCTCATCGCCTATCATGAGTGTTTCACCAACTCGACGAGTCAGAATAAGCATTCTTTGCTCCTTGAAATATTAAAAGAGTCGGGTCTCTAGGTATCCCCGCTATTGTCCATCACACACCGTGAAAACGTAAAGCAATGACATTCACCTAAAGCATTGATGCCATCAATACAAGCATTCTAATTATTTACAAGCAAAATATAGCACTACAAACGATACATTAACAATGCCGCAACAGATTAAAGTTGCCTCATATTTTAATGAGGCAACTTTGTAAGTGCTTACAGACGCGCTTCGACCCATTCTTCGACACTTGCCATAGCAGCAGGTAATGCGCTAACGTCAGTACCTCCCGCTTGAGCCATGTCTGGGCGACCGCCACCTTTACCACCTACCTGACTTGCAATATAGGAAATTAAGTCCCCTGCTTTAACTTTAGCAGTCAAATCATTAGTTACCCCAACGATCATACTGACTTTATCACCACTTGTTGTTGAAAGCACGATAATCGCTGATTTCAACTGATTCTTAAGGTCATCAACCATAGTTCTCAACAACTTAGGATCAGTATCCGCTAATTGAGTGACTAATAATTTGATGCCTTTCACGTCTTTCGCTTTACTACTTAGTGAAGCACTTTCTTGAGATGCTTGTTGATCTTTTAGTTGCACAATTTCTTTTTCGAGTTGGCGAGATTTGTCTAACGCCGCTTTTACTTTCTCGACAAGACTATTAATATCACCTTTCACTAAGTGTGCAATTGCTGAAAGTTGCTCTGACTGATTGTGAATGCTTTCAATCGCCATTGTGCCTGTAGTCGCTTCAATACGACGAACACCTGCAGCCGTACCAGATTCACTCAAGATACGGAATAAACCAATATCTCCTGTACGACGCGCATGTGTACCACCACATAACTCGATAGAAAAATCACCCATACTCAGAACACGTACACGTTCCTCATATTTTTCACCGAATAATGCCATAGCACCTTTTGCTTTAGCGCCTTCTAAATCCATCAGTTCAGTTTCAATTTCTGAGTTTTTACGGATTTGTGCATTCACAATATCTTCTACTTGACGTAGTTGCTCTTGTGTCATCGCTTCAAAATGAGAGAAGTCAAAACGCAAGTATTTGTCATTAACCAATGAACCCTTTTGAGAAACATGGTCGCCTAATACTTGGCGTAATGCCGCATGCAGTAAGTGTGTTGCTGAGTGATTTAAACGGATCGCATCACGTCTAGCACTATCCACAAAAGCGGTAATTCTATGGTTAACAACCAGTGAACCCGCCTCTACCTTACCAATATGCCCAATTGCTTGACCATATTTTTGCGTGTCAGTGACTTTAAAGCTCGCATTGTCATTATTTAAGTAACCAGTATCACCGACTTGCCCACCAGACTCTGCATAAAATGCAGTTTTATCTAGTATAACTAAGCCTTCTTCACCCGCATTCAAACTGTCTACAGGCTGGCCATCTTTATATAATGCAGTAATAGTGGCTTGTTGCTCATCATATTGATAACCGGAGAATTCACTACGCTTATCAACTTTAATTAAAGAATTATAATCCGCACCAAAACCACTGGATTCGCGCGCACGACGACGCTGGTCTTCCATCGCCCGCTCAAAACCTTCTTCGTCGACTTTAATATTGCGCTCACGGCAAACATCTGCCGTTAAATCGATTGGGAAGCCATAGGTGTCATATAAGCGGAATGCCGCTTCACCATCCAGTGTATCCCCTTTCAGTGAAGCAAGTTCTTCATCTAATAATTGAAGACCGCGTTCTAACGTGCGTGCAAATTGCTCTTCTTCGGTCTTGAGAACTTTTTCAACCATAGCTTGCTGGCGTGCAAGTTCATCGGCCGCAGGCCCCATGACTTTAATCAGTGGCGCGACTAATTTGTAGAAGAAAGTGTCTTTGGCACCAAGCATATAACCGTGACGAACAGCACGTCGAATAATACGACGCAGAACATAACCACGACCTTCATTTGATGGAATAACACCATCACTAACAAGAAATGCACAAGAACGAATGTGGTCAGCAATAACGCGTAATGATTTGTTCTCTAAATCCGTCGCACCTGTTGCTTTAGCTGCCGCAGCAATAAGGTCACGGAAGATATCAATTTCATAGTTTGAATTAACGTGCTGCAATACCGCAGAAATACGCTCTAAGCCCATTCCTGTGTCAACTGAAGGTTTTGGTAGAGGCTCCATTGTCCCGTCAGACTGACGGTTAAATTGCATGAAGACTAAATTCCAAATTTCAATATAGCGGTCACCGTCTTCTTCTGGGCTTCCTGGAGGGCCACCCCATATATGGTCACCGTGATCATAGAAAATCTCGGTACATGGACCACAAGGACCGGTATCACCCATTTGCCAGAAGTTATCTGACGCATATGGTGCGCCTTTGTTATCACCAATACGAATAATACGCTCAACTGGAATACCAATTTCTTTATTCCAGATATCATAAGCTTCATCGTCAGTTGCGTAAACGGTTACCCACAACCTTTCTTTTGGTAAGTTAAACCATTCTTCGCTAGTCAATAACTCCCAAGCAAAACGGATAGCATCATGCTTAAAGTAATCGCCAAAGCTAAAATTGCCTAACATTTCAAAAAATGTATGGTGGCGGGCAGTATAGCCTACATTTTCTAAGTCGTTATGTTTACCACCTGCACGCACACAGCGTTGCGCGGTTGTCGCTCGGGAATATGCTCTTTTATCCAGACCAAGAAATACATCTTTGAACTGGTTCATCCCTGCGTTTGTGAACAATAGTGTAGGGTCATTATTTGGCACTAGTGAACTACTAGAGACCACTTGATGACCTTTTGTATGAAAAAAGTCGAGAAACGCTTGACGGATCTCAGCGGTGCTTTTACTCATATTTATCCCGATATCAAGCTGGAAACAGAATTACGAATTGTTGAGATGGAATGTAACATCACCTCTAATCAACTCTCCGATTAAAAAGTGACTGATAAGATAAAGTCTCTTTGTGCAGAAGTAAAATATAGATACATCCATTCGCAGCTTTCATTGTAAAGCGTCTAGATATTTTCTGAAAGTATGTTTATACCTTGCACTGGTGTATTTTTCCACAGAAAAACTGTTCAATAAACTATTAATGTAATAGGTTAAAAATAAAATAGGCGCCACCACATCAGCGGAGCGCCTATAATTTACTTATTAATCAATTAATTAGATTAAAATTAAAATTCTTCTGGTGTTTCTTCTTCATCAGCATCACTGATAAAGTCTGTTGCTGCACTACTAAATTCACCAGTGTGATTCAATAACATTTCACGCAGTTTGGTATCAATTTCTTGAGCGACTTCAGGGTGCTCTTTTAAATAATTTGTTGAGTTAGCTTTACCTTGGCCAATTTTATCGCCGTTATAACTATACCAAGCCCCTGCTTTTTCAATTAACTTATGTTTTACACCTAAGTCAATTAGCTCGCCGAAGGTATTAATACCTTCACCATACAAAATTTGGAATTCAGCTTGTTTGAACGGTGCTGCAACTTTGTTTTTTACCACTTTAACGCGAGTTTCACTACCGACGATTTCTTCGCCATTTTTAACAGCACCAATACGGCGGATGTCTAAACGAACAGATGCGTAGAATTTTAATGCATTACCACCTGTTGTTGTTTCTGGGTTACCAAACATAACACCAATCTTCATACGAATTTGGTTGATAAAGATCAGTAAGGTATTAGATGTTTTTAAGTTACCAGCTAACTTACGCATTGCTTGGCTCATCATACGAGCAGCTAGGCCCATATGTGAATCACCAATTTCACCTTCAATTTCAGCTTTTGGTGTTAATGCAGCAACGGAGTCAACGATGATCACATCAACCGCACCTGAGCGAGTTAATGCATCACAAATTTCTAGCGCTTGCTCACCGGTGTCCGGTTGAGAACATAGTAAGTTATCGATATCAACGCCTAATTTTTTAGCATAGATAGGGTCTAAAGCGTGTTCAGCATCGATGAAAGCACATGTTTTACCACTACGTTGCGCTGCAGCAATAACTTGCAGAGTTAGTGTTGTTTTACCTGAAGATTCAGGGCCGTAGATTTCAACAATACGACCTAGTGGCAAGCCACCAGCACCCAATGCAACATCAAGGGATAAGGAGCCTGTTGAGATAGTTTCAACATCCATAGAGCGGTCTTCACCAAGACGCATAATGGAACCTTTACCAAATTGCTTTTCAATTTGGCCTAATGCTGCTGCAAGTGCTTTTTGTTTGTTTTCATCAATAGCCATGTTTACTCCCTAAGTGCAATGATTTGACCACTGCAAATAAAACGATTGAATTCGGTTTGTTGAAATTAATTATACTGTATAATCATACAGTATCAAGAAAATTTTTAACTTAACTGCTTTAAAAGTGTTTCAAGTATATAAAGTGTTGATTGAAAACGAACTTCATTTCTGTTTCCTTGAAACACTTGATGTTGTGTTGTGACTAATACCGTTTGGTCTGCCTGTTTCTGTGCAAAACCAAACCATACTGTACCAACAGGTTTTTCTACACTACCGCCCCCAGGGCCTGCTATTCCACTAACTGAAACAGCAAAATCTGCACAGGCTTCTTGTAAAGCGCCTGTCGCCATTTCAGTAACGACTTGTTGGCTTACAGCGCCATACTGCTGTAAAGACTCATCTTTAACACCGATCATTTGATGCTTTGCTTCATTACTGTATGTCACAAAGCCACGCTGAAAATAATCTGAGCTACCCGATATATCGGTTAAAACTTTGGCAACCCAGCCCCCGGTACATGACTCTGCGGTTGTGACTGTTTTACCCTGTTCTTTCAGTTTCAGCCCAACCTGAATACTCAGAGTTTCAAGCCGCTTCTCATCTATCATGATGTTATCTACCTTTATGCCATTTTTTTACGAGCGCGATCCCAAACCCATAAACCCGCAATCGCAATTGCGAATACAGCACCGAAACCAATACCGGCATTCACAACTGACAAACCTGCTTTAATTGCTAATGAGTACAAGCCTAACATAATTAGCATTGCACTATTTTCACCTAAATTTTGTACTGCAATCGCATTCCCTGCTCCAACAGTTTCCTTCCCTTTTTCTTGCAATAATGCATTCAACGGAACGACAAATAAACCGCCGAAGATCCCAAGGATGATTAAAATAAAATAGGATGGAATAATATTAGTTTGCAACGAAAGTAACACCACCATCACACCTATAATAACTCCCGCAGGAATGCAGCGATAAACCGTTTTTAAGGTAATAAACTTGGCAGCAAGCCCGGCTCCTGCAACTATTCCCACGGCAACCATCGCATTTAAAATAGTCGGCGTTGTGTTGTCTTGTAATCCCAATGCCACAGGCACCCATGCAACGAGCAGAAAACGCAGCGTTACCCCAGCCCCCCAGAACAAGCTGGTTCCAACTAGTGAAAAACGGCTTTCTTGGTTAGCCCATAGCACCCGGCAGGCATTGAAAAAAGAAGTAATTAACAGTTTAAGATCCCAACCTTTTCCAGGCCTCGCGGCAGCTAAGTGTGGGATGAAAAAATTCGCAATAACGGCTAACGCATACAATACAGCACATGTGCCTAACGCTAAGATTAAGTTAATATCGGAAAGCATTCCTCCGACAACCGATCCCACTAAAATGGCTGCGATTGTTGAAGCCTCCATGACACCATTGGCCTTAACAAGGTTATCTCCACCAGTGAGCTCACCTAAAATACCGTATTTAGCTGGTGAATATGAAGCAGCGCCGATTCCCACTAACCCATAGCAAAGGAATGGGTTTAGGCCAAAACAAATCCCTAATGCCCCAATAAACTTAAAGATGTTAGAAAACAACATCACTCGGCCCTTTGAGAACCTATCTGCAATTTGCCCAACAAATGGCGCTAAAACGATGTAAGTGAAAACAAACACCATTTGTAAGATAGGATGACTCCATTCAGGATAAAACTCGGCTTTAAGTTGGGCTAATATGGCAAATAATAAAGCATTATCTGCAAATGCAGAAAGAAACTGTGAAGCAAGTACAGCTTTCATTCCTCTGCTCATTAACGGTACATTGGACGCATTCTCTTGCATATTATTCATCCTTTAATGCCATTTGCTTTAATGTGACAAAATCCGTTTTACCGCTACCCAGTACTGGCAACTCTTTAACAAAACGAATATCACGTGGAACCGCTAACTCGGTTAACCCTTTGCTTTTGGCTGCACTAGATAATGCGCTACGCTCTAGTTCTTTATCTGTTGTGAACAAAACAAGCGCTTCACCTTTACTGCTATCTGGCTTTGTAACCACACCATGATTTGCATTAGGAGAAAGAGATGCCACCATTTGCTCAATACTTTCGAGAGAAACCATTTCACCCGCAAGTTTAGCAAAACGTTTAACACGGCCTTTTATCGTACAGAAATTTTTATGATCTAATTCAACGATATCACCTGTGTCGTACCAACCTTCCTCTATTTCACCTTGTGCATTTTCAGCTCGTGGTGTTTCAAGTACCCCAGGCGCTTCCACACGCAAATACCCTTTCATGATATTTGGGCCTTTAAGCTGTAATTTACCACCTTGTTCAATACCAGAAATGGGGATAATTCGCGCTTCCATTTCGGGTAAAATTTGCCCTACAGAGCCTTCTTTAGCGGCCATTGGCACATTAATTGAAACAATAGGTGCACACTCAGTTACCCCATAGCCTTCAAGAATTCGGATGCCAAATTTATCGAACCAGATTTTTTTGGTTTTATCTGATAATTTTTCTGCGCCCGCAACCACATAACGCAAACGTGCAAAATCATACTGATGAGCAAATCGTGCGTAGTTACCTAAAAAGGTTGATGTTCCAAATAATACCGTACAGTTTTTGTCATAGACTAATTCAGGAATGATCCGGTAATGTAATGGGCTTGGATAAAGGAAAACTCGGCTACCTGAAAATAGAGGGATAAATAAGCCAACCGTCAAACCAAATGCGTGAAATAATGGAAGTGACGACATAAAACGGTCACGAGGTGTAAAATCAGCGATCGTTTTAATTTGCTCTACGTTTGCCATCAAGCTGGCATGGCTGTGGACAACACCTTTCGGTGTACCTTCCGAGCCGGATGTGAATAAAACAATCGCTTCATCGGACGGTTTTCGGGGAATAATGGCTTTTTTAGGATTAAATAAGTGCTTAATAATCCATATTTTATCTTGCCATGTTACCGTGTCTTTTAAATCTTCAAGGTAAATCCAACTTGCTTCTGGCACTTGTTCTGGAATATGCGTTAAGTTGCCTTTTTCCAAAAATTGGCGGGAAGTAAAGACCACTTTCGCTGCTGAAGCTTTTAAAGCGTTACTAATACCGTGACTGCCAGCAGTGTAATTAAGCATGGCAGGTACTCGGCCTCTCATTAAAGCGCCAAAAATCGCAGCTGCGGTGACTGTCGCATTTGGCAATAATAGGCCAACTCTTTCATTTTCATGAGTATAACGTTCAATAATACGGCCAACCCCTAAGGTTTTTTTCAATAGAGATTGATATGAATCCTCTTTAAATGCGATGTCTTCAATACAAGGCGTGCGACGCCCAAAAAACTGAACACTTTGAATAAATTCTTCAACTAATGTGACTTGTGGTAAACAAGACATACGTGCGGACTTCATGATTTGGTACAGATTTTCACCAGCCAGAGCACGACGCTCTACCGCTCTAGGAGCTTCTGGCATTGGAATTTCTTGTGCTGGCAAGATATGCAATGTGATCTTCGGGAACCATTTTAATGGAAAAATTCCTTTCAGCCGCCCAAAATGGCTATATTGTGCACCTTCTATACGAATAGGAACAACTTTTGCTTCTGACTTTGCTGCCACAAAAGCCGCTCCTTCGTATATTTTCATTAAAGAGCCATGAACCGAAATTCGGCCTTCTGGGAAAATAACTATTGGGCGCCCTTTTTCTACCTCTTTAACTAGATGACGAATACCTAGAGGGTTGGCAGGATCAAGAGGGACAATATCCGCATAGGGCTTAAGGCGCTTCACCATTTTCGGTGTGGCAAATGTTGAATAAACAGCAAATACAGGTTTGACAGGCAAAAAAAGTGCGATTAATACACCATCTAGGAAAGAAACATGATTGGGCGTAATTAAGCATTTATCTTGATTAAATTCTTTCGCGTCGCCAATAACTTGTACGCGAAACAAAAATTTAAGTACTGTTTTGACTATCTTTGCCAACATAATGAGTCCCTATACTATGATTATATTTTTATATATTAGTGTGATACGACTATACCTTTAGTGACTTCTATCTTACTGAGCTACTCCCTTTACTCTAATTAGTATATTCCGAAAACACCGCTGGCTTATCACTCATGAGTTTAAGTTAAATCATTAAGTTGTACGATGATGTCGTCGACAGGCTGAGCCGCATCAATAATATGATGTGCTGTCGCACGGTAGATAGGCTCCCTTTGTTGCATCACTTCTTCAATTTCTTCAACTAAAGATTTTCCTGTCAAACTTGGTCGCTGATCCGCTTGCGGTTCCGCAGCAAGGCGTTTTGCTAAAACTTCAGGGTGGGTATTTAAGTAAATCACGGTGCCGTTATTACGCATAATTTGCTGATTTTCTTCTGCAAGAACAAGCCCCCCACCAGTTGAAACAATCATATCGCTTTGCGTAATCGACTTAAGGACGTCAGTCTCTAGCTGGCGAAAGTAATCCCACCCGTGCTGTTCAACAATTTCTGCGATACTTTTTCCCGCTTTTTCTAAAATCAATTTATCTGTATCAACAAATTGATAACCTTTAGATTCTGCAAATTTTTTACCAATTGTGGTTTTACCCGAACCTCTTGGACCGATAATGTAAAACATTAAATTTCATCCCATCATCATAAATACTAAGCAATACCGATTACAAATTTGCTTATGATAAACTGCCTAGTTTGGCAAATAAAAAAAGAAAGCCACACAAGTGTGGCTATCTCATCATTTTTACTCATTATGGACGACTTAAAAAGTCACCATACCCGATCCATTTGTACGTTGTTAGTGCATCTAACCCCATAGGGCCACGTGAATGTAATTTTTGCGTACTCACTGCGACCTCTGCACCTAAACCAAACTGCCCACCATCGGTAAAGCGAGTGCTTGCATTAACATATACCGCGGCTGAATCTACACATTGAACGAAATAGTCAGCTTGGTGAATAGATTCTGTCAAGATAGCATCAGAATGAGCTGTACCATAATGACGAATATGGTCGATAGCAGCGTCAATATCTTCAACAATGTCTACGTTAAGATCCAGTGAGAGCCACTCATCGACAAGGTTTTCAGGTTTTACATCAACAACTTTAGCTGGACCTTGTTTTAGCAATGGAAGCGCTTTTTCACTCGCATGTAATGTGACTTGTTGTTGTGCCATTTTTTCACTTAAAAACGGCAGAAACTCATTCGCAATCTCTTTATGAACTAATAATGTTTCCAGTGAGTTACAAGCGCTTGGGCGCTGAACTTTTGCATTAATAATCACGTTAATGGCTTTATTAAAATCTACCGATTTATCAACAAATGTATGGCAAACACCAATTCCTCCAGTAATTACTGGGATCGTTGATTGCTCACGACATAATTTATGTAAACCCGCACCGCCGCGAGGGATTAGCATATCGACGTAGCGATCTAATTTGAGTAATTGTGCAACTAATTCACGGTCAGGATTATTAATAGCTTGTACTGCATCTGCTGGCAAGCCGCTATTTTCCAATGCTTTTTGAATAACTTCCACCACCGCAAGGTTAGTATGATGCGTCTCTTTCCCGCCACGTAAAATGACCGCATTACCTGTCTTTAAACATAACGAAGCCACATCAACGGTGACATTAGGGCGGGCTTCATAAATGACACCGACAACCCCCAATGGGACACGGCGGCGCTGTAAATTTAAGCCGCTATCCAATTGGCTTCCATCAATGATTTGCCCAACAGGATCAGCTAATTGGCATACTTTTCTGACGTCATCAGCAATACTTTTTAAACGCTCTGGCGTCAGTAATAAGCGGTCTTGTAACGCCTCAGTCATACCGCTTGCTTTTGCCTGCGCCATGTCTTTTTGATTCGCTGCAAGTATAACTGCATTATCTTGTTCTAGTAGATCTGCAATTTGTAATAGTGCTGCATTTTTTTGTTTGGTACTTAACTGAGCTAATTGCCATGAAGCAACCCTTGCAGCCTTACCCATTGTCTCTAACATAATTAACTCACTATCATATCATCACGATGAACAGCCACAGAACCGTGTTCATAGCCAAGTATTTTGCTGATTTCTTGTGAATGGTGCCCAGCAATCATTCTAAGTGCATCACTGTTATAGTGGCTGACCCCATGAGCAAGATCTTTCCCTGCCATATTACGAATACGGATCACTGCGCCTCGGGAGAAATCGCCTTCAATCTTCTTAATACCTTTTGGCAATAATGAACTGCCTTTTTCCATAATTGCCAGTTGTGCACCATCATCAATGTACACATCTCCAGCTGCTGGAGCACCGAAAATCCAACGTTTACGATTTTCCATTGGATTTTTTTGCCCATAAAAACGGGTACCAACTGGAAGATTTTCAATAACCGCATTAATAACATCCGGTTTATTGCCTGCTGCAATGATAACATCAATTCCTGCACGGCCCGCGACATCTGCTGCTTGTAATTTAGTTGCCATTCCACCGGTTCCTAATCCGCTAACGCTTCCCCCCGCCATTTCGCGAAGTTCATCATTGATACCATACACTTCAGGGATCAATTTTGCATTTGGATTACTGCGTGGATCAGCATCATATAAGCCTTCGATATCTGTCAATAATAGCAGTTTATCTGCATCGCCAAGAATCGCGGCCAAAGCGGATAGATTGTCATTATCACCGACTTTGATTTCTGCGGTAGCCACAGCATCATTTTCATTGATAACTGGAATGATTCCGTTATCTAGCAGTGCTTGCAAGGTATCTCGTGCATTTAAGAAACGTTCTCTGTCTTCTAAATCGGCTCGTGTCAGTAACATTTGCCCGATATGAATGCCATAAATGGAGAATAACCGTTCCCATAACTGGATTAAACGACTTTGACCGACCGCCGCAAGCAACTGTTTAGATGCTATGGTAGCCGGCAATTCGGGGTAATTTAAGTGTTCGCGACCTGCGGCAATTGCCCCAGAAGTCACAATAATAATACGATGCCCTTTTTCATATTGCTGCGCGCACTGCCTAACCAGCTCAACAATATGAGCTTGATTTAAACGGCGCGAGCCCCCTGTTAATACACTGGTCCCTAATTTAACTACCAGCGTCTGGCTATTTTTCATCATTTTTCTGCCATTAGGATTAATAAACCAAAAAGTAGGTATCATTTTTATCAGGAGAAGCGCGTTATGCCAACAGGCATAACGCAAAATTCAACAAAAGTTGGTTTAAAACAAATTTATGCGCTTAATTCCAGTTTTAATTCTGTCATTAGCGGGGAGGGAAAGAGGCTTAACTCAAGTTCAGATAGCTGTTTTGCAAGGGCTTGGTGAAAAGACACTAAATTTTGCTCTGTCGCCTCAATGGTTGGTGCATCTTTTAATGCTTTGACTTGCCAACTACCATGGCTGTTGTATAGGCCCAAATGATAAGTAAATTCAAACCCCTTATCAGTTGCAACCAATTTTAGCCACCACCCCCAAAATTCACGTTTTTCTGGGGCAATATTTGCATTCACGCAAACAACGAGGCTATCGAATATATAACAGCCATTTAAACATTGTTTTTCACGTAAATAAGGTCCTATCGAAGCAAACTTCTTTAAATACTTTCCATTTGAGTAATCAGTCGGTAAAGCCATGTTAAGGATCTCCTTCTTGGGAAGACACCTTTTTAACAAATGGGAAAAAATAAGCAAGTTATTAAATAAAATTAAAGTATTTTTGCTTTTAACCAATTAGTAGTTTCACTTAGCGCCTTTTCAAAATTAGCAAAAACGGGCTGGCTTGGTAGCATTATCGTGTCAGCATCCATCGATGAACGTCGAATTAAATCAGACTCTGCTTTGGGGCTGTAAATATCATCTTTAAGACTAACCGATAGCATTGGAACCTTACTGCGCCGCCCCAAAAGCCCTTGATTTTTAAGTGAATAGCAACTTAATTCATGACGTAAAGCAGAACCATCAACTTGATAAATACCCAAACGACTGGCGAATACATCCAAAACCATCCGAGGAATATCTTGTTGATATTTCTCTTCATGCAATAAACTGTGGACAATTGGCCCTATGACAGCAACCGCTTTAATCTTATCAGGGCACATATAAGCTAATCTTAACGCTATATTTGCGCCAAAACGCATACCAACGATGCCAAAACGCGTATGGTCAATCCAAGCAATATCCCCAAGCTGGCGAACGATTTGCTCATGTAAGGTGCTCGTTTCCTGCGTAAGCTTGTGTTTAACCGAATAACCAATTGACGGCATATCCAGTGTTAGCATCGCAATACCGAGTGGTTCGAGGTAGTCGCGAAAATAGCGATAGAAATCAATCTGTAAGCTATCTAACATGCCACAGATCATCACTGTCGGATAAGGCCCTTGCCCCTGTGAAGGAATATGTAAAAAACCGCAGACTTCTTTCCCACCATCAACTTTGAAAGGAATTTTCTTTAGGCGATATTGAGAAAATTTTGCGGCACTATCATAAGCTTTGCAAGCCAGCAAAATAGCTTGGTCAGCCAGCTCGTCACCTTTAATAAAAGGATAAGCGGCAATACTGTACAAATTAGCAGAACGTAACCAAGCCTCCCCTGCCTCTGCACCTTTTTCAAATTCTAATGCTTTTTGCTGCCAACGCATGGCTTGCTGGGACCATTCGAAACACCAGTTTCCACGACGGTTGCCAATGACCGTATCCAACAAGTTATCATTGCTACGCTCAGCATCTGAGATAGCAATACGACTTAGTACTTCTTCAATTTCTAAGGCGTCTATTCCTCGCCAAATCCACATTAAGCGATTAATCATACGATACCAACCCGCATGATGGGAGCCACTTAACACACTGTGTTCTTTAATTTGAGAAATTGTTTGAGATGAATAAGAGACTAATGTTGATGTTTCAACTTGTCTGACTTTAGGTTTGAAAAGTTTTTCTGAGAGGTTTTGCTGAGTCATCCCTATTTCCTTGTCGATCAGAGTTGAATTTGGCCAAAAATAAAGGGAATGCAAAAATGCACTCCCCAAATTATATCGTGTTTAGCTCAAAAATTTTAGGTATTAATGTGTTTTTGCAATCAATAAAACCTATAACGCTTTATAATTACAATGTTTTCACCTAAAACGCTCATGAAAAACAGATTTATTTATCTTGTTCACACAATGGTTTAACAAAAACGACACCCATGTCCCATGGTTGTTCGATCCATGTGTCTTGTGGAATATCAATTACGTAGTCATCAACTAATGGACGGCCTGCAGGTTTTGCAAAGATGGTGACAAAATGTGCTTTAGGGTACATGTTACGGATAGCTTGAGCTGTGCCGCCTGTATCTACTAAATCATCGATGACAATATAGCCTTCACCATCACCTTCTGCACGTTTAATCACGGTTAATTCGCGCTGGTTATTATGGTCATAGCTAGAAATACAAACGGTATCAACGTTACGAATACCAAGTTCGCGTGCAAGCAGTGCTCCAGGAACAAGGCCACCACGGCTAACCGCGATAATACCGGTCCATTGCTCTACTGGTAATAAACGTTGTGCGAGTTTACGGGCATGTATTTGCAACATATCCCACGTTACGACATATTTTTCGCTCATAAAATTCGGGTCCCGACTGCTGAGTAAATCTGAAAAGTGTCTTGCGGAAAAAAGGTTGCGCGAGATTATAGTGATTTGGCCGGTTAAAAACCAGCAAAAAGCACCATTCGCCATTAATTATTATCATTTACACTGTCCATTGCTCAAAAGAAAGTGTTATCCTGAGTTTATAAAAGAGGCAGCCTTTAATTCGAAACTTCAGGCTGTTAGGTCATAATTACAGCAATATTCCTTTTAAAATTGAAGCTGAAATTAACGTTGGTTGCCAATCAGCTCCTACTGGGTTATTCAGGATATTATCCCTAAATAGTTCAATTTGTAGCTAGGCGGCAAATGAGTAAATCCTAGGAGCATACATAAGTATGTGACTGGGATTTATGAATGAAGCCAACAACGCTACAGATTGAAATATAAAGGGAAAATAAAAGGAGAGAGACGTGTCTGAGCTAGCTACATTATCCCCCCAACCGCTATGGGATATCTTCGCTAAAATCTGTTCTATCCCACACCCTTCGTATCACGAAGAAGCCTTAGCCGCGCATATTGTTGATTGGTCAAAACAAAAAGGCTTTCACGTTGAACGTGATGAAGTAGGCAATATTCTGATCCGTAAACCTGCTACGCCTGGTTATGAAAACCGTAAAGGTGTTGTTTTACAAGCTCACTTGGACATGGTGCCACAAAAAAATAACGACACGGTACATGACTTTAAAACAGATCCAATTCGTCCCTATGTTAATGGTGAGTGGGTTACTGCTGAAGGCACCACTTTAGGTGCTGATAACGGCATTGGCTTAGCTTCTGCTTTGGCTGTTCTTGCTGACGATAGCGTTGAGCATGGGCCAATGGAAGTTCTCCTGACCATGACCGAAGAAGCCGGTATGGAAGGTGCTTTTGGCTTGAAAGCAGGCTGGTTACAAGCAGATATTTTGATAAACACCGACTCCGAAGAAGAAGGTGAAATTTACATGGGTTGCGCTGGTGGTGTTGATTTTACAACCACGTTTGACCTGACTCGTGAAGCATTACCACAAGGCTATAAAACCTTCACAATGACCCTAAAAGGCCTAAAAGGTGGTCACTCCGGTGGTGATGTACATTTAGGTTTAGGTAATGCCAATAAGCTGTTAGCTCGATTTCTAGCAGGGCACGAAGAAGATTTAAGCCTAAAATTATTAGATTTTAGAGGGGGTACTGTTCGCAATGCGATTCCTCGTGAAGCCTATGCCATTATTGCTGTTCCAGCAGACAAAGTTGCTGAATTAACGGCACTGAGAACGCGCTATGAAGATATTCTGAAAAATGAATTAGCTGTTGTTGAGCCTAACCTTGTTCTGCTACTTGACGAAACGCAAAGTGAGCTAAAAGCCCTTTCTGATGATTGCCAAAAGCGTTTTGTTTTCTTCTTAAATGCAGCACCGAACGGTGTAATTCGCATGAGCGATGTGGCTATTGGCGTGGTTGAAACGTCACTTAATGAAGGTGTGGTACGCCTAACTGAAGATAAAGCAGAAATTATCTTCCTTGTTCGCTCACTTATCGATAGCGGCAAGAACTACGTTGTTAACATGCTGACATCTATCAGTAAATTAGCACAAGCCCAATATCGAGCAGAAGGCAGTTACCCTGGTTGGCAGCCCGATGCAGACTCACCAGTGATGCATTTAGTCAGCGATACCTACAACAAACTATTCGGTAAAATTCCTAATGTGATGGTGATCCACGCAGGCCTTGAGTGTGGCTTATTCAAAAAGCCTTACCCAGACATGGATATGGTTTCAATTGGGCCAACTATTCGTGGTGCGCACTCCCCTGATGAGCGTGTGCATATTGCAAGCGTTGGTGAGTATTGGAAATTATTAACTGCGGTTTTAAAAGCAATTCCAGTTAAAGAATAAACAACTAATTAATTGTAAATCAAACACCTATCATACGATGGGTGTTTTTTTATAATTCAAGTAATAATTGCCGTTCAAGCTGAGGACTTTGCAGCATCACATGCAAACCAACTAACCGAACGCCACGCCCTAAGCGGCGATTATCCCAAGCTTTTTTCGCTATTTGTACCAAATCTTGTTTATTGAGAACTGGGTATACATGTTCTTGTGTCGTTTGCTGAAAGTCTGCAAATTTAAATTTTACACCTTGGCGAGCAATACGAAGGTCAGGCTTTACCTTTGCTAAACGCAGTTGGAGTTCATCGTATAATTTATCCAACAACGGCAAGCAATCTTCCCATTGATAGATATCTTCTGTAAGTGTACGTTCAACTCCTACCGATTTCCTAAGCCTATCAGGGTTAATCGCACGTTCATCGATACCATGGCAACGCTCCCAAAGTACCTGCCCAAATTTCCCCATGCTTTTAATCAACGCAACTACATCATATTTTTGAACATCGGCACAAGTCACCAACCCCATATCCGCTAATTTTTGGGCTGTTACCTTACCCACTCCTGGTATTTTTTTTAGCGGCAATTTAAGAACGAATTGATCGATATCTTGTGGTGTGATCACGAATTGGCCATTCGGTTTGTTCATATCGGAAGCAATCTTTGCCAAAAATTTTATTGGAGCGATCCCCGCTGAAGCAGTGAGCTGTAATTCATCAAAGATTTGCTTACGGATAGCCTCAGCAATTAACGTTGCAGAGCCGTGTAATTGCGTACAATCCGTAACATCCAAATAAGCCTCATCAAGAGAAAGCGGTTCTATGAGGTCTGTGTAACGCGCAAATATTTTTCGAATATGAAGAGAGGTTTCTTTATAAAGTGCCATATGCCCAGGAACCACTTTCAAGTGAGGGCAAAGCCTAAGTGCAATCGCTGTAGACATCGCACTATGAACACCGTAGCGACGTGCTTCATAATTTGCAGTACTAATCACTCCTCGGCGATCTGCGCTACCTCCCACCGCAATAGGTACATTGCGAAGGCTTGGGTCGTCACGCATCTCGATGGCGGCATAAAAGCAGTCCATATCAATATGAATAATTTTACGCACGAGTATACCCTAACAATCAATCAACTGTTTAAATATACAGTATCTTTAATAGCCATGCAATTATTATCAGACCACCATAAATGGATGAATAACAAGCTAACTTAATGATAACTAGGTAATTCATCATATTGCAATAATCATCTGCCAATCTATCCAATAAAGATTTTATTTAAAGTTTGTCTTAAAAATAAGTGTTAATACTTACTTTTAAACAAAAAAGTAATAAAAAGAATTGTTTTACCAACGACAATACCTTGAAAAACTATTTATGGATCATCTCTATGGCAATTACATCAACATCAAAATATTTTAAATTTATGGCAACTCTCATAATACTGTTTGCTAGCCAAACCGTTTTTGCACTATCCCCTAAAATTGTTGCTCACCGTGCAGGAACGGCTGATGCACCAGAAAATACAATTTATGCAATTGATTTAGCAAAGAAAAATAATGCTGACGCTATTTGGCTTACCGTTCAGTTAAGTAAAGATAATCAACTCGTTTTATATCGTCCAAGTGACTTAAGCTCACTTACAGACCATGAAGGTCCAGTATCAAAATATAATGCCCTGCAACTTAACCGTATAAATGCTGCATATAAATACAATATAAAAAATAACCTGCAACTACCTATGCAAGATACTACTATTAGTAGACTAGAAACTATTTTAAAAAAATACCCTGATACGACTTTTTATATTGATTTAAAATCACCTGATGCAGACCCTAATATCCAAGCACAAGCTATCCTTGCATTACTAGATAAAACTAATTCATTTAGCCAAGTACGTTTTTATTCCACTAATGATGAATTTTTAAAAGCGCTAAAATCCCTTTCATCAAAAATTTCACTATTTGAAAGCCGTGATGAAACTCGGACTATGTTGGCAAATATCGTGATGAACCATCAATGCTCAATAGAAAATGACAAAACCACTACTCGTTGGTATGGCTTTGAGCTACATCGTAAAGTTGAAGTAGTTGAAAAATATACATTAGGTGAGGCACGCTCACCAGCTACCCTTTCATGGGATAAAGAGGCCATCGACTGTTTTAGAAAAAATGGTAATGCCTATATCATTGTCTTTGGTGTTAATAATGACAGTGACTACCAACTCGCAAAAGAAATTGGTGTTGATGCTGTAATGGTTGATTCCCCAAAAGCATTTAAAAAATAATCTAATAACATATCCTAAGCTATTATTACTTTAATAATAGCTTAGGAATTAAATCACATCTTAAAAACATTCTTTTCATCAATTAATAATAATTGTTCTTAATTTACCGCTATAGAAAACTTGATATATTTAATCCGTCACAAAAATTCTATTTAAAATAATTTAAAAAAGGTTTTATATGTCAAATATTGGAACAATGATTGTCGAGAATTATTGGAATGAAACATTAAGGAAAGTTGAAATACATTATCATAATAGTGATAACCCCTATGATAATGTGTTTATATTTTATAATCTAGCAAATGCCACATCTAGCTCTAACGAAAATTCATTCCCTTACTCAACAACAGGTAAAAGTGCTTGGAAAGCTAAAATTACTACGAAAAATAATGAACTGTGGAGTAGTGGTGATTTTTTACCTTGCCAAATTAACAACAATGATAATGGAAAGGTCACGATTAGATTTGATGGTGAGACAAAAAGCATGCATGTTAATTACCCTGTCTCTGTTTCATGTGCTAAGAAAATGCAATTAATTTAGGCTGTATAACGGGAAAGTAATATTTGGAGATGTCTAATAACTATATTTAGACATCTCCGGCTCATTACTAGTTATAGAACCGTTAAATATTACTATTCAAATAATACGATTTTTATCCAGTATTTTTTGGCGGGCTTCTTCACGTGCCATACGCTTTTTACGTGCATCGCAAGGCTCAGGGCAATCACACACTTTATCAACACCAATACTGCTTAACCCGCCGCAGCTACCTTGGATACTCTTACGCTTAATAATATATCCAAGTGACATGCCTAAAAAGGCCAGCAAAAACAGTACAAAGGCTGCAATAAAAACATTTAGCATCTTTTATCCTCCCACAACTACTGTTTTTTAGTTAAAAATGGTTCGAATGCCTTAGTATAACGCTCTTCAAAACCTTTATCTGTCTTAACAATCATAAAAACAGGAATATTCATTTTTTCAGCTAAATCAAAGCCAACTTCAGGCCCTAAAACATTTAGCCCCGTAGATAGGCCATCAGCACTCATACAATTTTCTGCAATCACCGTAATAGAAACTAAATTATGAGTGATTGGCTTGCCTGTTTTTGGGTCAATGGTATGAGAAAAACGAACGCCATCTTGCTCGAAATAATTACGGTAATCTCCTGATGTAGCGATAGAACGGTCACCTGGTTCAATAATCTCTTGTGCTGTTTGGCTTACCCCATCCGCTACAGGTTTTTCTATTGCAATACGCCATGGTACTTCTTTACCATTTGTTCCTTTCGTACGCACTTCACCACCAATATCAACCATATAATTATTGATATCCAATGATTCTAAATATTCAGCAACAACGTCAACACCATAACCTTTAGCAATTGAGGAAAGGTCGACGTACAGCTCAGGGATCGTTTTAATTAGGTTATTATCCTGAACCGAGAGTTTCTCGATACCAGTCCAGGCTCTACGCTTAGCCAACTCTTCATCAGAAGGCGCTTTAGTCACTCTTCCTTCAGGGCCAAAACCCCATAAATTAACTAAAGGCCCAACCGTTACATCTAATGAACCATTAGTAAGCTTATTAATTTCAATGGCTTTTTTAACCACAGTTGCGGTTGCTGCAGAAACTGGGAACGGCGTATTCACTTCTTTAAATTGATTAAAACGACTTAATTCTGAATCTGGGCGATATGTTGACATTTGGTCATTAACTTCCTCCAAACGTTTATCTATTTCGGCTTGAATGACTTCAGGCTTTGGCTCCGAAGAATCTGTAACATATTTAACCGAATAGTACGTCCCCATCGTTTGCCCCTGAAGATTCTGTTGTTCAGGTCCACCACAGGCAGTAAGAAACAGAGCTGCAACAAATAGCAGTATTGGGGTATAGATTCTTTTACTTAGCATAATTTTCTCCGCGTCAATCATGAGCGCATTTTGTTAAGGCCGCCCAGACTATTAACACACTTTACATCGTCACCCATGCAGAGAATGTTCCAGTCAAAATAATTATAAATCTACCTATTAAGCGCTAACTAATTAGCACTTAATAGATTTACTAAAATCACAAAGAGGGAAAATATTTTCCCTCTTTAAAGTGTTACTGTCTACTGACTTTGATAAGTCTAATAAAATCAGCTAAGTTGCTTAACCACCGAAGTCATCCAACAGGATATTTTCATCTTCAACACCGAGGTCTTTCAACATTTTAATCACAGCAGCATTCATCATTGGAGGTCCACACATATAGAACTCACAATCTTCTGGCGCTGGATGGTCTTTTAAGTAGTTTTCATATAAGACATTATGGATGAAACCTGTATAACCATCCCAATTATCTTCAGGCATAGGGTCTGAAAGCGCGACATGCCATGTAAAGTTTTCATGTTCTGCAGCAAGTTGGTCAAAATCTTCAGTGTAGAACATTTCACGGACTGAACGCGCCCCATACCAGAAACTAATCTTACGTTTAGAATCCAAGCGACGCAGTTGGTCAAATATGTGAGAACGCATTGGCGCCATTCCCGCACCACCACCGATAAACACCATTTCTGCTTCCGTTTCTTTAGCAAAGAATTCACCAAACGGCCCAGAAATAGTGACTTTATCCCCTGGCTTTAATGACCAAATATAAGAAGACATGATCCCCGGTGGGACATCTGGATTACGAGGTGGTGGCGTAGCAATACGCACGTTTAGCATGATAATGCCATACTCTTCCGGGTAGTTTGCCATCGAATAGGCGCGAACAGTTGGCTCTTTAACCTCAGACACATAACGGAACAGGTTAAATTTATCCCAATCTTCGCGGTACTCTTCTGGTACATCAAAATCTTCGTATTTGACAACATGTGCCGGACATTCAATCTGAATAAAACCACCCGCACGGAAAGGAACTACCTCTCCTTCTGGAATTTTCAGTTTAAGCTCTTTAATGAAAGTGGCTTTGTTATCATTAGAAATAACTTCACACTCCCATTTTTTCACACCAAAAATTTCTTCTGGAAGCTCAATTTTTAAATCTTGCTTAACGTTGACCTGACACGCTAATCGGCAGCCTTCTTTTGCTTCACGTTTGTTGATGTGTGAAAGCTCAGTTGGCAGAATATCACCACCGCCTTCTTTGATTTTCACACGGCACTGACCACAAGAGCCACCGCCGCCACATGCTGATGAAACAAAAATACCTTGGTTTGATAGCATGCCTAACAGTTTGTCGCCCGCCGGAGCTTCAAAACTTTTGTCTGGATCGCCATTAACTTCAACTTTGATGTTCCCTGTATTGACTAGCTTGGATTTAGCAAACAGGATTAAACCTGTCAGCACCAAGACAATCAGGGTAAACATCACGACACCTAAAATAATAATTTCCATGAATTCTTCTCGCCTTTATAGCTGCACACCGGAGAAGGACATAAAGCCCAATGCCATTAAACCGGTTGTCACAAAGGTGATACCTAACCCTTTTAGACCCGATGGAATATCTGAGTACTTCATCTTCTCACGGATAGCCGCCAGCAATACGATTGCGAGCATCCAACCGATCCCCGAACCGAACCCATACACAATCGATTCGCTAAAGTTATAATCACGCTGAGCCATGAAAGAAACACCACCGAAAATGGCACAGTTAACGGTAATCAATGGCAAAAAGATACCTAACGCGTTATACAGTGACGGGAAGTAGCGGTCTAAAATCATTTCAAGAATCTGAACTAACGCGGCAATAACACCGATAAAAGTGATGAAGTTCAAGAAGGATAAATCGATACCTTCGGCAATCGCACCATCACGTAACACCAAGTTGTATACTAAGTTATTGGCTGGGACAGAGATCCCCAGAACTACCGTTACAGCGATACCCAGTCCAAAAGCGGTTTTTACATTCTTCGACACCGCAAGGAAAGTACACATTCCCAAGAAAAACGCTAATGCCATATTTTCAATAAAAATGGCTTTAACAAACAGGCTAATATAGTGTTCCATGTGATTAGTCCTTCTCTACCTGAGCTGGTTTCAGAGTACGTAGTCCCCAAATCAGCATACCAATGATAAAGAATGCACTTGGCGCGAGGAGGAACAAGCCATTTGGCATGTACCAACCACCGGTTTGTAGTGATTCAAAAACTGTGATACCAAACAATTTGCCGGAACCAAATAACTCACGGAAAAAGCCGACTAAAACAAGGATCACACCATAACCAAGACCGTTACCAATACCGTCCATGAAGCTTTCAATTGGTGGTGCTTTCATTGCGTAAGCTTCAGCACGTCCCATGACGATACAGTTAGTAATAATCAAGCCAACAAATACAGAAAGTTGTTTTGATATTTCATAGGCGTATGCACGTAAAATTTGGTCAACGACAATAACTAAAGATGCAATGATCGCCATTTGAACGATAATACGCACACTGCTCGGAATATAGTTCCTGATGAGTGAGATAAAGAAGTTAGAAAAAGCCGTTACTAAGGTTACAGCGATCGTCATAACGAGTGCGGTTTCTAACTTCGTTGTCACTGCAAGTGCAGAACAAACCCCTAATACCTGTAAAGCAATTGGGTTGTTATCAAATAGCGGCCCAAGTAGGACGCGTTTTACTTCTTTTGAATCAGCCATTATTCAGCGCTCCTTCACGTACTTTTTTCAGGAACGGACCAAAACCGTTATCCCCTAACCAGAAATCAAACATATGTTGGATCCCGTTCGATGTTAGAGTCGCACCTGAAAGGCCGTCGATACCGTATGGGTTATCTGTAGCACCACCGCGCACGATTTTAATTGCCGGAACCCCCTGTTCATTGAACAGCTTTTTACCTGGCCATTGTGCTTTCCACTGAGGGTTATCAACCTCACCACCCAGCCCTGGTGTTTCACCATGTGCGTAGTAAGTAATACCACGAGAGGTAACACCATCTACATCTACCGCAATAAAGGCATACATGACAGACCACAAACCAGAACCGTAAACAGGTAAAATAATTTGTGATACTTTTCCTGCTTCATCTTTAACCAAATAGATTTCAGCGCTATTTGCACGACGGCGGATTTTTGCAATATCCTCTGCTGGAGAGAGTGCAATACTCGTTTCTTCGCTGCGTAGCTCGCTATTTAAGTCATAACGGCTAGTGCTATCAGATAATTCATTAGTTTTAAAATTCAAAAGTTTAGGTTCGATGCGATCCTTATACACATTTTGAACTTCCTCAGCGGTCATTTTAGGCTGTAGCAACCCAGCAACACTTAAAATGTTACGTTGAGTATCTAACTGAATCTGTTCTTGCTGCTGTGGTTTTAAACCAACGGCAGCACCTGCGACGACAATAGAGCACACTAGACAAAGAATAAAAACAACTAGAAATGTTCTGCCGACGCTATCGTTATTAATTGGTTTTTCATTAGCCACGAGCTTTTCTCCGCTTAATATTTGCTTGAACGACCAGATAGTCAAACAGAGGAGCAAACAGGTTGGCGAATAGGATCGCCAGCATCATCCCTTCTGGATAAGCTGGGTTAACAACCCTGATAAGAACACACATTACACCGATCAGAATGCCGTACGCCCATTTACCTTTGTCTGTGAATGAAGCTGATACCGGGTCTGTCGCCATAAAAATCATACCGAATGCGAAGCCACCGAGTACCATGTGCCACCACCATGGCATAGCAAATAACGGGTTGGTATCAGAGCCAATCGCGTTGAATAGGTAGGACATTGCAATCATACCAACCATCACACCAGCAACAATGCGCCATGATGCGATACGGAAGAACATGATAAGAGCCCCACCAATAAACAGCATCAGAGTTGACACTTCACCAATTGAACCTGGCATATTACCTAAAAAGGCTTGCATCCAAGTAATAGGCTCATGAGTCACTGTGTTCATTAGCGCATGCTCACCACCTGTTGCCCATTGTGATAATGGTGTTGCACCAGAGAAACCATCTGCAGCGGTCCAAACTAAGTCACCTGATATTTGAGCAGGATAAGCAAAGAATAAGAAAGCACGTCCAGCCAATGCCGGGTTTAAGAAGTTACGCCCAGTACCGCCAAAAATTTCTTTCGCAATAACAACCCCGAACGTGATACCTAATGCAGCCTGCCATAAAGGAATGGTTGGCGGCACAATTAAGGCAAATAGAATCGAGGTAATAAAGAAGCCTTCGTTTATTTCATGGCCGCGGATCATGGCGAATAACACTTCCCAGAAACCACCGACTAAGAAAACGACTGCATAAATAGGAAGGAAATACACTGCACCCAGCAGCATTTTACTTCCCCATCCCGCATCCATCGAAAGTGATGCGCCTAAAAACTGCGCTAAGCTATAATGCCAATCACTAGCTAGAACTTGCTGTAATTCAGCCCCGCTATATAATTGATGCAAAGCTGGGATGGCTTGGTTACCAACGTTATACATTCCCCAGAACATAGCTGGGAAAACCGCTAGCCACACCAATATCATCATACGTTTCAGGTCAATAGTATCCCTGACATGAGAACGCCCTTTTGTTACCGTACCCGGCGTGTAAAAAACAGTCGAAACTGCTTCAAATAACGCATAGTATTTTTCTAGCTTTCCACCGGGCTCAAAATGGTGCTCATACTTTTCAAATAAATTTTTCAGACCCATGGAATCACCCTTCTAGCTCAATCTTGGTCAGAACATCGCGTAGCACCGGACCATATTCATATTTCGCTGGGCAAACGTAGGTACATAAACCTAAATCTTCTTCGTCCAACTCTAAACAGCCCAATTCTTGTGATGAGTCAGTGTCTCCAGCAAGGAGATCGCGCAATAAATGAGTGACCATGATATCGAGAGGCATGACTCGCTCGTAGTTACCAATTGGCACCATCGAACGCTCGCCACCGTTCATTGTCGTTGTAAAATTAAAACGTTTATTTTTCAGGAAATGCCCGATTGTGGTACGAGTAATCGTAAATTTATTAACACCAGGCATAATCCAGCCAAATAACTCTTTATTGCGACCTTCGGCTAACACTGAGACTTGATTATGAAAACGACCAAGATAGTGATGGGTATCATCGCATGTCACGCCCCAAAGGACTGAACCGGAAATAATACGATTTTCACCCGCTTTAAGCTGACCTTGTGTTAATTCATATAAATCAGCACCTAGGCGAGTACGCAGAAGACGAGGTTTTTCAACTTGTGGCCCTGCTAATGAAATCACGCGGTCTGTGTATAGGTGACCCGTAACAAATAGCTTACCAATAGCAATAACGTCTTGGTAATTAAGGCTCCAAACTTTTTTCTTAATACTCACAGGTTCTAAGAAATGAATATGAGTTCCCGCTAAACCAGCAGGATGCGGCCCTGCAAACTGAGTATAAGAAATTTGGTTGTGTGCCGTATTCTTCGGTAAGTCTCCCTCTCCATGACACACATGGATTTTACCTTCTGTTAAACGACTTAGAACCAAAAGCCCATCGTTAAATGCTTGTTCTTGCTCTTTAATAATTAAAACAGGATCCGCTGCAAGTGGGTTAGTATCCATTGCAGTGACAAAAATAGCGATAGGTGAAGAACCCGGTTGTGGTGAACGGCTAAATGGACGCGTTCTTAAAGATGTCCACAGACCCGATTTGATCAAGTTATCTTCGACTTGTTGTTGCGTTAATGTTGATAGCTCATCACGAGTATAAGCTGTAAATGTTTCTTGTTCATCACCATCAATTTCGATGACAACAGATTGAAGCACACGACGCTCACCACGATGAATAGCAACAATTTTACCGCAGGCTGGGCTTGTAAATAAAACCCCTGGGTTCTTTTTATCTTCAAAAAGAACCTGTCCTTTAACTACACGCTCACCTTCTTTAACCAGCATCGAAGGACGCATTCCGACATATTCCTCACCTAGCACAGCTACGTGTTGAATTTTCGGGCCGTCTTCTATCACTTGGGCTGGCTCACCTGCGATAGGAAGGTTGAGGCCTTTTTTAATTTTAATCATAAGATCTGCACAAGTTTATCAGTTAAACCCTAAGCTAACGATTCAGCAATGAATGATAGCGACTCATTAAATAAAAAATAGCTCAAGTAATCGTCATCACTTAAGCAGGTATTCTCACATAATTGTTACTAAATTTTATCTTCTGCCACCCACAATTTTATCAGTTCCCACTCTCTATGTCCGGCTATAGAAGTGACATAGTTCAAGCAAATTGCATTAATATTTAAATTTTTCTGTTAACAATTCGGTATTATCGATATTTAAGCTCATATTTATCGATCATTGTTTATTATTTACACAATAAAGGTTCATTTAAAAACTATTAACAAACTATATTAATTTTCGATTTACTCGTCTAGAATGCATAAAATATGTACTCTTTTTGTTCAAAAACATTTTCTTGATATGGCTTAAATATGAAATTAAGTAAATTTTTTAGTGCAATTTTTTTATTTGTACTCATATATTCTCCTGCTATTCAGGCAAGTAACTATTCATTTCTACTTAATAATAACGTATCGGATAGCTCAAACTCATCCATTTTTATTCAAATATTTAAGCAAGAAGGTTTATTAGAACTCTACCAAAAAACACCATCAGGAAAATATAAACTGTCGAAAACTTACCCAATTTGTAAGTTTTCAGGAGGGCTAGGTCCCAAAAAAATTGAAGGCGACCTGAAAAGTCCAGAAGGATTTTATCAAATTACAGCGGAACAGCTCAATCCTAATAGTCGGTATTACCGATCTATCAATATTGGTTTTCCTAATGAGTTTGATAAAGCGCAAGGCTATAGCGGTAGCTATCTTATGATCCACGGCAGTTGCGTTTCGGTGGGATGTTATGCCATGACCGATAAATATATGGGTGAGATTTACCAAACAGTAGAAACGGCCTTACTCAGCGGACAGTCGGTCATTAATGTCAGCATTTACCCATTTAAAATGACAAATGAAAATATGCTGCGCTACCGTAATTCCAGCCATTATGCCTTCTGGAAGCAGCTACAACCCGCTTACGAGTATTTCAACCGCACAGGAAGGCCTGCCGAGGTGTCGGTCGCTTTAGGTAAATATGCGGTTATTGACCAAGCTGATACCCCAACAAAATTGTTAGGGTCTAAATCACAATATGCGCTCACCAAGATAGAATAAGACGAAATTACCTGGGTCAATTCGCTGCCAGTTTTCATTACCCGTTAGTGGTTGCGTTGCGATAACAGAGACCACATCAGTGGGGGTCGTGCACTGCTCAAAATCGATTTCAATATCTTGGTCAAGTAATTTTGCTTTACCAAACGGTGCCTTACGCGTTAACCAATGTAAATTCGTCGAGCTAAAGGCCATCATATATTGCCCATCAGACAGCAACATATTAAATACCCCTTTATGACGTAATTGGTCAGCTAATGTCGCAATAAAACGGAACACGCTTTTCCAATTCGATGGCCTGCGTGGGTATTTTTCACTGAGTTGATGAAGTATCCAACAAAATGCCCATTCGCTATCAGTTTCACCTATTGGGCAATAACGTCCAGTTTTCAGTGTACGATACCCCTTTAATTGCCCATTATGTGCATAAGTCCAATTACGTCCCCATAGCTCACGAGTAAAGGGGTGAGTATTTGCTAACGACACATCCCCCCGATTTGCTTGGCGAATATGCGCAACAACACTTTCTGATTTAATCGGGTATTCCTGCACAAAACGAGCGACAGGTGATAAAAAACTGGGTTGAGGATCTTTAAATGTGCGACACCCGAGCCCCTCATAAAAGGTAATTCCCCAACCATCTTTATGTGGGCCTGTTTGCCCCCCTCGGGAAATTAACCCACTTAGGCTAAACGAAATATCGGTTGGAACATTGGCACTCATGCCAAGTAACTCGCACATTTAAAAGCTCCTGAAACAATAATAACGCTACTTCACCATCTCTTTTTCGATTAACTGAATTAAGATATGAATAACTTTAATATGAATTTCTTGGATACGGTCGGCATACCCAAAGTGTGGAACACGAATTTCAATATCCGCGGTTCCAGCCATTTTCCCGCCATCTTTACCTGTTAGCGTGATGACTTTCATACCTTTTTCACGCGCAGCGGCAATCGCTTTAATAATGTTTCCTGAATTACCTGAGGTAGAAATTCCGAGTAAAACATCACCTTTCATGCCAACAGCTTCGATAAAGCGCGAAAAAACATACTCATAGCCGAAGTCATTACTCACACAAGATAAATGACTCACATCTGAAATAGCAATCGCAGGATAACCTGGGCGGTTTTCACGGTAACGCCCTGTTAATTCTTCAGCAAAATGCATTGCATCACAGTGAGAGCCCCCATTACCACAAGATAATACTTTGCCACCTGCTTTAAAAGAGTCAGCAAGTAGAACTGCAGCCTGTTGGATAGCATTAATATTGGCATCATCGCTAAGGAAATTCGATAACGTCTCGGCCGCTTCAGTCAG
Organism: Providencia sp. PROV061; assembly: GCF_011045655.1. Classification (NCBI taxonomy): domain Bacteria; kingdom Pseudomonadati; phylum Pseudomonadota; class Gammaproteobacteria; order Enterobacterales; family Morganellaceae; genus Providencia; species Providencia sp. PROV061. The sequence goes on along the minus strand of NZ_CP042861.1, from coordinate 1,044,436 downwards.
CTCGCCGCGGATTAAGTCTTGATACATGAGATTTCCTCTTAATTAAGAATACGTTACAGAAATTACGATTAATTTACATCCAAATTATCCTAAAAGAAAAATGGCGTTCCATGGCAAAACTCAGATAGATATCAGTAATTAATCTTTAATAGTCAGATTGTTGCACAGGGATAATTTTGTTTCTACTTTTGATTGTGCTGTCATGATCCTATCGACAAAATTCACCGTATCTCATAACCAATAACCTGACTTTTCATAAAACAAATAAGACTAATTACTACGATAATTTCCTTTATATGACGTTTTTGTGAGCTAAGTTGTAATTAAGATGTAAATACATTGCTAATCCTTTATTAATAGGTATAGATTAAAGTAACAAACAGGTCAGACCTCTTACAAGTGGACAGGAGCTTAACTATGATCCTTCTCAGCATTGTGTTATTTCTCGCCTTAATCGGCGTACTTTGTTACCACAAAACCTCTTTAGTTTTTAGCTCAATATTATTATTGGCCTATACCGCGGTTATGGGGGTCATCAATATTTGGAGCTACTGGATGTTACTGCCAGTTGCCTTGGTTTTATTTCCTTTTGTCTTCACTCCCGTACGTCAATCGCTTTTCTCTATCCGCGCGATGAAAATGTTCCAAAAAGTCATGCCGCCAATGTCAAGTACAGAAAAAGAAGCCATTGACGCTGGAACAACGTGGTGGGAAGGTGACCTTTTCCGTGGTGCTCCAGATTGGAATAAACTGCATAACTACCCAAAACCACAATTAACCGCAGAAGAACAAGCTTTTATGGATGGGCCCGTTGAAACTGTTTGTGGTATGGTCAATGACTTCGAAGTTAGCCATGAACTTGCGGATCTTCCTCCTGAAGTGTGGCAATACCTACGTGATCACCGTTTCTTCGCTATGATCATCAAAAAAGAATATGGTGGCCTTGAGTTTTCTGCTTATGCACAGTCTCAAGTTCTACAAAAACTCGCTGGCGTATCCGGTATTCTTGCTATCACTGTTGGTGTTCCAAATTCATTAGGCCCTGGCGAACTACTACAGCATTATGGGACTGACGAACAAAAACAACGCTATTTACCGGGCTTAGCGACGGGTGAAGAAATTCCATGTTTTGCATTAACGAGCCCTGAAGCAGGCTCAGATGCTGGTGCAATCCCAGATTCAGGTGTCGTTTGTATGGGAGAATGGCAAGGTGAGCAAGTATTAGGAATGCGTTTAACATGGAACAAACGCTATATTACCTTAGCACCAATTGCCACTGTACTAGGTCTCGCATTCAAACTTTCAGACCCTGATAAACTCTTAGGTGGCGAGAAAAACCTTGGTATCACCTGTGCGTTAATTCCAACTAATACCCCAGGTGTTGAAATTGGTCACCGCCACTTCCCACTAAATATTCCATTTATGAATGGTCCTACACGTGGAAAAGATATTTTTGTTCCAATCGATTACATTATTGGTGGGCCAAAAATGGCTGGCCAAGGTTGGAGAATGTTGGTTGAGTGCCTTTCAGTGGGTCGTGGCATTACATTGCCATCGAACTCAACAGGTAGCTTGAAGAGTATCGCTATCGCGACAGGAGCTTACTCTTATATTCGTCGCCAATTCAAATTACCCATTGGTAAAATGGAAGGTATTGAAGAGCCGCTAGCGCGCATCGCGGGTAATACCTATCTAATGGATGCAGCAGCAACTCTCATCACCTCTGGAATTATGTTAGGTGAGAAACCTGCCGTTTTATCCGCTATTGTTAAATACCACTGTACACACCGTGGCCAGCGCGCCATTATTGATGCCATGGATATTACGGGTGGTAAAGGAATCTGTCTTGGGGATTCAAACTTTGTTGCCAGAGCCTATCAAGGCGCACCTATCGCCATTACAGTTGAAGGGGCAAATATCCTAACCCGCAGTATGATCATCTTCGGTCAAGGCGCTATCCGTTGCCATCCTTTTGTATTAGAAGAAATGGCCGCAGCGCAGGACAATAACTTACATAAATTCGATAAAGCCGTATTTGGGCATATTGGACATGTGGTTAGTAACCAATTCCGTAGCTTCTGGCTTGGTTTAACCAATGGCCGTGGAAGTCATGCACCAACCAAAGATGAAACACGTCGTTACTATCAAATGCTAAACCGCCAAAGTGCCAACTTAGCATTGCTATCCGATGTTGCCATGGGTGTGTTAGGCGGTAGCTTGAAACGCCGTGAACGTATCTCTGCTCGTTTAGGGGATATTTTAAGCCACTTGTATCTCGCATCTGCAACCTTAAAACGTTATGAAGATGAAGGTCGCCAGAAAGCAGACTTACCATTAGTGAAATGGGCGGTTGAAGATTGTTTATATCAATCAGAAAAAGCGATGGATGACCTCCTGAAAAACTTCCCTAACAAATTGGTTGCCGGGATCATGCGCATCACACTGTTCCCTACTGGCCGTGCGATGTCGACACCATCAGACCGACTAGACCATAAACTGGCTCAAATTCTGATGGAGCCATCAGAAACACGCGACAGATTGGGCCGTGGGCAGTATTTAACACCTACGGAAAACAACCCTCATGGCTTAGTTAACCAAGCCTTGCTGGATATCATTGCCGCTGAACCTATTTTCGAACGTATTTGCCGCTTAAAAGAGCGTAAGCTCAGCTTTACTCGCTTAGATAAGCTTGCTGACCAACTACTTCCTGAAAACGTAATTACGCAAGAAGAAGCTGATATCTTGCGTAAAGCAGAAGCAAGCCGGTTACGGACGATTAACGTCGATGAGTTTGAGTTTGATGATTTGGGTGTACTTCCGACAAAAAAGTCACCAGATGAACCTTCAAATGAAGAAACTAGTAAGAAAAAGAAAGCGGCTTAATTAATTATTAAGTTTATTAAGTAATAAAAAAACTCAAGGAGTTATTCGCCCCTTGAGTTTTTTATTAGTGCAAATTATACATCAATTTTCTACGTACTCGGGGAGTTTGCTCGTTGTTTAGCCTCTAATATATAAGGTCGTAATTTAATTTTATTATCCCAGTCACCTAGCTTAAATTGACAAATCTCCCCACCTTCATTTGCGCAAATTGTTAGATACTCTTTTGCTTTGTCTATTTTTCCAAATTCGTAAAAATAGATTTCAGAGGCAGCCTCTAACGCTAATAGACGGTAATAACCTTTAGTTTCTATCAACCTCTCCCAATATTTTATTGACTGCTCCAAATCAATCTCCACACCAACTCCGTGATTATTAAAGTAAGCTAATCGGTATAAACCCAGCTGGAAATTAGGATCAATCATTACAGCTTTATTTAAATATTCTAAACCAATTAAACAATTTTCATCTGCAATTCGCTTTAAATTGACTAGACTTTTTTCAGAACAGGTCGAATCATCAAAATATAATAAAAATAAAAGATAATGGGTTTTGGCGTCACCTTCATCTACTTTATTTTTGAGTAGATAAAATTTCTCTGCTGTCTCAATTGGTGTCATGGCCTGAAAAAAATTTTTCTCTTCTTCATGCTTCATATTATTAGTAGAAAAAGCAAGCATCCTATACGACGGAGGTTTCACGTCACTACTTTGTAAAAAATTTTCACTGTATGAATATGAATCATATCCACTGAGAATAAAAACTAGCACAACCAATAACCATTTCATATTAACCTATTAAATACGCGATCGTTATTTGATTTTAAAAATGGTAGTGTATTTTTCATTGTAGTCATTAATACATCATTTAAGCTTATAGATGACTCACTATTAAATAATGAAATCAACTCTGCTAGTTGATTTTCAGGATGAGCTATATCTTTTTGTTTAAACCACACATCAACAATATCTGTTTTTTTTCCATCAATCCAAGTTACCTCTGATATTAATTTATGTTGATTACTATTTCCATCCACATAATCAGAAAATGAATAATTTAAGCTTATTGATGAAATACCGGCCTTACTCAAACCTAATAATTCTTCAGACTGCGTTTTACCATCACTGTTTTTATCTCGCCATAACTTAAGATATTCCCAGTGAAAATCATCATTACTAACAAATCCATCATTATTGCTATCAAAATCCATTAAGCCATCAAAGCCATTTAATGCAAAACAACCATTTTCTTTCAGATAATCACCCCCAAATAACTCACTAGAATCATTAATAATTCCATCACTATTTTTATCCATCACCAATAATGCATCACTGGGAGAAACCCATCCGGTTTTTTTTAGCTCTCCATTAAATTTAAATAGCACACCAAAATCATATGATAAAGTTTCCACTCCATTATTATTTAAGTCAATAATTAAAGGTGTTTTATAGTCCTTTGCTATTTCCTTTATTTTCTTTAAGTTTTTCTTCGGTGTTCCTGCTAATTTAATACCATTGACACCAGACTTCTCAAGAAACTCACTCACGAAGTCAATACAATTATTTGATATCAAGTTATAATTTTCATTACCATCCGAATTATTTTTGATTGAATTATATGTCTTAAATAAATTATTTAAATCATTATCAAACACAGGTCCTTGTCCCACAATTGTCAAAGATGATGCTTCTGAATACTTATTATGATCATCGAATGAAATATTATCCGTATTGGTCAAAAAACTATTACCAGCACTAAAACCTATAGATACGCTTTCAAATTGGTTACTTTCCGGATTTATGCCTTTAAGGCCAATAAATACATGACCAAAAGAAGAATCCCCTATATTTGTATTATCACCTACAACATCTATATATTGGCTATCTGGCGGAGAAATAAATATAGTAAAGCTAGGTCCTCCATAGCTAGAGAAACCATTATCATCTAATTCAAACAATCGACTATCACCTTCATTTACGCTTTGTAAATAATGTTCTGGTATATATTCTTTAACATCCATACATCCCCCCTTTTATCTCTATTAATTTTTCATATAGTTATCTATATCATTGAGATATTTTTTACATTTTTCGCTACCATTTTTAGCACCAATATCTGCATAATATCTAGATTTATCAATATTTTTTATATTTCCATCATCATCAAAAAGAGTAATTTCAACTAAGTAATCACAGACTAATACAGAATCTCTCCCTCCTTTTTTTATTATCTTATCTAGAATTAGATTTGCTTTATTTACATTTTCATTCAATACAACCCCTTTATGATAAAGTTTACTCATTTCAAATAACGCCATATTATTATCAGGATTTATATTAACTGATTCAATTAAGTAATTAACAGCTTTTTTACATATGAAATTAGGTATCGAAGGCTTAAAATCAAAATACTTGCAATTAGAATCCTTAAGGAATAATTTAAATAATAATAAATTACTATTTGAATCTCCTGATGCAGCCTTTTCAACTAACAAAAAGAAATCTTTTTCATTTCTTGGTGGTGGGTACTCATCACTAATAGATGGTTCATATATTAAATACTTACTATCATAATTAAATGATAACATCCTATATGATGGCATAATGATATCTCTTTTAAAATCATTAGCTTTACACTCTAAAAAGGCTAAGCCAAGTATAAAAATCATCAATTTCATATTATTCTCATTTAAATAAAATCAATCATTAGAAGAAAATAAATTTATTTTTACATATAAAAAAGTATTGTAAATAACCTAAAAGAGTAGTTTTAACCTTAATTAAAAACAAAAAAATCCAGCCATTTATTTAATAGCTGGACCCATTAATTTTTTGAGGAATTATTTAAATTACAACTCCAACGCCAATAATTCCTCTATAGTTTGGCGGCGGCGAATTAGTGTTGGTTTACCATCAACAAACATCACTTCGGGTAATAATGGGCGGCTATTGTAGTTTGATGACATGGATGCACCATAAGCGCCAGTGTCATGAAAAACCAGAAAATCGCCAACTTTCACCTCGGGTAAAGCGCGGGTTACCACTAAACCGCCCTCTAACTGGGTAAATACATCTCCTGATTCACACAGAGGGCCAGCGACAATAGTGTCTTTTAGTTGAGCCCCATCAACGTTACGTCCATCCGTGGGTAATACTGAAATATGGTGATAGCTGCCATACATCGCTGGGCGCATTAGGTCATTAAAACCACTGTCTACAAGCACATAGTGGCGGCTACCCATATCTTTAACGGCTCGCACTTCAGCTAACAATACGCCTGATTCCGCAACCAAATATCGGCCAGGTTCTATTTCAAGTTCAATTTTGTGCCCTAAGTGTTGTTCGATACGTTGGCGAGCGTTATCCCATAAGCTGTAATAATGCTGCACATCGATTAATTCATCACCTTCACGATAAGGGGTTGATAACCCACCACCTGCTGAAATGGCATGAAGGTCAACCCCTGCGGTTGTGACTAGCGCCACCATAGAATCACACACATCGGCAAGATGTTGATAGTCAACCCCAGAACCAATATGCATATGAATACCAACCAATGACAAATTGTAATGGCGAATTTTTTCTAACGCTAAAGATAAGTCTTCATGCCAAATACCGTGCTTACTATTTTCGCCGCCAGTATTAGTTTTTTGGCTATGACCGTGACCAAAACCAGGGTTGATACGCAGCCAAACAGGATGGCCAGCTTTTTGCTCGCCAATTTGTTCAAGCATATCAATCGAGCCAGCATTCACAGGGATATCTAACTCAGTGACTTTCGCTAATGTCGTTCTATCGAGCACATCCGCTGTAAAGACGATTTCTGAGTTTTCACGCCCAGGCTGGAACCCTGCCACCAGCGCACGTTCAATTTCCCCTAAGGAAACGGAATCGACTTTAACGCCTTGCTGCTTCATTAAGCGCAGGATATGAATATTCGAGCACGCTTTTTGTGCAAAGCGCACAGTATCAAAAACTTGTAATTGCTTGATACGCTCAATGATCACCGCGCTATCATAAACCCAAACAGGGCTACCATACTGCTCAGGTAATACACGTAAATACTCAGGGGTTAAATATTGGCTTGTTGTCGTTGCGAATGAAGTCATTGTCTTTCTCGTTTGCAAGTTTTTATTATATTAAAAGCTATTATTCAAAGAATAATACGGGAAAAAAAATATCTATTTTGCTAAAGTCTATTCATATTTGATATAGACTTTATTTAAGGACTTTTTATGCAAGCCATTTCATGGCGGCACATCGAAATATTCCGTGCGGTGATGACCACCCCCAACCTGACGGAAGCCGCTGCGCTGCTGAACACTTCGCAACCCACTATTAGCCGTGAACTTGCACGCTTAGAATACCTTTTGCAGTTTAAGTTATTCGATAGAGTCAAAGGGCGGTTACAACCTACTGCACAAGGTTTACGGTTTCTTGAAGAGGTTGAACGCTCCTATTATGGCTTAGAGCGCATTAAAAATTCAGCGGAAACCATCCGGCGCTTCGAACATGCGCAAATATCGATAACCTGTCTACCGGCTTTCGCCCAATCTTTATTACCTCAGGTTTGCCAATCGTTTATGGAAAATTACCCTGATGTCAGTATCACGGTGATCCCACAAGAGTCCCCTGTATTAGAGGAATGGTTGTCAGCCCAGCGTTACGATTTCGGCTTAACAGAGCATCTACAAATGCCACCAGGAACTGAACAACAAACACTAGGAAGTTTAAATGAAGTGTGTGTCTTACCGGCGAGCCACCCTTTAACCCAAAAAGAAGTGTTAACACCCAGCGATTTTCAAGGCCAACGTTTTATTAGCCTGTCATTAACTGACAGCTACCGTCAGTTGATTGACTCAACCTTTGCGGAACACCACGTCGAACGAAAAATGGTCATGGAAACGCATTCGGCATCATCCATTTGCGCTATGGCACTAAAAGGGATTGGAGTTTCTATTGTTAACCCGTTAACTGCATTAGATTTCCATCAACAATCAGCTGGGAAGTTAGCTCTACGCCCACTCAGTTTTTCGATTCCTTTTACTGTTAGTTTAATAAGGCCAATTCACCGCCCTTCATCACAATTGACCAATATTTTTACTCAACATTTAGAGGATAACTTTAATCAAATAAAAACTCAGCTAACTTCCGCGCTGTTGCATCAATAACTGCCAATGAGGTGAAGTTTCAAACCAATTAGCGAGATAATCAATCACCACTCTCAGGGCGGTTGGCATTTTTTGGCGGCTAGTATACACAGCGTAAATACCTAGTGGCATTGGTGTATATTCAGGTAATAACTGAACTAACTCACCCGAAGCCAAATGATTAGCAACTGAATAATAAGGTTGCATAGAGATACCCGCTCCCTGCAATGTTGCTTCAGCGAGAAATACGGATTCGTTAGCACTTAAGCGCCCATCAACTAACACACTATGCTGCATGCCTGCTTTTTCAAATACCCATAAGCTACGACCAAAAAAATTGTAGGTTAAGCAATCAAGCAAAACTAAATCCTCTGGCTTTTCAGGCTGTTTTTTTCCTTTTAAAAAGTCAGGTGAAGCACAAATGACAGAATGGCAAGTTGACAAGGGTTTTGCGATTAAACTCGGTTCCAATTGATTCGTGATACGGATTGCCAAATCAATTCGTTCTTCTATCAAATTTACCGATTTATTCGATATTTGCATATCAATAGCCATATTCGGGTAGAGCTTCATAAACTCAGAAATAGCCACAGAAAGCGCACTTTGGGCGATTGATTGTGAACAACTAATACGCACTAAACCAGATAATGCTTTTGCATCAAGCTCTTGCTGCACAGGCACCATTTGGGAAATAGCATTAAGTTGCAAAGATTGTTGATATACCCCTTCCCCTGCTGAAGTTAGACTTAATTTCCGTGTGGTGCGATTTAATAAACGTACTCCCGCCCATTGCTCCATTTCTGACAAATAGCGTGTCACCATCGCTCTAGACATATCCAGTTTTTCTGCGGCTCCACTTAGGCTGCCTTGTTCAATGATAGTAATAAATACTTCAGCCGCTTTTAATCTATCCATACCATTCTCATTTGACCGAATTATGCAACAAACAACACCTAATTATGGGGTTTTTCATCTCATCATTGCAATTTAGTATACACGAAATGCAAAACAAACTTTTCTGTATAACTTCATTTTAGGATACAACATGAAATTGACCTTATTAGCGGCAACCGCGCTATTTGCCACAACGATAAATCTGGCCCAAGCTGAAACACTCACACTAGATGTTTATAACCCTGGAAATAACAGCGTATTTCCAGTTTCCTCTGAAATAATTAGCGGTTCAAGTGAAGTGGTACTGATTGATGCGCAATTTCAAAAAAATGATGCACAACAATTGGTTGATAAGATTAAAAAACTCAATAAAAAATTAACTACGATTTACATTAGCCATTCTGACCCAGACTACTATTTTGGGCTAGATACCCTAACAAACGCCTTCCCAGAGGCTAAAGTGATCGCAACAGCAAACACAGTTGAAGCCATTAAAGCCACTAAAGATGGCAAGCTGGCTTACTGGGGCGGTGTATTAAAAGATGAAGCCCCTGCCCATGTTATCGTCCCTGAAGTGATTAAAGGAGACTACTTCACCGTTGATGGCGAAAAACTTGAAATTAAAGGCCTTGATGGCGTGTCACCAGATAGAACTTATCTCTGGGTTCCATCATTAAAAGCCGTTGTGGGTGGCGTTATTGTTTCTGACAATATTCATGTTTGGGTAGCGGATACCCAAACAGAAGAGTCACGCAAAAATTGGCTGCAAACATTAAAAGACATCAAAGCGCTGAACCCAGCAACCGTTGTTCCCGGCCACTTTACGGGGGCGTCTAAATTAGATGTAACGACGGTTTCTTTCACTCAAAAATATTTACAGGACTTTGAAAGTGCATATAAAACAAGTAAAAACTCAGGTGAGCTCATCCAAAAAGTTGCAGCGAAGTATCCACAATTAGATGATAAATCAAGCTTAGAACTTAGTGCAAAAGTCATTAAAGGCGAAATGAAATGGCCTCAGTAATTAAGTAATATTCACTATTTCAGCCAGTTGCGCGGTATGTCCCGTATCTACACACTGAATGACTTACCTAAAACAATTTGGCTGATTTAACTAGATGACAGTGGTATTAATCTTTTGATGATAATGATACAACTTAATTCAAATTACTTAAAAATAGCAAATAAAGAGAACGATTATGAGTAACATCACCCTACACTATATTTATGACCCTTATTGCGGCTGGTGCTATGCCGCTGCGCCTTTAGTCGAAATTGCCAAGCAACACCCAAGTATCAACATTGAAATGCATGGTGGTGGCATGCTAGCAGGTGACGCTCGTCTACATTTAGATGATAATTTTCGCCAATATATTCTGCAATCCGATAAGCGCATTGCATCAATGACAGGGCAAGTGTTTGGCGATGACTATATAAAAATGCTACACGAACCTAATTTGGTTATGGACTCAACACCACCGCAAACCGCTATATTAGCGGCAACCAAGCAAGACAAAGGCTTTGAGATGCTTAAAGCCATTCAAAAAGCACACTACATTTCAGGACGCCATATTAAAGATACCGCGGTACTTCTTGAGCTCGCCAAAGAAATTAGCCTCGATGTAACCCAGTATGTATCCGACTACAGTGAGTGTGAGCAACATGAAACTGCGGCCCACATTGGAACAAGTAAGGCTCTGTTAGCGCAGTCAGGTGCATCCGGTTTTCCAACACTGTTAATACAACAACAGGATAGATGGTTGCGTGTTCCATTACAAAATTACCTCGGTGAGCCGAGTAAATGGCAGCAGTTTTTAGACTCTCTAGTAACAGCAGCGTCTTAACAACTACAACTCCGATTTTTACTCACCCCTTTCATGCATGCACGTATGGTTGTCTTTTAATTTAATATTCAATTATTGATAAATACAACCATATGCTAGCACTAATAATTAGCGCGGGGCCAAATGGGATCGTCTTCGTTTTTTTAGCTATTTTTTCCCCAGATAATGTCTCAGGGTAGTCCTGATTCGCATGTTGCTTCTTTTGATATATTTTAGGCAATAACCCATAGATTACCCAATATTGTAATAGCCCTACCCCTGCGGCAGTCCCCAAAAAGTAAGGAAGCTGCCAAACCCCAAGCCAGGCAGAACAAGCGGCAACGAGTTTAAAATCCCCCCTCCCCATTTGTGGCTGAGACGTTTGTTTTTCAACCAATGTCACCACCATAAGCATTACTAAGTAACTGATCAGCACCGCGTAAATAGCTGAAACCACATTCCCATTTGGCAAATGAATTTGATATAACAGCCCCAACCATAATAATGGGTATGTAAGAATATCAGGGAGATAACCTATTTTATTATCAATGATGAATAATGGAATTATCAAATTAATATATAGTGTCAAAAATAAAACCATATATAAACCATCAGACGTCGAATATATTATAAAAATTAATAAGCCATATATTAGAAGTAGAATAGTATTTTTAATAAAAATTTTTGATTTATCAAAAAAAACAACTGGTAAATAAACAAGCAGCTTTTTAGTCGAGAAAAAAGAGATTAACAACATAATCAAAACAGAAAAAATACAAACAAAATCAAACGGATTTGTAAATTTTTCATTTTGGCATGATAATATAAACTGCTCAGAAGGTGAAATAATAGATATAGCTGATGATATAAAAATACAGATTAATTCCCTCATATTAACTCCTTATTCCTTTATGGAGATAAAAATAAATATACTGTGAATTTCTGATGCCCCCAACACTTTAATTCCGTTGAGTGGAGTCGGTTTATTCGAATATCAGTATCCCCTAGTGGACTTCATCACAGTTTAAGATGTCGCTAATGGCACAGACATACTATAAAAGGTCAGTATTTCGTTATAAACTAGGTAGTAGCGCTTGAGTTTAACAATTCAACCCCCATATTCATCAAAGTTATATTATTTATTAACCCAGTTTGTACTAAGGAAAAGCTATGCGCATTCCACGCATTTATCACCCAGAGCCTCTTCAAATAAATACTACAATTTCTCTTGGTGATGATGCCGCAAACCATGTCGGCCGGGTGCTACGCATGACTGCTGGCCAAAAACTCGAACTTTTTGATGGCAGCAATCAGACCTTTAGTGCTGAAATTACTGAAGCAACTAAAAAAAACGTATTCGTACACATTGAAAATAGCCAGATTGAAGATAGAGAATCCCCGCTCGATTTACACCTAGGGCAAGTCATGTCTCGTGGGGAAAAAATGGAATTTACCATCCAGAAATCTGTCGAACTCGGGGTTAATACAATAACACCTTTATTATCAGAACGTTGCGGTATTCGCTTAGATGGCGAACGACTCGAGAAAAAATTACTACAATGGCAAAAAATTGCAATTGCAGCCTGTGAACAATGCGGCCGCAACCGAATTCCAGAAATTCGCCCAGTGCAACCCCTTGAAGCCTGGTGCGCCGAGAATGACGGTGCGTTTAAAGTTAATTTACACCCACGGGCAACAGAAAGTATTAATACGCTACCCACTGAACTAAAAAAAGTACGATTGCTGATTGGCCCTGAAGGTGGCTTGTCAGCAGACGAAATTGCCATGACAGCAAACTATCAATTTACCGATATACTGTTAGGGCCTCGAGTATTACGAACAGAAACGACTGCGCTAACCGCTATCACAGCACTGCAAGTGCGCTTAGGTGATCTGGGGTAAGGAGAAAAAATGATCAAGCTCGGTATAGTGATGGATCCTATTTCATCCATCAAAATCAAGAAAGACACCAGTTTTGCAATGATGTTGGAAGCTCAGCGTCGTGGTTATGAAATCCATTATATGGAAATGAATGACCTGTATTTACACCAAGGTGAAGCTCGCGCACAAACAAAAATCGTGACGGTCGAAGAAAACCCTGAAAAATGGTATGAATTTCATGGCGAACAAGATATCGCCCTAAGCTCACTTGATGCCATTTTAATGCGTAAAGACCCGCCTTTTGACACTGAATTTATCTATGCGACTTATATTTTAGAAAGAGCGGAACAAGCCGGCACCCTAATTGTGAATAAGCCGCAAAGCCTACGCGACTGTAATGAGAAATTGTTTACGGCTTGGTTTGCTGAATTAACACCGGACACATTAGTCACTCGCAGCCCACAAAAATTGAGAGAATTTCACCAAAAACATGGCGATGTCATTTTTAAACCACTCGATGGTATGGGCGGCGCTTCGATTTTCCGCCTCAAACAAGATGACCCAAATGTGGGTGTGATTATTGAAACGCTAACAGAACATAGCTCCCGCTACTGCATGGCACAAAACTTCCTGCCAGCAATTAAAGATGGTGATAAACGTGTCTTAGTTGTTGATGGTGAACCCGTTCCGTATTGTTTAGCACGAATTCCAGCTCAAGGCGAAACCCGAGGTAACCTTGCTGCGGGTGGCCGTGGGGAAGCGCGTCCATTAAGTGAAAGTGACTGGGCCATTGCGCGTGCTGTCGCGCCAACATTAAAAGAAAAAGGCTTAATTTTTGTTGGTCTTGATATCATCGGTGACCGTTTAACTGAAATTAACGTGACCAGCCCAACGTGTGCACGGGAAATTGAAGCCGCATTTGATATCTCCATTACCGGTATGTTAATGGATGCCATTGAACGCCGTCTCAATAAATAATTTATAGCAGTGGTTTATCTTTACTGATGATTTTTATTTTTTTCACACAATATATTGTTTTAACAAGATATATTGTTTTCAAACGGTAAAAGTCATCAGTTTTATTTACCACCTTATAGTTTTGCCTTTTATTGTGTTCTATCAATTGTTTTTAAATTTGCTGGAGTCTAAGTTTGAATCTGCAAAACCATTTTCTTATCGCCATGCCATCCTTAACAGACCCTTATTTTGAACAGTCGGTCGTTTATGTGTGTGAGCACAATGAAAAAGGGGCGATGGGGATCGTGATTAACAAACCTATTGATGACTTTTCTGTCGATACGATGCTCAAAAAACTCGAAATTACGATTTCAGATAAAATTGATAACCGTAATTTAAAAAAGCCCGTCATTGCGGGAGGCCCTGTTGCAGAAGAACATGGGTTTATCTTACACACACCAATTAAAGGCTTTTTATCTAGCCTGCATTTAAATGATGACGTCATGGTGACGACGTCAAAAGATATCTTAGAGACTTTAGGAAGTGAGCACTCGCCTACCAACTCATTAGTGGCGCTAGGTTATGCAAGCTGGGAGCCAGGCCAACTTGAGCGTGAAATTATGGAAAATAGCTGGCTAACCGTTGAAGCTTCTCCTCAGCTTATTTTTGACACACCCATTCATGAACGCTGGAGTGCCGCGGCTAAATTAATTGGTGTTGATATTCATACAATTTCAATGCAAGCGGGGCATGCTTAATGTCTGGAAGAACATTGTTAGCCTTTGATTTTGGAACCAAAAGTATCGGTGTAGCGGTTGGGCAAGAAATTACAGGTACTGCACGACCACTAACCTCACTAAAAGCCAGTGACGGCCGTCCTGATTGGCAACAAATCGAAAAGTTACTTAAAGAATGGCAACCTCAGTTGGTTATTGTCGGCCTTCCCCTTAATATGGATGGTACCGAGCAACTTGTTACAAGCCAAGCCCGTAATTTTGCAAATCGGATTCATGGCCGTTTTGGTGTTAAAGTCGAATTACATGATGAACGTCTTTCCACGGTTGAAGCAAAAGCAGGCCTTTTTGAACAAGGCGGTTATCGAGCACTAAGCAAAGGCAAAGTTGATTCAGCCTCTGCCGTGGTGATCCTTGAAAGCTGGTTTGAACAACAGATGTAATTATTGCGTATTTTGCGTGGTTATTTTTAGCTTAATCTCACGCCATGGTGCCGTTCTGATGTAATTTGCTTTACACTATGGTCAACAGCCGCTATTCATGTATGACATGAATAAAATAGTATTGAATAAACCATATTGAATAAAATAATGACCATTCAAAATAATATCTCTGATGTCACCGCGCGTATTGAGCATGCTGCCGCAGAGTGTCAGCGCTCATCACAAGACATTACGCTACTCGCGGTAAGTAAAACAAAACCTTGTGAAGCTATTTCAGAAGCCATTGAGGCAGGTCAGCGCCAATTTGGTGAGAATTATGTTCAAGAAGGTGTTGAGAAAATTCAATATTTTTCGCATAGAAATGACCTTATTTGGCATTTTATTGGCCCATTACAGTCAAATAAAAGCCGCCTTGTCGCTGAACATTTTGACTGGTTTCATACCTTAGACAGAGCGAAAATTGCTCAGCGCTTAAATGACCAACGTCCTAGTGAAAAAGCCCCTCTCAATGTGCTAATCCAAATTAATATCAGCGATGAAAACAGTAAATCGGGTATAACACTAGCAGAAGTCGCAGAACTTGCTGCACAGGTCGCTACTATGCCAAACCTAGTGTTACGCGGCCTGATGACGATCCCTGCACCTGAAACGGATTATGAACGCCAGTGTGCGGTGTTTCATCAAATGAATGAGGCATTTGAGCAATTAAAAACCACTTATCCCACGGTTGACACTCTTTCAATGGGGATGACTGACGATATGCGTGCAGCAATCCATTGCGGTTCAACACTTGTTCGCATAGGAACCGCTATTTTTGGCGCTCGCCAATATCACCAATAAATAGGAGAACAGAATGCAACATCGTAAAATTGCCTTCATCGGCGCCGGAAATATGGCTCACGCCATCATTGCTGGGCTGGTTAACCATGGTTACCCTGCATCGATGATCACGGTGTGTTCTCCGACACCTGTGCGTCGAGATAAACTGGCTGAACAATATGGCATTATCAGCAGTCATGATAACTTAGCCGCTGTCAAAGCTGCGGATGTGATTGTCCTTGCCGTTAAGCCGCAAATGATGAAAGAAGTATGTGAACCACTACAAAATGCGGCTGATTTTGAGCAAAAATTAGTCCTAACCATTGCGGCTGGGATCCCAGCAGAACGTTATAACGACTATTTCGCTCATTCGCTGAATTTAGTACGCATCATGCCAAACACGCCATCATTGGTAGGGAAAGGCGTTAGTGGGCTATTTGCTCAAGGGAAAGTTTCAGAGCAAGACAAACAATTTGCACAAGAACTGATGCAAAGTGTCGGCTCAACGATTTGGTGCCAACAAGAACAAGAAATCAATAACATTATTGCTATTACTGGTAGCTCTCCTGCCTATTTCTTTCTATTTATGGAATCAATGCAGCAAAAAGCAGAGCAACTCGGTTATGATAAACAACAAGCTAGAGAGCTCGTTCTTCATGCGATTGAGGGGGCTGTAGAACTTGCTAAGTCACAAAATGACACGGCTTTTTCGACTCTACGTGAACAAGTCACCTCTAAAGGCGGTACCACCGCGATGGCTTTAGAGCAATTTTATAATGGAAATCTTCCGCAGATTGTTGCCGATGCAATGCAAAGCGCAATAAACAGAGCTGAAGAAATGGAAAAACTTTTTTAAATTAATCGCGGAACTCACCATGCAGACCTTAGTATTCGTCGTTACTACCCTGATCCAACTGTATATTTTTGTATTACTGCTGCGCGTATGGATGCAGTGGGTGCGTGCAGATTTTTACAATCCCTTTTCGAAATTTGTTGTCAAAGCAACACAGCCTATCGTCGCACCATTGCGCCGAGTCATTCCTTCTTTTGGCGCGATAGATACCGCTTCAGTGGTTGTGGCATTTATTTTAGCCATTGCAGCTATTATTTTTGGTATGTGGGCGACTAACTTGCTCCCTATTTTAGGCATAAGTATTTTGCCTATGGGGCTGATTTTATTATTAACCTATACCGGTAAATTGATTTTTTGGATGATTTTAATCCGTGCAATTTTAAGCTGGGTCAGCCAAGGCCGTAACCCTGTAGACTATTTATTATACCAATTAACAGAACCTTTAATGGCGCCAATTCGTCGTATCATCCCTGCTATGGGTGGGTTAGATTTCTCCGCAATGATTGTGATGTTTATTTTAATTGCACTGAATTATCTGCGTGTTGATATCTCACTGATGATTGACCCATCATTGACTGCAATGATGTATTCCATTGGTATTATGTAAAAACGAGTTTTAAATAATGCAAAAAGTTGTTTTAGCCACCGGTAACCCCGGGAAAGTGAATGAGTTAGCTGACCTATTACGTGATTTTGGGATGGATACCGTCGCACAAACCTCATTAGGTGTTGAATCTGCAGAAGAAACAGGCTTAACCTTTATTGAAAATGCGATCTTAAAAGCACGCCATGCAGCAGCACAAACCGGGTTACCCGCAATTGCTGATGATTCAGGAATTTCTGTTGATGCACTCGGTGGTGCACCTGGCATTTACTCTGCACGTTATGCAGGGGAAGATGCGACCGATGAGCAAAACCTGATAAAATTACTTGAAGCAATGAAAAATGTGCCTGACGACCAACGTCAGGCTCAATTCAACTGCGTTCTGGTCTATTTACGCCATGCAGAAGACCCAACGCCGTTGGTTTTTCATGGTCGCTGGCACGGTGTCATAACTCATGAACGCAAAGGCCAAGGTGGCTTCGGTTATGACCCTATATTTTATGTTCCTGAATTAGGTTGCACCTCAGCAGAGTTAACAAAAGCAGAAAAACAAGCCGTTTCACATCGTGGAAGAGCCCTCACAATGATGTTGGATGCGCTGAAGAATGCTTAAATTACCCCCACTGAGCCTGTATATCCATATCCCCTGGTGTGTGCAAAAATGCCCTTATTGTGACTTCAACTCGCACACACTTAAGGGGGAAATTCCTCAGCAAGAATATGTGGCACACTTGTTGGCCGATTTAGACATTGATGCAAAATTAGTTGCAGGGCGTTCGGTAAAAACCATTTTTATTGGGGGTGGAACGCCCAGTTTATTAAGTGCTGAGTCAATGCAAGCATTAATGGATGGCGTACGTCAGAGAGTTGATTTAGACCCTCACGCAGAAGTCACCATGGAAGCAAACCCCGGCACTGTTGAGGCTGGCCGTTTTGCAGGTTACCAAGCAGCAGGAATCAACCGTATTTCTATTGGCGTACAAAGTTTCGGTAATGACAAATTAATCACTTTAGGGCGAATTCATGGCGCTGATGAAGCGAAGCGCGCCGCTCAGTTGGCCACTAATCTTAATTTAAGAAGCTTTAACCTCGATTTAATGCATGGGTTACCTGCGCAAACTCAAATTGAAGGTTTATCTGACCTGCGCCAAGCCATTGAACTTGCACCTCCGCACCTGTCTTGGTACCAATTAACCATTGAACCCAACACTCAGTTTGGCTCACGTCCTCCAGTATTACCCGATGACGATACACTGTGGGATATTTACACCGAAGGCCATAAATTATTGAGCGCGGCAGGTTATCAGCAATATGAAACATCCGCCTATGCTAAACCCGGTTACCAATGCCAACACAATCTCAATTACTGGCGCTTTGGTGACTATTTAGGCATCGGTTGTGGTGCTCATGGAAAAATTTCTTTTGAAGATGGTCAAATTTTACGAACCGTAAAAACAAAACACCCTCGAGGTTATATGGAGGGGCGTTATATGCACCAATCCTATGATGTTGATGCCTCCGATAGGCCATTTGAATATTTCATGAACCGCTTTCGTCTGCTTGAAGCTATGCCTCGCGCTGAATTTACCCAATATACAGGGTTACCAGAATCAACAGTTAGAGCGGCTATTGATGAAGCCTTAGCTAAAGGCTATATCACAGAAACCGTGAATGAATGGCAGATCACAGAGCATGGAAAATTGTTTCTCAATTCCCTATTAGAGTTATTTTTAGGTGAAGAGTAGCGGTTATTCGATTTATTTATAATATCATTTCACTTATAAATTAGATGAAAGCCCACTTTATTTGACGTGGGCTTTTGTTTAGAGATAAAAATGAAATAGACAAGAATAACAATTGAGGTAATACATATTGCCACCATCAATAAGACAGTGGCAGATATCTGTTATAGAGCATTCACCACCGCATTAACTTGTTCAGTTAAGCTAACTAAACCACCACCTGACAAATACCATAAGTCAGATTGCAGGTAAGTAATTTTGCCGTCTTTATAAGCTTTGGTTTCTTGAATATTGCTGTCTTCAAATACCGTTTTATCCAGTTTACCTGCACCAATCGCTTCGCTACGGTCAACAATCAGGATCACGTCTGGATTCGCTTGAGCAATAGTTTTAGTATCCACTACACGACGTTTTGCTTTATCTGCACTTTCATCAACCGGTAGGTCAGCGCGTTGCGCTTTCACAACGTTGTAAACAACGGCTTGGCTATTTGGAATTAATTTGCCGTCATTATGCATCAGTACTAAAACTTTCTTATTGGAATCAGCCGCTTTCTTCTGGGCGTCTGCGATGACTTTATCTAATTGAACCAACTGCTCATCAACCGCTTTTTGGTTACCATAGAGCTCACCAATCACACCAATGTTGGCTTTTACAGAATCAATATAGTGCTTGCTATCAGAGCCTAAATTGATGGTGGGTGCAATTTTTGATAACTCATCATAAGACTTACCTTGACGACCCGTGATCACAATCAGGTCAGGCTTTAATTGCGCGATTTTGGCTAAATCAGGTTGTTTCATTCCACCTGCATTTTCCATTGATGCAGGGATGCTGCCTTTTATATAAGCGGGAGCATTGCCAGTTGGTAGCGCAACAACCTTGTCACCTAAGCCGAGTTTTTGCATTGAGTCATAAACACCGAAATCAAACAGAACCACTTTTTGTGGTTTTTTCACGACTTCAGTTTCACCTGATAGGTGTTTGATCGTCACTTTTTCAACACCTTGTGCTATCACCGCATTTGGCGTGAAAGTGGTAGATTCAGCGCTGAGAGCGAAAGGCGCAGAGAATGACAACACAGAAACAAGCAGAGCAGGAATGAACTTTTTCATTTAAATGATCCCAATTTAGTCATTAAGCCAAACCCGCATTGTAAAGTGAGCAGCTTAGATGTCAATCAAATAAGAATCAATTTCATTTTCATTCCCATTAATGGAATTAATATCACACAAATTGATGATAGAGATAAAATAAAAAAACAGTAATGTACAAAAAATACATTACTGCTCATAAGGTTATTGTGATTTTAGTGCTATCAGCTACTTTTGATTGAATTAAGTAATGAGACGCGTTGTTGCTCTATTGAGGTTACTTTAGAACAAACTTGTTGGCCAAATTGCTGGAAGCTTTTCTCTTGTTTTTTCCATTCAGATTCGAGCTCTTGTTGTAACCCGCCTAAGTTCCCTAACATACCTTGTAGCGCTTTATTAGCATCACCACCCGATAATAATTGCTTGCGCCCCATTTCGTTGATGCTGTCTTGTAAAATGCCCCCCAAGCTTTCATTAACTAGCTCGCGTCCTTTCGCTTCAACAGTTTTCATGGCTTCATGGTGAAATACATAACCATTAGGGCGAGTCTCAATAATTTGATTGATTTGCCCATTAAGCTTTTTTTCTAGTTTTGTTAACCGGTTACGGATATTGCTATCGCTACCAACCACTTTAACGACAACTTTGTCTATCGTTTCCCTTGAAGTTGATAATTTTTTTTCTGATTCTTGTTTTATCCAAGGTAAATCCTGACGGATAGAGGCTTGGTAACGAATAGCTTGCTGCTTTTGGGCCTCTGTTGCAGCAACATTTTTACCGTTAAGCGTGATATCACCATTTGGCGTAATTTTTAAATCGCCACTTGCACCAATAACTTGCACACTTTCAGGTGTCATAACGATGTCATCCTTTGGTGTTACAGAACAGTTATAATCTGCAGCTTGGCTCGTCGCACAAGCAAGGAGTGAAAATGCAATTAATGTACGGCGTAACATAAAATCTCCTAGTAGAGCATTAATTAAAAAACAGAACGCCCAATTCGTTTCGATAATAACTCTAAAGCCGCACAGCCGACTAAAGAGTTCCCCGCCGAGTCTAGCTCAGGTGACCAAACCGCTACGGTAAATTGGTTTGGAACCACACAAACAATACCGCCACCAACACCAGACTTGCCGGGCATTCCTATCCGAAATGCAAACTCACCAGAACCGTCATACATACCACAAGTCATCATTAATGCATTGATTTGCCTTGATTGTAGTGGCGTGATGATGGGGTCAATAGAGCAAGATGACATCCCTTGCGATGTTAAATAGGAAAAACACCTCGCTAATTCAACACAGTTCATACTTAGAGAGCAATAATGAAAATAAGTTTCGAGAACCGTTAAAACATCATTTTCAAAATTCCCAAAAGATTTCATAAGATAAGCAATAGCTGCATTACGACTGGCGTGTTCCAATTCTGAGCGAGCGACAACCGTGTCATAACTGATATCCGGTTCGCAGGACAACTTTCGGACAAACTCTAGCATGCGCTGTTTAGGTGCGCTTAGACGTGATTGCAACATATCAGCAATAACAATGGCTCCCGCATTGATAAACGGGTTTCGAGGTATCCCCTTTTCCATTTCAATTTGAATTAACGAATTAAAGGGTAGCCCTGAGGGTTCTTTACCTACGCGGCTCCAAATTTCCTCTTCCTCATAACGTGTCATTGCAAGCGTGAGGCTTAATACTTTTGAAATAGATTGAATTGAAAAACGTTGATATGCGTCCCCTGCGGTGAAAATATCACCGTCAATCGTGGATACCGCAATGCCTAAATGGTGGGAAGGTACGCAACCTAAAGCAGGAATATAATTTGCAACACAACCTTGCCCAATCAGTGGGCGAACTTGGTCTAGGATATCGTTGAGTAGCTGGTTAGAAAGCATGGCGCTCAAAACGTTGACTCCAGATAGTATTTGCAACAGAAAATAAAGGCACCCAATTTTTGGATGCCTCTTCAAGCGACTGAAAGCTCAGTTTATTTATTGAGATTGACTCAATAAAATTATTCTTCCCACCAAACATCAAACAGCTCAGAAACGACGACGTCATTCATGCCTTTTGATTTTAGCCAATTTTCAACAATTTGACGGTGCTCTTCGGTACATTTGCCAATTTTTTGTAAGCAAACGATCCCTTCCCAGTTCATATAGCCACTTGCTTCAAACGCCAAACCATTCGGTTCAATCGCTTCTGCAATCAGTTGGTCAACGGTGCTGTCAACTTCCTCAATCGGCGTACCTTCTTTAAAGCTCCACTTAACAGTAAAGCCTAACTCTTGGAACTCATCCAAGCGTAATTTTTTACGTAAACGACGACTACGTGGTTGTTTAGCCATTATTTGATCCTCTCAAACATTAAATCCCATACACCGTGCCCTAACCGCTGGCCGCGCTTTTCAAATTTTGTTTCTGGTCTTGTTTCTGGACGAGGAACGTAATCACCTGATGGTGATAAGTTTTTATACCCTTCGACACTCGTCATCACTTCAAGCATGTGCTCTGCATAAGGCTGCCAATCTGTTGCCATATGGAAAACACCGCCGATAGCTAGTTTGCTACGAATTTTTTCTGCAAACGGAACTTGCACAATACGGCGCTTATTATGTTTCGCTTTATGCCATGGGTCAGGGAAAAATAACTGAACCATCGCAAGGCTGCCGTTTGGGATCATGCAGTCTAAAACTTCTATTGCATCATGGCACATCACACGTAAATTGGTGACGTTTTCTTCTTTTGCTGATGCTAAACATGCGCCAACACCGGGAGCATGAACTTCAATACCTAAAAAGTTTTTATCTGCATTCTGAGATGCCATGGTCACCAATGAGGCGCCCATCCCAAACCCAATTTCCAAGGTAACTGGATTTGAGTTATTGAATACTTTGGCAAAATCAAAAGGTTCATTGATAAAATCGATGCCTTTTTCTGCCCATTCTTTTTCTAATGCGTCTTCCTGACGTTTTGTCAGACGCCCTTGACGGCGGACAAAACTACGGACTCGGCGCATAACCCGCCCATCTTCATTATATTCGGGGGAGATAACATTATTGATCATAATAAAGGTTCTAAAATGAGTGCCCAATTAAGTTAATGTGCCAACAATCAAGTTTATAAGGTGATTGGTTACCAAACCTATCAATTTACAGCCCTAAATGCCCAAGTTGTAGTGATTAACTTTACCCTTGAGGCATGATGGATATCGGAGTTTAGCAAAACTTCCACAAGGATGCAGTTGATAATTCGCTAACTTTACACTAAACAACACAATAGCGGTTTACAGCCCCCTTCGTCTATGTTGCAATTCCTACCATAACTGGAAATATCAATAAAAAATAAAATTATTAATGGAAGCTCAACAATTTTCATCTGCAGTACTTAACTGGTATCACAAATATGGTCGTAAGACGTTGCCATGGCAACAGGAAAAATCGTCCTACCATGTTTGGTTATCAGAAGTTATGCTGCAACAAACCCAAGTGAGTACTGTAATCCCTTATTTTGAGAAGTTTATCTCTCGCTTTGAAGATGTGAGCGCCCTTGCCAACGCTCCTCTTGATGAAGTTTTGCACTTATGGACAGGGCTCGGCTATTACGCCCGGGCTAGAAATCTCCATAAAGCCGCTCAAGTGATCGCGACTCAATATGGGGGCTCATTTCCCACTACATTTGATGAGGTTTTAGCGCTGCCTGGGGTTGGCCGGTCCACTGCTGGGGCAATTTTATCATTATCGCAAAAACAGCATTACCCTATCCTCGATGGTAATGTTAAACGCGTATTAGCTCGAGCTTATGCGGTTGATGGCTGGCCGGGTAAAAAAGAAGTCGAAAACCGTTTGTGGGAAATCAGCACGGATGTCACCCCACAAGTGGGAGTTGAATTTTTTAACCAAGCGATGATGGATTTAGGCGCAATGATCTGCACTCGCAGTAAACCAAAATGCGAACTATGCCCGCTTAATTTTGGCTGTATGGCCTATGCTAATCATTCATGGCAAAACTACCCAGGTAAAAAACCAAAACAGAAAATCCCTGAAAAGAGTGCTTGGTTTCTAATTATTCAGCACGACGATGATGTGTGGTTAGAACAACGCCCACCATCCGGTATTTGGGGGGGATTATTTGCCTTTCCACAGTTTGATTCTTTAGAGCAACTCAATGATTGGCTGAACGAATCTGGCTTTGAGTATACTCAATTAGAGCAATTAATTTCTTTCCGTCACACATTTAGCCATTTTCATTTAGATATTATCCCTGTAAAAGTTAAGATTCAGGCATTTAATTCTGCCATGGATGAAGGCAAAGGACTCTGGTATAACTTACACTTAGGCGCAACTATCGGCCTTGCTGCCCCAGTTGAAAGTTTACTAAAACAGCTCGCCTTACTACCTGATATTTGAGGAAAAATTAATGAGTAGAACCATTTTTTGTACATTTTTACAACGTGATGCAGATGGGCAAGATTTTCAGCTTTACCCAGGTGAGTTAGGAAAACGTATTTTTAACGAGATTTCAAAAGAGGCGTGGAGCCAGTGGATGGCAAAGCAAACCATGCTCATTAATGAAAAGAAACTTAATACGATGAACCCTGATGACCGTAAAATGTTAGAACAAGAAATGATTAAGTTCTTGTTTGAAGGCCACGATATCCATATTGATGGCTATACACCTGAAAAATAATCTGTTTGTCTACCTACTTAGTAGGTAGACTTTTGCCCCAAGACTGTGAATCGTATGAAAAAACTATTTGCGCTGAGTTTGTTGATCCCTCTAATTATTTCTTGTTCTAGCAAGCAAAAATCTGACTTTAACCCTGATTATGTCAAAGATACCAATGGGTTCGATATATTAATGGGTCAATTTGCCCACAATATTGAAAATATTTGGGGCATTAAAGAAGTATTAATTGCGGGTCCAAAAGACTACGTAAAATATACCGATGAATACCGAACTCGTAGCCATATTAATTTTGATGCAGGGACCATTACGGTTGAGACTATTTCAGCGGTAGAGCCTTCACAGCACTTAAAGAAAGCTATTGTCACCACCTTATTAATGGGGGACGACCCCAATTCCATTGACCTCTATTCTGATATCAATGATATTCCTCACAGCAAAGAACCCTTTTTATTTGGCCAAGTGCTCGATAACACAGGAGAAGCGATTCGTTGGGAATGGAGAGCCACAAAGTTTGCTGATTATCTGATTGAAAATAAAATGCAGCGCAGACAGTCTGGTATGAATATTGTTTGGTCCGTGACTATGCAATTAGTACCAAACCATTTAGATAAACGGGCTCATAAATATTTACCTTATATTAAGAAATCTGCGGCCAAATATGGTGTTGATGAGTCATTAATCCTCGCGATTATGCAAATTGAGTCGAGTTTCAACCCTTATGCAGTTAGCCGCTCTGATGCGCTTGGTTTAATGCAAATTATGCCAAATACCGCCGGCAAAGATGTTTTCCGCTCACAAGGGAAATCTGGTGTTCCTAGCCGTAGCTATTTGTTTGACCCAGAAAAAAATATTGATACGGGTACGGCTTACTTAGCTATATTGCAGAACAGCTACTTAGGCGATATTCGTAATCAAACCTCACGCCGTTATGCTGTTATTACCGCATATAATGGCGGCGCAGGCAGCGTTCTGCGGGTGTTCCACAGCGATAAAAAGCAAGCCGCGCAGCGTATTAATAATTTAGAACCGGGTGAAGTGTATGAAACCTTGTCCACTAAGCACCCTGCTGCAGAGTCACGTAATTACCTGATTAAAGTGAACAAAGCACAGAAAAATTATCTACGTTAAAATTTTCCAATAGTGAATGCCAGCCAAAATCTGATTTAAGGCTGGTATTAGTCATTAACCTTAATAATTTTATGTGTTTTCGATTAAAAACTAGCTAACATGTTGAAAAAAAGCGCATACAGTCAAAAGTTTATTGAAAGCGCCTTGACTCAACCAATGAAATCAGGTTTAATACGCTCCGTTGCCCGGATAGCTCAGTCGGTAGAGCAGGGGATTGAAAATCCCCGTGTCCTTGGTTCGATTCCGAGTCCGGGCACCACCTTATTATCAACAGACGTCAACCGACGTCTGTTTTTGTTTGTAAAGCCCGCTAAAATCAACACTCTCCCAAAGTTTCAACTCCACTGAATTCTACTCGATTCTACCCACATCAACCCCATTGTGCGGGTACAATTGCGGGTATACACTAGTTCGATAGAATTTTGTACCCACTTTATCTTTCAGGAAGCTCACTATGGCACTGACTGACGCTAAAATTCGGGCGGCTAAACCCGATGTGAAATCCTATAAATTAACCGATGGTGCAGGTCTGCACTTATTGGTTCACACCAACGGTTCTAAATACTGGCGGTTACGCTACCGCCATTTAGGTAAAGAGAAAACCTTAGCATTGGGTTTATACCCTGATGTCTCTTTATCAGAGGCGCGTTTAAAACGTGATGAAGCAAGAAAGTTGATTGCTGACGGTATTGACCCGTGCGAACAAAAACGTGTGGCTAAAGCAGCTTCTGATGCAAATCTCTCTTTTGAAACCATCGCAAGACAATGGCATGCCAGCAATAAAAAATGGTCTGAATCACACAGTGAAAAGGTTTTAAAGAGTTTGGAGTCGCATGTCTTTCCTTATATTGGATTACGCGATATCACTACCCTCAAAACCCCTGACCTGCTTATTCCTATCCGTGCAGCAGAAAGTAAAGAAATTTATGAGATCGCTGCGCGTTTACAGCAACGTATCGCTGCTGTTATGCGTTATGCGGTACAATCCGGTATTATTGGCTATAACCCTGCTATTGATACCGCAGGGGCTGTAACGACGGTACAACGCCAACACCGTCCAGCTCTTAACCTTGACCGTCTACCGGAACTCATTGCCCGTATCGATGCTTATAAAGGGCAATCCGTCACTCGACTAGCCGTGATGTTAAATTTATTAGTGTTTATTAGGTCAAGCGAACTTCGTTATGCGCGTTGGTCTGAAATTGACTTCGATAAAGCCTTATGGACTATTCCTGCTCAGCGAAAGCCTATACCCGGCGTTAAATTCTCACACAGGGGCGCTAAAATGCGCACTCCGCATTTAGTTCCCCTTAGCCACCAAGCCATCACTATACTGAAAGAAATTTGGGCATGGACGGGTGAACATGAATTGATCCTAACGGGCGCTCATAATCCCTTTAAACCCATGAGTGAAAATACAGTCAATAAAGCCTTACGCGTCATGGGTTATGATACCAAAACTGAAATTTGTGGGCATGGTTTTAGAACAATGGCGTGCAGTTCACTTATTGAGTCCGGATTGTGGTCTAAGGACGCCGTAGAACGTCAGATGAGCCACCAAGAACGTAACTCAGTGAGGGCTGCTTATATTCATAAGGCAGAACATATTGATGAACGTCGATTAATGGTGCAATGGTGGGCTGATTATTTGGATGCTAATCGGGAACAAACGATTTCGCCATTCGACTTTGCAAAGTTGAATAATCCAATGAATCACTAAAACTTTAGCCATGTCATATAGGCGATCCATTTTCAATACGAGGAGTCGAATACTACGGTAGTATGCCGACTATATCGATTCATTGAGAAATGGTGGCAATATTGTTCATGGGAATTTTCATCGTCAAAACGCATGATAACTAACCACGATTTATCGTAATACATCTCATTCAATAAAAAAGCTTTATCACTGAAAGCCTCTGTCCTCACGGACTGGGGCTTTTTTGCTTTTAAATCAACCTAAAAGGAAATTATCATGGAAAATTACATTCGTTGCCCGGCCTGCGATTCAACTCGCATTCGTGAACGTCATATAGGGAAAAAGACCGGAGCTGTTGCTGGTGGCGTATCAGGCGCACTAGCTGGAGCGTCTATCGGCTCTGCTGTTCCTGTTGTAGGGACGATTGCGGGTGCTGCGGTAGGCGCTCTATTTGGACGTTTAGTCGCTGGAGCTACTGCTGGGGCTGTGAGTGGTTCAGCTTTAGATGGCGTGGTATTTGATCGTTATGAATGTATCGAGTGTGAATACACGTTTGATTGATAGCCATAAGTTAACGGAAACCCCTGATGGGGTTTCATCTCTTAGGAGTCTGTGAGTCTGAACTGCCCCTAGTTTATTGGACAGGGGCTTTTTTCGTTTTAACCCACGCAAATTGAGATCATGATAGAAAGCATAACATCTTATCGGGATTGTAAGGCAACTCATTATCCTGCTCTAAACCGTCATTAATCATTTTAAAGCGAGTTGTCTGTTTTTCAGCTGATTGGCTTTTTATATCAATATCATCTTCTAAAGGGAAATAGATCCCTTTATCAAAATATCGCCATTAATTAAATCACAATACATCAATAATAGGACACGAATATGCGTAAAACTGCGACGGCTTCCCCATGCCTAAAATCGGGGATGATTTCTGTTTTTATTACGAATTTAGGTAAATATAACGAAGGTGAACTGGTCGGTGAGTGGCTTGAGCTTCCTGCAACCTCAAAAGAGATCGAACACTGTTTAATGCGGATTGGCATTGATGGTATTCACTATGAAGAGTATTTCTTGACCGACTATGAATCCTCCATTGATGGCCTTTCTTCTTACATTTCAGAATACAGCCTTTTAGATGAGTTGAACGAGTTAGCCTCGCGATTAGCCATGTTATCGCCTGATGAAATTGACCTTTATCAGGCAGCCATTGAAATCGGTTCTTCCGCGAGTTCAATCCATGATTTAATTCATTTAGCGGATAATTTAGATTCTTTCCAGCAATTAGCGGGGGTCTATAATGAATATGATTTAGGTTATTACTGGATAGAAGAAAGTGGTTGTTATGATTTAGCCCAACTGGGTCATTTATCCCATTACTTTGACTATGAACGCTATGGACGTGATGTTTGTCTTGAACAAGGGGGGATTTTTCACAGTGGAGGATATGTTTATCATACGAGTGGGTAGATAAGGCAACAGAATAAGGGTAAAGCCGCTTTCCTCCCTTAGAGGGGAGAATAAATGATGCATTGGTATCCCAATGACATCCATAGGCTAAAACGCAAATAAAACTAAACTCTATTTCAAGCCTTCTTTACGGATATCCGTAAAGAAGGCTATTATGGTATTATTTTTTATTTAATTCAACCTATTAACTAGGCGCTAATTTTACTATGGTGACAATTACACTATTAGAAACAGAATAACAACACATAGTATTTATATCTAAATACAAATGAAAAATTATTTACCTGTAATTGAACTCTGTGATGCAATCAAAGCAACGCCACAGGGAGTTTTCATTCCCGCTAGAGCAAGATTTTTTCGTAAGCGCTTAATGAACCAGTAAAGCTTTACTCAACCTCACTGATTTCTACGTTCCATGGCATGAGATCCGACACATTATCTTTCGGACTTCGTTTTGGTAACTCGGTAAACAGGTGTTGGAAGTAATAATAAGGGTTCATGTCATTAGCGCGGCAAGTCATCACGAGGCTATACAAGTTTGCACTCGCCTTTGCTCCGCCTACCGAAGTTGAGAACATCCAATTTTTGCGACCTGTCGTGAACGGCCTTATATCTCGTTCGGTCACATTGTTGTCGATACTTATATCGCCGTCTTCAAGGTAGGTAAGCAGCTTAGGCCACTGGTTTTGCGTATAAGTGATGGCTTTGCCAAGTAATCCTTTAGGGAGAACGTTTTGACTGTCAAGCCATTGCTTGAACTCATCTAAAATAGGTTTGGCTTCTTCTTGTCGTAGTTGGTGTCGAGATTTTGCATCAAGCCCTTTGGCTTTCTTTTCAAGACCGTATAGTTTGCTAATAAAGTTCAGTGCTTTTTCTGGCTTGCCCGCTTTTTTTGATGGTGAAGCTTTTTGAGCATCAGTGAACTTTCTGCGTACATGCGCCATGCAAGCAGCTTGAGTCACGTCCTCAAGTTTATCGTATGCACTGTAGCCATCCGATAGCAAGTAACCAGAGTAACCACCTAAAAAGTCTTGTACGCACTCTGCTCTGCGGCTGGCTTGATAGTCGTAGATAACCACTGGGTTATTGACGAACTCACCGCTACGATAGACCCACATATATGACTTAGATTGTGCTTTCTTATCTTCTTCACGTAATACTTGAACAGTGGTTTCGTCCGTGCAGATGAGCTTTTCTTTCAATAACTCACTTTTCATTGCATCAATAATGACTTGCACTTTGCTTCCTAACTGAACGCACCAGTTGGCCAGTGTAGCGCGACTAATATCTATACCAGAGCGATTGAGAATATCCACTTGGCGATAGAGTGGCAGAGCATCAACGTATTTTGCTGTGACTACAGCGGCGAATGCATCTGCACTCCCTAGGCTTTTAGGGATCATACTTGCGGGTTTTGGGGCTGTGATAATCTTTGTTTCAGTCTGTGTTTTTTCACACTGCCGGCAAGCGTACTTGGTTCGCTCGTGACGTATAACACTAACCTTCTGTGGGATGATTTTCAGCTCTTCAGAAGTTTCAACACCACATTGATGTAAAGGCTCGTCGCAGCAGTCGCAATAAGGGGCATTGAGTTCATGTTTATGAACTTCACGCTCGAGCTCTTTTGGAAAAGGCTTACGGCCTGTTTTTTTCTTGTCGTCGTCGGATTTAGCCGTACTCTTTTGTTGCTCCGCTTCGTTAAACGTACCTTTGGGTATTTTTTCACTTTGTGATGAGAAGCGCTTTGACTTACTTAAATTGAGCTGTTCAATCAACAACTCAATTTTGGTTTTGAGCTCGGCAACCTCCTCTTGCTTTGCCTCAAGGAGTTTATCTTTTGCTTCGTTCTGTTGGTGAAGCTCAAGCAGCATAGCTTTTAGCTGGTCGATATCATCAGGGAGGTCGGTCATGTCTGGGCTCTGGTCATCTCAATGACTTAAGTATGACAGCAAAAAAGGATCGTTCAAGCCCAACGTGACGATCAGTATCAGCGGTCACACTTCTAGATTATGAAGTGGACGATGAGCTTTGGCATGTTCGAGCGTTAACCCCGAAAGAAGCCAACCCAGTTGTTGCTTAGTAATATGAATGGCTCCGTCCTCACTGGGTCTTGGCCACTTGAAGGTCCCTTTTTCTAAGCGACGATAGTACAGCCAGAAGCCATTAGTATCCCAAAACAAGATTTTCAATTTATCTCGAGTACGATTGCAGAAAATGAACCAAGACTCACTAAACGGATCCATCTCAAGAGTCTCCGCGACAATCAACGATAGTCCATCAATGGACTTACGCATGTCCGTGACTCCAGAGATGAGGAAAACCTTACCTGTTGGTATCATTGTAGCGCTTCAAACCAAGTCTTAATTTGTTGCGAGCTAAGCGTTGCCGGCAGTTCTGCTCGAATGCCATTATTGAGAATTAACACAACACAACTTGTGCTCACGGTAGGCTCTGTCACCACGATAGGTTGAACCCTGGTTTCAGGCTCGGATTGCGTGAGCTTTTTCGACCAATAGTGAAAAGTCTGATAGCTTATGTTTTGCTCCGAGCAAAACTGCTTAATGCCTAAATTACTTTGTCGTTGCTGCTCTAGAATTGCAGCCCAGTATTCTCGTTTACTTTGTTGTTCCATAGTCCCTCCAATGAAAAAGCTACTATGGCAAATGACGAGTTTGTTTAGTATGTGTGGTTCATTAACCGCTTACATCTCAATAGGGATTAATTATCGCATAAAAATATATTATCACTGTAACCAAAACCTTATACAGCCAGACTTTAAAACATCGATATGGCTGGGTAAGGTGATGAATTTAGCTCCTATTGAGATAGGCTCTTAATATTCATCATATCTGACCTCCGGCTATAACTAGAAAAAACTAATTGTCAACCGAAGTCCAGACTTTCATAGTTTTAGCCAATTCAAAAACTAGATAAAACTATACTTTCGCAAGAGGTCTATTCTTTTGAATGTTTTTCCATATTCTTTTCAAGAGAAGATAGTGAAATATTTTCTTTAAATTTTCTAGAAAATAATAATTGAGATTGATATACTCGATTAAGGTCATGTTCATCCAGTATTTTTGGAAAATCTGGTCCTGTTATCCAATCAATATACCTTCCACCCATTTCACAGTCTAATAGATTTAAATCTAATCCATAAACTTTTGCTCTTAAATCTTTATTATTAAAAATTAATAGTCTGAAAAAAAACTTCATCACCACATAGAGATTTTTTAAAGCTTTTTAGATAGGTAGAATTAGCATTTATATAATTAAAAATATATTGAATGGATTTATCTGTAAGTGTAAACCACGTAGAGCCTTTATACAATTTAGGTAGATGAGATAAATCATTTTTTTTCATTTTTTTTGCAAAAAAAATGAAAATTTTCTTCTTAATTTTTCCAACAAGAGAATGATCTTTTTTAAAAAAGAAATTAGGATAATTTATTGCCAATCTATCAAATGCATCATTTTTTTGATTTATACCGATAAACTCTACTGATTTTTTATAAGAATTTTCAAAATATTTTTCTCTTTGTTTATTAGATAAAATAGGGATATCATCACCAGAAATTAATGAAAAATATTGGAACTCAAAATCAAGAGCTTTCTTCATTAGAAGAAGCATAACTTCTATTTGTGAAAAATTCCCCCATTTTACGTCAATAGATTCTTGTTCTTCTATATAATATAAATTTGAATGTTTTCCTAAATGGGAATAAATTTTTTCTCTTTCTATTTTTGGGGTTTTTTTATCAATATGAAGGAGTACGATACTTTTATTACTTTTGAGTAAGTGATTAACTGTAAAGATAAGAGGGTTAGTTATCTTATGACAAATAATGGCGTATACATAATTCATAATATTTTGTTGAACCTAAATAAAAGTGACTGAAAAAATTAAGAGGTTACAATTTAGATAGTATGCTACATATTTTTTCCTTATTATTAATGACTAAGAACCTATCCCAAAAGGATTTTATTCCAGACAATGATGGCACAGGCAAGATGCAGCATTGCTTCATAATTCTCGACCTTCTTCTCCCAACGAGTCAGGACACGACGGGAGCGATTCATCCAACTGTGTGTTCTCTCTACAACCCAGCGGTGGGCCTTAAAATCCGTGTTTTTGATGGCTTCTGATTCATCCTTCCGTGACTGGATATGAGGCTCATAGTGACGACTTTTCAGATACGCTCCCAACCATTCCGCTTCATACCCTTTGTCCATGCACAACCGGAGCCTATTGCCCGGTCTGCCCGTCTGGAGGGCATCGAGCGTATCCGCAACCAGCTTTATGTCGTGCGTATTTGCTCCGGCGGCAACCAGTGCAAGCGGAAGCCCGTTCCCGTCCGTCATCAGACTGCGCTTTACGCCCCGTTTCCCCCGGTCTGTTGGGTTCTTGCCTGTTTTTTTGAGCCTGCCAGCGGTGATTTGGTCATACAAGCAAGCAACCCGTTTTGCCAGAAGCGTTCAAATACGCCAGCATCCCGCCACTCCTGAAATCGGCGATGAGCAGAGCTTAACGAGCATATACCGGTGGCATTTAGCGCATTCCACTGGCAACCCGTCCTGAGGACGAAGAAAATGGCGTTCATTGCAGCGCGATTATCAACCCGCTTGCGGTGCATACCCAGCGGGTGTTGAGTTCTATGCTCCGGGATGAGAGGAGCCATTTTCTCCCAGAGTTCATCACTGATTTGCCACTTGTTACCTGCCATACGTTGCCCTCAGAAAGTATCGTAATTCATTATATTATACGATAATTCCTTTTGGGATAGGTTCTAAGAGCCTATCCCAATAGGAGCTAAATTCATCACCTTACCCAGCCATATCGATGTTTAAAAGTCAGGCTGTATAAGGTTTTGGTTACAGTGATAATATATTTTTTATGCGGTAATTAATCCCTATTGAGAGAGCCTCTAATATTAGTAGCAATGCTATTTAGAATGTAATTTTCAAAAATAATTTATTTAAACAAAATAAAAAATAGGCTTTTATTTTATTATTACTACCTATTTTTTTTTGCAGTTTATAGCAAATATTTCCTTTAATTAATTTAATTAGATTAGGATAGTTTTTTTCTATATCACTCATTAGCAATTCACTATCTACAAGACTTTTAAATATTAAGTTGCTAGAATGTTTCTTTATTGTTTTTTTTGTGAAGATAAATGCATCATTATCCCAAAAATATAACATAGAACTATAGTGAAGTCTTGTCTTCAAGCTTCTATGTGAAGCACAGTAATATGATGTATATATATCTATATATGTAAAATCTATATCTTTTTTCAAGACATCTAGAATATATTGATAATCTTGGTGTCTTCTTAATTTTTCATTAAAATTTATTTTTTCCCTTACTTCCTTTTTGAATACAAAAGAATTTGTCTGTGGGGGGGACTTTAATAAAATGTCGAATTTGTTTTTTATATTTTTAGGATCTGTAACTTTTCTTCGCTTTTCTGTTCCATCATAGTTAACATATATTACGTTAGAAAATACAAAATCAGAATGATTAGTTACTAACGTATTAATAGATAACTCTAAATGGTTTTTATGCCAGTAGTCGTCAGCATCTAGCAAAGCAATATATGAGCTAGAACATAAAGATATACCTTTATTTCTCGAGTATGCACCATTTTTATTTTCTATATTTCTAAAGTAAAGAATATTAATATTATTGTCTAATATAATGTAATTATTTATTATTACCTTTAACTTTTCACTGTCAGTTGAACAGTCATCAATAATAATTATTTCTTTAGGCTTCAAAGACTGCAATACAACGCTTTTTAAACAGCGTTCGAACACCGGACTATCATTATAGTATGGTATTACTACACTTACATCACACATAAATAAATCTCATTTTGCCAATTAATAAATTAATCATTCCCAAATAGATCACGGGTATACACTTTTTTTGCGACATCTTCCAATTCAGGCACCATGCGGTTAGCCAAAATAATGTCACAATCGGCTTTAAATTCCTCTAAATCGCGATACACTTTTGAACGGAAAAACTCGCCTTCTTTTAGCACTGGCTCATAGACGATGACTTCAATCCCTTTGGCTTTGATGCGTTTCATCACACCTTGCACCGCAGAAGCACGGAAGTTATCTGAACCGGCTTTCATGACTAGGCGATAAACACCCACTTTGCGCGGTGACTTGGCAATAATGGCATCAGAGATAAAATCTTTACGCGTGCGGTTTGATTCAACAATGGCATTAATCAGGTTGTTTGGCACATCATCATAGTTCGCCAACAGCTGCTTGGTATCTTTCGGCAAACAATAACCGCCATAACCAAAAGATGGGTTGTTGTAATGGCTGCCAATACGTGGGTCTAAAGATACCCCTTCGATGATTTGACGTGCGTTCAAGCCACGGCTCTCTGCATAGGTATCTAATTCATTGAAATAGGCCACACGCATCGCTAAGTAAGTATTGGCGAATAATTTAATCGCTTCCGCTTCAGTGCCATCGGTAAACAGCACAGGGACATCTTTTTTGATAGCGCCTTCGAGCAGCAAATCCGCAAAGATTTCCGCTCGCTCAGAGCGTTCACCCACCACAATACGTGATGGGTACAAGTTATCCCACAGCGCGCGGCCTTCACGTAAAAATTCAGGGGAGAAAATCACATTGGTGTAGCCAAACTCTTCACGCAGGCGCTCAGTAAAGCCAACAGGGATGGTGGATTTAACAATAATGGTGGCTGCTGGGTTAATTTTCTGCACATCATGAATGACTGATTCAACTGACTTGGTATTGAAGTAGTTGCTTTTCGGGTCATAGTCAGTCGGTGTGGCAACAATCACATACTGTGCGCCGGTATAGGCTTCAACAATATCTTGGGTTGCACGGAAATTGAGTGTTTTTTCACGCAAAAACTGTTCAATTTCGGTATCGATAATCGGCGATTGCTTATTGTTCAGCATTGCCACTTTTTCAGGCACGATGTCGACGGCCACCACTTCGTGGTTTTGTGACAGTAACATGGCGTTAGACAGACCCACATAGCCTGTACCTGCAATTGCTATTTTCATTAGAATCATGCTCTATGTATTTCAATTTGTAACGAATATTCTATATATAAATCAAACCCTAGGAATAAATTATAATACCCACCATTCACTCATCAATTTTTCTAAATCATCACCGAAAGATACACTTAAACCTGCACCTGATGTAAAAGTTAATTCTCCAAAATATAAGTATCCATTAGAAATGTACCAATCAATCCTAACA
The DNA here is from genome assembly GCF_011045655.1 of Providencia sp. PROV061. Classification (NCBI taxonomy): domain Bacteria; kingdom Pseudomonadati; phylum Pseudomonadota; class Gammaproteobacteria; order Enterobacterales; family Morganellaceae; genus Providencia; species Providencia sp. PROV061. Next base: position 1,008,313 of record NZ_CP042861.1, on the reverse strand, counting down.
TAATTAAAGTCTTGAGAAAGAACTTTATTTAACTCCATTGCTTTTAACAATAATTGATGATGTTCTTTAGGAACTAAGCTTGATTCTGTTTTACATCCAATTTTTCTTATACAATTCTCTAAGTTATCAAGATAAAATTCTTGAGACCCATTGTCGCCAAATCTTCCACCTATTACTTGTAATAATGTTTTAATTGAGTCATTTTTTTGTTTAAAGCAATGAAATTTATAATCAATAGGGGCTATATCATTTTCACATATTGACTTTTCAACTATAATTTTTCTCTCAATATTTTTATAATGAGGCTCAAATGATATTTCAGAGAAATCTATCTTCATCCATAACTTTACTTGAGATATTAAATCTTCAATTTCATTGCTGGTTAAGTTATTATTACCAACAATTTTTACCATTCCAGCTCCATGATTTGGTTTTATTACAGTATTTGAAAAATCATTGATATTTCTTAAATCTTCAGGCTCATCCATAACAGCTATTAACGGAATAAGATACTCCCCCCCAATTTTACGGCTTATATAGTTTCGAACTAATAGCTTATCTGAACAATATGTATATAAAAAATTTCGATCAAAAATTTTTCTATATAAAATTTTCTCATTAAAATATTTACTATTTTTTAAAGATGGAAATCTTTTAAATGTTCTATAAAAATTAATATAGTTTTTTAATATATTAGGAGTAAAGGCACCATATATTTTTTTACATTTACTTAATAAAGATTGGTTTGAATTTTTAACCGAACACATATAATGACCTTATGCTATTTAAAATAATACAATCTATTCTATCGGTTTTTATGCTAGATATACTAACACGATAATAATTACTCATGATTGTTTTTAGTTATTTGAACAAGATATTCTTTTGATTTTTTTAAGGTAAAAATGATTAAAGATATGTTTAATATTACACCGCAAATTGAAAATAAGGCAATCGCTATTATATCACTATTATATATTGAAAAACCCATATATAAACTACCTACTCTTAAAACTATACTTATTAATTCATATATAAGGAAAAACCCTTGTAGTTTCAAGGCAGCAATTGCAGCTACACTAGGACGATTTAAAAAACCAAAATATAACCACAAGGCAAGCCATCTGGCATATTCTCCAGCAACCACCCAGTCACTACCAAATATTATATCAAATAAATAAGGTCCAAATATAACCACAACACCAAAAGGGATGATACCAACTGCAGACATTAGTATGGTAGCTTTTGATATTAAGTTAGATACTTTCTCTTTATTATTTACTGCTTCTGATATTCTTGGGTAAAAAACGTCACCTACTGACTTTCCTATTAGAGTGGAAGGAATACCTAATACTGTTCTACCGATACTATAAAAACCAGCAGATGCGGGACCAAAAAAACTTGCTAGCATCAATATTGGTAAGCTTTGTGATAATGCATTTAATACGACTTGAGGAGCTCTATATAAAGGAAAGTCGCTGTATTGATGTGCTAATTGGAATAAATTTCCCGTATTAATTTTTTTATCAAAAAAACTGATTTTTTGCCTTTTTAAACCTAATTTAAGCAGGATACCATTAATAAGAAAACCAAAAACTGTTATTATTATTAACGTTTTACTTATAGGATATATTAATCCAAGACCTGCTTTAGCACCATTAAGTATAATTGCCTGTATAATTGTTACACGAGCAGTGAGTTTAAATTGTTTTTTCCTAATGCACCATTGAGCAAGTATTTCTTGATATGCTGAAAAAAACATCACTATCGGAATAAAAAGTAAAAATTCTTTTATAATCCCAAGTCTTAAAATGTGAGCTATCCAATCATTTTCTATTAACAAGACTAATGCTATTAATACCGATACTAAGATTGCTAATCTAATACTAAGAATAGCAATACCTTTAGCATTTGCATCTGATTTAGGCAACACAATAGCAATGGGATAAGTAAGGGCTGCTATTGGCGTTATTACTGTTAAAATAGCTGTAAATGTTCCTAATATACCAAATACTTCAGGGCCATATAAGCGAGTTATAATTGGTGAAAACAGCATACTTATTATTTGAGCACCAGCTGTTCCGCTTGCTATAATTATAACATTTCTAATAAACTTATTACTGACTATATTTTTTAATTTGCTATTTATTTTTAAAGGTATTTTTTTTTGAAACACTGATGAAATATCTCTATGTGATTAAATTACGTTTTACGCCTTAATTTTCCCAGTTAATGAGACTTCTTCCCATTTTTTGAAACTTGCATGTATCGATTTAGTCATTCAGCCATCCATCGCAAGCCAGTAACCCATTCTGCTAGCAGAATTCATAAACGTAAGCATCATGCCAAGCCTGAAAACGACGATAAGCAATACTGTATGGACAGATACCTGTTACATTTAGAATACTCCACTGCTAACCAGTTCTGAGCAAAAAAATGCTATTCATTACAGTCAGGTTATCTACGCGTCTGTGATATATCCCAAGAGAATGGTGGATTTTATATTCCAGGATAAGCGAAGCCATATTATTCCAGCGTTCATAGCTAATATTTGTCACTTACTACCTGCTGCCCATTATTCTTAGAAATTATTTTAGTTCATTATACAACAAATCTTTTTGAGATAGACTCTTAATAGTAAGTGGGTGAAAACTTGTTTTTGTGTAACAGCATATATTCCTATGAGAATTTTATTATATAGTAATGAGTTCTCAAATACTTCCCTCAGTATTAAGATTATTTTGTATACTCGCACATTATTTTACAATTTTCGCGTGGAGAACTCGGAAATTATTCCTTATTTTTGTTTGATAGCCTCATGAGCACCTATCAACTATCAACTATCAACTACCAACCACCAACTATCAACTATCGACTAGTAAATATTTGCGTTATTATTTAATTAAGATTTTTGTTTAATTAGAATGAGCAGCATAACTTAATATAACAAACATTTTGGTGAACTCTTATTAAGGTCATGTATTCAGTCCGGTGTTCAACCTGTAATATAAGGCAATTTACCGGAGAATATTCATAGCTAAAGTCGATGTAAAGTGCTAATGAATCCCCTAATGATTTTTATAAAAATCATTAGGGGATTCATTAGCGCTCGACACGGACTCATTGTCACCACCCGTCACCTAAAATCTACTAAGCGTCGGCAAAGGAGCCATGGATTCTAGCAACTAACTTACCTGTTGAAATTCGAACACCCAAACAACTTATTAATATCTATTCGAAGCGAATGCAGATTGAAGAAACCTTCCGAGACTTGAAAAGTCCTGCCTACGGACTAGGCCTACGCCATAGCCGAACGAGCAGCTCAGAGCGTTTTGATATCATGCTGCTAATCGCCCTGATGCTTCAACTAACATGTTGGCTTGCGGGCGTTCATGCTCAGAAACAAGGTTGGGACAAGCACTTCCAGGCTAACACAGTCAGAAATCGAAACGTACTCTCAACAGTTCGCTTAGGCATGGAAGTTTTGCGGCATTCTGGCTACACAATAACAAGGGAAGACTTACTCGTGGCTGCAACCCTACTTGCTCAAAATCCATTCACACATGGTTACGTTTTGGGGAAATTATGAGGAGATCTCTCAGTGTAAAGTGTCCATTTTGTCAACAAACTTCCTTAGTGAAAAAACATGGATTAGGAAATACTGGCCATCAACGTTATCGTAGCCAAGGCTGTAGCCGAAGTTTCCAATTAGATTATGAATATCGCGCCTGCCAACCAGGAACAAAGGATAAAATTATTGACCTCACGATGAATAATGCCGGTATTCGTGATACCGCCAGAGCCTGGCATATCAGTATTAATGCGGTTGTTCGCACTTTAAAAAACTCTTGCTACGGCAGGTAACGTCTTTACGCCTTGATAATTTGCACATTAAACTCCTTTGCAAAGTTGGTGAACATAAGCACTCCTTTGGCGTGAGCATCGCGGCTGAGCTGCTCTATTTCCAGGCAATTCCCTTCTCGTCTTTTATACTCTGCTCCATGTATATTCCCAGACCTGCAAAGCTACTATCTCAATACAACGACGCATGGAACCATTTAATCGAGAATAATTACGTGGATGAATGGCAGGGTCTCAGCGCCGAAAAAATGTTCGCCTGCGGCACTTGAGCTATGGGCGTTCGGCGCTATTGCTGTCAGTCTCCCGATTGCTCTCATTCACGCTTTTTCTGCCAAAGCTGTAAATCCAAAGCCTGCAGTGCTTGAGGTATGAAAGCCACTGAACAATGGATTGCACAGCAGCGTCATATCTTACCTGATTATGAATGGCAACATATCACCCTCACCATGCCTCATCTGCTTTGGCCTTTCTTCAATAACAACTAGCCCTTACTCAACCAACTCTTTCGCGCTGATACCGTGCCACGCTCAAACACACACGACACCTCGGCCTCGAAATCGGCATTTTTTGCGCCCTTCATACCTATGGTCGCCAGCTTAATCAACATCCGCATATTCATTTATCGGTCACCCACGGTGGCCTCACCCAATATGACACCTAGAAATCGATTTTCTTTAAAAAGAAAGAGGTCGAAAAGGTCTGGCGCAGTGCCATCATTCGGCTCCTTCGGGATGCCTATGGTCAATTGCAGCCAAAAACATTACCGGATTTCGGACACATCCGGGATTACCCGACGTGGTGTCGTTATCTCAACACCCAGTTTCAGCGCTATTGGAAACTCCATTTTGCTAAAAAGACTCGTGTCGCTTGGCACAATATGAAGTATTTAGGCCGTTTACTTAAAACTTCCCCCTATCTAGGCTTCTCAATTAAAACGATACCGCGGCGGCACCGTGGTTCATCATTATTATGCTCACCACAACCAGCAATATCGGCAACAAACCTTATTCCAAGAAGAGATGATACGACGTTATGTCAGCCATATCCCTGCCCGCCATTTTAAAATGATCCGCTATTACGGATTTTTAGCCAATCGCAAACGTGGAAGCTTATTACCCAAGGTGTATGAAGCATTGGAGATGAGTGCGCCAAGCGTACCGGAAAAATCCGGCTTTGCAGCTCTTATCAAAGGATTTTTAAACACCGCCCCGTACCAATGTATTTTATGCAGTAACCGGCTACGATTTATGAGCGCAGAAAAAGGGAGTCACGCAGCCACATTATTATCTGAAAGGCACGATAAAATGGCCAAGAAACGATGGTTGCAAACCGCAACCTAGGATCAATGCGCTTAAAATTCGATTTTCAGATGATTGTTTAATCAATTAGCTAATATCAGGATTAAACAAAGCCTGAGCAACCCGAATTTAATGAGAGCACAGGCATCAAAATATTCTCATTCATGCGCCACTACATTGATTGAATCTCCTAACCATGAACAGTAGTCTTTTGTGACTAGTAAGAAGCAACAACGCTGGCTCTGGTATGCTTGGGAGCCCCGCCTAAAACGGATTATTGCTCATACGTTTAGTCGTCGAAACAAAAGGACTCTTTGCCAGTTACCGGCTTTACTGTCTCGGTTTAATGTGACTTTTTGATGCACAGATAAACTCAGTGCTTATGAGATATTGCCTAAGCAGAAACATGTGCCAAATAAGTTTTATACGCAACGAATAGAAAGAGAGAATTTGAACCTGAGAAACATATTGAAGCTCCTTAACCGTAAGACCTTAGGTTACTCGAAGTCTCCAGAAATGCATGACAAAATCATCGGGACATTCATTGTACGTAAATGCTCTCTATATTGATAAGAGTTTTGGCACGCTACCGCCCCAGGCTTATAGCTACCAGTTCACTGATAATTCTGAAATTTTCCTCAAATCCTCAACTAAGGATATCAAAATAAACTTGAATAACATAGTTTCTATTTAGATTTCTAATACATAGGATTCACTTTCAGATTTATCCTACGACACTGTATTTGCCCCCTATAATTCCAGACACTTTTTATCACTTATTTCATTATGAGTTCGTCGCCGCAGGTACTCTCGCAGAGAACGATAAGCCAGTATTGAAGTGATGTGATGGACGTCCCTCTATGTAAGTTTTGCCATACTTATGTTGAGCGATTTTATTCACAGAGGTACTACATCATGAACGAAATTAAAGTTATCGGTATCGATCTGGCAAAATCTGTCTTTCAGGTTTGCGTCTGGATGAGTGATGGGAATATTGCATTTAACCGCAAGGTTTCTCGGGCTAAATTGCTGGATACTATTCGTCAACTCCCTCCTGGGTCGATGATTGCAATGGAGGCTTGTGCTACTTCCCACTACTGGGGGCGTACTTTTCAGTCAATCGGTTTTCAAGTCAGACTGATACCCACGCAACACGTAAAAGCATTAACACATCACCAGAAAAATGATGCCAACGATGCTCTCGCTATTTGTGAGACAGCTTTTCGCCCAGGTATTCATTTTGTCGCTATAAAACTGTTGAACAACAAGATATTAAAGCCCTCAGAGCTGCCCGCCAGTTGATGGTGGAACAGCGCACTGCGCTGGCAAATCAGGCCCGGTCACTGGCGGCAGAACAAGGCGTTGAGATCCCTGTCGGGATTCATATTTTACAGCAACGACTGCCTGATATTATTGAAGATGCAGAACAGTTAATTTCCCCCGTGCTGCGCCAGTTGCTGTTATCGTTGTTAGAAAATATACATTCACTTAATGAACGTATTCTTTCTGTAGAGCACAGTCTTGCGGCGCTTTGTCAGCAACAACCCAAATACAAAGTACTGTTCTGCGCAACTAAATCAGGACACTTTTCTTAAGGAATTTTCATACACCACTGGCGATAAATAATTATTGGCCGTGTGTGATAGCGTAACAGCCGTTCCTCGATATGAAAATTCAGCCTTAACTCCTCTTCTTCGGTGAGCTTATCAGGATAGGTTTAATTTTGGTGGCAGTACCGTGGTCACATTTAGCGAAAGCGTGATTGATTAACCTAACACCATGAGCATTAAAAGGTCATAATGGAAACGATTTTTCTGTTTTAGGCTGATGTTCCTCTGTTACATTCTGGGCAGGAATACACCAAATCCCCTCATGGCACTTCGGGCAACATTTTTGATTACTTGTAAAATACTCACGACACTGCACGCAAAACCAATTCGTGACCTTTAAAATAGGGGACACTGATCGAACCTGTGTGCTCAGTCGCGCCTTGTCTTCTAAGTTCTTGATCTTACTGATGACCCGCGGACAGTGCTCTGCGCTCTGAGGATCAGAATGGGTAAACCATGACTCCGTTGGCGTCTTGTGCAGTGTGACGGGCTCACCGCAGTGAGCACAGTAATAGTTTTCTCGTGAATAACTCGGTTCTTGGGTGGCTCCCGCGAAACGATTGTTCTGCGTTAAGGCTAGCGACATTTTGACTTCATGTAATTTAAGCATGGGTGTGCTCCTTCTGTAAAATTTAAACTAAACGTTCTGAGTACCCAACATTCAGGATCCACACTCGGCAACCCACCTTGAAACTTAGAAGACCACTGAGCTGTGCCTGCATGCGTATCGAGCCAGGTTCGTATGTTTAGGGCGTCGCTTTGCCTAGAGCGCATTCAATCGCACCAGGTGTGGTTAAAATTGAGTTGGTGGGTAATTGGGTGGGTATGCTATGGAAAATGCACGGCGACTCGCGCTAGTGCCTTAGGATCCAAGGGCGGAGTTGCCCTCTCTCGATTCATCAATGCGCGCTTGTAACCACTGTTCTACTTCACTTTTCAGCCATCTTGAGCTACGTCCCAGCTTAATTGGTTTCGGAAACTCACCGTCCTGTATGAGCTTGTAGAACCATTTGTCAGTAAGACCAGTAAACTGAGTTAGAAATTTCATATCAACAAACTGGTCATTCAGCAGGCTGGTGGTTGGGGTTGTTTGAATCGTCATTGTCTTGTCTCCTGAGTATGAAAAGGAGAAGGCGACTGAGGTGGGGAATACGTCGTATCAGTCGTCCTTCAGACAATAACGGACTGCTGTATTTTTTTATTGCGCCTCATCGATAACATTCGGTTCAGTGAGGTCCGTCAACCGCAGCAATGGGGTGCGTACCAACGATTCAATACCCTGATTATTCAGCGCGTAATGAAAATAGCTGTGGTTTTCGGTGACCTGAGAAGCAGGTATGCTGTAAATCCCCTCTCTGCACTTCGGGCAGCACTTTCTGACAGGTCGCTGCTGGCTGGTGTAAAACCGTCGACACCAGACGCAATACCATTCCGTGATGGGCTTTATGGGATGAAGCTCGGAGAACTGTTCAGCTTGTTGAGATTGTCGCGTCAGATAACTGATAGCCGCGTTTACCTCAGGATAATCGAGGTATTTCTTATCAACGGGGTGTGCAAAGAAAAAATGCCGTTTACGGCGGTCCAGATACACCGGTAAGTGACAGTGTGGACAGTAAAAGGGAATGGGTAGTGCCGGTTGCCAGCGCTCCTGCTCTTTAAAGGCATTTGTCAGGCGGCCATCAGGTAATTCAGCGATACCGAGCTCCAGTTCATTCAGATTGTAAATGTTCATTGTTTCTCTCCGGTGTGTTGTGTGTTTGAGCAGGACAGTAATAATGGGGCTGAAACCCGTTATGGCGAAGCGGAATATGACGGTATCGGGTATTACCATACGTCGGAGGATGGACGGGTTAATCTGCGTCAGGAAGTCGATCCCAGTAACAACAGTCCAATTGTCATTGCCTATGTTGTCGGCACCGACCACGCTACGGTCTACAGCAACTGCAAAGTGACGGCTGAAGAGGAGTAATGGGTGTGAATAACGCGCTCAGCGCCATTCTGAGCGTTTTATTAAGGCAAGGGTTAAACTTGCACGGTGTCCCACAATAAACGGCTATAAGGGCCATAGAGATCGTCATACAGCCCCTTGCTGCTACAGCATTCCCTATGGCTGACTTAACGATGACGGGAACGAGGACGACCTATCGGCTTATCATTCACATCAGGTAGACGGGAGATATGGTAAATCGGGTCAAAGGGTTTCTGCTCGGCTTTGGCTAAATAGTTCACCACGTAACGCATTGCCTTACAACCAGCATAATCATCAAAGTGTACCGGACGGCGTATAGCGTATCGATAATCGCTTTTATCAGGACAGTGGTAGATATCCCCTTCTCCGTCAGTCACGGCTCTCCACAGGCGTTCTGTTACATCCTGAAAGCCCCATTTCTTACAATGCCGCTGGCCATTGACGTAGATGGCTGCATGAGCATGTAATTTACCACCAGGGCTTTCTTCCAATACCCAGGCATAACCTATTACTCCGGGATATTCTGAGAGACTTAACATCAGGATACTCATATCCCGACTGAATTGATGTTCATCTTCGCAATGGGAACGGTCGGTATTATCAGACCAATGGAAGTCCGTCCGTATCATCAATATTTTGGAATACACTCAAATAACGCTGACTGGTGACGATGTAATTAATTCTGTAATTGAGTTGTAAAAAATCGCTGTAACTGACTAAATTAATAATACTTAACCTCTAGAAGCGGTGATACGTTCATTCAACCAGTGTTCAACCTCACTTTTCAGCCAGCGAGAACTACGACCTAGTTTGATTGGTTTGGGAAACTCACCGTCTTGAATGAGTTTATAAAACCACTTATCCGTTAAGCCTGTGAGCTTTGTAATGAATTTCATATCGATAAATTGGTCATTCAGTAAAGAAGATGATGGCGCTGTGGTCGTTGATGTTTCAATTGGATTTGTCATGAGAAAGGACTCCTGTCTTTAAAGTTAAAAGGCAGAAGGGATATCGATAAGTGTTTAGGGATATCTCTCTTGCAAAAGATATCCCCCTCATGTTTTTTATTGGTAGATTAACGGCTGCACCCAAAAGAACGCTCACCATCACCATAATATTTTGTATGTTCTTTGGCTAAGTAGCGACAGCGCTGGTTTAATTCGAATATCGTGCTTTCATTATTGGGTTTATTATTATCTAGCCACGTTATGGCGTTATCTGGAATATGAATTAAATAACGCTCCGCAGGGTAGTTCACACCAATAGCACTACACCATGCTTGCTGTATTAATGCATAGAGCGTCCCTTCAGTTTTAATAAAATCGCCCAGCCTCCAATAAACATCTTTATTTAACAGCAAAAGAACATGATAGTGTTTTTTATTATTTATCTCACCGAACTCTCTAACCCAGACATAAGATAACGGACATATGTGGTTACGCTCCCATATTTTATTCTTACGTTTTAGATCAGCATTTATTTTGGCTTTTAACGATTCAAAGAATCGAGTGATGACCTTTGAATCGTTAAAGTGAAATATATTTTCAGATGGGAAACGTAAGTCAACTCGAACAGCAGTAACACGATTGTGAATTAAAAGTGCTTTACGGATAGTGTGGTTTATCTTTTGAATGTAATGATCATTGTAGGTGTAACTAGACATGATTAATACCTGTGGTTGGTTTTATTTCATATCTAGAAGTAATGTTGTTAAAAATAGGCATTCATCATTTAACCAAGATGATGAATATATGGATAGGTGAGTCAGTGACAGGGTAATGTTTAATCTTTTAAGTGTGGTAGTGATGCTAGTTATCTTTATAAAAATAATACTATACCAACACGATAAAGCCTTTCTTTATCTTATCATCAATGCCCGTGACAGCGCGTTTTTGAACCACAATGAGCCGCTTCTTTTTGAGGAGAGTCAACTCTGATATTAACTTATCTAAAGATTAGCCTTTACTCTAATAATAATTAGTGCAGTTATCGTGAGTTTTAGCACATAAATAGGGGTTTTCATGTAGTACAATGACACCTTAAACACTACGTAAAATACTATGTAAATATATGCAAAAAATACTACGTGGAGAATAAATGATAAATATAAATGTCAATGATAATTATTTGGAGTGCAGACAATATTATGCTGTTCTGTTCTATATGTTTTCAGAAAAAACACTGTCGCCTAATGAGCTTTATAAAATGATATCTGAGGCAAAGAATAAGAATGTGTGTACATTACTTAGTGAGTTAAATCAGCATGTCGGGAATAGATTTAAAAATGTTGATTATTATCTCAGAACGATAGAGAAAAAGATTATCCCAATAGAACAATTATCTTTTTTAACGGATGAAAGAATATCATTTGTTATCTTAAACTTTCTCATGAAATCGTATAATAAACACCTTATAGAAAATGATTATAAATCAATTATGACTGGAGTGTATAATTATTCACCTTTAAATTTTATTCCAATAATGGGTAAAAATACACCTTTTCATTATATTGTTTGCTTTTTGGATTTTATAGTTTTAGTTATGACTCCTAAAGATTTTAATGCAATAGTTTTTCAAATGAGAGATAAAGCTTTATCTATTACTAAAGAGTATCCAGATCCTTTTTCATTTTTGTCAAAAAAAACTGAAGCGTTAAAATGGATATCCGAGAGGTTGATCCGCGCCAATATTGCTGTTGATGATGATGTTAATGTTCTTATTCAAAATGAAAAATGGAAATTGATTATTTCCTGTTTTGATTATTGGGCTATTTTTTCAAGTGTGGAAGCTGTCAAGCTTTTTCTATCTCAAACAAGAAAAGCTTGGAGCCAAAAAAAATATCGTGATGGTGTTAAAGATAAGGCTGTACTGAATACGTATATTTCCAAATCATCAATGGTAAAATTAAAAAAAATAGCCAAAAATCATAATAAAAATATTAACGAAATTATCGAGGCGATGATTGATCAGATTGATCTACCACGGGATCCGCTCGAAGAACTCATACTGTTAGTTGAAAAGAAAAATTTAAAATAATTTCAAATATATATTATTACCTTGAATAATGATAAATTTATTTTCAAGGAGTTTGTATGAATCAACATATTGAACTGGAGAAGGCTCTCGCAGCCTTTCCCTTTTCATTTAAAACGTTATTTTTTAACCAACTCAGTCAGCTCATCAATTACTCCCCCACCATCGGTTTGATGGGCAAAACGGGAGCGGGAAAATCCAGTCTTATCAACGCACTATTCCAATCGTCATTATCACCTGTGAGTAATGTTTCAGGCTGCACACGGCAGGCTCAGCGCTTCAGTATGACGATGAACAACCATGTGCTCACCTTTGTTGATTTACCCGGTGTGGGAGAAAGCCTTGAGCGAGATAGAGAGTACCACCAGCTATACCGTAACTTATTACCGGAACTGGATTTAATCATCTGGGTACTCAAGGCCGATGATAGAGCATGGTCCTCAGATGAACAGTGTTATCGCTTTCTCTCGGAGCAATGTGGTTATCAACCAAACCGCTTTCTATTTGTGTTGAACCAAGCCGACAAAATAGAGCCCTGTCGCCAGTGGGATGAACACAACCACCAGCCATCCTCAGAACAAATGGTTAACTTGGAACTGAAGCAACAAGCCGTAGTAACCGCCTTTAAGCCACATCATCCTGTGATGACGGTTTCTGCGGCAGAAGGTTACCAACTCACTGAGTTAGCAAAGCAATTAATACAGGCGTTACCGGCGAAAGCCAGTAGCGGTGTAGCTAGGCAACTGAACAGCGCTTACCGGACGCAATCGGTGGAGAACGCCGCACGTAACGATTTTGGTCAATGTGTCAGTGATATTGTGGATACCTTAATCAATATCATTCCCTTGCCACCATTGATAAGAAGTACGATTAGCACCGTTAAAAACAGTATCGTATCCGTCGCTAAATCCCTGTGGAGAATGTTCTTTTAACCTCTTACATTACCCCATTAATTATCACTCTCAGCGTCAGTCCTTAACAGGATTGGCGCTTTTTTATCTCTTTTTCTTGGAGTATCAACTGATGAATAATTCAACTGAACGTGCAATTACAATGACACTCGTTCCCGATGAGCAACGCCTGGATTTTTGGATCAACCACTTCGGAAGCGTGAAAGGCTGAACCACCTTTGAAGTGGTCATCTTTACCACTATGGGGCAGTTTTGTGATGACTATCTGGGTGGGTATTGGGAATATTGCACCTTATCTAATGGTGGCGCCTTTATTTATCCCGATTTACCTCAAGAGACACTGACGCTGTTCAACCCACATAACGGTAACGAAGCCAACGTCAGTTGTGAAGCCGCAGGCATTGCCGTGTGTTTGATGATGTACAGTTTATGGTCATTTCAAACGGAAAGTGACATCCTCGTCGATCGCTTTTATCAATTGCATGATTATGCGGCGCAACACCCAGAACGTTCCGCCATATTCCATCTAATCGATTAACCACGTCCTTATTTACGCCTTCGTATTATCTGATTCATTATAAAAGCATCATCAGACTAACCCATTAATTAACTTACATTTATTTTTATATCTATATTATTTTAGTGAATCAATCATCAGAATGAGTCACTAAAAATGATACTCAATATACCTATCATTTCTAGAAAGCTCTGCACCGCAAGGTGTAGGGCTTTTTTGCTTATTACTGTCTATCAATATCGACTGAATTGGAGTTCTATTATGTTTACCTTACAAGAGCAAGAATCAACGGTTATCAAAACCAACCTCGTCAATTCCCGTGGTCGTAGTACCTTCTGGCGTTTCTATTTCAGCACAGTACCTGATTGGCAGCGTTTAGAAGGCGATATCTTTAATCTGATGGATAAGATGTGTGAGGTCTATCATGGAGCCTTCTGGGAGTTCAGTATGCTGTCTAATGGCGGCGCATTTATCTGGCCTGATATGCTCGAACCCTCCCTGCAAATGTTTAACCCGCATAACGGAAATGAAGCCGAGTTAAGCCCGGAGGCAGCCGGTATTGCAGTCTGTCTAATGGTGTATAGCATCTGGTCGTTTAAAACCGAGAGTTCTGTGCTGGTAGAGTATTTTTACCAACTTCGTGACTATGCGATGCAACATCCCGAGCAAGCACAAATCTTTCGCCTTATAGACTGATTTATCAGTCACGGTTTTATCTTTCCCTCACCAGCAATCTTCATTTAATCCATTTATCGAATGATTTATCAGTTTAATTATTGAGGAGAACCCCTATGTCTCGTTTAGCTTCCCGTTTTGGCAATGCTTGCTCTATTCGTCGTGACCGCCCGCTAACTACCGAAGAGTTATTTCGCACAGTACCTAGCGTATTTTCAGAAGAAAAACACGAATCCAGAAGTGAACGTTATACTTACATCCCGACCATTACCTTATTGGATAGTCTTCAAAAAGAAGGCTTCTATCCGTTCTTTGCTTGCCAAACGCGTGTGCGAGATGACAGCCGTCGTGATCATACTAAGCATCTGTTACGGCTGAGACGCCATGACCAAATTACGGGCAGCCTAGTGCCTGAAATCATCTTACTCAATAGTCATGATGGCTCATCGAGTTATCAGATGTTACCGGGGATGTTCCGATTCGTTTGTCAGAATGGCTTAATTTGCGGACAAACCTTTGGTGAGGTGCGTGTACCGCACAAGGGCGATGTGGTGGAAAAAGTGATTGAAGGGGCTTATGAAGTGTTAGGGCTATTTGAACGCATGGATGAGCAACGTGATGCCATGCAATCCCTATTATTACCGCCACCAGCCCAACACATCTTTGCTCAATCTGCTCTCACATATCGTTATGGTGAAGCGCATCAACCTGTGACCGAAGCGCAAGTATTACAGCCACGCCGTGTAGAAGATAAGAAGGACGATCTTTGGACGGTGTACCAACGTTTGCAGGAAAATTTAATTAAAGGGGGATTATCAGGCAGAAATGCGAAAGGTAAACGCGCTCGCACGCGTTCAGTGAATGGGATTGATGGTGATGTGAAGCTTAACCGAGCCTTGTGGGTGATGGCTGAAAATATGCTTCAACTAGCCTCGTAATGATGGAGATATTAACGATGGAGAGTATCAATACTTATACGAATACCTTAACACTGCTTCCTAATGAACAACGTACTATCAAACGTGCGTTGACCATACTGGATAAGTATCTGCGTGAACCGGGTATTGCTTTTACATCAACGCAAAATGTGAGGGATTGGTTACGGCTAAAAATGTCAGCATTAGAGCGTGAAGCGTTTATTGTGCTCTACTTGAATCAACAAAATCAGTTGATAAGCAGTGAAACCCTGTTTGCTGGCTCGATTAGCAGCACACAGGTTTATCCTCGTGAAGTCGTCAAACGAGCACTTCATTTTAATGCTGCTGCCGTTATCTTTGCACACAACCATCCGTCAGGCGATATCACGCCAAGCCAAGCGGATAAATCTATCACGCAACAATTAATAAAAGCATTGCAGCTAATTGAAGTTCGAGTACTTGACCATCTGATCATCGGTGGTCAGCAAATCTTCTCTTTCGCTGAGCATGGCTTAGTATGAGGTGAACCATGAATATCATCCGTAAATCCGCAGCAATGAAGATCCATCAGCAACATTTAGGCTCTCGCCTTGCTCGTTATTGTAGGGGAAAGTATAAATGGGTTGGTAATAGTGAGCATTATATTGGTAAGGAGGTGCCAGATTGTCGTGGCGTGTTAGCTGTTTATGTTGAACGTCGCCAAGACAGAGATGGCCCTTATGCGTGTGTCATGTGTGTGACATTGAATTGAATAAGTACTGATCACTTTGAGTTTATCCTATATTGGATGGATAAATTAAGCCTACTTCCACTTTGATTAGTATTCAATGGCACATATCAAACCGTTGGATCTTAACTGAATTAGACATTGAGGAATTAAACAAAAATGACACAATAAGACATCATTAAACATGTCAAATTGGCAATACCATGATTCATACTAGAAACAATTAACATGAACATGATCCCCATTAAATGTATACTTAAAAAGGATTCGAATACGTTATAATTACACCTGTCATCTGTGCAAAAAACCAATCTATTTGCTGCGCTCTATCGCCCCAACCGTGCTCAACAAAACCCACCAAACGGACCGAGGGTACAAAAGAGGGTATAAATAAAATCAAATTCAATTAATATTTTTAAATACAACTAGTTATAATGAAAAGTCGATTCCGAGTCCGGCACCA
Source organism: Providencia sp. PROV061 (assembly GCF_011045655.1). Taxonomy (NCBI): domain Bacteria; kingdom Pseudomonadati; phylum Pseudomonadota; class Gammaproteobacteria; order Enterobacterales; family Morganellaceae; genus Providencia; species Providencia sp. PROV061. The sequence goes on along the minus strand of NZ_CP042861.1, from coordinate 992,332 downwards.
CTTCTTTAGAGAACCCGCCCAAAAGGCGGGTTTTTGCTTTGTATCTACTTGAAGTCAGCACTCGCCCAATGTTTCAACTTAACTAAATTCAACTCGAACCTACCCGTATCAACCTTACTGTGCGGGTAAAACATGCCGTTTTTTATAAGCAGCCCTGAGGTTTTCCATAGCATGATCCAGTACATCCCGTGGAGACGCAACATTTAGTCTCATATGTTGTTCCCCCCCGGGACCGTATTGCTTTCCTGGGGAGAGCCCCAATCCCGCATCTCTGGTAAAAAAGGTCGCTAGTTGTTCATCATCCATACCTAATTTTTCAGCGTTCAAAAATAATAAATAAGAAGCTCCTCCATGTACAACAGAGAGGTCTGGACAATGTTTTTCTATTGTTGCTTTTACAAATGCTATATTATCTGCCAGATACCCCAGTAATTTCTGATACCATTCTTCACAATGAATGAATGATGAAAAAATAACTGCCTGTTGAAGATAATTTGTCTCAGCAAGATGACATTGATCAAGAAAACCAAATACCTTTTCACGTAATTGTGGGTTCTTAATAATCATGAACCCACCCTGCACCCCCGGTACATTGAATGTTTTTCCGGGAGAGTGCAAGACTATCGACTGGCTAACCATGTCATCATCTAAGTTAAAAAAAGGTATATGTGATGTTTTAGAAAATATTAAATCACTATGTACTTCATCCGATATTACGATAACGTTTTCTTCATGGCAGTAACGCTTTATTTTTGAAAGTGTCTCTTTGCTCCATAAGACTCCACCAGGATTATGAGGAGAGACGAATAAAAATAATCTAGATTTTTTTAATTTGTCTCTAAAATCAATCCAGTTAATCTCATAAGAACCCTGACTTTCAATCAACTGGGACTGTATAAGAGTACGCTCACACCCTGGCACTAATTCTCGATATGGGTCGTATATCGGTGTCAAGGTCAGAATATTATCCCCCGGTTGAGATAGAGCAAGCAAAGATAAAACAACTGATTTTATTACTCCCGGAATAAAATGTATCCACTCCTCTTTAATCTGGCAATCATACCGCTTTTTATACCAGTAAATTATAGCCTCTTTCCAACCAGGGTAGTCCATATTATATCCCTGAATTGACTGTGAAAGAACGGATTTCATCTCTGACAAAATAGCATCGGGAGTACTAAAATCCATATCCGCAATCCATAAAGGTATAACGGTATCTGTCCCAAACATTTGTTTCATTTGCCCAGTTTTGCGGGATATAGGATCTCTGGAAATAGCTTGATCAAATAAAGACATATTTTGTACACCATTGTCTCGATATTAAATTAAATTTTCTGTAGCTCAGGATGCAGCCAGATATTCGGGGTCGTCATCTTTATCGTAAGGAGCAATACCAATACCTGTAGCGGCCCATAACAGAGCAAAAAATACACCGCTGTAACACAGAATTGCCCAAGGAAGATAATCGAGAGTTGCAACACCCAGCATCGTGGCACAATACACCCCAGAAGCTGACCATGGAATTATAGGCTCAACTACCGTACCTGCATCCTCTGTGGTTCTGGAAAGATTTTTAGTAGCCAGCCCTCTCCTTTTATATTCATCTTTAAATGCATCCCCGCATAGTAACAATGGTAATGTGCCATTTGCAGTACAAGCGCATATAGTAAAAGCACTCAGAATCGTTGTAAGTATTAGTCTGAAGGTAGATTTCACCCCTTCAGTCATTCTATGAATAACCGTATGTAAAGAGCCTGTTGCACTCATAGCACCAGCAAAACTGAACGCACTAAATACGGTAACGAAACTGCTAAACATGGAGATTGCCCCACCTCGCTCTAGTAAGCGTGGCATATCTGAAGATAATGCCGAAATATTCACGCCATCAGCCATACTTAACCTAAAGCCACTTACTACAGACTCTCCTACAGAAGCAGGAGTAAATGACTGGAAAACAAGTGCTAAAATGACTGAAACTAACGTTGATAAAAAAAGCATTGGAATGGGCGGTTTCTTGCTCAAAGAGCCGTATAGTACAATGATAGGTGGCAAAATAAGCAAAACATTAAAATTATATACTTTAGCAATAGACGTCATCAGTATGGCAATACTGTCCGGTGTTGTCGCTGAGGCATCAATACTTAAACCCATATAAGTATATACGACACAGCACAAAATAAATCCGGGACCAGTTGTCCAAAGCAGATGGCCTATATGTGAATATAAATTCACACCTGCTGCTAAAGCTGCCATATTTGTCGAATCGGAAACAGGAGAAAGCTTATCTCCAAACCAGCAACCAGAAACAATGGCTCCAGCGGCAATAGCTAAGGGAATATTCAATCCGATAGCAACTCCTATCATTGCAATTCCTATTGTTCCTATTGATCCCCATGACGTTCCCGTACAAACAGAAATAAGAGCTCCAAGAAAGAATGCCGAAATATAAAAATACTGCGGATTTATAATCTTAAGGCCATAATATATCATCATAGGAATAGTGCCAGATACCATCCATGCACCAATAAGAAAACCAATACTAGCTACAATTAAGATAACGGGTAAGGCCTCTGATATTTTCAAACAAATAGATTTCAAAATATCATCCCACGTATAACCATGGGCAATAGCAACAAAAGAAGCTGTCGCTGTTCCTAAAAGGATCATGGGTTCAGCGCGTATATTAAATACAAAATATCCAATACTAATTGCAGCTAACATAATAAGCATAGGGAACAGTGACCAGAAGAAAGAAGGTCGCTGCTTACCTGGATGTGGAATGTTTTTCATTTTATATATCCCTGATTTTTATATTATGGAACAGGCTTATATTTCATTATTATTTACACTTACTTATTTATATGTTTAATACCTTTCCCTGGTGAGGAAACATGTAGACTATGTTCATGACTCAACCTTCGGTACTCTTTAGGAGGTATACCAACATGGTTTTTGAAAATACTGTAGAATCGGCTGCTAGATGTAAAACCAGCCAGCATGGCGATATCCATAATCGGTTTATCAGTATCGCTTAGCAGTGCTCGGACATGGTTAATACGTAGTGACATGATGTATTGCTTTATCGACATCTGCATAGACTTCTTAAAAATACCCATGGCGTAGTGAGTATTTAATTTCACATGTTCAGCGATATCATTAACAGTAAGGTGTTGATCACTATTTACGGCAATAAATTCAAGCATCTGACTGACATAAAACTGCGCGTGACGAGAGGTAGAATTCTGGGTTGAAGAAGATGTTTTATGTGCAGATACAGGGGACCATCCCAACATACTAAAGCGCTTAAGCATCAGAGCAACTTCATCAATTGCCAATTGTCGAATATGTGGATTAGGACTGTTGAGTTCATTCTGCCAGCGCTGAACCTCAATAATGCTCAACGGCTGTACGCTCAAAGATTGTATCACCCTCCCGTGCGTAACATGATTTATTAACTCCCGTTCCAAAGGCCACGATAAAAACAAATGCATAGGTAGGTTTATGATAGCCATTTGCTGGCAGTACCCCGGATCTATTAACTGATGGGGAGTGCATGCCCAGAATAATGTCACATGCCCCTGCTGGAACTGCACGGTCTCATTATTTATCAGGTAATTAACATTACCATCGAATGGAATATTTATTTCTACCTGTCCATGCCAGTGACTGTAAGACATTGCTAGAGGCGCCCGGAGTTCTATGTCCATTCTTTGCGACTCTGAATATAGAGCCAGTGGGCTTTTGGTCTGCTTATCATAACTACGGCACATATATGGATCATTCGGTAACCGTGGATAGTTTTTATCTGCCATAGCACTTACTCCGAGCCAACTGATTGAAAAGGTATCTACTGCATTTGTATCTTAGCGTAGATACTTCCCAAATTTACCTACATTTCATTGGATTTAATCCCATAAAGTCAGATTACGATGTAGCAGATCATCAATCTGACTTTATGGGAATAATCTTTTGTAAGTTTACATTCCATGTTAAGCAGTAACTTTTGTTAAGCTTCATCCTATACCTCTCAGTTGAAAGCCTAAATTGGTGGCCTATAAAACTGTATTGCGCCAGATTATCCAATCGTTCAGCTATTTGAGAGAGCTTTTCTGGCATCAGTTGTTGGGGACAGAGCATCAATGAAAGCTAGTAGAGAAAATGCTAGCGCCAGTAATGCGCCAAATACTACAAAATAAGGCCTGTGGTGCAGCCACGATATTATATGTAGCGCCCTAAAAAATTAGAAAAAATGGGAACAAAGCTGCTTAATTACTGAACTTATCAAAAGTTCAACTGGTCATCAGAACTTGATAGAAGGAGCTAGTTAATGATTGGCTCTTCCTCTGTTGAGGTTGGTAATACATAATTGATTCATTTTCAAGCACCACACAGTGCTTTTATGGTGTATCTATTTTAATAAGAGAGAACTCCTTATGAGCGTACCCCAAACAAAAGCTGAACTACTTTTAGCTATTAATAAAAATTTCAGTAAATTAATTAGTTACCTTAATGCAATCCCGCCAGAAGTTATCTCAGATCACTCAATGGATGGGCATGCCAAAGAAACGGAAATGAGTGTTCGTGATCTTGTTTCGTATTTGCTCGGATGGAATTCTCTTGTTGTAAAATGGATCACCTCTGATGCCAAAGGTCTGCCAGTCGATTTTCCAGACACTGGTTTTAAATGGAACCAGCTAGGTCTTCTTGCCCAAAAATTTTATTCAGATTACAGTGAGTTAAATTATAACTCGTTAGTAGCTGAACTTCAGACTGTAAAAAATGAAATTGTGAAGCTTATTGATGAGCTAACTGATGATGTTTTATATGGTAAACCATGGTACTCAAAATGGACAATGGGCCGGATGATCTCATTTAATACTTCTTCGCCTTACGCTAACGCTAATGGAAGATTAAGAAAGTGGGCAAAAAATAATAATATCAATTTAAAATAAGCGTCAGCGTCAAATTATATGGACGAAAATTCGCTCTATCCCCACGTATTTTTCAGATGAAAAACCAAAAACTAGGAAAAATTAAAGTTCGTATGCTATTTACTCATGAAAAAGGTGTACCTTTACTTATTGAGTATCTAAAAAACCATAAGGACTTAATTGAGAATCTCACTATCAGAGATATCAAGAAAGAGCGCGTCGAGGTAAATTTAAAGCTATTAGTACGCCAAAAAATCACTTTACCTGAATTTTACTGTTCTTTAAAACAGTTGGAATATGTGCATTCTGTTTCTCTAGATCATTAATTTTCTCACTTTTAAGGTGTTATATTTCCGCTAAATAAAAGGCGAATTACTTAAATAACCTGCTTATATTCGCAGGTTATTTACTTATAAATTACCTTTTCCCACTATAAATTCCGTAAATCCTCTGGAATATTTTTTTTCAAAATACGCCAAAAATCCTCTGCGGTTTTATTTAGCCGTGTATCCATGCGGTAGATATACGCTTGGATAGGTATCGTTAATTCGGGTGTATCCAAACAAACAAGTTTTTTTTCTTTCAATTCATTCACTACAGAATAAATGGGTAACCATGCTATACCATGGCCATCCAAAGCCATATTTTTTAGTAACTCACTCATTGATGACATAAAAAGTGTTTTTGAATTGATCGCACCAAACTCACTTAACCGACGATTAACTAATCTTCCCATATATGAAGCACTGGTGTAATTCAACAATGGCACTTGAGGTTGATAGATATCAAATAGCGGCTTACCCTGCTCATCCGCTGCACAAATTGGGTATAATTCAGATTCAAATACATTCAATGAGGAAAATGGTGATTGCATTAAATCTTCATCATAAAATGAGATAATAAAATCACTTTTCCCTTCTCTCAATGTGTTCACAACTTGTACGACATCAATAGCCTCAACATGGTAAACAAATTCTCCACCGTAACCAGACAGCCCGTGAACTAATTTTGGGAGCAATGTTAACGACAACGAATGAGCAGCAGCAATTTTAATATTCGGTAGGCTCAATACATTATGGCCGGATAATTCATTTAAGTTACATTCCAGTTGTTGTAATAAACTACGCGCTTGAGAATGAAAAATTTTGCCCTCTTCAGACAACTGTAAAGGGGACGTCGTTCTATCAAATAATTCAACGCCAATGGCTTCCTCTAAAGCTTTAATACGACGGCTAAATGCGGGCTGAGAAATACTTCGCTGTTCTGCTGCATGAGAAAAATGTCGGCACGATTCTAGTGTTAAAAAATCATATAGCCATTTTGTTTCTATATTTTTCATCTTATTAAGCCTTAAATTGACTTGCTGTTAAAATATAAAAAATCAAAAGTATTTTTATTGATATTTTAAGTTAATGACTGGTTAAATAATCAAACTAAATTTGTAGTGGCGTTATTTGTATTATGCATAGCCCTACCATTTAAAACATTAACAAAAATCAAAAATTAATTTCATTTGATTTTTTTAATCCATAGAGCCCAGTCTATTCAGGCTTTCAGAGCCATTTATAAAAATGCTTTTATTTTGAATAAAAACTCTTAATGCATATCTTGCATCAAACCATACTTACTTGCATTTCTCATTTTAGATAAACATTGATAAATATTAACCACAGGCTAGGCAGTTATAAATAAGTTAATAACCATTTTAACATTAAAGTATATGTTAAATAAATTAATAAAGATAAGTGCTTATTGTTTTTTATTTTATAAAAAGACTAATGAAATGCAGGGGTATTAAAATGAAAGGCTTAATTGGTGTATTAGGTGGTATGGGGCCTGCCGCTACTGTCGATTTATTTAATAAATTCGTAAATTATACCGTGGTAAATAGAGACCAAGAGCATATTCCTTTAATTATATCATCTATTCCTGATATACCAGACCGAACGGACGCACTATTAAACCATGGTGAATCTCCTCTACCTTTAATGACTGACTATTTGAGAAAGCTAGAAAATGCAGGTGCCGAATGCATTGTTATACCTTGTAATACCGCACATTTTTGGTTTAGTGAACTGAAAGAGGTTTGCCACGTCGATATGCTAAGTATCGTTGAAACGACAATGAAAGAGGTACTAGCAACTAAGAAAAAAAATATCGGATTACTTGCAACAAATGCCACCATGTATATGGGGTTATACCAAAAAAATATAGAGAGAAATTATTTAAATTGCATTACTCCTGATAAAAAAAGCCAAGAAAATGTAATGGAAAGCATTTATTTATTAAAGTCAGGAAATAAAAAGATGGCTGAGTCCATTATGAAAAAACAAGCTGAGATATTATTTTCTCGAGGAGCTGAAGTTATTGTTCTTGGCTGTACTGAAGTCCCCGTCATTCTTGCAAATGAAATAAATAATTATCCAGATAAATATATCGACTCAACCAGCTCATTAGTCAGAGCAAGTATTCACTGGTATGAAAACAGAGTCGGAAAACAAAATTTAATGATAAATAAAAATATTTAACTTATATCAATTATCAAAAATTAATTTTTCAATATTACTAATGACAATATATTGTCTATTGGAGACGATTATGGTTTGGCTAGAAATCATTGTTGTATTAGGTGCAATATTCTTTGGCATTCGCATGGGCGGAATAGGTATAGGACTCTGTGGTGGATTAGGATTAACTGTATTAACCATCGGGTTTGGTTTACCCATTGGATCACCCCCTGTTGATGTTATTTTAATTATTATGACGGTCGTGGTAGCAGCTTCTGCATTACAAGCTGCTGGTGGGATGGATTATCTAGTACGCCTAGCCAGTAAATTTATGCGTAAAAATCCTAAGTATTTAAATATAATCGCACCAATCACCACTTGGGTGATGACTATCATGGCTGGTACAGGTTTCATTGTGTTTTCTATGCTGCCTGTTATAGCGGAAATTGCGAAAGATTCGGGTATCCGGCCATCAAGAACATTAGCAGGCTCAGTGGTTGCCTCACAAATTGCTATTTCTGGCTCTCCAATCAGTGCAGCAATGGCTGCGATGTTGACAATTATGGAAGGTAACGGCATCACTTTTATCGTTGTCATGTCAGTATGTTTACCCGCCTCTTTTGTTGCTGCTATGGTTGCTGCCTTTATTGCATCGCGTCAAGGCTGCGAACTTGAAAACGATGAGGTCTATTTAGAACGTTTACAAAAAGGCTTAGTGCATAAGTACGAAGAGAAAAAAGGCGAGAGCACAACGAGAGAAAAATTCTCTGTTGTTCTATTCATTATTGCCACTATTGCTATCGTGATCCTCGCTGCATTCCCACAATTACGTCCTGGTTTTGATATCGGTAAGCCGATGGGAACACGAGATATCATCATCATTTGTATGCTAAGTGCAGCATGTTTGATGGTAGTTTTCTGTAAAACATCACCGGATTCCATTGTACTAGCACCAACATTCCGCTCAGGAATGAGTTCTCTTGCGGTGATCCTCGGAATCGTGACATTAGGCACTACTTTTGTTGATGCCCATATGGACCAAATTAAGGCCATCGCAGGAGATGTATTATCTGCATATCCTATTTTATTGGCTTTAGTTCTGTTCTTAACCTGTGCCTTGCTATATTCACAAGGTGCCACAACACCGTTAATTATTCCATTAGCCATTGCCTTAGATGTTCCGACATGGGCAATATTAGCCTCTTTTGTCGCCGTCACCGGGGTATTTGTCTTACCCACTTACCCAACATCATTAGCAGCCATTGAATTCGACTCTACAGGGTCTACTCGGGTTGGAAAATATATTTTAAATCACCCTTTTATGCTACCAGGGCTAGGTGGAATTATTGCAGGTGTCGCCTTCGGTTTTATCATTGCACCAATGATTGTCTAACACTAGGATGTGAGGTCTCCTCACCCCTTTAGAATATAACGAAATGATTTTATTGACAAAATGAAGTTAAACTTTGGCTCTATTTAGCTTTATACTTTGCTTAATTGGCAAAATACAATTACAAGGTATAAAGCTATTTTTTTAATACCTATAGATATATCTGCAAAGAAAATATTATAGCAACGTATCAAAATGACTCATTACTCTATTTAATTTTTTAAATTAAATTTTATAAATTAAAAATAATGTCCTGTTAACCACTCAATATCTCTTTATTAAATGTAGTTTAAATTTGTTTTCATTCAAAAGTGTGAGCTGAAATGTTTTTGCATGAAATATTCACTTCTGAAAATAGTTAAAATAATTATACTCGGCTTCATATTCATTTCTTAAAAAAACAGAGTAAGGAATGAATTAAGATTTTTATTATGATTTTCATCATGTTACAAAGTCAGTTTCGGCAGTCTCATTTCCCAATGAAAGTACTCAATTAAGTGACTAAAATTAGGGCTTAAATCACAAATTTTAGTTTTTAAGATACTTACTTTCAAAAATGACGACGTCGTCATATTAAAAAAAATTTATTTTATCTATAACATTAAACAACCATTTTTCTTACATACATATCAATATTGATAGTTAAGCGTTAAAAAACTAAAGCAAATGCGTTATAAAAAAACGCTTAATGTTGACGTCAATATTAGGGTTAACAACTAGAAAGAGGTCTTAGAACATGAGTAACCTACCTGAAAAAATGAAAGCAGTTGTTTGTCATGGCCCACATGATTATCGCTTTGAAAATATTAAAAGACCAACGCCAGGATTTAGAGAAGTTGTCATCAAAGTTGATGGGTGCGGGATCTGTGCTGGCGACTGTAAAGCCAACGATGGTGCTCAAATGTTTTGGGGAGATGACCCATGGATCAAAGCCCCAGTAGTTCCTGGCCATGAGTTTTATGGCCGCGTTGCAGAGCTCGGTGAAGGCTCCGCTGAAAAATTCAAACTGAAAATCGGCGACCGCATCTTAGCAGAACAGATAGTCCCTTGCTGGGAGTGCCGTTTCTGTAAGTCTGGCAAATACTGGATGTGTGAAACCCATGATATTTACGGTTTCCAAAAAGAAGTTGCCGACGGTGGTATGGCTGAATATATGCGTTTTTCAGAACGCGCCATTATTCATAAAATCCCTGATGAACTATCTGATAAAGATGCCGCATTAATTGAGCCAATGGCTTGTGCTATCCACACTGTACGCCGTGGTGATATTGATTTAAATGACGTCGTCGTCATTGCAGGTGCAGGCCCACTAGGGCTGTGCATGATCCAAGTCGCAAAATTAAAAACGCCGAAAAAATTGGTTGTCATTGATGCGATTGATGAGCGCCTTGAATTAGCAAAAAAATTTGGTGCAGATGTCGTTATCAATCCACTGAAAGAAGATGCGATTAAATTAGTCAAAGATATGACTGAAGGCTATGGCTGTGACGTTTATATTGAAGCAACGGGTGCACCAATCGGTGTTACTCAAGGGCTAGAAATGATCCGCAAACTTGGCCGTTTCGTGGAATTCAGCGTGTTTGGTAAAGAAACAACAGTTGACTGGTCAATCATTGGTGACCGCAAAGAACTCGATATCCGCGGTGCTCACTTAGGGCCATATAGTTATGAAGTCGCTATTGACCTATTTAGCCGTGGCTTAGTTAGTGCTGATGATATCGTTACTCACTTCTATTCCATCGATGATTGGGAAGAAGCCTTTGTCATGGCGAAATCGGCAGACTCAATTAAAGTCGTCATCAAGCCATAAACATGTTTTAACTGGCAGTAATAATTGATAATTCAAATAAACACTAAATAAGTAAAAACCCTACATATAATTAAACGCTCTTTTAGGAGAACATCTTATGCTGAGTAAATTTAAAAAGTTAGCTGTCGCTGCAAGTGTACTGACTTTAGGTATGGCATTTAACGCTACCGCTAAGCCAGTTTCAGTGGGCATGTCATTTCAAGAATTAAACAATGAATATTTTGTCACCATGAAGGAAGCCTTAGAGAGCGCAACGGGTGATATGGGCGCACAACTATACATTTCTGATGCGGCTCATGATGTATCAAAACAAACCAGTGATATCGAAGATATGTTACAGAAAAAAATCGATATTCTGTTAATAAACCCGGCAGATAGCGTTGGTGCGGAAACGGCTGTACTGGCAGCGAAAAAAGCGGGAGTTGTAGTTATCGCCATTGATGCTCAAGCAAATGGCCCAATTGACTCTTTTGTTGGTTCTAAAAACTATGATGCTGGCTTAATGGCAGGTAAACGTTTAGGTGAAGCATTAGGCGGCAAAGGCGAAGTGGCAATTTTAGATGGTATTCCTGTTGTGCCAATTCTTGAGCGTGTTCGTGGTTTTGAAGCAGCGATGAAAGAATATCCAAATATCAAAATCGTAACTAAATTGAACGGTAAACAAGAACGTGATACTGCAATGAACGTTACAGAAAATATGTTGCAAGCAAACCCAACGCTAAATGGGATTTTCAGTGTTAACGATGTCGGTTCTTTAGGTGCGTTAGCAGCGATTGAGTCCTCTGGTCGTGATGTCAAATTAGTGAGTGTTGACGGTTCTCCTGAAGCGGTTGCTGAAATTGCCAAAGGTAACTCTCCATTTATTGCTACTTCAGCGCAATTCCCTCGTGACCAAGTTCGTATTGGTTTAGCTATGGGCTTAGCAAAATACTGGGGTGCCAATGTCCCTAAAGAAGTCCCAATTGATGTTAAATTGATCGACAAAACCAATGCTAAAGATTTTCACTGGTAATAGTTAGTTATCAATAACCAATGTATTGCACCTGTATTTCTGATGTTCGGTGCAATACATTTTCATAAATATTAATTATTAAATGCATATTGGAATAAAAATTCCAAATGGCTTTGTTACCCATTTTTAGGCAGTTGAGAAATATAGGGAAGCAATATGATGCAATTATTAGCATTAAAAGATGTCAGTAAAACTTTCCCTGGGGTTAAGGCGTTAGATAATATTAATCTCTCCCTAGAAAAAGGGGAGGTTCACGCATTATTAGGTGAAAACGGCGCAGGTAAATCAACGCTAATGAAAGTGTTATGTGGAATACATAAACCTGATAGCGGACAAATTCTGATTGAAGGCAAAGAACACACCTTTCATAACTACAGAGATGCCATTAAAGCTGGCGTAGGTATTATTTTCCAAGAATTTTCTCTTATTCCTTATTTAAACGCTTTTGAAAATATATTTTTAAATCGAGAGTTAAAAAATAAGTTTGGTTTATTAGATAGAAAATTAATGCGAAAAAAATCGCAGGAAATCCTAGCTGAGCTGGGTGTAAACATCAATATTGATGAACCTATTAGCCATTTAAGTATCGCAGAGCAACAGTTTGTTGAAATCGCAAAGGCTCTGTCTTTGGATGCTAAAATTTTAGTGTTAGATGAGCCAACTGCGACATTAACCCCCAATGAAGCAAACCATTTATTCGATGTAATGCGTGATTTAAAAGCTAAAGGGGTTGGAATGTTTTTTATTTCCCACCATCTAGAAGAAATTTATGAAATCTGTGACACCATCAGTGTACTACGTGACGGACAATATATAGGGTCGCGTAAGGTCGATGAAACAGATTTAGACGTTATTATCGAAATGATGGTTGGTCGTGAAGTTGAGAATATTTATCCTCATAAACGCCAATTCAACGAGCAAGAAGTCATCTTAGATGCAGAAGTTCAGCGTTTCTCATATAGCCCAACTAACCACCTTCAATTAAAGAGAGGTGAAATTTTAGGGCTTGCGGGGTTGGTGGGATCGGGTCGCACAGAAACTATTCTTGCCATGATCGGTGCTGATAAAGCATATAAGAAGAAAGTTATTTTAGAAGGCAAAGAAGTTAAAGTTAAATCGGCTGCGGCTGCATTGCAATTAGGTATCGGTTTATTACCAGAAAGCCGAAAAACTCAAGGCCTTGTATTGCCCTTTTCCGTTAAAGAAAATATATGGTTAAACAATCATGCTCAAAAATTATTTTTAATTCAAAATAAAAAAGAACTCACTTTATCTATTGATTTAATTTCCCAAGTAAAAGTTAAAACACCAGAACCTCACACCGCGGTTTCTACTTTAAGTGGTGGAAATCAGCAAAAGGTTGTTATTGCTCGCTGGCTAAATAAACAAGCCAAAATTCTTATTTTCGACGAACCCACCCGAGGTATTGATGTTGGGGCAAAATCAGAAATTTATCAGTTAATGCGCTCTCTAACTGAAAAAGGAATTTCCATTATTATGATTTCATCGGAGCTACCAGAAGTTATTGGTGTCAGTGATAGAGTTTTGGTTTTTCGAGATGGTGAAATTGCTGCTGAGTTAACTGGAGACGAAATAAACTCAACTCAGATCATGGTACATGCGGCCGGCAATATTATATAGGATAACGACTATGTCTAATCAAAGTGCAATTCCATTAACTAAAAATAAATTTAGTTTTTCTAAGCTAACAAAAATACCTGCATTTTTACCACTTGTTGGTTTAATTCTTTTATTTGTCTGCATGTCCATTTTTAATGAACATTTTTTAACTGTAAATAACCTTTCGACCATTGCTCGTCAGGTCTCTATTAATGCCATCATCGCTATTGGTATGACATTTGCTATCTTAACAGGTGGAATTGACTTGTCCGTTGGTGCTGTTATGGCGCTTTCTGGAACCTTGATGGCTGGCTTAATGAAATATTATGGAATGGACCCTTACGCCGCAATTGCTCTGGGCTTATTATCCGGTGTTGCTTTTGGCTTCATTAATGGAATTTTAGCCGCTTATGGTAAAATGCCACCAATCATTGTCACTTTAGGCGCCATGATTATTGCTAAAGGGCTAGCCTTAATTTATACCGGTGGCTACCCAGTGTCAGGGTTACCTCAAGAATTTGCTTTTTGGGGACGCGAAGAATTAATGGGAATTCAAGTTCCTATTTTATTAATGCTTGGCCTTTATCTTATTTTCTATGTTGTACTAAATCATGTCTCTTTTGGCCGTTATATTTACGCCATTGGCGGTAATGAAGAAGCTGCACGCCTGAGTGGTATCCGCGTTGAACGTTATAAAATGTTAGTTTACGTCATTAGCGGTTTTACTGCTGCATTCGCTGGGTTAATATTTACCTCTCGAGTAATGAGTGGGCAACCCAATGCAGGGGTAGGATTTGAGTTAGATGCTATTGCTGCGGTCGTACTCGGCGGCGCTTCAATTGCAGGAGGCCGTGGTATGATCATTGGCACACTGATTGGCGCAATGATCTTAGGCGTACTTAATAATGGTTTAAATTTATTAGGTATTTCACCTTATGTTCAATATATTGTAAAAGGTTTAATTATTTGGGGCGCTACCTTAATTAGCTCAATGAAACGCTAAATTAATAATACCTCATCGCCATTAAGATAGGCAGGTATCATTACCTGCCTATCTATAATTGCCATACTTCAAGTTGCATGGGTGTTGACTGTGTTCATATATGACTCGAATTCTTTAGAGTATATAAATCATAACGGATTTTCTTTCTAACTCTTATTAATAAACAACAAGTTTCCCATCAACAAATATTTGTTTTGTTTTATGATCTTTATGTGAATCTCGCTCTATTTCAGAAAACAATAACTCAGTTGTTAATTCACCAAGATATACTGAATCGTGGTGTACACCAGAAATAGATAAATGGTAAGTATCTGCATAGGGTGGTAAATCTACAGAAAAATAACGGCAAGAAAGGCCTAGCTCTAAAATAATTTTATACATCCCTGCCGTGATAATTCCATTCAACCCAACAATATACATATTTGGTGTATAAAGCTCTTGAACTTTTTTTCTTAGATAATCTTCATCATTCTTATTAAACATATAACTGCTGTATAAGACATTAATATTTTTTCTATTTGGAAAATTTTCATATATACCCGCTAAACGAGACAAACTAATTTCAGATCCTTCTGGCCCTGAAACAATCAGTGTGTTTTCACTATTCTGCTGGTTAAGAAATTTTCCTGTTAAAGCGCCAATTTCAAAGTTTTTCAAAAACAGCCCTGAATACTTATTTTGATAACCATAAATTGAACGGTCAACAAAAACTAAAGGCACATTATGTTGATCAATTAATGATAAGTAACTTGGTTGATAGTCTTTATCATCACGAACTGGCGATAGTAGGATCCCACTCGCTTTGTAGCTGACTAATGTTTCGATTGCTGTTTTTTCTGCTTTTTCATCACTATCTGAATCAAAAATCATGACTTGATAGCCTTTTTCTTTCGCTAAGCGTGAGACTGTTTGAATCAGTACGATATAAAATGGGTTAAATGTGCTATCAGTAACCACACCTATTATGCGGCTATTTTTGTTTTTCAGATTACGTGCAAAAAGATTTGGCACATAATTGAGCTCTTGTGCTATCGCTAATATTTTATCTCGAGTTTCCTTCTTTACCATCTCAGGATGATTAAATGCTCTAGAGACTGTAATATCAGTTACATTAGCACGTTTAGCTATATCAATTATCGTTGTTGAGCTATCTTGTTTTGTCATAATTATACTAGTCAACCTTTAATGATTACCCAGAAGAGTATATTAGCAATCCATTTCACTATTATCAGGGTAGAAAAATGCGATGGTTCATTATACCTTTTTGAGCTTGAAGATAAATCAAATTTACTTTTTTAAAGAAGAATAAATGATTGAACATTAAAAATAGTGACACACTGCATGAATTATAAAAATTTATTTAATAAGTGATATTTAAAACCTATTTCAAATGACATTAAATTCAATCAATACTGATGAAATCAACCCTAAGGCAACAAAGATAACAGCACTTGAAAATAGTATTTGAATGGCTTTATTAGAAATATAATGCATTATTAATCGACCAATTAATAAGCCAACAACACATGAAGCAATGAAAACGATGCTAATTTCTTTAGGATATTGAAACCCATTCCAGACATTAATAAAAATACTAATACTACCAATACAGAAGATAACCATTAATGATGTTGCGATAATACTCTTCATATTCAAATTAGTGAATTTTCGCAATGCAGGAACAATAATAAAACCACCACCGACACCTAACATGCCAGTAAGTAATCCTGTAATGACACCAATTCCCCCAAAGATTAACGCTGTTTTAGTGTTCCAAATAAATTTCCCAGTTTCTGTATTAATTAAACAATGTGCATCATTTTGCTCATCACCCCGATTGAAAAATATACGTCCCCCGACATAAAGCATAACAAGGCTAAAAATAAGCGTTAACCAAACTGGAGGAACAATATGGGCAAGGTAAATACCATACTTAGCAGAAGGAATACTCAATAGCGCTATCCAAATAGCTGCTTTATAGCGAATATTCTTTTTTATAAGCCCTTGAATAACACTAATAAAAGCCGCTATTGTAATAGCTAAAAGCCCTACAGGTGCTGCTAATGCTACACTCCAATTTTGGCTTGCCATTAAAGCAGGAACAGCAAGAATTCCACCTCCCGCTCCCGTTAAACCTAGTAGACAGCCTATCAATAGCCCTTCTAATATCAGTATTAACATTATGAATGTCTTATCATTATTATTAAATATATTCGCTGAATATTAACGCTTACCGAGCGTTTTCTCCAATACCATTAATGCCCTATTAAATGGTACTTCTCCTGCAATAATATCGATTAACCGAGTATCTTGGAAAACCGCAATTGTCGGCACTGATTTTATACCATATCGAGGAGCTAAAGTGGGCGATTGAGCAATATCAACAATACCAAAATCGATGTTATTTTCTTGAAAATACTCAGAAAGCTTAGTAAAAATAGGATACATATTTTTACACGGTAAACACCAAGAAGCCGAAAAATAAACAACTACAGTTTGTTGCTCATCTTGCTCTAGGGGGTAAAGTGTACTCGAGAAATTATCACTATCTAATGATAAAATATTCGACATTATATGCTACCTTTTGTGATTTTTTCCTAAACTAACATATTGGAACAATACACTAGATAATAAGTCACCTTTTGTCCATTAATTATTTAGTATTATTTGGCATTTGATTATTTTCATTTAAGAACAATAAACCAACTTAACATTTTATCACAATAAAGCATAACAATATGATTCATAATAAATAGCAAGAATAAACTCGCTATATTAACTTTTAAAAACCATACGATACATAAACCACTTTTAGTTTTTTATTATACATTGGATTTTTATTCATGAATATTATTAGCTTTGATGAACCTAGATTATTTAAAGATGTTTATTATTAAAAATAAACTATATTTTTACTCTTATTCATTATTAGCTTTTCAATTTTAACCCATTTAGATGGGTATCCGTTTCTGTTCTTTTTCTTTATCAAAAATCATATTCAGCTTCTCATGGGCATTGTCTGTATATCGACTTAAATCAGTAACATCTTGTTTCTGATTTGCCTTATCGCAAATAACAATCTCACCTTCCGATACCGCTGTATGAGTGGTGTTGCTGGCTTTGCCTGCATTGATGCCAGTTTGTTTATCCACCGATTGGTAATCGCTGTGCATCTCGGTTTTGCTGGCATTGAGACTCAGTGAACCACCGCCCGCTTGGCTACCATAGGGAGACAAAAGGTAAGCAAAATCGATCTATAGCTAAAATTACGTTTTAAAATCATTAGAATTATTAATTGTATTGGTTTGAGATAAAGTAATATACGAAACATCACACACCTTAAGTCAAATTACAATCACACTCATTTAAGCTTTTTTATAACTCATCTAACTTCATATATTATGATTATAATTTAACATAAAAATATTTTTTGTAATAAACAATATAAAACGGTAGCAATTTAAATAAATTATTTGAGTTCAATGCGATTTTTTATAAAACTTACCTTTATTTGTATCAAAAACACAAATAAAGCCCATTAACTAGTTGAATAAAATGAAATCTTAAGAAAAAACACCCGTTAAATGTATAAGTAATTATTATATTTCAATTCTGAATCGACAATAGATAACAAGGCAAAAATTAATTTGCTCTTGTTATCTATTTTGACGAGAGAAAAATAATTAGCTATTGCTAATATTAAGCTTCAACGCAGCGGCGATAGCGAGAGGAGAAAAAGTAATACTGGCGGCAAATAACGCGGCAAGAATGGCAAAATAGCCATCGAGAGGCATTTTAAAACTGTGGGCTTCCATCGTACCTGTTGCATAAATCAGCACAGGAATATATAGCGGTAAAACAAGCAAGCTCACCAAGACACCGCCTTTTTTTAAGGAAACGGTTAATGCTGCACCAATCGCCCCAATAAAACTCAATACAGGTGTGCCCAATAATAATGTCCCTGCTAATACAAATAGTGTGTCTGCGCTAAAAGACAACATTAATGCCGCAACAGGGGATAACAAGATCAAGGGCAGCCCTGTGACTAACCAGTGGGCAATCACCTTCGCAAATACAGTGATAAATAAAGGATGCGGTGCGAGTAACAGTTGCTCAAGGGAGCCATCAAGGTAGTCATCCTTAAATAAACGCTCTAGTGATAATAGTGAAGACAAAATGGCCGCAACCCAAAACACCCCAACCGCAATGCGCGCTAATAATTGAGGTTCAGGACCAATACTCAAGGGAAATAGTGTGATAACAATTAAGAAAAACCATAGCGGATTAACGAGCTCAGAAAAACCTCGGAACGCAATTTTAAGCTCTCTTTTAATTAATAACCAAAACATGATTCAACCCCGCCCGTCAGTTTTAGTGAACCAAATTGCCCTGACATCGCTTGGTGGGAGGTAAACAAAATAATCCCCCCTTGCTCTGCATGCTGATGAAAACGTTCTGTTAAACGAGCAACCCCCGCCACGTCAATTGCGGTAAAAGGCTCATCAAGTATCCACAGAGGGGCTTCGCTTAGCCATAACCTCGCTAAATTAACACGCCGTTGTTGCCCAGCAGAAAGTTGGCTAACAGGAATATCTTCATAACCAATTAACGAAACTTCCTCTAAAGCAGACCAAATACGCTCACCTTCATGCCCTTTATGGTGCATTTGGTAATAAAATTTGAGGTTTTCATAAGGTGTTAATAATGATTTAACCGCTGGTTTGTGGCCTAAATAAAGTAAATGACGAGTAAATTCTTCTTTTAGTTTATCAATCGATTGATTATTCCAACAGACCGCCCCTTCATCAGGTTTTAATAACCCAGCCATCATTCGTAGCAAGGTCGTTTTTCCTGCTCCATTTGGCCCTTCAACTTGCAAGATTTCACTAGGTTGCACTATAAAATCAAGTTGATGGAATAACACCCTATTTTGCCGATGGCAACTCACTTGTTGAGCACTTAGCATGAAGCACAATTCCCGTTATTTTTATTTTAAGGTTAGCTTTTTGCAACTTTGTTCAACAGCATATCACTAATAGAGTCGCTCGATATTGCTTCACCGCAAAGCACTTGCATCAAAACCTCTGAACCTAGCGTAGATAATGAAAACAACATATCAGGTTTAAGTAAGCGAACTTTATCCATATTGCTTTCTTGGTTAATTAGCACCACTGTTTTTACCGAGCTACCTTCCCCTGCTTGCTCTTTCACTCCCAATAAAGCGAAAGTACTGAGCGAATCGCTATCTGTCATCACTAACACACACTTTGCGTGTTTAACATTAGCAGCGGCGAGCAATTCGGAACTGGTTGGGTCACCGGTCACAATATTATCTTTTTCGGGATAATGACTGCGATGGTTCTCTTGGCAAATCACAGCCACCGGCAGCTCTCGTTTTTTCAGCCCTTGATAGACATTGACAGCCATTGATGTGCTACCAATCACCACATAATGATTTTTCATATAAGAAAACCTCTTACGCACAATTTCTTTCGTACCTTTCGCTAACACCCCAACAATATAAACCACTGAAGTGGTAAAAATTGTAATTCCTAAAATAATCACCGTCACCGTGAATACACGCGCATCCACTGTAACCGGAACAATGTCACCAAACCCGACCGTTGTCATGCAAACTAAAGCAAAATAAAAGGCCGTTGTGCCGTCTTTAACCACTGGTGAAAATTCATCACCAATATATAAAGTACCAAAAATAGAATACAGCAATAATGCAATAATACAGGTTATTGCCACAAACCCGGCACTGGTTAAGCTATGGTGATGATACAACTTCCAAAAAAGGCACAAAGCAACCAATAAAAAGAGGGAAAAATAACCTTGATGTATGTTTTCTTGTGTTAACCGCAGGTCAACAAATGAAATAATCCCAAGTAAAAATAAGGAGAACACCCAAGCAATACGGGCTCCGTTAACCATAAATAGCGATAGGAAAATCAGTGAAATTCCCAATAAAAAACGAGGAATATCCAGTAACTTCATAAAGCCGAGTGATTTTAACCACTGTGTTAGCCCTGACTCGCGCCAATCAATGTAGTCGGTATAAGCACTTAATACAGGCTTTAAAATCATTGCGCCATCAATAATAATTAGCAATGAAAGCAACACCCTGATTGATAGGGGTGATTTTAAAAAAGCCACAAATGAATTATCTAACATGTATTGCTCTCACCCTTCATTGATGCATTCGTCAAATTTTCTTATATACCATAAATATATCAAAGGATAGTACCAATGGCGTAAAGACGATGACAAATGCTAATTGGACATTTTACTATTTTAACAATGGCTAGCAAAACATCGTCTATAATTGAATATCACGATAGCTGCCCAATTCCAAGCGAACAAAACAGCTTTTAAAAAACACTAGTAAACAAACGGTTATATGATTATTAAGGAAATATTATTTATAGATAATATATTTTGGAACTTAAACTACGTCTTTATATCTAAAAACCGATTTCTCAATTATTTTTCAATTCGATTTAACAATAATAGAAAACAAGAGTTTAAAAACCTATGAGTAACACTACACACTCGGAAAAATTTAGCTGGACCTCACTGTTCTGGTTACTAATCTACTTTTGGTATTTTTCATCACTATTACAACTGTATGTGCTCGTAACAGGGCAAAGTAATTCTATTGGCCTAAGAGATTCACTACTCTATAGCTCTCTTTGGCTGGTTCCTGCCCTACTGTTCCCTAAAAAAGTTAAGTTAGTTGCGGGACTAATTGGTATTGTTTTATGGCTTTCTTCGGTAGTTGCCCTCGCCTACTTTGTGGTTTATGGGCATCAAATATCCCAAAGTGTCATGTTTGTGATGTTTGAAACCAATACTAATGAAGCAGGCGAATTCCTTAAACAATATTTTAGCTTCAAAGTCTTAGGTGTCATACTCGCCTATACTGTAGTCGCAATTTTTCTATGGACACGTCTAAAACCGGTAACACTGCCAAAGTCAGGGCGAATCGGTATTTCATTGTTAATTTTAGTTATTTTGTTCGGTATTCCTTATTATAACAAAGGTATTAAACAAGACCGACCAATGGCCAATGTCGCATCATATTTAAATAGTAAACTCGCCTACGCTGCGCCATGGCAGTTTGTGAGTGGTTACTTTTTATATAAAAACCAGCTAGCAAACATGGAGGAATTAATCCGCGACAACAGTAAAATTCCACCATTAGAAAACTTTGTCGATGCAAACGGTGATACACCCCGCACATTTGTATTAGTAATAGGTGAGTCCACCAGCCGCGATAGAATGAGCCTATATGGCTATTCACGCCCAACGACACCTGAGTTAGATGAACTTGCAAGGGATTATCCTGCTAATTTATCCGTATTCAATGATGTTGTGACGTCGCGACCTTATACTATTGAAGCACTACAACAAATTCTGACGTTTGCGACACAAACTGAGCCTGAACTGTTCAATTCGCGCCCTTCTATGATGAACATGATGAAGCAAGCGGGCTTTAAAACGTTTTGGATCACTAACCAGCAGACGATGACTGAACGCAACACCTTATTAACGGCATTCTCTCGCCAAACAGATAAGCAATATTATTTGAATAATGATATGGCTCAAAGCTCACGTATCTATGATGACGTGGTTTTTGCACCATTCAAAGAAGCGCTTGCAGACCCAGCAGAAAAGAAATTTATCGTTGTCCATCTGTTAGGAACACATATGCGCTATGAATTCCGCTACCCAGAAGATAAAGCCATTTTCAAAGATAAAGACAGCGTGGTTCCCGCTAACCTAAATGATGACGAAGTGAAAGATTATAATGCTTATGATAACGCACAACATTATAACGATTATGTTGTTTCAACATTAATCAAGGACTTTGATTCTTCAAAAGAAAATGGTTTTCTGGTGTTTTTCTCAGACCATGGTGAAGATGTTTATGATACCCCGCCTCATGAAATGTTAGGGCGTAGTGAAGGTAAGCCAAGTAAGGTCATTTATAATGTGCCTTTCCTAGTTTGGCAATCACCTGAGTGGCTATCAACTCATCAATTTGATTTGAATGATAAAACAACCCGACCATTCAGTAACATGGACTTTATCTACGCGTGGTCTGATTTAGCAGGTTTAAACTATACTGGGTTTGAGCCCGAAAAAAGCCTGTTTAATGAGGCATTTAAACCTCAACCTCGTTATATTGGTGACCCAGATAATAAATCCTCATTAATGCTTTATGATGATTTAAAACAATAATTAGGTCTCTGTCGGTGAAATGTTATCTGCATTTCACCGACCTATTCATTTAAGCTATAACTTTCAGATGCTGTGCTCCCTTGCGGTTTATTTTACCATCCCGCAAAATAAACGTGACTTCACCACGCCAAAATTCAGCTAAGAAAATATCGTTTATTGATTCAATATCTTGTAATTCAATTTGCTGCATTAACCAAGCTTCATCTCTTTCGATAGATTCCAAACCATAGCTTCTAATAACCCCTTCTTTTATCAGGATCACTGATGGCATATTTTTTTCATCACAAATAATGGTTAGCTGCCCATCAGGTTCTATTTGTGCATAATAAATTTCTTGAAAGGAATGAATGCCTTGTGCATGAATTCGAGATGAAATATTGATGAGGTCTATCTTATTGGCTTTTTCTAAGATGTTTTCCATTATAAATTGGCCTTTTTTAATGATAGGTATGGGATTACCAATGGCCACATTACGAAAAAAATTAAATCTTTTTGTTAAAAAGTTCAAAAAGCTTATAAACAAAACACCAATAATTAAAATAGTCACATACTGGTACAATGGGATAGTATCACTGTAAATCACCCCTCCAATAATACCTCCTAAAACAAAATTACCAATAAAATCAATAGGAGTCATTTGGGAAAGCTGCGTTTTTCCCGATAGATTCATATGAGTGATAACAATGGCAAAACCGATAATAAATTTTAAAATAATCAACGAATAATAGTACGCCATAATGCTATTCCTTTGTTATCTAAGCCATACATTTGTTTTCATTATTTATTTAATAATAAGTTCGATCAGTTTAGCTTGATTTTCTATATTTTATAACTCTATAGCATGGAACAAGAGATGACTTTCCAAAAAAAAGCATTCACTTGAGTTTACAATCAAAAAAAATAACGATTTCAGTTTGTTACCTAATTATTTTATAACTCACTTAATTTCAACTATAGTTAAATATACACATTGGCGATTATGCCAATATTGAGCTTTAATAACATTTTTACCAGCATCGTGCTAAGGATATGTTTATGAATATAAAACTCATCACTTCACTTCTTTTCGCGGGAATTGTTACAGTTATCGTAGGTTGTGATGACTCATCCAAACCAAGTGACACCGTTAAACAAGCTGAAGAAAAAGCCCAGCAATTAAAAGAAGATGGTGAACAAAAAGCTGATGAATTAACGAAAGATGCACAAAATAAAGCTGAAGAGTTAAAACAAAATGCGTCAGAACTGAGCCAAGAAGTTAAAACGGATGCGATTAATAAAGCTGACGAAGTCGCAACCGATATGAAAGAAAAAACGGAATCACTCAAAGCAGAAAATGACGCAGAAACCAATAAAAAATAATTTTCCGCTCAGTTCCCTTCAAGAATGTGGGCTTTAAATGCCTGCATTCTTATTTGGTGCAAAAAGACAACAAAACCCACCTAACTCTTCCGCCATTCCACGATATAATTATGTTTCTTATTCGCTAGCTACCAGGAAAACTAATGCAAATTAAACATAGCATGGGGTACACAAACCCAGAACTCCTTACTGATGCTTTCAACCTGCGCCAACAAGTTTTTACTCAAGAACAGGGGTTTCCCGCTGATATCGATGTCGATGAATATGATGAGTCCGCATTACATGTCGTTTTGTATTTAGATGGGCAGCCAGCTGCGGTATTACGTTGTGTACTACTTGAAGACAATCTTATCAAAGTTGGCCGTGTCGCAGTACAAAAATCACACCGAAGTAAAGGGTTAGGACGTGAATTAATGAAATTTGTAGAGCAATATGGCCGTTCTCATCATTACCATAAAATCGCTCTTTCAGCGCAATATACTGCCATTGATTTTTACCATACTCTGGGGTACCAAACTGAGGGAGAAATGTATGATGAAGAGGGAATGGACCACATTTATATGACATTATCTTTAGAGTAATAATTGCCCTTGAATTAAATTTTCTCGCCTCTATATTGGTATATAGGTCAATATTTAATCAAGCAGAGGTGAATGATGGCAAATGGTTGGGCAAATGAAGATGCTGTTCAAGAACAAATTGATGCCACTCTTGATGATGCGGTAGCGAAAGCTCGTCGCCAATTGCACTCAGGTGAAAGTGCCGAGTTTTGTGAAGAGTGTGGTGAGGCAATTCCTGAGGCTCGCCGTTTAGCATTACTCGGCGTAAAATTCTGTATCAACTGCCAAAATGAATTAGATAAAAAACAATCTACATTTAGTGGCTATAATCGGCGTGGCAGTAAGGATAGCCAATTACGCTAATCACATTTCCACCTCCATTTATCTAAGGTTTTTACTTATCTAGTACTTACTTTCACTCATTTGCGTTAACTTATTGGTAAAACATGTAAATACTGCACTGTTAATTATTAATTTAATGATAATTAACATGATATTTTTATCCTCTATTTAATGTTATTTCCCGATCTTGTTGATCATTCACTCGTATCATGGCAGTATAACCGCCTATTTTTTAACTTATGAAGGTGATAAAGACTCGGGTTTCATCGCTATTTTTGGCAGTTTAGCCTGCCCTCAACACCATATTATTGTTCTTTCTATCTCGTTTCCTTAGGGGAAATTTTTCGCAATTATTCATTGTTTCATTAAGAAGGACAGCTCGCTGCATATTTGTCGATATCGGTATGCCAAAAATAAAATAAAACAAAACAAAAGAAGGTTGTTATGAGTCAAATTGATACTGATTCTAAAAAAATTCGTTCTAAAATTAGTCCCCCTGTATTTTATAGCTCTGCCGTTATTATTTTGGTTATCGTGGGCTTTGCCGCTTTGATGCCAGAAGTCGCAGAATCTCATCTAAGTCATCTTCAGCAAAACTTATTCAATAATGCTAGCTGGTTTTACATTCTAGCCGTCGCTATTATTCTTTTGAGTGTGACTTATCTGGGACTCTCCCGTTATGGGCAAATAAAATTAGGCCCGGACCACGCCCAACCCAATTTTAGCTATGTCTCGTGGTTTGCCATGCTTTTCTCAGCAGGTATGGGAATTGGGCTAATGTTTTTTGGGGTTGCAGAACCCGTAATGCACTATCTCAACCCACCTGTAGGTGAACCGCAAACCGTTGAAGCCGCAAAAGAAGCCATGCGCTTAACGTTCTTCCACTGGGGATTACATGCTTGGGCTATCTATGCCATTGTCGCATTAATTTTAGCGTTTTTTAGCTATCGCCACGGCCTCCCTCTCACATTACGCTCTGCCCTTTACCCCATTATTGGTGAGCGTATTTATGGCCCAATAGGCCATGCAGTTGATGTATTTGCAGTAGTAGGGACGGTATTTGGTGTTGCAACATCTTTAGGCTTCGGTGTACTGCAAGTTAACGCTGGGATGAACCATTTATTTGGTTTACCAGTCAGCGAAACCGTACAAGTGGCTTTGATCATCATTTTTACAGGGCTTGCAACAATTTCCGTTGTTTCAGGACTAGATAAAGGTATCCGTATCTTATCGGAACTCAATCTTGGCCTCGCATTTCTATTGCTCGTATTAATCGTTGCTTTAGGGCCAACTGTGCTTCTTTTAAAATCTTTCGTTGAGAATACAGGTGGCTACCTTTCAGAGATCGTCAATAAAACCTTCAATCTCTATGCCTATGAACCCAAATCAAGTAATTGGTTAGGCGGCTGGACACTACTGTATTGGGGATGGTGGTTATCTTGGTCGCCATTTGTCGGTATGTTTATTGCCCGTATCTCTCGCGGTCGTAGTATTCGTGAATTTGTCATGGGGGTATTATTTGTCCCAGCTGGCTTCACTTTAATGTGGATGACATTCTTCGGTAACACAGCGATTGATTTAATTAAAAATAAAGGCGCAACCTTATTAGCCGAAACTGTTCAGGCAGACGTATCTCTCGCTTTGTTTGAATTCCTTAATTATTTTCCATTCTCTTCGGTTTTATCTTTCTTTGCTATGCTAATGGTCATTGTGTTTTTCGTGACTTCAGCGGATTCAGGAGCAATGGTGGTTGATACTTTAGCTTCAGGCGGCGATTCTAATACCCCTGTTTGGCAACGTATCTTTTGGGCGGGTTTAATGGGTATCGTTGCGATAACAATGTTACTCGCAGGTGGTCTCCAAGCGTTACAAACACTGACAATTGCGAGTGCTCTTCCCTTTGCTGTCGTTTTGCTCGCCTCCATTTATGGCTTGTTCAAAGCCTTAAGAGTCGATGCCTATAAGCGCGATAGCCAACAGTTAGCGACCATTGCACCAACTGCCAGCCGTAACCCTATTCCGTGGCAGCGACGCTTGCGTAACATCGTATATTTCCCTAAACGCGCGCATGTTAAACGCTTTATGGAAGAATCTGTGAAGCCATCAATGGAAATGGTATCTGAAGAACTGGCTAAGCAAGGTACTGTATGCCATATCCATACTGATAAAGATGACCGAATAGGTTTTGAAGTGGATTTAGGCGAAGATATGAACTTTTTATACGAAGTTCGCCTCCGTTACTATATTCAACCGTCATTTGCGTTATCGGGTATGGGGACAGAAAGTGATGATGAAAAGAGCGAGGAGCAACGCTACTATCGCGCTGAAATTCACTTAAAAGAAGGTGGGCAAGACTACGATGTGATGGGCTGGGCAAAAGAGCAGATCATTCACGATATCCTAGACCAATATGAAAAACACATTCATTTCTTACACTTATTAGGTAAGTAGTCCAAAAAAGAAACATTACCTAAAATGTGTCGATAAGAATTCACAGGCGGCTAAAATTATAGCCGCCTGTGTTTATTCGATTATCTATTAATGCAATAGAATCCTATTTTATGACATTTGAATTTTTGATAATAAAGTACTTACGCTAGCTAAGTCTTCAGGATGAACTTTTAAATATTTTTCACAAGCTAATCTGGCATAGTAAAAGCAAGTTTATTCACTGACGACTATTTCATCTTCTTTTTCTGGAGGATAACTTATTGCAAAAAAACACCCTCTTTAAAAATCATATCATCTAAAAATCCATCATACTCACAAGCAAAATTAGCACTCTTATTTTCTCCCCTCATGTAAGTTTTATCCCTCAAATAGACAGACATGACCACGTGTCTTTTTCCTAATTGATTCGGCTACGACCCTCGTTAACTTGGTTGGTTAAATCGTCTATCACCACAAAACAGGTTTATGTTTTTCGACGATTTCAGTGTGTTTTCGCATTCAATCTCAACGTTGCTAAAAACGCGCTGAGGCGGTTTTATGATGCCTAACGGGTGTTTTAGACACTAAGTTCGCCAGTTTACCATAATAGGTCTTATGGAAATTTTAAAATCAAGGTAAACGCAATCTATGCTAAATCATGATATTTAACTTAAGTAATGTATATGGTATTGTGAACTATCTATATTGGTTTTTAATGACAAAGGGAATGCTTAAAATGGCGAATATAATTTATCTTACGCTAAAAGGAAATAAACAAGGTTTAATCTCGAAAGGATGCTCATCGATAGATTCTATCGGGAATAAGTATCAAAAGGGACATGAAAACGAAATTCTTATTAATGAGTTGTCTTCTAATTTATCGATGCATCAAAATGTCAGTTTTCAGCCTATTAGTATTCGTAAGCCAATTGATAAGTCTTCTCCATTACTTTCTCAAGCATTAACATCGAGTGAGATATTAACGTGCGACTTTGCTTTTTATAGAACATCAATGAATGGTGGGTTAGAGCTGTATTATAAAATAAAACTGACAGATGCCTCAATTGTTGACCTAAATTGTTTTTATCCTAATTCTGTTACTCACAATCAAGCCCAACCAGAAGAGTCTGTATCGTTTCGATTTAAATCGGTTACCTGGGAGCATGTTATTGCTGGTACTAGTACATGCAGTATATGGGAAGAAAGGAGCTTTTAATGTTCTCTAGCCCAGAAGAGACCTTTGAATGGTATGCAAATGAATTAAGAAAAATATCTGAGTTATCTGCAAGGTATTTTCTTGACGACCCCTACTGTAAACAAGGTTACAGAAGTGAAATAAATGAAGTTATAAGGTTGATCCGAGCTGATTTTAATATAGCACTGTATAATAATAATGCTAGGCATCAACGAGTAGATAGCACTCGGGATTGGTTTAGAGAGAACATAGGTTCAACGGGGAATTGGCCCGATATATATAAATACACTGAGGAAATTAAACTCGAATATGAATCAGAAAAATTAGCGTATTCCCAATTAAGAAAGGCAAGTAAAGAACTATATAATGCAACTAGGTCTTATTTTGGTGAAGGCTGGCTTTTTTATGGTGACAAGAGCCTTGATATATTAGGTGGTGCAATTCAAACAGCAGTTGGTATTTTTAGTTATAGAATAGGTAAAACAATTGGAAGTCACGGAATGAAAACGTCCGGTGCGATAAGCATGGCCTATGGTGGAGGTCGTGTATATCAAGGTATTTCTGATATTACGTATGAGTTAACTGATGGTGAAATAAACTTTAGACAAGATCCAGTTAAATTTTTAATAGAACAAGGTACTATAGCATTAGGTGGAGATAGCATCACAGCTAAGAAAATTTATTATGATGTTGATTTTGTAAATAATCTTTATATCGGTTTTGGAGCATTTAAAATTATTGATCCAAAGAAAAGAACTGAAATAAGACAATTACCAACAAAAACTTCTAAAGGATTAAGAAAATTAGGTTTTTTTGAACGCTATTTTCCAGATAACGTCGGGTTTAGAATAGAAAGATGGACTAGTGAAAATTATAAAAGAAAATTAGCTATAGGAAATAAGCCAATGTTATTATATTCATTAACAGCATCAGCAATAAAATTGAAATTGATTCTTGAATTACATAGTGACGAAAATTAGTATTTTATAATTTTTTTATTTTCATTAGTGAATTAAAAGTTTAAATTTTATGGATAGATAAAATAAAAAAGGTATTTTACTATTTACTGAGTCTATAAATAAAACCATTAACACAGGGATTAAATATGCGATTGTTAAAGGTATTAGTGATAGAATTAATGGTGCCCCCATAAAAAAAACAAGAGTTAAATAGTTAATAATATAAATCAAATACAATATTTTGGGGATCTTTTTACTTGATACTGATTCTTCAAACCATGAATCAAAATTATCCCCTTTTCCAATGGATGAATGAATTGAACTAAGTTTGATAAAGTCATTTTTATTTAACTTATCTATATTTCTTATTTTCACTATGACCTCTGATACTAATATATAGCTGTTTATCTTAATTGGTGTAAATAGTCTTGTTTTTCATTTTGATAGTGGTGATTTATAATAATCACCATCAAGGTTATAATACTTAATTATATGAAATCACTTGAATTAATTCATACGGTTTACCTTATCTTATCGCAAGGTTATCATCGAAATTGAATCCTTCAGCACAAAATAACGATTGTATACTGTCAATAATGACATTGTTATAATTGATAATAGAAGGTTCTTCCCCATCAATAAAATATTTAAGAGTGATATCTATTTTTTCATCTTTTTCTCTAGAATAACTAATTGAATTAATTAGGATCGCATCATTTTTTGAATTTGAAAGGTCTTTCGTGATTAACCCCTGTTCAGATCCAATTATTCTCATGATTATTTGGTGTTTCATGCGATTTCCTTATGTAGCATTTGGCTTTAGTAAGCCATTTTTTTTCACATAAAGCAATAAAAACATAACGAGTTCCGCACTGACTTTACCATTACTAAACCCAAATGCTGTTTTCTCCATAGAAGGATCATAAGCACCAATCCCAACTGCAAACTTCTCGGCTTGTGATTTAGAATTTAATTTATTAATTTCCTCAACCAATTTGTTAGTCGCAGAGGCATGCAACTGCTCTTTTTCTATGATGGGGGGTTAATTTTGAGATATTAAGCCTAATTTAATATCATGGTCTGAAAGCGTAATGATCTTACCTTTTGATAGTAAGTTAGCCGACTATGTTTATTCAATTGTCTATTAATGCAATAGAATCCTATTTTATGACATTTGCATTTTTGATAATAAAGTACTTACGCTAGCTAAGTCTTCCGAATGAACTTTTAAATATTTTTCACAAGCTAATCTGGCGTAGTAGAAGAAAGTTTTATCCCTCAAATAGACAGACATGACCACGTGTCTTTTTCCTAATTGATTCGGCTACGACCCTCGTTGACTCGGTTGGTTAAATCGTTAATCACCACAAAACAGGTTTATGTTTTTCGACGATTTCAGTGTGTTTTCGCATTCAATCTCAACGTTGCTAAAAACGCGCTGAGGCGGTTTTATGATGTCTAACGGGCTGTTTTATTCTCTAAACTTGCTCGTTTAGCATAATGGGTCTTATGGTAATCAATAAACACAAAGTTAAATGTATTCATTTAATTCTCTTTCATTTATGATTTAAGTTTAACTTAAGGATAAGGTGGGGGATTGTATGCAGTGTGGGGATTTAGAGTGGTTTTACTGCAAAAACGGTGAAATCATGGATGCTAATGAAGCTATGGAAAAAAGGTTGGCTATTTATCGTCGAATTTTGAAAAACCTTAAAAGCGCACATAATCGCTCCAATGAATGTTTACCCCTAACGGGTTAGATGAATCAATTTATTATCGGTGTGATGGTGATGAACCTTCGGTTAAAACGGCACTCAGTAATCCCTGGGTAAAAGGAACAGAGGATTTTGGCGTAACATCAGTAAAAGGTGTTAAACGAACAATAGATACAGCAGCAGAACTTGGTGTAATCCCTCCGACTCTACGAGGGATGGATTTTATTCTAAAATCTCGGGTATCTCGAAATCCTCGTGTCATGCAAGAAAATGTTGAGGTTATCTATTTACTGCGGTTTGTTTATGACCCCTATGAAAACTTTTCTTAGGTGAATTTTGATTATGTTAAACAATAAAATTACAATAGTCACTGTATTCCTACTCTTATGCAATCCCGTATTGTCTTATTCTGAACCTGCGATTAAATGTATTCCTGAAGAGAATAATTTTCTTGCGTGTGAGGCTTTAGCAAAACAAGGGGATGATGAGGCTTTATTAATCGTCGGGCGTTTTTATGAAACGGGCACTGGTGTCGCAAAAAACCTCGAAAAGGCAAAAGAAATTTATCAGAGACTGTCGGATAAGAATGATGCAAACGGGATGAATCGTTTGGCAATGCTAACAGAAGACCAAGGGAGAAAAGATGAGGCCATTTTACTTTATCAAAAAGCCGCTGAACTTGGGTCATCCTCCGCGGACTACAATTTAGGTATATTATATAAATACGAAAATAACTACATCAAAGCTAAAGAAATGTTTGAAATAGCAATTAAAAAGCATAAATCAAGCAGCGCCATGATGAGTTTAGGTGATTTATATAGAGATGGTCGAGGTGGAGAGAAAAACACTAAGTTGGCTGAAAAATGGTATAAAGAATCGATTAAATTCGGTAATGATTTTGCGATTACTCGATTAGGTGATTTGTACAGTGACTTAGAAAATTATGATGAGGCAATAAAATGCTATGAAATAGGCATTGCAAACGGAGATCCCGCGGCAATGAATTCAATGGGGTTGCTTTATCAGCATGGCTTTGGTGTTCAAATCGATATCAATAAAGCAGTAAAGCTCTATCAAGATGCTTCAAATAAAGAAGGGCTTGGCGGGTTAATTAATTTGGGCTTAATGTATGAGGAGGGACTAGGTGTTCCTCAAAGTTATGAGAAGGCGATCAACTTATACAAGAGAGCTTATCAACTAGGTTACACCGATATTCAATCACGGATTGACTACTTAGATAAAAAAATGCATAAAAAAAGCAATTAATACATAGTGTTAACATAAAGGAGCTTAAGCGATCAAACGCTGTAATAGCAAAATTGTAATGTCCGCTCTGGGCTAAGTTAAGGTGTCCGTCACGTAAGCTAACTATTAAGGGGGGCACATGACTGCTTATAGAGCGGAATTTTTTACATTGGAAGATGTGAAACGGCTAAATGTGATTCAAGATGTGATAGACCAACGCCTGCCGACCAAAATGGCTGCATAACGATTAAGTATATCCGCACGCCAGTGCCAGCAACAATGCCACAATGCGAAATATGACGAAAACAAATTGGTATTCAAAATAATTCGAGCTCTAGCACGGCGGCAATTGAGGATAGTTTAGTATCACGACCTGAAAGCGCTATGACCTTGTCTGTGGATTTAAGGTTGGCCGACTGCAAGTCAATATCACGAGCGGCATTTAACGTGATATTGCCATTTGCGATGAATTTAAAACACAACTTGAGCTTCGCATTATTGCCGTTGTTGCTAATTGAGATATAGAAACCGACTGCTCTGTTATTTAAATCATGTGGGAAGGACTGGTAATTTAGCTTTGAAGTCGATTTAGGCAAAGATATAAACTTTTTCTATGAATTTCTCCCCTGTTACTACATTCAACCAGCCTTTGCTTTAGCAGGTATGGGGACAGAAAGTGATGATGAAAAGAGCGAGGAGCAACGCTACTATCGTGCTGAGATTCACTTAAAAGAAGGTCGGCAAGACTACGGCTGGGCAAAAGAGCAGATCATTCACGATATCCTAGACCAATATGAAAAACATATTCATTTCTTGCACTTACTGGGTAAGTAGTCCCAAAAAAGAAACATTACCTAAAATGTGTCGATAAGAATTCACGGGCGGCTAAAATTATAGCCGCCCGTGTTTATTCAATTGTCTATTAATGCAATAGAATCCTATTTTATGACATTTGCATTTTTGATAATAAATTACTTACGCTAGCTAAGTCTGGTAAGATTTTAGCGATCGTATCTTCACATAATATTTCTTGAGTATTACCCTCTCCTTGTAAATACCATTTCATTCCAATCTCTGAGGTTGATATTATTTTTATAGACGAATTTCGACTAAAGTAATTAATAGTAAAATCAGTTAATCGTTTTGCTAAATATCTACCACTCACAAGAAGAAGTTGATTTTCGGGGTCTGCTCCCCATTATAGGTTCCACACCGGAACCCATCATGGATACAAGGAGTTAAAATTCATTAAAAACAATATATTAGACTTATTTTTAACTAGTTAAGTTCACTGTACCACTACACTCTCCATATAATATTTAGGATATTTAAATTAACGCCACAATGAATGAATAACTATTAAATTTTACGCTAATTCGTTTCTTGATTAACTATAGAATTATTTTGTGGACCTGACCAAGTTAGTTGATCTTTTAACTCATCAGGTACTAAAATAAATAACATTTTAATATATTCTATATTTTTTGAGTAAAGCACACTGATTTTCGGAGTGCAATTTTCATAATAGTATTTAGCTTGGTAGTTTAAAAATGATATATCACTACTAGTGAACTCATTCGTTAGAATTTTATTTGGTAAGTTATGTATTAGCTCAGATTCATAATAACATGATAAATCCTTAGATTTTATTTTTTTATCCTGAGATTGAATATTTCTTATGTATGGAAGGATCCAAAATAACATGTCTACATATATTTCATTTTTTGTCATGATATTACCCTATTAGTTTCTAGATGGTAATGGTTTTGCTCCAGCAGGAGCAGATTCAACTACAGTCCATCTACCATTTTCAATCAATTTATTAATATACTGCGAGTCACCTGTTTTAACATATATTTCTTTAGCTGCTACCATTCTATGATTGCCTTCTGATATATAATGAATACCTTTTTTATCGACGTATCCAGCAATAATACCTTCTGGTGCAGTGAATCTATAGTTATTGCTGAGCATATCTATTTTCATTTGATCTATTTGACTAGGATTTTTAAGGCCCGTTTGTGTACTTTTTATCATTAATGTTATTTCATCAGAGCCTAGTTTTGACACTGTAAATACACTCTTTTGTATAAGTTGTTTTCCTATCCAACCTAATGAAATAACTGAGGCTTGTACTTCAGGATCTGATATTAATACTGCTGCTTTTGTCCAACCCGGTGTTTTTGCGTTTATTTTATTTAAGTCTTGTGAGTTCCAATACATTAAGTATTGTTTTGCTAGGTCATTTTGCATGACATCAAAACCTAGATAACTAGCCCAGTAAGGCCTTTTAGCTAAATCAAATGCATTTGATATTCTCGTTTTAGTGATATCTTGTGTAACTAATGGGTTATTAGTTATTTCTAAATCTAAATTGCCACTGTTTATTAAGCTGAATATAGCATATTTTTTTATTTGTGTAGCTTCGCAGTTTGTATTACCAGCACACTTTTGCATTTCATTATCAAAATCCATTGCAAGTTCATGAAGTAAGTGATTAAACCTGAAGGTACTTTCTCCCGAGTCCGCACCACTGTAGACCCCTCCTGCGTTACCAGTGAATATTGCACCCGCAAATCCCCCTAACACGCGGGATAATTGAGCGTATTTCTCAGAATCTTTTTGCCATTCTTTTTCATTAATTAAATTGTTGTTTAGTGTGACCCCTGCTAACTGAACAGCAAGACTACCCACTATAGCTCCTTTTGCATTTCCGCCTGCAATTTCAGCGCTAATCCCTGAAACTACAGAGTGACCTAAAAGCTTGCCTGAATGACCTAAGATGTCCCCTTTATCTCCGATTAGCTTTGCACCTTCCGCATTCACCTGATTACCAATATTACTGAGTAAGGCACTCTTAAAGTTATCGGTAAAGCTGCCACCTTGGATCGTGGTATTCACGGTTGAACTAATCACAGATTGCGCGGCAACACGCTGAGCAACCTTATTCCAATCCCCATTACTTAATAAAGGTAACTTAGCATTCCCCGGATTCCCTTTTGTCCATCCCATTTTGACATCTAAACCATTAAGCGCCCCGGAGATCACCATTTGAGCAACAATAGATTTAACTGTTTCGCTTTTACCTAGTGAATTAAGCGCTTTCGATAGGTTTCCTTGGTTTTCAGCCAGTGCGATCGCTGCTTGTGTTGAAAGAGCTGTCATACCAGAGTAAGCCGCGCCTGATATCACTGCAGCACTCGTACCACTGCTACCGGATGCTGCCCAAGCCGCAAATTTAGTTGCTGTACCTGACGTCATCGCTGCAACGGTTATCATAATCAACGCAGCAGCAACCGGGTTTAAACTCTGGCTTTTATAATCCCAACTGTCATAGGCGTCTTTAACTAAGTTCCACTGAACATCTTCACGGTCTTTTAAGCCTGCAAGCCACTGTGTACCTTCTGTTTTACCAAGAGCCTCTAAGGCATTTTCTAAGCTCTGACCATTTTTCGATTTAACATCCGCAGTGATCCCTTTATTCGCATCAACTGTTAGTTTTCCACCAATATGCAATGCAGGTAAAACCCATTTATCTGAGGTATAGCCTTTATTACGTTGGGTGATATAAAAACCATTAGAATTTGTAATCACCTGTTCAAATTGCGAGTTTTTGACCGCTTTAAAATTGACCTTGCCCGTTTGGCTGGTGATTTTGGCATTCTTGCCCGCATTAATTTTGGTCGCTTCTAATGTGACATCATCCTTGGCATACAGATTAATATCGCCACCAGCAGTAAACTCAGTGACTTTATTGGTTTTATCACTGCGTGTTTTTCTCACTTCCTTTTTCGTAATACAAAGCGTCCATCTATTGCATTTCTTTTTATACTCTTCGAAGTAACTGCTTTCTTCCATGGCTTGGGCGTAGAGATAGCCGCCTTTTGCTGCAATATCCATCGCGCCTTTGGCAACGAGACGTGAGGCTTGGAAAAGAATGCTCCCCTCTGACAAAATGGTCAGGGTTTTACCACTG
The DNA here is from genome assembly GCF_011045655.1 of Providencia sp. PROV061. Lineage (NCBI taxonomy): Bacteria > Pseudomonadati > Pseudomonadota > Gammaproteobacteria > Enterobacterales > Morganellaceae > Providencia > Providencia sp. PROV061. Next base: position 956,031 of record NZ_CP042861.1, on the reverse strand, counting down.
TTAATTTCAGTGCCAATTTGGCGATATAACTCTTCAAATTTTTTCCCTGACTGTTTTCGATAGTTCGTTTTAACTGACTCTAAGCGTACATTTCCCCCACTTGAGAGTGTGATGTCACTTAGGGATTTGATTGTGCTACCTTGTGCAGTGAGTGCGCCATTGGAGGCCAGAGTGACGCCTTTATCTCCGGAAAGTGTCGAGGTCACATAACGCACATCTTGGTTATCTTCACTGGGGTTGGGAATGGCAGAGTAAGCGGTAGCCGTTAATTTAATATCACGACCTGAAAGCGCTATGACCTTGTCTGTGGATTGAAGGTTAGCCGACTGCAAGTCAATATCACGAGCGGCATTTAACGTGATATTGCCATTCGCGATGAGCTGAGAACGCAACTCTGGATAGCGATTGGTTTTAAATACATTATCGACATCTTTTATGGCTTTTGAGCCTAATAAAATATCTTGGCCTGCATTGAACGTCAGTAATTTACCACTGTTGAAAGCAATGCCACGCGCTTCAATATTTTTACCGGCGGTGAGGTTTATTTCCCCTGAACTTGTCCAATTTCCTGTTTTTGTGAGTAACGCATTAATATTGGTGACAGGCTCTGAAACCGCGAGTTTCATTAAATTGCGTTCATCGCGACGAACAACAATATTGTCATTGGCACTGAGGGTAAGTTTATTCGTTTTGGCTAACTGCGCATTATCAAAAGTGATGTTTTTACCGGCTTGGATATGTAACGAGTTTGCGGCGTTGATAACCGGAGGAGATAAGACATTATCCTTAAAAGCAGAGACAGGATTTAAGCTATATTGAAGATTGCCATTTTTCGCAATCAAGGTACTGTCTTTAGCTGTTAAATTGACTTGTTTAAGGTTAAGGTCGTTGTTGGCAATTAGGCTTTGTGATTGTTTTGCAACGAGCTGTGCATGATTAATATTAATGTTTTGACCTGCAATGATAGACAGATCGTTTTCAGACTGTAAGTTGGTAGAAATATTTATATTATTAGAATTTAAGACAATATTTTTTGCAGTAATGGAAAAAGATGGATTACCTACTTGTACTATTTTTGCTATGGTCTTTTCAGTATTAGGAAGTTTACTTTCTAGATTAATGGCGTTTTTAAAATCAAGAACAACATTATTTCCAGCAGATATCGTTTTATAATTTAAGGCTTCGGGAGCCCAAGAATAAAGTTTATCGATTAATTTAAAATCTACCGGCTCACTAACATAAAAAATATCATAAGTTCCATCATCATCGCTTTCATCTGCAAATTTCCCTAAATCTTTATAAGAGGTATCGTATTTATACCAATGGTCTAATTTACCTGAATTAAACACGGAAATAGATGCATTTTGTCCCGTCAATATCACATTATTTTTTGCAGTGATTTGTCCAAAATCACTCACTAAATCATTTGCATTAATATAGGCGTTTTTCCCTGATGCTATAACGCCAATCCCCCCTTGATTTAGATATTGTTTCCGCTCAACATTAATGCTGTCACTGTTGATTAAATCAATTTTTCCGAACCATTTTTTATAGGAGAAGCTCTCTAATCGAGGATAGAGTGAAATAATCGAGACAACACCTTGCCTTTTTCCAAAGTAAGATGAGACAAAATCTTCACTATAGTTAGTTGTTGCATTGATATTAGAAGTTTTTATGGGAGATGCATTCGCCGTATTTGTCAGTTTCTTCGTCCGAACCACCAAATCCCCCGTATTGGTCTTTATCGTTCCTGATTTATTCTCAATCAGGGTACTCAAATCCCCTTTGGCATTTTTTTGCATCCACAGATTATCTTGTGCTTGAATAAGCGCACTATTGCCCGTATTGCTTATTGAATCAGCAAAGACACGCATATCTTTGCCTGCGGTAACTTGACCATTGTTGATAAGAGTATTGGTGGCCAATGTGATGTCTTTGGCGGCATTCACGTTGACATTAGCGTTAATGTGCAGGTTTTTGGTGCTGATATTGATGTCTTTTTTCCCTTGAATATTGCCTGCAAGGGTAATTTTGCCATCGACGGTTAACGTCAGGTCATGTTGGTTGGCTTGCACATTGCTGAGGTTAATCCCAACCCCTGATTCCGTACTGACCAATTTCACTTGATTGGCATACATTCCACCCAGTGCTTTGGTATCTACCGAAATACTGGGTTTTGCTCCTTCACCCGCAATCGGTGTCACGGTGCCTTTTTGAAAGTCAACACGGTTGGTGCCTTGCATCAGGGTCAGGTTCTTGGCTTTGATTTGCCCATTTAGTTCGGTGGCGCGGCTGATAATATCGGCATACGTTTGCACTTCGGTATTCATGCCATTGGCGCCGATAACCACACTGCCTTTTTTCACCTCAACCGCAGACAAAGCCCCCTTGTTATCCAGAATAGGTTTTCCCGTGGTTAAGGTAATCGCAGGGGTATTCACAAAGCTACAGCCATTGCAGGTAATCCCATTCGGGTTAGCAATTAAGACATTCGCCCCTTTGCCTGCTACTTCCAACTTACCTTGTAATTCTGAGCGGCTACTGCCGGTAACTTCGTTGATAATCAGATTAGCGGCATTTCCCTTTAAATTCGTATTGGCTTTGATTTGCCCTGCAATTTGGGAATTCACATTAGTGGTGGCGTTGTTGAGTACCGCACCTTGTTTATCGACATTAAATTGTTGGAATTTATTGTGGGATATTCCTGCCCCATTCGGCGTGGAGATATTAATAATCGGGACGTTATTTTGTTGGCTGATTTGGGTGTTTTTATCTGCCGCCGTCATGGCTGCGCCCCAAGCGGGATGTAAGGGGTAGACTGCGGTTAAGAAAATAATGGTGTAACTTAATATCCGCTTAGAGCGAGAAGGTAATTGTTCATTTAGCATAAATAATCCTTTAAAAACGTAAAGCTACAGAGAGAATGAGACCGACCAATAAGCCGACCAATTGTCTGGTTTAAGTTGTGAGGGATAATGCAAAGGTTTACTGAGTAGAAACTGAGAATAAATTAGGCTATTGCCTGTAAAAGAGAGGCCAACGGCTCCGCCGGCTAAAGTGTCATGTTCAACGTGGTATTTATCTGAGGCAATAAACCCGTAATCTAGCGCTCCGATAAAACGCAGTTGCCCAATTGCCGTATTAGCGATGCCTTTATTGATTTCATTACGCCAATAGCCACCTCGGTTACCACTCAAAGACTGCTCATGGTAACCACGGACGGAATACTGGCCTCCAATACTTATACGTTCAATGCCGTATAAATTATCGGGGGAGTATTGACTGTAAAATGACGTTAAATAGGTCAAACCATTAGAGAAAAAATACTGATAACTGCTACTTAGACTGAATTTGCGGTAATGGCTTCGTGGTGAATCTTTCGCGAGGGTGTCCGGTGAGGCGCCAAAGGCGGATATTCCCCATTCAGCAGCAGGGTTTAACGTGAAGTAGCCTTGTCCGAGGGTAGTGCTGTACTGCGGGGTAAATGAGAGCGAGGTTAAAGTTGGGCTGCTGATACTCAGGGTTTGGGAAGCTAACTGAGTGCGGGCATTTTTATGTTTCAAACTGCCTTGTAAGGTTAGACGCTGTTTGCCATCGCGATAAATTAAGCGGCTGACATCAAATTGTTGGTTGGTATTTTTGCCTTCATAACGGTATTGCTGACCCGATGCATAAAACGGTTGTAACGTACTGTTACGGTAAAATTGATAACGGTATGACCAATAACCATAAGGCACATTCACATTCGCAACGATATAACGATTATGATGGGATGTACTTCCATCCATATCGGTATTGGCCGAGGCTGACCACTGCTCACCAAACCCTAATGGGGAATCTACCGTCAAACCGCCTGTAATCAGCTGTTTTCCTGTTGCTTTCATCCCTGAATTATCGAAGTTCAATTGGCCCGTAATAGGCCATTTTTTCCCTTGCTGATGAATAATAATCCGAGAGTAGCTATTTTGGCTTCCTGGCTGGATATCGATAGTGTACTTAGCGGACGATAACCGGTTGAGTTGCTCCAACCCTTGTTCAATATCCCGTAGATTTAATATTTTACCTTGTTGATAAGGAAATATTTGATGAACTAGGCGCTCTGGGGAGTTATCAATCTCGATAGTTTCAATCTTTCCTTCAATCATTTGTAAGGCGAGATGATGTGACGATAAATCTTGCTCAGGAATGATGGCTTGAGAGGTAATAAACCCCTGTTCTATATAGTAATTAGTCACATGCTTAGTGAGCTTATGTATTTCACCTAGCGTGAGGCAGCGTTTTAAGTAAGGTGAGGTTAACTGAGTCTGAGTTTTACTGGTGAGTTGTGTGGCACCGACAAATTGGATCTTATCGACCGGGAAACAGATTTCATCTTGACCGTGTTTGGAAAAAGTATCATCAACGGTGATTACATTGTGTTTTTCCAATAGGTTACGTTGGATTAACTCCGATTCTAACCGTTGTTTCTGTTCAAATTGAATACTTTCATTCGTGGAAGGGAATAATTGATTTTCCGTGTAGCCATAAGGAGAAATCATAAACAACGATAAGCATAATAAACGCCACATAATTTGATATTTTGTCATGTTATCTAAATTTTCGTTACGAACAGTAAATTTACCGTAATGTAACTTATTCTCATTAACTGCTTTTAGATAAAAAAAATCCACCATGACTAAAAATTAATGCTTTCATTCTTAATATTGTTTTTTGCGCCATTTCACTATATTAATTTAACCAAATTGCAATTAACGATAAAATCTAACGTTATATACTGAAAATCAATCATTTGATTTTATTAGGAATGATTTTTCTGAAGAATTTGTCACAAGTAACCTATAGGTAATTTCACAATTACAAATAAGATATGACAGTGAGGGATTGGCTACTCAACTAAAAGTATAAATGAAGTTCAACTTCAGTGAATCTAAACGGAAAAGTGAATTATTTAAGTAATAACTATATTCTAAATAATTCGAATTATAAGAAGGCGACAATTAAAGAAAGTCCGATGAAAACACACCAATATGTGACCCAGTAGCCAGCGCCAGCAACAATGTCACAATGTGAAATATGACGAAAACAAATTAATTTTCTAAATATCGAACTCTAGCAAAGCGGCAATTGAGGATAGTTTTGGGAGCATACATCAGTATGTGACCCAGTAGCCAGCGCCAGCAACAATGTCACAATGCGAAATATGACGAAGACAAATTAATTTTCTAAATAGTTCGAACTCTAGCAAGGCGGCAATTGAGGATAGTTTGGGGAGCATACATCAGTATGTGACCCAAATAGCCGAAAGAAGCCAACACAGCTAGAGCTCGAAATATGACGAAAATTTAGGCGCTTTTCCGCTTATTCATCTCACTGTAGTCTGGGCTCTCTAAAGCGATTAGCTCATCCAACAGTGCGGTCAATTGCTGCATTTTCTCTGGCGAAAATGCCAGCTCGATTTTTTGATAACCTTCTTCCACTTCCTGCCGTGCTTTGTCATACAGCTCTTGCCCTGCTGGTGTCAAAGAGACATATAATTTGCGCTGATCATTCAACGGTTTTAAGCGGAAAATTAAACCTTCGCGCTCCATACGGGTTAGGATCCCCGTTAAACTTGGGCGCAGAATACAGGTTTGGACTGATAATTCATGAAAATCAATTGAACGCTTATCAGCTAAAACGCGAATGATACGCCATTGCTGTTCAGTCAAATTATACGACTTTAATATCGGCCGGAAAAAACCCATTGCGGTTTCCCTTGCCTGCAGTAATGCAATTGTCAATGATTCATGCATAAGCTTAAAACTCACCACTTAATTAACGTTATTTAGCCTAATTTAGGTATTTTATGGCGGCTGCCACAGTGCTTTATTGACACAATGCTTTAGTGAAACCTTTGGTTATCACCATGAATTTCTACATCGCCAATTTGCCTTATTCAAGAGTAGCACGGTCAAATAACAATCTCAAAGAAAAACCCTAAAATATTAATGAGTAAATAATTTAAAATCCAACTTTAAAGTTAATTTTTTGTAAATCAAAAAAAATTGAAAAAATAATAAATTCATTTATAACAGTATCTTACAAAAAGATAACTCAATTATGTTAATGAGATCACAATTAAAATTAACATTTCCATAAACCTATTGCTAATTTAAAAATTATACTTTATTAATATATTAATAATTACTCGAAAGTTGAATTCTTTTCATTAAGGAGTTGTCAATGAAAGGCACTGTATTTGCCGTTGCCCTCAATCATCAAAGCCAGCTTAGCCATTGGCTTGAGGCATTCCAGCAAGCCCCTTATAAGACCCCACCAAAAACCCCTGTGTGGTTTATTAAGCCGCGTAATACGCGTATCAATTCAGGCGAGCAAATTTTGCACCCTGTAGGTGAAGAAGTGCAAAGTGGCGCTACGCTTGCTTTGGTGATCGGTAAAAATGCACGCAAAGTCAGTAAAGAGGATGCTCATCAATTTATTGCTGGGTTTGCGCTGGCAAATGAAGTGAGCTTGCCAGAAGACACCTTCTATCGCCCTGCAATTAAAGCAAAATGCCGTGATACTTTCTGCCCAATCGGTGAAATGGTGGCTACTTCGCTAAATACGCCTGTCGATATCATCACCCTAGTGAATGGCAAAGAAGTGGATCGCTGGTCAACAAAAGATCTGATCCGTGATGCGAGTGAGTTAGTTGCTGCATTAAGTGACTTCGCCACCTTAAAGCAAGGGGATGTGATCCTGCTCGGAACGCCACAGCAACGTGTCACCATCAAACCCGGTGATGACGTGGTTATCCAAGCGGAAGGCTTTCCTAGCCTGAAAAATACCGTTGTGGCAGCAGGAGGAAAATAATGTCTACGATAACAAAACGCGCCAAAATCCTTTTTAAAGGCACTGAATATTCCGTCACTGTTGGTGATAACGAAGCCATTACATTACCTAATGGGGATGTGATCGCGGGTGATTCTCCTGATGTTGAATGGTTACCCCCTGCTCAAGGAACGTTATTTGCCCTTGGTTTGAACTATGCGGACCATGCTGCCGAATTAGAATTTAAGCCACCTGAAGAACCTTTAATTTTCTTAAAAGCAGAAAGCAGCTTAACGGGCCACCGCCAAGTTTCTGTTCGCCCTGATAATGTTGAATATATGCATTATGAGTCTGAGTTAGTGGTGGTGATTGGAAAAACGGCTCACAAGGTCTCAAGAGAAGATGCCATGGATTATGTCGCAGGTTATACCGTGTGTAATGACTATGCGATCCGTGACTATTTAGAGAACTATTATCGCCCAAATTTACGTGTTAAGAGCCGCGATACCTTAACGCCGATCGGCCCTTGGATCGTCGATAAAGATGCCATTAAAGATCCCCATAACTTGGCTTTATACACCTATGTTAATGGTGAATTACGTCAAAAAGGCACCACTGCCGATCTAATTTTCGATATTCCATTTTTAATTGCTTACCTCAGTGACTTTATGACACTGCAACCGGGAGACATGATTGCGACAGGGACACCAAAAGGGTTGTCTGATGTCGTGCCGGGTGACGAAGTCATTGTTGAAGTTGAAGGTGTTGGCAAACTGGTCAACACCATTATCAGCGAAAAAGACTATGAGGAACGTGTGTAATGACTAAGATTAATCATTGGATCAACGGTAAAAACGTTGCTAGCAAAGACTATTTTGAAACCACCAACCCTGCAACGGGTGAAGTACTCGCTGAAGTCGCAGCGGGTGGACAAGACGAAATCAACCAAGCCGTTGCCGCAGCAAAAGACGCATTTCCAAAATGGTCCAATACCCCGATGAAAGAGCGCGCTCGCTTAATGCGTCGCCTTGGTGAATTGATCGACGAAAATGTCCCGCAAATTGCAGAAATGGAAACCAAAGACACTGGTTTGCCTATTCACCAAACTAAAAACGTGTTGATCCCACGCGCTTCACACAACTTTGAATTCTTTGCTGAAATTTGCCAGCAAATGAATGGCCGTACTTACCCTGTTGATGACAAGATGATGAACTACACCTTGGTTCAACCTGTGGGTGTCTGTGCGCTGATTTCCCCATGGAACGTGCCATTTATGACCGCAACATGGAAAACCGCCCCTTGTTTAGCACTGGGTAATACTGCGGTTCTGAAAATGTCTGAGTTATCACCATTATCAGCGAATCGCCTTGGTGAACTGGCTCTGGAAGCCGGTATTCCAGCAGGCGTTTTGAACGTGGTTCAAGGCTACGGTAGCACTGCGGGAGATGCTTTAGTCAAACACCATGATGTCCGTGCGGTTTCCTTTACTGGGGGCACGGCTACTGGCCGCACTATTATGCAAAATGCAGGCTTGAAAAAGTATTCCATGGAATTAGGGGGTAAATCACCGGTACTGGTCTTTGAAGACGCGGATATTGAGCGTGCACTAGACGCTGCCCTGTTTACGATTTTCTCCATTAATGGCGAACGCTGTACGGCTGGCTCACGTATTTTCATCCAAGAAAGTATCTATCCTGAGTTTGTTAAACGCTTTGCGGAACGTGCAAACCGCTTGATCGTCGGTGACCCGAACGATCCGAAAACCCAAGTGGGTGCATTGATCAGCCAGCAGCACTGGAACAAAGTTTCGGGTTATATTCGCTTAGGTATGGAAGAAGGCGCAACCTTGTTAGCGGGTGGCCCAGACAAACCGACTGATCTACCTGACCACCTCAAAGGCGGTAATTTCTTACGTCCTACCGTACTGGCTGATGTCGATAACCGCATGCGTGTTGCACAAGAAGAGATCTTTGGGCCTGTGGCTTGTTTAATTCCGTTTAAATCTGAAGAAGACGGTTTACGCATGGCAAATGATATTGAGTACGGCCTTGCTTCGTATATTTGGACGCAAGATGTCAGCAAGATTTTACGTTTATCACGCAGTATTGAAGCTGGAATGGTGTTTGTTAACACCCAAAACGTGCGTGACCTGCGCCAACCATTCGGTGGTGTCAAAGCCTCCGGTGTAGGCCGTGAAGGTGGCGAGTACAGCTTCGAAGTGTTCGCAGAAATGAAGAACGTGTGTATCTCCTACGGAGACCACAACATCCCACGCTGGGGTGTGTGATTCATAAATTTATTTTATTTATCAATTAGATACCCATGAAAATTTGAACTGTAAATGATTCATGATAAATAATAGCTACAACAAATATGGGTAAACTCGTTCCTTACCCTAAATAGTTTGAGTTGTAGCTAGGCGGCAAGCGAAATCATCCCTATGAGCATACATGAGTATGTGATTAGGGTGGTTTTGTGCGGCCAACACCGCTACAGCTCAAAATATAACGGGTAAGAGAGGATGAAATGGGTAAGTTGGCACTCGCCGCAAAAATAACACACGTCCCATCCATGTACCTATCAGAACTACCAGGTAAAAACTTTGGATGCCGCCAAGCCGCTATCGATGGGCATAAAGAAATCAGCCGCCGCTGCCGTGAATTAGGCGTTGATACCATTATCGTTTTTGATACGCACTGGTTAGTCAACAGCGCCTATCACATTAACTGTGCTGACCACTTTAAAGGTATTTATACCAGTAATGAGCTTCCTCATTTTATTCGCGATATGGAATATGAATACGATGGGAACTCAGTATTAGGTCAAATGATTGGTGAGGAAGCGCGTAAGTTAGGTGTTCGTGCTCAAGCTCATGAAATCCCAAGCTTAACCCTTGAGTATGCGACATTAGTTCCTATGCGCTATATGAATAGTGACCGTCACTTTAAAGTTATCTCAATTTCAGCATTCTGTACTTCCCATAGTTTTGAAGACAGCCGCAAATTAGGTGAAGCCGTACTAACCGCGATTGAAAAATACGATGGCACCGTCGCTGTATTAGCGAGTGGTTCATTATCACACCGCTTTATTGATGACCAAAAAGCCGAAGATGGCATGAACAGCTACACGCGTGAATTTGATGAGCAAATGGATAAACGTGTCGTCAAACTTTGGCGTGAAGGTCGTTTTGAAGAGTTCTGCAAAATGTTGCCTGAGTACGCAGATTACTGCTATGGAGAAGGCCATATGCACGACACTGTGATGCTGCTAGGTATGTTAGGTTGGGATAAATACGCTGAGAAAGTGGAAGTTTTAACTGACTTGTTTGCCAGCTCAGGCACAGGGCAAATCAATGCCGTGTTCCCACTGCCAAGCTATATTACTGATAAACAAGCTGTCACCGCATAAGGAATTGTTATGCCTCATTTTTATGCAGAATGTACAGAAAATATTCGTGATGAAGCTCAACTACCTGAGCTCTTCGCCAAAGTGAATGAAGCCCTCGCGGGAACCGGTATCTTCCCATTAGGTGGCATTCGTAGTCGTGCTATTTGGCTGGATACTTGGCAAATGGCCGATGGCAAGCACGATTATGCTTTTGTCCATATGACGTTGAAGATCGGTGCTGGGCGCTCTCTTGAAGATAGACAAAAAACGGGGGAAATGATTTTCGACCTGATCAAAACCCACTTTGCCGATTTAATGGCAAAACGCTACCTCGCACTGTCTTTTACCATGGAAGAGCTTGATCCTGTTTTAAATTATAAACAGAACAATGTTCATGCCTTGTTTAAGGGCTAAGAGTTTAAAGCTTTATTCTTCGTTTTATTGAGAGGGCAAGATGGTTAAAAATTTCGATAAACACATACCGCACTACTTGATTCCATTACTGGGGTCATTAGTGGCATTCGGTCCATTGTCTATCGATATGTACCTCCCTGCCCTCCCTCAAATGGGAATTGCATTACAGGCCACTCAAGGGCAAATGCAGTACACCCTTGGGGCTTTTTTTGCTGGTTTCTGCGTGGGAATGCTGTTTTATGGCCCATTAAGTGACCTTCTTGGCCGGCGGAAAATGTTGTTAAGTGGCCTTGCCATTTTCACTATTGCCAGTTTGTTATGCGCACAAGCCACCAACGCAAATACCTTGATTGTATTCCGAGCGCTGCAAGCTTTTGGTAGTGGAGCGGCCATTGTTATGGCTAGGGCGATTGCAAGGGATGTTTACCCTGCTCATGAACTACCTAAAGTGCTGTCATTAATGACACTTGTGACCATGATAGCGCCATTACTGGCACCGCTATTAGGTGGTTTTTTACTCGTTCATTTTCAGTGGCAAGTGATTTTCTATTTGCTGGCAGTAATTGGCTTAGCTTCGGTGTGTGCGATTTTTTTCTTACTCCCTGAAACGTTAACCCACCAGCGCGGTTCTGAAAATATACTTTGTGTCGCTTTTAAGAATTATGCACAGGTGCTCACAGACCGAGAAGCACTGAGTATTATTGGCACCATGGCATTCTCTTTTGCCGGTATGTTTGCCTTTATCAGTGGTTCACCGTTTGTGTACATCAATTATTTCGGTGTTTCTGAACAACATTATGGTTTGCTGTTCGGTTGTAACATCTTGGGGATGATTGTCATGTTGTTGTTGAACGTTAAACTGCTAAAAACCTATAGTTTAACGCGCATACTGACTATGCAAAGTGGGTTTCAATTAGCATTTGGTCTGCTGTTACTCATATTTTACCAACAAAGTTTGCCCATAATTGTTATTCTAGTCGTGCTGTTCTTATCGATGGTCAATGCTATCGGCACCAACAGTTTGTCACTATTACTGCAACATCGCGGGAAAATTGCAGGAAGTGCCAGTGCACTTGCTATTTCTATTCAGTTTGCCTTAGCGGCTGTCGCCAGCGTTGCAGTTTCTGTATTACAAGATGAATCCCCATTCGCTATGGCACTTGTTATGGCGCTGTGTGCCGGGTTAAGTTTTGTTAGCCAACAGCTATCAGCTAAAAATATCCGCCCACAAGTCCAATCAGTGTCTTCGGAGAACAACGAAAAATGAGCATAAATACCAATTCTACGTTATTTCGCCAACAAGCTTATATCAACGGCCAATGGGTTGATGCCCAAAATAAAGGTGTGTTTGAGGTCACTAACCCAGCAAATAATGAGATTATCGCTAAAGTCAGCAATGTCGGTGCTTTAGAAACCCAACAAGCTATCGAAGCCGCAGAAAAAGCCCTGCCTGCATGGCGTGCTAAAACCGCCAAAGAGCGCAGCCAAATTTTAAATAAATGGTTCCGTTTAATGATGGATAACCAAAAAGAACTGGCTGAGTTACTCAGTGCTGAGCAAGGTAAGTCGATCACTGAATCGATGGGAGAAATTGCCTACGGTGCCAGCTTTATTGAGTGGTTTGCTGAAGAAGGTAAACGTGTGTATGGGGAAACCATTCCATCACCTTTACCGGGGCGTCGCCTTGTGACGATAAAACAACCCGTGGGGGTGGTTGCGGCTATCACACCGTGGAACTTCCCAAACGCCATGATCACCCGTAAAGTCGGCCCTGCGCTAGCAGCAGGCTGTACGATGGTATTAAAACCCGCGGCAGAAACACCATTATCTGCATTAGCGTTGGCAGCGTTAGGGGAAGAAGCCGGTATTCCTGCTGGTGTATTTAACATTGTCCCAGGTACGGATGCTAAAGCCATTGGCGGCGTGATGACCTCTAGCCCTATCGTTCGTAAGCTCACGTTCACGGGTTCAACACGAGTTGGTAAATTGCTGATGGAACAGTGCGCTAACACCGTGAAAAAAATGTCTCTGGAACTCGGTGGTAACGCGCCATTTATCGTGTTTGATGATGCCGATTTAGATGCAGCAGTACAAGGTGCTTTAGCGGCTAAATTCCGCAATAGTGGGCAAACTTGTGTGTGTGCTAATCGCATTTTAGTCCAAGAAGGCGTTTACGATGAATTTGCGACTCGTTTAGCAAAAGCCGTGAATGAACTGAAAATCGGCCCTGCCACACAAGCAGACTCACAGCAGGGTCCTCTGATTAATCAAGCCGCAGTCGATAAAGTCACTGAACATATTGCGGATGCCGTTTCCCACGGTGCAAAAGTCATCGCTGGTGGTAAATCGGCAGAATTAGGTGGCTTGTTCTTTGAACCGACCGTTATCACTGGCGTCACTGAAGCCATGAAAGTCGCTAAAGAAGAAACATTCGGCCCACTGGCACCTTTATTTAAATTCCGTGATGAACAAGAAGCGATTGATCTTGCCAATGATACTGAATTTGGCTTGGCATCTTATTTCTATTCAAAAGATATCGGTCGTATCTACCGCGTCGCGGAGGCTTTGGAAAGCGGCATGGTGGGTATTAATGAAGGCATTATTTCAAATGAAGTGGCCCCATTTGGTGGCATTAAGCAGTCAGGTCTGGGGCGTGAAGGTTCACGCTACGGAATCGAAGATTACTTGGAAGTGAAATACCTCTGCTTTGGTGGTCTTTCCAATTAGTTAAATTGAGTACCGCTGGGTACGCATTCAATTTACACCTTGAATAGTCCGAGTGGCAGCAAAGCGCTTTAGTGCAGCGCTGCTCTCGAAATAGAATAGGTGAATAGGAGTATTAACAGCATGTTACAAAAAGATGTCATATCACAAATCGCGCAGCGCCTAAATCAGGCTGAAAAATCACGTGAGCAAATCCGACAGATCTCACTCGATCACCCAGAAATGACGATCGACGATGCTTACGCTATCCAAAAAGAGTGGGTTGGCGTGAAAATTGCTGAAGGACGTGTGCTAAAAGGCCATAAGATTGGGCTAACATCCAAAGCCATGCAAGCAAGTTCACAAATTGATGAACCTGATTATGGTGCGCTTCTTGACGATATGTTTTTTGATGACGGCTGTGATATTCCAACAGACCGCTTTATCGTACCGCGTATTGAGGTTGAATTAGCATTCGTATTGGCGAAACCATTACGTGGGCCAAATTGCACCATCTTTGATGTGTATAACGCGACTGATTATGTGATCCCAGCCCTTGAGCTGATCGATGCGCGTTGTCATAACGTTGACCCTGAAACCAACCGCCCACGCAAAGTGTTCGACACCATTTCAGATAACGCAGCAAATGGCGCGGTAATTTTAGGTGGTCGCCCAATCAAACCACGCGATTTGGATATGCGTTGGATTAGCGCCCTTTTATATCGTAATGGCGTCATTGAAGAATCTGGCGTGGCAGCCGCTGTACTCAACCACCCAGCAAATGGCGTGGCATGGTTAGCAAATAAATTAGCACCGCATAATGTGCAACTTGAGCCTGGTCAAATTATCTTAGGTGGCTCATTTACACGCCCTGTTCCGGCTCGTAAAGGTGATGTGTTCCACGTTGATTACGGCAATATGGGTTCAATTAGCTGCCGCTTCGTGTAAGGAAAATGGCATGGATATTTTAGAAAATAAATTTAAGAAAGCACTAAAAAGTGGTCAACCGCAAATCGGTTTATGGCTTGGCTTGTGCAGCCCATATAGTGCTGAATTACTTGCTGGTGCAGGCTTCGACTGGTTATTAATTGATGGTGAACATGCACCAAATAATGTGCAAACGACATTATCTCAATTACAAGCGATCGCCCCTTATCCGTCACAGCCCGTGGTACGGCCACCGTGGAATGATCCGGTGATCATTAAGCAATTACTGGATATTGGCGCACAAACCCTTTTGCTACCGATGGTACAAAATGCAGAGCAAGCCAAGCAAGCTGTGCGCGCAACACGTTACCCGCCAGCTGGGATACGCGGTGTCGGCAGTGCTTTGGCACGTGCTTCTCGTTGGAACCGAGTACCTAATTATTTAACCCGTGCCAATGATGAAATGTGCGTGATAGTACAGGTTGAAACCCGTGAAGCCATGAATAACCTTCCCGAGATCCTAAAAGTTGAAGGTGTCGATGGTGTGTTTATCGGCCCTGCGGATCTTAGTGCGGATATGGGCTTTTCAGGGAACCCTAACCACCCTGAAGTCAAAGCCGCAATCGAAAAAGCGATTGTACAAATTCGTGAGGCCGGTTTGGCACCTGGTATTTTAATGGCAGCCCCAGATGTCGCTGAACATTATCTTAAACTCGGCGCACTATTTGTTGCCGTCGGGGTTGATACCACGCTACTAGCACGTACCGCAGAAGCGCTAGCAGCAAAATTTGGTAAAACCGTCTCAGAGGTGGCCTCGAGTGCACCAAGCGTTTATTAATTAAATTATCTCTAAATAAGTTAATTTTAACCCTACAGACAAATAACTTAATTAGATAAATTAAGAAATCAATATCGCAACATTGGGCAGACAGCACCATGACTGCCTACTCGTCCCTTGTACCTATAATAATCTGTAAAAGAAAGAATTGAGGGCCCTACAATATGAGTAATCAACAACTTGCAAGCACTAACCCTGCTGAACAACATAAAAATTTAACCGAACCGCAGCAGCGGGTGATTAATAAGTTATTTAAACGTCTCATTGTATTTTTATTTGTGCTATTCGTTTTTTCCTTCTTAGACCGTATTAATATTGGCTTTGCAGGTCTAACCATGGGGAAAGATATCGGCCTAACTTCCACCATGTTCGGCTTAGCCGCCACCTTGTTCTATGCCACTTACGTAATTTTTGGTATTCCAAGTAACATCATGTTAGGAATTGTTGGTGCTCGCCGCTGGATAGCTACCATCATGGTGCTTTGGGGTATTGCTTCTACAGCCACCATGTTTGCCACAGGGCCAACCAGTTTATACGTCCTACGGATGTTAGTGGGTATCGCTGAAGCGGGCTTCTTACCTGGGATTTTAGTTTATTTGACTTACTGGTTCCCTGCCTATTTCCGCGCTCGTGCTAATGCCTTATTTATGATTGCGATGCCAGTCACCATGGCATTCGGTTCACTCGCATCCGGTTATATTCTAGGTATGGATGGCATTTTAAACCTAAAAGGTTGGCAATGGCTGTTCCTGCTAGAAGGTTTCCCATCCGTGATCCTCGGTGTGCTAGTTTGGTTCTATCTTGATGATTCGCCGAAAAAAGCTAAGTGGTTGACCCAAGAAGACAAAGACACACTGCAAGAAATGATGGACCAAGACCAGCTTGAGCTTGTCCAGCCGCATGGTTCCAAAAGCCATACCGCATTGCAGAACAAAAGCTTATGGAAAGAAATTTTCACCCCTGTGATCTTAATGTATACCGTCGCTTATTTCTGTTTAACCAATACGTTAAGTGCGATTAATATTTGGACCCCGCAGATCATGCAAAGCTTCAATGAAGGCAGTAGTAATGCCATGATTGGGCTATTAACTGCAATCCCACAGTTTTGTACTATCTTAGGGATGATCTATTGGAGTCGCCGTTCTGATAGGTTACAAGAACGGAAAATGCATACTGCACTACCGTATTTATTTGCGGCTGCAGGATGGGTTCTCGCTGCGATGACAAGCCATCCCGTCATTCAGTTGATTGGTATTATTATGGCCTCAACAGGTTCATTTACTGCGATGGCAGTGTTCTGGACAACCCCAGACCAATCAATCAGTTTACGTGCTCGTGCCATCGGTATTGCGGTTATCAACGCAACAGGTAATATAGGTTCCGCTGTCAGCCCACTCCTTATCGGTTGGCTGAAAGACCAAACCGGTAGCTTTAACTCTGGCCTCTATTTTGTTGCAGGCCTATTGGTGGTCGGTGCGCTGTTAGTCATTGCTATCCCAATGAAAAACTCAAGGCCAAGGGCAACACCTTAAACGGTAAAACTGTTGAGTTTTAATAAATTAAGTGCTGCAACAGATTGGAAAAGTTGAATTTATTTAATCCGTCCCCTAAATATTGTTCAAAATAATTCAAGTTGCAGCTAGGCGGCAAGCGACGATATCTCGGGGAGCATACATGAGTATGTGACTCGAGTAGCGGAGTGCAGCCAACAACGCTGCGGCTTGAAGAATGAAGAACAATTCGAGTTGCAGCTAGGCGGCAAGCGAGTTAATCTCGGGGAGCATACTGAAGTATGTGACTAGGGTTGGCTTGTGAGGCCAACAACGCTGCGAGCCGAAGAATGAAGGGTAACTCAACTTTAATTACGAATATTGACATCAGCACAGACTACGACGAAACCCAAGGCACCGACGACGTCCACTACCAAACCTTCGGCAACATGGCCGCCTTCTTTGGTCGCGACATGCAAGCTCATCGCCATGATGGTTTCTTCCAGTTGCACTATTTGGTTACGGGCCATATTACTTTGCAGCTCGATGAGTCGCGCTATTCTGTTCAAGCGCCGCTCTTTATTCTTACGCCCCCTTCGGTTGCACATGCATTTTTCACTCAAGAAGACACTGATGGCCACGTACTCACCGTACGGCAAGACCTGATCACGCCTCTTCTTAGCTCATTGTACCCAGCGAATCCAGATTTGGTCGATATCCCTGCTATTTGCTTATCTGTTGCCGATAAGCCTGATGATATCGATACCTTTAATCATTATTGGGCATTGATGGCTCGCGAATCGGCGAATAACTATATTGGCAAAGACCAAGCCCTCGCCTCTTTAGCCCAAGCGCTGTTTACCTTTCTACTGCGCTCTATTCCACTTGATGAGCACCCTACAACGGGGGTTAGAGGCGAACACCGCCTATTCCAACGTTTTAATCAGCTCATTGACTTACATTATCATGAACACCTTGCGGTACCTGAATATGCCAAAAAACTTGATGTCACAGAGTCACGCCTTAAAGATATGTGCCGGCGGTTTGCTAACCGGCCACCGAAAAGGTTGATTTTTGACCGAATATTGCGTGAAGCTAAGCGGATGTTACTGTTTTCCGACAGCCCCGTTTCAGAAATTGCCTACCAGCTCGGTTTCAAAGACCCCGCCTATTTTGCGCGATTTTTTAACCGGTTAGTCGGGTGCTCTCCTAGCCTATGGCGAGAACAAAACATTCATTAAAGAGAGGCTTAGTGATTTTATCCGTATTTTTAGGTAAAAATCATCAATGCCTCCTGAACGGTATATCATACCTACTTCTAACCTATCTCTACAAACCACTCTTCAAATAATTTTACATTTTAAAAACATTTTTGATATCTTATAAATTTTGTTTTAACTTTATAAAGATGCTAATAATGCTTAACAAAAAGTGAATGTGAAGATTAAAAAAAGAACAAACAACCCAAGGAAAAATATTAATATTAATATAATAACCATTTAATTAATGATTAATAATCAATGCACTGTAAGATAAATAAAAATTTATATTAATATCAAAACATCGAGATGATCACATTTCTTTCACAAAACACAGCTCCCAACGAAAAGTACCAGCAAACCTTTAGAAAGTCTCTTTAAAACTCCCTCGTAAAGCGATTCAATTAAGAAACACAAAACAAACATAAAATTAACATATTTCGCTTGCAACCTTTGTACCCTATCAATGCAAGCCCTCATTGTGAGATAACGAGGTAGACATGAAACCAGAAGATTTTCGTTCAGATGCTAAACGCCCTTTTAATGGCCAAGAATATTTAAAAAGCTTACAAGATGGCCGCGAAATCTATATTTATGGCGAGCGTGTAAAAGACGTCACCACTCACCCCGCTTTTCGTAATTCAGCCGCTTCTATAGGACAATTATATGATGCGCTTCATGATAAAACGACTCATGACCAACTTTGCTGGAACACCGACACAGGAAACGGCGGATACACTCACAAATTCTTCCGTTTCGCTAAAAGTGCCGATGAACTACGCCAACAGCGTGACGCTATCGCAGATTGGTCACGTCAGAGCTACGGATGGATGGGACGCACTCCAGACTATAAGGCGGCATTCGCCAGCTGTTTAGGCGCTAACCCAGAATATTATGGTCAGTTTGCAGACAACGCACGTCACTGGTATAAACGTATTCAAGAAAGTGGCCTGTACTTTAACCATGCCATTGTTAACCCACCAATCGACCGTCACAAGCCAGCTGATGAAGTTAAAGATGTTTATATCAAACTCGAAAAAGAAACAGATGCTGGGATTATCGTCAGTGGTGCTAAAGTTGTTGCGACCAACTCAGCGTTAACACACTATAACTTTATTGGTTTTGGTTCCGCACAAGTCATGGGCGATAACCCTGATTTCGCATTGATGTTTGTTGCACCAATGGACGCAGATGGCGTGAAATTAATCTCACGTGCATCTTATGAATTAGTTGCTGGTGCAACTGGCGCACCATTTGATTACCCATTATCAAGCCGTTTCGATGAAAATGATGCCATCTTGGTGATGGACCATGTGTTAATTCCATGGGAAAACGTATTAATTTATCGTGATTTCGACCGTGCACGTAATTGGGCTGTTCAAGGTGGTTTTGCACGTTTATTCCCATTACAAGCTTGTGTCCGCTTAGCCGTTAAATTAGACTTCATTACCGGATTGTTACAAAAAAGTTTAGAATGTACAGGTGTTATTGATTTCCGTGGTGTACAGGCTGATCTCGGTGAAGTGGTTGCGTGGCGTAATCTGTTTTGGTCATTAACCGATGCAATGACCTCTGAAGCACAAGCATGGGAAGGCGGCGCTTATCTACCCGATACTCAAGCTATCCAAACTTACCGTGTTATGGCACCAATGGCTTACACCAAAATCAAGAATATCATTGAAAGTAACGTGACAAGTGGCCTGATTTACCTACCATCAAGCGTTCGTGATATGAATAATCCAGAAATTGATAAGTATTTAGCTAAATATGTTCGCGGCTCTAATGGTATGGATCACGTTGAACGTATTAAGATCCTTAAACTCATGTGGGATGCAATCGGTAGTGAATTTGGTGGCCGCCATGAACTGTATGAAATTAACTACGCAGGAAGCCAAGATGAAATTCGTCTGCAATGTCTGCGTCATGCATACGGTTCTGGCAATATGAAAGCCATGACAGATATGGTTGATCGCTGTTTATCAGACTACGATCAACACGGATGGAAACGTCCACACCTGCATAACAACAATGATATTAATCAGTTAGATTCGCTGCTGAAATAGTCGGCAGCAGGAGGTCAAAATGTCTTTAGAAAATGAACATCGCCTGCGTTTCAGAGATGCGATGGCAAGTCTTGGTGCAGCAGTCAATATCGTCACCACGGATGGGACTGAGGGTCGCTGTGGAATTACAGCCACTGCAGTCTGTTCAGTTACAGATACGCCACCCACTTTGATGGTCTGTGTTAACCGCAATAGCGCTATGAATGCGGTATTTCAAAAGAATGGCCGCCTGTGTGTCAACGTGCTAAGCCATGAACAAGAAGAACTTGCATGCCATTTCGCAGGTATGAAAGGTTCAACGATGGAAGAACGTTTTGGCTGGAGTGTATGGGAAAGCGGTATTTTACAGCAACCAATGTTAAAAAACGCGCTTGCCAACCTTGAAGGTGAAATAACTCAAGTTCAAGATATCGGTACGCACTCTGTCTACATGGTTGAAATGAAACAAATCATTGTTAACGATACTGGGCATGGTCTCGTTTACTTTAAACGTAAATTCCATCCTGTTATGCACCAAATCCTTGAGCCAACGGCTTAATTGGTAAAGTATTTATATGAAATAGCCTCTTATATTTGAGGCTATTTTTTATATATCATCGTTTAGCCAAAATAATAGCTAGCAACAGACTTACTCCTCATAAAATGTTTCAGCCTAAAATTTTTTACGCATAATAACTATTAGTTATTTTGTATAATGTTAAAAAAATAGTGTTTTTCTAAAAAAAATAAATACCTCTTCAACCTCCCGCCTTAAACATAACATGCGTAAATAAAAATCTAACCATATGATTTTCAATAACTTTCAAAATTACACCAAATATGCTTAATTGACATAACATAAATAACAGGTATAAACTCAAATAATATAAATATTTTTCCTATAAATAAAATCAATCTAAAAATGAACTATTTGATTAATAATCATATTAATTATGACAGTCATCAGGGGCTGTTATATATCGACGATGTTAATAATGCATTAAAACTAACAACCACCTTAAACCGTTTGTTATTAGTCTTAGTGCAAAATAATCATGATATTGTTGACCGAGAAACCATATTACGTCGGGTTTGGGAGGAACATAACCAAGTTGTCTCCGATAATAACCTTAATAGTAGTGTCTCTGTACTCAGACGCCATTTATCATCTTTTTCTGATGATGAAATTATCACGACTGTACCTAAAGTTGGGATTAAATTTTCTGCTGATCTGAAAATTGAAAATGAGCAACAGGAAATTAGTGATAATAATCACAAAGCTTTATTCACTAGTGAGGAAGAACTAGACTCTTCATCAAAAGTACCCGAAGGGACTTCCCCCCAAGCAGTCGAAAATAAAAAAAGCTACATGTTGAATAACCGATATGTTGAAATTTCACTTATTGGACTCATTATTTTTTGCTTATTATACCTTTTTAAAAGTTATTTCTTTGCAAGCCGAACAGAATACCCTGAAGTTGGTCGTATCGATCAATGCAGTATCCGCTACATTAATAGTTACCATAAACCCGATACAACAACCATCAGCTTTGCGACAATTCAAAATGAACTCACGAAATTAAACCTAGATTGTAAAAAGCCAGCAACTGTTTTTTATTATAATGTTGGTATCGTAGCAAATGATAAAAATTTATATGACAACTTCCTATTTTTGTCCTATTGCCCAACAGTACCGAAAGAAAGTGCAACTGTGAGCTGTGAGAATTTTTATGTCAAATAAAATATCAACAAGAATGTTTTTTTTGTCCTTTATATCTATAATTTTGGTTTTCATTAGCTTATATGTTCATCACATAATTAACACTCCTATTATTCCTGATTGCCAAACAACCTTAAAAATAAATATCTCTGACCATCGTTCTACCTTAAAAGGATTTTACCTGCTAAGTGTTATCCCTAACGAAAATAAACCTGACCAACACACATTCATCATGAATGGAAGCATTAGTGATAATGGTAAAAACTATACTATTTCACGAAAATTTCTGATGAAACATGAATACTTAGGTGACCATTTTTTTTTACGCGTTGAAAATATATTTATAGACCCAGCTGATCAGGCTCAAGACAAAATCAATATTCGAGGTGTTCCTGAAATTAACCAACTTTATTTTTTAAAAATAAAAAAATTAACCGACACAAGTTATATTTTTGAAGAAAATTTCTCTCCACTTTTTATTTGCACTCTGTAGCACCAAAAAAAATCATAAGAAATGCATCAAATATTGATATTTTGATGCATTTTTTTTATTTCTAAACACCCCCAACCTTAAAACACCTTAAAAGCACAAACATTAAACATTTCACAGACAATTAAATTAGCATAAAAACATTGATACATATTAAAAAAAACTAAATATAAGTTAAATAATTCAAATTTAATTAAAATCAAAGAGTTTTATTCCATTTTACACCTGATAGGGATAAGATTCCTTCCGTCGAAATGACCCACGCTAAAAACGATTACGTTAAGCGTTCTGTGATTAGGACATTTGAAAATCCATTTATGGATACTGAACTTTATTCCTATGGCAGTACTTATATAAAGGCTCACTAGGGATCAAATATTTACTTATTTTTAAGGATGTAAGATATGAAATTAAATAAACTTTCTATTGCTGTTTTATTCGCGTCTTCTGCTATTTCAACTTCTATCTTTGCTAGTGGTAATAGCGGTGAATTACATTTCAGCGGCCAAGTTGTTAATGCTCCATGTAATATTGAATCAGAAAGTACAAAACAAGAAGTTCCATTTGGTCAACTTTCTCGTGCATCTTTAGAAGCGGGTAATGCAGCAGAAAAAGATATCGCTATCAAATTAAAAGAATGTAATTTTGATGAGTTTAGCAAAGACACTGAAGGTAAGTGGGTTGCTGTTAAAGATATTAAAATTACCTTTGGTGGTAAAAACTATGTCGGTACTGATAAAGAATTCTTAGGTACTACTGGTACCGCTTCGAATATCGGTATTCAAATCAAAGATTTTAAATTTGATGAAGCTAAATCTATCCTAAGCCAAATTCGTAACCGCCAAGGTGAAAACGTTTTAGAATTTACTGCATTAGCTAAACGTGTTGATGGTGCAACACCAGTTACTGAAGGTGAATTTAGTTCTATCGCTGACTTTAAAATCACATACGAGTAATTTTTTTAGGGGAGAGAATTCTCTCCCCATAAAAGGCTCATTATGAAAAAAAATACTTATCTATGGATTGCCTTATTATTTAACCCTATTAACTCTAATGCGACTAGCTCTAACCTTGGACATATTCAAGATGGCCTCCGAGGCGAAACAGTAATGCAAGGTTATATCGTTGCGGCACCTTGTTCAATTGAAACTGATAGTCAGTATCAATATATAAACTATAATTACATTTCTAATTACAGTATAAATAATATAGATGATGAAAAATTAATGCGAAGACCTTTCTATATAAAATTAAATAACTGTATTAGTGAATATGACAGTAGTAATCATAAAGGTATTAAAATTCGTTTTTTTGCGCTGCAAGATACGTATACTAATGCAATAAAACTATCAGGCCCTAAGCCTGGAGTTGTTCTATATATATACGACATTAACAATAATTTATTAATACCAAATAAGCTCTACTCTATTTCTAATAATTACGTTTATTTTGATAACAAAAGTAAAGAGAGCTTTTTAAAATATGAAACAGAATTAGGCACAAGTAATAACGAAATTACACCTGGTGATTACTTTACCACAATTAAATTCAACGTTACTTACGACTAGTAAATAAACTCATAATTAATTTGATGAAAAAATCATGGTTAAATTTAATATTTACTCTTACATCATTGTGACTTCTTTTTTATCTTCAATCTCTTCGTTAGCCTATGCTGTCGAATTCAATACCGATATGTTAGATACAGAAGACACTCAAAATATTGACTTTAGCCAATTTTCTCAGGCTGGATTTATTATGCCTGGTATTTATCATTTAAATCTCAAAGTCAATAATGAGGGCATGGGTAGTGCGCAAGATATCACTGTGATAGCGCCACAATCCCAAAACAATAATTTATTCGATACCGTTTGTGTTCCCGTTAATATTCTTGATCGTTTAGGGCTTACTCCGGACGCAATTAAATTAATTAAATATCGTGATGAGGGTAAATGCCTTGATTTATCTCCGCTTGAAGGTGCTTCATTAAGTGTAGATTTATCGACATTAACGCTATCCATTTTAATCCCACAAAGCTATTTAGAATATACAGATCCAAGTTGGGTTCCTCCTTCACGTTGGGAGGAAGGTGTAAATGGATTTTTATTAGATTACAACCTAACAGGTTCTTTAACGCATCAAAATTCAGGTTCACGAGAATCGTACCTTTCTGCTAACGGAACAACAGGGCTTAATTTTGGTGCATGGCGTTTACGCGGTGATTACCAAGCAAACTATCGAAAATCGACAGGAAGCTTCGAAAACCAATATAGTGATGCCACATTTAGCCGATTATTTGCATACCGCTCAATAAAATCCATTGCGTCTATTTTAACGTTAGGTGAGAACTACTTTTACTCTGCTATTTTTGATTCTTGGCAGTACACCGGGGTATCTCTTGAAACCGATGAAAATATGATGCCCCCTAAATTAACAGGTTATGCACCAGAGATTATTGGTATTGCTCAAACTAATGCCACTGTTATTGTCAAAAGCCATAACCGTATAGTTTTAGAAACAACCGTACCTGCTGGTCCCTTTCGTATCCAGACACTAGATAGCTCTATTCGTGGAACATTAGATGTGACTGTGCGAGAAGAAAATGGTGAAGAACAACAATTTAGCATTACCACAGCAGCATTACCCTACTTAACGAGACCAGGGCAAATCCGCTATAAATTTGCAGCGGGTAAACCACGTTTTAATGGCCGCCAGCTCGAAGGTGATTTAACTGCTTCGGGAGAACTCTCTTACGGGTTAAATAACCTTTGGTCTATCTATGGGGGCTCCGTTTTATCAAAAAATTATCAGGCATTTTCAGCAGGCTTTGGTCGTGACCTGTTTTCATTCGGTAGCCTTTCGTTCGATGCGACTCAGTCACATGCTCAATTACTTGATAAAACGTTAACTGGCCGAAGTTATCGACTTAGTTATTCAAAATCATTTGATGAAGCCAGAACTGACATTACATTCGCAGGGTATCGTTTCTCTGATGAAACCTATCGCTCTTTGCAACAAACGTTGGATGAACGACGTACAGGTAATGAAAGCCAAGCTCAAAAAGAAAGCTATCAAATTAATATTAATAAATATTTTGATGATTTCTCATTGGGTGGAAACTATCAATACAATACGTATTGGAATAGTGAAACAGAAGAACAATACAGCTTATACCTAAGTACTCTTTTAAATTGGGCGGCTATTGGGCTCAAAAATATTAACCTGACAGCTTCTGCTTCTCGTTCAAAAAGAGCGGGATATCAAGATGATGCGATCAGCTTGTATTTCACTATTCCTTTAAGTCAAGGAAGCAGCGTCAGCTTTTCTGAAGGTTATACCCGAAACCAAAATGGCCAACGCAGTTCAACACATAATATCGGTTATAGCGGATATAGTGAGCAGCGCAATTATAACTTAAATGTCGGTTATCAAACAGGAAGTCATCAGAATGACCAAACCAGCTTTAGTGGTTATTTAAACCAAAATCTTCCTTATGCCTCAATTTCAGGAAATGCGAGTTATGTCCCGAACGAGTATCACAGCGTTGGGGGATCAATTAATGGTGGAATTACCTTAATTAAAGAAGGTATTGCCATGCACCAAGCCGCTTATGGTGGTACTCGACTCGTTATAGAAACACCTGGTGCAGCTAACGTTCCTCTGAGTGGTGGCGTTTATCAAACTAATCACTTTGGACTCGCTGTATTGCCAAACGTGAGTAGTTATCGGAAAACCAGCGCATCAATTAATACCAGTAAATTACCAAAAGATGTTGAAGCATTAGAGACCGTCACTGATACGACTCTGACTCGTGGGGCAATCGGATATCGTCGCCTCAACGTAATTCAAGGTGAAAAAACGTTTGCTCGCTTAAAACTAGCTGATGACACTTATCCGCCTTTTGGCGCCAGCGTACGTAATAGCAACAATATTGAACTCGGAATTGTTGGCGAACAAGGTATTACGTGGATTATTGGTATCCAGCCTAAAGACTTACTCAATCTCTACTGGGGAAATAAACACCAGTGTAGTGCCGATGTGCCTGACGTGATTAATCCTCAAGAAATTTACCCAACTATTATTTGTCGTTAATAAGAGAACTAAGATGAAATTGAATTCCCCTTTTTTGTTACTTACTAGCGTATTCACGCTGACTATAAGTGTAATTTCAGCTGCGAATGCCGCGGTTACACTTGATCGTACTCGTATAATTTTCGATGGAAACCAGTCGTCTATTAATATTACGATCCGTAATGATAACCCGGAATTGCCTTATTTGGCCCAGTCGTGGTTAGAAAATGCGTTAGAACAAAAACTGGAAACAGGCCCTATTATTGCCACTCCGCCGATTCAGCGCATGGAACCCAAATCCACTAGCCTAGTTCGCCTAAGCACCGCACCCGACATTGCAAAGTTACCGCAAGACAGGGAATCCCTGTTTTATTACAACCTGCGTGAAATCCCGCCTAAGTCATCAGAAGCGGGTGTGTTGCAAATTGCATTACAGAGCCGTGTAAAACTATTTTATCGCCCTGAAAGCATTGTTGCACAAAGCAAAACCGATTGGACGAAATACATAACATTAACAGCAACATCATCGGGTTATACGTTAGATAACCCAACACCATTTTATTTAACTGTAATTGGTATAGGGAACAGCCAAAAACAATCTGAAGAAAGTGATTTTGACGCAGTCATGATACCGCCAAAATCTAATCAACTGATTAA
This sequence comes from Providencia sp. PROV061, assembly GCF_011045655.1. NCBI lineage: Bacteria > Pseudomonadati > Pseudomonadota > Gammaproteobacteria > Enterobacterales > Morganellaceae > Providencia > Providencia sp. PROV061. Next base: position 929,223 of record NZ_CP042861.1, on the reverse strand, counting down.
ATCATCCAAATTTTCAACACCTTACCTGACATATATCAATGATTATGGTGGAAAGCCCTCACTTGCTTTCAAATGCCAAGCTTCAACGTGCAGTGTGACGGAATAATGAGTAAAAAATAGATAGGAGCAGAACAATGAAATTGAATTACCTAGCACTATGGGCTTTTACTATACCTATTTTTGCTGAGTCTGCTGTACCTGTGACAACAGGCACGATATATGTTAATGCGCGTATTGTTACTGCTCCTTGTCTACCTAATATCTCATTAAAATTAAATGAAAGTACTTTAATTGCAGCAACCTATAGTGTGGAAATGCATTTTTCTCATTGTAGCAAACCAATACAAAAGCAAGCTTGGGTACCGTTAAGACTGAAATTAGGCAGTAACCAATATGTGCTAACTCAACCACTACGCAATAACACCATTTTATTCTCTATTCCTGCTAGTAATAAGATGCAACGTGTGGAGATAAATTATGATTAGATGCTCAATATTATTATTTAGTTTTTTATTCCTAACATGGAATACCAGCTTTGCCAATACACTAACAGTTTACTTAGAAGGAGTGTTAGTACCGCTTGGTTGCCGGCTAAGTGATGATGATACACAGAAAAAAATATATCTTTCTGGGCTACGTTTTTCTTCAATCGAAACATTAGGACGTTCAGATATGCAACCATTTAAATTGGATATCATGGACTGTTCAGCGATGGCTTTGAATAAAACGATCAAAATAACGTTAAATACCCAAAATATTGAAACACATAATGGTATTAATTATTTAAAAACCACTGGTGAATCTAATGTGTTATTAGCACTGACTGATAGTCGTGGTAAGGAACTAGAACTGAATACAACAATTGATGTCAGTACAGTAACTGAATCAGGTAAAGGGTCCGTTAATACACTTTTATTCGGTGTTTATGCTCAGAAGCCCTTTAGTTCTCTTTTAAAAACAGGGGGGTTCTCCTCAACTGTTACTTTTAATCTTGATTATCAATAAGGAGAATTGAAATGAAATTTATTTGTTTTTCATTCCCTTTAATTAGTTTATTAGTTTCCTTAGGCACTCAAGCGGATGTACTAATTTCTCTTTCTGCAAAATTGGTTCGACCGCCATGTGTACTTACAGCAGAAAATGGTGAAAAAGAATTAGTCATTAATTTCCGTGAGGTAGCGCTAGACAGACTAACTGAAGAAAAACAGTCCTTTGGTATTCTCATTAAACAATGTGAACTTCGAAAAAATTTACAAGTTTACCTATCTCCTAGAGAAGGGAACACTTTGACAATAAATAATGAAACCGTACTTGCAACCTCTATTAATGGATTGGGTATTCGTTTCTCAGAAGAAAATAAAAGTAATGCGCTCAACCTTAATAAATGGGAAAGGATTGCTCCATCCGTAAGTGGTGATACAGGGAAAGTTGTTATCCAATCACAATTAGTCACTAATCAAGCTATTGAAAATCTCACTGCTGGGCCATTTAGTGCCGCTTTATCAGTGATGGTTGATTATCTGTAATATTGGGAAGTCTTTATGAAAAATATAAAAAAGTATTCACCATTATTTTTGTTACTACTATTAGTTAACTTAAATTCCTATAGTGCGACTCGCTATTCAGGAAGTGGTGGTGGCTATAAAATGAGTTTAGTATCTAACAATTCTGTTGTTTCTGATACACCAGCAATTGGAAGTGATAACAATAAATATTTTTTAATAGCCCCAGCAAATAGCTCCGGTATTGTTATTAATGAAAACACATCTCAGCCTTATGGGTCTGTATATTGTACTGTGAATTTCTTACAAGGTAATTATTCAGCAGGCCTTGTTCCGGCTTATGCCTACCACCGTGTTTTTGCCTATATGCCAGAAGCAGGCTTTACTATTGGAGGGCTGACCGCATTTAAAATAAACAATAATACATTTTTTACACTTTATTCTGAGAATGGAATAACCAATGGCTGGCGGAATATTTCAGGGAGAGGATGCTCGAATGAAGAAATGGGGCCATTAGCAACATCATTTTTTACTGTTCATTTTCCTTTTACCGTTAGAGTTTATGTCAAAGATATCCCTGTTGATGGAAAAATTGTTATTCCAAATGCAATGATTGCAGGTTACACACGATTATTCCAAGACTATGGGACACCAGATATTTATGTACCTATTGATAAAGCCACCGTTAAATTAGATCTCACTACATCGGTTATCAATTATCCGTCAAATTGCCATTCTAATATTGATAATTTAAACATTGATCACAAAACATTGGATGCTTATGAATTTAATAGTAAAGAAACGCGTACTGTTACTTATACATGCGATAGAGTACAGCCAGTTAAAGTAAAATTAGCATTAGATTATGCCACGGATAGTGATCCACAAAAACGACTTCCCTTAAAATCAGGAAATAATACTATTTATTCTGAGCTTATACTTTATGATGAACAAAATAATCAAAGTGGAAAAACGCTCGAAACAACAATAGATAAAGTAAAAAACATTACGATTGAAAGTAAAGTTTCAGGCTATGACGCCGAACCTGGAGACTACAAAGGCAATGCTTGGTTAATAGCAACATTTATTTAATATAGCGGTAAGCGTACTATGATCATAATATCCCGCTCACTATTTATTGGTATCTTTATTGTTTGGCACCTTGCTAGTCTTATTTATATTGACAGTCTAGGAAGCTTGAGACAATCATTACCACAAAACATTATTAGCTGGTTATCTATTTCCTTGACGATATCCATTATAGCATTTACAGTTTTCTATCGGAAAATTAAAATAATCATTACATTACCTGCTATTTGCTACTGTTTTTCTTTAGCTATTTTAATGATGGGGTTAATATCTCATCAGGGAGAAAATAATAATGTTGATTTTTGGTATTTTTCTGGTATTACCGTTGGCGTATTACTATATATTGCAGGGTTACAAGTGAAAAAAAAATGGTTAATACAATCATTTTGTATTTACTGTTATATCATTATTAATGTAGCTCAAGTCTTTATTACTGCATATCAATATATATTTGAAGCTGATATTTTTTATCTTGCATCAGGCATGCGTTCAAATGGCTTATCACAGCAAGTTAATATATTATCGGTTAACATGGCGACTGCATGCTTATTATCTCTTATGACTCTTGTATTATCACAATTTTCGTTGTTATCTAAACGCCATGAAAAAATCAGGATTGTATTACTAGGAACATGCATTTTATTTTTCACATTAACTTTAGTCGTTCTGCAATCTGTTATTGCTTGGCTAAGCTTTACTGTTTGTGCATTTATTTTCATTTGTCTTTTTTACAAGAAAAACCCTCTACGTGTTAGTGCTAGTTATTTTATTATTGCTGTAGCAATCTTTATTGGAGTTTATTTAATAAAACTATGCCCACAGTACATTGGAACTGATGTTATGAATCAATTCCATTTAAAACAAATGCTACGTTTTTCTATTACTTTATTCTTAGAAAAACCGTATGATGCATGGGAGCAATCATTTTTATTTGAAAATAGTTATGAAAGAACAGCAATTCCTTTTTTTAGTCCTAAAATGTATATTGTTCCTCACCCACACAATGAAATACTACTCTGGCTGATGACTGGAGGACTCATTAATTTGATATTTTTATCTTTATTATTAACCGGAGGTATCTATGTCGTATTTCAATCTTTTATAAAATATAAAATTAATGGAAATGGTTATCCATTGGCAATCATTCTATCAATAATCCCTATTATTATACATAATCATGTTGAATATCCTTTTTTGCTTTCTGTATTACACTGGGGGATCGTCATATTATTTTTATCATTCTCAGATGCCGCTTTTGCATTAGAGGAACAATCCCTATTTTATATTAACAAGCAACTATCTTATCTATTCAGCTTTATTGTATTTATTATTGGATTAGGCGTATTTATTATTGGGTTATTTCTGTTTAATGGAGAGAAATCTTTTTATACTCAGGGTAATTATCGAAATGAAAACATAGCAATTAGACTATCAGATTCAATTACTTTCGAAAAAACAACGTATCAATATAAGAACACATAACTAAACCTTATTTACACTTAAGTAGTGTGATATTAATCAGGATAATATTATGAGAATATATCAAACTGAAATTTCAAATGCCTATATAGGACTACAAGTTCGTAAACGCCGTTTACAGATGGGATGGACAGCACACACTTTAGGGAAAAAGTCGGGATTAAGCCAACAGCAAATCTCCCGTTATGAACGCGGTACACAGAATTTTACGATTCATCGGCTCTGTATATTTGCTAATGTATTGCAGTGTGACCTAGATTATTTTCTTGAACAAAATAGCTATAAGAACCTTTCTCTTGTAAATACAAATCTTTAAGCACTATTCAAAAGTAAAATCTGATCTTGTCACTCAAAAAGATCAGATTTTCTTTATTCTCACCTTACTTTCATTCTTTTCTGATTGCATAAGTGGTAAGGCTCTTATACTTTTAACCCAAATTACTTATCACGGGTTAAAAGGCATCAATATGACCATCACACTTATCGTTGTATTTGTTTTACTCTTATTGGCTATAGGTTGGGGGATCTCTATCTATAACCGCCTGATCAACACCCGTAATCAAGTCAGCAATCAATTTGCCAATATTGATGTTATTTTAAAGCAAAGAGCCGATCAGATCCCACAACTCGTTACCATTACAGAAAAGGCTATGGAACATGAGGAAAGCCTTTTTACTTCACTAAGTGATGCGCGTCAGAACTACTTTAATGCCAAAAACATGAACGATAAAATCGCAGCATCGAATGAAATGAACCGTGCACTGGGTAACCTTATTGCCATTGCAGAAAATTACCCTACTCTCATTTCTGGTGAGCAATTTACCCAATTACAAATCGCCTTAAGTGATGTTGAAAATAAATTAGCCCAACGACGTGAAGGCTTTAACGATGCAACAACAGAGTATAATACTGCAATACAAATGTTCCCTGACAGCCTAATTGCCAATGCCTTTCGTTTTTCAGCACTGCCATTACTTGATATTTCTGAAGATGAAAAAAAATATCAGGGCGTCCAGTTTAAATAATGTCAGCCTAAAGGTATTAATGCGTGAATATGTATTTTTTACTCGGAGCAGCTATTGGTGCTTTAATTTTATTTATTGATAACAAGTTCTCGATAAATAAAAAAGTAAACTGGGGGATCATTCCTTTTATCAGTGTTGCTTGTGGTATGTGGTACTCGCTCTCTCCTTCTATCGGCGACTATGGCAGTATCATTTATTACGTCGTTGTTCTCATCATCACCTTTTTTATTACCCGTAATGTTGTCAAGGCTAGTAAAGTTGGCTATCAACGTTATCAACGTTTACAAAATGAAGGCTCATCAAAGTTTAGTGCGTTTCTTAAAACCCTTATAGGTATGCTGATCGCCACTTGCCTATTTGCAGGGTTCTTTATCGACATGCGTGTATTTTTTATCGCATTTGTCTTAGCTTTTGTATTTAAAGCAATTGAAAATACGCCAACCAAGCGCTTTTTAAAATTTCAGAAAAATTTAGCCACCTCCAAAATCCGCTCAATGGCAATGGGGCTTGTGGAAATTGAAGGAAAAATCACGGCGGGCACAGCCATTAAAAGCCAACTAGGTAATAAAACCTGTTACGGCTCATTTTATTTTGAATATTCCATATCAAAAGATAAAGACGGTAAAAAAAGCTATACCTTACAAAATAGTAAATACAACATGCATAGCTTCACTCTTACGGATGATACTGGTTCGGTAAAAGTAGAGTGCGACCCAGATTATTTTGTTTACCCTGGCTTAGAACCGCATATGGATATTGAAAGCGGTAATCGCCGTTACAAAGAATATTTACTTGAAGCAAACCGCGGTTATTTATTAATTGGTACAGCAGATGCCAATGAAAAAGGCGAATCGATTATTATACGTAAGGCACCTCATATGCTATTAGGCGTCTCCCCCTCAGACTATGTCGTTCGTTGGAACAAAACAGGTCCATTACGTCGAAATTTAGCTATTACCGCCATAATTGCACTTTTTCTGATTGGTGTGATTTTAGTTACGCCGATGGATTATCAAAACGGGCAGCTAAATATGCATTTCGACCAGATCTCATTATTCGGTGATAACTAACATGGAAAAGCTGATTTTTTTCATTATTATCGCTGTTATTAGCTATATTTTTATACGCTATATAATTAATATTTATAACAATATTGTATTCTTAAAAAACAATTGCCATAAAGCATTTGCGAATATAGATGTGCTATTAAAGAAGCAAGTTGAATTAGTTCCTGTATTAACTCAAGTTGCAGATAAAGCGATGGCACATGAAAAACAGCTATTTAAGGAGTTGATTGCCAGCCGTCAGCACTATTTATCCAGTACTGCAATTGAAACCAAAGTCGATACTGCAAACCAATTTCCAGCAAAAATAAAGCCGCTGATTGCTATCGCTGAAAACTATCCAACGCTGATAAGTAAAGGGGTGTTACTGGAATTGCAAACCCAAGTAAAACATATTGAAGACCAAATTGCAGACCGACGTGAGTTTTTCAACCAAACCGTCACACTCTACAATACGGATATTCATGTTTTCCCCAATGTTATTTTTGCCAGGTTATTTCGTTTTAAAGATATCCCCCTACTATTTAGTAAACAGGAGCGCTTACAATGATAAGTATCCCTTTTTCTTGGTTTGGTTTCACGGATTGGCTTATTGAGCAAGAGGCAGGGCTTATCATTATGTTTGCAACATTTGGTACGCTACTGTTAACTTTTGTCGTGCTTACCACCCTCAATATATTCGGGTTAAAAAAGTACTCGCTCTATATTGCTGGCGCGTTATTGTGCTCCATTTTCATAAGCATGATGGTCATGATCCCACTATTACTACTTTTCAGTATTGAAAACTCAATTAAGTTGCAACTTGTTTGGGTGGTGATTGTTGCCAGTTGCTTAATTTCATTTTTAAGCAACCGACATTATTTAGATATCTACTTCAATTCCATTGAAAAGAAAGTGAATAAAGAAGTAAAAAAACAAAATAAGAAACGTAAAAAATAGCACCGACTCTATTTATATTAAACTTGCTCTGCTTCTAATCTTTTCACATAACGGTAATGTGAAAATGTCACTAGCAACGCTATAAAGGCAATTAATGCCCCCAATATAAAACCGCCAGAATAAACTCACCAACAGAGTGTTCTTCACGGGCTGAATGCGCTTGTGTGAATTTATCTTCGATACGCTGCTGCATAGGGCTCTTACCTAGACGAATAAATAAACAGTGATAGTGACAAAAAAACACCAAGATAACAATGATTATCATTCGCAATAAATAAAGAGAAAATTAATTATTTTAAATTGAAGATTTGACTGTAGCTTTTAGGGTTCAAACGCAAATAAAGAATCAATGTTACTAATACAAAAATCACATGCATTGCCCATACCCATGTAAAACTTTGGCTCAATTGCTGTATCCACGCGGCGCATAATGGCCCAAAGGCTGCAATAATAAATCCTCCAGCCTGCATCAACGAAGTCAATGCGCCTGCGCTAACGGGATGAGGCAAATGATCTAAAGCTGTAATAATACTTAATGCAAAGCAGCCGCCTAGCCCCATACCTAATAACGCGACCCATAAAAGTGGCACATCGCTGGCAAACAGCATCAACCCAGAAAAACCAAGAGCTTGGCAACTGAGCGTGACAATCAGCCAAAAACGACGATCAATATTATGCGAAGCAAACACGGGGATCATGAGTGCAGATAACGCCTGAAACACCGTTAATATGGCAACAAAAGTGCCACTTTGTGCAGCACTCATTCCCTGTTCTTGGAAAAAAGGCGCTAGCCAAGTCACTACAGTGCCATAACCCGCATTAATCAGCCCAAAACCTGCCATCAACAACCATGCTCTCGGTCTTCGTAAGAACGTCAACACTGAGACCTGCTCTGCTTTTGAGCCCCGCTCCGTGTGTACATTCGCCCAAATAGCCAACAGCGCCAACAAAGCAGGGAAAGCAAGCCATGCTAAGGCACTCTGCCAATGGCCTGTCATTTCTTCAACCAAAGGCGTGATCTGTGCGCCAATAGCTCCCCCTGCCATTAACGTGGCTGAATATAATCCTGTCATCATCGCCATTTTTTGGGGGAAATTCGCTTTGATGAGCCCAGGAAATACCGACTGGATATAAGCCGCACCCACTCCACATAAAAAAGCGGTTAATAATAAAGCTGCACCATCAACCACAAAGTAACGAGCGAGTGAACCGACCAGCAGTAATAGCATTGCGCTACTGATACCCGCACGTTCACCTATTCGTTGGTTTAGCATTGGTACAACCAATGCGCCAACCCCCATCAATAACATGGGTAACAATGTTAAAAGCGAAATGCTTTGATAACTCATCCCTGTCGTTTGAATGATATTGTCGATAACAGGCCCTGGGCCCGTCATAAAGGGGCGTAAGTTCACCCCGACTAAAACAATGGTCAGTACTAACGCCAGCGAAGATGGTGCCGCTTTACTCATTTAGATTGCCGTTCCCACCACTGTTGGTACAGTGTACTGCGCGTTTCATCATTGGGTTTTAGTTGCTCAAACCGTAAACCTGATTGCTGCTCAGGAACGACCCTCAGCGCTTTTGCAATCGCATCTGTAGAAAGCCCAAAAGGTGCGGCGTCATCATTTGAATAGGCGTAGACGACCCGAGAGATACCCGCCATTCGCATCGCGGCCAAGCACATCGGGCAAGGCTGCCCACTTGCATAAACCACACAGTCATCTAATTTCACGCGGCTTAATTTTTGCCCTGCTTGACGCAATGCCATTAGCTCCGCATGGGCGGTTGGGTCATTGAGCTCAAGCATTTGATTAACGCCACTCGCAACAACCTGCCCATCACAGACAACAATTGCGCCAAAAGGCCGCCCGCCAGCTCGCACGTTTTCCATTGCTAAGTTGATAGCTTGTTGTAAAAATTGCGTATCCGACATTATTTCGCTCCTGAATTCTCAAGAATTTCAATCAAGTTACGGTAACCTTTACTTTTTGCCAACGTCAGCGGTGATATCCCCGAACCATCAGCTAAGTTAACATCTGCGCCACCTTTGATTAATTCAGTGACAATTTGTGCATACTTATCGCTACCATCACCCAAAATAATCGCTTCAATTAGTGCCGTCCAACCCAATCGATTAACATGATTGACATCAACACCCGCATCAATCAAGGTTTTAACCGTTGCAACATGTCCACGTTCTGCCGCAGGGATCAAAGCAGTTCCCCCGTAGCGATTGGTACTTTTTAAATCAGCGCCATGTTGTAGAGTCAATATTAGTATCTCTTGCAAACCACGCGCCCCTGCGTACAAATAAGGGGAATCTTGCATATTATCCCGTGCATTAACGTCCGCACCTTGCTCAATCAAAAAACGGGCAACTTCAAGATGGTTTTCATGGGTTGCCGCCATCAACGCAGTACGTTGGCGTGAATCACGCTGTTCAATATCCACACCTTGCTCAACTAAGGACTTAACACCTTGTAAGTTACCTTGCTCAGCCAATGATACCAAAGAGTTGGCTTGTGGGTTTGCCATACCTTTCCCCATAAATATCAATGAAATCATAAGAATGCTAGCTAAGTGAACCAACCATTTTGCACGTAAAAAGAATGTTTTCATGATTAATCTCCCCTATGACCCTTTAATCTACTGAAAAAGTATGCTATTTAAAAATTAAATAACTAAATGATTGGTATTTATAAAATGAATCCATTGCTCAACCTTGTTTTGTTAAAAACCTTTGTCACTGTTGCTGAAACAGGGAATTTCACCGTGGCTTCACAGCATTTAAATTCAACACAATCAACATTAAGCCAACAAATTCAACGGCTAGAAGCTTTAGTCAGTCAGCCTTTATTTGTCCGAGGGCACCGCATACTAACCTTAACCGAAACTGGTGAAGTTTTGTTGAGTTATGCAAAAAATATATTGGCGCTCAATGATACCTTCTTTATGAAAATCACTGGCAATGCCGTCATTCAAACTATTCGGCTCGGTTTTCCTGAAGACCTCGCTTCTGGCCAAGTCACGCCGACACTGGCCGCATTTATGCAAGCTAACCCCAATGTGCGGTTAGAAGTCACGAGTGGCCTAAGCCGACAACTTCATCAGCGCTACCAACATGGCGAATTAGATTTAATTATTGTGAAACAGAAAAAAGGGGAATTTAAAAGTGATTACCATTGGCCGGAGCCTTTGTGTTGGCTAACAAGCAGCCAATATAAACGTTTAAGTAATGATTCAGTACCTTTGGTGGTTTTTCCTGAAAACGGTCTCTACCGTAATGATATGTTCAAATTATTAGATAGTGAACAGCGTCCTTGGCACATAACTTATACTTGTTCTAGCCTTGCAGGTATTCAAAGTGCTATCGCAGATGGGTTAGGTGTTAGTTTATTACCTTTACGAGCAAAACTTCCTCAACATCGAATTTTAACAGAAGAAGAAGGTTTCCCAGCTGCTCAAGAAATGGAAATTGCCATGCATTTCCATGCTAATACCTCGGATATCATTACGCAACTCGCCGAGAAACTGGCACAACAATTGGGGGAACGCGAGTGATAAATAAACTGATTGAATTAGAAAAAAAATTACATAACAGTACTAACCGACAGAATAGCAATTTTCTTCGCGAGATATTACATGAGGATTTTTTTGAATTTGGTCGTTCTGGCTTTTCAATCGATAAACTCGATACCTTAGCGTCATTGGCTAATGAAACAGCTAAAACGATTTACGCCGAAAACTTCCACTGCTCGCAATTGAGTGATAATACGGTGTTAATGACTTATATCAGTTTTGAACAACAAGATGGGGGTAAAACCAAGCTAACTAACCGCTCATCTATTTGGCTAAAAAATTCAGCAAACCAATGGCAATTAAGGTTTCATCAAGGGACACCTGCAAATTAACAATAAAGTGGAAATGTATCTCCCACTTTATTGTTAGCACAACATTAATTGGCTGCGTTATTTCTTATTAAAATACCCTGCGCGAATGGATGCTCCAATTAAATTCACAACAAAACGCCCAGCAGTCACCCCAGTTAGCTTAGAGGGAATATCTTTTGCGGGTGTAATTTCAACGATATCCATACCAACAACGCGACCTTTTTTCACTAAACCGTGAATTAGGCTACGAGCTTGCAAATAAGTCACCCCACCAGGAGCTGGGCCATCAACTCCAGGCATGATACTCGGGTCAATACCATCGGCATCAATACTAATATAGTAGTTCGAATTATCTGGAATGCGGTCTAAAATGGCTTGCATGCCAACCTCATGCAGTTCATAGGCCGGAATAACATGCGCACCATAGTCTTTAGCCGCTTGGTAATCCGCAGGGCGTCCGCTACCTTGTGCACGTAAACCAATTTGGAAAATTTCACCTATATGCTTCATTTCAGAAGCGCGGCGGATCGGGCTTGAAAGGCCGGTATCCACCCCATTAACCTCTTCACGCCAATCTAAATGTGCATCAATATGCACAAGTGTAATCGGCCCTACTTCATCAAATCCCTGCAAAATAGGCGTTGTGATCCCATGATCGCCCCCTAAAACAATGGGAAGTGCTTTAGCTCTTAATAACTGTCGAATTGCCTCAGCTGCACGCTGATGGTGCTCCCCCAAAGGCTTTGATAAATCAGGAATAACATCACCACAGTCAACAAATTTAATATCTTTACGGCCTTGGAGTAGTGGCCCATCAATATCAAAATCATAATGATCTGGATGCCTAACAATTCGGTCACTCATATCACGTAAATATTGTGGAGCACGAGATTGGTCGTTGGTAAATGCATGAGCACTATAAGCTGAACTAAATGGCATCCCTAGTATGGCAATATCCGCTTCAATGTTGGTCAATTCAGTCACTAATTCTGAATATAAAAATGTTTTATGGCCAACATGTGGGGGTGTCGTTAATTTTTTCATACAAACTATTCCTTCTTAGATTTAGTTTTCTTTCTTTTGTTGTTTTTTTATTTCTTAGCCACCAAATGTGTTAGCTAGGAATACAAATAGAGGGACACCAACAATATCCGTTAATACTGTTCCGGCGATTGGTATAATAATGAATGCCTTTCGTGAGAATAAACCATATTTATTACAAATAGCGTCCATAACCACTAAGCCATTTGGTGTTGCACCTAAACCATGTCCAATAAAACCAGCGGACATAACAGCAGCATCATAGTTTTTACCTAATGCGCGATAAACAACAAATATGGCAACTAATATTGTTGTAATGACCTGAGATATTAATATAATCGTTAGTGGTAATGCTAACTCATATAGTTCCCAAAGTTTTAATTTCATCATAGCCATCACTAAAAACATTTCTAGTGATAAAGTAGAAATTAATACTACTGTATTGCGAGATATTTTAATTATTGGTTTTCTTTCATTGATTGAATGAAATATAACACCAACAAACAAACTAAAAATATGTCCAGGAATAGTAAACCCTGTTATTGTACTTATCCATTTTGCTGTCGGCATTCCAATAGCGAGTATGCTTAAAATAACTGCTCCTGTAATAATACATTGTTGAGCCGTAATTTTATCTTCGGTATCGTTACTTTCCGCTAAATTTTCCAAATCAACATGGTCAGTTTCAATTTTTAATTTATTTCTTTGGATCAACCAGTTCCCAACAGGCCCTCCTAGAATTGACCCTGCAATCAAACCAAAAGTCGAAGCCGCTAACCCAACATTCAGGGCTTGGTCGTGACCAAAGGACTCAATCAGCGGTGCTAAAGATGCCGCCATACCATGACCACCTTGCATCGAGGCTTGGCCTGCCATCATAGCAACTAGTGGCTCAATATCTAAAACATATGATAAACCAATGCTGACGCCATTTTGCATAAATGCCAGCCCCCAGCAAATCACCATATAAATTAGCAATATTTTTCCACCACTCACTAATAATTTAACACCTGTCATTAAACCTATTGTGACGAAAAATATATACATCGATAAGTCATATAATGTGTTATCAAAATTAAGCTCAACAATATTAAATTGATAAGCTAACCACATTACAATAGAAAACATAAACCCGCCGATCACCGGGCTAGGAATTGAATATTTCATAAAAAATGGAAATTTCTTTATGATTACATTACTAGTAATTAATAATAAGGCCCCTAATGCTGTAAATGTAATCATATCTAATTTTATTGTTAACAATTCATCTGTGACCATAAATTAGAATCCTTTTGTATTTATATATATTTGGATTAATTATTATTTTGTGGCGCCACTTTGGTAATAATCTATTAACAACTACAACTTTAAGATATACGTATCCGCTAGGAATAAAAGTGATATTTTTGATCCTATGGTTTCATAAAATGAAACCTTTTATATAAATAAAAACAATTTTAATAATTAAAATAAAATAGTATTAATTATGCTATTTGTATCCCAATAAAAAATAAGATAGATTAGCATTTAGTGATTGATTTCACGTAATAGGTATAAATATGCATAATAAAAAATTAACTGAAAAAGACTTAAAATCATTACGTGTTTTTACTTCCGTTGCAGAAGCTGGTGGCTTTACCATTGCAGAAAAAAAACTAAATATGTCAAAAGCATCAATAAGCCGCCATATCCGTGAAATTGAAGAAAAACTCGGTGTCCAATTGTGTGAAAGAGGCCCTTCTGGTTTTAAGCTAACTGAGTCAGGTTTATTTGTTATCGAAAAAGCCAATACTGCTTTGAAAGCATTAGATAATATCAAAACTGAAGTCGATGAACGCCATGGGATTTTATCTGGAACATTAGTTATTGGTGTTATAGAACATATATTAACGGATCCACTCTGTCATCTATCAGCCACTATTGCTCAATTTACCCAAGAGGCGCCTAATGTTAAATTAGAGCTAAGCATCCTCAACCATAATCAATTAAATAAAGCGCTTAGTGACAGAACAATTCAAATCGGTATTCGCGGGCAATATCACGAAAATAACCGTTATAATTATCAATTCTTATTTATAGAAAACCATAAACTTTATGTTTCTGCCAATACCGCCAACAACAAACATAATCTAGCATTAGTTTATCGGCCACACCCATTCACTGAAAGTATTTTAGCATCGGGTGAATTTAGCCGAGGCCCTGAAGCAGCTGGCCTTGAGGCTGTAGCTACCTTTATCGCTTCAGGCCACTATGTGGGTATTTTACCGGAAAACTATGCCTCACATATTAATTTCCGCCATTCACTCATAGAAATGAGCGACTCCCCTGTCTTTCATAACCGCATATGTGCAATCACCGAGGCGAGTAAACCGCTAACACAAAGTGAAGCGCTGTTTTTAAAACTACTTTCACAATTAAGTAAAGCACCAGTATCTACATGATCAAAAAATCCCCCAGCAAGTTACCTTACTAGGGGATTAATCACAAAAAACTTAATGCGCGTTAATTACAGTACATCAACACAGTTCAGTTCTTTGAATGCTTGTTCTAAACGAACAACCATTGAATCTTGTGCTTTACGCAGCCACACACGTGGGTCATAGTATTTTTTGTTAGGTTTATCCGCACCTTCTGGGTTACCTAACTGACCTTGCAGATAGCCTTCGTTCTTTTTGTAGTACTGTAAAATACCATCCCAAGTTGCCCACTGAGTATCAGTATCGATGTTCATTTTGATAACACCGTAGCTAACTGCTTCTTTGATTTCAGCAGCACTTGAGCCAGAACCACCGTGGAATACGAAGTCTAAGCTGTTGTGTGGCAGGTTATATTTTTCTGAAACGTAGTCTTGTGAATTACGCAGGATTTTTGGCGTTAACTGAACGTTACCTGGTTTATAAACACCGTGAACGTTACCGAAAGAAGCCGCGATAGTGAAACGCGGGCTTACTGCATTCAGTTTTTCGTATGCATATGCAACATCTTCTGGTTGAGTATACAGCTCAGAACTGTCCATACCTGTGTTATCAACACCGTCTTCTTCACCACCAGTACAGCCTAGTTCGATTTCCAGAGTCATATCGATTTTAGCCATACGCGCTAAATATTTAGCACAGATTTCGATGTTTTCTTCCAGTGTTTCTTCTGACAGGTCAATCATGTGAGAAGAGAACAGTGGTTTACCGGTTTTTGCGTAGTGTTTTTCACCTGCATCTAACAGGCCATCGATCCATGGCAGTAATTTCTTCGCACAGTGGTCAGTATGCAGAATAACAGGAACACCATAGTGCTCAGCCATTTGGTGTACATGATAAGCACCAGAGATCGCACCTAAAATTGCAGCTTGTTGGCCTTCAGCTTTCAGGCCTTTACCTGCGATAAATGCAGCACCGCCATTAGAAAACTGAACAATAACTGGAGCACGAACTTTAGCGGCCGCTTCAAGTACGGCGTTAATTGAATCCGTACCAACACAGTTCACCGCTGGCAATGCAAAGTTATTTTCTTTAGCAACTGCGAAAACTTTCTGTACATCATCACCAGTAAGAACACCCGGTTTAACAAAATCAAAAATTTTAGACATGTGAAAAGGTCCTGTGGTAAACAGGCAGCCTACGCTGCCTGTTGTGTATGAACAATTAATTACGCTTTAGCACGTTCTTCTAGCATCACAACGGCAGGGAGCTTTTTGCCTTCAACGAACTCAAGGAAAGCACCGCCACCAGTAGAGATATATGAAATTTTGTCAGCAATGTCGAATAAATCGATAGCCGCTAGGGTGTCACCACCACCAGCGATAGAGAATGCGTCGCTATCAGCAATCGCTTTTGCAACGATCTCAGTACCTTTACGGAAGTTAGGGAACTCAAACACGCCTACTGGGCCATTCCAAAGAATGGTTTTGGCATTTTTCAGGATCTCAGCCAAACGCTGTGCAGATTCGTCACCTAAATCCAGAATTTGTTCGTCGTCTTTAATTTCAGTACTTGCTTTCAGAGTTGCAGGTGCAGTTTCGGAGAACTCAGTTGCAACGCGAACATCAGTCGGTACTGGAATTTGGCAGTTTGCCAGTAATTTTTTCGCTTCAGGGATTAAGTCTGCTTCATATAATGAGCGACCAACATTGTTGCCTTCCGCTGCGATAAAGGTATTCGCAATACCGCCACCAACAATTAACTGGTCTGCAATTTTAGATAGAGAATCTAATACAGTCAGTTTAGTTGACACTTTAGAACCACCAACAATCGCAACCATTGGGCGAGCTGGGTTATCTAATGCTTTACCTAATGCTTCTAACTCACCACTCAGTAGTGGGCCAGCACAAGCCACTGGAGAGAATTTAGCAACACCATGTGTTGACGCTTGTGCACGGTGAGCCGTACCAAACGCATCCATCACATAAACATCACACAATGCCGCATATTGTTTTGACAGCGTTTCGTCGTCTTTTTTCTCGCCTTTATTAAAGCGAACGTTTTCCAGCACAACTAACTCGCCAGCTTCGATGTCAACACCGTTAAGGTAGTCTTTAACTAAACGGACTGGGTAATCCATTTTATCGGCCAGATAGTCAACAACAGGTTGCAGTGAAAACTCTTCGTTGTACTCGCCTTCGGTCGGGCGACCAAGGTGAGAAGTGACCATGACTTTAGCGCCTTGTTTCAGAGCAGCTTCAATTGTTGGTAATGAAGCACGAATACGCGCATCAGAAGTAACTTTGCCATCTTTTACAGGAACGTTTAAGTCAGAACGGATGAATACGCGTTTACCCGCTAAGTCTAAATCGGTCATCTTAATTACAGACATGGTGAATCCTCTCGTTGATTCTCTATAAAGTTTCCATCAGCGACTGTGCAAAACAATAAAGTTATCATGCCCTGCTGTCTGTCAGTCGCCAATTAGTTTAAACCTGTCGCTGCCATTGCTAATGTTGTATCTAGCATCCGGTTAGCAAACCCCCATTCGTTATCACACCAAACCAGGGTTTTAATTAAATGCTTACCACTAACTCGCGTTTGTGTACCATCAATAATAGCACTGTGTGGATCATGATTGAAATCCATCGAGACTAGCGGTAATTCTGTGTAGTCCACTATACCACGAAAATGCCCTTGTGCAGCGCTTCGCAGTAGTTGGTTGACTTTTTCAACACAAACATCGTCATGTACGGTAACACTCAAATCAATCGCTGTCACATTCGTCGTCGGTACACGAACAGAAATGGCTTCAAAGTGGTCTTTAAATTTCGGAAAAATTCGTGTAATTCCTGCGGCTAACTTGGTATCAACAGGAATGATAGACTGACTCGCTGCGCGAGTTCTGCGTAAATCTTTATGATAGGCATCGATAACGGGTTGGTCATTCATTGACGCGTGAATCGTCGTCACTGTCCCCGATTCAATCGAAAATGCCTCATCGAGTAATTTAATAATTGGAATAATACAATTGGTGGTACAAGAAGCATTGGAAACAATCTTGTCTTGAGCGGTTAGGCTTTCATGGTTAACACCATAAACGATAGTGGCATCAAGGTCGTCAGTACCCGGGTGAGAAAATAACACTTTTTTCGCCCCTGCCGCTAAATGCAGTAACCCATCATCCCGTGAGCCATAAGCCCCACTGCAATCTAAAACGACATCAATACCCAGCTCTTTCCAAGGCAACTCATGCAGCTCACGTTGATGAAATAAACGAATATTATCATCACCAACTTGTAAAAGTGTTCCGTTAAGCCGTACATCCCAAGCAAAACGCCCATGGCTGGAATCATACTTCAGCAAATGCGCAATACCTTCAGGTTCAGCAAGTTCGTTAACCGCCACCACGATAATCTCTGCCCGACGGCCAGATTCATACAACGCTCTTAGAACACTTCGACCAATGCGGCCAAAGCCGTTTATTGCTACCCTGATTGCCATTCTACACCTTGTATCTGAGCAAAATCACACGGTTGCTAAGGATAACTGACTCACACCAACTCTACTGCTCATTTTAGCTGTCAAACATCAAAAGTGTGCTTCAACCGACATTTTTAAAAAATATTTTCATTCAGCAACACACAACTGAAACGGTTCAGCTTATCTAAGGTTAGATTAAGGGATATATTTACAGAACGCAATAGAAAATCCTATATTGGTGCACAAAAAAACAACGCCTAGCTTATCACTAGGCGTTGTTCAGCAAGATAATTAGAAATGAGAACCAAAATTCGGGACTCATTCCTTCTTATTTTATTTCAGTAAAGATTTTGCAGCTTCAACCGCTTTCTCTACTGTAATACCGAATTCTTTAAACAGAACTTCGGCTGGAGCAGATTCACCAAAGGTATGCATACCGATGATGGCACCGTTTAAACCAGTGTACTTGAACCAGTAATCTGCAATACCCGCTTCGATAGCAACACGTGCTGTCACATTGGCAGGTAAAACAGCTTCGCGGTATGCCGCATCTTGTTTATCAAATGCATCGGTTGATGGCATAGAAACAACACGGACCTTACGGCCTTCTGATGTTAATTGCTCAGCCGCTTTAACGGCCAGTTCCACTTCAGAACCTGTCGCAATAAAGATTAACTCAGGCGTGCCTGCGCAATCTTTCAGAATGTAAGCCCCTTTCTCAATATTGGCTAATTGCTCAGCAGTACGAGGTTGTTGCTCTAAATTTTGACGAGAGAAGATTAATGCGCTTGGGCCATCTTTACGTTCGATAGCATATTTCCACGCCACAGCAGATTCAACTTGGTCACAAGGGCGCCATGTGCTGACATTTGGTGTCACACGCAGACTTGCCAGTTGCTCAACCGGTTGGTGAGTTGGGCCATCTTCACCCAGACCAATAGAGTCGTGAGTATAAACAAAGATGCTACGCACTTTCATCAGTGCTGCCATACGAACCGCATTACGTGCGTATTCAACGAACATCAGGAATGTCGCACCGTAAGGAATGAAACCACCATGTAACGCGATACCGTTCATGATAGCTGACATACCAAATTCACGAACACCGTAGTGAATGTAGTTGCCCGCTGGGTCAACGTTCAGTGCTTTGGAGCCTGACCACATGGTTAAGTTACTTGGCGCTAAGTCCGCAGAACCGCCCATAAATTCAGGTAATACTTTACCAAATGCTTCTAATGCATTTTGTGATGCTTTACGGCTTGCGATATTTGCTGGGTTTTGTTGCAGATTTTCAACAAATTGTTTCGCATCCGCGTCAAAGTTAGCAGGTAATTCACCATTCATACGACGAGTGAATTCCGCAGCTAGTTCAGGGAATTGCGCTGCATACGCGGCGAATTTTTTATCCCATGCGCTTTGTTTTTCTTTACCTGCAGTACGAGCATCCCAAGCTTCATAGATATCTTTAGGAATTTCGAATGGGCCGTAGCTCCACCCCAGAGCTTCACGAGTTGCTGCAATTTCAGCATCACCTAAAGGCGCACCGTGAACAGACTCAGAACCCGCTTTGTTTGGTGAACCAAAACCAATAATAGTTTTACACATAATCAGTGTTGGTTTATCAGTTTGGCTTTTCGCTTCATTCACTGCCGCGTTGATCTGTGATGCATCATGGCCGTCGATATCACGGATAACATGCCAACCGTAAGATTCGAAACGTGCAGCGGTATCGTCAGTAAACCAACCTTCAACTTCACCATCAATAGAGATACCGTTGTCATCATAGAATGCGATCAGTTTATTTAATTTCAGTGTACCCGCTAAAGAACACGCTTCGTGCGAGATACCTTCCATCATACAACCATCACCCATGAACACATAAGTGTGGTGGTCAACAATGTCATGGTTAGGGCGGTTAAATTGCGCTGCTAATGTACGTTCTGCAATCGCAAAACCCACTGCATTTGCAATGCCTTGACCTAAAGGACCGGTTGTTGTTTCAACACCTGGAGTATAGCCATATTCTGGGTGGCCCGGTGTTTTAGAGTGTAATTGGCGGAAATTTTTTAACTCTTCAATAGATAAGTCATAACCAGTGAGGTGCAGTAAGCTATAAATCAACATTGAGCCATGGCCGTTTGACAGTACAAAACGGTCACGATCTGCCCAGTGTGGGTCAGCTGGGTTATGATTCATATGGTCACGCCACAGTACTTCAGCAATATCAGCCATGCCCATTGGCGCGCCAGGATGCCCTGATTTTGCTTTTTGAACCGCATCCATACTTAGAAAGCGGATAGCATTAGCAAGGGTTTTACGAGTCGTCATCAGTATACTCCAGGTAGGATAAAAACGTACTTAAACCAATTTTTACAACGCAATACGGATAGTGCTACTTTAATTTCGCTGTAACATGAAAACATCAATTTAGCGATGTATCCCATATGTTCCCTACTTTAAGGAGCCATAGCACATCGACAACAAATTGAGCATTTCACGAATAGAGCGATTGAAAGTAACCCAATTCTACCCATACCGCAATATTTGCTATGTTCATGGCAGCAGATCGCTAATAAATTGAACTGCCGCAAAGCTGAATCCATTCCATTGCGCAAAATATCCCTTAATGCTTACATTTTTGCGCAAGTGACTAACCTTATTAAACCTGAGTTCAGTGTCTGGGATCAAGGTGATTTATGCATCTAGCGCATTTAGCTGCCACATTAGTGATAATTGGCAAAGTTTTAGACAAAAAAAAGCCTCAATATGCCCGAATATTTTTGTTTAGATTAAGTCAAATACCCAACCCTTCCAATGATTAGAAATAAATAGAAGTAACATGAATTGAAAAAACAGTAGCAATAAATATTACTGGCTAATCGCAGTTGCCTATAGCCTATAGAATGGTCTATCTCCACACCTAACAAGGAGAAAATAAGAATCGTTCAAAATAATCTAGATAAGCTATTCTGCAAAGCTTATCTAGATTGCTCATCATATATAGATAGTGCGTGCACTTCTAACAACCAACGTTTTTACAACAGAAATTCCTATACAGATCACAGTTCTTATATGTATAGTTTTGAATAAAAGTGGCTTTCAAAAGCCCGCAGTGCAATCTTAATTAGCGGTTAGGTAAATCGGTATATCTAACTTATTAAGTAATAATTAGCGAATCTCTAAGTGAAGAATTGCTTTTAGAACAAACGTGTATAGTATTAGGCACTACAAAACCTATATTCATTTAGTGACCTAATTACAAAGAGGAAGCTTTCCCATTATTATTTCTATAGCACACGACATCCACAGATAAAGACATCATAATTGATATTGCTGAAATTAAAATAAGGGGCACTAGAGAACGTAGTAACCTATCGCTGATTCTATTTTCACTGGTAAAATACCTGATGAGACTATAGAAAATAAATTGGCCTGTAAGACGAAATTTCAGGTCTAAACCCCATGTGCCACAATAGGGTCATGATATTAAAAAGTTGATACTATAGTATCAACCTACTAGACACTGATGTCATATCATATATCTAGTTAGCAAAGTGTAATTTTAACATCATACACATTAAACTAGTTAGTTGAGTTATTAATAAATAAGAGGGCTAAAAACACATTACAAATTATAATTTTACCAATATAACTGGTTTCCTGCCTTTATTCTAAATTTTTCCCACCCTTTAATTGTAATAAATTGTAACTTTCAATGTAGATTCTTTATGCTTCTTAATTAAATATACATTTGTTAACAATTATAATAATTTTACGCTTATTTGGTGTATTTTTTTATTGATCTCCCTAATTTCAACACTATTAAGTGTATTTTTAACCAATTAAACTGGTGAGAAGATACTTTTTAATTAGATAATGCTAAAAAAAACAGAATTAATAGAAAAAACCTATTAAAAGTAAATCTTTAATAGAAATCCTGCCATTTACTCTTTTTTTAATGTATTTATTATAACACTCAATTAAGCAAGCGAGTGAGTGAGCTAACGAATATCATATAAATAGATCTATTAATATTAGAGGCTGAAAAAATGAAAGCTAATATAATTAGTAGTCATGTAGGAAATTATTTACGAAAATCACGCAAAGAAAAAAACATGACAGGAAAACAGTTGGCAGAATTAATTAACATTAGCCAACAACAGGTATCTCGCTATGAAACTGGTAGCAGTTCATTATCGCTAGATCAATTAAATGAAATATTAACCGTTTTAGACAAAAGATGGATTGAAATGATTTACTATATTGATTGTTTCTCTGAAGAAAATAAAAGAAACAATATAAATTTAAGTAAAAAAACAATCGAAATATTACTAAACAGCATGAAAGACATTTAAATATTCTATTTTAAATTCAATAAAACCATATCAATATGTAAAAATTAAATAACTAATTTTACTATTGTTTTCTATCAATATAAAAAGAGAGATTAGTATGTTAAATAAAAAAATGGCTTCTGTATTGTTATCAACAATTATCGCAGCTTCTTTTGCTACAGCTGCAAATGCAGATACACGTACCGCTCAAGCAACAGCAACATGGCAAGCGACTGCAATTAAAGACACGACAAGTATGTTAGTTGTAACTCCATTAAGAAGTTTAACTTTTAATTATGCCGAAGGCCAAAAAAGCTTTAACCAACAGAATGGAGCATTTGATATCGCTATTCAAGGCCAAGCTGGTGCAACAGATTTTAAATTAGCGTCAAAAATTATTGCTAATACATTAGCAAGAACAACTGACGATTCTAAATTAACTGTTGGGGTTAAATGGAATGGCGAAGATTTGACTAAAAATAATGATTTAGTATTAATTGATACATCAACCGGTTTAACTTCTGGTTTAGACAATTTAGCGGCTGATGGCATCTATAATGGCTCTGAGCGTGCAGCAGATCGCGGTGAATTCACCTTTGTTATTGCTGGCGCTGAAGCTGATGGTGCAGCGACTGACTTTAAAGCACTGACTGATGGTACATGGGATGGTGATGTGAAAGTTCAATTTACTGCAACTTGGGACGGTGATTTCACGCCAGCTCCTTAATTCAATATCCCCTTATTAGATAACTAAATATTACGATAAAGATACTATAGGGAAATAATATCTTTATCGTCATTCATTTTTGAAATTTACGATTATGAAAAAGATAACATTAGCATTAATTTTATTATCATGGTTACCATTAAAAAGCAGTTTTGCTGTCAACGTGGGAAATATTACTGAAATAATATCATCGAATGAAGACACCTTATCTAAAGAAATTGAAAACACAGTAGATACAGCAAGATTGGTAAATTTAACGATAGAAAAAATAGATTCACCACTTGATACTGGAAAAGTAATTACAGTTACTGATCCTAATGAAATATTATCAACACCCGCTAATTTAATTCTTCCAGGGCATGCAAAAGATATATTTAAGATAATTTATCAAGGCCCAAAAGATAATAAAGAACGTTACTATCGATTAAATTGGAAAGATGATCCTATTGGCGAGAGTGGTGTTACACAAAGTGCGAAATCGGCATCAGCAACAACATCAGCAACAATTAGCACAATTCTTGTTGTCGCACCAAGAATTGAAAACTTTAATTATAAATATACTAATGCCCAAGTTTCAAATACTGGAAATAGCACCTTCCGTGTAGTGGCTTCAGGCCCTTGTTTAGCAGAAAAACAAAAATATGGAGTGGATGGTATTTGTCGCGAGCGTTATTACCTCATGCCAAACTTAGCCGTCAAATTACAATTTGTCGATGTCACAAATAAAAAATCAAGCGTAGGTATTTGGCACAAAGGAGAGTTCATTGTTGTCAAATAATTAAGAATGGACTTAAATTATGCGTAAGAGTGCTATTGCTTTATCAATATTAAGTATTATTTTTTCGAATACAATTAATGCCAATGAAATGAAAAGCGTTAAGATCGGTGGATATATTATTCCTCCTGCATTTGTTAGTGCATTGGAAGAAGGAATGTCTGTACCTGTTTTTTTACGACTAAATGATGATGCAGTAACCAATCAGAGCGAAAGTAAAATTGCAGATGCAGTTATTGTAATCGATCATGGTAATATTAAATTATCAAGTATTCATCTCATTGAAAATGAGCAAGGTGCGAAATTAAATAATTTACTAGTTGATAAACTTGAAGAAAAAAAGGATGCCATTTTTAATGAAAGTAATGGTATTATTATTGATAATAATGCAACCCTTCAATTAAACATTTCTTCTTTTAATTTATCATTAGATGTTGATAAAGCTGCTTTTTCGCCAAAAGAACATGCGCGGCAATCTGTACTAGGAAATTCTTCAGTTAATTCATTTTCAGCGGTAGCTAACTATGATTTAGGGGTATTCCAGAGCCGTGTTAAAGATTCAAAAGATACATCCAGCAGCTATTTCAATTTAGATACATTATTCGCAGCTGCGGAACATCACTTTAATGTAAATGCATCAGCATATAGCATTGGAAAATCTAATTCTAATGTTGAGCTGTATCGCGCAATGTATGAGCGTGATTTCAACGGATTTCGTTTTGCACTTGGGCTCATGAGTACGTGGAATTTACAGTCTATTGCCAGCTTAACTACCCTTAGCAGCAGTAAAATTTATGCGGCATCAATAGGAAACAATTCCTCAAGTATGGTGACAAATAAGCAGCAATCACTTACGCCGATTTATGCTTTTTTAAATAGCCCAGGCGAAGTACGCATTTATCGACAAGGTAAATTATTAAATATTCAAAATTTTCCAATGGGTAATTTTGAAGTTGATACCAGTGTACTACCCTATGGTATTTACGACGTCACTATTGAGACGGTTATCGATGGCAAAATTGTCACAACACAGCACCAAACAATTAATAAATCCTTCGGTGCGATAACAGGCGGTTTTGATAAACTCAATTGGGAAATTTATGGTGGTTATATTGACTTTGATAAGCGCCATTATGTAAGAAATGAAGGCTCAACGAGCCAAACTCCTGGTAAAAGCCATTTAATCGGAGCCTCTTTCGCTTATAACTTCCCAGTGTTGTCTGGCGTGCGTTTTCAAATGTCAAATTATGGGTTTGATAAATTTGTTGTACAAGAAACGAGTATCAACGCGGCTTTAAATAACTATATCTCAGTTAACTGGCAAGGGATGCTAGAAAACCATGGTAGTTATCGGAACATTGCGACTCTTTCTATCAATATACCTGAAGGTTACGGTTCTTTATGGGCATCTAAAGAAAAAACTGTAGTGAGTGGTGATTTACCACTTTATGATGCTGACAGTTATTCTTATGGCGGAACCATTAATTTTGACAAAATAATTGATAGAACTGGGTCACTGACTATTAGTAATACTAAAGATCGCCGTATTGGCAGTGATTCAATTAACTATGAATATGCGAATACATTATTCTCTGGCCGTTATGGAACGGTGGGGCTAAGAGCGGGTGTACAGCGCTATCATTATGATAACCAAAATAGTACCAACGAAAAATATATTAACCTCGATTTTTCCTTACCTTTATCAACATGGTTGAGTACGGGTGTTTCCTCAACAAATGGTAATGTGAAAGCAAATATTTATGCGAATAAAAACTTTGAAAATTCGGTGATTACCAATGCAGGGGTTTCTGTCTCCAAATTAGTCCGAGATAAAGATAATGGTGAATCCAATTTTTCAACATTAGGCTATGCTTCTTATGATACTAAATATAATTCAGGTACCGTAACGATTAATCGCCCCGATAATAACAGACTTAATGGCAATTTAACCTCTCGTGGCTCTGTGGCATATAGCAACGGCATGATCATGCCAAGTGGGCAGCAAGGTAAATCAGGCGTCATTATTAATTCCGATATAAAAGGTAGCGGCAGTATGGTCGCAAAAGTAAATGGGCAGAATTACCCAATTAGTGGAAAAAATACCTTTATTCCATTATCCCCTTATTCGGATTATGACATTCAACTAATGAATGACGGAAAATCAAAAGACAGCTTTGATATTGTCTCAGGGCGAAATAAATCCGTCACATTATACCCAGGAAACATTGCTCTTTATCAACCAGAGGTAAGGCAATTAGTCACGGTATTTGGCCGTCTGAAATCACCAAATGGTGAATACATAAAATATGCCTCAATTCGAAATCATATTGGTCGAACAAAAACGGACCAAAATGGTGAGTTTTCCATGGATGTTGACGTCCGATATCCAGTGATATCGTTATTACAAGATGATCAGCAAACAATTTGCGAAGCAGATTTAAACCTTCAAGGTGCACGTGGTGCATTGTGGGTCGGTGAGGTGACATGTGAACCTCAAGAAGCATTTGCTAAACGTTAATTATCACTTTAAAGGCTAATTTAATATGCGATTATTATCGATAACAGCACTTTTTATTTCATTTTCGGTTCTAATACCGAATTCGTTTTCTGCAACAGCACCATTACAAGAGTATGTCATTGTTGAAAACCAAGTTGATAACGAATTCTTTATTGTTGCTAATAGAGTTGACCCTCGCTTCTCGGGCTCAAATGTATTCACAAAATACCAGCGCAATAGACAATATAGTTTAGGCTATATGGGATATACAGGAACACCTTTTAGCTCAACATATAATACAGGTGATATCTGGTTAGAAAATTCTCCCGTAAGCCAACCTTTTATCGGAAATCGTTGCATGACAAATAACCGAAATTGCCCGGCAACGTCTTATTGGTCAGCTCAGCAGTTACGAGATAATGGTGCATATAAAATCCAACAAACAGGAACACCGGGTGAGTCTGGATATTCAAGACCGATATTTTCTGAATCTTTTTATCGCTGGTTAGCCGAAATACCACCAGGAACAGAATATACTTTTGATTTAAGAACCTGCACAAGCCGCGACGATTATGATTTAAGTAATACGACCTGTATGACGAGTGGAGGAAGAACGACAACACAACAACACTACATTCCAACCAATAAAAAAGGCAATATTATTCTAAAAGGAACGGGCGCCTTACAAGAAGTCTTTGTGGATAGCAATGGCAATCCAACTATTGGACTCGGTTCTAATTTTTGCTCGACAGGGATTGTTGGAAATACTTCTGGAATTATTTGTAAGTTGGTTGAATTAGAAACCCAAGGACAATCTATCGGCGGAACATTTACAGTTCGTATGTATATTGATAGTGCAAAGTTAGGTTTAGCTAGGGACCCCCGTGCTGCACTTATTCAATATAAAGGAAGTAACAGCACGCGCTGGACAAATTGGTCATCAACAACAAACATGTCAGAGATCTTTAATAACGGTTCACAAAATATTGAAGTTTTTCTCTCAAATGAATATTTAAAATCAATTGTTGACGCTTCACCTAATTCAACAGTCACACTTGCTGATAGTGTATATACTTTTGGTTTTCAATCACCACTTCCTCAATCTGGATTTTACGAATTTACACCTTCAAATTTCTTAATAATTAAGCCGAGAGATTATGGAATTAGCATTATTCCTGCAGATTTTAATCCAAACCAATCCAAAACAGGAAAAGTCGGCAATGATGAACCACCGATAGAATTTAATTATATCGTCACGACTAGCGGGCCAAGGCAAGCGGATTCTATTACAGCAAAAGTTGAAGGACCAAACACAACATTAAAAGGACAGTCATACTGCTTATTTACCTCGAGCGATAATAAACTTAATGTCCCTTTTTCCGCTTATCTTTCATTTAAAAATGAAAATGGTACTAAAGAATCACACCGAGCAAGTTGTGATAATAATGAAATTTCATTAAAAAATGCATTATGGTCTGAAACACCATGGGATAGACCTAATGAGGATTTAGGATCTTTTTATCGAACTAACTTAGATTTATCATTCCCAATGAATGACTCTGAATCATTTTTTACATTGGATGGTATTGATTGGTTAGGAACCGTTTCTGCAAGTGGCACAATAACTGTCAAAGCAATTTGGACCGGGCCCGATATTCAATAATATCTAATAACTACTTTTGGGGCTACTTGTAAAAGTTCAAGTGGCCCTTTTATTGAACCCCATATACTCTTAAATTTTAGTTGGATTTTTTAATATGAAACCATTTTATTTACTTAAAATCCTATTATTGATTTTGCTATCAGTGTCTTGCAATAATGCTATTGCTTTATATATCAATGCAGATATTTCTTCGATGGAGTCAGGGCAAGAGTTTTTTTCTAAGCCATACATCAACGACACAGATAAAACTAATTTATATAATTTTAGTGCCTACAAAATTGATAAACCAGGTAACCAAGAACATGGGGCACCTCTCCATAACGGCGAGATTATTTTTACTCCATTGAAGAAAATTTTATTACCTGGGGAACAAGAATTTTTTAAGATTTTTTATCGAGGAGAAGCCGATGAGACCGAGCGCTATTATAAGATTATCATTAGCGAAACCCCTCTTGATATGCGTAGTGATAATGAACAAAAAAAGCGACCTTTATTTTATCCAACGGTTAGCCTAGAAACCTATTTTGTTGTGAGACCTAAAAAACCAGATTTTAAATATGAGCTTAATCCAAGCACTAGTATTCTAAAAAATACGGGTAATACCTATTTTAGAGTGCTCTTACATGAAAACTGTGATGCTAATGATGATTCCGAGCCTTATCTATTTTACTTATTACCCGGCCAAGAATCTAAAGATGAGCGTCTTAAAAAGAAAAGCCGTAAATATATTGTAATATTTGATAAATATTACCCAATTGGCAACTGCACCTAAAATTCAATCATATCAATTAATTAAAAAAATAAAATGACAAATTTGGCTATACTACTATTAAAATAAACATTGAATTACCTAATCATAATTCGACAGGTACTCTGTATCTATAATTACCTTAAAGCATTACAAATTCATAAAATTCAGTTCTAAAAAATCATTTCCGCCTATTAAAAATAGCAAATTAATTTAGGTTTCCATGACTTGAAATAGTGGTTAATACTGCTTTTTATCTGTATATAAAACATCAAAACAAAAAATGTCAGTTTCATTAATACAATACACTGAAATTTTTGTCATTACATATATAACCAATCGTTATAAACAAAAATTTATTTTCATATTTTCTTCTCAAAAAAAGAGTAGTATATTACACTGATATAATTACTTTAAAATCAATGACTATCATGTTAGCTAAAGTGATCAAACTAAGCACATATTTTAATAACTAAATAAGAGTCATGTATGATATATATACTGAACAACATAATAAAATATAACTCTGACTTAGGTGAAATATTTAGGGTGGACACAGAACTCAGTGTAATGAAATTAACACCCGTGTTGAATTATATTTTTATAATACTAATTCAGAATAATAAAACGACTATCACTCGTGAAGAGATACTAAAAAAAATACTAAATAAATATGACCTAAAAGTTTCGATAAACACCCTTAACCAATACATTAGTACATTAAGAAAAGTATTACATCAACAGCTTTTAGTTGAAAATGCAATTCTAAGCATATCAAAAAAAGGCCTTGTTATCTCTTCTGAAATTCAAATTGAAGAATCGATTACCAAATTCAATAATAAAATAGAGAAAAGCCTAGCCCCCCCTCCCACTTCAAGCAATAAATCTAACAAATCACTATTACTTAGTGATAAAAATCATATTATTAAAAAAACATTATTGATAATTAGTGCTTTTTTACTTTTGGTGATTATTTACCTTATAAATCAAATTCATGCAATAAAATTTCCATATGCATCAATACAGTCATACAAAATTAGCACAATTGGAGATTGCCCTGTTTATGGGTTCAAAGATAACTATGAAAAAAACATGAGTGACACAATAAGCAAACAAGCAATTGATTTTAACTTAACCTGTAAAGATTCTGATGTTTTTTATTATTATAACAATATACAAAACTTAGGGAAAAACAAACATAGCTTATTAGTAAAATGCAAAAAAAATAAAGAATGCATTTCAACAAGAGTAAATTGGCAGGATAAAAATGACTAATAAAACACTATATTCATTGATACTATTATTTTCATTAATTATCGTTTTCTTGTTATTTAACTTGAATTTAGAAAAAAGTAAAACACAATATTGTGAAGCAACTGTTTCCTCTAATTTCATATTAGCTAATAATAAATCATCATATACACTAAATATGAAATTAGTAAAAAACAATGATAACAGTGGATATATTAAATTATTAGGAACAATTACAACTGATAAGACATATACTGTTAATCGAGTTGTTCATTTCAATCAATCATCAAGAAAGTATATAAAAGATTTAAAGTTAACCATAAGTTATGATAGAAAATCTTCAAATGACAATGTTCCTGATGATATATTCGAAAAATATTTTAAAGCATTCAATCTAAACTCAATTGCATATGTAGAAATTGATGAGATAACTTCTGATTGGTACCTTTTTTCCAGTTCGTTTGGCCCTTATTTTGTCTGTAGCAGGCAAGATAAATTAAATACAATTTAACACATAGCGTTCTACTTATAAAGTAGTTCGCTCAGGTAATCGCTAATATTACATCTCTGATTCCTATTAACCTTTTCATTTTTTCTCCAACTAAGCAGGCTTGATTATACTTTTACCTATAATTAAATTTATATGCTACCTACCGATAAGTACCAAATCAACCCTAAATAAATCACTATTTCAACTTAATCTATAAATATTTTTTTGTAATTTTATGTAAAAATATAAATACTTACTTTTATATGACTATAAATGCATTTTTTTCATTTATTATTTATTATATTCTCACTTTTAAGCCAATCCCTAAGATTGACATAACGCATTGTTTTTATTGAATTATAAAAACCTATATTTTGATTCAATAGTCTATATTCATTATTTATACCTATATCAATAGGCCAAAGCTATCAAATAAACTATTTTTGATTCATTAAAACAATTTCACATTGGTAACTAAAAAATATAATCTATTCCTCATAGAGAAAATCAAAAAATTTAAAGTAATGCCATCTTTAATAGCTAACTTTAAAATAATAAGTTCCTAATAGAGAGAATATGAAATGAAATATATCAATACTAAAGAATTGAATAAAAGTAATGACCTAGATATTGTTATGGCTACCGCAAAATACTTGAAATCCGCACGTATTGAAAAATCATTAACAGGAACAGAATTAGGAAAATTATTAAATTTGAGCCAACAACAAATATCAAGGTATGAGAATGGCCAATCTGCTATTTCTATTGATAGCCTTCATATATACCTTAAAGCATTAGGTAAAGATTGGTTAGATTATTTCAGATCTGTTATCTTAGTTAGAGTTCATGCGAATTATTATTAATACAGTCATAAAAAACTCAAACTTATACATTTCGATAAAATCGCGACAAAACCTAAGAATAGTTAATATGATTAAAAAGAATGTGAATTATTCTCATAAATCTATTATTTATAGATTTCATTATATCAAAAATTAACTCAAAGAAGTCATTAGAAGCAAAAAATGTATTATTCAACAAAAAAGTGATACAAAAAGAAAGGAACTCTTAATGCAGTTAAATACAGTCATGATAAAAAAAACGCCACGCTAATAAATTAGCGTGGCGTTATAATTTGGCGGAACGGACGGGACTCGAACCCGCGACCCCCTGCGTGACAGGCAGGTATTCTAACCAACTGAACTACCGCTCCTGATGTTCCCTACTGGGAACGCCATGCATATTACGAATACTTAAGGACCCCGTCAACACTTTTTCTTGTTAAATCGCGCAGTTGAACAGTTTTTAGCCTTGAGAGGCTTTTCTATGCATTTTCCTAAGCAACCATTAATGATAACACCAATTATTAGTGTAAATTTTCAGCCTCATCGGAAGATTGCCGCCAAAGGCAGGGTTTGCCACCCTTCTTATCAACAATATCCAGCCGTGCTTCATGAGCAATAAGCTCTTCATCGGAAGCAAAAATCACCCTAAGGCCAGTTTGGGGACGTTCAATTCTTTGAATTTCATACTCTTGCTCATTATTAGCCGATTCCGAATCCATCGAAAATGATAATGAAGTTTGCCCACCTGTCATTGCCAAATAGACATCTGACAGAATCTCAGCATCGAGTAAAGCCCCGTGCAGTGTTCGCTTAGAGTTATCAATTAAATAGCGGTCACATAGCGCATCCAAGTTATTCCGTTTACCCGGGAAAAGTTTGCGAGCCAATACTAAGCTATCAGTGATGGTACAAAAATCTTGCGTGGGTGGAATTCCTTTATTGAGTTTACGGAATTCATAATCCATAAAACCGATATCAAAGGGAGCATTATGAATAACAAGCTCTGCACCTCGAATAAATTCAAGGAACTCATCTGCAATTTCTGCAAAAACAGGTTTATCTTGTAAAAATTCATCACTTATCCCATGCACTTCGAATGCTTCAGGATCCACTAAACGGTCAGGTTTAATGTACACATGAAAATTACGCCCTGTTAGTCGGCGGTTAATCACTTCAACCGCACCAATCTCTATAATGTTGTGCCCTTCATAATGAACACCGAGTTTATTCATACCGGTTGTTTCAGTATCAAGGACAATTTGTCTGGTTATCACCGTGCTCATAATGTTTTTTTGTGTCAAACTAGAGGGGAACGAATAATATAGAGTGTAACAGAAATGACAAAGCAGGTAGAAATTTTCACGGATGGTTCCTGTTTGGGCAATCCTGGCCCTGGTGGATATGGCGTTGTTTTACGCTACCAACAGCATGAAAAAACGTTGAGTGAAGGTTATTTTTTAACCACAAATAACCGAATGGAACTACTTGCAGCCATCAAAGCATTAGAATCGCTAACAAGACCTTGTGATATTATTTTAACCACTGATAGCCAGTACGTACGACAAGGAATAACACAATGGATCCACGGCTGGAAGCGTAAACAATGGCGAAAAGCAGATAAATCCCCTGTCGTTAATGTCGATTTATGGAAACGCCTCGATGATGCCATCCAACGACATACTATTGATTGGCGTTGGGTTAAAGGCCATGCTGGCCACCCCGAAAACGAGAAATGTGATGAATTAGCTCGAGCTGCGGCTTCAGCACCAACTAAAGAAGACACGGGTTACCAACCCGCACAAAACTAAGAAGGGTCGTTTACCTTCATTGATTTACTGATCTCCTTTGCTGTACCGAGTGCTGTTCCAATCTTAACTTTTGGTTGCTTAAATTTTAGTGGTGTCGGAGTTAGTGGGTAAGTCCGTTTCCGCGCCACAATCACGCTTAAAACACCAACGCCCCCACAGCTTTTATTCACTCGTCTATTCGCCCCCAGCCAAGGGATTATTTGGCAATTGCGATGATACAAAACTTCATAATTTAATAAGCTGAGCCAATCAAATACCCTAACGGATGGAAAAAAACGGCTACAATAAGGCTGCCGTTTACGTAAAACAGGCACGAGTTTCGCCATTCCAAGAAGACTGAAAGGGTTAAAACCTGAAATAATTAACCAGCCATCGTCGATTAATACCCGGTCAACCTCCCGTAAGAGCCAATGAGGATCATGGCTATAAGCCAAACAGTGAGTCATTAGGCAGGCATCTATAGATTTTTGGGTTAATGGTAAAGCTTCGGGTTTGGCAACAAGGTTAAAACGCGGATCGCCGGTACCAACATTAAATTGGTGAGAGATAAGACAGCCTTTGGTCTGGATTTCAGTACTTAAATGACCTAACTTAAGCAGATGAAAGCCAAATATCTTTGGCCACCAAGGGCTAAGTTGATTTTCTATGGCTTGACGGTATTGTTCTCCAAAAGGAATGTCAGACCAACTAACAGGCATTTGAATTTTTTTATCAATACGCGCAGGCTTCATGAAATTCCCCTATTAACTATTAACAAGTATCGAGGTCATTATGGAGTTAATTCGAGTACCAGCCTTAAACGATAACTACATTTGGGTTTTAGCTGATAGCCACCAACAGTGTATCATCGTTGACCCTGCAGAGGCAGAGCCTGTGCTTGAAATAATTACAGCCAAGCGATTGACCCCAGTCGCAATCCTATTAACTCACCACCATAATGACCATACGGGTGGCGTAAAAGGGATTTTAAGCAAATTTACAACTCTTCCCGTTTTTGGCCCAAAAGAAACTCAATCTAAAGGAGCAACAGAAATAGTCGAAAATGGTGATAAAGTCATAATTGACGAGTTCAACCTACAGGTTATTTCATTATCAGGCCATACATCTGAGCATATTGGCTTTTACCAAGCACCTTATTTATTCTGTGGTGACACCCTATTCTCTGCGGGCTGTGGGCGGATATTTGAAGGAACGCCCGAGCAAATGTTTGAATCTATCCAAAAAATTGCAGCACTCCCTGATGAAACCTTAATTTGTTGTGCTCATGAATATACTTTATCTAACCTCAAATTTTCACACCATATATGGCCTGAAAATGAAGCGATTACACAATATTTACAAAAAATAACGCAAATACGTGACAAACATCAACCAACAGTACCTACCACATTGAAAATAGAGAAAAAAATAAATATTTTTCTGCAATGTGACAACCCTCAACTACAGAAAAAACTCAATATTAATCTACAAAACCCACCTTTAAGAGCAATTTTTACCCTACTACGTCAATTAAAAGACCAATATTAAAGTTTAATGATTGTCATATCGGGGTGGGATAAGTATTATTGTTCGACTTTTAAACATTAAAATGAAGAACAATAGAAAAGAATGAAGATAATCGCGACGCTTATCGCCATTGTTCTGTTGGCCGGATGCCAAACTGCCCCGAAAAAAATTAAGCAGAACAAAACTCCTAGTAATCATACAATTGAAACTGTTGCATCACATAACCAAGCCGCCAGTAGACAATTACCTAAATCTGATTATGACCTATGGGGTTATATTAGTGATGAACTAAAAATGGATGTCCCTGATAAACCTCAAATTAGGGAGTTAGCAAATAGTTATTTAAATAAACAACGTTTTGTCTACGATGTGGCATTAAGAGCTGAGCCATACATGTACCTCATCGTAGACGAAATTAATGAGCGCAATTTACCAATGGAGTTAGCTTTAATTCCTATTATTGAAAGCTCGTTTAATCCTAAAGCAACTTCTCCAGCACAAGCTGCAGGCCTATGGCAAATCGTCCCTATCACGGCTCGCTCATATGGCCTAAAACAAACACAATGGGTTGATGAACGCAGAGATGTCGTTTCTTCAACTAAAGCGGCCTTCGATCTTCTCGAAAACTTAAATGTTATGTTCGGCCATGACTGGGAGCTCACTCTAGCTGCCTATAACTGTGGTGAAGGCTGTGTACAAAATGCTATCAAGAAAAATGAGGCTGCCGGGTTACCAACTGATTTCTGGTCACTCTCTTTACCGAAAGAAACCAAACAATATGTACCAAAAATCTTAGCGCTTAGCCAAGTATTAAAAAATCCTGAAAGGTATCAAGTTAATTTGCCAACAAGTAATAAAAATAGAGCACTCACTCAAATTGATGTTGGCCAACAAATCACGTTATCTCAAGCTGCTGAGTTGGCTGGGTTAACAGTTGAATCGGTAAAAACATATAATTCTGGTTACACTCGCGGTATAACATCACCAAGTGGCCCTCATTATATTATGCTACCTACGGCTAAAGCCGAACAATTCAAAACATCTCTTTCAGACCAAGACGTTTTAAACACGATTCGCTTAGCAGCGCAACAAAATCAGCAGATAAAAACAGCACAACCTACTGCAATTTCTAGCGCACGTCAAAATCGAGCTAAAATAGCAACATATAAAGTACGCAAAGGCGAATCCGTCGCAAGTATTGCAAAAAAATTCAATACTACTGCGAAAGATATTCAAAAGCTAAATGGATTAAAAACCGCAAGCGTTATCAAACCTGGGCAAGTATTAAAAGTTGCTAGCCCAGCGTCTACAGCAAGTAGCCGTAAGGCAAAAACCTATAAGGTAAGAAAAGGCGATTCCTACTATAGCATTGCTAAGCGTCATGGCATAAAGCTCAATGATTTAATGACTTGGAATTCAGGTGTTAAAATGGCCGACCTGAAACCAGGGGTGACCTTAAACCTCTACCTTTAAGTTAATCTCAACAAAAAAGCTTTTGTCTATTTCAGATAAAAGCTTTTTTATTTTGAATTCTCTTATTAGTAAAAATTAATTATTTGAATGAATTAAATAGGATAATAATTTTTATAACATCTTTTGTATAAACGTTTCATATTCGCTGTACTAGAATAACCGATGGTTAAACTATAGTTTAAATACTTCATAAAATTGAGTTTAAACAGAACATACGTAACTCAAACCTCAACTACTCACTAATAAATTAGAAAAAAGTCGTTTATTGGTGGTGACATATGTGGTAATAATGCTATTATTATATCGCGGCTAGTTTAGTCCGAGCAGCCAGTCCGTATTCGAACATCGCTTATGTATTATATTAATAATTTTCGAAAGTTTAACGAACTAGCAATAATCTTATATTTTTCAATATACTAACGTGCAAACTTTTATATTGAACATAGGTGCTTTAATTAGTTAACATGACATTATTGATAAAAAATACACACAGCAAAAGTCAGATTCGCCTGCGGAGGTGATTATGGATGAATACTCACCCAAAAGACATGATATAGCAGAACTAAAATACTTATGTAATAGTCTCAATAGAGACGCTATTTTAAGCTTACAAAAAACAAATACACACTGGATTAATGATTTAAGCTCCCCGCAAAGCGCAGCCTTGAATGAACTCATTGAACATATCGCTGCATTTGTATGGCGGTTTAAAATCAAATACCCAAAAGAAAATCTTGTTATATCACTTATCGAAGAATACCTCGATGAGACCTATGATTTATTCGGCAGCCCAGTTATCACACTTAGTGAAATTATAGACTGGGAAGCAATGAATCACAGCCTTGTCGCTGTGCTGGATGATGACCTAAAGTGCCTAACCAGCAAAACTTAAAGGTATTATTTACCTTTAGTTCAGACTATAAAACCGTATATTAATAAGTAATTTTGCATAAAAGAAAGGGTATTATGACCAAATCTGATTATCTGATGCGTTTAAGAAAATGCACCACAATTGAAACACTTGAGCGTGTCATTGAAAAAAATAAGTATGAATTATCTGATGATGAGCTAGAGCTATTCTATTCAGCAGCAGATCACCGCTTAGCTGAACTCACAATGAATAAGCTTTATGATAAAATCCCAGCGTCTGTTTGGAAGTTTGTTAGATAATATCTTATTAACACGCACAGATAGTGAATGGTTATAGCCGGTAAATCCACTTATCGGCTGAACGCAATGTATTTATCATTTTATTATTGGCATAATTATTATGCTAATAGGATTTTCTTACTTTAAATTTTAGCCTGCCAACTTTTTCTTATCACAATACTCAACAATTAATGTTGTATTCTTAACTTTTCTTTTTAACTTTTGAATTCATTTAAACCTTAAAGTTTAATTTACATTTATAAAAATAAAAAAGAATAAACAGAAAAAACAATTAAAAATTATATTTATAATAAATTGGAATAGGGAGACTGATATACAAGGAAAGGTCTTAGAATTGGGTGGGAGCCCTGCCAGCGACATCCCGGCACACACGACCCCTGCTATGGCTGCTTCCTTCCGGACCTGACCAAGTTAACAAGTTAGCGTTGCGGGAGAACCAACAGAGCCCCCATTGATTGCTTCTTTCAAAGCAGGGGCATTATGCTTGATAGTCATTGAAATAGCAAGAAACCCATGGCTAAGTGGCGATTTATCACACAAACACCTATAAAAATAGAGACTCAACTAAGAGCCGGTACATTGGCTAATTCGCAGAGACCATCAATAATTCAACATTTTTTGTAATACCGTTGTTGATAACCTCTACAACACTATCACTGATATACAATAGTTTTCCGTTTGCGCTTATAGTTGCATTCACAACTAGCGTGCCTTCTTGCCTAACTTCACTTTTTTGGTAAGTTAGTTCAAAAGGAATTGTCGGCCGATTGTTCACCGAATTATAATATTTTTGAGATAATATTAGAGCAGGTAAGTCCGCAACGGTTGTATCTGCCAAAGTGATTGTAACAACCGCACCTTCGGGTAAAACAGTATCCTGTAAGATTACCACACGGCCCTCAATTTTCCCTGAATCTACCGTCTGGTTATTATTGCTATTTTTAGCATTAAGTGTTTTTTCACTGGGCTTTGTGCTATTCCCTTCACAGCCAACCAACGTTAAAAGCACTAATAAGCTAACAATGTAGCGAAAAAACTTCATAGTTATTACCTATAATACAATGTTTACTAAAACATTTTTAAATAATCGGAATAGACAAATCATTTTCTGACAAGGAATGATAAAAAGTATAACTAATATTGGTAGAATAATACATTTATATTTCTAAATGTAACAATACGTAACCCCAATTTATTCGATAGCAATTAATCTACCTATTCAGGGTAAATAATGGGAAAATACCTGTATCTCATTTACATATAACAGAACTAAGATGACTATGAGCCCAGAATTACAGAATTTAATTAGCCTAATTGAACTCGAAAAAATTGAAGAAGGGATTTTTCGAGGACAAAGTGAAGACCTTGGATTGCCTCAAGTTTTTGGCGGGCAGGTTGTTGGGCAAGCCATGTATGCTGCGAAACAAACCATACCTGAAGAAAGAGCGATTAATTCTTTTCATAGTTATTTTTTGCGCCCCGGTGACAGCTCTCGTCCTATTGTTTATGACGTTGAAATTTTGCGCGATGGTGGAAGCTTTAGTGCACGCCGAGTAAGTGCCATTCAAAATGGCAAGCCTATCTTCTTTATGACCGCATCATTTCAATCTCAAGAAGAAGGTTATAGCCATCAAAACTTAATGCCGGATGTGCCACCACCGACAAAATTAATTTCTCAAGATGATATTGTTCAAAGTTTGGCTGATAAATTACCGGAAGCAGTTAAAAAATACGCTCTTAGGCCAACTCCCTTTGAGTTTCGCCCTGTTGAGTTTTACAGCCCATTCGATTCCGCCCCTCAAGAACCATTTCGCTATATTTGGTTCAAAGCAAAAGGGCAGCTACCTGACCTACCTTCACTTCATCACTATTTATTAGGTTATGCTTCTGATTACAATTTCCTTCCAGCCGCATTACAACCGCATGGTAGAGGCTTTATGGAACGCGACTTACAGGTTGCAACGATTGACCATTCAATGTGGTTCCATCGTCCATTTAAAATTGATGATTGGTTACTGTATGCCGTAGAAAGCCCTTCAGCATCAGGAGGGAGGGGTTTTGTGAAAGGACAAATCTATAATTTACAAGGTGATCTTGTTGCAACGGCTGTCCAAGAGGGCGTAATCCGCCATAGGCAACCTCAAAAATAGAAGGGACTTCAAGTAAGTGATTACTTACTTAGAAAAATAAAATTGTCAGTTTAAAAAGGTAATGGCAGCCAGCAATAAGCTGCCATTATCAATTTACATAAAACACAGTATTATCCTGTCATTATCATTACATTAAGGTTAATTGTAGGCACTTTCACCATGAGAAGTAATATCTAAACCTTCCCTTTCTTTTTCAACATTAATGCGTAAGCCAGACGTTTTCTCTGCGATTTTAAATGCAATATAAGCAACAATTGCAGTCCAAACAACACAAACTAGAATACTAATAGCTTGAATTCCCACTTGTTTCATCATCGTAATACCTTCTGCATAGCCACTTCCACCTAATGCAGTTGAGGTGAACACTCCCGTTAGTAAACAACCTAAAATTCCGCAGACACCATGAACCCCAAAAACATCGCACACATCATCAACTTTTAACCGACGTTTTAAAATCACAACCCCCCATAAACCCGCTAGCCCAGAAAGCAGCCCAATGATTAATGCCCCGCCGACACCCACAGTGCCCGCCGCTGGCGTAACACCGACTAACCCGGCCAAGCACCCAGAGCAAGCACCTAATAATGAAGGTTTTTCCCTGAAAATCCACTCTGCTAAAGTCCATGATAAAATAGCACCAGCCGCCGCTGCAATAGTGTTCACAAACGCTAAGGCTGCAATACTATTTGCACTTCCTGCCGAACCTGCATTGAAACCAAACCAGCCAATAAATAATATGGAGGTTCCCATAAATACCATAGGTAAGTTGTGAGGCTTAATGGCTTCTTTCCCTAATCCGGTACGATGTCCAAGTAAGTAAGCACCAACTAAACCTGCAACAGCCGCATTAATATGAACAACCGTCCCCCCTGCAAAATCTAGTGCACCATCTTGGGATAAAATACCGCCGCCCCATACCATGTGTGCCATTGGTAAATAAGCAAATGTAGTCCAGATAACGGTAAATATTAAAATTGCAGAAAATTTAATGCGCTCCCCTAGTGCACCTATCACTAATGCAACTGTTAAGCATGCAAATGCACCTTGGAATACAACGTGAATAAATTGAGGGATCGGCCCTGATAAGCTATCTACAGTGATGTTTTTCAACATAATCTGACTAAAACCACCTATAAAATCATTCCCCTCACTAAAAGCTAAACTGTATCCATAAACAATCCAAATAACAGACACTAAAGCGAAAATAACCGCAGTTTGAGCCATTAAAGAAAGAACATTTTTACTTCTTAGTAACCCACCATAAAATAATGCGATACCTGGCAGTATCATAAAAATAACTAAAGCAGTCGCTATCATCATAAATGCGTTATCAGCTTTATCTAGGGTTTCCTCTGCTGCAAACACGGTTATTGGAAAACCACCCATTGATATCAATAAAAATAAGTATTGGAACCCTTTGCTCATATTTGCTCTCCTACAGTGCTTCGTCTTGTTTTTCACCTGTACGAATACGTACTGCTTGCTCTAATGACAAAATAAATATTTTTCCATCCCCGACTTGGCCCGTATAAGCTTTTTTTTCAATTGTTTCAATCACCTGCTCTACCAACTCATCAGAAACCGCTATTTCCATACGTACTTTAGGTAAAAAATCGACGGTATATTCAGCTCCTCTATATAATTCGGCATGTCCTTTTTGCCGCCCAAACCCTCGAACTTCAGTAATCGTAAGCCCTTGAACCCCAATATCTGATAGTGCCTCTCGAACTTCATCTAATTTAAATGGCTTAATGATCGCGATGATATATTTCATGTTCACTCCTATAAGTCATATGAATAAGCTGCTTAATACTTCGGACAGCACTGACTTTATAGCAAACCGTGTGCCAAAATATATTTATCCATAAAATTCAATAGGAAAGAACAAAATAAAAAACCACTCGAATGAGTGGCTTTAAGGTATGCATTATAAGAGTGCAGAATAATTAACTAGGTATAGCCTCAATTTCAGCATCACTATGGGCATTTAATGATTCTCCAACTTGCTGCAACTGGTACATTTGATAATAACGTCCTTTTTGTTGCAAAAGCTGTAAATGTTTACCTTGCTCAACAATTGCACCACGATGTAACACAACGACTTGGTCAGCGTCGACAATTGTCGATAAACGGTGGGCGATCACAACTAACGTAGTATGTTGGCGAATCACTCGTAACGCTTTTTGTATCGCTTGCTCTGTCCCTGAGTCAATATTCGCGGTTGCTTCATCCAAAATTAAAATTTTGGGTGTCACCACAAGAACTCGGGCCATCGCTAATAACTGTCTTTGCCCTACAGACAAGGTATTTCCCTGTTCACCAAGCACGGTATCTAGCCCATCAGGTAAACCACGAACCAACCCAGCAAGCTGAACAGTTTCAAGAACTTCCCAAACTTTGTCTTGGCTAATCTCACGTCCTAATGCGACGTTGTCAAAAAAAGAAGCAGCGAGGACAACAGGGTCTTGTTGTACCATTGCAATACCATTACGTAATACTTGGTGGGATAGTGAACTCAAATTACGTCCATCTAATAAAATATCTCCCTCCTGCCACGGGTAATACCCCATAATTAAATTTGCTATGGTACTTTTACCGCTGCCTGTATGACCGACTAATGCAACGAAGTTATTATCAGGCACTTGTAAATTAATATCTTTAAGTACCATTTTGTTATCACGGTAAGCGAAAGATAAATGGTTAATTGAGATTGAACCTCCTTGTAATGGCTCAATACTTTCACCATAACCTTGCTGCGGACTATCCATTAATTCAAATACACGCTCACCAGAAACAACAGCTTGTTGAAGCATTGATTGCTGAGAAGTTAACTCAATAAGCGGCTCATTCAAGCGACCTAAATAGTTAATAAATGCATATAAGACACCAACACCAATGGTAGTCGTTCCTTCGAACCCAAATAGCAATAGCAAGCCACACAATACTGAAGCTGAAAGTAAACTTAGTAATGGCCTTAATAGTAAGCCATCAAGTTTTAATGCTTTCATTCTTGCAAAATAATGGTCTTGGCTAATACTTTGCATTTTTTCGCCAAACCTAGCCTGTTGGATAAATTGCTGAATAACTGTCATTCCATTAATGACTTCGTTAAAACCGTTATTAATATCTGCAAGATAAGATCTCACACGGCGCACAATGGGCGTACTTAAGCGCTGATAAACAAGCATTACCACAAATACCGCAGGAAAAATCATCACTGCAATTGATGCCATACGCCATTCCAATGAAAACATAGCAACTAACATGGCACAAATCAGGGCTAAACTACGAAATACTGTCGGCACAACCATCACAAATAAATCTTTAATAACTTCAGTATCATTTGTAACTCGTGAAATTAATTGGCCAACAGGTTGCTTATCGAATGCACTTAGGGGCTGTCTAAGGGCTGCATTCATCACATCTGTGCGTAATGTTTGCACTACCCCCACAGAGGCTTTATTAAATAAAATAATTTGATAGTAATGTAATAACGCTGCAATAACTTGGAGCAATATAAAACCAACGGCCATATATAAAGCAAGTGGCATGATGATTTGTTTTTTCGCTATCATGTTATCAATAAAATAACTGATTAGCAGAGGCCCACTAACTTCTGCAATAGCGGCTAACCATAGCATTGCAATGGCAATCCCCATGGTTCCTCGGTATGCTTTTCCATAACCAAGCAAACGCTTGAGTGCTGGCCATAGCGGTTTCTTTTGGCTCATAGCTCACCATCCAGAGCAGCTTCAATCTGTTGATACTGATACATATCTTTATACCAACCCGATTGCTCAATAAGCGCTTCATGTTTACCTCGACTAACAATAGCACCTTGAGATAACACAATAATATTGTCTGCCTCTACCAATGCAGATAGACGATGGGCGCTAATTATCATAGTCCTACCCTGCCGCCAATGGCTTAAATTTTGTAAAATTGTAAACTCGGTCTGCCCATCAACGGCAGAAAGCGCATCATCTAACACCAAGATTTCTGCATTTTGCAAGATGGCCCTTGCAATAGAAATTCGTTGTTTCTGCCCGCCAGATAACATGACACCGCGCTCACCAACCTGAGTGGAATAGCCTTCAGGTAAACGTAAAATATCATCATGTACACAAGCTATACGCGCAGCCTGTTCAATTTCATCTTGAGTGGCATTAGGCCGCCCAAGCGCGATATTGCCAGCAACTGTATCTGAAAATAAAAATGGGGACTGATTTACGATAGATAACCGAGCACGCCATTCATCTAAACGGATTTCGGGTAGTGATAAGCCTTGATAGCAAATCGCCCCTTCCGTCACATCAAATTGACGCTGTAATAACGTCAACAACGTTGATTTTCCAGACCCCGTCGGCCCACAAAGCCCCAAAAATTGTCCAGGTTTTAAATCAAACTTAATATCATGTAATGCTATTCGCTTAGTTTCTGGATAACTAAAGTTGATAATATTCACATTCAAGTT
Source organism: Providencia sp. PROV061 (assembly GCF_011045655.1). Classification (NCBI taxonomy): domain Bacteria; kingdom Pseudomonadati; phylum Pseudomonadota; class Gammaproteobacteria; order Enterobacterales; family Morganellaceae; genus Providencia; species Providencia sp. PROV061. Next base: position 885,383 of record NZ_CP042861.1, on the reverse strand, counting down.
TCCCTTTTCAGGCTGTAATGAATGCGAACCATCCTGAATGACTAGCGGTTCATTGAGTAAACTTAGAATACGGCTATAAGCCGCACTACCTCGTTCAACGATATTAAACATCCAAGCAAGCGCTAACATCGGCCAAATCATTAACCCTAGATACATTACAAAGCTCGTTAATTCACCTAACGTCAATGTATCGTTTAATACCATCCAGCTTCCACCTGCAATAGCGAGTAAATTTGCCATACCAATCGCCATAAAAATGGTGGGGTCAAAACGCGCATCAACTTTAGCAACATGCATATTGCGACGCCCTGCCTCAGTAGCTACCTGTTCAAATTGATTTGATTGATGATCTTCAAGGCCAAAAGCTTTAATCATACGAATACTTGTTAAACTTTCTTGCGCATGATTATTTAAAGACGAAAATGCCCCTTGAGCATGCTTGAAACGCTGATGAAGCTGGTCTCCATACCGTTTAATGATTAATGCCATAATTGGCATTGGAATGAGTGCTAGTAAAGTAAGCTGCCAACTAATTTCAACACTCATCATGATGAGCACCGCACACCCCATCACCAATGAGTCAACTAATGTTAAAACACCTTCACCAGCTGCGAACACGACTCGGTCAACATCATTCGTTGTACGTGCAATTAGGTCTCCCGTTCGATACTTATGGTAAAACGCTTGATTCTGCAGACTTAATTGCCGATAAAACTTTTGTCGTAGCTGTACAGCTAACTTATAAGAAGCACCAAATAACCATAAACGCCAAATATACCGCAACCCATACACAACCAATGCAATCAACAGCATGATTAAAACATAAGTGATTAATTGCTTTGTCGGCATTGCTCCTTTACTTATTCCATCAACGACAACACCAACAATGCGTGGAGGAACTAATTGTAAAATAGCAATGATAATTAAAAAGCAAACAGCGCCGAGATAGCGCCGCCATTCACTCAAAAAATACCAACCTAGTTGTGAAAATAATCGCACGTAATACTGCCTTGAATATATTGATTTATTGATGCCTAAGAATGAGAGACCGTAATTATCTAAGTTATTACGAGGTTAGTCAGGGATAGGCAATACTGTCGTATATTTGATTTTTTCCATTGCAAAGCTTGAGGTTACATCTATTAGACCATGGACACCATTGACTAGCTTTTTATAAAACAAATCATATGATTTCATATCATGCACTTCGACTTGCATAAGATAATCATACTCACCAGCCATGCGATAAAACATCAGCACCTCAGGAAGTTGACTAACAAAAGAAACAAATTGCTCATACCACTCACTATTATGATGCTGTGTTTTAATTGTCACAATTACCGTTAAACCTAAACCTAGCTTCTCACCATCGAGTAAGGTCACTCGCCCTCGAATATAGCCTTCATCTTCAAGCCTTTTTAATCTTTTCCAGCACGGAGTAGATGTTAAATTAACAGCTTCAGCAAGGGTATTTAAGGATAGGCTACTGTCATTTTGCAATAAACAAAGCAGTTTTTTGTCTATTTTATCTAACATGAATGCTCTCTTGATCTAGGTGTAAGTACTTTTGTCGTTATTTTATTAGCTGCATAAACATATTATGCAAAATTGAATAATTAAAAAACAATAAAAATGTTACCAAACACCACGATTATAGAATATTTTTACACAAATAACCAAATTGACATATAAATAGTACCTCAATCAAACTCGCTTGATAAAAATAGAACTATTAATTGCATCCTAGTATCGCTAACATGTTTCGCTCTCTTCTTATTACATATTGAAAATGATATATCACCAAGGAGTACCTATGAAACGCGCAGTTGTGGTTTTTAGCGGGGGCCAAGACTCAACAACCTGTCTTATTCAAGCTTTGCAAAACTATGATGAAGTTCACTGTGTTACTTTTGATTACGGCCAGCGCCACCGTTTTGAAATCGAAGTCGCACAGAAATTAAGCGTATCTTTAGGTGCTGCAGCACATAAAGTGTTAGATGTCACATTACTCAATGAATTGGCAATCAGCAGCTTAACCCGAGACAACATACCAGTCCCTGATTTCGCTGAAAGTGAGTCAAGTGCGTTACCTAGTACTTTTGTTCCAGGGCGTAACATTTTATTCCTCACATTAGCTGCAATTTATGCTTACCAAGTACAGGCAGAAGCAGTGATAACGGGGGTTTGTGAAACCGACTTTTCAGGTTACCCGGACTGCCGAGATGAGTTTGTCAAAGCTCTCAACCATGCTGTAGACCTCGGTCTTGCCAAAAATATTCGCTTTGAAACCCCGTTAATGTGGCTGAATAAAGCCCAAACCTGGGCACTTGCCGACAGCTATGGTCACCTTGAAACGATCAGGCAGCAAACACTGACTTGTTATAATGGTATTCAAGGTGATGGTTGCGGTGAATGTGCTGCCTGCCATTTAAGGAGCAAGGGCTTAAATGAATATTTAAGTGATAAAGAAGCTATCATGCTCTCACTAAAGCAAAAGTTATAATTAATTAGTCAAACACATAGCCTGCCATTAGCTTATTCATAACGATTCAAGCTAGGTAGGCTAATTTTGAATAAAGTCTTCAGAACCTACTTTGAATGACTCTAGTTTCTCACGCAATTGTTCATCAATAACAATCGCTTTATTCTCTATGTTATCGATAAATACAAATGTCACATAAGCATCAGAAACTACCTCTTGAGCCCCTGCTTTATTGCGAATTATTTGTTGATAACAGACTGCGCTTTTAGTACCGATTTTATCCATTCGAGTCACTACTGTCAGCTCATCACCAAGCAAGACGCCTTGGATATAATTTACATTAATATTCACCGCAGCCATTGTTAAATTGTTTTTTATCGCCCAACTAATGAAATTACGCTTATTCATCCATTCCCAGCGGTCCGCTTCGTAGAATTCTAAGTAACGTGCATTATTAACATGTTGAAAAATATCTATATGATAACCATGAACTTTAATGTGTGTTGTCATAACTACTCCGACCAGTTTATTTTTTAATAACATAAAAATAACAAATGTACGGAAAATGTGCTGAATGATTATCAATAATAAGACTTAGCTCGCAAATTATTTATAAAAAGCTTAGTTTTCTGCTTAATTATTAACCTTTAATATATTACCCCCATACTCTGTATGGGGGATTTTAGTTACAAAGTTAACTTATCTTTATTCTTTTCTAAAAATGCAGGACCTATCCCCTGAACTTCTAAAATATTTTCAATGGAATTAAAAGCACCATATTTTTGCCTATATTCAACGATTGCTTTCGCTTTTTGCCTACCTATACCAGTAAGTTTTTCTGCAAGTTCTTCTTCACCCGCTAAGTTGATATTCACTTTGTCAGACGGGCCATGGCTCGTTGATGGTGAGTTATTACTTACTTGTTTTTCTTGAATGACAGCCGCAGTGGCTTTTTCTGGCTCAATTTTCTTAGCCAAAGAAAAAGAAGAGAGTGAGCATAATAAAGAAAGGAGCAGAACAATACCTAATCTGCATTTATTGACTGAATTCCATAACATATTTGTTCTCCTGTGTATGTTGAGACACAACGATGCCATAGAAAAATACGGAACACTTTTCAATAATACTGAAAATACGAAAGGCCACCCAAAGGTGGCCTTCTATTCATGAAGTTACAATTTTACTTGCAAAGCTGCTCGCAATTACTCAATATTCAGCACTTCAATTTTTGCATTCTCACGCAAGTTAAGCATCAGAGCTTCATTGACCGCAGAACTCATAGCACCTTGGTATTCACGAGTCAGTTGCTTTAACTCATCTTCCGTCGGTTGGCCTAGCGTAACTTTATCTAGTTGAATAAGCACATAGTTATCGGACTCATCACGCGCAAGTGCATAACTTGGTTTACCATCAGCAGGTTGCGGCATTTCCATCGTTGCATTAATAAGCGCTGTTTGTGGCATTAAACGAGAAACAGTTTGAGTATCGGAAAATTTAACACCCGCCGCATTTAGAGCTTCAGTTCCTTTACCCGCATTTAACTCAGCAAGAAGTTTATCACTCGTAGCTTTCAACTCTGCATCCGCTTTTTGGCGCTTAACCAGAGTTTCAATTTCGGACTTAACCTTATCAAAAGGTTCAACGCTTTCAGGTTTGTACTCTGTTACACGCACAACAAATGCACGGTCCCCTTCAACGTTAATAACATCTGAGTTGATCCCTTTAGAACCATTTTTATCCACTAAACGGTCGCTAAATACTTCACTGACCACTTTAGGGAAATTAAGTGCGGCAGGCGGATTTGTTCTATCAAACCAATCCGTTGTCACAGCTTTCAAACCAGATACAGATTCAACCGAAACTAATGATTCCATATCACTCGTGGCAGCCTCACTAACCTTCTGCTGTAAGTCATAGAATTGTTTAATGTTTTTATCTTGAAGTAAGCTAGTTTTAATACTTTCTTCAACTTGCTCAAACGGTTTAATAGATTCAGGTTTAATATCATCTAAGCGAAAGATAACATAACTATTTTGTGATTTAACAGGTGCCGAAAGTTGCCCTTTTTCTGTTAATTTTGCGTCCACAATTTCGCTTGGCGTTGATGCCGCTTCCATCCAACCAATCAAGCCTTTTTGTCCTGCACTGAATTTATCCGTTGATTTTTCAGTTGCCAGTGTTGCAAAGTCCGCACCTTGTTTTAATTCATTCAGAATATCATTTGCTTCTTTTTCTGAAGCTACCTGAATCATGCTGTACTGTTTTTGCTCTGCCTGAGTATAATTTTTCAGGTTTTGATCATAATACGCTTTTACTTCTTCAGCTGACACTGTCGCTGGCGGCATTGATGCTGCATCCATTTCAACATAGCTTACTTGTACTTTCTCAGGTGAGATAAAGCTATTTTGGTTGGCATCATAGTAGGCTTTTAATTCTTCTTCAGAAGCTGTTTGTTTTGCTTGAACCTCTGCTAAATCTAAGATTGCAGTACGAATTTCACGTTCTTGCATAAATAATTCAGCATATGCTTTAACTTCTGATGGTAAAGCGAAATCCGTTCCAGTAAAGGTTTTTCCTAACTGAGCTCGTGTAAGGTCTTGGCGAATTTGAGCCGCAAGGCTATCCGCGTTAATGTTGTTACGACTTAAGATCTCACGATATTTTTCGCTATCAAACCGGCCATCTGTCTGGAAAACAGGCATTGAGAAAATATATTGCTCAATTTGCTGGTCACTTGCTGAGAGCTGTAATTCATTAGCATACTGATTAATCAGTTCATTGTTAATCAAGTTATCAAGAGCTTGACGACGCAGTAAATTCATACTTTCTTCATTACTAGCGACTTCTGAGAATTTATCCCCTAGGTACTCTTGTAATGATTGGCGTTCTTGTTGAAAAGCCTGCTGTAGCTGTTCGCGGCTTATTGATTGCCCGTTAACTTCAGCTGCATTATTTGCATTGTTGCCACCGAGGCCCCCCATCATAACGCCACCCAACACGAATGAAAGGATAATCAGCGCCAGTATTATTTTGAGCAAAGGACTATTCGCCTTTGTGCGTAAATTTTCCATCATAAAAAGGCTTAACTCCGCTTTGTTGAATTCAATTTCCTGATAATACGCTAATCTTAACTCAGAAAGAAAAAAAAGCGCACCATTTCAATGGTGCGCTTATATATTAGCTGATTAAAGACATTCCGTCAGTTTGAGTTTTCGCAAAATTACGAGAAAGACAAACTTAAATACCTAATTAGCTATTTACAGCGTCTTTAAGACCCTTGCCTGGACGGAAAGCAGGAACTTTCGCCGCAGCTATTTTAATTTCTTTACCCGTTTGAGGGTTACGGCCTGTACGTGCTGCACGCTCACGAACAGAGAAAGTCCCAAAGCCAACTAGAGCAACATCATCCCCTTTACTCAGAGAACCTGTTACAGTAGCAACGAACGCGTCAACAACACGACCTGCTGCAGCTTTAGAAATATTCGCATCAGAAGCGATTTGATCAATCAGTTGAGCTTTATTCACTCTTATCATCCCCATATTAGTTGGACTATAAATCTCTTAATTAACTATAGCAGTTATTAGTATAGTTAATTAATGATGCAGCCGTTATATCAATCCTGATTACCAATGGCAAGAGAACAGATTGCATACAAACAATTATCAGAATCATCGTTAAATTAGCGATGAAAAAAAAGACTGACAAGCCCTAAATTAGCTGTCAGTCTTAATTTTATACAAACTTCTTGATTCAGCTCACTCTTTTAGCTTTCTTTTTAACTACTTCTGCCCCAAAAGGAGGGTTAACTAAAGCTAAAGAAAGAACTTCTTCAATTGTTTTCACCGGATGAATTTCGAGATCCGCGATCACATTTTGAGGAATTTCCTCTAAATCACGTTCGTTTTCTTTAGGGATTAATACGGTTTTAATCCCTCCGCGGTGTGCAGCCAATAATTTTTCTTTCAGGCCGCCTATCGGGAAAACTAAACCTCTTAAAGTAATTTCACCTGTCATTGCTACGTCAGCTCTAACTGGATTACCCGTTAAGCAAGAGACTAAAGCGGTTGACATCGCAATACCCGCACTCGGGCCATCTTTTGGTGTAGCGCCTTCTGGTACGTGAACATGAATATCACGTTTTTCATAGAAATCACTATTTATACCCAGTTTTTCTGCTCGAGCTCTAACAACCGTTAATGCCGTTTGGATAGACTCCTGCATGACTTCACCTAAAGAACCGGTATAAGTTAGTTTGCCTTTGCCTGGCACACATGCAGTTTCAATAGTCAGTAAGTCACCACCAACTTCAGTCCAAGCAAGGCCTGTAACTTGCCCAACACGGTTTTCTGTGTCTGCTTGGCCATAATCAAAACGGCGAACACCCAGATAATCTTTCAGGTTATCAGCGTTGATTTCAATGTGCTTAAGCTTTTTGTCCATGAGCAGCGCTTTAACCGCTTTACGACACAATTTAGAGATTTCACGCTCTAAACCACGAACTCCAGCTTCACGAGTGTAATAACGAATAATGCTCATTAAAGCACTATCATCGATAGCTAACTCATTCTTTTTCAATGCGTTACGTTCAATCTGCTTAGACAGCAAATGTTTTTTCGCAATATTCAGTTTTTCATCTTCTGTATAGCCAGAAAGACGGATGACTTCCATACGATCTAACAATGGTGCTGGAATATTCATCGAGTTGGATGTTGCAACAAACATCACATCAGACAAATCGTAATCCACTTCCAAGTAGTGATCGTTAAAGGCAATATTTTGTTCTGGATCAAGCACCTCTAATAATGCAGAGGCTGGGTCACCACGCATATCAGATGACATTTTATCAATTTCATCCAATAAAAATAGTGGGTTTTTGACCCCTACTTTTGCCATCTTTTGAATCAGCTTACCTGGCATTGAACCGATATAGGTACGACGGTGACCGCGAATTTCAGCTTCATCACGCACCCCACCTAATGCCATACGAGTGTATTGACGACCAGTAGCCTTGGCAATAGATTGCCCCAAAGAGGTTTTACCCACGCCCGGAGGCCCAACCAGACAGAGGATTGGCCCTTTAATTTTACTGACGCGGCTTTGCACTGCCAGATACTCTAAAATACGGTCTTTCACACGCTCTAAACCGTAGTGATCGGTATCTAACACTTCTTGAGCTTTAACTAAGTCTTTTTTGACTTTACTACGTTTATGCCATGGTACCTGCACCATCCAATCAATATAGCTACGGACAACAGTAGCTTCTGCTGACATTGGCGACATCATTTTCAGCTTCTGCAATTCTGCTTCTGCTTTCTCTTGTGCCTCTTTTGGCATTTTCGCTTCTTCGATTTTACGTTTTAGCGATTCATATTCGTCTGGCGCATCGTCCATTTCACCCAGCTCTTTCTGAATGGCTTTCATTTGCTCATTCAGATAATACTCACGCTGGCTTTTTTCCATCTGTTTTTTAACACGATTGCGGATACGTTTTTCCACTTGCAGCAGCTCAGTTTCTGACTCCATCATGGCCATCAAAAACTCTACACGCTCTGCGATATTTGCCATTTCTAAAACGCGTTGTTTATCCGCTAATTTTAGTGGCATGTGAGAGGCAATGGTATCTGCCAATTTGTCTAGCTGATCTTGTTCAATCGCATGTAACGCGGTTAATACTTCAGGTGGAATCTTTTTATTCAGTTTTATATAACTTTCGAACTGACTAACGATAGTGCGGTACAACACTTCGTTTTCTTTTTCATCAAGTGCGTCTGATGATTGAGAACCCGCTGTCGCTTCATCATACGCTGCGTGTTCAGATTCATTATTTTGCTCTGCAGCTAAATATTCTGCTTGCGCTAAGAAATATTCGCCATTATCTGTCAAACTGGTAATACGTGCGCGTCGTAGACCTTCAACGAGGACTTTAACGGTGCCATCAGGCAGTTTTAGCATCTGAATAACGGATGCGACTGTACCGACAGCAAATAAATCATTCACCCCTGGCTCATCAGTCGAGGCTTCTTTTTGCGCAACCAGCATTACCTGCTTGTCATGATCCATCGCTGCTTCCAGACTGTGAATGGATTTTTCACGTCCAACAAACAGTGGGATCACCATATGTGGGTATACCACTACATCACGCAGAGGCAATACTGGTATTTCAATGCGTTCGGAACGCTCAGGATTCATAAAGCTCTCTCTTCGTTTAGCTCACGCTAGTTTAAGGGTTTCTATCTCTTGTTTTAAAATTACTTTTTAGAACAAGGAAACCACACCTCAGAATATAAACTATATGGGGACAAGATTTTAGCATTCAATGGCTAGTTGAACATAAAAAACAAAATGAGGGAAACCCCTCATTTCGTTTGATTAACTATTGAACGTTTTATATGGGATTAGTTATCGCCAGAAGCTTGAGCATCAGGTTTGCTATATATCAATAGCGGTTCTGATTGTTCGTTAATGACGTTTTCATCAACGACAACTTTTTCAACATCACTCATTGAAGGAAGGTCATACATCGTATTTAACAATGCAGCTTCAACAATAGAGCGTAAACCACGAGCTCCGGTTTTACGTGCCATAGCTTTCTTAGCTATTGCTTTTAGTGCTTCTTCACGGAATTCGAGTTCAGTATTTTCAAGGCTAAATAAGGCTTGATATTGTTTAGTTAAAGCGTTTTTAGGCTCTTGCAGAATCTGAATTAATGCTTCTTCACTTAATTCAGTTAATGTTGCAACAACAGGTAAACGGCCAATAAATTCAGGAATTAAACCAAATTTAATTAAATCTTCTGGCTCTGCCTGAGTTAATAACTCACCTTCCGTTGCTTTATCTGATTCACCTTTCACTTCGGCAGCAAAACCGATACCTGAACGGGTATTTAAACGCTGGCCAATTACTTTATCGAGCCCTGCAAATGCCCCACCACAAATAAAGAGGATTTTTGAGGTATCAACCTGCAAGAACTCTTGCTGAGGGTGTTTACGTCCCCCTTGTGGCGGTACTGCTGCAATCGTTCCCTCGATTAGTTTCAGAAGGGCTTGTTGCACACCTTCACCAGAAACGTCACGGGTAATTGATGGGTTATCTGATTTACGTGAAATTTTATCAATTTCATCAATATATACGATACCACGCTGAGCTTTTTCAACATCGTAATCGCACTTTTGTAGTAATTTTTGAATAATATTTTCAACGTCTTCACCGACATAACCAGCTTCAGTTAATGTCGTTGCATCAGCCATTGTAAATGGTACATCCAAATAACGTGCTAAAGTTTCAGCTAAAAGCGTTTTACCACTACCGGTTGGGCCAATTAGCAAAATATTACTTTTGCCTAATTCAACACCATCACTGGTTTTATCACCATTACGCAAGCGCTTGTAATGGTTATATACCGCAACCGCTAAGACTTTCTTCGCTTTTTCTTGGCCGATGACATAGTCGTCAAGATGCTGTCGGATTTCATGTGGCGTAGGCAGCTCACTACGCTCGCGATGCGGCGTAAGTTCTTTTATTTCTTCACGGATGATATCGAGACATAAATCTACGCATTCATCACAAATATAGACTGACGGACCGGCAATCAGCTTACGAACTTCATGCTGACTTTTTCCGCAGAAAGAGCAGTAAAGCAGTTTTCCTGTCCCCTCTTTGCGTTTATCTGTCATCAGTTGACCTCACTTTTATCCATATTGTTTTGTTTTCATTCAATTAAAAAACAAAACAACGATTTTCTTTAAAATAGTTTATGGTATGAACTAATTATACCAAAAGTTAACCCATTAACGGCTACTATAAATTTGGTCGACTAAACCATACTCTTTTGCTTCATTTGCAGATAAGAAGCGGTCACGCTCTGTGTCTCGAGTAATTTCTTCAATGGATTTACCAGTATGTAGAGCCATTAGCTCGTTCATTCGAGATTTCACTTTAAGAATTTCTTGAGCATGAATTTCGATATCTGACGCTTGACCTTGATAACCCCCTAATGGTTGGTGGATCATCACGCGTGAATTTGGTAAGCAGAAACGTTTACCTTTGGTACCCGCCGTCAATAAAAAAGCCCCCATGGAACAAGCTTGTCCCATACAAATAGTACTTACATCAGGCTTGATAAACTGCATCGTATCGTAAATTGACATTCCTGCGGTAATAACGCCACCCGGTGAATTAATATACAAATGAATATCTTTTTCAGGGTTTTCTGCTTCAAGGAATAACATCTGAGCGACGATTAAATTCGCCATATGGTCTTCCACTTGACCAGTCAGGAAGATAATACGTTCTTTTAATAGACGTGAGTAAATATCATACGAGCGCTCACCACGAGAAGTTTGCTCTATGACCATAGGCACAAGGGCCATTTGAGATGCTAATTGTTCCTGACTGCCAAAATGTGACATCGAAATCTCCTATTAAAAACGTTCCGGTGCTTGCGCCTAATTTGCTGTCTGCCTGCTATTTTGAGCAGAGATCATGCCACAAACAACGGTTTTAAAAAATTCCTGTGTCTGCAGGCTCTTTCAATTCTCTTATTTTCTAGTTTAGCTAATATTTAACCAAGCAACTGGCGAAATAAGAAGAAAATGCAGCTAAGTATGCTGCAGTAAACAAGACGCTCTGTAAAAGAGTTTAACACAAGTCTATTGGGTTACACGGAATTATACCATTAGAAAACCATACTTGATTTTCAAAAATGACGAAATAACTCGATTGGTTAATATCACTATTTTCTACAATATTAAGCTATTCAAAATAGTTCAAATTGCAATTAAAGCCCCACTTAGACTACTTGAAGTATAGATAATATAATTAGGGTTTAAATGTGTTTTTCAAGGGTATCCTAATTAAATTCGCTAAAGTGATAATTTAAAGGCTTTAATTGACAAAAAACCCGTAGTATTACACCACGGGTTTCATTATTTTGTACAGCAAGAAAGAATTAACCTGCTTGAACTTGGTTCATCAGTTCAGTGAAGTTAGTTTCTTTTTCTGTCACTTTAGCAACAGCCAATACAGTTTCAACAGCTTGTTCTTCTAAAGCTAAGTTACGAACGCTATTCATCAGCTCTTCGTTTTTGCTGTAGTATTCGATAACTTCAGCTGGATCTTCATACGCAGAAGCCATTTCCTCGATCAGCGCTTTAACGCGATCTTCGTCAGCTTTCAGTTCGTTTTTGTTGATCACTTCGCCTAACAGCAGACCGATCACTACGCGACGTTTTGCTTGTTCTTCAAACAGTTCACGAGGTAATTCCATCGCTTGTTTTTCGTCGCCACCAAAACGCTGTGCCGCTTGACGACGCAGAACATCAATTTCACCATCAACAACTGCTGCTGGAACTTCGATGTCGTTAGCTTTGATTAAGCCATCAAGAACTTGTGCTTTAACACGGTTACGCACGGCATTTTTCAGCTCACGCTCCATGTTTTTACGTACTTCTGCACGCAGGCCATCTAAAGAACCATCAGCGATACCAAAACGCTTGATGAATTCTTCAGTGAATTCAGGCAGTTCACGTTGTTCTACTTTCTTCAGAACAATAGCAAATTTCGCCGCTTTACCTTTCAGGTTTTCAGCATGGTAGTCTTCTGGGAAGTTAACTTCGATATCGAATTCTTCACCCGCTTTATGACCAACAACACCTTCTTCGAAGCCTGGGATCATACGACCTTCGCCCATAACGAGTGCGAAATCTTCTGCTTTTCCGCCTTCGAATTCTTCACCATCGATAGAACCGGTAAAGTTGATAGTGATGCGAGAGTCAGCTTCTGCTGCCGCTTCAACTTCTTTCCACTGCGCTTGTTGCTTACGCAGAGTTTCTAACATGTTTTCCAGATCTTCATCTTTTACAGATACAGCTGGTTTTTCAACTTCAATCGTTTCTAAACCTGTTAATTCGATTTCTGGGTAAACTTCGAATTCAACTGAATAAACAAAATCTTTACCGTCTTCGAGTTGCTCAGGTTTGTAGCTAGGCGCACCCGCTGGATTGATTTTTTGTTCAATAATTGCGTTGATGAAGTTACGTTGCATTACATCGCCCAGAACGTCTTGCATAACAGACGCGCCGTAACGCTGTTTAACGATGTTCATTGGTACTTTCCCTTTACGGAAACCATCAACACGTACTTTTTTAGCAACACTAACTAATTCGCTATTAACTGCTTTTTCAATATCAGTGGCAGGAACGGTGATTGTTACACGACGCCCAAGGCCTTGAGTCGTTTCAACAGAAACTTGCATCTTCTTACCTCAAAATAAATCTTAGTGATCGGTCTACTCCAGAGTTATGCCATTAAATCATAACGGCTGTCTCCCTTCCAGAACCGGGGGCGTTACTTTCGTAACGGTCAATCCCTGATATCAGAAGCGTCCCGAAACCTTACTGAAAATTAGACGCAGCATTATACCGATGCATGCGCCCTGAGTCGAGAAAAGCTGAGAAAAGAAGCGTTTTTTCCTCATTATTTGTGACTTTTCTGACTAAATTTTTTGTTTTTTCACCTAATTTGAAGAAAAAACATTCACCAAGCTCATCATCGAGCATAGCTGATTAAGTACAGCATAGTCTCAGTGTATTAACTGAAACGAAAAATTACCGATTAACACCGCCGACACCACGACAAGCAGGTGATTTTAACGCAGTGTCAGCAAGCTCATTCCACTCTTGTTGCGTATATGTATGCAAAGCAAGGGCATGGATCCCTCCCGATAATTCGCTGGCTAAAATAGCATAAATTTCGCGGTGGCGGGCAAGCATTCGTTTATTTTCAAATTTATCACTCACTAAAATAACTTTGAAATGGCTTTCAGAGCCCGGTAACACATTGTGTTGGTGGCTTTCATTAATTACCTCCAAATGTGTAGGTTCGAAAGCAGCTTGTAATTTTTTGCTCACGAGAGATTGCATACTTTGAGCTGCATTAGCGACCATAAAATGCTCCTTAATTAAAAATTATGCTCAGAGGCAATTATCTTTTATTGTACGTGTTGATTATTGCTATCTTCTTATTATAGAAATATCCGATAATAACTTGCCAATGTTATGATAGCGGCACATTGATGCGAATTTATTCAAAAATTGTTGTCTAATAGTTCAGGATAAATAAGCCGCTAAGCTTTATATTGAACGACGGCTACCCGCACCATAACGAAACATTTTCAATTAGGAAAGATGAACTGGAAAAAATTATGTTAAGAAAACTGTGTTTTCCACTTTTAGGGTTATTTCTTCTTGCGGGCTGTGCAACCAGCAGCAATACATTATCACTTGAGCCTAAGATAGCTTTACCTGCAAAAAACCCCACACTGAATGCAACTTCAATCAGTGTTAGCAGTGTAGACAATCGTACGAATAAATCCTTAGCGGAAGTCAACCGCAATGGCAGTTTAGTCGTACTGAACCCTTCACGCGATCCTCGTTATCTGATGCAAGAAGCCGTCGAAAAACAAATGGCTGCACGTGGCTTTATGGTGACATCACCAGCAAATGTGAATCTAGTCGTTCAATTGAATAAACTCGATACCAAAGTCAGTGAAGGCAGCTTGCGCCATAATATTACCGTAAACTCCAGTGTGAGTATTATTGCAACAGCCCCAAATGGTTCGACAAAAACACGTTCATTTACCCGCAATTTTAATACACAAGAGTTATTAGCAGCCAATAATGACAAGATAGCAACAGCTATCAATAGCGCACTCACTGATTTAATTGCAGATATGGCAACAGACCAAGAAATCACCGATTTTATCAGACAAAATTCACGCTATTAACTGAGCAATCATTATCATTAAGTATTAAGCTACCTAAGCTCTCACTGATTGAGCTTGGGTAGCATAGCGCAGCCAATACCTCTGCAGCGCAATGTATTGCAGCAATATCACACTGGCTTAGAGGGAAATAATGCCTCGTTTTACTCTACCAAATAACATCACTTTAATCCTTTTAGGCTTTGTTTCTGGTCTACCTTTAGCTTTAACTGCAGGTACATTACAAGCTTGGCTAACTGTTGAAAATGTCGATATTAAAACTATTGGTTTCTTTTCATTAGTCGGACAGGCTTATGTGTTGAAATTTCTTTGGTCCCCAATGATGGACCGCTATACTCCGCCCTTTCTTGGTCGTCGAAGAGGATGGCTATTAACCACGCAAATTCTGTTGATTATCAGCATTGCCGCTATGGGCTTTATGAACCCCTCAGAGCATTTGTGGTACCTTGCTGCGCTAGCGGTTACTGTTGCATTTTGTTCAGCCTCACAAGACATTGTTTTTGATGCCTATAAAACTGATTTACTGAGTGCGGAAGAACGCGGAATTGGTGCTGCAACCTCAGTTATGGGTTACCGGATCAGCATGTTAGTTTCAGGCGGCCTTGCTCTTTGGTTAGCGGATAAGTTTTTAACGTGGAAACAACTATATTTAGTCATGGCAGGGCTGATGATTATCGGCGTTATCGCAACATTACTCGCGAAAGAACCCGAAGAAAGCTGCGCTGCACCAACATCACTAAAAAAAGCAATATACGAACCACTCGCTGAATTCTTTAGCCGAAACAATGCTTGGCTAATCTTACTACTGTTAGTTTTTTACAAGCTCGGTGATGCCTTTGTCATGGCGCTTAATACTAACTTTCTATTAAATGCTCTTGGTTTTAGTTTAAGCGAAGTGGGTACCGTCAATAAAACTGTTGGTATGGCTGCAACTATTGTTGGAGCGTTACTTGGTGGTTACCTCATGAAAAATATGAGCTTATTTAAAGCTCTATTTATTTTTGGGCTTCTACAAGGCGGCTCTAATATAGGCTATTGGTTCTTAGCGATAACACCGCCCCATATCTTAACCATGGGGTCGATTATCTTTCTAGAAAATATCTTCTCTGGTATGGGAACCGCCGCTTTTGTCGCCCTATTAATGACACTATGTAATAAGTCGCTATCCGCAACGCAGTTTGCACTTCTTTCTGCTCTTTCCGCCGTTGGTCGTGTTTATATTGGCCCAGTCGCAAGTATTTTTGTCAGTAATTATGGCTGGCCACTGTTCTACCTTATTTCGATCGCAGTTGCAGTCCCTGGTGTTTTGCTTTTATTAGCTTGTCGGACATCCTTAATCTACACACAAACAACAGGGTTGTTTCAACGGCGTCAGCTGTATGCGAAAGGGTATCGCATTGCCGTTTATGCTCTTATTACTGCCGTTAGCTTCCTTGCTATTTGGCTACTTTCATTACTTATATTTTCATTTAGTGATATGAAAGTTTATCTGTTTACGACACACATTGAATTTTGGCTGAGTTTACCCCACTACCAAAACCTTATTTTTAATACTGGTATTAGCATTGGTGCTATCAGCTTAGTTATTGGTGGTAGTTTAGATTTCCTCGCCGTTCGCAAAACAGTACAGCAATAACCCTCCCAATACTCTTTCTCATTCTTTTCATAATTCCCTAAGCAAAGCTTATTTGTTTAGGGAATTTGATCTTTTGTATAAATTAGATCTAAATAGCAAAACAAAGCAATAATATCTAAATATCGTGATTGCGATCACTTCATGCGTGTAAAATATTTCTTAATTACAATTTTCAAGTCTAATATATCACAAGTTACAAATTGGTTAGCTAAAGTGTTAATAACTAACGCACTACTAAATTCCATTAATCAATAAGTGAAAATAATCTATATATGAAAAAAATCATTTACATGACCGCCTTAATTTCTCTAGCAGGTACGGCATATTCTGACAATATTATTGGCTATAAAAATGGCTTTGCTGATGTCAATGTAAACTATTTAGATTGGTCACATCGTACTGAAACCAAAACAGAAAACACGACACGTAAGAAAGATTTTGCCTATATTGAGCTTGAAGGCGGTGCCAATTTTAATTGGGGTGAGTTATATGGCTTTTTTGATCTCGAAAACCCATTCCATAGCCAACACACCGATTCAGGACGAAATAAACGCTATACCATTAAAACAACAGGCCGCTTTTATTTAGGTGATACTGGTTTCAACCTATACGGGCACGTTTATGGCACTTGGTCATTACCTGGAGCCAAGTATGGTGGTAATTTCCACGATGTGAATACGTTATATGGTATTGGTTATAACACTGCATTCGGTGATTTATGGTTTAAACCTTTTATTGCTCTTAATTACACCGACCAGACATTCTATTCAGGTAATAATGGATATGTAGCAGGTTGGGTGGCTGGCTATAATTTCAGCGTATTCGAAGAAAATTTCATGATAACAAACTGGCATGAAATGGAATTCGCGAGGAATAAACGCTATAACGGGGATAAGCGTAATGGCATAAATGGCGCCCTCGCTTTTTGGTGGAATGCAACAAACCATGTTTCTGCAGGGGTACAATACCGCTATGCTGATAATAAATTAGGAGATACTTTCTATCAAGATGCAATCATTTATACATTAAAGTATACCTTTTAGCGCACTATAGAACATTGCATCAGAAGTTAACTATTTTCTTATTTTTATCAGTAAAATAAGAATTTTTCTTTATGATTTAGCCGATAAAGCAACCAAAATAGCTTTATCGGCAATAAAAACTGTAATTTCCCTTAGCAAATTGCTAATCATTTATATCAGTTTCACTATTTTTTCATTTCTTTTGTATATATTTTTCTTTGAAAAATTACCAAGATAATTTAGTATTAATAGAGTTTTATCAATACATACTTATAATCCGTATCAATTTTAACTTTTTGTTTATAAGTTCTTTACATGTGATCATATTAACATAAAGAGCTAACAATTCAGTTTCTTTGCCTTACAATCATTTACACTCGCATAACCTTACCGTAAAATGCCCGCACTGATGAAACGACAATTAGAATCTTTGTCATTTGGGGTCGTGGATGAGACTTATGAACTACAAAAAAAGCATCGGAGCAATCTCACTCGTTGTAGCTGCCTTACTACTAGGTGGTTGCGATATGGTGTTGATGGATCCAAAAGGCGCCGTTGGCGTTAAACAAAAAGAGCTAATTCTTATTGCAATTGGCTTAATGCTACTTGTTGTTATTCCTGTTATTTTCATGACGATTATCTTCGCAAGAAAATACCGTGAATCCAACACGTCAGCAACCTACCGTCCTAATTGGGCTCACTCAAATAAAATTGAGTTAGTCTGCTGGACCGTTCCTATCATCATTATCATTATTCTAGGTGCTATCACTTGGAAGACGACACATGAGCTGGACCCGTATCAGCCATTAGTGAGTGATCAGGAACCTGTCACTATTGAAGTTATTTCTGCTGACTGGAAATGGATATTTATTTATCCAGAGCAAGGCATTGCAACAGTTAATGAAATCGCATTCCCTACAGGTGTGCCAGTTAACTTCAAAATCACGTCAGATTCGGTGATGAACTCATTCTTCATTCCATCTTTAGGTGGCCAAATCTACGCGATGGCAGGTATGCAAACTAAACTTCATTTAATCGCTAATGAACCAGGTACCTACAAAGGCTTCTCAGCAAGCTACAGTGGCCACGGTTTCTCTGACATGAAGTTCAATGCTATTGCAACTCCAGACCGTCAAGGTTTTGATGAGTGGGTTCAAAAGGTAAAAGCTTCTCCTAAAACAATGGATACCATGCAGGCATTCGACGAAGTCGCTAAGCCAAGCATGAACGTTCCTGTTACCTACTTCTCTAGCGTGAAGCCTAAACTTTATGAAGATATCGTTCTGAAGTTTGGTCATGAGCACCATAAAGGTCACGCTCCTGTAGAAAATCAAAGTCATTCAATGACTGACCATAACGATGCTACAGGCAATTCAATGCAAATGAGCCATAGTGCTCATGCTGCTGGCGCTGAGGAATAAGGGCATGTTCGGAAAATTAACACTAGATGCAATTCCGCTCCATGAGCCGATTATCGTTGTCACCCTGATTGCTATTGTCCTAGGTGGACTTGGCTTAGTAGGTGTGATTTCTTACTTTGGTAAATGGAAGTGGTTGTGGAAAGAATGGTTAACCTCTGTTGACCATAAGAAAATTGGTGTCATGTACATCATTGTCGCAATGGTTATGTTATTCCGTGGCTTCGCGGATGCTATCATGATGCGTGGGCAGCAAGTTCTTGCTTCTGCTGGCCAAGAGGGTTTCTTGAATCCTCATCACTATGACCAAATCTTCACCGCACACGGCGTTATCATGATTTTCTTCATGGCAACTCCATTCGTTGTTGGTCTGATGAACTTAGTTGTGCCTCTGCAAATTGGTGCACGTGATGTTGCGTTCCCATTCCTTAACTCATTGAGCTTCTGGTTCTTTGTTGTTGGTGTTGTGTTAATCAACATCTCTCTAGGGGTAGGTGAATTCGCACAAACTGGTTGGTTGGCTTATCCGCCATTATCCGGCTTGGAGTACAACCCTGGGGTCGGGGTCGATTACTGGCTCTGGAGTCTCCAGATATCCGGTATTGGTACACTATTAACAGGGGTTAACTTCATCGCGACTATTATCCGTATGCGTACGCCGGGTATGTCGATGATGAAAATGCCTGTATTCAGCTGGGCTGCGTTATGTACTAACGTATTGATTGTTGCTGCTTTCCCTATCTTAACTGTTACATTAACGCTTCTGACGTTAGACCGTTATTTAGGCACCCATTTCTTCACTAATGATATGGGCGGCAACATGATGATGTACATCAACCTGATTTGGGCATGGGGTCACCCTGAGGTGTATATCCTTGTTCTGCCAGTGTTCGGTGTATTCTCTGAAGTTGCAGCAACCTTCTCGAAAAAACGTTTATTCGGTTATACCTCATTAGTTTGGGCGACAATCGTTATTACCGTTATGTCCTTCATCGTTTGGTTGCACCACTTCTTTACGATGGGTTCAGGAGCGAACGTTAACGCCTTCTTCGGTATCGCCACAATGATTATCGCAATCCCTACAGGGGTTAAGATCTTCAACTGGTTGTTTACCATGTACCAAGGCCGTATCGAGTTTAAATCACCTATGCTGTGGACTATCGGTTTCATCATCACCTTCTCTGTTGGTGGTATGACTGGTGTTCTGCTTGCTGTTCCAGGTGCAAACTTCGTTCTGCATAACAGTCTATTCCTGATTGCTCACTTCCATAACGTTATCATTGGTGGTGTTGTATTCGGGTGCTTCGCGGGTATGACTTACTGGTTCCCGAAAGCGTATGGCTTCACGCTAAATGAGAAATGGGGTGTTCGTGCCTTCTGGTTCTGGATCATCGGTTTCTTCTTAGCCTTTATGCCACTGTACATTCTTGGCTTTATGGGTATGACCCGTCGTTTAAGTCAGAATATTGACCCGACTTACCACACAATGTTAGTTGTTGCTGCAGGCGGTGCTGCGTTAATCGCAATCGGTATTGCATGCCAAGTTATCCAAATCATTGTGAGTATCCGTGACCGTCATGAAAACCGTGATTTAACCGGTGACCCATGGGGTGGACGTACACTTGAGTGGGCGACATCTTCTCCACCACCTTTCTATAACTTTGCGATTGAACCACACGTTCAAACCCGCGATGCATGGTGGGATCTGAAAGAGAAAGGCCTTGCTCATAAGAAACCAACTTCATATGAAGAAATTCATATGCCGAAAAACACAGGCGCAGGCGTTATTATCGCTGCATTTAGCTTAGTTTTAGGTTTCGCAATGATCTGGCACATCTGGTGGCTCGCAATCATTGGTTTCGGTGGAATGATCGTAACTTGGATTGCAAAAAGCTTCGACGAAGATGTTGATTACTACGTACCTGTGGCTGAAATCGAAGAAATCGAGAATAAGCACTTTGAAGAATTGCGTAAGGCAGGTGTGAACGATGTCAACTAATACAATGACTAACCAAAATATCGCCCATGCTGAGCATGGGCACCACGATGCAGGTGGAACAAAAGTATTCGGTTTCTGGCTCTATATTATGAGCGACTTGATCCTGTTTGCTTGTTTGTTTGCTACCTATGTTGTTTTGGCCGATGGAACTGCTGGCGGTCCTGCTGGTAAAGATATCTTCAGTCTGAAGTTCGTATTAGGCGAAACCTTCTTACTGTTAGTGAGTAGTATCACTTACGGCTTCGCAATGATAGCGATGCATAAAGGTAAGATTGCTGCTGTTAACTTATGGCTATTTGCGACATTCCTGTTAGGCCTAGGCTTCGTTATCATGGAAGTCTATGAGTTCCATGAACTGATTGCAGAGGGCTTTGGTCCTGACCGTAGCGGTTTCTTATCTGGCTTCTTCGCACTTGTTGCGACTCACGGTCTACACGTAACTGCGGGTTTAATTTGGATTATCATTATGATGATTCAAGTTACTCGTCGTGGTCTAACTGATGTCAATAAAACACGTTTAAACTGCCTAAGCTTGTTCTGGCACTTCTTAGACGTTGTGTGGATCTGTGTATTTACCGTTGTTTATCTTCTGGGGGCTATTTAAATGAGTCATGCAAAAGATGCTCACACTGGAGCAAGCCACGGTAGCGTTAAAACATACCTGATTGGCTTTATCCTATCAGTTATCCTGACAGTGATCCCTTTCTGGATGGTGATGGAAGGTACAGCGTCAACTTCAGCAATCCTTTGGACTGTTGTGGGCATGGCGGTTGTGCAAATTCTGGTTCATTTGGTTTGTTTCTTACATATGAATACATCATCAGATGAGCGTTGGAATTTAGTTGCCTTCCTGTTCACCATGCTTATTGTTGGCATTGTGGTCATTGGCTCACTGTGGATTATGTACAACCTGAACATCAATATGATGCTCGACTAAAGAGTTGCCGATATGTTTAAGCAATACCTGCAAGTGACCAAACCAGGAATTATATTCGGAAACTTGATTTCTGTGATCGGTGGTTTTTTATTGGCTTCAAAAGGGTCAATTGATTACCCACTGTTCGTTGCGACTTTGCTGGGTGTATCACTGGTCGTGGCTTCTGGTTGTGTTTTTAACAACTACATCGACCGTGATATCGACCGTATCATGGAAAGAACGAAGAATCGCCCTTTAGTTAAAGGGTTAATTGATCCGAAAGTTAGCCTGATTTACGCTGCTGCATTAGGTATTGCTGGTATGGTGCTGCTACTTGTAGCAGCCAATGCTCTGGCAATGCTGCTTGCAGTTATCGGTTTCATTGTTTATGTAGGTATTTATAGCCTATATATGAAACGTAAATCCGTTTATGGCACACTGATTGGCAGTCTTTCAGGCGCGGCACCACCAGTTATCGGTTACTGCGCTGTTACAAATGAATTCGATATGGGTGCACTTATCCTATTATTGATATTCAGTTTGTGGCAAATGCCTCATTCTTATGCCATTGCTATCTTCCGCTTTAAGGATTACAAAGCCGCAAACATTCCTGTGTTACCGGTTATTAAAGGAATTTCCGTCGCGAAAACGCACATCTTCCTGTATATCCTAGCGTTTATGGTCGCAACATTAATGTTAGCTATCAGTGGATACGCGGGCTATAAGTACCTCATCGTAGGTGCAGCAGTCAGCTTATGGTGGCTAGGTATGGCAATTTCGGGCTTCAAAACCGAAAATGACGACCGGGTCTGGGCAAGAAAACTGTTCATTTTCTCAATCGTAGCGATTACTTCATTGAGCGTAATGATGTCAGTTGACCCTATCGTTTCAAGCGATACTGTTATAGCTCTCGTCAGATAACTTATCTGTTTACTGATGATAACGATGTCTAAACGGCGGGCCTTCCCCGCCGTTTTTATTTGTCTCTAACTGCTTTTACAACTCACTTTTACTTATTCTGCCTATCCTTATGAATCTATTTTATGGTTAAATAGCCGCTTGCTATTGATAAGCTAGATATCAAATGCACTATTAAAAATGCTAATAGGTTGAGATTAAAAACATATTGCCACAACATATACGTATTTATTCAACTTGTTGTATTTATTAATGTGTGACCTAACTAGCTGAGAGAAGTCAACACCGCTACAGCACGAAATATGAAGAATAAAAATGAATGATAACAAAATGACATCTGCAGAGCTTAGATCCACTTGGGGATTAGGCTCCGTTTTCTCCTTGCGAATGCTTGGAATGTTTATGGTATTACCTATTTTGACCAGCTATGGGATGCATTTACAAGGTGCTAGCGAGTTCTTAGTGGGTGTTGCTATTGGTATCTATGGCCTTAGCCAAGCCGTTTTTCAAATCCCTTTTGGTTTAATGTCAGATAAGATTGGTAGGAAACCTTTAATTATTATTGGGTTAGTTATTTTTATTATCGGAAGTATCGTTGCAGCATTAAGCGATTCTATTTGGGGAATTATTATTGGTCGGGCTTTACAAGGCGCCGGAGCAATTTCTGCTGCCGTCATGGCATTACTTTCTGACCTAACTCGAGAGCAAAATCGCACTAAAGCCATGGCATTTTTAGGTATTAGTTTCGGTTTAACTTTTGCTATCGCCCTCGTACTTGGCCCAATTATCGCTAATTGGGTTGGTTTAAGTGGCTTATTTTGGGGGATAGCGCTACTTGCAGTTGGTGCTATTGCAGTGACTGTTTTTGTTGTTCCTAATACTAATACTCATGTCTTAAATCGTGAGTCTGCATTTGTGCAAGGTAATTTAAAAGCGGTTTTAATGCACCCCCAATTACTCAAATTAAATATAGGGATCCTCAGCTTACACACCCTACTGATGTCCAGTTTTGTTGCTCTGCCTCTTATCATGACTGACTCTGGCTTTTTAGCGAAAGACCATTGGAAAGCCTATTTAGTCACGATGTTAATTGCTTTTGTCACCGTACTTCCGTTCATTATTTATGCGGAAAAATACCGCAAAATGAAACAAGTCTTCTTATTCTGTATTGCCGTTTTAGCATTGGCCGAAATTACCTTATGGTTTTCTGGTAGTCACTTATGGGTGATTTTCTTAGGTATTCAACTGTTTTTTATCGCTTTCAATATCATGGAAGCCATTTTACCGTCACTCATAAGCAAAGAGGCACCTGCGGGCTATAAAGGAACTGCCATGGGCGTTTACTCCACTAGCCAGTTTTTAGGCGTTGCCATCGGGGGTATTGTTGGTGGGTGGTTATACAGTTTTGAAGGAGCTAGTACCGTTTTTATTGGTGGTTTAATTTTGACCATTATCTGGTTTATCATTAGCCTGACAATGCAGCAGCCTCCTTATGTCAGCAGTATTCGTATTGAATTACCCAACCATATTGGAGATACAAGAGCTCTTGAGAAAAAATTACAAGCTCAAGAAGGGGTGATGGAAGCGCTTGTCGTTGACGAGGAATTTAGTGCTTATGTTAAAGTTGATAGAAAAATCATCAATCGAGAGCAACTTGAAGCATTAATAAATCAGTAAAAATTAGCCCGCTATCGCGGGCTGAGGTTGTTGACAAAGCAGGATAAAAGCGTGGTTTTTCCCGCTTTGTGTTATCAGCCGAAAATCAATAAATTGATTTTCCTAGTTTATTTTCAAAACCTATTAGACTTGCCGCCAAACATAATATGTTTGTCAGCAGTCTGAGCCCGCTATCGAGGGCTTTAAATGAATGCTTGAAAAATAACTAATCGCGGAAGTTATTAAATTGAAAAGGTTGGCCTAAGTTCCCGCCACGTACTAATGCCATAACCGATTGTAAATCATCACGGGCTTTGCCCGTCACACGTACTTGGTCACCTTGAACTTGTGCTTGGACTTTCAGTTTACTGTCTTTAATTAATTTAACGATTTTTTTAGCAGTTGCAGCATCAATACCTTGCTTGAACGTAACTTCAACGCTATAGGTTTTTCCACTATGAACAATATCTTCTGGCACATTCAATACAGCACCATCAATACCGCGTTTTGCCATTTTTTCTCTTAAGATATCAACTAACTGGAGCACTTGGAAATCAGACTCGCTAGTGATTTTAACTGATTCATTTTTGTCATTTAGCTCAAAACTAGCTTCAACATTTTTAAAATCCCAACGGCTGGTTAACTCACGCTGCGCATTTTCCACCGCATTACGTACTTCATTCATTTCCACTTCAGATACAATGTCAAATGATGGCATAGCTAGAACCTCACTGATAATTTTTAGACTGTGCGCATGATAACGTTTTTATTCACATCACTTCAAGTTATCAGGGTCTGTGATACTTCGTTAACTACAACTTCGTATCGTAAAAGGTTATAATGATAAGAGATCACTTCCGCCTTACCTTATAAGACGTTAAAGTCCCATTTTCAAAGGGGAAACAATGAAAATAACTCTAATTGGTTGTGGTGCGATAGGTAAACTGTGGCTTGCTTCACTTGCAATACAAGGGCATGACATACAAGGTTGGCTACGTGTTGCACAGTCTGATTTATTCGTCGATGTTAATGAACCTGATGGGCGTAGTTTCCGAGAGCTGATTCCCTGTAATAATATTAACCACTTGCAAACCAGTGAGTTGATCATTGTTTGTTTAAAAGCATGGCAAGTTTCTGACGCTTTATTACCTTTAATTAATACTATCCCAGAAAATACGCCTATTCTATTACTGCATAATGGTATGGGGACGATTGAAGAGCTGGCGCCTTTACGTCATCCTATCTTAGCGGGCGTCACAACCCATGCAGCTTGGCAAGAAAATAACCAAGTATTTCATGTCGCAAATGGCATCACACATATCGGCGCTATCAATTCCCAAGCACAAGCTTACTACCCAATAGCAGATATCTTGCATGAAGCCTTACCTGATGTGGCTTGGCATAATAATATTTTAACCACTTGCTGGCGTAAATTGATTGTGAACTGTGTCATTAACCCCCTTACCGTCGAACATACCTGTAAAAATGGTGAATTAATCCAACATTCCATACAGATATCTCAGATCATTGATGAAATATGTCATGTTATGGCGGCAGAAGGGCTGCATACGGATAAAGCAGAACTGACTGAGTATATTTACGGCATTATCAATAATACCGCTGATAACTATTCCTCTATGTTACAAGATATGCGAAATAATCGCCGTACAGAGATTGATTACATCACTGGCTTTTTAATCAAACAAGCACGAGCTCATGGGATCAGTACACCTGAAAACGATCGCCTTTATCATTTAGTCAAAAATAGAGAACAACAATATGACGACTTCCGCTCTAGTTTGCATCGCTCATGGGAGTGAAGAAATTGAATTTACTATTACTGCTGATTTATTAGTTAGAGCAGGTATCGATGTGACCTTAGCGAGTGTGACTGAAGATGGCTCTTTAACCATTACAGCCTCACGAGGCCTAAAAATTATTGCCGATACTCCGTTGATTAAAGTCGCTGATGAACCTTTTGATGCCATTGTGCTGCCTGGTGGTATGGCGGGAGCAGAAACGTTCCGCGATAGCCCACTGGTGGTTGAAAAAGTTCGCCGTATGCATCTTGATGGTAAAATCGTAGCAGCTATTTGTGCAGCACCAGCGCTTGTACTTGAATATCACCAATTGTTTCCACTAGGTAATATGACCTGTTTTCCATCAATGAAAGATAAAATCGCAGCTCATAAATGGGTCGATCGCCGAGTTTACTTTGATGAACGTGTCAATCTATTAACTAGCCAAGGGCCCGCCACTTCTTTTGACTTTGCATTAAAGTTAATTGAATTATTGGTAGGCCGAAAGACTGCGGCCCAAGTTGCCGCTCAACTCGTTTTACCTAATGGTATTAACGATTATTTAGAAGATTAAATATAAAACTCATTATAAAAAACGAATTAGAAATAAAACTTAACTTATTGAATAATAAAAATTAAATAGTAAAAAATCTGTGTTTAGAGTACTTTTTTGCTATGATTGCCGCGGGTGCTTGGATCATTTGGTTCAAGCATTAGTGAGAGCCAAAAAGACGAAAGCCCCGAATTTAGATGTTAATCTTAATCCGAGGCAGTCTCCAACTCACACAATTGGATTCTGTCTCCTTTTAGAAAAGGAGTCAAGAGGAATGGCCAAAATTGCCCTTCCGGGGCTAGTTACCGTGTGTCTGACGGTATTGTGTTTTTCGTTATTGATGCAAGAAAGACTGTGCTCTTTCAGTATCAGCAGCGGAAACACGCTGGTTCAAGCTACGTTATCCTGCGATAACTAGTCTTGTGGGGGAAATTTCCCCCACATTTCTCTCTGATCGTGAGTTGGTGATACAAGCACCCTGTTTTAAGTTATGGGCGATAAACCTTTATATTTTCATAACCTTGTTCTTTTAGGTATAGCGCTTGCAAGCGGCTCATTACCCCACGGTCACAATATAATAAATAGGTTTTATCTTTTGGTAAGTCACCAAATTGCGTGCTCAACTTATAGAATGGAATGTGCTTAATTTCCATTCCATCTACATTCAGTGGTTTGTCTTCGAATTCATCAATTGAACGAATATCTAAAATCACTTCATTTTCAATTGAAAGCTCACTCACCATTTCAATTTCAGGAACTTTTTCAAGACTTTCTTGTGCAATTTGTCGAATATCTATATTTTGAGCTTGCTCAACAACAGACTCTAAAATACTAAAATCAAAATTGGCCTCTTCCGCTTCAATCCGCGCTTTCACCGCTTTAACTGTTGGGCTTTTTGAGATTACACCACAATATTCAGGCATGGTTTTTGCGAAATCTTCAGTACCAATTTGGCGAGCTAACTTAATAATATGTTCTTTATCATGGGAAATTAGCGGCCTTAATACGAGAGTATCAGAAGCATTATCAATTAAACGCAAGTTTGTTAAAGTCTGGCTTGATACCTGCCCTAACGCTTCACCTGTGACAATCGCCTGCACGCCATAACGCTCAGCAACTTTAGATGCCGCTCTTACCATCATACGTTTGAGCACAACGCCCATTTGGCCATCATCCACTTTTTCTAAAATTTCAGCCACAACTGGCTCAAAATTTACAGTAATAAAACGGACTTTATGGGAACTACCAAAACGGTTCCACAAATAATGTGCGATTTGCTTCACACCAATTTCATGTGCAGCTCCGCCTAAATTAAAGAAGCAATAGTGAACACGACAGCCACGGCGCATCAACATATAGCTCGAGACACCTGAATCAAAACCACCGGAAATGAGTGACAACACATCCTCTTGGGTCCCTATAGGGAAACCACCAATGCCTTCAATACGTGCTTTAACTAAGATAAGTTTATCATCTTCGATTTCTAAGTGAATCGTGGTGTCAGGGTCTTTAAGCTTAACTTTTGCAGATGCAATGTGCTGGTTTAACCCACCACCGATATAGCGTTCAGCATCGATGGATGAAAACTCATGTTTACCACGACGTTTCACCCGCACACAGAATGTTTTATTTTCTAATGACTCGCCATAGGCTTCGTGTGTCATTTCGTAAATATGATGCAGACTAGTAAACGGTTTTTCTTCCACTTCGAGAATATGGTGAATACCTGGGATACGCCCTAGCATGTCACAAATTTCATCGTGTTTTGTTTCCCCCTTCACACGCACTTCAATGTTATCCCAATTACGGACAACCGAAATCTCTTCGCCAAGTGGTTTAAGCACGTTACGGATATTACTGGTCAAAATTTTAATGAAACGTAGCCTAACAGTTTGGCTTTTAATGGTAATTTCTGGGAATAACTTAATGATAAACTTCATAATAGCTGCATGTTCATGGTGGTTGGGGGCAAACGAATGTGCCTTAACAGAGACACATGACACGTTACCAATTGTCAATAAAGAGGCGTATTATAACACTATCTTGCGGGTTGAATCTAAAAACCCCAATAATAAATTGTAACCGTAGCAAGACTGCGTTAGTCTGCTGAATATTTAAAATCCCTCGAATTAACTGATTTCACATTAGTGGCTAAAGACTATGGCTAAAGAAAAAACTCAGCAAGTTCCGACTGTTAGTTTTGAAAACTCACTTCAAGAGCTAGAACAGATCGTCGCTCGCCTAGAATCCGGTGAACTTCCCTTAGAAGATGCCCTTAATGAGTTTGAACGTGGTGTTCAAATTGCTAAACAAGGTCAAAAAGTATTACAGCAAGCAGAGCAACGTGTACAAATTTTGCTAAGCGATGACGAAAATAAACCTCTAGCCGATTTTTCACCTGATACAGAATAAATTATGTCTGAACAACATTTAGATAGCTTTACGCAGCAACAAAAGCAAGCTTACGACAGAGTCAATCAATACCTATTAGATGCCTTAAATGCGCTGCCGTTTGCAAACCTCCCTCTAGCGCAAGCTATGCGCTATGGCACATTATTAGGTGGAAAACGCTTACGTCCATTTTTAACTTATACCATCGGCTCGATGTTTGGTGTTAGCCAAGAAAACCTTGATGCCCCTGCTGCTGCAGTCGAATGTATTCATGCTTATTCATTAATCCATGATGATTTACCTGCAATGGATGATGATGATTTACGTCGTGGCCAACCGACTTGCCATATTAAATACGGTGAAGGCAATGCGGTGCTTGCTGGAGATGCATTGCAAACATTGGCTTTCCAATTGCTGTCATCTGCACCAATGCCAGATGTAACAGACAAAGACCGCATAGCGATGATTGCAGAGTTATCATACGCAAGTGGCTTAGCAGGTATGTGTGGCGGACAAGCACTTGATTTAGATGCAGAAGGGAAGCAAGTTGACCTTGAATCTCTCGAGCGCATTCATCAACATAAAACAGGGGCATTGATTCGTGCTGCAATCCGTCTTGGTGCTTTTGCGGCAGGTGAAAAAGGTCAACAATTGTTACCTGTTTTAGATAAATATGCACAATCCATCGGTCTTGCCTTTCAAGTACAGGACGATATTCTAGATGTTATCGGTGATAGTGAAGTCACGGGTAAACGCCAAGGAACTGATGCCGAACATGAAAAAAGTACCTATCCATCGCTATTAGGGCTTGAAGCGGCGCAGAAAAAAGCACGTGAGCTATATCATGATGCAATAGATGCTTTAGAGACACTCCAGTCCCATGGATATAATATAGAAATGTTAAGCGCTTTAGCTAATTTCATTATTGAACGTAAAAGCTGACAATATGCTTTGCCTTTTGGCTACAAGAAGATCGATAATTACGGCAATTTATTACCCTAATGTATCTTCGAATCATTCCTATAACACAACAAAATAGATGGATGACTTCTTAATCACTCGAGTTATAGGCACGATAAACGAAGGCAACCCAACAGCACATAGAGGCTTTATGCCGCTAAATACTGAAAATAGTCATTTTGTTATGGCTAAGTAAGTTGGGTTTTTTATTAATTATAAGTGAGCAACTAATGAGTATTGATATCGCTAAATATCCAACGCTAGCCTTGGCAGAGACACCAGATGAGCTTCGTCTGTTGCCTAAAGAGAGTTTGCCCAAGCTTTGTGATGAACTCAGACAATTTTTACTGAGTAGCGTGGGTCGCTCTAGCGGTCACTTTGCTTCTGGTCTTGGCGCTGTTGAGCTCACCGTCGCACTACATTATGTCTATAAAACACCGTTTGATAACCTTGTGTGGGATGTCGGTCACCAAGCCTACCCACATAAAATATTAACGGGGCGCCGTGACCGTATTGATACCATTCGTCAAAAAAATGGTTTACATCCCTTTCCATGGCGTGAAGAAAGTGAATATGACATTTTAAGCGTTGGCCATTCCTCAACATCCATTAGTGCCGGTTTAGGCATGGCCATTGCCGCAGAAAAAGAAAAACAAAACCGTAAAACGGTTTGTGTGATTGGTGATGGCGCCATTACCGCAGGAATGGCATTTGAGGCGATGAATCATGCTGGCGATGCTGCACCTGACATGTTGGTTATCTTAAATGATAACGAAATGTCTATTTCAGAAAATGTTGGCGCACTAAACAACCACTTAGCTCACTTGCTTTCTGGAAAACTCTACACAACATTGCGTGAAGGTGGAAAAAAAGTTTTTTCTAACATGCCACCTATTAAAGAGTTACTGAAAAAGACAGAAGAACACATTAAAGGCATGGTCGTACCGGGGACCATGTTTGAAGAATTAGGTTTTAATTATATTGGCCCTGTTGACGGCCATGATGTTGTTGCCTTAGTTCAAACGTTAAAAAATATGCGTGATTTAAAAGGCCCGCAATTTTTACATATCATGACCAAAAAAGGCCGGGGTTATGAGCCAGCAGAAAAAGACCCTATTAGCTGGCATGCTGTTCCTAAATTTGACCCAAGTACCTTCACTTTACCTAAAAGCAAAGAGACGGGGCCAACATTCTCTAAAATCTTTGGGGATTGGCTGTGTGAAGAGGCCAAAGACGATAGCAAGCTGATGGCTATCACCCCTGCGATGCGTGAAGGGTCTGGTATGGTTCGGTTTTCTAAAGAATTCCCAGAGCAATACTTCGATGTCGCGATCGCGGAGCAACATGCTGTCACCTTTGCGGCAGGCCTCGCCATTGGTGGCTATAAGCCTATCGTTGCTATCTATTCCACTTTCTTGCAACGCGGTTATGACCAAGTCATTCATGATGTGGCTATCCAAAAGGTACCTGTCATGTTTGCAATTGACCGGGCAGGCATTGTTGGTGCTGATGGACAAACTCACCAAGGTTCATTTGATATTTCATTCCTGCGCTGTATACCAACCATGGTTATTATGGCTCCAAGTGATGAAAATGAGTGCCGCCAAATGCTGCATACTGGCTACCATTACCAAGATGGCCCATGTGCGGTTCGTTACCCTCGAGGTACAGGAACAGGCGCTGAATTACAGCCGTTATCGCCACTGCCTATTGGTAAAGGTATTGTTCGTCGCCAAGGCGAAAAAGTCGCTATCTTATGTTTTGGCACATTATTAAGCCACGCATTAGTTGCTGCTGAACAACTCAATGCAACTGTTGTAGATATGCGTTTTGTGAAGCCTTTAGACGAAGCTCTGGTCCTTGAAATGGCCAATACCCATAATGTACTTGTCACTCTCGAAGAAAATGCCATCATGGGTGGTGCTGGTAGCGGTGTGAATGAGTTCCTAATGCATGAGAAAAAAATCATTCCAACCTTAAACCTTGGTTTACCTGACTATTTTATTTCTCAGGGTACCCAAGAGGAACTTATTGCTGAACTGGGCTTAGATTCCACAGGTATTGTTAATTCTATTAATAACTACTTAGCCAAATAGTTTTTATCTTCAGGGCATTGCATTAACAATACAATGCCCTATTCAATCACAAAGCCAATCACTCTTATTCCTTTTCTTAATACGCTAAAAAAGTGTTTAGTTCCCTATTATTACTGACTCACTAATGTTCATTTAAAAAAATCACCTATGTCACATTTTTATTATATTTCAAGATCATTAAAATAAAATATAAAACCAAATATAATCAGTTTATCTACAACGATATTCAGCTATTTACCTGAAATAAGAATACAAACAAAGCTTTTATCTTGAATGTAAATTTTCACAATAAAGGCATGCAAATTATTTTAAAATCTATTAATATGAACTTTGTCACTGTATGACAGCGTAATTTAGTCTCTGAATTATATTCGTCACATATCATTATAAAATATTATTTTTTATATGTAAGAAATGATAATTTATTTTTATAACGAATATATTATTTTAACAATTTTAACCAGAAATTAATAAGTAATTATTTTGTTTTCTTAATTAACAAACCAGGAAA
Organism: Providencia sp. PROV061; assembly: GCF_011045655.1. Lineage (NCBI taxonomy): Bacteria > Pseudomonadati > Pseudomonadota > Gammaproteobacteria > Enterobacterales > Morganellaceae > Providencia > Providencia sp. PROV061. The sequence continues at coordinate 853,246 of NZ_CP042861.1, read as the reverse complement.
CAAATAAACGCTATTCCAACTACAATTTTCATATGGTTTATTTTTATTTAGTCGATTTTAATAAATAGATTTGGGAGCGCTTATGTGTGGACAATATATTAATGAACCCTTGTATTTATCTATTGCAAACTGGGTAATGAAACAAGGCCGCTGGACTACAGCTAGAGAGATATCTAACAACTTTGATATCCCGCATCCTAATGCAGTCAATATTGTTTCTTATATTTTATCTGATGTTGCTGAAATTCAGTGTGAAGTAAAAATGATCCCAAATAAATTATCGGGACGAGGCTGCCAATGCCAGCGGCTTATTAAAGTTAAGAAAATTGATAACCAGCTTTATGCACGTTTAAGAAATCATCAAGCTGAAAAAGTCACTATCGATTCTCCTATAAAAGCAGCCTCTATGCCACCAAGTGAATTAAATCGAGAGCAAAAATGGCAATGGATGCTATCAAAAGCACAACGTCGTTAAACCTATTTCTTAGCTTCACATCAATAAAAAACGCAGACTTCACTATCTGCGTTTTTTATTTTACGGCCTTTTTGTGAATCATTGCCCCTTAGGTTTTACATCCGTTGTACCAAATAATTGGGGTCGATTAGCTTCAAGCTCTATTAGTGGCTGGGTTTCCTGTAAGTGTTGCTGATACCGGCACGCTAAGTCTTGATATTCCTTAGTATTTAACTGCTTCCAACGCAGTTCTTCATCAGTCACTAAGCGTAAAAAACGGGCTGGACTTCCGACTAACATCTGACGGTATTCTCCTTGAAACCCAGCTTTAACAAAACTCATCGCAGCAACAATGCTTTGTTCGCCGATGACAGCACCGTCCATGATCACACTATTCATACCGACTAAAGCATCACGACCAATAATACATCCGTGCAAAATAGCACCGTGACCTATGTGTCCGCACTCATGGACAATCGTTTCAACATCACTATAGCCATGCATAATGCAACAGTCCTGAATATTCGCACCTTTTTCTATGATCAAACGACCATAGTCCCCTCGCAAAGAGGCGTTAGGCCCGACAAACACTCCTTCACCGATAATCACATCACCAATCACTACCGCTGATGGATGTACATATGCGGTGGGATGAACAACTGGGATCACCCCTTCAAAAGCGTAAAAACTCAAGATTCACCTCACTGCTAGCGTACTAGCGCCCTTTCCAACTCGGTGAACGTTTTTCGGAAAACGCCAGCGGGCCTTCTGTTGCATCTTCTGAGTGTAAAACCGCAGGGTAGTTTTTCAGCACGCCGCTACGCATAAGTTTATACCCCTCTTCAACTGTAAGTTCACCTGTAGCGCGGAAAATTTCTTTCAGTGCAGCGACAGCAAGTGGCGCACTTTGGGTGATTTGTTCTGCAAGTTCACGGGCTTTATCCATCAGGATCTCAATAGGAACCACATCGTTAGCAATTCCCCAACGTAATGCTTCCTGCGCATCCATTCGTCTGCCGGTCATCACCATTTCATTCACGATTGGCGCAGGTAAAATTTTAGGTAAACGTAAAACACCACCGCTATCCGGAACAATCCCGAGTTGGGCTTCAGGTAATGCGAAACTGGCATTTTCAGAACAAATAATCATATCTGCCGCTAAAGCCAGTTCAAAACCACCGCCAAACGCATATCCATTCACCGCAGCAATAACAGGTTTGTTTAAATTAAAAATTTCAGTCAAACCGGCAAAGCCTCCTGGACCAAAATCAGCATCAGGTGCTTCACCTTCCGCCGCAGATTTTAAATCCCAACCCGCAGAGAAAAATCGCTCTCCTGCCCCGGTAATAATGGCGACACGCAGCGAAGGGTCATCGCGAAAATTAAGGAAAACTTCTCCCATTTTGAAACTAGTTTTTGCATCTATTGCATTTGCTTTAGGTCTATCGAGTATGATTTCTAAAATAGCGCCATTTCGAGTGATTTTTAATGATTCGCTCATAATATAATCCTTTCTTCGTCGTGCAGTGACGCTTCAGGTTGCGCATGTGCAGCCCGAAAATGTATGCAAAATTAATCAAGTTTGTCGATTATTGCAGATATTTTTTCAATACTTTTCCAGAACAGTTACGCGGTAAATCTTTACGTACCTCAACACACGTTGGTACCTTAAATTTCGCCATTTGTTTTTCACAAAAAGCAAAAAATTCTTCCTGAGTTAAGGTTTCCCCTTCTTCAAGCACAATAAAGGCTTTAATCGCTTCATCTCGGATATCATCCACAATACCAATCACCGCAACATCGACTATGGCAGGATGTGAGGCGATAATATTTTCGATTTCACTGCAAGAGACATTTTCTCCACCGCGTTTGATCATATTGCTGCTTCTATCGACAAAATAGAAAAAGCCGTCTTTGTCTTGGTAAGCAAAGTCACCCGTATGCATCCATCCCGCTTCGTCAAAGGTTTTTGCTGTCGCTTCAGGGCTGTTGTAATACTCTTTAAAGAGGGTTTTACCACGTTCACCTTTTACACAAAGCTCACCAATAACCCCTGTTCCGACAGGTTGGTTATTTCTATCCCGAATTTGAGCTTGATAACAAAAACCAGGGCGGCCAATGGATGGCCAACGACGCATATCGCCAGGCCTATCACCAATCAAACCAACTATCGTCTCCGTCATACCATACGAAGTTAAAAACCGCTTCACCCCAAAACGGGCCATAAACTGGTCGCGTTCTTCTTCACTTAAATTGAGGTAAAACATGGCTTCTCGTAAACAATGATCTTTTTCGTTATCCGCCAGCGGCTGGCTTAATAATGTGCGGATCATCATTGGGATAAGTTCGACGACAGTCGCTTTGTATTTCACCACTTGTTGCCAAAAACGGCGTGCGCTGTATTTCTCTAATAAAACAAACGTAGCACCAGCAGAAAATGCAGCCATAGAAGCCGTACATTGGCAATCAATATGAAAAGCAGGCATGACCGTTAAATAAATATCATCGGAGCGCAAGCTGTTTTGCCAAGAAGAGTAATAACCCGCAAAGCGGAGGTTATAGTGAGTAATAATCACCCCTTTAGGTTTCGAGGTGGTCCCAGAAGTAAATAAAATTTCGGCCGTATCCTCGACATGCAATTCAACCACCTGAGTCAACTGAGTATGTTGTTGTGACTGCTCAAGCCAAAAGTCAGAAATATGCTCTACGGGTTCAATTTGCGTTTCTGTAATCAAAAAAATATGTTCTAAGCTGGTCGCTTCATCAGCGAATACTTGTTGATAAATATCTAAGAAAGAGGAGCAAGTTACCACCATTTTGGGTTGGCAGTTCTGCATGATCCAGGCACTTTCACTGTATTTATAACGCGCATTAATTGGGACCATAATCGCCCCAATTTTAGCCAAGCCAAACCAGCAAAAGAAAAATTCAGGGCAATTATCTAAATGTAAAGCCACTTTATCGCCTTTTTGAATGCCATAAGCTAAAAAGAGATTGGCGGTGCGATTAATTTGCTGGTTCATTTCTAAGTAACTGAACTCGCTAACCTTTCCATCGCAGGATTCAAAGATAAGCGCCTGACTGTTACCGTGGGTGACTGCTAAGTCATCCCACATTTGACGCAAATTTTGTTTACCGATTACATCCATTAATTGTTACCCATCATTTCCCTGATGAATACTCAGCTCAATAGTCATCATTGCCCTGAGTACCCATTCAATTAATCAACTATTTTGGCTAGCCCTTTATTGACTAACCCCCGAATATCAGTTTCGCTGTATCCAATATTTTTTAAGATATCTGTCGTGTCCATACCGTGTGATGGCATGCCTCGCCAGATTTGTCCGGGGTTATTTTTGAATTTAGGCATGACATTAGGACCACGGCAGGTTTTTCCTTCCATTGTTTGCCAACTGGTAATAGATTCGCGTGCAATGTATTGAGGATTGGTTTCTAGCTCAGGAATCGTAAGGACTTTGGCGCTAGCAATATTCAATTCCGCGAGTCTTGCTAGCACTTCATCAATCAAACGTGAACCTAGCCATTCATCGAGTTTTTCTTCCACTAAAGGCCCATAAGGGCATTCCACACGGTGAATTAGCTGTGTGCCTTCCGGTATTTCTGGTGTACCTAACAGATGCGCTAACCCAATATCTTTGAAAATTTCCTGAATTTGCGTGATGCCGACAATTTCCATCACGATATAACCATCTTTACAGCTATAGAGACCACAACCTGCGTAATAGGGGTCTTTCCCTTTTGTCATACGTGGACAGATTTCGCCGCCATTAAAGTAGTCCATCATGAAGTATTGCCCCATACGCAACATCACTTCATACATGGCAACGTCAATGCTTTCACCTTTTCCGGTTTCACGTGCTTTATACAGTGCCGCCAGTGCCGCCGTTGTGGCAGTCATGCCAGAAAAATAATCTGCGGTATACGGGAAAGCAGGCATTGGCTGGTCTTTATCACCGTTTTGAATCAGATAGCCACTGAAAGCTTGAGCAATAGTGTTATAAGCTGCGAGGTTGGTATATTGCGGGTCACCGTACTGCCCGAAACCGGATAAGTGTGCAATGACCAGTTTAGGGTTATGTTCCCAAAGTACTTCATCCGTGATACCACGGCGAGCAAATGCGGGGCCTTTACTCGCTTCAATGAATATATCCGTGGTTTCCATCAGTTTTAAAAATGCGTCACGCCCTTCATCCTTGAAAATATTCAATGATAATGCACGTAAATTACGTCGTGACAGCTGAGGGTAGTTGGGTTGAACGCGAATAGTGTCTGCCCAAGCGACATTTTCTATCCAGATCACTTCAGCACCCCATTCTGCAAACATTTGCCCCGCGAATGGGCCAGCAATTTCAATTCCTGAAAATACCACTCTAACCCCAGCTAGAGGGCCAAATTCTGGCATAGGTAGATGCTCTGCCATGTTGTTATCTCCTGTGAAGCAGGGTTGGCCCTCTCGTGAAAGCCATCCCATTACGTTCAGTTATTAGCGGTATTGTTTTAGTACGCTACGGCCTAATGTCAGTATTTGCATTTCATCTGAACCGCCTGATACGCGATCCACACGCAGATCACGCCAGAAACGGGCGATCCGGTGCTCACCTGCAATTCCTACACCACCGAGTACTTGCATCGCAGAGTCCACGACTTCAAATGCCGCATTTGCACAGAAGTATTTACACATTGCTGCATCTCCAGAGGTGATCAATCCGTTGTCACTCTTCCATGCAGTTTCATATAACATGTTGCGCATTGAATTGAGCTTGATCGCCATATGTGCAAATTTTTCTTGAATTAACTGAAAACGGCCAATGGCTTCACCAAATTGAACACGCTGGTTAGCATAACGAGCCGCATCTTCGAACGCGCACATCGCAGTACCATAGTTAGTTAAGGCCACTAAGAAACGTTCATGGTCGAACTCTTCTTTTACACGGTTAAAACCATTACCTTCGCGGCCAAACATGTCCTTTTCATCAAGTTCGACATTATCAAAAGTGATTTCACAACAGCTATCCATGCGTAAACCCAGTTTTTCAAGTTTGTTCACCTTGATACCTGGTTTGCTCATATCTAAGAACCATTCGGTGAAAACAGGTTTGTCTGGTGAATCCGCATCACGGCTCATCACCACAATGTATGGGGTGTAAGCACTACTGGTGATAAAACATTTACTACCGTTCAAATACACTTTGCCATTACGGCGTTGGTAAGTGGTTTGTAGGCTACCTACGTCAGAGCCAGCCCCCGGTTCAGTGATCGCCGAGTTCCACATTTGTTTACCCGTACCGCGGAACGCCATGATTTTATCAATCTGCTCTTGAGTTCCTTCTCTTAGCACTGTATTAAAACCGCCCGGTAGTTGGTACAGCACATAGGTTGGTGCTCCCAGGCGACCCAGCTCCATCCATACCGCAGCAACGGTGATAAACCCTGCATCTAAGCCGCCATGTTCTTCTGGGATCAGCAGGTTATCGATTTCCATATCCGCTAACGCTTTTACAAAGCGTTCAGGATACTTACTGTCGCGGTCACATTCAGCGAAATAGCTTTCCCAGTTTTCACTGGCCATCAGTTCACGGATCCCTGCGACAAACAGCTCCTGCTCATCATTCAATCTAAAATCCATATCAATAACCTCTTAAATGTTGTTTCTGAGTAAATTAGTCATTTTTCCAATGCACTTTGGCATCTTTAATAAAGGAGAGCGTTACCATGATGTTGACGAAAAAAAGTGGGCATCCTCCGGCAATTATCGCTGTTTGAATGGGTTTTAATCCGCCTAACGCCAGCAAAACAATGCCGATAACACCGACTAAGACAGACCAACCGATGCGCACTAACAATGGCGGCTCATCACCATCTTTCACTGCGCGACAAGTCGACATAGCGAGGGTGTAGGAACAGGCATTAATGAGTGTCACAGTGGCGATAAAGCAGAGGATGAAGAAGCCCCAAATTGTTACAGTGCTCAAAGGTAAGGCAGCCCATGTTTCAATGATGGCGCGCGCAACGCCGAATTCTTCAATTAGTTTGGGAACATTAATAATATTTTGGTCAACAAGTTGGAGTGTGTTACTCCCTAAAATAGTCCAAATTAACGTTGTTCCCGCCGTTAAGCCTGCCACCATCCCGATACACAACTCACGGACGGTACGGCCTTTAGAAATACGTGCGAGGAAGATACACATTTGAATGGCATAGATAACCCACCATGCCCAGTAAAACACTGTCCAGCCTTGTGGGAAGCCACTTTTACCTACCGCATCGGTATAAAACAGCATGCGAGGCATATACATCATTAGGACACCGATAGAATCAGTGAAATAGTTCACAATGAAGCTAGCGCCACCAACAATAAATACCCATCCCAACATCAAGAAACTCAGGTAGCTACGGACGTCACTCGCAATTTTCACCCCTTTTTGCAGGCCGAAAGCCACACAAATTGCATTTAGGATGATCCAACAGAAAATGATGATGGCATCAAGTTGTAAGGTATGAGGAATACCAAATAAATATTGAATACATTCAGTAACTAACGGTGTTGCTAATCCTAGACTAGTTCCCATTGCTAATATCAACGCAACGAGATAGAAGTTATCAACAAGCGTACCAAACCACCCGTTTACCCGTTTTTCCCCTACCAGAGGAACTAGCGTACTACTTGGACGAATAACATCCATTTTGCGAACAAAGAAGAAATAACCGAATGCGACAGATAAGAAGCTATAGGTCGCCCATGGGAGTGGTCCCCAGTGAAACAGGCTGTATGCAAGCCCAATATTTTTAGCCTCATTTGAATAAGGTTCAAAGCCAAAAGGCGGTGCAGAAACGTAATAATAGATTTCAATCGACCCCCAAAACAGCACAGCGGCTGAAGTACAAGATGCGAACATCATAAAAATCCAGCTTGCTCGGCTAAATTCAGGCTTCTCTTCCCCTAGACGTTTTTTAGCGTATGGTCCTAAAATCAACCAAAACCAGCCACCAAACATCACGACCATATACCACTCAAATGCCCAGCCCCACACATTGGTGACATAGCTGAAAACTTGGTTGATAACTTCATTTGAAGCATCAAGGTCACGGACAGTTAACCAACACAATAGTCCAACAATGATCAACGGCGGAAAAAAAACCTTAGGTTCTATTCCACCTTTTTTATTTTCTTTGCTCATAGTTCGATCCCAATTTATTATTTAATACATAAGTTTTAAAATAGATATTATTCTCAATACCTAATACATAACCTCATACTTACATTTATTTAAAACTTATATTTATTATTAAATCCCGACAAACCTAATTAAGTATTAATTCAAATTCTATCTAAATCATGTCTAGTCCCCATTAACAATTCTGTTATTAAGGTCACAATATTATTCGTGATAAATAATTGTTATTGTTTTTTCTATTTGAAATGACTCTAAATACCAATAAATACATAGAGATAAAATATTGTGTAACGTTAATGTTATTAAATACCTTCAGTATTGGTGATTCAGGTAGCAATATTGAACATTTCATTGATAACTAGGTGATTTTTATAATATTGGTGAGTAGGGTATCAGTATGAGTAATTAAACTCCCTTTAATTTAAGGTTTTCAATATTGGTGACTTAGGTTTTATTTTTAAATATCCAGATCATGATAATTATATAATCCGAAACCGAAACGGATCATATTTATTAATATTATTTTAGGAGATGTAATGAATATTATTACATGCTATAAATCTGTTCCTGATGAACAAGATATTATTGTAAATAGCTCAGATGGTTCTTTAGATTTTTCACGTGCCGATACCAAAATCAGTCAATATGATTTAAATGCAATTGAAACTGCCAACCAAATAAAAGCGCAGCAAGCAGACAGCAAAGTAATTGCGTTAAGTATTGGTGGTAAAGCACTAACTAATATGAAAGCGCGTAAAGATGTGCTATCACGTGGCCCAGATGAGCTGGTTGTTGTTATTGATGACCAACTTGAGCATGCACTGCCCCATCAAACTGCGATTACCCTTGGTGCCGCGGCACAGAAAGTGGGCTTTGATTTAATTATTTGCGGTGATGGTTCCGCAGATCTCAATGCACAACAAGTGAGTATTTTATTAGGTGAAACCCTGCAAGTTCCTGCCATTAATGGTGTGAAAAACATTGTTTCTATCACAGCCGATACGGTGATTGTAGAGCGTGAACTGGAAGACGAAATTGAAACGTTATCCCTTCCATTACCAGCCATTATCGCTGTTACCTCCGATATTAACGTTCCCGTTATTCCATCCATGAAAGCCATCTTAGGTGCTGCTAAAAAACCCGTCCAAGCTTGGACGATGGCAGATATTGGCTTAGATAACGTTGCCGCATTATCGTCTCAATCTATCGCCGCACCAAAACAGAAAGTTCGCCAGCGAATCATTATTGAAGGTGATGGAGATGATCAAATTGCGCAATTTGCAGAACATTTAAGAAAAATCATTTAATCGGAGGAGTTATGAGCAAATTATCAACCGTTTGGGTATTTAGTGACATGACTTCCCGTTTGCCTGAACTTATCGGCGGTGCTCTCACCCTTGGTGAGCAAGTCAATGTTTTCGCCCTAGATGAAGCGCAAAGCTCACAAGCTTTTCAACTTGGTGCGACCCAAGTTTTTCAATTAGCAGGTAAACCCGACGACCGTATTATTGAAGATTATGCAGACACTATCGTTTCAACCATCAAACAGCATGGTGATAAAGGTTTATTACTGTTACCGAATACCCGTAGAGGTAAATTACTAGCAGCACGCTTAGGGGCTAGACTACAAGCAGTCGTCTCTAACGATGCAACAGCAGTTACAATCGAATCTGGAAAACCTGCAATTAAACATATGGTTTACGGTGGTCTCGCCTTCGGTCAAGAGACTCTAGATAGCGCATTTTCAATTGCAACACTTACCTCTGGTACATTTGAAGCAGCCCCAAGTGATGCATCACGTAACGGCACGGCTCAAGCTACACAATGGGTCGAACCAAAACAATCTATTGTACGTACCTCGATTCAGAAAAAAGCAGGTAGCTCAGTTGAATTAGATAAAGCACGCTTAGTTGTCAGTGTAGGACGGGGTATTGGTAGTCAAGAAAACATCACTATTGCTAAAACGCTTGCCGACACAATAGGTGCTGAAATCGCTTGTTCCCGCCCAGTCGCAGAAAATGAAAAATGGATGGAACATGAGCGCTATGTGGGTATTTCCAACTTAATGCTCAAACCAGAGCTTTACCTCGCTGTCGGCATTTCAGGGCAAATTCAACATATGGTCGGTGCGAATGGCGCACAAACTATCGTCGCTATCAACAAAGATAAAAATGCCCCTATTTTCCAATTTGCTGACTACGGGATAGTAGGCGATCTGTTCAAAATCTTACCTGCTTTAACGCAACAACTGGCGAAATAAACTCAATAACAGTGAGGCATTTTCCTCACTGTTTTAGTGACCTTTGGAGAAACTATGTCCGATGATATTTTTGATGCAATCATTGTAGGTGCAGGCCTAGCCGGCTCTGTGGCTGCATTGGTGCTTGCCCGTGAAGGTGCGCAAGTTCTCCTAATCGAAAGAGGAAACTACGCGGGCGGTAAAAACGTAACAGGTGGGCGAATGTATGCCCATAGCTTAGAGCGAATTATTCCTGGCTTTACCCAAGAAGCGCCTATTGAGCGCATGATCACACGCGAAAAATTGTCATTTATGACCGAAACCGGTGCTGTCACTGTTGACTTCCAAAATGGTGCAGCACAAAGCCCAGATGAAACCTCTTGGTCTGTACTTAGGGGAAAACTGGACCCGTGGTTGGTTGAACAAGCCGAAAATGCAGGCGCGCAGTGTATTACAGGGATTCGAGTTGATAAGTTAGTTGAACGCGATGGCAAGGTCGTCGGTGTGGAGGCTGATGGTGATGTACTTGAAGCTAAAGTGGTCATTTTAGCAGATGGTGTCAATTCACTATTGGCAGAACAACTTGGTATGACAAAACGCGTCAATGCAGAACATGTTGCCGTTGGGGTTAAAGAATTAATTGAACTACCAAAAGATGTGTTGTGCAACCGCTTTAATTTAAATGAGAACGAGGGCGTTGCTTGGCTATTTGCAGGCTCACCGACCGATGGCTTGATGGGCGGAGGCTTCCTTTATACCAATGAAGATACTATTTCTTTAGGTTTAGTCTGTGGCTTACACCACATCAAAGACGCTAAGAAATCTGTTCCGCAAATGCTTGAAGACTTTAAACAGCACCCCGCCGTTGCACCGTTGATTGAAGGCGGAAAAATGGTCGAATATGCCGCTCACGTTGTTCCTGAAGCAGGTTTAAAAATGCAGTCAGAATTAGTACGTGATGGGGTATTAATTGCTGGTGATGCGGCTGGTATGTGTATGAATTTAGGTTTTACTATTCGTGGTATGGACTTAGCTGTTGCCTCCGGTGAAGCGGCAGCAAAAGCCGTACTTAGCGCAATGAAAACCGACGATTTCAGCAAACAAAATTTAAATCAATACCTCACACTGCTCAACGAAGGCCCACTGCGGGACATGAAAATGTACCAAAAAATGCCTGAGTTTTTGGATAACCCTCGCATGTTTTCTGCTTACCCAGAAATGGCAGTTGGTATTGCCAAAAAACTCTTCACTATCTCAGATGAAGCGCCTGTGCCTTTACGTAAGACCATGTTACAACACGCGAAGAAAGTGGGCTTTATGAATTTGCTCAAAGATGGAATTAAAGGAGTCAGAGCAATATGAGTAATCCAGTCAACGTTGATGTCAAACTCGGCATTAATAAATTTAATGTCGATGAAGAAAACCCGCATATTGTGATAAAAGAGCATCCAGATATGAATGTGCTCGAAACATTAACTAAAGCTTGCCCAGCGGGATTATATAAAAAACAAGAGGACGGCTCAGTACGTTTCGATTATGCCGGTTGTCTTGAATGTGGAACCTGCCGCATTCTTGGCTTAGATAGTGCATTAGAAAAATGGGAATACCCACGCGGCACTTTCGGTATTGAATTTCGTTACGGCTGATTTATTTAGCATAACTCTCGGAGCTAATAACTTCGAGAGTTTTCAAGCGGTTATTTACGCTGACACTGGGATGCATAATGAAACCAAAAAGTTTTGATGATATCCAATTTTCCTCCGTTCATCGGCGGATTATGCTTTGGGGCAGTGGAGGGCCTTTTCTGGATGGTTATGTATTAGTCCTGATCGGCGTTGCCTTAGAACAACTCACACCCGTATTAAGCTTAAGTAGTGAATGGATTGGCTTATTAGGCGCTGCAACATTAGCGGGCCTATTCATCGGTACTTCTCTATTCGGCTATATTTGCGACCAAGTCGGTCGTCGTAAAATGTTTTTAATTGATATTGTTGCCATTGGTGCTATTTCAGTGGCGACCATGTTTGTCTCAACACCGATGGAGCTGCTTATCATGCGGTTCTTAATCGGGATAGTAATAGGTGCGGACTACCCAATTGCAACGTCAATGATCACTGAGTTTTCCAATACCAAACAGCGCGCATTTGCTGTCGGGTTTATTGCGGCAATGTGGTATGTGGGTGCAACCTGTGCCAATCTCGTCGGTTATATGTTGTATGACGTGGAAGATGGCTGGCGCTGGATGCTTGGTAGCTCAGTGATCCCTTGTATTATCATTTTGATTGGTCGTTTTGATTTACCTGAATCACCTCTTTGGCTGATCCGCAAAGGGCGCGTTAAAGAATGCGAAAAAATGATGGAAAAGCTGTTTGGTCAGCCTGTGGTATTCGAAGCCGAAGAACAACAAAAAACACATTTCATCCAATTATTCACTAAGCGCCATTTTTCTTTTGTTCTATTCACTGCCATTATTTGGACCTGCCAAGTGATCCCGATGTTTGCAATTTACACCTTTGGCCCACAAATTGTTGGTCAGCTCGGGTGGGATCAAGGAAAAAATGCTGCACTGGGTAACGTGGTTATCAGCTTATTCTTTATGTTAGGCTGCTTACCCGCGATGTATTGGTTAAATAAAATGGGCCGGCGACCACTATTGATTGGTAGCTTTGCGATTATGACCCTTGCTCTTGCCATACTTGGTTTATTCTCAAACCTCGGTATTTGCCTTGTAATTATTATGTTTGGTATTTACGCATTCTTTTCAGGCGGCCCGGGTATTTTACAATGGCTTTACCCTAACGAACTGTTTCCAACAGATATTCGCGCATCCGCCGTTGGGGTGATTATGTCAATCAGCCGTATTGGAACCATTTTTTCAACGTGGGCATTACCGCTGTTTATCACTAAATATGGGGTCAGTTCGGTGGTGTTAATGGGGGCAGGTGTTTCTTTGCTCGGGCTAATTGTTTCGATTCTATTTGCACCAGAAACCAAAGGTTTAACCTTAGCACAAACCTCAGTGATGGGTATTCGGCGCAAAAAGAAGTAAAAGAAGTCACCACGATATGCAATCACATCAAATATACACGTATTTATACGCTAAATGGTTCAGATTGTAGGTAGGCGGCAAGCGAATAAGACCCTAGGAGCATAAACAAGTATGTGACTAGAGCGAATAAGCGAAGCCCCCCTATAATTTGAAATATGACACGTATTTATACGCTAAATAGTTCAGATTGTAGGTAGGCGGCAAGCGAATAAGACCCTAGGAGCATACACAAGTATGTGACTAGGGCGAATAAGCGAAGCCAACACCCCTACAATTTGAAATATGACGCGTATTTAGTTTGAAATACGATAAATACCAATACGCTAAATAGTTTGGGTTGTGGCTAGGCGGCAATCGAGGTTATCCCGATGAGCATACACAAGTATGTGATTCGGGTAACCGAACGCAGCCAACAACGCCACAGCGCAAAATATGACGCGTATTTAGTTGGTTGAGAATGGCATAATGTCATACCAAACCAACAACCAAATAGTGACATAAGAAAAAATCGCCGCAATGATATCGTCAATCATAATACCAAAACCGCCGCTGACTTTTCGGTCAAAAAACCGTATTGGCCATGGCTTCCACATGTCGTAAATACGGAAAATAAAGAAGGCGGTAATGACCCACTCATAATCAACAACTGGGATCGCCATTAGCGTAATCCACATCCCAATAAATTCATCCCAAACAATACTGCCATGGTCATGAATTTTCATGTCGTCGGAAGTGCGTTGGCAAATTAGGCAACCAATCCAAAAACCCACGATAATGAGTACCCACACACTCCAAATTGGCATGTTTGCCATTAATAACCAGAAAGGTATCGCAGCAAGAGAGCCCATTGTGCCAGGCACAATAGGCGAAAGGCCACTCCCAAATCCTGTGGCCAATAAGTGCCAAGGGTTACGCATATTCAGCCGTTTTTTTGCTTCTGCTTTTTCTTGGCGACTTGCCATTCTATGCACCTTCCGAAACAAAATGATCGAAACCTTTTAGGTTTACATCAACTTCTTGGTTATTGCAAAAGTAGCTAATTCCTTCAGACTGCGGCTTAATTTGCCCGATACACGTAAAGCCTGACCCCGTATGCGCTAATGCCATCTCTAACGCTCCACGATTAATTTCAGGAACAGTAAAACAGAGTTCGTAATCTTCACCACCACTCAAAGACCATAAACGCCCTTGCTCAATACTACAACTTTGTTTCAACGCTTCTGATTGAGGCAATGCATCTAAATTAATCCGTGCACCACAACCACTCGCTTTCAAGATATGGTTAAGATCGGAAACTAAACCATCCGAAATATCAATTGCAGAAGAAGCCAGGTTTCTCAACGCTTGGCCTTGTAAAATCCGTGGCTGCGGACGTAAATGGCGCGCAATTAGCCATTCTTGATGCTCTACATTTTCAACATTCAGTTTGTCTTGCAAAATAGCTAAGCCTGCCGCGCTATCACCGAGAGTACCAGTGACATAAATCCAATCGCCATTACGCGCTCCTGCGCGAGACATCGCCTTACCATTTGGTACTAAACCATGAACCGTATACGTTAAACTCATTGGCCCACGAGTTGTGTCACCACCAATCAATTGCATTCCATAATAATTAAGCTGTTCAAACAAGCTATCACTGAAAGATTGCAACCAATCGCAATCAACACAAGGCAATGTAATGGCTAAGGAAACCCATGCAGGGTCTGCGCCCATCGCTGCAAGGTCACTTAAATTAGATGCTAATGATTTATAAGCAAGATCAGCCGGTGAAATGGTAGGTAGGAAATGGATACCAGAAACGAGAGTGTCAGTACTTACTGCAAGTTGCTGTTTTTCTGGAATGGTCATCAACGCACAATCATCGCCAATACCGATATTAACATCACGTCGGTTAGTGGTTTGACGGTTAAAATAACGCGCGATGAGGTCAAATTCGCCATATGACATGGTAGATTTTCCGTTTTCGCTATATCTATTTTCGTTTGAGACGAAGCAAATAATTTACACCCTAATAATTCAATAATAGGTAAATAGCACACAATTGCTAACCTAAACAGCGTATCTAATTGGCTACAATTATTCTTCGCTCACCTGTCATTGAAATATCGCGAGCATATAAACACAAAGGTAGACTGGAACCCAGCCTACCTATTTATTACCGTAGTGCTACAGGAGGGAACCCTGATATTATTATTTTTTACGACGAACTGCAGGTGCCGCTTTGTCTAATACACCGTTAACAAATTTATGGCTATCTTCTGCGCCAAAAACTTTCGCTAATTCAATACCTTCGTTGATTGCAACTTTATAAGGTACGTCTTCACGGAAACTTAATTCAAACATAGAGACACGTAAAATCGCTTTTTCTACCTGCCCTAACTCTTCTAGCTGACGAGATAAATAAGGCGCCATCAGTTGATCAAGTCTTGTCGCGTTGGTCGCAACACCTGATAACAGTTCACGAAAATAGTTTACGTCAACGTCTGACATGTCCTGTTCAGCAATAAACTCATATTCCACTTCAGCAATTGGATTGCCAGATAATTGCCATGAATAAATGGCCTGTACAGCACACTCACGAGCGCGGCGACGAGCAGCAGGTTTCACAAGATTCCCCTTAAATTTAAAAACTGTACACAAAAAACACTTGTTGCATTGCGTTATCTACACCATTGTGGCGAAAAAACGGCAACAAAGAGCTAATTGTGTATTATTTGCCTTTGATGGCCTTAATTACATTAATCATTTCAAGTGCTGTCAGTGCAGCTTCAGCACCTTTATTACCTGCTTTAGTACCCGCACGTTCAATGGCTTGTTCGATATTTTCAGTGGTTAACACACCAAAAGTCACTGGCACTTCACTGTTCATCGCGACATGAGATAGGCCGGAACTACATTCACCTGCAACATATTCAAAGTGAGCTGTACCACCACGAATAACGGTACCTAATGCAATTACTGCATCATATTTATTAGTTTCAACTAATGCTTTTGTGGTCAACGGTAGCTCATAAGCGCCTGGAACCCACACAATTGTGATGTTGTCATTTGAAACCTGACCAATGCGCTCTAACGCATCAACAGCACCTTCCAGCAGACTATCATTAATAAAGTTGTTAAAACGAGCGATAGCGATAGCAACACGCGCTTGTGGAGCAGCAACAACACCTTTAATTACGTTCATAGCCTTCCTCTAATATTAATTATAACCCGCGGGGCGCGGATTTTATCACATTCTTTCGTGTATCGTACGTATGATTTTCAAAAAAACCACTTACCATACGGGACGAAGCCTGACGCGTAGGTCTGGCCCGACTTGCTTCACTTCTGTAAATTCAAATTTTGGCGCATCAATAAGGGCATTAAGCGGTGGGAAGTCCACCAGACCTCGAGCGCTATTTCCTAATAATTTAGGCGCAATATAGACAATCAGCTCATCCACTAAACCTAACTTAAGCAATGAGCCTGCAAGTTTTGCCCCTGCTTCAACCCAAATGCTATTCACATTACGTTTAGCCAATTGCATCATCAAAATAACGAGATCGGTGCCGTTTTCATCAGCAGGAACAGCGAGTTGCTCAACTTGCCCTTGCCATACTGCATTTTCATCTGGGTTTGAACGCACTAACCAGCATTCACCATCTAATTGAGTGACTTTATGACCAGAAGTTACACGATTGTGGTTATCCAACACAATACGAATGGGCTGGCGCACTTGGTTTTCTGGATAAACTTGTTGGATGTCTGATGGGAGCTCGTTCCAACGTACCGTTAAAGAAGGGTCATCAGCAACAACCGTGCTGCTCGTACTTAAGATAGCGCTAGCCTCGGCTCGAAGAGCTTGTACATCTTTGCGAGCTGCCGAGCTGGTAATCCATTTACTTTCCCCTGATTCAAGGGCGGTTTTGCCATCGAGTGAAGCGGCAAGTTTCAACTGGATATAAGGAAACCCGGTACGCATACGTTTTAAAAAGCCGCGGTTTGCCGCTTCAGCATCATCTAGTAAAACATTACTGTGCGTTTCAATCCCTGCTTGCGACAACATATACAGGCCACGGCCCGCAACTTGAGGGTTTGGGTCTTGCATGGCAGCAACAACGCGGCTTACACCCGCTTTGATCAGCGCCTCTGCACAAGGTGGGGTACGACCGTGATGACTGCAAGGCTCAAGGGTGACATAAGCCGTTGCCCCTTGCGCTTTATCTCCTGCCATCCTTAGTGCATGGACTTCTGCGTGGGGTTCCCCCGCTTTTTGATGATACCCTTCACCGACAATAGTACCATCACGCACAATCACACACCCGACATTTGGATTAGGTGATGTGGTAAAACGCCCTTTTCGTGCCAACTCAAAAGCACGAGCCATATACATGTTGTCTTGTTCAATCATTGGCGTTAATCCTGTAATTTAGCGATTTCTTCGCCAAATTCACGCACATCTTCAAAGCTGCGGTAAACAGAAGCAAAACGGATATAGGCAACTTTATCGAGCTTTTTCAGCTCATCCATAACCAAACTGCCAATTAATTTCGACGGGACTTCACGTTCCCCGGTAGCCCTAAGCTGGGATTTAATAGAAATAATAGCTTGTTCAATATCATCAGAACTTACAGGCCGTTTTTCTAATGCCTTTTGCATACCACGATTAAGCTTTTCTTCATCAAAAGGCTCACGAATATCGTCGCTTTTAATGACTCTAGGCATGACAAGTTCAGCCACTTCAAAGGTTGTGAAGCGTTCATGGCACAGTAAGCATTGGCGGCGTCTACGGACTTGGGACCCTTCACCGACCAGACGCGAGTCAATAACTTTCGTATCTACAGCTGAGCAGAATGGGCAGTGCATAGCGTTTCCTGAATCTATTTAGGGGGAGATAGTTTACCCTACTATGCGAGAAAAAACACCCTAGAAGATGCCTCCTAGGGTGTTCTCGTTGCTCTTCATATTTCGCGTTGTAGGGGTGTTGGCATCGTTTATTAACCCTAGTCACATACTTTTGTATGCTCCTAGGGATTAATTACACTTGCCGCCTACCTACAACACGAACTATTTTGAGCACTAATAATTGGCTTAACTCTTCATAATTCCCGTCGTAGGGGTATTGGCATCGTTTATTAACCCTAGTCACATACTTTATGTATGATCCTAGGGATTAATTACACTTGCCGCCTACCTACAACACGAACTATTTTGAGCACTAATTGGCTTAGTTACTCATCGTTTTTAAAACTAAGGCAGTAACGACTCTTGGTCTGCACCTTCTTTTTCGACTTTCGCTTGCATCAAGTGTTCACGCTTCATACCCATCTTCAGTGCTAGTGCAGAAGCCACGTAAATAGATGAGATAGTACCGATAGTTACACCGATTAACATAACCAATGAGAAGCCTTCCAACATTGCGCCACCGAACAGGTATAGCATCAGAACCACTAATAATGTGGTTGCTGATGTCATAATGGTACGGCTCAATGTTTGCGTCAAAGAGACGTTCATGATTTCGTACGGTGTCCCACGACGAATTTTACGGAAGTTTTCACGGATACGGTCTGATACAACGATACTGTCGTTCAGCGAGTAACCGATAACCGACATCAATGACGCCACGATAGTCATATCTATCTCAATATGGAACAAAGACAGAATACCTAAAGTAATCACCACGTCATGCGCAAGAGATAGCACGGCACCCGCAGCCAAGCGCCATTCAAAACGGAACCCAACATAGATTAGGATACAAATCAACGCAGTTAACAGAGCCAAAGCCCCTGTTTGCGCCAATTCAGCCCCAACACTTGGCCCCACGAATTCAATGCGTTTTACGGTTGCTTTATCATCCACACTTTGGTTGATAATCGTGATAATTTCTTTGCCGACTTCTTGACCCGCGGTGCCTTCAATAGGCGGGATACGGATCATGATGTCGCGGCTGCTACCAAAGTTTTGGATTAGTGGATCTTTATGGTTCGAGTTAGACAAGCTATCACGAATTTTATCCAAATCAGCTGGCTGACTTAAGTTGATTTCAATTACCGTACCACCTGTGAAATCTAAGCCCCAGTTAAAACCCTTGACGCCGATAATCACAAAAGAAGCAATCAGTAATACGATAGAAATGCTAAAGGCAACGTTGTCCCAGCGCATAAAGTCATAAACTTTACGACCATAGTTCAATTGTTCAACAGTATAATCCTGTGCCACAACGTGCTCCTTAAATTGACAGCTTGTTAATACGTTTACCGCCGTAAAGCAGGTTCACGATAGCACGTGTACCGACGATAGCTGTAAACATAGAGGTTGCGACACCAATCGCTGTCGTAATCGCAAAGCCTTTAATAGACCCAGTACCCACTGCATATAGAATAATCGCAGTGATAAGTGTCGTTAAGTTTGCGTCTGTAATACTTGAGAAGGCGCCTTTATACCCTTCATGAATCGCTTGCTGAACAGATCGACCGTTCTTGAGCTCTTCTTTAATCCGTTCGTTAATAAGAACGTTAGCATCGACTGCAACTGCAAGGGTTAATACAATACCCGCAATACCTGGCATGGTCAGCGTTGCCCCCGGTAATAAGGACATAACACCAACAATTAACACCAAGTTTGCTAACAGCGCACTACTCGCAATCAGACCAAATTTACGATAATAAATAATCATAAACAGGATAGAAGCTAACAGACCTGCGATACACGCTTTTAGCCCTTGCTCGATATTTTGCATACCCAGTGTTGGACCAATGGTACGTTCTTCAACAATTTGGATTGGCGCAATCAACGCACCAGCACGTAACAGTAATGAAAGCTGGCGAGCTTCAGTACCGTTAGTAATACCCGTAATACGGAATTTGCTACCAAAACGCGCAGAAATACGTGCCGCATTGATGACCTTTTCATCTTTCACCAAAATTGAACGGCCAGTTGCATCTTTTTTACCACTGTCTTTGTATTCAACAAACAGCGTTGCCATCAGCTTGTCTTGGTTATCACGTGTAAAGTCAGACATGATAGAACCACCAGCACTATCAAGACTGATACTCACTTGTGGTTGGCCATTTTCATCCGCTTCAGAGGTTGAATCCGTAATATGGTCACCCGTTAAGATCACACGCTTATATAAAACGTAAGGCATGCCTTCACGGTCATATTTAACTTCTGAATCACCTGGTACACGGCCACTTTCTGCTGCGGAAGAATCGACTGAAGTATTCACCAAACGGAATTCTAATGTCGCAGTCGCACCTAAAATTTCTTTTGCGCGAGCAGTATCTTGGATACCGGGTAATTCAACCACAATTCGGTCAGCACCTTGGCGTTGAACGAGTGGCTCCGCAACACCTAATTGGTTTACACGGTTGCGAATAATAGTAATGTTCTGAGAAACTGCATAGTTACGTGCTTCACGTAAACGCTCGTCGGTCATAACAGCAATCATGGTGTTATCGCTGCCATCACTAAAGACTAAGTCTGGGTATTTACGAGACAATGCTTTTTCAGCTTGGCTACGATCGTCCGCGTTACGGAAGCGAACTTCCACGCTGTAATCATTGCCTTTACGAATAGAAGAGTACGCAATGCCTTCTTGACGCAGGTCATTACGCAAACCATCCATGTTTTGTTCCTGCAATTTACCTAATGCAGTGTCCATATCAACTTCCATCAGGAAGTGAACCCCACCACGCAGATCAAGACCAAGCTTCATCGGTTCACCACCGATCGCTTCGAGCCACTTAGGCGTTGCAGGTGCAAGGTTTAATGCAACAACATACTGGTCACCCAGTGCATTCATGATCACTTCACGCGCACGTAACTGAACATCAGAGTTGTTGAATCGGGCTAAAATTGCCCCATTTTCTAGAGAGATAGATTTACTCTCAATTTTATCGTCTTTTAACGATTTTTGGACTTGGATCAGCGTTTGTTCATTGGCGGCGGTTCCCCGCACGCCAGTGATCTGAACAGCCGGATCCTCACCATATAGGTTTGGAAGTGCATAAAGCAAACCGATGAGGATCGCAAAGATCAACATCAGATACTTCCACAAAGGATAACGGTTTAGCACGGCAGTTCCCTTCGGGAGAATCAGAATTAAATTGCTTTCATTGTGCCTTTAGGTAAAACAGCAGCAACGAAATCA
This sequence comes from Providencia sp. PROV061, assembly GCF_011045655.1. Taxonomy (NCBI): domain Bacteria; kingdom Pseudomonadati; phylum Pseudomonadota; class Gammaproteobacteria; order Enterobacterales; family Morganellaceae; genus Providencia; species Providencia sp. PROV061. Next base: position 832,177 of record NZ_CP042861.1, on the reverse strand, counting down.
CGTTTGATGGTTACTTCTGTGTTCTCACTCAACTCAAGAACCACATAACCGGTTTCAGACACTTTAGTTACACGCCCGATTAAACCGCCAGTTGTTAAAACTTCATCACCTTTAGTGATAGATTCCATCAATTTACGGTGTTCTTTCGCACGTTTTTGCTGTGGACGCAAAATCATGAAATAGAAGATCAGCGCGAAAACAACAAGCATGATAACCATGGTGTATGGACTACCTTGCGCTGGTGCACCTGCTGACGCCGCTGCTTCAGAAATAAAAAAACTCATTCAACTTTCCTCATTGTTTTATTGAAAGCAATTTTACATACAAAAAAGCTAAGTTTGATATGCTACACAGATTAGTGGCATTTCGCACTTAAATTCACTCGATATTTAATGAAGGTTCGGGTTTACCAATCTTTTGGTAAAAATCTTTAGCAAACTCTTCAAAATTCCCATTTTCAATGGCTTGGCGAATACCTGCCATCAAACGCTGGTAATAACGTAAATTATGGATGGTATTGAGCCTTGCACCAAGGATTTCATTACATCTATCAAGGTGATGCAGATAAGCACGGCTATAATGACGACAAGTATAGCAGTCACAATCAGCATCCAGTGTTGATGTGTCTGATTTATACTTAGCATTACGAATTTTTACCACGCCATTTGTCACAAATAAATGCCCATTTCGTGCATTTCGTGTTGGCATCACACAATCGAACATATCGATACCACGGCGAACCCCTTCAACTAAATCTTCAGGTTTGCCAACTCCCATTAAATAACGAGGTTTGTCAGCTGGAATTTGCGGGCAGACATGTTCTAAAATTCGGTGCATATCTTCTTTCGGTTCGCCTACGGCTAAGCCGCCTACAGCGTACCCATCAAAGCCGATTTCCACCAGTCCCTTAACTGAAATATCACGTAAATCTTCGTAAACACTACCTTGAATAATACCGAACAAAGCATTTTTATTGTTTAGTTCGTCAAAGCGTTGGCGGCTACGTGCAGCCCAACGCAACGACATTTCCATTGATGTCTTTGCATAGTCCCAATCTGCTGGATACGGCGTGCACTCGTCAAAAATCATGACAATATCTGAGCCGAGGTCATACTGAATTTCCATCGATTTTTCAGGGCTTAGGAAAACTTTTTCACCGTTGATAGGGTTGCGAAAATGCACACCTTCTTCTTTAATTTTGCGCATCGCACCAAGACTAAAGACCTGAAAGCCACCTGAATCGGTTAAAATTGGCCCTTGCCATTGCATAAAGTCATGGAGGTCACCATGTAACTTCATGATTTCTTGACCCGGACGTAACCACAGGTGGAAAGTATTCCCTAATAAGATTTGAGCGCCAGTTTCTTTCACTTCTTCAGGGGTCATCCCCTTGACTGTACCGTAGGTTCCTACTGGCATAAATGCAGGGGTTTCCACCACGCCGCGCTCAAAGACTAAGCGACCACGGCGTGCATTGCCGTCAGTCGTTTGTAATTCATATTTCACATTTGCCTCCTAGCAGCAGAAAAACAGTCTGTTGCTATCGATAATATTAATTTGCTAAGCAAGCAGCCGATGCCACCGCTTATAAAACTGATTACTCTCCAATTTTCTCAAATCGAGCGTTTGTATTGGGGGTAATAAACATAGCATCACCATAACTAAAGAAACGGTATTTTTGTTTAACGGCTTCTTCGTATGCATTCATGGTGTTTTTATATCCAGCAAACGCAGAAACCAACATAATTAATGTAGATTCAGGTAAGTGGAAGTTGGTGATTAGTGCATCTATCACCTGATATTCATACCCAGGGTAAATAAAGATTTGGGTATCATCAAAAAATGGAGCAATTAAAGCGTCTTGGCTTGCTTTTGCGGCACTTTCTAGTGACCGAACCGACGTTGTTCCAACAGCGATAACGCGATTACCTCGAGCTTTACAGGCTAAAACGGCATCCACGACCTCTTGTGGCACTTCTGCATATTCAGAATGCATAATGTGATCTTCGATAGTATCAACACGTACTGGTTGAAAGGTACCGGCTCCCACATGTAATGTCACAAACGCCATTTCTACGCCTTTTTGGCGCAATGCTTCAAGTAACGGCTCATCAAAGTGTAAACCTGCCGTTGGTGCTGCGACAGCCCCTGGTTTTTCACTATACACGGTTTGATAAAGTTCTTTATCTGACTCTTCATCAGGGCGATCAATATAAGGCGGCAGAGGCATATGACCAATTTGGTTTAGAATGCTTAATACATCACGTTCATCATCAAAGCGCAGTTCAAACAATGCACCATGACGCGCGACCATGGTCGCCTTCACGCTTTCATCTTCACCTAACAGTAATTCAGCCCCTTCTTTTGGCGCTTTTGATGCCCTAACATGGGCTAATACGCGGTGTTCATCCAGCATACGCTCAATCAGAACTTCAATTTTACCACCGCTAACTTTGCGCCCAAATAACCGTGCAGGGATCACGCGAGTGTTATTGAACACTAGCAAGTCACCGTGCTCCAATTTTTCTAGAATATCGGTAAAAACACCATGCGTGAGCTGCCCTGAACCGCCATCGAGGCTTAATAAACGGCAAGCACTACGTTCAGCCTGCGGATAGTGGGCAATCAGTTCTTCAGGTAATTCAAAAGTAAAATCAGAAACACGCATTGTATTGACATCAATCTAAAAAAACAGGCGACTAGTCTAGTGCCGCGCTGACTTTGGCGCAAGAAATAAGCGTAAAATAGTACAGAAAAACACCATTATTTAACAAATATTTTGTTAGCAAAAAATTCTGTACGCTATTTGTCCATTCAAAGAATGAATTATTTCAATTTCAATAAACTTTCATGACAAATTTATTTCGACTTTTTTATTTTTTTCTCTCAGTACTGATACCCCATGAATTTCGAATTAGAGGAATGCTTTATTCCTCTGCCAAGTAATGTCCTGTGAGTTTCGAATTCAACATAATTACTGCTATAGTTTGAGCAATCAAAAAGCTAGCTAAGCTGCGCTGCATGTCCTATGGATTTCGAATCACAGGTAGGCAGCAAGTGAAGATATCCCGATGAGCATACATGAGTATGTGATTCGGGTGGCTTTACGGAGCTAACACCCCTGTGGTTTGAAAGACGACGGACATTTTAAAGTGAATTATTTAGCGCACCTCCACCTCGCCCACCTCGCTGACAGCTCCTTACTCGGCAACATCATGGCTGACTACGTCCGCGGAAACCCTACGGGCCTTTATTCATCTGAAGTTGTCTCTGGTATCTTTATGCATCGAGCCGTCGACCGCATTACGGATACCCACCCTTTAGTCAAAGAAGCTAAGTTGTTGTTTCGTGATGAATATCGCCGTGTTGCGCCCATAACCTTGGATTTAGTCTGGGATCATTTTTTGTCGCTGCACTGGTCGACTATTGAGCCATCAATATCGCTAGCGGGCTTTGTACGTGACTGCCGAACAATAATTGAGCCACAACTTTGTCATACTCCTGAAAAATTTCAGGAGTTAAATGAATTCCTTTGGCCTCAGCAGTGGCTGATACGCTATGCGGATAAAAATTATATTGGTAAATCACTGAATGGTATGGCGAGAAGGCGCCCCAAGCTTGGAGCGCTAAGTGGTTCATTTAACGACTTTTTATTACAGTATGATGCGTTAGAAAATATTTTCTTTCAATTTTATCCAGAAATGATGGCTAATGCGCTGCAACATTTTTTTGTACAAAATGTCACAATTAACACAAAGGAATAAATTAAAGCTTGCACTTTAATGGAATAAAACTATCTTATTGATATTAATTTAATAAACTAGTATGATTGATAGTCAAAACCTATCACAATAATCGGTTTAAATGTCTTTATTATCAAAAGATATTTTTCTATTCTTTTGGCAGTCTATGTCCACACTATTTATCAGTGATTAAATAGACAGGACAAAAAACTTTAATTCAAACTCATAGGAGTAAATTATGGTTCTGGTAACACGTCAAGCCCCTGACTTTACTGCTGCAGCTGTTTTAGGTAATGGTGAAATCGTTGATAACTTCAACCTGAAAACCCACCTGAACGGCCGTCCAGCTGTGATCTTTTTCTGGCCAATGGACTTTACTTTCGTTTGTCCTTCAGAGCTGATCGCATTCGACCACCGCTACGAAGAATTCAAAAAACGTGGCGTAGAAGTTGTAGGTGTTTCTTTTGACTCTGAGTTTGTTCATAACGCATGGCGTAAAACACCAGTAGATAACGGCGGTATTGGTGAAGTTAAATACCCAATGGTTGCTGATATCAAACGCGAAATCATCAAAGCTTACGGTATTGAACACCCAGATGCAGGCGTTGCACTGCGTGGTTCTTTCCTCGTTGACAAAAACGGCGTTGTCCGTCACCAAGTCGTTAATGACCTGCCATTAGGCCGTAACATTGACGAAATGCTGCGTATGGTTGACGCGCTGCAATTCCACGAAGAGCACGGTGATGTTTGCCCAGCTCAGTGGGAAAAAGGCCAAGAAGGTATGAATGCTTCTCCAAAAGGCGTTGCTGACTACCTGACTAAAAACTCTGCAAAACTGTAATTCGTTACGCGAGTTTTAGAAAAGCGGGCATCAAGCCCGCTTTTTACTTTTTGTGAACCTAGTCTATCTTTTCTCTTCCTACTAGCAATTATTCCACTCAGTTAACAATTCTTAACTCAAATACTCAATGTTTTGTATTATTGTGTGCTATACATTAAAAGCACAAATAATTAACAAATTATTCATATTGAATATTTGTGCGATAAAACACCTCACCTAACCTTAACTGGGAGATACGAATGATAAAAACATCATTACGCCCTGCGGTTCTACTTCTTTCCTTACTTGTTTCCAGTCAACTATATGCCGCCTCCGAACCTGCGGTTGAAGCGAAAAAAGGCATGGTCGTTTCTTCCCAACATTTAGCATCACAAATTGGGGCTGATATTCTAAAATCAGGCGGTAATGCCATTGATGCAGCTGTTGCGGTAGGGTATGCACAAGCCGTGGTTAACCCTTGCTGCGGTAATATTGGCGGTGGCGGCTTTATGACTATTCACCTAGCCGATGGGAAAGACTTATTCATTAACTTTCGAGAAACTGCCCCTGCTGCCGCTAGCGCAGATATGTATTTAGATAAAGACGGTAAATTGATTAAAGATGCCAGCCTCTATGGCTATCTTGCGTCAGGTGTACCCGGTACCGTTAAAGGCCTAGACTATGCCTTAGAAAAATACGGGACAATGAGCCGCCAACAGGTGATGGCTCCTGCCATAAAATTAGCCAGAGAAGGCTTTACTCTAACCCGTGCAGATACCGATGTTCTCGACACCACGACAGAACGTTTTAAACAAGACCCTGAAGTGGCTCGTATCTTCTTAAAGCCTGATGGTAGTGCCTTCCAACCGGGAGACTTACTAGTCCAAACAGATTTAGCCAATACCTTAGAAAAAATTGCCCAGAATGGCCCATCCGCTTTTTATGAAGGTGAAATCCCCAAAATTGTTGAAGAAGCATCGAAAAAAAATGGTGGTATCTTAACAGCAAAAGATTTTGCGGATTTTACAATTACAGATACAGCGCCTGTCAGTTGTACCTATAGAGGGTATCAATTTATCTCTGCTCCACCACCTAGTTCAGGCGGGGTAACTATCTGCCAAACGCTTAATATCTTAGAAGGGTATGACCTCAAGGAAATGGGCTTTAACTCTGCGGACTATATTCATACTCTTACAGAAGCAATGCGCCATGCCTACATGGATAGAAACACCTTCCTTGGTGACCCTGAATTTGTCGATAATCCAACCGAAAAATTACTCAGTAAAGCTTATGCAGAAGAGTTACGCAAAGAAATCAAACCCAACCAAGCAACGCCATCAACCCAAGTTCAACCGGGAATAGGGCCACACGAAAAACCAGAGACAACACATTACTCTGTAGTAGATGAAAAAGGAAATGCGGTTTCAACGACTTATACGATTAATGGCCGATTCGGTTCTGTTGTTATCCCTCCGGGGACAGGGTTCTTCTTAAACGATGAAATGGATGATTTCACCACAAAAGTCGGCGAGAAGAATTTATATGGCTTAGTACAAGGGGAACGCAACGCTATTGCACCGGGTAAACGCCCATTATCATCCATGAGCCCGACTATCGTGACGAAAAATGGCAAGGTATTTTTAGTTCTCGGTTCACCGGGAGGCTCACGGATTATTTCAATTACGCTGCAAACCGCTTTAAATATTATCGACCATGGTATGCCGCCACAAGAAGCCGTTAATGCACCGCGTATTCACCACCAGTGGCTCCCTGATGAGGTTTATTATGAGCAAAGAGGCGTTTCTAAAGACACCTTAGCGCTCCTCGATAAAATGGGTTACCAGATGGTTGAGCAAACGCCATGGGGAGCTGCCGAGTTGATTATGGTCGCGATCCCTGAAGGCGCTGGTGTTAGTGCCAAATCTTCGGGTAATGATTCCGCTGTTTCAGGAAAAGTACGCGAAGGCTTTATTTATGGCTCTAACGATGTACGCCGTCCAGCAGGTAGTGCAGTTGGGGTTGATTAATCGCTGTCGAAGGATCCAACCCCTTCTCTGATGGGGTTGGATTAAATATGAATGGCCCTCAACTCATTAATCAGGCTTGGTTTCTTTTCTAAAAGATACAACAATTTGAGGGCCATTCCTGATGGAAACCGACGTTGTTGTTCCCAGCTACGGACCAAATCAACACTAGAACCTATCGCTTCTGCAAACTCTTGTTGTTTCATACCAGAGTGTTTACGAATAGCTTTAACATCTGGTAGTTCGAAGCGATGAATATTTTCACTAGCAGGAACTAATTCACCTTTCTCGATAGCAACCATCTCTTCTAAGCTACTCACTAAATCGTCAAAAAGCTTTTTTCCCATACCATTATCCTTATTACATAACTCATTCAATTCTATATTTTAAATAATTCGAGCGGCAGTTAGGTGATAAAGGAAGATAGACGGAAAGCATAGATAAACTATGTGACTCGGCTATCTGAGCGTAATCAACACCGCTGCAACTTGAAAGATTACGAGTATATTTAACCATTAAGCAAGCTTTTGAATGATTGCTCGTAAAATCGCTTTTTCTTGTTCATTCAAATCTTCCTTTGCGTTCTTAGTATAAATCGTAAGCAAATACAACCTACCGCTCATGGTTCTGTTATAATAGATAACCCTAACACCACCACGTTTTCCTTTATTTAAGGCTCTCCAACGTATTTTTCTACATCCTCCAGAGCGGCTTATTACGTCACCATACTCATAGTTTTCTAATAAGAAGGCCTGAAATAATTGAAATTCATTATCTTCCATAATTAGTTTACGTTGCTAACTAAAAATTCTAGTTTCAACAAACTCTAAATAATTCATTTGCACCTCCTTGCGCATTTCCTATCCAATCTACTAGTACTCCGTACTAACTTCAACAAAAAAATATCATTAGCCCCATTCAAAACGAGTTATGTAACCGCTCTGGTTACACAAAAAAAGGCCGCTAACATTAGCGGCCCTTCGATTCAATAATTGAAATTACTATACTTGTTTATGCTGCGCAGCGGGTGCCACAAACTTATCGCATAAAATTGCCACGACCATCACAACAACAGTTGGTAATACCCAGACTAAATCTTGCTTATACAGTGGCATTGCAGTCATCCATTCAGGAATATAACCTTTCAGATGATCTGACGCTTTTACGGCGCCAATTAAACCGACCACAAAGCTGACTAACATTGTCGGCGCAATCACTATCGTTGGGTTTTTCCACCACTTCAAAGTAAAGCTTAATAAAATTAATACAATACAAGGTGGATAAATTGAAACTAGCACGGGTAATGAGAAGGCGATTAACTTACTCAAACCTAAGTTTGAGATCACCATGGAGAACACACCTAGGATCAATACCAGTTTACGGTAAGAAATCGGTACATACCGGCTGAAGAACTCTGCACAAGCACAAGTTAAGCCGACGGCAGTTACCATACAAGCAACAAATATTAATACCGCGAGGAAGAAGCTACCGTAATTACCAAAAGTATATTGGACGTAGGTATGTAAAATGTCAGCGCCATCAGCAGGGTTTGGAATTAACGAACCACTATTCTCACCAAGCTTAAACAATGACAAATAGACCAGCGTCAATAATACCCCTGCAATTAACCCTGCCCACATAGTATAACGAGTTAATAATGAAGAGTTTTCGATACCCCTTGAACGCGCCGCATTAACAATAACGATACCAAATACCATCGCACCGAGGGTATCCATTGTCAGATAACCATTGATAAAGCCGTTCGAGAAAGCCATCTCACGATATTCTATTGTTGACGGAATCGGATCACCCGCAGGCCACATGACAGCCGCAATACCCAAAATAGCCAAAGCTAGCATTTTTACAGGCGCTAAAATGTGCCCAACGCTATCGAGCAGTTTTCCTGGGTATAATGAAATACCAATAACTAGAACGAAGTAAACCACGCTGTAGATCAGTAATAGCATATCGGACTCACCACCGAATAATGGTGCGATACCGACTTTATAAGATACAGTTGCCGTTCTTGGCGTTGCGAATAGAGGCCCTACCGACAAATAAGCAACAACCGCCAATAGTAGCCCTGCAGTTTTGCCGACAGGCGTACTGAGCGCTTCAATACCCCCACCCACTTTAGCCAGCGCAATAACCGTCAAAACAGGTAAACCCACACCAGTAACCAAAAACCCTAGTGCCGCAGTCCAAACTTGTTCCCCTGCCTGCAAACCAACCATAGGGGGAAAGATAATGTTTCCTGCCCCGACGAATAGCGCAAAAGTCATAAAGCCTAATGCGATGATATCTCTTGATGATAAACGATGAGCCATATTATGTTATTTTTAAGTGACAAAATAGAAAATTATGGGTTTACACTTAGCAACCCTTTGAAATATATATAGCGAGATAGAATTCTGATAAACATACTGTTAACAATATAAAAAAGTATATTTGCTTGTATCACACGAAATGAAAAGTCAAAAAACAGAAAAATTCGCCAATAACTGACAACAAGTAGAACTTTTATAGGGCAAAAAGGCAATAGCAAACCTAAAAACAAGAATAAATAACTAAACTAATTTTCAGAACTAGTGATTACTTTCAGTAAAATCCCAATACTCGTTATATGCTTTGTTCGAAAAATGAACAGCTCATATTTTTCTAGTGATTATAATTGATTATTTAACAGAATATATAATTAACGTGACGACAATTATCAGCATTAAATATATGAATATTGAATTGAATACCTATATGGACTGGTGAATAGAAATAATCCACTTTATTAATATTTTGATCATATTAATAAAGTGGAATTATTTACCCATTTTTAAGTTTTTTATCATCAACAATTAGTACTGTTGGTAACGTAAATGAAAACTCACTCCCTTTACCTAACTGGCTCGTCACCACCAACTGGCTACTATGATGTTGTAATGCATGTTTAACAATAGCTAACCCAAGGCCAGTACCTCCACCGCCTTGGCGGGAACGTGCTTTATCTACTCGATAAAAACGTTCGGTTAAACGAGGGATATGCTCTGCGGGTATCCCTTGCCCGTTATCTCTCACACTAAAACGCGCCCCTTGCCCGCTTCTCTGCCAATCAACCCAAATTTTGGTGCCTTCAGGCGTATGGCTGATCGCGTTATAGACTAAGTTCGCCACTGCACTACGTAATTGCTCTTCATTACCATGAACACGCAATTTTTCATCAACATGAAATTCAAATTGATGACGCCCTTGGCTTAAACTAAGCGCTTCTTGCTCAATCATTTTGAGAATGACAGGGATATTCACTTGCTCATCAAGGTTAATTTGAGGGGCAATTTCGATGCGTGATAGCTGCAAAAGCTGCTTAACTAAGTTATCCATGCGGTGCGTTTGCTCTTGCATAACATGCAGTGCTTTTTTATTGACCGCAGTCACGTTTTCTTGGTCATCCATAACCTCTAGGTAACCTTGAATGACAGTGAGGGGAGTCCGTAATTCATGGCTCACATTCGCAAAAAAGTCCCTACGCGCCTTTTCCAAACGACGTTTTTCTGTCACATCTCGCGCAACCATCAATAACTGCCCTTCGGTATATGGCAAGATACGAAACTCAACGATTTCACCACTATTGAGCTCGATAGTCAGCGCTTGGTCATAACGTTTGATGGTGAAGTAACGGCTAAAATCAGGATAACGTAATAAATTAAAAATATGTTGACCATTATCTTCAGGCCAACGAAAGCCGAGTAAAGCCTGCGCATGGCGATTACACCAGAAGATATTCCCTTCGGTTGTCATCATTACCACTGCATCAGGTAGTGATTCTGCACCACTACGAAACCGTTTAATTAACTGGCCTAATTCACGGCGGCGTTTTCGATTACGTTGCTGCATCTGGTAGATACCATAAAAAATGGGTTCCCACCCACCTCGCCCTTCAGGGGGCAACATACTTTTATCTAGCCATAACCAGTAAGAAAGCTTGAGCAGGTTATACCCATGCCATATCAGTGCAGCAAGTAGCGATATCACTAATAGCCACGCTAGGTGGCCAATAAAAACCGATAAAATAAGGGCGGGTAAGATAAATAAAAACAGCCCCCAAATCAGCTGCTTAATCGATAAACGTTCAAGCACGCATGCCTCTCCCTTTGTGGGTTTTAATAACGGATAGAAAAACGATAACCTGTACCACGTACAGTTTGTACCATTTTATCATGACCTTCCGTCTCTAGTGCCTTTCTTAACCGCCGAATATGCACGTCAACGGTTCTATCCTCAACATACACATTGGCTCCCCAGACATAATTTAGTAACTGTTCTCTACTATATACGCGTTCAGGGTGAGTCATGAAAAAATGTAGTAATTTATATTCAGTTGGCCCCATATCAATAGGGATGTCATTGCTGGTCACACGATGAGAGGTAGGGTCTAATGTTAACCCATTCATTTCAATAATATCTTCCGTCGCCATTGGTGAAATACGACGTAAAATTGCCTTTACCCGAGCAATTAATTCCTTAGGTGAAAATGGCTTGATAAGATAGTCATCCGCGCCAACTTCCAAACCTTTTACGCGGTCTTCTTCTTCTCCTCGTGCAGTTAACATCATGACAGGAACGTCACGTGTTGCGCTATCACGCTTCATATGTTTAATTACTTGGATACCGGAGCCCCCTGGGATCATCCAATCCAGTAGGACGAGGTCGGGTAGCGGGTCAACGAGTTGTGCAATCGCACTGTCATAATCATCAGCTTCAATAGGCTGAAAACCATTCTGTTCTAATACAAAACAAACCATTTCTCGGATGGGCGCTTCATCTTCAACAACTAGAATGCGTCTTGCCATGATTGTTCCTGTAAAATTAAGAAGACATTTAAAATGTGAAAGCATTATGCGTCACTTTTATGACAGAATTATGAATATCAATGGGTAAAACGCATATTAATCTTTATTTTAACGGTTAAATGTCATTTAAGTGAAATATTTCCGCAACATGGTAATAAAGTCACAAACACCCCTCACCCATTATATGGATCAGGTATACTCTCATTATCGAACGTTCATGCTCATTATTGATGATAGGAATTGATAACTCATGCGCATTATTCATACCTCAGACTGGCACCTTGGTCAGTATTTTTTTACCAAAAGCCGTGCGCCTGAGCACCAACATTTCTTAAATTGGCTAGTTGAGCAAGTAGAACTACACCATGTTGATGCCGTCATCGTTGCAGGTGATATATTTGATACAGGTTCACCACCGAGCTATGCACGTGAGCTGTACAACAAATTTATTGTCGACTTACAAAAAACAGGTTGCCAACTGGTTATTTTAAGCGGTAATCACGACTCTGTTTCTGTACTCAATGAGTCAAGCGCTCTACTTCGTTACTTGAATACACAAGTCATTACATCTGGAAGTGAGCCGCATGTTATTACATTAGTGAATAAACAAGCGCAACCTATCGGCTTAGTTTGTGCCATTCCTTTTTTACGTCCTCGGGATATTCAACTGAGTATCGCAGGGCAAGATATTGAAGAGAAACAACGCTCACTACAAAGCGCTATTCATGATCATTACCAAGCCAGCTACCAACTCGCACTAGAACAACGAGCCGCTTTAGGGTTGGATATTCCAATTATTGCAACTGGCCATTTAACCGTTGTCGGCGCAGCCTTAACTGACTCTGTGAGAGACATTTATATTGGTACGTTAGATGCGTTTCCTTCTGGGGCCTTTCCCCCTGCTGACTATATTGCCCTTGGCCATATTCACCGCCCCCAAGTGATTGGAGGACAAGAAAATATTCGCTACTGCGGTTCACCTATTGCATTAAGTTTTGACGAAACAGCGCAACAAAAAAGTGTCTGCCTTATTGAATTCACTGGCAGTAAATTAACTCAAATTACCCCCTTGGAAATCCCCATTATTCAGCCATTACAAAGCATTAAAGGTTCCTTAAGCCAAATAGAACAGCAATTAGAGATATGGAAAGATTACCAAGGTGATAAACCAGTTTGGCTTGACATTGAAGTCGCTTCACAAGATTACCTAGCCGATATCCAACAACGTATTGAAGCATTGACACAAGAGCTCCCTGTCGACGTCGTGATACTACGCCGTGCACGCAAGCAAATACAGGGACAAAACCAAACCTTGACCAATGAAACATTAAGTGAACTCACCGTAGAAGACGTTTTTTTACGTCGCCTTGCCCAAGAGTCATTAGAAGATCCTGAGCGTGAACAGCGCCTAGTGCAGCTATTTCAACAATCTTATGATGCATTACAAATGAGCAAGGAAAGTTAATATGAAGATTTTAAGTTTACGTTTAAAAAATATTAACTCCCTTAGAGGTGAATGGAAAATTGATTTCACTGAAGAGCCATTTGCTAGCAATGGGCTATTTGCCATTACAGGTGCCACAGGTGCAGGGAAAACCACTTTATTGGATGCAATTTGCCTCGCGCTTTATCACCGAACACCGCGTTTAAAAACCATTTCTAACGCACAAAATGAACTGATGACTCGCCACACTGGGGAATGCCTTGCGGAGGTGGAGTTTGAGGTCAAAGGCAAAGCTTATCGTGCCTTTTGGAGCCAAAGACGAGCAGGAGGAAAACCTGACGGCAATTTACAACAGCCTAAGGCGGAACTTGCAACGGTTACTGATGGTAAAATATTGACCGTAAAAATCACAGAGATAAAGGAATTAGTAGCACAAATAACTGGGCTTGATTATGAGCGTTTTACTAAATCAATTTTACTCTCTCAAGGTGATTTTGCTGCGTTTTTAAATGCTTCAGAGAAAGAACGAGCTGATTTACTTGAAGAAATTACAGGCACAGAAATTTATAGCCAAATTTCAATTTATGTTTTTAATCAACACAAGCAAGCTAAAATTGACTTAGATTTGCTAAAAGCGAAAGCGCAAAGTATTAATTTACTCACTAAAGCAGAACATCAAGAGTTATTGGCACAACAAAACCATTTACTTGAACAAGAGACTCAAACCAAGCAACAGCGGGCTCGCCACCAACAAGGGGTTAATTGGTGGCAACAATATCACCAACTCACCCAGCGCATGCAATCACTTGATGATGAGCTTAAAAAAAACGAGCTTGAGTTCCAAGCTGCTCAGCCTCAGTTGAAACGGTTGGCGGACAGCGCTCCGGCAGAATCCCTTCGTCCGTTGTGGCAGGAAGTTGAACGCCAGCAACTACAACTCACTGAATACACGAATAAACAACAACGTTTGCAACTTAGCTTGCAAACTCAGCAAGCTGAACGTGCCCCACTGCAAGAGAAGTTGTTGAAATCACAATCCGAGTATCAACAACACCTTGATTTTGCTAAACAACAACATCAATTGATTGATGAAACTGTCAGGCCTCTGGATAACCAAATTGCACAATTGAAACAGCAACAGTCTGAAATTACGCAGCAAATTGAACAACAACACACAACTCTTCAGCAAAAACAACACTTAGTTAATGAGACACAGAGTCAGATCCAAAATGCTCACATTGAGTTAAAGAAACACAACCTATCCCTAGAAGCGCACCCAAAAGACGCTGAACTGAGTTCCCAAATAGGTAGTTGGCAACAACAAGGTCATTTTATTTTCGAATTAGCCGACAAACTGGCAAGTTTACACAATAAACAACAAATACTTTCAAATGGCGTCGCACAGTTACAGCGGCAACAACAGCTGCAAACTGAAAAATTATCCCAAAAACGTCTCGAGTTAGAGCGCAGCACCGACGCATTCAAAAAACAAGAAGAAACCTACAAACAAAATCAAGAAAAACATGATGTTAAGACCATCAACCAACACATTGAACAGCTACAAGCTCGATTACAGCATGCCAAGTTATTACCCCTAATATTATCTCAATGCCTTAATACTCAAACACAAAAACAGAAAGAAATTCAAAAAGATGTTGAATTAGCACAAAGTATCACTGCAACGCAAAAAGAGTTGAGCATTGCCCTGACACGTATTAATGAGTTAGCCCCACGCGTCAAACTAACCAATGATAAATTACAATTAGAACAAAAAATTGTCAGCCTAGAGCATGAGCGCCAGCAACTCATAGCAGGTAACCCCTGCCCATTATGTGGTGCAACAGAGCACCCTGCAGTTAACGATTATCAATCAATCCATCTCAGTGAAACGCAGCAACAACTCATTGAACTAACAGATAAACTCGACCAATTAAAACAGCAACAAGCTCAGTTAGAATCACAACTTCACACACAAAAACAACGTCAGAACGAAAACTTACAGCAACAACAGCAAACTAATGAACAATTCGATGCTTTTAACCAACAGTGGCAAAAGACATGTGAGCAAGCACTCACTCCTGAGCTAGCCCAAAATGAGCAAGCCGTCACCCTCTTAGTTAATCAATTAACGGATCAATTAGCTACGCAACAGAGAATAGTGGCGGATATGGCGGCTCTAGAACGTGAATATCAGCAAGCCAAACATCATTTACATGAACAACAAGCTAGCTTTACACAGCTGCAATCAGAGCTGTTATTAGTCGAAGAGCGTTTAAAAAACCAAACGCAACAACTTGATGAGCTCCAAAAAGAACATAATCAGCTCCAACAGCGTAAACAGATACAAATAGAGCAATGGCAATCCACCCTAAATCCATTTAACTTAAGCGCGCCAGATAAAGATAAGTTTGATGAATGGTTTCGCGAAGTTACTCAGCGAAGTGAGCGCTTTAATAACCAAAAAATGGCAGCGCAAACACTTAGCCAACAAATTGAAGTCAATACTGCCACATTAAAAGTTGAGTCAGCACAACTCCGTATTCTCACTCAACAAATTGAACAAGAAAGAAATCGTCTTAAACAAATTGAGTTAGATTTAGAGCAAAAAATAGCGCAACGGAAAACACTGCTTTCTGGTTTAGCTATCAGCCAATTCATTCAGCAATTGAATGATAAACAAACCATACTTTTCCAAACTCAGGAACAATTAAGTAAACAACTCAATGAGATTGATAAAGCCATCGCCTCAATGAATGGAAGCTATCAAGAGCTCATTGACGCCAGTGAAAAAACAAAACTGGCACAAAAACAAGCCAATACCCTGTTCACTCAATCACTTACAGATAGCCCATTTAGCCATCAACAAGCCTTTCTTGATGCGTTAATAAGCCACGAAGAAAAGCAACAATTAGAAGAGCTAAAACAGCGCATAAACCAAGCTCGTATTCAGTGTGAAACACGTTATAAAGAGGGGCTACAGGCGATTGAAGTACTGAATCAACAACGCATTGCTGATTTTTCGGCGCTTACTGAAACGCAATTACAAACAGTAGTCACTCAACTTGATGAAGAAATTAAGCAAATAAACCAAAAGCAAGGTCAGATAATTAACCAACTCAGTGCAGATAAGCAACTGCGCCATCAGCAACAGGATTTACTGCAAGAAATAGAGAAAAGCCAATTAAGTTATGACGATTGGAGCTATCTCAGCTTACTTATCGGCTCCGCTGAAGGGGATAAATTCCGACGTTATGCACAAGGCCTAACTTTGGATTGCTTAGTTTCTTTAGCCAATCAACAACTTGAAAAACTTCATGGCCGTTATTTATTACAGCGTAGCCACCAAGCAAACCTTGAGTTACAAGTTATTGATGGCTGGCAAGCAGATAGCATTAGAGACATTAAAACGCTTTCTGGCGGGGAAAGCTTTTTAGTGAGTTTAGCATTGGCCCTAGCGCTATCCGATATGGTGAGTCACCGTACACAATTGGAATCGCTCTTTTTAGACGAAGGTTTTGGGACTTTAGATGCAGAAACGTTAGATATTGCCCTAGATGCATTAGAAAGTTTGAATGCATCCGGCAAAACTATTGGCGTAATTAGCCATGTGGAAGCAATGAAAGAGCGCATCCCCGTACAAATTGCAGTGAAAAAAGGCAATGGACTTGGTTTTAGCGAACTTCCCGCACAATACCGCATCAGTTAACGCAATTTTGTGATTATTCAGGGTGGGAAAACCCCACCCTGATGATTAAATTGCCTCTAATGCTAGTTCCAATGCATATTTAAGGTCATTCACATTTTCAATACCAATTGATAAGCGCACTAAATTATCACTAATACCAATATGCTCCCGGACTTTTTGAGCAACACCTGAATGGGTTGTGGACGCCGGATGGCTAGCGAGCGACTCAGTCCCTCCTAGGCTAACTGCTAATTTAAAGATAGCTAAGTTGTCTAGAAAACGAAATGCATCCGCTTCATTACTCCCCACATTGATAGAGAAGGTTGAGCCTGCACCAGTGCATTGTTTTTGATAAACTTGATGTTCCACACTCCCTTCCGGAAAAAAAGCAGGAAAATGCACTTTGCTGACTTTAGGGTGCTGATGGAGATATTCAGCCAATATTTTTGCACTCTCATTTGCCCTTTCCATACGTAACTGTAATGTTTCTAATGACCGCCCTAGCATCCAGCTAGAATGGGGGTCAAGCTGTGTACCAATGGCATTACGTTGCGCCTTCACTTTCTTGACTAACTCCTGACGTCCAACCACAGCCCCCGCAACTAGGTCTGAATGCCCTCCCACATATTTAGTTAGTGAGTACACACTTAAATCTGCGCCTAATGACAACGGCTTTTGAAATACAGGCCCTAGCAACGTATTATCGCAAATGACTAATGGAATTTGCCCATTTTGGTTCGTCGATATCTGCTTTGCCACTTGGCTAATTAATTCAATATCAACAAGTGTATTCAATGGATTAGACGGCGTTTCAATATAGATAGCCGCGACTTTTTTACCTTTTTCGATACGTTTAGCAACGTCTAAAATAGATTCTTGCTCATAACCATTTTGAAAAGGAACCGAAGTTATTCCAAAACGGGCTAACGTGTTTAAAAATAAGGTTTCAGTTCCACCATAAAGTGGCTGAGAATGGAGTAACACATCACCCGGTTGCAATACTGCCATTAAGCACGTTGTAATTGCCGACATACCAGAAGAAAATAGCGCTGCGCTTTCTGCCCCCTCATACAGGGCGAGTCTGTCTTCGACAATCTCACTATTTGGGTGGTTAAAACGTGAATACACCAATCCTTGTTTATGGTTTTCGCTCGTTTGTGTGCGCCCACTAACTAAGTTAAAAAAATCTTTCCCTTCCTGAGCGGTTTTAAATACAAATGTGGATGTCAGAAAAACAGGTGGCTTAATTGACCCTTCTGAAAGCTTAGGGTCATAGCCATAACTCATCATTAAGGTTTCTGGAGATAATTCTTTACCTTGTAAGTCCTTTTTATAGCTCTGTTCTGACATTTTTAGCTCCAATATGGTTTATCATCATATCTCTAACGACTCGACTGCTCAGATAATATTATTATTACTTATTATTTGCTCATATTCCTTAGGATAAAAGCGACGTGTGACCGTTAAATGGGAGCGCAAGCGCCCTTTAATGACATTTTTTCCGAGGTTGGTAAATAATGGATTCAATGGATCGCTATCAGGCCCTAACGCTTGTTGCGCTAAATAATGGGGTAAATTTAATAATGGGACTTCTTCTGCAAAAATATTTGGCGTAATAAAATAAGCAATAGAATAACGAGAATGACTATTTTTACGCCTAACAACTTGATGAACATTCGCACGTAAATAGCCATTAGTGGCTAATTCAAATACTTCTCCAATATTTACCACAAATGCATTTTCCAAAGGTTCAACATCTATCCAGCCTACATCTGTTTCAACTTGTAGGCCTCCACTATTGTCCTGCCATAATAAGGTTAAGATCCCCGCATCTTTATGTGCGCCAACGCCTTGCTCTCCTTCATTATTATTTTCTCTTGCCGGGTAATGAATAAGTTTTAATAAATGTTGTGCCGGCTCGGCAATAATTTTATCAAAACTATTTTCAGGTAATTCTAGTGCAACTAAAAACGCTTTAATTAATTTTACTGCAATGGTTCGCATTTCACTTTGCCACGCAAGTGCCTGAGATTTAAGTTCAGGTAAAGATTGCGGCCATTGGTTTGGCCCGTGTAAATTAAACCAGATAGGGTCATCTTGATTAACTTGCAATGCAGGTAACTCTTCACCAATATCAATCTGTTCACGGTAATCTGGCTGGCTACGAGTGCTCTCTTCCGTGGATGCTGTATACCCACGAAAATGCTTTGAGTGCTCCATCGAAATGCTTTCTTTTTCGCTTTGAGGTAAGGCAAAAAATTGTTTAGTTGTGGCGAATAGTTGCTCACGTGTACCAACAGGAATATTGTGCCCAACGAGATAAAAAAAACCAATTTCTCTAGCAATAACCCGTAATTTTTTGTAGAAATTCTCTCGTGTTTCAGGGTTTTCGAGTTCTTGTAAATCAATAATGGGTAATTGTGTTATAGACATATTAATCGACCTTCTAAAATATTTATTTAAATAATGAATAAAATTCAAGATATATTTATCACTCGATTAAATACCACATCTGATATTACTAAAAATAATTTAAAACTATATCGATATAACTTTTTGTAACAGTTCACATCTTATATAACTGAAAATAAGAAATATGAAAAAAATATTATTTATAAAGCGTTATTTTTATTTGGTTAGATACCGAGAACAAAACCAATTAGAGATCATCAAATGAAAAAACTACCTGCAGTGTTATTGTCCTTGTCGTTATCAGCCATAGTGGCTTGCTCCCAAGAAGAAGACACCAATGAAATTACAGCACCACAAAAAGTAACTTCACAAAAAATTATTATTGGCAGCCACGGTAGTGATGCGGATATATGGAAATTTATTGCCCAATCACCGGAAGCTAAACAAGCCAACCTCGATATTGATGTCAAAATTATTGACGATGGAATAACACTCAACGTCGCTACCATTGACGGAGATGTTGATGTTAATGCATTTCAATCTTGGGGGTTTTTAAAAGATTTTAATAAAAATCATAATAACCAATTAACGGCGATCTCAACCACCTACTTTGAGCCAATGGGCATATATTCGGTAAAACATAAAAAATTAGCTGATTTACCTAAGCAATCTATCGTTGCCATTCCCAATGATGCCGCCAACCATATACGTGCACTTAAATTACTTGAAAAGTCGGGGTTAATTGCATTAAAACCTAATTTTAACCAAGCCACAGGGTCTACTAATGATATTGTCTCGAACCCTAAGGACTTAGTTTTTAGGCAAATAAAATATGCTCATGGCCCAAGAGCATTGCCTGATGTTGATATTGCAGTCATAGGTAATACCGCTGCACAAGAAGGCGGGTTAAACGTTTTAACTGACTCGTTATTTAGGGAAGAGAATGATGAGACTATTATTAATAATATCAATTTATTAGTTGTTAAAACAGATAACAAGGATAACCCTAAATTTGCCAAATTAGCAGAACTGTACCACACTGAAGCGGTAAGAAAGTACATCATTGATAATTTTGGTGGAACTAAAATCGAAATAACCAAAAATGTTAGTGAACTCAATTAAGTAAAACTAGTTATCATTCTTGCCTAGCAGGATTCCGCCTCTTGCTAGGCTCTTTAATGACCCATCTATTCTCTCTTTTTCTATGCTCAATTATTTTATATGTATATTATTCATTTGTGCCTATTAATGTCATCTCCCATCATAAAACCTCACCAGAAATATATTTAATGCATTGATTTTAAACAAATTAAAAGCAAAACTTAACTTAGTGCAAAAATTTGAACCTTATCGTTAAATTTTTTTTCTATGATTTTTCATTCGCCAAGTTATAGTAATAACCATTGAAACACACTACGGCTTCTAAGATTTATTCAATAAAATGCCGTGCGCTAATGAAAAGCTAGGAGACTAAAATGTCTAACGCATTTATCGAAATGATTAAAAATCGTCGTACTATTTATAACCTCGGCGATGCTTTACCAGTATCAGAAGAACACGTCACGAAACTAATTAAAGAAGCAGTTAAACATTCACCATCATCATTTAACTCGCAAACGTCTCGTGTGGTAATTTTATTTGGTGCTGAACACAAAAAATTGTGGAATATGACTAAAGAAGCACTGCGTAAAATTGTTCCTGAGCAAGCCTTCGCTTCAACAGAACAAAAAATTGATAGCTTTGCTGCAGGGGCTGGTTCTATTCTGTTTTTTGAAGACGAAAACATCGTAAAAGGTTTACAAGAACAATTCCCTTTATATGCGGATAATTTCCCAATTTGGTCTGAACAAGCCAGTGGTATCGCACAATTTGCAGTCTGGACAGCATTATCACAAGAAAATATCGGTGCATCTTTGCAACATTACAATCCACTGATTGATAATGACGTTCAAACAACATGGAATGTACCAGCTAACTGGATATTACGCGCTCAAATGGTATTTGGTTCGATTAATGCACCCGCTGGTGATAAAGACTTTATGGACGACGATGTTCGTTTCAAAGTTTTCAAATAAACTAGAATACTAAGAATTTAAATAATCCTCTCGTAATATATATACGAGAGGATTTTATTTATTTGATATAATCAAGGTGAATAATTCAATGTCATCACCAATGATTATCATAGTTTTAACTTATAACTTATTCTAAATTAATCAGCACCCTCAATAAAACATATTTATTCAAAATAGCTTATCGAAATAAAAAGAAATATTTACAATTATACTATTATTATTACACTCATGTTACCGTCTGACTATTAATTGAACATGCGAAATTTGACAACTACATAAGTTGATATTTATCAATTCATTAGCCAATCACCCTACTAAACTCTAAGTATATTTTCATTTTTAGTTTTGCATTATAGATATTTGAACTACACTAAAAGTGAGAGCACAAAAACACGTTCCATCGTGTAAGTGTTATTAAGGGGGGTGGACTATGAAAGGTTTATCTTTATTAACATCTGTTGTTGCTATAATCATTTCAAGTTGTTCTTTCACCTATGCAAGTAATAATTCATCAGGAGGTACAATTACATTTACAGGTTATATCTATGAGCCACAATGTTCAGTTAAGGTTGAACATAAAGAGCGAGTGAATATTACGTGTTACCGAAAAGGTAAAGATGTTTCAATAACTGGTTCTTTAAAAAATGGCCAAAAGGTAGAATCTGAATATGTGAAAGTTGAGTATGATAAACACACTAAGTTACCTATGTTAAATGTCTTTTATGAGTAGCTCCATAATGGTTACCTTAATCATAACTGCTCGGAATATTTAATGTAAAAATTGTCTTAATATTCCGAGCACTATTTTCCCCTCTAAAAAGTACCTCTTAAACACATTATTTAGCCACTAAAAAGCCCACCCGTAGGTAGGCTTGAATGATATCAATGTGTTCAGACTACTTCTCGGTTAAATCTATTTGATAAATAGCGAAACCAATATCATCAGTACCGACTTGTTTCATCGGATACTGTGCATTCTCTTTGATGAATTTTGCTGCTTTTTCACTTGGTGCAGTTTCAAAGCGAATATCCAGTTTTTTGTCTGTTTTAATTGGAGTGAATGACCAATTATTAGCCGCTTTAGTCGCAATTTGTCCTTTATCTTTAGACTCTTTAGCAATATAAGCCGCTAAAATAGAACGGTTTTCATCCGGTGATGCAAATGCAACATTATTATCACCTGTTCCAGCAAATTTACCGCCGTAGCCACGGTAGTTATTCGTTGCCACTAAGAAGGTTGCTTTTGGATCAATCGGTTTACCTTGGTAGGTTACGTTTTTGATTCGGTTAGCATCTTTGTTGACTGTTTGGCAATCAACATCGTATTTCGCTGGCTGAGTCAGGTCGATTTGGTAATTTACACCACTAATTGTATCGAAATTATAAGTTCTGAAACCATTCCAATTCAATAAGCTTTGTGGTGCTGTTGATTGTGGGTTGATTTGATTGAACATTCCCGCTGAACATTCTAACCACTCGACGACATCCGCACCTGTGGCTTTAACGACAACTAATGTATTTGGATATAAATATAAGTCAGCAGCATTACGGAAAGTTAAATCACCTTTTTCGACTTCAATAAATTCAGTCGGTGAATTTTTACGTCCACCCGCTTTAAATGGCGCTGCGGCTGCAAGAACTGGTAAATCTGCGAGGTCAGGGTCACCTTGAATAAAGTTTTTGGTGTAATCGATTTGAGCATCATTCACGATTTGTACAGTTGGGTCGCTTTGAACCAATGCTAAGTAGCTGTACATATTTTCGGATGCTTTACCGATATGTTTTCCGACAAACTTACGAGTATCTTGGTGTTCTTGTTCAATAATTTTTGCTAGGTCGCCATCGCGCTCAACCAAGGCTTTCTTATTTGGTTTGTCATAGACAGGACGTGCATGAGCGGTTGCATCAACCACTTTCCACGCGCCATCATCATTATTGACCACTAAATCAACCACACCTAAATGATCACCCCACTGTCCTGGCATAACCGCAGGTACACCATTAACTGTTCCCTTTGCAATATCAACACCTTTGATATCGCTGAAATCTTTGCTAGGGAACACGCCGTGTGAGTGGCCAAACATGATAGCGTCGATACCTGGGACTTCACTGAGGTAATAAACTGAGTTTTCAGCCATTGCTTTATATGGCTCTTGAGAAAAACCAGAGTGAGGAATAGCAACAACTAAATCCGCACCTTCTTTTTTCATTTGTGGTACAAATTTTTTCGCAGTTTCAGTAATGTCATTAACTAAAACTTTGCCTTCTAAATTTGGTTTATCCCAAATAAGAATTTGTGGGGGAACAAAGCCAATGTAACCAATCTTGATAGTGTGCGTTTTACCGTCTCTATCTTTAACCGGTGTATCTACAATAATGTATGGATTAAAGTAGTTTTTACCCGTTTTCGCATCAATAATATTAGCGTTAATGTATGGGAATTTTGCGCCATCAATAGCTTTATGTAAGAATTCTAATCCAAAGTTAAACTCATGGTTACCGAAGTTACCTACGGTGTAACCCATAGTATTTAAAAGTTTATGTGCAGGGTGAGATTCACCGTCTTTTAAACCTTCACCTACTATATAGTCTGCTAATGGGCTACCTTGGATTAAATCTCCGTTGTCCACTAATACTGAGTTTGTCGCTTCTTGTTTAGCGGCTTTAATTAATGTCGCGGTACGAACGTAACCAAATTGCTCTGTCGGCTTGTCTCTATAATAGTCAAAATCAATGAGGTTGCTGTGAACATCCGATGTTTCCATTACGCGTAAATCAACTGTTGCTGCGTTCGCATTAAATGCGACTAACATAGCAAGCGTTGAAAGTTTTAATACTTTATTCATGTAATCCCCTTAGTTGCCATTATTGAGAGAAAATTGCCTCTCAAATCTGAGTACCTACCCTGTAAAATTGAACAAATAAACAACAAAGTTAGCGTTAAAATTTTACACTATGTGCATGACGTCAATTTTTAATGATAATACACTGCAAACAGTAACCATTTTTTGTGACTAAATCACGGTTTTCATCTTTTTATTGGGCTTGATTTTTATATAGCTCACAAAAATGAATTAATGATGACAAATTCACCTTAATTAACTCAACTTATTCCATTGAGGAGTTGTGAATATTTTTCGTAGGAAAAAAAGAACTGTGATTTATATCACTGAGTATTAAAGAAACTTATTTAACTTAAATTTCTGTGCTTTATTTAGCCAAGAAAGCACCTTTATTTTTACTTATCCTTTTTATTCTATAAATATATCCATCAAATTATTTTAAATTAATCTAAATTTAATTTAAGAAATAAAAGATGATTATTTAATCATTAGTTTTATACATATTTTTCATTTGATTAGAAATTAAGTATTTTTCCTAAATAATTCGAGTTGTGGCAAGGCGGCAAAAGAGGGTATCTCGGGGAGCATACACAAGTATATGACCCGAGTAACCGAATGAAGCCAACACCGCGACAGCGTAAATTAGGACGAAAACAACCAAGCAGCTCCGCGAACCCCACTCGAATCGCCATGCACCGCTTTACGAATCGGTGTATCACACTCCCTACCAAACACCCACTGACGAATACGCTTTGGTAGCTCTTCATAGAGGCAATCAACATTACTCATTCCGCCCCCTAGCACTATCACATCTGGGTCTAACATATTAATGGCTTGCCCGAGAGCTTTTGCGAGGCGATTAAGGTAGTTTTCGAGTGCGATGACAGCATGTTCATCCCCTATTTGTGCTAATTCAACGATTTCCATTCCCGTTTTTTTGCAACCTGACAGTTTCGTGTAGTCCGCCATAAACCCTGTGCCTGAGACAAATAATTCAGTACACCCCGTCAGCCCACAATAACAGCTTTCTGATGCTAGAAATTGCCTATCTTGCTCATCTTGCCATGGTAAAGGGTTATGCCCCCATTCCCCTGCAACGCCATTTCCCCCTGAATGCACTTGACCATTTATCGCAATCCCTGCGCCACAACCGGTTCCGATAATAACAGCAAACACGACCTTCTCACCCGCACCTGCACCATCAACCGATTCTGAAACAGCTAGGCAATTAGCGTCATTCGCCATTTTTACTTCACGGTTTAATAGATGACTTAAATCGGCATCAAACGGTTTACCATTAAGCCATGTGGAATTGGCATTTTTAACTTTACCAGTCACAGGAGACAATGTTCCAGGGATCCCCACACCAACACTACCTGACAACCCAGTCGCCGTTTCTGCATCTGCCACTAAACTTGCTATCGCTTTAAGTGTCGCATCATAATCACCACGAGGTGTTGGAATACGTTTACGAAACAAAGTATTGCCACTGTCATCTAATGCAATAACTTCAATTTTGGTTCCACCAAGGTCAATACCTATTCTCATTATGATGTTCTCTACTATTTAAAGTTTTTATGTCAGGGCTTCTATAGCTATCATGGCTTGCTTTGAGGGGGATTATCAATAGCTAACTAATGAAATGATAGCAGCCCTCAACGATAGCGCATTTTTTTTCGCTTAATAACAGACAATTCGCTATCATAGCTCCCTGCTCTAACTGGCTATTTATCAACAAAGGTAGGTTTTTCATGTGGTTCAAGAATATATTGGTCTATCGCCTGAATCGGGATTTGGCACTCTCCGCAGATGATTTAGAGAAACAGCTTGCCGCCCTCGCCTATCACCCTTGTGGTAGCCAAGATATGATGCAAACTGGCTGGGTTTCCCCTATGAATGGTGGTGATGCATTGACGCATGCTGCGGGTAATCAAATCCTTATTTGTGCTAAAAAAGAAGAAAAAATGCTGCCATCTCCTGTAATTAAGCAAGAATTGCAGGATAAAATCGAAAAATTGGAAGCTGACCAAGGCCGTAAGCTAAAGAAAACAGAAAAAGATTCACTAAAAGATGAAGTTGTTCACTCACTCCTTCCTCGTGCATTCAGTAAATTCAGTAAAACCTACATTTGGATTGATACAGTAAATCAATTAATTATTGTTGATGCCGCAAGCGCAAAACGCGCTGAAGACAATTTAGCCTTACTCCGCAAAAGCTTAGGTTCCTTACCTGTCGTCCCTCTGACTTTTAAAGACCCAATAGAGCTAACACTCACTGAATGGATCCGTTCGGGCTCATTACCACAAGGTTTTGCCGTCATGGATGAAGCGGAGCTAAAAGCTATCTTAGAAGAAGGTGGTATTATCCGCTGTAAGAAGCAAGAACTCATTTCTGATGAAATCGCCACCCACATTGAAGCCGGTAAACTCGTTACCAAACTGGCCTTGGATTGGGAAGAGCGTATCCAGTTCATGTTATCTGATGATGGTTCCCTGAAGCGCCTCAAATTTAGCGATACATTAAAAGACCAAAATGACGACATCGCTAAAGAAGACTACGCGCAAAAATTTGATGCTGATTACGTATTAATGACAGGTGAACTTAGTGCATTAATCGCTCGCTTGATTGATGTATTAGGTGGCGAAGCCGAGCACTAATTTGTTTCTATCCCCTCTATCGCTCTCACAATGGCAACTCACACTTAAGTAAGTTGCCATCACTTTTTAGATCCCGCTTACATAGCCACAATTAAGTCATTGACTGGTAGTGAAATCTCTGGTTGATTGATTTATATCCATATCGCAAATTTCTAATATTTAATTATGTTCAACAACAATAATAAAAATAGCCCATCACTGATGATTATGGTCAATATTCTGTCGAAGGAAATGTTATGAAAGAGCTCATCGAACCTGAATTAGATGAAAATTCACTGGTTACCCTACAAAAAGTCACCGCCGATAATTTTTCTGAAATTTGCTTACTAAGTCATACGCTTAGTGAAGCACAACGTAATATGGTGGCTGACAATGCCTATTCCATGGTGGAAGCCCAGTTTTCTGATTGCGCATGGTATCGAGGCATTTACGCCGATGATGTCCCTGTCGGTTTCATCATGCTGCATTCTGGGTTAGATGATGATGAATTAGAATATAACGGTATTATGCTTTGGCGTTTTATGATTGCTGAACCCTACCAAAAGCTGGGATTCGGCCGTGAAGCCCTAGTTCAAGTCATCCATTATTTAAAAAGAAAAGGATACCCACGCCTTTATAATAGCTGTGGTGAAGGGGAAGAAAGCCCATTTGAGTTCTACAAAAAACTTGGTTTTGTACCAACAGGCGCTTATATGGATGATGAATGCGAGCTGGTCCTAGATATTACTAATTGGCAAGAACAAGAAGAGTAAGCCTATAAGTGCAGTCAACAACGCTACAGCACGAAGTATGACCAATACCAATACGCTAAATAGTTTGTGCTGTCGCAAAGCGGCAAATGCGTTAGAACCTAGGAGCATACACAAGTATGTGACTAGGGCTAACGCATGAAGCCAACACCGCGACAGTGCGAAGTATGACCAATACCAATACGCTAAATAGTTTGTGCTGTCGCAAGGCGGCAAATGCGTTAGAACCTAGGAGCATACACAAGTATGTGACTAGGGCTAACGCATGAAGCCAACACCGCGACAGTGCGAAGTATGACCAATACCAATACGCTAAATAGTTTGTGCTGTCGCAAGGCGGCAAATGCGTTAGAACCTAGGAGCATACACAAGTATGTGACTAGGGCTAACGCATGAAGCCAACACCGCGACAGTGCGAAGTATGACCAATACCAATACGCTAAATAGTTTGTGCTGTCGCAAGGCGGCAAATGCGTTAGAACCTAGGAGCATACACAAGTATGTGACTAGGGCTAACGCATGAAGCCAACACCGCGACAGTGCGAAGTATGACCAATACCAATACGCTAAATAGTTTGTGCTGTCGCAAGGCGGCAAATGAGTTAGAACCTAGGAGCATACACAAGTATGTGACTAGGGCTAACGCATGAAGCCAACACCGCGACAGTGCGAAGTATGACCAATACCAATACGCTAAATAGTTTGTGCTGTCGCAAGGCGGCAAATGAGTTAGAACCTAGGAGCATACACAAGTATGTGACTAGGGCTAACGCATGAAGCCAACACCGCGACAGTGCAAAATATGACGCGTATTCGTTATTTTTGGATAAGATAACGAATAGTCGGCCCATCTTGCTGAATATCCAACACCGTATAACCGTAGTTTTTCGCATCTAGAGGAATATTATTAATCGACTGCGGGCAATCACTTACCACTTCTAATATTTCGCCTTTTTTCAACGATGGCATTGCTTCTAGTGTTGCTACTGCTGGATATGGGCAAGGTTCTCCGACCATATCTAAACGATAATCAGGGATAATGTCTTTATTACTCATATTACCTCCACGGATACATTAGATGCTTTTTGAGAACGTTTACGGAAAAAATGTTTTTCCCAGACCAACATCAACACAAATGCTACCGCTAATAATCCATAAGTGACTAGCAATCCACCTTCTGGTCCAAAGGTTTCAAGTAAATTAACTTTGTCAAAATCAGTCGCCAACCAAGGACCTAAATCATCCCAGTAATAAGCCAGCACCGTAGCACCAATGATATTACCAAAACCTACCCACCAATAATGGACTTGGCCCTCGACCGCGCGGTACATCCAGCCCGTTTCACAACCACCAGCAAGCACAATACCGAAGCCAAACAGTAATCCACCAATCACTGCATTCGGCCCAGCCCATAAAATTTTTGGCGTTGCGCCTAACTGTACATAGCTGAAGATACCAATTGCACTGACTGCCATACCAATAATGATAGCTTTAGCCATATGTGTGCGTCCGGTGATCCACAGGTCACGAAATGCAGAGGTAAAACAAATTTGCGCTCTTTCAATCAGTAGCCCGAAGCCAATACCACATAAGATAGCAAAACCCATCACAGGGGAGTCTAATAAAGTATAAAAACCCCAAGCTAGTGCTAATGTGAAAATCACCATTCCTAGTTTAAAGCGTCTTTTCGCCACATTATGATTTTGTGTTAACGGCGATGCGGTGCTGACTTTTTTCAGTTTCACAGGAATGCGAAACATTGGCATTAGTGTGAATTTCGCACCAAAGTATGACCCTGCCGCAGTAGCAACAGCAAAGTACCACGCGTGTAATGAGAATTGAGGGATCCCAGTAAAGAATGCGGCTAAATTACACCCCATTGCCAAACGAGCACCAAATCCAGCGATAATACCACCCAAAATAGCTTGAAAAATACGGATACGGTGCTGAGGCATTCGTAATTTAATATTATTTGCCCATAACGCAGCGGCAAAACACCCAGCAAACATACCAATAATCATCACACCATCAATGCGATCCAATGGTGTACCTTCAAAACCAATAACTTTGAAATAGCCCCATGTCTCTGGTTCAGCGCCAAATAATTGCATGATGTGCCCGCCCCAACGCGTAAACTCACCCGTAACTGCCCAAAACGTGCCAGTCAAGCCAAAATAATAGGTTGATAAGATACCTGCGGCAATAACTGCAGGTAATGGTTTCCAAAAACCGATGAGATAGCGAGATTTAAAATCAGACCAAGTCATTGTTACTTCCAATTCATTCACGCCAGACCTTGGCAGAGAAACTCGCCGTTGTATAATTATCGTTATAAGTATTTATATCGATCCCCACAGCGAAGTGGCAACATCATACTCCGATAAATTTTTTCGTGAAGTTATTTCACCATAAAACGAGAGGCAAATTGATCTCGAGCACAGCCAGATTTAAAGAGATAGTTAGGAATAAAAAAAAAGCGCTATCTCAATGATAACGCTGGAAGTGTAGTCTTATTTTATCTATAGAAGAGTATAATATGAAATTGCCGTATTACGGCGACGCTTGCTATGCGTAGTCTGTAGTCAGCCCATTTCACTCCAGTAATAACACTTATATCACGGTCTAAATACATTTACTTAGCTGAGCTAACTGTTAAGTAATTATATCTATTTTTAATGTTAAGACCTAAATATTCACTAACTTTGTATGATTCCCAAATTAGTGTTGGCCTTATTAATTCCCTAGCATAAGTAAATTATAAAAATAGATAACTCAGTATAATAAAGTATTTAAAAGTGTTTCTAAATGTTATTGATTGCATTATAGCGCAACACTTTTGTTGCGCAAGTGTTTTTTCATTTTCATGACAAGATACAGAATAAAACATAAAATCAATTCAAATCAAAAAGATACAGAAAAAACATAAGAATGAGGCAAAATATTTAACCTATAGTTAAGATATTACAAACAATTTACATTTTTTATAAAAAAGAATTCATTTCAAATTTAAAAATAAATTTAATATTAATTAAATATATAAATTAGCTTTAAAAATATATTCCCTGGAATAATAAAACTTTTTGAACATTAATAAAATTAACATATTTTTCATTATAATTTATTAGTAGTATTTACGTAATTAAGATTTATCAACCTAAAAATTAAAAATAAAAACAACCAGACCTATGATAAACAATCATTTTTTGACCAATCTCTCTTTTATTAAATAACCGCCCTATTAATAAGGGAATATACAAAAATAGATTAAAAATAATACTTATATAAATCCTTATTGGTAACATGGTTTATTTTTAATAAAGTTTTACATCATTATTGCATTGTCATTGATAAAATAACCAGAATTAATAGGTTATTTAACTCGTATTTATAAATTAAAAAACTAAGAAAATGAATCAATATGACTAATGAGTAGGTAGAAAAAAAGGTAATATCAATAGAAATTACTATGATAAGAAAGGAAAAACACACAATAATTCATTATAAAAATTAATGAAAATATTTATTACTTATCGGGAATACAAGCGAAAACATCCAAAATAGAGTAAAAAAATGGGCACAATGGTCAAGCTACCTTATCAAATTGCGAATAAAAAGCGTCAAATAAGAATAAAATTCTTTAAAAAAAAATTAATTAGATAAATAAATGCGCTTGGATTTTCACAAATAGTACCTAAGGGAGGTTAGTAAGACACGAACTTATCTTAATGGTATGGTTAGATCATAAAAAAACGCGTTTTACCCTTAATGATAAAACGCGTTTATATGGCTTAATCAGCTTATTTTGAGGATGATGTCGCTTCCATTCCCACTAAACCAATCTTCAAGTACCCTGATTGACGCAATGCATTCATTACATCCATCATAGTTTCATAATCAACACTCTTGTCCGCTTGGAAAAAGATTGTTGTTTCCTTATTGGAACTCGTTGCTTGGTCAAGTGTAGAAGCAAGCTGTTCCTTTGTCACAGCTTGGTCACCAATAAAAAGCTGGCTATCCGATTTAACCGTTAGAAAAACAGGTTTTTCAGGACGCGGCTGCGGCTTCGCTGTCGAGGCGGGTAAGTCGACTTTAATATCAACTGTTGCCAATGGTGCCGCAACCATAAAGATAATCAATAAAACCAACATAACATCAATAAAAGGTGTTACGTTAATTTCATGCATTTCACCGCTATCGTCTTGTTCGTCACCTAAACGCATTGCCATAATAATTACCTTGCTTTGCTATTTGCCAGATCAAGATCACGCCCCAGTAACAATGCGGACTGAGCAGCGACATCCCCTACTTGACCACGATAGTTGTTGATCATACGGGCAAAAATATTATAAATCACAACCGCAGGGATAGCGGCAATAAGACCAATTGCTGTCGCTAATAATGCTTCTGCAATACCAGGGGCAACAACAGCGAGGTTAGTCGTTTGCGAGTGGGCAATCCCGATAAAGCTGTTCATGATCCCCCAGACAGTCCCAAATAGACCGACAAATGGAGAAATCGCACCAATAGTCGCCAAATAGCCATTACCACGCCACATATAACGGCTAATCGCAGCAACAGCTCTTTCTAAACGGAATGATGTGCGCTCTTTTGTGCCTGATAAATCAGAGCTATTGGCGGATAAAGCCCGCTCAGTAACAGCTTCATTTAATAACATACGTGTAATGCTATTTGCTTTGAAGCCTTCTGCGATACTGACCGCCTCATCAAGTGACTTCACCTCAGCAATCGCTTTTGCTTCTGCTTTTAAGCGGCGACGAGCGACTAATATTTCCAAACCTTTTGAGAAAAATAGAGCCCATGTAATGACAGAAGCAATCACCAAACCAATCATAACGGTTTTAACCACGTTATCTGCATTTTGGTACATTCCCCAAACAGATAAGTCTTGATCAAAACCCCCTGTTGGTGCTTCTGTTGCAATTTCAATGTTTTCATTAACAACTGTTGTGTTCACGGCTTCGCCTTGCGCAGGCTCAGCAGGTACTGATGCAACTTCAGCACTTGGTGTCGTTGTTGTTGGTGCGGCTGAATTTACTGCCGGTTGTGTTGATGGTGTGTTTTGAGACGCAGCTGGTGTTGTTGCAGGTGTGGTTTCAGCGACTGCCGTACCCATCAAGCCGAACGCCAATAGAATAGAAGCTGTTAGTTTACGCATCAGTTGGCCTTTACTCTCTTTTTAGTGTTGTATAATAAAATTCATATCGATGATTGTGCCATTCATCGACTAACCTTTAAAAGCGAAATTTGACTCGCGCTGTCCGTCTCTTTTCAAAAAGACGGTGCTGATGATATCAAACACAGCGCGAATTGATAGTAATTATCATTAGTATTCGCGATTTTTTTTGTATTTTTTTGCGTTTAGACAAACATGCCCTTTTCTATTATGCGGTTATTTTCCTTAATAATTCACAGCTCAATTAAGTGTTCGTATTTAACTTTACAAAATAAAACTTACCTACGATTTGAAAGTTGAAGAATACTCAAGTTACATTTCTATCAGGATCATTTAACGTCTTAGTATAAATCACCTTTGAATTTAGCAAGTTCACACTCTGTGTAGGGAAAAATCATGGCAGAAATAAAACCTGAAACACAATTAGTCCATATTGGTCGGAACCCTAAGTACACGCAAAAAGGGGTAAATCCCGTAATTCAGAGAGCATCATCTATTATTTTTGATACGCTCGAAGAGAAACGTCATGCAACTCGCCATCGTGCAAATAGCGTATTATTTTATGGGCGTCGTGGTACGCAAACTCATTTCGCTTTTCAAGAGGCCATGACAGAATTAGAATCAGGTGCTGGATGCGTCCTTTACCCATCAGGCGCAGCAGCTATCACAAATGCCATTTTGTCGTTTATTTCTGCTGGTGAACATATCCTTGTTACAGGCTCAGCTTATGACCCAACTCAAAATTTTTGCGACAATATTCTCACTAAGTTAAATATCCAAACCACGTATTTTGATCCACTCATCGGAACGGGTATCGCTGATTTAATTCAGCCTAATACGCGTATTGTATTCTTAGAATCCCCCGGTTCTATCACCATGGAAGTTCATGATTTACCGACAATCGTAAAGACAATACGTGCGAAATCCCCTGAAATTGTGATTATGATTGATAACACTTGGGCTGCTGGTGTTTTACTTAAACCTTTATTATTTGATGTTGACGTATCAATCCAATCAGCAACTAAATATATCAATGGCCATTCCGACGGTATGCTCGGCCTTGCTGTGGCAAACCAACGCTGTATTGAAACATTGCGCGAAAATTCATATCTCTTAGGCCAAACGGCTGATCCAGACACCGTTTATATGGCTAATCGAGGACTGCATACATTACCGACTCGCTTAAAACAGCATCAAATTAATAGCTTACAAGTCGCTAACTGGTTACAACAACGTCCTGAAGTTGAACAGGTATTTCACCCTGCACTTGAGAATTCACCGGGCCATGAATTCTTTATCCGTGATTTTACAGGTGCTAATGGCCTTTTCTCTTTCCAACTAAAATCACGCTTAACCACTGAGCAATTTACCGCTTTTCTTGATAATTTTAATCATTTTAAAATGGGTTATTCATGGGGTGGTTTTGAGTCGCTAATTTTGGGATACCAAAAAGAAGATTTACTCAATATGCGGCAGTATGATTTTTCACCAAAAGAAGGAACCTTCTTCCGAGTGCATATAGGCCTAGAGCACACCGATGATTTAATTCACGACTTACAATTAGCTTTCGAAAGAATTTAAATTAAAAATCAATATATTAATTGCAGGAGCTGCGTTAAATGTTTCCTGCAATTTTTTCACTAAATGATTAATTCTTCAAACAAATCAAACTTGAGCCCTTTTTTTCCTGTAATATAGATGATAAAGAAATTCGCTTTTACGCAGATACAGGAATAATTATGGAAGTCCTACGCGAAATCGTACTGGCACTTTGGCACCACGATTTCCTTAAACTCTCCAACCCTGAAGTGCTTTGGGTTATTTATACCGTACTTTTTGTTGTCATTGTTTTAGAAAATGGCGTCCTTCCCGCCGCTTTCTTACCCGGTGATACCTTGTTGATCCTTTCTGGTGCATTAATTGCCAAAGGGGTTTTGCACTTTATACCCACGATATTATTGCTAACAACCGCAGCCAGTTTAGGTTGCTGGCTGGGCTTTCTGCAAGGCCGATGGTTAAGTGAAACTAAGGTTGTGAAGCGCTGGTTAGCACAAATCCCTGAGGAATATCACACCAAAGCAAACAATATGTTTAATAAGCAAGGTTTATACGCGCTACTTATAGGGCGCTTTCTTGCATTTGTCAGAACGATATTACCTTTGCTTGCTGGGTTATCTGAATTAAGCCACCGCCGTTTCCAGTTTTTTAACTGGTTAAGTGGTTTGTTATGGGTTGGCTTGATTGTCACCTTAGGGTATGCCCTAAACCAAATTCCTTTTGTGAAAGAACACGAGCAAATTGTGATTAGTGCGTTGATGATTATCCCAGTTATCCTACTGATTAGTGGCCTAATTGGCTCAATTGTAATGTACTGGAAACACCGCAAAGCACTCTCGAGTAGCAAAGAGAAATCATAATATGACTGAACAATGGCCGCTAGTCAGCAGCCATTCAGACTGCTGACAAACATATTATGTTTGGCGGCAAGTCGAATAGGTTTTGAAAATAAACTAGAAAAATCAATTTATTGATTTTCGGCTGATAACACAAAGCGGGAAAAACCACGCTTTTATCCCGCTTTGTCAACAACCTCAATGGCCGCTAGTCAGCGGCCATTTGGTTTATTCAGTCATCAAACTGCTAATAGCAGAAAATAAATACTGACCAATTTCTGCTGTCATCCATGTCCCTTGAGAAATTTTGGGATCTTCACGATAAATAGCCCGAATTCTCTCTTGTAGCTCAGGATCTCCCCCCGTAAACTGGTTGAACATCGTTAACCATGTTTGTGCTAATTGTTGTACTTCAGGTGAATCTGGGGATTTTTGGGCTTTTAATGCATTATAGAGACCCGCAATTAACTCAGGCCACACCTGCCCTGAAGCAAAATAATGTTGCTGAACAAAAGCAAATTGCTCCGCGGTTAAATGGGGTTTAAACAGTGATAATTGGTATTCACTAAAACCCTCTGCAACAAATTGGATCATTGCGACAGAAATGCCTGATGAATAAGCTAACGTGTTATCCGATAAATGAATTTGATTCAGTCGTGCAAAGAAATCAGGGTTTCCTCCGGTATCTCTTTCTAACGCTGTCATCCATTCATGTGCAATTTGTTGCACCTCTGTAGATTGAGGTGTTGCACCTTGTTCCATCAGCTTGCTTACCGTTGCTACTCGCTGTTGCCACTCTTGGTTTTTCAGCGTATGCGCCGTATATAATGGCAATTGTTCCAATTCTTGAGGGGTAAAATATTTATCAAACATCGACATCATCTCCAATACAGAAAACCAATCAGCCTGAGTTAAAGTATTTCCCGTTTGCATTTGCCTGTGTAATTGCTCTAATCGATTACGTAATGTCGCCATTTGCTCCATTTGTTCCGTTAATAATGCAATTCGCTCTTGCAGCAAACTCGTCATATCTCCACTCTGGCCATCCAGTAATTCACCGATGTTTTTCAGTTTGACTCCAACTTGCCGTAACAATTGAATTTGCGTTAAACGCTCTATGCATTGCATGTTGTAAAGCCGATAACCTGCATCGGTTCTTGCAGTTGGTACCAATAAGCCAATTTCTTCATAATGATGAAGTGTACGGATGGTTAATCCTGTTTTTTCCGCGATCTCACCAACTTGAAATAGCATATGTTCCTCCTGTAATTGCGACTAAGGTTAGTGCCTCACGTTACGTGAGAGTCAATCACCACTTTGCACTTTTTATTAAAATTCCATCTTATCCATTATATCAGCAGACAATTTCCCTCTCGTCAGGAGATGGCTTTATAGAATAGCAATAAAAAAGCCCCAGTAGATTGAATACTGAGGCTTATATAGATAACGTTAAATTATTACTTAATTAATGCATGCATTTCTTGTACAGAGATTACCGTATCGGTTGGGTCTGCACTGAGCGACATCGTAGTGGCAAACCCACCATTCAACGTCGTGTCATAGTGGACTTTATAACGCAATGCACTGCGACGAATTAATTTTGAGTCTTCAATGGCTTGACGCCCTGCGGTGGTATTCACAATGTAATCATATTCACCATTCTTAATTCTATCTTGAATGTGTGGACGACCTTCATGAACTTTATTGACGAGGCGTGGGTTAATACCAGCCTCTCCTAACACAATCGCAGTGCCGTGAGTAGCATCCAGCTCAAAGCCGTGTTTTAACAGCTTAGCAGCTAAATCAACCACGCGAGTTTTATCTCCCTCACGAACAGATAACAGTGCACGGCCTGATTTTTTCATCGTCGAGCTACTGCCTAACATCGCTTTAGCAAAGGCTTCAGCAAATGTCCGGCCGACGCCCATTACTTCGCCTGTTGAACGCATTTCAGGCCCAAGAATTGGGTCAACACCAGGGAATTTATTGAATGGCAATACCACCTCTTTCACAGAGTAATATGGTGGAATAACCTCTTCCGTCACCCCTTGCTGTGCCAAGGTTTGCCCTACCATCACACGCGCTGCAACTTTCGCTAATGGCACACCCGTTGCTTTAGAGACAAAAGGCACAGTCCTTGCCGCACGTGGATTGACTTCAATTAAGTAAACTTCATTATTTTTGACTGCAAACTGCACGTTCATCAAGCCACGCACACGTAACTCAAAGGCAAGGTTACGAACTTGTTCACGCATTACATCTTGGATTTCTTGGCTAAGCGTATAAGCAGGTAGAGAACATGCGGAGTCACCAGAGTGCACACCTGCTTGCTCAATGTGTTCCATGATACCGCCGATCAGTACCATCTCACCGTCACAAATCGCATCTACGTCAACTTCAACCGCATCGTCTAGGAAACGGTCAAGTAGCACTGGCGCATCGTTAGAGACACTTACCGCGGTTTGGAAATAGCGACGTAAATCGATTTCGTCATATACAATTTCCATTGCTCGGCCACCTAGTACATAGGATGGACGAACAACCAGTGGGTAGCCAATAACAGCTGCTTTTTCAACGGCTTGCTCAATCGCTGTGACAGTTGCGTTCTGTGGTTGCTTCAAGTTCAAGCGATTAACGGCCTGCTGGAAACGTTCACGATCTTCTGCGCGGTCGATGGCATCTGGGCTCGTACCAATAACAGGAACACCGGCAGCTTCCAACGCTCTCGCTAATTTCAATGGTGTTTGACCACCATATTGCACAATCACGCCTTTTGGCTGCTCGATACGCACAATTTCCAGCACATCTTCAAGGGTGACAGGTTCGAAATAGAGACGATCTGACGTGTCATAGTCAGTTGAAACGGTTTCAGGATTACAGTTGACCATAATGGTTTCATAGCCGTCTTCACGTAACGCTAAAGATGCATGCACGCAGCAATAGTCAAATTCAATCCCTTGCCCAATCCGGTTTGGCCCACCGCCTAATACCATCACCTTCGGTTTAGCATTATTTGGGTTTGACTCGCACTCATCTTCATAAGTGGAATACATATAAGCCGTATCTGTTGCAAATTCTGCCGCACAGGTATCAACACGTTTATATACAGGATGTAAATCATAGCCTTGACGTAATTTACGCAGTTCTGCTTCAGAAACCCCGACTAGACAAGCTAAACGGGCATCTGCAAAACCTTTCCGTTTGAGTACACGTAAGAAGTCTTTGGTCAGGCCATTGATACCTAATTCAGCCACTTCTTCTTCTAAACGTACCAGTTCTTCGATTTGCACTAAGAACCAGCGGTCAATATTGGTTAAATTGAAAACACCATCAACAGAAAGCCCCGCACGGAATGCATCCGCAATAAACCAAATACGCTCTCCACCAGCATCTTTTAATTCACGACGGATACGAGTCAGAGCTTCAGGGTCCTCTTGAGCCACTTTCGGGTCAAAGCCTGTTGCGCCCACTTCTAACCCACGTAACGCTTTTTGCATTGATTCTTGGAATGTGCGACCGATAGCCATCACTTCGCCAACCGATTTCATTTGCGTTGTGAGTCGGTCATTCGTGCCCGCAAATTTTTCAAAGTTAAAGCGCGGAATTTTTGTCACAACGTAGTCAATGGAAGGTTCAAATGATGCAGGGGTACGGCCACCAGTGATATCATTCATTAACTCATCAAGGGTATAGCCCACGGCTAATTTTGCAGCAATCTTTGCAATTGGGAAGCCTGTTGCTTTAGAGGCAAGCGCTGATGAACGCGAAACCCGCGGGTTCATTTCAATAACAATTAAGCGCCCATCTTTAGGGTTTACCGCAAATTGAACGTTAGAGCCACCTGTTTCAACGCCGATTTCACGCAATACTGCCATCGATGCGTCACGCATGATTTGGTATTCTTTATCAGTCAGTGTTTGAGCTGGTGCTACGGTGATAGAGTCACCTGTGTGGATCCCCATGGCATCGAAGTTTTCAATGGAACAAACGATAATACAGTTGTCTTTTTTATCGCGGACAACTTCCATTTCGTATTCTTTCCAACCAATCAGCGATTCATCTATCAATAATTCGTTAGTCGGGGATAAATCTAAACCGCGAGTACAAATTTCTTCAAACTCTTCGCGATTATAGGCGATACCGCCACCGGTACCTCCCATCGTAAATGATGGGCGAATAATACAGGGAAAGCCTACCGCATCGGCAACAGCAAATGCTTCTTCCATATTATGTGCGATACCTGAGCGTGCAGTGCCCAAGCCGATTTTTTTCATTGCTTTATCAAAGCGTTGACGATCTTCTGCTTTATCTATTGCATCAGCAGTCGCCCCAATCATGGTGACACCGAACTCGGCTAAAACGCCTTTACGCTCTAATTCAAGCGCACAGTTCAATGCGGTTTGGCCTCCCATGGTCGGTAATACTGCATCTGGGCGCTCTTTTTCAATAATTTTACGCACAACTTCCCAGTGAATCGGCTCGATGTAAGTTGCATCCGCCATTTCTGGGTCTGTCATAATAGTCGCAGGGTTCGAGTTGACTAAGATTACGCGGTAACCTTCTTCACGCAGTGCTTTACACGCTTGAGCACCTGAATAGTCAAATTCACATGCTTGGCCAATCACAATTGGGCCGGCACCTAAAATCAGAATACTTTTTATATCTGTACGTTTTGCCATTTTTTTGCTCCCGATTATTGTGCGTTTTGACGGTATTCATTAATTAATTCAATGAAATGGTCGAATAAATTTGCCGCATCATGTGGCCCTGAGCTTGCTTCTGGGTGGCCTTGAAAACTAAATGCTGGTTTATCCGTACGGTGAATACCTTGCAATGTTCCATCAAACAGTGACTTGTGAGTCACGCGCAGTGTGTCGGGAAGTGTCGATTCATCAACCGCAAAACCATGGTTTTGCGCCGTAATCATCACCACATCTTTGTCTAAATCTTTAACTGGATGGTTAGCACCATGATGACCAAACTTCATTTTCATGGTATTAGCACCGCTGGCCAAAGCGAGTAATTGGTGCCCTAAACAAATACCAAATACTGGGATTTCTGTGGTTAAGAATGTTTCAATTGCCTTGATTGCATAATCACAAGGAGCCGGGTCACCAGGGCCATTCGATAAGAAAATACCATCGGGGTTCATCGCCAATACGGTTTCTGCTGGTGTAGTTGCTGGCACCACCGTTAAACGGCAACCACGGTCAACTAACATACGTAAGATATTACGCTTTGCACCGAAGTCATAAGCAACAACATGTAGAGGGAGTTCTTCCGCAGTTTTCGCGCCTTGCTGGCCATTTTCCAGCGTCCATGAACCTTGGGACCAGTTATAAATCTCTTTAGTGCAGACTTCTTTTGCCAAGTCCAACCCATTCAAACCTGAAAAACTACGCGCTTTTTCCAATGCGAGTGCAACATCAGGGTTATCACCCGCAATGATACAACCGTTTTGAGCGCCTTTTTCTCTCAGTAAACGTGTCAATTTACGTGTATCGATATCCGCAATCGCCACGACATTATGGCGTTTTAGATATTCGGATAACCCTTCTTGCCCGCGGAAGTTACTGTAAACCAATGGTAAGTCACGAATGATTAAGCCTTGTGCATGAACATTTGGGGATTCTTCGTCATCAGCATTAGTGCCGACATTACCAATATGGGGATAAGTGAGAGTAACAATTTGGCGGGAATAGGAAGGGTCTGTAATTATTTCTTGATATCCGGTCATCGACGTGTTGAAAACGACTTCTCCAACTGCAGCGCCTTCTGCACCGATAGCACGCCCGTGGAATTGGGTTCCGTCTTCCAGAACCAATATAGCTGACTTAATCAAAACACCCTCCGGAGAATAATAAATCACGTTTTTTGCATATTAATTCAGATTTTGCGATCTAAATCAATGCCAAAATGAGTTTTTAAGCAAATTTTTGGCAAATTGCGCGCATTCTAATGATGAGATAGGGTCTTGTCTAGAAAAAAATGCATTTTTTTCACTTTTATCTTACTTTTTTACTTAACTACCTCACTTTTAGTTGGATGAGTAGTATAAATAGCAGTAAATATGAATAAGTAAACGGTTGCAAAGCAAGATAACTAGTTTATTGATAATAACCCAGCTAAAAGAAGGAAGAAAGGATAATTAACGAGCAAAATTGAAGATAAAAACCATGAAAACACCAATTAATATCGATTTGAATAAAAATAATTCAAATCGATATTATAATAATAAATATAGATTACAAGGCCATAATTTAAAAGACAAAATAAAAAATAAAAAACTACAAATCATCCAAACTAAGCACATCTTTCATATCATATAACCCATTATTTTTAGCACAAACCCACCCTGAAGCTTTTATTGCGCCATTTGCAAAGGTCATACGGCTAGAGGCTTTATGGCTAATTTCAACTCGCTCCCCAATATCTGCAAACATTGCGGTATGTTCACCCACAATATCCCCAGCACGGATAGTTGCAAAGCCAATAGTTCCAGGTTCTCGTTCCCCGGTGTAACCTTCACGGGTATATACCGCACACTCTTTTAAGTCTTTCCCAAGTGCACTAGCAATAGACTCTCCCATAGCCAAAGCCGTACCTGATGGCGCATCCACTTTATGGCGGTGATGTGCTTCAACAATTTCAATATCAGTGTAATTTCCCATCACTTTTGCTGCTTTTTCCAGTAATTTCAGCACCACATTGACACCAACACTGAAATTTGCCGCAAAGACAATAGGAATAGATTTCGCCGCTTCGGCAATGGCTTGCTTACCTTGCTCATCAAACCCTGTCGTTCCAATTACCATGGCTTTTTGGTTTGCTTTACAAAATGCAAGATAGTGTAAAGTCCCTTCTGGGCGCGTGAAATCAATGACAACATCAAAATCATTAACAACCTGATTAAGTGAATCAACAATGGCAATACCTAGCTTACCGATACCTGCGAGCTCCCCTGCATCAGTCCCGATAAGTGATGAGCCCTCGCGCTCAATCGCGGCACCTAATTGAATTCCATCTTGTTGTTGCGCGGCTTGAATTAGCTGGCGCCCCATACGCCCACCGGCACCAACTATTGCGACTCGTACCATTGAATTTGCCATGGCTTATCCTTTTTTTAATTAATGCAAATCGATAAATTTGAACTGTTGTTTAGGATAAAAAAACTATTTTTACCCATAGTTTAGAAATGATTGTGATACAGATTAACTATCCTGACCATATTCCGCTAGCAAAAATGTATCGTTATTAACAAAAGCGTAGAGAGAGAAAGGATTATCAGTAAAAGTTTTAATTCAGAGGATATTCGAAAGGAACTATTTGAATGGAAAGGTTAAAACAGCCGCGAAATCGGGATCATAAAGCGGCTGTTCCTATAATTGAAATCAAATGATTAATTAATCTCTTTAACCTCAACTCTTAATTCTTTAGGGACCTCAAAGACGATATTTTCTTCACGCCCTTGCAATTCAACAACAGAATCAGCCCCTAATTCTTTAAGTCTATCAATAACTTGCCTAACTAGAATATCAGGAGCAGATGCCCCTGCTGTTAAGCCGATAATATTTTTATCCGCTAACCATTCCGTTTTAATATCTTCCGCACCATCAATTAAATAGGCAGGCTTTTGCATACGCGAAGCTAACTCTGCAAGACGATTTGAGTTTGATGAGTTTTTAGAACCGACGACTAAAACAACGTCAGCGCGTTCTGCAAGCTCTCTCGCTGCTTCTTGGCGGTTAGTCGTTGCATAACAAATATCGTCTTTACGGGGTCCAACGATACTTGGAAAGCGAGATGTCAGCGCATCAATGACATCAGAAGTATCATCAACAGAAAGCGTTGTTTGTGTCATGAAAGAGAGATTATTTTCATCTTTCACTTTCAGTTTCCAAACATCTTCTGGGCTTTCAACAAGATACATCCCACCTT
Organism: Providencia sp. PROV061; assembly: GCF_011045655.1. NCBI lineage: Bacteria > Pseudomonadati > Pseudomonadota > Gammaproteobacteria > Enterobacterales > Morganellaceae > Providencia > Providencia sp. PROV061. The sequence continues at coordinate 789,359 of NZ_CP042861.1, read as the reverse complement.
CAGGGTTGCTATATTGCCCCATCGTACCTTCGACTTCTGGGTGCCCAGCGTGGCCAATTAAAATAGCCTCTTTGCCTTTACGGCTAGCTCGTGCAACTTCCATATGAACTTTCGTAACCAAAGGACAAGTCGCATCAAATAACATGGTGAGATCGCGAGAGCGAGCTTCTTGACGAATAGCTTGGGAAACGCCATGCGCAGAAAAAATCAAAATAGACCCATCTGGTACTTCTGAGATTTCCTCAATAAAGATAGCACCACGTTGACGTAAATCATCAACAACATAACGGTTATGAACCACTTCGTGACGAACGTAAATCGGAGCACCATATATTTCTAACGCCCTTTCTACGATGCTAATTGCGCGGTCTACGCCTGCACAAAACCCACGAGGGTTAGCCATTAATATTTGCATTGTGATTCTCCAATTGCGGGTCTACTTCAAGCACTTCGATATCAAAACTAATCTGCTGCTCTGCGAGAGGGTGATTAAAATCAATAGTAATCGACTCACCTTCAATTGATTTTACTACACCTGGCATTTCACTGCCATTCATCGCCGTAAATAGCATTATCGTACCAATTTCAGGAATGCCTGTTTCTATAAAATCACGCAATGAAAAATATTGAACTAAGTCAGGGTTATGTTTCCCGAAAACAGTATCTCCGGGCAGTGAAAAACTTTTCTTTTCACCTTCATTAAGGCCAATCAGTTGGGCTTCAAGTTCTGGCGATAAGGAGTCATTCCCTAAAACAAATAACGCAGGCTTTCCTTGTGCGTGCGAGGAGTCAGCCGTAGAGCCATCTTCCAATTTCAATGTGAAATGCAGTAAAACAGAGCTCTGTGCCTGTATTTGAGTAGACATAAACCAAACCTATTTATCATAAAATTCAGCCCAGAAAATCTGGGCTGTGAGTTATTACATTCTAACCTAGTACGCTGCCATCTTATTTGGCTTTTTCTTGCTTTGATTTATCAGGTAAAAAACCTTCAAAAATGACAAGTGCCGCACCAATACATATCGCCATATCCGCTAGGTTAAATGTCGGCCAATGCCAATTACCAACGTAAAAATCAAGGTAATCGATAACGAAGCCATGGACTAAACGGTCACTTAAATTACCGATAGCACCGCCAATAATCAATGCATAAGCAATATTTGATAGGCGTTTTTGTGCACTTTGGCGATACATCATAACCATCAAGATTACAGATATCCCAATTGCAATACCTGCAAAGAACCAACGTTGCCAACCACCTTCATCAGCCAAGAAACTAAATGCCGCTCCGAAATTTTGTGCGTACATTATGTTGAAAAATGGCATTATCGGGTGTGGCTCGTACAGATTTAGATCACTAAGCACTAATTGCTTAATGCCTAAATCCGCAACGATGATCACAATGGTCAACCATAACCAACGCAAACCGGTAGAACAAATTGGCGTCTTCATTAAGCAAACTTACGCGTTTCGCCGTTACCGGCTACGTTAGTGACACAGCGACCACAAATTTCTGGTTGCTCGCTCGAAGAACCGATATCACTTGCATAATGCCAGCAACGAGGGCATTTTTCACCCGCCGCTTTACTGAAAGCAATTTTTAGGCCTTTCAATTCGCTTTCTTGCGCATCTGCTGGAGCCGTTGCAATATCAGCGACATGGGCTTGTGATGTCAGTAAAACAAAGCGTAATTCATCACCAAGGCTTTGTAGTTTTTCAGCCAGAGCTTTATCGGCATACAAAGTCACAGCGGCTTCTAATGAGCCCCCGATAAGCTTATCAGTACGCGCTTGTTCTAACACCTTATTCACTTCACCACGAACCGCTAACAACTCAGCCCAGAAGCTGTTGTTCATTTCATTTGATTCATCTAAACCAAATAAGCCGTCATACCACTCTTCGGTAAGAACAAATTGAGCGCGTTTTCCTGGTAACTCATTCCAAATTTCATCAGAAGTAAACGACAGAACCGGAGCCATCCAACGCACTAATGCTTCAACAATGTGGAATAACGCAGTCTGGCAGCTACGGCGCGCTAAGCTATCACTTTTCGCGGTGTATTGACGGTCTTTGATGATATCCAGATAGAATGACCCCATTTCAATGGAGCAGAAATGCATTAATCTTTGGATAACAGATAAGAAATCGTACTCATCATAAGCTTTGGCTATCTCTTGCTGAGCTTCTAAAGCACGGCTCACCGCCCAGCGGTCTAAAACCACCATATCTTCTGGTTTCACCATGTCGGTTTCAGGATTAAAACCATTTAAGTTAGCCAGTAAGAAACGTGCAGTATTACGAATACGGCGGTATGAGTCAGCCGCGCGTTTTAAAATTTCATCTGAAACCGCGATTTCGCCAGTGTAATCCGTTGATGCAACCCATAAACGTAAGATATCTGCACCCAGTTTATTCATGACATCTTGAGGGCTCACTGTGTTGCCTAAAGATTTAGACATTTTGCGGCCTTGGCCATCAACAGTGAAGCCATGTGTCAATACTTGGCGATAAGGTGCTTTGCCTTTCATTGCAGTTGATAACATCAATGATGACATAAACCAGCCGCGGTGTTGATCTGACCCTTCAAGGTACATATCCGCTGAATTACCATGGAATTCAGGACGTGCGTCCACAACCGCAAAGTGCGTTGAACCTGAGTCAAACCATACGTCTAAGGTATCAGGTACTTTACGATATGTTTCGGCTTCATCACCCAACAGCTCTGCTGGGTCAAGATCCCACCATGCTTGGATGCCATCCACTTCAACACGCTTAGCCACTTCTTCCATTAATTCTAATGTACGAGGGTGTAACTCTTCAGTGTCTTTATGAACAAACAACGACATTGGGGTACCCCAAGTACGTTGACGAGAAATACACCAGTCTGGGCGGTTTTCAACCATTGATTCAATACGTGCGCGCCCCCAACCCGGGATCCATTGAACAATATCAATTTCTTTCAGCGATTGTTCACGTAAACCGTTTTTATCCATACCGATAAACCACTGTGGCGTAGCACGGAAGATAACTGGAGTCTTATGGCGCCAGCAGCATGGATAGCTGTGTTGAATCGCTTGTTTGTATAGTAATGCGCCTTTTTCGTTCAATAATTCAACGATAAGGTCATTAGCTTTAAAAATAAACACGCCATCTAATGTTGGGTAAGTATTTGGTAAGAAGCAACCATCTGGCCCTACAGGGTTCGCTGTTTCTAAGCCATATTTCTGACCAACCACATAGTCTTCGGGACCGTGGCCTGGTGCAGTATGAACAGCACCAGTACCCGCGTCTAATGTCACATGGTCACCCAAAATTGCAGGCACATCAAAGCCCATAAATGGATGATTGAAACGTAAAAGTTCAAGTGCAGAACCCTCACACTCCCCTAGAACTGCCCACGCTTCAACCCCTATCGTTTTCATTACCTCTTCGACAAGGTCAGCAGCTAAAATGAGTAACTCACCATTTGCTTCGATTAAATCATATTTAAACTCAGGGTTTAAAGAAATCGCACGGTTAGCTGGCAAAGTCCAAGGCGTTGTTGTCCAGATGACTAACGAAGGTGTTTTTTCGCTAACAATGCCAAATTTTTCGCACACCGCTTTGCCATCTACGGCTGGGAAGCGAACGTAGATAGATGGCGAGGTTTTATCATAATATTCAACTTCAGCTTCCGCTAATGAAGAACCGCAAGCAGTACACCAGTGAACAGGTTTTGCCCCCTTCACTAAATGGCCATTTGCAATGGTTTTAGCCAATGCTCGGATAATATGAGCTTCGGTTTTAAAATCCATTGTTAGATAAGGTTTATCCCACTCACCTAAAACACCAAGACGCATGAAATCAGCTTTTTGGCCTTCAATTTGCTCTTTAGCGTATTGACGGCATTGTGCACGAAATTCAGCAGCGGAAACTTTTTCCCCTGGCTTACCGACGATTTGTTCAACTTTATGTTCAATCGGTAATCCATGGCAGTCCCAACCTGGGATGTATGGAGAATCATAGCCCGCCAACCCTTTGGACTTAATAATAATATCTTTGAGAATTTTGTTAACTGAGTGACCAATATGAATACTGCCGTTAGCATACGGAGGACCATCGTGCAGAATAAAGGTTTTCTTGCCCGATTTTGCTTTACGGATTGCCTGATACAAACCTTCTTTGTACCAGCGCTCTAACATCTGTGGTTCGCGTTTAGCGAGATCGCCACGCATTGGGAACCCTGTTTCCGGTAGATTCAGGGTATTTTTATAGTCACTCATCGATTCTCAGTTCCAATTTTCCGCTAAATTATCTGATTCCTATTGCAGTAAGATACTCTCTCGCTGCAATTACATCATTAGCAATTTGCTCCTTAAGCGCTTCCAACGAAGCAAACCGCTGCTCATCACGTAATTTCTTACGTAACACTACATCGATATGACGCCCATATAAATCCATATTTGCATCAATCAGATGAACTTCTAACTGTGTTCCTTTTCCAGATACAGTCGGACGTGTGCCAATATTTGCCACACCCGGTAAAGGCTTATCACCTAAACCGTAAACTTCTACAGCATATACACCAGTTACTGGTGTGACTAAACGTTTTAACGGTAGGTTTGCCGTTGGAAAACCTATTGTTCTACCAAGTTGGTTACCATGAACCACTCGCCCGCTAATACGATAAGAGTGCCCTAACAGGCTTTCTGCTAATTCGAGATTATTTTCTTGAATAGCTTTTCGTATCGCTGTACTGCTGATACGGAGCCCTGAATCACAAAAGCTTTCTGTATCTGCAACTTCAAAACCAAATTCACTACCCGCTTGTTGTAAAAAAGCAAAGTCCCCCATGCGATTTTTCCCAAAGCGGAAATCATCACCTATAGCGAGGTACTTTACACCAAGCTTACTGACAAGTAAGTCAGAAACAAACTCAGCAGGTGTTAATGACGCAAAGTGCTGGTTAAATTCAACACATAAGAGGTAATCAATACCACTATCTGCAAGGTATTTAACTTTGTCTCGCAAACGCGTCAAACGCGCTGGCGCTTTGTCACCAATAAAAAATTCAAGGGGCTGTGGCTCAAATATCATCACGACAGTTGGCAACCCTAACTGCGCACCCTTAAGTTTCAAATTTTGAAGTAAAACCTGATGCCCACGATGAACACCATCAAAATTACCGATAGTCAGCACGCAACCATGGTGGCACGCCCGGATATTCTGTATACCGCGAATTAGCTCCATAACAGGCTCAATACCGAGGAAATTGCAGGATTATACCTTGTACGACGCATAAGGTTAACCTTAGTTCGCAAAAGGTTTCATTAAACCCTATTTTTTTGATCTCTACACGATTTTTTCCGCACTATTTTTATGCAATTAGTGGGTTATTACGCTCCCAAGCAGAGCTATTGGATTCGAATATCAAAAACTTTGGGGTAACCAATGGATTATCAATACAACAAATTTGTTCCAAGGTCTCTAAAAATATTATATTTTTATGTTTTACACTTCAATGGTTATAACCAAACGATTAAAAAGAACAAAAAGCAACCACAACATGTTTAATTTTCATACTACCCACTGATTGACAGACTAAAAAGTATTTTTACCCTTAGTTCTTTTTAAATTTCTGCCATCAATTATGCATTTTTTCACGCTAAGATCTGTATTCTTCTTATATTTGCTGATAGAATCTTGCACCATTCACAACGCATGAGCATCGAAGTACACGATGTTTATTTGCACAAATCCATTGACAAATGAAGGGCGAAAGGGCATATTCCTCGACCTTTGAATTGTCCTCAATAGAATACATTTGGGAGTTGGACCTTGGCTAATATCAAATCAGCTAAGAAACGTGCCGTTCAGTCAGAGAAACGTCGCCAGCATAACGCTAGCCGTCGCTCTATGGTACGTACTTTTATCAAGAAAGTTTACCTTGCTATCGCTGCAGGCGATAAAGAAGCTGCTCAGAAAGCATTCAATGACATGCAACCTATTGTTGATCGCCATGCTACTAAAGGCCTGATCCACAAAAATAAAGCAGCACGTCATAAAGCTAACTTAGTTGCTCAAATCAAAGCAATGTAATTTTGCTTCTTGATTAGCTTAAAAAAACCGGCTTATGCCGGTTTTTTATTTGTTACTATTTTTTATCTAAGCTATCAAGCGGAACTGAAAATAAATCTGAGAAATCTTTATTACACACTCGCTGCACGGCTGGGTGCTGGATCATTCTTTCTGCAAAAATAACGTAGTACTCTTCTTTTACGCTTTCTAAACGGCCTAACTCTACAATATCTTCGCCACCTAAAAGGTCAGGTGTATACTGCGATGGAGCAACAAAAATCGCGTTATAATGCATGCCAAATGCTTTCATAAGCGCTGCGTCATCAAACTCACCTAACACTTCTACTTGCAGGTTTTTATTTCGTATCCAAGCTAAGATATGCCTACCTAACAAATATCGCCGCCCTGGAATCAATAAGCGACGTTCCTCTAAACATTCAGGAAATGGCTTTTTAGGGATCGGCTGACGACAAAAGAAACTCATATTACACTCGCCCAACTTCACCGAGAACAAACCTTCTTGCTGTGATGAGTCCACAGGGCAGTCAGACAAAATCATATCTAATTTATGTTGGCTAAGCTGTTCTAATAGCAATTCATGCGTTGATTCAAAACAACGTAAATGAATTTGTTCATGCTCAACAACCGTAGTCTCTAATATTTTACTAACTAGCTGTTTTGAGAGCGTGTCTGCAACCCCAACATCAAACAATAAATTAGATTCACGGCTGTAATTGACGATATCTAGCATTTCTTGGCTAAGCATGAACATTTTATCTGCATAGCGAAAAATTAATTGCCCAAGCTCAGATGGCACCAAACCTCGCCCCTGCCTTTTGAATAACTTTCCACCTAATCGCTCTTCCAATGCTTTTATTTGCCCTGTAATTGTCTGAGGAGTCAGGTAAAGCGCTTCTGCTGCTCCGACGACAGAGCCTTCTTTACATACATGCCAGAAGTAGTAAAGATGGTTAAAATTAAGATGTGAAACCCGCATATCGATTCCTTCGGTACCGTCACTAGCTATGTAACCGCTATTGACCATACACATTTACCCGCAGCTCATACTTTTCAGAGCCTTTAAAATGAATACCGTAGTGTATTAAAAAACACACTACGGTATATCATAGATTATTAGTTCGGAAATTCTTACTAATAATTTGCAAAATTACACAATAAGCTTGTACTAGGTTAGTTCTTTTTGTTTCGGTAACACTACTCTTAACATAAAGTAACCTAAAAATGCAGCTAACGTAGAACCAATCAAGATTCCTAGGCGTGAATAGGTACTATACACCTCATCCAACCCATCAAATGCGAGGCCGGTTATAAAAATAGACATAGTAAAACCGATCCCACACAGTACAGAAACGGCAAAAACTTGTTTTAAATTAATCGACTCTGGCAATTTTGCAAACCCAAGTTTTACCGAAATCCAACTAAACAGAAAAATCCCAATTGGCTTACCCAAAATTAGCCCCGCAGCGACTCCTAATGGCAGTGGGCTCAACAAACCTTCAAAAGTCACACCTTGAAGTTGCACACCCGAATTAGCAAACGCAAAAATAGGTAGAATTAAGTAAACAACCCATGGATGTAAAACGTGTTCCAATTCTTCTGAAGGCTTGGTCTGGTTAGTACCATGTAAAGGGATCAAGAAGCCAACAATGACCCCTGCTAATGTGGCATGCACTCCAGATTTCAAAATGCACACCCATAATATTAACCCAATAACTAAGTAAGCCGCTGTATTCTCTACTCTACGCCAATTCATCATACAGAGAATGGCAATACACAGTGCTGACAGCCCCAATGCAACCAAGGAAACAGAACTTGTATAGAAAAAGGCAATAATCACAATAACACCAAGGTCATCAATAATAGCTAATGCTAATAAGAACACCTTAAGTTCTGTTGGTACTCGCTTACCTAATAAGGCCATCACACCTAGCGCGAAAGCAATGTCTGTAGCGGCAGGTATTGCCCAACCTTGCTGGGTAACTGCATCTCCACCATTAAATAATAGGTAAATTAATGCTGGAGCAATCATCCCTCCTAAGGCTGCGATTGCTGGAAATATCGCTTTATCACGTCCTGCAAGGGATCCTTCTAATAATTCGCGCTTTACTTCAAGGCCGACCACCAAAAAGAAAATCGCCATTAGGAAGTCATTAATCCATAATATCAGCGGTTTATCTAAACCAAACTCTGATATTTTAATGGATACAGGAATATCTAAAAATTGCTGATAAGCCCCTTGTAATGGTGAGTTAGCCATTATTAAAGCGACTATGGCAGCAATAATCAGAAGTAAGCCCCCTGCTGCTTCTAACCTTAAAAATTTACGAATAATTGCTGTCATATAGTTAACCCCAATGTTTTTTTGAATGTTAATACTATGCTAATTATTAATTCGTAAAAAATCGTTTATTTATCGCTTAACACTCGGAATTACCGATTTATTTGGGTTAGAGATCACGGCAAATGAGAAAAAAACGTTAATTTTACTATAGACAACTTTTATAAAAACAAATAATAAATTTTGTGATAAACAGACTTTATAAATTCAACTTTTCTAGTACATCAAAATTTATCCCTTTTATTTACACAAGAAAAACTTGCCTGTTTCTTTTTTCGATACCTTTTGTAAAAACGATAAATATGGAAGACTATTTACAAAATATTTGCCAAACGTTTCGCAAAACAATGTGTTTAGATTGCTAATAAAATACTAATGATTACAATTTAACGATGACAACTTACGTATTACTTTCTGTGCTGTTTGCAGCTTTTTGCCATGCAAGCTGGAACGCTATAGTTAAATTTGGTAATGACCGTTTTTTCGGCCTAGTCATGATTTCTGTTTTTTCTGGTGCCTTAGCGATACCAGCAATACTTTGGTTAGGCCTACCATCACCAGAAGCTATCCATTGGTTAGCGTTATCGGTACTGTTTCATATTGGCTATACCTATTTTTTAAGTCAGGCTTATACACATGGCGATTTAAGCCAAATTTACCCAATATCACGTGGTTCTGCGCCATTAATGACAGCAGTACTAGGTGCTTTGCTATTTAATGAGCTAATTCCACTAATGGGTCTTATTGGTGTTTTGTGCATTATTAGTGGCGTAGTGCTCATTGCTTTTGCAGGTAAAAAATTCACATTGAATATTAAGGGAAAAGCACTAGTTTTTGCCTTATCAACCGCCTTCTTTACGGCTTGCTATACCCTATCCGATGGCTATGGCGCCAGAGCAAGTGAAGACCCTGTCGTGTACACGCTTTGGCTGTTTCTTTTAAATGGAATTGTGTTAGCTGTACCTGGCCTTATCAAATATCGTGGTACCCTACTTGTTGGAATTCAACAATACTGGCGTTCAGGGTTGCTAGGTGGGTTAATGCAACTCATTAGCTATGGCATTGCCATATGGGCGATGAGCCAAGCACCGATTGTCATGGTCGCCGCAGTTAGAGAAACTAGCGTACTCTTTGCCATGTTTTTATCCATTGCTTTTCTTAAAGAAAAATTCAACGTCATGCGAGTCATTGCCTGTGTTGTTATTGTTTTTGGTGTTTTATTAGCAAAATTAAGTCATTAATAAAATTGTTATTATTTGAATGTTTGGTTATCAAGCAACTAATTTAGCTTTATTCAAAATCGTATTATTGCTTTTTATTTACCCATAATTGTTATATTTTCTCACCAGATATGAGGCCAAAATGTCGCTTTTAAAATCTTTACTGGCTATTTCCATTATTAGTGCTTCTTTTCCTAGTTTTTCAGCTATCCCCGCGGACACCATAATCGTAGATGGAACCATCTTAACAATGGATGCTAAAAAACAGGTTATTGACCATGGCACGGTTGTCATCAAAGGCAATAAAATTATTGCGGTTGGTGGCCCTGAACTTGCTCAAAATTATCAAGCACCTAATGTCCTGAATGTTAATGGCGATATTGTCATGCCAGGGCTAATTAACACTCACACACATGCATCTATGACCGTGTTTCGTTCCTTAGCTGATGATGTGCCAGACCGTTTACACCGTTATATTTTCCCATTAGAAAATAAAATGGTTTCCCGTGAAATGGTACGAGTTGGGGCCAACCTTGCGAATATTGAAATGATTAAAGGTGGAGTCACAACTTACGTTGATATGTATTACTTTGAAGATGAAGTGGCTAAAACCGTTGATAAAATTGGACTAAGAGCGATTCTTGGGGAATCAGTGATTCAATTTCCCGTCGCTGATGCAAAAAATGCAGATGAAGGTATCGATTATGCAGTCAACTTTATCAATCAATACAAAGATCACCCACGTATCACCCCTGCTTTTGCGCCTCATGCGCCTTATACCAATACAACAGAGCATTTACAGAAAATAGCAAAATTATCTCAAGAACTTAATGTTCCAGTAATGATCCATCTGGCGGAAACTGACCGTGAACAAGAAGAGATAGCCAAACGTACAGGAGGGAAAAGCCCTGTACAATATATGGCTGACATTGGTGCACTGAATAATAAAGTTATTGCAGCACACGCCATTATGGTTGATGAAAAGGATATGGATCTACTCAAGCAGTATGATGTCGGCGTTGCGCATAATATCAGTGCGAATACTAAGTCTGCTAAAGGTGTTGCCCCTGTGACAACCATGCTGGAAAAAGGGATCCGCGTTGGTTTGGGAACGGATGGACCAATGTCGAGTAATACGCTAACGACGTTAAATGAGCTAAATTTAGTCGGTAAAATTCACAAACTAGCCAATAAAGATAGAGCAGCGATGCCACCAATCACTGTTGTTGAGATGGCGACCATGGGCTCTGCGCAGGTATTACATATGGAAGACAAACTCGGCTCTCTCGAAGCAGGGAAATTAGCTGATATCATTGTTATTGATACCAAATCACCAAATATGGTTCCTATGTATAGCCCCTATGCCGCATTAGTCTATGGCGCAAATGGAGCCAATGTTCGCCATACTATTGTTGATGGCAAAGTATTAATGCAAGACCGTAAAATACTGACTGCTGATGAAAATACAATTATCAAAGAAGCTCAAGATTTTGCCAGTAAAGTCCGCGAAACTGTGGTTGCTAGTGGTGAAGTCGTAAAATAAGATAAAAAAATGGCTGACTTGGCAATATGCTCAGTCAGCCATTCTAACTTTTCCAATTATTAACTAATTATTTATTAGTTAAATCATCAAAGAATTTCTTAACGCCATCTAAAAAGCTTTTAGAGCGCGGGCTGTTCTTCTCACCACTCTTTCCACCTAGTGATTCACCAAACTCTTTGAGCAACTCTTTTTGTTTCTCATTGAGTTTAACGGGGGTTTCAACAACAATGTGGCACATTAAATCACCTTGCAGACCACCACGTACCGATTTCACACCTTTTCCTTTCATACGGAAAATTTTACCGGTTTGGGTTTCTGCTGGGATTTTCAGTTTTACACGGCCATCAAGGGTTGGTACTTCAATTTCGCCCCCCAGTGCTGCATCAGCAAAGTTAATTGGAACCTCACAGTGCAGGTTATTACCATCACGCTCAAAAATATTATGAGGCAATACATGAACCTGAACGAATAAATCTCCTGCTGGTGCCCCGTTTTCTCCGGCCTCACCTTCTCCTGACAAGCGAACACGGTCACCTGTATCTACACCTGCTGGAATTTTAACTGACAGTGTTTTATATCTTTCAACACGGCCATGGCCATGACATTTGTTGCATGGATCTTTGATAACTTTACCGCGACCATGACACGTTGGACAAGGCTGTTGTACAGAGAAAAAGCCTTGGCGCATATGGACTTGGCCCATACCGTGACAGGTTGAGCACGTATCCGCACTAGTTCCTGGTTTCGCACCATTACCATGACAAACGTCACAGGTTTCCAAGGTTGGAATACGGATTTCTTTGGTCACTCCACGGACAGCCTCTTCGAGAGTCAGTTCCATGTTGTACTGTAGATCAGAACCACGGCTTGGGCGCTGCTGTCTGCGGCCGCCTCCAAAAATATCACCGAAGACGTCACCAAAGATATCACTAAAGTCCGCACCACCGAAGCCACCGCCTCCGCCCATTCCACCTTGCTCAAACGCAGCATGACCATACTGGTCATAAGCCGCACGTTTTTGCTCGTCAGAAAGAACTTCGTAAGCTTCTTTGATCTCTTTAAATTTATCTTCTGAATCTTTATCACCCTGATTACGGTCAGGGTGATGCTTCATCGCTAAGCGCTTATAAGCACGCTTAATATCTTTATCCGATGCATTTCTTTCGAGGCCTAATACCTCATAAAAATCTCTTTTTGCCATTTAATTTTACCCTTAACATGCGGAACGGGCGTAGAGTTGCCTCGACGCCCGTATCCGGTATCAGTAACCATTAACTATCATTTGCTATAGCTACTGCGCCCGCTAAGGGCATTATTTTTTGTCTTTGTCGTTAACTTCTTCAAATTCAGCATCAACAACATCATCATCTTTTTTCGCTTCTGCGCCTGCGCCAGCTGCACCGCCCGCTTGAGCTTGTTGCTGTGCGATTTCCAGAAGTTTTGCAGATGCCGTGACTAAAGCTTGGATTTTCGCTTCAATATCCGCTTTGTCTTCACCTTTTGCTGCTGCTTCTAATTCAGAAGTTGCTTTTTCGATATTCGCTTTATCTTCAGCTGGTAATTTATCACCGGCTTCTTCGATTTGTTTACGAGTACCGTGAACTAATTGGTCAGCTTGGTTACGAACCTGAACTAGCTCTTCAAATTTACGGTCAGCTTCAGCGTTTGCTTCTGCATCACGTACCATTTTTTCGATTTCCTCATCATTCAGACCTGAAGAAGCCTTAATGGTGATGTTTTGCTCACGTCCACTATTTTTGTCTTTAGCAGAAACATGCAAGATACCATCCGCATCGATATCAAAAGTCACTTCGATTTGTGGCATACCACGTGGTGCAGGTTGAATACCATCTAAGTTAAACTGCCCCAGTGATTTGTTGTCACTTGCGCGTTTACGCTCACCTTGCAGAACATGAATAGTTACCGCTGCTTGGTTATCTTCAGCTGTTGAGAACACTTGGCTATGTTTAGTTGGGATAGTGGTATTCTTCGCAATTAACGAAGTCATCACGCCACCCATGGTTTCGATACCTAAAGACAGAGGAGTTACGTCAAGTAACAGAACGTCTTTAACATCACCCGCTAAAACACCACCTTGAACTGCCGCACCCATTGCAACTGCTTCATCTGGGTTAACGTCTTTACGTGGTTCTTTACCAAAGAAATCAGCAACAACTTTTTGAACCATTGGCATACGTGTTTGACCACCAACTAAGATAACATCGTTGATTTCGCTCACGCTTAAGCCTGCGTCTTGCAGAGCAACTTTAACTGGCTCCATAGAACGCTTAACTAAATCTTCTACCAGTGACTCTAATTTCGCACGAGTCACTTTGATATTCATGTGTTTAGGACCTGTTGCATCTGCTGTAATATACGGCAGGTTAACATCTGTTTGTTGTGCAGAAGACAGCTCAATTTTCGCTTTTTCTGCAGCTTCTTTCAGACGTTGCATTGCTAACGGGTCGTTACGCAGGTCAACACCTTGTTCTTTCTTAAATTCTTCAACTAAGTAGTTGATTAAACGTGTATCAAAGTCTTCACCACCTAAGTGTGTGTCACCATTGGTAGCCAGAACTTCATACGTTTTTTCGCCATCAACTTCATCGATTTCGATGATTGATAAGTCGAATGTACCGCCACCTAAGTCATAAACCGCGATAGTACGGTTACCAACTTCTCTGTCTAAGCCGTATGCTAATGCAGCTGCTGTTGGTTCGTTAATGATACGTTTTACTTCTAAACCAGCAATACGGCCAGCATCTTTAGTCGCTTGACGCTGAGCATCGTTAAAGTAAGCAGGCACAGTAATAACTGCTTCTGTTACTGGCTCACCTAAATAGTCTTCTGCTGTTTTCTTCATTTTTTTCAGAACTTCAGCTGAAACTTGTGGTGGAGCCATTTTTTGGCCTTTCACATCTAACCAAGCATCGCCGTTATCAGCCGCAATGATTTTATATGGCATGATAGAAACGTCGCGCTGAACTTCTTCGTCTTGGAAACGACGACCAATCAAACGTTTAATTGCAAATAAAGTATTTTCTGGGTTAGTCACAGCCTGACGTTTCGCTGGCTGACCAACTAAAATTTCACCATCTTGAGTGTACGCAATGATGGAAGGAGTAGTTCTATCACCTTCGCTGTTCTCCAGAACACGAGCTGTAGTACCATCCATAATTGCAACGCATGAGTTAGTTGTACCCAAGTCGATACCAATGATTTTACCCATCTAAAACGCCTCCAAAGGAATTCTTTTCACTATGATTTCGATATCAATCTATATGAGGCTCAATATTTCATTTTCAAGGGAGTTTTCACTCTGAGCCTAAATTATTTTTCAATACGCAATAATTTGGATTGATATCAGTTGATGCTTTTAAGATGGGGTCACAAATTCATTCATCAAGGGGGAGAATCAAAAAAATTTGCATTTATTGCAAAAAAACCTGTCTTGTGATCATGGTTTAAACAATTAAAACTGCGTATGATGCGCCGCCGCTGTCACTTTGGCAAAACCTTTTTGTTTTTTATCTATTTGAATTTTTTATATTTTACCAGAGGTTATATGCAGTCTAGCTCTCTTGCAAATCCAGGCCCACTTGGTTTACTAGGCTTTGGTATGACAACCATCCTGCTGAATATTCATAATGCAGGTTTTTTCCCTCTTTCATCCGTTATTTTAAGTATGGGCATTTTTTATGGTGGTATTGCTCAATTTATTGCAGGTCTGATTGAATACAAAAAAGGCAATACATTCGGTGCAACTGCATTTACCTCTTACGGTATGTTTTGGATTGCATTAGTGGGGTTATTATTTTTGCCTTCAATGGGATTAGCCGAAGCAACTTCACCTGAGTTTTTAGGTGTTTTCCTCGCTATTTGGGGAATTTTTACCTTTTTCATGTTTTTAGGAACCTTCAAAGCTAATTTTGTTTTGCAATTTGTCTTTGGTAGCTTAACTGTATTATTCGCTTTATTAGCGATTGGCAATATTACGGGAAATGCAGCATTACTAAAATTTGCTGGTTTTGAAGGAATTATCTGTGGCGCTAGCGCATTTTATTTAGCGGTCGCAGAAATATTAAATGAGCAATATGGCAAAACGGTATTACCGATTGGCCAACGTGGTTAAATTTAACTAACGTATGTGATTTTATGCATTAAATATTATTAATCAGGTGAGCTAAGCCTCACCTGATTACATCGCAAACTATTCAGGACGAATTGCGGATTTAGGCCTAAATGCCTTCACAACCGAAGGGTCTGTTTCTACATATGGGCCATCAAGCAATTGAATACAATAAGGAACACTGGCAAAAATACCAGAAACTACCACATTCCCTTCTTTGTCTTTTAAACCTTCCAGAGTTTCCGCGATCGCTTTAGGCTGCCCAGGTAAATTTAAAATCAAAGCCTGGTTGCGTATTACCCCTACTTGGCGTGACAGTATCGCAGTAGGGACGAACTTTAGGCTAATTTGGCGCATTTGTTCGCCAAAACCTGGCATTTCACGGTCTGCAATCGCAAGGGTTGCATCAGGCGTGACATCACGGCGAGCAGGTCCTGTGCCGCCTGTGGTTAGGACTAAATGGCAAGCAAACTCATCCACCAGCTCACATAATGTTTGCTCTATCATGATTTGCTCATCAGGGATCAGGCGAGTTTCGATACGAAAAGGGGTTGTCAACGTTTTCGCTAACCACTCTTCTAATGCGGGAATGCCTTTGTCTTCATAAATACCACTCGAAGCACGATCAGAAACGGAAACCAGACCTATGCGCAATTCATCCATACAAACCTCAAAGAAATTATTCAATCAAAAACTGTTCACTTAATAATAAACAGGGGCAATATCATACCATGATGAACGATTGCATAAAGCGCCCTTGATTTTATATCTTGAAATTGAGAACTAACTCAATGAAAAATAGGTATAAAAAAACCCAACCAACTGGCTGGGTTTGAAAGAAAAAACGAAACAAATTACAGTAAATCTGCAATCATTTTTTCCAGTTTTTCTTGGTCTACTGCAAACTTACGGATACCGTCAGACAGTTTATCAACCGCCATTGGGTCTTGGTTGTGCTGCCAATAGAACTCTGCTTCAGTCAACTTAGCGCCTGGCTCTTTAGTTTTACCTGTATCAGTCAGTTTACGTACTAATTCACCTTGTGATTCAGACAGCTCTTTTAATAAGCCTGGAGAGATAGTTAAACGGTCACAACCTGCTAGTTCAATGATTTCGCCCACGTTACGGAAGCTTGCGCCCATAACCACAGTTTTATAACCGTGAGCTTTGTAGTAGTTGTAGATTTCAGTAACAGAAACCACACCTGGGTCTTCATGTGGTGCGAATTCTTTCTTATCTGTATTCGCTTTGTACCAGTCAAGAATACGGCCCACAAATGGAGAAATCAGGTATACACCCGCTTCCGCACAAGCACGAGCTTGAGCAAAAGAGAATAATAAAGTCAGGTTACAGTTAATGCCTTCTTTTTCCAGTTTCTCTGCAGCACGGATACCCTGCCAAGTTGAAGCCAGTTTGATCAGAATACGGTCATTGCTGATGCCTGCATCGTTATACATTTTGATTAAGTGACGCGCTTTAGCAATACAAGCTTCTTCATCATAAGACAGGCGCGCATCAACTTCAGTAGAAATACGACCCGGAACTAATTTCAGAATTTCCAGACCGATATTAACAGCCAGCTTGTCACAAGCATCAACAATTTGTTGCTCGCGATTATTGCTTTGCTTACGAGCCCATTCTACCGCTTCATCAATTAATTTACGGTACTCAGGAATTTGTGCAGCATTTAAGATCAGCGAGGGATTTGTGGTCGCGTCTTGTGGTTTGTAAAGCTTCATCGCTTCGATGTCGCCAGTATCAGCAACAACAGTTGTCAGACTACGTAATGAGGTTAGTTTATCGGTCATTTCTTTAATCTCGTTGTTATACCCGTCATATTCCAAGTTGTAGCAGTGGTTAGCTACCTACAATTCTTGCGACTCTTGTGGTGTAGGCTAACAAACTGCAACTTGAATTACTTTGCGTATTATAAAGGAATTGTGGCTATCGCCGCACCGTCTACAGATAATATCATGCATCCATATTGCTGCAAGCAAGTAAATCTAGTCAAAAGCAACTATTTGATTGGCAATCGATTTCGCTAGCCAATTAGAAACTGAATCCTTTTAGCTAGTTATATTGTGCTATCATTGTAATTAAAGAATAATATTGGTTTGGCTTATCGTATCAATTAGCCAATTAGGAAGAATTTTTGCTAAAGTAAGCAGTATCATTCTTTATAAAGGGTCAAGTCATGCTTATTACAATTTCACCTGCAAAAACATTAGACTACGAAAGCCCACTTGCGACACAGCAGTTTACTCAGCCTGAATTACTTACTGAGTCACAAAAATTAATTAATGTCTGTCGTAAATTAACCCCTGCAGATATTGCCAGTTTAATGAAAATTAGTGACAAGCTTGCGGGGCTCAATGCTGCCCGTTTTGCAGAATGGCATGCGGACTTTACCCCAGAAAATGCACGCCAAGCGATCCTTGCCTTCAAAGGGGATGTGTATACGGGTATGCAAGCAGAAACCTTTTCTCAAGACGATTTTGCGTTTGCTCAATCTCATTTACGCATATTATCAGGTCTTTACGGTATCTTAAGACCGCTAGATTTAATGCAACCTTATCGCTTAGAAATGGGAATTCGATTAAAAAATACCCGTGGAAAAGATTTATATGAGTTTTGGGGAGACATCATTACCAAGCAATTAAATCACGCATTAGCGGAGCAAAAAGATCAAATATTAGTCAACCTTGCCTCAGATGAATATTTTAAATCAGTGAATACAAAAAAACTGGACGGGCAAATTATCAAGCCTATTTTCCTTGATGAAAAAAATGGTAAATATAAAGTTATCAGTTTTTATGCAAAAAAAGCGCGGGGTTTAATGAGCCGCTTTATCATCCAAAATAAATTAACGAAAACAGACCAACTGGCTGATTTTAATTTAGAAGGCTATCAATTTGATGAAAGCCAATCTAAAGGTAACGAGCTGGTATTTACCCGCTCAGAGCAAGCCTAATATATAAAACGTGGGGATTGGCACGCAGCCGATACCCACGAATGCCAAAATACTTCACGCTTTTTTCGGGCTCTATCACAATTTACTCATAAACCTTCTAGTCAAGAACAAATTAGCATTGATTCCTCAGCCTACTTTTTAGCTTTATGACAGTATAAATTGAGTTTTACCCACTATTTTGGAGGTGAAGTATGCCTTATGTTGCATCATCAAAGCGCTATACTGAAATGGAATATCGTTTATGTGGCCGTAGCGGATTACGCTTGCCACTGATTTCATTAGGATTATGGCACAACTTTGGCGATAACAAACCCTTTGATAATTGCCAAGCCATGCTTCGCCATGCTTTTAACCTTGGGATCACCCATTTTGATCTTGCTAATAATTATGGGCCACCACCAGGCTCTGCCGAAAGTACATTTGGCAAAATTATGCAGCGGGATTTTCTGCCTTATCGCGATGAAATGGTTATTTCATCAAAAGCGGGTTTCACTATGTGGGACGGCCCTTATGGTGACTGGGGAAGTAAAAAATACTTAGTTGCAAGCCTAAACCAAAGTTTGAAGCGAATGGGATTAGATTATGTAGATATATTTTATCATCATCGACCTGATCCCAATACCCCACTAGAAGAAACCATGGGAGCGCTAGATCTCATTGTTCGCCAAGGAAAAGCCCTGTATGTGGGGATTTCTAATTACCCAACCAATTTAGCCAAAGAAGCCATTAATATTCTCAATGAATTAGGAACCCCTTGCCTGATTCACCAACCTAGATATTCCATGCTAGAACGTACTCCCGAAGAAGATTTACTCGATTTACTGGAAGAAGAAGGCGTTGGCTCTATCGCATACTCTCCATTGGCTGGTGGGATATTAACCGATCGCTACCTTAATGGCATCCCTGCTGATTCACGTGCTGCAGGTAATCCTTCTTTGCCCCCAGAAAGACTCACGTCAAACATTTTATCAAAGGTTAAACAACTGAATGAACTGGCAACAAAAAGAGGACAAAAGCTAAACCAAATGGCATTAGCATGGCTACTGAGACACGACAGGATCACTTCCGTTCTCATTGGCGCAAGCCGTATCAGCCAAATTGATGATGCAATGGGGATACTAAAAAATCGTAATTTTACGCAAGAAGAGCTCAAAGCCATCGAATTAATATTAGAAGGCGAATAAAACACACAAGTTGCAGGATATCCTGCAACTTAATAAATTTTATCTCAATTAACGATATTCCCCATTTGCTTTAAACTGCACCACAGAATAAGGCTGAGTACGGCCATCTGGCTGCTCCATCCCTAGGCTACCAATTGGCATACCCGGAACAGAAATCCCTACCACATCCGCTGGTAAGGCATCAATCGCATCAAGACTGCTGACAGGAACATGGCCAACAATCACTTTACCTTTGTATTTAGCGATATGACAGCTGCGTAAGTTATAAGGCACATTCAGCTCATCATTCAGTTTGTTCAACTCATCATAACTGATTTCATTGACCACAACGTCATACCCTGCTTTTTTAACTCCTTCTCCCCATAATTGGCAGCAACCACAGTTTGCATCTTTATACAATTGCACGCTCTGGTTTTGAGAAAATGCAGAAAATGACAGTAAAAACATTCCACCTAAAATTATCTTCTTCATTGCTATTTACCTTATCAATAATAATGACTAGTACTTAAAAAGTGTCTATTTTTTATGGCGTAACTGACAGATTAATTTATAAGCCGCAGGAATGATAAATAGGGATAATAATGGTGCAGTTATCATTCCACCAATCATCGGCGCAGCAATACGGCTCATCACTTCTGAACCGACTCCTGTTCCAAGTAATATTGGCAATAAACCAGCTAAAATTACGGCAACCGTCATGGCTTTAGGGCGAACACGTAAAACTGCGCCTTCATATAATGCACGGTCTAAATCTTGGTTTGATAGCTTGCTTATTCCTTTCTGTTTTTCTTTATCTTCGATTGCATGGCGTAAATAAATCAACATAACTACACCAAATTCAGCCGCGACACCTGCCAATGCAATAAATCCAGTTCCTGTTGCAACTGATAAATTAAAGTTCATCCAATAAAGGAACCAAATAGCGCCCACTAAAGCAAAAGGTAAACTTAATAAAATCAGTAAAGCTTCACTAAATCGTCTAAAGGCTAAATAAAGTAGTACAAAAATAATCATGATAGTCGCGGGGACCATTAACATTAATTTTTGGTTAGCCCTTTCGAGTAATTCAAATTGCCCCGTAAAGGAATAGCTAAGACCCGGTTTCATTTGAATATTATCTTTTATTGCTGCATCAATATCTTTAATAACAGAAACCATATCACGATCACGTGCATCAATATAAATCCAACTAGTCGGTCTGGCGTTCTCTGTTTTCAACATGGGAGCGCCCATATTCACGGAGACATCAGCAACATCACTAAGCACAATTTGCTGTTTGCTTGGCGTTAAAATTGGTAATAACTTCATCGCAGATACACTATTTCGGTAATCTTGAGGATATCTTATGCTAATTGGGTAACGCTCAATCCCTTCAACTGTTTCTCCAATCATTTCCCCACCAGTGGCCATTGAGATATACACTTGTACGTCGCTAATACTCATACCAAAACGAGCTGCTTTTTCTCTATCAATTTTGACATCAATATAGCGTCCGCCTACCAACCTCTCAGCCAAAACTGAAACCACCCCCGGTACCGATTTTGTGACTTTTTCAATTTGTTGGGCTAATGCATCGATTTCTTCAAGATCTCTGCCTGATACTTTAATACCTATAGGGCTTTTGACTCCCGTAGATAGCATATCAATACGGTTACGAATAGGTGGAACCCATAAGTTTGCAACCCCTGGCAAACGCACCGTTTCATCGAGCTCATCAATAATTTTTTCGAGTGTCATTCCTTCTCGCCACTGTGCTTGCGGCTTCAAACGTATCGTTGTTTCAATCATTTCCATAGGTGCTGAATCCGTTGCTGTTTCAGCTTTACCAACTTTTCCAAATACCGTATCCACCTCTGGAATAGTTTTGATTAATTTATCCGTATTTTGTAGTAAAAATGCCGCTTGTGCAGGCGAAACACCCGGTAATGTTGAAGGCATATAAAGTAAGTCACCTTCATTAATTGCAGGAAGAAATTCACCACCTAAATGTTTTAATGGCCATATCACCGTAAATAAAGATAAGAAACCAATTAATAAGGTGGTTTTCGGCCACGCTAATACCTTAATTAAAATAGGGCTATAGAGTGAGATCAACCAACGATTCAGTGGGTTTTTATTTTCATTTGGAATATTACCGCGGATCCAATATCCCATTAGAATTGGAATAACAATCAGCGCTAAAGCCGCAGCACCCGCCATGGCATAGGTTTTTGTGAATGCAAGTGGACCAAATAAACGGCCTTCTTGCCCTTCCAACGTAAAGATAGGAATAAAAGACAATGTGATAATTAATAAACTGATAAATAATGCAGGCCCAACTTCAACAGCGGAATCCGTAATAACTTTCCAACGCTGGGCATTATCAATGACTTTATCTTCATTTTCATGTTGCCATTTTTCTAATTTTTTATGTGCATTTTCGATCATAACAATGGCGGCATCCACCATTGCTCCGATCGCAATTGCAATGCCCCCTAACGACATAATATTTGCATTTATTCCTTGGTAGCGCATGACGATAAAGGCAATAAATAATCCAAGGGGCAAAGAAATAATTGCCACGAGAGCAGAACGGAAATGCCATAAAAAAACGGCACACACTAATGCGACAACAATAAATTCTTCTAGTAACTTATAACTTAAATTATCAATCGCGTTATCAATAAGAATGCTTCTATCATAAGTCGTGATAATTTCGATGCCTTCCGGCAAGCTAGCACTTAAATCTTCAAGTTTCTGTTTTACATCCTGAATCACATTACGTGCATTTTCACCAGAGCGAAGCAGAATAATTCCCCCAACGACCTCTCCTTCTCCATTTAGCTCAGCAACCCCACGACGCATTTCGGGGCCTTCCTGTATTCGAGCAACATCTTGTAGGTAAATAGGTACACCATTTTCTGGCGTTTTTAGGTAGATTTTATTGAAGTCATCAATAGATTGAAGATAACCACTTGCTCTAACCATATATTCAGCTTCAGCAATTTCAATCGATGAACCACCAGCTTCTTGGTTAGCCATTTCAACGGCCTGTTTTATTTCAGGTAATGTCACTGAAAATTGGCTGAGCTTGAGTGGGTCAACTAAGATTTGGTAAGATTTAACCACACCGCCAACGGTTGCCACTTCTGAAACATTAGGCAAAGCCTTCAATTCATATTTCAAAAACCAATCTTGTAATGAACGTAGTTCTGCTAGATTATGTTTTCCAGTTTTATCCACTAAAGCATATTCAAAAATCCAACCAACACCTGTCGCATCAGGGCCAATGGAGGCTACTGCACCTTTGGGTAATTGGTTTTGGACTTGATTTAAATATTCTAAAACTCGTGAACGAGCCCAGTATAAATCTGTATTATCTTCAAAAATAACATAAACATATGAGTCACCAAATGCAGAAAACCCCCGCACCGTTTTTGCTCCCGGCACAGATAGCATCGTCGTCGTTATCGGGTAGGTAACTTGGTTTTCGACCAGTTGCGGCGCTTGCCCTGGATAAGTGGTTTTGATGATCACTTGTACATCAGATAAGTCAGGTAATGCATCAACTGGTGTACTGCGAATGCTCCAAATACCCGCAATGACTAAAAACACGACTCCCATTAACACTAGAAATCGGTTAGCAACCGAGCGTCTTATAATCCATTCCAACATACTCTACTCCTGAGATTTATGTGATGAATGATTAGATGACGCTGATGCTTCAGGAAGCGCTTCCATCTTGGCTAATGCCCCGGCAATATTCGCTTCAGAATCAATCAGGAAAATACCCTGAGTCACTATATGCTCACCCACTTGTAAGCCTTCAGATATTGCTGTCATTTGTTGAGATTCGCTCAGCACTCGCACCCTTTTGGGAATAAATTCACCATTCTCACCAACAGCAATAACGTGCTGTTCTTTCCCTGAGTCCACAATGGCTTGTGAAGGGATCAATAAACTTTCATTACCTTCTGCAACTAAATTTAAATATGCTGTCATACCCGGTTTTAATAAATGGTTAGGATCAGCAATTTCTGTACGAATGTTAATTGTACGACTTGCTTGCTCTGCACTGGGTAATATCAACCAGTTTTTTACAGCAAATAACTGCGAAGGATAGGCAGGAATAGAAACTGTAAATTGTGTTTGTTGATTAAGTAATTCAGCAACTGATTGAGGAACAGATGCATTAATCCATAATGGATCTGTTCCTTGTATTTGTGCGATAACGACTTCTTTGGATACGTTCATCCCTAAACGTAGATTAAGTGCAGTAATTACCCCAGAAATAGGAGCTTGAATAGTAAAACGTGTTTGCACTTTTCCTGTTTTAATAAACTGAGAAAGTGCGCCTTCTGGCATGCCATTTAAACGTAAACGCTCAATGACACTATTAAGATCTTGTTGGCTCGCATTCATTTGCTTAAGCGCAAGATATTCGCTTTGTGCTTCAACCCATGCAGGGATCGTTAGCTCAGCAATAGGAACACCTTTTTGGATCCTCTCACCTACTGTGAATGGATAAACTTTTTCAACAAAACCATTTTCGCGTGCTTGTACAATAGCAAATTGATGGTCATTAAACGCAATTTCGGCTGGAAATGTTAAGTCATAGTTTAATTTCCCCCACTTCACATCCACCGTTTTAAGCCCTAAATTTTGTGTCTGTGTTGGGTTAATTGTTACCCCTTTGCTATTCGCTGAAGCCAAGTTTTCATCCGCATATTTAGGAACAAGATCCATGTCCATAAAAGGGGATTTCCCTGGTTGATCAAACTTGGTATTGGGATACATGGGATCATACCAATACAATACGGTGCGTTCTTGTTTTTCAACTGATTGGCTATTATTTTCTATAACGAAAAAATAACGGTAAAATAAAATTGAAATAACGCTCGATAAAATAATTACCAATAGCAATTTGGTCAGGTTAACTAATGACATAACATCTCTCTACCTATTTAGTTTATTTTTTCGACGGATTTCAACATTGAAAGATTACCTTGTTGTACAAATGAAAATTTCAATTCATCATTTTCTTGTAAACCGTTGATCATATTTTCATCTTCATATGTAAAACGCATCGTCATTGGTGGCCAACCAATGCTTTCTATTTCTTTATGATTTATCGTTAATTTTTTATTATCTTTGTCAATCGAGATTAGCTTTCCTTCAGTGTTAATTGTTGGTTCCGCCGCTTTTTCTGGATAAATAGAGTGATTATGTTCAGCTGTATTTGCATAGCTGGTTGCTGTTAATATCGCCATTGAAATTACAAAAAATACCGTATTTAGTTTTTTCATTTTTACCCTCATGATTTGATTAATCCGCCACCTAATGCAGAGAATAAATTTATTTCATTCTTCTGCTGTTCTATTTTCAACATCAATAAGTTTTGCTGTTCTGTAAATAAGCTACGCTGCGCTTCGAGAACATCGAGATAACTTAAACCACCATATCGATAACTTGCTTGTTTCTGTGTTAAGACGTTTTGCAGCGTGTTGACATATTGCTCTTGGGAGATAAGTTGTTTTTCTAAACTCAATTTGATCACTAAGGCATCTTTCACTTCTCGAAACGCTACTTGAATACTTTTTTCGTAATTAGCAATCGCTTTATTTTTTCTAATATTTGCCAACTCTAAATTTCGGCTATTAGTCCCCCCAGTAAAGATAGGTAACGTAATTTTAGGAATAAAATTCCAAATACCATTTGAAGAGTCAAATAACCCCGTTAAAGAATCATTACTGTTTGCAACTCCCGTATTAAAGGAAATAGAAGGAAAGAAAGCCGCTCTCGCTACACCGATGTTGGCATTCTCAGAAATAATGTTTTGCTCCGCAGCCATAATATCCGGGCGCTTTAGCAATATTTCAGAAGGAATATCTGGAGGTGTCGTAATTAAAGGATAGTTTGGCTCGTAGCGTCCTAGATCTAAGTTTATTTTTGTTGCATAGTCATTTGTCAAAAAATTCAGTAAATTTTCATTTTTTGCAATTTCACTTTCAATTTTTTCGATATTAATAGAAATAGACTGTACTTGCCCTTTAGCTTGTTCTAGGTCTGATAGTGCGGCTTTTCCTGCCGCCACTTTTTGCATTACAATTGATTGACTATTGAGATAACTTTGTTTCGTCTCTTGTGCAATTAATAATAGCTTTTGGTTATACACCACATCTAAGTACGCTTCTGCTACCGTTTTAATCGTGATAATTTGTGTCGCACGGCTCATCTCTTGAGAAGCAATAAACTTTGCTTTGTCTGCATCAGATAAATTTTTGATACGCCCAAAAAAATCCAGCTCATAGCTGATATCAATGCCTACGCTGTATTTCTTATTAAAGGATGACCCGCTCTCTAACGACTGACTATAATCACCACTCATCGATGAATTAACTTGAGGATATTTTTCTGCCCCCGCGAGCCCAAAACGTACACGAGCTTCCTCTACATCTAACGCAGCAAGGTATAAATCGCTGTTTTTCTCTAGTGCAATTTCTATCACGTTTTTCATTTGAGGGTCTTGAATAAATTGTTCCCAACTAGGGAACAATAATTCAGTTTGAGCCTGCTTTGCTGCATCAGAAACATGACTATTGAATTGATGAGGTAAATTAAGGTTAGGGCGTTGATATTCAGGAGCGAGCGAAACACAGCCCGTCAAAGTTAAGGCATAAGCTATTATTAATATTTTTGGGGAATACATGGTATAGCCATGCCTCTAGTAATTAAAATTGGAGCTATAGTAAAAAAGACCTCCTGTTAGATTGATGACATGAAAATGACAAATTTGTCATTTTACATTTCGTTGCTGTAGTGCTTAGAATGGCTGCATTATTTACCTGGCTGATAGGTCTGAGATGAAATTACTTATTGTTGAAGATGAACATAAAACGAGAGAATACTTGTCTAAAGGCTTAAGTGAGTCCGGGTTTATTGTTGATGCAATCGAAAATGGTATTACTGGCCTGCATATGGCCACAACTGAAGACTATGATTTAATTATTCTTGATGTGATGTTACCTGATATTAACGGCTGGGAAATTGCAAAGAACTTACGCAATTCAGGAAAAAATACACCAATACTGATGCTCACTGCATTAGGTAATGTTGAGCATCGAGTCAAAGGACTAGAGTTAGGTGCTGATGATTATCTCGTTAAACCATTTGATTTTTCGGAGTTACTCGCTCGAGTAAGAACTTTATTACGCAGAGGCAACAGCAGCATCCAAAAAACACAGTTTACCATTGCTAACTTGCATGTTGACCTGATTAAGCGACGCGTTACCCGTGAAAATGATAAAATTATACTCACCAGTAAAGAGTTTTCTTTATTGGAATTTTTTATTCTTCATCAAGGTGAAGTGCTTTCTCGTTCTCTTATCGCTTCAAAAGTGTGGGATATGAATTTTGATAGTGATACCAATGTGATTGATGTGGCAGTGAAAAGATTAAGAGCTAAGATAGATCAAGGCTATGAACCTAAATTGATCCATACCATTAGGGGAATGGGCTATTTACTTGAGATCCCTGAAAATGATTAAATTTTTTCGATCTCCTGTCTCTATTTCAATTCGTCTTATTGTTTTGATCAGTATTACTCTCTCCCTCTCCTTGTTACTATTTAGCTCGATCATGATCAATTCGGTTATGTTGCATTTTAAACAGCAAGATGAATACACACTTAACCAGTTGAACCTAACGATCCGTAGCTTGTTAAATAACAATACAGACTCACAAAGTGAACAATATGCACGTATTAAAACCATTATTAATGAGCACCAAGACATTACTATTTATCTCATTGATAAAAAAGGAAATGAATTAATATCTCCCAATGCAACAGATAAGCTCATTACGTACTTAAAAAATTATGATCCTCATAAAAATAACCAAGAAGAGCTTAAAAATTATCGCCTATCTGAAATTATTATTCAGGTAGATTCCCCTTCAGAGTCTAAACAATATCGGTTGGTTACTGCATTATCATTAAATTTTCATCATGATTATCTGAGTTCATTAATAAATAATTTAATTGTCAGCGCTATTATATTGTGCTTATTTACTATTCTTGTCGTTTATTTCCTTGTAATTAAAGGATTAAAACCCCTTAAAGATGTGAGCGATGAAATCAAAAATGTCACTTCCGAAAACTTAAGTGTGCGTTTAGACCCTGATTCTGTACCTAATGAATTAAAACAATTAACAAAATCATTTAATCAGATGTTAGTCAAAATTGAAGATGTTTTCGTAAGACAAACGAATTTCTCAGCAGATATAGCTCATGAAATGCGTACACCTATCACTAATTTAATGACTGAAACCCAAATATCTTTGAGTAAAAATCGCAGTAAAGAAGAACTCGTTGAAGTGTTATATTCTAATTTAGAAGAATATAACCGTCTATCACGAATGATCTCTGATATGCTTTTTCTTGCTCAAGCAGATGATAATAGGCTTATCCCTGAGAAAAAAGTTATTAATATTAAAACTGAAATAGAGCTCATATTTGATTATTTTGAATATCTCGCGGAAGAGAATGAAATAAATCTTAAGCTAATTGGTGATACAGACCCTATTATGGCCGATAAAGATATGTTAAGAAGAGCAATTACTAACTTAATATCAAATGCTATCCGCTATACCCCAAAGGGGGATTCTGTCAGTATTAATATTTCGAATGTAAAAAATGGTATTGAATTAATTATCAGCAATCCCGGCATGAAAATACCAGAAGAACATTTAGCAAAACTCTTTGACAGATTTTATCGAGTAGATAAATCAAGACAAAGAAAAAATGAAGGGAGCGGAATTGGGTTGGCTATCGTCAAATCAATCATATTAGCGCATAAGGGAAGAATCACTGTAACATCAGATGATTTTTCAACACGTTTTACTGTATTTTTACCTAAGGAACCAAATTAAATATCTACCATAAATGGCAATTTTGTCATCTTGTTGTCAGTATTCAGACAGAAATAAAACCTTATTATAGTTACAAGATAAATTATCTAACTTAATAAGGATTTGTAATGAAAAAAATTATTTTTGCTTTAACACTTGTAACTGTAACAACACATGTAGCAACCGCTCAAACAGAAAAAGAAATACATTATAATGCAGCGAATGCATTAAATTTCACTGAGAATAATACATCGTATTCTAATCAAAAATCGATTAATAACCACTTGAGTAAGGCGGGTATTTCAGTCAACGATAATATCAACTCAACCCAATCATTTCTTCAATTAGATAGACATACTCAAGCTGCTACCGCATTGAATTTTACTCAAAATAGTACCTCCCCAGCAATGCAGAATATGATCAGTAGCCACCAAAACCAATCACCTAACTATAAAAAATCGATGGTAAAAGTTGCAAAACCATTTTCCGATATGAATGAAAATGAAAAAGCCGTCACCATGTTAAACTTTCATAAAAATAGTTCATCTGCTTCTATACAAAGTAAAATAATAGGACATTCAAAAAATAATTAATTATAACTTTAAAACCATATTATTAAATAAATATTAATATGGTTTTAAATTAAAAAAATAAAATTTAGATATAGACACAACGAATAGATTTTATTTGACCAATTTCATTTTTTATTACTAAATTGATTGAATATTTATTGAACATCAAGAAAAATAAGTTATTATTTCTAAGCAGTTCATTTCAATACTAACTTTAAAAGGTGATTATATGTTTAAAAAATCAATCATATTTGCATTTTTATTATTTCCAACTCTCTCTTTCGCTACTCCTATTCTTCCTTTCCCACCAGAGCCACCTATCCTAGATATAGACGTAAACGTAGCCTATAACGGGGATGATGATGATGTTTGGTTTAACGTAAAAGGAGATGATGATGATGTTTGGCTGAACATCAAATAAAATTCAGAAGACATCAAACAAAGCTTAAGGTAATTCCCTTCATAATATATAGCCTTATATCCTTTTAATATACTACATTAGGAAACATAGGCCTATATGCTGTTAAAATCAATGGTAAAGTGGAATTGTATTTTAATATATTCCACTTTACTATCCTACCCCATAAAACCCTAATCTTATGATAATTAATTTTAAAACAAAACATTACCTGGAAAATTATTAATTAATTATCTCAAATGATTCATTATTAATAAATCATTTAAAATACGCACAAAAAAAATAAATAATGTTATTTTATATTAACAGTGAACTAAATTTAATTTCACTCTTAGATGAAAATATTAATTACTTATTCAAAATCATGAATTACAATTTCCTTGCAGTTCACTTCAATTTAAACTTTTAATCGAGGATTTTATATGTATAAAGCATCTATTGTCATAGTATCTTTATTATTCCCAATTCTAGCATCTGCAACTTCTTTCCAAGAAAAACATTCTGACAATACTTCGACTTATTCTACTATTTATGAACAAAACCATGGAGGAAATGGAGGGAATGGCGGTCACGGTGGTAATGGAGGAAATGGTGGTAATGGAGGGAATGGCGGCCATGGTGGTAACGGCGGTAATGGCGGCAACGGTAGATAATATATCTCGTCACTAAATATTTCCCTCCTCACTCGATGAGGGGGGAACAGAGGAATTTATCATGTATAAAAATTACATTTCACTTGGCGTCTTATTAATTAGTTCTATTTCATTTTCAGCATACTCTCACTCCTTATTTAATACCCCATCTAATTGTTTATTAAAAAATGAACTCAATATTAATGAAATTAATAATAAAGTATGTTCCATACTCCATGGCCAATATTACTATTCTAAAATTTTTAGCTTTGTAAGTTATGGACAAAACGGAAATTCGGGTCACGCTGGAAATGATAGTCAAGGTGGCCATGGTGGTAACGGTGGTCATGGTGGACACGGTGGTGATGGCCAAAATGGAGGGAATGGCGGAACAGGATCAAATAACGGTAATGGTAGCAATGGCGGAAACGCAGAAAAAGGCAGTAATGGCAATGGAGGAAATGGCGGTAATGGCAGTGTAACTGGAGGTGATGGCGGAAATGGCGGTGATGGAGATGGTGGTGGTAGTGGTGGGAACGGCGGGAATGGAACTGTAAATGGCAATGGGGGAAATGGAGGACACGGGGGAACTAATGGCGGTAACGGAGGTAATGGGGGCAACGGCTCTGGTAGTGGTAATGGTGGCAATGGGGGCAATGGTAGCCAAGGAGGAAAAGGAGGACGCGGTGGACCTGATGGCGGTAGAGATGGGCACGATGGTATTAGCATTAGCTCAATGTGATAAATAAATCCGTTAGAAGTGAATAAGTGATGTGGCAATATGAAACCATATAATTATCTTTATAAAAGATGGTATTACCAATAAAAACGGAAGCTTTCGCTTCCGTTTTTCGTACACTTGCAATTTTTATTGCTTAGGTGCTAATTTCATTAAAAATGCGCGTAATTGTGCAAAGTCAGATGGTAAAAAGTGTGAGAGTAGTGGTAGTTCCGCACGCTCTGCTAACTCTTTCGGTAAAGGTATTGCCTTATTAAGAATTTCTTCAACACTTTCTTTAAACTTAGCTGGGTGTGCCGTGCCTAAAAACAGCCCGTATTCACCTTCTTGCAACTGGTCACGAAGCACACGATAAGCAACCGCAGCATGTGGCTCAGATAAATACCCTTTTTTATCTAATTCACGTACTGTCTCTTTAGTCACGTCGTCACTCACCGCTCCATGGCCTAATTCATCAAGGGACCAACCTTTACGGCGGAATAACTCTTCAATACGAGGCCAGTTGTTTGGCTGGCTGACATCCATGGCGTTCGATAATGTTGCCACAGTTTGCTTTGGTTTCCATTGCCCATCAACAAGGTAACGCGGCACAGTGTCATTTACGTTAGTTGCTGCAATAAAGCGTTTAACAGGTAGGCCCATTGATTTAGCTAATAAACCTGCCGTAAGGTCACCAAAATTACCACTCGGAACCGAGATCACTAATTGATCACGTTTTTCTGCTGGGATCTGCGCGACGACTTCGAAGTAATAACAAATTTGTGCTAATAAACGGCTGATATTGATCGAGTTCGCCGAGTTTAAATACAACGCCTTTTTCAGCTCTTCATCATCAAATGATTGTTTTACTAATGCCTGGCATGCATCGAAGTCATCTTTAATCGCAACCGTATGAATATTTTCACCCAGCGTGCAGAAGAGTTTCTCTTGCAGCGGGCTAATTTTTCCTTCTGGATAGAGAATAACAACTTGCACGTTTTTAAGACGATAGAATGCGTGTGCAACCGCGGCTCCTGTATCCCCAGAAGTAGCAGTCAAAATGGTCACCGGCTGCTCACCAGCTACTTGGCCCAATGCCTGAGCCATAAATCTGCCACCGAAGTCTTTAAATGCGAGTGTTGGCCCATGATATAACTCCAACGTTGCTACATCATCTTCAACCTTAGAAACTGGCGCAGGAAAAGCAAACGCGGTTTTAACACGTGCAGCTAATTCTTCTTGTGGAATTTCATCACCAATAAAGGCACTTAAAATTCGGCTGCTACGTGTGACGAAATCTAATTTTAATAATTCGTCGATTTCAGCCGCTGTAAACTCAGGTAAGTCTTGAGGAAAAAATAAACCTTGTTGCTTACCTAACCCCTGCTTAACCGCTTGTGCAAAACTTACTTGTTCATTGTTATCTTTTAAATTATACAGTTTCATTATTTACCCTATTGTCCTTGCCCCGGCCAGATCCAAACGGCAGATATGCACAAAGCCTTCATCATTCTGAATATAATGTTGTTGCAAGTAGCTCGCCATTTTTTCAGCGATATGTTTCTCATCGCAAATAGCAAACAATGTTGGCCCTGAGCCAGAGATACCACAAGCCAATGCACCGATTTCTTTTGCATTTTGACGTGCTGCCGCAAAACCGGGTAATAATTGTGTACGATAAGGTTCTGCGACAACATCTTGGATCATCGTTGCGGCAAGTAACGGCTGGTTTGTATGGCATGCATGAATAAACCCTGATAAGTATCGGCCATGGTTTACTATATCGTGGCGTGGATAGCTATCAGGCAGGATCGCACGCGCTTCTGCTGTCGATACCTTAATTCCAGGGTAAGCCATAACCCAATACCAATTTTCAAATGCAGGTACAGGCTGAGAAATAATGCCATTTTGTTCGATAATCAGCTGCAAACCACCTAAAAAACACGGTGCGACGTTATCATAGTGCACACTTCCTGAAATACGCCCTTCGAGCACCCCCATCATGCCAAGCAGTTGAGTATCATCGAATGGTTTCTCTGCAAATTCGTTAAGCGCCATCAGTGCAGCGACAACAGAACAGGCGCTAGAACCGAGCCCTGAACCAATTGGCATATTTTTTTCAAGCGTCATCGCGACATTTAATGGCCTACCAAGGCGCTCACAAAACAACTGCCAGCACTGGTAAACAATATTGTGTTCATTTTTTTTCGGCAGCTTAGCAACGAATTTTCCTTGATTCGTCAGGGAAAAAGTATCCGCAGCTTCAA
Organism: Providencia sp. PROV061; assembly: GCF_011045655.1. Taxonomy (NCBI): domain Bacteria; kingdom Pseudomonadati; phylum Pseudomonadota; class Gammaproteobacteria; order Enterobacterales; family Morganellaceae; genus Providencia; species Providencia sp. PROV061. The sequence continues at coordinate 756,403 of NZ_CP042861.1, read as the reverse complement.
TTGTTACACAATCACCTAATAGTGAACCGTCAGCAGGCGAAACAGCCGCCCCAAGGACATCAAACCCGACGCTCACATTACCAATTGAAGCCGGTGCATAAACTTTAATCACTTATTAAACTCCCAATTTCCATGAAAGGGTACGCAGCATATCCGCAAATACACCAGCAGCAGTAACATCATTACCTGCGCCATAACCTCTTAATACTAAAGGAATTGGTTGGTAATAGCGTGTATAGAAAGCCAGTGCATTTTCACCATTTTTAACCTTGAAGAGTGGGTCATTGCCATCAACAGCGACAATTTTCACTTGGCAGCGCCCTTCTTCAATCAGCCCAACATAGCGTAACACTTTTTCTTCCGCTTCTGCGGCTTTTATACGCTGTGCAAATTGCTCGTCCAGTTGTGGCAAACGTGCCATAAACTCAGAAACAGGGCCACTGCTATCAAAGTCCGAAGGTAAAACAGGTTCAATTTCAATATCTTGCAATTCTAAATGATAACCCGCTTCACGCGCTAAAATTAATAATTTACGCGCAACATCCATACCTGATAAATCATCACGAGGATCTGGTTCTGTGAAACCTTTTTCTTTCGCAAGTGTTGTGGCTTCTGATAAAGACATACCTTCGTCTAATTTACCAAAAATGAATGATAAAGAGCCTGATAAAATTCCGCTAAAGTGAACCAATTCATCCCCTGCATTCAGTAAGTTTTGTAGGTTTTCAATAACTGGTAACCCTGCACCTACGTTAGTGTCATAGAGGAATTTACGTTTCGAGGTTTCACTTGCCGCACGTAATTGATGGTAGTAATCCATCGATAATGTATTGGCTTTTTTATTCGGTGTAACCACATTAAAGCCGTCTTTCAAGAAATTGACATACTGCTCTGCGATTTCCTGATTTGATGTGCAATCAATAATGACAGGGTTCAAGAAATGGTATTCACGTTCTAAGCGAATTAAACGGCTTAAACTAAATGGCTCTTTCGCTTCCGCTAGCTCCGCTTTCCAGTTATCTAAATCAATCCCTTGCATATCCGTTAACATTGCACGTGAATTTGCAATACCACATACACGCAGATCAATATGCTTTTGTTTTAACCATTGTTGCTGGCGGTGAATTTGTTCAATTAATGCATTACCAACACCACCCACACCGATGATAAAGGCTTCGATAACTTGCTCTGCATTAAATAGCATTTGGTGACATAAGCGTACCGCTGTTGTGGCAGACTCATTGGCAATAACGGCAGAAATAGAACGTTCAGAAGACCCCTGTGCGATAGCGACAATGTTGATGTTACCGCGAGTTAAAGCCGAGAAGAAACGCGCCGAAATGCCCTTCAAAGTGCGCATTCCATCCCCCACAACTGAAATAATCGCTAACTGCTCCATCACATCCAGTGGATCAAGTACGCCATCTTTCAGCTCTAAGTAAAATTCTTCTTCCAGTGCAGCGCGAGCTCTCACTAACTCATTTTGCGGAACACAAAAACTAATACTGTATTCCGATGAAGACTGTGTGATCAGAACGACAGAGATCCCTTTGCGAGACATGACGGAGAAAATGCGAGCAGCCATCCCCACCATCCCCTTCATTCCGGGGCCGGATACGTTGATCATCGCCATGTTATTCAGGTTGGTGATCCCTTTCACTGGCGTGCTCTCATCGGTTTGCCCATCACCAATTAAAGTACCTGGAGCGCTTAAATTAGTGGTGTTTTTTATCAGGCAAGGGATTTGGAATTGAGCAATTGGGGCGATGGTACGAGGGTGAAGGACTTTGGCTCCGAAGTAGGATAACTCCATGGCCTCTTGGTATGACATACCTTTTAACAAACGCGCATCAGGCACCAAACGCGGGTCACAAGTATAGACCCCATCAACATCAGTCCAAATTTCACAACAATCAGCACGTAAGCAGGCCGCTAAAACCGCAGCAGAATAATCAGACCCATTACGGCCTAATACTACTAATTCACCTTTTTCATTACCCGCTGTGAAACCTGCCATTAAAACAAAATGATCTTTCGGTATATTTAAATCGGCAATGCGTTTAGTTGACTCATTTATATCAACCGTAGATTCAAGATAATGACCTTTCGCGAGTAAGCTCTCAACTGGGTTAATAACCGTCACATTATGGCCGCGTGCTTTTAGCACTGATTCCATCATGGCGATAGAGAGCTTTTCACCACGGCAGATAATTGATGCGTTAATGCTGTCCGGACATTGCCCGAGAAGAGTAATACCATGCAGTACTTGTTTGATTTGTGCGAATTCTTGTTCTGTCAGTTTTTTTAACCGATCATATTCAAAACCAGGTTGTTTTTCTTTTAATCCTTTTAAAAGGTTAGCAAAAATCATTTCAGCATCATTAACATGCGTGATGACATCTTGTCCTGCAACCGTTTTTTCAATCATAGCAACCAGATGGTTTGTGATTTTTGCTGGTGCAGATAGCACCAAAGCCACTTGTCCATCTGCTAGTTTACTTTCAGCGATGTCAGCAACATTCAGTACTCGTTCGTCATTTGCAACCGAAGTACCGCCAAATTTAAGCACACGCATGGTATTTCTCTCCTGAATTAACACCAAAAAAAAGCCCGCATCGGTTAAGTATGCGGGCTTTTTCATTTTTATTTTTTGGATGCGTCAGCCCGCCCCGTTTCCTGTGGTTACGGTGGTGGTGGTAATAATAGTCAGGCTGATATTACGCATAGATTCTGTCTGTCTCTTAGATTCTTTAAGTTTCTCTCTATACGGTTAAAGCAATTGGTATATTTTGTCAAATTTATTTGCAAAACATCCCTTTTATCTCCCTTTTTTTATTCGATAAATTATCTACCAGCACGAAAAACTCATCCACAAAAAGACACTCATTACATCAAATGCAGTGTTAAAAACCAAGATAACAAATATTTAAAGATTAATAATTTTTTACTCAATAAAAAACCAAAATGACTATTAAATAGGCAATAGAGATAGCCTTCAGTAATTTCCTGTGAAGAGAATCAAGATGAGAAGATGAGCAACAACGACCAGGTTAATTGATGCATTTAGCAGCTATATTTCTTATCATTTACCCCCATGCTCATCAATACATGAGCGCCAATAGCAACAGATTACACAGGTACGTATTGATACTTAGCCTCATGATTTTTTCATTCGTTTAAATTACAAACAAATGTTATGGAGTTGTTAAAAATTAGTCGCATCAAAACAAAATAAGCATTTTTCCTAATTAAATGAAACAAAAAATTACAGACTAAATATTTACATCCCGTTATCTCTAACAAGATAAATTTTTCACCTTTTTTTGTAGCAAAATAACATTTCAAAATTGGAGGTAAGTCACAAATTAAACATTATTTATGATGGTATATTTAACCCATTGAAGACTATATTCATTAATACCCAGCCGAAGCCCCCTTGGGTATCAACTATTCCCCTTTTTTAGACGCTATCTGATTCCTAAACACTGCATTAATTTATATAATTATCTACCTAACAATTTTTGTTAACGTGCTACAATTGATTTTGATATGTATCAACAAAAGTTAGTTTTTTAGGTGGTAAATGCAGTATTAGCTGTTATATTGCTGTTAACAGTACAATATTGGGAAAGTGCTTATATTTTGGCTTGTTGTTAAAGTCTTTTGCCCAAGATGGCAACATAATGGCACTATTGAATTTCAAAACAAATTTATACTCATAAACGTGTTTTTCCAGAGAAAAATATCAATAACCACCTAACTGGAAACGGCTTGTGAGTTCAGTATTTTTATTTTAATACTTTAGGTAGCAACTATGCAGACCCCACACATTTTGATTGTTGAAGATGAAATTGTCACACGCAATACGCTTAAAAGCATATTTGAAGCGGAAGGCTATGTGGTTCATGAGGCAACTGATGGCGAAGAGATGAATAATGTTCTCTCTGAGCATGACATCAATTTAGTCATCATGGATATTAATTTACCAGGTAAAAACGGTTTACTACTTGCTCGCGAACTTCGTGAACAAGAAAGCATTGCGTTAATGTTCTTAACAGGACGTGATAACGAAGTCGATAAAATCCTTGGCCTTGAAATTGGTGCTGATGACTATATCACTAAACCATTTAACCCACGTGAACTGACTATTCGTGCGCGCAACCTACTGTCTCGTACTATGAATTTAGCGGGTGGTACGGAAGAACGTCGTTTAGTGGAAAGCTATAAGTTTAATGGTTGGGAATTAGACATCAACAGCCGTTCATTAGTCAGCCCTGCTGGTGAACACTACAAATTACCACGTAGTGAATTCCGTGCGATGCTACATTTCTGTGAAAACCCAGGAAAAATTCAGACTCGCGCAGACCTGCTGAAGAAAATGACAGGCCGTGAATTGAAACCACATGATAGAACTGTTGACGTAACGATCCGTCGTATTCGTAAACATTTTGAATCAACACCTGATACGCCAGAAATCATTGCAACCATCCACGGTGAAGGCTATCGCTTTTGCGGTGATTTAGACGAATAATCAATTTTGAATTGATATTCAAAAAACCGGCTAAATAGCCGGTTTTTTATCATCTTAATTAATCACCAAGGCATAATCGGTACTGCACTTAACGCATTTTTTGGTGAGCCGTCGATCATCTTATCTGAATAAGTCAAATAAATTAATGCATTACGTTTTGGATCGTAAAAGCGTACAACCTGTAATTTTTTGAAGACTAAAGACGTTCGTTTTTGAAAGACAACTTGCCCTTTCGTCGGTTTGCGTTTGACACGGTCATTTAGCTCAATTGGCCCAACTTGCTGACATGAAATGGCAGCATCAGAGGTGTCTTCTGCTAAACCTAAACCCCCTTTGATCCCCCCTGTTTTTGAACGACTTAAATAACAAGTCACATTGTCAACATCAGGGTCATCAAATGCTTCAACAACAATTTTATGATCAGGGCCGAAAATTTTAAAAACAGTATCGACTGAACCGATTTCTTCAGCAAATGTGATGCTCGGCAACGCTGATAATAATGCTGCAAGTACGATATTTTTTAATCTGGAACGACGCATACTGAATTTCCTATTCAACTAAAAATCGATAAAACCTCGTAGTGGCACAAGATTTATTATTCACTTTCTTAACTAATTATCAAATACAACTCATTTACTATAAACGAAAAAGATAACTTGATATAGAATAGCAATTCATTGATAGATTATATCTGTTCTATAAGTCGCATTGGCTGGGGATATACATGGATCAAACTAATATTATTCGCGACTTGCTTCGCTGGATAGATGACAATCTGGATAAACCACTCTCGCTAGATAATGTTGCCGCAAAAGCGGGCTACTCTAAGTGGCATTTACAAAGAATGTTCAAAGAGGTGACAGACCAAGCGATTGGGGCTTATATTCGAGCTAGAAGGCTTTCTCGTGCAGCGGTTGCATTGCGGCTAACAAGCCGACCAATTCTTGATATTGCTCTGCAGTATCGATTTGATTCGCAACAAACTTTTACTCGAGCCTTTAAAAAGCAATTTAACCTAACTCCAGCGTTTTATCGTCGGAGTGAAGAATGGTGCGCTGCAGGTATTTGTCCACCGATTATTTTAGATAATCACACCAATATTGAACATGAATTCCTACAAATGCCAGCACAAGAGCTGGTTGGCTTGGAACAAAGTTGCTCTTATGCGCTAGAAGAGTGGTCGACCGCTTGTTCCCAAATGCGCCAAACATTTTGGCACTACTATTTGGATAATACGACGACTATTGCGTCTGAAGTTTTTGGCTTGCACCATGCCATTCATAATCCAGAAAAAGAAGATGAACAAACGGTATTCTATACCACTGCGGTAAAACCTGAGGATGCGAGTTTTAACACTGACCAGTACACGAGTTTAACGCTACCAAGTGGCCATTATGTTAAATTTTCGTTCAATGGGACGCCAACTCGAGATGCATTACAAGAGTTTTTGTACCAAATTTATGGCGTATATTTGCCTAAGCTGAATTTAACGCGTCGACCAGGTTATGATATCGAACATTATCGATTAAAAAACATCGATTTACGTCATATCACCCCAGAAAATGATGACCCCAAGACACACATCGATACCTTTGATTATTATGTACCAATCAAAACAGGTTCGACCATAACCCCTTAAAGCAGAGGAGTTTCAGTTTGTTGAAACTCCTTTTTCTAAATAGTTAACCTTGTTGCTCATCGAGAGCTGGCTGCGATAAGTGTGTAACCTCACCGGCTGTTTCAACTATCCAACCATTCGCAAGCCATGGGCTATTTTGGTAATCAACACGAGATAACGAACAGTTACGTAAACGTAGACGGCGTTCTGAATAGGCAGGAACCCCCATAATACGGCTAATTAACGTACTTAGCGCAATACCATGGCTAACAATCAGTGGGCGGCTACCTTCAGGCAAATCTAAACAGCTATTTAGTGCTGCAAACATACGTGTATACAGCTCCTCCATTGATTCACCCTCTGGAATTCGTCCTCCACGAGTCCCATCAATTAAGCTTTTGCGCCACTGTTCTTCCTCTGGCGTTAACGACTCTATTGCTCTTTGTTCAAGAACGCCCATATTTAGTTCACGTAGACGCGGTTCTGTGGTAATTTCACATTCGCATACACTTGCAATTATTTGTGCAGTTTCCAGTGTGCGTCCCATATCACTAGTGATAATATGGGTAATGCCTTCTGACTTTATCCTCTCAGCCACCTGCCTTGCTTGCAGTCGTCCAGTGGCGGTCAGAGGGCTATCGGATTGTCCCTGGATGCGACGAGCTAAATTCCATTCAGTTTCGCCATGGCGAACAAGATAAACCTGTAACATAGATGTGTTCCGTTATTACTTTTCGAAGTATGTGTTCAAAGGAAAATAATTAATGTACCAAGTTATAGCTGCAACGACTAATCCTGCCAAAATTAAAGCGATTCATCTTGCTTTCGATGCTGTTTTTGGGGCTGGCAGTTATCAAATTGAAGATATTAATGTCGATAGCAGTGTTCCACAGCAACCTATCGGTAATAATGAAACCCGTACTGGGGCTAGACAGCGCGTTATGGCCTCTAGGCAAGTTCGCCCCGAAGCGGATTTTTGGGTTGGTATTGAAGCAGGTATCGAAGACGATATGACATTTGCTTGGATAGTGATTGAGCATAAGCAAATACGCGGCGAATCTCGCTCTGCCAGTATTATGATCCCAGAAAAAATTCTGGCGGGTATTCGTGAAGGCCGCGAACTCGGTGATGAAATGGCCTTTTTAACAGGCATCGATAATATCAAACAACAAGGTGGTGCCATTGGTTTTTTCACTGATGGGGTATTAACTCGCACTAGTGTTTACCAACAAGCCTTGATATTGGCTTTAGTTCCCATTAAGCATGAAATTTATAAAGAGCTAAACCAAGTAGAAGATTAATTATACTTAAAATAATTAAAATTGCATGTGCGATTAAACACCACTCTTTTCACACTAAAGTATGGGAAACCATACTTTTTTTTATGCCTATTTATCTAAAATATAAATACCCTTTATATTCTAAATAGCTCGGATTGTGGGAAAAAAGCGGCAAGAGAGCAGCAGCATACACAAGTATGTGATTCGGGTAACCGAATGCAGCCAACAACGCCACAGCGCAAAATATGACGCATATTTATATGCTAAATAGTTCGGATTGTAGGTAGGCGGCAAGCGAATAAGACCCTAGGAGCATACACAAGTATGTGACTAGGGCAAATGAGTGAAGCCAACACCCCTACAATTTGAAATATGACGCATATTTTAGAGAAGTTGCTGCTCTAACCACTCCTTCACAGGAATAGGAGCTGACTTTAAGCTATTCGAACCCCGAGTAATAGTTGCTATTCCCACTCCTAGCTCATTTTTCAGTTCTCTTTGGCTCATTTCACCGCGCATCAGTTCTTGTACAATTTTAACGCGAGTCGCTAACGCTGTACGCTCATCTGGCGTGAGTAATAACTGAAGAACTGGCAGATGAATATCTTGTTCAAATGCCAATTGTAATAAATTCACAAAGCGCAGCCAGTCAGCGTTCTCATCGGCAGTCAGCGCCGGGTCATGTTGTTGATTTGCTGTCATCGTTTATCCACCCATACTATTTAACTAGTACAAATAATAACACACTCTTATTAGAAATCATCAACCAAACGCTTTTCAAGCTTCAACAATACAAAAAATAACCAAATTTCATTTAGTTACTGCGTTAATACGCTAAATAGTTTGAGTTGTGACTAGGCGACCAGCGAGGATAGCTCGGGGAGCATACACCTGTATGCAACTAAAGCTAACATACGAAGCCCCTATAAATCGAAATATAAAAATATGAATACTCAAAATAGTTCGGATTGTAGGTAGGCGGCAAGTGATGCTAAGCCCTAGGAGCATACACAAGTATGTGACTAGGGTTAGCAAACGTAGCCAACACCCCTACAATTCGAAATATGAAGAGTATTTTTAGTATTTCATATTCCATTCATTCGAAAGCAACACCTTACTATTCTTCTGCCCCATAAAATGTCGATAAAATAAATCATACGATAGAACATTTTTCACATAACCGCGGGTTTCTGAGAACGGGATGCTTTCAACAAATGCGACTGCATCAATACGCCCACCACTGTTACCTAACCAACGAGTCACACGGGATGGGCCTGCATTATAAGCCGCACTGGCTAAAATACGGTTATTACCAAATTGCTGATAAACATCTTCCAGATACGCCGTCCCTAGTTCAATATTGGTCGTAGGATTGGTCAACTGGCTCGCATTCACATAATTAATACCTTGCTTTTGTGCGGTATGTTTTGCTGTCGCTGGCATCAACTGCATCAAACCTGTCGCACCAACGGGCGAGCGAGCTTGTGGGTTCCATGCACTTTCTTGGCGAGCAATGGCCATTGCATAGCTTTTTTGAATATCTTTCGACTTGGTATATAAATTGAATTCTTTATCCCATGCTAATGGGAAACGTTCTTCTAGGTGATCCCAAAGTTTAGCTGTGATAGTCGCTTGAACACTGAGGTCCGCCCATTTATTATCAAACGCATAACGAGCCAATTGCTCTTGCTGGTTTGCTGGCAGCGATGCCACTAAACTCACCCATTCAGAACGAGCGAGGTTGTCTAGCTCCCAATACATTAACTCTCTAACCCGCTGAACTTCTGGGAGTTTATTAATGCTTGAGTCTGGCTTAACGGCCGTTTTAACGTATACAGGGTAATCTACTTCTAAGACTTGTGCTGCAACCATTGGGTAGAAACCGCGTTTTTCAGTTAATTGGCGAAGTAACGTCTCACCTTCTGCTTTTTTACCTGCATCAATTAACGTGATGGCCTGCCAATATTGCCACTCTTCTTTATTTTTCACTTCCGCTGGCAAGCGTTTTAACCATGACGCGACACCGGTTTTATCACCAGCTCCCAACGCTAAACGAACACGACGCTCTTTCAATGACGATGAATTGCTTTCTTGAATGGTCTCATCACGCCATTGGGCCTGTTCAGGGGTCACATCACCCATATATTGCCAAGCAATACTGTCTTTAAGTAACTGCTTTTCTGCCATATTCATTTTTTGTGCAGAACTTATGCTATTAAGTACTGTACGAGCCGCATCAGGAGATTGGCGCGCATAACGGCTAAAGGCCGCGATGGTGGCTTGGCGAGTAAAATCCGTTGGCGTCATCGTTTTAGCGAATGTCACGACTGAGGCTGGGTCATTTTGTAATTTCACTAGCGCATCACCAATCGTTTTATAACTGGTTGGTAAGCGTTTTGCTAAATAACTAGCAATCGATGTATTGCCCTCTTTTATGGCTAAATTAATACGTTCAAGGGTCATCTCAGGGGTTAAATAACCCGCTTTTTCCCATTCGTTAAATAATTTATCACAAGCACTCGGCATTGAACGGCCATTTAACCAAGCTTTTTCTGCCCCTTGCCAAGCAACTTGTTTATTTCCCACAGCCCAATTAGCAAAATAAAAATTACATTGGGCTTCGGCAGGTTTTGGCGCCTCAGGGCTAAATTCAAGCAGCGATTTCCACTCTTGGCGGCGAGCTAGTTCGTTGACAAAGCGTGTTTTGAGATTTTTAGCGACAGGCAAGGTTGGGTAGGTATTAATAAACTCCTGAACTTGTCGTGGCGAGATAATATCCAAGTCTTGAGTTAACTCACGATAAGCGAGATAAGGGTAAAGTGGATAATCATGCAAGGTCGGCAGCAAGCGCTCGACTTCATCCATTTTATTGGCATCCCATGCAACCTTAATTGCCTGATAACGCTCCCGTTGTGCCTGTAAGGAATCCGCCCATACTGCGCTGGAAACCAGCAACATTGTCACAGGTACTGCCGCTAACCAACCTTTCATATTCACTCGCTCCATCGCTAAACTAAAGTCAAAATACAGGAAAGACCTTAACCTATATATACCCCAAATAATTCGAGTTGCAGGCAAGCGACAAGCGAAGATAGACAGGGGCATAGATAAACTATGCGACTCGGCTAGCTGAGCGTAGTCACTTATACCTCAACGAAAAGCGCTGCGACTTGAAGGATTATAGGTATATTAAACATATATCAATAATGTTAATGCTACCGAAAGTTTTTATTTAGTAACAGCAGAGAGTTCTTGAATTTTTCGACTTTACAGTCTTTTACGTACCATTCAGTCCATGAATGACTTACAACCTTCCCTCCGCGGAAATAAAGGTTTAATGGCGGGGCGTTTTTCCAAAGAAGCTTGCCAAAGTTCATACTGGGCTTGCATCTCAACCCACATTTCAGCACTGGTTCCGAGTGCCATTTCTAATCGTATCGCCATACCTGCCGAAATACCGCTATTACCGTTGAGAATACGCGAGAGAGTTGTACGTGTTACCTCCAATGCTTTTGCAGCTTCAGTGACTGAAATACCCTCTAAATATTCACGTAAAACGATACCCGGATGTACTGGATTATGCATTTTGCTCATTATGTTCACCTTACTTAATGATAATCTTGATAATCAACGAGAATGGCATCTTCACCCTCAAATTTAAATGTGAGTCGCCAGTTTCCATTCACTGATATTGCCCAATGATGCTGCAAATCTCCCCGTTTTAATTGATGGAGATTCCAACTTGGTGCAGACATATCTTGTGGTTTTTTAGCAACATTGAGCGCAGTCAGTTGTACCCGTAACTTTGTTATGTGCTTCGATTGAATACCAGACGTAATGCCCATTTTAAAAAAGTGTTCAATTCCTTTATGTTTAAAACTTTTTATCATGGCCAACTCCTTGTATAGCGTATAGACACACTATACACCCACAAATTGATAATAGAAAGTCATCAAGCTTGTATCACTGAGAGGGATGGATGATCTTCTGATGTTCAGGTATAGTTCTAGAAAATTATATAGCTGTTTATTAAATGCTTTTCAGCCTAAGCTTGTTAAAGCAAAAATAGACTAAAAAACTAAAATTCCCTTTACAAATCAAAAGGTAAATAAATTGGCTCAATACGTCTACAGTATGTATCGGGTTGGAAAAATTGTTCCACCGAAACGTCATATTTTAAAAAATATCTCTCTGAGCTTCTTTCCGGGGGCTAAGATCGGTGTTTTAGGTCTTAACGGTGCCGGTAAATCAACGTTACTGCGTATTATGGCGGGTATTGATACCGATATCGAAGGTGAAGCACGTCCACAACCGGGTCTGAAAATCGGCTATCTTCCGCAAGAACCGAAGCTAAACCTTGAGCACACCGTACGCGAAGCTGTTGAAGAAGCGGTTAGCGAAGTGAAAAATGCATTAACACGCTTAGACGAAGTTTATGCAGCTTACGCGGAAGAAGGGGCAGATTTCGATAAACTCGCGAAAGAGCAAGGCGAGTTAGAAGCCATTATTTCCGCACAAGATGGTCATAATTTAGACAACCAATTAGAGCGAGCGGCGGATGCACTGCGCCTGCCAGCTTGGGATGCTAAAATTGAAAACCTTTCTGGGGGTGAACGTCGTCGTGTCGCCATTTGCCGCTTACTACTCGAAAAACCCGATATGTTGCTGCTCGATGAGCCAACCAACCACTTGGATGCCGAGTCTGTTGCCTGGTTAGAGCGTTTCTTACACGACTACGAAGGTACTGTTGTGGCTATCACGCATGACCGTTACTTCTTAGATAACGTCGCGGGTTGGATCCTCGAACTTGACCGTGGTGAAGGTATTCCTTGGGAAGGTAACTACTCTTCTTGGCTTGAGCAAAAAGATGAACGTTTGGCGCAAGAAGCCTCCACAGAAGCCGCTCGTCGTAAATCTATCGAGAAAGAACTTGAGTGGATCCGCCAAAATCCAAAAGGCCGTCAGGCTAAAGGTAAGGCGCGTTTGGCTCGCTTTGAAGAGCTCAATAGCGTTGAATATCAAAAACGTAATGAAACCAGCGAGCTATTTATTCCACCTGGGCCGCGTTTAGGGGATAAAGTTATCGAGGTTGAAAACCTAAGTAAATCTTATGGTGATCGCGTTCTGATTGATAACCTGAATTTCTCAATCCCGAAAGGGGCAATTGTGGGAATTATCGGCCCTAACGGTGCGGGTAAATCCACTCTGTTCCGTATGATATCGGGCCAAGAGCAACCGGACTCTGGCTCAATCACGTTAGGTGATACCGTGAAAATTGCCTCTGTTGACCAGTTCCGAGATGCGATGGACGACAGCAAAACTGTCTGGGAAGAAATTTCTAACGGCCAAGACATCATGCGTATTGGTAACTTTGAAATTCCAAGTCGCGCTTATGTGGGTCGCTTTAACTTTAAAGGCGTTGACCAAGGTAAACGTGTTGGTGAGTTATCTGGTGGTGAACGTGGCCGTTTACACTTAGCCAAATTACTGCAAGTGGGCGGTAACGTCCTGTTACTCGATGAACCAACCAACGACCTCGACGTTGAAACTTTACGTGCGCTGGAAAACGCCCTGTTAGAGTTCCCTGGCTGTGCTATGGTTATTTCCCATGACCGTTGGTTCCTTGACCGTATTGCAACCCATATTATTGATTACCAAGACGAAGGTAATATTACGTTCTTCGAAGGTAACTTCTCTGAATATGAAGATTACAAAAAACGGACGTTAGGCGCGGAAGCGTTGCAGCCACATCGTATGAAGTATAAGCGTATGACCAAATAATCCCTGTCATAATTTAGAATTATAGCGGTGTTGGCTGCTTTCGTGAGCCCTAGTCACATACTGGTGTATGCTCCTAGGGACTCACTCTCTTGCCGCCTACCTATAATTCAAATTATTTAAGGGATCGATATCATATAGATAGAATCAAAACGGCATCGTCATTAGATGCCGTTTTTTATTGTGAGGCTTTATAAGTCATCCAACATCAGTAACTGCTGAACAAGGGTGACACACTCTAAGAAGCGTGTGTCATAATCTGAAGATTCTACACGCACAAATTCAATATTGTTTTTCTTAAGCATTTCAATGAGTAAGCCTTGGAACGCTTTCCGGTCTTTATCACTCCCCAAGCTTCTTAAACCATCAGCTACCCAAGGAGTGTTATTCTCTAAAACTATGACTAAATCGAATCGGTATTCGTCTATCAATGCCTGAACAAATGGGTGCTCTTTGCCTTCATAGCGCAAACAAAAAGCTTGAGTCGTGACAAAGTCGGTATCAATAAAAGCGACTTTATTAGCATATTTTACTGCAAAATCAATATATTGAGCGTGTCCCAAGGCGATTTTGTCGTAGTCAGAATATTGCAATGCCATCTCATCACCACCTAAGTGGCTAAACACATAGTCACGGCCATATTCCCATGCACTGGATGTATTGAAAATATTCGCTAACTTATTGACTAATGTGGATTTACCACTTGACTCGCCCCCAAGAATAGCGACTTTACGTACAAAAAAGGGTTTCACTTCAGTTGGAATATATTCCCAATAACGAAATGGCGCTTGGCGAATTTGGTTACCACTGATATTCATAAACGTGCGCTCAGGGTCAATCAAGATGGTTTCGATACCTAAGTATTTTTTATACCGCGGCACGTCATTCACTTCCCCTGAATAGATAAAACTTGGATTAATATTATGCTTTTTCAAAAAGCCTTTCATTCCATCACTCCACACTTCCCAACCGTGTGGATATGGCTCTATGCCATTTTCATCAAATGAGTGAATATGAATATTCTTTTGATATTTAAAAGTTTGTAATAACCAGCGTAAACGGTCGCTTACTGTGGGTTGTTGAGACATAGAACTGTTAACAAACAAGTCTTTATCACGGGGTTCATCATGGCAGAGAATGACGTGGAGCTCATCGACTTGGCTACATGCCCGTTGAATCAAATAAATATGCCCAGTATGTAATGGATAAAATTTGCCAAACACCACGCCAATCGTTTTTTGCTGAATAGGGTACTCAAGGCCTAGAAAACGATGCAATGCCGCGATTTTTTGTGCGCTGGGGCTTTTAATTTTGTCGTTAATCAACTGGCTGAGATAGCCTTTGGTCATATCTGTCGCATCCGCAACTTGCTGGAGCGTGTAACCCGCTCGTTTGATTGCGTTTTTAAGATAGTCAAATTCAGCCATGTATTTTCCTTTTACCCTAGATTAAAAGCTTATAGTTCATCCAAAATACTTAATGCGTCCGCTAACTTTTTCACGCCATACACTTTCATATCTGGCGGTGATTTCTTTGGCATATTCGCATGGGGCACAATAGCACGCTTAAAACCATGTTTTGCTGCTTCAGAGATACGTTCCTGACCACTTGGAACTGGGCGAATTTCCCCTGCAAGCCCCACCTCACCAAAGACCACCAGATCTCTAGGTAATGGGCGGTCGCGAAAACTCGAAACCAAAGAAAGTAATAGTGCTAAATCCGCACTGGTTTCAGTTACTTTTACCCCACCCACGACGTTGACAAAAACGTCTTGATCTGACATTTGCAAGCCACCATGACGGTGTAATACTGCCAATAAAATGGCCAAACGGTTTTGTTCAAGCCCGACCGCAACACGCCGTGGGTTAGACATCATCGAATGGTCTACTAGCGCTTGGATCTCTACCAGCAGCGGCCTTGTCCCTTCCCATACTACCATCACGGAGCTACCTGAGGTAATTTCGTCACCACGACTTAGGAAAATTGCAGAAGGATTACTGACCTCTTTAAGCCCTTGTTCTGTCATGGCAAATACGCCTAACTCATTGACTGCCCCAAAGCGGTTTTTATGGCTACGTAAGGTACGAAAGCGGTTATCCGCATCACCATCTAGCATGATAGAACAGTCAATACAGTGTTCGAGGACTTTAGGTCCTGCTAATGAGCCATCTTTAGTGACGTGGCCAACCATAATAATGGCAACGCCACGGGTTTTCGCAAAACGGGTAAGATAAGCCGCGGTTTCCCTGACTTGAGCCACACTGCCCGGAGAGGATTGAATATCTGCCATATGCATCACTTGGATGGAGTCAATCACCATCAGTTTGGGCTGTTCTTGCTCCGCTGTTAAACAAATTTGCTCAATACTGGTTTCTGACAGCATATTGAGTGAGTCAGTCGGTAGCCCTAAACGGTGCGCTCGCATCGCAACTTGTTGAAGTGACTCTTCCCCTGTCACATATAAGGTTTTCATTTCACGGGACAACAAACACATGGTTTGCAGCAATAAGGTACTCTTACCCGCTCCCGGGTTACCTCCAATTAGGATGGCACTACCCGGTACGACTCCCCCGCCAAGTACGCGGTCAAACTCTTTAAAACCCGTAGTAAAACGAGGAAGTTCTTCAAGGCTAATTTCAGACAGCTTCTGAACCTTACTTACCCCAGCCGCATTACCTGCATACCCCGTTAAACGGTCAGTACGTGATGAAGAATTTGTGGAGGCCAGACGCACTTCTGTAATGGTATTCCATGCATGACAAGCACTACACTGCCCTTGCCAACGCGGATAATCCGCCCCGCAATCATTACAGACAAATGCCCTTTTAACCCCTTTCGCCACAGCAAACTCCTCATAAAATTCAATTTTGTTCTTAGTTCTTAGTTCTTAGTTCTTATTATCCATAACACTTTAGCCGTAATACTCTAGATAGTTCACGTTGTGGCAAGGCGGCAAAGGAGGATGTCTTGGGGAGCATACACCAGTATGTGACCCAAGCAGCCGAGTGCAGCCAACACCGCCACAGCACAAACCATAAAATATCGATATCAATATTCAAAATAGTTCGGGTTGTGGCTAGGCGGCAAAAGAGGATGTCTTGGGGAGCATACACCAGTATGTGACCCAAGCAGCCGAGTGCAGCCAACACCGCCACAGCACGAACCATAAAATATCGATATCAATATTCAAAATAGTTCGGGTTGTGGCTAGGCGGCAAAAGAGGATGTCTTGGGGAGCATACACAAGTATGTGACCCAAGCAGCCGAGTGCAGCCAACACCGCCACAGCACAAACCATAAAATATCGATATCAATATTCAAAATAGTTCGGGTTGTGGCTAGGCGGCAAAAGAG
Source organism: Providencia sp. PROV061 (assembly GCF_011045655.1). Lineage (NCBI taxonomy): Bacteria > Pseudomonadati > Pseudomonadota > Gammaproteobacteria > Enterobacterales > Morganellaceae > Providencia > Providencia sp. PROV061. The sequence goes on along the minus strand of NZ_CP042861.1, from coordinate 739,842 downwards.
GATGTCTTGGGGAGCATACACAAGTATGTGACCCAAGCAGCCGAGTGCAGCCAACACCGCCACAGCACGAAATATGAAGAATATTTAGCGTTCTTCGTGTTTGAGGCCCCCGCTCAACACACACATCACCCCCATCAGATCTGCATGACGAATCGCAACCTTCGCCCTTGCATACACCTTTGGTTTCGCATGATACGCAATACCCAGCCCTGCTTTACGGATCATTTTCAGGTCATTTGCCCCGTCACCGATGGCAACAGTTTGCTCAATGGGAATTTCCAGTTTTTCCGCCAGTTTGATCAAGGTTTGCGCTTTATATTTAGCATCTACAATTGGGCCTTTGACTTTGCCTGTTAACTTACCGTTTTTCACTTCTAGCTGGTTAGCAACTGCAGCCACCAATTTTAGCCGTTGACGTAAATTATCCGCAAAGAAAGTAAAACCGCCGGAGGCTATCGCAATGTGCCAATTCATCGCTTGTAGCTTACGCACAAGGTTCGTTAAGCCCGGCATTAAAGGCAATGTTTCCATCACTTGGTCAAGAATAGCGGCGTCGGCACCTTCAAGTAAGCTAACGCGTGCTCGTAAACTTTCCGTAAAATCGAGTTCCCCTAGCATGGCTCGCTCGGTCACTTCAGCAACCTGCTCCCCTACCCCTGCTAAGCGAGCAATTTCATCGATACATTCAATTTGAATCGCTGTCGAGTCCATATCCATCAGTAATAGGCCCGGTGAACGCAAACGTGGAATTTGCCCTAATGGCACGACATCTAATAAACATTCGTCAGCGAGTTTTTTAATTCGAGGTGTAATACTCCCAGCGATTCTGACCACTTGGTAGTCATCAATACGCCACGAAGAGACAATTACGATAGCGATCCCTAATCGCTGTTGGAAATTACTGATACGCGCTTTATCTAAGCCGCGGCCATATAATAACCACCCACTGTCCCCAGCACGATAATCCAATGGCATCACTTCTTCACCACTTAATGACAATGGCAACCCTGGCCATTTTTGGATTTCGTCGGGTAGATAACAATAGGTCAAGCTCGTTGACATGAAAATTAGCTCCTGTAATCGATATACTCGTCATACTTCAAGTTGTCTGGTTGTTGACTACGCTCAGCTAGCCGAATCACATACTTATGTATGCTCATCGGACTATCTTCGTTTGTCGCCTACATACAACTCGAATTATTTAGAGTGTAACTTTTTTATAATGATAAGTTGCGAGCAGCCGAACGAAGCCACTATACTAAATTTTAAGGCTTTGTGACCTTATGTATTTACTGTTAAAACTGAAGATAACCCCATATTCGCTAAAGTATAACGGCATCTTTATACTCAAAATAAGTCGAGAGCACCAATAAAGCAATGAAACTTACCTTTAGGCTCCACAAAACAGTCATTATCGTTATCTGCGTTGCGTTGGTAACTTTACTTATGCATGGTATTTCTTATTTAGGAAATAGCCAAAACCAAGGCAGAATTGAGCAATTTAAACAATTGACTTATGTTCTTGCTGAGCAAGTTGCTTTCAGCTTATCTGATTATATTGTTCCCGGCAGTAAAGATTTTAATTTAGAGCGAATTAATGCCAATTTAAATAACGTGGTGAAAGATAGGTATATTTTAGATGCCAGTATCTATACTGCCAGTGGCACACTGGTCACTCAAGTCGGTGAGCCGACAACGGTGAAAGAACGGCTGGCCATCGATGACAACTCCTCACTACAAAACTTTCAATACCAGCTTGTCGTTCCCATCCAAGGCACAAAAGAGCCAAAAGGCTATTTGCGTTTAACCATTGATACGGAGCTCCTAGCCGCTGAAATTCAACAAGCGGATAACAGCACCAATGTATTACGAATTTTTATTCTACTTGCCTTATGTATTGGCTTCGTTTTAGCAAATACATTACTGCGTTTAAAGAAAAAGAAAGGCCACAAGCAAGCCCCTCCGCTCGTCGTTAATACAGAGGAAAATCAAGATGATAATGGAGATGACGACAGTAATGAAGATGGCAAGCAAGAGAGCAAAGGAACGCCAGCCGCTAAGCCAGCGCGTTTAAAACGAAAAAAAGAACCTCGTCCTTATCGCCCTAAGCGACCGACCCCAAAAAACAGACCAAATTCACCTGATAAATAGCCCTAAAAAGGGCTATTGAGTTGAATTTAAATAGACGTTGTATCGAATACGATTGGCGCAATAAACTCGACCCGGCCATCGACTAGCAATGTCTCTGGCGGGGTAGGAAAAGGCGCAGCACGTGAAATTGTCGCCAACGCTTCTTTATCCAGTATTTTCGTACCGGATGAATTCAATAAACTGGCGGCAATCACTTCACCCCGACTATCCAAAACCACTTTTATATGAGAGACCCCAGTTGAGCGGTAACGCAACGCTGCACGTGGATAGCGTTTGGTCTTGGCTATCCGCTGATGAACCTCACTTTGCCAGCCTTGGTGCCCACTCACTGCCGCAGACGCATTACTGGAGAAATTCGCACTGCTACTGGATTCACTCCCTGATGCAGGGGCGGAAGTCACCATCGACTCCTGCGTAGTTACAGGTGCTTCGTCGATCACTTTTTTCTCTTGTGGAATTGTCTTTTTTGGTGGTCGTTTTTTCTCACTGACTTTCGTCAATGTGCCATTATCTACGATCGCAGTTTCAGGTAATTTATCCACCTTTTCAACCACTTCAGGTAATGATTCCTCACGCGTCGTCATGTGTTGTTTAGGGGCATGATTGATTTCAGGCTCAGCCTGCTGTTCAAGCTGATAAACACCCAGCTGCAACGAGATTGCTGGTGGTAATACCCCGGTCTTAGGAATTGAAGAGGTAAACCATCCAATAAAAATGATTGCCAGTGTTCCATGGAAAAGACAACTTAAAACCAAACCGCCTAGTGGACGGAAAATCGGGCGCTCTAACTGGCCCGTCATACTGCTCATATTCTGCCTCACGACTTTATTTTTTGCAGATTATAGGCATAATACAAACAAAAATGATATTCATTATTATTAGTAAAAACATAATTATTAAAACAACTTATTGATTTAAATAATAAAGTAATCTGAGCAGATTATTAATCAGCACAATTGTGCTCTTTTAAGACATTAACACCAGTAAAATGACTATTGATAAATCTCTTGCCCGTAAAATTAGCGGTGCGTATCAGTCAACATATAGCCAACTTGTGCGCTTTTTCCGCAATCGGCTAGATAACAGCAACGATGCTGATGATTTATCACAGGATGTGTTTACACTATGGCTAAACCGTAAAGAACAAACGCCTGTAAAAGAGAGCCGCGCTTATCTGTTTAAAATTGCGAATCATGTTTTGATTGACCATTGGCGACGTAACCAGCGCCAAACTAAATCAGAAACATCCATTGATGATGTTACTCATGAGCCACATTTTGAACAGAGCCAAGCTGACCCCAGTGAAATCTTGGAACATCAGCAACGCATCCAACGGCTGAGCGAAGCACTTGAAACGTTACCCCCCCGTCGACGAGAAGCATTTTTGCTGTATCGTTTTGATGGCTTATCTCAAAGCGAGATTGCTGAGCGAATGGAAATTTCAATCAGTATGGTGGAAAAACATATTGCGGCGGCGCTTGTTCACTGTAAAAAACACCTTGATAATCAGGGCAATAATTCGTAATGACACACGACTCTTTGCAAACATCAGATGATGAAAGCCGCATTGATGAAGAAGCCGCGCTGTGGTTTACCCGCATGCACAGCCAACGTATCAGCGCCCTTGAAACAGAGCAATTCAAACAATGGATTGCTGCATCACCTGAACATGCAAAAGCGTATGATGCCATTGCTGGACTATGGCGCGATTTTGATCACATGCCGCGCCCTGCTAGCACAATACTTCCCAAGGAAAAACGCCCTTTTTTTCGCTTATGGCGCCCTTTGGGCAATACCTTAGCAGCATTTTTTATTGCGGCTATTTTGTTTTTGCCATACAGCCACTTACCTTCGATGTTGCTCAATAATATGACCTTAGTGGCAACGGATACGCCTAAAGAAGTTACTTTACCTGATGGTTCCCAGCTGTTTCTTAACCGCAATACCCGGATTCATGTTGCCTATGAAACTCCAGTACGTAACCTGTATCTGGAACAGGGAAATGTTTATTTTAAAGTCAAATCCAACCCCTATCGGCCTTTTATAATTCAAGCTGATAACCGGCGTATTCAAGTGGTGGGAACAGAATTTGAAGTGAACAAAGTCGCTCAGCAAGTTGCCGTTAATGTCAGCCAAGGCATTGTCAGTTTTGAAGATGCAGCAAGCAAACAACCCGTTTTCCTACTTGCTGGTGACAGTGCAGTCAGTCAATCGCCGAACAGCCCAATCGCTCGCCAACACATCAACCCGCTAGATGTGGCTCGTTGGCGTTTTGGTGAATTAATTTTTGTCGATAAACCACTTTCAGAAGTCCTCGATGAACTTAAAAACTATTCATCGATAAATATCGAGCTTTCTCCCGCTCAATTAGCGAAGAGTAAAATCTCAGGTCGCATCAATACCCATCAGCCAGAACAGTTTTTTCAAGCCCTTCCTTCATTACTTCCGGTACAAGTCGTCTATCGAGATAAAAATAACGTATTGATTATTCAAAATAAAAAAAATAAATAAAAAATATTTTCATTTGCAGGTGAGGATAATTCTCATTTCACCCTCTTCTTAACTAGTCATCACTTTGCTGACCTATTGTCGCACACTTTTTGTGCAGCTTAAGAATAAGGGATAACCATGTCTATTCAGTTTACTCAAAGCCGATTAAGGCCGCTCGCCCTTGCTGTGGCGGCCAGTAGTGCCATTATTTGTCAAAATGCCTTCGCGCAAGAAATGAATTTTTCATTACCAGAACAATCACTTGCTACCTCAGTGGCTGAAATTAGCCGCCAAGGCCAAATTCAATTGATTTATGATAAAGGTCAGTTAAATGGCTTACGAGCACCTGCCTTGTCTGGTAACTACTCCGCACAAACCGCATTACAAAAAATACTCATCGGTAGCGGCTTAGAGTTAATCAATGAAAATGGTGTTTTCGTTATTCGTCAGCAAAATTTAAGCCAAGGCACATTGGTATTACCGGAAACTCAAGTCTCTGGCGTTGTTCAGAACCACCCCGCAACAGATGTTATGTCAGCACCGCAATATGTGACGTCTGAAGAGATTAGCCAGAAAAATACCGGTGATGGCAATATCACCGATTTAATGAAAACTAACCCTGCTGTCCAATTTGCTAACAATGACAGCAACTCGATGAACCAAGGAGAAATCAAGCCTTCCCGCATCTCAATCCACGGCTCAAGCAGCTATCAAAATGCTTATCGCCTTGATGGTGTTAGTTTTAATAATGATTTTGACCCCGCAGACAGTGGTCTCGGTGAAACAGCGACCCGTCTGAGCAGTAGCGACCAAGGGATCTACATCGATAGCCGTCTGATCGACAGCATGACAGTGTATGACAATAACATTCCTGTCGAATTTGGTGGGTTTACAGGGGGAACCGTTGAAGTCAATAGCCGTCGCTGGCAAGGGGAAAATAGCGCCCATGCCTATTACCGCTTAACTCGCTCCGGTTGGAACAACTTGTTTCATGACTCCACACAAGGTATTGATACTACTAAAAATGATACCGCCAACCCTGCTCGCTTTCAAAACCGCTACGATAAAAATGACTTTGGTGGCTGGTTTGAATTAGGGGTGAGTGAAAATTCAGGATTAGTTTTCTCCGCTTCACGTCGTAGTTCGACTATTCCGATGACAGTCACGGGGGGTGAAGCCTTTGTGCTGGAAAATAACCAAGTCGAGCCTATTTTTTCTGATTCAGGTAAAAAAAATCAGCGTCGTACTTCAGATAATTACTTTTTAAAGTATTCACTGGATTTATCCGATAAAAGTTCATTAGATTTATCTGCTAATTACGCCTCTTACGATAGCCGCTTATTTTCTTCGTCTGTCAGCAATTCTGGCTATGATTCAACCCATGATGGATTAGGTTTTACCGCTGTATTTAAACATCAGTTGGATTTAGGCCAATTTGAAATCACTGCTAATACACAAGACTTAAAAGATAACCGTAATAACGACCAGAAATACTCCCTAACGATCAGGGCATTCGACGACAATTGGAATATGATTGAACGCAATAGCGGAGGTCTTGGCGACTTAGAGTCTAAGCAAAAAACTCACGGACTAAAAACCGTGATGCGTTTTAATTCCCAAGAGGATGCGCTTGGATTAACACACCAACCAACACTCGGAGCTGAGGTAAATTACACCAAAGGCACCTATATTCGTGATCAAGACTATTTCCGTTACACCTACACTGGCAATATCATTGATGATGATTTATACGATGGTTACTTAAGTAATGTTACTCGGTTTAAAAAAGGCTCGTACTCTGCGGATTATACCAATTACGCCATCTTCCTTGATGACAGTATTCAATATGGCAAATTGAGTCTGCGCCCTGGAGTGCGTTTGGATCGCGATGATTTTGTCAATCGTACCAATATCGCCCCACGTTTAAGCGGAACCTACGATGTCTTTGGTGATGGCGCAACCCAATTAATAGCGGGAGCTAACCGTTATTATGGCCGCTCAATGCTCACTTATGCATTATACGGTGCACAAAATGACGGTATGCAAAATTGCATGGGCTGGGACAAAAATTTCGCGTGTTCACTTAACCCTGACAATAACAATTGGGATAATCAAAAAGACTATGAAGGGTTAGATTCACTCAAAACCCCCTATAACGATGAGCTGACTTTAGCGCTACAACAAGAAGTTCTTTCTACCACATGGCGTTTACAATATGTGCACCGTGAAGGCTACGACGAAGTCAGAAATCGCACTAAGTACGATAACCCTCGTGACCCAAGTACTCGTAGTATTCGCACCTTTGATAACGGTGGGCGCAGCTCCCACGATACCGTTACATTATCGGTGAAAAATAGTCAACCGTGGGAATGGGCAGAAGCTTCTCATGTCATGAATGCCTCATTCACTTGGCAACAAAGTGAAAGTAATACGCCAAAAGACTCAGGCTACAGCGCTTACGATCCTGCCAATAAAGTGAATCTTAACAAAGTCTGGTATGACGGTAAGGTCATCGATGCGTCAAAACTGCCTTCAACCAGTTTTAACTCACCAATAAAATTCAATTTTGAGCTGACCAGTGTCTGGGACGAATATGACCTCACTTTATATAACCGATTGCAATGGTGGGGTGCACGTAGTCAAGCCGTCCGTTATGACAACTCTTACTATAGCGACCCTGAAGTTGGTCAATTACGTAAGTACACCAAACAAAACTTCGCCAGCAAATATACGTGGGATACCCGCTTAGGTTGGAAGCCTGAATTCGCTCATGGATTTGGTTTCTCGGTTGAAGTGAATAATATCTTGAATAATAAAAATATTGCTGACCGCTTCGTATTTGAAGATCGCGTATTGAAATCTTACGATCCGGGCCGTCAGTTCTGGTTACAAGTCAATTACGACCTGTAATTCCCAGCAATGTGAGCAATAAAACTCGTTAAACAATTAAAACAACAAATGAATAAAACGTCATGAAGACACTGAAACAATTTTTCTATTTAGTAAAACCTTTTTGGGGGCAGCGTGCTGCCCTTTTGTGCTGGATACTGCTGTTTGCCTCACTCGGGCTCACCTTGTCCTCGGTGTGGTTCAACGTCAAAATGAACATGTGGAACGGCGACTTTTATAACGCCCTACAAAAACTCGACGGCCAAGCCCTATATGGACTGTTGCAGTACTTTGTGATCTTAGTTAGTGGGCTGATTTTTGTCGTCGTTATGGGTAATTACCTAAAACAAATGCTGATTATCCGCTGGCGCAAAGGCATGACTGAGCAAGTACTTAGCCGTTGGTTATCCCCCAACAGTAAACATTACCTGTTAAGGCTGACATCACAAGAACCCGATAACCCAGACCAACGTATCGCTGAAGATATCCGTTTACTGATTGAATCAACATTAAATTTAGTGGTGACATTCCTTCACTCAATGCTAACGCTGATTTCATTTGCAGCCATTCTTTGGACGCTTTCCGGTAGCCTGTTGTTTAATTTTGCCGATAGCGACTGGACCATACCCGGCTATATGTTCTGGGCCTGTATCATTTACACCTTGATTGGTATCGCCCTCACCCAATGGATAGGTTTTCCACTACGTCGCTTGCATATGGATAAACAGCGCCGCGAAGCGGATTACCGTAGCTCATTAATTAATTGCCGCCAACACGGTGATGCCATCGCAGGGCAGCGTGGTGAAACTCAAGATAGAAAAGAACTGATGGGGCGCTTTGGTGAAATTATTAGCAACTGGAACCGCTTGATCCGTTGTGAGCGGAACCTCTCTTTCTACACAGTGGGTTACCAACAAGTTACCGCCTTAGCGCCTGTATTACTCGCATTACCTAAATTCCTTGCGGGTGAAATCATGTTGGGTGGCTTAATGCAATTGCGCCAAGCCTTTACCAGTGTTGCGACTTCTCTTGGTTGGTTTATTTTTGCCTATAAAGAAATCGCCGCATGGCAAGCCACAGTCTCCCGTTTATACAACTTTGTGGTTTTATTGGAAAACGATAACAAAGCGGTGGTTACTATCGACGAAAAATCGCCACCTCTGATCGCTAAATTATCCGTTTCTACCGCAGACAACCGCTGCTTAATTAATTCCGTGAATATAACCGCCAAACAAGGCGAATTAACCTTGATTCGTGGCCGTTCTGGTGTTGGTAAGTCCACCTTATTACGCACGCTAAGTGGGCATTGGCCTTTCTTTAACGGTACTATCAGCCGAACAGAAAAAGTTATGTGGATCCCACAGCGCCTCTATTTACCAATCAGTCGGCTTGATAGCTTATTGGCTTATCCCAAAGCGGCATCCCAATTTAGCCAGCAAGATTTTCAATATGCATTGATGTTAGTCGGTTTAGAAAAACTGCATCATCAATTAGCACTCGAAACCGATTGGAACAACCGCTTATCTGGTGGAGAACAGCAGCGCATTATGTTTGCGCGTTTATTGCTCAATAGACCCAAACTGCTTTTATTGGATGAAACCACCTCCGCCCTCGATGAAAACAGTGCATTAGAACTCCTCGCTCTATTGAAAGCTGAGTTACATGACAGCGCCATTGTTTTGGTTAGCCATCAGAGCTTCGTTGCTCAATTTGCGGAACAACACATATTGCTCGTGGAGCCTACGAGTGAAAAATCTTTAAATACAGGAACGCCTGAATATGCTTCATAAAATTACCTTCGCCACATTGATAAGCATTCTGCTCGGTGGCTGCGCAGGCAGTACATCGGTGAGCCAAAATTCAACCTCACTGTTACCTGTGCGCGGTGACCTTCAACACTATCAACTCGACAATGGGCTACAAGTTTACCTTCTGCAACGTAATCAACCCGGAGTTGAACTGCGTTTATTGGTCAGTAGCGGCTCATTACAAGAAAATGAACAGCAGCTTGGCCTCGCACACTTTACTGAACATATGGCGTTTAAAGGCACCAAGCATTTTCCGGGAACCACGGGGTTCAAACAGCTGGAACACCAAGGGCTTAAACTCGGTAGCCATGTGAATGCCATTACGAGTTTAAATTCCACGCTATATAAATTATCACTCCCCGAAGCCACGACAGCACAAGTCGCCACAGGCTTACAAGTGATGGCCGATTGGGCGTCAAATATGACCTTTGACCAAGAAGCCTTTGAAAAAGAGCGCCCTGTAATTGTCGAAGAGTGGCGCTTACGCCAAGGGATGGGCTATCGCATCAATGACAGCTTAGAAAAATTACGCTACCACGGTAGCCGTTACGTCGATCGCAACCCAATTGGCTCATTAGATGTGGTACGCAATGCTCCGATTGAGCAAGCGAAAGACTATTATCAAACATGGTATCAGCCTCAGCGAATGTCACTATTAATTATTGGTGATTTCAATAGTTCATCAGTACGCAATCAGGTTGATAATTTATTTGCGCTCCCTAAACCCAAAAAAGTGGCAGAAGATAACCCGCAATGGAAACAATTTGCCCATTCAACCAATATGTTAGTGCAAGGTGTATTTGATAAAGAGCAAGGGGCGCGTTATGTGCAATTTGCCTTACAAAAGGATGTTAGCGCACCGCTAAATACCCGTTTAGGGCAGTCGGAAGATTTACTGGATAACCTCTGGTTGGCCATTTTAAACCAACGTTTCTCCGTTATGGTGGATAACGGCATTTTGCCGTCGATTAGCATCAATGGACAAGGGGCAATGTTAGATAACCAGCGCTTACAACAGTTGATGATCATCCACCCGAAAGGTAATGATTACCAAGGTGCAACTGAGATTTTATTTACAGAATTACAACGCCTTGCTACTGAGCCAGTTACCCAAGAAGAACTTGATTCTGCAAAGCAAGCGATGTTGAAAAAATTCAGCCTGCAAGCCGCTTCAGAGCAACGTTATAGTAATGAATATTTAGCAGGGCAACTGACGACGGCGCTTGAATACGACATGCCAATGTGGAATAAGCGCCAACAGTTAGATAACAGCTACCAGTTAATGAAATCCGTTAAGCCGCAGGACTTACAACAGCATGTCGCTAAATTCCTACAAACCGCTTCCCCGCGTTTAGCATTAATTGGGCCTGATACTGATGCCCCTACTATTGATAAATCGGCATTTAATCAGCAATGGCTTAAAATACGCCAAAGCACACCAGGGCCATTTACGCTGCGCTCCAAAGCCATTCAACTGCAATTACCCCAATCCATAAAAGGCAGTATTGTTGATCAATCTAAGCTGCCCGTTGAAAAAACGGAACATTGGACTTTGAGTAATGGCATTCAGGTAATTGTTAAAACAGATAAAAACCTGAAAGATGATATTCAATTTAACTTGCAATTACCGGGTGGCCGTTCGTTAGAAACACAACAAACGGCAGGTTTAACGGATTGGGCGTTGAAACTTCCTGAAAGCAGCGGTTATGGAAATTACAGCGCGCGCGATCTGGCTCTGCTGGCAAAGCAAAACCAAATTAGCGTTCGCCCATACAGCGAATTGCTCACACATGGTTTTCGCGGAAAAGCCCCTGTCGATAACCTCGAAACGGCGCTACAGTTACTCAATTTAAAACTCACCGCTCCGCAATTTAGTGGTGAAAAATTAGAGCAACAAAAACAATCCTTTGCTTTAAATTTAGCCAAAACCCCCGTAGAACGCACTTTCCTTGATAATATTAATCGGGAAAGCTATACCCATGGTGAATTTTTGGTGATTAACCCACAGGGTAGCTGGCAGCAATTTACGGCTCAGCAGTTGCAGCAAGCTAACCGCCAATTACTCACCTCAACAGCAGATATGACACTGGTCATTACAGGTGCAATGAATAGCCGTGAGCTAAAACCATTGTTAGAGCAATGGGTTGCATCATTACCACAAAGTAACCAAAAACTGGTATCTCGCGACCAAGGGATCATGCCAAAAATGGCGAGTTTTAATAAAACCTATCCTATCAGCAGCAGTGATAAAAGCATGGTGAGTATTCAATTCGCATCACCCGCTGTGTGGAACCAACAAGACAGCTTAGCGATTCAATTAATTGATACCATTGTTAGCCAACGCTTACGTGGTGAACTACGTGAGAAAGCCAGTGGTATTTATGCACTGGGCTTTTCTCAGATGCTCGCAAAAAAAACCCAGCCGTACTACCTCGCTCGCTTGAATTTCACCACCTCACCTGAACGTGCTGAAGAAATGACGCAAATCGCCCAAAAAACAATAGGTCAAATTCGTCAAACGGGTGTAAGTGAAAAAGAGCTAACCGAAGCAAAAAATATTTGGCTCACTGAAAATTCACAAGTCACTGATAGCTCAAGCTACTGGACTGAAGCGCTGGCGCAGATTGCCAGCGATGATGGGCAATACCAGCGTTTAAACCAAGAACAAGATATTATTCGCCAGCTCACCGTTGAGGATATTAACCGTTTAGCGCATCAATATTTAGGGCAGAATTCAAAAGTGTTTATGATGACGCCTTGATTACTAAATTAAGGCTAGAAAGCCAACACTATATTGTTGGCTGTTTCTATCCTGCACTATCATTATTGCTATTCAAAAACGAAAGAATTTTTTTATCTCTAAATAAACCTCTCTTGTTTTTTTTATAAAGAAAAATAATTTCCATTCAATAGCATTTAATAATCGCTCCCGTAAGCTTTTAGGTTTAATCTTGGCATCATCGTATATATGGACAGGATTGACCATTTCAGTCTCTATTTTTATGCAATCACCAAGATTACTCTTAATTCTATCCAGCGTTGTCTGTGATAAGATATCAAATGCATATTCGAATAGCGCATTTAGTTTCTCAATAAATACATCTGGTTTCTCATTTTCCTTTAATTTTAAAATATTATTTTTAAAGTGGATAAATAGTTCATCGGGAACATTCTTTAACCTACTCATTTTAGAAATGGTTTTAGCTAATTCTTCATATAACTTATCAGCAACATCAATTGGTTCTGGTATTGTTATAGTTTCTTGTGGTGGTAGAGGAAGAAAAGATTCTAAATTACTACGCTGTGTATCTTTAGCTATCTCCATTGGTTCTTCTAAATAGCTAATTATAAATTTATTTGTAACATATTCTTTATCTAAAAAAAGCTCATAAAAATCATAAAGTTTAATAACAATGTCATCCGATGATTTCATTTTGCTAATTATTTCTTTAATTAAATCAACATCTCTCTCATCTACTTTATTATTTTTCAATAAGCTATAGAAGCTTTCTTCCATTTCATAGGGAATGGCAATCGCTTCCATTAATGGTGGCCATTCCGGCTTCTCAATGACTCTTATTCTATATTCATTTCTTTCAAGTCCAGCTTCGATTCGATTACTATCTTTAAATACATTGTGAAGAGGAATATCTGCATGTTTAATATCATCAATATTATTCTTCCCTCTTAGATTTATAGGTGATGATTTTGGAGTCTGCTTAATATTTTTTATTTGTTTAGTAACATATTTTTTAATTTTTTTTGGAGCACTCTTTATTTGAACTTTGGTCATTATAAAACTAGTGAATTTTTTTTTGCTCATTGATACAATCATAATAATTCCTCTGAATAAATTACTGAACGCTATATAGCCAAAATCGTATATCTATTTATTATGTTGTGATATCAGATAGCGATTTTGTCTAATTTCAGTCACTCAATTTGTAATGCCTTTCATGACGTTTATGACTATCGATTGACAGGTTATCGTTTTAATGTGATTAATATTCTTATAATAAATAACGACAAAGAGATTCGATATGAACAACGTAACCATCCGCAGAGCAACGCTGGACGATGTGCCTGCAATCATCCAAATGCACGCTGACTATTCTGCGTATGCCAACACCTTACAACTGCCATACCCAACAGAAAAAACATGGGAAGCCCGTCTTGGTACTAATGACCCACTCGTCACTCAATTTGTTGCCACCATTGGTGAGGAAGTTGTGGGTTTGCTAGTGATCAACCAACCGAGCCAAGTGCGCCGTCGCCATGTTGCGACTTTCGGCATTACCGTCAGTGAAGCTCACCAAGGCAAAGGTATTGGCTCACAACTGATGCAAGTGATGGTGGATTACTGCGATAACTGGTTGAATGTCCATCGCATTGAATTGGAAGTGTTTGCAGCAAATGGCAATGGTGTTGGACTATATGAAAAGTTTGGATTTGAACTAGAAGGCCGCATGAGAGATTATGCATTTCGTGATGGGCAATATGTCGATGCCGTCATGATGAGTCGGATAAAAAAATAGCCATTAAAAATGCCACACAATAGGTGGCATTTAGCGCATCATGAAAACGTCTAAGAACTATTTGTCGCCTAACAGCACTGAATCCAGTGCAATCTCAATCATTTCATTGAACGTGGTTTGACGTTCTTCTGACGTTGTTTGTTCGCCAGTTTTGATATGGTCAGAAACGGTACAAATCGTTAACGCACGTGCGCCAAACTCCGCGGCAACACCATAGATGCCCGCAGCTTCCATCTCAACACCCAAAATGCCGTACTTTTCCATCACTTTAAACATATCAGGGTCTGGTGAGTAGAATAGGTCTGCTGAGAACAGGTTACCAACACGCACATTCACGTTTCTTGCTTTTGCCGCTTCAACTGCATTATGAACTAAGTCATAGTCTGCGATCGCTGCAAAATCATTTTCTTTGAAACGTTGACGGTTAACGCGCGAATCAGTACAGGCACCCATACCGATAACGACATCACGTAATTTTACGTCATCCATTACTGCGCCACATGAACCAACACGAATAATCACTTTCACACCAAAATCAGTGATCAGTTCTTTCGCGTAAATGGAGCATGAAGGGATCCCCATACCGTGGCCCATTACAGAAATTTTACGGCCTTTATAAGTCCCTGTAAAACCTAACATGCCACGCACATTATTGACTTGACGAACATCCTGAAGGAAAGTTTCAGCGATGTATTTTGCACGTAATGGGTCGCCTGGCATCAGAACGACATCAGCGAAATCACCCATTTCTGCATTAATATGTGGAGTTGCCATGATTATTTCCCTTTAAACTATTAAATATTTTCAAATGAATAAGGTGGCTTCCCACCTTATTATTAATAATCTGTATCTTACTGGCCTAAGCAATTTGAATCGCAGCCAACGAACTACAGCTAGCTTATTACCCTTCAATAGCTCGCTCACTACCTTTCATACTTACCTATTACCCTAAATAATTTGAGTTGTAGCTAGGCGGCAAAGAAAATCATCCCTATGAGCATACATCAGTATGTGATTAGGGGGATTTTATGCAGCCAACACCACTCTACAACTTAAAGTATGACGACAAAGCCTTGCCCATTACTTTTAATTCCCCGCCATTACCCTAAATAATTTGAGTTGTAGCTAGGCGGCAAAGAAAATCATCCCTATGAGCATACATCAGTATGTGATTAGGGTGATTTTGTGCAGCCAACACCGCTACAGCCCAAAGTATGACGACAAAGCCTTGCCCATTACCTTTTATTCCCCGCCATTACCCTAAATAATTTGAGTTGTAGCTAGGCGGCAAAGAAAATCATCCCTATGAGCATACATTAGTATGTGATTAGGGGGATTTTATGCAGCCAACACCGCTACAGCTCAAAGTATGACGGGTAATGGGTGTTAGAGCATTGGTTTACCGTAATCCATCGGCGACAGATCAAAGTATTTCGCGACTGTCTGGCCAATATCAGCGAAAGTTTCACGGTGACCTAATGAACCTGGTTTCACTTTTGGACCATAAATCAACACTGGGATGTGCTCACGGGTATGGTCAGTACCTGGCCAGGTTGGGTCACAACCGTGGTCTGCCGTTAAAATTAGGATGTCGTCTTCTTTAACTAATTTCATTAGTTCAGGTAAACGGCGGTCAAATAATTCTAATGCCGCAGCATAACCTGCCACATCACGGCGGTGGCCGTATGCGGAGTCAAAGTCCACAAAGTTAGTGAAAACGATGGTGTTGTCACCCGCTAGTTTCATTTCTTCTACCGTTGCATCGAATAACGCATCGATACCAGTGGCTTTAATTTTCTTGGTGATACCGACATGAGCGTAAATATC
Organism: Providencia sp. PROV061; assembly: GCF_011045655.1. Taxonomy (NCBI): domain Bacteria; kingdom Pseudomonadati; phylum Pseudomonadota; class Gammaproteobacteria; order Enterobacterales; family Morganellaceae; genus Providencia; species Providencia sp. PROV061. The sequence goes on along the minus strand of NZ_CP042861.1, from coordinate 724,142 downwards.
CGCAATTTTACCGATAGAAACAACTTCACCTTGTTTTTCATCAACTAATTTTTTCAATACGGTTGGTGCTGGTGGCTCTACCGCTAAGTCATGACGGTTACCTGTACGTGTGAAGTTACCCGCTTTGTCGCCAACAAATGGACGCGCGATAACACGGCCAATGTTATAACCACCTTTGGTTAACTCTTCACGCGCAATTTCACACAGCTCATACAGTTTATCTAAGCCGTAAGTTTCTTCGTGACACGCAATTTGGAATACTGAGTCAGCAGAGGTATAGAAAATAGGTTTCCCTGTTTTCATGTGCTCTTCACCCAGTTGATCGAGGATAACTGTACCGGATGAATGGCAGTTACCTAAATAGCCCGGCAAGTTTGCTTTTTCGACTAAAGTATCCAGCAGTTCTTGCGGGAAGCTGTTTTCTTCATCAGAGAAATAGCCCCAATCGAATAGCACAGGTACTCCCGCAATTTCCCAGTGGCCTGAAGGCGTATCTTTACCCGAAGAAATTTCGCTCGCATAGCCGTATGCGCCAATAATTTCTGCATTAGGGTCAAGACCTGCAGGGAATGAACCGCTTGATTCTTCTCCTGCTTTACCTAAACCTAATTTTGTTAAATTAGGTAAATGCAGAGGCCCTTTACGACCAATATCCGCTTCGCCACGGGCGCAAGCATCTGCGATGTGACCCAATGTATTGGAACCTTCATCACCAAATTTATGTGCATCATGTGCTGCACCGATCCCAAAGGAATCCAAAACCATAATAAATGTGCGTTTCATATTTTTCTCCTGCGGTATTTTTAAAACGATATACCACTAAAATCTATTTGTATTACTCGCTGATTTGGCGATAAACCATTGGTGTTGTTTCAGGAGATTTGTCTCCAATCACCATCGCTTCACGCACTTCTTTCGCCGCCTCTTCCCACGCTTTTTCACTGTTTGCATGGATAATTGCCAGTGGCGTTTGGGTATCCACTTTGGCGCCTAACGCAGCGATATCACTCAAACCAACGCTATAATCAATTGGGTCTGTCGCTTTACGGCGACCACCGCCTAACGTCACGACAGACATTCCCAGCGCACGTGTATCCATTTGCGTGATAATGCCGTCTTTTGGTGCATAAACAGCTTTGCTCAGTACCGCAGTCGGCAAGTATTTGTTGTAATTTTCAACAAAATCAGCAGGCCCTTTTTGAGCTGCTACCATACGGCCAAACACTTCTGCCGCTTTACCATTGTCTAATACTGCCTGTAATTTTTGGCGTGCTTCTTCGCGGTTTGCTGCTAATGAACCAGATACCAGCATTTCTACACATAACGCCATGGTGACTTCATAAAGACGTGGGTTACGGTATTCACCCGTTAAGAATTGAACCGCTTCACGAACTTCAACTGCGTTACCTGCGCTGGAAGCTAGCACTTCATTCATGTCAGTCAATAATGCCGTAGTTTTACAACCCGCCCCATTAGCGACCTTCACAATTGACTCAGCCAACTCTTCTGACTTCTCATAAGTTGGCATAAATGCGCCTGAGCCGACCTTAACGTCCATCACCAGAGCATCAAGGCCTTCAGCCAATTTTTTACCTAAGATTGAAGCCGTAATTAGCGGAATTGAATCCACTGTCGCTGTAATATCACGGGTCGCATAGAAACGTTTATCGGCAGGTGCTAATGAATTAGTTTGCCCAATAATTGCCACCCCGACATCTTTGATAATGTCGCGGAAACGAACGTCATCCGGGAAGATATCGAAATTAGGGATCGCTTCAAGCTTGTCTAGTGTTCCACCAGTGTGGCCTAAACCACGGCCTGAGATCATCGGTACATAACCGCCACAAGCAGCGACCATAGGGCCAAGCATCAGTGAAGTCACATCACCCACGCCGCCAGTTGAGTGTTTATCAACTAATGGGCCATTGAGATTGAGTGATTTCCAGTTCAGAACGGTTCCTGAATCACGCATTGCTAACGTTAATGCAACGCGCTCAGGCATGGTCATATCATTAAAATAGATAGTCATTGCCAATGCAGCAATTTGACCTTCTGAAACTGAGTTATCGCGAACACCATTGATAAAGAAACGAATTTCTTCTTCGCTTAATGGCTTACCATCACGTTTTTTACGGATAATTTCTTGTGCCAGAAACACAATATTCTCCTTTAAAGTCGAATTTATCGGCTAACAATATTGCGAAAATTAATAACTGCTGCTTGATTTTTTAACGTCAAAACCTAGCGTATTTAATAAATTTGCTAATAGGCTAGAAGCACCAAAACGGAAGTGGCGGCTATCTGCCCAATTGTCACCTAAAATTCGTCCCGCTAACGCTAAGTATTCTGCTGCTTCTTCTGCGGTACGTACACCACCAGCAGGTTTAAAGCCGACTGTTTTTTCAACGCCCATATCACGGATGACTTGCATCATGATTTCCGCACTTTCTAATGTTGCATTAACAGGTACTTTACCTGTCGAGGTTTTAATAAAATCAGCGCCCGCTTTAATTGAAATTTCAGAAGCCTTACGGATTAGTGCTGCATCTTTTAACTCACCTGTCTCAATGATTACTTTCAGCAACACATTCGCAGCCGCACAAGCGTCTTTACAGGCTTTCACTAAATCAAAACCAATTTGTTCATTACCCGCAATCAGCGCACGATAAGGGAAAACAACATCAACTTCATCCGCACCGTAAGCAATCGCTGCTTTGGTTTCAGCTAATGCGATATCAATATCATCGTTACCGTGTGGGAAATTCGTAACCGTTGCAATACGCACATCTGGAGTACCTTGCTCACGTAATGTTTTACGTGCAATGGGAATAAAACGAGGGTAAATACAGATTGCAGCGGTATTGCCTGCTGGGCTTTTCGCCTGATGACACAGTGCGATGACTTTCGCATCAGTATCGTCATCATTTAAAGTGGTTAAATCCATAAGTGACAGCGCGCGTTGTGCGGCCGCTTTTAAATCAGTCATATAACTCTCCAACGTTGTTAATTCTTCAGAACGACACGTTCTTTGTTGGCGAGCGGGCTTGGTTCCTTAAAGATGCTAGTCGGATTCTTTCCGAACTGAGCAGCTGAGATCCTTCTCACCGCATCATGCCCTAGAGTCCTAGACTCTGAGAACTAGCAGTTCCATAGCAGCTTACTAATGCCTATTTGACCATGGAATGATGCCATTTTATGTGCTACAAATCACATTAATCGACTGAATGTTACATTATTAAAATAATAAATGTGATATAGATCAAATTATACCATCTATCGCCATCAATTCTTCTCTCAAATGGCTTTTTCAATATTTTCTTTATCATTAATTGACTAAGTTAAGAATAGTTGAAAATTTACGATTAATATAAAAAGTCATAAAAGAATATAACGAATCAAAATGAAAACGGAAGGATTAATCCCCTTCCGTTTAATTGGATTAGCTGATAGCAAATATAAATTAAATTACGGCTGCTGCGCCTAACGTCAAGAAAAAGCCAGCAATGGTTGCACTCATTAAGTTAGACAGGGTACCAGCCATAACCGCTTTCATACCTAAACGAGCGACATCACCACGGCGATTTGGCGCCATTCCGCCTAAACCACCGAGTAAGATAGCGACGGATGAAAGGTTAGCAAAACCACATAATGCAAACGAAATAATTGCTTTAGTATGGTCGGAAAGCACTTGTTTGCCTGCCGCCAGCACTTCAGCATCCGCTTTCATGTATTCACCGAAGTTCATGAATGCGACAAACTCATTCACAACAACTTTTTGGCCGATAAAAGAACCGGCAATTGTCGCTTCACTCCACGGCACACCAATTAAGAAGGCAATCGGAGCGAATAACCAACCTAATAATAATTCCAGTGATAATTGTGGGTAATCAAACCAGCCACCAATACCACCTAAGATGCCATTGATCAATGCAATCAAAGCGATAAAGGCCAATAACATTGCCCCTACGTTCAGCGCCAGTTGCATCCCTGATGATGCCCCAGAAGCGGCCGCATCAATGATATTGGCAGGGCGTTCATCTTCAGCGACTAAATCTGTCGCATCAACCCTATCTTTTACATCTTCTGTTTCTGGAACCATCAGTTTGGCGAATAATAAACCACCTGGAGCGGCCATAAAGGAGGCAGCAATCAGGTATTCCATTGGTACACCCATTTGGGCGTAGCCGGCCAAAACTGAACCCGCTACAGAAGCTAAACCACCACACATAATGGCAAACAGCTCTGATGTCGTCATTGTTGCAATATAAGGGCGAACAACCAATGGTGCTTCCGTTTGCCCAACAAAAATATTTGCTGTTGCAGATAACGATTCTGTTCTTGAGGTTCCCAATATTTTTTGCAGACCACCACCAAGAACTTTAATCACTAACTGCATGATCCCTAAATAATAAAGGACAGCAATTAACGATGAGAAGAAAACAATAATTGGTAAAACGCGGAAAGCGAAAATAAAGCCACCGCCACCAAACAGTTCAAACATTTTATCGGAAACAAGGCCGCCAAAGATGAAGCTCATCCCATCTTGACCATATCCAATAACTTTAGAAACCGCGTCAGACATCCCTTGGAGCACACTACGCCCCGCTGGAACATAAAGAACAAATGCACCAATGGCTAATTGAATTAAAAATGCGCCGCCAACTGTGCGTAGTCTAATTGCTCGGCGATTGCTGGAAAATAGAATAGCTATCGCGATAAGTACCGCCATTCCGATAATACTCATAATGAGCTGCATGGAAGGATCCCTGTTCACTTTATTTTAGGTTGATATATAAGGAAACGTGTAAGTCACCTTGACTCTTAATTTGATGATTATACCTAGTCATCACCAATAACCCGCAATACTCATCACAAATACATACTGCAATAAACAACAAAAATTCACATAATGTGACAAAAGTCACAAAAACTATTCAGTTTAATCTGTAAAGGCACTAAAGTCCCAATTAAGCACAATAAAAACTAAATAGATTTTAATAGCCAATTAGTGAAATTATATAAATATTATTTATGATTCTGTATGCGATTTTACTTGGTGAGATTAAATAACGACAAACTATTGTTGTAAAGTTGTTGGGCTATTTCTGCAGGGGATTCGTGGCGAAGCTCACATAATGAACGAAAAACCCACTCAATACGTTCAGGACGATTTGGTTCGCCTTGAAAACCTGAAACTGGCATATCAGGGGCATCCGTTTCGAATAATAATGAAGTCAAAGGGAGTTGCGACATCACATGGCGAGTTTTATTCGCCCTGTCATAAGTAATTGTGCCACCAACACCAATATAATAGCCAAGTTTAACAAAGGCTTGGGCTTGAGATAGACTGCCGGCAAAACCATGCACAACGCCACGAGCTGGGACATCAAAACGACGTAGCATCGCAGCTAATGGGTCATGGCTTTTACGTGAATGTAAAATAACTGGTAAATCAAACTGTTTCGCTAACTTTAATTGTGCGGACAACACCACTTGCTGGTGCTCAAATTGCGGGTTTTGCATATAGAGGTCAAGCCCAATCTCCCCTATCGCCACACACTTTTTATTCTTTTTAGCTAGATAATCAGTCAATATATCAATATGTTGCTCTTGAAACTGACTCAAATATAACGGATGAAACCCCATAGCGGCATGCAACTGCGGGTACTGCTGTGCCAGTTGCCAAACTCGTGCAAAATTATCCATACTCACTGTAGGAATGATAATATCACTCACCCCACTTTGTTGAGCAAGCTGCAAACTTTCAGTGAAGGAATCACTAAAAGGTGGGAAATCAAAATGGCAATGAGTATCAATAAATTGACGTTTAGCCATCACGATTTTCATTTGCGGATATTGCGGCCAAAGGCATTGAGGTAACAGGCTCCGCCGCCAATTCAGGAATGAGCTCATTCGGTACTTGTGGCTCAAGCTGAATATCTAATGGGTTAGACTCAATTTTCTGTGCCAAAGTATGGCTAAAGCGATTTGTGTTGTGGTCAAAGGCATCACCCAGTGCTGCAATAAAATAGCGACCACACCGGCGCCCCGTATGGTAATCTTGATTAAGCGAAGATACCTTACTACCCAGCGCACTACTTTTCAGTGGAACAGGTGGATAAATCTCAAAGACCTGTACATCTTTTGGTGGGTTTTCAATAAATTCTTGTGTTCTACGGTAGCTTTTCAGATGAACTTTTAGCATCGCGGCCATACGTTGTAGGCCATTTTTATCCCCTTCCAGCCACCGAGTCATTCTTTTCACCCATTCAGGGGTAAAATACATTTGGGAAGGAACGGTACGGATCACCACAATAGTCTCTGCACCGCGGCGGTATGCCTCTTCAACTGGGATAGCAGCACTAATGCCACCATCTTGGTAAAGCGTGCCATCAAATTCGACACCTTCACGATAAAAGCCCGGAATAGCGCTGGATGCACGAATAATATCGAGCCAGTTGTCTGCGTCAGGCTTTAGAAAAGCAGCGGAAAAATCATCACTGCGGCTTGCTCCCATATAGAATTCACGGCCTGAATTTAATAAATCGAGCCCTGCTTGTATACGTAATGGGAATTCTTTTGCTGTGGTGTCGACGAGCCAATCTAAATCAATCAGATGACCGCCGCGGATAAAGCGCAGTGGATTGAAAAATGCCGAATTAGTCGTATAACGCGTGATCACACGGCGTGCATAACCTGCTTGCCCACAAATATACGCAGAAAGATTTTGAGCCCCAGCTGAAGTGCCTATCATCAGGTCAAAAGGGTTGAAATCAGAGATAAGAAACTCATCCAGTACACCCGCAGTAAAAATTCCTCGTTGACCGCCACCTTCACAAATCAGGGCAGTTTTTCCCGAGTTGATATTATCAAAGAATGCAAGCGGCTCAATCGTGCCGAGTGTAACTGAAACGTGTTTTCCCATAATGCCTCTGAATGACAGAAGTTCACATTAAATAGCTCAAAAACAGAATGAGCTTCCCTTTGAAAGCCCATTCTATCCGCATTGTACAATAAATATTCAGCAATATGAGCTATTGAGACATTTATTTACTGATTAGTTAGCGATGACTAAACCATTTTGTACTGATTTTACCCCATTGACTTGCGATGCCACTTGGGTAATTTTATCAATTTGATCGGCTGATTTAACAAAGCCTGATAAGTAAACAACACCATTGACTGTTTTTACTGATACGCTGTTACTCGAAATACCTTTCGTACCCAGTAATTTTCCTTTTACATCCGCCGTAATCGCGGAGTCATCAATGTAGTCACCGGTGTTTTTAGCGCCACTCGAAATGGCATTCCCAGTATCTTTACCTGCCATTTCAACGGTCTTAGATGCACTGTCCCAGGTTTCTGAGGCTTGTTTTTTCAAAGCGCTATCTGATGATGAGCTACAAGCCGCGAGCGCCCAGCTCAACCCAATAACTCCTAACAAACTCAATAGTTTTGCTTTTTTCATAAAAACCTTCCTTTCACTGCAATGGACAACGAATAATATAGCCTAAGTAAAAAAACATAAAAAATAAAGAGAAAGGTGATAAAGACAGAATATTCTTGATGATAAGCATAAAAAAACAGGGAAAGTTGCTTTAAATGAAGTTCGAAATAAGATGACCCACTAACTATGTTAGTCGTGGGTCATAAACACAATTAGTGTTCGCGTGTTTTGCGGAATTTAACGTCAGGGTAACGTTCACTAGTCAGGTTCAAATTCACCATAGTCGGTGCGATATAAGACAAGTTGTCGCCACCATCAAGGGCTAAGTTTTGCTCATTTTTGCGTTTAAACTCTTCGAATTTCTTCGCATCATCACACTCAACCCAACGCGCAGTAGAAACGTTAACGGCTTCATAAATAGCTTCAACGTTATATTCGCTTTTTAAACGTGAAACCACCACGTCAAACTGCAGCACACCTACCGCACCAACAATTAAATCATTGTTAGTTAACGGGCGGAACACCTGTACTGCGCCCTCTTCAGATAACTGAACGAGGCCTTTTAACAGTTGTTTTTGTTTTAGCGGATCACGTAAGCGAATACGGCGGAATAATTCAGGGGCAAAGTTAGGAATACCCGTAAATTTGAGCTCTTCACCTTGTGTGAAGGTATCACCGATTTGAATCGTACCATGGTTATGTAACCCAATGATGTCCCCTGCATAGGCGTTTTCGACCTGAGAGCGATCCCCCGCCATAAAGGTTAAAGCATCAGAAATGACCACGTCTTTTTTGATGCGCACTTGGCGTAGTTTCATGCCTTTTTCATAAGTACCTGAAACTATACGCATAAACGCAACACGGTCACGGTGTTTCGGGTCCATATTTGCTTGGATTTTAAATACGAAACCAGTGAACTTTTCTTCTGTCGCATTAACTTGGCGTAAATCTGTTTGGCGCGGTTGTGGCTGGGGAGCCCATTCCACTAGGCCATCTAGCATATGGTCAACACCAAAGTTACCTAACGCTGTTCCGAAAAAGACAGGGGTTAATTCACCCTGCAAGAATGCGTCATGGTCAAATTCATGAGATGCCCCTTGAACCAATTCCAGCTCATCACGTAACTGTGCCGCTAATTCATCACCTACGGCAGCATCAAGATCTGGGTTATTCAGCCCTTTAATTATACGGACTTCTTGAATAGTGTGACCTTGGCCTGTTTGGTATAGGATTGTTTCATCACGTAATAAATGATAAACACCCTTGAATAATTTACCACAACCAATAGGCCATGTGATTGGACAACAAGCAATTTTCAGCTCATTTTCCACTTCATCCATTAATTCCATTGGGTCACGAATATCACGGTCCAACTTATTCATGAAAGTTAAGATTGGAGTGTCACGTAGACGAGTGACTTCCATCAGTTTACGTGTCCGGTCTTCAACCCCTTTACCCGAGTCAATGACCATCAAGCAGCAGTCAACTGCCGTTAATGTACGATAAGTATCTTCAGAGAAGTCTTCGTGACCTGGGGTATCCAATAAGTTAACAAGACAATCATTATAAGGAAACTGCATAACAGAGGTGGTAATCGAAATACCACGCTGCTTTTCCATTTCCATCCAGTCAGATTTAGCGTGTTGGTTAGAGCCACGGCCTTTTACCGTACCAGCACGTTGAATAGCGTGCCCAAACAATAACACTTTTTCGGTTATTGTGGTTTTACCCGCATCGGGGTGGGATATGATAGCAAACGTTCTGCGTGTGCTAACTTCATGGAGAAAGTTCTGATCTGTCATTTAACCGTTCTTTTCGTTTATATACAGATTTGTATAAGCATTCGAAGAGGCTCAATGTGGCTCTTGGCGTCGCAAATCCGTCTTGTTAATCAAAATTGGCGGATATTTTCGCAGATCTTGGGGGTATTAACAATCAAAGCATCGAGGAACAGGCAAAACAGTCCCTCGATGGCTCACTAAATTGACTCAATAAACACCGTCTTTATGCATCAACTAAGCACTGACCAAACGGGCTATTTCATCCCCTAACGCCTGCGTACTGGCATCGCCGCCCATATCACGAGTCAAATGTTGGCGTTGTTTAATCGCTGTTTCTACTGCGGACATAATCGAATCATGCATTTCAGGACATCCCAAATGCTGCATCATCATGGCGGCTGCCCAAATCGTACCAATCGGATTAGCAATATTTTGCCCTGCGATATCAGGTGCTGACCCATGAACCGGCTCAAACATCGATGGGAATTGTTTTTCTGGGTTAATATTGGCCGAGGGTGCAATCGCAATAGTTCCCGTACAAGCAGGCCCTAAATCAGACAAAATATCGCCAAATAGATTTGACCCTACAATCACATCGTAGAACTCTGGCATTCTCACTAAGTTTGCAGCAAAGATATCAATATGAAATTGGTCAACTTTGATATCTGGGTATTGCTTCGCCATTTCGGCTACACGGCTATCCCAATAAGGCATTGAATGAAATAGCCCATTGGATTTCGTCGCTGAACTTAAATGTTTTTTCTCACGTGACTGCGCCAAATCAAAAGCATATTTTAAGATACGGTCGGTACCTTTACGGGTAAAAACGCTTTGTTGCAGTACCATTTCTTCATCCGTACCTTCGTACTGAATACCGCCAATCGCAGAGTATTCCCCCTCAACATTTTCACGCACGACATAAAAATCAATATCTCCCGGTTTTTTATCTGCTAATGGGCATTTAATGCCATCAAATAAACGAACAGGACGCAAATTAACATATTGGTTGAAAGCACGACGGATAGGTAATAACAGCCCCCATAACGAAATATGATCAGGAACACCAGAGAACCCTACCGCACCGAGAAAAATCGCATCAAATTTCTTTAATTGTTCTAAACCATCTTCAGGCATCATACGCCCTGTACGGTGATAGGTTTCACACGACCAATCAAAATGGGTAAAGTTAAGTTTTACATTGTGTTTATTGGCTGCCGCTGCTAATACTTTTAATCCTTCAGGGATCACTTCGGTACCAATACCATCACCAGGAATAACCGCTATGTTAAATTGTGACATTGTGAAAACCTCTGATAAATGAATTATGTCTGTTTGTTCTCCAGTTTAGGGGTTGCTGTGATAAAGTATAGATATGAAGTGTAATCCTTAGGTTTACAAACTATGAACAAGCTTCCTTCGTTAGAGGATATCCGCGTTTTTGTCACAGTTGCCCGTTTGATGAGTTTCTCTCAAGCCGCATCACAGCTGTTGGTATCCCCAGCTTATGTTTCTAAACGCATTAAGTTGCTAGAAGAAAATTTAGGACAAACTTTATTTTTTAGAACGGCTCGCTCAATTAAGCTGACTCACGAAGGGCAAATTATTTTACGTAGCAGTGAAGTGATGCTAGCTGAACTGGAACAGATGCAACAACAACTGAACGCCTGTCGCGAAGAGATCCGCGGCAATCTACGTATCAGTTGTAGCACAGGGTTTGGCAGTACTTATATTAACCCGTTTATACTCACACTCCGGGGGAGTCATCCTTTATTAGGCATTGATCTCACTTTGACCGATAAGTCTGTCGATATTATTAGTGAAAACATTGACGTTGATATCTGTATTGGCGGTACGATAGCTGAGCAATTTATTGCTAGGCGAATTGCTCGGAACCAGCGTATTCTGTGCGCTTCTCCAACCTACTTAGCAACACACGGCTACCCAAAATACCCACAAGAACTGGAACAAAAGCACTTTTGTATTGCGATTAAAGAACGTAACCAAGCCCCCGCGGTATGGAAGCTTGAATACCAGCAAGAAAGTATGACGGTCACTCCCAATAGCAAATTAACCGTCAATAATGGTGAAGTCGCCAAGCAATGGTGCTTAAGTGGTGAAGGGATCCTATTGCGCTCCCAATGGAGTGTGCAGCCTGAGTTACAGTCAGGCCAATTAGTACGAGTGTTACCGCAATGGCATCAAACTGCAGATGTTTATGCTGTATATTCGAGAAGTCTCCGAACGAGTGCTAATCTTAGAGTCTTTATCGAAAATCTAGAGCAATACCTTGCTACTCACTTATCACATGGTTTTTAGTTAACTCCATAAGTTATAAGGTAAACATGAATTGATGACAGAAACAGAGACATTCAAAGAACGTTTGTTGAAATTGCTAAAACAGAAAAAAATGAGTCAATTAAAAGCCGCTGAAGCCCTTGGTGTTTCCCGAACGGCGGTTAACAAATGGACGAAAGGCGGCATGATTGATGAAGATAATCTTGAAAAGCTCGCCACGTTATTGGATGTCGACAAGATATGGTTGAAATACGGTGAGTATACCAATAACCAAGTCACTGTTAGCAATTCAGGCGTCATGCGCAACATCAACGAAGTCCATCTTCAAGAATCCGCAGATATCGTGACCTGGGAGTGGGACTTATTAACTGGGGAATTGAACTACTCGGACAACGTTGAAGCCGTTTATGGTATCAAAATCACCAGTAATGAAGATTTCTGGGCTTTAATGAGCCATGACTCCAAAGAAAAATTGGTTAATGGCTATTCCAAAATTATTCGTGAAGGCGGTGCCCATGAAATGGATTTTAAAATTAACTGGGAAGGCGATTACCGTTGGATCACATCCCGAGCAACAGGAGTCAGAGGCCCTAATGGCAAAGTGACAAAGCTGGTTGGGATCAGTTTAGACAACACCGAACGTAAAAATACCGAACTACGCCTACGTAAAATCAAATGCTATTTTGATGTATTATTATCTCATTTCAATCATTTAGTCGTATTTACAGATAAAGCAGGCGAAATATTAGCCAGCAACTTACACAATCAATCGACTGAAATAGATTACCTTGAACTACAACGTTTATTATATCAATTAGTGATCAACCATAAGCCATGGTTAGATGAAGTATTTCGTACAGGGCGTGGTCAAATCGTATTTCAAGACAAGCAAATTACGGCTTATCAACACTTTAATGATGAAAAACAGTCTTTTTTAATGTTTGAATTAAAAGATATTTAAAACAGGTATTTTGCCCCACTTATGGCCTAAGCGGGGCAACTTTGATTATAAATCAAGGACTAATCGTTTAGATTTAGCTCGAGAAACGCACAACATCATCGTTTTCTGCTCAGCTTTTTCATCATCATCGAGGTAGTGGTCACGATGATCAGCTTCTCCCTCAAGTATTGCCGTTTCGCAGGTTCCACAAACCCCATTACGGCATAAACATTCCACATTAATGCGCTTATCTGCTTCGATTACCTGCAAAATAGACTCATCTTTACCGACTTCCAAACTAAAGCCTGAGCGTTGGAAATAGACTTCAAATGAGTCCCCTTCGCTGGCAACTTCGCCAAAATTTTCAAAATGAACCTGTGATTCACCCAAGTGCTGATGACCCTTTTCAATCACCTCATTAATTAATGATTGAGGGCCACATACATACAGGTGGCTATTACTTCCTTGTGCTTTAACTAACTGTTCGACAGACATTCGCTGCCCTTGGCTACCGTCATAAAGAAATAAACGCGAGCCAATACGCTGTTGTAAATGTTCAAGAAATGCCGCCGTTGTACTATCACGAAAACAGTAATGAAGTTCAAAATCCATTCCATTTTCTTCTAATTCATAGAGATAAGAGAGAAAAGGCGTGATCCCAATCCCACCGGCGATCAAAATATGCTTACATTGGTTATCCGGTGCTAACGAGAAAAAATTCTGTGCTGGGGACAAATACAAGCTATCCCCTGGCGATAGCTGCTCATGCATAAATGCAGAACCGCCTTTCGAGTTTTCATCACGCAAGACAGAAATACAATAACTGCCACACTGCTGCGGGTCGCTGATTAACGAATATGCACGTTGCAAACCAGCCTGCTCGCCCATATGAACGGTAATGTGACTGCCTGCGCTAAAAGGCATTAGCGCGCCCTCTTGTGCAACAAACTCGAACATTTTAATATTTGGGCTAATTTGCTCAATTCGACTGACATTGACTGCAATTTTTTGTTGGTTCATCACAGTGCCCCTCTCATCATTCAATATCTAAACACAGATACTTAGTACTTAAATAATCCTCAATACCATATCGAGAGCCTTCTTTTCCTAAACCTGATTGTTTCACTCCACCAAAGGGAGCAACTTCATTAGAAATTAAGCCTGTATTGATACCGACCATGCCACTTTGTAGTTTTTCAGCTACACGATATACACGACTCACATCACGAGAAAAGAAATAAGCCGCTAAGCCATAAATCGTATTATTGGCGCGAGTAATCACTTCATTTTCATCGCTAAAACGAATCAATGTTGCAATGGGACCAAAAATTTCCTCATGAACAATCTTCATTGAGTCATCAACATCAACAAGGACTTTTGGATTAAAGAAATTGCCATACTCCGCTACTTCATTACCTAAGGTTAATTGGCGTGCACCTCTCGCTAATGCATCCTGCAACAACTCATTCATACCATCAATAGCACGTGTCGTTATCATAGGCCCAATATCAATTCCCGCTTTAAGGCCATTACCGACTTGCAATTTGGCGACTTCTGCAACGAACTTGACCTGAAATTCATCGAAAATCGTATCTTGAATATAAAAACGGTTCACACAAACACAGGTTTGCCCACCATTGCGAAATTTGGCTTGAACCGCACTTTTTACCGCTTTATCGATATCAGCATCATCAAAAACAATAAAAGGCGCATTTCCTCCCAGTTCGAGTGATGTTTTCTTAATCGTCGATGCGCACTGCTCAGATAGAACTCGGCCAACTTGCGTTGAACCGGTGAACGAAAATTTACTGATAAGCTCATGTTTAGTTAGACGTTCGCCTAGAACACGAGAGTCCCCAGTAATGACGTTAAATATTCCAGCAGGAATGCCCGCTTCATCTGCTAACTGTGCTAAGGCAAGCGCCGTAAAAGGCGTTTCTGTTGCAGGCTTAATGATGATACTACAACCTGCGGCCAGTGCTGGAGCTGCTTTACGGGTGATCATCGCTGCGGGGAAATTCCACGGAGTAATCGCACTACACACACCGATCGGTTGTTTAATCGTTGAAATGCGGTTACTTCCCACTGTTTGCGGGATGGTTTCCCCATAAACACGTTTCCCCTCTTCCGCAAACCATTCAATAAAGGAAGCGGCATAGCGAATTTCACCTTTTGCCTCATTCAGTGGCTTACCTTGCTCGAGCGTCATTAAACGCCCAAGATCATCAACATGGGCTTCAATCAGCTCAAACCAGCGGCGTAGAATGATAGAACGCGCTTTAGCAGTCAGCTTACTCCAACCTTCCATTGCAGAATGGGCATATTCAATCGCCTCATCCACTTGTGTTGCAGACAGGCTGGGGATCGTTCCCAGCACAGATTGGTCAAAAGGATTAGTCACAGGGATTTTTTTATCTGAATCAACCCATTGCCCATTGATGTAACATGACTGACGAAATAGTGCAGGGTGAGTTAAATGATGCATTTGTGACTTCTCCTTTTATTTTTATAATAAATAACGTGATTACTCAGTGTGCGCACCAGCGACGATTTTATGGAAATGGGCAACGCCGTGCTCGCTGATCCCGCTACGTTGCCTATCTGCCATAATGCGGCCTTGGCCACGATAACCCCGTGAGCGTAATCCTTTTTGTACACTTTCTACCAAGCGCAGATCTTCTGGGCGGAATACGGTGCGATACCATTCCACTAAGTTTTTCTGATATTCGGTCAGTTCTTCATTGAGGAAATAAATATCATAGTGCTGCAAGGTTTCCCCTGCGTTCACTGGAAACTCATAAATTACCGTCATGAAATCCCCGCCTGGAGGCATATTGAACATGGTACTTGGCCAAATCCAAAAACCAAAGAAACGTGGGTCTAAAACAGATTCATCAAACTGATAGGAGGATTCAGAGGGTTTTGCCTTGCCAATTTGAACAGTCCAATTATCCAATAATTGGTGTTCGTATACGTTGACATCCACGGAACTGGCGAAACTCACATGATTGGTTGGGCAGTGATAACATTCAATATAGTTATCAACGATAGTTTTCCAATTAGCAGGAGTGTGGCTAACAAAACGCGCTGCCAATTTTAAATCGCTAATGACTCCACAAGCTTCTTGCATTTTTTCGGCTAAGCCAGGAAGTTGCTCTTCAATAGGCTGAGGATCACCTACAGTCATATTTACATAGATAAACCCTGCATGTTCAATAACATGGAAGCTACTTAATGACATTGCATCGGCTTCAAAATTATTCACATTTTCACAATTAGTCGCATGTGCTAATTGGCCATCTAGCTTGAATGCCCACGCGTGGTAAGGGCAAGTAATCACATTTTTGACTTTGCCACTTTCACCGCTGATCAACTGGTGTCCACGGTGTGGACATACATTATAAAAACCACGTAATACATCATCACGACCACGAACAATCACAAGGCTTTCGCCAATGAGCTCACGAGTGATATAGGAATTTTTTTCTTTTACTTCACTAACATGAGCGACACAAACCCATGAATTAGCAAATATTTTTTCTTTTTCATACTCAAAAACATCATTAGACGTGTAATAACGCGCAGGGATTGTCCATGCGTTATCAATATCAAGGTGATCATTAATCGAAATGACTTTAGCTGCATTGCTCATAATTGCCCTCACTTATGTAAACTTATAGTTAACATCTTTTTTAGGAATGTTAATGCAGATCGCATTAATGATCAAATGAAATATTGATAATTTTTTAACCAAAAACGATTAAATTAATAATAACAATCAGTTAAATAAATCACCCTTAACTCACCTGTTAATAATTGGTTAATTTCTTGTTGACTGCACAATCTTTGCATGGCTATTCTTTGTAAACCAAAAGTAGCATCTAATAAAAAAGTATCCTTAAAACACAACGAGTATTCCCTGCAAGCCAACTCTCATAAAAGAAAAATAAGTGAGCAACTGGAGAAGAGGTATGATGAATCATAAAAAATCCGTATTTTACGTGTCGCTAGCTTTTAGCCTAGCGTTAATCAGTTTTGGTGCATTTATTCCTGATAAGCTGGAAGCTTTTTCAAATTCCGCCTTAAGTTTTATCTATAACAATCTAGGTTGGTTTATTCTAGGTTCCGTTTTTATCTTTTTCAGCTTCTGTATGTTTCTTGGTTTTTCCAAATTTGGTCACATACGCCTTGGCGATGATAATGACAAACCGGAATACCGTACAGTCACTTGGATTGCGATGTTATTCAGTGCCTCAATTGGTATAAGTTTGATGTTCTGGGGGGTAGCAGAGCCTGTTTCCTATTATATCAGCCCGCCGATTGGCCAAGGTTCAACAGAACAGTCTGCTAAAGCAGCCATGCAATATGTCTATCTGCATTGGGGTGTTTCTGCATGGGCCTGTTATGCGCTTGTCGGTGTAGCTTTAGGCTATTTCCAATTTAGAAAAAAACTACCATCTTCACTCAGCTCTGTTTTCTATCCATTGATTGGGGATCGGATCTACGGCTCTGTCGGGAAATGGATCAATATATTGGTGATGTTATCCGTCGTCATTGGTATCGCCACATCATTAGGCTTTGGTACACTACAAGTTAACAGTGGTATGAATTACTTATGGGGATTGCCCATTAGTATTTATGTACAAATTGGTTTGATTGCTATTATTACTGTTGTTTATATTGCTTCGACGATTTCCGGATTACAAGGGGCAATAAAACATCTATCAAACTTAAATATCATACTTGCTCTCGGATTAATGGCATTTATCTTTCTATCTGGCCCAACCCAAACTATCTTAAAAGTTTTATTCCAAGGTATTGGTGATTACGTCCAAAATTTTGTCAGTATGTCATTTCGTACTGAACCCTATAATGACGGTACTTGGATTGCTAACTGGACACTGTTTTACTTTGGTTGGTGGATAGCATGGGCACCGTTAGTGGGCAGCTTTGTGGCTCGTATTTCGAAAGGAAGAACAATCAAAGAATTTATGATTGGCGCAGTATTTATTCCTGTATTAAGTGCTTTTGCATGGTTTGCAGTTATGGGCGGTTCTGCCATCCATTTAATTCAAAACTTAGGGCAAACCGCACTAGCAGATGCTGTAAAAACCGATGTCACATCTGCACTGTTTAAGTTCTTAGATTATTTCCCTGCATCGACATTTATTAGTGTCTTAGCTATTGCCTTGGTACTGATTTTCTTTATCACATCAGCTAACTCGGCGGTATTTGTACTGGGAATGGTCAGTGAAAATGGCAACCCAAATCCGTCTCATGTCACTAAAACCATTTGGGGGGTCATTATTGCAGCAATCGCGATAGTACTAATTATGACCGGCGGATTATCCGGTTTGCAATCTGCACTGGTCGCCATGGCTGTACCGTTATCCATCATGATGCTAATTATGTGTTATTCCACATACAAAGGCCTCAATGAAGAAGTTAACGCACAAGCTGCGGCAAAAAAAGAGTTAAAAGATAATATCCAACTAATTAATAAACCTATTCTTCCTGAAATTGAAAAATAGTCGTCTATAACAGCACAAAACCCCGATATGTTATGACACATATTGGGGTTTTAATTATATTAATAATAAATTATTCGTTACTTAAATTTATTCATCAGAAAATAGAGTCAAAGCAAGTACTAAAGCATCTTCTCGACCTTTTTTAGCAGGGTAGTAATCTTTACGTACCGTAACTTGGTGAAAACCTAGCTTATCGTATAGATGCAAAGCAGATGCATTTGATTCCCTCACTTCTAGCCATAACGTAAGAATGCCTTTCTTTACAAGTTCTTCGATAAGCTGTTCTAACAACAAGCGGCCATACCCTTTCCCTTGGTAATCAGGATGTATGGCAATATTAAACAAGGTCGCTTCATCAAGAACACACTGTGTTATTGCATAACCAACAATCTGATTATTAACGGATATTTTTATGTTATGGTATTTTTCCCCTTGGTTACCATAAAAAACTCGCTCAGTCCATGGAAAATCATGGCTTAACTTTTCAATTAAGTAAGCAGTTGCGAGATCAGATTGCTTTAGTGTTGAAATTTTCATCATATTGATAAATTTGTTTCCATAGTGCCCGTTTAGCGCTATAGCTTGTACTTAGCT
This sequence comes from Providencia sp. PROV061, assembly GCF_011045655.1. Lineage (NCBI taxonomy): Bacteria > Pseudomonadati > Pseudomonadota > Gammaproteobacteria > Enterobacterales > Morganellaceae > Providencia > Providencia sp. PROV061. The sequence goes on along the minus strand of NZ_CP042861.1, from coordinate 705,554 downwards.
CAGACAAAACAGGTGAAGTAAACATGACTTTTGAACCTTCAGGCTGGATTTCATCACCTAATACCCAACATGGTGTTATTATTGGTGTTGGGATTAAACCTAATTGCTCTGAATTGACACAAACCACATCGTCCTGTGCAATATTCATGGAAAGAAAAATATCTTTTAGCAATTGGCTATTTAAATCAAGGTTCTCATCAGTAATAATAATAAGCTTAGTCGACGCTGGGATCCTTACACCACGTTCACCACGTAACACGGCAGGATTTCTCACCATCCATTGAGTGATCCCCATTTGTTCTAAAAGCCTGTCACGTCGTGTCATTTGATTTTCCAGTCGCAATTTTACAACCACATCTTATCAAAGGGGATTAATAGCGCCAACAGAGCAATGCTATTTCTCTTATCTTTGGTAAGATGGTCATCGGTTTTTTTATTCTTTTAGGAGATTGACAGAATATGTCATTACTGACACCTGCCAGCGAAGTTATTCAACGCCATCTCGAACATTTTACAGATCGTCATGTCATTTTGGCTGGTGACATTCAGGATGAACTCGCTGCAACCTTAGAAGCAGCTAGTGTTCGTGTCATCACCAACCAGTATCATCACTGGCAACGCTTACAACCGTTAATGGGCGATATGGCGTTATTCGCTGCCACAACACCCGCGGAATTTATCCAGCCTTGCGATACTCTCATTTATTTTTGGCAAAAAAACAAGCAAGAAGCCTGTTTCCAACTCGATGACCTCTGTACTCACCTCGCTGCGGGTAGCCAAATTTTTATCGTTGGCGAAAACCGTAGTGGTGTTAAAAGCGCCGAATCCATTATGGAAGGGATCGCTAGCTTACAAAAAATTGACTCAGCACGCCGCTGTGGCTTGTACTATGGTGAATTAGAACAACCGACAACCTTTGATATTGCTCGCTGGTGGCGTCATTATCAGATTGATAATGTTAAAATTAACGCACTGCCAGGGGTATTTAGCCATAATGAGCTTGATATCGGTAGTGATCTACTGTTATCAACGCTAACTGATCCAATGAGCGGCGATCTGCTTGATCTAGCTTGTGGTAATGGGGTGATCGCCGCCGTTCTCGGCTCGCAAAACCCAGAGCTAAAACTCACCTTAAGTGATGTGAGTGCGTCTGCGCTAGATTCCGCTGCATCCACTCTTGAGGCAAACAAACTGGCTGGCGAAGTCATCGCGAGTGATGCTTACTCAGATATTAACGATAAATTTGATTGGATTATTTCTAACCCTCCATTCCATGATGGCCTAAACACCAGTTATCGTGCGGTTGAAAATATGATTTACCAAGCCCCTAAATACCTGAAAAAAGGTGGCCGTTTGCGAATCGTCGCGAATGCTTTCTTACCGTACCCTGATTTACTCGATAAAGCATTTGGTAGCCATGAAGTACTTGCCAAAACGGGAAAATTCAAAGTTTACCAAGCTGTTAAGCGTTAATTTATTCGCGAATGAATTAAACTAAAGCACAATTTTTCATACGACTTAATGGCGGGTGAACCCTCACCGGCCATTTTTTCATCAATCAAAAATACTACATAAAAAAATTATTGACGTTCGTCGAAATTAGCCTAAAATCCGCACCACATTATTGCTGGTTAAAAGCATTGATGAATCAAAGTTTAGTTAGGTATTGCGAGGGTGGCGGAATTGGTAGACGCGCTAGCTTCAGGTGTTAGTGTCCTATGGACGTGGGGGTTCAAGTCCCCCCTTTCGCACCACTAACTTTGGATAAATCACATTAATGTAGTATTGATGTGACAGTAGTATTGATGTGACAGTATTGCGAGGGTGGCGGAATTGGTAGACGCGCTAGCTTCAGGTGTTAGTGTCCTTCGGACGTGGGGGTTCAAGTCCCCCCTTTCGCACCACTGGTCAGTCATTTTTTTATAACGTCTTGCCCTTTTGACCTTCTCTGTAATGCTAACGCTGCCTTATCTGACTATTTACTATAAGACAATAGTAAATCATTTGAATAAACCGTTATATTGAATACCATTCAATTATCAATATCTTTCGATACCACTTTCTTCTGTTCTATTTAATTATTAATTAGATTATAGAGCTACCTTTGTAGTACAAAGGCCATCATAAAGCATGCAAGTGAAATCACAGCTGGGATAATCAATAAACGACGAGAACCGCGATTAAATAACATCCCTGCAGTTGCTACCATCATGATAATCATAATGATTTTTAGATTATCTAAGCCCATATTATTGAGTACATAAGCAATGCTCAACAATATCACAGCAAAGACTCCCCAAAGGCCAGCGCCTATACGCTTTAAACCTGTGGTTTTTGATATGCTAGTTGGCATAGTGACCTCAACACTCTTAAATGATAATGATTATCAATCATATCTAGTTTTTAGTAAATTTCAATGCTTTTTTATTCCACCCCCTATAAATTAACACTTATTTTACAAAATAAAAACTTACGAAAATAGATAAATAAAATGAATATCTTCGGGCTCTAATGCAAATAATTCAGGATCAGGTTGTGCAATTAAGGTGCAGCCTAGGTGTTGATAAAAATGCACTGTATTTTCTGAAGGCGTCGCAGAAATATATAAGCCCTTTGCCCCTTTTTGCATCGCCATTTCAGCGCATTGTTGGAATAACATCCCTGCTAAACCTTGGCCACGGTACGAGTGGCTCACATGCAGGAAAGATAATTGCAGTAAATTTTTTTGCTCACCGCGCCACACATTATCTAAACTTGCGGCAGCAATTAGCTTGCCCTGCTCAAAAACCCCAAGAAATATCGCCCCTTGGTCATAACTTTCCAACAAGTGAGGGGTATAGGCTTCAGGTTCACCTTCTGGCCAACCTTTCATATCAAACCGTTGTTTGGATAGCACCAATTCGCCATTTTGATACAGATAAAGGTTTTCAATTAATTCAGTGCGGTCGATAGACCAAACAGATGGGATTTCATCTCGTTGTAGTTCGCGAACTTCTCTCATTATGCCATTCTCATTATTTGTGCCTATGAAGAAGCACATTTATTGTTATCAGATGATTCAATTTCTCAAGATAACGGATAAAAAAAGAAGTGCAAATATTTAGTAAGTTTATTGAGGAACGGTTGAAAAATAAGAAGAAAATATACTAGAAAATAAAAAAATCCCCCGCAACATCCTATTGCGGAGAATTTTCACTACAGGGTTGGTTTATTGCTTCAATCCCATTGCATCGCGCATGGTAAAGAACAAATCAGTTTGGTCAGTTAGACCCATTACATTTGCCGCATGTGGGCCATAAGCCGCCACACGTAACTGAGCACCGGTGTGCTCTTGAGAATCATCTTCTTCAGAGTTACCGTAATTTACCACCATCACAGAGCCGTCTTTAGTAATCAACGCTTGCGTTAAGCCCGTTGATTTTGTTCCTTCTGGAATAATTTGGCTTGAATGTGAATGGTCAGCAGTCACGATAACTAATGTATCACCATGTTTTTTAGCGAAATCTAAGCCGACTTGTACAGCTTGGTCGAGAGCAACAGTTTCACCAATTTGGCCACATGGGTTTGCTTTATGGTCTTGCTTATCGATAGAGGCACTTTCAACCTGCAAAAAGAAACCATTTGGATTGACTTCTAACAGCTCAATCGCTTTTTTCGTCATTTGAGCCAATGTTGGTGCATTAGGGTCTAACTTCGCATTCGGTTTACATTCCAATGGCGCATTGTTGATATTACCGTAGTGAACCGCTTTCGGGCCTTCCCATGCAACGGTCATGTTACCATCATGGAATAATCCCAGAACGGGTTTATCTTGATTTGCGACTTTGATGCTATCTAATGTTTTAGCATCACGCACAATATTGTACCCACGCTCAATAGCCTGTTGTTCCAGAGTTTTGCCTTTGTAGTCACCCGCCTTTGCTTCTTGTTTGAAGCTCTTAGCGCCACCACCAAGCGTGACATCAGGACGAGTTACCAACAGTTGTTCTGAAATTGAACCACGACCGCCATTTTCTAGCGCGTTAGCCGCACATTTTTCTGTTGTTTCCTCAGGGCCATAACATTTACGCGCACTCACATGCGAAAATTGCGCGGCAGGCGTTGCATCTTGAATCTCGGAAGTTGTGACGTTACCCGTCGCTTTACCATTACGTTTAGCTATCTCAATTAATGTTTCATGATCATTACCAAATACATCAATCCCTAATGCACCATTGTAGGTTTTCACACCGGAAGACCACGCGGTGGCAGACGCCGCAGAGTCAGTTACATAGTCGGGTTTTTGTGTTTTTTTATCTAACGCATAATGGGTATATTGGCCTGTGATTGGCAAGGCATCGATACCTTTAAAGAACCCTGAAGCGCCTTCTGCATAGTTACGAGCAACAGTAATCTCAGAGTCACCCATACCATCACCAATAAATAAAATCACATTTTTGGCTTGGCCATTGTGAAGTGCGGCTTTCATGATATCAGTTTGCTCTGTCGCTAAACGACGCGCACCACCAAATTTGGTAATATCACCTTGAGCCGCACGGTTTTCTGACACCGCATCATTTTTATCAGCCGCGTAGGCAGGGACTGTACTCCCTAAAATTAAAGCACTTACCGTGACAGCTAAAAGGGATTTCATAAAATTACCAGTCATAACTGTTTCCTTGCCAATCAATAATGAAAAGAGAAGATGTATATTTCAAATAATGAAAGGCATGCTAAAGGAGCCAGATGACAGTTGAATGACGCTTTTATGGCGAAATGAAGACGTTAGTCATAAATGTAAAAAAGCAGCTAAATATAAGCTGCTTTTTGTAAATGAGCATTAGGGCTATTTACCATTGTGACGCAAGTTGGTTTGTTCCCTCATAAAGCGTTTCACACCAAGAAACGTAGTCGTGCCCGCTAGGGAGTTCAATGGCATCAACTTGATAACCTTTATGTTTTAGAACATCGAATAACCGATAGTGGTTTTGAATAATTCCCCCCCAACTACCACGTTGTTCAAAAAGGCCAGCCTCAAGGAAAAAACGGATCGGTTGTGTTGGCATCATTTCGATTTCACGAATCAACCATTCAGGGTCTTTATCCTTCGGAGCCCACCAATAAGATCCTGACATGCTAATGACATTACCGAAAACTTCAGGATGCTGTAACGCATTCCATGCCGCCCCAAGCCCTCCATAACTGGAACCCGCAATAATCGTATGGCTTGCAGGTGCTTGAATTCCCATTTCCGCGAGTTGGGGCATAAGTTCATCCGCCAGCAACTTAGGAAAGGCATCATTAGGAGGAAGCTCATCACCACGACGCGCTGAATTGATGCTATCCACAAATACAATATTCATAGCAGGAAAATTCCCCTGATTTATCCACTTATCAAAAAATTTCTCCATCTGATAGTCTTTCAGGTAAATTTGCCCATCTAATAACACCAATAGCGCCGGAGCTTCCATTGGTATATTAGGCTGATAAACCGTTATTTTTCTTTCGTTTTTTAATACCTGGCTCGTCAACGTAAATGTCTCTAAACGGCCTTTAATCTGCCTGTTTTCTACATCAGGGAAGTGACATTGGCGTATGTTCGGTACCAATGATAACAACGAAAAACGGTTATATTTATCTACGCGTTGCGAAGGAATAACATGAGAATTATAAGGATCAGACTGCGCTGTGACTAAAATCGCTTTACGTTGAGCAAAGCCGCCCTCAGGCACAGAAGGTATATCCGGTGCAATTTTATATTGTGATAACGTATCATTAGGAATGATAAAAGAACGATACCAAATATCCGTTCCCGCCAAGTGGGCCATTCTTTCGTGATTACCTGACGGCGCCCCTAGAATATAGGCATTTGCTTTCGCGCCACGCCAAAGAAATGTCACGCGTTTTTGTCGATTTGAAAACGCCTCAACCAGTGGTGTTCCTTGGGCGGTGACAGCTTGCCAAAATGCGCTTGTATCACCATTTTGGTAATGTTCATCAAGCAAACTTTGTAGCATCGGGCTAATAGGTTCATCATCTTTTTTAATGGCTAAAGGCTGGTACTGGCTGATATCAAACTTTAATTGCCAAGGTTTACCCGGCTCACCATTCAACGCTAAATAATAAACCCCATTTTCTGATACTACATAATCCGCGCTATGGGGCTCTTGTACTGAACCATACTCTTGCAATGCACGCACTGGCTGCTTATTGGAATCCAATAACAGGACCTTGGAAAGACCTTCACCACGTTGTTTTATAAAATCTTGCTGTGATACTTCAAAAGATAAGCAACTATGACCTTCGCTATCATGCACCCCTTCAGCAAAGGAAAGCTCAGATAAACGTATGCAGTCAGAATGCGTTGCCATTGCAGCAGATGACAACAACATACAACCTAAAAGAGGCAAAGATTTCACATCAAATTCCAGCGAGTCAATTGATAATAATTATTACTATCAAAAAACTCTTTTAAACTCAATGGCTCACAGCACGTTTTTCCACCAGTTGGTTAATTAACTGCAGCGCACTCAATAAATAATAACGTTGTTTTTGTATTAATCTCAAATAACGACGAGTCGCTGGGATGCGGCTCACCATTTCTGATGCCGTATAAGGCTCAATTTCACAACGCCAACGGCCACCGCTAAACTCTATCTTGCAATGATTAAATTCCAGCTCTTCTAATGTTTGCCGAATAACGGGGTATTCATTCAACCACTCGATAACTTTATGACCATCCATTTGTTTCGATACAAAATGGATATGTTTTTTCTTTATACTCCCACGGGTTTTTACTTCAATTGTTGCATTGATATTATCAGCGCACTTGCCAGATACCGCAAAGCGGCTATATACGATAAAAGCGAGAAACAATTTTCTTGGTCGCTCAGTCACTTCAATGGTTAACTCAGGCTCAGGCTGTACAAGGAGCACTCCGGGTGCTCCCCATTCACATGGATAAGGTGCCATGTCCTTTTCAACACGGTTAAGTGTCAATCCTGTTTGATATCCGGCAGGCAAACGTTGCTGAGTGAGCTTACCGATTCTTTCCCACAAAGATGGTTTAGGCGAGGTTACGTAATGGCTCAAGTTGGCCTCCTTCCATTTCTTCATCAGCAAAGGAATTCGATAAAACGGATTCAACATCTACAGGTTTAAATGGGTTAACTTTCTGTACGAAAACAGTCCAAATTAATGCATATCCTGCTGTTAAACCTAACATAATGGCAAAGGGAATATAGACATCCGACTTATTCATGCCAGGAGGAGTGATATACACAATAGCTAAAATAATTCCGACACTCGAAATAATTTGCGGTATAGGGAAAAAAGGCGAACGATAGGCACGATGTAAGTCAGGTCGACGAATGCGCAATAACACCACTGAAATCGTTACTAACAAGTAAGCCGTCCCCCAAGAACACACCGCCGCCAGTACCAATGGAATAATACGGTCAAGGTCACCTTGAATAGCAAAAGCATGCAAACATGGGATCATCACGGCGACTAAAATACCGAATACCGGGGTTTTGAAACGCGGGTGTAAATAAGCAAAAATGCGTGGTAATGCCCCATCAAGCGCCATTCCATAAAGAATACGCGGAACCGCTGCCATTAACGTATTAATGGTTGCTCCACCAGCCAATAATAATGCGACACCTATCCAATACTTCCCAAACTCGCCCATGACAATTTCAGCGAATGCAGGGATTGCCATCGGTGTTTCAAGTAAGCGTGTGCCTGTTTGCGGGTCAACGACCACATTTTCCACTTGGTTCGCTAGAGCTGCACCGAATAACACCATACAGAGTGCGACGCAGAATAAACCCGTGGTCATCGCGCGAGGGATCACTTTGGCAGAATTTTTAATTTCAGGCGCCATTGGAGTAACGAGTTCACAACCAACAAACATGAACATTGCCATCCCCACAAAACTAAGGATGAGCGTTGGATCCGTATTGAGTGGCTGACCAAACCAGCCGTCCATATCGACATGAAACGGCAACATCAAACCGCTCACACTAAAAATCACTAACGTAGACCACATGGCGAATGTTAGTACAACCTCGACCTTACCAAAGGCTTCAATACCAAATGCATTTAAAATCCCAAACGTGACAACTAATCCCACGCCAACCATCCAAGATGAATTTCTGGTCTCTAGGACAGTATTGAGATGCTCAAAGTTAACGAGCGCCATAATTCCTGAAAGGATCGTTTCGGCAGTTCCTGCAAACACATGCACAATCAAATAAGCCGAAAGTGCGCCAGTTATCGCCCAAAAACGCCCCATTCCACACGATATATAGTCATATACCGACCCTGAAGTTGGTAGAATAGCCGCAGCCTCCGAAAATGTGGTTAGCTGAGCTTGCATCATAATGAAGCTGAATAACACCGCTAGGGCGAATGTATCACCACCAATACCGAATCCACTCGTAACGGTTAAAATAACGGGGCTAGCCATAATCAAGCCGGCAGAACTCGCCAATGTGGTCGGAAAGCCAACTTTCCCTTTTTCTAAATGTGTCGACAATTTTGAGGATAAATTCATTTTACATCCCTCTCACTCTCTACCCAGTCATGAATGTGAATTTTTTGTAAAAACAAAGTAACTACATATCCACTATAGAAATAAGCCTAAACAGGCTGCTATCGTCCTAAAGAACGATACCTAGAGAGAGGGGAAATAAAATGCAACTCGCGAAAAGTACCCATATTCTGAAGGGCAAAAAAAATAATCAAAGTAATATCAATATGTAGCAAATAAATTACTCATTAATATATTAATAAACAACTCCCTAAAGATACCAAAAAGCACCAAATCAATATTTATGGGGTTTTCATCAGTTTTAAATACTGTTATCAACTTCACGTTATTAATATGTTTATTTTATGTTAACCGCATTAAGAGGCATGATAATAATTCGATTAATACGCAAGGGAATATGATGACTTCACCATTATTCGAGCCTCATCAACAAACATTAATTGATTGCTGCCTAAATACCATTGCTCATATTATTCCGGTTTCCGCATTGGTGTATTACCTCGTGAATGATCATTGCCAGCCAGATAACTACGTTCTTCATGGGATCTCAGCAAAAATGCACGAAGAATATCTCACTTATTTTCACCAATTAGACCCTTTGCACCCTGACCATTTTCGCAGTGATGACTTACGCTTAGTGAGAATGGATTCTGAAATACGCCAGCAAAATCAGGCTTTTTTCCATGATTTTATGCAGCCAAATAACATGGCTGATATGGCAGAAATATTTATTCGCCGTAAAAATAAAATTATTGCGGGGATTTCGGTGCTGCGAGACAGCCCATTTAGCCAGCAAGAAATCATGCGATTAAATGCTATCTTGCCTGTCGCTGAACTAATGACATTCGATGTGTTACCCGACTCGCTAGTGTCTTATACCCCTAAAGAACAAGAAATCATCCATTTAGTACGGGAAGGCGCAAGTAATAAGCGAATTGCATTATTATTGGGAGTTTCACTATCAACAGTGAAGACTCACTTACGCAATATCTTCACTAAAGCGAATGTGACGAACCGAACCGAGCTTGTATCATCAGGGTTTATCATTCGCCAAGAAAAGCTCTAATTTGTTTAACGACCACCTACGGCATCTATTTTCATCGCTTTTTCGACAATTAATCATTATCAACCTTCTTCATAACTCACGCTTTTACTTTTCCTGTATTGAAATACAAAAAAAACCGGCACGATGGCCGGGAAATGTTGATTAATTAAATATAAATCGAACACTAATAACGCACCATGACAGATTTTAACTCTGTGTAATACTCAATAAAGGTACTACCAAATTCACGGCCAATACCCGATGACTTAACACCACCAAATGGGACTGCTGGGTCAAGGAAGGTATGCATATTCACCCATACGGTTCCCGCTTCAATGCGTGAAATCATACGCATCGCTTTACTGAGATCATTTGTCCATAAACTCGCAGCTAAACCAAATGGAGTGCTATTCATCATCTCAATAAGTTCTTCTTCATCATCGTAGCTTAAGAAAGTCCCTATTGGCCCAAATGTTTCCTCTTTCATCAATACATCATTTGGGCTATTAGCACGAATAATGGTTGGAGGCACAAAATACCCAGCACCTGCAATGGGCTGACCACCATAAATAATTTCACTGCCATCTTGGCGAGCTTTTTCAAACAGACCTAAGATTTTTTCATAGTGCGCTTTATTTGCCAGCGGCCCCATTTCGGTTGTTTCATCTAATGGAGAACCCACTTTCATCGCAGACAAACGTGTTTTTAGTTCCGCTAATACTTCATCCATCAATTTAGAGGGAATATAGAACCGCTCAGCAGCCGCACAAATTTGTCCTTGATTTAGATATCCCGCTTCAATAATCCCATTAACAATTTTTTCAACCGGTAGGTCAGCTAAGAATGCAGCGCCGTTTTTCCCACCAAGTTCAAGTGTGACTCGGGTTAATTTACCTTCCATCGCTGAGCGCCCTACCGCCAGACCTGTTGGTACTGAACCCGTAAATGTCACTTTAGAACAAAGTGGATGATGAATCAGTGCAGGCCCAACTTCACGACCACCACCATTCACGATATTAATTACACCGTCAGGTACCCCTGCCTCTTTTGCTAATTCCACCACCCTTAGCATAGTTAGCGGGGTAAATTCACTTGGTTTCAACACAATCGTGCAACCGCATGTTAAAGCGGCAGCTAATTTCCAAATGGAAATCATGATCGAAAAATTCCAAGGAATGATACCGGCGACAACGCCAACGGGTTCACGCTGAGTAAATGCAGAATATTTCTCACCATTAAAAGAAGGCAATGAGACATTCAATGTCTCTCCACTGATTTTTGTCGCCCAACCGGCAAAATAACGCAAGAACTGGGCAGATGAGCCCACTTCAAGAAAACGAGATAATTGAATGGTTTTACCTGAACATAACGTCTCTAGCTGGGCTAATTCTTCAAGGTGTTTTTCAAGTAGGTCAGCAAGGCGGTTTAAGCAATTCCCTCTTTCCATTGGTGTGGTATTTGCCCAAACCCCTTTAAATGCAGTATGAGCCGCATCCATTGCGGCATCAACTTCGGCTAAAGTCCCTTCTTTTACTTTAGCAATAACCTGTTCAGTGGCAGGGTTAACAACATCAAAAAAAGTATCGCCCTTGCCAGAAACCGGTAACCCGTTGATAAAATGGCCGTGTTGACGCTTCAAGAACTCGCTGACTTCTGGTAATAGGGTTAACTCACTCATTGTTATCACTCCACTCAATAGAAACTAATTAGGCATTTACACAAGCTAGGTAATGTTTTACGAAGCGTGGTGCATCAATTTCCCATAAAACTTCGGTACCTTTCGCAGCAAACCATGTATCACCTTTATGGTATTCAACCGTCACACCTGTTTTCACATCCGTTAACTTCACCGAACCTTCATGGACTGTCGCCATTTCATCAAATGGATACACCATCTTGAACTTACCTTTAGTGCAAGCAAAAATACCACAGGTTAGATTATCCGTTGGTTCACCGTGGATCATCGCAACACTCGCTTGAGGGTCGCCTTCAACAACCACAGAACCTAAATTTGTCACGCTACCAATATTTAATAGTTCTGGCAGTGGTTTGTTTAACAGTAATGGACTAATCATAATTTTTTTACCTTTAATCGATTTAAATAAACTAGTTAGGCGGATAACGAATTAACGGCGACCTTGCCAATAACCGGATGTTTGATGCATTATTTTTGCCAGTGAAACAATCACATTACGCATGCTATCTTTACCAATAATATTGGCGTGCGGGATAGAACTCATTAAGTCATAACGATGAGAACCTTCTACCATCCCTTCAGCCAGGACTTTGCACACAATCTGGCTAGGCGTAACACCAAAACCTGAATAGCCCTGCGCATAAAACACATTTTTATGTTGTGGTAATGAACCAATTTGTGGAAATAAATTTGCACTACATGCCATTGGTCCACCCCAAGCTAATTCAATTTTGACATCTTTGAGATAGGGAAAGACTTTTAGCATTAGGTTACGATTCCATGCTTTAAGGTCAGATGGAATGTATTCAAGAAAATGCGTTGAACTGCCGAATAAGAGGCGATTTTCATTCGTCACTCGGTAGTAATCAATAACTGGACGAATATCACTATAAGCACCACGGATTGGGCTAATTTGCTCGATCAATTCATCAGGCAGCTCTTCCGTCATTAATTGATATGCATAAGTATTAATGGTCTTAGGGTAAATCGTCGGCTCAAGGCCATTTAAAAATGAATCACAAGCCCACAGCATTTTTTGTGCTTTGACCGTTCCCATCGCAGTTCTAACCTTGATGGTATTACCATACTCAACATTTAATACTTGACTATTCTCAAATATTTTAGCGCCATATATTTCACTAACCGCTTTCGCTTCACCTAACAATAAGTTCAATGAATGTACATGCCCACCGCCCATGTGTTTGATACCACAGGTATAAGCATCAGAACCAATAATCTGTTTTAGTTCTGAGCCACTGTAAAACTCAATTTCTTCCTCAGGATCGACAGACTTGAAATCTTTTAGCCAACTACGCAAAGTCTTTTCTTGGCGCTTATTGCTTCCTAAGTATGCATAACCACGGCAAAAGTCTGCATCAATATCATATTTAGCGATGCGATCACGCATGATCCCTGCGCCCATATTACTGAGTTTAAAAATTGTTTCTAAACCCTCTGGCCCGACATATTTTTTAATTGCATCGATATCATGACCAATACCCGCCATCACTTGGCCGCCATTACGCCCTGAGCCACCGTAGCCAAGATGCCGTCCTTCCAAAATAGCGATATTGGTAATCCCTTTCTCACACAACTCAAGTGCGGTATGGATCCCAGAAAAGCCGCCACCAATAATCACGACGTCAACATCAAGATCTTCCTTTAATGTAGGAAAACGTAAGTCATATTTCTTAGTCGCAGCATAGTAAGTCAATGATTCTACTTGGTTATTCATTATGGATACCCTGTTTAGTATCTTTCGATAACCTGATTATCTTAACCTTACATTAACAATTACATATCCCTTTAGGGACATTCGAAACATAAAGTTAACAATTGTGATGCAAGTAGAATATTTAAATAATAATAAAATTTACAAAATCAAAAAATATAAGATTATAAACAATTAGTTATACAAATATTACCATATTAATAATGATGATTATTAATTGAATTTAAGTTTATTAAGGTCATCTAGACAAAAACAAAAAAATAACGCAGCAATAAAAAAGATAACAGCCATAAAACACTTTTAAATCATTAGGTTAAAATAAATATAAAAGCATATTATACTTAGCTTAACCTATTAATTAATAAGTTAAACAATTCAACCTGTGAATTAATACTTAATTTTTGATAGATATTCTTACGGTGATTTTTCACTGTCCCTAAACTGATGAAAAGTGCCTGTGCAATTTGTGGTGAACCTTTACCCGCTAAGATTAATTCGACAACTTCACACTCTCTCGGTGTTAACCCAAATCGTGTTTGCATGTCTGTATTTTGGTAGTGATTCGACACCGAAGAAGGAGAAACATCTTTATGAAGTTTGACCATGCTACGAATGATATCGAAGGCGTCTTTAAGTGGCGCTTGCGTATATTTTTCCGAGAAAAAAGGCCTATCTTCATTACCAAAAAAAATACCTAACTGCCTATTAGTTGAAATATCTAACAGCAACCCTGCCTCATCGCACCACCCTGTTTTACGATAAAAATTGAGATAATAGTCCGTATGATAAAATCCTTTAGGTGCGAGTTCTTTTAGTGTTAATACTTTAGAAGCCCCGCCTTTTTGGATTTCTTGGTAGAATGGGTCCATTAAATAAGCACCTCGTTGATAGATTCTGTTAATACTATCGCTATTACGGCGCTCTACTTTGGAAAGAAATCGAGGTGGAGCTCCTTTTTCAAAGGAGTAAACAATCGCATTATCGAATGCAATAAGTGAAGACAACCATGATAATAAATTAGGATAAAACTGATTAGTTGCAACAGAATCAATAACATCAGGTAATCTTTCTAGATAGTTCTCCATTCTGCCTCCTCAATCATTAAGTCGTTAATAAAACCATCTGGGCGGTTTCATTTATATTGCTTAAAACTACATAAAGAACACATTATCTTTATAAACTCAACACGATTGTTATTAATATGTTAATCACATCACTCTCCATTAGTAACCCTAATGAATAATTTCATTACATTAGTATTCATAAAAATAGAACTTACATCACATAAAAATAAATATATCCATATATTATGTCAATTAAACGTAAATAACCTAATAAATGGAGAAATAATGTCTAACAATAAAATTATTATCGATTGTGACCCCGGCCACGATGATGCAATGGCAATTTTCTTAGCATTAGGCAATTCAAATATAGAGTTACTTGCGGTAACTACAGTCGTCGGAAACCAAACATTAGATAAAGTTACTCATAACGCACGCGCAATTATGGAATTCGTTAGTGCAAATGATATCCCTATCGCCGCAGGTTGCTCTAGGCCACTAGTGAGAACAATACAGACTGCGCCAGAAGTTCATGGTACAACAGGCCTTGACGGTACTCATCTCCCCGATCCCAAGCTCCCTATTGATCAGCGCCATGCTGTTGACCTAATTATTGATACACTCAAATCACATCCGCCTAAAACAATTACTCTCGTTCCTATTGGTGGGCTAACAAATATTGCTTTGGCAGTGAGAAAAGCACCTGAAATTGTAGAATTAGTAAAAGAAGTTGTTTTAATGGGAGGAGGCTACCATACAGGCAATCGAACTGCAGTCGCTGAATTCAATATCCTTATAGACCCTGAGGCTGCTCATATCGTGTTTAATGAAACTTGGCCTATCACTATGATTGGGTTAGATCTTACACATCAAGCAAGGCCAGACGACCAAATAATGGAAACAATTGCAGCGTTAAATACACCTGTAAGTGATTTTGTTGTTGAATCCCTAAATTACTACACTGCAGGTTACCGCAGACGTAATGGCTATACTAACCATGCCCCTGTCCACGACCTATGTGCTGTTGCTTATGTTATCGACCCATCCATAATGGAAACGATTAAAGCTCCGATTGATATCGAACTGCAAGGTGCTTTAACAACGGGTATGACGGTGACTGACTTTCGCCACCCCGCTAAAGCAGATTGCCACACGCAAGTCGCTACAAAGTTAGATAACCCAAAGTTATGGGATATGTTTATTGCTTCTCTAAAGCAATTAGCAAAATAGAAACAAAAAAGGTAGCCTATAAAAATAGCTACCTTTTCAGTAAATTATGATTTGATAATTTCTTTTAGTTTTGTGTAACGTCTAATTAATCGCCATTTTAATTTTACTGTAGTTGCATGCGCCCACACAATTTGCCAATAACCTTTATCAAAAAATAGTTGTACCATTTCCTTCTGTACATCTGGTGATTTGATGGCTAATAGCGCTTGAATCACCCCTAAGCCTTCCTTTCCTACCTGCCATAAACAAGCAGGGGCTTGTTTAACTTGTTCAGGATAACGCTGGTAAATATTTAACAGCATATCAATAATCTTCAAATAGGTTTTTATCTTACGGACTGAGCGCTCATCACCACTCAATGAGTGTGAAACAGATTGGTTATGGATTAAATATCGATAGTATTGTTCATTAATAAATTGCACGCGCTTTGCTACGAGCAACACTTCTGTTGTCCAAGGAATGTCTTGGTGATGTAATTTGGGCTCAAAGAAAAATTTGTGTTGGCGCAACATGTCTAAACGATATAAATTCAGCCAAGTTACATGCAAAAACTTGCGTGAACTTAAGCCAATTTCAAGCCACTCAGGGCCTGAAATCACCCCAGTTGACGGGACTTTATTCGGTGGGAAAATTGCCTTTGGAGCATCGCCATTAGTATAAACATAAGTCCCATTACAAGTTGCAACATCGAGGTCATTTGATAATGCGATTTCTAATAAACGCCCATACATTTGTGGGCTAATTTCATCATCAATATCAGGAAATGTAATGTATTTTCCCGTAGCCTCAGCCATCCCCGTATTACGAGCAACTGAGACACCTTGGTTTTCTTGATAAAGCACTTTCAAATGTACAAATTTATCTGCATAAGACTTAATGATATCTTCACTTTTATCTTTAGAGCCGTCATTTACAACGATCAGCTCCCAATTTTCTAACTTTTGCGCAATTAAGCTATCAAAAAACTGAGGTAAAAATTTTTCACCATTATATACAGCAACGACAATACTCAAAACTGGCTGAGAAGACATGTATTAACCCTATACCTATCTATTAAAATTTATTTATAAACTAAATAATTAAACCGAATATAAAGTAAAATAGCAGATAGCAATATGTTACTTTACTAAAATTAATAAGTTAGAAAAGAAAAAACCATATTGGTTCCACTGTCATAAAAATTTAATAATTCAAAATTCAGACTTATCAGTTGCAGTGGAATTATCTTATTTGTACATATGGTTTATGTTGTAGTGAACTAATTATCCATTAACTGACCTAATAAACATTAATGACACCTTAAAAAATATTGAGGATAACCCTGTGGCTGGAAGTAGCTTACTCACATTACTTGATGATATTGCCGCTGTACTAGACGATGTTTCCGTCATGACGAAAATGGCTGCCAAAAAAACCTCTGGGGTTTTAGGTGATGACCTCGCGCTAAACGCCCAGCAAGTCACAGGTGTTCGTGCAGATAGAGAGATTCCTGTTGTTTGGTCCGTTGCTAAAGGGTCATTTATTAATAAATTAATACTTGTTCCTTTAGCATTATTAATCAGTGCCTTTCTTCCTTGGGCTATCACACCACTACTTATGATTGGTGGAGCCTACCTTTGTTTTGAAGGCGCAGAAAAAATCACTCATAAGCTCTTGCATTCTAACGTAAAAGATACTGTTTCCCAAAATCAATTACAGTTATCAGAAGAACAACTTAAGGAATTTGAAAGTAAAAAAATTAAAGGGGCTATTCGTACTGATTTTGTTTTATCAGCCGAAATTATTGCCATCACACTAGGTATTGTTTCCACTACCACTTTTATCAACCAAGTGGCCGTACTCTCTATCATTGCTATCGTAATGACTATCGGTGTATATGGCTTAGTTGCAGGGATTGTCAAATTAGATGACTTAGGCTTTTATTTACAGAAAAAAACCTCTTCTTTATTAAAAAAATGTGGTAATTCATTAATTTATGCCACTCCTTATCTGATGAAAACATTATCTGTTGTAGGGACTGCCGCGATGTTTATGGTCGGTGGTGGTATTCTAACCCACGGTATCAGCTATATTTCAGAATGGATCACCGAAATATCCTTTACAGCAACCTTAACGCCTATCATTGGCAGTACTATGCAGTTTATCTTACCAACTATAATTAATTTATTTTTTGGGCTAGTAACAGGCCTAATCCTTGTTGCGATAATCTCACTATTCAAAAAATTTAAAAAAGCTTAAAACAAAAAGGTAGCTCTATCGATTAGGGCTGCCTTTCTTTCTATCATTGATATGATTATCAAAGACACTTTCGATGTATATTATTTTACATATTGATTTACTTCGATATTTAAACTGATCTAAATCAAAAGAAACTCATCTTTAATTTACGCTATAATACGTAAACCTATTTCCAGTCAAACCAAATTTAATCTTATATATCAATAAATAAAAGCATAAAACTTAAAGAAAAATTTTATTTTTTATTATCTATATCGTTATAGATCCAGAAAATTACTACCAAAGTAGTATATTTAATATTCGACCCTTTATGAACAATACGAGAAATATGCATTTTAAGTTCGCTAGCGCTACTCTTTAAGGAAGTGACACATGCCCACACTGTATCGTCGATTTTCAATTATTAACCAAGTGATCGGCCTTATGCTACTTATTGCGATCTTAGGAATTATTGGGATGACGATTTCCAATCGAATGATTTTAAGTGTGCAGGGTAACGCTCATGCAATAAATAAATCTGGTTCACTACGAATGCAGAGCTACAGATTGCTTTCTCTAGTCCCTTTAAATACCCAGAATCAGCGTTATCTCGATGCATTAGAATCTGACCTCATCAGCCCAGAGCTGACTCAAGTTGTAAAGATCGAAAATTTAACGCCTCAATTTGATGAACTCTACAATTATTGGTTACATATCTTAAAACCCTCATTAATGGAAGCAAATACACCTAACGATGCAAGATACGAAGTTATATCATTTGTAAGTAAACTAGATGAATTAGTTCATAACATTGATGAGAAAACGGAAAGAAAGATTGCTTATGTTGCCATGACACAACTGATTTTCATCAGTTTAGTATTCTTATTACTTATGGGAACTATCTGGCACCTGAGAAGAAAAATTTATTACCCATGGGTTAAATTATTATCAATGGTCAATGCGATTGGACGAAAAGATTTTAGCCAACGCTACCCTAAAAATAATAGGCAAGATGAATTAAATGCGCTAGGAGAAACTCTGAACCAGATGTCAGATGAATTAGCGCTAAGTTATCATCAGCTTGAAGAAAGAGTCGCAGAAAAAACTGCAGACTTAATCACAAAAAATAAGGTGTTATCTTATTTATATCAATCAAACCAAATCCTTCATTCCTCGGATCCCCTCTACTTGCGATTACAAAAAGTTCTTATTGAACTAGAAAACATTACCATACTCAAAAATCTGAGTTTACGGTTGTATGAAGAAAGCAATGAAGCATATTTTCATGAAATATGCTGCCATTCAACCGGGTTATCTGAAGCGAATACAAAGCAACTAAAACAACAAGTCACAACCGAGAAACCTCTTAGCTTGCAATGGGATTTATCAGACAATATGCATCGTTATGGCATTATTATTGGTGAGATTGAAGATAATCAAATACTTTCAGATGAACAAAACAATCTCGTTTCTGTTTTAGCAAAACAAATTTCTGGCATGTTAGCAATGGAACACCAAATAGAACAACAGCAACAGTTGCTTATCATGGATGAACGTTCTGCTATTGCCAGAGAACTCCATGACTCTATCGCCCAGTCTCTATCTTGCTTGAAGATGCAAATTAGTTACCTGCAATTACAACCTGAACCATTACCAGAAAAGCCACAACAGTTGTTAACGGAAATGCGCAGCGAGATTAATACCGCATATAGTCAATTGAGAGAGCTATTAACCACATTTAGGCTTAAATTAACGGAGCCAGGTCTGCTCCCCTCATTAGAAAGTACCATTAATGAATTTAGCGAACGTATGGGGTATAAAATAGACTTAAATTACGACCTACCCGCAAAAAGTATTTCACCGCATCAATCTATTCATATTATACAAATAGTCCGAGAGGCATTAACCAATATTTTAAAACATGCTAATGCAAAATGGGCTGAGGTTTCATTAAACCAGTATGATGGTATTGTGACTATTATAATTACTGACGATGGTACAGGGATCACGTCAAATACTGATAAACTTAATCATTATGGGCTTATTATTATGAGAGAAAGAGCATTAAGCCTTAATGGCAACTGTTGTATTACACCTAGGCCTCAAGGTGGAACAGAGGTAAAAGTTACCTTCCCTTTATCTGACGCTTAACATACCGGAAAAATCATCTATGGAAAATACAAATATAGTGAACGAAAAATCAACCATTCTACTTATTGATGATCATCCGATGCTAAGAAATGGAGTCAAACAATTGATTAGTTTGGAACCTTCATTACAAGTTATCGGTGAAGCGGGAGATGGTAAAACAGGTATCCAAATCGCTGAAGAGCAAGATCCTGACCTTATCTTACTGGATCTCAACATGCCAGGCATGAATGGTTTTGAAACTCTTGATGAACTTAGGAAGCGAGAGTTGTCAGGTAGAATTATTCTTTTTACCGTTTCTAACTATAGTGATGATTTAGTCAATGCACTAAAAAGAGGTGCAGATGGTTATTTACTAAAAGATATGGAACCTGAAGAGCTTATCGTAGCCCTTAAAGAAGCAGCAAGCGGTAAGTTAGTTGTTAGCCCAACATTAGCATCTGTACTTGCTGAATCACTAAGAGATAACACCACACAGGATGACAATAATATTGCTTCATTGACACCAAGAGAAGCCGATATTTTAGAACTGATCTCTCAGGGTTTATCAAATAAAATGATAGCTCGTAAACTAGATATTGCAGAAAGCACAGTAAAAGTACATGTTAAACATTTACTTAAAAAACTCAATTTAAAATCAAGGGTCGAAGCTGCAGTTTGGGTTTTACAACAAAAATAATTTTATACTCGCAGCTATATAACCTTATGATAGCTGCGAGTAAAAAATAATTATGTTTATTAGTAAATAGCTCTAATATGCAAACTTATATTTTTAATTATACTAAACTACTGAAATCATTTTTATGAAGGAAAATAATATAAATGGAAGATGAATTAATTTTAGTAAATGAACATGATGAACCTATTGGTGTTATGCCTAAATTATTGGCGCATCAACTCGGTCATCTGCACCGAGCATTTTCAGTATTTATTTTTAATGAGCAAAACGAGCTACTGATTCAACAGAGAGCTCTTCATAAATATCATTCAGCTGGGCAATGGGCAAATTCTTGCTGTAGCCATCCTAAACCTAATGAAGATACTCAGAAAGCCGCTGAACGTAGACTTCAAGAGGAGCTAGGCTTTGCCACTCCATTAACGCATATAGGTTCCTTAATTTATAAAGCTGATGTTCAGGGAGGATTAATTGAACATGAGTATGACCATATCTTTATTGGACATTATAACAAGAATATCCAACCAAATAGAGAAGAAGTCTCATCTATAAGGTGGGTAAATATTACTCAATTAAAACAAGAGATCCTTCTTAATCCTGAAGCTTTCACACCGTGGTTTAAAAAAATATTGGAAGAATTTCCTTTATTAGATTTCAAATAAATATGTTTTATCATATTTTTATTTATAACTTAATTTTCTAATCTTGCATTTTAATTATAAAAATATTTATCTAAACCTAAAAATATTATAAAAAACACATTATAGATGAAAAATAATTTAATTAATTATTCTTAAATCATTAATTAATAATAGCACTAGTTTAATTTCAGGATAGAAGCATGATAAATTTGTTAATATTTAATATTTCACCACCTTCAATAATAAATATTATTCTTAACTTTAACTTATCAAATACATTCTATTTATCAGTAAAATTCCATTATATTATCCTATTTATATAATAAGTAATCATATAAAATTCACTACAACCTTGCTAACTATATTTTTTGATTCTTTTACCAGATATATCTAAATTACCAAATATGTTTTTAATTACCATAACAAGTGAGTTGTTACTCACTACTTTATATCTACTAAAAACATTCCCCATCTCTATACATTAGCAATAAATTACCTATTCTATGGTATACAATGCTATGTATTTAAACGTCCAACTCCCCGTCACTAGTGAGCTGTTACTCACTACTTTATATCTGCTAGAGACATTCCTCATTTCAATACATTAACAATAAATTACCTATTCTATGGTATACAATGCTATGTATTTAAACGTCCAACTCCCCATCACTAGTGAGCTGTTACTCACTACTTTATATCTGCTAGAGACATTCCCCATTTCAATACATTAACAATAAATTACCTATTCTATGGTATACAATGCTATGTATTTAAACGTCCAACTCCCCATCACTAGTGAGCTGTTACTCACTAACTTTGCATTTAATATATCCGTTCATTACACCAATACAACCGCTTCTCCACCATTGCTTCTCCTACCCCTGTCATCCCACCATCGCCAACAGCCACCGCCCTTTCAACAAGTGAGTTGTTACTTACTACTTTGACTCAAGCGATGTCATTCATCACCATGATGGGGAAACACCCTATCCACAGTACTCTCGTGATATTCTTAAAATTCCGCTACCCTAAACAATCTGTGAGTTGTTACTCACTCTTTGCATCCACAATATCCATTCAGCGCACCAATACAACCGCTCCCCCTCCATTACTTCTCCTAACTCCTGCCATCTCACCATCACTAGCAGCCAACATCCCTTTCAACAAGTGAGTTGTTACTGACTACTTTGACTCAAGCGGTATCATTCATCACCGTGATGGGGAAACTCCCAATCCACAATATTTATTTGATTTTATTAAAATTCCGCTACCCTAAACAACCTGTGAGCTGTTACTCACTACTTTGCATCACACACGCTCATTAATGATGGTGATAGATAGAGGGGAGCCCCAAGAGTAGCTAAAAAAGATGAAGAGATGTGTAATACATCGTCTAATGAGAAAGTAAGCGATAAAAAGGGAATTAAAATTAGGGAGTAAAGCATTAAGGAACTGAGGAACTAAAGCTTAGGCCCCCCTCCTAATCTCAACACCCACTGTTTTTCTTTTTTTCTCCAAACGCAAAAAAGCCACCCAATGGGTGGCTTTCTCACTAATTTAATGTCTGGCAGTTCCCTACTCTCACATGGGGAGACCCCACACTACCATCGGCGCTACGGCGTTTCACTGCTGAGTTCGGCATGGGGTCAGGTGGGACCACCGCGCTATTGCCGCCAGACAAATTCTGTTTCGTTCCCGTTTGCGCTTATTACTCTTCGCAAACCAGAACTTCAATCTCAAACAAGCTGTGTGTCCTTCACCTTTCGGCTTCTCACTTCTCGAAAACAACTCTATCTCTCTAAAACACCTTCGGTGTTGTCAGGTTAAGCCTCACGGTTCATTAGTATTGGTTAGCTCAACGTATCGCTACGCTTACACACCCAACCTATCAACGTCTTAGTCTTAAACGTTCCTTTAGGACTCTTAAAGAGTCAGGGAAGACTCATCTCAAGGCAAGTTTCCCGCTTAGATGCTTTCAGCGGTTATCTCTTCCGCACTTAGCTACCGGGCAATGCCATTGGCATGACAACCCGAACACCAGTGGTGCGTCCACTCCGGTCCTCTCGTACTAGGAGCAGCCCCTTTCAATCTTCCAACGCCCACGGCAGATAGGGACCGAACTGTCTCACGACGTTCTAAACCCAGCTCGCGTACCACTTTAAACGGCGAACAGCCGTACCCTTGGGACCTACTTCAGCCCCAGGATGTGATGAGCCGACATCGAGGTGCCAAACACCGCCGTCGATATGAACTCTTGGGCGGTATCAGCCTGTTATCCCCGGAGTACCTTTTATCCGTTGAGCGATGGCCCTTCCATTCAGAACCACCGGATCACTAAGACCTACTTTCGTACCTGCTCGAGCCGTCACTCTCGCAGTCAAGCTGGCTTATGCCTTTGCACTAACCGCATGATGTCCGACCATGCTTAGCCAACCTTCGTGCTCCTCCGTTACTCTTTGGGAGGAGACCGCCCCAGTCAAACTACCCACCAGACACTGTCCGCACCCCGGATAACGGGGCAACGTTAGAACATCAAACATTAAAGGGTGGTATTTCAAGGTTGGCTCCATGCAGACTGGCGTCCACACTTCAAAGCCTCCCACCTATCCTACACATCAAGGCTCAATGTTCAGTGTCAAGCTATAGTAAAGGTTCACGGGGTCTTTCCGTCTTGCCGCGGGTACACTGCATCTTCACAGCGAGTTCAATTTCACTGAGTCTCGGGTGGAGACAGCCTGGCCATCATTACGCCATTCGTGCAGGTCGGAACTTACCCGACAAGGAATTTCGCTACCTTAGGACCGTTATAGTTACGGCCGCCGTTTACTGGGGCTTCGATCAAGAGCTTCTCCTTACGGATAACCCCATCAATTAACCTTCCAGCACCGGGCAGGCGTCACACCGTATACGTCCACTTTCGTGTTTGCACAGTGCTGTGTTTTTAATAAACAGTTGCAGCCAGCTGGTATCTGCGACTGGCTTCAGCTCCATCCGCAAGGGACTTCACCTAATGCCAGCGTGCCTTCTCCCGAAGTTACGGCACCATTTTGCCTAGTTCCTTCACCCGAGTTCTCTCAAGCGCCTGAGTATTCTCTACCTGACCACCTGTGTCGGTTTGGGGTACGATTAATGATAATCTAGAGCTTAGAGGCTTTTCCTGGAAGCGGGGCATGAGCTACTTCATCACCGTAGTGACTCGTCATCGGACCTCAGCATATAGTGAACCGGATTTGCCTAATTCACCTGCCTACATCCTTAAACCGGGACAACCGTCGCCCGGATAGCCTAGCCTTCTCCGTCCCCCCATCGCAATTATCACCAGTACGGGAATATTAACCCGTTTCCCATCGACTACGCATTTCTGCCTCGCCTTAGGGGTCGACTCACCCTGCCCCGATTAACGTTGGACAGGAACCCTTGGTCTTCCGGCGTGCGGGTTTTTCACCCGCATTATCGTTACTTATGTCAGCATTCGCACTTCTGATACCTCCAGCATGCCTCACAGCACACCTTCACAGGCTTACAGAACGCTCCCCTACCCAACAATATTTACATATCGCTGCCGCAGCTTCGGTGCATAGTTTAGCCCCGTTACATCTTCCGCGCAGGCCGACTCGACCAGTGAGCTATTACGCTTTCTTTAAATGATGGCTGCTTCTAAGCCAACATCCTGGCTGTCTGAGCCTTCCCACTTCGTTTCCCACTTAACTATGACTTTGGGACCTTAGCTGGCGGTCTGGGTTGTTTCCCTCTTCACGACGAACGTTAGCACCCGCCGTGTGTCTCCCGTGATAACATTCTTCGGTATTCGTAGTTTGCATCGAGTTGGTAAGTCGGGATGACCCCCTAGTCGAAACAGTGCTCTACCCCCGAAGATGAGTTCACGAGGCGCTACCTAAATAGCTTTCGGGGAGAACCAGCTATCTCCCGGTTTGATTGGCCTTTCACCCCCAGCCACAAGTCATCCGCTAATTTTTCAACATTAGTCGGTTCGGTCCTCCAGTTAGTGTTACCCAACCTTCAACCTGCCCATGGCTAGATCACCGGGTTTCGGGTCTATACCCTGCAACTTATTCGCCCAGTTAAGACTCGGTTTCCCTACGGCTCCCCTATACGGTTAACCTTGCTACAGAATATAAGTCGCTGACCCATTATACAAAAGGTACGCAGTCACCCTGATAAATCAAGGCTCCCACTGCTTGTACGTACACGGTTTCAGGTTCTATTTCACTCCCCTCGCCGGGGTTCTTTTCGCCTTTCCCTCACGGTACTGGTTCACTATCGGTCAATCAGGAGTATTTAGCCTTGGAGGATGGTCCCCCCATATTCAGACAGGATAACACGTGTCCCGCCCTACTCGTCGAGTTCACAACACTAACACCTTCGGATACGGGGCTATCACCCTTTACTGCCGGACTTTCCAGACCGTTCTCCTGATGCTAATGCTGATTAAGACTCTGGGCTGCTCCCCGTTCGCTCGCCGCTACTAGGGGAATCTCGGTTGATTTCTTTTCCTCGGGGTACTGAGATGTTTCAGTTCCCCCGGTTCGCTTCGTTTGACTATGTATTCATCAAACGATAGTGCAACGAATTGCACTGGGTTTCCCCATTCGGAAATCGTCGGTTGTAACGGTTCATATCACCTTACCGACGCTTATCGCAGATTAGCACGTCCTTCATCGCCTCTGATTGCCTAGGCATCCACCGTGTACGCTTAGTCGCTTAACCTCACAACCCGAAATTGTTTCAACGTTCACCTTACTGTCATGGCTGTGCGTGCATTCCTTCTTTGTTGGGCAGTGCTCGCAATGCTCACATACTTATGTATGCTGCGCTTGCTGTGCGCTGGCCGCCGCGAAGGACTGACTGCTCGCTCATGCCACTCGCTAAAGTGACCGAAAATTTCAGGTCTGAAATTTTGAGAGACTCTCACATTGTTTAAGCGATAAACAATGTGCGTTGTTTTCAATTTTCAGCTTGTTCCAGATTGTTAAAGAGCATAATTGTTAAACCAACTACAATATAATTGGCTTAATCATTATTGGGGACATCGTCTTTCACTCGATATCGGCGCAATTGGCGTCCCCTAGGGGATTCGAACCCCTGTTACCGCCGTGAAAGGGCGGTGTCCTAGGCCTCTAGACGAAGGGGACACAAGATATTGCACATACTGCTGCGGTATCTCATGTAAGTCCTATTCTCTCGAATAAGTCTCCCACGTATAGCCTATTGCTCTACTTTCTATCAGACAATCTGTGTGAGCACTTCACAAAAACACTTCAATGGTAAGGAGGTGATCCAACCGCAGGTTCCCCTACGGTTACCTTGTTACGACTTCACCCCAGTCATGAATCACAAAGTGGTAAGCGCCCTCCCGAAGGTTAAGCTACCTACTTCTTTTGCAACCCACTCCCATGGTGTGACGGGCGGTGTGTACAAGGCCCGGGAACGTATTCACCGTAGCATTCTGATCTACGATTACTAGCGATTCCGACTTCATGGAGTCGAGTTGCAGACTCCAATCCGGACTACGACGTACTTTATGAGTTCCGCTTGCTCTCGCGAGGTCGCTTCTCTTTGTATACGCCATTGTAGCACGTGTGTAGCCCTACTCGTAAGGGCCATGATGACTTGACGTCATCCCCACCTTCCTCCGGTTTATCACCGGCAGTCTCCTTTGAGTTCCCGACCGAATCGCTGGCAACAAAGGATAAGGGTTGCGCTCGTTGCGGGACTTAACCCAACATTTCACAACACGAGCTGACGACAGCCATGCAGCACCTGTCTCAGAGTTCCCGAAGGCACTAAAGCATCTCTGCTAAATTCTCTGGATGTCAAGAGTAGGTAAGGTTCTTCGCGTTGCATCGAATTAAACCACATGCTCCACCGCTTGTGCGGGCCCCCGTCAATTCATTTGAGTTTTAACCTTGCGGCCGTACTCCCCAGGCGGTCGATTTAACGCGTTAGCTCCGAAAGCCACTCCTCTAGGGAACAACCTTCAAATCGACATCGTTTACAGCGTGGACTACCAGGGTATCTAATCCTGTTTGCTCCCCACGCTTTCGCACCTGAGCGTCAGTCTTTGTCCAGGGGGCCGCCTTCGCCACCGGTATTCCTCCACATCTCTACGCATTTCACCGCTACACATGGAATTCTACCCCCCTCTACAAGACTCTAGCTGACCAGTCTTAGATGCCATTCCCAGGTTAAGCCCGGGGATTTCACATCTAACTTAATCAACCGCCTGCGTGCGCTTTACGCCCAGTAATTCCGATTAACGCTTGCACCCTCCGTATTACCGCGGCTGCTGGCACGGAGTTAGCCGGTGCTTCTTCTGTCGGTAACGTCAATCGTTGATGATATTAGCATCAACGCCTTCCTCCCGACTGAAAGTACTTTACAACCCTAGGGCCTTCTTCATACACGCGGCATGGCTGCATCAGGCTTGCGCCCATTGTGCAATATTCCCCACTGCTGCCTCCCGTAGGAGTCTGGGCCGTGTCTCAGTCCCAGTGTGGCTGATCATCCTCTCAGACCAGCTAGGGATCGTCGCCTAGGTGAGCCATTACCTCACCTACTAGCTAATCCCATATGGGTTCATCCGATAGCGCAAGGACCGAAGTTCCCCTGCTTTGCTCCTGAGAGATTATGCGGTATTAGCTACCGTTTCCAGTAGTTATCCCCCTCTATCGGGCAGATCCCCATACATTACTCACCCGTCCGCCGCTCGTCAGCGGGAAGCAAGCTTCCCCTGTTACCGCTCGACTTGCATGTGTTAGGCCTGCCGCCAGCGTTCAATCTGAGCCATGATCAAACTCTTCAATTAAAAAGCTTGATGCTCAAAGAATGTTTACTGTCGTATGTCTTCTTGCGAAAACATATTACCTATTAGTTCATATATATGAATTAACGTGTTAGTCACTCTTCAAGACTTAAAATCAAATATTTTTTTGATAGTGTCCTGTGAGTGCCCACACAGATTGTCTGATAAATTGTTAAAGAGCGTTGCGACTGAATCTTTCGATTTTTGAACCGGATTCCGTGAATCAGGTCGTTGTCGCGAGGTGTCGTATAATACGTTTTTTATTTAGAAAGTCAAGCGTTTATTTTCAACTTTTTTCTTTCTCACCTCTGTTATCACTGGGTTACGAAGTTTTCTTCTAACCGGTTTGTCGTGACAACGGATGCGCATTATAGGGAGTCGAAAAATTCTCGCAAGTGTTTTTTTGATTTATTTTACCAAGCGATGATTTATTAAACAAAAAACATAAAATAACTACATTTTGTTGAAATTACGACCTACAAACTATCAAATTCAGTTGCGAATTCGGCTACCTTTTCCCAATTAGTATATTCAACTTCTGTTTTTGGGTCGGTTGGGCCATCTGTCATTTTCATAATTAGGCGGATCATCATTCTATCAAACCATGTATAACGAGGGTAAAACAGTGCTCCGGCAAAAACAGATTTCAATGTTGGCTTCCAAGGGCACGCTTCTAAAAACTTCCGCGTATATGCGTTAGTTTCTACTGTATTCTTACCTTCTTTTCTTGCCGTCAAATTTACAGCAAAAAAACCTGTTTTCATTGAGTTCAATTGATTTTGATGGGAGGTCACAAAACGTTGTAGTTTTTTATTGAAATGCCCATAACGAATGGATGCTCCTACCAATACTTTATCGTAACCTGATAAATTAAGCTGTTGGTCAGTATTTAAATCACGAATATCGCATTCACGACCTGAATTCCTCAGTTGTTCTGCTATTTTTAAAATAATTTTTTTAGTTTGCCCATCCGTACTGGAATGTAAAAGTAAATAGCTCATTATTGTTCCTAGATTATTATCATTTCTATATAGGTAATATTATTTATTAGTTGCGCTCGACTATTCACGCCAAAAAGTGGGAGTCAGTAACACTAATAAAGTGAAAACCTCTAAGCGCCCAAATAACATAGTCACCACTAGAATCCATTTCCCAGCTGGATTCATTGATGTGAAGTTATCTGCGACAGTCCCAAGACCTGGTCCCAAGTTATTGAGTGTGGTCGCTATTGCTGAGAACGCAGAAAACTCATCAACACCTGTTGCGATCAGCAATAATAAGCTAACAACAAAAACAAGTGCATAGGCAGAAAAGAACCCCCAAACGGCTTCAATTATTCTTTCTGGTAATGCTCTTTGCCCCAGTTTGATTGTGTAGACTGCATTAGGATGAACTAAGCGTTTTAACTCACGCGAACCTTGTAAGAAAAGTAACAAGATACGAATAACTTTTAACCCACCACCTGTCGAGCCTGCACACCCCCCAACAAATGCAGCACATAATAGAAGCATTGGTAAGAAAAGAGGCCATCCCGAAAAGCTATCCGTTGTAAAACCAGCCGTCGTTGCCATTGAAACAACTTGGAAGAAGGCTTGGTCAAGCGTTTGACCAAAACTACTATAAACAGAATGAAACATAAGCACTAAAGTACAAATGACCACTAAGACAAATTGGAAACTTAT
Source organism: Providencia sp. PROV061 (assembly GCF_011045655.1). Lineage (NCBI taxonomy): Bacteria > Pseudomonadati > Pseudomonadota > Gammaproteobacteria > Enterobacterales > Morganellaceae > Providencia > Providencia sp. PROV061. The sequence continues at coordinate 676,067 of NZ_CP042861.1, read as the reverse complement.
GAACATTCTAAATTCGGGATCGCGCCAATAAATTCCCAAACTACGTCCGGTTAATACAGCAAAGTGCAAACCGAAGTTACAACCAGAGATAATCAGGAAAATACCAATAATAGTGTTAATCGCAGGGCTGTTGAAATAACCAATACTGGCATCATGAGTTGAAAACCCACCGATAGCAATGGTTGAAAAGCTGTGAGAAATGGCATCAAAAACATCCATTCCGGCTATCCATAAAGCCACCGCACAAGCAATTGTGAGTAGTACATATATAAGCCATAATGTTTTTGCCGTCTCTGCAATACGAGGGCGCATTTTATTGTCTTTCAAAGGACCCGGCATTTCTGCGCGGTATAGCTGCATTCCCCCAACGCCCAAAAGCGGTAAGATTGCAACAGCGAGTACAATTATCCCCATCCCCCCAAGCCATTGAAGCATTTGCCGATAAAACAAAATAGCTTTGGGCAAGGAATCAAGCCCTGTTAGCGTTGTCGCACCAGTTGTAGTCAAGCCTGAAAACGATTCAAAAAAAGCATCAGTTACCGAAAGATTGGGTCTTTCCGAAAAAATAAACGGCAATGCCCCAACGCTTCCCAGCACAGTCCAAAATAAAACAACAATAAGAAAACCTTCTTTTGCTTTAAGTTCGTGCCGGCTATTACGGGTTGGTAGCCACAAAAAAAGGCCAATTAGCAAAGCAGTGACAAAAGTCTGGCTAAAAGCTCGCCCTGCACCATCTCGATAAATTAGCGCAACAATACCAGGAATAACCATGGTAAAAGAAAAGATGATGACAAGCAGCCCGACTATACGGGTTATTGCACGAAAATGCATTCGGCAGGTTCCTTGATAAAACTGTTTACTATTCCGATTCTGGCGTGAGCGTTAAGGCTCCACGACTTACATCGCGTAATTTATCATTGACCTCCTGCTCAAGAGTAGCAGGAATTGCAATTTGTAAAGAGACAGTTTCATTATAATCACTGTGCAAAACCGTGCCATTCACTTGAACAAGCAGTTGTTCAATTGCATTAATCAATGAATAGTCACACTCTAAGTTAAAGATTTTTTGTGGTACTTTTGTCTTTGTGGGTAATATTTTTAATGCTTGCTGGGCACCATTTCCATAGGCTTTAACGAGCCCCCCCGTCCCTAGCTTTATTCCACCAAAATAACGCACGACGACACAGGTAACCTCCCCTAGGTTGCTACCTAATAGTTGCGCCATAATGGGCTTTCCTGCTGTTCCTGTCGGTTCCCCGTCATCAGAGAACCCTAACTTTTGTGAATCATCAGGCCGGCCAGCAACAAATGCCCAGCAATGGTGCCGGGCATCTGGGTATTGAGTTTTAATTGATTGAATATAATCTTTTGCCGCTTCAATACCATCTGTATGAGCTAAATACGTAATAAATTGGCTTTTTTTGATCTCTTCTGTAAAAGAAATAGTTTCAGCCGGTATTAAATAAGGTTTCATTAACGTAAATGTAAGTCTCGAGTCATATTTTCAATACGATTTGCGTGGATCACAATATTATCTTCAATACGAATACCACCGTAAGGTTTGAAGAACTCGATTTTATCCCAATTAAAGTGCTGGCTAAACTCCCCATTTCTCCATTCAGATAATAGAGATTCAATGAAGTAGAGCCCAGGCTCGATAGTTAACACCATTTTAGGTTCTAAAACACGAGTACAACGCAAGAATGGATACATTTTAGGAGCCGCGAGATATGTACCACTGTCATCTTGCATAAAACCAGCAGCATCATGGACTTGTAAACCAAGCGGATGTCCTAAACCGTGAGGCAAAAATGGCGTTGTTAAACCACTTTCCACCATTGACTCTTCACTAATACCTTTAATAATATCATGTTTAGTCAGTATCTTAGCAATTCTATGATGCATATCTACATGATAGTCTGTGTAGCGTACTCCCGCCTTGATTGTATCAATTAAAGCGAGCTGTTCCGTATTGACATCCGCAACTAATTCAGCAAATTCATCTTTCCCTTTTGCAGCATAAGTTCTCGTAATATCAGCAGCATAACCGTTATATTCAGCACCTGCATCAATAAGAAAGCTGCGTAATTCGTTCGGTACCGTTTGCTGTAGTTTAGTGTAATGCAATACAGCTGCATTTTCATTCAGTGCAACAATGTTACCATAAGGGACATTGGTATCTCGATGCCCGGTTGATTGTAAATAACTGATATTAATATCAAACTCACTCATTCCTGCGAGAAATGCTTCAAGAGCAGCGAGGTGCCCATTTACAGCCATTTTTTGCGCTTCACGCATGCAGTAAAGTTCATAATCTGTTTTATAAGAACGATGATAATGATAGTAATCTAAAACAGGTTTGGGATTGATATTATGTAGCGAAATCCCTAATGACTCAGCCCTTGCAGTTGCAGAACCAATATAAGCCACATTTTCTTTCGGTAGACTTGCTAGGAAGGTTTTAATGTCATCTGCATTTTTTAAATGGATTAACTCAATATCTTTGGTCCAAAAACTGTTCGGCAGTGGTTCAACACTATGCCAATAATCAACAGGTGAATAAAACCATAGCTTAGGCTTATTTACGCCATCAACTAATAACCATGAATGTGGAACATCAGTAACAGGCACCCACGCTTTGAAATGAGGATTAACTTTAAAAGGATAGTCGCTATCGTCAAGAAAGATGCGTAGGGGTTCACCCGAATGAATCAATATGGCATCTAATTTGCTGCGCTGTAAAACTTGCTGAGTTCTGTTTTGTAACGTTTTAATGTGTTCAGCGTAGAGTGCAGTCAGTTTTTCCATTTCTTTCAACCTTTCAGCATTAATTAGAAAAATCAAGCTTACCACGTTCTGTTATTAACGGATATGCACTCTGTTGCAAACCATCATTAATCAATTGATATATAATATCTTTATCATTTAAATCATTAATTATTTCGCTTAATTGCTGTGACCAACCTTCCATTTTTGTTATTAAAAGTTTGCAATTAATTAACATTCTAGTCACACTCACCTCATCTGGTCGTACCAGATAACACTACCACGTAGAGGAGAGCAGAATGCTTTATCAAAGTGACACTATCTATATTCAATGGTTGAAACAAGGGATTGCAGAACTGGTTTTTAACTCACCAGGGCCAATTAATAAATTGGATACCCACACCGTTGCTTCACTTGATGAAGCCGTGTCTGTTCTTGAGCAACAAACCGAGCTGCAAGGTGTAATTTTCCGTTCTGATAAACCCGCTTTTATTGTTGGCGCTGATATCAAAGAATTTCTTTCACTCTTTGAAGCGTCAAAAGAAACACTAAGCGATTGGTTGCACTACGCTAATAGTATTTTTAATCGCATTGAAGACCTACCTGTTCCAACGATTTGTGCCATTAATGGCTATGCATTAGGTGGTGGCTGTGAATGCATTTTATCCACTGATTTTCGCATCGCTTCACCTGATGCTCGAATTGGGCTTCCTGAAACAAAACTTGGGATCATGCCTGGCTTTGGTGGGTCCGTTCGGCTTCCTCGATTAATTGGTTTGGATAGCGCATTAGAAATTATTACTGCGGGTAAAGATGTCGATGCCTCGCAAGCTTTAAAACTAGGCCTTGTTGACGCGGTTGTTAATACAGAAGCTCTCGCACAGTCAGCGCTGCAAGTCATTGAATCTGCAATTGCTGGGGCCTTCAATTGGCATAAAAAACGTCAACCTAAGCTTAGCCCTCTACAATTGAAACCTATTGAGCAAACGATGAGTTTCAATGTCGCTAAGGGGATGGTGTACAAGGTTGCAGGCAAACACTATCCAGCGCCTATGACTGCTGTAAATACGATTGAAAAGGCAGCAAATTGCACTCGTGATGAAGCCTTGAAGCATGAAACAGCTGCATTTGTTCCTCTAGCGCATAGTGATGTTGCACGTGCGTTAGTGAATATTTTTCTAAATGACCAACAAGTTAAGTCAAACAGTAAAAAAATCGCACAACATGTTGATATTCCAACGCATGCTACCGTATTAGGTGCAGGGATTATGGGCGGAGGCATTGCATATCAATCTGCCAGTAAAGGCGTACCTGTCTTAATGAAGGATATTAATGTTAAGTCATTAGACTTAGGAATTGAAGAAGCACAAAAGCTATTAAATAATCAATTTGAGCGTGGAAAAATCACCGCAGCGAAAATGGCGGCAACCTTATCATCTATTCATCCCTCATTATCTTACAACGGGGTGGAAAATAGCCAAATCGTCGTTGAAGCCGTTGTTGAGAACCCGAAAGTCAAAGCCGCTGTATTATCTGAAGTTGAGTCCTTAGTAACAAGTGAAACTATACTGGCTTCAAATACATCAACTATTCCAATTTCAACCCTCGCAAAATCACTAAAACGCCCAGAAAATTTCTGCGGTATGCACTTTTTTAACCCAGTGCATCGGATGCCATTAGTTGAAATTATCCGAGGAGAACAAACTTCTGATAACACTGTTGCCAAGGTTGTTGCCTACGCCAATAAAATGGGGAAAACCCCTATTGTTGTCAATGACTGCCCTGGCTTCTTTGTTAACCGGGTACTTTTTCCTTATTTTGCGGGCTTTAACTTACTGTTACAGGATGGGGCTGACTTTAGAGAAATAGACAAAGTCATGGAAAAAGAGTTTGGCTGGCCAATGGGGCCTGCTTATCTTCTTGATGTTGTTGGTATTGATACTGCTTTTCATGCAGAGCAAGTTATGGCTCAAGGTTTTCCTGAACGAATGGGGAAAAAAGGCAAAAATGCCATCGATGTGATGTATGAACAACAACGATTTGGTCAAAAGAATGGCCAAGGGTTTTATCAATATGAAAAAGATAAAAAAGGGAAACCGAAAAAAATTAATGACCCTAGGGCTGATGAATTACTTGCTACTATTTGCCCAACAAAGCGCACTTTCACCAAAGAAGAAATTATTGCTCGAATGATGGCTCCTATGATTAACGAAGTTGTTCGTTGCTTAGAAGAAGGTATTATTCAGAGCCCTTCAGATGCAGATATTGCTTTAGTTTATGGTTTAGGCTTTCCACCATTCAGAGGAGGGGTGTTCTGCTATTTAGATACCTTAGGCAGCCAGTCTTACTTAAAAACGACGGAATCTTTACAGCATTTAAGTCCTCTATATCATGCGCCTAATGGCTTAAAAGAAAAAGCGGCTACCAATGCAAGATATTACCCACAGCCACCTGTAGTGGCGATTGATGTCAAAAAAGTTGCGAGAGGTTAATTTTATGGAAAATGTCGTCATTATTGATGGAATACGTACACCAATGGGCCGTTCAAAAGGTGGGGTATTTCGCCATGTTAGAGCTGAAGACCTTTCTGCACACCTCATGAATGCGATTTTTGAACGTAATCCAAACGCAAGTAACAAAGAATTGGATGACATCATCTGGGGTTGTGTTCAGCAAACACTGGAGCAAGGGTTTAATATTGCTAAAAACGCAGCATTACTCACGGATATACCTCATACGGTTCCTGCCGTTACAGTAAATCGCCTTTGTGGTTCATCAATGCAAGCAATACATGATGCGAGCCGGTTAATTATGACGGGTGATGCAAAATCAGTACTCATTGGTGGAGTGGAGCATATGGGTCACGTACCAATGACTCATGGTATAGATTTCAACCCTAAACTGACTTTACGAGTTGCTAAAGCCGCAGGCGCTATGGGACTGACCGCTGAAATGCTGGCCAAAATGTATAAAATTAGCCGAGAAGAGCAAGATGCATTTGCATTAAGGTCTCACCAGCTTGCAGCCCTAGCAACGGAAAAAGGGAAGTTCAATAACGAGATCGTTCCAATTAATGGCCATGATGCCACAGGTAACCTCATTTCAGTAAATTATGATGAAGTGATTCGCTTTGATGCAAGCTTGCAAGGTTTAGCGGTTCTTCGCCCTGCCTTCGACCCTGTTAGTGGGACGGTGACCGCAGGTAATTCATCTGCTCTATCTGACGGTGCGTCTGCGATGTTACTGACCAGCGAAAGTTATGCCACTCAGCAAGGAATTAAACCACGAGCTAAAATACGCGCAATGGCCGTTGTTGGCTGTGACCCATCAATCATGGGATTTGGGCCTGTGCCAGCAAGTGAGCTCGCTTTAAAGCGAGCAGGACTAACTTTAAATGATATTGATATTATTGAATTAAATGAAGCTTTTGCGGCACAATCTATTGCATGTCTAAAAGGCTTGAAGCTATCAGAAAACCAATTAGATGATAAAGTAAATCTCAGCGGAGGGGCTATTGCACTTGGCCACCCTTTGGGATGCTCAGGAGCAAGAATTTCAACAGCTTTACTTAATCATTTAGAACAAAACGATAAACAGTTTGGTTTAGCCACTATGTGTATCGGGTTCGGCCAAGGTATAGCCACCATTATCGAACGAGTTTAACAATTTATTTTTAGTTTTCGCAAACATTGTATTTTGTCGATGTTCCCGCCTAGTCAGGGGCGGGGTTTTTTTGCCTCTTTCTAGCCAAATATCCACAACAAGTTTAACCCTCATAGTTCGAATTGTAGGTAGGCGGCAAGTGAATGAGCCCCTAGGAGCATACAAAAGTATGTGACTAGGGCGAATGAATGAAGCCAACACCCCTACAATTCAAACTAGGACGGGTTAAATGAATTCATAAGCATCACCGAATAACTGCTCCGGTTTACCTCCGCGCTCATTACAAAACCGTTCTCTAGCTATTTTCGCCATTTCAAAACGACCTGCAATATAGATATCATGGCCTGATAAGTCACCGAAATCTTCTAGCACTGCACTCAGAACCGTTCCTGTTCTGCCTCGCCATAGTTCATCTGGTTGCTCTACAACTGGTGTGATCTTTAAATTAGGATAGTTTTCACTAAGGGCCTGTAATTCGCCAAGATCGTATAAGTGTTTCAATTGACGACCACCCCAATAGAAAGTGATATCACGATTCGGGTTTTCAGCTAAAGCCGCAAGCAATACTGAGTGGGTATAGGAAAAACCTGTCCCACCAGCAATTAAGATCATGGCATTACTGCTATTTTCTCGAAACCAAGCTTTACCATGTGGGATGTCGATATCAATACGTTTTTGATCCAAAATTCTATCCATTACTGCCATTGCATATAGATTGATTTCAGAAGCACCGATATGTAACTCAATAGTTTCTTTATTGTGAGGAGTTGAAGCCATTGAAAATGGTCGTTTGTCACGCTCATCCATCACGACCATTAAATATTGGCCTGCTTTAAAATGAAAAGGACCATCTGGCAACAAAATCACCCGATAAACCGTATCCGTGATAGATTCAACAGATGTTACTTTACAGCTTAAAGTTGCCATGGTTTCCCTCTTATTTTTTGTCAAAAATATTTAATTGTTCCCAAATATCATCAATGCGAGATTTAACGCTCTCTGTCATTACGATAGGACGCCCCCATTCACGATCTGTCTCACCCGGCCATTTATTGGTGGCATCAAGCCCCATTTTTGAACCCAGCCCAGACACAGGGGAAGCGAAGTCGAGATAATCTATTGGTGTGTTTTCCATCATCACGGTGTCACGGGCAGGGTCCATCCGAGTTGTAATTGCCCAGATAACATCTTTCCAGTCCCGTGCATTAATATCGTCATCACAAACAATAACAAACTTAGTGTACATGAATTGGCGCAGGTATGACCAGACTCCCATCATGACTCTTTTAGCATGTCCTGCATATTGTTTTTTCATTGTTACGACGGCAAGACGATACGAGCACCCTTCAGGAGGAAGATAAAAGTCAACAATTTCAGGAAATTGTTTTTGAAGAATGGGAACAAGGACTTCGTTTAACGCCTCCCCTAATACTGCGGGCTCATCTGGTGGCCTTCCCGTATAAGTTGAATGATAAATTGCATCACGACGCTGAGTCACATGAGTCACAGTAAATACCGGGAAACTGTCTATTTCATTATAATAACCGGTATGGTCACCATAAGGACCTTCGGGAGCCATTTCACCTGGCTCAATATACCCTTCTAAAATAATTTCAGCGCCAGCGGGAACTTCAAGGTCATTCGATATGCATTTAACAACCTCGGTTTTATTACCACGTAATAACCCCGCAAAAGCATATTCTGACAATGTGTCAGGGACTGGTGTTACCGCGCCTAAAATGGTTGCTGGGTCTGCACCCAGGGCGACTGCAACAGGAAATTTTTCACCGGGATGCGCTTGGCACCATTCTTGAAAATCCAGAGCGCCACCGCGATGAGACAACCAACGCATAATAACTTTGTTTTTTCCAAGAACTTGCTGACGATAAATACCTAAGTTTTGCCTTTCTTTATGTGGGCCTTTAGTCACTGTCAGCCCCCATGTAATTAAAGGAGCGGCATCTTCAGGCCAACAATGCATAACTGGGATTTTTGTAAGGTCAACGTCTTCACCGGCCCAAATTTGTTCCTGGCAAGGCGCAGAGCTTAGCCGTTTTGCAGGCATATTTAGCACTTGCTTGAATTTTGGTAGTTTATCGAAAAGGTCACGAAAGCCTTTCGGAGGATCGGGCTCTTTCAGAAAAGCGAGTAATTTGCCTACATCATGTAATGCTTTTATGTCTTCTTGCCCCATCCCCATTGCAACACGTTTAGTTGTTCCGAAAAGATTACACAAGACTGGCATGTTATAGCCTTTGGGATTTTCAAATAATAGGGCCGGTCCCCCTGCTCTTAGTGTGCGATCTGCAATTTCAGTCATTTCCAAATAGGGGTCGACTTCCATTGTAATGCGTTTTAGCTCGCCTTGTTTCTCAAGTTGCGAGATGAAATCTCTAAGGTCACGGTATTTCATTATCTTCTTTTACTGTTACAGGGGGAGTCCCATTATAAGACGTCCGGCCAAGGTTACAAGTTGCTGTCTAAAGCACTTAAAAATCAATCTTTTTCTGGTTTAGTATACCATTTTACTGGCAATCAAAAGGGACTAATTTTTCTAATAGTAAAGTATCAAATTGTTCTGAGAATGTTTTATTATGCTGAAATAGTTTAAAACCTTCATCTTTTCCGCTGAAATAATGAAGTTCATTACCTTTAATTTGTAACCCACTTCCTTCCCTGAGCGCAACAACAACTTCATGAGGATTAATCACACAAAATTCTTGTAATCGTTCATCACGAGTTTCGCCCATATGACCAGAAATATGAGCATCAATATAATGAGGGTTAATTTGTAATGGAAATAGCCCCAGAGATGGCATAATTGCAGCATTACTAACAGGCATATCATTCGTAGTACGGATACTTGGAGTTGCTACATTGCATCCTGCACTCCAGCCGATATATGGCACACCACGCTCACGAACCGCACGTTGAATCGCAACTATCAACCCGTTCTCGTGTAGGCATTTATTCAACCACCAAGTGTTACCACCACTCACAAGAATACATTCTGCCTGCTCAATCGCTTCCACAGGACTAGAAAAGTGCTCAATAGACGTAACTTTTATTCCCAACGCATCTGAAAGCTGTTCTGCTCTTTCGTCATGTGAACCGCGAAGAACTGCATACGGAACCAAAACTGCTGACTTTATGTTCTTACGAACAATCATTTCTTTGATTCGAGGTAAGGCGTAGCTGAGCCATACCGGGTTGCCTGGTAGCTTACCGTTACTCAACAAAAAGATATCCATTATGTCTCCTACTGATTTGTTTTTTGCATTACAGTTATCATAAGACTATATTCGGTTAATATAGACCTAAGAATATCAATAATATGGTGCTGCTCTTCATTAGTCACATTGTTATGTCGTAATTTGTTATCATAAACATAGTTTTGTCAGATGGAATTCAAAAAAATGGAAAAATGGTATTTGCTTTATTGCAAACGCGGCCAAATTGAACGGGCTATGGAGCATTTAAACCGACAGAATGTTGTTTGTATGACGCCCATGACTGAAATGGAAAAGGTGGTTAGAGGGAAAAGGGTGACAGTGCAAGAAGCCCTGTTTCCAAACTACTTATTTGTGAAATTTGATCATAATGAAATTCATACGACAACCATCCAATCAACAAGAGGGGTTAGCCATTTTATTCGTTTTGGCCAGTTTCCGACGGAAGTCCCCGAAGAAATTATTGAGCTATTACAACAAACCCCCGTTAGTTATTCCGTCGCACCAGATATACCAAAACATGGCGACCAAGTGACAATTACCGAAGGTATTTTCGCGGGAGTACAAGCTATTTTTGATGAGCCTAATGGAGAGTATCGTTCTATTCTTTTACTGAATATTTTAAATAAAAGTGTACCTAAAGTGGTTGATAATACGCAATTTAAAAAAAATACAGATTGAACGCTTTAAGCAATCAAAAGCCCTTCTTAAAGGGCTTTTCACCTTTTTGCATTGCAAATTAAAGATAATTTAATGCAAATCAAGACTCTTCTTTTTCTTCTTCCTCTGCCTCTTCTTGCCGGTTTCTACCTTTACCAACATAGAAATTGGATAGTAAAACTCCGAGCTCGAAAAGCAAATACATTGGAACAGCAAGCAAAGTTTGAGAGAGTACATCTGGCGGCGTTAAAAACATCCCAACGATAAATGCCCCAACTAAAATATAAGGACGTTTACGTTTCAGAGATTCGGGTGTAGTCACGCCTGTCCAACACAGTAAAATAATTGCAATAGGTACTTCAAATGCCGCACCAAAAGCCATGAATAATGTCATGACGAAACTAAGATATTTACTGATATCGGGAATAAAGTTAACGCTATCTGGGGTCGTTTTAACAAAGAAACCAAATGCGAGCGGAAAAACAACGAAGTAGGCAAATGCCATTCCCAAATAAAACAAGAAACTACTTGAAACAAGCAAAGGCAACATGAGTTTGCGTTCATGCTTGTATAAGGCAGGTGCAATAAAAGCCCAAATTTGATAGAGAATAACCGGTATCGATACAAAAACCGAAACCATCATTGTCAATTTAATTGGGGTAAAGAATGTTGACGCCACATCTGTCGCACTCATTTGCGAACCTACTGGTAGCTTATCAATCAAAGGGGCTGCTACCAGCCGATAGATATCATTTGAAAAATAAGCAAGCGCAGCAAAAACAATTAAAACTGTAATTAAACAGTTTAACAGCCGTTTGCGAAGTTCAATGAGGTGGCTAATAAGTGGTTGTGTATCATTTACAGCCATGTGTTATTTTTCACTTTCAGTTTGATTAGAGTTTTTTACTTTAGCATCGAGTGATTCTACTGTTTTCACGGCGACTGAATCTTCTGGCTTTTCATCCTCAACAACAGCCGCCATTTTAGCAGCATGCTCAGGGTTTGGATCAGACTCTTCAGGTGGCTGCTGAGTATTATCTTTCGCTTCCTTTACAGCACTATCGTAACTGTCAGTGATCTCTTTTGCTTTGTTTAACTCTGTTTCAATATCATTGGTTGTCGCTTGGTAATCGCTTTTAAGCGATTGTGCCGCTGTACGCAGTTCTTCCATTGACTGCTTAAGTTCAGGAGAAAGCGCTTCTAAATTAGCTTTTTCTTCCACCTTTTTCAGCGTTTCTTGCAGCTCCTGCAGCTTTAACTCTTGCGATAACTCGTTTTGTACATTTGCAGCCATAGAGCGCATCGCACGGATCCACCCAGCGACAGTTCTCACTGCCACTGGTAACCGCTCAGGGCCTAATACAACGAGACCAATAACTGCAATAAGCAACAGTTCACTAAAACCTATGTCAAACACGGTTTAACCCTGCTCTTTGTTTTTGCTCTCAACTGGGCTTTCTTTCTTTTCAGCAGCCTGTTGTTCAGTAATATTTTTAGGTGCGAAGTCAGCATCTTGCTTTTCTTGTTCTGCTTTTGCTTTTTCGTCATCGTTCATTGCTTTTTTAAAGCCTTTGAGTGACTCACCCAAATCTGAGCCTAAAGAACGCAATTTTTTGGTGCCGAAAATTAAAATAATAAGTAAGGCAATGATAATGAGCTGCCAAGGACTACCGAAAGCAGCCATTGCAATAGTTGATTCCATTGTTAATACCTCTATATAGTTTTGGGATCAATTGTTATTAGATCTATTATATACAACCAACACAAAATACGGAAATGTTCACAGCCTTATAAACTTGTCGCAAAACAAAGTTTACTTAATTTCCGCCGGTTTTACACCAACCAAACAACCAAGACAGTGCACCTGCCACCATAAATACAATTCCAAACGGTGTGAGATTAGAAATGAGGAATAGAGTCCCACAGAGAATAAATGTAGCACCGATACCTAAAAGGTACTGAGATTTACGCTGCTTATTACGCTGACTTTTCAGTTGCTGAGTTAGTTGATCGATATTTGATTGTAAGTACTTATGCTGCCGTAATGCACCATAAATTAAATCCGGTATTTCAGGCATTTTTTCTGCCCAATAAGGTGCTTTTTCTTTTAATGCTTGAGTAATTGCAGGTATCCCTACTTGGCTATGAACCCAGTCCTCTAGAAATGGTTTTGCGGTTTTCCAGAGATCAAGCTGTGGGTAAAGCTGCCGTCCTAGGCCTTCTACATACAATAATGTTTTTTGTAATAATACCAACTGTGGTTGAACTTCCATGTTGAAACGACGTGCTGTATTAAATAAATTCAATAATACTTGCCCAAACGAAATTTCAGCTAATGGTTTTTCAAAAATAGGCTCACATACGGTACGGATAGCAAACTCAAAGTCTTCCACATTTGTGTCTGAAGGAACCCAGCCGGAGTCAACGTGCAGTTCTGCTACCTTACGATAATCACGATTAAAAAAAGCAATGAAGTTTTCTGCCAAATAACGCTTATCTTCTTTGTTTAATGAGCCGACTATCCCACAGTCTATCCCTATGTATTTAGGGTCCTCTGGATGATCGTAACTAACAAAGATATTTCCTGGATGCATGTCAGCATGGAAAAAGCTGTCGCGGAAAACCTGTGTAAAGAAGACTTTAACACCACGCTCTGCCAGCAGTTTCATATTCGTTCCCTGCGCTTTAAGCGCAGTAATATCGGAAACTGGGATCCCGTAGATACGCTCCATCACCATCACGTTTTCACGGCAATAATCTGGATATACCTCTGGTATATACAGCATGGCGCTATTTTCAAAGTTACGACGAAGCTGAATGGCATTTGCCGATTCACGGAGCAAATTCAGCTCATCGATCAAGGTTTTTTCGTATTCACGCACGACTTCTTTGGGTCTTAATCGCCGCCCATCTGGCAGCAAAGGAACCCAATTTGCAATACGATACATTAACTTAATATCAGCTTTAATAATTGGCAGAATATCAGGGCGAATAACCTTGATGACAACATCTTTACCATTTTCTTTTAACGTTGCGGTATGCACCTGAGCAATAGACGCAGAAGCTAAAGCTTGTTCATCGAAGTCATCAAACCACTGTTCTAAAGGCCCTTCGAGAGATTCCTCAATATAGCCTCGTGCCAGTTTGCCATCAAAACTTGCCACTTTGTCTTGTAATAATGACAATTGATCTGCGATTGCAGGTGGGAAAAGATCTCGGCGAGTCGATAGCATTTGGCCAAATTTGATCCAAACTGGCCCGAGTTCTTGAAGGGCGAGACGAAGCCTTTCGCCCAATGTTTTGTCTTTATGCTTATTTTTAATCCAAAAGAAACCTAAGCGACCTATTCTTAATGGTAACGTTAGTTTAGTTTTGGGGATTAACTCATCTAATCCGTAAGAGAGAAAAACCCGAATAATGAAGTAAAGTCGTTTTATTTCACCGGGTGTCATTCTTCTCCTCCAACTGGCTTAAACGTAGCTCAAGTGCACTCATTGAATTTTCTACTTGCTCAACTTCATCACTAAAATGAGCAAGTTCAAGCTGGCTAGGCGCCATCTTCCATTCTTCAATTATTGCGTCTTTGATATACGTTTTTTGCCGTTTTACTAAATGAGATGCAAGACAAGCACCTTTATTCAAGAACTTGCTAAGACCTTCGGCTGCAACATCACCAATGTAAGGTGATAGATAATGAGCAGGATTCCAAATTGCTAAGTCAAGTAAAGAAGACCAGTGCTGTACAATTTGCATATCCCCTTCAATCACGATATCACCACGATTGATAAGTTGAGATAATTGCTGTTTGTCTTTCAATTTAACTAGCGTAAAGATGGATGTTTTAATGGTACAGTCCGCAGGCTCAACCCACTGGCTTAACACATCAACATGATTTTCAGCAAAAACGAGTGTTAACGTTTTATTCAGTTCTTTAAGTTCAATAGCCATAACCTTGCCGGCCAAGCGCATTCTAGCTGGCTGTAGAACTTTTTCTTTAAACAACATGTGGTTAAGAGTGGTTTCCATCAATGCTGTTATCAAAGAATACAAAACTGTATTTTGATTTTCGGTATGTGTTGATGGTGCTTCCATCTTAGAATTTAAACCCTTTATGCAATGCGACAATTCCACCTGTCATATTAGTGTACGTCACCTGTTCAAACCCTGCATTTTCCATCATACCTTTTAGTGTTTCTTGGTTTGGATGCATACGGATTGACTCGGCTAAATAGCGATAGCTATCGGGATCATTAACGATCGCCTGACCAATACGAGGGAGTATATGGAATGAATAGGCATCATAAGCTTTATTCAGTGGCTCAATAATTGGCTTAGAGAACTCTAACACCAATAAGCGCCCACCCGGCTTTAACACTCGGAACATAGAGCGTAGCGCTTTGTCTTTATCGGTGACATTACGCAAACCAAAAGAGATAGTAATGCAATCAAAATAGTTATCAGGGAATGGCAGTTCTTCTGCATTGGCTTGTACATAATTAACATTACCAACAATGCCTAGGTCACGTAATTTCTCACGCCCCATTTTTAGCATTGAATCATTAATATCTGCGAGTATGACCTCACCTTTTTCACCGACTAAACGTGAAAATTTAGCGGTTAAGTCACCCGTTCCACCTGCAAGGTCAAGTACTCGTTGATTACGACGTACCCCACTCGCTTCAATGGTAAAACGCTTCCAAATACGATGGATACCGAATGACATCAAATCATTCATTAAGTCATATTTTGATGCTACTGAGTGAAAAACATTCGCTACTAGGCCAGCTTTATCTTCTTTGCCGACAGTACGGAAACCGAAATCAATGGTTTCTTTAGTTGGTTCAGTCATTTCTCTTATGCCTGCTTATCATTCAAACTTTTGTAGGAAGTGTAACAGTCTTTGGGCCAAAACCCTATCAGAAGTCTAAGATTCCGCACAATTAGACGTATCTGATCGCTCAACCAATTGGGGCTGGATAGGTTGTTTAATTTCGACCCCAAGCTCTTTAAAACTTTCCGCCTGGCTAATTAAATTTCCACGCCCTTCGGCAAGGCGTTTCATTGCCGATAGGTAAGTATTATTTGCTTTATCAAGACTGGTGCCTAAAACCTGCATATCATCCACAAACAAGCGCAGCTTGTCATACATTTTCGCTGCTCTATTTGCTATCTCCTGGGCATTTTGCCCTTGGCGTTCATACCGCCAAATATTATTAATTGTCCTCACCGCCACTAACAATGTCGAAGGACAAACTAACATAATATTCTGTTTAATTCCTTCATCAAGTAACTCGGGAGCTTCTTTCAAAGCCAGTAAATACGCAGGTTCAATAGGGATAAACATTAAAACGTAATCTAATGAACGAATTCCCGGTAACTGATGGTAATCCTTGCGGCTTAGCATACGCATGTGATTGCGGATAGATGCCACATGGTTTTTTAACGCCTGTTGCTGTTCATGTGGCTCTTCGCTATTGAAGTACTGTTCATAGGAAACCAACGACATTTTGGCATCAACAACCACATCTTTCCCTTCAGGAAGATGGATAATCACATCCGGTTGATAACGGTTATTATAACTTGTATTGATGCTAACTTGGGTTTCAAACTCACTTCCTTCACGTAAACCTGAGACTTCGAGGATCCTGGTAAGAATAGTTTCCCCCCAGTTTCCTTGAATTTTGTTATCCCCTTTCAAGGCTCGTGTCAGGTTAACCGCTTCTTTGGTCATTTGATTATTGAGCTGCTGTAATTGCCGAATTTCATAGGCTAAAGTATGGCGTTCTTTCGCTTCTTCACCAAAACTTTGCTGAACTTGCTGACGAAAACCTTCTAATTGCTCACGAAAAGGTGACAGCATCGCCAATAGGCTTTTTTGTTGTTGCTCTGATGCACGACGCTCATTTTGTTCAAAAATACGATTTGCTAAGTTTTCGAATTGTGCTGTCAGCCGTTGTTCGCTATTTTGTAAAATTCGCTGTTTTTCTTCGTTGGCTAGCTGGTTCTGTTCAAAACGGGTTATTACCTCACGAAGCTCAGCTTCTTGTTCTCGGTTAATATCCCTTTGAGTGCGCAATTCTTGATCTAGCCTGTCATACTCTTCTTTCCATTGCGCAAGGTGGATGTTTTTTTCGTCACTTGCAGCAAGTTGGCGGTTGAGTTGTTGTAGTTCCTGATCTTTTTGCGCAATTTTTTGGGCAATAGAGAACCAAGAGGCTAAACCACCAACTAAAACGCCACTCAACGCACCAATAACAGCATATAAAAGAGAGGTATCCACGGTTAAATCCTTACTTTACAAAGTCTAGTGTAAGGTAATGGGATACTGTATAAGTGTCCAGAGGTAATTTAGCCATCGAAGAAAATTTTGCGAAGCACTTCGCAAGCTTAGCCTATCCAACTTGCGAACCATTTCAGGCCGAGCGCTCCCGGCGCTAAAATACCAAATGCCCAAATCATCGCAGAAGCAATATTCGCAAGTTGGAAATGCCGTTGTGGCATGGCGCAAATCCCTGCAACCAAGGGAACAATGGCTCGTAACGGCCCGAAGAAGCGCCCAAAGAAAATTCCCCAAATACCCCATCGGTCAAAGAAACGCTGCCCTTTATCAATCATTTGTGGGTTACGAGAAATCGGCCACATATGGCGTACATTTTCTTTGTAATGATAACCAATCCAATAAGAGAGCCAGTCCCCAAAGAAAGCACCGAGAGCTGCTGCTAACCATATTGGCCAGAAAGTAATATTACTTTCACCAATCAAAGCGCCAAGCGCGAGTAAAATAACCGTTGCTGGTAACAGGAGTGACAAAAATGCCAAAGATTCCCCAAACGCCAAAAAGAAAATAATAGGAAGCGCCCATACTTCATGTTCGCGTGTAAAATCCGTCACTATGGTGACAATTTCATTGAGTGTCACGGTCAGTTCCTTTCATTAGGGAATAATCAGAATACTGTAGCGAAAAAGTGGTAAATCAAGATTAAACAAAGCAGAAACATTTTTAGAAAAACTAAGTTGTGGATACGGAAAAATGGATTATCCACAACTCATCTTACTGTAAGTGAAACTTAGTCCAAAAACTGACTCTGCAGTGCTTCTCGTTGTTGCCTTCCTAAGCCAAAATCTTTTTCTAGCCATTGGTCAACATTGCCATAATGGCTTTCAATACTGTTTAGAGCCGTTCTTAAAAAGTCTTCACGTACCGAATAGACATACTCAAATTTTTTCACAATGCTTTCGTCCATCGTTTTTGCATGTTCTTCGAGTAAATGCTTGCGGTATGGTGCAAGTGTTTCATTAGTCAGTAAGTAATCTTCCATTACAGTGTCTAAATCTGCACCTAAAGCAAATAATACTAATGCGGACCCGACTCCTGTACGGTCTTTTCCTACCGCACAGTGTTGTACGATACCACCTTTTTCTGGCTGTTTGAGTAAATTGACCAATTGGTGATAAGCAGGATTGTTCAGTGGTAATAATTCATATAAACGGAACATAAAAGCTTGCGGGTCAAATTGTTCCAATATTTCTGGCGTAAGTTTATCTAAATTTGCTGTGACCTCTTTTGCTAACGGATTTGCTGGTGCATGCACATAATGCGCGCCTTGCCAAATGACATCAGGCTTATCTAAGATTTCAGCTTCATCACGATAATCAATGATTTGGAAAAGATTTTGTGAACGTAGAACAGCTTCGTCCTCTTGAGTTAATCGGTCTAACGCACCGGAACGAAACAGGACTCCAGGCTTGATCTTCCCACCATTAGCGAGTTTTTTACCACCAAGATCGCGGAAGTTAATACCGCCTTTTAAAGGCAAAACAGAAGGATGAAGATAAGGTGTTGTTGACATAATAATTCCTTTTCGCCCTACAGCTTTCATTCCAGTTAGCAATAAAACAAATGTAACCTGAACAATTTAAGGGCACATAATATTGATAATTGTTTTTATGACAATAACAGATCTAGCGAATAAGAGGATCAGAATATTTCCTGTAAATTGATTAACAATTGTAACATTTATAAAGGAAATGAAGAGAAATAAGAGGTATGTAAAAGGACTAAGCCCGCTTACTTTTTGTCCACAACCGAGTGAAAGTCAAGTAAACGGGCCAGTAAATCACGGACTACAGTAAGCGGCGTGCAGCTTCAACCACAATACTTAATACGTTACCTTCAGTTTTCTTCAGTAACGCTTCATTTGGAATTTCTTGTTGGGTACGATTTACGATAACACCCGCAACCATACCAGCACGTAACCCTTTACTACTAGAACACATAGTCAGCAATGTGGCTGATTCCATTTCGTAGTTCATCACGCCCATGTCTTGCCACTCTTTCATCGAACCTCTGAAATGACGCATCACACGGCCAGTATAGGTATCATAACGCTCTTGACCTGGGTAGAAGGTATCAGATGATGCAGTTACACCAACATGAACGGTTGCACCTGCATCTTTCGCTGCGGCATAAAGCGCATTGGTACAATCAAAATCGGCAACTGCTGGGTATTCTAATGGCGCGAAGTGTTGGCTAGCACCGTCTAAGCGTACTGCTCCAGTTGTCACTAAAACATCACCGACATTGATATCTTCTTGGATTGCACCTGTTGTACCAATACGTAAGAAAGTGCGAATACCAAGCTGCGCAAGTTCTTCGACTGCAATAGACGTTGATGGGCCACCGATACCGGTTGAACAAACAATGACGGCTTTTCCGTCAACCTCACCACGCCAAGAGGTGTATTCACGCAATGACGCAAGGTGTACAGGGTTATCCATCAGACGTGCAATTTTTTCAACACGGTTAGGATCCCCAGGAACAATCGCTACGGTCGCACCCTGTAAGTCACTTTTCTTTAAACCTAAGTGGAAAACGTCAGACATTTCAAACTCCTTTACACAATGGCATCATTAAATCAGTCAATACTGATTAATCGTTATTTATAATATAGCGATAAAGCCATAATTTTTTAGTGATGAATGTCACTTTTAATGAAAACAATAAAAGTTTGATTTCATCATTAAGTGATTTACATCACATTTATTCATTGGTTTTATTTCTCTTTAAAATCCATTGTCATCAGTATAGATGAAAGTTTGACATAACGACAAAAGCGCCCCTGATTGCTGGGCGCTTTGATTATTTGGCAGAACTAAAAGTAGTAACGCTATATTAGAGAATTACATCAAGAACGAGGACACCAACTAGACCTATTGCCCACGCAATGGTGGTCGGAATAGACCAAACAATGATTTGCTGTTTAACGTCCTTAATTCCCATCATTCTGTTCACAACCCAATACAGGCTGTCGTTAAAGTAACCGAAGAACAGAGACCCCATGGTTGCCGCTTGCGCTGCGACCAATAAGTTAATATCAGGTATTTGGCTAATGATTGGTGCAGAAATAGATGCTGCGGTAATCATTGCTACTGTACCCGAACCTTGAATCAAACGAACCAACGTCGCGATGATAAACGGAATCAATACAGGTGTAATTGGCAGATTTGCTACATGCTCAGCAAGAATGTTTCCTGTGCCACTATCGCGAAGTACCGCGCCTAATGCACCACCAGCCCCCGTAACAAGCAGAATAATACCGGCTGCTTGTAAGCCTTCTTCCATACGGTCGATGACTTCTTCTTTCGTTGCTTTTGGCATTAATGTGTAAACAGAGATCAACACACTAATTGATAATGCAATAATGGGTGCGCCTAAAAATTCAAATGTTTGGAAATACCAATTGCTTTCCATACCTTGGAAAGATTCTGTTTTAAGAATTAATCCATTAATTGCATTTATGAAAATTAACAAAATAGGCGTAATAATCGGTAAAAGCGATAAGAACAGGCTTGGTAATGGTTTATTCGCTTTTTCTTCCATATAACGAGCGTGAACTTCTTTCAGGTCTTCACTACCCGTTTCATCTGGCATAAATTCAGGGTATTTAGTCCCTAACCATTTTGCGTAAAGAACAATACCGATAACACAAGGAATAGCGAGGCTCATTCCTGCCAGGATCATTGCGCCAACATCGACACCAAAGATCCCTGCCACGCCTAAAGGCCCAGGTGTTGGTGGAACGGTGTGGTGTGTCACCACTAACCCACCAGCGAGTGCAACGCCTAAAGTTAGTATGCTACGTTTACCATTTTTGGCTAATGCTTTTGCCAATGGGTATAAAATCACAAAAGCGGAATCAACGAAGATAGGAATACTGACAATATAGCCGGTAATTGCCAACGCCCATTCTTCACGCTTTTTTCCTAACCATTTGATAAAGCTATAAGCGATCTGTTCAGCAGCACCTGAAACTTCCAGCACCCTTCCCATCATTACCCCGAGTCCGATAACAATACCGATGCTACCGAGTGTTGACCCAAAGCCTTTTGTAATGACTGTCACTGTCTCTGCTGCGGTCAAACCACCGGATATACCCGCGATTGCTGCGGCAATTAGCATTGCTAATAACGCATGAACACGCGTTCGTAATACTAAGAAGATCAGGACAAATATGGCCACTGCGAGGCCAATAATAGGAATATAGGACATAGGCTATCTCCTACTTAGACGAACCGTGGTGGGTGATAAACGAACGGATCGCATCACCAAACGAACCATCTGCACGAAAACCGAGATCCAATGCTCGGCTGATATCAAATTTGCCCGGCCAGCTCGCCACAATACGGTTAATGGCTTCATCAGGCTCAAAGCGAATAAGATCCACAGCTTCTTGGCCTGCAACATCACGCAGAGCATCGATCATACCTTGGACGGTAACAGTGATACCTGGCAGGTTCACAGTGCGTGATTTACCAAATTTTTCAGCAGGGATACTGACCGCATGAATAAAGTTGTTAATCACAGTTTCAGGGCTAGATAACCATAACGCGAGGTCAGGGGAGACAGGACAAACACTTTCAACCCCATTTAATGGCTCGCGAATAATGCCACTTGCGAATGAAGAGGCTGCTTTATTGGGTACACCAGGGCGAATGCTAATAGTCGGTAAACGCATCACTCGACCATCAACAAAGCCTTTACGTGAATAGTCATTCACCATCAATTCACACATAGCTTTTTGAGCACCATAGGACGATTGTGGGTTAACGACACACAAGTCTGTGATGACATCAGGTAGCTCACCACCAAACACAGCGAGGGAGCTGGTGAACATAAATTTGATTGCAGGGTTCTTGGCACGAGCGACTTCCAATAATTGGCGAGTGGCTTCGAAGTTAACCTTCATACCCAAGTCAAAATCACTTTCAGCATGGCTACTTACGATAGCTGCAAGGTGGAAAACCACGTCGGTTTGTGCATCAATCAGTTTATCAGCCGCGCCTGCTTGCGTTAAATCTAACGCGACGCAACTGACTCTGGCATCTTCAACCGGTGATGTAGGGCATTGAATATCGGCTAAAACAAGGTGGTCAAATTTTAAGCCCTGGCTATTTTTAAGCAAAGCAGCGGCTAGCTGCTGGCCCAGAAAGCCTGCGCCACCAGTAATAATAACTTTCATTGTAATTCTCCTTGCTATAGCCTTTTAACTGGCTATGCAGTTTTAGGTAAGATTATTTATGTTTTATGTCTTGATTAAATGAAGTTTTATGTTTTGTTCTGTTATCCGCTGCACCACATCAGTTGGCAACTGATCATCACAAATGATGTCGTGCAATTGATTCAATGGGCAAACACGAAACATGCCATATTTGCCGAACTTACTACTGTCTGAAACCAGCACACAGCGGCGAGCAACATCCAATAGCGTTTGTTTTATCTGAACCTTTTCCTCATGCGGGGTAGAAACCCCGTGCTGCAAATCCCATGAACTGGTGCTGATAAAAGCAATATCAACATTGAGGGTTTTCAGCATCATCGCAGCCGTATTTCCTACACTAGAATGGTTACGTTTATCCACCAATCCCCCGGTGTGGTATAGGTTTAGCTGCGACTTATTCATTAAGTACTGCATAATCGAAAAATCATTAGTGACAATCGTTAAGTTGAAACGCTCGCCGAGTACGCGTGCTATCTCAAAGGTAGTTGTTCCCGCATCGAGATAAACCACTTGCCCATCTTCAACTAGTGAGCTGGCAAACTGGCCAATTTCACGCTTATGGCGATGATGTAACCGCGCTTTTTCACTCCAAGGTAACTCTTGGCGCAGCACATCATTTAACTTAACGCCACCACTAATACTGAGTACCTTCCCTTCTTCTTCTAACATCCGAATATCACGTCGCACTGTCATATGAGAGACATTCATTAGCTCAACCAAGTCACTGATCGATACGGTTTGATGTTCATGCACGTAACGGTAAATAAAATCACGACGCTCAGAAGGGAGCATAGGTTCTCCTAATTATGAATTTGCTTGTTTAAGCCAGCCTAATCCATCTTCGGTGCGGCCTGCAGGATGGTATTCACATCCTAACCAGCCTTCATACCCCATTTCATCCAACTGCTTAAAAATCCATGGGTAATTGACTTCACCGCTATCCGGTTCATGACGATAAGGAACTGACGCTATCTGAATGTGACTAAATTTACCCCATAAACGTTCAATTGTTTTCAATAAATCACCTTCCATAATTTGGCAGTGATATAAATCCAACTGGATAAATACATTTTCACGAGCAATTTCAGGTAGTAATGCTTCAGCTTGTTTTTGTGTCGTCAAAAAGTATCCAGGCATATCGCGGGTATTGATGGGTTCGATAAGCACACGAATACCGTGCTCAGCCATCACATCCGCCGCATATTGAATATTTTTGATATAGCATGCAGTTTGCTGTTCAAGTGTATAGTTTTCACTCACTTTCCCCGCCATCGCATGAACTTGTTTACAGCCTAAGGCTTTTGCGTATTTCAAGGCCGTTTGTACGCCTTCGGCAAATTCTTTCTCACGACCTGGGATCGAAGCCATACCACGCTCCCCTTGTGCCCAATTTCCCGCTGGCATATTAAACAGAGCTTGTGTTAAATGGTGTTTACTCAGCTCACCCACAATGACATCGGCATCTTCTTCATAAGGGAAGAGGTATTCGACACCTTTGAACCCCGCATTTGCAGCACGTTCAAAGCGCTGTATAAAAGGCACTTCGGTAAACATCATGCTTAAATTTGCAGCAAATTTAGCCATTTTCGCCTCACTACTTTTGTGGATAACGACTTTCGAGCTGTTCAACTTGCTCTTGCGTTAATGTTGTAAAGCCATGTGGGCGTAATGTGATATATAAGCGAGCTGTATCTTCTAACTCTTCTGCATTGAAGAAAGCTTGTCTTAACGTTTTGCCACCCACGACCGGACCATGATTTGATAGCAATACCGCATTATGTGTCGGTGCTAATTTTGCAATTTCCTCACCAATTCGGTCATCCCCCGGTGGCAAGTATTCAATCAATGGTAATTTCCCCACTCGCATCACATAATAAGGTGTGATGGGAGGTAAACAATTTGTTGTATCTAACCCCGGTAAGCAAGACAACGCCGTTAACCAAGGTGAGTGAAGGTGAACAACTGCTTGGCAATCAGGGCGTTGCAAATACATCGCCATATGCATAGAAACTTCTTTTGTCGGCTTATCACCCCCAATCCAATTGCCTTGTGCATCGAGTTTACTCAGTTTGTTAGGGTCTAAATCACCAAAACTGGAGTTTGTCGGTGTCACAATAATCGAACCATCAGGTAACCGAGCACTAATATTTCCTGCACCACCACTACTGTATCCGCGGTTAAACATTGATTTAGCCCAATCGACTAACTCTTGGCGCAGCGCCTTTTCATCACTCATTAAACATCTCCTGTGCAAACTGGAAGAAATTTTCTTGGCCGAAATTACCTGATTTCAGCGCCAACCAGTTACCGCTTGCTAAATCCTGTACCCATGGCACACCAGGGGCAATTGGTGAACCAATACTTAATTGTTCTGTTCCAAGGCTTTGAACCACTTTTCCTGAGGTTTCGCCACCCGCAATAATAAAGGTGTCATACCCTTTCGCTTGCAACAGTGCGACAACTTCACCAAATACCTTCTCGACCGCGAAACTTGATTCCGCTGCGCCATATTTTTCTTGTGTCTGTTTCAATAATTCAGGTGATTGAGTGGCATAAAGCATTGGCGCTAAACCGGTTAGTTGCTGTGCTTGCACCCAATCAGCTAATGTTTTGGCATACTCTGAGTTATTTAAACATTCACCCACATCCAACATTTTTGCAGGAGCAACTTGCTGATAAGCCTGCACTTGTTTGTTGGTCATTACCGAGCAACTCCCCGATAAAACAACCGTTTTTCTGTTTTTACCTGTTGGTTTTTCGCCACGTTGTGTTGTGCCGCCCCATGGGCATTGGCTATCCACATTCGCTAATGCAGCGCCGAGGCCGGAGCCCCCAGTTAACAGTGGCATGGCTTTAACCGCTTGTGCGATAGGAAGCAAATCATCCATCGTTAAGCTATCAACGACCGCGTAACTCACACCTTGTTGAGCTAACTCGGCAAGCTTTTGGCTAACAACGTCACTGCCTTTTTGAATATCTTCAAGTTTGACTAAACCTGCTTTACCTTTTGATTGTTTTTCCATCACACGCAATAAATTTGCGTCGGTCATTGGGGTTACAGGGTGATGCTGCATGCCACTTTCATTAAGTAGCTGGCCATTCACAAATAAATGACCGTGAATAACCGTTCTGCCGTTCACAGGTAACGCTGGGCAAACTAATGCTAAATCTGTTCCCAGTTGTGCCATTAATGCATCTGTAACGGGGCCAATATTGCCTTTTTCGGTTGAATCAAACGTTGAGCAATATTTAAAGAAAATTTGCTGACAATTTGCTTTCTGATTCAGCCACTTGCACGCATTGGTCGATGCACTAACAGCTTCATCGACAGGACAAGAGCGGCTTTTCAAACTGATCACTATCGCATCAACATCTTCTGGTACTGGTGTATTTTCATCAGGTTCATTCAATAGCTGAACAACCTTCCAACCGTTTTGCACCATAAAGCCTGCAATATCTGTCGCACCGGTAAAATCATCCGCTATTACGCCTAACTTCACTGTCATGCTTTTTTCTCCGGTAAAGTAATACCTTTAAATGTTTTGATCACCGCGCTGTCATCCTGCTGACCAAAGCCTTCATTGCTCGCTGAAATAAACATTTGATGGGCTGTTGAAGCAAGTGGCAGCGGGAAATTTAATGCTTTCCCTGTTTCCATCACTAGCCCTAAATCTTTGACAAAAATATCTACTGAGGATTTTGGCGTATAATCACCGTCTAAGACATGTTGCATACGGTTTTCAAACATCCATGAATTTCCAGCTGCATGGGTAACAATGTCGTACATTACGTCAAGGTCAATACCCGCCTTGGCGGCTAAAGCCATGCTTTCTGCGGCAACAGCTATATGCACCCCAGCTAATAACTGGTGAATCGTTTTGACGGTTGAACCTAAGCCGACTTCATCCCCTACGCGATATAAGCGCTCAGAAATAGCGTTAAATACAGGTGAAAGCTGCTCAAATAGAGCTGGTTCACCTGAAGCCATTACAGTCAATTTCCCTTCAGCGGCTTTAATTGAGCCACCTGAAATAGGCGCATCTACAAGCGGTAATTGATATGAGGCAAGGCGCCGAGCGATATTTTTAGTTTGTTCCGCAGCCAAGGTACTGTGCAACACAATAACCGTACCGGGGCGTAGTTGTTCAACTAAAGGCTGTTCACCCGAAAATAAAATGGCTTCAACTTGACGACCATTAACCACCACCAGCAACAAAGCATCAATTTCATGGGCAAATTCCGCTGCATTTTGCCCCACTGCAATTGCGCCTGCGTTAAGTAGGCTTTTGCATGCACCTTGGTTTAAATCAAATCCATAGGTAGGAATGTTATTTTTTATAAGAGATTGTGCGATCCCCATCCCCATAGAACCTAGGCCAATCACGCCAATTTTATTAACGAAATTTCCCATAATGACCCCTGATGTTGTTAATCTTCGTGACTGTTGTGAATTTTCACACAATAAAATTCACAAACACATGACTAATATCACATTTGAGATAATATAAAAAACAAACAATAAAAGCATAACTAATTGAATTAAAACAAAATAAATAAAAATTCACCTTAAACATGCTTTCACAGAATAATGTGATAGAAAATGTGACGCTCGTTATGTTTATTCACGTTTAATTCACAAATGAAAAATCTTTGTTTCTTTACTGGGCTATATTCAATGCATCATTTCTATTGACCTAAAACTCAAATTGCTGAAAATAGCCGACTACAATTTTTTGAATAATGCTCCATACTATGGATGAGAGCATAAATTGGCGGATTGCCTAGGAGATAACATGGGGTTATTTGAGCAAATGATGGGTATGGTTGCAGGCGATAAAATGCAACAATTTCAATCAGTAATAAACTGGGTTGAGGAGCAAGGTGGCCTTCAAGGTGTTATCGAAAAATTTAACGAGCAAGGCTTAGGCGGTGTTATTGCATCGTGGATCAGTGAAGGAAATAATTTACCTATCGATGCCAGCCAATTAATGCAAGTTTTTGGAAATGCAAATATCCAAGAATTAGCTCAACAGGTTGGCTTAGAGCCTCAAGCAACCTCAGAAATGATTGCTAAATATCTTCCTCAGTTGGTTGATAGCGCCACACCAAATGGCGAAGTCCCAGAAAACCTCGATTTGGCTTCTATCGGTATGAACTTACTGAAATCTAAATTATTTGGTTAATACTTTCTAAAAAGGCAGGGAAAACCTGCCTTTTTGACACACTAACTAATCGCCATTTTACTGATCATTTCTGAGCTGTTTCGCTGCTTCAACCATGTTAGCTAATGCTTGGCGAGTTTCTGGCCAGCCACGAGTTTTCAAGCCGCAATCTGGGTTAACCCATAAGCGCTCAACCGGAACACGCTTCGCCGCCTTTCTTAATAGCGCAACAATCCATTCCACATTCGGTACATTTGGTGAGTGAATATCATAAACACCGGGTCCAATTTCATTTGGATAATCAAAATCTTCGAATGCATCTAACAAATCCATATCTGAACGTGATGTTTCAATCGTAATCACGTCGGCATCCAATGCCGCAATGGAATCCATGATGTCATTGAATTCGCAATAGCACATATGGGTGTGAATTTGCGTGTCGTCATCCGCAATCGCAGCACTGAGCTTGAAAGCATCAACCGCCCATTTGAGGTAAGCTGCCCACTCGTCTCGACGCAATGGTAACCCTTCACGCAGTGCAGGCTCATCGATTTGAATAATACCGATACCCGCTTTTTGTAAGTCGTCCACTTCATCACGTAACGCTAGCGCAATTTGTTTCGCTATTGTTTCACGGCTAACATCTTCACGTGGGAATGACCAACATAGAATAGTGACAGGGCCAGTTAACATCCCTTTGACAGGTTTCTTCGTTAAGGATTGAGCATATTTTGCCCACTCCACCGTAATGGCTTCTGGACGACTAATATCACCAATAATCACTGGCGGTTTAACGCAACGTGAACCGTAACTTTGCACCCAACCATTTTGGGTAAATACATAGCCATCAAAGTGCTCACCAAAGTATTCCACCATGTCATTACGTTCAGCTTCACCATGCACAAGGACATCGATATCTAAAATTTCTTGTTCTTTAATGGCTTGCTTAATATGTTCACTAATATTGGTGCGATAGTAGGTTTTATCCACATTCCCTTTTTTGAAGTCTAAACGTAATGTTCTGATTTCACTTGTTTGAGGAAATGAGCCAATCGTGGTTGTTGGCCATAATGGTAAGTTAAAGCGTTGACGTTGGCGCGCTGCTCGCTGTGGATAGGGGCTATAACGTTCTGTATCCCCTTCGCTGATTGCCGCCAAACGCTGAGCCACTGATGCATTATTTACACGAGCTGATGTTTTACGCGCTCGAATAGGTGCGCTGTATGTATCTAATTCAGCAATATGGCTGTCTGTTGGCTGATTTAACGCTTTTGTTAACAGAGCAAGTTCTTCGCATTTTTGGATAGCGAAAGCAAACCAGCTTTTCACTTCAGCATCTAAACGTGTCTCATCATTTAAGTCAATTGGGCTGTGCAGTAATGAACATGACGTTCCTACCCATATATCACGCTGACCTAAGAGCGGCTTCACCTGTAAGAATTTTTCCCCTAAGTCAGCCTTCCATACGTTACGACCATTAATAATTCCTAGTGATAATACCCAGTCTGCTGGCAGTATTTGGTGTAGTTTTTCAATATTATCAGCACCTGCAACCACATCAACATGTAGACCTTGCACAGGGAGTTGCTTAATCAAGTCTACATGGTGACTAATACCATCGAAATAGGTGGTTAGCAGTATTTTTATTTGGCCTGATAGCGCTTGGTAAGCCTGCTGATAAGCTTGCTGCCATTGCTCTGGTAAATCTAACACTAATGCGGGCTCATCGATTTGCACCCACTCAAGACCTTTTTCTGCTAAGCGCGACAAGATCTCCTGATAAACAGGTAATAATTCATTCAATAATGATAAGCGGTCAAATGGTTCCCCTTTCACTTTACCTAACCAAAGGTAGGTTATAGGGCCAATGATAACCGGTTTCACATTATGGCCTAATGCTAATGCCTCATCGACTTCATCAAGCAGCTGTGTCCAAGACAGGGAAAATTGTTGCCCTTTTTGAAATTCAGGCACGATGTAGTGGTAGTTAGTATTGAACCACTTCGTCATCTCACCTGCTGGAGCGGGTTTGCCCGTTGGTGCGCGACCGCGGGCTACTCGAAATAAGGTATCTAAATCAATCGAACCATCATCATTTTGATGGCGTGGCGGCACATTGCCTAATAACAAACTGGTTGTCAGCACTTGGTCATACCAAGCGAAATCACCAACGGGTAATAGCTCAACACCTGCCTCTTTTTGTTGCTGCCAATGGCGTACACGTAGTTGATAACCAGTTTCTAATAGAGCGGCTTGGTCAATCTTGCCTGCCCAATAATCTTCTTGTGCACGTTTTAGCTCTCTTTTTAGACCGACACGTGGAAAACCAAGTGTATGATTTATAACAGACATATTGACCCCTTAAAATATTTAGCCGTCTAGATGTTTACACATCCATAATCAACAGGTACTGTATAAAGCACAAGCGCAAATTTTTCATTGTCACCGTGAAGGTTTCTCATGATCGAACTAAAACATTTAAAAACATTGCAAGCGCTCAGCCAATACGGTTCATTAGCGGCAACAGCAACTCACTTGCACCAGACACAATCTGCTTTATCACATCAGTTTAGTGATTTAGAGCATCGGCTAGGTTTCCGGTTATTTGTTCGTAAAAGCCAGCCATTGCGCTTTACGCCACAAGGGGAAGTCTTATTACAATTAGCACAACAAGTCCTGCCATTGGTAAAAGATGCCATTCGGGTATGTAATGAGCCTGGGGTTTGTGCATTACGCATCGCGATTGAATGCCATAGCTGCATTCAGTGGTTGACCCCTGCATTACAACAATTCAGACAAACTTGGCCACAAGTCAGCGTAGATTTTAAGTCAGGGGTGACGTTCGACCCTCAACCTGAATTGCTGTCAAGGGAATTGGATATTGTGATGACCTCTGACATTTTGCCAGATCAAGGTATCCACTATACGCCAATGTTTGATTATGAAGTGAAATTGATTGTAGCGAATGACCACCCGTTAGCCAAAAGGCCGCATATTGAACCCCATGATTTGGCAGATGAAACGTTGCTTATCTACCCTGTACAACGGGATCGCTTCGATGTTTGGCGCCATTTTCTGCAACCTGCGGGCGTGTCTCCTAATGTGAAAAATGTCGATAACACATTAATTTTAATCCAAATGGTTGCAGCCAAAATGGGCATTGCCGCACTACCTCACTGGGCGGTTGATTCATTTGAAAAACAAGGGCTAGTAAAAACCAAAACCTTGGGTAGCGGTTTATGGAGCCGGCTGTATGCAGCTTGCCGTGAAGGAGAACAGCGCCAGCCAGCTATTGAAGCGTTTACTGAGACGACGACGGACCACGCCGTGGAGAACTTGTCTTATGTGAAGGCCGCGAAAGGATCCAACGCTTATGCACCCAAAGAGAAGCAACTATCAGGCTCGATCCTATGGTAAAACTCAGCCAATCCGGATGTTGTTGCCAGATAGCAAAATTCACTAATAACCCCGCTGGGACCATCATGTTATTCATAATAGCAAGGGTTCCAGCATCCACTTTGGTTGCGCCATAATTCCACATAAAGTAGCCAATGCCTGAAGCTGCAATACCCAACCACAGTAAGACGCCCCACTGGAGAGTCGTTGTCGGCATCATCGATTTATTACCAAATAGCAGCCATCCAAGTAATGCAATTAGCGTTGCACCAAGGTAAAACCATGAGAAAGCCTGATGTTGAGGGATTGGATGCACCTCCATCAGACGTTTATACCCCACCTGCCCAATCGCAAAAAAGATATTTGCTAACTGCACAAAAAGTAAACCTAACCAAAAAGATTCACTCAAGTGGTCATAACGAATAATTGCAGCGCCGATTACCGCTAATAGTGAGCTAAACAAATAGCCTTTACGCAGCTTTTGCCGTTCTAATAAGTCATAAATTAACGTGACATATAGCGGCGTTAATACCGTAAAAAGCAAAAATTCAGCAACAGTAAGGTATTGATAAGCATGGAAGACAAACAGGTACATGATACCTAGTTGGCAAGCGCCCACTAGCATATAGAGCGCAATCACCTTAGCGCTAAATTGGCGCCAACGTAGGAAAGGTAAAAAAACCAGCGAAGCCAGTGCAACCCGCACTAATACTGAAAACCAACTATCTACTTGACCCGCAAGGTATTCGCCGATAAGACTAAACGACGCTGCCCAAAGCAGCGTCGTGATAACAAGTAACCACATAATGCTGTATTTCGCCCCAAACTTAAGAATGTTGGCTAGAATACTCGCTTTTTGGTTTTAATGCTCTTTTTCGATCAAGACGGCTTCTAATAAATCCAAGTCAACCAGTAACGTTTGTAGCGTTTCATTACTGATTTTCTTGGTTGCGCGCAAGTGATAAAGCTCACCACGTTCTGCGCGTAATGCCGTTAAACGGAAACGCCGTTCAAGGTCTTCAACCAGCAAATTATGGTCAATTTCATCTTGTCCTGCGGTACGTCGCCTTAAATAACCCGTCACGCGGGAAGCGACTTCACTGATATCTTCTGAATCGAGTTTTTCATCAACGTCAGCAGATAAACGTTCCTGCATTTT
This sequence comes from Providencia sp. PROV061, assembly GCF_011045655.1. NCBI lineage: Bacteria > Pseudomonadati > Pseudomonadota > Gammaproteobacteria > Enterobacterales > Morganellaceae > Providencia > Providencia sp. PROV061. Next base: position 644,473 of record NZ_CP042861.1, on the reverse strand, counting down.
ATTTAAACTGACAATCGCCACTTCCGCCATCGCGGCTTTTGCCATGCGAATTTCATTGGCATCCGCTTCTTTATCTCCCACTTTAAAATTACGCAGCAGAAGCGGTAAAGCGACCACACCTGCAAAAATGGAAAATAAGATAACTCCCGCGGCAATAAACACGAGCTGGTAACGAGCAGGGAATGGCGAGCCATCCGTTAAAAATAACGGAATAGAGAGCACACCCGCTAAGGTAATAGCCCCACGTACCCCTGCAAAAGAGGCTAGCCAAAGCTCACGTACGGTATAGTTCGCAAATTGTAGTGGCTTTTTCTTTAAGAATAAACGGCTAAACCTTTTCATCAGCCATAGCCAACAAAAACGCAATAACAGTAAAGCAAAATAGATAATTGCCACCGCGGCAAATAGCATCCACGTTTCTACGCTTGGGTCGAGATCTGCTTGGATAACAGACGTTTCCCAGATACCGGGCAATTGAAGCCCTAACATGATGAAAACCAACCCGTTAAAGACAAATTCAAGCATCGACCAAACGCTATCAGCACGTAGCCTCATCGCTAATGGAGCGTTACGGATAACCCCCGATTTTGTGATGGTCATACCCGCCGCTACGGCGGCTAAAATACCTGAAAACCCAATATGTTCCGCAATCATGTATGATGCAAATGGCAGCAATAGCATAAATACAATTTGGGTTGCTGGGTCATCACCACTCCAACGGCTCATTAAACGTAACGATTTGCTGTACAGCCAAGTCACGATAATACCTGCGAGTAGCCCGCCAACCGCAACTTTGAAAAATTCAATGGTAACGCCAGAAGCACTAAACACCATGGTTCCCATGGCAATTGCTACCGCAAATTTTAATGCAACCAGACCAGAGGCATCATTCATCAATGCCTCCCCTTCTAGCACACTCATCATCCGTTTAGGGATACGCCCTTTTCCAACAATTGAAGATAACGCAACGGCATCAGTTGGAGATAGCACAGCCGCTAGAGCAAACGCAGCAATCAATGGAATACCTGGCATCAACCAGTAAATTAAATAACCAATCCCAATCACTGTAACCAGCACGAGAACCAACACTAAAATAAAAATTTCTCGACCATTTTGAAAGAACTCGCGTGTTGGGGTTTTCCACCCATCAACAAACAACAAAGGTGGGATTAACAGAACCATAAAAAGTTCTGGGTCAAAGGTGACATGCAGGCCGAATTGAGGCCAAGCCAACAGCGCACCGATAGCAATTTGAATGAGAGGAAGAGGAATACGAATAGGAAGAATTTTAGCGGCTACCCCTGAAACAGAGACAGCTAAAATCAAAATAAGAATAGTAAAGAAAATTTCCATGTTGCCCTTACTGAATTAACCTAGCGACTAGAACCTAAAATTTTGCCTGCCGCCGCATAGTAAGAGATAGCACCGTCCAGACCATGATAATTAAGACTAAGCCAGTAACCAGTGGAAATCATGCACATCCACTTGATTAACCGCCTTCTCTCTATTTTATCCCTAGCCATCCATTTTCGGGGAAAAAATTGAGACTTTACGATTAATTAATACAATAAGTTAAAAAGGTGGCAACACTAGCCACCTTTTTGAAATAATCCACTTTAGATTGCCAGACCTGAAGCGTAAAACACCACTAAAAGTACAGCAATAATCACAGTACCAATATTCAATTTGCGCCATTCGCCTGCGCAAATGCGGCCGATAACCAAAGCAGCAAAGCCTAACATGATCCCCGTGACGATATTACAAGTCAGAACAATGAATACGGCACACAATAAGCCAGACATTGAATCCACAAAATCATCGAAATCAAGCTTAGAGACATTACTTAACATTAAAAGCCCAACATACATCAATGCTGGAGCTGTTGCATAGGCAGGCACCAAATAAGATAGCGGCGATAAAAAGAGAATAAGTAAGAACAGTACGCCGACAACCACGGCGGTTAAACCTGTGCGACCACCAGCGGCGGTACCTGCTGCAGATTCAATATATACCGCCGCAGGAGATGCACCAATCGCACCCGCAAAGATACTGCTTACAGAGTCTGCGGTTAACGCTTTACCGCCATCAATAATTTGACCGTCTTTATCCAATAAATTCGCTTGCCCCGCCACCGCACGAATAGTGCCTGTCGCATCAAAAACCGCCGTCATGACTAATGCAAGTAAGCTTGGCAATACCATTGGCTGTAATGCGCCCATGATATCCATATTGAAAACCAATGAAAGCCCATCATCACCCAATGAAGGCAACTTGAAAAAACCTTGATATTTCACTGCGGGATCAAAAATTAAACCAATAATTGAAATTGCAATAATAACGAGGAGTACACCACCCGGAACACGACGTTTTTCTAAACCAAAAATAACCGCTAAACCAATGAGTGACATCAAAACAGGGAAAGACGTAAATTCACCAAGAGCAACAGGCAGGCCTGCATTTGGGTTTTTGATCACTAAACCCACTCCATTAGCAGCGATTAACAGTAAAAATAAACCGATACCAATACCTGTACCATGTGCAATACCCATTGGCATATTGCGTAATATCCAACTACGAATACCTGTAACAGAAATGATGGTGAACAAACACCCCATTAAAAATACGGCACCTAATGCCACAGGAATACTAATTTGCTGCCCTAATACCAAACTAAATGCGGTAAATGCAGTCAGTGAAATAGCACAGCCAATCGCCATTGGTAGATTGGCCCATAACCCCATCAATAAAGAACCAAAACCAGCCACTAAGCAGGTTGCAATAAAGACCGCAGTTGGAGGGAACCCTGCTTGCCCTAACATGCCAGGTACAACGATGACAGAATAAACCATCGCTAAGAATGTGGTTAATCCTGCAATGATTTCACGGCGAACTGAAGAGCCGCGCGCTGTTATCTTGAAAAATGAATCCAATTTGCAACTGGATGAAGCCTGTTGGCCTGACATGGTATACCTCTGCTGTTAATGGAAAACGAAGATTCTCAAATACTGCTAACAACTAACCTATACGTTGACGTAAACGATTACGTTTTTAAGAAAAAATAAACTAACTGAGAAAAAAAACCCAATAAAAACAGTTGCGCAATCGTTTGGCTTTTAAAATAGAATAAAACGTATCGTGAGGGGGGTAATTATCATTCTAAACAGGGGGAATGATCAAGTATTTTTAGCATTTCTTACCCATTTGCTGTTTTTAGCACCCAAATATGCAGATTCTTATGCAATAAAGATTATTTTCAAATAATGATTCTTTTTAGTTACATTTACTTTACGTAAAAATAGCTAAATACCTTTCATATAGTGTCTGTTTAAAGAGGGGGATCATTTTTTTGATACAATCCCAGAATATTTGCTTACAAAACCAATAGCTAAAAACTTATTTACTGGTGGTAATATGCGTCTTCTAAAAATAGAGCTAAAAAAACAGTTCCTATTGTTTTTTATTAAAAAATAAATATCACTTGCTGAGTAAATATATATTTAAGTATATAACCTGAATTATTATCAACTGCAGTTATAGTTTCAATTTAATCAAGTAAAAAACACATAAAACATATTAAAAATGTCAAATAAGAATGCACCATTAATCATATTACAGCGGAGTATTTTACTACTTTTCATTAGTTTTCTTGCTATGTATTTATTACCAGGAATATATAGCCACAGCCCTTGGAAACAAGATGAAAATTATAGTTTTGGTATTATTCAAACTATGTATGAGACTGGTAAATGGTTAGTACCTACAAATGCGGGTGAGCCATTTATGGAAAAACCCCCGCTTTATTATTGGGTTGCAGCTATTACCTCTCATTTATTTTCAAGCTTCATGCCACTTTATGATGCAGCTCGTAGTGCAAGCTTATTTTTTTCGGTGATCAATTTTTCATTTTTTATTCTTTTGGCACGTCGTTTTTTCCAAGCCACAGACTTCACTGATACTCGCATTTGGGTCGCTTTTGCACTGTATGCCTGTGCCCCCGGTATTATCAGGCATAGTCATGATATGTTTACCGATGTTGCACTGATGGCAGGCGCAACCATTGGTCTGTATGGGTTATTGGGGCTGATACAACAACAAAAAATGCGCATGTCTGCACTTTGGTTATCTCTTGGAACCATCGTCACCATGTTGTCAAAAGGCGTTTTCATCCCCGGAGTTCTCTGGATTTGCCTGTTCTTATCTCCCATTTTTCTTGCTCAGTGCCGGACTAAGCAATTTTGGTTGCACAGCTTAACCGCAGGCTTAATCGCCCTTATCACTATTTTACCTTGGCCTATCCAACTCTACCTTCAGCATCCTGATTTATTTATAGTGTGGTTTTGGGAAAATAATATCGGCCGTTTCTTTGGTTTTTCTGTTGAGAAATTAGGCGCAAAAGCTAACCTAACGCGGATCCCTGCAGCGGTTTCCTTATTTGCCTTTCCTTCCGGTTTACTAGCTGTCGCTTATTTTCTAAGGCACCCAATTAAGCGTTTATTTAATTCAAACGAATTTCTGTTAGCACTATTTCCTTTATTAGGCGTTGTTTTCCTACAGATATCAGCTTCTGGTCGCTCACTATATTTATTGCCTTTTATTGCCCCAATGGCCATTTTAGGAACCCAAACACTACTTAGTTTCCCTGAAAAAATCCTTAATGGAATTGCCCGATTTGCGGCTATTTTATGGTCTGTACTCATTCTTTTTTTATGGGCTTGCTATTTCATCGCCTTGACTGGTCATCAACAAGAATGGCTAGCTCCATTTAGCCGCTGGCTCCCCATGAGCTACCAAATGCCATTTTCTTCCATTGCATTTATCTGCGCTCTGTTAATTACATTGGTATGGTTTTTACGCAATAAAATTATTCCAAACCCTATACCACCTGCTTTTCATATGATGAAAAACTGGTTATTAGGCTTATGTGCTGTTTGGGGGGTAATTTTAACCTTGTTTTTGGGGTGGATAGACTACGCAAAAGGTTTCGAAGGGATTTTTGTCGATTTAAACCAGCATTTATCTGGCCAATTTACAGAAAATGATTGTATGGCTTCTGATAATATTGGCGAATCTGAAGCGCCAATGCTCTACTATTACACTGGCGTATTACACCAACGCCAAGACCGGTTTGAAAAACCTGAACAATGCCGCTGGCTAATTGTACTCTCAAAAACGATTAAACCTGCGCCACAAGGCATGGAGTTATTCTGGCACAATCACCGCCCAGATGAATTCCGAGAAAATCTAGTTGTGTATAAAGTTATTGAATAATTTATATGCGGTGCTCGCTAATTTGAGTAAAGCACCGCAAATCAGCTTATTGGATAACTTGTTCAACCGTTTGGGCGCTGTATTTTTCTCGTGTGAACCATAAAAATACTGTTACAGACAGAACCAATAACACCGGTAAACCTACAGGTGAGATTGAAGTCGCAACCCCAGCAAGTAATGGCCCTGATAAATTGCCAATTCCCCACAGCATAGCGGCAGCTGCATTAGCGATGATCAACTCATTCCCTTTGAAATATTGGCCGATTTGTACCAAAGCAATGGTATAAATTGCCCCCGCAGTCGCCCCTAAAACAAACAGCAATACCCAAATTAGATAAGGTTGAGTAATAAGGAAGGGCAATAATAGACTGGCTGCAAGTGTGATAATGCCACAAATTCGGTATAGTTTTTCTCTATTCATATGGTCTGCTAGCCAGCCAAAAGGTAACTGCATAATGGCATCCCCAGCAAGAATGGCGCTAATCATTAATGCAGCAACCGCCTCTGTGTGCCCCATTCCCATACCATAAATCGGGAACATCGATAAAATAGTTCCATCAAAGAAGGCAAAAAATAAAATTCCACCACAAATACCCGGTGCGATTTTTACAAATTGAATAATTGAAAAATTAGATTTCGCGGCATTTTCAGCTAAACGGTCACCGACTTTTTGATCCATTAAAATAAATAGCACCACAGAGATTAAATGGATCAACGTACAAATCAATAAAGGTGATTTATCTTCCACACCATAATAAGCAATAAATGAAGGCCCAAGTAGCTGGCTTACTGTGAAGACTGTAGTGTAAATTGCCAAAATACGGCCCCGTTTATTTTCAGGCGATAATTCGTTAATCCACGTTTCCCCCAAGCAAATCATCACACCACTCGCTAAGCCCGTTACTAACCGTAACGGAAATAATAACCAAAGAGGTAACGTACTCAATAATGGTAATAAGCTAATGGCAGAAACAATCGTTGCCAATAGCATTGCTTTTCGCTTACCTGACCAACGCACAATACGTTGAACCACTGGTGCAATTAAAAACATGCCTAATGCAGGTGCCGCCGAAATAATGCCGATATACAACTCATTGAAACCATAGTTATTTAGCCTAAGCGCAACCATTGGAATACTTAGCCCAATAACGATACCAATGACCGCAATACTCATAGTGATAGTAAAAATAGCAAAAGATGGGGAACGACGAAAATTTTGTAAACGCTGATTATCAGAGCTCATGTTGAAATTAACCCGTTTCTTTTTTACAAAAGAACAGATTTTAACTCCATAAAATAGATTATTATGAAAAATAAAAAACCACATCATTACTAGTGAAACTAATAATGTTTGCGGTGATTGTAACACGACTTATATATTCTGCTATTTATCTTTATGAAACTATTTTTGACGTTCTAAATACTTAAAGGACGAAAAAATACCGATAAAGCAGCACAACACCTGATAATAAAATGATGACATTAATAACTTTTAAAAAGCTTTCACGTGAAATTCTTAATGTTATATGCCGTCCAGCCCACGTACCAATTAACATGGCGGGAGAAAATGCTAAAGCAACCAATAAAATATCTAGATTGAGATACACCCCCATCACTAAAAATATCACTACTCGAGTTAGTGTGCTAAACCCAATTAATGTCATTTGAGTGATACGAAAACGCTGTTTATCTTCAATTCGGCTAGATAAATACATGGCATAAATAAAGCCACCACTACCAAATAAAGCACTAAAAACACCACCCACTAAACTAAATGGAACAACTAATGCTTTTGAAAAGGGTGATTTTGCTTTTTTAGAAAAGAAAGCGTGGAGTACATAACCTACAACGAATAACCCAAGTAATAATACGAGTATATCGGGGCGGGTTTTTAATAAAATCGCAGCACCGACTAAACTCCCCACTATCATTAGTGGAATTATCCATTTAATTTCCTGATAATCCGCATTTTTACCATCTTTAAATAAATTTAAAATCGCGGCGGCTAAATCAATTAACGCCAAAATTGGAACAATCATATTTAACGGCAAATACATGGCTAATACTGGTGTTGCAATCAGGGCTGAACCAAAGCCCGCCATGCCAAAAACCAAATAAGCAAAAAGCAGTGTTGAGAAACAAATCGCCATTTCTGGTGATAATAATTCAAACGGCATGACCTAAACTCCAGACGTTTTTTAACATCCTCACTATAGTTTCTTTCAAATACAGAAAATAGTTTTATTTTTGTAGGGTTTTAAATTTCAAATCTATATCAAAAAACAAAATAGCCGCTTTAAATACAATATACAATTAAGAGTGTATAATTTGCTTCTCTGAGTAATACAGAATTAGCACAATAAATTAAAATTCAGGTAAAGACACATTGTGGATAAAAAAATCAATATAAAAATCGGGCAAAAAATTCGCTTACTGAGGCAAGCAAGAGACCTTTCGCTAAACGAACTATCGCGTATATCAGGAATATCGAAAGCGGCTTTATCCAAGCTGGAGTCCGGTGACTCAAACCCACGTATTGATACATTAGAGTCGATTGCTATTGCCCTACGCTTTCCACTTAGCGACCTGTTTACTCGGCAACATGAGGCTTATCCCTATTTCCTCAAAGCCACTCCCAGCGAAAAAGAGTATTCACAACAGTTTAAATTTCGCATTAGCATGGGAAATATCTCTGAAATTTGGCAATTGACCATGAAGAGAGGCGCTATCATCAATAGCCCCGCCCATATGAGTGGAACCCATGAACACATTATGGTGAATTCTGGCTCACTCATGTTACGACTGCATAACGACCAAAATATCGTCTTAGAGGCGGGGGACTTTTATGCTTTCAGTGGTGATTTCCCACATAGTTATCTCTGTATGGAAGGAGAACTTCAAGCAACTGTTGTTATGACCTACTCCCATCTTAGTGATAGCGTTTAAATTACGGCATGTTGTGCATCATAACTAATGCGCAGTGTCCCCTTTTTAAATTTCATCGACTTAATTGAAAAATGCTGAATATTATCTAGCGAAGAAACATGTGTTCCACCACAAGGCATTTCTTCAGTTTGGTCGATATAACTGATCCGTAAATCATCCTTTTGCTTTATTGCAACGGAGCGTCCACTACGAATGCTTTGGTTAACAATATCTTCAATATATTGGCTATCGAGTTCATCAAAAGGAGTAACATCCCCTTCCATCATGCTAAATTCCACTCGAGATTCATCAGGAAAATGATGGCCTTTTTGTGCAAGCCAGCCAAAACGACGCAATTCCCAATTCAACAAATGACCGGCGGTATGAAGAGCAGCGTAGCGCTGACGTTTTTCTTTGTCCACCCTTGCAACCACATTATTTTCTTGGCTAAAAGTAACACCTTCAGGTATGTATCCTACAATTAGCCCACCCGATTGTTTCTTAATACGAACAGGTATATCATTCACCCATGCTGTATCCATGGGTTGTCCGCCGCCTTGTGGGTGAAAAATGTTATCTTTTAAAGCTATCCAATGACCTTCATCATCATGCCCTTGTACCAGTAGGGATGTTTCAACTTCATACTGATAGGTGTCCGACAAATAGATATTATTTTGCATAATTTTATACCTGTTTATTATTCATATTGCGAAATACAAACCTGCAATACATTCAGAGAATCATTATTCAGTAGCTGATTTTATATCATCCTTGTTCGTTTTAGGAAACCCTAAATTATCACTATAATTAAATGTAAAAGAAAATAGCCCATGCAATTGAATGGGCTATTTAAGTCATAAAGTTTAATATCAGAATTACTGCAAATAATTTTCCATTGTTTCGAAAAGACGCAAATCATCACTAAAGCGTACTTCCCGAACATCTTCTAATTTTTCAACTTGGTTAATCATTTGCGACAAGCGCTCATCTTTTTGTACTAATAGCCATATACGGCTCTCATCTTTATCTTTAATCGGCATACATAGAATGCCATCAACGTTAAATGCTCTACGGGCAAATAAACCACAAATATGTGACATAACACCTGGGTGGTTACGAACAATTAGCTCTAAAGCAATCGGATGATGTTCAAATACCATAATTACGCTCCAATCATATCAATGTTAGCTGCACCCGGCGGAACCATTGGATATACCTTTTGATTAACATCAATCAAGGCATGGATCAAACATGGACCTTTGGTATTCATTATCGCTTCTAATGCCATTTCTGGGTCTGCTTCATTATTTAAATCGCAAGTTTGCAGACCAAACCCTTCCGCAATCTTGATAAAATCCGTTTGATACGGATAAGCTGCAGCAAATATGCGGTTTTCAAAAAATAAATCTTGCTGTTGATGTACCATTCCTAACGCTTGGTTATTCATTAAGATGATTTTGATATTCAGTTGATGCTCCGCTGCGGTTGCCAACTCTTGAATATTCATCATCAAACTGCCATCACCGGAAAAACACACAATGGTTTTTTCGGGCTTTGCCAGTGCAGCACCAATGGCGGCAGGCAGACCAAAACCCATGGTACCTAACCCACCTGATGTCAGCCATTGACGTGGGCGAGACAGAGGATAAGCTTGGGCTGCCCACATTTGGTGCTGACCAACATCCGTTGTCACAATCGCATCTTCGCCTGCTGCACGTGCCGTAGACAGAACTAAACCATAATGGTTTAACGGGTTATCAGCCTCGCTAAAATTCAATGGATATTTCTCTTTTAATTGATTAACTTGCGCCATCCATTCTGTGCGCTCATTACGTTCAACTAAAGGCAATAACAATTCCAATATTTGCCCCGCATCTGCATGAATTGCGATATCTGGGCGCTTAATTTTGCTGATTTCTGCTTTATCGATATCCACATGGATGATTTTCGCGTTAGGGCAAAATTTCTCAGCTTTCCCTATCGCCCTATCATCAAAACGCGCGCCAATCACAATTAATAAATCTGATTCTTCCATAATCATGTTAGTACTTGCGGCAGCATGCATACCTAACATCCCTAAATATAAGGGGTTTCGCATCGGGATAGTACCAAGTGCCATTAGTGTCATGGTTGTCGGTAATGATGCTTTTTCCGCAAATGCAATCGCCGTTTCTGTAGAATCGGAGCTAATTACTCCACCACCAAAATACAGTACTGGACGTTTCGCGTTATTAATCATTTCAGCCGCTTGTAGCACTTTTTCCATGTCAAATGCAGGGGCTTTATCTTTCGGTAATACTTCTGGTATTTCAGTTAGTTCAATTGTGGCTGTTTGAACATCTTTTGGAATATCAATCCAAACAGGTCCAGGGCGGCCTGACTCTGCAATACGAAAAGCATCACATATCACTTGTGGCAATTCATTGATATTACGAACCAAATAGTTATGTTTCGTTACTGGAATCGAAATACCATAGGTATCAACTTCTTGGAAAGCATCTGTACCAATCATTGATGAAGAAACTTGAGCAGTAATACAAACCAGCGGGATAGAGTCCAGCTTTGCATCTGCGATAGCGGTCACTAAGTTTGTCGCACCAGGGCCACTTGAAGAGATACAAACCGCGGCTTTTCCCGTGGTACGAGCAATTCCCTGAGCTATAAAACCCGCACCTTGCTCATGACGTGCCAGTATGTGGCGGATTTTCTGGCTTTGACCTAATGCGTCATAAAAAGGTAAAGCCGCTCCACCTGGAATGCCTGAAACGATAGTAATACCGTGCTTTTCCAGTAAATGTACGATTAATTCCGCACCCGTAAAGCGGGTTTTATGTGGTGTTGTGGTGCCCGATTCGCTCATCATAATTATCCTTTGCTAGCCTGCGGATCCGAGCGAGAGGTGATAAAAAACCCCGCTCGGTTTGCGCCGGCGGGGTTTCTAAATCTGCGTTGATTTGTACCCGTTACGGCGCTAAGCCCACGACCACCACCACACGCACGACCACCGCGGCACATGGCGCGGTTAGTAGTAGGTTTGAGTGATTAGTAATCATGTTCACGGGATTTTCCTGTTTAGTCTGTCTAATTTATTGATTATTGTTTTTCAATTTCTTTTCTTAAGAAAACATAAATTTCTCAGGATGACAATCATTTTTTCTTGTTTTATTCCAAAGGAATGATAATTGCGACATTCATCACACACCACTCTAATGGAGATATTATCTACAAAAATAAAAAAATACAGCATTAATCGCTATTTTAAATCACCAAAAAAACCTTGACTTAAAGTCAACTTCAAGTTGTATCCTTTGCTCCAATCAAGGGGATTGCGCCCTTGATGGAAATATTAACTAATTGATTTTTAATTAATAAAAAGAGGGATATATGCCAAAATCCGTTTGGTGGTTAGCCATCACACTTGCATTATTTATCACAGGAAATGCTATTGTCCTTTCTGTAGCAGTGGTTATTGGCGAAAAACTGGCTACCAACCCAACTTATGCAACAATTCCACTGGTAAGCCAGTACGTTGGCTTAATCCTAGCAACTATTCCGATCGCGTTTTTAATGCAAAAGTATTCGAGAAGAGTAGGCTTTATTATTGGTAACATCGGTGGGTTAATCGGCGCAGGCTTTTCTATTCTGGGCGTGATAGAAAGCCATTTAATTTATTTTTCTATTGGACTGTTTTTTACTGGGATTGCTATTGGTACTGCACAACAATTCCGTTTTACCGCAATTGAAGAAGCCCCCATTTCTTTACGAGCAAAAGCCATTGGCCTAGTTATGAGTGGAGGCATTGCCGCAGCCTTAATCGGCCCAACATTAGCTATTACCACCCAACGATTTTTTACAGAATACCCGTTTGCAGGGCCGTTCATCACGTTAGCCGCCATTTATGTAATCGCATTTATTCTATTATTAATTGTGCCATTAAAGAAAATAGTGAAAACGCCATCGGATGAAGTGTTAGTCAAACGCGACTACAGTGCATTGTATTCACAACCTATTTTAAAATTAATCGCCATTGTTAGCGCGGTTGGATATGCCATTGTGGTTTTCACCTTTGCCTCGATACCGTTATCTATGAAACAACATGATTTCGCCTTTTCCTCTATTGCAATTGTATTTCAATTCCATGTATTAGGTATGTTTGCACCGTCATTTTTCACTGGAACATTAATTCATCATTTAGGGACAAAACGCATTATTTTCTGCGGTATCATATTGTTAATTTTATCAGCGACTATGAACCTGCTAGGTAACCATTTTTACAATTACTTGTTGGCGGGTATTTTTATCGGTGTCGCCTGGAATTTAATTTTAATCAGCACTACTAACCTATTACCACATACCTATGAAGCTCATGAACGCGCTAAAGTGCAGGGAATGACCGATTTTCTTATCTATTTCTTCGGTGGAATAGGTAGCTTAGGAGCAGGGGTTCTTTTCTTCACATTCGGTTGGCAGACGATGAATACCCTATCTGTCGTCATCTCAGCCATAATTTTAATTAGTTTCTGGAAGCTAAAGAAATATATCCCCAGCAACCAATGAAGAACTTTACCATAGTACCGTGTTTTTATATTCAAAGGGCGTAATAGTTTCATCTGTTGCTAATCGATATCATTATGAATATATCTCCTTAAGATAAACTCTACTGGCTATAAACTAATTAAAAATCGGTGTTTTGTCTATTTTACAAATTAACAAACTGTATTCGGTTTTGTTTACCATTTATTTATTGGCTATTGACTTAATGACGGATAAGATTAAAAAGTAACTAATAGGAAGATATTATGTATAAAGAAATCCCTGTTCCCTGTAATGGGAAATACACAGAATTTCAATCTACAGTTGTTAATGAAATATTAGTTTGGATTGAAATGAACTTAACCAGTCGTTTATTACTCGATGATATCGCACTCAGATCAGGATATACAAAATGGCATTTACAAAGAGTATTTAGAAAAGTCGTAGGTATGCCTTTAGGTGAATATATTCGCCGAAGGAGAATTTGTGAAGCCGCTAAAGACCTATGTTCCACCGAGCTTCAAGTTATTGATATTGCATTAAAATACCAATTCGACTCCCAACAATCTTTTGCAAAGCGATTTAGAGCTTATTTAGGTACGTCACCGTCAGTCTATCGCCTATCGGGTGAAAGTCAAAATGACCCATTACTACTGGAACCTAAAGTAGCTTGATACGCTAATATGAAAATAAAATTTATATTTCCTTTTTTAATAACACTACCAATACAAAGCCCCATGTAAGTTAACTACTGGGGCTTTATTATTTCCCATTTAGTTAAGAAAACCTTAATTTAAAATTAATAAAACCTTAAGGTTTCAGTTTTATATTTACTTTACTATCTTAATAAAAAAATAATAATTTTTGGGGTATATAATTTTATACATTTATCTTTATTAAAAAATAAAGGCTTCACGAGGAAGCCTTTATTTTTTGTGCATTCTAATCAGCAAATAAATTAGAACGGAATATCGTCATCGAAATCCATTGGTGGTTCATTAGTCTGTGGAGCAGGCGCTGATGAGCGTGCGGCTGGAGCTCCGCCACCACTAAATTGCTGTGCTGCTTGCGGCTGTTGAGGTTGGCCCCAACCGCCTTGGCCGCCTTGACCTTGTGATGCTGCATCACCGCCACGGCCACCTAGCATTTGCATTGAGCCGCCGATATTCACAACAACTTCTGTCGTGTAACGGTCTTGACCACTTTGATCTTGCCATTTACGTGTTTGCAAAGAACCTTCTATATAGACTTGTGAACCTTTTTTCAGGTATTCACCCGCCACTTCCGCTAATTTGCCGAAAATAACCACGCGGTGCCATTCGGTTTTTTCACGCATCTCACCGGTTTGCTTGTCACGCCAACTTTCAGAAGTTGCCAGAGTCAGGTTTGCCACAGCTCCGCCGTTAGGCATATAACGGATTTCTGGATCTTGTCCTAGGTTACCGATAAGAATTACTTTATTTACGCCTCTGCTGGCCATTTATTACTCCTGATGCATTGAATTTTAATCTCTGGATTAGCCGTGAAGTTTACCACGACAGAGCTGATTTGCACCAATATTTGAAATTAAGCTTGTTAATTTGCGAAACGCTTTCCAGCTTTTAGTGAAATTCTACCGTGCCAATTTTCAGTATAGACACAAAATAATTCGCACAGCATCTATCTTTTCGATAAATGCAGATCGCTGTTTTTCTGTTTTTCTGTTTTTCTGTTTTTCTGTTTTTCTGTTTCACCATTAAAATCTTACTCTAAATAGTTCAAGCTGTGGCTAGGCGGCAAGCGAAGGTATCGCGGGGAGCATACAAAAGTATGTGACCTGCGTAGCTGAGAGCAGCCAACAACGCCACGGTTTGAAATATGACGAATAGGAAATACTGTATATCCATTCAGCCATAAATATGTGATAATAGTCTCTTGCGATTGTTCAATATCAAATCATCCGGGAAGTGGTAAATGGATAATATCGAAGTCCGCGGCGCACGCACGCATAATCTGAAAAACATCAATCTCATCATCCCTCGCGACAAACTCATTGTTATTACTGGGTTATCTGGTTCAGGGAAATCATCTTTAGCTTTTGATACCCTGTATGCAGAGGGTCAGCGCCGTTATGTTGAATCTTTATCTGCTTATGCTCGCCAGTTTCTTTCTTTAATGGAGAAACCGGATGTCGATCATATTGAAGGGTTATCCCCTGCAATTTCGATTGAACAAAAATCCACTTCACATAACCCACGTTCGACGGTCGGAACCATCACAGAAATTCATGACTATCTGCGGCTATTATTTGCACGTGTTGGTGAACCTCGCTGCCCTGATCACGACATACCGCTTGCGGCTCAAACTGTTAGCCAGATGGTCGATAATGTTCTGGCTCAACCCACCGATCGCCGAATGATGCTACTTGCTCCTGTCGTTAAAGAACGTAAAGGGGAGCACGTTAAGTTACTCGATAACTTAGCCAGCCAAGGCTATATCCGTGCCCGAATTGATGGGGAAGTTTGCGATCTATCCGATCCACCAAAGCTCGAATTACAGAAAAAACATACGATTGAAGTCATTGTCGATCGTTTTAAAATTCGTGATGACATCGCTCAGCGTTTAGCCGAATCCTTTGAAACCGCACTAGAACTCTCTGGCGGTACCGCAATTGTCGCGGATATGGATGATGCGAATGCAGAAGAACTGGTTTTTTCTGCCAATTTTGCCTGCTCTGTTTGCGGCTACAGTATGGTGGAACTTGAACCTCGCCTATTTTCTTTTAACAACCCTGCAGGGGCCTGTCCAAGCTGTGATGGCTTAGGTGTTCAGCAGTTTTTTGATCCCGAAAGAGTCATTCAAAATACTGAAATCTCACTCGCGGGTGGTGCAATTCGGGGTTGGGATCGCCGTAATTTTTACTATTTCCAAATGCTGATGTCATTAGCTGAGCATTATAAATTTGATGTAGAAGCGCCTTATGACACTCTGAGCCCTGCCATTCAAAAAATTATTTTATATGGTTCAGGCAAAGAAACGATTGAGTTTAAATACCGTAATGACCGTGGCGACATCACTGTGCGCCGGCACCCTTTTGAAGGCGTGCTCAATAATATGGAACGCCGTTATAAAGAAACAGAATCAACGGCTGTCCGTGAAGAATTAGCGAAATATATCAGCAACCGTCCATGTGTCTCTTGCAATGGGACGCGCTTACGTAAAGAGGCGCGCTTTGTATTTGTTGAAAATACAACATTGCCTGAAATTGCAGATTACAGCATTGGCCACGCAATGGAGTTTTTCCAAAACCTAAAACTTACAGGCCAGCGCGCTCAAATCGCAGAAAAAGTTTTAAAAGAAATTGGCGATCGCCTGAAATTTCTCGTCAATGTTGGGCTTAATTATCTGACACTTTCACGCTCTGCTGACACCTTGTCTGGTGGCGAAGCACAACGCATTCGTTTAGCAAGCCAAATTGGTGCTGGTTTAGTGGGAGTGATGTATGTCCTTGATGAACCTTCAATTGGCTTACACCAACGTGATAATGACCGCTTACTTGAAACCTTGATCCACCTGCGTGATCTGGGGAATACCGTGATCGTCGTTGAACATGACGAAGACGCGATCCGCACTGCTGACCATGTGATTGATATCGGCCCGGGTGCCGGTGTACATGGTGGGCAAATTGTTGCCCAAGGAACGCTGGAAGATATTGTCGCAAACCCTGACTCACTCACTGGTAAATTTTTAAGTGGTGAGCGCAGAATTGATATCCCACAGAAACGCGTTCCAATAAATAAAGATAAAATGCTGACGGTGTTTGGGGCAAAGGGCAACAACCTGAAAAATGTGACGTTAAAAGTCCCTGTTGGGTTATTTACCTGCATCACTGGCGTGTCTGGTTCAGGCAAATCAACACTGATAAACGATACGCTATTCCCTATTGCTCAACGCCAATTAAATGGGGCGACTACCATCACCCCTGCCCCTTATTTAGATGTAGAAGGTTTAGAGCACTTTGACAAAGTCATTGATATTGACCAGAGCCCAATAGGCCGTACACCACGTTCGAACCCTGCCACCTATACTGGTGTGTTTACACCTGTACGTGAACTATTTGCTGGTGTGCCTGAGTCTCGGACTCGTGGTTATAACCCAGGGCGTTTTAGCTTTAACGTTAAAGGCGGTCGTTGTGAAGCTTGCCAAGGTGATGGGGTTATTAAGGTTGAAATGCACTTTTTGCCTGATGTGTATGTCCCTTGTGACCAATGTAAAGGCAAACGCTATAACCGCGAAACGCTAGAAATTAAATATAAAGGTAAAAATATCCATGAAGTGCTGGATATGACCATCGAAGAGTCTCGTGAATTTTTTGATGCCGTACCTGCCCTTGCCCGCAAGTTACAAACGCTGATGGACGTTGGTTTATCCTATATCCGCCTCGGTCAATCAGCGACGACGCTCTCTGGTGGTGAAGCACAGCGTGTGAAATTAGCTAAAGAGTTATCTAAACGCGGTACAGGGCAAACTATCTATATTTTGGATGAACCAACAACTGGCCTGCACTTTGCTGATATTCAACAGCTCTTAGTCGTTTTACATCAGCTTCGTGACCAAGGAAACACCATTGTGGTGATTGAGCACAACCTTGATGTCATCAAGACAGCGGACTGGATTGTCGATTTAGGCCCTGAAGGGGGTAGTGGCGGCGGTGAAATCTTAATTGCAGGCACACCAGAAGAAGTGGCTGAGTGTGAAAAATCTCACACCGCACGGTTCTTAAAAACGATTTTAGAACGCGGCTACTAAGTAGAAAGGCCATTAAAAAATAAGTAAGAAGATTATCAGGGAGCATTTTGTTCCCTGATAATTATTACGATAGCTAAGAATTATTGGCTAACGGCAGCAAATGCTTCAACAATGCGTTTAACATTATGGCGATTGACACCTGCCATACAAACACGGCCAGTTCCAACCAAGTAAACCGCAAATTCGTCTTTCAGGCGAGCCACTTGCTCTTTAGAAAAACCAGTGTAGCTGAACATGCCACGCTGCTTTAATAAGTGATCGAAATTTTGGTTTGGTAATGATTTTTTTAGCTCATCGACCAGTACCGTACGCATGTCTAAAATACGTAAGCGCATCTCTTCCACTTCCGCTAACCATTTGGCTTTTTCAGCGCTATTGGTTAATACCGCAGCAACAATTTTTGCACCATTAGATGGCGGGCTAGAATATAAACGGCGAACACCCGCTTTTAGCTGGCCTAACACACGGTCACGTTCATCTTGGTTTTCACAGATCACAGAAAGGCCACCTGCACGTTCACCGTAGATACCAAAGATTTTAGAAAATGAGTTACTGACAAACACGGGTAAGCCAGCTTTAACCATCGCTCGGATAGCATAAGCATCTTCATTAATGCCTTCTGCAAAACCTTGATAAGCAATATCTAAAAATGGGATCAATTTGCGTTCTAATGCTACCTTAGTGACTTCATCCCATTGTGCAGGAGTCAGGTCGGAGCCTGTTGGGTTATGACAGCACGGGTGCATTAGGATGATGCTATTAGCAGGCAATTGTTTGAATGTCGCTAGCATCTCATCAAATTTAACGCCTTTGGTTTTTTCATCAAAGTACGGGTAGTAATGCACTTTTGTTCCCGCACCTGAAAAAATAGAGGCATGGTTTTCCCAAGTTGGGTCACTGCACCACACTTCGGAATCGGGATAATATTGATGTAAAAAATCAGCACCAATTTTTAACGCACCAGAACCACCAATCGTTTGGACGGTAGCGATACGTTCCTGTGCAATTAGCGGGCAATCCTCACCAAATACTAATTTTTGTAATTCAGTACGGTAATCTTTCAAACCTTCCATAGGCAAATACAGTGATGCGCTTGCTGGCAGTTTATTTAACGCCGCTTTTGCCGTACCGACTGTCGCCAGTTCAGGGGTTTTCCCGTCACCATCATAGTAAAGACCGATACTCAAATTAATTTTATTTTCACGAGAGTCTTTATTAAATTCATCCATTAACGACAGAATTGGGTCGCCCGGATAAGCATCAACATGTTCGAACACAGGACATCTCCTAATCATTATTTTACGCTAAATAAACCAAGCGATGATTTGCCATATTTAGCGCCATTTTTACGTTGTTATCTGAAAATAACCCTTTGCTGGCTATTCGTCTACATATTCCATTGCAACTCTAGAGGTTAACTTCGTCAGTAACTCATAGTTGATAATGCCTGTTTGTGTGGCAATTTCTTCAACCGGTAGTTGATTTCCCCACAAAATAACGTCATCCCCCACTTTATCATCGGCATTTAGTCCCAAATCCACCACTGTCATATCCATGGAAATTCGCCCAACAATAGGCACTTTTCGCCCATTAATTAACACCGGTGTGCCTGAAGGTACGTTACGTGGATAACCATCACCATAGCCGATTGCAACAACACCAAGCAGTGTGTCTTTGTCACTACACCATGTTTCACCATAACCTACACATTGTCCTGCCGCATGTTCCCTAACCGCAATTAATGTTGATTTTAGTGTCATCACAGGAAGCAAACCGAAGTCTTCTGCACTTTTCCCTTCTTGTGGCGAAGCGCCATACATCATGATCCCTGGACGAACCCAGTCATAGTGAGCTTCTGGCCAAAGTAAAATTCCTGCGGAGGCGGCAATGGATTTCTCACCCTCTTTACCGTCAATAAACTGTTTAAAGCAGGCAATTTGTTTTTCAGTTGTCGGTAAATGGGGGGCATCCGCTTGGCAAAAATGACTAACAATATTGATAGGGAGCTGAACTTGCTGGCAGCGTTGTAAACGTTGATAAAAGCCTTCGGCATCTTTAGGAAGTATGCCAAGGCGGTGCATACCTGTATCCAGTTTCATCCAAACTTTAAGAGGATAGGGTAATTTGGTAGCTTCTAGCATTTCAAGCTGTTCTATACAGTGGATCACGGTGTCAATCTGGTGTTCTGCCATTAACAACAAGTCAGATTGTTCAAAAAAACCCTCCAGTAAAACAATCGGTTTTATCACACCGTGCTGCCGTAATAGTAGCGCCTCATTGAGTCTTGCCACACCAAAGCCATCCACCAGCTCTTCTACTGCCTGACCAACCCCTACTAACCCATGACCATAAGCGTTTGCTTTGACAACTGCAATCATCTGGCTATTTGGTGCAATTTCTTTCACCCGTTGCAAGTTGTGTCGCAGAGCGCGGCGGTTTATCAATGCGGTTGCCGCTTTCATTGTTTCCTCGTTCTTTTTCTCTAAACCCGCTAAAAATTAAGCTGCCCTTTGGCAGCCCAATATATTCTCTATTTGTTATACGCTAAAAAATATCAATTTCCATTCGATCTTGTTTCTGTATAAAGAAAAAATTATTCAAACTAGTTTAACTTTAATACTCTAAATAGTTTGCATTGTCGCTAGGCGGCGATTGAGCTAATCCAAGAAGCATACATAAGTATATGATTCGCGTAGCCGAGTGCAGCCAACACCGTGACAGCGCAAAATATGACGAGTATTTATGATGAGGATTTAGTCCTCATCATTATAAGCTGGCCCTGCATAATTATCGAAGCGCGACCACTGCCCATTAAACGTCAACCGCACCGTACCAATCGGCCCATTACGCTGTTTACCGAGAATGATTTCCGCAACCCCTTTGAGCTCACTATTATCGTGATAAACCTCATCACGATAGATAAACATGATTAAGTCCGCATCCTGCTCGATAGACCCTGATTCACGTAAATCCGAGTTAACAGGGCGCTTATCGGCACGTTGCTCAAGACTACGGTTTAACTGCGACAGAGCCACCACAGGTACATTTAATTCTTTCGCTAGCGCCTTAAGTGAACGTGAAATTTCGGCAATTTCTAACGTACGGTTGTCAGAAAGAGCAGGAACTCGCATCAATTGGAGGTAGTCAATCATGATCAAACTTAAACCACCATGTTCACGATAAATACGCCTCGCACGTGAACGAACCTCTGTGGGAGTCAGGCCCGAAGAGTCATCGATGTACATATTGCGCTTTTCCATCAAAATACCCATCGTGCTTGAAATTCGCGCCCAATCCTCATCATCAAGTTGCCCAGTACGAATACGGGTTTGGTCAACACGGGATAATGATGCCAACATACGCATCATGATTTGGTTTCCTGGCATCTCTAAACTGAAGATTAAAACAGGTTTTTCTTCCGTCATCGCCGCGTTTTCGCACAAGTTCATTGCAAAAGTGGTTTTCCCCATCGATGGACGCGCGGCCACAATAATTAAATCAGAACCTTGTAAACCTGCGGTTTTTTTATCGAGGTCTTGGTAACCTGTTGAAACCCCAGTAACACCGTCGTGCGGTTGTTGGTAAAGTTGCTCAATTTTTTCAACAGTTTCAGACAAAATGGCTTCAATACCTTTTGGCCCTTCGTCTTTATTCGCTCTTGACTCGGCGATTTGGAATACTTTGGTTTCGGCTAAATCGAGGAGATCTTCACTGCTTCGCCCTTGTGGATCATAACCTGCATCTGCAATTTCATTAGCGACTGAAATCATATCGCGAACAATCGCACGTTCGCGGACGATGTCTGCATAAGCATTAATATTCGCCGCACTTGGCGTATTTTTAGATAGCTCAGCCAAATAAGCAAAACCACCGACGCTATCCAACTCACCCTGCTGTTCTAGTGATTCTGATAAAGTGATAAGGTCAATAGGTTTGCCTTGCTCAAGCAAAAATTGCATCTGTGAGAAAATGGTACGGTGGGGGCGGCTAAAGAAATCAGCGTGAGTCACACGTTCAGAAACGGTATCCCAACGCTCGTTATCTAACATTAACCCCCCTAAAACAGACTGCTCCGCTTCGAGAGAATGTGGTGGAAGTTTTAACCCTTCCATTTGGTGGTCTCGTGGGGTATCCGTTTTGAAATTTGATGAGGGTTTTTTAGCCATACATTAATATCCAAGTCTATAATTAACGATCTGCGCTTAGTATACGCCAATCTTATTTTTTTGTGGTTTTCTTTGCGTCTTTGCGCAAAGTAATCACAAGATAAAATACATCACTGAAAGCACAAACCTATAATTCTTCTGATTGAAACATGGCGTTATGATAAAACGATTGTTATTGTAATTAAAATGAATAGTCCTTATTGGAGATTGTCATGGCAAAACGTATTGAATTCGCTCAACATGGCGGCGCTGATGTACTTAACTTAGTAGATTATTCCCCAGCAAACCCAGCAGATAATGAAATTCAAATAGAAAACCGTGCTATCGGGATTAACTTTATCGACACCTATGTTCGCAGCGGTTTATACCCTGTTGCTAAGCTACCAAGTGGCCTTGGTACAGAGGCGGCAGGTGTTGTTGTGAAAACTGGTGCCCATGTCACAGGTTTCAAGCCCGGTGACCGTGTCGTTTATGCGCAAGGCCCTCTAGGTGCTTATAGCGAAGTCCATAATGTCCCTGAAAGTGCCGTGGCACACCTTCCTGATGATATTACCTTTGAACAAGCCGCAGCCAGCTCATTAAAAGGCATGACGGTTTATTATTTATTCCATCAGACATATCAACTGAAACGTGACGAAGTCTTTCTGTTCCACGCCGCTGCAGGTGGCGTTGGGTTGATAGCTTGCCAATGGGCAAACGCGCTAGGCGCCAAGATGATAGGCACGGTGGGTTCTGCAGATAAAGCATTAAGAGCAAAAGATGCCGGAGCATGGGAAGTCATCAATTACCAAACAGAAGACATTGCAGCTCGCGTGAAAGAAATCACTAATGGCGAGAAAGTGAATGTGGCGTATGACTCAGTGGGCCAATCCACATGGATTGCTTCTTTAGACTCGCTCAAGCGTCGCGGCTTAATGGTGAGTTTTGGTAACGCTTCTGGTCCTGTTACCGGTGTAAACTTAGGAATTTTAAACCAAAAAGGCGGATTATACGTCACTCGCCCATCACTTGGTGTCTATGTGACTAACCGTGCTGAGCTAGACCAAGCTAGTAATGCCTTATTTGATATGATTTTAAGCGGAAAAGTGAATGTAGATGTGCCGCAATCACAAATTTTTGCTTTAAAAGATGCACAGAAAGCTCACCTCACTATCGAATCAAGAAAAACCCAAGGTTCGAGTTTGCTTATTCCGTGATAAATAACCCCCTTAATTAGCCAGTCATTTTTGCTAGTTAAGGGGCTTTATCTATTTTTAAGATTTAATTCTAGAGCTTAAACAGAGGAAGCTATGTGCCGATAAACATAGACGCCAGATATAAAAGAAATCATTACTGCTACTGACATAAAATAATAAATAACAGTTGTTGAATCGCCAAAAAAGTATATAACCATTCCAATAAAAGGGAGCACAGACTGATTAAGCAATACAATAATAGATGAGACTCCAGCAAAATAATTTGACGGAATACATTCTATACGTACCATTCGACAAATATTTCCTGTAAAGACTTTACCAATAATAGAAATTGCGTAGAAACAAACGAATATTATAAATGATGAAGGATATGATATTAAAAAAATCGAACTCCCCGTAATAATCAGAACCGCGCTAAGTAGAAGTTTTTTCCGCTGAATAAAGTGAGTTAATGAACTATAGAGATAGGTTCCAGTGACACCACAAAGGCCAGCCGCAACATCAATAAAACCGAAATACTTCGCAGGAAGCCCCATTTCTTTGTCAATCAATGCTGTACCACTCGATTCAATAATGCTATCAAACATATTATTACCAATGGCGAGTAATACGGTTAAAAACAATATTGGTATAGAAAAAATATAGATAAAATGGTGTTTGAACAGCCCATTTTCCTGACCTGAAACATTCTGATTATCTTCATGCTTCATATTGCTCAATTCTTTTTTCTTTAAAATAAAAAAAAGAGCATTAATAATATAAAGTAAAAGTGGAATGATAAGTACTGTACGAATCCCATAGTCGATAATTATCATGCCAATCAATGGACCTACTATCATTCCAGAAAAGTCCATTCTTGATATTAAATTAACATGATATTCCTTTTTGTAACTTATTAATGAGATAATTTTCTCATAAGAAATAATAGTTTGAGAGTTTCCTATTGATATTAGGCTACCCACAATACCAAATGCGACTGCAATTATTAGGTCTGAAGAAAAATCATTGAAAGCTAAAAATAGACATCCTATTGATTTGATAACATCAGATAAAATAGAAAGTGGGCGTACTCCAAGTCTATCAATGTATTTACCAATAAGTGGAATAATTAATATTCTTGGTAACCACCATAGAGCATAGGATAAACCTGAATATTCAATACTACCTGTTAACTGGTAAACTAGAACTGGCGTGAGAAAGACCATAAGGCCATCCGCAGTAAGTACGCAAAAAAGCATTAAAAAGAATAGGTTGCTCATAACTTATATTTTTATACCTTCTCCTTCAATAACACTTTAACATATCGACCTAACTTATCATCAAATACCACTACTGATTTAGGTGTGTTGTGCGTGGGTGCCTCTCTGACTATTTCCTTCTGCTTCTCAATCAGAAACTCATAGTATTTTTTATCTGCTTTGATATTATTTGTCTTATAACTCATATAATTTAGATTTTTTATTGGCCAGTCTATTACATCATGACCAGGAATATATTCTTTATCCTCACTGATATAAATAATCGGTCTATTAACAGTAACCACGCCAGCCATATTCATCAGGGCATGCGCTACACCACATGGAATAACTAATTCCACATTAGGCAAAGGAGTGAATGTTATTTCATCTTCAACGAAAATAGTATCCGAACCTTCCCTCATATCAACTAGCTTTAGTGTAATTTGATGTTCGGCTTTACCCAGAAAAGTTAAATGGTCTTCTTGGCCCAAATGTAATCCATAAGAATCAAAATCGTAATGTTCATAACCATGTTCTACAATATACATCGGTGACATTCTTGTCAGTGGGACAATTCCACTGTATTTCCCTGTTTTGACTGATGGAATTTCTTTAAATTCAACACCAATAATTATTGAATTAGGTAGAACCAAAACCTCATCATCATTAATTTTCTCTCTGATACGTACATTTATTTTGCTTCCATCATCTAAGTTAAGCTCTCGAGTTTCAGAATGTTGAAATTTGTGTTTCATTAAATTTTTATGCTGATATTCAGCAATACGATGATAAACAATATCAGCTGCTTCTTCTGTCATTGGAAAGTAGCCAGATACCTCTAAAGGATGAACATTTTCTGGTATATTTATAACATCATTGTCAGGAAACCAAGTAAGGTCAGGTCGCGATAATGTTTCAATATCAGGAAGAGAAAGTGCATAGGAATTAATTGTGAATATATTTTCCAGATTATGAAATGTATGAGCAATGCCAGGTGGAATTACAAGTGTTTTTGCCGAAGATGGAGTAATATTAAATTCCAATGACACTCTGAATGTGGGGGAATTTGCACGGCAATCGATGAATTTTGCAGTTATGATTTGCTCTGTATTTCCGATGAAAGTCAGCGTATCTTGCTGGCCTAAATGAATCCCATACTGACCGTATTTAAATTCATGCTCACCATGATAGATAATATTTATAGGGTAGGTAGTAACGAAAGGAATAACATATGAGTCTGACTTTCCATTATTAACTCTCCATCGTGAGATCCAATGTAACCCTGTAATAGTTATTTTTTGGTTGAGATCATTAATTTCATCCATATAAAACCTCATTTAAGGTGGCAGCCCTAACCTACAGGCCGCCAAGATAATTAAATATTGACCACTTCTATGTCATAACCTGCACTTTCTGCACTTTTTATTAGTTCGCTTAGGCTACTTGTATTAAGTTGATAATATTTATCATCTGCTGGTGCATTTTAGATTCCAGCCAGATAAGCAAGCTTATCTAAAGCAACAATTGCCACAGATTTTGTCTGTAGGATCATGTCAGTAAAACTATTTCCTTCTGCATTTATTACTTCAACACTTTTTGGAGATTTGTATAGGCGGGCTATATTTTGAATTTCGCTCATATGAGCTCCTTACTTTAGATTAAAAAGTATATAGGTATGTTTATGTCATGAAGGTGAAATGAAATATTAAAAAAACATTTCATTAACACTTATAGCATCGACATTTTTATTCTGTCAATAACCAATTAGTTTTTTAATCCAAAAAACACCAAAATTTCGATATTAATATTCACATATATTTAATATGAAATTATATAATAAACATAGTAACAAATATCCATTCAAGAAATAGAACTTACCATTCACTAGATCTTTTATATTCAAGAAATGTCATTGCAGTCTGCGATTGACGATAATTGGCTTTTACATAATCGATTCTCTCGATGGAATTTTCGCCAAGGAAGCCCATCAAATAAAGAATGAAATGAGTAAAGAAAATAGAGAGGATCGCTGCATATGTCACCCCTTTTCAAAGACCTAAGCCAGCGAAAGCTGGCTTAGGTGTTGGCAACGTGCGAAATCAATAAGATATTAGTATTTCAATGAATTACATAACCGTATGCATTTAAACATTCCTATACTTGTTCAATTAAGATCGCACTCAAACTGAACAAATATTATACAATCCATAAAGTTACATAAAGTAACTGTAATTGAGCTAGAGTTTTGCCTTTACGAGTAATTTATACTCACTCACCACGCGTCACAAATTCGAGAGCTTGCTCAACAACGACTAAGTCAGCCCCTTTTTTATGCGCATTTTCACTTAAATGACGACGCCACTGACGTGCGCCGGGGATACCTTGGAAAATCCCTAACATATGGCGGGTCATATGGCCTAAATAAGCGCCTTTCGATAACTCTTTTTCGATGTAAGGGTACATCGCTCTAACAGCGTCAACACCATTAGTGACAGGAAAGTGCTCACCAAACAATTGGTTATCAACCGCCGTTAAAATAGACGGGTTTTGATAGGCTTCGCGCCCCACCATGACGCCATCTAGGTGTTGAAGATGCTCTTTTGCTTCTTCCAGCGTTTTGACTCCACCATTAATCGCCATGGTCAAATGAGGAAAATCACGTTTTAATTGATAAACTCGCGGGTAATCAAGTGGTGGGATTTCGCGATTTTCTTTTGGGCTAAGGCCGGACAACCATGCTTTACGTGCATGGATAATAAACATTTCACAGCCGCCTTTATCAGAAACAGTTTCAATAAAATCACATAAAAACGCGTAGCTGTCTTGCTCATCAATACCAATACGAGTTTTTACGGTTACAGGAATAGAAACCACGTCTTGCATGGCTTTCACACAATCAGCAACAAGCTGCGCATCTCCCATTAAGCAAGCACCAAAACGCCCATTTTGTACACGATCTGATGGGCAACCTACATTTAGGTTAATTTCATCATAACCACGCTCTTGTGCCAATTTGGCACATTGCGCTAATGCGGCAGGATCGCTACCACCAAGCTGTAATGCAACAGGATGCTCTTCCTCACTAAAAGCAAGATAGTCCCCTTTTCCGTAAATAATCGCCCCTGTTGTGACCATTTCGGTATACAGCAAGGTGTTTTTGCTTAATAAGCGATGAAAATAACGGCAATGGCGATCTGTCCAATCGAGCATCGGCGCAACGGAAAATCGGTTTAGGTTGGTGTAGCCTTGTTTTGAGGTATTTTGATGCATGGTGGTCTTGTGTATTGAAATCAAATGGATAGCCCCAAAAAGTAAGGAGCCAAGCAAAAACAGCAGGCTATTATAACATAGAGCGAATTAAGTGCGATGATGACGAAAATGAGCGGCTGAACTCAGTTAATTTAACGAAATAACCCCCGATATGAGCAAGGTCGTATCGAGGATTTTTAAACCAATTATGTCATTTTAATACCCAGTTACGTACTATTTTTTCGCAGAAAGCAGTGCATAGCTGGTCATTAAATTACGGTAATCAGGGATATGGTTTGAAAACAAAGTGCCTAACCCTTCCACATCATTACGCCAATCACGGTGTAATTCACAAGCAGCACCAAACCAGCTCATCAATTGAGCACCTGCTTTTGACATTCTATCCCACGCGGCATCACGTGTAATCGGGTTAAATGTACCTGAGGCATCAGTGATCACAAAAACTTCATAGCCTTCTTCCAGTGCAGATAGTGCAGGAAATGCCACGCATACTTCAGTCACAACACCGGCAATAATCAGCTGTTTTTTACCTGTGGCTTTGACAGCTTTAACGAACTCTTCGTTATCCCACGCGTTGATTTGACCAGGGCGAGCAATGAAAGGGGCATCAGGAAATGTTTCTTTTAATTCAGGAACTAACGGGCCATTAGGACCATCTTCAAAAGATGTAGTCAAAATAGTTGGTAAGTTAAAATACTTTGCCAAATCGGCCAGTGCTAACACGCTGTTCTTGAATTTATCTGGGTCTTGATCACGAACTAGCGATAACAAACCCGTTTGATGGTCAACAAGTAATACAGCTGCATTATCTTTATCTAGGCGGTTATATTTGAAACTCATATCAACGACTCCTCAATGATTAGAAAAGTACTCTATGTGGGTTCAGATAAAACAAAAGTGGTATTTAATCTGCTTATCGCGCCTAAAACACCACTTTTTATCAAAAATATTTCAACAAGATGAATTCATACAATTCGTTATTTAGTTTCTGCGCTCATTGTGACAAAATTCCCCATACGAGCACTGGTAATTGTATAGCTATCTGCGCCCGCTGCTTTAGCTTTAGCTGCAATTTTCGCTTCTGTTGAAGCTAGCGTATCACCTGTTGCGGTGATTATTGCTGCTGATGCACCAAATGCGACGAAAGATAATACAGAAGCTGCCATCAAAGTTTTTAACATGTTCATAGTCTAATTCCTTCATTTTTTATTCGATGAGACAACCCTTGTTGTCTGCGATGAAGGCATCATATCGACAATGTTATTTAGGTTAAAGCTAATAATATAGCTCAACTTATTCAAATTAACTGAATGAAGTACATTATCTGAAACTCACCATGGAATAAAACCGAAAGATATAATCAAGCAGCCTTATGGTATGCTTTCCCAAAGTTGGTTTACTTCTCGCGCAACCTTTAATAGGAACTGTATATGCCACTCAATAACCGAACACTCCCTACATTTAGGTACCACCCGAACCCTATTGAAACAGAAGCTTTTCTGACGGATAAAACAGTAACCTGTGATTGTTGTAAGCAACCTACTGATATTTATTATGAAAGCCCGTTTTATTCTACTGAGGATATTGATGCTTTGTGTCCTTGGTGTATTGCTGATGGTTCTGCCAGTGCAAAATTTGATGGTGAGTTTCAAGACCCTGCCAGTGTTGAAGGTATTGATTGCGAATATGACGAGGACGGCGAGTTTTCACATACTCTAAACCCCTACCCTACTGAAATGTTTGATGAACTAATTAAACGAACACCGGGCTATCAAGGGTGGCAACAAGAAATTTGGCTCGCACACTGCCAAGAGCCTTGTGAATTCATAGGCTATGTTTACTGGGATGACATCAAAGATAGACTCGATGAATTTGTTTCCCTTGAAAATGATATCGCTGATTATGGTTTTTCAATTTCAGAGCTCGCGAATATTCTCCATCAAGATAGCTCTGCTCAAGGTTATTTATTCCGTTGTTTACATTGCAAAAAACTACGTTTGCATTTTGATTTTAGCTAATTTATATCAACTAAATCGCGTGAAGAGGCTTATCTTCACGCTCTCATCTTCAACTATTCATCAACTCAATAATTTGCTCAGCTAATTCTGGCGTTGCGGCTGATAGCAAGCTTCCCGCAAACATGGCTTGCTTACGCTGTCCATTTAATGCACAAACTTCCCCGCCCGCCTCTCGGATACACGGAATAAGTGCCGCACTATCCCAAGGTTTCATAATGGTATCAATCGCACCATGAATGCGACCGCTGGCAACCATGGCATGCTGATAAGCGTCATTAGCAAAAATGAAGTCCCTTGCTTGGCCCACAACCGCATCCAAATGATAAATTTGCGACCCTTCTCGGGAATTATAATTACTATTATGAATGCCTGATGCGCTTACCACTGCTTCTGATAATGATTTAGGCGATTGGCTTTCGAGTTTAAGCTGTCTTGGAGCCTGACTAGCTGTTTGCACCCAGCACCCTTCCCCTTGTGAGGCAAAGTAGAGTGTGGATATCGCGGGAAAACTAATCACACTAAGTAATGGTTCCCCATTTTCCACATAAGCAATTAACGTACTAAATAACGGCACTCCATAAATAAATGCACGCGTACCATCAATCGGGTCAATTACCCAACCAGAACTGAATTGCTGCTCACCGACAAAGCCAAACTCCTCACCTAAAACAGCGATATTCGGTGTTTTTTGTGCAAAGAATGCCCTAATTTCTTCTTCAACTCGGGTATCCGTTTCCGTAACTACGGAACGATCGGGTTTATAATCAAACTTTCCCGCTCCTTCAAAAGCGTCTACTGTCATGGTTTTGACTAATTTAGCGGCTTCGAGTGCAATATTTAACATGACCAAGCTCCTCATTGAAAAAGAAAATGAGTATAACGGATAGGTTATGGAATAAAGGCGCTAAAATGCCTTATCGACCAGAGATAAAGCACCAATACAACCTAAATTTGTTTAAGAGAAACTTCACCAAATGTCATAAATACCAAAGTGTGCCCCGCAATTCCACGGTACACCCCTTGCTGATTATTGAGTTCGCAAGCCAATGCCGTTAATTGCCATGCGTCATACTCTTCGATTTGACTAATGCGGGCGGTTAATAATGCATTGTCTTTCCGCTCGCCATAAGCTTTCACCGCGATTGCATCTTGTGTTAAAGCGCTGTCGATAGAACTGTTTGCCCAGCTCCACATCCAACTGCCTTGGCTTTGGTCATAAGTACCAACAATTTGAACGGGCGCTGTTACCATTATATTGTCAGGCGCATGAAAAATAATGGTTCCTTCGTCTTGGTTCACTGACCAATCGGCTTCATCTAATTTCCATGTATCACAATGAAATTGGTTTTTGGCCTGTAACGCATTCATGCTACGTTCAATTAATGCCTCATAAGGCATTTGTTCTATTTCATTATCCATTTATTACCCAATATTTTTTAATGCGTTGATAATCAACTGCCAAAATTTATGATGGTCTAATTTAACAGCAACTTGAGTATGGCAATTTTCAGGCGCAGGATGGCGGAAGTCAGCCACCGTCATGCCTAACGTGTGCGTCCCAGTCAGTTCAATATTTACAGGCACTTTTTGTGTGGTCATTACGTTAGGGTCAATAACATAAGCAACCGCACAAGGGTCGTGTACTGGCGGAGCATCAAAGCCTTGAGCTTGCTTGTACATTTTCCCAAAAAAATCCAGTAGTTCGACGACAAATTGTGAACAATCACTGCCAATCGCAGCAATTTGTTTCACTACATCAGGAGTTGCTAGCGCTTGATGGGTAAGGTCTAAGCCCACCATGGTTAACGGCCATTTTTCATTGAAAACAATATGAGCCGCTTCTGGGTCAATTTTGATGTTAAATTCAGCTACCGCACTCCAATTCCCAACATGATAGCCCCCTCCCATCAGCACCACTTCTTTAACTCGTTCGACAATGCGAGGCTCAAGACGAGCAGCAAGCGCAATATTCGTTAATGCGCCAGTAGGAACTAAAGTTACCGTTTTAGGCGGGTGAGACATAATGGTTTCGATAATCAGTGAAACTGCATGTCTTTCATCAAGCTTCAATGTTGGTGTCGGTAATACAGGCCCATCAAGCCCTGATTCCCCATGAATATCAGGCGCAACTTCAATTTCCCGAACTAAAGGGCGTACCGAGCCTGCGGCAAATGGAATACCGCTAATCTTCGCCATTTCAGCGATAGCTAGTGCATTATGAGTGACTTTTTCGAGGGTTTGATTACCAGCAACGGTTGTTACCGCCAATAACTCAATGTCAGGGTTACCATAAGCCAGTAATAACGCGATAGCATCGTCATGGCCGGGGTCACAATCGAGGATTATTTTTTTGCTCATACCTTACCTTATTAAAATTGGAGTCAGAAATGGCACTGACCCCAATTTAACCAGCTAGCAAGGTAAAATCTATGCTTAATATCTGAATACTTAGAAATTTATTTTAAAACATGCGCATAGACACGTTTTTTCTCACCTTCATTTTTCGAAATATACACACCTTGTAACTCAGGAGCAAAGCCCGGTAATGCATTAATACCCGTTTCTAGTGCTTTGAAATAACGCAGTACTGGCCCCGACCACACTTCCCCAGGTACGACACACAATACGCCCGGTGGGTACGGTAATGCCCCTTCAACGGCAATACGCCCTTCCAATTCATCTAATGGCAATAATTCACAGTTACCACGAATAAACTCTAAATGTGCCTGTTGAGGTGCCATTTTCACTTCTGGGAAGTGAGCTTTACGGAACATCTCTTTTTGCAGCTGTTTAATATTGTCATTAACGCTGAGTTGGTGCATCTCTTGGCATAAACGGCGTAATGTATAGCCCTGATAATGGTCTTGATAACGCTGATAAACCGAAGGCAATACATCTTCTAATAACGCATCTTCATCCAGTAACTGTTCGAAACGGACTAAATGGGATACTAGCAGTTCCAGTTTTTCACGGGTTTCTGCGGGTGTTAACAAAAATAAAATTGAATTTAAGTCACATTTTTCAGGGATCACGCCGTGTTCACGTAAAAAATGCGCCAAAATCGTCGCAGGCACGCCAAAAGCGTCATATTCTCCACTTTCGACATCAATACCTGGCGTCGTTAGCATCAATTTGCAGGGGTCAACGAAGTATTGGTCCTGTGCATAGCCATCAAACGCATGCCAACGTTCTTGCGGTATGAAGTTAAAGAAGCGTTGCTCAGCAGCGATTTGCTCTGTTGGGTATTCGTGCCATAACTTGCCATCAACGATTTCAGGAACAAAAGGCTTAAAATAACGGCAGTGCTGAAGTATCGATTTTCTTACCTCAATCCCCACTTTCACGCAGTCCATCCACATCATTTTGCCTGCATTACCTTGGTGAATACGTGCATTGACATCTAAAGAGGCAAACAAGGGATAAAATGGGCTCGTCGAGGCGTGCATCATAAAAGCATTGTTGAGTTTTTTGTGTGAAACAAAGCGCTCTTGCCCCTTGATGTGGTTATCTTTTTTATGGATTTGTGACGCTTGTGAGAAACCAGCCAGTTGTTTATGAACTGACTGAGTCACCATAATACCGGGGTCATTTTCATTTAATTCCAATAGTAATGGCGAGCACTGGCGCATCATTGGAATAAATTGTTCATACCCCACCCACGCAGAATCAAATAAAATGTAATCACACAAATGGCCAATTTTATCAACCACTTGCCTTGCGTTATACACAGTACCGTCATAAGTTCCAAGTTGGATCACCGCTAAGCGAAATGGCCGTTGGGCTTGTGCTTTTTCAGGCATCACTTCTTGGATAAGCCCACGTAAATAACTTTCATCAAAGCAGTGCGCATCAATACCGCCAATAAAGCCAAAAGGATTACGTGCCGTTTCTAAATAGACCGGTGTTGCCCCCGCCTGTATCAGCGCCCCATGGTGGTTTGATTTATGATTATTACGATCGAACAAAACTAAATCACCCGGTGTTAATAACGCATTTAGCACGACTTTGTTGGATGATGAGGTGCCATTTAAGACAAAATAAGTTTTGTCCGCATTGAAAACTTTCGCGGCAAATTTTTGTGCCTCTTTCGCTGCGCCCTCGTGGATCAATAAATCGCCCATTGCCACATCGGCATTGCATAAATCGGTACGAAACAGGTTTTCACCATAAAATTGATAAAACTGCTCCCCTGTTGGGTGGCGACGGAAAAATTGGCCGCCTTGGTGCCCCGGACAGGCGAAAGTCACATTATGGCCCGCAGCATAATCCATCATTCGAGCAAAAAATGGCGGTAATAACTGCTCAAGGTACTGATTTGCAGCATCGAGCAATTGACGACTATTTTCTTCACGAGCAGCCGGGGCTGGCGGTAATAGCGCCGTTAAATAAGGTGGTAAATTTTCATCGGTTGGCAGCTGTTTATCACTAATGATAAACAGCGGAATACTCAGCTGACTCTCAACAACTCTTTCCCACAGCCCTTGGTTGGCATCTTGTTCAGATAGCACGACAGCGGCAATATTGTTTAACTGTGCATCGCGAATATCTACCCACTGAAATTCATTAGTGAAATAGATTGCGACCCCCTGGCTACATGCCACATTGATTTTGTTCATAGCAGTCTGGCTCTTAGTTAGCTGAGGAAAAGAGGCGGACAATATACTTGATAGATCAGGGAATTGAAATGACTAGCATGGTAAGAAAAGAGGGCAAGATTTGGAAAGTCGAATATATTTTATAAGCCACTGGTTAATAGCATAAAAATTCTATCTCATCACACCCCACTCCCCCATACTTCAGGCCGTCATAAAGATAATAAAAAGATAAATTAACCAATTAACCCTGTGAACACCACAAATTAATCGGTCAATTTATCCGTAATGGGACGTTAGTTGTTTTTTTCCACATACAAAGTCTGTGATGGGAATGCAAAGTCAGCATCGTGGCGTTTAACTATCTCAATGATCTTCAAATACACCGCTTGCTGTGCGGCTAGCCATTCAGCCCAAACCGTTGTTTTGGTAAAGCAATACACCATAATATTTAACGAAGAGTCGGCAAAAGCATCGAAATAAACTAATAAGGTTTGGCTGGTATCGATATTCACATCTTGTTGTAACATCGTGCGGATATCATCGACAATAGCTCCAATTTTGTCTGAATCTTCGTAACGCAAACCAATTTCAGTTTTGATACGTCGGTTAGTCATGCGCCCCGGGTTTTCCACACTAATAGAAGAAAAAACCGAGTTGGGAATGTATAGCGGACGGTGGTCAAACGTAATAATTTTAGTGATCCGCCAGCCGATTTCAACCACCGTGCCTTCAATGTTTCTATCCGGTGAGCTGACCCAATCGCCAATATTGAAGGGCCGGTCAAAGTAGAGCATTAACCCAGAGAAAAAATTACTCAGGATATCTTTACCGGCCATACCGATAGCAATACCGCCAATCCCGCCAAACGCCATCAAACCAGAAAGGCTCATCCCAAAATGCTCGCCAAACAGCAGTACCATAATGACAAATATCGCTGTTTTAAACACGCGGGCAACAATACGTGCCGAAGTGGGGTCACTGCCTTTTTTAATCTGTGCTTTTTCTAGTCGGTTCGCTAGTTGGAACAGTTTTCGCATTAAAATCAATGCAATCAATGAGATGGTAATAAAATTAACCAGAGAAGTGGAAATAAAGGTTAAATCAAAATCTTTTGCGGCCATGTCTACATATTGAGCAATAACAATAACCACGCCACACAGCACAACAGTTTGAATCACATTGATCAAAATACTTTTACGCTTATGTTTATGCTTACGGCGTTTATGTACAATCTCAAAAGCTAAATAGATTGCGAGAAAAGTCGCAATTAAGGTCATACCAATCGCATATTTTTCAAGTAATGCTTCTATCATTTCTAACCGCCCTAAAATTTACCTGATAGATCTTATTTTTATTTGTTTTACTGTGTATTGTTTTTCGTTATCTTGTTATTAAGATAACAATTATAAAGATAATTTTCCCAATAATTATCAGGTACTTTTTAGATTATCCAATAATGAATAACAACCTATTTTCCCCAAATGATAAAGAAATAAAAAATGTCCATGCGCTTAGACCATACCAACAGTATAACTATTTTGTCGGTAAAATCGCTGACTGGGAACAGGTATGGAGCCTCGGTGATGGGAAAAATCTCGTTACCGCATGGAATGATGAAAAATGTCTTTTTCTCCCCCTATGGCCTGCCAAAGCATTTGTTGAGTTGTGTTTAACGGGTGAATGGGCAAATTTTACGCCAATACTATTTACCCTTAAACACCTGATGACAGAAATTCTGCCTGATATGCATGAAGCAAATATTAAGGTTGCATTGATGATGCAGTCTGATGGGGAAAAAACATTAGTTTATGATGCAGTGGCGCTTCTGCGCGATTTAGAAGAAGAATGTCAGCAATATGAGTAAAAGGCAGCAATGTGCTGCCTTTTTAAAGTAAAAAACTACTTTTCAACACCAGTAGTGACAGTAAATTCACGAGTTTGCCCTGCCTCTAACCAAATCAGTGTTTGGTTATTTTTCGCCGCAAGGAAACCTTCTGGACGACAAGTTGCAGGGAGTACAAATGCGCCAACTTTTTGGTCACCATTATACAAAATCCAACGAGTTGCATAATTTAGCTCATTAGATTTAAAACGCGTTACAAACGTATCTCCTGCGGGTGAAACCATTCTAAACTCAGGCGTTGCGGTATATTGGCTAAGATCATCCATAAAAAACACAATTTCAGGGTCACACATTTGTGGCTGATTAAGCTGATTTAATGTGACTTTGCCAGATTTCAACGCTTCATTAAATGCGAGCCATTTTTCAGTTGGCTGTACATGCCCCGGTATTGATTCACGCAATTTAATCGCATTTTCGGGGATATTTTGTGTCAATGTTGCATTCTCCACGTAAGCATAATTCATATGGCACATATATTGGAGAGGCATAGGCACCGATGCTAAATTGGTGACTGACATATGAATATCAAATAATGCACTATCTGAGTTTAATTGCACTGACGGTGTCGCACGATAATGATGACCAAAACCCATCACATACTCATATTCGCCGACGACTTTTAAACTTTCGCCAGTCAGTTCAAGCCAAGCGCTATCCATTGCTGCACAAGGCATTTCCCCATGTAATGGATGTGAATCTTCTGGAGAAGGGCAACCATTACTGATTAAACCTGAATGGAATGCAAAGCAACCGTAGGTTTCAACTACCGTTGGAACCAGTTTTGGCGCTGAAAACATATTTTCCATTTTCAGATTTTGGCCACAAAATTGTGCATCCCAAATCATTTGTCCTAAAAAAGGTAAAATCGTTAAATACCCTTGCTGATTTTCAATTCGTAGCCCTTCCACGCCAGTTTGGTAACGAAATGCAGTGGCAGTAAATTGGTTATTTTTTAAAATAAGCGTCGGGTTTTCCGTAAATAAGCTTTTGTGAAGAGGTATCAATGTATTCATTTTCATACTCACGGTTTAATAAGATAAATGGAATTGGGTAGCTCACACTACCCAATTTGAGCACTATTTTGCAGCTTGTTTGGCTTTAAAGCGGCGTTCACCAACGAAGTAAATACCGACATACACGAAGCACAGCATGGAAACGAGGAATGAAAGTTGTAATGAGTGCAGCATATCTGCGACATAGCCTTGAACGGCAGGAACAACCGCAGCACCGACAATCGCCATCACAATGACCGCCCCAGCCATTTCGGTATGCTCATTATCAACGGTATCCAAAGTACCTGCATAAATGGTTGCCCAGCAAGGTCCAAACAAAATACTCACCATGACCGCTGCATACACCGCAGTGAAACTCGGAATAAACGCAACATAAATCAGGAACAACGCCCCAATCACCGAGTAGATAATTAGGACTTTTTCTGCATTAAAGCGAGTCATTAGAATATTGGCGATAAACTTCCCAATAAAGAAACAGGCAAAGCTATACACCATAAAGTTTGAGGCATCGCGTTCGTTAATATCCCCCATCTCTAATGCGAGACGAATGGTAAATGACCACACAGCCACTTGCATACCGACATATAAAAATTGGGCAATAATTCCTTTTCTAAAGCGACTATTTTTCGCTAAATATTTTAAGGTTTCTACTGCGGTTGGGCGTTTATGATCTTGAGTTTCTGCCACTTTACATTTAGGGAACTTGGTAATAAGGAATAAGATCATTACCACAACCAATACCATAATCATATAACGGTAAGGTTCGAGGGTATTTTCCAACATGGCTAAACGGAATTCATGAATTTGTTCCGCATTCATTCCTGCCATTTGGTTTTGTAAGCTATCCCCCTCGGAAAATACCAGATACTTACCTAGCAAGATCCCGCCCGCTGCGCCAATTGGGTAGAAAGTTTGGCTAATATTTAAACGCAATGTCGCGTATTGTTTAGGCCCTATCATTGAGCTATATGTATTTGCTGCGGTTTCAAGGAAGCTTAAACCAATCGCAATGGCGAAAATAGCTGCCAAGAACATGGTGTAAGTCGCCATATGAGACGCAGGGAAGAACATACTGCAACCCGCGATGTATAGGATCAGCCCCACCATAATGGCATATTTATAACTGGTTTTTTTGATCACTAACGACGCTGGAATAGCGATTAAGAAATAACCACCATAGAATGCACTTTGCACTAAAGCAGAGGCGAAGTTACTGAGTTCAAAGACACTTTTAAACTGTGTGATTAAAATATCATTTAATGCTGCTGCACATCCCCACAATGGGAACAGGCACGATAGTAGGATAAATTGGAATAGAGGAGTCTTACTCAGGTAGCCATCCGGTAACTGAGTGATGTTCTTAATGTTCATAGTAACCCTTATATTTTTATAATTTATACCCGATGAGTGGCTATGCGGCTCTGATGACCACTTAATTATTCAAAGGGTATATAGCTACGTTGGACTATTATTATTTAGCTATTCATTAGCTGTGTTGATTTGCACAAATTCATTAAATTGCTCAACACTTGGATAAGAAGATTGAGTCCCTTTCCCTGTCACACTGAAGGCCGAAAACATCACTGCTTTTTTCAGTGCTTCTTCAATATTCCCCGTATGGACATAGTAATGAGAGAAACAGCCGATAAAGGCATCCCCTGCACCACTGGTGTCAATGGCATTCACTTTAATTGCGGGTATATGTAACTCACTGTCGCGAGTCATCCATAGCGCCCCTTTATCGCCTAATGTCACAATGACATTTTTTAACCCTTTATCCAGCAAAGACTGTGCGGCGCGACGAATGTTATCCATCGTGTCTACTGGCATATTGGTTAAAATTTCTAATTCCGTTTCATTAGGTACAAAGAAATCACATCGGCAAGCAAAATCGAGATCGAGCGTACGTTGCGCTGGAGCTGGGTTAAGCAACACTGGGATCCCATGTTTATTGCCGAATGAAATTGCGTGATAAACCGTCTCAAGCTGGACTTCTAATTGCAGGACGATCAATTTACATTTTTTCAGATCTTCCGCTGCGCGATCGATATCTTCAGGTGATAAAAATTTATTCGCCCCTTTGACGATCAAAATGCTATTTGATGAATTTTGATTAACAAAAATAGGCGCGACACCACTTGAGGTACAAGGTACTTTTTCCACATAACGAGTGTTAATACCGTAAGACTCAAGATTGCGGATCGTATTATCTGCAAAAATATCATCGCCGACTTTGGTTAACATGATCACTTTTGAATTTAACTTAGCAGCAGCAACCGCTTGGTTCGCACCTTTACCACCGCAACCAATTTTGAAAGCTGGCGCTTCTAACGTTTCGCCTTCTTTTGGCATTTGATCGATATAAGTGATCAAATCAACCATGTTTGAACCAATAACTGCTATATCCATAATGTCCCTCGTGTTAAATAAATCACATAATGATATGATAGTAACATTATCATGTTGCAAAAATATCATTTGTGATTAGGATCTCGAATAACGAATGATCAAGTGTTATATCTACCACATTTCCTCATTCTTTGTTGTCTCTCCCACATTTATATAGGAAAGTTGAAAATGCAAGACTTAGCAAAATATATTGATCACACTTTACTTGCTGCGAATGCGACTGTCAGCGATATTACTAAACTGTGTACGGAAGCTGCAGAACACCATTTTGCCTCTGTATGTGTGAACACAGGTTATGTTCCTTTAGCCAGCGAACTTTTAAAAAACAGCGACGTTAAAGTTTGCTGTGTGGTAGGCTTTCCACTAGGGGCATGCTTAACTGAAGCCAAAGCATTTGAAGCCGCAGAAGCTGTCCGCCGTGGCGCTGATGAAGTCGATATGGTTATCAACATTGGCATGCTAAAAAGTGGCGACTTAGACTTTGTCCGTCGTGATATCGAAGCGGTATTTGCAGCTTGCGGCAAAGCAACATTAAAAGTTATTTTAGAAAACTGCCTATTAACTGATGAAGAAATTACACAAGTTTGTGAAATTTGCCGCACAATTAAAGTCGGTTTTGTGAAAACTTCAACAGGTTTCAGTACAATGGGTGCAACAGAGCACCATGTCGCCCTGATGCGTAAAGTGGTTGGTGATGAAGTCGGTGTAAAAGCCTCCGGTGGTGTGCGTGACCGTGAAACCGCAATTAAAATGATTGAAGCTGGCGCAAACCGTGTAGGTGCCAGCGCGAGTGTAGCAATTGTCACAGGAACGGCGACCAAGCCGAGTGACTACTAAGTGATGGGGCGCGGTCTAACCGCGCCAATTTTGTGCATTTAAAAAGGATTGTAGGGTGATAGAAACTAAACAAAAAGAACGCCTTCGCCGTTTAAGTGAATGTTTAAAACGTTCAGGACGCATTCATTTAAAAGAAGCCGCTAGAATACTCGAAGTTTCAGAGATGACTATCCGACGAGATCTCAGCGCAGACACAGAAGGCCCCATTCCTATGTCACTCCTTGGCGGCTATATTGTTTCTGTTACCCAACCAGCCAACTTAGCTACCCAAGAGCCGCAAGCCGATGTTTTTACCCCTGACCAAACCGAAGAATTATATATCCCTAATCTTGCCGCTAGTATGGTGACAGAAGATGATGTGATTTTCTTTGATAATGGCATTGAAATGGCCACCTTGATTTCACTCATCCCCGAAGAGATTAATTTCACTGGCATTTGTTACTCACATAACGTTTTTCTCGCCCTTAGCCAAAAGAAAAATGCCACCGCACTTTTATGTGGTGGGGAGTATCGCCCTAAAAGTGATTCTTTTTACAACCCTTCACTCCC
This sequence comes from Providencia sp. PROV061, assembly GCF_011045655.1. Taxonomy (NCBI): domain Bacteria; kingdom Pseudomonadati; phylum Pseudomonadota; class Gammaproteobacteria; order Enterobacterales; family Morganellaceae; genus Providencia; species Providencia sp. PROV061. Next base: position 603,765 of record NZ_CP042861.1, on the reverse strand, counting down.
TTCATTACTTGATTCAATCAACCCTAAAAAAGCCTTTATTTCAGCGGCTGGCGTGCACGGAAATTTTGGCGTAACTTGCTATAATCTCGATGATTTACCAATGAAGAAAAAAGCGATGGAAAAATCTATCCGTAAGATTTTACTCGCCCCTTATAACCTGTTCGATGAAGTCGCGACCGCCAATATGGGGGAATTATCACAATTTGATGTGATAGTCACAAATAGGCAGCTTTCTGATGAATATGAAACATATTGCCGTAATGGCTTTGTGAAAGTAATTTATTAAAATCGCCAATAGATTTAGCGGACAATATCTTGCCCGCTAACATTAAATCTTCACGGTTAAATAGTCTTCTGCGATTTCTGTTGCAGGGAACACCGATTGGCACTCTGCAAGCAATCTTGGTATATCCTCGCTCACGTAGCGACCACTAATATGGGTAGCGATAAAACGCTTAACCCCTGCCGCGCGTGCTAGCTCAGCCGCTTGTACCGTAGTCGAGTGGCCACGCTCATTGGCTTTTTGAGCAAATTCAGCCTCTAAGGTGGTTTCATGGATCATCACATCGGCATTTCTCGCAAGCTCCAGTGCTTGTTCTGTCGGTTGAGTATCACCAAAAATCGCAACGACTTTACCGGGAATAGGCTCACCAAGGTAATCAGCCCCATTCACGACTCGCCCATCATCAAGAACAATGGTTTCACCCGCTTTAAGCGCTTGCATCCAAGGGCCGCGAGGAATATTGTCATTGGCTAATTTGACTGCGTCTAATGCACCACTTTTTGGATGTTCTTCAATACGATAGCCGTAGCACTCAACACGGTGGTCAAGAGCATAAGCCGTCACAATTAACTCCCCATCATCAAATAACTGCCCAGCTTCAATTTCAACGATTTCCAACGGGTATGTCATATAAGACACACTCACGGCTAATACCGTTTCAATATAGTGTTTTAACCCTTTTGGACCATAAACAGTCAGTAGGTCTGTTGCCCCACCCATTGAGCGGCTACATAACAAACCGGGGAGACCAAAAATATGGTCGCCATGTAAATGGGTAATAAATATTTTCTCAATTTTTGGCGTTTTAAATGGGCTATTTAAAATGCGATGTTGTGTCCCTTCTCCACAATCAAATAACCAGTAGCTTTTACGGATACCGACTAAATTTAATATCATACTGGTGACATTGCGCTCTTTTGTCGGCACCCCAGCACTGGTTCCTAAAAATGTTAACTCCATAACTTCCTCATCTAATTTGTTGTTTTTATTATGGTAAGATTTTTTCCAATAAAAAAATCATTTATTTTAATCTGTATAGTATTCCGTATTTTTTGATTATCAACCAAAGCCAGTTATTCCAAATATTTCCAATATACAAATCGTATTTCCATATTCATCCGATCAATTCACAAGCACTGATCATTGTCTGCCCTGAAAATAGCAATATTAATGTTGATATCAGGAATATGTTCGATGAATCCCCCTTCGTCAAAATTGAAACCTAAACTACCGAACAGTTTGCTCCTCTCTACGGCAATTTGGTCTACGGCTATTTTGCCAATGGTGCCAAGTTATGCCCAAATCGTCCATTTAGACGATTTACCTACACTCGGTGGTCAGGCCATTCAATTTGAAGGAACCCAACCTGAAGATAGTACTGAACGTTTTTTAGCGGAATATGGACAAAATGCCGCAAACTTTGCTTCTGAAGAAAAAAACACCAAAAATCTGGCAGATATGGCACAAGATTACGCTCGCCATAAAGCCGCAAATATGGCGACGGATGAAATAACACATTGGTTATCCAAAGCCGGTAATGCCAGGCTAAATATTAATCTCGATAAAAAATTGTCAATTAAGACATCTCAATTAGATTGGTTAGTACCTTGGTATGAACAACAAGATTTGTTGTTATTTTCTCAGCACAGTATTCACCGCACTGATGGCCGGCTACAGACCAATAACGGTATTGGTTTACGTCATTTCCAACAAAATAGCATGATGGGGGTAAATGCTTTCTTTGATCATGATTTATCCCATTACCATTCGCGCTTAGGGCTTGGTGTGGAATATGCTCAAGATTACGTTCGAATGAGTGCGAATAGCTATTTGGGACTATCGACTTGGCGCAGTGCATCCGAATTAGCCGATGATTATAACGCACGCCCCGCCAACGGCTGGGATATTCAACTTGAAGGTTGGCTATCCACGTATGCGAATTTAGGTGCAAACCTAAAACTGGAACAATATTACGGAGATGACGTCGCTTTATTTGGCAAAAATGAGCGCCAGAAAGACCCAATGGCGGCTACCGTCGGCGTCAATTGGTCTCCATTTCCCCTGCTCGCAATAAATGCAGAACATAAAATAGGCAATAGTGGAACAAATGAGACAAATGCAAAAGTGGCGTTTAATTGGTTGCTAGGAAGGAGCTTAGCGCAACATCTTGATACTTCGGCGGTAGCGGCCACTCGCCATATTTCCAGCAATCGTTATGATTTTATTAACCGTAATAACAACATTGTGTTGGAATACCAAAAGAAAAGCTTAATTTCATTATCATTACCGAAAGTTATTCAGGGTATGACAGGAGAAGAACTTTCTATTATCCGCAATTTAACCACGAAATACCCGCTAGAAAAAATAGTGATAGAAGCCCCTGAATTGATAGCCGCTGGGGGGGAAATACACCTTAATGGCAGAGAAAGTTCAGTAAAACTACCGTCTTATAAAATTGCCAATCATTCATTTAAAAACTCACAACTCAATCTTTATCGCTTAACCGTGACGGCTTATGACACTAATGGAAATGTCTCACCACAAGCAGAAACGTTAATTGAAGTTACCAACACAGGCGCTCTCACTATCACCCATAAGAATACCGCAAAAAGAAATAATGCTGTCGCTGATGGTAAAAATACAAATATATTCACTGTAGTAATTAAAGGTACTCTTGGCCACCCAGTACCCAATGCGAAAGTCAATTTCACATTGCCTGCAAATCTTAATTCTATTAATCAAAAAAATACGGGATATTATTCATTACTTAATCATTTTATGTGGAAGGCTCAGGCAGAAAAATCAGTTTCTGACCAATCCCATAGCATCATCGCTAACAGTAAAGGTGAAGCTTCCATTCAATTTACTAGTTTGGTATCAGGAAGTTATGCAATAAAAGCAAATATTGAGCATGGTACAGAAATTAATGAAATATATAACTTTAAATCCGATATTAGCCAGTCATTTATTGGTAGCATCGATATCATTCAAAACAATGCAGTGGCAGATGGGATCAGTAAAAACAAAATTAAACTGCATATTGTGAATAATAGCCGACAAAGCATCGCAGGAGCACACGTTCACTTTGAAGCAGCAAATGCCATTATCTCACCAATTAAATTGACTGATGAATATGGAAATACAGAATTAGAAATCAGCAGCTTAGTCGAAGGTTCTATAAATATCATTGCCACCCTGAATGGCGATAGTCGAACAATACAAGTTAACTTTCTAAGAGATGGATCTGCGATAAATATTCAGCCAAGTATTGGGACTCTTTTTAAATCTACAGTAAATGAGCAAAATAGGCCTACACGCACACCGTTAAGTTTGCTAAGGGAGCTATATCAAAATATGGGATAACACTGCTAACAATAAAATAGACTTAATTTAACTGCTCTTTCAGCGTCACAATTTGCCCCTTAATAGGGGCTTTCTACTATAAATTTTTTCAACCGTTCCCCTTCAACCCATCCCAATCCAACCCAAATTTAGCGAGATACTTTCGCAGCCTATCTGCATCATTGGGCTGTTTTTTATGTTGCCGCGAAACGGCAAACAGCTCACGCCCCGCTTCGGAAAGGGTAGATGAACGGCGACAAACTTCCAGCACTGTTGCCAGCTGTTGCTGGTCGAATAAATCAATTTCACCAATTTGCTTTGGTAATGTATTGGTTGATTTTGACTGCCATTGGGCTTGCAAACGGCCAATTTCTTCTTCGGCCACCGCTTTAGTAATACGCCCGCGTTCGGCAAACGTTGCCATCCGGCTAATGGATGCACCCAACTCACGAAAATTGCCACGCCACAGGGCCTGAGGGGAACAGGCAAACTTCACATACACATTGCGAGCTTCGCTATCAAAACGAATTTGGCTTTGTTGCTCTTGGCAAAATTTGGCTAATTCATAATCAATATTCGGTTCGATGTCTTCACGGCGGTCACGCAAGCCCGGTAACGCAAACGTCCACATATTGATACGGGCAAATAGGTCTTCACGAAATTTGCCCTCCTCCACTTGCTGCGCCAAATTACGGTGAGTCCCTGCAATTAATTGAAAGTCACTGTGAATTTCTTCATCTGAACCATAAGGGAAAAAGCTTTTTTCTTCGATGGCTTTCAATAGCATTGCTTGCTCATCTAGCCCAAGTTCCGCAATTTCATCGAGAAATAAAATACCGCCATCCGCTTCTTTCAGTAACCCACGCCTTGGGTTGATTGCCCCTGTGAATGCCCCTTTTACATGGCCAAACAGCGTTGACATAGCGTTATCACCACGCAAGGTAGCGCAGTTTACTTCCACAAAGCGCCCTTTAACTTGGTGGCGACTTTCACGTAGTTGATAAATTCGCCGAGCTAAGAAAGACTTCCCCGCCCCCGTTGGCCCATTGAGTAAAATTGGGGCTTTAGAGCGTAGTGCGACGCGTTCGATTTGCTCAATCATGGTATTAAATGCCGCGCTGCGGGTGGCAATACCCGATTTTAAAAACGAAACCTGCTGTTGCTGCTCTGTTTGGAAACGGCTGGTGATATGGGTATAACGGCTTAAATCAAGGTCAATCACGGTATGAATGCCGATAGGGTCTTTTTCTCGCCCTTTTTGGCTCGGTGAAGTTTGAATTAATTTGGCTGGTAAATAATGAGCTTCCGTTAATAAAAACCAACAGATTTGCACCACATGGGTACCCGTAGTGATATGTACAAGATACTCTTCATTATCAGTATCAAATTGATAATGCGAAGAAAAATCCATTAATGAGGTATAAACCTCTTCAAAATCCCACGGGTCAGCAATATCCACCTCATGCAGTACCACTTCCGTATTGGGAGAAGCTTGTTCAATATCCTCTTTCACCCGGTGCGCCATGCCATAGTCATTCACCTGATGCAGTAATTCAAAACGACCAATATCCAAATCAGGCTGTTGGCAAAGACCAACCGTTGGCCGCCATTTTGTCCAGCGATTGGCTTTTTTGCCTCTTCTATCGAGTACTGTGCCCAATACACCAATCACAACCTTACGTTTCTTGCTCATAGTATTTATATAAATTTATAAGTTACGATATAAAAAGATAATAAATAGCATAATCCATTTACCACGCCAATGTTACCCACTTTTCTCTTAATATTATTTTTTACTTATTTTTCAATGCAGTAAAATTATTTATTTCATTTTTAAAAAAGTTGGCACGCTTCTGGCAATACTATATTCATCCACTGCCGGAAATTGTATGAACTGCAAGTTCAACCGGTGCAGACATGGTGACTTAGCCACTACATGGTCTGTATGCCGCCGTCAGGAAGATACCTTGGTAATAGCCTAGCTATCAGGTTCGACTCCTGAAAAAAATACAAATCCAACTGTATAAAACTAAGCAGAAGTTAAGCTTAAAACCGCCACTCGAGAGCTTTGCCGAGTGATGAGCAGAAATTTAGACAGCCAATTTTGGCACTCTACTTTTCCCCTCACCACTTCGCTTTTTTCTTCAGTGCCGGATAAATATTGAAAAAGGAAAAATAATGAAAAAAATAAATATCGCTCAAGGACAAATCGCACTAACCTCAAAAAATGGGGATTTTAAACAATTACTGACTGCGGGTGAGCACCATTTAAACGATTGGTTCAATCGATTGACTGTGTCATTGTTCACACTTGATAACGAACCTATTGATGAAAAACTAGCAGACCACTTACGCCAATTTCACCCTGATTGGGTTGATGACCACTGTATTGACATCGCTTTGACTGATGACGAGATTGGTTTTATTTACTTGCACAATAGTTTGACAGAAATATTGCCACCAGCGACCCGTCGGTTGTATTGGAAAAATGGCAATAATTTAAAAGTGGAGCCGCAGTCGCTAGAAAATAGCGTTATTGACTCTGCATTCGTTGCACGTCTGATGGGTAAAAAACGCATTAAAGGCAATGAGTTGGCCTTGATTAGCCAAGTACCTGCATGGCATGTCGGTATGTTAAAAATTGATGGTGAGATACAAGATTTATTACAACCGGGAACTTACGGTTATTGGAAAATCAACCACAAACCGGAAGTTGAGATAATAGACACCCGTTTACAATCATTAGAAATTAGCGGACAAGAGATTTTAACCAAAGACAAAGTCACATTACGCATCAACCTGTGCGCCAACTGGCGCTATCACGATATTTTACTGGCGTTCTCAAAATTGAGTCAGCCTGTAGAGCATTTATATCGTGAATTGCAGTTTTCAATACGAGAAATCGTGGGGACTCGAACCTTAGATGAACTATTAGAAAACAAACAATTAGTCGATGAGCTGATGTTAGCTCAAGTCGCGCAATGCGTGGTTGAATTTGGCCTAGAAATTGACAGTATCGGTGTAAAAGACATCATTTTGCCGGGAGATATGCGCACTATTTTATCCCAAGTCGTTGAAGCCGAAAAATCGGCACAAGCTAACGTGATCCGCCGCCGCGAAGAAACTGCCGCGACTCGTTCACTGTTAAATACCGCAAAAGTAATGGAAAACAACCCGGTTGCATTGCGTTTAAAAGAACTTGAGACCTTAGAAAGTATCGCACATCGAATCGACCAAATTTCCGTTTACGGTGGATTAGATCAAGTATTAAACGGATTGGTAAAAATTAAGGAATAACAATGAATAACAATAAATTTAATCAATTAATTCAAGAAAATGGCGTGCCGGTAAAAATGTGGACCAACGGCGTGCCTGTAGACCCGAAAGCGGTAACACAACTACAAAACACCGCTAAAATGCCGTTTATTTTTAAGCACCTTGCGGTAATGCCTGATGTACACGTTGGGAAAGGTTCGACGATTGGAAGTGTGATACCAACCAAAGGGGCCATTATTCCTGCTGCAGTCGGCGTGGATATTGGTTGTGGAATGATTGCCGTGCGAACGTCCTTAACCGCATCGGATTTGCCGGATAGCTTGCAAAACATCCGTTTTGCTATTGAGTCGGCGGTTCCGCACGGTCGAACTACACATCGACATGGACGTGATAAAGGGGCTTGGCATCGTACACCAGATATTGTCGATACCCACTGGGCACACTTGGATGAAGAGTTCAAACGTATCTGTGATAAGTACCCAAAACTGCGTGGAACCAATCATTACAACCACTTAGGAACATTGGGAACGGGAAACCACTTTATTGAACTGTGTTTGGATGAACAAGACCGCGTGTGGGTAATGCTACATAGCGGGTCACGTGGTGTAGGAAACGCGATTGGTAATCTGTTTATCACATTAGCGCAAAAAGATATGCAACAGCATATCGCCAATTTGCCGGATAGAGACCTCGCGTATTTCGAAGAAGGAAGCGTGCATTTTAATGACTATATGGAAGCGGTAGGTTGGGCGCAGGACTTTGCTCGCCATAACCGTGAAGTGATGATGCACCGCGTTCTGGAAGCACTATCACGCGAAATTCCAAAACCGTTTATCACAGAGCAAGAAGCCGTAAATTGCCATCATAACTATGTGCAAAAAGAGCAGCACTTTGGTGAAGAAGTACTGGTAACCCGAAAAGGTGCCGTGTCGGCTCGAAAAGGCCAAATGGGGATCATTCCAGGGTCTATGGGAGCCAAAAGTTTTATCGTGCGCGGTTTAGGTGACGAAGAAAGTTTTTGCTCCTGTAGCCACGGTGCAGGCCGTGTAATGAGCCGAACAGAGGCCAAAAAACGTTTCTCAGTCAGCGACCAAAAAATGGCGACCGCCCATGTTGAGTGCCGAAAAGATAGTGATGTGATTGACGAAATACCGATGGCGTACAAAGACATCGATGCTGTAATGGCTGCGCAATCATCACTGGTAGAAATTGTTCATACCCTACGCCAAGTGGTGTGTGTGAAGGGTTAAAGATAAAAAGTAACAGGAGAAAGCATGGAAACTGACCATGAAAGTGTATCCGTGCTGATGAAAGAACGGATAGGTAAAACACTCAAAGAAATAGAAGAAACTCATCACGTTAAAATATTATTTGCGTGTGAGTCTGGAAGTCGCGGTTGGGGCTTTGCCTCCCGCGACAGCGACTATGATGTTCGATTTATCTATGTTCACAAACTTGATTGGTACCTAACACTGGATAAAAAACGCGATGTGATAGAAAAACCGATTGATGATGAGCTAGATGTGTCGGGTTGGGAACTGTCCAAGGCATTGAAATTAATGCGTAACTCAAACCCTGCATTAATAGAGTGGTTGCATTCACCCATTGTTTATTTTAAGGATGAGGCATTTTTTACTCAACTGGAGCAACTGGCTGCGCAATTTTATTCACCATTAAAATCACGCTATCACTATTTATCAATAAGTAAGCGTAATTTACATACTGACTTTAAAAGTGAGTGCGTTAAACTGAAAAAATACCTTTATCTGCTGCGTGCGATATTAGCCCTGCGTTGGATAGAAGTAAGCAAGAGTATGCCACCAATGGCATTTTCTGAATTAGTCGCGGCCACAGTTACCGATAACAAGGTACTTGCAGAGATAGATGAATTGCTGGTTATTAAGCACCAAGCGGTTGAAAGTGATTATGGTGCGAGGCGCCCAGCTATTGATAAGCTCGTTCTGGAAGTCATAGCCAATGCAGAACGCATGCAATTTCCTGAGCCCGCTTGCCGTGACAGCCGATTATTAGACGAGTTCTTGCGTACAATTGTGCTAGCAACTAATTGACTATCATGATTAAAAAAAGACCATCAGAACATTTTTGATGGTCTTTTTCTTTAATAATATTAAATAATTAACAATAAAGCTTATTGCCACCTAGATTTTTATAAATGAGAGTTTGGATCCTGTGTATGATGTAATACCGCCAGCACTTCAATGCCTTCAAGCGCTTTTCGATAATAAATAATATGGCTTTCAACAGGGAAGCTAAAGACGCCCAAATACAAATCTTCACTACGATCACGACCAAGGGATGGCTGTCGGGCAAGTATGTCTGTCATTGTTACTCGTAATGAGTTGGCATAAGCTTCGGCAACATTAACTCCCCAACGACGCATAGAATAAAGCTTGATTGAGCGGATATGCTCTCTTGCTTTATGAGTAAACCTAACGCTCATCCTTAAGCCTTATTTTCAAGTTCGTCCATGGTTAGCGGGGCAAATACATCATCAATGCTATGAAATTCACCGCGTTCTGCTTGTGCAATAGACTCCGCCAAAACCGTTTTTAGGCTCTGTAATTTTAATTGCATAAGCTGGTCATATTCGTCCGGAGAGATAACAACAGCAACACGTTTACCGTGCTTGCTTATTTCAACAGGTGCACGTTGAACTTTCATCAATAAATCACCAAATTGATTTTTAGCAACTTGTGCTGAGATAGTTTCCATACATCACCTACAATATAAAGTAGCTTGAATGCCCATTATAGCCAAAATGGCTTAAACTAGCAATATTTCAAAAATATCGTTCATCTTGAAACGACCATTTTTTAGACAAAAAAATAGACCATCAGAACATTTTTGATAGTCTTTTTTCAAAGGCAATGTCAAACACGAAAGAAAAACGGATTTATCGCCAGTTCGGGTTTTTGATAATGGAATATTTACCCGCACCTAAAAATGCCAATGCGATACCACTCAAGAAGAAATACACAATACTTTCAATCGCCCATGCACCTGTTTTATCAAGCACGAATGTTTTATCTAGCCCAATCATCAGCCATGCAATCACCATAGTGAAGGCAACTAATAATGCAGATGGGCGAGTTAAAATCCCTAAAATAATGAAAATAGGCGCAACAACTTCACCTAAAATTGTTCCATAAGCGATAAATTCAGGTAAGCCATAAGAAGCTAGCAGCGCTTTAATACCACTCGCCCCTGTCATTAATTTACTCATACCATGAAATAACATGAGCCCACCGACGGAAAGACGTAATAACAACCTGCCAGCATCTTCATGGGACAACAAACGATTTAATAAATTGACCACTTTATACCCCCTATGGATATCCAAAAACATCATTAAGTAGTATGACTTAAAAATGCATTATGGCTTAGAAAGGTAAAGTAAGAATCATTTTAATTTGCATTTATTATAACTAAATCAATTTTCATTTAATTAAATTTTGTTAACTTTTCACCCATTCAAATATTACGTTTAATTAACCATTAAAAGGTCAAATATACTGAACAATATTATATACATGACCTTACAGTAACCAGCGCTAATTCCGTTAATGCGTTATAAAATGGGCTACATGTTGTTCGATTTAATTGCTGAGAAAACTGGGGTAACCAACTCCCCAAATGGTCATTTAGCAATTCTTTTAATGCTGCCTCCCTGACTTGTGAAGCCAAAACTGCCGCTTGAAATAACATTAAACCAACATGGTCAGAAGGCTCTGGATAACGCGTCTGAATTTTTAAACGCTCTCGTTGTAAAAACTCGCTCAGCGCCAGTGTCGAAGAGCCCTGTAATACGCCTTCAGGGTCGAGGTATACCGAGCCCCATGGCGGAGCAGGTAATGCTTCAGGCCCAATAAATAAATTTGTCCACTGAGTATGCAGCGTCGCTATTTCGATGCTTAGCGATGCCGAGATGCGTTCGCTAAGCTGAGTACTGATTTTACAAGGCCACTGAGATGCAAAGTCATTTAGCTTGAAGAAACTTATCGCATAATGGCTTGCATCATCATTTGGAGAAAATAAATAGCAAGTGCCTAAGATATTAAACGCTGCTGCATAGTGTGAAAAATGGATCATAAAAAAGGTAATTTCCTAAGCGATAAACTGTTATTTATTTACAGATGAATAGTATAGAAACAGTAACGCAGCATAAATTCAGCAATTATGGCAGCCGCAAAACCCACCACTAAATACCCTTTGCTGCTCGAAGTCATAACCCCACTCGCAGTCTGTCGCATATGGCGAAATAATCCATATCCCAATAAAATCACCGCCAGTATTCCAACTACCCAGCTAGTGATACGCAGCGACCAAATCCTTTGGTAGGCATGAATAGAGTCGATAGGAAATGTAATCGATTCATTATGATAACTCGTGCTAACTAAGTAATTTTCATAGGCAGGTTGATAAGCTAAACGGGCTAATAAGCTAATGCCAATAACCGTCCATAGCACCCATAACCCACGCGTTGAGACTTGAGCCGCTGGCGATCCTGCATGAAAACACAATAACAAATTGATTAATAAATAATACCCAGCAGCTCCCGCAGTTAACATCGTGCCGTAGAACATCAAATAAGTATTATCATTCATCCACGTTAACATTGATGTATAACGATAAATTGAAGCCATGGCATACACATCACATAACCCAGCAATGATAGCCAAACCAAGCAGCAGAAATGACAATTCCTTTTTGAACCATAGCCACAAAAAAGTCAGCCCAAGAAAAGCAAAATAGGTCGCAGTCAAAACCACTTCACGGCTTAGCCACGATGAAAAGATATTCAACAAAGAATTAGGCGCATTCAAAGGAACCCCTAAGTGGGTGATTGAAGACAATAAACCTACCCCCGCAAATACACAGGCAACAAACACGTATTGCTGCAAAAATTGTGTATTCGTTTTATGAGGTAAAGCCGCTGATAATTTTTTTGCGAAAAGCGCTAACATCACACTCAACCCGATGGATGTTTGCATTAAAAATGTGAATAATAACAATGGCCACTCATTCATTTGGCTTCTCCTTGTGAGTTTTGAGTGCGGCCAGCCCCAAGATGTGGGTGGATCACTAAATTGGGATGCGTAATCGATGAGTCCGGTAACCCACGGACATCCGCCAGCTCGCCATAACGTTGTCTGAGTTCATCTATTGGGCCGAACTGAATGGCCCCTAATGGGCATGTGGCGACGCAGACGGGTTGCTCCCCTTTTAGTTGCAGGTCGATGCAAAAATCACATTTCGACATTTGTTTGGTTTCAGGGTTCATTTGCGGTGCGCCATATGGGCAAGACCAAGCGCAAGTTCCACAACCTACGCATTTGTCTGTATTGACCATCACGATGCCATCCCCTTCACGCTTGTGCATCGCCGTTGTCGGGCAGTTTTTCACACACATTGGGTCGGCGCAGTGGTTGCAGGAAATGGATAACGTATAAGCAAAGACGTTATTCACCAGTCCTCCCGTACCATTTTCAATAAACTCACCGCCAGCGACTTCGTATACGCGACGATATTTGCGCCCCACATCAAGATTATTTTTGTCTTTACAGGCAACTTGACAGGCTTTACAACCTGAGCAACGTGCAGAATCAATATAAAAACCAAGCTGTTTGCTGCTTATCGCGGGATAAACGTGAAATTTACTCATGCTTTGCTTACCTCCACCAATAAGGTTTGATGGGCATTTCCATGTGCCATTGCTGTGCTACGGGCTGATGTTAAAACGTTAGCGCAACCACCTTGGTCAACGCCATTTTCATCAGGTTGCCACCATGCTCCTGCTTGTAAAGCCACCACTCCGGGCATAATCCGCTGGGTGATTTTGACGGGCACCATAGTGATACCGCGGTCGTTATTCACTTTGACGCGCTCTCCATCCGTGATATTTCGCCGTTTGGCATCAATTGGGTTGATCCACAACTCTTGGCGCTGCACTTCTTGTAGCCACGGGTTAGCAAATTGCGTTGAATTGGCACGATTACGACCTTTCCAAGTGATTAATTGCAATGGATAGCGGGAAGCTAGTTCATCTTCTGGTCCTTCAATGGCAGGCACATAATGGGATAACGCAGGGATATCCACATCATTGCGTTCATAAAGACGCTGAGAGAAAATCTCAATTTTTCCAGATGGTGTTTCAAACGGGTTATTCTCGATATCGTTAATATTTTTTTCGAAGGCGACATGGCCCACATGCGGTTTGTGTTTTAACAAATGGCGACGCTTAACCAGTAGCTCATCAAAAGTTGGAATGCCATCTTCTGGGCGTTTTTGATGAGCGTCATTGACTAAATACTCAATCCACTGTTTTTCTGTACGCCCTTCACTGAATTTCTCGCCAACGCCGAGTTTTTCAGCGACCTCTCGCAACCACTCATAGTCACTACGCCGCTCAAATTCAGGCTCAACGACTTTTTCCGATAAAATAATGTAGTTGCCCGTTCCCCATGTTCCCCCCACATTCCAGCGTTCTAAGAAGCTGGTTTCAGGTAGTAAAATATCGGCATACTTGGCGCTGGGTGTCATGTATAAGTCACTGTAAACGATAAACTCAACTTTACTTTCATCTTCCAGAACTTTAGCAGCATGCAAAATATCGGGGTTCTGGTTAGTCATATAGTTACCCGCCAACGAAAAAATCATTTTGATTTCCGTATCGAGTTTTTCCGCATTTTTCAAACCATTATTTGGCGTCACAAGGTCTTTGTTTTCACAAGCTTGCACCCAATTGGTGATATTGATTTTCGCTTTAACTGGGTTTTCAAATAGGCTCGGGCCCGCTAACGTTTTACGTAAATCAGGGGTTACTGCCATGCCATAGCCCGCAGCCCAGCCCCCTTTTACGCCTACATTTCCGGTAATTGTGGCTAACAGAGTGGCCCCTCTGGCGGAACGTTCACCACAGATGTGACGTTGAGGCCCCCAACCTTGTATTAAGGCCGCCGGTTTTGTATTGGCATATTCGCGAGCCAGTTGACGAATGGTATCAGCGGGGACTTTGGTGATAGGTTCTGCCCATTCAGGAGTTTTCACCACACCATCTTTTTTCCCCATTAAATATGCCACTAATGACTCATTTTCAGGGATGCCGTCGGGCATCTGGTGCTCATCAAAACCAATAGTGAATTTGTCGATAAAAGATTGATCATGCAGGCCTTCGCTGATGATCACATACATCATGGCATCCATCATCGCATTATCTGTTGTCGGCAAAATGGGGATCCACTGATCCGCTAATGACGACGCGGTATCCGAGTAACGTGGGTCGACAACAATAAATTTAGTGCCATTTTTTTTCATTTTTTGGAAATAATGATTCGTGTGACCAAAAATGGTTTCGTTCGGGTTATGTCCCCACAAGATCACCAATGGCGTATTTTCTAATGTGTCTAGCGTGCTACCACTTGCTGACGTGCCATAGGTATAAGGCGTAACCGCCATGGTATTGCCATTGCTCACTGAGTGGTAATTTTCTAAAAAACCACCCGTGATATTAAACAACCGACGCAACATATTGGCACCGGAGAAAATTCCCCCAGTCACCCCAGTGCTGAGGCTAACAAAGCGCGATGCAGGGCCATATTGGGCGTTGATGCGCTGCATGTTGTCAGCAATCAAGGTTGTCGCCTCTTCCCAGCTAATTCGCTCAAAGCGCCCTTCCCCTCGTTTGCCCACTCTTTTCATTGGGTATTTCAGGCGATTTGGGTGATAAACGAACTTCCGGTAACTGCGGCCACGCACGCAAGCACGCATGATGGGCATCTCTTCGTCTAAATCGGCATCTGGACGGGTACTAATTCGTGTCACCACGCCTTCTTTAACGTGTACTCGAATATCACATTTGCCACCACAGTCAAAACTACTGCAGGTGGAGACCACTCGCTCGCCTTCATTTTGCAGCGTTGTGGTTGGGATGATATTCGGGTTTTCTGCTGTTGATGCAACAGTGTTTGTCGCAATAAATGGGACAGCCATGAGTGCAGAGCTGCCTTGAATAAACCGACGACGGGTTAGGGGTTCAATCAGACTCTCACTATCCGCCTGATCGTAATAATTTTCCATGATAACTCTACCTCTGGCATACATTAAGTTGCCGCGATAGGGTAAACATTTCCCTGTTTATCAACTTTCGAAAACCTGCCAAACACATTGGAATTTCAGCCAACCACGGAAAACATGTGGTTATATCAATAAAAATTGCCTATATTCAGAAAATAGATAATAACTTTTGAATCTCAGCCAAGAAAAATTCCTATGCGAAATATTCCTCTGAAAACTGTCGATGCAACTCCGCGTGATGTTTTAGCTATCGGAACAGACTATTTACCAAACGTGCTGCTTGATTCTCACGTTCACCGCCGTGCCCAGTTTCTATATGGTGCGACAGGCTTGATTGAAGTGAGTACCGCAGATGGCGAGTGGGTCATACCGCCTGATAGTGGTGTTTGGATCCCCTGTAATACACCTCATGAAACGCGCATGTTGAATGTCAGTACGCGTAGCTTATACATTGAGCCCAAAGCCGCTCCACGTAGGGGAAACAAATGCGAAGTACTCAGGGTTTCCCCCTTACTTCGTCAGCTATTGCTTGAAGCAGTTGATACCCCAATTGAATATGATTTAAATGGTCGTGATGGTGTGATGTACCAATTGATTTTGTATGAAATTGCACAAGCAGAGCCCCTGCCTTTCTACGCCCCCATCCCACGAGATGAACATTTAGCCCAGTTGTGTCGGGAATTCCTAAAAGCGCCACAAATCACCTCATTACCACAGGAGTGGGCGGCAAAACTACATAAAAGTGAGCGCTCATTTAGCCGTTTTTTTGGTGCTCAAACGGGGTTATCTTTCTCTGACTGGCGGCAGCAAGCTTGCTTATTAAGTGCGATTACCCATATTTCTGCAGGTAAATCCATTACTGAGGTCGCATTTGATTTAGGCTACAGCAGCGTTGGGTCTTTTTCGACCATGTTTAAAAAATGGTTAGGGCAAAGTCCATCCAGTTTTATTCAGAGAATTAGTGGATAACACCTAACCATTCAAAAATTCAATTTAGTCAAATGTGGCAATTAACCATGCAGACCCTTGATAACTTCCTGCGTCTGCATTATTTCCTTGAATACGACTACGAATATAAATAGTGCGATTTGAATGAATTCCCACACGAATATCTGTACCTGTCGCGCCGGTTTGTTCATCCACAATGTCTAACTTACTGTAAATCGTTCTATTTGAAGCATCTTTCATTGGCAAGCGCTTTTGTGGGTCGCCATCTGTCACATAGTCTAACCGTAACCTTACCTTCGTTAAGGCAGCAAATTTGCACGTGTATCTGATACTTTCCGTCACCAAGCTATCGTAATGAATACTACTTAATTGACCGTGTCGCAAATTGACGGTGCTAGCCTGCCCAGAGCTCGTTTGCGTGGAGCACATTGCTTTCACATTTAACTGAGAAGCGGCAAGACGCATTGGCACTGTTGAGTCAGATAAAGGCCAGCTATCAAAGGGTGGCACTGCTTTAGGCTCAGTAAAAGCGCGAACATAGCCCGCTAAATCCATTGCAGGAATAACCAGTTTTCCATCAATAATTTGCTCATTAATAAAAAATGTAATAGTAACTGGAAATTGACTGGTAAACTCTTGGGCAGCCCTAACAAGCCCCACATAAGCATATGAGCACATTCCTGCATCAATATTTATCCAATTCATTATCGGAGTTTCCACCGTCATCACTAAATTGTTATTGATCCGGTAGGCTGTTTTTCCATCAATCGTGACTCCCGCAGAAGCTACATACATAAACAAACGATGAAATGCCTGTGATGAATGAATTCTTGTATTGCTGCTCCCCCATCGTCTCCCAACACAATCAACCAAGCCAGACACACTCACTTGAGCACTATTACCATCAATAACAATAGGGTTTCCTACACGATAATAATTTTTGCCATCAGAACCAACTCGTGCAACGGGTTCAATAACACTATTACTATCGATCCGAATTGAATAACCTGAATTGGAATTTTGTATTCGAGATGCATAATCTGCATGAGCATTCATTCCATACAAACTAAGAATGGCCACCAGAAAATACATTGATAAGCTAGATGGTTGTTTAAAAAACTCTCCCTTA
Organism: Providencia sp. PROV061; assembly: GCF_011045655.1. Taxonomy (NCBI): domain Bacteria; kingdom Pseudomonadati; phylum Pseudomonadota; class Gammaproteobacteria; order Enterobacterales; family Morganellaceae; genus Providencia; species Providencia sp. PROV061. The sequence goes on along the minus strand of NZ_CP042861.1, from coordinate 586,693 downwards.
AAAAATAAGGGAAATGGTATTTTCACCATAGAGCTAGAAACCGCCTGAAACAGGATTTGAAAATTAGACATAACCGATATTACCGCCTTAATAGTAAGTGACCGAAATCATGGCAATAGCACTAAATTTTCCAGCACGGAGTTGGCTCGCTGGTAGGGTATTGACGAGCTCAGCTTGTAAAATAATTCGCTGTAAAGTGGCATCTATTTGTTCTGGAAATATTTGTTGAATTTGATTAACTTCAAGTGGATGAGCCACACCACCAGTTATATTATTGATATTAATGCCAAGGCCATCAGTACTAGTGGATAAAATACTTTTTCCTTGATAAACCATAGTGTTACTATTTTTGGGGTTAATCATAATACCGAGTGATTTATTCCAATTACAGCCAGTTAAATACAATGGAAATGTATGGGATTGGGAAATATCATCAGAGTTATGCGGTATATTAATCACCCCAAAATTGATTTTTAACGGTGTACTGTTATCTTCGCTACGCAGATGGCAGGCTGGGTCGACTAACGTTGCGCTCACATCGATTAAAACATCCGACTTAGACATAAATGGGAGGAATAAAAAACACAAAACAAATTTAGATAACCAATTGATTGTATTCATTACTCATACTCCAATGAAAAAGTCGCTGAGCTTGAGAAAACCCCTTTTTTTGCTTCATTCAACGGATTTTTACGCACAAATACACCAAATTCCAATTGCTGACTTCCACCTGTAACCGTAACAGGTGTTACCTCAATCGATTTATCCCAAGTAACAAACTCGCCTTGCTTATCAACTACACCAAGCAGTACACCACTACTTCCATCCGTTCCAAGGTAATTCCCTCCCTCTACAGTGACTTGTTTTGGGCTTTTCCAGGTAATCTTAATCATCTTATTAAGGTCGGCTTGGCTGCATTTTTCAATCGTGATAAAAAATGGTGTGATATCACTAGGAATATTGTCATTAATCGACTTCAAACGTATATTTTCAATTTTTACCCGCTTATTGATGGAATCAGCCGCTAACTGACAGGTTTTATTGACTAAAATACCACTAAATTCCACATCTAGGCTTTCCTTACTCCAACCAAAAATAGGAACCACAAGGCTTAAAAGTAAAATGGCCTTACTCATAAACCACCTCCAACCGTAATAAATTCGATTTATGCATTGAAACAGGTGGGTGAATAAAATTATTACCGTTTAATAAATTCATTTTCTCTATGGCCGTAACATTTCCATTCTGCACATCATAGAAGCGTATTTGTGCGGGCGTTGTTTGCGTTTTATCCGCAGAAAATGCACCGCCTGCGCCACATTGAGTCAACATCACCGCTGAGGTTGATATTTTTAAGTGGCAAGGCGAATTGAATAATCGAGCGCTCACTTCTAACCATCCACTATTTAAATCTTCATAATGTGATTCATTCACCGCAGTATGATTTAAAAGTCCGTTCGCTGAAGCCATCACTCCTATCATGCCACTGATGAAAAATAGACCAATAAGCATATGCTTTATCAATGCATTACTCCTTCTATTATTGATGCTAGGCGTATATCCCCCTCAGCTAACTAATGTTCATCCACCACTGTGCAAACGTCTTGTTGGCAATGAAAAGCCAAAGTCGGTTTTCCGCCATAATCATTGATATAGGTTAAATGAGGTCTTGTTAGTGGCTGGGAAATAAACTCTTGAGTCGATTTAGGCGGCACCATCACCACTTCAAATTGGCTTTGTTCCGACTGTTTTTGGTTATTACCCAAGCCAATAACCGTCAAATTGAAAGGCGTTGAATTATTGAGCTGATACCCTTTATTCGTTTTCATTAATGTGACCTTATGTGCCCAGTTTGTTTCTGACTTGGCTAAAATGGACGGAGGTCGATAAAAAAGCTTCACTCGCGATTGCAAAGCAATTTGTAAGGTATTCGCATCATGAGATTTAGGCGGGACTTCTCGCAAATTAAAATAAAATACGGATTCCCTATCTTGCGGTAACTGACTAAATAAAGGCGTCAGACTCAAGCGAACTAAGCTTTGGCTATTCGGCTCTACGCGTTGTAGTGGCGGCGTAGCCAATAACGCTCCTTTTGTTAGCTTCTTACCTTGTTGGTCTTCAATCCAACTTTGTGCGAGATACGCCTCTTCTGGGTTATCATTAGTTATCTTGATATTAATCGATTTCACATCCCCAGGAAAAATAATCCGAGTTCGATCCAGGGTCACTGCTGCGTAGGTATTAAATGATAATATAGGTATGACAAGCAGTACTCTCACAATCCATTGATAACAAATATCTAACTTCCACATAATTAGCCTCACAATCATTTACTTGATGATGAATAAACTGAACGGACCGCTTTGGCTGAAGAACATGGCAGCAACAACAAATCCGTAAGCTCATTTAATTTTTCAGGTAGAGATAACTCGCACTGTGGCTGGTTATTCCAATACAACGACAACTTTTCTTGAGGTGATACCCCCACTAGCCACGTCACACCGCCTTCACCCACTAGCCCTACTTCTTGGTTATTTTTATTACGTACACTGGCGCCAAAAGGTGGGTGCTTTCCATCTGACAAAGCAAAAACAACAAATAATTTATGCCCCTTCATCACCGATAAGCTGCGATAGCCTATGGCACCTTTGGTTAACGTAATATCTGTCGAGGGATCGAGGCTTTCGATATCATCGGGTAACTGGCTGGTATTAATTGAAGCAGTTGATTTTCGATAACTATTCACATTGGGAATAACAGCCAACCCAAATGCATTGGTTTTAATCACCCCATTATCGAGAGGAATACCGCTCACGTCGGGGGTTTCAACCATAAGTCGTGTATCACCATGCGCTGAGCGGTGCAGTGCCGCCCCTTTCGAGGTTAATGTGAGCCCACCATTGATTGACCCGCCAATGCTGTGGTATTGATCAGGCACATAGCTCGCATTTATAGATGTACTTGCTTGAGAGATATCTCGTGAATAAAAGCCACTCAAACTCACTTGATTATCAATATGTTGGCCGTGGTTATAACCAACATTGATATTGTAATTATCTTGTTCCCCATAACCACTATAGCCAACCTGATGATTAAATTGATTATTACCCGCTGACCGTGAGTAGAGTTCAGAAAATGTGATGCTATGACCGCGGAATAATGGTACTGTGAGATAGAGATTAATTGCATCTTCTTCATTGCCATTGTCCCGTTCAGTACGAGTTGCTGATAATGATAAATTTGCGGCATTCTGGGACAGAAGAGGAAAATTTAAAGGCGCATTAATGTATAAACCGTATTGCGTTTGTGAGTCGTGCTGCCAATAAGTACTATATTGATAATTAAGAGAAATATTAAAATCATCAAAATATTTATTTAAATATAATTGATAATTTTCTTTTGCTGCCTGAGTACCATAACCTATTCTCTCTTCATCCATAAATTGCGTTAGTGTTCGGTACTCTTTGTCGGCAAAACGGTAGCCTGCAAAGGTAATATCTGTGCGTAGCTCATCGAAAGATTTTGCGTAATTAACGCGATAAGAGCGGCCTTGGCGTCTTTTATCTGAAAAATCGGCAAAAGATTGTGTGATATCAAAAGAAACCGCGCCTATTGAAAAAAGATCCCGTCCGATCCCTAATGCTGCACTTTGGTAATAACCATTAAGTTGAGTTCCTCCATATAATGACCATGCATTTGAAACACCATATGATAATTCACCACTTACAACAGGCTCACCTGTCAAATGCCGATTGTCATAACGCGTCTTTCCCATTGCGACTTTATAAATAACGCGTCCGGGACGTGTTAAATAAGGTAACGAAGCTGTACTAAGACTAAACTTGCTCTCCTCCCCATTTTCTTCACGCACAGTCACATCTAATACACCACGGATCCCACTATCAAGTGTTTGAATACGAAATGGTCCAGGAGGCACTGCCGTTTCAGAAATAATGCGTTCTTGGCTGCGAACAATTACAATCGCATTAGTATTTGCAACACCAATAATTTCAGGTGCATACCCCACTAATTTAGGCGGTAGCATGCGGTCATCACTTTCTAAAGAAAAACCAGTATATTGCCAAGATTCAAAGATATCCGAATAAAAATAATTTTCTCCCAACGTAAAGATTGAGGCACTATCTTTCAATGAAGTAAATGCATAAAGACGAGTAAAATCAAAGTTATGTTTTTCTTGAGGATAATCACCCCGTTGCTTCTGATAAGATGTACTGTAATCACCACGTAGGCGCCAAGCCCCCCAATTTACCCCAGTGATTCCATTACTTGATAAATAGATTTGCCGATTACTATTCGTTTCTTTGGTTGCAGAAATATTCGCATTGTAATCAATAAATGCGCCACCTATTCCTTCTTCCCATAAATTAGCAGGAACCCAGTAAGGGTCGCGATATTCCATCCATATTTGCGGAATAGTCATTTTCAGCGATAAGGTGCTGAGCTCTATGGCTGTTTGAACGCCTGATAGCGCAGAAAAATCGAGGCATTTTCCACTATGAGAAAGTGTCACTTTCTCCATCGCAGAACGCTTTAACCCAATTAACTCAAAGATATCAGGAGGAATACAAATAGTTTGTGTCGCTTGGGTTGATTCGCCTGCAATAGGCTTATTTTCATAAACGGAGATATTGCGGGGTGCCCCTAAACGTTGCCCATTAACAAAGAGAGTAAAAACATAATCCCCCGGTAGCGTATACCCTGCTACCGAAAACTGGCTCATATCAATATTTTGCATATCATCTGCATCTAAAACATCTGTATTAAATTCAGTTGCAAATGCTTTCCATCCTATAAAACTCGGTAACAGAAAAGCAATGAGCCAAGCTAGCTTCAATTTTTCGTTAGTTTTGAACACCATGCTCTATACCATCCTAGCTATACCAGATTAAATGCAATAAGAGTTCATCTTCAAAATGAAGCTCATAAAAACATATTCTTCATGCGTGTTATTGGTAATCGATGAAAAAGCGGATCAGCCCGTAATAACGGCCCGCTTGAATCGGCTGTCCGGTTAATTCCAAACGTAAGAAATAGCGAAGGAAAAGGCTGTATCCTGATTTATCTTGATACAACACATTGTCAGATAATGAATAAACCTTATTAGGCTGTAATCGTATTTTTGAATTGTCTAATACCGATACGCCTAGCCCTTCGGAAGCACCTTGTAGCGTAAAAGCATCAATATATTGCGCACGTTGGCCGACAAAGCGTATTTTCCATGTTTTTAGGTCAATGGTTGAATAAGCACTACCACAATCTTGTAGCTCGATAATAAAAGGCTGATCATGCATTTCTCTTTGCAAGCTATTTGACAAAAAAGCGAGAGCCAAAGAAGAAAAATCAATAGTTTGATAGCGATTTTTCAACGTTATTGAACACGGCGCATCGATAACACTGCCTTTAAGTAATGTTCTTGCATTGACGTTGTAGGGCTTAATAATTTTGGGGTCTGCATATGAGTGAATACTAAAAATAAGCATTATCGACAAGACTATTATATTCATAACCCTTTGATAACTAACCATGCCCCCCCCTCTAGCGAATCAATATTTAACCACCAGTCAATTCTGGCGGTTAAACCATTTAGTTATTGATAGGTAATACGAAAGTTTGTTACTGCGCTGAACTTACCTTCCGATACACTTTTCGTTGTATCAACAGCTTTTGCTAACGCTTTGAAAGATAATACGTTATCTCCTTTTTTATTGATGATACGTGAAAGCACATCTTTAGCTTTTCCAAACTCAAATCCATCAATACCAATTCCTACATTGTTGGTATTACCCGCAGAAGTAGAAAGTAAAGTATTTGCTGCATCCGCATAGCTTTGCCCTGTAAACACTAATTCCATTGATTTAACAGCAATAGGTTTTCCAGCTGTATCAATATCAAAGTCAGTGAAATCACACCCAGTAAATTCAATATTAAATTTCACCTCAGCCACGCGACCATTTTCCAATGCTCGACGAGATAATTGTCCAAAATCAATAATTTGCTTTAGTGAGGATTGCGCTATATTACAAGGAGTACTAACAACGACACCTTCGAAATCAACTGTACCTGTGTTGTCGGCAGCAGAATTTGTTGAAAAAATACCAGCTATTAATGCAGTAAAAATAAATAACCGAGATGATTTTGATAAATAGGGTGCAATATTTAATTTGGTAAATTGCATATATTTTTCCTTTCAATTAAAAAATTAAACTACAATAAATACGCCATTAAATATTCAATAGCGTAAATCTAATTTCGATATTTAATTCAATTAAAGAGGACATAAAACTAAGCATCACCATATGAGTGATTTTTTACTCCAACCACATACCCAATTGAAAATTATCTTTTTTTTGATTCCCCATAATAGTAGAAAAGTGATCTTTCGATGAGATTAAAAAATTCATTTTGTATTCTTATATCTGCAATTTCATTCGAATGATTCACTAGGACTTTGAAAAAAAATTCTAGCCAATTTCTTTCTAATACGCCCAAAAGAGTATTCAATACTTCAACATTAATACCGGTTTCCCCTCTTTCATAACGAGAAACCTGTTGTTGACTTATTTTTAGTATTTTAGCTAGTTGGTACCCTGTTAATGATTTATCAATTCTGGCTTGTCTTAAAAATAACCCAACATCCCGACGTAATAACGCATTTGTTTTTATCATATTAATTCCAATGAATAAAACTCCCATTTGAAATTTTAAATGACTCGTTACGAACTTAAGAATCAGTTTGTTTTTACATCTAATAAAAATAGAGAATGATTTAATTTAAATATAGGTTTATTAATTAATTCTGTAAATACGTTTGTATCGATCGAACTTATATAATTTGATAGCTATTTCCTATTAAATTATATAACCCATGTAATATAACTTAGATGAACACACAATAAATATTAAAAATCAAAAGGTTAAAAACAAATAAATCAAGATAATAGCAAGGCGGATTAATTAAATATAAAAATATTAACATGCAGAAAATAACGAAATTAAAAGAATAAATTAAAGCTTCTAATTAAAATAAATCAATCCACTGGATTTACACAAAAATAGAGTTAAGCAATAAAGTCAATACTAAAACTCATAAATAAAATAAAGATAATCATCAATTACTATTTAATTTAATATTATTATATTAAGTTACATCCTCAAACGTTAATATAAGAAAAATTAAAAATAAAATATCCACTTACTGCATTCTTTATGCATTAATAGCATTTATTATTTAAATACCTAACACCTTGTTCAAATATCCGTTAAAGTAATATTAAAAAGGACTCCAAAATGATAGCAAAGTTTTATAGTTACCAACCACAGCAGGGTCACGGGCTACCCCATGACCCTATCCCATCACTCATTGGTCCTAGACCTATTGGTTGGATATCAACCTGTGATAGTAAAGGTAGAGCCAATCTAGCTCCTTATAGTTTTTTCAATATTTTCAATTATTCACCACCTATATTGGCCTTTTCGAGTGTTGGTAAAAAAGATTCAGTAACTAATGCCATCGAAACAGGGGAGTTTGTTTATAACCTTGCCACGCTTTCACTCGGTGAACACGTAAATATGAGTAGTGCCACACTCGCACATGGTGAAAGCGAATTTGCATTAACGGGGCTATCCCCCCTCCCTTCAACACTCGTTTCACCGCCTCGTATCGCTCAAACACCCGTTTCAATGGAATGTGTTGTCACACAATATCAGTAACTTAAACGGGCGGATGGGCAACTATTGGATACTTGGATGGTGATGGGAGAAGTCGTCATGGTGCATATTGATGAATCAGCCTTGAATAATGGCTTATATGATTGTGCTAGCCAGAAACCACTATTGCGTGCTGGAGGGCCAGCTGATTGCTATTGGATTGAACAGCAGCAAAACCTCAAAATGTATCGACCTAAGTGACCATAAATCTGAGTAATAAGTCTCCTCCATAAGTTTATTACTCAGGTATGTTACCTTTATGGATAAAATTTACAGATTAACCGCTCGCTACTTGTTGGATAAGAAAAATGTGCCGTAATTAAATCAAACTGCGTTTCAGATGTTTGAAATGGGTTTTCCCCTGCTAAATTACGAGCAGCAAGCCTTGCCTTACACTCATCATTACTTACCTGCAATACATGAAATACATAAGATACATCAGATGATTGCGCCAAAGACATTAACCATTGACGCTGTATTGGTGTGTTGGCGGGAAAATCCATCACGATATTATTCCCAGCCTGTATCAATTGCCTAATATGGCCTTCCAATACCTGTTTTACTAAAGCACTTTTTTCGACATAGTGAGCCAATTCAGTAATTTCATTAGGATAAAGAGCGGCAAGCCATTCATCTTCACAGAGCAAAATAGTACGAGGGAGGTTAGCCAGTTGTTTCGCTAATGTCGATTTCCCAGAGGCAATTTTCCCACAAAGAAAATGCAAACGAGGTTGTTTTTTTAATAATGGAGATGCTTCTGTTAAATTCATAAATAGTTCCTTACTGAATAATTAACCAGATAAGGACAAAAAACCCGCCTTATCTGGCGGGTTTAGGATGTAGCTTATCCCCACCACTATGTGATGGTAATAATAATGCTTAAGCTTGCTACAACCTGTGACATATAAATTTCCTAAATTGAATTGTAACCAACCTATCAGAACTCAATACAAGCCGTCAAATTCAGTTGAATTACAATAACAAAAGACCTGAATAAATTCAGGTCGTTTGTTTTCGCTAATTAATGTTTACCATTTTTATGGTGATTCAGAGTCTCTTCTTTTAAATCAAGTTCATCACGTAAACGGTGATACACCCTTTCATTGATATTTTTACTTTTACGCATTTGATATAACGCGTCGCGTTTCGCTTTTAACGCCGACTTAGACATTTCGCGTTCCATATTAATCATCTTATGTAAATCATAGACATCTGACTCAGTTTCATCCGAATTATCGAGTCGTCTGCCATAAATTTCTAATAGTTGCGCCCCAACTTCAGTACGCATAGCAATTTCATCCATATCATCCGATGGGTGGTTCATTAATTCACGTAAATGTGCCATCGCGGCTTCATTTAAAGCTAAACGCGCTCGAATTTCGTCATTATCATAAGGTAAGTCTTGTACTAACCCTTTCGTTAAAATAGGCAGTGCGATACTGGCAATCAATAATGAGCATAAAATCACCCCCATCGCTAAGAAAATAGCCACGTCACGATTCGGGAATAATGAACCATCTGGCATCAATAAAGGTAACGTTAAAATACCCGCTAACGTAATCGCTCCGCGCACACCCGCTGTCGCCATTACTGCCATCATACGAATATGCATAACATCTGCTTCTTTACCGCGACGGCGTTTATGGAAGACGGTTAAAGTCATCGAGATCCACACCCAGCTAAACCGTAAAACTGCCAATGCCACGGTAATAATCGCCACATAAACAAACAGCATCCAAGGATGGCTCGCACCCGCGGCCTCTGCTACAGCAGGCATATTTGTCCACATACCCGGTAACTGTTCACCTAACAAAATGAAAATCATCCCGTTCAACGCAGTTTGTACCGTATCCCACACCGCTTTACTTTGCATACGTGTAGCTGCTTGCATGCGACCTGCAATTTTTTCATAGTGCATCGCAATACCAGCAACTACTGCCGCTAAAATACCGGAAACATGCAAATGTTCAGCTAATAAATAAGCCGTAAATGGCATCAGTAAGCTGATCATAATTTGAATTGCAGGTTCTTCCCCAGTACGCTTAACGAGCAGTTGGTTTAACCAGCCAATTGCCCAAGCCACCAGCAAACCAATTAAAATTCCGCCAAATGCCACTAATACAAATTGCCCAGCCGCTGAAGCAAGGGAAAATGTACCTGTTAACGCAGCGACCACTGCAAAACTAAAGCACACCAGACCCGTTGCATCATTCAACAATGACTCCCCTTCCAAAATATGCGCCATTCGAGATGGCAATGGGGAATTGACAGTCATGGCAGACACGGAAACGGGATCCGTTGGCGATAAAATGGCTGCTAACGCAAAGGCAACAGCTAAAGAAATGGCTGGGATTAACCAATGTATAAAGAAGCCCATACCAATCACTGTTACAACCACTAAACCTATGGCTAGCGACATGATCGGTTTAATTTCTTGAAATAAGGCTTCTTTAGGAATACGCCATCCATCAAGGAATAATAAAGGAGGAATAAATAAAAATAGAAATAGATGAGGTTCAAATTCAACTGTAAAACCGTATAAAGACAAGCCAGCCCCTAGTGCTATCTGGATCAGGGGTAATGGAATAATATCTTTGAGCAGTCGTGAAACAAAAACGCTCACAACAACGGCTAATAAAAAAACGAGTACAAGTGTCACTACTGACATTGATTGCTCCATGTTTAGCTAATCATTAATTATCAGTTATGAAGTAAATAGATAAAATGAATCAATGTAAAGTGGCAATTAATCAATCGATACAAAAATAATAAAATTAAGAAATAGCCTATCTATCATCAGGTTGCAAAAATTACCACTGACTTAAATGCCCCATAAGAAACTTATTTATCTATTTGATAAATAAATATTTAAACGCAATATCAATAATAAGTTATGTATTGCCATCAAAAATAGAACTAAACCATCATTAATCGACTATTTTGTTGTTTCTTTAGATAAATTTAGGCTACCTGATTTTTTTCTTTTTAGCTTTTTTTCATTATTTTTATCGGAATTGCTTTTATCTGCAGTATTGGTGTTTTCTATACTATGCCGCTCAATTAATTCTTGTAGCACTTGCTTAAGAATCTTACTTTTACGTAGCCCCAAGGGAGCTAAAACAACTTCTTCGTGTTGCTGAGCTGCAATAAGTAAACCATCAACTAGTGACATTCCACTTGATGTCACACTGACAAGTGTTATGCGCTTATCACTACCATTATGGTTACTGTGGCGAACCACGTGCCCTTGCTGTTCTAGCCGTTGTAGTACGCGAGTAATTGTCGGTTGTTTACTGACTGTTTTTTGTGAGAGCTCTGTAATCCCCATCGAGCCATTACCTGCTAGTGTGGATAACACTCTCCACTCTAATATTGACAAACCTTTTTCTTCAACAATGGCATGAAACTCAGATGAAACCAACATCCAAGCCTGCCCCAATAGGGCAGGCAAATAATTATCAACAAAAACCTTTGAGTTTGCCATTCGCTCCCCTTGATAACATCTTGAATTATTGCATTTGATTACAACCCCTCAAGAGTAGCAGAAGTCGGCGATAATTCAGCTAAAACTTTCCACTTAGCAATGAACCAAACCCATCAACACGAGTTTCTAAACCCAACTTTTTTAACATCATATAGGTCGTCGCCACCGAAGAAGACAGTACAGGTAAACCAACTCGGTCTTCAATTAATTGTATTGAGGGTAGCGAAGGCATTTGCACACATGCAGAAGCCACAATTGCATCTACTTGGGTATTGAGTTTTTTCGTAATTTCCACTGGTGCTAATGGGTTTTGCCGGCCCACATCTAAATTATCTGGAATTTCCAATGAAATACTATCTACCACTTCAATGCCTTCACTTTCGATATAATCAATCACTAACTGCGTCAACGGCTTCATATAAGGCGTTAAAATAGACACTTTTTTAGCGCCCATTACATGTAAGCCGTCAACTAATGCCCCAGCGCTAGTCACTACAGGTGCTGGATGGCCGTTATCTACCGTACGTTGAAACAAACGTTTTTCTGAAATGCGATGATAACCTTTCCCCATGCTCATAATCGCAACTAAACAGGCATATCCCAGCACATCAACCGCAGCATCTGACAATTCAATAGCGCAGCGGTCACTATCGGAGTCCATTTTTGCCAGCTCCTCTTTGGTAACTTTTTGCATACGCATACGGCTTGAATGAAAGGTAAAGCGCTCCGCAAACAGAGCTTCTCTTGCCCGTAATATAGCCGGAATTTCTGTTTCCATCGTGGTATTTGATGACGGGACAATCTGCCCAATACGATATGTACGTGCTAAACTCATATCTCCCTCTCCCCAAATGACTCACCTGATTCTGGAAATACATTTAAAGCTTCATCTTCTTGCCCATTACCGTGAAAACGTGCTGCCGTTAATGGCCGGCGGTTCACCTGTAAATCAAAGATATCAAAACGGTTATAATGCCCTGTAATATCATGCATTTGTCGTGGTTGAATACAGCGATTTAAATCAATTTCACCGTAAACAATCCCTTCTTTGTCAACCAATGGTTCGCCTACAACTCGTCCATCAGGCCCGATAATTCCTGAGAAAGCGCTATTTGGCCGAGCCAGTAACTCACGTGCTTCTGGGTGAGTTGCAGACATTGCATCCATAATCTCTTCTGACACTGTCGAACAGGAAACAATCGTAAAAACTTTGCCTTCGAAACAGTGGGCAGATGCGCGTAAACGAATCGCTTCGGCCATGTCATAGTCTTTTGGTGCAACGGGTAAGGCGATATAGCTCGCAATATGGACTAACTCGCCTTGCGCCAATAGAGCAAAACGCGCCAATGTATTGGTGTTTTCCCCACAGGCCAATGCCCCAAGAGGCCCAATACTGGTTTGATGAACTTTTAGTGAAGAGGCATCTCCATTTGCCCACGTCAGTTTTTCTGCCCATGTTGGGACTAATTTACGATGGCGCCCCAGAATTCTTCCTTCATCAGAAATCGTCACTAATGTATTATATAACGTAGCGATTCCATTAGGGTTCCGCTCATTCACACCAATTACAACATTGATGTGGTGGCGTGCGGCAGCTTGAGCAATTTTTTGTATTTCAGGCCCTGGGACTTCAATGGCAGATTTGCACAGTTTTTCAAACCATGGACTGCCATCTATCGGGTTCATCACCCAACTCCAATAAGGGTAACCAGAAATAAAAACCTCTGGAAATGCAACCAATTTCGCTCCGTTATCCGCCGCCTCTTCAATTAAACGACAAACTTTATCTACCGTAGCATTGGTATCGAGAAACACCGGAGCGGCTTGTACCGCAGCGGCTTTAAACGTCTGCAAATTAAGCATACTTCCCCCTTAAACGGCGACAACTGGATGGCGCAATTCACCAATATTCTCAACATATGCTTCAATCACATCCCCCGGCCAGACCCATTCTTGAGGTGTTCTTCCCGCCCCTACCCCTTCAGGAGTGCCTGTTGCAATAATGTCACCTGGTTCTAATGTGATCCCTTGGCTAATATCTTCAATCAATATATTCACATTAAATAGCATGTGGCGTGTATTTGAGGATTGTTTGGTTACACCATTCACCTTCAAGCTTAAATCTAAGGTATGGGGATCTGGAATCTCATCAGCAGTGACAATGCATGGCCCAAATGGTGCATAGGTATCTTGCCCTTTAGAATAAATCCATTGCCCAGCACGGCGGCAATCACGCGCACTCATATCAATCATCAAGCTGTAGCCAAACACATAATTAAGAGCATCTTTTGCCGCGACACTTTTCGCACGAGTACCAATAATCACCGCCAACTCCACTTCCCAGTCTAATTGTTGGGTAATTTTGGCGTTATGTTCAATGGCATCTCCCGGCCCAATCACTGTGGTTGGGGGCTTAGAAAAGATAACGGGTTGTTTTGGAAGGTCTTTTGAGGTGTCCAATGTACGGCTGGATTCCGCCACGTGTTCAACATAGTTTAAGCCAATACCAAAAATATTTTTACGTGGGCGAGGTATCGGCGCCAAAATTTTCACATTTTGTACAGGCCACGCAGTCCCTGCTGGGAATTGCCCTTGATATGTATTCAGAAGTTCTGTACCAACACGCACACCTTGTGGGCCTAAATCGATAAAGTCCAACATATTATCAGGCAAGTATAGCCCTTGCTCTTGTGCCAGAAGGGCTAAATCCACTACTTGTTGATTAACAACTGCTCCTAAACGGGCTGCCGAGGTCACATCAGAACGATAAGTTATTAAGCGCATTTTCTTTCTCCTTGAATGAGGTGATTACCTCACTCACTTCTTCACGTAAATTGGAATAATAAAATTATTTATATTAATCAATAAGAAACATAATACTCACCTAGGTAACGACTTTCTGGTGACCGTCATTTTCTACTAGAGCCTCTTCATAATAGAGCCCCAAAGAGTGCATTACGGGTAAATCATTAAAGCAAAACAGACAAGCATCTTCGGTTTGTGAGGTATTCACATGTTCATGGAACATCCACGATGGTACACAGAAAATATCACGCTCTTTCCAATCAAAGCGTTGCCCATTGATCACGGAATACCCTTGCCCTTTCGCTACTTGATAAATAAAACTTCCCGTATGGCGATGAGCTTTACCAACAAAGCCCGGACGCAGTAATTGCATACTCGCTCCAATGGTTGGCATCACAGGTCCTCCTGTGAGCGGGTTAGTGTAGTGCATCAAAACATCATCAAATACTGAGCCATCCGCTGCCTTCGCTGCACGGCACAACGCCTCGTAGGTTGGCCCCCATTGGTATTTAAATAATGGTGAATAAGGTTTATCCCAGCCGATATCGTGAGGACGTAATGCGGTTCCTCCCCACATACCAACGGGGTAATCGATAGGTCGTGTTTGTGCTTGATGCAAGTCAGGATGCACTTTGTAAAACCCAGCTTCCATGGCATTGACTAACGGGATATCTAATCCATCTTGCCAGATACAAGGTAAACCATCTTCCGCAACGCCGTGTTCATGCCATGTCCCATTCGGCGTCAGTACAAAGTCGTTGGCTTCTAGCATCATTTTTTGCCCTTCGACAATGGTATATGCCCCACGCCCTTCCATAATAAAACGCAATGCTGAGGATGAGTGGGCATGAGCCGAAGCGGCTTCTCCTGGGTGCATGACTTGTAAACCTGAGTACAGCCAACCTACTGCAGCAGCCACTTCTTGGCGGCCGGGATTATTCAGATAGATTACGCGACGCCCCGCTTTTTCTGGTGTCACCAGTTCAACTGAGCGCAACACATGTTCGCGTAAATCACGGTAGCGCCACAACACAGGAACTGAGCTTGATTTGGGTTGCCACGGTTCAATCTTGTTTGCGACCGTCCATAATGCACCTGTCTTCAACGCATCTAGTTCTTGGTAATACGCCACTAGCTCAGGGGTATCTGCCACATCGGCACGCCCTGCCACATTTTCTCGGTATTGGTCATGGGAGTGTGTACTCATGCTATTTTCCTCTTTGTTTGCCAAAGCCTTTAACGCGACTTCCAGGATTGAACGAGTTGCTGACGCCCATATTCATACGGTGCCGGCCAACGAGTTTCCCACCCATAACGCGCACATTCATGTAAGACCCATGCAGGGTCAGAAAGTAATGGCCGAGATAAAGCACATAAATCCGCCCGCCCAGCGGCAATAATGCTGTTGACTTGGTCAGCATCAGTAATAACACCTACGGCAATAACCGGTATTCCAGCTTCATTACGAATACGGTCTGCCATTGGTGTTTGGTACATCCGACCATAGACCGGTTGCTGTTGCGGTGACACTTCACCTGAAGAGCAGTCAATCATATCTGCGCCCGCTTGCTTCATTGCACGGCCAATTTCCACCGCGTCATCAACCGTAGTCCCGCCATCCACCCAATCCGTCGATGAAATACGTACACTCAAAGGTTTTGACCACACCTGACGCACAGCACTAATGATGGCTAACGGAAAACGTAAGCGATTTTCTAACGTTCCACCGTAGTTATCTGTACGCTGATTAGTTAATGGAGAAATAAAGCTCGACAGCAAATAACCGTGCCCGGCTTGCAGTTCAAGCCAGTCAAAACCAGCCGTTTCTGCTCGTTTTGCTGCAGCAACAAATTGGTCAATCACCGTAGTCATTTGTGCCTCGGATAGCTCTACCGGAGTTTGTGAGATATTCGGTAAATAAGGCAACGCTGAAGCAGAAACTAACGGCCAGTTATCTGCATCCATTGGGTGATTTTCTTTCTCCCACCCTCGCTGAGTTGAACCACGGCGCCCTGCATGGCCTAATTGAATGCCAATTTTGGCATCCGTTTTTTGATGAATAAAATCAGTCACACGTTGCCAAGCAGTAACTTGCTCGTCATTCCAAATACCGACACAGCCTTTTGTCACACAGGCATCGGGGGCTATAGCCGTCATTTCAGTCATCACTAGACCCACACCACCTAATGCGCGGCTTCCCAGATGTACCAAATGAAAATCATCGGGTATACCCTGATTAGCGCAATACAACAATGTTGGTGACGCGACCACGCGGTTATTAAGAGTGATACCTCGTACATGATAAGGTGTCAGCATAGGGGGCACTTTTGCCTTTGAAGTCACACCTGTTTGTTCCGCAAACCACTGCTCATAGTTTTCCAACCATACAGCATCACGCACGCGCAAATTTTCATGAGATATACGCTGTGAACGCGTTAAGAGAGAGTAGGCAAATTGCTCTGGAGCTAAATTTTCATAACGACAGACATTTTCAAACCATTCTGTCGAATTGCGTGCCGCATTCTGAATTTTCAGAACTTCGACACTGCGAACCTTCTGGTAATGCTCAAGCCCTTTACGTAAATCACCCCCTGAAGTTTTCAAGCTTTCACACAGCTCGATAGCATCTTCTAGTGCTAATTTAGTTCCAGAGCCAATAGAGAAATGGGCGGTATGAGCGGCATCTCCCATCAATACTACGGGAACGTCTTTACCTTGTGTGGGCTGCGTCCAATGCACCCAATTTCCACAAATGACCCGAGGGAAGCGGATCCAAATTGCGGCACCACGTAAATGCGCTGCGTTAGCAATCAGTTTTTCACCATCAAGCCACGGCGCAAATAGTTTTTCACAATAAGCGATGCCATCCTCTTGAGACATTTGGTCAATACCGGCTTTAAGCCAAGTTTCTTCCGTCGTCTCCACAATAAAGGTCGATAACCCTTCTTGAAATTGGTAGGCATGAACTTGAAACCATCCATGCTCATTTTTGGCGAATAAGAAGGTAAAGGCGTCAAAAATCTTCTTTGTACCTAGCCAAACAAAACGGCAACGACGTGGGTCAATATCTGGTTTAAATACGTTTTCATAACGCGTACGCACCGTACTATTAATGCCATCAGAGGCGATAAGCAAATCAGCTTGGTACTCGCGAGCAATAGCTTGGTCATCCGTTACTTGGGTTTCGAATACCAGCTCCACCCCCAATTCCACACAACGGTCTTGTAATATATTGAGTAATTTTTTACGCCCAATGCCGATAAACCCATGACCACCGCTGCGGTTACATACACCTTTAAAGTGCACATCGATATCATCCCAGTGACTAAATTCTGCAGAAATCGTTTTGGCAGAAACTGGGTCCGCTTGGCGCAAATTACTGAGCGTGGCATCAGAAAATACCACTCCCCAGCCAAAAGTGTCATAAGGACGATTACGTTCCACCACCACTACACGGTTCTTTGGGTTCTGTAGTTTCATCAGCAACCCGAAATAAAGCCCTGCGGGACCACCGCCAATACACACAATATTCATGGAACTTCTCCTTTACTTACACTGGTTGCTGAGCGGTTAATGCCTGATACAAGGCGTCTGGAATGGGGATGGCTTGATGCGTTTCTAATGACGTCGTGACATAAGTTTGCGTCACTTGCATGCGCAGTACTCCATCAACACCGACACAGCGTTGATGTAACGTCAGAGACTTGCGACCAATACGCTGTACATGTAGCTCTAACATCACGTTATCCCCCATTTTGCTAATGGCCTTGAACTCCGCTTCTAGGTGTACTGTCGGCAAGCCAAAGCGTTGTTCCATGATGTAACCCGCAAAGCCTTGAGGGACTAATTCATCAACCCAACGTTCAAGTAAATTGTTAAACATCACGAAATACTGGGGGTAAAACACAATCCCTGCGGGGTCACACTCCGAAAAATGAATTTTATGTGGCTTAGTAAATGTCAGTAAACTCATGATGTTATCCTTAATTCATCGCTAAACGTTGACGGCATTTTTCCAATTCTTTCCCATGTTCATCAGCCAATGCGGCTTCACGCAGTTCACGTAAATTAATGGGGGTGAGTTTGTTACCTTGCTGCGCAACGATGTCCATTAAGATTTGAAAATTACGCAACCCTCTCGCATGAGTGTCGCTATACCCCTTAACCACGCGTTGACATTCGGTAATTTCGGTTGCAAGTGCAGGGTTAGCTTTCGCTGCTTTAATTACAGCAGCTAACCACTTTTCAATGCGCTGCGTTTCTAGTTGATAACGTAACGTCGAACGTCGGCCTTTTCGCCATGCGGCTAATAGATACAACTGTAAAAAACCTAATAAAGAACTGGTAGTGATCGTGCGCCCCTTTTCGGTCATTTTGCGAAGCGCTTTGTGTAACCAATGTGGACGCATTAACCAACGACCTAAATTTTTGGGAAGCGTTTCGCAAATTTCTTCAATTCTTGGATGCATAAATTCATTGATCTCCAATAATTGATTATCTTTTGCCTGTACTTCATTGCGAACGCGAGAAAAGCGGCTATCACGAATTTTAAGGTCAGCCACTCGGATGGTGTCTTCATAGGACATCCAAAGGGCTAAGTGGCGCGCAAGCGCACGTTGCAAACGCTCATCTTGCCCGCCATCTTGCGCAAAGAGGTTATTGAGGCGATCCAAATATAAAGTGGCATAGGCAGGGTCTTGGTAGTCTATAAGTCGGCGAGTCCCTTCAGTCACGAGATACTGCACATGAGGAGAGAATTCATGTTGGATACGAGCTAATAGTTGCGATACCTGCTTATTTTTTGGTGAATATACGGTGTTCTTTGTGGACTCCGGCCGATATGCATCTTCGGGTTTAGTCGCTTTTTCTGCCCCTAATGTAAAAGCTCGCAAACTTGGTTTTACGCCAACGCCCCCACGTACAATCGTTTCTTCAAATTGTGCGCGGCTAAATGGTAAAACACCGGAACCAAACAGCGCACCAAATAAAACAGCACTAATCACACTGCCACTTTCTTGTGCTGCTTGTGCCATATCAAAGTGAATAAACTGACGCGCAGATGCCGCAGTGTGGCGAATTAATGCTTGGCTATCGACTCGCCCATCACCCATGGCTGATTTTTCCGCGATAGAGTAAACACGGTGTGTTGAACTGATCAATGTTGTGCGCTCTGGGGTAACAAAGCCGCGCTGTACTGCTCTGCCTGCTTCCATTAATTCAGAGGCCAAAACAACATCAACATCACCGGGCATCGGCATAAGCGCTAATACAGGAGAAGGCGTTTGTGGGTTATCAGCACCTGGGAATAATTCCACATAATAAATTGTTGCCCCCGTGCGCTGTGCCACGCCAGGCACTGAAGTCGTTTGAGCAAAATAACCGTTTTCTTCACTTAGGTTGACAACCCAGTCGGCAAGTACTCCACCGCCTTCGCCGCCCATGGCTAAAATGGCAATTTTAATCGGCTGTAATGCGACTTTTGTTGATGGTAATGCAGTTGATAAAGAATTCATGCATCCCCCTTAGAAACTAAATTGTTCACGACGACGTGCGTCACGACGCTGTAAATAGCCAATAAACCAACCGCGTACACGATGGCGCAATTTGTCCCAACCATTAGGGTTAGTAATAATTTGAGCTTTAAAAAAAGAAGGGCACAAGACAGCAGCGTGAGAGACTTCACCACATAGCCCACAACCGACACAGCTATCCATCACTGTTGCAACCGGGTCTGTTCTTAATGGGTCTTGGCTTGGTTTAATTGATAAAGACGGGCAACCAGATAAACGAATACAAGAGTGATCCCCGGTACAGGTATCAGGGTCGACACCAAAACGCTCACGTACCACTCGTTTGCCTGCGGCAACATCACTACGCACTTTTTTCTTTTCGCGGCGTTGTTTGTTCAACATACATTCGCTTTGCGCAATCAGAACCTTGGGCCCTTGCTCATCGGTTGTTAAAGCTTCACGTAACGTATTTGTCATGGTTTTTAAGTCATAGGTGTGTTTAATGGTTTTCACCCAATTAACACCCACCCCTTTCACCGCTTTTTCAATTTCATGACCAGTACTACGGGTTGGATTCAACGCTGTCGAAGAGAGAATATCTTGCCCTCCTGTCGCAGAGGTATAGCTGTTATCAACCACAATAGTTAAGTTATCGCTACGGTTAAAAACACTATTGGCAATACCACTGGTTAAACCGTTATGCCAGAACCCCCCATCTCCCATCACTGAAATCGCGCGTTTCCCAGCCTTTGCATTCAAAGCCGCAGCCCCTGCGCCTCCTAGACCATAGCCCATGGTGGTATTCCCCAAATTAAAGGGCGGTAGAATAGAAAATAAATGACAGCCGATATCCGCACTCACATGATGTTCGCCTAATTCACGCTCCACCAACTTCATCGCAGTGAAAATAGGCCTTTCGGGGCAACCTGTGCAAAACCCTGGTGGGCGCGCATGGACAGATTCATCTAATGTTGGCTCTGCTGCATTCACGTATTCAGGTAAAGATTCTTCAGATTTTTGAGTGGCAATATTAATCGTTGGAATACGAATCTGTTTTGCAGCCGCTTTGACTTGTGGAGCTATCTTTCCATAGCATTCAAAAAACGAACGTAAACCCGCAAGCACTGTTGCAGTATTATATTCCCCCGCCATTGGCAGCATATCCTTACCATGCAGGGCAATATCAATCTTGCGTTGACGCAAAATATTCGCCACATTTTGCTCAACAAAATTTGGCTGGCCTTCTTCCAAAACTAGAATGGCTTTTTTATGACGACAAAAGCGTTCAAATTCATCGTCAATCAATGGATAAGCCACATTCATCACATATAAAGGAATCTGGCTATTACCAAAAACATCCGCTAGCCCTAGCTGATTTAATGCGCGGATCAGCGTGTTGTAACAACCGCCTTGTAGCGCAATTCCAACATCATCCGAGTCTTCTGAAAAAAATTCATTTAACTCATGTTGTTGAATAAATTTAATTGCAGCGGGCCAGCGAGCTTCAATTTTTTCTTTTTCATGTAAGAAACTAGCAGGGGGTAATACTATGCGACTGACGTCTCGAGTTGGGTTCTCAAGCGCATCTTTGACGGTAAATTTAGGGCGCTGATTATCTGCGCAAACAAATTGCCCGTGAACGTGACAAGAACGAATACGCATTTGTAACATAACGGGTGTATTACTGGCTTCAGAGAGCTCAAAACCATCTTTCACGGCTTGAACGATAGACGGTAAATTGGGCCGAGGGTCAAGCAACCACATCTGCGATTTCATCGCAAAAGCATGGCTACGCTCTTGCATAATAGAAGAGCCCTCACCATAGTCTTCACCAACAATAATTAAAGCACCACCTAACACACCACCCGAAGCTAAGTTAGCTAAGGCATCAGATGCGACATTCGTCCCCACTGTTGCTTTAAAAGTCACAGCTCCACGTAGTGGATAATTAACTGAGGCTGCTAAGGTTGCCGCTGCAGTTGCTTCACTTGCGCTATTTTCAAAGCGAATACCATATTCAGATAAAATATCTTGTGCGTCAGCAAGGACATCCATCAAATGGGAGATAGGAGCACCTTGATATCCCGCAACATAAGATACACCCGACTCTAATAGCGCTTTTGTAACAGCAAGGATCCCTTCACCACTGAAGGTTTCACCTTGCCCTTGCCGTAATTTTTGAACTTCTTGTACAAACGATCGCTCAGCCATTTTAACCTCACCAATCAACATCAGAACGTTTTTATCTTTTTTGTGTTTATTATTTGTATATCTTTTGTTAATAAAGGGTCAATCCATGATTAATCATGTAAATTAGATTTATGCAGAGAGTGGATAAGGCTTGCAGATAAGGGACAAATAGTGAGTTAAAACAACTAGAAAATTAGTTTTTCCGCCAAATAGCGTAGAAAAAAAAGATCAATAAAATAAATAAAAAATACTGAATAGCATGTTTAAATAGAAAATAGGCCTCACAAAAGCAAACAAATCAGAAAAAAACATCGCCATAAAATAATTAATTAGAGAATTACATTAATTAAATAAGAAAAAGATAGGTAAACATAAAATTTAATATGAAAAATCATATATATTTTACTGTTATTGAAATAAAAATAACTTTATTTTTTATATTGTTATCGCTATCACAACAACCGCATAGTTTCTATTTTTTTGCAGTTTTAGGATAGTTTCTGCATGTTTTTATCTAGGTAAGAAAATTTGTTTATGTTATGTTCAACTCATGACTAGTTAAAAAATAGTCAATAAAATGTTAACAAAAAGGAAGGCTTCATTTGACTTAAATGGAAAGCATTCCTCCCTAATATAATAAGTCATTGCAAAATATTATAATAAATTGAATTTACTGAGAAAAACACATAACAAGCAATATTAGTCGGGCCCTATTTTGGTTATTCTATAAAGCAGGGCTGGCAAATCATTTTGGAGGAACCTCCGATGTTGAGCAACTCGTGGTCCCATTCATCTGCATCTCAGATTGAAAATCAGCTCTGTTCTTCAGAGCGTTTATTATTTACCTCAGCTGACCCTGAAGAGATTAAATCGATGGTTGGCCGAGTCATGAAGCCACATCAATTTAACTTACTTAATCCACATCAACGCCTTGATGCTCGTATGCACTATATTCCTATGGGGGATATTTCTCTAAGCCGCTTACGCTATGGTGCCGATGTCTCCATTATTCCAGGGCAACTACAGGACTTTTTTTTGGTTCAAATGCCTCTATCAGGTACAGCAGTCATCGAAAGTGGTGGAAAATGTATTGAATCAACTCCTCAGATGGCCTCACTTCTTAGCCCTGAAGAATCAACAATAATGCGTTGGAATAGCGATAACGATCAATTTATGTTACGTATTTCCCGTTCTTTACTCGAAAGATCCTTAGTAGGCCAACTAGGGCATACTTTAGATAAACCGTTAGTTTTTGAGTTGGGTTTTGCTTGGCAATCTTGCATTGCATGGCGCACTTTAATGAATTACCTGATTGAATGCGCAACTCGCGCGCCCGATCTCTTACAACATAAATTGATCACGACTCAAGTTGAACAATTGGTTTCTGTCACTTTACTTTCTACCCAAGGCCATAATTATATCGAAGACTCAGGCATGCGAAGGTCAACAATTCGTCCTCGTCACGTACGCAGAGTGCAAGAATATTTAGAAGCTCACGCCCATGAACCTATCACTGTTGAGCAGCTAGCTCATATTGCAGGCGTCAGCTTACGCAGTTTATATGCTGGTTTTAAAGAGTTCTTAGATATCAGCCCAATGCAGTATTTACGTGATTTACGGATGGAACGAGTTCGAGCAGAGCTCATTTCAGGGGAAGCAACTAGCGTCACTGGGGTAGCTTTACGTTGGGGATTTGCCCATATGGGTCGCTTTAGTGCAGATTACAAACAACGCTATGGTGAAACTCCAAGTCAGAGTATGAAAAAAGCCTAAATTCCCAATCATCACTTTCTTAGAAATACCCCCCATATTGTTATGTAATACCAATATGGGGTTTTGATATACAAACGTGTTTAAAAAGGTATCGATGCCTTCAAATAAATTTGGGAACCTTCTGGACGGTTTCTGACTTCAAAATCCTTTTCCCATTTAGCAGTAAATAGCCACCCTTGCGGGTTAGCATAGCGAATTGAAGGCCCAATAGAATAGGCTCGAGCTTTTCCTTGAGCTGAATTTGGTCCGCTATCATCTGTCGTTTGCCAAAATGCATAGCCCCCAATACCTGCCACCCAACCATTGCCGAACCCCCAACCTAGTGCATAATCAGCGTGAAATGCTTGCCCTGAACGTGTTTTCGTATCGTTATTGCGGAAGTTAAAGTCATACATCATCTTCAAATCCGCATTTACACCAACAGGTGGAATATAACTGATTGCCCAAACTGGTTGCAGCGCCCAATAATTCTTACCTAAACTTGATGGGTCTGTTTTGCTGTATTTACCTGTTGGAGCATACGCATCTAGCCCAACCACATAATGCAAATCGGCTGATGGATGAAACCCTAATGCGGGGCCAAATGTAATATCACCGAGGCCGCGGCTGGTATCTTTTTGCCCCGCCGCTTTTGCAGTCACATCCAATAGTGGCACAATCGTATGAAAAGCCAGATCACCACCAAAGACTTTTTGGTCAGTTACCCAAATAAGTCGAG
The DNA here is from genome assembly GCF_011045655.1 of Providencia sp. PROV061. Lineage (NCBI taxonomy): Bacteria > Pseudomonadati > Pseudomonadota > Gammaproteobacteria > Enterobacterales > Morganellaceae > Providencia > Providencia sp. PROV061. The sequence continues at coordinate 562,485 of NZ_CP042861.1, read as the reverse complement.
GAGCGAGTACGTTCACATTGACGCTAAACCCCGGAACAGGGATCTTATCGCCTTTGTTATCGCGAACACTGTCATAATGTGCATTTCCACCATACACCAGTACATGTACCCCTTGCGGTGGCAGCGCACCTGACATAAAGTTTTCTAGCCCATCGGGGTATACCCCTAAACCGCCACCTTCGGTGGCAATCGCACCAAACGAAAATATGCTGAGACACGAACCTGCTACAAGCTTACCGATTGTTGTTTTTTTCATCATGTTTCCTGCCATAGTGGGTTGCTTACTGTGTGTGCTTTACCTGTTAAGTCACAAATCCTTTGCTGATTTATTATGTCCTGCGTTTGACTGCTAATTTTTGTGCAACAAGGTAACCTGAACCACCACCTAAACCCGGACCGGGGTGGGTTGAGGCGCCAATATGAAAAAGGTTTTTGACTGCGGTTTGATGCGTTTTCGTCTGGCCAGTCGCAGCAAAAGGCCGCAACCAGAAGAACTGATCAGGTGAACAAGTTCCTGAATAAGGGTCACCACCAACAAGGTTACAATTATAATTTTCTAGGTCGGCGGGAGAAATTGCCTTGCGTCCCACTATCAAATTAGAAAAGCCTGGCATTACCAGCTCTAAACGCTGTTGAATTCGATCTGCAACAGCCTCTCGCACTTGCTCATCCCAACCCCCGTCATCCGGTACTGAAATTTCACCAGCAGAATCCCCCTTTAACACTCGAGGCAACTCTTGCATTTGGATCCATAAGATCCACCCTCCTTCTGGGGCTCGACTGGGATCGAGCGCGGTAGGTTGGCCAATACCAAATGTCGGTTTATCTGGTAAATAACCATTATTTGCCTGTGTCACCGATAAACACACTTGCTCCATGCTTTCAGTGAAATGAACCAGTGGTACATTTAACAGTTCAGGATTACACCAAGGGGGAGGGGCGCTTAAAGCAAAATGAATTTGCATACCCGCACGCCCATAACGGTAACCTCTCGCTTTTTCCCTCACTTGCAGTGAAGTATTTTCGAGTAATGACCCATACAGCTGCGTTGGGGTAACGTTACAAACTACGCTTTCAGACGCAGCAATGATTTGCCCATTCGCCATCACTCCTGTTGCTCGTTGGTTTCTCCCCTCACCTGTAGTGATGATTTTTTCAACATTCATACCCGTTTTTAGCTGGCCACCATGCGCTTCAATAACCTTCGCAAAAGCCTCCACGATACGAGCACTGCCACCTTTCACCACTGGCATACCACCAGCCACCACCGCCGCAAAGGTTAATTTCCCAATTAATGCAGAACTGGCTTCATCCGGCCCAAGTCCGGTATGTAATACCCATGGCGCCATCAAAGCTCGGCTAAAGTCGTGCTGTAATTCACGTTCTGACCAACGGCGAAAGCTTTCTATTCCTGCTTTTGCAAAATCAAGCAAGCCATCGACTCCACGTTTTCGCCATTCTGAAAATAATAATTTCAGCATATTGGCGCTATATGGATTTTGCCCTAATAGGCCAAATGTAAGCGCTGCATCTTGCGTAAATAGCTGTTCCGCCATCTTACGAAATGCAAGGCCATCCCCCGGAGCCAACTGGTCGAGTTGCTTAGCCGCTTCAGAAATATCCCGTTTTAACGCAATCGATTGACCATCCGGTTGCACTAACCCCGTTGAATAATCACATTGAGCAAATTCTAATCCATACTGCTTTAAATAGGGTTCGAGCTCTTGGTACCCAGGGCTACCAACAAATAAGGAGTACCAGCAAGAAAGTAAATCGTGGGTATAGCCCTCAAACAAATTCTCAGTGCGGATACAGCCCCCTAAGCGGTCATTTCGCTCAAGAACGAGGACTGATTTTCCACGTACTGCCAACAAGGCTGCACACATCAAGGAATTCATTCCACTGCCCACGACTATCACTTGAGGAGTTGAGCTTGCTGTCATACCTCACCCCACAAGTGCGAGTACACGTAATGGGCTGCCAGAGCCACCTTCAATTTTAAGTGGCGCAGCAACAATCACGACACCTGTCGCAGGCAGTTTGTCGAGGTTCGTCAAACATTGCAGGCCATATTTATTGTGACCATGCATTAAAGTATGGCAAGGGTAAGGTACTGGCCAACTGTATGATTGCCCTGCATCTGTATTGATGGTTTCAACACCAAACCCTTTGACATCACGCTGATGAATAAGCCATTCCACCGCTTCTTGCGATGGTCCGGGCGTGTGTGCACCATCTTCACGCATACTTACATAGGCAACCGGGTCATTCGCCTTTTTCGACCAATCCGTTCTGAAAAGTACCCAAGCTGCTTTAGGAATTGTGCCGTGCTTTTCTTCCCATTTTTGCAAAAACTCTACAGTTAACACCCAATCAGGGTTTTGAGCCACTTCCGCACTGGCATCTACCACAACGGCTGGCGCTACAAAGTTTTCCACTGGAATAGTATCAACGGTGTTATTGATTTGGTCTTTGCCACTGATCCAGTGAATTGGTGCATCAAAATGCGTGCCGGTATGTTCTCCGCAACTAAAATTATTCCAATACCATGCAGGGCCGTTATCGTCGTAGCGAGAAATTTGTTCCATGCTAAATGACCAAACTTGCCCAAATTGTTCAGGTAATTGCAGTGCCGGAAATGAAGGCGATAAGGTTTGTGTCAGGTCGATAACTTGGATGTTCCCTTGCTGCAATTGTGTCGCGAATGTCATTAAAATTTGCTGGTTCATAGTCACTCCCTCCTTAAGGCGCTTCATGTAATGCAGTAAAACTACCGCCATGGAACACTAACGGTTTACCCGCTTCACTACCGATACGGCGAACATGCCCCACCATTAATAAGTGGTCACCAATCGTGTCTTGCTTATGGTTTTCGCACACCAATGTAGCAATAGCACCATGCAATGCAGGAACGCCTTCTGGTGTTAGGTGGGTAGCCACATCTGCAAATTTATTTTCGATACGTGGGTTCGCAAAACGCATCGCTAGTTCTTGGTGTCCGTGGCCTAATATATTGATAGTAAAATGAGTACAATCACGAAATACCGCTAGGTTTGGTGAATGATTCACTAAGCTCCATAGCACTAATGGTGGGTCAAGTGATAACGACGCAAATGAGTTGATAGTTAACCCAACATCACGGCCATCTGCAGTTCGGGTGGTAACAATCGCCACGCCTGTTGGGTAACATCCCAACAGATTACGCAATATCTTTGATTCAAATTCGGTATCGCCCCATTCCCTATCACACATGAGTGTATCCTCTGCAATCATAGACATACTGATATCTCCCATTAAGCTCGAGCTTCTTCCATCATTTGCGATTGAATATACGCCTCACAAGCAGCCTCATCTTTCCACCAAGGGAATAATACGGGCGGGTAATTAAAGGCATTAGCGATGGTATGTGCGAGGGATGGCAACTGCTGGGCTGCACCCAATAGGTGTAAAATATGCGGCTCAGGTGGGGCGAGTAAGGAATTGGTCCATTCCACAACATGGCGACCATACTTCCAGAACTGTTCAAATGTGTCATTCATCCACTTTGCAGTGTAAGGTTTGTCACCATGGGCTAAAATAGCGTCATAATAGACTTTACAAGCCTTGGTAGCGTTATTCGAACCTTGACCCGTTAGTGGGTCATTGGTGACTAACGCATCTCCTAAACCAAACACAATGTTACCTGATGGTAAAGTTAACACCGGTTTTCTCACTGTTGGTGCAAATCTTCCGGCTAAGATGCCATTATCATCAGTTAACTCAACATTATGACAACGTTCTGCTTCCCAAGGTAAATAGGTATTGAGTATTTTTTTACTGTATGCCAAGTGTTCCTGTGGAGTACGAGCTTCATTCCACTGATCCATAGGCCCACCGGGGATCCCTTCAAACACCATAATGTGGCAATCACCACTATTCGTCAGTGATGGGAACACAAAATACTCACCAACACCGGGTATTAAGTTGAAAGAAACTTGTGAATACTCTGGCGTTGGTAACATGCCATGCACATAAGTCAGTGCCAAGGCCCGTTGTGGTTTGTCATAAGGTGAGCGGGAGGCATCGCGCTCAAGCAGTTTAACAATTTCCCCTTTTCCACCCGCTAATACGACTAAATCGTGTGTTTGCGCTAAGCGTTCCAGTTCTGCAATACCAACATCTTCAATGCGTAAATTACCGCCACGCGCTGCAAATAACTCCATCCAGTAAGGCATTTTGATACGTTGGTCGACAGCTTGGGCATAATTATCGAGACGTGAACGCCAAGAAATGACTTTTTCCCCCGCTTTTTCGGGATGAGGAACCGTAAAACCAATTCCTTCAACCGGCGGACACTGTTCTTCCCAAAAATTAATACCTAAATCGCGTTCAAATTGCAGTGAAATATCGAACATGCACTGGCTCGACATCACTCGGCCATTTTTAACGTCATCTGGAGTGCGGTTTGTTGCAACAGTGACTTCATAACCTTTACTGAGTAGACCCAAAGCTAATGGCATACCCGCTTGACCACCACCGACGATAGCAATACGGCGCATAGTATTTTCCTCTACAAAATAGTTAAAATGGTGTCTTATTCAGCAAGACGGGGAATTGCCGGTTTAGCCTGTTCAGGCCCCATAGCGGAGTAACCGCCATCGACAGCGTAATCCGCACCTGTAACAAAGCTGGCCAAATCAGAAAGTAGGAACGCGACAACTTGAGCGACTTCTTCTGGGTCACCAACGCGTTTTAATAAGTGGTAATCAGCAGCAACACGGTCTGTTTTTTGACGGTCTCCCCCTGTGATTTCATCCATAACTCGGGACCAAGTCCACCCAGGGGAAACGGAATTTACACGAATTCCTTCAGCCGCATAATCCATTGCTTGGCTGCGAGTTACCTCTAACATGGTGGCTTTAGATGCAGGGTAGAGCCAACGACCAGTTTGGGCGACAGAAGAAGAAATACTGGTAAAATTGACGATGGCACCTTTACCCGATTTTGCGAAATGTACTTTTGCAAGCTGCGCAGCCATCACTGCACTCACCACATTAATATTCAACGCAGTGAGCCAATCCTGCCTTGTAGATAACTGGCCTTCATCAAGATAAGTGGCAGCCAGATTAACTAAAAAATCGAGTTGCCCATATTTTTGCGCAACACGGTCAATGCCTTGTTTAAGTTGTTGGTCGTCAGTGATATCGACAGGAAGAAAATCAATATTGGGCTCACTTTGAGCTACCTTTTCACCATTCAAGGTATCAATGTCAAAAATCGTGACTTTAACGCCGTAATCACTTAATACCTTCGCAACGGTTGCACCAATTTTGGTCGCTCCCCCAGTCACAATGGCAATCTTATTATTCAAGCCTTTCATCTTTGTCACCCTCTTTTTCTCTCATTTAGTTACAATGAGTTCACAAAAAATTAACATAACGAATAGTTACGCAAATATGCTGGAAAGGGGTAGCCGATGGGCGCAAAAAATATCCATTATGTGCGGTAATTTAAATAGTAAGGTGATGATATAAATCGTTAAATAGCCACTTTCAGCAGTGGCTATCCAAATAATGAAAAGTATGATTAATCGCAGAAATTAATAAAATAACTTATGGACGTTCTAAAATACGGGCACCAGGGCCTTTCCTACCAAGTACATCATCAGGATTGCGCAGCGGACAGTCACTGAGTGATAAGCAACCACAACCAATACAGTTATCCAACTCATTACGTAAACGTGTCAGTTGCCGAATACGCTTATCTAAAGATTTACGCCATTGCGTCGACATCTCCTTCCATTGCTCCGAAGTTAGCGCGCTATTTGCAGGAAAACGCCCCAATGCCTCTTGAATTTCATGTAGTGGGATCCCCGTACTTTGTGCAACCTTAATAATGGCGATGTAACGAAGTACAACAGAGTGAAATCGTCGCTGATTCCCTTGAGTTCGTGTACTTTGAATTAGCCCCTTTGATTCATAAAAATGGACTGTAGAAACAGGCACTCCCGAGCGTTTTGCCACTTCGCCCACCGTTAATGCTCGAGTAAAATCAATTTTTTTCCCCTCGTTCTTCTGAGGTTTTATCGTTTTTGTGTCTTTGTCCGCCATTTTAGCTCACCTTTGCTTGACCTCAACTTAACTTAAGGTTTTATAGTGCCACCCTGCTAGTTTGTCAATTGAGGTTATTTTTTAAAAGGGGATAGGTTTATGCCATCGGTGATTACCAAAATGTTAGAAAGAAATAGCTTATGGGTTATTGCTCGCTTACTAGTCTTGGTTTTATTTATTTCATCTGGTTTAGCCAAAGTTTTTGATTATGAAAATAGTCTGGCCGAAATGCGTGCCGCAGGTCTTCACCCAGATTGGTTTTTCAATATTGCTTCTGCTGCTGTCATGTTAATTGGCTCTGTTCTTGTGCTATTTAACCGTCTTTTATGGCTTGGAACTGGCGCGTTAGCCGTGTTTTTGTTCCTCACTATTGTGGTTGTCCACACATTTTGGAGCTACACGGGAGAACAAGCTCAAATCGCCATGTTTTGGGCAATTGAACATATCGCTGTTATTGGGGGCTTAATCGCTATCGCCATTGCAGGGCATTTTCGAGGTCTTTATTTCGCGTTAAAGACGCAGAAATAGAAGGAAAATTTAATGAATAAAAAAACAATAATGACACTTTGTTCCGTTTTGATCGCTGTTGGGGCGGGTAGCGCGATTTATTCGACCTATGCGCAAAATGAAGAAGACGAACAAGCAGCATACCAATATCCACCCGTAAAAGTGGCATTGGCACCTGTTAGCTTAGATACCGCGCCTCGTACTTTTTACGGTGTAGGTGAGTTAGAAGCTGGCAGCCAAGTCTTAGTCGCGGCAGAAACCAATGGCCGTATAACAAAAATTGCATTTGAATCTGGCCAGCAAGTCAAAAAAGGCCAATTATTAGTGCAACTCAATGATGCCGTTGAACAAGCTGATTTATCACGTTACCAAACACAGTTGCGCAATGCGGCTCGCTTATATGAAAGAACACGTTCATTATCTGCGCAACATTTAGTGGCAGAGGCTCAAGTGGACAGTACACGTGCTGAACGTGATATTGCCCAAGGCCTGATCCGCCAAACCCAAGCATTGATTGCGCAAAAGACGATCCGAGCGCCATTCGACGGTACGATAGGTATTCGCCAAGTCCATGAAGGACAGTATTTAAACCCAGGGGAAGCCATTGCCAGCCTGGTGGATACCAAAACCTTAAAGCTCAACTTTTCCTTAGATGAACAGGCCTCACCGGAACTGCATCAAGGCCAAATTGTTGATATTACAGTTGATGCTTATCCCAATAAAACTTTTCCAGCCCGTATTACGGCCATTGACCCACTCATTGGTAAATCACGTACTATCGCCCTGCAAGCCACATTAGAAAATAGCGATGGCACATTAAAAGCTGGGATGTACGCCAATGTGAATGTGGTACGCCAAGCCAGTAATGAAGTCATTACAATCCCAGAAACCGCTGTTACGTATACCGCCTATGGCGATACCGTATTTATTACGCAAGGTGAAGGGGATGCGATGACCGTCAAGCGGGTGTCCGTAAAAACGGGGCAACGTTGGGATGGCAAAATTGAAATAGAACACGGCTTAAGTGCTAACGATAAAGTCGTCACTTCTGGGCAATTACGCTTAAACGACGGCTCTGCTGTCACCCCTGTTGCCCAAGATACATTGTCTGAACCTGTCACTAATACGGCTCAAGGTTCATAAGGAAGGCGTAATGAAATTTACTGATATTTTTGTTCGCCGACCTGTTCTGGCTCTCGTGGTCAGTGCGCTGATTGTGTTAATTGGTTTATTTGCGTTGAGTAAGTTGCCTATTCGCCAATATCCACAACTTGAAAGCTCGACGATCACCATTACTACGCAATACCCTGGCGCATCAGCTAAATTGATGCAAGGGTTTGTGACACAGCCCATCGCACAAGCGGTTTCCTCTGTGGAAGGCGTCGATTATCTGTCTTCTTCTTCTGTGCAAGGAAGTAGCCTTGTCACCGTACGAATGGAACTTAACCGAGACTCCACTCAAGCCCTTGCGCAAGTAATGGCGAAGGTGAACCAAGTTCGTTATAAATTACCGAAAGAAGCTTATGACCCTGTGATTGAACTTTCTTCTGGGGAATCCACTGCGGTTGCTTATATCGGTTTTTCCAGCACCAATTTATCCATTCCAGCCCTGACAGACTATATTTCTCGCGTCATTGAGCCAATGTATTCCTCAATTGATGGTGTTGCTAAAGTTCAAGTCTTTGGAGGCCAACAATTAGCAATGCGTTTATGGCTGGATGCCGATAAATTAGCTGGCCGAGGGCTAACCGCTGCGGATGTTGCACAAGCAGTTCGCCAAAACAACTACCAAGCGGCACCCGGTAAAGTCAAAGGCGAGTTCGTGATTTCTAATGTCTATGTTAATACCGACCTCACTAATGTCGATGAGTTTCGTGATCTAGTGATCCGCAACGACGGCAATGGATTAGTACGGTTAAAAGATGTGGGAACCATTGAATTAGGAGCCGCTTCCACAGAAACCAGTGGTTTAATGAATGGTGAGCCTGCTATTTACCTTGGTTTATTTGCCACACCAACGGGTAACCCTTTGGTAATCGTTGACGGCATGAATCAATTAATGCCTGACATCACCAAAACCTTACCACCCGGTGTTAAGGTGGAAATGGCATTTGAAACTTCGCGCTTTATTAAAGCGTCTATTGACCAAGTGATTAGCACATTAGTTGAGGCGCTACTGATTGTTATTGCGGTTATTTACCTGTGTTTAGGGTCAATTCGCAGCGTCATCATCCCAATTTTAGCTATTCCGCTATCTATGTTAGGTGCAGCCGCACTCATGATGGCATTTGGGTTTAGTATTAACTTACTGACGCTACTGGCCATGGTATTAGCAATTGGTCTCGTCGTCGATGATGCTATCGTTGTGGTCGAAAACGTCCATCGCCATATTGAAGAAGGGAAATCACCAGTTTTAGCGGCTTTAATTGGTGCTCGTGAAGTGGCAGGCCCAGTTATCGCGATGACGATCACCTTGGCAGCGGTATATGCTCCAATAGGGCTGATGTCAGGTTTAACGGGAGCTTTGTTTAAAGAATTCGCACTCACGTTGGCCGGGGCGGTGATTGTTTCGGGTATTGTGGCATTAACCCTTTCCCCTGTAATGAGCTCGTTTATGTTGAACTCAAAACAGAATGAAGGGCGTATGGCACGTATGGCAGAAACCTTCTTTTCTACCTTAGCCCATTACTATACCATTGTATTGAATTTCTCTTTGAAAAACCGTTGGTTAACAGGTGTTATTGCCGTTGGTGTATTCATTAGCTTACCACTGCTTTATCAATCAGCTCCTCGTGAATTAGCCCCTGTGGAAGACCAGTCTAGTGTATTAACGGCGATCAAATCTCCGCAACACGCTAACCTCGAGTATGTAGAACGTTTTTCGCGTAAATTACATGATGTTTTCATGGAGTTGCCAGAAACAGAAAGTACTTGGATTATTAACGGAACCGATGGCCCCTCCGCCAGCTTTGGGGGAACTAACTTGACATCATGGGAGCAGCGTGACCGCGCCGCATCTGAGATCCAAGGTGACTTACAAGGGCGCGTCGGTGATGTCGAAGGGAACAGTATTTTCGTTTTCCAGTTACCCGCCTTGCCAGGTTCAACGGGTGGCTTGCCAATCCAAATGGTTCTCAGAAGTCCGCAAGATTATTCGGTACTCTATAAAACCATGGAAGAGATCAAGCAACAAGCACGTGAAAGCGGTCTGTTTATGGTGGTAGATAGTGACCTCGACTACAACAACCCAGTGGTAGAAGTCCGTATTAACCGTTCAAAAGCGAATAGCTTAGGCATTCGTATGCAAGATATCGGGGAATCACTGACCTTATTAGTGGGGGAAAACTATATTAACCGCTTTGGGATGGATGGCCGTTCTTATGATGTGATCCCTCAAAGTATTCGTAGCCAACGCTTAACACCGGAAGCCCTTTCACGCCATTATGTGAAATCGGAAGCGGGAACTATGATCCCACTGTCAACGGTGGTTGATATCAATACCCAAGTTGAACCGAATAAACTCACGCAATTTAATCAGCAAAATGCGGCAATTTTCCAAGCAATACCTGCTCCTGGTGTCACATTAGGCCAAGCTGTTGCTTATTTAGATAATATTGCCAATGAGCTACCAGCAGGTTTTAGCCATGACTGGCAATCCGATTCGCGCCAATATAAACAAGAAGGAAACACCCTCGCCTTTGCCTTTATGGCGGCGCTCATCATTATTTACTTAGTCTTAGCGGCACAATATGAAAGTTTAGTCGACCCATTGATTATCTTGATTACTGTTCCACTTTCAATTTGTGGTGCATTAATTCCATTGGCACTTGGTTATGCAACATTAAATATTTACACCCAAATCGGCTTAGTCACATTGATTGGCTTAATCAGTAAACACGGAATATTGATGGTTGAGTTTGCCAATGAATTACAAGCCAATGAAGGGTTAGATAGACGACATGCCATTCTCAAAGCAGCACAAATTCGTTTACGCCCAATACTAATGACAACCGCAGCAATGGTGATTGGCTTAGTTCCTCTGCTATTCGCCACTGGAGCAGGAGCAAATAGCCGCTTTGGCTTAGGCTTAGTGATAGTCACTGGTATGTTAGTTGGCACATTATTTACCCTGTTTGTTTTACCAACCATTTATACCTTGCTAGCCCGTAATCACAGTGCAACCGCACTAACACCAAGGCGCTATGAGCTTGCCGAAGCGAATCGCCTAATCAAAGAAACTGAGGAGACGTCCCAATGAGAAATACGTTAACTAGCCGTCATCAACGTAACAGCCGTACAGTCAACGAAGTGGAAGTGAATGCAATGAGTAATAGCATGGCCATGCTATTAATTTATCATGGTCTCCCCGCAGGTCTGGAAAAATCTCATTCAGCGTCAAACTCGAGCACTTTAAATAAGCCTACACGCTAATGTAAATAGCCGCCAAACCTAAATGGTATGGCGGCTATTATCAAATAACATCCCAACGTACTGTCTCTATTGGCCTTCATAAAAAGCTAAAACAAGATTACCTTCCCGAATAATAATTGGGTTGCCGGGTAATGCGTCCAACAATTCACGCTGAGAACTTTCTACGACCACCGCCACATCTTTATAATGATAATTTTTTAATAAATCAGGTAACTGCTTTAAGCTATAAAACCGATTAGCGGCATCTGGGTATTTTAGCCCGTAGCCTAATTCCCCAGTTTGGTGAAGCATCGTAATATCACTGCGTTTAAGTACCCATGCCAATGTGGTGCCTAGCCCGACATTATTGGTTAACAATACAGATTTATCAGCTAACTGGTGATGATACTTCGCAATCACCTCTTGTGGCGTATTATTACTGGCAATACGAGATGGGATCACATGCCCTACCGTTAAGCTAATTGCCACCGTACACACTGCGGCTAAATACCAAAACCGTTGTTTGAAAGAAAGCAACGCAACCAATAACCAAAAAATAAATGCGCCAGCGGCTAACCATAGCTTTCCACTTTCATCGGCCTGATATACATTCAGTTTAGGGTAATAAGCAGAAGCAATAATTCCACCAGCAATAACGCCACCTATCAGTGTGTTAATCAATGCATTCAAACGAATAGTGAGTGTGTTTTTCTCAGTCAGTATTTTTTCAATGTAGGCTGCCATAAGAACCGCGATCGGTGCAATACAAGGCAAAATATAGGTCAGTAATTTTCCTTTAGTAATACTGAAAAAAACAAATGGCACGATAAACCATAATAGAAAATAAATATGTAACCCTTTTTGCTGCCATGCGTGTCGTAGCGCACCAAAAAGGTACCCTAGCCAAGGTAATACCGCAGCGAGCAAGATAGGGATATAAAACCAAAATGGGGATTTGTTTTGCGCGTTATTCGCCATAAAACGTTGAATATGCTCAACCCAGAAGAAATAGTTCCAGAAATCAGGCTCACGGCTGGCAATAACAAAGGCCCAAGGTAAGCACACGACAAAAGCAGTGAACAGCGAAACAAACGAGAAAACAAATACTTCTTTGAATTGCTTAAAGTAAATAGCGGCAACAGAGCAAACAAGCACTGGCAGCACTAAAACGAGAAAACCTTTTGTTAATACCCCTAACCCACAGGCTACTCCCATCATCATAAAAGCGAGTAATTTATGAGAGAAGTATTTTGTCGTTAAACCCCATTGGAAAAAGAAAATCACCATAGTGATAAATGCTGTCACAATCGGGTCAAGAATATTGTAGGTACCGATGGTAAAGACCATCAACATTGAAAGATAAATAAACACCGCGTTGAAAGCGAGACGTGAGTTTTTCCAAGCCATTTTAGCGCTAAGATAAACAAATAGCCCACTAGCTAATGTACTAAATACCACACCAAGACGAACAGAAATGTTATTTTCACCAAATAACATTTGGAAAACAGCCCCTACCCAATAACCAAAAATAGGTTTCTCAAAATAACGAATATCTAAAAGTTCAGGAACACTCCAGTTATAACTTATAATCAGTTCCCGACTAATTTCTGCATACCGCAGTTCATCCGGTTGCCACAGTAACCTACCATTTAAGGGTAAAAAATAGGTCACTAGGACAAAACCAAATAACAGGCACCATTTAAGGTAGGCAATTCTATTGTTTGCCATAATCATCTCATCTCAACCATTTTTTTTATTGATATTTAATCATTTTATTTATTTCGTTTGAGCAAACACGCTCTTTTATTTAGCTATTATCGTTATGCCAATTAAACCCCATTTAAACAAATCGAACGTTAGTTGGTAGAAAGGTCGCTGTATATAAACAATCAATAAATGAATACTACAATTCATGTACAAAAATAGATAAGAATCAAATAATAAGACTGAGTGTTTAAAGAATAGTTCAGTATTTAAAAATAAGGTGAAAATTTAATTCGTTCTTAATATTAGTCATTAATACAAAAAAGTGTACGGCAGTTTATAAACAAAAACCGGTCAGGGTATTCACCATAACCGGTTGTTATTCATACAAAGTAAAACTATTTGGCAGCAGCTAACGCCTGTTCAAGGTCTGCTAAAATATCATCAATATGTTCTATGCCAATTGATAAGCGGATCATATCCCGAGAAACTCCTGCCTGCGCTAACTCTGCATCATTAAGTTGACGATGTGTCGTTGATGCAGGGTGGCAGGCTAGTGATTTAGCATCACCAATATTTACCAACCGCACAATCAGTTTCAAGGCATCAATAAAGCGTGCCCCTGCTTCTTGGCCACCTTTAATACCAAACGACATAATACTTGCTGGCTTGCCGTTCATATACTTTTGCGCTAAGCCATGTTCAGGGTTACTCGGTAGCCCTGCATATTTCACCCACTCTACTTGTGGATGATTTTCCAGGTAGTTCGCAACTTTTAGCGCATTTTCGGTATGTCTATCCATTCTTAGCGCGAGGGTTTCTAAACCTTGTAAAATCAAGAATGCGTTAAACGGTGATAATGCAGCCCCCGTTCCGCGCAATGGCGCAACACGGCAACGAGCAATAAAGGCCGCTGCACCAAAATGTTCGGTATAACTGACACCATGGTATGCCACATCCGGCTCTATCAATAACGAAAAGCGATTCGGGTATTTTGTCCATGGAAACTTACCTGAATCAATAACCATTCCGCCAAGTGATGTACCGTGACCACCAATATATTTTGTCAATGAATGAACGACGATATCTGCCCCATGTTCAAATGGACGGCATAAATAAGGTGTCGCCACCGTATTATCGACAATCAAAGGAATACCATGGCGGTGTGCAACTTCAGCGAGCGCCGCAATATCAACAATAAAGCCCGCTGGATTTGAAATTGACTCACAAAAAATAGCCCGCGTCTTATCATCAATAAGCGCATCAAATGCGGCGAGATCGTCATGCTCCGCAAAACGTGTTTCAATTCCTAAACGCGGCAGAGCATGGGCAAATAAATTATAGGTTCCACCGTATAATTTAGCTACAGAAACAATGTTGTCTCCAGCTTGTGCGATAGTTTGAATCGCATAAGTAATTGCCGCCATACCAGAAGCAACGGCCAAGCCAGCGACACCGCCTTCAAGCGCTGCAACTCGTTGCTCTAAAACATCGTTAGTCGGGTTCATGATACGAGTGTAAATATTACCCGCGACTTTTAAATCGAAGAGGTCAGCACCATGCTGAGTATCGTCAAAAGCATAAGAGGTGGTTTGGTAGATTGGCACGGCAACGGACTTAGTGGTAGGGTCAGGAGAGTAACCGGCGTGAATCGATAATGTTTCTAATTTCATTAGTTATCCTTGTTATGGCACATCAGAAAAATATGGCCAAAGGACGTAATTATTACGTCGTTATATTTTTTCTATGATAACAATAGATATTACCCCAGATCGTATTACAGACAACCCGATCTACTTGAAATTATTTCATGTGATACAGAAAAGAGATAAAGAAGGGATCATGAGTCATAAATCAAACTAGAGCCCTTCTATATTTAATCTAATGAATAGTTTCTATAATAATAAAATTCAAAGTTGACACTAAAAATCTCATTAAATAATATATTATTCCTAATTAATCATGCGAAACCAATCAGTCATTACCTATAACAGAAACGGTATAACATCAAAATAATCCTAATGGATAATTAAATGTTATTCTGTTTTCATTTTCATTTCTTGTGCCATGAGTTTGTCTTAACGTAATATTTTTATAACTCACAGAAAGTTTTTTTAAAGCGCCTGTCTGGAAAGTATAGTATAGTTCTGTTTCACGGACCCACTCGCGACCATTATCCGTAAACTTATTATGAATATTAGTCCCTTTAGTATATCGATTCATTATTTTCAACCCTGGAACACCCACATGAGTGAAATCATATTCATGTCTGATTTGGTAAGAACGTTCCTTCGGCGAATCAAAACTATTACTCAACGAGTCATTGCTTAGAAAGCCACCACCAGCACCATCTAAACGCATCCATTTAGAACTGCCCTCTAAGTGTTGATAACCGAAAATTAATTTATTACCGCCATACTGAGCTGTAAGTGCAGAACTGAATGTTTTATTATCAAGTTTCCCTGCTTTTGAACTGCCTGTATCCTTACCCCACCAATAATTTAAATCTGCCCCCAATCTTACATTGTCTATATTATAGAACTGAGTCAAATTTACATAGTTTTGCTGATAGATATCTTCGAATTTACTACTCCAAAGGGAAAATGATGTATCTTTACTGTATACATACTTACCACCACCATAATAAAAATCACCACCTTTGATTTTATTATATGTTAGTGTTTCCATATCTTCTGAAACTCTCGACTTTCCTTTTTGGAGTACAGAAAATTGTAATTCTAAGCCATCAATTTCTTTACTAGAAAAATCTAGTCCACGAAAAACCTGAGGTAAAGAACGAGTATCTGTCGCAATTACCATCGGGTTTCTAGGTCTTAAGTCTCCATATCTTAATTCTGATTTAGAAAATTTTGATTTCGCAGTAGCTCCAACATAACCATAAGAATGCGGTGAATCATCAGGTAAAAGCCCTGTACCAGTAGTACCTCTACCTCCGTCAAGTTTTACCGATAATAACCCTAGCCCATCAACCCCAAATCCAATGACTCCTGGTGTATAACCTGACTTAATTTCTAATATGAAATTTTGAGTCCATTCTCTAGAATAGTTTTTAACTGCTGAATCACCAACATAATTTTTATTAATGAAATAATTGCGTAATAATAAATTACCTTTAGCTCCGTCAATAAATCCATTTGACTCATTACTAGAAAATGCATTCTGACTCAAAATTAATAATGATAAAATAGGGATAGCAAAACCAATTCTATTATTCACTAAAACCTCCAACTGTATTTTTTATTATTAAAATATTTCATATAAAGCCTAAAAATTAACTAACTCATCGCTATAATTTTATTTACAGTCTCTTAATATTAGTTGAAGAGCATCACAAAAAATAAAATCATAATTTAAATTTCATTAACCACTATCATTATATGTTGGTGTGGGTAAAACTTATTTTATTGAAACAACATAAACTGATAACACCCAAAATGTTATATACTAAATACATTGTCAATGTGACGAAGATCTCATATTTTTCTTTGGAAAAATTTGACTATGACCTTTTGTTCTTTTACTGAGATTTTGAGCATGAAACCTGCTTTTCACCTAATGGCCAAACCAACAAGCTATACTTGTAATATTGATTGTGTCTACTGTTTCTATCAAGGCAAAGATAGTGGGACATTAAGCCAAAAAACGCCTTCTCGATTCATGAGTGATGATGTATTAGAGAACTACATAAAAAAATATATAATACAAAACCCAACTCAATTAGTTGAGTTTGCATGGCAGGGTGGTGAACCTACAATGGCTGGTATCGATTTTTATCAAAAAGCACTTTCACTACAAAAAAAATATGCTAACGGGAAAAAGATAACCAATACACTACAAACTAATGGCATTTTGATTGATGACAATTGGGGAGAATTTCTTTCAAAAAATAATTTTTTAGTGGGTATATCCCTTGATGGCACTAAACACATCCACGACAGATACAGAAAAACTCATGCAGGGAAATCAACTCATGATAAAGTTGTTAATGCAGTGAGAATTTTACAAAAATATAATGTAGAATTTAATGTATTGATCGTAGTAAATGAATATACCGCCAAATACCCGCTTGAAGTCTATAAATATTTAACACAAGAAGTGAAAGCGAATTATCTGCAGTTTATCCCATCTGTAGATCGTCGACCTCAGGGGGTATTTCAAGGTGAACTAATTAGTCCCAATCTTGAAACTCTTGCTTATGTCACTCCATGGTCTGTAACAGGCCCTCTTTACGCTTCATTTATTAATAGTATTTTTGACTATTGGTTCAAAAATGATATTGGCAGTGTTTTTGTACAGATTTTTGAGAACACCTTAGCAGCAGTTATGGGACAGAGTCCTGGCATGTGCGTAATGCGTGCAACATGTGGGTTAAGTTTAGTTATCGAGCAAAATGGTGATATCTATAGTTGCGATCACTTTGTATATCCAGAATATAAACTTGGTAATATATTGACTGATAACCTCACTGACTTAGTTTATAGTAAAAAACAAAAAAATTTTGGAATGAGTAAAAGTGACTTTTCTAAAGTATGTTTAGAATGTGACTACCGATTCGTTTGTCAAGGCGGATGCCCAAAACTAAGAATTAATTCCATAAATGGAAAAGCGCATAATTATTTATGTGAAGGATATAAAAGTATTTTCAAGCATTCAATTCCCCCAATGAAGACCTTAGCTGCGCTATTACAACAAGGTCACTCTATTCAAGAAATCAGACAAATAACACCTTTAATGATCCTATAATAACGAATATGCTTAGAGCAATTTCTGCCCTAAGCATGTTTGAGTTATCATTATTCAATTTGAAATAAAACTCTATTTAACGAAAAACCTTTACGGGATGAGGGTGTTTTCTCGTCACAAATCAGTACTGACTCCATAGCAATTTTGATCATATCATCAAACGTAGTTTGACGTTCTTCAGCTGATAATTTTTCATTAGTTCGTATATGGTCAGAAACCGTACAAATGGTCAATGCTCTAGCTCCATATTCCGCAGCAACAGCATAAATTCCCGCGGCCTCCATTTCGACACCTAAAATACCGTATTTTTCCATAATATCGAACATATCCGGTTCAGGTGTATAAAATAAATCTGCAGAAAATAAATTGCCAACCTGAGTAGAAATTCCATGCTCACTTGCAGCTTGCACAGCACTACAAACCATATTGAAGTCAGCAATTGCAGCATAATCATGCCCTTTGAAACGCATTCTATTAACTTTAGAATCAGTACAAGCACCCAGCCCAATAACTACATCACGTAACTTAACATCTTGCCGCACTGCACCACATGAACCTACACGTATAATTTTCTTAACACCGAAATCGGTGATCAGTTCTTTTGCATAAATAGAGCATGATGGAATACCCATTCCATGCCCCATTACAGAGACTTTCCGTCCGCGATAATTTCCTGTATAAGCAAGCATTCCTCTTACATTATTAACTTCTTTAGCTTCTTCAAGAAATTTAGTTGCTATATATTTAGCTCGCAATGGATCTCCTGGCATGATAACTACATCAGAAAAATCACCGAGTTCCGCATTGATATGAGGCGTTGCCATTATAATCTCCGAATAAAAACTTTTATTAATTTCATTTGAAATACCCCTGCTTATTTCAAAACAAATATAAAAAGACTATTGAAAATAAACATTATAGATAAATCAGAGGTATTTATTAATTACGCGGTAGATAGAAAGTTATTTTAAAATAACTCCATCTCTCCCTGTTTTATTATAAACAATGAACCATATCTTAAATAAATTATCATTATTAGTGTGACTGACTTAAATTTAATACTCTATGTTTAGTAAAGAAACCAAGTAAGAAACAACAAGCAAAAACAGTAAAATATAAAATATTAGCTGTAATTAATGCGGCCTGAACACCAAAGTGCTCAACCACTGGACCAGTTACGACAAAAGTTAACATTGTACCAACTGTTCCACAAGTTAAAATAAAATTAACTAATTTAGGCGATGACACACTCGTTTGTTGTGAACCTAAAGTAATAATAGTTGGATAAATTGCACTAGAAACAAAACCTAATCCAAAAATGATATATTGTAATAGATTGACTTGTTCACTGTGAATAAATATATACATTGCGATAGTCGCTAAAGCCGCAAGAAATACAAGGACTCTTTGTAAATCAAAAAACTTGATAACAAAACTAAACACCCACATACCGATCATATAAGATGTCCAAAAATAACTCACTAGTACGCCAGCTTCACTGATATCCATTCCTAGGTCTTTAGTTGTATACTCAGGTATCCATTGAATAAAAGCCAACTGTCCCAATATATAGCAAACAGCAGCAGCGGAAAGTAATACAACATTCAGTCCCCATTTTTCAGAGGTTACCTTTACTGATACATTACTTCCATTTTTAGACGATTCTTCTGCATTAACTTTTTTACCAATGGCAGGAAAATCAGAGAGCAATGTTAGTGACATTATTCCTAGATAAATTAATGCGATACACCCATATACCCAGTACCAGCCTAAATGGCGAGTCAATATCGTAGCAGCAATAACAGGGAATATCGTTCCTGCCATACTAAAAAACGAATCGGTGAATAATAAACGTGCACCACGCTGTCTACCTTCATATAACTGAGTGATCAAAAATGTCCCAATAGACATCGTGATTCCACTGACGGTACCTAAAATAAACATACAAATAGAAAATATAATTAAGGATTTTCCAAAGAAAAGCCCCGTTATAGATAACAATATTAAAATAGAGCCAAATATTAGTTGTTTTTTAATTGCAAATACTTCCATTAACCAAACATTAAGAAATATAGCAACTAATATACCTGTATTTAGAAATGTAAATGTATTACTCATACTAGTGATTGGCACTCCAAAGTACTGTGCAATATCACCCATTACCATTCCTGTTACTATAATTAATGCACCAGTGAATGAATAAGACAGACAGCTTATAGCAAATAGCCTCTGGACATTTGATTTATTCATATTTCCCTCAGAAGGAATTTATATTTTAAATATATTTAAGTGTTAGATTTAATAATAATGCCGAAGTTAATCGGCATTATTTTATATATATTACTTACTTGCTACATCACTAATACGTAAATCTAATTTTGGATTTTGATTTGGTTGCTTTTTAATAAATTCAATTACCGCATCAGCAGCACTGATACCTGGGATTGTTTTAGTATTTTTACCGTTATTAAATGCTTCAAAACCATCGCCACCTGTTGCTAAGAAAGAATTAACAACAATTGGATAATATTCGTTATCATTAATATCTTTACCATTTAATTTTAATGAAACGACTCGACTGTCTGGATTTTTCTTACTGTCATATTTCATTTCTAAGCCTGAAGAGACTTGTAATACGCCATTTGTCAAGTTTGCGGCATGGTTCATTAATGAACGAAGATCTTTTCCACTGATTTCCATGTAAGTAAGTTCATCAGGGAATGGGAACATACTGATTACATCACCAAGAGTAATATTACCTTTTTCTATTTCGCTTCGAATACCACCGCTATTAACAAAAGCAATTTTCGCGCGTGAATCTGTTTGCAAGAAAGCATCTGTAATTAAGTTACCCAATAAAGATGATTCACCATAAGCACGTGTTAATTCGACGTTCGCATTTCCAATTTTTTCTAGCGTGATTGTTTCTAGCTTTTTAGTCCAATCATCAATTTTCTTTTGAGTTGCAGGGTCTGGCGTATGTTCATCTGCGAACATATTAATTAGTTGCCCTTTATATCCTTTGATCTTATTTGTATTATCATCAACGTCTAACACTAACTTACCTAAGTTAATGCCATAAGAATCTGTTGAAACAATTAAGGTATCATTTACTTTAATGGGCTCTGGTGTCCCTACATGAGCATGGCCTGTAATTAAAACATCGATACCATCGACTTGTTTAGCTAGGTCAATATCTTTTTGTAGCATTCTAGATACATCAGTCGCACCGAAACTTGATTGACGAGCAGGGACGCCTTCATGTACCAGTAATACTGTAATATCAACTTTATCTTTCAGCTCATTAATATATTTTTGTAAATACTCGACTTCGTCTCTAGCTTCTACACCTTCTCTTTTATCTTTATTCACTGTGTCGTAAAAAGCAAATTTTCCGTGTAAGCCAATAACACCTAGTTTAACACCATCTTTTTCTATAATAGTCCACGGTTTATCCCAGACAGGTTTCTCTGAATTCTCATAAAAAACATTTCCTAATAAAACAGGAAATTTAGCCTTATTTAATTGAGTTAACATATTAGGAACACCATGATCAAATTCATGGTTACCAATTGAAACTGCGTCGAATGACATTTCATTCATAATATCAACTACAGCTTCACCATTTGTTAACGTACTAATATATGGCCCTGTAAAATAGTCACCTGCATCAAAGAAAAAAACACCTTGTTCTTTATTTTTAGCATCTTTAACTACACTAGCTATATTAGCAAACCCGCCTACTTGTCTATCTTTACTAATATAAGGAACTTTAAATGGTGAAACATGAGCATGTAAATCATTAGTATGATAGATAGTAATATCTTTTGCATATGAAAGAGTACTACCTAATAGCGAACCTATAATTATGGGTAAAACTAATAACTTTTTATTCATAACAATTGCTCCAGAATAAATATATTGCCATCATTTTTGATGACTGTAGTTAATAATAATCGTACTGGAACATATGTGATTTTAGTCACGTTTAACCACTGATTTCATCATCAACAGAAAAATACTATCAATTTATGTTGGTATATCTCTATATTTTACTCTTCGCTATCAGAATACAAGTCTACATTCAATATCATACTTAAGTCATACTGTTGTTTTGCCACTCCTATACGCTGAGCAGCTGTTAGTGTTTCATTTGGAGGAATACAGCAGTAATTATAATATTTACTAAATAAAGAAAGAATTTTAACTAAAATTTTTGGTGATAGTGAATTTATTCTTTTACTTGGGAAGAAATACAAGAACGTTTTTATAAATTCTTCAGAATATTTTAATGATGGGTTTAACTTTAGATACTCATAGGGTTGATTGTTTTTAGAACTAGTCAAATTACAAATATATTTATACCCTTCCCCATTAATATCTTTATATTCATGCCAAATATTCTTCCACCATCCAACTTTATAGCTTCCAGTATGTTTATATTGAATGCCATCTCTATTTTCATTAGAAATAACATAGAAAACATCACATTTCTCATTTCTAATTGCATTCCCATAAGCTGTTAATACTGCTCCTCGAATATAAAACTCATGATGAATAAAGTGATGTTTTACATTCGGTGCTAACAATATCTCTAATGTTTTAAAATGACTATGGCCAGCAACAACAGGCTCTATAACATGTTTTGACACATTATCACTCGTATAGTGGATATGATCAAAGCTATGACGCTTATGAAATGATTCATATTTCTTATATATTTTTTCTATTGTATTTTCTTCTAATAAATTAATAGATTCCGCTGGGATATTTTGTGATTTATAAATACTTTCTAGTGATAACTCTTGATCATTCCAATTTGTCGTAATAGACAATACATAACCTGTTTTAGAACAGCAACTAACTATACAGTGTAAATTATTAGATAGTCCCGTTTTATTTTCAACCCTACAATTTAAATTAAATAAACTTGTCTCTATTGATGAAAGTTTATTTTTTATTTTATATTTTTCAACTTTCCTACATAATATATCTAATATTTCATTTATATTTTCTAATCTTCGATAAAAAGATGCCGGTGTAATTTTTAACTCTTTAAAAATAGTACTAACCTTGGTGTTTTTTAATAAGCTTTCTATGAGTTTGTTATCAACATCATCAAATTTGTTTAGATTTTTTAATGAATAAACATTATTACAATTCTTACATTGATACCTAACAGTACCAATTGCTGTTGTTCCATATTTTATATTTTCAGTTGAATAGCAGCTTGGACAAGTTTTTTCTATATTTTTCATATAGAAAGACCAATATGGATAAAATATTTTTTTTAAGTCATCGTTATTAATTAGATAACTATTACCGCCACATTTAGGACAATATATGGCTCTATAACCAAGTTTGAATGATGGTTTAACGTAATCAGCGCAATCAACTAGTGCAAAATTCTTACAATCCTCTGATTTACATACATTTACATCAATCTTTGGTAACATTTTACCCCCACCAACATATTTTGATAGTTTATATTATTATTGATAGATCATGAACAATAAATGTGAACTATATTACATATTATAATTACAAATTAATTATTTTTACTATACATAATTAACTTGTAATTATATTCATGAATCTATACCAATCTATATCAAATAGAAAGATTATATTTTCTTTATTTATAAGTATATAAATCAAATCAGCAGTATTAATTTACCTTAAGGGATAATGTAAAGTATATGAGGATTGTAAAATGGTAGATGTCACTCGTAGAACACTTTGTGAAGGGTTGATGGCTTTATCTGTACTTGCAATAACAAACACTAATGTTTTTGCAGCTACAGCTAGACCTCGACCAAATATTCTTTTTCTCATCGCAGATGATTGGAGTTGGCAGAATTCCGAAGCCGTTGATAAGCTTGGTTTAAACCTTCCAACTTTTGAACGAATTAAACGCTCAGGAGTTAATTTTCCTAATGCATTCACCGCTGCCCCCACATGCACAGCCTCACGGGGATCTATTTTAACGGGTAAACCTATTTACCAACTAGAACAAGGAGCTAATCTCGCAGGTACATTATCCTCAAAATTATTAACATATACCGATATCTTAAAGGACAATGGTTATTATGTAGGTTTCTCTGGTAAAGGCTGGGCACCTGGTAAAACTGAGCCAGGAGGAAGAAGTCAAAACCCAGCCGGCGCTCGATATAAAAACTTTGATACGTTTATGGCTGAGCGACCAAAAGATACACCATTCTGTTTTTGGTACGGTAGCCCTGAACCTCATCGCCCTTTTACAACGGGAGAAGGAGTTAAAAAAGGAATAAAAGTTAAAGATGATGGTGTTCCTAACTATTTACCAGATAACCAGATAGTACGTGATGACATCGCGGATTATATCGATGCAGCTCAGATATTTGATAAGAATTGTGGTGATATTCTTAATAAACTTGAAAAAGAAGGTCTTTTAGATAATACCGTTGTTGTTATTACTGGTGATAATGGTTGGGCATTCCCAAGGGCGAAAGCAACCCTATATGATGCAGGAACACACGTTCCACTTGCCATTATGTGGAATAATGTCATCAAACCATCACGTACAAATGACTCACTTGTATCCTTAACCGATCTAGCTCCTACCTTTTTAGAAGCAGCAGGAGTTAATCCGCCATCATCAATGGTTGGGAAAAGCCTGCTTCCAACCTTGCAATATGACCAGCCACATCGTGAATCGGTTATTACTGCTATGGAAAGGCACATGGATGGTGGAGAGGTTCCACTAGAAACTTATCCTATTCGTGCATTACGTACTCATCAATATTTATATATCAAAAACTTTGAACCTAACCGCTGGCCAGCAGGAAAACCAGGCAAGGACGACGTTACATTTAAGGAATATGCCAATAAAGTTTATAGCGGCTATGCTAATATTGATGCCAGCCCAACAAAAGCATTCATCATTACCGAAAAAGATAAGAAAGAAATAGAACCTTTTTATACCTTGGCGACAGGTAAACGACCTAATGTTGAGTTATATGATATTCTAAAGGACCCAGATCAGCTCAATAATTTAGCTCAGAATAAAGAATATGCAGACGTTCTTGAACAGCTAGATACTCAATTGATGACAACTTTAAAAGAGCATGGCGATCCAAGAGCAACAGGAAATGGCAATATTTTCGATACCTACCCAACTTATAGCGACCCTGGGTTTGGTCGTCCTGATAACTACTAAATTGATGGCTTTAACATGTTAGTAGTATTCTTTAATAAGATTAATTAAATATACAGTAATTAAACAACAAGGGGCTCTCACTCAACAAATAGAGTGAGAGCCCTTAACGAATCACTTAGTCATTATAAAAATGCACCATAAATAACCGAAGTAATAGACGCTAATCCACAGATAAAAGTAAAGATTTGTGCCAGTTTTGAAGTGCTAAATTTCTTCATTGCAGGAACAATATTCATCGAAACAACAGGTAGAATGAATAGGATAGCGGCAATCATTGGTGCCCCCATCGTTTCAATCATGCCTAAAATACTTGGGTTACGAATAGTCACAATCCAGGTTGTTATCACAATAAATAACATGGATGCCGTTTGAATTTTCTTCACAGAGAAAGAAGAGCGAGATTTAATTAACCCAACCAAACCTTCGTGAGCGCCTAAGAAGTGACCAAAGTAACTTGATACAATCGCAGCGAAAGCAACAATAGGCCCTAAATAAGATAGGATTGGCGATGGGTTGATATTCGCAATATGTGATAACACACTGATATTTTGTTCTTTCGCAACGGCAAGCTCTGCTGGGCTTAGTGATAACACCACAGAGAAAACGAAAAACATCACGAAACCAGTCAGCATCAATGCTGCACCACCAGTAATCATATCCGTTTTTACCACTGCATTATCACCAAACTGCTGACGTTGGTCTTTAGTAAATTGGCTGATGATTGGGCTATGGTTAAATGAGAATACGATAAGTGGGATCGCCATCCAAACAATCACAGGCATTGCACTCCAATCAGGAGCCACCTCTAGCATGGACATATTCCACTCAGGGATTAGATACAATGATAAAGCTAACAAAATGAATACCAAAGGATAAACCATTAGGGAGGTGAGCTTTAACATAAGGTCGCGACCAAATACCACACCAGCAGTCATTGCAGCAATCAATACTCCAGACAATAACCATCGTGGTAGTGGGTCTATTCCTAATTGATTTACTAAGAACGAATCAACAGTATTCGTGATACCGACACCGTAAATCAATACGATAGGGTAAATAGCAAAGAAATAGGCAAATGTAATAATATTTGCGCCTACTTTACCAAAATGCTCTTCTACCGTATCGGTAATATCGGCATTTGGATTTTTTGAGGATAAGACAAAGCGAGCTAACCCTTTATGAGCCAACCAAATCATTGGCGTTGCAATTATTGCTAATACTACTAATGGCCAAAACCCCCCAGCACCAGCTTTAATTGGTAGGAATAAAACGCCTGCCCCCACGGCGGTACCAAATAAAGAAAGTACCCAAGTAAAATCCTTATAAGTCCACTTACTGACAGGTTTATCTTCTGTAACTACTGCTTTTTCAATTGTGCTCATCTTGTGTTCTTCATCATTAACGTTATTAAAATAAGATGTGCAGATTTTGCATTAAATGGGCAACAGTACCTAATTTAATTACTCTATTTCTTTCAACTTTTTGGGGTAGATCTCGTTAATAACGTAAAAGAACAAACACCACGTAATTATTCTGTAAAAAAATAATTTCGCAATCAATTAAAAGAGTAAATTTTAGATATAAAGTATTTAATTTTTAATTCGAGGAATGGCTGAGTTATTCGCTCAGCCATTTTTTTTACCTGAGAAACTGAAATGTTATAGATATATAGGCACTAATATTTCTGTCGCAATTACAACCACAACCAATCCAACTAATACTGGGATTGACGTTCTTTTCACGACTTCGAACGGAGAGATTTTTGCCATACCAGATACGGCCACGACAACCCCTGATACCGGCGATAAAGTCCGCCCTAAGTTAGAGGCTTGTAGCATTGGTATCACTAAGTAAGCAGGATTGACCCCCATTTGTTTTGCTAAATGAGGAATTAGTTCAACAAATGCATAGAACGGTGCATTCCCTGAACCTGTGGTCATCGCAGCTAACATCGTAATCACCACCAGTGCAATCATCATCACAATTGCGCCAGAACCGAATGACTGTGCAAGGTCAATGAGCCCTTTAATAAAGCCAATGGTACTTAAACCTTGAGCAAATACCCCAGCCGCCACTAATAACATAACGACCGTTGCAAATGCTTCTGCCATACCTTTGTAGCAAACTTCTAAGCCACTATAGACATGTTTAGCGCTGAAGCTACGGATGAATTCAATGATTGCAGCCAAAATAATACAGCCAACAATAATGGTAACAATATGCAATTCAGGCGCCCATTTACCATCAAACACTAAAACACCGATAATTGGCGTAAAAGGTAAAATAGCGTAGAAAGCAGGAGCATGGGTTTTAATTTCATTCACATCTAACATTTCAGTCGTGACATTTTCTTTTCTGTCGAGGTAACGCTGCCAAAAGAAGTGAGCGATTGACATTGCCACAATTGCCGCGATAGAAATCGGTAAGGTCGTTTTAAATGCAAAGTCGATTAATGGCATTTCGGCCGCTTTTGCCGCTAAGATAACATCACCAGATGTCGGCGCTAAAATAATTGCCGCTGGCGATGCACAGATTGCTGCTGCTGCACCTCGGCTGATCCCGACATTCACCATTACAGGGAATAATGTCGCCATCAGTAATACACCGAGGCCTGTCGCAGAAGATACCGCCAGTGACATCAAACATGCCACAATATAAGCAGCAACCATCAACAAATAAGGTGAGTTGATCATTTTTAATGGCTTAGAAGCGATTTTCACCACAACATCATTCGCCCCAATGTGAGTCATATAAGATGCAAACCCACATAACACCATGATCATCATACCAAGGTCGCCACCTCGGCTCATTAATAGGAATTTTATGTATTCCAGAATATCTGTTACACGCCACCCCGTCGCTGGAACAGAACCTGGTAAAATACTTTTGCCCATAATAGCGGTAATGATTAGAAGTAAAATCCCTCCTGTCATTAACACACCCGTTGCGGAATACCCTTTTATGATATAACGCCCAACTCCAATGGCGACAATAACGCCGATTAAGAGCTCAATCATTTATTTCTCCTGCCTGTCTTATTTTGTAATTATAAAAAAAATTACTCTGCCTAATCATTAAGCAAAATTCACTGACAATGATCATGTCAGCAGATGATTTTTAATATAGAAATGCGTTAAAACACAAGAGAAATAAATAAAAAATCTTTTTGATAGTTATTTTGCAGCCGATCTTCCTATTTATTAACAACACATAGGAAGAACGGCCTAACTTAGACTAGAAAAAATATTTGAAGCGAGCACGAACACCATAGCGTTCATCATCATGATGACTAATCAAATTAGGGTTATCTGCATTAATTTTAGAGTAATAAGCACCAAGATAAATTTTGTAATTATCTATAGCTAAAATTTGAGGTAACTCATAAGAAGCATATAAAGTATGAACATCATATTTACCTGGGATGTTATTCAACACTGAATTAGGGTCTGTCGAAATATTTACTGCATTAAAATCTTTAATATTATTATGCGCATAGATATAACCTAGTTGAGCGCGACGCCACAAAGCATAGCCACCTAACGATAAATCTGTTTCTGCTATTGCATCTAGGTATGCAGTACTGAATGTTAGCTGCACGCCATTATCTGAGTCTTTTTCTACGCTATTCCATCCTAAAGTCATACCATATCCATTACGTTTGGACATATCCTTCCAATGACCATCAACGTTATCCCCATAGGCATTGTTGATAACTTGGGATTCCATCGCAATAGCCACTTTAAAATCATTCGGCTGCCAAGCCACCACAGGCCTTAAATAAATAACATTTTTCTTATTATCTAGCTGATAACCATGGTAATTAGAATCATCGAATAAAGCGGTACCATCTTCAACCAATGCGTTAATTTCAAAATACCAATCATCTAATGAATGGGAAAGTTGAACACTACCACCATCACCTGAACGCCCCCGCCCTTCTTTCATCATATAAATATAACCGAACCCATCACTGTACAAATCATTCGCCGTATTGCCTGAATACTGTACAAACGTATCTTGTCCTAATGGGAACATGTCATAAGCTTCGTAACGGCCGAGCTTTACTTGCCAGCGATCCTTTTGCCCGAAATAAAAAGCGGCATCATCAAGGTTCATTTTTCCTGTCATATCCGCAAGCGGCTGCACAGAAAACCCTGCATAATTTCCATTATCTTTCAAATGATTACCATCTACCCCAATCAAAATCCGTCCATTAATATCCCAATTATCACTCTTATTTGGTTGGTTGTTTTTCCCAAGAGCCGTTCTGACAGATGTAATTTGTCCCTGACGACTCGCCCCATCCATATTGAACTCAACATCGCCATAAAGCTTAAGTTCACCGTAATCATTGTGGTATTGGATCCCAGATGTTGGTTTTTCTTCACTCTCCCTTGGTACATTTGTATTGGAAATAGGCTCCTTAACAACGGTTGATATGTGTTGTTTGGTAGTTTCATGCATATTCATCACTCGTTCGAGCTTTTCTGCTTTCTGTTCAGCAGCTTCGGCACGTCGTTCTGCCAACTCAGCTCTTTTCTCTAACGCCTCCAGCCTTGCCTCAATACGACTTAAATCCGTTTGAGCATCCCCCACCAAAGGGAATAGGATGACAAAAGCCGCTGCAATCGCAGATAACGGTAACATCTTCATATTAATACCTATTTGAATTAAACCAATAAACATCATTGCTAGCGCTTTCTTCTCTTTTTTGATTTATCGTGAAGTGAGCAGCCCAGAACATGAACACAGTATATAATTAAAGATATGTTAACGTTAACATGAAATTGATAAAAGAAAGATCGAACTCACAATTCACTGATTAATCTAAAATAAACAACGTCAAAAACTATGTTCAGATTTTATTTCAACCAGTTGAAAAGTAAGTGATTTTATAAATTAATAATATGGAAACTAACCATTGAATAACTCATAAATCATATCGCCAAAAAAGCCACGATACTGTAAGTATCTAATTTGTTTGCTTTTTTCCTTGAAATCATGAGGAAGGTCATCACCGAATTTTTTACTACGAACCAATGCGGCCTTTTCAAACCAATCTACATCTAGAGTAGCAAAATGCTTTTCCACAACCGTTTCAGTGAAACCTTTCTGCCGCATTTCTTGTTTTATCCGCAATGGTCCATACCCTTTACGGAGATAACCTTGCATTAATAACCCCGCGACACGGTCGTCATCAAGAAAATGTTGCTCACTTAGCCTTTCAAGCACCAATTCAATTAAAGGCTCATCAATAATACCTTCATTTTTTTCATACATACGCCGTTTCATACGAGCAAATAGCTCTGCTTTCCCATAATCACGGCGGGAAAGCATAAACAAGGCATATTGGTAAAGCTCGGATTCATTCATGGCGTTAAATTTTCATCATTAAATTGGGCGCATTGCGCGCCCAGTCTAACATAAACCTTTGTACTCTAGCTTGAATAAGTATGTGATTCGGCTGGCGGAGCTCAGTCAACACCCATGCGGTTTGAATCGTGACGCGTATATACTCTAAATAATTCAAGTTGCATGTAGGCGACAAACGAAGACAGACCGATGAGCATACATAAGTATGTGATTCGGCTGGCTGAGCGCAGTCAACACCCATACAGCTTGAAGTATGACGAGTATGACAAGTTAGTGAACTTGAGCGCCACTTAACAATTTATATATCGTATCAGGGGTATAACTGCCGTCTTGGAAATAAATTGTCCAATCCGTAATATCGTCGCGCGTTAATGGATAAACTACCCCTTCTTGCATATTTTTCACATAAAAAGGATGGTTAATTAAACGCCCTTCAAACTTGTCTCCATTCCAAGAAACAGGTTCAAACCACATATGTTCATGACCATCGAAATCTTCTTCTGCATCATGGTAACCAATACCGCATTTCACTAAAAAGCGCCATTCCGAATCTTCAGCTTCTTCGTTTTTACCGAGGAATTTGGCAAAAAATCCTTTCTTCTGAGCGACCGGCTTTGGCCCGTAGTTATCTAACATATGGGTAAAATATTCCCAACGTAATTTGGCTTTACGGGACATATCAGCGGTTTCTTCATCGGTACGCATAAACATCATCGCGTTTTGATCTTCAAAGCCTTCAAAGAAACTTTCTAATACCGGGTTTTCTTGTGTCACACGAAACAACATCGCGGATGGGTGCTGATGAGATTCGTCTCGATCATGCCAATCCCCCATGAAACGCTCTGATGACGCATCACCAAACTCGAAATTCATCTCTTCAAGTGGCTTCAAATCATCAATTGGCGTTGATTTACCCACATGCAACAGCCCTTCTTCAAACGGTACTGCAACTAAATACTCATAGCCTGCTTGGGTTTGACCAATAAAAATAGGTTCATTAAACACGATTTTTCCGTGAGTAATACTGTTATTCACGAAGCTCCAAAATAGTTCGGGAATACCATAATAAGAAGCAATCGGGTGCGGTATAATAATTTCTGCTTCCGATAAACCACAACGTGCCAAACCGTGAGTATGGAACCAATACATGGTCGGAGCACGCTCTTCTTCCGGCTTGTCTTCGTTGTCTTCTTGATCATAAATAGCATGAACAACATACAAAGAATCAATGCTTGGCATCAAATCATCAATTAGTTGGAAATTAAGCCACTCACGAGTAAACACTTTCCCTGCGGCAGAAATATCCAAGCCTAGTAATAAATCTGGCACTAATATTTGAATAATTTTCAGCTGCTGAAGGTAATTAGCTAATGGCTGCCCTTGAAATAAACATTCAACAATCACTGCTTGAGGAGCAGCACTGGCCTCTGCATACAGCTCAGGGCTGATTGGATCAGTGGCAAAATAAGGATTGATGGTATATTCAGGGTCGCTATCCACTAAAGAGATATAAAAACGTAATTCTTCTTCATCTTTTTTACAGCTAAAGAAAAAGCCGCCATCCTCAGGAATGTAGTCTATTTCACCATCGGTGAAATAAGTTTGCTCTTCTAAACGCTGCTCTAATAATAAAGACGTCAGCTCAGAACCAGGGATAGCAACCATCATTGATGCTTCTTTTTCACCCTCACCTGCTGTGGTATCAAGGTAGTGTTGTTTATTATTCATTTTCAGACCTATTAATAAGTGACTCTGGCGAGGATATCAGCTTATATTCATTAAGAATATTGTGATTATTCTTAACAAACAGAGATTGTGATTTGATCCTTCGTATTGCAACTAAGTTAATAAATAATCATTATTCGACAATCAGTTATTCTACTTTTCATACTGTATTGACTGAGGCACAATAATGCACTTTCTTTAATTTGCTTTAAATTGATAAAGCAAAAGTTCTATTTCAATAAAGGTAATTCAAATATGGCTGATTTAACCAAGGCACAAAAAGAATATGTTGATGAACTGGCGATGCAGCGCGTTTTCGATATGAATAGCGATGAAGTGCTGGTCAACGCCTTAGAACAAAAGATTCACCAAATGGAAGACCATTTAAAAGCCTATTTTCATGAGCGTGTTAAGTTTCATCAACAAAACAAAAAGTAGTATTTTCAGCCCTATCGTGCCGATGTTATTTCTTGCATCGGCAGCTATTTTAGGTATGAAAAATGATAATCTTAAATAAATAATTAACATACAGGTATCTAGTTTTAGATCTTCATAAAAAAGCATTAAGCGCTATCGATAAAAAAATTATCAATGTTAAAATTCCAACTATTATAGATATACCTAACTACACCTCTCTATTATCTAAAGATTGAGCCAATTTTATGAAACGCATTCAATTCAGTACTGCACTGATTCTTTCTTCTATTATGAGCATGTCTGTGAGCTTTGCCGATAGTGATCGTCCGTTATTTTCGGTCTCTGTAAGTGAGTCTGGAGTCCCACAAAGTAACAGCGAAGGCGGCATTACTCGTTCTTCTACCACAGAGTCACGAGTACTGCCGATTTGGGGCGATGAAGCCCGCGCTCGAGGGTATGATTTACCGGAACCTTTTGGGATCGGCTACGGATATATGAACCTACGTCAAGATATAAAAGTTGACAAAATAGCCTTTAAATCAGAAAAGGGCGTAAATATTCCTTTTGTTAAATTCGATTTAAATGATGACTTAATGATTAAAACAGGACATACACGCAGTAAGAATGAATCACATATGTTAAAACTCGATACTTGGGTCTTTCCATTTATGAACGTATATGGCGTTTATGGAAAAACCAAAGGAACATCAACCACAAATCTTGATAGTGTAAAAGCTCGGGTCAAAATTTTTGGCAAAGAAAATATAATTGATATCGGTAAAAATCTACCTTTTGAATTAGACTATAAAGGAAAAACGTATGGTGGTGGTGTTACCTTCGCTGGTGGGTATAACCAATTCTTTAGTACATTAGATTTTAACTATACCAGAACAAGCCTTGATATCTTAGACGGTGACATTACTGCTTTTGTTGTAACTCCTCGGGTTGGTTATGAATTTATCTTTGAACCTTTAATCCCTGGTCAAGGTAATACAAAGCTACAAATTTGGACTGGAGCCATGTATCAAGATATTACCCAACGATTCAAAGGTGATATTAATAAACTAGATTTACCGCCTGAATTGAGTGGGTTGATGGCATTAGCGCCAGACGATGCAAAATTCGATGTTAAACAGCATCTTGCCCATAAATGGAATAATACTGTCGGTGCCCGTGTCGAACTCACTAGAAACTTTAATGTGTTAACAGAAGTCGGTTTTAATAACCGAAATAGTTTTTATATTTCTGGGGAATTCCGTTTTTAATGTGGCATTCGGCAATTATCCAAAGGCTGGCCTTGCTCAGCCTTTTTATTATTTTTCCCGCTAAAGCTGATTTACTCCCTGATCGCCAGCAAATCGATGGCTGGTTAAACGATCTCGGTGGAAAAAATAGCTTTGATGAAAGTAAAACTGTCGATTGGGGCGTATTACCGGGGCCATTTTATACCCCCGAAATGGGCGTTGGTATTGGTACTGCGCTGGTTGGTTTATATCGAATAGATAAAGAAGATAAACAAACCCAGCCGTCTTCTATTGGCTTAAGCGGTTTTGCGTCGTCTACAGGCGCGTTTGGCTTAAATTTTACCAATTATAATTTTATTGATAACGACCAGTGGCGGTTATTTGTTTCCGGCACCATTAACAATATTCCCACTTATTACTGGGGTAAGGGATATTCTGCAGGGAAAAACGATCACAATAAAGAAAAGTACCATTCCCAAGAATTCCAAATAACCCCAAGAGTCTTATATCAATTAGCCAATTCGACTTATATTGGTCTTGGTTGGAACTTTTCATCAATCAATGCCAGTGATCCTGATAATGGCGCCAAACAGTATTTCTCCAATTCAATTGGGGGTCGTTCGGTGTTAAATTCAGGCGTCAGTGCATACTACAGTTATGACACACGAGATTTTCTGCCCAATGCCTATCATGGGCAAGCTTTTGAGGCCATCTATACTTATTTTGCGCCTACCCTCGGTAGCGATACACGTTTCCAAACCACCCAATTACAATATGCCTATTACCATGCCTTAGCCGAAGAGACTGTTATTGCATTCGACAACTATGCGAGGTTTTCAACCGGAAATGTACCGTGGAACCAGCTATCATTACTCGGTAATGGTAACCGTATGCGCGGGTATTACGAAGGCCGCTATCGTGATAACAATATATTCACCAGCCAAATTGAACTTCGCCATAAACTCGATTGGCGTCATGGCGTTGTGGGTTGGCTAGGAACAGGAACCATGAGTGATGCTGCATCTGAATTAGGCCAAGGGCATTGGTTGCCCACTGTTGGCGTAGGCTATCGTTTTGAATTTAAACCAAGAATGAATGTTCGCTTGGATTTCGGTGTTGGCCGCAACAGTACAGGGGTATATTTTCAAGTTGGGGAGGCGTTTTAATGTTCAAATGGGTTCTGGCAATGGGGATTGGGCTTTTATTAGCCGCTTGCCAAAGTCATGACAAACTGGACTTGCCCGTTATTGAGCCTGTCATTACCCCCTATACTTTTGAAGAAGCCTCACAAAATTGGCCTATTATTGCTTCCTTAGCCCCACCACAAGGTTTGCGCGCTTGCTGCGCCTTTGGCTACAACTTGCAAGCTGAGCTATGGGGATTACCTGTCCCGTTTTACACTATCGATAATATCGTTGAAGCAGATAGCCTAGGAGAACATCATTATAATGACAGCTTTTTAGGTGCCTCTGCGGCATTAATGGGGCTCAGTAATGAAAAAATAGGCTTACTCTATACGGATAAAAGCGGGTTTATTGATATTTCCCATGTCAGAGATACTGCAGATTATACTTTTTACTTATTTAGCCAAATTTACCCACGTCTAGGCCAACAATGGTCGTTGTCACTGAGTGAAGAATTAGCGGATAGACAAATACATTTCAGTGCATTTGAACCGCCGAAATCCGCCAAACAGCGCTATACACTAAGCGCCTACTTAGCCGCAAAATTGGCTTTCCAACTCGCGGTATGGCATGAAATTGCACAGTGGTATGGCTATCAATCTGTACCGGGGTTTTCTGAAGGGGTTTCCGCATTTTCCCCTGAAGACCTGTACTCAAATTTACTTGGTTCCCGTCTCGCCTTAACTTTGATACTACAAGGCCGAGCAGGCTCTTTAGCCACTTACTCTCAATCAATGGAAAATATTCTTCCACTGGCCCTTCACCAACTCGGTAGCAAAGATAGAAAAACCACGCGAAAAATATTTGATAGCGTTGATGGTTTATGGTGGAACAGTTACCGTAGAGTACCAGAGAAATTTCTTGTTTTAACAAGAGATTACCAAACAAGTGACCAACGTTATCCTCTGATGCCCCCACAAATTATGCCATCTGAAGGCTTATTTTTAACGTTGCCTGACCGCTATCTCAAATATGATTTGTCATTACTCGCACAACTGCGTTTGCTCCCTACTGGAAATATGAAACAGCTCCCCAAACCGACCTCTTATTGGACGGTGGCAGATTTTCCACAGCTGGCGGAAGATGCGAAGCAACAAGATTTACTGCAACAAATTTTAAAACCTTAAAGGGACTATTTGTGATATCCATATGACTCACCCTATAGGACTTTATCCTGACATTGTTGCGCTTAAAATTTAAGGTAAATGTCACTTTTTACTCATTTGCAGATAATAATCTTATTTCACTTTTGTCGCCTCGATAGGCTTTAATAAAACGATGGAGAACTCATTTCGGTCAAAAAATAGACTACCAACTGCTTATTTTTCAGACAAAATAACCCTATAATAACTAAATGAATTGTGTGTTTTTTACTCAAATTTAACTTAAGTAAAGCGCGAACGCCACGGGAATAAACAGTTTAACTTATCATTCATCATATGAAAATATACCAAACGAAACCATTAGGTCATTTAAAATCAATACATTCATATTAATATAAAAAAATCCACAAAATAATACAGAAGTTTCCTTAATATCATCCGGATAAATGTAGCTCGTGAAAAATTAATCTGCTAATATTCGCTCGAATTTTGTTCAGAGATACTTAGGAGAAGCAAATGCCCTCTCGAACGATGAGGACAAACGCCGTCTTCGCTTTCTTATTTTTACTTTTATTTTCGAGCCTGAGTATGGGCTCCACCAGTACCAGCACAATGCTCAATAAAGAGTATACTAATAAAACTGTGCAACAGAATGTAAGTCAGGCTAAAACCTCACTCCCTGACTTGCGTAAATACCCTTCTGGTACGCCTCGAAAGAAAGCATTTTTGAAAACGGTTGTCCCTGTTATTGAAAAAGTGAATAAGCAGATTATGGCTGAACGTACTTGGTTGCTATCAGTACGGGCTAATAAGAAGTGGAGCGCACAAGAGTTGCGCCGTCTTGAACAAATCTGTAATAGCTATGGTATGAAATGTAGTAATCCAAAACGTTTAAATTGGAACAAACTACTGAGTCGTGTCGACATCATGCCAACACACTTAGTTGCCACACAAGCAGCAACAGAGTCTGGTTGGGGTACATCACAACTTGCTCTGCAAAACGGTAATTTATTTGGTATGCGCTGCGGTAGTGGCTGCCAGACCAAACAAGGAAAGATTAAAGGCTATTCTACATATTCTTCTGTAGAAGAGACCGTGACTGCTTATATGAAAAATATGAATACCCATAATGCTTATGAGTCATTACGTACTTCACGAGCAAAACAGCGTCTATCAAAAGATGAGCTAGATACTAAAAAGTTAATCAATGATATGAAAGGGTACTCAGAGTTAGGTTCTACTTATAACCGCTATTTACAAGAGATGTACGCGAGTAATGAAGAATTGATTACACAAGCTCAGCAAAGAGCAGCCACTCGCATTTAATTTTGTATCACCAGGTACAAGACATAAAAAATCCACTTAACTAAGTGGATTTTTTTATCCCTCACAAACCGTATTTAACTTACTTAACTCATTCGACTAATTCATTTTTTATGTTTTTTTAGATTTACTCTATTGCCTTAAATAGTTCGAGTGTTGGCGAGGCGGCAAGAGAAGCTATCTCTCGTTTTTAATCTGATGGTTTAATTGTCTTTTATTGGGTATTTCAGTTTCACCACATTGCTCTAAATAGTTCGAGTGGTGGCGAGGCGGCAAGAGAAGCTATCCCTAGGAGCATACATAAGTATGTGACTAGGGTAGCTGAACGTAGCCAACAAAGTCACCGCTCGAAATATGACGAGCAATACGACAAGCAATATTCTGATTGCATAGAAAAAGAGATCAAATATCATATACCCTAACCTTCTAACAAAATAATTAACATCTTTGAGTCTAATATGAATTTCTTCTCTTTTGAGTTTCTTGGCTCTTTCTTGATTTTTTTTCTTATTTATTGGGGTTGTCAGCCCAGTGCAAAGTTACAAAATGGCTTATTAATCACTGCTAGCTATTTTTTTGTTTATTCATTTAGTCCTGACTTTGCTTATATCTTATTTAGCTACACACTGATTATTTATTTGCTTACCAACGTGGCAACCAATTGGCTCTCTAGTCGATGGATATACGGTATTCTTACCGCTGTCATTGTTGGCTTCTTTACCACCTTTAAATATTACTCATTCTTCCAAGAGACTATTCAGCAAACACTCGATAAATTTGGTTTTAGTGTTGGTCTTCCTATATTGGAAATACTCGCACCACTTGGACTCTCATTTTATGTATTCCATTCGGTAAGCTATACGGTATCAGTTTGTCGCAAAGAAATTCCTAAAGCCGATTTCTTTGATGTAACATTGTATCTTGCATTTTTTCCGAGCATCGTCGCAGGGCCAATCAACCGCGCGAAGAACTTTCTTCCCCAAATACAAGCGGAAAGCCGTGAGA
Source organism: Providencia sp. PROV061 (assembly GCF_011045655.1). Taxonomy (NCBI): domain Bacteria; kingdom Pseudomonadati; phylum Pseudomonadota; class Gammaproteobacteria; order Enterobacterales; family Morganellaceae; genus Providencia; species Providencia sp. PROV061. The sequence goes on along the minus strand of NZ_CP042861.1, from coordinate 524,439 downwards.
TTTTAGATCCTCGAAAAGCGATATTGCTTATTTCATTAGCACTAGTGAAATTGTTTTTATTTAGCTCTTACTTGTCTGAAAATTTTGTAAATCCAGTCTTTGATTCTCCCGTGGGTTACAATGCGGGAGAGATCCTAGTAGCAACCTATGCCTATGCTTGGAATATTTACTTTAACTTCTCAGGTTATACCAATCTGGTGACGGGAATCGCGTTATTATTAGGATTTAGAGTCCCTGTTAACTTTAATGCGCCTTATTTAGCTGCAAATTTAAAAGAGTTTTGGGCCCGTTGGCACATCAGCTTATCTACATTTATTCGCGACTATGTTTATATCCCCCTAGGCGGTAACCGCAAAGGTTTTAGCCGTATGAATACCAATGTATTCCTTGCGATGGTCATTTCAGGGTTATGGCATGGTGCAGCAATGACATTTGTAGTTTGGGGAGCCATTCATGGATTAGGAATTGTGCTACTCAATCTTAAGAGTTTATGCATGGAAAAATTAGGATGGACCCAAGTGATTCCTAATAAAACATTATCCGTTTGGGTGTCACGAATTATTACTTTCCATTTTGTCTGCTTTGCATGGATTTTCTTCCGTAGCCCCTCATTTGATGATGCCCTGTTAATGGCCAATCAAATCATTGCACCTGGTTTTATTGCTTCAATTAATGCAAGCCTAGGCTTACTAATCGCATTTTGGCTACTACTGATTACCTACCCTTATTTTGTACAAGGCTACCATTATGTGGCAAAAAAATACCAAACCATTCCTTGGTATTATTATCCTATTCCGCTCGCGATTATTCTAACTATTATGTTTATGCTTTCTCCTTCAGGTATGCCGGGGTTTATTTATGCTAACTTCTGAGTTTAAAAATACCCTAATCAAAGTTGGGCAGATTTTATTTATTGTCCTAATTGCTGGCCTATTATTAATTTGGTTGAATCAAAGCTCACTAGAACGATTTTGGCAGCAAAAATATCACCAAGATACCCCATGGGCAAAAATGGCAGGGAATCCTATCTGGGATTATGGTGCTTATTTACATGATGGTGCGCTTGAAGCAGGAAGCTTATTCACTTATTACGCATCAGGGCAAAAAGCGCAGGAAGACAAACAAGCCGCAGAGCTTGAACTGGCCAATAAAGATAAAAAACTCAGTTTCCCCAAAGAGTTTCAAATTGGTCTTCATTTCGTAAATGGCTATATTTATCCAGCTGAAAGCTTATCGATTACTTTCCCTGAGCGGCTTAAACGACCACAAGTTAGAGAGAAAAACCAGAAAATTAACTTTGGTGGTTTTACAATCAAAAAAGATCAGCCAATCGTGGCAAAACATATTGCCAATATCGAAAAGGGCCAACAAGTCCTGTTCGCGGGGGACTCCATGATGCAAGGCGTCGCTCCACATGTTAAAAACATGCTCTTGAAAAAATATAATATCGATAGCATTAATCTAAGCAAGCAAAGTACAGGACTGGCGTATCCACGCTTTTTCAATTGGCCCCAAACCATTGCTAAGGCATTGAATGATAACCCCAACATTAAGGTTTTAGTCATTTTTTTAGGACCTAACGACCCTTGGGATATGCCACCACAGACGGGTTATAAATACGTCAAATTTAAAAGTGAAGATTGGGAAAAAGTGTACCGTGAACGAATTGGTGATATAATATCGACCGCTCGCCAGCACAATGTTGATGTTATTTGGGTTGGGCCTCCTAATATGCGTAAAAATACGCTCTCCGATGGCATGAAATTCTTAAGTAGCCTCTACCAATCTGAAGTTGAAGACAACGGTGAAATTTACTTTTCGGTCAATGATGTCTTTAAATATAAAGGCGATACCTATTCTGACTATATCGGTGATGCGAGTAGTACCATTAAATTGCGAAGTGGTGACGGGATCCATTTCAGCGGAAAAGGTCAACAATTGATCGCTGAAAAAGTATTCTCACTCATTCATTTCGAAGAAGAGGAAGAAAAGGAACCTCATGAAACTGAACAAACTGTGTCAAGCTAAGTCCAAAATATTGGCGGGTAGCGTGATTGCGCTTTTGTCGCTGGGCTTATTGTCTTGCCAGAACACATCAGACAAAACTCGCACGACTAGCCTGCCTAAAGGCCAGCCAGTCGTTGCACAAGGGCAGTTGGTCAATAACGCAGAGCCTAATTTGCCGCAGTTGGCAAATAAGTTGCGCCAAGGCAACCAACAAGTTCACATTGTCCAAATTGGTGATTCACATACAGCCGCTGACTTTTTCAGCGGTAATTTAAGAACATTATTTCAGCAACGTTATGGTGACGCGGGCCCAGGCTTCATTCCTCCGATTTCGGTACCTGGGCAACGAACAGCGACCATTAACCGTATGAGCGAAAAGAAAGAGTGGTCACTGGCTTCAAGCCGCAAAGATGAACGCTTTGATTACCCACTTGGTGGGCTAATTGCCGAGCCACAAGCAGCCAACAGTAAAGTAGTGCTCAAGCCTTTACAGCCTGCGCTAGGTGCTTATCAGCTACAAACTCTATACCAAAGCACAAGTGACTCACAAATGCGTGTCGCTCCTGCCGTCTCCCCCAATGTTGCATTGCCAGCCACAGGCAACCAGTGGGTATTTTCGTCCCCTGTAAATACCCAGCTTCCAGCCCAAGTTACTGTTAATAAAGGTGATGGGTTGAAAATTGGTGGGTGGTTAGTGCGTTCGCAAAAACCAGGAGTAATGTTTTCAGCTCTTGGGCTCAATGGTGCAACACTGAGTATGACAGATAAATGGCAACCACAATGGAGCGAAACCTTAGCTCAAATGTCCCCTGATATGGTGATTTTAGCCTATGGAACCAATGAAGCTTTTAACGATACATTAGATTTAGCCGCTTACGAGCAAAATTTACGCGCCAAAATTCGCTTAATTCGCCAACAAATGCCAAATAGCGTTATTTTACTTATCGGCCCGAATGATTCACTTAAATTTAATGATGCGGCGAGTTGCCAAGCTCAGATGCCAGTGAATTTAACGAGTGTGATTCAAATTCAAAAGGCGGTTGCCGCTCAGGAAAATACGCTATTTTGGGACTGGCAAGCCTTCATGGGTGGCCCTTGTTCAATTCGCACATGGGCAGCACAAGATTTAGCACGACCTGACAATGTGCACCTCTCCGTCGAAGGTTATAAGAAGAGCGCACAAGGCCTATATAGTCAGTTAAACCAAATATTGAATTGATTACTGGTCCAACGCACGATAAGGCAGAAGTATATTCAACGTACTCTGCCTTTTTATTTACTCCTACTATTTTTTAATGTTAAGCACCTAATAGTTGTCATTTCACTTTGTTTTTTTCTTACTTATCTTTTTTTTACTCTAAAAACATAATTCCAATATTAAAATAAAAATAATTATTTTAAATAAAAACAATAAGTTAAAATAATGACTCTCGGAATATTACTGACTCGTTAAGAATTTATTGTTCTCTCTCAAAAACATAAAAAATCGTGACCAGTAATTAAATCAATATACCCTATATAAAATTAGTATCCCTGCGTTCCTTTTAATAAACCACATCGCTATACACTGAAGTTTATTAAGTCAGGAAGTAATAACAAATCGATCTTTCAGCTTATGCAAGCTCAAGGTTTGTTGTTAAAAATATGGAAGCCGTGAACAATTCTTTGACACAACCAGAATAATTTTACGGTAATAATCGTAGGTAATATTTATTTAGGTTCAAAAATGTCGACTAATTTCTGTGTTAAATCGTTTCATACCTATATTGAAACCCTATCAAATAAAATAAAAAATAGCTTTTATCTAACTCACTCTCTACTATTTAAAGTGAGGTCTGGCGAAATTGAAATACGGATAGAAGAAGGCCCATGGCAAATACTAACGGCTGCAGATATCTGTTTTCTCCCCAAAGGATCTTCAATTGAGATAATCAATCTTGATAATCACAATCTGCTGGCTGTAGATGTACTTCCAATGACCACCGATATGTTAAAATCCTTTTACCAACAGCATGCAGCATTATTTATTAATAAGAAAAAGACACACTCAATAAGCCAAATTTGTTGTACTAGCTTACAAGAAAACCCGATTATTGAAGATGTATTTCATTCTGCAATTAAAGAAGCTAACTCACCGACCAGCCATAATGTTATTCATATTCATTTAAACTTTATTCTATCATTTTTTTTACTGGTGAATGAATTTACCTCTACATTATATGCCTCAATGAATATCTCGATAAAAGATAAAGTGTATGACTTAATTTTTCATAGCGCAGGTAAACAATGCCTTACTCTAGATACTATCGCAAAAAAACTCCATATGAGTCCTTCAACCCTTAAACGACGACTAGCCAGTGAACATACAAGTTTTTCCAAAATTAGCTTAATGTCCCGAATGAACAAAGCAATGATATTATCTAGAACAGAAAATATGCCTATGACACGTATCGCCCAAGAAGTCGGCTATGATGATGTCCCTTATTTTTTACTGGCATTTAAAAGCTTTCATGCGCAGCCAAGCTTCCCCCATTCCTTGATTTAGTACTTTATTCACCTTTAAACTTTAGCCTTACCATTTTCATGGTAGGGCTATTATTCAATTAAAAATAGTGTTCCTCGATATCAGATGGAAGCGCTAAGGTATCTATTGGCGGGATATCGACCTGAGTACCGCCTGTATTATCTATTGGCCTTACAGTTGCATCGGGCAAATCGGAATAAATAGTAAGATTACCTTTAACCTGTGCCTGATTTCCTGCCTGATCATATACATTAACTTCATAGTCATGCACACCTTCAGCTAATGGGTTCAATACCGATATTTCCCATTGACCCAGTTTATTCGCTTTTTGTTCATAGGTATGATTATCAATGGTTAAAAATACATGAGTGTCTGGCTCCGTTGTCCCACTGAATTTTGGCGTATTTACATTGGTTATATCATCGCCTTTTTCACCAGAGTCAGTCATAACATCTAAGCCACTAACAAGCTCAGGGGCTTTGGTATCAATAGTCACCTTTCCTGATTGCTGTGCCTGATTACCCGCTTTGTCATATGCATTAATTTCATAGTCATGCACACCTTCAGCTAATGGGTTCAATACCGATATTTCCCATTGACCCAGTTTATTCGCTTTTTGTTCATAGGTATGATTATCAATGGTTAAAAATACCTGAGTGTCTGGCTCCGTTGTCCCACTGAATTTTGGCGTATTAATATTAGTTATATCATCGCCTTTTTCGCCAGAGTCAGTCATAACATCTAAGTGACCAACAAGCTCAGGGGCTTTAGTATCAATCGTCATTTGCCCTGTAAGCGCCTGCCTATTTCCCACGGCATCTTTAACTTCAATACGATAATCATAGGTTTTATCAATCAAGGCATCAGTAACAGATATCGCCCATTTTCCTTTTTCATCCGCCACCCCTTGATAGATTTTACCGTCAATTTCAAGCGCAATAACTGCCTCAGCCTCTGTCACCCCACTAAATTTTGGCTTATTGATATTCGTTATATTATCGCCCTTGTGGCTTGAGTCAGTGGTGTTATTTAGCCCCCCTAAAATTTCTGGCGCTTGAGTATCAACAGTAATTTTTCCGGTTAAATTGTCTGTCCCTAAGTTCCCCGCAATGTCAGTTACCCTTATATGATAATCATGTGTCCCATCGATTAGTGGTTCTGTTAACGTAAAGCTCCACTCCCCTTGTTTATCAACAAGGATATTCGTGTAGATCTCTTGACCAACTGTGATTTCCAAATAAGTGCTAGGCTCTGCAATCCCAGCAAAAGTCGGCCTCGTCATACTGGTTAAAATATTCTGTTTAGTGCTGGAGTCTGTAGGGTCCACCACACCACCAATAAGGTAGTCAGGTGCTAATGTATCAATAACCAATTGCCCAGAAACTTGTCCTTTAATACCTTTAATATTATCAATCGCAAAAATGACATAATCATGAAGACCGTCACTCAATTCAGTATCTACCTGGATCGTCCACTCTCCTTTCTCATTGGCGGTAGTTTCAAAAATTGATGTAACTTTATTATCAAACACTAATCGAATTGTCGCATTTGGTTCGGTAATTCCGCTAAATGTAGGCTTATTTACATTGGTGCAGTCATCGCCCTGAATACCTGAGTCTGAATCTTCTTCTAATTCCCCACTCACTGAGGCGACTGTTTTCACAATAAAGTTACCAGAAACTTTGTTCTGGTTTATTTGTCCAAGCACATCCACTGCTTCTATTTCATAGAAATGCACGCCATCAGCAAGTGCTTCATTATCAGGCAATTTAATCTGCCAATTACCATCATAATCAGCGGTAGTACGATATATATTTCCATTGATCGTCAAGCGTACTTCCGAATTAGCTTTGGTTGTTCCATTAAATGTTGGTTGGTTAACATGAATAGTGCCGCCATTTGATGATTGTTCGTCTAATACCGCATTCAATACTGGCGGGGTAATGTCATATACCAAATCAAACTCAAACTGCGTTTCACGATTAGCTAAATCCTTTGCCGTAACCGATAATTGAATTTTTTCACCATCCTTAATACCTACAGGAACAACATCACTAGGTAATTTCAGCTGCCAACTCCCCTGATTATTTGCCTTTGTCGTACCAAGTGTTTTTCCATTTATGTCTTTGATGGTAACTAGGCTTGCGACGCTTGTAGTCCCCGTGAGTGTTAAATCATTTTGGTTGAAAAGTAATTTGCCATCTTTCTCAGAAATTAATTGTTTATCATTCACACCAAATTCAATACTTGGGGCAGTCTTACCGGATTCATCACTGAGCACTTTAATAATTACTTCATGCTCAGTTTTATTACCCGCGATATCAAATGCAGTTATTTTTGCCACATGCTCGCCGTCAGGTAATGCCAGCTCATTAGCAAAAACTGTTTTAGAGCCATTATATTTAGTTTTTAGCTTATTATGTCGAGTCGTTTTTCCATTCACGTTTATCAAGTAATAATCCATATTTCCATTATAAGTGAAAACCAATTTAGGATTGGTTACATTCGCAACTTGTGTACCCGCATGAAGTTGCTCCTCAGCAACCTGAAAATGATTAAATATGGGTGCCTTAGTGAGGATATTAAGTGTTGTTTGCCCAACTGAAACTGTACCATCGTCTTGGATAAAACTAATATGGTAAGCGCCATCCCCTTTAATCGGTACTTCGAAGCGCCACTCTCCCTGATCATTGGCTTGAATAGGATAACTATTACCATTTACTTTGGCTGAGATCGTGCCACCGGCTGTTATTTTGCCTTTATAAACGGGTTTTTTATGATTGGTATAGTGGTTACCGATTTGGCCAGAATCTGTATCTGGGTCAAGGTAAAACTTGAAATCACTGATAAATACAGAAGAAGATACTTCCCTTACCGAACCATAAACATCTTTAAATGTGAGAGTATAGGGGACTTCTCCTAAAGGAAGCTGGACATCGTCGGGGACTTTGAAATTCCATGAGCTTCTGCTTTTACCAAAAGCTATTGAATAAGTTTTTCCACCAATAAAAATGGTCCCTGCAAGCTCATCTCTATCCGACGAACCTACAATCTTTCCCTGTAACTTTGGGGAACGACTTGAGCTTAGTGAGTTATCAACTTCCCCAGTACTACTCGACTCTGCCGCAACTTGAAATGCCACATTTAAAACGCAATCCTTTATTTGAATCCCTTTTTCTTCAATCACCTTTTCTGTCGTCAACCCAGCTGGAGACGTTGCAATTAATACCAAATTATCAAGGTCATAACGGCGATCCACTTTAAGAAAACCTGGCGGTAAGCTAAAAGACCAATTTCCATTTTTATCAATGTCTGAGATGGAGAAAATATGCTCATCCTTCTTACTCAGTCTAAACTTAAATTGTAAACTTGAACCAGGGGTTACTTTTCCTTGAAAAGTCGCCATCAAATCATTAGTCGATTTCTCACCATAAAATTTACCTTTATTCCAAGGTGAAGCCAGAGCAGCATCGGTAATCTCCGGTTTACTCGAATTAATCGTCAGTGTATCTATTTTTTCAAATTGATTATTTGCTGTATCCGTAACAACGATTTTATAATCACCAATAAAATCTTTTGGTAATTCATTGGGTAAAGATAAACTCCAAAAGCCGTTGTTATCAACAACTGTCGAAACCGACTCATTATTTAGTTCCAGAGTGATTTCACTCCCCGGCTCACTTTTTCCTGTAAATACAGGTTTACGATGTGCAGTAATAAAGTTTCCTTTGGTTCCAGTATCCGTTTCTGTACTTAGTTCAATTGTGGATACAGGAGCAGTAGTATCTATAAAAATATTCCCAGAAATATCCTTTGTTTGCCCATTTATTGGGTGTTCCGCCGTCACAAGATACTGGCAATTCCCTTCCGCGAGCTCTTTAACTTGGATTTCCCAATTTCCAGTGACTTTATCTGCCAATGTAGAGAAACTTTCATTCCCAATTGTCAGTCTAACTTTAGCCCCCACCGTGGCGTTCCCAGTAAATTTAGGCGCTTTAATATTAGTGATATAGTCACCTTGCTTTCCACTATCATACGCAGCATCTAATGTGGCGGTTAAAGTCGGGGGGTGAATGTCTCCAGATCCTACTGATGAGGGCAGGTATGTAAAACTCTGACTAATTGTCTCTTTGTTACCAGCAGCGTCCTCTGCGATGACCTTGTAGTGATTATCCTTGCCTTCATTCGCATCAACATCAAAAATCAGAGACCATTTTCCTTGGCTATCGGCGTAAGCCGTTTTAATTTGTCCTTTAAACTCAGCGGTAATTTTACTTTCGGGGTCAGCTTCTCCACTAATTTGTGGTCGTTTTAAGTAGGTTATCAACGCATTCGAATTGTCTTGGCTCGCAGGGTCTAAGTGTGCAATCAGCGTGATATTGCTATCCACGGTAAACTGCCCGCTGGACATCCCGATATTTCCGACAGTATCGGTCACACTCACTTGATAATCATACTCACCGTCTTGATTGACTGCGGGTAATGCCACTTGCCACTGCCCGTCTTTATCGGCAAGGGTGCTGTACTCCTGCCCCGCAAACTGGATCACCACCGCCGATTGCGGTTTGGTTATTCCTTCCAGTGTGACCGCTTGGTGCTGCGTAAGATTGTCCCCTTTGGCGCCGGAATCGCTGCTTTCGGTGAGCTTCGCAGTCGCAGCCGGTAGCGTCGTGTCGACCCATACCGTCTCGCTGATTTTCTCGCTATTTCCCGCAATATCGGTGACCTGCACCTTGAGCAAGTGGCTTCCGGACGCGAGTGCCGAGGTGACCATAATCGACCAAGCGCCCTGTGCATCGGCCACCGTTGAGTAAATTTCCCCACTCAGTGAAACCTGTATCGTCGCGTGGGGCTCGGATTGTCCGGATAATGTCGGGAGCGGTTGGTTAGTCATCAAATCAGACTGGTTATTGAGTTGTAACGTCGTGGGTTGCAATGTGGTTTTTATCTGCACGGACTCTGTAACCACCGTGCTATTGCCTGCCACATCCGTGGCTTTCACCGTATAATCATAAGTGCCATCCGTGAGTGTTTGCTGTACGACGATAGTCCAATCCCCATCGCTATCCGCTGTCGTGACCACGGGTTGTCCGCCAATCGTCAACTCGACACGGCTTCCCGCTTCCGCCTTGCCTGAAAAATGCGGACGCGACTCTTGAGTGATATGGTCGCCAACCTTGCCACTATCAGACAGTGTATCAAGGTGGACCGATAGGCTATCCACCTGAGTATCAACAATAAACTGCCCGCTGGACATCCCGATATTTCCGACAGTATCGGTCACACTCACTTGATAATCATACTCACCGTCTTGATTGACTGCGGGTAATGCCACTTGCCACTGCCCGTCTTTATCGGCAAGGGTGCTGTACTCCTGCCCCGCAAACTGGACCACCACCGCCGATTGCGGTTTGGTTATCCCTTCCAGTGTGACCGCTTGGTGCTGCGTAAGATTGTCCCCTTTGGCGCCGGAATCGCTGCTTTCGGTGAGCTTCGCAGTCGCAGCCGGTAGCGTCGTGTCGACCCATACCGTCTCGCTGATTTTCTCGCTATTTCCCGCAATATCGGTGACCTGCACCTTGAGCAAGTGGCTTCCCGACGCGAGCGGCGAGGTGATCATAATCGACCAAGCGCCCTGTGCATCGGCCACCGTTGAGTAAATTTCCCCACTCAGTGAAACCTGTATCGTCGCGTGGGGCTCGGATTGCCCGGATAATGTCGGGAGCGGTTGGTTAGTCATCAAATCAGACTGGTTATTGAGTTGTAACGTCGTGGGTTGCAATGTGGTTTTTATCTGCACGGACTCTGTAACCACGGTGCTATTACCTGCCACATCCGTGGCTTTCACCGTATAATCATAGGTGCCGTCGGCGAGTACATTTTGTGTCACCACCGACCAAGCCCCATGGCTATCCGCTGTCGTGACCACGGGTTGTCCGCCAATCGTCAACTCGACACGGCTTCCCGCTTCCGCCTTGCCTGAAAAATGCGGACGCGACTCTTGAGTGATATGGTCGCCAACCTTGCCACTATCAGACAGTGTATCAAGGTGGACCGATAGGCTATCCACCTGAGTATCCACAGTGAATTGTCCATTGGACATCCCGATATTTCCGACAGTATCGGTCACACTCACTTGATAATCATACTCACCGTCTTGATTGACTGCGGGTAATGCCACTTGCCACTGCCCGTCTTTATCGACAAGGGTGCTGTACTCCTGCCCCGCAAACTGGATCACCACCGTCGATTGCGGTTTGGTTATCCCTTCCAGGGTGACCGCTTGGTGCTGCGTAAGATTGTCCCCTTTGGCGCCGGAATCGCTGCTTTCGGTGAGCTTCGCAGTCGCAGCTGGTAGCGTCGTGTCGACTAACAAGCTTTGGATAAAAACCCCCTGATTTCCTACGCTATCTGTTACCTTAACATTTAATATATGTGAGCCATCAGCTAAGTTATCACTGATAGTGAGTGACCAATCACCCTGTTCATTCGCCTTAGTGAAGTACTCTTTTCCAGCTACCTTAACGATGACATTGGAATTCGAATCTGTTTTTCCCGTAAGCGTTGGCTTTACTTTGCTGGTCAAAAAAACCGTTGAGTTATCAAGCAGTACACTAGCATCTGGTTTTGATGTTTTGATAGTAACGCTCTCAGTGATGATTTTTTGGTTACCAGCAGGATCCACGGCAGTGACTTGGAAGTTTGATACTCCATCGGCCAATGGTTTCTCGACTGTTATTCGCCACGTACCTTTATCATCAGCAATTGCCGATAATGTTTGTCCTGCAATCGTTAGCGTTACCGTACTACCAGCTTCAGCTTTCCCTATAAAAGTAGGAACTTGCTTGTTAGTTAGTCTCTCCGCCGACGTTTCGGTATCCGAATGCCCATCAAGGCTAACAGAGAGATTATCAAGCTGAGTGTCGACTTCAAATTGGCCATTCACCGTCACAGGCTTACCTTCACCGGAAAAAGCAACTAATGAATATTCATATACTTTATCTTCTAACGGTTCAGTGATTTTTAATGACCACTTTCCATCTTTATCCGCTGTGATCGAATATTTGTTATCATTAATCGTTAGATAACCCTGACTATCAGGAGAGATAACCCCAGTAAATATTGGTGTATTAATATTCGTAATATTATCCCCCCTTTTCCCTGAGTCGGATTCTTCGCTTAATTTTCCTTGAATAAAAACCTGTGTTATAGGTTTAGCTGTCTGGGAAGGTGCTAATGGTTTATTTGCAGGCTGAGAGGGTGATGAAGAACTTATTGGCATAACAACGGGTGCAGATGGTGAAGGAAAAGTTAAGTTGCTGTCTTCGACTTGTGCTTTCTCTGCTTTATTTTTTTGATTTAGCTGGTTTTTCGCTTCTGTGAGCTTTGTTAATGACGAACTTAGTAATACCTCTTTTTCATCTTTCTCAGAAGACAAGGTCTGAAGCGCCTTTTCTAATTGTTGGTTTTTTTGATTTAACTCCGCCAGTTTTTCACTGAAACTTTGTTTATCGTCTTGTCGGTTATCATATTGCTGTTCCTCACCTTCAATTTGCTCATTATTCTTTTTTGAGGCTTGGCTATCAGTATATTCAATGATGTCACTCGTCAATTGCTCTTTGATATAAATAGCATCAGCACCGACATTTAATGTTATTGATGATAGAATTTCATCTTGTGAAAGAATCTCGCCCTGCTCAGTCAATAATGTCATATTTCCTAAAATAACTTCAGACAGCCCATTTTTAATGTTCTCAATAGAACCATCTGGCTTAGTTACAATTAAATCAAGCCCTTGAACTTTAAACTTTTGGATTTCTATGCTTTTTAATTTATCTGTGATAGTTTTATCTGTCATGTTCTATATCATTATATTAATAAATGGGGTTATCAGCTATATACCCATAAGCTGCCGTTAATGAAACCGATTATATCCATTTAATTAAAAATAAAACGTCATTTAAGATAATGTGGTCTGACAATCTTTTTTTTTGAGCTCCAATTCCAGTGAGTTCATTTCAATAGCGATTATAATATAATCCTGAATTAATAAAATTGTTTCTAAAATAAAAGAATTAGATATGGAAGAAAATGATGATAACTCTGATGAAGAACTAGCCCCAATGGTTGATGGGTTAAGTGGAACACTATGTATAATTATTTTAGTTTCTATGGTGTTTATTTTCAGCGGAATGAAAACTGCAGAAACCCATATTAATTATGGACAATTAAAATTTGAAAAAATACAAATAGATATCCAAAATAAACGTCTTTATTTTAAAGGTGGAATTCATTTATCAAGCAATGAAACCTCTTTAATCAAACAAGAAATAGTTAAAAATAAAAGTAATAAAATTATTATCAGTGGTTACATCAATGATAAAATCAGCCACAGTAAAGAAAAAAACACCTACAACCTTCTTTATATGGCATCACTAATTAAGAGTCTGGGAATTAATAAAGAAATTGTTCTAAAACAAGGAACAAGTGAATATTGCCCAGGTTGGAACTCATGCATTTATTGGGATTACAAATAACATGTATTATCTTGGATTATTTTTTTATGCCGCAACGTTTCTCGCTTGTTTTTTATTACAATCGGTACGTGAAATGGTTCAGCAATGTCTATTACTTGCCCCTGAAATCAGCTACACCATGATTGGGATTTATATTTATCCTTTAGTTATATTTTTATTTCATCGATTATTTAATAAAAATAAAAAAAGCAATTATACATTACTCTCAAACCAAACGAAATTATCTGCATCCGTTACTGTGTCATTAGGATTAATAGGAACATTTATTGGATTAACAGGGATGATCACCGCAATATCAGCATCACTTGGAGGAGAAGGTGATGTCTCAGAAAAAATGAACGCCATGATCTCATCTATCTCAATGGCACTTAATTCAATGTCCTTTGCATTCTTAACCTCTATTCTTGGGGTTTCTATTTCAGTTTTACTGTTAGTGAGTTTGAATTTCTTTCATTTCTTTTACCAAAAAGAAAATAAAAAAACTCAACAACAATCTGCAAACTACTCAGAAGAACTTAATCATATTCAAGAAACCCTGAACACATTACAGAAAGTGAATATCAATATAGCGCAAAAAATGATTTCCGTGACCGAAAGCAATGAGCTAGCAACTGATATTTCCTCACATCTTCTGGCTTTATCCTCCACAGCACAAGAACACTTAGAGGTTTTACAATCAATAAAAGAAGCTGACGATGACTGGAAAAGAAAATTAGCCGTCTACTTATTAGAAGAAAAAATAAGCAAAAACAATCAGAATGAAAAAATTTCAGAAGAAATATTAAAAATAGATCAAACTACACAATGGCTAAAAGAAAATACCATTGAGAGCAGAAAAAAACTATTAACTTTATTATCAATGGAGTAAGCACATGCGTCCTATCACCTTAGGTTTATTATTAACATTATCACTACCAACTTGTAGCTTAGCCAATCAAGATGTAGAAAACTTCCAAACATTTATTGGCCGAGTATTAAAAAACTCCAATCCAGTTCAAATAAAAGCGTTAGAATTAGAAGCTGAAAACCTCAGAGCAAAACAAACAGATTATTATTATCTACCAAAAATATCCGCTTCAGGAAAAATAAAAAGCCATGATGGCAGCACTAACAGTAATATTACTGCCAGTTCATTGATCTATGACACTACGTTAAGTCACCGGTTTAATGAAAAAAATTTAAAATTAAAAATATCAGCACTTTCACTAAACAAGGAAAAAGAAGAACTTTACACCTCGACAACTAACAACTTAATTGGTATTTATTATCTCAATGAGCTAACAAAAACAACAGCTGATTTAAATAGCAATGCTAAAAGTATTTTCAAACTTATTACTCATCGCTATAAAAGTGGCATAGCAAAATACAGTGATGTTGAACAAGCTTCTTTATTGATGCAGAGGATTGAAACAGAGCTACAAAATATAGAAAAAGAGATTGAGCAATATAAGTCTAATATTGAGCTTTTATCAGGCATTACCTTTCCTTCTAAAGGTGTAACGGTTCCAAAAAATCTATTAAAAAAATTACAAGAAACTATTATTGATAGTGAAAATGCACAACAGAATAGCGAATATAACTTGCTACGTATGCAAGCTGATGCAATGAAAGAAAATGCTTATCAACAAAATCCCTTCTTAAATGTTAATCTTATCGCCGAAGAACGATTTATTGATCAAGTTAGAAGTCGTAACGAGTCTTATATGGGAATGGAGGTTAAATTAAATATCTTTGACCTTGATAAAGTTCTGAATGAAAAATCTCAACTGAAACTGTATGAAGCAACAAAAGGAAAAGCTGATTATAAATATAAAGAATCCACAGCTAAAATTAAAAATTTAAAATTAATCGCTAATTCAAATTCGACTGAACTTACAGGGCTACATGAACAACGTAAGACCATGCGCTCAATAATTAAAAGCCAACAAAGGGAATATGAAATATCACAATCTTCTTTCTATGAAATGGTGAACACACTATTTGATATGTTAACAATGGAAAGGCGCATTGCTGAATTAATGATTGCTGATATGAAAAACAAAATGGAATATATCCAATTAACAGGGAAGTTAGCTGAAATTGAAACGTTATCTAAATAAACTGAACCGGGCACCTAAAAAATTAAAAATATTTCTAGGTATCACGTCATTATTTATCGGTTATATTATATTAGCTAAAATAGAAATATCCTCTCCAGGAGAGGGGATTATCTCAGGAGTCTCCAATCGACTAGAAATAGTGAGCCCGGCTTCTGGATTTATTAATCAGTTCGCTATTAAAACTGGTGATAAGGTAGAAAAAGACCAAGTTTTATTTTCCTATACTAATTTAGATGTCTTTCATCAAGAAAAAACCTTATCCGGCCTCGTTACTTTTGCTAATGAACGCATCAATGAATTAGAAGAAAACAAAAAACTGTTAAATAAAATCCTTGATGGAAGCATAAATACGGAATCTGAATATTTTTTCTTTGCAAAGGGCTTACAAAGTAAAACTTTAAGTGCCTATAGAGAACTCTATGGTCATATTCTCTTACGCATGGAGATAAGTAATTTACGAGATAAATATATCTCACAAATTAAAGAGTCTAGCGAACTAGAAAATCAAATTAACATACTGAAAAAGAAGGACTTATTATTAAAAAACGCAAGAGCTCCTGAAATTGAAAAACTCAATAATAATGCTGAAATCAGCCGCACCACCGCGCTAATAGCATCAGGTGAATTAAATGCTCAAGGGTTATTGCGAGAAATCTCACTGCAAGAAAAGAAGTATACCGCACGACTTATCGGGGAAATACAAGAAAATGAAACTTTACTTAATCGACTAAAAAAAGAGAAATTAGAAAACAGTGGTCAGATGGAATTACTGCGCAATAAAATAAGAGCGAATAGTGTGTTATCACCAGCAGACGGGATTGTATTAAGTATCGAAAAAGATTTAGAGAAAGGTTCGTATGTTGAAGCCTCAAATTTAGTGATGGTGATTAAAAAACAGCAAAGTACGCGGGTTATTGAAGGTAAAATATTAGCGAAGTATCGCCCTTTTATAGCGCCACAGCTACCAGCCAAAATTGTGGTGAACTCCCCTGGGTTTAAAAAAATCATTAACGGGAAAGTTACAAAAATCAGCGCTGATTCCTTTAGTGATAGGGAGCGGAACAGTCAAGAACGCTATTATTCAGTACAAATTACACCAGAACAAAATACGGAGCTCCTTCCAGAACATGACGGTTTGCCAGTGATGCTCTATATCTCTAGTAAAGAGATTTCAGTACTTCATTATTTAACCGCATTAATTAGCGATAACATTATATTTAACGTTTGGTGACTTATGCTAGGTTTTATTTCTGCATTATCTGCTGCTGTTGCAACTATGACATTACTTATGGCTGTGCTCTTAGCTAATGTGTTATCAAGCACAATGGCTGCTGAAAAAAATAAAGGCAAGGCGGCATTGATAGGAATTGATAACCACAATACCGAAGCGTCTTCATCTATAAATACCGATAGTAATAATGACAATAAAAATGGCAATGGCAATGGCAATGGCAATGGCAATAACATCATGACATCGTTAATGTTTAGCCATGACACCTTAAAACTAATTGATCATAAAAAGGTTAAATCTATTGATGTTTATTGCAGTTATGGAAATAACATATCTTTTGACGCAGCAATGACCTATACCATCTATAACACGGTATTAATTAAAAAAAACACGCCTAATGTACACATTAAAGCCTTAAAACCTATTGAGGATAATCAAGGGGTTAACGCTTGCTTCCTAAAGAGTGAAGAAAATGAAAGAAAGTAGTTTCCATGATGTTATTAATCAATACTTTAAGATATTAGGAGAACCATTTTCCTCTCCAGCACTCTCTTATGATAATAAATATATCTTAAATAATATAAATGAATTTATTAATAATGATTTTTTCACTTATCAATACACTTCTATTTCAGATTTTAATGAAAAAAAGCTACCAGCTCTCTTTATTATGGAGATAGCAGATGGGAAATATATTATCATCAAAAATCATAGAGGCCAGCTAACTAATCTAACAACCGACATAGCAATAACACAACAACTAATTGAAAATAAACATTTGTTTTCATTTCCTGCAAGTGAAAACACACTCAATGAAGAGAGCATATATAAATCACTGATTAAGTTAACACCAAAATCTAGCTTATTGTCATTACCTTTAATTGTATTCGCACTATTATTACCTTTATATTCAAATCTTTTTAACTCCCGCTTAGTTTATAGTGAATCTATAAGCTCACTTTTATATATTAGTTTTATTTTCATTGTCGTTATTGGCTTAGAGTTTTTTATTAAACACATTATTCATGAACAGAACACAAAAAAAATAAAGCTTAACATCAGTACTTTTAATCGCTATTTTATTAATTTATTAAAACAATCTAGTTGTAAAAGTGCCTCAATTAAAGTGAGAACAGCAGAAGCATCAATCTTACAAGTTTGGGAAATTAAGCCTCAAATTATTTATGATGTCGGGTTAGCCATTTTATTTTCATTTTGCATTTTTGGTATGTTAGGTTTTTATTCATTATTGCTATTGAGCTATTACGCTGGGCTTATCTTTTTATGCCTACACATCCGCTTTCTTTCCTATAAAAATATGCTCCGAGCGAATACCTTAAACTATGAAAAATCAGCCATGTACTACTCATTGGAACAAAAAAAACATGAGCTTTGTTTTGCCAGAGATAACCATTTTAAACAGTACATCAGTATAAAAACTAATGAAGATGAAAAAATAAAATTAAAACTAAATGAGGCCAATCACCATTGGATGGAAATTATCAAAGTAAATACGTTTTTATCTATGATAGTAATGTACGTAGCTAGCTATTTGGCTATTGGTGAAGGCAGTCTAAGCTTGGCTTCTGTTATCGCCGTGATGATCATTAATAGTCGACTTTCTGGTGCAATTACAAGTGCCATTAATCGCTTATTTATGGTGAAAACACATCTATTTCATATCAAATCCAGTATTGATCAGTTAAAAAACAACCCACTTATCCATTTCAAAGCAGATGGTATAACAACAGATTCAATAAAACATTTTAGTGCAAAAAATCTTAGCGTTAGCATTAATGGTAAAACCATTATTAATCAGCTTGATGTTGAAGCCAAACCCGGCGATGTTATTGGTATTACTGGTATTTCAGGCGTAGGAAAGACATCACTAATGAAAGCATTATGTGGGATTTCAGAATACTCATCAGGGGATATTACAATCAATGGTATTGGTATCGATGAAATTTCCCAATGCTTTTTAACAGAAAAAATTGCCTACCATAATGGTATTTCAACATTTATTCATGGCAGTATTCGTGATAATTTTAATTTCTACGGTGTATTCGATAACAATACAATTGTTCACCTTACCAAATTATGTTGCCCATCCTTACTGATTAGTAAGGAAACCTTAGACGATACACTCATCACCGATATCGCCGCATCTACAGGGGAAAAACAAAAGTTACAGCTCGCTCTGACTCTGATAAAACAACCTGAAATGATATTCTTAGACGAATCGACATCATTTATGGCGACCTCTGATGCACTCTCATTCTTACAATTAATGAGGCAAGAGTTTGAATTAGATAAATCAATTATTTTCTTTTCTACTCACGACTTAGGACTAACCTCATTTTTTACAAAGCATATTGCATTATCACCGGGTCATGCTAAACACATTAATTCGCCACAACACCATAATAAAATTATCATCCCTAAAATTAGCCTAAGCTAAATAAGCAAAACGCCCACTTAATAGCGGGCGTTTTAATTCAATACATTTAGCTCTGATGTATTTTCATAAAATACATTACAAGAACATGAAGAACACCATACCGACAATTGCCCCTGTCGTACCAAGGATAGTTTCCATTACCGTCCATGTTTTTAGCGTTTGCGCTTCTGTCGCACCAGTGAATTTTCCATATAACCAGAAACCAGAGTCATTCACGTGGCTTAAGATCAATGAACCGCCAGAAATACAGATAGCTAATGCTGCCAGCTGTGCTCCTGAGTAACCTAACTCACTGATAACAGGTAGCACTAAACCTACCGCTGTTAAACATGCAACCGTTGCAGAACCTTGAATGACACGCACTGCACCCGCTAATACAAAGCAAGCAACAGCAATTGGTAAACCAGCACCAATTAAAGAGTCACCTAGTGCAGGGCCTACACCTGAATCCACTAAAATTTGTTTGAATACGCCACCAGCACCCGTCACAAGTAAAATGATCCCAGCAGGTTGAATCGCTGCGGAACAAATCGCCATGACTTTTTCTTTATCCATACCATAACGGAAACCTAGGCCATAAATCGCCAGTAAACACGCTAACAGTAATGCGGTGAAAGGGTGACCGATAAACTCTAACCAATGCTCAAGGGGGGTTCCTTTTTCAACTAAATGCGTTCCGATTGTTTTTAAACCCACTAATACCAACGGGAAAAGCACTAAACACAAGCTAAATCCAAAGCTTGGCATTTTGCCATGTTCTGTATTTGGCGCTTGATAATCTGCTGGAATATCAATATGAACAAAGTTACTGATAAACTTACCAAATAATGGCCCTGCTAAAATCATACCTGGGATAGCAGCACACAAACCAATTAAAATCATCCAGCCATAGTCTGCCCCCATTTGTGATGCAACTAGCATTGGTGTTGGCCCCGGTAATAAAAACGCTGCCGCAGCGGCTACCCCAGCAAATAATGGAATAGCAAGGCGAACAACGTTATGGCCTGTGCGGTTCGCTACCGCAAACACCACACCAATTAACAAGACAATAGCCACATCAAAGAAGAGTGGTAGCGCACAAATCAGCCCTGCGACACCCACTGCATAGTGAGCATTCTTTTCACCGAATAGGTTAAGTAGCTTATTCGCAATCTGATCTAATGCCCCTGTTTCATGTAAAATTTTACCGAACATTGCCCCAAGAGCGACTACGATAGCAAGAAAACCTAAGGTTCCCGCCATTCCTTTTTGCATGGTTTCCGTGATCTGTTGTACTGGCATACCTGAAAATAAACCGGCACCAATAGAAACAATCATGAGTGCAACAAAAGCATGTAAACGAGCATACATCACTAAAAAAAGTAGTAAAACGACAGAGCCGACTGCCGTCAGCACGAGCGTTAACGTGCTTAATGTTTCTGGGGTATTCATTAGTTATCTCCAGCGACAATCTTACGAATAGTAGAACACGTATTTTCAATCACGTTTTCTAAGGATGGGCGAATATCAACAACCTGCACATCAGGTTCATCCGCGCCAGGTTCTTGTAAGGCATCAAATTGCGATTTCAGCATTTCAGGCTTAAAGAAATGCCCTTTACGTGCTTTCAATCTTTCTTCAATAACAACCGCATCACCTTTTAGGTAAATAAAATAGAGGTTGTGGTTCCCCTCTCTTAAGATATCACGATAGCTTTTTTTCAGTGCAGAGCTAACTACCAGCGATATCTTATTAGTTCTTTGCATTGCAAAAATGGCATTATTTAGTGCGACTAACCAAGGTTTACGGTCGTCATCATTTAATGCATGACCAGATGCCATTTTTAAAATATTTGATTTAGGGTGAAGAAAGTCACCATCAAGGAAAGCAGCTTGTAGTTGCTGTGCAACACCGGTAGCAACAGCAGACTTACCACTACCCGATACCCCCATTAGTACAAATGTATAGTTTTGTTTTTGGGTATCATTCATAGGAAACTCCTCAGATATTCACTATTGTCCTGGCTTTAGTTAAAAACCGGCTTTTGTTACCGGTAACAAGTTACGGGTAACATTATCATCAGTGCGGATTTATTTGGCAATCAAATTGGTGAAGAAGAAAACAGATCTGTGATGATACTCTCAAACTGACTTCAGAAGAGGCAGGTGAAAGACAAAGCAAAACTCGCAATCAATATAGAAACAAAAAACAAAAAGTATATTTAAACTTTATTACTCCCCTTAAAGCATTCCTCTAAATAGTTCGTGTTGTCGCTAGGCGCCAAGCGAGTCAAGCCCTAGGAGCATACATAAGTATGTGACTAGGGTTGGCGAGTACAGGCAACAACGCGACAGCGCGAAGTATGACGAGGAATAATTAGATACTTTCGCCAGTAAGGACACAAAACCCCACATCAAAATGCGTATCCGTTAGCTTCTTACCCGACATTCTTGCCAACAAGACTTCTGCCGCCTTACGCCCCATTTGGTCTCTTGGCGTCAAAATACTCGCCAGTTTTGGCGTCATCACTTGCCCTACGTCGTGACCATGGAAACCTGAAATAGCAAGGTCTTGCGGAATTTGAATCCCTAAACGTTGGCATTCAAAAATAGCCCCTATCGCTAAGTCATCATTGGTACAGAATAAACCGTCGGTATCTGGGTACTTATCACGGCAGTCGTGCAGTAGTTGGGCACCTAGCGAATACGATGAGCTAGCCTGCGTCATCACATTACGTGGTTCAAGATTAGCATCGAGCATTGCCTGTTCATAACCTTTCAAGCGGATAAAAGTACGTTCATCATGTCTTGCGCCTAAGTACACAACCTTACGGCAGCCACGCTCAATCATCGCCCGAGTCATTTGGCGAGACGCTTCAAAGTTATCAATACCAACTGCAATATCTAGGCAAGGAGAAACGCTATCCATAATCTCAACAACGGGGATCCCCGCGGTTTTCAACATGCGCAGCGTTCGTTCAGTGTGTGTTCGTTCGGCTAAAATCACGCCATCAATATTATAAGAAAGTAGTGAAGTCAGCCGCTCTTCTTCTTTTTCGGGCTGATAACCATAGTGAGCGAGCATGGTTTGGTAGCCATGGCGGTCTGTCACGGCTTCAATTCCACGAATCACTTCGGCAAAAACTTGGTTAGTTAATGAAGGAAGCAACACCCCAATAGCATGGCTAGTTGAATTCGATAAAATATCGGGCGCCTTATTTGGAATATATCCGGAAGCCTCCACAGCTTGGGCGATTTTCTCACGTAAAGCTTCTGAAACCTGATCTGGGTTTCGTAGAAAACGGCTCACCGTCATTTTTGTGACGCCAACTTGGTCGGCAACATCCTGTAGAGAAGGTCTTTTTTTCTTCATAAGTTCAAAGCGATATCCAATTCGTTAACGATAACCATGTTCTGCTATCTGTTAATGGATAGCAATCTTTGTTACTGATTTACATCACATAAATGTCGAATTTTCCGAACAATGCGATTTTTATAGTTGACTCTCTATCATGACTCCGCTAATTTTCGCGTTATATAATTATTATTATAACGAATAGATGAAATTAGACTATGGCGATCAATCGTAGGCAGTTCCTTAAATCAAGTGCAGTACTTGCTGCTTTTTACAGTTTGCCGAGCTTCGCACAAACTCGTCCAGCAGTTGAAAAAGCTTTATTTGGTCATCTTCCGACGCCAAAGGATATTCAACGCGTCATCAGCTCTGGCCCCCCTTCTGATCTATTGATGTTCGCATTAGCCCCCGAAAAAATGGTGGGATTTTCCTCAATTTCACTGAAAAAAGGACACAGTGGCCTTTTTGCAGCGCAATGGCTCGAATTACCCGTATATGGTCGTTTAGCAGGTCGAGGCAGTACGCTTTCCTTGGAACAGCTTCTATCCTATAACCCAGATTTAATTATTGATACTGGTAATATTAATGATACCTATCTTTCACAAGCAGAAAAGGTTGCCCAACAAACCCATGTACCTTATTTATTAATGGCTGGAGGGTTAAAAGATGCGCCACAACAGCTTATGCAACTCGGTGAGGTTTTAGGCGTTATCCCACAAGCTCAAAAGTTAGGCCAACTTGCTCAACGCTATATTGATGATGCTGCCTTATTTGCTCATCAAAACCAACAGAAATCACTAAGTTTTTACCTCGCGAGAGGAGCAAAAGGTTTAGAAACCGGCGCTAAAGGCTCAATTCATACTGAAGCCATTGAAATGCTTGGTTTGCGTAATGTAGTTGATATCCCTAACTTCCATGGACTGACAACGGTTTCTATGGAGCAATTATATCAATGGAACCCTGACATCATTATAACGCAATATGACGAAGCCATTGAATTGATCACAAACTCTGCATTATGGAAAGGGCTAGATGCCATTACTAACAACCAGTTACTGGTTTTCAGCGGTATGCCATTTGGCTGGTTAGATGGGCCTCCGGGAGTTAACCGCTTACTCGGCATGAGACGGCTACAGAGCCATTTCGATAAGAGTATTGCCGAAAATATCAAGCATGATATTGCTGAATTTTTTACCCATTTTTACCATTCTCCACTGACTTTAGAGCAGATTGATTGGCTCATGGAAAAATCATGAATGGTGTATTGAAACAAGGCGGAAAATCCCTTTTATTAATCGTTATTTTATTAATAAGCTTTATTATCGCCTTGATAAGTGGTAAGTACTCACTTACGCTAAATGAGCTTTATCACCTGCTCACTAGTCAGTTACCTTCTCACAGCGAGTTGAGTAATCCGCGGCATGAAACCGTTTTCTGGCAAATACGATTCCCGCGCACATTAGCCGCTATTGTTATTGGTGGAGGACTGGCTATTGCAGGTGCTGCTTATCAGGGAATGTTCCGTAACCCATTGGTTTCACCAGATATTTTAGGGGTTTCAGCGGGTGCTGGCGTGGGGGCTGTTATCGGTATTTTTTTTGGGCAATCATTATTTTACATTCAGCTAAGTGCATTTATTGGTGGCCTAATTACCGTTACTTTAGTGTGCTTTATTGCCCGACTAGCGCGTCAACATGACCCCATTTTATCTTTGGTTCTTGTCGGTGTCGCTATCAGTGCGTTATGTGGTTCAGCAATTTCATTGATGAAAATTCTTGCAGACCCTTACACCCAGTTGCCTTCCATCACTTTTTGGCTCTTAGGCGGGTTATCATCAATTACCCAAGCAGATTTAATGTCAGTATTACCTCTGATGGTTATCGGTATTATTCCGCTATTATTATTGCGCTGGCGCATGAATTTACTCAGCTTATCTGATGAAGAAGCTAAAAGCCTTGGGATCAATGTCAGTTTAACTCGAGCTATCTTTATTATTTGTGCAACACTGCTCACGGCAAGCGCTGTTTCTATTGCTGGAATTATTGGTTGGATAGGCTTGATTGTGCCACATATTACCCGAATGATAGTGGGTGCTAACTTTCGCTATCAGCTCCCTGCATCACTGGCAATTGGAGCTATTTTATTACTCATTACTGATACCTTAGCACGTACTATCGCCGCGATTGAATTACCCATAGGCATTTTAACCTCTGCAATCGGTGCGCCCTTCTTTTTAGCTATTTTATTGCAGACAAGGCGGGTGAAATGAGCATTGTATCTTTGCAAGAGGTCGCAATTGGTTATCATGGCACAGCTATCATTGATGGCATTAATCTTTCATTACCTAAGGGGGAGATTAGCTGCTTATTAGGTGCAAATGGCTGCGGTAAAACCACCTTAATGAAAACTTTACTGGGGTTATTACCTGCAATTAAAGGCGAGATCCTACTCAATGGGCAAGGAATTCAAACTTTTAAACCACGCGAAATAGCCAAAACTGTCGCCTATGTTCCCCAAGCCCATGATACCCCCTTTACTTTCACTGTAGTCGATATGGTCATGATGGGCTTAACTCCCCATATTTCATTATTTTCAGTCCCTAAAGAGACCGAAAAAAATTTAGCATATCAACAACTAAAGCACCTTGGCATTTCACATTTGGCAACACGGCTATACAGCACGCTTAGTGGCGGAGAAAAACAGTTAGTATTGATAGCAAGGGCTTTAATACAAAAACCATTACTTCTAATTATGGATGAGCCTGCCGCTAGCCTTGATTTTGGTAACCAAATTCGCTTGCTTGAGCAAATTGAAAAGCTTAAATCCCATGGTATGACGATATTGATGTCAACCCATCACCCACAACATGCCGCTGCTATCGCTGATAATGTTATTTTGCTCGATAAGCACCACAAAGCGAGGCAAGGGTCATCTAAATGTATGTTAACACTTACTAACTTAGCAGCCCTCTATAATGTGGATAAACACAGCATTCAATCTCACTTTCAGCTTCCATCAACATTTTCTAGTTAAGGTCAGGGATCATGTTAATTAATCAAATCAATTTTGCAAAAATGTATCAGCAACATATGCAACAAGCTCAACGAAGCCGCAAAGAGCCAGAGCATTGGGATAAAAAAGCACAACAAATGGCGCAAACTTGCGCTAATCCCCATGACCCATACTTAGTGCACTTTCGTGAATTAATGGATTTAGCAGGCGCTGAAACCTTGCTTGATGTGGGCTGTGGCCCAGGTTCAGTTAGCCTTTGCCTTGCTAATGAATTCAAGGAAACGATAGGTATTGATTATAGCCGCGGTATGCTCGAAATGGCTAAACTGCGGGCAAAAGAACTCGCTATTCCACATGCACGCTTTGAACAACTGGCATGGGAAGATGACTGGAGTTCATTACCCAAAGTCGATATTTCAGTGGCGTCACGCTCAACACTCGTTGATGATTTAAAAGCAGCCTTACTGAAGCTTAATCGCCAAACAAAATTGCGGGTATACACGACCCATACCATCAACCCAACATTTATTGATGAAAAAATAATTCGCAAAATAGGCCGCGAAGTGGTTCGTTTACCCACCTATATTTATGCAGTGAATATATTGCATCAAATGGGCATCAATGCGCGCGTTGATTTTATTAAAAGTCCAAATAAAGGTGGATTTGATAGCTTTGACACTTTCGCTGACAGTGTCAATTGGTCCCTTAAAAATATTACACCAGGAGAAACCGCTATCTTACGTCAGTATTATGATGAACAAGCGGCACTAGGCAAAACAATCCCTTATCCATCCAGAGATTGGGCAATGGTCTCTTGGGATGTGGTCGATGAATCGGAACTGACATTATGATTTACGTGCCTGATACATTAATCGACCAACTACTGCTAGATGATATCCAGTACGGCGACCTTACCACCCGTGCGCTCGGCTTGCAGGCTCAAATGGGGGTGATGACCTTTGCATCCAAATTTGGGGGCTGCATCAGTGGGGTCACCATCGCCAGACGTATGTTAGAGAAACTTGGGATCACTTGTGATTGTCACTTTCAAGATGGCCAACAAGTTGCCCCACAAAGCGTTTTAATTCGCGCCACTGGGCCGATTGAAGCCTTACATCAGGGCTGGAAAGCGGTACAAAACGTACTGGAATGGTGTGGAGGTGTCAGCCACTACACCCAGCAAATGGTAAATATTTTGCATCAATATCAACCGGATGGGCAACTTGCGTGCACGCGAAAAACCATTCCTCATACTAAACCCCTTGCCTTAACTGCGATTTTGGCTGGGGGCGCTATTATTCACCGAGCAGGTAGTGCAGAAAGTATTTTACTGTTCACCAATCATCGCCAATGCCTTGAAAATCCAAATGATTGGGTGAGTCATATTAAAACACTACGCCAAGCCGCCCCTGAAAAAATGATTATTGTTGAGGCGGATGACTATGAACAAGCCATTCTCGCTATCAATGCGCAAGCCGATATTATTCAGCTAGATAAATTGCCCATTGAACAAATTCAGCGGCTACAAGAACTCACCAAGCAACAAAGTCGGCCTTGTCGACTGTCCATTGCAGGTGGAATTAATTTAAAAACAATCGAAGCATTCGCACAAACAGGGGTGCCATTATTGGTTACATCAGCCCCTTACTACGCAGCACCGCGAGATATTAAAGTACATATTTTTAAGCAGTAACCTAAGTAGTTAGCGTCAAAAAAATCATTTGTAAAAACAGCCTACCTCGTAGGCTGCATTCGCTTGTGGTTAATGACGCATATCGTTATATAAAAAATAATATATCGTTATTCATAAAACTGGAAAGAGATAATGAAAATAAAACAAATTACCTATTTGGTTGGGATGGCTTTATTCGCAGCACAGGGACACGCCGCGTCTGACCCTAAAGCAGAAAAAAACACTGACGTGATGTCTGTTTGGAGTACACCATTAGCAGCGGATGCAAATGTCATCACGCAAGAGCAAATGACACAATTGAATAAAACCAACGTTGCACAAGCACTGAGTACAATGCCAGGTGTATCCATTCAAAAATCAGGTAATCGCAACGAAACCCAAGTGAATGTACGTGGATTTGATAGCCGCCAAGTCCCTATCTTTTTTGATGGCATCCCAACTTATGTCCCTTATGATGGCACCCTTGACCTAGGGCGCTTTATGACGAGCGAACTCGCAAGCGTTGAGCTATCAACTGGATATACTTCACTATTACAAGGTCCAAACTTGATGGGGGGAGCGATTAACCTAACCACCGCTACCCCTAAAAAACCTTTTGAGGCCAATATCAGCTTAAACCAAGGTTTCGCTCGTGGCGCAGATAATGCCCACAATATTAGTGCACGCTTAGGTGGCCGCAATGACTTAGGTTTTATTCAAGTCAGTGGTAGCCAATATAAGCAACGTTTTATGGGGATCCCGAGTTCAGAAAATGATAACCCATTGGCGGGAAATAATGGACGCCGTCCTAACTCTGCAACAGACGATAAACGTATGATGGTGAAAGTGGGCTGGACACCTCGTGAAGCTGACGAGTATGTGGTTACCTATCTAAAGCAAGATGGTGATAAAAACAGCCCGCCGAGTGTAACAAACACCAAACCTCAAATTTGGCAATGGCCAGCTTATGATAAAGAAAGTATTTATTTCAATGGAACAACCCAAATAACCAATGATATCGCGTTACAGAGCCGTCTGTACCACGACACATTTAAGAATACACTCCATCAATATAGGTCTGTTAAAGACTATAAAGACGGTATCTATAACTACAGCCGCTATGATGACTACAGTAATGGAGCTGACATGCGTGTTGACTTCACCGTGCGTGAATTAGATATGCTGTCATTTGCCGCACACTGGAAAGAAGACGTTCACCGCGCACGTGCAAAGAGAGATGTCCCATTCGACCGCTATAAAGATAATACCTATTCTATTGCTACAGAATATCAATGGGTTGCGATGGATAATCTCGATATTATCGCTGGTATTGGTTACGATTGGCGCAAAAGTGCCGACGGCAAACGTTATGATTACAAATCAGGTGATTTTGAAAAATATGATGGCAATAGCCAACATGCATTCAACTGGGAAATGATGGCTCGTTACCATTTAGAAAATGAAGATACCGTACAGTTCTCGGTATCAGAAAGAAGCCGTTTCCCAACACAAAAAGAACGCTATACCAAAGAAAAAATGAAAAGTGATGATACCTTTATCATTAATCCTCATATTGATACAGAACGAGCCCTAACTTACGATTTGACCTATAAAGGGCATATCTCCCCAGTTTGGTCATATACATCAAGTATTTATTACAACCATGTCTCTGATGCGATTATGGCCCATCGTGTTGGCACTAATAAAAATGGGGGATACGTGCTTGAAAACCGCAATAGTGGCAAAGTTGACTACTTTGGGATTGATTTAGGGACTAACGGGCAAATCACAGATTGGATGGAAGCTGGTTTAAGCTACGGATATATTCACGCAGATCCTAAGCACTACAGTGTAAAACACGTTGCCGAGTTACCTACCCACAAAGCCTTTGCTTGGGTGAAATTCACGCCATACGACCCATTTAGCATTACCATTACCGAAGAAGCAAGAAGTTGGGCATTTAATTATGTTGATGCAGAAAGCAAAGTACGAGGCTATGCTAAAACTGACCTGCGCTTAGATTATGATTTTGGCCAAGGTATTTCTGTTAACACCTCAGTGAACAACCTATTTGATAAATCCTATGAATACACTAATGGTTATATTGAAGAAGGCCGTAACTATTGGTTAGGTATTGAATATAAATATTAATCCTTAATATATTAGGCGAAGATTAATTTCTTCGCCTAATAAAGTGTAAACTTTACAAAATTAACTTCTGTCTCTCATAAAATAACAAAGGCATTAATTTAAGTGCAAATACCTAGGATTATTCCCACAAAAGAACATCCATAGGTAAGAATGGATTTATTTAGATTAATATATTTTTTTAACAATAAATATGTAGACAAAATGAATTAAGTCACCTAAAAATTATTTTAATACAGTTTTTAAACCCAACCAAGGTATCAATTCAATAAATTTGCTAATTAATTACAAAAAAGCTCATCGCATAAAACTTGCAGTAAATTGAATCCCTATTTAAACTATAACAACAAGAAGTTAAATAATAATATTTATTCAGCCTATTTATTAGAATTGGCTGTTATTACTTTTAGATTTTCTATTCGCTATTTTAATTAGAGAGCAGACGGCATCTATGAACGAGTCACATGACTACACTATTGACGAAAAATATATTTTCGAAAAAAACACAAGCTTAATATACTCAAAAGATGATAAAAATCAATTTATTGAATTATCTAAACCTGCTGCTAGATTATTCGATGAGATTATCTCATTAAATTTAAAAAAAGGACTCGCAACACGAGATGAACTTTTAACGAATGTATGGGAAGAATATGGCCTTGTCGGTTCTAATAATAATTTAAATACTTACATTAGTGAAATAAGAAAAAAATTAGAGCAGGTCGGTATTGATCCTAAGTGTATTGTTACAGTACCCAAAAAAGGATTTCGTCTTGATAGTCATATCGTTATACACGTAAAATCTGACGAACAAAATAATGAAATTAATCCCCTCCATATAAGTAAGCATGACTATATCGAAAATTCAGAGTTATCTCAAAAACTCCCTGATAACACAATATCAGAAAACTTATCACTTGATGAAAATACCAATAACTCGGAATTATTAACTGGAGAAGACGATAGTAGCAATATCAATACGACACTCGCGATTAAAAATAAAAACAAAAAAATATTAAACAAAAAAACTTTAAAAATATTGCTATTAGCTATTTCAACAATAGCGATATGCTATTTAATTAATTTATTTTTTTGGTATTATATGGCTAAGGAAAATCCAACGAGTGACTACCTGTCAGTCAGTTCACGTGAAAAATGTATCATACAAGCACCGGTTAATATGCTAGCTAAAGTTTCTAGCGATAATATCAATCTAATACATAGCAAGCTGGATAAATATAATATTCGATGTGATGAACCCAAAAGAATCATTCTTTTGTCAGACTTAAATCAAGCTTATTCTATTGATAAAAATATATCTCTCAGCATTTGTAGCAGCATTAACATTAAACATGATTGCATATCGATTAATGATCAGAGAATTTGAATGAAAAAATATATTGCCGTATCGTTATTTTTAATCGCAACCGCATCAACCGCATCCTTTGTTATCAATAAAAATAATCACAATGTTCAAATCTGCCATTCTGAAATATTATGGATTAAAGATAATAATACACAGAATGGGTTGAGCTTAAAATCAAAGATTAATGTACAAATTTCAACAAAAAATTATGGTCGCATGAATATGTATGGCTACTTAAAAGATGATAAAAAAATCTACCGGCTTAATAGAGCAATTTATTTTAATTACTTAGCGATTGACCACAATGGTAACTATGTTGTTACCTTTAAATCTTCATCAGTAACCAATTCAGATAATATACCTGAGAAGTTATTTTCTAATTTCATTCAATTAGAAATTGATAAAATTAAGTACTATATTAATATAACTAAAATGAGTGATAATCTTTATATTATCAAAGATGAATCATCTTCTGCTTTTACATGCCAACTCCAATAAAAAAAAGCCTACCAACAATTACGCTTAAGTAGGCAAAACCGTCAACATGGGAAACTAGTAATTTCAA
The DNA here is from genome assembly GCF_011045655.1 of Providencia sp. PROV061. Taxonomy (NCBI): domain Bacteria; kingdom Pseudomonadati; phylum Pseudomonadota; class Gammaproteobacteria; order Enterobacterales; family Morganellaceae; genus Providencia; species Providencia sp. PROV061. The sequence continues at coordinate 493,487 of NZ_CP042861.1, read as the reverse complement.
ATTCGATTCTTAAAAAATAAGTAAAATCAGAAAGATAATCTATTGAAGACCAAACATTGCAACTTGTGAAACACCATTTTGATCAATCATCCCGCGAAACATACCTTTAGTATTAAATTGCATAACAAAATTGCCCTTATTATCTACTGCAATAATACCTCCAGTGCCTCCCATATCTTTCACTGAATTCAAAGTATTCATTGTGGCTTCAGCCAATGGCGTATTGCCGTATTTCATTTGAGCAACAACATCATAAGCAGCAACACCTCGGATAAAGACCTCACCTAAACCAGTTGTAGAAATTGCAACTGTATTGTTATCCGCATATGTTCCGGCTCCAATAATGGGTGAATCACCAATTCGGCCATAATGTTTATTAGTACTGCCACCTGTAGAGGTTGCTGCGGCAACATTTCCGCGGCTATCAACGGCAACAGCACCCACAGTGCCATACTTATAATCAAACATTAGCGGGTCTATAAATAGCGAGGCGTTAATTCCCTTTTCTTGATCGAGTTTCCGGCTGATCTCTTTCACTTTCTTTAATTGTTCGCTGCGTTTTTCAGTAATAAAATAGGATTCATCAACAATATCTAACCCTTCTGATTTCGCAAATTGTTCAGCTCCGGTTCCTCCCATCATCACATAAGGGGTTTTAGTCATCACTTTATAGGCGGCCATGATAGGGTTTTTTACATTCGATACACCCGCTACGGCGCCAGCTTTGAGATCGCGACCATCCATGATAGAAGCATCTAATTCCACTTTATTATTTGTAGTTAAAGAAGCCCCTTTACCTGCGTTATATAGCGGAGAGTCTTCCATTACGATCACAGCCGCTTGAACGGCATCTATACTATCGCCACCTTGAGCTAAAATGGAATATCCTGCCTGTAATGCTTCCTTTAATTTCTCTTCATGCTCTTTTTGTAATTCAAGAGTGAGTAAACGTTCTGTAATATCCCCTGCTCCGCCATGGATGACAAGACGAAAGTTAGTATCGGATTTTGAAAAGGCTAGAGATGAGAAAAAAAACAAAAAATAAAGAATAAAAAATAAAAAGGTAGATAGTTTTTCTTTCTCGTAATCCTTCAGTTTATACATTATATCTTGCATTTGGATCTCTCAGTAATACATAGGATTACATTATTAAACAAATCAAGTTACTCCTAGCCCTAAATACTATAACATTACCTGTAAATTACAGTGTGGATGTATTTTTAGGCAATTCTAATACTAATTCATCCAACACACTCCATGTAATCGTATTTACATCACGGATTTTGCTATCTGAAATGAATATTTGCTCTGATAGTGGCTTAATTGGCTTAAATAATTCTTTGTAACCAACGGATACTCCATTAACAGCCAAACTTTCAAAGGACATATAAATTGGTGAATTATTTTTAACTATAATATTATTTCCTTCTCGCCTAAAGGAAATCTTTTTTTGCTCATTTTCTATGGTTAAATTAGCAAATTGCTTAGGCCTATAATAAACTTTAAAGTGAAGGACTTGAATAGTATTGACATCAATACTACTATTATTTTCTCGCATGTTTTTGTCTAATGGAGGGATAGCTCTATATTTTACAATATAAACCGTTTCCCTATCTTTCGCTAATTTATCATTATCACCAATAAACATAACTCGCCAAGTATAAGAGTTGCCAGCTTCCAGCTTATGAAGTGGAGGAGTGACCATAAAAGGAATATTTATATTATTTTCTTTTATATCAAGACCACTACCTTCATCTAATAATTCAACAGATGATTGCATTAAATAAGGTGTTTTATCTGTATCATTCAAAATTCTAAATGACACACTTTTCTCACCTTCAATAAATGTTGTTCTTTGGTAGGAAAAAACTAATGTTCTATTCTCCCCCCAAGAGACGCTTATAAAACTAAAAAATAAAGATAAAAATAATGGAACTAACCCTAGTGAACGGAAAAACATTTTATCACCCAATTTTCTTAATAAAATAATTCCACTGATATTGCTAAACTTTAGTATATATAGATACTTCAACACGTGCTCTATACTTTCCTATCTCTGTATTCGGATTTAAGCAAATAGCCCACTTAATATTTAGATCTTGAACTACATTAGAAACAGAGTTTAACCCTAATAAGGTTTCTTCTTGGTTAGCAAAATTCAATAAGCCCGCTTTTCCTTCGTCCTTACAAGTTAAGCTTCCGCTACTACCAGCTGCATATGGTAATGCTAACAGATATGGCGTATTAGAGGTTATGTTTCCACCAGTTCGGTCGAACCATAACTTATGTTGGTTAGCTGAATCCACAGTTCCTTCACGAGCGATCGCAGAAATGTAAATTGGCTTATTATCTGCTGTACATTTATATTTAAAACTGGATTGTCTGAAAAACTCAGTTTCTCTACCAGCAATAATAGTAAAATTGTCTTGGCTAACATCAGAAATACTACAAACCCTTACAACGTTCAAGCTAGTTGAAATTTGTAATGTACTAACACCATCTTGATCATTATCTTGACCATAAGAGCCAACATATAATGGAATTCCACTATATGAGTAACGGCCAGGTTGTATAGGCACAGGTGCATACATTTGCATTGGACCTGCTATATATACACTAACATTCCTTTTTGAATTATAACCACCAGGAGCTCTTGTCCCATCCGGTGGTGTGTAACAAAGCTTCCACTGACGGTTGCCTTTAGTACTTCTATCCACCAAATTAGGTACATCTTCGAATACTACACCACTATAGCTTTCTTTAACGAATCCTGATGAACCTATATTGTTATTTCCTGAAAGTTTTACAGAAAAACCTAAACTAGGAACAATATAGGCATAAGCGCCGCTAGCATGAGTAAGTTTTATTCCAACTTTATTGACTCCAGGAACTTTCTGCAGGGCTGCAGTTGCATTCGGCCCCCCTTCCACAATAGGCTCATCAACACAAGATGTACTGCGAGGTGAAATAGAAAAAATCGCAAAATCCGGTGATGTCCACGCTTGAGTTTTGGACCCATAAATATAGTTATAGGTTGTAGAAGTTCGACCAGACAGCCTACCTTCGACTAAGTAGGGATCCGTTGCTGCCTTCGGGTGCTCTAAGTCAATAATACCTTCTAATGTTAATGTCATTGTACCGCCGTTCTGAGCTGCTATCATCGATTTCATTGGAAAGAATGAAATCAGTGATATCAACAATATTAACGGTGAATTAATTGACTTATTTTTAATAAAAAATTTCATAGCCCCTCTTAAAATTTTAATAAGGTAAGAGTCCGGTATAACAAATTATTGGCAATTAATAGAGATAGTACGGATTGCCTGTCCTTTACTTATATTAATGCTGCCTAAGTTAGAGAATGACGCTAAACATTGTTGGTTGCTATTTGCACCCCAACGAATTTGCAATTTACCAGAATCAGGTAACCCACTCATAAATAACTGATTATTATCGCCAACAATACCTGTATTTTCTTCGGTTGCATTTTCTTCAATTAACGATGCTACAGCCCCAAACGGCAGCACAGTACCATTCGACATTTTTAAGTTGATAACAGCTTGATATCCAACTTTAGTATCAAATTTAACTTTAACAATTGCCCCTGCTGCGGGATAAACCGTTTTACTGGTTTCTCTAAGAAGAACATCATTAGGTAGTGTATTGACATCCATATTTATAACATTTGCGTTATAAGGAGATATATAAGGATACAATGCATAACCTCGATTATTAACCTCTACATCTTGGTTACTTACCTTAGTACCAGCTGCACCTTCAGCTTCAATGATCGCCATACTATCCCCCATAGTACGCCCGAATAGAACACCACCCGAATGTAATAATAGGCCGCCATTGACACTTGCGTTCATTGATTGACTATTCTTAGAATAGCTATATGCAGAGGAAATATTACCCGAGGAACCTGAATAACCAGCACTTAAAGAACCACTATTCCCGACGCCTTTATTCCCATACCCTTGCGTAATACCATAATAAATTTTATTATCTAACAAGTTACCTGAAATTCCTGCTTGCTGATCAATATAGCCATCATTATTCTGGCTAAATGAATAAGTACTATATATATCCTTCGCTAACACATTGTTGGTAAATATGCTGAACGGTATGCTGACATTTACTGATACCATTCTATTTTCAGGCCAAGATGTATTATCTTTTATCCTATCTATGCTGTATGTAATACCATAGTTTATTTTGTTATAAGTTCCGTTATATCCCATCACCATCTGACGAACTTCACGGTTGATTTCCCAGTAATCAGAGATGCTTCCTGATAAGAAAACACTACCATATTCTCCCAATCTTTGCGTTATAGAAGTGGTAAAACTCGCTCTCTGACGTTGGTTAATCCAAGGCGCAACCCCATCCTTCAACTTATAGTCATAGTTATTGAAATCAGCAAAACTAAAATAAGATCGAGTAGAATAGCGTAAAGCAGTTAAATCGATAGAAGTCCCTGTCGACATCATACTTTTCGAATAACGAACACGGTATGATTGTCCAGCGCGGTCTCCTAAATCGCCATCCATATTAGCCGTAGCATGAGTAATATCCATAGATAAAGCACCAAAAGTGCCTAGTGATACACCTAAGCCAGCTACTGCTGAAAAATAATTATCCGCAAATAATAGGCCACCATATAATGTACTATTTGTAGGCAGGCCATAAATTAAAGATCCTAAAAAGAAATCAGATCGTTTAGAATCAACGGTATACCCACCATCATAGCGACCAACACTGGTCTCATACTTATAGCCACCAGGTCTAAGCATCACAGGTAATGAGGAATACGCAACTGTGAAGGTTTTCTCAGTTCCATCTTCTTCCTTGACCGTAACATCTAAGTTACCCGCGTTACCTGAAGAATATATATCTTTAATTCTAAAGGCTCCAGGTGACACATATGTTTGATAAACAACATAGCCATTTTGTCTAATAGTAACCTGCGCATTAGACTGAGCAATACCTGCAACTTCAGGAGCAAAGCCTCGTTGGCTATTAGGAAGCATTGCCTCATCACTTGATATTTTAACTCCTTTGAATGGAATAGAATCAAAAACATCACTACCTGTAGATATTTCACCAACCATCATTGTAGATTTAATGGAGTGAAGGGCTCTCATTATATATGTATTAGTAAAGTCAGTAGATGATTCAGTATCGCCATTACTCTTAGAATAAGAGTAACTCATATTGGATCTCAGTCTCCAAGGACCTAAATTTAAGCCACTATTCAATGTTCCAAATAAACTATCACTTTTATTTGTTCCAGACGATGAATCTGTTTTATTTTTATTACCACTAATGAAGTAATTCAAAAATAATGCAGAAACACCAGTATCTAACATTGATGGATCAATATATCCTTGAACTTTATTGTCCATGTATATTTGAGGGACAGTGACTATTAATTTTAACTTACTAACATCAACTCTTACTGTTGCGTCTTTAATGTAGTCATTAAGTGATAATATTTTAACATCTGGAGATAAATTATTAAGCCCAGGCAGTGCTTTTACATTAACCCCCCAATTTTCCAAGATTGTCTTATCAAATTCAGGTACAACAAGACCTTTTGAGTTTGCAACAAAATTAACATCTTGTTCGGATAGTATGTTTCTATTTATTTCGATCTGTAAGCGATAAACACCTGCCGGAATAGTATTGGATGAATTAAATTGAGATAAATCTAACTGGCTAGCATCAATTCCTAGCTGACTTTCAAGCATGCTCGGATCAAAATAATCGTCACCATATGAATACAGAGATAAGCTTATCAATGAAGATAGCAAACCAAGTTTTAATATTTTGTTTTCCATTCCTCTAGCCTTAGATTATCTTTACATTCAAAATATGCAAGCGCTGAAAAATCATTATATGTTATTTAATAAATATAAAAGAAATTTCAATTAATTCTAAACACTTCAGTTCCAGCACCATTATCATCAAGAAAACGCCAACTTGCTACATTTATACTTTCATTAGTATTTTCTAATTTATAATAACTAAATGGTGAAACTAAAATGGAATCATTATAGTTCTTACCATTCATATTAAAATCAACAATTGTCATATAATAAGGGGTTGGATTATGAAATTGCCACCTTCCATCCTTATTTTTTAACTTTACCTGTTCAAAATTATTCTTATTTGGCTCAGGTATACCATTAGGCCGATAATATAATTTAATAATTATAGCTGTTACAAAAACTATTTCAGGCGTATCCCCTTCCTCTAATTTTTTGCTAGTCGGTGGAATACCCCTTACTTTCAAATAGAATACTGATTCTCTATCTTTAGGTAGCTTAGAAACATTATCAGGATATATCCTAACTGCATGTTCTGTTTTACTTTTAATTTTGAATAAAGGAGGGCTAATTATAAAACTATCAGCATTCTTCTCATCCTTTATATCTAATAATAACATTTGAATTAATAAAGGGCTTTCACCCTCATTACGGATACTAACAACCTTATTCTTATCTGAATCTGTGAAAATAACTCTACTTTGGCCTAAAGATAATCCTCCAGCATGAAGGGTAAAGTGCCAAGCTAGTATTATTGTTAATATCAACCGTATCATCACATTTACCTATTTAATCTGCATAATATGACAATGTTAGTGTTGCTTTAAATGCCCCAATATTTTGATCTATCGAGCAATCAGCAACTTGGTTCTTACACATGACATAAGCATAAAATGTTTTAGTTACATTTTGAGTTTTAATATTCGACCATAAAACATTATTAGTTTCTGTAATAAAATCTGCAGATGATTGATTTGCATTATCATTTGCAGAGATTCTTACAGCAAACGTTTTTCCTGGATTATCTAAAAAACCATCATTTATTGTGTAGTTGCCAGTTAATTTAATATAGTTATTATCAAAGCTATTAGTTTTACAGTTACTGATTACAACATCAAAAGCTTTCTTAATCTTTCCACTAGATGCATCCACCCCAAACTTAGATAAAGGCACATTTCCAAAATCAACAATATTCTTTTTACCACTATCACTAGTGACAGCAATATCACAGGTATTTTTAGGCACAGTTAAATCAAACGTAAAATCGTGTGTACCTGGTACTAAAGCTGTTGAAGAATAAGAAAAAAACATCACGTAAAAGGCCAATGTAACTCTACAACATATTTTATTTAGAGACTTCACAGTTAATACCACCTATTAATTCTTATGGTTGAAGTAATACTATATCAACAGAGGCAACTAGTTCTCCAGGTATTGGCTGAGTAGTTCCAAGCTGGACAACATTTACTTCAAAATGATTCTCTAATTGGCTATTAGCTGTAACATCAAAACTAATTTCACCGCCAGCATTGAGGTTTACGACTTTACAATTGAGCTTATTCTCATCACAGTTTTTTAAAACAAACGCAGCTCCAGTAATATTATTAGTTGGATATATTTTATTACTATTATCAACTAAAGTTCCTATCCCAGGCGTTATTTTCATTTTAAATGGTGCTGGACCATCAGATAGATTAAAATCAGTGCAACTATATTTTAAAGAAAAGGGTTTCACATAGGTTTCATCGTCAACATTCGGTTTAATTTGAGGTGTTAATAATGGTTTATCAAATTTAACCGTCATCGATTCATATGATACTTCACACGTTCCTTTAGATACATTGCCGATAACTTCAATATCTAAAGCTGAAGCTCTTCCAATAAAGAAACACATGCCTATTACAATATAAATAGCACTTAAAATAGATGCCTTTATTTTGTTACTAATTGATTTTTCCACTAAAAGACTCCTCGCCACCTAAGTCATTAATAACTGTCCATTTAACTATACCATTACGGCCATTTGCCGGAGTTATATAACTGAAAGAGTCAAAAGGAGAAATCATTGTATTACGCTTTTTCATATTTAAATCAATTTTAACACCATTAACACTGAGCTTATTTAAAGAAATATAGTATGGTGAATTATTATTAATAATAATACCTGTACTACTAGAGCTTACCTCTAAGTTTTTATATGCGTCATATGGTGAGATAGATAATTTTGAAGGTCGGTAAAAAACCTTAATAATATTATTATAACCAATATTCATTGCAGATCCTTCTAAAGGACCATCAGTAGCAGGTATCATAGTAGCAGAGAAATAAAAAACACTCTCTCTATCTGTTGGTAATGAATTCGGTTGAGCAAAAATCCTAATATCTTGCGTTGCCCCTGAGTTGATTTTAATTAATGGAGGTGTAACTGAAAAAGGCGTTTTTGATGCTGAACCATCATTATTCATGCTTACCGAAAATTTTGCTAAATAATTAATATTTGTATTATTTCGAGCACCAACCGATACACTACTTTCACCCTGGACATATATTATTCGGGTCGCATTTAAACCAACACCACCTGCAGCGTAAACGTTAGTAGTAGTAATTAATGAAAACAGTAGAATTAAAGCTCTATAACAATCATTAACTACTTTTTTTCTTAAAAACGATTCTTTTGCTTTCATTACTTAGTCCAATCATTAAAAACAATATTAAGAGGCTTTTTAATTAAAAAGCCTCTTTACTCGTATTAACTAATATTATTAGTTATAAGATATAGTAAATGTTACTGGTACGGATAATTTATCAGTAGGTACACCAGTTTTGGTAAGAATCAGATTAGCTTTCATAGGAATGACAGCACCACCATCTTTAGCAACTTTAGGGTCGATAACCACTACTGCATCTGCGTTAGGAGTAATATTAACTGCACCAGAAGCTAATTTAACTGCTAAAGCTTTAGATTCTTGGTTAGCAAACAGTGCTGGGAAACCAGCTGCTGCTTGACCTTGAGCGAATACGTTCATTGAAGTATCAGCTGCGTCAGCAGAACAGTTAGACAGAACTAAATCAAAAGATTTTTCATCACCTAAAACTGCATTTGGTGCTAAAGCATCAGTTACATCTTTAGTGAAAGTTCCCCAGTCAACAACAGAACCTGTAGTAGTTGAAGACACATCACAAGATTGAGCACGTAATTGGGCTTTGAATGTTACTTCCGCACCTTTCTTACCATCTGCAGCTAATGCAGAACCTGCTACCATAGAACCTGCTAATACTGCTAAAACCGCTAATTTTTTGTTGAATAACATATGTAAATACCTCTGTATTTATGTCGTCATGTAAGTAGTTAAAGACACAATTTTTATTAAAAACCAAGTTCACAATAATTGTTTACAAATACCTATGCCATTTTCATGAGCCTGGATAACTAACTGTCAACCTATTTAATTAAGTCAACATTGGGGGATATTAAAATCCGTTCAATACCCTTTTTTAAAACCAAATTATTGAACTGGTTTTAAAAAAAAGACTATTTCTGTATCGCCGAAAATGAGAGACCAACATCAATATAGAAATAGTAAAATGGACAAAAATAAAATATATGAAAGTTTAATCAGCTATTATTGCAACTTGAATTCTGTATGAATAAAACCTAATTGTCTTTAAAAGCATTCCACACTTTTAATTCATCTCAAATTCACATTAGCTATTCCCGTTTGAAACAAAACGAAACAAACAAAAACATTATGCTGAACTTTTAAATACCTTGTTTCTTTCTGATACCAATATTAATACAGCAATATTAATTGTCAAAATAACACAAAAATAGACCTAAATTTAGCTTTTTAGTCTAAAATAATTATATAAATAGATATAAATACCAGAAAATGAAGAAATACTATAACTAATGATCGCCATTTAGATTAATTTATATTTATAAAGTCAACTTACTTATAAATATTTCAGGTAGTATTTAGTTATGTAAAAATCACACATTTTATTTAATTCTAAAAATCCGATAAAAATGATATTAAAAACCATAAATACATGCATTGAAAATATTGAAATGAAAAAACAACTTAATATACGATTCATTACACCATTACAACAGATAAGCGTAAGATAAGTCTTAATTGAAATTTACACTAAATGGCAATCTAAAACCTTACGTTTTGTGTGTTTTTTGTTAAACAACATCGAGTTTTTTGTTTAAGAAAAACAAAGAGGATAGGCTTGTTTTGAGTATTCTAATTATCTGTTTTTCCAGATAATCGTTTGCTTATATTTCCCTTTAAATAGAAATAATATAAATATAAAACAATGTATCCCCGCGCATTCCTGATCTCAAAAATATGATAAGCTTATTAGCAGTAATTGTTTGCATTTTCGAATATTGAGGCCGATTAGATGAAAAGAATGAATGAAGACAAAATCCTTGCAATGGCCGAGAATATTTGCCAATCAAGAGGCGTCAGGTTGACACCACAAAGAGAAACAGTATTACGCCTGATAGCACAGCAGCATGGCGCAATCAGTGCTTATGATTTACTTGACTTACTACGTGAAATTGAACCTCAAGCTAAACCACCTACAGTTTATCGTGGCCTTGAGTTTTTAATGGAGCAAGGTTTTATCCATAAAATTGAATCAACGAACAGTTATGTCGTCTGTCACCATTTTGATAACCCGAGCCATATCTCTGTTATGTTAATTTGTGACCAGTGTGGAAGCGTAACGGAAAGTGATTGCACAACAATAGAAGCTGCAATCATTAATTTAGCAGATGAACACCAATTCCGCTTAAGACATACAGTGGTAGAAAACCACGGCTTATGTAAAAATTGTGACGAAGTGAATAGCTGCCAAGATCACGAACATTGTCACCATAACCACGAACAACTAATCGCCCAGAAGAAGAAATAAGTAGCTGCGTTGATAAATAGTTTGATGAAATAAAAAAATAGAGAAGAGAAAGAAATAAAAGAAAGGAAACAAAACAGGCAGACCACAGAATGAAACTATGAAATCTGCCTGCAATAGTCCTTCCCGCCTGTAACCTACCATTACGGCTAGCGACTAAAGGAACTTAATACCAATCACTATTACGGATAACCCCAACGGCTAAGCCTTCAATAGTGAAATTTTGCTGACGTAAGTCAACAATAATAGGTTCGAATTCTGGGTTTTCTGCTATTAATTCAACACGGTTACCCTGTTGCTTAAAACGTTTAACAGTAACCTCATCTTCGATACGAGCAACAACCACTTGCCCGTTATGGACATTCTGCGTTTTATGTACAGCTAATAAATCACCATCCATAATGCCAATATCTTTCATGGACATCCCATTCACACGCAGCAAAAAATCTGCATGTGGTTTAAATAGCTCAGGGTCAACTTGATAGTGACTCTCAATATGTTCCTGCGCTAATAATGGTTCGCCAGCGGCAACACGTCCAATCAGAGGTAACCCCAGGTCTTCTGTTTCTTCTTCAAGAAGCAGACGAATACCTCGGGATGCGCCTGAAACGATTTCAATAACCCCTTTGCGCGCTAAGGCCTTTAAATGTTCTTCTGCCGCATTAGGCGAACGAAAACCAAGGCTTGCTGCTATCTCAGCACGTGTAGGAGGCATACCCGTCTGCGAAATGTGATCGCGCACCAGATCGTAAACCTGCTGTTGTCGAGCCGTCAGTGCTTTCATTCCGTTCCCCTGTTTGTTTATACAGTCAAGCTGTGAGTATATACAGGTAAATGAAGATTTGGAACAGTTAAATCGCTCAATTTAAGCATTTGTTATCGATTTACTTTCTTTTTACCCTATTAAGCACCCGAACGCCTTAGCCAGAGAAATAACGCTGCCATAATACCAGTGCCCAAATAAATAGCGCTAAGGCGATACTCACAAATACCGCAGCGGAACCAATATCTTTAGCTCTTCCTGACAGTTCATGATACTCACTACCAATACGGTCAACTACGGCTTCTATCGCACTATTCAATAATTCGACTATTGCCACGAGGACAACTGAACTCACTAACAAAATTCTATCTATATAGCTGATATCTAAATAAAATGCGATAAAGATTGCGATAATCGCAGCAACAGATTCCTGCCTAAATGCGGCTTCATTAACCCAAGCTGCCTTCAAACCTTTAAGGGAATATCCCGCCGCTTTGATCACTCGCGTGAACCCCTTAACTTGACTCGCCATATTTATTCCTTAAAAAATGCAAACAATAATCGATTTTTACGGTCAAAGTGAATTGTCAGTAACAGATCTAACCATGTATTTCTGGTATGATTGCGCAGCATTGTTAACAAGAGGCTATAATCATTTATGTCACTATGGCGTAAAATATATTACAACACGTTGAATTTACCACTTAAATTATTGGTAAAAAGTAAACTAATTCCTTCGGATCCCGTCACTGAGTTGCAGCTTGATGTCAACAGGCCAACCCTATACGTATTACCTTATCATTCGAAGTCTGACCTCCTCACGCTACGGCATCAATGCTTAGCTATTGGTCTGCCAGACCCTCTGGTCGACAATGATATCAATGGAACGAAGCTTCCGGCGTACGTTTTTATCGATGATGGCCCACGTGTTTTTCGCTATTATTCACCGAATCCACGTAAGGATTCAGTAAAAACTTTCCATGCTTATTTAGATTTGCATAAAAACAATCCAAATCTAGATATTCAAATGCTACCTGCATCCGTGATGTTTGGCCGCTCACCGGGTCGTGAAGGCCATACTCCAGCACCACCATTGAAACTGTTAAATGGGATTCAAAAATTCTTTGCAGTTTTATGGTTAGGGCGTGACAGCTTCGTGCGTTTATCACCCATTGTCTCAATTGGGAAAATGGCACAAGACCACGGCACAGACTCCATTATTGCCAACAAACTCGCCCGTGTCGCGCGTATTCACTATTCGCGCCAACGTCTAGCAGCAGTTGGGCCAAAACTCCCTGCACGTTATGAGCTGTTTAATAAGCTATTAACGTCTAAAGCGATTGAAAAAGCCGTTGAAGACGAAGCGCGTAGTAAAAAAATTCCACTCAAAAAAGCCCAGCAAAATGCCGTTGGGATGATGGAAGAAATTGCAGCCAATTTCTCTTATGAAGCCGTACGTTTAACGGATAGGGTTCTTAGTTGGACTTGGAACCGTCTTTATCAAGGCATCAATGTTCAGCACGCTGAACGGGTCCGCCAGCTTGCACAAGACGGCCATGAAATCGTTTATGTCCCCTCTCACCGCAGCCATATGGACTACTTACTGCTCTCATATGTGCTATACCATCAAGGGCTAGTTCCACCTCATATTGCCGCGGGGATCAACCTCAATTTCTGGCCAGCAGGGCCGATTTTCCGCCGTTTAGGGGCCTTTTTTATTCGCCGTACGTTCAAAGGAAATAAACTGTATTCGACTGTTTTTCGCGAATATTTAAGTGAGTTGTTTGCTCGGGGTTACTCCATCGAATACTTTGTGGAAGGTGGGCGCTCACGTACCGGTCGTTTATTACAGCCTAAGACGGGTACCCTCTCAATGACGTTACAAGCGATGTTGCGCGGTGACTCACGCCCTATCACCATCGTTCCTATCTACATTGGATATGAGCATGTGATGGAAGTGGGAACTTATGCCAAAGAACTTCGCGGCGCAGAAAAAGAGAAAGAAGGCTTTTTCTCTATGGTTCGCGGCTTACGTAAATTGCGTAACCTAGGCCAAGGGTATGTTAACTTCGGTCAACCCATTTCATTACCTCATTACCTTAACCAGCGCGTGCCTGATTGGCGCGACTCTATCGACCCTATCGAACCACAAAGACCAACGTGGCTAAACCCAACGGTCAGTTCGTTAGCCGATAACATTATGGTCAATATTAATAATGCAGCCGCAGCCAATGCGATTAACCTGTGTGCGACTGCGTTACTGGCTTCTCGTCAACGCTCACTCACTCGTGAGCAACTGATTGAACAAGTCGACTGTTACCTGCAATTATTGCGCAATGTGCCATACACCGCAGATGCGACGACCCCAAATAAAACAGCAGAGCAATTGTTAGAACATGCTTTGCAAATGGATAAATTCGAAGTCGAAAAAGATAGCATGGGGGATATTATTATCCTTCCTCGCGAAAATGCTGTCTTAATGACCTATTACCGTAACAATATCCATCATTTATTGGTATTACCATCACTAATTGCTAGCATTGTATTGCACTATGAACGCATTAGTCGCCAAGACATTCACTATCAAGTAGGCCAAATTTATCCGTTCTTAAAAGCAGAACTGTTTATGCGTTATAACAGTGATGAGCTACACGAGGCGGTAGATACGCTAATTGATGAGCTAAATAACCAAAAGCTGATTTGCTTAAAAGAAGACGACATGGTGGTGTTAAATCCTCGCCGTATTCGTCCATTACAGCTCTTAGCTGCTGGCGTACGTGAAACTCTGCAACGTTATGCAATCACATTATCATTACTCAATGCGAGCCCTGAAATCAGCCGTAATACGCTGGAAAAACAAAGCCGTATCCTTGCACAACGCCTTTCTGTTTTGCATGGTATCAACGCTCCTGAATTCTTTGATAAAGCGGTATTCTCCACATTGGTCGATACCCTAAGAGAAGAAGGCTACATTGATAATAATGAAAATGATATCTTTGTCACCAATGCGCAAAAACTGTATGCCGTTCTGGCTCGATTGATGTCACCTGAGATTCGCTTAACTATTGAAAGTGTTAGTCAAGATGATGAGTTTTCTGAAAAAAAACCAACTGAAAGCACGCAATCTCCGGAACAAGTGAAAAGCTAATCGCCTTTTCTCGAGTCAATAAAACAAAAAAGGTCATGTTAGAAATAACATGACCTTTTTCACTTTGGCTCAATAACTGTAATTTAAAAATAACTGATAAAAATACCAATAAACAATATTAAGCCAACAAAGTTATTGTTCATAAAAGCTTTAAAGCAAGGCGCACGTTCACGGTTAACCATCAATTGCTGCTGATAGATAAATAAACCCGCAACTAAGACTAATGAAATATAATAAAGGGTTCCTAAACCCGCCAGTGAGCCAATCACCAATAATAAGCCAACCATCAGTAATTGCAGCAAACCAATAATCAGTTTGTCATATTGCCCGAATAGAATAGCGGTTGATTTCACACCAATTTTTAAATCATCATCGCGGTCTACCATTGCATACTGAGTATCGTAGATCACCGACCAAATAATATTAACTAAAAACAGCAACCAACAAACAACTGGCAAAGTTTCACCAACAGCAGAGAAAGACATTGGAATTGACCAACCAAAAGCCGCACCTAATACCACTTGGGGTAAATTACTGACTCTCTTAACAAAGGGATAAACCCATGCCAAAGCCAACCCTGCAACCGACAACCAAATGGTCATGGAATTGAGTGTCAAAACTAGCAGAAAAGAGAGGCCAACAAGGCTTGCAAACAATATTTTTGCTTCTTTTTCTGTTACGTCCCCACTTGGGAGTGGGCGGTGTTTAGTCCGCTCTACGTGGCCATCAAAATGGCGGTCAGCAAAATCATTAATGACACAACCAGCAGCACGCATAAAGAATACGCCAGCAGTAAATACAATCAAAAGATGTAAACTTGGCGTACCTTGAGCCGCAATCCATAATGCCCAATACGTCGGCCACAATAGCAACAATGAGCCAATGGGTCTATCTATACGCATTAAACGGCTGTATGCATGCCATTTACTTAGCGTCATACTTCCCTCCACTTTATCGTGCTCCTTTTCGAATTCCATCATACTTCAAATTAGGTATATTTTAATACCACCAAACTCGGCAACTTACTGATTTATATTTATTGGCATAGTGTCATTGCAGAGACCTGAAAACTCAAAGTACTTAGGATAGTTAGCGATATGCAGGTGATTCAGGTAAAAATATTTCTGTTAACAGCAACGGTTTATTCGATAGTCTTAACCGAGAACTACGTACCCACCGGTTTGCGCAAAAACCAATATGGATATAATCTCGAGTTAAACTCTCGCGGCTAAATAAATAACGCCCTAATGGCATTCTCCCAATATCCACCAGTTGTTGGTCATCATCAGTCAGTGTTTCTTCAGGGATTATTGTTCGGCCCAGTAACCAAGGGATTCCATCTCCATACATGACAACTTCTCTGACCCAATAACGCGGGCTTTCAGGTAGAGACTGCACTTCATCCGCGCTCAGCTTATCTTGTGATACATAGCGCTCTAAATAAGGTATCACGGTAACTTGCTGGCTATGCTGCTCAAAACGTTTTGTCATGGAGCCAAGCTCTAGTAGCCAATCTAGTATATTGGCAGGCACTATTTTATCGTTTTTATCGTTCTCCGCCAGCCAGTGAATCGGCTGAGAAGTAAAAAGCGTTTCATCCATTACTTAAAATTCCACCATGAATAACATGGTTATGGTTATGATTTACTGTATTTCTTACGCAATAGGATATCACGTTGTTTTACGACAAGGTTAAAGTTAGCTAACAATTTATATAAAAAGTCACATTTTCAACACAAAATGTAAAAATATAGTGAAAAATTTTTTAATTACTAGCAAGTTATCGATAATAATAAAATTCATTAATATCGTAACAAAATGAATTTGTTTAATTAAAAAATAGCCTGATGGACAGTATGTCAGTTAAACAATGTAAGGTAGGAACTTCCTACCTTACATTTAACTATTTAAATAATACGTTATTAATTTATCGCCAAGCTTTGTAGCTGTTAATCAAACCATTGGTCGAGCTATCATGGCTACTCACGGTATCACTATTTTCTAATTCAGGCAGGATACGGCTTGCGAGTTGTTTACCTAACTCCACGCCCCATTGGTCGAAAGTAAAGATATTTAAAATCGCCCCTTGAGTGAATATTTTGTGCTCATACATCGCAATCAATGCACCTAACGAATATGGCGTGATTGATTTCAATAAGATAGAGTTAGTTGGGCGGTTGCCTTCAAACACCTTATAAGGCGCAACATATTCCATATCCGCGACATTTTTACCTTGCGCAGCAAACTCGGCATCAACCACTTCACGAGTTTTACCAAACGCCAGTGCTTCGGTTTGCGCAAAGAAATTAGATAATAATTTTTCGTGATGATCCCCTAACGGGTTATGGGTTACCGCAGGTGCGATAAAATCACATGGGATCATCTTAGTTCCTTGGTGGATCAACTGATAAAACGCATGTTGGCCATTGGTTCCCGGCTCACCCCAAATAATCGGGCCTGTTTGATAAGTAACAGGTTTTCCATCACGACCAATATATTTACCGTTCGATTCCATATTACCTTGTTGGAAGTAAGCGGCAAAACGATGCATGTATTGGTCGTATGGCAGAATCGCTTCAGTTTCCGCTTCAAAAAAATTGTTGTACCAAATACCAATCAAACCTAACAACACGGGGATGTTCTTTTCTAGCGGAGTTTGGGTAAAATGCTTATCCATCGCATGGGCACCGTTCAATAATTGAACGAAATTATCAAAGCCGACCGATAAAATAATGGATAAACCAATCGCTGACCATAATGAATAACGGCCACCAACCCAATCCCAAAATTCAAACATATTGTTGGTATCAATACCAAACTTCGCGACTTCTTCACCATTCGTTGAAAGTGCCACAAAATGCTTAGCCACTTGACTTTCATCTTTTGCCGCAGCCAAGAACCAATCACGAGCAGAATGCGCATTTGTCATGGTTTCTTGCGTTGTAAAGGTTTTTGACGCAATTAAAAACAGTGTTGTTTCTGGGTTCAGCTTTTTCAGTGTTTCCGCAATTTGCGTACCATCCACATTCGATACAAAATGCATGTTTAGGTGGTTTTTGTATGGACGCAGTGCTTCTGTCACCATAAATGGACCAAGGTCTGAACCACCAATACCGATGTTCACCACATCCGTAATCGCTTTACCGGTGTAACCCTTCCAATCACCGCTGATAATACGCTGACTAAATTGCTGCATTTTTTCCAATACTGCATTCACTTCTGGCATGACATCTTTGCCATCAACATAAATAGGGGTGTTATCGCGGTTACGCAAAGCAGTATGTAGTACCGCACGGTCTTCAGTACGGTTAATTTTTTCACCTTGGAACATACTGTTAATGGCGCTTTCTAGCTCTGTTTCTTTTGCTAAGGCCAATAAATGTTCCAATGTTTCTTGCGTAATTCTATTTTTGGAGAAATCCACTAAGATTTGACCATCGAACGTTGCCGAAAAATGAGTGAAGCGGTCTTTATCCTGCGCAAACAAATCGCGCATATGGACATTTTTCATTTGCGCAAAATGTTGCTCTAGCGCCCGCCATGCAGCCGTCTGGCTTGGATTAATACTTCTCATGGATAACACTCTCCAAATAATTTCAAATAGAAATAGATTGTACCCCGTCACGAAAACGAGACTTATCGGTTTTCTGCGTTATATTGATATTCCCCAATTCTGCCGCACTTTTCCAGACTTAATTACCCATTTTATTAAAATACACACTTTCTAGACTGATACGTATACAAAAGTATATGATCCGGTTATCTGAGCGCAGTCAACACCCAAACTGCTTGAAATATAACGAGTATATACTCTAAATAATTCGAGTTGCATGTAGGCGACAAGCGAAGATAGACCGATGAGCATACAAAAGTATGTGATTCGGTTATCTGAGCGCAGTCAACACCCATGCAGCTCGAAGTATGACGAGTATATTGAGAAAACCGATAATAAATTACCTATCATTAGAATTACTGATTTACTTCGATTCTTGATTGACGCAATCCTATTTACCCGATAAATCTATATAAAGATTAGGTTTAACCAAAGGGATTGACACCATGAATATCGCAGCGTCTTCAACAGACAACCATCAGTATGTTATCGCCAAATTTGGCGGCACTAGCGTCGCTAACTTTGAAGCGATGAACAACAGCGCCAATATTGTTCTCTCCAACCCAAATGTGCGAGTTGTGGTACTTTCCGCCTCTGCTGGCATTACCAATTTATTAATCGAACTGGCCGAAGGTTGCGATGCTGATAAACGTAATGAACTGCTGAAAAAAGTGAAGGATATTCAATACGCAATTATTGATAACTTACAAACTGCTGATGTTATTCGTGAGGAAATCAATCGATTACTCGATAATATTGCTCATTTAGCTGATTCGGCTGCTTTAGCCACTTCTGATGCATTAACGGATGAAATGGTGAGCCACGGCGAATTAATGTCAACCTTACTATTTGTTGAAGTACTACGCCAACGTAATGCTAACTCCCAATGGTTTGACGTACGCAAAGTGATGAGAACGAATGACAGCTTTGGCCGTGCTGAACCAGAACTTGCTCAGCTAAAAGCATTGTCAGAACAACAACTCATGCCACGCCTTACTGAGTCGGTTGTCATTACTCAAGGGTTTATTGGTCGTGATGAAAAAGGCCGCACGACCACTCTTGGGCGCGGTGGAAGTGACTACACCGCCGCTTTGTTAGCTGAAGTCCTTAATTTATCACGTGTAGATATTTGGACTGATGTTCCTGGAATTTACACCACTGACCCTCGCGTCGTACCGAGTGCCCAACGCATTGATGAAATTGCTTTCGATGAAGCGGCAGAAATGGCGACCTTTGGCGCAAAAATTTTGCATCCTGCGACACTCCTTCCTGCAGTACGTGCGGGGATCCCAGTTTTTGTCGGTTCAAGTAAAGCCCCCGAAGCCGGCGGCACCATTGTGTGTGATAAAACCACGAATCCACCACAATTTAGGGCATTAGCACTGCGCCGTAAACAAACGCTACTCACCTTGCACAGTCTAAAAATGCTGCACGCACGCGGTTTCTTAGCGGAAATTTTCACCATTTTACTGCGCCACAATATTTCAGTGGATCTAATTACGACTTCAGAGGTCAGTGTCGCCCTAACCTTAGACACAACAGGTTCAACGGGAACTAACGGCAGTTTACTCACCAATGCGCTAATGACAGAGCTATCCGCATTATGCCGTGTTGAAGTGGAAGAAGATTTAGCGCTCGTCGCAATCATTGGTAATGAGCTGTCGCAAGTGAATGGCCTCGGAAGACAAATTTTTGGGGCACTTGAGTCATTCAATATTCGTATGATCAGCTATGGAGCAAGTAGCCACAATATTTGTTTATTGGTACCTGGAAATGATGCTGAAGAGATCGTTCGTACTTTGCACAGTAACTTATTCGAATAGTGTGGAAGTTTGATCAAAATACTAGAAGGCGATCATTTCGATCGCCTTCTATGATTATACAATTAATCCCCTCCAGCATCTTTGCTGGGTTGCGCAACACTACCAGTGTATTGCAACATTTTTCCCGTCACGCCTTTATTCTGTTTTAAAAGCGCCAAGTTGCTTTTTGCGGTTTCATTACCGAGTTCTACCGCTCGTTCAAACCACATTACTGAACGAAAAATATTTTTCTCACCGCCCTCGCCTCGTGCATACATCACCGCAAGGTTGTTTTGGGCATCGCTATTTTTCTTAAATGCCGCTTTTTCCAGCAATTGCCGTGCTCTGTGTGTGTTTTTCGCCACACCCGTTCCCGTTAAATAAAAGATAGCTAACTGGTTTTGAGCTTCGATGTTATTTTCTTGCGCAATCAGCAACCAACTCAAAATATCATTCACATCAACATTTTTCAGCTCACCAGACACATACAGTTCCGCTAACTTAATTTGAGCCGTTTTACCATCACTGTTGGCAAGTGATATATACCACTCAATAGCCTTTTTGGGGTCTTTTTTAATCCCCCCTAACCCTTTTTCATAGAATTCAGCTACCTTCATTCCAGCTTCTTGGGATTTATTTTGTGCTGCTCGTTCATACCATAGAAAAGCTTCAGCGAGATCTTTACCAACGCCATTACCTTGTTCATAGGCTTTCGCAATCGCCAGTTGGGCCGCAATATTGTTCTGTTGCGCAGCGCGTTTATACCAGTACATCGCTTGGTAGCTATTCTTTTCTATTGCGCTATGACCTTCTTGATAAAAATCACCCATATTCACTTGCGCTGTCGCAGAGCCCATATTGGCGGCTTGACGATATAAATAAATCGCCATTTCGGCGTCCGGCTCTACACCCTCACCATTTTCATACATCACCGCTAAGTTATTCACTGCGGCTGCAATATTATTTCCCGCACTTCTTTCATACCACTCTCGAGCCTTCTGGTAATCAATATCACCACCTAACCCATCATGATAAAACAACCCCATCGCAAACTGTGCGTTGGCATGTTCTTGCTCCGCGGCCTCTGCATACCATGCTTTCGCTTGCTTTAAATTTTGCTCAACCCCAATGCCATGTTCATATAAGTAACCCATCGCATATTGGCAATAAGCATCGCCTTTTTCAGCACCTCGGCGATACCATTGTTCCGCTTGTCGGTATTTTTCCTGATTTTGCAATAACATCCCAAGGTAATAATCTCCATCTGTATTATCTCGGTCAGCTACCTTTTTAAACCAACGATAAGCCTCTTGCTCATTGACGGCTAAAAATTCAGTCCCATCCATATAAGCAAGCCCAACATCCACCATTGCCTCTTCATCTCCGGCATTCGCTAGCTTCAATTTTGCTTTGAATTCATCAGGAATAGGCATGCTTTTAGGCTGCGCCTGTAGCGTATTCGGTTTATCTTTCGTAGAAGGTGCTTCAACGATATTGCCAGCTTGCGCAAGGGAAATACCGCTAACATAGAGAACTAACAGAAAAGAACGTAATTTCATCACCATGACCTATTTATTGGCGTTATGTCATTAACATATCACTCCAATAAAAAATTCATAAGGGATGTTGGCTGAAAAAGTAGAATAACAAAGGAATTATTAAGAAAACGGAGGAGACGCCAGCTTCTTGCTGAAACTTTTGTCTCCGAAATAAGTCGCAGTACTTAGTTAACGCGGTAACCACCGTGTTTACTGGCAAATAAATTAAATTTACCCCACTCAATTAACAGAGCTTCCAATGTGCGGTGGCTAATCTTACACAGTTCAGAGATCTGAGAAACGACAAAGTGGTTTTCACTCACCAGTTCTGGTGAAAACACTTCCGCAATCCATTCACACTCTTTCGTGGTCACCAACCAACCGTCATTGGTCGAAAATTTATGCACGGGTACCATACCGTCTTTCGGGCTTTCTTGAGATAACAGCTTATTTTCATCGATTTGGGCTTGATGAAAAGCCGCGATTTCGTCCTCTGAAGGCACGGGTTCTACTGCTAAATTTTCTTCTAAAAATAGGTAAATTTCTTCTGCTCTTGCAGGTGTTAGCTCGCTTCTTAACCAAATCTGATTAAAACAGTGCTCATCCAGTGAATCATCGGTATCAAGCTTATCCATGATCTGTAAAACACTCATCATAGCGCTCACCGCGTCTTCGCTCATCATGAACGTTTCAGGCGCCGCACTGTTTTGGATCTGATAAGGAAAAACTACCGAGCGTGGCAGTTCTTCTTCAATAATAAATTCATAGCTCATCATTGGCCCCCTCTAATGTATTACCTATAAGATGGTGCCGAATGCATGAAAAATCAATGTATTGATCTTGTTTTAATCTTCAGGGTCATAAGCTAAGTTTGGCGCTAGCCAACGCTCCAACTCCGTCACCGACATCCCTTTGCGCTTTGCATAATCCTCAATTTGGTCTTTTTGTAGCTGGGCTACCGCAAAATATTTACTTTCAGGATGGCTAAAATACCAGCCTGATACCGAGGCCCCTGGCCACATCGCATAGGAACTGGTGAGTTGCATACCAATTTGCGTTTCCACGTCCAGTAACTGCCAAATTTTTGCCTTTTCTGTATGCTCAGGGCAAGCCGGATACCCCGGTGCAGGGCGGATCCCTTGGTAATTTTCGCGAATAAGTTCTTCATTACTCAAGTTTTCATCGTCTGCATAACCCCAATATTGCATGCGGACTTGTTGGTGTAAATATTCAGCAAATGCCTCCGCTAGCCTATCCGCCAGCGCTTTAACCATAATTTTATTATAGTCATCATGCTGTTGTTCATATGCATCAGCAAGCGCGTCTTCTTCTAAGCCCCCTGTCACTGCGAAAGCCCCAATATAATCGGCTTTACCACTGTCCTTTGGCGCGACAAAGTCAGATAAACAATAGTTTGGAAACTCAGTTTTTAAAGTTTGTTGGCGTAAATTCAGCCCCATGACTTGCACATGATTTCGCGACTCATCGGTATAAATTTCAATATCATCGCCAACCCGGTTTGCAGGGAATAAGCCAAAAATACCTTTTGGCGTTAATAAGCTTTCTTTATCAAGCTTATCTAACATATTATTAGCATCTTTCAATAACTTACGCGCTTCAGAACCGACCACTTCATCCTCTAAGATCCGCGGGTATTTACCTGCCAGCGACCACGTCATAAAAAATGGCGTCCAATCAATATAGTTTCTCAGCGTTGAAATAGATGCGGTGACTTCTTGAATACCAAGAAATTTTGGCACAGGTGGTTGGTAATGTTGCCAATCAATATTAACCGCATTAGCGCGTGCCACATCCAGTGCCACAGGCGGTGTTTTTGGCCTTCTACGACCATGTTGCTGACGAACCGTTTCATATTCACGGCGAGTGCGCGCAACAAAATCTGCTTTTTGTGTTGCTGACAATAGCGCTGCGACAACCCCCACAGTTCGAGAGGCATTTTGCACGTAAGTCGTTGGCCCACTATAATTAGGCTCAATTTTCACGGCAGTGTGTGCTTTTGATGTTGTCGCCCCACCAATCAGTAATGGCAAGGTAAACCCTTGTCTTTCCATCTCTTTAGCTACGTGCACCATTTCATCAAGAGATGGCGTGATCAAACCGGATAACCCAATAATATCGACGTTCTCTTCACGTGCTGTTTTTAGAATAGTTTCACACGGAACCATCACGCCTAAATCAATGATTTCATAGTTATTACACTGCAGAACAACCCCAACGATATTTTTGCCTATGTCATGAACATCGCCCTTTACCGTCGCGAGTAAGATTTTTCCTGCACTACTACCTGACTGCTTAAGCTCTTGAATATAAGGTTCTAAATAGGCTACGGCCTGTTTCATCACCCGAGCAGATTTCACCACTTGAGGTAAGAACATTTTTCCTTCCCCAAATAGGTCTCCAACCACATTCATACCATTCATCAAGGGGCCTTCAATCACTTCGATTGGGCTGGAAGCACGTTGGCGTGTTTCTTCAGTATCTTCAATGATAAATTCGGTAATGCCTTTCACTAATGCGTATTCAAGACGCTTTTCAACTTCCCAACTACGCCATTCCGCTTGTTGAACTTGCTGCTCTCCAGCCCCTGCTCCACGGTATTTTTCCGCCAGTTCAAGCAAACGTTCTGTACTGTCATCACGGCGATTTAAAATCACATCTTCAACAGCATCTTTTAATTCAGCAGGCAGGTCATCATAGATAGCGAGCTGCCCCGCATTAACGATCCCCATATCCATTCCATTACGAATGGCGTAATACAGGAAAACAGCATGAATTGCTTCACGTACAGGGTCGTTTCCTCTAAATGAGAAGGAGACGTTGGAAACCCCGCCAGAAATCATCGCATGAGGTAACTGAGCCTTAATGTCCTTGCAGACTTCAATAAAATCAACGGCATAGTTATTATGCTCTTCGATTCCTGTGGCTACGGCAAAAATATTTGGGTCAAAAATAATGTCTTCAGGAGGGAAGCCCACCTCTTCGGTAAGGATCTGATAAGCACGGCGACAAATTTCAATTTTCCGCTCACGTGTATCTGCTTGGCCAACTTCATCAAATGCCATGACGACCACCGCAGCACCATATTTGCGCAATAATTTAGCATGCTCAATAAATGCCTCAACCCCCTCTTTCATTGAGATTGAATTGACGATTCCCTTACCTTGTATGCACTTAAGCCCCGCCTCGATCACCTCCCATTTTGAGGAGTCAATCATAATTGGCACGCGAGCAATATCTGGCTCACCAGCAATCAGATTCAAGAAACGCACCATCGCCGCGTGGGAGTCCAACATCCCTTCATCCATATTGATGTCGATGATTTGCGCACCATTTTCAACTTGCTGGCGTGCCACATCTAAGGCTTCTTGGTAATTTTCTTCTTTAATCAGCCGCTTAAATTTTGCCGACCCCGTCACATTGGTTCTTTCCCCAACGTTAACAAATAACGATTTTTCGCCAATATTTAACGGTTCTAAACCCGATAAACGGCATTCAACAGGTAGTGACGGTAATTGACGTGGTGTGATACCTTTTACGGCTTCTGCCATTTTTTTGATATGTAATGGCGTCGTTCCACAGCACCCACCAACAATATTTAAGAACCCTGCGGTTGCCCATTCATGAATTTGTTCAGCCATATTTTGCGCATCAAGATCATATTCACCAAACGCATTCGGTAGCCCTGCATTAGGGTGCGCACTGACATAACATTCCGCAATCCTTGATAATTCAGCAATATACTGGCGCAGCTCATCCGGGCCTAATGCACAGTTCAAGCCAAATGATATCGGCTGCGCATGGCGCAATGAGTTATAAAATGCTTCTGTTGTTTGCCCTGATAATGTCCGGCCTGAAGCATCCGTGATCGTACCCGAGATCATAATAGGTAGAGAAACTCCCAAAGCTTCCAGTTCGGTTTCTACCGCAAAGATCGCGGCTTTCGCATTCAATGTGTCAAAAATGGTTTCGATCATGATCAGATCCACCCCACCTTTTACTAAAGATCGGGTAGATTCACGGTAGGCTTCAACGAGTTGATCAAAGGTGATATTGCGATAAGCAGGATCATTAACATCAGGAGAAATAGAAGCAGTACGGTTTGTCGGGCCTAAAACTCCGGCAACATAACGCGGCTGGTCAGGGGTTTTACGTGTCCACTCATCAGCACATTCACGGGCAAGGCGTGCAGCAACCTCGTTAATTTCAGCGGAAAGTGATTCCATTTTATAATCAGCCATCGCAATGGATGTTGAGTTAAAAGTATTGGTTTCAACAATATCCGCGCCCGCTTCAAAGTATTGAGAATGGATATCTCGAATAATATCTGGCTGAGTTAAGACTAATAGATCATTATTTCCCTTTAAATCACTCGGCCAATCCGCAAATCGTTCTCCGCGAAACTGGGCTTCCGACAACTTATGTTGTTGGATCATTGTTCCCATTGCACCATCTAATACCAATATACGTTTTTTTAATTCTTGTTCTAATTGATTAACTTTTGCGGACACTGCACTGCCCTCCTAAAATGGAACACTGAGAAATAAGTCAAATTTTTACCTTTAACATCCTATCACAACTTCTCGCGTGAAAATTCGCTGTTATGATGAGAGTTTTTCAAGGTTGCACAAGAGCACACTTTTCACTGATCCGATGAGTATTTTCAAGTGAAATAGTTCATAATAGAAGCTAAATGACAGTCAGGAGAGACTTAATGGCAACGGCACCAATTACTAAGAAACTTAAAAAAGCAAAAGGGCCGGCGAGTGGCGCAGCTGCAGCAGGACAAGTTCAATCATTAAGTCGTGGATTAACACTATTGGAATATATTTCCGAATCGACAGGGGGAATTGCCCTCACTGACCTTGCGATGCAAGCTGGCTTACCCAACTCAACAACACATCGCCTTTTAATGACTTTAGAACAACATGGTTTTGTTCGCCAAACTGGTGATTTAGGCCTATGGGTTATTGCTTCTCATGCTTTTATCATTGGTAGCAGCTTTTTAGAGAGTCGTAATTTGTTAGCTCTCGTCCACCCAATACTACGCCGCTTAATGGATGAATCAGGGGAAACTGTCAACTTAGCTATCCTAGACCATACAGAGTACGATGCCGTCATTGTTGACCAAGTACAATGCAATGCGCTAATGAGAATGTCAGCACCAATCGGTGGAAAACTGCCATTACACGCCTCAGGGGCAGGCAAAGCATTCATTGCTAACTTACCAGAAGACAAACTGGTTCCACTTTTAAGCCGTAAAGGTTTACATGCTTATACGCCTTATACATTAACTAACCCATCAGCTTTAAAAGAGAATTTACAACAGGCTAAAAAGCAAGGTTTTTCTTATGATGACGAAGAGCATGCATTAGGGTTACGCTGTATTGGGGCTTGTATTTATGATGAACACAAAGAAGCTTTCGCAGCCATTTCTATTTCAGGCCCATTATCACGTATCACCGATGACCGTATTACTGAATTAGGCGCTATGGTTATCAAAGCCGCAAAAGAAATAAGCCATGAATATGGTGCAAACCGCTAGCTAAACAGTGAAAGTGAAATACAAAGCAACCTGTATTTCACTTAACCTTACAAAGCTTTTTACTGCCCTCTAATCACCTTGCTGATTTGTTGAAATAGTAGGCAACTTCAGAGTCTTTTCAAATAACTTAAATTTTTGCATATCACGGTACTTTTCAATGAGTGCCAACGCGATAGCCTCTGTTTCAGCGTCCGCTTGTCCTTCAATATCTCGCGGTCGGAAATGCAATTGGAAAGCACGCAATGTTTTTTTCGTCTGTGGATCTAACTTACCTGATAGCGGGATTGTTGAATATCCATAAAAATTAAGCGCTTTTTGAATGCGTAACACGCTTGCGGGCTCATTGGCATTACGCCCCGCCAGAAATTTAGTGACTGTTTTTGGGTCAGGCCAAGCCCCTATACCATGTTGAGCAAGACGTTGCCATGGAAATGCCTTGCCTGGGTCTTGCTTGCGCAATGGTGCGATATCACTGTGACCAATAATATTTTCTGGGGGAATACTATAGCGCTGCATAATATCTTGGATGAGAGGTATCAATGCCACAATTTGCGCTTCATTGTAAGGAGCCCACTGTTGCTTTCCTTTAACATCCTTTTGTACCCCTGCATTAACGATTTCAATTCCAATAGAAATATCATTCAAACCATTATGCTGTAGCCAATAACTTTCACCTGCATGCCATGCTTTTAATGATTCAGGAACGAGTTGTAATACAACAGGCTGGCCATTTTTAGTTTCAGGTACACTCGGTATGAGGAAATGGGAGCTCACTTTGCCTTGCGTTAGTGTGGCTATGGAGCGCGCATCATCAGAAACGGTGTAGTGAATAATGACATATTGAATGCGTTGACTACTATTTTTTGATGGGTAACGGTTATCGAGATAGTAACCTTTGTTCGAGGCCGAACAGCCTAATAGTAAAAAAGCAAACAATATCCCTATATATTTGAACATCAAACCATAGCCTTACTCTATTATTCATTAAGCTTTATTTAAGCATTGTGTCGTCTGCAATACTATCAATTTTCATGCACCAACAATATCACAATGCTTATTCTTTATAGAAAAATAGATAACAGAAAATGAAATAAATGTTTAAATACATCATGTTAAAACCTTTTTAGCTCATATTAGAAACAAAAAAGGTTTTCTTATTAACGAAAAACATCCCCTTCTATTAAATGGTAGGGAACATTGGAAAAAGTAGAGAGAGAAGCGCCAGAAAAAATTATAATTATGATCACTAATAAGCTCCCCCTCCTTAAAATAGAGACATATTGAATTGATTATTCTTATTTCTAGAATTTAATTTTTAATTTTAAGTAGTTACCATAGACATATTTTTTTTCGAGTACTATGCAAAATTAATCGTCTAATTCTCTATAACGTATAAGTTATAACCTATTTTTTATACTAGGCATTTTAAATGGGAATAAATTATTCATAAAATGTTATAAAAAGAAAATAAAAATTATCTTGCTTAGGTTATCGCTAACTCATTTTTTTCATACTCAACCTGCTTAGCAATGATTTTAGTAATCTCATTAATATCAATATCTAAAAAAATTACAATTTCAATTAGTTTATCTAAACTCAACTTATTAATACCTAACTCATATCGTGATACTTGCTGTTGGCTCAAATGAATAATCGAACCCAGCTCATTTCCTGATAACCCTTTACTCACTCTAGCCTTACGTAAATGATTACCTAGTAATGCATAAATATTTTTCTTTTTAGCTATATGCATAACCATCTCCTAAATGTAAATAAGAAAAATAATTTAGCTAGTATTATTCATTATAAAATTAATCATAACTATTTAAAATAGTTATGAGCAATCAAAGATAACAAGATTGATAGACAAACATCATTTTTATATACAAAAAAAATGAGAAAAATAATATATGTAAAGTAATCCATTGCTTTATAAAAGTTTTTTTATTTTTATAATTAAATTACATTTCTATATGTTTTTTTTGATCAAATCGATAATTTAATATACTTTTACATTTTAAATGTTACTAGAAATAATTAGTAACCAATCAAAATAATTATCTGTTTTTTATTATTAAATAATTTTCACTCTATATGTTAAATTTTTACATACGCAAAAATTGTGTTTTCCCTTTTTTATATCAAAAAACAGATTAATAATTTATCTTATTATTATAATATTCTCTATAGTCAGGCTAATAATCTGATTTCGGCCTAAAAACAACAATCCCGGCCTTCCCTTTTAAGTAATCGTTCAGTTCGATATCAATAACCTGAAGATTTCTACGTAGTGAAGAGGCATTTCTAAATATTGTTTTATTACCTCTACGTATTACAACACCCACATGACTTACATCTAACCCATTATCCTTTGAATAAACGCCGATGTAATCCCCTACATTTAATCTCAATACTAAATCATCATCCACATATTTGACTGGGATATAGTTTATCAACCTACCTTTAACAGGCAAGCCCGATATATATCGCTGGTTATAATTTTTCAAATTAAGTTGTTTTTTTACCTGAATAGCGTGTGGGCTTATTTCACTAGTAATATCTACCACAATCGCCTCAGGTTCTTGCGCCCAATCAGAGAAAAAATGCCGCCGATGTTTAAATGTAATATTTTGGTTGATATAACGAATATTGATTAAATTTGAAACAAACTGCTCGTAATTGTTAGAACGCTTAAAAGCCTCGATGTACTCTATGAATGTCATACAGTCCATCTCTTTCAAATTAATCACCAATTCTTCAGGTGATAGCGGACTCATATTCAAAGTTTGTTTATTGTAAGGTGTAGTTAAAAAATATCGGGTCAATACATCAATTTTTTCTGCTTGTGACACATTCTGTAACTGCATTGCCGTTTGTTCATTAAAAACTTCAGTTAAAATTTTATATGACCCCGAAGCTAAGATAACCTCAGCCCTAACAAAATTTGCCAATAACAATATAAATGCAGCTATAACTAGCCTTAACATCCTGCCGCTCTTCTCATGAATACAACCTAACCTTCGACAATCATCTAATTGAATTTTGATGATAAAATCATCAACTAAGCCACTATAGCATGCTTATTTGTCTATTTCCTACCCTGTCCACACCATAATATAAATTTGATTCAGATCACAGATAGCTTCGAATGTTCATTTTCTATATTGCAACTCCTCCGCTTTCATTGAACAATGTTACCGGTAACATTGATGCTATAGTTCACAAGTAAATAACGATAGGCACAACCCGAATTGACTTGCAGTTTGATTCATCTTTTTACTGCACTATGGAGCAATTATCATGAGCATGACCACCTCTAAAGAGACAAATCCTTCAGTGATCAATAAAGAACTTGATCGCATCACTCAACGTATCATTTCTCGTTCACTGAAAACTCGAGCTGCTTATCTCAAAAAAATAGAGCAGGCTCGTTGTATGACCGTCCATCGAGCATCACTCGCTTGCGGTAACCTTGCCCATGGCTTTGCAGCATGCCAAAGCGAAGAAAAACAAATTCTTAAAAGCATGACTCGCTCTGATATTGCAATCATCAATTCCTACAATGATATGCTTTCTGCTCATCGTCCCTACGACAAGTACCCTGAACAACTCAAAAAAGCATTATTAGAAGCTGGCTCAATTGGCCAAGTCGCTGCGGGTGTCCCAGCAATGTGTGATGGCGTAACCCAAGGACAAGATGGGATGGAGCTATCGATGCTAAGTCGAGATGTTATTGCCATGTCAACTGCCATTGGCCTATCCCATAATATGTTTGATGGTGCGCTCTATTTAGGTATTTGCGACAAAATTGTTCCAGGCTTAATGCTTGGCGCACTTTCATTTGGTCACCTTCCTGCAATATTTGTCCCAGCAGGTCCAATGGCAACAGGCTTACCAAATAAAGAAAAGGTTCGTATTCGCCAGCTGTATGCTGAAGGCAAAGTTGATCGACTCGCTTTATTAGAAGCCGAAGCCGCCTCTTACCATGGGATCGGCACCTGTACTTTTTACGGTACTGCCAACTCGAATCAAATGATGATGGAGGTCATGGGGTTACATCTACCCGGTGCGTCATTTGTACCACCTGACTCTCCACTACGGGATGCATTAACAGAGGCTGCCGCACGACAAATTACGCGTTTAACTGAACAATCGGGCCAGTACTTACCTATCGGTCAACTGGTTAACGAAAAAGTTATTGTCAACGGTATCGTCGCATTGCTCGCGACGGGAGGCTCAACTAACTTAACCATGCATCTTGTTGCTATAGCAAGAGCCGCAGGGATCATTATCAATTGGGATGATTTTTCCGATATTTCAGCTATTGTTCCACTTATTTGCCGTATCTATCCTAATGGCCAAGCGGATATCAACCAATTCCAAGCCGCAGGTGGCGTAGCTTTGCTTATCCACCAGCTATTACAAAAAGGTTTATTATATAACGATGTCCATACCGTAGCAGGATTCGGGCTGGAACGTTATACCATGGAACCTTGGCTAAATAATGGCCAACTTGAATGGCGAGAAGGCCCTAAATCCTCGTTTAATCCTGATGTTATCGCTGAAATAGAACACCCATTCTCACCTCATGGGGGCACAAAATTACTTTCTGGTAACTTAGGGCGTGCCGTGATGAAAACATCAGCAGTTCCTGAAGAAAATCAAGTTATTGAAGCTCCAGCAGTCGTATTTAACAACCAAAATGAGATTGCATCACACTTTGAAGCAGGTGAGCTTAATAAAGATTGTATTATTGTTGTCCGCTTCCAAGGGCCATCCGCGAATGGCATGCCTGAACTTCATAAACTCATGCCTCCTCTGGGTGTACTTATGGATAAAGGCTACAAAGTCGCGTTAGTTACTGATGGTCGCTTATCCGGAGCATCCGGTAAAGTACCATCTGCAATTCATGTCACCCCTGAAGCTTATAATGGTGGGTTGTTAGCAAAAGTAAAAAATGGCGATATCATTAGGGTAAATGCATTGACTGGAGAATTACAATTACTAGTTGATGAAGAAGAACTCAATAAACGCCACCCCTTCGAGGCTGATTTAACTGCTGAGCGTAGTGGTTGTGGAAGGGAGCTTTTCGGTGCATTAAGAAGACATTTATCAGGTGCCGAAGAAGGTGCTTGTTGTATTGATTTTTAATCTATTTTCATTGAATAGGAATAGAAAATGAATAATTGGAAAATGACCGCTGAAAGCGTATTAAAACAAGGCCCTGTCGTCCCTGTTATTGTTATCAAAAAATTAGAACAAGCGGTTCCTCTTGCAAAAGCATTAGTCAAAGGTGGCATTAGAGTGTTAGAAGTCACTTTACGTACGGAGTGTGCTATCGATGCTATTCGCCTCATTGCAAAAGAAGTACCTGAGGCTATTATTGGCGCAGGTACTGTTATTAATGCAAAACAACTCGCTGAAGTTACTGAAGCTGGAGCACAATTCGCAATTAGTCCCGGTTTAACAGATGAATTACTCAATGCAGCAACCAAAGGAGATATTCCTTTAATCCCTGGAATTTCAACTGTTTCTGAACTTATGCTTGGTATGCAATATGGCCTGAAAGAGTTCAAATTTTTCCCAGCGGAAGCCAATGGTGGCGTTAAGGCGCTAAAAGCCATTGCGGGCCCTTTCTCACAAGTCAAATTTTGCCCAACCGGTGGAATATCGCTAGATAATTACCTTAACTATTTAGAATTAGATAGTGTTCTGTGTATTGGTGGTTCTTGGTTAGTGCCTGAAGAGGCTTTGAATTCAGGCAATTATGAAAAAATTACCCAACTTGCTCAAGAAGCTGTACAAGGCGCAAAAAAATAGCATTCCCGAAAAACGACTCAATGCTTGCTGAGTCGTTTTTAATTGCCTTTAATTAATACGCGACTATTCCCATTAGTTGCGTATTATAGTTATGCAACCTCACTGAATTTATGGCAAAAACGTAATTCCTCACGATAGGCATAAACATCTTCTACGTGCCCCGCCAAAATTCTATTTTGTAACTTTTGCCAATAATCTGCGGAAAATAAATCTGCATGATATTGTTGCAAGTAATGACGAATTTTCTCATTTTGGCAAATAAAAGAAGCAAACTCTTCAGGGAAAACATCTTGCTCACCAATGCTATACCATGGCTCACTAGATAATTCTTGCTCAGGGTATAATGGCTCAGGAATTTTACGAAAATTCACCTCTGTCATATAACAGATTTCATCATAATCATAAAAAACAACACGGCCATGCCGCGTTACTCCAAAATTTTTAAACAACATATCTCCGGGGAAAATATTCGCAGCCGCTAACTGTTTAATCGCCCAGCCATATTCATTTAATGCATTATGTAATTGCGCGTCAGTGGCATTATCCATATAAATATTCAATGGGATCATCTTTCTTTCCATGTACAAATGACGAATCAATATGTTATCGCCTAAATCTTCAATTTGAGATGGAACCTCTTTCAATAATTCCACCATTAACTCATCGCTGATGGAAGACTTACTAATCACAAAATTTTCAAACTCTTGGGTGTCAGCCATACGGCCAACTCTATCGTGCTCTTTAACCAAACGATAGCATTCTAAAACTCGTTCTCGTGTTACTTGCTTTTGTGGCGCAAATTGATCCTTAATAATTTTAAAAACACGATCGAAAGAAGGGGACGTAAAGACCAACATCACCATTCCTTTAACACCTGGTGCAACGGTAAATTGCTCTCGTGAAAAATTAATATAGGCGAGATATTCTCTGTAACACTCTGTTTTTCCATGCTTTTGACAACCAATTGCCATATATAATTCAGCAATTGACTTACTGGGTAAGATCTCCCTCAACCAAAAAACCAGTGCTGCTGGAAAAGGGGCATACACCATAAAATAGGACCGAGCAAAACCAAATACAATACTGGCTTCATCAAACTCAGTTAAACACGCATCAATATAAATGCGCTGACAATCATCATGGTGAATAGGAAGTAAGAATGGGTGAACCTCATCATTAATATAAATTTTACCAACTAGCCAAGCTGCCTTATTACGGTAAAATAACTCATTTGCAATATGAAAACTGACTTTTTGGGTTTCAATATCAGGAAATTTTGTTTTCAATACATTGATAATACAATGAATATCTAAATCCAAATTACGCCACTTTAGCCTTAGTGGTAACCCACTTAATATTGTGAACAATACCCCCTCTAAATTATTATTAACAAAGTATTCTCGAGCTAGTGGCCTAGGAGAAATAGAAAAACGCCTTGCAGGCTGGGATGTAAAAATAAATAAGTTATCTTGTGTAAGCTCCCGATGCTGAAATAACCGGCAGTAAACTGAATTAAAGAAGCTTTCTGCTATTTCAAACCTTGGATAATCTGGTAATAAGGTTTTATAAACATTTTTTATTTGAGCCAGTTTATCGGGTGTTAAAGATTGAACTAGCCCCATAAACTGTAGCTGAGCGACAACTAAACCAACATGGTGATCATACAGCTGAATTCTTCTTTTCATCGCATGCTGAATTGCATGCCAATCTGCCTGCTCAAACCTTTCTTGTGCACCTGAGGTTATCTCAAGGAAACGACCATATTGAGCATCAAAACCCTGTAAAATGGTCTGAGCTATTATCTGTTCTGTCGTCAATATCATAACCACTCCTATAAGAATACAGACTTATTTTGAATAAAAAACAGGCACTAAACGTGCCTGAAAAATTAACAGATACAGCTAACCAATAGAAACACCGATTGAAAGGGAAATAATCTGACTAGAATTGCTCTTCTTCAGTCGAGCCAGTTAATGCTGTCACTGATGAAGTGCCACCTTGAATAACTGTTGTCACTTTATCAAAATAGCCTGTTCCTACCTCCTGTTGATGCGAAGAGAAGGTATAACCTTTATTAATTGCAGCAAACTCACACTCTTGGACTTTTTCAACATAATGCTTCATGCCTTCACCTTGTGCATAGGAATGAGCTAAGTCAAACATGTTGAACCACATACTGTGAATACCTGCTAACGTAATGAATTGGAAGCGGTACCCCATTGCTGAAAGCTCATCTTGGAATCGTGCGATCGTGCTGTCATCTAAATTCTTTTTCCAATTAAATGAAGGAGAGCAATTGTAAGCTAATAATTTACCAGGGAATTTAGCATGAATAGCTTCAGCAAACTGTCTTGCCGCTTCAAGGTCAGGTTTTGACGTTTCACACCAAACAAGGTCTGCGTAAGGTGCATAAGCTAACCCACGACTAATTGCTTGCTCAATTCCTGCTTTGGTTCGGAAAAAACCTTCAGAAGTGCGTTCCCCAGTAACAAATGCCGCATCATAGGCATCACAGTCAGATGTTAGAAGATCTGCTGCATCAGCATCGGTTCTAGCAACTAAAATAGTTGGCACACCTGAAACATCCGCCGCTAAACGAGCAGCAACCAGTTTTTGAATCGCCTCTTGGGTAGGCACAAGAACTTTCCCCCCCATATGGCCACATTTTTTAACCGCGGCTAATTGGTCTTCAAAATGAACCGCAGCTGCTCCAGCTTCTATCATATTTTTCATGAGCTCGAAGGCATTTAATACGCCACCAAAACCCGCTTCCGCATCCGCGATAATAGGTAAAAAATAATCAATATACTCTTTATTGTCAGGGCCAATACCATTCGCCCACTGAATTTGATCTGCCCGACGGAATGTATTATTAATTTTCTTAACTACCGATGGTACTGAATCGACAGGGTAAAGTGATTGATCCGGGTACATACTCGATGATGTATTTGCGTCCGCAGCTACCTGCCAACCTGATAAATAAATAGCTTCAATACCGGCTTTCGCTTGTTGTAGCGCTTGCCCACCCGTTAAGGCTCCCAGTGCATTTACATAACCTTTCTTTGAACCGCCATGTAGTTGATCCCAAAAGCGTTCTGCACCTTTGCGTGCTAAAGAGTGTTCGATATGCACAGAACCACGCAATTTCACCACTTCTTCCGCTGTATATGGGCGAGTAATACCTCTCCAACGTGGTTGTTTCCATTCATTTTCTAATTGGGCAATTTGTTCTAAGCGCGATGTTGTCATGATCCACTTCCTTTATAAGAATATGTAGGGTTTATCGAATTTTTTATTCACAATGATTAATCTAATAATTGGTATCCAGGGATAGTTAAGAATTCTATAAGCTCATCCTGTGTAGTAATCCGCCTCATCAGTTCTGCAGCCTCACGGAAACGGCCACTTTGAAAACGCTTATCACCAAGTTCTTTTTGGATAACCTGTAACTCTTCATCTAACATTTCTTCAAACAATGCCTTAGTGACTTTTTCACCGGTGGACAAGGTTTTACCGTGGCGGATCCACTGCCAAATTGAAGTGCGTGAAATTTCTGCTGTCGCAGCATCCTCCATCAAACCATAGATAGGTACACAGCCATTCCCTGAAATCCATGCTTCAATATATTGCACAGCAACGCGAATATTAGCCCGCATCCCCGCTTCAGTTCGCTCACCGGCACAAGGTTCTAATAACTGGTCAGCTGTAATTTCTTCATCGAAATCACGAGATACATGTAGTTGGTTTTGGCGCTCACCAAGTACTTGATTAAACACGTTCATAACGGTATCCGCTAAACC
Organism: Providencia sp. PROV061; assembly: GCF_011045655.1. Lineage (NCBI taxonomy): Bacteria > Pseudomonadati > Pseudomonadota > Gammaproteobacteria > Enterobacterales > Morganellaceae > Providencia > Providencia sp. PROV061. The sequence goes on along the minus strand of NZ_CP042861.1, from coordinate 456,686 downwards.
TGGGTGCGCAATCCAAGAGCCATCATGGCCATTTCTCGCTTCTAGTTCTTTGTCTGCTTTTACTTTCGCTAGAATAGTTTCATTTTCTTCGGGGTCCTTGCTCGGTATAAAAGCAGACATTCCCCCCATCGCAAATGCTCCGCGGCGGTGGCACGTTTTAATTAATAAGCGCGAATAGGCACTTAAAAATGATTGTGTCATTGTGACAACTTGGCGGTCTGGCAATACTCGGTCAGCATGCTCTTTCAATGTTTTGATATAACTAAATATGTAGTCCCAACGCCCACAATTCAGCCCCACAATGTGGTGACGCATGTGATATAAGATTTCATCCATTTGGAATACAGCAGGTAATGTTTCGATCAGTACAGTTGCTTTGATCGTGCCCCGAGGTATACCCACGGAGTCTTCAGCCAGACTAAAAACATCGCTCCACCATTTTGCTTCCTGCCAAGACTCAAGTTTAGGGATATAAAAGTAAGGACCACTCCCTTTTTCTAATAACGCTTGATAGTTATTAAAAAAGTAAATAGCGAAATCAAACAGGCCTCCGGGAATAGGCTTACTTCCTGATAAAACATGTTTTTCATCTAAATGAAGACCACGAACACGAGCAATCAAAATTGCTGGATTTGATTTTAATTGGTAAACCTTTCCATTTTCGTTGGTATAAGAAATATCACCGCGGATCGCATCCCTTAAATTGACTTGGCCATCGATCAATTTTTCCCATGAAGGTGAAAGGGAATCTTCAAAATCTGCCATAAATACTTTTACATTGGCATTTAAAGCATTAATAACCATTTTACGCTCAACCGGACCCGTAATTTCGACACGGCGATCTTGTAAATCTTCAGGGATACTTTGAATTTTCCAATCTGATTTTTTTATGGAATCAAATTCTGAAATAAAGTTAGGTAAAGAACCAGCATCTATCTTTTGCTGTCTGACCTCTCTATCTTTTAATAATTTTTCCCGGCGAGGAAGAAACTCTTCAACTAGTTTAGAAAGAAATGCAATAGAATCAATATGTAACACTTGTCTTTCAAACTGTTCAATATTCTTTGTGAATGTTAATTCCGATATAGATAATTGCTGCTCCATCGACCAAACCCTCATTCATCGTTGACTATGAAATAAGCATAAGATCAAAATAGATATAAATCAAAAACGTTTTCCATTTTAATTAAAAAATCAAATATCTTATTGATAATAATGAATTTTAAATAAATTTATAAATTGATTAACCATTCCTTTAACTAGTCAAAAATGTTAAATAGTCGTTAAATCAACTAATTATAGAAAACTGTATTTTTAAAATTTTTCTTTGAAAACAAAAAAAGCAGCTAATAAATAGCTGCTTTCAGACTAACTGTGGTACCACTTTTACTATATAAGCCTAACTTTAACTGGTATAACCAGTAAAAATACTTATTTTATTATAATTTTTAAATTTATATTTCTTTTTTTAATCTAACGTTGGTTCCATATTCGTAAGATCAAAAGGTGTGATCTGATACACATAATAATTCAACCAATTTGAGAACAACAAGTGCCCATGACTACGCCAACTCACGAGCGGAGGGTTGTTGGGATCATCATTTTTAAAATAATTGCATGGGATCTGAGGAGAAATTCCAGCATCTAGATCACGCCAATATTCTTGTGCAAGAGTGTCCCCATCATATTCGGGATGGCCTGTCACAAATGCTAAGCGTTTATCTTTTGACCCAAATAAATAAGCACCAGCCTCCTGTGAACTTGCTAAAATCTCTAGATCAGTGTGCTGGCGAATAAGGTCTTCCGGAAAATCAGCGTAGCGAGAGTGAGGTGCATAAAATGATCCATCAAACCCTCTAGTGAGTAAAGCATACGGCTCTAACGTATCATGCTGATAAATACCAGATAGTTTTTCTTCTCTAGTCCATTTTGGTAAGTCATACAATACCTTTAAAGCCGCTTGTACAGCCCAACAAACGAAAAGTGTTGATGTCACATGTTGTTTCGCCCAAGCTATCACCCTTTCTATTTGTTGCCAGTATAATACGTCATTAAACTCAACCAGACCTAACGGAGCTCCCGTTACAATTAAGCCATCAAAGTTTTGATCCTGTATATCTTCAAAATCACAATAAAAGGTATTTAAGTGCTCCGTTGGGGTATTCTTTGATTCTCGCTGGTCAATTCGTAATAGTTGAATATCAACCTGTAATGGTGTGTTCGACAGCAAACGCAGAAACTGGTTTTCAGTTTCTATCTTTTTCGGCATCAAATTGAGTATTAATACTTTCAAGGGACGGATCTCTTGATGACTTGCTCTTGTTGTTGTCATAACAAAAACATTTTCTTCTCTCAAGAAATTAACTGCCGGTAGTTCATCTGGTAAACGAATAGGCATCATTCATCCCCCCTTTTATCTGTTTATACGTTTAGACTTCTAGAATGCTAAATAATCTAACTAATGTTATCCGTCTTGTCGAGCCTTTCAAGGTTAAATGAAATAATTTCAAGCACTGTAACTTATAGTTTATTTCTAATAATTATATACAGCTATTAACCTTCTTATCTTCAATATATTGTATTAGTGATTACTACTTTTATTTGCCATAAGCTATTAGTAATTATTCTGTGAATAATATCTAAGATACTGTTATTTGATTGGGCTCTTATTCTAGCTGCTATACTGGCTTCCAAATTATGATGACGATTTGAATTCAATTAAAATATTAAACCGAAGTTGTTACTCACTACTTTGCATTTAGAATATCTATTCGTCACACCAATACAACCGCTTATCCCCCATTGCTTCTCCTAACCCCTGTTATCCCACCCTCACCAACAGCCACCGTCCCCTTCAACAAGTGAGTTGTTACTTACTACTTTGACTCAAGCGATGTCATTCATCACCATGATGGGGAAACACCCTATCCACAGTACTCTCGTGATATTCTTAAAATTCCGCTACCCTAAACAATCTGTGAGTTGTTACTCACTCTTTGCATCCACAATATCCATTCAGCGCACCAATATAACCGCTCCCCCTCCATTACTTCTCCTACCCCTGTTATCACACCTTCACCAACAGCCACCGTCTCCTTCAACAAGTGAGTTGTTACTGACTACTTTATGTTTATTAATCGCATCCATCATTTAAATACAAGGAATTGAGTTTTTCCTCCTACCCACCTCGTCCCGGTCAAAAAAGAGGTGAGTTGTTACTGACTTCTTTGATTCAAGCGATGTCATTCATCACCGTGATGGGGAAACACCCAATCCACAATATTTATTTGATTTTATTAAAATTCCGCTACCCTAAACAACCTGTGAGCTGTTACTCACTACTTTGCATCACGCACGCTCATTAATGATGGTGATAGATAGAGGGGAGCCCCAAGAGTAGTTAAAAAAGATGAAGAGACGTGTAATACATCGTCTAATGAGAAAGTAAGCGATAAAAAGGGGATTAAAATTAGGGAGTAAAGCATTAAGGAACTGAGGAACTAAAGCTTAGGCACCCCACCTAAGCTCAACACCCACTATTTTTCTTTTTTCTCCAAACGCAAAAAAGCCACCCAATGGGTGGCTTTCTCACTAATTTAATGTCTGGCAGTTCCCTACTCTCACATGGGGAGACCCCACACTACCATCGGCGCTACGGCGTTTCACTGCTGAGTTCGGCATGGGGTCAGGTGGGACCACCGCGCTATTGCCGCCAGACAAATTCTGTTTCGTTCCCGTTTGCGCTTATTACTCTTCGCAAACCAGAACTTCAATCTCAAACAAGCTGTGTGTCCTTCACCTTTCGGCTTCTCACTTCTCGAAAACAACTCTATCTCTCTAAAACACCTTCGGTGTTGTCAGGTTAAGCCTCACGGTTCATTAGTATTGGTTAGCTCAACGTATCGCTACGCTTACACACCCAACCTATCAACGTCTTAGTCTTAAACGTTCCTTTAGGACTCTTAAAGAGTCAGGGAAGACTCATCTCAAGGCAAGTTTCCCGCTTAGATGCTTTCAGCGGTTATCTCTTCCGCACTTAGCTACCGGGCAATGCCATTGGCATGACAACCCGAACACCAGTGGTGCGTCCACTCCGGTCCTCTCGTACTAGGAGCAGCCCCTTTCAATCTTCCAACGCCCACGGCAGATAGGGACCGAACTGTCTCACGACGTTCTAAACCCAGCTCGCGTACCACTTTAAACGGCGAACAGCCGTACCCTTGGGACCTACTTCAGCCCCAGGATGTGATGAGCCGACATCGAGGTGCCAAACACCGCCGTCGATATGAACTCTTGGGCGGTATCAGCCTGTTATCCCCGGAGTACCTTTTATCCGTTGAGCGATGGCCCTTCCATTCAGAACCACCGGATCACTAAGACCTACTTTCGTACCTGCTCGAGCCGTCACTCTCGCAGTCAAGCTGGCTTATGCCTTTGCACTAACCGCATGATGTCCGACCATGCTTAGCCAACCTTCGTGCTCCTCCGTTACTCTTTGGGAGGAGACCGCCCCAGTCAAACTACCCACCAGACACTGTCCGCACCCCAGATAATGGGGCAACGTTAGAACATCAAACATTAAAGGGTGGTATTTCAAGGTTGGCTCCACGCAGACTGGCGTCCACGCTTCGAAGCCTCCCACCTATCCTACACATCAAGGCTCAATGTTCAGTGTCAAGCTATAGTAAAGGTTCACGGGGTCTTTCCGTCTTGCCGCGGGTACACTGCATCTTCACAGCGAGTTCAATTTCACTGAGTCTCGGGTGGAGACAGCCTGGCCATCATTACGCCATTCGTGCAGGTCGGAACTTACCCGACAAGGAATTTCGCTACCTTAGGACCGTTATAGTTACGGCCGCCGTTTACTGGGGCTTCGATCAAGAGCTTCTCCTTACGGATAACCCCATCAATTAACCTTCCAGCACCGGGCAGGCGTCACACCGTATACGTCCACTTTCGTGTTTGCACAGTGCTGTGTTTTTAATAAACAGTTGCAGCCAGCTGGTATCTGCGACTGGCTTCAGCTCCATGAGTAAATCACTTCACCTAATGCCAGCGTGCCTTCTCCCGAAGTTACGGCACCATTTTGCCTAGTTCCTTCACCCGAGTTCTCTCAAGCGCCTGAGTATTCTCTACCTGACCACCTGTGTCGGTTTGGGGTACGATTAATGATAATCTAGAGCTTAGAGGCTTTTCCTGGAAGCGGGGCATGAGCTACTTCATCACCGTAGTGACTCGTCATCGAACCTCAGCATGTAGTGAACCGGATTTGCCTAATTCACCTGCCTACATTCTTAAACCGGGACAACCGTCGCCCGGATAGCCTAGCCTTCTCCGTCCCCCCATCGCAATTATCACCAGTACGGGAATATTAACCCGTTTCCCATCGACTACGCATTTCTGCCTCGCCTTAGGGGTCGACTCACCCTGCCCCGATTAACGTTGGACAGGAACCCTTGGTCTTCCGGCGTGCGGGTTTTTCACCCGCATTATCGTTACTTATGTCAGCATTCGCACTTCTGATACCTCCAGCATGCCTCACAGCACACCTTCACAGGCTTACAGAACGCTCCCCTACCCAACAATATCTAAATATCGCTGCCGCAGCTTCGGTGCATAGTTTAGCCCCGTTACATCTTCCGCGCAGGCCGACTCGACCAGTGAGCTATTACGCTTTCTTTAAATGATGGCTGCTTCTAAGCCAACATCCTGGCTGTCTGAGCCTTCCCACTTCGTTTCCCACTTAACTATGACTTTGGGACCTTAGCTGGCGGTCTGGGTTGTTTCCCTCTTCACGACGAACGTTAGCACCCGCCGTGTGTCTCCCGTGATAACATTCTTCGGTATTCGTAGTTTGCATCGAGTTGGTAAGTCGGGATGACCCCCTAGTCGAAACAGTGCTCTACCCCCGAAGATGAGTTCACGAGGCGCTACCTAAATAGCTTTCGGGGAGAACCAGCTATCTCCCGGTTTGATTGGCCTTTCACCCCCAGCCACAAGTCATCCGCTAATTTTTCAACATTAGTCGGTTCGGTCCTCCAGTTAGTGTTACCCAACCTTCAACCTGCCCATGGCTAGATCACCGGGTTTCGGGTCTATACCCTGCAACTTATTCGCCCAGTTAAGACTCGGTTTCCCTACGGCTCCCCTATTCGGTTAACCTTGCTACAGAATATAAGTCGCTGACCCATTATACAAAAGGTACGCAGTCACCCCACCCCAAAGCACATTCACTGCTTGTTTTGTGTGTTGGGCGTCGCAAAAAGCGCTCCGCCAACGCGTGTTGAATGCCACTTCAAAGTTGTCCTCAACACCAGAAAATGCTTTGGTGGTGGGGCTCCCACTGCTTGTACGTACACGGTTTCAGGTTCTATTTCACTCCCCTCGCCGGGGTTCTTTTCGCCTTTCCCTCACGGTACTGGTTCACTATCGGTCAATCAGGAGTATTTAGCCTTGGAGGATGGTCCCCCCATATTCAGACAGGATAACACGTGTCCCGCCCTACTCGTCGAGTTCACAACACTAACACCTTCGGATACGGGGCTATCACCCTTTACTGCCGGACTTTCCAGACCGTTCTCCTGATGCTAATGCTGATTAAGACTCTGGGCTGCTCCCCGTTCGCTCGCCGCTACTAGGGGAATCTCGGTTGATTTCTTTTCCTCGGGGTACTGAGATGTTTCAGTTCCCCCGGTTCGCTTCGTTTGACTATGTATTCATCAAACGATAGTGCAACGGATTGCACTGGGTTTCCCCATTCGGAAATCGTCGGTTGTAACGGTTCATATCACCTTACCGACGCTTATCGCAGATTAGCACGTCCTTCATCGCCTCTGATTGCCTAGGCATCCACCGTGTACGCTTAGTCGCTTAACCTCACAACCCGAAATTGTTTCAACGTTCACCTTACTGTCATGGCTGTGCGTGCATTCCTTCTTTGTTGGGCAGTGCTCGCAATGCTCACATACTTATGTATGCTGCGCTTGCTGTGCGCTGGCCGCCGCGAAGGACTGACTGCTCGCTCATGCCACTCGCTAAAGTGACCGAAAATTTCAGGTCTGAAATTTTGAGAGACTCTCACATTGTTTAAGCGATAAACAATGTGCGTTGTTTTCAATTTTCAGCTTGTTCCAGATTGTTAAAGAGCATAATTATTCGCAATAGACTATTACTAATCTATTCTGAATAATCAGAAAAATTTATGGTGGAGCTAAGCGGGATCGAACCGCTGACCTCCTGCGTGCAAGGCAGGCGCTCTCCCAGCTGAGCTATAGCCCCATAAAGGTATTTTCGGTATCAATATAAGTCATTAAATGACAAATCGAATTCAGGCAAGGCATAGATTGGCGAAGCTTACTTAGGTAAGTGAGCTAATCTATAACGACGCATCAATTCGATTTTGGTAGGCCTGAGTGGACTTGAACCACCGACCTCACCCTTATCAGGGGTGCGCTCTAACCACCTGAGCTACAAGCCTATCGATACCGCTACTCTATTTCATCAGACAATCTGTGTGAGCACTTCACAAAACACTTCAATGGTAAGGAGGTGATCCAACCGCAGGTTCCCCTACGGTTACCTTGTTACGACTTCACCCCAGTCATGAATCACAAAGTGGTAAGCGCCCTCCCGAAGGTTAAGCTACCTACTTCTTTTGCAACCCACTCCCATGGTGTGACGGGCGGTGTGTACAAGGCCCGGGAACGTATTCACCGTAGCATTCTGATCTACGATTACTAGCGATTCCGACTTCATGGAGTCGAGTTGCAGACTCCAATCCGGACTACGACGTACTTTATGAGTTCCGCTTGCTCTCGCGAGGTCGCTTCTCTTTGTATACGCCATTGTAGCACGTGTGTAGCCCTACTCGTAAGGGCCATGATGACTTGACGTCATCCCCACCTTCCTCCGGTTTATCACCGGCAGTCTCCTTTGAGTTCCCGACCGAATCGCTGGCAACAAAGGATAAGGGTTGCGCTCGTTGCGGGACTTAACCCAACATTTCACAACACGAGCTGACGACAGCCATGCAGCACCTGTCTCAGAGTTCCCGAAGGCACTAAAGCATCTCTGCTAAATTCTCTGGATGTCAAGAGTAGGTAAGGTTCTTCGCGTTGCATCGAATTAAACCACATGCTCCACCGCTTGTGCGGGCCCCCGTCAATTCATTTGAGTTTTAACCTTGCGGCCGTACTCCCCAGGCGGTCGATTTAACGCGTTAGCTCCGAAAGCCACTCCTCTAGGGAACAACCTTCAAATCGACATCGTTTACAGCGTGGACTACCAGGGTATCTAATCCTGTTTGCTCCCCACGCTTTCGCACCTGAGCGTCAGTCTTTGTCCAGGGGGCCGCCTTCGCCACCGGTATTCCTCCACATCTCTACGCATTTCACCGCTACACATGGAATTCTACCCCCCTCTACAAGACTCTAGCTGACCAGTCTTAGATGCCATTCCCAGGTTAAGCCCGGGGATTTCACATCTAACTTAATCAACCGCCTGCGTGCGCTTTACGCCCAGTAATTCCGATTAACGCTTGCACCCTCCGTATTACCGCGGCTGCTGGCACGGAGTTAGCCGGTGCTTCTTCTGTCGGTAACGTCAATCGTTGTTGATATTAGCAACAACGCCTTCCTCCCGACTGAAAGTACTTTACAACCCTAGGGCCTTCTTCATACACGCGGCATGGCTGCATCAGGCTTGCGCCCATTGTGCAATATTCCCCACTGCTGCCTCCCGTAGGAGTCTGGGCCGTGTCTCAGTCCCAGTGTGGCTGATCATCCTCTCAGACCAGCTAGGGATCGTCGCCTAGGTGAGCCATTACCTCACCTACTAGCTAATCCCATATGGGTTCATCCGATAGCGCAAGGACCGAAGTTCCCCTGCTTTGCTCCTGAGAGATTATGCGGTATTAGCTACCGTTTCCAGTAGTTATCCCCCTCTATCGGGCAGATCCCCATACATTACTCACCCGTCCGCCGCTCGTCAGCGGGAAGCAAGCTTCCCCTGTTACCGCTCGACTTGCATGTGTTAGGCCTGCCGCCAGCGTTCAATCTGAGCCATGATCAAACTCTTCAATTAAAAAGCTTGATGCTCAAAGAATGTCTTACTGACCGTAACGTTCTTTTGTTCGGCTAACTTTGTCGGCTTCGCATCGCTTCCCCTCGCCGTACCTAAGTACTGTCTCGGGTTATCTCTGCTTGCCTTCGCGTTATCCTTCCAAAATAAGCGTTACTACCTTATTTCATATATATGAATTAACGTGTTAGTCACTCTTCAAGACTTAAAATCAAATATTTTTTTGATAGTGTCCTGTGAGTGCCCACACAGATTGTCTGATAAATTGTTAAAGAGCATTGCAGCTTTTCTTTATAAAAACCAACCTTTCGGTCGTTGCTGCGAGGAGGCGTATATTACGTTTTCCTCCGTGAGAGTCAAGCAATTTTTTGCTTTTTCTTTTCAGAATCTCTCGCTGCCGTTTCAGTGTTCATCGCGCTTTGCGTTGTCTTGTTCCCGGTCAGTGGATGCGCATTATAGGGAGTCAGAAAAATCTGGCAACCCCTTTTTTGCATTTTTTTATTCAACTGCTGCATTACACAGCAAAACCCCTACTTATACCGACTTATACACGAAGTTATCCACAACATGAAAATAATTTAAAAATTATCGCGCATTACGCAAACGTTTGCGTTACAATTGGCTCGAAATTTCGGCATTGATTTTGTTTTTATGTTCTGAAATTGTTAGTGACTTATATATTGTTATAGGGGAAGCTGGCTAATTCCGCTTTGCTTTCATCAATAGATATAATAGGTATATAAGAAAAGCTCTTTGAGTTTTTACTGACTGATATTCGTTATTGCCTTATTTATTCAAATCCAAGGGATCTATCTCATGCAACTGCTTCGTCCTATTCGTCGTGCCCTGCTTAGTGTGTCTGATAAAACAGGGGTTGTTGAATTCGCTAAGGCGTTATCTCAACGTGGTGTTGAGCTTCTATCTACTGGCGGTACTGCAAAGTTACTTGCTGAGTCAGGACTAAACGTAACTGAAGTTTCAGATTACACTGGGTTTCCTGAAATGATGGATGGTCGAGTGAAAACATTGCACCCGAAAGTGCATGGCGGAATTTTAGGTCGTCGCGGTACTGATGATGCCATTATGCAACAGCATGATATTGCCCCTATCGATATGGTTGTTGTTAATCTGTACCCTTTTGCCCAAACAGTGGCAAAACCAAATTGCACTCTTGAAGATGCTGTAGAAAATATTGATATCGGCGGCCCAACCATGGTGCGCTCCGCGGCCAAAAATCATAAAGATGTAGCAATTGTGGTGAATAGTAATGACTATCAAACCATCATTGATGAAATGGATAACCACGAAAACTCGCTAAATTGGTCAACTCGGTTTGACCTCGCAATAAAAGCTTTCGAACACACAGCTGCTTATGACAGCATGATTGCGAATTACTTTGGTGAATTAGTTGCCCCTTATTATGGTGATACGACCCAACCTTCTGGCCGTTTCCCTCGCACCTTGAATTTAAATTTTATAAAAAAACAAGACATGCGTTATGGAGAGAACAGCCACCAAGATGCTGCTTTTTATATAGAAGAAAACCCAAAAGAAGCTTCTATTGCAACTGCACAACAAATTCAAGGTAAAGCCCTGTCTTATAATAATATCGCTGATACCGATGCGGCTCTTGAGTGTGTTAAATCATTCGAAGAACCTGCTTGTGTAATTGTCAAACATGCTAACCCTTGTGGTGTCGCTATCGGTGATTCTATTCATACAGCTTATGATAACGCATTCAAAACTGACCCAACGTCTGCTTTTGGCGGCATTATCGCGTTTAACCGTCAATTAGATAAAGAAACCGCTCAAGCGATCATTGACCGCCAATTTGTAGAAGTCATTATCGCGCCTTCTGTTGCTAAAGATGCATTGCCTATTCTTGAGACTAAACAAAACGTTCGCGTACTTGAATGTGGCGAATGGAGCAAACCAGTTGCAAGTTTAGACTTTAAACGCGTGAATGGCGGTTTATTAGTGCAAGACCGTGACTTAGGAATGGTTGAAAAAGAAGAACTTCGCGTTGTGACTAAGCGCCAACCAACTGAACGCGAGCTAAAAGATGCGTTATTCTGTTGGAAAGTCGCAAAATTTGTGAAATCCAATGCTATCGTTTATGCCAAAAATGATATGACTATCGGTATTGGCGCAGGGCAAATGAGCCGTGTGTACTCTGCAAAAATTGCAGGTATTAAAGCCGCAGATGAAGGCTTAGAAGTCGCTGGCTGTGCAATGGCCTCAGATGCCTTTTTCCCATTCCGCGATGGTATTGATGCCGCAGCTGCTGTTGGAGTAACTTGTGTAATCCAACCAGGTGGTTCTATCCGCGATGAAGAAGTGATTGCAGCTGCAAATGAACATGGTATTGCAATGCTTTTCACTAATATGCGTCATTTCCGTCACTAATTATTAGGAGCCTAGTAATGAATATTTTGATTATTGGTGGCGGTGGCCGTGAACATGCCTTAGCGTGGAAAGCGGCTCAATCCCCTTTAGCAGATAAAGTGTATGTTGCCCCGGGCAATGCAGGCACAGCATTAGAACCATCCCTTGAGAACGTTAATATTTCTGCGACAGATATTGATGGGCTGCTACAATTCGCTAAAGAAAAGCAAATTGGTTTAACGATTGTCGGCCCTGAAGCACCATTAGTTATTGGTGTTGTAGATGCATTTAAGGCTGCTGGCTTAACTATTTTTGGCCCAACCAAAGGTGCTGCTCAGCTTGAAGGCTCTAAAGCATTTACTAAGGACTTTTTAGCTCGCCATCATATTCCTACTGCGGCCTATGAAAATTTTACTGAGATTGAACCTGCTTTAGCTTACTTAGATAAAGTCGGTGCGCCAATCGTGATCAAAGCAGATGGCCTTGCAGCGGGGAAAGGCGTTATCGTAGCCATGACTCTGCAAGAAGCAAAAGAAGCTGTTCATGACATGTTAGCGGGGAATGCCTTTGGTGATGCAGGACATCGTATCGTGATCGAAGAGTTTCTTGATGGCGAAGAAGCGAGTTTCATCGTTATGGTAGATGGTGAAAATGTCATTCCAATGGCAACTAGCCAAGATCATAAACGTGTCGGTGATGGTGATACAGGTCTAAATACAGGTGGAATGGGCGCTTACTCCCCAGCTCCTGTTGTGACAGATGAAATACACCAGCGCGTGATGGAACAAGTTATTTATCCAACTGTTAAAGGCATGGACCAAGAAGGAAACCGCTATCAAGGCTTCTTATACGCTGGATTAATGATTGATAAAGCAGGTAACCCAAAAGTTATCGAATTCAACTGCCGTTTTGGCGATCCTGAAACTCAACCTATCATGATGCGCTTGCAATCAGATTTAGTCGCTTTATGTTTAGCGGGGGCGAAAGGTGAGCTGGCAGGTAAAGATTCATTATGGGATGAGCGCCCTGCTTTAGGGGTAGTAATTGCTGCGGGTGGTTACCCAGGTGACTACCACAATGGCGATGTAATTTGGGGTTTACCAACCACCGAAGCGGCTGATAGCAAAGTTTTCCATGCGGGTACTCGCATGAAAGATGGAGAAGTCGTGACTGCCGGTGGTCGCGTCCTATGCGTAACAGCATTAGGTAATGATATCGCTAAAGCGCAAGCCAAAGCTTATGAAGTGGCAAAAACCATTCACTGGAATGATAGCTTCTACCGCAACGATATCGGTTACCGCGCTATCGCTCGTATAAAATAATACAAAGTACTAAACCATTCCCTAAGCTGATAAGTGGAAACTTTTATCAGCTTTTTTATTGTTGTTTGTACTATCAAACAAGCACTTTAAGGATTTCTGTTCGTAGCTAGACGGCAAGGTGACTAGGCTAAGTCACCGCGGCCAACAATGCTGAAGGTCGAAAGGCTACGAGTTGACGAGCAAAAATATCGGCTCTAAGTATTTCAATTCAGAGCTAGGCGGCAAACGAAGATATCTTAGGGAGCATACATAAGTATGTGACCTAAGTAGCTGAGAGCAGCCAACAACGCTATGGATTGAAAGACGACGAGCGGTGGGTCGAAAGACGACGAGCGGAGATATTACAACGAATCTTTAGAAGGCTGCCAGCGGCAAAAATCTGTATCCGCTACCATCAAAAGCTGATTCCCCTCAGAAGATTCCAACCACGCTAAATTTAGCTGGGAATGCCACACTTTCGCACGGCTCTGTAACCAATTTTCAGCATAGGGCTCAAAAGTCACTTCGCGTACATCACCTTCACAAGTCGTCACTTTACCTTGCTGCCAGCGACCTTGATAGAGTTTGACGCCGCCAACAATAAGTGCGGTGTTTGTCTCGAGTATGCGTTCAGCTTCAAAGCGCCAACGCGTAATTTCATCCGTTGAAAGAGGTGTTTTATAGCCGTCTTGAGTACGCTGCATAAAAATAACCTCATTATTTTTATCGAAGCGTAATTGTTCGGTGATATCACCGTTTTTTTGATTCAAGATTTGGCTGCGAATTTGCCACAGATTGCCTGAACGATATTCGAAGAAATTAACGGAAGTGTCTGTACCTTTATAGGGGCTATAAACCACCATTAAGACCAGAGGCTGGCTTTTTGCATTATTAAGTCGCCACATACGAATGACGCCATCATCGGCAATAAAACCACTTGCACTAAACTCAGGGAGCTTTGGTGCATTAGAAGAACAGGCGCTTAGCATTGAGATAGTTCCCAACACCAGCAACCCTTTTTGAATAAACAAAAGGGGTAGTTTTTTACCCCCTCTGGTGATTCGGCTGTACAATGTTCTTATTTTACAGCTTCTTTCAGTGCTTTACCGGCAGAGAAAGCAGGTACAGTTGTAGCAGGAATCTGAATTTCTGCTTTAGTTTGTGGGTTACGACCAGTACGCGCAGCACGATGGCTAACTTTAAAAGTACCGAAACCGACCAGTTGGACTTGTTCGCCTTTTTTCAGCGTTTCAGAAATAGCATTCAGAGTAGATTCTAATGCTGCTTTTGCCTGAACTTTGGTCAGGTCCGCTGATTCTGCGATAGCATCAACTAATTCAGTCTTATTCATAAATTATCCTTACACAGTGTGTTTATCGTTTGCAAAGCATCGAGTGCGTCGGATATGCCAAATTGACAGCCCCTGATACACGCCCCCGATAGCCACTTCTTCTCGCCCCTAAATGTAGACCAGAGTAGGGGCAAATGTGAAGTCTTAGTACTCAGCATTACTGCGTCAAGTCACGTTTTCGGTAATGAAAATGCAAAAATCAGCTTAAAGTAATACCTATATTGCTCACCCCCGCTTCGCGGAGGTCAGATTTTAATCCTTTAATTAACTCTAAGTCGCGCTCTTCACAAGCTGCCAGTAACCGGAAAATGTCCCACTGGATATCCCATTCCTCTTCAACGGCCGGGATTTCTTTGAGTTCTTCTTCTGTCATTTCCCGCCCTGCTTGAGTCATTTCGAGCATGGCAACCGTACGAATGGATGCTTCGCTAACCAATATTGCGTGTTCGAGGGTTTCACCACTCAATTTCGAATGGATAATTTCACCTAACGCAATACAGGCATCAATAGCTGGATACACACCATACATATCGAAATCATCTGCTGATGGGATAATTTCTTCTAATTTTTCTAACTGACTGTCGAAATTGACTTTGCTATCTTTAATGACCAAAGTTTCCCAAACTAAATCAAGGATGGAACGATAAACTTTTGCATCGGCAAATTCAGTTTGCTGACAAAACATTTGAAAGTTCGGATACATTCTTTCACATAGGCTTGCCATGAAAGTTGTATGTTGCCAGCTTTCTAATTTTTCCAACCTCAAATGAATGGGATTTCTTAACATAATTTCTGACTCATCAATCTTAATACTTCGCAGTTTACCTGAAAATCTGTCAATGCCACATATTTTGCTGATAATTAGCTGATTTTCTCATTCATTCGCTTAAAAAACGTTCGATTTGATGCAATTCCGTCAGCAAAACGCGTCGGTTCTGGCAACCGATAACCTTTTAGACACTGCTTTACCCACTCTAAGGAAGAGGAAAAACCTACTTTATGACCAGGTGAAACATATAATGGTTTGCAGCGTTTTTTGCTCCGCAATACCCAACCGAGTTGATTTTCACCTGCCATTAATGGCTGAACACTTTCGGGTTCTTCACTTAACTCAACCGCATCACCACATAAACGGCTTTTTGCAACGCCAATTGTGGCTATATTAGCTTGTAACCCAAAATGGCAGGCAACACCAAAGCGCCGTGGGTGTGCAATCCCTTGTCCATCTACGAGTACTAATTCAGGTTTATTTTGTATTTTTTCCCACGCCGCCATTAACCCAGGGACTTCACGAAAAGAAAGTAACCCCGGTATATAAGGTAATTGAGTCGGTATTCGTGCTATTTGATACTCAACAAGTTCTAACTGTGGCCAAGATAATACAGCTACCACTGCACGCGTAATAGCGCCTTGCTGTTCAAAGCCCACATCCGCTCCACCAATCAGTTTGAGTGGTGGAAGTTCATCATGCAAAATGATTTTTGAAGCTTGCCTAGTTTGTTCTTTTCGTAACAATTGAGTATCTAAAACCATCATGCGTCCATTGCTTATGAGATTAAATTATTCTTAATCATAGATGATAATGGTGTACTTACAAGATTCTATAAATACACCACAAACCTAGAAGATCAATAAACGATAATTATTGATGATATTGGCGGGATAAACGGTGAACTGCATCCACAAATGCACCTGCATGCTCAGGTGGAACATCCTGATGAATACCATGGCCTAAATTGAATACGTGCCCTTCACCTTGGCCGAAGCCAGATAGAATATTTTGCACTTCTTCTTCTATACGCGCAGGTGGTGCATATAACATGGATGGATCCATATTACCTTGTAAAGCGACTTTATCACCAACACGACGACGAGCATCAGCAATTTCAGTCGTCCAATCAAGGCCTAATGCATCGCAACCCGTTGCCGCCATTTCCTCTAACCACTGACCGCCACCTTTAGTAAATAAGGTGACAGGAACACGGCGACCATCATTTTCACGAATTAAGCCATCAATAATTTTATGCATATAATTCAGTGAAAACTGTAAATAATCACGCTTAGTTAACACCCCACCCCATGTATCAAAAATCATCACGGACTGTGCGCCTGCACGAATTTGAGCATTCAAGTATAAAATGACACTGTCCGCCAGTTTATCCAATAACAAATGTAATGTGTTCGGGTCTTCGTACATCATCTTTTTGATTTTAGTGAATGCTTTGCTACTGCCGCCTTCCACCATATAAGTCGCTAGTGTCCACGGGCTACCAGAGAAACCAATCAGTGGCACATTACCTTCAAGGGCTTTACGGATGGCACGAACGGCATCCATTACATAACCAAGTTCCATTTCAGGATCAGGAATAGGGATGTTTTTTACATCTGCCGCGCTCATAATCGGTTTATGAAAACGTGGGCCTTCACCCGTTTCGAAATATAACCCAAGCCCCATTGCATCAGGGATAGTGAGAATATCAGAAAATAAAATTGCAGCGTCTAATGGAAAACGACGTAATGGCTGTAATGTCACTTCACAAGCCAATTCGGTGTTTTTGCACAGAGCAATGAAATCACCAGCTTCAGCGCGAGTTGCTTTATATTCAGGCAGGTAACGCCCTGCTTGACGCATCATCCATACAGGGGTCACATCTACAGGCTGACGTAGCAAAGCACGTAGATAGCGGTCATTTTTTAACTCAGTCATTATTTACTCCATTATTATAAGTGGCCGCCGCAAATGGCTAAGAGCGAAGTTCATTATTGTATCATGTTAATGATAACAATATCAGCGCTGTGCTATTTTCCCGTTTCATAATCACTTTGACGACACAATGCGACCGTATCTTCAATCAAACGCCTAGCTATGGTGTCCGCGGGTGGGATCAAAGGCAGTTCATTGTAATGATACCAATTTGCGCTCACCAACTCCTTCGGGTCTACTTTAATATCACCACTCTCATAATCCGCGAGAAAGCCCATCATTAAAGAATGAGGAAAAGGCCATGGCTGTGAAGATACGTAACGAATATTCTTCACTTTTATATTGCTCTCTTCCATGACTTCGCGCATAACAGCCTCTTCTAGTGTTTCACCCACTTCAACAAAACCCGCTAATACGGTAAATAATGGATTTTGCGAATGGCGCCGGTGCTGAGCTAATAGAATATGGTCATCACGTCGGATCCCCACGATAATACAAGGGGCAATCTGCGGGTAATAGCGCTCATGGCAATGGTCACACAAACACGCCCATTCTGTTTCACTATGGCGCATTGCAGTACCACAATAGCCGCAATAACGATGAGAACGATAAAATTCCGCCAATTGCACACCTCGCCCAGCGAGACGAAATAAACCCTCATCTTGCGCAGCAACAATACGGGGAGATGCCATATCTGATGGCATTTTTTCGGCTATCAACCAGACAATTTCCCCTTGCCACTCACCAATTGGTGTCGCTATTTTTCCTTCTAACAAATAGTCCTTTGCCATGCCTCGTGGAATATCTCCATGAGGTAGCCACAAACGCCCGGAAAAACAGATAAACCACCAACCACTTTCAGTTCCTGATAATTTTAACTTATTCATTTTTCATATCTTTTGTTAGTTTTTATTGTCGAAAAAATAAATCTATTAATGACACAATACACTTCTTTGGCGCAATGTCATTCAAACGTTTGTTTCATTATTTTTCATTATCAATTTTGACACTTTTTAGACGTTCCATTCCATAAAATGTCTAAAAACTGTCATAAAAGGGTCAACTAACTGTCACCTCTTAAAATTAGGATGCTAAGTAACCAATACGGTTCACCGTTCTTCAAAAGTGAGAAAATAATGAAAACTATCGTTCCTGCGATTTTACTATCATTGACTGCATCCAGTGTGACATTAGCTGCTGATGCTAATTTAGCAGAGTTAATCGATGCAGCGAAAAAAGAAGGGCAAGTTTACAGCGTTGGAATGCCTGACTCTTGGGCTAATTGGAAAGGAACTTGGCAAGACTTAGCGACGCAATATGGGTTGAAGCATCAAGATACCGATATGAGCTCCGCCCAAGAAATTGCCAAATTTGCCGCAGAAAAAAATAATGCGACCGCAGATATTGGTGATGTAGGTGCCTCTTTTGGGCCTGTTGCCGTGCAAAAAGGTGTGACTCAACCTTATAAACCAACAACTTGGGCACAAATTCCTGATTGGGCAAAAGACAAAGACGGCCATTGGGCTTTAGCCTATACAGGGTCAATTGCTTTTATGATTAATAATGATCTAGTGAAAGATGCGCCGAAAAGCTGGGATGACCTATTAAAAGGAAAATATAAAGTCACCGTTGGGGATGTTGGAATCGCTGCACAAGCCAATAATGCTGTACTGGCCGCCGCATTTGCCCGTGGTGGTGACGAAAATAACCTAAAACCTGCCATTGAATTTTTTGCTGAACTCGCCAAACAAAAACGCCTATCCGTTAATGACCCAACTGTCGCAAATATCGAAAAAGGTGAAGTCGAAGTTGGCATCTTATGGGACTTTAACGCACTGAATTACCGTGATCAAATCAACCGCGATCGCTTTACGGTTGTGATCCCATCTGACGGTTCTGTCATTTCAGGTTACACCACTATCATCAATAAATTTGCCAAAAACCCAAATGCAGCAAAATTAGCTCGTGAATTTATTTTCAGTGACAAAGGCCAATTAAACCTTGCTGAAGGCTACGCTCGGCCAATTCGTGCACAATATCTAACATTACCTGACGATATTAAAGCCAAATTATTACCAGAAGAACAATATAAAAATGTTCAACCCATTAAGAATGCAGAAGGTTGGGAAAAATCGTCCCGTAATCTCCCTAAAATGTGGCAACAGCAAGTTTTGATCCACCAGCAGTAATTTAATGTATTGATTTTAGGAAAAGTTAATGTCTGAGAAAGTCATACTTGTTGTCCTAGACGGTTTAAGTTATTCAGTAGCCCATCATTGTATGGGCTATCTTAACGGCTTAATTAAAGCCGACAGTGCAACACTTTACCAATTAGAGTGCGAGCTTCCTTCGATGTCTCGCCCTTTATATGAGTGCATACTAACGGGAGTTCCTCCTGTCAAAAGCGGTATTGTAAATAACCAAATTATCCGTTTATCCCATTTTGACAGCATATTCTCTCTTGCGCGCCTTGCCGGCAAAACGACCGCCGCCGCCGCTTATTATTGGGTGAGTGAGCTGTATAACCGAGCGCCTTTCGTCGCAACAAGAGACCGTTTTACTCACGATGAATCGCTAGCTATCCAGCATGGCTGCTTTTATCAAGCAGACCATTACCCTGATGATCACTTATTTGTCGATGCGGAATATTTACGCACTCAATTTAACCCTGATTTTTTATTGATTCACCCTATGAATATAGACGACACCGGGCACAAGTTCGGTTTTGATTCGCCGCAATATCGTAATGCAGCACGCCATGCAGATATCATCCTGTCGAATTATATTCCTACATGGATTGAGCAAGGTTATCAAATCCTGATCACTAGTGATCATGGGATGAATAATGATCGTAGCCACGGAGGGACACTTCCTGAAGAGTGTTTAGTCCCATTGTTTGTCGTCGGTTCGCAATTTTCTCATCAACCCTGCGATATTGAGCAAACCGCGATTTGTGGAACCATCTGTCGTTTACTTGGTGCCAACTCTCTGGATAAACCTGTTTGTGATGCACTATTACGAGGAGGTTTGTAATGGCTGATATCCCTGCTTCCTGTGAGCAGACATTCCAACCACAGGGAAAAATTGCCATGTTAAAAAAACGCTTTGCTCGTTTTCATTGGCGCGCTGCACTGCTACTGCTACCATTCTTTGTACTATTTAGTTTATTCCAAATCGCCCCAATGATTTGGGTGCTCATTAATAGCTTTATCTACGAAGAAGCATGGTCATTAGGCAACTATCTTGAAGTATTCAATAATGATTTTTACTTGCAAGCGTTTGAAAATACCTTATGGCTTTCCATTATTTGCAGTGTAATTGGCTTATTCATTTCCAGTATCACGGCATTTTCCATTTATAAAATGCAAGGGAAAATTCGCCGGATAATGATTTCCTTCACCACCATGGCCAGTAATTTCAGCGGTGTTCCTCTTGCTTTCGCATTCATTATTATTTTGGGCTTCAATGGGGCGATTACCTTGCAGCTCAAGTCATGGGGGATTATCGAAGATTTCAATATATACAGCGCCAGCGGGTTAATGCTGTTGTATGTATATTTTCAGATCCCATTAGGTGTTCTGTTGCTTTATCCCGCCTTTGACGCACTAAAACCTGAATGGGAAGACGCAGCAAAAACGATGGGAGCAAGCAAACTAACCTATTGGCTAAAAGTTGCTATTCCGGTGCTTT
This sequence comes from Providencia sp. PROV061, assembly GCF_011045655.1. Classification (NCBI taxonomy): domain Bacteria; kingdom Pseudomonadati; phylum Pseudomonadota; class Gammaproteobacteria; order Enterobacterales; family Morganellaceae; genus Providencia; species Providencia sp. PROV061. Next base: position 436,177 of record NZ_CP042861.1, on the reverse strand, counting down.
CCCCTGCTCTACTTGGCACCTTTATTATCCTAATTGCTAATGCAATGGGCGCATACGCCAGTACCTATGCGTTAACAAGTGGTAATTACAACCTTGTGACTATCCGAATTGCCAGTTTAGTTTCCGGTGATTTATTTCTGGAGCCGAATATGGCTGCGGCTTTATCAATGCTACTTATCGCTATCTTAGCTTTTATCACGGCTATCCATCATTGGTTAATCAAGCGGAGCTACCATGCAAAATAATAATGCGATTAGCCCAGTTATAACCAATAGCAATAAACCCTCTGGATTATTGCTTCATAAGTTAGTACTAATCAGTGTTGCTAGCCTATTAGCGCTACCTATTATTGCCACATTTTTGTATTCCATCGCCAGTTCTTGGGGAGCCACTGTGCTACCTGATGCCTTGTCGATTAAATGGTATCTACAATTGTGGCAAGACCCGCGTTTTCTCATGGCATTTGGTCGTTCATTAATAATTTGCTTTGGTACGTTACTGGTTAGCACATTAATTATTTTACCCATGACGTTTGCGGTATTTTATCGGTTCCCCAAACTCAAAGGGATGATGGATTTACTCATTATTTTGCCTTTTGCGATCCCGCCTGTGGTCTCATCGGTTGGCTTGCTGCAAATATTTGCTGATGAACCATTCATGTTGGTTGGTACACCTTGGATCCTGATTGGTACTTATTTCACCATCACGTTACCTTTTATGTATCGTGCTCTTGCGAATAGCTTTCAAGGCATTAATTTACATGACTTAATGGATGCCGCGCATTTACTCGGTGCCAGTACCTTCCAAGCCTTTATGATGATTGTGTTACCCAATATTCGCAAAGGTATGTTGGTCTCATTATTAATTTCATTTTCATTTTTAATGGGTGAATTTGTGTTTGCCAATATCCTTGTGGGAACACGTTATGAAACCTTGCAAATCTATCTTTTCAATATGCGACAAACCAGCGGGCATTTCACTTCTGCTCTGGTGATGTCATATTTTCTGTTTACCTTATTGCTGACATGGTTAGCAATGCGATTAAATCGTTCAGGAGATGAATGATGAGTTATGTTATTGCGGAAAATTTAGCCAAGTCTTTTGGCACTAATCAGGTATTTGCTGATATTCAATTTACTATCGAAAAAGGCGAATTTATTACCCTACTTGGGCCAAGTGGTTGCGGAAAATCGACTTTATTACGCTGTATCGCAGGGCTTGAACAACTTAATGATGGCGAACTTTATATTAATCGCCAGAATGTAACCCACCAAGCCGCACAGCAACGCGGCGTTGGCATGGTGTTCCAAAGTTATGCGTTATTTCCCAATATGACTGTGGTTGACAATATCGCGTTTGGTTTAAAAATGCGTAAAATTGATAGCCAAGCCAGATCTAAAGCAGTCGCTGAAGTGATTGAATTAGTTGAATTACAAGGAAAAGAACAACAATTTCCCCATCAACTATCAGGGGGACAACGCCAACGAGTAGCACTCGCAAGAGCATTAGTGATGAAACCGCAAATTTTGTTACTTGATGAGCCGCTTTCCGCTCTTGATGCACGGATTCGCAAGCACTTACGCCAGCAAATTCGCCAAATTCAACGTGAATTAGGCTTAACCACCATTTTTGTTACTCATGATCAAGATGAAGCGATGATCATGTCCGATAGGATCTTTTTGATGAATAAAGGGCAGATCGTGCAAAGTGATACGGCAGAGAATATTTATACCCAACCAGCAACAGAATTTGTCGCTCGGTTTATGGGCCATTACAACCTTGTTGATTCCGAAAAGGCCAATACGATGTTAGGCCTTAATTTACAAGGTACACTTGCTATCCGCCCTGAGTCTATATATGTCAAAGAAGCGGGGCGCCAATACGGTAGCCATATTTCTCACCCTGTTGATGCCGTGATATTGGACCATCAGTTGCTTGGCAATATTATTCGTTATAGTGTGAATACCCCTGCAGGTGATATGACGGTGGATTTACTTAACCGCTCATCTGAGCGTTTATTTGAACCTGGAACTCGCCTTGAACTTATGTTTAATAAAAATGAAATTCGCACACTTAGTTAATAAGTAGATAGGAATATAATGCAAAACCGACTGGCCATTTTTGACTTAGATGATACGTTAATTCAAGGTGATAGCAGTGTATTGTGGACACAATATCTGTGGGATAAGCAAATCATTAGCGACCCACAATTTGTGGAGGCAGATAAAGCCATGATGGCGCAGTATAATGCAGGCACTTTGGATATGCCGACTTACCTGCATTTTAACCTACAAACCCTCGCCAATGTAAAAACTGAGCAAGTGGATATTTGGTTGGATGATTTTGTACAAAACGTGATTTTACCGCGAGTCTACCCTGACGCCATTAGAACGATCGCAAATTATCGAGCTAAGGGGCTGCCAATTATTGTGATCTCCGCAACCGTTTCATTTATTGTGAAAAAAATTGCTGCGAAACTAGGTGCGGATGTCGCGATGGGGATCGATATCAAACAACAAGATGGTTGCTACACCACAGAGATCGACGGCATTCCAACCTTTAAGGAAGGTAAAGTCAAACGCCTATTAGCTTGGGTCCGCCACCAGCCGATCACTGACGCATATGTATATTTCTATACCGACTCCGCTAACGATCTCCCGATGTGCCAATTCGCCGATGAAGTATTTATTATCAACGGTGACGAACGCCTAACGCAAGCCGCACTCGAACACAATTGGCCACAATATACTTGGGGTTTGTAAGCCCAATTTTAATTTCAAACTTGGTTTTAATTTTGGTTTTAACTAACTAATCTTTTCAAAGGTTCCTCTAAATTATTCGTGCTAGAGGAAGGAGATAAATAGAATTATCCCGATGAGCATACATAAGTATGTGACTTGGGTAGCCGAGAGCAGCCAACGCACTTATCGCTTGAAGAATGACGAGGAAGCACTTATTCCTTGAAAAATAACAAGGAAATAACCTTATTCCATTTTACTTTCCTCTAAATTATTCAAGTGAGAAGAAGGCGGCAAATGAGGATATCCCAAGGAGCATACATAAGTATGTGACTTGGGTAGCCGAGAGCAGCCAACGCACTTATCGCTTGAAGAATAACGAGGAAAGCTTATACTGAAATCTCTTGTCGGAGTGCCTAGTATGCAATGCATCAGGCTGAGACCGTTAATTCGGGATCCGCGGAACCTGATCGGGTTAATACCCGCGAAGGGAACAAGAGTAATCACTCAGCGTTAGTTTATCACCTCACATTTGGTGAAAAATTAGCCGCAACGTCTTTTTATTACTCCTCCGAACTCCTGACAAGCAACTTTCTTTCGATAAACCCGCTACACATAAAACTGTGATAGCCGTGACAATGTCAGGAAATTGCTATGTCCAATAATACAGAACAAAATATCATCCCTACTGCTGATTTATCGCCACAAGCAGCACCCGCTCGTACCCGTAAAGCTCAACGTGATGCCGCTGAAAATTTTATTAATACCGTTTCTGGCGTTTCGTTTCCTAATTCACAGCGTATTTATTTACAAGGTTCTAGAGACGATATCCAAGTCCCGATGCGAGAAATCCAGCTCTCTCAAACCTTGACTGGTGGCGATAAAGATAACCCTCAATTTGAAGATAACGAACCTGTTCCTATCTATGATACATCTGGCCCTTACGGCGACCCAGTTTCTGAATTAAATGTGCATAAAGGTCTTAAAAAAATTCGTGCGCCATGGATAAGTGAACGAGCTGATACCGTACCTGTCGAAAATTTAAGTTCCGATTTTACCCAACAACGCCTTGCTGATGCAGGTCTTGATCATCTGCGCTTTAACAACCGCCCTCACCCATTAAAAGCCCAAACTAACAAGTGTGTTACCCAATTACACTATGCACGTAAAGGCATCGTAACCCCTGAAATGGAGTTTATTGCAATCCGCGAAAATATGGGGCGTGAACGTATTCGTGGTGAAGTTTTATTGCAACAACACCCAGGCCAAGGCTTTGGCGCAAATTTACCGGAGAATATTACCCCTGAATTTGTTCGCCAAGAAGTGGCGGCAGGTCGCGCCATTATCCCAGCCAATATCAACCATCCCGAATCAGAACCAATGATTATTGGCCGTAATTTCTTGGTTAAGGTTAATGCTAATATTGGTAATTCATCGGTCACCTCATCTATTGAAGAAGAAGTCGAAAAACTGATTTGGTCAACACGTTGGGGGGCGGATACCGTCATGGATTTATCCACTGGCCGTTATATTCACGAAACTCGCGAATGGATTTTACGTAACAGCCCAGTGCCTATTGGTACGGTTCCGATTTACCAAGCGCTCGAAAAAGTAAACGGTATCGCCGAAAATCTCACGTGGGAAATGTTCCGTGACACATTATTAGAACAAGCAGAGCAAGGCGTCGATTACTTCACTATCCATGCCGGCGTATTACTACGCTATGTACCGATGACCGCCAAGCGCCTAACAGGGATCGTCTCTCGCGGTGGCTCCATCATGGCCAAATGGTGCTTGTCTCATCACCAAGAAAACTTCCTGTATGAGCACTTCCGTGAAATCTGTGAAATTTGTGCCGCTTACGACGTTTCCTTGTCATTAGGGGATGGCCTGCGCCCAGGCTCAATCCAAGACGCCAACGATGAAGCACAATTTGCCGAATTACATACCCTTGGTGAGTTAACCAAAATTGCGTGGGAATATGATGTCCAAGTCATGATCGAAGGCCCTGGCCACGTACCAATGCAAATGATCCGCCGTAATATGACGGAAGAATTGGAACATTGCCACGAAGCGCCATTCTATACCTTAGGCCCACTCACAACCGATATTGCTCCGGGTTATGACCACTTTACTTCTGGTATTGGTGCCGCCATGATCGGCTGGTTTGGCTGTGCAATGTTATGCTATGTCACCCCGAAAGAACACTTGGGATTGCCGAATAAAGACGATGTTAAACAAGGGCTAATCACTTATAAGATTGCAGCTCACGCCGCTGACCTTGCTAAAGGGCACCCTGGTGCACAGATCCGTGATAACGCCATGTCCAAAGCCCGTTTTGAATTTCGCTGGGAAGACCAATTTAACTTGGCATTAGACCCTGAAACTGCTCGCAAATATCACGATGAAACCTTACCACAAGCCTCTGGGAAAATTGCCCATTTCTGTTCTATGTGCGGACCGAAATTCTGTTCAATGAAGATTTCCCAAGAAGTTCGTGACTACGCAGCACAAAAAGAAGCCGGTATGGAACAGATGTCAGAAGCCTTCCGTGCTCATGGCAGCGAGCTCTACCATGGTGCTGAAATTGTGAACGCAGAGGTGGATGAAAATGCCAAAATTGCCTAGTGCTATATCTATTCCAAATACTATATCTATCCCAAATAGTCCTTTTCCTGCGACCGAACAACGCCTTGGGCTTTACCCCGTTGTGGATTCCGTTGAATGGATTGAACGCTTGCTTAATGCAGGTGTTTCCACCATCCAATTACGCATCAAAGACAAACCTGATGCCGATGTTCGTGATGATATTCAACAAGCGATTGCGCTAGGAAAAAAACATAACGCACGTTTATTTATTAATGATTACTGGCGCTTAGCGGTCGAGTTGGGTGCTTATGGCGTACATTTGGGCCAAGAAGATTTGGAAACTACCGATTTATTAGCAATCCACCAAGCGGGCTTACGGTTAGGAATATCAACGCACGATGAGCACGAACTGGCTATCGCGAAATCCGTGCGTCCTTCTTACATTGCTATGGGGCATATCTTTCCAACACAAACGAAAGAAATGCCTTCTTCGCCTCAGGGTTTAGAAACGCTTAAAGCCATGGTGGAAGCAACGCCTGATTACCCAACTGTCGCCATTGGTGGAATTTCTATTGATAAAGTCCCTGCAGTGCTAGCAACTGGGGTAGGTAGTGTTGCGCTGGTCAGTGCGATTACCAAAGCCGATGATTGGCGCGCTGCAACAGAAACGTTGTTGGATTTAATTGAGCGAAATACTGCCAACTAGCAAATTTTTAATCACATAACTCGCCCTGCTTTGTCATCATAAAACAGGGTGAGTGATGATTTAAGGAATTCAATCATGTTAAGTGACCAAGAATTCATGCGTTACAGCCGTCAGCTACTACTCGAAGACATTAGTCCCGAGGGGCAACAAAAACTCAAAAATAGCAAAGTCCTCATTGTCGGCTTAGGGGGGTTAGGCTCCCCCGCGTCCCTTTATTTAACGGGGGCTGGTGTCGGCGAATTGTGGCTAGCTGACCACGATGACTTGCACGTTTCTAACTTACAACGGCAGGTACTTTACGATACCGATGATATCGGCCAGCCAAAAGCCCAGCTTGCCGCAGATAGGCTGCATCGGCTCAATCCATTGGTAAGAACCCATGTTGTCGCACAGAAGTTGGATGTTGAGACTTTAATTCCTTTAGCTGAACAAGTCGATTTAGTGCTTGATTGCTGCGATAACATGGCCACTCGCCATGCGGTCAATACCGCTTGTGTCATGACCAATACAACCTTAGTTAGCGGTAGTGCGGTTGGGTTTGGCGGCCAATTAATGGTACTTGAGCCGCCATTTAGTACTGGTTGCTATGCCTGTTTATATCCAGACAAAGATGAACCCGAGCGCAACTGCCGCACTGCCGGGGTATTAGGGCCTGTAGTTGGAATTATCGGCACGTTGCAAGCACTAGAAGCCATTAAATTACTTGTCGGCCTTCCCTCTTCACTGAGCGGTAAATTGCGTTTATTTGATGGGAAACAGCAACAATGGAATACATTGCAATTAACGCCGTCATTGCAATGTCCAATCTGTCGGGAAGAAACATGCATATCATAATTAACGACCAACCTATGGAATTCGACGCCCCACTGACGGTTAATCAATTATTTTCCACTCTCAACCGGCCAATAGTGGGAACTGCACTTGCTATCAACCAAGTGATCATTCCGAAGAGTCAGTGGGATTCACATCTCATTAATGACCAAGACAATATCTTGTTATTTCAAGCTATCGCTGGGGGCTAATAATGTTAAAAATCGCAGATTTAACTTTTCACTCACGCCTGTTTACTGGAACAGGTAAATTTGCCAGCGCCAACCTAATGCAAGACGCCATTGAGGCATCCGGCAGTCAATTGGTGACAATGGCAATGAAACGTATTGACTTACGTGGGCAAGATGATGGTATTTTACAGCCACTGCAAGAATTGGGTGTGAAGCTATTACCGAATACCTCCGGTGCGAAAAATGCCCAAGAGGCGGTATTTGCAGCGCGCCTAGCTCGAGAAGCCCTCGGTACCAATTGGGTCAAACTTGAGATCCATCCAGATATGCGTTATTTGCTACCCGATCCCATCGAGACATTACTCGCCGCAGAGCAGCTCGTTAAAGAGGGATTTGTTGTATTGCCTTATTGCAGCGCAGATCCAGTACTCTGTCGTCGTTTGGAAGAAGTAGGCTGTGCCGCTGTGATGCCATTAGGCTCACCGATTGGCACAAACAAAGGCTTAGCAACTAAAGAAATGCTCCGTATCATTATTGAACAAGCTTCTGTGCCTGTCGTCGTAGATGCCGGAATTGGTGCGCCAAGCCATGCGGCAGAAGCCATCGAAATGGGTGCCGATGCCGTTTTAGTCAATACCGCAATCGCGGTAGCGAAGCAACCTGCACTTATGGCAAAAGCGTTTAAACTCGCGGTCGAAGCCGCTGAGTTAGCTTATCAAAGCGGGTTAGCTGCGCCGAAGCAACAGGCGCAAGCGTCCAGCCCATTGACCCGTTTTTTAGGAGCCTTATCATGATCCCAAGTTTCCAAGAACGCTTACAAGCACTGGATTGGGACGATACAACACTGCGGATAAACAGTAAAACACCTGTCGATGTGGAACACGCTTTGGCGACAGACATACTCACACTCGATGATTTTATGGCTCTGCTTTCCCCTGCTGCCCGTCCCTATATTGAGCTGATGGCACAAAAAGCCCAGAAACTCACCCGCCAACGCTTTGGCCATGCTGTTGGCTTTTACGTGCCACTTTATTTATCGAACCTATGCGCAAACGATTGTACTTATTGCGGTTTCTCGATGAGTAATAAAATTAAGCGAAAAACGCTAAATGACGCTGAAATCATCAATGAGTGCGAAACCATTCGCAAAATTGGTTTTGATAGCTTATTACTGGTTACAGGGGAGCACCAAAGTAAAGTGGGTATGGACTACTTCCGCCACACATTCCCCATCATTCGCCCTTATTTCAGTTCGTTAATGATGGAAGTGCAGCCACTAAGCACAGATGAATATAAGGAGTTGAAAACTTTGGGGTTAGACGGTGTGATGGTTTATCAAGAAACCTACCATGAGCTCACGTATCAACTACATCATCTCAAAGGTAAAAAACAGGATTTTCACTGGCGCCTAGCCACTCCAGAACGTTTAGGAGAAGCAGGTATAGATAAAATCGGCCTTGGCGCGTTAATTGGTTTATCAAACAGTTGGCGTACCGATTGCTATATGGTTGCAGAACACTTGTTGTACTTACAGCAATACTACTGGCAAAGTCGTTATTCTATCTCTTTTCCTCGCTTGCGCCCTTGTGCAGGTGGCGTTGAACCAGCATCACTGATGAATGAAGCCGAATTAGTGCAATTGATTTGTGCTTTTCGCCTACTGGCGCCGAATGTCGAGCTTTCACTCTCAACCCGTGAATCACCTTATTTCCGTGATCACGTGGTGCCATTGGCAATTAACAACGTCAGTGCCGGCTCAAAAACCCAACCGGGTGGCTATGCAGATACCAAAGAAGAGCTAGAACAGTTTTCCCCAAATGATAACCGCAGTGCCGCTCAAGTCGCACATGCCCTTGTGCAAGCCGGTTTACAGCCCGTTTGGAAAGATTGGGATAGTTATTTAGGCCGTTAAATTTTACGGGCTAACGCAATGTTAGCCCGTAAATAACGATCAGTAAATGAATTAACATAATGTATAGTTTAATATCATTCATACTGTGTTACTGATCATAAGATATGAACAATACTCATACCATCACTAGGAAAAAATCAATTATATTTTTAACTTTTTGTATTAATTACGTATTATATTCTTATCACTTAATATTATAAATATAAGCACTTAATAGAACATTACTGTATTGTTCTATTAAGTTATAACACCATAATAAAAAATATTTCAAAAGCCATTACCTTTACACCATTATTCCACATAGAAAAAATTTACTATAGGAATATTTAATATGGGGCATCCAAGTATTTATCCTTCAGGAACTACTATTTTCAATAAAGAAAAAACATTTAGTGGTTATACCCTTTTTAACGCACCAGGAAAAGGTGCGCTATTAATTGATATGAATGGTCGAGAAGTGCATTTATGGCAAGGAGTTGATGGTTTCCCTAATAAAATTTTACCTGGTGGATATTTATTTGGTAGTCATGGTTTGCGATCACCTAAATATGGTGTTCAAGATCAAGTTGATTTAGTTCAATTTGATTGGGATGGTAACATTATATGGTCATTCAATAAATTAGAAAAAATACAAGATCCTAATCAAGAAATAATATGGATGGCAAGACAACATCATGATTTTCAACGTGATGGAAACCCTGTTTGTTATTATTCTCCTACATTAACATCACAAACCCATAGCGGAAATACTCTAATACTATGCCATCAAAATATTTACAAACCTGAAATATCAGATAAATGGCTACTTGATGATATTTTTATCGAAGTAGATTGGCAAGGTAATATTATCTGGCAATGGGCATTTAGCGATCACTTTTCAGAATTAAATTTCAGCGAAGAAGCTAGAAATGTTTTATATCGTGATCCAAATATGCGTAATGCTGGTGGAGGCATGGGAGATTATCTACATATTAATACCATGTCTCGTATAGGGCCAAATCTACATTATGATAATGGAGACGAACGTTTTCATCCTGATAACATTATTTGGGATTCTAGAGAAGCAAATATAATCGGAATAACTAGTCGAAAAACTGGAAAAATAGTTTGGCAATTAGGACCAGATTATAACGACAAACAAGTTCATCATCTTGGTTGGATTATCGGACCTCATCATGCTCATATTATACCTCATGGCCTCCCAGGTGCAGGAAATCTGTTAATTTTTGATAATGGAGGTTGGGCTGGTTATGGAGCACCAAACCCTTCATCTGTATATGGCTTAAAAAATGCATGGAGAGATAGTTCTCGAGTATTAGAAATAAACCCAGTTACTCTCGAAATTATTTGGCAACATGATGCAGAAAAACTAGGTTTTGCATCTCCCATGGATTCGAGTCGATTCTATAGCCCATATGTAAGTAGCGCTCAGCGTCTACCAAATGGTAATACTTTAATTACCGAAGGCTCAAATGGGCGATTGATTGAAATAACAGCTGAACATGAGATTGTGTGGGAATATGTCTCACCTTACTGGCGAGAAGGAAAAAAACGCAATAATATGATCTATCGTGCCTATAGAATCCCTTATGATTGGATCCCTCAATTAGATATACCTGAAGAAAATAGCATAGCACCTCTGGATGTCTCTCAATTTCGATTACCAAATGCAGCCCCTAAAGATACAATTACAGGAGTGTATATCGAAGGGATAATAAAACATAAAATTCCAGATGATGATATCTTATGTATTGCTCGCACTGGAGATAATCATTCCTCCAAAAAATCTGACATATTTTTCTTTTCCGATAAAATATATGAAATAGATAGTGAAACATTCTATTCAATTATTAATGAAAATAAAAATAATTTGATTTTCTTCGGTGCTAATTGGTGCAATAAATGTAAAGTATTGAATGAGTTATTACCTTCATTAGTGAAACTTTACTCAATAAATAAAATCAATTATCTCTCTGTAGATAATTCTGTTGAAACTCTTCAAAAGTATTCACTTAGAAGTATACCTATTATTGCAGTCTCAAATAATGGGAAATTAGTGGATAAACTCGTTGGATTACAGGATACAAAAACATATGTGAGCTTCCTCAATCAATATTTCGATAAAATAAGTTGAGGTTTATATATCATGTTGAAAAACAGTTTTTATTTACTTCTACTTCCAGTCATTATTTTTACAATTTGGTATATTACAACAACAATTGGAGGTGTTTCTCCTGTTATTTTTCCATCTATTCCGCAAGCATGGCATTCTTTGAATTTCCAATTATATTCTGGGCAATTATGGCAAGATTTATCAATTAGTTTATCCCGAGTATTAATAGCCTTTGCTATCGCTGCTATTTTTGCTTTTTTTCTTGGTATTATCATGGCATTGTCGCTACGAACAAACCAAATTTTCAACCTGACATTAAATGCTATACGTCAAATTCCTCCACTAGCATGGATACCATTATTAACTTTATGGTTTGGGATTGGTGAAGTAACTAAAATTATTCTTATTATAAAAAGTGCCTTTTTCCCTATATTACTAAGTACCATCAATGGAATACAAACGACACCTATGACTTATATTGAATTAGGTAATCTTTATCAATTCAATATCTGGCAAAAATTACGAAAAATTTATATTCCATCACTACTTCCCAACCTATTTACAGGTTTAAGGCTTGCAATGGGGTTATCTTGGGCAACAGTCGTTGCAGCAGAAATGATCGCAGCTAACTCAGGTATTGGCTATCGCATCAATGATGCCCGAATTATGCTAGATTCTCCAGTCGTTATAGTGGGTATTCTTGTTATCGGTATAGTCGGTTTATTATTAGATAAGATTTTATTAATTATATCTTATTACCTGCTGCCATGGTTAAGAACAGAAAGGAAATAAATATGCTGTCAATCAAAAATGGATTTAAAAACTTTACTATCAATAATAAGTTACTTCCTGTTTTAGAAGATATTAACCTTCAAGTTCAACAAGGTGAATTTATTGCTATCGTTGGCCATAGTGGTTGTGGGAAAAGTACTTTACTACGCATAATTGCAGGCTTAAACCAATTCAATAGTGGAAGTGTATTATTTAAAAATAAAGAGATAACCGAACCAAATATAGAAAGAGGAATGGTTTTTCAAGAAAATAGGCTTCTACCTTGGTTAACAATTGCTGATAATATCGCTTTCGGATTAGACCATATAGATAAAAAAACGAAGAAAATTTTAGTTGAAAATTATTTAAAACTCGTAAACTTGACTGAGTTTGCTAATGCTTATCCTAAACAACTCTCAGGAGGAATGGCACAACGTGCAGCAATTGCCCGTACAATAATCACCCAACCTGAACTATTGTTATTGGATGAACCGCTTGGCGCACTTGATGCTTTAACCAAAATTGAAATGCAACGAGAGATTTTATCTATCAAACAAGAAAAGCAACTGACGATGATTTTAGTTACCCATGATATTGAAGAGGCAATATATTTGGGAAATCGAGTAATTATAATGTCATCCCGCCCTGGAAACATAAAAAAAATAATTGATATTAATCTTCCTTATCCACGAAATCGAGGTAGTTCTGATTTCGCATATTATAAGAGAATTATTCTTCAAGAATTTTTTGATAATTCTGCAGAACTTTTTTCAAGTGAATATGAAATCTAGAAGGAACATATCATGACATTATTAAATTATATCAAATTTCCTATCATAGTATTAATTTCCTTCATTTTAGTTGGTTGTGGGGATGAAAGGCTACCTGACAGTAAAAATAATGAAAAAATTGTTCGTATTGGTACAGCAGATAATAATGGTCGTTTAAGTGGTTTGCTCGGTTTAGCAAAACAGCTAGGATATCTTGAAGAAGAGCTACAAAAAGTTGATTACCAATATTCCATTTCTGGTTTTGCAGGAGCAGGTCCAGCCGTCAATGAAGGCCTAGCGACAAATGCTATTGATATTGCTGTTTATGCTGATTTTCCGGGAATTATAGCCACATCGAGAGGTGTTCCCTTAAAATTAATCATGTCAGAGGATTCTTCCATCAATGCTAATATCGCAGTAAGAAAAGAGAGCAATATTCACTTGTTAGCTGACCTTAAAGGCAAGAAAGTTGCATTACCACGAGGAACGTATATGCAACGGTATTTCACGCTATTTATTGAACAACAAGGATATAAATTATCTGACTTCAATATTATTCAAATGACAAATGATGCTGAATCCGCATTATTAAACGGAGCAATTGATGCGATGGTATGGACTGAGCAAAGTACCGCCCGTTTAGAAAATAAATCTCCGACGATTACAACACTTTATTCAACCCGTACTGAACCTGAACTCTCAGGTATTTCTGTTATCGTAGGGCGAGAAGCATTCATAAATCAAAATGAGAAGGTGATTAAAGCAATGAATATTGCTTTATTAAAAGCAAGTAAATATGCGCAAAATAACCCCGATCAGGCAGAAATTTTACTTGCTAAAGAAAGCGATACTAATATTGAAATCATAAAAAAAATACATGATTTTCATAGTATAGATAGTTTTTCTAAACGCTATTCCGTTAATATTACTGATAATGACATCCGTAAGTTAAAGCAAACTCAACAATTTTTGATTGATAACAAAATTATCACTAAGCCTATTGATATAAAAAATTGGGTTTATACTAAAAAATAAACGCCCAAATGAAATCACATCCCTTTTAATTTCTTTTCTAGCAAAGATTTTCCTTCATCTTTGCTTTTTTTATCAAAACATTAAGCAATGTTATCCCACTTGATCGTATTTTCTAAAATAAGTGCCAATATAATGCCCATGAGTAACCCATTACCTAGTAAAGAACTAAACATTGTTGGCAAAGAATTTAATACCGCAGCAGGTGCTGACATCAAAAAGATGCCAATAAAAATAGGTAATGCGAGGCGATAAATATTACGTGCATTCAGTTTCATATCCGCAAGAAATGAAAATGAAGAAAATAGCAGCGGCAAATAAGTCGCTAACATAACCGCGCTACCAATGGCTAACGGCAAAGAGCGGAAAAATTGAGTCAATACCGCAATGCCCCCCACACATAAGAAAATAAGGCTGCCAATAGTAAAAGAGATACGTGAACTGTCTTTTGTTTGAGTAATTAGACCAATAGATGAGACAAACGGTGAAAAAGGCACTACGCCTATCGGCGCTGCTAATATTGTTACAACCCCTGACATCATAAAACTACGCCGATATAAGGATTTAACGGGTAATGAATTGGGATAAAAAACATCAGTTCCTCGCATCGCTCCAAACGTATTGGATGTGTTTAATATTCCAGCCAAAATCGCTGTCAGCACAATACTTATATTGATTTCATCGGATCTACCTAATGGAAATAACACCCATTGCCCTGATGAAACAGGTGATACCGTGCTGCCAAATAACCCACTATAAGCAAGCCATCCGGTAATTGTTCCAATCAATAATGCATATTTACTGATACTCATAGGTAAATAAATGATCATCGCGATGACGAATATCAGTACTGCGAGGGCTAAAAAGAAGACAGGATAATTAACTGTAATATTTTCACTGCCAACACCAAATGGTAGTCCTAACATCCCTTTTAAAAAAATAGTGACCAGTTGAGCACCAAGTAAAAACATAAACACCACAAGCACTCCCGGCTTGAACAAACCAGCTAACCAGCCACCAAGACCGCTTAAACCAATAAAAATGGTAATAATCCCAGACAGAAAAATCCCTATAGCCAAGCTCCATCCTATCGTCTCAAGAGAAGTTCCTTGCATAGATTCTGACAAGGTTACGGTTAAAATTGTTGCCCACCACAGCCCAGTTGGCCCTTCCATCACAGAGCGTTTATGGCCTATAAACGCTTGCAACAAGCAAGCCAGAGCCGTTAATAAAAAAGCATATTGGGTTATAACAAACGTGGTTTGTGGTGATAAATGAAACGCAGATTGTAAAGTCGGGGGAATAACAACCGTATTACAAAAGATAAAAAAGAACCATTGAAAACCAGAAATAATATTATTTTTTGTAATAGCAATATTCCGCATATTCATTCCTTACCGGCGATTATGTATCTGACCAGCTTAATGTTTATAACGGAAAATTTCTAATTTAAATCCAGCTGTTATAATACTGATAAATTACAATTAATTCTTATCATGATGAGAACTAGCTTCATACACTATTAACTCTGATTTTTGATCATTATTCTGCTATCTAATATTAATAAAGCGGGAAAAAATATCATTCCCGCTTTATTTTTTATCTTGATCACCGATAAAAGTTATAGATAGGGAAGTGGCCAATGTTTAAAATATATATGCTTAGCTTGCCAATCCACTTTATCAACATTGTCAGCCAGCAAATGTTTTGCGACGGTAAATGCAAATTCAAAGCTTACACCAAGCCCTTTTGCACTGATAAATTTTCCGTCAATAACAACATCTTGGTCAACATAAATGCCATCACCAAATTTCTCAGCCAACTTGTCCCCTGTACTATAATGCCTTCCTTCCAGTAACCCATGAGCTGCTAATACTTTCGCACCTGAAGAACATAGCGCACAAATATACTTATCCTCATTTATATGCCGCCGAAGGAAATCAACTACTTTTTCATTCGCATACAAACGGTCAGTTCCTTTTGGCCCACCAGGCATCATAACTGCATCATAAGTATGGGATAACTTTTCGACTAACAGATAATCTGCACTAATTTTAGTACCAAAATACGTATTTAAAATAAGCGAATCCATGCAAGATAAGACATCGACATGAATATCTAACCGACGCATGATATCAATGAAAACGACCGCTTCCCCTTCCTCGAAGCCATCTGCGAGCAAAACAGCAACTTGTTTCATAATATTCCTTTTATTTTCAAAACGATTTATTGCGGACTATCAACAATAAATTTGGGTTATACCCCAGCAAATCTAGATGATTTTTACTTGTTAAAGTGTTCCATCACTTTTGCAAACACGAATTTTATCCATCACCACCGCTTTCATCGCTGCCTTTCCTGGAACCAGATAATGGCGAGGGTCAGTAGCTTCTGGGTTCTCAATGAAATACTGCTTGATTGCATCAGAAAACGCGATTTTTAGCTCTGTCGCGACATTGACTTTACAAATTCCAAGCTCAATACAATGCCTGACATCTGCATCAGGGATCCCCGAAGCACCATGAAGAACTAAAGGCAAATTCGTTTTCTTACGGATTGCGTCCAGCCTAACAAAATCCAAATGTGGCTCACTTTTATACATGCCATGAGCGGTTCCAATTGCAACAGCTAAGGAATCAATACCAGTTCTTTGAATAAAAGTAATCGCAGCGTCAGGGTCGGTGAAAAGTGCATCTGCGGCATCAACAACTAAGTCATCTTCTTGCCCCCCTAGACGCCCAAGCTCAGCCTCAACTGTGCAGTCCCATTGATGGCAAAAATCAACAACCCGTTTAACTATTTGAATATTTTCTTCAAACGGAAAATGAGAAGCGTCAATCATCGCAGAACGCACACCCGCGGAGACTTTCTGGAAAATATCTGGAATATCTTCATGATGATCTAGATGCAAAGCCACTGGGACTTTATAGCGCTCAGCCGCTTGCTGGCAAATAGCTATCAAGTAGTCACTTCCTGCATAAGAAAACGTACTCGGTGTGCCTGCTAAAATAACCGGAGATGCCATTTCTGCAGCAGTTTCCATAACAACTTGAATGGTTTCTAAATTATGAATATTAAATGCGGGAACTGCATAGCCTCCCAGTTGGGCTCTGTTCAACATATTACGGGTAGATACCAAGTACATAATCGCCTCTCACCTTTCGATTGATTTCGAACAATATTAAACGAAAGAAACAGAAAGGTAAAAGATCTAAATCACATTTCTATTCCTTTCGCACTGAAAGCAAATGAAAGGAAGATTAGAAGTAGTGAGTCATTTTAGAGCTATAACTTGTCACTCCTTTACGTAACAAGTTGTTTTTAGGTCGTTTTGATTGGCCTAGTAGCGTTTCAATTACTTTCTGAGAGCATAATTGTTTCTCTAAACGGCGCGTCAATGGGGATTGCTGTTTGAGGTAATCTTCACGAAATATCACGGTGACCTCTTGTGTTTCTTTCACACCAATAACCGTTACCGCAATTGATGGTATTTCGAAATGAAAGTCTGAGCTTTCAACTGGCAGTGGGCTACAAGGGCTATCCCAAAGTTGAATTCGATTACCACAATACAAAGCAATAATTACAGCACGTAATGACCAAAAACTACTCGCAGGACCACTGTAATTATCGACTAGGCGGGCATCATAGCTAAATAAACCTTGAGTTGGCGCTCCCGCTTTTAAGGCACCATGACCAATAAAATAACGCAAAGTACTTTCTAGTGCGTTTTTAGCCTCCCCCACACTCACAGCATCCCCACCTAAATCAACACCGGCTAATAAAGGCGCGGACACCGCGAGGCGATAACATGCACTGCGGCCAAAAAATGGAATGCCTTGCGGTGTCATAAAATAACGATAATGATGGTTAAACTGATTTAATGAACTACGAATGAATTCATCATCGAAGTGGGGGCAAATTTGGTTCAGCCAATATAATGAATAGTAAAAGCCCCATGCATTATAGTAATCAAAGTTACCTTTCGCGCCATCCCGAAACCAGCCATCACCCACGTAAAATTGTTTCACTCTTTCATACCGCCACATTGCAATGGTATCTCGACCTGTGAGAGCTCGGATCACAAATTGCACGGTAAGAGGGAAAAGGTGCCAGTTGTTATCAACGATATCGCAATGATTAACCTGTTCGAACCACTCAATAATGCGTTGTTGCGCAGAGTTATCCAATTTATCCCATACCCACTCACGACTCAACCAGAGAGTCAGCGCTAAATCTGCAGATTCACAAATTTTTTGGTCATAATTTTCAAGCCTTCCCCAATAGCCTTTATGAGCAGGGTCTGTACCATGTAAAAATGCATTTTTGATGATTTCAGAAAGGTCAATTGATGCTAAATTTAACCCATTCAATATTGCTTTTTGGCTATGAACTAGCCATGAAGCAAGTAAAGGCAGTACCCTACTAACCCCTTCAAGGGCATCTGTCCGCACCGTTTGCTGGCCTGGGCTGCCAGGATAGTATGCGTGAGAGTAACCCCATGTTTGATAATGAACAAAAGCTTCCGTGGTATAGCGCACTAATAATTCGCAAAGAACTGAAAGTGGTTGATTTTCATCTTGAAAGGCTTTGATGATGTGGTTATCGTTACATTGATAGGCTGACTTTCTAATTAATCTTCGAATGATATTCTCTTTGAATAACTTCTGATAAATTTTTATATCTGGGTGCTCATAAGGCAGCTTTGGGCGTTCAGTCGGTATTGTCATACGTGTTTCTCTATGATGCAAGCTGGCGCATCCTTGCGCGCAGATTAGAACAAAAGTTTGTATTTATTTTGCTGATTCAATCAGGACTTGGTAACGGTCTTGTCCCCATACGACAGGTTTTGGTTTATCCTTAATCCATTGATAATAAGCAGATTTCAACTCTTTTACTTTTTCTGGGTATTGAGCTGCTAAATTATTCGATTCGGCTGGATTTTGTTTATCATTGAATAATTGGAGCTGGTTAGAACCATCATCATAAAAATAAAGCGCCCATTCCCCATCACGGATAGCCCATGAGCCTTTCGATAGTTTTTCTAAATTAGGGTTGTTTGGAATTTCTTTGCGTTGATAAGTGATCCATTCATGGTAGCCATGCCAAAAATCTTGGTTTTCTTCGCTGTAATGTTTCGTCCCTGGACCTGTCCAATACAGATAGTCATGTGGTGACTTTTCTGTTTTACCCGTTAATAGTGGCATAATATTTTTGCCTTCTACTTTCATGCTATCGGGTATGGTGATCCCTGCACTTTGTAATGCAGTTGGTAAGATATCAATCGCAGAAACCATCGCATCACTGTGTTTACCTGCGGGAATATGCCCCGGCCAATAAGCAACAAATGGAACGCGTACGCCACCATTAAACATTTGCCCTTTAAAGCCTTTATCCATCGCATTCATTGGCATTGGCGACTCATGCACCGCACCATTGTCAGAAATAAAGAAAATTAGCGTATTATCTAGTTCACCATTTTCCTTTAGTGTATTGATAATTTTACCAATTCCCTCATCGGCCGCATTTAGCGCAGCAAAATATTTATCGGCTTCAACATTACCAGTATTGAATTTATCCATGTATTTCGCTGGTGAAGCTTCTTCTAATGGGATGTGTGGTACGCTGTATGAAAGATTGATAAAGAAAGGTTTGTCTTTGTGCCCATCAATGAAATTAATGGCTTCATCCGTTAACAAATGCGTGGTATAGCCAGGAGCAGGCACATTTTCACCATTTCGCCACATTGCGGGGGAATTCCAAAGTGCCGCCCCTGATGCATAGAAACTATATGCATAATCGAAACCTCTTTCATGAGGTGCGAAACCTGGCTCCGGTGTCGAAATCATATTATCGTGATAATCGCGAGTTTGCTTTTCTGGTGCAATTTTAGGTTTTTTCAATACCTTCGCATTATGCCATTTTCCAATACTGGCTGTGGCATAGCCATTTTCTTGGAATAATGCGGGTAATAGTTTGATATCTTGAGGAATACCTAACATCGCATCATCGTTACTGTAAGTGCCAAAACTTGCAGGAGAGCGCCCAGTAAAAATACCCGCTCGTGATGGGCCACAAACAGGATGAGCCACAAATGCATTGGTCATCTTAATTCCGCCTGCAGCCATGTCCGCAACATTTGGCATCGCCGTTCTGGCCGCTTCCACCATCTTATTAATATCACCTTGATAACGCTGTGGTGATGGGCGCTGCGCAAGCTCTTTGACATCAAGGCTATCAAGCACAAAATCGAGCTGCCCTGTTCCTAAGTCATCCATAATAATCAGTAAAACATTCGGCTTTTCCGGTGTACCACCTGCATTCGCTACAATGGGAGGTACTAAGCTACTTGCTGCTATCAGCCCTGCCAATAGGCTTTTCTTCATAGAAGGTAATCTCACAAAAATATCTCCAGATAATATTATTATTGCTTGTAAGCACGCTGTATTACGCCAAGTGCATCACTAGCTAAAGCACCACCAGATATCGCTTGACGCATTAACTGCATACCTAAAGCGGTATGATGAAAAATCTTTTTATATGAACGACATAAATAGTTATGGCGATATTTTTCACCTTCTATCGCCGTGATCCGGTGCTTAGGGCAGCCGCCATAACAAAGGCTTTGAACCTCACAGCGCTGGCAAAGACTCGTTAGCTTGTCATATTTATTTTGTCCAAAACGGACTTGCTGTTTAGAGGAGACAATACGAGAAAGGGAGTGTTGTTGTACGTTACCTAACCGATTGGCAGGGTACACATAGTGATCACAGGAGTAGACATCCCCATTAGATTCAATAATCAGCGCTTGCCCACACGTTTTAGATTGCACACAGGTTGATGCCGGATAGCCCATCCAAGTGCCTAATAAGCTATCAAATAGACGAATATAAATTTTGCCAATGTCTCCTTGGTAGATCCATTCATCAAAAACATCAGCCATAAACTGCCCATATCCCTCAGCGGGTACTGAAAATGGTGCCATCGCGGCATTTGGCCCAGGGGCATAATGGCCACCTTGAGTATGTGAAAAGCGCCTATCCACCTCAACAATGGGGATGAACTGAAAGAAAGTGGAACCCAATGCTTTCAAAGCTCGATACGTTTCTTTTCCTTTTCGCCAATTTTGGTCATTAACAACGGTTAAGGTATTAAATTCAACACCATATTCAATCAGGAGCTGAATCGCTTTCTTCACACGCTCAAAAGTTGGGTTACCATTAACGGAAATTCGATATTTATCATGAACAGCTTCTAAGCCATCAATAGATACACCGATTAAAAAACCGTGGTCTGCAAAAAACTGCGCCCATTGTCGGTTAATCGCAATAGCGTTAGTTTGCACACTATTCGTGATGATTTTTCCTTGGGCATATTGCTTTTGGTACTTAACAACACGCTCAAAAAATTCGAGCCCTGCAAGGGTTGGCTCCCCACCTTGCCATGAAAAGTCTACCTGTTCACCAGCATGGGACTGGATATAGTCTTTGATATAACGACGTAGTACGTTATCAGGCATAACGTCATGCTGGTCTTCCTTTGGTTGCTCGTGAAACACATTTTCTTTTTCAAGATAAAAACAGTATTCGCATTTAATATTGCAGCGATAACTGGTGGGTTTCGCCATCATATGAAAATAAGTGGGTTGGTTTGCAGGCATTTAAATTAATCCGAAACAGTCAGGTTATTTTTATAGCATTACGCAAAACACGAAAAACCAAAAGAGATTGAAATCACAAAATCAAAAAATGAAAGAATTTGAAAGCGTTTAATTTGAGTCAGAAACGTTGAAAAGCATATAAATAACACACAGTAGCCCAGTAACTTTTGTTTTTGCTTTAAAGAAACTTCTATTCCTTTCGAACTTCAATTACCACCATCGCACTTTATGCCAATTTTTGAGCTTATATTTAGCGAATTTTTTGCAAATATTGCTAATATTTATGCAAAACACAGGGGTTGCTTAGTAAAAGTACAATTATTGCTACTTTATTGATTGGATACTTTCTTATTCGAAGATATGATATTTAAAATTTGAAAATATCCGTAAGCAAACAACACACAAATCGAAACTTTGTGAAAGAGATCAAAAGTTTTGTTTTTTTTCGTTGTCGGTATTTTTTAGCGTAGTAAACTTAATTCGAAATCAAATGAAAGAAAATCATTTGGTTTCGTAAGGAGATGAAAGTGAAAGCGGCAGTTGAACGGCGCATGGAAATCCTCGACATGATTAACCAACAAGGTAAAGCACGAGTCGAAGATTTAGCCGAAATATTTAAAGTTTCAAGTGTCACCATCCGTAGCGATTTAAGCTTTCTTGAAAAGAATGGTTATGTGGTCCGCTCCCATGGGGCAGCAATTCCAAATACTGGGTTTATTGCTGAACTTAGCATCCATGAAAAACGTGGGCAGAATGCGGGCACAAAAACATTAATAGGGAAAGCAGCCGCCGCGCTCATTAATGATGGCGATACGATCATTTTAGACTCGGGGACAACGACACGAGAAATTGCGACACACTTAAAGTCGCGGGATAGCGTCGTTGTCATGACTAACGGTTTAGATGTCGCAATGGAGTTAGCAACAGCCGCTGGCGTTGATGTACTAATGACTGGCGGCGCATTGCGCAAAAATGCTTTATCGTTTTCTGGCTCACAAGCAGAAAATAGCCTCAGAAATTATCGTTTTGACAAGGTTTTTCTTGGGGTTGATGGGTTCGATTTACGCGTTGGTATCACGACACACAATGAACAGGAAGCTAGCCTTAACCGGTTAATGTGTGAAATCTCGGAAACTGTTATTGCGGTTGCTGATTCTACGAAATTTGGTAAGCGCAGCTGTCATATGATCCGTGAATTCGCTGATATTGATGTTTTGGTGACAGACTCTGGGATCCCTGATGAATATGTCCAAGAGTTGAAAAACCATAAAATTGAAGTGATCATCGTCGATAAAGAGCAATAACTCGCTAACTCCATTAACAATACAACCGTGTTGATTGTGGAGTTAGTATTAATGCATCCTTTAGAAAAGATTGTTCAGCAAAATAAACTTGGTAAACAGAATGGCATTTATTCTGTTTGCTCAGCCCACCCATTTGTTATTGAAGCTTCATTGCACCAAGCGCTGGATAATGATTCCTTTCTTTTAATTGAAGCCACATCCAATCAAGTTGACCAATTTGGTGGCTATACGGGTATGACTCCGGCTGACTTTTTCAATTATGTGGTTGAGAAAGCAGAAAAAATCAATTTTCCTCTAAATAAGCTAATTCTTGGTGGTGACCATTTAGGTCCTAACCGTTGGCAAGGGCTTAATGCCGCTGACGCCATGGATAATGCCGATATCCTAATTGAACATTACGTTGCCGCAGGGTTCAAAAAAATCCACCTTGATTGCAGTATGTCCTGTGCAGATGACCCTGTTCCACTCACGGATGAAATCGTTGCACAACGTGCCGCCCGACTCGCAGTTATTGCAGAAAAAACCGCCAAAGAAAAATTTGGCTACAGCGATATCGTTTATGTTATTGGTACGGAAGTCCCCGTACCAGGTGGAGCAACTGAAGCGCTTGAAGGTGTTGAAGTCACAGACCCACAAGCCGCGAGAAAAACCTTAGACTGCCATGCGAAAGCGTTCGAAAAAGCAGGTGTCGGTGACTGCTGGACACGTGTTATTGGCCTCGTCGTCCAACCTGGCGTGGAATTTGACCATACCGGTGTTATTGATTATCAACCCGAAAAAGCACAAGCATTAAGTAAAGTTGTTGATGACTACCCTCATCTTGTTTTTGAAGCACACTCAACCGATTACCAAACACCAGATGCTTATAAGCAACTCGTTCAAGACCACTTTGCTATTTTAAAAGTGGGCCCGGCTTTAACATTTGCTATGCGAGAAGCCCTCTATTCTCTGTGTGAAATTGAGAATGAAATGTTCCCAGCAGAACAGTGTTCTCACTTAAAAGAGAAAATGGAACAGTTGATGTGCCGTGAGCCCGAATTTTGGCAAAAATACTACCATGGTGATGCCCAGCAGCAAGCTTTTGCACGCGTTTATAGTTTTAGTGACCGTATTCGTTATTACTGGCCTGATAAAGAAATTAACCAAGCCATAGAAACGCTGATGGCTAACTTATCTTCAAAACCGATCCCGTTACCACTTTTAAGCCAATACATGCCACATCAATTCCAACAATTAAGAGAAGGCATGATCGATGGCTCAGCGAAATCCTTTATTTTTGCAAAAATTCGCGACGTACTTTCGGTATATGCCGATGCATGTAAATTTAGTCACTGAGGTTTGACATGGAATATTTAAGCTATCAAACACCTGAACTCGAAAAGCTAAACGCATTCTGGACAGCAAAAGAAATTGAGCAACAACCTGAATGCTGGGAAAAAACAAACCAGCTAATACAAGAACAACGTGCTGAAATTGATACATTTTTAGCTAAAGTGCTTCAGGCACCAGACGCACGCATTATCATGACGGGAGCTGGAACATCGGCTTTCGCAGGCCGCGCCCTTGCCCCCGTTCTAACAGGCCATTTAAAACGCCGTATTGATGCCATTGCCACCACGGATCTAGTCGCCGACCCAAAAGAATATTTAGCGGAAAACGTACCAACGTTACTAATTTCTTTTGCTCGCTCTGGCAATAGTCCCGAGAGTGTTGCTGCTCTTAATGTGGCAGAAAAATGCCTAACCCAGTGTTACCACTTAGTTTTAACCTGCAACGAGCAAGGGCAGCTATATCGTTATTGCCAAAATAATACCAATGCATTAGCCATTTTAATGCCAGAAGAATCAAATGACCGTTCATTAGCAATGACGTCAAGCTTTTCATCCATGATGATGGCTGCGCTGTGTATTTTCTTAACCGAATCCTTCTATTTGAATGAAATTAAACCCTATTTCCAAGATTATCACGACAGTTACACTCAATTTAACCGCCGTATCCGGGAAGATTATGCAGGTAAATTTAAACGAGTCATTTATTTAGGTAGTGGTGGCCTACAGGGTCTTGCACAAGAAGCTGCCCTAAAAATGTTGGAATTAACGGCTGGTAAGGTCGTTGCTAACTTTGACACGCCTTTAGGGTTTCGCCATGGACCGAAATCTATCGTCAATAAAGAAACGTTAGTCGTGCTGTTTCTGTCAAACGATAAATACACCAGACAGTATGAGACTGACTTATTAAGAGAGGTAATTCACGATAATGCTTCAGCAAAAGTGATCGCGGTCACCTCCTCTTCTGATGACACACAAATAGAGGAAAGTTTCGTTTATATTAAAAAAATGGAGCAGTGCTCAGACTCAGCCCTATTTTTTCCTTATTTAATGTTAGCGCAGGCCTTTGCATTCCATAGTTCTATTGCACTGGGGAATACACCAGATAACCCATCTCCAACTGGAGAAATTAATCGGGTTGTTCAAGGTGTCACTATTTACCCGTTCTCATATCAAGAAGATGGCTTCATGCCTTCTTAATGATAAATATAGCTAATAATAAGAGAGCAATTATATGCACGCACCAAATATTGTCTGGACCCGAATCGATGAGCGTTTATTACATGGGCAAATTCGAATCACTTGGGGTAAACACACTGAAGCAAATTTAATTCTTGTCGCTAATGATGATGCTGCGGAAGGTCCTAATTCTGCTTTTATGCAAGCAGGGATGAAAGCGTCCGCAGGTGGAGAATATGCCGTCCGATTTTTCTCTATCGAAAAAACCATCGATGTCATTCACAAAGCGTCTCCTCGTCAAAAAATCTTTATTCTTTGCAATAACCCAACAGATGTTGCTCGCCTTGTCGAAGGTGGAGTTCCTATCACTCACTGCAACGTTGGCAATATGCATTTCCATGAAGGAAAACGCCAAATTGCCAAAACAGTGTCTGTGGATGAGCGCGACTTAGAAGCATTTCGTCGGCTTGTCGACAAAGGAGTAGCTTGCACAATTCAAAATACTCCAGACCAAACCCCCGTTAATGTTCTTACTCTCGCAACAGCATAAGCAGATTGAGATAACAACTTAACACTAAGGCGTTTAAGGAAAACTATTATGATTTATGAAGCTTCTCTCGTGGCTTTATGGGCCTTCTTTTGCGGTATAGATAAGTATGACGTTGCACTCAATATCCATCGTCCACTGATCACAGGGCCTGTTGTCGGCCTGATTATGGGTGATATGCAAGTCGGTTTAATTGCGGGTGCAACATTAGAATTAGCTTGGCTGGGGCTTGTTCCAAATGCAGGGGCTCAGCCACCTGATGTTACCTTAGGCACTATCGCCGCCGTTGCATTCGCCATTATGACCAATCAATCACCAGCGGTAGCAATGGGAATTGGTATGCCAATTGCCGTTCTCATGCAAATGATCATTATCGGCTTTTTTGCAATCACCGCATTCACTATGGGGAAAGCTGATCGCTACGCTGAAAAAGCCGATGCGGCGGGGATCTCCCGGTTACTAATCGCCACAATTACCGTTCGTTCTTTACTCTACGCGATCGTCGCCTTTGTAACGGTTTACTTCGGTGAACACGCGGCACAGTGGATTGATGAAAATACACCAAAAGTACTCCTCGAAGGCTTAGGTATTGGCGCCAAAATGGTTCCAGCAATTGGCTTCGCGATGTTGTTGAAAATCATGTGGTCAAAAGAAGTGGCTGGTGTGTTCTTTGTTGGTTTCGTTATGACCACTTATCTCAAACTGCCAATTATGGCAGTAGCAATACTCGGCGCATCTGCGGCAGCCCTGTATTACTTCTTCAGCGGTAACAACAAGAATAACTCACAACAAAATGAGGATTTTGAAGATGGTATCTGATAACAAGACAGCAGTAGAAACCAAAAACTTACCAGTGGAATCCTACGTTGATGGCATTGATGAGTACCAAGATACCACTGTCCGCAAAGTCATCACGAAAGGCGATCTATGGCGTTGTGCATTTCGCGGGCTATTTATGGAAGGTAACTTTAATTTTGAACGTATGCAGGGGGGAGGCTTTGCATTCTCCATCATACCAGCCCTACGCAAAATTCATGGTAATAACAAACGCGATTATGCAACTGCACTGAAAAATCACTTACAGTTTTTCAATGCGAGTCCAAAATTATTTACTTTCTTACTTGGTACTGCCGTTGCCATGGAAGAGAACAAAGAGAAGCCTTCTACTGTCAACGTCATGAAAGTAGCAGGTATGGGGCCAACAGGTGGAATCGGCGATGCTATCGACCATATGACATTGATGCCACTGACTTTAGCATTAGGTGCATCTATCGCAATGGAAGGCTCAATTGCCGGCCCATTTGTTTTCTTCTTTTTGTACCAAATTGTTCACTTTTTTGTCTATTTTGGCTTGATGTTCATGGGATATCGCGCAGGTACTGCGGCGATGGTTAACATGAGCGACGCAACAGAAAAATTAGCGAAAGCCGCCAACATCATGGGGATTTTTGTGATTGGGGCACTTTCCGCCACTTTCATAAAAGTACAAACCACCGCTGCTGTTGAGGTAGGTGGCAAGGTGGTCGAACTACAAACCGCCTTGTTCGACAAAATCATGCCTAACTTACTCCCTCTGTGCCTTGTCTTTTTGATGTTCAAAATGGTGAAAGGGACAGGTTTCTGGGCAAAACCGCCGGTGCTTATCTTCTCTGTCTTGGCCTTCGGTGTTATTGGCCATGTACTCGGTGTGATGTAACAGAATCGTATTAAATTGTTTTTAGGTGGGTAGCCAAGTTACCCACCAGCAAGGAGTTATCAATGATTGGTTTGATTGTTTCTGGGCACATTAATTTTGCGAGCGGTATGGCTTCCGCTGTCAAAGCCATCGCAGGTGAACAGGAAAATATGGTGTTTATTGATTTTGTTGAAACCCTTTCTCCCGACGAATTGGAACAACAAATGCGAGCAGCAATGAGTGCCATGAATTGTGAACAAATACTTTTTCTCACCGACCTTCCTGGTGGAACCCCTTGTAACCGCGCTATGGCAATTATGATGGAAGATAAATCCGTTGAAGTTTTAGCTGGCGTTAATCTACCGATGATTGTCAATGCGGCATTGGAACGTGAAGGGGTTGGTGCAAAAGAACTTCTTTCTATCTTACACGATATTGGCACGAGTAGTATTCAAGATCTACGCCAACAACTGGCTATGATGTCAGAGCCTGAATGTGAAGAAGATGGCCTATGAAACAGCAACATGCCATTTTAGCGGATCGTACCTTTACACCTGAGGGAATTCGCTATCAGCAGTATGTTCGAGTGTGCAACGGTGTTATACAGGAAATTACGGATACCGCCCCCGAACACTGCCCAGTCATCCGTCTTGAAGGGCGCTCCTTACTACCGGGGTTTGTTGATATCCATATTCATGGTCGTGCTGGCGCAGACGTCATGGATGCAAGCCAACAAGGGTTGCAAACCATCGCTGATGCATTAGTCAAAACTGGTGTTGTGGCTTGGGTGGGAACCACCGTCACCGCACCAATGGATGATATCAAACGCGCACTCACCCAAGTGAGTGACTTTATCGCCAAGCCGCAAACATCAGGAGCCCAGTTAGTCGGCAGTTTTTTAGAAGGCCCTTACTTCACTGAACGTCATCGAGGCTCACATCCTGTTAAGTACTTAAAATCGCCGACCATTCATGAATTGGAAGACCTTGTGCAATGTGCTAATCACACACTTTTGCGAGTTGCTGTTGCACCTGAAGCAGAAGGTGCCATTGAGGCTATTGATTGGTTAGTACAACACAATATTAAGACCAGTGTTGCACATACTGCCGCTGATTTCATACAAACCAGTCTCGCATTTTCACATGGTGCAGATTGTGGCGTACATCTTTATAACGGCATGACGGGTTTACATCATAGAGAGCCCGGTTGCTGTGGTTCAGTGTTGTACCACGATGTCCTTGCGGAGCTGATTGCCGATGGCATTCATGTTCACCCCGTCATGATGCAGCTAGCTTATCGAATGAAAGGTTATCAGCAGCTCGCTTTAATTACGGATTGTATGCGAGCTGGTGGGCTACCGGATGGTGATTATGCCCTTGGGGCACAGACGGTGAAGGTCACTCAAGGGCAAGCTCGCACAGCTGATGGCTCTCTTGCGGGTAGTACATGTAGCCTTGATAACGCATTGCGCAACATGGTGCAACTCGCGCATGTTCCTGAATGGGAAGCCGTACAAATGGCTACTTCGGTTCCCGCTCAATACCTTGGAATCGATGACCAATTTGGTTACATCCGAGTTGGGGCTCAAGCTAATTTTGCCGTTGTTGATAACAATTTTTATCTAACAGACACATTCATCAGAGGTGAACACGTTCACTCTGTATTCGGGGATACCGACCATTAAAGTCGGTTACCTATCAGTAAATCATGAGGTATTTATAATGGAAATTCGTCAACCAATTCACAGTGAGCATGCAAAAACACTTGATACTGAAGGCTTACGCAAACAGTTCCTGATCGAGAATTTGTTCCGTGAAGGGGAAATGAATCTCACTTATAGCCATATCGACCGCATTATTGTGGGTGGCATTGTTCCAACACAAAAGCCACTCGCTCTAATGGCAGGAAAAGCATTAGGCGTTGAGTTCTTTCTTGAGCGTCGTGAGCTGGGTGCAATTAATATTGGGGGCGCAGGTCAAGTTATCGTTGATGGCCAATCCTATGATATCGCACCAAAAGAAGCTATTTATATTGGTATGGGAGCCAAATCTGTCGAGTTTATCAGTACTGATGCGATTACCCCTGCACGTTTTTATATGAACTGTGCACCTGCACACCATACCTACCCAACACGCAAAATTACTATCGAACAAGCTTCACCAGAAAAATTAGGTAATGTAGAGAATTGTAACGTTCGTACCATCTATAAATTCTTACACCCATCTATTTTACCAACCTGCCAATTATCAATGGGCATGACAGTACTCGAGCCCGGTAGCTTATGGAATACCATGCCATGCCATACCCATGAACGTCGCATGGAAGTGTATCTGTATTTCAATATGAAAGAAGACAACGTTGTTTTCCATTATATGGGTGAGCCTTCGGAAACACGCCACATTGTTGTTCGTAATGAACAAGCCGTCATTAGCCCAAGTTGGTCTATTCACTCAGGCGTGGGAACTGCTGCTTATACATTTATTTGGGGAATGGTTGGCGAAAATCAGGTGTTCCACGATATGGATCATGTCGCCATGAAAGATCTGAAATAACCCTTTTATCTTTTTTAACATAATAAAAAACGATGTGGCAGTACTGTCACATCGTAAGTGAGGTACAGATGAACTTATTTGATTTAACAGGAAAAGTTGCGATTGTCACTGGATGTAATACCGGTTTAGGTCAAGGAATGGCAATTGGTTTAGCCCAAGCAGGCGCAGATATTGTTGGAGTTGGCATCCAAGATGCTCCTGATACACGCGCTCAAGTCGAAGCTTTAGGCCGTAAGTTTCACTACATTATTATGAATTTAATGGAACAAGACGGGTTACAAACTTTGGTTGATGATGCGGTATCCGCCATGGGCCATATTGATATCCTTGTCAATAATGCGGGTATTATTCGCCGTGAAGACTTATTAGAGTTTAGTGAAAAAGATTGGGACGATGTGATTAATATTAATCAAAAAACCTTATTCTTTTTATCTCAACGTGTTGCACGCCAATTCGTGAAGCAAGGTAATGGTGGGAAAATTATTAATATTGCCTCAATGCTCTCGTTCCAAGGTGGTATTCGGGTTCCATCTTACACTGCAAGTAAGTCAGCCGTCATGGGGCTCACTCGTGCTCTCGCTACCGAGCTTTCCCAATACAACATTAATGTGAATGCGATTGCCCCAGGTTACATGGCAACAGACAACACGGCAGCACTGCGCGCTGATGCAGATCGCAACGCAGCTATCTTAGAG
This sequence comes from Providencia sp. PROV061, assembly GCF_011045655.1. NCBI lineage: Bacteria > Pseudomonadati > Pseudomonadota > Gammaproteobacteria > Enterobacterales > Morganellaceae > Providencia > Providencia sp. PROV061. The sequence continues at coordinate 405,608 of NZ_CP042861.1, read as the reverse complement.
CGCATTCCTGCGGGCCGTTGGGGAACTCCTGAGGATTTAGCAGGGCCAGCCATCTTTTTAGCCTCCAAAGCAAGTGACTATATTAATGGTTATACCATTGCTGTTGATGGTGGCTGGTTAGCTCGCTAACCCATCTGGAGAAAATAATGGAACAATCATCATTACCAAAACCATTACAACGTAATACGGTTTTAGATGGTATGAAACGGGTTTACCGTTATCAATCAAAAAACCAAGTACGCAGTGTACTTCGTCGTAGTGGCAAAACCCGTTTTATTAAAGATACGGACTGGGAACGTGGTGTTCTGTGGTCTTGTGTTGCTGCTGCATGGCAAGCAACACAGGATAACGAATATCTCGCTGGTGTATTGGATTACACATTACATACTGGATTTCGTACAGGACCTAACCCACGTTTTGCCGATGACCATGTCTGTACTCAAGCCTATTTAGCTGTAAGTTCGCAATTTGATCATCCAGAAGTCCTTGAACCCACTATTAATGCATTCAACCTTATGTTAGTAGAGCCAAAACCAGGTCGAGAAGACTGGTGGTGGTGTGATGCACTCTTCATGGCTCCCCCTGCTTTTGCCGCGTTATCAGCTAAAACAAATGACAATCGCTACTTAGACTACATGCATACCGCTTATTGGGATGCGATAGAACATTTGCGTGATCCTGAAACTGGCTTAATTTATCGCGATTATCGCTACATTCCTGATGGCAAGGGTGGTGAATTACGTGAAAAAAATGGTGAAAAAGTATTTTGGAGCCGAGGTATTGGTTGGGTCATTGCGTCTATCCCACGTATTTTACAATCGTTACCTAAAGAGTTCCCTGCCCGCCAGCAATATGTAAATTTATTTACCGAGCTAATGGAAACTGTCATTCAATACCAACAAGAAGATGGTTTCTGGCGCACTAGTTTACTTGATCCCCAAAGCTTCCCTGCCCCTGAAAGTAGTGCCACTGCATTATTTTGCTATGGATTAGCGTGGGGCTTAAACCAAGGTTTACTGGAAGAAGCACGCTACCTGCCTCTGCTCGAAAAATCATGGTGTGCACTACAAAGCTGTATTCACCCCAATGGAATGCTAGGTTGGGTACAGCTTCCGGCGTTCAACCCACGAGATGTCAAATATGACCATAATATGGATTATGGAGCTGGAGCCTATTTATTAGCAGCAAGTGAAGTTATTAAACTCAAAATTTAATTCATTACAGCCCGATTTACCATTGCTCAAGTTGTCATTTCATTACTTTCTTTTGGCCAATTTATTGGCCATTTTTCTTATTTTTCAGTATTTATTCTTTTCTCTTCTTTGCAAACCGGCAATAAAAAACCCACGATCACTCGTGGGCAAATATATATTTATATGAAAATGATATTACCAAGTATATTGAATACCCACACGGAATCGTGTTTGACGGTCACTTGAAAACCTATTTTCTTTCACATTGCCCACTTCAACAAATGGGCGCCATAACGCACCATCATCTGCTTTAATATCATAACGAAGGCGAACGTTGTGTTGATAATCGAATTTTTTATCATTGTAAAGAGGTTGAGCGTTGTCAGCCATTTCCCACATTAAATCCAATTGATACTGTAAATCTAAGTTACCCCATTTGTAACCTATCCAGCTATCAAACTCTTGGATTTTAGAGTGATAATTACTGCCATTTTCTCCTACTTGACCATAATCCCACACTTTCCATTTATAACGGCCTTGTAAACGAATACCATTATCGAATGTATAATTTAAACGGACATAAGGAACATAAACTAAACCTAATTTATCGAAATCAAGAGAAGCACCGACAAGCCCCACTAAATTTGGATTCAATTTTGTATAATAAAAAGCTGAAAATTCCGAACCATCAATTTTCATTGCGTCATAAGCACCATCTTTATTTCCATAGCGTGCATCTAACTCAAATCCAATATTTTTCCCTGTATCCAAAAAAGCTTTAATTCTATCTCCGCTTTTCCCTGATGCATCTAAATATTGATGACGATATTCAATTGTTGTTTTATAGTTATTTGCGAGAGCATATTGTGATGAAATTGAAAATAATACTGCACTAGCAATAATTAATTTTTTCATTATCTTTATTCCAAAGCTGTGTACTATTTAAGCACGAGGATAGTGATTCCCTGTTTTATTAGAGAATAATATTTTCATTTTTTTAATTAATGCCACCTAGTTTATTAGGTGGCAAAAAATGATTTATTTAACTTCACAAGCTGAAACTTTTTTATTTAATTTATTTGTTGTTGCTGTAATAAACTCTGTTGGTCTCCAAGAATCACCGGTTTTTTCTAACCACGGTATAAGCTCTTCTTTAATTAATTTATCAATAATGGGTTTGTTCTCATCTGCCACATTTTTCATTTGATAAGGATCATTTACATTATCATAAAGCGTATATTTCAGTGGTTGCCCATCCTGACGGTCAATAACCAATGTATGTGTTTTCGTTCTCACGCCACGTTTACCAAACGAAGGTTCACCATACGGAATAAATAAATAAAGTTGAGAGTTAGCGACTTCCCCCTCACCAGTGACTACACGTTCAGCTAAATTACTTCCTTCAACTGAGCCAGGGATCCATTGCTCTAACCCCAACAAACCTAGAATCGTTGGGTAGATATCCGGCGCTGACATTAATGCATCATCTTGCCCTGGTTGAATTTTACCCGGTAACCGAAACATCATCGGAACACGCATCGACTCATCATAAGGGTTATTTTTTGTCGGCTGGCCATTTGCACCAAGACAACTACCATGATCAGAGAAAAAAACAACCAATGTATTATCCGCAAGACCTTGTTTTTCAAGCTCATCAACGATGCGACCAAATTGTTCATCAACGCCGTTTACCATCGCCAGATATTCTTTGAAATATTGAGGTCCATAGCCTTCTTGGTATTCCACATCCCATTTAACATTTGGCCGAGTATTTAACTCTTGCGAGGTTTTTCCTTTATAGGCATCGAGATACTTTTGTGGAACTTGGTCATACGGTGAATGCGGAGGGTTCATAGAAACAACCAGCGCAAATGGCTTGGTATTATCACGGTACTGCCCATTTTTATTTTGTAAGAATTTTATGGCCATATCCGCTTCGTGCTCTGGTCCCCATTGGTCTACATAAATCGGTTTTTCCCGTGGTGTATTATTGGCCCAATACATCGGTTTCATATGCAGATCATATGTGCCGTAGGAGTACCAAAAATCAAAGCCATGGCGGCGGTTTGGAGCAGCCCATTCATTCCAATAACGACCTTCCATTGGGTTATTATAGCTTTCAATAAAAGGTGCATATGGCGCATCTAAATGCCATTTACCAATATACCCCGTGCTGTAATCCAATGATTTCAAAACATCAGACCAACAATTGGCATAAGGTGATAAATCAATCCCTACCTTTCCACCATAATCATGTGCGTTGCCTGTAATACCGTTACGAACAGGATATTGCCCAGTCATAAACATGCCACGGAATGGGGAACATAATGGGTAATTGGATGCCATCTGCGTCATGACTTTCGCTTGTTTGGCAAATTTATTTAAATTAGGGGTAATTGACGGATCTTCTCCCATAAATTGTAATGCGTGGGCACGCATCTCATCAGGGAATACTATCAATAAGTTAGGGGCGTTATCGGGTCGGTAAGGCTTAACATTTGAAGGTTTTCCATCATTGGCTAAAATGGGACTAGAAACCGACATTGCAGCACCGCTGGCTGCTAATCCTTTTATAAAGGTTCTGCGCGAAACAGTCATTGCTTCATCCTCTTTTGTTTACGTTTTCTTTCGTTTCTGATTAGAACATATTATTTATACTTTTGCATAATATCAAAAAGTAAGTGATCGAAAATATCAAAATTCAAGTGGAGATCACAAAAAGTAATCAATTCGTAGAAAATAAGTCAATTGCCCCACAATAAAGATATGATGCAAACTTATGATAATCAAAAGTAACATACTGATTTTTAATAAAAATAAATAATTCAGAGATGCTAAACACAGAAGTAAAATTTTGTTTGAAAATTACATATCAAATGATGAAGAAATACCTGCCAGTAAATCTTCATTTGCTTTCAATGCAAAAAAGTAGAGATGATACGAAACAAGACAAAAGAAAATTTTTATCACTATACTGCAAAAAACAGTCAGTATAAGAGTCATTATAAAATTGACTCAATTATCTACATGAAAGGCAAAGAAATAAAATATCAAAATATGATTTTAAGCATTCATTCCATCTAATTTTCTATTAATTTTGCTAATTAAAATTTTTTATTTCTAGGAAAAATTATCTTTTGAACATCTAACAGCAATATATATTAATTAAATTTAAGATAGGATAAGCTTAAAATAAGGTGTTAAATAAAAAACACATCACGAAAGAATATTCTTACGATTTAATATCAATAATTTAACAATATTATTTAAGATGAAAAATAAGGCAGGAGTAAAGTCGTCCATTTTAATTCATTATTCGAATAATGCCACTATTAATTATCAATTTTATATTCTCACTAGCATTTCTTAGAAAAATTCAACAGGTCTGATATTCAGAATATCTTTAATTGTGATACAAGAATAATACTGTGAAATTAAATTACAGCCACAGATATAACTAATGTAAAATGCATTCTATAAGATGCTGGGGAATAAAAAGAATGAATATTGTTGAGCGGTTTATTTCTTATACCAAAATTAACACCACCACTGATAGGGAAAAGGGTGCGGCAGGAATTATGCCTTCCTCAGAAGGACAACGCGTCCTTGCGAAACAGCTGGTCCAAGAGTTAGAAGCTCTGGGCGTTGAAGATATTAAGCTGCGTGACACAGCTATTGTCACCGCAACTTTGCCTTCCAATCTTGATTATGATGTCCCAACCGTCGCTTTCTTCGGCCATTTAGACACTAGCGCAGAACAAACCAATGATACTAAAGCACAAATTTTGCCATACACCGGTGAAGATTTATGCATGAATAAAGAGCTTAATATTTATCTACGTAAGAGTGAGTTCCCTGAATTAGTGAATTACATTGGTGATGACATAATTGTCACTGATGGAACTAGCCTATTAGGTGCTGACGATAAAGCGGCAATTGCCTCTATCATGGATATGCTGCAATACTTTAAGCAAAATCCAGAAATTAAGCACGGCACCATTAAAATTGGTTTCGTTCCAGATGAAGAGCAAGGCCTCCGTGGCGCAAAAGTCTTTGATGTTAAAGAGTTTGGTGCTGATTTTGCCTATACTTTGGACTGCTGCGGTATCGGTGAACTGGTGTATGAAAACTGGAACGCAGGTGATGCCGAAATCATCTTTACGGGTAAATCGGCTCATCCAATGTCCGCAAAAGGCAAACTGGTTAACTCATTATTAATGGCACAAAAATTTATTACCATGTTACCGGGTGGTGAAGCTCCTGAGTATACCGATGGACGCGAAGGCTATTATTGGGTGAAACAAATGTCAGGTAACAGCGCCCGTACTGTTTTAAAAATGGATGTGCGTGATTTTACCGAAGACGGCTATCGCAAACGTATGGCTTTCTTAAAACAATTAGCAGAGAGCTGCGAAAGCCTTTGGGGAAGCGAAAGTGTTGTTTGTAAGCTATCAGACCGCTACTCTAACGTTTACAATAGCCTACAAGGTGATAACCGTTACCCTATTGATATTGCCGTTGATGCCTACCAAGCTTGTGGTATCACACCAAAAGTCATTCCTATGCGTGGGGGTTATGATGGAGCTGCATTATCGCAAAATGGATTGCCTTGCCCTAATATCTTCACAGGCGCACATAACTTCCATTCAATCTATGAATATTTACCCGTTAAATCCCTACATGCCGCCAGCGATGTATTAAAACAAGTGGTACAAATCACCGCAGAACGCTTCAAACCAGGAGCTAAAGCATGATCCCAATTCTAACGGTTCTGATTATCGTTGTTTTGGTTGCGCGATTTATTTTAAAGGGGTACAAAGCTGAGCCAGTACTATTAATCGCTGGCTTAGTATTGATGATATTCACCCTAGCCCTTGGCTGGGGTCCAATCCTCCCTAAAAATGTCGCCACCACTGGTATCACTTGGCTCGACCCATTTGAAGTCATGCGAGATTTATTCAGTAGCCGCGCAGCGGATCTCGGTTTAATGATCATGGCATTGATGGGCTTTGCGCACTATATGGACCATATCGGTGCCAATGAAGCGGTAGTACGTGTTGCAACTAAACCACTGAAAAATATGCGTTCACCTTATGTACTGCTATTTTTCTCTTTCTTGCTGGCAAGTATCTTGCAATTAGCTATCCCATCAGCAACAGGCTTAGCCGTATTATTAATGGGAACCATGTTCCCAATTATGATTGGTTTGGGATTATCACCTGCTTCTGCGGCTGGGGTTATCGCAACTTCTCTTGGGGTGGCTTATACACCAACCGCGATTGATGCCATTCGTGGTGCGAAAGCGGTCGATATGTCTGTCGTTGAGTATGTGCTTTACTATCAAGGGCCAGCGGCATTAGCCACTGTATTGGTCGTCGGTATTACCCATATTTTCTGGCAACGTCACTGTGACCGAAAACAAGGTTTCGTACCTGAAATTGGTAAAGCCGTTCAGTCACATGAAAAAGAAGAAATTACTAAGTCAGTTCCTGGATATTATGCACTTCTTCCTATGCTCCCCATTATTATGGCGGTGGGAACGTCCAATTTGTTCTTTTCCGGTATTCACTTAGATGTTGTGACTATCGTGCTGATTGCGATGGCCATTTGCATGGTGATTGAAACACTTCGCGTACGTAATTTTAAAGCGGTTTGTAATGGCTTCCAAACATTTCTAAATGGTATGGGTCATGCATTCAGTAATGTAGTTGGCTTATTGGTTGCCGCTGGAGTGTTCGCTCATGGTATTAAAGTCAGTGGAGCAATTGACCAACTGATTTTAGGTGCTGAATCCGTCGGCTTGCCACCATTTGCCATGGCGATTGTGTTCGCACTCGTCACACTTGCCGCTGCTATTATTATGGGTTCAGGTAATGCGCCATTCCTCGCGTTCGTTGAGTTAATTCCACAAATTGCACATAGTATGGGCGTTAACCCTATTGCAATGATTTTACCAATGCAACAAGCCTCACACATGGGCCGAGGTATGTCCCCAGTCGCGGGGGTAATCATTGCCGTATCCAGTGGTGCAAAACTGCAGCCATTTGATGTGGTAAAACGAACCGCCGTGCCGCTGATGGTAGGTTTTGTGGCTCACTGTGCGATCATTGGTATTTTTTACTAATTACTATATTTATCATTCACATAATTAAAGCGGGAAATATTCCCGCTTTTACTTTTTCTAGCTAACCAATTCTAATGTTTACACTGACAATCTGAGGGGTCATCATGCTTGGGATCAGGGCAGCAAGAATCTATGGTCTTTTTTATAATATCAGACAATGTATTCACAGTATTTATAATGAGTGGCAAGTTTTCACAGACAGAATCACACTCTGAAAGCCTTCGATCTGGTTTGGCTGGTGGTATTAAGCTATCACATAATATTTCCTGTAAAACCAACGAGAAATTTGCAATCCCTGTGGTGTAAATGTACGCACGTCCGTCGGTTTCTTTGGCTAGTCGTTCATACTCCCTCGTCACGTTATCTCTATCAGCAAGAGTCGGAAAACGATCTAGATTTGTTGGGCTATCATCCGGTGTACCTTGGTAGGTATACACCTTAATTCCTCTTTCTTGAGCGACAGATATGGCTTCATTATTTTTTGCAATCGCAGCACGAGTAAGAATTCCACCGCCACCTTCCATCCCTTCATCACCCAGCACAAAAATAGCCCTACGCGCATCATCTCGCCAATCAAAGTGTTTACTTATATCAATAACCGCACGACATAAATCTTCTTTATTTCCAGCATGATCTCGTCCATCGGATTCTTTAAACGGTAATCTTGCTTGTAGATCCCTTTCGTTCGCACCGATCTTAATTAAATATTCACTGGCAGATTGATCAAACTTCGTATTTGCCCAAGTCCCTTCGATACCTAAAAATGTCGCCCGAAGGTGAGATGGACACTTTGCTGATGCCGCCTCAATCGTCGCATCAATCTGTTTACTTAAATCCCCTGCTTCATCAGACATTGAGCCACTAGTATCAATAACAACAACTAAATCTAATGCAATTTGCCCATTTCCCGTCACTATCTGAGATGTATTTATGGCCCCTAATGAGTCTGATAATATTCCATGATAAGCCGAGAGATTAGCTTGATTCACATCAACCTGTTCATTTGTCTTTTTTTTATCCATCGCATATTCCTATTAAATAATTTAAAAATAATTTTTATTACCGTTTATTTTTAGCCAAGCAATTTATTATTCATTTTTTTTACTGCTGGATATATTTTAAAAATAGAAATACGCGTTACATATTCAGATAAACCTAAGACATAAAAAAAGCCAGTACCTTTCGGCACTGGCTTTTGTCAGGCGTTTTACAGTGAAATCAGAAATTAGTTCTGGTTGTCACTGCTAAAACCTGCATTTAACAGCTCAGCTAAGTTTGCTGTTGCTTCGTCTGCACTGACTTGTGGTGCATCCACAACGTCGTTCAGATGACGGCGGCGGATACGGTCTTGGTGATACGCAAAACCAGTACCTGCTGGGATCAGGCGTCCAACAATTACGTTTTCTTTCAGACCACGTAATTCGTCACGTTTACCCGCAACTGCGGCTTCAGTCAGTACGCGTGTCGTTTCTTGGAACGATGCTGCTGAGATAAAGGATTCTGTTGCCAGAGATGCCTTAGTAATACCCAACAGATCACGAGCAAAGTTCGCTGGAATTTTGCCTTCTTGTTCCAGTTTACGGTTAGAAACTTTAACACGTGAGTACTCGACTTGTTCACCTTCGAGGAATTCAGAACTTCCTGCATCCGCGATAGTCACTTTACGCAGCATCTGACGAACGATAACTTCAATGTGTTTATCGTTAATCTTAACGCCTTGTAAGCGGTAAACTTCCTGAACCTCATTAGTGATATAACGCGTAACAGCATGGACACCACGCAGACGCAGAATATCATGTGGAGATTCTGGACCATCGGAAACCACGTCACCACGTTCAACGATCTCACCTTCGAACACGTTGAGTTGACGCCATTTAGGGATCATCTCTTCGTACGGATCGCTACCATCTAATGGTGTGATAACCAGACGACGTTTCCCTTTGGTTTCTTTACCAAACGAGATAATACCGCTGATTTCAGCCAAGATTGCAGGCTCTTTCGGACGACGTGCTTCGAACAAGTCAGCTACGCGTGGTAGACCACCCGTGATATCTTTAGTACCCACAGATTCTTGTGGAATACGCGCTAAGGTATCACCGACGTTGATTGCGATGCCATCATCTAACTGAACAATTGCTTTACCCGGTAAGAAGTACTGAGCAGGCATGTCCGTGTTAGGAATAAGAACATCGTTACCATTTGCGTCAATAACACGTAGTGCAGGACGCAGGTCTTTACCACCACTGGTACGTTCCGCAGTATCCAGAACAACGATTGAAGACAGACCGGTTAATTCGTCAGTCTGACGCGTCATTGTTTGGCCATCAAGCATGTCAGAGAAGCTGATAATACCCGATACTTCACTGACAACTGGCATTGTATGTGGATCCCAGTTCGCAACAGTTTCACCGCCCGTTACTGCATCGCCATCGCCTTTCGTCAAGTGCGCACCGTAAGGGACTTTATAGCTTTCTTTCGTACGACCGAATTCATCAATCAGACGCAGTTCTGTATTACGTGAAGTAATAACCAGTTTGCCTTCTGAGTTCGTAACGAATTTCGCGTTAACCAGTTTCAGGGTACCTGTGTTACGGACTTGAATGCTAGATTCTGCCGCCGCACGAGATGCCGCACCCCCGATGTGGAACGTACGCATCGTTAACTGTGTACCCGGCTCACCGATTGACTGTGCCGCGATAACACCGATAGCTTCACCTTTGTTGATGATATGACCACGAGCAAGGTCACGACCATAACAGTGAGCACACACACCGAAGTCAGTTTCACAACTTACAACTGAACGAACTTTAACGCTGTCGACTGAGTTAGCTTCTAACAGGTCACACAGTTTTTCGTGCAGTAATGTATTACGTGGAACCAGAATGTCTGCCGTTCCTGGGATCAGGATATCTTCTGCTGTCACACGACCCAGTACACGCTCACGCAGTGGTTCTTTAACGTCGCCACCCTCGATAACCGGAGTCATCAGGATACCTTCGTGAGTTCCACAGTCGTCTTCAGTCACAACCAAGTCCTGTGCAACGTCAACTAAACGACGAGTCAGATAACCGGAGTTCGCTGTTTTCAATGCGGTATCGGCAAGACCTTTACGCGCACCGTGCGTAGAAATAAAGTACTGGAGAACGTTCAGACCTTCACGGAAGTTCGCCGTGATTGGTGTTTCGATGATGGAGCCATCTGGCTTAGCCATCAGACCACGCATACCTGCTAGCTGACGAATCTGAGCTGCAGAACCACGAGCACCGGAGTCGGCCATCATAAAGATACTGTTGAAAGAAACTTGTTGTTCTTCGACGCCATCACGGTTAATAACCGCTTCAGTCGACAAGTTTTCCATCATCGCTTTAGCAACACGTTCGTTTGCTGCTGCCCAGATATCGATAACTTTGTTGTAACGTTCGCCTGCTGTAACCAGACCAGACTGGAACTGTTCCTGAATTTCTGCAACTTCGGCTTCTGCTTCGGCGATGATCCCAGCTTTTTTCTCTGGAATAACCATATCGTCGATACCAACTGATGCACCAGAACGTGCCGCATAGGCAAAACCGGTATACATGATTTGGTCAGCAAAAATAACAGTAGGCTTCAGGCCCAGAACACGGTAACAGGTGTTCAGCATTTTGGAGATAGCTTTCTTACCTAACGCTTGGTTTACCAGAGCATAAGGCAGACCTTTCGGTACGATCATCCATAAAATTGCACGACCAACAGTGGTGTCAACTAAACCAGTGTTGATTGTAATGTTACCTTCCGAATCTTTTACTTCTTCAGTGATACGGACTTTAACGCGGGCATGCAGTGACGCATGACCTGAACGGTAAACACGCTCAGCTTCTTTAGGACCGGCTAATACCATGCCCTCGCCTTTCGCGTTTACGCAGTCACGTGTCATGTAGTAAAGACCCAATACAACGTCCTGAGAAGGAACGATGATCGGCTCACCACTTGCAGGTGACAGGATGTTGTTGGTTGACATCATCAACGCACGTGCTTCTAACTGAGCTTCCAGAGTCAGAGGAACGTGTACCGCCATTTGGTCTCCATCGAAGTCGGCGTTATATGCCGCACAAACGAGTGGGTGCAATTGGATAGCTTTACCTTCGATAAGAATAGGTTCGAAAGCTTGGATACCCAGACGGTGAAGTGTTGGTGCACGGTTCAGCATGACCGGGTGTTCACGGATGACTTCATCCAAGATATCCCAAACAACCGCTTCTTCGCGCTCAACCATTTTCTTCGCAGCTTTAATGGTTGTTGCCAGACCACGTAATTCTAATTTGCCATAGATAAATGGTTTGAATAACTCAAGAGCCATTTTCTTCGGCAGACCGCACTGATGCAGGCGCAGGTATGGACCTACGGTGATAACAGAACGACCTGAGTAGTCAACACGCTTACCAAGTAAGTTCTGACGGAAACGACCTTGTTTACCTTTGATCATATCAGCCAAAGATTTCAGAGGACGTTTGTTAGAACCAGTGATTGCGCGACCACGACGACCGTTATCTAACAGGGCGTCAACCGCTTCTTGCAGCATACGTTTTTCGTTACGTACGATGATGTCTGGCGCAGCCAGATCCAGAAGACGTTTCAGACGGTTATTACGGTTGATTACGCGACGATACAGATCGTTCAGATCTGATGTTGCGAAACGACCACCATCCAGTGGAACTAATGGACGCAGATCCGGTGGTAATACTGGTAATACGTTTAAGATCATCCACTCTGGTTTGTTACCAGATTGAATAAATGCTTCCAGCAGTTTGATACGCTTAGTCAGCTTCTTACGCTTAGTTTCAGAGTTAGTTTCATTTAACTCTTCGCGCAGCGTTTCACACTCGTTCTCAAGATCGAGGTTTTTCAGCAGGCCTTGGATAGCTTCCGCACCCATTTTCGCATCAAATTCGTCACCGAACTCTTCCAGCGCATCTAAATATTGCTCTTCTGTCAGAATCTGTGCACGCTCAAGGCTAGTCATACCGCCTTCAACAACTACATATGATTCAAAGTACAGAACGCGTTCAATATCACGCAGTGGCATATCGAGCAGCAAACCGATACGGGATGGCAGTGATTTTAAGAACCAAATGTGTGCAGTCGGAGATGCAAGTTCAATGTGACCCATGCGCTCACGACGGACTTTGGTCTGTGTAACTTCTACGCCACACTTCTCACAAATCACACCGCGGTGTTTTAAACGTTTGTACTTACCGCACAGACATTCATAGTCTTTTACTGGCCCGAAAATACGCGCACAGAAAAGACCGTCACGCTCAGGTTTGAACGTACGGTAGTTAATGGTTTCTGGCTTTTTAACTTCACCGAATGACCATGAACGGATCATATCAGGTGATGCCAGAGCAATCTTGATAGCATCAAACTCTTCGGTCTTGGTTTGCGCTTTCAGAAACTTTATTAAGTCTTTCACAAAATGCTCCTGTCGGAGTTAGACCTGTCAGGTGAGTATTCAAAGACACTCTCCCCAAATCCCAGTGCTTACATGTGCCGGAAAGCAAGCTTTCCGGCATAAAACGAATTACTCGTCTTCCAGCTCGATGTTGATACCCAGTGAACGGATTTCTTTCAGCAATACGTTGAAAGATTCCGGCATACCAGGTTCCATCTGATGGCTACCATCGACGATGTTTTTATACATCTTCGTACGGCCGTTAACGTCATCCGATTTAACTGTAAGCATTTCTTGAAGAGTATAGGCTGCACCGTATGCTTCCAGTGCCCACACTTCCATCTCCCCGAAACGCTGACCACCGAACTGCGCTTTACCACCCAGCGGTTGCTGAGTAACCAAGCTGTAAGAACCTGTTGAACGGGCATGCATCTTATCGTCAACCAAGTGGTTCAGTTTCAGCATGTACATGTAGCCGACAGTAACTTGACGCTCAAAACGCTCGCCAGTACGACCATCGAATAATGTAATCTGACCTGAAGTCGGCAGACCGCCCAGTTTCAGCAGTTCTTTGATTTCTTTCTCTTTCGCACCATCAAATACTGGTGTTGCAATTGGCATACCTTTTTTCAGGTTCTCAGCCAAACGCATAACTTCTTCGTCAGTGAAAGTGTTCAAATCAACTTTCTGGCGTGGATCATCACCTAAATCGTATGCTTTTTGGATAAACTCACGCAGTTTGGCAACTTCTTCTTGCTGTTTAAGCATAGCATTGATTTTCTCACCAATACCTTTCGCTGCCATCCCTAAGTGGGTTTCCAAAATCTGACCGATGTTCATACGTGATGGTACGCCCAGCGGGTTCAGAACGATATCAACTGGGTTACCGTTTTCATCGTAAGGCATGTCTTCAACTGGGTTGATTTTTGAGATAACACCTTTGTTACCATGGCGACCCGCCATTTTATCACCCGGTTGGATCTGACGTTTAACAGCCAGATAAACCTTAACAATTTTCAGTACACCCGGTGCTAAGTCATCACCTTGAGTAATTTTACGACGTTTTGCATCGAGTTTTTTCTCGAACTCAGATTTCAGTTCGTCATACTGTTCAGCTAATTGCTCTAACTGGTTTTGCTTCTCTTCGTCTGCTAAAGATAACTCTAACCAACGGTCGCGAGGCAGTTTGTCCAGTTTTTCAGCTTCAATTCCGCCGTTAACCAGTACAGAACGGATACGTGCAAACAGGCCAGCTTCGAAAATACGCAGCTCTTCTGTTAAGTCTTTCTTCGCATCACGTAACTGAGTTTCTTCGATCTCTAATGCACGTTTGTCTTTCTCTACACCGTCACGGGTAAATACTTGTACGTCAATAACCGTACCAGATACACCGTTAGGAACACGTAAAGAAGAGTCTTTAACGTCTGATGCTTTTTCACCGAAGATAGCACGTAACAGTTTCTCTTCTGGAGTCAGTTGAGTTTCACCTTTAGGTGTTACTTTACCAACCAGAATGTCGCCGCCTTTCACTTCCGCACCAATATACACGATACCGGATTCGTCAAGTTTAGACAGAGCAGCTTCACCGACGTTTGGAATATCTGCAGTGATTTCTTCAGGCCCTAATTTAGTGTCACGAGACACACAAGAGAGCTCTTGAATATGAATAGTTGTGAAACGGTCTTCTTGAACAACACGCTCAGAAACTAAGATGGAGTCTTCGAAGTTATAACCATTCCATGGCATGAATGCCACGCGCATGTTTTGACCAAGTGCTAATTCGCCGAGGTCTGTTGAAGGACCATCCGCTAACACGTCACCACGTTCAACAGGTTCACCTAAAGATACACAAGGCATCTGGCTAATACAGGTGTTCTGGTTAGAACGGGTATATTTAGTCAGGTTATAAATATCGATTCCAGCTTCGCCTGGGTACATCTCATCTTCGTTAACTTTGATAACGATACGAGAAGCATCAACGTACTGAACCGAACCACCACGTCTTGCAACAGCAGTAACACCAGAGTCAACCGCTACTGCACGTTCCATACCTGTACCAACTAATGGTTTGTCGGCACGTAAAGTAGGAACCGCTTGACGTTGCATGTTCGCACCCATCAATGCACGGTTGGCGTCATCGTGTTCAAGGAATGGGATCAGTGACGCACCAACAGAAACAACCTGTTGAGTCGAAACGTCCATATATTCAACCTGTTCACGGCTGAATAAGCTTGATTCACCTTTGTTACGGCAAGTAATCAGTTCTTCAACAAAGCTACCATCATCACCTAAAACGGTATTCGCCTGAGCAATGATGAAGTTACCTTCTTCAATTGCAGACAAATAATGGATTTCGTCTGTTACTAAGCCATCGCGGACTAAACGGTATGGGGTTTCTAAGAAACCGTACTCATTGGTCTGTGCATAAACAGATAATGAGTTGATCAGACCGATGTTTGGACCTTCAGGCGTTTCGATTGGACAAACGCGACCGTAGTGAGTTGGGTGAACGTCACGTACTTCGAAGCCCGCACGCTCACGAGTCAGACCACCTGGGCCTAACGCAGAGATACGACGCTTGTGCGTAATTTCAGACAGCGGGTTGTTCTGGTCCATAAATTGGGACAGCTGGCTGGAACCAAAGAACTCTTTAACTGCGGCTGAAATTGGTTTCGCGTTGATCATATCTTGTGGCATTAATGCATCGAGGTCGCCCAGAGAAAGACGCTCTTTCACTGCACGCTCAACACGAACCAGACCGACACGGAATTGGTTCTCTGCCATTTCACCAACGGAACGAATACGACGGTTACCTAAGTGGTCGATATCATCCACTTCGCCTTTACCGTTACGGATATCGATGAGTTTACGCATAACATCAATGATGTCTTCTTCACTCAGGATACCTGAACCTTCGATTTCTTCACGGTTCAGTGAACGGTTGAACTTCATGCGACCTACTGCAGACAAGTCGTAACGATCTTCAGAGAAGAATAAGTTATCAAACAGGTTTTCAGCGGCTTCACGGGTTGGTGGCTCACCAGGACGCATCATGCGGTAGATTTCTACCAATGCACTCAGACGATCGTTAGTTGGGTCGACACGAACGGTTTCAGAAATGTAAGCACCATGGTCTAAGTCATTGGTAAACAATGTTTCGATTGTTTTATGACCAGACTGGCTCAGACGTGCCAACATATCTAAAGAAAGTTCCATGTTCGCTGCACAAATCAGCTCACCAGTACTTTCATCAATATAGTCTCTAGCAACGACTTTACCTGCGATATATTCAACAGGAACTTCGATGCTATTCACTTCTTCTTTTTCTAACTGACGAATGTGACGTGCAGTGATACGGCGGCCTTTTTCTACATAGACTTTACCGTTCGCTTCGATATCAAATGAAGCTGTCTCACCACGTAAACGCTCAGGAACCAGCGTCATCATCAGTTTATTATCACGGATTTGGAATACAGTTTTTTCGAAGAACAGATTTAAGATTTCTTCGGTATTGTAATCCATTGCACGCAGAATAATGGTCGCAGGTAATTTACGGCGACGGTCAATACGTACAAACAGGTTATCTTTCGGGTCAAATTCGAAATCAAGCCATGAACCACGGTAAGGGATAATACGTGCGTTATATAGCACTTTACCTGAAGAGTGTGTTTTACCTTTATCGCTGTCGAAGAATACACCAGGACTACGGTGTAACTGAGAAACGATAACACGCTCAGTACCGTTGATAACGAAAGTTCCGTTTTCAGTCATGAGTGGAATTTCACCCATGTAGACTTCTTGTTCTTTGATGTCTTTAACAGTTCCTTCCGGTGCTTCACGCTCATAAACGATGAGACGCAATTTCACACGTAAAGGCGCAGAGTAAGTTACACCGCGAATTTGACATTCTTTAACATCAAAAACAGGCTCGCCTAAACGATAGCTGACA
This sequence comes from Providencia sp. PROV061, assembly GCF_011045655.1. Classification (NCBI taxonomy): domain Bacteria; kingdom Pseudomonadati; phylum Pseudomonadota; class Gammaproteobacteria; order Enterobacterales; family Morganellaceae; genus Providencia; species Providencia sp. PROV061. The sequence continues at coordinate 388,914 of NZ_CP042861.1, read as the reverse complement.
TATTGTAATTCAGCATTACCGCTGTAGCTCTGAATTGGAAACACAGAACGGAAAGCTGCTTCCAGCCCATTCTGGCCATCTGGATCTTGCTCGATAAACTTCTGGAACGAGTCAAGTTGGATAGAAAGGAGATAAGGTATGTCCAAAACTTGTGGACGCTTACCAAAGTCCTTACGGATACGTTTTTTCTCGGTATAGGAGTAAACCATAGGTTTCCTCAGCTCGTTGATCAGTGACCCAAGTGGTTAGCTCTTAGTATAAGAGACTGAACCGCAACGCGTTTTTTTATAAGAAACGGAAAATGAATACTTTCCTTAATACTCATTGCTATTACTCTTAAATCATTTCATTGCGTTGCCATTGCTACCGAGCTACCCGAGCGGGTCGTAGCGAAGAACACAGTATATTAAGTCGTCAATAGAAAGAAGTATTGGAGGGTTGTTGTTAACATTAAAACTGCGTGAAAAGCTGTTAACACCCATCACGCTTTACAGCGCAAAAAGGCTGGTGATTAAAAAATCACCAGCCGTCAGCCTAATTAGATTAGGCTGCGTTCTTGTAATTGAACTTATTTAAGTTCAACAGAAGCGCCTGCTTCTTCAAGAGATTTTTTCAGAGCTTCAGCTTCGTCTTTGCTCGCGCCTTCTTTGATGGTCGCTGGAGCAGACTCTACCATATCTTTAGCTTCTTTCAGGCCAAGACCGGTTGCGCCACGAACTGCTTTGATAACTGCAACTTTGTTACCGCCAACAGCTGACAGTACAACGTCAAATTCAGTTTTTTCTTCAGCAGCTTCAGCTGGGCCCGCAGCAACAGCAACAGCTGCAGCAGCAGAAACGCCGAATTTTTCTTCCATCATAGTAATCAGTTCAACAACGTCCATTACAGACATTTCTGCAACTGCATCAAGGATTTGGTCTTTAGTGATAGACATAACAAGTGTTCCTAAAATTCAGAAATAGTTTATACGTTAAAAAGCAACGAAGGAAAGGGCTTATGCAGCTTCTTTCTGATCGCGCAGAGCAGCCAGAGTACGAACCAATTTGCCGGCAGCGGCTTCTTTCATGGTTGACATCAGGCGTGCGATTGCTTCATCGTAAGTTGGGAGAGTTGCCAGACGATCGATATCTTTCGCTTGGATTAACTCACCTTCAAAGGCCGCAGCTTTAATCTCAAATGCTGGATTCGCTTTCGCGAACTCTTTGAACAGACGAGCGCCAGCGCCCGGGTGTTCGTTAGAGAAAGCAATTAAGGTTGGACCGACAAACACGTCTTTCAGTACATCGTAAGAAGTACCTTCAACAGCACGACGAATCAGTGTGTTACGAACAACACGGATATAAACGCCTGCTTCGCGACCTGCTTTACGCAGTTCAGTCATTTTTGCTACAGTTACGCCGCGTGAATCAGCAACAACTGCAGAAAGCGCGCCTTTGGCTACTTCGCTGACTTCAGCAACAATCGCTTGTTTGTCTTGAAGATTTAGTGCCATTAGCTTCTTGCTCCTGGATTAACCGGGAAAACCCGGGACTCACATCACTCAAACACAACATTATGTAAGAGCGCTAAAACACGGTGAGCAGAATAGAATCCAGAATTAAATTCTAGGTATCTCTGTCACCGTCTACGCAGGTAAATTAAGTAGCTATTATAACTAATAAACCACACCTGCGGTCTTGGACGGGGTCTGGAAAGGCCAGACTCCATACCGAAATTCGTGGTTTGTTGGATACATTTTGTGTACCCAACAAACTCAAGGCGTCAAATTTTATACAAATTTGACGCAAAGGTAAAGCCTAATTACCAATTAGCCGAAGCTATCGCAATTAAACTGTCGCTGACAGACCAGCTTGGTCAACAGCAACACCTGCACCCATAGTGGTGGACAGGCTAACTTTCTTGATGAAAACACCTTTAGCAGAAGCTGGTTTTGCTTTTTTCAGCGCGATCAGCAGTGCTTCTAAGTTTTCTTTCAGTTTGTTAGCGTCGAAATCAACTTTACCAATAGTGGTGTGGATGATTCCGTTTTTGTCATTACGGTAACGAACCTGACCTGCTTTAGCATTGTTAACTGCTTCAGCAACGTTTGGAGTTACAGTACCAACTTTCGGGTTTGGCATCAGACCACGTGGGCCTAAAACTTGACCTAATTGGCCAACAACGCGCATTGCATCTGGAGAAGCAATAACAACGTCAAAGTCCATTTCACCAGCTTTGATTTTATCAGCCAGATCTTCCATACCTACCAGTTCAGCACCTGCAGCTTTAGCAGCTTCAGCGTTTGCGCCTTGTGCGAACACAGCAACGCGAACTGAACGGCCAGTACCGTGTGGCAGTACAGTTGCACCGCGAACGTTTTGGTCAGATTTACGAGCATCGATGCCCAGGTTGATAGCTACGTCAACGCTTTCTACGAATTTAGCAGTTGCTAATTCTTTCAGCAGTGCAACGGCTTCATTGATGTCATACTGTTTAGTTGCATCAACTTTTTCACGGATATTGCGCATGCGCTTAGTCAGTTTAGCCATTGTCTTAGTCCTCCACTACCAGGCCCATGGAACGAGCAGTACCTTCAATTGAACGCATCATTGCGTCAACATCAGCACCAGTCATGTCCGCAGCTTTAGTTTCAGCGATTTCGCGAATCTGAGCAGAGGTCACTTTACCAACTTTGTCTTTGTTCGGCTTACCTGAACCAGACTTAACGCCAGCTGCTTTTTTCAGAAGAACTGCTGCAGGTGGAGTTTTGGTAACGAAAGTGAAAGAACGGTCTGCGTAAACAGTAATAACAACAGGAATTGGTAAACCTTTTTCCAGGCTGTCTGTTTTTGCGTTGAACGCTTTACAGAATTCCATGATGTTAACACCTTGTTGACCCAGTGCTGGACCAACCGGTGGACTTGGGTTCGCCATACCAGCTGCAACTTGCAGCTTAACGTAGGCTTGAACTTTCTTAGCCATGATATTTCCTCTAGATGGGTGATAGCGCCTTACGGTTTGCAAGGCTCCCCGTTACATTAAACATGCCCCGCACATTAATTTGCGCCGAACATAAAAACAAAAGGCGCGAAATTGTAGTCAAATTTCACGCCTTTTGCAAGTCAGTTTTGTCGTTTAGATTAGGCTTTTTCTACCTGACCAAAATCCAATTCGACTGGAGTTGCACGACCGAAGATAGAAACAGACACTTTCAAGCGGCTCTTTTCATAATCAATTTCTTCAACCACACCGTTAAAGTCAGCAAACGGACCTTCGCTAACACGAACCATTTCACCCGGTTCAAACAGTGTTTTCGGACGTGGTTTATCACCAACTTGTTGTAAGCGGTTCATGATAGCATCAACTTCTTTATCGCTAATTGGCGCTGGACGATCTGACGTCCCGCCAATGAACCCCATTACACGCGGTACACTACGCACTAAGTGCCAAGAGTCATCATTCATGACCATTTGGACTAAGACATAGCCTGGGAAGAATTTACGTTCACTCTTACGGCGCTGACCGCTACGGATTTCAACAACTTCTTCTGTTGGAACCATAACTTCGCCAAAAGAATCTTCCATAGCATGTAATTTGATATGTTCACGTAAAGATTGTGCTACGCGACCTTCAAAACCAGAGAATGCCTGAATGACATACCAGCGCTTTTTAGGTGAATCGGACATTTAGAATAACCTCAGGCTTGTAATAAATGAAACTAAACGCACCAGGATACCATCTAGTCCCCACAGTATTAATGACATTACAGCCGTTACTGCAGCAACAATTAAAGTAGTTTGTAATGTTTCCTGGCGAGTAGGCCAAATGACTTTTCTCATCTCGACGCGAGCTTCGCGTGCAAACGCCAGTGTTGCTTTACCTTTTGTGGTCCATAAAGCGACAGCACCTGCAATAGCGACAACAGCCACAACTGCAAAAGCACGCAGCGCGAGATTATATTGACGGAAGTAATAATTACCAACAATAGCAATTATTAATAAGGCACAGACAATGATCCACTTGAAGATGTCTGCACTGCGTCCACTTCCTTGAGCTTCGCTATTCGCACTCATAATTCAACCTGTTACCATGAAGTATGTACAAAGCTTGCTTGTTTACAAAGGTAAGACAACCAAGCCAAACCAATAGAATATGCCAACATATCCCTCAATTACTACAAACTAAGCCTGCAAAAATTTGATAGGGATATCAATAGCATCACCTGCGATCTAAAAAGTAATTAGCCTTGTTAATGGAGGTAATTAGCGTTATTCGTTCTGCAAAAATAACAAGTTGCAGTAACATTTTATTTCGCAAGTACTACGTGTACGTCAGTACTATCACTTTACAAGTGCTACCCATTTCACAAGTGCTATTCCATTTTGCAGGAATTTCAGCATGCCCAGTAAATTTTTTAACTACACCAATCAAGAAAGTGACTTTCTTTTTGTGGCAGCAGTAAAATATACCATATCTTCCGAGCAAAACCTTAATAAATCTCATATAACTGCGCAAAGTAGCCCGCACAGTTATCAATTCGTTGTTTCAGAGCCTATCTCACCAATAATTATACAAATGATTGATGAGATAGGTTCTTAATTTTGCAACGTCTGAATTTTGCAACGTATAAAAAGGACGTCTATTAGACGCCCTTTTTTACTAAGTGGTTCTTTCTTATTCAGAAAGAGCGGTATTATGCAATAATTTTTGCAACAACACCCGCACCTACAGTACGGCCACCTTCACGGATTGCGAAACGTAAACCGTCGTCCATCGCGATTGGGTGGATCAGGGTAACGATCATGTTGATGTTATCACCTGGCATTACCATCTCTACGCCTTCTGGCAGTTCGATAGTACCTGTTACGTCAGTTGTACGGAAGTAGAACTGTGGACGGTAACCTTTGAAGAATGGAGTATGACGACCACCTTCATCTTTGCTCAGAATATAAACTTCTGATTCAAATTTAGTGTGTGGCTTGATTGAACCTGGTTTCGCCAGTACTTGACCACGTTGAATTTCTTCACGCTTAGTACCACGCAGCAGAACACCAACGTTCTCACCTGCACGACCTTCGTCTAACAGTTTACGGAACATTTCAACGCCAGTACAAGTTGTTTTAACCGTGTCTTGAATACCAACGATTTCAACTTCTTCACCAACTTTGATGATACCACGCTCAACACGGCCTGTTACTACTGTACCACGACCTGAGATTGAGAATACGTCTTCGATTGGCAGCAGGAATGGCTTGTCAATTGCACGCTCTGGTTCTGGAATGTAAGTATCCAGGTGACCTGCTAATTCAACAATTTTCGCTTCCCACTCTGGGTTGCCTTCCAGCGCTTTCAGTGCTGAACCACGGACAACTGGAGTGTCGTCGCCTGGGAAATCGTATTGAGACAGAAGTTCACGAACTTCCATTTCAACTAATTCTAACAGCTCTTCGTCGTCTACCATGTCACATTTGTTCAGGAAAACGATGATGTAAGGAACACCAACCTGACGACCTAACAGGATGTGCTCACGAGTTTGTGGCATTGGGCCATCTGTCGCAGCAACAACCAGAATTGCACCGTCCATCTGAGCAGCACCAGTGATCATGTTTTTAACATAGTCGGCGTGTCCTGGGCAGTCTACGTGTGCGTAGTGGCGAGTTGGAGTATCGTATTCTACGTGTGAAGTAGAGATGGTGATACCACGCGCTTTTTCTTCTGGTGCGTTATCGATTTGGTCGAATGCGCGAGCAGAACCGCCGTAAGTTTTAGCCAGAACAGTAGTGATAGCTGCTGTCAGAGTAGTTTTACCGTGGTCAACGTGGCCGATAGTACCAACGTTAACGTGCGGTTTTGAACGTTCAAATTTTTCTTTAGACACGACTCTATTCCTTATGGAGTTCCCTCTTCACGATAAAGAAGGAACTTAAATTAAAGTAGTTAACCGATAAAAATCGATTATTTAGCGTTACGAGCTTCGATTACAGCTTGTGCAACGTTGTTTGGTGCTTCATTGTACTTCAGGAACTCCATAGAGTATGAAGCACGACCTTGTGTCTGAGAACGCAGGTCAGTAGCATAACCGAACATTTCTGACAATGGTACTTGTGCACGAACGACTTTACCAGTAGGCAGGTCATCCATACCTTCAATCATACCACGACGACGGTTCAGGTCACCAATAACATCACCCATGTAGTCTTCTGGTGTTTCCACTTCAACTTTCATGATTGGCTCAAGCAGAACTGGTTTAGCTTTTTTGAAGCCATCTTTAAACGCGATTGAAGCCGCAAGTTTAAACGCCAATTCAGAGGAGTCAACATCATGGTAAGAACCGAAATGTAAACGAACACCCATGTTAACAACCGGGTAACCAGCTAATGGACCAGATTTCAGCTGTTCTTGGATACCTTTGTCAACCGCAGGGATGTATTCAGTAGGAATTACACCACCTTTGATGTCGTTGGCAAATTCGTAATCCATTGGAACACCGTCTTTATCGTTTTTGTCCAGAGGGAACATATCGATAACAACATGACCGTACTGACCACGACCACCAGACTGTTTCGCGTGTTTACCTTCGATATCAGTCACTTTCATAGTGATTGCTTCACGGTAAGCAACTTGAGGTTTACCAACGTTCGCTTCAACTTTAAATTCACGACGCATACGGTCAACCAGAACGTCTAAGTGCAGCTCACCCATACCAGCGATGATAGTCTGATTAGTCTCTTCATCACTTGATACGCGGAAAGATGGGTCTTCTTGAGCCAAACGGCCTAATGCGATACCCATTTTTTCTTGGTCAGCTTTAGTTTTCGGTTCGATTGCAACAGAGATTACTGGCTCTGGGAATTCCATACGCTCCAGGATGATTGGTGCATCAACTGCACATAAAGTATCACCTGTAGTTACGTCTTTCAGACCGATAGCAGCCGCGATGTCACCAGCGCGAACTTCTTTAATCTCTTCACGTTTGTTAGCGTGCATCTGTACGATACGGCCAAAACGCTCTTTCTTCGCTTTAACTGCGTTCAGTACTGTGTCACCTGAGTTAACAACACCAGAGTAAACACGGAAGAACGTCAAGTTACCAACGAATGGGTCGGTTGCAATTTTAAATGCTAATGATGAGAATGGCTCATCATCACTTGCGTGACGCTCTGCAGGAGTGTCTTTACCATCGTCCAGAATACCATTAATTGCAGGTACATCTGTTGGCGCAGGTAAGTAATCAACAACTGCATCCAGCATCGCCTGAACACCTTTGTTCTTAAATGCAGAACCACAGGTAACCAGGATAATTTCGCTTGCAAGAACACGTTGACGTAATGCAGCTTTAATTTCTGCTTCAGTCAGTTCTTCACCGCCCAGATATTTTTCCATCAGTTCTTCTGATGCTTCTGCTGCGGTTTCGATCAGGTTGTTGTGCCACTCTTCAGCAGCTTCTTGCATGTTCGCAGGGATATCTTCGTATTCGAAGGTAACGCCCTGGTCTTCATCACTCCACTTGATTGCTTTCATTTTCAGCAAGTCAACAACACCAGTGAACGACTCTTCTGCGCCGACTGGTAATTGCAGTGGAACTGCGTTAGCAGCTAAACGTGATTTTAATTGCTCAACAACACGTAAGAAGTTCGCACCCATACGGTCCATTTTGTTAACGAACGCGATACGTGGAACTTTATATTTGTTAGCCTGACGCCATACAGTTTCAGACTGTGGCTGAACACCACCAACTGCACAGTAAACCATTACTGCGCCATCAAGAACACGCATAGAACGTTCTACTTCGATAGTGAAGTCAACGTGTCCCGGGGTGTCGATGATGTTGATACGGTGTGGCTCATACTGTTTTGCCATACCAGACCAGAATGCAGTAGTCGCAGCAGATGTGATAGTAATACCACGCTCTTGCTCCTGCTCCATCCAGTCCATTGTTGCAGAACCTTCGTGAGTTTCACCAATTTTATGGTTTACACCAGTATAGAACAGAATACGTTCAGAAGTTGTGGTTTTACCGGCGTCGATGTGTGCACTGATACCGATATTACGATAACGTGCTATGGGCGTTTGACGGGCCATTTTTTCCTCTCTCGTGGGCGTTCAATGCTTCATATAAAGGGTAGCAAATGGCTACCCTGAGATACATCACTAATGTGGGTAAGAACTTACCAACGGTAGTGTGCGAACGCCTTGTTAGCTTCTGCCATACGGTGAACGTCTTCACGTTTCTTAACAGCGGAACCTTTGTTCTCAGCAGCGTCTGATAATTCATTTGCCAGGCGAAGCGCCATAGATTTATCACCGCGTTTACGAGCAGCATCAACGATCCAACGCATTGCCAGGGCATTACGACGAACCGGGCGAACTTCAACTGGAACTTGGTAAGTTGAACCACCAACACGGCGGGATTTAACTTCCACAGTCGGACGCACGTTATCTAGTGCTAATTCGAATGCATCAAGTTCAGTTTTACCAGAACGCTGAGCAAGGGTTTCAAGTGCGTTATATACGATTGCTTCAGCAGTAGATTTTTTCCCGTCTACCATCAGGATATTTACAAATTTGGCCAGTAATTCTGATCCGAACTTAGGATCTGGAAGAATTTTACGTTGACCTATTACGCGACGACGTGGCATGGATATGACTCCGTTGTTAATTCAGGTTTGTCCAAAACTCTACGAGAGTATTTTGACATTAAGATTAAAATGTTTGGCCTTACTTAACGGAAATCCATTAAGCCTTAGGTTTTTTCGCGCCGTATTTAGAACGAGCTTGCTTACGGTCTTTAACACCAGAACAGTCCAGTGCGCCGCGAACGGTGTGATAACGCACACCTGGTAAGTCTTTAACACGACCACCACGGATAAGGATAACGGAGTGCTCCTGCAAGTTGTGGCCTTCACCACCGATGTAGGAAGAAACTTCGAAACCGTTAGTTAAACGAACACGGCATACTTTACGTAATGCTGAGTTTGGTTTCTTAGGAGTGGTAGTATATACACGAGTACATACGCCACGTTTTTGCGGGCAAGCTTCCAGTGCTGGAACGTTGCTTTTAACAACTTTCGAGCTACGAGATTTGCGTACCAGCTGATTAATAGTTGCCATTATTAAAAAAGCTCCTGGTTTTATTGCTTCGTAAACACGGATTTTGACCCCGTTCGCCAACATGACGATACACGAGGACGCGAAATTTTATTGCTGACTGGCTCAGGTGTCAAGAAATATACAACTTTTAGTGCCTTTATATGGCAAAATGTTGTTTTTGGACTTCTGTTAGCTTCACAAAACCTTGATATGTGATTACAGAAACTGCGGTTGATAGGGTATTTTGCAACCCACGAGCATTGATGTCTACATCCAAAGCGTACAACTGCGCCCCTGTTTTTTGTAGTGCAACAAGATAAGGCGACTGTGCGACTGCCGCAACCACGCCATCTTGCATCAGTAAAACGACATCTTCAGCCGTAATAAAGCCTACCATTGTAGAAAAATCACATTTAAACGGAGATGTTGCTAATGTATACAGCATAGAAAAGATCCTACTATAGATCAAAAAACAACCCAAGCTCAAAATTCACACAATGGATTAAAAATTAAGCACCACATCACATTCCGCTATTTTAGCGCTTACCTCTTTCTTGCTAAGAATTGTTGGTGTTAAAACCCATTCACAATGCTCTCCCAGCCCCCGTTCTTGTAGCGAAGAGCCGCAGAGATAAACTTTTTCAATGTCATATAACGGCAATATTTTAAATGTTACGATGTAATCTCGAGCAAGCACTTCAGCGGGATGTTGGTTTGCTAGAAGCTGATAAACACCATCAGAGAGAAAAAACACCTGAATGTCTTCTGTCAGTGCTGAAGTTGCTAATAATGCATCTAACCCTTCTCGGCCACTGGCATTTCCATGGGGCATGGTTGTAAAGACAAAAGCTATTTTTTTCACACGGTACCTTGTATTGAGCTGTTCTTAGAATTGAATTGTTCGGTCTGTGGTTATCATCGCTTCCGCAAGGCTTCCTAACCCACTCATGATAAAGCCCTCAGCAAGGTTAGCCGTTGGAAGAGATAAACTTTGCGCTTGTTCTTGGTCAACAACCCCCCGACGCAACGCGGCAGAAACACAGATATGCATTTCGCACCCAGATTGTTTTGCCAGTTCCTGCCAAGCTGAAACTAAATTGAATTCATCTGTTGCTGGTGACGTAAGCTGGTTCGCATTAAAAACACCCTCACGATAAAAAAAGAGTGTTTTCAATATATGCCCTTCTTGAAGAAGGGCTTTTGCAAATTGATACGCACTCGCTGCTTGTTGTGTACCATAAGCAGGGCCAGTCACAACTAAGCAGTAGGTTAACGAATTTGTATTACTCATTCACCGCTCTTGAATTGACGAATGTATAAATAAACGGTGTGTTTAGAAATGTTCAAACGGTCAGCAACTTGGTTAATGGCATCTTTAATATCGAAAATGCCTTTTTCATATAGGTTAAGAACCACTTGCTTGTTTTTCGCATTATTTGAGACATTACGATCACCGCCAACTTCTTCAATTGTGTACTCCAATGTTTGTGCGACAAGGTCATCAACTGAAGAGGCAAAGTTTACATCTGAAGTAACTTCTTGCTTAGTTTCTGGAACAAACGATTGAATAATTTCAGAGAACGGCACATCTAAGTTCATATTGATACATAATAAGCCAATCACACGTTGCTTGCGGTTACGAATAGCAATAGTAACGGATTTCATTAAATCACCGCTTTTCGCTTTCGTAAAATAAGCCTTCGAGACATTCGATTCTTCGTCTGCCATATCATGCAGCATTCTCAACGCTAGGTCTGTAATCGGTGAGCCGATTTTACGCCCAGTGTGCTGGCCATTTGCGATTCTGACTGCAGAGCAGTTTAGGTCTTCTAAAGAGTGAAGAACAATTTCACAGTGCCCACCGATTAGCATTGCCAGACCATCCACAGCAGCTTCATACGATTTTAAAATCTCATGGTCTGTCTCAGAAAAAGGTTGGTTATCCAATATGTTAATATCGCTGAGGTCGTGTGATTGTATAGAATCAGACATTTCAACATCATCCTTCTAATGTAAAAACTCATCCTGTTGACTAAAAAGGCGTTCATTATTCGACTATTTGGCCATCATTACTTTGTTTGTAGCCAACAATTGTGATGATAAAAAATAAAATAGAGTCTTCTGAAGTTAAAACTCCACGGCGTTGCCGTCAAGCGAATGAATGCAAGACAGTCTGTTTTATCACAAGTTTTAAACAATTTGAGAGTTTTTTTGATGAGAAATATAAAAAAGCCCAAGGCATGAATGCATTGGGCATCAAAATACACTTAGCTAATGCTTAGTGAGGACTTATTTAGCAGCAGGTTTGATATCTAATAATTCAACATCAAAGACTAATGTTGAATTTGCTGGGATACCCGGCACGCCATTTTCGCCGTAAGCTAATTCAGCTGGGATAACCAACTGCATTTTGCCGCCTTTTTTCAGGTTAACTAAACCTTCAGTCCAGCCTTTAATAACTGAATTTAATGGAATTGTCAGTGGCTCATTACGTGAATATGAGCTGTCGAATTCAGTACCGTCAATCAAAGAACCTTTGTAGTGAACCACAACGGTTTCATCTGCTTTAGGTTTCGCCCCTGTACCGTCTTTTTCAATTTTGTACAGTAAGCCTGATTTAGTTTTAACAACGCCTTTTTCTTTCGCGTATTTTTCGCGGTACTCAGCGCCTTTTTTCTCATTATTAGCTGATTCTTCTTTCATTTTTTTGTCGGCAGCTTCTTTGACTTGACCTTCAAACTGACGCAATGTTTCTTCAACTTCTGCATCGGTCATTTTGCTTTTGCCGTTAAATGCATCTTGGACACCAGCAAGTAATTGAGCCTTATCCAAATTAATACCAATTGTTTTTTGTTCTTCTAAAGAATTCTGCATGTAGCGGCCTAAAGACGCACCCAGTGCATACGCATTACGCTCTTCTGCGTTTTTGAATGCGCTGCTTTGTGCTTTGGCTTCCGCTGCCATCACTTGCGGAGCAGCAAAAGTAAATGCTAGCGTAGTTGCTAAAAGGCTTGCCTTAAACAGTGATTTCATCCTAGTCTCCGATAACTTTTATTCGATTATATTCGAATAGCGAACTATTCGTTTTATGGGTAGGGCTCTTTAAGTTTAGACCCCGTTACCCCATTGAGTATTAAAAAAATATAATAACTACTGAGACCACATTAACAAAAAGTCGTTTCGTCGCCTATATCTTTAACTAAAACTTATCTATTGATTTGTAATGTTCAGTTATTATGATGGTTTAATTACGATATAAACGCTTAAGGAGAGTCGAATATGGACTCATCTGATACATTTGAACAACGCTTAGAACTTTTAGAAAGTAAAGTTGCCTTTCAAGAACTGGCGATTGAACAACTAAACCAGGTTATTACTGACCAACAAATGCAAATGAGCCGTCTGCAGGAACATTTACGCATTGTAGCTGAAAGGCTGAAATCATCCCAAGATTCTCACTTAGCAAGGCCTGAAGAAGAAACGCCGCCACCACATTATTAATTTAAAATGTGAACCTATTGATTTTAAATTAAAAAAAGGAAGCTTTCGCTTCCTTTTTTTTATAAACACTAATACGAAGTATTAGTGGCAGCCGCAGCCGCCTTGTTTGTGACCGTGTCCGTGACCTTCACCGCCACCGCAGCAACCGCCTTCTGAACCGTGGCTATGACCGCCACCGCCACAGCAACCACCTTCGTGGTCGTGGTCATGGTCGTGACCACCTGCACCATGGACGTGGCCATGTGCGATTTCTTCTTCTGTTGCTTCACGGATAGCCATGATTTCAACATTAAATTTCAGGTTTTGACCTGCTAACATGTGGTTACCGTCAACGATAACTTCATCACCTTCGATACCTGTAATTTCAACAGGAACTGGGCCCATGTCAGTGTCAGCTAAGAAACGCATGCCGACTTCTAGCTCATCAACGCCCATAAATACATCTTTAGGAACACGTTGAACTAAGTTGTCATCGTATTGGCCATATGCATCGTCTGAAGCGACTTCAACATCGAAGTTTTCGCCGACAGAGCGACCTTCTAATGCTTTTTCTAAACCTGAAATTAAAGACCCACGACCATGCAAATAGTCCATTGGCGCGCTTGCTGGCGACTCATCAACTAAAACACCGTCTTCTGTTCTTACTTGATAAGCCAAGCTGACCACCAAGTCTTTTGCTACTTTCATGACATCTCCTACTACCCGTAAGGGAAAAATTTTTGCCAATTGTACCGAAAAACTATAGTGATGTATTGAGAATTGACAAATTTCTATTATTCAGGTGTAAAAATTCCAATAACCTGCTCTTTTTGCCTAACATGTCCCGTTGCTTCATCCCCTGCTTGGCGTTGCTGATCGCCACAATTGACACACTCGACAACATCAATTTTATCTTCACGCCACATCATTAATGTGTCTTGTGACTTGCACTTAGGGCACGTCGCCCCGGCAATAAAGCGTTTACGTGTTGAAGCCATTTCTAACCCTTATTGTTCATTATTCCAGCTATGAGGCTGCCGATGTTCTCTTTGCATTTCTTTCTCAAAGAGTTCATTCAGTTCACGACGAGCCTCTTTAATGCGTGAAATTTGCCCGCTGTCACTATTTTCATTCTCTGGGTAAATATCTCTAAGCATTTTCATGTCTAAACGGCGGAAATGCTGCTTCGCGCGATAAGCTTTATGTGGATGCATCCCTGTACTAACAAGCGCTTTGCTTCCTAATTCAAGTGCGCTCGAGAATGTTTCACGGCTAAAATCAGTCACTCCACTTTGTAATAGCTCATGGGCCTCAAGGCGACCTTTAGCACGTGCAATAATATGCAAGTTAGGGAAGTTTTCTTGGCAAATTTGCACAATTTCCATCACTTCTTCAGGCACATCACTGGTGATGACGATAGATTTTGCTTTATCGGCTCCTGCTGAGCGTAATAATTGCAGTTCACGTGCATCACCGTAATAGACCGTATAGCCGTAGCGACGCATGGTACTAATCGCCGTAACATCTTGTTCTAGTACTGTAATTTTAACCTTATTCGCCATTAATAAGCGGCCAACCACCTGCCCCATGCGACCAAAACCGACCAAAATAACATGTGGGTCATTGTCTTCTACAAATGGTTTTTCGCTCGAGGCTGGTTGTTGATTATAACGGTAGTTTAAATAGGCATCTATCAACTGCATCACAAGTGGAGTAGTCATCATCGAAAGTGTGACAACTACCAGTAATAAGTCCATCTGCCGTTCATTTATCACACTTGCACCAAAAGCAGTTGCATAGATCACAAAAGCAAATTCACCACCTTGGCTAAGCACCCCGGAAAATTGAGCTCTTGCTCCATTTCGAAGCCTAGCGGCTAAACTCAGTCCGTAAAGCACTAACGCTTTAACTGCGACTAATACTGCAACAGCAATCAATACTTGTGGTAAATAGGCCCACAACACATCTAAATTCAATGACATACCTACTGAGATAAAAAATAGCCCCAGTAGCAGACCTTTAAACGGTTCGATATTAATTTCCAGCTCATGGCGGAACTCTGTTTCCGCTAACATGACCCCTGCCATAAAGGTTCCCAGAGCCATAGAAAAGCCAAGGCTTTCCATAATGAGTGCGGAACCTAATACCACCAACAATGCTGCAGCCGTAAAAATTTCATGAACGCCAGATTTAGCGGCAAGCCTGAACATCGGCCGTAATAAATAGCGGCCAACTACCCATAAACCTGCGAACGCCAATATCTTCAAGCCAATTTTTTGCCAATCACTGGTTGCTGAGTCCCCGGCTAGCAATGGGATCAGCGCCATAATCGGGATAACTGCCATATCTTGGAATAACAAAACAGAAAAACCGAGTTGCCCGCTTTCTTTGTTGGACATCCCTTTTTCGTTCATCAACTGAAGTGCCATTGCCGTTGATGACATCGCCATTCCTAATCCACCAACAATGGCGGCTTGCCAAGAAAATTTGGCTAAAAACAACAGTGACGCCATGATAGCCGCAGTGACAACCACTTGAAGCGTACCTACACCGAAAATCGAGCGCCTAAGCTCCCATAATTTAGAAGGTTTTAGCTCTAACCCGATGAGAAACATCAGGAACACCACTCCCATTTCGGAGAAGTGCAAAATATCATCAACATTACGAATAAAGCCAAAAACAAATGGCCCAATCATGATCCCGGCAAGCAAATACCCCAGTACAGCACCTAAGCGGATTTTTTGTGCAATAGGTACCATGACTACCCCTGCGCAGAGGAAGATGATAACGGATTCAAATAGCCCTAGTTCTGACATTAGGATAACCCTCCCGCACCTAGCGGCTGTTGCATCCATTGGCGGTAGTCATCGATAATCTGTTCAAATCGTTCTTTAGGCTGCCGACGTGCTGCATAAATAATGGTTGGTTCTAGCCACTGCATATCACACATTAATGCGGTCAATTCAAATGGGCGAAGTATTTCTGTAAGTGGATAATGGTTATATCCATCATATTGGTAAGCGTGAACAGGCTCGCCTGTGGTAATCACAGAACGCCAGTATTTGCCTTTTAATTTTTGGTACCCTACATCGGTCGCAAAACGGCGGGTTAACACGCGGTCAAACCACTCTTTCAACAACGCAGGGCAACTATATGTATAGAGAGGATGTTGAAAAATAATGATATCGTGCTGGCACAGTAATTTTTGTTCCGCGGTTACATCAATAAAATAATCTGGATAAATTGCGTATAAATCGTGTACAGTCACATGGTCAAAATCACGCACTGCCTCCAATAACGCCTTATTAGCCATCGATTCGTCGGGGTCCGGGTGAGCGTAGACCACCAGCACTTTCGGTGTATTTGACATCTTTCCCTCCTCAAAGGCGTGTCAGACGGAACATTTTCCGTTACCATGCAGCCTGCTATACTCGTCATACTTCACGTTGCTGTGTTGTTGACTACGCGCATTCGCACTAGTCACCTACTTAAGTAGGCTCCTAGCGACTCATGTGCTTGTCGCCTAACAGCACCGTAAATTATTTAGAGTATATACGTTGATAATCTAACATATTTTTAATAGACGGTTGCTATGATTGTTTTCTCTTCACTCCAAATTCGCCGAGGTGTTCGTGTCCTACTAGACAATGCCACTGCGACTATTAACCCCGGCCAAAAAGTTGGTTTAGTGGGTAAAAACGGCTGCGGTAAATCGACACTTCTTGCGTTATTAAAAGGCGAATTACAAGCTGAAGCAGGTTCTGCAACCTTTCCAAGCAATTGGTCCATGGCATGGGTGAACCAAGAAACCCCTGCCCTTGATGTGCCCGCTCTTGAATATGTGATTGATGGTGATCGCGAGTTCCGAGCTTTAGAGCAGAAACTTCAACAAGCCAATGAAAAAAATGACGGCCATGCCATCGCTGTGGTTCATGGGCAACTTGATGCCATTGATGCATGGACCATCCGCTCCCGTGCAGCCAGTTTGCTACATGGTTTAGGTTTCAGCCAAGCGCAATTAAACTCTCCAGTAAAATCATTTTCTGGTGGATGGCGGATGCGTTTGAACTTAGCACAAGCCTTGTTATGTCGTTCAGATTTATTGCTACTTGATGAACCAACCAACCACCTTGATTTAGATGCAGTGATTTGGTTAGAAAAATGGTTAAAAAGCTACCAAGGCACCCTGATTTTGATTTCCCATGATAGGGATTTCCTCGACCCGATTATTGATAAAGTGCTGCATATCGAACAAGAAACCATGTTCGAATACACGGGCAACTACTCTTCATTTGAACGTCAGCGCGCAACAAAACTGGCTCAGCAGCAAGCACTATATGAAAGCCAGCAGGCTAAAGCTGCACATTTGCAAAGTTATATTGACCGTTTTAGAGTGCAAGCCACCAAAGCTAAACAAGCACAAAGCCGCATTAAGATGCTTGAAAGAATGGAAATGGTTGCCCCAGCTCATGTGGATAACCCATTCCATTTTTCATTCCGTAAACCAGAAAGCTTACCGAATCCATTATTAAAAATGGAAAAAGTCAGCGCAGGCTATGGCGAAAAAGTCATCTTACAATCCATCAAGCTGAACTTAGTACCAGGCTCACGTATTGGATTATTAGGCCGAAATGGTGCGGGTAAATCAACTTTAATCAAAATGTTAGCAGGTGATTTACCACCATTACAGGGAGAAATCGCCCTCGCAAAAGGGATTAAACTCGGTTATTTCGCCCAGCACCAATTAGAATATTTACACCCTGAAGAGTCACCTTTGCAGCATCTTGCCCGCCTTGCACCAGAGCAAACTGAGCAGCAGTTACGTGACTATTTAGGTGGTTTTGGCTTCAAAGGCGACCAAGTTACTGACCCAAGCGGCCGTTTTTCTGGTGGAGAAAAAGCGCGCTTAGTACTCGCGTTAATTGTTTGGCAACGCCCTAATTTACTGTTGCTCGATGAACCAACCAACCACTTGGACTTAGATATGCGGCAAGCACTTACTGAAGCCTTAATGGCCTTCGAAGGTGCTTTAGTTGTCGTTTCCCATGATAGGCATTTACTGCGCACCACTACCGATGAACTGTATTTGGTCCACGGCGGTTCTGTAGAGCAGTTTGATGGTGATTTAGAAGATTACCAACAATGGCTAGCAGAGCAAAATAAGCTCGAATTACAGCAAGCGCGTGATCAACAAGAAAAAGACAAGCCAGCAGCCGCTGCAACGGTGACGGCACAAGATAGAAAAGACCAAAAACGTCGTGAAGCGGAGTTCCGCCAACTGACTCAACCGATCCGCAAAAAAATCACGGAATTGGAAAAGCAAATGGATAAGCACTCGAATGCCCTAAATGAGCTAGAAGCAAAACTTTCTGATGCCACCATTTACGAACAAGATAAAAAAGCCGAATTGACGGAATGTTTGAAAAAACAAACTGAACACAAAGCGGCTCTTGAAGATGTGGAAATGGAGTGGATGGAACTGCAAGAGCAGCTAGAAACCATGACTAGTGAGTTTGAATTAAATTAATTCGTTATAAAACATCACAATCCATTAAAATCACGAAAAGCTATCTTTTGATAGCTTTTCGTTTTTATCATTACTGAATCTTATTCTTTCACACACATCACATAATACTGGCCATCAATAATTTCAGTACCTTCGGTTTCATGTTCAAAACCCGGAAATTCGCTATCCCATGCTTGAAGACTATGCAAATAGCCGATATGCGGGCTGTTTTTATCGCCAAAACTTTCACCTGATAACAACATAGGAATACCCGGCGGATAGGGAATAATCGAGTTAGCAGCAATACGTCCGGCAAGTTTATCTAAAGGAATCGCCTCAACGCGGTTAGCAACAATTTCTTGATAGGCATCGCGTGGGCTCATCATCACGGCGGGGAGTTGCTCATAAGCCTGATTTAACTGGCCACCTGGGTTATTTTTTTGTAGATACACAAACATTTTATTGCCTAAATCACGTAGCCCCATCTCGCCATAGATCTCAGGAGACGCTTCAACCACTTCAGGTAATACTTTTTTCAGTGCCGTATTGTTGTCATAATGGCGCTTAAACGACAGCAACGCATTGACCAGGGTTCCCCATTTTCCTTTTGTGATCCCCATAGAAAACAAGAACATAATTTGGAAATCAGTCGTGCGGGTTGGTACAATACCATAGTGGTTTAACCATGCCGTGACTAACGCGGCTGGGACGCCGCTATCCAGTAATTTACCGTCATCTCCCATTCCCGGCGACAAAATACTCACCTTAATCGGGTCAAGCATCGCCCAATTTTCAGGGATATCTTTAAAACCATGCCATTTATCTTCAGGGTTCATCACCCAGCAGCTTTGCTCTTTCATCAACAGCTCAACAGGCGCATCTTCAAAAGCATAGCGTTTGCCTGTTGCTGGGTCTTTCACCATTTCTTGATTCCATGGTTTGAAAAACCACTCATCGTCATTGATAAATTCTTTGTATAGGTAGCCCAGTGATTGACGGAAGTCGATAGCTTCACGGATGACTTCATCAGTGAGTGAACGCCCACTATTACCGTCCATCATGTCTGCGGCAATATCATTTGAGGCACAAATTGCATATAGCGGCGAAGTAGTCGCATGCATATGATAGGCTTGGTTAAAACGATTAAAATCAATCGCATTACGGCCATTTCGAATGTGGATAAATGAAGCTTGTGAAAGTGCATTCAATAATTTGTGCGTAGAGTGAGTTGCAAAAACGGTGGGCTCATCGTCTTTTCTAGGGTCATCACGCATCGCAAAGTGGTCGCGATAGATAGGGTTAAAGCGTGCGTAGCCGTACCATGCCTCATCAAAATGGATTCTATCCAATGATTCATCCAGCAAATCCTGTACTTTACGTGCGTGATAGCACACGCCATCGTAAGTACAGTTGGTTACGACGCTATATGCAGGACGTTTGCCTATTTTATCCGAAGTTAATGGATTTTTAGCGATTTTTTCAGTAATCGCTTCGGGTGTCATTTCTTGAGGATAAATCGGGCCAATGATGCCATAACGATTACGGCTTGGTGTCATATAAACCGGTTTTGCCCCTGTTAAGATCAAACCTTGCTCAATAGATTTGTGGCAGTTACGGTCAATCACAACAACATCATTATCTGTCATACAAGCTTGCATAATCGTTCGGTTCGAACCCGATGTTCCCACAACCACGGAGTAAGATTGGTCAGCACCAAATATACGCGCAGCATTCCTTTCACACTCACCAAATGCGCCGGTATGGTCTAACAGTGAACCCACAGCAACCCGCTCAATACCGATATCCGTCCGAAATAAGTTTTCACCAAAGAAATCATGATAAATGCGACCTGCGGGAGTTTTGGTGAACCCAACACCACCTTGATGCCCCGGTGCTGCCCATGAATATTCATGTACATCACTGTATTTAATCAAACTTTTCATCAAAGGGGGCAGTAAATTGGCGCGGTAGCGGATGATCGCGGCAAGGACACGACCTGCAATAAAATCTGCGGAGTCTTCTAAAATCCATGCAAATTCATCGACTTGTTCCATCATTTTGCGGTCGAATGCCGTCAAAGCTTCTTCACGATCACTTAATAAAAATACGGGGACATCTTCTTGCCTACGGTGAAGTTGGGTAATTAACTGATGTGCCTGAGTTTGTTCTTGCTTGTCTGACATATCACGGCCATATAACAAGCAGTCAATGCTGGTATTTGACCGAATGTATGCCATTCCATCTTCAAAATTACGAATGATCACGGTTTCTACGTGCTCATCGTTAAGTTCACTGGCGAGTCTTGCTACGGCATGGCTAATAACGGAGTCGTCATCAGTTAATTCCGTATAAACTATGAGTGCTCTCATCAATAACTCCCTTTTAACTTTTTAAAATCAAAATACTTATAATATTAGTCTTAACGTAAATAAGGTTTTATTGCAAAGTTATCGATGAGAATTCAAGCCGCCAGCTATTCATCTAATTTATTAATTACTACTCTTGCATTCATAACCAACGACTTCGCTTTCGCTTCTCTTCGTTGTAATAACGCCATAAAGATCAAGTCTGTTAGCGTATTTTGTGCGGTTCTTGAAGAAATTGATGAACTACGCCATTCATCTTCCTCCGCGATACTTTCAAGAACATAATCAGCAAGTTGCCCCAAGGGGGAATCACAATCACGAGTAATCGCGATGACGCATGCCCCTTGCTTACGCGCAATATTCGCTGCTGTTAGCATGTCTTTACGTCTTCCTGTAAAAGAAATAACGATTTGTACATCATGAGTATTGAGAGTCAGCGCCGCAGCAATTTGCACATGGTGGTCTGACTCCACAAGTGTTGTGATACCAATTTTTTGTAATTTGTAACTGAGGTCTTTTGCGGTTAAACCTGACCCACCAATCCCGACAATCTGTACTCGTTGTGATTGGTCTATTCGCTCAACAATGCGTTCAAACTGCTTGAAATCAATTAATTTTGTTGTTTCTGTAATGGAGTGATTTTTTTCCATTGCGAGTTTCTGAGCAACAACCATCAAGTTATCATCAGGCGCAATACGGTTATGTAGAGCAGAATGAGGCGCTCCATCTTTAAGTTGTTGGCGCCCAATAATCTCGCTAAGTGCAAGTTTCAAGGCAGGATACCCCTTTACACCAACTTTCTGACTAAACTTAACAATGGCTGATTGGCTAACATCTAAAATTTCCGCTAATTGCTGAGACGACAAATTTAGTACATTTTCGGGATTTTCAAGGATAAATTGGGCAATTTTGCGTTGGTTTTCCGCTAATCGCGGTAGTGAGTAGGTAATGATGTCCAATAATGTCATGGTGACCTCTAATAATAATTGTAATAGCCAGACCTATAGATAAAAAAATAATAATAAATTATTCCTCAATCAAGTCACTGATACCTGATGAATAATACTTATAATTCAAAGAGTCGTGACTTTAGCTTATAAAATTAATCACAAAATATTCTTGTATATTCACAAGTTAGAATAGATAGCACCGTGATGTTAATCACATATAAGGAATAAATAATTCCTTATATTAGCCCAATAACTGATTTAGGAGCAATTTTTATGACTATCGACTTAAGCAAAATGGTAACTGAAAGCCGCAATGCAGCCAGTACTAATATCGACCAACTATCAACGGCTGAAATGCTGAAGGTCATTAATGATGAGGACAAGCTCGTTCCGTTAGCGGTTGAAAAAGTGCTCCCTGAAATTGCTCAACTGGTTGATAAAGTCTCAGAGGCTTTCTTAAAAGGCGGTCGTCTGATTTATTCAGGTGCAGGAACCTCTGGCCGTTTAGGGATCCTTGATGCCAGTGAGTGCCCGCCAACTTATGGGACGCCACATGAACAAGTTGTGGGTTTAATCGCCGGTGGCCATCAAGCTATTTTCCGTGCCGTAGAAAATGCTGAAGATAAGCCTGAACTGGGTGAACAAGACCTCAAAGATATTCAATTTAATGATAATGATGTGTTAGTTGGTATCGCAGCCAGTGGGCGAACGCCTTATGTATTAGGCGCTTTAGCTTACGCGAAGGCTGTTGGTGCAACAACAGCGGCCATTAGCTGTAACCCAAATAGCCCAATTGCCAATGCCGCAGATATTGCTATTACTCCCATTGTAGGTGCAGAGGTTGTCACCGGTTCTTCACGCATGAAAGCAGGAACAGCACAAAAATTAGTGCTGAATATGATCACCACTGGGGCGATGATCCGTATTGGAAAAGTGTTTGGTAATTTAATGGTCGATGTCGAAGCAACAAATGCCAAACTCATTGAAAGACAAACTAAAATTGTGATGGAAGCAACCGACTGCGACCGAACTACCGCAGAGACCGCCCTTCAACAATGTAACCGGCACTGCAAAACTGCCATTTTAATGGTGTTATCGGGTTTAAATGCCGATGACGCACGTCAACTACTCTTAGATAACAACGGTTTTATTCGTACGGCTCTCAATATGGCCTCATCCGCCTAACTTGCGGACTTCAATGGGATAAATAGTATGGCTAAAATAACAATAGAAATGATACAGCAGATCCTGCAACACGTTGGAGGACGCCGTAATATTAAATTAGCGGGTAATTGTATGACCCGTTTGCGGCTCACACTCAACAATGACCAGCTAGTCGATAAAGCTGCACTCAAACAAATTGCAGGAGTGCTTGGCGTTATTGAAAGTGATGAACAACTGCAAGTGATCCTTGGCCCAGGTAAAGCGCAAACTGCCGCGGACTTGATGAACCAACTTTTAGATAGTGATGAAGAGGATAACCACGAAGCAGCAGCCCAGCCTCAGGATCTGAACGATATTGCATCCGCAAATAAGCAGCAACTGAAAAAGAAACAAACCAGTGCCGTTCACCGATTTTTATCCAAATTTGCCACCATTTTTACTCCGCTAATTCCAGGTTTTATTGCTGCGGGCTTACTATTAGGTTTTGCAACTCTGGCGAAACAAACCTATTTTCCAGCAGGGCTCCCGACAAAACCTGAAGAGCAGACCCTACTCGTACATACGATTCTGTATATGTCGGTATTTAGCAAAGGGCTGTTTAGCTTCCTAAGTATTCTTATCGGTTATAACACTCAAAAAGCCTTTGGCGGTAGCGCAGTAAATGGCGCCATCATTGCTTCACTGTTTGTTCTTGGGTACAACCCTGAAATAGCTAAGGGGTTCTATTCTGATATGAATAGCTTCTTCGGGTTGGCTATCGACCCAAGAGGTAACATTATTGGGGTATTAATTGCGTGTATTTTTGGGGCATGGGTCGAAAAACAAGTCCGTAAAATTATTCCAGCCAACCTTGATATGATTTTAACTTCAACAATTACCTTGTTAATTGTTGGTGCTGCAGTGTTTATCTTCATCATGCCAATTGGCAGTTGGTTATTCTCTGGTATGTCGTGGCTTTTTGTTCATTTAAGCAGCAACCCATTCGGAACCGCTATACTTGCTGGGCTATTCTTAATTGCAGTAATGTTTGGCGTGCACCAAGGTTTTGTTCCGGTATATATGGCACTCGTTGAAACCCAAGGCTTTAACTCACTTTTCCCTATCCTAGCAATGGCTGGTGGTGGGCAAGTTGGTGCCGCAATGGCGTTGTATGTTAAAGCCGCAAAAGATTCAGTGTTACGTAATCAGATTCGCGGGGCCATCATTCCAGGTTTCTTAGGTGTCGGTGAACCACTTATCTACGGTGTAACCCTTCCTCGAATGAAGCCGTTTGTCACCGCATGTTTAGGCGGTGCTGCTGGGGGGTTCTTTGTTGGACTCGTGGCTTGGATGGGTTTACCAGTTGGTTTAAATACTGTCTTTGGCCCGTCTGGCTTAGTCGCTATCCCAATGATGACCTCTGCTGATGGCGTGTTCCCAGGGATGTTAGTTTATGTTGGCGGGTTATTCGTTTCCTACTTATTCGGTTTTATTTTTACCTACTTTTTCGGCACTAAAAACGTCGATTTAGATTAATCGCCTCCCTTACATGTAAAAAGCAGCCCATGGGCTGCTTTTTGATGGGTCATATAAACTGCACTTTTATCAGAAAATCATTCCAACCAAATCAGGGGAACGCACAAAGCCGTTAAAATCCCCATTACCCAGTTAAAAATAAACCAAGCACGGCGGCTACGCAAAAATAGGCTGATTAATGAACCAAACCCCATCCAGATTAAACCCGCCACTAAGTTAACTATCACAAATGCGATACTCATCATTAAAATAGATTGGGTAAATAATTCATCGGGGAGGCTAAATCCCCCGACAGCGCCTAGCCCCATCATCCATGCTTTGGGGTTTAAAAACTGTAATAAGCCGCCTTGATACCAAGTAATGCTTTTCGCAACTTCGCTATTCGTCTTCAGTGGTGCATAATTTGCCGTCGCTGTTTTCCATGCTAGCCATAGCAAATATAGACTTCCGGCGAATTTTAAGGCGACATGAAGCGCAGGATAGAGCAATAAAAGTGCAGCAACCCCGAATGCGGAGAGATAGAGTATTGACTGCATCCCTAACATAATACCAAGGCATAATATTATTGTATGGCGAAAACCGTAGTTTGCTGCACTTGACGTTAGCAACATATTGTTAGGGCCGGGAGTGACTGCAGCAATGAATAAAAACGTAAAAAGAGAAAAAACCAGCCCCAATGTCATTTATAATTTAGCCTCAAACTCAAATTTGTTTACTTGCATCACAAAAAAATAACAGTATGTTATGTGACTCACAAGAGTCTCCATTAAATAAAAATAAGGCTATGTCAGAAAACTTTCGTCCAATAAGTTGGGCTAAAAATCCACACCTCCAAACATTACTGCCAAGGATTTTCCGTAGAACACCGAAAATCAAACCTATATGGCAGCGGCTTGAATTGCCTGATGGCGATTTTATCGATCTCGCTTGGAGTGAAAAACCTGAGCTAGCGGCACATAAGCCACGTTTAGTGATCTTCCATGGTCTCGAAGGTAATTTTAAGAGCCCTTATGCCCACGGGATGCTAGAAACGGCCCAAAAGCATGGTTGGTTGGGTGTAATTATGCATTTTCGCGGTTGTAGCGGTGAACCCAATCGCCAACAGCGAATTTACCATTCAGGTGAAACCAGTGATGCTCGCTATTTTCTCCGTTGGTTAAAACAAACCTATGGTGATACGCCGACGGCCGCAGTCGGCTATTCTCTTGGTGGTAATATGTTAGCGTGCTATCTCGCAGAAAGTGGGCAAAATGCAGATTTAGATGCGGGCGTCGTGGTTTCGGCCCCATTAATGCTAGAAGCCTGTTCTTTGCGGATGGAAAAAGGAATATCTCAATTCTATCAACGCTATTTACTAAATGGCTTAAAACGTAATGCAACGCGTAAATTGGTACGCTACCCTGGCTCACTACCTTTAAACTTGCTGCAGCTTAAACAACTAAAACGCATCCGTGAATTTGATGATGTGATCACTGCTCGTATTCATGGTTTTGATGATGCGACAGATTATTATCAAAAATGCAGCGCATTACCTAAATTAGCTTACATCACGAAGCCAACATTGATTATCCACGCTAAAGATGACCCATTTATGGCGCCTGAGGTTGTTCCTGATTTATCATTTTTACCCCACAATGTGGAATACCAAATGACAGAACATGGTGGGCACGTAGGCTTTGTGAGCGGTACCTTGAGAAAACCGCAAATGTGGTTAGAAACACGCATCCCTCAATGGTTAACGCCTTATTTAGATAAGGAAATAATGTGATTATTCCTTGGCAAGAACTTGAACCTGAAACATTGGAAAACCTAATTGAAAGCTATGTCTTACGGGAAGGAACCGACTACGGCTCCCATGAAAAAAGCTTACAAGATAAGGTCAACGATGTGAAACGGCAGTTAGTTTCTGGTGAAATTGTGCTAGTCTGGTCTGAATTGCATGAATCGGTTAATTTCATGCCTAAGGGGAGTTTTTCTGTCTGATGTTTTTATTCTATGGTTCATTTTTACGTCATCATCTATCATGAATTAAGTTACAGGTTTTCCACACAATCATGTCGTAAAACCATCAAATAAAACTCAAAACCCTAACACCCGTTAATCCGCTTCATGCACTATTGATTAAAATAGTGCTTATAAGCGCAACACAGGGAGTCCACGATGTCCAAAAAGCACCCAATCATTGCTATCACTGGTTCGAGCGGAGCTGGCACAACCTCAACTAGCCAAGCATTTCGTAAAGTTTTTCACCAATTAAATATCCAACCAGCAACATTAGAAGGGGATAGCTTTCATCGCTATACACGCCCTGAAATGGATATGGCTATCCGTAAAGCCAGAGAACAAGGCCGGCACATCAGTTACTTTGGCCCCGAAGCGAATGATTTTGCGTTGCTTGAACAAACCTTAATCGACTATGCAAAAACAGGTTGTGGACAGTCCCGTAAATATCTACATACTTATGATGAAGCGGTACCGTATGGCTTGCAACCTGGGACATTTACCCCTTGGGAGCCACTACCAGACAAAACAGATATTTTATTTTATGAGGGGCTGCATGGTGGCGTTGTCACTCCAGAACATAATGTTGCACAACATGTTGATTTGCTTGTAGGTGTTGTCCCTATTGTCAACCTCGAATGGATCCAAAAATTGATCCGCGATACCACAGAGAGAGGGCACTCCCGCGAAGCGGTTATGGACTCTGTTGTACGTTCAATGGGAGACTATATTAATTACATCACGCCACAATTTTCTCGCACCCATATCAATTTTCAACGCGTTCCTACGGTAGACACCTCTAACCCATTTTCGGCTAAAGCTATCCCATCACAAGACGAAAGCTTTATTGTGATCCGCTTTCGTGGGCTAGAGCAAATTGATTTCCCCTATTTGCTGTCAATGATATCCGGCTCTTTTATTTCAGCAATGAATACAATTGTCGTCCCAGGAGGGAAACTCAGTTTAGCAATGGAATTAATTATGGCACCAATAGTCGAAAAACTAATTAATCAAAAGAACAACAGTTAAATTATTTTTTGATTAAAAAATAAGATGCTTATCATTAATTAAGGTAAGCATCTTTCAATTCAAATATATTAATAAAAATTAAATTTATTTTTAGTTTTTTATTTCAAAGCTGTGTGTGATTTCAACGGTTTTCTCTAACATCAATGCGACTGAGCAATATTTCTCAGCAGAAAGTTGAACGGCACGTTCGACTGCTTTTTCCGTTAATTCATTCCCTGTCACAATAAAATGCAAATGGATTTTCACAAAATAACGAGGAGCTTCTTCACGACGTTGTGAGGTTAATTTAACTTCACAATCCGTAATATCGTAGCGGCCCTTTTGCAAAATCGAAACGACATCAATCGCGCTACAACCCCCCGCTGCCATTAACACCATTTCCATTGGGCTTGGGGCTTTATCACCCGCATTGCCATCCATCATCACCTGGTGCCCAGACGCAGACTCTCCTAAGAAAGAAAGCCCTTCAACCCACTTTACTCTTGCTTCCATTGTATTTCCCCTTGAAATGAAATCGGTTTAAAGGCTACATTGTTCCATAGATATAAGGAATGTTATATCAACTTTATTTGGCTGAAGCGATACAGGGAAGACTTTCTTTATTGAATATGCTACAAACAATACTTAGTTGATAGGATTAAGATCAAAACTCAACGGTTTAATTGATTATATTATAGTGTTGATATCAATTTGCGTTACCAAAAGCAATCAAAAGCGCTGAAGTAATCAGCCCCTTGATTATTTAAAGGTATATAAGGCAAATTAATATGCTAAGCTAGTGACTTTAAAGCCAGCCTTTCTAGTACGTTTTTCTGAATGGCTGCAATAACATACAGAGGATAACGCTAATGGTTCTCGGCAAGCCACAAACAGACCCTACTCTTGAATGGTTTTTGTCACACTGCCATATTCATAAATATCCATCCAAGAGCACTCTTATCCATCAGGGTGAGAAAGCAGAAACCCTTTACTATATCGTTAAAGGTTCGGTGGCTGTTTTAATTAAAGATGAAGAAGGCAAAGAAATGATCCTCTCTTACCTGAATCAGGGGGATTTCATTGGTGAGCTTGGGTTATTTGAAGAAGGGCAAGAACGTACTGCGTGGGTTAGAGCAAAAATCGCCTGCGAAGTTGCTGAAATTTCATATAAAAAATTCCGTCAATTGATTCAGGTTAACCCTGATATTTTAATGCGCCTTTCTGCGCAAATGGCTAGTCGCCTACAAACAACATCTGAGAAAGTCGGTAACCTCGCATTCTTAGACGTTACAGGCCGTATTGCTCAAACGCTATTAAACTTAGCTAAACAACCTGATGCAATGACACACCCAGACGGTATGCAAATCAAAATTACTCGTCAGGAAATAGGCCAAATCGTGGGTTGTTCCCGTGAAACAGTCGGCCGCATTCTAAAAATGTTAGAAGACCAAAACCTGATCTCCGCACACGGTAAAACAATCGTTGTTTATGGTACTCGCTAATTAACCTTTCAGCCTCGCTCTCTTGGCGAGGCGCCCACTTTAGAATAGCGTTATACCTCCGGTATAACGCTATTTTTGCTTATCCATAGCCTATTTATATACTTTCATTAATGAGTATCGTTTCTTTATATTCTTCTAGCTAATTATCGAACTAATATAATGGGAGTTAACCATTATTAGGAGATTATTAGTCGTGACGTTAGATACTAAAGTAAATAATCAAGCCAGTATATTTATTAACATTAACAACAAAGTAATTCCATACAAAAAAACCTCAGTCATTGATAATCTAAATATTATTAAGCCATTGAGCTCAGAGAGTTATAATAAAATAAACTTTGCAATTCAGAATAGTGAATTTCACGAAAGTGCACAGCCCGTACTAAATCAACTACCCTATTCACCACCTGTTGAAAAGCTCTTATTACCTTATACCTATCATGAGGATGATTTAGTTTCCTCATTAGATATCTTCAAAAATAGCATTGAAATAAAAAATGATTCACTTATCAGTGAAAAAAAGGATACCGAGCTAATGCCACTTAATAAAATAAGCACTACAGAAACCAAAGTTTTTAAAGATTTCCGTTTAAATCGCTCAGCTGGTCGATTTTCAAATTTAATATTAGAAATAAAATCAACACATGAAAAAGGCATTCGTTATTTAAAAAATATACTTAAAAAAAATAACAATGAAGAACTATGTGTTAAATTTGAAAATGGCGAGGCTAAGATTACAGATAAGGCTACTATCGCTAGACAAGAATTAATGAAACAACATAAAGAAATTAACCATACCGAAAAAGAAAATTCAGCTATAGACTTAGAATGGGATTACTTCGAGCAGGAGCCTACATACTTAGATAATAGATCAGCAGTGTTCCCTCATCAAAAGAATGAAAGCTTAAATTTTGAATCTAATAATACTGATGAATTTAACGATTTAATAACTGTTCTTTATTCAAGTGACGAAAGTTTGAATTCATCTGGTTATCATTCAGATACTAGCTTACCCTTACGCAGTTCAGAATATTCCTCTACCGAATCGTTACATCAAGAAAATGATAATTTAAATCCCAATATCGACTTGATAATAAATAACCCTACGAAATATTATAATCTAACTAATTTTAATTCAAATAATGAAATCTTAAAGTATTCTTCAAGCGAATCATTGCATCAAAAAAAATATAATAAAGAAAATTTTAGTGATATAAATAAAAGACCTGAAAAGCAAACACAAACCGAAAAAATGAAACTATTAACGGAAGGGAAAAGCTCAACAGGTTATATACATCCCTCTCGTCGAAATAAAATAAATAACTCAAATCAAATTGAAAAAATAAATCAGCTTGATAGAAAAATTGCTGAGTTGGAAGCTCAGAAAAAAGAATACCAAGAAATGGCTAATATCACTTCAACACATGAAAAAAAAATTAAACAATTAGTATTAGAGGCTAAACAAGATATCGTAGAAAATAAAAACATTTAATCAATAAAACGTTTATTGCAGAGGCAAAATGCCTCTGCAACTTTACTCTACAATTTAACCCAATAACTTACCAATCGCCGTTGCTAATTTCGCCATACCGTTATTAATTTCTTCTTCCGAAATAATCAGCGAAGGCGTAAAACGTAAAACATTAGTGCCTGCATTGAGCATCATCAGCCCTTCTACTGCGCTGGCTTGCAGGATATCTTTCGAGCGGTTCAATAGTTTGCCGTCAAGCTCAGCACCAATTAAGAGCCCCATTCCTCTGATCTCAGAAAAAATGCCGTATTTATCGTTCAATTTATTTAAATGGGCAACAAACAGCTCACGACGCTTTTCGACACCTTTTAACACTTCTTCAGTATTAATAATATCAAACGCTGCATTACCTACTGCACAAGCTAATGGATTACCGCCATAAGTGGTACCATGCGAACCCACTTCCATCGTTTTCGCAATTTCTTCAGTAGTAATCATTGCACTGATAGGGAAACCGCCACCCAATGCTTTTGCCGTGGTTAAAATATCAGGCACAACGTTGTAATGCATATAAGAAAATAATTTACCTGTACGCCCCATACCGCTTTGCACTTCGTCAAAGATGAGTAATGCATTATTATCATCACACAGCTTACGAACTCCTTGCAGAAATTCTGCTGTTGCTGCGGTTACGCCACCTTCGCCTTGCACCGGTTCGAGGACAACTGCACAAGTATTTTCATCAATCACCGCTTTGACTGCATCAAGGTCATTAAAAGGCACATGAATAATATCCGCGGGTTTTGGCCCAAAGCCATCTGCATATTTCGCTTGCCCGCCCACCGAAACGGTAAATAATGTGCGCCCATGGAAGGCTTGTTTGAAAGCAATAATCTTCGTTTTATATGGGTTATATTTAGTGATAGCGTAGCGACGCGCTAATTTAAACGCGGCTTCGTTAGCTTCTGAGCCTGAATTCACAAAAAACGCACGGTCAGCAAATGTCGCATTCGTAAGTTTTTGTGCTAACTTTAGCGCCTGCTCGTTGGTGAAAATATTACTGACATGCCATAGCTTTTCGCTTTGTTCACGCACAGCAGCCACCAAACTAGGGTGACAATGCCCTAAAGCAAGAACCGCGATCCCACCGGCAAAATCAATATATTCTTTACCTTGCTGATCCCAAACGCGACTCCCTTCACCTTTAACTGGAATAAATTCCGCCGGCGAAAAAATAGGCAACATAACTTGATCGAAAGTCTGCCGATTAACTGCGTGTTGTTCTGCTGCTGCGTATTGTTCTGACATACCCCTCACCTGCTCTTATTTAATGCGATAATGAAAATATAATCATTAAATATGAATAAAAAATCAAAAAAGAGCAATAGCAAAGGGCATAATATGCATAATTAATTTATTCTGAACCAGATTTATAAATTAATATTTTAGAAAATTATTTAGTAATTCATGGCCTTGCTCACTCAGAATGCTTTCAGGATGGAACTGAACGCCTTCTATAGGCAAGGTTTTGTGCCGTATTCCCATGATTTCATCAACATCACCATTATTCAGTGACCATGCTGATACATCAAAAGAAACAGGGAGTGTCTCTGCCGCAATTACCAGAGAGTGGTAACGTGTCACCGTCAAGGGCCGGTTCAAGCCTTTGAATACCCCTTGATGATTATGGTGAATAGCAGAGGTTTTACCGTGCATAACTTCTCGTGCTTTAACAACTGATGCACCAAAAGCTTGCCCAATGGCTTGATGCCCTAAGCAAATACCTAAAATGGGAAGCTTACCTGCAAAATATTTTATCGCCTCAAGGGAGATGCCAGCCTCATCCGGTGTACATGGCCCAGGTGAAATCACAAGATGTGTAGGCGAAAGCTGTTCAATTTCTTCGATGGTAATTTCATCATTACGTTTTACAACAACTTCAGCCCCTAACTCACAAAAGTATTGGTATAAGTTGTAAGTAAATGAATCGTAATTATCAATAAGTAGAAGCATATTAGCCTATCCGACTGATTTTTATCATTATGTATTATTTCTTATGCATATTTTTATTGTGTTGGCAATCAGAACGGTGATTAAAACACCATAAAAATAATAAGGGCGGCTATCATAGCACAGCCAAAGCAGGAAAATAGCCTATTTAAGTCAATGATTATTTTTTCTCAGAGAAAATTTCCATATAAAAATCATGGAATTATATTTACATCCCTATAACAAACTCACATTTTGATTGAGAATTACTTTAAATACAATGAAATAAAAGGCGATTAAAACATAATAAGCACTGACACATTTTAACTAACATAGTGAATAAAGAGAAACTCAAAGGGGAAGGAAAAGCGGATTTTAAAAAAAGTGGGCACGTTAAAACAACCTACCCACTGTATTCGACACGATAGTTTTTAATTACTACTGTTTTTTAATCACTAAGGCTTTTTAATCACTTCAGCAGAAATGATTGTAATTGGCTCTACAGGAACATTTTGATACGGGCCGACGTTCTCTGTTTTTACTTTAGAGATTTTATCTGCAACATCCATCCCTTTCACCACTTTACCAAATACGGCGTAACCGAAGTCACGTTGTCCGTGGTCTAAGAACGCGTTATCAGCAACATTAATAAAGAATTGGCTCGTTGCGCTGTCTTTATTTGCAGTACGTGCCATAGAGATAGTACCGCGCAAATTACGTAAGCCATTATCTGCTTCATTTTTGATTGGGGCACGGGTTTGCTTTTGCTGTAAATCTTTATTAAAGCCACCGCCTTGGATCATAAAACCTGGAATAACACGGTGGAAAGTAGTTCCGTTGTAATAACCTTCATTAACATACTGAACGAAATTTTCTGTCGTAACAGGGGCTTTTTTACTATTCAGTTCTAATTCGATATCACCCGCCGACGTGACTAACTTGACATAAGTCTCACCCGCAGATAAAGCAAGAGAAGATGCGCTCATTGCGCAGACGGCCAAAAGTGGCACAAAAATTCGTTTTAACATGTAAGGTCCCTTTCGTTATAGCTCATTACAACTGCAATCAAGCAATTCTAGAGTGAAGCTAACAAGAATGCTGAAGATTTACCTATATTTACGCCCAAAAACAAAAGTGCATCAAATGCGTTAAATTCTAGACCACTTTCAGCAAAAGGCGTCATGAATAATGGCTATTTTTCTATTATTACAATTGCGCGGCTCACAACACAGGAAAAATATTACCTGATTCCAAGAGAAAAGCGGTTGAGAGGAGATTTCGAGTTGTCGGGAAGCGCTAAGCAAAGCTATAATCCCCGAGCCTTTTGAGGCTAACTCAGGGAGAACGACAAATGGCAATTAAAAATCATAACTACCAGATGGCAAAGTTTGTCATCAGTGCACCCGATATCCGTCATCTACCTAAAGATACTGGAATTGAGGTGGCTTTTGCTGGCCGCTCTAATGCGGGGAAATCCAGTGCGTTAAACGCATTAACACAGCAAAAAAGCTTAGCACGTACCAGTAAAACACCAGGAAGAACTCAGCTAATCAACCTATTTGAAGTTGAGGAAGGCGTTCGCCTTGTTGACCTTCCGGGCTATGGTTATGCCGAAGTTCCTGAAGAAATGAAACGTAAATGGCAACAAGCACTCGGGGAATATCTCCAAAAAAGAGAATGCATTAAGGGGCTGGTTGTCTTAATGGATATCCGTCATCCATTAAAAGACCTCGATATGCAAATGATTGAATGGTCTGTTGCGATGAATGTACCCGTTTTAGTTTTACTCACAAAAGCAGACAAACTGGCCTCTGGAGCAAGAAAAAAACAACTGATGGAAGTTCGCCAAGCATTGGCTCCACTTGAAGGGGATATTGAAGTCGAATACTTTTCAGCACTGAAAAAGATTGGTATCGATAAACTCCGCATTAAGCTAGATAGTTGGTATAACACACCGGCTTGATTTCTTTTATTGTGAGTCAGAAATGGCTCATAACACCCTTACGTATTCTAATCCACTGAATTTTAGATAAAAAAATGCTCCAGTCAAAAAAATTGACTGGAGCAGCTAATATTCAGCTAAATCCGATTACGTGAAGTAAAAGGTCTGAAAGATAGAACATCTTACCTCTGTACCCTACGCCTATTAATGTACTTTATTTTTCGCTCGAAAAAAAGCCTTTTTGTAATTTTTTTTCAAAGCTTTCTACGATTCAGCACGGAAATATGAATAAAATAAGCCAAAAAACGGATTTTAATTACATATTTATGAGATGTATGTCGCATAAAAATGTTAATCATTTTCTTGACTGTCATCACAAAAATAATTGATTTATTGCAGAGTTATATTGAATTTCTAGTTAATAATTTCAAATGCATAATTATCTGTTATACCTTCGCTTAAACGTAAAAAACCCCCAGTAATTGGTTATCCAACTCTTGGGGGTCTCTTCATAATGGAGGTTTTATATATTCAATATGATTAATAATTAGTGGGCTTCATCCCAATTATCACCAATTCCCACATCCACTTTTAATGGCACGTCCAGTTTCATGCTTTGTTCCATTAATGACTGGACCTGAGCTTGAACACGCTCTAATTCAGACTCTTTGACCTCAAAGACCAATTCATCGTGAACTTGCATTAGCATATCTGCATGCGGCTTTTCAGTTTGCAACCAATTATCAACGGCAATCATGGCTTTTTTAATGATGTCCGCTGCGGTTCCTTGCATTGGGGCGTTGATCGCTTCGCGTTCTGCCGCTTTACGGCGCATCCCATTACTCGACTTAATATCCGCTAAATATAAGCGACGGCCTTCAAGTGTTTCAACATAGCCTTGTTCAGAAGCTTGTAAGCGTGTGTTTTCCATATAACGCAATACACCAGGGTAGCGTTCAAAGTAGAGATCCATATAGCGCTGAGCTTCACCACGAGGGATCCCTAATTGACGTGCTAAACCAAATGCACTCATGCCATAGATAAGCCCGAAGTTAATCGCCTTGGCACTACGGCGTTGGTCACTGGTGACTTGTTCCAGTGGTACACCAAAGACTTCAGCGGCTGTCGCTTTATGGATATCTTTCCCTTCCGCAAACGCAGTTAATAGGCCTTTATCTTGAGATAAATGCGCCATAATACGTAATTCAATTTGTGAATAGTCCGCTGCCATCACTTTATAGCCTTCACGTGCGATAAAGGCTTGGCGGATCCGGCGACCCTCTTCCGTTCTAACTGGAATATTTTGTAGGTTAGGATCTCGAGAAGATAAACGCCCCGTTGCTGTAACTGCTTGGTGGTAAGAAGTATGAACACGCTGAGTACGCGGGTTAATCATGAGTGGCAGTTTATCCGTATACGTGGATTTTAATTTGGCTAAACTACGGTGCTCAAGCAACAATTTTGGCAATGCATGGTTTAGCGCTAATTCTTCAAGCACTTCCTCATTCGTCGATGCTGCCCCACTTGGCGTTTTCTTGATCACTGGCAACTGCAATTTTTCGAATAAAATTGTTTGTAATTGTTTTGGTGAAGCGAGGTTAAACTCCTCCCCCGCAAGCTCAAAAGCTTCCTTTTCCAGTTCAGCTAAACGAGCGGTAATCACTTTTGACTGCGCAGCAAGCACGTTAGCATCAATTAGAACACCTTTACGCTCCATTCGGACTAACACAGGCACAAGTGGCATTTCAATATTCTGGAAAATGTGATTAAGCTTAGGTTCAGCCTCTAATTGTGGATATAACGCTTGATGCAGTAATAGCGTGACATCTGCATCTTCCGCCGCATAATTAGCGGCTTCTTCTAAAGCAATTTGGTTAAATGTCAGCTGTTTTTTGCCCTTACCTGCGATTTCTTCAAAGCTCACGGTTTTATGGTTCAAATGGCGATCGGCCAAGCTGTCCATATCATGGCGTCCCATCCCCGCAACACTGTTTAACACATACGATTCCAGCATGGTGTCATAACCGATACCTTTTAATTCGATGTCATAATTTTCAAGAACTTCTGCATCATACTTCAAGTTTTGGCCAATTTTGAGGATGTTTTCACTCTCAAGGATAGGCTTCATAAGTTCCAAAACCTCTTCCAGAGGAAGCTGTACTGGCGCATCAAGGTAATCGTGACCTAATGGTAAATAAGCGGCATGCCCCGGCTCAATTGCAAATGACATCCCCACTAAACGAGCTTCTTGGGTATCTAAACTATCGGTTTCAGTATCAAAAGCAAATAATGATGCTTTGCTTAATTTTTCAACCCAGCGCTCTAAATCGGCTTTTTCTAGAATCGTTTGGTAATTTTCGGCACACAATGTTGGCACAGTTGGGTTTGATGGCTTCACAGGTGACGCTGCTGGTGTTGGGCTAGGTTTCGCACTTGAGCCTTTCCCCTCCATCCAAGTCCCATTTTCAACATCGGCTAGCCAACGTTTAAATTCATAACGGCTGAATAATTTATGCAGTTTATCCACATCTGGCTGAGCAACTTGTAGCTCTTCACACGTTTTTTCCAGCTCAACATCCGTTTTAATCGTCGCTAATTGGTATGATAAAAAGGCAACATCACGGTTTTCCGCCATTTTAGGAGCTAACGTTTTAGAACCTCTAAAACCTAATGGGGCAATAGCTTCAAGGTCATTATAAATTGCTTCTAAGCTACCAATACCTTGCAGTAAAGCGAGTGCTGTTTTTTCACCAACGCCAGGCACCCCAGGAATATTATCTGACGAATCCCCCATTAATGCTAAAAAATCAATGATGAGTTCAGGGGGAACACCGTATTTTTCTTTGACTTCATCAGGCCCTAGAATAGTGTTATTCATGGTATTGATAAGCGTAATGTTAGGCTCAACTAATTGCGCCATATCTTTATCGCCCGTACTAATTAACACTGGCATACCTTTTCGGCTTGCTTCACAGGCTAATGTCCCGATGACGTCATCGGCTTCCACTCCTGAAACCACCAGTAAAGGCAAGCCCATCGCTTCCACCATTTCATGTAATGGGGCGATTTGAGCGCGTAAATCATCAGGCATAGGTGGGCGATGTGACTTATAGCTTTCAAACAATTCATCACGAAATGTTTTTCCCTTCGCATCAAAGACAACCGCTACATGGCTAGGTTTATACTGCATAATTAAACTACGTAGCATATTAAGCACGCCATACATTGCCCCTGTAGGCTCACCAGCACTATTGGTCAGTGGAGGGAATGCATGGTAAGCACGGTATAGGTAAGAGGAACCATCAACCAAAATAAGAGGGTTTTCTGCAATCTGAGCCATAATCTGTCATCATCTTTTTAGTCAGGAACGAATACCAATAGGATGCCATAATGTGGCCTCAGATACATCCCAAGTTTTATATTCCGCTTAGTTAGATAATTAAAAACACACCAAATCATCCACTATTATAAGTACACCATTAATTACAGTTAATTAAAATTAATCACGCCGATTAACTAAGTATCTGGCTAACATCCTGTGGATAAGCTTGTGTGTAAATTTGTGTTACTCAGTAAATTCAACAGGTAATATGAATATTAACAATATAAACAGAAAAGTAAAATCAATGGGTTAGCGCATAATTGAATGGGTTTAATACAGGTGAGAGAAAGTCTTTGAATTGTGGATATTAATAGAAAAAAAGAGACGATGGCGAGTATACCACCGTCTATTTACGATTATTTTTTATTTACTAAGAAGTTCACAACATTAGAGAACTCTTTGCCGTAGTCCGCTGCGTTATCAACTGAGATGCCGTTATTACGAACTTGGTATTTACCATCAACAAATAATGCAGGAACACCGCGTAGTTTTAAGTCTTGCGCTGCATTTTGCTGTTTCGCAACGATAGATTTCACAACGAAGCTGTTTAAAGCTGCATCATACTCTTCACCAGAAATACCTGCTTTGATAAAGGCATTACGGATATCTGCTTTACTGTTGATAGTTTGCGTTTTTTGGATACCTTCAAACAGGATAGGTGTGACTTTATCTTCTGCTTTCAAGACAATCGCAACGGCCCAAGCTTGAGTTAAATCGGCACCTAAAGGACCAAGAAAATCAACGTGATAACGCTCCATTTTCACGCCTTCTGGTAAGTTTTTCTCTACCGTTTGAGGCACTTTATACACGCTCTCAAATTGATAGCAGTGTGGGCAATAAAATGAGAAGAACTCCAGAACTTGAGGTAAATTTGGTACAGCTTTAACATCAGTATACTCTTTACCTTCCGTGTAGTTTGCCGCTGCAGCACTAAAAGACATGGCAATACCAAGCAAAGCCAACATAATTTTTTTCATAGACTACATTCTCCAAAAACAAAAACTTAAAAGTTAAAACTGAGGGGTTAACTGCAAAGGGGCGTCTTGCAACCGTTCAATCTGTTGATTAAATTCGAGCGATTGTTTTTGCCAAAAATCATCAGCTTGTAGCCATGAAAATGTTCGAGGAAACGCAGGGTCTTGCCAACGGCGGATAATCCACCCGAGATAATGTACCATACGCATTGCTCTAAGAGGTTCAATAAGCTTCAGCTGTTTTACATCAAAATCACAAAACTCATTATACGTTTCTAATAACGTATCCAATTGAATGACTTGTTCTTGGCGAGAGCCATTAAGTAGCATCCAGAGGTCTTGGACTGCTGGCCCATTTCGGGCGTCATCAAAATCCACCAGCCAAGCTTCATCGCGCCACAGAATATTGCCTGGGTGGCAATCACCTTGTAGGCGAATAGATGAAATTGAGTCAGTCCAGTGTAATTTTACTTGTGCAATCAATGCATCTAAAGACTCTATAAATTGAGATTTATAGCGTTCTGCAATCAAAGGGCTTGAAGCTATCACTTGGCGAGGCTGTGCCAAATACTCATCAAGACCCATTGTCGGACGAAATGCAAAGTTTTTACGCTGGCCAATTTGGTGTATACGTCCTAGCAAATGGCCTACACTTTCTAATTGAAACAAGTTATCTGTTTCATATTGTCTGCCACCGATACTCGGAAAAATTGCAAATATAAACCCACCAAACTCCAATACCGTTTGCCCAGCAAACTCAAGAGGCGCTGCGACAGACAGCCCTTCATCTCGAAGCTCTAAAGTGAAATCGTGCTCTTCTTGAATTTGTGAACGGTTCCAACGCTCAGGACGATAAAATTTAACCACATAACGTTGCCGATTTTCGTCTTGGAATTGATAAATCCGATTTTCGTAGCTATTTAATTCAAGCAGACCTGATTCGGGGTAAACCCCGACTTCCATTAAGGCGTCTAAAATTAAGTCAGGGGAGATTCCACTAAAATGGAAATTCGAATGTTCTATTTCGTCCATCGCGTTTTAGTCTTTAATAATGCCACGGGCACGCAAAATAGCGGTTTTAAAGTCATCTTCATAATCTTTTTTTAAACCCGGGATCGCTTCATTGCTATCCGAACCACGCATTTTTAAATGATAAATTAGCACATCATCTGTTAACTCAGATAAACTGCCTTTAAAACCTGCTTCATCAGCCAGTTTTTGCAATAATTCTACCAAGTTTAAATCTGAATTATCTTTCCAGACAGGATGCAGAAGCTCAATAACTTCATTTAAGCGATGGCATTTCATGTTTATTCCTTTATCACGAATATTCGATACAAGTTACCAATAATCATACAAGAGAAAAAGCGAACTGTTGTCAATCTACGTAAAGTTTAACTGCAATACGCACGAATATTCATTGATTTTATAGCAAAATAGAATAAATTTTAGTAATTACTATACTCGAAAGTGTTTTCTAGGAATGTTGAAACATTTTCTTGAAGATATTCAAGGATATTGAACATGTCATTTCGTCAGTTAATAACTGGTGTGATACTTGCTGGTGGCCGAGGCTCTCGAATGGGTGGTCAAGATAAGGGATTGGTACTTTTATCGGGAAAGCCGCTCTATCAACATATTTTAGCACGCTTGCAACCCCAAGTTGGCGAAGTACTCATCAATGCAAACCGTAATCAGGCACGTTACAGCGAAAGCCAATTGACGGTTATCTCTGATTTAAATAACCATTTTTCTGGCCCATTAGCAGGAATGCAAGCGGCTTTACACCATGCCAAAACAGATTGGTTACTGTTTGTGCCTTGCGATGTTCCTGCTTTCCCTCTCAATTTAGCGGAAAAAATGTTCAATGAGAAAGAAAAACATTTAGCCTGCTACGCTTGTGATACAGAACGAGAGCACCCTACGTTTGCTTTATTGCATCGCTCACTAAAAGCTCAACTTGATGATTACCTTGCAAGAGGTGACCGTAAATTAATGCTCTTTATGCATGAAATTAATGCAAAAGGTGTTATTTTCTCACCCGAATCAGGTTCATTTGCGAATCTTAATACACTGGAAGATAGCCGTAACTGGGAGTTACAACAAAAAGAATTATGAAGCAAAATACTCTACCCCTACTTGGAATTACCGCTTATAGCGGCACAGGAAAAACGACTTTATTAAAAAAAGTTATCCCTTTGCTTAAGCTGCGTAACGTTCGTGTTGGTTTAATTAAGCACACTCACCATGACATGGAAGTGGATAAACCGGGCAAAGACAGTTTTGAATTACGTAAAGCAGGCGCAAACCAAACGCTTGTTGCCAGTGAAAAGCGCTGGGCGCTGATGACCGAAACCCCCGAAGCTAATGAAATGGATCTACGTTACCTAGCTAGCCGTTTCGATCCCGCTTCATTAGATCTGATTTTAGTTGAGGGCTTTAAGCACGAAACGATCGATAAAATCGCATTATTTCGCTCTGAAGTGGGCAAACCTCTCAACGGTTTGATAGATAACTATGTGGTGGCTGTTGCCAGTAATGAAATCATTGATACCAACGTGCCACAATTAGATATCAATAACCCAGAA
Organism: Providencia sp. PROV061; assembly: GCF_011045655.1. NCBI lineage: Bacteria > Pseudomonadati > Pseudomonadota > Gammaproteobacteria > Enterobacterales > Morganellaceae > Providencia > Providencia sp. PROV061. The sequence goes on along the minus strand of NZ_CP042861.1, from coordinate 348,007 downwards.
CAAATCGCAGATTACATTGTGTCTTGGTGGCAAAAAAGCAAGTAACTGTCTGATATTGCGTCTATCGTTTAGATAAAATAGACGCAATTTAGAGATTCATTCACAATAACCTAAAAACACTCATGACCCGTACTCAACGTTTACTGACCCTATTGCAGATACTCAAAGAAAATCGCTATCCTATTACGGCTGAAGCACTTTCATCACAACTGCAAGTCAGCGTGCGTTCTATCTATCGAGATATTGAATCCCTGCGTGATCAAGGTGCTGAAATTATCGGGGAAGCCGGTATTGGTTACCAATTAAAAGCGGGACTATTACTACCGCCTTTAGCTTTCGATGAAAATGAACTTGAAGCCTTAATATTAGGTTTACGTTGGGTAAAAAGTAACGCAGACACTGAACTAAAAAACTCAGCAATACGGGCGATAAGCAAAATTAATGCTGTAGTTGCAGGTCATTCACAGAAAATCCTAAATCAAAATACCTTATTTGCCCCCACCACACATTTCTATGAAATTAATGACGTCATTGTTAAAGACTTACGTTTAAGTTTACGAGAAGAATGCAAAGCCAAAATGACTTACCTTGATGGGCAAAATCAACCTAGTGAACGAATTATTTGGCCAATTGCCATTGGTTATATGAAAGATTCCCAAGTATTAGCCGCTTGGTGTGAATTACGTGAAAGTTACCGCCATTTTCGTTTAGACCGCATTCAGTCTTATCATGCACTTTCAGATAAACTACCTTACCCCAAAAATTACCTACTAGAGCGCTGGCAAAAAGAAGTATTGTGCGTCTCTCCTGACAATTTCTGACACTCCACTCCCTTATAGTAAGCACTCAACTTCATATAAGGAAATCACCATGAGCGAACTGGTTCTTTTTACTAATTCAATGTCACGTGGCAACACGGTCGACCTACTATTAAAAATTTTAGATGTTCCTTACAAGCGTATTGAATTAGGTTATGGTGCAGATATGCATACGGCTGAATATCTTGCAATTAATCCGATGGCGAAAGTTCCCACACTTGTTGATGGTGATGCGATTGTGACGGAAACGGCGGCGATTTGTCTCTATCTAGCCGATAAATTTATTGAAAAAGGCTTAGCGCCTGCATTGAATGCCCCTAAACGTGCAGATTATTATCGCTGGTTCCTATTTACTGCAGGGCCAATTGAATCTGCATTCACTATCAATAACTTAGGTATTCGATTAGATGAAGAGCAGCAAAAATCTTCTGGTTTTGGTTCTGTCGAACGCACCATGGCTTGCTTAGAAATCGGCTTAAATAACGCTAAACCGTTTATTTGTGGTGAGCAATTTACCGCAGTGGATGTGTATGTCGGGGCGTTTGTCATGTTTTTAGTCAAATACCAAATCATGGAAACGACTCCTGCGATGAAAAAATACCTTGATAGCTTAGCAGTCATTCCTGCGATTGCAGAGCTGTTGGCAAAATAATACAAAAAAAGCTAAGTTCAGATGAACTTAGCTTTTAATTTTAGATAACCCATGCTTAACGCATTGTCACAAATTCTTCTGCCGCTGTTGGGTGAATAGCCACCGTATTATCAAAGTCTTTTTTGGTTGCACCCATTTTTAATGCAACCGCAAAACCTTGTAGGATTTCATCCATTCCGAAACCAATACCATGGATGCCAACGATTTTTTCATCTTCACCAACACAAACTAATTTCATACGGCAAGGTTGACGGTGTGAAGTGACGGCGGTATACATTGCAGTGAAAGATGATTTATAACATTTCACTTTATCAGCACCATATTTTTCAATCGCTTCTGGTTCAGTTAAACCGACAGTACCAATTGGAGGGTGTGAGAACACCACTGTTGGGATATTACTGTAATCTAAGTGTTCATCCGGTTTATTATTAAATAAACGTTCAGATAAACGACGACCAGCCGCAACCGCTACAGGAGTTAACTCAACCGCGCCAGTGTTATCACCAACCGCATAGACACCCGGTACATTGGTATTTTGGTATTTATCAACCTTGATATAACCTTTTTCATTCAGTGCGACGCCTGTGGCTTCAATATTCAGGTTATCTGTCATTGGTTCACGACCAATAGCCCAAATTAATGCATCGACGGTTTGTTCTTGGCCATTTTCCAATTTTAATGTCAGTGAACCATCTGCATTTTTCACGACTTCTTTTGGAATTGATTCCGTATGCAGTTTAGGGCCTTCCGTATTCATGACTTCCACTAATGTTTCGACAATCAGTGGGTCAAATGAACGTAACGGGGCATGTTTACGCACAAATAAATGCGCCTCTGCGCCTAAACCATTTAATACACCAGCAAGTTCAACGGCAATATAACCGGCACCCACAACCGCAACACGTTTTGGCAATGCTTCAAGTTCAAAGAAGCCATCAGAAGTCATGCCATATTCTGCACCTGGGATAGCAGGGATCACTGGACGCCCGCCAGTTGCAATCAAAATATGGTCTGCCGTGTAGGTTTCACCATTTACCTCAACAGTATGGGCATCAATAAAACGTGCAAAACCATTGATGACATCAACTTTATTATTCCCTAAGACACGGTCATAAGACTGGTGAATTCGGTCAATATAAGCAGTACGACTATCAATAAGTGTTTTCCAATCAAAACGATTAATTGTCGCATCAAAACCATAATCAGGGCCATAATTGCGAATAGCTTCCGAGATTTGTGCCGCATGCCACATCACCTTTTTCGGTACGCAGCCCACGTTAACACAAGTCCCACCTAATGCTTTCGCCTCAATTAAGGCACATTTTTGCCCATACATTGCTGCACGGTTCATCGACGCAATACCACCGCTTCCGCCACCAATTGCGATATAGTCGTAATGTTTGCTCATAATTTGGTTATTCCCATTGATTGAATGATTTATGAATGCATTTTCTCGCATCATGCTATTGATTGTCATGGCATAAATAGCGCTTTACGATAGATAACACCTGTTAATTTAATCGGTATTACCTATCAAAAATACAGTTTACTCTGGCACAATCCACTCAACTAACGTATGCCCAGTGCCTTCTGGGACGAGTGTTTTATGTAACCATGGCAGCACATTCTTCATTTGCTGCTCAAGTTTCCAAGGTGGGTTGATCACTATCATACCGGATGCCGTCATCCCACGTTGGTCGCTATCAGGACGTACCGCCAATTCAATTTGTAATATTTTACGAATGCCTGTTGCTTCTAATTGATTGACCATACGCTTAATTTGTTGACGTAATACAACAGGATACCAAATTGCATATGTTCCTGTTGCAAAGCGTTTATAGCCTTCCACCACCCCTTTCACGACCGCTTCATAATCCGTCTTCATCTCATAAGGAGGGTCCATCAGCGCAAAGCCACGTCGACTCTGTGGGGGTAATTTCGATTTTAGCTGTTGATAGCCGTCTTCCTTGAAAACTTGCGCGCGGTTATCCCGTGAAAATTCTGTACGTAATAATGGATAATCGCTCGAATGTAGTTCAGTTAATACCAGCTTATCGTGTTCACGTAATAAATATTTTGCTAATAATGGTGAACCCGGGTAATAGCGTAAACGCCCATTATCATTCAATTGGCGCACAATATTCATATACGGCAATAATTCCTCAGGCAAATCAGGTTGCTCCCAAATACGCGCAATCCCTTCAAGATATTCACCTGTTTTTTCTGCATGTTCCCCCGTTAATTGATAACGGCCAGCACCTGAATGTGTATCTAAATACAGAAACGGTTTTTCTTTCTCTTTCAGAGATTCAATGATCAAGCTCTGTACTGTGTGTTTTAACACATCAGCATGGTTGCCTGCGTGAAAGCTGTGACGATAACTTAACATGTAACGTTTGTTTCCTGAGGAAATTCAATACTAGCCACTAAGATGACTATTATTAAATAGGTTCTTTAAAGATAGCCCTTTTGAACAAAAAATAGACCGGATTTATTCATCCGCGTCATTATAGCTAAAATTGACTACAAATGTCATAACCATAGCTGTGTTAAAATTCACATGACTGAAAAGAAATAAAACGCTATCCTAAACACAAATTTTAAAATAAACAGAGGTAAATGATGAATAAACTACTCCTTACAACTAGTATTTGTATTTCCTTTTTTGCTAGCGCATCAGTAATGGCAGCAAAAACACAAAATGGCTGCGAAATAAAGAAACAACGCATTCAAGAACAAATTGATTACGCAAAACAACATGGTAATCAGCATCGAGTTAAAGGCTTAGAAGAAGCATTAGATAATGTGAATCGTTATTGCACTCCAGAATCTTTATATCGTGATAGTCAAAAAGATGTAGCTGAGAAAACAGAAAAGGTGCAGGAACGCGAAGCTGAGCTGCAGGAAGAAAAATTAAAAGGCGATGACAGTAGTAAAATTAAAAAACGTGAAAGAAAACTCGCGGAAGCTCAAGCAGAATTAAAAGAAGCCCAAGCTGAACTGCAAGTTTATAAAGATGCGCTTTAATTTCTAACGCCCCTTTTCCTCTGATTAATTAACCAGTTGCTTTGACTTTAAACAAACGTTCCAATGACTATTTGTCTCTTAAAACAGTCATTGGGATGAAGTTATTGTCCAATTTAAGCTATAGTATTATGCATATCATTCATTTATAGGCATTAAATAGGTCGAAAAGTCAGACAACTTTTAGTTGCGGGAAAAGGGGATTAAATGTCGAATACGCAGGAAGAAGAACAGAAAGATACTAATAAACTGAAAGCGACACTGAATAAAAGTATTGATGGCAGTAAAAAAGCAGTGACCTTCTCAATGCGAGTTGTGAACTTTATTTGTGCAATTCCTTTTATTGCTCACATCATTCGTACCGTGCAACGTTTTAATGACCGAATGGGGAACCAGTTTGGGGCTGCAATTACCTATTTCTCCTTTCTCTCTTTAATTCCCGTTTTAATGTTTTCATTCGCCGCTGCAGGTTTTGTATTAGCCAGTAATCCTGAATTGCTTGAAAAATTAGTTCGTGGAATTTCTGCAAATATTACTGACCCTACGCTCGCAAATACATTAGAAAGAACAATAGACACCGCAATCCGCCAACGTACGACAGTTGGGCTGACAGGGTTGGCTTTAGCCGTGTACTCAGGGGTTAATTGGGTTAATAACTTACGTTTAGCTATTTTGGCACAATCACGTTCTGTATGGGAACGTAATGAAGATGAACATGAAAATATTATTTTCCGCTACATTCGCGACTTCTTTGCCTTAATTGGCCTACTTATTGCCTTAATTGTGACAATTACACTTACCTCTGTTGCTGGCTCTGCACAAGCAACGATTGTCAGTACGCTTGGGTTAGATGGTATAGAATGGCTTAAACCTGCTTGGACACTGATTGGTTTAACAATATCAATTACAGCTAATTTCCTACTATTTTTATGGATTTTTTGGATCCTACCGCGTATGCAGCATCGCCGCAGGTCACTATTTAAAGGAACATTACTTGCTGCTATTGGGTTTGAAATCATTAAATCCATTATGACATGGATTTTACCTAACCTTGCCTCGTCACCTTCTGGAGCCGCGTTTGGTTCAGTGCTTGGCCTAATGGCATTCTTTTACTTCTTTGCGCGTTTAACCTTATTTTGTGCAGCTTGGATAGCGACTGATGAGCCAAAAGGTTCATTGGATAACGAAATAATTAAATAACAACTTACTGGGGCGGTAAGACAAACCGCCCTACCACTGTTTAAAACTAGCGTTTCATTTCTTCTGCCAACGTTCTAACCAATAAAGACGCAGACATCTCACGAGCTTTCGCCACATTCTGCCCCGCCCAATATGCCGCAAACTCATCACTACCTAACTTCATTGCTGCTGCATTGAGCTGCTTACCAATATCATAAACCAATGGATAATCAGGTAATTGACTTGTCTCATAGCCGTTACCTGCTCGAATAAATTGATTAATAATCCCTCTCGCTGGGCGCCCTGAAATTGCAGAAGTTAGTTGAGTGTGATCCGCTGTTTGCAATTTGATCTTAGCTCGATAGCCTGCGTTCGCGGCAGATTCAGGGCAAAGTAAAAATGCTGTGCCTAATTGAGCGGCAGCAGCACCGCACTCTAAAGCCCTATTGATATCTTGCCCATCCATTATGCCACCCGCAGCAATCACAGGTAAATCAATATGTTGAGAGATTAACGTCACTAATTCATAAGTGGTGAGTTCTTCATCTAAAACTTGCAAATCAAACATGCCTCGATGCCCTCCCGCTTCAATACCTTGTGCAACAACAGCATCAATTCCAGCCAATTCAATTTGTTGTGCTTCTTGTAAATTCGTTGCCGTCGCCATGGTATAAATACCATGTTGTTTCAATTGCTGTACCACCTCGATGGATGGAATATTAAAATGAAAACTCACTACCGCAGGTTTTGTTTCAAGTAACATAGATAACATTTCTGAGTTATCTAAAAAAGTGTGATAAATTTCATTGAGATAGGTAGGAGGAGTCTCATTAAATTGAGCGAAATAAGGCGCTAAATACTGGCTCCATGCCAGTTCATTATCAGGATGACGTTTCGCAGGTAAATGGCAGAATAAATTGACATTGAATGCTTTACTTGTCAGTGCTTGTGTTTGAGTAATCAATTGGCGAGCTTGTTCTACTGAATTTGCGCCTAGGCCTAGTGAGCCAAGCCCTCCAGCTTCTGAAACCGCAGCGGCTAGCGCCGGAGTAGAAACTCCCGCCATTGGGGCTTGTATAATGGGATAACGCAAACCTAACCGTTGTAGAAATATATTCGAGCTATTCATGTTATTTCCTTTACTTCAATGTCTGGGTACATTTTATGTTCTTATATTGAGGATAAACATAGCACCAAATTTATATAAAAAGAAAAAACACTTGCCATTGTGTCGTCGCCATATTGTCACTTTAAGCGCATTTAAAGCGTGCAGGGATCGTATAGATATGATTAAGATGCCATATATCCTCATCTTAATCATTCAATAATGAGATTATTATGACTACCTCTATTCAACAGCTCGAAAATTTAACTTGTGGCGTCGTCCTTTACTATCATAATCAGACCAAAAATAGCGTGGGTGCCTTCTGTGCTAGAGGAATGGATATTGAAGGTAGGCCTCTTACTGTTGATACACCACTACGAATTGCCAGTAATACAAAGACATTTACCGCAGCTGCAATTTTACGTCTTGCTGAAATGGAAAAACTCAGTATTGATGATGCAATATCTGAATATATTGACCCTCAATATAATACGCTACTCAGTACCCAATATAACACTCACGCTATCACTATCCGCCATTTACTGGAGCACAGTAGTGGCCTGCTAGACCATGCAGATGGAGACTATCTAAAAGCCGTTCTCAAACAACCTAACTATGTTTGGAGCCGAACAGAACAAATCGAAATGTACATGCGTAAACAATTTCCAACGTTTTCGCCTGCAAAATCCTTTATCTACTCAGATACGGGTTATATTTTGCTCGGTAATATTATTGAACGGATTACGGGGCAATCTCTTGGCCTAGCTGTTAGGGAGCTTTTGCATTTCGATTCTATTGGTCTCGAGAGCGCATATTGGGAGTCATTAGAACAACCGCCGCAAATAGCAGCACCACGGGCTCGTCAATATTTAGGTAAATTGGATGGAACACATATTCATGCTTCCATGGATACCTATGGCGGTGGGGGTTTAGTTATGTCCTCGAAACAAATGGCGATATTTCTAGAAGCGCTGTTTGAGGGAAATATTTTTTCATCACCAAATACGCTAGAGACTATGCTAAGTATGGGTTCTCACGAAGGTGCAGAACTTTACCGATTAGGCATTATGGTGAATGTGGTCAATGGTATCACCCTGTATTCCCATTTAGGCTTTTGGGGATCTGTAGCCTATTACGCACCAGAAGCAAAAATCAGTGCGGCAGGATTTGTTGATGACAGAGAGTCGCGAGAGACTCTAATTCGCGTTATTGAATCGCTATTAAGCCAATAACATTAATGAAAAGGTAGCCACTGAATCATTCAATGACTATCTTTTCATATATCTATCTTTTCATGCTTATTGTGAGGTGTGGTTTTCTTCTGCTGGTGCAGCGGGAGCCGCTTCTGTTGGTACTGGCGCAGCAATTTGGGGCCATAACACCTTGGTAAATTTCTGGCGAATTTGTTCTGCATCCATCATTTGTTTATCTTTTGGCTGCGCTAATACAAACGCTGCCTCTTGAGATAATAACCGACGGGCTTCCATATTCACCTGTTCAAGGCTTTGTGACGCCAAGAAAGATTGCCTTAACCGCTGGTATTGTTCAGGAGCAATGTCAACCACCCCATTTTGTTGAGAAATCAAACGTTGGCTAATCAAAACATCAGTACTCGTACGCGCATAGGCTGCAAATAGTTGCGATAACTGCACTTGTTTTTCTTTAAGCATATCGTCAAATAGCTCAGCAGCAATACCATTTTGGTTAATCGATGCAAGCTCACTCGCAACAATATCCGTTACCGCTGCCATTTTTTCAGGTGCCGCTGTCACCGTTAACGTACAACTGGCTTTCTGATATTGCACACGACAATCTAACCCCGGAACAACTTCTCCTTGATTAAATTTTTGATTGAACGCTTTTTGCAAAGAACGATAAACCGCTTCACGTGCTAAATCGCTCGACCAATAACGCAGTAAAACATTTGAGTCTTTAATGGGGAGCCAATCAATATCCCAAATTAATGAAAGCGTATCCTGTGCAGGCTGTTCCTGTAAAATATCAATAGATTGTGGTTTTACCGCCGATAGTACTGCAACAGAAACAGGTTCAGAGCGCCTACCTTCTAATGATGAGAAAGTTTGTGAAATTGAATCAGATAACATTCGAGAATCAACATGGCCCGCTACATACAATGTCATGACGTCCGGTGTGTACCATTTTTGATAAAAAGAATTCACACTATCAAGAGCTACAACATCATTCGGTTTTTGGCCTGGGTCATACCCCATCATCGTCGACCCCTTTAAACGCGCTCGCCAAACGGGATCATTGGCATTTAAAGGAAGTGTTGCAACTGGGACATTTTGTGCTGTCAAACCATTATGTAATGTCGTTTCTGTATACTCAGCTCCTGCAACAGAAGTTGCTAACCAGCTGAGTGCTTGCTTAATTAAGTCCGGGCGATTATTCGGTAAACTTAAGCTATAAATGGTGTAGTCATAAGAAACAACAGCGGGTGGAATTGGCATGTCAGGGTCTGTGGCCTGACGCCAGAAATCTTGTAATGTTGCTGTTGGAAATGCTTCAGTTTGATGAAGCAACGCCATTTTAGGAATGAGGTAACTGTACCCTTTCTCGCTCGCTTTTTCTGTTAATGAGCCTGTTTTAATTGCTAACCTAAGCTGGATACGATCATTAGGACGTTGCGGTGTTTGTAATAATTGCCAGCTAAAGCCATTTTCTAGCTTCCCTTGCTGCCATGCTGGATCAGGTTGTAAAGGCTCAGCTCCCGCTAAATGCGCGACTGAGAATAATACAACACCAATGATATACCGAACTTTCAAGCCCTGCATGTAAACCCCTATGTGTTTTATATCTTTATATTTAACCGCAAATAGCAACAGATAAATTAACGAAAAACGTGAACTTATCGGGTTAAACGATATAGTTTGGCTTTATTCCATTTTTCATTGTTACCACTATAACGATATTAGACCATAAAGCTGAGTTCATGTTCATGACTTAATCTGATTTTTGCTGTTTTCTTTGACGGTTATACCCTTTTGCAAGTAAACCGAGCTCATCGTCACGATGATATTCAGACACAACAATTTGATTAACTTCAGAATTTGTCTGTAATTCAATTGCAATTTTACGTAGCGGCCTTATTATCATACGACTGACACACCACGTCATTCCAATAGCAATAATGAGTACCAACAATAAATAAGTTGTTGTCATCAAAGCAAGGGTATTTAGCGCAAACCGATAAACACGGTTAGGATCCACTTGTAATGTTAAATACCCTTGAGGCTTCGCTTGCAACACAACATTTCCATACGCATACAATGGTACGGTCATTTCGACAGGGATCCCCACAAAATGGGTAACCCAATTGGGTATCGGCTTCGGCGTTGCAAAGCTTAGGTTCATTACCGTTGTGCCATCAACAGTAATAATCGCGTTTCCCATAATGCCTGATGTCTTTAAGCTTATCAGCAGCCGTTTAACTTCATTAAGGTCGGAGCTTAGGAGGGAATCTGTTAATGGTTTTTGAATTTGCACTACAGCGTTACTGAGCTGGTCTAAATAATCTTGCTTACGTTGTTCAACTAAGTAACTGAATTGAATAGCTAAAAAAAGCGCAAGTGATAGTAGCGTAATCATAAAGAATACGACCATACTTTTTAATGTTAGTGAGCGTTGGACTCGGGTATTCATTTGGCCACAACCTTTCTAATCAAGCAGCTTTTTAAAGAAAACGGAAACATCAGTCAGTATACTTGATTTTATCCGTAAAAGAGTAGCTTAAAAAGAAAGATTGGGTATTTAGGACAAACAGCATGTTAAAGCGGCTTAAAGTGGCACTAGAATAAAAGACGGCAGAAAGTTAGCCTTTCCACCGTTTCACTCCTTAACTCACGACAACCGTTTGTTTTTCATCTTCATCAACTGCAAAACACGCAACTAACTGTTGGTTATATTCCTTCAATGTTGGTTGAAATTGAGTACACTGACCAAATGCTCTACGGCAACGCGCTGCAAATGCGCACCCCGGTGGTGGGTTTAAAGGACTTGGTAACTCTCCCGTTAACTTAATACGTTCGCGCCGAGCGTCTGGGTTCAACCTTGGTGTCGCTGATAATAACGCTTGAGTATAAGGGTGAAGAGGGTTATTAAAAATCTGCTCTTTTGTTCCTTTCTCCACACAGCGGCCTAAATACATCACCATGACTTCATCAGCAATATGCTCTACCACCGATAAATCATGTGAAATAAAGACATAAGACAAACCTAAATCTTGCTGTAAATCCATCATCAGATTTAATACTTGAGCACGAACAGAAACATCCAGTGCGGAAACGGGTTCATCTGCAACCACAATGTCAGGGTCAAGCATTAAACCACGTGCTATCGCGATACGCTGGCGTTGACCACCAGAAAACATGTGAGGATATCGGCTATAGTGCTCTGTTTTTAAACCCACTTTAGCCATCATCGATAATACTTTTTCCTTGCGCTGCTCTTTCGACAGTGAAGTATTAATCAATAACGGCTCTTCCAAAATTTGCCCCACCTTTTTACGTGGATTCAAAGAGCCATAAGGGTTTTGAAACACAATTTGGATTTTTTGGCGACGCAGTTTCTCTGCAGACTTATCTTTTACTAACAAGTTTTGGTCTTGGTAATACAACTCGCCCTCAGAAGGTTGCTCAATCATGGTTAATAAACGACCTAATGTCGATTTACCACACCCCGACTCCCCAACCACGGCCAGTGTTTTACCTCGTTCTAGCTCAAAAGAGACTCCATCCAATGCTTTTAAGGTTTTTTCAGCAGCAAAAACCCCTCTTTTGACGGAATAATATTTTTTCAAATCCACCGCTTTGAGCAATGGAGTGTGTTGTTTATCACTCATAATGTTGGCCTCCCCATATCATCCAGCGGCATATGGCATTTGACTTGGCGATCACCAACGGTTTGTAACATTGGCTCTTCTTGACGGCATTTCTCCGTTGCATACGGACAACGTGGGTTCAATAAACACCCTACAGGCCTATCGTATTTTCCGGGGACCACACCAGGAAGTGAGGCTAAACGGGATTTATTCGTCGCAAATTCCGGCAAGGCACGTAATAGCGCTTGTGTATAAGGATGGCGAGGATGTTTAAAAATATCACTTGCTTTGGCGGACTCCACCACCTGCCCCGCATACATCACAATAATATGATGCGCAGCTTCTGCCACTAAAGCGAGGTCATGCGTGATAAGCACTAATGCCATATTTTCTTGTTGCTGCAATTCCAACAATAATTCAATAATTTGGGCTTGAATAGTAACATCTAATGCCGTTGTCGGCTCATCCGCAATCAATAGTTTAGGCCGGCATGCTATTGCCATAGCAATCATCACACGCTGGCTCATTCCCCCTGACAATTGGTGAGGATACACATCTAAACGTGATTGTGGGTCAGGGATACCCACCATGTCTAGCAGGTCAACTGCCCGTTGCTTACGCGTACTTTTGCTGCCGCCTTGGTGGACTTTCAATGCTTCCATAATCTGATAACCCACCGTAAAACATGGGTTTAAACTAGTCATCGGGTCTTGGAAAATCATCGCCACATCGGCACCAACGATTTGCCGGCGCTCTTTTTCAGGGATTGACAGTAAATCTCGCCCATCAAATTGCAATGAATTCGCCATCACTTTTCCGGGGTAATCAATTAACCCCATAATAGCCAGTGAACTCACTGATTTACCTGAACCAGATTCCCCTACAATACCAACGACTTGGCCTTTATCAACGCTATAGCTGATGCGGTCAACGGCGCGAAACGGTGCCTTTTCGTCTCCGAAATGAACCGAAAGTTGTTCTACATTTAACAATGCCATTTGGTTACCTCATCACTGCTTGAGTTTTGGATCAAATGCATCACGTAACCCATCACCCATTAGGTTAAACGCAAGCACCGTCAATAAAATTGCCAGTCCAGGGAAAGTCACAACCCACCATGCGCTTTGTGCAAATTGCAGCACATCAGACAGCATCGTTCCCCACTCAGGAGTTGGTGGCTGCGCGCCCATTCCGAGGAAACCCAAAGCAGCCATGTCTAAAATGGCATTCGAAAAACCTAAAGAGGCCTGTACAATCAATGGTGCCAAACAGTTAGGCAAAATATTCACGAACATTTGGCGTACTGCCCCTGCACCCGCAACACGAGAAGCCGTCACATAGTCACGGTTGACTTCCACTAAAACAGCCGCTCGTGTTAATCGAATATAGTGAGGTAATGCAACAAACGTCAAAGCAATCGAGGCATTAACAATCGAAGGTCCAAAAATGGCGACCAGTACCAAAGCTAATAACAAACTTGGCAATGCCAACATGATATCGACAACTCGCATAATTAATGCGTCAACGACACCACCAAAATAGCCAGCGATCACACCAATAGTGACCCCCATGATTAACGACAGCACAACCACTAAACAACCAACTAGCAGTGACAGGCGGGCGCCATACATTAAACGAGAGAGTAAATCACGCCCAACATCATCAGTGCCTAAAATAAACTGCCAACTTCCCCCATCTTCCCAAACTGGCGGAGCAAGTAAGAAATCACGAAATTGTTCATCTGGAGCATGTGGAGCTAATATACCTGCAAAAATTGCAATCAGTACCATCAGGATAATGTAGAACATCCCGACAACTGCTCCTTTGTTACGTTTAAAATAATGCCAAAATTCTTGTAATGGTGTCATCGGCTGTGGGGCGCTGACAACGGTTGGCTCAGTAGATTGAGACATTTAGCGCTCCTTATTTCTTATGACGAATACGTGGGTTTACAATGCCATACAGCACGTCGACCACTAAGTTTACGAAGATAATCAGTGTAGCAACCAGCAGAACTCCCCCTTGTACCACAGGGTAATCACGACGCTGTAGCCCTTCGATTAACCAACGCCCTAACCCAGGCCATGAGAAAATAGTTTCTGTCAAGATAGCCCCTGCTAACATCACCCCAACCTGCAAGCCAATTACCGTAACAACGGGTAATAATGCATTACGTAGTGCGTGAATTAAAATTACGCGAGCGCGGCCAAGACCTTTAGCACGTGCAGTACGAATATAATCCTCTCCCAATACTTCCAACATTGACGAGCGAGTCATACGCACAATAACGGCTAATGGGATCGTACCCAAAACAATGGAAGGCAATATCAAGTGCTCTACCGCATCAATAAAATCGCCATCTTCACCCCAAATTAGGGTATCAATTAGCATAAAACCGGTCAGAGGCTGGGAATCATCAAGAAAAACAGTGTCACTCACTCGTCCTGCAACAGGGGTGAGGTCTAATTGCACCGACACTAACATGATGAGCATGATCCCCCACCAGAAGATAGGCATTGAGTAGCCTGTTAAAGAAAGGCCAATCGCAGTATGGTCAAAGATTGAACCACGTTTTACTGCGGCTAAAACCCCAACTGGGATCCCTACAGAAATTGCAAAAATCATGGCACAAGTTGCCAATTCCACTGTCGCTAAAAAACGGGGCAAAAACTCTTCCCATACACCGATGCGACTTTTTAAGGAAATCCCTAAATCACCATGAAATATCCCATTGATATAATGAAGATATTGTTTCCAAAGTGGCTGATCAAGCCCTAACTCTGCCATTAAATAAGCATGCCTTTCAGGGGATAGTCCCCTTTCACCGGCCATGATCATCACCGGGTCGCCTGGGATCATGTGGACAAAGGCAAAAGTCAATAATGTAATACCGATAAACGTGGGGATCACAAGCCCCAATCGTCGGAGGATAAATTGCAACATATCCTGAATCTCTTTAATAATGCCGTTGACGGCTCTTAGTCCGTTTGGCTACTCAGAAAATTGCTTTTCCGGGTGCTCACAAACAACTTAACTTCTCTGCTTCTTCTAGAGAAGAAAACGCCCTCCGCTCTAAACCAGCAACGAAGGGCATAGACAGATTAGATACGATTACTTCTCAATATCGACGTTTTCGAAGTGGTGCTTGCCTAATGGGTCAACCACATAGCCTTTGACTTCTTTACGTACGGGTTCAAACACTGTAGAGTGCGCGATAATCAGGGCTGGCGCCTGCTCATTCATCACAACTTGCGCTTGTTTGTACAGTTCGACTCGCTTGTCGTGATCTGCTGTTTGGCGCGCTGGTTGGATCAAGTTCTCAAAGCTTTCATTACACCATTTTGAGTAATTAGAACCTTGCTCTTTTGCTGCACAGCTAAACAAGGTTGCAAAGAAGTTATCAGGGTCCCCATTGTCACCCGTCCAACCCATCATTACTGTTTGTGGCTCACCATCTTTCGCACGTTTGAGGTACTCTCCCCATTCGTAGCTAACAACTTTTGATTTAACGCCAACTTTTGCCCAGTCTGCTTGGATCATTTCCGCCATACGGCGTGCATTTGGGTTATATGGTCGTTGAACAGGCATAGCCCACAGGTCAATTTCAAAACCATTCGGGAAACCCGCTTCTGCTAATAAGGCTTTGGCTTTTTCAGGATTATATTCGTAATCGTTTACCGCATCGTTATAGCCCCACATTGTCGGTGGGATAAGGTTTTTCGCTTTTTGGCCTGCACCTTGATAAACCGCTTCGATAATTGCATCTTTGTTCACCGCCATAGACAGTGCTTGGCGAACCTTTTGATTATCTAATGGTTTTTTCTCAACATTATAAGAGAGATAGCCGACGTTTAGGCCTGGTTGCTCCATTAATGTAATGTCTTTATCTTGCTTCATGCGCTCTAAATCAGCCGGATTTGGATATGGCATGACTTGGCATTCATTTTTTTGCAGTTTTGCATAACGAACGGAAGCATCTGGTGTGATAGAGAAGACTAAACGGTCAAGTTTAGGTTTTGTACCCCAATATTGGTCATTGGCTTTATAAAGAATACGAGAGTCTTTTTGGTATTGTTGCAGAACAAATGGGCCCGTTCCAATTGGGTTTAAGTCCACTTTCTCTGGCGTACCCGCTTTCAACATCTGGTCTGCATATTCAGCAGAAAGAATCGATGCAAAGTCCATTGCCATATCAGCTAAGAATGGTGATTCTGGGCGAGTTAATGTGATTTTTACTGTGTTATCATCGACTTTTTCAACTTTATCGATAATTTTATCCATATCCATTCCCATAAAGTATTCGTAGCTACCGCCTGAAACTTTATGATATGGGTGATTTGCATCTTTTTGGCGCATAAATGTATAAATCACATCATCTGCGTTAAGATCACGGGTCGGTTTAAATTCTTTGTTAGAGTGCCATTTGACACCCTTACGTAGATGGAAAGTGTACTCTTTACCATCATCACTCACTTCCCAGCTTTCCGCTAAACCCGGTTCAATTTCCGTTGTTCCTAATTTGAATTCAACTAAACGGTTATACAGCGGGATAGAGCTTGCATCATAGGTTGTTCCTGATGTGAACAACTGTGGGTTAAAGCCTTCTGGAGAACCTTCAGAACAGTAAACTAACGTTTTTGCCTGTACTGTTGCTGATACTGCTAATGCTGCCAATGTAAGTCCTACAGTCAGTAGACCTGTCTTTTTAATAGAGCGCATCTGTATGCTCCTATGGTGTTCATGTTGTTTTGCTTGATGTCTAGATCCGTCATAAAAGCGACAGATGTAGTATCTGTATTTTTTGTTATTCATTGTGCAATTAATCAACTGTCACTCACTTCGTCAATAGCCACATTTACGCTCCACCCACAATTCATGTAACATATTAGAAACAATTAGCATTGCAATTTAGCTTAAAATTTCATAATGAAGTGCAAGATGCAGGTGTTATAACCATATAATTAGTAGTGAATAGGGTTTTATATCGAGGTTATTTATTTTTATATTTGTGATTAAGTGCTGAATTACTGAACGAATATAGTGCTTTTGTTGGCATGATACGAAATAAAACACTAGAGAGAATCGATGTGGAAATTATTTTAGTATGTAATTATTTAGTTTGTTTTTTATGCAAATAAAAAACATTCAACTGCTTTCACTAAACATAATTTTAACCAATTGATAACTTAAAGAATAAAATAATACTGGCTGTAGTTTGTATTCTTATTTTCCAAAGTACAGAATATGCTTTAATACTGATGATAAAAACTACAATTGCCTAATATTACCTAGGTCATTTTAAATAGATACAATCACCAGCTTTAACCCTATGATTTAATTAATAATGAAATTTCATTTGAAGGCTCGAACTCATTGAATTTGCCAGTAGTCGGTCAGTTTGCCAAACTGGCGCTTCTACAAATAAATGATATGACAAACTCCCAATTTGGCCTTTAGCTCCGACTCTCCCTCCCAGCAATAGGTTTTCTTTCCAAAATGTGGCTCTATCATTTGATGTTGTTCCTAAACCTAACGAGGTATATAAAGCCATTTGCGGCCATGGGCTCTGCCAGACCACCTCGTTTTGTAGCTTTAAGCTATTATCCCCCATTTCAAGGTGCTCAGCTCCACCGATAAAACCACTAACACCTCCAAATCCAGTAAGTGATCCTTGGTCTAATAAAACATCTAGCTTGTCACGACTTAATTGCATATCAAATTGGCTTTGATATTGAAAAGGGGAGGCTTCCTTCATTGCTGAAGCCGAAATCTGTAAAACCTGTGGCTTATTTAAACCCGTAATTTGCTGTACATTGGTACCAAACCAGTTAGTTCCTTGTTTATACGTTAATGTAACTAAAGCACTTCCCCGTAGAAAATTGACCTGATGAGTTAACCCACCAATGATGTAATGAGCCAAGCGTTGTTGTGTTCGTAAGTGTAGGTCAGCCAAAAACATGTCACTTTTTTGGCTTTCAGACCCTAGACTTAATGAAGTTACCGTTTTTTCTGTTCGTTTTAATAAATATTCGGCTTGTAGTAATAAGAAGCCGTTATGCTGCTGTAGTGGTAAAGCGGCATCATTACTGGTAATAACTGTTTTATTTTCCTGATACCCACTAAATATTGAAAACAACCAATATTGATAAGGGAGAGAGTAAAACAATATTGCTGATTTAATTTCAGTTTCTTCTGTGTTACTAAATTGGCGGCTGATTTCTGAATATAAAAAATCACTTCGTAAAAAAGGATTGGCGACCATAAAAGTATGGCCAACAGTGCTACCGACTTGCCGAGAAATTGAGTGTGATTCAAAAGAAAGCGCACCTTGGAATTCGCGTCGGTGCTGGCCTACCACGACAATTTGAGTAGCATTCCCATAGCTATCATCAGGAATTAGTTTGATATGGAAAGGAAGTAAAGATGTATTTTGCAAATTGTACAAGCCTTGTTCAATTTGCCGTAAATTAAGCGTATCACCTAACTGGAAAGGAAATATGTGTGGTAGTAATTTATCTTCTGACTGCTCATTTTGATAAACCACAGAAGAAACCGTTCCTGCTATTATTTTTGCTTGCAAAATACCAAACAGAAAAGTTTGCTCAGGGTAATACAAGTAAGAGGTCAGATAGCCTGCATGAATTAACTTCGCCGTAATATCATCTGCATAGTTGAGTAAGCCTTGTTCATCAATACATTGGCCCTCTATCTTTTGCCGCCATTTATTGACTTGGCTAACAGCTATTTCCTTAATCTGCTCAAGCCCAATGAAATGTACTTGGTTTATCATAATACAAGTAGATGGCATCTCAACAATACCATTTGGAGGCGCTATAGGCGCGCTATAAGCTTTAAAGCCAATAACGGTATAAAGACTTAATAAGAAGAAACAAAGATGTATCGATAAAACGTTATTAACTTTCATTAACGAGTCCTTGTAATGAAAAAGCGTTTTTACCTAAAACAACATGAGTGAATCAGCTTATATATCAACAGAGATAGGTTATTGAGTGCAAGCCAAGTTAGTCTGAAATAGTTGGGGTGAAAAATAGGAAGGGATATAAACGAAAAAACCCACCTCAATGAGATGGGTTCTAAAATTTGGTCGGCGAGAGAGGATTCGAACCTCCGACCCACTGGTCCCAAACCAGTTGCGCTACCAAGCTGCGCTACTCGCCGAAAACGGTGTGAATAATACTGCCAAGAACGGAGATCGTCAACCCATTTTTCGCCAATTCTGTTCGTTTGCTGATAAAACCACCAAAACAGTAAGGCTTATATGCAAATTACCTTATTTTAAGTAAAAAATAAGCACTAGAATATTTTAGTGCTTATTTATCAAACAGGTTAGCGTTTATAAAAATAACGTTAACTACAAGCTAATAACCTATTTTTAAGGCTATTGAAGCAAAGAAATATCCGCTACTTTTAAGAACAACTCACGTAATTGGCTTAATAGCGTCAAACGATTAATACGAACCGCTTGGTCTTCATCCATTACCATAACATTTGCAAAGAATTCATCCACGATATCGCGTAAAGAAGCTAATTCAACTAAAGCCTCTTGATAATTCCTTTCTGCAAACATTGGCGCAAGTTTATCTTGCAATACCACAACATGGGTCGCAAGTTTGACTTCTTCAGGTGTTTTTAGAACAGAAGCTAAAACGTTATCAGCCAATTTTTCTTCTGATTTGCTCAGAATATTGGAAACACGTTTATTTGCCGCTGCAAGTGCCTGCGCCTCTTCTAATGAACGGAAGTGAGTAACGGCTTTCACTCGTGCATCAAAGTCAGCAGGTTGTGTTGGATGACGAGCTAATACCGCTTGGATGGTATCAATACTATAGCCTAATTCTTGATACCAAGAACGGAAACGACCAAGCATGAACTCGACAACGTCATTAACCACATTTTTATTGGTTAATTTATCACCGTATAAACGAGCTGCTTCTTCTGTCATTTCAACAAGATCAAGCTGGTAGCCTTTTTCTACGATGATGCGTAAGACACCTAATGCAGCACGGCGCAAAGCGAATGGGTCTTTATCGCCTTTAGGATGTTGGCCAATACCAAAAATACCAGCAAGCGTATCCATTTTTTCAGCCAATGCTAATGCGGCTGAAACATCAGTCGATGGAAGTGCATCTCCAGAAAAACGCGGTTGGTACTGCTCTTTTAAAGCTAATGCAACGTCTTCTGACTCACCATCATGGCGTGCATAATGCATTCCCATAACGCCTTGAGTGTCTGTGAATTCAAACACCATATTAGTCATTAAGTCACATTTTGCTAATAAACCAGCTCGTGTCGCATGGTTTACATCTGCACCAATTTTGTTTGCAATCCAGCCAGCTAATGCTTCTAAACGGTCAGTTTTATCACGCAGTGTACCTAATTGTTTTTGGAACAATACAGTTTCTAAGCGTGGTAAGTTATCTTCCAAACGTTGTTTACGGTCAGTTTTAAAGAAAAATTCGGCATCGGCTAAACGCGGACGTACAACTTTTTCGTTACCTGAAATAATTTGCTGAGGATCAGAAGACTCAATATTTGCCACAAAGATAAAATTAGGCATTAACTTGCCCGTCTTATCATAAACTGGGAAATATTTTTGGTCCCCTTTCATGGTATAAACTAGCGCTTCTGAAGGAACATCTAAGAATTTCTCTTCAAATTTAGCTGTTAAAACGACTGGCCATTCAACCAATGAAGTCACTTCTTCAAGCAAACTATCTGTTAAGTCAGCTTGGCCACCAAGAGCCTGAGCCGCTTTTTCCGCATCTGCTTTAATAACCGCTTTACGTTCTGCGTAATCCGCCATGACTTTACCGCGTTCACGTAAAATGGCTGGATATTGTTCCGCATTATCAATAGTAAATTCAGATTCACCCATGAAACGGTGACCACGAATTGTGCGCCCGCTCTTAATACCTAAAATTTCGCCATCAATAACATCACTACCCAGTAACAATGTTACCGTGTGCACAGGGCGAACAAATTGTGTGTCCTTATCTGCCCAACGCATTAATTTAGGTATAGGTAATTTGGCCAATGCACGGCTAACCATATCAGCCAGTAATTCACTGACTGCCTGCCCTTTCATTTGGGCACGATAGAGTAGCCACTCGCCTTTATCCGTGGTCAAACGCTCAGCTTGATCAACGGTAATACCACACCCGCGAGCCCAGCCTTCAGCGGCTTTAGTTGGTTGGCCATCTGGACCGAATGCTTGAGAGATAGCAGGGCCGCGTTTTTCAATTTCACGGTCTGGCTGTGAAGCCGCTAAATCAGCGACTTTAAGTGCTAACCGGCGAGGAGCAGCAAACCACGTTACTGCACCATGAGCAATATCTGCCCCATCAAGTTCAGCCGTAAAATTTGCAGCAAATGATTCAGCTAATGAACGAAGAGCCTTCGGCGGTAACTCTTCGGTGCCGATTTCCACAAGGAAAGTCTGTTGAGTCATGACAGCCTCTTAGTTCTTATGACACATAGGGAATCCAAGCGCTTCACGAGAAGCATAATACGCTTCTGCAACCCCTTTGGTTAGGGTACGAATACGTAAGATATAGCGCTGGCGTTCAGTAACAGAAATGGCTTTACGTGCATCGAGTAAGTTGAAAGTATGGGCCGCTTTCAAGATACGTTCGTATGCAGGTAGTGGAAGTGGCGTTTCCAAAGCCAGCAAGTGTTGAGCTTCTTTTTCGTACTCTTCAAAGCATTTGAAAAGAAAATCAACATTTGCGTATTCAAAGTTATAGGTTGATTGCTCAACTTCGTTTTGATGATAGATATCACCATAAGTGGTTTTACCCAATGGGCCATCACACCAAACAAGGTCATACACGCTGTCCACGCCTTGGATATACATCGCTAAGCGCTCTAAACCGTATGTAATTTCACCTGTTACTGGTTTACACTCAAGACCACCGACCTGCTGGAAGTAAGTGAACTGAGTAACTTCCATACCATTAAGCCACACTTCCCAGCCTAATCCCCAGGCACCTAATGTTGGGTTTTCCCAGTTATCTTCAACAAAACGAATGTCGTGAACTGTTGGGTCAACACCTAATTCTTTTAAAGAACCAAGGTATAACTCTTGGATATTGTCTGGTGATGGCTTGATGATCACCTGAAACTGGTAATAGTGTTGTAGACGGTTTGGGTTTTCACCATAGCGACCATCAGTTGGTCGGCGAGATGGTTGAACATAAGCCGCTGCAATAGGCTCAGGGCCTAATGCACGCAAACACGTCATTGGGTGAGAAGTTCCAGCGCCGACTTCCATGTCCAATGGTTGAACAATGGTACAGCCTTGACGCGCCCAGTAGTCCTGTAATGTCAGGATAAGACCTTGAAAGGTTTTGGTATCAAACTTTTGCATGTTAGATCCGCACGCGATACGTAAAATTTAATGAAAGTACGCCAGTATACCCTTTGACCGCAAGATATACAGCATTGAATATGTCTGTATTTATTCTAAAAATAAAAAAAAATACTTTCACCCCTTTTAAGCTGGTTATTTATACAGTATAAATAGTTTGTTTTTTGAAGCAAACCAATTACCATTGTAAAAAGGATGAAAATGGATACCACACTAACACGTTGCCATTGGGTCAATCAGGATCCTGAATATATCGCTTATCACGACCATGAATGGGGTAAACCCACTTATGATAACTTAACATTATTTGAAATGATCTGCCTTGAAGGCCAACAAGCCGGGCTCTCTTGGTACACCATTTTAAAAAAACGCCAAGGATATCGTGATCTATTTCATCATTTCGACCCTGAAAAAATTGCATCAATGAATGAAGACGATATTGAGCGACTCATGCAAGATACTCGGATCATCCGTAATCGATTAAAAATTAATGCAATTATTGCAAATGCAAAAGCTTATTTAGCCATGAAAGAAAATGGTGAAGACTTCTCCACTTTTATTTGGCAATTTGTTAATGGCCAACCCATTATCAACGGTTGGGAGCTCTCATCACAAGTTCCTGCGGAAACCGAACTTTCTAAGCTTCTCTCCAAAGCGCTCAAAAAACGTGGGTTTAAATTTGTCGGCTCAATTACTTGCTACGCCTTTATGCAAGCAACTGGCATGATAAATGACCATTTAGTGAATTGTTGCCAATTTAAATAAATTAGTTTTTATCGGTGTAACTCATCGAGTAAAAAGAAAAATAAACCACCAAAGCATTAACATTGCAACATTTTAGACTGTTAAATATATCCATCTTGATATTTTATCTTAATAAAAGATAGAAATTGGTGGTTGAACTCTGAGGTGCAGCGGAGTATGTTTTAAATTCCATTAACAATCTAATAAATATATGTGAATAAATGCGATGATATTTTCTAAATTTGGCAATAAATTTGCTAAAAATTCAGGTATTTCATTATTAATGAAAGACTTGAATGAAGGCATAAGAACCCCTGGCTCCATTATGTTAGGGGGAGGAAATCCTGCTCATATCCCTGAAATGGATAAGTATTTCCAAGATCTGTTAGCTGAGATGTGTGCTAATGGCCAATTGACGGACACTTTATGTAATTATGATGGTCCTCAAGGTAAAGATGCCATGTTGAAAGCGCTTGCAGCAACGCTAAAAGCAAAACTAGGTTGGAATATTAGCGCGAAAAATATTGCCCTATCTAACGGCAGCCAGAGTGCTTTTTTCTATCTATTTAACTTGCTAGCCGGTCGCTTTGAAGATGGTATCACCCGTAAAGTGCTATTTCCTCTTGCCCCTGAATATGTCGGTTATGCAGACTCAGGTCTTGATGATGGCTTATTCGTTGCTAATAAGCCACAAATTGAATTTTTACCTAATGGTCAATTTAAATACCGAGTCGACTTCAACACATTAGAGGTTACTGATGATATTGGTGTGATTTGTGTGTCTCGCCCAACAAATCCGACTGGTAATGTCATTACTGATGAAGAAGTTGAGCATTTAGACCAACTAGCTAAACAACATAATATTCCACTACTAATAGATAATGCTTATGGTGTTCCTTTCCCTGGCATTATTTTCAGCGAAGCTACGCCATTTTGGAACGAAAATGTCATTCTTTGTATGAGTTTATCTAAACTTGGTTTACCAGGAACTCGATGCGGCATTATCATCGCTAACGAAGAAATCATTGAAGCTGTTAGTAATATGAATGGCATCATCAGCCTTGCTCCTGGTGGTATAGGCCCTGCACTTGCTTTAGAAATGCTTAAAAAAGATGACCTTATTTCATTATCTAAAAATGTAATTGGCCCTTTTTATAAGCAACGTGTAGAAGAAGCCATCGAAATTATTCGTCGTTATATTCCAGAAGATAAGTGTCTAATTCATAAGCCTGAAGGTGCTATTTTCCTTTGGTTATGGTTCAAAGACTTACCAATTAATTGTTTAGAACTATATCAACGCTTAAAAAAACGCGGTGTATTGATGGTACCGGGTCACTACTTTTTTCCTGGTATTGAACAAGATTGGCCACATGCGCATCAATGTATGCGTATGAACTATGTCCCTGAGCCAGAAAAAATTGAACAAGGGATCAAGATATTAGCTGAAGAGCTTGAAAAAGCTTATCAAGAAGTGACCTGCTAGTTGTGAAACGACAAGGTACTTTTAGCCCTGTTATTGCAATATTTAGGTAAAAAAAAAAGCCCTTTCATATAGAAGGGGCTAAAAATTAGCGAGAACTCCGTAATTGAAATCAAATTAACTTTTCAATACGAATATCATTCAAAACTATTAGAACATCTTTTCTATTTGGTTATTGCTTAAACAAAAGCACTTTTTGCCCCTATATATCGTGATACCTTTCATTACTGCCTTATACATCAAACATCAAAATCCAAATATCATATTGAAAAAGCTATAATTTTAGAAATTTCAATAGAATTTCTGCTATTCATCGGTTTAACAATCACATCTAGCTAAACCGCCCAAAATAAAATAGCCAGCAATTGTGGAGAAATAATTCTTAAAAACATCGCTAATGGATAAACCGTTGCATAAGACAATGCCGGAGCACCGCTGGCCGCATGAATATTATTTGCAAAAGCCAGTGCAGGAGGGTCTGTCATAGAGCCCGCTAGCACCCCACAAAGGCTCAAATAGTTCATTTTGCCAAAAATTCGAGCTACAACACCTGTAATAAATAGTGGTACAAACGTAATCAATAGCCCATAACCAATCCACGTTAGCCCATCACCTTTAATTAAAGTATCAATGAAGCCACCACCAGAATTGAGCCCAACAACAGCGAGGAACATGACGATTCCCAGTTCTCTCAGCGCTAAGTTTGCACTCGGAGGCATAAACCAATATAAACGCCCTATAGTCCCTATACGACCGAGAATTAGAGCAACAACCAGTGGCCCTCCCGCTAATCCTAGTTTCAGTGCGGCAGGAAAACCAGGAACAAAAACGGGTATTGACCCCAGCACAACTCCAAGCCCTATCCCGAGGAATACAGGTAACATTTGAACTTGCTGTAGTTTCTGTTTCGCATTACCTAACAAAGCGGTGACGGCTTCGATTGACTCAGGACGTCCAACAATATTTAAAATATCACCAAATTGTAAAACCGAATTGTTATTAGCAACTAAATCAATACCAGTACGGTTTAATCGTGTCACAACAACATCATATTTTTGTTTTAAGTTTAAGTCTTTCAGCCTTTTACTTAGTACGGCATCATTCGTCACCACCACACGAACGGAATGCAAAATAGAGCTTGATGTCGACAGGGATACGTCAACTTCCTCACCTAATATTAAACGAACTTTATTTAAATCATCTTTTAAACCAACAACGTGCAATAAGTCACCTAAATGAATTTCTGTGGTAGGCTGAGGAACAACCAGCATGTCCCCACGTTTTAATCTTGAGCAAACAATAGCTTCACTACCAAGCAGTGGGATGTCTTGCATCATTAAGCCATCAAGATTGGCGTTACGAATGGCAATGTTCATAGTCTGCAGAGAGTCGCGCTGTTGAAAAGTGGAACTATTAAATGCAGAAGCTTCTTTCTCTACTGAAATTCTAAAGATAATGCGTACTAACCACATCACCAATAAGATGCCACAAATCCCCATAGGGTAAGCCATGGCATAGCCCATCCCCATCTGGCCAACAAGATTAGGGTCAGATCCTAAGTCAGTTAAAATTTGCTGACCAGCACCTAAAGATGGCGTATTCGTTACCGCCCCTGAGAAAATACCTAAGATAATCGGTAATGGAATATTCGCGACTTTATATATGATTGCTGTTACCACTGCGCCTAAGACAACGACCATCAACGCAAAGCCATTTAGTTTCAGCCCTGAAACGCGTAGAGAAGAGAAAAAACCAGGCCCAACCTGAATACCTATTGTGTATACAAACAGTATCAAGCCAAATTCTTGAATAAAATGCAGCATGTCTTTATTAAGTTGCAAGCCATAACTTTGGGCGAAGTGTCCAACAATGATCCCCCCAAATAGAACACCACCAATCCCTAGCCCAACACTCCGGATCTTCCAATTTCCAATCCATAGCCCTAAAGCAGCAGCTAACGCCAACAAACTTACAGTAAGAGCTAATTCACTCATAGACCGCATCCTTTTGACGACAAGTTACCCGTTAAACACACCCAAATAGGTGATAAAACATACTACTGAATCGATTATGCCAAATAGCATGAGGGTAATATGTGCCATAGAGCACAGTTCAGAAGGAATAAATGATCTATTTTTTTAGAATTTTCAACCTGATAACAAATATAAAATAGTATGTCTTTATTTCTTAACGTTATTTATCATTCATAGAAATAGCTACTTAAGACAAACATTTTTAGTTAATAGCTACAAGTAAACTATTAACTAAAAAAATACATACGGTTAAATAAAATAATAATACGACACCATTATTGTGAATTTCTTGTTTTTAGTTATTATAAGTAAATATTGGGGACGACAAACTAAATACAGGTTAACAATGTCTATGCCGAGTTTAATTTCAATACGATTATATTTTCTTATCGCACCTCTTATTTTGAGTGGTTGCTCCAGTATTATGACTCATGCAGGCCCATCAGAAGGTTATTACCCTGGATCGAAAAACAGTATTAAAATGATTAAAGATGATGAGACCGGCTGGGTTGTTAAACCTTTACTTGCTATTGATTTACCCTTTTCTGTTGTTATGGATACTCTTTTAATTCCTTTAGATTACGCGAAATCGGGTAATGATGATAAAGCAGACTCACCCAAAAAACGCATAGAAGAACTTGAAAATAAAGATAAAACCAAAAAGTAATTCAGGCTCAATCAAACGTTTGTAATTAAAATTTCATTGTGTATTAACTGTATTTATGAATACATTATTTTTTAATCTAAGATCTGACCAATCATTTATATAATATCTGTTTAATTATTATCTTATTATGATAACCATCTCCTTAACTTAAATATTCTATTCTGTTTATAAGTATTTTTGCACTCATTACATGAATAATTAACAATTAAATTTTTTAAATGCTAATCAGAGAAAAATAAAAACAGTCACAGATAAAAAAAAGCTTATCAATACTTTTTTTATTCGTGACTGTAGTAACATAATTATTTTATTTGCTGTTTAAACCCGTTTCTACGGTATAAATTTGCCTAAATCCATCAATATCTCGCATAAACGCAATCAATTCATCATTAGGTGAAAATACAACGGAATCAGCAACAGGAGCAAGTTCAGTACGCTGCGTTAATTTTTGTATGGTTCCGCTCACGACATGACAATACACGACACTATTGTCACAAATAAAGCAAATGTGCTCACCTTTACTATCCCAGCTAAAGGCAGACTGAACCGGTGAAGAACCCTGAGTTATCTGCCTTTGCACTCCAGTCAGCGTATCAACTAACCACAATTGAGCATTACCGTCATCATCATTCATCAAACAAGCGATTGATTTACCATCTGGCGAAGTTCTTAGCCAATGTCGTGGCTGCTTCGCTAAACCAGGAAATTTTTTATCGTGTGTATAAGTTAAACGCCTTTGCTGTATACCTTTTGGTGGGGAAGGCATGCTTGATTCTGTTCCTTGGATAGGAGATTCCCCCGCAATCATGTAATCCTCAAGCTGTGAAGGTAGGTCAACAATATAGATCTCAGGAATAATTTCTCCATTTGTAGAATGAGTGTCACCAATAAACACCAGCGCTCTTTCTTGCCACTCTCCATTCTCTTTTTGATAACCTTTTTGACCTACCCAACCCTCTTCATATGCACGGCTAATCTCATCGCTGCTAGGCTTAGGCTGTTGCGTTGTTCGCGTCACAACACAACAAAAGTAATCGCCACTATATTCTCGAAAATGTATTTTAGGACTCACATTAACAGGCCCAATAGGTACTGCAATTGCCACATTTCGTTGGTCTAATTGCACATCTAATTCATGCATTACATGGTCATTATAGGTAAAACTCAACCACTTTCCGTCTGGACTAAAAACATGGACATGAGTCCCCCCACGCAACGCCCCCACTAAATACGGAGGGGTAATACACATTGCATCAATTGGGTGAGCTACATTTAATTGATCTTCTTTAACATACACCCCTCTTCGATGGTGAAAGTCATATTGCCACTGTTCATCAGGGTACTCAGGGCCATGGATAAAAGCATATTGAGTTGGCAGTTGAGGACTTACCGTTACCACTCCAACATGAGCCCCATGACTTGCACGATAAACCTCAACGACTTGTAATGTTTTTACATGAATTTTTTCTATAGATAAACCTGTAAAAGAACTACCGCTCGGCCGTATATCATACGCTAACCACTGGCTGTCTGGAGTCCAGATATTAATATTCGTTAGTTGGTGGCTTCGTTCATCATGCGTTAAACGTGTTTCTTTATAGGGCAATTTATTATTCAATCTGTTATCCTTTGACATCATTTAATATCGCTATCGGATTACTTTAACTAATCTAGTTTAATCAATACTAAAAAATCTCAGTCGAGAAGTTTCATAAGTAATATTACCCTTTAGCAATAACCTTAATCTCGAACAAAACTACCATGTTATTAAGTGTACTTTATATTATTGGTATCACCGCAGAAGCCATGACTGGAGCACTTGCGGCTGGCAGACGAAAAATGGATGTCTTTGGCGTCATTATTATTGCGTCCGCGACGGCAATTGGTGGTGGTTCCGTCCGTGATATCTTACTTGGCCATTACCCCCTAGGTTGGGTGGAACATCCTGAGTATATCCTGACTGTTGCAGGCGCTGCGATTGTGACAATCTGGATAGCCCCTATGATGAAACATTTACGCCGATTATTCCTCATATTAGATGCTATCGGACTAATTGTATTTTCTATACTTGGCGCCCAAATAGCACTCGATATGCACTACAGCCCAATCATTGCAGCTATTGCAGCAGTGATTACTGGCGTTTTTGGTGGTGTGTTAAGAGACATGCTGTGTAACACAATCCCTTTAGTTTTCCAAAAAGAAGTCTATGCTGGCGTTTCTTTCGCTGCCGCTTGGATCTATATTGGCCTATTACAAACGCCTTTACCTAAAGATATCGTGGTTATTATCACACTCGTTGTTGGCTTGAGTGCAAGGCTAATAGCCATTCGTTATCGTCTCGGTTTGCCTATTTTTAATTACGAAAACCAAGATTAATCTAATCAATAAAAGAGTTTCAGCCATTAATGATTTACTATTGATGGCTTGCTATTGATGGCTGAATCGCTTTCATGTCAGACAATATACGTAAAATAGATTCAATTTCTGGTTCCGCTAGCCAACTAGCTAATTTTTTCTTTTGCAGCTTCGTCAAATTTATACTGTTAACCCATGATGGGTCATACAACATACCTATGTCAGTCACTTTCCCTACTTGTAATTTAGTTAGTGGAATTGCGAGACCTTTTAACCAAAGCGAAATAGGTTGATCCTTTGCCATTTTCAGTTGCTTTACTAACATTTGGTGTTTTTTACCTTTCGATAAATCGCTTTGCCATTGTTCTGACAACCAAGTTGTTAATCGAGTTAGGTTATGGTTTTCTACCCACTGGCGCCATGTAGCCTCACTTATTCCTCGCATACGTAGTTGTTTACCTAACCACGTTAACCTTGCAACAAACTGCTGTGAGCAAACTTCAGTATAAGTAAGACAACTGAGTGAGTGAAATTGCTTTAAGGTTGATGTCTCTGGATATTCGCGTTCCTCTCGTCGCCAAATAACATCTTCAATCTTTGGACTTCCTAGCCCTGAAAGAGAGACAAGTATTTTATCTCCAACAAGTAAATCTCGTTTTTCCCATGATGATAATGATCCAGCATTTACCTTTGAAATAGTTTTCGAGTCAATATTGATGGGGGTTATGCTAGCTACAACACTAATTCTCCCGGTCCTTCCTATATTGAACTGAAGCTTAGTTACCTCTGATAGCACACTGCGTAATGGATATTTCCATGCAATCGCCCAACTATTTTGTTTTGATTGCCAAGCTGATGCTGCTGGCGCTGGAAAATTTTTAAGCACTACGCCATCTGTAGCAAATGGTAATTGCCCTTGATAATAGTATTCCCTTAGTTGCTTAGCTTGAATCTTATTTTCAATTTTATGGCTATATTGTTCAGCAAGCGGAAAACCTATCTCAGAAAGTAATGTTAACTGTGTTTTTGGATTAGCATCCCCCGCAGGCCATGCCCAAATAAAAATACCAATATTTTCTTCAAGGGCGGTTGGCTCATTTTTTCGCATTAACCACCCCGCAATCTTATTACGAGCGTTCACTCCCCCACTTTTAGCTTGAATATGTCCATTCATACGCCAAAACAATTCGCCTTGAAGAACTAACATGCCTGAATATTTGATTTGTTTGGGTATCGCAGGAATAAAATCTGCTTTTGCCCGCCACTCGATTCCTTCAACACTATTTCCTCGGCTAATCATGGAAATAAGCTTGCCATTTTTATAAACCAACGTTACTGCTACACCATCAACTTTAGGTTGTAGCCAGATATTTTTACGTGTTTCTATCCAGCTATAAACTTCTAATTCATTGAGTTTCTTTAACCCTGTATGAGGAATGGGATGCATAGTTAGCTGTGATTTTTCAGGTAATAGTACTTCTGGCAATTCTTCGGGGAGTTGCTGGCATCGTTGTAAAGAACGCCATAAATTAAATAGCTGGTCATAAGCTTCATCACTAATGGAACTGCTACCCGCCAAACGGTAAGCTTGGTTCCACAGTTGTAATTGTTTTCCTAACCGATGACTTTCCTGAATTATTATTTTACTATTTTGTTTTTCACACGGTTTATTAACGGCAATTTGCTGCGTTGCTTGAGCAACATTAATACACACCATTACCCCAACAATTAACCCACTTAGTCTATAAACTGACGCGAACCAATAACCATACAAAATATAAATCATAACTATTCCTTGTTATTACCAATCCATTAAGATGTTACTCTTTTAAAGCATTTTCTCCTCAGTTGCTAAGCATCAAACAACCTCTCAAAGTCTTCATCCTCAAAAGAAGTTGTTTGCAAAAGGCTTCGCAAAACTAATGATGCTTTCATGAGTAATAAGTTAATTTCTCGAGCCCGTTCACAATTTAGTTACTAATCAAATTCATTTAATTAAAATTCATGATTTATTGATATCGCTGCATGTTGATGCAAGTCCGTGTATACTATGTCGGGTTTATCACCATCTTTTATGTTTAATCCTCGACTATTCAAGAAATCATCATGATACAAGGCACGTTATATATTGTTTCTGCCCCTAGTGGAGCAGGGAAATCAAGTCTGATTCAGGCTTTATTAAAAACACAACCATTGTATGACACACAGGTTTCCGTTTCTCATACAACTCGAACTGCACGTCCAGGAGAAGTCCATGGCGAGCACTATTTCTTTGTATCTGAAACTGATTTTTTACAAATGGTCGACAAAGGTGAATTCCTAGAGCATGCATACGTTTTTGGGAATTATTATGGGACGTCCAAACCTATCATTGAAGATGTATTAAATAGTGGTGTTGATGTTTTTCTTGATATCGATTGGCAGGGAGCGCAGCAGATAAGAGCCAAAATGCCTGAGGCGCGTAGTATTTTCATTCTCCCACCATCAAAAGATGAACTTTATCGCAGACTGCGTGGTCGTGGGCAAGACAGCGATGAAGTTATTGAAAAACGCATGTCACAAGCAGTAGGTGAAATTGAACATTTCAACGAGTATGATTACCTTATTGTTAATGATGATTTCAATACCGCACTGAGCGATTTACAATCTATCATCCGTACTGAGCGTTTAAAATTAGGGCGTCAAGTTCAACGACATGATGCTTTAATCAGCAAATTACTAGCAGACTGAGAATAGTTTCAGTATCATATCAGGTCATTTTTTTATTTCTTTGGAGTAGCACATTTATGGCACGCGTAACTGTTCAAGACGCAGTAGAAAAAATTGGTAACCGCTTTGACCTCGTATTGGTTGCGGCACGTAGAGCTCGTCAGTTACAAACGGGTGGAAAAGACCCTTTAGTTCCTGAAGAAAATGATAAATACACTGTTATCGCATTACGTGAAGTAGAAGAAGGCTTAATCAACGGTCACATTTTAGATGTGCGTGAGCGCCAAGAACAGCAAGAGCAAGAAGCGGCTGAAATGCAAGCAGTTTCTGCAATCGCTGAAGGTCGTCGCTAATCACTAAGGTGGGTCTGCCTTGTATCTGTTTGAAAGCCTTAATTTAGTCATTCAAAAGTATCTTCCTAAAGAACAAATTGAATTACTAAGAAAAGCCTATGTTGTTGCTCGGGATGCCCATGAAGGACAGACCCGTTCAAGTGGTGAGCCTTATATTACTCACCCAGTTGCTGTTGCTTGTATTCTTGCTGAGATGCGTTTGGACCATGAAACACTAATGGCAGCGCTACTTCATGATGTGATTGAAGATACTCCAGCGACATTTCAAGATATAGAAGAATTGTTTGGTACCACCGTCGCCGGTCTCGTCGAAGGTGTATCCAAACTAGACAAGCTCAACTTTCGCGACAAAAAAGAAGCCCAAGCAGAAAACTTCCGCAAAATGATCATGGCGATGGTAAAAGATATCCGTGTCATTTTGATAAAACTGGCAGACCGCACTCACAACATGCGCACGTTGGGTTCACTTAGGCCCGATAAACGTCGGCGCATTGCACGTGAAACCCTTGAAATATATAGCCCGTTAGCCCACAGGCTAGGTATACACCACATCAAAACAGAGCTTGAAGAGCTGGGTTTTGAAGCGTTATATCCCAACCGTTATCGTGTTATTAAGGAAGTCGTCAAGGCTGCTCGCGGTAACCGAAAAGAGATGATCCAAAAAATTCTCTCGGAAATTGACGGTAGGCTAACCGAGGCAGGTGTTCCTTGTCGCGTAAGTGGCAGAGAAAAACACCTTTATTCCATCTATCGCAAAATGCACCAAAAAGAGCAACGTTTCCATTCCATTATGGATATCTATGCTTTTAGGGTAATTGTAAAAGATGTGGATACTTGCTACCGCGTTTTAGGCCAAATGCATAGTTTATACAAACCGCGTCCGGGACGTATTAAAGACTATATTGCTATCCCTAAAGCCAACGGCTATCAATCGCTACATACCTCATTGATTGGCCCACATGGTGTTCCTGTCGAAGTGCAAATTCGCACAGAAGACATGGACCAAATGGCTGAGATGGGGGTTGCTGCGCATTGGGCCTATAAAGAGCAAGGCGAACAAGGTACAACAGCACAAGTTAGAGCTCAACGTTGGATGCAAAGTCTACTTGAGTTACAACAAAGTGCAGGTAGCTCGTTTGAATTTATTGAAAGCGTTAAATCGGATCTATTTCCGGATGAAATCTACGTTTTCACCCCAGAAGGCCGTATTGTTGAATTACCTACCGGTGCAACACCTGTTGACTTTGCCTACGCAGTACACACGGATATTGGTCATGCTTGCGTGGGCGCGCGCGTTGATCGCCAGCCTTACCCACTTTCGCAATCCCTTACGAGTGGCCAAACTGTCGAAATTATTACCGCGCCAGGCGCACGGCCAAATGCAGCATGGCTCAATTTTGTTGTCAGCTCAAAAGCGCGGGCCAAAATTCGCCAGTTATTGAAAAACTTAAAACGTGAAGATTCTATTAATTTAGGTCGCCGTTTACTCAACCATGCGCTAGGGGCAGGAAATAAACTTACTGATATCCCTCAAGCTAATATTGATGCAGAATTGGCACGCATGAAGCTGCACTCTATCGATGATTTGCTTGCTGAAATTGGGTTGGGTAATGCAATGAGTGTGGTTGTCGCACGTAACCTACAGAACAATCCACAAAATACACCTGAAGAACAAGTGTTAGTTGAAAGCCGGAATAAACTCTCTATCAAAGGTGCTGATGGTGTTTTAATCACCTTTGCAAAATGTTGTCGTCCTATTCCTGGTGACCCAATTGTTGCACATATTAGTCCTGGTAAAGGTCTCGTTATTCATCATGAATCCTGCCGCAACATTCGTGGTTATCAAAAAGAACCTGATAAATTTATGGCTGTTGAATGGGACAACGACACTGATACCGACTTTATCGCTGAAATTAAAGTGGATATGATTAATCACCAAGGTGCTTTAGCGAATTTAACTGCCGCCATTAATGACGCCAATTCAAGTATTCAAAGTATGAATACAGAAGAAAAAGATGGCCGTGTATATTGCGCTTTTATTCGCCTTACAACTAAAAACCGAGTTCAATTGGCAAATGTGATGCGGAAAATCCGTATTATGCCTGACGTTCTACGTGTTAGCCGAAACCGTAATTAACGACCATACGTAATTAATAACTATGAATGAACGCCGCTATCGCCGCATTTGCCAAATGATGGCGATGCGGCAGCCTGACCTAACTCTCTGCCTCGAAGAAATTCATAAACCGCACAATGTTTCTGCGATTGTACGCAGTGCGGATGCCGTAGGGATCCATCAAATTCATGCTATTTGGCCGGACCAACAAGTCAAACTGTCCGTTTCTTCTGCTGCGGGGAGTAATAGCTGGGTTAAAATTATTTCACACACATCCACCGAAGAAGCAATTGCCCACATAAAATCACAAAATATGCAGGTTTTGGCGACTAACTTATCAGAACATGCCGTTGATTTTCGTGAAATTGATTATACTTTGCCAACTTGTATTATGATGGGGCAAGAAAAAACAGGGATTTCACAACAAGCCCTCGCACTGGCTGATAAACACATTATCATTCCAATGGCTGGCATGGTGCAATCTTTGAACGTTTCCGTTGCTTCTGCACTGATTTTATATGAAGCCCAACGACAACGGCAGCAGGCGGGTATGTACGAACGTGACCATTGCTTACTCTCACCAGATGAACAACAAACTTGGTTATTTGAAGGAGGTTACCCTGTACTGGCTGAAGTTGCTAAACGTAAGGGACTTCCTCGCCCATTTATCAATAACCAAGGGCAAATTGAAGCTGATGACTCGTGGTGGGCACAAATGCAATTAACCGAAAAAATGAAAAGACGGCAGTTTGGTTAAATAAAAGGAAATAACATGAATAATGGGCTACTTGATACCATTTCACTGACTTCATTGCACGGAATTGGAGCAAGCCAGTCAGAAAAAATGCGTAAAATCGGTTTGAACACCGTTCAAGACCTTCTTCTTCATTTCCCTTTACGCTATGAAGACCACACCCGTCTATATCAAATAAAAGATCTCCTCCCCGGTACGACCGCAACAATTACCGGTGAAATACTGCAAACTAAAGTGGTATTCGGCCGCAAAAGAATGATGACCTGCTTGATTTCCGATGGCACAGGTAACCTCACCTTACGTTTTTTTAATTTTTCAGCTGCAATGAAGAATAACTTAGCAGAAGGAAAACAGGTCACCGCCTATGGGGAAGTTCGCAGAGGAAATACAGGGCCAGAAATCATTCACCCCGAATATAAAGTCTCCCAAGACACCAGCAATATCAGCTTACAAGAGAACTTAACACCCGTTTACCCAACCACGGAAGGTATTCGTCAGGCCACTTTACGCAAGGTAATGGAACAAGCGCTAAGGTTACTTGATAGCGGAAAAATAAAAGAATTGCTTCCAGAAGAGCTTAGCCGTGGAATGATAAGCCTACCAGATGCCATTCGCTTATTACACAATCCACCACCGAATGTCGCTTTGATTGAACTGGAGAAAGGGCACCATCCTGCCCAGAAACGGCTTATACTCGAAGAGCTTTTAGCACATCACCTCAGTATGCTAGCCATCCGTGCAGGCAACGAACGCCTATATGCCGAGCCTTTAGCAACAAGTGGTCAATTAAAATCACAGTTACTCGCACAATTACCTTTCTCGCCAACAAATGCACAAAACCGTGTTGTTAGCGAAATTGAAGCAGACCTCGCCAAAGATGCCCCTATGATGCGTTTGATTCAAGGGGATGTAGGGTCAGGAAAAACGCTTGTTGCGGCCTTAGCGGCCGTTTGTGCCATCGAGAATGGCAAACAAGTAGCTTTGATGGCTCCCACCGAAATTCTTGCAGAGCAACATGCCAATACATTCAAACAATGGTTAGAGCCTTTAGGCATTAAAGTGGGTTGGCTAGCGGGCAAACAGAAGGGTAAGGCACGTCAGGCTCAGCAAGATGCCATCGCAAGTGGAGAAGTTGCGATGGTTGTTGGAACACACGCTATTTTCCAAGAGCAAGTGAGCTTTAAAGCGCTGGGGCTTGTTATCATTGATGAACAACATCGCTTTGGCGTTCATCAGCGGCTCGCTCTGCGTGAAAAAGGTGAGCAGCAAGGGTACCACCCTCATCAATTGATCATGACCGCTACGCCAATCCCACGGACACTGGCGATGACAGCATATGCAGACTTAGATACCTCTGTCATCGATGAACTTCCTCCAGGCCGTACGCCTGTCACTACTGTCGCCATCCCGGACACTCGCCGTAACGATATTATTGAACGCGTTCGCCAAGCCTGTATTGAAGAAGGTCGCCAAGCCTATTGGGTCTGTACACTCATTGAAGACTCTGAATTATTAGAAGCACAAGCGGCTCAAGTGACCAGCGAAGAACTCGCACTGGCACTACCTGAATTAAAAGTAGGCTTAGTCCACGGGCGAATGAAACCTGCTGAAAAACAAAGCATTATGGCGGCTTTTAAAAGGAATGAAATTCAACTGCTTGTGGCTACAACGGTCATTGAAGTCGGTGTTGATGTGCCTAATGCCAGTTTGATGATCATTGATAACCCTGAGCGCCTTGGTTTAGCTCAATTGCACCAATTGAGAGGGCGAGTTGGCCGTGGAGCTATCGCATCTCACTGCGTATTATTATATAAGACACCGCTAACCCACACCGCTAAACAACGGCTACAAGTATTGCGGGACAGCAATGATGGCTTTGTTATCGCACAAAAAGATCTTGAAATTCGCGGGCCTGGGGAATTATTAGGCACTAGACAAACAGGAAATGCAGAATTTAAGGTCGCTGATTTGTTACGTGACCAATATATGTTGCCAGAAGTGCAACGCCTCGCTCACCATATTCAACAAAACTACCCAGAAAATGCACAACAACTTATTGAGCGCTGGTTACCTGAGCGAGAACAATACAGCCACGCTTAAGTTTTATATCTTCTTTTTATCCATTCCTTAAAATGAAAATTGCCGTGAATATTTTCACGGCAATACCTGCTTAACTTGATTTATTATTAAATAAAAACTATCCCGCAATAGTTGGGAATAGTGGCAACATTAAATACAATTTAATGACTATCGCATTAACAATATCAATGAAGAATGCCCCAACCATTGGGACCACAAGGAACGCAAGGTGAGATGGACCCAACCTATCCGTTACCGCTTGCATATTCGCAATCGCTGTTGGCGTAGCCCCAAGACCGAAACCACAATGCCCCGCAGCTAAAATAGCGGCATCATAGTTTTTCCCCATCACACGGAAGGTAACAAAAATTGCATACCCTGCCATTACACAAGCTTGTACAGCAAGAATGATGATCATTGGAATGGCCAGTGATGCTAATTCCCAGAGCTTCAAGCTCATTAAAGCCATCGCTAAGAATAATGATAGGCTCACGTTACCCATAACAGAAACGGCGCGGTCAAACACTCGGTAAAAACCAAGCAGTGATAGGCTATTGCTTAAAATAACACCAACAAACAGTACACATACAAATTTAGGCAGTGCAAAAGGAGTATCGGCTAATTCACCTGCAATATAACTTCCTATCAGCAAACAGATAGCAATCAATGCAATAGTTTCAATTAAAACCATTGACGTGATCATGCGCCCTGATTGAGGCTTCTCAAATGCAGTTGGCACATCTTTATCATCTTCTGCCGTTCCTGGCGTTGGAATATTACGTGTTAGAAAACGTGCAACAGGTCCGCCAATTAAACCACCAAGAACGAGTCCAAATGTAGCACACGCCATTGCAACTTCTGTTGCACTTTGGAAACCATAATTTTCAGTGAAAATTTTACCCCATGCCGCACCAGTACCATGGCCGCCAGATAAGGTAATTGAGCCAGCTAACAGCCCCATTAAAGGGTCTAGTCCCAATAATTCAGCAAGGGCAATCCCCACTGTGTTTTGGACTAGCAATAAGCCTACAACCACAAAAATAAATATAAACAATGCCTTACCACCAGCTTTCAAGCTAGCAAGGTTGGCATTAAGACCAATAGTGGCAAAGAATGCCAGCATCATAGGTTCTTGCAGTGATAAGTCAAAAGAAAGGCTCCAGTCAAATAATTGTTTAAGCAATAAAAGACTAAAAGCAACTAACAACCCACCCGCAACAGGTTCAGGGATGGTATATTTTTCAAGAAAAGGGACTGATTTTACCAGTTTACGCCCAAGCAATAATACTAAGGTAGCAGCTACCAGTGTACCGTAGACATCGAGATGATACATTCACGTACCTCGTCTGTTGTTAAAATTATCAAAAACTAGTTAGACGTTAATTTCTTCCTTAAAACGCCAAAAGCAGGTTGTAGGATTAGAAAAAAAAACTGTTATAAATACAAGTTAAAATATATATAAATGTGACGACACTATTTAACTAATGAATATATTTTTTAAAAGCAAACGATTGCTTTTTAATTTCGACACATTACAATGCGTTTTTTGTTGGCGAGAAATGAAGGCAATGAATACTGCGACGTCTGAAAAGCAAACTACTGAAGCGACCATACACACGCAAAGCGAACTTATTTACAAATTAGAAGACCGTCCACCGCTGCCGCAAGCTTTGTTTGCTGCCGGGCAACATCTTCTAGCGATGTTTGTCGCTGTTATT
Source organism: Providencia sp. PROV061 (assembly GCF_011045655.1). Taxonomy (NCBI): domain Bacteria; kingdom Pseudomonadati; phylum Pseudomonadota; class Gammaproteobacteria; order Enterobacterales; family Morganellaceae; genus Providencia; species Providencia sp. PROV061. The sequence goes on along the minus strand of NZ_CP042861.1, from coordinate 308,994 downwards.
ACCCCAGCGATGCTGATTTGTCAGGCTCTGGGGCTGCCAGCTCACGATACTCAGCGCATCATTAGTATGTCTTTATTTGCCTCCGGTATTGCTTCTTTAATTCAAATTCGTGCATGGGGCCCTATTGGCTCAGGCCTACTTTCGATTCAAGGAACCAGTTTTAACTTTGTTGCACCGTTAATCATGGGAGGTGTTGCACTCAAGCAAGGTGGGGCTGATATCCCATCCATGATGGCAGCTTTGTTTGGTACTTTACTCGTAGCCGCATTAACCGAAGTGATTCTTTCACGTTTTCTACATCTAGCCCGTCGAGTCATTACACCACTGGTTTCTGGTGTCGTTGTCATGATCATCGGCTTATCTTTAATTCAAGTCGGCTTGACCTCCATTGGTGGTGGTTATGGTGCGATTAGCGATAATACCTTCGGTTCACCAGATTACCTGATTTTGGCTGGGGTTGTTTTAGCGGTTATTATTTTACTTAATCGGCAGAAAAACCCTTACTTACGTGTCGCATCTTTAGTTATTGCCATGGCCGTTGGTTATATTGCAGCTTGGTGGATGGACATGTTGCCAAATGCGCAACCAATGGAAGCCAATCAGCCAATTATTACTGTTCCTGAGCCTTTCTATTATGGCTTATCCTTCGACTGGAACCTGTTGATCCCATTAATTCTCATTTTCATGGTGACTTCCTTAGAAACGATAGGTGACATTACCGCCACTTCTGATGTATCAGAACAACCCGTTCGTGGCCCTTTATATATGAAACGAATCAAAGGTGGCGTACTTGCCAATGGTTTGAACTCGATGGTCTCAGCGGTATTTAATACTTTCCCTAACTCTTGTTTTGGGCAGAACAACGGTGTTATCCAATTAACAGGGGTGGCAAGTCGCTATGTCGGTTACATTGTTGCTTTAATGTTAGTGTTATTAGGGCTATTCCCTGCGGTTGCAGGCTTTGTACAACAAATCCCTGAGCCCGTATTAGGCGGAGCAACCATTGTGATGTTTGGTACCATTGCCGCTTCAGGAGTGCGTATCGTGTCTCGTGAGCCACTCAATCGCCGCGCCATCATGATTATAGCCCTTTCTCTCGCCGTGGGTATGGGTGTGTCACAGCAACCCTTGATTTTGCAATTCGCGCCTGACTGGTTAAAAACATTATTTTCTTCAGGTATTGCTGCGGGTGGTTTAACTGCAATTGTTCTGAATTTAGTCTTCCCTCTCGAAAAATAACCTTTCATTCTAGCCGCCAGTGTTGAACACTCTGGCGGTTTTTCTGTATGCTATCCTTAAATTGTCGTTATATTAGACGGTTTCTTCCTGTGTCTATTCGTTCACAAACCAAAGGAGCAGTAAACTGTGAAATGGTTAATCAAATTTACTACCTATGCACTTTTGTTACTGCTGCTATTGTTTATTTTTACTTATATCGGGCTACAAACCCGTTGGGGCGCATCCTACTCCAGTCAATTTTTAAGTAAATTTACCGATTACGATATTGATGTGGGAATTATGGGGCATGAGTTTTCTAACCCCGGTGAGTTCATCTTCCAAGATGTTAAGTTAACGGCTAAAAACAGTGACCTATCTTTAGATTCACGGCAAGTCGTGGTTGATGTTAATTGGCTAAACCTATTTAGTGGCACCGCAATAAAACGTTTGGTTATCACTCAAGGGACATTATCTACAACAGTCTCACCAAATACGGTGTTGTTCCCTATTTCCGCGACTATTTTGCAATTTGAAAATAGCCAGATTACGCTTAAAAAAGGCAATGATACGGTACAAGTCGCCGGCTTTACGGGAGGAATGACCCCTTGGAAACCCACCGAAAACACTCCTTTTGGTTACGGTGATTTTCGATTTACCTCTAACCAATTAAAATTCAATGACCTTGCATTCAAGAATGTTGCCATTACCGGTAAATTACAGCAGCAAGGAACAGAAATAAGCCAAGCCAGTGCCTACTTAAATAATGGCTATATTGCGGGCACTGGGAAGGTACTTAATGATGGCTCTATCATGGTTGACTCCCTCACCATGAATAAAGTTGGCTGGGAAAATAATGTTGATTTCGATTCACTATTTGATGCAATAACGAGTGATAAATCACTGCAAGTCAAAAAAGTAGAACTAACCAATGTTGATATTCAAGGTAAAGATTGGGCACTTTCTGGCTTAAGCACCGAAATTGACCAACTCAGCTTCGTTAGAGGCAGCTGGACTAGCCCTAAAAGCAGCATTAGCTTTAATGTCGACCAATTCGTCGTGAAAGACCAGCAGCTGAGTACCTTAATTGGAGAGCTGAATATTAACGGTGATAACCTCTATATCAGCAAGTTATCAGGTTACTATAATAAAGGCATTTTTAACCTCAGTGGGTCTTGGCAACGCAATAATCAAGTACTCACTATCGATGAAGGTAAACTCGCGGGTATCTTATATACCTTACCTGAAAATTGGTTGTCCTTCTTCGCGCAACCAACGCCAGCGTGGTTGTCCGGTTTAAATATTAAGAAATTCACCCTTTCCCAATCACTTTTGATGAATATCCAGCCGCAATTTCCTTTCGAGTTGACGGCATTAAGCGGTAATATTGAAAATGTTGATTTAATCAAACAAAAACAATGGGGAATTTGGAGCGGTAAAGCGACATTCAATGCAGATAGCGGCACAATCAACCAAGTTCTAGTGCGCCGTCCATTTGTCGAAATACGCCAAAGTGGTAAATCCTCGGCAGCAGCGAGCTTAACGGTCAGTACTGATAAAGGTATCAGTAAAATTGGCTTGCTGGTAAAACAAGAGCCCAAAAAAGTCCCCTTCTTACTCAGGGCATCAGGTTCTAATATTGACCTCGTCGATTTAAACCAATGGGGTTGGGCAGGCTTCCCAGCTCAAGTTATCGGTGACTTTGATGCGACATTACAAGGGGACTTACTCGCCCCATCAGTGGCAAAAAGTTTGAATGGGGAATTGATGGCCATACCATTGCAAGGTAAACGCCTATTCCGTACCGTTGTTAACGGGGTTGTCACTTCTTCAGTAGAGTCCGAAGCCGATTTACAGCCTACCGAGCCTTCTTTGGTAGAGCCGCTCCCCGCTCTTAGCAATCCATAAAAACTATCAATCCATAGAAATACAAAAGGCAGGTCAATCATACCTGCCTTTATCTTTTAATTTTCAATGAACAACGTTACTTTGCGGGCTCTACAGGTAACACCATATAGACACCACTGAATACAGCGCCCACTTTACCATCGGGGTTACTGACTTCGACTTTCAGTTTTACTCGCGCTTTGCTACCCCGAGCTAAACGGTCAAGGTCACCGCTCATATTAGCTAAGTCCGCAGTTGCTGTAGGCCTGCCACTTACAGGTTTACCATAACGAATACTGGCATCGACCAATACAATATCGCCACCAAGCTGGTGTTCTTGCATTAACAGCCAAATCAGCCCCCATCCTGTCAGTGTGGCTAATGAAAATTGGCTCCCTGCAAAAATCGTTTCATGGGGGTTTTGATTGCCCGCCTCCGGCATGGTAGTAATAAAACGAGTCCCCGTGTATTGGTCGACTCGAACCCCCATTTTTTCGCTTAATGGAATATACTTATACCAAGCTTGTTGTAACTCACCACACCAGTCTGGACGATGTAGAATTTGGTCTAATGTCTCAATGGGTTTGATCATCAAGTAATGGCGCACAGGTGTTTTTAACTGCCCAGCAACTTGCCCACGGTTCTCAAAGCCCATTTTATCGAAAAAGGGTACTGCTTCTTCACGAACACTGGATACGATGCGTTTGACGCCTTCTTGGCGTGCAACGGACTCTAGGGCCATGATAATCAATTTACCGAGTCCTTTACCTTGCATGGCAGGGTTAACGGCTAAAAAACGGATTGCTCCCTCGTTGTCAGCATTGATATATAAGCGACCAATGGCAAGAATACGGTTTTTATCATCCACGACCATTTGATGGTGTGCGGTTAAATCATAACCATCTTTTTCTGAACCTAGGGGTTGATTAAACGGTTTTCGCAACATTTCCCAGCGAAAATGGTAGTAAGTTGCAAATTCAATATCATCTTTCGGTGTACGTAAATGGTACATCGCTTCCCCCTTTAAAAATGAACTCACACTTGTAGCCAGAAGGTAACAGGGCCATCATTGGTTAAATTCACTTGCATGTCAGCGGCAAACTCACCAGTTTGTGTTTCAACCCCTTGTTGGCGGCTTTGTTCAACGAAGTATTGGTACAAAGCATCTGCTCTTTCAGGCTCTGCTCCCCCTGAAAAGCTAGGCCGCATACCTTTTTTAGTGTCAGCTGCTAAAGTAAATTGAGAAACAACCAAAAGGCTGCCTCCCGCCTGTTGAACATTGAGATTCATTTTCCCTTGTTCATCACTAAAAATACGGTAGCCCAATACTTTTTCACACAAACGTTTGGCTTTCTGCTCATCATCATCTTTTTCAACGCCAAGCAAAACCAACAACCCAGCATTTATTTGCCCTACTATTTTCTGATCAACAGCCACACTCGCATGAGTGACTCTCTGGATTAATGCAATCATGATGACTCTTTACAAAAAGATGGAGCAACGTTAGCCGTTGCCCCACTATAAAATCAGGATGTTATTCAACTTCTGCACTAAAATCGTAAGTGCGGAAATATTCAGGAATGGTGTCTTTATCCACAACATGAATACTACGAATACCAAGAGCTTCTGCGGCTTTTACATTTTCTTCGACATCATCAAAGAAAATAGCATCTGCAGCATCAAACTCTTCTGATTGCAGTACATATTTGTAGATTTCAGGATCAGGCTTACGCATGCCTAAATCTTGGGACAGATATAGGAAATCGGAGGAGGCTGCAATTTCTGGGTAGTGTGCTGGCCAGTAGTCTAGATGTAGACGGTTGGTATTCGATAAAACCACCACTCGGTGCCCTTGCTCACGCAGGCGTTCCATAATATCAATGACTTCAGGTCTTAACGAAATAAAAATAGCGTGCCAGCCTTCAGCAAAGTCTTCAAAGCTTAGAGTGATGTCCATTTCTTCACAAAGCAGCTCAGCAAACTCGATGTCTGAAATTTTTCCACACTCATGTAATTGAAAGATATTACCAAAAGTAAACCGTGATTTGATCTCTTCACTTGGTGTACCACTGAGTTCAGACCATTTATCAAATACACGATTAAAGTCGATATCAATAATCACATTACCCATATCGAAGATATACAGCATAAATTTTCCTCATTGTTATTCACTAAATTTACTTTAATCATTATTCACGCAACTGAACAGCCCTAATTAGTGATAATTCACGTTATTTTGTCAATTTATCGATTAAGCAATCCACACTTAGCACAATTAATGAACAACAAACCGGACGGTTTGTTCCATTAATGAGAAAACACTTTTTATCCCAAAGGTGCTATTTCACACAGCACTATCGGTTTTTGATACTAAATGTTAAGTCCCTCCATACGCTTTTTGCATAATAGTTTTTACGTAGCAAGCCATGCCACAAGCAATGTGAGCTGATATCTATCCGATATCAGTAATAAATAAATCTTAAAATATAAAAGTCATACTATGAAAATAGATAAAACAATCTCTTGGCCGATTGCTATTCTGTGGGGAAGCTTATTTTTAATTCCATTATTTAATACTATCCCTCTGGATTTTAATATCGACCTTACAACAAAAATTATTGAACATTTTCAATCTATTATTCTAATTATCAGTGCCATTTTCACTTGGTTTTATATGAAACCATTACAGCAAAAAAATCAGGGAATGAAATTATTTTGGGTGTGGGCAACTATCTGGTGGGTAACATTATTTGGCAGAGGAATAAATTGGGGGCGTGAATTTTTTCCTAATCTGGATCACTCTTACTTCAGGCTAATTTCTATCATCTTGATTGGCAGTTTAGTTTTGATGCTATTTGCTTCTTCATTAAGAAAAAGTATTATTTTTCACCTAAAAAACACAGCTATTCCACTTTGGAGCCTACTACTGACCCTGTGCGCTTTTGTGATTTCAGATAGTGTTGAACACCATAGATTTCTCAGTTCAGTTTTCCTATATCATTCTGAACTACAAAGCCTTATCGAAGAATTATACGAAATCCCTTTAATTATCGGACTGTTTATTTCGTCGCTGTATTTTATGAAAAAAGACAAGACATTATAAACCTTATAAATAAGTAAGGCGCCTTTCGGCGCCTTACTGGATAACTACAATGACGTAATCAACAACATCACGTAACGATAATTAGTCTTCTTTAGAACGGTTTGCACGACGGCGATCGTTCTCAGTCAAGTGGCGTTTACGCAGACGGATAGACTGCGGAGTCACTTCAACTAACTCGTCATCATCAATGAACTCTAGTGCTTGTTCCAGAGTCATTTTAATTGGTGGTGACAGTGTTGTTGCTTCATCAGTACCTGACGCACGCATGTTAGTCAGTTTTTTACCCGTTAAGCAGTTAACGGTTAAGTCGTTAGAACGTGAGTGAATACCGATGATTTGACCTTCATACACTTCAGCACCGTGACCTAAGAACAGCTTACCGCGGTCTTGCAGGCTGTATAGCGCATAAGCAACTGCTTTACCTTGACCATTGGAGATCAGAACACCGTTTTGGCGGCCGCCGATTTCGCCTGGGCGAACATCATCGTAATGACTGAATGTTGAATACAGTAAACCAGTACCTGATGTCATTGTCATGAATTCAGTACGGAAGCCAATCAGACCACGGCTTGGGATCACGTAGTCTAGACGTACGCGGCCTTTACCGTCTGGCATCATGTCGCGCAGGTCACCTTTACGCTCACCTAAAGCTTTCATGATGTCGCCTTGGTGCTGTTCTTCAACGTCTAAAGTCACTTGTTCGAATGGCTCTTGTTTACGGCCATCGATTTCACGAATGATAACTTTTGGACGCGATACTGCTAATTCGAAACCTTCACGACGCATGTTTTCAATCAGAACAGATAAGTGAAGCTCACCACGACCAGAAACACGGAATGCGTCTGGATCTTGAGTTTCTTCAACACGCAGTGCAACGTTGTGAACCAATTCTTTATTCAAGCGGTCAAGGATCTGACGTGAAGTCACGAACTTACCTTCTTTACCGCAGAATGGTGAGGTATTAACACAATAGAACATGCTAACTGTTGGCTCATCAACCGCTAACGCAGGCAATGCTTCAACGCTACCGACTTGGCAAATGGTGTCAGAAATGTTCAGTTCACCTAAACCTGTCAGAGCAACGATATCACCCGCTTCAGCTTGTTGTGAATCAATACGCTCTAAACCTAAGTGAGTCAGAACTTTACCAATTTTACCGTTACGAGTTTTACCTTCGCTATCGATAACTGTTACTTGTTGGTTAGGCTTAACAACACCACGTTTGATACGGCCGATACCGATAACACCTAAATAGCTGTTGTAATCCAATTGCGAAACTTGCATTTGGAATGGACCGTCGATATCCACTGCTGGTGGTGCAACATGTTCCACAATCGCTTCATACAGTGGAGTCATGTCTTCAGCCATGTTTTCGTGGTCAAGGCCTGCGATACCGTTTAATGCAGATGCATAAACAATAGGGAAATCGAGTTGCTCATCCGTTGCACCTAAGTTCACGAATAAGTCGAATACTTGGTCAACAACCCAATCAGGGCGTGCGCCTGGGCGGTCAACTTTATTGATAACAACAATAGGACGTAAACCGTGGTCGAACGCTTTTTGCGTTACGAAACGAGTTTGTGGCATTGGGCCATCCATCGCATCAACAACCAGCAGTACGCAGTCAACCATAGACATAACGCGCTCAACCTCACCACCGAAATCGGCGTGACCTGGGGTGTCTACGATATTGATATGATAACCATTCCATTGGATAGCGGTATTTTTAGCAAGGATAGTAATACCACGCTCTTTCTCCAAGTCATTGGAGTCCATAACACGCTCATCAACAGTTTCACGTTCACCGAACGTGCCTGATTGCTGCAATAATTTACCAACCAGTGTGGTCTTGCCATGGTCAACGTGAGCGATGATGGCGATGTTTCTTAAATTTTGAATTGACAAGGATTTTTACCGTTTAATTGACAGGAAAGGAATATGCTTACTGAGCCGTTATTCACACCCAAAGCATACTTTCTACGTTAATTTGCTGTTATTTTACACGTTTTTCCGCACAAGTGGAATAAATGTGAAACCCATCACTGTATAAAAAGTTTTTAGCGAAAAAACATTCAGTTGCGTAACAGTGCCAGATTCCCTCACAAAATAATGAGCATCATCTCTGCGAAACCACGAAGTGACAGAATAATACGCTAAAAACTTAATATTCGCAGCCCAAAAAAAGAACAAAAAATAGACTTTCTTTCTTAACTGCCAGTTTAAATATCTTTTTGCATTATTTAGATATATCTAAATTGACTAATTAGATATATCTAAATATAGTAAAACCATAAAATAAATTCGATATATCTAAAGTTACAAACTAAGGAGTAACTATATGCTAATTAAATCTTGTCGTCATGTATATTATGCACGCCATGATGAAAATCAACATGGCCACCGCGGTGGATGTTGCCACGATGAAGGCCGTCATGGTCATGGAAGCGGTGAATGCTGCCACGACGAAGACCGTCATGGTCGTGGGCACGGTGAACGCTGCCACGGCGAAGGCCGTCATGGTCATGGGTACGGTGAACGCTGCCACGGCGAAGGCCGTCATGGTCATAGGCACGGTGAACGCTGCCATGGCGAAGGCCGTCATGGTCATGGGCACGGTGAACGCTGCCACGGCGAAGGCCGTCATGGTCGAGGCCATGGTGATGACAACCAAAGAGGCCGTGGAAGAGGTAAAGGCCTTCGTCGTTTATTCGACCATGGCGATCTTCATATTATGGTACTCTCGTTAGTCGCTAAAAAACCAAGCTATGGCTACGAAATTATCAAAGATATTCAAGAAGCCTCAAATGGCTTGTATGTTCCTAGCCCGGGGGTTATTTACCCAACGCTAACACTGCTTGAAGAACAAGGTTTCTTGGAGTCTCAGATTGTTGAACGCAATCGCAAAAGTTTTACGATTACACCTGAAGGCTCTGCCCATCTAGCTCAAAATAAAGAAATTGAAGCGGTTATTGCTCGTAAGCTGGCAAAAGCACGTGATATGCAACAAGGCAGTAATTTAGCAGAAGACATTGAGGTGGCAGTCAGTCGCTTTAAAGCTTTATTACGTCACAAAATGGTTTTAAAACAACTAAATGAAGAGCAAACTCGCCAAATTGCCTCAATCATCAATGATGCAGTAAAACAGATTGAAGAAGTGAATACGTTATTAACCAATAGCGATGATGAATAATGCAAGAGGCCCATATTCTTTGTTATATGGGCTTTCTTTATATATACGAGTTCTACTCCTCTCGCACATCAGAATAAATAACATGAAATTTTCTGTTTATGGTATATATTATAAAAAATTTAGCCTTTGGAATAATAATAACATTTATGAACAATTCAAAAAAAATTTTTTTGTTTCATCTATCGCAATTATAACGGGACTATCGCTCATTAGTTGCAAAATTAAAAGCGATAACATTTTATCTTACTCTACAAATAATTCATCTTTTCAATTAGATAAAGAGTGTATCGAATCATATCAGGATGAATCAAAAAATAATGAACATACTGTTTTTATAACGCTTAGCAATACAAATAATTGCCGACCTAAATTATATGAGTTTCTAACAAAAAATAAAAATGAAAAAATGAATGTTTATTTTAACAACGTTCTTATTCAAAAAGATATTCATTTAGGAAACATCCATTCATTAGATGATGGTTTTTATCAAAATCTAAATAATCAATCTAATTTAGATTTATTTAAATCTTTGATGAATAATTAAAGTTAGCATGAAGCAACTTTTATATTTAGTACCTGACCTCTATCGTCAGCCCGACTGGATGGCTCTTAAACCTAATTCGGTCTTGTCCTGCCCCATTATTTCCATTAATTCTATATGAGCCTGGCCCCATAGTGTGAATGGTTCTATCACCTGAATTGGTTACATATTGTATTTCAGCATCAAATGTTGATTGCAGACTTGATACTGCATTAAATGAAACAGTATAAGCGCTATTCCCTACGTGCGTATGGAGATTAACCCACGGTCCCCATACTAGTGGTGGTGCCCAACCTTGAGATCTTGCCATATATTTATTCCCCCATTAACTATGTCGTCACTTTTTCACATGAGTATTATGTAAAGTGCAAAAAATATATTTAGATTCAACTCTAAATGTTGCTCAAATATATCTTTATTAATACTGACATAAGCAAAGAACATAAAATATTACATTTATTATGAATGCATGACATAAATGATCCGCGTTTAAATTAGCACCAAAATAGTGCAAACACCCAACAAGAAGCACCAAAACGGTGCAATTCATGCCTGTTTTTAACTCAATCGATTGACATTCCTTCGTAACAATCAGTATTTACTATGATTAAAAAGTTGGCACGCTTTTCGCTTATCTATTTATAGAGCGCGTGCTACCTATTTATATATGACTAACACGCCAGACAAACAACAAACATATTATCAATATGATAGCCTGTGATTTGTTGATTAGACCCGACCAGGAGAGCCGAGATGTCCGCTGAACATGTTTTATCGTTAATTAAAGAGCACAATGTTAGATTTATTGATCTGCGTTTTACCGACACTAAAGGTAAAGAGCAACACATCACTATCCCTGCTCATCAAGTTGACGAAGACTTCTTTGAAGAAGGCCAGATGTTTGATGGTTCATCTATTGGTGGCTGGAAAGGCATCAATGAGTCAGACATGGTATTAATGCCAGATGCATCTACTGCAATGTTAGACCCGTTCTTTGCAGATATCACCTTGATCATCCGCTGCGATATTTTAGAGCCGGGCACAATGCAAGGTTATGACAGAGACCCACGTTCAATTTCAAAACGTGCGGAAGATTTTCTGCGCTCAAGTGGAATTGCCGATATCGTTCTCTTTGGGCCAGAACCTGAATTTTTCGTTTTTGATGACATTCGTTTTGGCAACAACATGCATGGTAGTTACTACCATATCGATGATATCGAAGCGGCATGGAATACGGGAACCAAATACGAAGGTGGTAATAAAGGCCATCGCCCTGCAGTAAAAGGCGGTTATTTCCCAGTTCCACCGGTTGATTCATCACAAGACCTACGTTCAGCCATGTGTACCACAATGGAAGAGATGGGCTTAGTTGTTGAAGCTCACCACCATGAAGTGGCGACAGCTGGCCAAAACGAGGTTGCGACCCGCTTTAATACTATGACGAAAAAAGCGGATGAAACTCAAATTTATAAATATGTTGTTCACAATGTTGCACATGCCTACGGTAAAACAGCCACCTTTATGCCTAAACCTTTAGTGGGCGATAACGGCTCTGGTATGCACTGCCATATGTCTTTATCTAAAGGTGGCGTTAACCTGTTTGCAGGTGACAAATATGGCGGTTTATCCGAAATGGCGCTGTACTACATCGGTGGTATTATTAAACATGCACGTGCACTGAACGCATTTACTAACCCAACAACTAACTCATACAAACGCTTAGTTCCGGGCTTTGAAGCACCTGTAATGTTGGCATATTCTGCACGTAACCGCTCTGCTTCGATTCGTATTCCAGTCGTTGCGAGTACTAAAGCACGCCGTATTGAAGTTCGCTTCCCAGACCCAGCAGCTAACCCATATTTAGCGTTTGCGGCTCAGTTAATGGCAGGCCTTGATGGCATCATTAACAAGATCCACCCTGGTGATGCGATGGACAAAAATTTATATGATTTACCACCAGAAGAAGCCAAAGAAATTCCAACAGTTTCTGGCTCTTTAGACGAAGCATTAGCGGAATTAGATAAAGACCGTGAATTCTTAACCCGTGGTGGCGTATTCACTAATGATGCTATCGATGCATATATCGAATTAACCCGTGCCGACATCCAACGTGTTCGTATGGCGCCACACCCTCTCGAATTTGAAATGTACTACAGTGTGTAACACGCCGTTCCACTGTTAGTCTTTGTTGCCGTGAAGCACTTGCCCCATCTTTTGATGGGGCCTTTTATCTCTAACGTATTTACGCAACAAAAATCAAATATCGGTTGTTTGGTCTATCAGGTATAATGCACCAAAATAGTGCAGGAGCAACATTACATGAAAACCGAACATTTGCCAGCACCGGAACATATTCTCGACTCACTCATTAATAGCGTGCTAATTTTGGATTACGACTTGGTTATCCATTACGCCAACCATGCTGCACTCCAGATCTTAACCCAAAGCCAGCGCAAGCTATACGGTACGCCACTGCCACTATTATTCAGTTATTGTTCGCTCAATGATGAACTCATGCTCAATAGCTTAAAAGATGGCCATAGTTTTACCGAGAACGAAGTCACCTTAGTATTTAACAACCATTCCCACGTGATGTCGTTCAGTGCACAGCCTTTTTCAGAGCAATTTATTTTAGTTGAGCTTTCACAATTAGATAGCCAACGGCGTTTGAGCCAAGAACTCGCACAGAATGCCCAGCAATTGGCTGCCCGCGAACTGATCCGTGGACTTGCTCACGAAATCAAAAACCCTCTCGGAGGTTTGCGAGGCGCTGCGCAATTGCTATCTAAAGCGTTGCCTGACCCACAATTAAATGAATATACTCAAGTGATTATCGAACAGGCCGACCGCTTGCGAGCACTGGTTGATCGGCTACTTGGCCCTCAATATCCGGGGCCGAAAACACAGCAAAGTATTCATCATATTATGGAAAATGTAACGCGGTTGGTGTCATTAGAAAAGCCCGATAATGTGACACTAATTCGTGACTATGACCCAAGCCTGCCCGAATTAGAGTATTACCCAGACCAAATCGAGCAAGTGCTGCTAAATATCACCCGAAATGCATTGCAAGCTCTCGCCGAAACGGGAGGCTATATCACTTTGCGTACACGAACGGCTTTTCAAGTCACACTACAAGGTGAACGTTATCGATTAGCTGCACGTATTGATATTGAAGATAACGGTCCGGGTATTCCATTGGCAATTCAGGATACATTATTTTATCCCATGGTGAGCGGACGGCCTGATGGCACAGGGCTTGGCCTATCGATTGCTCGCAGTTTAGTTGACCAACACGCAGGAAAAATCGAATTTACCAGTTGGCCAGGCCACACTGAGTTTTCCATTTATCTACCAATTAAGAAATAGGAGATAACCATGACGCAGGGAAAAATTTGGGTGGTTGATGATGATAGTTCCATCCGTTGGGTACTTGAGCGTGCATTAGATAATGCAAAATTCGCTTGCACCTGCTTTGACAGTGCGGATGCTGTACTCGCCGCATTAGAAAATTCACTCCCTGATGTGTTGTTATCTGATATCCGTATGCCAGGCACAAATGGTATTGAGCTTCTGAATACCATCAAGCAATCACACCCGCTTCTGCCGATTATTATTATGACAGCACACTCTGACCTTGATGCTGCCGTAAATGCCTACCAATCAGGGGCATTTGATTACTTACCAAAGCCTTTCGATATTGATGAAACCGTCGCATTAGTCGAACGTGCTCTGAATCATAGCCGTGAACAAAACCATACTAGCCGTGAAGCTAAGCAGCCTGCCCCTACAGTCTCTTCGACCATGATCGGGGAAGCACCAGCGATGCAAGAGGTTTATCGCATTATTGGCCGTTTATCACGCTCATCAATTAGTGTGCTTATTAATGGCGAATCAGGAACGGGAAAAGAGCTGGTTGCCCACGCGTTACATCAACACAGCCCTCGTGCCGACGCCCCTTTTATTGCATTAAATATGGCGGCTATTCCCAAAGACTTAATTGAATCTGAGCTATTTGGCCACGAAAAAGGCGCATTTACTGGGGCGACCCAAGTACGTCAGGGCCGATTTGAACAAGCTAACCATGGGTCATTGTTTTTAGATGAAATCGGCGATATGCCCCTTGATGTACAAACTCGCTTGTTACGTGTTCTGGCTGAAGGCCAATTCTATCGTATTGGGGGTTATACCCCAGTCAATGTGGATGTACGGATTATTGCAGCGACCCACCAAGATCTTGAAAAACGAGTTAAAGAAGGCTTATTTCGCGAAGACTTATTTCACCGGTTAAATGTCATTCGAGTACAATTACCACCGCTACGTGAACGCACTGAAGATATCCCACGTCTCGCCGATTATTTTCTACAAAATACGGCAAAAGAACTCGGTGTCGAAGCTAAAGTTCTCCACCCTGACAGCGAAAAAATTCTTCAGCGCTATTATTGGTCAGGTAACGTTCGCCAATTGGAGAATGTCTGCCGTTGGTTAACCGTGATGGCAGCAAGCCAAGAAATTTTACCGCAAGATTTGCCCGATGATTTACTTGAAGAGCACCCACAACAAAATGCAGTGGTAAAATCCTCGCAAGCTGATTCCATGCCAACACAATCATTGTCATCACAAAATCCTATTTCTGCAGCTCAGTGGTTTGAATTACTTGAAGAGTGGACTGATAACGCATTAATGGACGGTAAAGAAGACCTTTTTTCTCAAACCATCCCCTTACTTGAGCGTACCATGCTAAATTGCGCGTTAAAATACACCAATGGCCATAAGCAAGAAGCTGCCCGTTTATTAGGCTGGGGAAGAAATACGTTAACTCGCAAATTAAAAGAATTAGGAATTGAATAGCTTCAAATATTCACCATCATATTAAGATAATGTACGAAGTAATTTATTACTTCATACTTATCTTAACATTCAATAACTCCATACCCATTCACATCAAAAAAGATATTTAAACGTTAAATAAATCATCATTAATGATAATTGGTTTTAGATGATACTTTTACTACGATACATTTTAGACTGCTTTTTGTTTTAAAATGAAAAAATTAAAGCACTATAATAATATTAAATGCCATCAAAACACATCATGAGTTAAGTAACAATAAAAAACACCAGTTTAAAATTAATTTAATTATTTAATCTTTATTTAATTCCACTCTAAAATTTATCACCTTAGAAAAACAGCATTTCTTAAAATATCCAAAAATAATCTCCAACCTATAATGTGAATATCAAACTCAAGATATAAAAACGATATTAAAAAAGGGCATTAAACCTAAATTACTCTCATATTGTTTATTTTTAAAATAAAAGCCAAAATACTCACCAGTTGAGTAACTAAATATATTCACTAACTCAACCTCATCATATAAATATCCTCTTGGAGAGTAAAAAATGAAAAAGAATGTCTTTGCCTATTTAATTGCGGCATCGTCTATTTTTGCCATTAATAATGCATTAGCTGCTGATGGAACGATAGATTTTACAGGTGAAATTACCGATCAGGCTTGTCAGTTTGCAACCGGTTCTGATGCATTTACCGTAAACTTAGGGAAAATCTCTAAAACGGCATTACCTAGTACGGGTAGCACGGCAGCAGCGACTAAATTTACCATCAAATTAGAAAACTGCCCGCAAACCGTGACTAGCGCAACGGTTAAATTTGATGCCACCAGTTACGCAGGCGACAGCAGTGTACTCCAGTTAACCGACCCTACTGCTGCGACAACAGCACAAAACGTTGGTATTCAAATTCAGGACGTCACAGGAACAACCGTTCCGCTATTTACTGAATCTAGCGCGTATGCATTAAAAGAAAAGACAGTAAATAATTTAGATTTTACCGCTCGTTATATTGCAATGTCTGATAGCGTTGGCGTTGGTCAAGCAAACTCAACCGCAACCTTCACTATCAATTATAACTAATAGGCTTTTAGGGTTTAAATGGATTTAAACCTTATTCCTCTATTCAATGGTACTAATATGAAACGCTTAGTTTATTTTTTTATTTCTTCATTTTTATTGATTAATTTAGCCCATGCAGGCGTTATTATTGGCGGCACTCGTGTTATTTATCATGAGGGAAATAAGGATGTCAGTATTAGTGTCGAAAACCCTGATAAAATCCCTTATTTAATTCAATCATGGATTGATGGCATTGATGAAAATAAGCAATCCGCATTTACCATTACACCACCATTATTTAGATTAAACTCAGATAAAACCAATGCGCTAAGAATATTTTTAACAGAGAATACCTTACCGAAAGATAAAGAATCATTATTTTGGCTAAATATAAAAACAATCCCAGCAACGGAGCGAACAGAAAATTCATTGCAGATTGCCTTTAAAACGCAAATGAAATTAATTTATCGTCCTTCTGCAATTAAAAATGTTGATTTTGTTGAAGAACAAAAAAAATTAACTTGGTCAAAAACAGGCAATATGATTACAGTAAAAAACCCAACACCGTATTTTATGAATTTCCAAAGCATAACCTTTAACGGTAAAAAGGTGAATGACGTCTCTTATGCTGCACCGTTTTCTAACACTTCTTTTGAGATTAACGATACTGCGAATCATGGCACGGTGAAATGGGAAGTCATTAATGACTACGGCTCTGCATCTGAACTGGCTGAAGCGAAAATATAGCCCAAAATTGATTTAGGTTGTTAAAATGAGAATAAATAAAATATGCTTTAGCCTACTTATTTATTTAGGCTATACGGTACCTTTATACGCTGAAAATGCCATCGGCAATAATACAACAGAGGGAAATATCTATTTTGACCCTGATTTCTTAGAGTTGCCTAATAAAGATGCTGTCGATTTAAGCCAATTTGAAAATAACCAACAATTGGCTGGTAATTACTATGTTGATATTTATGTCAATACCAACTTAATCGGGGCAAAAAGTTTAAAGTTTGATAAAAATACTGAGAACAAACTGGTTCCTTGCTTAACTTTGGATGATTTAAAAAGCTTTGATATTAAAATTGCAGATTATCCTGAGCTACAAAATAGCCAAACAGGCTGCGTCAATTTAGCAATCATTCCTGACGCAACAAGCCAGTTTGAATTTGATTCACAACGGTTATACCTCAGTATTCCGCAAATCGCGCTGGCGAAAAACCCGAGAGGTTATGTTGACCTTGCAGATATCGATAACGGTATTACCGCCCTATTACTGAATTACAGCTATAGCGGTTCTAAAAATACCGATCGTAAAGGTGGAGAAGACACCACCTCAAACTACGTCAATTTACGCCCCGGCTTAAATATTGGGGCATGGCGTCTGCGCAACTATACCACGTGGTCCAACAGCACAGGGCAGCCCAATAAATGGGATACTATTTATACTTACGCCTCCCGTGGGATCAACCGCATAAAAAGCCAACTAACCTTGGGAGACAGCGTATCTCCGTCAGACGTATTTGACAGTGTACCGTTTCGTGGGGCTCAGCTCGCCACCGATGATGATATGTACCCTGAAAGTCTGCGTGGCTATGCGCCAGTCGTGCGCGGGATAGCTCGCAGCAACGCACAGGTTACCATTCGCCAAAACGGTTACACCATCTACCAAACCGATGTGGCAGCAGGCCCCTTTGAAATCACTGACCTCTATCCAACCGGCAGCAGCGGTGACTTACATGTGACGATAAAAGAGTCGAACGGCAGCGAACAGGTGCAAATTGTACCCTTTGCCTCACTCCCCGTGCTGCAACGTGAGGGTTATTTATCTTATAGCACCACCGCAGGTGAATACCGCTCATATGATAGCCATGTAGATAAAACCAAATTTGGTCAGTTCACTTTGGTATACGGTTTACCCTATGGCATCACTATGTTCGGAGGAAGTCAGTTCAGTGAAAAATACCAATCTTATTCGATAGGTGCTGGGCAAAACTTGGGGCGCTTCGGGGCGCTGTCTATTGATATTACCCAATCTCACGCCAAAATGCGTGATGACAGCAAAGAACGTGGTCAGTCTTACCGCTTTAGATATAACAAAAACCTCAATGATATCGGCACCAATATTGCTTTGGCAGGTTACCGCTATTCGACCCAAGGATATTACAGTTTATCCGAGGTGTTTGATACCTTCCGTGATACCACTTACACTCCTGAAATCGAACGCCGCCGTAATCGCGGTGAAATCATCCTCAGCCAAAACCTAGGGGATACTTACGGTTCTATTTCAATGGGTTATGTTAATGAAGATTATTGGAATAGTGACCGCAAAACACAGTCAGCAACCCTTGGCTATAACAATAGCTGGCAAGGAATCAGTTACGGGCTGAATTACACCTATAACAAGAATACCAGCAGCTATTCGCAGAGTGCTGGGGCAAAAAAATACAGTGATGAAGACCACTTATTTACCTTTTCGGTCAATATCCCGTTCAGTTTGTTTGAAGATACCGCCTACATTAACTTTGCCAGTAACCACAGTAGCCGAGACTCCAGTTCGAGTAGCATCGGTGTATCAGCATCTCACCTGAACAACCGTTTAAATTGGAGCATGCAACAAAGTTTAGCCGATCAGGGGCAAGGCAGTTCTGGTAATGCGAACTCCACCTATAAAGGCAGGTATGGTGAAATTTCTGGTGGTGCAAGCTATAGCAAAGATAGCTATAACCTGTACTACGGAACTAACGGTAGCCTTGTCGCCCACGCGGGCGGGTTAGTGTTAGGGCAACAATTAGGTGAAACCGCCGCATTGGTAGAAGTGCCCGATGCAGGAGGTGTACCAATACTAAACCAAGCTGGTGTAGTGACCAATAACCAAGGTTATGCGTTAGTGCCATACGTGACAGCCTACCGTAAAAATACCATCGATATTGATACTTCGGCGTTACCTGACAACACGGAAATGGAACTCACTAGCCAGTCGGTCTCCCCAAGCCGTGGAGCGCTAGTGAAATCCAGTTTCACTGCCAATGTCGGTTATCGCGCCATTATGGTATTGAATTTTGCAGATGGGAAACCCGTACCATTCGGCGCACAAGCCATATTTAAAGATAACCCACAATTAAATAATCTAGTGGGTAATGATGGCGAAGTTTATTTATCCGGTTTAACTGAGAGTGGGAACTTTATTATTCAATATAACGAGAAACAACAGTGTCAGGTTAATTATAACTTAGCCGGTGTTTCGGATTATATGGGGTTATATAAAACTACTGCGGTATGCCGATAAGAGGGAAATCGATAATGAAAAAATTAATAGTCAACTCTGTATTAGCGGTGGGATGTTTATATACCGGGTATGTAAGTGCAGCCTGCAATCAAAATCCTCAATTCAAGAATCGTATTACTACTCTACCTTCCGAGACGATTTACCTTCAGTATGATGATGATAGTACAAAAGAGATATATCATAAGGTCATGTCGATGGGAAGTGCGGCTAATGCAACGACATCTAATGGAGATCAATGCGGTTATAGCACGATATACGGGCAATATTCTAATGGCTGGAGTCAAGGCACCGATGGTTATGCAAACACGAATATTGCTAGGGTAAGTATACATATTTCAATACCCGCGGCAGGAATCAATTCAGCATTTAACTGGAAAAGAAGCCTTCCTTATAACAAAGCATACTTAGCTTGGGCCTCTCCAGGAGGAATCAGTTGGGCGGTACGTTTAAGAAAGGATGGCCGGGTAATTCAATCAGGCGACCTAAAGTCAGGCAACCTTGCAGAACTCTACCAAACGAACTCGCTACCTAGTTATAGCCGATGGTCATTTTCAACACTAAGAGTACCTGTGAATTTTAAAATTGTAGTTCTCAGTTGTACTTTAAAAAATACTGTTCCTACCATTAACTTAGGTGATTGGTATGATACTCAATTTCCTACTGTTGGCAGCACCAGTAGCGAAGTTGACATTCCAATTACCTTAAACTGCTTAGCGGGCACCAATATAAAAGCAACAGTAGTCGGTACCAGTGGTGTTATTAATGCATCTCAGGGGCACATAGGCTTATCGGGTACAGATAAAGCGACAGGGATCGCCATACAGCTTGTTGATGCAAATAAAAACCCCATTCCTTTAGGTAGCAAGCAAACAATAAAAAGTAACGTCGCAGCAGGCGAGCATATCTTTGGTTGGAAAGCGCGCTACATTAAAACTGCCGATAAAGTGACACCCGGATCCGCTAATGGCACCGTGACAATTAATGTGCTCTATGAATAGGAATAACCGTATGAAGAAAATATTATTCACTATTTTATCGATTAATTTACTTGCGATGTCATCTCATTCATTTGCAGCGTCAAATATTACCGTTAACTTTACAGGCAATATCAAAGCCGCTACCTGTAATATCTCTGGCGGCAACAATATTGATATTGACTTAAAACGTTTACCTATTGATATATTTAGTGGCGCGCAGACAGGGTCCGACTGGAGAAATTTTGATATTCATTTAAATAATTGTTCGTCATTTATCAATCAAATCAAACTGACATTTGCAGGCACTGCGGACACAGCTGATACGACTAGCTTATATAAAAACCTAGGTACTGCTCAAAATATAGCTGTGCAATTACAAAGCGGTGATGGTGCCACACCGTTAGGTAATCAAAAAATATTACAAGTGCCCTTAAATGGGCAATCTGATGTCGCTATTCCACTGCGTACGCGGGCTGTTAGCATGGCAGGTAATGTCGTGGCTGGCTCTATTTCAGCCAATATTACCGCCACCATCACCTATTTATAAACCGGAGCATATAATATGAAGAAAATAGTGCTGTTATTCTGTCTTGCTTCCAGCCCCGTATTGGCAACAGACCAGCAAATTAATATCAATGTACATGGTTATGTCGCAGTTATGCCCTGTGAATTAGAAACCATCAATCATGTCATTGACCTGAAAAAAGTGAATGTTTGGAATATTCGGGATACACAAACTTCACCGTGGGTTGATTTCTCAATTAAATTGAAAAATTGCCCTATGGGTACCAAGGAAGCCATTATGGAAATTAAAGGCACCCCAGATTCAACCACAACGGATTATTTTATCAACACCGGTAGTGCTAAAAATGTCGCATTAAACTTAGCTCACCATGCAAATAAAACCACGATAAAAAATGGTGAAAAAATTACGGTGCCCGTTAATGAACAAACCCGCAAAGTTGATATTCCGCTATCAGCGAGAATGGCAGGCTATGGCTCAGGTATGACAAGTGGTTCATTTAATAGCCACCTTGATTTTACATTTGTTTATCATTAACAAGGTCTGGCTATTATATTAACTAATATCCAAATAAAAACTGTATACGTGTGATTTAAATCAAGATAAAAACCATAGTACCTGATAGATGTATCTTGAAGGTACAAGGCATTCTTTTACTTATTAAGAATAAAAAATCAATGAGGTTGAATAATGAGCAATTATTACCCTGTCTCTGCGGTTATTGGTAATAAAATAAAGTCATTGCGTAAAAATAAAGGACTCTCTCTTATTACTCTCGCTAAGACTGTTGGAATTAGTGAGCAACAGCAACTACGTTATGAACGGGGAAATAACCGAATATCGGTAGATAGACTAAAACAATATTCCAACTATTTTGATATTAACATTAGTTACTTTTTTTCGTTTAGTGACGATGAAAAAACAAAAATTAAAAATGGTTATGAAATTAAAAAATCATTTTCTTTATAGTATTTTTACTTAATCATTATTGGATACTGTATGAAAAAAAACACCTCTAAAATTGTCGGAGCGCGGATCCGCACACTAAGAAAAGACCAAAACATGAGTATTCAGCAACTCAGCACATTACTTGGAATTAGTCAGCAGCATCAATCTCGCCATGAATTAGGCGAAATCCGAATTCATGTTGATACGTTATATTCTATTTCCGAAATACTCGACCTTGATATTCAAGAGTTAATTGTTGACTTTGCTACCCCACTACCAGTTAACATAATGAGTAATAAACAGAATAGAAAAAAAATATTGCAAGCAGAAAGCCTATTATCACCAGAACATAATTTCAATTTATACAAATAGCGTTAATACAAAACTAAATTTATTTATAGGAAATTTATAGTCATGACAACTATAGCTAAAGGTATCTATAAGTAAGAAATCTCTCACGTAGCCTTAACATAGCGAATTAAAATTAAGGCTACTTAATTGAATTTAATAAGAACATTTTGATAGTCATTTAATGTTTCCTTAAAACCAAAGTTACCCCTATTTTTATTCATTTACTGAATGGCAACACCATTTTCTCTATAAAAAACCAAATAAATAGCACATTTAGACCTGCTAAATCCGATAACTATACTATTATTTCATTTTTCGATAGTAAAAATACAACATCCACTGTATGTGGTCTAATAAGTCAAAACCTTATAACCCCAAATTATCACCATATGAGAGATAAATTAAACTTATATCCCTCCTTATAATTATTCTTAGTTTTATATCGTTATTTAACTTTAGTGAAAAAATCAAAAAAAATTATATTTAACTTAGCTCAATATAGTGTATCAATTCTTCTCTTATAATGTGTTAACTTAATTAAAAAAATTAAATACTTTAAAATTTAATTATATTTTACCAAATTTTACAAAACTTGTTTATTTTAATAAATAGTTTCAAAATACTCTTCAATTGAGTAATTGGTAATTCCACCTACTCAATAAAAATAAATAATTATCTTTTGGAGAAAAACAAATGAAAAAGAACTTACTTGCATCATTAATTGCTGCAACCTCAATCTTTGCTGTTAATAATGCATTAGCAGCAGATGGTACTATCGACTTTACAGGTGAAATCATCGACCAAGCATGCGAATTAGCAGCTGGCTCTGATGCACTAAAAGTAAACTTAGGACAAGTATCTAAAAAAGCATTACCAAACGCAGGAAGTACAGCGGCAGCAACTAAATTTACGATTAAATTAATTAATTGCCCTGCTACAGTAACAACGGCTTCAGTAAAATTTGATGCTGATTCTTATATTGGTGATGATGAAGTTATTAAATTAAAAGAAGAAACTGGCGTTGCAACTGGCGTTGGAATTCAAATTACTGATGATACGAATAAAATTGTTCCATTATTTACTGCCTCTAAAGCATATCCATTACAACAAAATGTGGAAAATAATTTAGATTTCAGAGCACGTTATATTGCTAAGTCTGACACAGTGACTCCTGGTCCTGCAAATGCGACAGCAACTTTCACAATCAATTATAACTAAGTAATAAATAAGGTTTAAAAGGACTTAAGCCTTATCTAATAATAATCAATGGTGGTATTATGAAATCTATTATCTATATTTTCATTTCCTTACTTACGCTAATAAATACTGCGAATGCTGGTGTTATAATTGGTGGAACCCGTGTTATTTATAATGAGGGAAACAAAGATGTCAGCATCAGCGTAGAAAATCCAGATAAAATCCCTTATTTGATTCAATCTTGGATAGATAATATAGATGAAAAAAAACAGTCTGATTTTTCTATCACACCACCATTATTTAGGCTAAATGCAGATAGAACTAATGCGCTTAGAATATTTTTAACAGAAAATAAATTACCTAATGATAGAGAGTCATTGTTCTGGTTAAATATAAAAACTATTCCAGCAACAGAAAGAACAGAAAACTCATTACAAATTGCCTTTAAAACACAAATGAAATTAATTTATCGCCCTAAAGCATTAAAAGATGTTAATTTTATTGAAGAGCAAAAAAAATTAGTGTGGTCTAAATCTGGAAATAAAATTACGGTTAAAAACCCAACACCTTATTTTATGAATTTCCAGAGCATCAGCTTTAACGGAACAAAGGCTAATGATGTTTCTTATGCTGCACCTTTCTCAAGTGCGACTTTCGAGGTTAATAACTCAAATACTAATGGAATAATTAAATGGGAAGTTATTAATGATTATGGTGCAGCACCAGAAGCACTCGAAAAGAAAATATAAAACTATAAAATAAGTTGGGCTTTATCATGAAAATAAATAAAATATCTCTAGGCCTACTATTATATTTAGGCTATACCGCATCGCTATATGCTGAAGAAAAAACAGAAAATAATGTCTACTTTGATCCTGACTTTTTAGAGCTACCGAATAAAGATTCGGTTGATTTGTCACAGTTCGAGAATAATGAGCAATTAGCCGGTGACTACTATGTTGATATTTATGTCAACACCAACTTAATTGGTGCTAAAAATCTTAAATTTGAAAAAAATAGCCGTAACCAATTAGTTCCATGTTTATCACTTGCTGATATTAAAGAGTTTGGTATCAAAACAGCGGAATACCCTGAATTACAAACAGCAGGAAGTCACTGTGTAAACCTTGCAGCGATTCCTGATGCCACAAGTAATTTTGAGTTTGATTCTCAACGTTTATATTTAAGCATCCCCCAAATCGCATTGGATAGAAACCCAAGGGGTTACGTTGACTTAGCCAATATCGATAATGGCATCAACGCACTGCTATTAAATTACAGCTATAACGGCTCTAAAAATTACGATCGTAAAAGTAGTGGTTCGGATAACACATCCCATTATGTAAATTTAAGACCTGGCTTAAATATTGGAGCATGGCGGCTACGCAATTACACAACATGGTCAAGTAGTACCGACCAATCCGGTAAATGGGATACCATCTATACCTACGCATCACGCGGTATTAATAGCATCAAAAGTCAGTTGACCTTGGGAGATAGTGTCTCACCTTCGATGGTTTTTGATAGCGTGCCATTTCGTGGTGCTCAGCTTGCGACAGATGATGATATGTCCCCTGAGAGTTTACGCGGCTATGCGCCCGTTGTACGTGGGATTGCTCGTAGCAACGCACAGGTGACGATCCGCCAAAATGGTTACATTATCTACCAAACAGAGGTGGCTGCGGGCCCTTTTGAAATCAATGACTTATACCCAACGGGGGGAAGCGGTGATTTGCATGTCACCATCAAAGAATCCAACGGTAGCGAGCAATATCAAATCGTTCCTTTTGCTTCATTACCTGTATTGCAACGTGAAGGATATTTTTCTTATAGCGTAACGGGCGGAGAATACCGCGCTTATGACAGTAGCATTGATAAAACAAAATTTGGCCAATTTACCTTAATCTATGGTCTACCTTATGGTATTACCGCTTATGGTGGTAGCCAAGTGAGTGAGCATTACCAATCTTACTCCATCGGCGCAGGCCAAAACCTTGGGCGATTTGGTGCGTTATCCATTGACGTTACCCATGCAAATTCAA
This sequence comes from Providencia sp. PROV061, assembly GCF_011045655.1. Classification (NCBI taxonomy): domain Bacteria; kingdom Pseudomonadati; phylum Pseudomonadota; class Gammaproteobacteria; order Enterobacterales; family Morganellaceae; genus Providencia; species Providencia sp. PROV061. Next base: position 283,812 of record NZ_CP042861.1, on the reverse strand, counting down.
CGCTAGGTAATGACGTTAAGGAAAAAGGCCAATCATACCGTTTCCGCTATAACAAAAATATCAACGATATTGGTACTAATATCGCATTGGCTGGTTATCGTTATTCCACTAAAGGTTTTTACAGTTTAGCGGAAGTCTTTGACGGCTATAGAAATACAAACTATATCCCTGAAATTGAACGCCGCCGTAATCGCGGTGAGATCACCCTCAGCCAAAACTTAGGGGATAACTTTGGTTCAATCTCCGTAGGCTATATCAATGAAGACTACTGGAATAGTGACCGTAAAACTCAGTCTGCCACCGTGGGTTATAACAACAGTTGGCAAGGCATTAGTTATAGTTTGAATTATACCTATAACAAAAATACCAATAGCTACTCATATACTTCCGGTAGCCGTACGAAAAGTGAAGATGATCATCAGCTTGCCTTCTCTGTCAGTGTGCCATTTACCGTGTTTGATAACACCTTCTATTACAACTTTAACAGTAATAGTAGCAGCAACGGCCCAAGCACAGGCAGTATTGGGCTTTCCGCTTCACAACTTAATAACCGCTTAAATTGGAGCATGCAGCAGGGTTTCACCACTCAAGAACAAGGTACGAGCGGTAATATGAACGCTTCTTATAAAGGCCAATATGGTGAAATTTCAGGTGGAACAGGCTATAGCAAAGACAACTATAACCTCTATTACGGTGTTAATGGTAGCTTAGTGGCTCACTCTGGCGGCCTTGTACTCGGTCAACAATTAGGCGAAACCGCGGCTATTGTTGAAATCCCAGATGCAGGTGATGTACCAGTATTAAACCAAGCAGGGGTTGTCACTAATAACCAAGGTTATGCACTCGTGCCTTATGTCACGGCTTATCGTAAAAATGTGATTGATATTGACACTTCTGAACTACCTGAAAATACGGAAATGGAGTTAACCAGCCAAAGTGTTGCACCAAGCCGTGGCGCTTTGGTGAAAGCTAGCTTTGCGGCGAATGTCGGCTACCGAGCCATCATGATATTAACCTTTGCTGATGGTAATCCCGTACCTTTTGGTGCTCAGGCGATATTTAAAGATAATCCTCAGCTAAATAATATAGTGGGCAATGATGGCGAAATTTATTTATCTGGTTTAGCTGAAAATGGCAATTTTATTATTCAATATAACGATAAACAACAATGCCAAGTAAATTATAACTTAGCAGGTATATCGAATTATATGGGGTTATATAAAACAGCTGCAATTTGTAAATAATCGGTGATATAAATGAAAAATTTATTCTATAAGTCTACTTTTATATTTATAAGTCTATTTTTATATTCAAGCTATACAAATGCAGCCTGTATCCAGAATCCAAGATTTAATAATATACAAGTGAATATTCCTACAGCAACTTATAACATTCAGTATGATGATATAACTACCAGAGAATTAGGGGCACTAAGTGTCCGTTATTTATCTGGTTCGATGACAACTACCTATTCTGAAGGAAATGGGAGCTGTGGTATATCTTACTTATATGGTGATTTTATTAATAACTGGGTTCCCAATAATGGTGTTGCAACATCAAATATTCCTGGTATCGGTATTTCAGTTCAAACTGCATCAATAGGTGGAGATTTCAATCGTTGGTTTGGCCCTTCCTCAAGTGGCAAGCAACCATGGGAAATATCAGATACCGTTTGGTATATTAAAATAAAAAAAATAGGGCAGGTAACCTCGTCAAATACCCTGCGCTCTGGCCCAGTAGCTCAATTAACTCAAAAAAATCAGACGCCCATTAGCACTTGGTATCTAACAACCTTAAACATGCCTGCAAATGCGATTCGTATCAATGTACTTAGCTGTTCATTAAAGAACAACCAGTCAACCTACAATATTGATATGCAAGATTGGTATGATACACAATTCCCTAATATAGGCTCAACCAGTGCGCCTGTAGATATTCCAATTACCTTAACATGTGCAGCGGGTACCAATATTAAAGCGACGGTCACAAGTTCTAAATATGAAGATACCGCTACAGGAAAATTAGCTCTAACGGGACCTGATAGCGCCACTGGTGTCGCAATACAATTGTTGGATAAAAATAATAATCCAATCAAATTGAACACCACAAATAGCCTGCAAAATAATGTGCCGGCTGGTGATTATATGTTTGATTGGAAAGCTCGCTATATCAAAACGGCAGATAATATCACGCCAGGTACAGCGAATGCCTCTGCTACTGTAAATATTCGCTATGAGTAGGAATAAAAAATGAAAAAAATATCTAAAAATTTACTTTTACTTAGTAGCTTAATATTCAGTGGGAATTTATTTGCTGCTAGCACAGTGACATTGAACTTTACCGGAAATATTAGAGCCGCAACTTGCAATATTACCGGTGGGAATAATATTGATATTGACCTGAAAAATATTTCTGCTGATGTATTTCGTAATGCGAGTTCAGGTTCTAACTGGAACACATTTAATATTAGCCTAAATAACTGTTCATCTTTTATTAACCAAGTAAAACTGACGTTTACAGGAACCGCAGATACTGCGGATGCAGCAAGCTTATACAAAAATCAAGGTACGGCTAAAAACCTAGCCGTTCAACTACAAAATGGTAATGGAACAACCGCTTTAGGTAACCAAAAAGTATTACAAGTTCCGACAAATGGGCAAGCGAATATTAATATTCCATTACGCACACGCGCCTTTAGCTCATTAGGTAATGCCACTCCGGGAACTATTTCCGCCAATATTACGGCAACAATTACCTATTTATAAAAGAGAAAATAATATGAGACATTTTATCCTATTACTATCACTAATGAGCTGTTCTTTAACTGCATTTGGGCTAACAGCAAATATTAAAGTGCATGGCGTCGTTATTGCTGCTCCTTGTGAGGTTGAAAAAAATAATTATTTAATCGATTTGAAAAAAATTAATATTTGGAATATCAAAGATACGCAAAAATCTCCGTGGGTTGATTTTTCCGTGAAGCTAAAAAATTGCCCTGTAGGCACCACCAAAGCTGTAATGAAAATATCAGGTACGCCAGACTCAACAATAACTGAACATTTTATTAATAATGGTACGGCGAAAAATGTGGCATTAAATTTAGCCAATACCGGCAATAAAACAACAATAAAAAATGGCGATACCATTACCGCGAATGTTAATACTCAAACGAGAAATGTTGAAATCCCATTATCGGCAAGAGTCTCGGGTTATGGAAGTGGTATGGTTGCAGGTTCATTTAAAAGCCATTTAGAATTTACATTTACATATCAGTAAGTAAGTTTGTTTTAATTATATCAGTTTTAATAGGGGAAAGCGGTATGCCTAATTACTATCTTATATCAAAAATAATTGGCAATAAAATCACCTATTACCGAAAAATGAAAGGCATGACATTAGAAAATTTATCTAATATCGTGGGTGTGAGTGAACAACAACAGTCACGCTATGAGCGTGGTATTAATCGAATTAATATTGATAGGCTTTATCATTACTCTAAGATATTTGAAATTGATATTATGGCTTTTTTTATTTTCAATTCTAGAGAGATCAATGAGATTGAGCATGCAGAAGAAAAATATTTAAATAAAAAAAGTAAATGTTAAGGATATTTTATGACTAAAAAGAAAATTTTACTGGTAATAATAGGCTCGGTTTTTGCTTATTCTGCATATACACAAGCGGCCTGTATTCAAAATCCTAATTTACGGAATGTTGTGGTGAATGTACCAGCAAGAACCTATTCGCTGCAATATGATGATACAGGGGCTCGCGATTTAGCCACTATTCAGGTCAATTTTAAAGGCTCACAAGTCAATACATTTTCAGGCCCAAAAAGTAATGGTCAATGTGGTGATGCCTACTTACACGCTGACTATGTCAATGGTTGGGTACCAAACGGCAATAAAATTGCAGCCAGTAATATACCGGGCATCAGCATTCAAGTGAAAGCAACCAATATCGGTTTTTTAAATACACGTTATGGACCACCAACAGCAGCTAACCCAGCCGCTTGGACTATTGCTAACCCATATTGGACGATTACCATAAAAAAAACAGGACAAGTCACACAAGGGGGAAATTTAAAGGCAGGGCATGTGGGAAGACTAACACAGCGTAACCCTGCGCCACATAACAGTACGTGGAATTTAACATCGCTGAATATTCCAGCAGGTACTATCAAAATTAATGTATTAAAGTGCTCAACAAAAGCGACAAGTTACAATGTTAACTTAGGGACTTGGTATGATACTCAGTTTAAAGCTATTGGCTCTACTAGCAATAGTGTCAATATACCCATTACATTAAGCTGCGCTGCAGGCACCAATCTAAAAGTGACAGTCACAAGTAGTGCTGGGTATGTTGATATCAATACAGGGAAGATTAAATTGTCTGGGCAAGGGCAAGCAACCGGAGTCGCCATTCAATTATTGGATAGAAATAGTAACCCGATAAAGCTCAACTCAAAGTTCACTTTGCAAAACAATGTTGCAGGTGGCGATTATATTTTTAATTGGAAAGCTAGATATATTAAGACTGCTAATAATATAACTGCAGGAACTGCAAACTCAACAGCTTCGGTTAACATAAGATATGAATAAATAGCATCCAACATTAATCATAAAAAGATATTAATTTATTTATAACTTGATTTTTATTGCTAACATCGAAAAATATCATCGAACAATTGATAAATAGCAAATTTACTATTTTATTAAAATGGTTAAGATAGAGAGGTAATCTTTCATCGTGTTTAGTTAGAAATAAAAAATATAATTATAGGAGTATATATGCCTTATTCAACATCTCACCTAATTGGCAAAAAAATACTTTATTATCGGAAAACGAATGGACTTTCAGTTAATGAACTATCCGAGGTTATTGGCATCAGCCCACAACAACAGTCACGATATGAAAGAGGAGTAAATAGAATTACTTTAGATAGATTGTTCCAGTATGCAACGTATTTTGAAATTGATATTAAAACCTTCTTTCAGTCCCATGATTTTTAATAAATTAAGTAATAATACATATCACTAGAAGATCCAATTACATTAAAAATATTTAATTATATTCACATTATAATATTTAAAATAAATTAGAGAGAAAATCATGAAACGAAAAATATCCAAATCCGTCGGTTTAAAAATAAGATCATTAAGAGAAAGTCACGGAATGAGTGGTAAAGATTTAAGCATATTGTTAGGCATTAGCCAACAACACCAATCACGCTATGAAAATGGTGAGGTTAATATTCATGTCGACACCATTTACCAGTTGGCACAAATATTTAATGTTTCGCCGACCTATTTCTTTACTGAAACCATTACGGATATTAATAGTACAGAGCTCTCTGTTAATAAAAAGAATTATTTCTCTGCTGAAGCTTTGGTATTCTAACCTCTAAATATGAGCATTATAATATGCCAATAAATTAAATATCGGTGCTATTTCTATTTATAGTATAGCACCGACTTATTATTCTTTTTTAGACTCCTCCACCAACCAATGACGAAATATCGCCATCGCTGGTGTCATGACTCTCGACTTTAAACGGCTCAACCAATATCCACCCAGTGTTACAGATATATCAAAAGGTTGAACTAACGCCCCAGCACTTAATTCATGACTAAACATGCAACTTGGCACCAATGCTATACTGTCGGTTAATAACGCAGCCTCAACCATTAAACGTGATGAATCAAATACAGGGCCTTTGACACGCCAAGGTTCAATCTCCGCAGCTAAAAACCATTTTTCCCATTCATCTTTACGATATGAACGCATTAACTGGTGGGATTTTAAATCTAATGGATGTTTGAGCTGGCTCGCGACTTTCTCTGAACAAAGTACAGTATGAGCCGTTGAAAATAGAGGAATATTTTCAACCAGTGGCCATAAGCCCTCCCCAAAGCGAATAGCAAAATCAACGCCTTCGGCAGCGAGATTCACCACATTGTTATGAGTCATAATGCGTAAATCAATATAAGGGTATAGTTCCGAGAATTGGGTCAATCTTGGCAATAACCAGCCCACAGCAAATGTACCGACCACTGAAATACTTAAAGCTTCTCGATAATGGCCATCTTCAAATTGCAATAGTAGTGACTCAATCTGGTCAAAAGAGCGGCTCAATACGGGCAGCAATGCAAGCCCTTCATCAGTTAATGCAAGCCCTCGAGGTAAACGAATAAAGAGTTCTAGTCCCAGCTGCTCCTCTAACAACCTAACTTGTTGACTAACAGCTGCCTGAGTGACATTCAACTCTATTCCTGCTCGTGTAAAACTTAAATGCCGCGCTGAAGCTTCGAATGCCCTAAGCGCATTGAGTGGAAGCCGATGACGATAATTTTCTGCCATAAGATTTTCTTTTACCTCATCGAATTTTATATCGTTTCAAATAATGACCGAAAGCATGCATACTGCTTTGCAATTGCGGTTTAACCGCCTAATAGCCTATATTAAAGCACTTTAAATTTACAATGAAGTGCTTTCAATTCCTGTTAGCAATAACTTAAACTTGTACTTATTGGAATAACTCTATGAAAACTCTTTTTCGTCAGGGGCGAATTTTTGTCGCACTGAGTTTGGCGTTAACCACGCTATCCGCTAATGCGTTCACTCAAAAGGATGTGGATGACATTATTAAACCTCTGATGGAACAAAAACAGATCCCAGGGATGTCTGTCGCAATTTCCGTTGAAGGGAAACACTATATTTATCACTATGGTGTGCAGTCTAAGCAAAGCTTAGTACCTGTCAGTGATGAGACTTTATTTGAGATTGGTTCTTTGTCTAAAACGTTTACTGCCACACTCGCAGCCTATGCACAAGACCAAGGAAAACTCGATTTTTCGCAAAAGGTAAGCCACTATCTTCCTGAATTAAAAGGGTCTGCTTTTGACCAAGTCACAGTAATGAACTTGGCTACTCACACTTCCGGTTTATCGTTATTTGTGCCTGATAGCATTACTAATTCAGCTGAATTAATCCGTTATTACCAGCAGTGGAAACCGACCAAAGCCATTGGGCAATATCGCTCTTATTCAAATCTTGGCGTGGGGCTACTCGGTATCGTTACCGCTAAACAACTCAAAATGCCATTTGAGCAAGCGATGGAAAAATTAATGTTGCCTGCACTTGGGCTAAAACATACCTATATTCATGTCCCTAAAAACCAACAGAAAAATTATGCTCAAGGTTATAATAAGCACGATCAGCCCATTCGTGTAGCACCACAAATTTTAGATGCTGAATCTTATGGTTTGAAATCTAATGCTAAAGATCTAATTCGCTTCTTAGATATTAATATGCAAACGAAGAAAGTCGCTAAGCTGTGGCAAGAAGCCGTAGAAAACACCCATACTGGGTTCTATATGACCGATTCATTTATGCAAGATATGATGTGGGAAAGCTATTCGTGGCCAGTATCTCTTGCTCAATTACAGCAAGGTAACCGAAATGAAATGGCGCTCACACCGCAAAAAGTTGAAGCTATCCATCCTGTAATGCCACCTGAAACACAGGCTTTTTACAATAAAACAGGTTCAACCAATGGTTTTGCAACCTATGCGGCATTTATTCCGGAAAACCAAGTGGGTATTATTATTTTATCCAACAAATGGTATCCAATCCCTGACCGCATCACTGCGGCCTACCAGCTAATCGAAAAAGCGAAACACTAGCCCACGCAGAACATCCAATGTTCTAAATAATCAGATAACGAACCAGTAATACTCAAAATAGTTCGTGCTAGAGCAAGGCGGCAAAATTCGGCTATCTCGGGGAGTATACAAAAGTATATGACCCGAGTAGCCGAATAAGGCCAACGCAGCTATTGCGCGAAATATGAAGAGTATTAAAGACAACAACGCGACAGCACGAATTATGAAGAGCATTTAGATAACGCGGGAAAACTGCCGCTGCCTCATCTGACTACGTAAATAAACATCAAAACACATACAAATATTACGAATAAGTAAACGCCCTTGCGGCGTAACTTTAATTCCTTTGTCTGTCATTTCGACTAATCCATCTTCTGCCATTGGCTTCAATAGCTCTAAATCCTCTTTAAAATAAGATTTAAAGTCAATTGGATAGATTGCTTCAATTTGTGCAAAATCCAATTGGAAGTTACAGATTAAGGTTTTAATAACATCACGGCGCAAGCAATCATCATCGGTTAAGACGAGACCTCGCCACAGCGCTTGGCCTTGCTCTTCAACTTGCGCATAATAGGTTTTCAAATCTTTCTGATTTTGCGCGTAGTTATCGCCTAACATACTGATCGCAGAAACGCCTAATCCTAATAAATCACAGTCGCCTTGAGTCGTATAACCTTGGAAATTACGGTGTAAAACCCCTTCTCGTTGGGCCACAGCGAGCTCATCTTCAGGGCGAGCAAAGTGGTCCATACCAATAAATTGATAGCCATCTCTGGTGAGGGTTGCGATTGTGTCTTGCAGAATATCGAGTTTTTGCTCTGCACTTGGTAAATCAGCATCTTTAATTTTACGCTGCGCCGCAAATAAATTAGGCAAATGCGCGTAATTAAACACACTTAAGCGATCTGGTGATAATTCAGCCACTTTCTTTAAGGTAAATGCAAAGCTTTCAGGAGTTTGTTTAGGTAAACCATAAATCAAATCAATACTCGTTGAGGTAAAACCCGTTTCTTTGGCTCGTTTAATTAGGGCAAAAATAAATTCTTCGTCCTGTTCACGGTTAACCAGCACCTGAACTTCTTTATTAAAATCCTGAACTCCCATGCTTAAGCGGTTAAACCCTTCATGGCGCAGATGGTCTATCATATCCAGTTCAATTTCACGCGGGTCGACTTCGATGGACATTTCAACATCATCCGCAAAATGAAAATGCTTTTTCAATAAACCAACCAAATGGCTGACTTGAGCTTTATCTAGGTAAGTCGGAGTACCACCGCCCCAATGCATCTGGGTCACAATACGACCTTTTAATAAAGCTGCGCGCTGAATAATTTCTTTTTCAATTACTTTAAGATATTCATCGGCTTTATGTTTTTGGCGTGTCACTAATTTATTACAGCCACAGAAATAACAAAGTTTATGGCAAAAAGGGATATGGACATAGAGCGATAAAGGTCGATCAGGATAACGTTGTGTTGCTTGAACAAACGCATTCTCATCATAATCTTGATTGAATTCCAAGGCTGTGGGATACGAGGTATAACGAGGCCCTGAATAATTGTATTTTTGAATGAGAGAAAGATCCCAAACAATATTTTGCTCTGACATAACATTCCTCAATTGACCAAAAGCTCAAACTATAACGATGACTTCACTCTATTTAATTTGTTATTCGATGAGAGTGAAAATTTTATAACCTGCATAAGCATTATAGACTCTAAATATTTCGAGTTGCAGCTAAGCGACAAGTGAATGAGTCGCTAGGAGTATACATAAGTATGAGACTCGTGCGAATGAACATAGTCAACAACGCTGCAGCTTTGAATATGACGAGTATAAATATGTTAGAGAAAAGAGACTTGATTCAACATCAAAGAAAAGTGAGTTAGCAGAAAAAATAGCCAAATCCCCCGCTAGCGCGAGGGATCTTTTAAACGAAATTATTTACTTTTTAAGATGCGCATAATGTCATCAAGTTTTTCTTCGTCTTCTTCCTCTTCTTCTTCGCTATATTCAATACCGAGAATATTCATCAGTTCATCAATACGGTCTAAACAGGTATCAACATACTGCTGTTCTTGCGCAGTGATAGTTTCGCCATCCTCCAGACGCGCCAAAATGCTATCTAGGCGGTCATCGCTTTCTAGCATTTCCAACTCTTTTTCTGGCGTTAATTTTTCTTTAGCGACTGGCTTCTCTTTCACCACTGGACGCGCTACAGGTTTGTTATCATCCACAACTAATGGAATCGGTTTTTTGCTACCAATACGCGGGTCTGTGGTGGTAGATATCCCACCTTTAGCATTGTTAGAAGCAGATTCTTGGTTACGGCTACCAGATTTATGACCACGATGTTTTTTCTCGCGCTTACGCTCACGGCCTTCCGCATTTATCTCTTCTTTAGTTTTACGGTATTTTTTCTTTGGCTTAGCAGCCGGTTTTTTTGGTGCATTCATGGTCTGATACCTTGATAAAGTCAGTTTCTGCTGCGAAATCTAGCAGGATCCCATAAAGGGGGAAAGCACTAGTTTGCAATTTCAGCGGATTTTTTACTCCACCCTGCCTTCGCAATAGTACTTTAATGATTATACCTTAAATAATTTGAGTTGCATGCAAGTAACAAGACGGGAAAGCCATCTGAAGGGGGATTAATCTTCCAAGTGGTTTTACCTAAAAAAATAGAGAGCCATCTTGAGAAATATTCTAAATAATTCAAGTTGTGGCTAGGCGTCAATCGCGGTTATCTCGGGGAGCATACATAAGTATGTGACCCGAGTAGCCGAGTGAAGACAACAACGCCACAGCTTGAAGTATGACGAATATTAATACGCTAAATAGTTTGAGCTGTAGCAAGGCGGCAAGAGTTGCTAATCCCTAGGAGCATACAAAAGTATGTGACTAGGGTTAGCAAACGCAGCCAACACCGCTACAGTTCAAAATATAAAGCGTATTTTAGGCGTCGACGAGCACCATTTTTAGTAGAAACATCGCCGCGACTAAAATCACACACAGGCCTAGGTCACGCCAGCGACCAGTACCAATTTTCATTGCACAGTAAGCAATAAAGCCCAACGCAATACCTTCAGTAATCGAGAAACTAAATGGCATCATCACTGCAGTAATAAATGCGGGTACAGACTCAGTTAAGTCATCCCATTTCACGCGAGTTAGGCTTGATGTCATCAACACGCCCACGTAAATCAAGGCTCCCGCAGTTGCATAAGCTGGAACCATACCGGCAAGAGGTGAGATAAACATGGTCAATAGGAATAAAACACCAACGACGATCGCGGTTAAACCTGTACGCCCACCAACAGAAACACCAGAAGAACTTTCAATATAGGCGGTGACAGAAGATGTCCCCATCGCTGAACCTGCAACAGAGCTCAAGCTGTCCACATATAACGCTTGCTTCATCCGTGGGAAAGTTCCGCGTTCATTTGTGATACCCGCTTTGTCAGTCACACCTATCATGGTGCCTGATGAGTCAAACAGGTTTACTAACATAAAGGCAAAAATCACACCGGATAACGCTAAGTCTAAAGAGCCAGCGAAATCAACCTGCCCGACGACACTCGTGATACTTGGCGGCATTGAGAATATTCCAGAATATTTCACATCCCCCAGAGCTAGGCCAATCAAGGTGGTCACTGCAATAGAAACTAATACCGCGGCATGAATATTACGAGCCGCTAAGATTGCAATAATAAAGAACCCGAGGGCTCCCAACCAAACATTATGGTGAGTCAAATTACCGATAGAGACTAACGTGTCTGGATTAGCGACAATAATACCGGAGTTTTTCAGCCCCATCATCGCAATAAATAGGCCGATACCACTGGTGATCCCGACGCGAAGACTAAGCGGGATATTGGCGATAATCCAATAACGGATACGGAATAATGTCAGAATAAATAACCCGACTGCCCCCCAAAATACGGCCCCCATTGCAACTTGCCATGAATAGCCCATCGCGCCAACTACAACGAAAGCAAAAAAAGCATTCAGCCCCATAGCAGGTGCTACTGCAATCGGTAAATTTGCCAACAGCCCCATCAAAATACTACCAATAGCCGCAATCAAACAGGTGGTGACAAACACAGCTTTGATATCCATGCCTGCAACTGAGAGAATTTGAGGGTTAACAAAAACGATATATACCATCGTTAGGAAGGTGGTGAAGCCTGCAACAACTTCTGTCCGTGCTGTCGTGCCGTGCTCTTGCAATTTAAAAACACGCTGAAACAAGCCCTGCGGTTGTGCCGAGCTAGAAGATTGATTACTCATTAGATATTGCGCCCAAAAAAAGTTTTTTTCGCCCTATACTACAATTAAAAATCACAAAAGAAAACGATTGCGTAAACTATAAGAGGCAAAAATGTCCTAACTAACTGATACGCCAAGATGAAATAATAAAAATAAACCAAAATAGTGGAGTGAGGAAATGGTGGATATTTCACCACCACTTTTAATTTAGGAAAGTGCTAACAGTTTTTGTCGGCGCCAAAACAATAAACGATGTTTCGCAGCCATTTTTTGAGGTTGATGTTGCGCACTCAGCTTTGTCGCCACCCTATTCGCAATAATTTCTACCGCAAAACACATAACGAAATAAATAAATGCTACGAATAAGAAAACTTCGAGAGGATAAACCATTTCACGGTTATTCACTTGGGTTGCTAAGAAAGAAAGCTCCGCAACACCAACAACATAAGCCAACGAGGTATCTTTAATTAATGCTACCCACTGGTTAATAAATGAAGGAACCATCATACGTAAGGCCTGTGGCAATACGACATTCCACAATACCTGCCAGCGGCTAAATCCCAAGGATAACCCTGCCTGCCACTGCCCTGTTCCTATCGCTAAAATGCCAGCTTTCACGGCATGAGCCAAATATGCAGAAGTAATTAATGCCAATGCACAGACGACTGTTGCAATACCCGGAATTTCCATACCCAATAAGATTGGCAACAGAAAATAGGTCCAAAAAATTAACATAATGACCGGAATTGCACGGAAAAAACCTAAAATCGCAGCAAATAGGTTAACCCAGAAGCCCCGCAGCATGGCTAAAGCTATTCCACCCAATGTTCCTAATACAATAGAAGCCGCACCGGCAAGTAAACTAATGACTAACGTCAGTGCAGCGCCTTCAAGTGGCCCATCCGGAAAAGTACCAAACAATAAATATTGCCAATTCTGCTCAATAATCGAAAAATCCATCTTATACCCCCTGAGCCAAATTACGCTGTTGACGCCACTGGCCCCAACCTTCCATTACCGCAATAATGGCAATATACAAAACGGTTGCCACACCAAATGCAGCAAAGGTTTGCAGTGTCTGGCTATCAACCTGGCGGGAGACATAAGACAATTCTGCGACGCCTATCGCCATCGTTAATGATGAATTTTTTACCACATTCATATATTGGCCCAGTAGTGGAGGCATCGCGATTTTAACGGCTTGCGGTAATACCACCAGTTTCATGGCCTGCCATGAGGTTAGCCCTAAAGCAAACGCAGCATATTTCTGTCCCTGACGAACGCCACGGATCCCAGCACGAATTTCTTCAGCGATAAACGGCACGGTATAAAGGGTCAAACCGATAAAACCGGCTAAAAATTCAAATGACGGCCAACCCACTGTGATTCCAAGTAAATGGACTTCATGGGGAGTATTGAGCCATTCCATTGCAGCAGAGGGTAAAATTTCACCAGAAGCGAAATACCAAAAGAATAACTGCACCAACAAAGGCGTATTTCTGAAAATAGAGATGTAGATACTCACAGCCCAACGCACAAGAGTAATTTGGCTATCCTTTGCTGATGCAACTATAAAACCCAATACAGTGGCTGCAACAATGGTACAAATCGAGATCCAAATAGTGATCAAAAAGCCGTAGCCAAACCATTCTAAATACTGCGGTGCCAAGAAATGGGCAGACCAAAAATCACCATTTAAAAATTTTTCAAACATTGTTCACGACCTATTGCCTTCACAGCTTGTGATTAAAAACTCATCCTTTATAACCAAGAACCCCACACAGAGTGCGGGGCTTCAAATCACTGAGTACTTACCGTTACCCATTAAGACTGTGGCTGTTGCTCACTCAGTGGTGCGAATTTAAAGTCTCCGCGTGGCTGCGCAGCTTTGGTATCTGGCCCAAACCAGCGGTTATAGATCACCTCGGCTTTACCTTCTTTCTCCAGTTTCAACAGTGTTTCGTTGACGTTTTCAACCAAACGCGTTTCACCTTTGCTTGCTGCCAATGCTTGGTATTCTTTCGTCAGGCTAAATGGGGAAATCTCAAAATCTGCTTTCACTTTTTCAGGTAAATTACCTAATAAGCCCACCAGTTTTGCATCATCTTGTGTGATAGCTTGGACGTTACCATTACGCAGTGCAGCGAAAGCTTGTGGGGTATCGTCATAAGAAATCACTTTAGTCTCAGGGAACCGCTCACGCAGAGTCACTTCCTGCACAGTACCTTTGTCTGCGCCAATACGCAGTGGTTTGATGTCGTCAGGTGTTTTTAATACGCCTTTACGGGCAATAAATTTTTGGCCTGTCGCAAAATCAGGAATTGAGAAATCAACTTGTTTTGCGCGTTCATCTGTAATGGTGAAGTTAGCACCAATCAAGTCAACTTTACCTGAAGTTAGAAGTGGAATGCGATTTGCTGGATTAGTTGGACGAAGCTCAAGTTTTACCCCTAGGCCATCTGCAATTTCTTGCGCAATATCAACATCATAACCCGCTAATTTTTTAGTTTGTGGGTCAATAAAACCAAATGGTGGGTTACTATCAAATACTGAAATGCGGATCACACCCGCTTGTTTGATATCATCTAATTTATCTGCGCTAGCGACATTCGCTGTCAGCGCTAAACCTGTAAGTAAAACAGTCGTTAGAATACGAGCTTTCATTGAACACCCCTGACGGTAAATTTTTGTAAATCGACCATCACAAGCTATCAACTATTGCTTAGCACTTGAAATAATATTAAATAATATATTTATAACAAAATAGAATATAAAACCACACAAAAAAGGGGCAAGCTTTGTACAAAGGCCCCAACATGGTTAAACCATCAATAGACTCTTATTGAGCAAGAAGAAAGTCGGTATAAAAATCTTAAGCTAAATTTTTAGATGCTTTGTACCTGAAAATATACGCCAATAGTCATTAAAGAAATAACTGTTCAAACGTATCAATGCTCTAAATAGTTCGTATTGTGGCTAGGCACCAAGCTAGGATATTTCGGGGAGCATACATCAGTATGTGCCCCGAATCGCCGAGCGAAGCCAACACCGCCACAGCACGAAATATGACCAGCGTTTATGCTCTAAATAGTTCGTATTGTGGCTAGGCGGCAAGCAAGGATATCTCGGGGAGCATACACCAGTATGTGACCCGAGTAGCCGAGCGAAGCCAACACCGCCACAGTACGAAATATGACGAGCATTTATTTGTTCGTTAGCATCTTTTCAAGACTATCCCCACCCACATGACGGAAATCTTGCCCCTTCACATAGTAGAAAATAAACTCACAGATATTTTGGCAGCGGTCACCGATGCGCTCAATTGAACGTGCGCAGAACAATGCCGTTAATACACTTGGGATCGTCCGAGGGTCTTCCATCATATAGGTCATCAATTGGCGTACGATGCCCTCATACTCTTGGTCAACTTTCTCATCTTCACGGTAAATACGAATGGCTTCTTCGAGATCCATTCGTGCGAATGCATCTAATACGTCATGTAGCATTTGCACTGTATGGCGGCCTAATGATTCTAAGCTCACTAACAAGGGCTGATGTTGATGAGAGAATTTTTCCAATGCAGTTTGGCAAATTTTGTCTGCAACATCGCCGATTCTTTCCAGCTCAGCAATGGTTTTTGAAATTGCCATAATCAGGCGCAAATCACTCGCCGTTGGTTGGCGTTTCGCGATGATCTTAACGCATTCTTCATCAATGGCCACTTCCATCATATTGACTTTATGGTCATTTTCGATAACTTCACGCGCTAAGGCTTCATCCTGATTATGCATGGCCGTAATGGCTTTGGTAAGCTGTTCTTCGACCAGCCCCCCCATCGTCATCAATTCAGTATGGATATGTTCCAGTTCAGCATTGAACTGCCCCGATATATGTTTGTTGTGATTCAGCGTATCCATCGTCGGCTCCATATCAACCGTAGCGGCCAGTAATATAATCTTCAGTTTGCTTCATTTCTGGGGTAGTAAACATTTTGTCAGTATGATTAAACTCAACTAACTCCCCTAAATACATGAAAGCCGTATAGTCAGAACAGCGTGCTGCTTGTTGCATATTGTGGGTAACAATTACCACGGTGTATTCTGACTTTAATTCACTAATCAGTTCTTCAATTCGACCGGTTGAAATTGGGTCAAGAGCAGAACAGGGCTCATCCAACAATAAAACTTCTGGACGAATAGCAATACCACGAGCAATACAGAGACGCTGTTGCTGCCCACCCGACAAGCTATAACCACTTTGGTGTAGCTTATCTTTGGTTTCATTCCATAATGCAGCCTTTGTTAACGCCCACTGCACACGTTCATCCATTTCTACACGAGATAATTTTTCAAATAAACGCACACCAAATGCAATATTATCGTAGATTGACATCGGGAATGGTGTTGGTTTTTGGAAAACCATTCCGACTTTCGCACGCAATAACGCGATATCTTGTTTATCTGTCAGGATATTTTGACCATCCAGTAAAATTTCACCTTCTGCGCGCTGCTCGCCATACAATTCATACATTTTATTGAAGGTACGTAATAACGTCGATTTACCACAGCCTGATGGGCCGATAAACGCAGTGACTTTATTTTTTTCAATGTCTAAAGAGATATTTTTCAGTGCGTGAAACTTGCCATAATAGAAGTTGAGGTCACGTACTTTAATTTTACTATTTGCAATATCGTTTGCATTAATCATGGTTTGCTTTTCTCTCTAAATCTTTATTTATCTGGCGCTTAGTGTTTTTTCTGTGCGAACACAACACGTGCAATGATGTTAATGAGCAGGACACATAGGGTAATTAAAAGAACCCCAGCCCATGCAAGCTCTTGCCATTCGGAGAATGGGCTCATTGCAAATTTGAAGATTGTCACTGGTAAGTTAGCAATTGGTTCGCTCATATCTGTACTCCAGAACTGATTTGACAGAGAAGTAAACAGAAGCGGTGCGGTTTCCCCAGCAATACGCGCAATTGCAAGCAAGATCCCAGTGATAATCCCTGACACAGATGCTTTTAGCGTAATAGATAAAATCATTTTCCATTTTGGTGTGCCAAGTGCATAAGCGGCTTCACGCAAGCTATCCGGAACTAATTTCAACATGTTTTCAGTGGTTCGGATAACAATTGGAATTTGCAGCAATGCAAGCGCCACAACCCCAGCCCAACCCGAGAAGTGCTGCATTTGAGCAACCACAATGGTGTACACAAACAACCCTACAACGATAGACGGAGCTGATAATAAAATGTCATTAATAAAGCGGGTGACTGAAGCTAGCCATGACTTACGGCCATATTCTGCTAAATAAATTCCCGCTAAAATCCCTAAAGGCGTACCAATAACTGTCGCCCATAAGATTAATAAACCACTACCTACGATGGCATTTGCCAGCCCGCCACCTTCAGTATTCGGTGGTGGAGTCATTTCAGTAAACAGATTGAGGGACATGCCATCAATCCCTTTAGTGACTGTAGAAAACAAAATCCACACTAACCAGAACAAGCCGAAAGCCATGGTTAACATTGAGACAAATAGAGCCATTCTGTTAACTTGACGACGCCACGCTTGACGGCGTGCTCGTTCTTTTTCATTCACTGCGATAGGTTGAGATATCGACATATTAACGGCCCTCATTCTTCGCAAGACGCATGACCATCAACTTGGAAATCGCTAACACAATAAAAGTGATAACAAACAGGATAAGTCCAAGTTCCATCAAGGCCGAGGTATGTAAACCGCTCTCTGCTTCCGCAAACTCATTTGCCAGTGCCGAGGTGATACTGTTACCTGGCATAAACAGTGATGCGCTATCAAGTTGGTAAGTATTACCAATCACGAACGTCACCGCCATGGTTTCACCCAATGCACGGCCAAGGCCTAACATCACTCCACCGATTACCCCATTGCGGGTATACGGCAGCACGATATTCCAAATCACTTCCCATGTCGTACAACCAATGCCGTAAGCTGACTCTTTCATCATCACAGGCGTTTGTTCAAATACATCGCGCATCACTGACGCAATGTAGGGAATAATCATAATCGCGAGGATTATCCCCGCTGCTAAAATACCGATCCCGAATGCAGGCCCTGAAAATAATTCACCGACAATCGGCACACTCGACATCACATTACCAACTGGCTCTTGGAAATATTCTGCAAACAGAGGAGCAAAGACAAATAACCCCCACATCCCATAAACGATACTTGGGATAGCAGCAAGAAGTTCAATCGCGATACCAAGAGGACGTTTTAACCAATTGGGTGCCAGTTCTGTTAGGAACAGTGCTATACCAAAACTAACGGGAACGGCGATAATCAGAGCAATTAACGATGTAACGATAGTGCCGTAAATAGGCACAAGAGCACCGAATTCTTCAGCCGGTGCATCCCATTCTTTGGTCCACAAAAACGAAAACCCAAACTTTTGCATACTTGGCCAAGATGCAAAAATAAGGGAAATAATAATACCTCCGAGCATTAACAAAGTGATGAGCGCGGCAATCTTTACCAGTGCACTAAAAATCACATCACCTGATTTGCTGGGAGCTCTAAATGCCGTTGTTTTCTCGGCCATGCGCTTTGTTCTCATTTCATTC
The DNA here is from genome assembly GCF_011045655.1 of Providencia sp. PROV061. Classification (NCBI taxonomy): domain Bacteria; kingdom Pseudomonadati; phylum Pseudomonadota; class Gammaproteobacteria; order Enterobacterales; family Morganellaceae; genus Providencia; species Providencia sp. PROV061. The sequence goes on along the minus strand of NZ_CP042861.1, from coordinate 265,275 downwards.
CTGCTCTTTTCTACAGGATTGCGTTACAACGATGAGCGGGTAAGCCCTGTTCCTCAGCACTTACCCGCCATTTCCAACCCTAAGTGCACTTAGAAAACCTAAGTTCACCTAGAATAATGCTTTACCTTGGCTATCTTTAACTTCTGTTTTCCATGCTGCACGTACTGCGGTCACGACTTCTTGAGGTAAAATTGCGTAATCTAATGCCTCAGCTTGTTTACCACCTTTATCATAAGCCCAGTTGAAGAAGTCAAGAACCGCTTTGCCTTTTTCCGCATTCGCTTGCTGCTTGTGAACTAAGATAAATGTGGTTGAAGTAATCGGCCATGCATTCGCGCCATCACGGTTTGTTAAATCTTGTGCAAAAGATTTAGACCAGTCAACTTTCTTCGCTGCGGCACTGAAACTTTCACCCGTTGGTGAAACCGCCTCGCCATCAGCAGAGATTAATTTAGTATACGCAAGGTTGTTCTGTTTTGCGTATGCATATTCAACATAACCGATAGAACCTGGTAGACGCTGTACGAAAGCTGCAACGCCATCATTACCTTTACCACCTACGCTATTTTTCGGCCAGTTAACGGTAGAACCCGCGCCAACGTCTGATTTCCAGCTTGCACTGACTTTAGCAAGGTAGCTGGTGAATACGAACGTGGTACCAGAACCGTCAGAACGTCTAACAACTGCGATAGCTTGGTCTGGCAAACTAACATTTGGGTTCAATTTAGCGATTGCTGGGTCATTCCATTTGGTAATTTTACCTAAATAGATGTCACCTAATGTGTTGCCATCTAAAGTCAGTTGTCCTGACTCAATTCCTTTTACATTAACAGCCAGTACCACACCACCGATAACAGTTGGGAACTGGAACAAGCCATCTTCTTTTAATTTTTCATCAGTTAATGGGGCATCAGATGCACCGAAATCAACTGTTTTTGCATTGATTTGTTTGACACCACCAGAAGAACCAATCCCCTGATAGTTTACTTTATTACCTGTTTCTTTCTGATAAGAGTCTGCCCACTTCGCATAAACAGGAGCAGGAAAGGTCGCGCCAGCTCCGGTCAGGCTGGTAGCAGCAAAAGAAGACATTGCAGTCAGAGATAAAGTTGCTGCCATTACGCTTGCTAAGGTGGTACGCGTCATTTTCATAATCCCTCCGGGGATGTATAGAAACAATCAAGTATGAAATTGTTGGGTGTATGTCACGGTAGGAAAAATAGGACAATTTAGTTACGACAACATGTCGTTTTTATGACAGTTTTATGACAATTGCTGATTTTTTCACTAGCGAGGAAACAAAAACGAAGATGAATTAGATTTTATATTATAAAATTCAAATAGTTAAAAAACTATTATTTCAAAGCTGACGTCAAAAAGAAAAATGACAGACTGTCATAAAAGCGAAAAATATTTTTATCCTGCAACCATAAAATAATACTCAAAACAATTTGTGTTGCAGCTAGGCGGCAAGTGAGGATATCTCGGGGAGCATACACAAGTATGTGACCCGAGTAGCCGAACGCAGCCAACAACGCTGCGGCGCAAAGTGTGAAGAGTATTTAGCTCGGGGAGCATACACAAGTATATGACCTGAGTAGCCGAACGCAGCCAACAACGCTGCGGCACAAAGTGTGAAGAGTATTTAGTCTTCTTTCTCTTTAAGAGGCAGCAAAGCCCTAATCGCAAACCCACCACGCTCACTCTTATGGATCTCAATGCTCCCTTCATGAGCATCGACAATTCGGCGAATAATCGCTAGCCCTAGCCCTGTGCCTTTGTTGCTACGAGCTTTTTCACCCTGTACAAATGGCTGGAACAGGCGATGAATATCTTCTTCTTTGATACCTGCACCGTCATCTTCGACTTGGAACCAAACGGAGTCTTCCGTTTTTCCACTACTGACTTTGATCCAGCCATTACCATAGCGATAAGCGTTAACAATCATATTGGTAATCGCGCGTTTAATTGCTAATGGGTTACCATTAACAATCATTGAGCCAGGCTCAAGTGCGGTTTCAATTTCACCGATGACATTACTTTCTGAGTTCACCGCTTCCATTAAAATAGCGTTAAGGTCACAGAATTCCATATCCATTTCTTGACCTGTTTTCAGATAAGACATGAATTGGCCGATGATCGCATCACATTCTTCAATATCTTTATTAATAGATTCAGCCAGATAGCTATCTTCTGGGCTCATCATTTCTGTCGCTAAACGAATACGGGTTAAGGGAGTTCTTAGGTCATGACTTACCCCTGCCATTAAGACAGTTCGGTCATTTTCTAAGGTTTTAATCCCTGCAGCCATGTGGTTAAAAGAACGAATAGCAGCTCTAACCTCAGTGGCGCCTTTTTCCTGCATTGGGGGTAAAATTACCCCTTTGCCGACTTCACCTGCGTGGTATTCCAATTCAAGCAACGGCTTGTTCTGGTAGCGTATATACAACCATACCCCTGCAAAAATGGTGAGAAAAATTGTTAATGTATAGCGAAAAACAAGGGAGAACTGGTTTTGGCCGATTTCAGTCAGTGGAACTCGCACCCAAATATCAGGTGCGAGATAAGACGTTAGCCATAGAATGGGGTATTCTCGGCCTAATTCAAGGTGAACACTCGCCTTACCACCAATATATTCCGACATATGTTCACTTAGAAAATCATACTCTTTTGCCCAATTCAGTCCTTCTTCCATCGCCGCTGAATGTGCATAAAAGGTAATTCCTAATTCATTGTAGATTTTCTTACGCAACGCGGGAGATACCCGCACTGAGGTTCCATCTTGTAGAACCATTTTCTCTGTCATTAATGTTCTTACTTCGTATGCCAGTACCTTGTTGAATTGCTGTAAGCTAGGCATTACAACAAAATTCAACACGACCATATAACTGGTTACGAGACTCGCAAACAGTAAGGCTACAAATAAAAATAACGAGCGAGAAAATGTACTACGCCTTGAGAACCTCAGTCGCTTCATGCTTTACTTCCATCAGGAACAAACACATAGCCCAAGCCCCAAACCGTCTGGATATAACGAGGGTGTGCTGGGTCTTCTTCAACCATGCGGCGTAAACGTGAAATTTGAACATCGATTGAACGTTCCATCGCACTGTATTCACGACCTCGCGCTAAGCTCATTAACTTGTCACGAGATAACGGTTCCCTTGGGTAAGAAACCAACACTTTTAACACCGCGAATTCACCGCTGGTTAATGGCATATTCTCATCACCTTGGAACATTTCTCGTGTCCCAAGATTTAATTTAAATTTACCAAAAGTAATTATCGCATCATCTTGAGATGGCGCACCCGGTAATTCATTAGCTTGGCGACGTAAAACCGCACGAATACGAGCTAGCAATTCCCGTGGATTAAAAGGTTTTGGAATATAGTCGTCCGCACCGATTTCTAAGCCAACGATGCGATCAACTTCTTCGCCTTTCGCTGTTACCATAATAATAGGAATTGGGTTATTTTGACTACGTAAGCGACGGCAAATTGATAAGCCATCTTCACCCGGTAGCATTAGATCTAAGACGATCAGATGAATAGATTCTCTTGTCAGGATTCTGTCCATCTGTTCTGCGTTCGCGGCACTCCTTACCTGAAAACCCTGCTCAGTGAGGTAACGTTCCAGCAGTGCACGTAAACGCATATCATCATCGACGACAAGAACCTTATAACTTTCCTGCATTTTGTAGCCCTCAAGATGTGCATCTTTCAAATTATTTTTTTAATGAATGTAAGTAAAACAATATTAATGCTCACTAATTTACCACTAACGTAGGATTTAATGAATCATTTTACACTTCAGGTGGTTAGTGGCTGGTAGCTTATTTCTAACACAAAATAAGTCACCTGCCCTCCTGGCGTATTTACTGTTATTTCATCATCAACCTGTTTACCTATCAAGGCTCGTGCTACGGGAGAATCAATTGAAATCCATTGTTTTGTAGGGTTGAATTCATCAGCACCGACGATACGGAATATTCTGATATTTTCATTTTCATCTTCTAGTTTAACCCATGCTCCAAAAAACACACGGCCTTCTTGGCGAGGATCAGGCTCGATAATCCTTAATTGATCCAATCTTTTGGATAAGAAACGGATGCGTCTATCAATTTCGCGCAACCTTTTTTTGCCGTAAATATATTCTGCATTTTCTGAGCGATCCCCTTGAGCTGCGGCCTCTGAAACAGATTGAGTAACCCGAGGACGTTCTTCCTTCCACAGGTATTTCAGCTCTTTATCTAATGCATCCCAACCTTCACGTGTAATTAAAAGACTTTTAGTCATAACCTTTGAATATTAATCAGTGAAACCATAATTATAGTATTTTATAGAACATAATCTGAGACTTTCCTACCAATAGGCTCAAATTCAGTCTGGAAATTCTCGTTACCACCAAGTATAACAGTGCAGTAAATTTTTTAACTGTTCTTTCAGTAGGTATTTAAACTCGACATGAATGAAACTCTAAGCCAAATTATTGCAGCGGAACTGCAAGCCCAGCCGAAACAAGTTTTTTCTGCCATCACACTATTAGATGAAGGGAATACTGTCCCGTTTATTGCACGTTACCGTAAAGAGGTTACCGGTGGGTTGGACGATACTCAGCTTCGCCAGCTAGAAAGCCGTTTAGGGTACTTGCGCGAATTAAATGACCGTAAACAAACCATTCTCAAATCGATAGAAGAGCAAGGTAAATTGACTCCAGAGCTTGCCTCCGCTATCGACACTACGCTTAATAAAACCGAACTTGAAGACCTGTATCTTCCTTATAAACCGAAACGTCGCACCCGTGGGCAAATTGCTATCGAAGCAGGGCTTGAGCCTTTAGCGGACACCTTATGGAATGACCCTAGCCAATCACCTGACGAACTTGCAAAAACGTATATCGATGCAGATAAAGGTGTTGCTGATGTCAAAGCCGCCTTAGATGGTGCTCGTTATATCCTTATGGAGCGTTTCGCCGAAGATGCGGCACTTTTAGCGAAAGTTCGTGACTATATTTGGAAAAATGCCCACCTTGTTTCTGTTGTTGCAGAAGGTAAGCAAGAAGAAGGGGTAAAATTTAGTGACTATTTTGAACATCACGAGCCTGTTGCTCAAGTCCCTTCTCACCGAGCGCTTGCGATGTTCCGTGGTCGTAACGAAGGAATTTTACAACTTTCATTAAACTGTGATCCGCAGTTCGATGAACCGCCAAAAGAAAGTTACTGCGAAGAAATTATCACCCGCCATTTAGATATTCGTTTAAATAATGCTCCGGCTGACCAATGGCGTAAAGCCGTGATCAGCTGGACATGGCGTGTCAAAGTATTACTGCACTTAGAAACAGAGGTCATGAGCTCACTGCGCGAAAAAGCTGAAGAGGAAGCTATTAACGTGTTTGCTCGTAACCTTAGTGACTTACTGATGGCGGCGCCAGCGGGAATGCGTGCCACCATGGGCTTAGATCCAGGTTTACGTACTGGGGTAAAAGTCGCAGTTGTGGATGCGACAGGTAAATTAATTGCGACGGATACGATTTATCCGCACACCGGACAAGCTGCAAAAGCGGCAACCATCGTTGCGGCACTTTGCCAAAAACATAACGTCGAATTAGTGGCGATTGGTAACGGCACCGCTTCTCGTGAAACGGAACGTTTCTTTGCTGAAGTACAAAAACAGTACCCTGAAGTCACTGCACAGAAAGTCATTGTCAGCGAAGCTGGCGCTTCTGTTTATTCCGCTTCTGAACTTGCGGCTTTGGAGTTTCCTAGCTTAGATGTGTCTTTACGTGGTGCCGTATCTATTGCTCGTCGCCTACAAGACCCGCTTGCTGAATTAGTGAAAATTGACCCTAAATCCATTGGGGTTGGCCAATATCAGCATGATGTTAGCCAAACTCAGTTAGCGCGTAAACTCGATGCGGTCGTCGAGGACTGTGTAAACTCCGTTGGTGTTGATTTGAATACCGCTTCTGTTGCCTTACTGACTCGCGTTGCCGGTTTAAGCAAAATGATTGCGCAAAACGTGGTGGACTGGCGCGACCAGAATGGCCAGTTTAGTGATAGAAAACAGTTACTCAAAGTTGCACGCCTTGGGCCAAAAGCCTTTGAACAATGTGCGGGCTTCTTACGTATCACCAATGGTGAAAACCCGTTAGATGCTTCTACTGTTCACCCTGAAGCTTACCCGATTGTTGAAAAAATTCTTGAGTCTGTCCGCCAGCCGCTCAAAGAAATTATGGGTAACTCACAGGTGCTTAATGCCTTGAGCCCACGTGACTTTACTACTGAGCAATTCGGGGTTCCAACTGTCACTGATATCATTAAAGAACTGGAAAAACCGGGTCGCGACCCACGTCCTGAGTTTAAAACTGCCACCTTCGCAGAAGGTGTAGAAACGATGAATGACCTGACTTCTGGCATGATATTAGAAGGCGCAGTCACTAATGTGACCAACTTCGGTGCTTTTGTGGATATTGGTGTTCACCAAGACGGTTTAGTTCATATTTCTTCACTTTCAAATAGTTATGTCGAAGACCCACACAAGGTGGTAAAAGCGGGCGACATTGTTAAAGTAAAAGTGTTAGATGTTGATATTGCACGTAAACGTATCGCTTTAACGATGCGTTTAGATGAGCAAGCGGGGGATTCTAATAGTTCTCCTCGCCGTGCCGCCCCTGAACAGGAAAAAAATACGCGTAAAACACTTCAATCAAGAGGAAGTTCACGCCAAAACAACGCATCTTCGGGTAATAGTGCCATGAGTGATGCCCTTGCTGCTGCATTTGGCAAGAAACGTTAACTCTGTTAATAGGCATCGCAATGTACCTGTTGTGGTGCCTATTTCAATAAATAATGCTGTAATTAATTACCCCAGCCAATATATTAGGCATAATTAAACCCTCTCCCCCGTTTATCCCACCATTATTTTTGCTAACGAAACACCGCAAACTCAATGCTTCGTTGATCCATATCAAGTCAAATTGACGAAAAAAGAGGCTAAATATAATAAAAGGTGGATGATTATGATTCTCATTGTTAATTAGATTTATTGTTGTTTGGTGGTCTCGTTACCTGAGCAATTGTAATCATTAACAATTGTCATCGATATCATTATGAATTAAATGATTAGGAAGACACTATGGCAATACTTCCTCAATGCAGTTACAAAATACTTGGTTTCTCCCCAGAAATCAGTCCTGCATACCGACAAAAACTGCTCTCGCTCGGTTTACTTCCGGGTTCTGTCTTTAAAGTGGTGCGTTTAGCGCCTTTTGGCGATCCTGTACAAATAGAAACTCATCGTGTCAGCTTAGTGCTACGCAAAAAGGATCTCGCCCTACTCAACCTAGATGAAGCGACCACCGCTTAAGTATTTCTTTTTTATTATTGGCAAACACTATGAAACGTTTAACCATCGGCTTAATTGGTAACCCCAATGCAGGCAAAACGACCTTATTCAACCAGCTCACAGGGTCAAGACAGCGTGTCGGTAACTGGGCTGGGGTCACTGTTGAACGAAAAGTCGGTCGCTTCCATACAGATGACCATAAAATCGAGCTCGTTGACCTACCTGGCACCTATTCTCTGACCACGATTTCCGAACAAACCTCTCTCGACGAACAAATCGCCTGCTACTTTATTTTAAGTGGTGAGGCAGACATGCTCATTAATGTTGTCGATGCGTCTAATTTAGAACGGAACCTTTATCTGACATTACAATTAGTCGAGTTAGGCGTTCCATGTATTGTCGCCTTGAACATGTTGGATATCGCTCAAAGCCAACATATTGATATTAATATCGCTGAATTAGAAAAACAGCTCGGCTGCCCTGTGATCCCAATGGTTTCAACTCGAGCAACTGGTATCGATAAACTGAAAAAAGCCATTGATACACATCCACAAAATAGCCAGCAAGCCCTTGTGGAATATCCACCCCAATTATTACAGGCAGTGGATTCATTATCTGAACAAATTTCAGCACAACAATTTAGCCACCAGCAACGCCGCTGGCTAGCATTGCAGATCCTCGAAGGGGATATATATAGTCGCCAACGCGCGGAAATATCTGAAGGGCAATTGCTGGCGATACGCCAAACACTGAAAGAAAGCTTAAACGAAGAACCTGAACTACTCATTGCCGACGCACGTTATCAATCTATTGCCACAATTTGCAATGCTGCGATTAACAATAGTGCCGCTGAACCAAATCGACTAACACAATCACTGGATAAATTTATTCTGAGCCGTTGGCTCGGCGTACCAATTTTCTTGTTTGTGATGTATTTGATGTTCGTCTTAGCCATCAACATTGGCGGTGCCTTACAACCCTTCTTTGAAGGTGCATCAGAAGCAATATTTATCCATGGAATTCAATGGCTAGGTGATTATTTCAGCTTCCCTGATTGGCTAACTATTTTCCTTGCTCAAGGTGTTGGTGGCGGTATTAACACGGTTTTACCGTTAGTGCCACAAATCGGGATGATGTACCTGTTCCTTTCAATACTGGAAGACTCGGGTTATATGGCGCGAGCGGCTTTCGTAATGGACCGCCTCATGCAAGCACTAGGTTTACCGGGTAAATCCTTCGTACCTTTGATTGTCGGTTTTGGTTGTAACGTACCATCCATTATGGGTGCCCGCACGTTAGACGCACCCCGTGAAAGACTAATTACTGTATTAATGGCTCCGTTTATGTCTTGTGGGGCAAGACTGGCCATTTTCGCCGTTTTTGCTGCCGCTTTCTTTGGCAAAAATGGGGCAAGTGTGGTCTTTTCTCTCTATATTTTAGGGATTGTTGTCGCTATCTTAACTGGGTTACTACTAAAACATACCCTCATGCGTGGCGAAGCCTCTCCATTTATCATGGAACTTCCGGTTTACCATGTGCCACACATCAAAACACTACTGATTCAAACATGGCAACGCCTCAAAGGCTTCGTGGTACGTGCAGGTAAAGTCATTATCGTTGCCAGTATCTTTATTGGTGCATTAAATAGCTTTTCTTTCTCTGGTAAGCCTGTTGATAATATTAATGACTCCGCACTGGCTTCTGTCAGTAAAGTCATAACCCCTGCTTTACAACCTATTGGCGTGCATGCTGATAACTGGCAAGCGACCGTTGGGTTGATTACCGGGGCAATGGCCAAAGAGGTGGTAGTGGGAACACTAAACACCCTGTATACCGCTGAAGCCATTACATCTGAGCCGTTTGATGCAGAATCTTTCAATTTATGGGAAGAACTGGGAGATGCGGTTTCTGAAACTTGGAATAGCTTAAAAGAAACCTTTACCTTAAGCGCGCTATCAAACCCTATCGAAGCTAGTAAAGGCGATGGAGAGATGGAATCCGGCTCAATGGGAACCATGGCAGCAAAATTTGGTTCAGGAATTGCAGCTTACAGCTACCTCATCTTCGTCTTGCTGTATGTGCCTTGCGTCTCGGTGATGGGGGCTATCGCACGTGAAACCAATAAAAGCTGGATGAGTTTCTCCATTCTGTGGGGTTTAAATGTGGCTTATAGTCTTGCAGCTCTATTTTACCAAACAGCGACTTTCAGCGAACACCCACAAAGTAGCTTGATTACCATTACTGCGGTTATCCTGTTCAACCTTGCCTTGTTTATATTCTTACGTCGCATGCGTAGCCGCGTAACCTTGAATATCAAGAGCAAAACCGCAGAGCAATGCTCTGGCTGTTCAAGAGATGCTTGCCACTAAGGAATGAAACGATGACCAGCTTGCTACAAATAAGAGATTTAATCGCCTTATATGGGCAAGCTGACATCGCGCTACTTAGTGAGCAGCTAAATACGCCAATCCCATTAATTAAAGCAATGGTTGAGAAGCTAGTCAGTTTAGAAAAAATTGAACAAGTCGATATCAGTGCTTGTTTAACAGGCAGTAGCTGTAAAGGTTGCCCTGAAAGCACTGATTGCGCTCATTTTGTGTATAAAATCAAATAATAGAGACACCACAAAAAATCAGCCCCAAGTTAGGCTGATTTTTTTTATTTATTCCTCGGTACGACTTTGAAAATCCAACAAGTATTCGCAGAACTCATCAGGATGAGAAATAAATGGCGCGTGAGCGCTATTGCGCATAATCACGGATGGCGAATTCGGATACAGCTCATCTAAAATAGGCACTATTTTGCGCGGTACCAAGCCATCGAGATAACCATAAATGCGCAAGAAAGGAATAGGTAACTGTTTTAATTCATCCCGCAAATCTTCGGTACGTAATGATTCAAGCCCTGCATTTAGTGTTTCAACAGTTGGAATAGGCTGCTCAAGTACCACAGATTTCAAAGTTTTTGCATCATTTCTTGCACTTTCAGTGCCTAAAGTTTGCAATGCTAAAAAACGCTCGACGGTGCGATGAAAATCAGCCGAAAGTTGCTGCTCGAAACCTAATAAAACCTCTGGCCGGATCCCTGCCCAACCGTTTTCTTCTGCTTTAAAGCATGGGGAAGAAGCAACGGTAATTAACCCTTTGACTTCATAAGGATGGTCAAGCGCAATACGGCTTGCAACTAGCCCACCAAGTGACCAACCGAGCCAAATCGCGTTTTTAGGAGCTTGTTCCCACAAAATATTCGCCATCGATTGAATATTCATGGGGGAGAACCCTTGGCTACGTCCGTACCCCGGCAAGTCAACCAAATGAACCCGAAAGTGCGAAGCGATTCGCGGAATAATTGTTTGCCAGACTTGTGCATTCAATCCCCATCCGTGCAGCAACACAAGATCTTGTTTACCTTCACCAACGGTCTGCCAATATAACTTTGCCATCGTTACACTCTCTTCATTCATTTATTCGTCAACTCGTTTAACAGGACTCTACTATGCTAACAATGGAGGGGGGCTGCTGGCTATGCCATCAATCACTAAAATTACCTCATCAAGGTGTTTGTAGTTTTTGTCTTGAAGGATTGCCTAAAATGCCAACCTGCTGTTTGCGCTGTGCTTTACCCTGTGAACAGCCTACCATGGAGTGTGGACGCTGCCTAAAAACCCCTCCTGCATGGCAGAGAATTATCACTGTAACCCCATACCAAGCCGCTTTACGCATGTTAATCCATCGGTTTAAATTTCAAAAACAACCTCAGCTTGCTTTTACTCTAGCTCGTATCTTTGCGTTATTTTGGCTCACGGGTTACCGCCAACAAAAATGGCACAAACCGGACTTAATTGTCACAATTCCATTGCATCGCCGCCGTCTGTGGTGGAGAGGATTTGACCACATGGCATTAATAGGCGAAAATTTATCCAGATGGTTAAATATCCCCTATTCGCAAAATTCATTATCGCGTAGTCGTGCTACACTGGCACAGACAACACTAAAACGTGAGTATCGCCAAAACAACCTAAAGGGAGCATTTACCTTAAACGACTCGGTTTCAAACCTACATGTTGCTGTTATTGATGATGTTATTACAACAGGTTCCACGATGAATGCCGCAGCACAATTGTTGATTTGTGCGGGAGCACGTACTGTTGATGCATGGTCACTGTGTCGCACCTTGTAGGAAAGGGGTAAATGGGCGTATTATAACCAACTAAAGCAGTCAACTATTATTGAGCAAATGATTATGATTAATATTACTGAAGCAGCACAGGCTCATTTTGCCAAGTTGTTGGAAAATCAAGAGCCAGGAACTCAAATCCGTGTTTTTGTTATCAACCCAGGCACACCAACCGCAGAATGCGGTGTGTCATACTGCCCTCCGGGTGCCGTTGAAGCAACAGATAAAGAACTAAAGTTCGAGAAATTATCTGCTTATGTTGATGAAATTAGCGCTCCATTCTTGGATGATGCCGAGATTGACTTCGTTACCGACCAACTAGGCTCACAACTGACGTTAAAAGCGCCGAACGCCAAAATGCGTAAAGTCTCTGATGACGCACCATTAATTGAGCGTGTTGAGTATGTTTTACAGTCACAAATTAACCCACAACTTGCCAGCCACGGTGGCCGTGTTTCCCTGATGGAAATCACCGATGAAGGCTTTGCAATTCTGCAATTTGGTGGCGGCTGTAACGGTTGTTCAATGGTCGATGTCACGCTTAAAGAAGGTATCGAAAAAGAACTTCTCAAAATGTTTGAAGGTGAGCTAAAAGGCGTTAAAGACCTGACTGAACACCAACGTGGCGAGCACTCTTTCTACTAATCAATACCACGAATATTTGGCACTCTGTTTTTACGAGTGCCTATTATTTAACCTTTAATGGGTTGTTACCTACTGTATTCGGTATTTTATGGACCATTTTGAAACACTAACACCAGAACAAGCCTATCAACATTGGTTAGACGGCACGGCCATACTGGTAGATGTACGAGACCCACAAAGTTTCCGTGCAGGCCATGCTAGTGGAGCCTATCACCTCACCAATGAGTCACTGAGCCAATTTTTAGAACAAACGGATTACGAACAACCTGTTATGGTGATGTGCTACCATGGGCACAGTAGCCAAGGTGCTGCACAATATCTGATCAACATTGGCTTTGAATCTGTATATAGCATCAATGGTGGATTTGAAGCATGGTTAAGGGAATATCCACAAGCCGTTACGGCTCTCTAGATGAGAAAACGCATTCATGATCCACATCACCTCCTTTGCTAATCCCAGAATGGCGCAAGCCTTTGTTGACTATATGGCTAGCAAAAATATTCACTTAAAAATAAAGCCATCACAAGAACAAGCTGTCTTTGAGCTTTGGCTAGAAGATGAGCAACTTCAACCTCAAGTCCAAAAAGAATTAGATATTTTTCTACAAGACCCAAATCACCCTCGCTACCTAGAAGCCAGTTGGCACACGGGAAGCGCAGATACCCAGTTTCAATATCGCAATTACCTAACTTGGGGTTACCTTAAAGAACAATCTGGCCCTTTAACTATCGCTGTTATTTTGTTGTCGATTGTTGTATATCTTTGGGTAGAAATGACTGATGCACGAGAAGTTCTACGTTATTTGGCATGGCCTATTGGCGACCAACAAACGGAACTTTGGCGTTGGTTTAGTCCTGCATTGGTGCACTTTTCGCTATCACATATTGGTTTCAACCTTGCGCTCTGGTGGTTTTTAGCTGGGCAAGTAGAACGAAAGCTCGGAACGGGTAAATTATTCACTATCTTACTGGTCTCAGCGCTGTTTAGTAACTGGGGGCAGTCGCTGTTTAGTGAAAACAACTTTGGCGGCTTATCTGGTGTCGTCTATGCCCTTGTCAGCTATGTGTGGTTAACGGGTGAACGTCGTCCCGAAAGTGGCATCAGTGTTCCTCGAGGGTTAATGATATTCTCGATTATCTGGCTTTTTTTCGGTTACTTCGATGTTTTAGGTATGCATATTGCCAATGCCGCACATACTTCAGGGTTAATTATCGGCTTATTGATGGGAGTATGGGATAATAGGCACAGTTTTAAACACCAGAGCTCCAGATAAAACATTTTAATAATTAGAGGCTAACGCTGTGAAACAAACCCAGAGACATGATGCAATAGTTGAGCTTGTGCGTCTTCAGGGATATGTCAGTACTGAAGAACTCGTCGAACACTTTGAGGTTAGCCCTCAAACGATCCGTCGAGACCTCAATGACCTCGCTGAACAGAATAAAATTCAGCGGCACCACGGTGGCGCAGCACTGCCTTCAAGTTCTGTGAATGCAGCTTATAATGACCGTAAAATCATGTGGTCAGATGAAAAAGCGCGTATCGCGCAGCATGTTGCAAGCCAGATCCCTGATGGTGCGACACTATTTATTGATATTGGTACAACCCCTGAAGCGGTTGCTCATGCGCTGGTTAACCATAAAAACCTACGTGTGGTGACCAATAATCTTAACGTCGCCACCTTGCTGATGCCAAAAGAAGACTTCCGCCTAATTTTAGCGGGAGGTGAAGTACGATCACGAGATGGCGGTATTGTCGGTGAAGCGACCCTCGATTTTATTTCCCAATTTAGGTTAGATTACGGCATTTTGGGCATCAGTGGTATTGATATGGATGGCTCATTACTTGAGTTCGATTACCACGAAGTTCGTACCAAACGCGCGATTATTGAAAATTCACGTTGTGTCATGCTTGTCACCGACCATTCTAAATTTGGTCGTAACGCGATGGTTAATTTGGGTAATATGAACCTAATTGACTATTTATTTACTGATAAACAGCCACCAGACAGCATTCTCAAAGTGATTGAGCAACATAATGTTCAATTAGAGCTTTGTTAATCAAATAGTTACCTTCATGATGGTAGTCCCAGCTACCATCATGTTCATTAGTCCCCTTCCCCACCATAGTCCCCCACCTTACAGGTGTTTTTTTCTTTTTCGCGCGAAACCCTCTTTTCCCTCTTGTAAATAGCAATACTTTATATGTGGGTATTGAAAAAAAATTGTTACCAATATCACGCAGTTGTTATTTTTTTCATTAATAATAGTTGGCATCACTATCTATTTTGACTACAATCAAATGAGCGAAAACGAACATTATTGAAAGTGTTTCGAACATCTCAGGGGGATGCATGGAAACTAAAGACTTGATTGTCATCGGCGGCGGGATCAACGGCGCTGGAATTGCAGCAGATGCTGCAGGTCGTGGATTATCGGTATTACTGCTCGAAGCTCAAGACTTGGCAAGTGCGACTTCATCTGCGAGTTCTAAACTCATTCATGGTGGCTTACGTTATTTAGAGCATTATGAATTTAGATTAGTCAGCGAAGCTTTGGCAGAACGTGAAGTGCTATTACGATTAGCACCGCATATTGCCTTCCCAATGCGCTTCCGCTTACCTCATCAGCCTCATTTACGTCCAGCTTGGATGATCCGTATTGGCCTATTCTTATATGACCATTTAGGCAAACGTGTCAGCTTACCAAGTAGTAAGGGGCTGAAATTCAACCAAAACTCTGTACTAAAACCTGAACTAACAAAAGGTTTTGAATATTCCGATTGTTGGGTTGATGATGCGCGTTTAGTTGTGTTAAACGCTCAAGAAGTGGTACGCAAGAGTGGTGAGGTTCGTACTCGCACAAAAGTGACTCGCGCTTACCGTGAAAACGGCTTATGGGTTGTTGAGGCTCAGGACTTACGTACAGGCGAAACCCATACATGGAAAGCAAAAGGGCTGGTTAACGCCACAGGGCCTTGGGTAAAAGAATTCTTTGATGATGGGCTGAAATTAAAATCACCTTATGGTATTCGCCTAATCAAAGGGAGCCATATTGTCGTTCCGCGTGCTCATGATGAACCACAAGCGTACATCTTACAAAATGAAGATAACCGTATTGTATTTGTTATCCCGTGGATGGATGAATTTTCTATCATCGGCACCACTGACGTAGAATACAAAGGCGACCCGAAAGACGTCAAAATTGATGAAAACGAAGTTAACTATTTACTGAAAGTGTATAACGATCACTTCAAAAAACAGTTAACCGTGAGTGATATTGTTTGGGACTATTCAGGTGTTCGCCCACTGTGCGACGATGAATCAGACTCACCACAAGCCATTACTCGTGATTACACATTGGATATTCACGATGAACAAGGCCAAGCGCCATTGTTATCTGTATTTGGCGGTAAATTAACCACTTACCGTAAATTAGCGGAAGCTGCTGTGAATAAGTTAGCGACTTACTATCCAAATGCAGGTAGCCCATGGACTAAAAATGGTCAGTTACCAGGTGGTGATATCGAAGGTTGTGACCGTGATGGTTATGCACGTGTATTACGTCAACATTATCAATGGCTTCCTGAAGGCTTAGCGCTACGTTTTGCCAGAACCTACGGTAGCAACAGTAAGTTAATCCTTGAAAGCGCGAATTCACTCAGCGACCTCGGTGAAGCCTTCTCTGCGAATGTCTATGAAGCGGAATTACGTTACTTAGTCAAGCATGAGTGGGTAACAGAGTTGGATGATGCTATTTGGCGTCGTACTAAATTGGGTATGTGGCTGAATGAAGAAGAAAAACAGCACATTGCTCATTGGTTAGCAAAAAATGGGTTGTCAGAGCACACCTCTGCATAATCGTAAAAATCTCGTTGTTATAAAATCTCGTTGTTAATGGAAAAGGCCAGTTGCAATTGTTGACTGGCTTTTTCTATTTTTAAACCGTTTTTTCTATTTTTAGTTTGTACGACTTTCAGAAAAACCCCAATCACGATAATTTGCACAAATCAATTCCATCTGTTTATAATGTACGCGACCTTACTTCTCACCCAACTTCGCAGGTACGCCTCACGATGAACTAAGCACTGCCAGAAAATATTTTCTAATACCCTTTTGGTATTCATTTTTCTGTTCCTGGCAGGCAACCGCTTTCATCGACGCTTCTTGATAAGTCAACGACGTTGTCTGTCCTCATTATTTTGGAGGTGCATATGACGATAGCTTGTCACTTTTCACAGCTCAATATTGAATTTAACCAAACCGCCCTTTTTCCACCGCTAAGCGGGACGTTGTCATGCCAAAAAAATGCTCTAATTGGCCATAATGGCAGAGGAAAATCGGTTTTAATGCGTATTCTTGCTAACCAATTGCGCCCTACACAAGGGAATGTACATTGGAACCTCCCCTTTATCTATGTTGAGCAGTTAACTCGGCTAACGGGCGAAACACTCGTCGATGCCTTAGGCATCAAGGAACTTTATCATGCATTTTCACGCATTGAGGCAGGAAATGGTTCTTTGGCAGATTTTGAACTAACGGAAGATAAATGGCATTTACCTTCCCAATGGCAAAGTTTATTGGACTCTGCTGGGCTAGCTATCTCAATGGAAGCTCCTATCTCCCATTTAAGTGGGGGTGAACGTACCCGTCTAGCCCTTTGCCGTGCATTTCTTCATCAAGATCACTTTTTGCTACTTGATGAGCCGGATAACCATTTAGATACGCAAAGTCGGCAATGGCTCAGCCAAAAGCTTACTGAGCATCTGGCTGGCTGCCTAGTTATCTCTCACAACAGAACTCTGTTAGGCGAAATGGATGCTATTTTTGAATTAACGGAAAAAGGCTTACACGAATATGGGGGAAATTATGCGTTATACGATACCCAAAAAAACTTGGAAATTGCCGCAATTGATGCACAAAGTGAGCGCTTAGAAAAACGTATTCACCAAGAGAAAAAGCAGCAACAGGCCACATTACAAAAAGCCGCTCAACGCAAGAAACAGGGGGAAAAAATTCGCTATGGTGGGTCGCAATCCTTACTGCTACTTGATATGCAAAAGAACCGTGCAGAGAAAAGGCAATCAAATGTCGCAGAACGGCACCAACGGGTTATGGATAATCTGCAAAGCCAACAACAGGAAAACCAAGAAAGAGCTCGCCATATCAAGCCGCAAAAAATGACGATTAACTATCAAAATGAAGGTAATAAAGTCACAATTTTTGCTTCTGACTTGCGTTTGCCCTACGGTTATTCATCACCACTTTCATTCACCATATACAGTGGAGAACATTGGCATATTCAAGGGCGTAATGGCTGTGGTAAGTCAACACTACTTAAAGTGCTTGCTGGCCTATTGCCATCATCTTCAGGAGAGTGCCGCCTAAGCGGTGAATTTTGCTATTTAGACCAACACCTCAACTTACTCGATAAGACATTACCTGTCGCTGAAGCACTTCATCAATACCAACCGTTGTTTACTGTAGAGCAGTGGCGCACGCAATTAGGTATGCTGCGAATACGAGGAGATAAATCATTACTGCCACTACAGCAGCTCAGTGGTGGTGAGCAGTTAAAAGCAACACTACTGGCGCTCACGCATAGCCCGAACCCACCCGCTATTTTATTACTCGATGAACCGGATAACCATTTAGACTTGGATTCAAAACAACTACTTGAAGCGCTATTGCAGGACTACCAAGGAACACTCTTACTGGTTTCTCACGATGACGCCTTTATTGCAAACTGCAATATAACCCATACGCTAAATCTTTCTGATAAATAACTGTCTACTAGGCCACTGCCAAATTAGGTGTGGCCATCTGCTTTAATGGATAAACGTATTTTTGACGCGATGAGAAACTAAAAAGTAGGGGATCCATAACACACAATAGAAGCTGCCATTTATAGCGGTAATAATATTTGAGTAGTTAATTTCCAAACCAAATATATATGGGAACACAAAACGAGCAACTAATACCATTAAAGTAAACAGTACCATGGTGGTGATAAACAGCCACTTCGCCTGTTTTTTCCATTTAACCGCAGCGATAAACGTCCAAAGAAATAGAGCAATTAAAACACCATAACCTAGTTGCAAGAGGTAAAAACCTGTCGCAAAGCCTGAAATATAAAAATCAGAATCCGCTTCAGTTGCCAATGACCATGCAGTTTGTACTTGCGAGATTTCTTGCAATAGCATCGTGACCGTTTTGTACAACATATAAAACAGACCAATAACCGGTAAAATTAACCATCCACTGAGTCCCTGTAACGGCTTTTTAACTACCGGCTGAGCCTCTGGTGATATTATTGCTGGCTCTGTTTGCGTGGTTGATTGCTGAATATCCATTCAAATAACCTTTATTTACTATTTACTTTGCATTTTTTCTTCAATAAATGCCTTGAGTACAATTGCTTGATTATGTTCTGTATTTTTAGCACTGTATAACAGTGTTAAGTCACCTTGTTTTGCTTGTGAAACCAATACCTGCCAAGCTGTTGTGTTATTAAGTTCCTGCTGATATCGCTCGATAAATTGAGCAAACTGATCTGTGTTCTGATGAAACCATTTTCGTAACTCATTGGAAGGTGCAACGTCTTTATTCCAAGAGTCGTGGTGTAAGTCTGTTTTTTTTATTCCTCTTGGCCACAGTCTATCGATAAGCACGCGATAACCATCATTATCGTCAACAGGGTCATAAACTCGTTTGCATTTAATCATCATTTACCTACCCAATAAGTAAACCGCAGCATTTTATTTATTAATTTACAAAAGTATTTTTAACACGCCTTGAAACTAAAAAATACGGTATCCAAATGGCACAAGCAATTAGAGCCCGAAAAATATCTTTGATATCGGAGGCTTCAACCTCTAAATCCAATAAAATACTTGCGAGTATAATATCCGTAACCGTCAAAACTAAAGAAAAGATCTGGAAAAAAATATAAATTTTAATTGTGAGTTTTTTCTTTGTAAAAAAGACATAACTTAGGAAAAGTAAGGTGGCGTATAAAATAACGTTACCTAAAACTTCAAAGTAGATTAGCTCTTTAAATAATGGAATAAATGAACTTGATTGTGGGTCTGTTAATTCAATCCAATATTCAATCACTTGAGCATTTTGCTCATAAATCGAAAAAGGCAAAATAATCAAGGACAATATTATCCCTAACATGGGTAAAATAAGCCATCCACCAATGCCTTTTAATTCCTGCCTTGGTTGTGGTGATGGTACCGAAGTGCCATGAGATGAACTGTGACCTTCAGTTTTCATTTACACTTCCTTATTAAACAAACAAATAATATCAATACAAAATAAATAGCCCTGTATAAGATAGCATACCTACTCAACAAAAAATGAGTAACTAAATGCGCTAATTCACAATTATATTGCTAATAAAGAACAATCTGACAAGGCCATCATTATGCAAATATTTACCGCACAGTTACCACTCCCTACCAATTACCTTTATGGTGATTTTTTTGCCTTTCATTTAAGAGATCAACACAATGTCGCGGAAATAGTAGAAGAAAATACATTACATAAAGGCATAATATGGCAACAACATGCAACAAAAATGACATTGGAACTTAAAAAACAACAAGCAACGATTTCATTAGCGATTGATTCTCCATCTATCATTATCAATGAGCAAGATTTACTAACACTGGCACAGCATGTACTTGGTTTGAAACAAAATATTGATGAGTTCGAAAAACGCTACCTTGAAACCCCAATACTTGGACAGCTCATTGAAAAACAAAGAGGATTACGGATTTATCAATCTGCTAGTGCATTTGAAGCGTTAGTTTGGGCTATTATTGGGCAACAAATTAGTGTCCATGCAGCTATCGCCATTCGTCGGCGATTTATCCAAGTCGTGGGGATTCAACATGCTTCAGGTATTTGGTGTTTCCCCGATGTTCCGCAAGTCAGGTTAGTTGATGACGAAATACTGCGCCAAACGGGTTTTTCAAAGGGAAAAATTATCGCCCTCAGAGCTCTTTGTGACGCCATCGAAAATCAACAAATTGATTTATCACAGCACGTGACTCATTCCAATGCGAATCAAATAACTGAACAATTATTACAAATCAAAGGTATTGGACCTTGGACTGTGAGCTATGCTTTACTTAGAGGATTCAACTATTTAGATGGCTCTTTACATGGAGATGTGGCGGTAAGACGTAATTTGCAAACATTACTTGCGAAATTAGAACAGCCCTCCGCCAAAGAAACGGAAAAATGGTTGGAACAATTTTCCCCATGGCGTGCACTGGTTGCCGCCCATTTGTGGCGTAGCCAGTCAGCCGCAGGTTATTGAATAGTTTTAAAAAGCCCACTTCAATAACCTGAAATGGGCTTTCCTACTATTCACAATAATGATTTAACGTAACCAGTTCGTTTTCACTAATTGAACGACTTCATCACCGCGACCACTCATAATCGCTTTTAACATATACAAGCTAAAGCCTTTCGCTTCTTGTGCCGCAATTTCTGGTGGCATAGACAGCTCTTGTTTGGCGGTTAGGACATCAACCACCACTGGCCCATCATGGGCAAAAGCTTCTTTTAATGCACCGTCTAGATCTTCACTTTTTTCAACACGGATCCCTTTGATACCCGCAGCATTCGCAATCGCTGCAAAGTTAGGGTTATGTAAATCCGTTCCCGCTGTTAAGAAACCGGCCACTTTCATTT
This sequence comes from Providencia sp. PROV061, assembly GCF_011045655.1. Taxonomy (NCBI): domain Bacteria; kingdom Pseudomonadati; phylum Pseudomonadota; class Gammaproteobacteria; order Enterobacterales; family Morganellaceae; genus Providencia; species Providencia sp. PROV061. The sequence continues at coordinate 244,406 of NZ_CP042861.1, read as the reverse complement.
CCATGGCAACAAAACCAAGCACGCCATTGTTATGAATGATGATTTTTACCGGTAATTGCATTTGAGAAAGAGAGATAAAGTCCCCCATTAGCATACTGAAACCGCCGTCGCCACACATTGCAACCACTTGACGTTTTTTATCAACGGCCTGCGCACCAATAGCTTGTGGCATCGCATTCGCCATTGACCCGTGGTTAAAAGAGCCAATTAAACGGCGCTTACCATTCATTTTCAAGTAGCGCGCAGCCCATACTGTCGGGGTTCCAACGTCACAGGTGAAAATCGCGTCATCAGCAGCTAATTCACTAATTTTTGTTGCAAGATACTGAGGATGTATTAACCCCTCATGACCCGGTTTAGCGAGGTCATCTAACCCTTTTCGAGCCTCTGCATAATGTTTTAAAGCGCCATCAAGGTGTTTTGTATCTTGTTTAGCCTCTAAATGTGGCTGTAATGCATCTAATGTTGCTTTGATATCACCAATCAGCCCCATATCAATATGGCAGTGGGAGCCCAAGCTACCTGCATTAATATCAACCTGAATGATTTTAGCTTCGCTTGGGTAGAAAGGACGGTATGGAAATTGTGTCCCTAACAAAACAACCGTGTCTGCATTCATCATTGCGTGGTAACCTGATGAAAAGCCTATTAAGCCTGTCATCCCAACGCTATATGGGTTATCCCATTCAATATGTTCTTTACCACGTAACGCATGTACTACCGGTGCTTTTAGTGTTTCTGCTAGTTTAACCACTTCATCATGGGCACCTGCGCAGCCATTACCACAGAATAACGTGATATTCTTAGACTGATTCAGCAGTTCAGCAAGTTTTTCGATTTCACTTCGCTGAGGCATAATCAGTGGCGCTTGTGGTTGATACCATGTTTCTTTCGCGGACTCTGGCGCATCTTTTAGCGCAATATCACCTGGTATCACAACGACTGATACCCCTTTATTCAGAATCGCTTTACGCATAGCGATACCAAGAACTTGTGGAATTTGCTCAGGGTTAGAGACCATTTCACAATAATGGCTGCACTCGCGGAATAATTCAGTTGGATGGGTTTCTTGGAAATAATTACTACCAATTTCGCTAGATGGAATATGAGCGGCGATTGCCAACACGGGCACTCGATTACGATGGCAATCATACAGCCCATTAATAAGGTGCATATTTCCCGGCCCACAAGAGCCTGCACATACGGCTAAATTACCAGTTAGCTGAGCTTCTGAACCCGCAGCAAAGGCAGCGACTTCCTCATGGCGAGTACCTAGCCACTCAATAGCGCCTTGACGACGCAAGCTGTCGGTTAAGCCATTCAACGAGTCTCCTGTAACGCCCCAAATACGTTTAACACCTGCATTATCAAGTACTTTTGCAATATAGGATGCAACACTCTGTTTTTTCATAATGGCACTCTTTTAAGTCGGATGTGATACCCTTGATATCTTGCAGCTCAAAATATGAAAGGTACTTTTAGAAACATAACAACATTCAAAGTAGAATCTTGTCATACTCGCGTATATCAAACCCAATATCGATAATAGATTGATTGTAACTAAGTAAATTCCTCATTCCTACTCATCAAATTAAATATAAAACAGAACAGCACAATCCACCGTTATTATCAAAAGAAGAGGATAGCAACAAGATAAATAAATAGACGAGTTATTAACAACTTAAGCAAAACAAGAACATCATAAAAAGATGGAGTTATCTACATATATTATTCATCACAGTCACACCATTGTTTCCACCATATTAAATCAATAACCTTATATATTTATGACAGACTAAAACTCACCAAAAAAACATATACTAAATTGATTTAAAACAATTTATATTCACCTAATTGATCCCCAAAGTTCTATTTTTTCAAGTATTAAATTCAATCGTTATATTACCAATATAAAATCCCAATAAGGCGCATGAATCAGTATAAAGCACCTACATTTTACATTTGTTCGATATTAATGTAGTATTAGTACTGTATTTTTTAACTCAAGGTGACTTTTTTGCTGTATTTTAAAGACAGACACTCTCATTATTCTACCTATTACATACCTATTTTAGCCTGTTATTTCAGCGCGACATAAAAACACTAAAAACTTATCTATTGCGTAAACAACGTCTATTCTAAATAATAAGGTTTTATATTTTCCGATGTATGAAAACCCATATCTTAAGTGCTGTTGTTTCGATTATTGAAATTAAAATAAGAGGATGGTTTCATGAGATTCAAGAAGAAAAAAGAAAAACCGTTAAATATTAGTGATATTACTATTATTGATGACGGTAAACTCAAAAAAGCAATTACCGCGGCTTCGCTGGGTAATGCGATGGAATGGTTTGATTTTGGGGTATACGGTTTCTTAGCCTATGTTCTAGGTCAGGTTTTCTTTCCGGACGCATCACCGAGCGTACAGATGATTGCCGCATTAGCCACTTTCTCCGTGCCTTTCTTAGTTAGGCCATTAGGTGGTGTCGTTTTTGGTATTTTAGGTGACAAATACGGCCGTCAAAAAGTCCTTTCGATGACAATTATCATCATGGCAGTCAGTACCTTCTGTATTGGTTTGATTCCATCATATGAAAGCATTGGTATCTGGGCACCCATTCTGTTATTAATTGCTAAGTTAGCTCAAGGTTTCTCGGTAGGTGGTGAATATTCTGGCGCAGCCATCTTTGTTGCCGAATATTCACCAGACCGCAAACGTGGCTTTATGGGAAGCTGGTTAGACTTTGGCTCTATCGCCGGTTTCGTTTTAGGTGCGGGTGTCGTAGTACTCATTTCCAGTATCGTTGGGGAAGCTAACTTCCATGATTGGGGCTGGAGAATTCCGTTCTTCTTAGCGTTACCGTTAGGGATCATTGGGTTATATCTACGTCATTCACTGGAAGAAACTCCTGCGTTCCAACAACATGTTGAATCGTTAGAAAAACAAGATAAAGCCAATATTCAAAACCCACCAAAAATCTCAGTACGTGAAGTCGCAACTAAGTATTGGAAAAGCTTGATGATTTGTGTTGGCTTAGTTATCGCAACTAACGTCACTTACTATATGTTGTTGACCTACATGCCAAGTTATTTGTCACACAATCTGAATTACTCTACTGACCATGGCGTGCTAATTATTATTGCAATTATGATTGGTATGTTATTTGTTCAACCGATTATCGGTTTAACCAGTGATAAAATTGGTCGCCGCCCATTTGTTATTACCGGTAGTGTCGGTCTGATTTTATTGGCATACCCTGCATTTATGTTAATCAACAGTGGTTCTGTTGGCTTAATTTTCCTAGGTTTATTAATTTTAGCGGTGCTGTTGAACTGTTTTACAGGGGTTATGGCTTCCATTTTACCCGCGATTTTCCCGACACATATTCGTTACAGTGCGTTAGCTATTGCCTTTAACATTTCAGTATTAATTGCCGGTGCGACACCGACTGTTGCGGCATGGTTGGTCGAATCAACCACTAACTTATATATGCCTGCATATTACTTAATCGTGATTGCTTTAATCGGCTTATATACGGGTATCAGGATGCCAGAAACGGCGAATAAGCCATTGCGTGGAGCAACACCTGCGGCATCAGATAAAGCTGAGGCAAAAGAAATTCTTAGCGAGTACTTTGACAATATTGAGCAGAAAGTTGAAGATATTGACCAACAAATTGCTGAGCTTGAGAAAAAACGCCAATCCTTAATCAATCAGCACCCTAAATTAGATTAAACATGAAAGAGCCGGTAAAACGGCTCTTAAGGTTGTTGACAAAGCGGGATAAAAGCGTGGTTTTTCCCACTTTGTGTTATCAGCCGAAAATCAATAAATTGATTTTCCTAGTTTATTTTCAAAACCTATTCGACTTGCCGCCAAACATAATATGTTTGTCAGCAGTCTGAAGAGCCGGTAAAACGGCTCTTTGTTTTAATTTCAACAAAAACTTCAACCAAGGAGGGAGGCGATGGCAGCCAAACAAGTTTGTCATCTTATCTGGTTTCGTAATGATCTACGGGTCACTGATAACAAAGCACTTTCCTCCGCCTGCGCAGACCCAAATGCAAAGGTAATCGCCCTTTTTACGGCAACCCCTAAGCAGTGGCAACAACATGATATGGCTGAACGGCAAATTTCATTCATTCACCAGAATCTTGTTGAACTGCAGAATTCACTCGCAGAGCTTGGTATTCCACTGGTTTGCCAAACCGTTAACCATTTCACCGATGCGGCACAATGGGTACTTGATTACGCAAAGGCGCAACAGGCTGATGCCTTATTTTTTAATCGGCAATATGAATGGAACGAAAAACAACGGGACGAATGGTTAATCAACCAGCCACATGGGTTACATATTCATGCTTTCGATGACTATTTATTACTGCCCCCCGGCTCCGTAACTACCCAAAAAGGTGAGATGTATCAAGTCTATACCCCTTTTCGCCGTGCCTTCCTCACCCAACTTACCGTGACAGATTGCCGTTCACTGCGAGCCCCTGAAAAACGAGCGGCCGCTATCAACATCGATAAGGCTTTGCCATTATTTCCGCACCAGCCAATTGAAGACTCCCAGCAATTTCCTGCCAGTGAAAAATCTGCTTTGCAGCGACTAAGGCAGTTTTGTTCCCAGAAAGTCTTCGATTATCAAAACGATAGAGATATTCCTTCTATTGATGGTACCAGCCAATTATCACCTTACCTCGCGGTGGGGGTGCTGTCCCCTCGCCAATGCTTCAATCGATTACAAGCAGAAAATCCCCAAGTGTTGGATTACCCAGATAGCGGGGCGTTCACTTGGTTAAATGAGTTAGTCTGGCGTGAATTTTATTCACATCTTTTAGTCGCGTTTCCACGTCTATGCCACCACCAACCATTTATTGAATGGACGCAACACATTCATTGGAATGATTCTTCAACGGATTTTGCAGCGTGGAAAACGGGGCAAACGGGTTACCCTATTGTTGATGCAGCTATGCGCCAACTGAATGCAACGGGTTGGATGCATAACCGCCTACGAATGATTGTGGCTAACTTTTTAGTCAAAGACTTACTGATTGATTGGCGCAAAGGTGAAAAATACTTTATGAGCCAACTACTTGATGGCAGTCTAGCCGCAAATAACGGCGGTTGGCAGTGGTCAGCCTCTACTGGCGTTGATGCCTCCCCTTGGTTTCGTATCTTTAACCCAACCACTCAAGGGAAAAAGTTTGATGCGCAAGGGGCTTTTATTCGCCATTGGTTGCCCGAATTGCAGCAAGTCCCCGACAAATATATTCATACACCTCATGAATGGGCTGTGATCAGCAACACTGCGCTTAATTACCCAGAGCCGATTGTTGACCATAAACAAGCTCGGTTAGCGACTTTGGCTGCGTTTGAGGCAGGTAAACGTAATAGTTTGAAGCAATAAATCGTTTAAAATACGATAAATAGCAAAGTTATTATTTGCTTTAAGAACTACTATAACGCTTCAATCATAAGGAGCAGATATGAGCGTTATTTTACAAGTTGATTTTCCGTATCAGGGGCCATGGGGTGATGAAATGGCATCCGCAATGAATGATTTGGCGGAATCAATTAACCAAGAGCCGGGCTTTATTTGGAAGATTTGGACTGAAAACCAACAAACACAAATGGCAGGTGGTGTGTATTTGTTTGCTTCAGAAGCTGATGCACAAGCTTACCTCACCAAACACAGCGCACGATTAAAATCCTTTGGTGTTCCTGATGTTCGCGGTGAAATTTTTGCGGTAAATAACGCGCTTAGCCAATTAAACCAAGCGCAGTTTTTAGCGCAATAATTTTTAGCGCAATAAATAGCTATTGGCACTGAAATTCAAACAACATCACATCTGAGGTAAATGAGCCATCTGCTTGTACTGCAAAGTGGCTTTTTACCTCATCACTTAATGTTCCTTGGTAGTGGCGGATAGCCTCAACGAGTGCCTTTGGTGTACGCATCCGTTCGACCCAACTGGTAAATTCCAGCGCTAAACGGAAACTTTGTACTCGTTGAACAAATAGCCCTGCATTATTAAACATACCAGACCATTCTCCAGCGGAATAATCACGAATGTGTGAAGTATCCCGAAGCACTTCGACAGTTTGTAAGTAAATATCCAATAATGGATGCCCCGGTGATACCACATCAATAAAGATGCCTTTTCCACCTGGTTTGAGCACTCGACGCACCTCACGTAGCGCTTGTTCCACATCATGCCAATGGTGTGCTGAATAACGGCTAATCACTCGGTCAAAACCATTGCCATCAAACGGTAGAGACTCCGCAGTCCCTTTGCAGGTAGTGATATTGTTTAATTCACGTTCTTGTGCATTTTTAGCCACAACATTGAGCATTGAGTCCGATAAATCATAAGCCGTCACTGACTTTACCAGCGGCGCTGCATGGAAGCTGGCATGCCCTGCTCCACAGCCAAGGTCAAGCACGTCCTCACCCTGACAGCCTTGTAGCAATTGTTGCAAAACAAGTAAGTCCTCACCTTGTGCATGAACTTGGCTGGTTAAATACGAGTTTGCTTGCTGGTCAAATTGTTGATAAACCGCTTGGTGGTGCGTTTTCATCTTTGTTTCCCTACATTCAGTTGCTAGTAACTCATCACAACAGAAAATGATTGAAAATGCACCTATTAGCTCAATAATTAATTCATATCGTATAATGACTAATGAAAATCACCTACACGACGCTCCACCAGCGTTAAAATACTGTACAACGCCACAACGGTATCATCCTGATTAAACACTTGCACATCCCATTCAACAACACCATTGGGTTTATCTTCAGCAAGTTTTTGCGTTTTTTTGATCTTTTTCTTGCACGTTAGGCGAACTTGTATGGTATCTCCGATTTTCACCGGTTCAATAAAACGCAAACTTTCCATGCCATAATTGGCGATTACGGGCCCAACACCTGCATCAACAAATAACCCTGCGGCTGCTGAAACGACAAAATAGCCGTGCGCAATTCGTTCACCAAATAACGACTGTGCTGCGCCAATTTTATCGACGTGAACATAAAAATTATCACCGCTGAGACAAGCAAAATTAGCAATATCGGCCTCTGTAACGGTACGCCTTGCAGTCAGTAATGTGTCGCCAATCGCTAAGTCTTCAAAATGCTTACGGAATGGATGAACCACATCAGCGATAGTGTCTGCCCCGCGAATCCATTGCTTGGTAATGGCTGTTAGCATCGAAGGGCTACCTTGGATGGCAGTACGCTGCATATAGTGTTTGACAGCTCTCAACCCACCGAGCTCCTCACCACCACCTGCACGACCTGGGCCGCCGTGTACCAGTAACGGAAGCGGTGAACCGTGGCCTGTGGACTCCGCGGCGGATGCTTCGTTTAAAATTAGCATCCGCCCATGTGCCCGCGCACTCGCACGAATGACCGTTTGCGCGACTTGTGCATCAGCAGTGACTAACGTCCCCGCAAGACTACCTCCACCTAAAATCGCCAACTGCACCGCCTGTTCGATATTGTCATAGCTCATTAATGTGGCGACAGGGCCAAAAGCTTCAATTTCATGTACCGCAGTCGAATTAAACGGCTCTGCACAATATAACAACGTTGGTGGATAGAAAGCCCCGTACTGGCTATCTGCTCCAATAACATCCAGCTTTTCGAATTGCCCACCACATAGGACATCACAGCCATGATCACGTAAATAATTCACCTTCTCTTGTACGTCTTGGCGCTGTTCTAAGTTAATCAATGCGCCCATTCTAACCCCTTCCACCGCAGGATCGCCCACTGTTGTGGCAGATAAACGTTTCAATAACGCCTGCTTCACATTTTCGAGCTGGTTTTTCGGCACAATAATGCGACGAATCGCGGTACACTTCTGTCCCGCTTTCGCTGTCATTTCACGAACGACTTCTTTAATAAATAAAGCAAATTCAGGCTGTTCTGGCTGGACGTCATCACCTAAAATTGCACAATTCAGTGAATCCGCTTCCATTGTAAAAGGCACTGATTTGGCAATGATACGTGGATGCGATTTTAGTTTTTGCCCTGTACTAGCCGACCCTGTAAAAGTCACCACATCTTCAAAATCAAGGTGTTCAAACATATCGCCAACACCACCGCAAACCAGTTGAATTGCGCCATCAGGTACCAAGCCGCTATCAACCATTAACTTCACCATCGCCTGTGTTAACTGTGCTGAGGCGGTTGCTGGTTTGATAATAGCAGGCATGCCAGCAAGCCATGTTGGAGCCAGTTTTTCTAACATACCCCAGCACGGGAAGTTAAATGCATTAATGTGCAGGGCAACGCCACGGCGAGATGTTAAAATATGATGGCCAATAAATTGCCCTTGTTTTGATAACGGGATCATTTCATCTTCAGGCCAAATCGTGTCATCTGGTAGCTCACGGTTAGCGAGCCCCGAATAAGAAAACAATGTGGCAATTCCCCCTTCAATATCCACCCAGCTATCCGCTTTGGTTGCGCCAGTTTGTGCCGAAATCGCATATAACTGCGCTTTATGTTCCAGTAGGTATTTTGCTAGGGCCTTAAGCATTTGCCCGCGTTGCTGGAATGTCATCGCTGACAATATTTCGCCCCCCACTTGGCGACCATATTGCAAACTTTCAGCTAACGGCAACCCTTCAGTCGTCACCGTATATAAGGTTTCATTCGTTAGCGCATGGTGAATTTTTCGCCCTTCGCCCTCACCTTGTACCCATTTTCCCATAATGTAACTTGTTAAATGCTGCATATTCCTCTCCAGAAATAAAAAACATCAATTCAAATCAGATGACAAATATGTATCATAAAAATAATCATAGAAGCTAATTTAAATTTAACAAATTAAGAACAATTTTATATAAAATGCCTATTTCCATTAAAACCACACAAAAAGCAATAAATTTAACTAATTGTTTTTTCTTTAATTTTACTTATTAATTGTGAAGTACATCGCAAAACAAGGTTAATGAATATTGATCTTTATGTTAACAATTCCTAGCATTGATGTTAAATAAACATGATTCACTATTTTAATAAAAAATAACATTAACGAATCACTTAATGGAAAAATCAATGAGCGAGCATAATCAGGCTAACTTCGAAGCCAAAATCGAAGCAGATATTTCCATCGAGCCCAAGGACTGGATGCCCGATGCGTATCGGCAAAATCTTATCCGCCAAATTGGTCAGCATGCCCATTCAGAAGTCGTCGGCATGCTACCAGAAGCGAATTGGCTGACTCGAGCCCCAACACTCCGCCGTAAAGCGATTTTACTGGCCAAAATTCAAGATGAAGCAGGTCATGGTTTATACCTGTATAGCGCTGCCGAAACTCTCGGTTGCTCTCGTCAAGATATCTACCAAAAGTTACTTGATGAAAAAATGAAATATTCCTCCATTTTTAACTACCCGACATTAAGTTGGGCAGACATAGGAGTGATTGGATGGCTTGTCGATGGTGCGGCAATTGTGAACCAAGTTGCATTGTGCCGTGCCTCTTATGGCCCTTATGCACGAGCAATGGTGAAAATCTGTAAAGAAGAAAGTTTTCACCAACGCCAAGGTTATGAAGCTGTTATGGCACTTGCAGAAGGCACCGATGAGCAAAAAGCGATGCTGCAAGATGCGATAAACCGCTTTTGGTGGCCCGTTCTCACGATGTTCGGCCCCAACGATTCGGACTCCCCGCACAGCGCTCAAAGCATGGCTTGGAAAATCAAACGCTTCAGTAATGATGAGCTACGGCAAAAGTTTGTTGATAACACCGTTCCGCAAGTGGAAGCGTTAGGTATGACGATCCCTGACCCTGATCTGGTTTGGGATGAAGAACTTGGTCATTACCGCTTTGGTGAAATCGACTGGGAAGAGTTTTATCAAGTTATTAAAGGCAATGGCATTTGTAATCACGAGCGCCTTAGCGCTAAGCGCAAAGGGTGGGAAGACGGCGCATGGGTACGTGAAGGTGCAATGGCACATAGCCGCAAACAAAAATCCGTTAAAACGGCGGCTTAATCACTGACCATTTTACAAAAAGGAAAATACCATGAGCAATCAAGATTGGCCTTTATATGAAGTTTTTGTCCGTAGTAAGCAAGGGCTTGCGCATCGTCATGTCGGCAGTTTACATGCGGCTGATGACCAAATGGCACTGGAGAATGCCCGCGATGCATATACAAGGCGTAGCGAAGGCTGCTCAATTTGGGTGGTGAAGGCCGCACATTTAATTGCCTCACAGCCCGAAGATAAAAGCACCTTCTTCGACCCTGCGGATACCAAAGTCTATCGTCACCCAACCTTCTATACCATCCCTGATGGTATCAAAAACATGTAAGGAGCTTGCCATGAACCAACAAGAACAGCTCCACCATTACACATTACGACTTGGCGATACCCCCTTAATTTTAGCGCAGCGCCTGTGCGAATGGTGCGGCCATGCTCCTGAGCTCGAAATTGACCTTGCGTTATCCAATATCGGCTTAGATTTGCTAGGGCAAGCGCGTAACTTTTTGAACTATGCCGCGCAATTAAAAGGAACTGAGTGCGATGAAGACACCCTTGCTTTTTTGCGCGATGAACGAGAATTCAGCAATTTATTACTGGTTGAGCAACCCAACAATGGCTTTGATGACACTTTAGTGCGCCAATTTTTTATGGATGCTTATCATGTTCCATTATATGAAGCACTAATTCATAGCCGTGATGAACAACTGTCTGCCATTGCTGAGAAATCCCTCAAAGAAGCCGTTTATCACTTGCGTTTTAGCCGTGGTTGGATGATCCGTTTAGGGGATGGCAGTGAAGAAAGTCATCAACGAATCCAACGTTCAGTCAATGAGTTATGGCGTTTTACTGGCGAACTTTTCCATGCTGATAACGTTGAAGTCGCACTTAGCGAATTAGGCATCGCTGTTGACCCACGTTCTTTACAAGCCGCATGGTTAAACACCATTAACGAAACATTCACTGAAGCGACCCTCACTGTGCCGGAGAAAAAAGCGTATCGCTTAGGCGGCAAGCAAGGCAGCCATACTGAACATTTGGGCTTGTTATTAACACAATTGCAGTTTGTGCAACGCGCTTACCCGAACTGCCAGTGGTGATGCTATGGAACAGAGACTGCAACATTGCGAACTTCAATCGCCCCAGGTTCACCAGATCTGGCAACAGCTCCACCAAATACCCGATCCTGAACTACCCGCACTCTCTATTACTGATCTTGGCATGATCCGCAATGTGCTACCTGCGGCTCAGGGTTGGAAAGTTATTTTTACACCTACCTATTCAGGTTGCCCAGCAACTGAATTTTTACTCAATGAAATTAAAACTGTTCTAGGTAATGCGGGTTTTTCAAATATCGATATCGAAATTCTGTTAACCCCTGCGTGGACAACAGATTGGATGAACCAAGATGCAAAAAGACGCTTGCGTGAATTCGGTATCGCACCACCACAAGGTACGTCCTGCGAGCACCCAGAACACAAAGGTGCGGTTCGTTGCCCACGTTGTGACAGCGAGCAGACCGAAAAAATTAGTGAATTTGGTTCCACTGCATGCAAGGCATTGTATCGATGCACTGAATGCTTAGAACCGTTTGATTACTTTAAATGTATTTAGGGGCACCTATATGACTGTATTTCATCGTTTAAGTATTGCTGCCATTGAGCGTGACACCCCTGATGCTGTCGCCATTACTTTTAACGTACCCGATGCATTACGAGAGCAATATCATTACCGCCCGGGGCAACACCTCACATTAAAAGCCTCTATTAATGGTGAAAACCTACGTCGCTGTTATTCCATTTGCAGCTCACCGGATGAAAACACGCTAAAAATTGGGGTGAAAGCCATTTACGAGGGGCGTTTCTCTAATTTCGTTAACCAAGAGCTACAAGTTGGCGATAGCCTTGATGTGATGGTTCCGCAAGGGCAATTTGGCTATCAGCCAGAAGCAGATAACCACGCACACTACCTTGCCGTCGCTGCTGGCTCTGGGATCACACCATTGCTCTCCATTATTAAAGCCACATTACAAACTGAACCCAAAAGCAGTTTTGTGTTGATTTATGGTAATCGAAATAGCCGCTCAGTGATGTTTAAAGAAAGCATCGCAGACCTAAAAAACCGTTTTGCAACACGTTTCCAAGTTCTCTACCTATTCAGCCAAGAACAGCAAGATAGCGAACTACTCAGCGGCAGGATTAGCCAACAACAGCTCAGCGCCTTAAATAACACCTTATTAAATTTTAAACAATTTAACCGAGCGTTTATTTGTGGGCCCGACAGCATGATGGATGAGGTGCATGACACTTTAGTCGGCTATGGCATGCCAAAGGAATATGTTCACACCGAGCGTTTCAATACTTCAGGCGCTAAATTCAAACCCGCAACAGCTATAACTAGCGAAACACGTCAAGTCAGTATTCAACTTGATGGCAGAACGATGGATATCGCCATGGATAGCCAAGACGACAGTATTTTGGATGCCGCACTGCGCCAAGGTGCGGATTTGCCCTACGCCTGTAAAGGGGGCGTTTGCGCAACCTGCAAATGTAAATTGCGCTCTGGTGAAGTGGAAATGGGGGTCAATTACAGCCTCGAACCCGACCAAATCGCTGCGGGGTACATTCTTAGCTGCCAAGCGTGGCCAAAAGGCGATGGTGTTGTTTTAGACTTTGACGTGTAGGAGCTGTAATGGAAAACCACTGGATTTTGTCACAACAACATAACCGCGTTTTGACACTCACGTTAAACCGACCTGAAGTGCGTAATGCTCTGAACACCGCCTGCTTAGAGTTGCTCGTTCAGCACCTCGAACAAGCACAAATAAATGATGAGGTCGGTGCGATCGTAATCACCGGAAATCCACGTTTTTTCGCAGCCGGTGCCGACCTTAAAGAACTACAGCAACAAACCGTTGCGAATGCGATCACCGATAAACGCCCACAAGTTTGGCGCAGGTTATCCATGATATCAAAACCTATTATTACTGCTGCAAATGGTTATGCACTAGGGGCAGGTTTTGAATTATTACTCGCCAGCGACATCATCATTGCCGGTGAGTCCGCTCGCTTCGGCTTACCCGAAATTACTCTGGGTTTAATGCCAGGCGCGGGAGGAACGCAGCGTTTAATCCGCGCGGTGGGCAAATCCCTCGCCATGCAAATGGTACTAACGGGTGAACCAATCAATGCAAAACACGCGTTGCAAGCAGGGTTAATCAGTGAGATTTGTGTGGATGAATTGGTGGTAGAACGCGCCCAAAAACTGGCAGAGCGCATCGCGATGCATGCGCCTTTAGCGGTACAAGCCGCGAAAGCATCACTGGTGCATTCTCAAGAAAACCACCTTACTGAGGGGTTACAGCTTGAGCGCCAATATTTTGTGACTTTAGCGGGTACCAACGATCGACGTGAAGGGATCGAGGCATTCTTCGAAAAACGAAAACCTCAGTTTACAGGACAATAATCATGACCAATGAAGCAATGATCCTCACTACTTTAGAAAATGGGGTTCTCACCGTCACTCTCAACCGCCCCGATAGGCTGAATAGTTTTAACGATGAAATGCATCGTCAGCTCAGTGAAGTAATCAAAATAGCAGAACGCGATGAAACCGTACGCTGTTTAGTGATCACTGGCGCAGGCCGTGGATTTTGTGCCGGACAAGATCTGAATGATCGCAATGTGAGCGTGGGTAGTGAAGTTCCTGATCTCGGTTTCTCTGTTGAAACTTATTATAACCCCTTGATCCGTCGCCTAACCGCATTACCAAAACCAATTATTTGCGCGGTCAATGGTGTTGCAGCGGGTGCAGGAGCCGCCATTGCACTCGCTGGTGATATTGTCATTGCCGCAAAAAGTGCCAGTTTTATTCAATCTTTTTGCCGCCTTGGCTTGGTTCCTGACTCAGGGGGGAGTTGGTTTTTACCTCAATTAGTCGGCCATGCACGGGCAATGGGGATGGCATTATTAGGCGATAAAATAAGTGCGGAGCAAGCATTACAGTGGGGAATGATTTGGCAAGTCACTGAAAATGAAAAACTCATTAATACCACTCAACAGCTTGCGCAACACCTTGCGACCCAACCCACTTATGGCTTAGGGCTTATCAAAAAAGCCATTTATGCCGCGGCAACTAACACTCTTGATGAGCAACTCAACCTTGAGCGCGACTTACAGCGCCTTGGCGGGAGAAGTGAAGATTATCGTGAAGGAGTTAGTGCTTTTTTAAATAAACGTGAACCCCAGTTTAAAGGAAGATAATCATGACCTTACCTTTGAATTTAGCCATCAATACCGTCGCCGTTATTGGCGCAGGCACTATGGGTATTGGTATTGCGCAAGTTGCCGCGAGCGCGGGTTTACGTGTCTTGTTGTTTGATGTTAACCAAGAGGTTTTACGTCACTCCCTTACCGAAATGACTCAACGGCTCAATAAGCGCGTGGAGCAAGGAAAAGCCCAAGCTGTAGCAACAAAAGAACTGCTTAACTGCATTAGCGTTGCGCAAAGTTTACCTGAGCTCTCAGAAGCACAATTGGTAATAGAAGCTGTTGCTGAAAAACTTGAGGTAAAGCAAACCATTTTCAGTGAACTTGAAGGCATTTGTAACGAAAAAACCATTTTTGCTAGTAATACTTCATCGTTATCAATTACCGCAATCGGTAGACAATTAACTCATCCAGAACGTCTTGCAGGATTACACTTTTTTAATCCCGCTCCCGTGATGAAATTGGTTGAAGTGATCCGCGGGCTAGAAACATCAGATACGGTGATAAAACAGCTAAAAGAATTGACGCTATCATTTGGAAAAGTGCCAGTGATTTGCCGTTCCACCCCTGGTTTTATTGTCAACCGTGTGGCTCGGCCTTTCTACGCAGAAACAATGCGTGCCCTTGAAGAACAAATTGCGTCCCCTGCCACATTAGACAGCGCCATACGTGACGCCGGTGGTTTCGCTATGGGGCCATTACAACTAACAGATTTAATTGGTCATGATGTGAACTATGCGGTGACTGAATCGGTATTTCAGGCCTTTGGGTATGACCCACGCTTTCAAACCTCATTAATGCAATTGGAATTAGTCCAAGCGGGTCATTTAGGCCGTAAATCGAAGCAAGGATTTTATCATTATGATGATAATAAACCCCAGCCTTTACCTTTAGTCGCAGAAAAAATTCACCTTGACCGGCCTCTAAACATAAAAGCTCATGGCGATTGGCAGATATTTCCTGAGTTTGCGCAGCTTTTAACTGAAAATGGGATCTCTCTCGAAGGATTAACACAACATTCCGAACAATTCCCAACACTTATTGTTAATGACGTTATTATTATGTTAACGAATGGTGAATTGGCGTCATCACATGCGCAAATACAAAAACAAGCGGTCGTACATTTTGATTTGTCAGCAAATTACCTTACAGCAAAAGCCATCACGATAAGCTGTGCAGCACAAAATAATACGCAGCAAAACCAACAAGCAATCGCATTTTTTCAATCATTAGGCAAACACGTGATTGTATTACCAGACTACCCTGCGCTGTTAACCATGAGAACGGTCGCGATGTTGTGCAATGAGGCATTAGATATCGTCAATAAGAGAATAGCAACTGCGTTAGATACCGATAATGCCATGTGTTTTGGTGTGAATTACCCCAAAGGCCCACTCGCTTGGGGGATGCAACTTGGCTGGCAACGCGTGCTGTCCGTACTTGAAAATTTAGCAGAGTTTTATGGCGACAGCCGTTATCGGCCAAACCCACTTTTAAGGCAATTAGCAGCCGGTTATCAATCTTTATCTTTCAAGGAGCAACCATGATTTCACTGCCAAACGATACACTGGCCCAGCAATCAGCTCACATTATGTACCGTGATGATGCATGTGCAAAAGCTATGGGTATGTCCATTGAAAAAGTCGAAGAAGGCTTTGCGCAATTGAAGATGCCTATCACAGCACAAATGCTTAACGGCCATAAAACCTGCCACGGCGGGCAATTATTTAGCCTTGCCGACACTGCATTTGCCTACGCCTGTAATAGCCAAGGGCATGCCGCTGTTGCCTCAATGTGTTCCATTGATTTTATTCGTCCCGGTTTTGAAGGTGACTTACTGACTGCCACTGCCACGATGAAACACCAAGGCAAACGTAACGGCTTATATGAAGTCGAGATAACTAACCAAGATGGCAAAACACTCGCTCTATTTCACGGTCGCTCTCATCGGTTAGGCCATCGTTTAACAGGAGAACAATCATGATAGATGCGTTTATTTGTGATGGTGTCCGCACCCCAATTGGCCGCTACGGTGGCGCTTTATCACCATTACGTCCTGATGACCTTGCCACAGTGCCATTAAAAGCCTTAATGGAAAGGCACCCGCAACTCGATTGGTCATTAACTGACGACATCATTTTAGGTTGCGCAAACCAAGCAGGAGAAGACAACCGTAATGTAGCTCGCATGGCAGGACTGTTATCCGGGCTCCCTGTTTCAGTTTCTGGTACCACCATTAACCGCCTATGTGGTTCTGGGCTAGATGCCATTGCATTAGCGGCAAGAAGTATCAAATCTGGTGAGTCCGGGCTCATGATTGCCGGAGGCGTCGAGTCCATGAGCCGAGCGCCGTTTGTCATGGGCAAACAAGAATCTGCATTCTCACGCCAAGCGCAAGTATTTGATACCACTATTGGCTGGCGCTTTATCAACCCGCTAATGGAACAACAGTTTTCCACAGATTCGATGCCAGAAACTGCGGAAAATGTGGCTGAAACCTACCAAATTAGCCGTGAAGACCAAGATGCTTTTGCATTACGCAGTCAACAGCGTACTGAAACTGCAAAAGTTAACGGTATTTTTGCGCAAGAAATCATCCCTGTCACGGTTAAACAACGTCAAAATGAATACGTCGTCAGTGAAGATGAGCATCCAAGAGCAGAAACGACATTTGAACAATTACAAAAACTAAAAACCCCGTTTCGCGATAACGGGACTGTAACGGCAGGTAATGCTTCTGGTGTTAATGATGGAGCTGCCGCACTGATTATCGCATCCGGCACTATTGCCAAGCAGCAAGGGCTAACACCACGGGCTCGTATCATCGCTACAGCCACTTGCGGCGTTGAGCCAAGATTGATGGGGATCGGTCCACTTCCTGCCTCGCAAAAAGTATTAAAAATGGCAGGGCTCACCATCGAACAAATGGATGTTATTGAACTAAACGAAGCCTTTGCCGCTCAAGCACTCGCCGTTTTAAGGGGGCTTGGTTTACCTGATGATGCCTCACACGTTAACCCTAACGGGGGAGCCATTTCGTTAGGCCATCCACTTGGAATGAGTGGAGCAAGGCTTGTTATTGCCGCTATCAATGAGCTGCACCGCAAGCAGGGGCGTTATGCATTATGCACCATGTGTATCGGTGTTGGCCAAGGGATAGCAATGATTATTGAACGAGTCTGAACAACGTCTTAATACAAATAAAAGCAGCCTGAAAACCCGACACCTGCTCAGGCAAATACCAGAAACGTCATTTATTCACGTGAACTGGTGACCATAATAATTATGAGGACAGGCAATTATGAGCAATATACAAGATAGCATCGACCCAATTGAATTTGCATCGCGGGATGAGATCGAGTCTTTACAGTACTCTAGAATGAAGTGGACACTCACTCACGCCTATGAAAACGTCCCCATGTATCGTAAAAAATTCGATGATGCGGGTGTACACCCTGACGATTTCAAACAACTGAGTGATATCGAAAAATTCCCTTACACGACCAAACAGGATTTACGTGAAAACTACCCATTTAGCACCTTTGCCGTGCCAATGGACCAAATCATCCGCATTCACGCCTCTTCGGGAACGACTGGGCGCCCAACAGTGGTGGGTTACACCCAACGGGATATCGATAACTGGGCTGACCTGATCGCACGTAGTTTACGTTCTGCGGGCACTGTCCGAGGCGATAAAGTCCATGTTGCTTACGGCTATGGTTTATTCACCGGAGGCCTAGGTGCCCACTATGGTGCGGAGCGCCTAGGAGCCGCAGTTATTCCTATGTCTGGTGGGCAAACTGAAAAACAAGCGCAACTAATCGCGGATTTCAAACCCGATGTGATCATGGTAACTCCATCTTACTGCCTGAGTATTATTGATGAGCTTGAAAAAATCATGGGTGGAGACGCTAGTAAGTGCTCACTTAGATTGGGTGTCTTTGGCGCTGAACCTTGGACAGAATCCCTCAGAACAGAAATTGAAACCCGCCTTGGTATTAAGGCATTGGACATTTACGGTTTATCTGAAGTCATGGGGCCTGGTGTCGCTATGGAGTGTGCAGACTCAGGAGAGAGTGGCCCAACGATTTGGGAAGACCATTTTTATCCCGAAATTATTTCCCCCAATACCTTAAAAACCTTGGGGGCGGGTGAACATGGTGAGTTAGTGTTTACTACCCTGACAAAGGAAGCTATGCCTGTGATTCGTTACCGAACTCGCGACCTCACCCACCTTATGCAGGGGGTAAATCGTAATATGCGTCGAATTGGTAAAATCACCGGTCGTTCAGATGACATGATGATTATTCGCGGCGTGAATGTGTTCCCTTCTCAGATTGAAGAACAAATTATGCAGTTTAAGGAGCTTTCTCCCCACTATCAGTTAGAGATTGGTCGCCAAGGCAATATGGACAACTTATCTGTCCGTGTTGAGCTCAAACACCCTGAACAACTCACTTATGATGAACGCTGTAATATCTGCCACCATTTAAAGCACCGAATCAAATCCATGGTTGGCATTAGCACCCGTATTAGTATTGTCAATTGCGGCGATATCCCTCGTTCTCAAGGCAAAGCCGAACGAGTAATTGATACTAGAATTGCGATTTAATTCAAATTATTAAGGCATATTGAGATGAACTACTCTGATATGCCTTAATCTCTGAGAAAGTGTTCAAAACAGGTAATGGAAGACAACCTTTAAATTTATGTCTACTATTCAGTAAGCCTTCTGATACATAAATTTTATAGATGAAATATAAATGGAAAATAAACTTAGCCAATTCATACAACATGCAATAGCAAGCCAGCCCATTAGTGGTACGTCTCTAATTAGCTCACTCTATGGTGATGCTTTGCACCATCGTGGTGGTGAAGTGTGGCTAGGAAGCTTAACTAAGCTGTTAGAACCGATGGGCTTTACTGACCGCTTTGTTCGAACCTCCGTTTTCCGTTTACAAAAAGAAGGTTGGCTCGATGTAGAAAAAATCGGCCGTCGCAGCTATTACCGCATTTCTGAGCGTGGGCAAAGTCGGTTTCGCCGAGCAGAAAATAAAATTTACCTCGCAGGGCACCCTGATTGGAATGGAAAGTGGGATTTACTACTCCTCGAAGCGGCTGATAAAGACGAAAAAATTAGGCTAAAAAAGGAACTGAGTTGGCTCGGTTTCGGGCAATTTAACACGTCACTCATGGCGGCACCAAGCTGTGCACAAAGTGATGTACCGACACTACTTAATGAACTCAATGCTACGGAAAATGCCATTTATTTTCATGCCGATTACCCCTATAGCCGCTCAGAAAAAAACCTCAAAGAACTGGTTTCACACGCTTGGTCTTTGCAAGAAATTTCAGAGCATTACCATCAGTTTATTTCCTTATTTAGGCCACTTGCACTACTCCTTAAAGAAAATACTGACGCACAGATTTCCCCTGAACACTGCTTTCAGCTACGTTTGTTACTGATCCACTTCTACCGACGTGTCACGCTTAAAGACCCGTTATTACCTGATGAACTCCTTCCTACACAATGGGAAGGCCATATTGCTCGCCATCTTTGCACCAATATTTATCAACGCATTGATCAAGCGGCAACCCAATATGTTTCTGAACAGTGCGAAACGACGGTTGGCGAACTACCTCAGCCATCCAGCGCTTATTATCGCCGCTTTGGTGGAGTACTCAGAGATATAGCCGCCTAAATACACATTACAGGAGCCTGTATGCCTTTTTATCAAATAGATGGTATTACGCCCGTCGTAAGCCCTGAAAGTTTTGTGCACCCTACTGCTGTGGTGATTGGTGATGTTATTATTGGCAAAAATGTCTATATTGGCCCAAACGCCAGCTTACGTGGGGACTTTGGTCGCTTGGTCATTAAAAATGGTGCCAATGTGCAAGATAATTGTGTCATGCACGGTTTCCCGCAATATGAAACGATAGTCGAGGAAAATGGGCACATTGGTCATGGGGCAATTTTGCATGGCTGCCATATCAAACGTAATGCGCTAGTCGGGATGAATAGTGTAATTATGGATGGAGCCGTAATTGGCGAAAATTCCATAGTGGGCGCATGCGCCTTCGTCAAAGCTGAAGCTATCTTTCCAGAAAATAGTTTAATTGTCGGTACTCCAGCCAAAGTCTTGCGCGCTTTATCAGACAAAGAAATTGCCTGGAAAACCAGCGGAACTAAAGATTATCAAAACTTAGTCACACGCTGCTTAAACACCTTTAAAGAAGTCGAGCCTCTCCAAGAAACCGAAACGAACCGACCCACTCTAAGTTTCGAGAATGTTATCCCTAAATCCCAGTTATAAGCTAGATGGGGCTAAAATACGTAGCCCCATCCATTAATTATTTCGCATTACTGCCAAATGGTGGCTTAGCAAACCAAACGGTAATAATCAGCGCAATAAATACCCAACCGCATAACCAGAAAATCTCATTTGCAGCAATAATTAACCCTTGGCTAGTAATTTGCTGGGCAATAAAACCGGAAGTCTGTTCGGTACTCAACCCATGAGCGGCCATTTCTTTATACATCCCTAAAGATTCAGGATTGTAATCGGTAATAAATTCCGTTAATTGGCTATGATGCACGGCTTCTCTATCACTCCACAGCGTTGTGGTAATGGAAGTCCCTATTGAACCCGCTAAGGTACGGAAGAAGTTAGCTAAACTCGACGCGGAAGCGAGTTTTTCCGGCGGTAAACCTGAAAGTGTCAATGTAGTCAGTGGCATAAAGAAACAAGCCACAGCCATCCCTTGTACCAATTGCGGCCAAACCACAGCAGAAAAGCCCATACTCGGTTCAAAAGTATATGCACGCCAGAAGAAGCAAATTGCATAGAATACAAAGCTAAAGGTCACTATCCAGCGAATATCGAGAAAATCGGATAATTTTGCCACTGGAGCCGAGAACAACACAGGCAATAAGCCAATGGGTGCCAATGCGAGCCCTGCCCATGTTGCCGTATAGCCATAAACTTCCTGTAAAAGTTGCGGCAACAAGACAATAGCACCGAAATAGGCCATATATGCCAAGCTGACAGAAATCGTTCCGATGGTAAAATTGCGCGATTTAAATAACGATAATTCGACAATTGGGTTTTTATCTGTGAGTTCCCAAATAACGAGAAATACCAACGCAATCGCTGAAACAACGGCTAAGATAACAATTTCATTAGACGCCAACCATCCCAGTTCCTTACCTTTGTCGAGCAGAACTTGTAAGCAACCAACTCCCACAGAAAGTAGTGCCAAACCAATCACATTGAATGGCACTTTCACAACCGTCGACTCCATCCCTTTTAGGATAATTGAGCCGACAATAATGACGAAAATGCCTAAAGGCACATTCATAAAGAATATCCAGCCCCAATGGAAGTTATCACTAATATAACCACCAAAAATAGGACCGAATACTGGGGCTAAAATAATCGTCATCGACCAAAATGCTAACGCCATATTTTGCATTTTTGGCGGATAGCAACGCATGATAAGGCTTTGTGAAAGCGGGATCACTGGCCCGGCGACGGCCCCTTGCAATACGCGGTATAAAATCAGCATACCAAGGCTATCGGAAAACCCACAAAGTAATGAAAATAATGTGAAAAGTGCCGTTGCCCATAAGAAAACACGGATTTCACCAAAACGCTTCGCTAAGTAACCAGAAATGGCAATTGAAATCGCATTCGATACGCCAAAAGAGGTAATCACCCATGTCCCTTGAGACATAGAAACCCCAAGGTCACCGGCAATAGTCGGGATAGCCACGTTAGCAATCGTGGAATCAAGCACCTGCATGAAGGTCGCAAGGGACAACGCAATGGTTGCCCATACCAGTTTTGCACCCTTAAGTGGTTGAATATCTGCCACAACGGCTCCTTTCAAGCTAGTCTGCGTTATCGCTAATAATGGTGTCGATGATGTGGTCGACATCACTTAAGTTTAAGACCAACACATCACTTTCAAATGCTGGTGCTGTACGCTGGACTTCCGCTAAAACAGGGCCATTCTGGTCTTTAATATCTATGGTGACATTCATGGATAACCCAATGCGTAATGGGTGCTTCGCCACCTGCTCAGGGTCTAATTCAACACGTACAGGCAAGCGCTGTACGACTTTAATCCAGTTCCCTGTCGCGTTTTGGGCGGGTAATAATGAGAAAGCACTGCCGGTTCCCATATCAAGCCCGACAACGGTACCGTTATAAACGATATCATCTCCGTAAAAATCACTGTTAATCGTCACGGGTTGCCCAATACGGACTTTTTCCAGTTGGGTTTCTTTGAAGTTTGCATCTACCCAAACAGGCTGGACAGGCACAATGGCCATTAAAGAGCTTTGTGGGCTGACTTGAGAACCGACTTGAACATTCCGCCGTGAAACATACCCCGTCATCGGGCTTTTAATTTCAGTACGTTGTAAGTTTATCCACGCACTGCGTACGCTATCAGCCGCTTGCTGAATTGCTGGTTGTTTTTTGAGCTCTGTATTACGCAACAATGCACGATTGGCATTGTATTGTTGAATAGAAATATCCAGAGCTGCCTGAGCAAGTTGTACCGCTTCTTGGGAGTGCTGTAGGTCTTCCTTCGAAATGGTACCGCTGCGGCCTAAAGCCACACGACGTTGATAATCTTTTTGAGCTTGCGCAAGTGTCACCCGGTTTTTTTGAATTTGCGCTTGATATTCATCACCATTGATATAGAGCTCTTTGGTTTTGCGCACGGTTGTTGCTAAATCATGTTTGGCTTGTTCGAATGCTAAGCGGGCGTTAGTTTTATCTAATACAACGAGTACATCACCCGCCTTTACCAAGTCGGTGTTTTCAAAGTTAACTTGAGTAACATTACCCGTTGTTTGCGCAACTATCGGGATTTGCAAGCCAGATACATAGGCATCATCGGTATATTCTTGAAAGCGTAAAACTAAAAACCAATAAGCACCGTAGGCTACAAATAATAGAATGATAATTATTGTGGCTATCACCATCCATATTGTTCTGCGTTTTTCATTCGTCGTTTTTTGATTATGTGTTTCTGAATGGGTATCTTGACTCATAATAACTCTCAAGTTCTGAAATCAATATTAATTCTTCCTATATATTTACGAACTATATGTAATAAAGCAATAGCTAATAATTTACAATCAAATTAATCCCAACAAAAAACCATTAATTCATTGATATAAAACAACTAATTAAAAGCAAATCAAATCAAGCATTAAATTGATGTTTATTATCAATTTAATCAAAATCATTCTTAATTAGATTGAAAGTGAAAATTAAAAATATATTAAATAATATTTACTCGTAATAAAAATCAATCATTCAATTATCGACATTCTTTTTTAGATGTGAAGCCCCTATTTATTAGGCTATATTTATGATTTCTTAACTTGGAGTTTTCATTTTTGATCACGGGCTGCCGCTTGCTTTTTAATACCACTGATTGTCTCGATTTTCATTTTTGTCCTCATCAATACAACATTAATAAACTCAATACGGTGCTTAACAGAGTAACGAAGTACGTTGGTAATTGCTGGCCTTTCGGGCAGCTTTTATCTCTTTACCAGTACTTAATATTATTCATTGGGTTAACGAGGATATCCCAAAGGATACGGGCTAATTTTGAATGTATGTTTCATATAACTCAAATTTTTTTAGTGAACGTTGGCACTAGAGTAGATTTACACACCGATAAACACCATAAACCAAAGTTAAGCCTTAATTTTTCGTCACGCTTGGTCAAAACGGTAAAAGGGGGGAAACACCGTAAGTGAAAATTCTTAGCTGAGATCAAATATTGCTCATAAATTAGCTAGCTCATTATTTATTTTTGATATGTTTTAGTGATAATATTCGCAAACAATATAATTATCATTCTCATTTATATTTACTAGGGATAACTATGACTTTGCAATATCACTACACCCTTATTGCCGCCGGTGTTTGTGCGGCTTTATCTTCATTTAGCGCTACAGCAGCAGACAATAAAACAGATACCATGGTCGTCAGTGCGTCAGGCTTCTCGCAACAACTGCGTGATGCTCCTGCTAGTGTGACCGTGATCAGTGCAGACCAATTACAAAATAAACCTGTCCGTGACCTCGCCGATGCCGTTAAAGACGTGGAAGGGGTGAGTATCGTTGGTGCTGCCAACAAACAAGATATTAATATCCGTGGCTTACCCGGCGAATATACTTTGATATTGGTCGATGGACGTCGTCAAAACAGCCGTGAATCACGTCCAAATGGGAGCGGTGGTTTTGAAGCGGGCTTTATGCCACCTGTCGAAGCGATTGAACGCATCGAAGTGATCCGTGGTCCTATGTCCTCCCTGTATGGTTCTGATGCGATGGGTGGTGTTATCAATATCATCACCAAAAAAGTGACCAATGAATGGCATGGTAGCGTCACAACGGGTGCGATTATCCAAGAAAATAGTGATAGCGGTAATTCAACCGACGGTAACTTCTACCTATCTGGCCCATTAATTCAAGATAAACTCGGCCTGCAATTGTATGGTGGTGGTAACTACCGTCAGGAAGATAAAATCTTAGAAGGTCATCATCAACGTGATAACCGCAGCTTAACAGCCAAATTAACCTTTACACCACAAGAGAACCAAACGTTCTTATTAGAAGCGGGTCGTAGCACCCAAGAGAAAACATCGACACCAGGTAAATCTGGATCTGAATATGAAATTCGTGGTGGGGACAAGCAATATAATTCCAAAGAAGAGTGGCATAATGACCGCAACCATGCAGCTCTGACTTATAAAGGTGAGTGGGATTCTTTTAGGGGCTGTCCTAGATAACTAAGATCATCTAGGATAGTTCCATGAGAAAAAGTAGACTCAGTCAGTATAAACAAGCACGGTTACTTGAGCTGTTTATTGCTGGCTCCACAGCCCGTATTGCCGCAGAGTTAGTTGGTGTCCACAGAAATACAGCCGCTTACTATTTCCATCGCCTCAGAGTGCTGATAGCTGAGCACGTTGATAAGCACACTTGGTTTGATGGCGAGATTGAATTGGACGAAAGTTATTTTGGGGGGCGTCGTAAAGGTCAGCGCGGTAGAGGGGCAGCTGGAAAAGTGCCTGTTTTCGGGCTTCTCAAGCGTGGTGGCAAGGTTTATACCAAGGTCATACCCGATGCTAAATCGCGGACATTACTGCCAATAATTGAGTCAAAAATTTACCCTGACAGCATCGTCTACACAGATAATTTTGCCAGTTATGACGTACTGGATGTGAGCGATTTTAAGCATTACAGGATCAATCACAGCACCCAGTTTGTCGACAAAAAAGACCGGCAAAATCACATCAATGGCATAGAGAATTTTTGGAACCAAGCGAAGCGTCACATGCGTAAATTTAACGGTATTCCGAAGGCTCATTTTGAGCTGTATTTAAAAGAGTGTGAATGGCGATTTAACACACCTAGTGCAAAACAACAATTAACTATGCTAAAACAGATAGTTAAAGGTAAAATTTAAACCTTATCTAGGACAGCCCCTTCTTTTTAATACTGAACTCAGTGTTTACCAAGAAAAAACCAAACGTAAAATAAAATCCCAAGACCGTAATCAAACAACAGGGCATTGGGAAGGCGGTTATGAAGACCGCGTACCCGAAATCACCAATACCGTTGTTGATGGAAAAGTGGTGGCTTTCCTGCCGGACAACATCTTAACCGTCGGCGGGCAATATCAGTACTCAAAACTCAAAGACAGCTCCTTGGTCTCAAAAGGCGTAATGGAAAAAACCAGTATGTCAGTCGATCAATCAGCACTGTTTGTCGAAAATGAATTTACCGCAACGGATGATCTGATCTTAACCGGTGGACTACGTTTAGATCACCACGAAACTTATGGCAACCATTGGAACCCAAGGGGTTATGCCGTTTATTATCTGACGGATGAGATCACCATTAAAGGGGGCGTTTCTTCAGCTTTCCGTGCACCTACATTACGTGAAATCAGTAAAGGCTATGGCACCTCTACCCAAGGTGGTAACGGGATTATCTACGGTAATCCAGACCTCAAACCGGAAAAAAGTGTTAGTGAAGAAATCAGTATTGCCTATAACCATGAATCTGGCTTTAATGCGAGCTTAACGTTCTTTAATACCGACTTCAAAAACAAGCTAACTAGCTACTCACTTAATCAAGCCGATCCTAACCACCCTAACCTCACGTTATATACCTACGATAATGTGGGTAAAGCGAACATCAAAGGTGTTGAAGTTGCAACAGGTATTCCTATCGCACAGGATTGGAACCTCAACCTAAATTACACATACACCGATTCCGAACGTAAAAGTGATGATGAGAAATTAGGTAACGGTATTTCCTTAAAAGGTTATCCATTGGATAAAACACCAAAACATATTGCTAATGCGAAATTGGATTGGAACTTCAATGAAGATCTCACTTTATACACACGTGCGCATTATGAAGGAAAACAGGTGTGGGCAGCACAACGTAATGGTTCTAAAGTGCCTCGCTATCGTAGTGGCTATACCACTATGGATGTCGGCGCAACCTATCAATTATTTAAAAACACTAAACTGAACTTTGCGGTGCTAAATATTGGTAATGAAAAAGGACCTAAAATTGATAAAGTTGATGGCAACTGGGATGTTGAAGACGGACGCCGTTATTGGGCGAACGTTAACGTTAGTTTCTAATTAACTCTGAGGGTATGCCTGTTTCAGGTATACCCTCAAAACCCTTAAATAGACTCAATAAATGAATAAAATCATATTAAGTGGCATATTGCTGTGTATGACCAGTTCCGCATTTTCCCGCCCAAGCCAGACTATCCCGAGTATGGACGAGCAAGTCAGCCAATTTTATGATATCCAACAAACGGATATGACTTACGGTAACCGTGCGCTGCGCATTTACAGTGCAGTGCCCTATAATATCACCGCACAACGCCCTGTCCTGTATATGCTTGATGGCAATGGCTTATATCCTAAAGCCGTTAATCGCGCTGTTGAAAAGCTCCCCGTGGATAAACTACCGATTATTATTGGAATTGGTTACCCAATCGATGAAGCCTTTCCTAAAGCATGGCGAACTTACGACTATACCCCACCTGTTGCCGGTGAAGATTTTAAACAAGGGGGCGGCTCCCCTGCGCTATACCAATATTTAACTGACACAATCCGCCCATGGGCAGAACAACAGTTTCCTATTGATAAAAGCAAGCAAACCCTATTTGGCCATTCATTTGGTGGATTATTTACCTTGATGGCATACCAGCAACAGCCGGATGATTTCCAGTTTTATGTTTCTGCCAGCCCGTCATTATGGTGGGGCAAAGGAAGTATGGTGGATTTAGCAAAATTGACAGCTAAACAGGCCAGTTCCCCCCTGTTTGTGACTTTAGGTGGTTTAGAAGAGAGCCCTGATTTATCCAAACTCAGCACCGAACAGGTGAAAAATTACCAAATGCGCAAAAGTTGGATTAGCACACGCCAAGTTTGCACTGAAATTGCAAACCACCAAAGGCACTGTGAATTTATGTTGTTCGACGGCAAAAACCACGGTTCAGTGATCCCTGACGCCATCGATAAAGCCCTTGATGTCGCTAGCCAATAAGACTAATTGATGGGTTTTAGGAGATCGCTGTAGAGGTCTGCTAGAACCCCCTTTTCGCCAAATTCTTTGCGTATCCACTGCGTCACAAGCCCAGTAGCCGAATGTTGTGTGGCTAATAGCATATGGGAGTCTTGTCGTGGGTTCTGAATTTGTTTTGTTACCAACAGGCCATGTTTAACATGTTCTTTGATCATATAATCGGGTAAAAAGCCAATCCCTTCACCGAGTATCTGACACTGGCATTTAGTATTAAAATCAGGAACTTGAATTGCCTCTTGCCCATGTAGTAGCCAACCCACCCGCTTATTAATGGTATGCGCGGTATCCTCTACCATAATATTTGGATAAAGACGCAACTGGCTCTCAGCGATAGGCTCTGGCATCAGCGCCAAAGGGTGAGTTGCCGCTATAGCAAATTGCCAGTGAATCGCACCAATTTCAGTGTAATCAATTCCACCGCCATCCATCAAAGTACCCGGAGCGCCAATCGCAATATCCGCATGGTTATTAATAATCGCATCCCAAACCCCATTGTACACCTCTGTTGTCACTGTAATGTGGCAGGTAGCAAACTGTTTTTTTAATATTTGTAATAACCTAGCGGTATGGTACGGCGTATATAATAACTGATTAATACAAATACGTACCCGCGCTTCAATACCTTGCTCAATGGAATAAATACTTTTTTGAATGGAATGGAAATTATTAAGCAAGTCGGTTGCTTTGCGATAAAAATAATAACCGGCTTCGGTGAGTTCAATATTACGGGTATTACGAATAAATAACGCCACATCTAAATAGGTTTCGATACGTTTGATGGTATAACTCACCGCGGAGGTGGTCACGCCTAACTCTTCTGCTGCTTTACTAAAACTCGCAAACTTCGCCGCTGTTGTGTAAGTCAGTAAGTTTTCTTCCGTAAAAATTGAGTTCATACCCACCGCCAAAAATGTTTAAAATTTAGACAAATCATATTTTTATGTGAATAAAATTCAATAACGTAAAAATCAGATTATTTTTCGAGCACATTTTTATAGCTTAACAGAATTATTAACAACTGGAATAGATTAAATTTGATATGCATTTTCGCCAAGTAAAAACCACACCTTTAAAGTAACTATTAATATTCGAAATACCTAATATTATTGAATTAAATAGGCAAACCAAGTATTAACATTCGATACGATTGCGATCAATAAAATTACAAATTTAACAAATTAAAAACTTTCAATTTGATGTCTATCACAGAACTGAGTAAATCATGATTTTCGATTTTAATTAACAAAGAAAATCACACAATTCGGGTCAAAAAACGGCCATAAACTATCAAATAACGATTAAAAATAATGCTCACACGCACAAAAAAGCCGGATTATTGAATTTAATTCAACAATCAAAC
Organism: Providencia sp. PROV061; assembly: GCF_011045655.1. Lineage (NCBI taxonomy): Bacteria > Pseudomonadati > Pseudomonadota > Gammaproteobacteria > Enterobacterales > Morganellaceae > Providencia > Providencia sp. PROV061. Next base: position 215,129 of record NZ_CP042861.1, on the reverse strand, counting down.
GCCTCATTGATGAATTAAATTTAAACGGATTCTTTTTATTAATGACAATTGCTATGCTCTAATCATTATATATTCGAAGTCACCTTTAAATTGTCTTTATCTATGTTGGTAATAAAAACCAACCTAAGGGGAAAATGATGACCGCTAGTACTCTCGCTCACGATTTTTTAACCGCCGCTGAACAAGGACAATTAGAAATATTAAAAAGTTGTCTTGAAAAAGGTGTAGATATTAATACCACCAACCGTCAGGGCCGTACAGCTATCGTCAATGCCAGCCTAAATAAACATTATGAATGTGTTTCTTTTCTGATTAATGCAGGGGCGGATATTAATAAACAAGACCAAACGTGTTTTAACCCTTTCTTATTAAGTTGCCTTAATAATGACCTCACTTTATTGCGTATTGTCTTGCCTGCAAAACCAAATTTAGATTTATTGACCCGTTTTGGTGGTGTGGGAATTACACCTGCTAGTGAAAAAGGCCATGTAGAAATTGTTCGTGAATTACTTGAAAAAACCGATATTAATGTCAACCACACCAACTTTGTAGGTTGGACACCACTATTAGAAGCTATCGTACTCAACGACGGTGGCGAAAAACAGCAGCAAATCGTTAAATTGCTATTAGACCATGGCGCAAACCCTCACATGACTGATAAATATGGTAAAAAACCATTAGAGCTAGCTCGTGAAAAAGGCTATAACGAGATTGCTGAGTTACTGATTGCAGCTGGAGCCTAGCGAAATCATAGACTCTAAATAGGATAAGGAGGCATGTGAACGCATCCATATCTCATCGGCAAAGGTTATACGGGCTAACGGCTGATACACATTTTCTCAATCTGTTAAATCAGCCACAACCCCAAGGAACGGTAGAACAAGTATTTAATAAAGCCATTAACTTTTCTATTGATAATGTACTTTATACTTTGCTTTGTTCTCAATTAGATAATGCACCAAATAGTTGCCGATTAATCAATAAAGACTTTTCTCTTTTCGATATTAAAGAAGGAGAGACAATTAATTTATCGAATAAAGAAATATTGATTGGTAGTCATTATTTAATATCATTTTCTTTATGTAAAGAATGGCGGCAACCAGTTATCAACTTTAGTGATAACGAACTGAAGAAATCAAATTATTTATTATATATCGAAGAACAAATAAGTAATTTGGATTTAATCTTAACTGAAAATAAAAATTCTCTATTTAAATATCAGGGGGATAACTTTTTTTATCTCTCTATGACAGAGCAATTGGTTCAATTACGCTCTGAATTGATTGAGTCAATAATTAAGAAAAATAAAGAAAATATTATTTATGTGATCCGCCAGTTTGTTGGATTAGGTATCGGGCTAACACCATCAGGAGATGATTACTTAGTTGGGTTAATGGCATTTTTATTATTAACCGGTCACCCGGCTGCCACTTTTTACCCTGAGTTTTATCAAGGAATAACCCAAAGCTTAAGCCAGACGACACCAATCAGTGCCATCACATTAGAAAAAGCATTAAACCGAGAATATCGCGAAAATATGCAGCAATTAATTCAATCATTAGTTGATGCGAAAGAAACAAATATTTATCCACAATTTTTACAGATTTTAAATATCGGGTCGAGTTCTGGCAGCGACATGCTATTTGGCTTGCGAGATGCCCTGTATATCACCCATTATTTCGGAGAAAACTATGTCGACTAAAGTTGTCATAAAAAAGAATACCTATTTTGATTCCGTATCACTGATGTCTATTTCGACAAAAGCCAATCAACTCGACAATGTTGAGCAAGCGTTCGTCGCAATGGCAACAGAGATGAACAAAGGTGTTTTACGTAATTTAGGTTTACTAACACCTGAATTAGAAGAGGCTAAAAATGGCGATTTAATGATTGTCATTAAAGGCCCAAGTGATGAAGCTAACGAAGCCACATTAATTGCTATCGAAGATTTATTTAATAAGAAAAATCAAGGCGGCGGGCAGCATGAAGCCAAATACGCCACCATTAATTCAGCGAAAACACATATCCCAGATGCCAACCTTGCCGTCATTTCAGTAAATGGTCAGTTTGCTGCCCGTGAAGCACGCATTGCGTTAGAAAATGACCTCAATGTCATGCTATTTTCCGATAACGTCTCCATTGAAGATGAACTCGCACTTAAACAGCTGGCTAGCAAAAAAGGCTTACTGATGATGGGCCCTGACTGTGGAACTGCCATTATCAACGGAACCGCGCTGTGCTTTGGTAATAGCGTTCGCCGTGGCAGCATTGGCATCATCGGTGCATCCGGTACGGGTAGCCAAGAACTTAGCGTCCGTATTCACGAATTTGGCGCAGGGGTTTCCCAATTAATTGGTACTGGTGGTCGCGATTTAAGCGAGAAAATTGGCGGTATCATGATGATTGACGCCCTGAAAATGCTCGATGCGGATGATGAAACCCAAGTTATCGCATTGATCTCTAAGCCACCAGCTCCTAACGTTGCGAAAAAAGTGTTAGAACAAGCGGAAAAATGCCACAAACCGGTTGTTGTGTGTTTCTTAGGTAGCCAACCACTACCAGAAGACAAACCCGGTCTAACCTTTGCTCAGGGCACCAAAGAAGCCGCACTGAAAGCCGTTCTATTAACCGGTATTCGCAAAGAAGATTTAGATTTACACCCTCTTAATTTACCACTTATTGACGAAGTCAGAGCAAAACTGAAACCTGAGCAGAAATATATTCGTGGCTTATTCTGTGGTGGAACGCTATGCGATGAAGCCATGTTTGCCGCCTTGGAAAAATACGATGATGTTTACAGCAATATTCAGCCAAACCCTGATTATCGCTTAAAAGACCTCAACAAAAGTATTGCACACACTTTCCTCGACTTTGGTGATGACGACTTTACCAACGGTAAACCGCACCCAATGATCGACCCTACCAACCGCATTGAACGCTTATTACAAGAGGCTCGCGACCCTGAAGTTGGCGTCATTATGATGGACTTCGTTTTGGGCTTTGGTTCTCACGAAGACCCAGTAGGCGTGATGATCGACGCAATTAAAGAAGCGAAGAATATTGCCAAACAAGATGGGCGTGAATTAGAAATTTTAGGCTATGTGCTGGGTACTGACCAAGACACACCGTCGATGGATGCGCAGGTCAAAATGCTAACAGATGCCGGCGTTATCTGGGCAAGTAGCAGCACCAATACTGGTTTATTAGGGCGTGAGTTTGTATGGAAAGGGGAGAAAGCATAATGACTTCATTATTTAAGCAGCCATTAAATGTCATCAATGTTGGCATCGAAATGTTCAGTGATGACCTAAAAAAACAACATGTTCCAGTTACGCATTTAAACTGGACTCCTCCCGGACAAGGCAACGTTGCGGTTATCCGCGCCCTCGACCAAATTGAAGGTGATGCCGCACTACAAGAAAAAATTGCGGCCGCCAATGCCCAAGCGCTTGAGCGCATTATTCAATCTCAACCTGTGTTAATCGGTTACGACCAAGCGATTAATGTGGTTCCGGGCATGACCAAAAATACTATCCTACACGCAGGCCCACCGGTTGCTTGGAAAGATATGTGTGGCGCTATGAAAGGTGCGGTGACGGGAGCGCTGGTTTTTGAAGGCTTAGCGAAAGACTTAGCCGATGCAGAACGTGTTGCGGCCTCGGGAGATATCATTTTCTCCCCTTGCCATGAACACGATTGTGTAGGTTCGATGGCTGGTGTCACTTCAGCATCGATGTTTATGCATATCGTTGAAAATAAAACCTATGGCAACCGTGCATTCACTAACCTCAGTGAGCAAATGGCGAAAATCCTGCGCATGGGTGCCAATGACCAAAGTGTAATAGACCGTTTAAATTGGATGCGTGATGTATTAGGCCCAATGCTGCGCGACGCAATGAAAATCGTTGGTGAAATCGACCTGCGTTTGATGCTTGCTCAAGCACTGCATATGGGCGATGAGTGCCATAACCGCAACAATGCAGGGACAACCTTACTGATTCAAGCGCTTACAACAGGGATCATTCAAACTGATTTCTCTGTCGCCCAGCAAAAAGAAGTATTTGATTTTGTTGCAAGCAGCGATTACTTCTCCGGCCCAACGTGGATGGCGATGTGTAAAGCATCAATGGATGCGGCTCACGGTATCGAATACAGCACTGTTGTCACGACCATGGCGCGTAATGGCTATGAATTTGGTTTACGCATTAGTGGACTACCAGGTCAATGGTTCACAGGGCCTTCTCAGCAAGTTATCGGCCCAATGTTTGCAGGCTACAAACCTGAAGACTCTGGTTTAGATATCGGTGACTCCGCAATCACAGAAACCTACGGTATTGGCGGTTTTGCTATGGCAACAGCGCCAGCTATTGTGGCACTCGTTGGCGGTACGGTAGAAGAAGCGGTCGATTTCTCTCGCCAAATGCGTGAAATCACCTTAGGTGAGAACCCGAACGTGACTATTCCATTACTGGGCTTTATGGGTATCCCTACAGCTATTGATATTACGAAGGTTTCAGCCAGTGGTATTTTACCTGTTATCAACACAGCCATTGCCCATAAAGATGCGGGCATCGGTATGATTGGGGCAGGTATTGTTCACCCGCCGTTTGATTGCTTTGAAAAAGCGATGTTGGCCTACGCACAAAAATACGCTTAGTTTCCAGTAAGAAAAAATAACGCCCGACTAAAGTCGGGCAATAAAAATAGAACGAATACCCTGATTGATTTTATTTGAAAAACAGTGCTGTAACTCAAAATATAGGAACATACCCTAAATAATTTGAATTGCAGCTAGGCGGCAAGTAAACGAGACCCTAGGAGCATATATAGGTATGTGACTAGGACAAGTGAATGCAGCCAACAACGCTGCGGTTCAAAGTATGACGGGTATACAAGGGTACACAGGGGAACACTTAAAATGAGTATATTAAAAATAAAATGGAAACGTGGGGATTTGGCCGCCTACTTTGGCTTAATGACCAATAACCTAACCAACCTACTCACCATGATGGGTCTCTTGATTTTCGTTGTCGGCATCCCATCAGAAATTGTTTACGGCCGTATCGCACCAGCCTTTGGTTTCGCTGTTTTACTTGCCAGCGTGAGCTATGCTTACTTTGGCCAGCAAATGATAAAGCAAACTGGACGCAATGATGTCACCGCTTTACCATCAGGGCCCAGTGCGCCTTCTATCTTTACGGTGACGTTCTTAGTCATCATGCCTGTCTACCAAACAACACAGAATGCTGAATTTGCGATCCAAATTGCGCTAGTTTGGTGTTTTGTCGAATCAATGATCCTCGTCGGTGGTTCTTTCTTAGGTGAAACCATCCGTAAGATGATCCCACGCACCGTACTGTTATCCTGTTTGTCCGGTTTAGGATTACTGTTACTAGCGATGAACCCGATGCTGCAAGCGTTTGAAGCACCAACGGTTTCATTCATTGTGCTGTTATTAATTTTCATTAACTGGTTTGGTAAAAAACCGATTTTTGCTCGCATCCCAACTGGCTTATTGCTGCTAATTGCCGGTACGGTATTGGCATGGGTTTCTGGCTTGCAAAGTGCGGAAGCAATCAAAGACTCAATGGCGTCATTTGGTTTCAACCCGCCGGGCATCCATATTGATAGCTTCTTCCAAGGCCTGCCACACGCTCTGCCTTACTTAGCGTCTGCGGTACCACTTGGCTTAGCAAACTATATCTTCGACCTTGAAAATATTGAAAGTGCGCATGCTGCAGGTGATGAATATAATACTCGTAAGGTCATGTTAGCTAACGGTTTATCGTCTACAGTTGGCTGTTTTATGGGTAACCCATTCCCTGTCACTGTTTACGTCGGCCATGCGGGTTGGAAAGCCATGGGCGCTAGTGTGGGTTATACCCTAGCATCCGGTATCACCATGTTTATCGTCCCATTATTCGGTATCGGCGCTTTTATGTTAGCTATCATTCCAATGACCGCTATCGTGCCAATACTGGTGTTTATCGGGGTCGTCACCGCCAACCAAGTTGTGCGAGAAACGCCAAAAATTGAAGTTCCCGTTATCTTTATCTGTCTATTCCCATGGATTGCTAACTGGGCATTGACGATGGTTAATAGTGTCATGGGCGCGGCGGGCACCTCTGCGAGTGCAATTGGTGTTGAAACCTTGCTACACAAAGGTGTTTATTACCAAGGTCTAGTTCATTTAGGTAACGGTGCGCCGTTAGCCAGTATGTTATGGGGCTGTATTGCTATCTTTGCTATCCTCAACCAACCACTGCGTGGAGCCATTGCTGCTGCAGCGGGAGCAATATTAGTATTCTTCGGAATTATTCACTCCCCAGCGGTCGGAATTGCTACTGGTTCAACCTTGATGTTTGTTTACGCATACCTCATGATGGCAGCTTTATTTGTACTCAAACACTTTTTAGATAGCCGGAAATCGGTGGAAGAACAACAAGCTGAAAAATCTGAGAAACTCAGTAAGTCAGTGTAACTAAGCCAACCTTTTATAGTAGGTGTGCGCTGTACACCTACTATCAGCTAAATCTCTGTCTCAGGAAACATTAACAATGAAAGAACTCGTGGTTGTTGCCATCGGGGGCAACAGTATTATCAAAGATAACAACAGCCAGTCTATCGAAGCTCAAGAAAAAGCCGTTCAAGAAGTCGCACATCATATTAGTGACATGCTTGAAGGTAATTACAACATTGTTTTGACCCATGGAAATGGACCTCAAGTTGGATTAGATTTGCGCCGTGCAGAAATTGCACACGAAACCGAAGGTTTACCTTTAACACCGCTGGCTAACTGTGTGGCAGATACTCAAGGTGGGATTGGCTATTTAGTTCAACAAGCTTTGACTAACGTCTTAGCAAAACGCCATAACCGCCAAGCAATTACGGTAGTGACACAAGTTGAAGTCGATAAAAACGACCCAAACTTTAGCGCGCCAACCAAGCCGATTGGGGCATTTTTTACTGAGCAACAAGCTCAGCAATTACAGCAAGAAAACCCAAACTGGCATTTTGTTGAAGACTCTGGTCGCGGTTACCGCCGTGTGGTGGCCTCCCCCGAACCAAAACGTGTGATTGAATCACAAGCGATCCGCACTTTAACAGAACACAATTATGTGGTGGTTGCTGCAGGTGGTGGCGGTATTCCAGTCATTGATAACGGCAATGGTGGCTACAAAAGTGTTGACGCGGTGATTGATAAAGACCTCTCAACAACTTTACTGGCGAAAGAGCTCAATGCCGATATTTTAATTATCACCACAGGTGTCGAAAAAGTGTGTATTCACTTCGGCAAACCTGAACAAAAAGCACTTGGCGAAACCAGCACTAGCGACATGCAACGCTACATGGAAGAAGGCCATTTCCCAGCGGGTAGCATGTTACCGAAGATTGAAGCCAGCCTATCGTTTATTGCCAATGGCGGTAAACGTGTGATCATCACCACCCCTGAAAAGCTACCAGAAGCCTTACGCGGTGAAACGGGAACCCATATTGTTCAAGGGTAAGTTTCTATAATCTGGATCATGCGAATTTTTTGTTAGTCGCAAACCGCAATATTCCTCAGATCGTTTGATGACGATCTGAGTGGGTAAGTGTCGCTTAAAAACAGGAAATTCGACAGTAAATGGATATCACTAGGAGTTTCTATGAAAGCAGAAAAATCATCAGGCAGAAGAGAGTTCCTTTCCATCAGCGCTAAAGTCGCAGCCGCTTGCACTTTATTCGGCGCGGTATCGGGCTTTGCCTCCGCTCAAGACCAAACTAGCCAAAAAGCAGGCCAGTCCAGTATTACGGATAAACATTATTACCTCGATGACGTATTACTCGAAACTGGCTTTAATTACCAAGATTCAACGGTCGTCGGCACCCAAACCGCATTACACACTGTAGAAATCCGGGACGGTAAAATTGCAGCCGTTTTACCGAATAAACAGCATGCTGATGGCACATTAAATGCCTATAGTGCGCAAGGCAAACTGATGCTACCGGCCTTTCGTGACATGCATATCCACCTCTTGATAAAACTTTCTATGGCGGGCCATGGCAAGCGCCACAGTCACGTGAAGGCAAAACCATTATGGATATGATCGCGTTAGAGCAAAAATTGCTACCTGAATTACAACCTTTCACGGAAGAAAGAGCGAATGCGCTGATCGCACTGATCCAATCCCAAGGATCGACCATTGCTCGTAGCCATTGTAATATCGAACCCGTTTCCGGTTTAAAAAATTTAGAAGCCTTACAAAAAGTGCTTGGTGAACACCAACAAGACCTAACTTGCGAAATTGTCGCCTTTCCGCAACATGGTTTATTACATTCCAAGTCAGAGGGTTTAATGCGTGAAGCCATGCAAGCGGGCGCTCATTACGTTGGCGGTTTAGACCCAACCAATGTAGATAGCGCGATGGAAAAGTCTCTCGATTCGATGTTCCAAATTGCATTGGACTACAACAAAGGCGTGGATATTCATCTGCATGAAACGAGCCCTGCAGGCGTTGCCGCTATCAATTATATGATTAAAACGGTGGATGAAAACCGCAGCTTACGCGGTAAAGTGACCATCAGCCATGCCTTTGCACTGGCAACACTCACCCCTGAACAAACGGAAAAAACGGCAAAACAGTTGGCTGAGCAGCAAATCACCATTGCTTCAACTGTTCCAATTGGCACACTGCATATGCCACTGAAAACCCTAAATAAAAATGGGGTATTTGTGATGACCGGAACGGATAGTGTGATTGACCATTGGTCGCCCTTTGGCCTAGGCGATATGCTAGAAAAAGCCAATTTATACGCGCAGCTTTATACTCGCCCTGATGAGCTATCGCTATCCCGTTCACTGGCCATCGCAACAGGCAATATTCTACCGTTAGATGAAAAAGGCCAACAAGTGTGGCCAGCTAAAGGGGATGATGCCAGCTTTGTGCTGCTTGATGCATCTTGTTCTGCCGAAGCAGTCGCACGGATCTCACCAAGGTTCGCGAGCTTCCATAAAGGCCATTTAGCCCACGGAATGATGCCAAAGTCCGCTTCATAGTGATAAAAGAATAGCGTCTATAGACGCTATTCTTGCCACGTTATTTTTTCAGTTTGAGCGTATTAAAGATTAAATCTAATAAACCTGAGTTATCTACGGATTGCAGCACAGTAATTGGCTTTGTTTTTGGTTCAGGAACTCCGACCCGTAGGCGCAGTGCGTCATAACAAAAGCTTTTACCGCGCAGCGCTCCCTGTAGCTCAATACCTACGTGCTTTTTATCATAAGTCACCAGACTCTTATCCAATAACCATGCCACGGTTAACACATCATGTATCCAACACCCTGCTAAATGACGAGTCGCACGTGAATAGTCCATCCACGGTCGCATTGTTGCCACAAGAAAACGGCTCAGTGGTGTACCAATTTGAGCAAGCTTATCAAGATCCTCATGCACCATTTGCGTTTGTACGGTGACATCCATTGGCACTAAAGTCAGATTTGCTCCACTATTAAGCACCGCGTAGGCCGCTTCAGGGTCGATGCCAAAATTAGTGTCTTTCAAGTACCCCGGCACGTTAAAAACCGCCCCCATGATCACTATCTCCGCCACGTTTTGAGCCATGTCAGGAAACAGCTGCATTGCTATTGCGATATTAGTTAATGGGCCAATGGCAATAATCGTGATTTGTTTCGGGTTTTGGCAAACTAATTCACCAATACGTAACGCGGCTTCTGGGATAGACTTCGGTAAACTGGGTATGGGTGGAAGACCGTCCCATAGGTGCGTAAGTTGCGCTCGTTCAGCGCCGTTATCGAGTAGTTCACGCCATGCCGCGCTAGTTTCAACCAAGGCTGACGATGCACCACGATAAACAGGAATATTTTCACCCAGTGAATGAACTAAATGGCTGGCAACGTCAAAGCCAATTTCGCTAGGTGTATTACCCGAAACAGTGGTGATCATTTCCAATTTGATTTCAGGTGCAGCGATAGCCAGCGCAAGTGCTAGGCCATCATCAACATTCGCACCAACGACCCCATTACCGGGGTCGCAATCTATAATCACTCGCATAAATTTCCCTGAAACAATAAATAATCAGCACCCACATGAGTGCCCGATTTGTAATTCAAATTCCACTTCACAGATGGCTTCTTTAGATGGCCAATTTTGTAAAATTTGTATCGCTCTTTGCGCTATTTTATCAACAGGCTGGCGAACAGTTGTGAGAGTTGGAACGGTATATTCTGATTGCACGGTACCGTTAAAACACACCAGTGCAATGTCTTTCGGTACGCGTAATTTTAATTCTGCTAAGGCTTTTAAACAGCCAAAAGCTTGCAATTCATTCGTGGCAAAAATAGCTTCAGGGAACCCCTCTTCCCGCATCTGATAGATAGCCTGGTAGCCCCAAACGCGGGTATATTCCCCTGATAAAATCCATTTTTGTTGTATCGTTAAGTCAGCTTCTGTGAGTGCAGCTTTCCAACCATTTAAGCGGTCTTGGGTATTGAGCATCTCATTTGGGCCGCAAATAATGCCAATATTTTGATAGCCATGCTTAATGAGATGACGAGTAATTTTATAGGCTGCGAGCTTCTCATTCACTTGAATGGTACTGATCCCTTCTGTGGCTTCAATCCTATCAAGCATCACACAAGGCGTGCCTGATGACTGAATTAAATCAACATAGGGATGCCGGTCAACACTGGTATAAATGAGGCCTTCAACTTGTCTTAACAAAAGGTTATTAATCAGTTCTTTTTCACGAATCCGAGAATCCCCCGCATCACCCAGCAACAAAACATGCCCATATTTAAACGCTTCTCGCTGCAAGGCATGAGCAATAGAGGCTAAAAACGGGTTAGAGATATCGGGGATCACTAACCCATAGGTTTGCGTGCTCCCCGAAGCTAGGGCTTTTGCAATACCATTTGGCCGATACCCCGTTTTTTTGATTGCTGCTAACACCTTTTGCCGCGTTGCCTCTGCAACAGGACGAGGGCCATTGTTAATCACATAACTGACTACCGCAACCGAGGTTCCGGCTTCGCGGGCAACATCTACCCGCGTCACTTTACGGTCATTTGTATCTGACACCCAGCAATTCCTTTTTCTAACATGACTTTGCCAAAGAATAGCAGCCACTCTGACTTTTATATACAGCCATGCTTACTTATATCGCATCTTCTGGCAGATTTAGGTCACGGCCTCGCGTTTCCGGTGCAAAGAATGTGGTCACTAAACCAATACATGCCATTGCAATAAAATAAACGGCAATTGGCCACCACTGACCTGTCCAAGACAACAGTGCAGATGCCACTAATGGAGCTGTACCTCCGGATAAAATAGAGCCGAGTTCTTTAGCAAAGGCCATTTTAGTATAGCGATTACGCACGCCAAATAATTCTACGCCCCAAGCCGCTTGTACCCCGAAAATACCCAGTGATGCTAACCCCATTCCAACCACTATCGTCGGGATAACGATAATCGGTTCGCGAGAGTCTAATAACATAAACGCGGGTACGGCATACAGCATCAATAGGAAACAGAACCAACGATAAACAATACGGCGCCCAAATTTATCTGATAACCACCCTGCAAATGGAATGATGGCAAAACCAAGGATTGAAGCAATTAAAACCGCCGTTGTTGGCACAGATTTATCCACCAACAATATTTTGGTGACATAACCGATAATAAAGCCTTGAGCAAGATAAGATGGCCCATTTTCACCAATACGCAACCCGACCATGGTCCAAAATGCCCGCGTTTTTTGCCAAAATGAACGGTTATCTACAGGGTGAGCGACAGCATCAGATTCCAATGCGAGGCGGCGTTCTTCAGCAAGTTGCTCTTTTTGCCGCTCAAAAACTGGCGTCTCACGCATATGTTGACGAATAAATAATGCCGCCAATGCAATCAAAATACTGCCAAGGAAAGGGATCCGCCATCCCCATGACATCAAACTTTCTTTGTCCATTTGTAACACTATCAGCCAAATCATTGAGGCCAGTAATGTTCCACTGTTGGAGCCTAATGCAATAATCGAAGAAACTAAACCACGGCGTTTTACTGGCGCATATTCCCCCAACATCACAGTACCACCGGATAGTTCAGCCCCCGCTCCTAGCCCTTGAGCAAACCTTAGGATCACCAAACAAACCGGTGCCCAAACACCAATTTGTGCGTGGCTGGGGATCGCACCGATGAGTGTGGTTGATAACCCCATCAATGCAATCGTGATGACCATAACCATTTTTCGGCCATGTTTATCACCTAGCCAACCAAAAAATAACGCACCTATTGGACGTGCGATAAACCCGACTGAATAGGCTGCAAAACTGGATAACAGCGCCATAATAGGCGTTGCATCAGGGAAGAAAACATCACCGAAAATAATACCTGCTGCTAAACCATAGAGAGCAAAATCCGCATATTCCATGGTTGTGCCTAACCAACAAGAAAAAATCGCCCGACGGAAATCTTTTTTTCCTTCTGGCGTACTTAACCGTTCTTGCGCGGCTTGTTGACTCGCCTCGATATTTAATTGTGTAGCCATAGTGATAAACCCTTGGTGTTGGCGCGAAGCCTATTAATCAAAAAATCTAACTGGCGTTTTTTATTTACTTAAAGGATAGTCTACGCGCGTAGAATTAAGCAAACGAGGGTATGCTATTTTGTGAGCGTTATCACTTGATGACAAAAATATGAATTTTAGATGACTGAAATAACACGATAGGAAATAAATAAACAAAAGCCATGCTCGAATAAATACCATGGCTTTCTGTTTTTATTTGACACACAATAGATACTCGACAATATCCTGTAAATTATACCATTTCATCCAAATTTCATCCTGAATAGGGACTTTAGTATATTGCTCAATGGCTGCTATCAACTCTAACATTTCCAAAGAATCAATATGCAAATCTCTTATTAGGGCTGAGTCCATGGTAAAAGATTCCGTTATTCCTGAATAAGTCCGGATTTCCTTAATTTTATTTTCTACCCATTGTTGCTGAATTAAATTCTGTGCTGTCATTTCTTAACCTTTTTCAGAACGGGTAGTATTATCGTTATAGCGTTCTTTATCTGCTTGATTACGGGTTAACGCCCCCATCTCCGTTAACGTGACTGATTGGCTTGTTTTCGCATCAGATAACTGCCACGTTATCCTCTTTTCTCCTGTTACTTCATCAACAATTTCTGTAGATTTAAAGCTGCTACTGAATGTATTGGTATTATTGGGGATCCCCATTTTTTCCGTACTTGACGCTATCGGCCCACTCGCATAACGTTCTTTATCAGCTTGGTTACGGGTTAGCGCCCCATGACCTGATAAGGTGATATTTTTTTCTTCCGGAACTTTAGCTTGCCAACTTTTTTTCGTTTCACCCGTCATCTTGTCAGTAACTTCAACTAATTCGAAGCGTCTCGCTGACACCATTGGTTTAGGAAGTAACGCGTTTATATCGGGACTAAACTTAGACTCAGCAGATGCTAATGGTTTGCTACTGGCATGTGCAGATGGATCCCGCGAACCGTCCAGAATGCTTTGGCGCAACTCATCAGCCAAAGAATGCCCCTTTTCCACTGCGTTTCTAGCTAATGCCACCTGTGGATTATTATTAACTTGAGGAATATCTAACGTGCTTTTAAACCTAAGTATACTGGGCTTATTGTCACCCTCTTCGGGGCTATTTTTTTGAACTGACTCGGGTGTTCGGCTATCTACTGTTTTATTTTCAAACTGGCTCGTTTTTGTTCCGTCGTTATTCACAGCAACCAGTTCTTTTAGTATCACATCAGATTTATAAGGAGTTGAAGCCGAACTATTAGGTGATATAACAGAACTCGTGCCACCATCCACACTATCTTCTGGCTTAACATTTTTCTCGGAGCATGGTGTTATCACATTTTCAGTCTTAATATCCGTATTTATAGAAATACTCAACTGCCCCATAATTTCGATTTGTTGTTCCAACGCTGAAAATATATTATGTACCTGCAAAAGTCTATCAACTGATTTATCAGCTTTATGTTTTATCAGCTGTTTTTTTGCTTCTATAATTAACTCTTCTTTTGTTTTTTGAAGAGATGCATCGAATAATTTATCTATCGGTAACTCTTCGATGGTTTTTTCAGATAAAAAAGGTCTTAATTTTTCTTTAATTGCAGGATAAACATATTTATCAGTAAAGCGTTGGTTAAGTTCATCAATATTTTTATCGCTCAAGATATTATCAAAAAGCTCTGCTTCAAGCGCTTTTTGCGATGATTTAAGCACTTGCTTAAGATCTTTATCACTATTACTTTTATTAACTTGCTTAATTAATTCTGCAGCGCAGTCTAATACCTTTGACCCTTTAATTTCATCCGGAGTCAATAGCGTTAAAACAATGAGTGCATTTTCAGGCTGATACTGCAATTTTTGTCCTTGGAGACTACCAGCATGCCCCAAATTCAGGGTTTTGGTTATCATTTCCAAACTGATACTAGATTTATTTTCAATTAATAGCGATTCAATTATATTCGCCTGTAACTTTTGGTTGTTCGAGTGTAAATCCTCAGCATTACCTGAAAGATTAAATGTTTTATCAATAGCCTGTTCTTTTAAAGGAAAATGAACTTCCTGGCCTACGTTATTAACTGAATTTATATCATTTGAAAATGATATTGGCCGATCATTTTTTTTGGATACTGGTAATGCATTATTTACAGCTGATGTCGTGTTAATTTTCTCCATCCCTTCACCTTATTAATATATAATAATATTTCTAAAACTATTTATCCTACGAAAAAAACCGATATTCATCTATTACATATTGACATAGCCATTATTATATTGTTGTAAGTCTTTATATAATTGAATAAGTAACTGAGTTAAAGTTTCAAAGTGACTATTATCTTGTCGAAAGGTTTCTAATAAACGAGATACGGAGCTATTAATCGCATTTTTTTGGCTATCTATCGCTGTTTGTAAACTTTGAAACTCTTGAGACATAATGTCACTACCATCATTCCATGCGCCGGATGAGTGATTAATCGCATGAAACATCTCTTTGACTGGCTTTAAATCAGGGTAAATACACAGTTTTCCATTACTCTGTTTTATCACGAACCCTTGGTCTGTCAATTTTTTTCCCCAGAACTCGTATTCTTTTGTACCGCCTTTAATCTCCATTAGCGGTTTGGCCTTATAAAGATTGGGGCTCCAATCGCCATAATAATCACCATAACTTTTTAAATTAAGTGATTTTTTTATATTTGCTACTTTAGCATGTAGCTCATTATACTCACTTAATTTACCTTTCATTCCAATCACAAGCAGGTCTCCCATCTCCTTTATTTGTTTTTGTAATTTTTTTACCTCTTCTGTTTCACCAAGAACCTCAATCTTCATACTCGTACCAGAGTATTTCGACACAATTCTATCCATATCACTCATTACATGCTCTTTGGCAAATTTTATCTTGCCATCATCCCCGGCTTTCATATGACGAGACAGCTTACTGGCTAGCGTGTTCATATCTTGCATATATTGAGTTGACGCCTTAACTAATTCACCGTATTTTTTTTGATAATCCGTATGAATATTATCAATCAAACCAGTCAGCCTATTAATATGCGAGCGGCCATCTTCGAGAGTCTCCGTTCTTCTCGTGGCTCTTAATGCTTTAGCCTCCTCATAAGCATCATTTGCGCTCTTATTTTCACGTACCAACATTCTTGCCCTAAGCTGTATATTTTCAGGGGAATCATTTTGTGGTCGTTGCTGATAAACCCCCTCCGGTACGCTATATTGCATTTGTCGGAACACATCCAGCACTTGTTGGTGAGGCATAAGTGACTCATCAAAAGTAATCCCCCCCCCAAAAAGGGGGAGGTGTGGTTGCTCTGTTGATGTCGCCTGCGGCGAAAAATGAGAAATGTTGTCTAGACGAGAAGGAGATGTAATATCCATTCTTTAGCCTCTCACCATACTTTGCATTGTTCTTAGGCTACCTTCACGAATTTCACGTAAATGTTCTTGCATTTGTTTCGCAAGGTCCTGGCTCTTATCGATTTGCTTGTCTTTATCTGAATAAACTGAACGTGCAGTATCCGCAACGGATTGTTCAATCATTTTATCCGCTTCCGCCGATTTCACATTGACTTGATTTGACGCCGTCGCGAGTTGACCCGCATTGTCTGACATTCGAGAAGCTTGCTCTGCCACCCCCATTTGCACACGAGTTTTATTCATGATTTGGTCGTGCTTCTCATGCTGTGAGGCACCCAAATCTCTTGTACGTTTACCAGCCTCTTCAATCCTTTGATTTGAAAGGTTTTTTTTGACTTTGTGAAGCTTGATTACCCAGCGTCACTGTTGAGCCATCTTTACCCGCCAGACTCAATGTATTCGGCTTCGTTGAGACGCTCTCTGTATTTCCATTTAACCCCGATAACTTACTAGCACCACTGATATTTTTATTGCCTGGTATCAAGTTATGTTTTATCGATTGCTGTTGCTGGCGCAGCCCTCTTGCTTGGAAGGCTCCGCCAGCAGCTGTAATTGCAAGAGCCGTAAAAAAGCCCATCATAGCCCCTTTAAAGGTTTCTTTACCTTCACGAATCGTTGAATCCGCAGAAGCTTGTACCATTTTGGCATTTAATTGCAGAAACTCCGCACTAATACGACGATCTGAAATGTTTATCTCTGCCATCACTTTGCGAATAATTTTCGACAACTCCACCAGTAAGTCATTACTAATAATTCCAACAAACGTGTTGTTTTTAATGCCATCAATAGGCTCTTGACCTTTATTACCACCTTCAACCTGCCTAGAAGGCGAATCTTTGAAGAAACTGCTGGCAATCAATAATTGAACAGCTTGAGACATTTGTTTTAAATCGGCTTCATCTGGAAGCTGAGCATCTCCAACTAATTGTTCAATATGACTTTTTTCTTCTTCTAATACCTTGCCAATTGCCTGTCGAATATTTTCTGGTGTCAGTGTTCGAAAAGTATGAAGATCATCCAATGTGGCTAATTTATCGGAATTCGTTAACGCAGAAATGTCCGCTAGCATCTGGTCATCATGCATTGAAAATTGAACCATTTTTAATAATGGCTTATCCATCACCATCTCAGCCCCTGACGCCATTGCATGCACATCATTTAAATGCACGCTTTGCAGTAAAGGAATGGCTACTGTTTTTGTATTACTGTTAATTGTCGGGGAAACGCTACTAAAACTGACAGGCTTATGAAATAAAACTGGCTTATTTGATTCTGATTGAATATTAAGACTCATTTGATAAATTCCTATATTAACTACGCAAAGCGGGCTGTTTTCAGCATATTGACTTTCGTTTGACCTGATTGATTTAATGACGCCAGCATTCCGCTAAACATTTCCTCAAATTTCTCATAGTTTTGAGACATGGACTTCAGTAGATTTTTTAATAACTCATCCAACGCTTGAATGGTTTCACTGTTAAGCATCATATCTGCAAGCATTTCTTTCATATCTCGAATTTGCCCCGCGGCATGCAAATTTAGCCCTCCGGTTGTTGCCGTATTCGCAACCATCAATGTCGCTCCAGTCCCCTTCATACCCACTTCAAGGCGAGCCACTGCAACGCTTTGCGTTTTAGCCGTGTTTACGGCTTTATCTGAGGTTTTGGTGATATCCGTAATATTGTCTGCTTGGTCTGCCGCTTTATCGGCCGCTTTCACGGTGTCTTTTATGTCATCAGCTTTTCTCGCTACCTTAGTGGTAGTTTTTACTGCTTGCTGTAAGTCATCAATACTATCGGCCAACTTGTTAAATTTAGTGAGCACCACCATATTATCCGCCGATTTTCCTACCTTACCGGCTCCATTCGCGATATTACCTAAGGCATTCATTAAACTATTTGGCATCGATTTAATAATGCTTTTCAATAATGTTCCTGCGTTTTTAGCAAGCGTTTTTACTGAGTTACTGGCAATATTGCCGATGTTTTTCGCAAAAGATGACATAGAAGCTAATGAAAGCGCTAGAAATGCGATTGCCGCCAAAATCATTCCAACAATACTGCCAATTTGTTTCGCTTTTTCCTCTGAGACACCAAAAGTCATCAGCATGTCGGTAACAACACTAGAAATTTCAGCCGCTAGCATCTGCATAAGGCTACTTTGTCCCGTTTCTTCCAAAACGATATCAGCCACTGAGATAGCAATACCGATAGCAGCAACTGCAAGCGTTAGTGGTGCAGCGGCGCCAAAAGTCGCAACAGTGGCGACAACAGACACAGCAAGCATCACATAGCTAAAAATTTTACTCGCACAAGAGGCCGCTTTGTTCGCTTCATCAGCTTTACGCTGTGCTTCTTCCGCCTCTTTGGCTTTTTTATCTGAATCTTTGCGAGAAGCTTCATTGACTGTTGCCATCACGGCTTCTTGCTCTTTCATATTGCGAATCGAATCTTCATTCATCGCCTTTTTAAGTTGAGCGGTTAACATCGTAAGCAGTGCCAGCGTGTTTTCCCATTTTTCACCATCAATCTCGACTCGTCGTGGCGCTGTTTCTACAAATTGATTGAGTTTTTTTGCATCCTCACCTGCACTTTTCGCATAATTACCAGCCGACTCAAGCAAGTTATCGATTTTGGTGCCTAAATTTGTAATTTTTGTATTTTCTGCCTTAATTTGCTGCTTAATTTTCTCTTGGTTTCCACCCTTCAAAGACTTGAGATTCGCTAAACGCTCTTTACTTTCGGCACGCTCTTGTATTAAAGCATTAGCTTCGTTATTAAGTGCACTGGCCTTGTCCGTATTACTTGTAAAAGAACTTAATAAATCATTTCCTTTTTCTCGAAGTGTATTTGATTCTATATTTAACAATTGGAGGCGATTAGCTAGCTCACTAATATTCCCTTCATGTAATAACTGGCGTAATGCCGTAAGGCTACCAACAAGTACTGAAGCCGCATTAAACCCCTCTTCTTTTAGGAATAATTTTTCTTCTTTTGCCGCGGCTGCCTTGAACATAACGGATAAATTATTTTTAGGTGCAGGTAATTGTGGTGCATTTTCAATACGGCTGCGTTTCATCTGCTCTGTTGACGTTAATTCTTCACACGCCATTTCTAAAGCTAATACCGACTTGATGCACTCATCCCCTAATCCAATAGGATTACTGCCTTGTAGAAATGTATGAATATTATTTATTCGTTCATTACTTGAATTGATAATTTGAACCATATAATTTCCTCTACGTTATATTAGGATTTTTATTTTCTAAATTTGTCTTTTCTAGTTTTTTTTCTAATGCGGCTAAATAAGCTTGAGATTTATTTTTTAAATCAATATCTGTACTGCTTTTTACAACGCTTTCAAAACAATGAATTGCAGCACTGCTTTTTTTCATCATTAAATTGCACTGTCCTGCATGGAATAGTGGGCGGTAATCATTTTTTGCCAATACAAATGCGAGAGCATATAATTCAGTTGCTTTGTCATACCGTTTCGTTAATTGATAGACAGCAGCAAGTCCCATCACATAATCTGTATTATAGAAATCATAAATACTTAAAAATCGGAAAAAAGTTTCTGCTTCTTTTAATTTACCTTGTTGATAGAATTCGTATGCATAGGAATAAATGCCATCCATTGTACTTTGTGGGATCCCGTGAATATCTTTATAAGTTGCACCATCCATTAGTGCAGTTGTAATATTGTCAAGTAATTCTTCCATATCAGATTGTTGAAAACTCTCTGTTTCCGCATTATTCATATATTTACCTTATTGTTGATATGCAATGCATAACATATACTTTATGCTTGCATCATAATTAACCGATTTAGTTCTTTCTTTAAAAAAACGATTTAAGTAATAAATAAATTATTAATTAAATTCGCTATTATTTTTCAAATATGCCTCGTTCTCTGATATTTTCTCTAATGCTTTATCAATATCGACTCCCATTTTTACTAATTCTATACGGATTAACCATGATATTATTTGCATAACATCTTCTAATCCTTTTTCATCGATAAAACTATCATTTTTATATGACCGCCATATTTGCCTTGCTAAAACGATATCCCTAATAACTGGAACACCTTGTTGTTCCGCGTATTTAATAATTGCTTTTGCTTGTGCGCCTTTACTTTTAGAGAATAAAAAGGGTAATGGTGCAATATTCGAATCATAATAAATAAGCAATGCAATATGCGTTGGATTTGCCATTACAAATGTTGAATTACGAACATTTGATTTAACCTCTTCAGACAGTAATTCCTGATGCATTCCTCGACGTGCACTTTTGATATGAGGATCACCTTCATTATCTTTGTATTCCTTTTTAACCTCTTGCTTTTCCATTTTTAAGTTTTTAATATACAGAAAGAATTCAGCTATTGCGTCAACCAAGATAATAATAAGAGCAACTGCAAGAAAGACGACAATAAATGTTACGCACAAACTAACCCATTGGCTAATCATCCCATTAATCATTGTTCGGTAGAGCATAAAAATATCTTTACGCCAAACAATAAAAAAGACTAATGTTGATATAATAAAAACAATTAAATACAAAATCGCCTTAATTAACTCTTTCAATGAATTCAATGAAAATATTTTTTTAAACCCTGCAATAGGATTTAACTTAGTAAAATCAAGCTTTATTGCTTCACTGGCCAATCTAAATCGACTTTGTAATAAAGAAATAATTGTACCGGATAAAAAACAAGTAAATAGAACAGGTAAAACAACACTTAAAAATATCGTGAAGAATTGCCAAAGTAGTGCATCAATTTTTATCTCCGTTGGAGATAAAAATATTTTTCGCATTAACCCACCCAGTTCATATAAACTAGATACGCCTTCAATAACAAATGCACTTACGACTAATACAATTGCCGCAACGCTATCTTTACTCTTAAAACTTTGCCCTTTTTTAGCTGAATCTCTAATTTTTTTATCAGTAGGTTTTTCTGTTTTTTCAGCCATATTTATTTACATCCATAAAATCAAGAAGAAAGGAATATGTCTCGCAATGGTGAAATTGAAATCATATTGACTAATATCTCTGGGACCTCATTATGGAAATAAAGTAAAAAGACACAGAAAGCGATGATTGATTTTATTGCTAAAGATAATGAAAATGCATTTAATTGAGGGCAAAAACGGGAATATAGCCCTAAGGCAACCTCTGTAATAAATAATGTCACTAATATTGGGGCAGTTAAAACAACTCCACTGATGACCATTTTATTTAACCATTCCCCCAAAGGAAGGCTATTAAATGACGTAAATCCATGGGCAAAGGGTAATAACTGATAGCTCTGTGCGAATAGATTAGCAAGTTGATACATTCCATTTTGTGCTAAGAATATCATACACGTAATATGGTTTAATAATACAGCAAGCTCCGAAGCTTCGGTTCCACTCGCAGGGTCAACAATACTACTAATCGTCTCGCCACGCTGCGCATCAATTAATTCGCCAACAATATTGGCTATCATAAAAGGCAACGCTAACATCAGTGCTAATACGAGTCCAATCGAAATTTCATAAATAAATACATCAACAAAATTAATTTCATCCCATTGTATTTCATAGGATGAAAAAAAAGGCCATAAACCTAATGCAATATAAGCCACCACACAGTTTTTAATAATCCCACCATTAAGTAATTTGTTACTTAAAAAAGGTAATAAAAACATCACTGGTGCAATTCTCAACCAAGCTAACGCTATTTTTATCAATCCTTCTTGAAAGATAAAATAGAGCGAGGACATCAGCGATAGTATTTCCTGATTCATCCGAATAACCCGATAGCAGGGATAGCAGCGCTTAAGGTTTCTAATGCGAAATTCATTACCTTATCGGATAACCAACCAGAGATCATAAAAAGTGAGCCAAAAACAGCTAATAATTTAATACCAAAAGGTAATGTTTGCTCTTGAAGTTGCGTGACAGTTTGTAGTAACCCTACCAATAATCCTACTGCAGTAGCCACTATTACTGGTATTGCAGATAATATAACGATTAATAGCATCGTTTTATTACTTAAATAAACGATTTGATCCATAGTATCATTCGCTTTAATGCTGTGCTAATTCAATGTATTGCATCACTAACCCCTTAGAAATCAGTGACCAGCCATCAATTGCAACAAATAGAATTAATTTAACTGGAATCGAAATTGTTACTGGGCTCATCATCATCATACCCAGTGCCAATAAAATGCTGGAAATAACTAAATCAACTACAACAAAAGGTAAATAGATATAAAAACCAATTTCAAAAGCTGATTTTATTTCACTTAATGCATAAGCAGGTAATAAAGAAAATAATGTAGCTTCGCCTTCATCAGCAGTCACTTCTTCTTCACTTCGACCTTGTTGTATTGACTCAAAGAACGTCACTAGTTGTGGATCTGAATATTTTTTCAAATACGCTTTATATCCCCCCAGCCCATTTTCAACAAAACTATCGATTGATTCGGCATTACTAAAATCAACCTGTTCTTGTCGCATATGATTATTCACATCCTGTAAAACAGGCATCATAACGAAAATAGAAAGTAACAATGCAATACCATTTAATACCATAGTAGAAGGAACTTGTTGAACGCCCATCGCGTTGCGTACCATAATTAATACAATAGATATTTTTAAATAGCAGGTGCCTGCAGCAATAACAAATGGCAATAATGTCGAGAATGCGATAATCGCTAATAATGGGATCCCATCAGGTATCGTTGGCATATTAAACTCTTTTATCACCCAAACTGACAACATGTGTGATTTCCAAACCTAATTCATCACTATTGCCAATATAAATAAGCTCCCCTTCTGCAATAAGTTGCTTATTAGCATAGACTTTAACTTCACGTTCTTTATTTTCACCAATAGAATAAATATAACCGGGCTCCATTTTTGAAAGCTCATCGACCGTAATATCACTATGACCTAAAACAAAGGTTAATTTAATATTCATTTCTTTTATATTAAAGGGGCGTACAATTTCTTGCATTTCATCTTCTTCAGGAAATACGAATTCCTCTTCACTCTCTGGCGCCACTAATTCTTCAATCATAAGTAGTCCTTCATCTTGCTTTTGAAATCGAGCTAATACCTGTCCTGCCACAGACATATTTAACTGTAATTGTTGGATACTCAGCACATCACGTAATTCTATAGTTTGCAAAAGTTTGGCACTAATATAGCTATACCCTAATATCCAATCCGCTCGCAGTTTTAAATGGTCGAATATCTGATTAGTTCCCTGCTTTTTTTCGAGGCTTTCTATTGGTTCTGCTAATAATACTTCCCCGAGGCTAGCTTCTTTAACAATTAGCCATGGCTGGTAATTAATACGCATATCATCAACTATCTCGACAGATTCACAACGGAAATTCTGGGAGAAAAATGTAATTCCAATATATTCAGAAGCAAACAATTCACATAGCTGGCTGTTTGATAATGAACTCCATGCATAATGAACCAGTTCAGGCCAACGATAATGACACCAACTTTCAACAACAACGAATGCATTTATTTTCTGTGTTTCACTCACTAGTGATAATTGAAAATAACCAATACTGCGGTTAGCTAGCTTTATTTGTGGATTAACTAAATAATATTGCTGCCAAATTTTAAGTTGTTTTTCTTGAGAGCTGATCCGTCGAATCTTCAACATAATTAATCTTCTTCTTGCTGTTGGTCATGCTGCTGTCGGTTTCGATGCTGCTGACGTTCATCTTCACGTCGAATATGCACACTCGTTTCATGAGCCAATAAATGCTTATTCTCATTTAATGCCAATTGAACTTCTGAACTCGCTGTTGAGGCAACGAACTCTCCTTTAGAGGCCAATTCAAACGTCACTGATGGACTACTTTGCCACTGGTTAAAAGTATAAGTGAAACTACGTTCTGCAGTTTTCGGCTGTTGGTTTTCACCTAAAAATGGGGGGGGTTCCACTAGCTCTGGCATTTTGTGCATCTCTGACTTTTGCTGTGTGGCTTGTAGTGGCACAGACACCCGCATAACCTCATTCGCAGTCGTTGCTATCATATTGCTAGGTGGGCTCATATCTTCTGCAGGTGAGATTTGTGCAGAAATTGTCGTCTCTTGCACTTTATCAGGGAGACTATTTGTCTCATTTTCAGATAATAAAATATTTTTATTATCATATAGATAATAAGTTTTCAGTGAGGTAACTGACTGTGTAGGTGGCTCATTTTTTGTAAAAGCAAGTTCAAGCTGCCCAACAACATGATGATGGATGTTCTCTTTAATACCTTGATAGGTGTTCTCTTTAATACCTTGATAGGTGCTCTCTTTAATACCTTGATGGGTGTTCTCTTTAATACCTTGATGGGTGCCCTGTTGGTCATGCAAATGATGGGTAGCTAACTGCATTCCCAGAAGAGAAGGGGGATTTCTTAGTGAGTCATCTTTTGCTGGGTTATTTTTTCGTGGATATGTATTTAACAAAATGGTATCGAGTGAATCAATTTGTCGAATATTAACTGGCTTGGATTGTTCTCCAACTATTTTCCTTTGGATAGCGGGCTCAAGCTCTACTTTGACTGAAGATCTAATATACTGTTTCCCCGTTTTAACCTCTGGTTTCAACTCTTTTGATGTCGGTTCTAAAGTACTCCTAAGCGCCAAATTTGCCAGTGGACTTTCCATATTGAGCTGATTCTTCTCACTTAATTGCGGTTTATTTTCCCCGTATGGAACTGAATTATCGTTAGCTTTTCCCCTTACTCGCTGTGGGATATTCGGTAATGGAAAGCTGGCCATCATAGAGTTGAACAACGGGATCTCATCTTCGTCAGCAATATTTTGTTCAACGTGAATATCCGGACTCTCTGACAGATTATTATCAACGACCGGTTTATTTAGTATATCAACTAGGTCAGCGGCTGGGGTGCTAATAATAAAGTTAGTATTCTCATTATTCTCAATTAATTCAGGGATGGTTTCGACTTTCCCAGTAGTCGTCAAATCAGCCAATAGATTCATATCTGGCTGATTATCCACCATCAATTTATTCGTAATATTGACCTGATGAGTCTTTGGTAAGTTATCCTGAAAATGATGAACAACAGGTATACAACTTTCCGTAAATATATAATTATTTATTAGCGGCTCAATCGCTTTGGCCTTTAATTCTTTATTTTCTCCGGCTATTTGGATACCTTCACCAATATATACATTTTCTTTCCATGTAATAAACCCCTTCGCTAAGTCGCTCAATTGCGATATTTTTTGCATAAAAGGAAGGGATACGGATAGAAAAGCAGATATATCCTTTGGCTGACTTTTATTTTTATGGCCGAATAGATGCATCATATTTTTGTCATTCACTACTTTTGCCATTTTTGGAGTTATATTTTGGTGGCTAAATTCAGTGGTGTTATATGTTGATGATATTGCTTCTCTGTCGATAGCTACACAGGGTACTTTTTCATTTGAGCTCGTTTTTATTGCTGACATGTACGAATAACTCCTCAATTTCATTTTGTTGCTGCAGCTCTGATTTTAACCTTCTGGCTATACGTTGTTGCTTGAGATAATTTCTGAATTTCTCGCATTTATTACGTAATATGAATATTCGTTTAGCAATTTCAGACTGTAGTATTTTATTTTTTGATATTTCGGCTGCTAGAGTTTCTATTTGAAATTCAAGTTGAGCTATTTCCGCTAGAACCGCTGCCTTTAATCGCTGCCTTTCCCAAAAAGCAGTTCGGCTTAATTCTTCTGATTTTTCATAAGATGCAGTTTGTGTTGATAGAACTAAAATACGCTGGCGAATATCCCTGCATTGCTGTTGCTGTTGCTTTATTATTGAATTTAATTGCGATTGTTCTTGTAATGTCCGGTCAAAACGTCTCTCCGTTAAAGCCAGCAAGTTAGAAATCATTAAGATGCCAATTCATTGAGATTGCTTAATATATTGTCGAAACTCATTGGCTCATCCATGGCTTGTTTTAAGAAAGCTTCAATTTGCTCTTTTTTATCTAAAGCTCGATCATTTTCATGGCTTTCACCACGTTGATATTCACCGAGTTCAAGGTAAAGCTGAATTTGTTCAAGCCTTGAGATCATGTCACGTAGATCAATTGCGCACCGGCGATGCTCTGGAGTCGTTACCTTTTGGAATACGCGGCTAATACTGTGTAAGATATCAATCGCTGGGTAATGCCCACGTCCCGCTAATTTGTGGCTTAAATAAATATGACCATCTAGAATGGAGCGAATCTCATCGCCAATCGGGTCAGCTTCTTCTTCACTTTCTAATAACACCGTATAAAAAGCAGTAATCGAGCCATGCTTTAATTGCCCTGGACGCTCCAACAACATAGGAAGCTGTTCAAAAACAGAGGCAGGATAACCGCGTCTAGCCGGCAGTTCTCCGGTAGCTAAAGCCACATCTCGCAATGCTCTCGCATATCGGGTCATGGAATCAACGTACAGCAATACATTACGACCACAGTCACGAAAATATTCAGCAATCGTAGTCGCAAGCAACGCAGCATTACACCGCTCAATCGGTGGGCTGTCTGAAGTTGCATAAATTAATATCGTCTGTGCCGCATGAGGCGACTCTTTCAACTCCTCAATAAATTCAATAACTTCTCGGCCTCGCTCACCAATTAAAGCAACGACATGAATATCCGCATGAGCGTGGTTGATGATCATGTTCATTAATGAAGTTTTACCACTACCTGCGGCGGCAAAAATACCAATACGCTGCCCTAAGCCACATGTTAGTAGGCTATCAATTGCACGTACCCCTGTGACCATCGGCTCAGAAACCGGCCGCCTTTGTGTCACGCTCACCGGAGGGCTATCAATACGTAATAATTTTGTATTGAGCAACATTGGCTCAGCAAGGTCTTCACTCAACGCACCAACTTGTTCTCCTGCCGCATTAAAAATTTTACCCGCTAAATATTCGCCAACTTCAAATACAAATGGGTAGCCACTCGGGCGAATAACCACTTCTCGCGTTAAACCTTGTGTGCGACCTATTAAACTCAATACCGTGAGCCCTTCTTTAAAACCAACAACCTGCGCTTTCGCAATAATGTCGGGCTGCATAAGAGAACGCTCAATAAAACAAATTTCACCAATAAAAACACCGTGTAAAGGCGCTTCTATTAGGCATCCATGAATGCGCGCAGGATGCGCGCAGAAATCAAATAACTTCATAATGAATTACGATAGCTGAGCGCTAAGCTCATTTGCACGCTCAAAGAACTCTTCAAAACTATCTGCAAATAATTGCATATCATTTAACGCTGATTCTTTTAAAACTGCAGAAAGAACATAGGCATTATCCACAAGATTCAATGCCGGTTGCCCCGGATAAAAATTATTTGGCGGGTATTCTAGTAATGATTTCAATAAAGTAGCACTAACTAAATCTAAATGACTGTAATTGCAATCTACTAATTGACACCAAATAATAATATCATCCGTTGATAAATCGATATTAATCGCAGAGAACTCATTCATTTCTAATTGGACATTAGAGTGGCAATCCAGCTGAGAGTTAACTAGGTCACTACGTCCCATAGAATTTAAATACTCATTTAACACTTCTATAAATCTATATTTCATTGATACTCCTCATATTTTAAATATATTTTAATCATCCAATATTTTTAGTTATATTGAATTCAGTCGCTTTATTTGTTAATAAAGCCAATTTTTGACTATATGGTTTTAACTACATTAACCTTCACCATTTCATAAACTTCATTAAAAGAAAGCACTTCTAATTCTGGGAAGCGGCCTTCTAAGATTTTTTTGACAAAACGACGAATATCAACCGGTACTAAAACATTCACATCCCTAACTGACAAATAACTATTTTCTAAAGCAAGTTCTGCAGCCTGTATCAACTCATTGGTTTTTTCAGGTTCAAGATGTAAGTACACTCCACCGGAAGCCTGCCTAATCCCTTGACGTATCGTGTCTTCTAGCCCTGAGTTAATCATGAGGACATTCAAACGCCCATCCACAGAGAAACAGGATGAAATATAACGTGCCATTGAACTTCTGACGTGCTCAACTAACATTAAACTATCTTTTTCTTTTGGCACCCACTGCACTAAGGTTTCAATAATCAATTTCATATTACGAACTGAAATCTTTTCCATTAATAAACGTTGAAAAACTTCAGTGACTTTTTGTACTGTCGTATGTCTATAACACTCTTTTAATAATTCAGGGTATTTTCTTTCAAGATCATCGAGTAAGTTTTTCGTTTCTTGAATACCAAAAAATTCATTAATAAATCGCAGTAATAAGGTGCTGGCACAATCAATCGCTTCTGTTACATCATCACGAACCATTAAACCGAGTTGTTCAATACTAGATAAGTCATTTTTCTCAAACCACGTGCTCACTGAGCCATATTCATCCGTAAACTTTATTAATTCCATACCTAAATATTCAGGTTCATCATTAACAGTCAGTAAGCGATACCCATGAAAATAGATATCATATTCTCCTGCTTTAATTTCATTAATGAGTATCACCATTTTATTTTCAGGAATAATCGGTGAGTAGTTGACAGCAATATCTGGGATCCTATATCCGTATCGAATAAAAATATCTTTTTTCATTCTAGACAAAAATCTATTATCTTCTAAATGTTCTTTATATTTTTGGTTAACAGATATGATAATCGGTAATGTTTCTGGAATATATTCTTCTTCAATATCACTGATTTCTCTTTGTGTTTCACCTTCCGTTACATCTGAATTAATCGTTTCTGCTTCACCTTTAACTATTTTTTGCTTGTTTTTTTGTTTTTTAAAATATCGGAAAGCAAATAGTCCAATAAGAAGCCCTGATAACAGTAAAAATATAATCGTTGGAAAACCAGGTAAAAAACCCATTGAAAGTACAACTAATGCTGTAATTAAAATCGTAAAGTCATTTGCAAATAACTCCGAAACAATGTTTTCACCTAAGTTTTTATCATTACCGCCTACTCGAGTGACAATAAAACCCGCACTGATAGAAATGAGTAGTGCAGGGATTTGAGCAACTAAACCATCACCAATCGTTAATAAAGAAAACGTATTTAATGCAGTTGAAACATCCATTCCCTGTTGAGCTGTGCCAACAGATATTCCGCCAATTAAGTTAACAAAAATGATGACAATACCCGCTATCGCATCCCCTTTAATAAATTTCATCGCGCCATCAAAAGACCCAAATAATTGGCTCTCTTTTTCAAGGTCGCCACGCTTCTCTTTAACTGTCGCCTCATCAATCACACCTGCACGTAGATCAGCATCGATACTCATTTGTTTGCCCGGCATCGCATCAAGGGAAAAGCGTGCAGCCACTTCAGCAATACGTTCAGAACCTTTAGTGATAACAATAAACTGTACAATGGTAACTATCGCAAATACCACCATACCAACAACTAAGTTATCTTGAATAACAAATTCACCAAACGTTGCGATAATATCCCCTGCATCTGCTTCTAATAAAATTAGACGACTAGTACTAATTGATAAAGCAAGTCGAAATAACGTACTAATTAGCAAGATAGATGGAAATGACTGAAAATTAAGTACCCGAGTAATATAAAAAGAACTCATAAAAATAAGTACTGAGATCATAATATTTAAGCCGATCAATAAATCGACCAATATTGTGGGTAATGGAATAATCAACATCGCAATAACCATAACCATGATAACTAATACCATTAGCTCTGGGCGATTACGGATTTGTAATAAAAATCCGGTTATATTTTTCATGAAATTACTTTTCCTATCAAACTACGAATGTCGGTGTAAAAACGGCTCTTTCACCATAACTTGGTCCATGAGTTTCTTTAATTGATCAATGAGTTCCTCTCGTGCTTCCAATGAAGGAAATACAGCAACTGGAATGATAGAAAACGCCAATAAGAGTAATTGTAAAAATTGGCCTCGAATATCGGAGCTCATTATGTTCAATATGTTATTAATAAAAGTGATGACCACTTCTTCAAAGCCAACGTGATTACGTATCCCTCGGGTAAATAATTGGCTTAACTCTTTTTCAAGCTTTGATTGATTTGATTTTCCATTGTGGCGAAAAAACCCGGATTGAAAGAATTGCTGACAAAATACATAGTCTAATGATTGCAATTCTCGGAGCCGGCCAACACGGCTAAAAAAACTACCGAACGCAGTGATATTTAGATCGCCTAATGGCAACGCCTGTAAATCACAAGCAAGCGCCCGACCAAGATAACGCATCATATTTTCACGCTCTTGGATTTCCATTTCCTCAACCCATTGCTCATATAAATAAACAATCGGCCCGTCATAACTAATAAATTCACGATATAATGTACGTAAATTCCCAGCACTGAAATGTAATTTTTTTGCAAATGCCTTTGCAATGAGTGCAACATTAATGCCTGCTTGAGCGCTCCGTTCAGTGTCTTCTGCTTGCAGTAATTCCGCTAAAGCTTCAAGGTTATCAATTTGTTCTTTTTTTAATTTTTTTCGATTAAGTAATGCTGCAAGAAGCATTAATAAGTCACTAGGATCAGTAAAAAATTGCAATAAAAATTCTCGTAACTGTTTCGGGGTCATTAACTGCTTATTAAGTAACCCTTCTATATGTAACACTTTGTCATCCGCATCTTTATCTAAAATGCGTTCAGAAAATTGCAACCAGTCTTCTTCGCTGCCCTTTTTAGAACTTCCTCGGCGCACATGACTTGCCGCTAGCATCGACATCGATGCATATTCACTAGAGCTATCAATGACACCTGCGCCACGAGCAACTTCATCGGAGTCGTCACTACTGCTACTCACTGGTGCACGACTTTTGTTTTGAGTATTAACCGAAAAGCGGGTATTAAAGCTCAGTGGTGTTATTGCCATGACTCACTCATGTATTGTTGAAGAAATTGAACCGTACCGTGTAACTGACTGTCATGGTTGGTAATCCGCGTTTTTTCGGAAAATTGTCGCCCATCCCAACCTTCATTTTCATCCAATAAACGCGGTTGGATTAAAAATAAACGCACCATCTTTTGCTGATTCGTAGATGAATGGCTAAATAACCCTCCCACATAAGGAAGATCGCCTAAAAAAGGAATTTTGCTTTCATTTTCAACATATTGTTCACGCGTATAACCACCAATAAGTAAACTACTGTCTTTTGCAATACGCGCAACGGTGTTAATACTGGTTCGATTAACGGCTGGTAGCCCTTCTACGCTGGATGTTTTACCCATGCTATCGCGGTTTTCTGCACCATCTTCAATATTGACTTCCATTTCAACGTTATTACCTGCGGAAATACGCGGCATCACACTCACCATGGTGCCATATGTGACTTGCTCAAGAGTCGCAATACGTTCACCTTGTAATTTGGCGTAAAAACTAGTGTTGTTATCAAATAAAGCAGGAATGTTTTCTTGGGTTAATAGCACTGGCCGAGAAACTATGTGCCCATTACCCGTCTTATTCAATGCATCAATCTGTAATAGAAATTGCTGGCTGTTCGATAATGTACTGCGATTAAAAGATACTGAGCCCGTTCCCGTATTAAATGTGCCAACTTCCCAATTGACACCTAAATTATCTAATTCAGAACGAGTAATATCGATAATCCATAATGACAGCTCCACTTGGCGACGACGCATATCCAATGTATTCACAAGTTGACGAACATAACGAATTTGCTCTTGGCTGCCTTTAACAATCAAACTATTACTGTCAGGATGCGCCACTAGAGAAAAAGCACTGTTAGAAGGCTTTCTTGTTACCAACTGGGGCTTATTCGTAGAAGATGATGAGTCCCCAATTGGTGCATCCATTAATTCATCGATTGAATCTCCTGTTGAGTTAATCGCTACAGATGGAGGCTGAATAATTAATGTTTCATCGCTTGTAGCACCGTTTTGAAATAAGTTATTAATGACATTCAGCAAACCAGGGATTGTGATATTTTGTCCGCGTAATGAATAACTTCTATCTGTTACTGAGGCATGTTTTAACGGAATAACCGCAACTTCACCGCTGGATAATTCCTCTTTCCTAATTTGCTCTGCAAGGTATAAAGAAGCCGCTTTAATTAATTCAATATATAGAGGCGGGCCAGAGACAAATAATAGTCTTTCCCCCTCTTGTGAACGTACCGGGAAACGTGAATCATAGATGCCATTTCGTTGAATATAATTAAGCAACTGGTTACTACTGACGTTATTCGTTGGAATAATTGCGCTGCGCATTTCACTATTATCATAAACATAGATACTTGCGCCATCGTCATACCACACTAGTGCAATTCGCCGAGCTAATGCTTTAAACATTTCATCTGCATTAGCCAAATTAAAATTACCGGTTACTTTTTTTTGAGCAGCTAATTTACTGAGAATAATTGGTTTATTTAGACGCTCTGCGACCGCATCAAACACCTTACCCACTGCAATATTATTTGCAACGAATGTATCGTGGTTTTTTGACTGCGTAACGGGCTCTGCAACAATAATTTCTGCTTGCGCCGAATAAAAACTCATACTCAGTAAAAAGAGTGTCAACCCAAACACTCGATTTTTTTTACTGCTCATATAGTGTTGCTCCAATATGCCTAATTTCTGATGGCGTTAGGCCTAACTCTTTTTTAATATCATTAGTAAAATGAGATGCTGAACAATAACCCGCTTCCAGACCTACATCTAATATTGAATCATCACTTTCAATTAGCTGTAGAATGGCATTAGCCATACGCACACTCATAATTTTTCGTTTTGCCGTTTTATTAAAGTTTTCTCGATAAAGCTGCCTAAAATAAGAAGCTGATATACCATAACGTGCACATAGCTGATTAATATTGGCATTCTTATCATCTTGAGCGGAAGTAAGAATAAATCGCATCATACCGTAGGCTTCATATCGCCTTAATATTTCACACCAACTATCAAATATAGGATGATTTCTAATGATTAAATCAATCACTACATTTTTAATCGAAACGGTTGGTGGAAACTCTTCAGGTAATACAATAAATTCGTCTTGACTCTTTTCATCAACCTTTAGTTTCTCTTTTTTAGCGAGAAATGCTTGCCTTGTCGCGGTGTCAATAACTGCTAAAATTTCAACTAATTCTGATAAATCCATTGAATATAAATTCCAGTTTGATTTATCTATCAACTCCCATTCATTTTCCTGGCAAATAAATATAGCCTGAATTTCTATCGAAATATTTAAATTTGAATATAGAGATCTATAAGAAAAAGGCGTTGCATTCTTATTAGGTATAGCCAAGACCAATTTATCCTGCAAAGAAAAGCAACAGCCCCTACTTTCTAATAATATAGCAATATCTTTTTTTGACATGATATAAGCCTTATTAAAGTAACTTGGTGTATACAGAATGAGCGATAGATGAAAAATCCTCAAGGGAATACTCTGGAATCCTTCACACTTTCCATTCCAAATTAAAAGTAAAAATGAATAAGAACAATTCAACTGACAGAAAAAATATTTCTTGTTTTACTTGCTGCCAATAACGAGACCCAATAAATACATAACTAAAATGAAATTAATTCCATGAGATTATTTTTATGAGTAACACAAATAGCCAAACATGCATAATAAAAATTGCTAGTGGTCCTATGACCAGCCAAGAGTTAATGGTTAATACAGATAATAATCTTATTATCATTAGTAACGGCTTAGATTACAAAACTGACATCAATGATGATGGGTTTACAACTTACCAGATCCCTAGTAATGGTATTGCATGTGAGTTTTCAATTGTTACGGCAAGTCAATCAACTGAAAGTGGTTTGGCAATTCGACTAAATGATAGTGGACTAAGTACTGAAATTCCTATCGTTCTTCAGCAATTGCTTTTGGCTGATATATTTCCTATCGCAATAAAAATGCAAGATACTGATTGGCAAAGCGCCCAAACGTTTGAAGACGCATTGAGCTCGGAAATGGAAAACCCGTTACCTGCCTTTAAAGCTAAAATAAAAAAGTCAACCAAGGAAAAACCAAGTATTTTTAATAAACAAACTATGCTGGTCTTTTTCTTTACTTTATTTTCAATATTTATTACTTACGTTACTTTCCAGTATATTCCAGAACAAAGTGCTGACAAAAAAGTAAAAACACTAGAGCGCATACTTCAAGGCAACCACGACCCTATTACTGTAACTCAAAGTGCAAATGACGAAAGCCTCATTTTAGTTAAAACCCAAAGAGATGCCGACTGGAGTATGCAACGCCTAGTCAAAGCTAAATATAATGAAAAGTTTTCAATTAAAATAATAAATAAACTCGAAAATGAAATTGAAAATAAGATTATTGACGTATTTCCAGATACATTAAAGATAGAGCTTAGTAATCCATGTAACCCAAAAATAACAGCGATAGATGACAAAACATCCATTAATGTAAACAATAAAATAGACAAAATATTATCTAGCTATTTCAGTTGTTATATTAAGAGTGATATAAAACAGGTTAACCTTGGTGAATTATTACAAAAAGCAGAGTTAGGATTAACAGAAAGTAATGTTCAATGGCGTAAAATCACTAAAGATAATAAAGTCATATTTATAATAAAAGACAGCTTAAATGACGACCAGACGGCTTCACTAATTAATTTCACAAATTTATTTTACAAAAAATGGGGAGAAAATCACATTCAATTTTCTATTTCCCTTGCAAATAACAAGCTCGAAGGAAAATCATTTGTCACCAATGCAAATGGTTATATTCTATTAGGTAATAACCATTGGTTTTTTAATTCAATCAGTTTTTAACTTAAAAAATTTAATTAATATGATTTTAAAAATAAAGAGGAAATAAAATGTCAGATGTAATTCTAGGTTTAGATACTAGTGGCCGTTGGGGCAGCTCTAAATTAGAAACCGAGGGAACAGGTCAAAATAATCTGGGTATGATCTATCGTACCTCGGCAAGTATTAGTGCTAAAGCTACAAAATTTGGCGATGAATTAAACACCTTACTTGCTAGCACCAATTTAGAAGTCGATAACCCACTAGTGTTGGCAAAAATCACCGCTATGAGTGGTAACTATAATATGGCACGCCAATTGCAGAGTAATTTTATGAAATCCATTAAAGATACTGACCAAGCCATTATTCGTAACGTTTAATTTTAAAGAGCATTATTAATTATAATGCTCTATTTTATTTAGGATAATTATTTATGTTAGCTATTACACCACATTTACTACTCACTGCCCCAACAGAGACCACATCAGTTCTCTCACCATCTCTTCCGATTGAAGACAAGGTCAAAAAGCTATTTGCTGAATACACAGCAACCGTCAGTCAAGAACGGAAAGCCTTAACTGAGAATGTCAATAATATTGACCCAAGTAACCCAACCCAACTACTGCAATTTCAAAATCGTGTCGGCAATTATAGCCTGACAATGAATATGATTAGCACATTGACACATAAAAGCGTCTCTGCAATTGATGCCGTCTTAAAAGCACAGTAAACCATGAATATTTTAAAGAAGTTTATCTTGATTGGATTTATTAGCTTCTTAGCGGGCTGTGATAACCAATTATTACTCAGTCAGTTAAGCCAAAGGCAAAGTAATGAAGTGTTGGCCATACTGCAAGAGCATGGTGTTGAGGCTACGCGTAAACAAGATAATAAAAACGGGGATTCCATTCGTGTTCAACCTAGTGATTTTGTTATCGCGGTAGATTTATTGCGCCAATATAACTTACCATCAAAAGAGCCAATAGAAATTATTCAAGCATTTCCTGGAGATTCTTTGGTGGCATCACCACAAGCAGAACGTACCCGTTTACTTTCTTTAATCGAACAACGGCTTGAACAATCACTGCTCACCATCCCCGACATTATTAATGCTCGAGTGCATGTCAGCTACCCATTAAATG
Source organism: Providencia sp. PROV061 (assembly GCF_011045655.1). Lineage (NCBI taxonomy): Bacteria > Pseudomonadati > Pseudomonadota > Gammaproteobacteria > Enterobacterales > Morganellaceae > Providencia > Providencia sp. PROV061. The sequence continues at coordinate 179,225 of NZ_CP042861.1, read as the reverse complement.
GCAATAATCCGACCAAGCAAATACAAAATGTGTCTAGCTTAGTTACTTATTCCGGAAGTGAAGATCCTCAGATGATGATGCATAAAATTAAACTGTTTCTAACGAACAGTTTTGCTGAAGCAAATTACGATAATGTCTCAGTCGTCGTCGTCAACCGGCCACCATTACAATACCAAATTAAATCTGAACCAGAAAATACATTCAATCCAATTATAATCAGCTCAATTATCGCAGCAATTATCATTCTATTTACTATTTTACTATTACTGTGGCGCCAGCTAAGTAACAAAAAATCAGCAACTCATCTGATGGAGAAACCTGTTGATGGCAACGCTGACTAACCTACTAATTGAACAAGGAAATATTTTACTCGCGCCAGGTTGCTATTTCCATAGTGAATTTAATGGGGTCGGATATAACGACTTTCCACCTTTACTGCAACGTAAACACAATCAGCAATTGATTCATCAATACTCATTGCCTTTACCCAATGAGAAAACTCCCTTATTGCCAAAAGTATTATCTGAACATTGGGCTTTACTACCGGAGGTAGCGTTAGGCTTAGGGGTTCTGCTACACGCCGAACCACTCCCTTGGTGGGTTGAACTTTCCAAATACCGTGTATTACATACACGCTTAAGCCGCTCACTTTGGCAGTCGGAAAATCAACCCACGACGTCACCACAGGTACTAACTGCCCTTGGAGCACAACAGTTATTAATGTGTTTAGCTCCCTTTGGCACCACTTACACCCTTCGGGCAAAATATATGTTCAGTCTTGAAACTCAGCAACTTATACCGTCATCCGTAAAAACGATGCTACCTTGGAATACTATTGAAGAAACATGTCGATATGTCAGAGAAAACACCCCCAAATGTTAAACAGACGATGTCTGAAAAAGTTTTGATCAAATACCAAGCATTGAGTGCCGATAGATACCACACAATTATCACTCAACATGCTCAAAAAAAGGCGAGTGAGCTATACAAACAAGCAAAACAACAGCAAGAAGCTATCTACCAAACCGCTTATCAACAAGGCTATAACGATGGAATTAAACAATTATTAACTGATTTTATTCATGCGGTAGAAACCAGTGAAATTCAATACCAAGAAAATATCAGTCAAAGCAAAGAACAGCTGATGAAAATATTGAATGATATTTTTGGTGATAACCATCTACAAGAGACGGTTGCAACCTATTTTGAGAGGCAATGTGCAAAAACAACCAATACAACATTACACTTACCTGAAAAAATGCAAACTCGTATTACGATAGGTGGTTCTGATATGAAGTTTTCAACCACGGCTGATAATACAATTGCCTTAGAAGTCGATAATAGAATCACCTACTTTTCCCCTATCATTGCCTCTAAAAATATTTTTCCTCATGTATTTTCTGTTCCGACACAATGCCAAATTTTAAAAATGCATAAAAATGCCTATCAAAACTTGATAACAACAATAAATTCAATACCGGAAGAACACAAATATGCAGACTAATCTACAAACTAAGGTTATCAATCCTCAATATAACGGTTCTCAAATTCATGCAGAAAATATTCAAAGTAAAATGACCTCAATATGGCAGGAGAAAAATATGGAGACCACAAATAAGTATCAATACAGCGAAAAAATAGATTTATCCCCTATAGAAAAAAATAAAGTTAACAACTTTATTGATGAGCTTAAATCAAAGGGAGATGACAAAATATTCTTCTCTCATGTATTTAAAACTATGATTGCATTGGGTAAAGATGAAAAACAAAACTTTATCGCCGGTGTTAGCCAAGCATTACAATCATCGAATGACCCAGAGCTAGTATCACTAAATAAAAAATTTAATCGTTCACTCAACCATTATATGTCTATCAGTTTGATGAGCGCCCCTCTTAGCAACCAACTTCGTCATAATATGACTAATATTAATTTAGAGGGTAGCGACGATGAGGATGATGAACTAGTAATTTAGCATTAATTTCCTCTATTACCCTCATCTTGAATTTATTATCTATCGACTAATATTTATAGGTTTAGTGTATTTTTTTAATACCCTAAGCCTATTTATTTATAAAAATATAAAAAACATAAAAAATTTAAATAAAAATTGATATATACAACCTCTGAATATCGTTTAAATTCACTTTATCAAAACACATTAGTTCAATATCAAAAAGCGATTTTATTTTTTATAACATCTTATCTAGTCTCGTTTTTTGTATTGAAATATATTCATAAATGATCAGGACAGATATAAATTATGACCGATTTACCTACAGTACAAAACCTTATGGATAACATTGACTATAATGAAAAAGAATCAATGATCCTCTTATCTGGGAATGTCGTCTATGACCCACTCAAACGCACACTTTCCCGTGAAAAAAATGTCGTTAATCTTTCCGAAAATGAATCATGTCTGCTTAAATTATTATTAATAAAAACAAATAGTAAAAGAGAAGTTATGTATGAAATTTGGGAAAAAAGAGGCACTATCGTAACTGAAAGTAGTTATTACAAGCTAGTCAGGCAATTACGACAATCCTTTAAAAAAGTCGATCTCGATGAAAATTTAATTATGACCTTACCTCGAATTGGTATTTTATATACAGGAGAGAAATCAGAAATGCCAACACTCTCAAAATATGACACAAAAAAAAGCCTTTACACCTATATACGATATTTTCTTCAGAGAATGTTTATTCGTTCATCACTATAACCAGATTTCATCAAAGAGAAAATTTAATGCTAAATATTAACCCAAATTTTTCAAAGAAATACTTTTTTTTATTATTTATACTTTTTATAACCTTCATGCTATCTGCTTGTAATAGTACTTTAATGAGTTATTTTACTCATACTCCCGCTTATAATATTAATGGTAATATTTATTCGCACTCTTATGATATTCCCGAAAATTCCACAATTACACTCTCATTGACCTCAATACAACAAAATGAAAACAACGCAAAGTCTAATCTGGATTACAGTTTAAAAACAAAAAGTGCAGGACGTAGTATCGCATTTACAGTCGCTCTTCCTGAAGAATTTCAATCCAAACGGTATACCTTAGGAATGAGTGCAAGAATTGAAAAAGATGGCGAATTAATCATGATGAGTAATAAACTAAGCCCAATACCTGAGAATATGTCTGAAGTAGTATTACTTCCTATGACCGCTATTTCGCAATAACAACGTTCATTTCGCCAAAATAAATTTAAAGAATTCTCCTCCTCTTAATGAAGAATTACATAACCCGCTCTCAAACCAGTCCTAAATACATAACATTGCTAGGTTGGTTATTGAGCCTCACTCATTTGGTTTTTCTAATAAACTCGGAAAATCTGCCGCCGAGCTTTCAATAGCTCGTTTCGCTAAGCTTTCTAGTGCACTAAATAGCTGATCAGCCTCTTGTTCTGGCAAATCCGCCGCTAAATAATCATTCCATTTATCTAGTTTAAAATTTAACTCATTCACAATCGTTTTGCCGAGCGCTGTCAACGAAACATGATAAACCCGTTTATCGACTAAGCTATTCGTTTTAGCAACCCACCCCTTAGCTAAAAATTTGCTCACACCTCGAGTCGTCACTGATTTATCCACAACCATCGCTTTCGTAATCTGCTCTAGGGTTGATGCATCATATTGATGAATATGTAAAATCATCAAACACTCAATTGCATTGATACCATAAGGCTCTCCCATCCATTTCATATAATGGTGAGCTGCTCGACTAATCACTCCAAATACTCGAGCCTGTTCTGTACGCATAATCCCTCTTTAGTTGATTTTATCAACCAATTAGTTAATAATCACGCTGATTTTAGTTGATATTATCAACTAAATACTTTTTTAACACCCCAAATTTACTCATATTCTATGTCAAAAATAATAACTTTACTGAATTCATTGGGATTCAACCCAGCACGCTTTCGTTTTGCCGCCATTACCGCTTGTGCATCAATTGCTGCGCTCTTTATTGCTCAATATTTAGAGTTAGTTCACCCCCAATGGGCAGCCATGACCGTCTGGGCTTCAGCGCAACCTTGGCGCGAAAATTTACTGGAAAAAAGTTGGTGGCGTTTTGCTGGAACAGTTTGTGGTGTGCTTGCCGGTGTCGTCTTAATTCAGCTTCACCTTATTCACCCGTTACTTTTCATTATTGGGCTAGCGAGTTGGTTAGGCATTTGCAGTGGTATCGGCCAATTACAAAAGGGCTTTGTCGCTTATGGCACATTTTTAGCAGGTTACTCCGCCGTGATGGTGAGTATGTTGAGCGTTCATATTACTGATAACTTATTTATAGTCGCTTGGGATCGGCTATGGACCATTTTGGTTGGCGTGCTTTCAGCGGTAGTATTCAATTTCCTTTTTACCCCTAAGCGTGAACAAGATAATATCATTACCCTTAAAAATCAAATTGATACACTATTCTTCCAAATACTACATGACTCACTTGAGAAAAAGCACCCAATTAAGCAACACGATATCGACTATCTTTGGCAAACCATGGCTAGCTATGACGAAATTTTAGAGACTCATCGTATTGGCTGGCGTTATCACCGCAAACAAGTTGCTAAAGCGCGTCAAAAACTCATGTTTCAAAGCCAAATATTATTACACTTAGATAAATATCAATCTATTGCACCTTTTTATTTTCCTGCACTAGAGCCAACTGAGACTCAATGGAAACATATTTTATCATTATGCCCCGCTGGAGTACTGAAAACACTATTGATCCCACTTTACTATGCTATTTTTGGTAAATCAGCGAAACACTTTGAAAAAGTGGATAAACTGAAGCTTCATCAAGATAAAATTTCAGCGTGGCACGCCTTTGCTCGTTCTTTTATGACTATCGCTGCAGTTGGTTTGTTATGGTTGTGGACACAGTGGCAAGTACTGGCTTATCTTACTCTCGGTCTTTCAGTGATGTTGGCTCTATTCGCATCCCTCGATTACCCCGCTAGGTTTATGAAAAATATTTTTACTGGGCAATTGTTTGGCGCTATTACAGCGTTAATCTGCACATGGTACTTATGGCCTTTTGCCTCTTCATCATGGCAGATGACCTTTTTCATTATTCCAGTGATTATTAGTGGCGTTATCATTTTTTCCCATAACCGCCTAATTTTAATTGCTTTTGATTACATTATGGTTTCTTTAATTTTGCTCCAACCGAGCTATCCTTTTTCTCTTTCACTCCCTCAAAGTATCGGTAATGCCATTGCGATAGTTTCAGGCCCATTAGTTGCAATGGCTGCTTTCGCATGGATTTATCCAACCAACCCGACCAAGCGTTACCAGCAATTAATCTATCTCTCTGAGCAGCAATTTAAACAAGGAGTAACGGCTCTAATTCAGGGCAATAAGCCTTCCACATCCCAATTCATGCACCGTTTATTTAGTGGATTATTGCTAGCAAAAAAAGCAAATCTTCCTCACCCGCCTATATTTGATTTTTTTATAACTCGACAAAGTATTTGGTTGTATCTACTTATTTTGCATAAGCAATTTGCGCACCACGCATCAAAGAAAAGAGCCCTTATTGCGCTTGAAAAACGCATTCAACAAAATCGCTTTGACTTAAAGAAAATTTCCACACTATTTCAGCATTTACAGCGTAACGAAAATGATAATAAAGAACTTGAACAGCTTAAGAAATATGTAAAACACTATATGGAAAAAGAATATTGCTAATAATAAAATAAGTTCTTATAAGTACCCCGGCTAAAACAGGCATTAATACTTTATTTCAGACCTAGTCGTTTAGCTAATCGATGTAAATTAGCGATATCGACAGACAATTCTCTGGCACATGCAGACCAATTATAATGGCTTTGTTCTAATACTTGTGAAATGACTTTACGCTGAAAATCATCCGTTACCTCACGTAAATTTTTAGTTAGTAGTAAGACTTTCTGTGATGTTTCTGTAAACTCATACTTATTATTATCAAAGGTAAAATATTGAGGCTGTAAGATAATTTCATCAGTATCACTTGAAGCTCGAGCAAGAACAACGGCACGATGAATCGCATGTTCCAATTCACGTACATTACCTGGCCATGAATAATTGAGTAAATACCGTTGTAATGAAGGACTCAGTACCACACTGGATAAGCCAAAACGCTGGCGATATTGTTCACAGAAGAACCCCGCTAATAAAATAATATCTTCGCCACGTTCCTTTAATGGGGGAACAAATAGCGGAAATACACTTAAACGATGAAATAAATCGGCCCTAAACCGACCTTCTAACACTTCTTCGCGTAGATCACGGTTAGTTGCCGCCAATATACGAACATTAACGCGTAAACTACGGTCATCACCAACACGTTGAATATCGCCATATTGCAATACTCGCAGTAATTTAGCCTGTAACGCTAATGAAAGCTCCCCTATTTCATCTAAAAATAAGGTACCATTATCCGCCATTTCGAATTTACCACTACGGTGGCTAATTGCCCCAGTAAAGGCACCTTTAACATGACCGAATAATTCACTTTCCGCCACACTCTCAGGCAGTGCAGCACAGTTTAAATAAATAAGAGGGTGATCTGCTCGAAGGGATTTTTCATGGATAGATTTAACGACTAGCTCTTTTCCTGTTCCCGTTTCTCCGCCGACCAGAACATTTAATTCAGACGCGGCAACAATATCAATTTCCTTTTTTAATTGTTGCATACGAAGAGATAAACCAATAATCTCGGTTTCTCCAGAAGGTTTAAATATTATGGGTTTATTCGGTAATATATTTTGCTTTTCAAGCTGTTCAATAAGTAATGCATTATTTAGTGCTCCCGCAGCTAACGCGGCAATTAACCTCAGTGACTCATTGCTAAATGCATCGAATTGATCAGGTTCCATACCATCTAATGTTAATGCACCAATAAGATTTTGCCCCGCATACAAGGGTAAGCCGACACAAGCATGAACTTTTAGGTGTTGATGATGAGGAATTAACCCATCATATGGGTCAGGGAGCTGGCTATCAGCAGGAAAACGAACTACATCACCGGCTCTTGCAATTGCTTCTAGCCGAGGGTGCCCTGACAAAAAGAATCGACGACCTAAAACATCAGCCATTAACCCATCGATTGCTAAAGGAATAAATTGGCCTGATTCATAACGTAATAACGCACATGCATCACACCTTAATGATTGCCTTAACGTGGTAATCAAACGCTGAAATCGATCTGAATGCTCCATACCACTTTGTAATTCGATTGCAATCTTTGCCAGTGCCTCGACAGAAAAACCCATGATTCATTCCCCATTGTCAATTTGACAACAATTATAGTCATAATGACAACACTTAACATAGTCATTTTGACTATAAACTAAAACAAATTATTTTAATTTAGTTAAAAATCAAAATGTTAAATATTGGCATGAATATTGATTATGTCTTCTTATACTCTAAAAGCTACAGGACAAAATTAATATGGCGATTCATGTAAAAAATAACATCCATTGGGTAGGTCAGCGTGATTGGGAAGTACGTGATTTTCATGGAACCGAATACAAAACATTAAAGGGAAGTAGTTATAATAGCTATTTAATCCGCGAAGAAAAAAATGTTCTTATTGATACTGTCGATCATAAATTTGGCCGTGAGTTTGTTCAAAATTTGCGCTCGCAAATTGATTTAAATGATATTGACTACATCGTCATTAACCATGCAGAAGAAGATCACGCAGGTGCATTAACCGAATTAATGAGCTTTATTCCTAATACCCCGATCTATTGCACAGCCAATGCCATTGATTCAATAAATGGTCATCACCATCATCCTGAATGGAATTTCAAAATCGTTAAAACAGGTGACACGCTCAATATAGGTAACAATAAACAATTGATTTTCATTGAGACTCCAATGCTACATTGGCCTGACAGCATGATGACTTATTTTACTGAAGATGCCGTACTTTTTAGTAATGATGCTTTCGGGCAGCACTATTGTGATGAGCGATTATTTAATGACGAAGTCGACCAAAATGAATTATTCGAACAGTGCCAGCGTTACTACGCCAATATTCTTACCCCATTTAGCCGCTTAGTGACGCCAAAAATAAATGAAATTTTAGGCTTTAATCTACCTGTCGATATGATAGCGACATCTCACGGAGTAGTATGGCGTGATAATCCAAATCAAATCATTGAATTGTATTTGAAATGGGCAGCAGATTATCAAGAAGATCGTATCACTATTTTCTACGATACCATGTCAAATAATACTCGTTTAATGGCGGATGCAATCGCTCAAGGCATCAATGAAGCCGACCCTAATGTCGCGGTTAAAATATTTAACGTTGCACGCAGTGATAAAAACGACATTATTACTCATGTTTTTCGCTCCAAAGCGGCACTGGTCGGTACCTCAACCATGAATAATGTCATGATGCCTAAAATAGCAGGTATGCTTGAAGAAATTACAGGCTTACGTTTTTTAAATAAAAAAGCCGCTGCTTTCGGTAGTTTTGGTTGGAATGGCGGCGCCGTTGACCGTGTTCAAACACGTTTGATGGATGCCGGTTTTGATACCGCATTATCTTTAAAAGCAAAATGGAAACCAGACACAAAAACATTAGATGACTGCCGTGAATATGGGCGTAATATTGCTCGCCAATGGGCATTACCTGCATAAATTAAATAACAAAGTAGCATCAGAATTTTATGATTTTTTAAAGGATACCTCATATGCAATTTAGAGATAAAACACTCGGACAGCTCGCATTATCCATTCCTAGAGCTTCTTCTTTATTTCGCCAATATAATATGGATTACTGTTGTGGTGGCAAACAGACGCTGAGTCGCAGCGCAGAAAAATTAAAGTTAGATATTGAGCTATTAGAAAGCCAATTAGCTAAATTAGCCACAGAAACGTTAGAACAGGATTGGCGCAAAGCCCCACTCAGTGAGATTATCGATTTTATCATTGTTCGCTATCATGATAGGCACAGAGAACAATTACCTGAACTAATACTACAGGCACAAAAAGTTGAACGCGTTCATATAAATAAGCCAAGCGTGCCAAAAGGTTTATCAAAATACTTAGAAGCATTACTGGAAGAACTAGCTAGCCATATGATGAAAGAAGAACGCGTTTTATTCCCTATGATAAAAAACGGAATGGGCAGAAACGCGCAGCAGGTCCAATTAGTGTCATGGAACAAGAACATGATGATGCTGGTGATATCTTAGAAGCAATTAAAGGTATTACCAATAATGTCACACCGCCACCAGAAGCCTGTACTACCTGGCGTGTGTTGTATAATGGTATCAATGAACTGATTGATGATTTAATGAATCACATTAACCTAGAAAATAACTTATTATTCCCAAGAGCACTCGCTGGCGAATAAATAAGTAAGGGGCTATCGATATAATAGACGGCCCCTTGTTTTAAACATTTTTAGTAGATACTAAAAATACCTATTTGTACTGTTGCTTAATTTCTTGCGAAACGACTAATCCACGTTTTGCTTCTTTTTCTGCAATTTCAACAGATAACCCGATATAAGATCTCGGGTCAAGCATTGCTTTAATTTCTTCATTACTGAATGCTGCTGATATCACACTATTTTTGGTCAAATTAGTATAAAAATCTTCCCCATCCGCCGCAGTTTTAATTGCTTCTTCATACAGAAGGGAGTGAGCTTTATCTTTGCCTAATTTTTCCGCCATCTTCATCATGACATACTCAGTATTATCCAGCCCTTTGTTTCTCAAAACATTATGAAGCATTCTCTCTTCATGTGGCACAATCGTCCTAGAAAGCTCTTCAGTTCTTAGTAAAATTTCCGTGGTTAATTCCAAAGCTTCTTCAATTAACCCATCAAATAACATATAAGAGCTACTATCACCTTCATAAGGCCTTACCGCAGAATACATACCAACACTCGGTAAAGAATATAATTTCTGTGAGTTAGCAATAATTCCCTTAGCAAGTTTTGGGTTTATTTTATGCGGCATAGTACTACTGCCCACTGTTCCTTTAGTAAAGCCTTCTGAAACCTCTGCAATTTCTTCTAACGTTGTGCTATAAACTTCTTCACCGATTTTATGACAAATATTGGCCATTAACGCTAAATTTGCCATATATTCAAGCTTATGCGTACTTAAGTTTCTGGATGGTACTTCCATGGCTTCCATACCCACCAGCTCAGCGACACGTTTTTGTACCGCTATACCAACATCAGGCATTGAGTTAAATGCACCAACAGCACCACCCATCATGATAGTGAAAACCCGTTTTTCACACTCTTTCATACGTTGGTAGCAATCAATAAAATCGCTGATCCACACCGAAACTTTATAGCCATAGGTGATAGGGATCGCATGACGCCCATGAGTTCTTCCCGGCATCACCATATGTTTGGTTCTTTCGGCCAAATCGGCTAAGTTTTCGATGATTTCACCGAGTAACAACATAAATTTATAATGTACGGTTTTCATCATATAGAGCTGTGAACTTTGCTGAATATTTTGCGTGGTAATTCCATAATGGATATATTTACCACTTTCCTCAGAGCAAGCATTCACTAAAACTTTCAAGAAAGGTACAAAGCCATGGCCTATTTTTTGGTAAATACGGCTCATTTCTTCAAAATCGATATTTTCGATAACAGCCTTTTCTTTAATTTCATCTGCCGCTGATTGTGGAATAAATCCCAGTTCCGCTTGAGCTTGGGCCAGCATGGATTCAAACATTAACCAAGTAGAATATTTTGCTTCATCAGACAATAAGTCTTTAATTCCACGGTCATCAATAGTTTTACTTTTAGAATCGTATAATGCTCTCATTTCGTATCCTTTCTTTATTTCTTCATTGCTTCATCAACAGCATTGCGAACAAACTCAACCTTTGGTCCATACACGACATGGACGTGGTTTGCCGATGGAAAGAAGAATGCGGTACATCCTGATTCCAACATTAAATCTTTATCTATTTGGTTCACTTCTCCAACATCAATACGCATACGAGTAATACAGTTATCTACGTTACGAATATTTTGTTTTCCACCTAATGCTTGGATTAAAATTTCTGCGATTTCGCCATATCGTTTTTCTTTAATTAAGGTATTTTTCAGATTACTCGATTCTTCACGACCAGGAGTTTTAATATCAAATTTAATAATTGCCCAGTAGAAAATAAAGTAAGTGACGACGGCTAAACAGCTACCGATAATAACCAAGAAGATCCAGTTAGTGTGTTCGTACAGTAGACCAAAAATAGTAAAATCAAAGACGGTTCCACGAATATAACCGATACCGACCTCAGCCAATGAAAGCAACACCGCACCGATACCGACAATAATGGCGTAAATTAAGTACAATAATGGTGCAATAAATACGAAGGTAAATTCGAGTGGCTCCGTGACGTTACCAAGCATGGCTGTTAATACCATAGTAACCAGCATGGATTTCACTTCTGCGCGGTTTTCTTTCTTCGATGTTTTGTAAATAGCAAGAGCAATTGCAGGGAATAGGAATAGTGTGACTAGCATTTGTTGCTGCGCCATAAAGCGAGTCAAACTTGGCATCATCGACCAATATTCACTATCTGGGCCTTGGTTAAATAGCACCTCAGTTAATGCGGGAACAACACCAACAAAGGTTTTTCCGTCAATAACATAAGTACCACCCGCCTCAGTAAATCTAAATAAAACGTTCCATACATGGTGTAAACCAAATGGAATAAATAAACGTTCACCACCCGCGGTAAAAAATGGCCCTACAGGACTTAAAAATACCGCCGAGAGTTTCATCAAACCTTGGACTAATACTTCCCAAATAAACGGTAATAACGCACCCACTCCAATCATTAAACCGATCATAATAATAGAAACGGATTTTTTACCAGAAAAGAAAGCAAATGCGGTTGGCAATTCAAGGTTATAGAACTTATCAGTCGCCCAAGCGGCAATCAAACCAGTAATAATCCCTCCTGCGGCACTGATATTTAAAGTTTGTATACCAAGAACTTTAATTTGCCCTACTTGCCCCATCATTGCAGGGTCTGCAAGCTTACCAGTAAGCACTAGCCAAATATTCATGGTGATGATCAGCGATAAGTAGCCGACAACCGATGCAAAGACGGCGATCCCCTTATCTCGATGGCTCATACCATAGGCCACCCCCATAGCAAACAGTAGGGGAATATTATCAAAAATAACACCCGCGATTGAACGAATGCTGACAAGTAATGCATTAACAGTTTCATTTCCGAGAAAAGGAAAACGTGCAATCATATAAGTTTGCACTAATGCACCACTGATACCCAATATCATACCAATAGGTGCTAAAACACCTATCGGAAGGAGTAATGTTCTCCCAAAGCGTTGAATAGATTCACCAAACTTTTTTCTGGCCATACTGTTTCCTTATGACTTCTATTATTAGAATTAAAGGCATACTAGCTTGGAGGGATTATAAAAGAAATGATGTCACGGTTTTAAAAGTTATCTTAGGTCATAACTAATGACCTAGGTCATATTAATAAAAACTATCTACCAAAGACAAGAATGAAAGACGAGTGAAGTTTTCTTAGAAAATAAAAAAGAAAATTTAAAGTAGATTTTCTAATTCATTGATAAGTAAATCAACTAAAATAAAAAAGCCAATTCTGGATTTTGTGTCATCTCTTTTAGTATCAAAATTATCGGCAAAACAAAACAAAGTGTTATCAGTATAAGTGGTTAGTTCATTAGTATTAAAAGCGGTCATACTAATGATATTTGCCCCTTTTAATTGCACAATTTTTGCTGTTTCAATAATTTTTTTGGTTCCCCCTGATAGTGAGATAAAAATGACGGTGTCATCTTTGCTAACTAATCGAGTGAAAGAGTCAGATAAATTGTAGTCATTAATAAAAAAACAGTGTAAACCTAACGCAAATAGTAAGTGTTCAAGATAATAGCCAACAGCTTTACTTGTCCCTCTGGCAACAATAAAAATATTTCTCGATTTATGTAGTATTTTAGCGCAATCGCTAATTTGCTCTTCGTTAATTAATGTAAAACTTTTATTAATATTTTTTTCGAGTTGTTTTTTATAAGACGAAGGTGTGATTTTTTCAGTTTTATTTTTTGTTAAAATATAATTATTAATCTGAAACTTAAGTTCTTTAAATCCACTAAACCCTAATTTTTGCGACAAATTAATAATAACTGTTTTAGAAACAAAGGTTTTAGCAACTAGTTCATTAATATTTAAGTAAGGGATATCTGTAATATTATCAGTCAGGTATTTTAAGACTTTTTTTTCGCTAATGGTTAAATTATCGTAATTTTTTAAGAAATCTAACATATCCCCTCCCCGATGAGCCTAGCTAGCTTTCAAGTGACTCTATTGTATAAGAATAAAGTAATAAACAAGTAAACAGCACTCAAGAGTGGCGCTGTTTACTGGACAAGAAATCACTTAAACTTAAGTTGTTTCACAGCCTCATCGATATCAATTTCATCTTCCGAAAATGTTAATGATGTCCCATGTAACGTACTAATTTCTAATTTTTTCAATGAACGCATTTGACCAGGTTTATCTGATTTTGGTTTGATACTATTCATTAATGCGCCAATTGATAACACGGTATTTTCTTTATCGATACGCGTATCTGCAGGTACTTCTACTGAATAAACACGATAGGATTTAATTGATGTAATCTTAATCCGTTCTCCTGCGATATAAATATATTTACTTTCAGGTATGACTTTGACCGCAAAAGCAGATAACCCTTTATTATTTGTCGTCGGTTCGAAAGTAACTGCGGCATTTTTTTTAATCAAATCTGGGTTGGCAACCTTAACCACATGAAAATAACGATTATCGCCATTCTCATCTTTGATAAATCCAAAACCTTTATCTTCGAACCATGTTGTGATCGTTCCATTCATTGCCATTACCGCCTAATTAATCTTTTATTGACTCAGTTTTTACAACACGCAGTATAGAGCACAATGCGTGTGCAGACTACGGCTTTGCTTTTAGTCTGAGTGATAAATTTACGTGATGCAAGTGACAGCGTTCGCTTACCTACTAAAAATTGGTTATTATCAACCACCATTTTTTGCTGGAAAGGCTAATGACTGAAATCATCGACACCTTTATTGCTCCGCCCTGTCACGATGAGATAGAAATTATCTATCAGGATGAGCATCTGGTTCTTATTAATAAGCCAAGTGGCCTACTCAGCCTTTCTGGAAAAAACCCACAAAACTTAGACTCCGTCCATCACCGATTAGTAAAAATATTCCCAGACTGTACTCTTGTTCACCGTCTCGATTTTGGCACATCTGGGTTGATAGTGGTTGCTCGCAATAAAGCCATCAATGCAGCTCTAAGCCAGCAATTTAGCCAACGCTCCGTCATTAAAATATACCAAGCTCTACTTTGTGGCCACTTAGCTAATGATGAGGGGGTCATTGATGCGGCAATAGCAAAAGACCCTGCACAGTTTCCCCGCATGTCGCTTTGCGAGGTGAATGGCAAACCAGCCCGCTCCCACTACCAAGTGATTGAGCGTCTGTATCACCCATTAGATAATGGCACATTGCTCCCAGTAACCCGAGTCCAATTAATACCTGAAACAGGGCGTACCCACCAGCTACGCATCCATTGCCAAAAATTAGGTTACCCTATATTAGGCTGCGACCTATATGGTGGGCGATTATTACAAGGGACTGAGCAGACTCCACGTTTACTTTTGCACGCTAGCGAATTGCATTTTGTTCACCCTGCGAGTCAGAAGAACTTTAAAATGTTTAGCGCCAGCCCGTTTTAACGCCAAAGCTACAACTTAAAATTTGACGAGTATTACCACATCAGGTCGTCAGGGATCTTAAAGTCCGCATACGGGTCATCTTCATCCTGTTCTTCTTGGCTAAGTGCATTGTTGAGTACGATACTATCCGCATCTCTTTGCGTTATTTTATCCGCTACGCTTGCTGGAATAATCACATACTCGTTAACATCACTGTTATCAATCGTTAAACGTGCAATCGCCAGACGCCCACTGATCAGTTGCGTTTGTGTTATTTTGTCTACAACAACTTGCTTGATAACGTTGTTATCTGTGAAATTAAAACTAATATCTCCCTTTGAAATATCAACTTTATTCATTTCAATAAGTTGTTTAACTTGCGCTTTAAACTCTTTGGATTGCACCATTTGTTTATGCTGCTCACTCAATTGTTTGTCACGCTCAAGCTGTGCTTTTTTATTTTCTTCTACGGCTTCCCTTGCTTCACGCGCCTGAACACGTGATTTTTTAGCCGTTCTTTGCACTTTTGCCATTTTCTTACTAGTAACTAATCCTGCTTTTAGCATTTGCTCTTGTAAGGTGAGTTTCGCCATCTTCGCCTCTAAATCTATCGGATAATTATGTGATTATACCTGTAGCGACTGAGACCTGATAGGTTTTGAGCTTTATTGATAGAGAAATTATGTGATGTTATTTAAGAAAAGATGCTAGCGATGATAATTCAAAATTTGGTGTGTTTAACTTATTTTGTCTAATCCAAAATATGTTTATAAAAAAATCATCGATATATTGTGATTTTGTTATAAACACGATTTGCTCAGTAACCATAGAGAGCTGACGAGAAAAAATGGAGGCTTTCATCCATATAAAAACCTCTCTATTTCAATAGCTACGGAGTGGACATAATAATGGTAGCGGCTGAACTAAACTGGCCTTCTATCAATTCATTTGGCGATAAATTAGGTTTTTTAACTAGCGTGAACATTAATGTATCTCTACCATGCCCATTTTCTATTTTTGAATCGAAATGCCCATTCATAGGGGAAACTCTTTGCCCTTGATGATAAACCTCAACACCTAATCCAGACATAATAGAACCTTGACTACCAATATCTCCTGTTCTAACAAGTAAAGCATCAGATGAGAAAGTCGAAGTTTCTCCGCTAATAATCATCTTTATTGGCGCCGTCAGGTTATTATCTTCACAACTATAAGTGATTTCTGCGTTACGTTGAAAACGGCTTGCACTTCCCACCGTTGAAATACCCGATGCATTTACTGTTTCAAAATCAACAATGATGATTTGGTTATCATTGATATCACACGTACCCGTTCCAACAACTACGTCATTACCTGCATAGAAATTCCATTTAAAATAAGCATGGTCAATATGCTGATTACTATTTACAAATGTCGCATATTTATGGAGATCTAATGTCATCAGCAAATCGCCTTTTCTTACCAAGACTGATGGCGTTGGTTTAACATTTACCTGCAAATATAATTTAATTTGTAAAGGTTCACTAGCTGTAGTTAAACGAAATACTTGAATTTCTTTACCACTAAATGGTGCTAAATAATAAGCGCCACGTACGACCACACCCGCTTTTAATTCTGGGTTATTCTTAAATGTTGGACCAAGGTCAGCACCAGTCACATTTAAATAATCAACATAAGCACTGGGGGCTTCATTACGGCAGGTCATAAAATCACTCACATCCGCAAATTCATTTATACGATTTGGTACAGCAAAAATATCATTATCGAGAGGAACATCATAAATACTTTGTGTTCCCCCGCCAACTTCCTGCCCTCCATTAGTTTTACACTGGAACGCAAAAATAGTTGGGGAAAATAATAAGGTTGCGAGAAGTAATATTAATATCTTCATTGTTACTGATACCTTAATCATAAATTAAACTAAAAATAGCGGTTGCAGTAAAATGGCCAAACGCAATACTTTTATTTTTTATTGCATCGGGTTCCCCTTGCACATTCGCATTAAAACTTAAAATATTTGTACCATTCTCTAAATTGTATGCAGGCGTCGTACTATTAATGGGAATTTTTTTACCGCTATATTCTAAGATTTCAATTCCGATGCCCGAAGCCATGCTGCCAGAATCTAATGCAAGAAGGCCTGGTAAATTGATATTTTCGTTTCCTGTAAACTTAACGGTCACCGTTCTAAAGATACTATTATCACAGTCATCTAAATGAATATTAAAATTTTCAATTGGCGTTTTTTGATTAATATAGAGGTACTTATTAACGATAGTACCAAAGTCCACAATGATATTTTCATCACCGGGCCTTACTGTACAAGCTTCAGCGACAAGCTGGCCTCGTATCTTAATTTCACCAATTTGACCATTTTTTGCATGACTCTGTAACGAAAAAAATAACAAACTTAATAGCATGGAGAGTATTATTTTTTTAAATTTATAAAAATTGAAATTTAAGTTATTCATATAAATACCTTCAATGCTATATCAGACAATCTATTAAGATTATTCATACGTTATTTGAAAAGAAATAACACTTCGATAAGCTCCAGCCTGTAACTTCTCTGCAATTCTTACGGGAGCTACATAATAAGTTAAAATATTTTGCCCCGTAGAAATAAGCTCAGGTTCACTATACTCACCAAAAGCAATTTCTTTTCCTTTAGGATTAGTTATCTGCAATCCAAGCCCATTCACACCTTCAACTCTCGCTATGTTCGGCCTAAAAGGGACAACTGGCGTGATAAACCTAATTTTCATACCTGGCTGAGAAATACTCCATGTAGCATTACCTGATTTATTGTTTCTCAGAACTGTTGGAGTTTCGATACAATCCAATAACTCGATGTTGATCGGTATCTTGTGGCCTTGGGCGCCAATTGTTTTTAATGATGCAGTTTCAATATTTCCTAAATCAACGGATTGAAATGCAGAATCCATCGATAAATGGCATGCACTCTCCGTTAATGAGCCATAAACGAAAATTTTACCATTTGCACCTTCAACATCCCAATTACCTGTTGTGTTATAAAAGGCATTATTTGATTCCGCATATATCACAGCTGAATTAAATATGAGAGACAATCCAAAGAGTAAGGAAAAGCTTTTTTGATTAATCATCATTTTCCTCTCTATTTATTTTCAGGAACAACCTGACATGTATTTGCGTGACATTTAAATTGAAGTTTCGGCCTACCGCCATAGTCATTTATATAGGTCAATACCGGGTTTGCCCCCACAGTAGAACTTGAAACCCCTAATTTTTCTTCACTAAATGGTGCAACCATAACCGCCTTAAAACTCTGATTTACTGGTGAATCTTTTCGCTCAGCAGCACCAATAATCGTGATATAAAAGGGGGTTGGGTTTTTAATGATATATTGGTCGCCTTGCTTAATAAGCTGTGTTTTTTCTTGCCAAGGATTATTCAGCATTTCTGTTTCGCTTAGCATGATACTTTTAGGGCGATAAAATAATTTAATTTTGCTTTGTAACGCTAATTGCAAAACATTCGGTTTATCACTTTTTGGCGGGATCTCCCTTAAATTAAAGTAATAAACACTTTCTCTATCCTGAGGTAACTGACTAATTTCAGGAAGCGCCTCAATACGGACTTGGCTTGATTTTTCGGGTTCAACTCTCTGCACCGGAGGTAATACAGCAAACGGTGAAGTAATTTTTACCCCTTGAATATTTTCAACCCACCCTTGGGCCAAATAAGGTAGCTGGTTATTTTTATTAGTAATAGTAATTGAAACGCTTTTTTGATCACCATTAAAAATAACTCGGGTTCTATCTAAAGCAATTGCCGAGAATGCGCTTCCGCTAACTAAACTGCTTAATAAAATAGTACTGATATATAAATTAGTTAATTTTTTCATAGCAATCACTCATTTACAGATTATTATCTGCTTCATTACGTTTATTTGATAATGGTTTACAAGGAGTGAATAATCCTTGGTTAATTGTTTCTAAGTTTTCAGGAAAATTAATTTCACATTGTGCTTCCCCACCCCAATGAATAATCATGACTTCATTTGGGTTGATACCACTAACATAGGCATATCCATTATCAGTAACTATTCCCGTTTCTTTTCCTTTCAGATTCGTGATCTGGGCACCAAATGGCGGTGCAGAACCGTCAGACATACGCATTGAAAGCATCATCTTTTCACCAGACAGTACATTAAATTTGCGATAGCCAATCGCGCCTTCTGTTAATGTCGCTTGAACAATAGAATCCGTTACTTCGGCATTATTCGGTAATGCATTTAAATCGACTTTAACTTTACTACGGTAGTAGCTATTTAAGTCAGGGACAATCACTTTACCAAATGCATTTGATGCAATAGGGATCCCTCGGTCTGATACGGGAATTTTAGCCACACCATCAGTGTCGATCAGCAAACGAGTTCCGCCAATATTTGAAACTCGGTGAGCATCCGCACCATTTAAAGTCATGGTAAATCCGCCTTGTGCCCCTACCCCAAATGATGTGTAATTATTATGAATATAGCTGGCATTCGCAGTTAACTTAGTATTATCACCATAATGGGTAATATAGGTACTTGCGGTTCCACCTTTGTTGGTCGAACCTGCACTGACTTGATAATTGGTTCTATCTGACAATTTGTCATAATAGGTTGCTCGATTAACGGTATCATCCCGTGTTGCTTGCAATGAATAGCCAATATTTGCACCATTTCCCCAAGGCATTGAAGCTGAAATATACAGGCCATCATCATTTGTTTCGTTATATTTATTGCGATAGGCCGATAACGAAATATTAATATTCTTCAGGCTTCCCCAATCTAAGGTTTTTGTCACCATTAAATTGTAGCGATTACTTTCTGGCTTATCCCAATAGGTTTGGTGCGAGTAGTTTAAATAAGCTGTAATTCTCGATTCCCTAAAGTTTTTATTTAAAGAAATCACATACATTTCTTTATTACTACCTTGACGCTCACCTGAGTCTTTAGCCGTTAAAAAATCGGTTACAGTCATAAAACTGCGTTCTGAGAATCGATAACCTGCGAACTGTACTTGGCTATCATAGTCATCAAAACGTTTTGAATAGTTTATTCGATAAGAATTACCTGTGAGTTTTTTATCATTAGGAATATTTGCAATAGAATGCGTAATATCGAAAGATAAGGCACCAAATGCCAATAAGTCACGACCGACACCCACGTTGAATGCATTATAGTCTTGACTATTTAATGAGCCTGCAAGCAATGACCAACCATTAGTGACACCCCACGACATTTCACCACTCGCAAATGTATCTCCATTAACATGATGATCCATATCCGTTGGGCGACCCATCGCTAATTTATATCGAATACTACCTGGTCGAGTTAAATAAGGGATATTGGCTGTTTCAACCTGATATTCTTGAACTGAACCATCCTGCTCTTCGATTCGAACATCCAGTTTTCCCGTCGTCGCATCACTTAAATTTTGGATACGGAAAGGACCCGCAGCGACTTGTTCTTGATAAATAATCCGCCCTTGTTGGCTAACAATCACCGTCGCATTTGTCGTCGCAACACCCGTTATTTCAGGTGCATACCCACGTAAATTAGGTGGTAACATTAAGATATCAGAGCGTAAGCCAACACCTGTAAATCGAAAACTATCGAATAAATCAGTGTTAAAATAGTCCTCGCCCAAGGTCAATTTCGCTTTAATGCTGGTTAACGCTTTATAGGCGTATAGTCGGCTCCATTGAAAGTCATGCTCATTTTTACTATCCGAGCCAGTTTCTCGTTGAGCACGCCCCTGCCAATCTCCCCTAAAGCGCCATGCACCAAGGTTCACACCTGCGACACCATTTGCTGTCACATTATAGTTGCTATTATTATCATGAGGCTTATTCGCTCTTGCGTTTATATTGTAGTCTAAAATAACCCCTGAAATTCCTTCATCCCACAGAGAAGGCGGATCCCAGTTAGCTGTTCTATATTCAAGGTAGGCTTGAGGTATACTCAGATACAACGTTGAGTCAGATAAATCCCCCCGTGCTTGAAAGCCGGGCAAACTGCGTAAATCAAGACACTCATTATTATGCCACCACGTAATTTGCTTCAACGAACTGGCTGTTAGTCCTAGCTGCTGGACTTGTTCTGGTGTGATACAAACGAGGCTATCTTCAGGGTCGTTTTCTGGCGCATAGAATGAAAACCGTTGCTCGGGTAAAGTTTCTTTATTTACTTGTACTTTGAGGGGATAAATACCAGGCATAATATAGCCTGCACGTGAGAATTGCTTAACATCAATGTTTTTTTTGTCTTCTAAATCAAATAATGCCGTATTAAATTGTATGGTATCGGCAGCATATAACTGAGCGGATAATGACCCAAATGTAATCATTATCGTTGTCGTTATTATATTTATTTTGTGTTGTTTAAAAAACATAAAAAACATCCCTAAAACACCAATATAATTTCTTAGAATTAATAATAATCGACCTTGAACCTTAATAAGGTTTGGTAATTACCCGCTTTAACAGGATGATAATTGGTGACTAATTGCATTTGATATTTAAGGATCATTGTCCCTGGCGTAATTCCTAATGCAGGTAATGGCTTTCCTGGTGTAATGGAATATCCCGATATATCATGCAATGCCAATTGCACTCCTTTTGCTTCACCCGAGAGTGTGAAAAAATCACCTTCTGATGGACCATCAAAAGTGACTTCGAGTGAATTCCATTCGTTATTATCTTTCGAATATTTTTCCCAACGACAATCAATGAGCTTAATATTGAATTCTTTTATGGGGCCTTTCCCAACTTCACGAATATAGCTTGTTGGAAGTACCCCCATATTAATGGTCTGATCCCTAGACCCAATATCTATTGCGCAGGCAGTATCGACTATTTCGCCATTCATCGTGACTTTACCCCACCCATGAGATGATGCAGCCATTTGTGGCGAAAGAAATAATGTTAGAAGAAATAGGGAAGATACTTTGCTTCGCAAATAGATAAATCCTTTCACTTTAACCTCTGACTTAATTTGGTGATTAATAGAGGAACACAAAGGTATTCCTCTTAAACTAATCAATTAGTTATAAGTTAAGGTAAAGTTAGTTACGCCTTCGAATTTACCTAATGGAATTTTATCAACCGCAACGTTTGCACCTTGTACATAAGCGCTATAACGTAATGTATTATCACCCGCTTGTAATTGATGTTCTTGAGCTGTTGCAACTCCCATATCTAACGCTGCGCCATTAGTATCCGTTAATTGAATACCCACGTTGCCAGCAATAGTTGGGTCTGTTGCATCTAAGCCTGTTACACCGAGTAATTTAGAATTGAAAGCAGCGCTAGAACCAGAGAATGTGATACTCACTTTATCGTTGTACACTTTATCATTTGTATCTTTCGGGAATACACAGTCTTCCAATTCAATATTGAATTGCTTCGCGCTAGAAGTACCGCCATTCGCTAAAACAGAGTTAGCGATTTGGCCTAACCATACTGTTTGGTCAATAGAATCTGAACTAATTGAGCAAGGTGCATCGATGATTTCACCTTTAAATGTGACTTTACCATGCCCTTGATCAGCAAGTGCTGGAGATGCAATAGCGGCAGAAACTAGTGCGGCTAAAAATACTTTTTTCATTTGAACCTCATTTATATATAACAACGTGATGATTACCCAACATGATGTAGGGCATAGTTAGAATTTATTATTTTTAAAATAACTATTTGCTGTATAAAGAATTTAAAATAATTTCTGTTTGTCGATTAAAAATATAATGGTAGTTATCCTTTTCATCGGATAAACATTCACTATTATGAATAAATGAATTAGCACTAGGATTTTTTTCATTTATTTTCAATGATACACTTTCAAAAAATGCACTCGGGCTAATTTCTAGATAAAATAAAATTGAAAATAGCATTCCACAGTTAATGCTACATATTCCTCTTTCATAACGAGATATTTGTTGTTGTGATATCTTTAATTTTTTAGCTAGATCACTACCACTAAGTCCTTTCTCTTTTCTAAGATGCGATAATTCCATGCCAATTTGTTCAGTTAGTATTTTCTGAAAGCTATCTATACTGGTCTTTAATTTATTACTTTTCATATCTCACCAATTAAAGCCTTGTGTAATGAGGCAAAACAATCAGAACCACTCATAAAGTGAACAATTTATTTTTTGAAATGCAAAAAAAACGCAACAAAATAAATCAAAATGTTGCGTTAAATGAGTTTTAGGTAAATTGTTTTATATATAAGAATCGTCAGAATTAAAATCTTTAATTTATACCTTAAACTAGAAAAGTCAGATGATTTAACTGGCGAGTTTTATTACAAAAAAAATCATGAAAGATAACTTTTTGTTGTTAATGACAAATTTTTACATTAATTGATAATTACCTCTAAAATGCATTGCCGCAACAGAGTTTTATGCTATTTGATTTTAGTTAGTCTGATAATTATACTTATTAGGTAATTTGAACATTTTGATTTATTATGTTGCGTTACGAATTGATTTTTATAGATATTTTATTTTATCCGATTGATTATTATTGATAATTAATTAATTTTTTTATTGTATATTAAATTAATGTGTTTTAAATCATCAATAAGATGTTTTTAACTCACAAAAACCAAAAATATGAATTTATCATCTAAATGATTTCA
Organism: Providencia sp. PROV061; assembly: GCF_011045655.1. Classification (NCBI taxonomy): domain Bacteria; kingdom Pseudomonadati; phylum Pseudomonadota; class Gammaproteobacteria; order Enterobacterales; family Morganellaceae; genus Providencia; species Providencia sp. PROV061. The sequence goes on along the minus strand of NZ_CP042861.1, from coordinate 155,790 downwards.
CTTATATGGTGACCTTTCACAGAATAACTTTATTTGATAGTCAAAAATAGACTATTACTGTAAAAAAAATGATTGAAATATGATAATAATTAGTTAACTGAAAAAGCGAACCATCTATACTCGCAATTAGAGTAATTAAATTATGATGATTCAAAAAAAAAGAATAAATAAAATTATAAACTAATCTTATTTTTAAAGGCTGGAAAATAAATTACTTGAGTATGTTGTTTATGGCTTTAAAAATAATTACTACCCTTAATATGCATAAGAATACCTCAGTTTTATAAAATCAATTACCTAAATAACTGAGGTATTCTTGGTGTTTAGTTCATATTATTATGTTTAGTGCTAGCTTTATATTGACACAACTCATTAAATTACTTATTGATTCGACCAAATACCACTAAATCTTTTTTCATTACTAGCAGTATAAATTACAGTATGGGCGATATTTCGATGGCCTAAATAGTCTTGGATTAATCGAGTGTCCCTACCCAAATCAGCTAAAGCATAACCGCATGCATGCCTTAGCATATGAGGATGAAGCTTTACAGGAAGCCCTGCTATTTTGCCATACTGCTCAAATAAGCGATAAATTTGATAACGAGAAATTTGGCTTCCCTTTTGTGAAATAAATAAACAATCTGACCCTGCTGTTTTCCAAGAATCTCTTTCAACTAACCATTTTTCAATCGCATTAAACTCTTCGGGAATTATAGGCTGTACGGTAGACAGCCCTCCTTTTAGTCTCCTAATAAATATCACTTTCTGCACCAAATCAATATCAGACATTGTGATATGAGTGAGCTCACTAACTCTTAATCCATGCAAAAAGCTCATTAATAACAAGCAATAGTCTCGATTAGGATAGCGACCTTGCTTTGTAGCATCCAATAAAGAATTAACTTCTGTACGTGTAATAAATTTACGTTTAGTCATTATGATCTCATCTATACCTCATTATATTTCGCTATATACCAACGATAAATCAACTAAAAATAATAATTTTTCAGAAAATTAAATATAATATGTCAGAAAGGTCAGTGATGATACCGAAATGCAACAACTTAATCATGATGTTACTAGGATACAAAAGACGAAATATGATGAATAGTTGAATGGAAATTGATTTATAAGGTAGTTATGTTGTTTTCATTCCATGAATGATGAACAATAAAGGTAGCCTCACATGGGTATTAGCCTGTATCCCTTTTCCCCCCTTATCTAGAATAGTGTATACTTGCCGGCAAGAAATTTATTCACGGTTAATTAATATAATGAAAGAAATCGAAAAAGCACAAATTAAGCTTCTTAGCGACCGTTTAGATCTTATTCGTCGCCAGATGGCAAGTATGCAACTGACGAGTGAAGTAGAAAAACACGCAGAACTAGAGAAAGAAAAAGCGACACTGGAAATTGAAATCGCTCGTCTGAAGGCGGTGCGTAACAAAAAACTAAGCAAAGAAGCGCAAAAACTCGTAGATATGCCGTTCAAGCGTCCCATCACTAAGAAAGAACAAGCCGACCTTGGCAAGCTGAAAAAATCCGTGCGGGGCTTGACCATTGTCCATCCAATGACGGCATTAGGCCGCGAAATGGAACTGGATGTTATGACCGGTTTTTCTAAGGCTGATTTCTAGTTAGAAAGTCAACCCAACTAAAATCTGTAATGCCCAACGAATACTGGGAGGTTCTTAATACACTTTTTATAGTTATGAACCGCTAGTAAGTAATTCAGCCGCTCATCATCCATCACAAACCCTTTGATCAGATACCGTTCTAGCGTTTGCGTTGCCTACTGGCGAAATTGAGTGCCACCAACAGATGTAACGCAGTAACTGACAGCAAGCACATTATTTTACTAAAAATAATGTGCTACTATATTTATAAATTCTGTTGAAAGAAAACAGTGAGTTTATCGAAAGGGATCTTGCTTAGATTATCATATAAATCAACATGATCAGCATTTGGAATAATCAAGAGTTCTTTAGGATCTGAAGCTACTTTGTACACATCTTCAGAATAATAACGAGAATGTGCATTTTCCCCTGCAATCAGCAAAATTGGTCTTGGTGATATCATTTCAATATTGGTATGCATAGGAAAATTAAAAAAAGATATAGGCGTTGTTGCTGTCCACGCGGTTGTTGAATTAATTGAACGGGGATGAAAACCTCGAGGAGTACGGTAATAATCAAAAAATGCGGCTAATACAGGCGGTGCATTCTCTGGCAGAGTCTCCGGTAAAACACGTTGTCCCTCGATAATATTGCCATCTTCATCGAATGGCACCTCATGGTAACCTAAAGCATAGTGTCCGTTTTTTGCATCTTTCCAGCGCTGCTGGCTAAGATAATCAATCACTTTATGTCGTTCTTCAATGGTGTAACTATCTTGGTATCCGCGGCTAATACTGCGAGACATATCGTACATTGATGCTGTTGCTACGGCTTTAATACGTGAATCGCTACTCGCTGCAGTTAAAGCCATACCACTTAATCCGCAGATAGCTAACGCACCAATACGCTCGCGATCCACATTTGGCTGTAGCCCTAAAAAATCGACAGCAGCACTAAAGTCTTCCGTATTGATATCCGCAGAAGCAACATTTCGAGGCTCACCCTCACTTTCTCCAGTAAAAGAGGGATCAAATGCTAGAGTAATAAAACCACGCTCTGCTAATGTTTGCGCATACAACCCCGAAGACTGCTCTTTTACTGCGCCAAATGGGCCACTCAATACAATCGCAGCAAATAACCCACTAGTATGTTTAGGTTGATATAAATCTCCGACTAAGGCTAAACCATAGCGATTTTTGAATGTGACTTTTCTATGTTCAACCTTATCACTTTTTACAAAGGTTTTATCCCATAGCTCACTGAAATTTGTATTTGGTTGCGCTAATACTGGTGATGTCATTATTGATGCCATACTCGCAACAGCAATACTTGCCCCCGTTAATTTCAATAAATCTCTACGTTCATGATCCATAATGTACATCCTCTTTTAGTCATTTCTTTGGAAAAGCTCTATCACTGCTTGTTTTGGTGATATTCCAGCCCATGGGTTATGTTTCCTTTTCAGCCTTTGCTGTGCATTGAACAAGTATTGCTGCGACTACAAGAAATAACGCACTGACTGCAAAGGTACTTTCATAGCCCATCAAATCAAATATTATGCCTCCCACCGAAGCGCCGCAGGCAATGGAAAGTTGGATCACAGCAACCATCAATCCCCCTCCTGCTTCTGCACTATTTGAAAATATTCGAGGTATCCAACTCCACCAACCAACAGGCGCCGCAGTCGCGATAAAACCCCAAATACTCAATAATACGATGGAAGTAAGACTGGAATAGCCAAAGAAAATAAGTGATACCGCAATACTGGCCATCAATAGTGGAATGGCGATTAATGTTTGATAGAACCCTATTTTTAATACACGATTAATCAGTAGAGTTCCGATAAATCCCGTAATACCAATAAGTAACAAACTAAATGTCACCATCGAGATATCGACTTTTACGACGGTCTCAAGGAAAGGACGCACATAGGTAAATAAGGTAAACTGCCCCATAAAAAATAACCCGATAGCAAGCATACCCAGTGTGATAACGCGATATTTAAAGAAGCTAAAAATACTGAAAATCTGAGGCGTGTTTTGATGACTGTTCGGATCAGTTGGCATTGAGGGTAAACTCACCCACAACCACAAAATAGTTGCAATCGCGATAGGTACCAAGCCTAAAAATGCCCCTCTCCATCCAATAGTTGAGCCCAGATAAGCTCCTAAAGGTGCAGCAATAACCGTTGCTAGCGCATTGCCGCTATTGAAAATAGCCAGTGCCTTAGGAACTTGATCTATCGGCACAAGGCGCATTGCTATCGCAGCAGACATAGACCAAAAACCGCCTACAACAATACCGATTAGCGCACGACCAACCATATAAGTATAATAATTGGTGGCTAAAGCAATCATCGCGCCTGACGCCCCCATTAAGAACGTAAGCCCCAGCAATAAGGCTTTACGATTTAAATTACGAGTAAGTGCAGAAATAAATAAGCTCGTTATGACAGCAAATATTCCTGAGATAGTAATACCTTGTCCCGCCATTCCTTCAGTTACCTGAAAATCAAGCGCTAACGGCGTTAACAAACTCACAGGCATAAATTCTGAAGCTATCAATACAAAAACACATAGCGTCATGGCAAAAACTGCACTCCAGTTCGCTCTTTCAGGAAAATTTCGCTCTTGAAAAATGGCATTATCCATCGATTATATTCGCCTATGTACCTACGATATTTAATGGACATCATCATGGCATACAGGTAATAATTTAATTAGTGGGTATAATCTTCATGAACTTGTGAGAAAAATTCATTAATGATGAAAGGTAAAATGAATGACTTGCACGCTTTTCTTATCGTTGCTCAAGAGCAAAGTTTTACAAAAGCGGCTGCAAGACTTGGTGTGACGCCTTCGGCATTAAGCCATACAATACGACTTTTGGAAGAACGCTTAGGGATTCGACTTCTAGCAAGAACAACCCGAAATGTTTCAGTAACAGAGGCTGGCGCACAGCTAATGAATGCCATCCGACCATTATTTGAACAGATTGATATTGAACTTAATGCATTAAGTGAGTTAAGAGACAGCCCTAGAGGGACTATTCGCTTAAGTTGTACCGATGACCAAATCGAAATTTATATTCGACCAATATTGAATAATTTTTTACAAAAATACCCTGATATCACAATAGAAATATATGTGGACTATGGTTTTACAAACATTGTTGAAGAACGTTTCGATGCAGGAATTCGAATTGGCGATGATATCAATAAAGACATGATAGCAGTTCGCATTGGGCCAGATTGGCGCTTAATTGCAGTCGCTTCACCGGACTATTTTAAACAGCACCCTAAACCTTTATTTCCTAACGACTTATCTGAACATCAATGCATCAATATTCGCCATCGTGCTGCGGGGGCTATTTATGCGTGGGAATTTAAACAAAATGATCATACAACAAGTATAAAGGTGGATGGGCAACTCGTTTTCAATAGTACACTGCACCAGTTAAATGCAGCGCTGGACGGAATGGGAATAGCCTATATTCCAGAACATTTAGCCGAGCCTTATATTGCCAAGGGGAAGTTACAGGCTGTATTAATCGATTATAGCCCTTACTTTGAAGGTTTTCACCTGTATTACCCAAACCGTCGACAGTCCTCACCCGCTTTTATGGCTTTTGTAGAAGCGATACGGTATCGAACAAAGTAGTCGCATTTGGTGAGTTGGATAAATAGCAGTGCCCCCATTAATGCCCCCAGATTGATTTTTTAGTGGTAGGCTTTTTTGCTAATCCCACCAGCACATTGCAAAACTTCACGGCCGTTGAAACTTAAAAACTGATCCAGCTTGGTATCCCAATCCTGTAAGAAAACTTGCTTACGACGCAGTGCTTGGTCTTCTGCAAAATCTAACCACATATTGACGATACGGTTTAATTCTTTCAGTTCATTTTCTCGAAGATAGTTCTTCGCGATCGTGACATCGGTTTTATACACCTCATCAAATTTATAGCTGGTTAAGCCCATATCCAGCTGACTGGCTTTGAGCTTCATTGTGGGGGCATCCAAAAAATAGGGAAAAATTATGCCCCCAATTTTGCCCCCAAACAAGGGTATAAACCAGTAAACAAGGGGAGAATCAGACAGACTTCGAAGTGATTAATCTTGTTGATTTAAAAGGAAAATATAGACTTTGAGAGAAATTCAGAAACTGCGTTTGGCGGAAGATCACAGGAGTCGAACCTGCCCGGGACTGCTGGCAGCCCCAACTGGATTTGAAATCCAGCCGCCTCACCGGAGACGACGATCTTCCTCTATAGATTGGAAAGTGATTATAGACTGAATTCATTATTTTCCAAAGCATTGAAACTACAACTATTGCCTTTATTGATAAAAACCAACAAAAACCCCATTTATTGATAAGCGTTAATAAGAAAAAACGTTAGATTGATATTGAGGTTTGTACATCTGCCCCCATATACTTTCTTATATTCGCAATGGCGTGCTGGTTCTATCACCCATAACATTTATCCTATTTGGGTATAAGTTCGCCATTTAACTTTTATTGTCAACACAGTAAGCCTTGGCCTACGAGCACAAGCCTGCAATCACAGGATGTTTTATGACAAATTCATTATTAGCCGATTCCGCACTACCCCGTTTTTCTACTATAGAGCCTGCGGATATTTTTCCCGCGGTCCAACACGTACTCAATGAATATCGCCAAACAGTAGAAAACCTGTTGAGTGCAACAGATCAATACACTTGGGACAACCTGTGCCAACCTTTAGAAGAAGCCAGTGATAAGCTGTCTCGTGTTTGGTCGCCAGTGAGTCATTTACATTCCGTGAAAAACAGCCCGGAACTGCGCGAAGAGTATGAAAAATGTTTACCATTACTGTCTGAATTCAGTACCTGGATGGGGCAGCATGAGCCTTTATATCAAGCATATAAATCATTAAAAGAAGGGGCTGAATTTAATTCCCTTAGCCAAGCTCAACGTAAGTCTATCGAAAATACCTTACGCGATTTTGAGTTATCCGGTATTGGCTTACCTGCTGAAAAACAGCAACGTTATGGTGAAATTGTGGCACGTTTGTCGGAGATAGCGTCTAAGTTTAGCAATAACGTCCTTGATGCGACCATGGGGTGGAGTAAGCTCATTAAAGACGAAAAAGAATTAGCGGGTATGCCAGAAAGCGCTATTGCTGCAGCAAAAGCCATGGCTGAATCAAAAGGTGAAGAAGGCTACTTACTCACTCTCGATATGCCAAGCTATTTACCTGTTATGACCTATGCTGATAACGCAGAATTACGTCGTGAAATGAGCCATGCATATAGCACCCGTGCGTCTGACCAAGGCCCAAATGCGGGTAAATGGGATAACAGCGAATTAATTGATGAACTGATGGCTTTACGCCACGAGCTAGCGCAATTATTAGGTTTTAAAAACTACGCAGAAAAATCCCTAGCGACCAAAATGGCCGAATCACCAGAACAAGTGCTGAATTTCCTCAATGATTTAGCTGACCGTGCTCATCAGCAAGGGGAAAATGAACTGGCTGAACTGACGGCTTTTGCTAAAGAACATTATGGTGTCGATACGCTTGAATCTTGGGATTTAGCCTATTACAGCGAAAAACAAAAACAGCATAAATTCTCATTAAATGATGAACAATTGCGCCCATATTTCCCTGAACAACGCGTCCTGAATGGCTTGTTCGAAGTTGTTCATCGCATTTATGGTTTAACTGCCAAAGAACGCAATGATGTAGAAACATGGCATAAAGATGTGCGTTTCTTTGAACTCTATGATGAAACCAATACCTTACGCGGCAGCTTCTACCTAGACCTCTATGCTCGCGAACATAAACGCGGTGGAGCTTGGATGGACGATTGTGTTGGCCGTATGGTGCATAAAGACGGCTCATTACAAAATCCTGTAGCCTATTTAACCTGTAACTTCAATAAACCACTTGGCGATAAGCCCGCACTGTTTACTCATAATGAAGTCACTACCTTATTCCACGAATTTGGTCACGGCTTACATCATATGTTAACGCAAATTGATGTTGCAGATGTCGCAGGGATTAACGGTGTACCATGGGATGCTGTCGAGTTACCAAGTCAGTTTATGGAAAACTGGTGCTGGGAGCCTGAAGCCCTCGAATTTATTTCCGGCCATTATGAGACAGGCGAACCATTACCAACAGAAATGCTTAATAGCATGTTAGCAGCAAAGAACTACCAATCAGCCATGTTTGTTCTGCGCCAGTTAGAGTTTGGCCTGTTTGATTTCACCTTACATGCTGAGTATGACCCAGCAAAAGGTGCGCAAGTCATGCCAACGTTATATGCAATTAAAGACAAAGTCGCTGTCGTACCCTCTCCTGAATGGTCACGTTTCCCACATGCTTTTAGCCATATCTTTGCGGGGGGATACGCCGCAGGTTATTACAGCTACTTATGGGCAGATGTGCTTGCGGCAGATGCATACTCACGTTTCAGTGAAGAAGGCATCTTTAACCGTCAAACAGGTCAGTCTTTCCTCGACAATATCTTAAGTCGTGGTGGCTCAGAAGAGCCAATGGCGCTGTTTGAACGCTTCCGTGGTCGCAAACCAGAATTAGATGCCATGTTGAAGAGCTATGGTATTCATGGCTAATCGTATTGAGATCCAATTGATCTGCGAAGAGGGTGCCGATCCCGGCACTCTTTCTCAACTTTCTGAAAAATGGCAACTTTCTCATACCCCTGATGCCATTATGGCGGTTGTACTTACGCCTGAAAACTTACAACTGCGCAAACTAGATGAGCCTAAATTAGGTGGGATTTTTGTTGATTTCGTCTCTGGGGCGATGGCCCATCGTCGCAAATTTGGTGGAGGTCGCGGTGAAGCTGTTGCCAAAGCCGTCGGGATCAAAAAAGATTATCTTCCCGATGTCATTGATGCCACTGCTGGCCTAGGGCGTGATGCCTTTGTTCTAGCCGCTCTCGGTTGCCATGTCCGTATGTTGGAGCGCCACCCTGTGGTTGCTGCTCTATTGGATGATGGTTTACAACGAGGCTACCAAGATGCAGAAATTGGCCCATGGTTACAAGAGCGAATGTCATTGATTCATGCATCCAGTATTACAGCACTGAGTGAGATAACCCATGCCCCTGATGTTATCTATCTTGATCCGATGTACCCTCATCGGCAAAAAAGTGCTTTAGTGAAGAAAGAAATGCGAGTATTTCAGTCATTGGTGGGAGCAGATGATGATGCAGATTCATTATTAGCCCCTGCGATTGCTTTGGCTAAACGTAGAGTGGTTGTTAAGCGCCCTGACTACGCGGAGCCCCTTGCGGGACAAAAAGCGCCATCAGCGGTTACCACTAAAAACCATCGATTTGATATCTATCCATGCATTAAAAATAGCGAATAAACGTAACGGCGAAGGGCGTATGTACAGGTGAATTTATCAGTATGATACAGCCGCCCTTTCGCGTACGTTTTGAGGTCAGAGGATTACAACACACCCTGCCCAAGCATTGCATCTGCGACTTTTACGAAGCCCGCGATGTTAGCGCCTTGAACATAGTTAGTTTGTTTCTCTTCACCACCGAACTCCACACAGTGCTGGTGAATATCCAACATGATGTGATGCAGACGGGCGTCAACTTTCTCTGCTTTCCAACCTAGACGAGCCGCATTTTGAGCCATCTCAAGACCTGAGGTTGCCACACCACCTGCGTTAGCCGCTTTACCTGGCGCAAACAGCACTCCTGCTTCAAGGAACAGCTCAGTTGCAGGAATAGTCGTTGGCATATTAGCCCCTTCAGCGACCGCTTTAACGCCATTTTTGATTAACACTTTTGCTGCATCAACATCCAGCTCATTTTGTGTTGCACATGGCAGAGCGATATCGACAGGAACATTCCATGGTTGCTGACCCGCTAAGTAAGTTAAGCCAAACTCTTTTGCATATTCTTCAATACGACCATAGTTGTTTTTGATTTCTTCCAAACGTGCGAGTTTTTCTGTTGTAAAGCCGTCTTCATCAACTACAGTACCGCTTGAATCGGAAGCTGTAACCACTTTGGCACCTAGCTCCATGCATTTTTCAATGGTGTACTGCGCAACGTTACCAGAACCAGAAACCGCGACACGCATCCCTTCGAAACCTAGGCCATGACGTTTTAGCATCGCATTTGTGAAGTAAACCAAACCGTAACCGGTTGCTTCAGGGCGAATTAAACTACCACCAAAAGACAATCCTTTACCGGTAAATACACAAGAAGTGTCATTAGACAGCTTTTTCATCATACCTGTCATAAAGCCCACTTCACGGCCACCAACACCAATATCCCCTGCTGGGACGTCAGTATTTGAACCAATATGGCGATAGAGTTCTGTCATCAATGCTTGGCAGAAACGCATCACTTCACCATGACTTTTACCTTTAGGATCAAAGTCAGAGCCACCTTTACCACCACCCATAGGCAATGTGGTCAAAGCATTTTTCAGTGTTTGTTCAAAGCCTAAGAATTTCAGGATAGATAAATTCACAGATGGGTGAAAACGCATACCACCTTTGAATGGGCCGATTGCAGAGCTAAATTGCACACGCCATGCACGGTTAACTTGAACTTTACCTTGGTCGTCTACCCAACATACTCGAAATTGAATTACACGCTCAGGTTCAACAAAACGTTCAAGTAATGCTTGGTCACGATACTTAGCATTTTGCTCTAAGAACGGCCAAAGGGAAGTGAATACTTCACGCACGGCTTGTAGAAATTCAGGTTGAGAAGGGTCTCTTTTTTGGACAGACTCCAAGAACGAAGATAGTGATTGTGTCATCTATGTCTTCCTTTTTAACATGTAGTTGTTGTGATGTGCCTCACTCTTTCTTATCATTATTTTTAGGAAATGTGAGGTTGATTTGTGTTTGCCTATTGAATATATCATTAGTTTGTATTCTAAATTCAAGGTTTTTTTTCACTCTATAGCAAAATAAATTGCTTGACCTGCCAATAACTCCCTCAAAATACATATTTTGAAACAAAAAAAACGCCTGCATAAGCAAGCGTTTTCAGTGAATAATATTTCAAATTGAGTGATATGGATTATTCTTCATCATCATTTAGTGGCACAATCAACATATCCACATGAACAGTATTGATTAACTGGCGAGCAGATGACATCAGCTTGCTCCAGAAATCTTGGTGATGCCCACAGACCACTAAATCCATATTGTATTTCTTAATCGCGTCCACAAGTACTTGGCCTAGGTCGCCACTACCACTGAGTGTTTCTTGGATTTCATAACCTGCGCCCGCAGACAAATCCTTCAGAGCATTACGTGTTTCATCAGTAATACGTTGCTGCATGTCACCAAGATTGACATCAATAAGACCGGTATAGAGGTCTGAATAGTTAACATCAACATGGATCATAGATACTTTGGCCCCGTAAGGTTTTGCCATAGAGACAGCCTTATCCAGTAATACTTTACTTTCAGGTGATAAATCTACCGCAACGAGAATATGTTTGTAAGCCATAAGTAAACTCCTTCCGAATGCTGATTATCTGGTGGTTATGCCTTCACCACATCTTTATGAATACTATACCTGCTAATTGTGATTATTAAGTGTTGCTTTGATCACATCTAAGCAGATTAACCTTAAAATCATCACTTCATATAACATTTTATAAAACAATAACATCATTCATTCAATATTAATATATTGCCCTAAAAAATTCGAGTTATGGCGACTCTTTAGTTTAGAAATGCAACAAAGTTGCACAGCAAACTGTGATAATAAAGTTCAGTAACTCAGATTTATTTTCTTCAATAGAAACAAGAGGTCATCACAAATTTGCGCTAACTGCACTTTTTTTAAACAGTAATTTATCCTACAATAAAATAACTGAGTATAAGTACAATTTTTCTGCTGTATTTCCTTTGCGACAATTGCTGTGAGCTTGAGCTAGGTTCTAAGGAGAGGATTATGTTCAGTATGATTGCATTATTTTGGGCATTATGCATTTTGTGCATCTTAAATATGATGCGGTACTTTTCTTCCGTTCGTGTTTTATTGTCTATTCTAAGGGATTCAGATCCCCTGCTTTATCAATCCGTTGATGGTAATGGTTTTTTTACTACACACGGCCAACTGAACAAACAACTGCGGTTAGTTCGATACATAAATAATAAACAATATCTGGAACATTACGACCCAGAAGTTATTTTGCGTTGTGAGCGGATCCGTAAGCAATTCATGATGATAAGCAGACTCAGTATTCTTGTTGTCGTGAGCTTAGCCTATTTATTGATAACAGGTTAATTGTGATTAGTAACTTGCTAGCGAGAAAATAGTGATGACCTTCCGATCATCACTATTTTATATATGTAGATTACTGTGTTCATGTAACTGTTAAAGGCTCCATACTCATGTATGAAGCCAAAATTAGTGCGACTAGATAAACAACAGCGATAGCCAGTACAAACCGCCCGATAACACAATGGACACTGGTAAAGTCAATAACCATGCTAATGCAATGCTTTTAATGGTTTTTGTTTGTACACCACCACCATCGACAACCATCGTCCCCGCAACCGCAGAAGATAAAACCTGCGTTGTTGAAACTGGCATACCAGTATAACTTGCCACGCCGATAGAAACTGCTGCAGTCACCTGGGCAGATACACCTTGCGCATAAGTCATGCCTTTCTTACCAATTTTCTCACCAATGGTCACAGCAACACGCTGCCAACCAAACATGGTGCCTAATGATAATGCTAAAGCAACCGCAATAATGATCCACAGTGGCGCATATTCAACGGTATACAGCAAATCATTACTGAGTTTTTTCAGTAAGCTGGCATCTTTCGAACTGGTTTCTGGCAATTTCGCAACCGCATTCGCAGTATCAGAGATACACATCAGCAAACGGCGTGCGTGGTTACGTTGGTCTGGCGTCAGCTCTTCATAGCTTTGAATGCCATCAAGCATCTTTTGCGCTTGATTTAAAATAGCGCTAGTACGCGTGCTATCACAATGGAATTCACCGCCAGGCTCATCACTACTTTCTGCAACGGCCGGGGCATTTTCTATTGCATGGTTTAACGCTGGTTTATGTGTTTCATAGTATTGTTGCAGGTGGACAACCGCATCATGTGTTTTTGCGATGTCATAACCGTTAGAATTCATATTCATAACGAAACCTGCTGGAGCAACACCAATTAACACCAGCATGATAAGACCGATGCCTTTCTGGCCATCGTTCGCACCATGGGAGAAACTGACCCCAACTGCTGACAAAATCAATGCAGTACGGGTCCAGAATGGTGGCTTACGCTTACCATCTTTTTTCTCACGTTCCGCTGGTGTTAAGTGAATACGACGACGTTTCTTTGTGCCACTCCAATAACGGCGCAAAAAGAAAATCATCAAACCGGCAATCACGAAACCGATAGCGGGAGACAAAATTAATGACATGAAAATACTGATCATTTTCGGTATATTCAAGGCATCAACAACAGACGAATCAGTCACAATCGCGTTGGTTAAACCCACCCCGATTATTGCCCCGATCAGTGTGTGTGAACTGGAAGCTGGGATACCGAAGTACCAAGTTCCAAGGTTCCAAATAATTGCAGCCAAGAGCAATGAAAAAACCATTGCAAGGCCGTGAGCTGAGCTCACATTAAGCAAGAGGTCTGTTGGTAAGAGATGGACAATGGCATATGCAACGCTCAACCCTCCCAGCAAGACACCAAAAAAGTTAAAAACCCCTGCCATGACAACTGCGAACTGAGCCCGCATTGCTCTGGTATAAATAACCGTTGCTACCGCGTTAGCGGTGTCATGGAAGCCATTTATAGCCTCATAGATCAGCACAAATAACAGTGCCAGAACTAATAATAGACCTGTATGAAATTCTAAACCTGTAAAAAGATGTAGCATAGACGTTAAGCCATTATATGTTGGACATGAACGCGGCGCATTATCAGTGACAAACGCTGGCGGTGGAAGCAAAATCTAACCTTTTTTTGATTTAACTACCCATCAAAAAAGCACCTCATAGCAATTACTCCATATTTTTCAATACGTTAAAGCAATCAAACTTATTCTGAATTTTTGAAACTTTTTAACGATATTTCCAGAAAATAATCGTTGTTTGCTTTTTTTAGACGAATTTTTCTAATTATAATACGTCCTGTATAGTTTTCATCAGTTCTTCCTCAAAGCTTTACATTACAATCCCGATGAGATGACGTAAAATATCCCAGTTATCAATGTAATTACGCTTAAAATCAAACATATATAGAGACACTTATTGTGAAAAATTTCGACGTTATTATTTTAGGTGCTGGTGCAGCGGGTTTATTCTGTGCCTCACACTCTGGCAAACGCGGTTTGAAGACGCTAGTGGTTGATAACGGGAAAAAATTAGGCAGAAAAATATTGATGTCCGGTGGCGGGCGCTGCAATTTCACTAATATGTATGCAGAACACAGCAATTACATTTCAACAAACCCACACTTTTGTAAGTCAGCACTTGCTCGCTATACACAGTGGGATTTTATTGCCTTAGTGGCCAAATATAATATTCCCTATCATGAAAAAACCTTAGGGCAGCTTTTTTGTGATAATAGTGCACAAGATATCGTCAATATGCTGCAAAGTGAGTGTAATCTACCTAATATCACTATCAAGTTACGCAGTGAGGTGACTGCCGTTGACAAAGCAGATAATGGTTTTTTAGTCACGATCAACGGCTCTCAAGTAAGTACCCACTCACTTGTCGTTGCAACAGGCGGCCTATCTATGCCAGGTTTAGGTGCGACCCCTTTTGGCTATCGTCTTGCGGAACAGTTTGGGCATACTATTATTCCAACACGAGCAGCACTGGTGCCCTTCACCTTACATAAACCCCTTTTAGAAACCTTACAGGTACTTTCAGGTATCTCTGTCCCTGCAACGGTAACAGCGGCAAGCGGCACCGTATTTAAAGAAAATATTTTATTTACCCATCGAGGGCTTTCTGGTCCAGCTATTTTACAAATATCCAGCTACTGGAACCCTGGCGAGTACGTGAGTATTAACTTACTTCCAGATATCTCCGTCAATGATTTTATCGTTTCAGAGAGACAACAGCACCCAAATCAATCATTGAAAAATACCTTAGCTAAATTATTACCAAAACGGCTAATTGAGGTATTACAAGCCCAAGGACAAATCCCTGAGTTTGCTCTAAAACAGCTTAATCATCCTCAAATTGAAGCGTTACACACCACCTTACACCAATGGCAGGTGCAACCTAATGGAACGGAAGGTTACCGTACCGCCGAAGTGACATTGGGTGGCGTTGATACTCACGAAATATCATCTAAAACCATGCAATCACTTAAAGTACCAGACCTGTATTTTATTGGTGAAGTGATGGATGTGACCGGCTGGCTCGGAGGTTACAATTTCCAATGGGCATGGAGCTCCGCGGCTGCATGCGCGGAAAGCTTACCTCTCCCTTTTGCAAAAAACGACTAAAAAACACTCGGCCTTAACCAGACTCTTAACAGGATTGCTCTGTTAAAGTTATCGGCCTTTATTTATGGCCAAATAATCTTAATCCATTGAAAAATAATGGTTAATATTTAATTTCATATAAATCATATAATTGCAGTTTTAATTATAAGATATATTATTTTGGTTAAAAATAATGCTTTACAAACGATAGTGATAACTATTATCATTATCATCACTTCCTCAACAGGGTTACTTAGTCACCCTTTGCAGGGAGTACGACATTGCTCACATTGCTTCCAGTGTTTACTTTAGCCAGCCTTGCGCTGGCTATTTTTTTATTCACACCACATTCTCTGCAATCACCTTATATCTTATTCAAATTTTTTGGATCCTATGGTTAATGGGAGCTACTTTTCTCTGTGTATAAATTGGTTAAACTGTCATCAATACATTTAGAGCGAGTTCAACCAAGGTTGAAATCCGTACAGGAGAGAACACGATGATCTATTTACGCAAAGCGAACGAACGTGGTCATGCAAATCATGGGTGGCTCGACAGTTGGCATACTTTTTCATTCTCTAGCTACTATGATGAGCAATTTATGGGCTTTTCTGCGCTGAGAGTGATTAACGAAGACTTTATTGCTGCTGGCCAAGGGTTTGGAACACATCCCCATAAAGATATGGAAATATTAACCTACGTGCTCAATGGTACTGTGGAACATAAAGACAGCATGGGCAATATGGAGCAAATCCCTGCGGGTGAATTTCAAATAATGAGTGCGGGTACGGGTATTCGTCACTCTGAGTACAACCCAAGCAATGAAGAAGAGCTACATCTGTACCAAATTTGGATCATTCCTGAAAGAACAGGCATTGAGCCACGTTATGAGCAAAAACGGTTCGACTCCAAAGACGGTAAGCAATTGGTGCTATCACCGGATGCACGTGATGGCTCCTTAAAAATTTATCAAGATATGGAACTGTGGCGCTGGGCATTACCTGCTAATGAAACACACACCCATGCTATCGCTGATAAACGTGTCGTGTGGATCCAGATCGTTAAAGGGAATGTTGAAGTGAATGGCCAAAAAGCAACCACCAGCGATGGTTTAGCCATTTGGCAAGAAACAGCGCTCACCATCAAAGCAAGTGAAGATAGTGAAATCCTGTTGTTTGACTTACCATCAGCAGAATAATCATTTTCACAACAAAAAAGGCTCTACTTTGGTAGAGCCTTTATTATTTATTGATTCACAAAACCAATTACAGTTTTGGCCCTGCTTTCACCAGTGCAGCGCCTGCTGGGGTGTCCGTGTACTTATCAAAGTTGTTCACGAAACGTTCCGCTAAGTCTTGCGCTTTTTCATCCCACTGTGCTTTGTCTGCATAAGTATTACGTGGGTCAAGGATATTGGTATCCACACCCGGTAATGCTGTTGGGATTTCTAAATCGAACACTGGCAGTTTAATCATGTCTGCTTTTTCGATGTCACCACTTAAAATAGCGTCAATGATGGCACGTGTATCTTTGATGGAAATACGTTTACCTGTACCGTTCCAGCCTGTATTCACTAAGTAAGCTTTCGCGCCCGCTGCTTCCATACGTTTAACTAATACTTCAGCGTATTGTGTTGGGTGCAGTGATAAGAATGCCGCACCAAAGCAAGCGGAGAAGGTTGGAGTTGGTTCCGTGACACCACGCTCTGTACCTGCTAATTTCGCGGTAAAGCCTGATAGGAAGTGGTACTGCGTTTGCTCAGGCGTTAAACGAGAAACAGGAGGTAACACACCAAATGCATCTGCGGTTAAGAAGATAACTTTTGTTGCATGACCCGCTTTAGAAACAGGTTTTACAATATTTTCAATGTGGTAGATTGGGTAAGAAACACGGGTGTTTTCTGTTTTTGAACCATCATTGAAATCAACTGAACCATCTGCCAACACCATCACGTTTTCCAATAACGCATCACGTTTGATAGCGCCATAGATGTCTGGCTCAGCTTCTTTAGATAAGTTGATAGTTTTTGCGTAGCAACCACCTTCAAAGTTGAATACGCCGTCATCATCCCAACCGTGTTCATCGTCACCAATTAACTTACGTTTTGGATCGGTAGAGAGTGTGGTTTTACCTGTTCCAGATAAACCAAAGAAAATGGCTACATCACCTTTTTCGCCGACGTTAGCAGAACAGTGCATAGATGCAATGCCTTTTAATGGCAGCAGGTAGTTCATCATAGAGAACATACCTTTCTTCATTTCGCCGCCATACCAAGAGCCACCGATCAGTTGCATGCGTTCGGTTAAGTTGAACGCAACAAAGTTTTCTGAATTCAAACCTTGTGCTTTCCAATTCGGGTTAGTACATTTTGCACCATTCATGACGATGAAATCAGGTTCGAAACCCACTAATTCTTCATCAGATGGGCGAATGAACATGTTTTTAACGAAATGCGCCTGCCATGCAACTTCGGTGATAAAACGTACTTTTAGACGAGTGTCAGCATTCGCACCACAGAATGCATCAATGATAAACAAACGTTTACCTGACAGTTGTTCAGTCACTAAATGTTTGAGATCCGCCCAAACTTCTTGTGACATAGGTTTGTTGTCATTTTTACCTTTACCTTGGTCTGCCCACCAAACTGTATCGCGAGTCACGTCATCACGTACAATATATTTATCTTTTGGTGAACGACCAGTAAAGATACCTGTATCAACCGCAACAGCTCCTAAAGTGGTTACTGTTCCACGCTCATAACCTTCAAGTCCAGGCTTAGTTTCTTCCGTGAATAATAGCTCGTAACTTGGGTTATAAACCACTTCAGTTACATCATGAATACCGTACTTTTCAAGTTCCTTCAGGGTAATGCTTTTAGCGCTCATTATATTGCTCCTGGTAAACATAACTAATCTGCGGATGATCATAATTCTTTACGACTAATTAACAGCGATTGCTATCAAAGAATTGAAAATGTATGATTTTTTTTAATTCATAATGAGACTTAGAGCACGTAATAATGCTTTAAAATTATAAGAAAAAGGTGCAGAATTGCACCCTTGTCACATAATTAGGTTGCTAAATCGTATCAGTGAAGTTGCTGATTTAGCTCATTATTTAACCCCTGAAGATCGGATTCAATAAATACATAATGTGAGCCACAAAATTCACATTCCATATCAATTTTCCCATCTTTGTGCAAAATATCGATAACATCTTCCTTAGGTAAGGTGGCTAACGTACTTTCGCAACGCTCCCTTGAACAAGTACAACGAAACTCGACAGATTGAGGGTCATATAAAGTGACATCTTCTTCATGATAAAGACGATGTAAAACCTCTTTCACATCCAATGTGCTCAGCTCTTGGCCTTTAATCGTGGCAGTCAGTTGCACTAAGTGGTCAAAAAAGTCATGGCTTGTTTCATTTGCTGCTGGCAAAACTTGCAATAACATACCACCTGCACTTGGTTTCCCATCTACTTCACCCACACGGATAAATAAACGGGTTGGTAATTGCTCTGATTGGCGGAAATAGGCATCAATGCTTTCTTCGATAGAATCCCCTTCAATAGCCACAATTCCTTGATAACGTTCACCTTGGTTCGGTGTGATGGTAATAACCATAAAACCGTTACCAATCATTTGCTTGAGAGTGCTACCCGCCACAACTGGGCCATCGACACGTGCAACACCACGCATCTGTTGTAAATTATTACCGTTGATAACCGCCAAATTAACAGGCCCATCACCTTGAATTTGCACAGTAATATCGCCATCGAACTTCAACGTTGCCGTCAATAAACTGGTAGCAACAAGTAACTCACCCAACAACCCTTTTACCGCTGTTGGGTAGTCATGGTTTTCTAAAATATGTTCAAAGGTTTCATCAACACTGATCATTTCTCCACGAACGGAATGTTGTTCAAATAAAAAACGGTGGAGTAAGTCTTGGTTTGCCATAATATCTCTCTATTGCTCGGGCTGTTGCTCAGGCCGTCATTAAGACGACTCATGAGAATTTGTTTGTTTAAACTTTAACAGGGTACGCCGTTCTTTCTTATCCGGGCGTCGCTCTGGATGTGGCATCGTCAGTGCATTCATCTTACGCGCTTGTGCCATTTTCTCGCGTTGATTAATACTTTCTATCGTTTCACAGTACAGCAACTGAGCTTCCGGTGCACCTTTGCGCTGGCTACTGATTTGCATGATTTCAACCGTTCGTTCATCATTACCTTGCCGAAGCTTAACGATTCCATGCAGCTCAACAATTTTCCCTGGCTTAGTTCTTTGCCCATTGTAATGGACTTTGCCGCCTTCAATCATTTCACGGGCGACCGCACGTGTTTTATAAAATCGCGCAGCCCACAGCCACTTATCAAGGCGAACAGGTTCTATAATGGATTGATTCATGGGGCCTCCTCAACATAAGTCTGAATCAAACTAAGAAGAGGCTCCCTCTACTTCCGGGATGATGCTATCGACGATAGGAAGGGGGATTAGCCTCAAAGCATTTATCATAATATTCTGTGATATTACGCAAACGCTTCTTATTATTCAAAACACGTAGCACAATCAACGAACCATTTAACAACGCACACACCAACAAAAATAGGATAAAAAGCGCACTACATATATACTGAGATACCACTTTTTCATTGGGTTCTTCATGCAACACAATTTGCAATGTCCCATTGGCATCTACTGATAAATCCGTAATTACACCTTCAATATTGAACGGTGTATTGATCAGAAGATTTGATAACCTTTGCAACTCTTGCCAACGCTGTAATGGCGATAGCTCATTAAAAGAAGCTCCCTGTATCGAATCAACTAAAGGCTTGTTTTCATCACTAATTAATAAAACACCACCAGGAGGCGGACTATTAATTTTGCGCACTTCTCTATCTATTTCTGTCCTGATAAAATCATATATGGTGTCTTCCACGATGTTTTCCAAGGCCTCAGCGCTACCAGCACGCAATAAAACATGAGCCCCTTTTAGTTTTCCCGTAGACGCTTTCTTTACTAAAGAAGGCCAATCATCTGTACTCCCTAGGTTAGTCAGTGCATTTTTTAATTTTAGGCAGTTATCAGAATTATGGCACAGTTGTTCTGTCCCCATGATGATAGCCGAAAAATCAAAGATAATATTCATCCCTGATTTCATAATATCCCGCTGTAATCTTGGGTTAACTCCTGTCGAGTTTTTATCTGGATGCAATTGGCTTTTGACGGTATCAAGCAATGATATTGAGTGTTCAACAACCTCTGATTGAGGTTCAGTCTGTAAACTAACATCATTCCAATAAATACCAGAGCAATCAAACGGCACAAATTGAGCTTGGTTTTCTTTATTCAAATTCGGTGAGCGGTAACACATCCCTTTTCCTTGGGCAACTAATGTATCCCCAACTTTGAGCTGACGGGAAGCGAGCTCATTAGGGCTCTCAGCCTTGATTTTCTCTGTGCCACCGAGCCACGCAAAACCCAGTTTTATTGGCAAATCTATCGGTTGATATGCAAATATCAGGGTCATCGTTAATAAAGCCCCAACTAACATCAATACATTCTTTTTGAACCGTTTGTAAGGGTAATAACGCTCTTCTTCATGCAAAGAAAGATACTTACCGTGCCTGACCACCTCACCCGTCGTATAAAAATCAATATTAACAGCTTGGTTTTCTTCGTATTTTAAATAATTCGTCCAATGATTAGGGTAGTGCAAGTCAATACCAGCAATAGACGTATTGGTGGAATATTTTTTATCCAGTTCGCCATAGAGTTCCCAGCGCTTTGGTTGGCCATGAATACATTGAATATCTTGATATTGTCGGGGGAACATCCTAGAGCGAAAGAGAATAAGTAACCCAATAATAAACGTAATCGTTGTGATCACTAATCCCGATTCCTGTAATAAAGGAATCGAAACAAGGGTTAAATAACCAAATAAAAAACTCAGGCAGATAATCGCAGCACCAAGCCAACCTGTAGAATGGTGTAACCGATGTTCTTCATTCGTCTCTTTACGAACTTTCAATCGCTCAATACTATGCTGGCCACGTTCTTGAATTGCCGCATCAGGCCATGTTGAATCGATAGGCATACCCGTTTGCCATTCACTACTGAAATCTTTCAGAGAATGGCTATTCATTGAAATAATTAACGGCAAGTGGTCTGTTTCCACTATTTCCATAACATTTTGGCGTTGCAAAAAAGGCTCAAGCTGTGAAGGGAGCTGAACCTCAATTGTATCAATAAAATAGCGCCAACTATTTCCTTGCTCTTGGCGTAAGTTAAAACGTGTCAATGAATGGCAAACTGTCGCTATGATTGAGTTTTTTTTGATTTGCCATGGATGCTGAGATGTATTTGTTGATATAGCAGCGCAATAATTTAAATACTGGGAGATGGTTTGGTAATCTGAATCAATCATTTTCCTAAATGATGGTGACGCTACAGAAGGTATTTGATAGACGCCAGAATGCCGCCCCCGCCTAAAATATAGGAAGGAAGCCATTATAGTCAGGCTAATAACAATTATAGCCGTTATAATGACATGGTTCAGCATTGTTTCCCCAATGAAAAATGAATAAGAAAAGCATATCAGCCCTCACACTTCCTAAAAATAAGCCGATTCCTATTCTATTTGTAGTTTTTATTTTAAATTACAATACCTTGTAAAAAATGTTTTATTTATTTACCCGTATTATTTGTTTTAGCCAATTATACTAACAGCATTTTATCTACTCGATAATATCTATCATTTTATTTTGATATAGGTCATAGTTGTATGATGATTTCGAAATACGGGCAGTGCTAGGTAAAACGCGTCTCGTAAATCAATGAAATATGCTTTTAGCAATAGATTTCACTCATCCTGTTCGGAAATCGTTATGACAGAGTTAAAAAAACCTAAAATCTTGAATATTCAAGATGTTGCTCAATCAAAATTATTCAGCATTCAATCAGTTGACCTCGAATTTAGTAATGGTGAAAAACGAGTCTATGAAAGAATGCGGCCCGCAAAACGCGAAGCGGTTCTTATTGTTCCTATCATGGGTGATAACCTCATCCTCATTCGCGAATACGCTGTCGGGATTGAAAGCTATGAATTAGGCTTTCCCAAAGGTGCTATCGACCCCGGTGAAATTGCCATTGAAGCAGCCCAGCGTGAACTCAAAGAAGAAATTGGTTATGGCGCTAATCACATGGTTCAGCTCGCCAAACTAACGATGTCGCCATCATACTTTTCAAGTAAAATGAATATTCTTATCGCTCAAGACTTATACAGGGAAAAACTCAAAGGAGATGAGCCTGAACCTCTACAACAAGAGCTATGGCCAATATCTCGAATGATGGAATTACTGGAACACCCTGATTTCAACGAAGCTCGGAATATTAGCGCACTTTTCTATCTAGAACGTTACCTAAAAAGTGTTAGGTAATAACACTTAACATTACATCTGCTGTATGTTATTTCTATAACTAATCATTAATATAGGTATATAACCTACTGATATATTAAACGTCTCTATAGAAAACACCCCATGTTTTAAACCAACAATGGGGTGCTAATTATGGGTATTTAACCAACAATAATTTTAAAATAGCTCTTGGCTGGCCCCGCCTTCCGTAGAAATTGTCGTACCTACCTCTTGTACCGCATGTTCTTTCGGTTCAGTTCCTTCAATAAAATACTCACGACGGGAGGAACCTAATTTACCTGTTCTGCTATCAATGGAGACCGAAATAACACCTTTAGGCGGTTTCATTGTTTTCACTGGTACCCCTGCCAAAATAGACTTCATAAAGTCGTTCCACATGGGTTGTGCACTTTTAGCCCCGGCTTCACCACGACCTAATGTTCGCCTATTATCATCGAAACCAATCCATGCAGAAGCAACAACATCTGGGCCATAGCCAGAGAACCAAGCATCCTTAGAGCTGTTAGTTGTCCCTGTTTTCCCACCAATATCACGGCGACCACCTAAGTCTCTCGCTGCACGCCAACCTGTACCTGACCAACCAGGCTCGCCATAAATATTGGTCATCATCGCATCCCTAATTAAGAATGCAAGTGGGGTATTAATTACATGAGGTGCATATTGGTCACCAGAGTTCCCGTCTAAGTTAGCTGCCGTCGTTAATTCCATTGTTGGCTCTTTTATGACGGTATTATCGCCTGATTGTGTCACTTCTTCGGTAGACTCATCATCAATACCGTTGCTCACAATAGTGCGTTCCGTATCACCATAAATTACCGGAATATTCGTGCAATCAGGGCATGCTATTTTAGGGTTGGCTTCGAAAATAACCTCATCATTATGATTTTCGATCTTCGAAATGTAGTATGGGTCAATCAAATACCCACCATTGGACATGACAGCATATCCACGAACCATTTGCATTGGTGTGAATGATGGCGCACCTAGCGCTAACGCCTCAGTGCGGTTAATATTTTCCGCTGGAAAACCAAAGCGAGTCAGATAATCAGCCGCATAATCCACCCCCATGGCTCTCATCGCACGAACCATCACAACGTTTTTTGATTGGCCTAAACCTTGACGTAAACGAATAGGCCCATCATAGCGAGGAGGTGAATTCTTAGGGCGCCAATCAGAACCTGCACCTGCATCCCAACGGCTAATTGGTACATCATTAAGTAATGATGATAATGTCAGGCCTTTATCCATTGCCGCTGTATATAGGAAAGGTTTAATATTCGAACCAACTTGGCGTAATGATTGGGTGACTCGGTTAAACTCACTCATATTGAAGTCAAACCCACCTACTAGCGCAATAATCGCCCCATCATTTGGATTTAAAGCAACAAATGCCGCATTCGCATCAGGTACTTGCCCTAACCACCAGTTATCTTTAACTTTTCGAATCCAAATTTGCTCACCCACTTGCATGACTGCATTTACAGCTCTTGGCGCGGCACCTTGTTGAGTATCTGAAATAAATTTACGCGCCCAACGCACACCGGTCATTGTAATAGGAATTTGCGAACCATCAGCTAACATCACTTGCGCTTCTGAAGCTGTTGCAGATGTCACAACTGCAGGCATTAAAGGCCCATAAACCGGCATTTTTTTCAATTTTTCGACTATCTGCTCTGCTGTCCAAGCCGTTTCATTCTGTTTCCATAAAACCTCGGCAGGACCGCGATAACCGTGGCGAGTATCGTAGTCGATCAAATTATTACGGACTGCGGTTGTTGCAGCTTCCTGATCTTTACGGATCACCGTAGTGTAGACTTTATACCCATCGGTATACGCATCTTCACCATATTTATCAAACAAGGTTTGACGCGCCATTTCGGCTAAATACGGCGCAGAAAAATCAATTTTCGGCGCATGATACGAAGCAACTATTTTTTCATTTTTTGCTTGTTCATACTGGTCTTGAGTAATGTATTTCTCCTCAAACATGCGAGAAAGAACCACATTACGACGACTTACCGCACGGTCATAAGAGTACAGAGGGTTAAATGTAGAAGGTGCTTTTGGTAAACCTGCAATCATCGCAATTTCACTAAGCGTCAACTCATCCACTGTCTTACCAAAATAAACGTACGCAGCTGCTCCGACGCCATAAGCACGGTTACCTAAATAAATTTTATTCAGGTACAACTCCATAATTTCATCTTTAGTAAAAAGCTGCTCAATGCGAATAGCCAAAAATGCCTCTTTAGCTTTACGCATCAGGGTTTTTTCAGGGCTTAAATAAAAATTTCTCGCGAGCTGCTGAGTGATTGTACTGGCCCCTTGAGATGCATGGCCAGAAGACGCCATTACGGTAACCGCACGGAAAATACCAATAGGGTCAATCCCATGGTGCTCATAAAAACGGCTATCTTCAGTGGCGATAAACGCTTTGATCATTAAAGGAGGAATTTCTGCCAGAGGTAAAGGAATACGACGCTTTTCCCCATATTGGGCAATCAATTCGTTATCCGCACTGTATACCTGCATTGGAATTTGCAGACGAATGTCTTTCATTGTTGCTACATCAGGTAACTCACCTTCCACATATTTATACATGCCATAAATCGAGGCGGTTCCCAAAAAAATGCAACAGAAAACAAGAATAAAAAAATATTTTACGAACTTCACCGGAAAATTCCCATGCTCGGCTAACAAGAGGGTTTAGATATCACTAACACACAGTATAAAGCTTATACAGCACAATAGAAATCGTAATTTATTTGTTAATGATAAGGAAATTAACTATGTATACATCAAAATGGAACATTGGGATCGACCTCTATCGAGATAGAATACAGCTAGTCGCTGCAAAGCGGCGCAGACAATACTGGCATTTATGTGAATGTTGGCAACAACAATTACCATTCGAGCTAACTGATAATTCTAGCCATGAACAATATCAAATTTTACTGAATATTTTATTACAATGGCGTCAGAAATTACCTAAAAAGTGTTCCGTATCCTTCGCATTACCCGCTGTCCGTACAATAAAACAACAAATATCATTACCCAGTGAAATCAAATTGCCACAACCAGAATTAGGGTGGTATTTACAATCTCAAGCTGAAAAACGTTTTTCTATGCACGCCCAAGAGCTGGTTATCGACTATCGCGTCATCAAACAACAGGTTTACTTTAATGGGGCCCGCCAGTCAGATATTACTTTTTGGCAAAATCTATTTACAGAAAGCGGGTTCAATCTGCTTGCTATTGATGTCGCCCCCATAGCTTTACGTTATGTGGCAAGAAACGCGGGTTTACCCGATGAATGCTGGGTTATTCATTATCGACAAGGTGAATGGCTTTGGTCAGGGCCAATTAGCCAACCAGCTAATTATAACCATTTGCAAGATACCGATATACCGACACTTTCCCACTTGCTGCCCTTTATTGATCAAGAAAAAGCCTCACCTATTTACCTCATTACAGATCATGAACAGATTTCTCGTACTGATGAGGTAGCTCACCACTGGGAATTACGCCAAGCTTTTCAACAGCATAATATTAAATTACCACAGTTACTGGGGGATTTTGTGATTGCTGCCGGTCTTGCTTTACGTCATGGAGATATTTAATTGATGGAAATATACCAAGTTAACTTTCTCCCTTGGCGCCAACAGCAAATGAAAAAGAAGATACGAGAGTTTTTACTCTTTTGTTCTGTGGTTTGCTGCTCAGTGATTATAGCGTGTGTTTTTTTATTTATTTTTCAACAAATTGAAATGAAAGACCTAAAAAATAGAAAGCACAATAACCAACTACAATATGAACAGATACAACAATTAGTATTGCAAATCGCGACTCAACAAACACAGATTAATAGCTTAATGAGCAAAAAAAGAAAGATAGATAGCATCATAGTAAATAACCAATTTTTACTTAAGTTACTACAAAACCTTCCAACTCTAACTCCACCCAAAAGTTGGCTAACAAATCTACAGTTAATGAATAACAAAATAGAGATCAAAGCTAACAGTTATGATTTTCAAGATATCAATTCGCTTGGCTTACAACTTAAAAATCACCCAGGTTTGAGTGATATTCAATTGAAAAAAATCAGCCGAGTGAATCAATTAAACCGTTTACACCTCACAGCCAAATATCAAGGAGTGCTCGATGAATGAGTCCATACATTCTTTTTGGTATCGCCCATTTTGGCAACAAACCCTACCTGTTTGGTTCTTAATTGTGCTTTGTATCACTGCGGGGTATTTTTTATACTGGAAAAAAAATCAAAATCAGATCATGGAATTAACCATTGAGAACCTGAATTTAATTGAAGCAATTACAAGAGAAAAGAAAGCTCTCTATCACTCACCTTCGTTACAACAACTTGAAAAACAAGCTCAATCACTAAAGCAATCCGTTGATATTAAAGAAGCGCCTCTTGAATTACTGACACAGTTAAATACCTTGCTCTCACATTCATCTGTGACACTTAATCAATTGCAACCAACAGATACCAATACCTATTTTATGGAGTTTCAAGGCCACTTCATTCCTATTTATCACGTTATAGAACAGCTTCTTACCCTTCCTCAAACCCAGAGATGGCATTTTCATGACATAAAAATATATTTAAAACAAGGAATTATCATCACCTCCATCTCATTTTCATTGTTCAACGACACTCTCGCTATCAAGGATGAAAACCGCAATGAATAGCTCACGAACTAACATCCTCATGCTGATTGCTGGGGGACTCTTCTTTTTATCTTCATTTTTAATCTCTGCCGAAGAGGTTAGAGATCCCTTTGCACCACTGATACCTCCCTTAGTAACAGAAAACCAGCCTACCCCGGAAACAGCAGTAGCGCAGGTAACGCCAAGTAAAACATCATTAACCCAAAAGATATTTAAATTAATCTCAACCAATGTCCAAGAGGTTCGTCATCTATTAGAACATCCAGATACTTCGTTATTATCAAAAAATGCCTCTATCCATCACGATATCACGACAAACAGCCTCATTATTAAAGAGGATCCAGATCGATTAGCACTGATTGATGAATGGATAAAACATCAAGATAAGCCAAATAAACAAGTACAGATCACTGCACATATCATTAGTAGCAGCCGAACTGCATTACAGGAGTTGGGCTTAGAATGGGGAATGATGACAGGTGGAAATCTAAACGCTAATCACTTATATCGCTACAATCGTTACTCTTCAATATCAGGACAATTTGCCTTCAATGTTCTTAGTCTTGGTGATGGTTTACTTGAAATGAAACTGAAAGCATTAGAAAAAGAAAATCTGCTTTCTATTATTGCGAGTCCTCGTTTAGTTGCTTCGCATCAACAACCCGCAAGTATTCAGCAAGGTACAGAGATCCCCTATGTCACCAGTAATGACAAGAAAACACACGTACAATTTAAAGATGCTGTTCTGGGTATGGATGTTACCCCCTCGATTGTGCGTGATGAAAAAATTGAGTTAAACCTTAAAATTAGTCATAACTCACCCGATACTGCACTCACTAGCAGCCAACATCATCACTTAGCCATCAATAAACAAGAAATCGCAACTAACGTAACCATCAAAAATAATGAAACCCTTATCCTTGGGGGAATTTTTCAGCAAAAACAAGAAAAAACAGAGATGGGCTTACCCTTTTTATCTCATATCCCTTTTCTAGGTACATTATTCACAAATACGGCAGAGCATACAGATAAGCGTGTCCTTATTGTTTTTATAACACCAAAACTTATCAATATTTAACATGGAAAAAATAACGCATATACTTCAAATAGTTGAATACACAATAAGTCAAAGATGACAAAAAAAAATATTTTTTATGGCATAAACCTACCGGATAAATTTGACGCTGGCGTCGTTTTAGCATACAAGGTTATCCATTGAGTGTTCTAACTATCCGTAGATTAAAGAACAAGCTGTCAGTCGCTTATAAAACAGCCACAATTAATGTTGCTCTATTCTTAACAGAAATAACTTGCTGATACCAATAGCTAGAAACTGTTAAAAAGCATGATAAACAAGGCATTAGACAACATAGACGGCTCAAGTATCGAAACCTGTAATTTTAAATATGGCACTTTGCTTGCTTAGTGCCATATTTATATAGTTGCAATTCAGGTTGATGTATTGAGATAATTTTCTTATCTGATCTCACATCATCACTTATGAGGTTTCAGTTTAGGTCCCGCCGCTAATCTGATTGGCGGGGCGGGTAATCATTAACGAATAATCGTAGTAATACCAAAAAACATGGCAGAGAAACGCAATATCTTTCTGGTTGGACCAATGGGTGCTGGCAAAAGTACTATTGGCCGTCAGTTGGCTCAACAGCTTAATATGGAGTTTTTCGACTCTGATCACGAGATAGAAAAACGCACTGGCGCAGATGTAGGCTGGGTATTCGACCTTGAAGGTGAAGAAGGCTTTCGCGATCGCGAAGAAAAAATCATCAATGAGCTTACAGAGAAACAAGGCATTGTATTAGCAACAGGTGGTGGCTCTGTTAAGTCTAAAGAGACCCGTAATCGCCTATCCGCTCGCGGTGTCGTTGTTTATCTTGAGACCACCATTGAGAAACAATTATCTCGTACACAACGTGACAAAAAACGTCCACTGCTACAAGTTGACGAACCCGCACGTGAGGTTCTTGAGAAACTGGCTGACGAACGTAATCCTATGTATGAAGAAATTGCTGATATTACCATTCATACTGATGAGCAAAGTGCAAAAGTTGTTGCCAACCAAATCATTGAACTATTAGAAAAAAACTAATTGTTCATGGTGTTATTTTCAAAAATGAACTCAAGGTAAAGCAAGATGGAAAAAGTCACCGTCACTCTAGGCGAACGTAGCTATCCAATCAATATTGCACCCGGCTTATATCAACAAACCGGGGCATTTGAGCCATTAACTGCGGGTCAACGAGCAATGATCGTGACAAATGAAACTCTTGCCCCTATTTATCTCGATAAGATAAAGAATGCCCTTGAAACTTCAGGCGTAAAAGTTGATACCATCATTCTACCGGATGGTGAACAATACAAATCATTATTCATCATGAATGATGTATTTACCGCATTACTTGAAAAACACCATAACCGTGACACCACCCTCATCGCTCTTGGTGGGGGCGTCATTGGTGACCTAACAGGTTTCGCAGCAGCAAGCTATCAGCGTGGAGTACGTTTTATTCAAGTACCTACGACCTTATTATCTCAAGTGGACTCTTCTGTCGGTGGTAAAACCGCCGTCAATCACCCACTAGGGAAAAATATGATCGGC
Source organism: Providencia sp. PROV061 (assembly GCF_011045655.1). Lineage (NCBI taxonomy): Bacteria > Pseudomonadati > Pseudomonadota > Gammaproteobacteria > Enterobacterales > Morganellaceae > Providencia > Providencia sp. PROV061. Next base: position 125,951 of record NZ_CP042861.1, on the reverse strand, counting down.
GCATTTTATCAGCCCGCTTCTGTTGTGGTTGATCTCAACTGCTTAAAAACTCTCCCACCAAGAGAACTTGCCTCCGGCTTAGCAGAAGTCATTAAATATGGCATTATCCTCGATAGTGAATTTTTTAGCTGGCTAGAAGAGAATATTGATGCCCTCGTCTCTCTTGATGACCAAGCGATGGCTTACTGTATTCGCCGTTGTTGTGAACTAAAAGCACAAGTGGTTGCTGCGGATGAAAAAGAAACCAGTGGGTTACGCGCATTATTGAACTTAGGTCATACCTTTGGTCATGCTATCGAAGCGCATATGGGCTATGGCGTCTGGTTACATGGTGAAGCTGTCGCGGCTGGCATGGTTATGGCAGCAAAAACAGCAGAATTACTTGGTCAATTTACTCCTGAACAAACTCAGCGGGTGGTCACACTTTTAGAGCGTGCATCACTTCCCGTCAAAGGCCCTTCACAAATGAAGCCCGATGATTATCTCCCACATATGATGCGAGATAAAAAAGTGATGGGTGGAAAACTGCATTTAATTTTGCCTACCACTATCGGCCATTCGGAAATGCGTTCAGATGTTGATACGCAGACTGTCATTGCGGCAATATCATCCTGTATGTCATAAAACGAAGAAAAAGCTGAATTTTTACTGGCGTTTTAAAATGTTACTGGTAGATGTTCACTAAAGTCGTTAAATTATACGGTGTGCCTACGCCTATATACGAAACTCTGAAAAAGCGTATTATCAATACCACTTTGGCTAGCGTGGTATTACGAAAGGATATATGCTTTAAATAAGCAGCGATGTCCTGCTTGGTCGTTAGAGGTTGTACTGATAAGAGACATTTTATCTCTACTATAGGCAAATTTTATTCGGGAGAGGAAAATGGACGAATTTAAACCAGATAACCAGTCTCAAGGTCAAAATGATCTTAGGCCTGATACATCAGATAGACCGACAGGGCGCTCACGCCAATCATCATCTGCTGCAAAACCTAAAATTGCACTTTCACGTCAACATATTATGATTGGTGTGGGTGTACTGGTCTTATTGCTGCTCATTATTGCTATCAGCTCAGCGCTGAAAGCCCCTACAGAGCATGAAAAGCAACAAACAACGGGTGCCAATAATTCACAGAATATCGATTTATCGGGTTCCTCATCGTTGACAAATTCACAAGGTCAAACGCTATCAGGGCAACCGCAAGAAATCACTGGTTCACAAATTACGCCAACGCCAACCCAAGGCGAACCTCAAACTCAACCAAATGGTCTGGGTGAGCGAATCGAAATACCTGGCGATGTAGTTGATGCCTTAAACCAAGGCCAAGTTTCTGTGCCAGGCACTAGCCAGCCACAAAATACGACACCGTTAACGCCACCAACCGTTAAACCTGTGGAACAACAACCCGTAGTCAAACCAGTAACGCCAGAAAAAACACCTGTAAAACCCGTTGAGCCAAAACACCCTGTGCAAACTAAACAGCCAGCAAAATCAACGGCAAGCAGCCAAGGTAGCAATATCATGTCTGCACCAGCAGGTAGCTACACATTGCAACTCAGCAGTGCAAGCCGCTCTGATACACTGGAAGCTTTCGCAAAAGAAAACAAATTGGCCAATTACAAAGTTTATAAAACCATACGTAATGGGCAAACTTGGTATGTTCTTATTCACGGAAATTATAGTTCAGTGACCGACGCAAAAAATGCAATAGGGACCTTACCTGCTGCAGTACAAGCGAAAAAACCGTGGGTTAGAAATATGAAACAAGTCAAACAGGATCAAAAATAACAACGTTTTTCCCCGGGCGCATTATGTTGTCCTGACAGAGTATAAATGCAGTTACTCTAAACGATTGTAATAATAAGACGGCATGAAAAAAAAACGCGCTTTTTTAAAATGGGCTGGGGGTAAATACCCCCTTGTGGAAGAAATCAAAAAACACCTTCCACAAGGTGATTGCTTAATTGAGCCTTTTGTTGGTGCTGGGTCAGTGTTTTTAAACACCAGTTATGATTCATACATACTGGCAGATATCAACAGTGACCTCATCAACCTCTACAATACGGTTAAAGACCGCGCTGATGCTTTTATTGAAGAAGCCCAGCAAATCTTCACACCTGAATATAATACTTCCGAACAATATTATTTAATGCGTGAAGCCTTTAACCAATCGACCGATACTGAGAAACGCAGTGTCCTTTTTTTATACTTAAACCGCCACTGCTATAATGGGTTATGCCGCTATAATTCTCGAGGTGAATTTAACGTTCCTTTTGGCCGCTATAAAAAACCCTATTTTCCTAAAGAAGAATTACTGTGGTTTGCTGAAAAATCACAAAATGCCACGTTTATGACTCAGCATTATGGTGAAACTTTGCTCAACGCAAAAGAGGGATCTGTTGTCTACTGTGACCCACCATATGCACCTTTATCAGATACAGCTAACTTCACGGCGTATCACACGAATGCATTTAATTCGCTCGAACAACAAAACTTAGCTATTTTGGCTCAAAAGTTATCAACAGAAAGTAAAATTCCTGTCTTGATCTCAAATCATGATACCCCGATGACGAGAGAGTGGTATTATCAAGCTCAATTGCATATTGTAAAAGTACGTCGCACCATTAGTAGAAATATATTAAACCGGACAAAAGTCAATGAGTTACTGGCATTATATCCGGGTATACCTAATAGCCTTTCTCCTAGAAAAACGGATAAGAAAAAAACGCAGCGCCTTGTACCTAGCGATGAATGGCTCTCAGATAACGATTAATAATCGGAGACAATAATGAAAAACTTTCTCATTGCCCCATCTATTTTATCTGCTGACTTTGCACGTTTAGGCGAAGATACCGCCAATGTTCTTGCAGCTGGTGCCGATATTGTGCATTTTGACGTTATGGACAACCACTACGTACCCAACTTAACGTTTGGCGCACCTATATGTAAAGCACTGCGAGACTACGGAATTACTGCACCTATCGATGTTCATTTAATGGTGAAGCCAGTTGACCGTATTATCCCAGATTTTGCTAAGGCCGGTGCAACTCATATTAGTTTCCATCCTGAAGCCAGCGAACATGTTGACCGCTCACTACAGTTAATTCGCGAACATGGCTGTACCGCGGGGTTAGTATTTAACCCAGCAACACCACTTAGCTACCTTGATTACGTCATGGATAAAGTTGATATGATCCTACTCATGTCTGTGAACCCAGGTTTTGGAGGCCAGTCCTTTATCCCACAAACACTCAATAAATTGCGCCAAGTCCGTAAATTAATTGATGAAAGTGGCTATGATATTCGTTTGGAAGTCGACGGCGGTGTCAAAGTGAATAATATCGCAGAGATTGCAGCGGCAGGTGCCGATACCTTCGTTGCGGGTTCTGCTATTTTCGACCAACCGGACTATAAAACCGTCATCGACGCGATGCGTAACGAATTACAAAAGGTATCTCAATGACTGAAGTAGTATTAGAGAATATCAAAGCGATCGCTTTCGATTTAGACGGCACACTCGTAGATAGTGCAGCTGGCTTAGCTGAAGCCATCGACAACATGCTCAAAGAATTTAATTTTGCCCCTGCAGGTAAAGAACGCGTTTCTATTTGGGTAGGTAATGGTGTTGATGTGTTAGTTGAACGCGCACTTTCATGGGCGGGTGCCGAAATCACACCTGAGCGACAAAAAAAAGCTCGAGCCAGTTTTGATAAATTCTATGCAACGTCCGTCACAACAGGCAGCCAACTGTTTCCTGAAGTAAAAGACACTTTAGAGCAATTAGCAAAACATGGCTTACCTATGGGGATTGTTACTAATAAAGCGACTCCATTTATTGCGCCATTATTAAAGAAATTAGGTATTGAACACTACTTTTCTCTAGTCTTGGGTAGCGATGACGTCAAAGCTTTAAAACCGCATCCTGCTCCCCTCTACCTAACGATGGGAACATTCGGTTTACGTAAAGAAGAATTGCTTTTTGTCGGCGATTCTCGTAATGATATTATTGCAGCGAAAAGCGCTGAATGCCCGTGTGTCGGTCTGACCTACGGTTATAACTATGGTGAATCTATTGCACTGAGTGAACCGAACTGTGTATTAACACATTTTTCTGATTTATTACCTGCAATCGGGTTATCTGAAATAAAATAAGCAAGGACATAACTAAATGAGCACTCCCACTGAAAATTTAAAGCAACCCCAAAAACCAATCGTATTCAGCGGCGCACAGCCTTCCGGTGAATTAACCATCGGTAACTACATGGGTGCATTACGTCAGTGGGTACAAATGCAAGATGACTACGACTGCATTTACTGTATCGTTGACCAGCACGCCATCACCGTTCGCCAAGACCCTGTTGAACTGCGTAAAAGAACCCTCGATACACTTGCGCTCTATTTAGCATGTGGTATTGACCCGAAAAAAAGCACCATTTTTGTGCAGTCACACGTACCACAACACGCTCAACTGAGCTGGGCGCTTAACTGCTACACCTATTTCGGTGAGTTGAGCCGTATGACTCAGTTTAAAGATAAATCTGCCCGTCACGCAGAAAATATCAATGCGGGACTCTTTGATTACCCAGTACTAATGGCAGCAGATATTTTGATTTATCAAACGAATCAAGTACCTGTTGGTATTGACCAGAAACAACACCTTGAATTGAGCCGTGATATTGCTCAACGCTTCAATGCCATTTATGGTGATATTTTCACTGTACCCGATCCATTCATTCCGACTGGTGGTGGTGCCCGTGTTATGGCTCTGCAAGATCCAACCAAGAAAATGTCTAAGTCCGATGATAACCGTAACAACGTTATCGCCTTATTAGAAGACCCGAAATCTGTCGTGAAAAAAATCAAACGCGCAATGACTGACTCCGAAGAGCCACCTCGTATTCGTTATGATTTAGAAAACAAACCAGGGGTTTCTAACTTATTAGATATCATGTCGGGTGTGACAGGTAAGAAAATTGCTGAACTTGAAGCCGAATTTGAAGGGCAAATGTACGGTCATCTTAAAGGGGCCGTGGCAGAAGCCGTTTCCGGTATGTTAACCACACTTCAAACTCGTTATCATGAATTCCGTAATGATGAAGCGCTGCTAAACCAAATTATGGATGAAGGCGCAACCAAAGCCGCTGCTCGCGCACAAGAAACGTTAGATAAAGTTTACGAAGCTATTGGTTTTGTTAAACGCCCTCAGTAACAATCATTGTATTAACTCAGTAAAAATGGGGTTCTTCCCCATTTTTACTCTAATCAATTTTCACCAATTAATTCATTGATGCTGTTTATTTCACCTTAACGCTCTGAATCTAATTGTTCATTATTTTTCAGAACATCTTGCGCCTTGCTGTAGCTTTCAATTAATAATTGATAGGCAGGGAAAATTTGCGTGTAAGCCATTGCCCACTCCGCCGCATCTTCACGGTTCCAAGTCCCTTGTAATTCTGAAGCAACAGCCGCAGTATCCATTGGAACGACACCCGCTTGCACCACTCGCGCTAAGGTAATTTCTTGCGCCATTTTGCTGTAGGTGCCTGATGCATCAATGACCACAAATACTTGATAACCATCCATCACCGCACTAATCGCAGGGAACGCCATACAAACACTGGTAATAGTTCCGGCAATAATCAGTTGCTTTTTACCTGTTGCTTTCACGGCCGCCACAAACTCTGGGTTATCCCATGCATTAATTTCGCCACGGCGTGCAATATATTGTGCATGTGGTGCATTTTGATGAATTTCTGGTATCAACGGGCCATTTGGGCCTTGAGGTACAGAAGCAGTTGTTATTACTGGAATTTTAGCTAGGGAAGCCATTTTAGCCAGAACAGCGGCGCGAGCACGTAATTCCGTCATTGGCATATCACCTACAGTTTGAAATAAACCACTCTGGTGATCGATTAATAACATCACCGCATCTTCTGGGTTGATAGCAGGACGTTGACCATTAAAATTAGCAGGGCTACTCATGATGAAACCTCTCAATCGATAAAATATGAAACCTATTTTTGATTTAAAAATAGAACGATATCCGCTCCGTTTTCGTGTTATTTAGATTAATTCATCGATTTAAAGCTGAGTAGTCCAGTTTTTGATAAACACTGTTCTATAAATAGAATAATTAGACTTTATTTTATTGTTCTATCACTGCAACAATGAAACCTATTTTTGCCACTACTGCCAAATGATTTGCTCCTTTATTATTCAGTCATCAAAACAATTTTAGGAGCAAAACCATGAAAAAAATTATTGGTATCTATCAATCTCCTCGTAGCCATTGGGTAGGAGACGGCTTCCCTGTCCGTTCAATGTTTAGCTATAACGATCATGGGAAATACCTCAACCCATTCCTTTTGCTCGACAGAGCGGGGCCTTTTGATTTCCCAAGCTCAAATTCAGCAAACAGAGGCGTTGGAGAGCACCCACACCGTGGGTTTGAAACAGTCACGATTGTGTATGATGGCGAAGTCGCCCACCATGACTCTACGGGTGAAGGTGGTGTGATAGGCCCAGGTGATGTTCAGTGGATGACTGCAGCATCGGGTATTTTGCATCAAGAGTATCAGTCTGATGCCTTTATGAAAAAAGGTGGCACACTTGATATGGTGCAACTGTGGGTCAATTTGCCAGCAAAAGACAAATCAGCGGCCCCCGGCTACCAGCTGTTAGAAAGCCAAAGCATGCCAAAAGTCGCATTACCCAATGATGCAGGTACATTGCGAGTGATTGCCGGTGACTATTTGGGCAATAAGGGTGCAGCACAAACCTTTAGTCCATTGGATGTATGGGATTTGCAGCTTAACAAAGGTAAAACTGTGGGTATCCCAACTAAAGCGGGACGCCATGTCGGTTTAGTCATGCTACGTGGTTCAATATTTGTTGATGGCCGTTCTGCTTTAAACGAAGGGGAACTGATGATCCTCGACGATACAGACAGCAATATTCTGTTAGAAGCCACAGAAGATGCCTTAGTGCTGTTACTCAGTGGTGATCCCATTAATGAGCCAGTTGTTGGCTACGGCCCCTTTGTGATGAATACTGTTCAAGAAATCAATGAAGCCATAAATGATTTCAACAGTGGGAAATTTGGCCGCATTCCTGAAACACAATAAATGACGAATATTTCCCTGATAGCCTAATGCGCTATCGGGGAAATTTATTTCACTGACGGCGAAATATTATCTGCTAAATAATTTAACAGTAATTGGATTGACGGCAACAACCCTTTACGTGATGGATATACTGCATGAATGATATCTTCAGGAAACTGCCATTGCGGTAATACCTCTATCAAATTCCCTGATTCAATGTCTTTTTCTACCACACCATAAGGTAGCCTTGCGATCCCGACACCTTTTAGTGCCGCGCGGTATAACGTTAAGATATCTGTTGTCGCTAACTTAGGGGTAAAATGCTGCGTAAAGCTAAGGTCGTCACTGTTTTTGAGGGTTAATGTGTAATTTTGTGAATGCTCTGTATTCGCTAACATCGGGTAATCCACCAGCTTTTCTGGTTCTATAAGTTCATCCTGCTCTGCGAATAATTGTGGGCTAGCCACTAATATACGCCGTGAATACCCTAGCACTTTCATCATTAAGCCTGAATCATCTAAGGGCAATGAACGTACACGAATAGCTAAATCTAACCCTTCACTAATGACATCAACAGGGCGGTTAACCGCTAAGATTTGGATATCGATATCAGGATATTTCATCATAAAATCTACAAGTAATTCATTGAGATATACTTGTAATAGTGCAACTGGACACGATAGTTTGATCGTTCCTTTCGGGTGTGACTGAACGGAACAAATCAATTCGTGAGCAACTTCAGCTTCATCAACTACATTTTTACACTGCTGATAAAAAACTTGTCCCACTTCCGTGACATGAAACTGGCGGGTAGAACGGTAAATCAATGAAACATTAAGTTTTTTTTCTAAATCTGCAATGCGACGACTTAATTTAGATTTAGGGATCCCTAGAGCCAAACCCGCTTGTGAAAACCCACCATATTCGACAACTTTCACAAAATAGTAGAGATCATTTAAATCATATTGCATCTCATCCTCCCAACATTCCCAATCGCAATATCACCGTCTTACTAAAAACCCTAAAAAAGCGCTTTAAAAATGAATACTGCCACTTAAGGCCTGCAAACAAAACAAGACCATGTTGTGTATATGGAGAAAGGAAAAATTATTGCTCAGGGAACACATCTCGAATTAATGGCGAATATCCCGTGGTACCAACAGTTTATACAACAAATGCCTAAGACTTAGGCGTTATATTGCTAGCAAGTGCTTATGGCCAAATACTCTCTTTACCATAAGCACATTGCTTTATATTAACGCTTACCAAACAACCGGTGCTTAAACTCTTCAATTCGGTGGTTATCTAAACGGTTCTGCATGGTTAAGCTCCAACTTGCGGATAGCCCTGCAGCACTTAAAAGCCGCTGATACAGCTCTTCATCATAAGGGGCGTGAAATGCAATCATAATCGCTTCTTGTACTGAAATATCACTATTACGGCTCAATAATGTTAATGGCGTATTTTCACTAACATTGCCTGTTTTAATGACACGGTACAGCCAACCACAGCGCCCATTGTCTTGCATCATTTGTGCAAAATTTTCAATTCCCGTTAACCCATTGAGCTTATAACAAGGGGACCGAGGCTGAGTGACCTGAATACGCGCATCACCCCATGCAAAAATATCCCCAATAAATACGTTTTCTTCACTCATACCCAATGTTGATATATTTTCCCCAAATGCAGAGGCAACAAATAAATCGGCTAAATCAGGATAGGCATTTACCCAGAAATCATAATGTTCACGAGGATAATGGCAAAGTGCTCTATCAGGCCCGCCATGGAAGCGTTTTTCAGCTTGTTCATCGCCATCAAGTCCCAATTGCCCTAACATCAATAACCCATCGGCAGCTTGCTTATGAATAGCGCTGTGCCCACAAAACTGGGTTGCTTGGACTTTACCGATAAAAACTTGGGGAGATACTTTCATGTAAGATCACACCTTAATACTCACATAGGATGAAATAACTGTTACTGTGTTCAAGTTACCATAACCCATGGTTAATAACCTCACTAATTTTTAGCAGGGCTCCTATCAATGTCAGCTCTAAAATAATATATATCAATAGCCCCCAAGTGAGCGTAATCCACCAAGAATTAAACCACTTTAAAAATATCCATGGAAACCCAAGAATACGCGATACGGTTATCCCTGGTAACCTCAATTTTGGTATCCCTTTTGTCTTTGGTACTATTTGCCAGATGATCATTAACAAGAACATACCGCTAAACATGATAGTTCCCACCTGATTATCACCACCTTTAATTGTAATATTCACTACGTCAGCAATGACAGACATAATGAATACATATATCCCTGTCAGCACCATTATCGAAAATAGGAAATCCAATAATAAAAATATAGCACCAGAAGTGTCTTTATTTTTATTTAAAAAGAAAAATAATAACGCATCACTAAGATATAAATAGAAAATAAAAATCATCGCAACTGCGATAATAACCCGATTATCGATATCCGGAGACGGTGCCGCAATACAAAATATACTTCCCCAAAACATAAGAAGAAATAAATGAGAAAGAGAAAAACATACTCTAGGTTGACTGAAAAAAGCGGCCACTGCTGGATTAACTCGATCTGCAAGCTCTGGGTAATTTTGTATCAACTGCTGATATTGCTTCATCAACAAATCCAGCACCCCAGGTACTAACCGCATCCACCCAGTCACTTCTGCCTGCTTTCCAATTAAAAATTGCATTGTAAATGCTGAGATCGAGTACTTATGTGATGCTTCAATTTCGCAATCTTGCCATGCACGTTCAACAGCAGTTTTACGTAATTGATTTTGAATACCTTCTTGAATAAACATTGGAACCACACTGTCTGAATTATAATCATTTAACTGCCAATTCAATAATTCAGAAGCACAATCTACGGTCGATTCCATTAAGCCCTGCTGTTGTGATAATGCTTTGGCAAAATCCTTATGAAACTGAGCAAAAATGTGTAAATTGCCTTTTTCCATCACATGAGCCCAAAGAAAAGATAGCGCGGCCTTCCCTTTGCTTTCATTTTCCACAATCAGGCTCGCGACAGTATCAATTTCATCTTGAGTATAAACAGTTTCAGCCACTGCTATAGCAGGTAAAGGCTCATCTGCTACAAATGTATTTGATAACCAATCAGAAAAATAAATATCTTGATACCCGGTGTGGTCATTTAATAATACGGCTTCACCATAACTTTCGTCTTCAGAAGCAACTTCAGGCTGAGAACTCACTTGATAAGAGGATACGTTTTTTGCATTTTCAAATGCTTCTCTTAGCTGCTGATACTCTTTTGGATGAGTATCGGGTCGATATTTTTTGAGTTGCTTTGCATAAGCCCTACGGATTTCTTTTTCATCATGAGTGAACGGAATTCCCAATATTTGCCACATATCCATTAATGCAAATCCCTTTCATATCGTTTCAAAAATTGAACAACTTGCTGGCGAAATGTTGCGATCAAGCGTAAATCTTGGCTATTTAACGCTATCTCAAACTCAGTTGTTATCTTATCGACCCAAAGTCTGTCATCACCGAGCAAGAATTCATATAATTGAGAACAACGGGCTAACAATTCTCTATTTTCAGGCATATCCCTTGGATGCTGCTTTAACCCTGCAATTTTTGCCAAGCTGGCTGAAATTTGTGTCTCACTCATTTGGCCAGGTACCTTTTCAATCAATAACCGATAAACCTTAGGGCTACCTTGATAATGACACTCAACTTCAAGTAAACCATCAACCGTGTAAGTAAACCTAACTTCAATCGTCACTTCCCCGGCTGGTCGTGGAGGAATATCTATCTTTAATTCCCCAAGGAAAACATTATCTTTGACTAGGCGAGCTTCACCTTGATATACCTTGAGTAAAATATGCTCTTGGTTATCTACAATTGTACTTAGCTCCTGCATTTTACTGATAGGCAAGAAATTATTGCGTTCGATAATAGGAAGATAGTAACCAAATTCAAAACGCTCACCATGCTGTTTCGTGGTATCAACCCCCAATGAAAATGGCATGACATCGGTTAAAACGATATCATCCAAAGCGCAATCTGCCATTACCATACCTGCTTGGACACCAGCCCCTAAAGCAACTGCCTCATCAGGATTTAAATCATGCCGTGGAAATCGCCCGAAAAGACGAGCTACGGTTTGTCTAACGAGAGGCATACGTGTCGCCCCTCCCACTAGCAATATATCGTCAAGATCATTAAGCGAAAAACGGGAGTCATGCAATGCCTGTAAAATAGGTTGTTGAAGGCGAGCTAATAAAGGCTGACAACAAGTAGCTAGCTCTTGTTCTGTCATTTTCCATTCAAAATCTGACTCATTCCAATGCATAGAAACATAGCATTCTGGTGCTTGGCTCAAGGCTAACTTGAGATGTTCCGCCAATTTCAATAATTCAGGCCGTATCAGAAACTGATCTTTGTGTAATTCGGGGTACTTTTTCAACATCCACTGATAAATCACTTCACGAAAATCATCACCGCCTAAGCGTACATCACCACTACTAGCACAAACTTCGATAACGCCTTCAAACATATCGATGATCGATACGTCAAACGTGCCCCCTCCTAGGTCAAATGTGAGGTATTTATGTTCTTTATTTTCGAGTAACCCAAAAGCAAGTGAAGCGGCTGTTGGCTCATTTAATAACCTTACAACATTCAACCCAGCAAGCTGCCCCGCTGTTTTAACTGCGCGGCGCTGGACGTCATTAAAATAAGCAGGAACTGTAATTATGGCGTCTTTGACGGCATAACCTAACCATGCTTCAACATCATCTTTAAGTTGACGTAGCAACAAAGCGGAGACTTCTTCAGCACGAAATACAAGCTTACCTAGTGTTATAGTGGCATCGGTTCCCATATAACGTTTGAAACTCGCTTTAGTTATATTAGGATGACTTTGTAAACGTTCATGAGCAGCTTGTCCTACGATAATCTGGCCTTCATCATCTAAACCAACCACAGAAGGCGTTAGAACGTTTCCTTGTAGATTAGGAATTAGGACTGATTTGCCATCTAACCACAAACTTACCGCACTGTTACTTGTCCCAAGGTCAATCCCCATGACTAAGTGTGTTGCCAAACAATCCATTTTGATTTATTCCTTATTTATCAAAAAATTAAATCCATATCATTATTGAAATAAATTAATAACCAATATTTTAAATGATAATGAGTTTTATTTAATAATAAAAAGTAAAGTTTTGGAATCGATATCAAATTGTAGGCATAAAAAAAGCGCAGCATTAACGCTGCGCTTATAGCAAATTACGTTATCTTATAAGATTATTTAGCTTTCGCTGCAAAACGTGCTGCTGCTTCATCCCAGTTCACAACTGACCAGAATGCTTTAATATAATCAGGACGGCGGTTTTGGAATTTCAGATAATAAGCGTGTTCCCATACGTCTAAACCGATGATTGGGTAACCAGATACGCCTGAAATAGCCTCACCCATTAATGGGCTGTCTTGGTTTGCTGTTGAAACTACAGCTAATTTACCGTCATCTTTCAGAACCAGCCACGCCCAACCAGAACCGAAACGGGTTGCAGCTGCTTTTTCAAACAGTTCTTTGAATGCATCAACGCTACCGAAATCACGCTCAATCGCAGCTTTTAATTCGCCTTTTAATTCAGTACCTAATTTCAAACCTTTCCAGAACAGACTATGGTTTGAGTGGCCACCTGCGTTGTTACGAACAAACGTACGTTGATCAGCAGGAATTTGGTCTAATTTTTGAATCAGAACATCGATATCTAAACCTGCTAATTCAGGTAGTTTTTCTAACGCTGTATTGGTGTTAGTCACATAGGTTTGATGGTGCTTAGTATGGTGGATTTCCATGGTTTGCTTGTCAAAATGTGGTTCCAACGCATCATAAGCATAAGGTAAAGCAGGTAATGTATAACTCATATTATTGTCTCCAGTGACGTAAATACCGCTATGTTTCTCATTTTTACCACAAGGCTCATAGGGTAAACACTTGCGTAACTTCGCACCTTGTGAATAACTATCTATTATAGTTATTTTACTGTTAATGAAAATCATTATCAAACCCATGAGAAATGTATGGATATTTATATTCGCTATGAGAACTTGTTTATTCAGTAACTAATACCAACAACCCCGCCATTTATTTTTCTTTAAATCTACCTTTTATTATATTTTTAGATTTATATATCAATTTGACATTTAGCATCAAATGATAATCCTGCAAATCTCATTACAATTAATACGTGATCTTCCGCGCAAAAGAAAAACAAATTTAAAAATCGTGCTTTAGTTAACCATTTTTTGACATAGTATTAACATCTGCAAGGAGATAATAATATGACTCAAATAACTAAACATCCCGTTCCTGCTGAAATTGCAAAAAATGCCCTGATAAACGAACAACAGTATAACGATGAGTACCAACGCTCGATTCAAGACCCTGAAGGATTTTGGGGCGAAAAAGGAAAAATCGTTGATTGGATTAAACCGTACACTCGAGTTAAAAACACCTCTTTTGACCCCGGGCACATCGACATCCGCTGGTTTGAAGATGGTACATTAAATTTAAGTGCTAACTGTTTGGATCGCCATCTGGCTGAAAAAGGCGACCAAACTGCGATTATTTGGGAAGGCGATGACCCTTCATCGTCAAAAAATGTCACTTACCGCGAACTGCACCATGATGTTTGTCAGTTTGCGAATGTCCTAAAACAACAAGGGATCCGTAAAGGCGATGTTGTCGCCATTTACATGCCGATGGTTGTCGAAGCCGCTGTCGCGATGCTAGCTTGTGCTCGTATTGGTGCTATACATACGGTCATTTTTGCTGGTTTCTCCCCTGAGGCGGTCTCTGGTCGCGTTATTGACTGTAAAGCAACGCTAATCATCACTGCAGATGAAGGCTTACGTGCTGGCCGTGCAATTCCATTAAAGAAAAATGTGGATGACGCACTCGCTAACCCGCAAGTCACTACGGTTTCTAATGTGATTGTTTACCAACGTACAGGCAATGCACCGAGCTGGGTCGAAGGCCGTGATCTCTGGTGGCACGACGTCATCAAAGGCGTCAGTGCAGATTGCCCTCCAGAAGAAATCAACGCAGAAGACCCACTGTTCATCCTATATACCTCTGGCTCTACAGGTAAACCGAAAGGCGTTCTGCATACCACTGGCGGTTATTTAGTCTATGCCACACTGACATTTAAATACACCTTCGACTACCATCCAGGTGAAGTCTATTGGTGTACTGCAGATGTAGGCTGGGTAACAGGCCATAGCTATTTGTTATATGGGCCATTATCCAATGGCGCTAAAACATTAATGTTCGAAGGGGTACCTAATTACCCAGCAGTTAACCGAATGAGCCAAGTGGTTGATAAACACCAAGTCAATATCCTTTATACTGCCCCAACGGCTATCCGCGCATTAATGGCCGAAGGCGATAAAGCCATTGAAGGTACAGATCGCAGCTCATTACGAATTCTCGGCTCCGTGGGGGAACCCATTAACCCTGAAGCTTGGGAATGGTTCTATAAAAAAATTGGTAACAGCCGCTGCCCTGTTGTCGATACATGGTGGCAAACCGAAACAGGTGGTTTCATGATCACACCACTTCCAGGGGCAACCATGTTAAAGCCAGGGTCTGCAACATTGCCATTCTTTGGTGTTCGCCCTGCATTAGTCGATAACCTTGGTGAACCTATCGAAGGCGCCACAGAAGGTAACTTAGTGATTGTTGATTCATGGCCGGGCCAAGCCCGAACCTTATTCGGCGATCACGAACGCTTCGAGCAAACCTATTTCTCAACCTTTAAAGGCATGTACTTTAGTGGTGATGGTGCTCGTCGTGATGAAGATGGTTATTACTGGATCACTGGCCGTGTTGACGATGTACTGAATATTTCGGGCCACCGTTTAGGTACCGCAGAAATAGAATCAGCGCTCGTTGCACATCCGAAAGTGGCTGAAGCTGCCGTGGTCGGTATTCCTCATAATATTAAAGGCCAAGCAATCTATGCTTATGTCACATTAATATCTGGGGTTGAGCCATCACCAGAGCTATACACCGAAGTTCGCAACTGGGTTCGTAAGGAAATCGGCCCTATTGCCACCCCGGATGTACTTCACTGGACGGATTCACTACCCAAAACCCGTTCCGGTAAAATCATGCGTCGCATCCTACGAAAAATTGCATCAGGAGACACCAGTAATTTCGGAGATACCTCCACTCTGGCTGATCCAGGTGTTGTCGAAAAACTACTCGAAGAAAAACAGTCTATGAGTATGTCATAACGCCAAAAGGCCAACTCATAGAGGCGGCCTTACATACATCCCAACAAGATGGTTTACTCTAAATAATTCGAGGTGCAGCTAGGCGACAAGCGAACGAAACACGAGGAGCATACATAAGTATGTGACTCGTGTGAGTGAGTGCAGTCAACAAAGCTGCAACTTGAAGTATGACGAGTATAACAGAGGAGAACTCTGATGAATGCTACTGCTTACGAAAAGGTAGAGGATAACCCTCGCTTTCAAGAACTGGTTAGGAAACGTAGTCGCTTTTCATGGTTGTTATCTGCAATAACGCTCGTGCTGTATGTGGGTTTTATTTTTCTTATCGCTTTTGACCCAAGCTGGCTTGGAACACCAATATCCGAAGGTTCATACATAACAAGAGGGATCCCTGTTGGTGTAGGGCTAATCGTCATTTCGTTTGTACTCACTGGGCTTTACGTCATCCGAGCCAACGGTGAATATGACCGCTTAACGGCAGAAATTTTAAAAGAGGTAGAAAAATGAAAATATTGCTCTCACTCATTATCTTTTTTACCTCATCAATGGCGTTTTCTGATGCATTGACAGGGGATGTTGAACGCCAGCCTGTAAATATTCAGGCGATTGTGATGTTCTTACTGTTTGTCGGCTTCACTTTATATATTACCTACTGGGCGTCAAAAAGAACGCGTTCTCGCTCTGATTACTACACTGCGGGCGGGAAAATTACCGGTTTCCAAAACGGGATGGCTATCGCGGGTGACTTTATGTCTGCTGCCTCCTTCTTAGGGATCTCTGCTCTGGTTTATACCTCTGGCTATGATGGCTTAATCTACTCGATTGGCTTCTTAATTGGCTGGCCGATCATTCTATTCTTAATTGCCGAGCGCTTACGTAATTTAGGTCGCTATACCTTCGCTGATGTTGCTTCTTATCGATTAAAACAAAGACCAATTCGTATTCTATCTGCGGTTGGCTCTCTGGTTGTTGTTGCACTGTATCTTATTGCTCAAATGGTTGGTGCGGGTAAATTAATTGAATTGTTATTTGGTCTCAATTACCACGTCGCGGTTGTTATTGTGGGTATATTGATGGTGCTATATGTCCTATTTGGTGGAATGTTAGCCACAACTTGGGTGCAAATTATTAAAGCCATCTTGTTATTAGCGGGTGCAACATTCATGGCCGTTATGGTTATGAAGCATGTTGGCTTTAACTTTAATACCTTATTTAAAGAAGCCGTTGAAGTTCATAAAAATGGTATTGCCATTATGAGCCCAGGAGGACTGGTTTCCGACCCAATATCCGCCTTATCCCTTGGTCTTGCATTGATGTTTGGTACCGCTGGCCTCCCTCACATTATTATGCGATTCTTCACCGTTAGTGACGCTAAAGAAGCTCGTAAAAGTGTGTTCTATGCCACTGGATTTATCGGTTACTTTTACATCTTAACCTTTATTATTGGTTTTGGTGCCATCGTTCTAGTCAGTTCCAATCCTGCATTTAAAGATGCTACTGGAGCACTTATCGGTGGAACAAACATGGCTGCTGTTCACCTTGCAGATGCCGTCGGTGGCAATTTCTTCTTAGGCTTTATTTCTGCAGTTGCATTCGCCACTATCCTTGCTGTTGTTGCTGGTTTAACCTTAGCAGGCGCCTCCGCGGTTTCCCATGACCTGTATGCGATGGCAATGAAAAATGGTAAAGCGGATGAAAAAGATGAATTACGTGTCTCTAAAATTACCGTTGTTATCTTAGGTTTTGTTGCAATTGGCCTCGGTATTTTGTTTGAAAAACAAAACATTGCCTTTATGGTTGGCTTAGCATTCTCTATTGCGGCTAGTTGTAACTTCCCAATCATTTTACTGTCGATGTACTGGCGTAAGCTGACAACTCGCGGTGCATTGGCTGGCGGTTGGTTAGGGCTAATTACTGCTGTTGTTTTAATGATTTTAGGACCAACCATCTGGGTCAGTATTCTTCACCATGAAAAACCAATCTATCCATATGAGTACCCAGCCTTCTTCTCCATGATTGTTGCATTTGTTGCTTCATGGCTATTCTCTGTAACTGATAATTCAGAACAAGGAAAAATGGAAAGAGAGCGCTTTAAAGAGCAATTTGTTCGTTCACAAATTGGACTCGGTATTGAGCAGGGTAAATCACACTAAACCTAACTTTATTGCCACACCAAACGGCTCAGTGTATCGAGCCGTTTTTTATTAATAGTTTATTTAAACCTCTTTTAGTTTCATCATTATTTCTCTTTATATTATCTTATAAATCAATATGATAAATAAAATCACATAAAGGAGTTGATAGTATATTTAACTCTTATTATCAGAAGTTTTATATAAAAAAAATCCTTCTTTCTACGTAGAGAAAAGAAGGATATTAATAATATTGAAGAACTTATTTTTGTTTTCGTTATTCGATACTATCTTGCATAGTGTTGTCTTTCTACATCAACCCAATTTTCTACTAATGAATAAAACTCTGCTGAACTTGTTTTTCTTTCTTCTTGTAATTTTTTAAATTCTTGCTTGTTTTTCGGCGTATAACGAGAAAGTAACTGGCCTAATACAATATTTTTATCTGCGAATTGGGAACCTAGTTTTAATTTTTTATACAGCACTACTGTAATCAACCCACTGATAGCGAGCATTCCAATGACAGTGACAAAGCTATAGTCAATGCCAAGGGTATTTCTCACTGTATTTAACAGTAAAAAAGGAACAAAAAACATCACTAATAAAGAAAGAATCGTTGCACCGTCTTGCCCATTATTAAATTCATTTTCTTTCTGTTTATTTACAGAAATAATTTGGTCGAAAATTCGATGATTAGCGCTTTTTGATTTATTCATCTGACCCACCTTTGCTATACAAATATTGTTTACACGAAATACCATTCATTAAAAGGTATAACTTGCTTAGCTGGCCTATCTTTCATATCTGGATGTAAGTTTCTTTCCTTTGAAAATTTCACTTATAAGCAAACTTCATCGGTAACGTGATAGCTAGATATACCATTAACTACCTAACACAGTATAAATGTAAGAAATTGAAACATCAATTTAACAATTTTTATATAAAAAAATAAACAATCGTGCGCTTATTCATTAAAAATATGCAAACAAAATAGTTAATTTATTTATGAGTAAAATTGGTTATTTTATTTTTATCTATTGATATTAATGAATTTATTGTTCAAATAATGACTTACTTGCGTTACTTAATTAACACCATAAAAACCATTAAAACTATAAACATTATAGGATAAGTTAAGAGTAATCCTGTCAGATAGTTTTATTAAGTCATTACTATTTTTAATAGATCATAGATTATCTATCAACCAGAGAGTCAAATCACACAGCAATTGCACTCAGAGATATAAACTTATCTAACCTACCTCTACTACCTTTGCTGTAAAGCTGTTATTTACTATTTTGCCCCCTTCAATTACATTTACCATCTCAATCTCCCAATACAATAATTACGAAACCTGAAATATAGTCATCACTAAATATATATTCTTTGTCATCACAATTTATGAGCTTTTACTTGCTACTTTATGTTTCTTAATCACATTTATCACTTAAATACAGGGAATTGAGTTTTCCTCCTACCCTCCTCGCCCATTCTCTATACGGCTAAAAAGAGAGGTGAGTTGTTACTTACTACTTTGCATTTAATATATCCATTCATTACACCAATACAACCGCTCCCCCTCCATTACTTCTCCTACCCCCTGTTATCCCACCTTCACCAACAGCCACCGTCTCCTTCAACAAGTGAGTTGTTACTGACTACTTTGACTCAAGCGGTGTCATTCATCACCGTGATGGACAAACATCCAATCCACAGTACTCTCGTGATATTCTTAAAATTCCGCTACCCTAAACAACCTGTGAGCTGTTACTCACTACTTTGCATCCACAATATCCATTCAGCGCACCAATACAACCGCTCCCCCTCCATTACTTCTCCTACCCCCTGTTATCCCACCTTCACCAACAGCCACCGTCTCCTTCAACAAGTGAGTTGTTACTGACTACTTTGGCTCAAGCGATGTCATTCATCACCGTGATGGGGAAACACCCAACCCACAATATTTATTTGATTTTATTAAAATTTCGCTACCCTAAATAATCTGTGAGCTGTTACTCACTACTTTGCATTCACAATATCCATTCAGCGCACCAATACAACCGCTCCCCCTCCATTACTTCTCCTACCCCTGTTATCACACCTTCACCAACAGCCACCGTCTCCTTCAACAAGTGAGTTGTTACTGACTACTTTATGTTTATTAATCGCATCCATCATTTAAATACAAGGAATTGAGTTTTTCCTCCTACCCACCTCGTCCCGGTCAAAAAAGAGGTGAGTTGTTACTGATATCTTTGATTCAAGCGATGTCATTCATCACCGTGATGGGCAAGCATCCAATCCACAATATTTATTTGATTTTATTAAAATTTCACTACCCTAAACAACCTGTGAGCTGTTACTCACTACTTTGCATCACGCACTCTCATTAATGATGGTGATAGATAGAGGGGAGCCCCAAGAGTAGCTAAAAAAGATGAAGAGATGTGTAATACATCGTCTAATGAGAAAGTAAGCGATAAAAAGGGAATTAAAATTAGGGAGTAAAGCATTAAGGAACTGAGGAACTAAAGCTTAGGCCCCCCACCACCTAACCTCAACACCCACTGTTTTTCTTTTTTTCTCCAAACGCAAAAAAGCCACCCAATGGGTGGCTTTCTCACTAATTTAATGTCTGGCAGTTCCCTACTCTCACATGGGGAGACCCCACACTACCATCGGCGCTACGGCGTTTCACTGCTGAGTTCGGCATGGGGTCAGGTGGGACCACCGCGCTATTGCCGCCAGACAAATTCTGTTTTGTTCCCGTTTAATTTGGTTTTCACCTTCCTTAAACCAGAACCTCAATCTCAAACAAGCTGCGTGTCCTTCACCTTTCGGCTTCTCACTTCTCGAAAACAACTCTATCTCTCTAAAACACCTTCGGTGTTGTCAGGTTAAGCCTCACGGTTCATTAGTATTGGTTAGCTCAACGTATCGCTACGCTTACACACCCAACCTATCAACGTCTTAGTCTTAAACGTTCCTTTAGGACTCTTAAAGAGTCAGGGAAGACTCATCTCAAGGCAAGTTTCCCGCTTAGATGCTTTCAGCGGTTATCTCTTCCGCACTTAGCTACCGGGCAATGCCATTGGCATGACAACCCGAACACCAGTGGTGCGTCCACTCCGGTCCTCTCGTACTAGGAGCAGCCCCTTTCAATCTTCCAACGCCCACGGCAGATAGGGACCGAACTGTCTCACGACGTTCTAAACCCAGCTCGCGTACCACTTTAAACGGCGAACAGCCGTACCCTTGGGACCTACTTCAGCCCCAGGATGTGATGAGCCGACATCGAGGTGCCAAACACCGCCGTCGATATGAACTCTTGGGCGGTATCAGCCTGTTATCCCCGGAGTACCTTTTATCCGTTGAGCGATGGCCCTTCCATTCAGAACCACCGGATCACTAAGACCTACTTTCGTACCTGCTCGAGCCGTCACTCTCGCAGTCAAGCTGGCTTATGCCTTTGCACTAACCGCATGATGTCCGACCATGCTTAGCCAACCTTCGTGCTCCTCCGTTACTCTTTGGGAGGAGACCGCCCCAGTCAAACTACCCACCAGACACTGTCCGCACCCCAGATAATGGGGCAACGTTAGAACATCAAACATTAAAGGGTGGTATTTCAAGGTTGGCTCCACGCAGACTGGCGTCCACGCTTCGAAGCCTCCCACCTATCCTACACATCAAGGCTCAATGTTCAGTGTCAAGCTATAGTAAAGGTTCACGGGGTCTTTCCGTCTTGCCGCGGGTACACTGCATCTTCACAGCGAGTTCAATTTCACTGAGTCTCGGGTGGAGACAGCCTGGCCATCATTACGCCATTCGTGCAGGTCGGAACTTACCCGACAAGGAATTTCGCTACCTTAGGACCGTTATAGTTACGGCCGCCGTTTACTGGGGCTTCGATCAAGAGCTTCTCCTTACGGATAACCCCATCAATTAACCTTCCAGCACCGGGCAGGCGTCACACCGTATACGTCCACTTTCGTGTTTGCACAGTGCTGTGTTTTTAATAAACAGTTGCAGCCAGCTGGTATCTGCGACTGGCTTCAGCTCCATGAGTAAATCACTTCACCTAATGCCAGCGTGCCTTCTCCCGAAGTTACGGCACCATTTTGCCTAGTTCCTTCACCCGAGTTCTCTCAAGCGCCTGAGTATTCTCTACCTGACCACCTGTGTCGGTTTGGGGTACGATTAATGATAATCTAGAGCTTAGAGGCTTTTCCTGGAAGCGGGGCATGAGCTACTTCATCACCGTAGTGACTCGTCATCGAACCTCAGCATGTAGTGAACCGGATTTGCCTAATTCACCTGCCTACATTCTTAAACCGGGACAACCGTCGCCCGGATAGCCTAGCCTTCTCCGTCCCCCCATCGCAATTATCACCAGTACGGGAATATTAACCCGTTTCCCATCGACTACGCATTTCTGCCTCGCCTTAGGGGTCGACTCACCCTGCCCCGATTAACGTTGGACAGGAACCCTTGGTCTTCCGGCGTGCGGGTTTTTCACCCGCATTATCGTTACTTATGTCAGCATTCGCACTTCTGATACCTCCAGCATGCCTCACAGCACACCTTCACAGGCTTACAGAACGCTCCCCTACCCAACAATATTTACATATCGCTGCCGCAGCTTCGGTGCATAGTTTAGCCCCGTTACATCTTCCGCGCAGGCCGACTCGACCAGTGAGCTATTACGCTTTCTTTAAATGATGGCTGCTTCTAAGCCAACATCCTGGCTGTCTGAGCCTTCCCACTTCGTTTCCCACTTAACTATGACTTTGGGACCTTAGCTGGCGGTCTGGGTTGTTTCCCTCTTCACGACGAACGTTAGCACCCGCCGTGTGTCTCCCGTGATAACATTCTTCGGTATTCGTAGTTTGCATCGAGTTGGTAAGTCGGGATGACCCCCTAGTCGAAACAGTGCTCTACCCCCGAAGATGAGTTCACGAGGCGCTACCTAAATAGCTTTCGGGGAGAACCAGCTATCTCCCGGTTTGATTGGCCTTTCACCCCCAGCCACAAGTCATCCGCTAATTTTTCAACATTAGTCGGTTCGGTCCTCCAGTTAGTGTTACCCAACCTTCAACCTGCCCATGGCTAGATCACCGGGTTTCGGGTCTATACCCTGCAACTTATTCGCCCAGTTAAGACTCGGTTTCCCTACGGCTCCCCTATACGGTTAACCTTGCTACAGAATATAAGTCGCTGACCCATTATACAAAAGGTACGCAGTCACCCTGATAAATCAAGGCTCCCACTGCTTGTACGTACACGGTTTCAGGTTCTATTTCACTCCCCTCGCCGGGGTTCTTTTCGCCTTTCCCTCACGGTACTGGTTCACTATCGGTCAATCAGGAGTATTTAGCCTTGGAGGATGGTCCCCCCATATTCAGACAGGATAACACGTGTCCCGCCCTACTCGTCGAGTTCACAACACTAACATCTTCGGATACGGGGCTATCACCCTTTACTGCCGGACTTTCCAGACCGTTCTCCTGATGCTAATGCTGATTAAGACTCTGGGCTGCTCCCCGTTCGCTCGCCGCTACTAGGGGAATCTCGGTTGATTTCTTTTCCTCGGGGTACTGAGATGTTTCAGTTCCCCCGGTTCGCTTCGTTTGACTATGTATTCATCAAACGATAGTGCAACGAATTGCACTGGGTTTCCCCATTCGGAAATCGTCGGTTGTAACGGTTCATATCACCTTACCGACGCTTATCGCAGATTAGCACGTCCTTCATCGCCTCTGATTGCCTAGGCATCCACCGTGTACGCTTAGTCGCTTAACCTCACAACCCGAAATTGTTTCAACGTTCACCTTACTGTCATGGCTGTGCGTGCATTCCTTCTTTGTTGGGCAGTGCTCGCAATGCTCACATACTTATGTATGCTGCGCTTGCTGTGCGCTGGCCGCCGCGAAGGACTGACTGCTCGCTCATGCCACTCGCTAAAGTGACCGAAAATTTCAGGTCTGAAATTTTGAGAGACTCTCACATTGTTTAAGCGATAAACAATGTGCGTTGTTTTCAATTTTCAGCTTGTTCCAGATTGTTAAAGAGCATAATTATTCGCAATAGACTATTACTAATCTATTCTGAATAATCAGAAAAATTTATGGTGGAGCTAAGCGGGATCGAACCGCTGACCTCCTGCGTGCAAGGCAGGCGCTCTCCCAGCTGAGCTATAGCCCCATAAAGGTATTTTCGGTATCAATATAAGTCATTAAATGACAAATCGAATTCAGGCAAGGCATAGATTGGCGAAGCTTACTTAGGTAAGTGAGCTAATCTATAACGACGCATCAATTCGATTTTGGTAGGCCTGAGTGGACTTGAACCACCGACCTCACCCTTATCAGGGGTGCGCTCTAACCACCTGAGCTACAAGCCTATCGATACCGCTACTCTATTTCATCAGACAATCTGTGTGAGCACTTCACAAAAACACTTCAATGGTAAGGAGGTGATCCAACCGCAGGTTCCCCTACGGTTACCTTGTTACGACTTCACCCCAGTCATGAATCACAAAGTGGTAAGCGCCCTCCCGAAGGTTAAGCTACCTACTTCTTTTGCAACCCACTCCCATGGTGTGACGGGCGGTGTGTACAAGGCCCGGGAACGTATTCACCGTAGCATTCTGATCTACGATTACTAGCGATTCCGACTTCATGGAGTCGAGTTGCAGACTCCAATCCGGACTACGACGTACTTTATGAGTTCCGCTTGCTCTCGCGAGGTCGCTTCTCTTTGTATACGCCATTGTAGCACGTGTGTAGCCCTACTCGTAAGGGCCATGATGACTTGACGTCATCCCCACCTTCCTCCGGTTTATCACCGGCAGTCTCCTTTGAGTTCCCGACCGAATCGCTGGCAACAAAGGATAAGGGTTGCGCTCGTTGCGGGACTTAACCCAACATTTCACAACACGAGCTGACGACAGCCATGCAGCACCTGTCTCAGAGTTCCCGAAGGCACTAAAGCATCTCTGCTAAATTCTCTGGATGTCAAGAGTAGGTAAGGTTCTTCGCGTTGCATCGAATTAAACCACATGCTCCACCGCTTGTGCGGGCCCCCGTCAATTCATTTGAGTTTTAACCTTGCGGCCGTACTCCCCAGGCGGTCGATTTAACGCGTTAGCTCCGAAAGCCACTCCTCTAGGGAACAACCTTCAAATCGACATCGTTTACAGCGTGGACTACCAGGGTATCTAATCCTGTTTGCTCCCCACGCTTTCGCACCTGAGCGTCAGTCTTTGTCCAGGGGGCCGCCTTCGCCACCGGTATTCCTCCACATCTCTACGCATTTCACCGCTACACATGGAATTCTACCCCCCTCTACAAGACTCTAGCTGACCAGTCTTAGATGCCATTCCCAGGTTAAGCCCGGGGATTTCACATCTAACTTAATCAACCGCCTGCGTGCGCTTTACGCCCAGTAATTCCGATTAACGCTTGCACCCTCCGTATTACCGCGGCTGCTGGCACGGAGTTAGCCGGTGCTTCTTCTGTCGGTAACGTCAATCGCTGATGATATTAGCATCAGCGCCTTCCTCCCGACTGAAAGTACTTTACAACCCTAGGGCCTTCTTCATACACGCGGCATGGCTGCATCAGGCTTGCGCCCATTGTGCAATATTCCCCACTGCTGCCTCCCGTAGGAGTCTGGGCCGTGTCTCAGTCCCAGTGTGGCTGATCATCCTCTCAGACCAGCTAGGGATCGTCGCCTAGGTGAGCCATTACCTCACCTACTAGCTAATCCCATATGGGTTCATCCGATAGCGCAAGGACCGAAGTTCCCCTGCTTTGCTCCTGAGAGATTATGCGGTATTAGCTACCGTTTCCAGTAGTTATCCCCCTCTATCGGGCAGATCCCCATACATTACTCACCCGTCCGCCGCTCGTCAGCGGGAAGCAAGCTTCCCCTGTTACCGCTCGACTTGCATGTGTTAGGCCTGCCGCCAGCGTTCAATCTGAGCCATGATCAAACTCTTCAATTAAAAAGCTTGATGCTCAAAGAATGTCTTACTGACCGTAACGTTCTTTTGTTCGGCTAACTTTGTCGGCTTCGCATCGCTTCCCCTCGCCGTACCTAAGTACTGTCTCGGGTTATCTCTGCTTGCCTTCGCGTTATCCTTCCAAAATAAGCGTTACTACCTTATTTCATATATATGAATTAACGTGTTAGTCACTCTTCAAGACTTAAAATCAAATATTTTTTTGATAGTGTCCTGTGAGTGCCCACACAGATTGTCTGATAAATTGTTAAAGAGCGTTGCGACTGAATCTTTCGATTTTTGAACCGGATTTTGTGAATCAGGTCGTTGTCGCGAGGTGTCGTATAATACGTTTTTCATTTAGAAAGTCAAGCGTTTATTTTCAACTTTTTCTTTCTCACCTCTGTTATCACTGGGTTATGAAGCTTTCTTCTAACCGGTTTGTCGTGACAACGGATGCGCATTATAGGGAGTCGAAAAATTCTCGCAAGTGTTTTTTTGCGTTTTTATTTTGTTCGTGTTTTTTTTAGCCAAAAACATATTTATAAGTTAAATTAGGTCTATATGTTGACTATTTAAGCAGCAATCACACATCTACTCACGTAATATATGCATCTAAGAATTATGCTTTGAGATGAATTATGGAATTAAGTAAGCAACAAACAGCCTCACAAAAAAATCGCTCTTATATTATTGCAGAAAATCTTGGCCAGTTGATTTTAACCAGCGCCTATTTACCTGATTCCATTTTACCCAGCGAATTAGAATTATCAGAACAATTCCAAGCAAGTCGAACAGCAATAAGAGAAGCAATAAAAATATTAGCTGCAAAAGGTATGGTATTAGCTCGCCCCAAAATAGGTACCCGGGTTATGCCTCCCTCAAATTGGAATTTTTTAGACCAAGATCTCTTAACATGGTGGTCCAATATCGAAGAGCAATCTGTCGTGATGGAACACTTTAAAATGGTTAGACTAGCGATAGAACCTCAAGCTTGTTATCTTGCAGCTATACATGCAACAAAAGAACAAAAGCAATCATTACAACTGTTAGCAAGTGAAATGCAATTACTAGCCAAAGAATTTGACAGAGCGCATTGGGTGAAAGTTGATTATCATTTCCATTTAACTATTTACAAAGCTTGTGCCAATCCTTTCTTAATTTCTTTTGCTAATTTATTCCGTTCTATTTATCTGCGTTACTTTGATGTCATTACTAATAATGAGGTTATAGAGGTCGAAATTCATCAACAACTTGCCAATGCAATTATTCATGGTAAAAGTACAGTAGCACTCGACCTTTGCTATAACTTACTAACGATTACCCAAAAGCAAGACTAACAAAACAATATTCCATTAAAGCTTTCATTTATTTGTATAGGTAACTGATGTTCAAAACAGCGAAAAATATGTCTGGCCTTCCATGGATTGCGGCAATGGCCTTTTTCATGCAAGCGCTTGATGCCACAATTTTGAATACGGCTTTACCTGATATTGCAAGAAGCCTTGATCACTCGCCGCTTGCGATGCAATCAGCCGTAGTCAGTTATACGCTTACTGTTGCTCTATTGATTCCTGTTAGCGGCTGGTTTGCAGATAGATTTGGTACAAGACGTATATTTATTTTAGCGGTTTCTTTATTTTCTCTTGGTTCATTACTTTGTGCCCTTTCGCCTTCCTTAAATTTCTTAGTGACCTCTAGGGTTATTCAAGGAATTGGTGGGGCAATGATGATGCCAGTCGCCCGCTTAGCCTTAATAAGGGCTTACCCTCGAAGTGAGTTATTACCTATCTTAAATTTCGTCACCATCCCTGGTTTAGTTGGGCCAATATTGGGGCCTCTATTAGGTGGTATCTTAGTAACCTATGCAACTTGGCATTGGATATTTATCATTAATATTCCTATTGGTGTTTTAGGTATTTTTTATGCCTTAAAACATATGCCTGACTTTAAAATGCCAAAACGTAAATTTGATACTTTAGGGTTCTTATTGTTTGGTTCCGGCTTAGTCATGCTATCTGTCAGCTTAGACTTATTCAGTGATAAATCTCTTTCAACATCGATTCCAGTCACTATTGTCTTAGTCGGCTTTCTCTTCTTATTTGTTTATATTTTCCATGCAAGACGCACTAAGCACGCAATAATCCCATTGAATTTATTTAAAACGCGTACATTTTCTATTGGGATCAGTGGTAATATCGCGACACGCTTAGGAACAGGCAGTATTCCATTTTTAATGCCATTAATGTTGCAGGTGGGTTTTGGTTACGAAGCCGTTGTGGCAGGAATGATGATGGCACCACTAGCAATAGGGTCAATCACTGCTAAATCGGGAGTTACTCGGGTCCTAACTAAGTATGGCTACCGTAATACATTATTTGTTATCACCATTATTATTGGATTAATGATCGCACAGTTTTCCTTACAATCACCAAGTATGTCGATTTACCTGTTAATCGTACCTTTATTCATTTTAGGAATGGTAATGTCAGTGCAGTTCACCGCAATGAATACTATTTGCTTGGCTGATTTAACAGACAATAATGCAAGTGCGGGAAATAGTATGTTAGCGGTGACTCAGCAACTATCGATAAGCTTCGGTATTGCAGTCAGTGCTGCAATCTTAAACTTCTATGGTGGACAACCTAATAGCAATACGGTCGATAATTTTCACTACACTTTTATTACCGTTGGTGTCATTACGCTTATCTCAGCTTTTGTCTTCTTATTATTAAGTAAGACAGACGGTGATAATTTAATAAAAAACAAAACCAAAAAAGCGAAGAATTAATATTTTTTAACCGATTGGCGCTCAATTAGCTCAGGGGTAAGAACCAAAACGCTCGCCTTTGCCTCTGGGTTATCCATACGATAAATAAGTTGGTCAACAGCCTGTTGGCCTAACTTATCTTTTGGCTGATGAATTGTTGTTAGTGGTGGGATCATATAAGGTGAAAGATCGATATCATCATAACCAATAATTGAAATATCATCAGGTACTTTCAAGCCCTTTTGGTATATCGCTTGATAAGCTCCCACCGCCATCGCATCATTACCGGCAAAAATAGCCTCGGGAGGGACAGGTAAGCTAAGCAGTTTATTCATAGACTCAAACCCACCAGCAAATTCAAAATCACTGAAAATGATATAATCATCATAAATATTAATGCCGCCATCTGTCATGGCTTGAATAAAACCTTGATGGCGTGCCCTTGCTGGTGATTTGTCTTGTGGTCCTGCAATACATGCAATACGGGTAAAACCAGATTCAATAAGGTAACGAGTGGCTATTTCCCCACCAAGAAAAGAGTTATCTTGAATGATATCGCCATCTGATTCGAATGGTGACCAGTCCATCATAACCGTTGGCACAGCGGGGTAACGAGCCAAAACATTTTTTGATGGCCCTTGAACTTCTGTGCACATAATCAATAGCCCATCAACACGCTTTTGTAGCAACGTTTCTAAACTATGATTCATCCGCTGAAGGTCACCTTCAGTGTTGCACAAAATCAAACTATAACCGCGTTCGTAACAACTCCGCTCTACCCCCCGCACTACTTCTGCGTAGAATGGGTTATTACTTGTTGTCAGTAACATCCCAATCGTATTAGTACGATTCATTTTTAAACTACGCGCTAACGCAGAAGGGGCATAGTTTAACTCTTCAATCGCATTTTTAACGCGAGTGGTAATGCTCTCGCTGACATAGCGATTTTGATTAATAACGTGAGAGACGGTGGATGTCGACACCCCCGCAAGGCGTGCCACATCTTTCATTGTTGCCACAAGTTAATCCTGTTGAGTCAAAAACTGGTCAATTTCTTTACGCCATGGAACAGACGGTTGAGCTCCTGGGCGAGTCACAGCTATCGCCGCCGCCGCATGAGCAAAAATAATCGCTTCTTCGTCAGCCTTACCTTCAAGCAGTGCAGTAACGTAAGCCCCATTGAATGTATCACCTGCGGCAATAGTATCCACTGCTTTTACGCGAAATGCAGAAATTATTTTACCTTCTGCACCTTTTTCACTATACCAAACACCTCGAGAACCAAGTGTTATCATCACTTTACTAATACCTTTTTGATGTAAGGCTTCAGCTGCATCCTGAGCACCTTGATTATCATTAACCGCAATACCTGTTAAGTGTTCAGCTTCTGTTTCATTTGGTGTGATGATATCAACTAATGATAATAATGAATCAGGTAATGATTGAGCAGGTGCAGGGTTCAAAATGACTTTCGTATTGTTTTTCTTAGCTATTTCAGCGGCCATTTGTACTGTTTCAATGGGGGATTCCAGTTGCATCAATACCGCGTCCGCTTCCACAATTTTTTGCTGATAATGAGCTAACCTTGCCTTGGTTAGTTGCGCATTTGCACCTGCATTGATGCCAATTGTATTTTCCCCTTGTTGATTCACATAAATGAGGGCGACACCTGTCGTTTCACCTTCAATTGCATCAATACATTCAGTTTTAATATTATCGAGAGATAACTGTTTTTTTATACTCACACCAATATCGTCATCACCAACACAAGCAATAAACGTTATGTCAGCACCACTGCGACCTGCTGCAACAGCTTGGTTGGCGCCTTTCCCGCCAAATGCAACTTGGTAATGATCGCCTCTAACGGTTTCACCCGGCTGAGGGAAATGCTTAACATTTAATATATGATCCGCATTGATACTACCGAGAACCACCAGTTTTGCTGTACCCATAACGTTTATTTCCTTTTTTGATGACCCAATGAATTGCAAACTAAAATAAACCGCCGCAGTATGCCGCGGCGGTTTTTATCTTATTGTTTTACCACTAATTCTAATTCAACCGGAACCGTTGAATCCACTTTTTCGCCTTTTAAGACTTTATCTGCAATCTGAACACCAACAATCCCAATTTGGTCTGGGCGCTGTGCAATAGTTGCACCTAATTTTCCACCTTCAACAGCTTTGATACCATCATTTGTTCCATCAAAACCGACAACCAGAACATCAGTACGGCCTGCGGTTTGTAAAGCTCTTAATGCCCCTAATGCCATTTCATCATTTTGAGCAAATACCGCTTGAACAGCGGGATGTGCCGTTAACAAGTTTTGCATTACGTTCAAGCCTTTTGTTCTATCGAAATCAGCAGGTTGGCTCGCCAGTAAATTGAATTTGTGCTCTTTTGCTCCAGTACTAAAACCTTCACCGCGCTCACGCGCTGCTGATGTACCTGAAATACCTTCTAATTGAATCACTTTCGCTTCATTGCCTGTTTTTTGTGCAATATAGTCGGCAGCCATTTTCCCGCCCATGCGGTTATCTGATGCCACATGGCTGACAACTTCACCTTTGTTAGCTGCTCTATCCAAAGTGATGACAGGTATATTTGCTTTATTAGCCATTAATATTGAGTTACCCACCGCATCTGAATCCGTTGGGTTAATTAACATTAATTTTGTACCACGAACGGTTAAATCTTGAACGTTGGCTAATTCTTTAGCTGGATTATCTTGGGAATCTAAAACAATCAGCTCATAACCCAATTTATCCGCTTCTTTTTGTGCGCTATCTTTCATCGTCACAAAGAACGGGTTATTCAATGTAGAAATTACGAGTGCAATGCTATCTTTCGCCATCGCATTGACACTAACGGTTGCACTCAGTGCAACTGCAGATAATAACGTTGCTAGTTTGTTCAGTTTCATAATAATTTTCCTGTAGGGTTACTTTTTATTATCAACAAGTACAGCGAGTAAGATGACGACAGCTTTAACAATCATCTGGTAGTTTGACGAAATACCTAATAAGTTTAATCCATTGTTTAAGAAACCAAGGATAAGCGCACCAATCAATGTTCCGACGATACGCCCCTTACCACCAGCAAGGCTGGTACCACCAAGTACAACCGCAGCGATAGCATCAAGTTCATACCCATTACCTGCCATTGGCTGAGCTGATGATAAACGTGCAACTTCAATGACACTCGCCAATGCCGCTAGCAGTCCACATAAGGCATAAACCACTATTTTAATACGGTCAACATTAATACCAGAAAGACGGGTAGCCGCTTCATTCCCACCAAGTGCGTAGATGTAACGACCAAGGCGAGTATGATGCAACATATACCACGCAGCAGCAAAAACGATGATCATTAACCAGACTGGAGTTGGAATACCAAATGGACGGCCAATACCAAACCAACCGAATAAATCTGCGTTATCACTAAATCCTGTATTGATAGGGCTGCCGTCTGTATAAACTCGTGTCACACCACGCAGTAGTAGCATCATGACTAAAGTCGCAATGAAAGCTTGGACTTTTCCTTTTGCAACAATCACTCCTGTACATGCACCGATAGCAGCACCAAGTGCTAGTGCTCCCGCAACAGCCACTAATGCGTTAACTTCCGCCCCGACCATGGAGGCTGCAACCGCTCCCGTTAAGGCCAATAAGGACCCAACAGAAAGGTCGATTCCTGACGTTAAGATAACTAATGTCATCCCAACCGCCATAATGGCGTTGACGGAGGTTTGTTGTAAGATATTGAATAGGTTATTAACCGTAAAAAAATTCGGGCTTAATGTTGATACGATTGCAATCAAAACTAATAGTGCGATTAATGATTTTTGCTCCATCAGCCATGCTTTGCTGAACCAGCGTTTTGATGATGCGGTAGTTGAACTCATACTGATAACTCCTGAACTGAGCCATAATTTTTACCCACTGCGGCAGCCATTAAGGCTTCCTGAGTCGCGTCTTTGGCTGAAAATTCGCCGCTGATATGACCTTCGTGCATCACCAAAATGCGGTCACTCATTCCTATTACTTCAGGCATTTCTGAAGAAACTAAAATGATACTCAGCCCTTCTTTTTTAAACTGGTTAATTAGTTGATAAATTTCTTTTTTAGCACCAACGTCTACACCACGAGTTGGCTCATCGAGGATCAGTACTTTTGGTCTTGTCATCAAACCGCGCGCAATGGCCACTTTTTGCTGGTTACCACCAGAAAGGTTGCCAATTATTTGGTCCATAGACGGGGTTTTAATATTGAATAACCGAATGAAATCGCTAACGGTTTGCTGCTCTTCACCATGCTTGAGACTTCCCCCCGCACGACTAAAATAACGTAATGCCGTCAATGACATATTTTCTTT
Organism: Providencia sp. PROV061; assembly: GCF_011045655.1. Lineage (NCBI taxonomy): Bacteria > Pseudomonadati > Pseudomonadota > Gammaproteobacteria > Enterobacterales > Morganellaceae > Providencia > Providencia sp. PROV061. Next base: position 93,257 of record NZ_CP042861.1, on the reverse strand, counting down.
CACTGACATGCCTAATACTAATCCATCACGTTTACGGTCTTCTGAAATATAAACAATGCCACTGTTTAAGCCATCTTGTGGTGTTTTCAGTGTTACGGGTTTGCCTTCCAGTTTTATCGTACCTGATTTTTTTGTCGCCGCGCCGTAGATGATTTTCATCAACTCTGTACGCCCCGCGCCCATCAAACCAGATACACCTAAAATTTCCCCACTCTTTAGGGTGAAATTGGCATTTGTTACACCAGGTCCAGATACATCTTCAAGCTGCAGCCTAATTTTTCCAGTTTCTACCTCAACCCTTGGATATTGGTCTTCAAGTTTACGACCAACCATCATTTCAATGAGTTTTTCTTCTTCTAATTCACTCACGGGTTTCTCACCAATAAACTGGCCATCGCGAAACACCGTTACATCGTCGCAAATTTCAAAAATTTCTTTTAAACGATGAGAAATATAAACAATGCCACAGCCTTGAGCTTTTAAGTCTTCGATAACTCTAAATAAGGATTCTGTTTCCGTGTCCGTTAGCGCATCAGTGGGTTCATCCATGATAATCACTTGTGATTGGAAGCTAAGGACTTTGGCGATTTCGACCATTTGTTGTTCGCCGATAGAAAGCTCTGCAATAGTTTGATGGCTATCATAATCAAGGTTAAGCCGTTTAAGCAGTTTGTCAGACTCACTGAACATTTTTTTCCAGTTAATTTTGCCAAATGCATTAACATACTCTCGGCCTAGAAAAATATTTTCAGCGATGGTTAATTCAGGGATCAGGTTGAGTTCTTGGTGGATAATCCCAATACCCGCCTCTTGGGAACTTTTGGGCCCATTAAACGCCACTTCTTTGCCTAAATAGCGGATTTGCCCGGCATCTTTTTTATAAATACCTGTCAGCACTTTCATCATGGTTGATTTGCCAGCCCCATTTTCCCCCACCAGCGCCATGACTTTCCCTGGATAGACATTCAATGTCGCACCACTGAGGGCTTTTACCCCTGGAAATGATTTATCAATCCCGATAAGTTCTAATAAAGGTTGCATAGTCACCTCAGAAAGTCACACCAGAACAAAGAATAACGTTAGCGAACGGTGAACATTCCCCTGTTCGGATCACTGCTTTACTGTCATGAGTGAGTTGTTTAAAACGTTCATGACTGCAATAAATAATTTCAATCGTATTGTTTTGAGTGACTTCTAACTGTTGTAAATGAGCCAAAATAGCGGCTTCCATTTGTGGGTTAATGGTGCTGATTTCCTCTGCTAGAATGGCTTTTTCAACTTGCATCTCTTGGGTGATGACACTTAAAACTGACATGAAATCTGGTAAACCTTGCGTAATGGCTAAATCAATACGTTCCGTTCCTTGATAAATGGGTAAACCTGCATCAGCAAGCGTTATTTGGTCTGTATGACCTAATCTTGCGATTACAGAGGTAACGTTGGCATTAAGTAAAACACCCTTTTTCATTTTTCACCGCCATTCCAGTAAGCGAAACGTTTCGCTCATGTAATAATAGTAAAGATAAGTCACAACTCAATATTGATGATTAATATTTGTGATCAATATCGAAACGTTTCGTTCGTGTTGAGAAAGTTTAAAAACAATAACTTATTGAATCACTTATAGCTGAATCGTTTTTTCTAATTTCTTGGAGCATATCAAAGAAAAATGGAAAAATAGGTCGCAGTATGTAATAAAAGAAATTGATAGTTTTAATATCAACGCTTCTACAATAAAAGGAATGAATATGCAGCTTGCTGAACGAATAGCCCAATTAAGCAATTACCTTGAAAGCGGTTTATATGAACGCCAGCAAGCTATTCGTTTGTGCTTATTAGCCACATTAAGCGGTGAAAGCGTATTTCTATTAGGCCCTCCAGGTATTGCCAAAAGCTTAATTGCACGAAGAATGAAATATGCTTTTCGTCACGCAAACGCTTTTGAGTACTTAATGACGCGATTTTCAACACCGGAAGAAATCTTTGGTCCTCTTTCAATACAGGCGCTAAAAGATGAAGGACGATATGAACGTTTAACCAAAGGTTATTTACCAGACGCTGAAGTCGTATTTCTTGATGAAATATGGAAAGCGGGCCCAGCCATTTTAAATACCTTATTAACGGCGGTAAATGAGCGCAAGTTCCGTAATGGTGATGAAGAAAAATCCATCCCTATGCGGTTATTAGTAACTGCATCAAATGAATTACCCGATGCAGATAATAGCCTCGAGGCGCTATTTGACAGAATGCTAGTACGTATTTGGTTGGATAAAGTACAAGAGAAACAAAATTTTCGCGCACTGTTAACAGGAAAATCATCGCTGAATGAATCTCAAATGCCAGAGCATTTAAAAATCAGTGATGAAGAGTACCAACAGTGGCAACAAGAAATTCCTAAAATTACGCTACCCGATCACTGTTTTGAACTTATTTACCAATTACGCCAGCAGTTAGATGCTACAGATAAACAACTTTATGTTTCCGATAGGCGCTGGAAAAAAGCAGTTTACCTATTACAAGCAAGTGCTTTCTTTAATGGTCGCAACAGCGTATCTCCTCTAGATCTTGTGTTATTAAAGGATTGTCTGTGGCATGACATGCAATCGATGAATACTTTACCGCAACTATTGCAGTCATTATTACAAGAAGATGGCTGGCAACAGAGAAAGTTAACTCGCGAAATAGAGCAAATTTATCAGCAATGGATGTCATCGACCCAAGACCAAAACAACCAAGATGCATTTAAAGTCAATAAAAACAATGCGATGTTTGCTCGTAAAGCGTCTTACGTATTGCCCGAAAATATCAGTGACGGTCGAATTACCCTGTTTTTACATCGTCCACTTCAACTGCATAATATGAAAGTTACCTTTGTAACAACTGATAAAAAGTCACTAATAACCTTCTTAAATAAAGGAACGACACTGTCCGCTCATCTAAATGGGATTGGTTTTGCGCAAGACATTGCTGCTGAGGTAAATAATTTAAACCAGATACAGTTATTAGATGTAAGTCATCAATCATCTACTTTATATATTCAAGATAAAACCTCGTCACTTGCGCCAAATACAAATAACCAAGAGTGGCTAGACAAGCTAGATAAAATTCAAGGTGAGATTCAAGCCGCGCGCTATCAGTTTGAAAAACAGCAGCCCAACTTATTTATTGAACCACACTGGCTTGCGGATATTGAACAAAGTTTTATAAAGCTCACTGAAAAGCTAAACCAATTACGTAACCAAATCACGGGTAAAGTGGCCGAATAGCGATGATGAGTTTAGCCACATTAGAAATGCTGCTTTCGGTTAATGAAGGCCAATTAATTGAAGAGATAATTATATCTTTGCTAGCAACTCCTCAATTAGCGGTATTTTTTGAAAAACATCCTCGATTAAAAAAAGCTTTACTCAAAGATTTATCGGATTGGAAAAAGGATCTCAAACAGCGTATGCAAGATGCGCTTGTTCCCGCACAACTTTCAGAAGAATTTGAACTTTATCGTCAGTCCCTTGGGATTTCGACAGATGCCTTTTTTATCCGATTACCTAATGTCATCGCAAAACTTCACCAACTGGATTCCCCTTTTTACCGTGAGGCATATCAGCTACAGAGTGGGAAAATAGAGAACCGCAGTGCAAGACAATCATTATTTGTTCAAAGATGGCGTATTAGCTTAATTTTACAAGTTACAACACTACATAAAGAGCTACTAGAACAGGAAAAAGAACAATTATTGGCAGAATTACAACGCCGACTGGCTCTAAGTGGTAATTTAGAAGATATTCTTGGCGAAAATGATCGTGCTGCTGGCCGGCTGTGGGATTTAACCAAAGGTGTGAACATGACTTCCGCTTATAATGACCAATTATTAAGCCGATACAGTGAATTTTTACGTCAGCAGCCTGAATTAGAAAAAATAGCCCAATTATTAGGCCGTAGCCAATCCGCTCAATCCATTCCTGATGATAGTGTTTTTCTTGAACCAATGACTATCATGGAAAAAGTGCCAGAAACGGTTCCTGAGCAAGTTAATGGCTTAAATCAGAGTGATGATATTTTACGGTTATTACCTGCAGAACTCGCTATGTTAGGCCTTGAAGATATTGAATTTGAGTTCTATCGAAAATTACTCGAAAAACAGCTTCTAACTTATCGGTTACAAGGAGATAGCTGGCAAGAAAGAAAAGTTCTGCGCCCTATTACCCACCACCATAATGAAGAACAGCCAAGAGGACCATTTGTTGTATGTATTGATACATCGGGTTCGATGGGCGGTTTAAATGAACGCTGCGCCAAAGCATTTTGCCTCGCGCTAATGAAAATTGCGCTGGCGGATAATCGCTCATGCCATGTGATGTTATTTTCCACAGAAATTGTGCATTACGATTTACTTTCTATTGATGGCTTAGAGCAATGTATTCGTTTTTTACATCAAACATTTAAAGGTGGGACTGACCTTGCGGCTTGTTTGCAAGAAACCGCAATAAAATTGGAATCAAAACAGTGGATTGATGCAGATGCCGTGGTGATTTCTGATTTTGTTGCTCAGCGTTTACCGGATGAGTTAATTCAGAAAATAAAGACTATGCAGAAGAAAGGTAAATACCGCTTCCATGCGGTATCTGTATCAAATTATGGGAAACCCAGTATCATGAAGATCTTTGACCATATTTGGCGTTTTGATACTGGGTTAAAAAGCAGGCTGTTACGCCGCTTTAGCCGCTAATTACAGCATACCTTCAACGGATTCTTGCATTTCAGCACCCCATACACCACATTGCACTTGGCCAATGTGTTGGCGTTGAAGAAGTAGCATAACTAAGCGAGACTGGCCAATACCACCACCGATAGTTTGTGGCATTTCACCTTTCACTAACGCTTGGTGCCACTCTAATTCCATACGTTTTTCATCGCCAGTTAAACTTAATTGACGAGTTAAACACTCAGGACTTACGCGAATTCCCATTGAAGAAAGCTCAAATGCGTCCTGTAAAACAGGGTTCCACACAATGATGTCGCCGTTCAAACCACAAAAACCGTCTTCATTTTTTGTTGTCCAGTCATCGTAGTCTGGCGCACGAACATCATGTGATTCACCGCTAGATAGCTTACCACCGATACCAATTAAGAATACTGCGCCTAATTCTTTTGCGATTGCGCGTTCACGCCCTTTCGCATCTAAATCAGGGTAGCGCTGTAACAACTCTTCACTGTGAATAAAGTGGATTTGGTCAGGCAGGAACGGTGCCAACCCAAATTCTTTACTTACGGCAGCTTCTGTTTCTTTTATTGCCTTATAGATTTTACCCACTGTCTGCTTCAGATAAGGAAGTGTACGTTCCTCATCTGCCATCACTTTTTCCCAATCCCACTGATCAACATAAACGGAGTGGATTGGGGTTAAGCGATCCTCGTCCGGACGCAACGCTTTCATATGAGTGTATAAACCTTGGCCTTTACTAAAACCGAAACGCCCTAAGGTTTTACGTTTCCATTTAGCCAAAGAATGAACCACTTCAAAGGTTGCACCTGGAATTGATTTCACTTTCACTTGAACGGCTTTTTCGCTGCCAGATAAGTTGTCTTGAGTACCATCCCCTAAGCGGCTTAGGATTGGCCCTTGAACTTCAATTAACCCTAATTCTTTTTCAAGTAAACGTGAGAAATATGATTTCACAAAACTAATTTGTTGCTGATGTTCGATAAATGACTTGTCCATAATTTATTCCCATAATTTATTAGCTGTATTAGCTGATGTATAGATTAAGCAACAAAATGAGGTATAAATTCAATATCCATCATTAAAAAAAGCCTTTACTGTTTATTTTGAATAAAAAAACAGGTATAAAAATGAATAATCGTTAAAATAGAGGTGAAATAATGCCAGAAAATTATCAAATCGATAATCTCGATCGTGACATACTTCACGAATTAATGGCAAATGCACGCATACCGTATGCTGAATTAGCCAAAAAATTCGCTGTTAGCCCCGGGACAATTCATGTCCGTGTCGAAAAAATGAAACAAGCAGGAATTATTAAAGGCACACGTATTGATATAAACCCAAAACAATTAGGGTTCGATGTTTGTTGCTTTATTGGCATTATTTTAAAAAGTGCAAAAGATTACCCAACCGCACTAAAAAAATTAGATGCCTTAGAAGAAGTTGTCGAGGTGTACTATACAACAGGGCAATACAGCATTTTTATTAAAGTAATGTGCCGTTCTATCGATTCTTTACAAGACGTACTTATCAACAAAATTCAAACCATTGATGAGATACAATCCACAGAAACACTGATCTCCTTACAAAACCCGATCTTACGAACAATCAATCCGTAGAAAAAAAATGATATAACCACATTATCCACAGGTAGATCCCAGCTCATTCACAGCGTACAATAGCGCCCTATTATTGTGAAAGAGAATCACCATGACAAAAGTAACCTTAATAAGTGGCAGTACAATGGGCAGTGCGGAGTATGTTGCCGAGCACATGGCTGAGATTTTAGAAGAACTCGGTCATGAAACCGAAATTCAACATGGCCCGGAGCTTGATGACTTAACACTTGAAGGCATATGGCTGGTGGTGAGCTCAACACATGGTGCAGGTGATCTCCCTGAAAATATTCAACCTCTTTTTGATTCAATAGAAGAAAGTGCTCCTGATCTAAGCCAAGTTCAATTTGGCTCGGTAGGGATCGGTAGCTCTGAATATGACACTTTTTGTGGTGCGATCCATAAAATAGATGACTTGTTAACCAAGCAAGGGGCTAAAAGGATCGGTGAATGTTTGGAAATTGATGTCCAACAACACGAAATACCCGAAGATCCCGCAGGGGAATGGGTTAAAATTTGGGCAAACAAACTCTAATTTGATTAAAATAACAGCAATCAACTGTGGATAACTCAGGGAAGATCCCGGTATTAACCCGTAGTTATCCAGAGTATAAGTTTTAGGTTCCCCATGCCCTGTGCATAAGTACCCTTTTTGATCCCAGCTTATACGCAAATGGATCACGGATCATTCACAGTATATGATCCTTTACACTTTCATGATCTTTAAAGTGAAAATCCACTTATCCACAGAAACGAGTGATCCTAATAAAAGATCTAATAAAGAGATCTTTAAATAAAAAGATCTTTATATTATATAGGGGAGAAACCTAAAGCTTGGTCTCTTCCTCAAACTTGAGTAGAATTCTCTCCTCAAATGCACAATCCGCATTTTCTAACGTTTAAGGTCCACACATGTTTTATCCAGAGCAATTTGACGTCATCGTAATTGGTGGTGGTCATGCCGGTACTGAAGCAGCAATGGCAGCTGCACGTATGGGGCGTCAAACCCTATTACTGACTCACAATATTGATACATTGGGCCAGATGTCTTGCAACCCAGCCATCGGTGGGATCGGTAAGGGGCATCTGGTTAGAGAAATTGATGCCCTTGGTGGTCTAATGGCCACAGCAACAGACAAAGCAGGTATTCAATTTAGAACATTAAATGCCAGCAAAGGGCCTGCAGTTCGTGCAACCCGAGCACAAGCTGACCGTGTTCTTTATCGCCAAGCTGTCAGAATGGCTTTAGAAAATCAGCCTAATTTGATGATTTTCCAACAACCTGTAGAAGACTTAATTGTTGAAAACAATCGAGTTACAGGGGCTATTACTCGCATGGGCTTAAAATTTAAAGCCAAAGCTGTAGTATTAACCGTTGGTACTTTCCTTGATGGCAAAATTCATATAGGTTTAGAAAATTACAGTGGTGGTCGTGCAGGTGATCCCCCTTCAATTTCACTTTCTCAACGTTTGAGAGAATTGCCTTTACGTGTTAATCGTTTAAAAACAGGAACGCCACCACGTATTGATGCAAGAACTATTGATTTCAGTCAGTTAGCTCAACAGCTAGGTGATGATCCAATGCCGGTATTTTCATTTTTAGGTTCACAAGATCAACATCCACAGCAGATGCCTTGTCATATCACCTATACCAATGAAAAAACCCATGAAGTGATCAGAAATAACTTGGATCGTAGCCCTATGTATGCAGGGGTTATTGAAGGGATCGGCCCACGTTATTGCCCTTCGATCGAAGATAAAGTTATGCGTTTTGCCGATAAAGACTCACATCAGATCTTCTTAGAGCCAGAAGGCTTAACAAGCAATGAAATTTACCCTAACGGGATATCCACCAGCTTACCATTTGATGTTCAAATGCAAATTGTTCATTCCATGAAAGGAATGGAAAATGCAAGGATCATTCGTCCTGGTTATGCTATTGAATATGATTTCTTTGACCCTAGAGATCTAAAACAAACGCTTGAAAGTAAATTTATTGATGGCTTATTTTTTGCTGGCCAAATTAACGGTACAACAGGTTATGAAGAAGCAGGGGCCCAAGGGCTACTAGCTGGGCTTAATGCTGCACAACATGCCTTTGGTTTAGAAGGTTGGTTCCCTCGTCGTGACCAAGCTTATATCGGTGTTCTCGTTGACGACCTTTGTACTTTAGGGACAAAAGAACCTTACCGTATGTTTACCTCACGTGCTGAATACCGTTTGATGCTTCGTGAAGACAATGCAGATTTACGTCTGACAGAAAAAGGCCGAGAGTTAGGTTTAGTTGATGATGTTCGCTGGGCGCATTTTAATAACAAAGTCGAATTGATTGAAAAAGAGCGTCAGCGCTTAAAAGATATCTGGGTTCATCCTAAATCGGATAACCACATAGAAATAGATGGAATTTTAACCGTTCCATTATCTAAAGAAGCAAATGGGGAAGATTTACTCCGTCGCCCAGAAATGACGTATAAGATGTTAACTTCACTCAACCTTTTTGCACCGGGTATTGATGATCCTCAAGCTGCGGATCAAGTGGAAATCCAAGTTAAATACGAAGGGTATATTGCTCGTCAAAAAGAAGAAATTGAAAGACAACTGCGTAATGAAAATACCTTGTTGCCTGTTGACCTTGATTACAAACAAGTCAAAGGGTTGTCTAACGAAGTGATGGCGAAACTAAACGATCATAAACCAACATCTATTGGTCAAGCATCGCGAATTTCAGGGATCACGCCTGCTGCAATCTCTATTTTACTTGTTTGGCTGAAAAAACAAGGCATGCTACGCCGGAGCGCTTAACGTGGATTTATTATCAAAACTTAATCAATTGCTAGTAAAAACCGATATCGACTTAACGGAAAAGCAAAAACAGCAGTTAGTTGATTATGTTGGGTTATTAGCGAAATGGAATAAAGCCTATAACCTGACATCGGTACGTGACCCACAGCAGATGTTAATCCGTCATATCATGGATAGCATAGTGGTGAACGGTCAACTCAACGGAACAAAATTTATTGATGTAGGAACCGGTCCTGGTTTGCCTGGTGTTCCTTTAGCAATTGTTCGACCTGATTCCCATTTTGTTTTACTGGACAGCTTAGGGAAGCGCATACGCTTTCTAAAACAGGTTCAACATGAGTTAGGGCTAACTAATATTGAGCCTGTTCAATCACGTGTTGAAGAATATCCAGTTGAAGATGGTTTTGATGGTGTGATTAGCCGCGCATTTGCTTCGCTGAATGATATGTTGAGTTGGTGCCATCATTTACCTTCATCTGAAGGGCGCTTTTATGCACTTAAAGGTGTCATTCGTGATGATGAAATGGTGCTACCAGAAGGTTTTGTGATTGAATCTATTACAGAGCTTGAAGTACCTGAACTTGATGAGCAGCGCCATTTAGTTAAAGTTTCTATAAAATAAAGTTGCTTTCTGTCAAAATATTTTGTCTTTTAGAGCGATAGTCGGTGTGTTAAAAAGCACCGGCTATTTTTATTTTTAGCTAAAGAATAAATACTTATATTTCACGTGTTATTTACATGGAAATAACGAATAAGCTTCAAAAATAAAGTGTTGATAGAAAAAATGCTGGCTAATTGGCAATTTTTACTTAATCGATTTAGCTAGGTAAATAGTTAACAGTGAAATATTTGATTTATCACGTTTAAATTTAACTTAAAAAACTAATTCTTTAATTGTTTGATTTACAGATTAAATCTATTTTTTGTTGTCAGTAAAGTTGAAAGAATAAATAAAGAGGATAAAGTCAAATGTGATATTTATCACATTAATGTGAATATATGCAGCAATTCATTAACTATTTATTAATTATTACAGCGACAATTCTGCGCCAACTCGAAAAAATTAAATATTTATTCACCTTTTCGCTACTTACTGATTGAATTCATTTCGCCTGCCCGTATAATTTGCACGTTTTTGTCTCTTGACACATTTACGCAAAGGCAGTTTTATACAACACTTAGCGTTTCTGAGGCTGAGAAGAGCTGGGAGTAAACAAAAAGTTATGTCTGTATCCCTTTATGACAACAAACACGCTGCAAAGCAGTTGTCTGTTCAGTTTATAACTTTAGTGATCCTCAGTGGGGCTTTCTGTGCAAATAGTATAGAATGGGGGGCCTCTGCTCTTGCTGGTGGGTTAGCATGCTGGTTACCAAATATCGTATTTATGCTGCTAGCACAATTTCAGAAAGCAAAAGGAGAGGATGAACCTGTCCGCATTGCCTGGTTCTTAGCATTAGGAGCAGGGCTAAAGGTTGTTACAACTATCGCTGTCTTAGTTGTTGCTTTCGGTGTGTTCAAAGCGTCATTAACACCACTGGGTTTGACCTATTTAGCGGTGCTAATTGTTCAGATTGTTGCACCAGCCGTTTTTAAACGGTAAGTATTTTTAAACTACAAAAGGGTAAGAGGCATCATGTCTGCATCAGGAGAAGTGATGACTACAGAGGATTACATAGGCCACCATCTGAAAAACCTTCAGTTGGACCTGAGTACCTTTAAGTTGGTCGATCCCCACGCTAGTCCAACATTTTGGACGTTGAACATTGACTCGCTTTTTTTCTCGGTAGTTCTCGGGGCTCTGTTCCTGTGGCTATTTAGAAGAGTTGCAGCCAATGCGACTAGTGGCGTACCCGGTAAGTTACAGACTGCAATAGAACTGATCATTGGTTTCGTTGATAACTCAGTCCGTGATATGTATCACGGCAAGAGCAAAGTTATTGCTCCTTTAGCATTAACTGTGTTCGTCTGGGTATTCTTAATGAACCTAATGGATTTACTCCCAATTGATTTCCTTCCGTATATTGCTGAGCATTATCTCGGGTTACCTGCATTACGTGCAGTACCAACCGCAGATGTTAGTGTCACATTATCGATGGCTATTGGTGTGTTTATCCTAATCCTCTTCTACAGCATCAAAATGAAAGGAATTGGCGGATTTACAAAAGAGCTCACAATGCAGCCTTTTAACCATCCTGTCTTCATTCCAGTCAACTTGATTCTTGAAGGGGTAAGCCTGCTGTCAAAACCTGTATCACTCGGTCTGCGACTGTTTGGTAACATGTATGCAGGTGAATTGATCTTTATTCTTATCGCGGCTCTGCTTCCGTGGTGGTCACAGTGGTTGTTAAGCCTACCTTGGGCTATCTTCCACATACTGATTATTACGCTACAAGCCTTTATTTTTATGGTTCTGACGGTTGTTTATCTGTCGATGGCATCTGAAGAACACTAATTTAATTTTATCAATAATTGTATTAACTGAAACAAACTGGAGACTGTCATGGAAAACCTGAGTATGGATCTGCTGTACATGGCTGCCGCTGTGATGATGGGCTTAGCGGCGATCGGTGCTGCGATCGGTATCGGCATCCTAGGTGGTAAATTTTTAGAAGGTGCTGCTCGTCAGCCAGATTTAATTCCTCTGCTGCGTACACAGTTCTTTATCGTAATGGGTCTGGTCGATGCTATTCCGATGATTGCTGTTGGTCTGGGCTTGTATGTAATGTTCGCTGTTGCCTAATTAACGTTACGGAACACTGTAAGAACATTAATTCACTAATGAATATGAGGTATTGTCTGTGAATCTAAATGCAACAATCCTCGGCCAGGCTATCGCGTTTGTCCTGTTTGTTTGGTTCTGTATGAAGTATGTATGGCCACCGATTATGGCGGCCATTGAAAAACGTCAAAAAGAAATTGCTGACGGTTTATCTTCCGCAGAACGTGCTAAAAAGAACCTGGAACTGGCGCAAACCGACGCAACCGACCGACTGAAAAAAGCGAAAGCTGAAGCACAAGTCATCATTGAACAAGCGAATAAACAGCGCGTTCAAATGATTGATGAAGCAAAAGCAGAAGCGGAAGCAGAACGTGCAAAAATCGTCGCGCAAGCGCAAGCTGAAATTGATGCTGAGCGCAAACGTGCACGTGAAGAGTTACGTAAACAGGTTGCGATGCTTGCTATCGCAGGTGCCGAGAAGATCATCGAACGTTCCGTGGATGAAGCTGCTAACAGCGACATCGTTGATAAACTAGTCGCTGAACTGTAAGGAGGGAGGGGCATGTCTGAAATTGCTACTGTAGCTCGCCCCTACGCCAAAGCAGCTTTTGACTTTGCTGTGGAAAACCAAGCTGTTGCTAAATGGCAGGAAATGCTAGCCTTCACCGCTGAGGTGACGCGCAATGAACAGGTTGGAGAGCTGCTTTCTGGTTCTATTGCACCAGAAACATTAGCTAAAACGTTTATCTCTGTTTGTGGAGATGAAATTGACGAGCATGTTCAGAATCTGATTCGTGTTATGGCAGATAACGGGCGTTTAACGACGCTACCAGAAGTGTTAACGCAATTTATCCAATTGCGCGATTCTCTGGAATCAACCATTGAAGTTGATGTGATTTCTGCTAACGAACTGAGTGAACAGCAGTCAGCTAAAATTTCTGCAGCGATGGAAAAACGTCTGTCACGCAAAGTTAAGCTGAATTGCAAAATTGATAAGTCTGTTATTGCTGGAGTGATCATTCGTGCTGGAGACCTCGTTATTGACGGGAGTATCCGCGGTCGCTTAGAGCGTTTAACTGACGTCTTGCAGTCTTAAGGGGACTGGAGCATATGCAACTGAATTCCACCGAAATCAGCGAACTGATCAAACAGCGTATTGCTCAGTTCGATGTTGTGAGTGAAGCTCACAATGAAGGTACGATTGTATCCGTTAATGACGGTATTATTCGTATTCACGGTTTAGCCGAAGTCATGCAGGGTGAAATGATCGCGCTGCCTGGCAACCGTTACGCTATCGCACTGAACTTAGAGCGTGACTCTGTTGGTGCGGTCGTCATGGGTCCTTATGCCGACTTGGCAGAAGGCATGAAAGTTAAATGTACTGGTCGTATTCTTGAAGTTCCAGTAGGCCGTGGCCTGCTAGGACGTGTTGTGAATACACTGGGTCAACCAATTGATGGTAAAGGTCCTGTTGATAACGATGGCTTCTCTCCTGTAGAAGTTATTGCTCCAGGTGTTATCGACCGTCAATCTGTTGATCAACCAGTTCAAACTGGTTATAAATCAGTCGATGCCATGATTCCAATCGGTCGTGGTCAGCGTGAGCTTGTTATCGGTGACCGTCAAACAGGTAAAACTGCTTTGGCTATCGATGCAATCATCAACCAACGCGACTCAGGCATCAAATGTGTGTACGTAGCTATCGGCCAGAAAGCGTCTACCGTTTCTAACGTAGTTCGTAAACTGGAAGAGCACGGCGCACTGCAAAATACTATCGTTGTTGTTGCTACAGCATCTGAATCAGCTGCTCTGCAATACTTAGCACCATATGCTGGTTGCGCGATGGGTGAATATTTCCGTGACCGCGGTGAAGATGCACTGATCGTATACGATGACCTGTCTAAACAGGCTGTTGCGTACCGTCAAATCTCACTGTTGCTGCGTCGTCCACCAGGACGTGAAGCTTACCCAGGTGACGTTTTCTATCTGCACTCACGTTTACTTGAGCGTGCTGCTCGCGTTAACGCTGAATACGTAGAAAACTTTACTAAAGGTGAAGTTAAAGGCAAAACAGGTTCATTGACAGCTCTGCCTATCATTGAAACCCAAGCTGGTGACGTTTCTGCATTCGTACCAACAAACGTAATTTCGATTACAGATGGTCAGATCTTCCTGGAATCTAACCTGTTTAACTCTGGTATTCGTCCAGCGGTTAACCCAGGTATTTCAGTATCTCGTGTTGGTGGTGCTGCTCAGACTAAAATTATCAAGAAACTGTCTGGTGGTATCCGTACCGCACTTGCTCAGTATCGTGAACTGGCAGCGTTTGCTCAGTTTGCTTCCGACCTCGATGACGCGACTCGTAAACAGTTAAGTCATGGTCAGAAAGTAACTGAACTGCTGAAACAGAAACAGTATGCACCTATGTCAGTAGCAGAGCAGGCACTGTCTCTGTTCGCGGCAGAACGTGGGTTCTTGGATGATGTTGAGTTAGCGAAAATTGGTGCGTTTGAAGCTGCTTTAGTTTCTTTTGCACAGCGCGAGCATGCTGACCTTATGAACGAAATTGGCCCGGCTGGTAGCTATAACGATGATATCGAAGGCAAGTTGAAAAAACTGCTCGAATCATTTAAAGCAACTCAGTCCTGGTAATACTATTCGGCCCAGTTCTTAGGGCCGTCTGGTTAATAAGGAGAAGCAGAAATGGCCGGCGCAAAAGAGATACGTTCCAAGATCGGAAGTGTACAAAATACACAAAAGATCACTAAAGCGATGGAAATGGTCGCTGCGTCCAAAATGCGTAAAACGCAGGAACGCATGGCGGCCAGCCGTCCTTATGCAGAAACCATGCGCAGTGTGATTGGTCACCTAGCGTTAGGTAATCTGGAATATAAACATCCATATCTCGAAGAGCGTGAAGTTAAGCGTGTCGGGTATCTGGTTGTTTCAACAGACCGTGGTCTGTGTGGTGGCTTGAACATTAACTTGTTCAAAAAACTGTTAGCAGATATGAAGTTATGGTCTGAGAAAAACGTTCAGGTTGATTTGGCTTTAATCGGTTCTAAAGCGGTATCATTCTTCGGGTCTGTGGGCGGCAATGTCGTGACTCAAGTTACCGGAATGGGGGATAACCCAACGCTTTCGGACTTGATTGGTCCAGTTAACACTATGCTACAAGCCTATGATGAAGGGCGTTTGGATAAACTGTATGTGGTGACGAATAAGTTCATCAATACAATGTCTCAGGAGCCAACTATTCTTCAATTGTTACCATTGCCTGCAAGTGATGATGAAACACTGAAGAAGAAGTCTTGGGATTACATTTACGAACCCGATCCTAAGGCGTTGCTGGATACCCTGCTACGTCGTTATATCGAGTCGCAGGTTTATCAGGGCGTCGTTGAAAACCTGGCTAGTGAGCAGGCCGCACGAATGGTAGCGATGAAAGCCGCTACTGATAATGGTGGAAACCTGATCAAAGAGTTACAGTTGGTTTACAACAAAGCTCGTCAGGCCAGCATTACTCAGGAGCTTACCGAAATCGTTTCGGGTGCTTCCGCGGTTTAACAGCTAGGTTTACGAATTACGTAGAGGATTCAAGATGGCTACTGGAAAGATTATCCAGGTAATCGGCGCCGTTGTGGACGTCGAGTTCCCTCAAGATGACGTACCAAAAGTGTACGACGCTCTTGAGGTTGTTAACGGTAAAGAAAAACTGGTGTTGGAAGTTCAGCAACAGTTAGGCGGTGGTGTTGTCCGTTGTATCGCAATGGGTACATCAGATGGCCTGAGCCGTGGTTTAGAAGTTGTAAACTTAGAGCACCCAATTGAAGTACCAGTAGGTAAAGCAACTTTAGGACGTATCATGAACGTTCTGGGTCAACCTATTGATATGAAAGGTGATATCGGCGAAGAAGAGCGCTGGTCAATTCACCGTGCTGCACCTAGCTATGAAGAATTAGCTAACTCAACAGAACTGCTGGAAACCGGTATCAAAGTAATGGACTTAATCTGTCCATTCGCGAAAGGTGGTAAAGTTGGTCTGTTCGGTGGTGCGGGTGTTGGTAAAACAGTAAACATGATGGAACTGATCCGTAACATCGCGATTGAGCACTCAGGTTACTCAGTATTCGCTGGTGTTGGTGAGCGTACTCGTGAAGGGAACGACTTCTATCATGAAATGACCGACTCAAACGTTTTGGATAAAGTATCACTGGTTTATGGCCAGATGAACGAGCCACCAGGAAACCGTCTGCGCGTTGCGTTGACTGGTCTGACTATGGCTGAAAAATTCCGTGACGAAGGTCGTGACGTACTGCTGTTCGTTGACAACATCTATCGTTATACACTGGCAGGTACTGAAGTATCAGCACTGTTAGGCCGTATGCCTTCAGCGGTAGGTTATCAGCCAACGCTGGCGGAAGAGATGGGTGTTCTGCAAGAACGTATTACCTCAACTCAAACAGGTTCTATCACTTCCGTTCAAGCGGTTTACGTTCCTGCGGATGACTTGACTGACCCATCACCAGCAACCACCTTTGCTCACTTAGACGCAACGGTAGTTCTGAGCCGTCAAATCGCATCACTGGGTATTTACCCTGCGGTTGACCCTCTGGATTCTACTAGCCGTCAACTTGACCCACTGGTTGTTGGTCAAGAGCACTATGATGTTGCTCGTGGCGTTCAGTCTATTCTGCAACGTTACCAAGAACTGAAAGATATCATTGCAATCCTGGGTATGGATGAACTGTCTGAAGAAGACAAACTGGTTGTTGCTCGTGCTCGTAAGATCCAGCGCTTCCTGTCTCAACCATTCTTCGTTGCTGAAGTATTTACCGGTTCACCAGGTAAGTTCGTCTCTCTGAAAGACACTATCCGTGGCTTCAGTGGGATCCTGAACGGTGATTACGACCACCTGCCAGAACAAGCGTTCTATATGGTTGGTACCATTGAAGAAGCTGTGGAAAAAGCTAAAAAGCTTTAATCCAGCTGACAGGAGGTTGATATGGTAGCTGCAATGACATACCACCTGACTGTAGTGAGTGCTGAAAAACAAATGTTTGAAGGCATGGTACAGAAAATTCAGGTGACAGGTAGTGAAGGTGAGCTGGGGATTTATCCGCAGCATACCCCGCTGCTGACTGCCATAAAACCGGGCATGGTACGTATTACCAAACAGTTTGGTGAAGAAGAGCTAATTTACCTCTCCGGTGGTATTTTAGAAGTGCAACCAAATGGTGTTATCGTACTCGCTGATACAGCGATCCGTGGTAAAGATTTAGACGAAGCTCGTGCAGTGGAATCTAAACGCAAAGCGGAAGAACACGTCCGTAAAGCTCACGGCGATGTTGATTATGCTCAGGCATCAGCAGAACTTGCAAAAGCAATAGCGAAACTTCGAGTCATCGAGTTAACTAAAAAGCTAATGTAATGATAGCGGTATAGTAAAAAAAGCCAGTTGGTTAAGTCTAACTGGCTTTTTTATTTGAGCGAAATATGTAGTAATTTATAAAGGAAATAGGTTTACTTTCATCCCTAAGTTGGAGTTTCAGGAAAAATGACTGTGCAAAGAAAAAGTGTCGTGATTTTAGCTGCCGGTAAAGGCACACGGATGTATTCAGAGCTACCTAAAGTTTTGCATTTGCTTGCAGGCAAACCAATGGTTCAGCATGTTATAGATACAGCAAAATCCATTGGTGCATCAGATATTCATCTGGTATACGGACATGGCGGTGATTTACTGAAAGAAAAACTGGGTGAGCAAAACCTCAATTGGGTATTGCAGGCGGAGCAACTCGGTACGGGCCATGCGATGCAACAAGCTGCCCCTAGCTTCCAAGATGATGAAGATATTGTCATGCTCTATGGTGACGTGCCATTAATCGCTAAAGATACCTTGGACAGGCTGATTGAAGTCAAACCACAAGGCGGTATTGGTTTACTGACGGTTATCTTAGATAACCCAACAGGGTATGGCCGTATAATTCGTGAAAATAATGAAGTTGTCGGTATCATTGAGCAAAAAGATGCCAGTGAAGAGCAACGTAAAATCCAAGAAATCAATACAGGAATTATGGTTGCTAGTGGCAAAGATTTTAAACGTTGGTTGGCACAGCTGAACAACGATAACGCACAAGGCGAATATTATATTACTGATATTATTGCATTAGCACATAAAGAAGGTAATAAAATTGCAACCGTTCATCCTAAACATTTAAGTGAGATGGAAGGCGTGAATAACCGCCTACAACTAGCTGCGTTAGAAAGAGTTTATCAGAAAGAACAAGCGGAAAAACTGTTATTAGCCGGCGTGATGTTGATTGACCCTGCACGTTTTGATTTGCGCGGAACGCTGACTCATGGTCGCGATATTATTATTGATACTAACGTGATTATTGAAGGTAATGTCACATTAGGGAATAACGTACATATTCAATCTGGCTGTATATTAAAAGACTGTGTGATTGGTGATAACTCGGTTATCAGCCCATATTCAGTGATAGAAAACTCTGAATTGTCAGCCGAATGTACAGTTGGCCCTTTTGCGCGTTTACGTCCAGGTGCTAAATTAGCAGCCAAAGCACACGTCGGTAATTTCGTCGAAATGAAAAATGCCTCTTTAGGTTTAGGTTCTAAAGCGGGTCATTTAAGTTACCTCGGGGATGCCCAAATTGGTGATAATGTGAATATTGGCGCAGGTACCATCACTTGTAATTATGATGGTGCCAATAAACATAAAACCATTATTGGTGATGATGTGTTTGTAGGGTCTGATACTCAGTTAGTTGCGCCAGTTTCTGTTGCCAAAGGTGCAACAATAGGCGCTGGCACGACGGTTACACGTGATGTGAATGAAGACGAACTTGTCGTTAGCCGTGTAAAACAAATGCATATTAAAAACTGGCAACGTCCAGTTAAGAAAAAATAAGTAAATATTGAGGAGAGGTAGCGATATCTCTCCTATTATAAATGCGAATTAATCGCGAAAATTAAAATAGCTACTCAAGGTAGCAATATAAAAATAATATCCCCATTTTCTACAAGGCTGGGGAGCAGTGAAAACTGTACAACAATTAGGTTGCGACAAATGAAGGTTTCTCAAGAAAGGAACCTTTTGTCTAGGAATCAAAAAAATATGTGTGGAATTGTAGGTGCTGTTGCACAACGTGATATTGCAGAAATTCTGTTAGAAGGTCTTCGTCGTCTTGAGTATCGTGGTTATGATTCAGCCGGTATGGCTGTCGTTGATCACGAAGGTCATTTGCAACGCTTACGTGAAGTCGGCAAAGTGCAAATGCTAGCTGAAGAAGCGGAGAAAAACCCAGTATTGGGTGGAACGGGGATTGCACATACCCGTTGGGCGACTCATGGTATTCCAAGTGAACGCAATGCTCATCCGCATACCTCTGGTTATATTGCAGTTGTTCATAACGGCATTATTGAAAACTATTTAGAACTGAAAGATGAACTGAAAAAACTCGGTTATGTCTTTAGTTCAGAAACTGACACTGAAGTGATTGCGCACCTTGTTCACCATGAGCAACAAAAGGGCGGTTCGCTGGTGGAAATAGTTCAACGTGTTATCCCACAATTGCGCGGTGCTTACGGTACTGTGATTATGGATAGCCGTATTCCTGAATTATTAGTCGCCGCACGTTCTGGTAGCCCATTGGTTATTGGTTTAGGTGTGGGTGAAAACTTTTTAGCATCAGACCAATTAGCGCTGTTGCCTGTGACTCGTCGCTTTATTTACCTTGAAGAAGGGGATGTTGCCGAGGTCACTCGTCGTACTGTTCGTATTTTTGATAAAAATGGTGAAGCTGTCGATCGCGAGCAAATTGAATCAAACGTTCAATATGATGCGGGCGATAAAGGCGTTTACCGTCATTACATGCAAAAAGAGATTTATGAACAGCCGATGGCGATTAAAAACACCCTTGAAGGGCGTTTTAGCAAAGATAATGGCATTGATTTAAGCGAGTTAGGTCCTCGTGCGAGTGAAATTTTATCTCAAGTTGAACATATCCAAATTGTAGCTTGCGGGACATCTTACAATGCTGGCATGGTTGCACGTTATTGGTTTGAGTCTTTGGCCGGTATTCCATGTGATGTGGAAATTGCTTCAGAGTATCGCTACCGTAACCCTGCGCACCGTAAAAATAGCTTAATGATTACGTTATCCCAATCAGGTGAAACCGCAGATACACTGGCAGCATTGCGTTTATCGAAAGAGTTAGGTTATTTGACCTCTTTAGCGGTATGTAACGTCGCAGGTTCTTCACTGGTACGTGAATCTGAATTTGCTTTGATGACCAAGGCAGGGGCAGAAATTGGTGTGGCATCCACTAAAGCATTTACCACACAGTTAACCGTCTTACTGATGTTAGTTGCGTATATGGGCCGCTTGAAAGGTGCTAACCCTGAGCTCGAAGAAAACATTTCTCACGCTCTACATGCGCTACCGGCTCGTATTGAAAGCATGTTATCGCAAGATAAAGTTATCGAGGCATTGGCAGAAGATTTCTCAGATAAACATCACGCATTGTTCTTAGGTCGCGGTGATCAGTTCCCTATTGCAGTTGAAGGGGCTCTGAAATTAAAAGAGATTTCTTACATTCACGCAGAAGCATATGCAGCGGGTGAGTTAAAGCACGGCCCATTAGCGTTAATTGATGCCGATATGCCTGTTATCATCGTTGCACCTAACAATGAGCTGTTAGAAAAACTGAAATCAAACATTGAGGAAGTCCGTGCGCGTGGTGGTTTGCTGTATGTATTCGCTGACCAAGATGCAGGCTTTGAAGCCAGTGAAAATATGAAAATTGTTTCGCTACCTCATGTTGAAGAACTGATCGCACCAATTTTCTACACTGTTCCTCTGCAACTGTTGTCTTATCACGTTGCATTGATTAAAGGCACAGACGTTGACCAACCACGTAACTTGGCGAAGTCGGTGACGGTTGAGTAATCAATAAATTTGACTAGTCCTGATATGTGGGCGGACAATAAAGTCTTAAACTGAACAAAATAGATCTAAACTATGACAATAAAGTCTTAAACTAGACAGAATAGTTGTAAACTGAAATCAGTCCAGTTATGCTGTGAAAAAGCATACTGGACTTTTGTTATGGCTAAAGCAAACTCTTCATTTTCTGAAGTGCAAATTGCCCGTCGTATTAAAGAGGGGCGTGGCCAAGGGCATGGTAAAGACTATATTCCATGGCTAACAGTACAAGAAGTTCCTTCTTCAGGTCGTTCCCACCGTATTTATTCTCATAAGACGGGACGAGTCCATCATTTGCTATCTGACTTAGAGCTTGCTGTTTTTCTCAGTCTTGAGTGGGAGAGCAGCGTGCTAGATATACGCGAGCAGTTCCCCTTATTACCTAGTGATACCAGGCAGATTGCAATAGATAGTGGTATTAAGCATCCTGTTATTCGTGGTGTAGATCAGGTTATGTCTACTGATTTTTTAGTGGACTGCAAAGATGGTCCTTTTGAGCAGTTTGCTATTCAAGTCAAACCTGCAGCAGCCTTACAAGACGAGCGTACCTTAGAAAAACTAGAACTAGAGCGTCGCTATTGGCAGCAAAAGCAAATTCCTTGGTTCATTTTTACTGATAAAGAAATAAATCCCGTAGTAAAAGAAAATATTGAATGGCTTTATTCAGTGAAAACAGAAGAAGTTTCTGCGGAGCTTTTAGCACAACTATCCCCATTGGCCCATATCCTGCAAGAAAAAGGAGATGAAAACATTATCAATGTCTGTAAGCAGGTTGATATTGCTTATGATTTGGAGTTAGGCAAAACATTGAGTGAGATACGAGCCTTAACCGCAAATGGTTTTATTAAGTTCAATATTTATAAGTCTTTCAGGGCAAATAAGTGTGCAGATCTCTGTATTAGCCAAGTAGTGAATATGGAGGAGTTGCGCTATGTGGCAAATTAATGAGGTTGTGCTATTTGATAATGATCCGTATCGCATTTTGGCTATAGAGGATGGCCAAGTTGTCTGGATGCAAATAAGCGCTGATAAAGGAGTTCCACAAGCTAGGGCTGAGTTGTTGCTAATGCAGTATTTAGATGAAGGCCGCTTAGTTAGAACTGATGACCCTTATGTACATCTTGATTTAGAAGAGCCGTCTGTAGATTCTGTCAGCTTCCAGAAGCGCGAGGAGGATTATCGAAAAATTCTTCCTATTATTAATAGTAAGGATCGTTTCGACCCTAAAGTCAGAAGCGAACTCGTTGAGCATGTGGTCCAAGAACATAAGGTTACTAAGGCTACAGTTTATAAGTTGTTACGCCGTTACTGGCAGCGTGGTCAAACGCCTAATGCATTAATTCCTGACTACAAAAACAGCGGTGCACCAGGGGAAAGACGTTCAGCGACAGGAACAGCAAAGATTGGCCGAGCCAGAGAATATGGTAAGGGTGAAGGAACCAAGGTAACGCCCGAGATTGAACGCCTTTTTAGGTTGACCATAGAAAAGCACCTGTTAAATCAAAAAGGTACAAAGACCACCGTTGCCTATAGACGATTTGTGGACTTGTTTGCTCAGTATTTTCCTCGCATTCCCCAAGAGGATTACCCAACACTACGTCAGTTTCGTTATTTTTATGATCGAGAATACCCTAAAGCTCAGCGCTTAAAGTCTAGAGTTAAAGCAGGGGTATATAAAAAAGACGTACGACCCTTAAGTAGTACAGCCACTTCTCAGGCGTTAGGCCCTGGGAGTCGTTATGAGATTGATGCCACGATTGCTGATATTTATTTAGTGGATCATCATGATCGCCAAAAAATCATAGGAAGACCAACGCTTTACATTGTGATTGATGTGTTTAGTCGGATGATCACGGGCTTTTATATCGGCTTTGAAAATCCGTCTTATGTGGTGGCGATGCAGGCTTTTGTAAATGCTTGCTCTGACAAAACGGCCATTTGTGCCCAGCATGATATTGAGATTAGTAGCTCAGACTGGCCGTGTGTAGGTTTGCCAGATGTGTTGCTAGCGGACCGTGGCGAATTAATGAGTCATCAGGTCGAAGCCTTAGTTTCTAGTTTTAGAACCTATCCCAAAAGGAATTGTCAGATAATACATAATGATAATTTATGAGGGCAACGTATGGCAGGTAATAAGTGGCAAATCAGTGATGAACTCTGGGAGAAAATGGCTCCTCTCATCCCGGAGCATAGAACTCAACACCCGCTGGGTACGCACCGCAAGCGGGTTGATAATCGCGCTGCAATGAACGCCATTTTCTTCGTACTCAGGACGGGTTGCCAGTGGAATGCGCTAAATGCCACCGGTATATGCTCGTCAAGCTCTGCTCATCGCCGATTTCAGGAGTGGCGGGATGCTGGCGTATTTGAACGCTTCTGGCAAAACGGGTTGCTTGCTTGCGAACAGTTGGACGCTATTGACTGGTCGTGGCTGTCGATGGATGGTTGTATGACCAAATCACCGCTGGCAGGCTCAAAAAAACAGGCAAGAACCCAACAGACCGAGGGAAACGGGGCGTAAAGCGCAGTCTGATGACTGACGGGAACGGGCTTCCGCTTGCACTGGTTGTCGCTGGAGCAAATACGCACGACATAAAGCTGGTTGCGGATACGCTCGATGCCCTCCAGACGGGCAGACCGGGCAAGAGGCTCCGGTTGTGCATGGACAAAGGGTATGAAGCGGAATGGTTGGGATCGTATCTGAGAAGTCGTCGCTATGAGCCTCATGTCCAGTCACGGAAGGATGAATCAGAAGCCATCAAAAACACGGATTTTAAGGCCCACCGCTGGGTTGTAGAGAGAACACACAGTTGGATGAATCGCTACCGTCGTGTCCTGACTCGTTGGGAGAAAAAGGTCGAAAATTACGAGGCAATGCTGCATCTTGCCTGTGCCATCATTATCTGGAATAAAATCCTTTTGGGATAGGTTCTTAATGTGCGAGTGGAAAGTGCTCCACCTAGACGTGGCGATGCTAAAGGCATAGTGGAAAGCACTTTTAGAACACTACAAGCCGAGTTTAAGTCCTTTGCACCTGGCATTGTAGAGGGCAGTCGGATCAAAAGCCATGGTGAAACAGACTATAGGTTAGATGCATCTCTGTCGGTATTTGAGTTCACACAAATTATTTTGCGTACGATCTTATTCAGAAATAACCATCTGGTGATGGATAAATACGATCGAGATGCTGATTTTCCTACAGATTTACCGTCTATTCCTGTCCAGCTATGGCAATGGGGTATGCAGCATCGTACAGGTAGTTTAAGGGCTGTGGAGCAAGAGCAGTTGCGAGTAGCGTTACTGCCTCGCCGAAAGGTCTCTATTTCTTCATTTGGCGTTAATTTGTGGGGTTTGTATTACTCGGGGTCAGAGATTCTGCGTGAGGGTTGGTTGCAGCGGAGCACTGATATAGCTAGACCTCAACATTTAGAAGCGGCTTATGACCCAGTGCTGGTTGATACGATTTATTTGTTTCCGCAAGTTGGCAGCCGTGTATTTTGGCGCTGTAATCTGACGGAACGTAGTCGGCAGTTTAAAGGTCTCTCATTTTGGGAGGTTTGGGATATACAAGCACAAGAAAAACACAATAAAGCCAATGCGAAGCAGGATGAGTTAACTAAACGCAGGGAGCTTGAGGCGTTTATTCAGCAAACCATTCAGAAAGCGAATAAGTTAACGCCCAGTACTACTGAGCCCAAATCAACACGCATTAAGCAGATTAAAACTAATAAAAAAGAAGCCGTGACCTCGGAGCGTAAAAAACGTGCGGAGCATTTGAAGCCAAGCTCTTCAGGTGATGAGGCTAAAGTTATTCCTTTCAACGCAGTGGAAGCGGATGATCAAGAAGATTACAGCCTACCCACATACGTGCCTGAATTATTTCAGGATCCACCAGAAAAGGATGAGTCATGAGTGCTACCCGGATTCAAGCAGTTTATCGTGATACGGGGGTAGAGGCTTATCGTGATAATCCTTTTATCGAGGCCTTACCACCATTACAAGAGTCAGTGAATAGTGCTGCATCACTGAAATCCTCTTTACAGCTTACTTCCTCTGACTTGCAAAAGTCCCGTGTTATCAGAGCTCATACCATTTGTCGTATTCCAGATGACTATTTTCAGCCATTAGGTACGCATTTGCTACTAAGTGAGCGTATTTCGGTCATGATTCGAGGTGGCTACGTAGGCAGAAATCCTAAAACAGGAGATTTACAAAAGCATTTACAAAATGGTTATGAGCGTGTTCAAACGGGAGAGTTGGAGACATTTCGCTTTGAGGAGGCACGATCTACGGCACAAAGCTTATTGTTAATTGGTTGTTCTGGTAGTGGGAAGACGACCTCTCTTCATCGTATTCTAGCCACGTATCCTCAGGTGATTTACCATCGTGAACTCAATGTAGAGCAGGTGGTGTATTTGAAAATAGACTGCTCGCATAATGGTTCGCTAAAAGAAATCTGCTTGAATTTTTTCAGAGCGTTGGATCGAGCCTTGGCTCGAACTATGAGCGTCGTTATGGCTTAAAACGTCATGGTATAGAAACCATGTTGGCTTTGATGTCGCAAATAGCCAATGCACATGCTTTAGGGTTGTTGGTTATTGATGAAATTCAGCATTTAAGCCGCTCTCGTTCGGGTGGATCTCAAGAGATGCTGAACTTTTTTGTGACGATGGTGAATATTATTGGCGTACCAGTGATGTTGATTGGTACCCCTAAAGCACGAGAGATTTTTGAGGCTGATTTGCGGTCTGCACGTAGAGGGGCAGGGTTTGGAGCTATATTCTGGGATCCTATACAACAAACGCAACGTGGAAAGCCCAATCAAGAGTGGATCGCTTTTACGGATAATCTTTGGCAATTACAGCTTTTACAACGCAAAGATGCGCTGTTATCGGATGAGGTCCGTGATGTGTGGTATGAGCTAAGCCAAGGAGTGATGGACATTGTAGTAAAACTTTTTGTACTCGCTCAGCTCCGTGCGCTAGCTTTAGGCAATGAGCGTATTACCGCTGGTTTATTGCGGCAAGTGTATCAAGATGAGTTAAAGCCTGTGCACCCCATGCTAGAGGCATTACGCTCGGGTATCCCAGAACGCATTGCTCGTTATTCTGATCTAGTCGTTCCCGAGATTGATAAACGGTTAATCCAACTTCAGCTAGATATCGCAGCGATACAAGAACAAACACCAGAAGAAAAAGCCCTTCAAGAGTTAGATACCGAAGATCAGCGTCATTTATATCTGATGCTGAAAGAGGATTACGATTCAAGCCTGTTAATTCCCACTATTAAAAAAGCGTTTAGCCAGAATCCAACGATGACAAGACAAAAGTTACTGCCTCTTGTTTTGCAGTGGTTGATGGAAGGCGAAACGGTAGTGTCAGAACTAGAAAAGCCCTCCAAGAGTAAAAAGGTTTCGGCTATAAAGGTAGTCAAGCCCAGCGACTGGGATAGCTTGCCTGATACGGATTTACGTTATATCTATTCACAACGCCAACCTGAAAAAACCATGCATGAACGGTTAAAAGGGAAAGGGGTAATAGTGGATATGGCGAGCTTATTTAAACAAGCAGGTTAGCCATGAGAAACTTTCCTGTTCCGTACTCGAATGAGCTGATTTATAGCACTATTGCACGGGCAGGCGTTTATCAAGGGATTGTTAGTCCTAAGCAGCTGTTGGATGAGGTGTATGGCAACCGCAAGGTGGTCGCTACCTTAGGTCTGCCCTCGCATTTAGGTGTGATAGCAAGACATCTACATCAAACAGGACGTTACGCTGTTCAGCAGCTTATTTATGAGCATACCTTATTCCCTTTATATGCTCCGTTTGTAGGCAAGGAGCGCCGAGACGAAGCTATTCGGTTAATGGAGTACCAAGCGCAAGGTGCGGTGCATTTAATGCTAGGAGTCGCTGCTTCTAGAGTTAAGAGCGATAACCGCTTTAGATACTGCCCTGATTGCGTTGCTCTTCAGCTAAATAGGTATGGGGAAGCCTTTTGGCAACGAGATTGGTATTTGCCCGCTTTGCCATATTGTCCAAAACACGGTGCTTTAGTCTTCTTTGATAGAGCTGTAGATGATCACCGACATCAATTTTGGGCTTTGGGTCATACTGAGCTGCTTTCAGACTACCCCAAAGACTCCCTATCTCAATTAACAGCACTAGCTGCTTATATAGCCCCTCTGTTAGAGGGGGAACCGCAGAATTCGGAAAAAATCGTACGCTAAGCTAACGGTGTTCTCGTGACAGCTCTTTGACTAGGCTTTCTAAGGCCATTCTGATAGCCCTGACTTCCTGAAAAGCCATGGCTAAAATTTGTGCGGCTAAAAGGGATAACCGATGGTAAAGTAAGTTATCCCTGTCGAGATACTGAAAAGCGTTATCCTCGTTTTTCCCAAAACTGTTTTGCCAGTTCGCTCAGAGCGCTAGTTAACTGAGCGACAGATTTCGCACTTTGCAAATTATTCTGCCCGGTCTGTACATTGGTATCAGCAGCATCGCGTATATTGATAATACTGCGGTTTATGTCTTCACTTACTGCTCCCTGCTGCTCGACCGCAGTCGCTATTTGCGCGTTCATGTCGGTAATTTCGTTAACGCGTTGGCCAATTCCATCAAGAGCTGTAGCTGCTTCCTCTGCGTGAGCTACACTCGTGTGCGCTTGCCGACTACTTTGCTCCATGACTGTAACAGCGGATTGCGCTCGCTCTTGTAGAGCGCTGATCATGCTTTGAATATCCGTTGTCGATTGCTGTGTGCGAGCAGCAAGACTGCGAACCTCATCGGCGACAACAGCAAAACCACGCCCCTGCTCACCAGCACGCGCGGCCTCAATTGCTGCGTTGAGTGCCAACAAATTCGTTTGCTCGGCGATCCCTCGTATAACGTCAAGAACTTTTGATATCTCGTTACTTTGACCTTCAAGCTCATGAATAACCTGAGTGGCTTGCCTAATTTCACCTTCAAGGGCAGTGATTGACTGGCTTGTGTGGGCTACCAGACGCTGGCCAGATGCCGTCTCAGTGTCTGCTCTTCCGGCCGCATCTGCAGCATGCTGTGCATTGCTCGCAACCTCTTGAATGCTTGCCACCATTTGGTTTACTGCCGTTGCTATTTGATCTGTCTCTGCCTGCTGCTCAACTGTAAGTACATTGCTTGACTCAATATCCTTTAGTAGGCCTCGGGTGTGTTCGCTAAGCCGATTTGATGCATCACCTATGCGACCTACTATGGCGCCTGTTTCAGCTTGCATCATTCGTAAAGCAAACTCTATTTGGCCAAACTCATCGGTGCGCCCAGTGTAGAGGGATTGACTTAATGGGTTATTGGAAATATTCCTGGCTCTTTCAACCAGTCTTCCAAGAGGAGAGAGAATAGCCAAAACACTAACAGAGCTTAAGCTTCCTGACATTAAAGTGGCTAACAATAAGCTGCTTATTGATGTATCAGTAAGCATGCCGGCAGCCATTGCGCTTGATATAATACTACCCCATATGAGCAAGAGTATTTTCACGGAAAAGCTAGCAGCCAATTTCGGCCTCGCGGCCTTCCCGCTTCTCAATTGAGCATATAATTTTTCCGCAGCCAAAACCTGCTCAGGTTCAGGCTTGGTCCTTACAGACTGGTATTCAACAATCGAACCATTCTTAGCTATTGGCGTTACATAAGCACTTACCCAATAGTGGTCGCCATTTTTACAGCGATTTTTTACTAGCCCCATCCATGAGCGGCCAGATTTTAATGTACTCCACATATGCTCAAATGCAGCAGGCGGCATATCTGGGTGTCTTACGATGTTGTGAGGCTGGCCTAATAGTTCTTCCTCAGTGAAACCACTGATTTTAATGAAGTCAGGATTAACGTACGTGATATGGCTTTGAGGGGAGGTAGTCGAAAGAATATTGGCATCTTTTGGGGCACTGTTGCAAATAGTCGGTGGTGATAAACTTATCATCCCCTTTTGCTGATGGAGCTGCACATGAACCCATTCAAAGGCCGGCATTTTCAGCGTGACATCATTCTGTGGGCCGTACGCTGGTACTGCAAATACGGCATCAGTTACCGTGAGCTGCAGGAGATGCTGGCTGAACGCGGAGTGAATGTCGATCACTCCACGATTTACCGCTGGGTTCAGCGTTATGCGCCTGAAATGGAAAAACGGCTGCGCTGGTACTGGCGTAACCCTTCCGATCTTTGCCCGTGGCACATGGATGAAACCTACGTGAAGGTCAATGGCCGCTGGGCGTATCTGTACCGGGCCGTCGACAGCCGGGGCCGCACTGTCGATTTTTATCTCTCCTCCCGTCGTAACAGCAAAGCTGCATACCGGTTTCTGGGTAAAATCCTCAACAACGTGAAGAAGTGGCAGATCCCGCGATTCATCAACACGGATAAAGCGCCCGCCTATGGTCGCGCGCTTGCTCTGCTCAAACGCGAAGGCCGGTGCCCGTCTGACGTTGAACACCGACAGATTAAGTACCGGAACAACGTGATTGAATGCGATCATGGCAAACTGAAACGGATAATCGGCGCCACGCTGGGATTTAAATCCATGAAGACGGCTTACGCCACCATCAAAGGTATTGAGGTGATGCGTGCACTACGCAAAGGCCAGGCCTCAGCATTTTATTATGGTGATCCCCTGGGCGAAATGCGCCTGGTAAGCAGAGTTTTTGAAATGTAAGGCCTTTGAATAAGACAAAAGGCTGCCTCATCGCTAACTTTGCAACAGTGCCAATTTATGAGTAAAGGATTATGTCCACGATAAGCACCTGGGTCGATTCCTGGGAGGCGGCCATGAGGGTAGGGAAGCGCCGTCCCGTCAAGTCAGCGTAATGCTCTGCCAGTGTTACAACCAATTAACCAATTCTGATTAGAAAAACTCATCGAGCATCAAATGAAACTGCAATTTATTCATATCAGGATTATCAATACCATATTTTTGAAAAAGCCGTTTCTGTAATGAAGGAGAAAACTCACCGAGGCAGTTCCATAGGATGGCAAGATCCTGGTATCGGTCTGCGATTCCGACTCGTCCAACATCAATACAACCTATTAATTTCCCCTCGTCAAAAATAAGGTTATCAAGTGAGAAATCACCATGAGTGACGACTGAATCCGGTGAGAATGGCAAAAGCTTATGCATTTCTTTCCAGACTTGTTCAACAGGCCAGCCATTACGCTCGTCATCAAAATCACTCGCATCAACCAAACCGTTATTCATTCGTGATTGCGCCTGAGCGAGACGAAATACGCGATCGCTGTTAAAAGGACAATTACAAACAGGAATCGAATGCAACCGGCGCAGGAACACTGCCAGCGCATCAACAATATTTTCACCTGAATCAGGATATTCTTCTAATACCTGGAATGCTGTTTTCCCGGGGATCGCAGTGGTGAGTAACCATGCATCATCAGGAGTACGGATAAAATGCTTGATGGTCGGAAGAGGCATAAATGCCGTCAGCCAGTTTAGTCTGACCATCTCATCTGTAACATCATTGGCAACGCTACCTTTGCCATGTTTCAGAAACAACTCTGGCGCATTGGGCTTCCCATACAATCGATAGATTGTCGCACCTGATTGCCCGACATTATCGCGAGCCCATCTATACCCATATAAATCAGCATCCAGGTTGGAATTTAATCGCGGCCTCGAGCAAGACGTTTCCCGTTGAATATGGCTCATAACACCCCTTGTATTACTGTTTATGTAAGCAGACAGTTTTATTGTTCATGATGATATATTTTTATCGGCACTGTTGCAAATAGTCGGTGGTGATAAACTTATCATCCCCTTTTGCTGATGGAGCTGCACATGAACCCATTCAAAGGCCGGCATTTTCAGCGTGACATCATTCTGTGGGCCGTACGCTGGTACTGCAAATACGGCACTGTTGCAAAGTTAGCGATGAGGCAGCCTTTTGTCTTATTCAAAGGCCTTACATTTCAAAAACTCTGCTTACCAGGCGCATTTCGCCCAGGGGATCACCATAATAAAATGCTGAGGCCTGGCCTTTGCGTAGTGCACGCATCACCTCAATACCTTTGATGGTGGCGTAAGCCGTCTTCATGGATTTAAATCCCAGCGTGGCGTTGATTATCCGTTTCAGTTTGCCATGATCGCATTCAATCACGTTGTTCCGGTACTTAATCTGTCGGTGTTCAACGTCAGACGGGCACCGGCCTTCGCGTTTGAGCAGAGCAAGCGCGCGACCATAGGCGGGCGCTTTATCCGTGTTGATGAATCGCGGGATCTGCCACTTCTTCACGTTGTTGAGGATTTTACCCAGAAACCGGTATGCAGCTTTGCTGTTACGACGGGAGGAGAGATAAAAATCGACAGTGCGGCCCCGGCTGTCGACGGCCCGGTACAGATACGCCCAGCGGCCATTGACCTTCACGTAGGTTTCATCCATGTGCCACGGGCAAAGATCGGAAGGGTTACGCCAGTACCAGCGCAGCCGTTTTTCCATTTCAGGCGCATAACGCTGAACCCAGCGGTAAATCGTGGAGTGATCGACATTCACTCCGCGTTCAGCCAGCATCTCCTGCAGCTCACGGTAACTGATGCCGTATTTGCAGTACCAGCGTACGGCCCACAGAATGATGTCACGCTGAAAATGCCGGCCTTTGAATGGGTTCATGTGCAGCTCCATCAGCAAAAGGGGATGATAAGTTTATCACCACCGACTATTTGCAACAGTGCCGTGTACATCGAAATACGGCTTATCAGGCGTTAAAAGATGCTTGCGATGACTTGTTTGCAAGACAATTCAGTTATCAGAGTCTTAGTGAAAAAGGTAACACTATTAATCACAAATCAAGATGGGTGAGCGAGGTGGCTTATATTGATAATGAAGCTGTCGTTAGACTTATTTTTGCCCCTGCTATTGTGCCTTTAATTACTAGGTTAGAAGAACAATTTACAAAGTATGAAATACAACAAATAAGTAATTTAACAAGTGCTTATGCTGTTCGTTTATATGAAATATTGATTGCATGGCGTAGTACTGGAAAAACGCCTCTCATAACTATGTATGATTTTAGACAAAAAATAGGTGTACTCGAGACTGAATACAAACGAATGTATGATTTTAAAAAATATGTTTTAGACATTGCATTAAAACAAGTAAATGAACATACCGATATTATTGTCAAAGTTGAACAGCATAAAACAGGTAGATCTATTACTGGTTTTTCATTTAGCTTTAAACAGAAAAAATCAGCCACGCATTCAGTCGAATCTAAAAGAGATCCGAATACATTAGACCTCTTTTCAAAAATAACAGATAAACAACGCCATCTATTCGCCAACAAGCTCTCAGAGCTTCCTGAGATGAGTAAATATTCACAAGGCACAGAAAGCTATCAGCAGTTTGCTGTACGTATAGCTGCCATGCTGCAAGATGCAGAGAAATTTAAGGAATTACTTCCTTTACTCAGAAAATTAGGATTTCAATGACATTGTTAATTGAAATTGTTAAGTTAACAGTCAGGTATTAACACAAGTTGAAAACTGGTTTACATAATGAAAAAACTGTCAGTTTCAGAGTTAGCTAAGCTTTATGGATATTCAAGACAAGCCATATATGCACATATAAACAAAGGAAATTTATCTAAAGGATCTGATGGATTAATTGACTTTTCAGAGGCCCTAAGAGTTTTTGGGGAACCACAAAAAAAAGAGGATACAGTCAATCAAAGTCAATCAATTAACAGTCAAAACTTGACAGAAGTTGACTTACTAAAACGTCAAGTTGACATACTGGAAAAACAATTAAATCAGGCAATACAGAGAGAAAATCAATCTTTAGAACGTGAATCGTTTTATCAAGGTAAGCGTAACGCCAACCACACATTCCAATCCTAACTGATCAACTTTACCCTGTCTGCCATTATCAACTGCCAGGGTAATCATCATGCACCGCACCAAAGAACAATGGTTCGCTTTATTCGCCGAGCAAGCCCAAAGTGGCCTCACCCAAACTGAATTTGCAAAACGTCAGGGCATCATTCCTACATATTTTAGTTATCGCAAGAGACAATTGTTGGCGTTTCAGGATGATGACGGTGGCTTTATTGAGCTGACGCCACAGGGCTTGCAGCTGAATAAATCCATTTTACTACGTAAGCGTGATGTGGAATTGCAGTTTCCAGCCGGCACTGATGTGCTGTGGTTAGCGGCCTTGCTCAGAGCGCTCTGACCATGAAAATGTTTCTTGATGTGCCCCAGGTCTATTTGCATAAACAGCCGGTCGACTTTCGTAAATCTATTAATGGTTTATCGTTGCTAGTTGAGCAAGAGATGCAGCTCTCGCCTTTTAGTGGCGCACTGTTTGTATTTTGCAATCAGCAGCGTACCCGGTTAAAAGTACTGTACTGGGATAGCACAGGCTTTTGCTTGTGGTACAAGCGGCTTGAAAAAGACAAGTTCCGCTGGCCAAGGCAGATGCCTGGCAAAATCCTGTCTATTAGCGAACAACAGTGGCATTGGCTGTTGCAAGGTGTCGATATTCAAAAAATCACCGCCCATCAGCCACTGCATTACCAGAGTGTGGGCTGATATGACGATCGGCTATAAATCCTTGTGATCGCATCCAAAACAATCTAAATCTTACCAAGCACTTAGTCCAATTGGCCGTTACAATAGCGGCCATGAAAAAGACACCTCAATCCTTACCTGATGATGTTGAACTGCTCAAGAAAATGCTGCTTGAGCAGACGCAAAAGCTTGAGCGGAAACTGGCGCAAAAAGATAAACGCATCGCCAAATTAGAGCGGGTTAACCAGCAACTGTCGGACAAGCTGCAGCAATTGCTGGAGCGTTACAACCTGAAGAAGTACCAGAAATTTAGCCCCAGCAGCGAGACCTACGAAGGTGATGGCGAAGTCTTAAATGAGGCCGAACAGCTGATTGAAGACGAGTCAGTAGCGACAGAGCCAGATAATCAGACGACCGAGAGCGCTGAGAAAGCCGCTAAGCCACGCCGCCCACGGATTGCCCCTGAGCTGCCGCGCGTTGATGTTATCCATGATATTGACGATAAAACCTGTACCTGCTGCGGCCATGCGCTGCATCAAATGGGTGAAGAAGTCAGTGAGCAACTCGAGTTCGTCCCAGCACAAATCCGGGTGCTTAGAAACGTGCGGCTGAAATACAGCTGCCGGCAGTGTGAGACCAACGGCACCAAGGTCGAGATAAAAATTGCCGATGTGCCGCCAGCAGTTATCCCGAAAAGCATGGCCACACCGAGTCTGCTTGCCCAAATCATCAGCAGCAAAATGCACTATGGCTTGCCGCTGTACCGTCAGGAGCAGTTGTTTAATCAGGCCGGCATTGAGCTTAGCCGTCAAACGATGAGCCGCTGGCTGATAAGCTGTGCAGAGAAACTGAAACCGTTACTGGCGTTAATGAAAGCTGAGCTTCTGAAACAGCCGGTGCTATGGGCAGATGAAACCACGGTTAATGTGCTGGATGTTGAGAAAAGCACCTGCTACATGTGGGTATATGGCTGTGGCTTAGAGCAAAGTACTGGCCCCAAACTGGTGCTGTTTGATTATCAGGATAGTCGCAGCAGCATACATCCCACCGACTTCCTGGCGGGGTTTGCCGGCTATCTGCAGGTTGATGGTTATGCCGGATATGAGAAAACCCATGCAACCTTAGTCGGCTGCTGGGCACATGCCAGACGTAAGTTCGTTGAAGCACAAAAAGCGCAGGGTAAAGGCAAAACGGGTAAGGCGGATGTGGCCCTTAACCATATCCAGAAACTCTATGCACTGGAGAGTCAATTAAAAACCGTGCCGCCTGATAAGAAATATGACGCCAGACAAACGCTAGCCAAGCCACTGTTAGAACAATTCAAAAGCTGGCTGGATAAATCAAGCGAGAGTGTCACGAAAGAAAGTTTACTGGGAGCCGCTATTACGTATAGCCTGAACCAGTGGCCCAAGCTGATGCGCTATCTGGATGATGGCAGGTTGAATATCGACAACAATCGCGCTGAGCGCGCCATCAAACCGTTCGTGATTGGTCGCAAGGCATGGCTGTTTGCCAATACCAAGTCGGGTGCACAGGCCAGTGCCGCATTGTACAGCTTGGTCGAAACCGCCAAAATCAATGGTCTGGAACCCTATGATTACTTATGCCGGTTGCTGACAGAGTTGCCCAAAGCCAATACCCACGAGCAATTGCAACAACTACTGCCTTACTGATCAACAGCCACACCGCAAGGTGTGGTTGGTGTTACGCTTACTTATCAAGAACAGATTGAAGCTATGCAGCGCTTACTAGAAGCACCAAAAGCCAATATGACTACCTTTACCGATCAGAGCTTTAAACAGGATATAGCAACGGATCCTCGGTCGGAACTAGCAACGAACTATGACGAATTGACTACTCCTCAGCAAGACAATAAGCGTATTCCTATCCCGGAGCATGTTGAACCAGAACAGAAGAAGAGAGGCTTCCTAAGCCGCTTTTTCCTTCCATATGGTTAGCCAAGACTCCAGTTTTTTGAAGAGCCAATTTCAGTGCAAGCACTTGAAATAATGACTCCTCAAAAAACCGGATGATGTTTATTAAAACTGAATAAAACCGTGGAACATCGCTCAATTAGTGATCGTGGAACATGAATAATCAATAAAAAGCCGTTCTGGTGCCCTATACTCCAGAACGGCTTACGTTAATATAATGATATTTAAAGAGAAATATCAAGCATTTCGTATAAGAAATTTTATGTTAAATGATTGTTAGAAATGCCCCTTGATCGAGGCATTTTCTATAAAGAATACTAAAAACTAATTAAAGCCAACCAAGTTTCAAAACAAGGCAGTTCTCAGCAATCATATTTTTAAATTATATAACTCCCAACTGAGCTTTTGCTCCAACGATAAGGCTTTCATTTTGAGTTTCTAAGGCAAATAAACCATACATCAAAGGAGAGGCCGCTGCTCTTTCTAAAGTCTGTTCATATAGTTTATTCCAAACTTTACCCCCTAGTTTTTCATACTCGATGATTAGAGTTTTGAGGCTTTCTTCTCCAAACAAAGTTACATGCCCAGCAAAATCAATCGCTGGGTCATCTATATGGGCTGTTGACCAATCAATAACGCCTGAAACAGCTCCATCCTTTGAAGCTAGTACATGCCCAGCATATAAATCGCCATGTATAAATTGGGTGAAATCTGCCCATAGAACATCATTATCCAACCATTTTCTGTAGCGGGTTTCCAATTGCTCACTTATACCAATTTCAGATTTTACTAACTGCAAATTGTTTGCTATTTCAGGTCTTAAATCTGAAGGTTTCATAATTTTCAAATCATTTTCCCGAACTTCTTTTTCAGGAATACTATGGATTTCAAATAAGGTTTTTGCCAAAGATGTTATGTATTTCGGGCTATCTTTGTCCATATTCCAAATTATTTCATAGGTTTCAGCATCCAAATTTAAAACAGGATTATCTTTAAGTATGGGATAAGCCACTAATTCTGTAGATGAAATTCTCCAATCAGGAACCTCTACAGAAAGATGTTTTTTTACCAATTCTAAAATGCGTTTTTCTTTCTTGATTTGTTCCCTCATGCCATCACGACGAGGAATACGCAGCAACCATTGTTGCCCCTTTGTATCAAGAGCAAAAACGACCTTAAAATCAATGCCCATTTCATTGAAATTCATTTTGTCCGTAAGCAACA
Source organism: Providencia sp. PROV061 (assembly GCF_011045655.1). Classification (NCBI taxonomy): domain Bacteria; kingdom Pseudomonadati; phylum Pseudomonadota; class Gammaproteobacteria; order Enterobacterales; family Morganellaceae; genus Providencia; species Providencia sp. PROV061. The sequence goes on along the minus strand of NZ_CP042861.1, from coordinate 56,692 downwards.
AGCCGTGTGCTTCAGCAAGTGATTGAATATCTTGAATTGTCATTTTTAATTTCCTTTAAAGAGTTCAATAATTAATGTTCGGATTAGATTGGCTATCATTAACAATCTCTCTCAAAAGTCTTGATGATTTTGTGGTCTTTGATCTCGTAGATAATGTCAGCAATATTATCGACCAATTGCTTGTCATGAGATACGAAGATAATAGTTCCTGCATAGGACTTCATCATTGTTTCTAATGCGGCAATACTTTTTAGGTCAAGATAGTTTCCTGGTTCATCCATAAGCAAAATATTATATTTTCCTAAAAGCATTTTGGATAAAAGCAGTTTGATGATTTCACCTCCCGATAAGTCGGATAAGTTTTTTTGAATATCATTCGCTCCGATCCCCATTGAAGCCAATACTGCACGAATTTCCGCAACTGTGTACTCGCACTCTTCCTGCATAAAGGAGAGCACAGATTTATGCGTGTTAAATTTATATCCTGTTTGTGTAAAGTAGCCAATTTCAGCTTTTGGAGATATGGTTAATCCATCAGCACGTTCTGATATCATTTTTAACAAGGACGTTTTCCCTGTTCCATTCGATCCAGTTATAGCGACTTTAGCGCCAAGCGGTATTATAAAGTTAGCGTCATCAAAGATAGTACGGCTACCAAATTTTAAGCTCAGACCATCTGCCGTAATCGGGAACTTATTGTGCAGTTCTAGGGCTGAACTTTGACGAAAACGAATAGAACGCAAATGCTCTGGTGCTTGAATATCTTCTAATGCAGCCAAACGCTTTTCCATACTCTTAGCTGCCTGATACAGTTTTCTTTGCTTGGTGCCAGTCATTTTTGCATGCCCAAGTCGTCCAGCACTTTCGGTAGAGTTTTTGGATTTTTCTCCTTTTTTCTTATTGTCTAATCGATTAGCTTGCTGGCGTTTTTCTTGCACAGCAGATTCTAATCGCTCCCGTTCCTTCATCATCAGCTCATATTCTACGGCTTGGTGTTGTCGCTCTTCTTCTTTTTGACGCAAGTAATCCGAGTAACCACCCCAATATTCCGTAATTTTACCGTCTTTTAACTCCCATATCTTGTCTACAACCATATCAAGAAAATATCGGTCATGACTGATAACAAGTAATGCTCCATCAAATGCTTTAAGTTGACCAATAAGTAGATCTATTCCATTGAGATCAAGGTGGCTGGTTGGTTCATCCGCTAGAATGCCATGTACTTGTTGGGAAAATGCGGCAGCAATTTTTGCACGAGTTTCCTCTCCGCCACTCATTGTGTCGTTTTGTACATTGGAAACACCAAGGCGAGATAACATTGCCCGGTCTTCGACCGTTTCTATTTCGATTCCGCCCAGTTGGCTGATATGTGCAAAATCACCAAAACGCTGTAATGTCGCTTCGGCTAAAACAATTTCGCCATTAAGTACTTTGAGTAAACTACTCTTTCCTGCTCCGTTATCACCCACAAGACCAATACGGTCATAAGAGTGAATTTCCAATTCATCAATATCCAAAACATCACGCCCAGCATAATCCAAGCGTATGTTTCTCGCTTTAATAATTAAACTCATTTTTATTTACTCCTGTTTAGCTCTTGAAATTTTTTATGCAGCAAACAGGATTTAGGTGAAAACAAAAGCTAGCATCACAGTGTCCTCCCAAAAAAAAAGCTATTCATCCACAGGGTGGACAAATAGCTAGTCAATTAAGTTATAACTGGAAACTATGCACTAAAAGCATACTTATAAATTAAGCATACTTTTACTTTATATATCCGCATATATTCTTAAAGACACAACAAAAGCCCACCATTATAAAATAGTGTCACTATGCAAATAGTTGTGTCTTAACGAATGCGGATAGAATGCATAAACTTACCTAAAAAATAAAATTCAGTTTTATGATAACTTTACTGTTAAAAGAAGTCTAGACAACCTGAGGGATCCCCACAAAATTTCCATTCATACAATCAGCTATCAGCCTGTTTGATTACTGCCCAGTCCCACTGAACCACCCACTGTAGTATTTGTTTAAGTCCCTGCTGATAATATTGCCTGCGTATTCGCTGTTTGGGTTCTTTGCAAAGTAATATCCCAAGGAAATTCAGGGCCAATACCCGCCTATTTTTAACGGTGTTAGCTTGATAACGCAGGTGCAAACCCGCTTTCTCCGCTGCGCTACCTAGCAGGTAATGAAACCAATTAACCAATGCGGCCAGTAGTAGCAGTATCTCTAAGCGAGATTTCTTCTTGGTACCATGCAAATCGCTACCCAGGCCATAGCGGTGACTTTTCTGATCACGGAAGCTTTCTTCAATTTGCATTCGGCTACTGTAGCACTTAGCAATTTTATCCGCATACCCATGGCAGTCAGCTAAGGATGACACCAACAACCATGGTTCCTTATACGTCTTATTTTTATCGCGTTTCAATAGCTTATAACCTTTGCCAACCAGGACGGCCTGCGTTTCATAGTGTTGTGTTTGGGCAAGCATGATTTTTCCTACACTTTTTGGATCCTTCTTCGCTTGCCGATAAAGCTGATTAACACTGATAAACTTGTCCTGCTCTGCCAATTTAAGCTTCACATTGCCTCGAACTCTAGCTACATAATGCCATCCCAGCTTACGCACTTGTTTCAGCCATGGAACTTTAAACCCCGCGTCAGTGACAATTACGGGCTTACAGTCCTTGGGTAGCATGGCTTTAAGCTGCTTTAAAAACGCCCCGTGTAGGTGTGGGCAGGTATAATCTTCTGCGGCGGCAATCTTCTGTAGCAGAGTCAACGCTCTACCGTCAGCGGCAATGCTGGCACGCAGGATAAAGTGTCGCTTGGCAGTATCGGCATTGCTCCAGTCAACCAAAATCATCGGCTTAGTTTTATGGCCAACAATAGAAGCCGTCAGCGCAGCATAAATCAATGGCAGCTCTCGTTGCAGGTTAGGATTATTGAGTAGACGATCTGCCCGTTTGATACTGACCTTATCTGAAGAGCCAGGCATCGCCCGGCCAATCGCAGTAACGGTGCAACACGCATCCTTTGCCAGGGCGGTTACCGCATCTAGCAAAACCGAAAATCGGGCTTTATGCATTGATTTTGGCGTGACAAAGGTGAGGAAATCAGCGAGCATAGCTTTTACATTCATGGTGAGCATCCGCGGTGTGGGAGTTTTGGCGAATGATCAGATCAGGAACCGCCATGAATGTTCCCCAATCAACTAACATTTTATTTTAACTACAGAATTTCTGGGGATACCTCAGGTGGTTTGCAACTCTTTGGTTTAATTGGTTTGATTTATGGGCCAATTATTTTTGCGTTAACCATGGTGCTGTTACGGCTTTATACTATTGAGTTTAAAGATTTTCTGGAACGCCAAGACAATAGCTAACAATAAGATTGTTGTACTTTAGCGCTTCGCCCTGCCCATATCGGTATACAGTGCATTTACGGGAGAAAAAACGGCTCAAACAGGAAAAAATGAAATGACTGAGTCAGCCGAGAAGAATTTCCCCGCTTATTCGCACCTTCCCTAGATTGCTTTTGAGCCATGCATGCATTTGTTTTTAACCTTCTAAACTGTAGTTGAAACCTATCTTTTCCTCAAAATATCCTCTATGTTGTCCAAGGAAAAGATAATCCAAAACTTTGGAAAAACATAGTAAGTGTTTCAGAATTGCACTTGATAAACGAAACTTCATTACTTAATAATAACTATACAGCATCTATCCGTTATAGAAGTCAGGATACACCAGTAAAAGTAACCCAGAATGAAAATGGATATATATTTGAATTTTCTGCACCACAATGGGCTCCAGCCGTTGGACAGAGTTTAGTACTTTTCCAAGAAAATGAGTGCCTTGGAGGCGGAGTTATTTCTGAAATCCACTAGTAATATATACTAACTCATTCCCTATAACCTTCGAATCAAGGATTTTTATCCAACCTTTTGTAAAAGATTCAAACCATAGCTGGTAATTCTCTTCCATTCCCTTCTCCTTTCCAGATAAAGACTTTATTGGAAAAGATATTACAAAGTTTTGAGTATGAAAAAGCTGTAGGAAATCCAAGATATTTACATCTTGCTGTTTTAGCACAGGAAGCATCTTTAAAAGGAATACTACATCATAAGTACCTTTGTAGACATCACTCTCTTTATTCAAAAACCTATACTTTATCGTCGTCTTTAACTTCCCAATAATGCTACTCAAAAAAGCTATCTCAGCTCTATCAATATCGTATGCATGATATATTATTTTTTCATTTTCATTCCATTGGTATAAAGCTAATGGATTGAAGCCACAACCAAAATCTAAAATAGATGAGACATGTTTGATATTTCCAAATACATAAGTGTAAAAGTCATTTAATGTTGCGACTCTTTCATTCGTCGAAGAATGAATCTTTAGTAAATCTTCTATTGATAACTGCCCCTGATTGTACTTTTTTAATAATTTATCCCAATTAGGATAGGCAGAATAGTAAGACCCCCATATTTGATGCAATTTCTTTTTAGAATAATTCTCAACTTCCTTTAATTTATATTTCTTCTCAGAAATGGAAACAACCTTTTCAACAATATCTGAATCAAGGTTTTCGTACTTTTTTGATTCAAGTATCTTCTTAACAACATCATTCTTATCCATTTGAAAGTACCTACAAGTTAAGTATTTGATAGGAACTGTCATTTCGGGTTTTTTGCGGTTTCGGGTCAAAATTCGGTTTTTCCCCCGAACTACGACTGTTTTCGCACCCCGAACAACTAATCCAATCAGAATTTTCCGGCAACGCCGACTCTAAGAAGTGTAATTCCAGTCCATTTCTGCCGTCAACCCCTGATTCGCGTTAATGCGACAAAGCTCAAACACATAACTCCCCCACGAAGCCATATAAACTCCGATTTCGAGGTGTTATCGGCGTTGTTGACCAAATCCGTCGCTGGATGGCCGTTCCCCAACCCGTTGATACCACTCAATTCACTGGCTGGCGAACAGGCATACCAAGCCCTATCAGCTTGTTCATCACCTTCACGCCAGCCAGGATTTCGCCCACCTGGGCGTTGTAGTTCCGCAGGCTCAGCGTTGGCCCGATGAGTTGCTTGAACCGGTACATGGCGGTCTCGGCTATCGAGCGCTGGTGATAGCCGGAGTCTTTCTTCCATTGCTTCAGTTCACCGGCCTTGAGCGCCGTCACCGCCTCGTTGCGGGGATGGCCTTCCTCCCACGGTGCCGCATTTTTTCTCGGCGGTATGGTGGCTTTCGCCCCCTTTTTCTTCAGTAGCGCATGACAGGCCTTGGTGTCATACGCACCATCGGCGCTGACCTGTTTTATCTTGCGTCGTAAGGGGTTGAGCAACGTCGGTAACACCTCGTTATCCGCCACCGTCTCCAGGCTGACTTCGGCAGCGATGACCGCATGGGTTGTGGCATCCACCGCCAAGTGGAGCTTGCGCCACACTCGTCGCTTCTCCTTGCCGTGTTTGCGAATTTTCCATTCGCCTTCGCCATAGACCTTGAGGCCGGTGGCATCAATGACCAAGTGAGCCACCGGGCCTTGGCTGGGGAGGCGGTACTTGATGTCGACGGTCTTGGCGCGCTTGCTGATACAGCTATAGTCCGGCGACTGCAAAGGCACCGCCATCAGTTGGAACAACGAGTTAATGAAGCCTTCTAGCGCCCGCAGCGGCAACTTGAACAAGCCTTTTAGCATCAGGGCCGTCTCAATGGCGGTGTCACTGTAGTGGAAACCTCTCCCTCGGCGGCCATGGTGGACCAGGCAATGCCACTGCTTAATGGCTTGTTCGTCCATCCAGGGGTATAGGAAGTATAAACCACCTTTTTGCTCCTCATCCGAAGTATCTTACCTGAAATTCCCTCACTCGTTTACCGCTCAAGCCCCAATTTTAACTGCCGGTCCAGCCTAAACCGCTCTAATAAGGTTCGATTTGGCGGTAAAATCTCTAGCCTGATAGCTCGAGAGATACAAACTGCCCCACCGCCCCGTTTAAAAGTTGGCAGTGTTGAGCAGTGTTGGATTTGGGGTCGTCAGTCAAAGAGACGACTCTGTGATGGATCGAACAGGCTGGGAGTCAGTGGCGGCGCTCGTTCTGGTGGCAGCTCACGCTGCTTGGCGGCATTCGCCTTGGCTGTTTTCTGTTTCAGATGCTTGAGAATCTGCTCAATGACCTTCGGATCTTCGATGCTGGCAATCACTTTGACGTGACCGCCGCAGTGTTCGCAGACTTCAATATCAATATTGAAGACTCGCTTGAGGCGTTGCATCCAGGTCATGGCGCGGTGGCGCTCTGCAGGACTCTTGTCACGCCAGTTAGTATCGAGACCTTCCGATTTGTCGGGCTTCTTGCCCCGCTTGGCGGGTGTTACTTGAACTCGGTGTTTGCTGTTCGGTGCAAAGACGCCGTGGAAGCGTGTGAGGTTGACTCGCGGCTTAGGTACCAACGCAGCGAGTTTGGCGATGAAGTCCAGCGGCTCGAAGATCACATGGGTGGTGCCATTGCGGTACGGAGTTTTGAGCTCGTAACGCACCTGCCCATTGGCGGTTAATGCCAGACGTTTTTCTGAAACCGCTGGCCGACTAATGTAGCGACACAAGCGCTCAAGCTTATCCCGCTGATGCGCTTCGGCCATCACACCGGCGTGTAGCGAGAAACCAGCATGGTTGGCTACTCGACTGCTTGAGTCGGCTTTATCCTCACGCCCTGGCAAGGTTTGCAGGGTGAAGACTTTGCGCCCTTGCTGGGGGCCGACGGCAATGCGATACGTAACCGAAGCACCATGTAATTGAGTCAGCGTATCGTCTTCGCCCTCTTCCAGTGTCAACCACGTATTCTCGGCATCACGCTCCAAAATCCCACGCTTTTCCATGCAGCGAGCGATGCGATGGCTGAGGGTGTGAGCGAGCGTATTCAGCTCATCGTAAGTGGGTGCCTTGACACGATGGAAGCGTTGCTTGCCATAGTCATCTTCGGCATAGACACCATCGAGAAACAGCATGTGGTAGTGGACATTGAGATTTAGCGCGGAGCCAAAGCGTTGGATAAGAGTCACTGAGCCAGTTTGTGCAGAGGCTTTGGTGTAACCGGCTTTTTTGATCAGATGAGTTGAGAGTGTACGATAGACGATACTCAAGACCTGGCCCATCAGCTGGGGATGGCGAGCCAGCAAAAAGCGTAGCTGGAAAGGAAAGCTGAGCACCCACTGGCGAATGGGCTCCTTGGGGAAGACTTCGTCTATCAGCAGCGCCGCACTCTCGGCCATCCGGCGGGCACCGCAGCTAGGGCAAAAGCCGCGTCGTTTACAGCTGAAGGCGACCAGACGCTCGTGATGACAATCCTCGCAGCGAACCCGCATGAAACCATACTCCAGACGGCCACATTGGAGGAGGTCGTTGAATTCTTGTTGGATGTAGCGAGGCAGGTGTTGACCTTGGGCTTCGAGTGAGGCTTTGAAGGCTGGGTAGTGCTGCTCAACCAGCTGGTAGAGCAGCGTCTGGTCGGGTTGGTGGCGTTCGTAACCGTTTGTTTGAGTGGGCGATTGACTCGCCGTGGCGTTCCTTGCCAGCGACATGGGTATCCTCCGCTGATACTGTGGTTATGTACAGTATCAGCGGCTTGCGTTCAGACGTCCAGTCTGGCCCTAGACATCGCTAAATGCTTAACCCGCAATAGCCCTCACGAGTTGTTATCAGCCACTACCGGTTGAGCGAGAAGGTTTTGGGTTCAGGGTGCTATTGCTCCACCAATCACAATACTGAAGCCCCAACTGTTATCAGTTGGGGCTTTTTCTTGTCTGTTTGCGGCGGTTGCGTTTTATCGGTAGTCGTCGAGCTCTGCACCATCCCACATAAGAGCTTAACGGTGCGATCTTCAACGCCATCACACAAAACTTTCTTTTTCACGCACAGTCAACTTATTGGATGTTTTATTAACAACCCAAAAGGAGATATTTAGCGGGCGGCCGGAAGGTGAATGCTAGGCATGATCTAACCCTCGGTCTCTGGCGTCGCGACTGCGAAATTTCGCGAGGGTTTCCGAGAAGGTGATTGCGCTTCGCAGATCTCCAGGCGCGTGGGTGCGGACGTAGTCAGCGCCATTGCCGATCGCGTGAAGTTCCGCCGCAAGGCTCGCTGGACCCAGATCCTTTACAGGAAGGCCAACGGTGGCGCCCAAGAAGGATTTCCGCGACACCGAGACCAATAGCGGAAGCCCCAACGCCGACTTCAGCTTTTGAAGGTTCGACAGCACGTGCAGCGATGTTTCCGGTGCGGGGCTCAAGAAAAATCCCATCCCCGGGCAAAGGCAGAATCAGTGCGCAAGGCTTTAACTGAAGCTCTGAAATATTTACCTGCAGAACTGCGTAAAACGTTGACCTATGACCGTGGACGTGAGATGTCAGAACATAAAATACTCGAAGAAGATTTAGGCATAGATGTATATTTCTGTGACCCACATTCACCCTGGCAAAAAGGCACATGCGAAAATATGAATGGTTTAATTAGGCAATATTTACCTAAAGGGATTGATTTAAATCAGGCAGATCAGCATTATTTAAATCAAGTTGCCATGTCACTGAATACTCGTCCTAGAAAGGCGTTAGATTGGCTTACACCATTAGAGAAATTTGCTCAGCTTGTTGATTATCATATGGCTTTTGAAACTGTCGCACCTCATGTTTGAATTCGCCCCATATTTTTGCTACAGTGAACCAAATTAAGATCATCTATTTACTAGGCCTCGCATTTGCGGGGTTTTTAATGCTGAATAAAAGGAAAACTTGATGGAATTGCCCAATATTATGCACCCGGTCGCGAAGCTGAGCACCGCATTAGCCGCTGCATTGATGCTGAGCGGGTGCATGCCCGGTGAAATCCGCCCGACGATTGGCCAGCAAATGGAAACTGGCGACCAACGGTTTGGCGATCTGGTTTTCCGCCAGCTCGCACCGAATGTCTGGCAGCACACTTCCTATCTCGACATGCCGGGTTTCGGGGCAGTCGCTTCCAACGGTTTGATCGTCAGGGATGGCGGCCGCGTGCTGGTGGTCGATACCGCCTGGACCGATGACCAGACCGCCCAGATCCTCAACTGGATCAAGCAGGAGATCAACCTGCCGGTCGCGCTGGCGGTGGTGACTCACGCGCATCAGGACAAGATGGGCGGTATGGACGCGCTGCATGCGGCGGGGATTGCGACTTATGCCAATGCGTTGTCGAACCAGCTTGCCCCGCAAGAGGGGATGGTTGCGGCGCAACACAGCCTGACTTTCGCCGCCAATGGCTGGGTCGAACCAGCAACCGCGCCCAACTTTGGCCCGCTCAAGGTATTTTACCCCGGCCCCGGCCACACCAGTGACAATATCACCGTTGGGATCGACGGCACCGACATCGCTTTTGGTGGCTGCCTGATCAAGGACAGCAAGGCCAAGTCGCTCGGCAATCTCGGTGATGCCGACACTGAGCACTACGCCGCGTCAGCGCGCGCGTTTGGTGCGGCGTTCCCCAAGGCCAGCATGATCGTGATGAGCCATTCCGCCCCCGATAGCCGCGCCGCAATCACTCATACGGCCCGCATGGCCGACAAGCTGCGCTGAGCCATGGCTGACCACGTCACCCCCAATCTGCCATCGCGCGATTTCGATGTGACAGAGGCGTTTTATGCGAAGCTGGGCTTTGCGACGAGTTGGAAGGATCGCGGCTGGATGATCCTGCAGCGCGGCGGTTTGCAGCTCGAATTCTTCCCCTATCCTGACCTCGACCCAGCTACGAGCTCGTTCGGCTGTTGCCTGCGGTTGGATGATCTCGATGCCATGGTGGCATTGGTGAACGCGGCGGGAGCCGAGGAAAAAAGCACCGGCTGGCCGCGCTTCAAAGCTCCGCAACTGGAGGCGAGCGGCCTGAGGATCGGCTACCTGATCGATCCCGACTGCACGCTGGTGCGGCTGATCCAGAACCCCGACTGACCGCATGCCCGCGAAAATCAAGATTTGCGGGATCAGCACACCCGAGGCGCTCGATGCGACCATCGCGGCGCGGGCGGACTATGCCGGGTTGGTGTTCTATCCAGCGTCGCCCCGTGCGGTTACGTCGAATGTCGCGGGCGCTTTGACATCGCGCGCAGCTGGCCAGATCGCCATGGTCGGTTTGTTCGTCGATGCGGATGATGCTGTCATCGCCGACGCACTGGTGGCAGCCAAGCTGAACGCGCTGCAGCTGCACGGTTCGGAATCGCCCGAACGCGTGGCCCAGTTGCGCGCGCGGTTTGGCAAGCCGGTGTGGAAGGCGCTGCCCGTCGCCAGCGCCAGCGATGTCGCACGCGCCGCAGCCTATGCCGGGGCGGCGGACTTGATCTTGTTCGACGCCAAGACCCCCAAAGGCGCGCTGCCCGGCGGCATGGGGTTGGCGTTCGACTGGTCGCTGCTGGCCGGATATCGCGGTGCCTTGCCGTGGGGGCTGGCAGGCGGGCTAAATCCGACGAATGTTGCCGAGGCGATTGCGCGCACCGGAGCGCCGCTGGTCGATACCTCCAGCGGCGTCGAAAGCGCGCCGGGCGTCAAGGATACCGACAAGATTACCAATTTCGCCTTTGCGGTGCGCTTGGCCTAAATCGCGTCGATCAATAGGCGTCGTTCAGCGCAAAGATCGGCTTGCGGGTGCGCCACTGCCCTCGGGTGAAGTCGGGAAAATCTAACGTGCGATTGCCCTCAGCAATCGATTGTTCCGACAGAGGCGTGATCGCGCTCCAGGCCAGCGCGTCGTAAATGTCGATTGGCATCGGGGCCTTGGCCTTCAGCGCCTCGACAAAAGCGTGGATCACGAACCAGTCCATCCCGCCATGCCCGGCCCCTGCCGCCAGATCGGCGTAGCGTTTCCATAGCGGGTGATCGTATTTCGCAAACCAGCCCTCGGCAGGCTCCCAGCGGTGCGGCTGTGGGCTCTTGCCCTCCAGATAGATCGACTTGTTGACGTCCATCCACAGCCCCTCGGTGCCTTGCACCCGAAAGCCGAGAGAATAGGGGCGCGGCAGCGAGGTGTCGTGGCACAGCATGATCGTTTCACCATTAGTGCAGCCGATCATGGTGTTGACCACATCACCCAGTGCGAATTTCACCTCGGCGTTGGGATGATCGGCAGAGCCGTTCTTGACGACATAATCATGCAGCCCGCGCGCCTTACAGCCGAAGCCGCCAGCGCCCGCTTCGCCCGGCAACGCGACCTTCAGGGTGCGGGTCTGCGGCGGGTAGCACACGCCGGCATCGGCGCAGCCCTGGTACTTCACGGTCAGGGTGGTCGCGCTCGCGCCGGCCGCGGGCGTGCCGGTGAGGGTGCCGAGCAATTCCTTGCGGTAGGTTTCGACGTCGCCGAAGAATTCGTCGCGGTAGGCCTTGCCCTTCGGCAGCGCCATGGTCGCGCCGGTGAAGGCGGCATCGGCCTTGACCGAGGTGCGGTGCCGGGTATAGGAAGTATAAACCACCTTTTTGCTCCTCATCCGAAGTATCTTACCTGAAATTCCCTCACTCGTTTACCGCTCAAGCCCCAATTTTAACTGCCGGTCCAGCCTAAACCGCTCTAATAAGGTTCGATTTGGCGGTAAAATCTCTAGCCTGATAGCTCGAGAGATACAAACTGCCCCACCGCCCCGTTTAAAAGTTGGCAGTGTTGAGCAGTGTTGGATTTGGGGTCGTCAGTCAAAGAGACGACTCTGTGATGGATCGAACAGGCTGGGAGTCAGTGGCGGCGCTCGTTCTGGTGGCAGCTCACGCTGCTTGGCGGCATTCGCCTTGGCTGTTTTCTGTTTCAGATGCTTGAGAATCTGCTCAATGACCTTCGGATCTTCGATGCTGGCAATCACTTTGACGTGACCGCCGCAGTGTTCGCAGACTTCAATATCAATATTGAAGACTCGCTTGAGGCGTTGCATCCAGGTCATGGCGCGGTGGCGCTCTGCAGGACTCTTGTCACGCCAGTTAGTATCGAGACCTTCCGATTTGTCGGGCTTCTTGCCCCGCTTGGCGGGTGTTACTTGAACTCGGTGTTTGCTGTTCGGTGCAAAGACGCCGTGGAAGCGTGTGAGGTTGACTCGCGGCTTAGGTACCAACGCAGCGAGTTTGGCGATGAAGTCCAGCGGCTCGAAGATCACATGGGTGGTGCCATTGCGGTACGGAGTTTTGAGCTCGTAACGCACCTGCCCATTGGCGGTTAATGCCAGACGTTTTTCTGAAACCGCTGGCCGACTAATGTAGCGACACAAGCGCTCAAGCTTATCCCGCTGATGCGCTTCGGCCATCACACCGGCGTGTAGCGAGAAACCAGCATGGTTGGCTACTCGACTGCTTGAGTCGGCTTTATCCTCACGCCCTGGCAAGGTTTGCAGGGTGAAGACTTTGCGCCCTTGCTGGGGGCCGACGGCAATGCGATACGTAACCGAAGCACCATGTAATTGAGTCAGCGTATCGTCTTCGCCCTCTTCCAGTGTCAACCACGTATTCTCGGCATCACGCTCCAAAATCCCACGCTTTTCCATGCAGCGAGCGATGCGATGGCTGAGGGTGTGAGCGAGCGTATTCAGCTCATCGTAAGTGGGTGCCTTGACACGATGGAAGCGTTGCTTGCCATAGTCATCTTCGGCATAGACACCATCGAGAAACAGCATGTGGTAGTGGACATTGAGATTTAGCGCGGAGCCAAAGCGTTGGATAAGAGTCACTGAGCCAGTTTGTGCAGAGGCTTTGGTGTAACCGGCTTTTTTGATCAGATGAGTTGAGAGTGTACGATAGACGATACTCAAGACCTGGCCCATCAGCTGGGGATGGCGAGCCAGCAAAAAGCGTAGCTGGAAAGGAAAGCTGAGCACCCACTGGCGAATGGGCTCCTTGGGGAAGACTTCGTCTATCAGCAGCGCCGCACTCTCGGCCATCCGGCGGGCACCGCAGCTAGGGCAAAAGCCGCGTCGTTTACAGCTGAAGGCGACCAGACGCTCGTGATGACAATCCTCGCAGCGAACCCGCATGAAACCATACTCCAGACGGCCACATTGGAGGAGGTCGTTGAATTCTTGTTGGATGTAGCGAGGCAGGTGTTGACCTTGGGCTTCGAGTGAGGCTTTGAAGGCTGGGTAGTGCTGCTCAACCAGCTGGTAGAGCAGCGTCTGGTCGGGTTGGTGGCGTTCGTAACCGTTTGTTTGAGTGGGCGATTGACTCGCCGTGGCGTTCCTTGCCAGCGACATGGGTATCCTCCGCTGATACTGTGGTTATGTACAGTATCAGCGGCTTGCGTTCAGACGTCCAGTCTGGCCCTAGACATCGCTAAATGCTTAACCCGCAATAGCCCTCACGAGTTGTTATCAGCCACTACCGGTTGAGCGATAAGGTTTTGGGTTCAGGGTGCTATTGCTCCACCAATCACAATACTGAAGCCCCAACTGTTATCAGTTGGGGCTTTTTCTTGTCTGTTTGCGGCGGTTGCGTTTTATCGGTAGTCGTCGAGCTCTGCACCATCCCACATAAGAGCTTAACGGTGCGATCTTCAACGCCATCACACAAAACTTTCTTTTTCACGCACAGTCAACTTATTGGATGTTTTATTAACAACCCAAAAGGAGATATTTAGCGGGCGGCCGGAAGGTGAATGCTAGGCATGATCTAACCCTCGGTCTCTGGCGTCGCGACTGCGAAATTTCGCGAGGGTTTCCGAGAAGGTGATTGCGCTTCGCAGATCTCCAGGCGCGTGGGTGCGGACGTAGTCAGCGCCATTGCCGATCGCGTGAAGTTCCGCCGCAAGGCTCGCTGGACCCAGATCCTTTACAGGAAGGCCAACGGTGGCGCCCAAGAAGGATTTCCGCGACACCGAGACCAATAGCGGAAGCCCCAACGCCGACTTCAGCTTTTGAAGGTTCGACAGCACGTGCAGCGATGTTTCCGGTGCGGGGCTCAAGAAAAATCCCATCCCCGGGCAAAGGCAGAATCAGTGCGCAAGGCTTTAACTGAAGCTCTGAAATATTTACCTGCAGAACTGCGTAAAACGTTGACCTATGACCGTGGACGTGAGATGTCAGAACATAAAATACTCGAAGAAGATTTAGGCATAGATGTATATTTCTGTGACCCACATTCACCCTGGCAAAAAGGCACATGCGAAAATATGAATGGTTTAATTAGGCAATATTTACCTAAAGGGATTGATTTAAATCAGGCAGATCAGCATTATTTAAATCAAGTTGCCATGTCACTGAATACTCGTCCTAGAAAGGCGTTAGATTGGCTTACACCATTAGAGAAATTTGCTCAGCTTGTTGATTATCATATGGCTTTTGAAACTGTCGCACCTCATGTTTGAATTCGCCCCATATTTTTGCTACAGTGAACCAAATTAAGATCATCTATTTACTAGGCCTCGCATTTGCGGGGTTTTTAATGCTGAATAAAAGGAAAACTTGATGGAATTGCCCAATATTATGCACCCGGTCGCGAAGCTGAGCACCGCATTAGCCGCTGCATTGATGCTGAGCGGGTGCATGCCCGGTGAAATCCGCCCGACGATTGGCCAGCAAATGGAAACTGGCGACCAACGGTTTGGCGATCTGGTTTTCCGCCAGCTCGCACCGAATGTCTGGCAGCACACTTCCTATCTCGACATGCCGGGTTTCGGGGCAGTCGCTTCCAACGGTTTGATCGTCAGGGATGGCGGCCGCGTGCTGGTGGTCGATACCGCCTGGACCGATGACCAGACCGCCCAGATCCTCAACTGGATCAAGCAGGAGATCAACCTGCCGGTCGCGCTGGCGGTGGTGACTCACGCGCATCAGGACAAGATGGGCGGTATGGACGCGCTGCATGCGGCGGGGATTGCGACTTATGCCAATGCGTTGTCGAACCAGCTTGCCCCGCAAGAGGGGATGGTTGCGGCGCAACACAGCCTGACTTTCGCCGCCAATGGCTGGGTCGAACCAGCAACCGCGCCCAACTTTGGCCCGCTCAAGGTATTTTACCCCGGCCCCGGCCACACCAGTGACAATATCACCGTTGGGATCGACGGCACCGACATCGCTTTTGGTGGCTGCCTGATCAAGGACAGCAAGGCCAAGTCGCTCGGCAATCTCGGTGATGCCGACACTGAGCACTACGCCGCGTCAGCGCGCGCGTTTGGTGCGGCGTTCCCCAAGGCCAGCATGATCGTGATGAGCCATTCCGCCCCCGATAGCCGCGCCGCAATCACTCATACGGCCCGCATGGCCGACAAGCTGCGCTGAGCCATGGCTGACCACGTCACCCCCAATCTGCCATCGCGCGATTTCGATGTGACAGAGGCGTTTTATGCGAAGCTGGGCTTTGCGACGAGTTGGAAGGATCGCGGCTGGATGATCCTGCAGCGCGGCGGTTTGCAGCTCGAATTCTTCCCCTATCCTGACCTCGACCCAGCTACGAGCTCGTTCGGCTGTTGCCTGCGGTTGGATGATCTCGATGCCATGGTGGCATTGGTGAACGCGGCGGGAGCCGAGGAAAAAAGCACCGGCTGGCCGCGCTTCAAAGCTCCGCAACTGGAGGCGAGCGGCCTGAGGATCGGCTACCTGATCGATCCCGACTGCACGCTGGTGCGGCTGATCCAGAACCCCGACTGACCGCATGCCCGCGAAAATCAAGATTTGCGGGATCAGCACACCCGAGGCGCTCGATGCGACCATCGCGGCGCGGGCGGACTATGCCGGGTTGGTGTTCTATCCAGCGTCGCCCCGTGCGGTTACGTCGAATGTCGCGGGCGCTTTGACATCGCGCGCAGCTGGCCAGATCGCCATGGTCGGTTTGTTCGTCGATGCGGATGATGCTGTCATCGCCGACGCACTGGTGGCAGCCAAGCTGAACGCGCTGCAGCTGCACGGTTCGGAATCGCCCGAACGCGTGGCCCAGTTGCGCGCGCGGTTTGGCAAGCCGGTGTGGAAGGCGCTGCCCGTCGCCAGCGCCAGCGATGTCGCACGCGCCGCAGCCTATGCCGGGGCGGCGGACTTGATCTTGTTCGACGCCAAGACCCCCAAAGGCGCGCTGCCCGGCGGCATGGGGTTGGCGTTCGACTGGTCGCTGCTGGCCGGATATCGCGGTGCCTTGCCGTGGGGGCTGGCAGGCGGGCTAAATCCGACGAATGTTGCCGAGGCGATTGCGCGCACCGGAGCGCCGCTGGTCGATACCTCCAGCGGCGTCGAAAGCGCGCCGGGCGTCAAGGATACCGACAAGATTACCAATTTCGCCTTTGCGGTGCGCTTGGCCTAAATCGCGTCGATCAATAGGCGTCGTTCAGCGCAAAGATCGGCTTGCGGGTGCGCCACTGCCCTCGGGTGAAGTCGGGAAAATCTAACGTGCGATTGCCCTCAGCAATCGATTGTTCCGACAGAGGCGTGATCGCGCTCCAGGCCAGCGCGTCGTAAATGTCGATTGGCATCGGGGCCTTGGCCTTCAGCGCCTCGACAAAAGCGTGGATCACGAACCAGTCCATCCCGCCATGCCCGGCCCCTGCCGCCAGATCGGCGTAGCGTTTCCATAGCGGGTGATCGTATTTCGCAAACCAGCCCTCGGCAGGCTCCCAGCGGTGCGGCTGTGGGCTCTTGCCCTCCAGATAGATCGACTTGTTGACGTCCATCCACAGCCCCTCGGTGCCTTGCACCCGAAAGCCGAGAGAATAGGGGCGCGGCAGCGAGGTGTCGTGGCACAGCATGATCGTTTCACCATTAGTGCAGCCGATCATGGTGTTGACCACATCACCCAGTGCGAATTTCACCTCGGCGTTGGGATGATCGGCAGAGCCGTTCTTGACGACATAATCATGCAGCCCGCGCGCCTTACAGCCGAAGCCGCCAGCGCCCGCTTCGCCCGGCAACGCGACCTTCAGGGTGCGGGTCTGCGGCGGGTAGCACACGCCGGCATCGGCGCAGCCCTGGTACTTCACGGTCAGGGTGGTCGCGCTCGCGCCGGCCGCGGGCGTGCCGGTGAGGGTGCCGAGCAATTCCTTGCGGTAGGTTTCGACGTCGCCGAAGAATTCGTCGCGGTAGGCCTTGCCCTTCGGCAGCGCCATGGTCGCGCCGGTGAAGGCGGCATCGGCCTTGACCGAGGTGCGGTGCCGGGTATAGGAAGTATAAACCACCTTTTTGCTCCTCATCCGAAGTATCTTACCTGAAATTCCCTCACTCGTTTACCGCTCAAGCCCCAATTTTAACTGCCGGTCCAGCCTAAACCGCTCTAATAAGGTTCGATTTGGCGGTAAAATCTCTAGCCTGATAGCTCGAGAGATACAAACTGCCCCACCGCCCCGTTTAAAAGTTGGCAGTGTTGAGCAGTGTTGGATTTGGGGTCGTCAGTCAAAGAGACGACTCTGTGATGGATCGAACAGGCTGGGAGTCAGTGGCGGCGCTCGTTCTGGTGGCAGCTCACGCTGCTTGGCGGCATTCGCCTTGGCTGTTTTCTGTTTCAGATGCTTGAGAATCTGCTCAATGACCTTCGGATCTTCGATGCTGGCAATCACTTTGACGTGACCGCCGCAGTGTTCGCAGACTTCAATATCAATATTGAAGACTCGCTTGAGGCGTTGCATCCAGGTCATGGCGCGGTGGCGCTCTGCAGGACTCTTGTCACGCCAGTTAGTATCGAGACCTTCCGATTTGTCGGGCTTCTTGCCCCGCTTGGCGGGTGTTACTTGAACTCGGTGTTTGCTGTTCGGTGCAAAGACGCCGTGGAAGCGTGTGAGGTTGACTCGCGGCTTAGGTACCAACGCAGCGAGTTTGGCGATGAAGTCCAGCGGCTCGAAGATCACATGGGTGGTGCCATTGCGGTACGGAGTTTTGAGCTCGTAACGCACCTGCCCATTGGCGGTTAATGCCAGACGTTTTTCTGAAACCGCTGGCCGACTAATGTAGCGACACAAGCGCTCAAGCTTATCCCGCTGATGCGCTTCGGC
Source organism: Providencia sp. PROV061 (assembly GCF_011045655.1). Classification (NCBI taxonomy): domain Bacteria; kingdom Pseudomonadati; phylum Pseudomonadota; class Gammaproteobacteria; order Enterobacterales; family Morganellaceae; genus Providencia; species Providencia sp. PROV061. The sequence continues at coordinate 38,740 of NZ_CP042861.1, read as the reverse complement.
CATCACACCGGCGTGTAGCGAGAAACCAGCATGGTTGGCTACTCGACTGCTTGAGTCGGCTTTATCCTCACGCCCTGGCAAGGTTTGCAGGGTGAAGACTTTGCGCCCTTGCTGGGGGCCGACGGCAATGCGATACGTAACCGAAGCACCATGTAATTGAGTCAGCGTATCGTCTTCGCCCTCTTCCAGTGTCAACCACGTATTCTCGGCATCACGCTCCAAAATCCCACGCTTTTCCATGCAGCGAGCGATGCGATGGCTGAGGGTGTGAGCGAGCGTATTCAGCTCATCGTAAGTGGGTGCCTTGACACGATGGAAGCGTTGCTTGCCATAGTCATCTTCGGCATAGACACCATCGAGAAACAGCATGTGGTAGTGGACATTGAGATTTAGCGCGGAGCCAAAGCGTTGGATAAGAGTCACTGAGCCAGTTTGTGCAGAGGCTTTGGTGTAACCGGCTTTTTTGATCAGATGAGTTGAGAGTGTACGATAGACGATACTCAAGACCTGGCCCATCAGCTGGGGATGGCGAGCCAGCAAAAAGCGTAGCTGGAAAGGAAAGCTGAGCACCCACTGGCGAATGGGCTCCTTGGGGAAGACTTCGTCTATCAGCAGCGCCGCACTCTCGGCCATCCGGCGGGCACCGCAGCTAGGGCAAAAGCCGCGTCGTTTACAGCTGAAGGCGACCAGACGCTCGTGATGACAATCCTCGCAGCGAACCCGCATGAAACCATACTCCAGACGGCCACATTGGAGGAGGTCGTTGAATTCTTGTTGGATGTAGCGAGGCAGGTGTTGACCTTGGGCTTCGAGTGAGGCTTTGAAGGCTGGGTAGTGCTGCTCAACCAGCTGGTAGAGCAGCGTCTGGTCGGGTTGGTGGCGTTCGTAACCGTTTGTTTGAGTGGGCGATTGACTCGCCGTGGCGTTCCTTGCCAGCGACATGGGTATCCTCCGCTGATACTGTGGTTATGTACAGTATCAGCGGCTTGCGTTCAGACGTCCAGTCTGGCCCTAGACATCGCTAAATGCTTAACCCGCAATAGCCCTCACGAGTTGTTATCAGCCACTACCGGTTGAGCGAGAAGGTTTTGGGTTCAGGGTGCTATTGCTCCACCAATCACAATACTGAAGCCCCAACTGTTATCAGTTGGGGCTTTTTCTTGTCTGTTTGCGGCGGTTGCGTTTTATCGGTAGTCGTCGAGCTCTGCACCATCCCACATAAGAGCTTAACGGTGCGATCTTCAACGCCATCACACAAAACTTTCTTTTTCACGCACAGTCAACTTATTGGATGTTTTATTAACAACCCAAAAGGAGATATTTAGCGGGCGGCCGGAAGGTGAATGCTAGGCATGATCTAACCCTCGGTCTCTGGCGTCGCGACTGCGAAATTTCGCGAGGGTTTCCGAGAAGGTGATTGCGCTTCGCAGATCTCCAGGCGCGTGGGTGCGGACGTAGTCAGCGCCATTGCCGATCGCGTGAAGTTCCGCCGCAAGGCTCGCTGGACCCAGATCCTTTACAGGAAGGCCAACGGTGGCGCCCAAGAAGGATTTCCGCGACACCGAGACCAATAGCGGAAGCCCCAACGCCGACTTCAGCTTTTGAAGGTTCGACAGCACGTGCAGCGATGTTTCCGGTGCGGGGCTCAAGAAAAATCCCATCCCCGGATCGAGGATGAGCCGGTCGGCAGCGACCCCGCTCCGTCGCAAGGCGGAAACCCGCGCCTCGAAGAACCGCACAATCTCGTCGAGCGCGTCTTCGGGTCGAAGGTGACCGGTGCGGGTGGCGATGCCATCCCGCTGCGCTGAGTGCATAACCACCAGCCTGCAGTCCGCCTCAGCAATATCGGGATAGAGCGCAGGGTCAGGAAATCCTTGGATATCGTTCAGGTAGCCCACGCCGCGCTTGAGCGCATAGCGCTGGGTTTCCGGTTGGAAGCTGTCGATTGAAACACGGTGCATCTGATCGGACAGGGCGTCTAAGAGCGGCGCAATACGTCTGATCTCATCGGCCGGCGATACAGGCCTCGCGTCCGGATGGCTGGCGGCCGGTCCGACATCCACGACGTCTGATCCGACTCGCAGCATTTCGATCGCCGCGGTGACAGCGCCGGCGGGGTCTAGCCGCCGGCTCTCATCGAAGAAGGAGTCCTCGGTGAGATTCAGAATGCCGAACACCGTCACCATGGCGTCGGCCTCCGCAGCGACTTCCACGATGGGGATCGGGCGAGCAAAAAGGCAGCAATTATGAGCCCCATACCTACAAAGCCCCACGCATCAAGCTTTTGCCCATGAAGCAACCAGGCAATGGCTGTAATTATGACGACGCCGAGTCCCGACCAGACTGCATAAGCAACACCGACAGGGATGGATTTCAGAACCAGAGAAAGAAAATAAAATGCGATGCCATAACCGATTATGACAACGGCGGAAGGGGCAAGCTTAGTAAAGCCCTCGCTAGATTTTAATGCGGATGTTGCGATTACTTCGCCAACTATTGCGATAACAAGAAAAAGCCAGCCTTTCATGATATATCTCCCAATTTGTGTAGGGCTTATTATGCACGCTTAAAAATAATAAAAGCAGACTTGACCTGATAGTTTGGCTGTGAGCAATTATGTGCTTAGTGCATCTAACGCTTGAGTTAAGCCGCGCCGCGAAGCGGCGTCGGCTTGAACGAATTGTTAGACATTATTTGCCGACTACCTTGGTGATCTCGCCTTTCACGTAGTGGACAAATTCTTCCAACTGATCTGCGCGCGAGGCCAAGCGATCTTCTTCTTGTCCAAGATAAGCCTGTCTAGCTTCAAGTATGACGGGCTGATACTGGGCCGGCAGGCGCTCCATTGCCCAGTCGGCAGCGACATCCTTCGGCGCGATTTTGCCGGTTACTGCGCTGTACCAAATGCGGGACAACGTAAGCACTACATTTCGCTCATCGCCAGCCCAGTCGGGCGGCGAGTTCCATAGCGTTAAGGTTTCATTTAGCGCCTCAAATAGATCCTGTTCAGGAACCGGATCAAAGAGTTCCTCCGCCGCTGGACCTACCAAGGCAACGCTATGTTCTCTTGCTTTTGTCAGCAAGATAGCCAGATCAATGTCGATCGTGGCTGGCTCGAAGATACCTGCAAGAATGTCATTGCGCTGCCATTCTCCAAATTGCAGTTCGCGCTTAGCTGGATAACGCCACGGAATGATGTCGTCGTGCACAACAATGGTGACTTCTACAGCGCGGAGAATCTCGCTCTCTCCAGGGGAAGCCGAAGTTTCCAAAAGGTCGTTGATCAAAGCTCGCCGCGTTGTTTCATCAAGCCTTACGGTCACCGTAACCAGCAAATCAATATCACTGTGTGGCTTCAGGCCGCCATCCACTGCGGAGCCGTACAAATGTACGGCCAGCAACGTCGGTTCGAGATGGCGCTCGATGACGCCAACTACCTCTGATAGTTGAGTCGATACTTCGGCGATCACCGCTTCCCTCATGATGTTTAACATTTTATTAACCCTTTTGCCAGATTTGGTAACTATAATTTATGTTAGAGGCGAAGTCTTGGGTAAAAACTGGCCTAAAATTGCTGGGGATTTCAGGAAAGTAAACATCACCTTCCGGCTCGATGTCTATTGTAGATATATGTAGTGTATCTACTTGATCGATCAGGCTTTTGTATATCTCCCCACCACCTGAAACAATGACATGATCCGTTATTTTCTTTAGGTTGGTTAAAGCATCTTTAATTGATGGAAAGATCAATACGTTCTCATTGTCAGATGTAAAACTTGAACGTGTTACGACCGCATACTTTCGGTTGGGTAATGCTCCCATTGATTCAAAAGTCTTGCGTCCAACCAACAGCCATTGGTTATAGGTAATAGCTTTAAACAGGAGCTGTTCACCTTTGGCACTCCATGGAATATCAGGGCCATTCCCGATAACTCCATTCTTCGATATAGCTACCATTAGTGATAGTTTCACAATTCTTCCTCAGAGGTTAACATTTTATTGTGCGGCGTCGCAGATTCATTTAGCAACCTTTTTGTCTGCGCAATTACAATTCTCGGAAGCTCGATATTCAGAGGTCCAGCCACACTCCTGAACAATTCGAGACTCCACTTCCACGTTTCATGATAGGCTACACATAGTGCTTTTGGTTCCGCGCTGCCTGTGCATGCCAGGTAGCGATTATACGAGTCCTCCGAGACATCCTTTTCGAGCGCGCGTGAAGGTGTCGGCCAGTGGTCTGTTGCCCCTTCATGGAGGCGAACCAACTTGAGTAAGTTTTCATGTGCTTTGCTGAGCAAAGCCCAGGCGCGAGCATACTCTCCCCGATTTAAAAGATTTGCCCCAAAGAGCATCAGGCTGATGAGGTTCAATACAAGTCCTTCCACCAGCGGCGCGCCTTCACGTTTCGGGGGACTGCCCACGAGAGCACTCGCGTACCTTGACAACTCTCCTGATCGGTCCAACAAAACAGCCTCCTCAAGCGAGGGAAACCACCCGTAGCCTTGCCAAGTGGAAATGACCGGTATGTCCGATTTTCGCATGAAATGGAATTCACCGCGAATGCCGTTTTCAAAAAGCGCGGTGTGGTGGCCGAAGTCATCCGGAAAGTAAGCTGCAACCGGACTTACAGCATTAAGCCACGAGCGCTGATCGAAATTTTCAAAATGATCATCCTGGATGAACACTGCAAATTCGATATCAGAGAACTCGTCACCCTCTCCGATAGCAAATGAGCCGAACATCAGCGCCGCGATTATTCGTGCATCCTCATGGCAAGCTTCCTTGAAGCGTTCGATCATTTTCTGCTGAAGCATTGAAACATCCTTTTGTTGAAGCCACTGATTCTGCGGAAAGGTATACGCAGCTTTTGTTTTATTCTTACGCACAACATTTTATTAGTAAGCATGCTCGTTTTGTCACCCGCTGATGCTTACCGTTAATTAATATAATCACTTGTATTAAATAGACTTTCTTTAAAAATACAAGACACTCTGTTATTACAAATCGTGCATGCCGTCTATCCTGCTTGCACGATGCACATTATCTCACCCAAAGAACTCATAACATTTTAATTTATTTAGCATTAAATTAAAACTCTACCGGTAAACAAGCATCTCTAGGCGTAAAAAACAGGCACTTTTTTAAATCCCAGCTAGAATAGGCTGTATAGGCAGACAGTTGCAAGACAAGGAGCGTTTTATGTCTAACAGTCCATTTTTAAATTCTATACGCACGGATATGCGACAAAAAGGTTATGCGCTGAAAACTGAAAAAACTTACCTGCACTGGATTAAGCGTTTTATTCTGTTTCACAAAAAACGTCATCCTCAGACCATGGGCAGTGAAGAGGTCAGGCTGTTTTTATCCAGCTTAGCAAACAGCAGACATGTAGCCATAAACACGCAGAAAATCGCTTTAAATGCCCTAGCTTTTTTGTACAACAGGTTTTTACAACAGCCGTTGGGCGATATTGATTATATCCCTGCAAGCAAGCCTAGACGGCTACCCTCTGTTATCTCTGCAAATGAAGTGCAACGCATTTTGCAGGTTATGGATACTCGCAACCAAGTTATTTTTACGCTGCTGTATGGTGCAGGTTTGCGCATTAATGAATGCTTGCGTTTGCGGGTTAAAGATTTTGATTTTGATAATGGCTGCATCACTGTGCATGACGGTAAGGGTGGGAAAAGCAGAAACAGCCTACTGCCCACGCGCCTAATCCCAGCAATAAAATAACTCATTGAGCAAGCGCGGCTTATTCAGCAAGACGACAACTTACAAGGCGTAGGGCCATCGCTGCCTTTTGCTTTAGATCACAAATACCCTTCTGCTTATCGACAAGCGGCGTGGATGTTTGTCTTTCCCTCCAGCACGCTCTGCAACCACCCGTATAACGGCAAATTATGCCGCCATCATCTGCATGACTCCGTTGCGCGAAAGGCATTGAAGGCAGCCGTACAAAAAGCAGGCATCGTTAGCAAGCGTGTCACTTGTCATACATTTCGTCACTCGTTTGCTACGCATCTATTACAAGCGGGGCGTGATATTCGCACTGTGCAAGAACTCTTAGGGCATAACGATGTTAAGACCACGCAAATCTATACGCATGTGTTGGGTCAGCATTTTGCCGGCACCACCAGTCCTGCGGATGGACTGATGCTACTTATCAATCAGTAAAAGTAGATAAATATCTTTATGTAGCCCTGAGTAGCCCCTGATACTTTTTATGGTGAAAAAGATAAACAATCATAGAGGGGATAAATATGAGCCAGTTCTACCATTGTTCAGATAAGTTTAAGCAAGATACTGTCAATCACAGTGACCATTCATGGTCATTACACTTCCTCCAGTTGCCAGACAATGCCTAACATAAAAACGCAAAAGCCCAAAAGTCAGAGCTTAGGTGTTCTAGGCGTTTTCTAAGCGCTGAAGAAATACGTCTTACCGTAGATTGCGTGCGTTTCTGAAGCACATTTTCCTTATACATGGCTTTATCCCAGGCAGCTTCATCAAGCTCTTGGAGTAACAAGCCAGTAATAATGCGACACTCTCGGGTTTGTAGCGAGCCGCTGGTGAGATCGGAGTTATAGCGGAAAGGGGTCATTTGTAATTATTTGTGGGTGGAGGATAGTTAACTTATTATTGTAGTTGGAAGAGGCTGCTTTCCAAACATTAGCACCTCGTAATGCTTGTTACTGTATATTAATTTATGCTCTTAGCGCATGTTAATGGGCTATTACAATGCATAATGTCCACATCAAGATAACTGTGGCTTAACACCTGTACAAGCGAAAAAAATCAATCACCTGTCCGGAAATACGGGATCACTGTAAAGTGTTGGTGAGGCAGTCTAGGAGGGGGATTTAATTTGGGATACTGATGAAAGGATTATGATCAGTTGGATATAGGATCGTACTAAGCTGAGCGGCAGGTTAGCTAGATTAGTTAACCAGATAAGTGAAATCTAGTTCCAAACTATTTTGTCATTTTTAATTTTCGTATTAGCTTACGACGCTACACCCAGTTCCCATCTATTTTGTCACTCTTCCCTAAATAATCCTTAAAAACTCCATTTCCACCCCTCCCAGTTCCCAACTATTTTGTCCGCCCACATGATATAGATTGACTACTTTTCAGGTATAAAACGCCCGATGAACATCATCGGGCGTTTTATAATTTAATAATAAGTTCATTATATAGCTGTATTTATTTTTGCTTTAAAATAAAACTTAAACTTTCACTAGGCTCTGTGTGTTACCTAATTCATAATTAGATGTAATTTATATTTTCTTAAGTTTTAAATAGTGGCGGGTATATTCGGGAAACTCATTATAAAGCTGTTCACTACCAAGAGAGTTACGTCTTGCTTCAATTGGTAATGAGGCAAAATCTGCATCAATTAAGTATAATTTTCCTTGTTTATCTTTTTTCACGTTGCCATCAACTTGATAGTCATGCAATATTCTTCCTCTAGATTTAACAAATTGATAAGCCTCTTTTCCTGTAACTGATTGCCCATCAATAAATTTTGAAATTAAAACTTGAATACCATTTTTCGAGGTTATGACTCTTGAGTAATCATTGTCATTATTAATTTGGTTTAGTATTCTTCTACTACGACCTAGACAAGCAAAGTAAGTTTCTAGATGATATTTATTTTTAGGGATTTTAATGGCAAAGTTGCCTACTCGATAAGCAACACCATAAGTACCACTACCAATACAATTTTTTTTATCTAATATTAGTGAGTCATTATTAATATTATCAATTAATAATTTGTTATTTTCATCAATTTGAAGTATTTTTTTATTTGTAATTTCATTAGTGAATATCTTGATGTGCTTGGTATTTTCTAATTTATTCAGATTGGAGCTATTGTTTGGATTAATTGTTTTTTTGTTAATAGTTTCTCTGTTAGATAACTTTTTGATTCTGTTGATAATTGATATTATTGGGTTTTTGTTTATACAAAAATTAATTTTTTTTATCCCATTTAAAAATGGGAAACAATCTGTTTTTACTTCAGTGGGGGTACTTACATTATTCCTTATATAAATACTTGTATCTTTTCTCATCATAATCCTCCATTTTTATTAATTATATAAAATGGTTATATAATGTAATATCAAAAAAAGATAATAGTATTAATTTTTTAGTAAATTTTCCAAATCACTAAATATAGATTGCCATTCATTATCATCAATTTCCATGAATCCCATATAGCGCAGCATAAAAGCGCCTTCTGTTGCTAGAAAAACAATTCTGGCCTGTTTACCTTTTTCTGTTGAGGTGTCTAACTTAGCAAGCCGTTCACGGTACCAAATACGCGTACTTTCCAGATATTCAGGGGTTTGTAATAAGGATGCCATTAAGGAAGCGCCTTTTGCCATCGAGACTTTGTCGTGCTGGTGGGTCGCTTGCATATGCGCAAAAATTTTCCCTTCAGGGGAGTTATCTTGTTCAATTGTTTGATTGAAAATTTCATCATAGGACTGGCCCCAACGCTCAAACATTGCATCGATTAAGGCATCTTTATTGCCAAAACAATATTGAACCCCACCTTTAGATATCCCCATCGCTTTGGCGACTGCGTCGATAGTGAGCGCTGTAGCGCCTTGCTGTAGAACAATGTCTTCAGCAGTATCAAGTAATTTTTCTCTATCGATTGTTCGTTGACGTCCCATTTAGAAAAACCTCTTTTCAATACGTACGTATGGATTTATATTGTAGCACGATCAGCACAGAAATCATGATCAAATAAACTCATTGAGAGAATTTTATGTTAACCGATTATAAGCGCTGGATAGTGCTTCTATTAGTTTCAAGTGTACTGTTTCTTATCGTTATTGATGTCACTGTACTGTATACCGCATTACCTAAATTAACCCATGATTTAGGCGCTACGTCATCTGAAAAACTGTGGATAATGAATGCGTACCCACTTGTTGTCGCTGGGTTATTGCCTGCAGCGGGGATGCTAAGTGATAAAGTCGGTCACAAACAAATGTTTTTGTTGGGGCTGCCGTTATTTGGTTTAGCCTCGTTGTGTGCTGCATTTTCACCAACAGCAACAAGTTTGATTTTGTCTCGTGGCTTTTTGGCTGTAGGTGCCGCAGTAAGTATGCCTGCCACCCTTGCGATTGTAAGGCATGTTTTTTTAGACCCGAAAGAAAGGGCATTAGCAATTGGAATATGGTCGGCAGTTGCTTCAGGTGGGGCGGCAATAGGCCCTTTGATCGGCGGTATCTTACTTAACCACTTTTGGTGGGGCTCTGTTTTTTTAATTAATGTACCCGTCGTTTTATTGGTTATTCCGTTCGCTTGTTATTTAATCCCCAAATGTGGTGGTAACAGCGATAAAAAAATCGATATTTTAGGTTCCATTCTAGTGTTAATTGGTTTAATTGGGGTTATTTATGCGTTGAAAGAGCTCGGTAAACCTTATACCGACTGGCCGGCGGTATTGGTTTCAGGTGTTATTGGGGTTTTCTTTTTGGTGGCATTTAGAAATCGACAAGTGAAATCAACATCACCAATGATTGATTTTACGCTATTAAAGCACCCTAAATTCAATGCAGGGTTGATGATGGCGATTTTATCCATTGTGGTTATTGTTGGTGTCGAATTATTACTAAGCCAACGTTTACAACTGGTATTGGGCTATACCCCATTTCAAGCTGCGTTGTACATCATCCCAATACCCTTAGCGTCAGTATTTGCAGCACCTTTAGCCGGTATGTTCTTACATAAGTTGGGTGAGATTAAACTTACCATTTTAGGGTTTAGTTGTACGCTAATTGGTGTTGTGGGATTGGCTGTCGTTTATCAAACATCAACGGGTATCTTACTGCTTTCATTTCTTTTTCTTATTGGTTTTGGTCTTGGTGCGATATTCACGACAGCATCAACGACAGTGATGTTAAACGCCCCTGATGAAAAAGCGGGTATGGCAGCATCAATTGAAGAAATTGCTTATGAAATTGGCAGTGTCTTAGGTGTCACCTTTATGGGGGGGTTAATGAGTGCTATCTATACGTTAAAACTCTCATTACCTGAAGACATGACTGTCAGCGATAAAGTTTATGACAGTATTGATGAGGCTTTATTAGTTTCTGAATCACTGCCAGTAAATACTGCATCAGCATTGATAAATCAGGCAAATATTGCCTTTGACCATGCTTTCTTAGGGGTGATGGTAGCAACTATTTTTGTTCTGCTGATCAGTATTATTGTTCTGCCTTATTTGTTACGTTCCAAAAAGGCATTAGTAAATTAATTAGGTTGATTTTCCCGCAAAAAGGGAGCTTTTACTCCCTTTTGCTCTTTATTTTATTTTGCGGATTAATACCGTTGCTAGTAATGGGCTAATTGCAAATAGGGCGAATAACCAGATTGAAGCTTGCTGTGCCCCCGCGATCCCCCCAGGGTTAATTAGCCCGCTATTATTGACGACGACTCCTACTAAGGCCGCAGATAGCGCAGTTGCATACAATTGAGTGGTAATAATAGAAGATGACGCAAGGTTTTCCTCTCCCTCTGGTGCATTCTTAAAAACACGTAATACCAGATGTGGCCAACACACACCAATTCCTAGACCAACCCCTGCCATGGCGATGAGATAAATAACGAATAATGGCCATGATTCGATAAGTTGTTGATTATGAGTTAGAACAGCAAGCGCAATTAAAGAAATAAATATGATGACCGGGCCTGTTCGAATAATTCGGATAACAATAGCACCTGTTTTATTGGCACTAAAGAGTGCCCCAAGAGTCCAACCCGCAGCCATTATTGCGGTTAAATAACCTGCTGTGAGCGGAGAAAACAGATGGATGGTTTGTAAGAAATAAGGGACATAAATTTCTGTTGTCATGCCTCCAACTAACAAACACATGGTTAAAAATATGACGCCAAGTGGACTTTTGAGTGAATAGGCTCCCGTCGGTAATAAACGTTTTTCATTTTTGCCATCGAGTAAGGCAATCGTCAGCAGTATGGCTAGGCCAATTAATAAACCAATAAGGTTCATGAATAAGCTGTCAGACAAACTTCCAATTGAAATAGCAAGAACGGATATCACTAACAAAGAAATCGCTAAGAATGGGATTTTGTTAGTTTTTGGTGCCTGGGATTGTTTTTTGGGGAGTTGATTGATGACAATGAGCGCTAGAAAAATAGCGACAGGTAGTAAAGCCCAAAATGCCCAACGCCAATGGCCACTTTCAGCAAAAATACCTCCAATTGCAGGGCCACAGAGTGTTGCTATTCCCCACATACCCGAAACGACACCCATGGCTCGGGACCATAAGTTTTCAGTAAAAACAATGCGAATTAATGCGTAGCTCAGAGCAAATAAAATACCGCCACCCAGTCCTTGTAATGCCCTGCCTCCCAGCAACACTAGCATTGATGGGGAAGCTGCACACCAAATAGACCCTAAAGAAAAGAGAATGAGTGCGAATAAATAAGAAAATTTAGGCCCAAAGCTGTCTAATACTTTACTGGAAAGGGCTGAACCGACAATTGATGTTGCCACAAATAAAGTGGTATTCCATGCATAATATTCAAGACCGCCAATATCATTAACAACACTAGGCAATATGGTTGTTACGATATAAATATTGATAGCGTGTAGCGCAACACCACCAGTTAAGGCGATAGTGAGTAATGCATTGGTGCCACTAAGTAAATCAGCCCACTTGGCTTGAGATACGGTTGATGTTTCATTGCTCATAGAGAGACCCGCTAGACGGAATAGTAGAAAAAGATGTATTATACAAGTAATCGCTTGGATAATAGAGTCGCATAATGATTAATGCAAGTAATTACTTTGATAATTTAAATCTAACGCAGGCTGTGGATAAGGTTCTATTTTGTATCAAAACTAAAGGACCAATTTCTACCGCAGTGATCGCAAATGACTTAAATATGACTGGGGAAGCTGCAAGGCAACACATTCAAAAACTCACTTCGTTGGGGCTAGTTGAAGGTGCGCAGTGCTTATCACAAACAGGGGCAGGGCGCCCTCGGCAAAATTGGGTGTTAACGGAATTAGGGCATCAACGTTTTCCTGATACTCATGCGCAACTTGCTCTTCAATTAATTAATTCTGTTCAAACTATTTTTGGTGATGAAGGGCTAGAAAAGCTGATTAGCCAAAGGGAAATGGAAAGCCGAGAAAAATATTTTGCCCGTTGTAAAAATTTACCATTAGCTGAGCGGCTTGAAGAGCTGGCTGAAGTGCGTAGCGAAGAAGGGTATATGGCGAAGGTTGAACAAGATGATGACAGTTGGTTGTTTATCGAAAACCATTGTCCAATTTGTGCAGCAGCCACCGCTTGCCAAAACTTTTGTCGTTCGGAATTGGCGTTGTTCAGTGAGATTGTGGGTGATGATGGTAGCATTGAGCGCGAACAGTACTTATTAAATGGTGCTGGACGTTGTGTGTATCGTGTGAAGGTTAAAAGCTAAATACCGAGACACCTTGGTATTTAGCTTAATAATAGTATTATCTCTCAATTATTAGTGTTTCAGTTGACTCAACATGTGGTGCCAGCTCTTCGCTATCAAGCCATAGCGGCTTTTTACCAAACTGTTGGTATAATGAGAGTTGGTCTTGGTAGTGAGGTGACGGTTTTCCTTGCGGGGAAATAAAGCCACTTTGCCCTGGAGCAACAACATCCCATGCATTCACTCCTTTTTCGGTAAATACGATTAGGTCGTTTTCCGTTCCCCGGTTGTGATATTCATTTTGATGAAAATTTTCTTGAGGTAAGGCTTGTGGTACACCAAAAAAATTATTTTCACGGAAGGTTAATGCCGTGGCTGGTGTTTGCCAATTAGCTGGGTTATCACCGTATTTTACTCTCATTTTTTGGTAGGTCGCATTCAGTGCTTTTTTAATTACATCATTCCGCGATTGTCCTAAAAATAAATCGATAGGCTGAGGTATTGGTGATTTATCTTCTAAGAGAGATTCATACAGTAATTTTGCGCCTGTACTGATATTTAACGACCCAGTAGGGCCTTCTTGTGTCGTTTCATAACCACTTGCTAGATACCATTTATCAAATGGTGCGGGGACGGTTTGGCCTAGGGTGGCTTTAAGCATTTCTTTTAGCCAGATATCGAGAATAGCAGACCCAGGGTGAATATAGTGTTTCCCATCACTTGATAACTGGTTTATACCATCCCATTGCTGGAGAATAGACACTAATTTGACCGCATTGTCAGTTGACGGCAAACCTTGTGTCGCTTGAGCTAAAAAAGGGGTAAACAAGCGATGATTGAGGTCGACACGGCTAGTTTGCTGCAAAATCGTCCACATATCATCAGCTGTTAACTTATCATAGGCCTCAATGCGGCTATCGATTTCTGTCACCCTGTCTGCACTTCCCCATAAGAAGGCAAACAAGTCGCTAGCGGGATAATTTTTAGCTGGGGAGTTATTCCAGTTGGCGATGTAGCCGGATTTGGGATTATAGACTTTAGGATTATTTGCAAAGGGCTGTATCCCTTTCCAGTCCCATTCTCCCGTGCCTGATACGGGTAAACGAGGGTCATGGTTTATTTGGCGCTCGGGGTAGTGCCCGGTATGGACATAGCCAATGTTTCCGTCTTTATCCGCATAATACCAATTGATTGTCAGTGCTTGGTTTTGTGCTTGGTCTAGCCATTGCTGCCAGTTTTGCGCTTGCCCTTGCTTCACCCAAGCCATTAAGGATGTAAGCTCTTTGCCATCCCATGCGCGAGCTTTGCTGTATGCGGTGTGAGTTGTATTATCTCGCTTGACCACATTACCATGAACAGTACGGTACACATCAAAAGTAATGGGTTTTTCACCTTTTACATTCAATGTCTCTTGGCGCGATAGCATTTGTTTCCACTGCCCTTGGTGGAGGTAGCTATTTGGGTCTTCAGGTGAAATCTGTTCTGCAAAAATATCAACGCCGTCACCAAAACCAGCCGTAGAGCCCCAAGAAATTTGCCCGTTATGACCGAATAAAATAGCGGGATAAGCAAACGGTGTATTTCCAACAAGATTAAACCCTGCTCCATGTAAACCTATACCGTATGTATATGCTGGGTTAAACCAACCAAATTGTGGACCATTAAGTAAAATGGCTTTTGCGTCAGAAGCTTTTGTTTTTCCAACAAGCCAAACATTGCTGGTGGTTGGGTACCCAGCTAGCCCATTAGCACCACCTTGCTCATATTGCTGAGCGATTAGCGCATTATTTTCCTGAGAAGAAAGCGCAATTAATTTTCCCGTTGCATCTTTTGCCGTGCGTTCAAACATTGGAGCAGTAAGTCGGTAATCACTAATTTGATTCAACTGCGTTATATTTTTTGTTTTTTGTGAGTCTGAATAGGTAAATTCTTCTGATGATATTGTTGTGGGTGCATTGGGATTATTAAGCCAATTAATTTGGTTAAAGAACGCTACTCCCATTTGTTCACCATACTTATCTTTAAGCGCAGTGAGTAATGCCAGATTATCAATTTCACTATTCATATCAGAAAAGCGGTTTGCCATTGTACCGACCATAATCATCGCAACATCAAAACTTGTCCATTGGGATGGTAAAAAATCATAATCAATAAACTGTTTAGGCATTAAGTCATCAGGTTTAGCATTGATTTGTTTAATCCATGCATTCATGCCATCTGCATAACCTCTTAAAATATCTTGTTCTTTAGAGGGTAGCTGCGTGATTTGTTTGTGGATGGAATCAGGCCAATAGTTATTTCTGATTTCTTTATCAAAAGAAATGTAATCTTTACCTAATACTTCGGAAACCGTACCTTGAGTACTGCGTTTAGCCATTTCCATTTGGAATAATCGGTCTTGTGCCACTGCATAGCCGTATCCATAGAAAAGGCTATAAGTATCACTGGCATAGATGTGAGGAACGCCGTAGTTATCTCGTTCAATTTTAATTTGAGTTGACTGAGAAAATGATGAGAGCGATAGCGAGCTTAAACTAAAAGCAATAGCGATTGAAATGAGATGTTTTTTCATTTATTGAGTCCCATATTGTTATTATTTTTTGAGACTAGTATTATTATATTGTTAATAAATGGTTAATTTATGGTTAATTGTTAATATATGAATCATGATCACAAAAAAGGATACATAAATTTAGATAAATTACAAAAAATGAGTCACAACTGTGTTGGGATACTATTTAAGGTGAGAGATTATGGGTTTTTTGATGGAAACGATGACTTAGCCATGCATAGATGACCCCAGCAATAGCCCCTGCTATATGGGATTCAGTTGAGATGTACAAGTGAGTCGGTAATAAGCCGCTAGCCATTGTGCCAAAATAGAATAGCACTAATAACGCGATAGCTATATCAACCCAGCTTCGGCGGAAAAAACCTTGGGCGATGAGTAAGCCCCATAAACCAAAAACCCAACCACTGGCACCGATATGAATAGCATTACGACCTAATAACCAAACAGCAAAACCCCCAACAACAATAATAAATAGTGATGCAAGCAAATATGCCTTAATAGTACGGTGCAGTAATAGGGCACTTAGTATGATAAATGGCGGTAAATTACTGAATAAATGCTCCCAATTACTATGGATAAATGGGGCAAAGAATATACCGATAAGCCCAGTCGCTGTGCGTGGTATAATTCCGAATGAAGTTAACCCCCCAGCCATTAAGCTATTAATAAGCTGTACCGCAATAAAAATTGCGACAATGCAGACTAATAGCTTAATGCGAGGATGCCCTTGTAAATATTTCATTAGTGGTTACCCAGCGCTTGTACACTTTCAACAAGCGACGCTAACTGACCAACAACCCGATCACCAATATCTGTATTATCACCACCTAAAGATTTATTACGCATAAAGTCTTTCTTAATTTGTTGCCAACGTGCTGCATCTTTTTCGGTAAGTGTTCCTCGTAACTCAGCGAGTTTGAGTAAGTTTTCTTCTGCGCCGGTTGTGAGCAGCTGTGCCTCACCCAAGTAGTGGTCATCTAGTAATCTTTCAAGTTCATCATTATTCATAACGGAAGAGACTTTTTCGCTGAGCTTATTCATATTACGGTAACTACCTTGCAAGCGAAATGCGGGTTCTGTCCGGTACTTATCGGATTGTGCTGCACTGGCGATATAGTGTTGATTCACTTTCAATACAACATCTCGTAACTTGATTAATTTACTGATTACCGATGTGATTTCATTAATTTCTGCATCAGAGTACGGGTAACTTAAAGTGTTGGTAGAGACAGATTTACCCATCGCTTTATCAACAAATAAGTACAGGTCGTTCAGGTCTCGTAATGCAAGAGGGGCTAATACTGGGTTTGATGTCAGGCTGTTTTCTATATAGCTCAGGGAAAATGCTTCATCCATACCACCTAATACCTCACCAAGGTTATAAATATCAGCGCGGTTTGCAAGCATATCAGGGATTCGGAAAACTTCCCCTGACTCGGTATAGGGGTTACCTGCCATAACGACACAGAATTTTTTACCCCGCATATCATAAGTTTTGGTTTTGCCTTTCCAAACGCCTTCAATACGTCTTGTTCCATCACATAAGGAAATAAATTTTTGCAAAAACTCAGGGTGAGTGTGCTGAATATCATCAACGTATAACATCACATTATTACCCATTTCTAAAGCTAAATTGAGTTTTTCTAGCTCTTGTCTTGCCGTTGCATTAGGCGCTTGTTCAGGGTCTAGAGAAAGCACATCATGACCAAGAGCAGGGCCGTTGACCTTCATAAAAATTAGCCCTAAACGGTCTGCGGCATATTCCATTAAGGTAGTTTTACCGTACCCTGGTGGTGAGATCATTAAGAGTAGCCCCATGAGGTCAGTGCGTTTACCTTCCCCTAAAGCCCCAATTTGTTTTGCCATGTTATCGCCTATGATAGGCAAATAGACATCGTTTATCAGTTTATTACGTACAAAAGAACTTAGTGGTTTTGCTTTATATTCATGCAGTTTTAAACGGCTACGCTCTTCAGTAACAATCTGTTGGCGCAGTGCTTGATACTGACGAAATTCGGGGATAAAACGTTTCCGTTGCCCTCGCATACGGCTGAAGTAGTTATCTAAACTCAGTGATAGAGTTTGGTTTTCAATGGTCGCATGTTCGCCAAGTAACCCGTTAACTTTAAAGTAAAGGTCAGCTTCACTAAAGCGAGCGGAAGCCGCTTTATCTAAGATAATAATGGCAATAGCACCGGGTATGTATGGAACAAGGTGAGAAAATTCAGGGGTTGAGCACAGCCCTTGTAACCAGTTTTGAACTAATGACCAGCGCTGGGCATAGCGAGCCCCTAAATTTTGTTGTGAGCGATTAAAATCTCCCCACATATGGGCTTCTTCTAAGCGGCTCTGGAGTGCTAAAACTAATTCTCTTGCATATTTGCTATAGACGAGTTCTATCGGGGTTCTTGCAAGTGCAAAGCTAAGATATTCGGCGGCTTGAGTCTGCTCATAAGCTTGGCATTGAATGGGGTTATCTTGTAAAAACAAGCTAATTCCCGCTTCGATTTCGGCTTGTAGGTCAAGTAATGCATTGTCATTATGGAATAATTGGTGAATATTCATGGCTGTTCTTGCACGTTCAGGCCATAGTGCAGGAAAATCGTCATTTTGAACTTGTTGCCAATAAATAGCTGCGATAGCACGGGCTGTTGGGTTATACCGTAATAGATCAGCACTTTCACCGATTGGCAGTAGTTTTTTCAGTAAAGCAACAGCATCGTGGTCATGAATACCTTTTTCATAACCTTCTTTATAACGTGGGCTCGCAAAATCACGGACAATTTTTTCAAGTTTTTCCGTTGATGTTAATGCGTTTTTTAGGATATCAAAATTTAGCCCTTCTTGGCGTTTTGTTGCTGCATAGATAATTGAATAAGCAAGATATTCCGCGCGGTAAACCGTATCAGATTCAGACTCTAATGAGGCGCTCCAATAAGGTTTTAGCTGTGATAGTTGTTCATTTTCTATTGGTTCTTGGAAATCTGTCCCGGTGAGATAAACCCATAGTTGTTCATTTTTCGGTAAAATGGTGAGGTCGAGCTCTTGGGTATTTACACTGAACCGGTGACGCCCGAGCTTAATGACATTTCCACCATTTTCAAAAATATCTATTTTATCACGTAAAACTCGAATGGCTTGGTCCCGAGAAGATTTCAGGCGTGCGTCAATATCATCAGCTTTAACGTTATCGTTAATTTCCCTTAATTTTTCAATAATTTCACGGGTTTTAAGCGCCAGAGGGTCTGAGGCAAAGAAAGCATTGAGTTCATCTTGAGACTGTAAACGAGTTGTTCGTCGTTGCAGGCTGTCTAGTAGACGGTCTGCAGCAGTGACTAAATTTTGTGCGCGGCGCTGGCGGTCATCAATAAGAACTTGTTTATGAGATTCAAAGGTTTCGAGTAATTCTTCCCGCTTAGCCAAAATATCATCAAGAAATTCATCATGATTGCTAAATTGACTTTCGAGTTCTTCTAACTGAACAAGCAATCTTGATAACTGATCATCGCAACGTTCAGGATCAGTGGCAAGAGACAGAGCATTGGTAATGCCTTGGCTGAATAGGCGAAATTGTGCGCCAAATTGAGCGACTGTTTCCACACTGCTTTGTGATTTTCGTTTTTGTTGTAAACGAGCTCGAGATTGGTTTAGCTGAGCATAGATTTGCGAAATAGCATCAATAATGTGGGTTTGTTGTGTAACATCGTTGAAGCTTAGTGATGCCATTAGGTTTGAAAGCATATCTAAGTCAGCAGACATTTTTTCCATATCCTTCATGGGAATGTCTAACTGGGCACTGTTTTGGGCTTTTTCTATTTGTTCTTCGAAAACAGTTAATTGTGTTTTAAAGGGCTGTAACGCTTTATCACTAGCAAGAAAAACAGCGGTTTCTTGTGATACATATTGTTGATTTTTCTCTATTTCGCTTTCCATTTCGCTAAGTTTTTCTAAATCCATATAGCGAAATTCACGCAGTGAAATCAAGTGCCCACGTTGAGCACTTAGGGCATTTAAGCCATCAACAAATTGTTGAATATCAGCCCAACTTTCAGGCAATGTTAATGAAAGCAGTGATTTTTGGCGGCTGATGGCTTCATTCATTGATTTGGCAGATTGCTGCCGTATGCTTTCGACCTTTTCATATTCATCAAGGACGAGCTCACTTGTTTGAGTGATTTCTTTAAGCAATTTGCCAATATCAAGGCATTGCTCATCACCAAACCAGTAATAAATATCCAGTAAATTTTTTGCTCGTTGGCTGAGTTGTTCGTAGCGAGCAATAGAAATTTGGCTGCCTTCTATTTCTTTGGATACATGCAATATTTCAGAAATACCACGAACTAAGTCTGCATTACCTATACGGCCTAAAAAACCGCTACGAGTAGGCTGTTTGTCGGCAAACTCTTCTGAGTAAAATGGGGTCTGCCAAACTTGCATTGGGTGAACGCGAGTCGCTTCTTCCCCTTCGCCTTCAAATAACACCATTTTTCCATCTTCCAGCATGGCATAACCATGCCCAATGAGTGGAATTGAAAGTGTTCGTTCAATTAAATTGTAATTGAATAGGGCAATACGACCTTGATTTGGTGAATAGAAAACATATAGAACATCCTCTCCATTTGGGGAACGACGTAAACGGCGAAAACGCATTCCATCCATAGGCTGTTCAAACGTTTTATAATCACCATTTTGTAAGTAGTAACCGCCAGGGAAAATAATACCGTGGTCTTCTGGTAACTGGACGCACGCTTGCCCAATAGCATCAATACGTTGTACGGATTGGGATAACGTGTTGTAAACTAAATAACGCCAAGTTTCTTCCCGATAAGGTAAAACTTTTAAGATAATTAAACTGCCAGTTTGTGCGTATTCAATTTGGGCGTCGTCTAGTGATTGGTTTTTATCAAGAACCGCTTCTCGGTAAATCCCCAAACCATCTTCAGTGTTATTTTCACACTTGATGGTTAAATCACCGCCGATAGTTTCAATGAATACGGTGTCAAGAATATTGATGTGAGGGTATCGGCCGTTAACGGTGTCTTCTCGCGTGGTTTTTTGCCATTCAAAGTCATAGGCTGGTGGGAGGGCGATATCGCGTTCACCCCGGTTATCAATATACTCAATTTTGCGTTTGTCGCTGGAGATTGACCAGCGAAAAACTCGCACGTCCGTGATGCGATCGCCAATTTGAAAACTAGCAAGAAGTTTGCCGTCCCGTTCAACAAGTTGCAGTAACTGTGTGTTCTTATAATAGGTATAGAGTTCAGTAAAATCTTGAACAAAGCGATTATCACTCAAGAAGGTATCTTCATAAGGGACTGCTTCAACATCAAACTCATTGTCGTTTTCAATTAACCGATATAGTGAAAATACCTCTTCGAGGTGCGTTTCTTTTTTTAGGCCGAGGAATACGTTATAGCCAAATAAAAGCCACTCGCCAACGCGGACAATGTCCCTTGCTTGGCAATTATTTTCAGTACGAATGCGAATGCGGCCAATGATATCCATTTGGCTCTGGCCGAATTCATCTAACCGCATTTCATTGAGTTGAGCGGCTTTTTGATGAAGTTGTTGCCCTTGGTCGGTCAGGCGTTTGCGTAATATTTCATAAGCACCACCTTCTGCAACAGCACTATCGAGTATTTCTTGTTCGCGATCCGTATCCTGAATATCTGACATTGCGCAGCGAATTCCCTTAACTAAGACAATAAAAATGAAAAACAATAGGGGTAGGTTCACTACCCCAATGTGCTAAAGGTTTACAGTTGGTCATCCGTTGGTGGAATCGGTTTTGATATAACCGTTTTTGCTGGCTGATTAGCCCCTTTAGCTGCCATAAAACCGTTTATAAGATCTTGAACTTCGGGGTTTTTCAATAATGCGGCAATATCAACTTTTTTGTCTTCTTTGCTACGATTAATGAGTTTTTCAACATTTTCTTTTGCGAAACTGCTTTTATCCATAAAACCATCAACGGCTTTTCCGAGGCTTAGTGCTTTAGAGAAGGTGTTGAAGAAGCTGCCATCACCGCCCACAATTTCAATATTGGTTTTGCTAAGCGCTGCAGCCAATACATCAGCTTGCTCCCGGGCAATTTCTTTATTGGCGTCGATAGATGCCATGGCTTGTTCAAATTCTTTCTCAAGGCGCATACGAAACTCTTCATGAGAGCGAGCGGTATCGCTGAGATGATCCATAGATTTAAATTTGTCAGTTAAACCATCGGCTTCAGCTTTCAAGCGTTGGCGGATAACTTCTGCTTGTGCTGAACCTAATTGGCCTTCTCCTCGAGCTTGTGCTGCCAGTTTTTCTTCCAGTACTTTCGCATCAGCCAAGCCTAGTTTTTCTTTGGCATTGGCTTGTTGTTCTTCACCACGAGCTTGAGCGGCTAATTTCTCTTCAAGGATTTTCGCTTCAGCAAATCCTTGTTGTTGTTCTGCTTTGGCTTTGGCTTCCATTACCTGAGCTTCCGTTAAGCCTTTTTCTTTCAGCCCACGTGCTTCCGCTAACAATTTCTCAGCTGTAATGTTGGCAAGAACAAGACCTTCTTTTTCTTCCGCCTCTGCGGTTGCTTGGCGAACTCGAGCTTCTGCTAAACCTAATGCCGCATGTTCAGCTTCAACCCCTTCAGCTAAGCGTTTTTTGGCTTCAGCTTGTTTTGCTGATGCTTCTAATTCTGCTTGTGCCATGGTGCTTATTTCTTCTGCACGGTGCTTAGCACTGGCTTCATCGGCTTCGGCTTTTTTCACTTGGCGAACTAACGATTCTTCCGCTTCTGCTTGTGCATTAATCACTGTGACTTGGCGCATACGTTCAGCTTCAGAGACTTCACGAACTTCTTTGATTCGTTCCTCTTCCTGTGCCACGGTTTTTTCAACTGCTACACGTTCACGTATAACATTGGAGATATTTTTGCGTTCTTCTTCGAGTGCTTTTTCTTTTTCTATGCGCTGTAATTCAACTTCTCTTTCACGGGCAACAATTTCAAGCTCACGTGCTCGGCTCACTCGCTCTTCTTCGATAGCTACAGCACGAGTACGGTTTTGTTGAGCGACTTCAACTTCACGCATGCGGTTTTCTTCACGGATTTCAATTTCTTGCTGGGTTTGAATACGCGCTTGCTCTGCTTTAAGGCGTTCTTCTTCTTGAACACGTAAAGTTTCAGCTTGTTCACGGGCACGAATATTATCAATTTCACGTTTTTGGCGAGCTTCGGCATCGGCTTGTTGGCGCTCTAAAGCTAAACTTGCTTCGCGGGTTTCAACGTTTTTCTTTTGAATTGCGAGCTCTTGGTCACGCTCTTTTTGGTTGGTCTCAATATTGTGAATTGCGGTGATTTCAGTAATTTTACGAATACCTTCGGAGTCAAAGATATTATTTGGGTCTAAGGCTGATTTAGGTGTTTGTTCTAGGTAATCAATAGCTACATCTTCAAGGGCGTAGCCGTTAAGGTCCTTTCCTATCACATCAACAATGCGGTCACGGAAGTCTTGTCGGTTTTCAAATAAAGTGGCTAAATCCAGTTGCTTACCTACTGTTTTTAAGGCTTCAGAGAATTTTGCACTGAATAACGTGCTGACCGCTTGATGGTCTGATGCACGGTCAACACCGATAGCTTTTGCAACTTTCAGCACGTCTTCCGTCGTTTCATTCACTCGCAAATAGAAAGCAACGGTGATATCAGCACGTAAGTTATCATGACAAATCAAGCCATCTTTACCGCGGCGATCAACTTCAAGTGTTAGCAAAGAAATACGCATGAATTCTTTTTTGTAGATGACAGGGTAAACTAATGCCCCTGTAAAATGCACTTTAGGCTGTGATGACATGTCATTGACAATCAAAGCAGTACCTTGTGGGACTTTGATATAGAAGGCTTTGAATAACCCAAAGAACCCTAAAATAACTAGGATGATCCCCCCGATAATTGTTAAAAAGGGCATTAGTGCAGCCAAGTCCATATTGATTCTCCATTGGTTCTGACGATGACGTCATTTCGATTATGCAAGCAAGATATTTATTTTTAAAAAGAGAAGTTATCCGTGGCGAAATTCATTTTCACTGACAACTTGATAACTGTGCGATGCTGCGTCATAGCTAATGATGACTACACGATCACCGCGTTTTAACTGTTCTGAGGATGGGGCGCGTATTTGTAGAATTAACCCAGCTCCACCATCTTCTAATAGTGCCTCGCCATTTTGTTCAGTTACCGCTCCTGACCGTACAGTGGCGTATTTACCGATAAGTTGTTGTACTGTTTTTGGTTTATTGAGGCTCACTAGTTTTTTACGCACAGGTTTTAAGCACAAAGCGGTTAAATGAAGAGAGATAAATAGGGTGATCGCAAAAACGGCGAAGCTGACGAGATAGCGTAATAAGTCAGTATCAATGAAGCGAATAAAGATATGTACGCTGAAATAACTGATTATCCAGCCAAAAAGAGTAAATAACGTGACAATAATGGTGACAGGGATCCCTGCTAAGCCAAGCTTAGTTAACCAGCCAGCAAAACCGGTTGCATCAATACCGGCATCAAATTCGGTATCAATATTAAATACGTCGATATCCAATAAACCAAAAGCGGCACATAACCAATAAAATAAAACAATGATTAGCAAACCACTAAAGATAATTGTTGGGAACATCAAACTGTTATGGAAAAACAAACTCATAGGGTTTTCTCTTTATTATTAATACATTATTGAGTTTACGTGAAAAGTAACGTTTGTTTAATTTATCACCATAAAATAATTTAACTTAATAATATATTTTTTAATTAATAGCAGTATCAGACTAGTCTATAAGCACTTTTATTTTTTGGGAGTTTCTTATAACACTGGTTGTTTATCCAGTTTTATTTGGTGAAGTTATTCCTAAAGTCTTATTGATAATAACAGGGCATTGATAGGAGAGAATTTTACCATTAATCGTTAAGTTGATGATAATCATTCTCAAACAAAGAATGGGGGTTTAAAGTACAAAATGGGGAGAATAGAGTTGATTAAGGTGATAAATTTGCGCTTCACTGTTTAAAGCATCTATGAAGCGCAAAAAAGTAAGATTAGTCTATCAAGTTCAGGAATGCCGCACCTCGTGCACCTCCAGAGTCACCATAACGTGCTTTTTCAATTGCAGGTAGTGTTGCGATGCCATAAAGGTATTGTGGAAGCACTTCTGGTAGTTGTTTATAGATTTCTTCAAACTGTGACAAACCTCCGCCAATAACCACTAAATCGGGGTCAAAAACAGTGACAATTTGCCCCATAAACATCGCAAGTAATGACATATAGCGGTTAACATGTTCTTTTGCTTGAATATCACCTTGTTTATATTGTTCGATAATTTCGATAGCGGAACGTTTTTCATTGGTGAATGAGGAATAAATACGCTCAAAGCCTGGGCCTGATAGGTAGGTTTCAAAACAAGCAGTTTGGCCACAGCCGCAAGTTATTTCAGGAACTTTTTCCCCTAACAGCTTGGCTCCACGAACGCTGAGGTTCATATGGCCAATTTCTCCAGCGATTCCATTTTTACCGGATAAAACTTTGCCATTTATAATAAACCCACCGCCCACACCAGTCCCTAAAATTAAACCAAGGACGGTAGGATAGCGTTTGAAGTCAGGGTCCCAAGCTTCTGATAATGCAAAGCAATTTGCATCATTTTCTACTTTTACTGGGCGTTGTAATATATTAGCAAGATCATGAATTAAAGGTTTGTATTGTGCAGTAGGGACATTGGTTGTAAATACGGTTCCTTCAGCATGGTTTACGATACCGGGGACGCCAACACCAACTTTTCCTTGGCAATTAAATTTTTCATCTGCTTCGAGTGTGAGTTCGAGAAACGTATTTAAGAGCGTTTGGTAGTCATCTTTGGGTGTAGGAACACGCTTTTGCCAGACCTGATTTAATTCGTTGTCAAAGACGGCAAGCTCAATTTTTGTCCCGCCCATGTCAAAGCCGTAATACATTTTCATCTTCCCCTAATGGTTTATTTATTAAAAAGATAACGTATCTATTTGATAAATAATAAATGATGGAATCTACTGATCTAATTATACAAAAGTTCATCAGAGGATAAATTACTGTTTTGGTTTTTATTTTGTATATGGCACCTTTTCTTAACTTTTAGCCTTTTTGAACCTTTTTGAATAAAAAATAATTGCACCACTATTTTAAATGCGTTATTGTTATATTATAACATTACATCTAGGTGGTTATTATGAAACAGGGGATCCATCCACAATACCGCACCGTGGTTTTCCATGACACAAGTGCAGACGCCTATTTTAAAGTAGGTTCAACAATAAAAACTGAAAAAACAATCGAGTATGAGGGTGAAATATTTCCATATGTCACGCTTGATGTCTCTTCTCAGTCACATCCGTTTTATACCGGTAAACAGAAAATGATTTCTCAGGAAGGTAAAACGGCACAGTTCCAGAAACGCTTTGGTCGTTTTTTACAGTCAGAGGGTAAATAAAGATGAAAGTACTGAGTTCATTAAAAACGGCAAAAACCCGTCATCCAGATTGCCAAATTGTTCGCCGTCGTGGGCGGGTGTATGTCATTTGTAAAACAAACCCGCGCTTTAAAGCGGTTCAAGGCTGTAAGAAAAAACGTTAACTATTGAATTTAAATATAATTATAAAATTTCCTGTATCGCTTTATATTCTATTTGCTTAGCCATTGCAGATTATTGCTCTCTGCCGTGGCTTTTTTTATTTGTTTTTTTGTCCACTGATTCCCTCGATTATTAGCATGATTACTAATCTTCTTATTATTAGTGATGAAATTCACTTGCACATAGATGCATATTTTGTCAGGTTTAATACATCCGAAAAATTTCTAGCTTCAATTTTTGTGAATACTGAATGAATGATAACAATGACGGTATTTACTTTGTGGAGTCGAAACTAGAAATTTCTTGGTAAAAATTTAAACGAACAGGGTGAGTAAAAATGAAAAATGTAGGGTTTGTTGGCTGGCGAGGAATGGTCGGCTCAGTATTGATGCAGAGAATGGTAGAAGAACGTGATTTTGATGCGATTCATCCTGTTTTCTTTACCACATCACAACATGGTGCCGAAGCACCTGTTTATGGTGGTCACCGTGGTGTTTTACAGGATGCCTTTGATATTGATGCATTAAAAGCGCTGGATATTATTATTAGCTGCCAAGGTGGTGATTACACTAATGAAGTTTATCCTAAACTTCGTGAGTCTGGTTGGAATGGTTACTGGATTGATGCGGCGTCTTCATTACGTATGAAAGATGACGCGATCATTATTCTTGACCCAGTGAATAACCAACATATCCAAGATGGGTTAAATAAAGGCATTAAGACCTTTGTTGGTGGTAACTGTACGGTAAGCCTGATGTTGATGTCTTTAGGTGGGCTGTTCACTAATAATTTAGTGGAATGGGCATCTGTTGCAACTTATCAAGCAGCATCAGGGGCAGGGGCTCGTAATATGCGTGAGCTTCTGGCACAAATGGGGTCTTTACATACTCAGGTCGCTAAAGAACTCCAAGACCCAGCTTCTGCTATTTTAGATATTGAGAAAAAAGTCACAGATTTCACTCGTAGTGGCACAATGCCAACGGATGCGTTCGGTGTACCATTAGCGGGCAGCCTGATCCCATGGATTGATAAAGCATTAGAAAACGGTCAAAGTCGTGAAGAATGGAAAGGTCAAGCGGAAACGAACAAAATTCTTGCAACAGGCAATAACATTATTCCAGTTGATGGTTTATGTGTACGTATTGGTGCGCTGCGCTGTCATAGCCAAGCTTTCACATTGAAGCTGAAAAAAGATGTTCCGTTGAATGAAGTTGAGCAATTGCTTGCCTCACATAATGATTGGGTGAAAGTGGTTCCTAATGACCGCGAAATCACTATGCGTGAGTTAACTCCAGCGGCAGTTACTGGTACGCTTAGCACTCCTGTTGGTCGCTTGCGTAAACTGAATATGGGCCCTGAATACTTATCTGCCTTTACGGTTGGTGACCAATTATTGTGGGGAGCCGCCGAGCCTCTTCGCCGCATGCTAAGAATTTTATTATAAGCGCGGCACAGCGATAAGTCGTATTCGATAAACCTGCATAATTCAATATGCAGGTTTTTTTGTACCTAAATCAGTGACGAGTCGGTTCATTCTGCGGTGGCTGGTGTTCTAACTCTTTTGCCAAGAAGTAGTTCAAGAATGTTCGGATCACGGCAATAATACCTAATTTGATAAGGCTATCTAAATCAGGGTCGACGGTCGTTGCTAAAATATCCGCAGCGAGTTGGAACTCCAATGCAGTCGCTAACCAATCACCAAAACAATAGCGAGCGGTACGTGCTTTTTGGGTTTTCATCCACACGATTAGGGTCTTGATTAACCCAATCACCACGCAGATGACTGAAATTGCTTCTAAAAGTAACTGGAGTACGTGAACACTAGACACCAGTAATTCACGTAAAAAAACTAAATCGAACATTAAAACCTCGATAGGTAAGCAGGATTCATATTTGTTAACTATGGGCAAATATTCGCAAAATATCGAGTTTTATTGTGGATCTATCGTCTCAGAAGGTAATTGGCTAATGGATAAAATATTTCGATTGCCATCGATTACCTGAATATTTTTATTGGGTTGATAACATTCACGTAAAGGTGATAAGCAAGCTTGCTGTGAACCTTGTTGTATATTAAGCCAATCACTGATTAGCCAGTAATTATTCGCAGTAGAATAGGGAGACTGTAAATTTTCTGGGCTGATACTTGGTTTACTGGCGCTTTGACTGTACCAAATCAGCAAGGGGATTTCATAGGCTTCTTTTCTTGGGTTGTTAACGCCATGGTGGTAGTGAATATTGTTATCGCTGTCTAGGCGTTGTAATGCGTGGTCTGAATAGTACATCAACGTCGCAGGTTTCCCTTCGAGTTGTTGCATTAGGCTTTCGATAAATTTATCGGTATAAGCAATTGAACTGTCATAGCAATCGTCATCGTCTTGGCCACTAAATGTTTTTAGCTCATCTTCAGGAAAGCGGTTACAGGCAGGTTCATGGCTGCCATAAGTATGTAACACAATGAGTTTTTTCTTATCAGTAGGGTCATTGATCGCGTTATTGAAGTCATCTTGCAGCTCTTCATCGTAGCCGACAAATTCGTTCCACGTTTTCTTTTGTGACATAGAAGCAATAGCAGAAATGATACTGGTACGTTTATTGGTTTTTCCCTGGTTGCTGACCCAATAGGTTTTAAAGCCCGCATGATTGGCTAATGAAATGATATTGTCCGAATAGTGTGATTTATCCTGCATTTGCTCAAAGCGAATATTAGATAGTGAAATAGGGACTGACAAGATAGTCACAGGTGCAGGGGAATAAGCTTGTTGAAACGCCAATATTTGTGATTTGCGCTTATTTAAGTTAGGCGTTGTATCATACTGATAGCCGTAAAAACCCATATGATCACGGCGCAATGACTCACCAATGACAAGCACATAGATTTCAGTTTCAGACGCTTTTTTCTGGTAGTTAAATGCGACCTTTTGTGATGATATTTTTTTTATGCCCCGGTTTTCATACAAATTTTTGACTAAAGCCGCCGCATTGTAGAAAGGGGTATTTAAGAAGTATTTTTCTGTGATCAATAACGCGCTATCAGGCTTGCTTAGTAATGAGGCGTAATAGGTTGGAATAGCTAATAGATAGCCACAAAGTAGAGCCATACTTGTCGTTGTTATACGACGATTCATGTATTTTGCACATTGATGAATACATGCTAAATAAGCAGAAAAAACAAATAAATAAAAAATAACATAACCAATGTTATAGGAAAGCATTCCTACGGTTTCACTGCTATTGGTATTGATAAAAGTTTCTGCAATCGAAGAAGAAAAGCGGATATCGTGTTTTTGATAAAAGAAGAATGAAACAGATAAATTGAGAGCCCACAGGAGTGAAACAAACACCGTGAAAATTTTGCCAAGCAAAAAGCGATAAATACCGGCACATAACAGTATTATCAGCGCTCCTGAAATGACGATGGCAATGTCAGCCATAATGCTGGCATCTCCACTGAAAAATACAGGGGTGATAGATATCAATAATGCATAAATTGAAATAATAAGTTGGCGTATCATAGTGTTATTTTACGTATTTTTGACCTTACCTGAGGTTATAGAGACAATTAAAAAATAGTTAATTAACATCTAATTAACTTAGGGCGTTGTTTGTTTATAACATAAAAAAAGATAAGATAATCAAAATAGTGGCGTAAAAAACTGTAAAATCTCGTGATGTTTAGTCATGACCTGCCCCCCACAAGTTGCGAGGGGAGGTAAAGTATTGAGTTAGAAAGTTACCGCAATTTTGGCATCAATATTGTTATCGTGATAATTTTTTGATAAAAATTTATTATAATTAATTGATAGCTTTGTATTTTCTTTTATATTGATATCGGTACCGACTTTTAATGCGACACCATGGCGTGATGCAGGAACACTATGCGCTGTAAATGAGCTCGCGGTATCGGTAAAATTCAATTTTAGTCCTCTATTTAAATTCCCGTATTGATATTGCCAGTTAAGCTCACCGTGTAAACCGATATTTGATGTTTTACTCAATTTCCATTGGTTATCAAGGCGTAGCCCAAGGGTTGATAACACCGTATTGATGCGCTGTTTACGTGCCTGTAGTGATGTGCTGTTGATGTTCTCATTAATAGCATGATTCATTGCGCTGATATAAGTGAGATTGGTAAATGGCTCAATATTTATCCCTTTTGAGTTAATTGGATAGGCCAGCTCCATAAATGCTTGATGTGTATTGGTATAATAGCTCGATGAGTGACTTGTACCATCACTGATTGAGCGTTCGGTATGAGTGAGATGTGAAGTGTGACCGAGCCCTGCACGAACCGCGATAGGTTGCCATAAAGCGCTACCATAAATGGCGGCATGGTAGTTATTACTATTAGCGTGGTCAAAGGGGTTAGATAAGTCACTTTGGCTAAAACCTGCGGCGATACCTAATGTCATTTTTTCGTTAATAAAACGTCGATTTGCCCCAAGCAATAAACCATAATTTGATGATTTATACCCAGTGGCATTGTTATCGTCGGTCGTTTTATCCCAATCATAGAGCATTTTGACCCACACATTGCCTTTGTTTTCGCTACCCCATGATTCAGATAAGCGAGCTTGCTCAAGTAGTGTTTCTTTAATCTGACGGCTATTATTTATTTGATTGGATAATACGTCAGCGTATATTTGGCCTGTGACATTGCTAAATATCGTTTGAGCTTGTTGTTTTGTTTGGCTTTTCAACGTTTGTTCATAAAGCGCATGGTGCGTAGGAAGTGTTTCAATGGCTTCAGCCACTGCGATTTGGTTTTGTGTTGCTGCCGTGCTGGAAAATGCCGTGTTATTACGCCCTATTTTAAGTGTGACTTCTTTGGGGGAGTAATTTAGCGTCGTTCCAATAAACTGGTAATTAGGTACAACGGCATCAAATTGGCCATCAATCCCTTTTTGAGCAGTTAATATCGTATATTGTGTATCAAATAGTTGGTTGATATCTTGCTTAGAAAGCGGGCTATTTTGATTTTCAAGAGTGACACTGACGGTCCCGCCCTTTAATGAAGCTGAGCCTTGGCTGATGATCTTATCGTTTTTACCTGCTGGATTGATTTCAACCAAATAATGGCTATCTGGTGCAAAACTCACGGAATCAACAATATTAATTGTGCCAACTGAATGGCCTGGTGCAACAACAGCGCCTTGGTTGGCGGTTAATTGATGAATGCTTCCATTGCCCGTTAGTAAACCGTGGTGGTTAATATTGACGGAAGCTCCGATTTTGCCGTTATCTAGGACCAGCGCGCCTTTATTGATATCTAATGAAGAGTTTAAGGTTTTTTTCAGGGTGACGGTTCCGCCATTAATATGGGATTTTTGCGAGTATTTATTTTCACCCGTTAAGACTAAATGGCCTTGGTTTACTGTAAAGCCTGCGAAGGTATTGTTACCAGATAATACTAATGTTCCTTGGCCCTGTTTCGTTAACTTTCCTGTGCCTTGTATATTGTTTGTCCATTCATCTAACTTTCCAAAATTAGCAATATCAAAGTCATTAGTGTTTTGGTTGACGATAAAGTTTTCATATAAATAAGCGGGGCCATGATAAGCCGTAGGTAGGTTAATTAATCCCCAATAAGAGTTCGGATCATTTTCTTTGATATTCCAACCCGCAATTGACTGGCTTGGATATGCCGTGCTGGCTAAAATATTATTCCATTGTGCATTATTCAAGTAAGGGAAACGTAATCGAAGTAAATAACCCGCCGTTTTAGGGATATTTTTAGGGTCGATCATTGGTGTATCTTGTATTTCTTTTTTTCCATAATAACCAATGTGGTCATTGGTAATAGGGGAAGAAACGGTTAGGCAATTTTGTATGTTATTTGAACATGATGATGAAATGTCATTACGAATATTTTTTGCCGATTCAACAATGAATTTGGTGTTTTTTTCATCGGATAGTAGCTGTGATAATAAATAATAATTACCTACACGGGAAGCGATGGTATCGGTGGCGAAGTGTGCGCCAACAATCACGCGGCTTTCACCGTATTCAATCGCTCGGTTGAACGTTTCACTGCCTTTTTCAGGGAAAATCATCGCTAATACGGCAGCTTGTTTAAAACCATTCCACGTATGGCCACTAGGGTAAGATGAGCCCTGTATTTGTGAGTAGCCCGCAATATAATGGCCTTCATCATTCAACACTTGATAAGGGCGACCGCGTTTAAAATGGTCTTTAAGAATAAAATCGACTGACCGAGTACGCTGCTTTTTTTCATCATAAGCACGAGTACTTGTGTCATGTAATAAATTGATTTCTTTGTATTGGCTATGGTTTCTTAGGTTAAGATCATGTTCGCCAAACAGGATGGTTTGAAAACTATTAAATAAATAACCTGAGTTTTGGGATTTATCCGCGAGTGCTAAATTTTTCCTTTCACCTGTAATATTGATGTATTCGTTACTAATCAGCCTATCTTGCTCAGCAACTTCGCTACCTTCTTTAGGTGTATTATTAATAATATTTTGTTTTATATCTTCAAGCCATGCACTTCTTGTATTGATAATATTTTTCTCTAATTCTAAAAGATTCGTTTTTGCTGTTAGAGTATTGGTGAATATGAATGGCAATAAGGTCATTGATGCTGAAATAAAAATTTTTCTCATTATAACTCCGCCGATGCTATTGGTAAAAATTTCATTTGGCGGAGTTTATTTATAATATATTTATCTTTTATGACAGTTTTAAAAATAAAAAACCTTTATTAATTAAAGTGATAAGTTTTATTTTTAATTGTTTTGTTTTTTACGAAGAGGCTTTTTATTGATTGGTTTTGTTTTTTTATTATTTTATTATTGGTTTGATTAAATAGTAAAAATAAAATAATAGCTATAAAAAAAATCATAAAAAATAACCCCAAACTTTCGTATGGGGTTATTGAATAACGTTTAATTAGCAGAATAGTTAAATATCAATATTTGCTGCTTTTAATGCATTCTCTTCGATAAATGCACGGCGCGGCTCAACAGCATCACCCATTAATGTGGTGAATAGTAAGTCGGTTGCAATTGCATCTTTAACCGTTACACGCATCATACGGCGCGTCTCAGGGTTCATGGTGGTTTCCCAAAGTTGCTCAGGGTTCATTTCACCAAGACCTTTATAACGCTGTACGTATAGGCCGCGACGTGACTCACGTGTTAACCAAGCCAAAGCTTCTTCGAAGTTACTGATATCTTGACGGCGTTCACCACGCTTGATGTAAGCACCTTCTTCAATTAAGCCACTGATTAAGTCACCTAAATGAGTGATACGGCGGTATTCACTGCCATGAACAAAATCAAAATCGAGATTATAGTCGGTATCAACACCATGGGTGCGAATACGGATAGTTGGTTCGAATAATTGACGTTCACGGTTTTCGTTAATGGTATAACTATATGTGCTACCGAATTGCTCGTTATCTTCTAAGCGCTTAACCAGAGTTTTAGCCCATTCTTCCACTTTTTCGCTGACTTTTAAATCATCTTCAGTCAAGGTTGACTGATAAACCAAGCTGTTAAGTAGGGCTTGAGGGTAAAGGCGCTCAAGACGACGAATAATACGGTGTGCGGCATTATATTCGACAACCAGTTTTTCCAGTTCTTCGCCTTTCATTGCTGGAGCTTCGGCACTTAAATGCAGTTCAGCACCATCAAGGGCGATAGAAATCAGGTAATCGTCCATCGCATCGTCATCTTTAATGTATTGCTCTTGTTTACCACGTTTCACTTTATACAGAGGTGGTTGAGCTATAAAGATATGACCACGTTCAACAATTTCAGGCATTTGGCGGTAGAAGAAGGTCAACAGTAACGTACGAATGTGCGAACCATCGACGTCCGCATCCGTCATGATAATGATGCTGTGATAACGCAGTTTGTCTGGGTTATATTCATCGCGACCAATACCACAACCTAATGCCGTAATCAGGGTTGCAACCTCTTGTGAAGAAAGCATTTTATCGAAACGCGCTTTCTCTACGTTTAGAATTTTACCTTTCAGTGGCAAAATGGCTTGGTTCTTACGGTTACGGCCTTGTTTTGCAGAGCCGCCCGCGGAGTCCCCTTCCACAAGGTACAGTTCAGATAGCGCAGGGTCACGTTCTTGGCAGTCAGCCAGTTTACCTGGCAAGCCAGCTAAGTCTAACGCGCCTTTACGGCGAGTCATTTCGCGGGCTTTACGTGCTGCTTCACGTGCGCGTGCTGCATCGATGATTTTACCCACAACGATTTTCGCGTCGTTTGGGTTTTCCAGTAAATACTCAACTAATTTCTCATTCATCATCGTTTCAACCGCCGTTTTCACTTCGGAAGAGACTAATTTTTCTTTGGTTTGTGATGAGAATTTAGGGTCTGGAACTTTCACTGAAATAACGGCAATCAGGCCTTCACGTGCATCGTCACCGGTTGCGTTGACTTTGCTTTTTTTCTGATAGCCTTCTTTTTCCATGTAGTTATTCAATGTACGCGTCATTGCTGCACGGAAACCAGCGAGGTGAGTTCCCCCATCACGCTGAGGAATGTTATTGGTGAAGCAGTATACGTTTTCTTGGAAACCATCATTCCACTGCATTGAAACTTCGACGCCAATACCGTCTTTTTCAGTTGAAAAATAAAAGACAGAAGGGTGGATAGGGGTTTTGTTACGGCTTAAATACTCAACAAAGGCTTTAATACCGCCTTCATAATGGAAATGGTCTTCTTTGCCATCGCGTTTATCGACGAGCTTAATAGAAACACCTGAGTTTAGGAACGATAACTCACGTAAGCGTTTTGCTAAGACGTCGTATTCAAATTCAGTCACACCTTTGAAGGTGTCCATGCTTGGCCAAAAACGAACGCGTGTTCCTGTTTGGTCGGTTTCGCCGACTACAGTCAGAGGCCCTTGAGGCTCACCGTGTTTGTAGATTTGCTCATGAACTTTGCCATCACGGCGGATAACTAATTCTAATTTTTCAGATAAGGCGTTAACAACGGAAACCCCAACACCATGCAAACCGCCGGAGACTTTATAGGAGTTGTCATCAAATTTTCCGCCAGCGTGCAGAACGGTCATGATAACCTCTGCGGCGGAGACGCCTTCTTCTTCGTGGATACCTGTAGGGATACCACGTCCATCATCCTGTACGGAGATAGAGTTATCGGCATGGATAGTGATCACGATATCATCACAAAAGCCTGCGAGGGCTTCGTCGATAGCGTTGTCGACAACCTCGAAAACCATGTGATGAAGACCTGTTCCATCGTCTGTATCACCGATATACATGCCCGGGCGCTTACGCACCGCATCCAGTCCTTTTAATACCTTGATACTTGAGGAGTCATATGTATTCGACATCAACGTTTCCTGCTCTTTCTATTCCTGAGGTTGAACTTCTATTTTGCCATGTTCTACACTAAACATCTTGCTATTTGCATCTATCATATCATTAACTTGCTCAGGTGTAATGGCACTGACAAACACTTGCGCTTGTGTAGCTTTGAGGCGGGCTGCCAGCAATTGGCGACGGCCTGCATCAAGTTCAGAAGCAAAATCATCCAGTAGATACAGGCATCGTTGCCCGCTCTGATGGGTGAAAAATTCACCCTGCGCTAACCTTAATGCACACATAAGTAGCTTCAATTGCCCCCGCGAAAGCATATCTTCAACAGGGGTTCCATTTGCTCGTATACGCAAATCCGCTTTATGTGGCCCTGAAGCGGTATAGGTTAGTGCTCTATCACGCTCAAATTGGCGCTCTAATTGTTCTGAATAATCAATTTCTTTATCCCAACCACGTTGGAAGGATACCGAGAGTGAAAATTCGGGTAAAAACTGTTGGCAAGTTTGCTCAATATTTTCGGCAATACCTGCAATATAGTCATGACGCCATTGGCTTATTTGCTCAGAAAGCGGTGCCAGTTGTTTATCCCAATGACGAATTTGCTCATAACGGGTAACTTGTCGTAAAGCGGCATTACGTTGCTTTAATAACCGTTTTAAATCTGACCATACTGAAAAAAACAGTGGGTCATTGTGAAAACAACCCCAATCAATAAAAGCCCGTCGATATTTAGGGCCACCGTTTAGCAAGGTAAACCCTTCTGGGGTAATCAATTGCATTGGCAATAATTTTGCTAGTTCTGCAATTTTATGGCCATCAGTACCGTCTATTCGAACTTTACTGTCACCATCACGGTTTTTGCTTAAACCTAATGAAAGGTCTTTTCGCTGTTCATCTAAATGGCTAAGTTTACCATGAAGAATGAATTGTTCTTGCTCATGACGAATAACTCTGTTCGCTTGAATGCTGCGAAATGCACGACCATGACCGAGTGTATATATGGCTTCCAATATGCTAGTTTTTCCGCTCCCATTGGGGCCAATTAAAAAATTGAACCCATTAGCAAGGGAGAGATCCGCATTTTCAATATTTCGAAAATCACGGATCAATAAACGCGAAAGGATCATAAATACCGATTACAAGCGCATTGGCATGACAACATACACGGCTGCTTTACTATCAGCGTCTTCAATCTGCACACTGGAAACGGCGTCGGTTAACAGAAGTTGCACATTTTCACTTTTTAGCGCATTTAAGACATCTAAGATGTAGCTGACGTTAAAGCCAATTTCCATTTCAGTACCTTGGTAGCTTACATCAACAATTTCTTCAGCTTCTTCTTGCTCTGGGTTATTGGCAGTGATGCGTAATTGGTTTTCACTGAAATACAGACGGACACCACGGAATTTTTCATTCGATAAAATAGCCGCACGCGAAAATGCTTGTTTAAGTAAATCACAGCGTGCTTCTAAGGTTTTATCTGGGTTTTTTGGTAGTACTCGGCGGTAATCAGGAAAACGGCCATCAACCAATTTAGAGGTAAAGATAAAGTCCCCCACGTGAGCGCGAATATTATTACTGCCGATTTGCAGTTGTAGAGGGGTGTCACCACCATCTAACAAACGCATTAGCTCAATAACCCCTTTACGAGGTACTATCACTGAATGAGAGGGTAGCGATTGGCCAATATCCATCGCACACACGGCAAGCCTGTGCCCATCGGTTGAAACGGTTCTGAGCATTTGATCTTCGGTTTCAAATAGCATGCCGTTGAGGTAATAGCGGACATCTTGGTGCGCCATTGAAAACTGAGTGGCTTCAATTAAACGTTTCAGTATTGATTGCGGAAGAGAAAATTCCACTTCGCTTTGCCAGTCATCCAAGTTTGGAAAGTCAGCGGCCGGCAATGTGGATAATGAAAAGCGGCTACGCCCAGAACGGACGAGCAGTCTGTCATCATTCAGCTCTACATGAATTTCAGAACCTTCAGGTAACCCACGCCAGATATCAAAAAACTTGCGTGCGGGCACGGTCGTTGCGCCAATTTCATGTTCCCCAGTTAGGGCAACATTGGCCATCATCTCCATTTCAAGGTCGGTTCCAGTGAGTTGGAGGGTACCTTCTTTTACCTGTAATAAAAGGTTACCTAAAATAGGCAGAGTTGGACGCCCACCTAAAGGACCACTAACCTGTTGTAACGGTTTTAATAACTGCTCGCGTTCTATTGTAAATTTCATAGCAATTAAGATGATAATGTTCTGATTAAATTAGAAAAATCTTCTTTGATGTCATGGCTTTCTTCCCGTAATTGTTCAATTTTACGACAAGCATGTAACACCGTGGTATGGTCACGGCCGCCAAAGGCATCCCCGATTTCAGGTAAACTATGGTTAGTCAGCTCTTTCGCCAGTGCCATTGCCATTTGACGCGGACGTGCGACAGAACGGGAACGGCGTTTAGACAGTAAATCTGCTACCTTAATTTTATAATATTCAGCAACTGTTTTTTGAATATTATCAATAGTTACCAGTTTTTCTTGTAGTGCTAATAGGTCACGCAGTGCTTCTCTGACAAAATCGATAGTAATCGCGCGGCCAGTAAAGTTTGCGTTGGCAATGACACGATTTAACGCCCCTTCTAACTCACGAACGTTCGAACGAAGGCGCTTGGCGATGAAAAAGGCCACTTCACCCGGAAGTTGAATCTCATTTTCATCTGCTTTTTTCATTAAAATCGCCACGCGAGTCTCTAACTCAGGAGGCTCGATTGCCACGGTTAAACCCCAGCCAAAACGCGATTTTAAGCGATCTTCCACACCGTTAATTTCTTTGGGGTAACGGTCGGAGGTCAAAATAATTTGTTGATTACCTTCAAGTAGCGCATTAAAAGTATGGAAAAACTCTTCTTGCGAGCGCTCTTTGTTAGCAAAAAACTGGATATCGTCAATAAGCAATGCATCTACAGAACGGTAATAGCGTTTAAATTCTTCAATTGCGTTGTTCTGTAGAGCTTTGACCATATCTTGAACAAAACGTTCTGAATGCATATAAACCACGCGAGCGTTGGCTTTATGCTGCATAATACTATTGCCGACAGCATGTAATAAGTGGGTTTTACCTAAACCAGTCCCACCATAAAGAAATAATGGGTTGTAGGCCCCACCTGGATTTTCTGCCACTTGCCTCGCTGCGGCGCGAGCCAATTGGTTCGATTTACCTTCAACAAAGTTATCAAAAGTGTGCTTAGGGTTTACATTTGAACGATAAGCAACTTCTGGTTGTACTTTGGCTGAGTTGTCCCAACTCGGTTTAATTGGGGCTGACGGAACGGCAAACGCAGGTACTTGTTGAGCGGTACGAGCTTGTGTTGCTGCCGGTGCGACTGTAATCGGTTTGTTGCCTACCTCAAAGTGTAGTGCAGGCGCGTCAGTTCCACAAAAGTCATTCAATAATTCATTGATATTATTGATGTA
This sequence comes from Providencia sp. PROV061, assembly GCF_011045655.1. Classification (NCBI taxonomy): domain Bacteria; kingdom Pseudomonadati; phylum Pseudomonadota; class Gammaproteobacteria; order Enterobacterales; family Morganellaceae; genus Providencia; species Providencia sp. PROV061. Next base: position 295 of record NZ_CP042861.1, on the reverse strand, counting down.
CTTGTCTCTAACCCAGTCGAGAACGAAACGATTTGGGGCATAAAGTGCCAGTGTATTGTCGTTTAATTCAGCTTGAAGGGGGCGTATCCACATACTGAATTCTGTGGCAGGTAGTTCATCCTGCAATCGGGCAAGACATTGCTGCCAAAGCGAAAGTGACACGTTGGACTCCCCTAAACAAGGTCAATGGAACAAGAAGTACGGATGTAAACAAAGAAATTTCTCGGGCTTACTTTTAATCGCATGTAGTTTAATAGCATGTAGTAGCATGACCCAAAAATGTTTTAGATTAACT